>NZ_CP109390.1:0-4800000 GCF_045040525.1 Kitasatospora sp. NBC_01539
CCGGCGACGTACTCCGGGCTGCTCGAACCGATCCGCAAGGCGTTCGCGAAGGCCAACGGCGTGAAGCCGGCGCTGTTCAGCGCCAACTCCGAGGGCGCCTGCCCCACCTGCAACGGCGCGGGCGTCGTCTACACCGACCTGGCGATGATGGCCGGTGTGGCCTCCCCCTGCGACGACTGCGAGGGCAAGCGGTTCCAGGCCTCGGTGCTGGAGTACCGCCTCGGCGGCCGCGACATCAGCGAGGTGCTCGCCATGTCGGTGGCGGAGGCCGAGGAGTTCTTCGGCACCGGCGAGGCCCGCACCCCGGCCGCGCATGCCGTCCTCGACCGGCTCGCGGACGTCGGGCTCGGCTACCTCACCCTCGGCCAGCCGCTCCCCACGCTGTCCGGCGGCGAGCGGCAGCGGCTCAAGCTGGCCACCCACATGGCCGACAAGGGCGGCGTGTACGTCCTGGACGAGCCGACCACCGGCCTCCACCTCGCCGACGTCGAGCAGATGCTCGGCCTCCTCGACCGGCTCGTCGACTCCGGCAAGTCGGTGATCGTCATCGAGCACCACCAGGCCGTCATGGCGCACGCCGACTGGATCATCGACCTCGGCCCCGGCGCCGGCCACGACGGCGGCCGGATCGTCTTCGAGGGCACACCCGCCGACCTCGTCGCCGCCCGCTCCACCCTCACCGGCGAGCACCTCGCGGCGTACGTCGGCGGCTGACCGCGCCGTCGCTCCCACCGGGCGGTGCGACACCCGCTGCCGCACCGCCCGGTGGCCACCCGCACGGGTCAGCCGTCGCCGAGCAGGGCGTCGAGGAACGCGTTGCGGAACTTCCCGGCCGGGTCGAGTTTCCGCGCCAGCCGTCCGAACTCGCCGGCCTGCTCGTAGCGCGCGGCCAGCTCGTCCGGGGCCAGGCCGGTGAGCTTGCCCCAGTGCGGCCGGCCGCCCAGCGGTATCAGCCGCTCCTCGACCGCCGCGATCACCGGTGCGACGGCGGCGGCGTCGCGGACCCACGTGAAGTGGAAGGTCGCCGTGGGCCGCCGGTACGCGGGGCTGAGCCACAGATCGTCGGCGGCGACCGTCCGGACCTCCGCGACGTGCAGCGCCGGCGCGACCAGGTCGCCGATGTCGCGCAGCGCCTCGAACGCGGCGGGCGCCGCCTCCCGCGGCAGGTAGTACTCCGACTGCAGCTCCTCCCCCGCGCCGGGCGTCAGCTCCGGGCGGAAGTGCGGAAGCCGCTCGAACCACGGCCCGGGCACGTCGAGTTGCTCGGTGCTGTGCTCCGGCGGCATGCCCGGCACGGGGTTGAGCGGGCGGTCCGCCGCCCGGCCGCCCTCCCAGCCGCTGCCGCTGTCACTGCTGCTATCACTGTGACTGCCGCTGCCGTCGGTACGCCGCTTGAGCCAGACCTGGGCCTCCGGGCCGCGCCAGTCCGTGAACACGCTGACGCTGTCGGCGGCGCCGAGGACTGCGTCGAAGCGGTCGGCGACCTCGGTGAGGGGTACCGCCACCCGGACGCGCTGCGCCATCGTGTACGCGGGTTCGACCTCCAGGGTGAGACGGGTGACGACGCCGAGCGCGCCGAGTGCGACGACCGACCCGGGGAAGGTGTCCGGTGCGGTGGCGCGGTCCAGCTCGACGAGGTCGCCCTCCGGGCCGACGAGTTGGAGGCCCGTCACGGCGGCGGCCAGACAGCGGCGGGCGTCGCCGGAACCGTGCGTGCCGGTCGCCACCGACCCGGCGACGGAGATGTGCGGCAGCGACGCGAGGTTGCCGAGGGCGAGGCCGGACCGGTGCAGGGCGACGGCGAGTTCGGCGTAGCGCAGGCCCGCCGGCACGCGGACCGTCGAGCGGTCGGTGTCCACGTCGACGGCGGCCGGCAGCCCGTCGAGCACGACGAGGTCGCCGGGCGCGGCGGCGACCCGGCTGAACGAGTGGCCGCTGCCGAGCGCTCTGATCCGGGCCGAGCCGGCGACGAGCCGGCGCAGCTCGTCGAGGTCGCGCGGCCGGTGGGTGCGCTCGGCGCCGAAGGCGACGTTGCCGGCCCAGTTCGTGGTCGGGAGGGACTCCATGGCGTGATCACTCCGATCGGTACGGGTACGGGCACGGGGGCAGATACGGGGGCAGATACGCGGGGCAGGTACGCGGGGCAGGCACGGGGGGCAGGTACGGGGCGGCGGACGGCCCGCGGCTGCACGTGCGGGGTTCCGGCAGCACGGGGCCGGGTGGGGGAGTGCCGCTCGTTCGGGCTCCCCCACCCGGCCCCGCCGCGTGCCGTGCGGGGCGCGGGTCAGCCGACCGGCGCCGTCACCATGTCGTCGACGAGGACGAAGCGGTAGTCGCGCTCCAGCAGGCCCTCGATGACGGCGGGCAGCGCCTCGACCGTCTGCGACCGGTCGCCGCCGCCGTCGTGCAGGAGCACCACCGACCCCGGGCGGGCCTCGGCGAGGACGGTGTCGGCGATGAAGTCCGCGCCGGGCATCGCCCAGTCGTCCGGGGCGACGTCCCAGAGCACGACGCGGGCGTCCTCCTCGGTGAGCCACCGCACCACCTCGGGGGTGCGTGCGCCGTACGGCGGCCGGAACAGCGTGGGCGCCGGGCCGTCCGACACCTCGGCGATCCGGTCGCGGGTGCGCGCGAGCTGCTCGACCAGCTCCGGGCGGGTGAGCTCCGGCAGGAACGGGTGCGACCAGGTGTGGTTCGCCAGCCCGTGGCCCTGTGCGCGGATCCGCCGGACCTCCTCCGGGTACGCGCCGGCGTTCATGCCCACGCAGAAGAAGGTCGCCGGCACGCCGTACCGCTCCAGCACGTCGAGGATCCGCCCGGTGTAGGGCGGCAGCGGGCCGTCGTCGAAGGTCAGCGCGATCTCCCGGCGCTCGCGGGGCCCGTGGTCGAGGCAGCGGCCCGCGGCGGACATCCGGGCCGTCGCGTCGGCGGCGGAGGCGATCCACCGCTCCAGCAGCGGCTCGCGCCCGGTCTGGGTGCCGCGGTTGCGGACCAGCCGGGTGAGCGCGGCCGGGGCGCGGGCCGCGGCGTGCGCGACGTCGACGGCCGGGACGGACCCGAACGACGGCCGTCGGGGCAGGGCGTCCTCGTCCGCCCGGAACACCTCCAGGCCGGCCGCCATCATGCGGCCGTCGAGGATCCCGTTGGTGCTCTCCACCACGGTGGCGTGCGGGCCCCGGATGCCGCGCAGGTACGCGATCATCTCATCGGCCCGGCCCGCGGCGAACTGCATCCGGGGCAGCACGCGTCCGCCGTCGGGGCCGACGGTGTCGACCTCGAAGCCGGTGGCGCCCCAGGAGACTCCTGAGTACAACATCCTGTACCTCCGTCGGGGCAGCGGCTCAGGCCGGCCGGGTGTACTCGGTGAAGTGGCGCTCGGCGAAGAGCTCGGGCCACCGGCCGTGGTCGAGGCCGAGGTCCTGCGCTCTGCGCAGCACGGAGCGCCAGTACGGCTTGACGGGCGGCCAGAGCCGGCCGGTCTCGCAGTAGGAGGCGTCGACGAAGTAGCGGTCCTTGCCCGCCGATCCGGGCCGGCGGCGCCGGGCGTGGAAGAGCGCCGAGTGCAGCACGACCGTCGACCCGGGCGGCAGCCGGTCGATGACCACCTCGCCCGGCAGCTCCCGGGTGCCGAGCCCGGCACGGGCGTCCTTGTCGGCCACCTCCCGGTGCGAGCCGGGCAGCACGGCCAGCGAGGACGTGCCGCGGTCGAGGCCGTCGAGGTAGTGCAGGGTGTGGATCATCGCGTACCGCCGGTCGGTCTGCGGCCGCTGCTCGTAGTCGTGGTGCCAGGCCTTGCCCGGGGTGTCCGGGGCCTGCCGGTCGCTGTGCAGGTGGTGGAAGGCGAACGACGGGCCCATCAGCCCGGCGAGCAGCTCCAGCAGGGGCGGGTGCCCGACGAGTTCGCCGTGGGCGGGCAGCTCCACCTCGACGACCGGCGGGGCGCCGTGCGCGTCGGGGTCGAGCACCGCGGCGATCGACCGGGCCCGCAGGCCGTCGTCGACCCAGTGGTCGGCCTCCCGCCGGAGCCGACCGGCCAGCTCGTCGGGGAGGAACCCGGGCAGGACGAGGTAGCCGTCCTCCGTGAACCGGTCGAGGTCGGTGGACCTGAGGGGCAGTAACGTCTGAGGGGTCATGGGCGTACTCCGCTCTGTTGCGTTCGGTGTCCCTCGGCGGGCGGCGCGGCCGCGGCGGGCCCGGTGCGCGGACGGGCCCTCGGCGGGCCCGGAGCGTCGCAGGCCGACCGCCGAGACGTCAGGGGCGGTGCCGTACGGGGGCGGGGCGGCCGGTGTCAGTGCCAGCCCCACCAGGTGAGGTCGCAGCCCTCCCAGTGGTGCACGGGGTCGGTCTCGTTCGACTCGAGGAGCCCCGTGGGCAGCACGACGGACCGCAGCCGCCGCTGCCCGTCGGGGGAGAGGACCACCAGGCGGCGGTCACCGGTGTCCGCCGCGTGGCCGACGAGGACGTACCCGAGGTCGCGGTCGTACCGCACCTCGACGGGGTCGCCCTCGGACAGCCCGGCCGCGGCGACGGCGACGGGGGAGTCCGCGGGGGCGCGCTCCTCCAGGCTCTCCACGTAGGGGAGTCCGGCGCGCTGGAGGTACGCCAGCTTGGCGATCAGACGGTGGTGCGCGTCGCCGTCCTCCAGGAAACGGCCGAGGATCTCCAGGTCGGTCGCGCCGATGTCGATGTTGCTGGACAGGTTGCCGCTGTGCATCTGGTAGACGTACGTCGGCTCGATCGGCAGCGACACGGGGATGCGGGCGGCCGCGAACCGCAGCCACAGGTCCCAGTCCTCCGCGTACCGGCACGGCCGGTAGCCGCCGACCGCCTCGTAGTCCTTGCGGCTGTAGAGGCAGCCGACGCCGAGGTAGTTGCGCACCAGCATGTAGGCGTACTGGTCGTCGGAGTCCGGCAGGCGCTCGGTGACCGGCCGCGGGATGTCCTCCGTCTCGTTCTCGACGAGCAGCAGCCGGCGGGGCGCGATCAGCCCGGGACGCTCGGCGTACGCCTTGGTCATGGCGGCGACGGCACCCGGCAGGAGCATGTCGTCCGCGTCGAGCTGGAGGACGAGTTCGGAGCCGGTCGCCGCGATGGCGGTCTGCCGGGCGTGCCAGGTGCCCCGGTGCTCGCCGCGGATGACGCGCAGCGGCAGCAGGTCGGTCCAGCGGCCGGCGCGCTCGTACGTGTCGTCGTCCGAACCGTCGTCGACGACGACGACCTCGGTCGGCGGGACGGTCTGGGTGACGAGGGAGGCCAGCGCGTGGTCGATGTGCGCGGCCCCGTTCAGGACGGGGATGATCACGGCGACGGTGGGCGTGCCCACCGGGTCGTGCGCGGTCAGGGGCATGGGTTCTCCTTCGAGGAGGGGTTGACGGCCGGCCGGGCGTGTTCTCGGCGGCTGCCGGCTCTGCGGGGTGTGCCGGTTCGGCGGCCTGACGGTCCGACCACCGGACCCCGACGGCTCGGCCACCGGTCCGACGGCTCGACCGACGCGCGGCGGTCGGCCTGACGCACGGTCGGACCAGGCGGTCCGCCGGGTCGGTACGGCCCCGCGGGGACGCCCGCGCAACGGTGTCGGAACGGGGCCGGGTCGGGGCCGGGTCGGGACTGGAACGGGGCTGGAACACGGGGCCGGGTCGGGACTGGAACGGGGCTGGAACACGGGGCCGGGTCGTGGCCGGACCGGGACGGAAGGCGGATGGGAAAGCGCTCTCTCGTTCGGGCATGGCCGGCCGCAGCGCCGCAGGTCCGAAATGGGTGCTTCCGTGGGCCTGATGGGGCCTGTGGGACGGTCGCCCGCGACGAGCCGGGCGGTCGGTTCGAGACCGCCGACGCGGTTTTTCGGTGCAGGGCAGAACACAGGCGTTGGCGGAAAGCTGGGAGAGCGTTCTCCCGATTGGCCGCGCTCACCCGGAGCCCGGAATGCCGCTATGGCAAATCGTTGACAAGTTTAGTCAAGATCCCTGCGGGAGTGCGGCGAGGAAAGGTGCCGATTCACCCGGGAGAAGTCCGCCGGCCGACCGTCACAGGTTCCGGGCGTCCGGGGTCCGAGGACCCGGGCCGACCGGGCGGCGCGGCGGACGGGAGGTGCGTGCGGGACGCGGCCCGCACGGCGCGGGGGTCGTGCGTGTCCGTCGTGTCACGGCCAGTCGATGTCGTCCAGGCCGTCGCCGGCGAGGACGACGGTCGAGGCGCCTCCCGGCGCCTGGATCGCCGCGCTCGACGGGGCGGCGACCAGGAGGGCCAGCAGGAGGGTGGCGAGGGCGGCGGCGGAGGCGGTTCCGATGTACTTGCGCATGACGGCTCCAGTCGAGGAGGGGCAGGGATCGGTGCATCCGTTGGTACGAGAAGAAAAACTAGTCGCGGGAAAAGATCGTTGGCAAGTCCTTGCCTGAAAGATGTCAAATTAGTGACAAGGTGTCACTCTGTGGTGAAGATCACTTGCCTAGCGTGTGCGGGCACAATTGCCAGAAACGGTGTCAGCCCATTACAGTTGCCTCTGGCACAGTGGTGAGGCTCCCGGCATGTCCCTGCAGGCCCCCCGCAGGGGGCTGACCGTCTGACCGAAACTGAATCCGTGTGGATTGTGGGATCAGCATGATGGAGCAGCCCTTTTTCGGCCGTCGCCTCAGGGAGTTGAGGCAGGAGCGCGGCCTCTCGCAGGCCGCCCTCGCGGGCGACGAAATCTCGACCGGATACCTGTCGCGACTGGAATCGGGAGCGCGGCAACCGACCGATCGCGTGGTGGCCTACCTCGCCGACCGGTTCGGCGTCGACCGGTCCGCCTTCGACGTGCCCGCCAGCGGCGGCTCACTGGCCCAGGCCCTCTCCATCGCGACGTCCACGGACAGCGACGAGGCGATCGAAGCCCTCATCACCGCACTGAACCGCGCCCCGGGAGCCGACCTCCTCTCGCGCTGGCAGGCCCTGTGGGTGGTCTTCCGCTACTGGCGGCGCCAGGGCCGGCACTCCGAGGAGCGCGCCTGCCTGGAGGAGCTCGCCCGGATCGCCGACGAACTCGGCCTGCCCGAGCTGCAGTGCCGCGCCTGGGCACAGCTCGCCCGGCTGCTCCGGTCGACCGGCGAGGTGGCCCGCGCCATCGGCGTGGCCTCCCGCGCCTACCAGCTCGCCTCCGAGGCGAAGCTCTCCGTCTCCGACACCGGAGCGGCGCTCCAGACCCTCGTCGCCGCCGAGGCCGAGGCCGGTCAGCTGCCCGACGCCCGGGCGCACGTCGACGAGCTCGTCCGGCTCACGGAACGCGGCGGGTCGGACGTGGCACGCACCGAGGCGCTGTGGTCCGCGGCCACCGTCCGCTCCCGGCAGGGCGACCACGACGGCGCCCGCGACTACCTGGAGCGCGCGATGCTCGGCCTGGAGAGCAGGGTCGACCTCACCCTGTGGGTGCGGCTGCGGCTCGCCGCCGCCTCCCTCTACCTCCAGACCAAGCCGCCCATGGTCGACCGCGGCCGGGACTGCCTGCAGGAGGCCGGGACGGCGCTCTCCCTCGTCGGCACGCCCGTCCTGCGGCAGGAACTGCTCACCCTGCAGGCCTACCTCGCCTTCCACGAGGGGCGGTTCGACGACGCCCGCCGGGCGCACGACGAACTCAGCCGGGACGAACTCCTCCTGGTCTACCGCGACCAGGTGCGCCTGGGCATCCTCGACAGCCGCCTGCTGCTCCTGGAGGGCAGGGAGGCCGAAGGGCTCGGCCGGCTGAAGGAGCTGGGCGAGGAGGCCCGTCAGAGCTCCAACATCGACCTCGCCGCGGACATCTGGCGCATCCTCGCGGAGGCCCTGGAGGAGCTCCACCAGGGCCGGCCCGTCCCCGCCCCCTGAGTCGGCGCCGCGCACCCGCGGCACCCACCCGCGGCATCACGGCATCACGGCATCACGGCATCACGGCATCACGGCACGACGGCAGGCCGACGGCGGTCCCCCACCCGGACGGGGGACCGCCGTCGGCCGTACGTCGTGCCGCCCGCGCTCAGAGCTCCAGGACCCGCCGCAGCCACGCCACCCGGGCGGCGTGCGCGCTCCGCGAGACCACCGCCGACGGCACCCATTCGTCGAAGCTGTGGAACGCCCCGGCCCAGACGTGGAGTTCAGCCTCGCAACCCGCCCGCCAGAGGCGCGAGGCGTAGGCGACGCCCTCGTCGCGCAGCGCCTCCACCGAGCCGACCTCCAGGAACGCCGGGGGCAGCCCCGCGAGATCGTGGGCCCGCGCGGGCGCGGCGTACGGCGTGACGGCGTCCGTACCCCGGCGGTCACCGAGCAGTGCCGTCCAGCCCGCGCGGTTGGAGAGGCCGTCCCAGAGACCGACCCGGGCCATCTGCCGGGCGGAGAAGCTGTCGGAACGGTCGTCGAGCATCGGGAACTGCAGCAGCTGCCCGGCCGGCCGGGGCCCGCCGCGGTCACGGCAGAGCAGGGCGAGGCCGGCGGCCAGCGCACCTCCCGCGCTGTTGCCGCTGAGCACGATCCGGTCGGCCGGCAGGCCCAGCCGTACGGCGTGGTCCGCCAGCCAGAGCAGCGCGGCGTAGCAGTCCTCCACCGGCACCGGGTCGGGGTGTTCGGGCGCGAGCCGGTAGTCGACGGACAGCACGGCCAGGCCGAGCTCCCCGGCCCGGTCGAGCTCCCCGGCGAGCTCGGTGCTGCGGTGGCTGCCGGCCACCATCCCGCCGCCGTGCGTGTGGTGGACGACGCCCCGCGGCACGTCGACGGCGGTCGGCCGGCACAGCAGCAGGGGGATCGCGGGCCTGCCGTGCGCGGCGGGTACCTCCAGGTGCTCCAGGGTGAAGGCGCCGCCGCGGAGGATCTGTGCGTCGGTGAGCCGGCCGGCCGCGCTGCGGCGGCGACGGTCCGGGATCAGCGCCGGAGTCAGCGGCATCGCGAGGTCGGCGAGGATCGCCGCGAGCGGCTGCGCCAGCTCGCGGTCGAACGGCGGCGGGGCGCCGCCGGCGGTGCGGGCCGCCGCCGTACGGGTGTCGGTGACGGTGTCGGTGGGGTCGCCGAGGGCGGGGTTGCCGCGGTCGGTCGCGGTGCCGGGGTCGGTGGAGGTGCTGTGCCCGGTGGGGGCGGCGAGGTCGGTCATGGCACTCCTGCCGTGGACGGTCGGGGACGCGGTGCGGTGGGCGGAAGCGGAAGCGGCATCGGCAGCGGCTGGGGGGTTGTGCCGCGGTTCAGGGCGCGTCGTCCGCGAGGATCGCCAACGCGTCGACCTCCAGAAGGAGTTCGGGCAGGAACAGCGCCGCCACCTGCATGACGGTGCTGGCCGGCGGGCGCTCGGTGTCGATGAACTCGTCGCGGACGGCGAGCACCTCGGTCAGGTGCGCCATGTCCGTGAGGTGGACGGTCAGTTTGACGACGTCGTCGAAGGTGCCCCCGGCCGCGGCCAGACAGGCCCGCATGTTGGTGAAGACCTGCCGGGCCTGGGCGGCGGGGTCGCCCTCGCCGACGAGGGAGCCCTTCTCGTCGAAGGGCAGCTGTCCGGCGACGGCGGCCAGCCGGCCAGGGCCGGTCACCACGTGCGTGTAGCCGTCGCTGGGCGCGACGCCCGCGGGTGCGGAGATGTGGGTGAGTCTGGTCATGCCGGTACTCCTGGGGAGAGAGGGGCCGCGTGCGGTGCGGGGGCCGTGAGACGGCCGGTGAAGCGGTCGGCGAGCTCCCGGGCGGTGGACTCCGCGACGGCGTCCGGACGGAAGGCCACCTCCAGGCGCATGCCGCCGTCGTCGTCGGGCCAGAGCTCGGTGTGGAGTTCGAGCGGCAGCTCCAGGTACGGCTGCCGGAGGAACGCCGTGTGCAGGCCGGGGAGTCCGAGCCGGGGTGCGGCGTTGTCCTGGAGGGCGAACAGCACCTGGTAGAGGGGTGGCCGACCGGTGCGTCGCGGCTCGGTGAGTCGCAGCACGTCGGCGAACGGCACGTCCTGGGCGGCGAGTGCGCGGGCCACCGTGCGGCCGGTCTCCCGTGCGCCGGTCGTGCCGCCGTCGAGCGCGGTGCCGCGCAGCCGCAGGCAGAGCATCTCGATGTGGCAGCCGACGGCACCGGCGAGGATCGGCGAGTCGCGCTGCGCCACGGGTACGCCGACCCCGAAGTCCCGCGCACCGGTGGTCTCGGCCAGGGCCGCGGCCCAGTGCGCGAGCAGGGCGCCGAACCGGGTCGTGCCCGCGTCCGTCGCCAGGGCGTCGACGCCGGCGAGCTGGGCCGCGGTGAGGCGGGCCTCCACCCGGCCCGGACCCGTGGCGTCGCGGGTCCCGTCGGCGGAGGGCCAGGGCAGGGCCGGGAGACCCTTCAACTCGTCGCGCAGGTACGACTCGTGGCGGTCGCGCGGCCCGGCGTGCCGGGCGTGGCGGAGGCGTTCGGCGTGGACCTCCGCCAGGCCGGGCGCAGGCCGGGGCGGCTCCGCATCGGCCTGCGGGCCATGGACGGTGGCGGCCGTGCGTTCGGCGTAGGCGTCGGCGAGGTGCCGGGCGAGGACGGACTCCGACCATCCGTCGAAGGCGATGTGGTGCACGACGCAGCCGAACACCGCGGTGCGCGGTCCGTCGGGCGCGCCTGCGGGCCTCACCGGCACCAGCGCCGTGCGCCACACCTCACCTTCGTCCAGGGCGAGTTCGTCGGCGAGTTCGGTGCGGAGCGCCCGGACGGCGGCGGCGGTGTCCGGTCGGTCGGGCAGGACGTCGAGCAGCGGTGGCGGGATGTCCGTCGGCCGTGCGTGCGGGGCCGGGTCGAGGAAGTACCCGCTGTGCAGCGGTTCGTGGCGGCGATGCACGTCGGCGACGGCGTCCTCCAGCGCGCCGTGGTCGAGGTCGCCGGTGATCGTCCAGGTGAGCAGGCAGTGTGCGGTCAGGTCGGCCGGTTCGAGCATCTGCCGGGTGAGGTAGACGGTCTGCAGCGGTGTCAGCGGTGTCAGCGGTGTCAGCGGTGTGTCGGTGGGGTCGGGGGAGGGACCGGAGCCGGTGGCCGCGTCCTGCGGGGGAGTGCCGGTGGCGCGCAGCCAGTCGGCGAGAGAGGTGACGGTCGGCAGCTCGTAGAGGCGGGAGACCGGCACGGGCCGGCCGAGGCGTGCGGCGAGGCGGGCGCAGACCCGTCCGGCGCCGAGGGAGCTGCCGCCGAGCTCGACGAAGGGGGTGTCGAGCGGTACGGCGTCCCGCCGGAGGACCTCGGCGAAGGCCTCGGCGACCACGCGGTCGGCGGGGTCGGTGAGGGTGGCGGGTGCGACGTCCGGGTCGGCACCGTCCCGTGGGCGGGCCGCGGGGGGTGCCGCGGCCAGGGCGAGGAGCGCGGCTTCGTCGAGCTTGCCCTGCGGGGTGCGGGGGAAGGCGCCGACGGCGACCACGGCGGCGGGCCGCTGGTAGGGGACGAGTGCGGTGTCCAGGATGCGTACGGCGTCCGGCAGTCGGTCGCCCGGTTCCTGCGGGGTGCAGAACGCCACGAGCTCCCGGCCGCCGTCCGCGGTCTGCCGTCCGAGCACCCGGCAGGCGGTGACGCCGGGCAGCAGGCGCTCGATCTGCCGTTCCACCTCGGCGGGTTCGACGCGGTGGCCGCGGATCTTGAGCTGGCGGTCCGCGCGGCCGCGGAAGTGCAGGAGGCCGTCGGTGTCCCACGTGCCGAGGTCGCCGGTGCGGTAGAGGCGCCGGGGGCGCCCGTCGATCACGACCGTGACGAAGGCCCGTGCGGTGAGGGCGGGTTCGCGGAGGTAGTGGAGGGCGAGGCCGTCGCCGCCGAGGCAGATCTCGCCGGTGCGGCCGGCGCCGCAGGGGCGGTCGCCGTCCAGCACGTGCACCTGGGTGCCGGGGACGGGACGCCCGAGCGGGATGCCGCCGGGGAGGTCGCAGTCGACCTCCGTGATGCGGTGGGTCGTGGCGAAGACGGTGTTCTCGACCGGGCCGTAGCCGTTGAGCAGCGCGGTGCCGGGGTGGCGGCGCAGGAACCGGCGGACGTGCGGGGCGGAGAGGCGTTCGCCGCCGGTCATCACCTGGGTGACGCCGCGGAAGGCGTCGAGGTCCTCGTCGACGACCAGGTTGAAGAGGCTGCTGGTGAGCCAGACGGTGTCCGCCCGGTGGGTGGTGACCGCGTCGCGCAGCGCGGCGGGGGAGAGGTAGGCGTCCTCCACGACGAGCGAGGTGCCGCCGTTGAGGAGGACGGACCAGAGCTCCAGGGAGAAGGCGTCCCACGGGGTGGGGGCGGCGAGCGGCACGACGGAGTGCGGGGTGAACCGGGCGAAGCCGTCGGTCGGGAAGAGTCGTGCGGTGGCGCGGTGCGGGGTGACGACGCCCTTGGGCCGGCCGGTCGTGCCGGAGGTGAAGAACACGCAGCAGGCGGCGTCGCCGCCGACGGGCACCGGACGGAAGCCGGCGGGCGGGTCGACCGGTTCGGCCGGCGGGGTCCACACGAGCGGTTCCCGGCCCGTGCCGGTCGGTGGCGTCGTGGCCTGGCCGGTGCCGGGCAGGCCAGGATGGCCGGGTGGGGCGATCAGCAGCGGCGGGTCCAGCAACTCCCGTACGCGGCCGAGGCGGTCGGCGGGCCAGGCCGGGTCGAGCAGGGCGTACGCCGCGCCGGTCTTGAGCACGGCGAGCAGGGCGGTGACGAGGTCGAGGCCCCGCGGCAGCAGGACGGGGACGAGGTCGCCCGGCACGACGCCGGCGGCGGTCAGGCGGCCCGCCCAGGCGTCGGCCGTGCGGTCGAGCTGCCGGTAGGTGAGGCGGCCGCCGGTTCCGACGAGGGCGGTCCGGTGCGGGTGGCGCCGCGCGGTGCGGGCGAACGTCTCGTGCAGTCCCTCGTCGGGCGCGGTGGAAGTGCGCCCCTCGGTCCATGCCGGGTCAGGTAGCACGCCGACCTCTCCCCTCGGGTCCGGTCGGCCTCGCAGTCCACCGCGGAGGCCACCAATGTTGCCAACTGGAAGGCAAGATATTGCCACAGGCTTGTCCGGTCTGGCAATGTTGGCCGGGCCGCGGCCGGGCACCCGCCGGCCGCGGAGGCCGTCCGACCCGCGCAGCGCCGCGGACGGCCCGGGCACCGCGCTAGCCGAAGGTGGTTCGATGGTCCGCGACCGTTCCCTGGATATCGCCGTCACCGGCATCTCCGGACGATTCCCGAACGCCCCCGACGTGGCGTCGCTCTGGGAGGCAGTGAAGGCCGGGCGGGTGCTCACCACCCGCCACGACCGGCAGGACCTCGCCGACGCAGGAGTTCCCCGCGTCCTGCTCGACGACCCCGGCTACGTGCCCGTGCGCGGCCACCTCGACGACGCCGACCGCTTCGACGCCGCGCTCTTCCGGATCAGCCCGCGCGAGGCCGAGCTGATGGACCCCCAGCACCGGCTCATCCTGGAGACCGCCTGGTCGGCCCTGGAGGACGCCGGCACCGACCCGCTCGGCGTCGCTCCCGTGACCGCCGTCTACGCCTCGGCCTCCGGCAGCGGCTACCTCCGCGCCATGGCCGCCGGCGGCCTGCTCGACCCCGTCACGCTGGAGGACGCCGTCCACGGCACGGAGCCCGACTTCCTGGCGAGCCTGGTCTCCTACCGCCTCGGGCTGACCGGCCCCGCCATGGCCGTGCAGACCGCCTGCTCCTCCTCCCTCGTCGCCGTGCACCTCGCCACCCAGGCCCTGCTCAACGGCGACTGCGACCAGGCCCTCGTCGTCGCCGCCGGCATCCCGTACCCGCAGGGCGGGCACCTCCACCTGCCCGGAGGGATCCACTCGCCGACCGGCCGCTGCCGACCGTTCGACGGCGAGGCCGACGGCGTCGTCGCCGGGTCGGGGGTCGCCTGCGTCGTGCTGCGCCGACTGCAGGACGCCCTCGACGAGGACCTCGACCCGTACGGCGTGGTGCTCGGCACCGCCATCAACAACGACGGCTCGGCGAAGGCCGGTTACTACGCGCCGTCGGTCGGCGGGCAGCAGGCGGTGATCCGCGCCGCCCTCCGCGCGGCGGACGTCGACGGCACGACCGTCGGCTACCTGGAGACCCACGGCACCGGCACCCGGGTCGGCGACCCCATCGAGTGGGCGGCGGCCTCCGCGGCGCTCGCCGCCGCGGGCGCCCGGCCCGGACAGGTGGCGGTCGGTGCGCTCAAGGCCAACACCGGCCACCTCGACAACGCCGCGGGCGTGGCCGCGCTGATCAAGGCACTGCTGGTCGTCCGGCACGGCGTCGTGCCCCCGGTGGCCGGCTTCACCACACCGAACCCGCTGCTGGAGTCCGAGGGATCGCCGCTGCACGTACCGCGCGAGGCCGCCGCCTGGACCGGCCCGGAGCCGCGGCGCGCCGGCGTCAGCGCGTTCGGCATCGGCGGCACCAACGCCCACGTCGTCGTGGAGCAGCCACCCCTGCGGCCCGTCACCCCGCCCGTCACCCCTGCCGCCACACCGACCCCCGCTGCCGTACCCGCCGCCGGGTCGTCCGCGGCCACCGCGGTCACCGCCACCGCGCCCACCGCGCCCACCGCGCCCGCCGAGGTGCCGCGGGAGCGGCTCGTGGTGCTGTCGGCCGCCGACCCGGAGGCACTGGCCCGGGCCGCCGACCGGACGGGCCGACACCTCGTCACCACCGGGGCCGACCTCGCGGACGTGGCGTCCACCCTGGCCACCGGACGGGCCGCACTGCCCTGGCGGCTCGCGGTCACCGGACGCGGCGGCGCGGAGGTCGCGGCCCGGCTGCGCAGCGGCGAAGGCGTCGTCACCGGTCGGCGCCCGGTCTCCGGCACGGTGCCCGCGGTGTTCCTCTTCCCCGGCCAGGGCACGCAGCACCCCGGCATGGCACGGCCGTTCGCGGAGGCGCTGCCCGGATTCCGGCAGGCCCTCGACGACTGCCTGGCGGCCCTCGACGACGGCCTCGGCGCCACCGGAGGCTCCGGCGCCACCGACGGCTCCGGGACGGTGCCGACGCCCGGCCTGCTGCGGACGCTGCTGCTCGACCGGGGCGCCCCCGCCGACGCGCTGGCGGACACCGTGCTCGCACAGCCGGCGCTGTTCGCGGTCGGGTACGCGGCCGCCACGGCGCTCGCGGACCTCGGGGTACGCCCCGCCGCGGTGGCCGGGCACAGCCTGGGCGAGATCACCGCGGCCTGCGTCGCCGGCGCGCTCGGCCTCGCGGACGCCGCGCGCCTCGTCATCGCCCGCGGACGGGCCATGCAGGCCTGCCCCGAAGGCGCCATGCTCGCCCTCGGCTGCACCGAGGACGAGGCCCTGGCCTGGATCGCCGCCGCAGGCGCCCTGGTAGGGGTCGCGGCGGTCAACACCCCCGACTCCTGCGTGGTCGCGGGCGCCCCCGGCGAGATCGACGCCTTCGAGGCCTGGCTGGCCGGGCGGACCTTCACCCGCCGGCTCGCCACCGCACGCGCCTTCCACTCGCCGCTCATCGAGCCGGCCCTCGCGGCGGTCGCCGAGGCAGCCGCCGGGTCGTCCCCGCAGGTCCTGCGGGTGCCGCTCGCCGCCAACGCCACCGGCCGCCTCCTGCCGGCCGGGGCCGTCCTCGCCCCCGGCCACTTCGCCGGACAGGCCCGCGGGGCGGTGCGGTTCGCCGACGGACTCGCGGCGGTCGCCGCCCAACTGCCGGGCGCCGTCGCCGTCGAGATCGGGCCCGGCCGGGTGCTGTCGGCGATGGCGGACGCCGCGGGCCTGCCGGCCGTACCGCTCTCGCCGGACCGTACGGCCGGGCCGGGCGCCGAGGTGCTCGCCGCACTGGGCGCCCTCTGGGTGGAGGGGCTGCCCCTCGCACCCGGCGGGCTGTGCGGCGGCGGGCGCACCGTCCACCTGCCGGGCTACGCCTTCGCCGGGCCGCGCTGGATCGCCCCGGAGGCACGCCCGCGCCCCGCCGCCGTTGCGCCGACCGCCGCCGTGACGACCGCCGCCGCACCGGGCGCGGTGACGGCGGCTGCGGTGACGGCGACGGCGGAGGCGGAGGCCGCAGTGGCGGTGGCGGCTGCCGTGACGGTGGCGGTGGGGCCTGCGGTGCCCGACCCATCGGCGGCCGCGGGCACCGCGACCGTCCCGGACGTCGACGTCGCCGTGCTGATGACCCGGTGCTGGCGGGAACTGCTCGGTCACGACGGGCTCACCGACGCGTCCGACTTCTTCGAGCTCGGCGGGGACTCGCTGCTGATCACCCGTCTGGCGCACCGGATCCGGCAGGAGCTCGGCATCCGGGTGCCGGTGCGCGACATGCTGCTCGGCCGCACCCTCGGCCGCCAGACGGAGCTGGCCCGCAGGCTGCTCCACGGGTCGACGGAGACGGTGCCCGCGGGAGTCTCCTGAGCCGCGCCCACCCCCGGGCCCGGCCCGGACGCGAGGCGCCGCCCGCACCCCGGTGGGCCCGGGGGGTGGGCGGCGCCTCGCGCGTCTCCGGCCGGAGTCAGCCCCGCGCGGCCCCGGCAGGTGCGGTGACCTTGCGGGCGACGCGCTCCGCCTCGCGGAGGATCGCGTCGCGGTAGCGCGCACCGAGGGCGGCGACCGGCGGCAGGACGCGGCACTCCTCGACGCTGCCGTCGGGGTGGGGCAGGCCGAACCCGGCGAGCGGGAGCACCGCGGGGAGGGCGCGCGTGTCGTCCAGGGCGTCGAGGTCGGGGGAGGGCAGGGGGATGCCGTCCGCGGTCACCACCCCGACGAGGAGGACGTCCGTGCCGTTGACGGTGCCGCGGACGGCTCCGAGCGCTCGGCCCTCGCCCCCGGCGGCCGCCGCGAGCTCGCGCTCGACCTCCTGGTAGATCCGGTCGGCTTCCAGCCAGCCGAAGGCGAGGGCGAGTTCGAGGTCGAGTCGTGGCCACTTGGCCAGGTAGTACTTGTTGTTGACCCCGGCGGTGGTGCCGTTGGCGGAGAGGTCGCGGGCGTGCGGCAGGTGCACGCCGTACACGTCCTGCGGCAGCAGCACGGGCGTGCCCGTGGCGGCGACGCGCAGCCCCCACTCCTGGTCCTCGGGGCCCCAGCCGTCGAAGCCCTCGTCGAAGTGCAGCCCGTGGCGGCGCAGGGTCGCGGCGGGAAGGGCGAGGAACCCGCCGCGCGCGTACACCCACGGGAAGCGGGCGATCGGCGAGCGGTACGCGGGCGACCAGCGCTCGTCCATGCCGCTGACGTCGGTCTGCTCCAACTGCGCCAGCACGGTGCGGTAGTGGCTGTACGGCAGGGCGGTGACGGTGTCGACGTCGCGTTCGGCCACGTCGTCGTAGCCGATCATCCCGCCGGCGATGCAGACGTTCTGCCGGTGGGCGTAGTGCCGGGTGTAGAGGTTCTCCAGGCAGCCGGGCGGCAGCATCATGTCGGCGTCGAGGAAGACCAGCACCTCGCCGGTGGCCTGGGCCACGGCCAGGTTGCGCGCGTGGCTGAGGTTCCACGGCACGTCGGCCGTCACGGTGACGATGCGGAGCCGGTCCGTGTACTCCCGGCAGAGGGCGGTGTACTCCGGCGCGTACTCCAGGGCGCCGACCACGACCTCGAAGTCCGAGCGGTCGAGGGTCTGGTCGGCGAGTGCGGCGAAGACCAGCCCGATGTTGTCCAGCCGCTGCTTGTAGGGGATCACGACGCTGAATTTCGGCGTGCCCATGTGTGTGCTCCTCACGAGGCCCGGCGGAGGGTGCGGGTCGGGGCCGACCCGGTCCAGCCCTCCGCAGGCCAGACGGTAACGGGCGGAGGCACATCGTGGCAAGGTGTTGCCAAATCTGTTGCCCGAAGGTCTGGAGCAATGCGAACGGGGGAAGAGCAACCCCTGGACGGCCGATCCGGCACCCGCCCGGCACCCGCCCGGCACCCGCCTGGCACCCGCCCGGCACTCGGTGGCCGAACACCGTCCGGGCCGTCCGTCCGCCGTCCCCACCAGGAGGAAACGATGCGCACCGCGCCGTACGGGACGTGGACGTCCCCGATCACCGCCGCCGAGGTCGCCGAGGGCGAATCCGCCCCCGACTGGCTCGACTTCGTGGGCGACGAACTCTGGTGGACGGAGGCCCGCCCCGCCGAGGCGGGCCGCAGTGCGCTCGTCGGCCGCACCCCGGACGGCGAGGTCCGCGAACTGCTCGGCCCGGCGTGGAACGTCCGCTCGCGCGTCATCGAGTACGGCGGCAGGCCGTGGCTGGCGCTCGGCGCCGACGCCACGGCCGGATTCGTCTTCGTGCACTGGGACGACCAGCGCGTCCACCGGGCGTCACCCGGCACACCTCCGGTCGCCATCAGCCCGCAGCCCGCTCGTCCGGCCGGCGCCCGCTACTGCGACTTCACCCGGGTCGGTGACGAGATCTGGTGCCTGCGCGAGGAGTTCACCGGGAACACCGGCACCGAGGTCCGGCGCGAGCTGGTCGCCCTCCCGCTCGACGGCAGTGCCGCGCACGCGCGCGGCGCCGTCCGGGTGCTCGCCGCCACCCACCACTTCATGACCGGGCCCAGGATCTCGCCGGACGGCCGGCACGCCGCCTGGATCGGCTGGGACCACCCGGCGATGCCCTGGGACGCCACCGAGCTGATGTGCGCGCCGGTCACCGCCGACGGCGGCCTCGGCACGCCCCGCAGGATCGCCGGGGGCGACGGCGTCTCGGTCGGCCAGGTCGAGTGGGACCCGGACCGTCCCGGCGTGCTCCACGTCGTGGCCGACCCCGACGGCTGGTGGAACCTCCACGAGGTGCGGCTGGACGGCACCTCGCGCGCCCTCTGCCCCCGCCCCGAGGAGTTCGGCGAGCCGCTGTGGCGGATCGGCACCCGCTGGTTCCTCCCTCTCGGCGGCGGGCGGCTGGCCGTCACCCACGGCACCGCGGACCGCAGGCTCGCCGTGCTCGGGGCGGACGGCTCGCTCAACGACGTCCCGTCCCCGTACACCGAGTGGGTCGGCATCGCCGTGCACGGCCGACGGGTGGCCGCCACCGCCGCCGGCCCGCGCGACCCGTGGGCCGTCGTCCTCGTGACGGTGGACGACCCGGATCCGTCCGATGCCGTGCCGTCCGCCGTGCCGTCCGCCGTGGCGCCGTCCGGTCGGGTGCAGGGCGTATCGGCGGCGGGTGCTTCGGCGCGGGATGCTCGGCGCCGGGACCGGCCGCGGACGGAGCGGACGGAGTGGACGGAGGTGGTCCGGGCCGAGCCGCTGCGCCACGCCGACCACCACCCGCACGGCCGCCACGAGGTCCTGCCCGGCCCGGACGGCGAGGAGGTCCACGCCTTCGTCCACCCGCCGCACCATCCCGGTGCCGCGGCGCCGGAGGGCGAGCTCCCGCCGTTCCTCGTGCAGGTGCACGGTGGTCCCACCACCCGCAGCCGGCTCGTCGCCCGTCCCGAGATCGCCTTCTTCACCAGCCGCGGCATCGGCGTCGTCGACGTGCAGTACGGCGGCTCGACCGGCTTCGGCCGGTCGTACCGCGAACGGCTGCGCGGGCACTGGGGCGTCACCGACGTCCGGGACTGCGCGGCGGTGGCCCGGGCCCTGATCGCCAGGGGCATCGCCGACCCGGCGCGCATCGGCATCCGCGGCGGCAGTGCCGGCGGCTGGACGGCCGCGGCCTCGCTGGCGGCGGAGCCCGGCCTCTACCGCGCGGCGGGCATCTACTACCCGCTGCTCGACCCCGAGCAGTGGCGGGTCAGCGGCACCCACGACTTCGAATCCCGGTACCTGGAGAGCCTGATCGGCCCGTGGCCGCAGGCGCGTTCCCGCTACGAGGAGGTCTCCCCGCTCCGGCGCGCGCACCACGTGCGCACCCCGTTCGTCATCCTGCAGGGCACCGACGACGCGGTCTGCCCGCCCGAACAGTCCGAACGCTTCCTGGACCGCCTGCGGGGCAGCGGCGTGCCGCAGGCCTACCTGACCTTCGAGGGCGAGCAGCACGGCTTCCGCACCGCCCGAACCGTCGAGCAGTGCCTCACGGCCGAACTCTCCCTCTACGCGCATGCGTTCGGCTTCACCACGGCGGACGCGCCGCCGTGGGCCCCCGGCACCCCGGCGCCGCTGCGGCGCGGGCTCCACGGTGCCGGGTGACCGTCCGGGCCGGGCACGGTTCGTCGACGCCCTGTCGGCGCCTTCGGGCCCGCGGGGTCGCTGACGGCTCACCCGGCGATGAGGGTGTCCGCGACGGAGGTGCGGGCGTAGAGCACGACCCGGCCGGCCCGGTGGGCGCTGACCAGGCGGGCGTCGCGCAGCGCGGTGAGGGCCTGGGAGACGCCGGCCGGCGAGAGCCCCGTGCGCTGGGCCAGCTCCGTGGTGGAGGCCGGCGAGTCGAGTTCGGTCAGCAGCCGCGTCCGGGTGCGGCCGAGCACGGCGGCGAGCGGAGTCGTCCCGGCGGCCGGACGGGCCGCCCACAGGTCGCCGATGCCCCGCGCCGGGTAGGCCAGCTGAGGAGGTTCGGGCGGCGTCACCCGGGTGAGCGGGCAAGGCCCGGTGAAGACGGACGGCAGGAGGACCATCCCCGCCCCGGCGGTCGGCCGGGACAGCGCCCGGGTGCGCCGGGCCAGCCGCAGGGCGTGGTCGTCCCAGCTCACCGTCGGGTGCAGCTCGTTGAACAACCGGCCGGCCCCCTGTTCGGCGACCTGCCGCGCCCGGTGGAACACGTCGGCGTCGAGGACGGCCCGGATCCTCGCCCAGTACGGGGCCAGTGCGAGATCCCAGTACGCGGCGATCTCCTCGGTGACCCGCTCCAGACGGGCCCGCGGCCGCGCGTACAGCGCGCTGGCCCGCGGTCCGAGGTGCCCCTGCTCCTCCGCCAGACGGTCGAGGTCCCGGCGCACCCGGTCGGCCGGCGTGGCGGCGATCTGCGCCAGTTCCCGGCCCAGCGTCGGCGCCGGCCCGTCGGGCGCGGGATTCAGGAAGTCCGGGACGTACCCCGCCCCCGGCACCAGATCGCCCAGCCAGCCGCGGTCCAGCCCGGCCGCCGCCCACCGCGGCCGCACCTGCGCCACCCACGTGTGGTGCACCGGATGCGCGATGCCCGACACCAGCAGCCGGAAGCTCGGCCCCACCTCCCACATCGGCGAGACGGCGAAGCGCAGTCGCGCGAGATCACGCGCGGAGAACGCCAGCTCAGCCGCCACCCGCACCCCCGACATTCGCGCATGCCCGAATCATTGGCGCGCCAGCCTACCCGGCCGCGACGATCCCCGGCATGACACCACGGACCATCACCGCAGCGGCGTCGGGCACCTGGCGGCTCGGCGACCTGACGATCAACCGGATCGGCTTCGGCGCCATGCGCCTGCCCCAGACGGGCGAGGCCCTCGTACCCGGCGCCCGCCCCCGCGACCGCGAGCAGGCCGTCGCCGTGCTGCGCCGCGCCCTCGACCTGGGCGTCGACCACATCGACACCGCGGCCTTCTACTTCTCGCCGCTGCGCTCCGCCAACGAACTCATCAACCGGGCCCTGGCCCCGTACCCCGACCACCTCGTCATCACCACCAAGGTCGGCCCCGGCCGCGACCCGTCCGGTCACTGGACGCCTCACGCCACCCCCGACCGCCTGCGTGGCCAGGTCGAGGAGAACCTGCGCCAGCTCGGCCGCGACCACCTCGACGTCGTGAACCTCCGCGTCCTCGGCACCGACTCCGTCGCCGAACGCTTCGGCGTCCTCGCCGAGCTGCGCGAGGCCGGGCTCGTCCGCCACCTGGGCCTCTCCAACGTGACCCCCGCCCAGCTCGCCGAGGCCCGCGCCATCGCTCCCGTGGTCTGCGTGCAGAACCGGTACGGCATCGGGGTGCGCCCGCAGGACGACGGCTTCGTGCGGCTCTGCGGCGAGCAGGGCATCGCGTTCGTCCCCTTCTACGCGATCGCGGGCACCGCGGGTCAGGCCGGCGCAGTCGACGCCGAGGCGGACGCCGTCCGTGCCGTCGCCCGGGCGCACGGCGCGAGCACCGCCCAGATACGCCTCGCGTGGACGCTCCACCGCGGCCCGCACGTCCTGGCGATCCCGGGCACCGGGGACCTCGACCACCTCGCGGCCAACGTCGCCGCCGGGGCGATCCGCCTCTCGGACACCGACCTCGCGGCCCTCGACGACCTCCACCACGGCGGCGGGGGAAGGGCGCTCTGACCTCGGCCGCCGCAGCAGGAGACCGCTGCGCGGGCCCGGCGCGAACCCGCAGGTCGATGTCCCGCCGTTCCGCTGTCGGGCCTGCTACAGTTCAGGGGAGTTGCAGTAGTGGTTCCCATGGACTTGGTGTGCGCCTGCTGATATATCGCAGGCGCATTTTGTTTTTCCGGATCTTTTCTCCGGGTGGGTCATCATCGCGGCACTCGGGGCCCGCACCGTGCGGGTCTCGGACAGCCCCTTTGAAGGAGAATTTTTATGGCTAATGGCACTGTGAAGTGGTTCAACGCGGAAAAGGGCTTCGGCTTCATCGAGCAGGAGGGTGGCGGCCCGGACGTCTTCGCCCACTACTCGAACATCAACGCCAACGGCTTCCGCGAGCTGCTCGAGGGCCAGAAGGTCGAGTTCGACGTCACGCAGGGCCAGAAGGGCCCGCAGGCGGAGAACATTCGCCCGCTGTAATTTCGCCACGGCACCCGCCTGGTAGCAGGGGCCCGCACCGGATGTCACATCCGGTGCGGGCCTTTGCGTTTGTCGCCGCACGGCCGACCGGTCGGCGGCCCCCGCCGGGTGTGAGCGGATCCGGGGTCGGGGCGGGTTTCGGGGTCGGGGCAGGGTTTCGGGGTTGTCAGGGCAGGGTGAGGATGCGGGGGCCGTCCTCGGTGACGGCGATGGTGTGTTCGATGTGGGCGGCGCGGCTGCCGTCGGTCGTGCGCAGGGTCCATCCGTCGGGGTCGGTGTAGTAGGCGTTGCGTCCGCCGGCCATGAGCATGGGTTCGAGGGCGAGGGTGAGACCGTGGCGCAGGGGGAAGCCGCGACCGGGCCGTCCGTGGTTGGGGACGTGGGGGTCCTCGTGCATCCGGCGGCCGATGCCGTGGCCGCCGAAGTCGGTCGGCATGCCGCAGGCGGCCTTGCGGGCGACCGTGCTGATGGCGTGGGAGATGTCGCCGATGCGACGGCCGGTGGTGGCGGCGGCGATGCCGGCGTCCAGGGCCCGCCGGGTGGCGGCGATGAGTTCGAGGTCGGCGGGGCGAGGGGTGCCGACGGTGAAGCTGATCGCGGCGTCGCCGGTCCAGCCGTCGAGTTCGGCTCCGCAGTCGATGCTGACCAGGTCGCCGTCGCGCAGGCGGTGGTCGTCGGGGATGCCGTGTGCGACGGCGTCGTTGACGGAGGCGCAGATCACGGCGGGGAAGGGGACGGGGGCGAAGGAGGGCTGGTAGCCCAGGAACGGTGAGCGCGCTCCGGCCGCGGTGAGAACGGCGCGGGCGGCTTCGTCCAGCTCGCGCAGACGGACTCCCACGGCTGCCGCCTCACGGGCGGCCGCAAGTGCGTGGGCCACGACGCGTCCGGCTTCACGCATCGCTTCCAGTGCCGTGTCGGTCTTGATCTCCACCATGTGTCGTGGCTCCCTGCGGTGCGATGCTGCCCAATACTTATACCGGTATTAGTATCACGGGCATGGTGAGAGTTCCCTTGACCCCGGAAGAGCGGCACCGTGGAGAGCGCTTCGGGGCCCTGCTCCGCCGGGCCCGCGGTGACCGCAGCATGGTGGACGTGGCAGCGGCGGCCGGGGTGTCCGCGGAGACGCTCCGCAAGATCGAGACCGGTCGGGCCCCGACCCCGGCCTTCTTCACCGTGGCAGCCCTGGCCCACGCCCTGCACCTGTCACTCGACGACCTGGCCGCCGCCTGCGCGGACGAGTCGGACGACTCCGAAGGCGGCGAGCACGCCATGTCGGCGTGACCCGACACGCGCCGGCCGCCGGCGAGGGCAGGCGTTCCCGTCGTAGCGCGGCAGGGTCGCACCCGCACGGCATCTCGTCCCGATCGCCACGAAGCACGAAGAAGGGCAACGCCGATGGATCAGGTCGTAGCCGACGTCGGACACGCGGAGCCGGACGATGTCGACCGACGGCAGTCCGCCCTCCTCGACGCCGTCCGCCGGGGCCGGGCCGTCGGCGACCCGGACGGCGACCTGTGGCGGGTCGACTGGGCGACCGATATCGACCTGGACCTCCGGCTGATCTGGCAGGTGCGGGTCGGGCGGGTCGTGGCCAGCGCCTGGGGCGAGGTCGACGGCCGGCCCCAACTGGCCACCGCCGTCAGGGCCGACGAACGGCCACCGGCCGACCCGAAGCTCCGAAGGCACCGGCTGGAAGTCCGGGACGTCCGGTCGGGCCGGGTCCGCACCGTGGAGTGCGAGGTACCCGTTCGCGTCCTGGCCTTCGCGCCCGACGCCACCGAACCGCTGCTCATCTCCAGCCACGATGACCACACGGTGCGGATCTGGGCCCTCGCCGACCTCGCGCTCCGCCGGACGATCGACGTCGGCGAAAGCCCGCACGCCCTGGCGGTCCTCGGCAGCGGACCTGACACCCGGCTGCTGGTCAGCACCGCCTGGAGCGGCCTCGGGCTCTGGGACCTCGCGACCGGCGCGCGGCTCCGCCTTCCGCACCTGCCGCCCGTCATCGGGCTCAGTCCCGGCGCCCTCGCGGACGGGAGCGCGGTCGTGCTGCTCTCGGACGAAGGGGTCCTGCTGTGGAACCCGGACGACGACCAGGTGCGACAGCTCCCCGTCCCCGCCGGGCTACGCCCGATCAAGGGCGCCACCCTGTGGCGGTCGGACGGTCGGGAGCTGCTGACCGTCCGCGACGAGCAGGATGCCCACGCCACCATTGACCTGACGACGGGTCAGCACGAACTGCTCACGGCACACCTGTACCCCGTTCCGGACCGGCTGATGCAGTCCAGGCCGGGGCTGGGACCGCAGAGCAATCCGACCGTGACGGGGCCCGCCCTCGCCGTGTCCACCAGGTGGAACGTCCATCTCTGGGACGCCCGTACCATGCGGCCGCTCGGACCACCCCTCGCCGGATCCGTCGCACGGGCCGCCGTCGAGGCCGTCCGCTGGGAGGGGCGCGACCTCCTGCTGACCTCCTCCGAGCAGGACGGTGTGGTCGCACTCTGGGACCCGGCCGCCTCCGTGGACCGCAAGCCCGGCCACGGCCAGCGACTGGCGGACGTCACGGTCACCGAGCCGGACGGAGTGGTGGTCAGTGTCGACGAAGGCGGAACCCTGGTGGTCCGCCGCGCCGCCGACGGCACCCTGCTGGCCGCGCCCCTCGCCACCGAGGTCGTGGTGACCAGGGCCCTGGCCGCCTGGAGCGACGGCGGCCGTCCGTACGCCGCCACCGGCTCCGGATCCCCGCACGACCCCGATCCGCTCCTGTACCGCTGGGACCTGGCCGCGGGCGGCCCCTCCGGCGCACCGGCCCGCACCGACAGCAGCATCGTCCGCTGGGCCGTCCACCGGCGCCTGCGCACCGGCGACGCACTGGTCGTCTACGGGGACGGGGACATCACGCTCCGGAACCCCGCCGACGGGGCCGTTCTCGCCACGATCCCCGTGGACGCCGAAACGGGCACCACCGGATTCGCCGTCGGCGCGGTCGACGGGCGCGCGACCGTCGCTCTGACGTCCTACGAGGAACCGGCCCGGCTGTTCGACCTGGACGACCCGTCGTCCGCGCCGGAGATCGTGCCGGGAACCGAGGACCACCCCGTGCTGGCACTCCTCGACGGCCGACTCGTCACCGTCCGCTCCGAGGATGCGGCCGAGGGCGCCACCGCACTCCGCGCCTGGGACCGCACCGGTCGGCCGGCGGGCCCGGAGATCGACGGCCCGGCCGCCGTCACCGCCGTCGCGGGCCTCGGCTGGCCCGAGCTGTACGTGGCCCGCGCCGACCGCACCCTCACTCTGATCGACCTGCGCACCGGTGAACCGTCCACCCGGCCGCTGCTGCTGCCCGGTGCCGCCGTCTGCCTCGCGGCCACCGCGGACGGGGGAGTGGCGGTGGGGTTCGGCCAGGACATCGCACTCGTTCGTCCGCCGATCCGGGAAGGCGATTGAGAAAAAGGGCCGGGGTGCCCCCGAAAGGGCACCCCGGATTTTACTAGGTCTCCGGTCCGGTCCAATCGACCCAGACCGTGGGCTTGAAGAGTATGCCGTGCTCGGCGGACGCCTCCTCGGCAATCGATTTCATGCTGCAGAAACCTGGCAGAACGTCCCTGGTGTCCGGCATTCGGGGTCAGGCGCCGCCGGCGACGAGCGGCTTCATCGGGTTCAGTCGAGAAAGAGCGCCGCGAGCCGGGGGAGGTGGCGCCGCATCTCGTCGTCGTCCTCACTGTCCCAGTCGGCCCCGGTCGGCTCTTCGGGCCGCACCGTGGCGCGCAGAGCGGCGTCCACGGCCGTGTCGAACGAACCGGTCTCGCCCTGGGATTCCCGGTACGCCTGCTTGATCAGGTAGCTCAGCGACTCGAAGCCGATCCAGCCGTCCTCGTCGCGGCTCATCCGGACGACCACGGGCAGCTCGGCCAGGGAGTCGGGACGGGCGACGGCGCGGGTGAACGTCTCCCGTCCGAGCAGGATCAGCCCGTCGCGGAAGTCCATGAAGCCGTCGTCTCCGCAGCCACCCTCCACGAGGTAGGCGGCCTTCCACAGCGGACGCCGGTACGCGGAGTCGGTCACCTCGATCGCCTTCAGGTAGAAGTCGATGATTTCCGCCGGCTCCAGTGACGCGAGTATGCCCGTGAGGGCGCCGGGCAACGGGTCGTCGGGCAGGTTCCTGTCATCGGCACGGTCACCGACCACGCTGCGCGCTTGCTCGACGAGGCCCCACCAGTCGTTGATCTGCATGGCCGGGGAGCCTAGAGCAGGGCTGCGACAGCAGCCGTTGCACGAGGCCGGCCGCGACAGGGCGCGACAGGGCGGGCGGGGCGGGGCGGCCCCGGGCCGTGCCAGGGTCGGCCGGGGTGAAGGCCGTCCGCGCGGGATGCCGGTGAAGGGGGTTTGCCGGGCCGGTGGGCGGTGAGGCGGGGAGTCGGGCGGGGCACAGGCCCGGGCGGCCGTCACGCCTCTTCGGTCGCCCGGGCCGGCCCCGTCGCCGCTCAGACCCGGCCGCCGAGACGTCCCTCTCCGGCGGCCGGGGAGCGGGGGCTGCGGCGCTGCCGGAGCCCCCCGGTGCGGCCCGCCGTGCGGTCACCGTCCGGCGGTCGCCTCCGGCCGGACGAGCGGGAGGTCGGGGGTGTATCCGAGGATCCAGCCGAGGGCCTGGGCGACGCCGCGGGCGTAGCGGCGCTGCTGAGGGCTCTGCCGGGGGTCGTGCCGTACGGCGAGGGCGGTGCGTTCCTGCGCCATGAGCCGTAGGAGGGCGTCGGCGGGGGACGGCTCCATGGGGATGGGGGGCGACTTCCAGGGGTCGAGTGCCCACCCGAGGGCGGCCCGGGCGCCCTGCGGGCGCGGCTTGTCCCGGCGGGTGGGCAGGTGCTGCAGGGCGTCGTGGATCTCGTCGCCTGACCGGATCCCGACAGTGCGCTGCGGGAGTGTGCCGATGCTCATGCCTCCACCGTAGAGAGCCTGACGCGCCGCGTCATGCGTTCCGCGTCACAGGCCCCTCGCGGGTGCGGTGCGCGCGGCGGTGGTGCGGGGTTGGCGGGATCTCGCGGTCCCCGGGCGTTCCCGCCGCTGGTCGAAGGGGCTCCGGGACGGAAGGATCGAGTCGTCGACGAACGGCCCTGCCGTGGTCGCCGTCCCCGCGGACGGCCGCCCCGGACAGGCACGAGCGCCTTACGGCGGAAGAGGGACGGACATGATCACGATTCATCTGAAGTACGAGATCGACCCCGACAAGCTGGCGGACTTCGAGGAGTACGGCCGGCGCTGGGTGCGGCTCGTCCCGCGCTTCGGCGGCACGCACCTCGGTTACTTCCTGCCGAGCGAGGGCGACAGCGACATCGCGTACGCCCTCTTCACGTTCGGCAGCCTGGCCGAGTACGAGCGCTACCGCATCGCGGCCGCGGCCGACCCCGACTGTCAGGAGGCGTTCGAGCTGGCCCGCAGGACCAGGTGCATCAAGCGGTACGAGCGCCGGTTCCTGACACCGCTGGAGACCGACGCGTAGGCGTGCCCCCGGCCGTTCCCGGCCGCCCCCGCGCCTGCCCCCGCGCCTGCCCCCGCTCCCGTAACGGCGACCCGGTGGCGGACGCGTCGGCGCTCGGGCGGGTGGCAGGTGTGCGCCGCGGGGATCAGAGCGTCAGGACGATCTTGCCCCGGGTGCGGCGGGTCTCGACCAGGGCGTGCGCCGTGGCCGCGTCCTCCAGCGGGAGGACGTGCTCGACGTGCGGCCGCAGGAGGCCCGCCTCGACCAGCTCGGTCAGCGCCTCCAGCCCGACGTGGTCCGGCTCGACCACGACTCCGGCGTACCGCCTGCCGGCCGCCGCGGTACGGGCGGCGAGCTCCGGGTCGAAGTGCTCCGTGATCGTGGCCAGCACGCCGCCGTCGCGCAGGACGGGGAGCGAGCGGAGGCCGTTGCCGTTGCCGACCGTGTCGAACACGACGTCCAGCCCGCGCAGCCCGGTGGTGAAGTCGGCCGCGGTGTAGTCGATCGGGTGGTCGGCGCCGAGCTCGCGGAGGAAGTCGAGCTTGGCGGCGCTCGCCGTCGCGAAGACCTCGGCTCCGCGGGCCCTGGCGATCTGCACGGCGAGGTGTCCGACCCCGCCCGCCCCGCCGTGCACCAGCACCCGCTGTCCGGCCTGCAGCCCGGCCGCGTCGACCAGCGCCTGCCAGGCGGTCAGCCCGGCCATCGGCAGTGCGGCGGCCTGCGCGTGGTCCAGCCCCTTCGGCTTGCGGGCGAGCTGCCGGGCCGGCGCCGTGACGTACTCGGCGTAGCCCCCGGCCGGCCGCGGGAAGTGCGGCATGCCGTAGACCTCGTCGCCGACGGCGAAGCGGTTGACGCCCGGCGCGACCTGCTCGACCACGCCGGAGACGTCCCAGCCGAGCACGAACGGAGGCTCGCCCAGGAGCGGGAACGCCCCCGAACGGGTGTAGGCGTCGACGGGGTTGACCCCCGCGGCGCGGACCCGCACCAGGACCTCGGTGACCCGCGGTTCCGGCCGTTCCGCCTCGGTGATCCGGAGGACGCCGGGCTCTCCGTAGGACTGCTGGTCGATGGTGCGCACGGCGGGGTTCCTTCCGTCGGTGGCGCGGATCGTGGCGTCCGGGCCTGGCACCAAACCTAGGCGGCTGATGCGAGACGCTGAATAGCCGAAACTCTCTCTTTCCTGTCCGATCGTCTCGTCCGGCGGTCGTATCGGCGTAGGCTGTCCGCATGGACATCCTCACCGAGGCCGTCGCCTCCATGCGGTCCGAGAGCCCCCGGACGGCCCGCACCGAGTGCCGGGCGCCCTGGGGACTGCGCTTCCACGAGGCCACCGGCGCGGCCTTCCACGTCGTGCTGACCGGCTCCTGCTGGCTCGTCCGACCCGACGGCTCCGCCCTCGCCCTGGCCGCCGGTGACGTGATCTTCCTGCGCAGCGGCGCCGAGCACGCCCTGACCGACGACCCGCACTCCCCGGCCACCGACTTCCGCCCCGACCGGACCCAATGCCGCTTAGATAAGGACCAGTATCGCTAGGCTTGCTGTGTGGATGAGTTGCGGGGTGCGGATGGGCGCTTGACGGATCGTCTGGCGGTCGGGGTGCTGACGGACCTGCTGCATCAGGATCTTGTCGATGATGTGGTTGAGCAGGCTGGGCGTCGGGAGCGTCGGGTGCGCCTGCTGCCTGCCCGGGTGGTGTGTACTTCGTGCTGGCCATGTGCTTGTTCTTCGGCGACGGCTATGAGGAGGTGATGCGCAAGCTGGTGGGCGGTCTGCGGTTCCTCGGGGACTGGAGCGGGAACTGGAGGGTGCCGACCACCGGGGCGATCACACAGGCCAGGGCCCGGCTGGGCGAGGAGCCTTTGCGGTTGCTGTTCGAGCGTGTCGGGGCGCCACTGGCCGGTCCCGGTACCGAAGGTGCCTGGCTGCGGTCATGGCGGATGATGGCGGTCGACGGGGTGCAGCTCGAGCTCCCGGACACCCCGGGCAACACCGAGGCGTTCGGCAAGAACAGTCACCGTGAGCACCGTCCCGGCCCCTTCCCGCAGGCCCGGGTGGTCGGCCTCGGGGAGTGCGGGACCCGTGCGGTCATCGCGGCGCGCATCGGCCCGTTGGCTGTGGGCGAGAGGGAGCTGACCGAGCAGCTGCTGCAACGGTTCGAGCCGGGCATGCTGGTCATGGCCGATCGCGGGTTCTACAGCCTGGCGTTGTGGGTCAAAGCAGCCGAGACGGGCGCTGACCTGCTGTGGAGGGTGTCGGAGACCGTCGATCTGCCCGTGCTGGAAGTGTTCCCCGACGGTTCCTACCGTTCCGTGCTCGCCGACGTCATCGCGCGTCAGCGGTACCGACGACATGTGCGCTCCGGACGCGCGGACGCGCGGCTGGAAGGACTGGCCGTTCGTGTTGTGGATTACCGGGTGGACGGGCGTGCGGGCAACGGGGACCTGTACCGGCTGATCACCACCGTCCTGGATCCCGGCGAGGCTCCCGCACTGGAGCTGGCGGCGGCGTACCACCAGCGGTGGGAGTTCGAGGTCGCGCTTGCCGAGATCGAGACGTACCAGCGCGGACCTGCTCGCCCCCTGCGGTCCAAGTCGCCCGAGATGGTCCGCCAGGAGATCTGGGCCCTGCTGACCACGCACTACGCGATCCGGAACCTCATGCATCAAGCCGCGGGCGGTGCCGGCCTCGACCCGGACCGGATGTCCTTCATCCGCAGTCTCCGCGTCGTCCGCCGCCTGGTCACCGACCAGGCGGCGTTTTCCCCTGACGGCTTGGCCGCCGCCCTTACCGGGGCTCTCGCCGAGATAGCCGAACGGCCCAATCCCGCCCGGCGACAACGTACTTGCCCCCGCGCCGTCAAACGCCACCGCCTCAGCCCGCACCGCATCAAACGCCCCGACGACACCAACACCCGGCACTCCGGACCGCCCACCTTACAACTCAGAAACCCAGCTATCTAAGCGGCATTGCGACCGGACCGACCGCACCTCACCGATCGGCAGGTTCGCCGTCGACGGCCCCGGCGCCCGCACGGTGCTGCTCTGCGGCTCCTACCACCTCGACCGGGAACGCCCCCACCCCCTGGTCGCCGGCCTTCCCGAGCTGATCCACCTGCCCGCCCGGCGCGACCGCCACCACGCCCTGCGCGCCGCGATCGACATGCTCGGCGCCGAACTCGACGACCCCAGGCCCGGATCCGACGGCATCGTGGGCGAGCTGATCGACCTGCTGCTCCTCTACATCCTCCGCGCCTGGTTCGACGACCAGCCGGCCGATGCCACCGCCGGATGGGCCGCCGCACTGACCGACCCGGCCATCGCCCCGGCCCTGCGCGCCATCCACCGCGACCCCGGCCGCGCCTGGACGGTCGAGGCGCTCGCCGACAGCGCAGGCCTCTCGCGCGCCGCCTTCGCCCGCCGGTTCACCGGCCTGGTCGGCGAACCCCCGCTCACGTATCTCACCCGCTGGCGGATGACCACGGCCGCCCGGCTGCTGCGCCACTCCGACACCCCGATCGCCGTCGTCGGAGAACGGGTCGGCTACGGCTCCGAGTTCGCGTTCGCCAAGGCCTTCAAGCGCGCCCACAGCGTGCCGCCCGGCCAGTACCGGCGACGGGCCGGTGCGGCCTCCTGACCGGAGGCCGGTACCGGCGGAGCCCCTCGGGGAGGCAGAAGATCTTGCGGTGGGAGTGGCCCGAAGTGGCACCAGCCCACTGGCTGGTGACGCAAGATTTCCTGTGGCCAGGCGGTACAGGGTCTGCGTCGACGTACGGGGAATCCGCGTGACACGCACCGGGACGGCATGGCATCGTGCTGCCGTGACCACACGTCGAAAGGCCGATGCCGCGTAGACCGCCCCGCGCGCTGCGCGGAGACCACGTGACGCCCCGCCTCTGGGGACCCGCCCCGCCGCCCCGGATCCACGGCCTCTCCGCCGGAACAAGCCTGGCGGTGCACCGGGCCGAGAGGGTGAGCGCCGGCTGGTACCTCTACCCCGGAGCCACCGATCGGGCGCTGCGCCGGTACCGGGAGTTCCTCGCCCCACCGGGCAGACGCCCCCTGTACCCGCAGGCAGCGTTCTGCTCCTGCCCGGGCTGCTCCTTCGACGACGTCCGGCACGCACGTGACGTGCTGGACGGGATCCTGGGAGCGCTGCCGGTACGGGCCCGAGCCGAACTCCGGCGGGTCCTCCGCCCCTTGGACGCCGCTCTCCTGCACCGCACACTGCCCGACCCGTTCACCCGTCGACGGCAGTGGCGCACGGAGTTCTGGTGGTACCGCCGCCTCGCCTGCCCGTCGGAGGGAGGGTGAGGAGGCGTCGTACAGCCGTCGGCCCCCCGCTCTCCCGCTCTCCCGCTCTCCCGGTCTCCTGCTCTCCGGTCTCCTCTCCCGTGCCGCCCGCGGTGGCGGTGCCGCGGCAGGCCGCCGCAGAACGGGTCCAACGGCCCTTCGCAGGCACCGGCAGGCGGCGCACGCTGGAGGCAGCGGGGTGCTGCTCCCGTCCGGGGCGCACCGCCGAGGGCATGAGGGCAAGGAGTACTGATCATGATCGCGACACTGCCGACCCTCGCCGACCTGCGGCTGCTCGTGACAGCTGCGGGCGCGGCGCCGTCCCTGCACAACAGCCAGCCCTGGCGCTTCCGTCCGACGGTCGACCCGGACGGGGCCGGGCCGAACGGGGCCGAGCCGAACGGGGTGGACCCGGACGGGGTGGTGGAGGTGCACGGGGTCGAGGTGTACGCGGACCGCACCCGCGCCGTCCCCCTGACCGACCCGGTCGGCCGCGCCCTGCACATCTCCGTCGGCGCGGCGCTCCTCAACCTCCGCGTGGCCGCCGCCCATCTCGGCCGCACGCCGGTGGTCCGGCTGATGCCCGACCCGGCCCGGCCGGACCTGCTCGCGGTCGTCTCCCTGACCGGACCCCCGGCAACCGTCTACGCCGACCCCGAGTTGTACGCCGCCATCCCGCACCGCCACTCCGCCCGCCGGCCGTTCGCCGGCCGCGACGTGCCGGAGAGCGTGCTCGGGGAGCTGATCGGCGCCGCCCGGACCGAGGGCGTGCACCTCACGCCGCTGGAGGAGGCCGGCGTCCGACGGGTGCTGACCCTCACCGCGGAGGCCGAGGCCCGCACCGAGGCCGACGTGGCCCGCCAGGCGGAGACCCGGGGCTGGCTGCGCCCCGAGACACCGGCGACCGACGGGATCCCCGCGTCGGCGCTGGGCCCGCAGGACCACGAGGCCCGCGTGCCGATGCGGAGCTTCACCGGAGGCCCGCCGGCCCTCCCCACGGAACGCTTCGAGGCGCTCCCGCAGGTCTGCACCCTCACCACCCACGGCGACGGCCCCGCCGACTGGCTCCGGGCCGGCCAGGCGCTGGAGCGGGTCTGGCTGCTGGCCACGGCCCGAGGCGTCCGGCTGACCGTGCTGCACCAGGCCGTCGAGTGGCCGGACACCCGGGCCCTGCTGCGCGACCCGGAACAAGGGCCGGGCTTCGTCCAGCTCGTGGTCCGGATCGGCTACGGGCCACCCGGACCGGCCACACCGCGCCGCCCCGTCGCGGAGACCCTCGACCCGCCCGCGGCCGGAGCGGGCCGATGACACCCGCCCGCGGCTGGCGCGGGCCGGTGACACCCGCCCGCGGCCGGAGCGGGCCGGTGACACCCGCCCGGCCGTGCGGTGAGGCCCGGCAGGAGTGAGCCTGGAAGGACGGGGCACGCCGGACACCCGCCCGGAACGCCGCGCCCGGGCCCGACCGAGGAGCCGCAGATGCCCAGCCGCGACGACCCCCCGGCGACGGCCGAAGACCTCCTGACCGACGGCACCACCGCCGTCATCCGCCCGCTGCGCCCCGCCGACCACGACGCCGTCTACGAGCTGTACGCCGCCGGGCGGTCCGGGGACGGCCGCGGCCCACGGTTCCTCGGACCCGGCCGCCGAGCGCCGGCCCTCGCCGCCGACCGGCTCTGCGGACCACCCCGGCCCGGCCTGCTCACGCTCGGCGCCTGGGTCGCGGCGGACCTCGTCGGCGAGGTGGACTGCGAGACGACCGGCGGCCGGTCGGACACCGCCCGACTCGCCCTGGCGGTCGCGGACTCCTGGCGGCACCACGGTGTCGGCACGCTCCTCGTGAAACACCTCGTGGAGGCCGCCCGCGAGCGCGGGGTGCGGGAGTTCGAGGCCGACACCGTGGCCGGGAACCGCGCGGTGCACCGGCTCTTCTCCGACCTGGGCCTGCCCGTCCACCACCGGGGCGGGCAGGGCGGGGCCCGGCTGCGGGTGCCGCTCGACGAGCAGGACGAGCGCGACCGCGAGGCGGCGGACCGGCGCGGCCGGGCCGCCGACGTCGCCGGCCTCGCCGCGCTGCTCTGCCCCCGCTCCATCGCCGTCGTCGGTGCTTCGCGGCGGCCCGGCTCGGTGGGCCGGGCCGTCCTGCTGAAGATCCAGGAGGGGGCGTTCACCGGCGACCTCCGGGCCGTCAACCCGCACGCGGACGAGATCGCGGGCCTGCCCGCCCACCGGTCGGTCGCCGACCTCCCCGGCGCCCCCGACCTCGCCGTGCTCACCGTGCCGCCCGGCGCGGTGCCGGACGCCGCCGAGGCGTGCGGCCGCGCCGGGGCCCGCGCGCTCGTGGTCGTCACCGCGGGCCTCTCCCCGGACGAGGCCCGCGGACTCGTGCGTGCCTGCCGCCGTCACGGCATGCGGCTCGTCGGGCCGAACAGCCTCGGCGTCGCCCACACCGACCCCGCGGTGCGGCTCGACGCCGAGTTCGGCGGCGTGGTGCCCCTCCCCGGCACGGCCGGGATCGCCGTGCAGTCCGGCGGCATCGGGATCGCCCTCCTGGAACGGCTGGCCCGGCTCGGCATCGGCGTCTCCAGCTTCGTCTCGCTCGGCGACAAGTTCGACGTCAGCGGCGACGACCTGCTGCGATGGTGGGAGGAGGACGGCCGGACCGACCTCGCCGTGCTGCACCTCGACTCGTTCGGCAACCCCCGGGCGTTCGCCCGTACGGTCCGCCGGGTGACCCGGCGGCTGCCCGTCCTCACCGTCGACGCGGGCCGCTCCGCCGCAGGCCGCCGCGGCGCCGCCGCGCACACCGCGGCGTCGGCGACCCCGGCCGTGACCCGGGAGGAGCTCTTCCGGCAGGCCGGCATCACCGCCACCCACAGCATCGCCGAACTCGTCGAAGCCGCAGCGCTGTTGCACGCACAGCCGCTGCCCGGCCCGCGCGGCGCCGTCGCGGTGATCTCGAACGCCGGCGGGATCGGCATCCTCGCCGCCGACGCGTGCGCCGAGGCCGGCCTCCTCCTGCCCGAACTCCCCGCCGCGACGGCCGCCGCGCTGGCCGTCCTCCTGCCGGGCGGCGCGAGCACCGTCAACCCGGTGGACAGCACGGCCGCCGCCCACCCGGAGCAGATCCGCGCCTGCCTCGACCTGCTGGCCCGCGAGGAGACCGTCGACGCGCTGCTGGTCTGCCTCGTGCCGACCGCACTGACCACGGGCGACGGACCCGGAACCGTCCGTGCCCTGCTGGAGGGCCCGGCCCGGCGGCGCATCCCCGTCGCCGCCGTCCAGGTCGGCCAGGAACCACCCGTCCGGTACCTGGCCTGCCGAGGCGGCCTCCTGCCGTCCTACGCCGACCCGGCCGCCGCCGCCCGGGCCCTGGCCCACGCCAGGGACCGCGCCCGGCGACTGGCCGAACCGGTCGCCGAGGCGACGCCGCCGGTCGCCGACACCCCGGCGGCCCGCGCGCTCGCCGAAGCCTTCCTCCGCACCCGCCCCGAGGGCGGCCTGCTCGACCCGAACGACACCGCCGGCCTGCTCGCCTGCTACGGCATCCCCCACATCCCCTTCCGGTGGGCGCACGGCGAGCAGCAGGCCGTCCTCGCCTCCCGCGTCCTGCGCCAGTACGGCCACGGCGGCAGGACCGTCCTGAAGGCCTACTGGCCCGACCAGATCCACAAGGGCCGGGTCGGCGCCGTCCGGACCGGACTGGCCGACGACGCCGAAGTCGTCGCCGCACACCGGCAGTTCACAGCCCAGTTCGGGGACCGCATGGACGGCGTGGTCGTCCAGCCGATGGCCGCGCCCGGCCTCGAACTGCTCACCGGCATCGTCCGGGACCAGGTCTTCGGCTCCCTCGTCGTCCTCGGCCTCCGCGGCACCGCCACCGGCATCCCCGACGACCGCTCCGTCCGGCTCACCCCGCTGACCGAGCACGACCTCACCACCATGGTCGCCGACCTGCGCAACTCCTCCCTGCTCCTCGATCCCTCCGGCACACAGCAGGCCGACCTCGGCGCCGTCCAGCACGTCCTCGCCGGACTCTCCCGGATGGCGACCGACCTGCCCCAGGTCGTCGAGGTCGACCTCGACCCGCTGACCGCCCGCCCGGACTCCCTGACCGGCGTCGACGCGCGCATCCGCCTGGAGCCGCGGCACCCCTACGACCCCTACCGGCCCCGGCCCGGCCGTCCGGTGGCGCCCGGGAAGCACTGACCACAGCCGACGGGCCGCCCGCGCCGCCCCCGCCCTCGGCGGCGCACGTGTCGGAGGGTGCCGCCATGCGCTCGCTGCGGCCGGTCTGCCCGACGAGGAGCGGCCCGTGGGGGCGTGCGTGGCGGCGACGACCGGCACCGCTACGGGAAGGCACTCCTCCCCGGGCGCTCTTGACGGAACGTCAGGGATCTTCCACTCTCGAACTCCGAAACGACGTCCACGGGGGGACCGTTCACCGCGATGACCCGACACGTGCCGGTGCTGCTCGCCGTCCTGGCCTCGGCGGTCCTCCTCGCCGGATGCTCCGGCACGGGCGGGAGCCGGGCCGCACCGACGCCGACGCCGACGGCCGAACCGCCCGCGCCGAGCCCGACGGCGCACCGGCAACCGGACGTTCCGGAACTGCCTCCCACGGCGGGCGGAACGAGAACACTCGTCGCCGTACCGCTCCGTGAGGCGGGCTCCACCGTCGGGACCTTCTCCGCCCGGGCCGGCGAGATGGACGTCGCGATGTACTGCACCGGCGGCTCCCTGACCGTGCACATCGACCCCGTGTCGACCAGCACGGTGGTGTGCGGGACGGCAGACGTCACCCCGGTGCTCAACGTCCTCCACCTCCGAGCGGCGCAGGACGTGCAGGTGAGCGTCGACGCCCCGCCCGGCGTGCGATGGAACCTGCGGATCGAGCAGTAGCCGCACCCACCCGTGCGTGACGTCGGCGCGCCCGCCTTCCGGCTGTGCCCGAGGGCGTCGGACCTGGCAGGATCACCGGCACGGTACGGACGATTGCAGGGGTGCGAGACATGACGGTTCTGCTGCTGGGCGCGCTGGTGCTGGTTGTCGGCGGATGCGTGTGCGTCGTGTGGGCGGACCGGGGCGGCCCCCGTTGGGTCCGCGTCGTGGCGACCGTGACGCTCGTCGTGGGCGAGATGCTGCGCTGCGTCGACAAGGGTCGGCGCCGCGGCCTGAACCGGAGCACGAACGGCGGCGGCGACTGACCCGCACCCGCGACCACGGGGACCACGCCGAACGCCCGCTCCGTCACGACCCGTTGAGCGCCTCACCCGGTGCGGGACCGTGCGAGGCCCAGCAGACGATCGCAGTCGGGGGTTCGCGGCGGCTGTTTAGAACCGGAGACGGACGCGGGGTGCACCTCCGTCTCCCCCGGGAGGTCCGTCGAGGACGGTGCCGTCAGACGGGCTTGCGCGGGGTCCGGCGGCGGGCCCACTCCTGGAGGACGAGCCCGGCACCGACGAGGAGGGGCCCGACGGGCCAGACCGAGAGGCTCGAAGAGCCCGTGACGACGCCGAACGTGATGCCTGCCATGATGACGAGCTGGCCGGCGCCCCAGATGCGGGGCGCGCCGACCGGGCGCAACCAGCGCGGTACCCAGCCCCGGATCACGGCGGGGGCGCCGCCCGCGATCCCTAGCGCCCAGGCCACAGCCAGGCACGTCCATCGAAAAGTGGTCACGAGGGGGCTCCTTCGCCAGGGCGGTCCGTCCGACGGGCCGTGGGAGGTGTGATCATTCCACCGCCCTTCGCACGGTCGGTGACCGGGGGCGGCTGTACGGACGCGTGCAGGCTGCGCGAGCGCGGGTCGACGCCCACCCGGCGGTGACGATGCACGGAAGGGCCCGTCAGGGGTCACCGATCGGCCTCTCCGCGCCGGCCGGTGCCGGTGGCGCCCGATATCGTGCCGGGATGGAAAGGACTGTCACGTACCTGGAGATGACGGACCGCCGTGAGCTGAAGCCCGGTCGGGTCGTGCCTTCGCTGGAACTACGGCGCGAGGAGGGCCTGTCGGCCCTGGTGCGTTCGGTGCAGGCCCGGGTCGGAGCGGCGTACGGCTGGCGGAGTTCAACGCGATCCGACGAGGAGTGGCAGGAGTTGGCGCGAACGCAGCCGCACCGCCGGTACTGGCTGATCACGCTGGCCGGTGCGACCGCCGGGGTCGTGGCGCTGGCGCCGCAGCCCCCCGGGGAGGTGGAGATCGTCACCTTCGGACTCCTTCCCGAGTACGTCGGCCGGGGGCTGGGCGGGCACGCCCTCACGCTGGCGTTGCAAAAGGCATGGGCGACAGAGCCGTTGGAGGCGGACTCCGTTCGCAGGGTGTGGCTGCACACCAACTCGGACGACCACCCGAGCGCACTCGCCAACTACCGGCGCCGCGGTCTGCGCGTCTACCGCACCGAGGTCGAGGGGTAGCGCGAACATCCGGGCTGCGCCCGCTCGTCCAGGGCCGTGGCCCGTGGCCCGCGGGCCCTGCCCCGAAGCGGCGGCCGTCCGGCGGCCGTTCGGCGGCCGGACCCGGACGTCAGTAGGGGAGCCCCTCCGCCGCGGCGCGCAGCGCGGTGTGGAGGCTGGCGGCGAGTTCGTCGTCCGAGGCGGTGCCGTCCTCGGCGGAGCGCTGGGCGAAGTCCTCCGCCGCGGCGCGCAGGGCTCCGTTGACGGTGGCCGCGTGCACCTTCACGCGCAGGTCGCCCGGGTGCCGGCCCGACCTGCGGGCGAGGAGTTCGGCGAAGAGGGGCAGCGCGTCGTCGTGGGTCTGCAGCCAGACGGCGCGCAGAGCGGGTTCGGTGTGGGTCATCCGGATCAGGTCGAGGACGTCGGGATCGGCGCGCGGCAGAGTGCCCCGGCGGCACGACTCGGTGAGGAAGTCCAGCAGTCCGGTGCCCGGGGGCCAGTGGCGCAGTGCCTCGGCGGCGGCGTCCAGACTCGCCGTGAGCACGGGGCGGATGCAGCTCTCCTTGGTGGGGAAGTGACGCCACAGGGTGCGGGTCGAGACGCCCACGGCCTGGGCGATCTGATCCCCCGTGGTGCCCGTGACGCCCTGGGAGACGAACAGGCGGACCGCTGCCTGCGCGATCTCCAGGCGGAGGGCTGCGCGGCGTCGTTCGCCGAGCGGCGGCCTGGCGGCCGGCCCGTCGGTGTCCGCGCTGCGCTCGGGTGTCGTGTCAACCACCGTGTCCCACCACCCCTGTCTCGGCGATCCCGGGCAGCATAGCGAGCCGCACGGAAATGACACATGCAGACGCCTTGTCACTGAGTGACAGGCTCCCTTACGCTCCCGATGTAACCCACCAGTAACTAGTGGGTGAGGGACGGGAGTTCGACGTCATGCGGGGCGAACCCCCCTCGCGGCCGGCACTGCCACGCGCCCACACGGCGGTGCGGCCGCGCGCCCGCACCGACGCACACCCGCACCCTTTCCGACTTTCCGACGAAGCAGGGAGTGAGCCGCATGCACCGTCCCACCGACCGGCCGGACCCGGTGTCCGCCGAACGTCCCCGCACCGGCCAGGCCGGGCCGTCCCCGGCCCGCAGATCCACCGCTGCGGGGCGAAGCCGTCTGATCGCCACCACGGTCGTGGCGCTGGCCTGCCTCGGGGTCCAGGCCGTCCCCGCGTCCGCGGCCGGGGCGGGCGGCGTGGTCTCCCGGGGCGTGACCGTCCCCGCCTTCTACCAGCCGCCGGCGGCCCTCCCCGCGGCCGACGGCGCGCTGGTCCGCACCGAGCCGTTGCCGCTGGCGCTGAGCCTGCCCGGCCTCGACGGGCGTCCGCTGCCGGGCACCGCCACCCGGCTGATGTACAAGTCGACGGATTCGCAGGGCGGTCCCGTGGCGGTGACCGGCGCCTACATCGAGCCGTCGGCGGCCTGGAAGGGCGGCGGTGCGCGGCCGCTGGTGGCCCTGGCCCCGGGCACGATGGGGCAGGGCGACCAGTGCGCGGCCTCCCTGGGCCTGCAGCACCCGATCGTCATCGGGGACGACACCGTGTCCGTCGGCTACGAGGACCTGGCGATCTACCGGCTGCTGTCCGCCGGGGCCGCGGTGGTCGTCACCGACTACGTCGGCCTGGGCGCGACCGACCGCCTGCACACCTACGTCAGCCGCCTCGACGGCGGGCACGCCCTGCTGGACGCCGTCCGGGCGGCGCGGGCGCTGCCGGGGTCATCGATCACCGCCGACTCGCGGATCGGACTGTTCGGCTACAGCCAGGGCGGCGGCGCCAGCGCGTCGGCCGCCGAACTCCAGCCCTCCTACGCGCCGGACGTCAAGCTGGCCGGCACCTACTCCGGCGCGCCCCCGGCCGACCTGACCGAGGTCGTCAAGGGCATCGACGGCAGCGCGCTCGCCGGTGCGCTGGGCTGGTCGCTCAACGGATTCCTCCAGGCGGATCCGGACCTGAGGGCCATCGCCGACGCCCGCCTGAACGCCGCCGGGAAGGCGGCGCTGAACGACCTGTCCACGATGTGCGTCGGCGACGCGATCTTCGGCTACGCGTTCACGAGGAGCAGCTCGTGGACGGTCGGCGGGGAGTCCGTCAGCGACATCGTCGCCGCGGAGCCGAGACTCCGGGCGGTGCTCGACTCCCAGCGCATCGGCACCCTGAAGCCGACCAGCCCGGTGCGCCTGGCCACCGGCGTCCAGGACGACATCGTGCCGCACGGCCAGGCCCGCCGGCTCGCCGTCGACTGGTGCCGCAAGGGCGCCAACGTCACCTACGACGCCGTGATCCTGCCGAACCTGGGCGACGGGCTGCTCACCAACCACCTGGTGCCGCTGCTCACCGACCAGGGCGACGCCGTCGCCTGGCTGACGGACCGTCTCTCCGGCAAGGCCGCCGCCTCCAACTGCTGGACGATGCCGCTGCAGCCCTGACGGCCTGCCCTGATCGCCTGCCCCGGGGCCCTGCCCGCGGCACCGCCCCTCGCGGGGGAGACGGCCCGGCACTCGATCACGCCGAGTGCCGGGCCGCCGTCCGGCCCCGGCCCCGGTCGCGTGGCCCGGGATCCGGGGTCCGGGGTCCGGCGCCGCCTGCTCGTCAGGCCGCCGGTCGGTCAGGCCCCGGCTGCGGACAGCAGTACGTCGACCAGCCGCTCCGCCGCGTCCGGCCGGCCCTGCTGCCGGGCCCGGTGCGCGGTGTCGGCGCGGCGCGCCGGGTCGGCGAGAAGCGGCGCGAGCGCCTCCCGCAGGGTGTCCGCCGTGACGTCGCCGAGCAGGGCGACGGCCGCCCCGGCCTGCTGGAGGTGCGAGGCGTTGTGCGCCTGCTCGTCGCCCGCCGAGGACGCGAGCGGGATCAGGACGGACGCCTTGCCCAGTGCGGTGAGTTCGGCGATCGTGCCGGCGCCGCTGCGCGAGACCACCACGTCGGCCAGCGCCAGCACGTCGGGCAGTTCGGGTCCCACGAACGGGGTGACGAGGTAGCGGGCGGCCAGGTGGGCCGGAAGCGCGGCGGCCCGGGCCCGCAGGCCGTCCGCGTGGGCCGCGCCGCACTGGTGCACCACGTTGGCCCCGGCGAGCAGCCACGGGAGGGCGGCCTCGACGACCGTGTTGATCTGCAGCGACCCCTGCGCGCCCCCGGTGACGTACACGGTGGGCAGCGTCCGGTCGAAGCCGTGCAGCGCCAGTGCCTCGACCGCCTTCTCCGCCTGCCCGGCGAACACCTCCGGGCGTACCGGATTGCCCGTCACCACCGCGCGGGACCGCGCCGACTCCGGCAGCAGCGGCACCGTCGACTCCGAGGAGACCGCGACCCGTGCCGCGGTCGGCGCCAGGAACCGGTTGGCCAGGCCGAGCCGGACGGTCTGCTCGTGGACGACCAGCGGGGCCCCGCAGCTGCGCGCGGCCCGGCCGACCGGGACCGCCACGTAGCCGCCGGTCGCCAGGACGACGTCCGGGGCGTACCGGGCGACGATCCGCCGGGCCTTCACGATGCCCTGCACCACCCGCACCATGTCCCGGATGTTGGCCGGGGAGGCCAGCTTCAACGGGTTGCCGGAGCGTCGGATCTTCCCGGTCGGGACGGCGGCGAACGCGATGCCCTCACCGGCGGCGACCCTGGACTCCAGGCTGTCCGCGGAGCCCACCCACAGCACGTCGAGCCCGCGGCCGCCGGCCGCGAGGCGCGCGCGGAGCGTCCGTACGGCCGTCAGCGCCGGGTAGGTGTGTCCGCCGGTGCCGCCGCCGGTGACGACCAGGCGCAGCGGCCTGCCGGGGGCGGACGGGGGGAGGGTTTCGCGGGTCACGGAAGCTCCTGATCTGAGCGGCACTCGGCCGCGGACCCGGCCGTGGACTCGGCCGCGCCGGAGGACAGTTGGACAATCCGGACGATAGCAGGGCAGGTGGCGCGCCGGCCGCGGACCGTCCGCCGGTCAGCGGGGTCGCCGGCAGGTGTCTCAGTGGTACACGCGCGCCTGCAGGTCGTACAGCTCCGCGTACAGCCCGTCGGCGGCGACCAGGTCGGCGTGGTTGCCGCTCTCGCGGATCCGGCCGTGTTCGAGGACGACGATCCGGTCGGCCATCCGGACGGTCGAGAACCGGTGCGAGACCAGCAGGGTGACGGCGCCGGACCCGGCGCGGGCCTCGGCGGCGAGGTCGGCGAAGCGTTCGAAGAGGGCGTGCTCGGCGGTGGCGTCCAGGGCGGAGGCCGGTTCGTCCAGGGCGACCAGCAGCGGGCGGCGGCGCAGCAGGGCGCGGGCCAGCCCGAGCTTCTGCCACTGGCCGCCGGAGAGTTCGGCGCCGTCGCCGTAGCTGCGGCCGAGGAGCCCGTCCAGGCCGCCGGGTACGAGTCCGGTGATGGGCCCGGCCTCCGCGGAGGCCAGTGCGGCGTGGATCGCCTCGTCGTCGCCGAGCCGGTCGAGGTCGCCGATGCCCACGTTGTCGCGCAGTCGCAGCTCCAGCCGGGCGAAGTCCTGGAACAGCGTGGCGGCCCGGCGCTGCCATGCGGGCCCGTACGCGGCGAGGTCGACGCCGTCGACGAGGATCCGGCCGGAGGTGGGCCGGTAGAGGCCGCAGAGGAGTTTGACCAGGGTGCTCTTGCCGGCGCCGTTCTCGCCGACCAGGGCGAGCGCGCTGCCCGCGGGGATGTCCAGGGTGATGTCGTCGAGGATCGGCCGGTCGCTGCCCGGGTAGCGGAAGGAGACGTTCTCCAGCCGGATGCCGTGGGTGAGCCCGGCCGGCGGCCCGGCCGCCCCGGTGTCGGCTTCGGCCCCGGTGTCTGCTTCGGCCCCAGTGGGCGCGGGCGGTGCGGCGTGCGCGGACGGCCCGGTGAGGTCGGCCAGCCGCTGGAGGGTGCGGCCCGCGCCCTGAAGGACGGTCAGCAGGCCGAGGGCGGTCGACACCTGGAGGCTGATCTGCGCCGCCAGGGCGATGACCAGGATGACGTCGCCCAGCCCCGCGCCGCCGTCGACGGCCTGCCGGGCCACCACGAAGATCGCCGCGCCGTAGCCTGCCGCGAAGACGAGCTGTCCGGCGGCCCGCAGCAGGGCCGCCGTGAGGTGGGCGCGGCGCAGGGCCGTGTCGGCCCGCCGCCAGGTCCGCCGGTGGCGCCCGATCAGGACGGCCTCGGCGCCGGCCAGCCGGATCTCCCGGGCGGACGCCTGGGTGGTGGCGGCCTCCAGCAGGTGGCGGCCGAGCCGGATGCCGGGAGCCGTCGCCTCCTTGGCGCGCTCGACGAGCCGCTGGGCCCGGTTGCCGGCGGCGACCGGTACGACGGCTGCTGCGGGCAGCAGCACCAGCCACGGGCTGAGCATCCCCAGCAGCACGGCGGTGACGCCGAGTTGGAGGGCCACGCCGCCGAGCTGCAGGACGGCCTCCAGCGAGCCGCGGGTGCGCGGCAGTTCCTCGCGGACGAGGGCCAGGGTGTCGGCCCACCCGGGCCGGTCGAGGTCCTCCAGCCCGGCGGTGCCGTGCGCGAGCCCGATGACCTCGTTCTGCAGGGCGAGCTCCTCCAGCTCGCCGAGCTCGAAGTAGGAGAGGTGCGCGAAGTGCGTCATCATCAGTTCGAGGACGAGCAGCAGCGCGGTGGTGAGCGCGAGCCAGGTGGCGGTGCTCGCGGAGCGGGCGACGGCCGCGGTGGTCAGCGACTTGAGGCAGACGGCGATGAGCGGGGTGGCGAGGTAGCCGATCGTCATCAGCGCGACGGCGCGGGTCAGCCGCCGGGCGTCGCAGAGCACGGCGAGGCGCAGCAGGCGGCGGACCGCCAGGAGCAGGGTGGTCATCGGGGGCCGCCCGCGGTCATGGTGAGGTCCTCCTGCTCGGTGAAGCGTTCCGCCTGGATCCGGAACAGCTCGGCGTAGCGGCCGTCGAGGGCCATCAGCTCGTCGTGGGTGCCCGACTCGGCGACCCGGCCGTCGGCGAGGACGACGATGCGGTCGGCCCGGCGGACGCTGGAGAAGCGGTGCGCGATGATCACGCTGGTCACGCCGCGCGTCGTGTCGAGGAAGCGGTCGAAGAACGCGGCCTCCGCCCGGACGTCGAGCTGGGCGGTGGGCTCGTCGAGGATCAGCAGGGAGGCGCCGGCGCCGACCGAGAGGAGGGCCCGGGCGAGGGCGATCCGCTGCCACTGGCCGCCGGAGAGGTCGGTGCCGTCCTCGTACTGGGCGCTGAGCACGGTCTCCAGTCCGCGGGGGAGGCCCTCGACGAGTTCCCGGGCGCCCGCGCGCCCGGCGGCCGCGAGCAGTGCCTCCGGGTCGGCGAGGAGTTCGGGCCGGCCGATGCCGATGTTCTCCGCCGCGGTGAGCTGGTAGCGGGTGAAGTCCTGGAAGATCACCGCGATGCGGCGGTGCCAGGCGGCGGCCGGCAGGGCGGCGAGGTCGGTGCCGCCGGCGGTCAGCCGTCCCGAGGTGGGTTCGTGCAGTCGGGCGAGCAGTTTCACGAGGGTGGTCTTGCCGGCGCCGTTGAGTCCGACGATCGCGGTGGAGCGGCCGGGGGCCAGCTCCAGGTCGAGGCCGTCGATGATCGTCCGGCCGCCTCCCGGGTAGCGGAAGGAGACGTTCTCGAAGCGGATCGCGCCGTCCGGCACGGTGGTGGCGGTGGCGGCGGCCTCGTCGGCGGCCCGGTGTTCGGCGGCGCGCTCCTCCAGCCGGCCGATCGCCTCGAACGCGGCCAGCCCGTCGCGGGTCTGCACGTCGCTCTCGGGGAAGTACACGCCGAACCGCAGCGGGATCAGCACCGCCTGGAGCGCGACCGAGACCTGGAGGAGCGAGAGCGTGCCGTCGGTGCCGCCGCGGCCGATCAGCAGCAGGGTGGTGCCGCCGCCGAGCAGCCCGACCGCGGCGAGCCCGACGAACGGGCCGAACAGCAGGCGCCGTCGGCCCGCCCACAGCGGGTCGAGGTAGCCGCGGGCTTCGGCGCTGTGGCGCTCCCGCAGCCAGGGCAGCAGCCCGAGCATCCGGATCTCCTTGGCCATGCCGAGGCCGCCGGCCGTCCGGCGCAGGTAGGCGAGGCGGCGGCGCCGTCCGGCGAGCGACCCGCGCAGGGCGCCGAACCGGTCGAGCGAGCCCCGCTGGCCGAAGCGGATCACCAGCGCGGTGCCGGCCACCAGGGCGCCGGCCGCCGGGCCGAGCACGAGGCCGACCATCACGGACGCCCCGAGCAACTGCGCGTAACGGGCGGTCAGGGCGACCGCGCCCGCCGCGGCGTCGCCTGGGGTGGGGGTGGCACGCTCGAATCCGCCGCGGGCGTCGGAGAGCACGTCGAGGACGTCCTGGTGCTCCAGGTCGGCGATCGGCAGACCGGTCAGGGCACAGTCCATCAGCCGGGCGATGCAGGCGCCGTCGACCTGGCGGATGATCAGCTCGCCGAGCGCGGACTGGAACGGGGTGAGCAACTGCTGGACGACGAACGCGGCGACGGCCAGCAGCGGGGCGAGCCCGAGGACGGCCCAGCCGCCGCCGTCCAGGGCGGCCGGCACGCGGGCGATGAGCCGGCTCGTCCAGGCGATGAAGACGATCGGCAGCAGGCCGACCGCCGTGTGCAGCAGCAGGGCGGCGGCGAGCAGGCCGGGGTGGACGTGGCGCAGCAGCCGGGCGAAGTCCGCCCAGCGCCGGAGGCGGCGGCCGAGCGGCCCGGCGGCCGGGACGGGAGGTGCGGGTGGCACGCTGAAGCCCCCTGGGCTGGAGTGACGGGTGGGTGCGCAGCCCCGTGCGGTCCGGTGCCCGGGCGTGTGCGGGCCGCGGTGCGAGGACGGTCGTGGAGGGGTGGGCGCGGGGCCGGCGGCGGACGGCGCTGTCCCGGCCGGCGGCGGGCCGCCCCGAGTCTGGCCCAGACCAATTCGTGCGTCAAGGAATTCATCCCCCCGTCATCTCCTGTTTCCTGGACACTGCCTGAGAGTTCTGATCCACCCAGTGGATTGGTCTGGACAATTCAAGGGTCGAGTCGCTAGCGTCCTGCATCGGCCGAGGCGGTCGGTACGGGAATCACCCGTTCCCGCCACGGCCCGCGCCCCGCGGACCAGCGCGGACCAGGAGAGTGCCGGCATCGAGGCCGGCGCCCGTACCTGCCCGTCCGCGAACCCGGGGCGCCGTCCGATCCGTCGAGCGGCACCCCCGCCCGCGGTCCGGCACAGCCCCGGCTGCGGCGCCTGCGGGGAGGCCCGCCGCCCGCAGGCCCGCGTGTCCGCGGCCGCGCAGACTCCCTCCTTCTCCTTCCCCCGCGCCGACAGCGGCGACCCCGGCAGCGGCGACCCCGACTGCGGCCGCGCCGGCTCCCCGCCCACCCGACCGCCCGCCCGCACCGGCGCGGCGTCGCAGCGAGAGGAACGCATGGAAACCCGACCCGCCGGCTCGGCGGACTTCCACGGAGGCCGCGCCGGAAGTGCGCCCATGACGTGGGGCCAGCGAGCGATCTGGAAGTCCATCAAGTGGCTCGACGAGGGCGCCCACTACTTCAACATCAGCCGCACCCTCGACCTGCCCGACGGACTGACGTACGACCAGGTCACGGCGGCCGTGGGCCTGCTGGTGCTCCGCCACGAGGTGCTGCGCACCCGCTTCCACGACGACGACCGGGGACCCACCCAGGAGGTCGACGCCGAAGGCGCCCTGCCCGTGCCCGTGCTGGACACCTCGGCGGCGGACCCGGCGACCGTCGCCGCCGACCTCGCGCGGGAGCTCGCCGGCCGCGCCTTCCGGCACGACACCGAATGGCCGGTGCGCTGCAGCCTGGTCCTCGACCGGGGCCGCCCCGCCCACCTGGCACTCGTCTTCTCGCACCTCGGCGCCGACTTCTCGGGTGTCCGGGAGGCGCTCGCCGACCTCCGCGAACTGCTGGCCGGCCGCGTCGGCCCCGTGCCCGCGTGGCAGCCGCTCGACCAGGCGCGTCACGAGACCGAGGGCATCGGCGCGGCCCGCGGCGCGGCGTCGCTGGAGTACTGGCGCCGCACCCTGCGCAGTGTCCCGGCCGCGATGTTCCCGGCGGTCGTCGAAACCGAGGGCGAAACCGAAACCGGAACCGAGGCCGATCCCGGGTCAGCGGCCGGGGCCGGGGCCGGGACCACCGGCACCGCGGGTGCCGACGCCGAGCGGTTCGTCCGGCTGCGGCTCGACTCCCCGGCACTCGCCGTGGCGGCCACCCGCATCGCCGACCGCTGCCAGGTCAGCACCGGCACCGTCCTCCTCGCCGCGACCGCCGCCGTGCTCGGTGCCTGCACCGGCCACGGCATCGTCGCCCTGCAGCTGATCGCCGTCAACCGGCACGACGACCGCAGCCGCCACCTGGTCGCCGCCATGGCCGAGAACGCCCTCTTCGCCCTCGACGTCGGCAGCGGCACCTTCGACGACGCCGTGCGCCGCACCTTCCTCGCCGGCATGAACGCCTACCGCTTCGCCCAGTACGACCCGCTGGCCATGGACGACGTGCTCGCCGAGGCCCGCGAGGCCGCCGGCGGACGCCTCGAACTCGGCTCCTTCTTCAACGACAAGCGGATGCACGACCGCTGGTCCGACCTGCCCGACACCGGTGACTCCCCGGAGGCGCTGCGCGCCCTCGCCGGGAAGAGCGAGGTCACGTTCGTCGGCGCGTGGGAGCGCCAGGACGCGGTCTTCTTCGTGCACACCGCCTACGACCCCGGCAGCTGCCTGCTGCACCTGATGGCCGACACCCGGCTCGTCCCGCGGCCCGCGATCGAGCGCGTGCTGCTCGCCTTCGAACGCCTGCTCGTGGACGCCGCCCTCGGCCCGGTCGACCTCGACGGCTACGCGATCCCGACGGGCTGACCCGCCCGACGGACGCCCCGGCCCCGCCATCGCACGCGTCCCGCCGCCGCGTGCCCCGCCGCCATGCCCGACCCACCCTGCCGCCCTGCCCCGCACCGCCGCACGAGCCACGGAGGACCCATGACGACCGCCACCAACCCCCAGCCCGTGTGGGACGACGAGGTCGCCACCGCGGTGCAGCGCCTCACCGCCGCCGCCGAGAACGACTACTACAACCCGTACCAGACCTTCGACTGGCCCGACGCGATCCCCGAGGGCGCGCTCTGGATGAGCGAGGACCTGATGACGGTGCACGGCACCGCCGCCGCGGCCGACCTCACGCGCGAGCAGTACCTGGCGCTGGCCAAGTGGGAGAGCGTCAACTTCTACAGCCTCAACGTGCACGGCATCCGCGAGCTCCTCCAGGAGGTCGTGCAGCGCATCCACGCCCCCGGCTACGAGATCCCCACCCCGTTCTTCCACCACTTCCTCGGCGAGGAGAACGAACACATGTGGTTCTTCGCCGAGTTCTGCCTGCGCTACGGCGGCAAGCTCTACCCGAACCGGGCCATGGCCTTCTCCACCGAGAAGCACTCCGCGCTGCTCGACAACTTCATCGTCTTCAGCCGCATCCTGATCTTCGAGCAGATCGTCGACCACTTCAACAGCAGGATGGCCGCCGACACCGCGCTGCCCGAGACCATCCGCGCCATCAACCGCGTGCACCACCAGGACGAGTCCCGCCACATCGCGTTCGGCGCGCAGCTCGTCCGCGCGCTCTGGGCGCGCCTTCAGGAGGCCGGCGACGAGCGGGAGAACGGCCTCGCCCGGCAGTACGTCGAGAAGTACATCGCCACCTCGATCCAGCAGCTGTACAGCGTCGACGTGTACCGCGACGCCGGCATCGCCGACCCGTTCGCGTTCCGCACCCGGCTGCTCGCCGACCCCGCACGGACGGCCGTGCACGAGGCCATCGCCCAGCGCACCACCGCCTTCTACCGCCGCATCGGCCTCCTCGCCCCGACCGCCGGCTGACCCGCCGCACCGCACCGCACCGCACCGCACCCCGCGTTCCCGCCGACGCGCCCCTGCTCGCCCCACCGGACGAAGGTCACCCCATGGCACCGCGCACCGCCGCCCCCGCACTCCTCGACGGCTCCGTCACCCTCCGGAACCCCGGACCCGGCCTGGTCGTGCTCGAACCCGCCCGCGCCGCGCTGCTGCACGAGCTCGACGGCCTCTTCACCGGCCTCGCCGACCTGCTCGGCGCCCCCGGCGTCGTCGGCCCGCCGCTGCTCCCCGCCGACGGCCTCGCCTCGCTCGACTACTTCCGCAACTTCCCGCACCTGGGCGTCGCCGCCGCCCGCTTCCCCGAGGACGCCGTCGACGCGCTCGCGGCCGGCCGCGCCGTCGCCGACCAGCCCGTGCAGCCGACCGGCTACCTGCTGCCCTCCGCCACCTGCTACGGCCTGCTGCTCTCCCTCGCCGGGCAGGAGGTCGGCGACGACCTGCGGCTCACCGCGATCGGCCGGTGCTTCCGCAACGAGGACCACTACGACGGCCTGCGCCGCCTGTGGGGCTTCCACATGCGCGAGGTGCTGTACCTCGGCACCGCCGACGGCGCCCGCGACCACCTCGCCGCCTCCCGGACGTTCATCGACGACCTCGCCGAGCGGCTCGGCGTCCCGCTGACCTACCAGCCCGCCAACGACCCCTTCTACGACCGGACGGGCTCGCGCGCCAAGCTGATGGCGCTCGACCCGGTCAAGTACGAGTTCGTCGCCACCGACGGCACCGCCATCGCCTCCGTCAACCGGCACCGCAACTTCTTCGGCGAGCGGCTCGGCATCACCTCCGACGGGTCGGTCGCGCACAGCAGTTGCACCGCCTTCGGCGTGGAGCGCTGGGTGCACGCCATGGTGCTCGCGCACGGCACGCCGGAGCGCGCCCTGGAGCGGGTCCTCGATGTCCGCGGCTGACCCGGCTGACCCGACCCAGACCCAGATCCAGACCCCGGCTCCGGTTCTTGCCGCCGTTCCCGCTCCGGCCGAGGCCGCCGCCCGGGGCTGCCGGGCCCTCGGCACCGACCTGCCGCTCGTCCAGGCCGGCATGGGCGGGATCGCCTCCCCGGCCCTCGCCGCGGCCGTCAGCGACGCCGGCGCCCTCGGCACCGTCGCGCTGTACCGCAGCGACGGCCCGCAGAGCGCCGCCCTGATCGCCGACACCGCCCGCCGCACCGGCCGTGGCTTCGGGGTCAACGTCATCCCCGAGGTCGCCGGCCGGGTGCTCGCCGAGCAGGTGCGGGCCCTGATGGAGACCGCCGACCGGCCGCTGCTGCTCAACAGCTACGGCCTGCCGCCCGAGCAGCACGTCCGCGAGGTCCTGGCGGCCGGCCACCGGCTGCTCGTGCAGGTCGGCACCGCCGCCGACGCCGCGGCCGCCGCCGACCTCGGCGCCCACGCGATCGTGCTGCAGGGCGTCGAGGCGGGCGGCCACCACCTGGGCGGCGGCTCCACCGCCGACCTGCTCGCCGCCTACGACCTGGCACCCCCGGTGTTCGTCGCCGGCGCCGTCGCCACCGGCGCCGACCTGGTCGAGGCGCTGCGCGCCGGGGCGAACGGCGCGCTGTGCGGCACGGCGTTCGTCGCCACCGCCGAGTCCGCGGCGCACGACGCCTACAAGCGGGCACTGGTCGGGGCCGGCCCCGGCGACACCGTGGTCACCGAACGCTTCTCCATCGGCTGGCCCGGACGGTCGCACCGGGTGCTGCGCAGCCCCGTCACGGAGGCGGCCGAGCCGCCGCCCGCCACGTTCGTCGCCTGGACGACCGTGATGGGCGCCCGCCGTCCGGTGCCCCGGGGGTCGGCCGCCGCGCCGACCGTCGAGGCCGACGGCCGGGTCGACGAGATGGCCCGGTACGCGGGCCTGGGCTGCGGGCGGGTGACCGCGATCGAGCCCGCCGCCGTGGTGGTCGCCCGCTTCCGCGCCGAGTACCGGCAGGCGCTGGCCGCGTGCGCGTCCCCCGCCCGGTGACGGCGTCCTGGGACACCGTGCCCGCCGACCGGACGCTGCACGCGATGCTGGACCGCCTGGTCGGCCCGGGCGCGGTCACCCCGGGCGCGGTCGGCCGGGGTGCGAGGGCCGTCGCGCCCAGGGTCGGCGTCGACCTGGTGCACATCCCGCGGGTCCGCGCGCTCGCCGAGCGCCACGGCGCGCGCTGGCTGGCCGACCACTTCACCGAGCGCGAGCAGGCCGAGCTCGCCGTGGTCCGCGGAGGCCGGGCCGCCACCCTGGCCGGACGGATCGCCGCGAAGGAGGCGTTCATCAAGCTGCTGGCGCCGCGCAGTCGCCTCGTGCTCACCAGGGACATCGAGGTGCTGCGTGCCCCGGGCGGCGCACCGCTGGCCCGCCCCGCGGCCGGAGCGCTGGCCGAGCTCCGCAGCAGCGGCATCGACCACTGGTCGCTGAGCATCACCCACGAGGGGGAGTGGGCGCTGGCCGTCGCCGTCGGCAGCCGCCCGGTCCCGGCCCCCGATCCCCTCGCACCCCTGCCCGACCCCGACACCGACCCCCTGCCCGACCCCGACCCACGACCCGCACCGGAGGAGCCGTCATGCAGCAGATCGCCGAGTGGATCCTGAGCAAGAACCCCGAACTCGACCGCGAGATCACCCGCGACGAGGACCTCATCGAGGGCCGGCTGATCGACTCGCTGGACTTCCTGGAGTTCATCTACCTCCTGGAGAGCCTGTCCGGCGAGGTCATCGACCTGCAGGAGGTCAGCATCGACGACTTCCGCACCCTCACCCGCATCCAGGAGCGGTTCCTGGCCGGCACCGCAGCGGCAGCCGCATCCGCATCCGGCGTCACAGCCGGTGCCGGTGCCGGTGCCGCCGACGTGCCGCAGCCGGCGGGCCGGTGAGCGCCGCCGCCGTCCGGTTCGGCAGCTGCGACGCCGAGCGCCTCTGGCGGCCGACCGGGCAGGCGGCGCTGCCCGCCCTGCGCGACCCCCACGCCGAGCTGCTGCTCGGCGGCATGGACGAACTCCTCGCCGTGCTGTGCGGACCCGACGACGTGCTGGTGACCCGCCACCGCGCGCCCGCCGCCTTCGCCGAGGTCATGCGGGAGGCCGGGTTCGGCGCGCGCCACGTCACCGCCCCCGGCCCGGCGGACCTGCCCGTCGAACAGCGGCTCGCCGAGCACGGCCTGCCTGGCCTGGAGGGCGCTGCCGCGCAGCCGTACGCCGTGGTGCCCGGCACGCACGAGGCCGCCCGGCGGCTCGGCCTCGCCGGCACCCTGCCGGACCCGGACGCCGTGCGGCGGGTCAACTCCAAGACCTGGTCGACCCTGCTCGGCCTGCCCGGCTCCGGACGCGTCGTCACCACCCTGGCCGAACTCGACGAGGCGGCCACCGTGCCCTGCGTCCTCAAGGACCCGTACGGCGTCGCCGGGCAGGGCAACAGGGTGGTCGACTCGCCGGCCCGGCTCGCCCTCGTGCGGCGCGGCCTCGAACGCCTCCCGCAGGACGGCCTGGAACTCGTCGTGCAGCCGCTGTACGAGCGCGGCGACGACTTCGCCGCGCACCTGGTCGTCGCCCCGGACGGCGGCACACGGTGGCTGGGGGTGCGCCGGCTCGTCAACGAGGGGCACTCCTTCCGCGGCTCCGGGCCGGTCACCGCCGAGCTGATGCACCGCCTGGACCGCGCGGGCTACCGCGAGACCGTGGAGAAGGTCGCCGCGGCGGCCGCCGCCGAGGGCTACCACGGCCCGCTGACCGTCGACTCGATGACCACGGCCGACGGCACCCTGGTGCCCGTGCTGGAGGTCAACGCGCGGCTCTCCCCGGGCCTGATCGCCCTGCACCTCGGCGCGCCGCTGCGCATGGCCTTCGTCAAGGTCGGCGACGAGCGGTTCTTCGAACGGTTCGTCCAGGCGCTGGCGGAACGCGGCCGACTCGCCGTCGGCGGCCGCCCGGGCATCCTGCCGCTCGCCGCGTCGACGCTCGTCCCGCCGCGCGGCTGGCTGTTCTACGCCGTGCTCGGCGAGGACACCGCCGACGGCCGGGAGACTGCCGACGGCCGGGACACCGCCGGTGGCGCGACCGGCGCCGACCGGTGCGTCGCCGAGGTCCTGGCGGCGCTCACGTGACGGACCGGACCCGAACGGCCCTCGACACCACGGAGGATGACACATGGCAGCAGTTCCGCACGACACCCGCGCCGCCGAGGAGTACCGCCTCGCACGCGAGATCCCGCGCGACGGCCTGACGGCCTGGCGCACCGCGATCGGCGAGGCCGCCCGGCTCAAGCCCGGCATGACGGTGCTCGACGTCGGGGCCGGCACCGGCGCCTTCGCCACCGCGTTCCGCGACTGGTACGGCGTGCGGGTGCTGGCCGTCGAACCCGCCGAGGCGATGCGCGCCCTCATCCCGGTCGGCGGGGGCGTCGAGGTGTTCGACGGGCGCGGCGAGGCCCTGCCGGTGCCGGACGGCTGCGCCGACGCGGCCTGGCTCGGTTCGGTGGTGCACCACCTGTCGGACCTGGGGGCGACCGCCCGCGAACTCCGGCGCGCCCTGCGGCCCGGCGCGCCGGTGCTCGTCCGCAACGCCTTCCCGGGCCGGTACGGCCGCGACCTGCGGGTGCGCTTCTTCCCGGAGACCGCCGACGGGATCGACGACTACCCGACCGTCGACCGGCTCTGCGCGGCGTTCGCCGAGGCCGGCTTCGCCCGCGTGTCGCTGGACGCACTGCCGCAGCAGAACGCCCCCACGCTCGCCGAGTTCGCCCGGCGGATCCGCCGCGGCGCCGACTCCAAGCTCAAGGCGCTCGACGATGCGCAGTTCGAGGCGGGCATGGAGCGGTTGCGCGCCGCCGCCGCGGCGGACCCCGCCGAGCCGGCGACCAGCTGGATGGACCTGCTGGTCCTGGCCTGAGGCGGCCGCGGGCGGAGGCCGCCGGTGCGCCGTCCCGGCGTTGCAGCGGAGGGTGGTCGAGGATCTCGACGTACATGATCCGCCCGTGCACGACGTCGAGGTTCAGCATGCCGTGTTCGGGCAGCAGCGCGACGCACCGGTGGCCCTCCCCGTAGGGGTGGCCCGGCCGGTGCTCGGCGGTGCGGATGCTCTGGCAGAAGTCGTCGCCGCAGCCGCACGCATCGACCAGGCGGAGGTCCCACGCACAGACGGCCAGTTCGCGTTCGCCCTCCCGCTCCAGGAGGGTGGTCAGCTCCGCGACAAGGCCGGGGTACGTCTCACGGAGGAGGGGGTGGTCCGGCGGCATGAGGAGAGGTTAGCCGGACCAGGGCTCCGGAGCTACGGAGTTGTCGGCCCGTGAGGTCCGCGACCCTTCTCCGGACCGGCGGCAACCTTCCCGTCCCCGGCGGCGACCGAGGGGTGAACAGTACACCTCACCCCAAGGAGCACCCGGCATGCCCGCTTCCCCGCACCGCCGCCCCACCGGTCGCCGACGTCTCGCCCTGATCGGCGCCGCCGCCGTGGCCGCGGCCGGCCTCGGCGCCGTGCCGCTGGTCATGAACGCAGACGCCGCCGCCACCGACCTCGCCCACGCCGTGCTGCCGGCGAAGGACGGCTGGGCCGCGAGCGGCTCCGGCACCACCGGCGGCCGCGACGCCGACGCCGCGCACGTCTTCACCGTCTCCACCCGCGCGGAACTCGTGAAGGCGTTGAAGGCCGGCCCGGCCGACGCGCCGCGGATCATCCGGGTGAAGGGCGTCGTCGACGCCAACACCGACGACGCGGGCAAGCCGCTGACCTGCGCCGACTACGCGGCGGGCACCGGCTACTCGCTGACCGCTTACCTCAAGGCGTACGACCCCGCCGTGTGGGGCCGGTCCACGGTGCCCTCGGGCGGCCAGGAGAGCGCGCGCAGTGCCGCCCAGGCGAAGCAGGCGGCCCGGGTGGTGCTGAACGTGCCGTCGCGGACCACGATCGTCGGCGTGCCGGGCACGGGCGCGGGGATCACCGGCGGCAACCTGACCGTGAAGAACGCGGACAACGTGATCATCCGCAACCTGGCGTTCACCGACGTCCGCGACTGCTTCCCGCAGTGGGACCCGACCGACGGCTCCACCGGCAACTGGAACTCCGCCTACGACGCCGTCAGCCTCCGCGGCTCCACCCACGTCTGGGCCGACCACAACACGTTCTCCGACGCCCCGCACCACGATGCCGCCAACCCGTCGTACTTCGGCCGCGAGTACCAGGTGCACGACGGCGCGCTCGACATCACCAACGCCTCCGACCTCGTCACCGTCGAGTACAACACGTTCACCGACCACGACAAGACGATGCTGATCGGCAGTAGCGACAAGGACACCAAGCTGCGGGTCACCCTGCACCACAACGTGTTCCGGGGCATCGTCCAGCGCGCGCCGCTGGCCCGGGTCGGCCAGATCCACCTGTACGACAACTACTACGACACCACGCCGCTCGACGGCTACCAGCACTCCTACAGCATCAACTCCCGGGCCGGCGCCCAGATCGTGGCCGAGCACAACTACTGGAAGCTCGCCTCCGGCCGGAAGGCCTCGCAGCTGCTGAGCGGCGACGGCACGGGCGCGGTCGCAGGCAGCGGCAACCTCGTGAACGGCACCGCCACCGACCTGGTCGCCGCCTACAACGCCGTCAACTCCAAGAAGATCAAGACCTCCGTCGGCTGGACGCCGACGCTGACCGCCGGCCTGGAGCGCTCCGCCGCCGGACTGCCCGCCGCCCTCAGGGCCAAGGCCGGTGCCGGGGTGCTCACCGACACCGGCGCGATCGGCACCGCCACCCCGTCGGCGAGCGCCAGGGCCACCGTCGCCGCGTCCCCCTCGGTTGCCGTGGCCGCGGGCCGTACGCTCGCCGTCGCCGCGGACGGCTCGGCCGCGTACCGCACGGTGCAGTCGGCGGTGGACGCGGCCGTGTCCGGTGACACCGTGCTCATCGCCAAGGGCACCTACCGCGAGGTGGTGAACGTGCCGACGGCGAAGAAGGGTTTGACCCTGAAGGGCGCCACCGGCAACGCCGAGGACGTCGTCGTCACGTACGACAACGCGGCCGGCACGAAGAAGGCCGACGGGTCGACGTTCGGCACCGAGGGCAGCGCCACCGTCACCGTCACCGCGAACGACACCCTGCTGACCGGGGTCACCGTCCAGAACACCTTCGAGCGTTCCGCCCACCCCGAGATCACCGCCACCCAGGCGGTGGCCCTCGCCGCCCGCGGCGACCGCCAGCAGTACGTCAACTCCCGCTTCATCGGCCACCAGGACACCGTCCTGAACTGGGCGCCGTCCGCCACCGGCCAGTACCGGCAGTACTTCCGCAACTCCTTCGTCGCCGGCGACGTGGACTTCGTCTTCGGCAACGCCACCGCCGTCTACGACCGCGTGAACATCACCCTCCGCGACCGCGGTGCCGCCGCAGGCGGCAACAACGGATACCTGTCCGCGCCCAACACCGACGCCTCGAAGCCGTACGGGATCCTCGTCACGGACAGCACGATCAACAGCCCGGCCAAGGCGAACACCTTCTACCTCGGCCGCCCGTGGCACCCGTCCGCGAACGCCGTCGGCCAGCTCGTCATCCGCAACACCGCGCTGCCCGCCGCCGTGAAGACGGCGGGCCCCTGGACGGACATGAGCGGCTTCTCCTGGAAGTCCGCCCGCTTCGCCGAGTACGCCAACACCGGCGCCGGCGCTACCGTGAACGCCGACCGGCCGCAGCTCACCGCCGACCAGGCCGCCGTGTACACCGCCCGCCGCTACCTCGCCGGCACCGACGGCTGGAACCCGGTGGGCTGACGACCCCGACCCCGACCCCGACCCCGACCCCGACCCCGACCACGGGGCGCAGGGTCCGGCGCCGGTCCCCGCGCGCCCCTCCGCCGTCCGGCCTGGTCTGCCGCTGACGCTGAAGCGCTCCCGCCGCGTGGCGTCCGTCGGAAGAACCGGTACCAGGGACGTTTGACGGGCGGCAGCCGGGTCGCGAAGAACGGCTTCCAGCCGGGCGCCCCGACCTGTGTCAACCGCCTCTCCCCGGCCGCTCCGGCCGCACGGACCGTCCCTCGACGTCGCTCGCCTTCTGCGTCCATGGAGGCGGGCGACGTCGAGGGGCGGCTCAGGAACGGAAGCCGATGATGCCGAGGCCGGGGTGCTCCTGTGCGGCCCGCATCCAGTCGAGGCACTGCATGACCGCGTCGGCGACGGCGGGCTCCAGCGGCGGGGCGTGGTCCGCCCGCTTGGTGGCCTCGAACTGCTCCAGGGCCTTTTCGATCATGGTGGGGGTCCACTCGCCGCAGCCCGGTGTGAACGTGTAGGGCAGGGGGGACGGCGCGCAGCCGAGGCTGAAGTCCTCGACGGAGACGGCGGTGATGTGCAGGGCCTTCAGCCCCTGGTCGACCACCGACAGCCAGTCGCCCCGGTGCGGGGTGAACGAGGAGTTGTCCAGGAACGCGCCGGTGAGCGCGCACAGCCGCTTGTAGGCGTAGCCGTACTGGAAGGCGTGGTCCTCGCGGTCGGAGAAGGGGCCGCCGTGGACGACGGCGCGGAGTGCCTCGTAGGCGGTGGGGGCGCCCTCACCGATCTCGTGGCCGAAGTAGCTGTCGTCGCGGGCCAGGTCGCGGCCGAAGCCCGTGCGGACCGCTTCGAGCAGCTGCTCGTCGCCGGATCCGACCAGGGCGCGGGTGGCGGCCGTGTCCAGCAGATAGACACTCAGGGAGGAACTCATGCAACGACCCTAGAGGCGGCCACCGACAGCGCGAGGCGCGGCCCGAGGTACGGCTCGACACGGCCCGGTGTCCGACCCGACGTCCGGCCCGGCAGGGCGCGCCGCGGCGGGTACCCGACCGAAGCGGGCACGGTTGGTCGGGTCGGGCAGGGTGGACCCTCCCTACGGTGGACGAACAGAAGGAAGGAGACCGGGCTTGCTGGACCGACTCAACCAGGCGATGGCGTCGATCGAGGAGCACCTCGACGGGACGATCGACGTCGCCGACCTGGCCCGCACCGCGCTGACCTCGGAGTACCACCTGCGGCGGATGTTCTCCGCCCTGGCCGGGCTGCCGCTGTCGGAGTACGTCCGACGGCGCCGCATGACCGTCGCCGGGGCCGAGGTACTCGCCGGGGAACGGACGCTGCTGGAGATCGCGCTGCGCTACGGCTACACGTCGGCGGAGGCGTTCGGCCGTGCGTTCCGCGGAGTGCACGGCATCGGCCCGGGCGAGGCGCGCCGCACCGGCGCCGCCCTGCGGTCCCAGCCCCGGATGTCCTTCCGCCTCGTCGTCGAAGGGAGCACCACCATGCAGTACCGGATCGTGGAGAAGGCGGAGTTCAGGGTCGTCGGCCGGACGGCCCGGGTGCCGCTCGTGCACGAGGGGGCGAACCCGCACATCGCCGTCCTCATCAGAAGCATCGAGCCGGAGACCCTCGGGCGGATCGCCGCGCTCTCCGACCAGGACCCGGACGGGATCGTCTCGGCGGTCGTCCATCTCACCGGCAGCCGCGAGGAGGGAGCCGAACTCGACTACTACCACGCGGCGGTGACGTCCGGCGCCGCGACGGACGACGACCTGGAGGGCCTCGACGTGCTCAGCGTCCCGGCCGGCACCTGGGCCGTCTTCGAGAACCACGGCCCCTTCCCGGCCGCGCTGCAGTACCTGTGGCGCGACGTCTTCACCGAGTGGTTCCCGTCCAACCCGTACGTCACCCGGCCCGGGCCCGAGATCCTGCGGACCCGGCCCACCGAGGACTGGTCGGAGGCGGACGCGCAGCTGTGGATCCCCGTGGACCGGGCACCGGTCTGACGGACGCCCGCGGCGGAGGAGCGGAGGAGCGGAGGAGCGGAGGAGCGGAGGAGCGGGGTGCGGGCGGCGCGGGGGTGCGGGGGCGCTGGCGGCACGGGCGGAGTGGCGGAGGGCGGGGTGCGAGCCGCCGTGCGGAACGTGCAGGTGAGTTGCTGATCGTGCCGGGATTCCGTTCCGGACCTTAAGAGAACCCCAAGCCTTCGCCGGGCCCTTGACCCCCGTAGGTGGTCCAGTCCATTTTATGGAGCAGGCCGGTCCGCGTCCGGGCCGAAGTCCCGCACCGCGCTCCTGCGTTCGTCGTCATCCGTCCCCGGCTCCCGCTTTCGGGCGGCCCCGTACACCCATGCCCGGAGAGGTTCCCCCATGGAACGCACCCCGCTCCGCACCTCCGCACCCGGTCGGCACCGCCGGCGCCGCGGTGCCGTGGCCGTCGGCGTCACCGCCGCCCTCGGCCTGCTGGCCGGCGGCGTCGCCGCCCTGACCGCCGGCAACGACGCGCTCGCCGCAGTCGCCGCCACCGACGCCCTGGGCAGCAACTGGTACGCCTCGGCCCCGTACCTGATGCCCGAGGACAACAGTCCGCCGGACGCGGCCGCGGTGATGGACGCGACCGGCCAGAAGGCCTTCCAGCTGGCGTTCATCCTGGACTCGGGCGGCTGTAAGCCGGCCTGGGGCGGCACCTCCTCGATCGACACCGACACGGTCATGCCCGCCGTGATCCAGAAGATCCGCAGCAAGGGCGGCGACGTCTCGGTCTCCATCGGCGGCTACGGCGGCAACAAGCTCGGCCAGAGCTGCGGCAGCCCGGAGGCGACCGCGGCCGGCTACCAGAAGGTGATCACCAAGTACGCGCTCAAGGCGATCGACTTCGACCTGGAGGAGCCCGAGTACGAGAACACGGCGGCCATCCACAACGAGATCGGCGCCGCGAAGATCCTTCAGCGCGACAACCCCGGTCTGTACATCTCGATCACCACGGCCGGCACCAACGCGGGCACCGGCTGGTTCGGCACCCAGATGCTGAACGAGGCCAAGTCCCAGGGTTTCACCCCGAACAACTACTCGATCATGCCGTTCGACGGCGGGTTCAACGGCGCCGCCGCGCAGACCGACGCGCTGGTGAAGTTCAACCAGATCCTGCAGACCACCTTCGGCTGGAACGAGGCCACCGCGTACGCCCACGAGGGCGTCTCCCTGATGAACGGACGGACGGACGCCGCCGAGTACTTCCGGCAGGCCGACTTCCAGACCGTCCTCGACTTCGCCACCGCGCACAAGCTGGCGCGCTACACCTACTGGTCCGTCAACCGCGACCGCCAGTGCGCCGGCACGGTCGACCCCGGGCTCTCCGGCTCGTGCTCCAGCGTGGCCCAGAACGACTGGGACTTCACGAAGTTCACCGTCCGCTTCGCCGGGGCGACGCCGCCCACCACGCCGCCCACGACGCCGCCGACCAGCCCCCCGCCGGGCAGCCCGAGCCCCAGCCCGACCTCCGGCACCTGCACCCAGCCCGCGTGGAGCGCCACCACGACCTACACCAACGGCAACAAGGTCTCGTACCAGGGCCACAACTACCACGCCAAGTGGTGGACCCTGAACGAGGTTCCGACGGCCAGCGGCCAGTGGGGCGTCTGGGCCGACGACGGCCCCTGCTGACCCCGACACCCTGAGCGTGGACCGGCCCCCGGCAACCCCGGGGGCCGGTCCACGTCGTCATGACGGCGCCTCCCCGCGCCGGGGCGAGGGGGCGCACGACGGCGTCGAGGACGACCGCGGTGCGGGAGCGGTCCCCGAACGGCCGGGATCGCCGGCGGCCCGCGGCCGAGGTCATGGGCGGACACCGGTGTGCCCCTGCCCGTCCCACCGGGGGATGCGCACCGCCCACCGGACCTCGACGGGACCTGCCGCGGGCGGGCAGGTCACCGCGGGCGGGCTGGGGCCCGGACGACCCGGAGCGCGGGCGGCGGTGCACCGGAGGGCCGGCCGGGGCCGCCGTCACGGGCCCGGCGTTCCGGGGCGGAGGGCCGGCAGCCGGACGTGTCCGGAATCGGCCCGGGATGTGCAGGTATCGTGCATCCGGAAGGAGGTACTCATGATTGCTGGCCCGGGCTTCTGGGATCTTGAGATCGAGCGAGCCGGCTGGTCGCGTGTGCTGTCCCCCGGGACGGCCGGCTTCCCGGAGCTCGCGGGGCGCGGCAGTGTGTGGGGCCGCAACTGCTACGTACGCGGCAACGACCGCCTGGTCATCGAGTGGTCGGACCAGGTGTCGATATTCGCCGCCCTCCGCAACGGCAGGCTCTGCCCGGTGGGGTCCGCCGAAGACCTGTCGTCCGCCATAGGAGCAGGCGGCAGGGGTTAGGGCGGCGCGCCGCCGCTGCCCCGGATCGACCGCGGGAGCACCGTGAGGGCGGTGACGTGGCAGGGGTCGTCGATTGTCCTGACGGATGCGGTCACCGATGGGCGGCCCGGGCCCCGGCCCCCGACTCGGTGGTCCACGGCGGTCCCGCATCGTCTCGGGTGGGTGCCGCTGGGGGCGCCGGCGTGTGTGCCGCGGCACGGATGCCGGGGGCGCGGCCGCCGAAAGTATTGACATGCCCAGCGCTGATCGGGATGCTGCGAGAGCGCTCTTCCATCGATGTAAAAGCCGGCCGGAAGCGGCAGGCCGACGTCGGGCCGGGGCGCCTCCCCGCCCTCTGCGATGCGGTCCTGAGCAGACGTCGTCCCCGTGCCCGGGTTCCCCGGCGGCGCGGTCGGCCGGCGGCACGGCGGCGCGGAGCCGATGCCGAGGACCGACGAAGGATCGGGGACCATGAAGCTCTCCCGCCGTCTCTCCGGTGTCGCCGCCGCCGTGCTCTCGGGCGTGCTCGCCGCCGTGCTGTCCGTGTCGTTCGCCGAGCCCGCCGGGGCGGGCCAGACCGGCCTGCGGGCCGCGGACCCGAGCGTGCTCCGGGTCGGCGGCACGTACGTGTCGGTGCAGTCGGCCAACGGCGGGATCGCCGTGCGGCAGGCCTCGTCGACCGCCGGACTGGCCTCGGCGCCCGCCCGGCAGGTGTGGTCGGACACCGCCGGCCGCGGTGAGGTCTGGGCCCCGGAGATCGTGACGGACGGCGGTCGCTACTACATCTACTTCACGGCCGGACGCGGCGCGGCCCACCGGATGTACGTCATCAGCTCCGCCGCCCCCGACAGTGGCTACACCGCCGAGACGAAGCTGGCGCTGCCGGACGACCGGTGGGCCATCGACGGGAGCATGTTCACCTTCAACGGGCAGCGCTGGTTCGTGTGGTCGGGCTGGGCCGGCACCACCGACGTCGAGCAGAACCTCTACATCGCGCGGATGAACGGCCCGACCGCGCCGACCGGCGCGCGGTACGTCATCTCGCAGCCACGGGAGGGCTGGGAGCGCGTGGTCGGCAACCCGTTCATCAACGAAGGGCCCGAGCCCATCAGGGACCCGAACGGGCAACTGCACATCACCTACTCCGCGAACGGAAGTTGGAGCGACCAGTACTGCCTGGCCGACCTGAGGCTCCGGGCGGGCGGCGACCCGACGTACGTGTGGGACTGGTACAAGTCCAACGGCTGCCTCTTCGGCTCCAACCGCTCGACGATGATGGCCGGTTGGGATCCGACGCTGCACGTCGACGGTCCCGGCCACCACAGCTTCGTGCTGCTGAACGGCGACATCGGCACGAGCCCGCCCGCCGGCCCGGCGTTCCCGCTGATGTTCCACGCCGTCCCGAAGGGCACGCCCTACGCGTGGGCGAACCGGTACTGGTACACCGGCACCTTCGCCTGGTGGGGCAACACCACCTACAGCCGCGCCAACGTCCCCGGTCCGACCACGGACACCGGCTGGAGCCTGAAGTTCTTCGAGTAGGCGGCAGTGGTCCGTCCGGGCCCGACCGCGGCTGTGCGCGGCCGTCCCCGGGTGGGTGCGGTGCCGGGGCCGGCCCGGCCGGACACCCCGGCGCGGGCCGCGGACTGCCGCGGTTGCCGTTCCTGCGGCCCGCGGTCACCGTGGGGAGGTGGAAGTCCCACGCGGCCGGCGGATCGCCCCCGGCCCCCGGGATGCCGGATCGACGCGATGCCGCGGGGAGCGCCCGCCGATCGACGGCCGCCCGCGCGGCCCGGCGGCGGGCCTCCCGGCCGCGCCGCGCACGCGCATCCCGGACACCCGGCGACCGGTGCGGCTGCGTCCTCCCGGCCCGAGCGCAAGGGAGCAGGAGATGACCGACGCCCGACCCGGAACGGACCGGCACCCCGTCGGCGGAACGCCGGGGCTCCCGCCGCGGCGGGTGAACGACCGCGGCGACGCCGTCACCGACCTGCGACGCATCGGGATCGACCCGGACTTCTGGTATCCCGTGGCCGTCGCCCGGAAGGTCGCCAAGGGGCGCACCTTCGCCGCCGTCTTCGCCGGTGAGCGGATCGCGCTCTACCGCGGCCGGAGCGGCCGGGTCTACGCCCTGGAGGACCGCTGCGCCCACCGCCAGGTGCCGCTGAGCATGGGCGTCGTGGAGGGCGACGTGCTGCGCTGCTGCTACCACGCCTGGGCCTACCGCGGGAACGGCCACATCTCGCAGATCCCGTACCTGCCCAAGGGGTGCGAGCGGCCGCCGCGCGGCGTGCGGTCGTACCCGGTCCGTGAGGCATACGGCCTGGTGTTCGTCTTCCCCGGCGACCCGGCGAAGGCCGAGACGGCGCCGTTCCCCGTGCTGCCGCAGTACGACGCGGCCTCGCACCGGACGATGACCTTCTCCCGCACCGTGCGGTGCCACTACTCGTTCATGCACGAGAACCTGCTCGACATGAACCACCAGTTCCTGCACCGGGGCGTGCTGGGCAGGATCCAGCCCGAACTCCTCGGCTACGAGAGCGGTCCGCGGTCCGTCGAGGCCCGTTACCTCTTCGTCCCCGCCGGCGGCAGGAAGGACCGCGGAGCCGGCCTCCTGTCCGCCGAGGGGATCGGCGGACGGGAGAGGCCCGACGTCGTCACCATCCGCACCGAGTACCCGTACCAGACCCTCCAGGACGTTCCCGAGGGTGCCGACCTCCCGGCGTTCTCCCTCTGGGCGGCTTACGTGCCGGAGGACGCGGAGCAGCGCACCTGCCACGCCTACGGCCTGCTGATGATCGCGAAGCCGCCGGTGCCCGGCGTGATCCACCTGGCGTGGCCGCTGATCCGGCGCTTCACCGAGCGGGTCTTCGCCCAGGACCGGACGGCGGTCGAGGCCGAGCAGCGGGCCTGGGACGAGCAGGGCGAGGACCGCAACCACGAGGTGTTCCCGCTGATCCTCGACGTTCGCGACGTCCTGCGCTCCAACGGGGTGCCTCTCGGCCCCGAAGCCGTCCGCGCCGAGGCGTAGCCCCGCGGGCCGGGGCCGCCCGCGCGATCCGGCGCCTCCGCGCCCGGGGCCCGTCGGACGCACCGTGCGTCCGACGGGCCCCGGCCGAGACGGTGCGGGCTACGCGGGCACGGCGGCGGTCCGCATGCGGCGGTACAGGAGGACGCCGGATGCGCCCGCCGACACCAGCGCGATGCCCACCACGCCCAGCATGGCGGTGGAGGAGGCCGAGGCGGTGGTGAAGGAGGCCGACGCGGGGGCGGCGGCCTGCGCTCCGGCGGCGGTCACGCCGTGGTCGTGGCGGGCCGTGGACCGGCCGGCGTCGGCGGCGAGCTGCTGCTCGGTCGGGTTGCCCGGGGCGGCCGCCGCGAGGGCGGCGGCACCGGCGGTGCCGCCGAAGTCGACGTCGGCGCAGCCGTAGAACGCCTCCGGGCTGTCGGTCCGCTGCCACACCTGGTACACCAGTTGGCGCCCGGTGCGGCTGGGCAGGGTGCCGCTGAAGGTGTAGTAGCCGTTGGTGGCGGTCCGGCCGGTGGCGTACTCCGCCACGGGGTGGGCGAGGTCGAGGTCGGACCACTTGAGCGGCTGGGTGGGGTTGTAACCGCTGTTGGTGACGTAGAGCGTCATGACGCCCTGGTGGGGGGCGGTGACGCGGAAGTTGAAGGTGGTGACGCCCGCCTTGACGGTGGTGGCCGGCCAGTCCGTGCGGGCCATGTCGAGCGCCTTGTACTTGTCGCGGTTGGCCGAGCACAGCTTGCCGTCCGGGATGATCTGCCGGCTGCGGCCGTTGGCGTCCGCGATGTTGACCTCGTTCCAGTCGTAGAGCGGCTGGGTGCCGCTCATCGCGACGAGGTCCTTGCACACCTGGGACTGGGGGTGCTCCGGTCCCTCGGCGTAGCAGGCGGCGATCCGGCTGGTGGGGCCGTAGAGCGAACCGTGGGCGCCGGCGCTGCCGGCGGCCGTGACCACGACGCCGGCCGTCAGCGCGCCGACGGCCAGGAGTCTGCGGGTCCAGGACATGGTTCTCCTCGGGAGAGATCGGGTCGGTTGTGGGGGACGGCGCAAGCCCGGGGAGCGGCGGGCGGCACGGCGTGGACCCGACACGCCGTGACCGGAAGGGAGCTTAGATTGGCCTATACCAATTGACAAGGGGTCTGGTGTCCAACGGTTCTGACGGCTTGTCCGGCCGGAGGCCACCGGCCCGCGGTCGAGGGCGCGGTTCCTGTGCGGTTCCTGCGCGGGCGTGCACAGGTCGGCAGCCGGCAGCCGTGGGCAGCGGCCGGCGGCCGGTGGCCGGAGCTCAGGGGGTGTGGATTTCGCACGCCGGACCCGGATCGTGGTCGCAGCGGCTGACCGGCACGAGGGAGGCCAGGCCCCACAGGCCCAGGGCCAGGCCGCACAGGACGGGCACGACGACCGCGGCCCGCAGGGCGACGACCGCCTTGGTCCTGCCGTCCAGGCAGCGCACGGTCAGGTGCATCGCGGCCGGGATCCAGATCAGCATCACGGACATCGCCAGGAAGAACCACCCGTTGGTGCTCACCGCAGGATGATGCCCGCGGCGGGGCACCCCCATGCGCGAGCCGTGGCGCACCGTGTCGGCCGTGGGCCGGTGGCAGGAATTGGACGACAGCCTGCGCTTTCGGTGCTGTCGCGGCACGGGTGGGACGGCGGAGGATCGTCGGGGACACCTGTGCGGTGCCCGAGACCGCTCCGGAGGATCCACCGATGTCCCTGGCCGAACCAGCCCCGCCCGTCGACCGTGCGACCCCCGCCGCGGACCGGCACCGGACCGTGGCCGTCCGCCCTCCCGCCCCGCCCGCGGTCCCGGCTCCGGCCGTGGGGCGGGGCGCGGGCCGTCCGGCCGTGCCGCCCGTGCACCGGGCGGCGACCTTCACGTTCGAGTCGTCCGCGGAGTTCGCCGCCGTCATGGCGGACCACACCCTCGGCTACGTCTACAGCCGGATCGACAACCCGACCAGCGACACCTTCGCCGCGGCCGTCGCCGCGCTGGAGGGCGCGGAGGCCGGGCAGCCGTTCTCCTCGGGGATGGCCGCGATCACGACCACGCTGCTCGCCTTCCTCTCCGCGGGCGACCATGTCGTCGCGCAGCGCAGCCTGTACGGCGGCACGCACCACGTGCTCACCCGGCTGCTGCCGCGCTGGGGCATCGGGGTGTCCCTGGTCGACTCGCCGGGAGAGGCGGCCGCCGCGATGTCCGCCACCACCCGCCTGGTGTGGTGCGAGACGATCTCGAACCCGACCCTGCGTGTGGCGGACATCCCCGGCTTCGCCGAGGCCGCGCACCGGGGCGGCGCGCTGCTCGTCGTCGACTCGACCTTCGCCACGCCGTCCGTCTGCCGACCGCTCGCCCTGGGTGCCGACCTCGTGCTCCACTCCGCCACCAAGTACATCGGCGGGCACAGCGACGCCACGGGGGGAGTGGTCGTCGGCGACCGCCGCCACCTGGAGCCCGTCCGGGCCCTGCGGACCGAACTCGGCGGCACCCTGGCCCCGGACGAGGCGTTCCTGCTCCTGCGAGGACTGCAGACGCTGCCGCTGCGCGTCGAGCGGCAGAACCGCACCGCCGCGCTGCTGGCCGCCGCCCTGCACGGGCATCCGGCCGTCGCGGCGGTCGACTTCCCCGGACTCCCGGGCCACCCCGACCACGACCGCGCCGTCGCCCTGTTCGAACCCGGCCGGTTCGGCGGCATCGTCACCGTCACCCCGTACGGCGGCGCGGAGACCGCGCAACGGCTCTGCGACAGCCTGCGGCTGTGCGACATCGTCACCTCCCTCGGCGGCACGACCACCGGCGTGTCCCACGTGGCGTCGACCAGCCACCGCCAGCTGGGGGAGGAGGAACTCGCTGCGGCGGGCATCGCACCCGGCGCGATCCGGATCGCGGTGGGCCTGGAGAACCCGGACGACCTCATCGCCGACTTCGCCGGCGCGCTCGGCGCGCTCGCCGCGCCGCCGCAGGCCGGCCGCGCCTGACGGACCCGGCGCGGGCGGACGCGCCGCCGCACGGTTGTCAGGGTGGCCCTGACGGCGCTAGCCTCCTGTCAGGGAACGCCTGACAGGAGGGGTGCGGCATGTCTGCTGCCACGGCCGAGCACGACGGCCTGCGATGCTCGTTCTGCGGCGCGTCCGAGGCCGAGGTCGACAAGCTGGTCACCGGGCCCGGGGTGTACATCTGCAACAAGTGCGTCGATCTGGCCGGCTCGATCGTGGCGGAGTACCTCGGGAAGCCGGTCGACCTCCGGCTCCCGCTGCGCAGCGAGATGACCGACGAGCAGGTGCTCGACCGGCTCCCGCGCGTCGCTGCGGTCGCGGACCAGGTGGAGGCGGACCTGCGGGGGTGGGTCCAGGAGCTCCGTCGGCGCGGTGTGACCTGGGCGAGGATCGGCGAGGCGCTCGGCATCACCCGCCAGTCGGCCTGGGGGCGGTTCTCCGGCGAGGAGTGACCCCCGGCGCGGGCGTGCGGCAGGGCGGGTTCGTGGCGGTCGCCCCGGGGCGGCGGCGTGGGGGGCGCCCGGTGTCGCGCGGAGGCTGCGTCGCCGCTCAGGCGATGCCGCCGTTGGCGAAGATGACCTGTCCGTTGACCCATCGGCCCGGGCCGGCGAGGAACGCGACGGTCTCGGCGATGTCCTCCGGCGTGGCGATGCGCTCCAGCGGGGGCTGCGCGGCCAGGCGGTCGAGGGTCTCCCGGTCCTTGCCGTCGAGGAAGAGCGGAGTGGCGGTGGGGCCGGGCGCGACCGCGTTGACGGTGATGTCGCGGCCGCGCATCTCGCGGGCCAGCACCAGGGTCATGGCCTCGACGGCGCCCTGCTGGCGGCGTAGGCGGCGTAGCCGGGGTGCAGCCGGGTGACCGAGGTGGAGAACGTGACGATGGCGCCGCCGCCCCGGACACGGCGGGCCGCCTGCTGGGTGACCACGAACGTGCCGCGGATGTTGGTGCGGTGCAGTCGGTCGAGCGCGTCCAGGTCGAAGTCGGCGACCGGTCCGAGGACCATGGCGCCGGCGGTGTGGACCACGACGTCGATCCCGCCGAAGGCGGCGCCGACCGCGTCGAAGGCCTCGGCCATCGCGGCCTCGTCGGCGACGTCGCCGGTCACGGCGATCGCCCGGCCGTCCGTCGCCCCGATGGCGGCGACGGTCTCCTCGGCGGCGGTCCTGTTGCCGGCGTAGTGGACGCCGACCGCCATGCCGTCGGCGGCGAGGCGTCGGGCGACGGCGCGGCCGATGCCGCCGGAGGCGCCGGTGACCAGGGCAACGCGTGCGGTGTCGGACATGGTGATGCCCTCTCTCTTATGAACGCCACGTCCATATAATCACGTTGTGAACGCTGCGTCCATATGTCATCGTGGACCCGGCGGGTCGACACGGGAGGTCAACGCATGCCGGAGCGCCCGGAGCAGGACGAGGCACCGAAGGTCCGGCGCGGCCGCGGCCGGCGCCCCGCGGCGGAGGTACGGGCCGACGCCCTCGACGCGGCCGGAGCCCTGCTGCTCGACAGGGGCATGGCCCAGTTCACCATCGAGGCCGTGGCCGACACGGCAGGCGTCAGCAGGACCACGATCTACAAGTGGTGGCCGTCGAAGGGCGCGCTCGCGCTCGACGGCTACTTCCACGCCGTCGAGTCCGCGCTGACCTTCCCCGACAGCGGCGACATCGAGGCGGACCTGCGGGCACAGCTCCGGGCGTTCGTCCACGTCGTCACCGAGACCCCTGCCGGGCGGGTGATCGCCGAACTCATCGGCCAGGCGCAGACCGACCCCGACCTGTCCGCCGCCCTGCTGGAACGCTACTCCGGCCCGCGCCGCGCGCTCGCGGTGGAGGCGATCGGGCAGGCCCGGTCACGCGGCGAACTGCGCGCCGGCATCGACCCCGAGGTCCTCGTCGACCAGCTCTGGGGCGCCTGCTACCACCGCCTGCTGATGCCCAACCTGCCGCTCACCCGGGCGTTCGCCGACAGCCTGGTCGACAACCTCGTACGCGGCATCAGGGCCTGACCCGCTTGCGGCGGCGGGCGGTTCCCTCCGCGGCCCCGGATTCCGGTACCGGAGGAGGGCCCGCCCGCGCGGCCCCGGTTGCGGTCGCGGCCCCGGCCCCGGCCCCGGTCGCTGTCGCTGTCGCTGTCGCGCGGAGGGTACCGGCGCCGCGGGTCGGACGCCAACGGTGGTTCCCGTGTTGCCCGGTGAGCCGTCCGGGTCGACCCTGAAGCGGGGGTTCGGAGCCCGCACGCGCGGCGCGCGTACGGCAGGACAGCAGGAGCGGCCATGACTCTCGTCCGCAGGAACCAGGCCATGCTGAGTCGCAAGGAGAAAGCCCAATACGTCCAGGCCGTGCTGAAGCTCAAGGAAACGGGCGTCTACGACAACTACATCACCGAGCACGCGGCGATCACCTACTACGGCCACGGCGGTCCGAGCTTCCTCCCCTGGCACAGGGAGTTCCTGCGGAGGTTCGAACTGGACCTGCAGAGCGTCAACCCCGGTGTCACCCTGCCCTACTGGGACTGGACGGTCGACAGGACCGAGAAGGCGTCGATCTGGGACGACGTCTTCATGGGCGGCAACGGGCGTCCGAGCGACGGAATGGTGACGACCGGGCGGTTCTCCGGGACGGAGGGCAACTGGAAGTGTCTCAGGATCGGCGTCGAACCCGATTACCTCACAAGGGAGTTCGGCGTTCAGAGCGATCACCTGCCGACCGGGGACGACGTCGACGAGTGCCTCCAGGTCCTCCCGTACGACGAACCGCCGTGGGACGCGAGGAGCAGGGCGAGCTTCCGCAACTTCCTCGAGGGCGGGATCGGGCCGAACATCCACAACCGGGTGCACCTGTGGGTCGGCGGACAGATGATCCCGCTGAGCTCGCCGAACGACCCGGTGTTCTTCCTGCACCACGCCAACACCGACCGCCTGTGGGCCCAGTGGCAGACCGATCAGCGGGCGCCGTACGAGCCGCAGGAAGGTGCCGAGCAGGGGCAGAACGCGGGCGACCCCATGATTCCCTGGGGCGGCGACACCACCATCGACAGCGTCCTGAACCACCGCGACCTCGACTACATGTACGACAGTGAAGATCCTCTCGCCGAAGGCGACCGCATGCTCCCGGGCGATGTCCTCTATCCCGGCGGCTCGCTGGAGTACCGGGACGGCAAACTCCTCCTGTACACCTTCGAGTACACGCCCGAGGGGGCCCTGGTACTGACCGACATCCGCAACAACCGGGAGATGTGGACCACCGGCCCGCTCCCCGGCATCCCCGGCCTGCTCAGGATGCAGCCGGAGGGCGACCTCGTCGTGTTCGACGGTGACGGCGTCACCAGGAGGTGGAGTTCGCAGACCGCGGGCAACCCCGGCAGCCGCTTCTACGTCACCTACCGCGGTACGGCGGCCATCTACGCCCCGGACCCCGATCGGGAGACCTGGTGGGAGCCGAAGGGCTGACCCGGCACAGGGCGGACGAGGGGGAGGCCCGGCCCCTGCCGCGTTCGGGGATCGTGGGGCGCGCGCTCTGTGGTGCGAATTCTGCCGTCGTTGTCCCCGATCGGGCCGGGCCGTGCGGCGGCAGGTGTGTGATCGCGCTCTGTAACCTGGTCGAGAGTGCGGGCCCCGGGGTGCAAGACTGGGATCATGACCCTCGACCGTCGCAGCCTCGGGCTGCCTGTTTTCTCCGAGCCCGCTGCCGAGCCGCCCCTCCCCGCGCAGAGCGGCGGCCGTCGGCCGTTGCCGGTGGAACAGGGCGCCGCCTTCCGTGAGCCGCCCGGTGAGGACGTGGTCGCGCCTGCCGCGGTCCGCCGCCCTCTCGCCGTCGACGACCTGACCTTCTCGGACCCGGACCGGCCGATCTGACCGGCGGTGGGTGGCCGGCCGTCCGGCAGGTCACCCATGTGTCATCCGGTGCGTACCCCGGCAGGGTCCGGGCCGGCGGGGCACCGTCCCGGGACGGACGCTGCGCCGGTGGCCGGTGGCCGGTGGCCGGTACCGATGACCGGTACCTGGCCGGTACTGATGAGCAGCAGGACCCGGCCGGGCCCGGCGGCCGGAGGGACGGCACCCCGCCGGGCCGCGGCGGCCTCGGCAGCAGCCCCGATCCGGGCCTCCGCGGCGCCGCGAACAGCCGGAGTCTGAGCCGCCGCCGACGGGCCGAGTACCTGCGCGGGGACCGCGGACTGTGTGTGCACCCGCGAGTGGCCTTACGCTTGGCGTCCCCATGCACATCCGAGGCGTGGACATCGTGGCCTAGGAGAGCGAACGTGGCACAGGGACGTAGCGGTATCAGGGGTGCCCGAATCGGGTCGGGGCCGATGGGCGAGCCCGAGCGTGGTGACCTCGCTCCTCGCACACTGGCGTCGTTCTGGTGCGGCAACGGCCACCACACGCAGCTGAGCTTCGCGGTCGAGGCCGTGGTCCCGGAGACGTGGGACTGCCCCCGGTGCGGGTTGCCTGCCGGCCCCGACCCGGACAACGTGCCCGTCGCCTCGGGCAACGCCCCCTACATGACGCACCTGGGCTACGTCCGGCAGCGCCGGACCCAGGAGGACGGCGAGATCCTGCTCAACGAGGCACTGGCCAAGCTGCGCGGGACGATCTGACCGTCCGGGACGGTGCCGGCCGGCTGTCCGGTCGCGCGGGAGCAGGCCCGGACCCGTCCGGAGCGTGCACGCTCCGACCGGGCCGGCCCCGGCCCGGTCGCTCCGCTGCCGGGGTTCACCGCAGGGTGAGCGGCGGCTCTGATGCGAGCCGGGTCGGCTTCTCGGGGTCGCGGACGCAGGAGAGGCCGGCGATGCGGGCATCTCGTACGCGACGGTGAAGAGCAGGTTGCGGCGGGCGACGAAGGTGCCGGTCGCCGGGTCGGTGCCGAGGTCGGTCATGCCCTCCCGGCTCTTCTCCTTCGCGGTCGGCGCGGGCAGCCGTCGGTGAACGCGCCTGCGGGAAAAGGTCTCTGACGGTGCGGCAGGCTGCGGCCCGCCGGTGCGGTCGGGGACGTCCGACAGCCGTCCGGACCGGAACGGACGTCTCGTCAGGCCGTCGGCCGGACGTTCGCCGGTGCCCCGTCGGCACCGCGCGTCACCGACGTCACCTTCGTGTCGGGCCGTCGAGCACGGCCACGCCGAGCGCGGCCGGCCGCCGGGCGACCGGGCGCCGGCCCCGCGGGTGCGGGGACGGGCCGGGCGCCCCGCCGCACGCCAGGACCGGCCGGTCGTGCCGGGTGGGGGAGGGTGCGGCGCGGAAGAGGCCTCTTGTCGACACGCGGCTGTCATGGTTTGATCACGACGGTTCTTGTGGGAGGCCGCCGGCGGTGGGCGCCGCACCGACGTGTGCGGGCACCGTGCGGACGGCGGGGTCGTGTCGGGGGTGATGGGCCTGTTCGCGGATGCTGATCCGGTCGGGGGAGTCGACGAGCCGACTCCGGCGGAGCTTCGGGACCTTCAGGCGCGTACGGACGCGTTGGCGCAGGACGTCGCCGTGATGCGGGAGCGGTTGAGGCAGCAGTCGGGCCTGCCCCGCGCCGTGCGGGGATCCCTGCCGGGCGTGGACGACGCCCTCGTGCAGGCGTCCCGGCGGATCGGGGCCGCGGCCGAGAGGCTGGCGCGGGTCCGCGCGGCCCAGTGGCCGGGTTCGTGCACGGCGTGGTGGGGGCTCTGTCCGAGCTGCGGATCGACGCTGAGCGCGGAGGACGGCTGCTCCTGGTGCGAGGAGTGCGGCGCCGGATGGGGCTACGACCGGTCGCAGGGGCCGTGCGGGGAACCGGGCGTCTTCCTGGCGATGGACGCGCAGGGCGGGACGGTCGTCGTGTGCGGCGGTCACGGCCGGTACATGCAGGAGCGCCTCGACGGCGGGCTGCTGCTGGAGATCCCCACGGTGTAGAGCTGCTGTCCCGACGGCACCCGATCGAGGACTCGTGCCGTCCCGGCTTCGGTCGGAGCGGGCTGGATCCGGCGCGGCCTCCACCCTGCTGGTGCCGAGGGTGGAGCAGGCGGTGCCGCGCCCGCACGTGCTGATGATCCGACCGGGACCGCGGCGGGAGCCGACGCTTTCGGCGCTGTGACCCCGCAGGGTGATGGTTGATGTGCGATCTGTGCCCGGGTGCGTACGGGGCGCTACCGTCTCCTTGCAGGAGGTGGCGTTCGATGGCGGAACCGCAGGTCTGTCCAGGGTGCAGTGGGCGGCGTGGCACGGAGAGGACCCGGCGCACGGTGGAGACCGACGGCCAGGGCGACCGGGTGGCGCGTGAGCACCGGTTCCGGTCGCCGTGCGGCCGGTGCGGCGGGGCGGGGGTGGTGTACGGATGAGGGCCGTGTTCCTGTGCCAGGAGTGCGCCACGCACTACCTGCCGCCGGAGGGTCTGGAGTACGGCGACGGTCCGGCGAGCCCGGTGTGGTGCTCGGTCTGCCAGGCGCGTGCGGCCGCGCTCGGCATTCGGAACCGGCGCTCGCGCGGATGCTGGCGCTCCGCGCCGCCGAACAGCAGGCACGCCCCGCGGCCGACGAGCCGCGGCGCCCGGACGTGCGGCCGTCGCGTCCGGCCCGCACCCGTCGAGCGGGGACCGGTCCGGGCACCCGGAGCCGACTCGGCTGATCCGCCGGGCATGAGGACGCCCCGCACTCCTCCGGGAGGGCGGGGCGGTCTCGCATCCCGACCTCGGGCCCCGCTCGCGGTGGCCGCCGCACCTGTGCCCGTCGTGCGTGGAGTGCCTCGCGGCTGCCCCGGCGGTCGGGCCGCCGGTTGCTGTCCGCAGGCTGCTGTCGGCGGGGCGGGTGAAGGCGGTGATGAGGCCGCTCACGGCCGCGTCCGTCGATGCGGACTGCACGGATCCTCCGTTGTTTCCGGTGATAGCGGCGAACGGCTAGCGATTTGCGGAATCGACGGAAACGTTCAATGATTATCACTGGAAACGGGGTTGCGGTGAGGCCTGTCCGGCGCGGCGCGCCCCCGTCCGGCACTGCACCACAGGAGGCTTCCGTGATTGTCGTTACCGCTCCCACCGGCCGGATCGGCCACCAGGTCATCGATGCGCTGCTCGCCGACGGTCAGCCGCTCCGGGTGATCGCCCGTGACGCCGCCCGACTGGCTCCGCAGACGCGTGAGCGGGTGGAGGTGGTGCAGGGCTCGCACAGCGACCCCGAGGTGCTCGCCGAGGCGTTCAAGGGCGCCGACAGCGTCCTGTGGCTGGTGCCGCCCAACCCCCGCGCCGACGAGATCCATGACCACTACCTCGGCTTCACCCGCGCCGCCTGCGACGCCTTCAAGGCCCAGGGCGTCGAGCGCGTCGTCGGCATCACGAGCCTGGGCCGCGCCTACGGCAAGCACGCCGGTCTGCTGTCGCCCGCGTTCGCGATGGACGACATGATCGAGAGCGCCGGGGTGAACTACCGGGCTCTGGCCATGCCGTTCTTCATGGAGAACCTCTTCGGTCAGGTCGGGGCGATCGAGGCGCAGGGGATGTTCTTCCTGGCGAACTCCGCGGACCGTCCGCTGGCGATCGTCGCCACCCGGGACATCGCCGCAGTCGCCGCCGACCTGCTCTCCGACGGCTCCTGGACCGGGCAGGCCACCGTCCCGGTCGTCGGGGACGTGTTGTCCCCCGAGGCCATGGCGCAGGTCCTGTCCGAGGTGCTGGAGCGGCCGGTCCGCTTCCGGCAGGTCGGCGCGCAGGCGTACAAGGCCACGATGGCGCAGTACGGCCTGAGCGACGCCTGGGCGCAGGGCCTGGTCGACATGGCCGCCGCGCAGAACGACGGCATCTACGACGCGGAGCAGAGTGCGCTGGAATCGCCCGCCCCCACCGACTTCCGCCGGTGGTGTCAGGACGTGCTCAAGCCCGCCTTCCCGGCCTGAGCCGTCCCCCGCACCGGTCTGCGAGCATCGATGGGGGCAAGGGTTCGGGCGTGCGTGCCCGGCGGTGAGCCGCTCCGCCGGGCGGGCTGCGATCCGCGGTGGACGGGGTCGGCGTCCCGGCCCGGGCGGTGGCTCCCGGTGCTGCTCCGGTGGGCCGGTCCGAGGCGGGTGTTCAGTCGGAATCGAGAATCTGTTACCATCGGAAACGTGGAGACCGAGAAGCCTGCCGGCATCGACAAGCACCGAGAGCGGGTCATCGCCGCCGCGGCGAAGCTCCTCGCCGAGGGCGGCCGAGAGGCCGTCTCCACACGCGCCGTCAGCGCGGCGGCCGGCACTCAGGCCCCCACCATCTACCGCCTCTTCGGGGACAAGCAGGGACTGCTCGACGCCGTGGCCGCTCACGGGTGGGCCCGGCACCTGGAGGAGGAGGCCGCCATCCGGCCGACGGGTGACCCCGTCGAGGATCTGCGGACCGGCTGGGAACTGAACATCGCCTTCGCGCTCGCCAACCCCGCCCTGTACTGCCTCATGTACGGCGAACCCCGTCCGGGCGGGGCCGCCTCGCCCGCCGCAGCTGCCGCCTTCGCCCACCTCTCCTCGTACATCCGCAGCGTCGCCCAGGCGGGCCGCCTGAGCGTCGGCGAAGAGCGCGCAGCCCGACTCGTCCAGGCCGCCGGCAGCGGAACCGCGCTCGCACTGATCGCCACGGCCGGTGACCGGCGTGACCTCACCCTCTCCGACCTCGCCCGCGAGGCGGTCATCGCGGCCATCACCACCGGCCCGTCCACTGGGAGTTCGCCCGGCCCGGCCGGCGCCGCGGTCACCCTTCGGTCCGTCCTCCCGCAGACCTCCGCCCTGACCACCAACGAGCGCGGGCTCCTGGAGGACTGGCTCGACCGCATCGCCGGCGAGCGGCCGTAGCGGCTCTCACCCGGCTGCCGCCCGACCTCGTGACCCCGCGACCCCGGCATCCCCGGCCCCCGGAATCCCCGGGGACCGCGCGGGTGCCGGAGGCAGGATGCGGACGACGCGCTGACCGGCCGTGGGAACCGGCGCCGACTGCCCTGACCCGCGCGGCAGTCACGTGGAGCGATCCAGGGGCGGCGAGGCTCGCGGGGACGAGGCCGGCGGCCGTCCCGAGGACGGCCGCCGGCCTCGTCCCCGCGAGCCTCGCCGCCCCTGATCGCTCCACGTGACTGCCGCGCGGGTCAGGGCAGTCGGCGCCGGTTCCCACGGCCGGTCAGCGCGTCGTCCGCATCCTGCCTCCGGCACCCGCGCGGTCCCCGGGGATTCCGGGGGCCGGGGATGCCGGGGTCGCGGGGTCACGAGGTCGGGCGGCAGCCGGGTGAGAGCCGCTACGGCCGCTCGCCGGCGATGCGGTCGAGCCAGTCCTCCAGGAGCCCGCGCTCGTTGGTGGTCAGGGCGGAGGTCTGCGGGAGGACGGACCGAAGGGTGACCGCGGCGCCGGCCGGGCCGGGCGAACTCCCAGTGGACGGGCCGGTGGTGATGGCCGCGATGACCGCCTCGCGGGCGAGGTCGGAGAGGGTGAGGTCACGCCGGTCACCGGCCGTGGCGATCAGTGCGAGCGCGGTTCCGCTGCCGGCGGCCTGGACGAGTCGGGCTGCGCGCTCTTCGCCGACGCTCAGGCGGCCCGCCTGGGCGACGCTGCGGATGTACGAGGAGAGGTGGGCGAAGGCGGCAGCTGCGGCGGGCGAGGCGGCCCCGCCCGGACGGGGTTCGCCGTACATGAGGCAGTACAGGGCGGGGTTGGCGAGCGCGAAGGCGATGTTCAGTTCCCAGCCGGTCCGCAGATCCTCGACGGGGTCACCCGTCGGCCGGATGGCGGCCTCCTCCTCCAGGTGCCGGGCCCACCCGTGAGCGGCCACGGCGTCGAGCAGTCCCTGCTTGTCCCCGAAGAGGCGGTAGATGGTGGGGGCCTGAGTGCCGGCCGCCGCGCTGACGGCGCGTGTGGAGACGGCCTCTCGGCCGCCCTCGGCGAGGAGCTTCGCCGCGGCGGCGATGACCCGCTCTCGGTGCTTGTCGATGCCGGCAGGCTTCTCGGTCTCCACGTTTCCGATGGTAACAGATTCTCGATTCCGACTGAACACCCGCCTCGGACCGGCCCACCGGAGCAGCACCGGGAGCCACCGCCCGGGCCGGGACGCCGACCCCGTCCACCGCGGATCGCAGCCCGCCCGGCGGAGCGGCTCACCGCCGGGCACGCACGCCCGAACCCTTGCCCCCATCGATGCTCGCAGACCGGTGCGGGGGACGGCTCAGGCCGGGAAGGCGGGCTTGAGCACGTCCTGACACCACCGGCGGAAGTCGGTGGGGGCGGGCGATTCCAGCGCACTCTGCTCCGCGTCGTAGATGCCGTCGTTCTGCGCGGCGGCCATGTCGACCAGGCCCTGCGCCCAGGCGTCGCTCAGGCCGTACTGCGCCATCGTGGCCTTGTACGCCTGCGCGCCGACCTGCCGGAAGCGGACCGGCCGCTCCAGCACCTCGGACAGGACCTGCGCCATGGCCTCGGGGGACAACACGTCCCCGACGACCGGGACGGTGGCCTGCCCGGTCCAGGAGCCGTCGGAGAGCAGGTCGGCGGCGACTGCGGCGATGTCCCGGGTGGCGACGATCGCCAGCGGACGGTCCGCGGAGTTCGCCAGGAAGAACATCCCCTGCGCCTCGATCGCCCCGACCTGACCGAAGAGGTTCTCCATGAAGAACGGCATGGCCAGAGCCCGGTAGTTCACCCCGGCGCTCTCGATCATGTCGTCCATCGCGAACGCGGGCGACAGCAGACCGGCGTGCTTGCCGTAGGCGCGGCCCAGGCTCGTGATGCCGACGACGCGCTCGACGCCCTGGGCCTTGAAGGCGTCGCAGGCGGCGCGGGTGAAGCCGAGGTAGTGGTCATGGATCTCGTCGGCGCGGGGGTTGGGCGGCACCAGCCACAGGACGCTGTCGGCGCCCTTGAACGCCTCGGCGAGCACCTCGGGGTCGCTGTGCGAGCCCTGCACCACCTCCACCCGCTCACGCGTCTGCGGAGCCAGTCGGGCGGCGTCACGGGCGATCACCCGGAGCGGCTGACCGTCGGCGAGCAGCGCATCGATGACCTGGTGGCCGATCCGGCCGGTGGGAGCGGTAACGACAATCACGGAAGCCTCCTGTGGTGCAGTGCCGGACGGGGGCGCGCCGCGCCGGACAGGCCTCACCGCAACCCCGTTTCCAGTGATAATCATTGAACGTTTCCGTCGATTCCGCAAATCGCTAGCCGTTCGCCGCTATCACCGGAAACAACGGAGGATCCGTGCAGTCCGCATCGACGGACGCGGCCGTGAGCGGCCTCATCACCGCCTTCACCCGCCCCGCCGACAGCAGCCTGCGGACAGCAACCGGCGGCCCGACCGCCGGGGCAGCCGCGAGGCACTCCACGCACGACGGGCACAGGTGCGGCGGCCACCGCGAGCGGGGCCCGAGGTCGGGATGCGAGACCGCCCCGCCCTCCCGGAGGAGTGCGGGGCGTCCTCATGCCCGGCGGATCAGCCGAGTCGGCTCCGGGTGCCCGGACCGGTCCCCGCTCGACGGGTGCGGGCCGGACGCGACGGCCGCACGTCCGGGCGCCGCGGCTCGTCGGCCGCGGGGCGTGCCTGCTGTTCGGCGGCGCGGAGCGCCAGCATCCGCGCGAGCGCCGGTTCCGGAATGCCGAGCGCGGCCGCACGCGCCTGGCAGACCGAGCACCACACCGGGCTCGCCGGACCGTCGCCGTACTCCAGACCCTCCGGCGGCAGGTAGTGCGTGGCGCACTCCTGGCACAGGAACACGGCCCTCATCCGTACACCACCCCCGCCCCGCCGCACCGGCCGCACGGCGACCGGAACCGGTGCTCACGCGCCACCCGGTCGCCCTGGCCGTCGGTCTCCACCGTGCGCCGGGTCCTCTCCGTGCCACGCCGCCCACTGCACCCTGGACAGACCTGCGGTTCCGCCATCGAACGCCACCTCCTGCAAGGAGACGGTAGCGCCCCGTACGCACCCGGGCACAGATCGCACATCAACCATCACCCTGCGGGGTCACAGCGCCGAAAGCGTCGGCTCCCGCCGCGGTCCCGGTCGGATCATCAGCACGTGCGGGCGCGGCACCGCCTGCTCCACCCTCGGCACCAGCAGGGTGGAGGCCGCGCCGGATCCAGCCCGCTCCGACCGAAGCCGGGACGGCACGAGTCCTCGATCGGGTGCCGTCGGGACAGCAGCTCTACACCGTGGGGATCTCCAGCAGCAGCCCGCCGTCGAGGCGCTCCTGCATGTACCGGCCGTGACCGCCGCACACGACGACCGTCCCGCCCTGCGCGTCCATCGCCAGGAAGACGCCCGGTTCCCCGCACGGCCCCTGCGACCGGTCGTAGCCCCATCCGGCGCCGCACTCCTCGCACCAGGAGCAGCCGTCCTCCGCGCTCAGCGTCGATCCGCAGCTCGGACAGAGCCCCCACCACGCCGTGCACGAACCCGGCCACTGGGCCGCGCGGACCCGCGCCAGCCTCTCGGCCGCGGCCCCGATCCGCCGGGACGCCTGCACGAGGGCGTCGTCCACGCCCGGCAGGGATCCCCGCACGGCGCGGGGCAGGCCCGACTGCTGCCTCAACCGCTCCCGCATCACGGCGACGTCCTGCGCCAACGCGTCCGTACGCGCCTGAAGGTCCCGAAGCTCCGCCGGAGTCGGCTCGTCGACTCCCCCGACCGGATCAGCATCCGCGAACAGGCCCATCACCCCCGACACGACCCCGCCGTCCGCACGGTGCCCGCACACGTCGGTGCGGCGCCCACCGCCGGCGGCCTCCCACAAGAACCGTCGTGATCAAACCATGACAGCCGCGTGTCGACAAGAGGCCTCTTCCGCGCCGCACCCTCCCCCACCCGGCACGACCGGCCGGTCCTGGCGTGCGGCGGGGCGCCCGGCCCGTCCCCGCACCCGCGGGGCCGGCGCCCGGTCGCCCGGCGGCCGGCCGCGCTCGGCGTGGCCGTGCTCGACGGCCCGACACGAAGGTGACGTCGGTGACGCGCGGTGCCGACGGGGCACCGGCGAACGTCCGGCCGACGGCCTGACGAGACGTCCGTTCCGGTCCGGACGGCTGTCGGACGTCCCCGACCGCACCGGCGGGCCGCAGCCTGCCGCACCGTCAGAGACCTTTTCCCGCAGGCGCGTTCACCGACGGCTGCCCGCGCCGACCGCGAAGGAGAAGAGCCGGGAGGGCATGACCGACCTCGGCACCGACCCGGCGACCGGCACCTTCGTCGCCCGCCGCAACCTGCTCTTCACCGTCGCGTACGAGATGCCCGCATCGCCGGCCTCTCCTGCGTCCGCGACCCCGAGAAGCCGACCCGGCTCGCATCAGAGCCGCCGCTCACCCTGCGGTGAACCCCGGCAGCGGAGCGACCGGGCCGGGGCCGGCCCGGTCGGAGCGTGCACGCTCCGGACGGGTCCGGGCCTGCTCCCGCGCGACCGGACAGCCGGCCGGCACCGTCCCGGACGGTCAGATCGTCCCGCGCAGCTTGGCCAGTGCCTCGTTGAGCAGGATCTCGCCGTCCTCCTGGGTCCGGCGCTGCCGGACGTAGCCCAGGTGCGTCATGTAGGGGGCGTTGCCCGAGGCGACGGGCACGTTGTCCGGGTCGGGGCCGGCAGGCAACCCGCACCGGGGGCAGTCCCACGTCTCCGGGACCACGGCCTCGACCGCGAAGCTCAGCTGCGTGTGGTGGCCGTTGCCGCACCAGAACGACGCCAGTGTGCGAGGAGCGAGGTCACCACGCTCGGGCTCGCCCATCGGCCCCGACCCGATTCGGGCACCCCTGATACCGCTACGTCCCTGTGCCACGTTCGCTCTCCTAGGCCACGATGTCCACGCCTCGGATGTGCATGGGGACGCCAAGCGTAAGGCCACTCGCGGGTGCACACAGTCCGCGGTCCCCGCGCAGGTACTCGGCCCGTCGGCGGCGGCTCAGACTCCGGCTGTTCGCGGCGCCGCGGAGGCCCGGATCGGGGCTGCTGCCGAGGCCGCCGCGGCCCGGCGGGGTGCCGTCCCTCCGGCCGCCGGGCCCGGCCGGGTCCTGCTGCTCATCAGTACCGGCCAGGTACCGGTCATCGGTACCGGCCACCGGCCACCGGCCACCGGCGCAGCGTCCGTCCCGGGACGGTGCCCCGCCGGCCCGGACCCTGCCGGGGTACGCACCGGATGACACATGGGTGACCTGCCGGACGGCCGGCCACCCACCGCCGGTCAGATCGGCCGGTCCGGGTCCGAGAAGGTCAGGTCGTCGACGGCGAGAGGGCGGCGGACCGCGGCAGGCGCGACCACGTCCTCACCGGGCGGCTCACGGAAGGCGGCGCCCTGTTCCACCGGCAACGGCCGACGGCCGCCGCTCTGCGCGGGGAGGGGCGGCTCGGCAGCGGGCTCGGAGAAAACAGGCAGCCCGAGGCTGCGACGGTCGAGGGTCATGATCCCAGTCTTGCACCCCGGGGCCCGCACTCTCGACCAGGTTACAGAGCGCGATCACACACCTGCCGCCGCACGGCCCGGCCCGATCGGGGACAACGACGGCAGAATTCGCACCACAGAGCGCGCGCCCCACGATCCCCGAACGCGGCAGGGGCCGGGCCTCCCCCCTTCGTCCGCCCTGTGCCGGGTCAGCCCTTCGGCTCCCACCAGGTCTCCCGATCGGGGTCCGGGGCGTAGATGGCCGCCGTACCGCGGTAGGTGACGTAGAAGCGGCTGCCGGGGTTGCCCGCGGTCTGCGAACTCCACCTCCTGGTGACGCCGTCACCGTCGAACACGACGAGGTCGCCCTCCGGCTGCATCCTGAGCAGGCCGGGGATGCCGGGGAGCGGGCCGGTGGTCCACATCTCCCGGTTGTTGCGGATGTCGGTCAGTACCAGGGCCCCCTCGGGCGTGTACTCGAAGGTGTACAGGAGGAGTTTGCCGTCCCGGTACTCCAGCGAGCCGCCGGGATAGAGGACATCGCCCGGGAGCATGCGGTCGCCTTCGGCGAGAGGATCTTCACTGTCGTACATGTAGTCGAGGTCGCGGTGGTTCAGGACGCTGTCGATGGTGGTGTCGCCGCCCCAGGGAATCATGGGGTCGCCCGCGTTCTGCCCCTGCTCGGCACCTTCCTGCGGCTCGTACGGCGCCCGCTGATCGGTCTGCCACTGGGCCCACAGGCGGTCGGTGTTGGCGTGGTGCAGGAAGAACACCGGGTCGTTCGGCGAGCTCAGCGGGATCATCTGTCCGCCGACCCACAGGTGCACCCGGTTGTGGATGTTCGGCCCGATCCCGCCCTCGAGGAAGTTGCGGAAGCTCGCCCTGCTCCTCGCGTCCCACGGCGGTTCGTCGTACGGGAGGACCTGGAGGCACTCGTCGACGTCGTCCCCGGTCGGCAGGTGATCGCTCTGAACGCCGAACTCCCTTGTGAGGTAATCGGGTTCGACGCCGATCCTGAGACACTTCCAGTTGCCCTCCGTCCCGGAGAACCGCCCGGTCGTCACCATTCCGTCGCTCGGACGCCCGTTGCCGCCCATGAAGACGTCGTCCCAGATCGACGCCTTCTCGGTCCTGTCGACCGTCCAGTCCCAGTAGGGCAGGGTGACACCGGGGTTGACGCTCTGCAGGTCCAGTTCGAACCTCCGCAGGAACTCCCTGTGCCAGGGGAGGAAGCTCGGACCGCCGTGGCCGTAGTAGGTGATCGCCGCGTGCTCGGTGATGTAGTTGTCGTAGACGCCCGTTTCCTTGAGCTTCAGCACGGCCTGGACGTATTGGGCTTTCTCCTTGCGACTCAGCATGGCCTGGTTCCTGCGGACGAGAGTCATGGCCGCTCCTGCTGTCCTGCCGTACGCGCGCCGCGCGTGCGGGCTCCGAACCCCCGCTTCAGGGTCGACCCGGACGGCTCACCGGGCAACACGGGAACCACCGTTGGCGTCCGACCCGCGGCGCCGGTACCCTCCGCGCGACAGCGACAGCGACAGCGACCGGGGCCGGGGCCGGGGCCGCGACCGCAACCGGGGCCGCGCGGGCGGGCCCTCCTCCGGTACCGGAATCCGGGGCCGCGGAGGGAACCGCCCGCCGCCGCAAGCGGGTCAGGCCCTGATGCCGCGTACGAGGTTGTCGACCAGGCTGTCGGCGAACGCCCGGGTGAGCGGCAGGTTGGGCATCAGCAGGCGGTGGTAGCAGGCGCCCCAGAGCTGGTCGACGAGGACCTCGGGGTCGATGCCGGCGCGCAGTTCGCCGCGTGACCGGGCCTGCCCGATCGCCTCCACCGCGAGCGCGCGGCGCGGGCCGGAGTAGCGTTCCAGCAGGGCGGCGGACAGGTCGGGGTCGGTCTGCGCCTGGCCGATGAGTTCGGCGATCACCCGCCCGGCAGGGGTCTCGGTGACGACGTGGACGAACGCCCGGAGCTGTGCCCGCAGGTCCGCCTCGATGTCGCCGCTGTCGGGGAAGGTCAGCGCGGACTCGACGGCGTGGAAGTAGCCGTCGAGCGCGAGCGCGCCCTTCGACGGCCACCACTTGTAGATCGTGGTCCTGCTGACGCCTGCCGTGTCGGCCACGGCCTCGATGGTGAACTGGGCCATGCCCCTGTCGAGCAGCAGGGCTCCGGCCGCGTCGAGGGCGTCGGCCCGTACCTCCGCCGCGGGGCGCCGGCCGCGGCCGCGCCGGACCTTCGGTGCCTCGTCCTGCTCCGGGCGCTCCGGCATGCGTTGACCTCCCGTGTCGACCCGCCGGGTCCACGATGACATATGGACGCAGCGTTCACAACGTGATTATATGGACGTGGCGTTCATAAGAGAGAGAAGGCATCACCATGTCCGACACCGCACGCGTTGCCCTGGTCACCGGCGCCTCCGGCGGCATCGGCCGCGCCGTCGCCCGACGCCTCGCCGCCGACGGCATGGCGGTCGGCGTCCACTACGCCGGCAACAGGACCGCCGCCGAGGAGACCGTCGCCGCCATCGGGGCGACGGACGGCCGGGCGATCGCCGTGACCGGCGACGTCGCCGACGAGGCCGCGATGGCCGAGGCCTTCGACGCGGTCGGCGCCGCCTTCGGCGGGATCGACGTCGTGGTCCACACCGCCGGCGCCATGGTCCTCGGACCGGTCGCCGACTTCGACCTGGACGCGCTCGACCGACTGCACCGCACCAACATCCGCGGCACGTTCGTGGTCACCCAGCAGGCGGCCCGCCGTGTCCGGGGCGGCGGCGCCATCGTCACGTTCTCCACCTCGGTCACCCGGCTGGCACCCCCCGGCTACGCCGCCTACGCCGCCAGCAAGGGCGCCGTCGAGGCCATGACCCTGGTGCTGGCCCGCGAGATGCGCGGCCGCGACATCACCGTCAACGCGGTCGCGCCCGGCCCCACCGCCACTCCGCTCTTCCTCGACGGCAAGGACCGGGAGACCCTCGACCGCCTGGCCGCGCAGCCCCCGCTGGAGCGCATCGCCACGCCGGAGGACATCGCCGAGACCGTCGCGTTCCTCGCCGGCCCGGGCCGATGGGTCAACGGACAGGTCATCTTCGCCAACGGCGGCATCGCCTGAGCGGCGACGCAGCCTCCGCGCGACACCGGGCGCCCCCCACGCCGCCGCCCCGGGGCGACCGCCACGAACCCGCCCTGCCGCACGCCCGCGCCGGGGGTCACTCCTCGCCGGAGAACCGCCCCCAGGCCGACTGGCGGGTGATGCCGAGCGCCTCGCCGATCCTCGCCCAGGTCACACCGCGCCGACGGAGCTCCTGGACCCACCCCCGCAGGTCCGCCTCCACCTGGTCCGCGACCGCAGCGACGCGCGGGAGCCGGTCGAGCACCTGCTCGTCGGTCATCTCGCTGCGCAGCGGGAGCCGGAGGTCGACCGGCTTCCCGAGGTACTCCGCCACGATCGAGCCGGCCAGATCGACGCACTTGTTGCAGATGTACACCCCGGGCCCGGTGACCAGCTTGTCGACCTCGGCCTCGGACGCGCCGCAGAACGAGCATCGCAGGCCGTCGTGCTCGGCCGTGGCAGCAGACATGCCGCACCCCTCCTGTCAGGCGTTCCCTGACAGGAGGCTAGCGCCGTCAGGGCCACCCTGACAACCGTGCGGCGGCGCGTCCGCCCGCGCCGGGTCCGTCAGGCGCGGCCGGCCTGCGGCGGCGCGGCGAGCGCGCCGAGCGCGCCGGCGAAGTCGGCGATGAGGTCGTCCGGGTTCTCCAGGCCCACCGCGATCCGGATCGCGCCGGGTGCGATGCCCGCCGCAGCGAGTTCCTCCTCCCCCAGCTGGCGGTGGCTGGTCGACGCCACGTGGGACACGCCGGTGGTCGTGCCGCCGAGGGAGGTGACGATGTCGCACAGCCGCAGGCTGTCGCAGAGCCGTTGCGCGGTCTCCGCGCCGCCGTACGGGGTGACGGTGACGATGCCGCCGAACCGGCCGGGTTCGAACAGGGCGACGGCGCGGTCGTGGTCGGGGTGGCCCGGGAGTCCGGGGAAGTCGACCGCCGCGACGGCCGGATGCCCGTGCAGGGCGGCGGCCAGCAGCGCGGCGGTGCGGTTCTGCCGCTCGACGCGCAGCGGCAGCGTCTGCAGTCCTCGCAGGAGCAGGAACGCCTCGTCCGGGGCCAGGGTGCCGCCGAGTTCGGTCCGCAGGGCCCGGACGGGCTCCAGGTGGCGGCGGTCGCCGACGACCACTCCCCCCGTGGCGTCGCTGTGCCCGCCGATGTACTTGGTGGCGGAGTGGAGCACGAGGTCGGCACCCAGGGCGAGCGGTCGGCAGACGGACGGCGTGGCGAAGGTCGAGTCGACGACGAGCAGCGCGCCGCCCCGGTGCGCGGCCTCGGCGAAGCCGGGGATGTCCGCCACACGCAGGGTCGGGTTCGAGATCGTCTCGCACCACACCAGGCGGGTGGTGGCGGACATCGCGGCGGCCGCCTCTCCCGGCGAGTCGACCAGGGACACCCCGATGCCCCAGCGCGGCAGCAGCCGGGTGAGCACGTGGTGCGTGCCGCCGTACAGGCTGCGCTGCGCGACGACATGGTCGCCCGCGGAGAGGAAGGCGAGCAGCGTGGTCGTGATCGCGGCCATCCCCGAGGAGAACGGCTGCCCGGCCTCCGCGCCCTCCAGCGCGGCGACGGCCGCGGCGAAGGTGTCGCTGGTCGGGTTGTCGATCCGGCTGTAGACGTAGCCGAGGGTGTGGTCCGCCATGACGGCGGCGAACTCCGCGGACGACTCGAACGTGAAGGTCGCCGCCCGGTGCACGGGCGGCACGGCCGGACGGCCCGCGCCCCGCCCCACGGCCGGAGCCGGGACCGCGGGCGGGGCGGGAGGGCGGACGGCCACGGTCCGGTGCCGGTCCGCGGCGGGGGTCGCACGGTCGACGGGCGGGGCTGGTTCGGCCAGGGACATCGGTGGATCCTCCGGAGCGGTCTCGGGCACCGCACAGGTGTCCCCGACGATCCTCCGCCGTCCCACCCGTGCCGCGACAGCACCGAAAGCGCAGGCTGTCGTCCAATTCCTGCCACCGGCCCACGGCCGACACGGTGCGCCACGGCTCGCGCATGGGGGTGCCCCGCCGCGGGCATCATCCTGCGGTGAGCACCAACGGGTGGTTCTTCCTGGCGATGTCCGTGATGCTGATCTGGATCCCGGCCGCGATGCACCTGACCGTGCGCTGCCTGGACGGCAGGACCAAGGCGGTCGTCGCCCTGCGGGCCGCGGTCGTCGTGCCCGTCCTGTGCGGCCTGGCCCTGGGCCTGTGGGGCCTGGCCTCCCTCGTGCCGGTCAGCCGCTGCGACCACGATCCGGGTCCGGCGTGCGAAATCCACACCCCCTGAGCTCCGGCCACCGGCCGCCGGCCGCTGCCCACGGCTGCCGGCTGCCGACCTGTGCACGCCCGCGCAGGAACCGCACAGGAACCGCGCCCTCGACCGCGGGCCGGTGGCCTCCGGCCGGACAAGCCGTCAGAACCGTTGGACACCAGACCCCTTGTCAATTGGTATAGGCCAATCTAAGCTCCCTTCCGGTCACGGCGTGTCGGGTCCACGCCGTGCCGCCCGCCGCTCCCCGGGCTTGCGCCGTCCCCCACAACCGACCCGATCTCTCCCGAGGAGAACCATGTCCTGGACCCGCAGACTCCTGGCCGTCGGCGCGCTGACGGCCGGCGTCGTGGTCACGGCCGCCGGCAGCGCCGGCGCCCACGGTTCGCTCTACGGCCCCACCAGCCGGATCGCCGCCTGCTACGCCGAGGGACCGGAGCACCCCCAGTCCCAGGTGTGCAAGGACCTCGTCGCGATGAGCGGCACCCAGCCGCTCTACGACTGGAACGAGGTCAACATCGCGGACGCCAACGGCCGCAGCCGGCAGATCATCCCGGACGGCAAGCTGTGCTCGGCCAACCGCGACAAGTACAAGGCGCTCGACATGGCCCGCACGGACTGGCCGGCCACCACCGTCAAGGCGGGCGTCACCACCTTCAACTTCCGCGTCACCGCCCCCCACCAGGGCGTCATGACGCTCTACGTCACCAACAGCGGTTACAACCCCACCCAGCCGCTCAAGTGGTCCGACCTCGACCTCGCCCACCCCGTGGCGGAGTACGCCACCGGCCGGACCGCCACCAACGGCTACTACACCTTCAGCGGCACCCTGCCCAGCCGCACCGGGCGCCAACTGGTGTACCAGGTGTGGCAGCGGACCGACAGCCCGGAGGCGTTCTACGGCTGCGCCGACGTCGACTTCGGCGGCACCGCCGGTGCCGCCGCCCTCGCGGCGGCCGCCCCGGGCAACCCGACCGAGCAGCAGCTCGCCGCCGACGCCGGCCGGTCCACGGCCCGCCACGACCACGGCGTGACCGCCGCCGGAGCGCAGGCCGCCGCCCCCGCGTCGGCCTCCTTCACCACCGCCTCGGCCTCCTCCACCGCCATGCTGGGCGTGGTGGGCATCGCGCTGGTGTCGGCGGGCGCATCCGGCGTCCTCCTGTACCGCCGCATGCGGACCGCCGCCGTGCCCGCGTAGCCCGCACCGTCTCGGCCGGGGCCCGTCGGACGCACGGTGCGTCCGACGGGCCCCGGGCGCGGAGGCGCCGGATCGCGCGGGCGGCCCCGGCCCGCGGGGCTACGCCTCGGCGCGGACGGCTTCGGGGCCGAGAGGCACCCCGTTGGAGCGCAGGACGTCGCGAACGTCGAGGATCAGCGGGAACACCTCGTGGTTGCGGTCCTCGCCCTGCTCGTCCCAGGCCCGCTGCTCGGCCTCGACCGCCGTCCGGTCCTGGGCGAAGACCCGCTCGGTGAAGCGCCGGATCAGCGGCCACGCCAGGTGGATCACGCCGGGCACCGGCGGCTTCGCGATCATCAGCAGGCCGTAGGCGTGGCAGGTGCGCTGCTCCGCGTCCTCCGGCACGTAAGCCGCCCAGAGGGAGAACGCCGGGAGGTCGGCACCCTCGGGAACGTCCTGGAGGGTCTGGTACGGGTACTCGGTGCGGATGGTGACGACGTCGGGCCTCTCCCGTCCGCCGATCCCCTCGGCGGACAGGAGGCCGGCTCCGCGGTCCTTCCTGCCGCCGGCGGGGACGAAGAGGTAACGGGCCTCGACGGACCGCGGACCGCTCTCGTAGCCGAGGAGTTCGGGCTGGATCCTGCCCAGCACGCCCCGGTGCAGGAACTGGTGGTTCATGTCGAGCAGGTTCTCGTGCATGAACGAGTAGTGGCACCGCACGGTGCGGGAGAAGGTCATCGTCCGGTGCGAGGCCGCGTCGTACTGCGGCAGCACGGGGAACGGCGCCGTCTCGGCCTTCGCCGGGTCGCCGGGGAAGACGAACACCAGGCCGTATGCCTCACGGACCGGGTACGACCGCACGCCGCGCGGCGGCCGCTCGCACCCCTTGGGCAGGTACGGGATCTGCGAGATGTGGCCGTTCCCGCGGTAGGCCCAGGCGTGGTAGCAGCAGCGCAGCACGTCGCCCTCCACGACGCCCATGCTCAGCGGCACCTGGCGGTGGGCGCAGCGGTCCTCCAGGGCGTAGACCCGGCCGCTCCGGCCGCGGTAGAGCGCGATCCGCTCACCGGCGAAGACGGCGGCGAAGGTGCGCCCCTTGGCGACCTTCCGGGCGACGGCCACGGGATACCAGAAGTCCGGGTCGATCCCGATGCGTCGCAGGTCGGTGACGGCGTCGCCGCGGTCGTTCACCCGCCGCGGCGGGAGCCCCGGCGTTCCGCCGACGGGGTGCCGGTCCGTTCCGGGTCGGGCGTCGGTCATCTCCTGCTCCCTTGCGCTCGGGCCGGGAGGACGCAGCCGCACCGGTCGCCGGGTGTCCGGGATGCGCGTGCGCGGCGCGGCCGGGAGGCCCGCCGCCGGGCCGCGCGGGCGGCCGTCGATCGGCGGGCGCTCCCCGCGGCATCGCGTCGATCCGGCATCCCGGGGGCCGGGGGCGATCCGCCGGCCGCGTGGGACTTCCACCTCCCCACGGTGACCGCGGGCCGCAGGAACGGCAACCGCGGCAGTCCGCGGCCCGCGCCGGGGTGTCCGGCCGGGCCGGCCCCGGCACCGCACCCACCCGGGGACGGCCGCGCACAGCCGCGGTCGGGCCCGGACGGACCACTGCCGCCTACTCGAAGAACTTCAGGCTCCAGCCGGTGTCCGTGGTCGGACCGGGGACGTTGGCGCGGCTGTAGGTGGTGTTGCCCCACCAGGCGAAGGTGCCGGTGTACCAGTACCGGTTCGCCCACGCGTAGGGCGTGCCCTTCGGGACGGCGTGGAACATCAGCGGGAACGCCGGGCCGGCGGGCGGGCTCGTGCCGATGTCGCCGTTCAGCAGCACGAAGCTGTGGTGGCCGGGACCGTCGACGTGCAGCGTCGGATCCCAACCGGCCATCATCGTCGAGCGGTTGGAGCCGAAGAGGCAGCCGTTGGACTTGTACCAGTCCCACACGTACGTCGGGTCGCCGCCCGCCCGGAGCCTCAGGTCGGCCAGGCAGTACTGGTCGCTCCAACTTCCGTTCGCGGAGTAGGTGATGTGCAGTTGCCCGTTCGGGTCCCTGATGGGCTCGGGCCCTTCGTTGATGAACGGGTTGCCGACCACGCGCTCCCAGCCCTCCCGTGGCTGCGAGATGACGTACCGCGCGCCGGTCGGCGCGGTCGGGCCGTTCATCCGCGCGATGTAGAGGTTCTGCTCGACGTCGGTGGTGCCGGCCCAGCCCGACCACACGAACCAGCGCTGCCCGTTGAAGGTGAACATGCTCCCGTCGATGGCCCACCGGTCGTCCGGCAGCGCCAGCTTCGTCTCGGCGGTGTAGCCACTGTCGGGGGCGGCGGAGCTGATGACGTACATCCGGTGGGCCGCGCCGCGTCCGGCCGTGAAGTAGATGTAGTAGCGACCGCCGTCCGTCACGATCTCCGGGGCCCAGACCTCACCGCGGCCGGCGGTGTCCGACCACACCTGCCGGGCGGGCGCCGAGGCCAGTCCGGCGGTCGACGAGGCCTGCCGCACGGCGATCCCGCCGTTGGCCGACTGCACCGACACGTACGTGCCGCCGACCCGGAGCACGCTCGGGTCCGCGGCCCGCAGGCCGGTCTGGCCCGCCCCGGCGGGCTCGGCGAACGACACGGACAGCACGGCGGCGAGCACGCCCGAGAGCACGGCGGCGGCGACACCGGAGAGACGGCGGGAGAGCTTCATGGTCCCCGATCCTTCGTCGGTCCTCGGCATCGGCTCCGCGCCGCCGTGCCGCCGGCCGACCGCGCCGCCGGGGAACCCGGGCACGGGGACGACGTCTGCTCAGGACCGCATCGCAGAGGGCGGGGAGGCGCCCCGGCCCGACGTCGGCCTGCCGCTTCCGGCCGGCTTTTACATCGATGGAAGAGCGCTCTCGCAGCATCCCGATCAGCGCTGGGCATGTCAATACTTTCGGCGGCCGCGCCCCCGGCATCCGTGCCGCGGCACACACGCCGGCGCCCCCAGCGGCACCCACCCGAGACGATGCGGGACCGCCGTGGACCACCGAGTCGGGGGCCGGGGCCCGGGCCGCCCATCGGTGACCGCATCCGTCAGGACAATCGACGACCCCTGCCACGTCACCGCCCTCACGGTGCTCCCGCGGTCGATCCGGGGCAGCGGCGGCGCGCCGCCCTAACCCCTGCCGCCTGCTCCTATGGCGGACGACAGGTCTTCGGCGGACCCCACCGGGCAGAGCCTGCCGTTGCGGAGGGCGGCGAATATCGACACCTGGTCCGACCACTCGATGACCAGGCGGTCGTTGCCGCGTACGTAGCAGTTGCGGCCCCACACACTGCCGCGCCCCGCGAGCTCCGGGAAGCCGGCCGTCCCGGGGGACAGCACACGCGACCAGCCGGCTCGCTCGATCTCAAGATCCCAGAAGCCCGGGCCAGCAATCATGAGTACCTCCTTCCGGATGCACGATACCTGCACATCCCGGGCCGATTCCGGACACGTCCGGCTGCCGGCCCTCCGCCCCGGAACGCCGGGCCCGTGACGGCGGCCCCGGCCGGCCCTCCGGTGCACCGCCGCCCGCGCTCCGGGTCGTCCGGGCCCCAGCCCGCCCGCGGTGACCTGCCCGCCCGCGGCAGGTCCCGTCGAGGTCCGGTGGGCGGTGCGCATCCCCCGGTGGGACGGGCAGGGGCACACCGGTGTCCGCCCATGACCTCGGCCGCGGGCCGCCGGCGATCCCGGCCGTTCGGGGACCGCTCCCGCACCGCGGTCGTCCTCGACGCCGTCGTGCGCCCCCTCGCCCCGGCGCGGGGAGGCGCCGTCATGACGACGTGGACCGGCCCCCGGGGTTGCCGGGGGCCGGTCCACGCTCAGGGTGTCGGGGTCAGCAGGGGCCGTCGTCGGCCCAGACGCCCCACTGGCCGCTGGCCGTCGGAACCTCGTTCAGGGTCCACCACTTGGCGTGGTAGTTGTGGCCCTGGTACGAGACCTTGTTGCCGTTGGTGTAGGTCGTGGTGGCGCTCCACGCGGGCTGGGTGCAGGTGCCGGAGGTCGGGCTGGGGCTCGGGCTGCCCGGCGGGGGGCTGGTCGGCGGCGTCGTGGGCGGCGTGGTGGGCGGCGTCGCCCCGGCGAAGCGGACGGTGAACTTCGTGAAGTCCCAGTCGTTCTGGGCCACGCTGGAGCACGAGCCGGAGAGCCCGGGGTCGACCGTGCCGGCGCACTGGCGGTCGCGGTTGACGGACCAGTAGGTGTAGCGCGCCAGCTTGTGCGCGGTGGCGAAGTCGAGGACGGTCTGGAAGTCGGCCTGCCGGAAGTACTCGGCGGCGTCCGTCCGTCCGTTCATCAGGGAGACGCCCTCGTGGGCGTACGCGGTGGCCTCGTTCCAGCCGAAGGTGGTCTGCAGGATCTGGTTGAACTTCACCAGCGCGTCGGTCTGCGCGGCGGCGCCGTTGAACCCGCCGTCGAACGGCATGATCGAGTAGTTGTTCGGGGTGAAACCCTGGGACTTGGCCTCGTTCAGCATCTGGGTGCCGAACCAGCCGGTGCCCGCGTTGGTGCCGGCCGTGGTGATCGAGATGTACAGACCGGGGTTGTCGCGCTGAAGGATCTTCGCGGCGCCGATCTCGTTGTGGATGGCCGCCGTGTTCTCGTACTCGGGCTCCTCCAGGTCGAAGTCGATCGCCTTGAGCGCGTACTTGGTGATCACCTTCTGGTAGCCGGCCGCGGTCGCCTCCGGGCTGCCGCAGCTCTGGCCGAGCTTGTTGCCGCCGTAGCCGCCGATGGAGACCGAGACGTCGCCGCCCTTGCTGCGGATCTTCTGGATCACGGCGGGCATGACCGTGTCGGTGTCGATCGAGGAGGTGCCGCCCCAGGCCGGCTTACAGCCGCCCGAGTCCAGGATGAACGCCAGCTGGAAGGCCTTCTGGCCGGTCGCGTCCATCACCGCGGCCGCGTCCGGCGGACTGTTGTCCTCGGGCATCAGGTACGGGGCCGAGGCGTACCAGTTGCTGCCCAGGGCGTCGGTGGCGGCGACTGCGGCGAGCGCGTCGTTGCCGGCGGTCAGGGCGGCGACGCCGCCGGCCAGCAGGCCGAGGGCGGCGGTGACGCCGACGGCCACGGCACCGCGGCGCCGGCGGTGCCGACCGGGTGCGGAGGTGCGGAGCGGGGTGCGTTCCATGGGGGAACCTCTCCGGGCATGGGTGTACGGGGCCGCCCGAAAGCGGGAGCCGGGGACGGATGACGACGAACGCAGGAGCGCGGTGCGGGACTTCGGCCCGGACGCGGACCGGCCTGCTCCATAAAATGGACTGGACCACCTACGGGGGTCAAGGGCCCGGCGAAGGCTTGGGGTTCTCTTAAGGTCCGGAACGGAATCCCGGCACGATCAGCAACTCACCTGCACGTTCCGCACGGCGGCTCGCACCCCGCCCTCCGCCACTCCGCCCGTGCCGCCAGCGCCCCCGCACCCCCGCGCCGCCCGCACCCCGCTCCTCCGCTCCTCCGCTCCTCCGCTCCTCCGCTCCTCCGCCGCGGGCGTCCGTCAGACCGGTGCCCGGTCCACGGGGATCCACAGCTGCGCGTCCGCCTCCGACCAGTCCTCGGTGGGCCGGGTCCGCAGGATCTCGGGCCCGGGCCGGGTGACGTACGGGTTGGACGGGAACCACTCGGTGAAGACGTCGCGCCACAGGTACTGCAGCGCGGCCGGGAAGGGGCCGTGGTTCTCGAAGACGGCCCAGGTGCCGGCCGGGACGCTGAGCACGTCGAGGCCCTCCAGGTCGTCGTCCGTCGCGGCGCCGGACGTCACCGCCGCGTGGTAGTAGTCGAGTTCGGCTCCCTCCTCGCGGCTGCCGGTGAGATGGACGACCGCCGAGACGATCCCGTCCGGGTCCTGGTCGGAGAGCGCGGCGATCCGCCCGAGGGTCTCCGGCTCGATGCTTCTGATGAGGACGGCGATGTGCGGGTTCGCCCCCTCGTGCACGAGCGGCACCCGGGCCGTCCGGCCGACGACCCTGAACTCCGCCTTCTCCACGATCCGGTACTGCATGGTGGTGCTCCCTTCGACGACGAGGCGGAAGGACATCCGGGGCTGGGACCGCAGGGCGGCGCCGGTGCGGCGCGCCTCGCCCGGGCCGATGCCGTGCACTCCGCGGAACGCACGGCCGAACGCCTCCGCCGACGTGTAGCCGTAGCGCAGCGCGATCTCCAGCAGCGTCCGTTCCCCGGCGAGTACCTCGGCCCCGGCGACGGTCATGCGGCGCCGTCGGACGTACTCCGACAGCGGCAGCCCGGCCAGGGCGGAGAACATCCGCCGCAGGTGGTACTCCGAGGTCAGCGCGGTGCGGGCCAGGTCGGCGACGTCGATCGTCCCGTCGAGGTGCTCCTCGATCGACGCCATCGCCTGGTTGAGTCGGTCCAGCAAGCCCGGTCTCCTTCCTTCTGTTCGTCCACCGTAGGGAGGGTCCACCCTGCCCGACCCGACCAACCGTGCCCGCTTCGGTCGGGTACCCGCCGCGGCGCGCCCTGCCGGGCCGGACGTCGGGTCGGACACCGGGCCGTGTCGAGCCGTACCTCGGGCCGCGCCTCGCGCTGTCGGTGGCCGCCTCTAGGGTCGTTGCATGAGTTCCTCCCTGAGTGTCTATCTGCTGGACACGGCCGCCACCCGCGCCCTGGTCGGATCCGGCGACGAGCAGCTGCTCGAAGCGGTCCGCACGGGCTTCGGCCGCGACCTGGCCCGCGACGACAGCTACTTCGGCCACGAGATCGGTGAGGGCGCCCCCACCGCCTACGAGGCACTCCGCGCCGTCGTCCACGGCGGCCCCTTCTCCGACCGCGAGGACCACGCCTTCCAGTACGGCTACGCCTACAAGCGGCTGTGCGCGCTCACCGGCGCGTTCCTGGACAACTCCTCGTTCACCCCGCACCGGGGCGACTGGCTGTCGGTGGTCGACCAGGGGCTGAAGGCCCTGCACATCACCGCCGTCTCCGTCGAGGACTTCAGCCTCGGCTGCGCGCCGTCCCCCCTGCCCTACACGTTCACACCGGGCTGCGGCGAGTGGACCCCCACCATGATCGAAAAGGCCCTGGAGCAGTTCGAGGCCACCAAGCGGGCGGACCACGCCCCGCCGCTGGAGCCCGCCGTCGCCGACGCGGTCATGCAGTGCCTCGACTGGATGCGGGCCGCACAGGAGCACCCCGGCCTCGGCATCATCGGCTTCCGTTCCTGAGCCGCCCCTCGACGTCGCCCGCCTCCATGGACGCAGAAGGCGAGCGACGTCGAGGGACGGTCCGTGCGGCCGGAGCGGCCGGGGAGAGGCGGTTGACACAGGTCGGGGCGCCCGGCTGGAAGCCGTTCTTCGCGACCCGGCTGCCGCCCGTCAAACGTCCCTGGTACCGGTTCTTCCGACGGACGCCACGCGGCGGGAGCGCTTCAGCGTCAGCGGCAGACCAGGCCGGACGGCGGAGGGGCGCGCGGGGACCGGCGCCGGACCCTGCGCCCCGTGGTCGGGGTCGGGGTCGGGGTCGGGGTCGGGGTCGGGGTCGTCAGCCCACCGGGTTCCAGCCGTCGGTGCCGGCGAGGTAGCGGCGGGCGGTGTACACGGCGGCCTGGTCGGCGGTGAGCTGCGGCCGGTCGGCGTTCACGGTAGCGCCGGCGCCGGTGTTGGCGTACTCGGCGAAGCGGGCGGACTTCCAGGAGAAGCCGCTCATGTCCGTCCAGGGGCCCGCCGTCTTCACGGCGGCGGGCAGCGCGGTGTTGCGGATGACGAGCTGGCCGACGGCGTTCGCGGACGGGTGCCACGGGCGGCCGAGGTAGAAGGTGTTCGCCTTGGCCGGGCTGTTGATCGTGCTGTCCGTGACGAGGATCCCGTACGGCTTCGAGGCGTCGGTGTTGGGCGCGGACAGGTATCCGTTGTTGCCGCCTGCGGCGGCACCGCGGTCGCGGAGGGTGATGTTCACGCGGTCGTAGACGGCGGTGGCGTTGCCGAAGACGAAGTCCACGTCGCCGGCGACGAAGGAGTTGCGGAAGTACTGCCGGTACTGGCCGGTGGCGGACGGCGCCCAGTTCAGGACGGTGTCCTGGTGGCCGATGAAGCGGGAGTTGACGTACTGCTGGCGGTCGCCGCGGGCGGCGAGGGCCACCGCCTGGGTGGCGGTGATCTCGGGGTGGGCGGAACGCTCGAAGGTGTTCTGGACGGTGACCCCGGTCAGCAGGGTGTCGTTCGCGGTGACGGTGACGGTGGCGCTGCCCTCGGTGCCGAACGTCGACCCGTCGGCCTTCTTCGTGCCGGCCGCGTTGTCGTACGTGACGACGACGTCCTCGGCGTTGCCGGTGGCGCCCTTCAGGGTCAAACCCTTCTTCGCCGTCGGCACGTTCACCACCTCGCGGTAGGTGCCCTTGGCGATGAGCACGGTGTCACCGGACACGGCCGCGTCCACCGCCGACTGCACCGTGCGGTACGCGGCCGAGCCGTCCGCGGCGACGGCGAGCGTACGGCCCGCGGCCACGGCAACCGAGGGGGACGCGGCGACGGTGGCCCTGGCGCTCGCCGACGGGGTGGCGGTGCCGATCGCGCCGGTGTCGGTGAGCACCCCGGCACCGGCCTTGGCCCTGAGGGCGGCGGGCAGTCCGGCGGCGGAGCGCTCCAGGCCGGCGGTCAGCGTCGGCGTCCAGCCGACGGAGGTCTTGATCTTCTTGGAGTTGACGGCGTTGTAGGCGGCGACCAGGTCGGTGGCGGTGCCGTTCACGAGGTTGCCGCTGCCTGCGACCGCGCCCGTGCCGTCGCCGCTCAGCAGCTGCGAGGCCTTCCGGCCGGAGGCGAGCTTCCAGTAGTTGTGCTCGGCCACGATCTGGGCGCCGGCCCGGGAGTTGATGCTGTAGGAGTGCTGGTAGCCGTCGAGCGGCGTGGTGTCGTAGTAGTTGTCGTACAGGTGGATCTGGCCGACCCGGGCCAGCGGCGCGCGCTGGACGATGCCCCGGAACACGTTGTGGTGCAGGGTGACCCGCAGCTTGGTGTCCTTGTCGCTACTGCCGATCAGCATCGTCTTGTCGTGGTCGGTGAACGTGTTGTACTCGACGGTGACGAGGTCGGAGGCGTTGGTGATGTCGAGCGCGCCGTCGTGCACCTGGTACTCGCGGCCGAAGTACGACGGGTTGGCGGCATCGTGGTGCGGGGCGTCGGAGAACGTGTTGTGGTCGGCCCAGACGTGGGTGGAGCCGCGGAGGCTGACGGCGTCGTAGGCGGAGTTCCAGTTGCCGGTGGAGCCGTCGGTCGGGTCCCACTGCGGGAAGCAGTCGCGGACGTCGGTGAACGCCAGGTTGCGGATGATCACGTTGTCCGCGTTCTTCACGGTCAGGTTGCCGCCGGTGATCCCCGCGCCCGTGCCCGGCACGCCGACGATCGTGGTCCGCGACGGCACGTTCAGCACCACCCGGGCCGCCTGCTTCGCCTGGGCGGCACTGCGCGCGCTCTCCTGGCCGCCCGAGGGCACCGTGGACCGGCCCCACACGGCGGGGTCGTACGCCTTGAGGTAAGCGGTCAGCGAGTAGCCGGTGCCCGCCGCGTAGTCGGCGCAGGTCAGCGGCTTGCCCGCGTCGTCGGTGTTGGCGTCGACGACGCCCTTCACCCGGATGATCCGCGGCGCGTCGGCCGGGCCGGCCTTCAACGCCTTCACGAGTTCCGCGCGGGTGGAGACGGTGAAGACGTGCGCGGCGTCGGCGTCGCGGCCGCCGGTGGTGCCGGAGCCGCTCGCGGCCCAGCCGTCCTTCGCCGGCAGCACGGCGTGGGCGAGGTCGGTGGCGGCGGCGTCTGCGTTCATGACCAGCGGCACGGCGCCGAGGCCGGCCGCGGCCACGGCGGCGGCGCCGATCAGGGCGAGACGTCGGCGACCGGTGGGGCGGCGGTGCGGGGAAGCGGGCATGCCGGGTGCTCCTTGGGGTGAGGTGTACTGTTCACCCCTCGGTCGCCGCCGGGGACGGGAAGGTTGCCGCCGGTCCGGAGAAGGGTCGCGGACCTCACGGGCCGACAACTCCGTAGCTCCGGAGCCCTGGTCCGGCTAACCTCTCCTCATGCCGCCGGACCACCCCCTCCTCCGTGAGACGTACCCCGGCCTTGTCGCGGAGCTGACCACCCTCCTGGAGCGGGAGGGCGAACGCGAACTGGCCGTCTGTGCGTGGGACCTCCGCCTGGTCGATGCGTGCGGCTGCGGCGACGACTTCTGCCAGAGCATCCGCACCGCCGAGCACCGGCCGGGCCACCCCTACGGGGAGGGCCACCGGTGCGTCGCGCTGCTGCCCGAACACGGCATGCTGAACCTCGACGTCGTGCACGGGCGGATCATGTACGTCGAGATCCTCGACCACCCTCCGCTGCAACGCCGGGACGGCGCACCGGCGGCCTCCGCCCGCGGCCGCCTCAGGCCAGGACCAGCAGGTCCATCCAGCTGGTCGCCGGCTCGGCGGGGTCCGCCGCGGCGGCGGCGCGCAACCGCTCCATGCCCGCCTCGAACTGCGCATCGTCGAGCGCCTTGAGCTTGGAGTCGGCGCCGCGGCGGATCCGCCGGGCGAACTCGGCGAGCGTGGGGGCGTTCTGCTGCGGCAGTGCGTCCAGCGACACGCGGGCGAAGCCGGCCTCGGCGAACGCCGCGCAGAGCCGGTCGACGGTCGGGTAGTCGTCGATCCCGTCGGCGGTCTCCGGGAAGAAGCGCACCCGCAGGTCGCGGCCGTACCGGCCCGGGAAGGCGTTGCGGACGAGCACCGGCGCGCCGGGCCGCAGGGCGCGCCGGAGTTCGCGGGCGGTCGCCCCCAGGTCCGACAGGTGGTGCACCACCGAACCGAGCCAGGCCGCGTCGGCGCAGCCGTCCGGCACCGGCAGGGCCTCGCCGCGCCCGTCGAACACCTCGACGCCCCCGCCGACCGGGATGAGGGCGCGCATCGCCTCGGCGGGTTCGACGGCCAGCACCCGCACGCCGTACCAGTCGCGGAACGCGGTGGCGAAGGCGCCGGTGCCGGCCCCGACGTCGAGCACCGTCATGCCGGGCTTGAGCCGGGCGGCCTCGCCGATCGCGGTGCGCCAGGCCGTCAGGCCGTCGCGCGGGATCTCGCGTGCGAGGCGGTACTCCTCGGCGGCGCGGGTGTCGTGCGGAACTGCTGCCATGTGTCATCCTCCGTGGTGTCGAGGGCCGTTCGGGTCCGGTCCGTCACGTGAGCGCCGCCAGGACCTCGGCGACGCACCGGTCGGCGCCGGTCGCGCCACCGGCGGTGTCCCGGCCGTCGGCAGTCTCCCGGCCGTCGGCGGTGTCCTCGCCGAGCACGGCGTAGAACAGCCAGCCGCGCGGCGGGACGAGCGTCGACGCGGCGAGCGGCAGGATGCCCGGGCGGCCGCCGACGGCGAGTCGGCCGCGTTCCGCCAGCGCCTGGACGAACCGTTCGAAGAACCGCTCGTCGCCGACCTTGACGAAGGCCATGCGCAGCGGCGCGCCGAGGTGCAGGGCGATCAGGCCCGGGGAGAGCCGCGCGTTGACCTCCAGCACGGGCACCAGGGTGCCGTCGGCCGTGGTCATCGAGTCGACGGTCAGCGGGCCGTGGTAGCCCTCGGCGGCGGCCGCCGCGGCGACCTTCTCCACGGTCTCGCGGTAGCCCGCGCGGTCCAGGCGGTGCATCAGCTCGGCGGTGACCGGCCCGGAGCCGCGGAAGGAGTGCCCCTCGTTGACGAGCCGGCGCACCCCCAGCCACCGTGTGCCGCCGTCCGGGGCGACGACCAGGTGCGCGGCGAAGTCGTCGCCGCGCTCGTACAGCGGCTGCACGACGAGTTCCAGGCCGTCCTGCGGGAGGCGTTCGAGGCCGCGCCGCACGAGGGCGAGCCGGGCCGGCGAGTCGACCACCCTGTTGCCCTGCCCGGCGACGCCGTACGGGTCCTTGAGGACGCAGGGCACGGTGGCCGCCTCGTCGAGTTCGGCCAGGGTGGTGACGACGCGTCCGGAGCCGGGCAGGCCGAGCAGGGTCGACCAGGTCTTGGAGTTGACCCGCCGCACGGCGTCCGGGTCCGGCAGGGTGCCGGCGAGGCCGAGCCGCCGGGCGGCCTCGTGCGTGCCGGGCACCACGGCGTACGGCTGCGCGGCAGCGCCCTCCAGGCCAGGCAGGCCGTGCTCGGCGAGCCGCTGTTCGACGGGCAGGTCCGCCGGGCCGGGGGCGGTGACGTGGCGCGCGCCGAACCCGGCCTCCCGCATGACCTCGGCGAAGGCGGCGGGCGCGCGGTGGCGGGTCACCAGCACGTCGTCGGGTCCGCACAGCACGGCGAGGAGTTCGTCCATGCCGCCGAGCAGCAGCTCGGCGTGGGGGTCGCGCAGGGCGGGCAGCGCCGCCTGCCCGGTCGGCCGCCAGAGGCGCTCGGCGTCGCAGCTGCCGAACCGGACGGCGGCGGCGCTCACCGGCCCGCCGGCTGCGGCACGTCGGCGGCACCGGCACCGGCACCGGCTGTGACGCCGGATGCGGATGCGGCTGCCGCTGCGGTGCCGGCCAGGAACCGCTCCTGGATGCGGGTGAGGGTGCGGAAGTCGTCGATGCTGACCTCCTGCAGGTCGATGACCTCGCCGGACAGGCTCTCCAGGAGGTAGATGAACTCCAGGAAGTCCAGCGAGTCGATCAGCCGGCCCTCGATGAGGTCCTCGTCGCGGGTGATCTCGCGGTCGAGTTCGGGGTTCTTGCTCAGGATCCACTCGGCGATCTGCTGCATGACGGCTCCTCCGGTGCGGGTCGTGGGTCGGGGTCGGGCAGGGGGTCGGTGTCGGGGTCGGGCAGGGGTGCGAGGGGATCGGGGGCCGGGACCGGGCGGCTGCCGACGGCGACGGCCAGCGCCCACTCCCCCTCGTGGGTGATGCTCAGCGACCAGTGGTCGATGCCGCTGCTGCGGAGCTCGGCCAGCGCTCCGGCCGCGGGGCGGGCCAGCGGTGCGCCGCCCGGGGCACGCAGCACCTCGATGTCCCTGGTGAGCACGAGGCGACTGCGCGGCGCCAGCAGCTTGATGAACGCCTCCTTCGCGGCGATCCGTCCGGCCAGGGTGGCGGCCCGGCCTCCGCGGACCACGGCGAGCTCGGCCTGCTCGCGCTCGGTGAAGTGGTCGGCCAGCCAGCGCGCGCCGTGGCGCTCGGCGAGCGCGCGGACCCGCGGGATGTGCACCAGGTCGACGCCGACCCTGGGCGCGACGGCCCTCGCACCCCGGCCGACCGCGCCCGGGGTGACCGCGCCCGGGCCGACCAGGCGGTCCAGCATCGCGTGCAGCGTCCGGTCGGCGGGCACGGTGTCCCAGGACGCCGTCACCGGGCGGGGGACGCGCACGCGGCCAGCGCCTGCCGGTACTCGGCGCGGAAGCGGGCGACCACCACGGCGGCGGGCTCGATCGCGGTCACCCGCCCGCAGCCCAGGCCCGCGTACCGGGCCATCTCGTCGACCCGGCCGTCGGCCTCGACGGTCGGCGCGGCGGCCGACCCCCGGGGCACCGGACGGCGGGCGCCCATCACGGTCGTCCAGGCGACGAACGTGGCGGGCGGCGGCTCGGCCGCCTCCGTGACGGGGCTGCGCAGCACCCGGTGCGACCGTCCGGGCCAGCCGATGGAGAAGCGTTCGGTGACCACGGTGTCGCCGGGGCCGGCCCCGACCAGTGCCCGCTTGTAGGCGTCGTGCGCCGCGGACTCGGCGGTGGCGACGAACGCCGTGCCGCACAGCGCGCCGTTCGCCCCGGCGCGCAGCGCCTCGACCAGGTCGGCGCCGGTGGCGACGGCGCCGGCGACGAACACCGGGGGTGCCAGGTCGTAGGCGGCGAGCAGGTCGGCGGTGGAGCCGCCGCCCAGGTGGTGGCCGCCCGCCTCGACGCCCTGCAGCACGATCGCGTGGGCGCCGAGGTCGGCGGCGGCCGCGGCGTCGGCGGCGGTGCCGACCTGCACGAGCAGCCGGTGGCCGGCCGCCAGGACCTCGCGGACGTGCTGCTCGGGCGGCAGGCCGTAGCTGTTGAGCAGCAGCGGCCGGTCGGCGGTCTCCATCAGGGCCCGCACCTGCTCGGCGAGCACCCGGCCGGCGACCTCGGGGATGACGTTGACCCCGAAGCCACGGCCGGTGCGGCGGGCGGTGTCGGCGATCAGGGCGGCGCTCTGCGGGCCGTCGCTGCGGTACAGCGCGACGGTGCCGAGGGCGCCGGCGTCGCTGACGGCCGCGGCGAGGGCCGGGGAGGCGATCCCGCCCATGCCGGCCTGGACGAGCGGCAGGTCGGTGCCGAGGGCCCGGCAGCCCCGGGCGGCGGCCTCGGCCGGAGCGGGAACGGCGGCAAGAACCGGAGCCGGGGTCTGGATCTGGGTCTGGGTCGGGTCAGCCGGGTCAGCCGCGGACATCGAGGACCCGCTCCAGGGCGCGCTCCGGCGTGCCGTGCGCGAGCACCATGGCGTGCACCCAGCGCTCCACGCCGAAGGCGGTGCAACTGCTGTGCGCGACCGACCCGTCGGAGGTGATGCCGAGCCGCTCGCCGAAGAAGTTGCGGTGCCGGTTGACGGAGGCGATGGCGGTGCCGTCGGTGGCGACGAACTCGTACTTGACCGGGTCGAGCGCCATCAGCTTGGCGCGCGAGCCCGTCCGGTCGTAGAAGGGGTCGTTGGCGGGCTGGTAGGTCAGCGGGACGCCGAGCCGCTCGGCGAGGTCGTCGATGAACGTCCGGGAGGCGGCGAGGTGGTCGCGGGCGCCGTCGGCGGTGCCGAGGTACAGCACCTCGCGCATGTGGAAGCCCCACAGGCGGCGCAGGCCGTCGTAGTGGTCCTCGTTGCGGAAGCACCGGCCGATCGCGGTGAGCCGCAGGTCGTCGCCGACCTCCTGCCCGGCGAGGGAGAGCAGCAGGCCGTAGCAGGTGGCGGAGGGCAGCAGGTAGCCGGTCGGCTGCACGGGCTGGTCGGCGACGGCGCGGCCGGCCGCGAGCGCGTCGACGGCGTCCTCGGGGAAGCGGGCGGCGGCGACGCCCAGGTGCGGGAAGTTGCGGAAGTAGTCGAGCGAGGCGAGGCCGTCGGCGGGGAGCAGCGGCGGGCCGACGACGCCGGGGGCGCCGAGCAGGTCGGCGAGGCCGGTGAAGAGGCCGTCGAGCTCGTGCAGCAGCGCGGCGCGGGCGGGTTCGAGCACGACCAGGCCGGGTCCGGGGTTCCGGAGGGTGACGGAGCCGTCGAGGAGTGCGGGGGCGGCGGTGCGCGGTGCCATGGGGTGACCTTCGTCCGGTGGGGCGAGCAGGGGCGCGTCGGCGGGAACGCGGGGTGCGGTGCGGTGCGGTGCGGTGCGGCGGGTCAGCCGGCGGTCGGGGCGAGGAGGCCGATGCGGCGGTAGAAGGCGGTGGTGCGCTGGGCGATGGCCTCGTGCACGGCCGTCCGTGCGGGGTCGGCGAGCAGCCGGGTGCGGAACGCGAACGGGTCGGCGATGCCGGCGTCGCGGTACACGTCGACGCTGTACAGCTGCTGGATCGAGGTGGCGATGTACTTCTCGACGTACTGCCGGGCGAGGCCGTTCTCCCGCTCGTCGCCGGCCTCCTGAAGGCGCGCCCAGAGCGCGCGGACGAGCTGCGCGCCGAACGCGATGTGGCGGGACTCGTCCTGGTGGTGCACGCGGTTGATGGCGCGGATGGTCTCGGGCAGCGCGGTGTCGGCGGCCATCCTGCTGTTGAAGTGGTCGACGATCTGCTCGAAGATCAGGATGCGGCTGAAGACGATGAAGTTGTCGAGCAGCGCGGAGTGCTTCTCGGTGGAGAAGGCCATGGCCCGGTTCGGGTAGAGCTTGCCGCCGTAGCGCAGGCAGAACTCGGCGAAGAACCACATGTGTTCGTTCTCCTCGCCGAGGAAGTGGTGGAAGAACGGGGTGGGGATCTCGTAGCCGGGGGCGTGGATGCGCTGCACGACCTCCTGGAGGAGCTCGCGGATGCCGTGCACGTTGAGGCTGTAGAAGTTGACGCTCTCCCACTTGGCCAGCGCCAGGTACTGCTCGCGCGTGAGGTCGGCCGCGGCGGCGGTGCCGTGCACCGTCATCAGGTCCTCGCTCATCCAGAGCGCGCCCTCGGGGATCGCGTCGGGCCAGTCGAAGGTCTGGTACGGGTTGTAGTAGTCGTTCTCGGCGGCGGCGGTGAGGCGCTGCACCGCGGTGGCGACCTCGTCGTCCCACACGGGCTGGGGGTTGGTGGCGGTCGTCATGGGTCCTCCGTGGCTCGTGCGGCGGTGCGGGGCAGGGCGGCAGGGTGGGTCGGGCATGGCGGCGGGGCACGCGGCGGCGGGACGCGTGCGATGGCGGGGCCGGGGCGTCCGTCGGGCGGGTCAGCCCGTCGGGATCGCGTAGCCGTCGAGGTCGACCGGGCCGAGGGCGGCGTCCACGAGCAGGCGTTCGAAGGCGAGCAGCACGCGCTCGATCGCGGGCCGCGGGACGAGCCGGGTGTCGGCCATCAGGTGCAGCAGGCAGCTGCCGGGGTCGTAGGCGGTGTGCACGAAGAAGACCGCGTCCTGGCGCTCCCACGCGCCGACGAACGTGACCTCGCTCTTCCCGGCGAGGGCGCGCAGCGCCTCCGGGGAGTCACCGGTGTCGGGCAGGTCGGACCAGCGGTCGTGCATCCGCTTGTCGTTGAAGAAGGAGCCGAGTTCGAGGCGTCCGCCGGCGGCCTCGCGGGCCTCGGCGAGCACGTCGTCCATGGCCAGCGGGTCGTACTGGGCGAAGCGGTAGGCGTTCATGCCGGCGAGGAAGGTGCGGCGCACGGCGTCGTCGAAGGTGCCGCTGCCGACGTCGAGGGCGAAGAGGGCGTTCTCGGCCATGGCGGCGACCAGGTGGCGGCTGCGGTCGTCGTGCCGGTTGACGGCGATCAGCTGCAGGGCGACGATGCCGTGGCCGGTGCAGGCACCGAGCACGGCGGCGGTCGCGGCGAGGAGGACGGTGCCGGTGCTGACCTGGCAGCGGTCGGCGATGCGGGTGGCCGCCACGGCGAGTGCCGGGGAGTCGAGCCGCAGCCGGACGAACCGCTCGGCGTCGGCACCCGCGGTGCCGGTGGTCCCGGCCCCGGCCCCGGCCGCTGACCCGGGATCGGCCTCGGTTCCGGTTTCGGTTTCGCCCTCGGTTTCGACGACCGCCGGGAACATCGCGGCCGGGACACTGCGCAGGGTGCGGCGCCAGTACTCCAGCGACGCCGCGCCGCGGGCCGCGCCGATGCCCTCGGTCTCGTGACGCGCCTGGTCGAGCGGCTGCCACGCGGGCACGGGGCCGACGCGGCCGGCCAGCAGTTCGCGGAGGTCGGCGAGCGCCTCCCGGACACCCGAGAAGTCGGCGCCGAGGTGCGAGAAGACGAGTGCCAGGTGGGCGGGGCGGCCCCGGTCGAGGACCAGGCTGCAGCGCACCGGCCATTCGGTGTCGTGCCGGAAGGCGCGGCCGGCGAGCTCCCGCGCGAGGTCGGCGGCGACGGTCGCCGGGTCCGCCGCCGAGGTGTCCAGCACGGGCACGGGCAGGGCGCCTTCGGCGTCGACCTCCTGGGTGGGTCCCCGGTCGTCGTCGTGGAAGCGGGTGCGCAGCACCTCGTGGCGGAGCACCAGCAGGCCCACGGCCGCCGTGACCTGGTCGTACGTCAGTCCGTCGGGCAGGTCGAGGGTGCGGCTGATGTTGAAGTAGTGGGCGCCCTCGTCGAGCCACTTGATGGACTTCCAGATCGCTCGCTGGCCCCACGTCATGGGCGCACTTCCGGCGCGGCCTCCGTGGAAGTCCGCCGAGCCGGCGGGTCGGGTTTCCATGCGTTCCTCTCGCTGCGACGCCGCGCCGGTGCGGGCGGGCGGTCGGGTGGGCGGGGAGCCGGCGCGGCCGCAGTCGGGGTCGCCGCTGCCGGGGTCGCCGCTGTCGGCGCGGGGGAAGGAGAAGGAGGGAGTCTGCGCGGCCGCGGACACGCGGGCCTGCGGGCGGCGGGCCTCCCCGCAGGCGCCGCAGCCGGGGCTGTGCCGGACCGCGGGCGGGGGTGCCGCTCGACGGATCGGACGGCGCCCCGGGTTCGCGGACGGGCAGGTACGGGCGCCGGCCTCGATGCCGGCACTCTCCTGGTCCGCGCTGGTCCGCGGGGCGCGGGCCGTGGCGGGAACGGGTGATTCCCGTACCGACCGCCTCGGCCGATGCAGGACGCTAGCGACTCGACCCTTGAATTGTCCAGACCAATCCACTGGGTGGATCAGAACTCTCAGGCAGTGTCCAGGAAACAGGAGATGACGGGGGGATGAATTCCTTGACGCACGAATTGGTCTGGGCCAGACTCGGGGCGGCCCGCCGCCGGCCGGGACAGCGCCGTCCGCCGCCGGCCCCGCGCCCACCCCTCCACGACCGTCCTCGCACCGCGGCCCGCACACGCCCGGGCACCGGACCGCACGGGGCTGCGCACCCACCCGTCACTCCAGCCCAGGGGGCTTCAGCGTGCCACCCGCACCTCCCGTCCCGGCCGCCGGGCCGCTCGGCCGCCGCCTCCGGCGCTGGGCGGACTTCGCCCGGCTGCTGCGCCACGTCCACCCCGGCCTGCTCGCCGCCGCCCTGCTGCTGCACACGGCGGTCGGCCTGCTGCCGATCGTCTTCATCGCCTGGACGAGCCGGCTCATCGCCCGCGTGCCGGCCGCCCTGGACGGCGGCGGCTGGGCCGTCCTCGGGCTCGCCCCGCTGCTGGCCGTCGCCGCGTTCGTCGTCCAGCAGTTGCTCACCCCGTTCCAGTCCGCGCTCGGCGAGCTGATCATCCGCCAGGTCGACGGCGCCTGCATCGCCCGGCTGATGGACTGTGCCCTGACCGGTCTGCCGATCGCCGACCTGGAGCACCAGGACGTCCTCGACGTGCTCTCCGACGCCCGCGGCGGATTCGAGCGTGCCACCCCCACCCCAGGCGACGCCGCGGCGGGCGCGGTCGCCCTGACCGCCCGTTACGCGCAGTTGCTCGGGGCGTCCGTGATGGTCGGCCTCGTGCTCGGCCCGGCGGCCGGCGCCCTGGTGGCCGGCACCGCGCTGGTGATCCGCTTCGGCCAGCGGGGCTCGCTCGACCGGTTCGGCGCCCTGCGCGGGTCGCTCGCCGGACGGCGCCGCCGCCTCGCCTACCTGCGCCGGACGGCCGGCGGCCTCGGCATGGCCAAGGAGATCCGGATGCTCGGGCTGCTGCCCTGGCTGCGGGAGCGCCACAGCGCCGAAGCCCGCGGCTACCTCGACCCGCTGTGGGCGGGCCGACGGCGCCTGCTGTTCGGCCCGTTCGTCGGGCTCGCCGCGGTCGGGCTGCTCGGCGGCGGCACCACCCTGCTGCTGATCGGCCGCGGCGGCACCGACGGCACGCTCTCGCTCCTCCAGGTCTCGGTCGCGCTCCAGGCGGTGCTGATCCCGCTGCGGTTCGGCGTGTACTTCCCCGAGAGCGACGTGCAGACCCGCGACGGGCTGGCCGCGTTCGAGGCGATCGGCCGGCTGGAGGAGCGCGCCGCCGAACACCGGGCCGCCGACGAGGCCGCCGCCACCGCCACCACCGTGCCGGACGGCGCGATCCGCTTCGAGAACGTCTCCTTCCGCTACCCGGGAGGCGGCCGGACGATCATCGACGGCCTCGACCTGGAGCTGGCCCCCGGCCGCTCCACCGCGATCGTCGGACTCAACGGCGCCGGCAAGACCACCCTCGTGAAACTGCTCGCCCGACTGCACGAACCCACCTCGGGACGGCTGACCGCCGGCGGCACCGACCTCGCCGCCCTGCCGGCCGCCGCCTGGCACCGCCGCATCGCGGTGATCTTCCAGGACTTCACCCGCTACCAGCTCACCGCGGCGGAGAACATCGGCATCGGCCGGCCCGAACTCCTCGCCGACCCGGAGGCACTGCTCGCGGCCGCCGGGCGCGCGGGCGCCCGGGAACTCGTCGAGGGCCTCCCCGCGGACTGGAGACCGTGCTCAGCGCCCAGTACGAGGACGGCACCGACCTCTCCGGCGGCCAGTGGCAGCGGATCGCCCTCGCCCGGGCCCTCCTCTCGGTCGGCGCCGGCGCCTCCCTGCTGATCCTCGACGAGCCCACCGCCCAGCTCGACGTCCGGGCGGAGGCCGCGTTCTTCGACCGCTTCCTCGACACGACGCGCGGCGTGACCAGCGTGATCATCGCGCACCGCTTCTCCAGCGTCCGCCGGGCCGACCGCATCGTCGTCCTCGCCGACGGCCGGGTCGCCGAGTCGGGCACCCACGACGAGCTGATGGCCCTCGACGGCCGCTACGCCGAGCTGTTCCGGATCCAGGCGGAACGCTTCACCGAGCAGGAGGACCTCACCATGACCGCGGGCGGCCCCCGATGACCACCCTGCTCCTGGCGGTCCGCCGCCTGCTGCGCCTCGCCGTGCTCTGCGACGCCCGGCGGCTGACCCGCGCCGTCGCGCTGATGACGATCGGCTACCTCGCCACCCCGCTCATCGCCGTCTGCCTCAAGTCGCTGACCACCGCGGCCGTCGCCCGCTCCGCGAGCACCGCCACCTGGCTCGCGCTCACCACCGCGCTGCTGCTCGTCCTCGAACTGATGATGACGCACTTCGCGCACCTCTCCTACTTCGAGCTCGGCGAGCTGGAGGAGCTCGCCCTGCAGAACGAGGTCATCGGGCTCGCGCACGGCACCGCCGGGCTGGAGGACCTCGACCGGCCCGGGTGGGCCGACACCCTGGCCCTCGTCCGCGAGGAACTGCCGCGCACCCGCGGCTCGCTGGAGGCCGTCCTGCAGCTCGGCGGCGTGGCCCTCCAACTCGGCGTCACCGCCGTGCTGCTGGGGATGCTCAGCCCGTGGCTGGTGCTGCTGCCCGCAGCAGCCGTCGTACCGGTCGCCGCCGGCAACCGGGCCCAGCGGCTCGTCGAGCGCGCCAAGGAGGCGACGGCTCCCGGCATCCGGCTCGGCCGCCACCTGCTGGAGGCCGCCACCACCCAGGCGTCCGCCCGGGAGATCCGGCTGGCCGGCGCCGAGGCCGTCCTGATCGGGCGCCACCGGCGGACCTGGCGGCGGGCCGACACGGCCCTGCGCCGCGCCCACCTCACGGCGGCCCTGCTGCGGGCCGCCGGACAGCTCGTCTTCGCGGCAGGCTACGGCGCGGCGATCTTCGTGGTGGCCCGGCAGGCCGTCGACGGCGGCGCGGGGCTGGGCGACGTCATCCTGGTCATCGCCCTGGCGGCGCAGATCAGCCTCCAGGTGTCGACCGCCCTCGGCCTGCTGACCGTCCTTCAGGGCGCGGGCCGCACCCTCCAGCGGCTGGCCGACCTCACCGGGCCGTCCGCGCACGCCGCACCGCCCGCGCCCACTGGGGCCGAAGCAGACACCGGGGCCGAAGCCGACACCGGGGCGGCCGGGCCGCCGGCCGGGCTCACCCACGGCATCCGGCTGGAGAACGTCTCCTTCCGCTACCCGGGCAGCGACCGGCCGATCCTCGACGACATCACCCTGGACATCCCCGCGGGCAGCGCGCTCGCCCTGGTCGGCGAGAACGGCGCCGGCAAGAGCACCCTGGTCAAACTCCTCTGCGGCCTCTACCGGCCCACCTCCGGCCGGATCCTCGTCGACGGCGTCGACCTCGCCGCGTACGGGCCCGCATGGCAGCGCCGGGCCGCCACGCTGTTCCAGGACTTCGCCCGGCTGGAGCTGCGACTGCGCGACAACGTGGGCATCGGCGACCTCGACCGGCTCGGCGACGACGAGGCGATCCACGCCGCACTGGCCTCCGCGGAGGCCGGGCCCATCACCGGACTCGTACCCGGCGGCCTGGACGGGCTCCTCGGCCGCAGCTACGGCGACGGCGCCGAACTCTCCGGCGGCCAGTGGCAGAAGCTCGGGCTGGCCCGCGCCCTGCTGCGCCGCCGCCCGCTGCTGGTCGCCCTGGACGAACCGGCCTCCGCCCTGGACGCCACCGCCGAGCACGCCCTCTTCGAACGCTTCGCCGACCTCGCCGCCGAGGCCCGCGCCGGGTCCGGCGCCGTCACCCTGCTGGTCTCGCACCGGTTCTCGACCGTCCGGATGGCCGACCGGATCGTCGTCCTCGAACACGGCCGGATCCGCGAGAGCGGCAACCACGCCGACCTGGTCGCCGCCGACGGGCTGTACGCGGAGCTGTACGACCTGCAGGCGCGCGTGTACCACTGAGACACCTGCCGGCGACCCCGCTGACCGGCGGACGGTCCGCGGCCGGCGCGCCACCTGCCCTGCTATCGTCCGGATTGTCCAACTGTCCTCCGGCGCGGCCGAGTCCACGGCCGGGTCCGCGGCCGAGTGCCGCTCAGATCAGGAGCTTCCGTGACCCGCGAAACCCTCCCCCCGTCCGCCCCCGGCAGGCCGCTGCGCCTGGTCGTCACCGGCGGCGGCACCGGCGGACACACCTACCCGGCGCTGACGGCCGTACGGACGCTCCGCGCGCGCCTCGCGGCCGGCGGCCGCGGGCTCGACGTGCTGTGGGTGGGCTCCGCGGACAGCCTGGAGTCCAGGGTCGCCGCCGGTGAGGGCATCGCGTTCGCCGCCGTCCCGACCGGGAAGATCCGACGCTCCGGCAACCCGTTGAAGCTGGCCTCCCCGGCCAACATCCGGGACATGGTGCGGGTGGTGCAGGGCATCGTGAAGGCCCGGCGGATCGTCGCCCGGTACGCCCCGGACGTCGTCCTGGCGACCGGCGGCTACGTGGCGGTCCCGGTCGGCCGGGCCGCGCGCAGCTGCGGGGCCCCGCTGGTCGTCCACGAGCAGACCGTCCGGCTCGGCCTGGCCAACCGGTTCCTGGCGCCGACCGCGGCACGGGTCGCGGTCTCCTCGGAGTCGACGGTGCCGCTGCTGCCGGAGTCGGCGCGGTCCCGCGCGGTGGTGACGGGCAATCCGGTACGCCCGGAGGTGTTCGCCGGGCAGGCGGAGAAGGCGGTCGAGGCACTGGCGCTGCACGGCTTCGACCGGACGCTGCCCACCGTGTACGTCACCGGGGGCGCGCAGGGGTCGCTGCAGATCAACACGGTCGTCGAGGCCGCCCTCCCGTGGCTGCTCGCCGGGGCCAACGTGGTGCACCAGTGCGGCGCGGCCCACGCGGACGGCCTGCGGGCCCGGGCCGCCGCGCTTCCGGCCCACCTGGCCGCCCGCTACCTCGTCACCCCGTTCGTGGGACCCGAACTGCCCGACGTGCTGGCGCTGGCCGACGTGGTGGTCTCGCGCAGCGGCGCCGGCACGATCGCCGAACTCACCGCACTGGGCAAGGCGTCCGTCCTGATCCCGCTCGCGTCCTCGGCGGGCGACGAGCAGGCGCACAACGCCTCGCACCTCCAGCAGGCCGGGGCGGCCGTCGCCCTGCTCGGCGACGTCACGGCGGACACCCTGCGGGAGGCGCTCGCGCCGCTTCTCGCCGACCCGGCGCGCCGCGCCGACACCGCGCACCGGGCCCGGCAGCAGGGCCGGCCGGACGCGGCGGAGCGGCTGGTCGACGTACTGCTGTCCGCAGCCGGGGCCTGACCGACCGGCGGCCTGACGAGCAGGCGGCGCCGGACCCCGGACCCCGGATCCCGGGCCACGCGACCGGGGCCGGGGCCGGACGGCGGCCCGGCACTCGGCGTGATCGAGTGCCGGGCCGTCTCCCGCGAGGGGCGGTGCCGCGGGCAGGGCCCCGGGGCAGGCGATCAGGGCAGGCCGTCAGGGCTGCAGCGGCATCGTCCAGCAGTTGGAGGCGGCGGCCTTGCCGGAGAGACGGTCCGTCAGCCAGGCGACGGCGTCGCCCTGGTCGGTGAGCAGCGGCACCAGGTGGTTGGTGAGCAGCCCGTCGCCCAGGTTCGGCAGGATCACGGCGTCGTAGGTGACGTTGGCGCCCTTGCGGCACCAGTCGACGGCGAGCCGGCGGGCCTGGCCGTGCGGCACGATGTCGTCCTGGACGCCGGTGGCCAGGCGCACCGGGCTGGTCGGCTTCAGGGTGCCGATGCGCTGGGAGTCGAGCACCGCCCGGAGTCTCGGCTCCGCGGCGACGATGTCGCTGACGGACTCCCCGCCGACCGTCCACGAGCTGCTCCTCGTGAACGCGTAGCCGAAGATCGCGTCGCCGACGCACATCGTGGACAGGTCGTTCAGCGCCGCCTTCCCGGCGGCGTTCAGGCGGGCGTCGGCGATGGCCCTCAGGTCCGGATCCGCCTGGAGGAATCCGTTGAGCGACCAGCCCAGCGCACCGGCGAGCGCGCTGCCGTCGATGCCCTTGACGACCTCGGTCAGGTCGGCCGGGGGCGCGCCGGAGTAGGTGCCGGCCAGCTTGACGTCCGGCGCGTAGGAGGGCTGGAGTTCGGCGGCCGACGCGCTGGCGCCGCCGCCCTGGCTGTAGCCGAACAGTCCGATCCGCGAGTCGGCGGTGATCGATGACCCCGGCAGCGCCCGCGCCGCCCGGACGGCGTCCAGCAGGGCGTGCCCGCCGTCGAGGCGGCTGACGTAGGTGTGCAGGCGGTCGGTCGCGCCCAGGCCGACGTAGTCGGTGACGACCACCGCGGCCCCGGCGGACAGCAGCCGGTAGATCGCCAGGTCCTCGTAGCCGACGGACACGGTGTCGTCCCCGATGACGATCGGGTGCTGCAGGCCCAGGGAGGCCGCGCACTGGTCGCCCTGCCCCATCGTGCCCGGGGCCAGGGCCACCAGCGGCCGCGCACCGCCGCCCTTCCAGGCCGCCGACGGCTCGATGTAGGCGCCGGTCACCGCCACGGGACCGCCCTGCGAATCCGTCGACTTGTACATCAGCCGGGTGGCGGTGCCCGGCAGCGGACGCCCGTCGAGGCCGGGCAGGCTCAGCGCCAGCGGCAACGGCTCGGTGCGGACCAGCGCGCCGTCGGCCGCGGGGAGGGCCGCCGGCGGCTGGTAGAAGGCGGGGACGGTCACGCCCCGGGAGACCACGCCGCCCGCCCCGGCCGCGGACGCGGGGACGGCCTGGACCCCGAGGCAGGCCAGCGCCACGACCGTGGTGGCGATCAGACGGCTTCGCCCCGCAGCGGTGGATCTGCGGGCCGGGGACGGCCCGGCCTGGCCGGTGCGGGGACGTTCGGCGGACACCGGGTCCGGCCGGTCGGTGGGACGGTGCATGCGGCTCACTCCCTGCTTCGTCGGAAAGTCGGAAAGGGTGCGGGTGTGCGTCGGTGCGGGCGCGCGGCCGCACCGCCGTGTGGGCGCGTGGCAGTGCCGGCCGCGAGGGGGGTTCGCCCCGCATGACGTCGAACTCCCGTCCCTCACCCACTAGTTACTGGTGGGTTACATCGGGAGCGTAAGGGAGCCTGTCACTCAGTGACAAGGCGTCTGCATGTGTCATTTCCGTGCGGCTCGCTATGCTGCCCGGGATCGCCGAGACAGGGGTGGTGGGACACGGTGGTTGACACGACACCCGAGCGCAGCGCGGACACCGACGGGCCGGCCGCCAGGCCGCCGCTCGGCGAACGACGCCGCGCAGCCCTCCGCCTGGAGATCGCGCAGGCAGCGGTCCGCCTGTTCGTCTCCCAGGGCGTCACGGGCACCACGGGGGATCAGATCGCCCAGGCCGTGGGCGTCTCGACCCGCACCCTGTGGCGTCACTTCCCCACCAAGGAGAGCTGCATCCGCCCCGTGCTCACGGCGAGTCTGGACGCCGCCGCCGAGGCACTGCGCCACTGGCCCCCGGGCACCGGACTGCTGGACTTCCTCACCGAGTCGTGCCGCCGGGGCACTCTGCCGCGCGCCGATCCCGACGTCCTCGACCTGATCCGGATGACCCACACCGAACCCGCTCTGCGCGCCGTCTGGCTGCAGACCCACGACGACGCGCTGCCCCTCTTCGCCGAACTCCTCGCCCGCAGGTCGGGCCGGCACCCGGGCGACCTGCGCGTGAAGGTGCACGCGGCCACCGTCAACGGAGCCCTGCGCGCCGCGGCGGAGGACTTCGCCCAGCGCTCCGCCGAGGACGGCACCGCCTCGGACGACGAACTCGCCGCCAGCCTCCACACCGCGCTGCGCGCCGCGGCGGAGGGGCTCCCCTACTGACGTCCGGGTCCGGCCGCCGAACGGCCGCCGGACGGCCGCCGCTTCGGGGCAGGGCCCGCGGGCCACGGGCCACGGCCCTGGACGAGCGGGCGCAGCCCGGATGTTCGCGCTACCCCTCGACCTCGGTGCGGTAGACGCGCAGACCGCGGCGCCGGTAGTTGGCGAGTGCGCTCGGGTGGTCGTCCGAGTTGGTGTGCAGCCACACCCTGCGAACGGAGTCCGCCTCCAACGGCTCTGTCGCCCATGCCTTTTGCAACGCCAGCGTGAGGGCGTGCCCGCCCAGCCCCCGGCCGACGTACTCGGGAAGGAGTCCGAAGGTGACGATCTCCACCTCCCCGGGGGGCTGCGGCGCCAGCGCCACGACCCCGGCGGTCGCACCGGCCAGCGTGATCAGCCAGTACCGGCGGTGCGGCTGCGTTCGCGCCAACTCCTGCCACTCCTCGTCGGATCGCGTTGAACTCCGCCAGCCGTACGCCGCTCCGACCCGGGCCTGCACCGAACGCACCAGGGCCGACAGGCCCTCCTCGCGCCGTAGTTCCAGCGAAGGCACGACCCGACCGGGCTTCAGCTCACGGCGGTCCGTCATCTCCAGGTACGTGACAGTCCTTTCCATCCCGGCACGATATCGGGCGCCACCGGCACCGGCCGGCGCGGAGAGGCCGATCGGTGACCCCTGACGGGCCCTTCCGTGCATCGTCACCGCCGGGTGGGCGTCGACCCGCGCTCGCGCAGCCTGCACGCGTCCGTACAGCCGCCCCCGGTCACCGACCGTGCGAAGGGCGGTGGAATGATCACACCTCCCACGGCCCGTCGGACGGACCGCCCTGGCGAAGGAGCCCCCTCGTGACCACTTTTCGATGGACGTGCCTGGCTGTGGCCTGGGCGCTAGGGATCGCGGGCGGCGCCCCCGCCGTGATCCGGGGCTGGGTACCGCGCTGGTTGCGCCCGGTCGGCGCGCCCCGCATCTGGGGCGCCGGCCAGCTCGTCATCATGGCAGGCATCACGTTCGGCGTCGTCACGGGCTCTTCGAGCCTCTCGGTCTGGCCCGTCGGGCCCCTCCTCGTCGGTGCCGGGCTCGTCCTCCAGGAGTGGGCCCGCCGCCGGACCCCGCGCAAGCCCGTCTGACGGCACCGTCCTCGACGGACCTCCCGGGGGAGACGGAGGTGCACCCCGCGTCCGTCTCCGGTTCTAAACAGCCGCCGCGAACCCCCGACTGCGATCGTCTGCTGGGCCTCGCACGGTCCCGCACCGGGTGAGGCGCTCAACGGGTCGTGACGGAGCGGGCGTTCGGCGTGGTCCCCGTGGTCGCGGGTGCGGGTCAGTCGCCGCCGCCGTTCGTGCTCCGGTTCAGGCCGCGGCGCCGACCCTTGTCGACGCAGCGCAGCATCTCGCCCACGACGAGCGTCACGGTCGCCACGACGCGGACCCAACGGGGGCCGCCCCGGTCCGCCCACACGACGCACACGCATCCGCCGACAACCAGCACCAGCGCGCCCAGCAGCAGAACCGTCATGTCTCGCACCCCTGCAATCGTCCGTACCGTGCCGGTGATCCTGCCAGGTCCGACGCCCTCGGGCACAGCCGGAAGGCGGGCGCGCCGACGTCACGCACGGGTGGGTGCGGCTACTGCTCGATCCGCAGGTTCCATCGCACGCCGGGCGGGGCGTCGACGCTCACCTGCACGTCCTGCGCCGCTCGGAGGTGGAGGACGTTGAGCACCGGGGTGACGTCTGCCGTCCCGCACACCACCGTGCTGGTCGACACGGGGTCGATGTGCACGGTCAGGGAGCCGCCGGTGCAGTACATCGCGACGTCCATCTCGCCGGCCCGGGCGGAGAAGGTCCCGACGGTGGAGCCCGCCTCACGGAGCGGTACGGCGACGAGTGTTCTCGTTCCGCCCGCCGTGGGAGGCAGTTCCGGAACGTCCGGTTGCCGGTGCGCCGTCGGGCTCGGCGCGGGCGGTTCGGCCGTCGGCGTCGGCGTCGGTGCGGCCCGGCTCCCGCCCGTGCCGGAGCATCCGGCGAGGAGGACCGCCGAGGCCAGGACGGCGAGCAGCACCGGCACGTGTCGGGTCATCGCGGTGAACGGTCCCCCCGTGGACGTCGTTTCGGAGTTCGAGAGTGGAAGATCCCTGACGTTCCGTCAAGAGCGCCCGGGGAGGAGTGCCTTCCCGTAGCGGTGCCGGTCGTCGCCGCCACGCACGCCCCCACGGGCCGCTCCTCGTCGGGCAGACCGGCCGCAGCGAGCGCATGGCGGCACCCTCCGACACGTGCGCCGCCGAGGGCGGGGGCGGCGCGGGCGGCCCGTCGGCTGTGGTCAGTGCTTCCCGGGCGCCACCGGACGGCCGGGCCGGGGCCGGTAGGGGTCGTAGGGGTGCCGCGGCTCCAGGCGGATGCGCGCGTCGACGCCGGTCAGGGAGTCCGGGCGGGCGGTCAGCGGGTCGAGGTCGACCTCGACGACCTGGGGCAGGTCGGTCGCCATCCGGGAGAGTCCGGCGAGGACGTGCTGGACGGCGCCGAGGTCGGCCTGCTGTGTGCCGGAGGGATCGAGGAGCAGGGAGGAGTTGCGCAGGTCGGCGACCATGGTGGTGAGGTCGTGCTCGGTCAGCGGGGTGAGCCGGACGGAGCGGTCGTCGGGGATGCCGGTGGCGGTGCCGCGGAGGCCGAGGACGACGAGGGAGCCGAAGACCTGGTCCCGGACGATGCCGGTGAGCAGTTCGAGGCCGGGCGCGGCCATCGGCTGGACGACCACGCCGTCCATGCGGTCCCCGAACTGGGCTGTGAACTGCCGGTGTGCGGCGACGACTTCGGCGTCGTCGGCCAGTCCGGTCCGGACGGCGCCGACCCGGCCCTTGTGGATCTGGTCGGGCCAGTAGGCCTTCAGGACGGTCCTGCCGCCGTGGCCGTACTGGCGCAGGACGCGGGAGGCGAGGACGGCCTGCTGCTCGCCGTGCGCCCACCGGAAGGGGATGTGGGGGATGCCGTAGCAGGCGAGCAGGCCGGCGGTGTCGTTCGGGTCGAGCAGGCCGCCCTCGGGGCGGGTGCGGAGGAAGGCTTCGGCGAGCGCGCGGGCCGCCGGGGTGTCGGCGACCGGCGGCGTCGCCTCGGCGACCGGTTCGGCCAGTCGCCGGGCGCGGTCCCTGGCGTGGGCCAGGGCCCGGGCGGCGGCGGCCGGGTCGGCGTAGGACGGCAGGAGGCCGCCTCGGCAGGCCAGGTACCGGACGGGTGGTTCCTGGCCGACCTGGACGGCGGCGACGGGGATGCGCCGCCGGGCCGGGCCCTCCAGCAGGGCACGGACGGTTCCGGGTCCGTCGCCCGTGGTCAGTGCGGTCGGCACGAGGCAGACCAGCAGCGCGTCGACGGTCTCCTCGCGGGCCAGCAGGTCGAGGCAGGCGCGGATCTGCTCCGGGTGGGCGGCGGCCGTGCTGTCCACCGGGTTGACGGTGCTCGCGCCGCCCGGCAGGAGGACGGCCAGCGCGGCGGCCGTCGCGGCGGGGAGTTCGGGCAGGAGGAGGCCGGCCTCGGCGCACGCGTCGGCGGCGAGGATGCCGATCCCGCCGGCGTTCGAGATCACCGCGACGGCGCCGCGCGGGCCGGGCAGCGGCTGTGCGTGCAACAGCGCTGCGGCTTCGACGAGTTCGGCGATGCTGTGGGTGGCGGTGATGCCGGCCTGCCGGAAGAGCTCCTCCCGGGTCACGGCCGGGGTCGCCGACGCCGCGGTGTGCGCGGCGGCGCCGCGGCGGCCTGCGGCGGAGCGGCCCGCGTCGACGGTGAGGACGGGCAGCCGCCGGGTCACCCGGCGGACCGTACGGGCGAACGCCCGGGGGTTGCCGAACGAGTCGAGGTGCAGCACGGCGAGGTCGGTCCGGCCGTCCTCCTCCCACCATCGCAGCAGGTCGTCGCCGCTGACGTCGAACTTGTCGCCGAGCGAGACGAAGCTGGAGACGCCGATGCCGAGCCGGGCCAGCCGTTCCAGGAGGGCGATCCCGATGCCGCCGGACTGCACGGCGATCCCGGCCGTGCCGGGGAGGGGCACCACGCCGCCGAACTCGGCGTCGAGCCGCACCGCGGGGTCGGTGTGGGCGACGCCGAGGCTGTTCGGCCCGACGAGCCGCATGCCGTGACGGCGGCAGGCACGCACGAGTCCGCGGGCCTCGTCCGGGGAGAGGCCCGCGGTGACGACCACGAGCGCGCGGGCCCCGGCGCGGCCGCACGCCTCGGCGGCGTCCGGCACCGCGCCGGGCGGCACGGTGAGCACGGCGAGGTCGGGGGCGCCGGGGAGGTCGGCGACCGACCGGTGGGCGGGCAGGCCCGCGATCTCGTCCGCGTGCGGGTTGACGGCCCGGAGGTCGCCGGTGAACGCCCCCTCCTGGATCTTCAGCAGGACGGCCCGGCCCACCGAGCCGGGCCGCCGCGAAGCACCGACGACGGCGATGGAGCGGGGGCAGAGCAGCGCGGCGAGGCCGGCGACGTCGGCGGCCCGGCCGCGCCGGTCCGCCGCCTCGCGGTCGCGCTCGTCCTGCTCGTCGAGCGGCACCCGCAGCCGGGCCCCGCCCTGCCCGCCCCGGTGGTGGACGGGCAGGCCCAGGTCGGAGAAGAGCCGGTGCACCGCGCGGTTCCCGGCCACGGTGTCGGCCTCGAACTCCCGCACCCCGCGCTCGCGGGCGGCCTCCACGAGGTGTTTCACGAGGAGCGTGCCGACACCGTGGTGCCGCCAGGAGTCCGCGACCGCCAGGGCGAGTCGGGCGGTGTCCGACCGGCCGCCGGTCGTCTCGCAGTCCACCTCGCCGACGAGGTCCGCCGCGACCCAGGCGCCGAGCGTGAGCAGGCCGGGCCGGGGTGGTCCGCAGAGCCGGTCGGCGGCGAGGGCCGGCGCTCGGCGGCCGGGTCCGAGGAACCGTGGGCCGCGGCCGTCCCCGGACCGCCCGGCGGCGTACAGCTCGTAGACGGCGTCGTGGTCGGCGGGGCGCAGCGGGCGGATGACGGCGGTGGTGCCGTCGGTCAGGAGGTCTTCGGCCGTCGCCGGGGGGTCGTCGCGGCTGGGCATCTGCGGCTCCTCGGTCGGGCCCGGGCGCGGCGTTCCGGGCGGGTGTCCGGCGTGCCCCGTCCTTCCAGGCTCACTCCTGCCGGGCCTCACCGCACGGCCGGGCGGGTGTCACCGGCCCGCTCCGGCCGCGGGCGGGTGTCACCGGCCCGCGCCAGCCGCGGGCGGGTGTCATCGGCCCGCTCCGGCCGCGGGCGGGTCGAGGGTCTCCGCGACGGGGCGGCGCGGTGTGGCCGGTCCGGGTGGCCCGTAGCCGATCCGGACCACGAGCTGGACGAAGCCCGGCCCTTGTTCCGGGTCGCGCAGCAGGGCCCGGGTGTCCGGCCACTCGACGGCCTGGTGCAGCACGGTCAGCCGGACGCCTCGGGCCGTGGCCAGCAGCCAGACCCGCTCCAGCGCCTGGCCGGCCCGGAGCCAGTCGGCGGGGCCGTCGCCGTGGGTGGTGAGGGTGCAGACCTGCGGGAGCGCCTCGAAGCGTTCCGTGGGGAGGGCCGGCGGGCCTCCGGTGAAGCTCCGCATCGGCACGCGGGCCTCGTGGTCCTGCGGGCCCAGCGCCGACGCGGGGATCCCGTCGGTCGCCGGTGTCTCGGGGCGCAGCCAGCCCCGGGTCTCCGCCTGGCGGGCCACGTCGGCCTCGGTGCGGGCCTCGGCCTCCGCGGTGAGGGTCAGCACCCGTCGGACGCCGGCCTCCTCCAGCGGCGTGAGGTGCACGCCCTCGGTCCGGGCGGCGCCGATCAGCTCCCCGAGCACGCTCTCCGGCACGTCGCGGCCGGCGAACGGCCGGCGGGCGGAGTGGCGGTGCGGGATGGCGGCGTACAACTCGGGGTCGGCGTAGACGGTTGCCGGGGGTCCGGTCAGGGAGACGACCGCGAGCAGGTCCGGCCGGGCCGGGTCGGGCATCAGCCGGACCACCGGCGTGCGGCCGAGATGGGCGGCGGCCACGCGGAGGTTGAGGAGCGCCGCGCCGACGGAGATGTGCAGGGCGCGGCCGACCGGGTCGGTCAGGGGGACGGCGCGGGTGCGGTCCGCGTACACCTCGACCCCGTGCACCTCCACCACCCCGTCCGGGTCCACCCCGTTCGGCTCGGCCCCGTTCGGCCCGGCCCCGTCCGGGTCGACCGTCGGACGGAAGCGCCAGGGCTGGCTGTTGTGCAGGGACGGCGCCGCGCCCGCAGCTGTCACGAGCAGCCGCAGGTCGGCGAGGGTCGGCAGTGTCGCGATCATGATCAGTACTCCTTGCCCTCATGCCCTCGGCGGTGCGCCCCGGACGGGAGCAGCACCCCGCTGCCTCCAGCGTGCGCCGCCTGCCGGTGCCTGCGAAGGGCCGTTGGACCCGTTCTGCGGCGGCCTGCCGCGGCACCGCCACCGCGGGCGGCACGGGAGAGGAGACCGGAGAGCAGGAGACCGGGAGAGCGGGAGAGCGGGAGAGCGGGGGGCCGACGGCTGTACGACGCCTCCTCACCCTCCCTCCGACGGGCAGGCGAGGCGGCGGTACCACCAGAACTCCGTGCGCCACTGCCGTCGACGGGTGAACGGGTCGGGCAGTGTGCGGTGCAGGAGAGCGGCGTCCAAGGGGCGGAGGACCCGCCGGAGTTCGGCTCGGGCCCGTACCGGCAGCGCTCCCAGGATCCCGTCCAGCACGTCACGTGCGTGCCGGACGTCGTCGAAGGAGCAGCCCGGGCAGGAGCAGAACGCTGCCTGCGGGTACAGGGGGCGTCTGCCCGGTGGGGCGAGGAACTCCCGGTACCGGCGCAGCGCCCGATCGGTGGCTCCGGGGTAGAGGTACCAGCCGGCGCTCACCCTCTCGGCCCGGTGCACCGCCAGGCTTGTTCCGGCGGAGAGGCCGTGGATCCGGGGCGGCGGGGCGGGTCCCCAGAGGCGGGGCGTCACGTGGTCTCCGCGCAGCGCGCGGGGCGGTCTACGCGGCATCGGCCTTTCGACGTGTGGTCACGGCAGCACGATGCCATGCCGTCCCGGTGCGTGTCACGCGGATTCCCCGTACGTCGACGCAGACCCTGTACCGCCTGGCCACAGGAAATCTTGCGTCACCAGCCAGTGGGCTGGTGCCACTTCGGGCCACTCCCACCGCAAGATCTTCTGCCTCCCCGAGGGGCTCCGCCGGTACCGGCCTCCGGTCAGGAGGCCGCACCGGCCCGTCGCCGGTACTGGCCGGGCGGCACGCTGTGGGCGCGCTTGAAGGCCTTGGCGAACGCGAACTCGGAGCCGTAGCCGACCCGTTCTCCGACGACGGCGATCGGGGTGTCGGAGTGGCGCAGCAGCCGGGCGGCCGTGGTCATCCGCCAGCGGGTGAGATACGTGAGCGGGGGTTCGCCGACCAGGCCGGTGAACCGGCGGGCGAAGGCGGCGCGCGAGAGGCCTGCGCTGTCGGCGAGCGCCTCGACCGTCCAGGCGCGGCCGGGGTCGCGGTGGATGGCGCGCAGGGCCGGGGCGATGGCCGGGTCGGTCAGTGCGGCGGCCCATCCGGCGGTGGCATCGGCCGGCTGGTCGTCGAACCAGGCGCGGAGGATGTAGAGGAGCAGCAGGTCGATCAGCTCGCCCACGATGCCGTCGGATCCGGGCCTGGGGTCGTCGAGTTCGGCGCCGAGCATGTCGATCGCGGCGCGCAGGGCGTGGTGGCGGTCGCGCCGGGCGGGCAGGTGGATCAGCTCGGGAAGGCCGGCGACCAGGGGGTGGGGGCGTTCCCGGTCGAGGTGGTAGGAGCCGCAGAGCAGCACCGTGCGGGCGCCGGGGCCGTCGACGGCGAACCTGCCGATCGGTGAGGTGCGGTCGGTCCGGTCGCAATGCCGCTTAGATAGCTGGGTTTCTGAGTTGTAAGGTGGGCGGTCCGGAGTGCCGGGTGTTGGTGTCGTCGGGGCGTTTGATGCGGTGCGGGCTGAGGCGGTGGCGTTTGACGGCGCGGGGGCAAGTACGTTGTCGCCGGGCGGGATTGGGCCGTTCGGCTATCTCGGCGAGAGCCCCGGTAAGGGCGGCGGCCAAGCCGTCAGGGGGAAAACGCCGCCTGGTCGGTGACCAGGCGGCGGACGACGCGGAGACTGCGGATGAAGGACATCCGGTCCGGGTCGAGGCCGGCACCGCCCGCGGCTTGATGCATGAGGTTCCGGATCGCGTAGTGCGTGGTCAGCAGGGCCCAGATCTCCTGGCGGACCATCTCGGGCGACTTGGACCGCAGGGGGCGAGCAGGTCCGCGCTGGTACGTCTCGATCTCGGCAAGCGCGACCTCGAACTCCCACCGCTGGTGGTACGCCGCCGCCAGCTCCAGTGCGGGAGCCTCGCCGGGATCCAGGACGGTGGTGATCAGCCGGTACAGGTCCCCGTTGCCCGCACGCCCGTCCACCCGGTAATCCACAACACGAACGGCCAGTCCTTCCAGCCGCGCGTCCGCGCGTCCGGAGCGCACATGTCGTCGGTACCGCTGACGCGCGATGACGTCGGCGAGCACGGAACGGTAGGAACCGTCGGGGAACACTTCCAGCACGGGCAGATCGACGGTCTCCGACACCCTCCACAGCAGGTCAGCGCCCGTCTCGGCTGCTTTGACCCACAACGCCAGGCTGTAGAACCCGCGATCGGCCATGACCAGCATGCCCGGCTCGAACCGTTGCAGCAGCTGCTCGGTCAGCTCCCTCTCGCCCACAGCCAACGGGCCGATGCGCGCCGCGATGACCGCACGGGTCCCGCACTCCCCGAGGCCGACCACCCGGGCCTGCGGGAAGGGGCCGGGACGGTGCTCACGGTGACTGTTCTTGCCGAACGCCTCGGTGTTGCCCGGGGTGTCCGGGAGCTCGAGCTGCACCCCGTCGACCGCCATCATCCGCCATGACCGCAGCCAGGCACCTTCGGTACCGGGACCGGCCAGTGGCGCCCCGACACGCTCGAACAGCAACCGCAAAGGCTCCTCGCCCAGCCGGGCCCTGGCCTGTGTGATCGCCCCGGTGGTCGGCACCCTCCAGTTCCCGCTCCAGTCCCCGAGGAACCGCAGACCGCCCACCAGCTTGCGCATCACCTCCTCATAGCCGTCGCCGAAGAACAAGCACATGGCCAGCACGAAGTACACACCACCCGGGCAGGCAGCAGGCGCACCCGACGCTCCCGACGCCCAGCCTGCTCAACCACATCATCGACAAGATCCTGATGCAGCAGGTCCGTCAGCACCCCGACCGCCAGACGATCCGTCAAGCGCCCATCCGCACCCCGCAACTCATCCACACAGCAAGCCTAGCGATACTGGTCCTTATCTAAGCGGCATTGGGTCCGGTCGGGGCGGAAGTCGGTGGCCGGGGAGTGCGGGTCGTCGGTCAGGGCGTGCTCGGCGCCGCTGCGCAGGAAGATCACGTCACCGGCGGCCAGGGCGAGGGCGGAGCCGTCGGGTCGGACGAGCCAGCAGGAGCCGGTCAGCACGACGTGGAAGGCCGCGCCGGTGGCCTCGTGGAAGCGCAGTCCCCAGGGCGCCCGGCACTCGGTGCGGGCCGTCCGGGGGCTCTCGGACCGCATGGAGGCGACGGCCTCGGTGAGGATGTCCATGCGGACAGCCTACGCCGATACGACCGCCGGACGAGACGATCGGACAGGAAAGAGAGAGTTTCGGCTATTCAGCGTCTCGCATCAGCCGCCTAGGTTTGGTGCCAGGCCCGGACGCCACGATCCGCGCCACCGACGGAAGGAACCCCGCCGTGCGCACCATCGACCAGCAGTCCTACGGAGAGCCCGGCGTCCTCCGGATCACCGAGGCGGAACGGCCGGAACCGCGGGTCACCGAGGTCCTGGTGCGGGTCCGCGCCGCGGGGGTCAACCCCGTCGACGCCTACACCCGTTCGGGGGCGTTCCCGCTCCTGGGCGAGCCTCCGTTCGTGCTCGGCTGGGACGTCTCCGGCGTGGTCGAGCAGGTCGCGCCGGGCGTCAACCGCTTCGCCGTCGGCGACGAGGTCTACGGCATGCCGCACTTCCCGCGGCCGGCCGGGGGCTACGCCGAGTACGTCACGGCGCCGGCCCGGCAGCTCGCCCGCAAGCCGAAGGGGCTGGACCACGCGCAGGCCGCCGCACTGCCGATGGCCGGGCTGACCGCCTGGCAGGCGCTGGTCGACGCGGCCGGGCTGCAGGCCGGACAGCGGGTGCTGGTGCACGGCGGGGCGGGCGGGGTCGGACACCTCGCCGTGCAGATCGCCAGGGCCCGCGGAGCCGAGGTCTTCGCGACGGCGAGCGCCGCCAAGCTCGACTTCCTCCGCGAGCTCGGCGCCGACCACCCGATCGACTACACCGCGGCCGACTTCACCACCGGGCTGCGCGGGCTGGACGTCGTGTTCGACACGGTCGGCAACGGCAACGGCCTCCGCTCGCTCCCCGTCCTGCGCGACGGCGGCGTGCTGGCCACGATCACGGAGCACTTCGACCCGGAGCTCGCCGCCCGTACCGCGGCGGCCGGCAGGCGGTACGCCGGAGTCGTGGTCGAGCCGGACCACGTCGGGCTGGAGGCGCTGACCGAGCTGGTCGAGGCGGGCCTCCTGCGGCCGCACGTCGAGCACGTCCTCCCGCTGGAGGACGCGGCCACGGCGCACGCCCTGGTCGAGACCCGCCGCACCCGGGGCAAGATCGTCCTGACGCTCTGATCCCCGCGGCGCACACCTGCCACCCGCCCGAGCGCCGACGCGTCCGCCACCGGGTCGCCGTTACGGGAGCGGGGGCAGGCGCGGGGGCAGGCGCGGGGGCGGCCGGGAACGGCCGGGGGCACGCCTACGCGTCGGTCTCCAGCGGTGTCAGGAACCGGCGCTCGTACCGCTTGATGCACCTGGTCCTGCGGGCCAGCTCGAACGCCTCCTGACAGTCGGGGTCGGCCGCGGCCGCGATGCGGTAGCGCTCGTACTCGGCCAGGCTGCCGAACGTGAAGAGGGCGTACGCGATGTCGCTGTCGCCCTCGCTCGGCAGGAAGTAACCGAGGTGCGTGCCGCCGAAGCGCGGGACGAGCCGCACCCAGCGCCGGCCGTACTCCTCGAAGTCCGCCAGCTTGTCGGGGTCGATCTCGTACTTCAGATGAATCGTGATCATGTCCGTCCCTCTTCCGCCGTAAGGCGCTCGTGCCTGTCCGGGGCGGCCGTCCGCGGGGACGGCGACCACGGCAGGGCCGTTCGTCGACGACTCGATCCTTCCGTCCCGGAGCCCCTTCGACCAGCGGCGGGAACGCCCGGGGACCGCGAGATCCCGCCAACCCCGCACCACCGCCGCGCGCACCGCACCCGCGAGGGGCCTGTGACGCGGAACGCATGACGCGGCGCGTCAGGCTCTCTACGGTGGAGGCATGAGCATCGGCACACTCCCGCAGCGCACTGTCGGGATCCGGTCAGGCGACGAGATCCACGACGCCCTGCAGCACCTGCCCACCCGCCGGGACAAGCCGCGCCCGCAGGGCGCCCGGGCCGCCCTCGGGTGGGCACTCGACCCCTGGAAGTCGCCCCCCATCCCCATGGAGCCGTCCCCCGCCGACGCCCTCCTACGGCTCATGGCGCAGGAACGCACCGCCCTCGCCGTACGGCACGACCCCCGGCAGAGCCCTCAGCAGCGCCGCTACGCCCGCGGCGTCGCCCAGGCCCTCGGCTGGATCCTCGGATACACCCCCGACCTCCCGCTCGTCCGGCCGGAGGCGACCGCCGGACGGTGACCGCACGGCGGGCCGCACCGGGGGGCTCCGGCAGCGCCGCAGCCCCCGCTCCCCGGCCGCCGGAGAGGGACGTCTCGGCGGCCGGGTCTGAGCGGCGACGGGGCCGGCCCGGGCGACCGAAGAGGCGTGACGGCCGCCCGGGCCTGTGCCCCGCCCGACTCCCCGCCTCACCGCCCACCGGCCCGGCAAACCCCCTTCACCGGCATCCCGCGCGGACGGCCTTCACCCCGGCCGACCCTGGCACGGCCCGGGGCCGCCCCGCCCCGCCCGCCCTGTCGCGCCCTGTCGCGGCCGGCCTCGTGCAACGGCTGCTGTCGCAGCCCTGCTCTAGGCTCCCCGGCCATGCAGATCAACGACTGGTGGGGCCTCGTCGAGCAAGCGCGCAGCGTGGTCGGTGACCGTGCCGATGACAGGAACCTGCCCGACGACCCGTTGCCCGGCGCCCTCACGGGCATACTCGCGTCACTGGAGCCGGCGGAAATCATCGACTTCTACCTGAAGGCGATCGAGGTGACCGACTCCGCGTACCGGCGTCCGCTGTGGAAGGCCGCCTACCTCGTGGAGGGTGGCTGCGGAGACGACGGCTTCATGGACTTCCGCGACGGGCTGATCCTGCTCGGACGGGAGACGTTCACCCGCGCCGTCGCCCGTCCCGACTCCCTGGCCGAGCTGCCCGTGGTCGTCCGGATGAGCCGCGACGAGGACGGCTGGATCGGCTTCGAGTCGCTGAGCTACCTGATCAAGCAGGCGTACCGGGAATCCCAGGGCGAGACCGGTTCGTTCGACACGGCCGTGGACGCCGCTCTGCGCGCCACGGTGCGGCCCGAAGAGCCGACCGGGGCCGACTGGGACAGTGAGGACGACGACGAGATGCGGCGCCACCTCCCCCGGCTCGCGGCGCTCTTTCTCGACTGAACCCGATGAAGCCGCTCGTCGCCGGCGGCGCCTGACCCCGAATGCCGGACACCAGGGACGTTCTGCCAGGTTTCTGCAGCATGAAATCGATTGCCGAGGAGGCGTCCGCCGAGCACGGCATACTCTTCAAGCCCACGGTCTGGGTCGATTGGACCGGACCGGAGACCTAGTAAAATCCGGGGTGCCCTTTCGGGGGCACCCCGGCCCTTTTTCTCAATCGCCTTCCCGGATCGGCGGACGAACGAGTGCGATGTCCTGGCCGAACCCCACCGCCACTCCCCCGTCCGCGGTGGCCGCGAGGCAGACGGCGGCACCGGGCAGCAGCAGCGGCCGGGTGGACGGTTCACCGGTGCGCAGGTCGATCAGAGTGAGGGTGCGGTCGGCGCGGGCCACGTACAGCTCGGGCCAGCCGAGGCCCGCGACGGCGGTGACGGCGGCCGGGCCGTCGATCTCCGGGCCCGCCGGCCGACCGGTGCGGTCCCAGGCGCGGAGTGCGGTGGCGCCCTCGGCCGCATCCTCGGAGCGGACGGTGACGAGTCGGCCGTCGAGGAGTGCCAGCACGGGGTGGTCCTCGGTTCCCGGCACGATCTCCGGCGCGGACGACGGGTCGTCCAGGTCGAACAGCCGGGCCGGTTCCTCGTAGGACGTCAGAGCGACGGTCGCGCGCCCGTCGACCGCGCCGACGGCGAATCCGGTGGTGCCCGTTTCGGCGTCCACGGGGATCGTGGCGAGAACGGCCCCGTCGGCGGGGTTCCGGAGCGTGATGTCCCCGTCCCCGTAGACGACCAGTGCGTCGCCGGTGCGCAGGCGCCGGTGGACGGCCCAGCGGACGATGCTGCTGTCGGTGCGGGCCGGTGCGCCGGAGGGGCCGCCCGCGGCCAGGTCCCAGCGGTACAGGAGCGGATCGGGGTCGTGCGGGGATCCGGAGCCGGTGGCGGCGTACGGACGGCCGCCGTCGCTCCAGGCGGCCAGGGCCCTGGTCACCACGACCTCGGTGGCGAGGGGCGCGGCCAGCAGGGTGCCGTCGGCGGCGCGGCGGACCACCAGGGTTCCGCCTTCGTCGACACTGACCACCACTCCGTCCGGCTCGGTGACCGTGACGTCCGCCAGTCGCTGGCCGTGGCCGGGCTTGCGGTCCACGGAGGCGGCCGGGTCCCAGAGTGCGACCACACCGTCCTGCTCGGAGGAGGTCAGCAGGAGGTCGCGCCCCTCCCAGCGGACGGCCTCGACGGCGGCCCGTGCGACGGATCCGGCGAGGGGTGGTCCGAGCGGCCGCATGGTACGGGCGTCCCAGAGATGGACGTTCCACCTGGTGGACACGGCGAGGGCGGGCCCCGTCACGGTCGGATTGCTCTGCGGTCCCAGCCCCGGCCTGGACTGCATCAGCCGGTCCGGAACGGGGTACAGGTGTGCCGTGAGCAGTTCGTGCTGACCCGTCGTCAGGTCAATGGTGGCGTGGGCATCCTGCTCGTCGCGGACGGTCAGCAGCTCCCGACCGTCCGACCGCCACAGGGTGGCGCCCTTGATCGGGCGTAGCCCGGCGGGGACGGGGAGCTGTCGCACCTGGTCGTCGTCCGGGTTCCACAGCAGGACCCCTTCGTCCGAGAGCAGCACGACCGCGCTCCCGTCCGCGAGGGCGCCGGGACTGAGCCCGATGACGGGCGGCAGGTGCGGAAGGCGGAGCCGCGCGCCGGTCGCGAGGTCCCAGAGCCCGAGGCCGCTCCAGGCGGTGCTGACCAGCAGCCGGGTGTCAGGTCCGCTGCCGAGGACCGCCAGGGCGTGCGGGCTTTCGCCGACGTCGATCGTCCGGCGGAGCGCGAGGTCGGCGAGGGCCCAGATCCGCACCGTGTGGTCATCGTGGCTGGAGATGAGCAGCGGTTCGGTGGCGTCGGGCGCGAAGGCCAGGACGCGAACGGGTACCTCGCACTCCACGGTGCGGACCCGGCCCGACCGGACGTCCCGGACTTCCAGCCGGTGCCTTCGGAGCTTCGGGTCGGCCGGTGGCCGTTCGTCGGCCCTGACGGCGGTGGCCAGTTGGGGCCGGCCGTCGACCTCGCCCCAGGCGCTGGCCACGACCCGCCCGACCCGCACCTGCCAGATCAGCCGGAGGTCCAGGTCGATATCGGTCGCCCAGTCGACCCGCCACAGGTCGCCGTCCGGGTCGCCGACGGCCCGGCCCCGGCGGACGGCGTCGAGGAGGGCGGACTGCCGTCGGTCGACATCGTCCGGCTCCGCGTGTCCGACGTCGGCTACGACCTGATCCATCGGCGTTGCCCTTCTTCGTGCTTCGTGGCGATCGGGACGAGATGCCGTGCGGGTGCGACCCTGCCGCGCTACGACGGGAACGCCTGCCCTCGCCGGCGGCCGGCGCGTGTCGGGTCACGCCGACATGGCGTGCTCGCCGCCTTCGGAGTCGTCCGACTCGTCCGCGCAGGCGGCGGCCAGGTCGTCGAGTGACAGGTGCAGGGCGTGGGCCAGGGCTGCCACGGTGAAGAAGGCCGGGGTCGGGGCCCGACCGGTCTCGATCTTGCGGAGCGTCTCCGCGGACACCCCGGCCGCCGCTGCCACGTCCACCATGCTGCGGTCACCGCGGGCCCGGCGGAGCAGGGCCCCGAAGCGCTCTCCACGGTGCCGCTCTTCCGGGGTCAAGGGAACTCTCACCATGCCCGTGATACTAATACCGGTATAAGTATTGGGCAGCATCGCACCGCAGGGAGCCACGACACATGGTGGAGATCAAGACCGACACGGCACTGGAAGCGATGCGTGAAGCCGGACGCGTCGTGGCCCACGCACTTGCGGCCGCCCGTGAGGCGGCAGCCGTGGGAGTCCGTCTGCGCGAGCTGGACGAAGCCGCCCGCGCCGTTCTCACCGCGGCCGGAGCGCGCTCACCGTTCCTGGGCTACCAGCCCTCCTTCGCCCCCGTCCCCTTCCCCGCCGTGATCTGCGCCTCCGTCAACGACGCCGTCGCACACGGCATCCCCGACGACCACCGCCTGCGCGACGGCGACCTGGTCAGCATCGACTGCGGAGCCGAACTCGACGGCTGGACCGGCGACGCCGCGATCAGCTTCACCGTCGGCACCCCTCGCCCCGCCGACCTCGAACTCATCGCCGCCACCCGGCGGGCCCTGGACGCCGGCATCGCCGCCGCCACCACCGGCCGTCGCATCGGCGACATCTCCCACGCCATCAGCACGGTCGCCCGCAAGGCCGCCTGCGGCATGCCGACCGACTTCGGCGGCCACGGCATCGGCCGCCGGATGCACGAGGACCCCCACGTCCCCAACCACGGACGGCCCGGTCGCGGCTTCCCCCTGCGCCACGGTCTCACCCTCGCCCTCGAACCCATGCTCATGGCCGGCGGACGCAACGCCTACTACACCGACCCCGACGGATGGACCCTGCGCACGACCGACGGCAGCCGCGCCGCCCACATCGAACACACCATCGCCGTCACCGAGGACGGCCCCCGCATCCTCACCCTGCCCTGACAACCCCGAAACCCTGCCCCGACCCCGAAACCCGCCCCGACCCCGGATCCGCTCACACCCGGCGGGGGCCGCCGACCGGTCGGCCGTGCGGCGACAAACGCAAGGCCCGCACCGGATGTGACATCCGGTGCGGGCCCCTGCTACCAGGCGGGTGCCGTGGCGAAATTACAGCGGGCGAATGTTCTCCGCCTGCGGGCCCTTCTGGCCCTGCGTGACGTCGAACTCGACCTTCTGGCCCTCGAGCAGCTCGCGGAAGCCGTTGGCGTTGATGTTCGAGTAGTGGGCGAAGACGTCCGGGCCGCCACCCTCCTGCTCGATGAAGCCGAAGCCCTTTTCCGCGTTGAACCACTTCACAGTGCCATTAGCCATAAAAATTCTCCTTCAAAGGGGCTGTCCGAGACCCGCACGGTGCGGGCCCCGAGTGCCGCGATGATGACCCACCCGGAGAAAAGATCCGGAAAAAACAAAATGCGCCTGCGATATATCAGCAGGCGCACACCAAGTCCATGGGAACCACTACTGCAACTCCCCTGAACTGTAGCAGGCCCGACAGCGGAACGGCGGGACATCGACCTGCGGGTTCGCGCCGGGCCCGCGCAGCGGTCTCCTGCTGCGGCGGCCGAGGTCAGAGCGCCCTTCCCCCGCCGCCGTGGTGGAGGTCGTCGAGGGCCGCGAGGTCGGTGTCCGAGAGGCGGATCGCCCCGGCGGCGACGTTGGCCGCGAGGTGGTCGAGGTCCCCGGTGCCCGGGATCGCCAGGACGTGCGGGCCGCGGTGGAGCGTCCACGCGAGGCGTATCTGGGCGGTGCTCGCGCCGTGCGCCCGGGCGACGGCACGGACGGCGTCCGCCTCGGCGTCGACTGCGCCGGCCTGACCCGCGGTGCCCGCGATCGCGTAGAAGGGGACGAACGCGATGCCCTGCTCGCCGCAGAGCCGCACGAAGCCGTCGTCCTGCGGGCGCACCCCGATGCCGTACCGGTTCTGCACGCAGACCACGGGAGCGATGGCGCGGGCCTCGGCGAGCTGGGCGGGGGTCACGTTGGAGAGGCCCAGGTGGCGGACGAGCCCGGCCTCGCGCAGCTCGGCGAGGACGCCGAAGCGTTCGGCGACGGAGTCGGTGCCGAGGACGCGGAGGTTCACGACGTCGAGGTGGTCGCGGCCGAGCTGGCGCAGGTTCTCCTCGACCTGGCCACGCAGGCGGTCGGGGGTGGCGTGAGGCGTCCAGTGACCGGACGGGTCGCGGCCGGGGCCGACCTTGGTGGTGATGACGAGGTGGTCGGGGTACGGGGCCAGGGCCCGGTTGATGAGTTCGTTGGCGGAGCGCAGCGGCGAGAAGTAGAAGGCCGCGGTGTCGATGTGGTCGACGCCCAGGTCGAGGGCGCGGCGCAGCACGGCGACGGCCTGCTCGCGGTCGCGGGGGCGGGCGCCGGGTACGAGGGCCTCGCCCGTCTGGGGCAGGCGCATGGCGCCGAAGCCGATCCGGTTGATCGTCAGGTCGCCGAGCCGCCAGGTGCCCGACGCCGCTGCGGTGATGGTCCGTGGTGTCATGCCGGGGATCGTCGCGGCCGGGTAGGCTGGCGCGCCAATGATTCGGGCATGCGCGAATGTCGGGGGTGCGGGTGGCGGCTGAGCTGGCGTTCTCCGCGCGTGATCTCGCGCGACTGCGCTTCGCCGTCTCGCCGATGTGGGAGGTGGGGCCGAGCTTCCGGCTGCTGGTGTCGGGCATCGCGCATCCGGTGCACCACACGTGGGTGGCGCAGGTGCGGCCGCGGTGGGCGGCGGCCGGGCTGGACCGCGGCTGGCTGGGCGATCTGGTGCCGGGGGCGGGGTACGTCCCGGACTTCCTGAATCCCGCGCCCGACGGGCCGGCGCCGACGCTGGGCCGGGAACTGGCGCAGATCGCCGCCACGCCGGCCGACCGGGTGCGCCGGGACCTCGACCGTCTGGCGGAGGAGCAGGGGCACCTCGGACCGCGGGCCAGCGCGCTGTACGCGCGGCCGCGGGCCCGTCTGGAGCGGGTCACCGAGGAGATCGCCGCGTACTGGGATCTCGCACTGGCCCCGTACTGGGCGAGGATCCGGGCCGTCCTCGACGCCGACGTGTTCCACCGGGCGCGGCAGGTCGCCGAACAGGGGCCGGCCGGTTGTTCAACGAGCTGCACCCGACGGTGAGCTGGGACGACCACGCCCTGCGGCTGGCCCGGCGCACCCGGGCGCTGTCCCGGCCGACCGCCGGGGCGGGGATGGTCCTCCTGCCGTCCGTCTTCACCGGGCCTTGCCCGCTCACCCGGGTGACGCCGCCCGAACCTCCTCAGCTGGCCTACCCGGCGCGGGGCATCGGCGACCTGTGGGCGGCCCGTCCGGCCGCCGGGACGACTCCGCTCGCCGCCGTGCTCGGCCGCACCCGGACGCGGCTGCTGACCGAACTCGACTCGCCGGCCTCCACCACGGAGCTGGCCCAGCGCACGGGGCTCTCGCCGGCCGGCGTCTCCCAGGCCCTCACCGCGCTGCGCGACGCCCGCCTGGTCAGCGCCCACCGGGCCGGCCGGGTCGTGCTCTACGCCCGCACCTCCGTCGCGGACACCCTCATCGCCGGGTGAGCCGTCAGCGACCCCGCGGGCCCGAAGGCGCCGACAGGGCGTCGACGAACCGTGCCCGGCCCGGACGGTCACCCGGCACCGTGGAGCCCGCGCCGCAGCGGCGCCGGGGTGCCGGGGGCCCACGGCGGCGCGTCCGCCGTGGTGAAGCCGAACGCATGCGCGTAGAGGGAGAGTTCGGCCGTGAGGCACTGCTCGACGGTTCGGGCGGTGCGGAAGCCGTGCTGCTCGCCCTCGAAGGTCAGGTAGGCCTGCGGCACGCCGCTGCCCCGCAGGCGGTCCAGGAAGCGTTCGGACTGTTCGGGCGGGCAGACCGCGTCGTCGGTGCCCTGCAGGATGACGAACGGGGTGCGCACGTGGTGCGCGCGCCGGAGCGGGGAGACCTCCTCGTAGCGGGAACGCGCCTGCGGCCACGGGCCGATCAGGCTCTCCAGGTACCGGGATTCGAAGTCGTGGGTGCCGCTGACCCGCCACTGCTCGGGGTCGAGCAGCGGGTAGTAGATGCCCGCCGCGCGGTAGAGGCCGGGCTCCGCCGCCAGCGAGGCCGCGGCCGTCCAGCCGCCGGCACTGCCGCCGCGGATGCCGATGCGCGCCGGGTCGGCGATGCCCCTGGCGATCAGGGCCCGGGCCACCGCCGCGCAGTCCCGGACGTCGGTGACGCCCCAGTGCCCGCGCAGCCGTTCGCGGTACGACCGGCCGAAGCCGGTCGAGCCGCCGTACTGCACGTCGACGACGCCGATGCCGCGGCTGGTGAAGAAGGCGATCTCGGGACGGGCGACGAGCCGGCTGCGGGTGGTGGGACCACCGTGCACCTGCACGAGGAACGGCGGGAGCTCGCCCTCCGGCGCCGCGGCACCGGGATGGTGCGGCGGGTGGACGAAGGCGTGGACCTCCTCGCCGTCCGGGCCGGGCAGGACCTCGTGGCGGCCGTGCGGGTGGTGGTCGGCGTGGCGCAGCGGCTCGGCCCGGACCACCTCCGTCCACTCCGTCCGCTCCGTCCGCGGCCGGTCCCGGCGCCGAGCATCCCGCGCCGAAGCACCCGCCGCCGATACGCCCTGCACCCGACCGGACGGCGCCACGGCGGACGGCACGGCGGACGGCACGGCATCGGACGGATCCGGGTCGTCCACCGTCACGAGGACGACGGCCCACGGGTCGCGCGGGCCGGCGGCGGTGGCGGCCACCCGTCGGCCGTGCACGGCGATGCCGACCCACTCGGTGTACGGGGACGGGACGTCGTTGAGCGAGCCGTCCGCCCCGAGCACGGCGAGCCTGCGGTCCGCGGTGCCGTGGGTGACGGCCAGCCGCCCGCCGCCGAGAGGGAGGAACCAGCGGGTGCCGATCCGCCACAGCGGCTCGCCGAACTCCTCGGGGCGGGGGCAGAGGGCGCGCGAGGTGCCGTCCAGCCGCACCTCGTGGAGGTTCCACCAGCCGTCGGGGTCGGCCACGACGTGGAGCACGCCGGGACGGTCCGGGTCCCACTCGACCTGGCCGACCGAGACGCCGTCGCCCCCGGCGATCCTGCGGGGCGTGCCGAGGCCGCCGTCGGCGGTGACCGGCGCGCACATCAGCTCGGTGGCGTCCCAGGGCATCGCCGGGTGGTCCCAGCCGATCCAGGCGGCGTGCCGGCCGTCCGGCGAGATCCTGGGCCCGGTCATGAAGTGGTGGGTGGCGGCGAGCACCCGGACGGCGCCGCGCGCGTGCGCGGCACTGCCGTCGAGCGGGAGGGCGACCAGCTCGCGCCGGACCTCGGTGCCGGTGTTCCCGGTGAACTCCTCGCGCAGGCACCAGATCTCGTCACCGACCCGGGTGAAGTCGCAGTAGCGGGCGCCGGCCGGACGAGCGGGCTGCGGGCTGATGGCGACCGGAGGTGTGCCGGGTGACGCCCGGTGGACGCGCTGGTCGTCCCAGTGCACGAAGACGAATCCGGCCGTGGCGTCGGCGCCGAGCGCCAGCCACGGCCTGCCGCCGTACTCGATGACGCGCGAGCGGACGTTCCACGCCGGGCCGAGCAGTTCGCGGACCTCGCCGTCCGGGGTGCGGCCGACGAGCGCACTGCGGCCCGCCTCGGCGGGGCGGGCCTCCGTCCACCAGAGTTCGTCGCCCACGAAGTCGAGCCAGTCGGGGGCGGATTCGCCCTCGGCGACCTCGGCGGCGGTGATCGGGGACGTCCACGTCCCGTACGGCGCGGTGCGCATCGTTTCCTCCTGGTGGGGACGGCGGACGGACGGCCCGGACGGTGTTCGGCCACCGAGTGCCGGGCGGGTGCCAGGCGGGTGCCGGGCGGGTGCCGGGCGGGTGCCGGATCGGCCGTCCAGGGGTTGCTCTTCCCCCGTTCGCATTGCTCCAGACCTTCGGGCAACAGATTTGGCAACACCTTGCCACGATGTGCCTCCGCCCGTTACCGTCTGGCCTGCGGAGGGCTGGACCGGGTCGGCCCCGACCCGCACCCTCCGCCGGGCCTCGTGAGGAGCACACACATGGGCACGCCGAAATTCAGCGTCGTGATCCCCTACAAGCAGCGGCTGGACAACATCGGGCTGGTCTTCGCCGCACTCGCCGACCAGACCCTCGACCGCTCGGACTTCGAGGTCGTGGTCGGCGCCCTGGAGTACGCGCCGGAGTACACCGCCCTCTGCCGGGAGTACACGGACCGGCTCCGCATCGTCACCGTGACGGCCGACGTGCCGTGGAACCTCAGCCACGCGCGCAACCTGGCCGTGGCCCAGGCCACCGGCGAGGTGCTGGTCTTCCTCGACGCCGACATGATGCTGCCGCCCGGCTGCCTGGAGAACCTCTACACCCGGCACTACGCCCACCGGCAGAACGTCTGCATCGCCGGCGGGATGATCGGCTACGACGACGTGGCCGAACGCGACGTCGACACCGTCACCGCCCTGCCGTACAGCCACTACCGCACCGTGCTGGCGCAGTTGGAGCAGACCGACGTCAGCGGCATGGACGAGCGCTGGTCGCCCGCGTACCGCTCGCCGATCGCCCGCTTCCCGTGGGTGTACGCGCGCGGCGGGTTCCTCGCCCTTCCCGCCGCGACCCTGCGCCGCCACGGGCTGCACTTCGACGAGGGCTTCGACGGCTGGGGCCCCGAGGACCAGGAGTGGGGGCTGCGCGTCGCCGCCACGGGCACGCCCGTGCTGCTGCCGCAGGACGTGTACGGCGTGCACCTGCCGCACGCCCGCGACCTCTCCGCCAACGGCACCACCGCCGGGGTCAACAACAAGTACTACCTGGCCAAGTGGCCACGACTCGACCTCGAACTCGCCCTCGCCTTCGGCTGGCTGGAAGCCGACCGGATCTACCAGGAGGTCGAGCGCGAGCTCGCGGCGGCCGCCGGGGGCGAGGGCCGAGCGCTCGGAGCCGTCCGCGGCACCGTCAACGGCACGGACGTCCTCCTCGTCGGGGTGGTGACCGCGGACGGCATCCCCCTGCCCTCCCCCGACCTCGACGCCCTGGACGACACGCGCGCCCTCCCCGCGGTGCTCCCGCTCGCCGGGTTCGGCCTGCCCCACCCCGACGGCAGCGTCGAGGAGTGCCGCGTCCTGCCGCCGGTCGCCGCCCTCGGTGCGCGCTACCGCGACGCGATCCTCCGCGAGGCGGAGCGCGTCGCCCGCAAGGTCACCGCACCTGCCGGGGCCGCGCGGGGCTGACTCCGGCCGGAGACGCGCGAGGCGCCGCCCACCCCCCGGGCCCACCGGGGTGCGGGCGGCGCCTCGCGTCCGGGCCGGGCCCGGGGGTGGGCGCGGCTCAGGAGACTCCCGCGGGCACCGTCTCCGTCGACCCGTGGAGCAGCCTGCGGGCCAGCTCCGTCTGGCGGCCGAGGGTGCGGCCGAGCAGCATGTCGCGCACCGGCACCCGGATGCCGAGCTCCTGCCGGATCCGGTGCGCCAGACGGGTGATCAGCAGCGAGTCCCCGCCGAGCTCGAAGAAGTCGGACGCGTCGGTGAGCCCGTCGTGACCGAGCAGTTCCCGCCAGCACCGGGTCATCAGCACGGCGACGTCGACGTCCGGGACGGTCGCGGTGCCCGCGGCCGCCGATGGGTCGGGCACCGCAGGCCCCACCGCCACCGTCACGGCAGCCGCCACCGCCACTGCGGCCTCCGCCTCCGCCGTCGCCGTCACCGCAGCCGCCGTCACCGCGCCCGGTGCGGCGGCGGTCGTCACGGCGGCGGTCGGCGCAACGGCGGCGGGGCGCGGGCGTGCCTCCGGGGCGATCCAGCGCGGCCCGGCGAAGGCGTAGCCCGGCAGGTGGACGGTGCGCCCGCCGCCGCACAGCCCGCCGGGTGCGAGGGGCAGCCCCTCCACCCAGAGGGCGCCCAGTGCGGCGAGCACCTCGGCGCCCGGCCCGGCCGTACGGTCCGGCGAGAGCGGTACGGCCGGCAGGCCCGCGGCGTCCGCCATCGCCGACAGCACCCGGCCGGGCCCGATCTCGACGGCGACGGCGCCCGGCAGTTGGGCGGCGACCGCCGCGAGTCCGTCGGCGAACCGCACCGCCCCGCGGGCCTGTCCGGCGAAGTGGCCGGGGGCGAGGACGGCCCCGGCCGGCAGGAGGCGGCCGGTGGCGTTGGCGGCGAGCGGCACCCGCAGGACCTGCGGGGACGACCCGGCGGCTGCCTCGGCGACCGCCGCGAGGGCCGGCTCGATGAGCGGCGAGTGGAAGGCGCGTGCGGTGGCGAGCCGGCGGGTGAAGGTCCGCCCGGCCAGCCAGGCCTCGAAGGCGTCGATCTCGCCGGGGGCGCCCGCGACCACGCAGGAGTCGGGGGTGTTGACCGCCGCGACCCCTACCAGGGCGCCTGCGGCGGCGATCCAGGCCAGGGCCTCGTCCTCGGTGCAGCCGAGGGCGAGCATGGCGCCTTCGGGGCAGGCCTGCATGGCCCGTCCGCGGGCGATGACGAGGCGCGCGGCGTCCGCGAGGCCGAGCGCGCCGGCGACGCAGGCCGCGGTGATCTCGCCCAGGCTGTGCCCGGCCACCGCGGCGGGGCGTACCCCGAGGTCCGCGAGCGCCGTGGCGGCCGCGTACCCGACCGCGAACAGCGCCGGCTGTGCGAGCACGGTGTCCGCCAGCGCGTCGGCGGGGGCGCCCCGGTCGAGCAGCAGCGTCCGCAGCAGGCCGGGCGTCGGCACCGTCCCGGAGCCGTCGGTGGCGCCGGAGCCTCCGGTGGCGCCGAGGCCGTCGTCGAGGGCCGCCAGGCAGTCGTCGAGGGCCTGCCGGAATCCGGGCAGCGCCTCCGCGAACGGCCGTGCCATGCCGGGGTGCTGCGTGCCCTGGCCGGGGAAGAGGAACACCGCGGGCACCGTGCCGGAGACCGGGCGCCGACCGGTGACGACGCCTTCGCCGCTGCGCAGCCGGGCCGCGACCTCCGCGCCGCCGCGTCCGGTGACCGCGAGCCGCCAGGGCAGTGCGGCCCGTCCGGTGGCCAGGGTGGACGCCACGTCCGCGAGGTCGGCCCCGGTGGTGACGAGGTGTCGGCCCGTCCGGTCGGCGGCCCGGGCCAGTGCCTCCGGGTCGGCGGCCGACAGCACCACGAGCCGCTCCCGCGGCACCTCGGCGGGCGCGGTGGGCGCGGTGGGCGCGGTGGCGGTGACCGCGGTGGCCGCGGACGACCCGGCGGCGGGTACGGCAGCGGGGGTCGGTGTGGCGGCAGGGGTGACGGGCGGGGTGACGGGCCGCAGGGGTGGCTGCTCCACGACGACGTGGGCGTTGGTGCCGCCGATGCCGAACGCGCTGACGCCGGCGCGCCGCGGCTCCGGGCCGGTCCAGGCGGCGGCCTCGCGCGGTACGTGCAGCGGCGATCCCTCGGACTCCAGCAGCGGGTTCGGTGTGGTGAAGCCGGCCACCGGGGGCACGACGCCGTGCCGGACGACCAGCAGTGCCTTGATCAGCGCGGCCACGCCCGCGGCGTTGTCGAGGTGGCCGGTGTTGGCCTTGAGCGCACCGACCGCCACCTGTCCGGGCCGGGCGCCCGCGGCGGCGAGCGCCGCGGAGGCCGCCGCCCACTCGATGGGGTCGCCGACCCGGGTGCCGGTGCCGTGGGTCTCCAGGTAGCCGACGGTCGTGCCGTCGACGTCCGCCGCGCGGAGGGCGGCGCGGATCACCGCCTGCTGCCCGCCGACCGACGGCGCGTAGTAACCGGCCTTCGCCGAGCCGTCGTTGTTGATGGCGGTGCCGAGCACCACGCCGTACGGGTCGAGGTCCTCGTCGAGGGCGTCCTGCAGTCGGCGCAGCACGACGCAGGCGACCCCCGACCCGGCGACGACGCCGTCGGCCTCGCCGTCGAACGGTCGGCAGCGGCCGGTCGGCGAGTGGATCCCTCCGGGCAGGTGGAGGTGCCCGCCCTGCGGGTACGGGATGCCGGCGGCGACGACGAGGGCCTGGTCGCAGTCGCCGTTGAGCAGGGCCTGGGTGGCGAGGTGCACGGCGACGAGGGAGGAGGAGCAGGCGGTCTGCACGGCCATGGCGGGGCCGGTCAGCCCGAGGCGGTAGGAGACCAGGCTCGCCAGGAAGTCGGGCTCCGTGCCGTGGACGGCGTCCTCCAGCGTGACGGGGTCGAGCAGGCCGCCGGCGGCCATGGCGCGGAGGTAGCCGCTGCCGGAGGCCGAGGCGTAGACGGCGGTCACGGGAGCGACGCCGAGCGGGTCGGTGCCGGCGTCCTCCAGGGCCGACCAGGCGGTCTCCAGGATGAGCCGGTGCTGGGGGTCCATCAGCTCGGCCTCGCGCGGGCTGATCCGGAAGAGCGCGGCGTCGAAGCGGTCGGCGTCGTCGAGGTGGCCGCGCACGGGCACGTAGCCGGGGTCGTCGAGCAGGACGCGGGGAACTCCTGCGTCGGCGAGGTCCTGCCGGTCGTGGCGGGTGGTGAGCACCCGCCCGGCCTTCACTGCCTCCCAGAGCGACGCCACGTCGGGGGCGTTCGGGAATCGTCCGGAGATGCCGGTGACGGCGATATCCAGGGAACGGTCGCGGACCATCGAACCACCTTCGGCTAGCGCGGTGCCCGGGCCGTCCGCGGCGCTGCGCGGGTCGGACGGCCTCCGCGGCCGGCGGGTGCCCGGCCGCGGCCCGGCCAACATTGCCAGACCGGACAAGCCTGTGGCAATATCTTGCCTTCCAGTTGGCAACATTGGTGGCCTCCGCGGTGGACTGCGAGGCCGACCGGACCCGAGGGGAGAGGTCGGCGTGCTACCTGACCCGGCATGGACCGAGGGGCGCACTTCCACCGCGCCCGACGAGGGACTGCACGAGACGTTCGCCCGCACCGCGCGGCGCCACCCGCACCGGACCGCCCTCGTCGGAACCGGCGGCCGCCTCACCTACCGGCAGCTCGACCGCACGGCCGACGCCTGGGCGGGCCGCCTGACCGCCGCCGGCGTCGTGCCGGGCGACCTCGTCCCCGTCCTGCTGCCGCGGGGCCTCGACCTCGTCACCGCCCTGCTCGCCGTGCTCAAGACCGGCGCGGCGTACGCCCTGCTCGACCCGGCCTGGCCCGCCGACCGCCTCGGCCGCGTACGGGAGTTGCTGGACCCGCCGCTGCTGATCGCCCCACCCGGCCATCCTGGCCTGCCCGGCACCGGCCAGGCCACGACGCCACCGACCGGCACGGGCCGGGAACCGCTCGTGTGGACCCCGCCGGCCGAACCGGTCGACCCGCCCGCCGGCTTCCGTCCGGTGCCCGTCGGCGGCGACGCCGCCTGCTGCGTGTTCTTCACCTCCGGCACGACCGGCCGGCCCAAGGGCGTCGTCACCCCGCACCGCGCCACCGCACGACTCTTCCCGACCGACGGCTTCGCCCGGTTCACCCCGCACTCCGTCGTGCCGCTCGCCGCCCCCACCCCGTGGGACGCCTTCTCCCTGGAGCTCTGGTCCGTCCTCCTCAACGGCGGCACCTCGCTCGTCGTGGAGGACGCCTACCTCTCCCCCGCCGCGCTGCGCGACGCGGTCACCACCCACCGGGCGGACACCGTCTGGCTCACCAGCAGCCTCTTCAACCTGGTCGTCGACGAGGACCTCGACGCCTTCCGCGGCGTCACCCAGGTGATGACCGGCGGCGAACGCCTCTCCGCCCCGCACGTCCGCCGGTTCCTGCGCCGCCACCCCGGCACCGCGCTGCTCAACGGCTACGGCCCGGTCGAGAACACCGTCTTCGCCACGACCCACCGCATCACGGAGGTCGACTGCGACCTCCCCGGCGGCATCCCGCTCGGGCGTCCCGTCCCCGGCACCCAGGTGCACGTGCTGGACGGCGACCGCCCCTGCGGCGCCGGCCGCACCGGCGAGATCTGCCTCGGCGGCGACGGCCTCGCCCTCCACTACCTCCGCGAACCCGCCCTCACCGCACGGGCCTTCGTCACGGTCGTGATCGACGGGCGCCCCCGGCGCCTCTACCGCACCGGCGACCTCGGCACGTGGGACACCGACGGCCTCCTGCACTTCCGCGGCCGCGCGGACCGCCAGCTCAAGATCCGCGGCCACCGCGTCGAACCCGCCGAGGTGGAACGGCAGATCGAGCGCCTGCTGCCCGGCGTCACCGCCTGCCGGGTGCTCGGACGGCAGACCGCGGACGGCGGCCGGGAGCTCGTGGCGTTCTGCACCCCGCAGGAACCGGGCGACCGACTGCCGGACGCCGTACGCATCCTGGACACCGCACTCGTCCCCTACCAGCGGCCCGCCGCCGTGGTCGCCGTCGGCGCCTTCCCCCGCACCCCGCAGGGCAAGCTCGACGAAGCCGCGCTCCTCGCCCTGGCCGCGGCACCCCCCGCGGCCCGCCCACGGGACGGTGCCGACCCGGACGTCGCACCCGCCACCCTCACCGACCCCGCCGACCGCGTGGTCGCCGAGGCCTTCGCCGAGGTCCTCCGGCGGGACGCCGTACCGCTCGACACCCCCTTCGTCGAGCTCGGCGGCAGCTCCCTCGGCGCCGGACGGGTCTGCGCCCGCCTCGCCGCACGCCTCGGCCGGCCCGTGCCGGTCTCCCGCCTCTACGAGCTGCCGACCGTCACCTCTCTCGCCGACTGGCTGCGCGCCACCGGCACTCCCCCGCAGGACGCGGCCACCGGCTCCGGTCCCTCCCCCGACCCCACCGACACACCGCTGACACCGCTGACACCGCTGACACCGCTGCAGACCGTCTACCTCACCCGGCAGATGCTCGAACCGGCCGACCTGACCGCACACTGCCTGCTCACCTGGACGATCACCGGCGACCTCGACCACGGCGCGCTGGAGGACGCCGTCGCCGACGTGCATCGCCGCCACGAACCGCTGCACAGCGGGTACTTCCTCGACCCGGCCCCGCACGCACGGCCGACGGACATCCCGCCACCGCTGCTCGACGTCCTGCCCGACCGACCGGACACCGCCGCCGCCGTCCGGGCGCTCCGCACCGAACTCGCCGACGAACTCGCCCTGGACGAAGGTGAGGTGTGGCGCACGGCGCTGGTGCCGGTGAGGCCCGCAGGCGCGCCCGACGGACCGCGCACCGCGGTGTTCGGCTGCGTCGTGCACCACATCGCCTTCGACGGATGGTCGGAGTCCGTCCTCGCCCGGCACCTCGCCGACGCCTACGCCGAACGCACGGCCGCCACCGTCCATGGCCCGCAGGCCGATGCGGAGCCGCCCCGGCCTGCGCCCGGCCTGGCGGAGGTCCACGCCGAACGCCTCCGCCACGCCCGGCACGCCGGGCCGCGCGACCGCCACGAGTCGTACCTGCGCGACGAGTTGAAGGGTCTCCCGGCCCTGCCCTGGCCCTCCGCCGACGGGACCCGCGACGCCACGGGTCCGGGCCGGGTGGAGGCCCGCCTCACCGCGGCCCAGCTCGCCGGCGTCGACGCCCTGGCGACGGACGCGGGCACGACCCGGTTCGGCGCCCTGCTCGCGCACTGGGCCGCGGCCCTGGCCGAGACCACCGGTGCGCGGGACTTCGGGGTCGGCGTACCCGTGGCGCAGCGCGACTCGCCGATCCTCGCCGGTGCCGTCGGCTGCCACATCGAGATGCTCTGCCTGCGGCTGCGCGGCACCGCGCTCGACGGCGGCACGACCGGCGCACGGGAGACCGGCCGCACGGTGGCCCGCGCACTCGCCGCCCAGGACGTGCCGTTCGCCGACGTGCTGCGACTCACCGAGCCGCGACGCACCGGTCGGCCACCCCTCTACCAGGTGCTGTTCGCCCTCCAGGACAACGCCGCACCCCGGCTCGGACTCCCCGGCCTGCACACGGCGTTCCTCCGGCAGCCGTACCTGGAGCTGCCGCTCGAACTCCACACCGAGCTCTGGCCCGACGACGACGGCGGCATGCGCCTGGAGGTGGCCTTCCGTCCGGACGCCGTCGCGGAGTCCACCGCCCGGGAGCTCGCCGACCGCTTCACCGGCCGTCTCACGGCCCCCGCACCGCACGCGGCCCCTCTCTCCCCAGGAGTACCGGCATGACCAGACTCACCCACATCTCCGCACCCGCGGGCGTCGCGCCCAGCGACGGCTACACGCACGTGGTGACCGGCCCTGGCCGGCTGGCCGCCGTCGCCGGACAGCTGCCCTTCGACGAGAAGGGCTCCCTCGTCGGCGAGGGCGACCCCGCCGCCCAGGCCCGGCAGGTCTTCACCAACATGCGGGCCTGTCTGGCCGCGGCCGGGGGCACCTTCGACGACGTCGTCAAACTGACCGTCCACCTCACGGACATGGCGCACCTGACCGAGGTGCTCGCCGTCCGCGACGAGTTCATCGACACCGAGCGCCCGCCGGCCAGCACCGTCATGCAGGTGGCGGCGCTGTTCCTGCCCGAACTCCTTCTGGAGGTCGACGCGTTGGCGATCCTCGCGGACGACGCGCCCTGAACCGCGGCACAACCCCCCAGCCGCTGCCGATGCCGCTTCCGCTTCCGCCCACCGCACCGCGTCCCCGACCGTCCACGGCAGGAGTGCCATGACCGACCTCGCCGCCCCCACCGGGCACAGCACCTCCACCGACCCCGGCACCGCGACCGACCGCGGCAACCCCGCCCTCGGCGACCCCACCGACACCGTCACCGACACCCGTACGGCGGCGGCCCGCACCGCCGGCGGCGCCCCGCCGCCGTTCGACCGCGAGCTGGCGCAGCCGCTCGCGGCGATCCTCGCCGACCTCGCGATGCCGCTGACTCCGGCGCTGATCCCGGACCGTCGCCGCCGCAGCGCGGCCGGCCGGCTCACCGACGCACAGATCCTCCGCGGCGGCGCCTTCACCCTGGAGCACCTGGAGGTACCCGCCGCGCACGGCAGGCCCGCGATCCCCCTGCTGCTGTGCCGGCCGACCGCCGTCGACGTGCCGCGGGGCGTCGTCCACCACACGCACGGCGGCGGGATGGTGGCCGGCAGCCACCGCAGCACCGAGCTCGCCGGGGAGCTCGACCGGGCCGGGGAGCTCGGCCTGGCCGTGCTGTCCGTCGACTACCGGCTCGCGCCCGAACACCCCGACCCGGTGCCGGTGGAGGACTGCTACGCCGCGCTGCTCTGGCTGGCGGACCACGCCGTACGGCTGGGCCTGCCGGCCGACCGGATCGTGCTCAGCGGCAACAGCGCGGGAGGTGCGCTGGCCGCCGGCCTCGCCCTGCTCTGCCGTGACCGCGGCGGGCCCCGGCCGGCCGGGCAGCTGCTGCAGTTCCCGATGCTCGACGACCGTTCCGACAGCTTCTCCGCCCGGCAGATGGCCCGGGTCGGTCTCTGGGACGGCCTCTCCAACCGCGCGGGCTGGACGGCACTGCTCGGTGACCGCCGGGGTACGGACGCCGTCACGCCGTACGCCGCGCCCGCGCGGGCCCACGATCTCGCGGGGCTGCCCCCGGCGTTCCTGGAGGTCGGCTCGGTGGAGGCGCTGCGCGACGAGGGCGTCGCCTACGCCTCGCGCCTCTGGCGGGCGGGTTGCGAGGCTGAACTCCACGTCTGGGCCGGGGCGTTCCACAGCTTCGACGAATGGGTGCCGTCGGCGGTGGTCTCGCGGAGCGCGCACGCCGCCCGGGTGGCGTGGCTGCGGCGGGTCCTGGAGCTCTGAGCGCGCGGGCGGCACGACGTACGGCCGACGTGCCGTGATGCCGTGATGCCGTGATGCCGTGATGCCGTGATGCCGCGGGTGGGTGCCGCGGGTGCGCGGCGCCGACTCAGGGGGCGGGGACGGGCCGGCCCTGGTGGAGCTCCTCCAGGGCCTCCGCGAGGATGCGCCAGATGTCCGCGGCGAGGTCGATGTTGGAGCTCTGACGGGCCTCCTCGCCCAGCTCCTTCAGCCGGCCGAGCCCTTCGGCCTCCCTGCCCTCCAGGAGCAGCAGGCGGCTGTCGAGGATGCCCAGGCGCACCTGGTCGCGGTAGACCAGGAGGAGTTCGTCCCGGCTGAGTTCGTCGTGCGCCCGGCGGGCGTCGTCGAACCGCCCCTCGTGGAAGGCGAGGTAGGCCTGCAGGGTGAGCAGTTCCTGCCGCAGGACGGGCGTGCCGACGAGGGAGAGCGCCGTCCCGGCCTCCTGCAGGCAGTCCCGGCCGCGGTCGACCATGGGCGGCTTGGTCTGGAGGTAGAGGGAGGCGGCGGCGAGCCGCAGCCGCACCCACAGGGTGAGGTCGACCCTGCTCTCCAGGCCGAGCATCGCGCGCTCCAGGTAGTCGCGGGCGCCGTCGTGGTCGCCCTGCCGGGAGCGGACGGTGGCCGCGGACCACAGCGCCTCGGTGCGTGCCACGTCCGACCCGCCGCGTTCCGTGAGCCGGACGAGCTCGTCGACGTGCGCCCGGGCGTCGGGCAGCTGACCGGCCTCGGCCTCGGCGGCGACGAGGGTCTGGAGCGCCGCTCCGGTGTCGGAGACGGAGAGCTTCGCCTCGGAGGCGAGCTGGTAGGCGCGGGAGGCCACGCCGATGGCGCGGGCCACCTCGCCGGTCGACCGGAGCAGCCGGGCGAGCTGTGCCCAGGCGCGGCACTGCAGCTCGGGCAGGCCGAGTTCGTCGGCGATCCGGGCGAGCTCCTCCAGGCAGGCGCGCTCCTCGGAGTGCCGGCCCTGGCGCCGCCAGTAGCGGAAGACCACCCACAGGGCCTGCCAGCGCGAGAGGAGGTCGGCTCCCGGGGCGCGGTTCAGTGCGGTGATGAGGGCTTCGATCGCCTCGTCGCTGTCCGTGGACGTCGCGATGGAGAGGGCCTGGGCCAGTGAGCCGCCGCTGGCGGGCACGTCGAAGGCGGACCGGTCGACGCCGAACCGGTCGGCGAGGTAGGCCACCACGCGATCGGTCGGTTGCCGCGCTCCCGATTCCAGTCGCGACAGGTATCCGGTCGAGATTTCGTCGCCCGCGAGGGCGGCCTGCGAGAGGCCGCGCTCCTGCCTCAACTCCCTGAGGCGACGGCCGAAAAAGGGCTGCTCCATCATGCTGATCCCACAATCCACACGGATTCAGTTTCGGTCAGACGGTCAGCCCCCTGCGGGGGGCCTGCAGGGACATGCCGGGAGCCTCACCACTGTGCCAGAGGCAACTGTAATGGGCTGACACCGTTTCTGGCAATTGTGCCCGCACACGCTAGGCAAGTGATCTTCACCACAGAGTGACACCTTGTCACTAATTTGACATCTTTCAGGCAAGGACTTGCCAACGATCTTTTCCCGCGACTAGTTTTTCTTCTCGTACCAACGGATGCACCGATCCCTGCCCCTCCTCGACTGGAGCCGTCATGCGCAAGTACATCGGAACCGCCTCCGCCGCCGCCCTCGCCACCCTCCTGCTGGCCCTCCTGGTCGCCGCCCCGTCGAGCGCGGCGATCCAGGCGCCGGGAGGCGCCTCGACCGTCGTCCTCGCCGGCGACGGCCTGGACGACATCGACTGGCCGTGACACGACGGACACGCACGACCCCCGCGCCGTGCGGGCCGCGTCCCGCACGCACCTCCCGTCCGCCGCGCCGCCCGGTCGGCCCGGGTCCTCGGACCCCGGACGCCCGGAACCTGTGACGGTCGGCCGGCGGACTTCTCCCGGGTGAATCGGCACCTTTCCTCGCCGCACTCCCGCAGGGATCTTGACTAAACTTGTCAACGATTTGCCATAGCGGCATTCCGGGCTCCGGGTGAGCGCGGCCAATCGGGAGAACGCTCTCCCAGCTTTCCGCCAACGCCTGTGTTCTGCCCTGCACCGAAAAACCGCGTCGGCGGTCTCGAACCGACCGCCCGGCTCGTCGCGGGCGACCGTCCCACAGGCCCCATCAGGCCCACGGAAGCACCCATTTCGGACCTGCGGCGCTGCGGCCGGCCATGCCCGAACGAGAGAGCGCTTTCCCATCCGCCTTCCGTCCCGGTCCGGCCACGACCCGGCCCCGTGTTCCAGCCCCGTTCCAGTCCCGACCCGGCCCCGTGTTCCAGCCCCGTTCCAGTCCCGACCCGGCCCCGACCCGGCCCCGTTCCGACACCGTTGCGCGGGCGTCCCCGCGGGGCCGTACCGACCCGGCGGACCGCCTGGTCCGACCGTGCGTCAGGCCGACCGCCGCGCGTCGGTCGAGCCGTCGGACCGGTGGCCGAGCCGTCGGGGTCCGGTGGTCGGACCGTCAGGCCGCCGAACCGGCACACCCCGCAGAGCCGGCAGCCGCCGAGAACACGCCCGGCCGGCCGTCAACCCCTCCTCGAAGGAGAACCCATGCCCCTGACCGCGCACGACCCGGTGGGCACGCCCACCGTCGCCGTGATCATCCCCGTCCTGAACGGGGCCGCGCACATCGACCACGCGCTGGCCTCCCTCGTCACCCAGACCGTCCCGCCGACCGAGGTCGTCGTCGTCGACGACGGTTCGGACGACGACACGTACGAGCGCGCCGGCCGCTGGACCGACCTGCTGCCGCTGCGCGTCATCCGCGGCGAGCACCGGGGCACCTGGCACGCCCGGCAGACCGCCATCGCGGCGACCGGCTCCGAACTCGTCCTCCAGCTCGACGCGGACGACATGCTCCTGCCGGGTGCCGTCGCCGCCATGACCAAGGCGTACGCCGAGCGTCCCGGGCTGATCGCGCCCCGCCGGCTGCTGCTCGTCGAGAACGAGACGGAGGACATCCCGCGGCCGGTCACCGAGCGCCTGCCGGACTCCGACGACCAGTACGCCTACATGCTGGTGCGCAACTACCTCGGCGTCGGCTGCCTCTACAGCCGCAAGGACTACGAGGCGGTCGGCGGCTACCGGCCGTGCCGGTACGCGGAGGACTGGGACCTGTGGCTGCGGTTCGCGGCCGCCCGCATCCCCGTGTCGCTGCCGATCGAGCCGACGTACGTCTACCAGATGCACAGCGGCAACCTGTCCAGCAACATCGACATCGGCGCGACCGACCTGGAGATCCTCGGCCGTTTCCTGGAGGACGGCGACGCGCACCACCGTCTGATCGCCAAGCTGGCGTACCTCCAGCGCGCCGGACTCCCCTACGTGGAGAGCCTGGAGGAGCGCGCCCCCGCGGACTCCCCCGTCGCCGTCGCCGCGGCCGGGCTGTCCGAGGGCGACCCCGTCGAGGTGCGGTACGACCGCGACCTCGGGTACGTCCTCGTCGGCCACGCGGCGGACACCGGTGACCGCCGCCTGGTGGTCCTCTCCCCCGACGGGCAGCGGCGGCTGCGGTCCGTCGTGCTGCCCACGGGGCTCCTCGAGTCGAACGAGACCGACCCCGTGCACCACTGGGAGGGCTGCGACCTCACCTGGTGGGGCTGGCACTGACACCGGCCGCCCCGCCCCCGTACGGCACCGCCCCTGACGTCTCGGCGGTCGGCCTGCGACGCTCCGGGCCCGCCGAGGGCCCGTCCGCGCACCGGGCCCGCCGCGGCCGCGCCGCCCGCCGAGGGACACCGAACGCAACAGAGCGGAGTACGCCCATGACCCCTCAGACGTTACTGCCCCTCAGGTCCACCGACCTCGACCGGTTCACGGAGGACGGCTACCTCGTCCTGCCCGGGTTCCTCCCCGACGAGCTGGCCGGTCGGCTCCGGCGGGAGGCCGACCACTGGGTCGACGACGGCCTGCGGGCCCGGTCGATCGCCGCGGTGCTCGACCCCGACGCGCACGGCGCCCCGCCGGTCGTCGAGGTGGAGCTGCCCGCCCACGGCGAACTCGTCGGGCACCCGCCCCTGCTGGAGCTGCTCGCCGGGCTGATGGGCCCGTCGTTCGCCTTCCACCACCTGCACAGCGACCGGCAGGCCCCGGACACCCCGGGCAAGGCCTGGCACCACGACTACGAGCAGCGGCCGCAGACCGACCGGCGGTACGCGATGATCCACACCCTGCACTACCTCGACGGCCTCGACCGCGGCACGTCCTCGCTGGCCGTGCTGCCCGGCTCGCACCGGGAGGTGGCCGACAAGGACGCCCGTGCCGGGCTCGGCACCCGGGAGCTGCCGGGCGAGGTGGTCATCGACCGGCTGCCGCCCGGGTCGACGGTCGTGCTGCACTCGGCGCTCTTCCACGCCCGGCGCCGCCGGCCCGGATCGGCGGGCAAGGACCGCTACTTCGTCGACGCCTCCTACTGCGAGACCGGCCGGCTCTGGCCGCCCGTCAAGCCGTACTGGCGCTCCGTGCTGCGCAGAGCGCAGGACCTCGGCCTCGACCACGGCCGGTGGCCCGAGCTCTTCGCCGAGCGCCACTTCACCGAGTACACCCGGCCGGCCTGAGCCGCTGCCCCGACGGAGGTACAGGATGTTGTACTCAGGAGTCTCCTGGGGCGCCACCGGCTTCGAGGTCGACACCGTCGGCCCCGACGGCGGACGCGTGCTGCCCCGGATGCAGTTCGCCGCGGGCCGGGCCGATGAGATGATCGCGTACCTGCGCGGCATCCGGGGCCCGCACGCCACCGTGGTGGAGAGCACCAACGGGATCCTCGACGGCCGCATGATGGCGGCCGGCCTGGAGGTGTTCCGGGCGGACGAGGACGCCCTGCCCCGACGGCCGTCGTTCGGGTCCGTCCCGGCCGTCGACGTCGCGCACGCCGCGGCCCGCGCCCCGGCCGCGCTCACCCGGCTGGTCCGCAACCGCGGCACCCAGACCGGGCGCGAGCCGCTGCTGGAGCGGTGGATCGCCTCCGCCGCCGACGCGACGGCCCGGATGTCCGCCGCGGGCCGCTGCCTCGACCACGGGCCCCGCGAGCGCCGGGAGATCGCGCTGACCTTCGACGACGGCCCGCTGCCGCCCTACACCGGGCGGATCCTCGACGTGCTGGAGCGGTACGGCGTGCCGGCGACCTTCTTCTGCGTGGGCATGAACGCCGGCGCGTACCCGGAGGAGGTCCGGCGGATCCGCGCACAGGGCCACGGGCTGGCGAACCACACCTGGTCGCACCCGTTCCTGCCGGAGCTCACCCGCCCGGAGCTGGTCGAGCAGCTCGCGCGCACCCGCGACCGGATCGCCGAGGTGTCGGACGGCCCGGCGCCCACGCTGTTCCGGCCGCCGTACGGCGCACGCACCCCCGAGGTGGTGCGGTGGCTCACCGAGGAGGACGCCCGCGTCGTGCTCTGGGACGTCGCCCCGGACGACTGGGCGATGCCCGGCGCGGACTTCATCGCCGACACCGTCCTCGCCGAGGCCCGCCCGGGGTCGGTGGTGCTCCTGCACGACGGCGGCGGCGACCGGTCGCAGACGGTCGAGGCGCTGCCCGCCGTCATCGAGGGCCTGCTGGAGCGCGACTACCGCTTCGTCCTCGTCGACGACATGGTGACGGCGCCGGTCGGCTGACCCGCGCCCCGCACGGCACGCGGCGGGGCCGGGTGGGGGAGCCCGAACGAGCGGCACTCCCCCACCCGGCCCCGTGCTGCCGGAACCCCGCACGTGCAGCCGCGGGCCGTCCGCCGCCCCGTACCTGCCCCCCGTGCCTGCCCCGCGTACCTGCCCCGCGTATCTGCCCCCGTATCTGCCCCCGTGCCCGTACCCGTACCGATCGGAGTGATCACGCCATGGAGTCCCTCCCGACCACGAACTGGGCCGGCAACGTCGCCTTCGGCGCCGAGCGCACCCACCGGCCGCGCGACCTCGACGAGCTGCGCCGGCTCGTCGCCGGCTCGGCCCGGATCAGAGCGCTCGGCAGCGGCCACTCGTTCAGCCGGGTCGCCGCCGCGCCCGGCGACCTCGTCGTGCTCGACGGGCTGCCGGCCGCCGTCGACGTGGACACCGACCGCTCGACGGTCCGCGTGCCGGCGGGCCTGCGCTACGCCGAACTCGCCGTCGCCCTGCACCGGTCCGGCCTCGCCCTCGGCAACCTCGCGTCGCTGCCGCACATCTCCGTCGCCGGGTCGGTGGCGACCGGCACGCACGGTTCCGGCGACGCCCGCCGCTGTCTGGCCGCCGCCGTGACGGGCCTCCAACTCGTCGGCCCGGAGGGCGACCTCGTCGAGCTGGACCGCGCCACCGCACCGGACACCTTCCCCGGGTCGGTCGTCGCACTCGGCGCGCTCGGCGTCGTCACCCGTCTCACCCTGGAGGTCGAACCCGCGTACACGATGGCGCAGCGCGTCCGGGTGGCGGTACCCCTCACCGAGGTCGCCGACCGCTTCGACGCAGTCCTCGGCGCCGCCGACAGCGTCAGCGTGTTCACGGACTGGCGCGGCCCGGAGGCCCAGGTCTGGCTCAAGCGGCGTACCGACGGCAGCGGCAGTCACAGTGATAGCAGCAGTGACAGCGGCAGCGGCTGGGAGGGCGGCCGGGCGGCGGACCGCCCGCTCAACCCCGTGCCGGGCATGCCGCCGGAGCACAGCACCGAGCAACTCGACGTGCCCGGGCCGTGGTTCGAGCGGCTTCCGCACTTCCGCCCGGAGCTGACGCCCGGCGCGGGAGGAGCTGCAGTCGGAGTACTACCTGCCGCGGGAGGCGGCGCCCGCCGCGTTCGAGGCGCTGCGCGACATCGGCGACCTGGTCGCGCCGGCGCTGCACGTCGCGGAGGTCCGGACGGTCGCCGCCGACGATCTGTGGCTCAGCCCCGCGTACCGGCGGCCCACGGCGACCTTCCACTTCACGTGGGTCCGCGACGCCGCCGCCGTCGCACCGGTGATCGCGGCGGTCGAGGAGCGGCTGATACCGCTGGGCGGCCGGCCGCACTGGGGCAAGCTCACCGGCCTGGCCCCGGACGAGCTGGCCGCGCGCTACGAGCAGGCCGGCGAGTTCGGACGGCTGGCGCGGAAACTCGACCCGGCCGGGAAGTTCCGCAACGCGTTCCTCGACGCCCTGCTCGGCGACGGCTGACCCGTGCGGGTGGCCACCGGGCGGTGCGGCAGCGGGTGTCGCACCGCCCGGTGGGAGCGACGGCGCGGTCAGCCGCCGACGTACGCCGCGAGGTGCTCGCCGGTGAGGGTGGAGCGGGCGGCGACGAGGTCGGCGGGTGTGCCCTCGAAGACGATCCGGCCGCCGTCGTGGCCGGCGCCGGGGCCGAGGTCGATGATCCAGTCGGCGTGCGCCATGACGGCCTGGTGGTGCTCGATGACGATCACCGACTTGCCGGAGTCGACGAGCCGGTCGAGGAGGCCGAGCATCTGCTCGACGTCGGCGAGGTGGAGGCCGGTGGTCGGCTCGTCCAGGACGTACACGCCGCCCTTGTCGGCCATGTGGGTGGCCAGCTTGAGCCGCTGCCGCTCGCCGCCGGACAGCGTGGGGAGCGGCTGGCCGAGGGTGAGGTAGCCGAGCCCGACGTCCGCGAGCCGGTCGAGGACGGCATGCGCGGCCGGGGTGCGGGCCTCGCCGGTGCCGAAGAACTCCTCGGCCTCCGCCACCGACATGGCGAGCACCTCGCTGATGTCGCGGCCGCCGAGGCGGTACTCCAGCACCGAGGCCTGGAACCGCTTGCCCTCGCAGTCGTCGCAGGGGGAGGCCACACCGGCCATCATCGCCAGGTCGGTGTAGACGACGCCCGCGCCGTTGCAGGTGGGGCAGGCGCCCTCGGAGTTGGCGCTGAACAGCGCCGGCTTCACGCCGTTGGCCTTCGCGAACGCCTTGCGGATCGGTTCGAGCAGCCCGGAGTACGTCGCCGGGTTGCTCCGCCGCGAGCCGCGGATCGGGCTCTGGTCGACCGACACGACACCCTCGCCCGGCGGGATCGACCCGTGCACGAGCGAGCTCTTGCCGGAGCCGGCGACCCCGGTGACGACGGTGAGCACCCCGAGCGGGATGTCGACGTCGACCTCGTGCAGGTTGTTCGCCGTGGCGCCGCGGATCTCCAGGGTGCCGGTGGGCTTGCGCACCGACTCCTTGATCTTGGCCCGGTCGTCGAGGTGGCGGCCGGTGACGGTGCCGCCGGCCCGCAGATCCTCGAAGGTGCCCTCGAAGCAGATCGTGCCGCCGGCCGTACCGGCGCCGGGGCCGAGGTCGACGACGTGGTCGGCGATCGAGATCGTCTCCGGCTTGTGCTCCACGACGAGCACCGTGTTGCCCTTGTCGCGCAGCCGCAGCAGCAGGCCGTTCATCCGCTCGATGTCGTGCGGGTGCAGCCCGATGGTGGGCTCGTCGAAGACGTACGTGACGTCGGTGAGGGAGGAGCCGAGGTGGCGGATCATCTTGACGCGCTGCGCCTCGCCGCCCGACAGCGTGCCGGCCGGCCGGTCGAGCGCGAGGTAGCCGAGGCCGATCTCCACGAACGAGTCGAGGGTCTGCTGCAGCACGGTGAGCAGCGGCGCCACCGACGGCTCGTCGAGGCCGCGCACCCACTCGGCCAGGTCGCTGATCTGCATCGCGCACGCGTCGGCGATGTTGGTCTTCCCGATCTTCGACGACCGGGCGCCCTCGGTGAGCCGGGTGCCCTCGCACCCGGGACACGTCGTGAAGGTGACCGCCCTGTCCACGAACTCCCGGATGTGCGGCTGCATGCCCTCCCTGTCCTTGGCGAGCATCGACTTCTGGATCCGCGGCACCAGCCCCTCGTACGTCATGTTGATGCCCGCGATCTTCATCCTGGTCGGCTCGCGGTACAGGAAGTCGTGCAGTTCCTTCTCGGTGAACCCGTGGATCGGCTTGTCCGCGTCGAAGAAGCCGGACTCGCTGTAGAGCCGGGAGTTCCAGCCGCCCCCCGTGTAGCCGGGGACGGTGATCGCGCCCTCGGAGAGCGACCTGGAGCCGTCGTAGAGCTGGGTGAGGTCGATGTCGGAGACCGTCCCGCGGCCCTCGCAGCGCGGACACATCCCGCCGGTGATGCTGAAGCTGCGCCGCTCCTTGACGGTCTGTCCGCCGCGTTCCACGGTGACCGCGCCCGCACCGCTGATCGAGGCGACGTTGAAGGAGAACGCCTTGGGCGGGCCGATGTGCGGCTTCCCGAGCCGGCTGAAGAGGATGCGCAGCATCGCGTTGGCGTCGGTGGCGGTGCCGACGGTGGAGCGCGGGTCGGCCCCCATCCGCTGCTGGTCGACGAGGATGGCGGTGGTCAGCCCTTCGAGCACGTCGACCTCGGGGCGGGCCAGCGTCGGCATGAAGCCCTGCACGAAGGCGCTGTAGGTCTCGTTGATCAGCCGCTGCGACTCCGCGGCGATGGTGCCGAACACCAGCGAGCTCTTGCCCGAGCCGGAGACGCCGGTGAACACCGTCAGCCGCCGCTTGGGGATCGCGATGCTGACGTCCTTGAGGTTGTTCACGCGCGCGCCGTGCACGCGGATCAGATCGTGGCTGTCGGCACCGTGCGGAGCGGGCGACGGCGTGTCCGTCCTCGTGGTCATGCCCATCGTGTCTCCATCTGTTACGTGGGGCCGCGTGCGCGGTCCCCCCTCGGCGTCGCTGGCTCGATCTAACCAGTTCCGGGCCGGGCGTCCGGTGCTTCCCGGCCGGTCCGATCGCCGACCTGTCGCAGACCTGTCGCAGACCGGCCGCGCACCGGCCCGGGTGCCTCCACGCTAGGGCGTGCCTGACCGGTCCGGCGGCGGTGGGCGCGCGTCCCGGCCCGGACCTGCGGCGGCGTCCGGGCGGAGGTCAGCGCGAGGCCCGCTGGGCGTCGACGATCCGGCGGGCCGCCTCGGCCGCGGCCCCGCTGCCCGCACCGCGGCGCGGCCGCCCGGACCAGCCGGGGAACTGCCCGGCGACGGTGCACCGCCACCGCAGCTTCAGCGGCGCCACGTTGGTCTCGCCGCGGTTCTGCTCCACCGCGCGGACGACGGCGGCCGCCACGTGGCCGGGGGCGACGGTCCGCACGCCGCTGGGCACGGCCGCGCCGGTCGCGGCGAACATGCCCGCGTCGCGGACGAACCCCGGCTGCACGAGCGAGACGCCGACGCCGGTGCCGTGCAGGTCCTGCCGGAGGCTGTGCGCGAAGCCGCGCAGGCCGAACTTCGTGGCGGTGTAGAGCGACGAGGCGGGGGTGGCGGCCTTGCCGGACATCGAACCGACGAAGACGAGGTGGCCGCGGCCGACGGCGACCATGCGGGGGGCGAGGAGCCGGGCGAGGAGCACCGGTGCGTGGAGGTTGACCGTCAGGGCCCGGTGGATCTGCTCGGGCGTGTAGTCGAGGAGTTCGCCGCTGGCCGGGAGCGCCGCGTTGGCGACGAGCAGGTCGGTGTCCGGGCAGGCGTCGGCGAGGGCGGCGACCTGGGCCGGGTCGGCGAGGTCGGCGGGTACGGCGCGGGCGCCGAGGTCGGCGGCGAGCCGGTCGAGCGCCTCCGACCGGCGGCCGGTCAGCACCAGCCGGGCGCCGGCCAGGGCCAGGCCGGTGGCGAGGGCGCGGCCGATGCCGCCCGTGGCGCCGGTGAGCAGGACGGTGGCTCCGGTGATGCGCATGGCGGCCTCCTGGGCGCGGCCCTGGGCGGGCCGATGAGGGGATGGCGGGCGGGCAGTGCGGCGGCGGTCCGGGGGACGCGGCGGCGATCCGGGGACGCACGGGCGGGCCGGTACGCGGGCGGGCCGACGCGTACGCCCTGGGCCGGTACGCGCGGCGCCCCCGCCGCGGGGACGGCCTGCGGCGGGGGCGCGTACGGGGGCCGGCCGGTCAGCCGCGGGCGGCGACGGGCGCGAGCGTGGCCAGGATCAGTGCGTACGGGGGGCGGTCGACGAGGTAGAAGTGGTCCCCGGGGGTGGTGTGCGCGCGCACCGGGCCCGCGGTGAGCTCGCTCCAGGGCCGCCGGTCGGCGTCGTTGTCGGCGTCGCCGGTGATCGTCGTGACGGGGCAGCGCAGCGGCGTCTCCGGGCGGGGCCGGTAGGTGTGGAACATCCGGCTGTCGGCGCGGACGTACGGCAGGACGAGCTCCTGGAAGGCCGGGTCGCGGGCGAGTTCGGGGTCGGTGCCGCCGAGGGTGAGCAGCCGCTCGACGACGGCCGCGTCGTCCTCGGCGCTCTCCCCGCCGTTCGCGGTGCTCTCCTCGGCGTCCGGGTCGGGGTGGGCGGCGTCGCACGAGCCGGAGGCGAAGAGGTGCGCCGGTCGGATGCCGCGGGCCTCCAGCGCCCGGGCGGTCTCCAGGGCGATCGGCGCGCCCATGCTGTGCCCGAAGAGGGCGAGCGGGCGGTCGGCGAGCGGTTCCAGCGCCTCCGCGATCACGGCGGCGAGGGCGCGCAGGTCGGTGGCGGGAGGCTCGGCGAGGCGTTCGGCCCGGCCGGGGTAGCGCACGGCGTGCACCTCCGTGCCGGGCAGGTGCGCGCCCCAGTCGCGGTAGAAGGATGCCGAACCTCCGGCGTGCGGGAAGCAGATCAGGCGCTGCTGCGGGTCGTCGACGGGGGTGGCGCACTGCAGCCAGGTCGTGGCGGGCCGGGTCACTTCGCGGCCTCCCGGCCGGCGCGCTGCCGTTCGGCGCGGAGGGCACGGGCCCGGCGGGCGGCGGCGTGCCGGTCGCCGCCCCGCGTGGCGTCCGCGTCGGCGCCGCCGGTGCGGATCAGCTCCGCCTGGGCCGTGACGGTGGTGTGGCGGAACAGCGCGACCACGGACGGCCGGGTGCCGGTGCGGGCCTCCAGGGCGTCCTGCAGCCGGAACATCGCGAGCGAATGGCCGCCGAGGTCGAAGAAGTTGACGTCGCGGGGCACGGTGTCGACGGCGAGCACGTCGCGCCAGGCGTCGCCGACGCGGGCCGTCAGGTCGCCGTCGGCCTTCGGCGGCGCGGGCTGTGCCGTGGCCTCGGCCGTGGCGGGCGGCCCGTCCGCGGTCGCCGTCGTCGGCACGGCCGCGAGCGCGGCGAGGGCGGCCCGGTCGGCCTTGCCGTTGACCGTCCTCGGGAAGGCGTCGAGCACGGTGATCCGGGTGGGCACCATGACGGCGGGCAGCAGCTCGGCGAGCCGGGCGCGCAGCGGCGCCGCGTCCGGGCGGGACGGCGCGAGGACGTACCCGGCCAGTGCGGTGTGTTCCGCGTCGGGTACCACGACGGCCTCGCGGACACCGGGGAGTTCGCACAACCGGGCTTCGACGTGGCCGAGTTCGATGCGATGGCCGCGGATCTTCACCTGGTGGTCGCGGCGCCCGAGGAAGTCGAGCATGCCGTCGGCGTTCCAGCGGACGAGGTCGCCGGTGCGGTACATCCGGCCGCCCGGCGCGGGCGCGAACGGGTCGTCGTGGAAGGCCCGCGCGGTGGCCTCGGGCCGGCCGAGGTAGCCCCGGGCGACACCGGCGCCGCCGATGTACAGCTCGCCCTCGCAGCCGGACGGCACCGGGCGCTGCTGATCGTCGAGGACGTAGAGCCGGGCGCCGGGCACCGGCCGGCCGACGGAGACGGCGCCCGGCTCGTCGTAGCGGCGGCAACTCGCCCAGACGGTCGCCTCGGTGGGGCCGTACTCGTTGACGAGCGCGACCGGGCCACCGTGCACGGCGAAGTGACGGGTCATCAGTTCCGGCGGCAGCGGTTCACCGGCCACGACCACGGTGTCGAGGGAGCGCAGGCGCGTCGGGCCGAGCCGGTCGGCCGCGTCGAGGACGACCCGGTAGAGCGACGGCACGCACAGCAGCATGGTGACCGCGTGCCGCTCCACGGTGCGGACGAGCGCCTCCGGGTCGCGCACCTCCTCGGGCGTGGCGACGACGAGGGTGCCACCGGCCGTCAGGGTGCCCCACAGGCCGGCCATCGACGAGTCGAAGGCGAGCGGCGAGACGAGCAGGAAGACCGGCGCCCCGGGGTAGACGAGGCGGCGGGCCAGGGTGGAGGCGGCCAGCTGGCCGTGTTCGACGAGCACGCCCTTGGGCCGGCCGGTGCTGCCGGAGGTGTGGATGACGTACGCCGGGTCGTCGGGGGCCGCGACCACCGGCGGGCCGGCCGGGGTGTCGGTGCGCTCCTCCGCGTCGGCCGGGACCACCGGGACGCCGGGGAGCGTGCCGGGGTCGACGTCCCCCGCGGTCACGACGGCCACGACCCCGGCGCCGGCCAGGAGTTCCGTGGTGCGCAGCGGCGGGTTCGCCGGGTCGACGGGGACGAAGGCGGCGCCCGCGCGCAGCACGCCGAGCACCGCGGCGACCATTCCGGTGGAGGGTGCCGCCAGCACCCCGACGAGGCTGCCGCGCCCGATCCCCGCGGCGGTGAGCCGTGCGGCGATCCGTCCGGCCCAGCCGTCGAGGGTGCGGTAGTCGACGCTCCGGCCCGCTGCCACGACGGCCGTCCGGTGCGGGTCGGTGCGGGCGAACCCGGCGACGAGGTCGTGGACGAGGCCGGGCCGGCCGCCGGGCAGCGGGGTGCCGCAGCCGGGGTCCGCGGGGCTGCCGTCGCGGCCTGCCGGGTCGAGGGGACGGCGGCCCGCCGGGGCCGTCGGTGTCGATATGGTCATCAGCACTCCTCTGTGTCGTCGATGGGCTGCGGGGCCGGGCCCGCCTGCGGAGGCGCGGCACGGGGCGAGGCACGGGGGCGCAGCACGGGCCCGGGGTGCGCGCCCGTGCGGCGCAGGTCGGACGAGGGCCCGGTGCGGGCGGGACGTTGCGGGCGGGGACGGCAGGGACGTTGCGGGCGGGATGGTGCGGGCGTGGAGAGACGACGCGGGCCGCGCGTCCGTGCCGCGCCGCACGGACGGCGCCCGGCGGATCACACCTGACGGATCACACCCGGCGGAGTCCGGTGGCGACCGTCAGGGCCTGCAGCACGAGCAGGCCGGCGAGGGTGGCGGTGAGTCCGAAGCCGTCGGCGAACCAGCCGATCAGCACCGGTCCGGCGAGGAATCCGCCGTAGGTGAGGGTGTTGACCTTGGCCAGGGCGGCGGTCGCGGCGGCGGAGTCCGGTGCGGCGCCGTCCTCGGCGGCGCCGTGGCCGACGGCGCTGAAGATGAGCGGCACGATCACGGAGAGGCCGGCCCCGTGCAGACCGAAGCCGATCACCGCCACGACCGGGGACGGGCTGACCACGACCACGGCGAGGCCGAGCACGGCGAGCGCACCCGCCCAGCGGACGAGGGTGGACGCGCCGAACCGCGTGTTGAGCCGGTCGCCGACCAGCCGTCCGCCCGCCTGGCAGAAGCTGAAGCAGATGTAGCCGACGGAGGCCATGGCCAGGGTGGCGCCGAGCTCCTCGTGGAGGAAGATGCCGCCCCAGTCGCCCACAACGGCCTCCGAGACGAGGACGACGGTGCCGGTCAGGCCCAGCACGAGCACCCGGCCGGTCCATCCGTCGCGCCATCCGGCGCGCGGCTTCGCGGTGTCGCCCTCCGGCGCGGCGCGGTCGGCGGAGGCGGGCAGCATGGACCGGCCGGCCGCCAGGGCGAGCACCACGAGGACGCCGCTCACCGCGAGGTAGTGCGCCGGGTAGGCGACGCCGGCCTTGACGACGACGCCTCCGACGGTGGCGCCGGTCAGCGTGCCGATGCTCCAGGCCGCGTGGCAGCTGTTCATGATGGGCCGGCCGAGAGCGCGTTCCACCGCGATGGCGTGGGCATTCATCGACACGTCGACAAGGCCGTTGACGGCGCCGAACACCAGCAGGGCCGCCATGAAGAGGAAGCGGTTGTCGGCGAGGGCGATGCAGGCCAGCGAGGCGGGCAGCGCCACGATCATCACCCGGGCGAGGGCGCCGCTGCCGAAGCGGGCGACCAGGGAGCCGGCCCACTGGAGCGTCACCAGTCCGGTCACGACCGGGAGGAGCAGGTAGAGGCCCAGCAGGCCGTTGGACAGCCCGAACTCCGCCTTCAGCGAGGGCATCCGCAGGTAATAGTTGGCGAAGAGCAGGCCCGCCACCAGGAACGGCGCGGGCGCCGCCCAGCGCGCCCCCGGCGGCAGCGGCGGCAGCGGCGCCTCCGGCCGGTCCGTGCGGATCAGGTCCTTCTCCGGTGTCGCCATTGGCCGGTCCACCCCTCCGTCAGCCGGTGCGCGGCGGCTCCGGTCATCGAACGTGCCGTGCGACCGGCGGCCTGCGGCCCTCGGCGGGCCCGCGCCGGACCCCGCACCATGCATTGGCAATACCTTGCCACATAGTTGCCAATCGTGGCAATGGTCGACCCCGGACGATCGGCGGCCGACCCCGAGACCTGCGCGCGGGCGACCGTCACCGGCGCCCGCGACGCAGCCTCGGCACCACCGGCCGCGGCACCACCGACATCGGCGCCACCGGCATCGCCGCCACCCGCCACGGCTGTCACCAGCGGTGGTGGACGGCCGCGCGGATCCGCCGGTCGTACAGCGCCTCGACGGCCGCCAGCGTGGCGGCGTCCAGCGGCGGGAGCGCGGCGGCGGCCGCGTTGGCCCGCACCTGCGCGGCGCTGCGGGCACCGGGGATGACGGTGGTCACGCCCGGCTGCTGGAGGATCCAGCGCAGGGCTGTCTGCGCGGGTGTCGCACCGGCGGGTGCGAGCGCGGCGAACTCCGCGGCGGCGTCCACGCCGTCGGCGTAGTCCACCCCGGAGAACGTCTCGCCGACGTCGAACGACGCACCCCCGCGGTTGTAGGCGCGGTGGTCGTCGGGGGCGAACGCCGAGTCGTGCCGGTAGGCCCCCGAGAGCAGTCCGGACGCGAGCGGCACCCGGGCGACGATGCCGACGCCCGCCTCCCGGGCGGCGGGGAGCACCCGTTCCAACGGCTTGCGGCGGAAGGCGTTCAGGATGATCTGCACACTCGCGACACCCGGCCGGGCGATGGCGGCGAGCGCCTCCTCGCAGGTCTCCACGCTCACGCCGTAGGCCGCGACGCGCTTCTCGTCGACCAGGGTGTCGAGCGCGTCGTACACCGCGCCGGAGGAGACGACCACGCCGGGCGGGCAGTGCAGTTGCACGAGGTCGAGCCGGTCGACCCCGAGGAGTCGCCTCGAACGGTCCGTCCAGGCACGGAGGTTGTCGAGGGTGTACGCGGCCGGGTCCTGCCGGGCGGCCCGCCGTCCGGCCTTGGTGGCGACCGTCACCGGCGGGCCGTCGCCGCCCCGTTCGCGCAGGAACGCGCCGATCAGCCGCTCGCTGCGCCCGTCGCCGTACACGTCCGCGGTGTCGAGGAACGTCACGCCGGCGTCGGCCGCCGCGTGCAGCACTGCGAGCGCTTCGCGGTCGTCCACGGCGCCCCAGTCGGCGCCGAGCTGCCAGGTGCCGAGGCCGACGGCCGACACCTCCCTGCCGATCCGTTCGAAGGTCCTGCGCTCCACGGTGCCGCCCTCCTGTCGGTGTCGAAGGGCCCGGCCACGACCGGGCCTCCTCTTGTCAACAACTTGCCATACTCTTGCCTCATCTGGCAATGTGGTACGCCCACCGGCGGCCCGGCAGTCCCCACGACCCGGCACCGGCACCGCCACCCGACCCGGCCACCCGACCCGGCCACCCGACCCGGCCACCCGACGGCCGGTCGACACCGGGCGCGTGGCACCGGGCCACCGGGCCACCGGACGGGGCCCGTACGGGACCGCCCGCCACCGACCGAAAGGGCTCGCATGACCGCCAGGAAGAAGTTCGGGGATCCGGCACTCTTCGGCGAGGAATGGGCCGACGACTACGACGAGAAGACCACCCTCGACCCGGCCCCCGCCGTCGAGTTCCTCGCCGACCTCGCCGGCCGCGGCCGGGCGCTCGAACTCGCCGTCGGCACCGGCCGGGTGGCCCTGCCGCTGGCCGCACGCGGGGTCCGCGTCGAAGGCGTCGAGGGCTCCGACCGGATGGTGCGGCGCTTGCGCGAGAAGCCCGGGGGCACGGCGATCCCGGTGGTCGTCGGCGACATGGCCGACGTGCCGGCGGAGGGCCCCTTCGCCCTCGTCTACCTGGTCTTCAACACCCTCTTCAACCTCATCGACGCGGACCGCCAGGCCGACTGCTTCCGCAACGTCGCCCGGGTGCTCGACGAGGACGGCGCCTTCGTCGTCGAGACCTACGTGCCCGACCCGTCGTTCTTCGACCGCGGCCAGCGCGTCGAGACGCTCGCCGTCACCGAGGACTCCGCCACCATCGAGGTCTACCGGTTCGACCTCGCCGCACAGCGCTTCCACAGCCAGAAGATCACCTTCGACGCCGACGGCGTGCACCTGCGCCCCCACGCCGAGCGCTACTGCTGGCCGTCCGAGCTCGACCTCATGGCCGCCCGGGCCGGGCTGCGCCTCGACCGGCGCTTCGCCGACTGGTCCGGCCGGCCCTTCGGAGCCGACAGCACCGGCCACGTCTCCGTGTACCGGCCGGCCCGGTGAGCGCCGCCACCGTCGCCCTGGTCACCGGGGCCAACAAGGGCATCGGCCGGGAGACGGCCCGGCGGCTGGCGTTGCGCGGGGCCACCGTCCTGCTGGCCAGCCGCGACCCGGACCGCGGCGCCGAGGCGGCCCGCACGCTGGCCGCGGAGGGCGTCCGCGTCCGCCCGGTACGGCTCGACGTGACCGAGCCGGGGAGCGTCACGGCGGTCGCCGCGCGGATCACGCAGGAGTACGGACGGCTCGACGTCCTGGTCAACAACGCCGGCACGTTCCTCGGGGCGCGCGCCACCGACACCACCGGGGCCGTCATGCGGGACACGCTCGCCGTGAACGTCGTCGGCGTGGTCACCGTGATCCACGCCCTGCTGCCGCTGCTGCGCAGCGCCCCCGCACCGCGCATCGTCAACGTCTCCAGCACCACCGCCTCGATCGGGCTGACCGCCGACGGCGCGGACCTGCCCGGCGACGCCTCGCTCCGCCTCGCGTACGCGAGCTCGAAGGCCGCGCTCAACATGCTGACGGTGCAGTACGCCCGCGCCTTCGCCGAGGACCCGGAGCTGGCGCACCTGAAGATCAACGCGGCGTCGCCCGGCTACACCGCCACCGACATGAACGCCTTCCGCGGCACCCGAAGCGTCGAGGAGGGCGCCCGCGCCGTCGTCGAGCTCGCCACCCTGCCGGCCGACGGCCCGACCGGCGGCTTCTTCGACGACCGCGGCCGGGTGGCCTGGTAGGTCGGCCCGGCCGCATCCCCCGCATCCATCCCGTCAGGAGGCCCGCCGTGACGGCACCCACGACCATCCCGGAACCCCTCGCACCCGCCGCCCCACCGACCGCACCCGCCGCCGCACCCCCCGGGACACCGCCCGCGCCCGGCACACCGCCCGCGCCCGACGCCCCGGCCTCACCCGACGCCCTCGTCGACCCCGCCCTGCACGCCGACGGCGACCCGTTCGCCGTGTGGCGGTGGATGCGCGCCCACGCGCCGGTCCACCGGCACGAAGCGGGCGAGCTTCCGGCCTTCTGGTCGCTCACCCGGCACGAGGACATCCGGGCCGTCTACCGCGACCCGGCCGTGTTCAGCTCCGCCCGGGGCGTCCTGCTGCGGTCCGCCGCACTCGGCGACGACCCGGGCGGCGGGACCACCCTGGCCCTGACCGACCCCCCGCGCCACAAGCAGCTGCGCGGCATCGTCGCCGACTGGTTCACCGCGCGCTCCGTCCGCTCGCTGGAGGAGCCCATGCGGGCCGCGACCCGGGCGATCCTCGCCCGGGCGGTCGAGCAGGGCGAGTGCGACCTCGTCCACGACGTCGCCGGACGGCTGTCGATCTACGTCATCGGCCACATCATGGGGGTGCCCGAGGAGGACCACGAGTCCCTCTTCGCGTGGACGGACGAAGCCTTCGCGGCCGGCCTCTCCCTCGCCTCCTCCCCCCGCCTCATGGGCTACTTCATCGACCTGATGAACCGCCGGACGGCCGATCCGACCGACGACCTGACCAGCATGCTGGTGTGCGGGCTCATCGACGACGAACCGCTCACCGAGTACGAGATCGTGCTCAACTGCGAGAACCTGGTGGGCGCCACCGAGAACGGCCGGCTCGCCCTGGCGGGCGGGGTGCAGGCCCTCCTCGACCGCCCCGACCAGCTCCGGCAACTGCGCGAGGACCGTTCCCTGCTGCCCTCCGCGATCGAGGAGGTGCTGCGGTGGACGTCCAGCGCCGCCCACAGCATGCGCACCGCCACCCGTCCGGTCGACATCCACGGCCGGCACGTCGAGGCGGGCGACCGGGTGGTGCTGTGGGTGCCGTCCGCCAACCGCGACGAGGCCGTCTTCGACGACCCCGACCGCTTCGACATCACCCGCACCCCCAACCGGCACCTCGCGTTCGGCGGCGGCGAGCACTTCTGCATCGGCAGCACGCTGGCCCGCGCGCAGATGCGCATCCTCTACACCGAACTCCTCGACCTCGCCGCCCGGATCGACCGCACCGGGCCCGCACACCCCGTGCACTCGATCGCCGTCCGCGGCCCCGAGACGCTCCCGGTGCGCATCACCCCGCGGTGACACCGGGCGCCGCCTCCGCGAAGCCCCGGACAGCCGCGCACCGCGCATCCCCAGTACCTCCGACACGCGCAGGAGACAACCACGCCATGGACGGATCCCGTACAGCCACGGCCGAAGCCACAGCCACCACCCCCACGCCCGCTCCCACCCCGACCCCCCGGGCCGGCGCATCCACGACCGGCGCGGACCGGGCCGAGGCCGCGCGGGCCCGCGACCGGCGGCACGTCTGGCACACCTGGTCGCCGCTGAGCGCCGACCGCTCGGCCCTCACCCTCACGCACGGCTCGGGCCACCGCGTCTGGGACATCGACGGCCGCGGGTACGTCGACGCGTCCGCCCTCAACTCCACCTGCGGGTACGGGCATCCCGAGGTGCTGCGGGCGATCGCCGGCCAGGCCGCACGGCTGCACCACGCCGACCTCTCGGTGGCCGGCCACGAGCCCGCCGGGCTGCTCGCCGAACGCCTCTCCGCCCTCCTGCCCCCCGGCCTGTCGAAGACCCTCTTCGTCAACAGCGGCTCCGAGGGCTTCGACGCCGCCGTCATGATCGCCACGTCGTACTGGACGCACGTGGGCCGGCCGCGCTCGCGGGTCGTCACCTTCGCCCGCGGCTACCAGGGCGCGACGCTGCTCAGCCGCAGCATGTCCGCCCTCCCCCGCAGCCGTCACCTGCTCAGCCCGCCGCTGCCGGTCACCCTCGTCGACCTGCCCGCCGAGCCACGCCTGCTGCGCCGCGAGGAGTCGCTCCCCGCGCTGCTGGAGGCCTTCCGCCGGGCCATCGGCGACGACCCGGACGACCTGCCCGCGGCCGTGGTGGTGGAACCGTTCCTCAACGTCGGCGGCGCCGTGGTGCTGCCGACGGGCTTCCTGCGGGGGCTGCGGGAGCTCTGCGACGCCACCGGCACCCTGCTGGTCGTCGACGAGGTGTTCACCGCCTACGGGCGGTCCGGGCGGATGTTCGCCTGCCTGCGGGAGAACGTCGCCCCCGACATCGTCGTCTCCAGCAAGGGCCTCACCGGCGGGTACGTGCCGCTCGCGGCGGTCACCGTGCAGCAGCACGTCCACGACACCTTCGACCGCGATCCGGTCGTCGGAGGCCTCCGCTACGGCCACACCACCTCCGGTCACGCCGTGGCGTGCGCCGCCGCCCTCGCCACCCTCGACATCCTGGAGAAGGACGACCTGTGCGCGCGGGCCGAGCGCCTCGGCACCGAACTCCTCGGCCGGCTCGCGCCCCTGACGCGGACCGAGGGGGTCGTCGACCTTCGCGGGCTGGGGCTCATCGTGGCGGTGGAGACCGTCTCGGAGGAGACCGCCGCCCGTGCCGTGGCCCGTGCCCGGGCGCAGGGCCTCCTGCTGCGCCAGATCGGGCCGTCCGTCGTGGCGGTGCCCCCGCTGGTGATCGACGACGAGGGTGCGGCCACCGTCGCCGACGGGCTCGCCGCCGCGGTGGCGTACGCCACCGCCTGACGCAGGGCGACGGCACCGCGGCCCCCGGGGGTTCCGCGGCCCGGTGTGGGCCGCGGAACCCCCGGGGGCCGCCGTCGTGAAGGAACCTCCCGTGCAGGCTCCGGGTCTTCTCCGTGCGCCGCGGAACGCACGCTCGTGGGGACGCGCCCGGTACGGCGGTGGGGGCGCGCCCGGTGCGGCGCGCCCCCACGGCGTCAGGCGATGCCCGCGTTGTAGCCCGAGGTGTCGCCGCTGACCACGACGCCGGGCCGGCCGTCGACACCGACGGGTACGGTGCCGGCCACCGTGCACCGCTCGGCACGCCGGTCCTCGGCGCCGTAGTCGTGGACGGCGTAGTGCTGGGTGGCCCGGTTGTCCCAGACCGCGAGGTCGCCCACCTGCCAGCGCCAGCGGACGGTCTGCTCGGGCCGTGTCACGTACTCCTGCAGGATGCGCAGCAGGTCGCGCGAGGCCTGCGGGGTGAAGCCGACCGCCCTGCGGGCGAACCCGCCGACCAGCAGCGCGCGTTCGCCGGTCTCGGGGTGGACGTGGACGGCCGGGTGCTCGGTCTCGAACAGGGTCGCGATGTACTCGCGGCGGGCCGCCACGGTCTCGTCCGTGTAGTCGGAGTCGTTGCTGTGCACGATGCGCAGCCGGTCGGCGAGGGCCCGCAGCGGCTCCGGGAGCGCCTGGTACGCGGTGACGGTGTTGGCCCACATCGTGTCGCCGCCGACCGGCGGGGTCACCTTGTTGTGCAGGAAGGCGATGGCCGGGGGCCGGTCCACGAAGGTGAGGTCGGTGTGCCAGTGGTTGGCCCGGGTGCCCTGTCGGGAGTCGATCTCCCGCACCTCGGGACGGTCCTCGGGGGCGCTGTAGATGGGGTGGCCGAGGGTCAGGTCGCCGAACCTCCGGGCGAAGGCGGCCTGGCTGTCGTAGTCGAGCAGCTGGCCCCGGAGGAAGATCACCTTGTGTTCGAGGAGGGCGCGGCGGAGTCGTTCGACGGTCCGGTCGTCGAGGGGCTCGGCGGCGTCCACGCCGCCGATCTCGGCCCCCAGGTTGCCGGACAGCGGGGTGACGGCGACCTCGGCCGGCGCCGTTCGGGTGATGGTCACGGTGCGTGCCTTTCTGTCGGGCGGCTGGCTCTGGCCTCCACCATGCCGCACTGTTGCCAGGTCTGGCAACACTCCATCCACCCTTGCTAACAGGCCATGACTGCCACACCTCGCCACTCCAAAGCCTCGAACCTTGCCAGATGATCACTCAGATATTGCCAAACGTTGCCACGGCTCGTAGGGTGGTCCCGCCGCGCCACCGCCCCGACCGGGGTGGCGACGGCATCCGGCCCGGCACGAGAAGCGAGGAGCAGGGATGGAACGGCACGACATCCATGTGGTGTTCGCGGTGGACGACAACTACGCCACGGCGGCGACGGTCGTCGCCCGCTCGATCCGCGCAGGCCTGCGGGACGCGGACCGCGGGATCGTCTTCCACGTGATCGACTCCGGACTCACCCCGGAGAGCACCGACCGGCTGCAGGAGTCCCTGTGCGCGCTCGGCACCGCCCTGGTGCACACCGTGCCGGACCGGCTGGAGATGGCGGTGCCCCGCAAGCACTGGACGGCGGCCACCCTCCACCGGCTGCACATCGCCGAGGTGATCCCCGCCGACGTCGACCGCGTGATCTACCTCGACGTCGACACCATCGTGCTGGACGACCTGGCGGAGCTCTACGACATCGACCTGGCGGGCCGGCCCATCGGGGCCGTCATCAACGAGGTCGCCCCGGCGCGGCTGCTGACGCTCGACGGAACGACCGCCAGCCTCAGCCAGACCGGGGCGAAGCCGCCGGGATACTTCAACGCCGGGGTCCTCGTCATCGACATGCTGCAATGGCGGGCGGAGGACATCACCGCACGGTCCCTGCACATCTACCGGACGTACGGCAAGGACATTCCCACGCTCGACCAGGACATTCTGAACCACCTCTTCGCGGAACGCTGGCTGCCCGTTCCGTCGAAATGGAACAAGCTCATCGAACACCCGGTGCACGGCCGGTTCGGCCAGGGCCGGATGGAATACCTGACGCGCCGTGAAGGAATCATCCACTACATCGGTGGGGACAAGCCGTGGAGTGACGATTTCCCGGACAACGCGCTCCGGCAGGTCTACCGCTCCTTCTCCGCCGTTCCCGTCTGACCGCCTGACCGACCGGCAGCCGGACCGATCGGCCCGATCAGCCCGACCGACCGGCCACACCGACCGCCCCGACCATCCCGACAGCCCCGACAGCCCCGACAGCAAGGAGACCGTCCGTGACCGTCGACCATCTGCGTCCCGGCGAGGTCTACCCGGACGCCGCGGAGGTCCACCGCCTGGTGGCCGCGCAGTTCCCGCAGTGGGCCGACCTCCCCGTCCGGCCGGTCTCCGCCTCCGGCGTGGACAACGCGACCTACCGGCTGGGCGACACCATGTCCGTCCGGCTGCCCCGCCTGCCCCGGTGGATCGGGCAGGTGGAACGGGAACAGCGCTGGCTGCCGAGGCTCGCCCCGCTGCTCCCGCTGACCGTCCCCGAGCCGCTGGCCCAGGGAGCGCCCGGCGAGGACTATCCGTTCCCGTGGTCGGTCTACCGGTGGCTGGAGGGGGAGAACGCCGATCCCGCCCGCATCGACGACCTGCACGACGCCACGCAGCAGTTGGTCGGCTTCTTCTCCGCACTGTGGAAGATCGACGCCTCCTACGGCCCGCCGCCCGAGGCCAGCAACGGCTTCCGCGGGGCGGCCCTCGACGACCCGCGGGACTCCCCCGTGGTGGCGGAGCGGATGCGCGCCCGGATCTCGGCGCTGGAGGGCCTGGTCGACACGGACGCCGTGACGGCCGTGTGGGAGACCGCGCTGGCGGCTCCGGCGTGGGAGGGGCCGCCGGTCTGGGTGCACGGCGACCCGGGTCCGGCGAACATGCTGGCCCGGGACGGCCGGCTCACGGCGGTGATCGACTTCGGGACGCTCGCCGTCGGCGACCCGGCGACCGACATGATCGCCGCATGGACGTTCCTGCCGTCGGAGACCCGGGACGCGTTCCGCGCCGGCCTCGGCGTCGACGACGCGACCTGGGCGCGCGGCCGTGCCTGGGGCCTGAGCAGTGTGCTGCCGTCGGCCGAGGACCTGGCCGACCCGGAGCGCGCCCCTGCCGCCCGGCGCCGCCTCGACGGGATCGTCGAGGACCACCGGCGGGCCCCGTAGCCGGGGCGCGGAGGGCGGAACGAAGGGCGGAACGGCGGGCGGGGCCGGGCACCACGGGTGTCCGGCCCCGCCCGCCGTGCTGCCCTCCCCGGCACCCGGCACCACCGCCCCCTCGTCGGGCAGGGGGCGGCGGTACCGGGTGGTCGGGCGGGTCAGAGGCCGGGCGTACCGGCCGCGCGCAGCCGCGCCCGGCCTGCGTCGAACTCCCGGTAGGCGCTGCCGAGCTCCACCGCCAGCGCCGGCCAGTCCCGGTAGTCCCCGTACGCGAGGGTGCAGGGCCGGAGGCCGAGGTCGGGGTCTCCGACGTCGAGTCGGCCGCCGTGCTCGGCGACGTGGGCCAGGAACGCCTTCGACTCGTCGATGATCACCGGGTTGTTGATCTGCCAGGTGCCGGTGGAGTACGCGTCCACCCGCCGTACGAGGCGCTCGTGGGCGGAGGCCGTCCACTTGAAGTGGTGCACCTGGGTGTAGAGGCTGTCGGTCGGCACGCCGCGGCCGGTCCAGCTGTTGTGCTGTCCGTAGCCGAGTTCGACCCGGCCGCGAGCCAGCGTCACCTTGGTCGGGCGGGCCCGCATCAGCCGCAGGGTCAGCAACCCCGCCAGGCCGTACTGCTGCCAGAGCGGGGTGTCGCCGGTCACGTCGGGTTCGGGGAACGAGCCGTCGGCCGCGACCCGGTCGAGGAAGGCGCCTTCGACGTAGTCGTAGTCGTGCCGCTCGCAGTGCCGGACGGCCTCGGCGAGGGTGTCCGGGTAGACCTGGAACTCGTCGAGGTCGGCGACGACCCACCAGTCGTCCGGGTGCTCGGCCATCGTCTCGCGGATCAGCCGGGGATTCAGGTGCTCGTGCCACGGCCCCTCGGATATCCGGGAGAATTCCAGCCCGGCCCGGTGCATCACCTCGATCGATTCCGGAAGGCCCGGATCGGACATGCTCTCCACATGGCGCACCACGTGGAATTCCTCCACCCCGAGTCGCCGGTAGTGGTCGAGGAACCTTCCCAGCAACGACGTGTCCCCACCGACGACCGACACCATTCTGATGGTCATGCCCAGCGCCCTCCCCTAACCCGTTGAAATCGACGGGGAACGAATACCCCGTCGGCGAACGGGTATTCTCCGGCCCCCGGTTCCCCGCCCCGGCCGTACGCCCGAACCCGTCCCGGCCGTACGCCCGAACCCGCCCCGACACGACGGACGGCTCCTCCCGCCGTGCACCGGGGCACGACCGGGCATCGATCCGCACCGGACCCTGGACAGCGGCACCCGGCTGGGTCAGCATTCACCACCATGATCCCTCCCTCCTCCACCCGGGCCGCCGGGCACGCCGAGCTCCTGGCAGCCGTCGTCGCCACGGCCGAGGACATCGCGGCGCTGCTGCGGTCGTGCGGCGACACCTCCGCGCCGATTCCCGGCGCCGAGTGGACGGTCGGCGAGGCAGCGGCGCACCTGGCCATCGCGAACGAGCTGATGGCCGGCCTCGCCGCCGGCGAACGACGGACGTACGGCGACGGCACCCCGCAGAGCCTCGCCGCGGCCAACGCCGAGGCCCTGGCGGTGTTCCCGGAGCGCGACGGCCCGGCCCTGGCCGCGGAGATCACCCGGCATGCGCAGTCCTTCGGCGAGGCGTTCGCCCGCCGGTCGCCGTCCGACCCGGTGCTCACCCCGCTGGGCGCGATGGACCTGGCCACGCTGGCCTCGTACCTGCTCACCCACATGCTCGGCCACGGCTACGACATCGCCGTCGCGCTCCGCCGGCCGCACATGATCGACCGCCACCGGGCCGAGCTGTGCCTGCCGTTCCTGATGACCGCGATGCCGCGGGTCGTCGACGACCGCGCGTCGGCGGGCCACACCGCCCGCTACGACCTGCGGATGGGCCGCGGCCCCCGCCTCACCGTCACCTTCTCCGACGGCGCCGTCGAGGTGGCCCCGGGAACGGCCCCACGCCCCGACTGCACGATCCTGACCGGACCGGTCGCGTTCGTCCTGCTCGCGCTGGGCCGGTACACACCGGTCGCGGCCCTGGCCCGCGGCCGGGTGCTCGCCTGGGGCCGACGCCCCTGGCTCGCCCTCCGTTTCCCGCTGCGCTTCGCGGCCCCCTGACCCCTGGCTCCTGGCCCCTGGCCCCTACCGGCACGTCACCACCGGGGTGGCGGAACGTTCTCCTCCCGTGCGGCAGAGCGCCGACCGACCCCACCGCGTGCGGCACCCGCACCCGCACCCGGGCGGAAAACCCCGCGACCTGCGGGCTCGCGGCCTGTACGGTCGGTCGTGTCCGGGTGCGCAGGCCGGGGTTACTTCCTCTTCCCAAGGGGTGACCCGGGTTCGAATCCCGGCCGCCGGTCCGCCCGGCGGTAGCTCAGCGGCCCAGAGCGCCAATCGTCACCTCGGCCGACCTCGATCTCCGGACACACAACTTCACAGGTGCACCTCCCGGTCCGGGAGGGTGCGGCACCGGGACGCCCGGTGCGCAGGCAGCGGATACTTCCTTGGTGAACGTCCCCCACGGGGGCGCCGGGTTCGAACCCCGACAGTGCCGCAGCCGATCCAGATCTCGGGCGTCCCACCACCGCCTGCCCGTGTCCGCCCGGCCGTCCTCCGCGAGGACGGGCGGGCGGGCCGCCGGCCGAAAACCCCGTGCGCGGAGCGGGGTTCCTGCCCCAGACTGCCGGCATGGAGAGGTCCGGGGACGCACGGGCGAACGGCCTCCTGGGGTTTCCGCCCGACGCCCGCCTGCTGATCGTCAACTGTGACGACTTCGGCCTGTACCCGGCGGTCAACCGGGCCGTGGTCGAGTCGGTCGAGGACGGCATCGCCGGCTCGTGCAGCCTGATGCCGGGCTGTCCCGGCGGGCCGGACGCGATGCGCCTGCTGCACGGGCACCCGGCCCTGCCGTTCGGCATCCACCTCACGCTCGTCTGCGAGACGCCCCGGAACCCGTGGGGTCCGGTCGCCGCGCGGGGCACCGTCCCGTCCCTCCTGGACGACCGCGGAGCGCTCTTCGCCCCCACTCCCGCGGGCCGCTCGGCCCTCCTGGCCCGGGCCAGGATCGAGGAGGTCGAGACCGAGTTCCGCGCGCAGATCGACACCGTCGACGCCGCAGGGCTGTCACCGACCCACCTCGACTTCCACTGCCTCGCCGACGGCGGACGCGACGACATCCTCGACCTCACCCGCCACCTGGCCGCGGAGTACGGCCTGGCCGTACGGGTCTGGCTCGACCCGGCGCGGCGGGAGCTGCGCAGGCAGGGCCTGCCGGTCGTCGACCACGACTTCCTCGACAGCTTCTCCCTCGGCCTCGACGGCAAGGCGGAGCAGTACACCCGGCTGCTGCACGAGCTCCCGCCCGGCCTGAGCGAGTGGGCCGTGCACCCGGGCTCGGGGAGCGCGGAGGCCCGCGCGGCCGACCCCGACTGGCGTGTCCGGCAGACGGACCACGCGTTCCTGACCTCGCCGCTGAGCCACGACCTCATCCGTGCGGAGGGCGTCACCGTCATCGACTACACGGCCCTCCGGGAGCTCTGGCCCGGCCGCCCCTCACCGGCCGACCCCTCCCTGGCCGACCCCTCCCCGGCCGACCCCTCCCCGGCCGTCCCTCCCCGGTGAGCGCGCCGCCCCGCACGGCGTGACCCGTCGCGCGGCCCCCGCGGACACCCCCGGGACCGCAGCACCCGGCACCCCGGCACCCCGGCGACCGACACCGCAGCACCCGGGCCGGGAAACAGCCCGGGACGCGGGCCGGCCGGCCCCTCCGCCTGACGCCCTGTCACCCGTTCTGCCGCCTGCCGTCCGACTTTCGCGAGTACGTCCTGCGGGCCGCCGCCGCCCCGTGCACGAAGGGTTCGGGGGCGGCCCGACCGGCGCTCAGGACGGGAGATGACGATCTGCCAGGTTGCCGAGGTGACGGGGTGTCGGTTGCCTCTGGGGTGGAACCCCTCATGCCCCGGGCAGTCGGCCCAGGGCGTGCTCGAACAAAGGACACCCATGCACATCGCACGTATGGTCGCCGGCGCGTTCCTGGCGGTCGGCACGGTCGGCATCGCCGTCCCCGCGGCTGCCGCGGAGGCAGATTCCGGCATCGAGATCAGTCCGGCGATCGCCCAGCCCGGATCGACCGTCCGGGTCACCACGACCGCCTGCGCCCCCGACATCACCTACGGCAAGGGGAACTCGGAGGCGGGCGGCGACTTCCACCTCACGGAGAGCGACGGCCAGGGCAGGCTGAGCGGCGAGTTCACCGTTCCGGAGGACACCGCTCCCGGCACGTACCAGGTCATCGCCAAGTGCCCGCCGCGGATCCAGACCAGCGGCACGGTCGAGGTCCGCGTCGAGGCCCGTGCGGAGGACGGCGGCAAGGGCGGCGGCGAGGCCCGTGCGGAGGACGGCGGCAAGGGCAGCGGCGAGGCCCGTGCGGAGGACGGCGGCAAGGGCAGCGGCGAGGCCCGGGACGAAAGCCGTGGCGAGGGCCGCAGCGAGGGCCGTGAGGAGGGCGGCCGGCCCCACGGGGCGGTCGATGCGGGCGCCGGCGGCACCGCGGGCGGCGGCACCGGCCAGGTCGCCCTGGGCGCCGGGCTCCTCGCGGCCGCCGGCGTGGGCGGTGCGGTCCGTCTCCGCAACCGTCGCCCGCAGCAGGCTCCCTCCGGGCGCTGACGCACCGTCCACCGCCGGGCCGTGATCCCGGCCCGGCGGGCCCACCCCACCGCGACACCAGGGACCGATCACCATGCCAGGCAAGACCACAGGTGCGCGTCGGCGTGCACCCGCCCCTTCCGCCCTGCTCCTGGGCGCGGCCCTGGTGGCCGGTCCCTGGCTGGTGGTCGACGGAGCCCGTACGACGGCACCGCCGCAGCCGTCCGCGGCCCAGGCGTTCTCCCCCGCCCCCACCCTCGCGGGGACGCCGTCCGACCCTGCCCCGGACCCGCCTCCGCCGGGGGCGGCCGCGCTGCCCCCGGCGGACCCCGTCCGGCTCCGCATCCCGGCGATCGGGGTGGACAGCCCCGTGACACGGCTGGGTCTCTCCCCGGACGGCACGCTCACGCCCCCGCCCGCCGACGGTCCCGCGGTCGCCGGCTGGAACGGCGACGGCACACCGCCCGGCTCCGCGGGGACCGCGGTGGTGGTCGGCCACGTCGACACCAGCCGCGGGCCCGGCGTCTTCTTCGGCCTCGGTGCGCTCGGCAAGGGCAGCACGGTCGAGATCACCCGGACGGACGGGCGCACGGCGGTCTTCACCGTCGACGCCGTCGAGGTCTACGAGAAGAAGGACTTCCCCGACGACAGGGTGTACGGCGGCTCCGGCACGCCCGAGCTGCGGCTGATCACCTGCGGCGGCAGCTACAGCCCGGCGGCCGGGTACTCGGCCAACACCGTGGTCTACGCGTCGCTGACCGACGTGACGGGCTGATCTGACCGCGCGGCGGCCTGCCCGCGGTCAGGGGCCGGGCACGACGGCGACCGGGCACGGCGCGTGGTGGAGCACCGCGTGGGCGACGGAGCCGAGCTGCAGGCCGCCGTGGCGGTGCCGGGGGTGCGCGCCGAGCACGACCAGGTCGGCCTCCGCGGCCGCGTCCAGCAGCACCGCGGCAGCCCGTCCCCGCACCGCCCGCCGCCGGACGGTCAGCCCGGTGGTGTCCGGGAGCCCGACCTCCGCCAGCACCTGGGCGGCGATGTCGGCCGGACCGGCGGAGGTCATCAGGACGGACGTGCCCGACAGCAGGGAGTCGCGCTGCCAGGCGTGCACCAGGTCCAGGTCGGCGCCCCGCAGCCGTGCCTCCTCGACGGCGAACTCCGTGACGGCCCCGCCCGGGGTCTCGTCGCCGACCGCGAGGACGACCCTGCCGACCTCGCCGACCCGGCTCCCGGGTGCCGGTGCCTCCCCGCGGACCACCATCACCGGGTAGTCGGCCCGCGCGGCGACCTTGAGGCCGATCGACCCGAGGAGCAGTCCCTCGAATCCGCCGCGGCCGCGGTGGCCGAGCACCAGCAGCGGCGCGAGGCCGCCCAGCCCGAGCAGCGCGGGCACCGGGTCCTCCGGGACGACCTCCGTCGCGGTCACGACCTCCGGACGCCTCGCGGCCGCCCGGGCCTGCGCGGTGGCGAGCAACTGCCGCACCTCCGCGCGGACGGACAGCGGCTCGTCCTCGTCGGGGGTGTCCCGCTCGTACCGTTCCCACAGGCAGGCGTGGACGAGCCGGAGCGGCACGCGCCGCAGCGCCGCCTCGTCGGCCGCCCGGTCGACCGCCCGCAGGCTCTCCGGCGAGCCGTCGACCGCCGCCACCACACACCGGACCGCCATGTCCGCCGTCCTCTCGTCACCGGGCACTCGCACTCCCCCATCCTGGGCCGCGTCGGCGGAAGTCGGCGGCGGGACGCGCGGGTCCCGCTCCGGCGGCCGGGTGGCGGCGGGCCGGTCGGGCCCTCCGGCGGTGCGCCGTGCCCGGTGCGCCGTGCGCCCGGATGCTCCCGCGGGCCGCGGAAGATCGTCCGGGTGTCCTGTCACATCTCCTGCGCGCGATCCGTCAGAGCAGTGACGGCAACCGCCCACCACCGCAGAGGACGACGACCATGACCACCGACACCACCACCGACGCCGGCACCACCGGCGACGCCGACACCGACGCCCCGCAGCAGTCCGCCTCGCGGATGTCCGACCCGACCGCGCTGGTGCCGGAGCTGAAGGAGCTCGGCGGGTGGCTGTTCCGCGCCACCGGCAACCACAGCGTGCCCCGCTCGACGATCGGACTGGTCCACCTGCGGGCCGGACGGATCGTCGACAGCGCCTACCTGACCGTGCTGCACTCCACCGGCCTGCGCAAGGCCGGCGAGAGCGAGGAGCGCATCGGCGCCGTCGCGGCCTGGCGCGACGCCACCTGCTTCACCGACGCCGAACGGGCCGCGCTCGCCCTCGTCGACGCCGTCCTCCTGCCCTCCCCGGACGGCGAGCGGGTGCCGGACGACCTCTACGCCGAGGCCGCCCGGCACTACGACCCGACCGCGCTCACGACCCTCACCATCGCCATCGGCCAGGTCTGCTTCTTCATTCCGCTCGCCCTGATCGGCAAGCCGCTGCCGGGCAGGTCCCCCGCCGAGCAGTGGACCTGACGGCCGGCCACCGACCCGGCGCGGAGTCCCCGCCACCGGCTGCGGGCCGCTCACGGGGAGGGCGGGCGCCCGGACGGTGCCGTGGGCCCGCGGCGCCGGCCGGATCCGCCCGGCCTGCGCCGCCCGGGACGAGGCTTCGCCGCGGGTCCGGTGGAGGGGAGCAGCACCGCGCAGACCGGGCACACCCGGTGCCGCCACCGGGCGGGCCACCAGGACTCCTCGGACGCGCCCCCGTGGGCCGGTTCGCGGGTCATGCTGCGGGTGGCCCGCCCGCACAGCGTCTGGACGACGTCGGGGGCGGCGGCGTGGACGCGCAGCACGGGCGCCGCCGCCCCTGCGGCGTCGGTGTCGCAGAGGCGGACGTTCGACGGGGTGTCCAGTTCGAGCACGTGTATGAGGTCCATCGCTCCACGGTGGCCCGGGCACGCCCGCACCGCACCTGCCGTCGGGCCATCCGGCCCCACCGCTCGCCCGGGCCGCGCCCGGCTCACGTCCGGGTGAGCCGGGTGAGGCGCGGACGGCGGGCGCGCCGGAGCAGGGCGGGCACCCGGCGCTCGGCCTCGGCGGCGTCCCACTGCTGCAGGCCGTACAGCACGCCGAGGGCGAACCCGTCGTCGCCGCCGCTGCCGAGGTCCACCAGGGCCGCGCGCGCGACGGCGGTGTCCTGGCGGGCGCCGAGCGCCTGCTGCAGGTCCTTCATCCGCCCGGCGAGCTTCTTCGCCCGCTTCGGGGCGACCGGGCGGGCGCTCTCCGCGGCGTAGCGGGCTCGCTTGGCCGCCTTGCGTGCCCGGTGCAGGGCGGCGTCGCGGTCCGGCCCGGGGCCGAGCCGGAGGGCCGAGTCGAGCCGCCGCACGACCCTGCGCTGTTCGCGGCGCAGGGTGCGGGAGAAGTACGCCGGGGCCTTCGTCCGCCGTGCTGCGGCGGTGAAGGGCGGGTCGGCGGCGAAGCGTTCGGCCTCGTCGAGCAGCCGGTGGTGGCGGGGGTCGTCGAGGTCGTCGAGCACCTGTCGCCAGGCGCGGCGGTACTGCCGGGCGTAGTGCGCGGTGAGCCGGCCGCGCAGGGTGGCGCCGCGCAGCGGGCCGGGGAGGCGGTCGAGGGCGGTGACGAGCCGTTCGCCGAGCACCTCCTGGTCGCGCGCCCTGCCGAGCGTCCGTCCGAGCAGGCGCAGTTCCTCGGCGAGCGGGTCGGAGCGGCGGCGGTCGAGGAGCCGCCGGTGGGCCGTGAGGACGCTGCGCAGCCGGCGTGCGGTGACGCGCATCCGGTGGACGGCGTCGGGTTCGTCGAGGCGCACCCGCGGGTCGAGGTCGACGAGCGAGTCGACCAGGTCGCGGATGCGCGCGGCCACGACGGCGGCGGGGGTGCCCTCGGGCAGCCGTGCCGGGGGCGGTCCGGGCGGTCCGCCGGGCGCGTCCGTCCGCCCGAGTTCGCCCAGGGCCCGGGCGAGCTTGGACGGGTGCGGGGACCGTGCCAGGCCTCCGCCGGTGAACACCTCGTCGACGTGGTCGAGCAGGGCCGTGTCGCCGTCGGCGAGCTCGACCTCGATCTCGTTCCAGACGGCGGTAGCGGGTGTGCCGTGGCCGGAGCCGTTCGGGGCGACGTTCGGGTGGTCCGTCGGGCCGAGGTCCGCCGGGCCGGGGACGCGGGCCTCGACCGCGTCCTCCGTGATCTCCGCGAGGACGTGTCCGCCGCCGTCGAGGAGGTGGTGGCGGCGCCGGTGCGTGTGCATGCGGACGACGGGCCGCAGCGCGTGCCCTCGGGCGAACACGGCCACCCGGAGTGCCAGGTCCGTCGGCACCTCCGGCCGCTCCGTGCCCGGGTCCGCGCCGTCCCGGTCCGCGGCGTCCGGGTCCGCGGCGTGGATCTCCTCTCGGGTGTCCGGGCCCCGCGGGACCTTGAGGTGCCAGCCCGCGTCCTGGTCGCCGGTGCGGCGGCGCAGCGTGATGCCCCGGCGCAGCAGGGCGTGGTCGGCCGTGTCGTAGTAGACGGCGTCCAGCTCCTGCGGGTCGGCCGGCAGCACGCGTGCCACGCCCGGCACCCGGTCGAGGTGCTGCGGCAGCGGTCCGCCCTGGTACTTCCGCTCCTGCTCGATCTGGTCTGCACGCATGCTCCGCGCCTGCCCGTCCGGCGCCCGGTTACGCCCCTCGGCCGCCACCGTCCGGGCCGCGGGGAGGCAGCACCCGAAAACCAGGTGTGCCGACGGCCTCGGCCTGCGAGGCTGCGCCGATGGATCACGAACAGTTCTCGGCCCTCGCGCACACGTCCCATCCGATCAAGGCCCCGCTGGACGACCTGTCGGTGCGGCGGCTGCTCGGGCGCGCCGTCGCCCGCCCGGACGCGCGCGTCCTCGACCTCGGCTGCGGGACGGCGGAGTGGCTGCTGCGCGCACTGACCGCCCACCCGGACGTGCTCGCCGAGGGCGTGGACGTCTCCGAAACCGCGCTGGCCACCGCCCGGGAGCGGGCGGCAGACCTGGGGGTGGGCGACCGCCTCGCCCTGCACCGCACGCCGGCCGCCGACTTCGCCCCGCCGCACCGGTTCGACACCGTGCTGAGCGTGGGCTCCTCGCATGCGTTCGGCGGTCTGCTCCCCACGCTGGCGGCCGCGCGGGCCCACCTCGCGCCGGGCGGCAGCGTCCTGGTCGGCGACGGCTTCTGGCAGCGTCCGCCGACGCCGGAGGGCGTCGCGATACTCGGCGACTTCGACGACCTCGCCACGACGGTGGACCGTGTCGTGGCCGACGGCTGGACTCCCGTCGACGGCCATGTCAGCTCCCGGCAGGAGCTGGACGCCTACGAGTGGGCCTGCTGGGGCACCCTCGCCGCGTGGGGCCTGGACCGGCCCGGCACGCCCGGTGCCGCCGACGCGCTCGCGCGGTCGACCGCACGGCTCGGCGAGTGGCTGCACGGCTACCGGGACACCTGGGGCTTCGTCACCCTCGTCCTGCGTCGCACGTCGGAGTGAGTCGGAGTGACACGGGCCGGGTGACACGGGCGGGGTGACACGGGCGGGGTGACACGGGCGGAGTGGTTGGCTGCCGCGGCGGGCGGTCCGCCGCGCGGGGAGGAGGGTCAGTCCGCCTGCGGCAGCCGGGCGTACAGGGTGCCGTCCGGGTCCGTCCGGGTGTCGAACCTCGGCTGCGGCGCGGTGGCGGGCCCGCGGACGTTCCAGCCGTCGGACAGCCGGAAGGTGCTGCCGTGCCACGGACAGCGCAGGCAGCCGTCGGCCACGGTGCCGTCCGAGAGGGGGCCGGAGCGGTGGCTGCACCGGTCGGCCAGCACGTGCACCGCGCCGTCGGCCTCCCGGACGACCACCACGGGCACCTCGCCGACCGTGCGTCGGCAGGGCTCGCCGACGGGGATGCCGGTCAGTGGTCCGAGCGGGTGCCAGCCCGGCCCGACGGTGAACGGCACCGGCTCGGCCTTGTTCGCCACGGCGGCCTGCCGGTGGGCGACGTGGCCGCCGACCGCGGCGCCCGCGCCCGCCACGGCCAGGCCCGCGAAGCCCAGCGCCCTGCCGAGGGAGTGCCGGCCCAGGGAGCGCGCCGCCCAGGAGGTGCCGTAGAGGCCGGCCGCGGTCGCCATCGAGGCGGCGTGGACCAGGCCGGTCCGCAGTTGCGGGTCGTGCTGCTCGGCCCAGTCGACCCAGCCGGACCAGGCGGTGGGCGCGGCGGCGACCGTGCCGAAACCGACGAGCAGCCGGGCCTGGCGTTCGGACCCGCCGGCGAGGTCGAGGACCGAGGCGGACACCCAGGCGCCGAGGGACACGTGGACGAGGGCGGGGTGCAGGGGGTGTCCGAACGGGCGGCCGTGCAGCACGTCCCGCACCGGGCCGAGCGGCAGCGCCTTCACGGCTCGCCGGACCGGCCCGGTGAAGACGTCGAGTTCGTCCGCCTCCCCGACCGCGTCCAAGGCCCTGACCAGCCGGTCGGCCGGGCCGTGCGAGCCGTCCGACCGGACGGCGGCCCTGATGCGCGCAACGAAGGTGCCCATGGGACAACGCTGCACCCTCGCCGCCCTCGCGGCATCCGGCGGGCCGTGGCGACCGCCCGGGCGTAGCCGCAGCGGCGGCGGCAGCGGCGGCGCTCAGACGGCGTCCGGCGGGGTCTCGCCGGATCCGCGGACGATCAGGCGGGTCGGCAGGACCACCTGTCGCGGCAGCGAGGTGTCGCCCTCCAGTCGCTCGAACAGCAGCCCGGCCGCCGTCCGCCCCAGTGTGTCCGGGTCCTGGGCGACCACGGTCAGCCCGGGCGAGAGGAGTGCGGCGAGCTCCAGGTCGTCGAACCCCACCAGCGCGGGCCGCCCGGACCGGCCCGCCAGGTACCCCAGCGCGCCCACGGTGACCCGGTTGTTCGCCGTCAGCAGCGCGGTGACCGGCTCCGGCCCCGAGGTCAGCCGGGCGACGGCGCGGGCCACGCTCCGCGGGTCGGTGGGGCCGGTGGCGATCCGGCTGTCGGTGACGGGCAGTCCGGCGTCCTCCAGCGCGGCGCGGTAGCCGCTCAGGCGTTCGGCGCACGTGTAGAGGTGCGGCAGGTCGCCGACGAAGCCGATGCGGCGGTGTCCGTGCCCGATCAGGTGCTCCACCGCCCGGCGGGCGCCGCCGACGTTGTCGCTGAGCACGACGTCCGCCTGAATGCCGGTCGCGGGACGGTCCAGGAAGACCACGGGCACCCCGGCCGCCATCTCGGGCAGCAGGTAGCGGTGGTCGTCGCCGGCCGGCACCACCAGCAGTCCGTCCACCCGGCCGGCGCACAGCGCCAGGGCGAGCTCACGCTCGCGCGGCGCGCTCTCCTCGCTCGAACCGGTGAACAGCAGCTTGCCGTGCGCCCGTGCGACCTGCTCCACCCCCCTCGACAGCGCGGAGGAGAACGGGTCGCCGATGTCCTCCAGCAGCAGGCCGATGCTGGCGGTGCTCCCGGTGCGCAGGAGCCTGGCGCTGTCGTTGCGGCGGAAGCCCAACGCGTCGATCGCCGTGCGGACCCGGATGACCATCTCCGAGCTGACGCCCGACTCGTCGTTGACGACACGGGACACGGTCTTGAGCCCGACGCCGGCCGCGGCCGCGACGTCCTTCATCGTGGGCCGGGCGGGCGGGCGGCTGCTCATGACCACCGAGCGTACGGCCCCGCGCCCTCCGCCCGGCCCCCGGGGCCGCCGCTGGGCCGACTCCGGGCCCGCGGCGGGCCGGTGGTGCGCGGGCCCGACCGCGTACGGGGGCGACACCCCCGCGAGGTGACCGCAGGCCTCTGGACAACGTTATCCGTGCACGTGAGAATCGACCGACCCACGCCGGGCCCGCGGCCGGCCGGCGTCCGCTCACCCCGCACAGCACCCGCAGCCGCCGCACCACGACGGCCGGCCGCCGACCGGAAAGCAGACCCCACCATGAGCACTCCTGCCCGCCCCGGTCCGACCGCGGGTCTCCGCTTCCCCGACGGCTTCCGCTGGGGGGCGGCCACGTCGGCGTACCAGATCGAGGGCGCCGTCGACGAGGACGGCCGGGCGCCGTCCATCTGGGACACCTTCGCCCACACGCCCGGCAGGATCGCCGACGGCGCCACCGGCGACCTGGCCGTCGACCACTACCACCGCTACCGCGAGGACGCGGCGCTCATGGGCGGGCTGGGGCTGACGGACTACCGGTTCTCCCTCTCGTGGGCCCGCCTGCAGCCGAACGGCACCGGACCGGTGAACCCCCGGGCCGTCGACTTCTACCGCAGGCTGCTCGACGCGCTCGACGAGCAGGGCGTCGAACCGATGGCCACGCTCTACCACTGGGACCTCCCGCAGGCGCTGGAGGACGCGGGCGGCTGGCGCAACCGGGACACCGCCCTGCGCTTCGCCGACTACGCGGAGCTCGTCCGCGACCACCTGGGCGACCGGCTGCCGACCGTCATCACCCTGAACGAGCCCTGGTGCTCGGCCTTCCTCGGCTACAGCAGCGGCATCCACGCCCCCGGGGTGCAGGACCCGGCCGCCTCCCTGCGCGCCGCCCACCACCTGCTGCTGGGACACGGCCTGGCGACGGAGCGGCTCCGGGCCGGCGCCAACCCGCCGCTCGTCGGTCCGGCCCCGAACTTCTACCCCGTACGCCCGCTGACGGACGACCCGCGCGACCTGGACGCCGCCCACCGGATCGACCTGCTCATGAACCGGCTGTTCCTCGAACCGATCACCCACGGAGCGTACGCGCAGGACATCCTCGACCACATCGACAGGACCGCCGGCACGGCCCACGTCCGGCCGGGGGACGAGAAGGCGATCGCCGCCCCGATCGACTTCGTCGGCGTCAACTACTACAGCACCCACACCGTCAGCGGCGGCCACCCCGCCCAGGGGCCGGGCGCCTGGCCGGGGGCCCAGGACGTCGCCTTCCACCCCGACGGCGAACGCGTCACCGCCATGGGCTGGGACGTCCACCCCGACGGGCTGCACGCCGTGCTGCGGCGCATCACCACCGACCACCCCGGTCTCCCCGTGTTCGTCACCGAGAACGGCGCCGCCTACGAGGACCTGCCCGGGCCCGACGGACACGTCGACGACCACGAGCGCATCGCCTTCCTCCGCGACCACCTCGCCGCGCTCCACCGGGCCGTCACCGAGGGCGCCGACGTCCGGGGGTACTTCCTGTGGTCCCTGCTCGACAACTTCGAGTGGGCCGAGGGCAACGGCAAGCGCTTCGGGATCGTCCGGGTCGACTACGGGACCCAGCGCCGCATCCCCAAGGCGAGCGCCGCCTGGTACGCCTCGGTGATCGCCGCCAACGGCCTGCCGTAGCCTGCGCGGCGGCCGGGCCGGGCCGTCCCCGCCGCTACGCCCGGAGGAACTCCAGCACGGCCAGCACCCGGCGGTGGGTGTCCTCGGCGGGCGGCAGGTCGAGCTTCATCAGGATGTTGCCGATGTGCTTGCCCACCGCTGCCTCCGACACCGCCAGCGCGCGGCAGATCGCCGCGTTGGAGCGGCCCTCCGCGATCAGCGCGAGCACCTCGCGCTCGCGCGGGGTCAGCCGCTCCAGCGGGTCGCGGCGCCGGCTCAGCAGGCGGCGCACCACCTCCGGGTCGACGACCGTGCCCCCGGCCGCCACCGCGGCGACCGCCTCCACGAACTCCTCGACCTGGCCGATCCGGTCCTTCAGGAGGTAGCCGACCCCGGCGCCGGTGCCGGAGTCCAGCAGCTGCGCGGCGTAGGACCGCTGGACGTACTGGCTGAGGACGAGCACCGGCAGGCCGGGGCGCTCTCCACGCAGGGCGACGGCGGCGCGCAGCCCCTCGTCGGTCTGTCCCGGCGGCATCCGGACGTCGGTGATGACGATGTCCGGCGCGTGCTCGGCGACGGCCGCGTGCAGGGCCCCGGCGTCGCCGACGGCGGCGACCACCCGGTGGCCGAACCGGGCGAGCAGGCCGACGAGGCCCTCGCGCAGCAGGACGCCGTCCTCGGCGAGGACGACGCGCAGGGAGTCCGGGCCGCTCGTGCCGCCGCGCAGGGAGTCCGGGCCGCTCGTGCCGCCGCGCAGGGAGTCCGGGCCGCTCATGCCGCCGCGCCGATCGGCGTGCACGGGATCTCCATCCGCAGCAGGGTCGGGCCTCCGGGCGGGCTGCTCAGCAGCAGGGTGCCGTCCAGCACCGAGACCCGGTCGGCCAGGCCGGTGAGGCCGGATCCGAGCGCGGGGTCGGCGCCGCCGCGGCCGTCGTCGGACACCTCGATGACGAGCAGCCCTCCGGTGTGGCGGCCGTCGACCCGGGCGGACCCGGCACCGCTGTGCTTGGCGATGTTGGCGAGCGCCTCCGACACCGCGAAGTAGCCGGCCGACTCGACGGCCGGGGGCAGCCGTCCGGGCAGCTCGAAGCCGACCTCCACGGGGACGGGCGAGCGGTCGGCGGCGTCCGTGCAGGCGTCCGGCAGGCCGTGGTCGGTGAGCACCTGCGGGTGGATCCCGTTGATCAACTCCCTGAGTTCCGCCAGGACATGGCCGGCCTCCCGGTGGGCGTCGGCGAGCCGCTCCGCGAGGGCGCTGCCCGGTTCGGCGTCCAGCCGGGCCAGACCGAGCGCCATCGCGAGCGCCACCAGCCGCTGCTGGGCGCCGTCGTGGAGGTCGCGCTCGATGCGCCGCCGCTCGGCCTCGAAGGCGTCCACCAACCGTGCGCGGGAGCTGACGAGTTCACCGATCCGCAGCTCCTGCCCGGCCGGGGCCAGCACGTTGCGGGCGAGAGCCGCCCGGCCGACCGCCGCCAGGGTCAGCGGATACCCGGCCAGCGCCAGCGCCGCGAACCCGGCGACCGTCAACGCCCCTGCCGCCCAAGGGGAGTGGACCTGCCAGAGCTTCAGCACGTTCACCTGGTCGCCGTCCGCGAGGAGCAGCGGCAGCGCGGCGATCAGGTAGCCCGGCACGGCGAGCGTGCAGCCGACGACGACCAGGTCGACCGGCCAGAGGACGAAGGCGGCCAGCACCGCGAAGCCCAGCTCCCGCCAGGTCGCCTGCTCGCGGTAACGCAGCCGGAGCCAGGCCGTCAGGCCCGGACGGCCGGGGACGAGGTGCTGCCCGCCCGGCACCGGGTCGGCCAGCCGCGCCGTGCGCAGCAGCCACCGCTCCCAGGCGGCGAACGGCAGGCCGACCAGGGCCAGCGCCGCCAGCAGCGGCAGGCCGACCAGCAGCACGGCCAGCACGCCGGCCGCCGTCGCCGCCACCAGCAGGCCCGCGCAGAGCAGCAGGCCCGCGGTACCGCTCGCCAGCAGGTAGCCCGCCGCCCGCCACGGCAGCGTGGTCCGGAGGAACGCCGGGTGTGCCAACTCCCGCCACACGCCTGCTGTTCCGTCGCGCATCCGACCCGTCCCGCTCTGCTCCGCCGTCCCGGCCCCGGCGGCCGTCGCGGCCTCCACCCTAGGCGGGAGCCGCCCCGGCCGCGGTAGGCCTGGCCCTACCTCCCGCCGTAGGGCCAGGCCTGCTGACCGGGACGTCCGCGGGCGGTTGGCTTCCGGCATGCGAATGGGAATGCTGCGCATCGCGCTGAAGTCGTTGAGGGTCCGCTGGGTGTCACTGGTCGGCGCCTTCGTCGCGCTGGCCCTGGGGGTCGCGATGACGGCGGTGATGCTGCTCGGCCTGGCCGCGGCGGTGTCGCTGCCCGGCGGCGAGGCCGTGGTGTCGCTGGTGGCGGCCCTGGGCACGGCGGGCGGGGTGAGCGCGTTCGTGTCGGCGTTCGTCGTCGCGTCGACCTTCTCGTACGTCGTCGCGCAGCGGCGGCGTGAACTCGGCCTGCTGCGGCTGGCGGGCGCCACCCGGGCCCAGGTGCGGCGGACCGTCCTCGTGGAGGCCGTCGTGCTCGGTGCGGCCGCCTCCGCGGCGGGCTGCGTGCTCGGCCGGCTCGCGGCCCCGGCGATGGTCGGGTGGCTGGCGGACGTCGGCATGGCGCCGCCCGGCTTCACGACCGGCCACCAGCAGTGGCCGCTGCACGCGGCGTTCTGGACGGGCCTGCTGGTGGCCCTGGGCGGGGTGGCCGTGGCCGCCCGGCGCGCCGGACGGTTCGGGCCGCTGGACGCGCTGCACTCGGCCGACCTGGACACCGGCGTGATGACCGGCGGCCGCCTGCTGTGGGGCCTCGGACTGCTGCTGACGGCCGCGGTCATGATCGCCTCCGGCCTGGTCACGGATCCGGCCGACCTGCTCCACCGCAAGACGTACACCGTGCAGCCGATGGTGCTGATCTCCGCCTGCGGCCTGCTCGCGCCGGTGATCGCCCGGCCGGTGCTGCGGCTGCTCGCCCACCTCCCCGCCCGCTGGACCCGCTGCGGCGGACGGCTGATCCGGGAGAACGCCTCGGCGGCGCTGCGCCGCACCGGCGCGATCGCCGCACCCGTGCTGGTGTCGGTGGCGCTGACCGGTTCGCTGGCCGGCGCGCTGGGCACCGTCGGCGAGGCCCGTGCGGCCGAGGCCCTGGCGCGCACCGCGGCCGACTTCGTCGTCACCCCGCAGGCCCGTACCACCGGCGGTCTCCCCGGCGCGCCCGGCTCACCCGCCGCGACCGCCGTGACCGCGGCGACCGCGGCGACCACCGACACGCCCACCGACGCGCTCACCGACGCGCTGCGCGCGGTGCCCGGCACGGTCGTCTCTCCCACCGGGCCCACCCGGCTCGCGATCGTCGAGGCCGACGGCACCGTCGTCCGGAGCGAGGCGCGGACGGCCGATCCCGCCGCCCTGGCCGTGGTCGCCCGGCTGCCCGTGGTCACCGGCTCGGTGGCCCGTCTCGACGACGACGGCATCGTGCTGCCCCTGGAGTGGGAGCACCGCACCGTCGGCGCGCCGGTCGAGGTCGTCCTCGCGGACGGCACCCGGAGGACCCTGCGCGTCGCCGCCGTCCTGCGCGACGGACTCGGCGACAACGGCCTGTACGTGACCGCCCGCAACGCGCCCGGCGCCCGCGTCGACCGGATCGACGTGCGGCTCGCGCCCGGCGCCGACCGTGCCACCGCCACCCGGCTCCTCGTCGGCGCCGCCGCCGCGCACGGTGCCGCCGTCGCCGACCGCGGCGACCTCCTCGCCGCGAGCGGCACGGAGAACGCCCGGATCGTCCGGCTGCGTGCCGTCCTCGTGCTCGGCCTGGCCCTGGTCTACACCGCCATCGCCCTCGTCAACACCCTGGTCATGGCGACCGCCGACCGCCGCCGCGAGCTCGCGCTGCTCCGCCTCGCCGGTGCCACCCGCAGCCAGGTGGTGCGGCTGGTCACCGCCGAGTCGGTGCTGGTCGTCGCCGTCGGCGCCGTGATCGGCTGCGGCGTGGCGGCCGTCCAGATCGGCAGCATGCACGCGGCACTGGCCCTGCTCGGGGTGCCCGCACCGGTGGCGCTGCCGTGGCAGCCGATCAGCCTGGTGACGGCGGCGTTCGCGCTGCTGGCCGTCCCGTGCGCGGCGCTGTCCACCGTGTGGGCGCTGCGCGGGCGGCCGGTCGTCGCGGCGGCGCGCTGACCCGGGGCGGGCGCACCCGGCCCGGGTCCGGCGGTGGCACCATGAAGGCATGGCCAGGTGTCCGACGAGGTCGCCCGCCGGGAGCGGTTAACGGTGCGTACGCCGCCCGCGCAGGTGGCGACCGCCGCCCCCTCCGGCCCTGCGGGCCGGACCGGCCGCGCGGGCCGGACGGACGGTGCGGGCGGTACGAGCGGCCCGGGCGGTACGAGCGGCCCGGGCGGTACGAGCGGCCCGGGCGGTACGGCCCGCGCGGGCCTGCGGGTGGCCGTGGTCGGCTCCGGCCCGGCCGGCCTGTACACCGCCGAGGCGCTGCTGAAGCAGGCTCCGGCGCAGGACGGCGGCGCCGACGGCGTCGAGGTGGACGTCCTCGAACGCCTGCCCACGCCGTACGGCCTGGTGCGCTACGGCGTGGCGCCCGACCATCCGTCGATCAGGTCGATCGCCGACCACCTGCGACAGGTCCTCGAAGACCCGCACGTCCGGTTCCTCGGCGGCCTGTGCTTCGGCACGGACCTGGATCGCGCCATGCTCCTCGACTGCTACGACGCGGTGGTGTACGCCACCGGCGCGAGCCTGGACCGGCGCCTCGGAGTGCCCGGCGAGGACCTGCCGGGGAGTGCGGCCGCGGCCGACTTCGTCCGCTGGTACTGCGGGCACCCCGACGCCGACGGGGACGGCTTCACCCTCGACGCGCGGTCCGTCGCGGTGATCGGGACGGGCAACGTCGCACTCGACGTGGCCCGGATCCTCGCCGAGCCCGCGGCCGCCCTCCGCGACACCGACGTGCCCGAGCGGGTGCTCGCCGCACTGGTGGCCAGCCGGGTCCGGGAGGTCCACGTCATCGGCCGCCGCGGCCCGGCGCAGGCCCGGTTCACCACCAGGGAGCTGCGCGCGATCGGCGAACTGCCTGGCGCCGACGTCGTCGTGGACGCGTCCGCGACCGACCTCGACGCCTTCGACCCGACCGGCGCGAGCAGCCGGCTGGCCGCGTCCGACCGCCGGATCCGCGACATCACGGCGGTGCTCGCCGGGTGGGCGGCTCGCACACCACCGGACGGCGCACTCCCGGACCACACAACCCCGGACGAACGGCACCCGGGCCTGCCTCGGCGGGTGGTGTTCCGGTTCTGGACGCGGCCGGTGGAGATCCTCGGCACCGGCCGGGTGGAGGCCCTCCTCGTCGAGCGCACCAGGACGACGGAGGCGGGCCTTCTGGTCGGCACCGGCCTGCGGACGGTGCTCCCGGTGCAGCTCGTGCTGCGGTCGGTGGGCTACCGCAGCACCCCGCTGCCCGGGGTGCCGTTCGACGAGCGCCACTCGGTCGTGCCCAACGCCGAGGGGCGGGTCCTGGGACCCGACGGCTCGCCGCGGCCGGGCGAGTACGTCGCCGGGTGGCTGAAGCGGGGGCCGACCGGGGTGATCGGCAGCAACCGGTCCGACGCGGCGCAGACCGTCCGCTCGCTCCTCGCGGACCGGGCGGCGGGTCCCGTCGGGCTGCCGTCGCCCTCCGCCGGCGCGGCGCCGCGGCTGACCGACCTGCTGGCGGAGCGCGGCGTGCGGCCCGTGAGCTACACGGAGTGGCTGGGCATCGACGAGCGAGAGCAGCAGCTCGCCGCCGAGCTGGGACGGGGCAGCCGCGTCAAGCTCTGCGACCGGGACGACCTCGACCGCGCCTGCGGACACCCGCCGCCGGGCACCGGTCGCTGAAGCGTGGGGCGCCGACCGCTGACGTGCGTCCCGCTGCCGGGGCGGCCCGTCGGCCGACCGCGCGGCCGTTCGGCAGAGCCGTACGGCGGGGCCGTTCGGCGGAGCCGGGGTGGGCGGCGCGGGTGTCGCGGCCCGGGCGGAGCCGCCCGCCCGGATAGTTGGGTGGTCCGCCCCCGGCCACCGGCCGGCCGAAGAACGGGAGCCCCGCCCCCATGGCCCACTCGACCACCGCGTCGCTCGACGGTTACTCGGAGAAACGCGGGACGGCCCTCGCCGGCATGTGCGTGGCCGCCGGCATGGTGTGGCTGTCGTTCGCGGACTTCGGCGTGGCCGTGCCGACCATCGCGGACGAGCTGGCGGTGTCGCTGCCCGATCTGCAGTGGGCCAACAACGCGTTCAGCCTCTCCACCGGCGCCCTCGTCCTCGCCGGGGGCCGGCTGGGCGACGTGTTCGGCCGCAAGCGGATGCTGGAGATCGGCCTGGTGGTGATGGGTGCCGTCTCGCTGGTGGCGGCGTTCGCTCCGGGGGTCACCGGCCTGATCGTCGGCCGTGCCGCGATGGGCGTCGGCGCCGCCATGATCCTGCCCGCCACGCTGGCGCTGATCCCGCCGATGTTCCCGCCGGAGGAGCAGCCGAAGGCGTTCGGGGCCTGGATGGCCGTCGCGTGGGTCGGGCAGGCCGCGGGCCCGGCCGTCGGCGGCGTCCTCACCGGCGTGCTCGGCTGGCGGTCGACGATCTGGATCAACGCTCCGCTGGCCCTCGTGGGCCTGTGGCTGGTGCACCGCGCGGCGGTCGAGTCGACCGACCCGCGCGCCTCGCGGCACATCGACCTGCTGGGCCTGGTCACCAGCGCCCTGGCGGCGTTCTGCCTGCTCTACGGGTGCACCGCCGGGCAGGAGGAGGGTTTCGACGACCCCGTGATCATCGGCCTGCTGGTGGGCTCGGTGGTGCTGGCCGTGGTCTTCGTGCTCCTGCAGAAGCACCTCGCCGATCCCCTCGTCGACCTCCGGCTCTTCTCGTCCCGGCCGTTCTGCGGCGCCCTCGTCGCCAACTCCGTGATGAACATCGTCTTCGCGGGCGTCAGCTTCCTGCTCACGCTGTACCTCCAGGAGGTCCGCGGGTACGGCCCGGTCACGGCGGGCCTCCTGCTGCTGCCCTCCACCGTGACGATCCTGCTGTTCAACCCGTACGGCGGCCGGGTCGCCGCCCGGCGCGGCGCCCGGCTGCCCGTGGTGGCCGGTCTGCTGCTGCTGGGCGCGGGCACGCTGATCGCGGCGATCATCGGCCGGCACTACGCGTACGCGATCCTGGCCGCCGGTCTGCTCGTGCTCGGCGCGGGCCTCGGCCTGATGTCGATCCCGCTGTCCGACACCGCGGTGGCCGGCCCGCCGGAGGAGCTCGCCGGGACGGCCTCCGGCATGTTCAAGGTGACCAGCATGCTCGGCGGCGCCTTCGGCGTGGCCGTGACGGTCGCCGTCCAGCAGGCCGTGGAGTCGCACCAGGCGGTCGACCGCGCCAAGGCAGCCGGCCTGTCGGACGCCGACGCCGACCAGCTGGGCAACGCGGTGACGGATTCGGCGCTGGCCTCCCAGATCATGTCCTCGGTGGACCAGGCCACCCGTGACGCCATCACCGCGGCCTTCCACGAGGTGCAGGCCGTCGGCACCGGCCGGGCCATCGCGCTGTCCGGCCTCCTCGCGCTGGTGGCCGCGCTGGTCATGCCGCTCGTCTGGCGCCTGGCCCCGCCCGCCCGGCGGAAGGACGCGCACGCGGCCCGCCGGGAAGAGCCCTCCACGGAGCGCTGACCGGACGGGCCGCGCACGGCGCTACCCGGCGGGCGTGACGCCCGCCCTGCCCGTCAGCGCCCGCTGGACGAGCGGCGCGTCGTGGGCGGTGGTCTCGATCCAGACCGGACGTCCCGGCACGCTCTCGTAGCGGGTCACCGTGCGCCGGACCCTCTCGGCGAACCGGTCCGGCTCGGCCGCGGTGACCACCACGACGCGGCCTCCGGCCGGCACGCCGACCTCGCGCCCCGCGCGGCGGCCGGTGAACCGCACGGACGCCGCACCCGGTTCCACCCGGAGGGTGCCGGACGAGCGGGCGTCCAGCAGGTCCAGCCGGGAATCCGTCGCCAGGCGGCACGGCACCCGCACGCCGCTGCCCCGGGTGAACGCCGCGGACCGCCGACCGGCCCGGGCCAGCGCCAACCTCGGCACGACCTGGTCACGCATCAGGCCGACCAGGAACCGCACCGGCACGTCCACCCACCGCTCCGTCCTCGCGACCGCATCCGGCGGTCCACCGTAGGGCATGCCCTTCCTCCGCCCGGCCGCGGGACCTGCTGCTTGCCTTCCGGATGGCCCGCCCGGAGAGCCGGACGGTCCGGACGCCGGATGCGGTTGCGAGGACGCAACGGTGCGTGCCCGCGTCAACCGATGCACAATCAGTGCGCGTTGCCCGCACGGGGTTCCGACCGGGACCGTCGTGTCCGGCACATCGCGCGCGTACGGGCGAGGCGGGCCGTCGGGGGCCTCCCCCGGACCGCACGCCGACGCCCGTGAAGGGGGATCAGGACGGGACGTGGACACCATCGCCTTACCACCCGCGGGTCCGTGGCCGGAGCTCGTGCACCAGCGGGCGGCCCTGGTCATGCCGCTGGGCGCCGCCCCCGCCGAGGACGGCTTCGACGCCGGGGACGGCTGGGCCCGGCAGCAGGACGGCCCGGAGTCCCTGGCCACTCCGGCTGCGGGATGGAGCGTCCTGCTGGACACGCCGCTCGTCACCGTGCAGCGGCCGGGCGGGCAGGTGTGGTGGAAGGGCGACGTGCTGGTCGGCCGCGACTGGCGGCGCGCGGCGCGCACGCACGAGGCCGTGCTCCTCGTCGCGGGGCCGTTCGCGCACCCGGCGCAGTTCCCCGCCGCGGCCGCCGCAGGGGTGCTGCGCCTGCTGGTCGCCGCGGTCACCGTCGGAGGCCCCACCTGGTAGCACCGGTCCGGTCGGCGGGACACCGGGCCGCCGCACCGCCCGCACCGCCCGTGCCGCCACCGCCGCCGCATCCGCCGGGCCGCTGCTGCGCGGGTCCTGCCGCGACCCCGCCCGGCCGACCTGCCCGTCGTGGACGGACGGTCCGCCGGAACGGGCCCACACCGTCCCCCGGACCACCGCGTGCCTTCCTTCCTTCGGGGCACACGCACGAGCAGGACCGGACACCACGGGTCGGCACGGACAGCGCGGACGGTAGGGACAGAAGGGAAGCGGCCATGCAGGAGGAAGTGATCACTGCGGATTCCGTCTCCCACACCCTGGCGCAGGCCAGACGAGTGGCCGCCGCCCACCTGCGCGCCCACTGCCCGTGGGCCGACGAGGAGGCCGTGCTGATGGTGCTCTCCGAGCTCCTGACCAACGCGGTGCGCCATGCCACCGGCGGCTGGCGGCTGGCACTGGCCGCGTTCCCGGACCGCCTCGTCGCCGACGTCGTCGACCACAGCCCGCGGATCCCGCAGCCACGCCCCCCTGACCTCACGGGAGGCGGAGGCATGGGCTGGCACCTCGCCGAACGCCTCACCACCCGGCTCGACGTCCTCCCGCACGCGGAGGGCGGCAAGACCGTCCGCGCGCTGTGGACCGCCCGGCAGCAGGTGCCGCAGGTCCCGCAGATCCCGCAGATCCCGCAGGTCCCGCAGGTCCCGCAGCAGCAGTCCGCGGCGACCAGGGGCCCGGCCGTATGACCGAACACGGGGACACCGGTCCGACGGGCGCCGCACGCCATCGTCCCCGTACGGTGCGTCGCGCCGCGTCGCACCGCGATAGGCTTCCTGACCGGTCCGGGAGTGTCCGACCGGACGGTCCGGCCGAGCGTCCGGGAGGCACGTGCAGTGAAAGAGCCGGGGTGGATCGCCGATCCCGCGGACGCCGCTCCCGCGGAGGGCTGGGCAGCCGGCCTTCACCGGTTGTGGCTCGCCGCGGACGCCGCGCCCGACGTCACCGCACTGTCCGTGGAGATCTACGACCTGCTGCTCGCCGTACCGGGTGTGCTGGTGGTGACCGGGTGCCGCTACGACGCCTCCGGACGCGCCCGCTACGTGCGCGGCAGCACCGTGGCCGGTACCACGCCCGTACAGACGCGGCGGCCGCCGGGGCGGGTCCGCACCGGCACCGGGGAGCCACGGGGGCGGCGCGAGGTGCGTGAGTTCGGGATCGCGGAGGCGGAGCGGGACGACCGGCCCGAACTCGGGGTGTGGCGGTCCGCGGGCGCGGCCCTGCTGGTCGAGTGCGTGGTGGTGCTGGAGGACGGCGACCGGGCGGCCGTCGTCGTCGGCGTGGGTCCCGGTGCGCCGCCGCCCGCCGGGCTGCACACGATGCTGGCGCAGGCCTGTGACACCGTGGACGCCTGCAACGCCAGGGTGCTGCGGGAGCGGGAGAACGACCGGCGCCAGGCCCGGGACGCCCTCCTCGCGGAGGCGTCGCTGCAGATGGACGCGTCGCTCGACATCCACGAGACGCTCCAGCGGGTGGCACGGATGGCCGTGCCCGCCGTCGCCGAGGGCTGTCTGGTCCACCTCTGGCCGCAGGGGCGGCCCGAGCTGGTCGCCGTCGCCCATCTCGCCGCCGCCGCGCAGGAGAGGCTCGCCGCCGTCGGCCGCGACGAGGCGTGGACGGGCCGCGTGCTGCGCGAGGCGACCGCCGGCCCGGGCGGACTGCTGCTGGCCGGGGCGGACCTCGCGGACGGCCCGTTCGCGCCAGGCGGCCCGGTGCCCTGCCAGGTGGTGACGGTCAACGCGCTGCGGGCCCGCGGCCGCACGCTCGGGGCCATCACCTTCGCCTACGACCGCGACCCCCGGCTGGTCCCCTCCCCCGCGTTCCTGGCCGACCTCGCCCTGCGGGCGGCGCTCGCCATCGACAACGCCACCCTCTACGAGCAGCGCCGGCTCCATGTGATGTCGCTGCAGCGCCATCTGCTGCCCGCCGCCCTGCCCCGGATGCCCGGACTCGAACTCGCCAGCGCCTACGAGGTCGGCGACGCCGGGCTCGACGTCGGCGGCGACTTCTACGACGCCGTCCCGGGCCCCGACGGCGAACTCTCGCTCGTCGTGGGGGACGTGTGCGGCCGCGGCGCGCAGGCCGCCGCCCTCACCGGTCTGGCCCGCCACACCCTGCGGACCCTGCTGGAGGACGGCTGCGCACCGGCGCCCGCCCTCGGCCGGCTGAACCGGGCCCTGCGCGCGAACGCCGCCTCACGGTTCGTCACCGCCGTGGTGGCCCGCCTCGCCCCGGTCGGCGACGGTTCGTTCCGGATGCGGACGGCGAGCGCGGGACACCCGCCCGGCTACGCCGTACGGGCCGACGGCACGGTCGAGGTGTTCAACACGGCGGGCGGCCTGCTGCTCGGCGTCCTCGACGACCACGAGGTCGCCGAGACCCGGTGCCACCTGCGGCCCGGCGACACCGCCGTCCTGCTGACCGACGGGGTGACGGAGTCCCGCTCGGCCGACGGCACCTTCTTCGAGGAACGGCTGCCCGGGGTGCTCGCGGGTCTCGCCGGGCTGGCGCCGGAGAAACTGGTGACGGAACTGGCCCGCGCCGCACTCGCCTTCCGCACCACCGGGGCGGACGACATGGCCGTCCTGGCCGTACGGGTGACCCCCACCGGCCCCACGGACCGCACGGACCGCACGGACCCCACGGACCCCACCGACGACGGGCAGGGAGCGCGATGACGCCGCAGGAGGGTCTGGTCCTCGTGGTGGAGGACTCGGAGGAGGACGCGGAGGCCGTCGAACGCGCGCTCGGCCGCTCGCACCCGCTGGTGCGCCTGGAGTTCGCGACCTACCCGGACACGGTCGTGCCGAGGCTGCTGGACACCGCGGCGGAGCGCCCCGCCCTGGTGCTGCTCGACCTGAACCTCCCGGGCCGCGGTGGCCACGCGCTGCTCCGCGACATCCGGGCTCGGGCCGAGCTGGCCGGGCTGCCGGTGGTCGTCTTCACCTCGTCGACGGCCCCCGCCGAGGTGGACGCCTGCTACGCGGCCGGGGCGGACAGCTACGTCTTCAAGCCCCTCAACTTCGAGCTCTTCCGGACGGTTCTCGGCAGCGCCGTCGACTTCTGGCTCACCGGCCCCCCGGAGGACTGACCGGGGGGCCATGGCCCGGGCCGTGACCCGGCCCACTGGCCGTTCAGGCTCCCGGGCCCACGGGCGCGTCCGGGTCACCAGGCGCGTCCGGGTTTCCGGGCACGTCCGGAACGTCCGCGGGTGCCGGGTCGGACGGCGCCCCGTCGCCCTCCTGCAGCGTGAAACAGACGGACGTGCCACCGGAGGGCGGGCTCTCCAGCCAGATCCGGCCGCCGTGCCGCTCCACGATGCGCCGCACGATGGCCAGCCCGGCACCGGATCCGCCGCCCCGCTCGTCGCGTCGGTGGAGCCGGCGGAAGAGCCCGAAGACCTCGTCCTGCTGGTCCTCCGGCACCCCGATGCCGTTGTCGCGCACCACCACCGTCTCCAACGGTCCGCCGCCCTCCGGCGGGATCCGCTCCTCCACACCGACGAAGACCGTCCGCGGCACCTGCTCGCCCGCGTACTTCGCGGCGTTCACCAGCAGGTTGACCAGCACCTCCTGCAGGCGGTCCGGGTCGGCGGACAGCACCGGCAGCCGGCCCCGCAGCACGGACACGCCCTGCTCGGCCAGCCGCTCGCCGGCGATCTCCAGCGCCTCCCGCAGCGAGTCCTCCAGCGGCACCGGCCCGCGGCTGAGCCCGCCCGTCCCGACCTGCGAGTAGTGGAGCAGCGAGTCGAGCAGGCCGTTCATCCGGGCGGCGAGCCGCTGCACGGTGTGCAGCCGGCGGCGGCTGACCGCGTCCAGTGCGCCGGCGGCGTCCTCCATGATGAAACTCGCTGCGTTCGAGATGCCGCGCAGCGGTTCCTTGAGGTCGTGGGCGGCGGCGTGCGCGAACGCGTCGAGGTCGGCGTTGCTGCGGGCGAGGCGCCGGTTGAGCTCGGCCGTCCAGGCGGCGTGGCGCAGCATCAGGCCGGAGACGGTCCGGCTCACCGCCCGGGCGGTCGCCGTGTCGACGTCCGTCCAGGGCCTGCTCCGGCCGCGGACGGTCGCGCGGAAGACCGCGGAGGAGCCGCGCGGGGTGAGGCGTTCGCCGTGCTGCCCCAGGCGCACCGGCAGGGCCGGGTCCGCGGCCCAGCGGCGGGTCACCGGCCACTCGCCGCGGTGCCAGGCGATCAGGCTGCCCTCGCCCGCGAAGGGCAGCAGCAGCACACCGGCCGGCGTGCCGGGGGCGGGTTCGGCATCGGGCCCGTCGGCCTCCGCCAGCCGGTCGGTCGCCCACAGCTCGCCCGGGCGCAGGCTCCCGGCGAGGGCGTGCAGCCGTTCGGTGAACCCGGCCGGGACGTCCTGCCCCGCGGTGGTCGTCCCGCCCTCGTGGGAGACGACCACGCCGTCCGCCTCGACGAGGGCGAGGAGGCCGTCGATGCGTCCGCGCAGCGTGCCGGGGTGCGGGTCGGACGGTTCGCCGAGCAGCTCGGTGATCGCCGTGCGGCTGCGGTCGAGCGCCGCCACGCGCTCGCGGTCGGCGAGGGCGGCCAGCTGGACGGAGAGCGCGGCGCCGAACAGCTCGCAGGCCGTACGGACGTCGGGCGACAGCCAGCGCGGCTCGCTGCCGTGGCACGCGATCAGCCCCCACAGCTCGTCGTCGCACAGGACCGACACCGACATCGAGGAACGGACCCGGATGTTGCGCAGGTACTCGAGGTGGAACTCCGACACCGTCCGCAGGGCCGCGGAGGAGAGGTCCAGCGGTGCGCCCGTCGACGGGCGGGTGGGCGGGTGCAGGCCGACCGTGCGGTCGTCGACGTCGCCGATCACGCGGATCCAGTTCCGTCGGTACAGCCGCCGGGCCTGCGGGGGGATGTCGCTGGCCGGGAACCACAGGCCGAGCCAGGGTTCGAACCCGTCCGCGATGTCCTCGGCGACGACCTCGCCCGGCCCGTCCGCGTCCTCGAAGCGGTAGGCGACGACGCGCTCGTACCCCGTGAGCGCCCGCACCTCGCGTACGGCGGCCGCGCAGCACTCGCCGACGGTCGCGGCCCGACGGATGCGCACCAGCGACTGCTGGATGCGGCGGTGGAAGGCGGGGTCGGGCGGGGCCGCGTCCGCGGCGGGCTCCAGCTCCAGGACGAGCAGGCCGTCGCGGAGGTGCACCGTGGCCTCGAAGGACCCGGCCGGTGCACCTCCCGAGGAGCCGGAACCGGGAGCGGGAGCGGGACCGGGACCGGAAGCGGGATCGGGGCGCGGGCCCGGGCGGACCCGGCCCGGCAGGAGTACGGCAGCGTCGCCGGCCTCGGCGGCGAGGTCCGCGGCCTCGGCCAGCACGTCCGCGCCGAGCAGGTCGGCGGCGGCGCGGCCGAGCAGGTCGTCCGGCGCGACACCGAGCAGGTCGGCGGTGTTGCCGGACACGGTGTCGATCAGGCCGGTCACCCGGTCGACGGCCAGCAGCACACCGAACGACTGCACCCCGCCGAGCAGGTGGATCGGCTCACGGACGCACTCCGTGAGGTCGAAGCCGCCGCCGGCGGCGCCCTCGGCGTCCCGCGCCCGGTCGGACAGCCAGTCACCGTTTCCCACGGATCAGCTCACTCCTCGTACCTCGTACCTCGGCCGCATCGCCCCGTCAGGGGCAGCAGGGCAGGTCTCGCACCGTAACAGCAGCCGCACGCGCTGCCACGGCCCGTGCGCCGCGCCGCGCTGTGCCGGGCCGGTGCCGGGCCGTGCCGTGCCGTGCCGGTGCACGTGGGCGGGGTGTCTGCCCCGGATCCCGTCGAAGATTCCCCCGCATGTCACGACCGGGGACGGGCAGCAGGACTCCCGTCACACGATCACCACCGGCAAGGAGTTCCCCGTGCTTCCTCTCGTCCTCGTCCTGCTGCTCGCCGTCCTGCTGTTCGGCCTCGGTTTCGCCGTCAAGGCGCTGTGGTGGATAGCCGTCATCGTCCTGGTCCTCTGGCTGCTCGGCTTCGTCGCCCGCGGCACCAACGCCGGCGGCTCGCGCGGCCGCTGGTACCGCTGGTAACACCTCACCACGACGGCCGCCGGGCCGGGGCGCCACCGCTGTCGGCGGTGCCCCGGCCCGGCGGCGTGCTGCTGCTGCTGCTGCAGAATCGGCGATCTGCCGACCCGGGCCGGGGACCGGCCCCGGGCGATCTACCCTGTCGGTATGCAGATCCCCCCGCTGCCCGACGGACCCGCCCACGACGACCCCGCACCGCGGACCGCCGGCCTGGAGGAGATCCGCCGGCTGCTGGCCGGGCGCGGCGTCGCCGTCCTCAGCGGAGCCGGGCTGTCCACCGAGTCCGGCATCCCCGACTACCGCGGTGCCACCGGAAGCCGGCGCCGCCAGCCGCCCATGACGTACCAGGACTTCGTCAGCAGCGAGGAGGGCCGTCGCCGCTACTGGGCACGCAGTCACGCCGGGTGGCGGACGATCGCGCGCGCCGAGCCGAACGCCGGGCACCGGGCCGTCGAGGAGCTGCGCCGCTCCGGCCACGTGACGGCCGTGATCACCCAGAACGTCGACGGCCTGCACCGGGCGGCCGGCACCCCCGACGCCGTGGAGCTGCACGGCGGACTCGACCGCGTCATCTGCCTGGGATGCGGGCGCACCAGCCCGCGCGAGGACCTCGACGTGCGCCTGAGCGCGCTGAACGGCGCCGCGCGGGACACCGGCGCCCGCGTCAACCCGGACGGCGACGTCGAACTGCCGGACGCGCTCGTGGAGAACTTCCGCATCGCCCCGTGCGCGGCGTGCGGCGGGATCCTCAAGCCGGACGTGGTCTTCTTCGGCGAGAGCGTCCCGAAGCCCCGCGTCGAGCGCTGCTTCGACCTGGTCGACGCCGCCCGCGCGCTCCTCGTGCTCGGGTCGTCCCTCACCGTCATGTCGGGCCTGCGGTTCGTCCGCCGCGCGGCACGCAACGGCACACCCGTGGCGATCGTCAACCAGGGCGCGACCCGTGGCGACACCTTCGCCGCCGCCACGGTCTCGCTGCCCCTCGGCGCGGCCCTGACCACCCTCGCGGAGCACCTGGGCACGGCCCCGACCGTCCGGTGACCGACCCGGGCCGTCCCCCTGCGCGGCCGGCCCTGGTCGCGCAGGGGGACGGCCCGGGGCCGTGCCGGTGAGCCGTACGGGGCGTCGGGACCGCTGGCGGGGTGGAGGTCCGGGCCGTGACGGTACGGCTCGTGCCAGGATGCTCGGCATGTCTGGTCGCGCACTGAGCTTCGGAACGATGGCGGATGCGTACGAGCGGTTCCGGCCGGGGTATCCCGTGGAGCTTTTCGACAGGGTGGCGGCGTACGCGGGTCGGCCGGTACGGACCGCCCTCGAAATCGGCGCGGGGACGGGCAAGGCGACCCGCCTGTTCGCCGGGCAGGGGGTCGCGGTCACCGCGACCGAGCCCGACGGGGCGATGCTCGCCGTGCTGCGCACGCACGTTCCGGCAGGCGTCAGGACGGTGCAGGCCGCGTTCGAGGACCTGCGGCCCGGCGAGAGGTACGGGCTGGTCTTCGCCGCGGCGGCGCTGCACTGGACGAGTCCGGAGGGCCGGTGGTCGCGCATCGCCGGGCTGCTGGAGCCGGGGGGCGTGTTCGCCTCGTTCGGCGGGCCGATCCAGCTGACCGACCCCGCCGTCGAGGAGGCCGTCCGCGCGGCGCGCGCACCCTTTCTGGAGAGCGACGAGGTGCCGTCCCCGGACGGCACGCCTCCGGGGCACGACATGCAGTGGCCGGGTACGGAGCTCCAACGGTCCGAGTGGTTCACCGACGTTCAGCAGTCCGTGGTCGAAAGGCATTCGACCATGAGTGCGCACGACTACGTCGGCCAGCTCTCGACCATCTCGGCCTATCTCGTGCTGCCGGCCCCGCAGCGGGAGCGGGCCTTCGGGGAGATCCTGCGGGTGCTGCCCGGGACGGTTCGGGTCGCCGCCGACCTGACGGTCCATCTCGCCCGCCGACGCCACGAGCCGTAGGAAGCCGGTGTGTGCGCGGGGGCGGGTCCGGGCTTGCTTCGGCACCTCGCCGTGGCTGAGGACGAGCAGCGAACGGCGAGCAGCGAGCAGCGAACGGCGAGCCCCGCGGGGCCGACGGGCTCGTCCCCGACCCCGTGGGGCGGGGGACGAGCGGGTCCGGTCGCCGGGCGGGCCGGTCGGTCACCCCGGCAGGTCGGCCTCCAGGTAGCGTTCGAGCCCTTCGACCACCAGCTTGTGGTCGTCCAGTTGCGGCAGGCCGGAGATCGCGACGGTGCCGACCGGTCCCACGTGTGCGACGACGATCGGGAAGGCGCCGCCGTGGGCCGCGTAGCGGTCCGGGTCCAGGCGGGACTTCTCCTCGAAGGTGCCGCCCGCGTCGCGGAAGCGCTGGCCGACGAGGTAGGAGCTGGACCCGTACCGCCGCACCACGCGGGTCTTCCGTTCGATCCACGCGTCGTTGTCCGCGCTGGTGCCGGGCAGGGCGAAGTGGAAGAGCTGCTGCTCGCCGCGGCGGATGTCGACGGTGACGGGCAGTTCGCGCTCCCGGGCGAGTTCCACCAGCAGGCAGCCGAGCAGCCAGGCGTCCTCGTTGGTGAAGCGGGTGAACTGCAGACGGCGTTCCTGCTCGACGAGTTCGGCGGTGGTCGTCACAGCCGCACCGTCCGGCCCTCGGCGGCGGAGCGGCTCGCCGCCTCCAGCACGGTGAGGGCGGAGACGGCCTCGCGCGCCTCGACCGGCGCCGGGGCGCGGCCGTGCAGGGCTTCCACGACGCCCGCGTAGTAGTTCTGGTAGGCGCCCGGCAGGGTGGGGTGGGCGACCGCGCCGTCCACCGTGCCCAGCTGCCCGTACTCGGACTCCGGGGTGACGCCCCATCCCTCGTCGGCGGGCGTGCGTCCGGCCCGGAGGGCGTCCTCCTGGCCGTCGAGGCCGCGGCTCGTGTAGGCGGCCTCGCTGCCCAGCACCCGGAAGCGCGGGCCGAGGTCGGCGGCGGTCGCACTCATCCACAGGTGGGAGCGGGTGCCGTCGGCGTGGGTGAGCGCGACGAAGGAGTCGTCGTCGACGGCCGCACCGTCGCGGCGGACGTCCAGTTCGGCGTAGACGGACGCGGCCGGGCCGAAGAGCGTGAGGGCCTGGTCGACCAGGTGGCTGCCCAGGTCGTAGAGGAGTCCTCCGACCTCGGCGGGATCGCCGAGTTCGCGCCAGCCGCCCTTGAGCCGGGGCCGCCAGCGCTCGAACCGCGATTCGAAGCGGTGCACGCGGCCCAGCTTGCCCGACCGGACGAGCTCGCCGACGGTCAGGAAGTCGCCGTCCCAGCGCCGGTTCTGGAAGACGCTCAGCAGCAGGCCGCGTGACTCGGCGAGGTCGGCCAGTGCCGCGCCCTCGGTCGCCGTCGCCGCCAGCGGCTTGTCGACGACGACGGGGACGCCGGCCCGGAGCGCGGCGGTGGCGAGGGGGATGTGGGTGCGGTTGGGCGAGGCGACGACCACCAGGTCGAGGCCGAGCGGCCAGAGTTCGTCGGTGGTCGAGAGCAACTGCACCCCGGGGTACCGGGCCGCGGCCTGCTCGCGCCGTTCCGGGTCCGTGGTGACGACGGCGGCCAGGTGCAGCCCGGGGGTGGTGGCGATGAGGGGTGCGTGGAAGACGGAGCCCGCGATCCCGTAGCCGATCAGGCCGACGCGGAACGGCGCGGCAGAGGGGGTGTTCGGAGTGCTGTTTGCCATGGGGTCCAGTTAAACAACAGTGTGGATTAAGTCGCAAGCGTGTCGCATAATCGATCCGTGACCTCCCGCTCCCCCGACCCCGCAGCAGGCTCCCCGCCGGGCACCCCGCCGGACCCCGCACCGCGCACCTCCCCCGTGCCGGGCCGGCCGGCCGGTCCCGGCGCGGCGCCCATCGCGCCTTCCGGCGCGAACCTCTCCACGCTCAGGGACCACAACGCGGCCGCGGTGCTGGCGCTGGTCCGGGCGGCCGGCCCGGCGGGGACCAGCAGGGTCGAGCTCGCCCGCGAGTCCGGTCTGACCGCGCAGGCGATCAGCAAGATCGTGCACCGGCTGACCGGGGACGGCCTGCTCGTGGAGGCGCACCGCGGCGCGTCGACCGGCGGGAAGCCGCCCACGCTGCTGTCCCTCGTGCCCGAGGCCCGCTGGGCCGTCGGTGTCCAGCTCGGCCGTGACACGCTCACGGTGCTCCGCGCGGACCTGACCGGGCGGGCGGCCGCGGTGCGCCGGCTGCCGATCGACCTCGCCGCCTGGGGCCCGGCCCGCGTGCTCGACCTGCTGGCCGAGCAGGTCGACCTGCTGCTCTCCGGCCTGCCGCGGGCCGACGTGCTCGGTGTCGGTGTGGCGCTGCCCGGCCCGCTCGACCAGCACGCGGGGGTCCTGCACCAGGTCACCGGCATGCGGGCCTGGGACGGGCTTCCGCTCCGCGACGAGATCGCCCGGCGCCTCGGCCTGCCCGGGCTCATCGAGAAGGACAGCACGGCGGGCGTGCTCAGCGGCCTCGGCTCGCCGAACCGGGCGTTCGTCCACCTCGACCAGGGACTCGGCGCGGGCCTCGTCCTGGGCGGTGCGGTGCAGCGCGGCGCCCGCACCAACGCCGGCGAGTTCGGCCACCAGGTCCTCGACCCCGCGGGCCCCCGCTGCCGCTGCGGCAGCACCGGCTGCGTCGAGGCGCTCTGGGCCGCCGCGGCCACACCCGAGGCGGCGGCCGGCGTCCTCGGCGAGGCCCTCGCCAACCTCGTCCGGCTCCTCGACCTGGACGAGATCGTCCTCGGCGGCCGCGAGGTCCTGGACGCCCCGGAGGTCTACCTCGCCGGGATCCGCCGCGTCCTCACCGCCCGCCTGCCGGATCCCGCCTGGCAGTCCGTCACCGTCTCCGTCGCCCCGTCCGGTCCGGACGCCGTCGCCCTCGGCGCCGCCGGGCTGATCCTGGCGCGGGTCTTCGGCTGACGCCGTCCCGGGCCCGGCGGGGGCCGAGGGCCCGCACGGGCCCCGGCGGAGCGCCGGGCCACCGTCTGGGAGACCGGCGGGCGACACCTCCGGGGCGCTCCACCAGGGCCGTCCGTGGGGTTTTCGGCCGCAGCCGGGCCACGGCACGGCGTGCGGGCGGTCCGGCGGGGTACGCGTCACGCGGACAACGCCAGGAGGCCCAGATGACCAGCGAGCCCCGACCCGGACACCGGCTGCTACGCAGCCTCGTCCGGACCAAGCCCGTCGAGCAGTCGATCGCCGACACCGAGGAGCCGGAGCACGCGCTCCGCCGCTCGCTCTCCGCGCTCGACCTGACCGTGTTCGGCGTCGGTGTCATCATCGGCACCGGCATCTTCGTGCTGACCGGCACCGCCGCGAAGAACCACGCGGGGCCGGCCGTCGCGGTGTCGTTCGCCGTCGCCGGCGTGGTGTGCGCGCTCGCGGCGCTCTGCTACGCCGAGCTGGCCTCCACCGTGCCGGTGGCGGGGTCGGCCTACACGTTCGCGTTCGCCACGATCGGCGAGCTGCCGGCCTGGATCATCGGCTGGGACCTGGTGCTGGAGCTGGCGCTCGGCGCGGCGGTGGTGGCGGTCGGATGGTCGGGCTACGTGCAGTCGCTGCTGGAGAGCGCCGGGGTGACCCTGCCGCACGCGATCTCCGGCGCGTCGACCGGCGGGTGGAGCTTCAACCTGCCGGCGACCCTGCTGGTCGTGGTGCTGACCGCGGTGATCCTGGCCGGCATGCACCTGTCGGCCGAGGTCACCCGGGTCATCGTCGGCATCAAGGTGCTCGTGGTGCTGATCGTCATCGTGGCCGGGCTGTTCTTCGTCAAGGCCGCCAACTACACGCCGTTCGTCCCGCCGGCCCGTGCCGCGGAGAGGACGTCGGGCGGTGCGGCGCCGCTCGTCGAGGCGGTCTTCGGCTACACCCCGACGGACTTCGGGGTGATGGGCATCTTCACGGCCGCCGCGGTGGTCTTCTTCGCCTTCATCGGCTTCGACGTCGTGGCGACGGCCGCCGAGGAGACCCGCAACCCGCAGCGCGACGTACCGCGCGGCATCATCGGGTCGCTGCTGATCTGCACCGTGCTCTACATGGCCGTCTCGGTGGTCGTGACGGGCATGCAGAAGTACACCGAGCTGTCGGACGACGCGCCGCTGTCGGACGCGTTCAAGGCGGTCCGCCAGGAAGCGTTCGCCGACATCATCAACGTCGGGGCGGTAGCGGGCCTCACCTCGGTCACGATGATCCTGCTGCTCGGTCAGAGCCGGGTGTTCTTCGCGATGAGCCGCGACGGGCTGCTGCCGCGCACCTTCTCCACCGTCAACCCGAGGTTCGGCACGCCGTCGAGGGCGATCGTGCTGCTGGGTGCGGTGGTGGCGGTGCTGGCCGGGCTGATCCCGCTGGAGGAGCTGTCCGAGCTGGTCAACATCGGCACGCTGTTCGCCTTCGTGGTGGTCTCGATCGGGGTGGTGGTGCTCCGCAGGACCCGGCCGGACCTGCCCCGCTCGTTCCGCTGCCCGTGGGTGCCCGTGCTTCCGGTGCTCTCGGTGCTGGCGTGCCTCTGGCTGATGGTCAACCTGCCGGTCGCGACCTGGTGGCGGTTCCTGATCTGGATGGCGGTCGGCGTGGCCGTCTACGCCTTCTACGGGCGCACCCACAGCCGGATCGGCGATCCGGACCGGGCCCGGACCGGGACGCCCGGCCGGGGCTGACACGGCGTCGGAAGGCGCCCGGCCGGGGCTGACGCAGCGTCGGGAGCCGCACGGCCCCGCGCGGGCCCGGCCGAGGTGCACACCCCGGGAGCCCGCCCGGCCACCGGCACGTCACCGACCGCGTGACGGCGTGGTCAGCTGGGCTGCCACAGCTCGACCCGGTTGCCCTCGGGATCGGTGACCCAGCCGAAGCGGCCGACGCCCTCCATGTCCTGGGTCTCCCCGGCCACGTCCGCGCCCCTGGCGCGCAGTTGCGCGAGCATCGCGTCCAGGTCGCGGACCCGGAAGTTGACCATCGTCTGCTGCGCGCGGGAGCCGAAGTAGTCGGTCCCGGAGTCGAACGCCGCGAACACCGTGGCCCCGGCCTCCTGCCGCCAGAGGCCGTTGTCGTCGGCGTCGAGGCCCAGGCACTCGCGGTACCAGGCGCCCAGGGCCTCCGGGTCCGCGGCCCGCATGAAGTATCCGCCGATTCCGAGCACACGTTCCATGGCGCCATCCTGCCAGGACCGCGGGCGCCCGTCCCGCGCGTCGTCCGGATCACGGCGGAACCGGTCGGCCGTGGGACGGAGTCGCGGGCGCCGGGCGGCGGTGTCAGGAGCAGAACCAGCCGCCGACCGTGGCGTCGGCGCCCGCCGCGGTGTTCACGGCCTTGACGAAGAGGTAGTTGTTGCAGCCGTACATCACCGGCGGGGTGAAGACGGCCTGGTAGCCGTGGAGGTCGCCGTAGCCCGGGTAGGCCGCGCCGACGTCCGGGCGGGACCGGTCGGCCTGGAAGGGGCCGTACGTGCCGCCCGCGTACTCGATGTAGACCTGGGTGGGACCGGCGGAGTCCGGGTCGGCGGCCCAGCCGTTGACGACGATCGACCGTCCCTGGACCGACCAGGAGTCCATCGAGCCGATCGGGTCGTGCCCGACGGTGAGCGGGGAGCAGCCGATGGAGGTGTTGGCGCCGAAGCCGACGTTGAGCGCGGTGGCGCACACCGCGCCGGTGGCGGTGGGCACGACGATCACGCCGGAGAACGCCTCGCCGCCGGAGCCGTCGGCGGTCAGGGTGGCGACGGTCGCGCCGCCGACGGTGATGCGGACCCTCACCGGGCCGCCGTCCTCGTCGTGGGCCCACCCGGCGACCTTGATGCCGCCGGGCACGCGGGTCGCGGAGGCGAGCTCCCCGTACGGGTCGTTCGCGGGCTCGCCGGGGTCGGTGCACCACGCCGGCGGGGCGGGGCTGTCGCAGACCGACTGCGCCGACGCGGGCGCGGCGAGCGGCAGGACCGCGGCGGCGGTGAGGGTGGCGGCGGCGGCCAGGCGGCCGGCGAGCGTGCGGGGTCTCATGGGTGTGCTCCTCGGGAGGTGGTGTGCTCCCACTGTCGCGGCGACCGATAAACGTCCCCTCAACAACCTGTTGCCGCGCCGGCACCCGGGCCCGCGCCGTCGCCCGCGCCAGCGCCCGAGGTGGCCGGGGTCAGAGCCGCGTGGTCATGGTGGCGCCCTGGCCGGTGCGGGTGACGAGGAAGGTCGTCCTCGGCAGGCCGCCGCCGGAGGGCCGGGAGGCCTCGGCCGTGGCCGGGTCGGTGGTGGCGAAGATGCCGGTGCCCGCCGTGCCGGTGTCCCAGGTGTTCCCGTCGGAGTGCACGCCCGTGCCGAGGGTGGTGTCGCGGCCGTTGCCGACGGCGGCGTTTCCGGTGGCGGTCGCGGCGGCGTCGGGCAGGAAGAAGCCCCGCACGCCGTTGCGGTAGGCGGTGTTGCGGGTGAGCCGGATCCCGCCCGGGTTGCCCTCGTCGTTGAACCCGAGCCCGGTGTTGTCCCAGGCCGCGTTGTTGACGACGCGGTGGGCCACGGCGGCGCGGCCGTTGCCGCCGCCCAGCGTGAAGCCGTTGCCTGCGCCGCGCCAGTCGGCGACCTGCCAGCGGTTCACGCCGTTGCCGTACGACCAGTTGCTCTCGACCGTCACGGGGCTGGTGAACCCGCCCAGGTCCAGGCCGTCGGTGGCGTTGCCGTGAAAACGGCAGCCCCGGACGACGTTGCCCTGGCCGGCGCCGAAGGTGATGCCCAGTCCGATGCCCGCCCCGCCGTGCGCGGCGTCGTCGTGGTTGTGGAAGAAGTCGCTGTCGAGGACGGCGTTGGCCTCGGTGCCCGCGTCGCGCAGGACGAGCCCCGACCTGGCGTTGTCGTGGAACGACAGCCGCCGGAAGACCGTGTGGTGGCAGGAGCGGCAGACGTAGGCGTGGCTGGCGGAGCCGAGGAGTTCGAGGCCCTGCACCGTCCACCAGCCCGTCTGCTGGGTGATCGCCCAGGAGGCGGCCGGTATCCCGGAGGCGTCGAGGACGGGCTGTTCGTCACGGTAGTTGCTGAGCATGATGGGCCGCTCGGCGGTGCCGTCGGTGGTGATGGAGACCGGCCCGGTCAGCCGGTAGGTGCCGCCGCGAAGGGCGATCGTGCCGCCCGGCCGGACGGCCGACACGGCCTTGCCGAGCGTCGCGTACGGGTGCGCGAGGCTGCCGTCGCCGGAGTCGGATCCGTCCGGTGCCACGTAGAGGTCGGCCACCGTCACACCGCTGCCGCGCTGGGGTGCCGACGCCGACGGCGAGGGTCCGGCGGCCGACGGCGGGGACGGGTCGGCGGACGGTCCGGCCGCCGGTGGGGACGGGACGGCGCCCGGGGCGGTGCTCGCCGCTGCGGCCGGTGGCCCGCCGTACGGCGCGGGGCCCGTCCACGGGGCGAGCACGCAGGTCAGCGCGACGGCCGCGGCGACGGCTGCGGCGGCTCCGGCGGCGACCGGCCGGGTGGTGACGTGGCGGGCGGCCGTGCCGAGCCGTTCGAACAGCACGGAGTGGTGGCCGGCCGTCGCGGCGGCCTGGGCGCTCCACGGCACGCCGTCCAGCAGGGAGTTCGGCACCACCAGCACGCCGATGCCGGGCAGCAGCTTCTCCGGTGCGACGAGTCCGCCGCGGTGCGCACCGCACGACGCGCAGTCCCGGGTGTGGCGGGTCAGCCGCTTGCGCCACACCGGGGTGGTGCTGCCGTCCCACGCCTGGGTGACGGCGGCGAGCCCGGGGCAGCGGGGTACGGCGCCCAGGGCGCGCACCACGGTGCGGGCGGCCTCCAGCTGGGCTTTCATCCGGCGCAGGCGGACGGCGGCGTGCCCGGGGTCGAGTGCCAGGGCGGCGGCGGTCTCGGCGCGGGTGAGGCTGCCGGACACCTCCTGCCACCAGAGGGAGAGCAGCCGTCGGTCCGCCGGGTCCAGCCAGTCCGCGGCCCGGGCGAGTTCGCGCCGCTGCCCGGTGAGGACGAGTTCGGCGACGGTGCGTTCGGCGAAGTCGGTGGTGGGGTCGGGCACGTCCGCGACGTCGTAGCGGTGGGGTGTCTCCGCGACCCGGCGGCGCGCGTGCTGCTGGAGCTGCCGGTAGGCGATGGCGACGACCCAGGAGCGGAACCGGTCCGGTTCGCGCAGCGACGGCAGGCCGCGGACGGCCCGCAGCATGGTCTCCTGCACGAGGTCGTCGACGTCGGCGGTGGCCCGCAGGGCGCGGCCGACGATGTTGTAGACCAGGGGCAGGTGGAGTGCCACCAGGTGGTTCAGCGCCCGGTCGTCGCCGCTCTGCGCGGCACGGACCAGCACGGCGACGTCCTGCGCGGTGTCGTGCGGGTTGCCCGTGAGCACCGGAGATCTCCTGCCCTGCGCCTCGGCCGGGGGCGCGAGGCGACGACGCGGGGGAACCCGGGGGATGCGACACGCTGGCACCCGGGCATGGCCATGACTGCGGAGCCGCATCCTGACACGACGCCACACGACAGTAAAGCGGCGCTCCCCGATTCCGCGTCCGGACGGGCCGGGGGTGCGGCCCGGAGAGCAGCCCGCGGCAGCCGCGGCAGCCCGGTGTGCCGGCCGGGCAGAAATTCTTCGGAATTTTCTGTCATCTGCCCGGCGCCCCTCCGTCTACAAGGGGTGCCGCTGCCCGTCCGGGCGGCGGACGACCACGGTGTGCGTCCGGCCTCCGCCCCCACGGCGGCCGGGTGCGCCCGTTCCCCCACCCGAGAGGAGCACCTGTGTCCGGAACCACCACCGACCGGGTCCCCACCCAGGCGCGTCCGCGCCACGGCCTCGTCCGCCGCCGGCCGCTGACCCTGCTCGCAGCCCTGCTGCCGGCGGTCGGCGGCGTCGTGCTCGGCGTCGGCGCCCAGCACGCCGGGGCCGCCACGCTGCCCGCCGCCGGCACCTACCAGCTCGCCGTCACCAAGAGCGGCAAGTGCATCGACGTCCCCGCCGCCTCCACCGCCAACGGCGCCCTCCTCCAGCAGTGGAACTGCACCGCCAACTCCGACTGGCAGCAGTTCACCCTCACCCCCGTCAGCTCCGGCCGCTACCAACTCGTCAACGTCCACAGCAAGAAGTGCATCGACGTCCCCAACGCCTCCACCACCAGCGGCACCCAGCTCCAGCAGTGGGGCTGCGTCAGCAGCCAGACCAACCAGCTCTGGACCCTCACCCCCAGCGGCACCAACACCTTCCAGATCATCAACGCCGGCAACGGCCTCTGCATCAGCGACCAGAACGCCTCCACCACCAACGGCACCGCGATCATCCAGGAAACCTGCACCGCCAACACCAACAAGCAGTGGGCCTTCAAGCCGGTCGGCACGACCGGCCCGGCCACGGTCGCCCAGGACGGCACCGGCACGTACACGACCGTGCAGGCGGCGGTCGACGCGGTCGGCACCGGCAACGCGAGCCGGGTCGTCATCACCATCAAGCCGGGCACGTACCGGGAGAAGGTGACCGTCCCGTCGAACAAGCCGTACGTCACGCTGCAGGGCCTCGGCGGGGCGCCCGGCGACGTGGTGATCGTCAACAACCGCAACGCCGGCACGTACGGCACCTCGGGCAGTGCCACCGTCGTCGCCCAGGGGCACGACTTCACCGCGACCAACCTGACGCTGAGCAACGACTTCGACGAGAACAGCTCCGACACCGGCGACCAGGCGCTGGCGCTGTACCTCGACTCGGACCGCGCGCTCCTGAACAACGTGCGGCTGCTCGGCGACCAGGACACCTTCCTGGTCAACGAGAGCGCGCGGGTGTACGCCGTGAACTCCTACATCGAGGGCACGGTGGACTTCATCTACGGCGGCGGCGTCGCCGTCTTCGACAACTGCCGGATCTACGAGAAGCGGACCACCGGCGGCCCGATCACGGCGGCGAGCACCCCGGCGGCCCGCGCGTACGGCTTCCTGTTCTACAAGTCGGCCGTCACCGGGGCGACCGCCAACACCACCCAGCTCGGCCGGCCGTGGCGGCAGGACGCCCAGGTCGTGTACCGGGAGTCGTCGCTCTCCAACACCATCGCCACCGCGCAGCCGTGGACCAACATGTCGACCAGCACGTGGCAGAACGCCCGGTACTTCGAGTACAAGAACACCGGCGCCGGTGCCGGGACGAACAGCAACCGCCCGCAGCTCACGGACGCTCAGGCGGCGACGTACACGCCGCAGAAGTACCTGGCCGGCAGCGACGGGTGGAACCCGGTCGGCTGACGCCGCACCACCGCAGCCACACGTGCCCGACCGTCCCCCACCCACCGGAAGGATCATCATGACCAGAAGGAAGCACCGCGCACACCGGCCGCTGAGTCTGCTGGCAGCACTGCTGCTCGCCGTCTGCGGCGCCGTGTTCGGCCTCAACACCACACCCGCCGGGGCCGCCACGCTGCCCGCCGCCGGCACCTACCAACTCGCCGTCACCAAGAGCGGCAAGTGCATCGACGTCCCCGCCGCCTCCACCGCCAACGGCGCCCTCCTCCAGCAGTGGAACTGCACCGCCAACTCCGACTGGCAGCAGTTCACCCTCACCCCCGTCAGCTCCGGCCGCTACCAACTCGTCAACGTCCACAGCAAGAAGTGCATCGACGTCCCCAACGCCTCCACCACCAGCGGCACCCAGCTCCAGCAGTGGGGCTGCGTCAGCAGCCAGACCAACCAGCTCTGGACCCTCACCCCCAGCGGCACCAACACCTTCCAGATCATCAACGCCGGCAACGGCCTCTGCATCAGCGACCAGAACGCCTCCACCACCAACGGCACCGCGATCATCCAGGAAACCTGCACCGCCAACACCAACAAGCAGTGGGCCTTCAACCCCGTTGCGGGCCGCACCTGGTCCGACACGGCGGACGGCTTCGCCTCCACCGGCGGCGGCACCACCGGCGGCGCCGCGGGCAGCACCGTGACCGTCACGACCTTCGCCGACCTGGTCAGGTACGCCACCTCGGACAGCGCTTACGTGATCAAGGTCGCCGCCGCGCTCACCGTCACGCCGTACGGCCACGAGATCCCCGTGAAGTCGAACAAGACCATCGTCGGCGTCGGCACCTCGGGCCAGATCGTCAACGGCGGGTTCTTCCTCGGCACCGGCGTCCACAACGTGATCATCCGCAACCTGACCATCCGGGACACCCGGATGACCGACGACGACCCGGACGACAAGGTCTACGACTACGACGGCATCCAGATGGACACCGCCGACCACGTCTGGATCGACCACAACCGGATCGAGCGGATGAACGACGGCCTGATCGACAGCCGCAAGGACACCAGCTACCTCACCGTCTCCTGGAACGTCCTCGGCGAGGTCAACAAGGCCTTCGGCATCGGCTGGACGGACAACGTCACCGCCCGCATGACGATCCACCACAACTGGATCCACGACACCAACCAGCGCAACCCCAGCGTCGACAACGTCGCGCTGGCCCACCTCTACAACAACTACCTGCAGAACATCACCTCGTACGGCAACCTGTCGCGCGGGGCGTCGAAGACCGTCATCGAGAACAGCTACTTCGACAACGTCGCCAACCCGTACAACATCGACACCACGGCCGCCTCGCTGACACAGTCCGGCAGCATCGTGGTCAACAGCACCGGCAAGCAGGTGACGAACGGCACGACGTTCACGCCCGGCTCGTACTACAGCTACACGCTGGACGCGGCGAAGGACGTGCCGGCGCTGCTCGCCCAGTACGCCGGACCGCAGGGCGGCATCGGGGGCTGACCCGGCGGCACGGTCCCCGGTCCCGTCGGGGGACGGGCCGGAGGAGCCGACCGGGCCCGGTGATCAGCGGGCCCGGTCGGCAGCCCCGCGGGCGGCGCCCGCGCCGTCGTGTCGGCGTGGCGGCGTGGCCGCCGTGCGGTCGTGCCGCAGTGCGGTCGTGCGGTCGTGTCGGGAGGCCCGCGTGTCGGCGTACCGTCGGGCCGTCGAGAACCGGCCGCACCGCGGCGGCGTGTTGATGCTCAGCGGCACCGTCCGGGCCGTGGGTCGGGGAACGGAGCCGGGGCTGTGACGGAAGTGGCGAAGGCCGTGCAGGAGGCCGGGGCGGAGACGGGCCGTCCGGGCCTGTGGCGTCAGCGGGACTTCCTGCTGCTCTGGAGCGGCCAGACCGTCAGCGAGATGGGCTCGGCGGTCACCCAGGTGGCCCTGCCGCTGCTCGCGGTCGTCTCGCTGCGGGAGAGCACGTTCCAGGTGGGGCTGCTGACCGCGGCCACCACGCTGGCCTTCGCGGTGATCGCCCTGCCGGCCGGGGCGATGGTGGACGGCCGTGAGAAGCGCTCCGTCATGATCGTCTGCAACCTCCTGCGCCTGGTGATCATCGGCTCGGTCCCGGTGGCGGCGGCGTTCGGCGTCCTGACGATGGCGCAGCTGTACGTGGTCGCGGTGGCGGCGGGTGTGTGCTCGGTGTTCTTCGACGTCTCGTACCAGAGTTACGTGCCGTCGCTGGTGCGCAGCGACGACCTGATGAGCGCCAACGGCAAGCTCGGCACCACGCAGGCGTTCGCGGAGCTCGGGGGGCCGAGCGTGGGCGGCGGGCTGGCCTGGCTGGTCGGCGCGGCGGGCGCGATGACGGCCGACGCGGTCTCCTACGCGGTCTCGGTGCTGTCGATCCTCGGGATCAGGACGCGGGAGGAGCCGCCGTCGGCGCGGCTCGCGGAGGAGACGCTGCGGCGCCGGATCGCCGAGGGGCTGACGTTCGTCTTCGGGCACGGCATCCTGCGCAGGGTGGTGGCGTGCACGGCCACCGCGAACCTGTTCAACGGCATGACGTCGGCGCTGGCGATGGTCTTCCTCGTCCGGGTGCTGCACGTGCGTCCCGCGCTGACCGGGCTGGTGCTGGCGGGTGCGGCCGTCGGCGGGATCGTCGGGGGCGTGTTCGCGGGCCGGCTCGTGAGGAGGATCGGTTCGGCGCGGATCATCTGGGTGTCGATGCTGGTGTTCGGCGCGCCGCAGGTCGTCGCGGCGGCCGCCTGGCAGGGCTGGGGGGTGCTGCTGTTCCCGCTGGGCTGGGGCGTCGCGGGCTTCTCGGGGATGGTGTACAACGTCGCGCAGCTCAGCTACCGGCAGTCGGTGACGCCGCCGGAGCTGATGGGCCGGATGAACGCGGCCGTGCGCTGGGTCGTGTGGGGCACGCTGCCGGTCGGCGGCGTGCTCGGCGGGGTGCTCGGCACGCTGGTCGGGGTGCGGCCGGCGCTCGCCCTGTCCTTCGCCGGTGCGTGGGCGGCCGGCTGGTTCGTGTTCTTCTCCCCGCTCCGCCGCCTGCGCGACGTTCCGCCGCCCGCACCCGCACCCGCACCCGCACCCGTACCTGCGGCTCCCGGTGTCGTGCGGTGACGGTCGGCGACGACCCCCCGGGGGCGGCTCAGGGGCGGCGTCCCCAGGCCGTGATCAGCCCCGGCGACAGGTCGTCCGCGGTGCCGGAGGCGAGGGCCTCCTGCGCGGCGGCGAACTGCGCGGCGTCGACGAGCCCGGTGGCGAGCATGGCCTCACGGGAGCGGGCCCAGGTGTCCAGCCAGAACGCGGCGATCGGGCTGCCCGCGGCCAGCGGGGGCACGTGGACCTCCGCGGCGACCCCGGTCAGGCCGGCCCCGCGCAGCAGCCGCGGGTAGCCGGGCGTCCAGTCGACGTCGGTGCCGATGGAGGTGCGCAGCGCCCGCCACATGGCGCGCATGGCCAGCCGGTAGGGGGAGTCCGGGGGTGCGGCGGTGGTCAGGTCGATCGCGTCGCCGAGGACGAGGTGGCCGCCGGGCACCAGCAGGTCGCGCAGGCGCGCGATGGTGCGCTGGGGGTCGGGGAGGTGCATGAGCACGAACCGCGCGTGGATCAGGTCGAAGCGGCCCGGGTCGAAACCGGGGTCCGTGACGTCGGCGGCGAGGGTGCGCAGCGCACCGCCCGCGTGCGGCTCCAGGAAGCGGACGTCGCGGTCGACCGCTAGGACGTCGCCGGCCCCGGCCTGTCCGGCCAGCCAGCGGGCCACCGTGCCGGTGCCGGCGCCGATGTCGAGGCAGCGCGTGTCCGGTCCGACGCCGACGGCCCGTAGCCGGGCCCGGGTGACGTGGTCGTACGCGAGCGAGCCGAGGTCGATGCGGTCGCCCTCGCCGGGTTTCCACGGCTCGAAGAGGGACTCCCCGTAGCCGCCGGTCCCGTCCGGTCCGGCCGCCGTGCGGTCTGCGGGCATGGCGTCCTCCTGTCCGTCCGCCTGTCCGTGCGTCGTCCGTCCGTCCTCCGCGGCCGCTGGGTGGTGCGCGTGGTTCGGGACGGACGTTCCGAGCGTATCGACGATCCCCCGGACCGGCGCCCTCGGCTCTGTCCGGCCGATCTCGGGCTGTGGGAGGATGCCGTCCATGACGTGCATCCGAAGGGGCCGTGCCTCGTAGAACACCGGCTTCACTTCGGCCGCGGGAACACGGCCGGGGCAGACCCTGGGTGCGGTATCGCGATGTCCCAGGTCTGTGGGGAGCGGCGAACGCCGCTGTGCGCGTGCTCGAACGGGAGCGGTTGTCTCCGGGCATCGTGGCGGTGGCGCTGAGCGTGTGGTCCGTGCGCGTCCACGGCACGAGGCGCCGGTGGAGGCAGTGGGAGGCGGAGTTCACCTGCGCCTGCTGCGGCGACAGTTGGGCCCGGGACAGGCTGCAGGATGCTCTGTTCATGCTTCCGCCGAGGGCCGCCGGCGAACTCCGGGTGCAGGTCGAGCGCCTGGACGCGGTGCTCCTCGGGCGAACGCATCACGAGCCGACGGAAGACCCGGAGTCGGCGTGGTGGCGTCGCAGATGCTGACCGTACCCGTGTCGCCCACTGGTTCGCTGCTTCCTGCGTGACCGGGCGGGGGGATCCGACAGGGGCGGAGTGGCGACGTCTGGAGCCGCTCCTGCCCGCGGGCGACAACCGCTGCGCCGCCCTCAGGCCGGGTCGGCGGGCGGAGCTGCGGACGGGCGGGCTTCGACTCGCATGACCGTCTCGGCGACGTGGTCGAGGATTTCGTCGCGCAGTTCGCCGGCGAGCGGGCCGTTCTCGTAGGCGGCCTTCGCCTCGCCGCTGCGGAACACCCGGACGTGCAGCATTATCTTGCGCCCGCGGACGGGTGAATTCCGTTCGGCTGGAGGTAGCTTCGGCAGCCTTCGAGCACCGCACGGCTGCCGGGGCACGGGCCTGCGGACACACGGCGGCCGCCCGCGGCCCCGCGTCGCGCTGCCCGTCAGCACCACGGCCCACCACCACCCGGGATCGCGGCCGCCGTCGCCGTCGCTCCCGCCCTCCTGCCAGAAAGGCCCGGCCCCATGCCTGCTTCCGTCCCCCCGCGGAGAGCACTCGCCGCCGCCGTCGCCGCCGCCGCCCTGGTGCTCGCCGGCTGCGCCTCCCGTCCGGAGAGCACCGGCTCCGGCCCGCTGGTCCTGGGCTTCGTCAACGGCGCCGACACGGAGTTCCACAGGTGTCTGCAGAAGGCCGTCGAGCAGACGGCGAAGGCGGAGGGCGTGCAGGTCGTCACGGCCAACTCCGCACAGAACCCGGCGACCGAGCAGACCAACGTCGAGGACATGATCGGGCGCGAGGTGGACGCGCTGATCGTGCAGACCGTGAGCTTCGACGGCCTGGTCGGTGACATCGCCGCCGCCGAGGACGCGCACGTGCCCATCTTCCTGACCTCGGTGGTGCCCGACGACACCACGGGAATCCTCGGCGCCGCCGTGGTCGACCTGCAGAAGGTCGGTGCCCTGGACGCCGGGTGGATCGGCACCGACGCCCACGGCCGGCAGGTGCAGGTCGCCGTGATCTCGGGTTCCCCGGGGGCCGCCTCCACCCTGCTGGTCAACGGTTTCATGGCGGCGCTCCCGTCCAACGCCAGGGTCGTCGCCAACAAGCGGGCGATGTTCAACCCCGCGACCGCCCGGGAGGTGGCCGCGGACATGATCAAGGCGTACCCCGGCCTCGGGTACGCGTTCGTCGCGAACGAGGGGATGGCCCTCGCCGCCCGCACGGCGTTCGACGCCGCCGGGGCGAAGAACGTCAGGATCGTCACCGTCAACGGCACCGACGCGGGCCTCGCCGCCGTGAAGGACGGCCGGCTGTCGGCCACCGTCTCCAACTCGGCGCTGTCCACCGGGCAGTTGGCCGTGCACCAGGTGCTCGACCTGCTGGCCGGGGAGAAGACCGAACCGATCGTGCAGAGCCCGGTACTGCTGGTCACCGAGAAGAACGTCGCGCAGGCCCCGCCCTACTGCCCCTGACGGGCGGTACCGCTCCCCGCCACCGCCGAGGGGAGGCCGTCAGGTGCCCGCCGCGCCGCCGCCCGGCCGGCCGCGTCGTGTCCAGCCCGGTTCGACGGCGGCCCATTCGGCCTCCCACGCGCGGTCGGCGGCCCGCTCGATCGACCTGCGGCGGAGCATGTACGCACCCGCCACCGCGCCCGCCATGCCGGTGAGCGCGGTGAGCCCGTACACGCCGGCGGCGAACTGCATCGCGGTGTGTCCGCGCGGCGCGGAGGCCCGGACGCCGGTGTCGTCGACCCAGATCGGGACGGCCGTGCCGGCCGGGGCGCCGCCGGGCACGCCGATCGGGCCGCTCTCCCGCTGTCCGGCGGGGTACTGCCAGACGGCCTGCGCCTGGGCGGGCCGGATACTCCGGCCGGGCGTGTCGACCGCGTCGGCGACCGTGGTCGCGGTCACCCGGTGCCGGTGCAGCGCCGTCTCGGCGGCCTCGGTGCGGATGCCGTTCAGGAGCACCACGGCGACCACCACGGCGGCCGCCAGCGAACCGGCCACGGCGACGAGCACGGCCAGCCGGAGCCGACTGCGCGCCAGATCGAACCGGCGGCAGAGCGGGTTGTGTTCCAGACCGACGGCCCGCCGGACGAAGTCCAGGGCCGAGACGTGCGGCAGCGGCCGCCCTCGCGGTGCGGACGGAGCCGACATGGCGCGCCTCCTCGGCCGGGCACCCGCGCCCGCCCACCGTCGCCGGCGGGGTGCCCCTCCATTCTATTCGGGCGTGGCGGCCCCGCCCGGGCCCGGCGGCGGGACGGTGGAGAGCCGCCCCGGCCGGGCCCGCGGAGAGCCGCGCCCCGGTCGCGCGGTGTACGGCGTGCGGTTACGGCCGGTAGGTGACGTCGGCCGCGGTGTAGAGGCAGGACGTGCCGTCGGGGCCGCTGCCGGACTCCTTGGGCTCACCGCTGGTGACACCGGTGAAGCGCTGGCAGACGGTGATCTTCTTGCTGGTGTCGCCCACGATGGTGAGGCGGGTGATCTTCGCGGTGTCGCCGAGGTTGGAGTTGATGCCGACGATCTTCTTGCCGGGCACGGTGGCCATGACGTTGTCGATGACGACGTGGCGGGCGTACTGCGTCTTGCAGTTGCCGCAGGAGCGGTAGAGCTTGCCGAAGTCATCGACCCGGAAGTTCTTGATGACCATCGTGCCGGGGCCGTTGTGCTGGAAGACCTTGTCGTCGGCGCCGCGTGCGCCACCGCCGTCGATGGTCATCACCTGGGAGGCCGAGGTGCCCTTGAAGGTGGCGGCGTCCTCGCCGACGTTCTCCCACCAGACGTTCTTGAGGGTGCAGGTGCCGCCGCAGTGCACACCGTCGGCTGCCGGGTCGCCGAGCACGACGTTCTGCAGCACGGCGCCGTCGGCGAGTTCGAACAGGGCGGGCTGGCTCTCGGACTGGTCGCCGCTGCCGAGCGCGCCCTTGCCGACGTAGCGCTTGCCGCCGCCGTCGAAGACGCCCGTCACCTTCTGGGTGGCGGTCAGCGGAACGTCCACCGTCGGCGTCGGCCAGGCCGAAATCGATCCGGTCGCGGTCGCGGTGGCCGATGCGGTGGCGGTGGGCTTCGCCGTCGCCGTCGCCGTGGCGGTCGGCTTGGCGGACGTGCTCGGCGTCGCGGACGCGGTGGCCGTGGCGGTGCCGCTCGCGGTCGGTGCGGCGGTCGCGGCGGCGGCCTTGAGCGCCCAGCGCTTGGCCGGGGCGGAGTCGCAGGAGTTCTGCTGCACCGGCGTGCCGGGCGCGGCCGAACCGTCCTTGACGGCCAGGCACTTGCCGCTGCCGCCGTTGACGAGGCGGTAGCCGCCGTCGACGGCGGTGAAGGTCCACGTCTGCGCGGGTGCGCCGGTGGTGCACGCCTCCTGCTGCACCGCGGCACCCGCGCCGGTCTTTCCGTCGCGCACGGCCGCGCACTTGCCGCTGTGCGCGGCCACCAGCGTGAAGCCGCTGCCCGCGGCGGTGAGCCGCCAGGTCTGCCCCGCGCCGCCGCACGCGTGCTGGGCGAGTTGGACACCGTCCGCGCTGCTGCTCCCCGGCACGTCCAGACACAGGCCGCCGACGGCGTTGACGAGGGTGTAGGTGCCCGCGACCGGGGTGGGCGCGGCCGCGTCCGCGCTCGCCCAGATGCCGCCCGCCACGCCGGCCGCCGCCAGGGCCGCCGCACTGCCCAGGGCCACGATCCGGCCGCGCTTGGGGCGTATGGCTCGCTTGCTCACGTCTCACAGTTCCTTACCGCTGCAGGGACAGGGAGCGGGGCCGCCCGGAAATGCCGGGGCCCGCCCGAGCGCGCGGCCTGCGGGATGACGACCCGTCGGCCCCGTGCTCGTCCCCTGGTCGCCGCCCGGCGGAGGAAGGTTGCCGCGGTCGCGGAAATTTCTTTTCCCGGGCCCGGGACCGCCGTGCGGGGGCGCGCCCGGACCGACGGAAGGTCAGCCCAGCGGATCGGCCAGACCCCAGCCCCGGGCCAGCAAGGTGTCGACCTCGGCGAGTGCGGCGGCCAGCCGGGCGGCCCGGTCGCCGCGCAGTTCGCGCCAGGGTGTGCCCGAGGCGGCGAGCACCTCGCGGAACCGGCCGGTCATCCACGGCCTCAGGTGCTCGCCGTCGCGCAGGCCGTCGTCGGCGAACGCGACGTCCTCGTGCGAGGTCAGCAGGTAGAGGGCGCGGGGCGGCACGGCGGCGGCCAGCCGGTGCACCGGCCCGGTGGCCCGGCCGGTGTAGCGCTCCTGCCAGACCGTGGTGGCGAGGGTGTCGGTGTCGCACACCAGCACCGGCCCGCCGTCGCGGGCGGCGCGGTCCTCGGCCTCGTTCTGGCACCGGCCGACGGCGGTGAAGTCGGCGTCCGTCCAGTCGAGGTCGTGGACGGTGGGCGGGGGCCCGTCCGGTGCGGCCAGGCCGCGGGCCACCGCGAGCTTGGCGACCGTCAGTTCGCGGCCGTACTCGGGCACCCAGCGGGTACGGGCGTGCGGGCCGCCGCGTCCGCGCAGGGCGGCGGCGAGGTCCCGGGCGAGCGTGGTGGTGCCGGTCGACTCCGCGCCGAGCACGACGACGCGACGGGCCAGACCGCCGCGCACGGGCGGTTCGAGCTCGTCCCAGTACGCGACCGGGTCGGCCCGCACCTTGGTGCCGGAGACGGCGAACGTGTCGCGGCCGGTGTCGAGCAGCACCGGGGTGGCGCCGAAGCGGCGGGCCAGTTCGGCGCCGTACGGCTCGGAGCTGAAGGCGGCGTCGACCGGCGGGGCGGGCGGGCCCGCGGCGACGGCCTCGCGCATCAGCGCGACGTGCCCGGCCCAGGCGTCCTCGCTGTCGTAGTCGACGGGGAGGTCGTCCGCGATCCCGACGACGGCGACGTGCGGCTCGGCCGACCAGCGCTCGCGTATCCAGGCGACGCGGTCCGCGAGCGGGACGGACTCCTGCGAGGAGGCCATCACGACGACCGTCACCCGCCGGCAGGCGTCCGCGGCGGCGCGGATCAGGAAGTGGTGGCCGGAGTGCGGCGGGTAGAACTTGCCGATCACCAGGCCGTGCGCGAAGGCGCCGCTCATGCGGGCACCCCCACGGGTGCCGCCGGGCGGTCGGCGGCCGTCTCGCGCCACCAGGCACGCAGTCCGACCAGGCACATGCCCAGGAACAGCGTGTAGACGACGGCGGTCAGTTGCAGCCCCTTGGCGGCGTACAGCGGGATGTAGACGAGGTCGGCGGCGATCCAGAAGTACCAGGTCTCCACCTGCTTCGCGTTGAGCAGCCACTGCGCGGCGAGCGAGAGGGCGGTGGTGAGGGCGTCCCAGAACGGCGCGCTGTCGTGCGCCCGGGTGAGCAGCAGGGTGAGTCCGGCGGTCACCGGCACCATGAGGGCGAGCAGGACGAGCAGGGTGCGGGTCGGGGCGCGGCGGACGGGCCGGGCCGTCAGCCGGTCGCGGCCGCGTGCCCAGCGCAGCCAGCCGTGCGCGGCGAGCAGGAGGAAGACGACCTGGAGGGCGGCGTCGGCGTAGAGGCGGGCGCTCCAGAAGAGGACGAGGAAGAAGACGTTGTTGGCGATCCCGACGGGGAAGTTCCAGGCGGTGGCACGGACGCAGAGCCAGACGCAGACGGCGCCGGTGGCGAAGCCGAGGAGTTCGGCCCAGGTGACGGCGTCGTTGCCGAGCAGGAACAGCTGGTGGTTGAGCGGCTCGACGAGCCCGCTGAGTGTGTCGGCGATGGACACGTGGTCCCCCTTCGCGATTTGTGTCAGAGTGACGATAATCGGCGGAAGGGAGCGGCGCAATGGCGTTGAGCTGTGGATTTCCCGCCGCACGGCAGCTCGGGGCACGGCCGGCGGGCCGCACCCGCCCGGGCCCGACCGGCGGCGCCGCCCGCCGCGCGCCGGGGCCACCGGCCCGCGGCCGCCGCACCACTGCGGCAGACGCGGTTGTAGGCCCGAATACCGGCCGCTACGCTGCTGCGCATGAAGCAGCTGAACGTCAGGCTCGACGACGACGCCCACGAGGCGCTCGCGCAGCGCGCCGAAGCGGCGGGGATGACCCTGCCCGACTACGCCCGCTCGGTACTCGCCGAGGAGGCCGACGAACGCCGGCACCGCTTCCTGACCGCCGCCGCGCACTTCTCGCAGGCGTGGGGCCCCGCCTTCGAGGAGGAGTTCGGCCCGTACGCGGCGCGCACCACCACCCGCGCCCAGCGGGACACCGCCGCGTGATCCTCCACATCGACCGGGCCTGGCTCCTCGACATCGCCCACGAGTTCCTGCCGCACGACCCCGACGTCACCGACTACGGCTCGCTGGCCGCGGCGGTCGCCCGGCACGCCGACGCGGTCATGGAGGTGCCCGTCTACGGCGCCCCGCACCAGCGGGCCGCCGCCCTCATGCACCAGCTCGTCCGGGTGCCGGCACTCGACCACGGCAACGAGCACTTCGCGGCCGTGGTCGCCGCCTCCTACCTCGCCGCCAGCGGCGAGATCGTCACCGCGGAACCCAAGGCCGCGGTCGAGCTGGCCCGCCGCATCCGCGACGAGGCGCTCGACGTGCGCAGCACGGCCGTCGCGATCCGCGGCTGGCACCGCTGAGCCCGGGGCGCACGGCGCCCCGCGGCGGCACCGCTCTTCCCGGGCCCCGGGCGGGCGGGACCGGATCGCCGCGCCCGTCCCGCGGGTGGGGCGGTCAGTAGTCCACGGTTGCCGCTGTCCCGCTGCCGGCGTTCGGAGGCGTACACCTCGCCGCCGGTGGCGATCACGCGCAGCGCGGGCAGTCCGAGGGCCCGGGCGACGACGTCGGTGAAGGCGCGTGAGCCCTCGTCGGTGATCTCGACGCCGGGCGCACGGGCGCGCAGTCGCACGGTCACCCGGACGGAGCGAGAAGGTGCGGACCGCGTCCATGATCGTCGGGTAGCGGGTGACGATGTCGCGGTCGGCGAAGGTGAACACCGTGTCGAGGTGCATCCCGGAGCCGAGCTCGGGCATGCCCGCCACGATCACGTGCTCGGCGGCGCCCCGGGCGCGGGCTCCGCGCGGAGGGCCGGGTCAGGGCGGCAGCGGCGCCGAGGCCGTGGGGACGAGATGGAACCAGACCCACTTGCCCTCCCCCACCGCGAGGCACCCCCAGTCCTCGCTCAGCGTCCGGATCAGTGCCATGCCGCGGCCGGACTCGGCCAGCCCCTCGGCCGGCACGTGCCGCTGCACCGGACGCGCCGGCTCGGCGTCGAACACCGCGGCGAAGAGCCCGCCGGTCCGCTCGTCGCGGGCGAGCACCACCTGGAGGTGCGTACCGGAGGCGTGCTCGATGGCGTTGGCGACGGCCTCGGTGACCAGCAGGTGGCCGCGGTCCGCGAGGTCCTGGTCCTCCAGGTCCATGGCGCTCACCACGCGCCGGGCCTGCCCGGCGGCCTTGGGGTGGCGCGGCAGCGTGAGGTCCGCGGCGAAGTCGGAGCGGGGTTCGGTCATCAGCATGGGGATTCCTTCCACGGTGGCGGCGCCGCATCGACGGCGTGGCGGATGGCGGGTGCCGGGCCCGGGCCGGTGCGGCCGGGAGCCGGGAGCACGCGGGGCGGGCAGGCACGGGCGGGTGGTGCTGCCCGTGCCGCTGCCCCCACGCTACGGAGCGCCTCGCACCGGACGTATCGGCCGCGCAGCCATCGCGCACCGGCCGAAAGGACGAGTCCCGCCGTCCCCCTCCCCGCTCCCCGCTCCCCGCTCCCCGCTCCCCGGCGCCCGCTACCCGGGCTCGTGCTGCTCAGGCTCGGGCTCGTCGGGCTCGTCGGGCTCGTCCGGCAGGCCGCTCGCCCAGGCCCAGGCCGCGATCTCCACGCGGTTCCGCGCCCGGAGCTTGGCCTGGACGTTCGCGAGGTGCGACTTCACGGTGGAGAGCGACACGAAGAGGTCCGCCGCGATCTCGGCGTTCGTCCGTCCGTGCGCCAGGCGCCGCACCACGTCGCGCTCGCGCCCGGTGAGCGGCTCGGACGGCTCCCGCGGCCCGGCCCGCCGCGCCGCGGGCCGCAGCTCGCGCAGCAGCCGTACGGTGATGGCCGGGGAGATCAGGGCGTCCCCCGCGGCGGCCGCGCGGACCGCCTCGACGAGCATCGCCGCGCTGGCGTCCTTGAGCAGGAAACCGCCGGCGCCGTCACGCAGCGCGGCGGCGACGTACGCGTCCAGGTCGAAGGTGGTGACGATGACGATCCGCGGGGTGTGCCCGCGTCCCGGCGCGTTCAGCCGGCGGGTCACCTCCAGCCCGTCGACCCCGGGCATGCGGATGTCGAGGAGCAGCACGTCGGGCCGGAGGCGTTCGGCCGCCTCCAGCGCGGCGACGCCGTCGGCCACGTCGGCGAGGACCTCGATGTCGTCCTGGCTGTCGAGGATCATCCGGAAGCCGGCCCGCACCATCTCCTGGTCGTCCGCGATCACCACCGAGATCGCCATGGCCGCCGCTCCTTCCCCGCCGCCGGCGCTCCCGCAGGTCCGGCACAGGCCTCTTCATCGCAACGGACGGCCTGCCGGCCCGCAACCCCGGGCCGCGGGGGCAGGGGGTGCGGACCGGCGGTTGCGGGGCCGGTGGGCGCCCCGTCCCATGGGAGGGCCGGTCCGTGCGCGACCGGGCGCGGACCGGGACGGAGGAGGGCCACGATGACGCCGTGGAGACGCCCGCGGGCCGGGGCCGCCGCCCGGACCGCCGCCGCCGCGCTGCTGGTGACCCTGGTCAGTCTGGAGGGGGCGCTGCTGGCCGGCCAGCCGACCGGGCCGCACGTGCTCGTGTGGGTCTGCGGCGTCCTGGTGTGCTGCTGCGCGATCCCCCTCGCCCGGGTGCCGCTGACCGTACGGGCCGGCGCGGCCGCGGCGCTGTCGTGGTCGGTGACGCTGACCCTGCTGCTGTGGGACCCGCCGCTGTCGGTGTGGGGCGCGGGCGAGGCCGCCGCGCTGCTGGTGCTGCTGGCCGAGGTGCTGCGCGCGGCCCCGCCCCGCACCGCGGCGCTGCTGGGTGCGGCCCTGGGGGCCGGTGCGGTGGGCGTACCGCTGCGCGACGAGGACCCCGGACCGTTCACGCTGGTCTTCGCCGTCCTGACGGCGGCGGTCACCGCCGCGTGCCTGCTGCTGCGCGCGCAGGACGGCAAGCGGCTGCGTGACCTGGCCGCCGTGCGCGAGGCGGAGCGCAGGGAGCTGGCGAGGGAACTGCACGACCTCGTCGCGCACCACGTCACCGGCATCGCGGTGCAGGCGCGGGCCGCACGGTTCGTGAGCGCCGACGCCGGGCAGGCGCAGGCCGCGCTGGCCGGGATCGAGGCCGCGGCCGACCGGGCCCTGGCCTCGATGCGGCGGCTGGTGGGGCTGCTGCGCGAGCAGGGCGCGCCGACCGCGCCCGTCGCGGGGCTGGCCGAGGTGCGGGCGCTGGCGGACGCGTTCGCACGCACCGGCCCGCCCGTCCGGCTGCGGATCTCGCCCGACCTGCCGGATCCGCTCTCCCCCGAGCTCGCGGCGGCGGTGCACCGCATCGTCCGGGAGTCCCTGACCAACGTGCGCAAGCACGCGGCCGGAGCGACCTCGGTGTCCGTGGCCGTGGAGGCCCGCGCGGGTGCGCTGGAGGTCACCGTGACCGACGACGGCGCGGACGCGGCGGCGCCTCCGACGGAGGCCGGTGCCGGCGGCGGCTTCGGCCTGGTCGGTCTCGCCGAACGCGCGACCGTCCTCGGTGGCACCCTCACGGCCGGTCCCCTTCCGGAGGGCGGCTGGCAGGTCACCGCGCGTCTGCCACCGGCCGCCTGACCGGGCCGGGCCCCGCGCTGCTCCGGGTCCCGGGCCGGACGGCGGGTGGTGCCGGGCCGGACGGCGAGTGGTGCCGGGCCCCGCGCTGCTCCGGGTCCCGGGCCGGACGGCGAGTGGTGCCGGGCCCCGCGCTGCTCCGGGTCCCGGGCCGGACGGCGAGTGGTGCCGGGCCGCGCGGTTCAGATCCGGCGGGACGCCGGCGAGAAGAGTCCGACGAGGGCCACGGCCGCCACGGCCATGCCGAGGCCGGCGGCGAAGACCACGACCGCCAGGGAGACAACCGCCACGAGCACCATGGATCCGACCTCCTGTCGCCGGCGCCGACCGAGTGGCAGGCGTCCCGTTCGGGTCGCCGTCTGCCCGCGCCGGTGCGGGCCACACGCAGCGGGTGGCCCGCGCCCGGGCCGCGCACGCGGGGGGCGTCCCTGCGCCGTCCCCGTCCGCCCCGCCCGACCGGGCTGAAACGAACATCGCCGTAGACAACTTGTCACAGACCGATCAAATCTGACGTTTCGTCACCTCGGCTGCGCGGGGCGTACCCCGGGCGGCCCCATTGCGCCGGAGCGACCTGGCCGACCACGCGCCCGCGCGGCGCGGACGGCGGTGAGGCCCCGACCGAACCCGGCCCCCCGGGGCCCGGGACCAGGCCCGGAAGGCATCGCGCGGCTGGTCACCGGTCGCGCCCGGGGTGCGCGGAGTCCCCCGGAGCACCGCGCACGAACAGGGCGTGACGGCACCGCACACGTGCGCCCGGGCCGCGCCCTGCCCGGTGGACGACGGCCGAACCTAGCGTTCACCTCGGCGGAAACCGGACCGGCCCGGAGCACGAACGGCCGGCGGCCCGCCCACGGACCCACCCCTACGGCCACGTTGCGGGGCTCCACCGCCCCCGGGGAACGCGCCGCCGGCCCGGCACCCCAGCACCCGCCCACCTCGGACACACCTGCCTGCACGGCGCCGGACGTCTCCGGTGCCGGCGCCGCGATGCGCCGGGCACGGCACCCGATCCGCCACCCCACGCGACCTCTGGAGGGTCCTGATGGACATGCGATACGAGGCGTACTCCTACGCCGACAAGCTGTTCTACGACTCGCCGGTGCGATGGGCCGCCCTGGAGGAGTTCTCCGCGGCGGGAGAACCGGTGCCGCCCGGATGGGTGCGCAACGTCCGCGAGGTGTGGGTGGGCTTCCATCCGGCCGCCGAGACCCTGCCCGACCAGGGCTGGAAGATCCACGTCTCCGCGTGCCTGGACAACGCCGAGCACATCCTCGCCGTCGTACGGGACCACTGCCTCGGACAGCGGGTCGCGTTCAAGTTCCTGCGCAGCCCCGCGCTGGTGCAGACCCAGAACGCCAAGTACGCGTCACGGGGTTCGAGCGGCAAGTTCATGACGCTCTACCCGCGCGACGACGCGGCGCTGGAGCAGTGCCTGCACGACCTCGACGCGGCACTCGACGGCGCACCCGGCCCGTACATCCTGAGCGATCTGCGCTGGCGGAACGGGCCGTTGTACCTGCGCTACGGCGGTTTCACGGAACAGTTCTGCCGTTCGGAGACCGGGGAGCTCGTGCTGGCCTTCCGGGAGCCTTCGGGCCGGCTCCGCCCCGACGTGCGCCGCGCCGTGTTCGAGGTGCCGGACTGGGCCCCCGTGCCGGACGTCCTGCGCGAGGCGCTCGCCGGATCCGCCACCACCAGCACCGACGCCTTCCCGTACACCGTCGAACGCGCCCTGCACTTCTCCAACGGTGGCGGCATCTACCTCGGCCGACCGTCGGGCGGCGGCCCGCAGGTGGTGCTGAAGGAGGCCAGGCCGCACGCCGGCCTCGACCAGCGCGGCGAGGACGCCGTGCTGCGCCTGGGCCGCGAGCACGACGTGCTCCGGCACCTGGAGGGGGTGGACGCCGTACCGGCGGCCCTCGGCCATCTCACCGCCTGGGAGCACCACTTCCTCGTGCAGGAGTACGTCGAGGGCGAGCCGCTGCACCGCTGGTTCGGGCGGAACTACCCCCTGATCCACCCCGATCCCGCGCCCGGGACGGTGGCGGCCTACCGCGAGGACGCGCTGCGCATCATCGACGGCGTGGAGCAGGGACTGCGGGCGATCCACGCGCGGGGCATCGTCTTCGGCGACCTCCACCCGCGCAACCTGATCGTCCGGCCGGACGGCAGGGTCGCCTTCGTCGACTTCGAACTCGCCTCCCCCGTCGACCGGTTCGTCCGCCCCGCGCTCGGCGCGGCCGGGTTCGCGGCGCCGCCCGAGCTCACCGGCACCGCCGTCGACACCTACGCGCTGGCCGCACTGCGGCTCTGGATCTTCCTCCCCCTGCTGCCGCTCTCCGCGCTCGCCCCCGGCAAGGCGGAGGCGCTGGCCGCGGCAGCCGAGGAGCGGTTCGGCCTGCCCTCCGGGGCGCTGCGGCCGGGCGGAACCCCGGCGGCGGGCCCGTCCGCGCCGCCGTCCGAGCCGCCGTCAGCGACACGGGCGTCAGCGCCGACCGCAGCACCGTTCGCGGAGCCGTTCGCGGAGCTGCTCGACGGTGACCCGACCGGCTGGCCGGACCTGCGCGCGGAGCTCGCCGCGGCCGTCGCCGCGAGCGCCTCACCGGAACGCACCGACCGCCTCTTCCCCGGCGACCCGGGGCAGTTCACCCACGACGGGCTCGGCCTGGCGTACGGCGCGGCCGGGGTGCTGTGGGCCCTCCACGCCACGGGTGCGGCGGTCGACGAGGAGCACGTGCAGTGGCTGCTGGACGCGGTCGCCCGCGAACCCTGCCGACCCGGCCTGTTCATCGGCGGGCACGGCGTCGCGTACGTCCTGGACCTCCTCGGACGGCGACCCGAGGCGATGAACCTGCTCGACCGCCTCCTCAAGGACGACCCGGAGGGCCACGGCCCCGACCTCGCGGGCGGCCTCGCCGGGATCGGGCTGACCCTGCACCACTTCGCCCGGGCCACCGGCGACCACGCCCTGCACCTCGCCGCCCTCGACGCGGCCGAGCGGGCCGCGGCGAAACTCGGGCTGACGGCGGGCGGCACCCCGGCGGCCGCCCCGGGCGCCCGCGCGGGCCTGCTCCACGGCGCCTCGGGGACCGCCCTGCTCCTCCTCCACCTGCACGGGACCACGAGCGACGACGGACTGCTCGACCTCGCCGGTCAGGCCCTCGCCCGGGACCTCACCCGCTGCGTGACCGCCGAGGACGGCACCCTGCAGGTGGACGACGGCACCCGGGTGCTGCCGTACCTGGAGTCCGGCAGCGCCGGCATCGGCGCGGTGCTCCACGCCTACCTGCGGCACCGGCCCGACGCGCAGGCCGCGGAGCGGCTCGCGGGCATCCGGGGCGCCGCCGAGCCCGAGTTCATCGTCCAGTCCGGCCTGTTCAACGGACGGGCCGGTCTGATCGCGCTGCTCCGACTGCTGCAGGGTGACACCGCGGCACACGCCGACCCGATCCGCCGCCACGTCCGCCGGCTGGCCTGGCACGCCGTCCCGTACGAGGGCCGCCTCGCCTTCCCAGGGGAGCAGCTGCTGCGGCTCTCGATGGACCTCGCGACCGGCTCCGCCGGGCTGATGGCCGCGCTCGGGTACGCCTTCGCCGGCACCGACCCGCTGCCGTTCTGGCCCGGCCCGGCGACCGCGCCGCCCGACCGCCGTCCCTGACCCCTCCACCCGCCGGCCCCGCGCCGGCGGCCCCACCGCGGCGGGAGGACCCGCCGCCCACGAGTTCCGGCAGACCGCCGGGAGCACGGTTCCACGACCCGATGGGAGTTCACCATGTCGATCCTGAGCCTGCAGGCGCTCGAGACGCCCGAGGAGACCACCGAGTACCAGTCGGTCCTCAGCTCGCTGAGCGCCGTCAACTGCACCAACAGCACGGTCAGCACGCTGCTCTGCCTCTGAGCGGCAGCGGGTCCGCCGGTCGGCGCGCCGACGGCTGACCCCTCGTAGGAACCGGCCCGGGCGGCAGCGACCGCCCGGGCCGGCCTGCACGTCCGCCACCCGCACGCCCGCCCGCCTGTCCGCCTGTCCGCCCGTCCTGCCGCCCACGGCGCCCGTGCGCGGCCCGCCGACGTATCCGGAGGACCGCATGGCCGCAGGACGCCACGCTCCCGGTGCCGGGCCCCGGCCTGACCCTGGAACCGACACCCACACCCACACCCATACCGGCACCGGCACCGGCATTGGCACGACCGCGCGGCCGGCCGCGGACCGGCGCCGCCTGCTGCTGCACGGCCGCCGCTGGTCCGCAGTGCTCGCCCTCGCGGTGGCCGGGAGCACCACGGCCACCCTCCTCCTCCCCGCGGCCCTCGCCGGCGCCGTCGACCGGGCCCTCTCCGGCCACGGCGCGGCGGCCGCCGCCCCGCTGCTCGCCGTCCTCGCCCTCCTGGCAGGCGCCGAGTGCGCGGGCCAGTACGCCGGGCCGCGCGCCACGGCCGACGCCACCGCGCACCTGCGTGCGGCCATGGTGCGCCGGGTCGTCGCGGCCGGCGCCCACCCCGCTCACCGGCTGCCCGCGGGCGACCTGGTGGCGCGCCTGACCGGCAGTGCGCCGGAGGCGGCTCTCGCCGCACCGGCCGTGGTCTGGTCGGCGGCCCAGCTGCTGATGGCGGTCGGCGCCGTCGCCGCCCTGGCGCTGCTCGCGGTGCCGCTCGCGCTGGCCTTCCTGGTGAGCGCTCCGGCCGCGCACTTCCTCGTCCGTGGTCACCTGCGGCGCACCGCACGCCTCGGCGAGGGGTACCAGCGGGCGCAGGCGGCGGTCGCGGCGGGCCTGGTGGACGCGCTGAGCGGGGCCCGCAGCATCGCCGCGTCCGGCACGGCCGACCGGGAGATCGAGCGGGTGCTGCGGCCCGTCCCGGAGCTGTCGCGGCACGGCCGCGCGCTGTGGGAGAGCCAGCGGCGCGTCGCCTGGGCCACGGCCCTGCTCGCCCCCGCCACCCAGCTGGCCGTCCTCGCGACCGCCGGAGCGGAGCTCACCGCGGGCCGCCTCACCGTGGGCGGGCTGCTCGCCGCCCTCGGCTACACCGGCATCGGCCTCAGCGGCTTCGGGACGGCGCAGAGCCTCCTCGACCTCTCCCGGGCGCGCGCCGGGGCCGCCCGGGTGCGGGACGTGCTGGAGGCCCCGGTGCCCGCGGCGGGCACCCGTCCGCTGCCGGACGGCGACGGCCGCCTCGACCTGCGCGGCATCGTGGTGCGACGGTCCGGTGCCGCCGTCCTCGACGGGCTCGCCCTCACCGTGCCCGGCGGCGCGTGGGTGGCGGTGGTGGGGGTCTCCGGCTCGGGCACCTCCCTGCTGGCCGCCCTGGCCGGCGGCCTGCTCACCCCCGATGAGGGCGAGGTGCTGCTCGACGGCGTCCCGCTCCGGGAGATCCGCCCCGAGGCCCTGCGGACCGCCGTCGCCCACGGCTTCCCGGACCCCGTGCTGCCGGGCCGCACCGTCGAGGACGCGATCGGGCTCGGCCCGGTCCCCGTGTCCGGCGGGGTGGTGCGGCGGGCGGCGGAGGCCGCGCAGGCCGACGCCTTCGTCCGCCGCCTCCCGGCCGGCTACGGGACGGCCGTACCGCTCGTCCCGCTGTCCGGCGGGGAGCGCCAGCGCCTCGGCCTGGCCCGCGCGTTCGCCCGGCAGGCGCGGCTCCTCGTGCTCGACGATGCCACCTCCAGCCTCGACACGGCCACCGAGACCGCCGTCCTGCGCGCCGTCGCGGACGGGCGCGCCGGGCACACCCGGCTCACGGTGACCCGCCGCGCCTCGACGGCGGCCCGCGCGGACGCCGTCGCCTGGCTGCACGAGGGACGCATCCGCGCTCTGGCCCCGCACAGGGAGCTGTGGCCGGACCCGGCCTACCGGCGCCTCTTCGGCGGCCCGGCCGACACGGACGCCGCCCCCTGACGTCCGGGCACCGCCCTGCGGAGCGAACGACACCCCGACCAGTGGGAGGACACCCCGGATGCCCCCAGCCACCACCGGCACCACCGACACCAGCGACACTGCCGGCACCACCGACACCACCGACCCGGCGGACGCGACGGCCGCCACCGGCAGGGCGGGAACGGCAGGACCAGCGGGAACAGCAGGCCCGGCGGGAACGGCAGGCCCCGGTGCGGCCGACCGGCCGGCGGCCGGGAAGCCCGGTGCCGCACCCGGCCGGGCGGCTGCCCGGCTGCTGCGCTCCGCCCTCGCCGACAGCCGCCGCGCCGCCCTCCGGCTCGCCCTCTGGACGATGCTCTCCGCGGCGCCCGCCCTGGTCTCCGGCAAGGCGCTGGCCCTCGCCGTCGACCGCGGCTTCCTCGGCCACCGGCCAGGCCAGGCGGCACTGTGGCTGGCCGTCTTCGCGGCCGTCACCCTGCTCGGGGCCTGGGCGTCCCGGCAGACCTACCCGTGGCTCGCCGAGATCGTCGAACCGCTGCGCGACCGCCTGATGCGCGCCGTGGTGACGGGCACCCTGCACCGGACCGTCGCGGCCCGCGGCCGCCGGGACGGCTCCGCCGCCGTGGCCGTCGCCCAGCTCACCCGCCAGGTGGAGGCGGTCCGCGACGCCGCGGCCGGGCAGCTGCTGGTCGTCTCGCACTTCGCCCTCACGGCGGTGGCGGTCGTGGCCGGCACCGCCGCGCTCGCGCCCGCCGCGGTGCCGCTGGTCGCCGGGCCGCTGCTGGGCTCGCTGCTGGCGTTCGCCGCGCTGGCCCCGGCCACCGTCCGGCGGCAGCGGCGGGCGTTCCTCGCGGAGGAGGAGCTGGCGCGGCTCTGCGTCGACACCGTGCAGGCGCTGCGCGACCTCGTCGCGTGCGGGGCCCAGGGGCGGGCCGAGCACGAGCTCGTGGCGGCCGTGGCGGCGAACGCCGCGGCCGGGCGGGCGCTGGCCCGGGTGGCGGCGGTCCGCCGCCTGGTCGTGGCGGCGGGCGCCCACCTGCCGCTGCTGCTGGTGGTGCTGGCCGCTCCCGCACTGGTGCGCCGCGGCATGACCGCGGGCGAGGTGGTCGGCGTCCTCGCGTACGTCACCGGCACGCTGGAGCCCGCGCTGCGGCTCCTCGTGCAGGGCGTCGGCGCGTCCTGGCTGCGCATGGCGGTGGCCGCGGAGCGCCTCGCCGACGCGGCCCGCCTCCCGGAGGCGGAGGGCCTGGAGGCGGAGGAACGGGCGGAGGGCCTGGAGGCGGACGGCCCGGAGGCGCGACCGGCGGACGGCTCGGTCGTACTCGCCGGCGTCACGTTCGCGTACGGCGCGGCACCGGAGCCCGTCCTCGACGGGCTCGACCTCGCCCTGGCGGACGGGGAGCACCTCGCCGTGGTCGGGCCGTCGGGGATCGGCAAGTCGACGCTCGCCGACGTGCTGTGCGGCATCGTGCCGCCCGGGCGGGGCCGGGTGCTGCTGGGCGGGGTGCCGCCCGGTGCGGTCCCCGAGGCGGTGCTGGCCCGCAGCCGGGTGCTGCTGCCGCAGGACGCCTATGTGTTCGCCGGTCCGCTCGGCGAGAACCTGCGCTGGCTCGCCCCGGACGCGTCCGCGGGGGCCGTCGCCGCGGCGGTCTCCGCGCTCGGTGCGGACGCTCTGGTGGCGCGGGCCGGCGGCCTCGACGGACAGCTGGAACCCGCCGCCCTGTCGGCGGGCGAACGGCAGTTGGTCGCCCTCGTCCGGGCCTACCTCTCACCGGCCCGCCTCGTGGTGCTGGACGAGGCGACCCGCCACCTCGACGCGGCGGCGGAGCTGCGGGTCGAGCAGGCGTTCCGCGGGCGGCCCGGCACCGTCGTCACCGTCACCCACCGGCCGGGGCCGGCCCGCCGCGCCGACCGCGTCCTCCTCCTCGACGGCGCGGCTCCACACCTCGGCACGCACGCGCAGCTGCTCGCGACGGTGCCCGCCTACGCCGACCTCCACGGCGGCCCGGCCGGTGACAGCAGGCCGGATGGCGGCGACGGGCCGGACCACGACGGGCCGGATGGCGGCGACGGGCCGGGCGGGGTGTGGCGCCCGGTCGGCGCGGTCAACAGCCCGGACGGATCATCAGATCGCTGAGCGTGCCGTCCCGCGGCAGGTCGAGGGCGGTGGCCACCGCGGCGGCGACCGACTCCGGGCGGATGCAGGTCCGCGGGTCGTAGGGCAGCCCGAGCCGGTCGTGGAGCCTCGCCTGCATCGGCGTGTCGACCTCGCCCGGGTAGACGGTGGTGACCCGCACACCGTGCCGGTGCTCCTCCGCGCGCAGTGCCTCGGCCAGCGCTTTCAGGGCGAACTTCGACGCCGCGTACGCGACCAGGCCCGGCGGGGCGTGCAGGCCCGCACCGGAGTTGAGGAACACCACGTGCCCGCCCGCGGCCCGCAGCGCGGGCAGCAGCAGCCGGGTGAGTTCGGCGGGCGCCAGCACGTTGACGGCGAACGTCTCCTGCCACGGGCCTGCCGCCAGGTCGGAGACCGCGCCGGGCTCCATGACGCCGGCGACGTGCAGCAGCGAGTCGAGTCGGCCCGGGCGCTCCTGGCCCTGCAGGGCCGCCGCCAGACCGTCGGGCGCGGCGAGGTCCGCGACGAGCGTCCGGCTGCCGGGGTACTGCTCGCGCAGCTGTGCGGCCCGCACCGTATCCCTGGCCAGGAGCCAGAGTTCGTCACCGCGCTCCGCGAGCAGACCTGCCGTCGCCGCGCCGATGCCGGAGCCCGCGCCCGTGATGAGATGTGTGCCCATGTCATCGCGTGTACCCGCAGCGGTGGCGCACCAGAGCCGATTTCCGGCCGACGTGCACCAGGCCGTCCCGTACCCGGACCGTCCTGTACCGGACCGGCGTGCACCCGGTCCGCCGTGGGCCGCACCGGTGGGGCCGGGGGCGGAGTCCACAGGGTGCCGACAGCACGGAGCGCCCGGGACTACCCTGTCCGCATGACGAAACCCGATGGGCTGCTTGTCGACATCGCCGCCATGGTGGAATCCGGGGGAAGCAACCAGATGCCCCTCACCGTGGTCGTCCCAGGCGCCGTCATCACGGGCAGGCTCGCGCCGGAGTCCGTGTGGCGGCAGCGGGTGGCCGAGGTGCTCGAAGCCTCCGAACATCTCAAGCCGTTCGCCTCGCTCTTCGCAGCGGACGCCACCGGACCGAACGCCCGCACGGCACCGGGCGCCGGGCCCACCTACCTGCACCTGCACGTGGCGCGGATCCTGCAGGGCAGTTTCGGCCTGCCCCACACCGGCGGCATGTACCGCATCGCGATCGCCGACATCAGTAGCTGGACGGTGGGCGACCTCAGCTACTCCGACCAGTGACCGCCCCCGACCCCCGCTGACCGGCCTCGGCTGACCGACTCCCGATGAGCTGACCGACTCCCGCTGACCGGCCTCGGGCCCGCCGCTGCTTGCGGCGGGCCCGAGGCCCGATCCGGGCGACTACGCGGTGCGGGTGGGGCGACGGCCGCCACGGCTGCCGGCCGCGGCACCGCGGGCGGGACGGCTACGGCGGTCGCGGCCCGGAGCGGCACTGCGGCGCGGCCGCTCGACCACCGGGTCGGCGATCACGACCGGCACCCCGGTGGGCACCCGGGCACCGGTGATGCGGGTCAGCTCCGCGTCGCCCGGCTGCACCCGCGCGGTCGCGGGGGTGATGCCGGCCGTCGCCATCATGCGGCTCATCTCACGGCGCTGGTTGGGCAGGACGAGCGTGACCACGGTGCCCGTCTCCCCGGCCCGGGCGGTACGGCCGCCACGGTGCAGGTAGTCCTTGTGGTCGGCGGGCGGGTCCAGGTTGACGACCAGGTCGAGGCCGTCGACGTGGATGCCGCGGGCGGCGACGTTGGTGGCGACGAGCGCGGTCACCCGGCCGGTGCGGAACTGCTCCAGGGTGCGGGTGCGCTGCGGCTGCGACTTGCCGCCGTGCAGCGCCGCTGCCTTCACGCCGTTGGCCAGCAGGTCGCGGACCAGGCGGTCGGCGCCGTGCTTGGTGTCGGTGAACATGATCACGCCGCCCTCGCGGGAGGCGATGTGCGCGATCGTCGCGTCCTTCTCGTGGCTCTGCACGTGCAGCACGTGGTGCTCCATCGTGCTCACCGTGGCGGCGGACGGGTCGACGGAGTGCGTCACCGGGTCCTTCAGGAACCGGCGCACGAGCCGGTCGACGTTCCGGTCCAGCGTGGCCGAGAACAGCATCGTCTGGCCGCCCACGGCGACCTGCTCCAGCAGCTCGGTGACCTGCGGCAGGAAGCCCATGTCGGCCATCTGGTCGGCCTCGTCGAGCACCGTCACGGCGACCTCGCCGAGCCGGCAGTCACCGCGCTGGATCAGGTCCTTCAGCCGGCCGGGCGTGGCCACGACGACCTCGGCACCGCGCTTGAGCGCCTGCGCCTGGCGGCCGATCGACACACCGCCGACCACGGTGGCGAGCCGCAGCCGCACCGAGTGCGCGTACGGGGTCAGCGCCTCGGTCACCTGCTGGGCCAGCTCACGGGTGGGCACGAGCACCAGCGCCAGCGGCTCGCCGGGCTCGGCGCGGCGGCCCGCGGTGCGGGCCAGCAGGGCCAGGCCGAAGGCGAGCGTCTTGCCGGAGCCCGTGCGGCCGCGGCCGAGCACGTCACGGCCGGCCAGCGAGTTCGGCAGCGTGGCGGCCTGGATCGGGAAGGGCTCCGTGACCCCGTGCCGGGCCAGCGTGGTGAGCAGCGCGGCGGGCATGTCGAGCTCGTCGAACGCCTCGACGGCGGGCAGCCCGGGCGTGGTGTCCACGGGCATCGCGAACTCCTGGCGGCCGGCGGGCGCCTGACGGCCCCTCGACGGGGCCGGGCGGCGGCCGGAACCGCCGGAACCGAAGGAGCTCGCGCCGGAAGCGGGGCGCGAGCGGGTGTTCTGGTACGGCGAACGGCTGGAACGGTTCATGCGGAGACCTTCCTCGGGGCGGCACGTCGCAGGGAAGGCTCCGCGGGCCACGGCCGGACGGAGTTGCCAGAACGAACCGGGGGACGGGCGCCCGGCACGGACGGTGGAACCGTCCGGGGCACCCCCTTGCGGTGGGCAGCCGCCGGCGTACGGGCGCGGGCCCGCGGACCGTGTGCGACCTCGCACGGCCCCGCGCACCGCGGCCACCGGGAGTGCCCGGCGGTGCACGGTGCGCGAACACGCTGTGGGCCCCCGCACGGCGGGGGCCCACAGCGGACAGGACTAGAGCGGACGGATGTTCTCCGCCTGCAGGCCCTTCTGGCCCTGCACGACGTCGAACTCGACCTGCTGGCCCTCGAGCAGCTCACGGAAGCCGTTGGCGTTGATGTTCGAGAAGTGGGCGAAGACGTCAGCGCCGCCGTCCTGCTGCTCGATGAAGCCGAAGCCCTTTTCCGAGTTGAACCACTTCACAGTGCCGAAAGCCATAAAAGAAATCTCCTTCGAGGGGGCTATGCCGAGGTGCGCACCACGCGCACCACGCGTCGCCGAGATGATGGCCCACCCGGAAAGAGCCGGGAAAAAACAAGACACCCGCGAGTAATCAGCAGGCGCACACAGAGTTCATGGGAACCACAACTGCAACTGCATCGACTGTAGCAGGCAGCGGCCCCGCACCCTCACCGTCCGCGCCGGTCACACCCTGTGCCGACCGTCACGCGACCTGCCGGAACGGCCCCGTCACAGCCCGTGGCGGGCGGGCGCGGACCGGCTGCGGAGCGCGTCCGCAACGCCCCGTCCCTCGGTACCGGCGGCATCGCGGGGCCGGGTGGACACGGCGGCGGACACCGGATCGCAGGACCGCGGAACCCGATCGGATGACGGGCCAATCCACGCGGTGTGCTGCGTCGAATGCGGGGTGCAGTCGGGCGGGTGTTTCTCAGGCAGGCGCCGGACTGCGGGGCGGAACCGTCGGCACGCGGGTCGTGGCGGGCGGTTCCGCCTTCAGCTCTGTCGGGGACAGGGCTTCAGGTCGTACGGGCGGAGCGGGTGGAGCGGCTCGCTCGCGCCGTCAGCGGCGCGGGCGGGAACGGGAACGGGCGGGCGGGCGGGGCGTTCAGTCCTGGCCGATCGGTACGGCGATGTCGACCACCCGGTCGTCGGCGCCGAAGGTGCCGAGCGCCACGGCACGGCCGGTCAGGACGTCGACCCGGTAGAAGGACCGCTGTCCGTCGACGCCCAGCGCGGCGTAGCCGTGGTTGCTGCCGTGGCTCGCCGAGTAGTAGACGTCGAAGCCCGCGTCCGGTCCGGCGTCCACGCCCAGGCGGCCGGTGGGGGCGAGGGTGCCGGCGTTGGCGGGCGACTGCAGGGAGATGCGGTCGTTGGCGGTGTCGAGGGCGAAGAGGGTGGTGGCGGTGGCCGGGTCGAGGTCGTTGTTGGTGTAGGCCGCGCCGGTGACGCCGGTCGCCGTGGTGGGGGTGGTCGCGGGCGGGACGGCCGGGTTGCCGAGCACGCCGTCGACGGCGGTGGTGCCCGCGGCGGGCGCGCCGTTCGGGTCGTCGATGTTGTGGCGGAGGTTCTGCCCGGTGTCCGAGACGATCCGCAGCCGGTTCGCGGCGGGGTTGAAGTCGACGCCGAAGTACGTGCCCTGCAGGGCCACGGAGAGCTGCGAGACCTTGGTGGAGCAGCCGCTGGTGTCGTCGATCGTGTAGATGCCGCCCTGGTCGCCGACGCCGTAGAGCATGCCGTTCTGGACGCGGTAGTCGATGCCGATCAGGCGGGTGTCGCCCTGCAGTCCGTCGACGGCGCCGATCGTCCGGGCCTGGTCGGGGTGGACGACCGGGAAGGCCACGAGCCGCTGGTCGTCCGTCAGGCCGACGGAGCGCAGGTCGTCCCGGACCTTGCCGTCGGCCGGCCTGGCCGGGCGGTGCGCGGTGGATCCGGGGACGGCGGCGCCCGGCGCGGCCGCACCGTGGGCGGGCAGGGCGGCCACGGCGGTGGCGGCGAGTACGAGCGTGGTGGTGAGCAGTGTCCTGCGCAAGACGACTCCTGTCGGGGTCCGCGGCGCCCGGGTGGCGACCGCTGACCCAAGGAACACACACGCCGGCACCGGACGAACGTTCGCAACCCCGGGGCCTCACCCGCACGGCGCAGGAGTTGACGCGCCGTCGGCACGGACCGGCGGCCCACGCCGGGAACGGCCTCTACGGCGGACCTCCCCGGGCGCCTGTCGCGGACCTCCCCCGGGCGCCTGCGGCGGACCTGCCGGGGCTGGCCGCCCGGGGCGGCCCTTGCCGCCTTCGGGCGGAGCCAGTAGGTTCTCGCATCATCCGTTTCCCGTGGCCCTGTGGAGGCGCCCATGGCCGACGGTGCACCGGGCGGTCGCGACGGCTCGCCCGTCCTGGTCGGACGCGCCGAGGAACTCCACCGCCTGACCGAGGCGCTGAGGTCCGCCCCGGCCGTGGTCCTGATCGAGGGCGAAGCCGGCATCGGCAAGACCCGGCTCATCCGCGAGGCCCTGCGGCGCCCGCGGGACGGCGCCGTCCCGCAGCGCGGCGCCCGCGCCGGGGGGAGTCCCCCGGGCGGCCTCGGGGTGGTGCTCGCCGGGGCCTGCCCGCCGCTGCGCGAACCCTTCCCGTACGGGCCGTTCTTCGACGTGCTGCGCACGCTGGAGGGTGCGCTGCCGCTCGGCCTCAACCCCGTCTGCGGTGCGCTGCGGCCGTACCTCCCCGAGCTCGCCCACCGGCTGCCTCCCGCACCGGAGCCGCTCGCCGACCAGGCCGCGCACACGCACCGGGTGTTCCGCGCGGTCCGCGAACTCCTCGGCGCGCTCGGGCGGGTCACCCTCGTCGTGGAGGACCTGCACTGGGCCGACGACGGCACCCGCGACCTCGTACGCTTCCTCGTCGACGCGCCACCGCCCGGGCTGGTCACCGTACTCAGCCACCGCCGCGAGGAACTCCCCCGCGCCGGGATGCCGTTGGGCCGCGCCTACCGCCATCCGCCCGGTGTCGCCTCGGTGGTGATGCCGCTACGGCCGCTCGACGCCGAGGGCGTCCGCTCGCTCACCGCGGCGCTCACCGGCCGGCCCGTCGGCCCCGCGCTCGCCGCCCGGCTGCTGGACCGCACGGCGGGCATCCCGTTCGTCCTGGAGGAGACCGTCCGCGCGCTCCCGCGGGACGGCGACGGGCCCGGACCCGTCGGCCTCGACACGATGGCCGTGCCCACACTGCTGCAGGAGGCCATGGCCGACCGCATGGCCTCCCTCTCGCCGTCCGCGGTCGACGTCGTGCACGCCGCCGCCGTGCTGCGGGTCGCCGCCGACGACGACCTCCTCGCCCTCGTCTCCGGCCACCCGGGCGAGGCCGGGCTGGACGCACTGAGCGAGGCCCTGCACGCCGGAGTCCTCTACGACCACGGCGACGACCGCTACGGCTTCCGGCACGGCCTCGCCCAACAGGCCGTCCACGACCAGTTGCTGCGGCTCGACCGGCGCCGCCTGCACCGCCGGGCGATCGACGCCCTCGCCGCGCAGGAGAAGCCGCCCCTCGTCCAACTCTCCTACCACGCACAGCAGGCGGGCGACCTGCCGGCCTGGCGCGAGTACGGCGAGGCGGCGGCCGAGGCCGCCCGCGCGCTCGGCGACACCGCGCTCGCCGTCGAACTCCTCGAACGGCTCCTCGACGACGCGTCCCTGCCCGACGCCGACCGCGGACGGCTCGCCGTCCGGCTCAGCCGCCTCGCCATGATCGGGCTCACCCACCGCCGGTCGAGCCGTCTCCTGCGCCGCATCGTCGACGCGGGCGACCTCCCCGACGCCGTCCGCGGCGAGATCCGGCTCAACCTCGGCCTCCTCCTCAACAACCAGGCGGGCAACCACGAACAGGGCCGGGCCGACACGGCCGTCGCCGTCGAGGAACTGCACGAACGACCCGACCTCGCCGCCCGCGCCCTCGCGAGCCTGGCCATGCCCACCTGGGGCACCGACCCGCAGCCCGTGCACCAGGAGTGGATCCGCCGCGCCGAACGGCTCGCGCGGGCCCACGGCAGCGGCGCCCTGCGGCTCGCCGTGCGGGGCAACCACCTGGCACTGCGGCTCAGCGCCGGCGACCCGGCGGTACGGGCCGAGGCGGAGGCACTCCTCACCCGGCCCGCAGAGCCCGCCGAACGCCTCGAACTCGCCCGCATGTGCGCCAACCTCGCCGACCAGGCCGCCTGGCTCGGCCTCCAGGAGGACGCCGCACGCTACGCCGACGAGGGCCGCCGCCTCGCCGCCGCCAACCGGGCGCCGTTCCTCGCCGGCATCATCGAGGGCACCGCACTGCGGCTGGAGTGGAGCCACGGCCGGTGGCCCGGACTCGCCGAACGCGCCTGGCACACCGTCGACATCGCCGAGGGCCCCTCCGACATCCGCTCCGACGCCGGGCTCGTGCTGGGCCTCCTCGGCGCCGCCCGGGGCGAGTGGCAGGAAGCCGCCGACCACTTGGAGGCCGCCGCCCTGGCCGACCCCGACAACGCGCCGACCCCCCTGCTGGCCGCGGCGTCCGGCGCGATGGTCCGTATCCTGCTCGCCCGCGGCGACGTCCCGGCAGCCTGCGCCGAGGCCGAACGCACCGTCGCCCGGATCCGCCGCAAGGCGCTCTGGGCCTGGGCCGCCGACCTCGTCCCCGCCGCGCTGACCGCGCTCATCAGGGCCGGTCGCACCGCCGACGCGACCGCGCTCGCCGACGAGTTCGCCGCCGGAGTCGACGGCCGCGCCCTCCCCCTGGGCCTGGCCGCCGTGCCCGTCTGCAACGGGCTGCTCGCCCGCGCCGCGGGCCGGGACACCGACGCGGCCGAATGGTTCACCCTCGCCGAGGCACGCTACGCCCGGCTGCCCAAGCCGTATCCGGCCGCACGCTGCGCCGAGGCGGCCGTCCGGAGCCGCAGGGCGGCCGCCCCCGAACCCGGTGGCCCCGGCGCGGGCGTGCCCGCCGCCGATGACCTCGACCGACTGCGGTCCCTCATCGAGGAGTTCGACGCGCTCGGGGCGGTGCACGACGCGGCCCGGTGCCGCCGTACGCTGCGCGCCGTCGGCGTGCCCACCCCCTCGCGCCGCGGACGGCGCGGGTACAGCGGCCTGCTCTCGCCGCGCGAACAGGAGGTCGCCCGGCTGGTCGCCACCGGCGCGACGAACCGCGAGATCGCCGAGACCCTGTTCCTCTCGCCCCGCACCGTCGAACAGCATGTCGCCAAGGTGCTGCGGAAGTTGGACGTGGCCGGCCGCGGCGGGGTCGCCGCAGCGCTTGCCGTGGTGCCACTGCCGGACGAGGTGCCCGCGGGGCACGCCTGATCTCCGGCCGCGCCCGACCCCACGCCGCGCCCGACCCGACGCCGCGTCCCACCCGACGCCGCGCCCGGCCTCCCGCCGCGGGCCCACGCTACGCGGCGGACGCCGGCCCCCACCAGGCCCGGCGGTACGTATCCACCCGGCCGCCGGGCCGTACGCACGAATGCGTACGCCTACCCATGCCCCTACGGATTGTTCCGGCACTGCACGGGCACCGAGGCTGATCGGCGTCACCGCGGCGGCCCCCGATTCCGCCGCCGCGCAGCACCGGTGACGTCCCGAACAGAACAGCACGGTCCCTCGACGGGCCCGCGCACCCCCACGCCCCAGGAGCACGAGCATGCGAACGCCCCCCGCACCGACCCCCACACCACTGCGCGCGATAGGCACCGCCGCGCTGGCGGCCCTGCTCACCCTCACCGGTGCGGCCGCCGCGACGGCCGCCCCCGCCCCGACACCGGCCCTCGGCGAGATCCGGGGCGTGCAGGACGCCGATGCGGTGCCCGGCCGCTACGTCGTCGCGATGGACGGAACGCCCTCCCCGGCGGCCGCCGCCTCCGACGTCCGCAGTCGCGCCGCCGAGCTGGTCGCCGCGCACGGCGGCGCCGTCGGCCAGGTCTACTCCAGCGCGCTCCGCGGATTCGTCCTCTCCGCCACGGAGGCGCAGGCCCGCCGCATCGCCGCGGCGCCCGGCATCCGGTACGTGCAGGCCGACAAGACCGTGCACCTGACGGGCAGTCAGGCCAATCCGCCGTCCTGGGGGCTGGACCGCATCGACGGTGCGAAGGACAGCACGTACACCTACCCCAACGACGGCTCCGGCGTGACGATCTACGTCGTCGACACCGGCGTCTACCTCCAACACCCCAGCTTCGAGGGCCGGGCGACCTCGGGCTACGACTTCATCGACAACGACTCCGACGCGAGCGACTGCCAGGGCCACGGCACCCACACCGCCGGCACCACGGGCAGCAAGGAGTACGGCGTCGCCAAGAAGGCGAAGATCGTCAGCGTCCGGGTCCTCAACTGTTCCGGCACCGGTACGAGTTCGCAGATCGCCGCCGGCATGGACTGGGTCGCACGCAACCACTCCGGCCCCGCCGTCGCCAACCTCAGCCTCGCCGGCAGCGCCGACACCGTGATGGACGACGCGGTGACCGGCGCCATCAACGCCGGTGTGACCGTGGCGATCGCGGCCGGCAACGACAGCAAGGACGCCTGCTCCACCAGCCCCGCCCGGGTCGCCGCCGCCATCACCCTCGGCTCGACCGACAGCAACGACGCGCGCTCCAGCTTCTCCAACTACGGCAGCTGCCTCGACCTCTTCGCCCCCGGCGGCAGCATCGTGTCGACCAAGAACGGCGGCGGATCCGCCACCATGAGCGGCACCTCGATGGCGACGCCGCACGCCGCGGGCGCCGCCGCGCTGTACCTCTCGGCGCACCCCGGCGCCACCCCCAAGCAGGTCCGTGACGCCCTGGTCGCCGCGGCGGCCTCCGGCGTGGTCACCGGTGCGGGCAGCGGCTCGCCGAACAAGCTGCTGATCGTCAACGGCCTGGGCGGCACCACGCCGCAGCCCGGCAACCCGGTGGCCGACTTCACCGCCACGTGCGCGAACTCCGGGCTCGGCTGCGCCTTCGACGCCTCCGCCTCCACCGACGCGGACGGCTCGATCGCCTCCTACGCCTGGGACTTCGGCGACGGCACCACCGGCACCGCGGTCAAGCCCTCGCACACCTACGCCGCGGCGGGCACGTTCACCGTCAAGCTGACCGTCACCGACAACAGCGGCCTCACCGGCAGTACGTCCAAGCAGGTCACGGCCGGCAGCACGCCCCCGCCCACCGGCAACGCCCCGAAGGCCTCCCTGGTGGCGTCCTGCTGGTACCAGGACTGCACCTTCGACGCCACCGGCAGCACCGACCCCGACGGTGACATCGCCTCCTACAGCTGGAAGTTCGGCGACTCCACCGGTGCGACCGGGGCCACCGTCTCCCACCGCTACCCGGCCGGGCAGGGCACGTACACCGCCCAGCTGACCGTCACCGACCGGACCGGCCTCACCGGCACGACCACCCGCAGCATCGCCTGCTACCCCATGGGCGCGAGCGCCCTCTGCTTCGCCGGCTGACAGACGGCGGATCGGACGACGCGCCGGGCGGCGGGCCGGACGACGGACGACGGGAGCGGGCCCGGTCACCACGACCGGGCCCGCCCTCGTATGTCCGGACGACCGCTCCGGGCCGCGTCGGGCCGCCCCGGGCCGCGTCGGCGGCTGTGTCAGTGCGCCCGGGTGAGCCTGCCGGGCTTGAAGCCGTCCTGGGAGCAGGTGACGCTGCCGTCGGGGTTCAGCTTCAGGGCCACCTCGACCCCCACCAGGCCGTTGCACCCGTTGCTGCTCGCGGGCCACGACTCCGAGACCACCAGGGTGTCGGGCGTCGCGGAGATCAGGATCCCGGTGCCGCCGCCGCAGGTGATGCTCATGCTGGGAAAGGCCGTCGTGGCGCGGCTGACCGTCTCGCCGATCCGGCCCTGGAACAGCTGGACGCGGTAGGTGAGGGTGTTGCCGGAGCCCTTGCCGCGGCTGGGCACCACCGTCCCCTCCCAGGTGCCCAGGAACACCGCGGGGACGGCACCTTCGGCGATCGGCTGAGCCGTGGGGGAGGGTGACGGGGACGGTGACGGGGACGGTGACGGCGAGGCGGACGGGGACGCGGACCGGGACGCCTCAGGCGCCGCGCCCGGTGTCCCGCCGCCGGCCGGGGAGCCGGACAGCCACAGGGTCAGCCCGGCCGTCGCGAGGACGGCCGCCATCCCGGCCGCGACCGGCACCAGCCGGCGGCGGGCGGCGGGGCCCGGTGCGGCGACCACGTCCGCGGTCGCCGCGGCGGCGGCACCGGTGCCGCCGGTGCCGCCCGGGTGAGCCGTGTCGGCCACTGCGGCCGCCGGTGCCGGATCGCCCACGGCCCGTACCGTCCCGGGCGCCGTGGGGGTGCGGCCGTCCGCGCCGTCGTCCCGTGCGGACGGCATCGCGCCGCCGCCGTCCCCGGCCGGCCCCTGATCGCCGTCGGCACCGCCCGGGCCGTGCGGGCCGCCCGGTTCCGCACCGTCCGGTTCCGCACCCTCCAGGTCGAGGCTCAGGAGGTCGACGGCGAGCCGGGCGACGGACTCGGAGACCGCCGCCGGCAGCCAGCCGCTCCGGCCGAGCCGCACGGTGCCGCCCTCGCCCGCGCGGAGGCGCTCCCGCAGGGCGGCCGGGGTCGGCCGGTCACCCGGCGCCTTCGCGAGGCAGTCGAGGATCAGTGCGCGCAGCTCGCCGTCGAGCTCGCCGAGCTCCGGCGGTTCGTGCAGCACGCGGTAGAGCAGGACGGCCGCGCTGACCCCCTCGCCGAACGGTGCGATCCCGGTGGCGGCGTACGCGAGGACGGCGCCGAGGGCGAAGACGTCGCCGGGCGGTCCGGCCGGGCGGCCCTGCGCCTGCTCGGGCGACATGAAGCCGGGCGAGCCCACGACGAAGCCGGACTGCGTGAGCGCCGTCGCCGCGTCGAGGGCCCGGGCTATGCCGAAGTCGATCAGCCGGGGGCCGTCGAGGGCGAGCAGCACGTTCGACGGCTTGATGTCGCGGTGCACCAGGCCCATGCCGTGCACGTGCTCCAGCGTCTCGGCCAGTCCCGCGCCGAGCGCCCGGACGACCGGGGCGGGCAACGGCCCGAACTCCCGGACGGCGGAGGAGAGCGGCGGCCCGGCGACGTACCCGGTCGCGACCCACGGGTGGTCGCCCTCGGTGTCGGCGGCCAGCACGGGTGCCGTCCACCGGCCGCCGACCCGCCGGGCCGCCGACACCTCCTGCCGGAAGCGGAGCCTGAACTCGCGGTCGGCCGCGTACTCGCCGCGCACCATCTTCACGGCGACCGTCCGGCCGCCCGGGTTGCGGCCGAGGTAGACCTCTCCCATGCCGCCCGCGCCCAGCCTCCGGAGCAGCAGGTACTCCCCCACCTGCCGCGGGTCGCCCGCTCTCAACGACTCCATTGCCCCACCACTCCCCCACCGTGCCGGCGCCACCGTTCGGGCCGACCGTACCGGGTGCCGGGCCGCGCTGACGATCCGTCCGGCCGCCGGACCCGCCGGGAGCGGCGCGCGGACCTGCGGAGCCGGCGGTGGGCACGGCAGTGCGGGTGGGGTGACCGGGCCGGGACCGGGGCGGCCCCGGGTCAGCCCAGCCAGGCGGAGCTCTCGGTGTCTTCCGGGCTTCGCGCGGGCACCGGGCGCAGCTCCTCGGCCGCGGGCGGCCTGCGGAGCTCGTCCAGGGCCTTCTCGGCGGCGGCGATCACCCGGGCGACGGCGTCGAACGCGCCGTCCCGGTCGCCGCGCCGCCAGCAGTCGAGCGCCGTCGCGGAGAGGTCCGGCAGGGCGGCCAGCCCTGCGGGGGCGTCATCGGGCAGTACGTCGTCGAAGCGTTCGTCCATTCGACCACCCTGACCCGCGACGCCCCCGCTGCACCAGTCGACGGGCCGTGTCCGCCCGTGATACGGCCGAACGGGGCACCGCAGCACCCGTCCGCCCCGGCCCGTACGGCCGCGGCTCAGCTCCGGGGCGTCAGCACCGGGCTGTTGTGGTAGGCGGCGATCAGCCAGCGGCCGTCCCGCCTCTCGAAGACCCAGGTGGCGTTCACCTTGCGCGGCTCCGGCACCTCGGTCTCGCCGGCGAACAGGATGCCGGATTCGCTGACGACGATCGCGCCGTCCTCGCCGATGAAGCGGATGCCGAGCTGCCTGTTGCGGGTCGAGCTGCCCTTCAGCGGCCCTTCGAAGTTCAGGGCCATGCTCCGGCGGATCGCGTCACGGCCGTCGCGGAGCGAGCCGGTCATGATGGCGGTCGCGTCCGCGGTGTAGTCGGCGACCATGGCGTCGGCGTCGCCGGCGTCCCACGCCTTGTAGGACTCGACCAGCACGGCCTTGATCGCGGCCTCGTCTTCCGCACGCCTGTCCGACATCGGGTTCTCCCTTGTGAACGGTCCGCCCGGGGTGTTCCGGCGGACTCGTCGATACATACCGGCGGGCGGGCCGGAACTCATCGCGCCCGCGGTCGGGAAACGGCGCGGCCTACCGGACGGGCCCGTGCCATGCCGGCCGGGGCGTCCCCGTGCGGGCCGTACGTGCCTCGGCGAACCGCCGCGAACTGTCAGACACGCCCCAGGACCGCCCCGAACACGGCGCCCGCCACGAGCGTGCCGAGGGCGGTGCCCGTGACGACCTGCGAGAGCGTGTGTTCGCGGACGGTGACGCGGGCCCAGCCGACCGCCGCGACGAGCGCGAAGCCGGCGCACCAGCGCAGGTCGTAGGCCTGCGCGAGCATGGCGACGCTGCCGGCGGCGACGGCCGCGTGCACGCTGATCTTGTACGCGGCGAGGACGGTGACGGGCCAGATCGCGGTGATGGTGGCCCACATCGCGGCGGTCATCGCGAGCAGCGGCCGCGGGGCGCCGGTGGCGGCCAGCAGGGCGAGCCCGACGGCGACCGACGTGCTGATGACGGGCAGCACGGTGATCCGCTGGCGGCGCTCGGTCAGGTGGCGTCCGGCCCAGCCGGCCTCGCCCGCGACGCGGACGATGTACGTCATCGGCAGCACGGCGGCGAACACGATCGCGACGACCGCCCAGCCGAGGCCCTTCCAGCCGTGGAGTCCGCAACCGATCACCAGGCTGACGCCGACGATGGTGTTCTTCGGGTCGACCCAGTCGGAGAGCCGCCGGGCGATCCGGTGGGCGGTGCGGTGGGCGGTGCGGTGGGCGGTGCGGTGCGCGGCGTCGCTCGGTGCCGGCGTGGTGGTGGTCATCTGCGGGCCTCGGTCGGGTGGCGTACGACCGTCGTCGCCGGCGGGGCGCCGGGGGTACGTGGTCGCTCACGGGTCGGCCGCCGTCCACCGGGTGCGGGTCCGTCGCTCCGCGGGTGGACGGCCTTCGGCCGGGGCGGGATGCCCGGCGGTCAGCGTAGCGGGTCGTGATCTTGCGGCGGGCGTCCGGTCCCGGTGGCCGTGGTGCCCGCACGGCCCGGGGCACGGGTCGGCGGATGCCGCGGGCGGGGAATGCGAACGGCGGCGGAGCGTGGTGCTGCTCCGCCGCCGTGGGCGCACGCTCGGCACCCGGCCGCAGCCGGGTGCCGGACCGTCACGCGGAGGCCGTGCCCGCCTTCGCCGCCTGCTCGGCGGCCGCCAGCTTCACGCAGGTCGCGACGCCCCGCATCGCCGTCCGCACCTCGTCGACCGTCGGGAAGGACGGGGCGAGACGGATGTGGCTGTCCCGCGGGTCGTGCCCGCCGGGGAAGGCGGCGCCGGCCGGGGTGAGCGCGATGCCGGCCTCCTTGGCGAGTCGCACGACCTCGGAGGCGCAGCCCTCGGGGACGTCCAGGCTGACGAAGTAGCCGCCCCGGGGGGCCGTCCAGGTCGCGATGCCCAGCGGGCCGAGTTCGCTCTCCAGGGCCTCGTAGACGGCGGCGAAGCGCGGGGCGAGCAGGGTGCGGTGACGCTCCATGTGGGCGAGCACCGCGTCGGTGTCGGGGAGGAACCGGGCGTGACGGAGCTGGTTGACCTTGTCCGGGCCGATGGTCTGGGCGGCGGCGAGCTTGGCGTACCAGGCCATGTTGGCGGCCGAGGAGCCGAGGAACGCGACGCCCGCGCCGGCCAGGGTGATCTTGGAGGTGGAGCCGAACACGAACACGCGGTCCGGGTGGCCGGCGTCGGCGCAGGCCGCGAGGACGGGCAGGATCTCGGACTTCTCGTCGGCGAGGTGGTGCACCGCGTACGCGTTGTCCCACAGCACGCGGAAGTCGGGGGCCGCGGTGGTCATCGCGGCGAGGCGGCGGACCGTCTCGTCGCTGTACGTCTCACCGGTGGGGTTGCTGTACTTGGGCACGCACCAGATGCCCTTGATCCGCGGGTCGGCGGCGACGAGCTCCTCGACGACGTCCATGTCGGGGCCCTCGCCGGTGAGCGGCACGGGGATCATGGTGATGCCGAACCGGTCGCACAGGGTGAAGTGCCGGTCGTAGCCGGGCACGGGACACAGGAAGCGGACCTCCTCCTCCTGGGCCCAGGGCCGCTCGGCGCCCGGGAGGGCGGTCAGCATGGCGTGCGCGATCACGTCGTACATGACGTTGAGGCTCGCGTTGCCGCAGGCGAACAGCTGGTCGGCGGGCACCTGGAGCAGTTCGGCGAAGGCGCTCCGCACCTCGGGCAGGCCCTGCAGGCCGCCGTAGTTGCGGACGTCGGTGCCGTCCGCCGCGCGGACGTCGCCGGGCTGCAGGATGGTGAGGAGGTCGTCGGAGAGGTCGAGCTGCTCGGACGAGGGCTTTCCGCGCGTGAGGTCGAGGCGCAGGCCGAGGGCGAGGAGCTTCTCGTACTCGGCGCGTGCGTCCGCGAGATCCACGGGGTGCTGTCCGACTGCCTGTGACGACGACGACACGACGGGTACTCCTCCGATGAGATGCGGCGCCCATGCGCGGCGCCACGGCACCTGCCAACCTACCAGCGCCGCCGCATCCGTCCGCGGGCCGCCGGTACCCGGGACACGGCGGCGCGCGGCCGGGCCGGGCGGCGCCGGGGTCAACTCCGTTCCGGGCCTTTCGGGTTCGCCCTTCCAGCAGGTCGGCGCGCGGCTGCCGCCCCGCGGGTGCGGCGGTGGAGTGCCGTTGACGGACAGCCCGGGCGCGCCGTGGACGGTCCTCCCCCGAGCACCACCTCACCGCCGGTCGACGCCGCCTCGGGGCACAACTCCCCCGGGCTGCGGCCGCCCTGGCCGCCCTGGCCGCGCTGGCCGTCACCGGAGGCATCCCCCGCGGCACCGCGCCTGCGCCGGTCACCGCCGGGCTCCGAGTGACTCATCCTTCCTCTTTTCTCCCCATCAGTCCCCATCATGGGGAAGGATGACGTACGATACGGATCGATGGATACCACTGATCGCGAGCTGTACTCGGTCGGCGAGGTCGCCGAGCTGCTCGGACTGCACGTACGGACCGTCCGGAGCTACGTCCGCGACGGGCGGCTGAAGGCCGCCCGGATCGGCAAGCAGTACCGGATCACCCGGGCGGACTTCGAGGCCCTGACGGGCCGTCCCGCCGCACCGCCCGCGGCGCCGCCGGCCCCGGCCTCCGCCCGGGGGCACGTGGAGGTGTCGAGCATCGTGCAGATCGACGGCATCGACGCCGGGGCGGCGGCCCGGCTGAGCACCCTGCTCACGGCGGGGGCGCAGTCCCGGCAGGCCACACCCGACCCGTTGCGCATCCAGACGATCCACGACAGGGAGCGTGCACGCATGAAGATCGTGGTCCTCGGGCCCGCCTCCGCCACCGCCGACCTCCTCCTCCTGCTCGACGGCGTCCTCGGAGCGGACAACGGCATGACCGGCCCCGCCGGACGGGAGCCGGCACATGGCTGACCGGGTGGACGAACTCCACGGCGTGCCGGTGCTGGTCTGCGACGCCGACGGCGCGCCGATCGCCACCGAACAGGACGCCCTCGACCACCTGGTGGGCGTCGCCTTCGGGCGGGCCGAGGTCGTGGCGGTGCCGACGGGCAGGCTCGACGGGCGCTTCTTCGACCTCAGCAGCGGCCTCGCCGGGCAGGTCGTGCAGAAGTTCGCCACCTACCGGCTGCACCTGGTGGTCGTGGGCGACATCTCCCGTGAGCTCGCGGCGAGTTCGGCCCTGCCGGACCTCGTCCGCGAGTCGAACCGCGGACGGCACGTCTGGTTCGTCGCCGACCTCGACGAGCTCGCCGCCCGGTTCGCGTAGCGCCACCGGCACGGCGGAGGCCCGCTCCCGGCGGCGCGTCGGGGGTGACGCTCCGCGGAGGCGGGCCGTTGTACGGACCGGCGTGTCAGCAGGAGAAGTTGATGAGCCGGAAGGTCACGTAGTGGTCCGAGGTGTAGTAGTCCTCGTGGTAGACCTTGCCGGTGACGATGCGGCGGGCACCCCTGGTCGAGGAGCCCGGGGTGACGACGGTGTACTCGTGGTAGTAGCCGGTGGACTGGGCGGGCAGCACGCCCTCCCGGTTCTGGAAGACGGCGCCGTCCTGCGAGTAGGGGTAGGGGCCGCCCTTGGCGATCAGGGCGAGGGTGGTGTCCGCCTGGTCCGGCAGGACGGAGAGACACACGGTGCCACTGACGGTGGCGTGGGCCTCGGTGCCGTTGACCACGGCGGGGGCCAGGGTCAGCAGGGCGACGGCGGCGACGGTGGCGGCGCGGGTCTTCCACGCGCGTAGAGTGTTGGCCATGCCCAGCAGTGTGACGGCCTGCGGGGCGATTCCGAAAGTGACATGACAAGACTTCATCTGTCGGTAACTGACATGGAACGCACCCGACTTGCGCCGTCCGCCGACCACCCGCGCGCCGCCCGGCCCCGCCCCGGCCCGCCCCGGCCCGCCCCGGGCCGGGCGCACGGCCCGGCCCGGGGCGGCAGGCGGACGCGGTCTCAGCCGACCGTCACCGGGTGCCTGACGACGGCTCCGAAGAGGTACCCCTCCCGGTTGAACACCGCCGTGTCCGGCTGCGTGTGGCCCGCCCGGTCGGTGGCCCGCGCCAGCAGCTCGTACGGGCCCGGCGCGGCCGGCCGCCAGTCGAGGCTCCACCGGGTCCAGCCGTGACGTCGCGGCACGTCGCGCAGCCGGGCGCGCCGCCAGACCTGGCCGCCGTCCGTGCTCACCTCCACCTCCCGGACGGGCGCCGTGCCCGACCACGACCTGCCCTCCAGACGGTGGACACGGTCCGGTGCGAGGACGGCACCACGGCCCAGCTCGAACGCGCTCTTCACCACCTGCGTGGTGAGCGGCGCACTGCCGCCCTCCGGGTGGTCCGGGCCGAACAGCCGGTAGAAGTCGGTGTTCCACGGCGAGTACAGCGGCTGGTCCGACACCTCGATCTCGCCCAGCCACTTGATCGACGCGATACCCACCCAGCCGGGCACCACCAGCCGGGCCGGCGCACCGTGGTCGGCGGGCAGCGGCGCACCGTTCATCGCGTACGCCACCAGCACGTCGTCCACGGCCTTGCCGATCGGCAGCGGCCTGCGCACCCGCCCGAGACTCACGCCGTCGGCCCCGCGGTACTCCGCGTCGAGCCCGGACGGCATCACGTCGACGGCCCCGTGGGTGAGGCCGGCCCGGCGCAGCAGGTCGCCGAGCCGTACCCCGCGCCACTCGGCCGATCCGACGCCGCCGAGGGTCCACGGCGTGCCCGGCACGGCCTGGCCCTGCTGGGAGGCGTAGAAGCTGCGGCCGTTGCCCGCGCACTCGACCAGGGCGCTCAGCCGGTGCGAGGGCAGCCGGTGCAGGTCGGCGAGCGAGAACTCCGCGCCGCCGCCGCGGAGCCCGCTGCCGTGCACCCGGAGCCGCCAACTCGCCTGTTCTATCAGCGGGGTGGCGGTGTGGTTGCGGACGAAGAACCGCTCGTTCGGCGTGTGGAGTCCGGTGCCGGGCACGGCGTCCCACCGCATCTCGGCGTTCGTTCCGCGCGGCACGAACCACTCGGCCGGCAGCGGCTTCACGATCCCTGGCACCGGCCCGGGGGCCGCCGGGGCGGTCCCCCCTGCGGCTGCGGCGGTGGCCGCGACGGCGCGGGTCGGCGGCAGCAGGGCGGGTGCGGCCACCACGCCGGCGGCGGCCAGCATGCGCAGCAGTGTGCGGCGGTCCACGCCGTCGGCGCGGGCCTCGCCCGCGAGCCACTGGCGGCGGCGCAGGCGGTCGTAGGTGAGCTCGTTCATGGTGCACCATCCGTTCGGCAGGAGGGTGCGCACGCCGGGACCGGGCAGAGCGGATGCGGCCGTGACCGCCCGCGGCCGGGCGGACGGGCGCACCGGCAGGGTCAACGGCAGTACGGGCGACACGGACAGGTGGCACCGGCGCAGGGGCGACGGGTGCGGCCGTGCTGCGATGCGGACGGCGCCAGGAGTCCGGTCATGCCCGGCATCCTAGTGTTCCGACCGCACGGGTTCGGCGGGTTCGGCAGGTTCCGCGGTGCAGGGCCCCGGGGGACCGGGGCCGGGGGCCGCGGACGGCCTACGGCGTCGTGCTCTCCCGGACGACGAGCCGGTGGCCGGCGTGCCGCACCTGGGCGGGTGACGTGTCGCCGCCGATCCGGCGGAGCAGCGCGTCGACCGCGAGGCCCGCCAGCTCGTGCTTGTCCGGCGCGATGCTGGTCAGCGAGGGCACCGAGTACTGCGCCTCCTCGACGTCGTCGAAGCCCGCGACGGCGATCCGTCCCGGCACCGCCACACCCCGGTCGGCGGCCGTGCGGAGCGCCCCGGCGGCCAGCAGGTCGTTGAAGCAGAACACCGCGTCCGGGGGCTCCGGCAGATCGAGCAGCGCCCGCATGGCGTGGGCGCCGTCCGCCCGGTGGTAGGCGGTGACGTACGGGGCGAGCGCCGGGTCGAAGGGCACCCCGGCCGCGTACAGCGCCTCCTGGTAGCCGCGCATCCGCTGGTGGGCGGTGGCCGCGGCGATGCCCCGCTGGTTGCCGACCGCGGCCACACGCCGTCGGCCGAGCGCCAGGAGGTGGGCCGTCACCTCGCGGGCGGCCGCCACGTTGTCGATGAGCACGTGGTCGGCGGCGAGGTCGTACTCGCGCTCGCCGAGCAGGACGAGCGGCACGCGGCGGCTGCGGCCGAGGAGCGCGGCCTGGTCGAGGTTGAGCGGGCTCAGCAGCACGCCGTCGATGAGCGGCTCGCCCAGCCCGGAGGCGATGCGCAGCTCCTCGGCCGGGTCGCCGCCGGTCTCGTCGATCAGCACGGTGCAGCCGCGCGCCTTGGCCGCGGCGATCACGGCCGCGGACAGCTCGGCGAAGTAGGGGGCGCTCAGCTCGGGCAGGGCGAGGGCGACGATGCCGCTGCGGCCGGTGCGCAGGTGCCGGGCGGAGGCGTTCGGGCGGTAGCCGAGCTCCGAGACGGAGCGCATGACCCGCTCGCGGGTCGACGGGGCGACGGCCACCTCGCCGCGGACGACGTTGGAGACCGTCTTGATCGAGACACCCGCGTGCTCCGCCACGTCTTTCAGGCGCACCGTGTCCATCGCCGTCTCCACTCCGTCCCGCCGGGGGGATCAACCTACCTCCCTCCCGTTGCAGGTCGGCGCCGGGTCCCATGCCCGCCGCACCGCCGCCCGCCCCGGCCTGCGGGGGCGGGCCGGGGCGGGCGGGGGTCGACGGTCGCGAGGGGCCGGAGGCCGGGTCAGCGCACCGCGTAGGCGTCGGTCACGGTCTGGGTGACGGAGGCGCCGTCGGCGGCGGTGAGGGTGACCCGCAGGCTGACCTTCCGGCCGGCCGCGCCGGTGTGGTCGGGGGTGGCCGTCCAGCCGGCGGCGGTGCGGGCGGTGGGGGCCTTCGTCCAGGTGGTGCCGCCGTCGTAGGAGTACGAGAGCGTGGCGGCGGTCAGGGCGGCCGGGGTGTAGCCGGCCTGGCCGGTGGCGGTCAGGGTGATCCTCGGATGCCCGGCGGCGACGGTGTTGGCACCGTCGACGTCGAGGGCGTACGCGGGGAACAGCAGCGGCAGCGCCTGCGAGTACGCGGCCGGGTCGCCGTGCGAGCGGAAGGCGAACGCCGTGGTGACGGCCGTCGAGCGCTGCCACAGGTCGAGGTGGTGGAAGCGTTCCTGGTCGAGCGTCAGCACGTACGCGTGGTCGCCGGCCGGCAGCTCCCAGACGTTGAACGGGCCGTACCAGGAGGCGCCGAGCGAGGTGCCGTCGGCGGCGAGTTCGACGGTCGCGCCGTCGCCGAAGTAGGACTGGGTGCCGGTGTGGTCCGGGTCGGCGTCGCTCCACAGGGACTGCGAGAAGTCCACGCCGATCAGGTCGGCCTGGCGCTCGGCGACGAGCGGCGCGGAGCCGTCGGCGGTGAGGCCGGCGGTGGGCCGCACCACGCCGCGGTACCACTCCTCCGTCCGCCGCTGCCCCGGGCTGTAGGTGCGGGTGCGGTCGAGCTGGAACTCGGCGAACGGCCAGCTGCTCTGGGCGGAGTGCGTCCAGGCGGTGCCGTCGGCGGTGTAGTAGGAGGTGCGGGTGCCGGGGGTGGCGACCAGGCCCTGCGCCACGGGCACGGCCGCGGCGGCGTTCCACGGACGGCCGGCGTCGACGTACTCGGACATGCGGGTCGCGGTGCCCATGGAGTGCCACTGCTCGGTGGTCCGCGCGAGGTCGGCGTCGCGCACGGTGCGCGACTGGCGGCCGGCCACCCTGCCGGTGTCGTGGTAGGCGAGGTTGTAGACGTACGGGCTGTCCGGGGTGGACGTCCAGCCGAGGGTGACGGGCCCGGCCGCGAGCTTCGCGGTGAGCGCGGCAGCCTCGTCGCGGGTGATCTGCAGGACGGGGGCGGCCTGCGAGATGTCGTTCTTGCCGAAGCTGCCCGGTGTCGGCCGGTAGGTCAGCACGCCGACGGCGCCGGCCTCCTGCGCCCGGGTGGAGACGGTGTTCGCGCTGGTGCCGTCGTCGGGTACGAGCACCAGTCGGCCCTTCACCCCGGCCGCGGCGAGGTCCTCGGGCGTGGAGCCGCGCGCGGCGACGAGCCGGGCCGACCCGTTCGCGGGGAGGTGCGCCTCGTCGGCGTAGGCGGAGTAGTGCGGGCGCAGGGTGACGCCGGCGCCGGTGAGGACGGCTTCGGGCGCACCGAGCCGCAGGTAGGTGTCGGCCTCGAAGCCGCCGGTGGTGGCCTTGCCGTCACCCCCGAGGTAGAGGTCGACGGGCTGGCTGCCGACCCTGGCGCCGATCGAGTCGACCCACTTCTCGCCCCACCAGCGGCCGAGTTCGAGCACGCCCGCCTGCCGGGCGAGCGGCCGGTCGCCCTGCACCTCGACCCTGGCGGCGCGGCGGGCGTCGAGCGTGATCACGGTGTCCTCGGTGAGCGTGAACTGCGGCCTGGCGAGGGCGGTGACGGAGAGCGGGGCCGCCTCCCCGGTCGTGTCGCGGGCGTCGGGCGTGACGACCAGACCGGTCAGCGAGAACACGCCGGGCCGCAGGCGGTAGACGATCTCGCCGTTGGCGTCCGGGACGTCACGTGTGCCGGTCGACTGGCTGATGTCGATCATGTCGACGGAGCTGCCGCTGCCGGCCGTCGCCGGCCGGCCGTCACGGTCGATCAGCCGGACCCGCACCGCGAGCGACTCGGGCTCGACGTACGCGTTGAACGGGGTGCTGACGGTGGATCCGTCACCGGCGGTCGCGACCACCCGGCCGGTGACGTCGCCGTACTGCGCGCCGGTGAGCCGCGCGGTCGGGTCGAAGGTCAGCGGCACCTGCACGGTGGCTCCGGCCGCCACGGTGACGCGGTCCGCGCCGAGCCCGGCGATCGTCGAACGGACCGCCGAGTCGTCGTCGCCGTCCGTGCGCTGCACGGCCAGGGTCAGGGTGACGGGCCGCGATCCGGTGTTGGTGTAGGGCAGTTGCACGGTCCGGGCGTCGGCCCGGCGCTGCGGCCACGCGAACGTGCCGAACTGCGCGGCAGGCGTACCGAGGACGCGTTGGGTGACCGCCGCGTCGGCGCGCAGCCGTCCGCCGCCGGTCTGCTGGACGTCGCCGGGCACGGACGGCAGCGCGGAGGAGACCAGCGCCGCCTTGAGTCGGGCGCCCGTCCAGTCCGGGTGCTGCTGCTTGAGCAGCGCCGCGGCGCCCGCGACCAGCGGGGTGGCCATCGAGGTGCCCGACATCGAGGTGTACGCGTAGACCCCGCGGCCTCCCGCGGCGGCACCGGTGACCTCGACGCCCGGCGCCGCGATCTCCGGCTTCAGCGTGTGCGCGACGGTGACCGAACCGCGGCTGGAGAAGGAGGCCGTGCGGTCGGCGGAGTCGACGGCGCCGACGGTCAGCACGTCCGGGGCGCAGCCCGGCGAGGAGACCGACTGGTAGCGGCCGAGGTTGCCCGCGGCGACGACGAAGAGCGCCTTGCCCTCCCGCGCCATCGACTGCGCGGCGACCGACATCGGGTCGGTGCAGTCGGTGGGCTCGGCGCTGCCGAGCGACATCGAGACGACGTCGGCGCCGGAGTCGAGCGCCCACTGCATGCCCGCGATGATCTGCGAGGTGCTGCCGGAGCCGGAGTCGTCCAGCACCTTGCCGACGAGGAGCTGCGCCGAGGAGGCGACGCCGCGCTGCGCACCGCCGGAGGCGGCGCCGCTGCCGGCGATCTCGGAGGCGACGAAGGTGCCGTGGCCGACGGAGTCGTGCACGTCGGCGTCGGGTGTCTCGGCGGTGAAGTTGCGGGAGTCGACGACGCGTCCGGCGAGGTCCGGGTGGTCGGCGTCGACCCCGGTGTCGAGGACGGCGACCCTGACGCCCTGGCCGCCGAGGCCGAGCGCCCAGGCGGCGGGGGCGCCGATCTGACGGGTCTCGCTCTGCAGCGCGGCGCGGACCTTCTGGTCGAGCCACAGGCCGGTGAGGCCGGAGCGTCCGTGGCCGGTGCCGTCGACCAGGGTGTCCCAGGTGCGGGCCGCGGCCTTCTTGTCGGTGCGGAAGGCGACGGCGTGGGCGGCCTTCAGGCTGCGGGTGCCGGCGGCCCGGCTGCGGGCGGGCGGGCTGGTGTCGGCTGCCTGCTGGTCGCGGTAGACGGCGATGACGGGAAGGGCGGCGGCGGCCGTGTCGTCGTAGCCCTGGCGTATGAGGGCGCTGATGTTGAACAGGCCGGTGTCGACGGCTCCGGCCGCTATCGCCGCGTTGGCGCGCTGCGGGAAGACGTACTGGTCACCGTTGACCTGCCGGGTGAAGTAGACGGGGACGGCGCCGTGTTCGTCCGGCCGCAGGGAGACGCGGGTGCGTCCGGCGGCGTCGGTCACCACGTCCACGGTGTCGCCGGTGATCAGGGTGACGGCGTGCCGGCCGGCCGTGGCGGCGGTCCGGTCCGCCGCCGAGCCGGTGATGGGGGCTGCACTCGCCTGGGCCGGCGTCAGCGCGGTGGCGCCGAGCAGGCCGACGGCTGCCAGTGCCATCGCGGCGCGGATGCGCGTCGACGATGTCATGGGCACCTCCGAGAGTCGGGTATCTGGCCGGTGAGCCTGGCAGACACGGCGGCTGACCGGCCATGACGTCGGCTGGCGGAGATCCGCCTGGGCAGCAAACCGCCAACTCCCCGGCCGGGCCACGGCTGTGCGGGCCGGATTGTCCGACCCCGGGAGGAGGATGCCGGGTATGGAGAAACCCACGATCGTCTCCGCCGACGAGTGGCGGCTCGCCCGGGACGAGTTGCTCACGGCCGAGAAGGAACTCACCCGCGCGCAGGACGCGTTGGCGGCCCGGCGTCGCCGCCTGCCGATGGTCCGGTTCGACACCGCGTACGCCTTCGCCACACCCGACGGCACGAAGAGCCTGCCGGACCTCTTCGAGGGCCGGAACCAGCTCGTGGTCTACCAGTTCATGAAGGGCGGCGCCGACCACATCTGCCCGGGCTGCACGCACTTCACCGACAACGTGCCCGCGCTCGCTCCCGGCCTGCTCGCCGGTACCGGCGTGACCTGGGTGACCGTCTCGGACATGCCGCTCGACGTGATCGAGGCCCATGTCGCCCGCAGGGGCTGGACGCTCCCGTTCGTCTCGTCGCTCGGCACGTCCTTCTCGGACGACTGCGGCGTGGGCGGCGGGTTCCAGCTCAGCGTGTTCCTGCGCGACGGCGAAGAGGTGTACCTGACCTACACCACCGGCTCCCGCGGCGTCGACCGGCTCCTGTTCACGCACAACGTCCTCGACCTGACCCCGTACGGCCGCCAGCAGGACTGGGAGGACTCCCCGCCCGGCTGGCCGCAGCGGCCGACGTACGGGTGACCACCGCACGCGTCACGGCGGTTCGGCGGCTCGCGGCACCACGCGCCCGGCCCCCGTACGGGCTGTCGGCGGCCCGTGCCACAGTGGCGCCATGCTGAAGATCACGGTGGTGGCGGAGCGCGGCCCGCGACGGGTCGGGGTGAGTGCCGAGGAGCTCGACGGACTCGTCCGGCGGATCGGGGACGAGGGTGACCGGTTCCTCGTCGTCCAACGGATCCCCGACCTGCCGGACGTCTTCGTCCAGGTCTGGCACGAGGCCGGGGGCGACTACACCCTGGAGTACCGCGACGGCGCGCCCGACCGGCACTTCGAGACGCGCCTCGACGGCCCCGGCCCCGTGGTCGCGGCGATGGCGGGCTGGGCGCGCCAGGAGGACCGCTGGCAGGACGGCCCGGTGTGGACGGCCCTCGACCTGGGCCCGCTCCCCGCCCCCGTCCCGGCGCTCGACCTCGCGGACGACGATCGCGCGGCGCTGGAGGCCCGGGTCCGCGAGGTGCTCGTCGCCGGCTACGCCACCCGTGCGGAGCTGGCCGAACTCGCGGAGGAGTACCTCGTCTCCGACGGCCACCGGCCGGTCTCCCCCGAGCAGGCGCGGCTGCTGGCCGACCGGCTGTGGCTGGACCGCGTCGGGGAGGAGCACGGGTGGGAGGGCGAGACGGACCCGGAGCGCCTCACCCGCGCCTTCGCCGCCCTGGAGGCGTCCGGCATCACCGCACGCGAGAACTTCACCTGCTGCCGCACCTGCGGGCAGGCGGAGATCCGTTCGGAAGGTGCCGCGGACGCTCGCGGCTTCGTCTACTTCCATTCCCAGTGCACGGACTCCGCGGCGTCCGGGCAGGGCCTGATGCTGCTGTACGGCGGGTTCGACGGCACCTCGGCCACCACTGCGGCCGTCGGCCGTGAGGTGGTGGCCGCGCTCTCCGACGCCGGACTGCCGGTGGTGTGGGACGGCGACCCCGACCGGGCCGTCACCGTCACCCCGCTGGACTGGCGCCGCCGACTCGTCGGCTGACGGGTCGGCGGGAAGCCCGGGGGGCGCCGCCGGGCCGGAGCGTCAGCCGGAGATGCCGCGAAGGTGGGCGAGGTAGGCGGCTGCGTCCGGGTAGGGGTGGTCCTGCGCGCCGTGGCGGTGCAGGGTGAGCCGGCCGTCGGAGTGCAGGCGCAGGGTGGTGGTCGCCCGGCGCCGGGCGGACGGCTCCACGGCCGGGCCACCGGCCGCGGCGGCCTCCCGCGTACTGGACTCCGGCACTGCGGACTCCGGCGGTTCGGCGACGGCCAGCACGGCTGTGTCCGCGCCGAAGACGGCGACCGCCTCGGCGGTGTCGGCGGCCGGCGGGTGGCCGGTGCGGTTGGCACTGCTGACGTACAGCACCGGGAACGCGTCGAGGAGTGGGCGCAGCGGCTGCCACCGGGCGCCGAAGAGCAGCGTCCAGCCGTCCTTGCTCGCCGGGGCCAGCCACGCCGGCCGGCGGGCGGCCGGGCGCAGCGGCACCAGCAGGGTGAGGAGTTCCTCGGTGAGCAGGTGCCGGGCGCGTGCGAGGGCGGTCCGGTCGAGGTCCAGGGCGTCGGCGACGTCGGCGAACGTGTCGGGGTGGTGGGCCCAGAGGGCGACGGGCTGGTCGGCGGGGCGGTGTTTGGCGCCGTTGACGGCGGCAGGGTCGGTTCCGGCGACGACGCAGGTGAGCGGCGCCGGGTTCGGCAGCACGACGGCGGTGCCGGCGGCGAGGGCCTGCCGGGCCCCGGCGAGTCCGACGGTGCCGGTCGGCCTGCGGTCGGCGTTCACCGGGCACCGTCCGCGGCCGAGGCGGTCAGCGCCGTCGGGGCGGTCGAGGCGGTCAGCGCCGTCGGGGCCGTCGCGGCGGTCAGGTCGGCGTGGGCGGCCGCCGAGGTGAGGCCGTCGAGGTAGGCGCCGAATGCCTGGTCGTCGACGACGGCCCGGCCGGTGCGGTACGCCTGCGTCTTCACCCATCCCATGGCGGCCCGGGCCTGTCGGCGGTCCAGGCGGTGGCCGAGGCGGCCGGCGACGGCGGTCACGACACGGGCACTGGCGAGGTGGGTGAGGACCACGCCGGGTGCGAGGCCGAGCAGGGCCTCGGGGTCGTAGGGCTGGAAGAGGTCGGGGCGGACGAAGGGGGTGCCGGTGGAGATGGTGGCGACGCCGGTGCCGACGATCGGCGTCGTCACGGCGAGGGGCACGCCGGTGCGGTCGGACACCTCGCGGGCGATCCCGGGCAGCCGGGTGAGGTCCGGGGGCGTCCACCAGAGGTCGTCGCCGGTGCGGCTGCCGGTGAGTTCGCCGGTGCGGCCGGGGTCGTGGGCGAGCAGGAAGAGCAGTTGCTCGGTGGCGGCCAGTCCGGCGCGTTCGGCGATGCCGAGCCAGGAGGTGGAGACCACCCTGGTCCCGGCCTTGAGGGCCTCCAGGTTGTTGGCCAGGCCGAGTCCGAGGTCGTTGTGGAGGTGGGCGCCGAGCACCACGCCGTCGCCGGCCAGCGCGGCGACCCGGCTGAACATCTCGGCTGCCTCCCCGGGAAGTTGACGGCCGACGGTGTCCGCGAGGATCAGCGTGCCGGCGCCCGCGGCGGTGGCGGCGCCGGCGTGGTCGGCCATCAGGGCGTGGTCGGCCCGGGAGGCGTCGGCGAGGCAGACGTCGACGGCCACCGCGTCGTCGAGGTCGCGGGCCCGCTTGACCAGGTCGACGCCGCGCGCCAGGGCCTCGCGCGCGCCGCTGCCGACCATGACGTACGCCATCGCCTCGGAGGCGGGCACGACGACCATGACGCGGGCGTGGGCGCTGCCGCGTACGGAGGCGACGGCCTGGCGTACGTCGTCGGGGGTGGCACGGCAGACGGCGGCGACGCCCACGGCTCCCTCGGCCTCGACGGCGACGCGGCGTACGGCCTCGAACTCCTCGCCGCAGACGGCCGGGAACCCGGCGGCGAAGACCACGTGACGCGGCCCGTCGGCGCCGAACATCCGGCCCTGCGCGCGGGCCAGTCGCACCCGGAACGCGGCGTCCATCAGCGTCTTGGCCTGTGCCCCGTCCCGCGCGGACTCCTCCCACACCACCAGCCGGCCCGCCGCCGCGGACTCGCGCACCAGGTCGCCCGTCACGGGTGTTCCCATCGTCTCCCCCTCCCTGGCACACCGCCCCGTCGGGGCCGTGCACCGCTGCCGGATCACCGCCGGTGCGCCGGGGCGCAGGGCAGGCGTAGCGATCGTTCCAAGGCCGGGGCTCCCGGGTCAGGACTCCGCCCCCGGATCACTCGTTCGGGCGGAACGCGGCGTCAGATGCACCGTGGACGGCGGACACGGGAGATAGTCACCCTCCGCCGTTCCGGATGTGCCGGGCACGGACTTGTCGGCGGCACCTCCCAGGCTCGGTGTCCGCCACCGTCTCCGCCGCACGCCGAACGGGCGGGCCGGGGCGGCTGCGGGAGAATCGTCCGGTGACCCGCCCCCCGGACCGCACCCGCTCGCTCGACGAGCTCGAAGGCGCCTGGCCCGCCCCGCTGCCCGGGGCGACCCGCCTCGTCACGGCCGTGCACGCCGCGCGGCGACGGCCGGTCGGCGACCTGTCGGTCGAGGAGCTGCGCGTGCTGATCGGCCAGAACGTCGGCCTGCCGTACGTCCTGCCGCTCGCCGTGGCGGTGCTCCGGGACGACCCGACCGCGGAGGGCGACCTCTACCCGGGCGACCTGCTGTCGGCGGTCGTGACCAGGCACCCGGCGGTCTGGGCGGCGTTCCCCGATCTGCGGCACACCCTGCGGCTGGCGCTCGCGAGTCCGACCGCCCCGCTGCCCGCCCTGCCGCCCGCCCTGCGGGCCGGGGTCGACGAGTTCCTGACACCGCGACACCTCTGACCGGGCGGGCAGCACCGCCTGCCGGGCGTCCGACCGGGCATCCGACCCGGGCGTCCACGACGTCCACGACGGACACGACGTAGCTGTCCGCGGTCCGATCCGCGGTTCGATCCGCGGTCCGACGAGGGCCCGCCCCGCGACGGCGGCGACGACGCGCTCCCGGAGAGCGCCTCCGCACGCGGCTGCGGCTGCGACCTGGGGTCCGCGGCGTCGTGCTGCCTCTTTGACATGAATGGAATCCTGTTCCACCATGGAACTGGAACGACATTCCATAGCAGTCCGGCCGGAACCCACCGGACGCCCCAGCCCCGAAGGAACCACGATGCGCACTCCCGTCACGATCATCGGCGCCGGCCTCGGCGGCCTCACCCTCGCCCGCGTCCTGCACGTCCACGGCATCCCCGCGACGGTCTACGAGGCGGACGCCTCGGCGGAGGCCCGTACGCAGGGCGGACAGCTCGACATCCACGAGCACAACGGGCAGCTCGCGCTCGAAGCCGCCGGTCTCACGGAGGAGTTCCGCGCGATCATCCACGAGGGCGGCGAGGCGCTGCGCGTGCTCGACCGGCACGGCGCGGCGCTCTACGACGAGCCCGACGACGGCACGGGCGGGCGTCCCGAGGTGCTCCGCGGAGACCTGCGCCGGATCCTGCTCGACTCGCTCCCGGCCGGCACCGTCCGGTGGGGCCACAAGGTCACCGGCGTCCGGTCCCTCGGCGACGGCCGGCACGCGCTGGCGTTCGCCGACGGCACGACCGTGACCACCGACCTCCTCGTCGGCGCCGACGGCGCCTGGTCGAAGGTCCGCCCGCTGCTCTCCGACGCCGTGCCCGAGTACGTCGGCACCTCGTACGTCGAGACCTACCTCCTCGACGGCGACACCCGCCACCCGGCCAGCGCGAAGGCGGTCGGCGGCGGGTCGCTGTTCGTGCTCGCGCCGGGGAAGGGCATCCAGGCCCACCGGGAGAGCGGCGGCACCCTCCACACCTACGTGGCGCTCTCCAGGCCGCAGGACTGGTTCGCCGGTATCGACTTCGCCGATCCTGCCGCGGCCTGCGCACGGATCGCCCGGGAGTTCGACGGCTGGGCGCCGGAGCTCACCGCGCTGATCACCGACGGCGGGACGCCACCGGTCCTGCGCCCCCTCCACACCCTGCCGACCGACCACCGGTGGGACCGGGTGCCGGGGGTGACCCTGCTCGGCGACGCCGCCCACCTCATGATCCCGTCCGGCGAGGGCGCCAACCTGGCCATGTACGACGGCGCCGAACTCGCCAGGGCCATCGCCGCGCACCCCGACGACGTCGAGGCCGCGCTCGCCGCGTACGAGCAGGACCTGTTCCCCCGCAGCGCCGCGGAAGCCGTCGAGGCCGTCGGCCTCCACGCGCGCATGTTCGGCGCCGACGCGCCCCACAGCCTGGTCGCCATGTTCACCGGGGAGCAGCAGGCCCCGTGATCCACGGGTCCCGGAGTCGACCCGCCCGTGCCGCCACCTGCGGGGACCACCCTCTCCGTCACCGGATACCGTGGCGGCCGGAGGACGGCCCGGACCGCACGGCGCCGGTCCCCGTCCACATGCGCTGGAGGAACCGGTGACGGGCTGGCGGCGATTCGAACTCCCCCATGGGCCCGGGTCCGGGTACCGGGAGATACGCCAGGAGGGGATCCGCTGCTTCCTCCGCTGGGGTGCGGCGACCACCGGCGGCAAGGGGAGCACGTCGACGCTGGACGACGAACGGCATGCCCGCCGCCACGCTTCCCGCAAGGTCGACGCATGGCTCCGGAAGGGCTTCGTCGAGGTCGACCGCCCGGCCGACCCGGCCGAACTCGACCGGCAGACGCCCGTCCTCGACGTGATCAGGGCGGGTGCACGGCCGCATGCGCCCGTCCCCGCCTACCTCCCGGTCGACGGCTTCGACGAGACGTACCACCGCAGCCATGCCCCGGATCACCCGAGGGGGTTCCACGAGTACTTCGTGCTGCGGGACGAGGGACGCGGCGCCGTTCGCTTCACGGTGCGGGAACAGTGCCACGACCCCGCCGCCGTGTCGTCGTTCCTGGCCTTCCTCGCCGACCGGCGCGACCTGCCCTTCGACGGGCGGTCCCACCACAAGGTGCCGCTGCCGGAGCCGGTGGGCCCCTTCGGGCACGCCCTGTTCTGCTCGCCGGCGCTCGGGCGGTCCTGCGTCGCGTATCCGGCCGTCGCGGCGCGCGTCGCGACAGCCTTCCCGATCTTCGACTGCGAGATCGGCGACGCGGATCCGGAGGTCCTCGTCGACGCACGGATCCACGGCCACGGTGCACTGCCCCACAGCGGCTGGAGCCGGCAGCCGCACCCGGTCGTCGACCTCAGGTTCGACGTCCAGCCGTCCTTCTACCGGCGGACGCCGACCTTCAAGGTCTTCGGATCCGCGGACCTCCGGATGCTCCTGGACGTACTCCCGGCCGCGGCAGCGCAGAGCTGGCTCGAAGCCCGCTCCTTCCGGGGCGAGACCAGGCGCTTCACGCCCGGCACGGCCGCACCGTTCGCCGAGGTCTCCGCCTTCCTCCACGGCTGAGCCCGCTCCCGGCCCCCTCCGCCACGCGCGCCCGCCTGCCCGCCTGCCCGTCTGCCAGGCGACCGCGGCGCCCCGGTGGACCCCGCCGGTCGGTCTACGCGTTCTGGATCGCCCGGACGAGTCCGGCGACGAGGTTCGCCCGCTCGGCCATGGCGTCGACCACCAGGTACTCGTGGTCGGCGTGGGCGCCGCCGCCGACCGCTCCGAGGCCGTCGAGGGTCGGCACGCCCAGGGCGGCCGTGAAGTTGCCGTCGCTCCCACCGCCGACTGCGACGCCTTCGAGGCCGGGCAGCAGCTGCCGTGCCACCGCGAGGAGCCCGGCGGACGCCGACTCGGGCATCGGGGGCCGGCCGACGGCGCCCCGGACGGCGATCTCCGCCCCGTCGAGGTGCGGGGCCAGCGCCGCGAACGCCGCTTCGACCCGCGCCTTCTCGCTCGCCGACTCGACCCGGACGTCGACGACGACGGTCGCCTCCGCGGGGACGACGTTGTCCAGCGTGCCCGCGGACGCGACGGTCGGGGTGACGGTCGTGCCGATGTCGGGCCGGCCGAGCGCGGCGATGTCCAGCACCTGGTGGGCCGCCTCGATCAGGGCGTTGATGCCGGCCGCCGGCTCGAGGCCCGCGTGCGACGCCCGCCCGGTGACGGTCACCTGGAACGTTCCGCAGCCCTTGCGGCCGGTCTTGAGGGCGCCCCCGTCGGCGGCACCTTCGAGGACGAGGACGGCGCCGCAGGCGAGGGCCCGCTCCTCCAGCAGGGCCCGGGAGGTGCGGGAGCCGACCTCCTCGTCGGCGGTGACCAGGATCTCCACGCCCGTCCGGTCGTCGAGCGTCGCGAGGCCGTGCACGGCCTGCACCAGACCGCCGAGCATGTCGAAGACGCCGGGGCCGGTGGCACGCCCGTCCTCGACCGCGAACGGACGGCGTTCGAGGGTGCCGAGCGGGAAGACCGTGTCGTGGTGGCCGAGGACGAGCACCTTGGGCTCGCCGCCACCCGACCAGTGGACGTGCGGCCCGGCCTCGCTCCCGACGAGGACGGCCCGACCGCCGAGGCGGCTCTCGACGACCTCGGCGACGACCTTGGCCGATGCCGTGAGGGCGTCGGCGTCACGCGACGGGGACTCGACCTCGACGAGCGCCTTGAGGTCTTCGATCATCGCGTCAACGCTCAACGGCGCGGTCCTGGGCATCGGCATGGTGCGAGGGTAGCCCGCACCCCGGGGCTCCGGCGGGACCGCCCCCGCACCGGGCGGTGGCGGGGAGTGCCCGTCGCCGCACTCCGGGGAGCAGCCCCGGCGGAGTGCGGCGCGGCCGCGCACCCGGTCCGCTGCACGACCGACACGACGGGCGGGGTCGCGGACGAACGGCGATGATCGGGAGGTCCCGCGAGCGGCTGCGGCGCCCGGTCCCGTCCAGGGCGGGCCTGGCTTCGAACTACCTGTACGGGGCCCTCCCGACGCCCCGTCCGCGAACCGTCCGCGAACCGTCCTCCCCCATTCGCCGCCCGCCGCCCGCCAGGAGGTGCCCCCGTGTCCGCCGCATCCGCGCCCCGCCGACCGGCACCCCGCCGACACCGCACCCGCCCGGACGCACCGCGCGTCCGCGGGCCCGTCCGCGGGCACGTCCCCGGGCCCGTCCGCAGGGGCTGCACGCGGAGGGCCGCGCGATGAGCGATCCCTGCCCGGCACCGGCCCGCCGGCCGGACGACCACCGCCTCCGGGAGCTGATGGCCGAGGTCGCCGTCGGCGACCACGACGCCTACCGGCTGGTGTACCGGTCGGTGGCCGGTCAGGTGTTCGGCCTGGTGCGCCGGATCCTGCGCGACCCGGCGCAGTCCGAGGAGGTCGCGCAGGAGGTGATGCTCCAGGTGTGGCAGGCGGCGGCGCGCTACCGGCCGGAGCGCGGCGAGGTGGTCGCCTGGGTGCTGACGATGGCGCACCACCGTGCGGTCGACCGGGTCCGTCAGGCGCAGGCCTCGGCGGAGCGCGAGGCCCGGGCCGCGGCGCACCAGCACACGACGGCCTTCGACGAGGTCGCCGAGAAGGTGCAGGACAGCCTGGAGCGCGAGCGCGTACGGCACTGCCTGAAGGCCCTGACCGAGGTGCAGCGGCAGTCGCTGACCCTGGCGTACTACCGCGGGCTGACGTACCAGCAGGTGGCCGAACTGCAGCACGCGCCGTTGAGCACCACCAAGACCCGGATCCGCGACGGGCTGATCCGCCTCCGCGACTGCCTGGGGGTGGGATCATGAACGACCCCGACCTGCATGCGCTCAGCGGCGCCTACGCCGCGCACGCCCTCCGGCCGGAGGAGCGGCTGGCCTTCGAGGAGCACCTCGCCGGCTGCGAGGTGTGTGCGGCGGAGGTGGACGGGTTCGCCGCCACCCTGGCGCGGCTGGCCGCCTGCGAGGCGTCCGCCGTCCCGCCCGGCGCGGAGGACCGCGCGCTGGCCGCGATCGGAACCCTCCGCCAGTTGCCGCCCGCCGGGGCGGCCGTACCGTCCGGGACGCCGAGGCGCAGGCTCGCGCACCCCCGGCGCTGGACCGGGCTCGCCCTGGCGGCCTGCCTGGCGGCGGCCGCCGTGCTCGGCGGGGTGGCCGTCCAGCAGCACGACGAGGCCCGGCAGAGCCGGGCGGAGGCCGGCCGCCTGCACACCGAGCTCGACCGGTTCAGCGCCCTGCTGACGGCCCCGGACGCCCGGACGGCGACCACGACGGCCGCCGACGGCGAGGGCACCGGCACCGCCGTCTGGTCGGAGAGCCGCAACCGGGCGGGTTTCCTCACGACCGGCCTGCCGGCGCTGCCGTCGGGCACGACGTACGAGCTGTGGTTCGCCGACGGCGGCGACTTCCGCCCGGCGGGGCTGATGGCGTCGGCCCAGGGCGCCCGGCTGCTGGACGGCCCGCTCGGTCAGGCCACCGGCATCGGTGTCACCCTCGAACCGGCCGGCGGCTCCCCGCAGCCGACGAGCGACCCGGTGCTGCTGGTGCCGGTGAGCTGACGGCGGCCGTCCGCCCGGCCAGGGCCGACACGGGCCGACACGGGCCGACACGGGCCGGGCAGGACGGGCCGGGGCGGCCGCCGGTCAGCGTTCCTCCTCGGGCCGGCCGTCGAGCTCCCAGCGGGTGTGGAAGGTGCCCTCCCGGTCGGTGCGCCGGTAGGTGTGGGCGCCGAAGAAGTCGCGCTGCCCCTGCACGAGCGCCGCGGGCAGGCGCCGGGCCCGCAGGCCGTCGTAGTACCCGAGGGCGGTGGAGAAGCCCGGGGTGGGCACGCCCAGCTGGGCGGCGGTGGACACCACCCGGCGCCACGCCGACTGGGCGCCGTCGAGCGCCGTGCGGAAGTGGTCGTCGGTCAGCAGGGTGGGCAGGTCGCCGCCGCCCTCGTACGCCGCCCTGATCCGGTCGAGGAAGCGGGCCCGGATGATGCAGCCGCCCCGCCAGATCGTGGCCATGGCGCCGGGGTCGACGCCCCAGCCGTACTCCTCGCTGCCCGCCTGGATCTGCTGGAACCCCTGCGCGTACGCGACGATCTTCGACGCGTACAGCGCCTGCTCGACGTCCTCGGCGAACCGGTCGGCGGCGGCGCTGTCGAGCCAGGTCTCCGTGGGGCCGGGCAGGTCGGCGGCGGCGGCGCGGAGTCCGGCGTGCCCGGAGAGGGACCGGGCGAACACCGCCTCGGCGATGCCGCTCACCGGCACGCCGAGTTCGAGTGCGGTCTGCACCGTCCACCGCCCGGTGCCCTTCTGCTCGGCCCGGTCGAGCACGACGTCGACGAAGGGCTCGCCGGTCGCCTCGTCGGTGTGCGCGAGGATCTCCGCGGTGATCCCGACGAGGTACGACTCCAGCCGGCCGCCGTTCCACTCCCGGAAGATGTCCGCGATCTCGCGGGGCTGCCGTCCCCCGGCGTGCCGCAGCAGGTCGTAGGCCTCCGCGATGAGCTGCATGTCGGCGTACTCGATGCCGTTGTGCACCATCTTCACGAAGTGTCCGGCGCCGTCCGGCCCGACGTGGGTGCAGCAGGGCTCGCCGTCGACCTCGGCCGCGATGTCCTCCAGCAGCGGGCCCAGCACCCGGTACGCCTCGTCGGTGCCGCCGGGCATGATGCTGGGACCTTCGAGGGCGCCCTGTTCGCCGCCGGAGATGCCGGCGCCGACGAAGTGCAGTCCGCGTTCGCGCAGGGCCTGTTCGCGGCGGCGGGTGTCGAGGAAGTGCGCGTTGCCGCCGTCCACGACGATGTCGCCCTCGTCGAGGAGGGGCACCAGCTCCTCGATGACCGCGTCGGTGGGCGCACCCGCCTTGACCATGATCACGAGGCGGCGGGGCCGTTCGAGTGCCGCCACGAACTCCTCCACCGACCCGGCCGGGACGAACGCGCCCTCCGCGCCGAACTCCTCGACGAGTGCGGAGGTGCGCGACGCGGTCCGGTTGTGCACCGCGACGCGGTAACCGTGTCTCGCGAAGTTGCGCGCCAGGTTGCGGCCCATGACGGCCAATCCGGTGACGCCGATCTGAGCCAGGGGCCGCGCAGTCATGACGGTGAACTCCAGGGGACTCGACGGGTGGACACACACCGACACCACCCTCCCGCGATCCCCGCCGGCCCGCATCCGGACCGCACCCGGACCGCACCCGGCGGCGATACGGCCGCGATACGGCCGCGATACGGCCGCGATACGGACGGCATCCGGCCCGGCGGGCGTCGAGGAACCCGCTCCCGCCGGGGCGGGTCGCTCCCGTCCGCGGGGCGGCGTTCCCGGACGGCGCAGTACGGGGGCGGGCCGGAGGAGGCCGTGGGTACGGTCGCAGCGTGCGCTTGTCATGTCACCTCATATGCCTGGTGTCGGCCGCCGCGATAGGTGTGGGGCCGCTGCTCGCCCCCGCCGTCCCCGCCGCCGCCACGGGCCGCCCGCAGGGCGCGGTCTCCCCCGTCGGCGGCCCTCGGCTGGGACGCTCCGGCGTCCAGGCCGACCCGCTGGTGGGCGCTCCGGCCCTGCCGTCCGAACTCACCGCGCTGGCCTGGCTGGTGGCCGACGCCACCACGGGCGACGTGCTCGCCGCGCAGAACGCGCATCTGCCGCTGCCGCCCGCCAGCACCCTGAAGATGCTCTTCGCCGACACGCTGCTGCCGAAGTTCGACCGGTCGCTGGTGCACCAGGTCACCACGGCCGACCTCGCCGGCATCGGCGAGGGCAGCAGCCTCGTCGGGGTCAAGGAGGGTCTGGGCTACCGGGTCCAGGACCTGTGGCGCGGGGTGTTCCTCAGCTCCGGCAACGACGCCGTCCACGTCCTCGCCCGGATGAACGGGGGCATAGCCCGGACCGTCACGCAGATGCAGGCCCGCGCGGAGGCGCTGCAGGCCCTCGACACCCACGTGGTCACGCCGGACGGCTACGACGAGGACGGCCAGGTCTCCTCGGCGTACGACCTGACGCTGTTCGCCCGCGCCGGGCTGCGCGACCCGGACTTCCGCGGCTACTGCGCCACGCGCACCGCGGAGTTCCCCGGCGCGGTCGACCTCGCCACCGGGGTGCGCAGCAGCTACGCGATCGCCAACACCGACCGGCTGCTGGGCAGTTACCCCGGCCTGATCGGCGTGAAGAACGGCTACACCACCAACGCGGGCGCGACCTTCACCGGCGCGGCCGTCCGCGACGGCCGCACGCTGCTCGTCACGGTGATGCACCCGGAATCCTCCGGCACGGTCTACGACGAGGCCGCTCTGTTGCTCGACTGGGGCTTCGCCGCGGCCGGCCGGGTCCGGCCGGTCGGCGTGCTGGCACCGGACGGCGCGCAGCCCGCCGCCGCGGCGCCGGACGAACTCCCCCGGGCCACCCCGCTGCCCGCCGGTGACGACGGGATCGGCGCGGCCTGGTGGGCGGCGGGCGCCGCGGCGGGAACCGCGGTGGTGCTCGCGGGCGCAGCGGCGGTCACGGGCCGGGGCGGCCGCCGCCCCTCGGCAGGTCCGGCAGGTCCGACAGGTCCGGCAGGTCCGACAGCGGGCGGGGCGGGCGGGGCGGTCGCGCTCCGGCCCCGCACGGTGGCCGGCCCGGCGAGGCGGCCGGTGCGGCGGGCCGTCCGCAGGATGGTCGGGACGGCCCGCCGACGGCGGCGGGCGCGCTGACCCCGGCCGGTACGGTGTCCGGGCCCCGCCGCCTCCGCCCCGGCGCACGAGCCTGCGCCCGCCCGCTCCTGCACCCGGCGGGACGCCGGCTCCGGCACTGCGGCAGCATGGGCGGCATGCGCATCCTCGGACTGACCTTCGCCGGTTCCTCGACACCGCACCGCCCTGAGATGGCCCGGTTCCTCCGCAACACGCTGGCCCTGCCCGTCAGCAGGGTGGAGGGGGTCGAGGCCGACCTGTTCGACCTGCCCGACGGGTCCGTGTTCGCGGTGGCGTCCCCGGGCGGGATGGGTGACACGGCACGGTCGGTCGGCTTCCTGGTGGACGATCTCGACGCCGCCGGGCGGGCCCTGCGGGAGGCCGGCGTCGAGACGGGTCCGGTCGGCGAGAACGCGCGTGACCGCTACCTGCACTTCCGGGCGCCCGACGGCGAGCTCTACGAGCTGGTCGAGCGCAAGGGCGACGCCGGACGGCCCTGAGCCCTCCGGCGCCGGGCCCCGCCACCGCTTCCTCGGCCCAGCCCGGCCCGGCCGCGGCCCGGCAACCCCTCCCCCGGCGGGTCCCCGGCCCGGGTGCTGCGGCTATCCTCCCGGCGGGGACGGCCCGGCCGGGGCCGCACGGGGAGGGGGCGTCCGTGTCCGAATGGTCCGGCGGCCCGGCGGGCGGCACAGCACTCGACCCGGCGCCCGGCGACACGTGGCCGGCCTCCGCGGTGCCGGCCGGCGAGGAGCTCCACGAGCCACCCGCGGCCCCGGGCCGGCGGCGGGTGCTGCTCGGCGCCGGCGCGGCCCTTCTCGGCGGCGCGGCGGCCTGGCGGCTCACCCGTGACGGCCGACCGCCGCGCGAGCCGCGCCTCTTCTCCGGCCCCGCGCCGGTGTGGAGCATCGACGGCCCCGGACCACGGACCCCCGAGCGGCTGGTCGGCACCCTGCCGAGTGCCGCCTACGTCACCGCTGCGGCGCTGCTGCTGCTCGATCCGGCGACCGGCTCCGTCCGGCACACGCTCCGCCTCCCCGAAGGCCGCCGCCCCGCGCCCGGGCCGACCGGCGGGACACCGGACCCCGACCGGCTGGTCGTGGGCGGCGGCCGGGTGTACTCCACGACGGCGACGACCGTCCACGGCTACCGCCTCACCGACGGCGTGCGCGACCGCGAGGCCGCCGCGACCGGGCTGCTGGGCCGCTCGGCCGCGTTCGCCCTGGACGGCTGGGCGGAGGGCACCGCGTACGGCCGGGCGGCGGCCGGCGGCCCCGCGGCGCCGCTGGTGTTCGGGCTCGGCACCGGCCCGGGCGCGGCCGGCTGGGTGCGCCCGGCCGGCGAGGGCGGCGGGCAGCTGCTCGACCTGCGGCCGGCCACCGGCGGCCTGCTGCTGGCGCGGAGCAGCCGCGACGAACTGGTCGCCCTGGACACCGCGGACGGCTCGCGCCGGTGGCTGGTCGCCGCCGACCAGGCACTGCGCTGGACGGAGACCGACGCGACCCGGGTGTACGTCGCGCAGCGCGGCTCCGGTCTGCGGGCGGTGCGCCTCGCCGACGGCGGGCCGGCGTGGTCGCTGCCGCCGGCCGACGCGGCATGGCGGCGTCTTCGGCCGCTGGCGGCGGGCGGGGCGCTGTTCGTGCCCCGGGACGACGGGGTGGTGACCCGTCACGCGGTCGGCGACGGCGGCGAGGTGTGGTCGTGCCGGCTGCCCTTCCGTCCGGACGCCCGCTGCCGGCCCGTCCTCGCCGGCGGCACGCTGTTCGTGCCCGGCCCGCGGACGGGCGGCATCGCCGCGCTCGACGCCGCCACCGGCGAACTCCGGTGGACCTTCCAGGACTACGCCCCCGGGGCCGGCTACTGGCAGCTCGACACGGACGGCCGTCAGGTGTACGCCGGGCACGACAGCGTCCTGCACGCCCTGCGGGTCTGACGGCCCGTCCACCTGCCCGCCTGTCTGCCTGTCCGTCCACCTGCCGGCCTGCCCGCCTGCCCGTCCATCCACCTGCCTGCCCGCCTGTCTGTCCGGCCGCCTGCCCGGCCGCGCGTCGCCCGGGAGCGGTGACGGCTGCCGGGGCGCTTCCCTCCGGTCGGGGGCGCGCTGTCCGCAGGGCCCGGTTCGGGCGCATTCCCGCGATGTATACACCGAGTGTATACACGTGGTGTACGGTCGCCCCATGAGTGTTCCCCTGACGCTTCTCGGCCTGCTGGAGCGCGAGCCCAGCCACGGCTACGACCTCAAGCGCGACTACGACGCCCTCTTCGGCCGGGGCAAACCGCTGCCGTACGGCCAGGTCTACGCGACGCTCGGACGCCTCGCCCGCGACGGCAAGGTCGTCGCCGCGGACGCGGAGCCCGGCGACGGGCCCGAGCGCAAGCGGTACGTCATCACCGACGCCGGGGTGACGGAGTTCGAGACCTGGCTCACCGAGCCCGTCGCGGCCGAACCGCACCTGCAGACCGTGCTGTTCACCAAGGTCGTGCTGGCCCTGATGCTCGGGCGCGACGCCGGGCAGTACCTCGACACCCAGCGCGCCGCGCACATGCAGCGCATGCGCGAACTCACCGAACTGCGCCGCAACGGCGCACTGGTCGACGCCCTGCTCGCCGACCACGGCCTCTTCCACCTGGAGGCCGACCTGCGGTGGATCGACCTGACCGCCGCCCGTCTCGACGCGCTCGCGCAGGAGGTACGTCCATGACCGCCCTCATCGAGGCCCGCGGCCTCGAACTCTCCTTCGGCGAGACGCCCGCCCTGCGCGGGGCCGACCTCGCCGTCGACGCCGGCGAGATGCTCGCCGTCATGGGTCCCAGCGGCTCCGGCAAGTCGACCCTGCTGCACTGCCTGGCCGGCATCCTCGTGCCGGACGCGGGCGAGGTGCACGTCGACGGCCTGCGGATCGACACCCTCGACGAGGCCCGGCGCAGTGCCCTGCGCCGCGACCGGTTCGGCTTCGTCTTCCAGTTCGGCCAGCTCGTCCCCGAACTGACCGCGGAGGAGAACGTCGCCCTGCCGCTGCTGCTCGGCGGCGCCCGCCGCGCCTCCGCCCTCGCCGAGGCCCGCCCGTGGTTCGCCCGGCTCGGCCTCGACGGGCTGGAGCACCGCCGTTCCGGCGAACTGTCGGGCGGCCAGGCGCAGCGCGTCGCCCTCGCCCGCGGACTCGTCACCCGCCCGCAGGTGCTGTTCGCGGACGAGCCGACGGGCGCCCTCGACTCCCTGACCGGCGAGCAGGTGATGGAGCTGATGGTCGCCGCCGCCCGCGCGGAGGGCACCACCGTCGTCCTGGTCACCCACGAGCCGCGGGTCGCGGCCTTCGCCGACCGCGAGGCCGTCGTCCGCGACGGCCGGGCGACCTCCCTGCGCACCGAGCGGCTCGCCTCGTGATCCGGTTCGCGCTGCGCCTCGCCGTCAGCGGCGGACGGGAGGCCGTGGCCCGGCTCGTCGTCATCGCGGCGGCCGTGGCGATCGGCGTCGGCCTGCTGCTCTCCACGCTCGCCGGCATCAACGCCGTCGCCGCGGCCAACGACCGGCTGCTGTGGCTCAACAGCGGGTCGGCCGGAAACACCGCAACGGCCGACGTCGCCCCTCTCCTGTGGCGGGCGCACGAGGACTACTACGCCGGCCGGCCGATCGTCGAGGTGGACGTCGCCGCGACGGGCCCCACCTCGCCCGTCCCGCCCGGTCTGTCGCAGGTGCCGGCGCCCGGGGAGTACCGGGCCTCGCCGGCGCTCGCCGACCTCCTGCGCGACACCCCGGCGGACCTGCTCGCGGACCGGCTGCCCGGCCGGATGGCCGGGCTGCTGGGAGAGGAGGCGCTGCAGTCGCCGGACTCGCTGGTCGCCGTCGTCGGCCGCACCCCGGAGCAGCTCCGCGCCGTGCCGGACGTCCGGTCGGTCACCGCCGTCGCCGACTCGCTCCCCGCCCGCTGCCAGGACTGCCCCGGTCTCGGTGTCCGCGGTGACGCCATGACGCTCATCCTGTCGGTGGTCGCCGGCGCGCTGATCTTCCCGGTGGTGATGTTCATCGGCACCGCCACCCGGCTCTCCGCGGCCACCCGTGAGCAGCGGTTCGCCGCGATGCGGCTGGTCGGCGCGACCCCCCGGCAGATCTCGGTGATCTCCACGGTCGAGTCGACCCTCGCCGCAGCGGTCGGCACGGCGGCCGGCTTCGCCGTGTTCGCCGCGCTCCGGCCCGTCGTCGCGACCGTGCCGTTCACCGGTGAGCGCTTCTTCACCACCGACCTGACCCTCACGGCCGTACAGATCGCGGCGGTCGCCGTCGGTGTCCCGGTGGCGGCCGCCGTGGCCGCCCGGCTCGCCCTGCGCCGGGTCGTCGTCTCGCCGCTCGGCGTCAGCCGCCGGGTGACGCCTCGGCCCCCGCAGGCCTGGCGGCTCGGGCCGCTGCTGGCCGGCCTGGCCGAGCTGGCCTGGTTCGTCGGCCGCCGCCCCGAGTCCACGAACGCGCAGACCGCCGCCTACCTCACCGGCTTCCTGCTGATCATGCTGGGCCTGGTGGTCGCCGGGCCGTGGCTGACCATGACCGCCGCCCGGGCCGTCGCCCTGCACACCCGCCGGCCGGCCACACTGATCGCCGTCCGGCGGCTCGCCGACGACCCGAAGGCCGGGTTCCGCGCCGTCAGCGGCCTCGTGCTGGCACTGTTCGTGACCAGCGCCACCATCGGCATCATCGGCACCATCGACACCAACCGCGGCGGGCTCGCGGGTGATCCGCTGACCCGCGCCGCCGTGGAGCACGGCGCGATGCTCGACGAGCCGCCGATGGCCGACTCGGTGCCGGAGCGGGTCCTCGCCGGCCTCCGGGCCGTGCCCGGCGCCCGCGGCCTGGCCGTCGTCCACGCCAACCCCGACCGGATCGGGATCGAGGCCGACCCGGCCCGCCGCTGGGCCCCCGGGCTGGTGCTCTGCTCGGACCTCGCACAGATCCCCGTCGTCGGCCACTGCCCGGCCGGGGCGAGCGTCGCGGCCGTGCCGCTGTACGAGTTCCTCGACCTGCGCGCGAAGACGGGCACGGAGTGGCCGGCCGCCGCGATCGCCCCGGAGAGCGTCGCCCGGCTGCCCGTCCAGATGGTGTACGCGACCACCGACGGGTCGACGGCCGCCATGGAACGCACCCGCACCGTGCTCACCCGCGCCTTCCCCGCCCAGCAGGCCCGGACGGTCGGCGACTGGGGCTCGTCCCAGCAGCAGGAGCTGGCGGGCTGGCGGCGGCTCGCCGACGTGGTGCTGCTCACCACCCTGCCCATCGCCGGGTGCAGCCTCGCGGTCGGCGTGGTCGCGGGGCTGTCCGACCGGCGGCGGCCGTTCGCGATGCTGCGGCTGACCGGCGCGCCGCTCGGCCTGCTGCAGCGGGTGATCGCCCTGGAGAGCGCGCTGCCGCTGCTGGTCGCGGCGGTGGTCGCGACGGGCACGGGATTCCTCGCGGCGCAGATGTTCCTCACCTCGCAGATGCACTACGACCTCGTGCTGCCGGGCCTCTCCTTCTACGGGCTGAGCGGGCTCGCGCTGGCTGCATCGCTCGGGATCATCGCCTCCACCCTGCCGGTGCTGCGGCGGATCACCGGTCCGGAGGCGGCACGCAACGGGTGACGGGCCGCGCCGGGGGGTGCGGAGCCGGAGGGCGGGGTGAGGGGCGGTGTCCTCACCCTCCGGCGTCGGCGCTGCGGCGCGCGGCGGCGGCCCGCACCTCGGGCTCCTCCATCGGGTCGTCGCGCAGAGCGGCGACCTGCTCCCGTACGCCCGGCCGGTCGGGGGCCTCGGCGATGCCGAGCAGGCGGGCCTCGGCCTGGCAGTCCCACAGCGACTCGACGTGCGCCTCGTCCAGCCCGGATGGGTCGATCGCGGCGAGCGCCCGCAGGTAGGCGGGGCGCTCGTACGAGTGCGGTGTACGCAGCCAGAACCGGCGCAGTACGGGGACGGCCTCCGCCGCGGCCGGGCCGCACCGGGCCAGGCCCGCCGCCAGGGTCTCGGGGCCGCACCAGGCACGCTCCCGCCAGTTCGCCTCCAGGGCGGCCACCAGGACGGGCAGGTCGCGCGGCTCGCCGTGCCGGGCGAGCACGGCGAGGCCGATCCGGGCCAGCCAGGGCCTGCCGTCGGCCGCCCACTCGCGGGCGGCGGGCACGGCGGGGGCGCCGATCCGGGAGACCGCGCGCGGCAGCCCCGACAGCGGCCGCTCGCCGTCCGCCGAGCCCAGCGAGGGCACGAGCGGCAGCAGGTCCGGCCGACCCGGGCGGTGGGCCAGCCTGAGCAGGGCGGCGGCCCGGGCGGCGGGGTCGGCCGCCGGGTCGGCGAGCACGGCGACGAGACGGCGGCTGCTCGCCTCCACCTCGACGGCGCGTACCCGCGGCCGCGGGGGCGGTGCGGGCGCTGTCGCGGGCAGGCCCCAGCGGGTCCACGGCTCGGAGCACCGGAGCAGCGGTTCCTCGCCGGTGAGCCGGGCCCGCGCCGTGCCCGCCAGGTCGTCCCACCAGGCTGCCGGCCATCGGCGCGCGACCGCTTCGAGGACGTCCGTCCAGTGCTCGCCCTCCCTGATGTACGTCCGCAGCGCCTCGCGGGCCGGGAGGGAACCGGAGAGGGCGAGCAGCTCCAGCACCCCCGTGGCCTGTTCGCGGGCGTCCGCGTCGCCGGTGAGCAGATCGGCGATCGGGCCGGTCGGCAGGTCGAGGTCGCGGACCAGACGGGCCAGGTAGAGGTGGCGCTCGTCCACGAGGGAGTCCCAGCTCCAGTCCTGCCGGATCATCTCGTGCACCGGCGCGGCGGCCCCGGAGTCGCGGGGCGCGGCAGCGGCTCCGAGGCCGCGGCCGCGCTGCAGCAGCCCGCGGAGGGTGGAGACCGGCGCGTAGGCCTGGCCGGGATCCGGGGCGGGCTCGGGGTGCGGGGCGTGCGGTCCGTCGGGCGTCGCATCGTTCATCGCGCGGAGCCTGCCGGGGAACGGGCGTCCGCGCCAACGCTTTTCGGCCGCGGCCGGGCCGGCGGCGGTGTGGCGGCGGTCGCATTCGGGGTCGGCGGTCGCGACCGCGCGTGGTGGCAGGAGTTCACCGGGTGACGGGCGGGCCGGGGCCCCCGGTGAGGGTCCTCACACGAACGACCCTTCCACGACGGTGGGTAGTAGCGGCGCACGGGCAGTACGGCGGCGGGCTCGCCACCGCGCGGCACGCATCCGCCGCGGCACGTCCCCGCAGGTCGGACGGCACGGACCGGCGCCCGGTCATCGGCGGGGGCCCTCGGCGGCGGAGTGCATTCCCGGGCGCACCGTCGGGGCCGGTCTACGACGGAGGGTCGTAGCCGGGGGTCTTGGCGGGGCCCGGGGTGGTCTGGCAGCTTTGGCCGAGTCGAAGCCGTACCGGCACCTGTCCCGCCGGGTGCGGCGAATCGCCGAGTCCCGCCCTCGCTCCCACGGCCCCTGTCCGGCCCGGGAAGGTCGGCGGACGGGACACCGGCCCAACCTGATCGAGGTCAAGCTCTTCATGCCCGCTTTCAAGCTTCGTATGCGCACTTCCGCTGCTCTTCTCGCCGGCACCGCCGGAATCGCCGCCCTGGGCGCCGGCCTCATGCCCGCCACCGCCACCGCCGCGACCGCCTCCCCGCAGAGCATCGCCGCGCAGATCGTCCCCGCCGGCCAGCTCGCCTCGTTCAAGCAGATCATCAGCCACGAGTCGGGCTGGAACGTCCACGCCACCAACCCCTCCTCCGGCGCCTACGGCCTCGCCCAGGCACTGCCCGGCTCCAAGATGGCCTCCGCCGGAGCCGACTGGAAGACCAACCCCAAGACCCAGATCAAGTGGGCCTACGACTACATGAACTCCCGCTACGGCAGCCCCAACGCCGCCTGGTCCTTCTGGCAGACCCACCACTGGTACTAAAAACCGGCCGCTCCCCCCGAGCGCCCGCACCACCCGTACCACCCGCACCACCCGTCCGGCACGAGCCACTCCCCCCACCGCCCCGGTGGCCGGACAGGGACCACCAGGGGCGCCCGAGGGGGCCCGGCAGGCACACACCGCCGCCGGGCCCCCTCGACCCGTCTCCGCACCCGGCCCGTTTCGCAGACCCGAATCCCGCCTCGCACCCCGCACTACCGCTTCCGGCAGGTCGGTCGCCGCCGCACGGCGCGCGCGACACGGACCCGGCGACATGACGGTCCGTAATATTTTCAGGTTAACCTGCCCTGTACACAGCAAGACGAACGTGAACATGTACGGGGGTGGGTGGGGTGGGCGTTGTGCTGCCCGACGAACTGGCGTGGGTGCTCGACCTGATAGGCATCGACTGGCCGAACGTCGACGAGGACGACTACCGGGAGATGGCGGACTCGCTACGGGAGTTCGCCGCGGACATCCGCGATCACGCGGCGGAGTCGCACCAGGCCGTCCAGCGGATGATGGCCTCGAACTCCGGAGCCTCGGCCGAGGCCTTCAACGCGCACTGGGAGAAACTCTCCGGTGAGCACATCGAACAGCTCGTGACCGGCTGCGGGGTGGCGGCCGCCGTGCTGGACGGGGTGGCCGTCGTCATCACCGCCGCGAAGATCGCCGCCATCGTCCAACTCGTCATCATGGCGGCCGAGGTGATCGCCGCCCAGGCGGCGGCGCCCTTCACCTTCGGCCTGTCGGAGGTCGCCGCGGTCAGCGCCACCCAGGCGACCCGGGTGATCGTCCGGCGCGCGCTGAAGGAGGCCGAGGAGCAGATCGTCGAACAGCTGGTCTCCGCCGCCACCGGGCCGATCATCAGCGCCGTCGCGGGCATGGCCGCGAACCTCGTCATCCAGCTCGGCTCCGAGGCCGTCGGCCTCGGCGACGGCGTCGACATGACGGAGGTCGCACGGGCGGGCGAGGACGGACTGCGCAGCGGCGCCGACGACTCGATGGACCAGCTGGGCATCGGCGGAACGAGGACCCAGGCATGAGCGGCGAGTTCCGGCACGACCCCCTCGAAGTCGACACCCTCGCGGGCAGGTTCGGCGAGCACTCCGAGAAGATGAACGACTCCGGCGACCGGCATCTCGGCCGCGCGCGCCGGGCCCAGGGCCGCACCCGGGGCCGGGGCGCGCTCGCGCAGGCCGCCGAGACCGGCGTCGACCAGCTGATGGAGGCCGTCACCAAGGGCCAGAAGGCGCTGGGCAAACACCTCGACGACGTCGGCAAGGGGCTGAAGCAGACATCCGCCAACCACCGCGCCAACGAGGCCGACGTCGCCCGGAGTCTCGGCGGGATCACCAGCGGCACCCCCGCCCCGCGCACCGTCCCGGCCGCCGGCTCCGGCACCCGGAGCTGGGCGAGCGTCGCAGGAGGCAGCGGCAGCGGCGGCGGCGCGCCCAAGCCGACCCCGCCGAAGCCCGCCCCGCCCAAGCCCCCGGCCGACCTCCGCGGCAACGCCGACGGGCCCGGCCGGACGGACATCCAGTCGAACCGCCGCAACACCCGGAGCGACCCGGTCGACATCGCCTCCGGCGAGGTCGTCCTGGCGCAGACCGACGTCACCCTGCCCGGTGTGCTGCCCCTGGTGCTCTCCCGCACGCACGTGTCGAGCTACCGCAGCGGCGGCTGGTTCGGGCCGAGTTGGGCCTCCACCCTCGACCAGTACCTCGAACTCGACGACGAGGGCGTGGTGTTCGCCACCGAGGACGGCATGCTGCTGGTCTACCCGGTGCCCGCGCACGGGCAGCAGGTGCAGCCCGTGCAGGGCCCGGCCTGGCCGCTCTCCTGGGACGGCCCCGACGGCGGACTGCGCGTCACCGACCCCTACTCCGGCACCTGCTGGCACTTCGCCCCGCTGCCCGACGGCGCCCGCCCGCCGACGCGCCGCACCGGGGCGCTGCCGCTGCCGCTCGCCGCGGTGACCGACCGGGCGGGCAACCGCATCGAGATCCTCCACGGACCGCGGGGCGTGCCCACCGAGCTGCGGCACAGCGGCGGTTACCGGGTCGGCATCGACACCGCCGGGCCGCGGATCACCGGTCTGCGGCTGCTCCCGGCCGAACCACCGGCACCGGACCCGGTGGCGGCCGGGCAGGCACCGGCGGACACCGTCCAGGGGGATGCCGCCCAGGCGGCTGCCGTCCAGCCGGACACCGCGGGCGCGGACGCCGCGCCGGCCGAACCCGACATCGTGCTGGTCGGCTTCGGCTACGACGGCAACGGCCACCTCTCGGCCGTCACCAACTCCTCGGGCCTCGCCATGGGGTTCACCTACGACCCCGCCGGCCGGATCAGCTCCTGGACGGACCGTCTCGGCTACCGCTACCGCTACCTGTACGACCGGGCCGGCCGCTGCGTGCAGACCCGGGGCGACGGCGGCCACCTCGACGCGGTGTTCGCCTACGACGACGTCCGGCGCACCACCACGATGACCGACTCGCTCGGCCACCGCACCGTCTTCCACCTCGACGAGCACGGCCGCACCGTGCGCGAGACCGCCCCGCACGGCGCGGTCGCGCTGACGGAGTGGGACGACCGCGGCCGCCTCCTGTCGCGAACGGACCCGCTGGGCGGCACCACGGCGTTCCGCTACGACGCCGCGGGCAACCTCGCCGTGAGCATCCTGCCGGACGGCACGGCCGGCGAGGCCGTCCGCGACGAGCAGCACCGCATCACCGCCCTGACCGCGCTCGACGGCGCGCAGTGGCGCTACCGGTACGACGAGCACGGCGCGCTGGCCGAGTCCACGGACCCGCTCGGCGCCCGCACGGTCTACCGCAACGGTCCCGGCGGCCACGCCCGTACCGTCACCGACCCGCTCGGCCGCACCACCTCCGTGGCGACCGACCGGGCCGGGCTGCCGGTGCGCACCAGCGACCCGACGGGCGCGGTGGTGGAGGTCGTCCGCGACCACTTCGGCCGCCCGGCCACCATGACGGACCCGCTCGGCGCGGTCACCTCGTACGGCTGGACGGTCGAGGGGCGGCCCGCCTGGCAGGTCGAGCCGGACGGCTCGCGCCAGGAGTGGGGCTACGACCCGGAGGGCAACCTCGTCGAGCACCGCGACACCTCCGGGGCGGTCACCCGGTTCGCGTACACCGCGTTCGGCCGGCTCGCCGCCCGCACCGCCCCGGACGGCACGCGGTACGCCTTCCGCTACGACACCCAGCTGCGGCTGGTCGAGGTGGCCCGGGGCGACGGCGCCCGGTGGACGTACCGGTACGACGAGGTCGGCGACATCGTCGGCGAGACGGACTTCGCCGGGCGCAGCATCGCCTACACCCGCGACCCGGCCGGGCGGATCGTCGCCCGCACCAACGGCGCGGGCCAGACGGTCGAGTACCGCCGCGACGCGCGCGGCCGCACGGTCGAGCTCGTCGCCGACGGCCGCACCACCCGCTACACGTACGACGCGGCCGGGCGCGTGCTGACGGTCTCCGACGGCAGCAGCGTGCTGCGGCACACCTACGACGCCGCGGGCCGCCCCCTCACCGAGGAGTGCGACGGCGCGGTCGTCACCTCGCAGTACGACGGCACCGGCCGGCGGGTGCTGCGCCGCACGCCGAGCGGGACGGAGTCGCGGTGGAGCTACGGGCCGGACGGGCTGCCGCAGTCCCTCGCCGGGCCGGACGGCACCATCGCCTTCGAGTACGATGCGGCGGGCCGGGAGGTGCGGCGCACCTTCGGCGCCGCCGAACTCACCAGCACCTGGGACGCCGCCGACCGCCTGACCGCGCTGGCGCTGGCCTCCGCCGGCGGGCCGGCGCGGCGGCGCGGCTACCACTACCGCGCGGACGGCGCGCTCGTCGGGATCACCGGCCCGGACGGCGGCGACCGGACGTTCGAGCTGGACGCGGCGGCCCGGGTGACGGCCGTCACCGGCGCGGGCTGGACGGAGCGGTACGCCTACGACAGCGAGGGCGCCGTCACCCGTGGCGAGGCCCCCGGCCCGGCCGTCGAGGACAGCGACGGCGCACGCCTGCTGGAGCTGGGCCGGCTGCGGACGGCCGGGCGCACCGCGTACGAGTACGACGGGCAGGGGCGACTGGTCCGGGAGACCCGCCGACTGCTGTCCGGCGGGCGGCAGGTGCGCGAGTACCGCTGGGACAGCCACGACCAGCTGGTCGAGGTGCGGGTGCCGGACGGGACGCTCTGGCGCTACCGGTACGACCCGACGGGCCGCCGGACGGGCAAGGTGCACCTGACGGCGGACGGCACCGCGGTGCTGGCGCAGACCCGGTTCGCGTGGGACGGCGCGCAGCTCGCCGAGGAGGTGCACGCCGACGCGTCCGGCACCACCGTGACAAGCTGGGACTGGAGCGTCGGCGGGCAGCGGCCGGTCGCGCAGACCCGCCGGCACCTGCCGGCCGGGGCGCTGCCGCAGGACGAGGTCGACCGGCGCTTCCACGCGATCGTCACCGACCTGGTCGGCGCGCCGACCGAACTGGTCGGCGCGGACGGCACGGTGGCGTGGCAGGCGCGGTCCACCCTGTGGGGTGCGCCCGCCGCCGGCGACCCGGCCGTGCCGGGCGCCGCGGACTGCCCGCTGCGCTTCCCCGGGCAGTACGCCGACGCCGAGACCGGCCTGCACTACAACGTGCTGCGCTACTACGACCCGCGCACCGCCCGCTACATCAGCCCGGACCCGCTCGGACTGGAGGCCGGACCCGACCCGTACGGGTACGTGCCGAACCCGCACGCGTGGAGCGACCCGCTCGGCCTGGACGCGGGCATGGTCAACCTCTACCACGGCACCACCGGGAACGGTGCCCAGTCGATCGTCGACAACGGCATCAACCCCAACTTCCGTCCCCGGCCGATGGACTTCGGCCGCGGCGGCTTCTACGTCACCAACGACCGCCGACAGGCGGAGCGCTGGGCGCAGCGGCTGGGCAACGACACCAACGGCGGGCCCGCGGTGATGCACTTCCAGGTGCCGCGCAACGAGCTGGACGCGCTGAACAGCCGCCGGTTCGGGGCGAACGAGGACCAGGCGCTCGGCGACTTCATCCGCCACAACCGCGGCGGCGGCGCGATGCACGACTACGACATGGTGGAGGGCAGAATGCTGATGAACATGCCCGCGCTGCGCAATCCCAACATCCCGATGACGCTGCGCGGCCACCAGATGGCCTTCTACACGGACCGGGGAGCGAGCCTGATGCAGAACTCGTACGCGGGGCTCGTATGAGCGACGCGTTCCTGATGCACGCCGACGCGGAGACGACCGCGTACTTCTCCGAGGTCGCCGACGCGCTGTGCGCGCTCTTCGGTATCCCGCGGGCCGAGGCCGTGGCCCGGCTGAACGCGCAGTGGGGGGCGGTGGAGTTCGAGCCGTACCCCGACCTGGTGTGCCACGAGGAGCCGGAGCACTGGGCGTACCTCCTCTACCACGGCGACGTGCCGTACTGGGAGGCGGACGCCGACCGGTCGGCGTGGCCGGTGCTGCCTCCGCCGCCGGCCGGGTCGGCGGCCTGGACGGCGCCGCCGCAGGGTTGACGCCGGAGGACCGGGAGCCCGGCCCGGGCGGTCTGGCCCGGGCTCCCGGCCCTCAGTTCTCAGCCATCAGGCCTCAGTTCTCGGCTCTCAGTCCTGGTAGTGCAGGACGAAACGGACGGCGTCGCCGCGCAGGCGGCGCCGGACGAAGTACACCGGCGTGCCGTCGGCGGTGCAGCTGACGCCCTCGCGGACGAGCAGCGGGTGGCCGGTCGGCACGCCGAGCAGCGGGGCGTCGGTGAGGTCGGCGGCGGTCGCGGAGAACGCCCGCCAGGCGTACCGCACGGGTTCGCCGAGCACCCGGTGGAGCGCGGCGGCGAGGTTGGCGGTGTCCTCCAGCGCGGGCAGCACGGCGGGCAGGAGGTCGGCGGCGAGCCAGTAGCTGCTGACGGCGAGCGGGCTGCCCCCGGGGTCGATGAGGGTGTCGATGCGGCGGACGTGCCCGGCCGGCAGGCCGAGGGCGCGGGTCGCCTCGCCCTCGGCGGTGTCGGCGGTGCGCAGGACGCGTTCGACCCGGGCGGTCGCCGGGTCGGGCTGCGGGGCCGTGGGGTCGGCCGGTGCGGCGGGGCTCCCAGAGGCGATCCGCTGGCTGCGCGGGCTGACGTCGACGGACACCTGGGTGGGCGGTGTGCGGACGAAGGTGCCGATGCCGCGGTGGATCTCGACGGCCCCGGCGCGGTCGAGCTCGGCGACGGCCTGACGCACCGTCAGCCGGTTGACGGCGTACCGGTCGGCGAGCTCGGACTCGCTCGGCAGTCGCGCGCCCGGGGGGAGGTCCCTGCTGTCGATGCGGCCCTGCAGGTGCCGGGCGAGCTGGAGGTAGAGGGGCACGGTCCCGTGGCGCTGCAACACCCGGCGCATCCTACGGCAGCGCGGTGGAGCGGCGCCGACACGTCACGTTCATCTCCGCTCCTCGTGCGGTCGCCCTGCGCGTCAGCTCCGACATCTAGACGTATAGATGTCCGCCCTGACCTTGGAGAACAGCATGTCCCAGCCCCTGAACGCCGCCGCTGCCGCCGGCCACCCCACGGCCCGCCCCACCGCCCGCCGGCTCGTCACGGCAGGCCTCGCCGGGGCGCTCGCCCTCGGCACGATGGCCGGCACCGCCTCCGTCGCGGACGCCGCCACCGCCCACCCGGCCGCCGCGCACGGACCGGCGCGGTCCGCGCAGGCGATCCCCTTCACCGCGGCGACCGTGACCCGGCAGGCCGACGGCTCGTTCACCGTCGCCTGGTCCGCCCCCGGCGTCCGCCACGTCACCGTCCTCGCCGGCCGCGACCCCCAGCACATCGACCGGCGGCACGCCGTCGCCACAGGCCGCGGCAGCGACACCGCCACGATCACCGGACTCGGCAGCGCGGACCGCTGGTGGTTCGAGATCGTGCCCGACCACGGCGCGTCCCTCACCCTCGCCGACCGCTCCCTGCACCTCGCCTCCGCCCCCAACTTCCGCGACGCGGGCGGCTACCGCACGAGCGGCGGCCACTGGGTACGGATGGGCGTCCTCTACCGCTCCGGCGACCTCGCCCGCCTCACCGACGCCGACCTGGCGACGCTCCGCCGCCTCGGCATCCGCACCGACATCGACCTGCGCACCGCCTCCGAGCGCGCGGCCTCCCCGGACCGCGTCCCCACCGGCACCACCTACGTCGTCGCGGACGTCCTCGGCAGCGGCATCGCCGGCTCGCTGCCCGCCACGGAGGCCGCCGCGGTGCAGATGATGGAGGACGTCGAGCGCACCATGGTCTCCTCCGACAGCGGCCGCGCGGCGTACACCACGCTGGTCGGCGCCGCCGCCGACCGCGGCGCGGCCGCCGTCCTCTACCACTGCACGGCCGGCAAGGACCGCACCGGCTGGGCGAGCGCCGCCGTCCTCACCGCCCTCGGCGTGCCCCGCGCGACCGTGAACGCCGACTACCTCGCCAGCAACACCTACCGCGCCGCCGAGAACGCCGCCGCCCTCCAGCAGGTGCCCGCGTCGATGCGGCCCGCCTACCAGGCCCTCCTCGACGTGCGCCCGTCCTACCTCGACGCCGGCTTCGCCGAGGTCACCCGCGTCTACGGCTCCTTCGACGGCTACCTGCGCACCGGCCTCGGCCTCGACGCGCGCGACCTGCGCGACCTGCGCCGGCAGCTGCTCGTCGGCTGAGCCGACCCGCAGCCCGCACCCGCGGTTCGGTCCCGGGCCGCGGGGCGATCCCGGCCCGGGCTCAGCCCCGGGTCGGGACGACCAGCGAGTGCGCGAGGTGGACGTGCCGGGGGCGACTGACGGTGTAGGCGATCAGGTCCGCGACGTCCTCCGCGCGCAGCACCGGGACGGCGTCCATCATCGCGGCGAACTGCGCGCTCAGCCCGGGGTTGTCGATGTGCTGCACGATCTCGGTGTCGGTCAGGCCCGGCTCGACCGCACTCACCCGCACGTCCTTCGGGCCGTACTCGGTGCGCAGCGAGGCGGACAGGTGGCTGACCGCGGCCTTGGTGGCGGCGTAGACGGCGAACGCCGGGTAGGTCGTGCGGGCCGAGACGGACGAGACGGTGACGAGGTCCGCGGACCGGCCGGCGGCGGCCGCGGCGACCAGGTCGTCGGCGAACGCGTCGATGACGTGCAGGGTGCCGGTGAGGTTGGTGTCGACCATCCGCGTCCACTCGTCGAGCCGGTGCAGGTCCGCCGGGTTGGGCAGGGCCACCCCGGCCGCGTTGACCAGGAGGTCGATGCCGCCGAGCGCCGTGCGGACGGTGTCCGCGGCGCCCTGCACCGCGTGCCGGTCGGTGATGTCCGCGGTCACCGCGAGGGCGCGTCCGCCGTCGGCGGCGATCTTCGCGGCCAGCTCGGCGAGGCGGTCGGTGCGCCGGGCGAGGAGCGCCACCGTGGCACCGCCCGCGGCGAGGAGCCGTGCGGTGGCGGCGCCCATGCCGCTGGCCGCTCCGGTGACCAGGGCGGTGCGTCCGGCGAGGGAGGGGTAGGTCATGCGGGTGTCCTTCGGTCGGCTCCGGTGCCGGCCCGGACGGGTCGGCGGTCCCACCCTCGCCCCGGGCACGGGGTTCCGCCCAGGGCTCGGCCCGTCGTAGGTCCGGCAGTACCAGGCTCGCCCGGCCGACGGCCCGTAAGCTGGGCCGATGGACAACGCCCTGGGGGACTTCCTGCGCTCGCGTCGCGCCCGGCTGCGCCCGCAGGACGTCGGGTTGGTGGGATACGGCCCGCGGCGCGTGCCGGGGCTCCGCCGCGAGGAGGTCGCCCGGCTCGCCGGGGTGAGCGTCGACTACTACGTGCGGCTGGAGCAGGGGCGCCGGGGGCCCGCGGCGTCCGACTCCGTGCTCGGGGCGGTCGCCCGCGCGCTGGCCCTCGACGAGGTCGAACGCCGGCACCTCTTCGACCTGGCCCGCCCTCCGGCGCCGCGGACGCCCGCGCAGCCCGCCGTCCGGCCGGGCGTCCGGTCGGTGCTGGACGCCCTGGGCGGCGCACCCGCCTTCGTCCTCGGCCGCCGGATGCAGGTGCTCGCGTGGAACGCGATCGCCGACGCCCTCCTCGGCTTCTCGGCCGTGCCCGGGGGCTACAACGCGGCACGGCAGATCTTCCTCGACCCGGCGGCGCGGACGCTCTTCACCCGCTGGGAGGAGGAGGTGGCCGCCGACGCCGTCGCCTTCCTGCGCCTGGACGCGGGCCGGCACCCGGACGATCCCCGGCTGACCGCGCTCATCGCCGAACTCTCCTACCGGAGCGGCGACTTCCGCGCCATGTGGGCGGCCCACCGGGTGAAGGACAAGACCCACGGCCGCAAGCACCTGTGGCACCCGGCCACCGGCGCGCTCGACTTCGCCTACGAGAGCCTCACCCTGCCCGGCGACCCGGACGTCCTGATCGTGGCCTACACCGCGGAGCCCGGTTCGCGGACGGCGCAGCGGATCGCCCTGCTCGCCGAGCTGTCGGCCCCGGCGATGGCGGGCGCGGGCGCGGGCTGACCCGTCGCGGGCCGCCCCGGACACGGCGGCCGGAAACCCGGAGTTCACCGACCACCCCTACCCAGGGTGGACATGGACACGGCACACTGGTGCCCGCACCGCGCGCCGCGCACGAACGGCCCGTGCCGCGACGGCACCGGCGCGTCCCGGCCGCACCGTCAGGAGCACCGTCCGGCAGAGGAGCCGACCATGCGGATGTCCCTCGCTCGCGCCCTGGTGGCGGTCGCCGCCGTGGCGGCACCCTCCGTCGCCGCCACCGGCACCGCCGGGGCGGTCGTCCCGCCCGAACACGCGGTCATCGTCTGTCAGAGCGCGAGCTTCTACGCCAACTACGACAGCGCCTCCGGCCCGGTGGGGCTGGTCCGGGTGCTCGGCGCCGGCAACAAGGTCGGCCACACCAGGGGCGCCCACCCGGTCTACAACGGCTGGGCGGCGACCTTCGACTTCGGCAAGGGCGACTGGGGCTACGTGCGCATCGAGTGCCTCGGCGGCTACGGCTCCTGGTGACGCGGCACGCCGCGCCCACTCCCCCGACCCGCCCGACCGAGGAGCATCTCCGTGACCGTCACCCGCACCCTCCTGCGCACCGTCGCGGCATCGGCCGCCCTCGCCGCGGCGACGCTCACGGCCGCACCGGCCCTGGCCGCCGACGGCACCGTCGGGCGGCGCGAGACCGTCTGCGCCCACGACCTGTACGTCCGCACCGCACCCGGCGGCGCCTGGACGGGCACGCTGTACACCGGCCAGACGTTCCTGGTCGAGCGCACCCAGAGCGGCTGGGTGTACGGCTTCGCCTACGGCGACATCAACCGGCACGGCTGGGTGCAGGACGGCTGGTTCTGCTGACCGGCCCCGCCGGGCCGCCCGTGGTACCTCCTGCGGCACCGCCGACCGGTGCCGCAGGAGGAGCTTCAGGAGGAACTGCCGTGACCCGCCCGTGGATCAGCCCGTCGGCAGGGCCTGCATGGCCTTGACGAAGCCGTTCTCGTCGATCCGGCCGGCGAAGAAGTCCTGGACGGCCCGGTGGATGGGCGTGCTCGCCGCCGGCGGGTACGCCTGGTCCCAGGACAGCTCGAACGACGGCGCGGCCCTGACCAGGTCGAACTGGTAGGTGGAGTAGGCCGGGTTGGGGGCGGTGGCCAGGAACTTCGGCGTGTTGGTGGTGGTGGGCAGGTTGCCGACGCCCAACTGCGCCTGCACGAACTCGTCGGAGTACTGGAGCTTGAGGAACTCCGCGACGGCGGCCGGGTGCTTGGTCCGCTTGGCGACGGAGTAGAAGTTGTTGGTGTTGCCGACGACGTTCTTCGGGTCGCCCTTGCCGCCGGGGACGGTCGGGAAGGAGCCGTAGCCGAGGTCGGACGCGGCGAACTCCGGGGCGGCGTCCTGCTGCGTGGAGTACTCCCAGGAGCCCATCAGCTCGAAGGCGGCCCTGCCGTGGGCCAGCAGCGCCGGGGAGCCCCCGTCGGTGAACTTCACCGAGTCGTACGAGGTGCCGAAGGCCCCCGCGTCGACGAGCTGCCGGATCAGCCGGAGGGCCTTCCTGCTGTCGTCGCCCGCCCAGGCGTCCCGGTTGCCGTTCAGCGCCTTCTGGAAGAGGCCGGGGTCGGTGAGGCCGCTCGGGCCCGCGATGCGGTCGTAGAGGTACTCGAACCACATCAGGGTGGGCCACTGGTCGCCGCCGCCGAGGGCGATGGGGGTGACGCCCTTCGCCTTCAGGGTGCGTACGGCGTCGAGCAGTTCGCTCCACGTCCTCGGCGGCGTGAGGCCCGCGTCGGCGAGCACCTTCTTGTTGTGGAAGAGCAGCACGGGCTGGGTGCCGCGCATCGGCACGCCGTAGGCCTTGCCGTCGATGACCGCGGTGTTGAAGACCGACTGCAGGAAGTTGGCCTTGAGACCGGGGTCCTGGACGATCATGTCGTCGAGCGGCATGAGCAGCCCCGCGTCGACGAAGGGCTTGATGCTGCCGCCGCCCCAGTTGAAGAAGACGTCCGGCGCCTGCTTGGTGTTGATGACGGTCTGGAGCTTCTGCTGGTAGTCGGCGCCCGGGATGGTGTCCAGGACGGCCTTCACCTCGGAGGTCTTGTTGAAGGTCTCGACGAGCTGCTTCTCGACCTTGTTCGCGGCGTCGCCGTAGACGAGCACGTGGATCTCGCCGGTGCCGCTGTCGACGGCCTCGGCGTCGGCGCCGGGGTCGGATCCGCAGCCGGCCAGTGTCAGGCCGAGGAGCAGGGCGGTGCCGCCCGCGAGCAGGTGAGGGAGCCGGATGGGGCGTTGCATCGGAGCATCAAGCCTTTCGAAACTTTTCGGCATCATTGCCGAAATCTGTGGCGCGGCTGCGACGCTAGGACCCGCCCTGACAGAGGGTCAACCCCCGTGCACAGGGTTATCGGAACGTGACGCACCGACCTCCCGGCCACGCCACGCCCGCACATCCGGGGGCGACAACCCGCCGACCGCGGGTGGGGAACAGCGCCCCCGGCAGGCCCCGACCCGGCGTCGACCCGCAGGTTCACCCCGTCCGGCCAGGCTCGACAACGGTGCGCGAAAGGGCAACTGACCTGCCGTCAGGAACGCGGCACGCCCGGAGGTCCGCACCGGTGGCGGCAAAAGTTACTTGGGGGTAACTCTTGCGGGCTCGAAAACAGCCGGACCATACTCCGCAAGGTTTCCGGAACGTGTCGGCCGCCTGTCGACGCACCCGAGCACCCCCAGCACCCCGAGCACCCCGTGCCACCCGTGCCACCCGGAGCCCGCAACCGCCCCGACCCCCCACCCATCCACCCCACCCACCCCACTCGACCGGGCACCCCCACTTCCCCAGGGCCCGGTCCGACGAAGGAGACCGACGTTGAGGAAACTCCCGCGCCGCATCCGCCCGACCGTCGTCCGCGCCCTCCTCGCGACGGGCCTCGCCGGCGCCGTCGTGACGACCGGCCTGGCCGGCAGCGCCCACGCCGCGTCCACGCTGGCCGGGTCCGCCGCCGCGAAGGGCCGCTACTTCGGCGCCGCCGTCGCCGCGAACCACCTCGGTGAGAGTGCCTACGCCTCCACCCTGGACGCCGAGTTCAACGCCGTCACACCCGAGAACGAGATGAAGTGGGACGCCGTCGAGGCCACCCGCAACACGTTCACCTACGGCGCCGCCGACCAGATCGTCAGCCACGCCCAGAGCAAGTCCATGAAGGTCCGCGGCCACACCCTGGTCTGGTACTCCCAGCTCCCCGGCTGGGTCGGCGGCCTCGGCGCCACCGACCTGCGCACCGCGATGAACAACCACATCACCCAGGTCATGACCCACTACAAGGGCAAGATCTACGCCTGGGACGTCGTCAACGAGGCCTTCCAGGACGGATCCAGCGGCGCCCGCCGCAGCTCCCCGTTCCAGGACAAGCTCGGCAGCGGCTACATCGAGGAGGCCTTCCGCACCGCGCGCTCCGTCGACCCCAACGCCAAGCTCTGCTACAACGACTACAACACCGACGGCCAGAACGCGAAGAGCAACGCCGTCTACGCCATGGTCAAGGACTTCAAGCAGCGCGGCGTGCCCATCGACTGCGTCGGGTTCCAGTCGCACTTCAACAGCGCCTCGCCCGTGCCGTCCGACTACCAGGCGAACCTGCAGCGCTTCGCCGACCTCGGCGTCGACGTGCAGATCACCGAGCTCGACATCGAGGGCTCCGGCACCGCCCAGGCCACCAGCTACGGCAAGGTCACCACGGCCTGCCTCGCCGTCACCCGCTGCACCGGCATGACGGTCTGGGGCATCCCCGACAAGTACTCGTGGCGCAGCAGCGGCACCCCGCTGCTCTTCGACGACAACTACGGCAAGAAGCCGGCCTACACCGCCGTCCTGAACGCCCTCGGCGGCACCACCGGCGGAGGCGGGGGCGGCGGCGGCACCGCGACCTGCACCACCACCTACGCCCGGACCAACGTGTGGTCGGACCGCTTCAACGGCCAGGTCACCGTCACCGCGGGGAGCAGCGCCATCACCGCGTGGAGCGTGAACGTCACGCTCACCTCGCCGCAGAAGATCTCCGCCACCTGGAGCGGCACCCCGACCTGGGACAGCAGCGGCAACGTCATGACCATGAAGCCCAACGGCAACGGGAGCCTCGCCGCCGGGGCGTCCACCAGCTTCGGCTTCACCGTCATGACCAACGGCAACACCAACGCGCCCAGCATCGGAGCCTGCACCGCCTCGTGACCCGTCCCGGCTCCGGCGGCTCCCCCGCTGCCGCCGGAGCCGGCCCGTCACCGCGCGGCCCCCGGCGGCCCCATCCGCCGGGGGCCGCCGGTGCGGGCCTCGTCACGTCGTGCGTCCGCGCTCCGAGCCGCTCACGGAGGACACCCGAACCATGGACCGAACCACCCCCACCCGCCCCCTGGCCACCGTCGCGACCGGCGCCGCCGCGGTGGCAGCCGTGGCCGCAGTGGTCGCCGCGACCTCGCTCGCCGCCACCTCGCTCGCCGCCGGTGCGCCGGGCAACGGTGCGCCGGGCGACGGCGGCCGCCCCACCGCCGCGCCTGCTGCCGGATCCGCCGCCTCCACCGACGGCCGGGCGGCCCCGGGGCACTGGCTGGACACCTGGGCGTCGATGCCCCAGCTCACCGAACCCGGCAACATGCCGCCGGCGCCGTTCACCCGGGACCATCTCGTGCTCCCCGACACCACGCTGCGGCAGACCGTCCACGTGTCGGCCGGCGGGCGGCAGCTGCGGCTGCGGTTCTCCAACGCCTTCGGCGGTGCCGCCCTGCCCGTGACCGCTGTCTCGGTGGCCCTGCCCGCCGGCGGGCAGGCGGGCGCCAGCGGCATCCGGCCCGGCAGCTCCCGGCCGGTCACCTTCCACGCGCGCCCGTCGGTGTCCGTGCCGGTCGGCGCCCAGGTGGTCTCCGACCCCCTCGACTTCGACCTCGCCCCCGGGACCGACCTCACCGTCACGCTCCACCTGGCCCAGGGCCAGGCGTCCGACGCCATCACCTCGCACCCCGGCTCCCGGACCACCAGCTACCTGCTGGCGGGCAGCCACGTCCAGGACACGGACCTGCCCGGGGCGACCCCCACCGACCACTGGTACTTCCTCAGCGGGGTCGAGGTGTGGTCGCCCCGGGGCGAGGCCGCGGCCGTGGTGCTGGGCGACTCGCTCACCGACGGCCGGGGCTCGACCACCAACCGGAACGACCGCTGGCCCGACCAGTTGCTCCGCCGCCTGCAGGCGCGGCCGGACACGGCCGGCACCGCGGTGATCAACGAAGCCGCGGGCGGCAACCGGGTGCTCGACGACGGCCTCGGCCCCAACGCCCTCGCCCGGCTCGACCGCGACGTGCTGGTCCGCAGCGGCGTGCAGTGGCTGATCGTCTTCGAGGGCGTCAACGACATCGGCACCGCCGCCGCCACCGAGGAGGCCCAGACCCGGGTCGCCGACGACCTCGTCGCCGCGTACGACCAGATCGTGGCCCGCGCGCACGCCCAGGGCATCCGGGTCTACGGGGCGACGCTGACGCCCTTCGGCGGCAACGCCGCCTACGACGACCCGGACGGCCGCCGCGAGGCGGCACGGCAACGGGTCAACCGGTGGATCCGCACGAGCGGACGGTTCGACAGCGTGATCGACTTCGACCGGGTGGCACGCGACCCGCAGGCGCCGCGGCGGTTGCTGCCGGCGTACGACGTCGGCGACCACCTGCACCTCGGCCCGGTGGGCTACGGCGCGCTCGCCGACGCCGTGCCCGGCACGCTGTTCCGGCAGGCTCCCCTGCCGCCCGGCTTCGACCGCGGGTAGCCGGAGCCTGCCGCGTCCCGCGCCGTACCGCGCCCCGCGCTGGGGCGGTACGGCGCAGGCGGCACGGCGCGGGCGGGCCCCACTCAGGCGGGCGGGGCGTCGGCGGGGGCCGGATGCCGGCCGTACCAGTCGAGGCAGACGAGGAGGGCGTCGTCACGGGGGTCGTCGTCACGGTGCCGGGCCAGCTCGGTCAGCACCGCGCGGGGCACCTCCGCGGCGGGCAGCAGCTGGGTCTCCAGGATGGCACGGGACAGGGCGCGTTCGCCGTAGGGCTCGCCCGCCCGGGAGGCGACCGCGTGGACGCCGTCGCTGACGAAGATCAGCCGGTCACCGTGCTCGACCCGGATGCGCTGCGCCTCGTACGGCGTGTCGTCGGCGAGGCCGAGCGGCAGCTGCGCCTCGAACGGGATGTGTTCGACCGTCCCCGAGCGGAGCCGCAGCAGCTGCGGCGATCCGGCGTCGACGATCTCCACCAGGCCGGTGTCCAGGTGGAACTCCAGGAGCAGCACCGAGACGTGGGCCTTGCCGCGGTACTGCCCGTACACGGCCTGGTCGGCCAGGGCCGCCTGGTCGGCGATGTCGACGCCGGCCCGGCGGGCGTTGCGCAGGGCGCTGATGACGAGGTTGGTGAGGAGGGACGCCTCAATGCCCTCGCCCATGCCGTTGGTGACCGTCAGGGTGAGGCGGTCCTCGGTGGCTGACCAGTCGAAGTTGTCACCGTGGATCGCGTACGCGGGTTCGAGCTGGGCACCGATGGCGTACTCGTCACGGATGCAGGCGCGCGCCGGCAGGAGCTGCCACTGCATCTCGGCGGCCAGGGTGAGGCGGTCCTTGCGGCGGGCCTGGAGGTAGAGGTCCGTGTCGCGCTCCGCGACGACGATGTGGTGCCCCAGGATCTCGGCGACCTCCCACAGCTCGTCCTGCACGGCCCGCGTGAGGCCGGACCGGTCGAGCTCCAGGCTCAGGACCCCGAGCCGGTCGCCCCGGACGGTCACCGGCAGGTGCAGCAGCACCGCGCCGCCGGCCGGACCGGGCTCGGTGAAGGGCTCCTGCGCCCCGAAGGCGCGGCCGGGAGCCGTCGTGTGCACCGGGAGCGGCCGGGCCGTGCGGGGCAGTTCCGTGACCGGCTGCAGCACGGTCAGGCTGTAGTCGGCCAGCAGCAGCTCGACCCGCCGTGCGCCGTAGAGGCCGGTCAGGCACTCCCGCGCGGCGTCGAGCAGGGCGTAGGGGGCAGCAGTGCGCAGTGCGCGCTCGACCGTCGACAGATTGGCTGTCACTCGATCCGCCTTCTCGTCCGACCGCCGGCCGTTCCGGCCGACGGGTTGTCCTGTGGTGTGGCAGGGGTGTCAAGATAGGCCCCATGAACACCGTCTCCCCGCTTCCGGGCCGCTCAGACACCGCGGCCGTCGCGTCGTCCGTGGTGGAGCTGCTGGAGGTGCTCTGGGGCGGCGGCCGCGACCTGGTCTCCGCGCCGGTGTCGGTGTCGCAGCTGCGGGTGCTGTACGTGCTGGAGAGCAACGACGGCATCAACCTCCGCACCCTCACCGAGACGCTGGACTCCCGGCCGTCCTCGGTGAGTCGGCTGTGCGACCGGCTGGAGGCGATCGGCCTGGTGCAGCGCACCGCCAGCGCGGCCAGCCGCCGGGAGCTCGAACTGCATCTCACGCCCGCCGGCCGGACGTTCCTCACCGATCTGCGCACCACCCGGGAGCAGGCGCTGGAGCGGATCCTCGACGGCATGCCCGGTGCGGACCGCCGTGCCCTGCTGGCCGGGCTGCGGTCCTTCCGTACGGCCGCCCTGGACACGGCGGCGCTGGACACGGCGGCGTCGGGCGTCCCCGCCGCGGGGACGCGCACGGGGCCGGTCGGCGGCACCGCCGGGGACACGGGAGCGTCCGGGAGCGTGCACGGCGCCGGAGCCGCCCGCAGCGCCTGACCCGCCCGGAGCGCCTGACCCGGCCGTCCCGCAGCCGGTCCGGGCCTCTCCCGGCGGGCCTCTCCCACCGGGCCCGACGGGCCCCTCCCACCTGCCGGCGGCCGCCCCGGACGGCCGTGCCCGGAGCGACCCGCCGATCGTTGCCGAGGGTGGATTGTTGTCGAAGTGCAAACGTTGCCTCTAGGGTGGGCACGTGCCGCAGTTCGCGGCCCCGGGCTGCGTCCTGCACGCCGCCCGGTGAAGGGAGGCCGTTGTGGCCGAACGACCCAGCACGGCACCGGGCTACCTGGCGGTGCGCATCAGGACGGGCACGAGCGTCATCTCCGTCGAACTGTCCGGCGAACTCGACATGGACACCGCCCCACAGGTCGAGGAGGCCGTCCGGCAGTCCCTCCTCGCCCATCCCCGCATCGTCGTCCTCGACGCGACGGCGCTCACGTTCTGCGACTGCGCGGGCCTCGGCAGCCTGCTGCGGGCGCGGCAGCGCATCGACGGCGCACGCGCCACCTTCCACCTGGAGAACCCCTCACCCGCCCTCCTGCGCCTCGCGGCCCTCAGCGGCACCTCGCACGTCCTCGGCCTGCCGGGGGCGCTGCCCGCGGCGCGGACCGGACCGGCCCGCCCCGAGAGCGCCGTGGTCGGCGCCGGCCACTGACCACGCGACGGCGCGGACGGGCCCCGGGAGCACGCTGTCCCGGGGCCCGTCCGCGCCGTCGTACCCGCGCCCTCAGCCGACGTGCACCCGGGGCCGGCGGGCCCGGTCGGGCTCGGCCTCGCGCAGCACCTCGCGGGTGACCGGCGCGACCTCCCCCTGACCGAACAGGAAGAACCGCAGCAGCTGCGCGAAGGGGTTGCCCTCCGTCCACTCGAAGTAGATGTGCGGCTGGCGCCCGGTGGAATCGCGCACGTGCAGGAGCAGCGCCGCGAGCGCGTTCGGGATGGACGAGTGCTCCAGGGTCAGGACGCGGTAGCGGTCGTGCAGCACCTCGCCGCGCACCCGCAGCTCGGCCTCGAAGTCGGACGGGTCGCGGACCACCACCTCCACGAAGACCAGGTCGTCCTCGGCCGGGATGCCGTTGTCGGTGCGGATCTGGTGCGCCTTGTCGCGGTACTCGGCGAGGTCGCGGCCGCTGGGCTCGTTGGCGATCAGCCGGATCGAGCGGTGCGCGCAGTCGCGGACGAACCGCTCGGCGGTGTCGTCGAGGACCACCTCGGTGACCCGCAGCTCGAACGCGCGGGCCAGCCGGGACGCGAACGAGATGAGGAGGATGCCGGCGATGAAGCAGGCGCCGATCTTCACGCCGTCCGGGCGCTCGGCGATGTTGAGGCCGGTGGTGTAGAGGAACACCGCGGCGATGACGCCGAACGCGGCCGTCAGGCCGTGCTGGCGGGCGCGCCGGGCGGCTATGGTCACGGCGATCGCGGCCGAGCTGATCAGCACGAGCACGCCGGTCGCGTACGCGCCGCCCTGCTTGTCGACGTCGGCGTCGAAGATCCACGTGACCAGGAAGGCCACCGCGGTGAGCACCAGCACGGTGGGCCGGACGGCCCGGGCCCAGTGCGGCGCCATGCCGTAGCGCGGCAGGTAGCGCGGGAGCAGGTTGAGCATGCCGGCCATCGCGGACGCCCCGGCGAACCACAGGATCGCGATGGTCGACACGTCGTAGACGGTGCCGAACGCGCCGCCGAGGTACGCGTGGGCGAGGTAGGCGAGGGCGCGGCCGTTGGCCTCCCCGCCCGGCTGGAAGGCGTCGGCGGGGATCAGCAGCGTGGTGATGAAGCTGGTGGCGATCAGGAACACGCTCATGATCAGGGCGGAGGTGGTGAGCAGCTTGCGGGCGCCGCGGATCCGGCCGACGGGTTCCTCCTCGGTCTCGCCCGGCCCGCCCTCGATGTGCGGCATGACGGCGACACCGGTCTCGAAACCGGACAGGCCCAGGGCGAGCTTCGGGAACACCACCAGGGAGACCCCGATCATCGCGAACACGTTCCCGTGTTCGAGCGTCAGCGCGTGCGACCAGTCCGCGACCACGTGCGGCGCCGTCGCCACGTGCCACAGGCCCACGGCGACGACCACGACGTTCAGCGCCAGGTAGACCCCGACCAGCCCCACGGCCAGGCCGATGGCCTCGCCGAACCCCTTCAGGAACACCGCGCCGAGCAGGGCGACGAGCACGAGGGTGACGATCACCTGGCGGCCGTGGAGCACGCCGCTCAGATGCGGGTTCTCGATCAGGTGCGCGGTGGCGTCCGCCGCGGACAGCGTGATGGTGATCAGGAAGTCCGTCGCCGCGAACCCGAGCAGCACCAGTACGAACAGCTTGCCCTGCCAGAAGGTCAGCAGCCGCTCCAGCATCGCGATCGAACCCTCGCCGTGCGGGCTCTCCCGGGCCACCCGCCGGTAGACCGGCAGCGCCCCGCAGAGCGTGACGACGACGAGCACGATCGTCGCGATCGGCGACAGCAGCCCGGCGGCGAGCGCGGCGATGCCCGGCTGGTAGCCGAGCGTGGAGAAGTAGTCCAGGCCGGTCAGGCACATCACCCGCCACCACCGCTGCCCCTGGTGCGCGGGCGCCTTCGCGTGCGGGCCGGGATGCCGGCTGGCCCGGTCCGCCAGCCCCTCCAGCAGCCACGCCCGGAGGCGGCCCGGCGACCCGGACGACGAGGGATCGGGGAGCGGAGCAGGAGAAACGGACACGGTGGACTCCGGGGAAACGCCGACGATCGAGCCGCCCGGCAGGGCGGCGACGCCAGCGTAGGCGGAGCCGTCACCCGGCCCGCCGCCCCGTCCGGGCCGCCCCGGGCCACTTGGGGCACGCGTACCCCGCCGGGCCCACCGGCCACCCGCTGCCGCCGGCCCCGCGCTGCCGCCGCCGTACCCCGCCCGGCGCAGCACCCGGTCCGGCTCCCCGCTCACGCCTCAACGTGCCTGCTCCGCAAGCCAGTCGGCGCCGGACCGCAGCCGTACGGGCCGACCGCCGGAGGCACCTGCCGAGCCGCGCCGACCGGCCGGCCGGCCGACCCGCAGGGCCCGGACGCACGGGCCGCGCCGCCCTCCCGGCGGCACCCTCGGGGCGGGCGGCGGGCCCTGCGGGCCGGAGCGGCGGGGCGAACCTTGACGCATCCTTAACGCCGCGCGTCCCCGCGCTCGGCCACGCCACGCCGCAGGCTCAGGGCCGGGCGTCGCCGCCGACGACGACGTGACCGTCGAACTCGCCGACACCGGCCTGTTCGACCGCGCGGTCCAGGCGCGCCCGAACATCCCGGACCGCTGCCCGGTAGCCGGACGCACCGAAGCCGCCGTCCGCGGGCCGGTACCCGCGCGAGTTCGGCGCCGCTCTCCGCGACCGCCCCTTCCATGTCAGCCATGCGGACACGGTCCCGTCCCGGACCGACATCACTGACGGACCGCCGCCCGGCCCGACCCGGCCCCACTGACTTTCGACGCCCGGTGGCAGGCCTCCGACGAGACGCGGCCGGACTGTCACGGCGAGGGCAAAGACCCGCTGAGTGCAGGTTCCTTGGGTGACCTCCACCTGGGACGACAGCAATGTGATATGCGGCACATCGCCTGGGTCATCTGATCCCGATTACTCCCCCCTTGGTCGCATGCGTCTGGTTACGGAGCGTCAAAACATGCTGGTCAGACGAATTTTGTCGTTGACTGCCCATGTGTGCGTGCCCGAGGCTTCGCAGTCGAATCTCCGAGTGTGAGTGAGTGCCGTTCATGGGGTCTGAAAGTGACCACGGCCGGTGGGGGTGGACCGCGGGGCGCCGAGCGCTCGCGGTGTGCCTGTCCGCCGGTCTGATAGCGAGTGCCGGGGCGGCGGGTGCTGTTCCGGCTGCAGCCGCCGGAGACGCGCGAACCGTTGACGTGCCCGCCTCGGGGTCGTCGTCGACCAAGCCGTCGACAGGGACCGTGGAGAGCATCGCGGTCGCGGAGGCGAAGCGGACCGGGAAACCGGTCGACGTACCGTCGATGCGCACGGAATCGGTCGATGTCGTCGCACAGCCCGACGGCCGGCTGAAGTCGACCGTCTACGCGCAGCCGCAGCGGGTACGCCGCGCCGGCGGGTGGGTGGACATCGACCCGGCGCTGCGGAAACGGACGGACGGCACCGTCGCCCCGAAAGCAGCGGTCGCCGACGTGACGTTCTCCGGAGGCGGCAACAGCGCACCACTGGTGCGCATGACATCCGCCGGAAAATCGCTGAGCCTGTCCTGGCCCCAGCCGCTGCCCGAGCCGGTCATCGACGGCGCGACGGCGGAGTACCGCACGATCCTGCCCGACGTCGACCTGAAGCTGACCGCGACCCGCACCGGCTTCACCCAGGTCTTCGTCGTCCACACCGCCGAGGCAGCCAAGAACCCCGCCCTGAACGCGCTGCGCCTGGGAATGAAGGGCGACGGCCTGCGGATCGAGGAGGCCGCTGACGGCTCTCTGTCGGCTGTGGACACGGGGGCCGGCGGTACGATCTTCAAGGCGCCGGTACCGGTGATGTGGGACTCCACCACAACCGGGGCCCCGGCAACCGGGGCCAGCGCTCCGGCCGCACCCGTCGCGGCGTCCGCTTCCGGTGCGCCGTCGCCGTCCGCCGACGGCGCGAAGGCGGCGGGCCGCTCCGCGGCGACCGCCGTACCGGCCGTTTCCGCAACCACTGTGCCCGCTGCGGGTACGCGAGTGGCGAAGATTGCAGTCGACTTTCCCGCTGCGCAGGACCAGCTCGTGCTGACGCCGGATCAGGGGATGCTGGACGATCCGGCGACGGTGTTCCCGGTGATGATCGACCCCTCGTGGGACACCCCGCACGCGAGTGACTGGGCGGGCGTGTCGAAGTACTACCCGACACAGGCGTACAACCACTTCACGTACAACTCGAACGTGGTGCATGACTGGGGCGTCGGTTACTGCGGCGACACCACCCGGTGCCAGCCCACTGATGTGAAGCGGGCGTTCTTCCAGTTCCCGACAGGGCAGTTCGTCGGGAAGCAGATCCTCAAGGCGACGTTCGGCGCGTACGAGAGCTGGTCGTACAGCTGCCAGAAGACGTCGGTGGAGCTGTGGAACACCGGGCACTTCACCAACAAGCTGACGTGGAACTCGCAGAACAACTCGACGTTCTGGAGCCGGTACCTGCAGACGATCGACGATGCGAAGGGCTGGACCGGTCCGGGCAGTTCCTGCAGTGCGGGCGGCTGGCTGGAGTTCGGCGGGGAATACTCGGACGCCGTGCGCACGCTGGTGCAGGACGGTGCGAACTGGGGGTGGCAGAGTTCCTCGTTCGGGTTGAGGGCATCCAACGAGAGCGATCTGAACGGCTGGAAGAAGTTCACCGACGGCGCCTACCTGCAGGTGTACTACAATCTGCCGCCCCGTCAGCCCGCCAACGCGGATCTGTCGATGCAGCCGGGTTCCGTGTGCTCGGGCACGGCCGTGCAGGTGCAGACGGTGCCGCAGCTGACCGCAGTGCTGAAGGACCCGGACGGCGAGGCGGTCGGTGCGCAGTTCGCGCTCGGCTGGGACGACGGCACCGGGTGGAAGCGCCGCTGGTTCAGCACTGGCACCGAGGCGACCGTCCCGGCGTCGAACACGTTCAAGGCATCCGGTTCGCTCTTCAACCAGACGCCGCCCGCGAACACCCCGACCGACCGCTCCTTCACCTGGGAGGTGCGGGCCTGGGACGGCGCGGCCTGGGGCCCGTGGAACTCCGACGGTAACCCGACAGCCTGCTACGTTCGGGTCGACTCCTCGATCCCGGCAGGGCCGGGCGTCACCTCCAGCACGTATCCGATCAGTACGTCCGCCGGATCGGTCCCGCCTGTTGACGGCGTGGGACGCTACGGCACCTTCACGATCGACTCGGTGGAGACCAACGTCGTGAAGTACCAGTGGGGCCTGGACACCGCCGCGTCCGCGGCCCACGAGGTCGCCACGACCGCCGGCGCTGCACAGACGATCAGCGTGCTCATGGACAAGCCCGGCCCACACCTGCTTTCGGTGCGGGCGATCAGCGGCGCGGGTGTGTCGTCCCAGTTGGAGACCTACTACTTCAACGTGCTGAGCGGGCAGGGCGCGCGCGACATCTGGTCCCTGGACGACTCCGGAGGCGGCACAACCCTCGCGGGTAGCAGCAACAGCGCCACCGCCACCCTCGGCAGCACCGTCACTGCGGGTGCGGCGGGCCATGCCGGCCAGGCCCTGGCGTTCAACGGCGCTGCCTCGACCGGCTACGCCCAGACCGACTCGGCTGTCCTCGACACGTCCATGAGTTACACGGTCTCGGCATGGGTGCGCCCGGACGCTGCGACGACCACTCGCGTCGCAGTCAGCCAGAACGGGGCCGACTCCTTTTCGTTCACCCTCGGGATCGGCATGGTCGGCACCGACCCGCGCTGGTCCTTCAAGGTTCAGAGCGACGGCGCGGGCCAGGATTCGACCAGCACCTACGTCGTCTCCGCCGCGACCGCGGCGAGCGGACAGTGGACCCACCTCGCCGGTGTCTACGACAAGGCATCCAACACGATCCGGCTGTACGTCAACGGCACCTCCGCAGGCTCGGCCGTCGTCCCGTCCTCCGTCTGGGACGGCCACGCCACCCTTCAGATCGGGCGTGACCGCTGGAACAAGCTGTGGGCTGCTCCATGGTCCGGTTCCATCGACGAAGTCAAGATGTGGGACCGCGCACTGTCCCCGGCAGATATCACCAAAGTCGCCACCGACCAGCCTCTGACCACCGGGGTACCGGCGAAGTCGGTATGGCACCTGGACGAGGCAGCCGGCGCCACCTCGGTGTCCGGCGCACCGGAGACCGACACCCTCACGCTGAACGGCGGAGCCCAGGCCGGCACTGCCGTCGGTGTCAGCGGCAGCGCCGTCACGTTCGACGGCACGGACGACACCGCCCTCACCGCCCGCACCGCCGTCGACGCGACGAGGAGCTTCTCCGTGGCGGCCTGGGTTCGTCTGCCGGCGATCACCAACGGTTCGACGGCCGCGCGTGTGGTGCTCAACCAGACCGGCGTGCACAACAGCGAGTTGTCCCTCTACTACTCGGCGTACGCGAAGAAGTGGGTCTTCGGCCGTTACAAGGAGGACTCGACCGGCGCCACCCTGATCAGCGCCAACCAGGTGGCCTGTACCGCTCCCGTCGGTGCCACGCCGTGTTTCGGTGCCACTGACGGCCAGTGGACCCACCTCGTCGGGGTCTCGGACGCCGTCGCACAGAAGATCCGCCTCTACGTCAACGGCTACCTCGCCGGCGAGGCCGACTACACGCAGACCACCCCGTGGCCGACCCCGGGACCGCTTCAACTGGGTGCCGCCTCCCGTGAGGGCGCCAGTGAACAGTTCTTCGGCGGCGACATCGACGACGTCCGCGTCTGGGACCGCGTCATCACCACCCCGGAGGTCGGCGACCTCGTCAACAGCGTGCCCCAGCTGCTGGGCCACTGGAAGCTCGCCACCTCCAGCGGCGACCCGCTCGCCTCGCCGAACGAGATCAGCGGCGGCGCTGCCGTCGTCCTCGGCGGCAGCGCCAAAGTCAACCCGACAGGCGGTGTCATCGGCGCAGGGAGCCTGTCCCTCAACGGCACCACCGGCTTCGCGGAGAACACCCCCACCCTGCTGCACACCGACCGCAGCTTCAGCCTGTCCGTGTGGGCGGCCACCGCGGGTGCTCCCGGGCGGGACATGACGGCCCTGTCCGTACCCGGCGCGAACGGCGGTTCGGTGACGCTGCGCTGGCACTACCTCGGAGACGATCCCGGTTCGGGCGCGCACCTGGGTGAGTGGCAGGCGTCGGTGCGGTCCACCGACACGGCAGGAGCCGCCCAGACCACCATCACGCACGTCCCGGACAGTGAGTGGGGGCTGTGGTCGCACCTGGGACTGGTCTACGACGGCCTCGCCGGGAGCCTTGCGCTCTACGTCAACGGCGACCTGGACCGGCCAGGCTGCGAGACCAGCGACCTGTCCTGCGCCGGCCGCAGCCTGTCGCTCTCCTCGTACAGACCGTTCGAAGCGGCCGGCGGCGGCCTGCAGTTCGGTCGCACGGAGTCAGCGGCCGCCTGGGGCGAGTACTTCTCCGGAGAACTCGCCGACGTCCGCGTCTACCAGGGAGTTCTGACCGGCGAGCAGGTCAGCGCCCTGTCGACGTCGTTCTGACCAGTACCCGGCGTCCGGTCTGACCGCGGCGCCACACGGGGCCGGGCAGCGATCGCTGCCCGGCCTGCTTTCCCTCCTGCTCCGCCCCCACCGCTGCGGTGGGGGCGGCAGTCTTCCGGGCCCCACCATCCGTGGCCGCTCGGCCGACAGCGCCCCAAAACGGGACGCCGACCTGAGGAAATATGTCCATGATTGTGAACAGGGCTGCCTGGCGGCGGTCCCGGCCCAGGACGGCTGCCGTGGTGGCTGCCGTCCTGGTCGGGTCCCTGCTGCCCACGCTCCCGATGGCCGCAGCAGCGTCCGCGGCCGGATCCCCGAAACTCGCTCCCCCCTCACCGGGTAAGCCGGTCAGGGTCAGCGACACCAAGGTGAAGGCTCGCAAGCCCGACACCACGGTCAGCAAGCCGGAGGCCAAGCACACCGCCTGGCCCAAAGCCGGCACCGCGAAGGTCACCGCACCCCCCGGCAAGCCCATCAAGGCCGGCGACCTCCCCGTCACCCTCACCACGACCGGCGGTGGCACCTCGCCGTCCGCCGACGTCCAGGTCCTCGACCAGGAGACGGCCCGCAAGGCCGGTATCTCCGGCGTCCTGCTCACCGTTGCCGCCCCGGGCGCTCCTGCCGGCACGAGTGCCAAGGTCGCCGTCGACTACTCCGGCTTCGCCCAGGCCGTCGGCGCCGGCTTCGGCGCCCGCCTGCACCTGGTACAGCTGCAGGCGTGCGTACTGACCACGCCCGAGAAGCCCGAGTGCCGGGTGCAGACGCAGCTCGAGGGCGGCAACGACACCGAGCACCAGGCCGTCACCGCCGATGCCGTGCCATTGACCGCACCTGCCACACCGGTGGGGCAAGTGCGTGTGCAGTCCGCGTCGGGCGGGGTGACGGTGCTGGCTGCGACCGCAGGCGATGCGGGTCCGACCGGTGACTACAAGGCGACGCCGCTGTCGGCGGCCTCCACGTGGTCGACGTCGCTGAACAGCGGCTCGTTCACGTGGTCCTACGACATGCCGCTCACCGCGATGCCCGGCGGCCTGACCCCGAAGGTCGGTCTCGCGTACGACTCGGGCAGTGTCGACGGCCGCACGTCGAACTCCAACAACCAGGGGTCCTGGGCCGGCGACGGCTTCACGCTGGACTCGGGCTCCGTGGAACGCACCTACAAGGCGTGCGCGGACGACGGTGCGCCGAAGACCGACGGCTCCGACCCCGGTGACCAGTGCTGGGCGACGGACAACGCGACGATCTCCTTCGCCGGGCACGCCGGTGAGCTGATTCCCGTCTCGGCGGACGAGTGGCGGATCAAGGGCGACGACAACACCAAGGTCGTCCGGGTGCGAGACACCGGCCGCGGCAACGGCGACAACGACGGCGAGTACTTCAAGGCCACCACCCCCGACGGCACCAGCTACTTCTTCGGCTACAACCGGCTGACGAACTGGACCTCGGGCAAGGCGGAGACGAAGTCCGTCTACACGGTGCCGGTGTTCGGCAACAATGCCGGCGAGCCCTGCTACAGCAGCAGTGGTTTCGGGTCGTCGTGGTGCCAGCAGGGCTGGCGGTGGAACCTCGACCTGGTCGTCGACGCCCACGGCAACGACATCACGTACTGGTACACCCCGGAGACCAACAACTACGGGCGCAACCTCAAGGCCACCGACCGCACCCCGTACGTGCGCGGCGGACGCCTGGACCACATCGAGTACGGCCAGCGGCAGAGCGACATCTACTCCGCGACGGTCAAGCCGATGGCGAAGGTGGAGTTCAAGACCGCCGAACGGTGCCTGGAGACAACGGCCTCCCTGTGCGACGCCGCGAACATCGACACCAACAGGCAGTACTGGTACGACACTCCGTGGGACCAGAACTGCAAGGACAACACCGACTGCACCGGTGTGCTCAGCCCCTCGTTCTTCACCCGCACCCGCCTGACCCAGGTCGTGGCCTCCACACTGCAGGGCGACGGCACGTACAAGGGCATGGACACCTGGGACCTGACCCACAAGTGGGGTACGGCCGACTTCGACTACCAGCTGCTGCTGGACACCATCCTGCACACCGGCACCGCCACCACCCCCACAGTCACCCTGCCGAAGACCACACTGGCCTACAAGCAGCTGGTCAACCGGATGGACCGCACCGGTGACGGCCGACTGCCGTTCATCAAGCAGCGGCTGGGCACCGTCACCGACGAGCAGGGCGGCCAGACCGACGTCAACTACTCCGCCGCAGCGTGCGACCCGGCCGCACTGCCCACCCCACAGACCAACATCACCCGCTGCTTCCCGCAGCAGTACCAGCCGAACAACGACACCCCGGTGACCACCGAGTGGTTCAACAAGTACGTGGTCGAGTCGGTGACCGGCACCGACCGCACCGGTCACGCCCCCGACATGGTCACCCACTACACCTACCTCGGTGATGCGGCCTGGCACTTCGACGACCTGGACGGCATCACCAAGGAGAAGCTGAAGACCTGGTCCCAGTGGCGTGGCTACCAACATGTGAAGGTCGAGACCGGCGGCACCACCGCCATGTCCACGCAGACCGACCACTGGTTCCTGCGCGGCATGGACGGTGACCGCACCAGCCCCACCGACAAGACGCAGAAGCGCACCGTCACCGTCCCCGATGGCCAGGGCACCACCATCACCGACGACCAGGCGTGGGCCGGGTTCGAGTACCGCACCGAGCAGTACGACAAGCCCGCCGGCAAGATCCTCACCAAGGCGGTCAACACGCCGTGGAAGAAGACCACCGCCACCCGGGTCCGTGACTGGGGCACCACCACGGCGAACCTCACCGGCACGCAGATCACCAGGGCGTTCACCTCCCTCGACCAAGGCGTCGGTGCGGCGTGGCGCGAGACGCGAGCGAATACGACGTTCGACGCCTACGGCCGGGCCACCCAGAGCGAGGACCTCGGTGACACCGCGGTTGCCGCCGACAACCGGTGCACCCGCACGACCTACGCCGACAACGCCACCGCCTGGATCCTCGTCGGTGCGATCCGCACCGAGACCGTCGCCGCGGACTGCGCCACGACCGTCGATCGCGTGACGAAGGCCGACGGCACCTCCGCCGTCCTCACCGACAACCGGATCCGCTTCGACGGCCAGGCCTACGGCAGCGCCCCCACCAAGGGCGACATCACCGTCACCGGAGCCCTCAAGAGCCGTACCTCGGCCGCCGCCACCTACCTCGACAACACCAGCACCTTCGACGTGTACGGCCGCGTGTTGTCCACCACCGAACTCGCGAACAGCACCGCCGTCGACAACACCACCGGCACCAGCACCAGCACCGCGCTGCCCGAGGCCCGCACCACCACCACCGTCTACACCCCCGCCTCCGGTCGTCCGACGCAGTCGGTGATCACATCACCCCCCGCCAAGGCCACCGACAGTACGACCACCCAGGTCACGACGAACACCTTCGACCTGTTGCGGGGCCAGACGGTCACCGCGACCGACGCCAACACGAAGAGGACCGACAGCACCTACGACGCACTCGGCCGGGTTCTGAAGGTCTGGCTGCCCGACCAGTCCAAGTCCAGCGGCAATACCCCCAACTACGAGTACGCCTACACCCTGACCGATCAGCAGATCACTGCGGTCTCTACGAAGACGGTTGCGAACGACCAGTCCCAGGAGACCTCCTACACTCTCTACGACGGCTTCGGACGCACACGCCAGGCTCAGGTCCCGGGTGACACCGGCGGGCGCCTGATCGCCGACACCTTCTACGACGAGCGAGGCCAAGCCGTCCTCGCCTACGCCCCCTACTACGCCACCGGCGCCCCCTCCAAGACCCTGTCCAAGGTGGAGGACGCCACCGGCGTCGACACCCAGACCCGCAGCGAGTTCGACGGCCTGGGACGTGTCACCAAGTCCACCGTGCTGGCGGGCAGTGGCGTCGGAACGCCGCTGGCGACCACAGTGACCGAGTACGGCGGTGACCGCGTCACCGTCATTCCGCCCGCCGGAGCAACCGCCACCACCACGATCAGCGATGCGGCCGGGCAGGTCACGGAGCTGCGGCAGTACAAAGCCTCGCCCCCCGGCCCCGGTACGGCCTACGACACCGTCAGCTACAGCTACGACCCGGCCGGTCACCTGACCGGGCTCACCGGCCCCGGCGGCGCGCAGTGGGCCTGGCTGTACGACCAGCTCGGCCGGCAGACCAAGGCCGTCGACCCCGACACCGGCACCAGCACCAAGGCTTACAACACCCGGGGCGAGGTCACCTCGACGACCGACGGGCGCGGCAAGACGATCGCGACCGTCTACGACAACATCGGCCGCCTCCTGGAAACCCGCGACGGCTCCGCGACCGGCCCGCTGCTGACCTCCCGCACCTGGGACCCGTCCGGCTACAAGGGCCAACTCGCCTCCAGCAGCCGCTTCACCACGGTCGGCGGCACCACGTACGAGTACAAGACCGCCTACTCGCTCTTCGACACGCTCTACCGCCCCCGCAGGACCAGCTACACCGTCCCGTCCGTCCCCAACGGACAGCAGAACCTCGCCGGCACCTACGACGCCCTCACCACCTACAACACGGACGGCACCACCAAGTCCGTCTCCTACCCGGCCGCCGGCAACCTCGCCGCCGAGACCCTCAACCTCACCTACGACCTGCTCCACCGGCCGACCAAGGCCTCCGGCCTGAACACCTACCTCACCGGCCAGATCTACGACTACGTCGGCAAGCCGCTGCAGTCCACCCTGTCCAACGGCACCGCCAACAAGGTGTTCCACGTCACCAACGCCTACGAGAGCGGCACCCAGCGGCTGAAAACGTCCACCACCGACGTCAACGCGACGACCGTTCTCCGCCAAGCCGGCTATACCTATGATCAGGCCGGCAACGTCACCTCCCTGACCGATGCCAGCGCCTCCGGTACCGACCGGCAGTGCTACCAGTACGACTACCTCACCCGTCTCACCGACGCGTTCACCCCCACCGCCGGCACCTGCCCGGCCACGCCCACCGGCGCGGCCCTCGGCGGCCCGGCCGCGTACTGGACCAGCTGGACCTACAACACCGACGGCACCCGCGCCACCGAGACCCGGCACAACCCCGCCGGCAACACCGCGCAGGACGCCACCAGCACCTACACCTACCCCCAGACCCACCGCCTCGGCGACACCTCCACCGTCACCGGCGCCCTCGGCAGCCCCGTCTCCGAGACCTACGCCTACGACCTCTCGGGCAACACCACCGACCGCCACCTCAAGCCCGCCGCCAACCAGTCCAGCGACCAGAAGCTCACCTGGGACGCCGAGAACCACCTCACCCAGGTCGCCGACACCGTCAAGACCACCAGCGGCAGCACCACCACCACGACCAACCGCACCACCGACTACCTCTACGACGCCGACGGCAACCGCCTCCTCGCCCACAACCTCGACACCGCCGCCCCCACCGCCGAGAACTGGACCCTCTACCTCGGTGGCACCGAACTCAAGCTCACCAAGGGCATGGCCAAGCCCGCCGCCACCCGCTACTACCCCCTCGGCGCGGCCACGGCCGTCCGCACCGACGACAACACCCTGACCTTCCAGACCGGCGACCACCACGGCACCGCCGAACTCAACATCAACGCCACCACCGGCGCCGTCGACCAGCGCCGCACCACCCCCTTCGGCAGCACACGCGGCACCCCGCCCACCGGCTGGGCCGGCGCCCACGGTTTCCTCGGCGGCACCACCGAACCCACCGGACTCACCCACCTCGGAGCCCGCGACTACGACCCCACCACCGGCCGCTTCATCTCGGTCGACCCCGTCCTGGCCGCAACCGACCCGCAGTCCCTCGCCGGCTACACCTACAGCAACAACAACCCCCTGGCCTACAGCGATCCGAGCGGCCTCAGGCTGGCACCGGTCGACGGCGGAGGCGGCACCGGATGCGAAGGCGCATCCTGCACCATGCAGTACCTGCCGCAGGAGGAACTTCCCACCGACGGCAAGTACACCGAGGTCTATCCCGGAATTGTCATCCGCAACAGCCACCGCCTGTTTAAGAAGATCCGCACCGCGCTCTACAAGGCGATCGAAGCGGATTGCGATGGTTGGATCCACGGGTTCGGGTGCCTGGACGTCACGGCCTACAACACCATGTCGGACGAGGGTCGCACTGTCACCCAGTCCATCCTTGCCCGGGACCTCTTCCTCGGCTGCGTCGATGCCGACAGCTGTGACTCCAGGATGCTCGCTGGTGCGATCATCGCCGGCAGCAATATCAATGACATGTTCGGTGACTTGCCGTCCGGCCGCTACGACAAGCTCAAGGGCAAGAAGCCGGGCGCCGAGCCCACGACCAACCCCAAGACCTGCAAGAACAGCTTCCCCGCCGGCACTCTTGTCCTCGAAGCCGACGGCTCGATGGTGCCGATCGAACAGTTGGCAGTCGGCGACGAGATCACCGCAACCGACCCTGAGACCGGCGAGACCGGCCCCCGCAAGGTCGACGCCACCATCGCGACGCCTGACGACCGCCAGTTCACCACCCTCACCATCCGGACTGCTGACGGCGCAACAAGTTCCCTGACAGCAACCGATCACCACCCGTTCTGGTCCGAGAACCGGCACCAGTGGCTCGATGCTGCGGATCTGGTGGCGGGCGACTCACTGCGCACGAGCACCGGTTCGACGGTCACCATCGCCAAGACCAATCACTGGGCCGGGCTGCAGGCCGCCTTCAACCTGACTGTCCGAGACCTCCACACGTACTATGTGCTCGCAGGCAGCACCCCGATCTTGGTGCACAATGAAGATAGGTGCTTCTTCGCGGGAGCAGCGAAGGCTCGCCCAGACGACCTTCCTGTGGACGCTGATGGCAATATCCACCCTCCCACGCCCGAGGATCTCGCCAATCTAAACGTCCACGGCAAGTCCGCATATTCCAGCGTTGATGATCTTGTATCGGCAAGACTGTCCGCTGGCCAACAGATCCGCTCGTTTTCTGAGCTGCCCGATGGCGTGGGATCGATCGCTGATGGTGTAAATGTTGGAGGGACCATGCCCGCGGGGCACGTGACCCTATATCCCACACGGGTCATGACCAGGGGGGAATTCGACCAGCTCCTGACGGACGGCGGATGGAATAATATTGGACAGAAGACCCCATAAACTCCCAAGGCCAGTCGCGGGTGGCAGACTGGCCTGCAACTTAGCAAGTCATTAGTGAAGGAGATGTCATATATGACCACTGGCGATACAGCCCTGTGGGAGTCCTTGGTCTCGATGGAGCAAAGTGCGGCAAAGTTGCGGGCTGCTGTAAATAACTCGAGCACGCGAATCGAGATGCTGACTGCTGCACTGAGAGTGGAGGCGAGCGTATGGGATCAAGGTGCAGCCTTGAACTTCCTGAGGTTGTTCACTCGAGACGTCTCGCAGTTCGTTCCGCAGATTTTCGGGTTTGCGGTCAGTGGAAGATGGGAGCGCGAGGCCCGCGAGGTTCTGGCAGCAGGCCCTCGAGGTGAAGTCCTTCCCGAGGTGATTCGTCGTGCAGCTGAATACCTGCCTAGACCTGATGTCGAGGACTACCTGCAGCTTGCTTCGATTTTGGCCTCCCTTGAGTCAGCCGAGGCTTTGGCTGGTGTCGCATCTGACGCGATGGCGAGCTCGGATCCTGAAATTCAGGAGGCGGGTACGTTTATTCGCCAACAGTACGCAAATATCATCGGCATGGGATTTTACGAATAGGAAACGGGCCACGCCTCCGATGGTCAGGCGCTGGCAAAGTTCTAAGAGTTTCTTCGATCGGCGCATTCGCAACCAACTAAAGAGATTCTGGAATTGCGCGAAAATTCGACCATCCGGATGATTTATACGAGCTCACAGCCGCAATTTCGGCGAAACTAGATTTCACGCCCAGCGGCCCCGCTGAAGAATCTTCAGCGGGGCCGCTGGGCGTCCTGACGGCCAGGCCTCGTTGTTTCACGGCAGCGGCCGGTTGATCTCGTGCCCGTGATGTCGCGTTGGTCCGTTCCCGGGGGCGGTGTCGGGTAGGGCTGCGCGTCGGCTGCCGTGCCAGTGACACCGGGTTCCACGGGCCCGGTGGACTGCGGGTCGGCCTCCTCTCACTGTTCGGCGGGGCCAGATGCGCTGGTCAGGTGGGTCGGGCCAGGGCCTGGATGCGGGTGAAGGCCCGCACGATGGCGTCGGCCCAGGGCCAGGTCGAGGGGATCTTCAGGCGGCGTCTGCGCTGGCCGCGTACGAGCCGGGCCGGGACATGCAGGATGCGGTAGCGCAGGGGCTTGGGGGTTGCGGTGGGACATCGAAGAACCGGCTCCACTTCGGCCGCGACACCGCCTTCGCTGAGGACGCTCTCCCGGCCTCCGGCCTGGGGTACCCACACAAAGATACTGACCGGCCACGGCCCGGAGAACATAGCGACCTGCGAAGCCTCGCGATCAACACCCTCCGCGCCCGGGCATCGCAACATCGCCGCCGGTATCCGGCAGGCCTCCTACGAGCCCTTCATCCGCCCGCTCGACCTGCTGGGCATCTCTGACCAGCGCGATTACAAGATCACAGGAATGTGCAACGGCCCTGGCCACAGGATCCGCCGCTTCGCCCAGCGGCTCGCGCACCTGCTCCGCGCCGCGGTCCCCGCGTGAGCGCACCGGGTCGTACGACCATGCCAGGCATTCCCTCGCCCGGCGGAGGATGTCCGCGGCCGTGCCGACCGTCGCACCCGGCCTCGCCCGACGTGCCTCCGGGCCGGAGCCACGGCGCACGGCGGGCCGTCAGGAAGCTGTCGAGCCGGGCTGGGTGGTGGGGATGCGTCCGGTGAAGAACAGTGCGACGGTCGCGGCCAGCGCGAGGATCGCCAGCGCGGCCCGCAGGCCGTCCAGGCGGGCCGCGGCGTTGGCGTCGAGCGCGGCCGCGGAGACCTCCGGCGGGACCCCGGCGTCGTCGAGTGCGGCGGTGAGCTGGGCGTCCGACAGGAACGGCACACCGCTCGCCAGCTGGACCGTCGCCTTGTCCGTGACCTGCGCCGGGATGTCCGGGCTCTCGCCGATGCCGGTCAGGAAGGAGGTCGTCAGTGCGGCGATCATGAGCGAGCCGGCGAGTGCCGTGCCGATGGAGGCTCCGAGGTTGGTGACGGCGTTCTGCACCCCGCCGACCTCCGCGCTCTGCTCGTCCGGCACCGCGGAGACGGTGACCGCTCCGAGCTGCGAGGCCAGGGCCCCCATGCCGAGCCCGATGAGGAGCAGCGGCACGGTGGTGATCTCGGCGCCCGCGTCCGCGTCGAGCGCGGCGAGCAGCACGACGGCGCCCGCGAGCAGCGCGATGACGCCGCACCGCACCACCCGCCGCGGCGAGACGTGCGGCAGCAGGCGCGGGATCAGCACCGCGGCGGCGAGCAGGGTCAGCGAGAGCGGCAGGATGCGCACGCCCGTGGCGAGGGCGGAGAGGCCGAGCGCGACCGACAGGTACAGCGGGACGACGAAGAACACCCCCATCTGCACGAGGTACTGGAAGAAGAACATCGTCAGGCCGCCGGTGAGCTGCCGGTTGTGCAGGAGGCCGGGGTCGACCAGCGGTTCGCGGCCGCCGCGGACCACCCGGGCCTCCCAGCGGAGGAAGAGCCAGACGAGCAGCAGACCGGCCAGCATGAGCCAGACGACGAGCGAGACGCCCAGCCACGACGGGGCGTCCGCCTTGGGGACGAACCAGCCCCACTCCGCGGAGCGGAGCACGCCGTAGACGAAGATGCCGAGGCCCAGCGCGGAGAGCGCCGCCCCGACGAGGTCGAGTCGGGAGCGGCCACCGGTGGGTGCGTCGGCGATGCGGCGGGCGACCAGCAGGATCGCGACGACCACCAGGACCTCGCCGGCGAACACCCAGCGCCAGGAGAAGTACGTGGTCGCGATGCCGCCGATGAGCGGGCCGAGCGCGATCGCCACGGCGCCCGCGGCCGCGACCAGCCCGTACGCGGCGGGTCGGCGTTCCGCGGGGAAGTTGCCAGCGACCAGCGCGACGATGGCGGGCAGGATGAGGGCCGCCCCGACGCCCTCCAGGAAGGACCAGCCGAGGAGGAGCACGGGCAGGTTCGGTGCGAGGGCCGTCGTCAGGGAGCCGCAGCCGTACACGGCGCAGCCGATCATGAAGGCGCGCCGGCGGCCGATCAGCACGCCGACCTTGCCGCCGGGGATCATGAACATCGCCATGACGAGCGTGTACGCGGTGATCGCGCCCTGGATGCCGGTGACGGTCGTGCCGACGTCGTCGGCGACCGTCGCGATCGCGACGTTCATGACCGAGCTGTCGAGTGCCATCAGGAACTGGCCGGCGGCGAGGGTCGCCAGCACCAGGCCGGCAGCCGCGGCCCCGGCCCCGGCAGGAGTGCCCGTTCTGGATGCCATGGCCGCATCGTCCCAACGGCGCTGCGCGGCGGGTGCCCGACCCGCCCCGGGGGTCACCCGTTCGGCTCCCGGCGCTGACGGCCGACACCACGGGGCGGCCTGCCCGACGGATCGCGCCGGGCGGGCCGGAACGTGCCACACCGGCCACAGGGCGTGTCGGCGCCCCGGGCGGGCGGCCGCGGGCGACCCTGTGACCGGCGGTTGTCCGCCGCCGGCCGTCGGCGGGAACGCCGGACACCGGGAGGTCGGGGCACATGCTCGTCATCGGGCGCTCGCAGGTCGAGGCGCTGCTCGACACGGACACGTTGATCGACGCCCTCGCGGCGGCGATGGCGGATCTGAGCGCGGGCCGCGCGTCGGCACCGGACCGGGTGGCCGCGACGGTGCCCGAGCAGGACGGCCTCCTGGCCGCCATGCCGGGCTACGTGCCGTCGGTGGGGATGCTGATGGCCAAACTGGTCTCGCTCTTCCCCCGCAACGCCGGCACGCCGCTGCCGACCCATCAGGCCGTGATCGTGGTGTTCGATCCGCGGACCGGTGAGCCCGCGGCGCTGCTGGACGGTGCGGCGATCACGGCGGCGCGGACCGCGGCCTGCTCCGCACTGTCGGCCCGGCTGCTGGCCCGCCCGGACGCGACGGTGCTGGCGGTGCTCGGCACCGGCGTGCAGGCCCGGTCCCACGCCCGTGCGATGTGCCGGGTCCGACCGATCCGGCAGATCCGGGTGGCGGGACGGGATCAGGCGAAGGCCGCCACCCTCGCCGGGGAGCTCGCCGCCTCGCTGGAGGCCGAGGTCCGGGCGGTGGCCACGTACGCCGAGGCACTCGACGGTGCGGACATCGCCGCGGCGGCCACCCACGCCGTCGAACCCGTGGTCCGCCGCTCGTGGCTGGCACCCGGGGTGCACGTCACGTCGGTCGGGTTCAACCCGGCCGGGCGCGAGGTCGACGACGCGACGGTGGCGGAGGCACTGGTGTGCGTCGAATCCCGGCAGGCCGCGCTCGCGCCCTTCCCTGCGGGCAGCAACGACCTGCTGGCTCCGATCCGCGCAGGCGTGGTCTCCGCCGGGCACGTCCACGCCGAGCTCGGCGAACTCGTCGCGGGCACCCGGCCCGGGCGCTCGTCCGCGGAGCAGATCACCCTCTACAAGTCGGTCGGCGTGTCCGTCCAGGACGCCGCGGCCGCGGCACTCGTGGTCGGTGCCGCCCGCGAGCGGGGCGTCGGCGAACGGATCACGCTCGGATGACCTGCCCGTGCCGGGCGCCCGGACGGGCCGTGAGCGAGCGCGACGCCCGCGTCCGGCTCCTCGCCGCCGCCTACCGCTCCGGACTCGTCCGGCCGGGGACGCCGCCGCGCTGCCGGACGCCCCGGCCCGCCGGCCCGCCCGGGCGGACCGGCAGGGCGGACGGCAGGCGGGTGCCGGGGTCAGTCCGCGCGGGCGGCCAGGCGGTCGTGCACGGCGGTGAGGATCCCGACGACGTCGGTGAGGTCGGGCCGCCCGGAGCAGCGCCGGATCGCGGCGGTGAGCCGTGCCTGCGCGTCGGCGGTGCGGCCGAGCGTGCTGCCCTCGACGAGGGCGGCAACCCGGACGACCTCGGCGCGGGGGCGTTCGCCCTCCGGGCCGCCCGCCTCGTAGGCGGTGATCGCGCGTTCGGCCCAGGTGAGCGACTCCTCGTGCCGGTCGGCGACGGCGTAGGCCCGGGCCCGCTCGTAGTGGGCGGCGCCGGTCAGGTACCAGGAGGTGACCGGGTCGCCCGCGGCCTCGGCGCGCTCGCGGAGGCCGTCGGCCTCCGCGAGGCGTTCCAGGGCCGCGTCGAGCCCGTCGGGGCCTTCGGCCTCCATGGTGAGCCGGGCGATCTCGCGGAGCATCGCGGCGACCTGGTCGGGCCGGGGTGCCCGGTCGTGCGCGGCGAGGGTGCGGAGGCGGGCGGCGTGGGCGGCCTCCCAGATGCCGGCCTCGGCGAGGGCGACGGTCGCCTCGCAGGCGACCATCGTGTGGGTGTCCGGGTCGTCCTCCCACTGGGCCGTGATCTCGGCGAGCCGGAGGAACTCCTCGGCCGCCTCGCGGTGTTCGCCCAGGCCGGCGAGGCCGCGGGCGAGGTTCAGCCGGGCCTGGGCGGCGAGCCGCACGGGGAGGTCCGCCCCGGCACCGGCGCCGAGCACCGACTCCAGCACCGCGACGGCGTCCGCCGGCTGTCCGGTCCGGTCGAGCACGTCGGCGAGTTCGAGCCGGGCGCCGGCCGCGTCCACGGTCTCGCCGGCCCGGTCGAAGCGGGCGGCGGCCTCGGACAGGGCCCGGACGGCGCCACCGTGGTCGCCGGTGTGGACGGACACGTGGCCGAGCATCATGTACGTGGTCGCGGCGGGGAACAAGTCGTCGGCCCACCGGACGCTCTCGGCCAGGGCACGGTGCAGCAGCGGCACCGCGTCGGCGTGTTTGCCCTGGACGGCCTTGACCTGGCCGAGGAGTCCGAGGACGCGCGGGGCGCGCCAGGGGCGGTCGGCGGCGTCCACCAGGTCGAGGGCGCGCAGGAGGTCGGCCTCGGCCTGCTCGAACCGGCCGCGGCGGGCGGCCAGGTCTCCGCTGAACTGGAGGGCGGCGGCGACCCGGTGGAGGTGGCCGTGGCCTTCGGCGGCCTCACGGTAGGCGGCGACCTCGGTGTCGAACCGCCGGGCGGCGTCCTCGAACCGCGCGGCCGCGGCTGCGGCCTCCGGCCCGTCGGTGGCCGGGGCGGGCGCGTCGCCCCCGGCCGGGGTGCCGGTGTCGGGCTGTGCGGCCAGCGCGTCGTGGTGGGCGGCGAAGGCGCGGGCCTGCCGGAGGGTCAGGTGGTCGTCGGGCTCCAGCAGGCCGGCGGCCAGCAGGTCGTCGGCCTGCTGCAGGTGCGCGTCCAGCAGCGCCCAGTCCGCCGCGACCTCGCGGCTCTCCGTGCCGCGGTGGCCGAGGGGGGAGACGTCGGCGCGGACCCGGGCGCCGAGGGCCCGCCCGGGCAGCCCTTCGGCGTCGAAGAGTTCGGCGGCGGTGCGCAGGGCTGCCTGCACGGTCGGCACGTCGGCGTCGTCCGGTGCGTCCACGGCTTCGCGTTCGGCGAGTTCGGCGCGGAGCAGGCGCTCGCTGCCGGCCTCGGCGGTGTGGTCTCCGGCGGCCGTCCGCTCGGCGATCCGCCGCCACAGTGCCGTGGCGTCGGGGTGGGTCTGCCGGGCGAGTTCGCGGGCCCGCTCGACGAGGGCGGTGAAGTCCTCCGGTACGGGCTCCGCGGGTGTGCGGCGGGCCGTGCCGAGCGTGGGGGCCGGGTGGCCGGGCACGGCGGGTGCGGCGTCGGCCGCGGCCGGGACGGCGGCGGCGCGGACGCCGAGTGCGAGGGGCTCGGCGAGCAGCGGCTGCCGGGCGAGGCGTTCGCGGCGGCCCGCGCCGACGGTGTCGCTGCCGTTGCGGGCGTCGAAGCGCGCGGCCAGGGCGTCGGCCTCGGCGGCGACGTGCGCGAGCAGGGTGTCGGCCGTCCAGGTGGCGCCGGGCGGGCCGCCGACGGCGAGGGCGCCGTGGCCGAGTTCGCCGAGCCGGGCGGCGAGCACCTGCACGCCGGTCAGGAACTGCAGGCGGCCCAGCAGGTCGCCCTGCCCGTCGAAGAGGTCGCGGTTCTCGGCGAGGATCTCCAGGCCGCGCGGCTCGTTGCCGGAGAGCGCGCAGAACTCCAGGTGGAGGCCGATCTGGGTGGCGGTGCTGCTCTTGCCGCGGGCCCAGCGGTAGCCGGTGAGGTGGGCGGAGCGCGCCTCGTCGGTGCGGCCCTGGCGCAGCATCGGCAGCAGCGCGTGGGCGTGGCTGGTGTACGGCTCCTCGCTGCACGAGCTGTTGCCGTCGAGGACGGGCTGCCAGACGGCCAGGGCCCGGGCGTCGTCGCCGGCGCGGAGGTGGTGCAGGGCGGTGGCGCGGATCTCGCAGGCCGTGCAGTCGCTGAGGCGGCTGCGCGGGCGGGTCGCCCACAGGTCGAAGGCGTCGTCGGTGCCGAGGCCGGTGTGCGCGGCGAGGTGGTGGCGCTGCGCGTAGTACGGCTGCAGGTCGAACTCGGCGGCGACGTACCGGTCGCGCATCTCGGTGTGCCAGCGGTGCAGCGCGTCGAGGGGCACGTCGGGGGTGCTGAGGAGCGCGGAGGCGACCCACTTGAAGCGCCAGTAAACCTGCAGGCGTGCCCAGTCGCCGAACGCCTCGGGGTGGGTGTCCCAGAGCCTGAGCACGCGGGCGAAGACGACGGGCGCCTTGCGGGGCTCGCCGTCGTACTCGTAGGCCTCCATCAGCTCCAGCAGCGCCGACGCGGACAGCTCCGGGTCGTCGAACTGCTCTGCCGTGTCGACGAGTTCCTCGGCGGTGACGGTCCGTGTCCGGCCGTAGGGGCGGGCGTCGTTGTCCCGCAGGGCCTGCTGGACGGCTTCCTTGGTGTCGAGCATTACACGTCCTTCCGCGGGGCGTCCGGCTCGTGGCCGAGCATGGCGTGGTCGAGCAGGCTGATGAACGACCGGTTGAGCAGGGCGCTCTCGGCCGCGCGCAGCGGGCGGCGGGTGAGCAGCACGGCCTGGCCGTAGAGCGCCTCGACGGCGGTCACGACCAGCTCCCGGTGGGTGATGGACGCGGCGCGCCGCACCAGCGGGTTGAGGTGGTTGAGGACGAGCTGTGCGCGCGGCACCTCGGAACGCAGCGAGCCGAGGATGTCGGCCCAGAGGCCGTCGGCCTCGTCGGCGAGCCGGGCCCGGGTGCGCTCGTGGCGGGCCTCCCGGTTGTCGAGCAGCAGGGCGGGGGCGCTGGTGGGGTGGAAGCTGCGGAGGGCCACGTCGCAGTCGAACCGGCCGACGACCTCGCGGGCGACGGTGAGGAAGGCGGCGGCGGCGAGTTCGGCGGCGGGGTCGACGCTGTCGAGGTGGGCGGTGACGGTGCCGGGGTCGAGGTCGGCGACGGAGCTGCCCGGGCGGATCTCGGGCAGGCGGTGGACGAGGTCGCGGTCGTAGGTGTAGCCGCCGTTGACGACGCCGAGGCCGGCGGCGCCCGCGATCGGGGCGACCTGGCGGAACTCCTCCACCGTGCGGGCGACGAGGATCACGGGGTGGGAGCGGGCGAACTCGTCGAGGGTGACGTTGCCGTCGGTGGTCTCGAACGGCAGCCACGGGAGCAGCATGCGCAGCAGTTCGTCGTCGTAGCGGGCGAGGGCCTTCACCGCGAGGTGGTGCACGCCGAGGAAGCGGTGGAGCAGGGCGGGGTCGCTGGCGGAGAGGCCGGTGAGCCAGTCGCGGACGCGGGCGCCGAGGGCGTCGCGCACGGCGGCGAGGGTCTCGTCGGCGTACAGGCCCTCGCGTGAGGCGGTGGGCCGCAGGCCGTCCGTGTCGACGACGCAGCGCACGAAGAACGCCCAGTCGGGGAGGAGTTCGTCGGCCTGTTCGGAGAGCAGCATGCCCTTGAGGTGCACGCGGTGCCCGGCGCGGCGGGACGGCGGGGCGGCGTCCGGCAGGACGTACGCGACACCGCGCAGGCCGACCAGCGGGAGGTCGAGCTCGATGCTGTCCAGCGGGGTGAAGTCGAACGCCCGGCGGCAGTGCGCGGTGAAGGCGTCGCGGCGGGCCTGCGGAGAGGCGTGCCGTTCGGCCCACGGCGGGGTGGCGTTGATGCGGGTGCGGGTGCCGCGCGGGTCGACGACGGTGACCTCGTGGCGGAGCATGCTGCCGTAGTTGCGGGCGAGTTCGAGCACGCGGCCGGGGGCCGTCCACTCGGCGGCGTCGGCGCGGGGTGTCAGCCGCACGGTGGTGCCGGGCTCGGGCTTCGCGGCGGACGGCAGGGTCGTGATGGTGTAGCTGCCGTCGGAGCGGCCGCGCCACTCGATGACGGGCGCGTCGGCGGCGGCCGCGGAGCGGGTGACGACGGTGATCTCGTCGGCGACGACGAAGCAGGCGAGCAGTCCGATGCCGAACTGCCCGATGAAGTCGCCGCGGGCGGCGGCGAGTCCGGTGCCGTCGAGGCCGCCGTCGGCGTCGCGCTTGGAGCTGCGGCCGATGGTGGCGAGGAAGGTGTGGACGTCGGCCTCGGTGAGGCCCACGCCGGTGTCGGTGACGGTGAGTCCGTCGTCGGCGTGGACGGTGATGGCGGCGGGCGCGCCGGGGTCGAGGGCGTGGCGGCCGGAGATCGCGTCGACCGCGTTCTGCAGGAGTTCGCGCAGGTAGACGCGGGGGCTGGAGTAGAGGTGGTGGGAGAGGAGGTCGACGAGGCCGCGCAGGTCGACCTGGAAGGTGTGGGCGCTCGGGGCGCGCTCGGTTTCGGACACCGTGGGTTCTTTCGCGACGGAGGGGTGCGGGGCCGGAAGGTGCGGGGCCGGAGGGTACGGGGCCGGGGACGAGGCGCCGAAGGGTGCGCGGGTCAGCGCGCGCAGGCGCGGCGGGCTGCGCGGTACGCCTTCACCGGGTCGTTGTCGAGGTAGTTCCACGGCGACTCGGTGACGGTGCCGCCGAGTTCACGGAAGAGCAGGTCGGCGGCCCTCGGCTGCCCGGAGAGGTGGAACACCATCGCGAAGGTGTTGAGGGCGGACTTCCAGCCGCGCGGCCGCGCGTAGGCGGGGTGGCGGATCGAGCGGTCGGCGGCCTCGTGCAGTTCGTCGCGGACGTCCTGGCGGAGGATGTACGCCCGGTCGTCGCCCGGGTCGAGGTCGAGCCAGTGCTCCAGGTGGGCGAGGGCGACGAGTTCGCCCAGCGGGCTGCCCTCGGGGGCGGAGAGCATCGCCGTCCGGGCGAAGTCGTGCATCTCCTCGTGCGAGCCGCCCCACTTGGCGCACACCTGCTGGAGCCGCTGCCGGTGCGAGCCCAGGTGGTCCGGGCGGCGCCGCAGCGCGGCCTCGAAGCGGTACCGGCCGATGTCGGCGCCGAGCGAGGCGCCGCGGGCGCTGATCTGCAGGAAGTACCAGGGGGCGAGCCACTGCGGTTCCCGCTCGGCCACCTCGTACAGCTGGGCCTCGGCGGTCTCCAGCCGCTCGTGGAAGGTCTTCCACTGCTCCTCGGAGACGTACTTGGCCCGGGCGCTGGTGCGGGCCTCCCAGGCCCAGGCGATCTGCCGGGCGCCGGAGAGGAGCAGCGGCAGGGCGGAGTCCGGCTCGGCGGCGACGGCGGCGGGTATCCACGCCTCGACTCCGGGGGTCTCGGAGACGACGGCGAGCATCCAGGTGAGGTCGGCGGAGTCGTGGACGCCCGTCAGCCCGCCCCGCAGGGTCGCCCAGTCGCCGGCCGCGGCGGCGGTGCGGAGGGCGGAGAGTTCCGCGTCGCCGCACGCCGGGTCGGCCGCCGTCGTGTCGGGGGCGGACCGGCCGCGGAGGAGTCCGCGCAGGCCGGCGGGGCCGTTCGCGGTCTCGCTGTCGTCGCGGCGGCGGAAGAGCGGCATGCGGGCCCCCAGGGTGTCGGTACGTCAGCCGGCCTTTCAACGGCCGTTCGAACGCAGTACATATCACGGAGGGCGGGGCGGGGCCCGAGCCGCCCCCGGGTGTTCGTGTGCCGAACGCCGCTGCTGGGGGCGCCCGCGGTGGTCCGCCCGGTGCCCGGGCCCGCGGCGGCGGGCCCGGCGGACGGCGCTTCGGCCGATCGGCGGGCCGGTGTGGTGCTCGGCGAGTCCGGCGGCGGCGTGCGGGAAGGCCGCGACGCCGTCCCGCGGGGAGCGCCGGGGGCGGGTCGGAACCGGGCGCGGTCGGAGTCGGGCGGCGGCGGAGGCCGCGCCCGGACGGGCCTCTGCGGGGGAGCCGTCCGCCGCTGACCGCCATGGGCATGACTAACCGTGCAGGTGGTGCGGCCGGAAGGCGCTGCCCCCGATCCATTGACACCGTCCGGACCCACTGCTGAAATGGCGTCGCCCGATGGGACGGGAGCGGCGGTCCACTACTACGTGGGAGCGCTCCCACAGCTGGCGGGCTCCACCCGCGCGCGCCGACCACCGACCCCGGCGCACCCACCCTCACCGCCCGGCCCAGCCGGCGCCCGACGCTGCCCTGCACGTCCCGCGCCGCGAAGTGGCCGTGCCGCCGTACCTGCACAGGGAGAACAGCCATGCACGCCTTGCCCGCCCGCGGCAGCGCCGCCACCTCCGCAGACGCGTCGCCGGGAGCGAGACGGTGAGCGCCACCGAGGAGGGCGTCGCCCGCATCTGGGCGGAGTCCGTCGGAGCGGCGCCGGCCACCCCCCACACCGACTTCTTCGACGCGGGCGGCACCTCGCTGGCGCTGGTGCACTTCCTCGCCGGCGTGCACGACGCGTACGGCGTCGAGCTGCCGCTGGACCGGCTGTTCACCGAGGGCTTCACCGTCGCCGGGGCCGCGGCAGCGGTCGAGCAGTTGCTGACGGAGGGCGTCAGTCAGGAAGAACTCGACGCACTGGCAGCTGAGTTGGACGGCCTGAGCGACGACGAGATCCGCGCCCTCCTGGCCGAGGAGGTGTAACCCCGCCATGGCCCTGTTCCTGCTCGTGACACACGGCAGCGACGGCGACGTCCTGCCGTTCGTGAGCCTGGGCGCCGCGCTCGTCCGCGCCGGCCACCGGGCCGTGCTGCTCACCCACGCGCCGTACCGGGAGGCCGCGGCCCGCGCGGGCCTCGGCTTCGAACCGATCGACGGCGAGGACGCCTTCGAGCGGGTCCTCGCCGACACGCCCCACCTGCTCGGCGGCACGCGGGCCCGGCTCGGCTGGGACGCCTTCTACCGGCGCAACGGCATGTTCGAGCAGATCGCCGCCGAGTGCCGCACCCTGCGGCGGCTGCACTCCCCCGGCGAGACCGTCCTCGTCGGCCGCCACACCTCGGCGGTCTCGGTGCGCTTCACCGCCGAACTCCTCGGCGCACCCGCCGCCTGGGTGGCCCTCGCACCCACCCAGCTGATGGCCGCACCCGTCGCCGCCCACCTCTACGGCACCGAACTCGCCGACGGCCTGCAGGCCGTCCGCGCCGGCCTCGGGCAGCCGCCGATCCGCGACTGGCGGGCCTGGTTCGCCGCGAGCGACGCCGAGATCGGCCTGTGGCCGAGCTGGTTCGACGCCGCCGGCACCCGCTCGCCGGCCCGGACCTCCCTGACCGGCTTCCCGCTGCCCGACGGCACGGCGGACGCCCTCGGCGCCCGGCAGGCCGGGCCGACGGACGCACCGGGCACCCTGCGCGGCGGCCCCGCGGACGGGCCGGCCGACGTGTTCGGCGGTGCCTTCGCGCCCGGCGTCCGGCCCGTGCTCGCCACCGGCGGCACCGGCCGCATGCTGGACCCCGACTACTACCCGGCCCTGGTGGCCGCCGCCGCGGAGACCGGGCTGCCGACCCTCCTGGTCGTCCGGCACCGCGATCTGCTGCCGGCCTCGCTGCCCGGCAACCTCCGCTGGTCGCCCGGGCTCAGCTTCGCCGCGGCCGTGCCGCGGGCCGCCGCGGTGGTGCACCACGGCGGCATCGGCACGACCGCACGGGTGCTCGCCTCCGGCACACCGCAGGTGCTGATGGCCGACGGCATCGACCGGCCGGACAACGCCGCCCGGCTCGCCCGCTGGGGCCTGGCCCGCACGGTGCCCGCCGCCCGCTGGCGGACGGCCGACCTGCCCGCCGCCGTGCGCGCCGCGGCCTCCGACCACGGCTACCGGGCGCGGGCCCGGGCCGTCGCCGGACTGCCCGACCCGCACGGCGCCCAGGACGCCGCCGCGGACCGCCTGGTCCGGCTGCTCGACCGTACGGAGACCGCGGCCCCGGACGGCTCCGTCCGTGACCGCCTGCGCGACCTGCCGCCGCGCGACCTCGAACGGATCCGGGCGCGCCTGCGCCTGCGGCTCGACCGGCCCGCCACGGCAGCCCCGGCCGACCTGCCCGCCACGGCGACCCCGGTCACCGGGCCCGCACCGGCCGACCGGCCCGCCACGGCGATCCCGCAGCAGGCCACCGCGCGGACCGCACGCCGCGCCGGCGACGCGCCGGACGGCCTGCTGCTGGGGGTGGAGCGGTGAGGATCCTGCTCGCCCAGAACCTCATCCACCTCCCGTCGCACGGCGGCGCCAACCGGTCGAACCGGCTGCTGCTGGAACGGCTCGCCGCACGCGGCCACACCTGCACGGTCGTCGGCCCGCTCACCGGCGCGCTCGCCACCGTGACGGGCGGCGCGGCGGACGCCGTCCGCGCGCTGACCGAGCGGGGCGCCACCGTGCTGTCCGACGGACCGGACGCCGTCGTCTACACCCACCGGGGCGTCACCGTGCACGCGGTGCGCACGCCGTCCCTGCTGCCCGGGCGGGTCCGGGCGGTGGCGGCCGAGCTGCGGCCCGACCGCACGCTCGTCCCCGGCGACGATCCGGGGCACGTCATGCTGAGCGCGGCCCTGGCGGCCACCCCGGACCGGGTCGTCTACCTCGTGCACACCATCCAGCAACTGCCGTTCGGCCCCGGGGCGTTCCATCCCAGCGAGGCCGGCACCCGGATGGTGCGGCGGGCCGCCGCCGTCATGGCGGTCAGCCGGGCCGCCCGGGAGTACGTCCGGCAGCACGCCGGGCTCGACGCCCGGGTGATCCATCCGCAGGTGTACGGCGACGGACCGTTCCCCGCGCTCGGCCGGTTCGGCCGCGGAGCGGTCACCATGGTCAACCCCTGCGCGTACAAGGGCATCTCGATCCTGCTCGGCCTCGCCGACGCGCTGCCCGCAGTGCCGTTCCTGGCCGTTCCCACCTGGGGTGCCGACCGCGCGGAGCGGGAGCAGCTCGAACGCCGTCCCAACATCACCGTCGCCCCGCCGGTGGACGACATCGACGAGGTGCTGCGCCGCACCGGCGTCCTGCTGATGCCCTCGCTGTGGGACGAGACGTTCGGCTACACCTGCGTGGAGGCGATGCTCCGCGGCATCCCGGTGCTCGCGTCGGACGTCGGCGGCCTCACCGAGGCCAAGCTCGGCGTGCCGGGCCGGCTGCCCGTCCGGCCCGTCACCTCCTACCTCCCCGGCGCGGGGTCGGCCCGGCCGCTGCCCGTGGTGCCCGCGCAGGACCTCGGCCCGTGGCGGGAGGCGCTCACCGCGCTGCTCACCGACCGCGGCCACTACGAGGGCCTGGCCGCGCACTCGCGGGCCGCCGCGGCCGCGTTCGCCACCGGCCTCGACCCGGACGCCTTCGAGCACTACCTCGCCGAACCCGTCACGCCCCCGGCACCGCCCGCACCGGTGCAGCCGCCCCCCGCACCCCGCACCGGTGCCGACCCCGGTGCCGACCGGACGGCCGTGCTCCGGCTGCTCGCCGCCCGCCGGGCCGCCGCCCGGCACCCGGCACCCGACGCCGCACCCACCCAGCGCACCGAGGAGCCGACCCCGTGCTGAACCCCCTGGCCCGCCCCGGGCCCGCCCCCGCCGACGCGGCGCCGGACGGCCCGGCCGACGACGACCTGGCCACGCTGCTGCTGATCCGCCACGTCGAGCTCGCGCTGCTGCGCCTGTTCGGCGAGGGACGGGTCAGCGGCACCACCCACACCTGCCTCGGCCAGGAGTACGTGCCGGTGGCACTGGCCCCTCTGCTCCGCGCCGACGACATGGTGTTCAGCAACCACCGCGGCCACGGCCACTACCTCGCCCTGACGGGCGACGCCGACGGCCTGCTCGCCGAGGTGATGGGCCGCCAGGGCGCCGTCTGCGGCGGCGTCGGCGGCAGCCAGCACCTCTACACCGACGGCTTCCTCTCCACCGGCGTGCAGGGCGAGAGCCTGCCCGTCGCGGTCGGCGCGGCCCTGCGGCGCAGCCGGACGGGCGACGGCGCCCTCGCGCTCGCCTTCGTCGGTGACGGCACCTGGGGCGAGGGCGCAGTCTACGAGGCGCTGAACATGGCCGCGCTGTGGCACCTGCCGCTCGTCGTCGTGGTCGAGCACAACGGCATCGCGCAGTCGACGCCGACCCGGCTGCAGATGGCGGGCACCGTGCGGGCCCGCGCGGAGGCGTTCGGCGCGGCCCACCACCACTCGGCGGAGACCCGCCCCGGCGCGCTGCGCGCCGAGCTGCAGCCGCTGCTCGCGCGGGTACGGGCGGGCGGCGGCCCGCTGGTCGTCGAGCTGGACGTGCCGCGGCTCGGCCCGCACAGCAAGGGCGACGACACCCGCGGCGCCGAGGAGTTGGCGGCGCTGCACGACCGCGACTGGTACGCCGCCCGCGCGGGCGCGTCGCCCGGGCGGTTCGCCGCATGGGACGCGCGGCAGGCCGCGCTGGTCGACCGGCTGGTCGCCGAGGTGTCGGCGCGGCCCCCGTCCGACGGGCGGGCCCGCGCGAGCCGTACGGGCAGCGCGCCGGCGGTCGTCCCCGCGCCGGCGGTCGTCGACGCGGCGGCGGTCGTCGACGGCACGCCGCCGCGACGCGAGCGGGTCGCCGAGAACCTCAACCGGGCCCTGCACGGCCTGATGGAGTCCGACCCCTCCGTGCACCTGCTCGGCGAGGACGTGTCGGACCCGTACGGCGGCGCCTTCAAGGTCACCCGCGGCCTGTCGACCCGGTTCGGCGACCGGGTGCGGTCCACCCCGCTCAGCGAGGGCGCCATCACGGGCGTCGGCGCCGGTCTGGCGCTCGCCGGCGACCGGGCCGTGGTCGAGATGATGTTCGGCGACTTCGTCACCCTGGCCTTCGACCAGCTGGTCAACTTCGCCGCGAAGTCCGTCTCGATGTACGGCCGGAGAGTGCCCGTGCCGCTGCTGGTGCGCTGCCCGGTCGGGGGGCGCCGCGGCTACGGCCCCACGCACAGCCAGAGCCCGCAGAAGCACCTGCTGGGCGTGCCGGACCTCGACCTGTACGAGCTGAGCCCGTTCCACGACGCGGTGCCGCTGGTGCGGCACGCCCTCACCACGGGCACCCCGTCGGTGCTCTTCGAGGACAAGGTGCTCTACACCGAGCGGCGGTACGCCGACGGCGTCGTCGACGACGTGCTGGGCTACCGGCTCGACGGCGGCCCGCTGGGCACGGCGGTGGTCGGCCCGGCCGGCGTGGAGGAGGTCGACGCGGTGCTGATCGCGCCCGGCGGGCTCGCCCGCCGCGCGGTCGACGCCGCGCGCCTGCTCCTGCTGGAGGACGAGCTCTGCTGCCGCCTGCTGGTGCCCGTGCAGCTCCACCCGCTCGACGCCGACCGGCTCGCCGAGCTGTGCGCCGGCGCGGGCAGCGTCGTCGTGGTGGAGGACGGCACCCCCGGGGCCGGCTGGGGCACCGAGGTGGCGCACGCGCTGCACACGCGGCTCTGGTCGGAGCTGCGCGCCCCGGTGCGGGTGCTGAGCGCGGCGGACGCGGTCGTGCCGGCCGCACCGCACCTGGAGGACGAGGTGTTCCTGCAGGCCGAGGACATCCGGCGGGCGGTCCGCGCGTCGGTACAGCACGGAGAGGAACGGTCGCGGTGACGGAGTACCGGATGCCGAAGGTCAACAACAACGACGCGGCCTACACCCTGCTGGCCTGGCTGGTGCCGGACGGCGGGAAGGCGGCCGAGGGCGAGCCGCTGCTGGAGGTGGAGACGTCGAAGGCGATCGAGGAGCTGGCCGCCCCGGCCGACGGCCTGCTGGAGCAGCTGGGCCGGCCCGGGCAGGAGTACGCCCCGGGCGACCTGATCGCCCGGCTGCACGCGGACGCCGGGTCGCTGGAGGCCGCCCGGCGGCCGGTGCCGGCCGCGGCGGAGGCCGCCGTGGCAGAAGCCGCCGCACCGACGGCCGCGGCACCCGCGGACGCACCGGGCCGCAGTGAGGGCCCGGTGCTGACCGCGCCCGCCCGGGCGCTGCTCGCCGAGCTGGGCATCCCCGAGGCGGAGGCGCTCGCGCTCGGCGTGCCGCTGGTGCGGCGGGCCGAGGTGGAGCGGCTGGCGGCGGCCCGTACGGCGGCCGTGCCCGTGGGCACCGCACCCGGGGACACCGCACCCGGGGACACCGCACCCGTGGGCACCGCGCCCGGGGACACCGGCCTTCGGGCGGCAGACGTACGGGTCACCGCGCAGGCCCTGGACGCGCCGGCCGTACAGGCCGCGCAGGACCCGCCCGGCACCACGGTGACGCCGCTGCCGCGGATCCAGCGGGCGGTGGCCGCCACGGTCACCGCCGCCCACCGCGACATCCCCGCGGCGTTCACCGCCGTGGAGGTCGACGTGACGGAGGCCCTGGGCGCCGGACCCGCCCTCCGTGCGGCCGCCGGCACGCTCGTCGGGCTCCCCGAACTGACGCTCGCCGCGCTCGCCGCGCGACGCGGCACCGACCCGGCCTGCTTCGCCGCGCTGACGGCGGACGGCACGGCCACCCGGCTGGTACCCGGCGCGCACGTCGGGGTGACCTTCGACCTCGGCGGCGGACTGTTCGTGCCCGTGGTGCACGACGCCGACCGGGCCCCGCTCGGCGACCTGGCCCGCACGCTGATGCAGTACCGCATGGCGGCGCTGCGCGGTGCCTTCCGCGACCGGGAGCTGCAGGGCGCGAACATCACCCTGACCCTGCACACCGACCCCGGGGTGGCCTTCGCGCTGCCGGTGGTCTTCCCCGGGCAGGCGTGCGCCCTGTCCCTGGCGGCGCCCCGCACGGTCGTCCTGCCCGGACCCGACGGCGGGTTCCGGGCCCGCAGCCTCGTGCACCTCGGCGCCGCCTTCGACCACCGGCTGCTGAACGGCCGCCAGGTGGTGGCCCTGCTCACCGGCGTGAAGGACCTGTTGGAGGCGCCGCTGCGCCTCGCCGGGGAGGACGAGTGACCACGCCCCGCACCACCCCTCGCACCACGGACGTCCCGGACGGCCCGGACGCCGACGGCGCGCCCGGCACGGGCCCTGCGCGGCCGGACGACCGCCGCGGCCTCGCCCTGCGCCTGCTGGCGGCCCGGCGGCAGGCGGCCTCCGGCAGCCGCGGCATCCCCCGGGTGCCGCGCGGCGGCGGCCCGCTGATCTGCTCCGCGGAGCAGCGCCGGCTCTGGCTGGCCGACCGGATCGGCGGGCCGTCCGCCTCGCCGCCGGTCACCGCGGGCCTCGCGCTGGAGGGTGTGCTCGACCTCGACCGGCTGGCCGCGGCGCTGGCCGCCGTGGTCGACCGGCACCCCGTCCTGCGCACCCGCTACGCGGAGCACGACGGCGAGCCGGTGCAGTTGCTGCCCGAGCACCCGCTGACGCCCGACGAGGCCCGCACGCTGCTGGAGACGGTGGATCTGACGCCCGTCCCCGCGGAGGAGCGCGAGGCGCTCGCGCAGGCCGTCGCCGTGGAGGCGGGGAGCCACCGCTTCGACCTGGCGACCGGGCCGATGCTGCGGCTGACGGTGCTGCGGCTGGCACCCGACCGTCACCGGCTGCTGCTGGTCTGCCACCACATCGCGGCCGACGCCCGGTCGGCGGCCCTGCTGACGGGCCGACTGGCCGACGCCTACCGGGCGCTCGCCGCCACCGACACGGCCGCTCCCACCGACACGACCGACGCAACCGACGCGGCCGACGCGGCGGAGCCGGAAGGGCCGGACTACGCGGACTACGCGGTGTGGTCGCGGCACCGCCTGGACCAGGTGCTGCCCGAGCGGCTCGCCTACTGGCGGCACCGGCTGCAGGGTGCCGCGCCCGTACTCGAGCTCGGCCTGGCCGCCCCGCGGGAGGCCCGGGCGGCGACGGGGCGCAGCACGGCCTCGGTGACCGTGCGGCTGACCGCCGGGACGGTGGAGCGGCTGCGCGCGGTCGGGGCGGGCGCGCGGCTGACGGCGCACACCGTGCTGCTCGCCGGGTTCCTGGTGGTGGTGGCGCGCTGCGCGGACCGGCGGGACGTCACGGTGGGTGTGGTCTCGGGCGGCCGGCCGCACCGTGACCTCGACCCCGTGGTGGGCTGTTTCACCGATCTGCTGCCGCTGCGGGTCTCGCTCGCGGACGATCCGGCGTTCCGGGTGCTCGCGCTGCGCGTGCGGGACGCGCTCGCGGCGGGCCTGGCGCAGGCCGCGCCGTTCGACCGGATCGTGGCGGCCGCGGCCCCGCGCCGGGCGCCGGGCGTGCACCCGCTGTTCCAGGTGCTGTTCGTGGAAAGGGACGAGGGCACCGCGGTCGCCGGGGCGCCGGACACGGGCTGGGGCCCGGGGGTGGACGCGCACCCCTGGGGCCAGGAGGTCGACGGCACCGCCTACGACCTCACGCTGGCGGCGGGCGCCGGACCGGACGGCGCGGAGCTGGTGCTGACGTATCCGTGCGCGCGGTACACGCGGAAGTCCGTCACGGGCCTGGCCGAGGCGCTCGCCGAGCTGCTGGCGGAGCTGGCGGAGCGGCCGGACGCCCCGGTGAGCACGCTGCGGACGGCCGAGCCCTGGCGGGCGCCCGTGCGGGCCGCCGCGCCGACCGGCCGGGCGGCCGTCGCCACGACCGGCGCGGCAGCCGCACCGGCGGGCGGCGGCCCGGTCGGGGAGTTGCGAGCCCTCTGGTGCGAGGTCCTGGGCCGGGCCGGGGTCGGCGACCACGACGACCTCTTCGCCCTCGGCGGCGACTCGCTGGCCGTCGTGCGGATCGCCGCGCGCATCGAGGAGCGGTACGGCGTGGCCGTCCCGGCCTCGGCCTTCTTCGAATCCCCCACCCCTGCCGGATTCGGCGCGGTACTCGCCCGTCTCACCGAGGAGCACCAGCATGTCTGACCGCGAGTACCCGCTGACGCCGGGGCAGGAACGGATGTGGTTCCTGCAGCGCGTCGACCCGGACGACGTGTCGGAGAACCTCGTCACCGTGCGCCGTCTGACCGGCCCGCTCGATCCGGCGGCGTTCCAGCGGGCGGTGGACACCGTGGTCGGCCGGCACGAGCCGCTGCGCGCCTCGTTCGCCGAGGTCGACGGTGCGCCCGTGCAGCGGATCGACGGCGGGGCGCGGGTCGGGGTGGCGGTGCACGACCTGCGGGCGGCCGCCGACCCGGAGGCGGCCGCGGTGAGCCGTGCGGGGCGGCGCGGCCTGGAGCCGTACGCACCGGACCGCGGCCCGCTGCTGCGGGTGGAGCTGTACCGCACCGGGGAGCGGACGCACGTGCTGCTGGTCGCGGCGCACCACCTGGTCTCCGACGGCTGGTCGATCCGGCTGCTGCTCGACGAGCTCGTCACCGCGCACGACGCGGCGGTGGCCGGCCAGGTGCCCCGACTGCCGTCCGTGGAGGGCGGTTTCGGCGATCACGTGATGTGGCAGCGGTCCCGGGCGGCGGGACCGGCGGCGGACCGGGCGCTGGCCCACTGGTCGGCCGAGCTGGCGGCGCCGCCGGCTCGCGGGCTGCCCCCGGCGGCGGCTCCGGCCCGCCCGGCACCCGACCGCGACCGGGCGACCTCCTGGGTGCGGGCCGGGGTCGACGGCGCCCTCGCGGCAGCCGTGGAGGGGTGCGCCCGCAGCCGCGGGTGCACGCCGTTCATGGCCTGGCTGGCGCTCTACCAGCTGCTGGTGGCCCGGCACACCGGGCAGGACGACCTGGTGGTGGGTGCGCCGACGGCCGGGCGCGAGCGCAGCGCCGACGAGCACCTGATCGGGTGCTTCACCGCGGTGCTGCCGCTGCGCGCCGACCTCGGCGGCGACGTCACCTTCGAGGGCCTGCTCGACCGCACCCGGTCGGCCGTCACCGGGGCGCTCTCCCACCCGCAGGTGCCGTACGAGCGGCTGCTCGGCGCCCTGGGCACGGCCCGCGAGGAGGGGCAGCGGCAGTTGTTCCGGCACTGGTTCAACCTGCACACGGAGGCGGCACCGGCGCCTGCGCGGGCTGCCGCCGCGTCCGGCGCCACGGCGCCCGGGGTGCTGCGGGTCGAGGCGCTGCCGGGCGAGCCCGCGCCGACGCCGTTCGACACCGCGCTGGACGCCTGGCCGCACGCCGACGGCCTCCACCTGGTGCTGGGTCACGACCCGGCGGTGCTGGACGGCGCGGCCGCGCAGGCCCTGCTGGACAGACTGCCGCTGCTGGCCCGGGCCGCCGTGGCGCAGCCCGGCGTGCCGGTGGCCGAGCTGTCGCTCCTGGCGCCCGGCGAACACGGCTCGCTGCTGCACGGTCCGGCCGACACCGCGGCGGCGGGTGACGAGGACGAGACGGTGGTCTCGCTGCTGCTCCGCCAGGCCGCCCGTACGCCCGACGCGCCGGCCGTACGCGACGGCGAACGGGTGCTCAGCTACCGGGAGTTGCTGGCCGAGGCGCAGCGGGCGGCAGTCGCCGTGCGCGCGATGGGAGCGCTCCCAGGGACGCCGGTGGGGCTCCACGGCGAGCGGTCGGCCGCGTCGGTCGCCGGGATCTGGGGCATCCTCCTCGCCGGCTGTGGCTACCTGCCGCTCGACCCCGGCCTGCCGCCCGAACGGGCCCGGGCCATGCTCAACCGGGCCGGCGCCACCGCCGTCCTGACCACCACCGCCACGACCACCACCGCCACAACCGCCTCCGGCACGACGGATGCCGGCCTCGGGCTGCCGACCGCGGCGCTCTCCCCCCACATCGCCGACCCCGGCACGCCCGCCCACCCCACCGATCCCGCCCACCCCGCCGATCCCGCCACGTTCGCCGACCCGGCCGGGCCCGCGCCCGGCGACCTCGCCTACGTCCTGCACACCTCCGGCTCCACCGGCGAGCCCAAGGCGGTGGCCGTCCCCCATCGCGCCCTCACCGCGCGGGTGCGCTGGATGGGCGAGGCCTACGGCCTCGGCCCCGGCGAGCGCGTGCTGCAGTTCGCCGCGCTGGGCTTCGACACCCACGTGGAGGAGATCTTCCCCGCCCTCACCCACGGTGCGGAGGTCGTGCTGCTGCCCGTGCCCGCCGCCGAACTCCCCGACTGGCTGGGCGGCCCCGACGGCGGCGCCCTGACCGTCCTCGACCTGCCCACCGCCTACTGGCAGGAGCTCGTGGCCGCCGGTCCCTCCGTGCCGTGGCCACCCGCGCTGCGCACCGTGGTGCTCGGCGGCGACCAGGTCGCGGCGGCCTCGGTGGCGGCCTGGCGCGAACGGTTCGGCGACCGGGTCGAGCTGTGGAACACGTACGGCCCCACCGAGGCCGCCGTGATCGCCACCGCGACCCGGCTCGGCGCCGCCGACACCCACGGGCGGCCCGGCATCGGCCGCCCGATCGCCGCCACCGGCGCGTACGTGCTGGACGACGGCCGGCGCCCGGTGCCGGCCGGCGTGCCCGGCGAGCTGTGGCTGGCCGGGGCCGGGATCGCCGACGGCTACCTCGGCCGCGCCGACCTCACCGCGGACCGCTTCACCGACGACCCGTACGGACCGCCCGGCCCGGGGGCGCCCCCGGCGGCGGCGGGCCGCGGGCGGATGTACCGGACGGGCGACCTCGCCCGGCTGCGGCCCGACGGCACGCTGGAGTTCCTCGGCCGCCGCGACCGGCAGCTCAAGGTGCGCGGCCACCGGGTCGAACCGGCCGAGGTGGAGGCCGCCCTGCTGCGCCACCCCGGCGTCGCCCGGGCCGTCGTGGACCTGCACGACGATGCGGGCCGGCAGACGCTGGCCGCCTGGGTGGTCGCCGCCCCCGGCACCGACGCGCCGCAGCCCGACGCCCTGCGGCGGCATCTGCGCGGGCTCCTGCCCGCCCACCTCGTCCCGGACGCCTACGCGGTGCTGGACCGGCTGCCGTTGACCGTCCGCGGCAAGGTCGACCGCGCCGCCCTCCCCGCGCCCGGTGGCGCCGCGGACGGTGCGACCGGCCCCGCCACCGTCCGCACCCCGCCGCGGACCGACGCCGAACACCTGGTCGCCGAGGTGTGGGCCGAGGTGCTCGGCCTCGAACAGGTCGGCGTGCACGACGACTTCTTCACCCTGGGCGGCCACTCACTGCTCGCCGTCCGGGTGCTGGCCCGGCTGCGGGCCGCCCTCGGGCTCGACCTCCCGGTGCGCACCCTGTTCACCGCACCGACCGTGGCCGGCACGGCCGCGGCCGTGGAGGACCTCCTGCTCGCCGAGATCGACGCCCTCAGCGACGACGAGGTGCACGCACTGATCCAGGAAGGGGGCCCGGCGAGATGACCACCGGCGCCGACACCGCACGACCGCACGACGCACGGGCCGAACTCCTCGCCCGACGGCTGCGCACGGCCCGCACCGCAGGCCCGGTCACGACCGTGCCCCGGCGGCCGGAGGGCAGCGAACCGCCGCTGTCCTTCGCCCAGGAGCGGCTCTGGTTCATGGACCGGTTCGTGCCCGACAGCACCGCCTACACCGTGCCCCTGGTCGTCCGGCTGCGCGGTCCGCTCGACACCGCACGGCTGGTCCGGGCGGTGGAACGCGTCGTCGCCCGGCACGAGAGCCTGCGGATGCGCTTCCCCACCGCCGAGGACGGCACCCCGCGGGTCGTCGTCGACCCGCCCGGCCGTTTCCGGCCGACCGTCCGCACGGCCGATCCGGACCTCGGGCCGGAGGCCCGCGAGGAGCAGCTGAGCCGCTGGGTGCAGGAGGAGACCGGCAGGCCCTTCGACCTCGCCGACGGCCCCGTCGTCCGCGCGTGTCTGCTGCGGGCCGACCCGGAGGACCACCGGCTGGTCGTGGTGCAGCACCACATCGTCTCCGACGGGTGGTCGAGCGAGCTGTTCCTGCGCGAGCTGCTCGACGACTACCGCGCCGGTCACCCGGCCGACACCGCTCCGGTCGCCGAACCCGCCGTCCGCTACGGCGACTTCGCGGCCTGGCAGCGCGAGCGCTACCAGGGCGCCGTACGCCGGGCCGACCTCGCGCACTGGCGCGCCCGGCTCGACGGCGTGCCCCCGCTCGACCTGCCCACCGACCGGCCCCGCCCCGCCGTGCCCAGCCTGCGCGGCGCCGGGCACGGCATCGCGCTCGACCCCGACCTGAGCCGGGCCGTCCTGGCGCTCGGCGCCGCCCACGGCGCCACGCCCTACATGACGCTCCTCGCCGCCTACCAGGCGCTGCTGGCTCGCTGGTGCGGGCAGGAGGACTTCGCGGTGGGCTCCACCGTCGCCGGCCGCACGCTGCCCGAACTGGAGCCGCTGGTCGGCCTGTTCGCCAACGTGCTGGCGCTGCGCGCCGATCTCTCCGGCGACCCGTCCTTCGCCGCGCTGCTGGCCGGGGTCCGCGACCGGTTCGTGGCCGACCTGGCCCACCAGGACATGCCGTTCGAGCAGCTCGTCGAGGAGCTCGCGCTGCCCCGCGACCCGGGCCGGCCGCCGGTGTTCCAGACCTCCTTCACCCTGCTCAACTACGAGCGTGCCGAGGCGTCCGCCGCCGGCCGCGGCGACGGCCCGACGGTGGAGCACCACCCGTTCACCACCGGCTCCACCCGGTTCGACCTGGAGCTGTACCTGCGGCACACCGACGAGGGGCTGCACGGCTTCTTCACGTACAGTTCCGACCTGTTCGACCCGGCCACCCTCGCGCGGCTGGCCGAGCTCTTCCGGCGGATGCTGCAGCAGGTCGCGCTCCACCCCGAACTCCCGCTCTCCCGGCTCGACCTGACGGACGAGGCCGAACACCGCACCGCGCTCGCGGAGTGGAACGGCGCCGTCGTCGACCTCGCCCCCGGCACCCTGCACGGGCGCTTCGAGCAGCAGGCGGCCCGCACGCCGGACCGCACCTGCCTCACCGTCGACGCCACCGGCGATGTCCTGACATACCGTCAACTCGACTCCATGGCCGAGGCGCTGGCCGTCCGACTGCGCGGCCACGGCGTCGGACCGGAGAAGATCGTCGCCGTGTGCGCGGAGCGCTCCGCCGAGCTCGTCGCCGGCCTGCTGGGCGTGCTCAAGGCCGGCGGCGCCTACCTGCCCCTCGACCCGGACCACCCGGCGGACCGCCTGGCCGGCATGCTCGGCGACGCAGCACCCCCGGTGCTGCTCGTACAGGACGCCGTCCGCGACCGCCTCCCCGCCGAACTCCCCGCCGGCACGCTCGTGATCGGCCTCGACGACCCCGCCCTGTGGCACCAGCCGGCCGACGGCGCCGACCGGCCCGCGGGCCGCCCCGCCGGGCCCGACGACGCGGCGTACGTCATCTTCACCTCCGGCTCCACCGGCCGGCCCAAGGGGGTCGTCTGCACCCACCGTGGCATCGACAACCGGCTCGACTGGATGCAGCGCGCCTACCCGCTGGGCCCCGACGACGCCGTGCTCCAGAAGACCCCGGCCGCCTTCGACGTCTCCGTCTGGGAGCTGTTCTGGCCGCTCCGCGAAGGCGCCCGCCTCGTGATGGCCCGCCCCGGCGGCCACCGCGACGGCGCCTACCTGCGCGACGCCGTCATCCGCCACTCCGTCACCACCGTGCACTTCGTGCCGTCCATGCTCGCCGTCCTCCTCGCCGAGGACGGCGTCGAACGGTGCACCACCCTGCGCACCATGGTCTGCAGCGGCGAGGAACTGCCCGCCGACCTCGCCCGCCGCGCCCTCGCCCGCCTCCCCGGCTGCGCCCTCCACAACCTCTACGGGCCCACCGAGGCGTCCGTCGACTGCACCGCCTGGACGTGCACACCGGAGGCCCTGGAGGGGCTGCGCCGCACGCCCATCGGCCGGCCGATCCAGAACATGCGCGTCCACCTCCTCGACCGGCACGGCCGCCCGGTGCCCACCGGACTGCCCGGCGAACTCCACATCGCCGGGCCCGGCGTGGCCCGCGGCTACCTCGGCAGGCCCGAGCTCACCGCCGAACGCTTCCGCGACGACCCGTGGGGCCCGCCCGGCGCGCGCATGTACGCCAGTGGCGACCTCGCCCGCCATCTGCCCGACGGCACCATCGACTACCTCGGCCGCACCGACCAGCAGGTCAAACTGCACGGCCTGCGCATCGAACCCGGCGAGATCGAGGCCGCCCTGCGGGCCCTGCCCGGCGTCCGGGACGCCGCCGTGACCGTCCGCGAGGACCGGCCGGGCGACCGCCGGCTCGTCGCGTACACCGTGCCCGACGGCTCCGGCGCCGACACCGGCGCCGCCGCCCTCCGCGCCGGGCTGCGCCGTACCCTGCCCGACTCCATGCTGCCCTCCGCGCACGTCACCCTGGACGCGCTGCCCGTCGGCCCGACCGGCAAGCTCGACCGTGCCGCGCTGCCCGCCCCGGTGCTCGCCCCCGCCACCGGCGAGCGGGCCGAGCCGACCACCGACGCGGAACTCGCCGTCGCCGCGGTCTGGGCCGAAGCGCTCGGAATCCCCACCCCGGGGCTCGACGACGACTTCTTCGCCCTCGGCGGGCACTCCCTCCTCGGCATCCGCGTCGTGGCCAGGCTGCGGGCCACCCTCCCGGGCGGCGCGGCGCTCTCCCTGATGGACCTCTTCAAGCACCCCACCGTCCGCGCCCTGGCGGCGCTGGCCGACACCCCGGCAGCCGACCGCGGACCCGCCCGCGTCCTGCACGAACTGACACCCCGGCAGACCTGCGAGCCGGCCCTCACCCTGGTCTGCATCCCGTACGGCGGCGGCAGCGCCGCCGTCTACCAGCCGCTCGCCGAGGCCCTGCCGCCGGGCCACGCCCTGCTGGCGCTGGCCGGCACCGGCGAGGAGATGGGACTGGCCGAGCGCCGCGCCGCGTTCCCCGAGCTGGTCGCCGCGGCCGTCGCCGAGATCCGTTCGCAGGTGCGCGGCCCCGTCGCGCTGTACGGGCACTGCGGGGTCGGCGGCGCCCTGGCCGTCGCCCTCGCGCTGGCCCTGGAGGAGAGCGGGCGGGCGGTCGACGCCGTCTACGTCGGCGGCATCTTCCCCTTCGCCCGGCCCCGCGGACCGCTCGTCCGGCTGCTCGCCCGGCTGGAGCGCCTGGGCAGCGACCGGCGCTACCGCGACTGGCTCACCTCCCTGGGCCTCGGCCTGGACGAGGTCGACCCGGAGCAGGCCCGCCGCATGGTGCACGACCTGCGCACCGACAACATCGAGGCCGAGGAGTACTTCACCGCGCTGCTGCGACGCCGGGTGACGCCGCTGGCGGCGCCGGTGATCTCCGTCGTCGGCGAGCGGGACGACATCACCTCCTACCACGAGGAGCGGTTCAGGGAGTGGCACTTCGTCACCGGCACCACCGCCCTGGTGGTCCTGGACGAGGCCGGGCACTACTTCCTCAAGTACCGCGCCGAGGAGGTCGCCGCGATCGTCACCGGGGTCCACCCGGCGCTGGCCGCCGACCGCACCCCCACGGCCCCCGAACCGAGCTCCGAACCGAGCTCCGAACCGAGCTCCGGGACGGTCGGCGGGCGGCCCGGTACCGCACCGCCGCGGGCCTGGCGCCTCGCCGACGTGTCGAGCCGCTCCCCCGACGCCGCCCCCGCCCCCACCGGGCCCGACGCCACCCCGGCGACCGACGCCACCCCGGCGACCGGCCCGGCCCCGCGCGGCGTCCGGCGCAGGCCCCCGGCACCGGGCATGCCGCGCTTCCTCGCCGTGGCGGCGGGCCAACTGGTCTCCATGGCGGGTACGGCGACCACCGAGTTCGCCCTGCCGCTCTGGCTCTACCTCAGCAGCAACTCGCTGCTGCAGCTCGCCCTGCTCTCGTCGCTCGCACTGGTGCCCGGCCTGCTGGCGGCCCCGGTCGCGGGCACCGTCGCCGACCGGTACAGCCGCCGGGCCGTCATGATCACGGCCGACGCGGCCGCCGGTCTCACCCAGGCCGCGATGCTCGGGCTGCTGCTCGCCGACGCCCTCGCCAGGCCGGCGGTCTACGCCCTGATGACGGTGCTGTCGGTCGCCCTGACGTTCCAGCGGATCGCCTACTCCTCCGCCGTGCCCCAACTGGTGCCCAAGCGGTACCTGGGCCACGCCAACGGTCTCGTCCAGGCAGCCGGCGGCATCGTGCAGTTCGCCGTGCCGCTGGCGGCCACCGCGGCCCTGGCCACGGTCGGGCTGCGCGGCATCCTGATCGCCGACGTCTGCACCTACGTGGTGGCGGTGGCGGTGACCGCCTCGCTGCGCTTCCCGCGGAGCCTGGGGTGGCGCCGCCGGGAGAGCGTGGGCGAGGAGATCCGGGCCGGGTTCCGGCTGGCCACGGGCACGCCGGGATTCCGCGCGATGCTGTTCTTCTTCGCCGGGACGAACCTGCTCGTCGGGCCGCTCTTCATCTTCTTCCAGCCGCTCGTGCTGGGCTTCGGCACCCTGGCGGACGTCGCCCGGGTGTCGCTCGCGGGCGGTCTCGGCATCATGGCCGGCGGCACCCTCATGGCGGTCTGGGGCGGCCCGTCGCAGCGCAGGATGCACGGCGTGCTGACCTCCTTCCTGCTCCTCGCCGCGGGCTGCCTGGTCACCGGGCTGCGGCCGTCGACGACGGTGGTCGCGGCCGGTGTGTTCGGGATGTTCCTCGGGCTCACCGTCATGAACACCATCTACGCGACGATCGTGCAGGTGAAGATCCCGGCCCGGTTCCACGGCCGCGCGTTCGCCGTCAACACGGTGTTCGCGTGGTGCACCATGCCGATCGGCTTCGTCGTGCTGGGGCCGGGCACGGCCGCTCTGCTCCAGCCCGCCCTGGACCCGGGCGGCGCGCTGGCCGGCACCGTCGGCCTGGTGGTCGGCACCGGGCCCGGTCGCGGCCTCGGCCTCACCTACGTGCTGTTCGCGCTGGTGCTGGCCGCGGTGGGCCTGCTCGCCCGGCGGATCACCGTCCTCGCCCGCTTCGACCGGGACGTGCCCGACGCCCGCGCCGACGACCTCGTCGGCCTGGACGCGCTGCAGGAGCGGGCCGCCGCCGGGCGGCCCTGACCACCCGTCGGCAGCCACCCGGCCACCCGTCGGCGGTGGCCGGGCCCGGCGCGCCGGAGGACGGCGGAACGGCCCGGGAGCATCAAAGCGGTTGACGGGCGGAGGGCCCGGCCGATTGCATCGACCCCGGCCGCTCCCCCGCCCGGAAGGTCCCGCATGAGCGCTCCCCGGCTGCACGCCGACGAGATCACCGTCGACCACGCCCTGGTACGGGCGCTGGTCGCCGCGCAGTTCCCGCAGTGGGCGGGGCTCCCCCTCGCCCGGGTCGAACCGGGCGGCACCACCAACGCGATGTACCGGCTCGGCGACGGCCTGGCCGTCCGCCTCCCCCGCACCGCGGGGGCGGTCGGCGACGTGGAGCGGGAGCACCGGTGGCTGCCACGGCTGGCGCCGCACCTGCCGGCCGCGGTACCGGTGCCGCTGGGCCGGGGCGTGCCGGGCGAGGGCTACCCGCTGCCGTGGTCGGTCTACCGCTGGCTCGACGGGGAGACCGTGGCGGCCGGCCGGGTCGCCGAACCCGCCCTGCTCGCCGCGGACCTGGCGGCCTTCCTCACCGCCCTGCACCGGATCGACCCCGGCGGTGCGCCGGTCTCGTTCCGGGGCGGCGCGCTCGCCGACCGGGACGCCGGCACGCGGGCCGCGATCGGACGCCTCCGCGGAAGGGTCGACACCGCGGCCGTGACCACCGCCTGGGAGGAGGCGCTACGGGCGCCCGCGTGGGCCGGCCCGCCCGTCTGGATCCACGCCGACCTGCAGCCGGGCAACGTGCTGGTCGCGCACGGGCGCCTCGGCGCCGTCATCGACTTCGGCTGCCTGGGGCTGGGCGATCCCGCCGTCGACCTCATCGCGGCCTGGTACCTGCTGCCGGCCGGCGCGCGCGACGTCCTGCGGACCGGTACGCGGGCCGACGGGGCGAGCTGGGCCCGGGGCCGCGGCTGGGCGCTGTCGATCGCGCTCGACGAGCTCTGGTACTACGCGGAGACCGACCCGGGCATGGCGGGGACCGCGCGCCGTGTCGTCGGGCGGATCCTCGCCGACCGGGCGCACGGCGGCCGATGACACCGCCGGTCGGCCGGTGGGGGTTCAGGCCTCCAGGCGGTGGGCCCCGGTGTAGACGTTCATCGAGGTGCCGCGGAGGAAGCCGACCAGGGTCAGCCCGCACTCGGCGGCCAGGTCGACCGCCAGCGACGACGGCGCGGAGACCGCCGCCAGCACCGGGATCCCGGCCGTCACGGCCTTCTGCACCAGCTCGAAGGAGGCCCGGCCGCTCACCATGAGCACGGTGTCGCGCAGCGGCAGCAGTCCGCCGCGCAGGGCGTGCCCGACGACCTTGTCGACGGCGTTGTGCCGGCCCACGTCCTCGCGCAGGCAGAGCAGCTCGCCGTCGGCGGTGAAGAGCCCGGCGGCGTGCAGGCCGCCCGTGCTGTCGAAGACCCGCTGCGCCGCGCGCAGCCGCGCGGGGAGTGCGGCCAGCAGCTGCGGTGCGAGGTCCCGCGGCCCCGGTCCGAGCGCCCGGGCCGTGGTGGTCCGTACGGCGTCGAGGCTCGCCTTGCCGCACACGCCGCACGAGGAGGTGGTGTAGAAGCGGCGTTCCAGCGAGGCGTCCGGCGGTTTCGTGCCCGGGGCGAGGACGACGTCGACGACGTTGTAGGTGTTGGCGTCGCCGTCGGTGGCCCCGGCGCAGTAGCGCATGCCCGCGATCTCGTCGGCGCGGTGCACCGCGCCTTCGCCGGCGAGGAAGCCGGCCGCGAGGTCGAAGTCGTGGCCGGGGGTGCGCATGGTCACCGCGAGCGGGCGGCCGCCCACCCGGATCTCCATCGGTTCCTCGGCGGCGAGGGTGTCCGGCCGGAGGGTGCGGACGCCGTCCCGGATGCGCAGCACGCTCCGTCGCGCGGTCGATCGGGCCATGGGTGTCCTCTCCTGTGCGGCCGGGCCCCCGGGCGGGGCGCGGTGCCGTCAGCCTCCGGCGGCCGCCGGCTCCAGCCGGACGACGATGCCTTTGGAGGTGGGGGTGTTGCTGATGTCGGCGACGCTGTCCAGCGGTACGAGGACGTTGGTCTCCGGGTAGTAGGCGGCGGCGGAGCCGGGCGGCGTGGGGTAGGCGACCACGCGGAAGCCCCGGGCGCGCCGTTCGACGCCGTCGTGCCAGACGCCGACGAGGTCGACCTCGGCGCGGTCGGCGAGGTTCAGCGCCTCCAGGTCGGCGGGGTTGACGAGCACGACGCGGCGGGCGTGGTGGATGCCGCGGTAGCGGTCGTCCATGGCGTACGGCACGGTGTTCCACTGGTCGTGGGAGCGCAGGGTCTGCAGCACGAGGTGTCCGGCGGGTGCCCGGAGCATGGTGAACTCGTTGCGGGTGAAGACGGCCCGGCCGCTCGGGGTGCGGAAGACGCGCGCGTCGACGGGGTTGGGGAGGCGGAAGCCGCCGGGGGCGGCGACGCGGGTGTTGAAGTCCTCGAACCCCGGGACGACGCGGGCGATCCGGTCGCGGACGGTGCCGTAGTCGGCCTCGAACTCCTCCCACGGGATGCGGGGGGTGTCGCCGAGGGTGCGGCGGGCCAGCCGGGCGATGATCGCGACCTCGCTGAGGAGGTGGTCGGAGGCCGGTGCGAGGCGGCCGCGGGAGACGTGCACCTCGCTCATGGAGTCCTCGACGGTGACGAACTGCTCGCCGGCGGACTGCACGTCGCGGTCGCTGCGGCCGAGGGTGGGCAGGATCAGTGCGGTGTCGCCGCAGACGGTGTGCGAGCGGTTGAGCTTGGTCGAGATGTGGGCGGTGAGGCGGCAGCGCCGCATCGCGCGTTCGGTGGCGTCGCTGTCCGGGCTGGCCCGGACGAAGTTGCCGGCGACACCGAGGAAGACGGTGGCGCGTCCGTCGAGCATGGCCCTGATGCCGTCGACCGAGTCGAGGCCGTGGGCGGTCGGCGGGGTGAAGCCGAACTCCCGGCCCAGAGCGTCGAGGAACGGCTGCGGCATGCGTTCCCAGATGCCCATCGTCCGGTCGCCCTGGACGTTGCTGTGGCCGCGCACCGGGCAGACGCCCGCGCCGGGGCGGCCGATGTTGCCGCGCAGCAGGAGGAAGTTGACGACCTCGCGGATGGTGGGCACGCCGTGCTTGTGCTGGGTCAGCCCCATCGCCCAGCAGACGATGACGCTGCGGCTGGCGAGGACCTGCCGGTGCACGTCCTCGATCTCCTCGCGGCGGAGTCCGGTGGCGGCGAGGACGTCGTCCCAGCCGATGGTGCGGGCGTGGGCCGCGAACGCGTCGAAGCCGGTGCTGTGCTCCTCCACGAACGCGTGGTCGAGCACGGTGCCGGGGGCGGCGTCCTCGGCTTCGAGGAGGAGGCGGTTGAGTGCCTGGAAGAGGGCGAGGTCGCCGCCGGGCCGGATCTGGAGGAACCGGTCGGCGATGGCGGTGCCGCGGCCGAGGATGCCACGGGCCTTCTGCGGGTGCTTGAACCGCATGAGGCCGGCTTCGGGGAGTGGGTTCACGGCGATGACCCGGCCGCCGTTGCGCTTGGTCTCCTCCAGGGCGGAGAGCATCCGCGGGTGGTTGGTGCCGGGGTTCTGCCCGACGACGAACACGAGGTCGCTGTGGTGGATGTCGTCGAGGGTGACACTGCCCTTGCCGACGCCCAGGGTCTCGTTGAGGGCGGAGCCGCTCGACTCGTGGCACAGGTTGGAGCAGTCGGGCAGGTTGTTGGTGCCGTAGGCGCGGGCGAGGAGCTGGAGGAGGAACGCGGCCTCGTTGTTGAGGCGCCCGGAGGTGTAGAAGAGGGCCTGGTCGGGCGAGTCGAGGGCGTTGAGCTCGGTGGCGAGGAGCCCGAGGGCCTCGTCCCAGCCGATCGGCTCGTAGTGCTCGGCGCCGGACCGCTTGACCATGGGTTCGGTGAGCCGGCCCTGCTGGTTGAGCCACAGGTCGGACTTCGCGCCGAGCTCGGCGACGGAGTGGCGGCGGAAGAACTCGCGGGTGACGCGGCGGGAGGTGGCCTCGTCGGCGATGTGCTTGGCGCCGTTCTCGCAGTACTCGTTGCGGTGGCGGTCGGCGGGTCCCGGGTCCGGCCAGGCGCAGCCGGGACAGTCGGTGCCGCCGGTCTGGTTGACCGTCAGCAGGGTGAGGGCGGTACGGCGGACGGTGGTCTGTCCGAGGGCGTAGCCGAGGGCGTGGGTGACGGCGGGCAGGCCGGTGGCCCAGGTCTTCGGCGGGGTGACCGTCAGGTCGTCCGTCGGGTCGTCGTCGGTGGCGCTCATGGCCCCGTTCCTTCCGTTCTGCTGCTGCCGGGTGCCGTCCGGCGGTGCGGCGGCGAGGGGAGGCCGGGTGGGGCGCCCTGGTGCCCGGCGGGATCGGAACGGGCACCAGGGCGGTCTGCGGCGCCTGCGCGGCGGGGTGTTGCCCGCCGGTCCCGTGGCTGTCCGGGCGCGGGACCGGCGGGCGGTGAGGGTGCGGCAGGTGGTCGAGGGGGGTGTGCGGGGCTGTGCGGGGGGCGTACGGGCCCGGTACGGGGGGCCCCGTACGAGGGCCCGGTACGGGGGGCGTACGGGCCCGGTACGGGGGCCGGTCCCGCACCGCCGGTGCCGCGAGGGCCGGCGGTGCGGGCGGGCGGGCGGCTGCGGGGGTGCGTCCCGGTGGCCGCCCCTCAGGACGTGGCGGTCTCCTGCTCCGCCTCGACCTGAGCGTTCCACTGCCGCTTGGAGGCCTGCCAGCCGTCCTCGTTGTGGCCGAGGCGCCAGTATCCGGAGATGGACAGGTCTTCGAGCGGGATCCGGCGTTCGGTCCGCAGGTGGCGGCGCAGCTCCTTCACGAAGCCGGCCTCGCCGTGGACGAAGGCGTGCACCCGGCCCTGGGGGAAGTCGAGGCCGCGGACGGCTTCGACGAGGGCCTCGCCGACCGGCCGGTCGCCGCGGTGGAGCCAGACGACGTGTGCCCGGGAGTCGGTCTTCTGCTCCTCGTCGGGCCCGTCGACCTCGACGAAGGCGTGGACGGCTGCGCCGTCGGGCAGCGCTTCGAGGGCTGCGGCGATGGCGGGCAGGGCGCTCTCGTCGCCGGCCAGCAGGTGCCAGTCGGCGGCGGGGTCGGGGGTGTATCCGCCGCCGGGGCCGTTGAAGCGGATGGTGTCGCCGGGGCGGGCGCGCAGTGCCCAGGGACCGGCGAGGCCCTCGTCGCCGTGGAGGACGAAGTCGACGACGAGTTCGCGCTGTTCGGCGTTCCAGGCGCGCACCGTGTAGGTGCGGGTGGTGGGCCACTGCTCGCGCGGGAACTCGGCGCGGATCTGCTCCATGTCGAAGGGCTCGGGGTAGGTCACCCCTTCGGCCGGGAACAGCAGTTTGATGTAGTGGTCGGTGGAGGTGCCCGCCGTGAAGGCGGCGAGCCCTTCGCCGCCGAGGACCACGCGCTGCATGTGCGGGGTCAGTCGTTCGGTGCGGATGACCTGTGCGGTGTGCGGCTTGCGGGGCCTGCGGTCCGGTCGCTCTGCCATGGCTCTCCCTCGCATCAATTACTTAGGCTCACTAACTTACCACTTGCGGCCGTCGATGCGTCGGGCCGCCGGGGGCGGCGGGGACGGCGGGCGGCGAGGACGGCGCCGCCCGGGCGCGCCGGGGCGGCCGACCCGGCCCGGCCGGCAGGGGAGCACCTGCCGGCCGGCGGGGGCCGGGCCCCGGGAGCGGCGCCGACCGCTCCCCCGCTAGCGGCCGGCGGGGATACCGGCCGCGGGCGGGGTGATGCCGAACTCCTCGGCCTTGGCCAGGAGTTCGCTCCACACCTTCGGTGCCACCGGCACCCCGGCGCGGTCGCGCTCCGCGGCCACCGCGGCACTGCGCTCGCCGGGGTAGAAGACGCCCGCCGCACCGTCCGCCGGGGTCAGGTTCTTCACCGCGGCGAGCGTCGCGTCGACGTCCGCCGTGAAGATGCCCGTGTCGCCGAACGCCGCCGGGTCCAGCGCGATCAGCAGGGCGTTCTGCCGGTGCTTGCGCCCCTGCGGGTCGTCCGAGTGGAAGGACGAGAAGATGGGCGCGCCGACGAGCACACTGGTCAGCAGCTCGAAGGCGAGCGACATGCCCGACCCCTTGGCGCCGCCCAGCGGCAGCGGCATGACCGCCTTCTCCGGGTCGGTGGTGGGGGTGCCGTCCTCGGTGGCCGCGGCGCCCTCGGGCAGCGCCGTGCCGCTGGCCCTGGCCTGCCGGATCCTGCCGAGCGCGACGGTCGCGGTGGCCATGTCCAGCAGCAGCGGGGCGTGGTCGGCGGCCGGCACGGCGATGGCGAGCGGGCTGGTGGCCACGGCCGCGCCCCTGGCGCCGGTGTAGCCCATGTTCGGCATTCCGGCGACGTAGCCGATGCCGACGAGGCCCTGCTCGGCGATCCGGGACACGTAGTAGCCGATGGCGCCGGTGTGCACGGTGCGGCGCACACCGACGGCGGCGATGCCGTTCGTCCGGGCGCGGGTCACCGCCTCGTCGGCGGCGGCGGTCAGCGCCACCGGGCCGGGCGCGCGGTCCGCGTCCAGCACGGCGGCGGCCGGTGTGGACGACTCGACCGTGATCTGCGCGGCGGCGTTGGCGACGCCCTTGGCGAGGAGGTCGAGGTAGGCCGGCACGCGGGCGATGCCGTGCGACTCGACGCCCCGCCGGGCGGCCCAGACGAACACGTCGGCGGTGGTGCGGGCGTCGTCCGCGCTCAGCCCTCCCTTCTCGAGGAGGGCGGCGGAGAAGGTGCGGAGGTCCTCGGCGGGGACGACGACCTTCCCCGGCTTGGGGGTGGGGGTGTCGGACATGGTGGCGGAAGCCTCCTGGGTCAGCGGGTGACGAGGACGTCGACGACGGCGGTGGTACCCTCGGCGACCGCCTTGAGCGCGCGCTCCAGCGCGGGCACGAGCGCGTCGGTCGTGTCGACCGTCTCGGTGTGCATGCCGAACGGCTCGGCGAACGCCGCGAGCCGGGGCAGGCGGTGCAGGTCGGTGCCGAGCCATTCGCCGGTCTCGGCCGCCGCGCCGTCGGGGTAGAACCTGCGGTGGTTGAGGTTCATCGACTTGTAGACACGGTTGTTGAACACCACGATCAGCACCGGCAGTCCGTACGCCTTGGCGGCGTCGTACGACTGGATGACCGGGTTGTAGGCGAACGCGCCGTCGCCGATGGTGAGCACCACCGGGCGCTCCCCCGAGGCGAGCTTGACGCCGAGCGCCACGGCGATGCCCTGGCCGAGTCCGCCCTGCACGTAGAAGTACGAGTCGGGGGTGGACGTCTGCACGTGGCGCTTGACGACCCGGCTGTGCGTGATCGTCTCGTCGACCACGATGCCGTCCCTGCCGTCGAGCAGCCGGCGCAGTGTCGCGGCGACGAGCACCGGGTCGACGCCCTCGCTCTCCGCGGCCTTCGCCTCGGCGCGGACGATGGCGGCCTGCTCCGCCGCGTACCGCTCGTCCTGCGCCGTGCGGCGCACGGCGACGGCGGCCGTGTCGAGGTTCGCCGCCCGCCGGGCGAGCTGGCGCAGCGTGTTGGTGACGTTCCCCTCCAGGTACCTGTCCGCGAACAGCACCTGGTAGACGACGTGCGGGCGCTGCGGCACCTCGTCGATGACGACGATCCGGGCCTTCGAGGGCTTGCGGCTCGGCGGGTAGAACGGGACGCGGCAGTTGACCAGCAGGATGAGGTCGGCCTCGTCCATCCAGGGCCCGATGTCGCTGCCGGCGTGCAGCGGGTGGTTCCGCGGGAAGTTGCCGCACACCGCCGAGTCGGGTTCGACGACCGGGATGTTCCACGCCTCGGCGAAGGCCACGAGCGCCTCGAAGCCGCCGGCCTCGCGGCCGGCCGTCTCCGTGACGATCACGGGGTTCCTCGCCTCGCGGATCATCTCCGCGACGGGGTCGACCTCCTCGGGCGAGCTGTGCGTGGAGCCCGGGCGGACGATCGGCTTGGCCTCGCGCCCGTCCCAGTCCTCCAGGAGGATCTCCAGCGGGATGTTCAGGTACGCGGGGCCCGCGGGTGCCCGCCAGGCCAGCTCCGCCGACCGGGTGATCATGGTCGGCAGGGTGTGGACGCTGGCGGCCTCGGTGGCCCACTTGGTGAACGGCCGGGCGATGCCCTGCGGCCCGCCCACGATCGACAGGTTCCGGTACCACTGGCCGCCCGGGTCCTGCCCGGGGCCGTCGCCGTAGGTGCTCGACTCCGAGGAGGTGACCACCATCGGGACGCCGGCGAGCAGGGCGCCGTGCACGGCCATCGAGCCCTGCAGCAGCCCGGGGGCGGCGTGCAGGAGCACGCCCTGCGGGCGCCGGGTGACGAGGCCGTACCCGGTGGCCATGCCGACCGCCACGGTCTCGTGGGTGAGGTCGAGGTAGTCCGGCGCCGGGTCACCGTCGCGGTGACGCCGGGCCAGGGACTCCCACACCGGGGCCCATTCGGACCCGGAGGAACAGAAGAGGTAGTCGGCGCCGACGGCGTTGAAGGCGGAGACGACGGCGTCACCGCCGTCGGCGCCTGGCGTGTTGCTGGTGTCCGTCATCTCGGTGCCTGCCTCAGCCCTGGGCCGGCCAGTCGAGGACCTCGCAGATGCCGCGGCCCATCATCCACTCCAGCTCTTCGGGGGTGAAGTCCCAGTGCTTGGTGAACTGCTCGATCGTGTCGGTGTAGGTGATGCCGTGACCCAGCAGGCGGGTGATGTCGGTGCCGTAGAAGCAGCGCTCCGGGCCCATCTTGTCGACCATCGCCCGCACGTACTTCTCGATGTTCTTGTTCGGGAAGGGCTCGGTGGAGTAGCCGGGCAGCGCCGACACCTTGACGTAGATGTTCGGGTGCTTGTGCAGGTCGGCGGTCTCCTCCGCCCAGTAGCCGATCGCGTCGTCGACGCAGCGGGCCATGATGCCCATGTGGTCGATGATGATCTTCAGGTCGGGGTGCTTCGCGGCGATCCGGCCGAGCTCGGCCTTCCACACCGGGGCGTGCACCATGGTGGGCACCCGCAGTTCCTCGGCGACCGGCCAGTACCAGTCGTTGGTGCCGTCGATCATCCAGTTGCGGTCCTGCGGGCGGTGGAAGGTCAGCCGGGTGCCCTTGACGTGCGGGTTCTGGGCGAAGTCCCGCAGCATGGCCGTGCCCTCCTCGGGCTTGTTCTGCGGGATGCGCGCCATGATGCCGAAGCGGTCCGGGTGGGCCTCGCACGCCTCCAGGGCGTAGTCGATGCGGTCGCCCTCCCAGGACGGCGGGAGGATCAGCGCCCGGTTGACGCCGGCCTCGTCCATCAGCTCCAGCGCCTCCTCGTAGGAGAAGGGGTCCTCGCGGTGGCCGTTGAGGCGGATCCGCTCACGTGCGCCGGGAACCCAGGGGCGGTCGGCGGACTCTTCCTTCCAGATGTGGATCTGGGTGTCGACCACGAACATGGTGGGCCTCTTTCGTTCGGGTGGTGCGGTGGTGGGGTGTGGAATAGACGTTAGGGCTGGTCGGGGGTCTTGCGGAGATCCCGGCGTGCAAGCATCTGTTGCACGTCAGGGCGTCTTCCGCCCGCCCGGCGTCAGGACGCGTCGCGCTCGCCGAGCACGACGTCGGAGACGTACTCGGCGATCGCCATGCTGGACGTCGCCGCGGGTGAGGGCGCGTTCCGGACGGTCGTGACGGCGCCCAGCCGGTGGATGCGGAAGTCGTCGACGAGGCTGCCGTCGCGGTCCAGGGCCTGCGCACGGACCCCGTTCTTCGTCCGCGCGACGTCCTTCGGCCCGATGTCCGGCACGTAGTCGGCCGCGGCCCTCATGTAGACGGACGTGAAGAACGAGCCGCGCATCTCCCGCACACCGGTGCGCCAGTGCTGTCGCGCCATGTGCCAGCTGCCCGGCCAGGCGGCCATCCGCAGGAGTTCGCGCGGGTCGACGCGGGAGCGCGTGTAGCCCTCCCTGGCGTACGCCAGGACGGCGTTGGGCCCCACTTCCACCTCCCCCGTGACGCGCCGGGTGAAGTGCACGCCGAGGAAGGGGTACCGCGGGTCGGGCACCGGGTAGACGAGGCTCCGCACCATGTGCGCCTTCTCGTCCGACACGCGCATGTACTCGCCGCGGAACGGGATGATGCGCGGCTCCGCACGGTCCTCCGCGAGCCGCGACACCGTGTCGGCGTGCAGGCCGGCGCAGACGACGAGCCGGTCGACGCGGACGGTCCGCTCCCCCGAGGCGACCTCCAGGCCGCCGGTGACCCGGCCGACCCGGGTCACCGGGAAGCCCAGCCTCACCTCGCCGCCGGAGTCGGCGATGTCCTGCGCGAAGGACCTGGCGATCCGCCCGTAGTCGGTGATCGCCGTCCGCGGGGAGTGCAGGGCGGCGAGTCCGGTGGCGAACGGCTCGATCTCGCGGATCTCGGCGGCGGAGACCCGCCGCAGGCCGGGCACGGCGTTCTCGGCGGCCGTCACCTCCAGCCTGTCGAGCCGGGCCACGTCGTCGGCGTTCACCGCCACGACGAGCTTGCCGCTCTCCTCGTACGGCAGCGCGCGGTCCGCGCAGTACGCGCGCAGCAGGTCCCTGCCCCGGGTGCACAGCTGCGCCTTGAGGCTGCCGGGCTTGTAGTAGATGCCGGCGTGCACGACGCCGGAGTTGTGGCCGGTCTGGTGGAGGGCCACGTCGGGCTCCTTCTCCAGGACCACGATGCGGGTGCCCGGTCGCCGGTGCGCGAGTTCGCGGCCGACGGCGAGGCCGACGATACCGGCACCGATGATGCCGATCGTCTCGTCAGCCATGGTGGTGCTCCGTTCCTGGGGTGCGGTGGGCGGTGGTGCGGCCGGTCACGGACCGAAGTGGAAGGCGACGGTCTTGACGCGGGTGTAGAAGCGCAGGGCCTCGCCGCCCTGCTCCTTGAAGGCGGATCCGGAGGCGCGGAAACCGCCGAAGGGGTGGTGGACGTCCCAGCCGGAGGTGGTGGTGTTCACCGCGACCTGGCCGCAGTCGGCCGCCTCGGCGAACCGGTGCGCGGCCCCCAGGTCGCGGGTGAAGAGCGCGGCGGCGAGCCCGTAGTCGGAGTCGTTGACCTCCGCGAGGGCCTCGTCGAGGCCGTCGACCGGCCGCACGACGACGACCGGGCCGAAGACCTCCTCCCGCCAGATCGCCATCTCCCGGGTCACGTCGCCCAGGACGGTGGGCACGACGTAGCAGCCGTGCGCGTGCGCCTCGCCCTCGGGCACGCCGCCGCCGGCCAGCACGGTCGCCCCCTCCTTCACCGCACGGGCGATGTCCGCGAGGACGCCGTCCCGGTGGCCGCTGCTCGACAGCGGGCCGACGACGGTCGTGTCCTCGCCGCCCGGACCGATCCGCAGCGCGGCGACGGCGGCGAGCAGCAGGTCGGTGAACTCCCGGTACACCGACCGCTCGACGAGCACCCGGCTGGTAGCGGTGCAGCGCTGGCCGGTCTGGCCGAACGACGCCACGAGGAGCGCGCCGACGGCCTTGTCCAGGTCGGCGTCGGCGAGCACGACGGTGGCGTTCTTGCCGCCCAGCTCGCCCTGGAAGCGGACGTTGCGGTCGGCGAGCGAGCGGCGCAGCCCCTCCCCCACCGCGTTGCTGCCGGTGAAGGTGACGGCGGCGATCCGGGGGTCGCCGGTCAGGGCGTCCGAGATCCGGCCCACCCGGCCGGTCACCACGCCGAGCACACCGGCGGGCAGGCCCGCGTCGTGCAGGGCCCGGGCCAGCAGGAGGCCCGACAGCGGGGTCTCGGAGGCCGGCTTCAGGACGACCGCGTTGCCGGCCGCCAGGGCGGGCGCCAGCTTGCGGGCCGGCGTGAGCAGCGGGTCGTTCCACGGGGTGATGGCGAGGACGACGCCGATCGGCTCGCCGTGGAAGCTCGTGCGGGTGTCGGGCCGGGCGTCGTGGACGAGGGTGCCGTAGCCGTCCCGGGCGATCCCGGCGTAGTACTCGAAGAAGTCGGCGGCCTTCTGCACCTCGCCGCTCGCCTCCTTGAAGGTCTTGCCGTTCTCGGCGACGACGTCGGCGGCGATGCCGTCGGCCCGCTCCCGCAGCAGCCGCGCGGTCTCGAAGAGGACGCGGGCCCGGTCGAAGGGGCTGGTGCGCCGCCAGACGTCGAAGCCGGCCGCCGCGTGGTCGTGGATCCGGGTGACGTCCGCGGCGCCCAGCGCCGGGACCCGGGCGACCGGGGTGCGGAGGTCGGCCGGGTCGTGGACCGGCAGCCACTCGCCGGTCGTCACCCACTGCCCGCCTGACAGCGTCTCCAAGCTGCGCATCGGAATCGTTTCTCCCGTCGGTGGTGTGTGTGGTGACGACGACACCGCATCCGCGGCGAGCGGGCCAGACCTGCGGCGGCAGACATAGCTTGCGCACCGCGCACGGCCGGACGTGCCCGATCCGTGCTGGAATCGGCACCGCCCCGAGCCGTCACCGACCAAGGAGGAAGAACACCGTGGCATTCGCCGTCATCGCCCGTTACCGCTGCGAGCCCGCGGACGGGCCGGCCGTCCGCTCGGCCCTGCTGGACATGCGCAAGCACACGCTCGCGGAGCCCGGCAACCTCGCGTACGTCGTGCACGAGGACACCGCGCAGCCGGGCGCGTTCGTGCTGTACGAGCAGTACGCCGACCGTGCCGCGTTCGACGCGCACGCGGCCGCCGACCACTTCGCCGAGCTGATCCTGGGCCGGGTGCGGCCGGTGCTCGTGGAGCGCACCGTCACCTTCGCCGAGGTGCTCTGACCCGGCCTCAGGACGGTCCTGCGGCACCGGGAAGGGCCTCGTGCCCTTCCCGGTGCTCCGTCACAGCTCGTTGCCCCAGCACATGCGGGCGACGGTCTCCACGTGGATGAGCTTGCGCCGCTGCTGGTCGGCGGTGAGGGCCGCCACCCCGGCGACGGACGAGAAGCTGCGGTCCGGGCTCACCGCGACGTCCTCGATGTCCTTGAGGTCGGCGACGACGTCCATCCGCGCCATGATCGCGTCGATGTCCTCCAGCCCGGGGAGGGTCGCGTCCACGATGCCGAGGCAGACGTCCCGTTCGACGGGCACGCCGGCCAGCAGTGCCGTCTCGCCCGCCGATCCGGTGGTGTACGGCAGGATCCACCGGTCGACCGGCACGGCGGCGTACAGCCGCTCGGCGGCGGCGCGGTCGACCTCGGCCGGGGCCGTCCAGACCGGGCAGAGCCCGATGCGGACGTCGTCCGGCTTCGAGGCCAGGCCGACGGCCAGCGCGTCGACGGCGAGCGCGTCCTCGAAGGACAGCGCGGTGCGGCCGGCGTCGGCGGCGGCGTCGAGGTCCCGGGCGTAGTCCGGGTTGGTGAGCTGGACGTAGCGGATGCCACGCGCGACGAGCTGCTCGATCTCCTCGCGGACGATCGCGGCGAGGGCCTCGCCGAGCTCGCGGGCGCTCGCCGGGCCGGTGCCCGCCTCGAAGCACTGCGCGGCGAGGTAGGACGGCGCGGGCAGGGTCGCCTTCGCGGCGATGACGGTCAGCCCGGCGAGCTCCACGGCGTCGTCGGCGACCAGTGGCCGCACCGCCTTCGGGTCGCCGTCGGCGATCCAGCGGTCCATCCCGTCGACCGTCCCGCCGGTGCGGCGGAAGCCCGACACGGCGTCGAGGACGGCGCTGCGGAAGTCGGCCCGGCGGTACTCGCCGTCGGTGACGACGGACAGCCGCAGCTTGCGCTGCAGCGCCACCGCGTCGACCACGGCCAGGCGTTCGACCTCGCGGAGCTCCGCGGCGCCGAGCCCGCCCGCGGCGTGCTTCTCACGGGCCGCCAGCACCTCCGGCGGGCGGACGAGCCCGCCGTGGTGGTCGATGCGGAACTTGTACGTGTCAGCCATTCTTCTCCGCCTTCTTCGCGTCCGCCTGCTTCGCGCCGGCCCAGGCGGCGAACTCCAGCTCGTAGCCGAGCGCCGCCAGCACGTCGTCGCAGACCTGCTGGTCCTCGTCGCCGGTGCCGCCGGAGACGCCCAGGCCGCCGAGGATCTCGCCGTCGCGCTTGATGGTGACGCCGCCCTCGGTGGCGACGATGGGGTACGTCGTCATCTGGGAGAGCTGCGAGAAGAACACCGGGTTGCTCTCGGCCCAGCCGTGGAGCATCTTCGTCGGGCGCTGCATGACCGCGGCGCTGAACGCCTTGGCGCGGGCGATGTCCGGGGTGAGCGGGCGGGCGCCGTCCGAGCGGCGCACGCTCAGCACGAAGCCGCCGGCGTCGACGACGGCGATGCTGAACGCCTTGCCGATCTCCTGGCCGCGTGCGAGACACGCGGTGATGATCTCTTCGGCTGCTGCGGAGGAGAGGGTCATGCGGTGGCTGCCTTCCGGGCGGTGAGTTCGTTGCGCAGCACGGTGACGGCCGCGTTGAAGAGCGCCGGGGTCTCCCAGTACATCGAGTGCGGCGCGTTCGGGATGACCTTCAGGACGGAGCCCTCGACCATCTCGTGGGCCCGCTCGACGGTCCTGACGCTGATGACCGCGTCCTTCTCGCCGGCGAGGAACGCGACCTGCACGGGGGAGGCCGCGATCTCGGCGATGGTCGGGCCGTTGGCGCTGAGGTTGCGCAGGTCCTGCATGGTGGCGACGTTGAAGGTGCCCATCTGCCGGAACAGGAAGGTCTTCTCCGGCTGCTCCCGCTGGAACCTCCTGCTGAGCAGGCGGTCGATCACCGGCAGCTTGACGGCCTCGGCGCGGTCGGCGTCCACCAGCGGGGTCAGTTCCGGGTCGGAGATGCCGCCGAGGGAGTGCGCGAGGACGGCCATGCTGATGCGGTCGGGGCGGCTGAGGCCGGCGCGCAGCGCGGCGACGGCGCCGATGGACTGTCCGACGACCATCACGTCGGTCAGGTCCTCCTGGTCGAGGACGGCGATGAGGTCGCCGGGGAAGTCCTGGCCGTCGAACTCGGGCATGGAGGAGTCGGAGTTGCCGAAGCCCCTCAGGTCGACCGTCACGACCGTGAAGTCCCGGCTGAGCGTGGCGACCTGGTGCCACCAGGCGGCGTGGTGCCCGCCCGAGCCGTGCACGAACATGATCGCCGGGCCGCTGCCGTGGCGCTCGTAGTAGATGGAGGTACCGCCGGAGTCGGCGCGGGCCATGGGTGCTCCTTGCGTGGTGCGGGTGGGGGTCAGGAGGGGCGCTTGCCGTGGAACACCAGCTCGATCATGGTGTGGTCCGGGTCGTGGATGTAGCAGAACTTCGACTGGTTCTCGGGCCGCTCGATCGGGCGGGTGTGCCGGATCCCCAGCTCCTTGAGGTGCGCGAGGAAGTCGTCCCAGTCGTCGACCTCGACGGCGAAGTGGTACGGCGCCATGCGGTCCATCTCCTCGACCGGCGTGAAGTGCAGGTCGAAGTTGCCGCGGGTCATCAGCAGCACGCGGGTGTTGCTCTTGGCCTGGATGTGCCGCATCCCGAAGACCTTGGTGTACCACTCCCTGGTCCGCTCGGGGTCGGTGGTGGGGAAGTTGACGTGGTGGATGTAGCGGGGTTCCTTGCTCACGGCTGTCGCCTTTCGCTTCGTCGCGGGGTTGTCTCAGGGCCGGGCGGAGCCGGACCGCAGGGGCGCCGGCTCCGCCAGGACGGGGTTGGAGAGGACGCCGATGCCGCTGATCCCGACCTCGACGGTGTCGCCCGGCTCGATCTGGCAGGCCGACTCGGCCCCCATCCACAGCACGTCGCCGGGGTGCATCGTGTTGTGGCGGGTGATCTCGACGATGTAGTCGTACGGGTCGAAGACCATGTCGCCGGTGGCGAACTCCGCCCGGACCTCGCCGTTGACCCGCAGGGTGGTCGTCTGGGCCAGCGCGTCGACGTCGGTCTCGATCCACGGGCCCATGGGCTTGAACGTGTCGCTGTTCTTGCTCCGCCAGAACGTGCGGTCCCGGTGCTGCCAGGTGCGCGCGCTGACGTCGTTGCCGATCGTCCAGCCGAGGACGGCCGCGCGGGCCTCCTCGTACGTGGCGTTCCGCAGGGTGCGGCCGATGACGGCGACGAGTTCGGGCTCGGCCTCGAACCGGCCCTCGACGCCGGCCGGCTTCACGATGGGCGCGGTGTGGCCGGTGAGCGCGTTGTTGGCGCGGTAGCCGACCTCGGGGCGGGTGGGCACCACGCCGTTGGGGTCGCCGAGGGCGCGCGCGTGCTCGATGTGCCGCCGGTAGTTCATCCCGACGGCGTAGAAGACCGGCGGGACGACGACCGGCAGCCAGACCGCCGTGGCGGCCGGCACGCTGCCGGTGACGGACGGGTCGCCGTCGAGGGGCGATCCGGAGAGCAGGTGCACGTCGTCGCCCTCGACACGGCCCCAGACGGGCGCCCCGTCGACCGAGACACGGGTGTATCGCACCGGCTCAGTCCGTCAGCAGGTGGGAGACGCGCTTGGTGACCAGGTAGGCGTCCAGCCCCTCCGGCCCGCCCTCGCGGCCGTAGCCGCTGGACTTCACGCCGCCGGACGGCGCCTCGTGCACCGAGCCGCCGCAGTGGTTGATGGAGAGGATGCCCGCCTCCAGCTCGCGGGTGAGGCGCTCGGCCGTCGCCGTGGAGCGGGTGAAGCCGTACGCGGCCAGGCCGTAGGGCAGCGCGTTGGCGATGCGCAGCGCCTCGTCGAGGTCGGTGAACGGCACGATCGGGGCGATCGGGCCGAACGGCTCGTCCGTCATCAGCGCGGCGTCGTCCGGCACGTCGGTGAGGACGGTCGGCGGGTAGTAGTAGCCGGGCCGGTCGAGGCGGCTGCCGCCGGTGAGGACCTTGGCGCCGCGGGCGACGGCGTCGGCGACCAGGGCCTCGATCGCGGTGAGGCGCCGCTCGTTGGCGAGCGGGCCCATGGTGACGCCCTCGTCGAGGCCGTCGCCGACGACGGCTGCCTCCGCGGCCCGCACGAACTCCTCGGTGAAGGCCTCGACGAGGCTCTCGTGGACGAGGAAGCGGCTGGGCGAGGTGCAGACCTGGCCGGCGTTGGCGAACTTCGCGGCGGCGGCGCGGCGGGCCGCGGTCACCGGGTCGGCGTCGGCGCAGACGATGACCGGGGCGTGGCCGCCGAGCTCCATGATGGAGGGCTTCATCTGCGCGCCGGACGCGGCGGCGAGGAGCTTGCCGACGGGCACGGAGCCGGTGAACGCGACGAGGCGGGTCGCCGGGTGGGCGATGAGGTGGGCGGAGACCTCGGCGGGCTCGCCGAAGACGAGGTTGAGCACCCCGGCGGGCAGGCCCGCGTCCGCGAAGCAGCGGACGAGCTCGCAGGCGGTGCCCGGGGTCTCCTCGGAGGCCTTGATGACGATGGAGCAGCCCGCCGAGAGCGCGGCGGCGATCTTGCGCATCGGCGAGCCGGCCGGGAAGTTCCACGGGGTGAAGGCGGCGACCGGCCCGATGGGGTGGCGGCGCACGGAGAGCAGGGTGCCGTCCTCGGAGGGGATCACCCGGCCGTAGGCGCGGCGGGCGTCGTCGGCGTCCCAGCGCAGCGCTCCGGCGACGCGCCGGGCCTCGTTGGCGGCCTCGGCCAGCGGCTTGCCCTGTTCCAGGGTCATGATCCGGCCGACCTCGGCGGCGCGGGAGACCAGCAGGTCGGCGGCGCGGTGCAGGATGGCGGTGCGCTGCGCGATCGGGGTGCTGCGCCAGGTCTCGAACCCGGCGGCGGCCGCGGCGGCGGCCCGGTCGAGGTCGGCGGTGGTGGCCAGCGGCACGTGGCCGATCACCTGTTCGGTGGCCGGGTTGACCACCTCGGTGGTGCGTCCGGTCTCGCCCTCGCACCACTCGCCGGCGATGTACAGGCGGAGTGCGGGGTAACCGTGGTCGGTCGTCATGGGGGTGTGTGGCCTCTCACGCTCGGCGGGTGGGTGTCAGGAGTGGGAGTCGTCCGGCGTGTCGCGGGAGCTGCGCAGGGTCCAGATGTGGTGCGGGGGCGTCGTCTCGTGCACCCGGGTCCCGTACGAGTCGTCGACGCGGTCCATGTCGGCCGCGTACTCGACCCGGCCGCCGCACGGCGCGTGGACGAAGCGGAAGACGTTGGAGCCGACGGTGTGGCGGCCGAGCCTGCGGGCTTCCTGCCAGCCCTGGGCGATCATGTGGTTGCCGCCCTCGATCACGTCGTCGAAGCCGGGGACCTCGAACGAGACGTGGTTGTGCCCGGCGCGGTCGGGCCGGTGGCACAGCAGGAAGTTGTGCTGGTCGTCGTCGCCCTCGCACTGCATGAAGGTGCCCATCGGCTTGACGATGTCGGTGGCCCGGAAGCCGAGGCGGTCGAGGTAGAACGCCACCGCCTCCTCCCGGCCGGCCTTCGGGATGTTCAGGGCGACGTGGCACATGCGCAGCGGCCGGACCCGGCCGACGGAGCTCAGGGATTCGTTCCACCGTCGCACGCCGCCCGAGACGTTCGGGGTGCGGACGGCGGGCTCGGGCAGCGGGCGGGGCTTCGCCAGGGCGAGGCCGAGGCCGAAGCCGGTCTCGTCGGCGGTGTGCCGGGTGCCGTCGGCGTCGACGGTGACCTCGCGGTCGACGGCCACGAGAGCGGTCAGCGTCTCCAGTTCCTCCCGGGTGTCGACGCCCCAGACGACCTCGCGCAGGGTCGGCCCCGGCTCCAGGGCCGGCGGCAGCGACGGGTCCGGCTCGGTGTCGAGGTGGAGGGTCTGCCCGACGAGGGTCTCGAAGGTGGCGCGCCGGTCGTCCCGGCCGACGAGTGCCAGGCCGAAGTCCTCGAAGAAACGCACGCACCGATCGAGGTCGTCGACGCCGTACGTCACCGATTCGATTCTCTGGATTCCCATGGACTCCTCATTTCGCGGACCGGTCCGCCGCAGGTGTGCGGCCCGACGGCTGATGTGATCGTAATCTTCGGGCGCCCGGGTTTCGGCGGTCGCGCGGCACGCGTTCCGCAAGCATGTGTTGCAGGGCGGGTCGCGTTCCGCATCCGCGGGCGGGCGCCCGGCCGCGGCCGCCCCGGGGACGGCGAAGGGGCGGCCGGGGAGGCGGCGAGGGCGTGGCCGCGGCCGGGCGCGGGTCAGCGGGAGATCGCCGGGATCGGGTTCTCGGAGAACCAGCGCGTGAGGAAGTCCAGGAAGACGGTGATCTTGCGGGGGGTCTCCTGGCCGGGCCCGTAGATGGCGTAGAGCGGCCGGTCGGGCACGGCCAGCTCGGGCAGCAGCACCTGCAGGGCGCCGGAGACGAGGTCGTCGTAGGCCGGCCGCTGGGGCAGCAGCGCGATGCCGCGGCCGTGCACGGCGGCCTTCTGCAGGGCGAGGTACGAGTTGGACGAGAACGCGACGTTGCGGATCTTGTGCAGGGTGCTCGCGTGGCCGTGGCCGATCCGCCAGACCGGGTCGTTGACGTGGATCAGGCAGTCGTGGGACGCCAGGTCGTTGGGGTGCTCCAGGGTGCCGTGCTCCTCCAGGTAGCCGGCCGACGCGCAGAGCACGAACGGCAGGGAGGCGATCTTCTTCAGCCGGACGCTGGAATCCCGGAGGTCGCGGGTGTGGAATGCCACGTCGAATCCGCTGTCGAGGAAGTCGTAGGTGCGGTCCGACATTCCTCCCAGCTCGAATCTGATCTGGATTTTCGGATGGGCCGCGGAAAACGCCGCAATGGCCTCCCCGAGATCGAGACTGCCGATCCATTTCGGGCAGATGATATTGAGCGACCCCTCGGCCCGGTCGTGGAGGTGGGCGATCTCGGAGTCCTCCGCCTCGATCTCCTGGAGGATACGGCCGGCGAACTCGGCGTACCGCAGGCCGGGGCCGGTGAGGCTCACCGAGCGGGCGGTGCGGTTGACCAGCCGTACCCCGATCTGCCGCTCCAGCTCGGCCACGTGGCGCGACACGAGCGACCCGGAGGAACTCAGGAGCTTGGCCGCCCCGCTGAAACTGCCGACGTCGGCGACGGTGACGAAGCTGCGCATGAGAAGCAGACGGTCCATGGTTCCTCCTGGCCCCCCGGGGCGCCGGAGGGTGTCCGGGCCGCGGCGGGCGCGGTTGGTGCGGGTGCACGGGTGCGCGGTGCGCGCAGGGGTGCGGATCGGGGTAACGGCCGGGCGGCGGGGTGGGTTCCGGCCGGCGCGGGCGGTCGGGTTCCACCGGGTGCACGCGGTGCGCGCCGCACCGGTGGACCGGGCGGCGCGTATCCGGGAGCGGGTGGGTGTCAGGGGCAGTAGCGGGGGGCTTCGGCCAGGTTCTCCTTGGTGATGAGCGTGATCGGGGTCTTCGCGATCTTGTCGGCGCCGCCCTTGCGGAGCAGGTTCAGGCTGTTGTCGATCGCCAGTCGGCCGGTGGTCATGGCGGAGTTGGCGACGGTGGCCGAGAACCGTCCGTCCTTGACGGCCGCGAGGCCCTGCTCGGTGCCGTTGACCGTCACGATCTTGACGTTCTTGCCGGCGGCGGCGAAGGCCTTGCGCGCGCCGAAGGCCATCTCCTCGTTCGCCACGAACGCGTACGCCAGGTCGGGGTGCGCCTGGATCATGTTCTCGGCGACGTCCTGGGCCTTCGCGGCGTTGAACATGCCGGGCTGGTTCGCCACGACCCTGGCGTTCGACGGGAGCTGCTTGCTGAAGCCCGACGTGAGCAGGTCGGACGCGGCACCCGGTGCGCCGGCGATGATGCCGACCTCGGCCGCCTTGCCGGCGGCGTCCTCGGCCACCCAGTCGGCATCCAATTGTCCCACCTTGGTGAGATCGACGACGACCGCACCGAGGATCTCCGTGGGGTCGTCGGTGACGACCGAGGTGAGGAAGATCGGGATCTTCGCCGCCCTGGCCTTGGCTATGTCGCCCTTCAGGGCGTCGACGTTCACCGTCTGGACGATGAGCGCGTCGACGTTCCGCGAGATCATGTCCTCGATGTTGGACAGCTCGGTGCCGGGGTTCTGGTGGGAGTTCGCCGTGTAGAGCTTGACCTTGCTGCCGGTCGCCGTGGCCTCGACGGACTTCTGGAGGCAGGTGTGGAACTCGGTGTCGCCGCCGTTGACGAACCCGATCGTGACCGTGCCGTCCGCGGAGCTTCCGCTGCCCGACCCGGAGGTGCAGGCGGCCAGGGAGAGGGCGAGGCCGGTGATCGAGGCCGCCGCCGCGACTCTGCGGAGGTGGGGGAACTGAGGCATGGGTGAGTGCCTTTCCGAGCGTGTGAGGGAGGGGTCAGCGTCGGGAGGAGCGGTGGAGCTGGTTGGCGACGGCCGCCACGAGGAGGACACCGCCGACCGAGATCTGCTGGAAGTAGCTCGACACCTGGAGCAGGTTGAGCGCGTTGGCGACGACGCCGAGCAGGACGACGCCGAGCACGGTGCCGACCACGGTGCCGTGCCCGCCGGCCAGCGACGTGCCGCCGATGACCACCGCGGCGACGGCGGTGAGCTGGAGGGTGAGGCCACCCGTGCCGGGGCTGCTGGCCCCGAGCCGGGAGAGGAGCATCAGGCCGGCGAGTCCGGCGAGGGCGCCCGTCAGGCCGTAGAGCGCCATCTTGTGCCAGGCGACGTTGATGCCGCTGAGCCTGGCGACGTGCTCGTTGCCGCCGATGGCGAAGGCGTCGCGGCCGAAGACGGTGAACTTCATGGCCACGGCGGTCACCGCCATCACGAGGACGGCCGCGATCAGGAGGTTCGGCAGGCCGAGGGTCGACTCGTTGCCGAGCGTCGAGAGGTGCGTCCCGATGGAGACGCTGTGTCCGTCCAGCACCAGGAGGGCGACGCCGTCGAGCAGGGTGGCCGATGCGAGGGTCGCCACGAAGGGTGCCACGTTGGTGTAGGTCACCACGGCGCCGTTGATCAGGCCGATGGCGGTCGCCAGGAGCATCGACAGCACGACCGTGACCGTCGGGGACGTGCCGTCCGCCAGGAGCTGCGCCGCGACGGCCGTCACCACGGCGGCGGTGCCGCCCATCGAGAAGTCCATCCCGCCCGCGGTCATGAGCAGCGTGAGACCGGCGGCGATGACCGCGACCACGCTGACCTGCCGGAGGATGTTGACCAGGTTGGTGGAGCTCGCGAACGAGTCGGTCTCCAGGGTGGCGACCGTGACGACGACGATCAGCACGGCGAACAGGCCGGTGTGCGGGAGGCCGCGCAGCACCCGCAGCGGGCCGTGCGACGGGGAGTCTTGCGCGGGGCCCTTGGCGGCGGGCTTCTCCGGGGGCGCGGTGATGCTCATCGGGGTTGTCCTTTGAGGGCGGCGGCGACGAGTTCGTCGCGCGTGATGGCGGTGACGTCGTGCTCGGCGACCACGCGGCCGGCGCTGACGACGATCACCCGGTCGGCCAGCCGCATGACCTCCTCGGCGGAGGACGACGCGAGCAGGACGGCCACGCCGCGGGAGGCGAGGTCGTCGACCAGGGCGTGGATGTCGGCCATGGCCGCCACGTCCACGCCGTTGGTGGGGTCTTCGAGGAAGACGGCGACCGGTGAGGTCTCCAGCCACTTGGCGAGCAGCACCTTCTGCTGGTTGCCGCCCGACAGTCCGCCGACCGCGGGGTCGCGGGTCAGCGTCCTCACCCGGTACGCCTCGCGGAGCGGGCTCGCCCGCCTCGCCAGGTCCGACCAGCGCTGCAGGCGGCGCCGCGACAGCCGGTCGGTGGCCAGCATGAGGTTCTCGTCCACGGAGAGGTCCGGGATGAGGCCGAGGGCCCGGCGGTCGCCCGTCACGCAGCGCAAGCCGCTGGCGAGCGAGCGGGAGATCCGGCCGAACGGCACCACGGCGCCGTCGACCAGCATCGTCCCGGTGTCGGGGCGGCGGCGGCCGGAGAGCACGTCGAACAGCCTCGACTGCGCGTCGCCGGCGGGGCCGAGCACCCCCACGATCTCGCCCTTGCGGACCTCGACGGAGAAGTCCGCGACGGCCCGGCCCTGCCGCACGCCGCGCAGGGTCAGGGCGACGTCGTCCTTGGGCCGCGGGCGCTCCGGCCGGTGCGAGACGACGTCGCGGCCGACCATGGTGCGCACCAGCTTCGCCGGGTCGGTCTCCGAGGCGGGGCCGCTGTCGACCACGGCGCCGTCACGCATGACGGTGACGTGGTCGGCGATCGACAGCACCTCGTCGATGTAGTGCGAGATGTAGACGACGGCCATGCCGTCGTCGCGCAGGGTGCGGACGAGGCGCCGGATCTGCTCGGCCGCGTCCGCCCCCAGGCACGCGGTCGGCTCGTCCAGGATGAGCACCCTGCCGCCGCGCCGGACCTCCCGGGCGACCTCGACCATCGTCTGCTCGGCCACGGTGAGCCCGCCCGCGGGGCGGCGCACGTCGATGTCCAGGCCCAGGTCGGTGAGGGCCCGGCGGGCCTTCTCCTCCACGGACTTCCAGGACACGAACGCGTGGGGCGCGGGCAGGTCGCCGAGGAGGATGTTCTCCGCGACCGTCAGTTCCTTCACGAGCTCGCGGCGCTGGGGCACCGTCGAGATGCCGAGCCGGCGGGCCCGCCGGGCGGACAGCCCCGGCTGGGGCCGTCCGTCGATCTCGATGGTGCCGCTGTCGGCCTGGTACACGCCGGCCAGCACCTGGACGAGGGTGGACTTGCCGGCGCCGTTCATGCCCATCAGGGCGTGGACCTCGCCGGGGCGGATGTCGAGGGAGACCCCCTTGAGGGCCGCGGCGCCGCCGAAGCTCTTGCCGAGGTCGCGGATCCGGACCACGGGCGCCGTCGCGGTCGCCGCCCGGTTCGTCGCGGGCCCGGCGTGCACCGGGGACCCTCCGCCGGACGGCCGGTGGGTACGGGCCGTCACGGCTTGGACCTGTCCCCGCCGTCGGAGACGCGCTCGAACCCGCGGATGTCGGGGAACGGGGGCCGGCGGTCGGCCTGGAGGTCCACCTGGAAGGTGTTCAGACACATCCCGAGCATGGTGAAGTTGCCGAGGGCGCCGATCGCGTCGACCAGGCCCTGCGAGCCGAAGTAGCCGTGGGCCCGGGCGAAGGTCTCGTCCGACACGAAGTGGTCGACGAGCACCTCCCTGCAGAACTGGTAGAACGCCTGGTCCCCGTCGTTCTCGAAGACCGCCTCGCGGCGCTCCGCGATGGCCTCGACCACGGCCTCCGGCACGCCCGCCTCGACGGCCGAGGCCACGTGGGCGTTCCACGAGTACTGCGCGTCCCAGTTGCGGGCCGCCATCAGGAGCGTGAGTTCGCGCAGGTGCTCGGGGAGGCTGCAGTCGAAACGGGCGAACGCACCGAGCGACTCGACCCGCTCGCACAGCGCGGGGCTCTGGAGCCAGACCCGGAACGGGCCACGGACGCCACCCCGCCGCGCGACGATCCGCGCGGCGAGTTCCTTCTGGTGATCGCTCATCTCTTCGTCTGCCAGAACGGGAAGCCTCATGGTCGGGTCCTGTCTCTCATCCGTTAACACGGGTGGAACATCTGTCTGCTGGCTGCTGACCGTACCTCCGGACCGGGAGCGATCCACCCCTCCAGGAATGCAAGGTAAAACTGCACGCCAGGGCCCCCTCGTTCACCCGGACGGCACCTACCGTCGGACGGGACACCGACCTCGAAAGGGATTCACCATGAGCGTCATCATCAAGGCCGCCGTCGTCCGCCGGCTCGACCGCGGCGGGGCGATCGTCACGACCCCGCTGGTCACCACCGCGGCCGCGGACGGCGAGAACCTGATCACCAGCGGCATGAGCGTGTACCCGGTGGGATCCGGCGCCCCCATGCACTCGCACAACTGCGACGAGCACGTGACGATCCTGGAGGGCGAGGCGGAAGTGCTGGTGGAGGGGCAGGTGACCCGCCTGGAGCAGTTCGACACCACCTACATCCCGTCGCCGGTCCCGCACCTCTTCCGCAACGTCGGCACCACCCCGCTGCGGATCCTCTGGGTGTACACCTCGGGCACCGTGACCCGGACGTTCAGCGACACCGGCGTGACCGTCGAGCACCTGTCGGCGCAGGACCAGATGGCGTGAGACCCCGGTGGGCGTGAGCGGCCCGCCCCGGCCCGGCAACGGACGGCGGTGGACCGTCCGGCTTCCTCTCCGCGACCGTGAACAGCGGAGACGGCCCCACAGGATCCCGATCGTGGAAGTCGAGGGTTTCCTCATGACCGGGCCGCGCACGCGCGCCCGGGCGCCGCGGCGTCAGCCGCGGTCGAGCAGGTGCCGCATGACGCGCCGGAAGACCAGTCGCCCGCACCAGGCGGTCGGGCGGTCGAGGAGGCGCGGCAGCGCTGCCACCCGGAGATCCTCGCGCCACTGCACGACCGACCCTCCCCGGTACGGGCGCACCTCGATCTCGGCCCAGCCGGTCACCACGCGCCCGCGCTTCTCCAGCCGGCACAGCCCCGGCCGGTCGGCCTCCGGCGGCTGCCAGGCCGTCACGGTCATCGGGTCGTCGAAGCCGAACGGCCCGAGGGCGGTCCGCGCCGTGAAGCCGGCTCCCTCGCCCTGCGGGGACGCGCCGGTCAGCCGGATCACCGTGAACGGCACAGGGGCGGCGTGGCGCTCCCAGTCCGTCATCCGGCGCCAGGCCTCGGTGCCGGACAGCGCGGAACGACGGGTGATCCTCAGGAGCGCCATGCCGCGATCCTAGGCCGTGCCGGCCCGGCCGCCGGGGACCGACAGCCGGGGACCGACAGCCGGCGGCCGGGCAGCCCGTGAACCGGTCGGGCTCAGGATCCGTCCGCGGGGCGGCGGGCCGCCCACAGCGTGCGCGTGGACCGCACCACGAGGTCGTCGCGGTGGCGGACGTCCTGCGGGCCGCCGTCGAGGAGGGCCCCGAGGGCGTCCAGGTCGGCCGGGCCGACCCGGTCGCGGACGGCGCCGCGGATCCGGTCGAGCACCTGGTGCGCGTAGAGACCGGCACCGGCCGGCAGCGGGGCGCGCACCTCCAACTGCTCGGTGCGCTCGGCCTCGACCGTAAGACCTGCCGCCACCAGCAGTGCACCCCAGTCCGCGCCCAGGTGCGGCACCTGCTCGGCGTGGACCACCGACAGCACCTCGCGGCAGCGTGCCTCCAGGCCCGGGCCGCTCGTCCCGGGCCCGTCGCCCGGCTCCCCGGGCGCGTCGGGCGCGTCCTCCGGCAGGAAGCGCGGCAGCCCGTCCATCTCGACGACGGCCAGCAGGCCGCCGGGGCGCAGCGCGGCCCGGATCCCGGCGAGTCCCGCGGCGGGGTCGTCCAGGTGGTGCAGGGAGGCCGACGCCCAGACGAGGTCGGCGTCGGTGATGCCGGGCAGGCCGGCCGCGGCGTCGGCCTCCAGGGTGCGGACGCGGTCGCCGAGGCCCCTCGCGCGGGCGGCCGCGGTGAGGCGGTCGAGCATCGCGGGCGAGGTGTCGACCGCCGTCACCCGGGCCGCGGGAAAGCGTTCGAGCAGCGCGAACGTGCCGGTGCCGGTACCCGCGCCGAGGTCGACGACGTGGGTGACGGCGTCACCGGCCAGGTCGGCGAGCCGGCCGGTCACGGCGGCGAGGTACGGGGCGAACACCACGGCGTCGAGGTCGAGCATCTCGGCGAGGCCGTCCTCGTGACCGGGGCCGTGGTCGTGGTCGTGGTCATGGCCGGGGCCGTGGTCGTGGCCGGGACCGTGGTGGTGGCCCTGGCCGTGGTGGTGGCCGTCGGCGTGGGCGGGCGCGCCGGGGCGGTGCGACTCGGGCGTGTGCGGGTCGTGTGGTGCGGGGTGTGCCATGCGGCCGACCCTACAGAACCTTGCAGCAGAGGCATGCACTCTTGCCGATGACGCAAGAAGGCGGCGGATTCGACGGCGCCATGCGCAAGGCGCCGCCGATGCTCCCGTACCGCACGGCACCCCGACCGCGGTCGACCGCGCCCGGACGCCCGGACGCCCGGCCGCCCGGCCGCAGCGCGAGCGCACTGCTCGGCGGGCCCGGTACCACGGGCCGGACGGGCCGCGCGGCACATTCCGGCAGAGTCCGTCCTCATGGGCGAACCACGGGCTGACACCGGTACGTCAACCCCCTTCCGGGGCAAGCCTGGTGCACCACCGGCCCGGCACGCGCCCCCTTCCCACTGGTGTGCGAGTCACCTGAACATCCACCCGAAAGGAACGAAATCATCTATACAGAAGCATTGTTGAGGTTTCGTCAGATACCCGCCGCAACCGGCTATGCTGCTTCCCGCCCGGCGCACCGCTCCCCCGCCGCACCCGGGTGGCGTGGGGTGGCGCGCGCCCCCGGCCACGGGTGGCGCGCAGCCTCCGGCGCCGCCACCCCCCGCCCGTCCACCCCTGCTCTCCCGATCGTTTGAGGATGCTGATGCTTCGTGCTGGATCGTCACCCGGAGGTCAGGGCCACGCTCACGTCCTCGTGTGGCTGCTGCCCACGGCCCTGACGGCCGTCGCCGCCGTCGTCGCCGTCGCGGCGTCCTCCGCCGGCGCCCGTGCGGGTGTCGTCTGGTGCGGCGTCGTGGGTACGGCGGCGGTGGCCGTGGTGGCGGCCGAGGCTGCGCGCCGCGGGCGCGTGCTGGAGGCCCTGCGCGTGCAGTACGCCCGGCACGACGCCGAGTTGCGCCGACGGCTGGCCCGGCAGGAGACCGAAACGGTCCTGCTGGCCACGGTCGCCCTGCCCGAGGCCGTGTCGCGCCTCCAGCGCGGCGAGTTCACCGAGGACGTGCTGAAGGCGTACGAGTCGCACGAGACCGTCACCGGACCGGAGTTCCAGGCCGCGCGCCAGGCCGTGCTGCGCACCGTGCTGGAGGCCGTCGACAACGAGGAGGGCATGCGCGAGTCCGCGCAGCGGGCCTTCGTCAACATCGCCCGCCGGGTCCAGGCCATCGTCCACCGGCAGGCACAGGACCTCCGCGAGATGGAGGACCGGCACGGCAACAACCCGGCCGTCTTCGACGACCTGCTGCGCCTCGACCACGGCAACGCGCTGGTCGGGCGCCTCGCGGACAGCATCGCCGTGCTCGGCGGCGCCCGCCCCGGCCGGCAGTGGAGCAAGGCGGTGCCGCTCTACAGCGTGCTGCGCGGCGGCATCTCCCGGATCCTCGACTACCAGCGGGTCGAGCTCCACCCGGTGTCCGAGGTCGCCGTGGTCGGCCCCGCCGTCGAACCGCTCATCCACGCGCTCGCCGAACTCCTCGACAACGCCACCCGCTACTCGCCGCCCCACACGCACGTCCATCTGACCGCCGTCGAGGTGCAGACCGGCATAGCGATCGAGATCGAGGACGGCGGCCTCAGCCTGAGCGAGGAGGGCCGGGCCCGCGCCGAGCGGATGCTCAAGGAGGCCCAGGCGGGCATCGACCTCAACGACCTCGGCGAGACCCCCCGGCTCGGTCTGGCCGTCGTCGGCCGGCTCGCGCAGGCGTACGGCTTCCAGGTCTCGCTGCGCCCCTCCGCGTACGGCGGCGTCCGCGCCGTGCTGATCGTGCCGCAGGACCTCCTGACCACGGCGCCCGCCCCCGGGCGGGCCCACGGCATCGGCGCCGGCCCCGGCCTCTCGCCGTCGGGCGCGGGACGGGTGCGGGGCACCTGGACGGTGCCCGCGCCGTCCACGGAGCAGTCCTTCGGGTCGGCCCAGGGGGCCTTCTCCGGGCCGGTCACGGCCGACGGCGACATCGCCGTGGTGAGCCGCCGGACCCCGAACGGCCTGCCGCAGCGCCGCCGCCATGCCGCGCCCTCCCGCGCCGCGGGCACCCCGGCGGCGCCCGCGGTCCCCGAGCCGGCGCAGGCGCCGGTGCAGCCGGGAATGTGGCTGGCGGCGTTCAACGACGGGGTGAACGGCCACGCATCGCCTGCGGAAGGCGGCGGCCGCACCAGTGACGAGTCTGCAGGGAAGGGCGAGCAGTGATTCAGCAGCGGACCAACATGGACTGGATGCTCAAGGAACTGGCGGACGGCGTCCCGCACGCCCGGCACGTCGTCGTGCTCTCCGCCGACGGCCTGCGGATGGCGCAGTACGGCACCGATGCCGACACCGCGGACCGCCTGGCCGCGGCCTGCGCCGGCCTGCAGAGCCTGGCCGCCGCCGTGGGCCACGAATTCCCGCACGGCGACGGGCGGATGCGGCTGGTCGTGATCGAGATGGGCGGCGGCTTCTTCTACCTGATGGCCGCCGGCGCCCGGGCGTACCTCGCGGTGCTGGCCGACGCGGGCGTCGACGCGGGGCTGATGGGCCAGCGGATGCGCGACCTCGTCGCCCGGATCGGCGAACACCTCAGTACGCCTCCGCGCAGCGGCGAGCAGGTCGCGTGAGTGCAGCCGACCAGGACTGGGACGAGGGCCACCCCGAACGTCTCTACGTGATCACGCGCGGCCGCAGCGGTATGGCCGCACGGACCACGTTCGACCTGGTCACCCTGGTCGTCTCCCGTTCGGAGCCGACGCCCACCCTGCCGCCGGAGCACGCGGCGATCCTGCGGATCTGCGGCTCGCCGCTCTCCGTGGCGGAGATCTCCGCCCACCTGCGGCTGCCCGTGAGCGTGATCACCGTGCTCCTGACGGACCTCCTCGCCGAGGAGCGGATCGAGGCCCGCGCCTCCGTCCCGCCCGCGGCCCTTCCCGACCGTGCCCTGCTGGAGGCGGTGATCCATGGACTTCAGAAGCTCTGACACGGTGGTGGGGCCGCAGCACGCGGACCTGCTCCCGGCCACGGCCGCCACGGCGGTCAAGGTGGTGATCGTGGGCGGTTTCGGCGTCGGCAAGACGACCCTGGTCGGCTCCGTGAGCGAGATCCGTCCGCTCACCACCGAGGAGACGATGACGCAGGCCGGGGCGGGCATCGACGACACCGCCGGGGTGGAGCGCAAGACCTCCACCACCGTCGCGATGGACTTCGGCCGCATCAGCATCAGCGACGAACTGGTGCTGTACGTGTTCGGCACGCCCGGGCAGGAACGGTTCTGGTTCCTCTGGAACGGCCTGTTCGAGGGGGCCCTCGGCGCGGTCGTCCTCGTCGACACCCGCCGCCTCGAAGTCAGTTTCGACGTGATCGGGCGGCTGGAGGACCGCGGCGTGCCCTTCGTGGTCGCGGCCAACACCTTCCCCGAGTCGCCGGCCTACCCGACCGAGGAGCTCCGCGCCGCGCTCGACCTGCCCCCCGAGGTGCCGATCGTCGCGTGCGACGCCCGGACCCGGGAGTCCAGCCGCGACGTCCTGATGGCGCTGATGCGCTACCTGTACCACCTCTCGGCCCCGGCCGTGCACTGACCGTGCTCCGCCCCCACCGCCCGATCGCCCGATACGCCGACCGCCTCACGCCGACCCCGGAGATGCCGTGACCACCGCGTTCCCTGACGATGCCTCCCTCACCCCGCCGCCCGGCTGCCCCGCCCACGGGCTCGGGCTCGGGGCCGACGGCCTCCGGCGGCTCTACGGGCCGGAGGCCGAGGCCGACCCGGCGGGACTCTACGAGAAGCTGCGCGCCGAGCACGGCGAGGTGGCGCCCGTCCTGCTGCACGGCGACCTCCCGGCCTGGCTGATCCTCGGCCACGCCGCGAACCTCACGGCCATGCGCACGCCGTCCAGGTTCTCCCGGGACTCCCGTCGCTGGACGGCCTTCCAGGAGGGCCGGGTGACCCCGGACAACCCGCTGATGCCGGTGATCGCCTGGCAGCCCCTGTGCGTGTTCGCCGACGGCGAGGAGCACAAGCGCCTGCGCGGGGCGGTCACCGACAGCCTGAACCGCTTCGACCGCCGCGGCATCCGCCGCTACGTCACCCGCTTCGCGGACCAGCTGATCGGGGAGTTCGGACCCGACGGCCGGACCGACCTGATCGCCCGGTTCGCCGAGCACCTGCCGATGCTCGTGATGACGCAGGTCGTCGGCATGCCCGAGGAGTACGGCCCCAGGCTGGTCGACGCCGCGCGGGACCTGATGAAGGGCACCGAGACGGCCATCGCGAGCAACGACTACGTCGTCGCCACGCTGCGCCGGATGATGGAGCGCAAGCGGGAGGAGCCCGGCTCCGACCTGGTGTCCTGGCTCATGCGGCACGATGCGGAACTGACCGACGACGAGGTGCTGGAGCACCTGCGGGTGGTGCTGCTCGCCGCGAACGAGACGACCGTCAACCTGATCGCCGACACCCTCAAACTCGTCCTGACCGACCGGCGGTTCCGCGCCCACCTCTCCGGCGGGCACATGACCCTGCCCGACGCCCTGGACCAGGTGCTCTGGGACTCCGCCCCGATGTCGCTGGTCGCGGGGCGCTGGGCCACCGGCGACACCGAGCTCGGCGGCCAGGAGATCAGGGCCGGCGACATGCTGCTGCTCGGTCTCGCCGCAGGCAACGTCGACCCGGCCATCCGCCCCGACCTCACGGCGCCGCTCCACGGCAACCGTTCGCACCTCGCGTTCGGTGGCGGCCCGCACGAGTGCCCCGGCCAGGACATCGGCCGGGCCATCGCGGAGACCGGCATCGACATCCTGCTGACCCGCCTCCCCGACCTGGAACTCGCCGTGCACGAGAGCGAGTTGACCTGGACATCGGCCTGGATCTCCCGTCACCTGGTCGAGCTCCCGGTCCGCTTCACCCCGCGGACGGCGACCGCCGGGGAGCCCCCGGCCGCCGGCGGCACGGTGCCCGCCACCCCGACGACGGTACCGACCGCACCGACCGCACCGACGACGGCACCGCCGCCCGCGGCCGCGCGGCCCGTGGACCCGCCCGCACCGGCCCCGCACCCCGCCGCCACGGCCGCCGTCCCCCGGCAGCGGCGCTGGTGGAGCGCACTCACCGCGCGGTTCCGGCGCTGACGGCTCCCGGACTTCGACCGGGCTTCGACCGGGGCTCGACCGGGACTCCACCCGGGCCGGCACGACCGGTCCGACCGGTCCGACCGACACGCGCCTGCGGGCCGCCACCCCGGGGTGGCGGCCCGCAGGCGCGTGGAGGAACGGGCGGTCAGAGGAACGGGCCGCTGTAGAACGGGCCGTAGTAGCCCGTGTAGGCGTCCTGGAGAGCGCTGTCCGGGCCGTGCCGGTCCGGCTCGAACTCGGGTCCGCCCTTGATCTCGTCCCTGCTGCGGTCCACGTGGACCTTCCGGCCCTCCCGGTCGACCTGGACGACGGTGCCGGCGGGCAGCAGCACACGCCTGCCGAAGATCCACGGGCCGGTGTCCACGACGAGGTACGCCGAGCCGACCTCCTCCGACAGCCGGTCGATCCTGCCGATGTGGCCGTCGGTCGCCTCGACGTGGTACCCCACCAGGTCCGTGCCGGAGACATGGCCGGCCGTCGTACGGAACTCCCAGATCTCGGTGCCGCTCATGGCGCCTCCCTTGCGTCCTCGTGCCGCACCGGCTGTACCCGGCGCGGTCGGTCGTGCAGGGCTCCGCCTGCCCCGCACCCGGCGGCCCACACGGGTGGGCCCTGCGCTCCCCCCGGCCCGGGGCCGGGGAGCGCCGCCGAGTGGGCGGCCGCCGGGCAGGCGCCGTACGGTGGGCGTGGCGGCTGCGGCGCACCGCGCCCGGAGGTGATCATGAGCAGCAACGGCGGCACGGAGAACGACGGCCCGCCCACCGGGGGCGGCGACGACCAGCAGGACACCGGTCCCCTGGATCCCGAGAACACACTGGACGACCGCGGGTACGACGACGTCCTGGACGAGGGCTACTCGCCACCGGAGCGCCCGTACGGCGTCGACCGGCCGGGCACCACCGTGGCGGAGCAGCGCGACGGGGAGAGCCTCGACCTGCGGCTGGCCCGCGAGCTGCCCGACGTCGCGCCGGACGACGGCGACGGCATCGGCGACCTGGCGGGCGGCGACGGGGAACCGGTGGACCGCGAGGTCGGCGACGACCGGGCGGGACGGCTGGTGGCCCCCGACGAGGGCACCCACGGGACGGTCGACCGGGAGCTCCTCGCCTCCGACGTCGGGATCGACGGCGGGGCGGCCTGCGCCGAGGAGGCCGCCATGCACATCGTGCCGCCGGAGGAGCCCGGCACCGAAGCCCCGTAGGACGGCGGGCGGCCCGCCCCCGGGCAGGCCGCCCCGACCCGGCGACCCGCCCGGAGGCTGCCATGACGACCCCGCCCGACCCGCACCTGGCCATGGTCCGCGACGTCGCGCCGCGCACGCCGGAGGGCTGCGAGGACTGCCTGCGCCTCGGATCGTCCTGGGTGCACCTGCGGCTCTGCCTCACCTGCGGCCACGTGGGCTGCTGCGACTCCTCGCCGCTGCGCCATGCGAGCGCCCACGCGGCGACCGCCGACCACCCGGTCGTCCGCTCGTTCGAGCCGGGCGAGGACTGGCGCTGGTGCTACGTCCACGAAGCCGTGGTCTGAGCCCGGCCCGCCATCCCGGGCCCGCCGCGGGGCCGCCCGGGGCCGATCGGGTGGCGCGTGCCGTGTCCCGGTGCGGGCGGCACGCGGCGCCGTGGGGAGTGCGATTCAATCCCACGGTGCGCCGGGCGCTCGACAAGGAAGGCGGCCGTGACCGACGAAGACATCCTCCTGGGCATCGCCCTCACCGTCGCCCTCGCCACGGGTTCGCAGGTCCTGGCGAACAGGCTGCGCGTCCCCGCCCTGATCGTGCTGCTGCCGGTCGGCTTCGCGGCGGGCGCGCTGACCGACGTCATCCATCCCGCACGGCTCGTCGGACCGGACTTCCCCGCGCTGGTCTCGCTGTCCGTCGCCGTGATCCTCTACGACGCCGGCCTCGGGCTCAACCTGCGCAACCTCACCGGGCGCACCCGGGGGATCGTCGGGCGGCTGCTGCTCATCGGCATCCTGGTCACCTTCTTCGCCGTCTCGGCCATCGGACCGGCGCTGTTCGGGATCCCCCTGCGGGTGGCCGCGATGATCGGCGTGATTCTCGTCGTGTCCGGCCCCACCGTCGTCGGCCCCCTGCTCGAGTACGTGCGGCCGACGGACAAGGTACGGCGCATCCTGATCTGGGAGGGCACGCTGACCGACCCGATCGGCGGCATCCTCGGCGCCATCGTCTTCCACGCCGTCGCGACGACCGGCCAGATCGACATCGGCCGGGGCTACCAGATCGGGCAGTTCCTCATCAGCATGGGCGTCGGCCTGGTGGGCGGCGCCGTGGGCACCGGCCTCCTCTGGCTGGCACTGCGCAAACTGCGGCTCGGCGAGACGCTCGGCACGCTGGCGCAGCTGGCGACGGTCGTCGTCGTCTCCGCGGGCTGCGACATCGCCCGCGACGACACGGGCCTCATCGCGGCGATCGTCACCGGACTCGCCGTCACCAACCTGCCGGGCCTGGACATGCCGGCCCGCAGGCCCTTCCTCGAAACGCTCGTCCAGCTGATCATCGGTCTGCTGTTCATCTCGATCTCCTCCGCCGTCACCCCCGCGTCCGTGACGCCCGTGCTCGTCCCGTCCCTGATCATGATCGTGGTCCTGGTGTTCGTGCTGCGTCCGCTCATCGCGTACGCGGCGGCCCGCGGTTCGGGGCTCACCCGGGGGGAGTGGGGCTTCATCGGGTGGATGGCGCCCCGCGGCATCGTCGCCGCGTCCACCGCGTCCGCCTTCGCCGCCACCCTGGTGCAGAAGGGGCTGCCGGGTGCCGCCAAGATCCTCCCGATCACCTTCCTCGTGATCGTGGGGACGGTCCTGCTCTACGCCCTGACCGCCGCCCCGGTGGCCCGGCGCCTCGGCGTCGTGCGGCCGAGCCGGACCCGGCCGCTGCTCGTCGGCGGCGACCCGTGGGTGATCGGCCTGGGCACGGCACTGGAGACGGCGGGGCTCGACGTGCTGATGTGGGCGGGGCTCGACGAGGAACGCGAGCGGATCAGGGCGGCCGGCATCGAACTCGCGCACGGCGAGATGCTGGCGACCGCGACCAACCCGCGGGCGCGCCTGGAGGGCGTCACCGCGGTGTTCCTGCTCACCGACGACGACGACTTCAACGCGCTCGCCTCGGTCGTCGTCAAGGACAACGTGGAGGGGCCGGTCTACCGGGTGGGGCCCCCGCGGGACAGCCACGGCGTGGTCGCCCCGTACACCGGGGGCGACATCCTCTTCGGCCGTACGCTCGTCCGGCACGTCCTGGCGGAGCGCTACCGGCAGGGCGCGCGCTTCCTGGTGCAGTCCGGCGGCGCGCCGGTCCCGCCGGGTCACGACACGCTGTTCACCCTCCGCCCCGACGGCAGGCTCGACCCGGTCACCGCGTCACGGCCCGCCGCGCCGCAGGAGGGCGGCACCGCCGTGCTGCTGGGCCCCGCAGCGGGCGCGGGGTGACCGGACGGCGGCGAGCGCCGCGACCCCGTCCCGAAGCCGAATCCGGAAGGTGCCCCCTGTGAGGTCCTCCTCCCCGCCGGCCCGTCGAGGACGCTCCCCGCTCGGGCGGGCCCGATGACGTCGTGGGCCGCCCGCTTCCGGCTGCGGCAGTACGCCAAGGCCAGCCTGTGGATCGTGCCGCTGTTCGGGCTCCTGCTCGGGGTCGTCCTGGCCGAGTGCGCGGCCGCCGTGGACGGGGCCTCCTGGCTGCCGAACACCTGGGCCTACTCCGCGTCGACCGCGAGCAGCGTCCTCAGCTCCGTCGTCGGCTCGATGATCGCGCTGCTCGGGTTCGTCGTGACGATCGGCGTCCTCGTGATCCAGCAGGCCACCGGCACGCTGTCGCCGCGCTACATGCGGCTCTGGTACCGCGACCGGCTGCAGAAGGCCGTGCTGGCCACGTTCACCGGCACGTTCTCGTTCGCCTACACCCTGCTGCGGAGCATCGAGTCCGACTCCGTCCCCAACCTCGGGGTCACGCTGGCCGGCGTCGCCGTCTCCGTGAGCCTGCTGCTCCTGCTGATCTACCTCAACCGCTTCACCCACAACCTGCGGCCGGTGGCGATCGCCGACCTGGTGGCCCGCATGGGCGAGAAGGTGCTGCACAGCACCGCGGCGCAGGTCCGGGACGCTGCCGTACCCGGTGCCGGCCCCGCCCTGCCGGCCGGGCCGGTGACCCGTGTCCGTGCCGGGCGCGGCGGGGTGGTCCAGGCGTTCGACGCGGCCGGGATGGTGCGGCTGGCGGCCCGGCACGACTGCGTCCTCGTCATGGCCCGCGTGGTGGGTGACTTCGTGTCGCCCGGCGGCATCGTCGTCGAGGTCCACGGCGGCGCCTCGGCGCCCGACCGGCGGGAGGTGGCCGGGCTCCTGGCCCTCGGTGCGGAGCGGACCATCGAGCAGGATCCGGCCTTCGCGCTGCGCATCCTCGTCGACGTCGCGATCCGGGCGCTCTCCCCCGCGGTCAACGACCCCACCACGGCGGTGCAGGTGCTCAACCACGTCGAGGCGTTCCTGCACGCCGTCGGCCGGGTCGGGCTCCGCGGCCGTTACGTGCTCGGCGACGGCGGCGGCCGGCCCCGGCTCGTGGTGCCGGGCCGGGCCTGGGAGGACTACCTCCAGCTCGCCGTCACGGAGATCCGCGACTACGGCGCGGGCTCCGTCCAGGTCTGCCGGCGGCTCCGGGCGATGCTGGAGGGGCTCCTGGAGTCCCTGCCCGCCGCGTGCCGGCCGGCCCTCCTCGCGGAGCTCGCCCTGCTCGCCGACGCGGTCGGGCGGGAGTTCGCCGATGCGCCGCGCCGCGCCGCGGCGCGGACGGCGGACCCGCAGGGCATCGGCGGCGGACGGCACCCGGACGGGGGCGGCACAGCGGTCCCCTGACCGCCCGGCAGGCGGGAGGACGGGTCACGCCCAGCCACGGCGGGCCGCCTGCCAGCCGAGCTGGATGCGGGTCTCGACGCCGGCCCGCGCCATGAGGTCGGTGAGCCGGCGCTGGACGGTGCGGCGGGAGATGCCGAGCTGGCCGGCGGCCGCCTGGTCGGTCAGCCCGGCCAGTACCAGGGCGAGGATGCGGGAGTCGAGCTCGTCGATCTCGCCGGGCCGGCTCTCCGTCAGGCCGTCGCCGACGGTGTTCGCCGAGATGGGGAAGGACGCCTGCCAGGACGTCTCGAAGTACGCGATCAGCGCGTCGAGCAGGCCGCCGGCGTGCACGAGGACGGACGCGGCGGCCGTGTTCTGGGCCGAGCGGAGCGGCACCATGGCGACCCGGCTGTCGGCGATCACCAGCTTGACCGGCACGTGGTCGGCGACGTGGAGCTGCTGGCCCTCGGCGAGGCTGGCGAGGACGCCCGCGACCATGCCCGGTTCGACGAGTGCCGAGCGCTGGAGGATCGCGCGGTAGAGCACGCCACGGCGCACACCGGCCTGCCCGGCCTCGTTCTGCGTGTGGGGGACGACGGTGAGGTTCGGCACCATCATCGACCGCACGTGGTGGTGGGCGGACTGCTGGAGCTGGGCGAAGCGGTGGCGCACCGCGGCGACGTCGGTGATGACCTCGACGACGCCCGAGGCGCGGTCGCGGGCCGCCCGGTGGTGCTGTTCCGCGAGGTCGGCGAGGGCGGCCTCGACGGCGTGCAGGTCGTCGCGCCGCTGGCGGAGCACCGCACCGAGGGCGACGTCGGGGGGCGCGGCGGTGTAGACGGTGTCGGCGTCCGGGCCGCCGGGGCCCGGGGTGCCCGTGGCCAGTCCGCGGGCGGTGAGTGCGGCGAGCAGGCCGCGGACGTCGTCCGTCGTCCGCCCGGTGTCGGCGGCGAGTCCGGCGACACTTCGGTCGACCCGGGTCGCCAGGAGGCGGTAGACCTCCTCCTCGGCGGGGTCGAGCCCGAGCGCAGCGAACATGAGCGGTCCTCACTTCCCGGTGGTGGCGAGTGAGGATACGGGGCACGGCCCCGGGCGGAGCGCCCGGGGCCGTGCCGACCGCGGCGGGTTACGGCTCGGCGTGACCGCGACGGGGCGGGCCGGACAGCCCGTACGCCCTGATCACGTCCTGGGTGACGCGGTTGCCGGCGCTGTCCCGGGCCGTCGCCCGGAGGGAGACGAAGCCGTGGGAGGGTGCGTCGAACCGGGCCGTCCAGCTCCCGGTGCCGGTGCGCTCCAGGCCGACGGGATGCCAGGTGACGCCGTCGTCGTAGGAGACCGCGAGGGTGCCGTCGGTGACCCTGCCGGTGCCCGCGGCGCCGGGCAGGTGGCTCGCGGACAGGCCGACCGTCTGCCGCCCGCCGGGCCGGTCGCCCGCGAGGTCGGTGGAGACCTGGTAGTCCAGCTGCAGGAGCGCCATCAGGTCGACCGCGTAGGGATCGGTCACCGGGGCGGACCGGACCGTCCACACCGAGTGGGTGCGGGGCGTGAGGCGGTACAGCGCCGGGTCGCGCTCGGCCCTCATGTCGAAGGTGTAGGTCACCGGCCGGTCCGGCACCGAGTCGAGGTAGAGCGAGGGCCAGGCCGAGGTCTTCACGAGCCGGCCGTCCTCGTAGGCCTTCAGCTCGACGGTGTTGTGGTCGTCGAGCATGTAGCCGCCGTGGTCGGTGCCGCTGTCCGTCCAGGGCTGGACGTTGACCTCCGCGTAGCCCAGCTGCCGGGACGACCACCAGAAGCCGCTGCCGTTGCGGGGGTGCGCGACCGGCGCGTACCAGTCCCGGGTCGTGTCGGTGTGCGGCCGGTAGGTCACCATGCCGGACCGGGACTCGACGGCCAGGTCGGGCCCGGTGAGGGCGTCCTCCGACCACGTGGTGCCGGCCTGGGCGGAGACGAGGTCGGTGCGGGTGCCGGGCATGTCGACCCGCTGCATGATGCCCACCGAGTAGGCCCGGTAGGGACGGTAGTCCCAGCGGTACTCGGCGCTCGCGTAGGTGGTGTCGCCGTGGAAGCGCATCCGCACGGTGGCGAGCTCCGCCGCCTTCGGCCGGTACGCCAGGTCCGCCGGGATCCGGCCGGGCTTCGGGTCCACCAGGTCGTAGACGTACGGCGAGTTGCGCACGCCCCGGAGCGCCAGCTCGGCGCCGCGGTCGGCGGCGGCCAGCAGCGCCGCGCCCTCCCGCGCGGTGACCGAGACGACGGGCACGGGACTCTCGGTGCCCTCGTCGGTGCCCACCCACTCGTAGAGCTTGCCGGGGCCGTCGGCGACCACGATCAGCAGGGCGGCGCCCGCGTCCGCGGCGGCCCGGGCCCGCTGACTGCCGGTCAGCGCGTCGGAGGCCGTGACGACCGCGATCCTGCCCCTGGCACTGCGGTGCGCGTAGTCGGCGGGCGTGCCCGTACCGGCGCGGACGGCCTTCAGGCGGGCCGTGCCGTCGTACACCGACGACCCGGCCTGGTGCTGGATCGTGACGGGCCGGCCGTCCCGGCTGACGGTCAGCTGCGGCATGGCCTTGCGCCAGCGGGTCTCGTACTCGAACGCGCCGCGGGTCACCGCGCGGGTGGGCAGCACGAACAGGCTGTCGTCGGTCGAGGAGAGGATGTACTGCCCGGCGATGGTGCTGCCGGCGCCGTCGGAGCGGTACCAGTCGGCGGAGACCAGCCGATCCTCGCTCTCCAGCGGCACCTGCGCGGTCGCCTCGACCGCCCGGGACGCGTCGAGGTCGACGCTGCGGTCCCGGTCGAGGACGATCTCCGGGTCGCCCAGCAGCGCCAGGCCGGCCGAGTCGGGGCCGTGGCTGCCGGCCACCGGGAGGTAGCTCACCGCGCTGTAGGTGCCCCGGGGCAGCCGCACGTCGGCACGGCCGGTGGCGTCGACCGCGATGTACGACGGGTCGGGCACGCCGAACGTCTGCAGCTCGACGGTGCCCGCGGCGGGCCTGCCCGCGCGGTCCTTCAGCGAGACGTGCAGGGTGTACCGCTGGTCCTCCTTGTAGAGGCCCAACTGCGTCCGGACCCGCACCGCACCGGTGGTGTCGGTGGCGGTGACCCGGCCGAGGTAGCGGCGGCCGTTCGCGCCCATGCGCGGCTCGGCGGTCGCGGTGACGCTCGCACTGCCGTGCGCGGGCACGGTGACCGTGTCGGCGGAGAGCGTGAACATCCCCGCGGGCGCGGCGGCACCGGCGTCGGCGCCCGGGTCCACGTCGTACGCGCCGCCGGCCACCTCGACGCTCTCGGCGAGCCGCAGCACGAGGTCCGTGTCGCCGTCGTTCCGGTAGACGACGGTGCGGGCGACGGCCGGCTCGTCGGTGTGCGGCCACGCGTCGAAGCCGAACCAGACCGAACCGGTGCCGGTCACCGCGGAGGCGACCGAGGACGTGAGGTCGACCCGACCCGCCCCGACCTGGTACGCGGTCGTCCCGGCCAGCGGCACGGAGGTGCTCATCAGCGCGTCCTTGAGCCGGGTGCCGGTCCAGTCCGGGTGCTCCTGCGCCAGGATCGCCGCCGCGCCGGCGACGTGCGGGGTCGCCATCGAGGTGCCGCTCATCGCCTGGTAGAAACCGCTCTCCGCGGTACCGCCGGCCTTCGCCGCCAGGACGTCGACGCCGGGGGCGGCGATGTCCGGCTTGAGGGCGTAGTCGCCGTAGCGCGGGCCCGTCGTGGAGAAGGAGGCGAGGCGGTCCTCGTCGTCGACGGCGGCCACCGTCAGGGCCGCGTCGGCGACGCCCGGCGCGCCCATCACGGCCTCCTGCCCCGCGTTGCCCGCGGCGACCACGAACAGGGCGCCGCTCTCCGCGCTGAGCCGGTCAAGCGCCCGGCTCATCGGGTCGGTGCCGTCGCTGGGGTCGGAGCCGCCGAGGCTCATGCTGACCACCCTGGCGTGCTGGGCGACGGCCCACTCCATGCCCGCGATGACCCAGGAGTCGTCGCCGGAGCCGTCGTCGGCGAGCACCTTGCCGATCAGCAGGTCGGCACCGGGTGCGACGCCCTTCTCCCGCCCGTCGGAGGCGGCGCCGCTGCCGCCCACGGTGGAGGCGGTGTGGGTGCCGTGGCCGTGGCCGTCGCCGGCGCTCTCCCCCGGCACGAAGCTCTCGGCCTGCGAGACGCGGCCGGCCAGGTCCGGGTGGTTGCGGTCGGCACCGGTGTCGAGCACCGCGACCTTGACGCCCTTGCCGTCGAGGCCCGCGGCCCAGGCGCCCGGGGCGCCGATGCGGGCGGTGCTCGTCGCCAGCGAGGCGTGGACCTTCCCGTCCAGCCAGATCCGGTTCACACCGCCCGACAGCCGGGCGGCGGCCGGCTCCGCCGAGGCCGTCACGGCCGTGGGGACGGGCGCGGCCACCGTGTTCCAGGTGTCCCGGGTGTGCTTCTTGGCGACCCTGAGGGCGGCGCCGTCGATGCTGGGCAGCGTCCGCACCGTGGCCGAGCCCTTCGGCGCCCGGCCCGCGGCGGGGCCGGCACCGGGAGCGGCGGACGTGCGGGGAGCGGCCTCCGTACCGGGGGCGGCCGTGTCGTAGCCGACGATCAGCGGGATGCCGTCGCTGTGCGCGTCGTCGTACCCCTGGGCGATCAGTGACGAGACGTCGAACAGCCGCCGGTCCAGCGCGCCCGCGGCGAGGTACGGCATGACCTCGTCGGGGAGGACGTACAGGTCCTTGCCGACGCTCTCGGTCCGCACGCCGCCGGGGGCACCGGCCGGCCGGCTCACGTCGACGGCCTGCCGGCCCTGTCCGAGGTCCGTGACGCGGACCACGTCGCCGGTGATCAGGGTCACGCTGTGGGTGGTGCTGCCCGGCCGGGCCGGGGACGCCGTCGGAAGCGCGCCGCGCGCCGTCGCACCGTCGGCCGGTCCGGCCACGAGGACGACCACCGAGGTACAGGCCACCGCTGCGGTCAGGATCCTCCGACCGGGGCGGCGACGGGGTATGGGGGGAGTCATGTGACGGTCTTACAGGTGCGTGCCGGAGCTCCGGAACGCCCTGACCTGGCACAAAGGAGCCAGGTCTCACATGCGCCACCGCCACCGGCCGCCGCGGACCGGGCCCCGCCCCCGGCCGGGGCTCACCCGGCGGAACCCCCGGAGCCCTCGGAGCCCTCGGAGCCCTCGGAGCCCTCGGAGCCCTCGGAGCCCTCGAAGTCCGCGATGGCCGCCTCCGCCGCCTCCAGGACCGCCTCGCGGCCGGCGGCGGCGTCCACGGTCAGCCCCGGCTCACCGGCCCGCAGCGGCTCCAGCGTGTCGTACTGGGAGTCGAGGAGCGCGGGCGGCATGAAGTGCCCGGGCCGGTGGGTGATCCGGGCCCGCGCGACCTCGGGGTCCAGGTCCAGGTGGAGGAACCACACGCCGGCCCCGGCCGCACGGAAGAGCCGCCGGTACTCGTACTTGAGGGCGGAACACGAGATCACGGCTCCCTCCCCGTTCCGCGTAGCCACGCGGATCCGGTCGGCGAGGGTGAGGAGCCAGGGTCTGCGGGCCTCGTCGTCGAGCGGCTCCCCGGCCGACATCCGCGCGATGTTCTCCGCCGGGTGCAGGTCGTCACCCTCCACGAACGGCACACCGCGGCGGCGGGCGAGCAGCCGGCCCAGGGTCGTCTTGCCCGAGCCGGAGACGCCCATCACCACGACGACCGTCGGTTCCGCTGCCGGTCTCCCCATGCTGCTCCTCGCGTCGTCCCCGAAACGGCTCCCGGGGAGAGCTTCCCGCACAAGCTGCCCGACCGGCCCGGCCGCCATCGCCGCGCCCGGCGCGGTGCACCCGGACGGCCGCACGGCCGGGACGCCGGCCGCACCGCGGTACCCCGTCCGGGCGCATCACCGCACCCGATCGGCCGAGCGCACCGCGAGCCTCACCCCGGGCGCGCGGCGCAGCCGGGCAGGGTGCCTGCGACAGCGAACGGGAACCCACGACGGGAGACGACCATGGCCTCGGACGGACGGCGGCTCGACCTGCCACCCCTGCTGCGCGGGCAGAAGGCGCTGGTCACCGGCGCGAACTCGGGCATCGGCAAGGCCACCGCGATCGGCCTGGGCAGGGCCGGTGCCGACGTGGTCGTGAACTACGTCTTCGGCCGCGAGGCGGCGGACGAAGTGGTCGAGGAGATCAGGTCGTTCGGCGTGCAGGCGTACGCGCACGAGGCGGACGTCTCGCAGGAGGACCAGGTCGTCGCCATGGTCGCGCGGATGGTCGAGGAGTTCGGCACGATCGACGTCCTGGTGGCCAACGCCGGTCTGCAGCGCGACGCCGCCAGCACCGAGATGACGCTCGACCAGTGGAACAAGGTCCTGGAGGTCAACCTCACGGGGCAGTTCCTGTGCGCGCGCGAGGCCGCCAAGGAGTTCGTGCGCCGGGGCGTCGTCCCCGAGGTGTCCCGCTCGGCCGGGAAGATCGTCTGCATGAGCTCCGTCCACCAGATCATCCCGTGGTCGGGGCACGTCAACTACGCGGCGTCCAAGGGCGGCATCCTGATGATGATGCAGACCCTGGCGCAGGAGTTCGCCCCGAAGGGCATCAGGGTCAACGCGGTCGCACCCGGTGCCATCCGCACCCCCATCAACCGGAGCGCCTGGGAGACCCCCGAGGCCGAGGCCGACCTGCTCAGGCTGATCCCCTACCGCCGGGTCGGTGACCCCGACGACATCGCCCACGCCGTGACCGTGCTCGCCTCCGACCTCATGGACTACGTGGTCGGCGCCACGATCTACGTCGACGGCGGCATGACGCTCTTCCCCGGCTTCGCGACCGGAGGCTGACCCGCAGGTGGACACCGTGACCCGGCTCCTCGCCGACGCCCCTGCGCAACTCCTGCCCGCCCGCGAGATGATGGCGTTCACCCTGGCCACCCACATCATGCTGGTGCCGTTCGGGGTGGCCCTGCCGTTCATCACCCTGGTGATGCACTACCGGGGGCTGCGCAAGAACGACCCCGTCGCCCTGCTGCTGGCCCGGCGGTGGTCCGCCGTGATGGCCGTGCAGTTCGCCGTCGGCATCGTCACCGGCACCGTGCTGTCCTTCGAGTTCGGCCTGCTGTGGCCCGGCATGATGGGCCGCTGGGGCGACGTCTTCGGACTCGGATTCGGCGTCGAGGCCTGGGCGTTCTTCCTGGAGGCCATCCTCATCGCGATCTACCTCTACGGCTGGCGCCGGCTGAGGCCGTGGACGCACTTCCGGCTCGCGGTGCCGCTGCCCCTCGCCGCCCTCATGGGCGCGTTCGGCATCATCGCCGCGAACTCGTGGATGAACACCCCGCAGGGCTTCGCCCTCGACGCCGGCGGCAACCCGGTCGACGTCGACGTCCGCCAGGCGATCTTCACCCCGATGTTCGGGCCGGAGTACTGGCACTTCGTCGTCGCGATGTTCCTCACCGCCGGGTACGTCGTCGCCGGGGTCTACGCGGTCGGCTGGCTGCGCGGCCGCCGCGACCGCTACCACCGCCTCGGCTTCACCGTGCCGTTCACCGTCGCCGCGATCCTCACCCCGATCCAGTTCTTCCTCGGTGACAACATCGCGCGGCAGATCTTCCACAAGCAGCCGATCAAGTTCGCCACCGCCGAACTCGTCTGGGACACCGACACCCACGTCCCCGAGTACCTCTTCGGCCGCCTGCAGGAGGACGGCACCGTCAAGGGCGGCCTCAAGATCCCCCAACTCGACTCCATCCTCGCCGGGTTCACACCGGACACCCAGGTCACCGGCCTCGCCTCGGTGCCCGCCTCCGACCGGCCGACCGCGCTCCAGGCGACCATCGTGCACTGGGCCTTCGACATCATGGCGACCATCGGCAGCGTGCTCATCCTGCTCGCCCTCTGGTACGCCTGGTGCTGGTGGCGCCACCGCGACCTGCCCCGGTCGAAGTGGTTCTTCCGCTGCGCCGCGATCGCCGGGGCGGCCAGCGTGTTCTGCGTCGAGTGCGGCTGGATCACCACCGAGGTCGGCCGCCAGCCCTGGATCGTCTACCAGAACATGCGCGTCTCGGAAGCGGTCACGCCCACCCGCGCCGCCTCCCTGTGGACGATGTTCGCCGTCGTGGCGGTGGTGTACGTCCTCATCTTCGGGGCGTTCCTCACCGTGCTGCTGAAGATGCGCACCCGCTGGCGCCTGGCCGGGGGCGGCACGGCCGCCGCGGAGGGCCCGGAGACCGACACCCCGTACGGCCCGCGCCCCGAACTCGCCGCAACCGCAGCGCATCCGCCCCCCTCCGACGGCCCGGACCGGGCGCCGGGAGAGCACGAGTGACCGCCGACGTCCTCTCCTGGGTCCTGCTGCTCGCGATCGCCGCGTACGCCTGCGGCGGCGGCGTCGACTACGGCGCCGGCTTCTGGGACCTCCTGGCCGGCGGCACCGAGCGCGGCAGGCGCCCCCGATGGCTGATCGACCACGCCATGGCCCCCGTCTGGGAGGTGAACAACGTCTGGCTGATCTTCGTCCTGGTGCTCATGTGGACGGGCTTCCCCGAGTTCTTCCAGACCGTCTTCACCGCCCTGTGGCTGCCCCTCGCGCTCGCCGCCGTCGGCATGGTCCTGCGCGGCGCCGGCTTCGCCCTGCGCAAGCCCACCCGCAAGGTCGCCGCGCGCCGGGTCTTCGGCGCCGCCTTCGCGGTCGCCTCGCTGCTCACCCCGTTCTTCCTCGGCACCGTCATCGGCAGCGTCGCCTCCGGCCGGGTCGCCCCGGGCACCACGGCCTCCGCCGACGCCTGGGCCAACACCACCTCGGTGATCGCCGGGCTGCTCGCCGTCTGCGCGACCGCCGTGCTGGGCGCGGTCTTCCTCACCGCGGACGCCCGCCGGTTCGGCGAGGCCGGGCTCGTCCGCTACTTCCGGCTGCGCGCCCGGATCGCCGTCGCGGCACTGGTGACCGTCGGCGCGGTCGGCCTCGCCGTGACCGCCGACGACGCCTCGTACGTCCACCACGGGCTCACCCACGGCTGGGGGCTGCTGCTCGTCCTGCTGTCGGTGGCGGCCGGGGCGGTCACCGTCCTCCTGGTCGGCGGCCCGGCCCTCGGATGGGCCCGGTACAGCGCGGTCGCCGCCGTCGCCCTGGCCGTCGCCGCCTGGGGCGTCGCCCAACGGCCGTACCTCGTGCCGACCTCGCTGACCGTCCGGGAAGCCGCGGGGGCGAGCGCCACCCTGCAGTGGATGCTCATCGTCTCCGTGGTCGCGCTCGTCCTGATCGGCCCGGCCGTGACCGTGCTCTACCGGCTCGACACCCGCGGCGCCCTGGAACCGCTGACCGACGAGGACGTCGCGCGGTGACACCACCGCCGTGCCACCGCCGGGTCGTTGTCGGCGGCGGCACGGCGGACGGAGCAGCGGGCGGACGGGCTCAGGCGAGGCGCTCCGCGATGCGGTCGCCGACCCGCAGGGCGTTGGCGATGGCCGTCAGCGAGGGGTTCACCGCGCCGATGCTCGGGAAGAAGCTCGTGTCGACGACGTAGAGGTTGTCCAGGTCGTGGGCCCTGCAGTCGGGGTCGAGGGCCGACGTCCGCGGGTCGGTGCCGAAGCGCACGGTGCCGGCCTGGTGGGCGGTGGCGCCGATCGGCATCCCCTTGTGCAGGTAGAGGCTGTGCGGCAGCAGGTGGTGCGGGTGCATGCCCAGGTGGCCCAGCATCTTCTGGAGCTTGTGCTGCAGGCGCTTCAGCCCCTCGGTGTTGTTCTTCTCGTCGAGGGCGAGGTGGATGGCGCCGTCGGCGTCGAGGGTGACGCGGTTGTCGGGGTGCGGGAGGTCCTCGCCGCACAGCCAGAAGTCCACCGCGTGGTGGGCCAGCACCTCGAACGGCATGTCCGGTGAGGCGAGTCCGGCCCACCGGGGCGCCTCGCCGCGGATCTGGTCGGAGTCGGACTTGCCGAGCATCTGGATGCCGCCCAGCGGGAACTCCCAGTCATCGGCGCCGAGATACCAGTCGTTGAGCGCGAGGGTCTTCTGGAACTGCGTGTCGTTGGGCTCCTTCGACACCGCCATCAGCGCGAGGTTGTTGTGCCGCATGTAGTGGCGTCCCACCACGCCGGAACTGTTGGCCAGCCCGTCCGGGTGCCGGTCGTTCGCCGAACGCAGGAGCAGCGCGGCGGAGTTGACGGCGCCGCAGGCCACCACCACGATGTCGCCGCGGAAGCGGGCCGTGGAGCCGTCCTCCAGTTCCGCGACCACCTCGGTCACCGTGCGGCCGCCGGCGTCCGTCTCCAGCTTCCGGACGTTCGCGCCGGTGACCATCGTGACGTTGTCGTGCTCCAGCGCCGGGTCGACGCAGACGACCTGGGCGTCGGCCTTGCCCTGCACCAGGCACGGGAATCCGTCGACGCGGTTGCAGCGGATGCACACGCTTCCGTGGGCCGCGCCGCCCGTCGCGTCCTGGGTGAGGTTCACGCCGATCGGCAGGTGGAAGGGGTGCAGGCCCTGCTTCTCCAGGTCGTCGCTGAGCTGCTGGATGCGCGGCTCGTGCCGCACCGGCGGGTACGCGTACTGGGCGCTGACCGGGCCCTCCCCCGGGTCCTCGCCGTGGTGGCCGTGCACCAGGTACAGGTGCTCGGCCTGGGTGTAGTAGGGCTCCAGGTCCTCGTAACGGATCGGCCAGGCCGGGGAGATGCCGCCGTGGTGCCGCAACTCGCCGAAGTCCTCCGGGCGCAGCCGGAACAGTGCGGCGCCGTAGAACTTCGTGTTCCCGCCCACGTAGTAGTTGACCTCGGGCGGGAAGCGGTCGCCGTGCTTGTCGTACCAGAACTCGGGGGCGCGGTACTTGCCCTTGACGAAGACCGCGGTGGACTCCCAGTTGTCCCGTTCGCGCGGCAGGTAGCCGCCACGCTCCAGGATGAGGACGCGCTTGCCGGTGGGGGCGAGGCGGTGGGCGAGGGTGCCGCCGCCCGCTCCGGTGCCGATGACGATGACGTCGTAGTGCTCGGTGCCTGCCATGGGTCGCCTCGGATCGTGGGTCGGTGCCGTGCGGAGCGGCGGGGGTCAGAGGATGGCGATGGGGTTGACGGGGGAACCGGTGGCCTCGGGGAGCCGCAGGGGCGCGACCACGCAGAGGAACGACCAGCGGCCCTCCTCCTCGCAGAGCGGCACCAGGTCCTCGAACTGCAGGTAGTCCATGAAGTGGAGCCCGAGGGCGTGGATGCCCAGGACGTGCACGGGGAAGTCCACGCCCTCGGTGAGGCTGGGGGCCGTGTCGTTGTTGCCGTCGCTGCCCAGTGCGGAGACCCGGCGTTCGGCCAGGAACTCCACCGCAGCGGGGTGCAGTCCGGCCCTGCTGTGTGCGGCGTCCCAGGGCCCCGACTCCTCGCGCCTGCGGCGGTGGCCGACGCGGACGAGGAGGATGTCCCCCGCCCCGACCCGTACGCGCTGCGCGGCCTCGGCGGCCCTGAGGTCGTCGGCGGTCACGTGGTCGCCCGGCTCCAGCCACGGCACGCCCCGCAGCCGCGGGATGTCGAGCAGGACGCCCCGGCCGACGATGCCGTTCCGCACGAGCTCGACGGACAGGGCGGTGGCGCCCTCCGCGGTCACGGTGTCCGCCGGGACGCCGCCGTGCAGGGTGCCGTCGTAGACCACGTGGCACAGGGCGTCGAGGTGGCTGTCCGCGTCGCCGTGGACGTGCATGGAGAAGTGGTCGGTGGCGAAGTGGAGTCCGGTGTCCGGGGCCTCGGCCTCCGGGGGGCTGGTGAGCCGGTGGCCGGCCGGGTGCGGGTTGTCGGGGGCGGCGCGGGTCTCGACCGGTGCGGCGAGGGTGACGGTCCGGCCGGAGCGGACCTCCGCCGCCGCGGCGCGGACCCTCGCGGGTGTGACGGCGGCCAGTGCTCCGCGTCCGCCGGGCCGTGCACCGGCCGCCGACTCCCTGAGGCGCGCGTACAGTTCGTCGAACGCGGCCCGGCTCTGGGGGCGGCCGCCGGGGCCCGGCGCGAGCGGGCCCGGCTCAGTCCCGTTGCCGCTGCCGGTCAAGGGCCTCGTCCAGGGTGGATGCCGCCATGATGAGCGACATGTGGGTGAACGCCTGCGGGAAGTTGCCGAGTTGCTCGCCGCTCGGGCCGATCTCCTCGGCGAAGAGACCGACGTGGTTGGCGTAGGTGTGCATCTTCTCGAAGGTGTAGCGCGCCGGACGGACCCGCCCGGCCCGGGCCAGCGCGTCGACGTAGAGGTACGTGCAGAGGCTGAACGTCCCCTCGGAGCCGCGCAGGCCGTCCGGCGACGCGGCCGGGTCGTAACGGTAGACGAGGCTGTCCGAGACGAGCTTGCGCTCCATCGCGTCCAGCGTGGAGAGCCAGCCCGGGCTCTTCGCCGCGAGGAAGCCGACCCGCGGGATCAGCAGCAGGGAGGCGTCCAGGACGTCGCCGCCGTAGTGCTGCACCAGGGCCTGCTCGGACTTGCTCCAGCCCTTGTCCATCACCTGTTCGAGGATGGCGTCCCGGGCGTTGCGCCAGCGCGGGATGTCGGCGGGCCGGCTGAGCTCGGTCGCCAGGCGCATCCCCCGGTCGAACGCCACCCAGCACATCACCCGGCTGTAGGTGAAGTCGTTGCGCCCGCCGCGGGTCTCCCAGATGCCCTCGTCCGGGCGGTCCCAGTTGTCGGAGAGCCAGTCCAGGGTCCGTGCGAGGCCCTTCCATCCGTGGTAGCCCAGCTCCGTACCGACGTCCAGTCCCTCGGCCATCGCGTAGAGGGCCTCGCCGTAGATGTCGAGCTGCAGCTGGTCGGCGGCGGCGTTGCCCGCCCGTACCGGACGCGATCCCCGGTAGCCCTCCCAGTGCTCCAGGATCTCCTCGGTCAGGTGCGGGTCGCCGTCGACCCGGTACATGATCTGCAGCCGCTCGCCGGGCAGGTCGGCCCGGTCGTGCATCCGGTCGCCCAGCCACTTCGTGAACGCGGTCGCCTCCTCAACGAACCCCAGGTCGAGCAGGGCTCGCACCGAGAGCGAGCCGTCCCGGACCCACGAGTAGCGGTAGTCCCAGTTGCGCTCGCCCCCGACCTGCTCGGGCAGGCCCATGGTGGCGGCGGCGACGGGGGCACCGGAGGGGTGGTAGGTGAGCAGCTTGAGCGTGATGGCCGAGCGGTTCACCATCTCGCCCCAGCGGCCCCGGTAGCGGGACGTGTGCAGCCACTTCTGCCAGAAGTCGACCTCCGCCCACAGCCCGTCGGTGATGCCCTCGACGGTGAACGGAGGCGGTGCCTCTCCGTCGGCGGCGCACGTGGTGAACACGGCGGCGGCGGACTCCCCGATGCCGAGGGTGACCGCGCCGCGGACGTCGTCCCCGTCGCGCTCCAGCGGGAAGCTGGCCTGCAGGTGCCCGGTGATGCCGGGAGCGCGGAAGACGGCGTCCTGGGGGTGCAGCTCCAGCTCGTGGCCGGCCCGCCCGTAGTCGAAGCGGGGCCTGCACTCCAGCACGAAGCGCACGGTGCCGCGCACCGCCCGGATCACCCGCATCAGGCTGTGGCGGTCGGTCGGGGTCCGGCTGGTGTTCGCCGGCATCCAGTCGACGACCTCGCCGACGCCGTCCGGCGACATGAACCGGGTCACCAGCACGCCGGTGTCCGGATAGTAGAGCTGCTTGCACGACACGTCCGAGTGTTCGGGCGCCAGCCTGAAGTACCCGCCCCGGTCGTGGTCGAGCAGCGAGGCGAACACGCTCGGCGAGTCGAACCTCGGCGAACAGAACCAGTTCACCACGCCCTGGGAGGACACCAGGGCGGCGGTCTGGAGGTCGCCCACCAGGCCGTGGTCGGCGATGGGGGGATAGCGGTCCATGTGCGTCCAATCCCACGAGGGTTCCGACGCCGTCCACTATCCGACAGGCCACGGGAGGGCGCCTGTCGGGGCCGGGCGCCCCGGCGGCGGCCCCCGGCAGCCGTCAGCTGCCATCGCCCCCGGAGGCCCGGAGGACGATCGCCCGCTTGAGGATCTTGCCCGTGGCGCCCTTGGGCAGCGCGTCGACGATCCGGACGTCGCGCGGGTACTTGTAGGGGGCGACACGGGCCCGGACGAACTCCCGCAGGTCGTCCGCCGTGGCGTCGGCGCCGGGGCGGAGGGCGACCGCCGCGGCGACCTCCTCGCCGAGGGCCGGATGGGGGACGCCGACGACCGCGGCCCCGGCGACGGCCGGGTGCTCGTGCAGGACCTCCTCGATCTCGCGCGGGTAGACGTTGAAGCCGCCGCGGATGATCAGGTCCTTCTTGCGGCCGACGATGCAGTAGCCGTCCTCGAACTCGGCGCAGGTCAGGGAGCGGTCGGCGAGGTCGAGGGCGGTGCGGTGGCCGTGGGTGTCGGCGGCACGGCGGAGGAGGTCGGCGAGGTTCACCGCGGGTCTCGTTTCGGGTGGCGGGCCGCGGGTGGGCGGTTCGGGACGGGACGGCGGGGTCAGCCGCGCAGCGCGGAGACGAGGACGGCGGGCAGTTTCGACAGGCCCGGCGCGGCGGTGAAGCGGGTGACGCGTTCGACGGTGGTCCGCGCGGTGCGGTTGGTGACGAAGAACGGCGGGCGGGGGGAGAGCGACGGGGAACCGGTGAACAGGCCGCGCGGGGCGGGGGCGAAGGGCGCGCGCAGGACGGTCTTCTCGACGTCCTCCAGCATGAACGCGTTGTGCACGAAGCCGATGCCGCTGCCGATGTCCTGCCGGGTGTGGCCCGGGTGGGCCCCCCAGGGGGTGTAGCCGAGGAGGAAGCCCACGCCGGACCAGCAGTTGACGCCGAGGGTGCCGTAGCGCAGGTCGGCGACGGCGGCCTCCACCGCGGCGCGGTGCTCCTTCTCCGTCCGGGGGTGGACGAGGAGGGTCGCGCCGAGGGTGCCCGGCAGCCGGTCGTTGGCGAAGTCGACGGCTTGGCGCAGGAATTCGACCGGGGTGTCGCCGGGCAGCCGCACCACGCCGAGGGCGCTGGCGAAGACCTCGCCGGTGATCAGCATGTCGTCGTGGCCGGTGATGTCGGGCACCAGGAGGCGGCAGCCGCCGTCGGCGTGGGACTCGGCCTGCGGGTGGGCCCTGCGGACGGCGGCGAGTCGCTGTGCGGCGCCCGCGTAGTAGTCGGAGCGGGGCGGCAGTGCGCGCAGCACCGTCCGGATCTCCGCCAGCAGCCGCTCGGTGCCGTTCCAGGCCCGGGGCACCAGCAGGATCTGGCTCGCGATGCAGTTGTGGCCGGAGTTGTTCATCTTGCTGGTCACGATGTGCTCGGCCTGGAAGCGGAAGTCCGCGTCGGACCACGGCCCGGGCGTCACGATGTACGGGCTGACGCCGCCGAGTTCGCTGCTGAACGGTTTGTCGGTCAGTGGGGTGTCGTCGCGGCGACGCCGCTCGGCCTGCTCGTCGGTGCCCCAGACGATGGCGTCGTGGGTGCGCTCGCTGCCGGTGACGTGGATGGCGTCCACGCCGGGGTGGGCGGCGAGGTGGGCGCCCTCGGCGGCGCCGCCGTCGACGAACCGCACCCAGCCGCGCTCGGTGAACTCGGCGAAGACCCGTTCGAAGTGCGGGCGCAGGTAGGCGTTGAGCGGGTTCATCTTGGCGACGACGACCTGGCCCTCGGCGTAGAGCTTGTGGAGGACGTCGAGGGCGGTGATGGCCGCGACGTTGCCGGCGCCGAGCACGAGGGCGACGGCCGGGCCCGTCGGCCGCCCGCGGTACGGGCCGGCGGCGCGGTCCCGTACCTGCCGGGCGGTGGTGCCGACGCGCATCCGCACCTCGGCGGTGAACCCGTTGAGCAGCAGGGCGTCCCAGCCGGTGGCGGGGAAGACGTCGACCACGGTGCGACCGTCGCGCACGTGGACGGCGCGGGGGTCGAGCGGTTCGCGCCCGGCGGCGAGGCGACGCAGGACGTGCAGGTGGGCGCCGACGTTCTGGGCGAGTGCCCAGGGTGCGCCGATCCAGTCTTCCGCCGCCCACGGGGAGCGGGGGCCGTAGCCCTTGGCGTGCGCACCGGCCGCGGCCATCTCCGCCGCACCGTCGGCGATGCGCGGCATCATGCGCTCCAGCAGCGCGATGCGTTCGGCGAGCGGGGTGGCGGACCACGATGGGGCGCCTGCGCGGAGCTCGGCGACGGCTCGGTCCAGCAGGGCGGTGTCGACGACCGGGGTGGTCACGGAGTGCTCCTCGGGGCGGCGGGGGTGCGGGAGGGCGGGGCGGCGGGCACCGGTCAGGCGCGCAGGCGCGGGATGTCGCGGGCCGGGTCGATCAGGGTGAAGGCGGACAGCGCTCCCACCGTCAGCAGCACGCCCGAGAGCAGCGCGGCGCTCTGGTAGCCCGCCGTGCCCTGGCCGTCGACGAGGCGTCCGACGACGGCCGGGGCGATCAGGCCGGCGGTGGTGACGGCGGCGTTCATCCAGCCCAGGGCACCGCCGCGCCGTGCGGCCGGGGCCAGTTCCGCGACGGTGGTGACCGCGACGGTCGCGAAGGATCCGCCCAGGCCGAAGCCGACGGCCACCAGGACGGTCTTCGCCGCGGTGCCGTCCACCAGCGGCAGGGCGAGGCAGGCGGCCGCGGCAACGAGCAGCAGGCTGCCGCCGACCCAGCCGCGGGCCTTGCGGCTGGGGACCCCGCGGCGCATCAGCCGGCCGGTGAGCCACGCCTGGCCCAGCAGCGCGACCGCGCCCAGCAGCCAGGGCAGGACGATCAGCCGGCCCGCGGTCCCGGAGGAGTGGCCGAGGCCGTTGCGCAGGTAGGAGGGCAGCCACACGAGCGACAGCGCCACGCACCAGTAGGTGGTGAAGTAGGCGACGGTGGCGCCGATCCAGGTGCGGGTGCCGAGGATCCTCCGGTACGTGGCGCGGTCCGCAGTGGCGGGCACCGCCCAGGCGGGGGCTCTCCCGGCGGGCCCGTCCTCCTCGTCGTCGGTGCGGTGCCCGCCGTCGGCGCCCCACACGGCCCACACCGCGGCCCACACCGCGCCGATCGCCGCGACCACCCAGAGCGCCGCCCGCCAGCCGTGCTCGTGGATGACCCAGGTCAGCCCGGGGGCCGCGGTGATCACTCCCAGGGTCACACCGAGGGTGATCAGCGCACCGGGCAGGTTGCGCCTGTGGTCGGGGAACCACGCCAGCGTGGCCTTCTGGGCGACGGGGAAGGCGGGCCCCTCCGCCGCGCCCAGCAGGACGCGCGAGCCGATCAGGACGGCCAGGCCGCCGCCGATGGCGGCCGGCACCTGCGCGACCGACCAGAGCACGGCCATGCCCAGCAGCAGCCACTTCGGCCGCACACGGTCGGCGAGCAGCCCCACCACGACGGCGGCGACGGAGAACAGCAGGAAGAAGGCGCTGTTGGCGAGTCCGAAGTCGGTCGCGGACAGGCCCATGTCGGCGCGGATCTCGTCGGCCGCGAGGCCGAGGACGGACTTGTCGGCGAAGTTGACCATCATGAAGACCACGAGCAGGGCGGTGACCGTCCAGGCGCGGGCGCCGGAGGGGCGCTCTGCCGGCGGGGCTTCGGCGCCCGGTCTCGCCGGGGTGTGGGCGGCGGTCATGGGGGTTCCTCCGGGAGAGGTGCTGGCAGGGGGGAACGCGGGAGGGCGCGGGCACCGCAGCCCGGGCGGGTCCGTCGGACAGGTACGGCGGACCGGTCGGCACGGCGAGCCGGGCGGCTGCGAGCGCTCCGGGCGGATCGGCGGGGCTGCGGCGCGCGGGGCTCAGGAGAGCGGGACGCCGGCGATCGCGATGCGCTCCATGACGCGGCGCGCGGGGTAGTAGTCGTTGATCGCGTAGTGCTGGACGGCGATGTTGTCCCAGATCGCGACGGAGTCCGGCTGCCAGTGGAAGCGCACCTGGAACTCGGGGATGCGGGCCTGGAGGACGAGCTCGTTGAGGAGTTCCTGGCTCTCGGCGTCGGACAGGCCGGTGATCCGGGTGGTGAAGGGCTCGTTGACGTACAGCAGCTTCCGCCCGGTGCGCGGGTGGCGGACGACGACCGGGTGTTCCACGGCGGGGAGCCGCTCGCGCAGCCGGGCGATCTGCTCCTCCGTCATCAGCGAACCCCAGCTGGGCACCCAGTCGTGCACTGCGGTGAGGTTCTCGATCCGGGCCTTCAGGGCCTCGGAGAGGTTGTCGTACGCGGCGCCCATGTCCGCCCACATGGTGTCGCCGCCCGCCTCAGGCACCTCGACGGCGCGCAGCACGGAGCCGAGGGCGGGATCGGCCATGAAGGAGTGGTCGCTGTGCCAGATGTTCTCGTTGCCGACGGCCATGGCGTCCTTGGCCAGGCGGGAGACGCCGACGGTGTCGCCCGTGGGGAAGAACGGGTTGGCCTCCGGCTCCCCCCAGACCGCGGCGAGGGCGAGGTGGTGCTCCGGGCCGAAGGCGTGCTGGTCGCGGAAGAAGACCACCTTCCACTCCAGCAGGGCCTGGCGCAGTTCCTCGGCGAGGTCGCCGCCGATCGGGTCGGCGAGGTCGACGCCGGAGATCTCCGCACCGATGTGGGGGGTGAGCGGCGTGACGTTCAGGAGCCGGTACGTGGCTTCCGGGGTTCCGGGAGCGGTGCGGTCCAGAACGCGGCGCCCGAAGTGGATCAGGGGCTTGGCCAGGATGGACGCGGATGCGGCGGCAGATGTTGCCATGGGGAACCTCCGGGACGACCAGCAATTCGTTACCGGAAGTATCGTTATCGGGGCATGCCTCGGCAAGGGTCTGCGGGACACCGGTTCCAGGAGCCCGGACGGCCCCGGCCGCGCACCGGCGCTACGCCGCCACGGCGCGGGCGATCAGCTCGACCACCGCGTCTACCAGGTGCCGGTCCGGCCGCTCCAGCTCGACCAGCAGGCGGAACAGCATCGGTGCGGCCACCAGGGTGACCACCGCCCGGACATCGGTGTCCGCCCGCACGTCGCCGCGCTCGATCCCGCGCTCCAGGATGCGCCGGGTCTCCCCCATGACCCGTGCCGGGTAAGCGCCGTACGCGCCGCGGTCGGCGCCCGCCTCGGCCGACGCACCGATGACACCGGCCAGCAGCCGGTCGACACCGGGCTGCCGGTAGGACTCCATGCGCGCGGTGAGCAGCTCGTGCAGCTCCGCACGGAAGTCCCCCCGGTCGGGGACGGACAGCTCGCCGATCCGCGCCTCGGCGGCGGCGATGACCAGCTCCTGCTTGGCGGCCCAGCGCCGGTAGATGGCCGGCTTGCTCACCCCCGCCCGCTCGGCGACGGCGTCCATCGTGACCGCGCCCATCCCCTGCTCCGCGACCAGCGCGACGACCGCGTCCAGCGCCGCGCGGGTGACCCGCTCCTCACGGGGACGCCCCGGACCCCGCACCGCTCCCCGACCCTGCTTGTCGACCATGCCCAGACCCTACGAGCTGCACCGCCGCCCGGACGACGCAGGGGGCGGCCGGCCGCAGGCCGGGGCGTACGGGGCGCAGCGGATCCGGGCCCCGGCACGGGGCCGCGCTCGGCGCCGTGCGGCGGAAGAGCGACGGGAGCGGCGTGCTCAGGCGCCGGCCGGGCGGGCGACGGGCGCGGTGCGGTGCTCCGCGGCCAGTGCGAGGACCTGGTCGACGGTCCAGTGGTCGGAGGCGTGCGCGCCGTAGTGGGCGGCCAGGATCCGGCCGTCGGATCCGACGAGGAAGTCGGCGGGGAGACCGAACCGGCCGCCGAGGGGGCGGGCCGCGGGGGGCCGCTCGCGTCCGCGGAGGACGAGGCCTGAGCTCCTGACCAGGCTCCGGACGACCGTGGGCCAGACCCGCGGGTCGAGGAGGGCGCGGACGCCGCGTTCGACGCCGTAGGCGCGGTAGAGGTCCTTGCCGGGGTCGGCGACCAGCGGGAAGGGCAGGCCGTCCGCGTACGGGCTCAGCTCGGCGGCGGGCGAGTGGAAGACGGCCGCCTCCAGCACCCCGGCCGCGCGCAGCTCGTCGTGGCGCAGCGCGAAGCTGCGGAGGTGGAGGTTGCAGACGGGGCAGCCGGCGAACCTGCGGAACTGCAGGTGGACGAGCCCGGCGGCGGATCGAACCGGTACGGGCACGCCGGTCACGTCGGTCGGCGTGAGGTTCGGGGCGGTGGTGCCGATCTGAAGGCGGGGCACGGGACTCCTTAGGTGTAGACCGTACGCTTAAAACTGTAGGCGTATCCCGTACGCTGTCAAGTCGTGCCACGACCCCGCTCCCTGACCACCCGGCAGATCGCCACCGCCGCCATCACGGTGATCGACCGTGACGGCCTGGCGGCCCTCTCCATGCGCACCGTCGCCGCCGAACTCGACCGCCGCACCATGGCGCTCTACCGCTACGTGGAGGACCGCGAGGAACTCGAGTGCCTCGTGGTGGAACTCGCGCTCGGCACCGTCCTCGACCGCCCCCGCACGGCGCCCGCCCCCGACCCGGCCCCGCCGCGCGAGCGGCTGATCGCGCTCATGGAACTGATGCGCGAGGCCGTGGGCGCCCATCCCGGGGTCCTCCCGCTGGCCGTCCGCCACCACACGGGCTGCCTGCCCGCCCTGCGCTGGGCGGAACACGTGCTGGAGGCCCTCGGCCGGGCGGGCCTCGACGGCCCCGGCCGCCGACGCGCGCTCCAGGCGCTGACCTCCTACCTGATCGGCGCACTGGAACTCGAACACCAGGGCCTCGCGCCCGGCGGGGCCGCCGGCCACGCCGCCCTGGCCGCGCCCGACGCCTTCCCGCTGCTGACGTCCTCGCTCGCCGAGCAGCAACAGGCCGACCCCGGCGCCGAGTTCCTCGCCGGTGCGGAGGCCGTGCTGCGCGGCCTCGGCATCACCTGAGACCCGCGGGGCCCGCCGGAACGTCCTCGGCGGCGGCCGGACAGCACTCCGGGCCCGGCGCCGCCGACCTCGCCGTCCGATCCCGTCGGATCGGCGAGGGCAGCGGTCGCGCCGGGCCCGGAGGCCTGGCGCCCCGTGATGGGCACCGGGGCGACCTGCGGGGGGGACGGAGCGCGTTACGGCGTGACCGGGCTGCCGCCGAAGGTCACGACGAGGCGGCCGTCCGAGGCGAACGACCACGCCATGGCGCCGGTGTAGGCGGAGCAGCGCGAACCGTTGGTGCCGGTCCAGAACTGGTTGGAGCCGTCGGCGTCGCCGACGGTCTTGTCGTTCGACCCGCTGCCGCTGCGGCACGAGGTGTTGCTGCGGTACACCGAGGTGCCCTTGTCGAACGAGAAGTTGCGCTCGGCGTTGTCGATGCCGACGTTGTTCGACATCGCGATCGTGCCCGGGTTGCTGTTGTAGGTGAACCCGTGGTGGCCGTTGCGGTAGGCGATGCTGCGCCGGACGACGTGGTCGACCGCGATGTCGTCGCCGCCGAGCTTGAAGCCGTTGCGGTCGCCGTTGGAGTTCACGGTGCCGTTCGAGAGCGTGCCGTTGCCGTACGACAGGGAGTCCTCGATGGTCACCGGGCCGATGGGTCCGGTGTCGGTCTTGGTGTAGAGGTCCCAGCCGTCGTCGATGTTGTTGTGGGAGACGGTGTAGCGGAAGACGTTGCCGGTGCCCGCGGTGAGCTTCGCCGCGAAGCCGTCGGCGTCCTCCCCGTCGGAGTCGGCGTTGTCGTGCGACTCCGAGCTCAGGACGAGGTTGTTGGACGGCCACTGACTGGTGGGCGTGGTGGAGGCGATCCGCGAGATCTGCAGCCCCGAGTCGCGGTTGAAGCGGGTCACGGTGCGTTCGATGACGTTGTTGCTGCCACCGACGAAGATCCCGTTGTCACCGGCGCGTTCGACGACGATGCCCTTGATGTGCCAGTACGAGCCGTTCAGGGCGAGCCCGCGGTTGGCCGGATCCTCCGCCATGGCGGAGAAGTTGAGCACCGGGGTCTCCCCCGGGTACGCGGAGAGGTTCGTGCGGGCACTCGCCGTGCCGTTGCTGCCGACCGGGATGGTGACCGTCTGGGCGTAGCTGTAGGTGCCGCCGCGCAGGTAGATCGTGCCGCCGGACGCGACGCGGCCGATCGCCGAGGTGAGCGTCGTCGGGGCGGCCTGCGTGCCGGCCGCGCCGTCGGTGCCGTTGGGCGCCACGTACAGCGCGGTGCCGGACGGCGGGGTGGTGGTGGCGTCCGGCACCGCGGCGTCGAGGTAGTCGATGTTGGGCAGGCCGGCGGAGGTGGTCGGGGTGAAGCGGATGGTGTTGCTGCCCGGGATCACCGGCACGGTAAGGGTCTTGGTGACCCAGGTGCCCCATGCGGCGGTGCTCTCGAACGACACCGTCGAGGCTGCCGCGCCGTTCACCGCGAGGCTTGCGGGCCGGGCGGTGGTGGTGCCGTTGGCGAAGCGGACCGTCAGCGTCGCGGTGCCCGCGGCGGGGGCGCTGACGGTGAACTGCAGGACGCCGCCGGTCGCGTTGGTGCCGTTGCAGAAGCCGCTTCCGGAGTAGCCGGCCCAGTCGGAGTCGACGGTGCCGGTGCAGGAGGCCGGGGAACTCTCGGCCTCGTAGCGGGTGGTGGTCGCGGCCTGCGCCGTGCCGGACACCGCGACCAGGGCGCCGGCGAGGAGGCCGGCGGATGCGATGGCTGCTCTCAGGTGCACGTTCGTCTCCAGGTGGGGTTGGTTCGCCTGACCAGGGGTGGGGTGGAACGAGCGGTGGAGAACCGCGCGGTGGGTGTCCGGTCCGCCTCCGCCGCCTGCGGGAGGGTTCGCGCGGGCGGCGGGGAGCGGGCGCAGCGGGGAGCGGGCGTGGCAGGGCCGACGCCGGGCTCGCGCTCCGGGGTGGGGGAACGGGCGCGTTCGAGTACATGAACAGGCCGTGCAGCCGGACACCGCATCCGGGCGGAAAAGCGCTTTCGTCGGACCCTAGAGGCGTACCGTGGACGCGTCAATAGACGTGTACTTGATTGATGTTCATACACATGAACAGCGACCTGCCGTGAACCGTCCGCGGCCTCGCACCGGACTCGCCCGCCGCGTCGGCCTGTTCGGGCAGGCCGGACCGCGGCCGGACCGGACCGCGGCATTGTCGCCACCGGCACGAGGGGGTAGCGTCACCCGACGTGAATACCGGACCGGCGACACGCCACACACGGATCGGCGATCCGGTAGACGGCTGACCGCGCCACGGGCGCGCGAACGGCGCCCCCGCGCTTCGGCACGCGGACCTCCTGGTGCACCTGCACCGCGCGTCCACGTCCCCTGCCGAACACCGAGGTCACCCGTATGACAGCCACGTTCAACCACACCATCGTCGCCTCCACGGACCGCCACGCGTCGGCGCGGTTCTTCCGGGAGCTGCTGGAGATCCCGGACGCACCGTCCTGGGGCCCGTTCACCAACATCCGGCTCGCCGACGGCGTCCTGCTCCAGTTCGCCGAGCCGCCGGTCGACATCCAGATGCAGCACTACGCGTTCCTCGTCGACGACGAGCTCTTCGACCGGGCGTACGGCCGCCTGTGCGAGCGCGGGATCGAGCACTGGGCGGACCCGCAGATGCGCCGGGCGGGCGAGACCAACACCGAGCACGGCGGCCGGGGGGTGTACTTCAAGGACCCCTCGGGTCACGCGATCGAGCTCATCACCCGCCCCTACCTGTAGCCGGGGCGGCACCCGGCCGGGCGGCCCGCACGGCGCCCGGCCGGGCGTACCGGCCCCGGGGCGCCGGGGAGGTCAAGGGGCGGGGGAGGTCAAGGGGCGGGCCGGACCTCCCCGGGGCGCCAGGTCCGGTCGAAGAACGGCTGCAGAGGGCCGTACAGGCGCAGGACCGCGAACCAGCCCCTGCCCGGCACGGTCCGGATCCAGGTGCCCTCGGCGGCGGCCCCGGGGCGTTCGGGCGCGAGGTGGAGCGTGGTGGCGCCGTCGGGGTCCGGCGCGGCGGCCGGGCCGGGACAGGACTGGCTGCCCGCCCGGGGGTAGCGCTGCGGCGTCCGGAGCATGGAGCGGGTCTGGCTGTCGTACACGGTGACGGACCAGAGGCGGGCCGCCGGGATGCCCGCGGGCAGGGTCAGCGTGTAGGGGCGGGCACCGTCGAACGGACGGCCGTACGCATCGGCGGCGACCATGAGGGACCGGGAGCCGACACCGGTCTCGCGCGTGCACATCGACGGCGAACAGCCGGTGGCCACGTAGTGGAAGGCCGTCCGGGAGTTCAGCGCACGACCGGAGGCCGGCGGGTGCGGTCCGGGGCCGCCCTCGACGACCGGTCCGGGCGGGGGCAGCGTCCAGTCGTGGCCACCGACGCACAGCGGGTCGGACCAGGCCGAGCCGCTGCCGTAGTAGGCGAAGCCGTCCCGGTCGCGGGCGCGCAGACCCAGCGTGCGGGCGGTCGCGTCGCCCAGCGCGACGGCCTCGTCCAGGACCGCCCGCAGCCGTGAACCGGGCCTGAACACCTGCCCCTTGGCGATGCCGATGGCTCGGAGGGCCCCGCAGGCCTCCGGATCGCCGGACCCGGCCGGCTGCTCCTGGACCAGGGTGTCGAGCAGCTCGTAGAACGAGCGGTCGTTCGGGGGCAGGGTGTTCACCGCCAGCCCGGTGCCCTCGGTGAACACCGGCGGGTCCGACCGGTCGGGCGGCTCCCGGCCGGGCCGGAAGGCGCCGGTGCCGCTGCCGCGACCGCCCGGCGTCCACGGGTGGATGCGCAGCGACTGCTCGATCCGGGCGGCCGCCGGAGCGGGGTCGCCGTCCTCCAGGAACGCCCGGCCCAGCACGACGGCCTGCCAGGTGCGGCAGCGGTGCACGAACAGGCCGCCGCCCTCCGGCTCCGGCCCGTCGTGGCCGGGCGGCAGGAACACGTACGTGCCGCCGAGGCCGCGGTCGGGGCCGGGCACGCCGATGTCGGTGATCCACCGGAACCACATGTCCTCGACCGCGCCCAGGCACCCCGGCGGGACCTGCAGCGCGACGGGCCCCCCGGTCAGGTCGAGGACGCTCAGGAAGTCCACGGTGTCGGCACTGCCGGTGAGGCACAGCGAGGCACTGTCCATCAGCCCCGAGAACAGCAGCACCTGGCTGTCCGCGACCCCGGCCTGCTGGAGGCCCCGGCGGACCGCCCGGGCCGACACGCCCGGCAGCCCGGCCAGGTAGGCGTTGACCCCGTGCACCAGATCCAGGTGGTCGTACACCTTCTCGGCGGTGTCCGCGTCCGGGACGCCGTCGGCGAACCTCAGCACGCCGATGCGGGTGGCCACCACGTCGGCCGTCGTCACCGACGGCGGCACGGGTGCGAAGTCGCTCATCCCCCCATGCTGCGCGCGGCCCCCGGCTCACGCATCCGGCCGCAGGCGGCACGGGCTTCGGAGGCCGGCAGATGCTCCTCGCCACCGGCGTCGACGGCACCCCGCTCGACGGCACCGGCCCCCGGCTCGTGGTTCCCGCGGACCGCTGCGGGCGCCCGCCGCATCAGCGGCGTCACCGCCGTGCGGGTCGGCCCGACCGGGCACCGACCGGGCACCGACCGGAGCCGCGGCGACGCCCGGCACCGGACCGTCGTGGCGGTGCCGTCGTGGCGGTGGGGCTGCGCCGGGCGGCGGTGGGGCTGTGCCCGGCGGCGGTCCGCCCGCGGTGGCGTGCGCGACCTGATGATCGGACCTGTCGATGCCCGTGATCGGCGCGAGCGGCGGTATGTGGCGGACCGTCGGCAGGTGCGACGATGGGGCCGCCATGCGACTGGGACGGGGAGTGCGTACAGGACGGGCCGCGGTGTTCGCGGCCGTCTGCGTGCTGCTCGCATCCCTCGGGCACGTCCTGATGTCCGGTACGCACGTGCCGTGGTGGGCCCTGGCGGCCGCCTTCGCCGCCGCCTGGGGCATCGGCTGGGTACCCGCGGACCGCGAGCGCGGCCCCGTGCTGGTGACCGGCCTCACCGTGGGCGTCCAGGCCGCACTGCACCTCGTCTTCACCCTGGGCCAGGCCGCCGCGCGGCGGCCCGCGGACGGCGGCACCGCGACACGGTGGGCGGCACTGCTCTGCGGTCCCGACGAGGTGACCCCGGCGGAAGCGGCCCGGCTCGCCGAGGCGGCCGGGCTCGGGGCCGGGACCTCCGGCGACGGCCTGTCCGTCGTCGCGGTCGACCTGGCCGACGTGACGGGCACGGCGGGCATGGGGCACATGGCGGGCATGGCCGCCGACATGCCGGGGATGGACATGGGCGCCCACGCCGCGCACCAGGCCGCCGCCGCAACCGCCATGCCCGCGCACCTCCCCGGCGGGACCGCCGGCATGCTCGCCGCGCACCTGCTGGCCGCGCTGCTGGTCGGCCTGTGGCTGGCGGCCGGCGAGCGGGCGGTGTTCCGGCTCGGCCGCACCGCGGCCGCCCTGCTGTTCGCCCCGCTGCTCCTCCTCGTGGGGCTCGTCCGCCCGCCGCACCGGCCGCCGCCGCGGCCCGCCCGTGCCGTCCCCGCCCGGTCGCTGCGGCAGCTGCTGCTCGTTCATGCCCTCACCTCCCGGGGTCCACCGGCCGGGGCCGCCGCCGTCTGAGGACGGCGTGCCGCTCCCAGGTCCGCGCCGCGTCGACGCCGTGCCCCCGCCGGGTACGGCGGCACCCGCGCGTGCCCTGGCCCCGTCCTGCGGCCCGTAGGCCGCCTCCCCGCTCTCCGAGAAGGACCCATGGCGATGACTCCTGCCCTGCCGCACCCGCGCGCCCCGCGATGTCGTTCCCCGCACGAGGACGCGGCCGTCACCGAGTGGGCGCTGGCCGCCCGCACCGGCGACCAGGCCGCGGTCGAGCGGTTCGTCCGCGCCACCCGCCCCGACGTGTGGCGTTACGTGGCCTACCTGAGCGGCGACCCGCAGGCCGCCGACGACCTCACCCAGGACACCTACCTGCGCGCCCTGCGCGGCCTGCCGCGCTTCGAGGGCCGTTCCTCCGCCCGGACCTGGCTGCTGTCGATCGCGCGCCGCACGGTCGCCGACCGCTTCCGGTTCGCGGCGGCCCGGCCGCGGCTGCTGGACACCGACGACTGGCAGGCGGCCGCGGAGCGGGCGCAGTACTGCGGGGCGCCCGGCTTCGAGGAGGGCGTGGCACTGGCCGAACTGCTGGCGTCACTGCCCGCCGAACGGCGTGACGCCTTCGTGCTGACGGCCGTCCTCGGCCTGCCGTACGAGCAGGCCGCGGAGGCGGCCGGGTGCCCGATCGGCACGGTGCGCTCGCGGGTGTCGCGGGCCCGCACCACGCTGGTCCGGCTGCTCGCCGACGCCGAACGGCACCCGGCGGCGGCAGCAGCAGCGGCTCAGCCCGTCGCGGTACCGGTGGTGGTTCCGCTGGTCGGCTGCGCGGCCTGATCGGTTCCCCGGTCCACCCGATGGGGGCACAGGACGGCGTGTCCGCGTGGCCGCCTCGGGGCGGTGCGCTGTCGTTGTCCTTGTCGTCGTCGGCAGCGGTCCCGTGCCGTCGCGTCCCGACCCGGCCCGATCCCGGCCCGATCCCGTCCCGTCCCGTCCCGTCCCCGGAGGTATCCCATGTCCGTCACCGCCGTCTTCACCGTCGAAGGCATGAGCTGCGGCCACTGCGAGAGGACCGTCAGCACGGAGCTGGCGGCCATCGACGGCGTGACCGAGGTGGCGGCCAGGGCGAAGGCCGGCCGGGTCACCGTCGTCTCCGAGCGGGCGCTCGACGACACGGTCGTCCGCAGTGCCGTGGACGGGGCCGGCTTCACGCTGGTCGGCCGGGTCTGACCCGTCCGGGGGCGCGTGGGGGTGGGCTGCCCGGTGTGCCGGGCAGCCCACCCCGTACGCCGGCCTCACCGGGCCTCGGTGGCCGCCCTGCGCAGGGCCGTCCGGTCCGGTTTGCCGGCCGGGGTCAGCGGCAGGGCGTCCATCAGCAGCAGCCGTTCCGGGTGCTTGCACCGGTCGAGGCCGCACGCCCCCAGGTGGGCGCGCAGATCGTCCAGGGTGACCGTACGGCCGGCCCTCGGCACGACGCAGGCCGCCAGCCGCTCGCCCATGAGCGGGCACGGGACGCCGGTGCACACGACGTCCCGCACGTCCGGGTGGGCCGCGAGCGCGCGCTCGACCTCGGCCGGGCTGATGTTCACCCCGCCGCGGATCACGATGTCCTTGAGCCGGCCGACGACCCGCAGCACACCGTCGGCGTCGAACACGCCCAGGTCGCCGGTGCGCACCCAGCCGTCGGCGGTGCGGTAGCGGTCGTTGAGCTCGGGTGCGGCGACGTAGCACAGCGGGGTCATCGGGCCCCGCGCCTCGATCTCGCCGATCTCCCCCGGGGTGCCGCACGAGGCACCGCCGGAGGCGGCGATGCGGATGTCGGTCACCGCGGGGTCGGGGCGGCCGACCGCGACGCCCGGGCCGTCCTCCTGGATGGGCCTGCCGCCGAGCCCGCTGTGGCAGTTGACCCCGTCGGCCGAGCCGTAGAGGTTCACCACCGGGCAGCCGAAGGCGAGTTCGGCCTCCGCGCGGGTGGCCTCGTCGAGCGGTGACCCGCCCAGGATCAGGGCGGCGGGTGGCGGCAGCGCCCGGTCGGACGGCCGGTCGAGCATCATCCGCACCATGGTCGGCACGCCCAGCACGTGGGTGGGCCGGTGGCGGCGGATCGTCTCCAGGGCGTCGGCCGGGGTGAAGCGGTCCATCAGCACCAGGGTGCCGCCGTGCCGGGCGAGCGTGACGGCCGTGCCGCTGCTGCCGAACGCCGACGCCAGCGGCACCAGGAAGAGGCAGCGCAGTTCGCTGCCCGAAGGGCGCAGCGCCGCCAGGAAGTTGCCGCGCCCTCCGGCGAGCGCGTTGTGCGAGTACGCGACCATCTTCGGCTCCGCCTCGGTGCCCGAGGAGACGAGGATCCGGGCGGCGGCGTCCGGGTCGGGACGGGCGGGGGTGAAGGCGGTGGCGTCGGTGCGCAGCAGTGCGGCGAACGACAGGCAGCCGTCCGGCAGCCGTCCCTGTCCCGCGGCCACCACCGCTCCGAGGGCGGGCAGTTCGCCGCGCAGGCCGGCGATGTCGCGGGCGGGCCGGGTGTCGCGGTGGGCGGTGGGGGCGATCACCGCGCGGGCGCCGGAGCGGCGGAGGAGCGACACCGCCTCGCGGGCGCTGCGCCCGGACGGGAAGGGCAGGGCGATCGCGCCGAGGGCGGCGAGGGCGAGATCGGCGGTCACCGCGTCGCGGCCGTTGGGGAGTTGGACGCCCACCACGTCGCCTGCGGAGATCCCGGCGGCCCGGAGGCCTGCCCCCAGCGAGCGGGCCCGGCGGTCGAGTGCGGTGTAGCTGAGCGGTCCGCGGGGGTCGACGACGGCGGTGCGGTGCGGGTCGGCGATGCGGCGGGCGCGGAAGAGCGCGTACAGGTCGAGGTCGGGGTAGTGGCCGTCGGCGGCCCAGGTGCGGCGGAGGGCGGCGGGGACGAGGTCGGGTATCGCGGGTGTCACGAGAACCTCCAGGGCGTGGGGACGGCGAGGGCGCCGTGGCCGTCGCGGGTGAGGGCGGCGGGCAGGCGCGGGTCGGCGGGCAGGGTGCGCAGGTCGGTGGTGACGGCGGTCGCGGTGAGGCCGCGGGCGCGCAGGGCGGCCAGGGCGTCGGTGGTGGGGAGGGTCCTCAGTGCGGCGGCGTGGCGGAGGGCCGGTGCGGCGGACCGGTCGGCCGGGGCGATCCAGCCGTCGGCGGTGGCCAGTGGTCGGCGGAAGCCGGCCGGTGCGGGCCCGGCCGCGGGGGCGGTGAGTGTCTCGGCCGCGCCGAGCAGGGAGGACTCGGCGCGTACGCCGCGGCCGGTGCGTTCGCGCAGCAGCAGGGCGGCGAGCACGGCCTCGGCGCCGTGCAGGCCGCCGAGGACGTCGATGAGCGTCATGAGGGACGGCCCGGGCGGCTCGTCCGCCGTGCGGACGGCCTCGGCGACGCCGGTGCGGGCCTGCACCATGAAGTCCGTGCCGGTGGGGGCTCCGGGCAGCCGCTCGGCCCAGTCGCCGGTGTAGGCGTACACGAGGCCGGGGTTGGCGAGGGAGAGGGCGTCGGCGTCGAGACCGAGCCGCTCGGCCCTGCCCGGCGCCCAGTTGTGCAGGAACACGTCGGCGGTCGCGGCGAGTTCGCGCAGTTCGGCCTGCCCGGCCGGGGCCTTGATGTCGATCTCCGTGACCTGCTTGCCCCGGTTGAGGGCGAGCCAGCGCGCCGACACGCCGTCGCAGCAGGGCGGCATGCCGCGCAACGGGTCGCCGCCCGGCGGTTCGATGCGCACCACGTCGGCGCCGAGCAGGCCCAGCAGGTGGGCGGCGAGCGGCGCCTGGACGCGCCGTCCGGCCTCCAGCACCGTCAGTCCGGCGAGTGGCAGAGCCGGATCGGTCGCGGCGGGGCGGGCCGGGGCCCGGGGCGGGGTGCCGGTGGCGCGGCCGGGACGGAACGACCACGGCGGGCCGGGAGCCGGGTCGGCGGCCCGGTCGGCGAGGGAGTGCAGGCGGCACACGTCGGCGCGGGAGCCGGCCGCGGCCTGCCGGACCTGTGCCCAGGAGGCGGCCCGGGCCGTGCGGTGCAGGGCGTCGGGGAGGGCGGCGCAGGCGGTGGCGTAGCGGAACTGGAAGGGGCGCCAGCCGGCCCGGATCGCGTCCGCGGGTGCGCCGAGGCGGCGCCAGAACGCCGCCCAGACGTCCGGTTCCAGCGCCTCCAGTTCGAAGCGGGTGCCGTCGGCGGCGGTGAACGGCGGCCCGCCGGGGCCGGTCGGCACCGCCTCGTCCTCGTCGGCGCCTGCGGCGGCGAGGTACTGGGAGACCGTCAGCAGCGCGGCGCGGTCGGCACCGGTGGCGACGTGTGCGGCGGCCGCGCCGGAGCGGGCCCGGCCGAGGAGGGCGGCGAGCAGGCCCTGCACGGTGAGGACGGAGGCGCAGGTCGCGGCGTAATCCCGGGCGAGGCCCCGCGGTGCGCCGTCGCGTCTGCCGTGGACGTGCATGATGCCGGTGACGGCCTGGACGGTCGCCTCGTCCGCGGCGTCCTCGGGCCGCCACAGGTCGGCCCAGGCGAGTTCGGCGCTCGGGCCGCCCGGTGCCTCGAACCTGGCCGGGCCGTCGGCACGGGGTTCCCCGGCGACCGTCGCCCCGAGGGCCCGCAGGTGGGCCACGGCCGGGGCCGTCAGCGCGGGCGGCCCGGAGACGCGCAGGTCCAGTGCGTCGAGCGGTCGGGCCGGCGGGGCGGGTGCGAGGTGGACCATGGCTCTCCTTGTCCGGGCGGCCGGGGTACGGCTGTCCGGGTCTCGGGTGCGGGCTCCCGGTGCCCGTCGGCAGGTGTGCGGGGAGGGGCGGGAACTCGGCGGCGTCCGGGGCCGACCAGTTCCACGACCAGAACGTCGGACGGTCACGTCGTCGGGTTCCCGACGGGTCCGGAGGAATCACCATGAAAGATCACGAAACCGCCGAATCCGGGTACGGCCTTCCCGCCTGTCCGGAGGCGGCGGTCGAACTGCGCGACAGGGTGGCGGAGTTCGTCCGGGCGCGGGTGATGCCGTGCGAGGCCGTCCTCGACGCCGGGGGCACCGCCGCCCGTACGGCACTGGCGCGGCTCCAGGACGAGGCCCGTGCGGCAGGGCTCTGGGCACTGCCGCTGCCCCGCGAACTCGGCGGCCAGGGCGTGCCGTTGTCCGTCCACGCGCACCTCGCCGAGGCGGAGGGCGCCAGCGACCACGGCCCGGCCGCCCTCGGATCGGCCCCGCTGCTCGACGTGCTGATGCTGCAGCGCCACGCCTCACCGGCCGTGCGCGAGCGCCACCTCCGACGCATCACCGCAGGCGGGCTGCGTACGTGCTACGCGATGACCGACCCCGACTCCCCCGGCACCGACCCGGCGACGACCACGACCCGTGCCGTCCGGGGCGAGGACGGCCGGTGGACCCTGCACGGCCGCAAGTGGTTCACGACCGGGGCCGGCGACGCCGACCTGGTCACCGTCATGGCCCGCACGAGCGGCCGCGCACCGGACACCGACGGCCTGTCGCTGCTGCTCGTACCCACGTCGGCGCCCGGCTTCCGGGTGGTCCGCGAGCTGCCGGTCCTCGGCGCGGGCGGGCAGTGGGAGATCGAGCTCGACGGGGTCACGGTGCCCGCCGACCACGTGGTCGGCGCACCCGGCCAGGCGTTGCGGATCGCCGGCGAGCGGCTGCGCCTGGGCCGCCTCCTGCGCTGCCTGCGCTGGCTCGGCCAGGCGGCGCGGGCCTACGAGCTGATGTGCGCGCGGGCCCGCTCCCGTACGCAGGCGGCGGGCCCGCTCGCCGACCGCCAGCTCGTCCAGCAGCTGGTCTTCGACTCGTTGCTCGCCATCCGCACCACCCGTCCGCTCGTCCACGAGGCGGTGGCCCGCCTGGACGCCGGGCAGGACGCGCGGATCGAGACCGGGCTCGCCAAGGTCGCCGCGGCCCGGATGCTCCAGCAGGTCACCGACGCCGCCGTCCAGGTCCACGGCGCGGCCGGCCTCGGCCCGGACACCCCGCTGCCGGCACTCTTCCGGGCCGGCCGCACGGCCAGGCTGCTGGACGGCCCCGACGAACTGCACATCGCGGCCGTCGCCCGCCGGGTGCTGCGCTGACCCCGGGCCCGGCCCCGCCCCGCGGGACCAGCCGGTGCACGGGGCCGGGGTCAGAACGCGAAGGGCCCGACCAGTCCGGTGAGCACGGCCAGTCCCAGGGCCAGGAAGAAGTCGCCCCAGACGAGTTCATGACGGACGGCCAGGCCGCGCTCGGCGTCGTAGCACCCGTCGAGCAGCGCCCCGGCGGGCGACAGGTGGCGGGTGCAGAGGCGGTGCAGGACCAGCTCGGCGCGGGCCGCCAGCCGGTCCGCGGTGCGCCCGTCCGCCGACGCCCGGGCCAGCGCGGCCAGTTTCAGGGCGGCGACCGCCTCGACGGCCGCCGCCGACGTGTCGGGCGGTCCGCCGCCCGCGCCCGCCCGGGGCACCGGCGGCACCCCGGCCGCGAGCCGCAGCGCGACCAGGCGGTCCACGGCCTCCCGCAGCGCTCCACCGGCGCCGAAGCCGGGCACGGCCGTCCCGTCGGCCGCACCGAGCAGCAGCCACGCCGCCGTCCGGCTCCAGCCCGGCGCCGGCTCCGCGCAACCCCGCCAGCCGCCGCCGGGCAGCGCCGCCCAGGCCGGGCGCGGCGGGTCCTCGCCGAGGCACAGCTCCAGGTGCCGCACCAGGTGCGAGCGGGCGGCCTCCACTCCGGCGGCCCCGGCCCGGGCCAGCAGCGGCACGGTGCCCGGTACGCCGTCGGCGCGGGCCAGCAGCCGGGGCCCGCCGAAGGCGCTCCCCCACGGCACGACGCCCAGCTCGCGGTCGAACGCGGCCAGGCAGGCGTGCGCGGCCCGCTCGCGCAGCCCGTCCGCCGTGCCGCCGGCCGCCGCGGTGCCGTACCAGAGGATCATGCCCCGCGTCGCCGTGTCCTCCCCGGCCCAGCCCGCCAGGCGCCCGGTGCAGGCGCGGGCGGCCTCCGCGTCGGCACGGTCGCCGGAGGCCAGGGCGCGCAGCCGGAGCAGCCCCGCCCAGAACCCGCCGGTCCACGACCCGCGGCCGGTCGTCGTCCACCGGCCGGTGTCCGGGTCGGCGTACAGCGGGAAGCGCGGCCCGACCTCGGCGGCGGTCGCCGCGGCCCGGCCGAGCACGGCGGCCAGCGCCGGCCCCGCCCAGTGCGGCCCGACGCGGTTCACGCCGTCACCGGGCGGGCCCCGCGCACGGCGAGCGGGGCGGTGACGGCCGCGGCGGCCGCGAACTCGGCGGCGACCAGCAGCCAGCCCGGCCCGTACCCGGCCGCCGAGACGGCCCGGGCGAACACCGGCGGGCCGACCGCGAACCCGGCGAAGAAGCCCGCCGACACGATCGCCGAGTCCTGCCCGGCGCGCCCCGGCGCCGAACTCCGCATCACCAGCACCATCGACACGGCGTTCGCCGACACCGCGAACACCCCCACCGCCACCGCGCCCGGCCACACCAGCGCCGGCAGCGGCACCGCGGCGGCCAGCAGCAGGGCCGCACCGACCGCGCCCAGCGAGAGCACCGACGGCAGCGCCGCCGCCCGGCCCTCCCGGTCCGCCACCCGCGACCAGCCGACCCGTCCGGCCATCCCGGCCAGGCCCAGCACCGCCACCGGCAGGGCCGCCACCGTCGCCGGGAGGCCGAGCCGCTGGGTGCCGAACAGCGCCAGGTACGTGTTGACCGACGCCACGCCGCCGCCGAGCAGCAGCGAGAACACCGCCAGCCGGGCCGCCACGGCACCCGCCGCACCGGAGGGCACGCGGCCCCGGGCCGGTGCGGGGTCCGCGGGCAGGGCGCGCGCCGCCCACCGGGCGGCGAGGGCCGCCGCGCCGGCCGCCGTCCACACGGCGCCGCGCCACCCGACACCGGCGGCCAGCAGCGACAGCGGAAGGCCCGCCGCGAACGCACCCGCCTGCACCCCCGACTGCTTCCACCCGGTCACCGCCCCGCGCCGCCGCGGTGCGAAGGCGCCGAGGATCACCTTGTTCGTCGCCGGGTTGGCCAGCGCCTGCGGGAGCCCGCCGAGCGCCACCGCGCCCAGCAGCAGGCCGGCCCCCGGTGCCGCGGCGATCATCCCGAGCGAGACGGCCGCCAGCAGCAGCAGCGCCACCACGCACCGGCGCGGCCCGGCCCGGTCGACCAGCCGCCCCGCGACCGGCGAGAGGAGCGCGGCCGTGCCGAACCCGACGGTGGTGGTGAGGCCGAGCTCCGTCCGGGAGAGGACCGACCCGCCCACCAGGCGCGGTCCGAGTGCTCCCAACAGGAACAGCTGCATCATCGAGAAGGCCATGGCGCACGTCAGCAGCGCCGTCACCCCCGGTCCCGACCGGGGCTCCCCGCCACCACGCACCGTCATCCCCACGACCGCCTTCCCGCGCCGGCGCCCGCCCTGGCCGCTCGTCAGACAGTCGTGTCCGTGCTGCGCCGGGTTCCCGCCGCCCCGCTCGGCCGCCCGGCGCACCACCGCACGGACGGACGGCGGGTGCGGCGGCGCCGACCGGGCGCGGCCGTCACCCCGGGTCGGGTGCGGCGAACGCCCTCCCGGCGTGCACGAGCAGCTCGCGCACGGCGGGGTTGTGCGTGCTCCTCCAGACCAGGGCGAGCACCGCCGGTGTGTCGACGTCGTCGATGGTGCGGGCGGTCAGCCGGGGGTCCGCGGCCATCGAGGCGCTGAGGACGGCGACGCCGAGCCCGCGGGCGGCGAGGTCGACGACGGCGTCCGCGGCACCGGCCTGCAGTGCGATCACGGGCCGCAGGCCCTGCGCGGCGCAGGCCCGGTCGAACACCGTGCGCAGGCCGGTGCCGGGCGGCATGCAGACGATCGGGTGGGCGGCCAGGTCGCCCAGCGTGACCCGCCGCCGGTCCGCCAGCGGATGCCCGGCCGGTACCGCGGCGACGAGCCGCTCGCTGACGAGGGTCAGCGCCTCCAGCCCGTCCGGGGTGGCGGCCGCGGTGCCGACGAGAGCGAGGTCGAGAGCACCGGCGCGGACCCCCTCGACGAGCCGGTCCGAGGTGTCCTCCAGCAGCGCGATCTCGACCCCGGGGTGCGCCCGGTGGAACGCCGCGAGGGCGTCGAACAGCGGGGTGACGGTGCAGCCCGTGACCATCCCGACCGTGAGCCGGCCCCGGATCAGGTCGGTCACCTCCCCCACGGCCTGGCCGACGGCCCGGGCTGCGGCGAGCGCGGCGCGGGCGGGTTCGAGCGCGGCCTTCCCGGCGACGGTCAGCGTGGCGGTGCGGGCCGACCGGTCGAACAGCTCGGCGCCGAGCTCGCGTTCCAGCCGGCGGATCTGGGCGCTGACCCCGGACTGGCTGATGTGCACCCGCTCGGCCGCGCGGGTGAAGTTCCGCTCCTCGGCGACGGCGACGAAGTACTCCAGCTGCCGCAGTTCCATGACTGCGGATTCTAGCTTCCAGCAGATCCAGCTGTTGGACTTCCGGTCGGCGGCCGACCAGGCTGGGAACCGACGGAACCGCGCATCGGACGGAACCGCACACCAGGAGGAAGCCGTGCCGGAGTACGAGAAGGCCCTGCGGCCCGAGGACATCACCCGCCTGTTCGTCGAGCGGTCCAACGCCGGTGACGCGGCCGGGGTCGCCGCCCTCTACGAGGAGGACGCGGTGATGGCCTACCCGCCCGGCCGGCTGACCGTGGGCCGGGAGGCGATCCGCGCGCTGTGGGAGAAGGTGCTCGCCGGCCGTCCCCACTTCACCCCCGAGGAGCCGCTGCCGACGCTGGTCAGCGGCGACATCGCCCTCACCTCGACCCCGCCGAAGGACGGGAGCGGCGCCCGGGCCCAGGTCGTCCGGCGCCAGCCCGACGGAAGCTGGCTGCGCCTGCTCGACCAGCCCGAGTTCGCCCCGCCCACCGCCTGAAAAAGTGTCGGGTCGTTGGGTGGCTACTGGCTGTTGATGTCGTCGGCGAGGCGACGGGCTGCCTCGGTCTTGATGGGGCCGCGTGGCTCGATCTCCTCGCCGGCGAGGAGGGCGGCCATGAGTCGGATCATGGCGACCTTGATCATCGCTTCCGCGTGCACGGTCTTGGGGTCCCGCGATCCGGCTGCGGCTGGTCGTTCAGCTGCGGCAGGCGCTGGACGAGGTGACGGACACGGCCTTGGACAGCGGGATGGCGGCGGCGAAGGCGGAGGGTTGGGGGTTGCGGCAGATCGGCGGCGGGGTTGGCCTGTCGCACGAGAAGGTCCGCTACCGGCTCGCCCGGGCGTCGGGCGAGCCTGCCGGGTCCTCCTAGAGCGAGGCGGTGGCGTCGGCGGGCTTGCGGGTGGAGCGGAGCCGGCCGCCCTCGACCTCGGCGGGCAGTGCGAAGCCGTAGCGGCCGTGGAAGTTGACGTGGGCGAGCAGCCGCAGCACCCAGCGGGCATCCGAGCTGGGGATGGCGTGCAGGGTGCCCCGCATGAACCAGCCGCGCACGATGCTCCGGTCGTCCTCGTACGCCGCGCGGATGCCGGCGGCCGTGATGTTCCGCCCGCGCACCCGGATGCCCAGGTCGGCGGCCATGGCGTCCTGGGCCTGGATGGCGAAGACCCGGCGGACGACCGCCTCGGCGGAGGCTTCCCGCACTCCGTCGGCCAGGGCCGGCGCGCGGGCCCGCAGCCCGCGGACGCTCTCGTGGTCAAGCATGGGCTGTGTGTGGCCGTCTCGGTCAGGAGACGGCCGCGTGGAGGATGTCGGCGAGCTCGGCGGGCGTCGACAGCATGGGCCAGTGTCCGGTGGACAGGTCGAAGCGCCGCCACGGCGCGTGGTCGAGGAAGGCCAGCATCGGCACCCCGGCATCCAGCAGGCCCTGGAAGTCGCGGCAGGCGACCAGGACACGGTCCACGCCGGGGCCGGGTTCGACCGGACCGGCGAGGCGCTGGGTGTAGGTGCCGAACGGCTGAGGGGTGGCACGTGCGCTCAGCACGTCCCGCCGGCCCTCATCCAGTCCGTCGAGGCTGCTGGACAGACCCAGGACCTCGAACGGCGGCATCGGGAGCCGGCAACCGTCGCCGCGGGCCGCGACCTGCCGGCTCAACTGGTCCGCTACCTCCGGTGGCATGAGGTCGAGCATGCGCATGCCCTCGGCGAACGGGGCGCTGTCCACGTAGACCACACGCTCCAGCCGGTCACCGAGTCGCCCGGCCGCCCCGGTGACGGGGGCGGCCGCGTAGCTGTGCGCCACCAGGGTGACCTCGCGCAGGTCGTTCTTCTCGACGAAGTCGGTGATGTCCGCGATGTGCACGTCCAGATCCGTCCGGGGCCCGCCCTCCCCGGCGCGCTCGGCCAGTCCGGTCAGTGTCAGCGGCAGCGCCGTGTGGCCGTGCTCCCGCAGCGCGTCGGCGGTGTCTTGCCAGGCCCACGCGCCGAGCCAGGCGCCGGGAACGAGTACGAAGGTGGTCATGTGATCTCCCTGAAGTGAGGTGCTGCGGGGAGCGTAGAGTCGATACAGGACAGAATCAGCCCTGAAATGTCGAGTGATCCGTGTCGCATCCCCTGACCCGCGTGCTGACCCTGCTGGAAGTGCTCCAGTCGAACGCCGGGCTCACCGGGAGTGAGCTGGCCGACCGGCTGGACACCGATGTCCGTACGGTCCGCCGGTACGTCGCCCACCTGCGCGACCTGGGCATCCCCGTGGAGGCCGAGCGCGGCCGCCATGGCGGCTACCGGCTGGCCCGCGGCTACCGGATGCCGCCCCTGGTGCTCACCAATGACGAGGCCCTCGCGGTCGTCCTCGGACTCCTCGCGGCCGAACGGCTCGGGATGGGTACGACGGTGCTGGCCGGCGCGGGCGCCCGGGCCAAGATCGAGAGGGTGCTCCCGCAGGCCCTGCGGGAGCCGCTCGCCGCCATGCGGGAGACGCTGTCCTTCACCGCCAACGCCGTGAGCGCGCAGGCACCCGGGAGCGGTGTCCTGCTGGCTCTGGCACAGGCCTCGCGTGCCAGGACGACCGTCGGCATCGCCTACCTGTCCTGGCGGCAGGACCAGACCGAGCGCGACATCGACCCCTATGGCGTGGTCTTCCACACCGGCCGCTGGTATCTCGTCGGCCACGACCACCTCCGCGACGACCTGCGAACCTTCCGCATCGACCGCATCGCCTCCGTCACCCCCCGCCCGCAGACCTTCACCACCCCTGACGGCTTCGACCCGGTCGCCCACCTCACTGCGGCCCTCGCCCAGGGGCCCTACCGCTGGCAGGTCGAGGTGACGATCCACGGCCCTCTCGACGAGATCGCCAGAAGGCTGCCGGGGACGGCTGTCACGCTCACCGCCCAACCCGTCGGCGTGCTGATGCGGGCACAGGCGGAACGCCTCGACGGCATGGCACACCTGCTCGCCTCGCTGGAGTGGCCCTTCACCATCCACAGCCCCGACGAACTCCGCCAAGCCCTCAAGGACCTGGCGGGTCAACTCGCTGCCGCCGCCGAACGACAGCCGGGAGCCCTGCCGCGGTAAATCACGGATTTACCGCGACAACGACGGAGGGGCGGGCAACGGTGGCGATCGAACAGGCCGCCGTGCCAGAAGCCCGGGGGCGTTCCGACTTCCGCGCGCTCGTGTCGTGCCTCTGGCCACCGGTCCGGCGACGTATGCGGCGGCGGTGGACCGCTACCCGACAGCGGCGGGCATCTCGAAGGGCTCGGCGCGGATCTACCGGATCTCGCTGACGAACTGGGGCTGGATGCTCGCGGGCGAGCCGACCCCGACGGGTCCGGTGCGGCCCGGCTGCTGCCCCGCCTGATCGCCGGCCGCACCGAAGGGCCGCTGTTCCTCACCGAACGCCGCGCGCCCGCAGGCACCCCGACGATGGACGTCTGCACAACCACCGGACGGGCTCGGTTGTCCTACCGCCGAGCCGAGGAGATCTTCGAAGAGAGCACCCGGCTACCGGCCAACCCCCTCGCCCGCCCCGAGCAATGGAACGAGCTCCAGGGCTTCACGCTGCACCGCTGGCGGCACACCGCGCTCACCCACGACGCCGAGTCCGGCACCAGCACACCCATGCTCCCGGCCCGCTCCCGCCACGCCTCCGTCCGCTCCCTGGAGCGGTACGCACGGCCCGGCGTCGACGCCGTCGCCCGGCACGTCGCCAGCCAGGACCCCACTGCACGGCGCCGTCACAAAACGCACCCGGGTCGCCGGATCTGTGGCAGGGTGAGCCCATCCACCCGGGGGGGTACTTCCATGCGCGTCCGCGCTTCCGCACCGACGGTCCTTGCCGTCGCGGCGCTGCTCACCGCTTGCGGCAGCAGCTCGCCGGGCACGACCGACGCCGCCCAGGACTCCGCGAAGTGGTACTCCTCGGGTGCGAACAGCAGGATCACCCAGCTGGTGTCCCGGACGACGTCGGTGCTGGACGACATCGAGGCGATGAACGCCGGGAGTTCCAGCCAGGCCGGCCTCCTCCACCTGAGCAGTTCCTGCGCTCGGCTGGCTCACGACGTCGAGGACGCCGAGGCGTACGCTCCCGTGCCCGACTCCCGGACACAGGGCTACTGGAAGGCGGCTCTCGGGCAACTGGGCCAGGGCGCGTCCGACTGCCGCGACGCGATGACCGAGCAGGAGGACGTCAAGTCCAAGGTGAACTCCGGCGCGTCCATTCTCAGGCTGGGACTGGAGAACCTCACGGCCGTCCTTCGGTCCGTGGGCGCGGCCACCGCGAGCCCCTCGCGCTGATCGTCCACGCCGCGCTGCCCTGGACGGCGCCGGCTCGCTCCGCCTACCAGGGCAGCACGGCGTGGATGTCCTTGCCGCCGCGGGTGCCCGTGAGGTCGGGCGTGCGCGGGGCGGGCAGCACCGCACTGCCGTCGCCGACGGTGACCCGGACGCCGCTGACGGCGGCCTCAACGGTGAGCACAGGCGGCCCGGGGGCGTGCCGTACGGCGTTGCCGACCAGCTCCGGGACGACGAGCAGGACGTCGCTCCCCGCGTGCTCCCCGCCTCCGTCGACCGCCGCCCCGTCCGCCCCGTCCCGTTCCCGCTCCGGGCGCGGCGGCGAGCACCGCCCGCGCCGCGTCCGTCCCACCGTACGGGAGCCCACGGGAGCTCACCCGACCTCGATCCCGATGATGCAGGTGTCGTCGTCGGTGTCCGCACTGCTGTAGGTGAGCAGGTGGTCGAGCCTGCTCTCCAGCAGCGACCGGTCCTCCGTCTGCCGGGGGCGGAGGGCGGTCTCCAGGAGCTGGCCGAGCGACTCCTCCAGCGAACGGTCCTTGCGTTCGACCAGACCGTCCGTGTACATCAGCAGGGTGTCGCCGGGCTCCAGTTGGACGCGCCCCTCCTCGTACTCCGCGTCGCCGATCGCCCCCAGCAGGATGCCGCCGAGCCTCGGCAGCGTGTCGGCGCCGTCGCGCCGCAACAGCACCGGGGGCAGGTGGCCGGCACGGGCCCACCGCATCGACCTGGTCTGCGGGTCGAACAGCGCGCACACCGCCGTCGCGGTGGCGCTCTCGGTGAGGTGGAACGCCACCACGTTGAGCCAGGACAGCAGTTGGGCCGGGCCGGCGCCGGTGGCGGCGAGCCCCCGGAGCGCGTTACGCAGCGCGACCATGCCGGTGGCGGCGTCGATGCCGTGTCCGGCGACGTCACCGACGCAGAGCATCACCTGCCCGGTGGGCAGGGTGACGGTGTCGTACCAGTCGCCGCCCACCGCGTGCTCCTCCTCCGCGGGGCGGTAGCGCACGGCCACGTTGAGGCCGCCCAGTCGGAGCGGTCCCCGGTTGGGCGGCATGATGGCGTGCTGCAGCTGCAGCGCGAGCCGGTCGCGCTCCGCGGACCGCGCCTCGGTGTCCGCCAGCCGGTCACGGGTCGCGGCGAGGGCGACCTCCGTCCAGTGCTGGGCGGACACGTCCTGGTAGGCGCCGCGCACGGCCACGAGCCGGCCCACGGCGTCCAGGACGGGCTCGGCCACCACCCGGATGTGGCGGTCGACCCCGTCGGCGCGCTGCAGGCGGAAGGCCGTGGACGCGGGCTGCCGGTGGTGGAGCACCGCCCGCAGGAACCTGCCGATGGCGTGCGCGTCGTCGGTGTGGGCACTCGCCGCGAGCTGTTCGAGCGCGACGGGGGCCGCGGTGGCGGGCAGCCCGTACAGGTCGAAGAGGGTGTCGTTCCAGGTGATCTCCCCGGTCCGCAGGTCCTCCTCGAACCCGCCGATCCGGCCCAGGCGTTGCGCGTGCTGGAGGAGGCTGGCGACGCGTCGGGCGTCGTCCTCCAGGCGCCACACCACGACGACGCGGTCGGCGTGCCGGCTGATGGCCACGGCAGCGGTCGACCGCAGCGGCACGTCGTCCACCAGGGCGACGAGTTGCATCCTCGCCTCCCGGAACGGCTCGCCGGTGGCGTGGACGCTCTCGACCTTCTCGAAGAGGCCGCCGGGCTCGGCGGCCATCGGGTACGCCTCCAGCAGGGTGGCACCGGCCACGGCGCTGCGGGGGCGGCCCGCGAAGTCGAGGAAGTTCGGGTTGACGTGCTCGACCGTGAAGTCGGACGGCCGGCCGTCGCCGCCGAGGACGGGCCGCAGGATCAGGGCCGCGTCCTGGAGGCCGTCGGTGAGTTCGCGGAGCTCCCAGAGCTGGGCGTCGGCCCCCGGGCCGTAGCGGCGGTCGGCGGCGGCGGGCCGGTCCTCCATGGCGTGCGCGCAGAGCTCGGCGAGCGCCTCGATCTGGCGCAGGATGCGGGGTGCGGGCGGCTCGATCGCCTCGGGCCAGCAGAGCTCCAGGACGCCGGAGATGCGCCCGTTGACGCCCGCGGGGACGGCGACACGCCCGCCGGGGAACCGGTACTGCCCGATGGACGGCAGCGCGAGGGTCCCGTGCACGGCCGGGCCCCGGTCGGCGAGGGCCCGGGTGGCGGGGGTGTGGACGCCGGGCGGCACGTGGTGCCAGCGGCGGGCCTCCTCCGGAGAGAACCCCGCGCTCCCGGCCAGGGCGAGCGAGCCGTCGGCCTGCGCCGCCCAGACGGCCACCCCGGTGGCGCCGAGCGGTGCCAGCGCGTGGGCCATGAGGGAGTCCGCCACGGCCTGGACGTCACCGGTCCGCAGGCTCGTCCCGGCGGTGCGGAGCCGTACCGAGAGGCTCCCCGGCGGCGCAGCGGTCGGGGCGGCGGCGGCGGCTGCGGTGGATGCGGCGGTGGCGGACGTGGCGGCGGTGGCGCTGTCCGTGGCGGTGGCCGTGGCGACGAATTCGCGGGCCACCTCGGTGAAGCGGTCACGGGAGGCCTGGTCGATGAGGTCCGCCGCGAGTTCGAGGGGCGGCACCCCGGCCTTCCGGGCGAGGTCCGCGAGCTGACGCCCGGCGAGGGCGGGCCCGCAGCCGAGCCGTTCGACGAGGATCCCGGTGGCGAGCTCGACGAGGGCGCGCCCGTCGGCGGCCGCGTGCGCGTCGGCGACCTCCGCGCGCAGCCGTTCGACGGTGGACGCGAGCCTGCCCACGACCCCGCCGCCCGCGGGGGGCCTCGCGGCGCCGTCGGCTCCGGAGGCGTCGGCCCCCGAAGCGTCGACCGTGGTGCCGGCGGCGGCAGCGGTGTCGTCGGCGGGGCGGGTGTGCTGCTGCGGGACGGCCGCGACCGGTGGCCGGCCGACGGCTCGTCCGTGCGGTGCGGGGGGTGTGGTCACCGACTGCTCCTCGATGGGCGGGTGCGGGCAGGTGAGGGGCCCGGGCGGGCCGCCGTCGGCACTACGTCGGTCTGCGTCGGTCCTAGGGATGCAGCCACCGCTGGATGCAGGCGATCAGGTCACGGGCGTCCACCGGCTTGGTGACGTAGTCGCTGGCCCCCGAACCGAGGCTCTTCTCCCGGTCACCGGGCATCGCCTTCGCGGTGACCGCGATGATCGGCAGGTCGGCGTGGCCGGGCATCGCCCGGATCGCGGCGGTGGCGGTGTAGCCGTCCATCTCCGGCATCATCACGTCCATCAGGATGAGGTCGATCCCCGGGTGCGAGGTGAGGACGTCGATCCCGGCCCGCCCGTGCTCGGCCTGCAACACGCGGACGCCGTGGAGTTCGAGGATCCCGGTGATGGCGTACAGGTTGCGGTCGTCGTCGTCCACGACCAGCACGGTGCGGCCCGCGAGGGAGCCGTCCACGTCGTGGGCGACATGGCGGGCGGGCTCGTCGGCGCGGACCAGCGGGAGTACGTCGCCGGGCTGCTCCGCACTCAGGTGCAGGGCGATGCGCTCGCGCAACTCGTCCAGGCTGGAGAGGAGTTCGAGCGGCGGCACGGCGGCACGCTCCTGGAGGGCGCGCTCCTGGGTGCTGCCGAGCCGGCGGTTGTTGTGCGCGAGCACGGGCACGCCGTGCAGTGCCGGGTCGCGTTCCATCTGGTCGAGGAAGCGCAGCGCGGCGCCGTCCGCGAGGTCGAGCTCCAGGACGACGCAGTGGAAGGCCCGGCCCGCGAGGGCGGCGGCGGCCTCCTGCGCGCCCACGGCGGTGACGAGTTCCACCGGGCGGGAGTCCGCGTGGCCGGCGAGGTCGGCGACGGCGCTCTCGGCGACGAGCGACAGCAGGCCCCGGGGGCGTTCCTCGACGACGAGGAGGTGCTTGCGGCGGGGCACGGGGGCCGGGGCGGCCGGGGCGGGGATGCGCGCCGTCTCCTGCGGTCCGGCGGCGGCGGTCGGGCCGAGCTCCCGGACGGGCCGGTCGGCCGCGAGGGCCGCGGACTCCACGTCGGGGTGGGTGGCGGGCAGGTAGAGGGTGAAGGTGCTGCCCCGGCCGGGCTCGCTCTCGGCGGTGATGGCGCCGCCGAGCAGGTAGGCGATCTCGCGGCTGATGGAGAGGCCGAGGCCGGTGCCGCCGTACTTGCGGCTGGTGGTGCCGTCGGCCTGCTGGAAGGCGCCGAAGACGCTCTCCAGGTGCTGCGGGGCGATGCCGATGCCGGTGTCGACGACGTGGAAGGCCACGACCGGGCCGCCGCGGCGCGCGACCTCGGGGATCCGCGACTCGTCGGCGGGCTCGATCCGCAGCGCGACCCGTCCGCGTTCGGTGAACTTGACCGCGTTGGAGAGCAGGTTGCGCAGCACCTGCCGCAGCCGGTAGTCGTCGGTCAGCACGTCGACCGGTACGCCCGCGGCGGTGGTGACGTCGAAGTCGAGGCTCTTCTGCCCGGTCAGCGGCCGGAAGGTGGCCTCGACGTAGTCCAGCAGCTGGCGCAGCGGGATCCGTTCCGGCGTCACGTCCATCTTGCCGGCCTCGACCTTGGAGAGGTCGAGGATGTCGTTGATCAGCTGGAGCAGGTCGGAGCCGGCGGAGTGGATGATCCCGGCGTACTCGACCTGCTTGGCGGTGAGGTTGCGGGTGGGGTTCTGCGCGAGCAACTGGGCGAGGATCAGCAGGCTGTTGAGGGGCGTGCGCAGCTCGTGGCTCATGTTCGCGAGGAACTCCGACTTGTACTTCGAGGCCAGCGCGAGCTGGTGGGCGCGGTCCTCCAGCTCCTGGCGGGCCTGCTCGATCTCCAGGTTCTTGGTCTCGATGTCGCGGTTCTGTGCGGCCAGCAGGGCGGCCTTCTCCTCCAGTTCGGCGTTGGAGGACTGAAGTTCCTCCTGCCGCGCCTGCAACTCCTCCGACCTGACGCGGAGTTCGGCGGTGAGTCGCTGCGACTCCCCGAGGAGCTCGTCGGTGCGGGCGTTGGCGACGATGGAGTTGACGTTGACGCCGATGGTCTCCATCAGCTGTTGCAGGAAGGCCCGGTGGACGTCGGTGAACCGGTGCACGGTGGCCAGCTCGATGACGCCGAGCACCTGCTCCTCGACCACGATCGGCAGGACGACGAGGTGGACGGGGGCGGTGGAGCCGAGCCCGGACGAGACGGCGACGTAGCCCGCGGGCAGGTCCTCGACGAGGATCATGCGCTTGGAGCGTGCGGCCTGGCCGACGATGGAGCTGCCGAGTGCGAAGCGGGTGGGCAGCCCGGCGCCTGCGGGGTACGCGTAGGAGCCGATGAGCTGGAGTTCGGTGCCGCCGGAGGTGTCCTCGGCGAGGTAGAAGGCGCCGTACTGGGCCGACACCAGCGGGGTCAGCTCGTCCATGACGAGTTCGGCGACGACGCCCAGGTCGCGGCGGCCCTGCATGAGGCTGGAGATCCGCGCGAGGTTGGACTTCAGCCAGTCCTGGTCCTCGTTGGCCCGGGTGGTCTCGCGGAGCGACTCCACCATGAAGTTGATGTTGTCCTTGAGGTCGGCGACCTCGCCCGAGGCGTCCACGGTGATCGAGCGGGTCAGGTCGCCCTCCGCGACGGCGCCGGTGACCTCGGCGATCGCCCGGACCTGCCGGGTGAGGTTCCCCGCAAGCTCGTTGACGTTCTCGGTCAGGCGCTTCCACGTGCCGGAGACGCCCTCGACCTCGGCCTGCCCGCCGAGCCGGCCCTCGCTGCCGACCTCCCGGGCCACGCGGGTGACCTCGGCGGCGAAGGAGGAGAGCTGGTCGACCATCGTGTTGATGGTGGTCTTCAGCTCCAGGATCTCGCCGCGCGCGTCGACGTCGATCTTGCGGGTCAGGTCGCCCTGCGCGACGGCGGTCGTGACCTGCGCGATGTTGCGGACCTGGCTCGTCAGGTTGTGCGCCATGAAGTTGACGTTGTCGGTGAGGTCCTTCCACGTGCCCGCGACGTTCGGCACCCGGGCCTGGCCGCCGAGGGTGCCCTCGGTGCCGACCTCGCGGGCCACCCGCGTGACCTCGTCGGCGAACGCCGAGAGGGTGTCGACCATCGTGTTGATCACCCCGGCGAGCGCCGCGACCTCGCCCTTCGCCTCCACGATGATCTTCTGTGACAGGTCGCCGCGCGCCACGGCCGTCGCCACCTGCGCGATCGAACGGACCTGCCCGGTGAGGTTGGACGCCATCACGTTGACGTTGTCCGTCAGGTCCTTCCACGTCCCCGACACCCCGCGCACCGTGGCCTGGCCGCCGAGGTTGCCCTCGGTGCCGACCTCGCGGGCCACGCGCGTCACCTCGTCGGCGAACGCCGACAGCTGGTCGACCATCGTGTTGATGGTCTCCTTCAGCTCCAGGATCTCGCCGCGCGCGTCCACCCGGATCTTCTGCGACAGGTCGCCCTTCGCGACGGCCGTGGTGACCTGCGCGATCGACCGCACCTGGGCCGTCAGGTTGTCCGCCATGACGTTCACCGACTCCGTGAGGTCGCGCCAGGTGCCCGACACGTCGCGGACGTCGGCCTGGCCGCCGAGGCGCCCCTCCGTACCGACCTCGCGGGCCACGCGGGTGACCTCGCCCGCGAAGGAGGAGAGCTGGTCGACCATCGTGTTGATGGTCTCCTTCAGCTCCAGGATCTCGCCGCGCGCCGTGACCGTGATCTTCTGCGACAGGTCGCCCTCGGCGACGGCGGTGGCGACCTGCGCGATCGACCGCACCTGGTCGGTCAGGTTGCCGGCCATGAAGTTGACCGAGTCGGTCAGGTCGCGCCAGGTGCCGGAGACGCCCTTGACGTCGGCCTGGCCGCCGAGGCGCCCCTCGGTACCGACCTCGCGCGCCACCCGGGTGACCTCGCCCGCGAACGCGGACAGCTGGTCGACCATCGTGTTGACGGTGTTCTTCAGCTCCAGGATCTCCCCGCGCGCGTCCACGGTGATCTTCTGCGACAGGTCGCCCTTCGCGACGGCCGTGGTGACCTGCGCGATGTTGCGCACCTGGTCGGTCAGGTTGCCGGCCATGAAGTTGACCGAGTCGGTCAGGTCTCGCCAGGTGCCGGCGACTCCGGGCACCTGTGCCTGGCCGCCCAGGCGGCCCTCGCTGCCGACCTCGCGCGCCACCCGGGTCACCTCCGCGGCGAACGACGAGAGCTGGTCGACCATCGTGTTGACGGTGTTCTTCAGCTCCAGGATCTCGCCGCGGGCCGCCACGTCGATCTTCTGCGACAGGTCGCCCTTCGCGACGGCCGTCGCCACCTGCGCGATGTCGCGCACCTGGCTGGTGAGGTTGCCCGCCATCGCGTTGACGGAGTCGGTGAGGTCCTTCCACGTGCCCGACACCCCGGGCACCTCGGCCTGACCGCCCAGCCGCCCGTCCGTGCCCACCTCGCGCGCCACCCGGGTGACCTCGGAGGTGAACAGCGACAGCTGGTCGACCATGCCGTTGAAGACGGTGGCGATCTCGCCCAGCAGGCCGTCGGCGTCGTCCGGGAGCCGGGTGCCGAAGTCGCCGTCCCGCACCGATGTCAGACCTGCGAGCAACTGCCGGAGCTCCGGTTCCCCGACCGCCCCGCCGGCCGCCGATCGACCGCGACGCGCGTTCGGCAGCGATCCGCTCACCGAGGTGTCCGCCATAACCGACCCACATCCACTTCGTCGACGCCGTCGCCGACCCCGTCCGGGTACCGCCGTCGGCACGCTGCCTGTCCGGACCCAGCTCCGCACCAGTACCCGGAGTGAGCCGTTGGCGAGGCTACCCCACCCCGGACGGCTCCCGAAGACGGAGTTGACGATCCCGTGACAGGAACGCTCACCCGCTGCCGCCTGCGCGGAAGCCGTCCGTCACCGGCGCCCCGCCCACGGCACCATCACCGCCCGCGGCCGCCGGGCCCGCACCCTCCATGGCTAAGTCATCGACATATCTCATTCGATGATCTATGGTCGCGTCATGTCACACCGTCAGCTGCAGGAACCGACACGGCTGGTGCTCACGGCGCTGGCCGACGCACCCCGGCACGGCTACGCGATCCTCCAGGAAGTCCTGGAGATCACCGGAGGCCGGACCAGGATGCTCACCGGCACCCTCTACACGGCGCTGGACCGCCTGCTCCAGCAGGAGCTCATCCGCATCGACCACGAGGAGGTCGTGGCCGGACGGCTGCGCCGCAGCTTCGCGCTGACCGAGGAGGGCCGGCGGACACTGACCGAGGAGACGGAACGGCTGCGCGCCGGCGTGACCGAGGCCGAGCGTCGGCTCGCCCTCGGCGGCCTCCGGCCGAAGCTCCGGACGAACAGGGGGACGGCGTGACCGACTCGCGCATCTCCGCTCCCGCACTGCTGCGGCGCCTTCCCCTGAACCGTCTCTACCCGGCCGGGTACCGCGCCGCGCACGGCGAGGAGATCACCGCCGTCTTCGCCGAGGCCGTCCGGCACGCCGACCTGCGCACCGCCCTGTGCGAGTGGGCCGCCCTCGCCGCCCACGCCCTGCGGCTGCGCACCCGGCTCAGTTCGCGCGACCCCGCAGGCAGGATGCTCGCCGGTGCCGCGCCGTTCCTGCTGGCCGGCGGAGCCGCCCTGAGCATGGTCCACCTGCTGACCGGGCTCCTCCTCCCGGACTCCTCCACGGGCTTCGCCCGGGCCGCGGTGGGCGTCGCGCAGACCGCCCCCTGGGGCCTCGCCCTGCTGAGTGTCGCCTTCCGCCGCTGGGCTCCGGCCCGGGCCCTCGTCCTGGTGGCCGTCGCGACCCGGATCGGCACCGCCCTTGCTGCGCAGGTCCGCCCGGGCACGGCGTTCGCCCAGGACACGGACCTGCTCGGGCTCTGGGTCGTCGTGGGTGTGCTGGCGCTGATCGCACCGCCCGACGCCGTCGACGTCTCCCGGCGAAGCCGTTCCCGGACGGTGGCCTCCACCCTCGCGATCGCCCTGCCGATGAGCGGCATCGCCGTCCTCTGGATCGGCACCTGGCCCGACGACCACGCCGACGTCGTCTTCCCGCCCGCCACCCGGATCCCGCTCGACGTCTCCAGCGCCTGGCCCGCGGTGGTGATGACCCTCGTCTACCTCCTGCATCTCGCGAGCCCGCGCACCGACCGCCTGCGGGCCGCCGGCGTCGCGCTGGCCGTCCTGCCCTGGACGGTCATGGCCGCCCCGCCCCTCTACCGGAACGCCCCGCTCGACGCCCACCACCTGCTCCGCAACACCGGCGTGGTCCTTGCCCTCCTGGCCGTGGCCACCATCGCCGGCATCCTGCGCCGCACCGGTCGGCGCCCTCGCCCCGCCGGACCCGCTCGGCGCCCGGTGCTCAGTGGACGGCGTCGCCCGGCGGGTGGAAGCAGGCGGTGACGGTCTTGCCGCAGCGGTCGGTGCGGGCCTGCCAGTGGTCGGCGAGGGCGTCGACGAGGGCCATGCCGCGGCCGGAGGTGGCGTCCGGGCCGGCCTCGCGCGGTCGCGGGGCCCGCGGGGAGTCGTCGTGCACGCTGACGTAGAGGCACGTCCCGTCCCAGGTCAGGACGAGATCGGCGTCGCTGCGGGCGTGGATGTGGGCGTTGGTGATGAGTTCGGAGATGGTGAGGACGACCGCGTCGGCGGTCTCGGGTGCGTGTGCGGTCCAGCCGAGTTCGTCGAGATGTCGGCGGGCCCACGCGCGGCCGGCCCGCACCCCGCTGGAGACCGGGAGTGTCCGGGCCCAGCCGAGCGCCTTCATCGCGGGCTCCTGTCCGTCCATGCTCCGGTCCCCTCTCCGTCGGGTGTTCTCGGTTCACGGCTGCTCCCGTTCGGCCGGGGCACGCACGGTGCGGTGCGGGTGCCGGACCGACGGAGGCTTCCGGGGACGTTCGGAACGGGTGTGCGGCGGGGACGTCCGGAGGGGTGTGCGGCGGGGCCGGTCCGTCGCGGTCGGGGCCGCGCGGAGGAGGCCGGCGTCCGGTTCGGTCAGGACGCCCGGGCGCGCGGCACCTCGGCGGGTGCACCCCCGTCGGCGGGCAGCAGCCGGTCGGCGCCCACGGTCGCGAGCAGCCGTGCGACCTGGCGCGAGGGTCTGGCCAGGTGCAGCGAGATCCCGCGGCCCTCCGCCTCGACCCGCGCGGCGAGCAGCGCGTCGAGCCCCGACGTGTCGCAGAAGGTCACCTGCGCGAGGTCGACCACCAGCATCGGCGGCACGGGCCGACGGGACATCGCCTGGTGCAGCGCACTGCGCAGCGTCGGGACCGCGTCCAGGTCGAGGTCACCGCTCGGCTCGACGACCGGGCCCGCCAGGCTGTCCCGCACAGGCGCGGTGAACACCTTGTCGATGCCCTCGCTCATTCTCGGCGCCTTCCTTCACTCACCCAGGCCTACGCGGACATGCCAACCCTAGGGCCTGACAGGCACCGGCACTACTGGTCGCCGGTGGTGTTCACCGGCCGGACACACGGGGCGGGCGGCCGAACGGCCCCTGCCGACGGTGCCGTTCGCTCATGAACCGTCATCGGGCGGCCGCAGGGCGGGACATGACCACCGCACGCCGCAGCCGCCGGAGCCGGCCCGCCGCCCGGACCGGCGGCTCTCACCCGGGCTCTCACCCGCGGCTCTCACCGGCGGCGCGATCACGGTCCTCACCAGGCACACCGCCGGCCGCCCCGTCCGGAGACGCGCCGACCTGCGTTCCGCTGCCGCCGGACCACCGGGCCGTGTCCGGCCAGTGCTCACTCCGCCGCTTGCGCCGGCTTCAACTCCCCTTGCTCCGCCGCCTCCGACCGAGGATTCTGAACCGGTGCCAGAACAGGGGAAGAGCAGGCCGCAGGAGGCCGAACGGGCAGCGGGTTGCCGCGCCCGCGGCGCCAGGCCCGGGACGCTGGGAAGTGGTCTTCGAGACCGAGGACCGTGCGGAACTGCGCGTCCACCTGCACCGCCTGCGGGAGGCGGGGATCGACGCGTCGATGATCCGGATCGACACGCTGTGCGGCCGGGTGACGTACCCGCCGGGGTATCGCCTGAGCCGATTCGTGACGGACCCCGCCTGCGGATCCGGGGGCGAGCCTGCGGGTGGGTGATCGCGTGACGGGTCGAGGCGGGGCGACGGAGACGGCGTAGGAGCGGACGGCGCCCCCGCTGCCGCCGGTGGACGGACCCGGCGTCCACGGTGTGGCCGTCCGAGGCGTGCCCGCCCGCGGCGCGGCACATCCGTGCCGGACGCCGGGCCGTACGGCGGCTCGCCCCCGCGGTCAGAACGTGGGCAGGGACGCCGAGAAGGCGCCGAACCAGAGCAGGACGAACGTGGCCACGGTCATCAGCGGGACGAGCAGCCGCGTCTCGACGCCGTTGCCGGACCGCCTGATCAGCACGACCTCGTACCGGCGCCGGAGGGGCCAGAACAGCGGCACGCCCTGTCGGGTCAGGAAGTCGCCGAGCAGGTGGGCCAGCACGCCCAGACCCACCGCGTACGGCAGCCATCCGCCCGTGCCGGGGAGCCAGCGGTCGGTGGCGGCCGCACCGAGCGCGGCGAGCCCGGCCGCGGTCGTCCAGGCCGCCGGACCCGGGCCCGGCGCGGGAAGGTGCAGGGCGCGCAGCGCCAGGAACAGCAGCAGGAGGACCAGCCCGAGGACGAAGGGCCGGCCCAGCCGGGCGACGCCGAGAGCGGCGCCGGCCGTGGCGGCAGCGGCGAACAGCAGGGAGTGCGTCGCGTGCCGGTGCCCTCCGCTGATCTTCCCGACGGCCCGGCACAGGAGCCGCGTCACCGGGCCCAGGAGGTGCGCAACCGTACCGTCCGGATGGTCCGCGTCCGGCAGCAGCGCAGCACCGGCGGAGAGCAGCGTGCCCAGCAGCACCTCGCCCGGCGACAGCGGGCGGCCGATCAGCGACGGCAGCAGGAACGGCCCTGCCCCCGCGAACACCAGCGCGCCGCCGAGCGCGTGCGAGTGCCCCATCACCGGGCACCACTCCCCTCCGTCCGGACCTGCAGCGACGCCGTTCGGCTACCCTGCCGCCGCCCGCCGATGCACCCGGCCGCGAGACGGTCCGTGCGCGGCCGGACCGTCTCGGCGGGCCGCCACGGGCTACCAGCGGTACCAGCGGCAGCGGGAGCCGTCCGCACGGGTGCCGCGGAGGGCGAACCCGATCAGCCACACCACCAGGACGGCGAGCGCGGCCCACCAGAGGGCCTTGAGGGCGAAGCCCACGGCGAACAACAGGAAGGCCAGCAGCAGGACGGCGGCGAGTACAGGCACGGGCGGTCTCCCGGTGGGCGGTGGTCCAGGCCCGGCGGTCGGGCACCGGGCGACTGCCCGGCCTGCGGCACCGTCATGCCCCCACCCCGGCACCGACTGTCGGCGGCAGCGGCAGCGGCAGCGGCAGCGGCCGGCATGCTCCCGGCACCACGACCGGCACAACCCATGAACCGTCCCTCGATCGAGCAGGACGTCCTCCCGCACGCCCCCGGATCCAGCCGATCTCAGCAGGCCGAGTGACCTACGGGACGAACGCCGGGCCGAGGCGCGCCTTCCGATCAGGACGGGGAGGGCTTTGACGGTTGAGCAGTGGCGTCGAGGTTGTGGACTGCCTGCCCCTCGGCAACGGTGACCGGCATGCTGCCTGCGATGCCTTCGAGGGCCTTCTTCATCTCCGGGGAGGCCGCTCCGCCCTTGTCGGTGGCAACCTGAACGCCTGACGCTCCGGGCGCCGCTGATGCCTGGTGGACCACGTAGGGCAGCGTGTGCGCGTCGGATGCTCTCATGATCGCGTCAAGGACGGAATCGATGTCCGCTCGTGCGTAACGGCACTTGGCGATGCGGACCCGACCGGTGTCGATGCCGGGGTGTGCGGCTTTCCCGGCGTCGACCATGTCGCGCGCCTTGCCGTCATCCGTGGCGTAAAGAGTGACGGTGCCGGTGCGGTCGTCCAGTTCGAGCGACCCGAAGAACTCCCTGTACGGTCCTTCCCTGCCCTGCTCGCTGAGAGCGAACCCAAGGTTCTGCAGCTCCGTGGAAGTGATCGCACCAGCGGTGCCGCTGGACGCGGCGATGGGCCCTCCCTCCGTGGCCCCGGTCGACGCGCAGCCGGTGAGGACGGTCGCAGTGAGGATGATCGCGGCGATCGGGCGTACGACCTGGCTTCGGTTCACCCTGGTCTCCTTCGGTTGGGTCCGGCTGCCGTTGGACGGGTTCCACGCTGACCGGTTCCTCCGTGGACAGCGTGTCATCTCCCGGTTGGTGACGGACCTACCTGAGGAACCCGTACGGCTAACCACGGTGACTGCAAAGCAGCCTGTCGGTCCGTCAGGTCGACCCGCATGGTGAACCGCAGCCCGGAGTCGCCGGCGGGCACGAACCGCCGCAGAAAGCGGCCGACCCGACTGAACGTCTCCTGCCTCTCCCGGTCCGGACCGGACTCCTTCCCGGCGAAACTCCCGGACGGCGCCGGGCACCCGTGACGGCGTCCGAGGTGCCCCCGCTCCCGGAGTTCGCGCCGGGAGCGGGGGCACCTGATCGGCCGACCGGGCGTCAGTTCCAGCCGGTCAGGCCGGCTCCGTACGGGTAGAGCGGGTTGCCGTAGGTCGTCGGCACCGGCTGCCCGGCGTCGATCCTGGCCCGGATGTCCGCCCGTTCCGCGGCGGTGGCGCCCAGGTCGTACGGCAGGTCCCAGTTCTCGTTCGCGTCGGCAAGCGTGTCGGTGCCGCCCGGCTTGAGCACCTGGTCCAGGCTCCGCGGCAGTTGCCACGGCAGCTTGCCCGACGGCGTGTGGTCGCCGAACAGCAGCCCGGCGGTGGCCGGGCCGACCTCCTCGCCGCCGCGGTAGGTCACCACGATGGCATCGGCCAGGTCGTTCCACTCGCTGATCACGATCGGCCTCGGCAGCGTCAGCACCACGACCACCGGGATGCCCTGCTGCTTGAACCGCTGGATGACGGCCAGTTGGTCGGCCGGCAGGTGGGGCTGTTCCTTCACCCACGCGGTGGCGTGGGTGTACGTGGGCTCACCGACCGCCACCACGGCCAGTTTCGGTGCGGGCGCGGTGTCCTGGTACACGGTGACCCCGGCCTTGGCCGCCCGCGCCCTCACCGCGTCGAGCAGCGTCCGGGAGCCGTAGTTGTCGTGGAAGTAGCTGGTCCAGATGCAGCACGCCGAGCCGTCGGTGGCCCGCGGACCGGCGACCACGATGCTGTCCCCGGCGTTCAGCCGGACCGGCAGCACGCCGGTGTTCTTGAGCAGCGTGTCGGACTCCCTGGCGGCCTTCTCGGCGAGTTCCACGTAGGCGGGCTGGTGGAACCGGTAGGGCCCGTTCACCGGGTCGCCGTACGGGTGCTCGAAGACGCCCAGCTGGAACTTGAGCCGCAGGATGCGGGTCACCGCGTCGTCGATCCTGGCCAGGGGCACCTGCGACTCGAAGGTCGCCATGGTGTAGCCGGGCGCGCCCGGGTCGGCACCACCCATCACGTCGGAACCGGCGTTCGCCGCGTCGACCCACGCCGAGGAGGGCAGCCAGTCGGTGGTGATCAGGCCGGTGTAGCCGAGGTTCTGCCGCAGGTACGCGAGGATCTTCGCGCTGTCACCCGCTCCCGGGCCGCCCGGGTCCAGGTACGAACTGCCCGCGTAGCCCGGCATGATGTTCACCGCGCCGGCCTGCATCGCCGCCCGGAACGGGATCATGTGGTACTTGATGGTGACGCCGTCGTAGGTGATCCCGGCCTCGCCCCCGGCGCCCTCGCCGGGCCAGTGCTTGACCGTCGCCAGCACCGAGCCGGGGTTGAGCTCCGGGCCGCCCTGGAGACCGGCCACCAGCGCCCGCAGTTGGGCGGCCGCGACCTCGGCGTTCTCCCCGCCGCCCTCCTGGATGCGGGGGTACAGCACCTTGGTGCCGACCTCCGCCAGCGGCGACAGGGTGCCGCGCGCCCCGACCTCCAGTTCCTCCAGCCGCTGCATGTTGCCCAGTTGGTAGTCCAGCGCGTAGTCCTTGCCGGCCGCCAGGGTACTCTGCAGCGGATAGGTCGTCTGGTAGCCGGCCGTGGTGTCGCCCGCCGAGACCGGCGGGATGCCCAGCCGGGTGGCCGCCGTGGAGAGCAGCACCTGGTGCAGGTCACCCGGCTGCGCCGGGCCGAAGTGCCAGCCGGACATGGGGTACGACTGGACGTTGTAGAACATCTGGTAGGCCTTCTCCTCCAGGGTCATCCTGCCCAGGAGGTCGCCGACCCTGGTCTCGACGGGCTGCCGCCAGTCCTCGTACGGCTCGATCGTGCCGCTCTTGTCGAGGTCGCGTGCGCCGTTGACGATGCCGACGCCGTCGTCGGTGGTCTCGATGTCGGGCAGGTAGAGGCTGAAGGTCCGGATGCCGGAGGTGGTGCGGACCCCGGAGGCGCTCACCGCGGTCACGTACCACCGGTAGGTCCAGCGGTCGGAGATGTCCCAACTCGGCGTGTAGGTGGTGCCGGTGGGCTCGGCGACCTTGGTGTAGAGGTCGATCAGGTCGACGTTCTGGGTGAAGTCGTAGTCGGTGCGGCTGAGGTTCAGCCACACCTCGTAGTGCGCGGCGCCCGGCACCGCGGCCCAGGAGAACGCAGGCCGACGGGTGCTGGTGACCATGGCCCTGTCCGCCGGGGCGGACAGCGCGAACTGGCCGAGCGCGGCCGGCGCCCTGGTGGGCCCGGAGAGCAGCGGCGGCGTGGCGGCCGAGGAGTCGACCGTGCCATAGACCTGGAACTCCCAGAGCGAGTAGCCGTAGGCGGTGGCGCGCGCCGTGCCGTAGAACCGCACGTAGCGGCCCTTGCCGGTGATCGCCAGGCGCTCGGTGCCACCGGTGCCCGTGGTGGTGGTGTGGATCGGCGTCCACGTGGTGCCGTTGTCCGACACCTCGATGCGGTAGCCGGTGCCGTACGCGGTCTCCCAGGTGAGCACGGCGCCGGTGATGGTGGCGGCGCCGCCCAGGTCGACCCGCAGCCACTGGGCGTCGCCGGGCTGGCTGGACCAGCGGGTGGTGGTGCGTCCGTCCAGCGCCGCCGCCGGGGCGTTGCCGCCCTCGTACGACGAGGCGGTGACCTGCTTGTAGGCGGAGATCACCGTGCCGGAGAAGTCACCACCGCCGCCTCCGCCGCCGCCGCGGCCGGATCCCGGGCCGGCGAAGACCTGGAACTCCCACAGCGAGTAACCCCAGGCGGTGGCGCGGGCGGTGCCGTAGAGGCGGATGTAGCGGCCGCTGCCGGACACGGTGAGGTCCTGGACGCCGCCGGCACCGGTGGCGTTGGTGTGGATCGGCGTCCAGGCGGAGGCGTTGTCGGACACCTCGATCCGGAAGCCGCTGGCGAAGGCGCCTTCCCAGTTCAGCACCACCCGGCAGACGGAGGTCGTGGCACCGAGGTCGACCTGGAGCCACTGCGGGTCGGAGGCAGAACTCGACCAGCGGGTACCGGCGTTGCCGTCGACCGCCGCCGACGCGGGGGTACCGGCGTTCTCCACGGACGAGGCCGTGACCGGCCTGCCCTGGGACAGCAGGGTGGAGACGGCGCTCGCGGGGCCGGCCGAGACGCCGACCGCGCCGCCGGCCGCCAGGGCCAGCGCGACCAGGACGGCCACCAGGGGGCGTCGTCGTCGCAGGGCCCGGGCCAGGGGTCGTAAGAGCAGGGGCAGGTGTCGCATGTGCATCTCCCTGGGGGTGGGATGCCGGAACCGACCCGGAGCCGTCGCGGGGTACGGCGGCTGCGGGCGGGTGCGGTACGCGCGGGACAGGTCGCACATCGAGCGTCAGAGAGCGCTCTCTCGGGAGTCTCGGGGTACGACTGACCACTGTCAACCTCCGTGCGGCGACGAGTGGATGCCGTGCGCACACATGCGGTGGGGCGACGCGGCCGTCCCCGCCCCTGCCCCTGCCCCTGCCCCTGCCCCGCGACCGTCCAGGTCCGGCCCCGCCGGTTCGTGGCACCCGCGATGTGCCCGCACCCTCGGAAGGGTCGCCGCCTGCGGCTGCCCGTCGGGAACGCCGGGGACCGTCGCGGCGAGCACCGCCGGGCGCACCTGCACCCCGCGGCCCGGCTCGAACACGACGCCACGCCCGACGACGGCAGGGGACAATCGGGTCGACCGGTTGCCGTCGAGAAGCCGCGGCGAAGCAGCGCCGCGGCACAGTGGACCGAAGGACGCGCATGCAGTTGGGGTTGAAGAGTCTCGTCGACACGGAGCTCGCAGTGCACGTCGAGGAGTGCAGGGCGGCCAGGGCCGCGTCGGGGGGCGCGAAGGGCCCGAGCAACCTGGACGAGCTGCGGGCGGCGCGAGCCCGGCGGGACGCGGCCTCATCACCCTCCGGCTCGTCGGCCGTCGAAGAGGTGGTCGAAGCCGCCGGTCGGCGAGTGCCCGTGCGGATCCTCGCTCCCGGGAGCGGCGTGCCGCGCGCCGTCCATCTGGACATCCACGGTGGCGGCTTCTACCTGGGGCCGGCGGCACGGCGGGACGCGCGCAACCAGCAGCTCGCGGATGCGCTCGGCATCCTCGTCGTGAGCGTGGACTACCGGCTCGCTCCCGAACACCCCTGGCCGGCCGCGCCCGACAACTGCGAGACGGCGGCACTCTGGCTCGTCGAGCAGGCCGAGGCCCGCTTCGGCACGAACCGGCTGACGACGGGCGGCTTCTCGGCGGGAGCCACGCTTGCCGTGACGACCCTCCTGCGCCTGCGCGACCGCGGTCTCACCGCCGCGATCGCCGGTGCCGCACTGCAGTTCGGCGTCTACGACCTGAGCGGTCTGACCCCCGCAGGCCGGCTGATCGTCGACGAGTACTTCATCCGGGCGTATGCCGGCCATGTGACCGACCGCACCGTTCCGGACGTCTCCCCGGTCTACGGTGATCTCCGCGGGCTGCCGCCGATGCTGATGGTCGTCGGCGGCTCGGACATCCTGCTGGAGGACAACATGGCCATGGCCGCCCGGGTTTCGGCAGCCGGCGGCGAGGTCGACCTCCGGATCTACCCGGAAGCGCCGCACGGTTTCACGTCCCGTCCGACAGGCATGGCCCGGGCGGCGCTGCGCGACATCGAGCGCTGGCTCGCGGACCGCCTCTCCACCGCCTCCGACTGACGCCACGTCCTCAACGGCTCACGGCGCCGCACAGGTTCAGAGCAGCAGGTGGCCGCCCTCGCGCCGGGCGGCCACCGCGCCGCCCCGCCCCCACTCCCCCGGCCCGGCCCGGCGCCGTGCGCCCGTCGGGAATGGTCGGACACACCCTAGAGCCAGCCGCGCCGTCTGAAGAGGCGGAACAGCAGCACCTCGAAGACGGCCATGACCCCGATCACGGCCGGGTACGCCCACACCCAGTGGAGTTCCGGCATGTGCTCGAAGTTCATCCCGTAGACGCCCGCGATCAGCGTCGGAAGGGCGATCAGCGCCGCCCACGCGGAGATCTTCCGCATGTCGTCGTTCTGCCGCACCCCCACCTGTGCCAGGTAGGCGGACAGGGCGTCGGAGACCAGCCGGTCCAGGCTGTCCATGGACTCGTTCACGCGGGTCACGTGGTCGGCGACGTCCCGGAAGAACGGCTCGACCCTCCCGTCCACGAACGGCACGGCGGCCGCGAGCGGGCCCACGCCCGCCAGCCGGGCGAGCGGCGCGGTCAGCGGACCGGTGGCCCTGCGGAACTCCTGGATCTGCCGCTTGAAGGTGTAGATCCGCGCGGCCGCGGCCTGCGAGCCGCCGCCGTCGGGCGAGAAGACCTCCGCCTCCAGCTCCTGCAGGTCCGTCTGCAGCTCGGCCGCGACCTCCAGGTAGTGGTCCACGACGGCGTCGACGACCGCGTACAGGACCGCGGTCGGGCCGTACGCGCGCGGCAGCTCCCGCTCGGCGTCCAGCCGCCGCACCACGGCCTTCAACGGCGCGCCCTCGCCGTGCCGGACCGTCACGACGAACGCGTCTCCGAGGAACACCATGAGCTCACCGGTCGAGACGGTGTCGCTCTCCGCCTCGTACACCACCGGCTTGAGCGCCACGAACAGCGACCCGTCGTAGACCTCCAGCTTCGGCCGCTGATGCGCCTCCAGCGCGTCCTCCACCGCCAGCGGATGCAGCCCGAACACGTCGCCGAGCAGATCGAACTCGTCCTTCGTCGGCTGGTGGAGGCCGACCCAGACGAAGCCGCCGGTCGAGGCCCGTGCCTGCTCCAGGGCGCCGGAGAAGTCCGCGTACCCCTCGGTGCGCATCCCGTCCCGGTAGACGGCACAGTCGACGATCATGAAAGGAATCCTCCCCCGCGGGCACCGGGCGCGCACGTCGAACCGGTACGCCCGCCCGTCGCCCACCCCGACCGCCACCGCGCCCAGGCTCCTCGTGTCGGAGGCCGGCGGTCGGCGGTCAGCGGTCAGCGGTCAGCGGTCAGAGGCGGGTTCCACCGGTTCGGCCCGGTCCTCGGGTCCGAGGCGGACCGTACCGGTCACGGCTCCGGGCAGCCCCGGGGTGAGCAGTTCCACCGCCGGCGTGCGGTTGCCCGTCTCGGCGGCGCCCGCCATGGCGGCGGCGGCGGTCCGCGGGTCCGTGCCGGGCGGTACCACCAGCAGGAGGAAGTGGTCCTGGAAGCCGCGGGTGAGGCTGATCGTCCCGCCGTCGGCGGTGAACAGGCCGATCTTGACCGCCAGGCCGTTCACGGCCACCGAGCGGGGCACGTGGCGCCAGGCCACGGTGTCGAGGCCGACCCTGAGGATCGGGCCGAGGTGGGCGCCGAGCGCGGTGATCAGGTCCGGCAGCTCGGCCCGCACGTCGGCCGTCCGCGGCCACCACGCCCCGTCGAACATGCCGGTGCGCGCCATCGTCGGTTCCAGCGCCAGGCGTGGCAGGAGGAGCGTGCCGGGGACAGGCCTGGACCGTCGCGAGGAAGGGGTCGGCAGGGGAATCGGCGTCATGAGGAGCCGCCCGTCCGGTCCGGGTGAGGACCGATCATGACCCAGGGCGACACCGGCGCGGGTACGGGTGTGCGACATGTCCTCGGTTGTCTCCGACGGTACTCCGCGCCGGTCCTCCCCGGGCGGAGGCCGGGAGTAGGGTGATGGTGTCCAGGGCATTCCGTATCCGGTCCCCGTTCCGGCTTCGTCCTGGGCGAGGCACACGTCCGGGCAGTCGCTGACCGGCCCGGAGGCAGGCCCGGTGACACCGTGACCACGACCCGCCCCACCAGCCGAACGGCAACCGTGAACTCCCTGACCGTCGCCGACGCGATGGAGCCGTGCGAGTACCAGATCGCCGACGACAGCAGCGTCGACCGCGTCGACGACATCTTCCACAACGCCCACGTCGGCTACCTGGTCGTGCGCGGCCACGACGGCCGCTGTGCGGGCCTGGTGACCCCGCACAGCCTGCGCCCCTTCCTCGACCGCCCCCACCCCCGCTCCGGCGAGCAGGTCACGATCCACGGTGCCGTGCACCAGCGCGGCCCGTTCGCCTGGCCGTCGATGGCCCTGGCGCTGGCGGCGCTCGCCATGCGGATCAAACGCCTGGTGATCTGGCCGGTCATCGACGACGACGGCTACGTCCTCGGCATCATCACCGCACAGAACGTCGACGGCATGATGGCGCACGCCCCGGCCTGACAGGCTGTGCGAGGTCGAGGCGGGAGCGGTGCCGGGCTCGCCGCGGCCGTGCCCGGCCGGGGTGCCCGGTCGAGCACGTCCGCACATCACCCGGGCACGAACCGGCGTCGCCCGCCTCCCCCGTGGGCACGGTCATCGCATGGACCACGACGAACGGCTTCTCCACAGTTCGGCGTTCGGCGCGGCCGCGGCCGCGTACGCCGAGCACCGCCCGGACTACGCGCAGGCCGCGGTGCGCTGGGTGCTGGAGGCCGCGCCCGGACCGCGGGTGCTCGACCTCGGTGCCGGAACCGGCAAGCTCACCGCCGCACTGGTCGCGTCGGGCGCGGAGGTCGTCGCGGTCGAGCCCGACCCGGCGATGCTGTCCGAGCTGCGCCGTGCGCTGCCCGCGGTCCGCGCCCTGCCGGGAAGCGCCGAGGCGATCCCGCTGCCGGACGCGTCCATCGACGCCGTGCTGGCCGGCAACGCCATGCACTGGTTCGACATGGCCGTCGCGGGACCCGAGATCGCCAGGGTCCTGACGCCCGGCGGTGTCCTGGGCGGCCTGTGGAACGTCATCGACGACCGGGTCGCCTGGGCGGCCGGACTGGCGCGGGTCGGCGGGAGCGCGGCCGTCGGCCCGCGTGACACGCTCGGCAGCTGGCGCACCGCGACGTCGGACCTGCACCTCCCGGACACCGGCGCCGCCCGGTTCGGCGCACCGGAGCAGGCCGAGTTCCCGCACGGGCAGCGCCGTACCGCCGACTCCCTCGTCGCCACGCTCGCCACCCGCGCGGGAATGCTGGTCATGCCGGCGCAGGAGCGGGCGGCGGCGCTCGGCCGGATCCGCGCCTTCCTCGCGAGCAGGCCGGAGACCGCCCACGGCGGGTTCACGCTGCCGATGCTGACCGGCGTGCTGCGCCTCCGGCGGTTGTGAGACGGCGGCCGGGGCGGGACGGAAGCGGGGCCGGGTGGGAGGGCGGGCCTGCCCGGAGCAGGACGGCCCTGCCGGAAAAGGTCGTGTGTATGCCACCTGCCGACGGACAAGTCGGCCGCAACGGCGAGTGTCCTGCCGCCCGTCGGCGCCGAACACTGTTCTACTGGCCGCATGTCCCACATCACGTTCCTCCTCGTGATGGTGATCGTCACGGCTCTGGCGTTCGACTTCACCAACGGCTTCCACGACACCGCGAACGCGATGGCGACCTCGATCGCCACCGGCGCGCTCCCCCCGCGGGTGGCCGTACTGGTGAGCGCCGTGCTCAACGTGGTCGGCGCGTTCCTCTCCACGGCGGTGGCCAGGACGATCTCCGGCGGCATCGTGAACGACGGACTGATCACCCTGGGCATGATCTTCGCGGGGCTGGTCGGCGCGATCCTCTGGAACCTGCTGACCTGGCTGGTCGGACTCCCGTCGAGCTCGTCGCACGCGCTGATCGGCGGGCTGGTCGGTGCGGTGTGGGTCGGTGCGGGGCTGAAGGCCGTGAACTTCGCCGAGGTGTTCGAGAAGATCATCATTCCGGCGTTCGCCGCGCCGGTGGTCGCCGGGATCGCCGCGTTGCTGGCCACCCACCTGGTCCACCGACTCAGCGGGCGGGCCCACGAGAAGTCCCTGGATCAGGGCTTCCGGTTCGGGCAGATCGGGTCGGCCTCGATGGTCTCGCTCGCGCACGGCACCAACGACGCGCAGAAGACGATGGGCGTGATCACCCTCAGCCTGATCTCCACGGGTGCGCTGCCGACCGGCGCCGGGCCGCCGATCTGGGTGGTCCTCACCGCGGGCCTGGCCATCGGCCTGGGGACCTACCTCGGCGGCTGGCGCATCATCAGGACGCTCGGCCGGGGACTGACCGACATCCGCTCCCCGCAGGGCTTCACCGCCGAGACGGCCTCCGCCACCGTCATCCTGACCTCCGCGCACCTCGGGTTCGCGCTCTCCACCACCCAGGTCTGCAGCGGCAGCATCATCGGCGCCGGGCTCGGCCGCCGCCGGGCGGAGGTCCGCTGGAGCACGGCCCGGCGGATGGCCGTCGCCTGGCTGATCACCCTGCCGGCGGCCGGCCTGATCGGCGGCGGCGCCTCCGCCCTCGTGGTGAACGGCGGAACGGCCGGGACGGTCGCGGTGGCCGTGGCCGCCGTGGCCGCGGCAGCGGTGATCTACCTGCTGTCCCGGCGCAGCCCGGTCACCGCCGACAACGTCAACGACGCCTCCACCGTGACCGTCAACCCGCAGCCCGCCCCGGCGGGCAGCTGAGAGCGAGGACGCTGCCGTGGCACTGGACTTCAGCGCCCTGGGCGAGGTGGCCGCCGTCAGCATCGGCACGACGGTCGCCGTCGCCGTGGTGTTCACCCTGGGGGTGCGGTCGATGCTGAGCCACCAGGACGCCAGGGACGAGGGCCGGAGTTCGGTCGCCGCCCTGGCGGGGGCCGCCCTGTGCTTCCTGGTGTGCGCCGGCGCCGTGCTCTACGGGCTGTACCTGATCATCCCGGAGTTCCACGGCTGAGCGGACCCCGGACCGGCCACGGTTCCGGTCCCCTGCCCGCGGGTGCCGTGGCGGCCGGGTGGGCCGCCACGGCGGGGCGCGGGTGCGGGGTGCCGGGTTACTTGGCGACGACCGCGGCGGCCAGCTTCGACAGCGGCTCGCCCAGGGCGTTGACCGCGGTCGCGAAGACCTTGCGCTCCGGCTCGCCGACCTTGTCGTACGAGGTGTAGACGTCGCCCTGCTTGTACTTCGCGAGCAGGGTCCTGATCGCGGCGAACTCGGTGTCCAGGGTGGCGGCCAGCGCGGCGTCCTTCTCGGCGACGACGGGCTTCAGCAGCTCGTAGGCCTTCTCGGCGCCCTCGACGTTGCCCGCGAAGTCCGACAGGTCGGTGTGCGAGTAGCGGTCCTCCTCGCCGGTGACCTTGCCGGTGGCGACCTCGTCGAGGAGTTCCTTGGCGCCGTTGGCCATGGAGGTCGGGGTGATCTCCGCGGTCGGGACGCGCTTCTGCCAGTCCTTCAGGTCGGTGACCAGCTGGTCGGCGAGGGTCTTCTCCTCGTCGCCGATCCGGTTGTCGGCGAAGAGGGACTTCTCCAGGCGGTGCCAGCCCGTCCAGGTCTGGCCGGGCTCCAGGCCGTCCTCGCGGACGTCGGTCTTCGGGTCGATGTCGCCGAAGCTCTCGGCGATCGGCTCGGTGCGCTCCCAGCCCACGCGGGACGGTGCGAACAGCGACCTGGCCTTCTCCGTGTCGCCGGCCCTGATCGCGGCGGCGAACTGTTCGACGACCGGGATCGTGGCGTCGGCCTGCTCCTGCGCGTAGGTGCGGTAGGCGGTGACCGCGGCCTCCAGGCGGGCGTCGGCCTTGGGGGCGGCGGCGTCGCCGGCGCCGGTGACGGTGATCTTCTGGCGGATGCCGTCGCCGGTCATGCCGGGCTTGCAGGCGACCTCGTACGCGCCGGCCTTGATTTCGGCGTGGATGGTGACCCTGGTGCCGGGGCCGATGTTCTCGCGCTCGGTGACGATCTTGTCGCCGGCGGCGTAGACGTAGACCTCGGTGCTCTTGGAGCCCTTGTTGTGCACGGCGAACTCGACGGCGCCGGCCGGGAAGGTCGTCTTCGAGAGCGCGCAGGCGTCGTCCGAGGCGTCGACCTGGACCGCGTCGGCCGAGGCGGCCTCGTCCTTCGTGGAGCAACCGGCCAGCGCGGCCCCGGCGACGGCGAGGATCAGGAGGGTCGCGGCGGTCGAACGGCGGCGGGCAGACATGGCGCACTCCGGGAAGTCATCGAGGACGGTCGGCAGGCCGGGCACGGGACGGAGCCCCGACCAGCAAGGCAAGGCACACCTTACTGAGGGTCGCCTAATCCGTCTACTTTCGTGTAGTCATCTGCGCGGGCTCGACCCCGTTCCGAAACGGACGCCGCCCGGACCGCGCGCCCAGGGCCGCGAACGGCAGCCCCTTCGACGGGCGACGGCGACGGCGACGGCAGCAGCCCTGCACGGCGGCCGGTCGGGTACCGACGGGCCGCCCGCACGTGCGGCTTCACCACCGAGGCGGCAGGGGCCCCTTCTAGCCGGGGTGGTCGCCGCGGAGTTCGGCGTTGATGCGCAGCGCTTCTTCGAGTTGGTCCTCGAGGATGATGATGCGACAGGCGGCGTCGAGGGGGGTGCCCTGGTCGACGATCTCGCGGGCGCGGGCGGCGATGCGCAGTTGGTAGCGGGAGTAGCGGCGGTGGCCGCCGGCGGATCGTTGAGGGGTGATGAGTTTCGCCTCGTCGAGGGTCCGGAGGAAGCCCGGCGTGGTGCCCAGGATCTCCGCGGCCCGGCCCATGGTGTAGGCGGGGTAGTCGTCGTCGTCGAACTTGGTCTCTGCGCTCATGTGGTCCGCCGTGATCGGGTCTGTGGCGAGGGTGGCCTGTTCCACCAACACCTTCTTTCTCGGGAAACGGGTCGAGGGCCCCGGCGCTTTTGCGCGCCGGGGCCCAGGGATATGAGGATTCACTGCACCATCTACTGCACTACTGCTGCCGGCTGGTGTGCCGGCCTGCGGTGTCCGCGCTGCCCCGGAGTGGGGCAGGGCGCGGGGATCGCGTATGCGTGACCGAGGACCACCTCTTCCATGACGTTCCATGACGATGGCTACTGCGGTGACCGCCCGGCGGGGGAATGCATGCCGTGGCGGGCGATCCGACGGGGTGAACCCTTCCCTTCTCCTCTGGTGTGCACTGTCCGTACTGCCGGTACTGCCGGTACTGCGAGCTGCCGACACCACCCGTCCTGCCGGTGATGCGTCGTGCGAGTTCCACTCCTGCGGGTCCCCGTACGGCCGAGTGCTGCCGGTACTGCGTCGTACGTGCGCAACCGCCACCGTCTCGGACCCCACGCACAACCGGGCCCGCGACGCCTGGCAGGTCACCCGCCTTCCGCCGGAACCCCGACTGCAACCGGGTCCCGCGTACTGACGACCTGCACGCCTCCTGCATCACTACTGGTACCGCCGACTGCATGACCGCCCGGGCAGTTCGTGTCTGCCCGTTCAGCTGTCCTGCTCTTCCAACACCAGGAACGTTACACACGCCACCAGGCGATGTCTACTCTCGCCAGCACAGATTTCCGCGCCCGGGTGCGGGACCTTATTGCGGGTGACACGTCCGGGCCCGACGCCCGCCCGCCGGGCCCGGACGCGAGGCGCCGCCCCCGGCGCCGAACGGCCGGAACCTCCCGGCCATGGCAGGCGCTCCTGCTACGCCACCACAGTCGGGCACGCAGGGCGGTGCGGCTGCGGTGGCCGGAGTCGGCGACGGTGAACTGCCGAAGTGACCCGACACAGGTGGCACGGGACGAACGAGGCCGCCCCTCACAACCGCCGGGCCCCGACACCGTCCCCGGCGAGCGCGTCACCGGGGTTCAGCAGGGCGCAGGCCTTCATCGAGAGACATCCGCAGCCGATGCACCCGGTGAGCTCGGTCTCCAGGCGCTCGATGGTCTGCCGGCGCTCCTCCAGTCGGCGCTTCCAGCCGCGCGAGGCACGCTGCCACTCCTGGTGACTCGGCGGACGGTCGAGCGGCACGTCGGCGAACGCCTCCTGGAGATCCTGCAACGAGATGCCGATCCGTTTCGCCACCGAGATCAACGCGACACGGCGCAGCATGTGCCGCGGGTAGCGGCGCTGGTTGCGATGGTCGCGTTCGGAGGCGATCAGGCCGAGTTCTTCGTAGAACCGCAGTGCGGAGACGGCCGCCCCGGTCCGCACGCTCACCTCGCCGATGCTCAGCCAGTCGTCCGGGGTCGCCCGGACGTTGTCGGAACGGTCGCTCGCCATACGGGTCTCCTCCACTTGACCTCAAGCTTACTTGAGGCCCTACGGTCGGCCGTGTCGGAACGGCACTCAGCACCCATCCGGAGAGGACGGCAGTTCGATGACGTTTGTGATCGCCATGCCCTGTGTGGACGTCAAGGACAAGGCATGCATCGACGAGTGCCCTGTCGACTGCATCTACGAGGGAGAGCGCATGCTCTACGTCCACCCGGACGAGTGCACCGACTGCGGCGCCTGCGAGCCCGTGTGCCCGGTCGAAGCGATCTTCTTCGAGGACGACACACCGCAGGACTGGCAGCACTTCACCACCGTGAACGCCGAGTTCTTCGCCGACCTGGGCTCCCCCGGCAGCAGCGCGAAGCTCGGCCCGATCGGACGGGACCATCCGGTCGTGGCGGCGCTGCCGTCTCAGTGCGCCTTGTGATCCGGCCGGGCCGATGCCAGAACGCGGTCGAGGGCTGCCCGGCCCGCGGGTCCCCAGGTCGGCTTGCCGCCTGGAAGGCCCCGTTCTCCGGCCTGGCCCATGAGGATGAGGAAGAGGCTCTTCAGGGCGGCCAGCCCTCGGGCGCGGCGGATCATCGCCTCGTCCGCCCGTGCGTACGCGTCGAAGAACCGCGGTGCCGCGCCTGCGGGAAGCAGGACCCACGCCGCCGCGAGATCGACTGCCGGATCGCCCGCGCACATGTCGCCGAAGTCGATCACGCCCGAGAGCGTGCCGTCCGAGACGACGACGTTCGCCGGGTGGAGATCGGCGTGCAGCCATACCGGCGGGCCCTCCCAGGCGGGGGCCGCGAGGGCCTCGTCCCAGATGTCCCGGACGTGCCGGAGGTCGTCGGCAGCCCCGCCGGAAGCCACTTCCCCGACCAGCTTCCCGAAGCCGTCCGTGAGCGTCCGGAGGGGAACTCCGCGGTCGGGACTGATCGGCGCGTCGGCGGGCGCCTCCGTATGGAGCGCCCCGAGGAAGGCCGCCATGGTGTCAGCCGCACGATCGTGGCTGATCGGGGCGTGGTCGGCCGGTTCGCCGGGCACCCAGGTGGCGATGGTCCACGGCCGCGGGAAGAGCGCGGACGGTTCACCGATCCGCAGCGGGATCGGGACCGGGAGTGGAAGGCGCGGCGCCAGAGCGGGCAGCCACCGGAACTCCTTGCGCAGGAGGGCGGGCGCTCGCTCCGTACGCGGCATGCGTACGGCCAACTCTGATCCAAGACGCCACAGTTGGTTGTCCCAGCCGCCGGCCACCCTACGGATGTCCAGCCCCGCCAGGTCCGGGTGCCGTTCCCTCACCAGGGAGCGCACCAGGTTCTCGTCGATCTCGATGCCGTCCATGGTCCCACTCAACCATCAACGGCTCCTCGGCCACCGGCGGTCGAGCACACGCGGTCGGTGCACTGCACGGGTGAGCATCCGGATGGCCGCCACCCCGGGGCCCGTGGACCGGGCAGCGGTGGCCGGTCCGCTCACGGCGTCTCCGACGGACGGAGAGGGTAGGAATCGCTCCTTCCTCTTCCGGTCGCGAGGGTGACGGCGGTTCGGGGTCGTGGCGCGTGCCGTGACCCCGAACCGCCCGTCGGCCGGGCCCGGGGGACCCGCCGGCCGGCCTCAGCCCGGCAGGTTCCACTTCTGGTTGGCGCCGTTGTCGCAGTCCCAGATGTCGAGCCGGGTGCCGTTGGTGGTGTTGAAGCCGGGGATGTCGAGGCAGCGTCCGCTCACGGGGTTGACGAGTGCGCCGTTGCGGGCCTGCCACTGCTGGTTGGTGCCACCGGTGCAGTCCCAGATCTCGACCAGGCTGCCGTTGGTGGTGCCACCGCCGGTGATGTCCAGGCACTTGCCGTTGACCTGCAGCGTTCCGCCGCTGAACGTCCACTGCTGGGCGGGGGTGCCGTTGCAGTCCCAGATGTCCACGACGGTGCCGGCGGTGGACGACCCACCGAAGTCGTCGAGGCATTTGGCGGTGTTGAGGCCCGAGGTGACCGCTCCGGTGGGGGCGGGCTGCGGGCCGGGCGGCTTCGCGCCGCCGTTGCCGTTGTAGGAGGGGGGTGCGGAACTCGCGCCGGTGGCCCAGTTGGTGTTGGCGGTGGTGCCCAGGGTGAGGTCCAGGGTGGCGCCGTTGATCACGGCGTTGGCCGGGAGGTAGGCGTTGTTCCAGTTGGCGCCGTTGAGGGTGGCGCTCTGGACGTAGGGGGCGTTGGTGGCAGCCTGCGGTGCGTTGACGGTGAGCTTGCTGCCGTTGGCGAGGGAGACGGTGACGTTGGTGAACAGGGGTGAGCCGAGAGCCAGGTCGCCGGTGCCGGGGGTCTCGGGGTAGAAGCCCATGGCGGAGAAGACGTACCAGGCGCTCATGGTGCCGAGATCGTCGTTGCCCACGCTCCAGTTGGCCGGGTTGTTGGGCCAGAGCTGGTTCTGGACGTCACGGACGATCTTCTGGGTCTTCCAGGGCTGGCCGATGTAGTCGTACTCCCAGGGGAGTTCGATGGAGGGCTCGTTGCCGAGATCGGCGTGGGAGCCGCCGGAGCCGTGGAAGTCGGAGAGGACGCTGTCGAGGTAGGCGGCGAGCTTGGCGTTGCCGCCCATCGCGTCGGCGAGACCGCGGATGTTGTGGGGGACGGCGCCGGTGTACTGCCAGGAGGTGCCCTCGACGAACTGGTCGCTGCTGGTGGCGTTGAAGCCACTGCGCCAGGAACCGTCCTTCAGCTTCGGCTGCATGAAGCCGGAGGCGGGGTTGAACACGTTGCGCCAGTCCTGTGCCCGATTGGCGAACTGGTCCCGCGTGGTGGTGTCGCCGAGTGCGCCCGCGAACGCGGAGGTCGCGAAGTCCTGCGCCGAGTACTCGAGGAGCGTGGCCACCGAGCCGTAGAAGTCGCGCGGGTAGGCGCCGTCCGCGGGCAGGTACCCGTACTTGGTCTGCAGGTCCAGGCCCATCCGGATGGGGTTGCTGGTGGTGCCCTGCCTGACCATCGCGTTCTTGGCCGCGGCGGTGTCGAAGTCCCGTGCGCCGAAGGCGTAGTAGTCGGCGATGATGGCCGGCCCCGGGTCGCCGTTCATCACCTGCGTCTCCGCCGAGTTCAGCGACCACTTCGGCAGGAAGCCGCCCTGGGCGAAGTCGTTGACCAGCGACTGTGCGCTGTCACTGGCCTGCTGCGGGGCGACCAGGGCCTCCAGCTGGGCCTGCGTGCGGTAGATGTCCCAGCCGGAGTAGGTGCCGTACTGCGCCTTCTGCCGACCGCTGACGGTGTGCACCTGGCGGTCGAAGCCCCAGTACCTCCCGTCGCTGTCGCTGATCAGGTTCGGATGCAGCAGCGCGTGGTACAGCGCGGTGTAGAACACCTTCTGCTGGTCCGAGGTGCCGCCGGTGACCGAGACCCGGCCCAGAACGCTGTTCCAGGCGTTGTGCGTTGCGGTGCGGACGGCGTTGAAGTCCCAGTTCGGGTTCTCCGCCACCCGGTTGGCGGTGGCGCCGGCGATCGAGACGTAGGAGAGGCCGACCTTCGCCTGCACCGTGCGGGTGCCCGTGGTGTCGAAGGTGATCGAGTTGCCGCCGTTGAACGTGCCGGTGGAGGTGATCGGCCGGTCGAAGACCATGTCGAAGTACGCGGTGTACGACGGGCTGGACGCGCAGAAGAGGCCGGCGTCCACCGAGCCGCTGACCTCGGTGCTGCTCACCTTGTTGAAGTGGAGGTTCGTGGCCTTGTCCGCGTTCAGCTTGAACAGCAGGTTGGCCTGGGTGGTCGAGGGGAACGTGAAGCGCGCCATCCCGGACCGGGCGGTCGTGGTGAGCTCGGTGTTCACGCCGTTGTTGAGGTTGACCGAGTAGGCGCCCGCGCTCGCCGACTCGTTGGCGTGCGAGAAGCCGACCGTCGCACCGCCGTCGACGCCTCCGACGGTCGGCAGGACCGGGATGTCGCCCATCGCACCGCAGCCGGGCCCGGAGAGGTGGTTCAGGCTGAACCCTGTGACAACGTTGTCAGAATAGGCATAGTCACCCCCCGGCGGCCGTGACGGAGTGTCGGGACTCCACTGGACCATGCCGAACGGCGCGTCGGCGCCGGGAAAGGTGTTGCCCTCGTGCGACGTTCCGAGCAGCGGGTTGACCAGGGACGCCGGGTCCGACACTGCGGCCACGGCCGCCTCCGCTGTCGCTGTCGGGGGCGCGGCAAGCCCGAGGATCATCAGACCGGCCGCGACGGGAATACGCCATCGCTTCATCATGCGGCTCCAGAGTTGGGCAGTTGCGGCTTTCGCCGGACCGTCGGACTCGAACGTCGGCCAGCAAAGGGGAAGTTGTGGACACTTGTCAACGAGGTCGACCGAACCCGTCGAAGATTCACGGCCACCCCGCAGGTCGTCGCGCTCCGACGAAACCCGATCGGAGCGCGACCGGCCGCAGCCGAACTGCCGGGCCACCAGCAGGTTCTGCCCCGTTTCGGGCGGCCGCGCCGACACCGGCCGGAGACTCCTGCCGGCACTCGTCGCGGATTGTCGACATGTTCAGACCATTGACGGAGCATCGACGGCTGGCTAGCTTCCTGGAGAGCGCTCCCCCGGCCGGCCCCCCACGCCGGGCCGTCGCACCCCCCACGCGTACCTAGGAGTTCCTCATGCGTATGCCCAGATCACTCTGTGCCGCCCTCCTCTGCACGACCATGGCGACAACGTTGTCAGGCCTGACCGGGACTGCCACGGCGGCTTCGACCGCGGCAGCGGTGTGCAACAAGTACTGCGACACCAGGGACCCCTCGCTCAGCCCCCAGGACCGCCAGCCGGTGTCCGCCACCCTGTCCGGCCGCTCCGTCGTACTGCACTTCGACGACACGGACGCGATGGGCTGGGCTTCGATCGCCAACGGCGCGGCGGGCGACGAGGTGTGGCTCGACCGCTCGATGGACGGCGGCCGGACCTGGACGAACGGCAGCAAGCTCGGCGACACCAGCGTGCCGTCCGGGGGCAACAGCTGGCGCACGCTGATGTACAACGTGGACGACTGGAACGTCCAGGGCGTCGGCGCGCTCCGGGCGTGCGGCCGGGTGGGCACCGGCATCACGTGCACAGCATGGGCCCGGACCACCTGGAACGCCGGCGATCGGCGCACCGCGGCGGCGACCGCACTCATGATGTCGTTCGACCGCACCACCAAGCTCTTCGGCGGCAACGGCTGGTGGACCAGCGCCAACGCGCTGACGGCGATCATCGACAACGCCCGGGTCAGCGGCATGGGCAGCTACATGTACGCGATCGCCGACACGTACAACAAGAACATCGGCGCCCAGGGCGGCAACTTCACCAACGAGTACCTCGACGACACCGGCTGGTGGGGGCTCGCCTGGGTGGCCGCCTACGACCGGACCGGCGACAGCCGGTACCTCAACACGGCACGCGCCGACGCCGACCACATGTTCGCGAACTGGAACAGCACCTGCGGCGGCGGGGTGCGCTGGAGCACGAACGGCAACTACAAGAACGCGATCACCAACGAGCTGTTCCTCCAGCTCACCGCCGCCCTGCACAACCGCATCCCCGGGGACACCACCTACCTGAACCGGGCCAGGAACGAGTGGACCTGGTTCCAGAACAGCAAGATGATCAACTCCGACCACATGATCAACGACGGGCTGAACGACGCCTGCGCCAACAACGGGCAGCCCACCTGGACGTACAACCAGGGCGTGGTACTCGGCGGCCTGACCGAGCTCTACCGGGCGACCGGTGACGCGAGCCTGCTGACCACCGCACGCACCCTCGCGAACGCCTCCACCACCCGGCTCCAGAGCGGCGGGGTGCTGCGCGAGCCCGGCGAGGGCGACGGCTGCACCGGTGACGGCCCGTCCTTCAAGGGCGCCTACGTCCGCGGGCTCGGCCGGCTCAACACCCAGCTCGCCGACCACCCGTACGCCTCGACCCTCAGTTCCTGGGCCAACTCCGCCTACACCAAGGACCGCAACCCGCTCGACCAGTACGGGCCGCACTGGGCCGGTGGGGCCGGCAGCACCGACTACGGCTGCCAGCAGAGCGTGCTGGACCTACTCAACGCCGCGGGCTGACCGCCTGCGGGCCGCGCCACCGACCCGTCGGCCGCCCGACCGGATCCCGACCGGCACCCGACCGGCCCACCCACGGCCGGTCGGGTGCCGGTCGGCCGACGGGGAGGCAGTCGCACCCGCACGAAGCCCGGCTCCGCGCACCGCACGCCGACCCGGTGCCGTGGAGCCACGGATCCGTACGTCAACCGAGTCGCGCACGCCACCGCACGCCGTGCGCGGCTCCCGAGCCGAAAGGCCTTCAGATGAAGTACACCCGAAAACTCCTCCCGCTGTGGTTGTTGGGGCTGATCGCCGCGATGCTCGCGGTCGGCGCCACTCCGTCCCAGGCGGCCACGACGACGATCACCGTGGACGGCGGCCAGGGCGGCCGCACGTTCGACGGCATCGGCGCGATCAGCGGCGGAGGCGGCAACTCCCGTCTGCTGAAGGACTATCCGGCCGCGCAGCAGGCGCAGATCCTGGACTACCTGTTCAAGCCCGGGTACGGCGCGAACCTGCAGCTGCTGAAGCTGGAGATCGGCGGTGACGCCAACTCCACCGACGGTTCGGAGCCGTCGATCGAGCACAGCCGTGGCGTGATCAACTGCAACGCCGGCTACGAGTTCTGGCTGGCCGAGCAGGCGAAGGCCCGCAACCCCGCCATCGGCCTGTACGGGCTGGCGTGGACCGCGCCCGGCTGGATCAACGGCGGCTTCTGGTCCACCGACACCATCAACTACCTGATCTCTTGGCTCGGTTGTGCCAAGCAGCACGGCCTGACCATCAGCTACCTCGGCGGCTGGAACGAGCGCGGCCACGACGCGAACTGGTTCGTCCAGCTGCGTTCGGCGCTGAACAACGCCGGGTACTCCGGCGTGAAGCTCGTCGCCGACGACAGCGGCTGGGGCGTCGCCGACGACATGGCCAAGAACAAGGCGTTCAACGACGCCGTCGCGATCATCGGCGCGCACTACTCCTGCGAGGGCGGCGACGGTGGAAACGCCAACTCCTGCTCCAGCAGCACTGCGGCGAAGAACAACGGCAAGCCGCTGTGGGACAGCGAGAACGGCTCGCAGGACATGAACACCGGCGCTCCGGCGCTGATCCGTGCCATCACCCGGGGCTACATCGACGCGAAGATGGTCAGCTACTTCAACTGGCCGCTGATCGCCGCGATCTACCCCAACCTGCCGTACAACACCGTCGGCCTGGCCACCGCCAACTCCCCCTGGTCGGGCAACTACACCATCGGCGCCAGCACCTGGGCCACCGCCCAGGTCACCCAGTTCACCCAGCCGGGCTGGAAGTTCATCGACTCCGCCTCCGGCTACCTCGGCGGCACGGAGTCCAACGGCACCTACGTGACGATCAGGTCGAACACCAACTCCGACTACTCCACCATCCTGGAGACCACCACCTCCACCGGCACGCAGACCGCCAACTTCCACGTGCAGGGCGGTCTGTCGACCGGCACCGTGCACGTGTGGGCCACCAGGGTGAACTCGCCGAGCCCGGCGACCTCCTTCGTCCACACCCAGGACATCACCCCGAGCAACGGCTCCTACTCGCTGACCATGCAGCCCGGATACGTCTACACCGTCAGCACGACGACCGGCCAGGGCAAGGGCACGGCGACCGCACCGGCCGCGCACCCGCTCGCGCTGCCCTACGCCGACAACTTTGACAACGTTGCCATCAACGACGAGGCCACCTACCTGTCCGACATGCAGGGCTCCTACGAGGTCCAGACGTGCGCGGGCGGCCGTTCGGGCCGGTGCCTGCAGCAGATGGCACCGGTCAAGCCGATCGAGTGGCAGGACGACTCGGACTCCTACTCGCTGATCGGCGACACGACCTGGTCCAACTACACCGTCAGCGCCGACGTCTTCCTGCGCGGTGCGGGCACCACCGAACTGATCGGCCGCGCCAACACCCAGCAGCGCCCGCAGTCGCACATGAACGCGTACTACCTGCGCATCCGCGACACCGGGCAGTGGTGGATCGAGAAGATGTACACCGACGGCTCCAACCACACGCTGGCCACCGGCACCACCACCGCACTGGGCACCGGCACCTGGCACAACCTGTCGTTCGTCTTCCAGGGCACCCGGCTCACCGCCAAGGTCGACGGCAACCAGATCGGCACGGTCACCGACTCGTCGTTCCTGTCCGGCCAGGCGGGCCTCGGCATCCAGGGCTACCGCACCGACCAGTTCGACAACCTGTCGATCGTCGCCGGCAGCGGGATCGCGCAGCCCCCGGTCGGCCCGATCACCTCGGGCCTGAACTCCGCGAAGTGCCTGGACGACTACACCGCCTCGAACGCCAACGGCACCAAGGTCGACGTGTGGGACTGCAACGGCTCCAGCGCCCAGCAGTGGACGCAGAACAGCGGCACCCTCCAGGTCAACGGCAAGTGCCTGGACATCACCGGGGCCGCCACCGCGAACGGCAGCCCGGTCGAGCTGTGGGACTGCAACGGCGGTGCCAACCAGCGCTGGGAGCCGACCAATGGCACCCTGGTGAACCCGGTCTCCGGCCGCTGCCTCGACGTCCCCGGGTTCGACACCACCAACGGCGTCCAGATCGACATCTGGGACTGCAACGGCGGCGCGAACCAGAAGTGGAACGTGCCCGTGGCCTCCTGACCGACCCACGGCGCCCGGGCGGACACCACCACCCCTCACACCGTCCGCCCGGACGCCCGTGAGCCCGGGCCCCATTGCCGGTCGGTCTTCATCGGCGGGGCACGGCCGTCGCGCGTCCGGACGGCCGTGCCCCCCTCGTCCGTGCCCCCCTCGTCCGTACCCGGTGCGCCTCCCCTGGCCGCACCGGGCACGGACCTCACCGCACCTACCGATCCGCCGACCTCGAAGAGGAACCATGACCAAACGATCCACAGCGGGCCTGCTCGCCGCGCTGGCCGTCGCCTCCGGCCTCGCCGCCCTGCTGCCGGCGACGACCGCCACGGCCGCGGACGCCCGGGCCGCTGCCGCCGCACCCGCAGCATTACGGGTACTGCCCCTCGGCAATTCGATCACCTGGGGCATCGGCAGCCCCAGCGGCAACAGCTACCGGGGCTTCCTCGCCAACCAGCTGACCGCGGAGGGCCACGCGCTGGACTTCGTGGGCTCCGTCCGCAACGGACCGATGGCCGATCCCGACAACGAGGGCCACTCGGGCTGGCGGATCGACCAGATCGCCGGCATCACGGACGCGACCGTGGCCCGTTACCGGCCCAACGTGGTGCTGCTGGAGATCGGCACCAACGACCTGAACCAGAACTACGAGGTGCCCACGGCCGCCGACCGCCTCAGCGCCGTGATCGACCAGATCACCCGGGGCGCCCCGGACGCCACCGTCCTGGTCGGCTCCCTGATCATCTCCACCAGCGCGACCGAGGAGGCGAACCGGCCCGCCTTCAACCAGAAGCTGCCCGGCATCGTCCAGGCGAAGCAGTCCGCCGGCAAGCACGTCCGCCTCGTCGACATGGGCGCCCTGACCGCCGCCGACCTGTCCGACTCGCTGCACCCGAACGACAACGGCTTCGAGAAGATGGCCACCGCCTTCAACTCCGGCATCCAGGCCGCCGACGCCGCAGGCTGGATCAAGGCGCCCGTCGCCCTCGGGGGCCAGGTGCAGTCCGGCATCGCCGGCAAGTGCCTGGACGTCAACGCCGGCAGCACCGCCAACGGCACCGCCGTGCAGATCTGGTCCTGCAACGGCACCCAGGCGCAGTGGTGGAACGCGTACGCCGACGGCACCCTGCGGTCGATGGGCAAGTGCCTGGACGCGGAGGCCCGCGGCACCGCCAACAACACCAGGATGCAGATCTGGGACTGCAACGGCGGCGCCAACCAGGTCTGGCAGGCCTACAACGGGGGGTACCGCAACCCGGTGTCCGGACGCTGCCTCGACGATCCGGCCTCCTCCACGACGGACGGCACGCGACTGGTGCTGTGGGACTGCAACGGCAACGTCAACCAGCGCTGGACAACGCTGCAGCCCGCCTAGGGCCACCCGCCCACCGTGGCTCCCGGCCCCGCCCCGGCTCGCACCCCGGGCACCGTCCCGGGCCCGGCCCTCCGGATCTCCTCTCCGGGGCCGGGTCCCGGGACATCCGGACGTTCCGGGGCGTGCGGCCGCGGGCCGGTCGGATACCCGCAGGCGTGCGGCCGCGGGTCAGTCGGCTGCCCGCAGCGGGACCGGTGCCCCCGCGGCCGTTCGCCGGACGGGGTGCTCCCCCGAGCTGCGCACGACGAGGCGGGTCAGCAGGACGACCTTCCGCGGGGCGGAGCGATCGCCGGCTATCCGGGAGAACAGCAGGTTGGCCGCGGTGCTGCCGACCGTGGCCGGGTCCTGGCTGACGACGGTCAGCGGCGGTTCCAGCTGCTTGGCGAGCGGCAGGTCGTCGAATCCGACGACCGCCATCGGGGCGGGGTGGTCCAGGCCGTCGAGCACGCCGAGGGTGATGAGGTCGTTGCTGCTGAACAGGGCGGTCGGCGGATCGGCCAGGGCCTGGAGGCCGGCCAGGGCGGCCCGCGCCTCCCGGTGGGAGCGCAGCCCGTGCCGTACGAGGTCGGGGTCTGCGTGCAGTCCGTGGGCGGCGAGGGCGTCCAGGTAGCCGGCGTAGCGCTCCCGCTGGGTCCAGATCTCGTAGCGGTCGCCGAGGTAGGCGATCCGGGTGTGACCGTGGCCCAGCAGGTGGGCGACGGCGCCCTTCGCACCGTCCCGGTTGTCGACGGTGACGGTGTCCACGTCGAGGCCCTTGGCGGGGCGGTCGGCGCAGACGACCTGGGTGCCCGCCTCCATGGGCGGTTTGAGGAAGCCGTGGCTGCCGATGGTGGGCACGATGATCAGGCCGTCGACCTGGCGGGCGGTGAACGCGGCGATGACCTCGCGTTCCCGGCGCGGCTCGTCGTTCGTGCTGCCGACCAGGACGACGTAGCCGCGGCGGTGCGCCTCGTCCTCGACCGAGCGGGCCATCAGGGCGTAGAAGGGGTTGGCGAGGTCGTCGACGACCAGGCCGATCGTGGAGGTCCCGAGGTTCTTCTGCCGCAGGTTGCGCGCGTTGTCGTTGCGCTGGTAGCCGAGTCTGCGCACCGCCTGCTCGACCCGGGCGGCGGTGTCGGGCGACACTCCCGGTTCGCTGGAGATCACCCGGGAGACCGTCATGAGGCTGACCCCCGCCGCCTGGGCCACGTCCTTCATCGTCGGGCGCTTCACAAGCCTCCTCCTCGGCACGCTTCCCGGATCGCCTGCCGGTCTGCCCAAGCGCCGGAGTGCATCCTACGGTGCCCGGCGTCCCGGGCACGGCGGGGCACCGGTTACGGCGGAGTGCCACCCGGCCCTCGGGGGGCGCCGGCCGGGTGATGCGGACCCCCGTCGGCCGATCGGCCGTCACCAACCTTTTCCTGAAAGGTGCACGGCGGCAAGCGTCCGCGGTGGCCCATAAGGGCGCAGCGGACCGCCGCGGACTCAGCCCTTGCTCGATCCGAGCGCGAGCCCGGCGATGAACTGCCGCTGGAGCAGCAGGTAGACGACCAGCGTCGGGATCGCGGCGATCACGGCGCCCGCAGCGATCAGGTTCTGGTTGCTGACGAACTGTCCCTGCAGGTTGGCGAGGGCGGAGGTGACCGGGCGTTTGTCGCCGGAGGACATCAGGGTGACGGCCCAGAAGAAGTCGTTGTAGATCCAGGTGGTCAGCAGGGTGGCGAGGGCGGCCAGGGCGGGCCGGCAGAGCGGCACGGTGAGCCGCCAGAAGCGGGTCCACAGGCCGGCCCCGTCGACGAGCGCGGCCTCGTACATCTCCCCGGGGATCGACTTCATGTAGTTGCTCAGCACGAACACGCAGAAGCCCAGCTGGAACGCCACGTTGATGGCGATCAGGCCGAGGGCCGAGTTGTACATGAGCCCGCTGTCGGCCAGGGCCGTCGGCACGTGGATCTTCAGGTACATCCGGTACAGCGGGGTGATGACGACCTGTTGCGGCAGCAGGTTGCCGGCCGTGAAGAGGATGAGCAGGGCCACGTTGACCCTGAGCCTCAGCCGGGTGAGGACGAAGGCCGCCCCCGACGCGAGGACCAGCACGACGATCACCGCGGGCACGGTGATCAGCGCGGAGTTCCGGAAGAAGTGCGGCATGTCCGACTGCGACCAGGCGTCGGTGAAGTTGCGGAGCGTCAGGTGCCGCGGCAGCGAGACGTATCCGTACCTGCGGGTGTCGGAGTAGGGGCGGACGGCCACGTAGAGGGTGAAGGCGATCGGCAGCAGCCACAGCAGCGAGGCGGTGACCAGGAACAGCTGCGCGGCGACCCGGGCGGGCGGGCGTTTCGGCGGGCGGCCCCCCGCGGCCGTGGAGGTGGCGGGGGTCCGGGCGAGGGTGTCGGTGCTCACGGCGTGTCCTCCCGGCGGAAGGTCTGGTGGAGGAAGACGGTGATGGGTACCAGCGAGATCGCCAGCAGCACCACTCCGAGTGCGGAGCCGAAGCCGACGCGCTGGGTCTCCCCGACGATGTTCGAGGTGACCAGCACCGAGAGCAGTTCGAGGCCGTTGATGCCCTTGTTGGTGATGTACACCAGGTCGAAGGCGCGCAGCGACTCGATGACGGTGACCACCATGATGACGATGTTGACCGGCCGCATCACCGGGAAGACCACCCGCCGGAAGGTCTGCCAGGCGTTGGCGCCGTCGATCACGGCGGCCTCGCGCAGCGTCGGGTCGACCGCCTTGAGGCCGGCCAGGTAGAGCACCATCACGTACCCGGACTGCCGCCAGGTGGCCTCGGTCAGCACCGCCCACAGGTTGAGGTGCGGATCGCCGAGCCAGTCGATGGCGTCGCCGTCGCCGGTGCGCCCGAGGACCACGTTGATCAGCCCGTAGTTCTGGGAGTACATGAACTCCCAGATGATGCCGACCAGGGCGAGCGACAGCATGACCGGCAGGAACAGGATGCTCTGGTACATGCGGCTGCCGCGGAGGCCGCGGTCGAGGAGCACGGCGAAGAGCATGCCGAGCGGGGTGGCGATCACCACGAAGACGGCCAGCCAGATCAGGTTGTGCCGGACGGCCGGCCAGAACTCCGGACTGACGGTGGCGGCCTGGTGGTAGTTCTGGATGCCGTACAGGCAGCCGTTGTTGAGCACCGACGGCAGCTTCGGATCGCACGGGTCGGCGTGCAGGGATCCGACGCCGTTCCACCGGGTGAAGGAGAGCAGGGTGGTGCCGGCCGCCGGGAACCACACGAGGGCGAGGTCGAGCAGGAGCGGGATGCCCAGCAGGACGGCGGCGACGATGCGGTCGCGGGGCGTCAGTGTCCGGACGCCCCGCCGGCGGCGGGCCGGGGCCGGCGCCCCGGTCGCCGCCGGCACCCGGCCGGGTGCCTGGGAAGGGGAGTTCATCAGGTGTAGATCGCCTTCGCCTGGGTCTCCGCGCTCTTCTGCAGCGCGGCGATGTTCCCGGTGCTCGGGTCGTCGATGAACTTCTGGATGACCGAGATCATCGCGGTGGCCATCGCCGGGTCGGCGTCGCGGTCCATGAACTGGGCCACGGCCTTGCAACCGGATATCGCGGCGACCGACTTCTGCTGGATGGCGTTGTACGTCGGCACCTGCAGGCCCTTGGCGAGGCCGACGTCCCACTGGTCGGTCCTCAGGTACTCGGCCTCGGCCCGGCCGCTGCCGATGTACTCCAGGACGGCCTTGGCGGCGGCCGGGTTCCTGGCCTTGCGGCTGAGCATGAACCCGTCGGTGGGGGCGTCCATGTAGTCCTGTCCCCACCGCGGGTCGACCGCGGGGAAGGGGAAGAAGTCGAGGTCGGCCAGGTCGGCCTTGTCCGTGACGTACTGCGCGGCGACCTGGTTGCTGCCCTGGAACATCATGCCGGCCGCGCCGCTCTCCAGGCTCTTCACCGCGTCCTGCCAGATCCGCCCGTTCGCGCCGCTCTGTACGTACGGCATGAGTTCGGCCCAGTGCTGGAAGACGGTGTACACCCCCTGGTCGGTCCACGGGATCTCGTGCTTCAGCAGCTTGATGTGGTAGTCGTAGCCGTTGATCCGCATGTTGAGGATGTCGAAGGTGCCGAGCGCCGGCCAGCCGTCCTTGTCGCCGAAGGCGATCGGTACCAGGCCGTCGGACTTCATCCTCTTCGCCAGCGCCACGTACGCGTCCCAGGTGGTGGGCACGGTGTATCCGTGCTTGGCGAAGAGGCTCTTGCTGTAGAAGACGACCCACGGGTAGTTGTACATCGGCACCAGGTACTGGTGGCCGTCGAGTCCGGTGGAGAGCTTCTTCGCGGCTTCGCCGAAGTTGCCGCCGATCTTCTCCCACACGTCGTCCAGCGGCTGGGCGAGGTCCTGCGCGGCGAAGTACTGCATGCGGTATCCGGCGAACCAGGTGAACAGGTCGTCGGGGGTGCCCTGGAGGTAGCTGGTGATGTTCTGCTGGAAGGTGTTGTGGTCGACCGTGTTGATCTTGATGTCCACCCCGCCGACGGCGGCGGACGCCGCGGTGGTGAGTGCCGCGAAGGCCGACTTCGCGGACGGGTCCGAGTAGTTGGACCCGAAGGTGACCGTGCCGCCGACCGTGGTGGAGCCGGGCGCCCCGCCGCCTGACGGAGCGGGCTTCGGGTCGCTGCCGCAGGCCGTCAGCAGGCCCCCGGACACCGCCGCGAGCCCGGCGGCGCCGACCGCGCTCCTGAGCAGCGCCCGGCGTGACGGCGTCGTTCTCACATCGTCTCCGCGGGTCGGGTCGACATCGGACATGGTGCCTCCGTGGTGTGTGGGGTGCCCGGGAGCCGGTGGGCGGGAGCCGGTGGGCGGGAGCCGGTGGGCGGGGGGCCGGTGGGCAGGCCGGTGAGCGGGAGCTGGTGGGCAGGGGCCGGTGGGCGGGGGGCCGGTGGGCAGGCCGGTGAGCGGGAGCTGGTGGGCAGGGGCCGGTGGGCGGGGGTCGGTGGGCGGGGGCCGGTGGGCGGGGGCCGGCCCGAGGGCTGCGGCCCCCTGCCTCCGCTTCAGCGGTACGCGCGGGCGGGCGCCGGACGGATCCGGTCCGCCGGGTTCAGCAGGCGGCCTTGTAGATGTACTTGCTGACCGCGGGGTCGTCCATGTTCGCCTTGGTGATGGCCACCATCGTGGTGCCGATCTGCGCGGTCACCTCCTTCTTCTCGATGGCGGCGAGCGCCTGGTCGACCCCTTGGACGCCGATGCCGGCCGGGTCCTGGGCGACCAGGATGTCCAGGGTGCCGTTCTTCAGGGCGGTGATCTCGTCGGGCTCCGCGTCGAACGCGGCGACCTTGACCTTGCCCTGCCTGCCCGCGGCCTGCAGGCCGGTGGAGACGCCCTGCGCGGTGTTGGTGTTGCCCGCGAAGACCCCGCCGAGGTCGGGGTGCGCGGCCAGGGTGGCCTGGATCTGGGAGGCGGCCGTCGCGGGCAGGTCGTTGTCGTAGAGGACCGGGAGCAGCGTGATGGCGGGGTGGTTGGCCTTCATCTCCTCGGAGAAGCCCTTGATCCGGGCGTCCGTGGTGGACACGCCGGGCTTGACGCTGATCACGATGGCCGAGCCCTTGTCGCCCATCAGCTCGGCCAGGGCCTTGGCGGCGGTGCGGCCACCGGCCTCGTTGTCGGAGGAGATCCGGGAGACGCCGATGGACGTGTCGCTGACCGTGGTGTCGACCAGGACGACCTTGGTGCCGGAGTTCTGCAACTGCGACAGCGCCGGCGTGAGGGCCGCGGTGTCCACCGGGGAGATCAGCAGGCCGTCGGGGCGGGAGGCGGCGACCGAGTCGACGATCGGCCGCTGCACGGCGACGTCCCACTGCGCCGAACCGTCCACGGTGAGCTTGACCCCCCGCTTCTCGGCCTCCGCCTGGGCGGCGCACGCCATGGTGATGTAGAACGGGTCGCTCTTGACGCCGGTGATGAGCTTCAGCGTGGTGCCCTTGGAGCCGGCCGGGCCGCTGCCGCCGTCACTGCCACAGGCGGCGGTGCCGGCGACGACCAGGGCGAGGACGGCGCACGAGCGGGCGATCGTTCCGGGTCTGCTGGATCCGAGCATGGTGAACTTCCTTCTGAGGGAGGGAATCTGACGGAGAGGAGGAGAGGGAGGGAGGGAGGCCCCGGCGGGGACGCCGGCAGGGACGTCGGCGGGGGCGGAACGGGGCGCGGCGGCTTCAGCCCCGTTCGCGGCCGCGTCTGCGGAACTGGTCCAGGTAGACCGCCGCGACCAGGACGATGCCGATCGCGACGTCCTGCCAGTACTGCTGGACGTCCATGATGATCAGCCCGGTGGTGAGCACGGCGGGGATGAAGACGCCGATGACCGCGCCGAGCACGCTGCCGCGCCCGCCGAACAGGCTCGCCCCGCCGAGCACGACGGCGGTGATGACCTTCAGGTTGTCGGTGGAGTGCCCGGCGATCGAGGTGGTGCCGAAGTACGCCAGCCACATCACACTGCCGAGCCCGGAGAGCAGGCCGGTCAGTGCGTAGATCTTGACGAGGTGCCGGTCCACGTCGATGCCGACCCGGCGGGCGGCCTCCGGGTTGGAGCCGATGGCGTACGTGTACCGGCCGAACCGGGTGAAGGCGAGGATCAGGCCGAAAACGACGGTGGTGGCGAACGCGATGACGACAAGCCAGGGGACCTGGCCGAAGAGCTTGCCGAAGCCGACGCTGTGCTGGAGTTCGCTGGAGACGGCGCCGGTCGGGTCCTGGCCGCCGGTGATGATCTGGGCGATGCCGAGGGCGGCTCCGAAGCCTCCGAGGGTGACGATCAGCGGCGGGACCTTGGCCTTCGCCACCAGCCAGCCCTGCAGGGCGCCCCAGACCACGCCGGTGACCAGCGCGATCACGGTGGCCACTCCGATGGTGCCCCAGCCGGACTCCGCACCGCCGTGGTGGATGGTGTACTCCGCGGACAGCACGGCGGACAGCACCAGGACCGAACCCACGGAGAGGTCGATGCCGGCGACGACGATCACGTAGGTCATGCCGACGCCGAGCACCAGGTAGATGGCCGCGTTGGTGGCGATCTGGGTGATGTCGTAGCGGGTCAGGAAGGTGTCGGGCCGGGCGGCGGTGAAGAACGCGACGAGCAGGGCCAGGACGCCGAAGGTCCAGGCCTCGTTCACGGCGGCCAGGCGGCGCGCCCAGCCGGGTACGGCGGGTGCCGTCCGGGGCTTCGGCGGTGCGGTGGTCGTGTCCGCCGCCTCGTCTGGTACCTGGGTGCTCACGCGGCACCGTCCTTTCCGGTGGAGTGCTCTGCCGACGTGGTGCGGCCGGGCGAGCCGGTCCCTGCGGCTCCGTCGGGGCCGGGCAGCGGGTCCAGGGCGCCGGTCATCGCGCCGACGAGCTCCTCCACCGAGGCGTTCGCGGCGTTGAAGGACGCCACCCGCCGTCCCAGTCGCAGGACTTCGACCCGGTCGGCCACCGACAGGACCTCGGGCATGTTGTGGCTGATCAGCACCACGGATATGCCCCGGTCGCGGACCCGTCTGATGGTCTCCAGCACACGGCCGCGCTGGACCACGCCGAGTGCGGCGGTCGGTTCGTCCATGAAGATGATGCGGTTGGCGAAGGCGACCGCGCGGGCCACCGCGACGGACTGCCGCTGGCCGCCGGACAGGGACGCCACGGGCACGCCCACATCCCGCAGGTCGACGCCGAGTTCGGCGAACGCGGTGACGGCCGAGCGGCGCATGGCGGCATGGTCGAGGACCCCGAGCCGGCCGAGCAGCCCGGGGCGGTGGATCTCGCGGCCCAGGTGCAGGTTGGCCGCCGCGTCGAGGTCCTGGGCGAGCGCCAGGTCCTGGTAGACGGTCTCGACCCCGTAACGCCTGGCATCGAGCGGGCTGGTGAGCTCGACCGGTGCGCCGTCCACCAGGATCTGCCCGCCGTCGGGCCGGATGGTGCCGGACAGCGTCTTGACCAGGGTGCTCTTGCCTGCGCCGTTGTCTCCGATCAGCGCGACGACCTCGCCGGGGTAGGCGGTGAAGTCGGCGCCCTGGAGGGCATGGACCTGGCCGTAACGCTTGCTCACCTTCCGGGCTTCCAAAAGGGGTTCTGTCATCAGGGTGTCCTCCGGACGCGCCTTGGTAACGTTCACGCAAGTGACCGGAGTCTGCGGGCGCGGCCGACTGCCTGTCAATAGCCGTGCGGACAACCGATGCATCTCATAAGTCCTGCGCCACAAGCCGTATTTGATGTTGAATCAGAGGCTTGACGCACAATCGGCGGCGCGGAAACAATGCGTTCTGCTTGGTAACGTTCACATGGCTCGGAGCCATGACCGCACCCCTCCCCCGAGACCGCTCGCCGCCGCTCTCCCGCCGCGACCCGTCTCCAGCCGAAGGTGGTCCCCCGTGCTCTCACCCCTCCTCAGGTTCCGCGTCGCCGCGGTGGCCGGCAGCGTCCTGCTGGCCACCCTCGGCGTCGGCGGATTCGCCTCGACTCCGGCCCGCGCCGCAGCGGCCGACCTCACGCAGTACGTCGACCCGTTCATCGGCACCGACGACAGCAACGCGCCGAACCCCGTCGGCGGCGGTGCGGGCGGATCGACGTACCCGGGCGCCGTGGTGCCCTTCGGCGGCGTGCAGTTCAGCCCCGACACACCGACGGCCTCGCCGTCCGGCTACCGCAACTCCGACACCACGATCGAGGACTTCAGCCTCACCCACTTCGACGGGGCCGGCTGCCAGAACAACGAGGACCTGCCGCTGTTACCCGTGACCGGCGCCCTCGGCTCCTCCCCCGGCACCAACTGGACCGGCTACGCCTCGGGTTACACCAAGGCCAACGAGTCCGCGTCGCCCGGCTTCTACAAGAACCGGCTCGACAGGTACGCCACCTCGGTGGAGCTGACCGCGACCACCCGCACCGGCATGGGCAGGCTGACCTACCCGTCGTCGACCACCTCGCAGCTGCTGATCAACACCAGCCGCAGCGCCACCGGCAACCGCAACGGCTCGGTGAAGGTGAACGGTTCGGAGGTGACCGGAAGCGTCACCGCCGGTGGCTTCTGCGGCTCCTCGAAGACCTACCAGATCTACTTCGACATCCGCTTCGACCGCGCCCCGAGCGGCTTCGGCACCTGGTCGGGCGGCACGGTGAGCGCCGGCTCGACGAACACCTCGGGCACGAACACCGGCGCCTACGTCACCTTCGACACCACCGGCTCCCAGGCCGTGCAGTTCAAGGTGGCCCTGAGCTATGTGAGCATCGCCAACGCCCAGGCCGACCTGGTCGCCGAGAACAACGGCTGGGACTTCGGCGCCGTCCGTTCCGCCGCCGGCACCGCCTGGAACCAGATCCTCGACCGGGCCCGCGTCACCGGCGGCTCCACCACCGACCTGAAGAAGTTCTACACCTCGCTCTACCACGTCTTCCAGAGTCCCAACATCGCCAGCGACGTCAACGGCGACTACCGGGGCTTCGACGGAGCGGTCCACAACTCGTCACGACCGGTCTACCAGAACTACTCCGGCTGGGACATCTACCGCTCCTGGGCCGCGCTGATCGCCCTGATCGCGCCGACCGAGGCGTCCGACATCGCCAAGTCCATGGTGCTGGACGGCCAGCAGGGCGGCCTGCTGCCCAAGTGGTCGCAGCAGACCAACGAGGACTTCGTGATGACCGGCGACCCCGGGCCCATCATCGTCGGCAGCATGTACGCCTTCGGGACACGCGGCTTCGACACCGCGGCCGCACTGTCCCTGATGAAGAAGTCCTCCGAGGGCGGCACCACCCAGGGCTCGCCGATCCGCGGCCGCCAGTCGACGTACACCAGCCTGCACTACCTGCCCGGCTCCCCCTCGGACTCGATGGAGTACTCGGCCTCCGACTTCGCCGTCGCGCAGTTCGCCAAGGCCCTCGGCAACACCGCGGACTACTCCACCTACATGACCCGGGCGCAGTGGTGGCGCAACACCTACAGCGCCGAGTCGGGCTACACCCAGCCGCGCAACTCGGACGGCACCTGGACCTGGCCGCTGAACCCCGCCGCCCAGTCCAACTTCACCGAGGGCAACGCCGCCCAGTACACCTGGATGGTGCCCTACGACTTCGCCGACCTGATCAACGAGATGGGCGGCCGGCAGACCGCCGTGCAGCGACTCGACCACCACTTCACCCAGGTCAACGCCGGCCAGAGCCTGCCGTACTACTACATCGGCAACGAGCCCGAGCACGGCGTGCCGTGGGCGTACAACTACGCGCGCAACCCCGCCGGCGCGTCCGCTGCGGTCCGCAAGGTGATGACCGAGTCCTTCACCACCGGCGCCGGCGGGCTGCCGGGCAACGACGACCTGGGCGCGACCTCGGCCTGGTACGTCTGGGCGGCCCTCGGCCTCTACCCCTCGACGCCCGGTGCGGACACCCTGGCCGTGCACGGTCCGTCCTTCCCGTCCGTCCTGATCCAGCGCCCGGGCGGCAACATCACCATCAACTCAACGGGCAGCGGCTCCTACGTCCAGGGGCTGCAGGTCAACGGGACCGCCACCGGCCACAACTACCTGCGCTACCCCGACGTCGCGGCCGGCGCCACCCTGAACTTCACCATGGGCACTGCGCCCAGCGCGAGTTGGGGCACCGGCGCCTCGGACGTGCCGCCCTCCTTCCAGGACGGCGCAACGGCCGTACCCACCGCGCCGGAGCTCGGCGCCAACCTCGCCCAGGGCCGGCCCACCAGCTCGTCGGCCGCGTGCGCCACGGCGGAAGCGGGCGACAAGGCGGTCGACGCCACCCTGAAGAACAACAGCAAGTGGTGCTCGCAAGCCGCCGGTGCGACGCTCCAGGTCGACCTGGGATCGGCACAGACGGTCGCGTCCGTGGTCCTCAAGCACGCCGGACTCGGCGGCGAGAGCACCGGCTGGAACACCGGCGGGTTCCAGGTGCAGACCAGCACGGACGGCACGAACTGGTCCACCGCGGCCACCGTCACCGGTTCACGCTCCAGCCGCACCTACACCCCGTTCGCGGCGCGCAGCGCCCGCTACGTCCGGGTGGTCGTCACGACCGCCACCAACACCGCGGGCAACACCGTCGCCCGGATCTACGAACTGGAGGCGTACGCCTCCGGACCCGCCGCACCGGGCACCCAGGCCGCGCCGATCACCTCGGGGCTCAACACGGCCAAGTGCATGGACGACTACACCGCCTCGAACGCCAACGGCACCAAGATCGTCGTGTGGGACTGCAACGGATCGAGCGCCCAGCAGTGGACGCAGACCGGCAGCACCCTCCGGATCAACGGCAAGTGCCTCGACGTCACCGCGAGCGGCACCGCCAACGGCACCCTGGTCCAGCTGTGGGACTGCAACGGCACCACGGCCCAGCAGTGGAACCGGACCGGCGACACCCTGGTCAACCCCGCCTCCGGCCGCTGCCTCGACGTCCCCGGGTCCGACACCACCAACGGCGTCCAGCTCGACATCTGGGACTGCGACGGCGGCGCCAACCAGAAGTGGAACCTGACCGCCTCCGTGTAGGAGCGGTTGTCCCGGTGCCACCCGTCCCTTCCCGGGCGGGTGGCACCCGCCGTCCCGGCACCCACCAATCGACGGTGCCGGGCAGCGGTGGGCGGTGGTGGGCAACGGTGCACGGCGGTGGGCGGTGGCGGCGGGCTTCAGTGCAGGATGCTGACGGCGCGGGCGATGACCAGCAGCGAGGTGATCAGCGCGGCGACGCTCTCGATGCTCATCAGCACCTTGGCCCGGGTGGACAGCGGCATGGTGTCGGTCGGGCTGAACGCGGTGGAGTTGGTCACCGAGATGTAGAGGTAGTCCATCAGCGCGGGCACCCAGTCGGAGGAGATGCTGGCCCCGTCGGAGACCTCCTGCACCGCGTCGTCGTTCTCGTCCTGGGAGAAGCGGAAGTCCGCGAGCGGAAGTTCGCCTCGCGGGGCCTGGGTGCGCACGACGGGACCGCCGCGGTCCAGCTCCCAGTAGGCCAGGCCGAAGACGATGATGTCGGTGGCCCACACCTGCAGGGCGGCGATCAGCAGGGACCGGCCGTCCTTGACGTCGGTGGAGACCAGGGCGTGGACGAGCAGGCCGAGCGCGGTGAGGTTGCTGGCGCCGATGACGGCGACGAGCGCCAGCGACAGCACGCGCGAGACGCGGGTCTGGCGGGTGAGCCGGCGGGGGTTGACCGCGATCAGGGGGACGAGCAGGAGCAGTTCCAGCGCGGGCAGGACGAAGCGCGGGGCGACGAGGAGCTGCTCGGGCAGGGCCAGGTAGAGCAGCACGGCGACGAGCGTGGCCAGGACGGCAGGGAGCCTGGCTTCCCCGCGTCGCCCGTGCCGTGGGTGCCGCTGTCGGGTCTCGGTACGGGAGCGACCGGTGGGCATGGTCCGTGGTCCCCTTGTCCGGTATGTGTCGCGGCGCCGCGTGCCCGTTCCGGGCCGGTGCGTCCGGCGGATGCGGATGCGGATGCGGATGCGGCCGGGCCGGACGTCGCCGCGCCCGCCCTCCGGGAGGGCGGGCGCGGCGACGTCCGGGGAACTGCCCGGGCCCGCACGGGTCGTGGGGCGGACCGCGGGGAGCGCGGCCGGTCTACCAGCGGTACCAGCTGTGGCGGCGGCCGGAGGAGTGGGTGCCGCGGGCCACGAAGCCGACCAGCCAGACGACGAGCACGATCACGGCCACCCACCACAGGGCCTTGAGGGCGAATCCCGCACCGAAGAGGACGAGCGCCAGGAGGAGTACCAGTATCAGGGGAAGCATCGTGGGGCCTTTCGCTCGGTGACGCTGACGTGCGGGCGTCTGCCCTTCCGTCACCCGCTCATGCGCCGACGTACGGGAATCACCGGTCTGCCGACCGGCCCGGACCGGCCCGGAAGCGGCTGCCGACCGTCGGACGGTGTCCGTCTCCGTCGAGAAGCGCTGTCGCTCGACGTCGGCCCCGGCGGCCCCGGCGGACGGCCGAGCCACCACCGGGTCGGGCGCTCGTGTGTGGCAGGCGGTCGGGGAGGCCGGTGAGCCGTTCGACGCGGGGCACCGCCGGGGACGGGCGAGCTCCTGCCGACCGCACGGAACTCCCGGCAGGAGGCGCTGTTAGCCTGATCGACATGATCACGAGAGGGTCCGGGCCACAGGTGCCCGCCGGGCCGGATTCCGGTGCGCAGCGGGCCCTGATCTTCGCCAGTTTCGTCAGCAGGGTGGGCAACGGCCTCTTCAACACCGCTGCCGTCCTCTACTTCACGCTGGTGGTGCACCTGCCCGCCGCACAGGTGGGAGCGGGCCTGACGATCGCCGGCCTCTGCGGCCTGGCGGCCGGCATACCGGCGGGGAATCTGGCCGACCGGTACGGGCCACGCACGATCTGGCTGACGACCCTCGCCCTGCAGGCCGTCACGATGGCGGCGTTCGTCTTCATCGACAGCTGGCTCGCGTTCACGCTCGTTGCCACCCTGGACCGGCTGGCGGGCACGGCGAGCGGTGCCGCGGGCGGTGCGCTCGTCGCCAGGGCCGGCGGTGAACGCCCTGCCGCGTTCCGGGCCGGACTCCGCACGTTCGTCAATCTCGGCGTCGTCGTGGGCACCGTCGGCGCAGCCTTCGCCATCCAGATCGACACCCGTCCCGCCTACACCGTGCTGATCCTCGCCAACGCCGCCAGCTTCGCCTGCGCCGGACTGATCGTGTTCACCGGTGTCCCGAACTACCGGCCGCTGCCCCGGCCCGAGGGGCACCGTCAGTGGTCCGTCCTGGCGGACCGGCCGTACGTGTCCTTCGTCGCGCTCTACAGCGCCATGGGCCTGCAGTACCAGACCGTCTCCCTCCTGGTTCCGATCTGGCTCAGTGCCCACACCGACGCACCGCGCTGGACCGTGGCAGCGGTCTACGCGATCAACAGCGGCGTCTGCGTGGTGCTGCAGCGCCGGCTCGGCGCCACGGTGGAAACCCCCCGGCAGGGTGGCCGTGCCTTCCGCCGCGCCGGGCTCCTGTTCCTCGTCAGCTGCCCGTTGATGGCCCTGACGGCCGACGTGCCCGCGTGGGTCGCGCCGGCACTCGCCGTCCTGGCCGTGTGCGTCCACAGCGTCGGGGAGGTGTGGGAGTCCTCGGCGAGCTTCGCGCTCGGCTTCGGCCTCGCACCCGACCATGCCCAGGGGCAGTACCAGGGCCTCTTCGGCATCGGCTTCGACGCGGGCCAGGCCCTCGCCCCCGTGGTCCTGACCGGAGCGGTCCTCGCGCTCGGACGGACGGGATGGCTCCTCCTCGGCGTGTTCTTCGCATGCCTGGGCGCCGCGGGACCTCCGGTGGCCGCCTGGGCCGAGCGCACCCGCTCCGGGCAGCCGGGCGCGGAAGCCCCCGCGGAACGCCGGCACGCCGGATCCCCGCTGCTGGAGGCCGACTAGGGTCTGCGGCGGAAGCACTGGTGCGGTCCGGCGGCGGGTTGCCGGAGAGCGGGGCTCCGGGCAGGATCCCGTACATGGTCTCGGTGGTGCAGAACGTGGCGGTCGACTGTGCGGATGCCCATGAGCTGGCTCGGTTCTGGAGCGGGGCGCTCGGATGTCCGCTGCATCCGGAGAGCAGGCCGGGCGACCCGGAGACCGCCGTGATCCTGCCGGAGGGCCCGATGCTGTACTTCAACCAGGTGCCGGAGCCGAAGACGGTCAAGAACCGGATTCACCTGTGCCTGCGCCCCGAGACCTCGCGCGAGGAGGAGGTCGGGCGACTGCTGGGCCTCGGCGCCACCTTCGTCGCCGATCACCGGGAACCCGATGGTGCCGGCTGGGCCGTCCTCGCCGACCCTGAAGGCAATGAGTTCTGCGTTCTGCGCAGCGCGGCCGAGAGGGCGGCGATGTCCGCCTGAGGCTCACCCGCTCACCGACCGGGTGAGCCTCAGGCGAGCTCGGTGGCGGACTCGGTGGCGGGGGCGGCCGCCGCGCGGTCTCCGGGTTCGCACGACCCGGTGATCACGCGGTGGCCGCCTCCGTCACGGCTCCCGTCCCCGTGTCAGCCGGTGGCGAGCTGGAAGGACTGGGCGCCGGTGCCGTTGCAGGTCCACTGCTGGACGAGGGCTCCGTCCGCGGTGGAGGCGCCGGGGATGTCCAGGCACTTGCCGCTGCTGCGGGAGACGAAGTGGTAGGCGCCGTCGGACTGGCGCACCGGCTGCCACTGCTGGTTGGCGCCGGAGTTGCGGGCCCAGGTGGTGAGCTTGGTCCCGTCGGCCGTCGAGGAGTTCGGGAGGTCGACGACCTGCTGGTTGCCGGCCGCGTTGCGGTTGGTGATCACGTAGTAGCCGCTGTCGGTGGCGCTGAACTGCCACTGCTGGTTGGCCTGGCCGTTCCCGCAGGACCACTGCAGGATCGGGGTGCCGTTGGCCGTCCCGGCACCCGACGCGTCCACGCACTTGCCCGAGTTCGCGTTGACCAGCCGGTACCAGGCCGAGGTGTCCACCTGGCCGGAGGGGGCCGAGCCCCCGAGCGGGTCGAGGGTGATGGAGGCCTGCTGCGGGTTGCCGTCGTGCACCAGCGACTCGTGGTTGCCGACGTCGTCGAAGGCGAAGGCGTAGGCGTTGCCGTCGGCCATCTGCGCGTGCAGGGCACGGGCGTAGTGGTTGGTGACGGCGTCCTGGTAGAAGCCCGCGGCGCTGCTGTCGGGCTGGTTGGGGTTGGTGAGCAGGGTGGAGCGGTTGTACCCGGCGCACAGCGTGCGGGAGATCGGGCCGCGCACGAGGTCGTTGGGTGCGTCGAGGAGCTTGTAGCAGCCGAAGATGCTGTCCGAGTCGGGCTTCTGGAAGGAGGTGACGACCGCCCCGGAGCTGTTGGTGAAGTTCATGGTGTTGCCGGAGACCCGTCCGAAGTACTTCGTGTTCGGCTGGTCGGTGAAGGGCGTGACCGTCAGCGTCGAGCTGCTGTACTTCGACCACACGCGGTTGACGTAGTCGTCCATCACGGTGCTCGGCAGGGCGCCGGACTCGATGCCGTGGCCGGGGTTGACGGCGCGCAGCACCGTGCCGTCCGAGCGCGTCTGGATGAGGCCGGCCCAGCCGCCGGGCTGGTTCCGCAGGGAGTTGAAGAAGGCGTTGTAACCGCCCTGCTTCAGCTGGCCGGTGGACTTGGTGCTGCCGTCGCCCGCCTTGACGCCCACGGTGTACGGGAGCGAGAACATGTCGACCTGGGTGCTGTTGATCCACAGCCCGGAGTCGTTGAGGGTGTACTCGGTCCAGTCGAAGAGGATGTTGTGGTTCGGATCGCTCGGGTTCTGCACGGCGGGCTGCACGAGTCCCCCCGTGGTCAGGCTGAAGACGAGCTTCTGACCGAAGGAGAAGTAGATCCGGCCGGAGAACTTCGGGATCCGGATCGTGGCGGTCTGGCCGTTCGCCGGCCCGGCGATCGACGCGTCCGGTGCCGGGGTCGGGGGGTTGCCGCCGGCCGGCCAGGCGTGGAAGGTGCCGCTGCCGTCGGCCCAGCCCTGCCGGCCCGTGGACAGCTGGGTGCCCAGGTCGTAGATGTAGAGCGGCTCGCTGCGCCCGGAGTTGTTGGTGAAGGTCAGCGGGATGGTGTCAGGTACCGCCGCGTCGGCGGGGGTGGCGATGAGCGCGGTCATTCCTGCGGCGGTGGTTGCTGCGGCGAGGAACAACGCCAGTGACTTCCGTGCCATGAGCACGTGTCTCCTCGTGGTGGGGGATTTTTTGGACCCAGGGCGTGCGGGCGCGTGACGACACCGAGGGGGATGTCGACGGCGCCCGGCCGGCCTGCGTGCCCGTCCGGCGCTGAGGGGGAGTCGGAAAGGCCTGAACCGCTCTGAGAGCGCTCTCAGCATCACGCTCCGACCGTGCTCTGTCAACGTCTGGGCCAAAGCAGCGGCCGCCACCGACCGTACGGAGGCGGCCCGTTGCCCACCTCCGCACTCCATCGACCTGTGCTGCCAGCAGCATTGACATACGCACAGGCCGGCGTTCCGATGTCGACGAGCGCCCCGGCGCGGGCCGCGGTGCCGCGTGTGACGGGCACGACCGCGTCACGGGGCCGGGAGGCGGGAAGGGCCGGACGGAGCGGGGCTCGGGGGCCGCAACCGTCGGAGTGGGGGTCCCGCGGGGCTCGGCGCGGTGCACGAGGGGCCGGGAAGGGCGTCAGGACGCCCGGACGTGCAGGCCTGCGGACGTGCAGGCGCGCAGACGTGCAGGCGCGCGCGAACGTGCAGGCGCGCGAACGCGGCCGAGGACGGACGCAACAGGGCCGGCGCCCCTGCGGGTGATCCGCAGGGGCGCCGGCCTGCGCGGCACCGGGCCCCGATCGGCCGTCCCCGACGCCCTGCGGCCGCCGGCCGTCTCGCACGGGAGCGGTGCGGTGTCGGGTCGTTGCCGGGAAACAGCCGGAAGCAGCCGGGAAGCAGCCGGGCCGGGTGCGGCGCGGGAGGTCAGCCGCGCAGGATCGCCTCCACCTGCTGGAACTCCTGCTCGCTCAGCGGCCCGAACGCGAGGGTGCCGAGGTTCTCCTCCACCTGGGCGACCGTGCGGCAGCCCGGGATCGGGATCGTGGCAGGGCTGCGCGCCAGCAGCCAGGAGAGCGCTCCCTGGGCCAGGGTGCGGCCGCCGGAGGTGAGGACGTCGCGCACCGTGTCGATCCGGGCCAGCTGTTCCTTGCTGCCGGCACCGCCGCTGAAGTAGGTCAGCCACTCGTAGCCCTGGCCGCGCACGTCCTGCGCGCCGACGGACCGTCCGTCGTGGTACTTGCCGGAGAGCAGTCCCATGGCGAGCGGACCGCGGGCGATGCTCGCCTGGTCGAGGGCCTCGCACACCGCGACGACCTCGGCGGCGTCGTGGAGCGCGGAGTGGTCGTGCTGGATCGCGGTGCAGCCCACCCCGGCCTTGGCGAACGCCTCGGCGCTCGCGGCGTCGTCGGTGCTCCAGCCGTACGCCCGGATCTTGCCCGCCGTGACGAGTTCGTCGAGCACGGGGACGAGGTCGAGCGCGACCGGTACGGGCGCGCCGCCCAGGTGGAACTGGTAGAGGTCGACGTAGTCGGTGCCCAGCCGGCGCAGGCTGCCGTCGAGGCAGGACCGCAGGTACTCGGGGCTGGCGTCCTCGGCTCCGGCCTCACGGGTGGCCTCGTCGAACGTGTAACCCCACTTCGTGGCGATCACGACATCGTCGCGGTGGCCTGCGAGTGCCCGGCCGAGGACGACCTCGCTGTGGCCCGCACCGTAGTTGCTCGCGGTGTCGAAGAACGTGGCGCCGAGTTCGTGGGCCCGGCGGAGCGCGGCGACGGACTCGTCGTCGTCGGTCGGCCCCCAGCCGAACTGCTCGGTGCCGGCGTGCAACGGCCCGCCCACCGCCCAGCAGCCCACCCCCACCGCGCTGACCTCGATGCCGCTGCGGCCGAGTGTGCGTGTCATGCCGTACTTCCCTTCGTGGTGCTGATCCAGAGCTCCTGGGCGTCGTGGTCGGAGAGACCCCGACTGTCCCGGAAGCGGTATCGGGCGAGGTGTACCGCCGGGTCGTGGTACGTGTAGTCGAGCCGCCACAGCCCCAGACCGCGGGCGTCCCAGGAGGTCGGGTACAGCCCGCCGCCGGTGGGCTGGCCGCGCAGCAGGATCCCGTCGAGACGGGACAGTTCACCCATCGCGGGGGTGGTGTTGAAGTCCCCGGCGACCAGCCGCGGCGCCGGGTTGCCGGCCAGGTCGTCCGTGAGTGCGGCCCAGGCGGCGGAGCGCCGTTCGGCCTGGGTCCGTACCTTCCCGAGGAACGCCGGGGTGAACACGCCGGACGAGGTGTCCAGTTGCACGGGGATGTGCGCGTTGTACAGGGAGACGACCTGGTCACCGGCCCGGATGTCCGTCCGGAGCGTCTTGGCGCGCCAGAACTCGGGGAAGTCCGAACCGGCCGGTGTCGACGCGTACCAGCGGGTGTTGTCCAGGGCCCTGCTGGCCGTGATCGGCAGCCGGGAGAGCGTCAGCAGTTCCCCGTCCGTCGCGATCGAGTAGCCGGGGAACTCGGCGTGCAGCCGGGCGGTGTCGTCGAGGCGTACCGGTGTGTCGTCGTTCCAGTTCAGGTATTCCTGGAGCAGGTAGACGTCGGCGTCGAACGCGTGCAGGTAGGCGTAGAACGCGCCGGGGTCCTCGTCCTGGTCCCAGTACTGGGTGTTCCAGGCGACGACGTGCAGCGCCCCGGCCGGCACGGGTGCCGACCCCCGGCCGAAGGCGTCGACGTTCAGTCCGGACTGTCCTGCGCCCAGGGCGAGGGACGCCACGCCCGCGGCGACGGGAGCCCACCGCCGCGGATCGCGGCGCGCCCCCACCACGCCGAGGACCGCCGGGACGCCGAGCAGCACCGGTACCGCCACCAGCAGCAGCGGCGGGGCCAGGTCGGGCAGCAGCATCGGCCACCAGCGACCGGACAGGACGGTGTGCAGGACGACGCAGGCGAGCCAGACGAAGGAGAGGACCGCGCCGACCCGCACCGCACGCCTTCTCATCCGACGGCCTCCGGCACGGGCGCGTCGTAGAGGCGGCGGAACCGCGGGGAGCCCAGCCAGTGTGCGGCGCCGGCGAGCGCTCCCGCCGCAATGGTCACGTTGACCACCCAGTGCACGGCCGTGAAGTAGGCCGCGAAGATCCATCCGCGTCGCTGTGCCACGAAGCGGTACATCCCCGCATCGGTGCCCAGCGACACACCCAGCGCCAGCACGACGGCGATCAGCGCGTATCCGCTGAGGAGGGCCACGGGCAGGAGTGCCAGCGAGGCCAGCGCGGCCAGGCTGCCGCCCGCCCGCGACGAGGTTTCGAAGCCCCGCGCGAACTTCCGGCGGCCGACGTACAGCGGCACGCGGGCGTGCGCGCGCCGGAAGAGCTTGCGCAGCAGCGGCACGAGTACGGCGTCGTGGTCGTGCCGCGAGCGGATCAGCGGTGTGAGCAGCAGCCGGTGACGCTGGGTCAGCCGGTTGCCGTAGTCGACCTCCTCGGTGTGGCGCAACTGCTCGTTGAACGGTCCGATCTCGTCGAGGACGGTGCGGCGGATCGCGCAGGAGGCCGGGAAGAGGAAGGAGATGAACCCGGCCGAGCTGGCCGACCAGTAGTGGTACTGGAGGCCGCGGTACTCCTTGACGAGGCCGTCGCGGATCAGCGGTTCGGGGTCGTGGATGCCGCACACGCCGCCGAGTTCGGGGTCGTCCTGGAGGAGGCGCACGGCGTGCGCGACCGCGTCGGGGGCGAGGGCGACGTCGGAGTCGACGAAGAAGCAGACCTCGCCGTTGGACCGGGCGATGCCGAGGTTGCGGGCACCCGCGACCCCGAGGTTGCGGGGGGTGTGGAGCACGGTGACGCCGAGCGAGCGGGCGATCTCCACGGAGTTGTCGGTGCTGCCGTCGTCGACCATGATCAGCTCGATCCGGTCGTACGTCTGGTCGAGGATCGCGCGCAGGCACAGCCCGAGCGAGGTCGCGTAGTTGTAGTTCGGCACGATGACCGAGACGAGCGGCCCGTCCGCGGCGGCCGGGTTCAGCGGGTCGCTCATCACGCGCTCCTCGGGGTTGCGGCGAGCGGGGCGTCGTACGTCTGCCGGAAGTGCGCCGACAGTGCCCACTGCCCCAGGCCGGCGAAGACGGCGAGGGCGACCGTGACGTTCACCAGGAACCACACGGCGGTGAAGTACAGGGCGAACCAGAAGCCCTTGTGCTGCACCACCAGCCTGTACATCCCGGCGTCGAAGACGATCGAGACGACGAGGAGGACCACCGGGAGGGCGAGGGCCCAGGGGCCGGCCAGGGCCGCGGCCGGTGCGGTGAGCACGGCGGCGAGGGCGGCCAGGGTGGCCCAGCCGCGCAGGCCGTTGGTCGGGCCACCGGAGAAGTCGGGCCGCCGCAGGTAGAGCGGGATGTGCATGCGGGCCCGGTGGAACATCTTGGTGAGCAGCACGCGCAGCGTGTCGTCGTGGTCGTGGCGGCCGTGCACCGTCTCGCTGAGCACGATCCGGTAGCGGCTGGACAGCCGGTGCCCGTAGTCGGCGTTCTCGCTGTGGCGCAGGGCGGGGTCGAACGGCCCGACCTCGGCCCAGACGTCGTTGCGCACCGCGAAGAGGGCGGTGTACACGGTCGAGATGTCGCCCTGTCCGCCGTGGATCCAGGCGTAGAGCTGGAGGCTGCGCACCTCCTCGACGAGGCTGTCGCGGATGAGGGGTTCGGCGTCGTAGGTGCCGCAGACCCCGCCGACGGCCGGGTCGCCGGAGAGCAGTTCGACCGCGTTGGCCACCGCGTCCGGTGCGAGCGCGACGTCCGAGTCGAGGAAGAACAGCACCTCCCCGCGGGCCCCCTGGGCGCCGAGGTTGCGGGCCGCGGGCGCGCCGATGTTGGTCGGGGTGACGGTGACGTCGGCCCCGTACTCGTGGGCGATCCGCACCGAGTCGTCGGTGCTGCGGTCGTCGACCACGATCAGCTCGATGTTCGGGTAGCTCTGCGCGCGTACCGACTCGAGGCACAGGCGCAGCGTCCGGGCGTAGTTGTAGTTGGGGATGATCACTGACACGAGGGGTGGCGTGATCGGGTCAATTTTCGTCGTCATGTCAGACTCGTGGCGGTCGAGGCGGGCAGGGAGTGGTGCGCGGCGTAGAGCGCCGTCAGGAAGGCGAGGGCGAAGGCGGCCATGCAGATCAGCAGCGTCCGGTCGCGCAGCAGGATCCGTACCGGGTCGGCCCCGCCGCGCTCGACGACGAGGACCTGCAGGTAGCGGAAGAGGCCGAACAGGGTGAAGGGCGCGGAGATGAGGACCGCGTGGGTGGAGAACTGGCCCAGCGGGGCGTCGCGCCAGAGGTACAGCAGTGTGGAGAGGATCGTGACGACCATGCAGATGACGAGCATCTGGTCGATGAGTTGTGCGGTGTAGCCGCGCAGGGCGGGCCGGCTCTCCCGGCCGTCGGTGATCAGTTCGTGGCGGCGCTTGCCGAGGACCAGGACGAGGCAGACGGCGAGGACGGCGGTCAGCAGCCACTGCGAGGGGTCCTCGCCGACGGCGAGGTAGCCGGCGACCAGGCGTAACTGGAAGCCGATGGCGACGATGAACGCGTCGACGAGCGGTACGTGCTTGAGGCCGGCGCTGTACCCGATGTTGAGCCCGAGGTAGGCCACGACCGGCCACCAGCGGGTGGGCGGGCTTGTCGCGAGGAGGGCCGTGAGGACGCCGAGGCAGACGGCGAGCAGGGCGATCGCGGTGGGCATGCCGACCCGCCCGGAGGCGAGCGGACGGTTGCGCTTGACCGGGTGCCTGCGGTCGTTGTCGCGGTCCGCGACGTCGTTGCCGATGTACACCGCCCCCGACGCGATCACGAACACGACGGTGATCCAGAGCAGTTGCCAGGCCGCGTGCACCGTCCACACGCTCGCCGTGGCGCCGACCAGCGCCATGCTGTAGACGTTCTTGGCCCACTGGCCGGGGCGCAGCAGCGCGATGACGTCGCGGGGGTGGGGGCGGCGGGACGAGGTGTCGGGTCCGGACGGGGGCGGGGGCAGTTCGGACCGGGCTGGTGGCGGCACGGGCAGGGGTGACGGTGCGGGGGGGCTGGTGGATTCGCTGACCAGTGGGTTGGGTATCACGACGAACCTCCTCGGGGAAAGGTCGAACGCGCTCAGAAGAAGACCTTCGCGGCGGCGAGCACGCCCTGCCGCCACGGTTGCTGGCTGGTGTTGCCGCTGGTGGCCGACTTCGTGTCCGTGCCGCGCCACCACTCGTAGGACCGCAGCAGCGCATCCCGGGTGGAGTAGCGGGGGCTGAAGCCGAGCCCGGTGGCGGCGCGTTCGACGCTGACGTAGGAGTCGCCGCGCAGTTTGTGGAGAAGGCGTCCGTAGACGGGGGAGAGTCCGGCGCGCTGGAGTGCGCCCAGCAGGGCGACGGCCGGTGCGGCGGGGACGGAGACGACACGGCGGCCGTGTCCGGCGGCGTCCAGGATCGCCTGGAACTGCTCGCGGACGGTGCCGAACCGGGTGGCGGCGAGGTTGTAGGTGTCGTTGGCGGCTTCGGGTTCGGCGTGGACGGCCGCGAGGACGCCGTCCACGAGGTCCTCGACGGCGAGCATCTGCGTGAGGACGTTGCCGCTGCCCAGCACGGGGAAGTTGCGGCCCTCCTCGGCCCATTCGAAGAGCATGGCGAACAGGCCCATGCGGCCCGGCCCGAGGAAGGTCTTGGGCCTCAGGATGCTGACGCAGTGCCCCTTGGCCCGGAACTCCTCGGCGACGACCTCGGCGTCCGCCTTGGCGCGGCTGTAGTCGTCGGTGGGCTCGCGCGGGTACTCCTCCGTGGTCGGCACGACCGACGGCAGTCCGTAGACGGCGGTCGAGCTCACGTGCACGATCCGCTCGGTGCCGAGGGCGGCCGCCGCCCCGAACACCCCCCGGGCGCCGTCCACGATGATCGAGCGGATCTGCTCCCGCGGGTAGCTGGGCAGCGCCGCCGCGGTGTGGATCACGACGTCGGGCTTGGTCCTGGCCAGCGCGGCGCCGATGGCGGCGTCGTCCCTGACGTCGGCGACGCTCCACTCCAGGCGCTCGTGCGGGTCGGAGCCGTACTCCCGGATGTCGAGGCCGTGCACGTGGTGGCCGTCGGCCAGCAGCCGGGCCGTGAGGTGGCTGCCCAGCATGCCGGCGGCGCCGGTGACGGCGATGGTGCGGGGGGACGCGCCGTTCACCACAGCGTGCTCACCTTCTCCGCCAGCAGGCGGGTGACCAGCTTGGTCAGGCCCTGGGCGAGGACGGCGTCGAGCGCGGCCAGCGCGTGATCCACGTCGTCGGAGGAGGCCACCAGCGGCGGTCCGAAGACCAGCGGGTTGAGGCCGTTGAGGGTGTAGTACGCGTAGACGTCGTGGTCCCGGTAGAGGGCGTTGACCACGGCGGAGGTGACCAGCTTCGCCCGGAAGCGGGGGTCCTTGGCGAGGCCGCCCGGGGCCATCCGGGCGATCAGGTCGAGCACCTTGGGGCCGCCGTCGATGAAGATGCCCCACAGCGCGCCGGCGCCGGCGACCTCGCTGATCGCGTGCGGGTACTGGGCGGCGATGCGGCGCAGCCCTGGTTCAAGCTGTGCCTCGATCGCCCGGGCCCGGGCCGGGAAGTCGTCCTCGACGGCGACGTTGATGGCCTCGATGGCGGTGGCGCACTCCTCGCCGAAGCCGTAGTACGTCGTGGACGTGGACTGCAGCAGCGCGTCGTGCATGTTGTCGTACGCCTTGCGGAAGATCGGGTCCCTGGCCACGTACGCGGACACCGAACTCTTGCCGCCGCCGAACGACTTGGAGGTCGTCAGCACGTCGGGGACGAGTCCGTCGTAGCGCATGAAGTAGAACAGGGATCCGGTCTTGCCCCAGCCCGTGTAGATCTCGTCGAAGATCAGCACGATGTCGTGGCGGGTGCACAACTCGCGCACCCCGCGCAGGAATTCCTCCGAGCACCAGCGCAGGGTCGAGGCGCTGAACGGCTCGATGAGCAGGGCGTACACGTCGCCCTTGTGCCGCTCGATGAGTGCGGCGACGCTGTCGAGGTCGTCGTAGACGAAGGTGTCGATGCCGGGGATGGTCGGGAACTCGAAGTGGTTCTGCGAGCCCGCGGTGAGCCCGCCGGAGCCGAGGAGCTTGCCGTGGAAGCTGATGTCGGCCCGCAGCACCGTCTTCCGCGTGCCGCCGTGGTACTTGAAGGCCAGCTTGACCGCGCCCTCGACGGCCTCGGCGCCGGAGTTCGGCAGGAACGACATGTTGAGGTCGCCGGGCAGGACCGTCGCCAGGTTGTGGCTGAGCGCCGCCAGGTAGGGCGAGAAGTACGTCTTGTGCACCTCCATGCGCTGCTGCTCGGCGAAGCGCTGCCGTGCGGCGAGGATGCGCGGGTGGTTGTGCCCGTGGCTGAGTACCCCGACGCCTCCGGTGAAGTCCAGGATGCGGCGGCCGTCGCGCTGGTAGATGTGGGCGCCCTCGGCCCGTTCGACGAGCTCCCGGCCGAAGCCGAAGGAGGTCATCAGGCCGACCTGGCTCTTGTTGACGTAGCGCCGGTACAGGCGGTGGACCTCGCCGACGTCCAGTGCCTCCGCATCCTCAATGGACATCAATGTCGACATGCGATACCTCGATTCTGGTGCGGACGATGTCGCCGAAGCAGACGACCAGGGCGGTCGCGACCTCGGTGACCAGACAGATCAGGCGACTGGCGAGCACGGCGACGCCGATGGCGGTGGCGGGCAGCACGGGTGCGAGGACCAGGGCGAGCAGCACCTCGCGCACCCCGGCGCCGTCGGGGACGAACACCGCGTAGGAGCCGACCACCATCGCGAGGGCGAAACCGCCGACCGCGGCCGGCAGGGCGCGCAGCGGGTCGGCGCCCAGCACCACCGCCAGCAGCCACAGGTGGAGCCCCGACACCGCCCAGCAGACGAGTTGCACGGTCACCGCCGTACGCAGCCGCCGGTCGACGTCCGTGGGGATGGTCAGCGGCCGCCGGACCAGCCGGGACGCCCAGACCATCGGCGCGGCGATCCAGCGCGGCCAGGCCAGCCCCGCCACGAGCACGCAGGCCGGCAGGGCCAGCCAGCCGGCGCCCACGCCCAGACTCGGCGCGATCAGCGTGGCGACGACGAGACCGGTCACGGTCACCACGGCGAGGCTCAGGCCGAAGGTGGCGGTCATCGCGGCCGGTCGCACGCCCACGCTGTCGGCCAGGCGCATCTGGGCGAGCAGGGTCCACACCCGGCCGGGGATGTACTTGCCGAGGAAGCTGACGAAGTACAGCCGGCTCGCCGGCCGGGCGGGCACCGGCCCGGCCAGCCCGGTGAGCAGCTCGCGCCAGGCCACCATGCCCAGGCCGATGCCGGCCACGTTGACCAGCAGGGCGGCGATCAGCCAGGGCATCGCGTGCGGGGTCAGCAGCTCGCGGGCCCCGCTCCACTGCGCCCCGTGCAACGCGAAGGCGATGCCGGCCGCAGCACAGACCCCGTAGCCGACGGCGAGGCAGCGTCGCAGTGCGCGCTTGCTCATCGCGGCACCGCGGCGTTCGGCCGCGGGGGCGTGCCCGGGCGGCGCCCCCGCCCGACCGGCAGCGCACCCGTCACCGCGCCGACGACCAGGACGACCAGCACGGCCGTCTGGGCGAGGAGGAAGAACCCCAGGTACGGCCAGCCGCGCTCACGGCGGACGAAGGCCAGCAGCCCGGGATCGGCCAGCAGGGCGCAGACGAGCGCGGCCGCGGCCACCGCACCGAACACCGGCCACCCGCCGGTGACCAGCGCCGCGAGGGGCATGAGGGCCAGCGCGCCCAGGGCCGCGGCGGTCGCCGCCACCGCGACCGGCCGCTGGCCGGTCAGCGTCGGCGCCTCGGCCTCGGGCGGCTCCGCCCGGCCCGGGCGGCGCTCGGCCCGCGCCATCGGCACCAGCAGCCGGCTGCGCCGGAACTGCTCCCCCAGCACCGCGCGCCACCGGTCCGCGTCGTCGTGGCGGCCGGCGACCGCGTCGGTCAGCCGGATCGCGCACAGCGGCCGCAGCCGGATGCTCAACTCGATGTCCTCACCGTCACGCAGGGCCTCGTCGAAGCCACCCGCGCGCTCCAGGACCTCGCGGCGGATCGCCCCCAGGGCGAACAGGGCCGTGCCGACCCGCCCCACGCTGCGCCGGCGCCAGTAGTGGTTGCTGAGGATCTTGTAGTGCTCCAGCGGCCCGTCGTCGATCAGCGGCGTGGTCTCGTAGATGCCGTGGACGCAGCCGACCTCCGGCTCGGCGTCGAGGACCGCGAGGGCCTCCGCGAGCGCGTCCGGCGCCAGCGCCACGTCGGCGTCCACGTAGAACAGCACCGCTCCCGTGGTCTCCGCCGCCCCGCGGTTGCGGGCCGCCGAGACACCCCGGTTGCGGGGCTGACCGACCACCCGAACCCCGGCTGCCGCGGCAACGGCCGTACTGGTGTCCGTACTTGCGTCGTCGACGACGACGACCTCGCCGGGGGCGACCGTCTGTGCGGCAATGGCCGCAAGGCAGGCGGGCAGCGTGCGAGCGGCGTTGAAGCACGGTACGACCACCGAGACCGTCGGCGGCATGGTTCCTCCCCTCCATGGCGGGGGTGAGGCTTGTCCGGGTCGCTATCCTCACTCCCCATGGGAGCGCTTCCACAGCAGACTCGTACGTTCACGGTGACCCCCGTGGCACCGGATCTTTTATATCCACCGCGTTCGCAGGCCCCCCGGTCCAATCCCCGGCCAAACGAACGATCCAATCTGGCGTGGGACGTCTTTCTCGACCTCGACGCCCAGCCGCACGGCAGCCTCCGGGAACGGCTCACGGCAGCACTGCGCGCCGCGATCCGCGCCGGACGGCTCGCCCCCGGAGCCGTCCTGCCTCCCAGCCGCAACCTCGCCGTCGAGTTGCGCTGCTCGCGCTGGGCGGTCACCGAGGCCTACAACCAACTGGCCGTCGAGGGACACCTGGAGGCGCGGCAGGGGTCCGCGACCCGGGTCTGCGCCCCCACTCCGCAGGCCACCGAATCCAGCACCCCGGCGCCCGCCCCGGTCCGCTACGACCTGGCCCCGGGCCGGCCCGACCTGCGCGCCTTCCCGAACCGGCGCTGGCTCGAAGCCCTTCGCAGCACCATGGTGACCGGTGCGCTCACCGACCTCGCGTACCCCCAGGTCGGGGGCAACCCCACCCTGCGCGAACTGATCGCCGACTACCTGCGCCGGAGCCGCGGCGCCCACGCCGGGGCGGCCGACGTGGTGATCACCAACGGCGTGACCGGCGGTGTGGCCCGCGCCTGCTGGGCCCTGCGCAACGCCGGCATCACCGCCCTGGCGGTCGAGGACCCCGGCCGGCCGCAACTGCGGAAGGTCGCGGCCACGCAGGGGCTGGAGGTGGTCGGCATCCCCGTCGACGACGAGGGACTCCGGGTGGACCACCTCGCCCGGCATCCGGGGCTGCGCGCCGTCCTCGTCACCCCGGCCCACCAACTCCCCTCCGGGGCCGCCATGTCGTCCGCCCGCCGGGCCGCGCTGCTGTCCTGGGCGCACGCGGCGGACGCCCTCGTGCTGGAGGACGACTCCTACGCGCCCTTCCGCTACGGCGGACGCCCCGCCCGTACGCTGCAGAGCCTCGATCCCGACCGGGTCCTGCTGCTCGGCTCGACCAGCACCACCCTCGCCCCCGCCATCGGGATCGGCTGGCTCCTCTGCCCGCGCGCGTGGGCCCCGCAGCTCACCGCCGCCTGCTTCCCCCCGCCGTCCGGGCTGATCCAGGCGACGCTGGCCCGCTTCCTGGAGACGGGCGCGTACGACCGGCACCTGCTCACCAGCCGCAACCGCTACCGGGCCCGCCGCACCGAACTCGTCGAACACCTCGCCGCAGCCCTGCCCGAAGCCCGGATCGGCGGGGCCGACGCCGGCCTGCACCTGGTCGCCCACCTGCCGGCGCGCATCAAGTCGGCGGCGGTCGTGCGCAGCCTCAACCGCGACGGGGTCCGGATCTCCGACCTGGACACCTACCGCATCCGGCCCGACCCGCAAGCACCCGGCCTGGTCATCGGCTACGGCAACCTGCCCGACGCGGCCGTGGAGGGTGCGGTCGAGCGGATCGCCGCGGTGGTGCGAATTGGTCTGCCGATCCGGCACCGAATTGGTCTGCCGACCGAGCGGCCCCGCACATAGGTTCGTTCGCTATGACAGGAGACGCACCCGCCGGAGGGCGCCGGCAGCGCGCAGCGCCGGTCGTCTGGGCGGCCTGCGCCGCCGGCTGGCTGGCCTTCACCCTCGCGCACCTGCTGCTCAGCGGCCGGGCCTGGTGGTGGGTGCTGCCCGACCTGCTGCCACCGCCGGTGTACGTCCTGGCGCCCCTCCTGATCCTGGTGGCCTGGTGCGCCGTGTACGCGGCGCGCCGGCCGCCCGTCGGCTGGGGCGCCCGCACCGCGCTGGCCTGCGCGGTCGCCGCGCTCGCCCTGGGTGCGCAGGGCTCGGGACTCAACCTCGCCGCGCTGACGAACGACCCGTCGACACCGCCGACCGGATCCGTGCGCATCGCCTCCTGGGACACGCTGTTCTGGCACCAGGACGAGGACCCCGACCGCTTCTTCGCCTACCTGAAATCGCTGGACGCGGACGTCTACCTGCTCCAGGAATACATGGTCCAGGGCGACGACGGGCCGGACCCGGTCGACGACACCGCACGGCTGCGCACCGAGTTCCCCGGGTACACCCTGGCGAGCCGCGGTGAACTGCTCACCCTGAGCCGCCTGCCGATCGTCGGTGAAGAGGTCCTGACGGCGAGCCCGATGACGCCGCTGTCACCGTGGGCCGACTACTGGGACGCGCGCGTGCTGCGTACCGACCTGCTCGTCGCAGGACAGAAGGTCAGCGTCTACAACGTGCACATCGCGGACCCCTTCGACCTCGGGCAGTCGCCGCTGACCCGCCACTTCTACACCTCGATCCACCAACTGGCCGCCTACCGCTCGGCCCAGTGGCGGGTGCTCGGCGCCGACATCCGGGACAACCCCGACCCCGTGGTCGTCTCCGGCACCCTCAACACCCTGCCCAACATGGGCGAACTGCGCCACCTCGCACCGCTGCGCGACGCCGTGGCGGCCGGCACCTCGGTGTACCCGGTGTCGTTCGCCCTGCGGGGGGCCTGGCTGTGGCGGCTGGATGCGACCTACACCTCGGCGGACGTCCACGTCAGCGGATACGAGCTGCACGACCCGTCCGGACTCTCCACCCACAAGGCCCAGGTGACGACCATCGACCTCGGGACCTGAAAGCCGCGGGCCGTCAGGCCGGCGGCCGGAGGGTCCGCCCGCCGACCGGACGGCCCCGGCCTTTTGGGAGCGCTCCCAGCGCTGCCCGGAAACACCCATCTCCGGTGCACCGCGGGGGAGATGGGGAGTTACGACGTCAGCGGGCGGCCCGAACCGCCGAGCACCCGGAAGAGGCTGAACTTCACGTCCCTCTCCCCCGCTATCGCGCTGCTCCAGCTGTGAGTTCACTCCCCGCATGAACAACTCCCCTCCCATCGAAGGGTGTTGCAGAGCCGCGCCGTGACGCGCCGGGTAGCGTGATGGGAGCGCTCCCCCATTGCGTTGAACGCACCCTGCGGCGTCGGACCGCCCCGCGAAACCCGGGACCCGGACCTGGGCCTGGACCCGGACCTGGGCCTGGACCCGGACCTGGGCCTGGGCCTGGACACCTGTTCAGTATCCGATGGCCTCGCGGAGGAGCAGCACGGTGCCGCGTCCCGGGTAGGGCTCCGCGTTGAGGACGAGCAGGCGGTTGACGGCGCTGGGCATCCCGTAGACGGCCCGGGCGCGGGCGTTCTCCAGCGGGAGGGCGTGTTCCTCGACGCGGCGCAGTGCCGTGGCCAGGTCGGGCACCACCTTCTGGGCGCCCACGATCCAGACCGCGTGGGCGGCGCCGCCGGCGTTGGCGGGGAGCTGGCTGCCGCTGCCCGAGGCGAGGACGAGCGAGCCGGTCTCGGTGACCGCGGCGACGCTGTTGACGACGTAGTCGGGGCCGGCGAGCAGCCGTCGGATCTCGTCGGCGCCGGTGGCACGGTCGAGGGCCAGGACGCGCGGCCGGACGGCGTCGTACCGGCCGCCGGTGTTGACGTCCTCGTCGATGCCGGACAGGCGGAGGGTCTCGCTGGCTCCGGTGAGCACGCCGGCGCCCTCGGGGATCAGGTCCCTGATGCGGGCGCGCGCGGCTGCGGCGTCGTCGAGGATCTCGGCGGCGAAGCCGTTGGCCCGCAGCGCGGCGGCCACCCGCTCCAGTCGATCGGCCGGTGCGGGGTCGGCGAAGGACGCGGCGGGAGCCGGGGCGGCGGCGGGAGCCTGGGCGGCCAGGGCGGCCGACACGTCGGTCCCGGAGCCCCGCGCGGAGTGGGGCGCCGCGCCTGCCAGCGGGGAGGTGTCGAGGTACCTGATCTCGTACACCCGCTCGGCGAACCTCCAGCCCTCCGCGGTGCGCCGGTAGCGGTCGTGGTAGACGGCGTGGTTCAGGCCCTGGCGGCCGTCGAGGGTGCGCGCGAGTTCGTGCATGTAGGCGCGGCCGGTCGCGGTGTCGCCGTCGAGCAGGATCGTGCCCGGGTGTGTGGTCTGCACGAAGAAGTCCCACCGGCTCTGCAGCCGCTCGCCCCCGGCACGGATCTCCTCGCGGCCGACGAACTCGGCGGGGACGTCGGGCATCCGCAGGACGCCGTCCGGGGTGAACAGCGACGCCAGCCGGAGCCGGTCGCGCATCATCGCCGCGTCGGTGAACTCGCCCCGCAGTGCCTCGATCTCCACGCGGTCCGCGACGGCCCTGAAGTCGTTCATCGGAGTTCCCTCTCCTCGTGTCGTCGTCCTCACCGGTACGACAGCGCAGCCCCGCGGAATGTGAGGCGGCGCGTCGGCCTCACATTCCGGTGCACCGTTCTGTCGTACCGGGTAGAGGCTGTCCCGTCGTACCGGGTAGAGGTACGGGAGCGAGCGAGGGAGACGGGTAGACCATGACCACCAGAGCCGAGCCCGGTGACGACCCGGGCGTTCCGGGTGTTCCGGGCGACCCGGTTGATCCGGGCGATCCGGGCCTCAGCGCGATCATGAGCGAGCGGCGCCTGCTGATCAACCTTGCCTACCGGCTCCTGGGGTCCCTCGCCGACGCCGAGGACGTCGTGCAGGAGACCTACGCCCGCTGGTGCGCCCTGTCCGCACGGGAGCGGCTGGCCGTCGCGTCGCCCGGCGCCTGGTCGGTGACGGTCGCCGGCCGCATCTGCCTGAACCTGCTCGGCTCGGCGCGGGCCAGGCGGGAGACGTACGTGGGCGACTGGATCCCGGAACCGCTGCCCGAGCCCACGGAGTGGATCACCGGGAGCTCCGGGGGCGACGGGATCGACCCCGTCGACCGGGTCACCCTCGACGAGTCGGTGACGATGGCCTTCCTGGTCGTCCTCGATTCGATGACCCCGGCCGAGCGCGTCGTGTTCGTCCTGCACGACGTCTTCCGCTACCCCTTCGGCGAGGTCGCCGGGATCGTCGGCCGCACTCCGGCGGCGTGCCGCCAGCTGGCCTCGTCCGCCCGCCGCCGCCTCCGCACCGCGCAGGTACCGGACGGCCCGGACGCCGGGCAGGCCGACATCGTCAGGCGGTTCAGAACGGCGTGGGAGGCGAAGGACGTCGGTGCCCTGATCGGCCTGCTCGACCCCGGCGCCACCGCGACCGCCGACGGCGGCGGGCTGGCCGTCACCCACCTGCACCCGATCGTGGGCGGTGAGCGGATCGCACGTGCCTACGCCGAGATCGCGCGTGTGGCAGGTGACCGCACGACCTTCCTGGAGTGCACGGTCAACGGCCTGCCCGGCCTGGCGGCGCGGCAGGACGGCAGCATCGTCACCGTGTTCGCGTTCGAGATCGCGGGCGACCGGATCAGGCGCATCTGGGCGGTGCGGAACCCCGAGAAGCTACGGCCCTGGCGGACCGGTTGAGGAGCGGTCCGCACCGCCGGAGCGAGCGGATCCCGGCCGGCACCACCCCGTACCCTGCTCACAGCTCCGACCCGCCCGGACCTGCCCCGCCTCGACGGGCACCGACGGGCCCCGGCGGGTCGCGACGGATCGTGACGACCGACGGTTCGTCACGCCGGACTTCGACCACACCCCGCCGTGCGGGCGACGAGAACCTCGTTGCCCGGAAGGGACTGCCATCCATGTCCGAACGCATGCAGCGCAATCAGCTGGTGATCGACGAGTTCCGGTCCACCGGCGGAGTGGTCGGCGGTGACTTCGAGGGCGTGCCCCTCCTGCTGCTGACCACCGTCGGTGCCCGCAGCGGGCAACCACGGACGATGCCCGTGACCTACCTGCGGGACGGAGACCGACTTGTGGTCTTCGCCGCCAACGGCGGGAGGGAGAGCCGACCCGGCTGGTACCACAACCTGCTGGCCGACCCGGCCGCCGGTGTCGAGGTGGGCACCGAGACGTACGAGGTGACGGCGACCGAGATCGAGGGCGTGGAACGGGAACGGCTCTGGGACCGGCAGCTGGAGCACACGCCGTACTTCGCCGGATTCCAGGAACGGGCCGGGCGTCGGATCCCCGTTGTCGCACTGACACGTACCGTCGGCTGATGTGAGCGGGGTCGACGGGGCGTCCCGGCCGGGCGGGCTCGGTCCGATCCCCTCGGCATCGCCGTCCGGCCGACCGGCGGTGGGCTTGGTGGACGGCGGTGGGCAGTGTACGAAATCCCCCGCCCCGGTGATCGTTCAGGCGGTAGGGTCTGAACCCGCCGGCCGGGCTCAGGGCCGACGTCGTCGTGTCACCAAGGGGGATCATCATGTCTCGGAACACGGTTCGGATGCGCGCGGCCGCAGTGGTGGCGGGGACGTTCGCACTCCTCGCGGGGGGTGTCGCTCCGGCGTCCGCGGAGGGCTCGATACTGACCATCCGCACCACCATCGACAGCCACGTCTGCCTGGAGGTCGGGGGCTGGGCCACCAACAACGGCGCCCCGGTGAACCTCTGGGAGTGCACCGGCGGGGAGAACCAGCAGTGGGACTTCGTCACCCACGACGGCTACTACCAGATCAAGAACGTCAACAGCGGCAAGTGCCTTGAGGTCAGGGACTGGAGCACGGTCTGGGGGGCCCAGATCGACCAGTGGGACTGCACCGGCGGCGCCAACCAGGACTGGCAGGTCGGCGCAGGCCGCTACGTCAACCGGTACAGCCGGCTCCTGCTGGAGATCCACGGCTGGAGCACGGCGAACGGGACCTCCGTCGACCAGTGGGGCAGCAACGACGGCGCCAACCAGATCTGGCGCTGACCGCAGGCCGCAGGTCGGTCGCAGCAGCCCCGCCCAGTGGCGGCGGCGGCCGACCTGCGGCGCACCCGCAACCGTGCGACCCGCCGTGCAGGCAGCTGCCCGACGGCTGCGCTCGACATCGGCCTGCGGCCGGGATCGTCTCCGACCGGCGGGGAGCCGGGACGCCGGTGGTCCTCGCTCTCGCCGGCCGGAGACGTCTCCGCGACCGCCCGCCGGACGACCGGCTCACGGGGGCCGGAGGCCGTGAAGGCTCCTCGGTCGCCGCGCCGAGTCCGGTCGACGGCTGTCACGGGTAGCCGAAGGGCTGCAGTATCGGCCCGCACACGTGCCACTCGCTGCCGCCTTCGCTGGCGTGGTGCCCGAGGTGAGCGCACCACCAGAGCACGAGGTCCTGACCGTTGATGCTCTCACCGGTGGCCTGGGTCAGAATCTGGTCGTCCTGCGCCGTCCCCAGACGGCCTCGCAGGTCTTCGGCCGCGCGATAGGTGAGCGCCGCCGTGTCGAGTCGTCCGAACCCGTCGGCGACACCGTCGAACGGGCCCGGCGCGATGAGATACCCCGTCGTCCTTCCCAGCGGGTTCGCCTTGTTCAGCACCGCGTAGGTGCTCCGGGGTGTGCGGGCGACGACCGACTCCGTGGTGTACGGCAGCCAGCCGGGGCCGTAGCCCCAGTCGGTACCGACCGGGAGGTGCTCCAGCACGAGGTTGTCGGCGGCGCCGACGATGTCGAAGTCGAACCGCCAGTAGGCGTGGTGCCGGTGGTTGTACGGCGCCTGCAGTCCTGCGCTGTAGAGCTGCGGCAGGATGATGCCGTCACTCCGGAAGATCCATCGGTTGGTCAGCCGGTAGGCCCCGATGGTGTGGTAGCTCTCCACCACGAGAAATCGGTAGGCCGGATTGGTTCCTTCGTAGACCTTGACCGGCCCCTGCATGTTTCCGCTGCTCAGGGCATCCTTGTACGGGCCCGCGGGGCCGTCGTACTGGACCCGGATCATGGGCAGGCTCGCCTTGTACAGGACCTTCTGCCCCTTGTAGTGCACGCCAGTGAAGGAGATCGCCTCACTGTCCCCGTCCACCATCTGCCACTGGAAGCTCCACACCGGAGCCTCCGGGGGCCACTGCACCAGCCCACCGGACGACATGAGCCCGGACGACGTGAGGGACGTTCCGGACAACGGTTGCACCGTCCCGCTGGACGTCATGACGACACCTCCTGAGGTACCCGACCGGCCGCGACGACGTCCTGATCGGTGAGATCGACGATGGCGAAGGCGATCGGCAGGCGCCTGTCCCGAGGGCCGAAGCGCAGGTCGACGAGGCGGTGCCCGTACCGCGGGTCACGGAAGTCGACCTCCTCGACGATCAGCCCCATCCCGGTTTCGAAGTCGACGCCGTAGTCGGCCAGGGCGCCCTCCCCGCGCAGCAGTTCCAAGGCCTGGCTGCGCTCCGAGTCCGCCAGCGGAGGCTGACGGTCCACCGTTCCCGACTCCAGGACCCTCCCGGAGTCGAGGTCGACCAGCGCCTCGACGACGGTGCCGTCGGTGTAGTTGAAGATGGTCACCAGCGGGTGCTCGTCGTCCCGCCCGGTCGCCGCCGATCCGACGCTCAGCACATCGCAACGCTTGCCGGTCAGCGCCGGCCCGACCTCGCCGGACGCGAGCGCCACCTCGATCGCGCGGTGGATTCCGTCGTCGGTGAGGGTGGGCTCGATCCGCTCGAAGTCGACCGGCGCAGTGCGCACCTTCGGCAGGTATTCGCGCCAGCTCCTGGCGTCGGTGAACGGGGGGTCGATGACGGGGCCGAGATCGACCGTTTCGACGCGCATGAGTTCTGGCGGGGGGAGGCTGAATTCCTCGGACATGGTTATCCCTCTTCACGGGTGCACGGCCCGACCGACGACAGGGATCTCGATGACACGTCTCGGTCGGATCTGCCCGGATCCACGATTTTCCGGAGTGCGGCCACTGCCGGTACGGCAGCGCCGCTGCGATCGGCTGTACGGCCCGGTCCCATTCGGGGTGGCGAGGCTTTCGACACCGGGGATCGGCCTGCACTTCCAGGGCGACTCGGCACGGTACGGATCGGCTCCGAGCCGCCGACGGCAACGGATCCGGGACTCTGCGGCCCCCGCCGTGGACGCGCAGACCGATGCGCTTCATCGCCGTGGAATGCCTTCGGGGCGGGCGCTGGGACATCCATCCGCGTCCTGCGAATTCCCGGCTCTCGTCGAGCTCCCGGCTCCGGCTCTTCCCCGTGCTTCTGAGCGTGGGGGCCCCTCGCACTCCTCAGGATCCCCGGATCCTGTCTCCTGCGCCTCCCACTCTCCTCCTCCGGTGACTGACAATCAAGCGCGCTCCCGACGGATGCGGGGAACAGGTGCGGGCCGTTTCGACGCCTGTGACGGACTGTCACAGGCTGACGGCCGACCGACGGGTTCTCCGGCCACCTCGGGCTCGGAGAATACCCGGCGTTACCGGACGACATTCACGGAAAGGAACGGCGACCGGTGGCCGGGTCGGGCCGGCGCCGTTCGCCCGCCGCGGCGGGTCGGGCCGGCGCCGAGCACCGAGCACCGAGCACCGAGCACCGAGCACCGAGCACCGAACGGCACGTAGCGGGTCCGGGTGCGGGGGCATCGTGCGCGGGGGCATCGGTGGAACTACCCACACCGTCCCCAACCGGCCTTCTCCGCGGCCTGGTTGGCGACACCGGCGACCCCCGGAAGGACTGGGTGGTTCCACCGTTCCGGGACGCGGCGGGCGTCTCTAGCATGGGCCGTGTTGGAGCCGTCGCACGGTGCCCGACGGCTCCGTGCCAGCCGTGGAGGCCGCGATGACCGTGTACTTCTTCGACATCGGCGCGACGCTGGCCGACGCCACGGTCGGCGCCGACGGCGTGCTGGTGCTCAGCCCGCGGCGGCGGGTCCAGGAGGTGCTCGACGGCCTCGCGGACAGCCGCCGCGGGGTCGTCTCCGATCCCGGCCCGGGCGAGGCGGCCCGGAAGCGCGCGGCGGCGGCTCTGGAGACGGCGTTCCCCGGCCGGTTCCCCGACCGGACCCTGCTGCTCTGGGGCAGCAAGGACTCCCCCGAGATCTTCGAGCGGGCCGTGGCCGCGTCCGGGGTGCCCTCCGCGGACTGCGTGTTCGTCGGGGAGGACCCCGGCGAGCGCGCCCAGGCCCGGGAGGCCGGCATGGCGACGGCCGCCCACCCGGTCTTCACCCGGGCCGCGGCCCAGGGCAGGCCGGTGCTGTTCGTCCGGATCGGGCTGCCGGAGGACCTCGACCTGGCGGCACTGGAGGCGGTGGCGAACACGGCCGAGGTGGTGCCCCTCCATGTCGCCTCCGCCCGGTTGGTGCTGGCGATGGCCACCGCGGAGGGTGCGGCCGTGCTGGAGCAGGCCGGCTTCACCGCGGACCTGCGGGAGGCGGTGGAGGAGACCGCGGCCTTCCTGGTCCGCGGCGACCACCCGCCGTTCCTGCCCGGGGCGGCCGGGGCCGAGGCCGAGGCGCTCCTGCCCGGCGTGCCCCTGCCCGGCGTGCCCTCGGCCGGGACGGCCGAGGCGGCCGGGACGGCGGCGTGGGCGGGCTCGTCCACCGGTGCCCCGGTGGACCTCGGACCGGCCCCGGGCGGCACCTACCTGGCGGCGACCGCCGCGCTCCGGGTGGAGGAGCTGCACCTGCCGGCCGGGCGGCCCGGGCACACCGAGCGGCTGCTGGCCGACCCCGCGCTGCTGAGCCGTCCCGGGGAGGCCGAGGCCTCCGGGCTGGTCTCCGCCGGTGCGGTCCGCAGCGCCCTCGCCGCCGTGCCCTCCGAGCGGACCGTGGCGGCGGTCCGGTCGGCCGTCACGGCCGCGGTGGTCCGCGAGCACGTGGCCAGGGTTTCCGGCGCGGCACCGCTGGTGGACGGCGACCTGCGGCCGCCCGTCCGCAGCCGGAACGCGGAGAACGCGGACAACCCCCGGGTGGTGCAGGCCCTGCTGGACAGGCTGGCCGGCCTCGGCCTGGAGACCCGCCGTCAGGAGTTCGTCTGGCGGGGTCACCGGCTGGCGAACGTGGAGGCCGAGCACCGGGTCGCCGGCGCGGACGGGGCCGTCCTGGTCACCGCGCACCTGGACTCCACCGCGCTGGAGGGCACGTTCTTCGACCGGGCCGGCCTGCCCCGCCGGTACGATCCGGCGGTGGATCCCGCGCCCGGCGCGGACGACGACGGCAGCGGGGTCGCGGCGGTGCTGGCCACCGCGGAGTGCCTGACCGGGATGCTCGCCGCCGGCCTGGCGCCCGCCCGCTCGGTGCGGTTCGTGCTGTTCAACGCCGAGGAGCAGGGCCTGGTCGGCAGCAAGTCGTACGCGCGGGCGGCGGCCGCGACGGGCGACCGGATCTCCGCCGTGCTGCAGATGGACATGATCGCGGGCCGCCGCGAGGGGCCGCGCACGTTCGAGATCCACGCCGGGTCCGCCGTGGCCGGCCCGGTCGAACAGGCCTCGGACGCGCTCGGCGCCGCGGTCGAGCAGGCGGCCGCGAGCGTCGCCCCGGACCTGGTCTGCCAGCGGCTGTCCGGCCCTGCCGACCCGGCGGCCGGCCGCAGCGACCACGCCAGCTTCCACGAACGCGGCTGGCCGGCGGTCGCGGTCTGCGAGAACTTCTTCCCGGACACCGCCCCCGAGACCGGCACCCGCCAGTACCACCGACCGGGCGACACCCTGGCCGACCCCGACCACGACACCGCCTACTCGGCGGCCGTCGCCCGGACGGTCGCGACCGCCGCCCTCACCCTCGCGGGCCTGTGACCCGCCGACACCTAGGACCGCACCATGACCGACATCATCGACCAACGGGACATGAGCTACGACCACCTGGACACCGTGGACGGGGCCGACGCCTTCCTCGCCGACATCACCGAGACACTCTCCGGCTCGCCCGAGAAGGTCAACCGCTTCACCGGACACCTGACCGAGCTGCGGGTGGACCTCGCGCCGGCCCTGGAGAGCGGCAGCGCCGGGAACGGTGCGGCCGGATCGGCACCCGCCTCCGACGCGGCCCTCATCGCCCGGGCCAAGGAGTACGTCGCCTCGGCCGCCCCGGCGATCGGCTTCGCCGCGGGCGAACCGGTGGAGTTCGTGGCGGACCCCGCGGTGGCCGCCACCAGCGAGGGCCTGCGGGTGGTGAGCCTCCAGCAGACCAGCAACGGCATCGACGTGTGGGGGATGGCGCCCAAGGTGTGGCTGCGCGGCGACAGAACGGTGGAACGGCTGGTCGGCGACACCGTGAGCCTGCCGCCCGACCTGCCGGTGCGCCCGACCGTGCCGGCCGAGACCGCGCTGCGCGTCGCTGCCGCGAAGGCGGCCGAACCCCGCACGCTGAGCGGTCCGTTCGGCACCAGCGAGCTGCCCCGGCTGGACGTCTCCGGCGGTTTCCGGCGGCTGGCGGCGCAGGACGGCAACGACCAGCCGATGACCTTCTCGCAGGGCCCGTTCGACGAGGCCGTGTCCACCCGGCTGATGTACCTGTACATGGGCGGTGACGTCCGGCTCTGCTGGCGGTTCGTCCTCTCCCGGGACAACTGGACGACGCAGTACCAGGCGCTGGTGGAGGCCGACGACCGCACCGGGGACCCGGAGGACCCGGAGATCCTCTACTTCCAGGACCGGGCGCACCGGGTGCTCGCCGGGCGGGTCTTCCGCCGCAACCCGGCCGAGAGCACCTTCGACCTGGCGCCGTTCCCGCTGCCCGCGGCCGACTACCCGGACGTGGAGACCGGCGGCAGTACGGCCGGTTTCCCGAGCACCTGGGTGGAGGTCACCAACGGCACCGCCGCCACCGTCGGGAACAACGTGCGGGCCCTGGACGGAGTGAGCCGGCAACCGGTGACGATTCCGCTGGACGCCGCCGGCAACGGCGTGTTCGACGACCCGGCCGACAGCCCGAAGCAGCTCGTCACCAACATCTTCTTCTTCTGCAACTACGCCCGCGACTTCTTCCAGGTCCTCGGTTTCGACGAGGCGCACGGGAATTTCCAGACCGTCAACCCGAGCGGTCAGGGGCTCGGCGGCGACCCGGTCATCGCCGTCGCCGACCCGCGGCAGGTGCCCGGGACGGCCACCATGGCCACCCGGGCGGACGGACTGGCGGGCATGATGGTGATGGGCCTCGTCACGAGTACGCACCGGCACACCGCCCGCGACTGGGACGTCGTCGGCCACGAGTTCACCCACGGCGTGAGCAACCGGCTGGTCGGGGGGCTGTTCGACGCGGAGGGCCTGGAGGAGGACCAGTCCGTCTCGATGGGCGAGGGCTGGAGCGACTACTTCGCCCTGAGCATCCGCAACTCCCTGAACACCCTGGACCGCGAGGTCGTCGGGAACTGGGTCGTCGACAACCCGGCCGGCATCCGCCAGCGGCCGTACGGCTCCGGCTACCCGGGCAGGTTCGGCGACATCGGCAAGGGTCCCGGACAGGTCGCCGGCCAGCCCGACCTGAGCTACCGCGAGGTGCACGACGTCGGCGAGATCTGGTGCGCGGCGCTGATGGAGGTCACCCGCAAGGTCGGCGACGCGCTCGGCGACCGCAGCCGCGGGTACCGGGTGACCTGGCAGGCCGTCGTCGACGGGCTGAAACTCACGCCGAAGAACCCCTCCTTCCTCACCGCGCGCGACGCGATCATGCGGGCCTTCAAGGACCTCCGCGGTTCCAGGATCACCGCGGAGGAATACCCCGCCGTCCGCGAGGCCGCCTGGACGGCGTTCGCCGCGTACGGCATGGGCTTCGACGCCACCTGTCCCAACGCGTCCTTCGTCGGCTGCCGGAGCGGCAGCGCACTGCCCCCGTCCGGCTCGGAGGACTGACCTCGGAGGACTGACACCCGGGGACCGTCCCTCGGCCGGAGAGCCGCGGGAGAACCCGGGACGGTACGGCGCCGGACCGGCGTCGTCCACGGTCCGCGGACCTGACGGCCGGCACCCACCGGCACCCACCGGCACCCACCGGCGGCCCCGCGCGCCCGAAGCGCGCGGGGCCGCCGCCCGCGCCGCCGCCGTCACGCCGCGGGCGGGGCCGCCCGGTGCGGTCGGTCACGACAGGACCTCGACGTAGCCGTCGGTCCCGTGCACGCGGATCCGCTGCCCGTCCCGGATCAGCCGGGTGGCCTGCCCGACGCCCACGACGGCCGGCAGGCCGTACTCCCGGGCGATCACCGCGCCATGGGTCATCAGGCCGCCCACCTCCGTCACCAGGCCCGCGATTCCGACGAACAGCGGCGACCAGCTGGGGTCGGTGAAGGTCGTGACCAGGATGTCGCCCGCTTCGAGGTCGGCCTCCGCCATGTCGAGGATGACGCGGGCCCGTCCCTCGACGGTCCCGGCGGACACCGGGAGGCCGGTCAGGGCGCCGGCCGGCACGTCGTCGCGCCGGTACGCCCCGGTGACGGCCTCACCGTCCGAGGTGAGCACCCGGGGCGGTGTGAGCGCGTGGTACGAACGGAACGCGTCCTTGCGCTGCCGGACGAGCCGGTGGTCCGCCTGCTGCGAGCGCACGGTGTCGTGGAGTTCCTGGAACGTGAGGAAGAAGGCGTCCTCCCGCTCGGGCAGCACGCCGGCCTCCACGAGGCGTCCGGCCTCCGCCATCAGGGCCCGCTTGTAGACGGCGTAGCGGCTGACGATGCCGTACTTCGGGTACTCCCGGTACCCGATGAACGTCCTGACCCGGTCGATCATCCGCTTGGCCTCGTCGGCCTTCCGGTCGCCGTCCGGCAGGGCCCGGAGGCGTGACAGCACCTCCTGTTCCTTCGCCTCCGCCTTCTGCCGGCCCTGCTCGAAGCGCCGCTCGGCGGCGCCCGGTTCGAAGAGCCTGACGTTGTCGAGGATCACCGGCACGAGGGTGGTGGGGCGCTCGCGCCACCGCGGCCTGGTGATGTCGATCTCGCCGACGCAGCGCATGCCGTACAGGTCGAGGTAGGCCTCGACGGCGTCGCGCGCCCCGGTCCCGCCCGCGGGCTTCGCGAGCTCGTCCAGGAAGTCCTCGTCCCGGACGCCCCCGTCGCGGACGCCCTGCAGGAACGCCACGACCTCCGGCCACGGGCGGACGGCGTCGGCGACGTCGAGCAGCGCCAGTCCCATCTCCGACGTGATGTTGCCGGGGGCGGACAGCGTCAGCGTGTCGGCCGCGTTCTTCTCGCCGAGCCACTCCTGCAGCGTGTCGTTGAGCCACCAGGTGGCCTCCATCCCCGCCATGATCACCTGCATGCTCAGCGGATCGCCGAGCACTCGCCTGTGCTCCTCGAAGGCCTCCAGCAGGAAGTCGAACAGCGCCGGTCCGGTCTTCGTGCGGATGTCGCGCTCCAGTGCGGCGACGGACCGCCGGCTGCGCTCGACCAGTCCGGCGACGACGGCCGGATCGGTCTCGACCGGGGCAGGCGCACCGCCGGCCGGCGGCCCGCCGGGAGCCGCGTCCGGGAGCAGGGGCACGAAGTCGTCGCGGTCGAGCACGGTCTCCAGGGCGTTCCTGACCAGCGGGTCGCCTCGCCCCATGAGGTCGAGCAGGGCGGCGCGGCTCGCGGGCGAGGCCAGGCGCCGGGTGGCGTCGACGAACAGCCACCCGCCGGCCGCCTGCATCGGCGCCATCGCCGTCAGCTGCCACATCGAGAGCCCGAGGGGCTTCATGGGGTCGGTCATCATCTGCTGGTGGCCGACGGAGACGTAGACGCGGTTCTCCTGGTCGCCGGCCTCGGGGACGGGGAACAGCGTCGTGATCGGGCGGCTCTGGACGATCCGGAAGCCGTCGTCGACCAGGCACCATTCGATGTCCTGCGGGCGGCCGAAAGCCGCCTCGATCCGCCGCCCGAGCTGTACGAGCCGCACGACCTGCGCATCCGTCAGCGCCGGTTCCTCCTGCCGCCGCGCGTCGACCGCCACCACCTGCGTGCCGCCGGCCGGCAGGGCGTGGACGGCACGCTGCTTGGCGGCGATCGCCCTGGCGGTCACCTCGCCGTCCCGCACCGTGAAGACGTCCGGGTTCACCAGGCCGGAGACCAGGGCCTCGCCGAGGCCGAAGCCGGCGTCCACGGTGGCGACCTTCCGGTTGCCCGTGACGGGGTCGGCCGTGAACAGGATGCCGGACGCCTGCGGGAGGACCATCCGCTGCACGACCACGGCCATCCGGACCGTACGGTGGTCGATGCCGTTCCGCCGGCGGTAGATCACGGCCCGCTCGGTGAACAGCGAGGCCCAGCACCGGCTGACGTGCCGGAGGACCGCCGCCGGCCCGACGACGTTCAGGTAGGTGTCCTGCTGGCCGGCGAAGGAGGCCGTCGGCAGGTCCTCCGCCGTCGCGCTGGACCGGACGGCGTAGGCCGCTTCCGCGCCGAACCCGGCGAGCGCGCGGGTGATCGCCGCCGCGAGGTCGTCCGGTACGGCGATCCCTTCGACGGTCCGGCGGATCCGCGCGCTGAGCGTGCGGATCGCCTCCCGGTCGTGCGGGTCCGCGCGCGACAACCGATCGAGCTGATCGTCGATCGCCGGCGCTTCCGCCATGATCCGGCGGAAGGCGTCCGTCGTCACGCAGAAGCCGCCCGGCACGCTGACGCCCTCGATCCGCGCCAGCCGGCCCAGGGACGCGGCCTTGCCGCCGACGACCGCGACCTGCGTCCCGTCGACCTCGCGAAGGTCCCGCACGTACGGCTCGCTCACCGCGGCACCTCCGAGGCCGTCGTGCTCCGCTGCCCTGCCATGGCCGTTCGCCGCACCGGCGCCTCCACCTCTGCCGAACCTCTTGTCGAACCTCTTGCCGAGCACGTCGTCATTCCTCGTCGTCATTCCTCGTCGTCATTCCTCGTCGTCTTCCTCTGCGGGCCGGGCCGACCGGGCCGACCGGACGGCAGACGCGCGGAGCATCCGCACCGCCGGTCCCCCACTGATTCGACGTCACCGCATCCCCCGTACGTCGACAACGACACACGCACACCGCGCTCCCGTTGCCACAGGTAGTGGCATCGGCCGACGATTCTGCGCCGTCACCCGGGCCTTGCGGCAAGCCCCCCGGCGCGCTATAAGTTGAGAGTGGCAAGGAGCGGGCTCTCCTTGCCTTTGCCGTGTGCGGTCCGACGAACCGGCCGGCGTGCCGCGCAGCGGTGGCGCACCGCGCACGGGTACGCGGCCCCGGTCCGATCGTGAGGGGCCTGCCCCGGTTCCGCCGGCCTGCCGCGTCCGGCGCTCTCCGCTGGACGGCACTCGACGGTGCCGGGCCGCCGGGTGCCCCGCAGCGCCGTCCGGCGGACGCGCCGATCCCACAAGCGACCGGCCGAACCCGCCCCGAGCCGGGCGGCAGGCATCGCTGACAGCTGGTCAGATGAGCCGGATATGCTCGAACTCCACTGCCGGAGAGACTTGTTGATTCACGGAAACACGCGCTCAAGTCGACGAACTGACGAACTGAAAGCAACAAGTCGATCCTCTGGAGCCCCAGGGGTTGCGTGACGGATCAACCCCGCCGTAGGCTCCTGACGCTGACATGATCAAACGGGGGTTTCATTCATGGGCAGAAGGTCTGACGGTGTGAGTTGCCCGGACGGTTCCGGCAAGTTGCTCGCGTGTTGTAGGTGTAGCCGGCGGCGCTAGCCGCACAGCCCGGCTGCCGGTGCGCCACAGGTGTCGGGAACGACTCGATACGCCGTGACCTGGGCAGACGGCCGGGCCTACGTTCAAGAGGACGCGCGCGACATCAGCGCTGCGGCAGAGATCCTCACCATGCCTTTCGAGATCGTGCGAGTGGTCCGTCCACCGCACCGCCCGCCATGGCCTTCGCCTGTGGCAGGCGCGATGCAGCGTGCCCGTCTGCGTGCCCGCGTGCCCGTCTGCGTGCATGCCTGGGTGCCCACCTGCATGCCCGCCTGCGTGCCCACCTGCCGGTGGGCGGCCGGTCAATCCCCCAACGACGATGAAGGATTCGTGATGAGTGCGTCGGTCCAGAACCACGTGGTGGTCATCCACCGGTGGCGGGCGGAGTACGTCGACTACGCGGCCGTGCTCGATCACACCGTCCACCGCGTCAGCTACGTCACGACCGAGGTCGGTCGGGCCCGGGTCCCCGACCAGGCCGCCGGCGTCGAGATCGTCGCGAACACCGACGACCTCGCGGCAGCGCGCCGGGCGGTCGCGGCGCTCGCGGAGCGGCACGGACCACCGCACCGGATCGTCGCGCTGAAGGAGGACGACCTGCTCACCGCGGCGGTGCTCCGGGCGGAGTGGGGTTGCGAGGGCACCCGGCCCGAGGAGGCGTTGCGGTTCCTCGACAAGCTCGTGATGGCCGACGTCGTCGCCGACCGCGGTCTCGCGGTGCCTCCGCTCACGGCGGTCGACAGTGCCGACGAGGTCCGCGTCTTCGCCGAGAAGTACGGCTGGCCCGTCATCGTGAAGCCACGGATCGGCAGCTCCAGCGACGGAGTCGCGCGGTTGCAGGAGCCCACCGACGCGGACGGGATCGACTTCGCCGGGCGGCCGATGCTCGCCCAGGTCTACAACCCGCACCCGATCTACCACGTGGACGGCGTGTACCTGGACGGACGCCTCGCCGCCTTCCGCGCCTCCCGGTACGTCAACGACTGCCTCGCCTTCCGGAGCGGCGACTACCTGGGATCGGTCGAGGAGGACCACCCGGCGATCGTGTCCGCCGTCGGTGCCGCCGCGGAGCGCTTCGTCGCCGCCTTCGACACCGATCCGCTGGTGTTCCACCTGGAGCTGTTCGTCGCACCGGCGGACGGCACGGGTGAGCCCGAGTGCACGTTCCTGGAGGTCGGAGCCCGGGTGGGCGGCAGCGAGATCCCGTTCCTGTGGCGGGAGGTCCACGGGTACGACCTCATGGCGGCAGCACTCAGGCTGCAGCTGGGCGAACCGCTGGATCCGCCGGTGCTGACGAACGACGAGGTCGCCGGCTGGCTGCTGGTGCCGTCGCCCGCGCGGCGGCCCTGCCGCATCACCGAGGTCACCCCGCTGAGCGGGCGGGTCCCCGGCCTGTACGCCGAGGCGCTGCTGCGCCGCGGCGAGGTGCTGCCACCGGCCGACGCCTACTACGAGCACGTGGGCGGCCGGTTCCGGTTCCGGGGCACCACGAGCCGGACGGTGGAGGAAGCCATCCAGGCCGCCGCAGCCGACTTCCGCATCAGCGCCGAGCCGATGGGAGACGTCGCGTGAAGCACGTCGTGCTGGTCGATCCGTACGCACCGGCCCGGGGACTGCCGCCTGCGTTCACGGCGGCGGGGTATCCCTGTGTCCGCCTGCAGAGCACGGCGGAGGTCCCGGCGGTGTACCGCGGCCCGTTGGATCTCGACGGCTACGTCGCGAACGTGGTGCACCGGGGCGACATCGCGGACACCGTCCGGCAGCTGTCCGCGTACCAGCCGGTGGCCGTCCTCACCGGCAGCGAGCTGGGCGTCGAACTGGCCGACGAACTCAGCGAGTTGCTGGGTCTGGACACCAACGGCACCAAGCTGAGCGAGACCAGGCGTGACAAGTTCCGGATGATCGAGCAGGTGGCGGCCGCCGGGCTGCGCACGCCGCGCCAGGTGCACGTGACCGACGAGGCGGAGCTGCGCGCGTGGCACCGGGAGATCGGCGGCCGGATCGTGGTCAAGCCGCTGCGCAGTGCCGCCGGCGACGGTGTCACGTTCTGCGACAGCCCCGACCGGTCCGCGGCGGCACTCGCGGAGATCATGGGGCGGGAGAACATCTTCTCGCTGCCGAACCTCGGCGTGGTGGCCCAGGAGTACCTCCTGGGCGCGGAGTACATCGTCAACACGGTGAGCCGTGCCGGGCGGCACCACGTCACCGACAGCTGGGGATCCGGCCGGCTGTCCGTCAACGGGATCACCGACCTGCTGGTGGAGAGCGTCCTGCTGGAGCCGGACGCACCCGGCCTCGCCGAACTGACCGCGTACGCGTTCGCCGTGCTGGACGCCCTCGGAATCCGGTTCGGTCCGGCCCATCTGGAGATCAAGATGACTCCGGACGGTCCCTGCCTGGTCGAGGTGGGCGCGCGCATCTCGGGCGGCGAACTGCCCTACTTCGCGGCCGAGGCGATCGGCGAATCACAGCTCGACTGGACCGTCGACTGCTACGTCCGGCCGGAACGCTTCGACGCGCGCTGCGGTGCGCCGTACCGGCTCAAGCGGTACTTCGCCTGGTCGGCGCTGGCGTCGCCGTACCGCGGGACGCTCGTCTCCTACCGGGGGATCGAGCAGATCGAGGCCCTGCAGAGCCTCCGCGGGCTGCGGACCCTCGTCGCGCCGGGAAGTGCCATCCAGCCCACCGTGAACGACCTGACCTATCCGCTCACCGTCACGCTTCACCACGAGTCCGACGGAGTCCTGCAACGGGATCTGAACACCATCAGATATCTCGACGGGACCGGCTTCTACGACGTAGATCACCACCAGCAGAACGGCTGACCAATGCGCATTGTCGACCTTACCCACGGATTCTACGAGGGCATGCCGTCCTATCCGGCCGACTGGTTCCCGCGCTTCACCTTCGACCGGGCGATGACGCCGGAGACGGATCCGTACGGCACGAACCGCACGTTCTCCACGCTGCACATCTTCCCGCACAACGGCACGCACGTGGAGTACAAGCAGCACTTCTTCCCGGGGGCCGAGGGCATCGAGGACGTCCCGCTCGAAACCCTGATCGGCCGGGCCTGCGTGGCGGACCTGTCGCACAAGGGAGACCTGGAGCCGGTGACGGCCGAGGACCTGGACAAGGCGGTGGGCGACCGCTGGTCGCCCGGGGACCGCCTCCTCGTCCGCACCGACTACCTCCGCCGCAACTGGGGTGCCGAGGACTACTGGGACCGCCCGCCGTACATGACGCCGTCGGCCGCGCAGTGGGCCATCGACAACGGCGCGGTCCTCGTCGGGTTCGACTGCCTGACCGAACGTCCCGGCGACGCGGAGTCGCCGGTGCACCACGCCCTCCTGGCGGCGGGCATCCCGATCCTGGAGTACGTGACCAACCTGCACGAGCTGGAGCAGTCCGTGGTGCAGCTGTTCGCCCTGCCGATCAAGGTGTCCGGCGTGGAGGCCGCGCCGGCCCGCGTGGTGGCGGTGGAGTACGGCGACGCGGCCGTTCCCACCGCCGGTGGCTGACGTGGCCACCACCGTGGATTCGCCCGCCTTCCTGCGCAGCGGGCTGCGCGCCGGTGACGTGGTGCACCGGTACGAGCTGCGCGGGCCCGACGTCGACGCGGTCGCCGCGGCGGCGGCGCTGCGCGGCTCCGGCCGGATCATGCTGAGCCGTCGGGCCTCGGAGCCCGAGCCGGTCGTGCTGCTCGCGGTCGGCGAGCTCGCCACCGCCCGCCGGACCGGCCCGCGGCAGCACGGCACGTCGGCTCCCCGCCCGGTCACGGCGGCGGTCGACTTCCTGGCCGGCCTGGAGTTCGCGTCCGGCGCGGCGCTCGACGAACGCAGCTGGTACGGATGCGTGGGGTTCGACGCGGTCACCGACTTCGAGCGGCTGTCGCTGCAGTCGACGGGCCTGCCGAGCTACGACATGTTCCTGCCGGAGGTGCTGGTCCGCTTCGACCGGACCGGGACCACGGTGGTCGGACGGGGCGCCACGGCGCCGGAGGCCCGGCACGCCGCCGAGCGCGTCGAGCGGGTGCTCCGGCGGGCCGAGGAGGTCCCGGAGGTGTCGGCACGGGTCGGCGCCGGCACGTTCGGGCACGGCGTGGACGAGTACCTGGAGGCCGTGCGGAGGGCGAAGGACTACATCCTGGCCGGCGACATCTTCCAGGTCGTGCTGTCGATCAGGTACTCGGCGCCCGGTGAGGCGGACGGCCTGACGGTGTACCGGCGGCTGGCGGAGTTCAACCGCTCGCCGTACCACTTCTGGTACCGCGGCAGCGAGTTCGAGGTGGTCGGTGCGTCGCCGGAGCCGTGCGTCACCCTCGCCGACCGCGACGTCCTCATCCGGCCGCTGGCCGGGACCCGTCCGCGGGGCGCCGATCCCGCCGCGGACCGCGCGGCCGAGCAGGACCTCGTCTCGTCGGAGAAGGAGCTGGCCGAGCACCGGATGCTCGTCGACCTGGCCCGCAACGACCTCGGGCGGGTCTGCGTCCCCGGGACGGTGCGCGTGCCGCGGCTGATGGAGGTCGAGCGGTATTCGCATGTCATGCATCTGACATCGGACGTGCACGGACTGCTCCGCCCCGACTGCCGCACCGACGACCTCCTCCGCGCGAGCTTCCCCGCCGGCACCATGACCGGCGCTCCGAAGGTGCGGGCGATCGAGATCATCGACGAACTCGAACCGGTCGGCCGCGGCCTCTACTCGGGCGCCGTCGGATCGTTCGGCGTGAGCCACGCCGACCTCTACCTGACCATTCGCGCGCTCGTCCTCCACGACGGCGAGCTGCACCTGCAGGCCGGCAGCGGGATCGTCTACGACTCCGATCCCCTCGCCGAACGGGAGGAGTGCGTGGCGAAGCTCCGGGCCGCCGCCCGCGCCGCCGCCGTCAGCCTCGGACCGGGGGTCCACGCGTGATCGTCATCATCGACAACTACGACTCGTTCGTCTACAACCTCGCCCAGTACGCCGGCCGGCTCGGCCACGAGTGCCGGGTCGTGCGGAACAACGCGCTGACCGTCGACGAGGTCACCGCGCTGAACCCGAGCCTGATCCTCATCTCGCCCGGCCCGGGCGGCCCGCAGGACGCGGGCATCTCGCTGGACCTCGTCCGCGACCGCGGCCACCGCGTGCCGATCCTCGGCGTGTGCCTCGGACACCAGTGCATCGCGGAGGCGTTCGGCGCGCGCGTGGTCCGGGCCGCCGTACCGATGCACGGCAAGCTCAGCCCCGTGTACCACCGGGACACCGGCGCCTTCACCGGGCTGCCGAGCCCGCTGCAGGTGACGCGCTACCACTCGCTGACCGTCGACCCGGCGTCCCTGCCGGACGAGCTCACCGTCACGGCCTGGACCGACACCGGCGAGGTCATGGGGCTGCGCCACCGGGACCTGCCGATCGAGGGCGTGCAGTTCCATCCGGAATCCCTGTTCACCGAGAAGGGCCTCGACATGGTGGCGAACGCGCTGAAGGCAGCCGAGCGGGTGACGGCATGAGCGGCAACGGAGACGACGACATGACGCGGCACCTCCAGGACACCCTCCGGTGGCACTTCAGCCCCGAGACCGGGTCGCCGTTCTGGCTGAAGCGCAAGGAGAGCCTCGGCTTCGACCCCCTCCGCGACGTCGCCGACCTCGCCGACCTGCGGAAGTTCCCCGACGTCAGCGACGAGCTGCGGACCGTCCCGGTCGACCTCCTGCGGCCGGCGGGCTCGGCCGACAGCCCGTTCGAGGTGTACGAGTCCGGCGGCACGCTCGGCGCGCCGAAGCGCATCGTCGAGCACCGGTCCCGGATGGAGGGCGTCGACTGGGTCGAGACCGTGCTGCCCTCGTTCGGCGGTGGCGGCCACTGGCTGCACGTCGGACCGACCGGGCCGCACATCGTCGGCCGCTCCGTACGCCGGCTGGCGGAACTGCGCCGAGCCGTGTTCTTCACGGTGGACTTCGACCCGCGGTGGGTGAAGCTGCTGATCCGGACCGACCGCCGACCCCTGGCCGACGAGTACGTCCAGCACGTCCTCGACCAGGTCGAGACCATCGCCGAGTCGCAGGACGTACGGGTCCTGTTCATCACGCCGCCCGTGCTGGAGGCGCTGTGCGGACGCGAGAAGCTCTACCGCATGCTGGCCGACCGCGTCACCGGCATCATCTGGAGCGGAACCAGCATCAGCAGCACGTCGCTGCGGCTGCTCCGGACCGAGTTCTTCCCGCGCGCCGAGGTGCGCGGGATCTACGGCAACAGCCTCATGGGCATCGCGCCGCAGCGGACGCCCGAGCCCGGCGACACGCACCCGTGCGTGTTCCGGACCTTCCGGCCCCGGTCGGTCGTCGAGGTCGTGGACCCGGACACGGCGGAACCGGTGGCGCCCGGCGAGCGCGGCCGCGTCCTCGTGCACCTGCTGACGAAGGACCTGTTCCTGCCCAACGTGCTGGAACGCGACACCGCTGTCCGGATCACCCCGGGTCGGCCCGGCCTCGGCGACGACCTCGCCGACGTCCAGCCCTTCCGCCCGGCATCCGGCGCGCGCGTCATCGAGGGCGTGTACTGATGAGCCTTCCGATCCTGCAGCCGCTGGTCGGCGGCGAGACCTTCACCTGCGACGAGACCACCGACGTGCCCGGCGTCGACGGTGCACCGGTGGCCCGCGTCGGAGCGTCCCCCACGCTCCTGCTCCAGCTGGCGCTGCGGCGCCTGCGCGGCGCGGCCGTGCCGCCGGAGGTGTTCAGCCGGGCCGGCACGCTCTTCGCCGGGGCCGACCTCGCCGGCGAGTCGGCCGACGAGTACCGCCGCCGCGTGGTGGCCGCGACGGGCCTGCCGTACCGGTTCGTGACGGACGGTCTGCACAGCGTCCGGGACGGGCTGGCCCGACTGGAGGAGAGCACCGCACGCCAGCTGCCGGCGCCGACGGCCGGTGTCCGGTGGGTGCCCCGCGGACGGACCCTCGGGATCGTGACCCCGTCGAACCACGTCGACCCGCATCTGACGTGGGCCCGGGCGCTGTCGCTCGGATACGGCGTGATCGTCCGGCCCGGCACGCGCGACCCGTTCACGCCGTTCCGCCTCGCGGCCGCCCTGCTCGCGGCCGGGCTGCCGCCGCACTGCCTGACCGTCCTCCCCGGTGATCACCACCTGGGTGAGCGGCTCCTCGCCGAGTCCGACCTGGGCATCGTGTACGGCGGTCCGGCCGCCGTGAGCCGCTGGGCGGACCACCCCCGGGTGCTGACACGAGGCCCCGGCCGGAGCGCCGCGCTGCTCGACCGGCCGCTGTCGCCGGACGTCGTCGAGGCGCTGGTCCGTTCCGTCGCCGCGGACGCGGGCGTCCGGTGCACCAACACGTCGGTGATCCGTACCAGTGGGGATCCGGCGGAGGTGGCCGACGTCCTGGCGACCCGCCTGGACGGCCTGCCGACCCTCCCGGCGGCGCACCACGACGCGATGCTGCCGACGGTCTCCGCGGAACAGGCCGCGCAGCTGCGCCGTACGGTCGCCGGGCTGGAGGAGGCCGGCTTCCGGCGCCACTCGGCCGACGACGGTCCGGTGCCGCTGCCCGACGGCTCGTACGCCGCGCGCCCGGTCGTGCTCAGCACGGACGACCCGCGGCACCCGTCCATCGGTACCGAACTGCCGTTCCCCTTCGTCGTCGTCACGCCGTGGTCGGCCGCCGACGACCTGGAGTCGTTCGGCCGGACCCTCGCACTGTCGGTCTTCAGCGACGACCCCGCCCTCCCCCTGGCCGCCCTGGCGGAGCCGCAGATCCGACGCGTCGTCGTCGGCGGGACGACGCCCTGGACGAGCGGGCCGGAGCTGCCGCACGACGGCAGCCTCACCGGATTCCTGCTGGAGCCCAAGGCCCTGCTCTCGGACAAGGAGCCCACCCGATGAAGCACGTCGTCGTCACCGGAGCGTCCGGGGACATCGGCACCGCCGTCGTGGCCCGCGCGGTGGCCTCGGGCGCGGAGGTCCTCGCCCAGTTCCACACGCGGCCACCGGCCGTTCCGCATCCGTCGGTCACCCCGGTCCGGGTGGACCTGACCCGCGACGACGGCCCCGCCGAACTCCTCGCGGCGCTGCCGTGGGACGGCGTGGACCTGCTGGTCAACTGCATCGGCGGGGCGAGGCCCACACGGTACGCGGACCTGAGCACCGCGGCGTGGCGCGAGAGCATGCAACTGAACGTCGAGGTGCCGTTCGCCGTGACGCGGGAGCTCGTCGGCCCGCTGGCCGCGGCGGCCGGTGCCGTCGTGAACCTGTCGAGCGTCGCGGCCTTCACCGGCGGCGCGTTCGGCCCGCACTACGCCGCCGGCAAGGCCGCCGTGGTCGGCCTGACCAGGTCGGCCGCCCGCGAGCTCGGCGAGCAGGGGATCCGGGTCAACTGCGTCGCCCCCGGGCCGGTCGCATCGGCGATGACCGACGCGCTCCCCGACGGCGTCGTCGCCGGCCTGCTGGCCGCCACCGCGTTGCGACGGGTCGTGACCCCGGAGGAGGTCGCCGACGCGGTGTTCGGGATCGCCGCGGCCACCGGCGTCACCGGACAGACCCTGGTCGTCGACGGCGGCCGGTTCCTGCACTGATTTTCCCCGTCCACCTGTCAGGTTTTCCCACGTCCAGAAGGAGCTCCGGTGCTGCTTGTCTGCAGGGCTGTCGACGAGGATGCGGTGCGCGAGCGGATACACGCCCGCGTGCCCACCCCGCACGGCACCACCATGTGCCGAATCGGTGACCAGCTGCTGGTGCACGTGCCGGGCGATCAGCCCGCACCGGCCGAAGCGCTCCACGAGGCCGGGCTGGTGCGGCGGACGGTGGCCGACCACTCGGACGCGCCGCTGACCGACCGGGAGGCCGCTCCGCTCGGATCCGTCGTCGGCCTCGGCGGGTCGGCGACGGTCGGCGGTGTCGACTTCGCCCTGATCGCGGGCCCCTGCGCGGTCGAGAGCCACGAGCAGATGTCCGCCTCGGTGGCGATGGCCAGGGCCGGCGGCGCCGTCGCGCTGCGCGGCGGCGCCTACAAGCCGCGGAGCTCTCCCTACAGCTTCCAGGGCCTGGGGGACGAGGGCCTGCGGATCATGGCCAAGATCAGGGCCGAGTCCGGCCTGCCCGTCGTGACCGAGGTCGTCGACGCGGAGACGGTCGACCTGGTCGCCGAGCACGCCGACGTGCTCCAGATCGGCACCCGCAACGCACAGAACTTCACCCTGCTCAGAGCCGTCGGCCGGGCCGGGCGGCCGGTCCTGCTCAAGCGCGGGTTCGGGTGCACCGTCGGCGAGTGGCTGCAGGCGGCCGAGTACGTGCTCGCCGCCGGCAACCCCGACGTCGTGCTGTGCGAGCGCGGGATCCGGAGCTTCGAGCCGGCGACCCGGTTCACGCTGGACCTCAGCGCGGTCGCCGTGGTCAAGCACAGAAGCCACCTGCCCGTCATCGTCGACCCCAGCCACGGCACCGGCCACCGCCACCTGGTCAAGCCGCTCGCGCTGGCCGCCGCGGCGGTCGGCGCCGACGGACTGCTCGTCGACATCCACCCCGACCCGCCGTCCGCACTGTGCGACGGCGATCAGGCCCTCGACCGGGACCGCTGGTTCGACCTCGCCGACACGCTGCGCGACGTCCTCACGAGCCTGGGCCGAAGGCTGGCGCCCGGTGAGCCCGAACCGGCCGGGCGGGCCCGATGACGCGGCGTCCGGACGTCGCCGTGATCGGCGGCGGGGTCATCGGCCTGGCGGTGGCGTGGCGCTGCGCCCGGCTCGGGCTCGACGTGCACGTCTACCACGAGGAGATCCCGGGGACGGCCTCCGCGGTCGCACCCGGCATGCTCGCGCCGGTGAGCGAGGCCGACTTCCCCGATCCGGCCCTGCTGGAGTTCGCCCACGAGGCCCGCCGCGGCTGGCCCGCGTTCGCCGCGGAGCTCACCGCCGCGAGCGGGATCGACCTCGGGTACGCGACCGACGGCCTGCTCCTGGTCGCCCACGGCGTCGAGGACCGCGCGCGGCTGGCCGCGATGTACGGCTTCCGCGACGGCTTCGACGTCCCGTGCACACCGCTGGACGCCGACGGACTACGGGCCCGGGAGCCGCTGCTCTCGGCCGGGAGCAGCGGCGGCGGTTTCGCCACCGAGGACCACCACGTCGACGCGCAGCGGGTCCGGCTGGCGTTGCGCGCCGCCGGGCAGGCGCTCGGGGTCCGCTACGTCGACCGACGGGTCCGGTCGCTCGACGAGGTCTCGGCCGGCTCGGTGCTCGTCACCGCCGGGGCGTGGTCGCCCTCGCTGTGCGACTTCCCGGTCACGCCGGTGCGGGGCCAGGTGGTGCTGCTGCGGGATCCGTCCGGCGGCCCCGGACTCCGGCACGGCATCCGGGGCGTGGTGCGGGGCGAGCCCGTCTACCTGGCGGGCCGGGACGGCCACGAGACGATCGTCGCCGCCACCCTGGACCACACGGGTTTCGACGTGCGGCCCTCGGCGCAGGCCACCGATGCTCTGCTGCGCAAGGCGGTCGCGCTGGTGCCGGCGCTGGCCGGCCACGAGGTGGCGGCGACCAGGGTGGGCCTGCGGCCCGACACCCCCGACCACCTGCCCGTCATGGGGCGCGTCCCGGGCCGCCCCGGTGCCTACGTCTGCACCGGGCACTACCGGCACGGCGTCCTGCTCGCGCCGGTCGCGGCGGATCTGATGACCGGGTTGCTGGTCACCGGTGACGACGGGATTCCGGCGGCATTCACCCCTCGACGATTCCGACCAGCGAAGGAAACCGCGTCGCGATGACAGCTCCACCCGTGCTCACCGCACCGCCGACGGGACGTCGGCCGGTGATGGGATGGCTGGACCCGGCGCGCCTGCTGCCCGTCGCCTGGCCGGTGTACATCGAGCTCATGTCGGGCGTCATCGCCGGCATCATCTCGGTCGTCTGGATCGCGCGGCTCGGGGGTCCCGCCCTGGCCACCGTGACCATGGCGAGCACCCTCGAGAACGTGCTCATGAGCGTCATCCTGGCGGTCAGCGGCGGCACGACGATCCTGCTGTCGCGCGCCGTCGGCGCGAGCGAACACGCGCGGCTGCGGCCGGTGTTGCGTGCCGCGTTCCGTCTCACCGCCGCCGTCACCGCGGTGATCTGTGTGGTACTTTTCGCGCTGCGGGAGCCGCTGGCGAGACTGGTGCTCGGCTCGGACGAGGCGGCGGCGGTCCGGCTGTCGGTCGACTACCTGACCGTCGCGGTACCGGGCATAGCGGTGTTCTACGGCCAGTACCTCCTGGACAGCACGTTCAAGGCCAACGGGGACACCCGCACGCCGATGCGCATGGCCGTCCTGTCGAACGTGATCCTCGTCGTCGCCGACCCGGTGCTCATCTACGGCTGGCTGGGCGCCCCGCGGCTCGGCGTCACCGGCTCGGCGCTGGCCCTGGTCGCGTCGCGGGCGGTCACGCTGGCGGTGACCTGGAGGCTCTACCGGCGGTCCCCGCTGCTGCGCGAGATGAGCGCCGCTCCGGAGGCGCCGGCCGCTCCCGGGCCGGGCCCGGTCCGGGAGATCCTGCGGGCCGGCCTGCCGCTGGGCGTGGACTTCCTGGTCCGGATGACCGCCGGCATGCTGATCGTCGGCGTGGTGGCCCGCTTCGGGACGGACGAGGTCGCCGCGTACGGCACCGTGACACGGACGCTCCTCTTCCTCACCATGGCGGCGTACGCGATGCGGCAGGCCGCGACCATCGTCGCGGCCCGGGCCAAGGGCGCCACGGACGACGTGCTGCTCGCGGCGAGCCGCTCGTCGTCGGTGCGGCTCGGCGTCGCCTGGTCCCTCCTCGGCGGCCTGGCGGTGCTGGCCTTCGGCGGCCTCGCGGTGGACGCGGTCACGAACGAGGCGGCGATCCGCACCGCGGCCCACGGCCAGATCCCCTGGCTCGCGGTCTACATCACCCTGTTGCTCTGCAACGTCACCCTGAGCGGCATCTTCCTGGGCGGCGGCCACGGCCGTGCGCTGGCCACCTCCACCACGGCCGGCGCAGCCCTGCAGCTCTGCCTGGCACCACTGCTCGCACTCACGCCGCTGGGGCTGACGGGGGCATGGATCGCCATGATCGTCAACGCCGGGACGCAGACGACGGTCCTCCTCGTGCTGTCGGCCCGTCAGATTCTCAAAGCCAAGGAGGTTACGGCATGAACCCGCCCGTGACGCTCGGAATCGCCTCCCTCGCCCACGTGCTGGGCGAGCCCTGCGACGTCGCCGAGACGGCCGGCTCCTACGTCGACGACCCCGACCGGGTGATCCGCTGGGGGTACCGCACCTACCACCGGGCCGCCCCGGGCGTCGGCCAGACCCGCATGGCCGCGGACGCCGCCCGCCGGGCGCTCGACTCCGCCGGTCTCACGGCGTCCGACGTCGACTACCTGGTGGTGGCCGACAGCGGAGTGCCGGAGTACCTCAACTGGGACGCCTCCGCCGCCGTCGCCCGCGAGCTCGGCCTGGGGACGACGCCGACCCTGCTCGCCACCCAGGGCTGCGCGTCCGCGGTGACCGCGCTCCAGCAGATCGCCGGGCTGATGGCCGTCCGGGACGACATCCGGCGTGTCCTGCTGGTCGCGGTGCACCGGGTCAGCGAGGCGCACATCAACCGGATGCGCAACAACACGTGCCTCGGCAGCGACGGCGCCGCCGCCGCGGTGGTCGAGCGAGGGCACGGCCGGCTGCAGTGGCTGGCGACCGATCAGATCGTCGACCCGCGCTACGTGGACTTCTTCCGCGTCGAGTACGGCGGCAGCGCGGCGCCCACCGGCGGGAACCTCGACGTGGACCAACTGGCCCTCGTCCACCAGCACTTCCGCCGCGAACCCGAGCAGCTCGCCCAGTTCGTCAAGGACGTCGACCACCAGGTGACCGCCGTCGTGGAGCGCGCCTGCAAGCGGGCCGGCGTGTCGATGTCGGAGATCCGGCGCCTGATCTACCTGAACGACAACCAGCACTCGCTGGCCGGCGTCGCCAGGGCGACCGGCATCCCGCTGGAGCGGACGAACGCGGCGCTCGCCGCCGAGCTGAGCCACGTCGGCTGCGCCGACCAGCTGCTCTGCCTGAGCGTCTACGACGAGCGGGACGAACTCGCCCCCGGTGACCTCGTGGCGCTCGCCGGCCTGTCCGGGGGCATGCAGTGGTTCTGCAGCCTCGTACGGGTCTGAGACGGTGACGGACATGACCGACGACACTGTCTTCGACCGCACCGACGACCTGCCGTTCGACGGCGACCGCAGCGCGGCGCTGCGGTTGCCGAACGGGATCCCGCCCGGCCGGACCGTCCCGGCCGTCGTGATGCTGCACCCGTTCGGCGCCTGGGACCGCGACGCCTTCCTGCCCGCCGAGGCCTCCGGGACCGGCCCGGTCCGGCTGTTCGACGACCTGGGTGGCGCCCTGGTCCGGGCCGGACTCGCCGCGGCCGCGTTCGACACCCGCTTCCTGACCGAGGACCGCCGCGACGGCGCCGGCTCACCCCGCTTCACCTTCACCGGCCTCGTCGACGACGCCGTCCGGGTGGTCGAACGGGTACGGGCCCACCCCGACGTGGACGACGGCCGCGTGCTGCTGCTGGGCGTCTCGATGGGCGCCGAGGTGGCGGTGGCCGCGGCCGAGCGCCTCGGCGGCGAGAGCCACCTGGCGGTCGTCGCCCCGAGCGCCGAGGCCCGCCCGGTGTTCCAGCGGTGGATGGGCCTGGACCGGCGCCTGGAATGGCTGGTCGCCGCCGGATTCGCCGGCGCGGACGGCACCGTCGACCTCGCCGCGGCGCAGGCCGACGCCACCGGGCGCAGCGGGTGGTGGGAGGACTTCGACCTGGTCGACCGCTTCGGGTCGAAAGCCGATCTCGAACTGCTCCGCGCCGAGCTCGCGTTCGCGTACGACACCTGGGAGGAGCGGGCGCTGGGGCACGGCGAGGAGTCCGCTCCGGCCTCGTTCTGGCGTGACTGGTTCGCGCAGCCCGCTCCGTACCGCCGGCTGGCCGGGATCTCCGGCCGGATGACGATCCACGTGGGTGCCGAGGACTGGACGACGCCGCCCCGGCACGCCCACCTCCTGCACCACGCGGCGCTCGCGCACGGCGTCCGTTCGCAGCTGACGGTCCATCCGCGGCTCGGGCACCTGATGTCGCCCCGCGCGGCCGACGGCCGGCGCACCTACGGGCCGTTCGACCCGGACTTCCTGCAAGCCCTCGTCGCATCGGTCGACGCGGTGCTCCGCCCCGGCCCCTCCCTCTGAAGCAGCCATCCCGACGAAAGGCCTCCCGATGGAGAAGCTCACGCTCGACGCACTGATCGAGCTGCTCAACGAGTGCAACGACTTCGAGGACCCGGTCGAGCCGACGCCGGACGTGCTCGACGTCGCGTTCGACGCGCTCGGGTACGACTCGCTGACGCTGCTCAACGCGGTCTCCCAGCTGGAGCGCCGGTACGGCATCGAGCTCCCCGCGTCGGTCACCTCCGACGCGAAGACGCCGCGCGAGCTCCTCGCGCTCGTCGACGCCCTCCTCGCCTAGCGACGACTCAAGAACGGAGAACACACGACGTGTGCGGAATTACCGGTTGGTTCGACCGTGACCGCGGGCTCGAACGCGATCACGAGCTCGTGCGGCTGATGACCCGGACCATGGACTGCCGCGGACCGGACGAGGAGGGCATGTGGATCTCCGGTCCGATCGCGCTGGGGCACCGGCGGCTGTCGATCATCGACCTCGAAGGCGGCAAGCAGCCGATGGTCGCCGACCACGACGGCGATCGCACGCTCGCGGCCCTCACCTTCTGCGGCGAGGTCTACAACTACCGTGAGCTCCGCACGGAGCTGATCGGGCACGGCCACGCGTTCCGGACGAACAGCGACACCGAGGTCGTCCTGCGGGCCTACCTGCAGTGGGGCACGGACTTCGCCCGCCGCCTCAACGGCATGTTCGCGATCGGCATCTGGGACGCGGTGCGCCAGGAGCTCGTTCTCGTCCGCGACCGGATGGGCGTGAAGCCGCTCTTCTACTACCCGACGCCGGGCGGGGTCCTGTTCGGTTCGGAGCCGAAGGCGATCCTGGCGAACCCGCAGGCCCGCCGGACCGTCGACCGGGCGGGCCTGTGCGAGGCGCTGGACATGGTGAAGACGCCCGGGGCCGCGGTGTTCGGCGGCATGCACGAGGTCGTTCCGGGCGAGATCGTCCGGGTCGACGCGACGGGCATCACGAAGTCCCGGTACTGGACGCTGGAGGCGGCCCCGCACACCGACACCCGCGAGCAGACCGTCGGACACGTCCGGGACCTGCTGGAGGACATCGTCGCCCGGCAGCTGATCTCGGACGTGCCGGTGTGCACGCTGCTCTCCGGCGGCCTGGACTCCTCGACGATCACGGCGATCGCCGCGGGGGTGCTGGAGCGCGAGGGCCGCGGCCGCGTGAACTCGTTCTCGGTGGACTTCAAGGGCGCGCCCGACAGCTTCCAGCCCGACGCGGTGCGGGGCGCCCCCGACGCGCCGTTCGTCCGGGACCTGGCCGCGCACGTCGGCACCGTCCACCAGGAGATCCTGCTGGACAGCAGCGAGCTGTCGGAGCCGGCGGTCCGGGCGGCGGTGCTCCGGGCGACCGACGTGCCGCCGGCGTTCTGGGGCGACATGTGGCCCTCGCTCTACCTCCTGTTCCAGGCGGTCCGGCGGCACTCGACGGTGGCGCTCTCGGGCGAGTCCGCCGACGAGCTGTTCGGCGGCTACCTCTGGTTCCACCGGCCGGAGGCGATCGACGCGACCACGTTCCCGTGGCTCACCTCCGGGTCGGCCCGGTACTTCGGCGGTACGTCGCTGCTCGACGGCGGCCTGCGGGAGAAGCTCGACATAGCCGGCTACCGGGCCGACCGGTACGCCGACGCCGTGGCCGAGGTGCCCGTGCTGGCCGGGGAGAGCGATGTCGACCGGCGGATGCGCAAGGTGTCGTACCTCAACCTGACGCGGTTCGTGCAGACCCTCCTCGACCGCAAGGACCGCATGAGCATGGCGGTCGGCCTGGAGGTCCGTGTGCCGTTCTGCGACCACCGGCTGGTCGAGTACGTGTTCAACACGCCGTGGGAGATGAAGACGTTCGACGGCCAGGAGAAGAGCCTGCTGCGCGCGGCGGCCCGTGACCTGCTGCCGGCGTCGATCCTGGAGCGGAAGAAGACCCCGTACCCGGCGACCCAGGACCCGGGCTACGAGGCCGCGCTGCGGGCCGAGATGGCCGGGGTGCTCGCCGACCCGAACGCGCCGGTGCACCCGCTCCTGGACCGGGCCAGGGTGGACAAGGTCCTGGACCGGTCGCTGAGCGCGACGAGCCTCCCGTACAGCCGCGGCGGCCTGGAGATGGCGCTCTGGCTCAACCGCTGGCTGTCGGCGTACGACGTGACCCTCGACATCTGACGGAGGACGGCAAGACGATGGACTTCAGTCTGTTCTACTTCGCCAACGAGCAGGAGGCGGAGGCCGGTTCGACGGACCGGTACGGCCTGCTGCTCGAAGGGGCGAAGTTCGCCGACACCCACGGCTTCACTGCGGTGTGGACACCGGAACGGCACTTCCACGAGTTCGGCGGCATCTACCCGAACCCGTCCGTGCTGGGGGCGGCCGTCGCGGCCGTCACCGAGCGGGTCGGCATCCGCGCGGGGAGCGTGGTGGCACCGCTGCACCACCCGGTGCGCATCGCCGAGGAGTGGGCGGTGGTCGACAACCTCTCCCGCGGACGGGTCGGCGTGTCGTTCGCCTCCGGATGGCATCCGCAGGACTTCGCGCTGCGTCCGGAGAACTTCGCGGACCGCAAGGCGAAGCTGGAAACCACCGTCGAGGAGGTGCGCGAACTGTGGCGCGGCGGCTCGCTGTCCGTCCTCGACGGCGAGGGCGAGCCGCAGCTCGTGCGGTCCTACCCGCGTCCCGTGCAGGCCGAACTCCCGGTCTGGATCACGAGTTCGGGCGGCCCCGAGACGTTCCGGGCGGCGGGCCGCGCGCGGGCCGGACTGCTGACCCACCTCGTCGGGCAGGACCTGGAGGAGCTGTCCCGCAAGGTCGCGCTCTACCGTGAGGAGTACGCGGCCCGGTCCGGTTCGGACGAGGACCGCGGGCACGTCGTCCTCATGCTCCACGCGTACCTGCACGAGGACGAGGACGTCGCCAGGGAGACCGTCCGGGCACCGTTGTGCGCCTACCTCCGCAGCTTCGCCGGCCTCACCATGAGCTCCAGCCCGAAGGGCCGGCGGGTGGACCCCGCGGCGCTCAGCCCCCGGCATCTCGATGCCATGGTCGAGCGCTCCTTCGAGCGGTACTTCGACGAGGGCGGTCTGCTCGGCACCGTCGACAAGGCCGTCGACGTCGTCGAGCGGGTCCGGAAGGCCGACGTCGACGAGATCGCCTGCCTCATCGACTTCGGGGTCGACCGGGACAGGGTCGTGGCGGGTTTCGACCTCCTCGGCTCGCTGCGGGCGGCCACCTCGGAAGAGGGCCGATGACCCGCACCGACAGCGCGGACCGCGTGCGGCTGCCGGAGAACCCGCCCGGTGAGTTCCGGCACGCGGCCGGCCGGTTTCCCACCGGGGTGACCGTGCTGACCTGCACGCGGGACGAGGAGCCGCACGGCATGACGGTGAACGCGTTCACCACCGTGTCGCTCGACCCGCTGCTGGTCCTGGCGGTACTCCGGACCGGTTCCCCGACGACCGGCCGGGTGCTGTCCGGCGACGGGTTCGCGGTGACCGTGCTGAGCTCCCTCCAGGAGCGGACGGCACGGTCGTTCGCGGACCCGTCCCGGGCCCGGGGCCGCGCCGCGTTCTCCGGCGTCGCCCACGCGCCCGCCCGGCGTACCGGCTCGCCGGTGCTGCTCGGCGGGATCGCCTACTTCGACTGTGTCGTCGAATCCACCCACCCGGCCGGCGACCACACCATCCTCGTCGGTGCCGTACAGGCGTTCGGCCTGCTGTCGGAGGAGCCTGCCCTGCTGTTCAGCCGCAGCCGCCTCGGCGCGGAACCGGACCACCGGCGGCCATGAGGAGTTCGGAGCAGCCGTGCACGGATGGGACCTCGGATGGCTGACGCTCGCCGCCACGGGAGCGGGTGCCGTCAACGCGGTGGTCGGCTCGGGTTCGCTGATCACGTTCCCCGCGCTGATCGCGATGGGCTACCCGCCCATCCTGGCGACCGTGTCCAACAACGTCGGGCTCGTACCGGGAATGGGCGGTGCGGTCTACGGCTACCGCCGGGAGCTCACCGGACAGGGCCCGCTCCTCCGGCGGCTCGCAGCGGCCGCCGGCACCGGCGCGCTGATCGGCAGCCTCCTGCTGCTCCGCCTGCCGTCCGCCTGGTTCCGGGCGGTCGTGCCCGTGCTGATCGGCACGGCCTGCGTGCTGGTGCTCGTCCAGCCGCTCCTGGCCCGCCGGCCCTCCGCCGGCCACCGGCGCGGCGGTGCGTGGCTGCGGTCCGGCGTGTTCGCCACCGGCATCTACGGCGGCTACTTCGGCGCCGCGCAGGGCGTCGTCCTCATCGGGCTGCTCGGCGCACTGACGACCGAGCACCTGCAGCGCCTGAACGCCGTGAAGAACGCCCTGGCGCTGACGGTGAACCTGGTGGCCGCGATCGTCTTCGCCGTCTTCACCACCGTCGACTGGCGCGTCGCCGCGCTCATAGCGGCCGGGTCGACGGTCGGGGGCCTGCTCGGCTCCCGGTACGGCCGGCTGCTGCCGCCGACGGCCCTGCGGTGCGCGATCGCCGCGATCGGACTGCTCGCCGTGGCCGACCTGATCCTCGGGTCCCGGTGAACGACAGGGGCCGGCCGGCAGCCCGGGCGGGCCGGCGGCGGACGGCGGGCCGCCCGGGCGGGTGGTTCCGGCGCCCCGGGGCAGGAGAGAGGTGAGGCCGGTCCGACGAGAGCAGGAGAGGCGGTCCCATGACCCCGACGACCGGGAGCGCGCCGTCCGAGGACGGTGCGTGGTGGAGGTCCGCCGTCGTGTACCAGGTCTATCCCCGCAGCTTCGCCGACTCCGACGGCGACGGGATCGGCGACCTGGACGGCATCACGGGCCGGCTCGACCACCTGGCGGAGCTGGGTGTCGACGTGCTGTGGCTCTCGCCGGTCTACCCGTCTCCGCAGGCCGACAACGGGTACGACATCAGCGACTACCAGGACATCGACCCGCTCTTCGGCGACCTGGCGGCCTTCGACCGGCTGCTGGCCGCCGTGCACGGGCGCGGCATGCGGCTGGTGATGGACCTCGTGGTGAACCACACCTCGGACCGGCACCCGTGGTTCCAGGAGTCCCGCGACCCGGCGAGCCCCAAGCGCTCGTGGTACCTGTGGCGGCCGCCGCGCGGGGAGGCCGGGGCGGCCGGCGCCGAGCCGAACAACTGGGGCTCGTTCTTCTCCGGCCCGGCCTGGACGTACGACGAGCCCGGCGGCGAGTACTACCTCCACCTGTTCTCCTCCCGGCAGCCGGACCTCAACTGGGAGGAGCCGGCCGTGCGGCACGCCGTGTACGCGATGATGCGCTGGTGGCTTGAGCGCGGGGTGGACGGCTTCCGGATGGACGTCGTCAACCTGATCTCCAAGGACCCGGCCCTGCCGGACGGCCCGCTGCGCGGCGACGGACTGCAGGGCGACGGCTCGCCGTCCTACGTCTGCGGGCCGCGCGTGCACGACCACCTGCAGGAGATGCACCGCGAGGTGTTCGCGCAGCGTCCGGACCGGCTGCTGACCGTGGGCGAGATGCCGGGGGTGACGGTCGAGCAGGCGCGGCTGTTCACCGATCCGGCGCGGGCCGAGGTCGACATGGTCTTCCAGTTCGAGCACGTGAGCCTGGACCACGGCCCCGGCGGCAAGTTCGACCCGCGCCCGCTGCGCCTGACGGACCTGAAGGCGTCCCTGGCCCGCTGGCAGGAGGGTCTCGCCGCCACCGGCTGGAACAGCCTCTACTGGAACAACCACGACCAGCCCCGGATCGTCTCCCGGTTCGGCGACGACGGCCCCCTCCACCGGGTCCGGTCGGCCACCATGCTCGCCACCGTCCTGCACCTGCACCGCGGCACGCCCTTCGTCTACCAGGGCGAGGAACTGGGGATGGCCAACGCCCCGTTCGCCTCGATCGGGGACTTCCGGGACATCGAGTCGCTCAACCACCACGCGCAGGCGCTGGCGGCGGGCGAGGACCCGGAGCAGGTGCTGCGCGGCCTGCGGGCGATGGGCCGGGACAACGCCCGGACCCCGATGCAGTGGGACGCCTCGCCGGGCGCCGGGTTCAGCACCGGGACCCCGTGGATCGCGGTCAACCCCGACCACACCACCGTCAACGCCGCCGCCGCCCGGCGCGACCCGGCGTCGGTCTACCACCACTACCGGCGGCTGATCGCCCTGCGCCACAGCGAACCGGCGGTCGTGCACGGGGACTTCACGATGCTGCTGCCGGAGGACGAGCGGGTCTACGCGTTCACCCGCAGCCACCGGGACACGACGCTGCTGGTCATCGGGAACTTCACCGGCGCGAGCGTCCGGCTCGACCTGCCGCCGCAGTGGCGGGAGGCCGAACGGATCCTGGGGAACGTACCCGGCACCGGCCCGGCGGAACCGGGGACCGCGACCGTCCTCGCGCCCTGGGAGGCGCGCGTGCACCGCCGCACCGAAGGGAGCGCCGCCCGATGCGACTGACCGCCACCGCCGACCTGTGGTGGAAGAACGCGGTGGTGTACTGCGTGGACGTCGAGACCTACCAGGACGGCGACGGGGACGGGGTCGGCGACTTCACCGGTCTCACCGGGCGGCTCGACCACCTGGTGCGGCTCGGTGTGACCTGTCTGTGGCTGATGCCGTTCCAGCCGACCCGCGGACGCGACGACGGCTACGACATCACCGACTACTACGCCGTCGACCCCCGGCTCGGCACCTTCGGGGAGTTCACCGAGTTCGTCCGCGCGGCCCGCGACCGCGGGCTCCGGGTCATCGCCGACCTGGTGGTCAACCACACCTCCGACCACCACCCGTGGTTCCTGGACGCCTGCTCCGGCCGGGACGCCGCCCGCCGCGACTGGTACGTGTGGAGCGACAGCCCGCCGGCGGACGGCCCGCAGGGCCTCACCTTCCCCGACGCGGAGAAGAGCCTGTGGCACTACCACGGGGCCACCGGCCAGTACTACTTCCACCGCTTCTACCGGGAGCAGCCCGACCTCAACATCACCAACCCCGAGGTGCGCGACGAGATAGCGCGGATCATGGGCTTCTGGATGCAGCTGGGCCTGTCCGGATTCAGGGTCGACGCGGTGCCGTTCCTCCTGGAGACCACCGGACAGGTCGACGCCGTGAACCTCCCGGACCCGCACGGCTTCCTGGCCGGTCTGCGGGCCTTCGCCGGCCGCCGCAACGGCGAGGCGATGCTGCTGGGCGAGGTCAACCTGCCGTACGAGGAGACGCGCGCGTTCTTCGGCGACCCCGTCTCCGGCGGCGAGCTGACGATGTGCTTCGACTTCATCGGCATGCAGCAGATGTACCTGTCGATGGCGAGGCGGGAGGCCGCCCCACTGGCCCGGTCACTGCGGGAGCGGCCGCCGCCGCCCCGGGACGGGCAGTGGGCGACGTTCGTCCGCAACCACGACGAACTCACCCTCGACAAGCTCTCGGAGCCGGAACGCGCCGAGGTCTTCGCGGCGTTCGGCCCGGAGCCGGACCTGCAGCTGTACGGACGGGGCCTGCGCCGCCGGCTCCCTGCCATGGTCGACGGCGACCGGCGCCGGATCGAACTCGCCTACAGCCTGCTGTTCACCCTGCCGGGCACGCCCGTGCTCTTCTACGGGGAGGAGATCGGCATGGCCGAGAACCCCGACGCCGAGGGCCGGCTCGCCGTGCGCACACCCATGCAGTGGACCCCGGAACCGACGGCCGGCTTCTCCGTGGCCGACCCGGCCCGCTACCCCCGGCCGCTGACCCGGGGCAGGTTCGGTCCCGAGCACGTCAACGTGCGCGACCAGGCACACGACCCCGGCTCGCTGCTGGCCCGGATGCGCTCCTTCGTCCAGGGGTACCGCGAGGCCCCGGAACTGGCGTGGGGCCGCTGCGAGGTGCTCGACTCGGGCGACCCCGCCGTCCTCGCCCACCTCAGCTCCACCCCGGACGGCGCGGTCCTGGCGCTGCACAACTTCGCCGACCGGCAGGTCACGGCCACACCGAAGGGCCTCCCGGCGGGCCTCCTGACCGACGTGCTGACGGGAGCCGCGGCCGGGTCCACCGACGGACCGGGCACCGCGCTCGCGCCGTACGGCTACCGCTGGCTGCGGATCGAACGGGCCTGACCGGGTCCCGTTCCCCGCCACGCCCGCCGCCGGCGCTCCCGTGGCCCGCCGCCCCTCGCAGGAGTCCGGCCGCGCGGGCCGGCGGCAGGGGTTGCCCGCGCGCACGATCGGTGCGGCCACCGCCGCCCGGGACGAAACGCGCTCGGCGCTCGGACATGCCGTTGTCGTCGAGCACCGCACCCACGGCGGCGCCACCGGCTGCCACCCGCGCTCCGAGGACCGGGCGGCCTTCACACCCCCGCGGGCCCGGGCGGCGAGTCAGCGCCGCCGGTGGCGACCGGTGCCTCGCCGTAGCAGCGGCACCGGCGTGTCGGCTTGTGGGAAGAGCGGCGGCCCGCCGCCGGCAGTGATCATCTGGTAGGCCACGGCGTAGGTGTCCGCGACCGCGACCGGCTGCCACTCCTGGCCGTCCCACTCGACGACAAGACGTGGCACGTCCTTGAACAGCGGGTGTCCGCCGGGCCGGGGCTCGCCGTCGAGGACGAACGCGTCCCGGGTGCCGACCGGAGGCTTCAGGCCGACGCGGTCGGCGTACCAGTCGGGCAGCGGTTCATCGCCGGGGACGGGCACGTCGCGGATCCTCTCGCCGACGGAGCAGTGGCGGCCTGAGCCGAGGTTAGCCGCCCACGGCCACGACGGCCCGCTGTTGTGCGAGATACACGGGTCGGCCGGCTGCGGGGATGTCCGGCCGGCCGAGGTGGGCGAGCAGGACCGACCGGGCCCGGGTGACGAGATCCTCGACCGCGTACGAGCTGAGGTCGGGCGGCAGCGCAGCGCGCACCGCCGGGTCCTCGACGGCCTGGTCGAGGAGCTGCTGGAGAAGCCAGTGCCGGGTGAGGAGCTGCACGCCGAAGGTGACGTGCAGGGAGTGCTCCGCGGTGGTGTGCCCGAAGTGGACCCAGCCGCGGGGGATGAAGAGCACCTGGCCGGCCCGCAGCACGACCGACTCGGCCCGGTCATGGACCCGGTCGAGCTGCTCCGTGGTGAAGCCGACCGCGGTCCAGCGGTGCCGGCTGAGCGGATCGGTGACGATCGGCGGGTGCAGGCGCCACGTCTTGGCGCCCTCGGCCTGGGCGAGGAAGACGTGATGGGTGTCCCAGTGCGGCCCGTACCCGGTGGATTGCGGCGGGGTGAGGTAGACGTTCGCCGTGACGGGGTGGCCGAGCTCTGCGGCGAGGCGCCGCACGGCGTCGCGCAGCGGCGGCCACGACAGGTGCAGGCCGTTGAGGACCAGGGTGTGTGTCGGATGATCGGCGTCCGGTGGCAGCGGCGAAGGAGCGCCGCGGTGGACCATGCCGAGCTCGATGGGACACAGCGCCGGGTCGGCGACGACCTGCCGCGCGGCGTCGCGGTCGAAGAGGACAGCGAGCCGGTCGCGGTCGACGTCGTGGACGGTCGGCCGCTCGGGCCATGAGGCGAGGAACGACTTCGGGTCGTCGACCAGCGTGGCGAGGACGGACATGCGGGCTCCAGCGGGGTGAGACAGGAAAGCGACGGGGCGGGGGCCGGGACGCCCGCGAATGCGCGCCACAGCGGACGGCCCGGCCGAACCAGGGGTCAGGCGATCAGGTGGTCGAACTCGCCGGCCTTCGCGCCGGCCACGAACGCGGCGAGCTTCGTGCGGGTCGCGGTGAGCGGTACCTGCGCCGGGTCGGTGGTGATGCCGATCCGGACCTGCCCGGCGTCGTCGACGGCGACGCCGATCGAGTCGTCGAGGTTGTTGACGTTCGACTTGCTGGACTTCTCCCAGCGCAGGCCGTTCGGGGCGCCGAGCGGGTCGTAGCCGTCGACGGTGATGGCGTGGCTCATCGTGGTGTCCCTTCCACCGGGTCCGGCAACCGGGTCCGGCTGCCGTGCAACCAGGTAACCGTCGACGGGCGGTCCCGGTCGTCAGCCCGGCACGGACGTGCAACCGACGTGCGGAACGCGCACAGAATGTGCACGGACCGTCGCCCTGGGTGTACCGTCAGGGCGGTTGCCACTCCGCCGGGTTGGAGGACTGATGGCGGTGCAGACGGTCGGCGGCCGGGATATCGGAGCAGTCGTCCGAGGCGCCCGAGCTGCGGCACGAATGACCCAAGGAGAGCTCGGCCGGCGCTGCGGCTACTCCGCATCCACCGTGAGCCGCGTGGAGGCCGGTTCACTGCGCCCGACGCCCGAGACACTGCTGCGCATCGCCGAGGCCCTGCAACTGCCCCCGCAGCGCCTCGGCGTCGTACCGGTACCGGCATCACGGCACGCTGGCGCGATCTCTGCCACCGCCACAGGGGCGACGGTTAGGGTGGCAGTGGATGTGATGCCCGCTCAGCAGGAGGATCCCGTGCGACGTCGAGAACTGCTGGCCGGGATCGTCGGCACCACCGCCGCCCTGATTCCCTCCCCCGCCACCGCGGCGCCGCGCACCGGCCCGGTCGGCGACGACCCGACCGCCGCCCTGGAACGCGCCCTCTACGCCCCGGAGCCCAGCGGGCCCGTACCGGCGGCCGTCCTGGATCGTGCGCTCACCTCCGCCCGCAACGAGTTCACCGCGGCACGCTACGGCCGCCTCGGCCAGGCCCTGCCTGCACTCCTGGGCGCCGCCGAGGCCGGCCGCGCAGCGGCCGGCGCCGCCCGCGAGCGGGCCCACGCCGCCATCGCCCGGGCCTACATCCTGGCGACCGAACTCGCGGTGAAGCAGCACTCCGACATGGCCTGGGCCGCCGCGGACCGCGCGCTCGCCGCCGCCCGCGCCGGAGGCAGCCCCGTCGTCATCGGCGAAGCAGCCCGGGTCCTTGCCATCACCATGCGCCGCTCCGGCCGGCCCGCCGCCGCCGTCGACCTGCTGCGCCGCACCGCCGCAGACCTCACCGGGCAGAGCGGCGCCGCGCCCCGCGCCGTCGGCGCCACCCTGCTCCTCACCGCGGCGTACACCGCGGCCTGCGATCGGCACCGGACCGACGCCCTCGACCTCATGTCCGGCGCCGAGGACGCCATCCGCCGCATCCCGGGCGGCGCCCCGGCATCGCCGCTGTTCACCGTCGACGCCACCGCGACGCAGCGCGACCTGTACTGGATCGGCGTGCACAACGCTCTCGGCACGCCCGACGAGGCGGTACCGTACGCCGCACGCCTCACCCCCGCATCGATGCCGACCGCGGAACGCCGCGCACGTCTCGGCACCGACGCCGCCCGCATGTGGCACCAGCTCGGAGACCACCGCCGCACCTTCGCCGCGCTGCGCCTCGTCGAGCAGGCCGCCCCGGAAGAGGTGCGCCGACCGGCGCTCCGCGCGCTGACCGCCGACCTGCTGTACTCGCCCTCACCGGTGCCCGGGCTGCGGGAGTTCGCCCGCCGGACCGGTGCCGCCACCGTCTGACGCCCTACCCGGTGCGAGCGCTCGACCGTCCGACCACGTCTGCGGGAGGCTGCGCCACGAAGCCGGCTCGCCGCGAGCTCTCCTCCGCGGGCGGATCCGGCCGACCGGCGGAAAATCCGACGGGACGTCAGTCGCTCGGCGTCACGGCCGTGTCCAGGTAGAAGGAGTCGATGCTCTGCACGGCCCGGGTGAAGTCGTCGAGCTGGACGGGCTTGGTCACGTAGGCGTTGGCGTGCCGACGGTACGCACCGGTCACGTCGTCGGGTGCGGCCGAGGTGGTGAGCACGACCACGGGGATCGACTTGAGGCTCTCGTCGATCTTGATGATGTCCAGCAGCTCACGGCCGTTCATGCGCGGCATGTTGAGGTCCAGCACGATCAGGTCCGGCAGCAGGGCCCCCTCCGCGCGCAGGTGCTCCAGGGCGTCCTCGCCGTTGCCGACCCGCACGATGTCGCGCTGCGCCTTCTCCTCCAGCGCCTCCTCGATGAGCATCGCGTCGGCGGCGTCGTCCTCGACGAGCAGCACGCGGTAGGGGCGTCCGGGGGCGAGCGTGATCATGGTGATCTCCTGGGTGTCTGTCGCGTGCGGTCGCAGATGGGAGGTACGTACGTCCCGTGCCCGCTGTCCGCCGGGTGACGACGGCGACGGTACCCGGCATGCGCGCATCATAGGCGACCGGCACGACCGTCCGGCGCGGCGTCGCCAAGTACAGTGCGGTACGCCGGGTGCACCGCACGGCGCAGGGGCGGACCGGTCGAAGGCCGGCCGAGGGGGAGGATGTCGTCATGGCCCAGGAGCAGCAGGCCGCCGCACCGGCGCTCCCGACGGCCGCGGCCGACCGCAGGGGCGTGGCGCGGTGGACGACCCGGCGGTGGCTCAGGGCCGGCGTGGGCACCGCGCTGGTGGTGCTGTGCGCGCTCGGTACGGTCGGGGCCTGGGCCCTCGACCACGCGGCGGCCGTCTCCGACCACCTCGTGGACCGCTCCTCGCCCGCGCTCATCGCCTCCGTCCGGCTGGAGAGCGCCCTGATCAACCAGGAGACCGGCATACGCGGCTACGGCGCCACCGGCCGGAGCGAGTTCCTCCAGCCCTACACGCTGGGGCTGCGCCAGCAGGCCTCCGCCGTCGCCGTGCTGCGCTCCCTCGCCGGGACCGATCGGACCGATCGCGACAACGCCGACCTCGACGCCGTACTGGCGTGCGCCCGGGTGTGGCAGGAGAGCGTCGCCCGGCCGGTCGCCGCCCTGCCTCCCGGCGCGCCGGCCCCCGACGACGTGCCGAGCGCCGACCGCGGGAGGCAGACGTTCGACGACGTGCGCACGGCACTGACCGCGCAGCAGCAGCACCTGCAGGACGAACGCGCCGCAGGCCGGGCCGACCTGGCCGCGGCACGCCGCCTGCGCGACACCGTCTTCATCGCCATCGGCGCCGTCGTCCTGCTCATGACCGCGCTCGTCTTCGAGGGCCTGCGGCGCGGCGTGACCGGGCCCCTCACCCGTCTCGGCGCGGACGCCCGCCGGGTCAGCGCCGGCGATTTCGCCCACCGCATCACCCCCACCGGCCCGGCGGACCTGCAGGCCCTCGCCGCCGACGTGGACGCGATGCGCCGCCGCCTGACCGAGGAGGTCGCCCTCAAGGAGCGGGCCCGCCTCGACCTCGACCGGCAGGCGGCGGACCTGCGCCGCTCCAACGCGGAACTCGAGCAGTTCGCCTACGTGGCCTCGCACGACCTCCAGGAGCCCCTGCGCAAGGTCGCCAGCTTCTGCCAGCTCCTGCAGCGCCGTTACGCGGATGCGCTGGACGCCAGGGCCAACCAGTACATCGACTTCGCCGTCGACGGCGCCGGGCGCATGCAGACCCTCATCAACGACCTCCTCACCTTCTCCCGCGTCGGGCGGACCATGGACGCCCGGCTGCCGGTCGACCTCGACGCCCTGGCCGACCGGACCCTCGACACGCTCAGCATCGCCATCGAGGAGAGCGGCGCCCGGATCACCCGTGACCCGCTCCCCACCCTCGACGGCGACCCCACCCAGCTCGGCATGCTCCTGCAGAACCTGATCGGCAACGCCGTCAAGTTCCGCTCCCCCGAACGCCCCCCGCGCATCCACCTCGGCGCGGCCCGGGACGCCGACGGCACCTGGACGTTCGCGGTCGAGGACAACGGCATCGGCATCGAACCCGAGTTCGCCGAGCGGGTCTTCGTCATCTTCCAGCGCCTGCACACCCGCGAGGCCTACGAGGGGAACGGCATCGGCCTGGCCATGTGCAAGAAGATCGTCGAGTACCACGGCGGCACCATCGCCCTCGACCCCCGCCACGCACCCGGCACCCGCCTCACCTTCACCCTCCCCGGCTCCTGACCCGCCAGCCGCGCCCGGGCAACCGGACTCCGAAGACCGCGCCCGACGACGACCACGCCCGACGACCACAGCCCTGCACCGGCCGGGCCGCCCCCGTCAGCCGCCCGAGGCCCACTGGTGGGCGCTGCCCCGGTGGACGGCGGCGTAGATGCGGTCGCGCAGCAGGTTGGCGTCGTGGTCGGTGAGGGTGCGGTCCAGGTGCCGCAGGACCACCGTGAGGAGGACGTTCTTCTGGTCCGAACGGGCTCCGAGGCGTTCCAGGGCCTGCGGCGGGAGTTCGCTGCACGGCGTCTCGGCGCGGATCTCGACGGTCTCCACGCAGTCGGCGTCCGGCCCGAGGGCGTCGCGCACCCGATCGCCGAGGTCCTCTGCCAGGTCGTCCCGGTCGACGGCGACGGAGAGGTCCCGCCGGACGGGGGGCATGGCGGACACGGGCCGGTAGGGAGCCAGGTCCGCCATCTGTGCGGCGACGGAGGGCTCGGCCGAGCGCAGGAGGCGGATGTCCGGGATGCCCTTGAGCAGCATCAGCATCCGGTCGAGCCCCATGCCGAGCGCGAGACCGCTCCACGAGGCGCCGAGGCCGGCCCGCCCGAGCACCTGCGGGTGCGCCAGCCCGCACTCCGCGATCTCGATCCATTCACCGTCCCGGTCGACGTCCACCTGGCGGCCGGCGAGCGTGTACGGGTGGACACGGTCCTCGTGGCGGTGAATCGCGCCGGGGAGGAGACCGTCGACGAGTGTCGTGACCATCTCGTCCAGATCCGCGGTCGTCGTCGGGGCCGGGCGGCGGGTCACGCGCCACAGGTCGAGCTGATGGGGAGTGCCGGTGTGCAGGCGGTCGATGCTGTCGCGGCGGTAGACCAGGCCGGGGCAGACGAGGAGCACGTCGTCGGCCGGGTCCGCGGCCAGCGCACGCAGCGCGGCCGGGACCAGCGCGCTGGAGTGGCTGCGCAGCATGGTCCGGTCGTCGACGTACCGGGTGTAGCGGGCCTCGCGCGTGACGTCGCCCGGGTCGTAGCCGAGATTGTCGTAGTTGTCCTCGACGGTGACGGTGCGCTCGCCGCGGTACCGGCGGACTTCGCAGCCCCAGCGCTCCGCCAGCGCATCGACGGCGCGGTCGAGGACGAGCTGCAGGGCGTGCGGCCCGGCGGCGGGATCGGTGAGGTCCCGGACGGACAGGTCACGGGCGAGCTGTTCGGTGGAGAGGTGGGCGGGCATGTCGGCCTCCTGGCCAGGAGCGGTGACGGGGGTCGAGAACCCCCCGGCCCCTGGGCCTGGCCGCACGGTGGGATCGGCCGACTCAGCTCCGGAGACGTGGCGAGGTCCGACCCCTGCGGCGCCCTTCGGGGGCCGGGGGGCCGGTAAATCGGCGAGAGATCGCTACGACGGCCACATCGGTACTGTAGCGGGCCCGCCGGGGCCGGTCCCGTCGTTTTCCCGCGCAGGCGCCCGGTCGTCGGCGGACGTCAGCCGGCGCGGACACGCCGCTGCTCGGCGCGGGTGGTGCCCGGCTCCGGCGGCGGCCGGTGACGGAGTGTCGGGTGAGGGCGTGTCAGATACCGGGCGGGGGTCCCTGGTCCGGGGCTCCGCCGCGTCGTTCAGACCTCCGGACGCTCCGGGGTCGGCCCGGCGAGCCGCAGCAGCATCGTGTCCGACTCCCCTTCGCGTCCGACGACGGTGAAGCCACGGGCGGCGTAGAGGCGGACGGCCGGGTTGCCGTCCTCCACGCTGAGGCTCAGGAGGTCGACGGAGGACCGGGCCGCCGTCTCCACCAGCGCGTCCAGGAGGGCGCTCCCGACGCCGCGGCCGCGGTGCCCCGGGAGCACGCCGAGAGTCAACTCCGGTACGTCGGGGGCGACGTGACCGTAGCCCGGATCGTCGGCCGGAAAGGTCCGCGCCCACACGGCGCCGATCGGCCGGCCGGTGTCGTCCTCGGCCACCACCCCGAAGTCTCCCGCCCGGGGCCAGCCGGTGACGTAGTGCGCGATGTGCGGCATCCGCAGCATCTCCGCCGAGGTGTGCCGGGCCCCGTCCCAGTTGAAGGCCTCCAGCAGGACGTCCGCCAGGAAGTCGGCGTCCTGCCCGGTCGCGGGCCGGAGCCGCACGGGGGCGCCGGGCAGGTGTGACCCGGACATGGGATCGGTGTGCACGGGATGCCTCACTTCATGCTGTCGCCGGGGAGGCGGCCATGCTACTTCGCCCGAACGGCTGGCCTGGATCCGGCAGGCCGGGCCCGTCGTCCCTGCACGTCACCGCCGCACGCCGCAGGCGCCTGCGGTCGACCGCCCGGTGTCCCGGTACCGCGGCCAGGCCCCACGCACCGCTCCGACGCCGCGGTCGGCGTCCGACAGGACGGCGCCGGTCCCGGGGTACGGCCGAGCGGCAAGCGATCAGTCGGGCGGTGGGGGCAGCAGTGGTCCGAGCGGTCCGAGGTCGAGGTTGAGGTCCTGGAGGGTCAGGTCGTAGCGGGTGCAGAGTTCGGTCATGCGGTCGTGGAGTGTCATGAGGGTGACCCCCAGGGTCTCCTCCTGCTCCTCCGTGAGGCCGCCGGCCTCGACCCGGCGAACCGCCTGCCGTTCGATGAGCTGCCGCAGGAGCTCCACGACGGTGAGGACCAGTTTCATGAGGTCGCGTTCGACGGTGTCCGGGGCGGTGGTGATCCTGCGTGGCAGGTGCCCGGATGCGGGGAGTGCGGAGGGGCGGGTGTCACCGGAGGTGGCCGGCAGCAGGTGGAAGGCGCGGCCGGCCGCCTCGGCGATCTCACCGAAGCGGTCCGGGTGGCGGGCTTCGCCGGTCATGGCGGTTCGCGCCCGGGTCCGACGGCCGTCGCCCAGGGAACGGGAGTCCGCTCGGTGACGGAGACGACGAGCGCTCGCAGGGAGATCCGGACGAGGTCGATGTCGGCGATGGACAGGACGACGTCCCCGGTGAGGACGACGCCGCTGCCGAGCAGGCGGTCCAGCAGGTCGATGAGGGCGACCTGCCGCTGCGGCAGGGGCCCGTCGGAGCCGGCCGGAGGGCCGTCGACCGTCGTCATGAGGCGGGCCCCCGGTCCGGGCGGACGGCATCCTGTTCGTTCGGCCGTGCCGCGTTCTGCTCAAGCCCGGCGAAGGAGTAGGGAGCCCAGGGCCCGGTGATGACGACCCGCACACCGGGCAGGCCGTCGGCCGACCGCAGGACGTCCGCTCGGAAGGCCGCGGCGTGGTCCTCGGGGACCAGGTAGGCATCGTTGGCGACGTTGGTGCCGGGCCCCGCAGCGAGTTCCCCCTGCTGTACGCGGTGGCGCACACGGTCGACGGCGTGCGGTCCGGCGGCGGCGTCGACCCGCTCGACGGCCGTCCGGGCCACCTCGTAGGCGTCCTGCCGGTGGTGCTGCTCGGCACGACGATGGAGGAGGTAGGCGCGGCCCGGACTGATGTCGTCCGGGGTGGACGCCGGCTGAAGGGCCGCGTCGTCGAGGTAGAGCTTCACACCCCACTCCACCCGGCCGGCCAGCTCGGCGAGGCGGGCGAGGAACATGTCCTGGCGCTCGTCGAGCATGGAACGCACCCGCTCGTCGTCGAGGTAGACCGTGGCCAGGCGCAGCGGCAGGACGGTGGTGTGCCGTGCGACCGCTTCGACCACCGTGTGGTGGACGCGGGCGAGCGTCTCCAGCCACGGCAGCTCTTCGAGGTGGGTACGGAGGGCGTCCTCGCCGAAGTCACCGGCGGGCACCGGGCCCGTGATCGCCACCGGGTCGTGGCCGCGGGTGGGCGGTACGAGCTCCACCGGTGAGGAGGCCACCCCGACGATCGCGGCGACGGCCTGCTGCAGCCCCTCGGTGCGCCGTGCCACGGCGTAGGCGTAGACGAGGTGCCGGGCCGTCACGGCCGGTCCCGATCGGTGGTGGGGCGGGCGCGAGGCGGCGGGCGCTTCGAGCGGGCGCGTCGTTCGGTCGTCTCCTCGGCAGACGTGTCGGTGTCGGTGTCCGTGTCCGTGTCCGTGTCCTCGGCGGGCGGCAGGGCGGCTCCGGCGCGCAGTTCTTCGATCTGTTCGCGGAGGCGCCGGTTCTCCTCCTCCAGCGACGGGCTGCTCCCCGCCCGGGAGGAGAGGGACGGGTCGTGTTCCCACCAGTCGATGCCCATTTCCTTGGCCTTGTCGACGGACGCGATCAGCAGGCGCAGCTTGATGGTGAGCAGTTCGATGTCGAGGAGGTTGATCTGGATGTCCCCGGCGATGACGATGCCCTTGTCGAGCACGCGTTCGAGGATGTCGGCGAGGCTTGCCGACGACTGGCCCGTCGGCGGTGCGGAGCGGGAGGGGAACGAGCCGAGCCTGCCGGCGACGGGTTCGGTCACGGCGTCGTCGCCTCCTTCCGGGCCGGGTGCTGCGGTGCGTGCGGTCAGGTGCCGGACTGCTGCTGCCGGTACGCCCTGATCTCGTCGAGCCGGTCGAGGAGTTCGTCCTCCCGCCGGTCGAACGTCTCGTCGTCGATCTCGCCGGCGAGCAGCGCCTTCTCCAGCGCGGCGAGTTCCCGTTCGACGGGTCCGGGGTCGTAGTACTCGTTCTCCGCGGTCTCCACGACGCGTTCCAGTACCCAGACGGTGCCGCGTACCGGTGCCAGCGGGAGGGTGAGGATCTGGGTGAGCAGGCCCACGGCCTTCTCCTTTCTCGCACGAAGCTGTTCTCACACGAAGCTGTAGGCGGGCAGGGGGCCGTGCAGCCGGAGGTCGAAGTCGCCGCCGAGCTCGGCGGCGAGGCCCTTCTCCGCGGTGAGGAAGAGCTCCCGGTGCTCGTGGTCGACGAGGAAGGAGACGTTCAGGAAGTCCTGGCCGGTCGGCTCGGAGACCACGTCCTGGCGGGCGTGGGGCCGAAGGGCCTCGGTGATGCCGGTGGCGAGCGCGAGGTGACGGGCCCGGACCTCCTGGGCGACGATCTCGCCGAGGGCCAGCGGCAGGTCGGGGCTGCGGCTGCCACCGGTGATGTCGTCGTTGAGCTGCCGGGCCTCGGCGGACTCCAGGAGGATCTCCCGCAGCAGGGAGTCCTCCTCGACGGCGGCCTTCAGGTGGTACTCCGCGCAGCCCTCCAGGGCGGTGAGCCGTTCCAGGTACTCCTCGCGGCGTTGGTGGAGGGCCTCCCGCACCGCGTCGTCGTCGGGGGCGGTGAGGCCGAATCGCAGCGGCAGCACGGTGCCGTCGGCCATGAGCCGTTCCTGGACGGCCTGGTGTGCGGCGAGGTCGCGGCGTTTGGGCCGCAGGTCGGGCGGGGCGTCGCTGACCGTCGCACACAGGGGCCCCGAGCGGACGGTGCGCAGGTGCGAGGGGGGCGCGCCCACGCCGTCGAGGCCGTCCAGGTGCAGGGGGTGGTCGGCAGCGGTGACGGAGTACACGTAGACGGGCACGTCATTCCTCCCGGCGCCGGGTGGGCCTGCGGGCCGGCCGTTCGCGCTTGGGTGCGGGTTCCTTCTGCTCCTCCTCGTCGTCTTGGTCGCGTCCCAGGTGGAGGGTGTCGGTCACCGCCTCCACGGCGCCCGAGAGCGCGCCCTTGCTCTTGCCGTGCGCCCCGCCCTCGGTGACCTGCCCGACGATGTCGGTGAGCTGCGCGGGGGCCTTGCGACCGGCTTCCAGGTCGAGACGGTTGCATGCCTCGGCGAACCGCAGGTAGGTGTCGACGCTGGCGACGACGATGCGGATGTCGATCTTGAGGATCTCGATGCCGACCAGGGAGACCCGCACGAAGACGTCGATCACCAGGCCGCGGTCCAGGATCAGTTCGAGAATGTCGTAGAGACTTCCGGTGCTCCCGCCTCGGGCGGGGACACCGGCTTGGCTTTGCGGCACCACGGTCATGGCGCCTCCTTTCGCCTCGCCGGCCCACTGGACGCCCGGACGGCACGTGCCCCACGGGACCCGGACGAGTCAGGTCGGACGGTCGATCTGCCCCCGGCTGTAGCGGCGGACCCGCTCGTAGGCGAGGAGTTCGCCCTCCTCGTCGAGCGTGACGCGATAGCTGGCGAGCACGCTGGTCGTGTCCGGTATCCGTTCCAGTTCCATCACCTCGACGTCGGCCTGCCAGCCCTCCTCCGTCGGCTTCAGCGCCGACACGGACTCCGGTTGCCGGCCGAGGAGTTGGGCGAGCTGCTCGGCGGCGTTGCGCATCGCGTCCGGTGCCGAGACGCGTCGCCTGCGCGATGCCGGACGGCGGCGGGGGGCCTCGTCCGCATCGGGTGCACGCTTCGGGGCAGGTCTGCGCGGTCTGGCGCCGTCCTCCCTGCCTGCGACCATCTGCCTGCTCCGGGCTCGGAGAAATTGCGGGTTGCCCCCACGGGCACTGTGCTTCATGCTGCCCACCCATCCTCCCTCCGGGGGATCGGCCGCGCACGGCGGGCCTTCGGGCCGTTCACGGCCCGAAGGCCCGCGTGGGCACAGGGCGAGGACATCCCTGCTTGCGCGAGCCGCAGCGCCGTGCATGATCCGGCGCCCCACGTGCGCTCGCCGGGTTGACTGCCCAGACTGGTGGTACGGGCGCGCAGTACGGTGCCCCGCTGCTCGTGCTCGTCCGTCGTGGCCCCTGCCCGCCGTGAGCACCGGTCCGGGGCGTGCGTGACGAGGCGTCACGGCGTGAGCGTCGTGCACCGCACCGGGCTGCCCCTCCGCGCAGGTGACGCTGCGCGCCTCAGCCCGGCAGGGACTCTCCGACACGGAGTGCTCCGGTGCTCCGGGCCGACCACGGCACCGTACGTGCCCCTTTGCGCGGCGCCCGTCCATCGAGAAGGGGCACATGCCGAAGGGACCTGTCTCATGAAGGACACCGCCAAAGTCGCCCTGGCCGCCGCGGTCGCCGGCGGATACGTACTCGGCCGCGCGAAGAAGGGGCGGCTCGCCTTCGCCGCCGCGACCTACCTGGCCGGACGGCGGTTCGGGCTGGATCCGCGTCAACTCGCCACCGAGGGGCTCCGGAAACTCGGTGAGGTGCCCCAGGTCGCGGAGCTCAACGAGCAGGTCAAGGGGGAACTGCTGGAAGCGGGCAAACGTGCGGTGGTCGCCGCGGCCAACCGGCGCGTCGGGGAGCTCGCCGATTCCCTGCGTGAGCGCACCCTCAACGTCGGCAAGCCGAAGCCCGAGGCGGTGGACGAGGAGGAGTGGGAGGACGAGGAACCGTACGACGAGGAGGCCGAGGACGAGGAGGCCGAGGAGGAACCGTACGACGAGGAGGAGCCGGAGGAGGACGAGGGACCGGGCGACGTGGAGCCGGATGAGGAGGAGGGAACGGCCGAGGAGGAACCGGAGGAGGAACCCGCCGAGGAGGAGCCTGAGGAGGAGCCGGAGGAGAAACCGCGACGGCGGCGTACGGCGAGCGGTGACCGACCGGGCAGGCGTGCCTCACGGGCGGCGTCCCGGGACGACGAGCCCGCACCCGAACGCAAGCCGGCGAAGAAGGCGGCCCCGGCCAAGAAGTCGTCCGCAGCCGCCAAGAAGGCCCCGGCGAAGTCCGCTCCCCCCGCCAAACGCTCGACGACCCGCGCTGCACCGGAGAAGAGCGCGGCCAAGAAGGCCTCGGGCCCGAAGGCCGCCGCGCCGGCGAAGAAGACCGCAGCGAAGAAGACTGCGGCCAAGAAGAGCGCGGCCACGAAGACCACCACCGCGGGCAAGCCGTCCACGCGCTCCACCCGCGGGAGGTAGGCCATGGCCACGACGGACCGCAAGTCCCCCGACACCTCGGGTTTCGACAAGCTGCGTGAGGAGGCAGTCCACTACCTGGGTGCCCAGATGGAGCACCTGGTCGAGAAGGCCGGCGACAAGGTCTCCGACCTGACGGGCCGGCTCGGCGACGTCGCGGAGAACGGGGGCGTGCTGCCCAAGGTCGGGGCTCGCGTCCTGCAGGGCGACTCGCCTGCCAAAGCGTTCCTCGGCGAGAAGGCCAAGAGCATCAAGGACAACGTCGTCGACAAGGTCAAGGGGGCGTTCGGCGGCGGCGGCAAGCCGGGACGGAAGTCCGGCAAGAAGCCGATGAACATGATCGAGACCCTCGACGTCGGCGTGCCCCTGCGCACCGCCTACGACCACTGGACCAAGTACGAGGACTTCAGCGGGTTCGCCAAGGGCGTGCAGAGCGTCTCCCAGGGCGACGAGGTCACCACCGACTGGAAGGTCAAGGTCGGACCGTCCAAGCGCAGCTTCAAGGCGACCGTCCAGGAGCAGGTGCCGGACGAGCGCATCGTGTGGACCTCCGAAGGCGCCAAGGGCAGCACGCGCGGTGCGGTGAGCTTCCACGAACTCACCCCGACCCTCACCCGCATCGTCCTCGTCGTCGAGTACTACCCGGCAGGATTCTTCGAGAAGACCGGCAACATCTGGCGCGCACAGGGCCGGCGCCTGCGCCTGGACTTCAAGAACTTCCAGCGCTACGTCTCGCTCACCAACGACGAGGCCGACGGCTGGCGCGGCGAGATCCGCGACGGCGAGGTCGTCAAGACCCATGACGAAGCCATGGAGGAGGAGGAAGCCGCCCGGGAGCAGGAGAACCAGGACGAGGAAGAGGACGGCTACGAGGACGCCGAGAGCGACGACGAGTACGCCGACGAGGAACCCGGGGACGACGAGGAGCAGGAGTACGACGAGGACGCCGACCGGCAGGAGGAGCCCGGGGACGACGGGGAGATCGAGGAGGACGCCCTCGACGACTCGGACGAGGAGGACTTCGAACCGGAGGACGAGGGCGAGGACGACGAAGCCGAGGATGAGGACGAGGACGACGAGGAGGACTTCGAACCGGAGGACGAGGGCGAGGACGACAGGACCCGGCGCTGAGAACGCGGGCGGGCCCGTCACGCCAGAACGACCCCGACGACGCCCTGCAGCACCGTCCCGTTCTCCTGTGCGGCCTCCAGACGCTCCTCGAAGGCTTCAGCGCGCCGGTCGGCCGGGAGTTCCGCGAGGTCTCCCGGCCAGGTGCCGGGCAGCACCACGGTCACCAGCACCACCCCGGCTCCGGCGGCCGACAGCCAGCGCGGCGACACCGCGAGCGCGGGCTGCGGTTCCCACACCTGTCTGCCGCCGACCAGTACCAGCCGCTCGAACCTTCCCCGGCGTACCTGGACGGCCCCGGTCGTCACCGGTGCCTCCCCCGCCGCCAGGACGAATCCGCTCTCCCACGCGTCCACCGCCAGCGCCCCGTAGTCGCCCGCACCGACCTCGACGATCACCTCCGCGACGACGCCCCCGCCCTCCGTCTCCCGCACCGCCAACGCCCACAGCATCGGCCCCTCGTCCGCAGCACCAGTCACACCCCGTTAACGACCGGCCCTCTCCGATCGCACGCCGGGATCCGCAGGACCGGACGGCCGGCGGACGGCCGGTGCCCCGCGGGCGACGAACAGCGGACGCCGAACCGCGGGCGAGAGCGGGCACGAGAACGGGCACGAGAGCGGGGACGGTTCGACGGGGACGGTTCGACGGCCGATACCGGGTAGGCGCGTACCGTCCGGAGATTCCGGGCCGTGTGAACCTGCGCGAAAGGACGGACCATGAGCAGTGGCGACATGGGGGACGACGTCTACCAGCCGGACGGCGGGGCACCCGAGGACGCGACACCACCCGACCTGGAGAACGCGCTGGACGAGCGCGACTACGACGACGTCCTGGACGAGGGCTACTCGCCACCCGAGCGGCCGCTCGCGGTCGACCGGCCGGGGACGACCACGGCGGAGCAGCACGACGGCGAGACGCTCGACCAGCGGCTCGCCCAGGAGGTGCCGGACGTCGGGGAGGCCGCCGGGGACGGCATCGGCGATCTGCCCGGCGCTGCCGGCGAGCCCCGTGACCGCGAGGTCGGGGACGTGCGGGCGGGCCGTCTGGTGGCTCCCGACGAGGGGGCCCACGCTGACACGGAGAAGGAGCTGTGGGGCACCGACGTGGGGGTCGATGCCGGGGCGGCCGGCGCGGAGGAGGCCGCCGTCCACGTCGTCCCCGCCGAGGACACCGAGGCGGACCCCGGCGTCCCGCCACCCGCGTAGTCGGCCGGTCCGCGGCGGTTCGTCCGGCCCCTCGCGCCGCCCGGTGTCCGCGCCGTGCAGGAGACGGCCGTGCAGGGATGCCGGACGGCCCGCGCCGGACGGCACCCCACCTGCCGCAGCCCTCGCACCGGTCGGCGCCGATCAGTGGGTCTCGCGGCGCTCCTTCATCTCGGCCTCCGCGATGTGGTCCCGGCCGCCGACCAGGGCTTCGCGCACCTGCCGCTCGACCTCGGTGAAGCGCCGGTGGTATCCGTCGTCGTAGGCCTCGACGATCTGGAACGTCCACATGCCCGGCAGGACGTCCGCGCCCCGCACCTCGCGCTCCACCAGGTCGGCGAGGTCACCGTGTCCGGCCCGGCGCAGCGCTTCGACAGCCTCGCCGACCGCCTTGTCGGCGCCGCCGGTCATCTGGTGGAAGTCGTACAACCGCCCCCGGGCCCGCACGGTCGTCTCCAGCGCTTCCGAGAGCAGCCCCAGCGCCTCGACCGTGGCGTCGCCCACGCCCTCCGGGCGGGCGTGCCGCCGCAGGGACTCGTCACCGCTCGTCATGCGCCCCTACCTCCGTCGCCACCTTGTCGGTCATGTCGGTCATGGTCCGCCGTCCCGGTCGTCTGCGTGCGTGTTCCCGGCCGGAGCGCCTTCCACGCGTGGCGGCCGGGACGGCGGCTCGTCACAGCTCGTGGACCGGACGAAACAACCCGGACCCGCCGTACCGCCTCTGCGGCGGGGCAGGGCACGGCGTCACGGTGCTCCCCGTGCCGTGCGGTGCGGTGACGGACGGTCGTACGCCGCCCGGGGACGAGCGGCCGGGGACGGCGGCCGGGCCGGGTGGCCCGGCCGCCACGGTCAGCCCTTGGCGGCGGCAGTCGACCAGCGCAGCGCACGGCCGAGGAAGGGCTTCGCCTCGGCCTCGGCGGAGAGGGCCGCGCCGACCGGTGCCGCTTCCGGCCGGGGCCCGGTGGAGGGTAGGGCGCGGGCCATCTCCGCGACCTCCGCCACCGGACGCAGCAGCGCCGCCCGGGCGAGCGCGCGGCCCAGCGGATCCGGGGCGCTCCGGGCCAGTAGACCGGCGAGTTGCACCACCTCTTCGACCGGGCGTCGCAGCACGGCCTCGGTGGTCACCAGGTCGACGGCAGGACCCTCCCCGTCCAGTGCCGCGACGAGTTCCGCCACCTCGGCGACCGGTCGCAGGACCGCCGCGGCCCGCACGGCGGCGTCCGCGCCGGGGAAGGTGTGTCCGGCCAGCAGGCGCAGCAGTTCCGCGACCTCGTGGGCGGGGCGGCTGGCCGCCGCGGCGTCGAGGACCACCACCGCCAGCCCGCCGGGTCGCTCGTCCGAGCCGGCCGGGGGTGGTGGGCAGTCGTCCGGCAGCGGGGACGTGTCCGTGGACATGGGACGGGCCACAGTCAGAACTCCTTCGAACAGCAGGTACCGGTTCGTGGCCGATCGACCACACGCTGCAAGCATCCGCACCGCACCCGGTATCGGCCACTTGGACGCATGCCTCCGCCACCGGTCGGGACAGGTCGCGGTCCCGCCCGCCCGCGAGGGTGCGGGTTCGGGTGCCGGGGCCGCCCCGGGCCCTGCCCATGGCGGGGCCTGTGGCTGCGCCGTTCGGGGGCCGGCCGTTCCGGCGCGGCGGCAGGGCGGGCGCCGTGTCGAGAAGGTGGACCGGCGTTCGTCCGAACGGGGAGGACGGCCCCGGGCCGAACCGACAGTCACCCCACCCCGATCACCCCCCACCCTGGTCACCCCCACCGCCGTCGCCCCACCGCCGTCGGCACCCGGCCGCCTCGGCAGGCCCGCGGAAACGGCCGCGGTCCTCGATTCGGGAGCACCGGGAGGGGTAACCGTGCGGCATGAGCCGAGACGAACCTTCGGGCGCCGGAGCGCCGGTCCCCGCCCAGGACCGCTGGCCGTCGGGTGGACCCGTACTCAGCGTCGGCGTCGAGGAGGAGTACCTGCTCGTCGACCCGCTGACCGGACTGCCCGCGGCCCGCGCCGAGCAGGTGCTCGGGGCGGCACGGCTCCAGTCCGCGCTGGACCCCGGCGAGGTCCAGCACGAACTCCTCCAGGCACAGGTCGAGATCGCGACACCGGTGTGCGGCACGCTGGAGGAGATCGGGGGGCACCTCCTGCGCATGCGGCACGCCCTCGGGGAGGCCGCGGAGGCGTCCGGCTGCCGACTGGCGGCCGGAGGCGCCGCCCCGATGACAGGCCGCACCCCGGTACCGGTGACCCCCTCCGCGCGCTACCGCGCGATGCACGCCGACGCTCCCCGGCTCACCGACGAACAGCTGGTCAACGGCATGCACGTCCACGTGGGCGTGCCCGACCGGCGGCTGCGGGTGGCCGCCCTGAACCGGCTGCGCCCCTGGCTGCCCGTCCTGGTGGCACTCGCCGCGAACTCACCGGTGTGGGAGGGGGACGAGACCGGTTTCGCCAGCTGGCGCACGGTGGTGTTCAACCGCTGGCCGGTCACCGGCATCCCGCCGCAGTTCGCCGACCCGGACGACTACGACCGGCGCACCCTCGCCCTCCGGGAGAGCCGGATGATCCGCGACGAGGGTCAGATCTACTGGCAGGCCCGGCTGTCCGCCCGCTACCCGACGGTCGAGGTCCGGGCCATGGACGTGCAGATGCGCGCCGACGACGCCGTCATGCTGGCCGGCCTGGTCCGCGCACTGGTCGCCACCGCCGTCCGGGAGGAGCTGGAGGGCCACCCGATGCCCGACCGGCAGCCCGAGAGCCTCTCCGGGGCCGGCTGGCATGCCGCCCGGTACGGCCTCACCGACGAACTCCACGACCCCCTCACCGGCCGGCTCCGCCGGGTCGGCGACATCGTCAGCCTGCTGGTGGACCACACGGCCCGGGCGCTGGAGGATGCAGGGGACACCCGGCAGACGACCGCAGCGCTCCACCGACTGCTCCGCGAGGGCAACGGCGCCGAGATCCAGCACCGGGCGTTCGCCGACACGGGCCTCACCGGCCTCCTGCGGCTGATCACCGACCTGACCGTCTCCCGCTGACCGGCCCGCCGGGCGCCTCGGACTCTCCGCCCCTCGGCCCCTCCGCCCCTGCGCCCGGAGCCGGCAGCGCTGCCGGATTGAGTTGCGGATCGCCGGGCAGAAGCAGGCCAGGGGGCATTCGAAGGAGAGTCCGCATGATCATCCTCGGAGTGATCCTCCTCGTCATCGGCCTCATTGCGGGGCTGGGCTTCCTCTGGACCATCGGTGTGGTCCTGCTCGTGGTCGGACTGATCCTGTGGGTCCTCGGACTCGTCGGCCACGAAGTCGGCGGACGGCGCCACTACTGGTGACCCCGACCGCTGTGCCCCTCCGACGCCGTCGGCGTCCGGACCGGCCGGGCCGTGACGGGTGTCCGGACCGGCCGGGCCGTGACGGGTGTCCGGACCGGCCGGGCCGTGACGGGTGCCGTGACGGCTCGCACGATCCGGAATGCCGCTCGGACACGGCGTCGCCGCACCGCCCTCGCGTAGGACGCCGATCGGCATCCCGGTAGCTCGGTGACAGATCCGATCGGCATCCCGGTAGCTCGGTGACCGAACTGTCCCCGCCGGATCGGCGACATCGCCCGAGCTGCGCTCGTTCTCGACGGAGCCCGGAAGCGATCGCCGTCGAGACGACCTCAGCGGCCGGACTGCAGCAGCATCTCCGCCCACACCGTCTTCCCCTGCTCCTGCGGGTCGTGCCCCCAGCGGACGGCGAGCCGGTCGACGACGAACAGCCCGTGTCCCCCGACCCCGTCCGCCTGGTGCGGACGTGGCCGCGGCCGCGCCCGGCTCGAATCCGTCACCGCGATCGTCAGGCGGTTCCCCCGGTGCTCCAGGTCGAGCTGCCGGGGGCCGCCCGCATGGCGGACGGCATTCCCCACGAGTTCCGCGGCCACGAGCGCGGCATCGTCGACCGCCTCCCCGGAAACGTCGAGGTGCCAGTCGGCGAGAGCCCGTCGCACGGCGGCCACGCCGTCGCCGACGGGGGTCGCCCCGCCGGTGGGCTCGAAGTGGAGTCGATGGTGGTGGCCGGGGTCGGCGCACGGGGTGACAGGGCACATGGACAGCTCCTGGAGCAGTCACGTAGGGATTTCCTTCGTCACACCGGCGCCTGCCCGCCGCCCCCGCCGTCACACCTGCTCCGGCGCGCATTGCCCCAGGCCGTCGGAGGTCCGCCGCGGCCTGTGACGGCCCTGCGCGAGCGGTCCGCCTCCGCGCCGGAGGTGAGCCCCTGGGGTGATCTGCCGCGGTGGACCGCCCCAGCCGCTCCCGCGCTCGCCGCACCACTGTGCCGCTGCGCCAGGCGCCTACCCCGCACCACCGGTCCGCGGCGGCAGCGCGGTGGGCCCGGCCGGCGCGACGTCGGGCGGGCCTTCCAGGAGTGCGAGGAGGGCGGCGACGGTGTGCCCGGCCTCCGCGGGGTGACGCAGCTCGGTGTCGGGGTTGACGTGGTACCGGTTGCGGCGGCCCTCGCGGCTGCGGGTGATGTACCCGCCGGCCTCCAGATCGGTGACGATGCTCTGCACGGCGCGCTCGGTGACCTGGCACGCGGTGGCGACGTCACGCATGCGGATGTCGGGGTCACGGGAGATCAGGGACAGCACCCGGGCGTGGTTGGTGAGGAAGGTCCAACCGGTGCGGGGATCGGCACGCGTCTCCATGCGCCCATCGTATGACCGCCCATTCCTGCACCGCAATACACGCACTGCCATTCGTGTATCCCTTGACATGGGTTCCCTCGGCGCGCAGCATCGAATCAACAGCCCTGCCCGACCGGGAAGGAGCCCGCCATGTTCGACAACGCGTTCCTGCCGCCCCAGGCCACCGCCTGTCCCTCCTCCGTGGCGGTGGTCGCGCCGACACCGTCGCCGCCCCGTGCCGACCGGCAGGGACCGCTGACGGTGCACACGGTGCGGGCCCTCGGCGGGCTCAGCCGCGTGCGGGTGGCCGGCGAGATCGACCAGGACAACGCGGCCGTCCTCCGGGACGCGCTGCTGGCACTCCCGGCCGGGACACCGCGAGCGATCGACCTCGACCTGCGCGACGTGACCTTCATCGACTGCGCAGGCCTGAACATCCTGCTCGAACTGCGACAGCACGGGCTCACCGCCGGCTTCCCCGTACGGCTGCGCGCGGCGAGCCCGCCCGTCGTACGGCTGCTGGACGTCTGCGACGCCCTGCCGCTCTTCACCCACCGCACCCCTCCGACGCCCACCCGGCAGGAGAGCTGAACCGGAATCCGCCGCAGTCCGCCGCACGGGCCGACGGCCGGCGCCCGGCCACAGCCGACTGGAGCAGGCGGCGCGAGCCGCCCGCCGGAGCGCTGCGACGTACGGGAGCAGGGCCCAGGGCCGTGGTGAACCGCCGTGGTGAACCCCGGCCCGGTCCGGTCAGTCCTCGCCGGGCCAGGTCCCGGTGGCCCTGCGCCAGGCCACCGCGCCGCCGCGCTGCACGGCGGCGCGTACGACCGAGAGGATCAGTCCCTGGATCGCGGCCGCGAACAGGACCTCAGGCCAGGTGTGGTCGCGTTCCAGGGGCTGCGGGGCGTCGCCTTCCGGGCCGAGGCGGTCCCAGAGCTTCCGGAAGGCGAAACTCGCCAGGGCGCCACCGATGAGGCCGGCGGCGAGCCCGACCGGCTTGTAGACGATTTTCGCGGTGTTCGGCATCGGTACCCCCAGGGTGCTCGGCGGCCGGTCCGCGGGCCGCACTTACCCGGATGGGGATCACCGAACCACACCGGCGACGGCCTTCCGGTTCGGGTCCGGGTCCGGGTCCGGGTCCGGGTCCGGGTCCGGTGCCGGTGCCGGTGCCGGGGGGAGCGTCCCGGTCGGTCGGCTGCCCGGGCCGTGGTGTGGGCCCGCGGCGAACCGGGCAGACGCCGCACGAAGGATCCCCTCCGGCGGGTGACGCGCCTCGCCTCGCCGATCGGGCCGACCGAACCCGCGGCCGACCGAACCCGCGGCCGGCCAAACCCGCGGCCGGCCGAACCCGCGGTCCCGTGCCGGGCCCGCGGTCCCGTGCCGGGCCCTGGAGAATCCCGTGACCATGCCCGTCCTGCCATCACCCCGAGGCGACCTCTCCTCGGGCCTCCTCGCCGCGCTGACCGCAGGACCGCCCGGTCCGGCATCACCACCGCTGCCCGTGCCGGATCCCGGCACGGACCCCTGGGACGAGGACCTGCACCTGGCCCTGTACGTCTGCTACGAGCTGCACTACCGCGGATTCGCCGGCGTCGACCCCGGCTGGGAGTGGGCGCCCTCGCTGCTGTCCCTGCGCGGCGCACTGGAGCGCCGTTTCCTGGACGGGCTGCACGCCGAGACCCCGGTGCGGCCGCTCGGCGCCCTGCTGGAGGACCTGCTCACCGAGCCCCGGACCGGCAGCGGCCCTTCGCACCGCCTGCTCGCCGCCGGGAGCCGCCAGCAGGCCCGCGAGTACCTGGTGCACCGATCGCTCTACCACCTGAAGGAGGCGGACCCGCAGCTGTGGGTCGTCCCCCGCCTGACCGGCGCACCCCGTGCCGCGGTGATGACCGTCCAGTTCGACGAGTACGGCGCAGGGCACCCGGAGCGGGCGCACGCCCGGCTCTTCGGCGAGATGATGGCGGACTTCGGCCTCGACCCGGCGTACGGGCACTACGTGGACGCGGCGGCCGGCCCGGCCTTCGCCGTGGTCAACCTGATGTCGATGTTCGGCCTGCACCGCGCGCTGCGCGGCGCCCTGGTCGGGCAGTTCGCCGCCGTCGAGATCGGCTCCCCGCCGGGGGCCGCCCGGCTGGCGGCGGCGTTCGAGCGGCTGGGTGCGGGCCCGGCAGGCACCCTGTTCTACCGCGAGCACGTGGAGGCCGACGCCGTCCACGAGCAGGTCGTACGCCACCAGGTCATCGCCCCGATGGTGGAGGCGGAGCCGGAGCTGGAGGCCGACATCGCCTTCGGCATCGCCGCGAGCACCCTCACCGAGACCAGGTTCGCGCGCCTTCTCACCGAGGCGTGGGACGCCGGTGCGAGCTCACTGCGCGGCGGGGCCCTCGCCGCCGGACGGTGATCCGCCGGAGCCACCCGAGCCGCCGGAGCCGTCCGGCTCGCCCGGTCCACCCAGCCCACCCGACCCGCCCGCTAGGGCCGCCCGGGCCGCGGGCGGCGGCGGCCGGTGCCGCCGGTGGCTCGTGTCGCAGAACGGGTACCGCCGACTGCGACGGCACACGCACAGCGCCACCACCGGCCGGTCGGACCGCACGGTCGTACCGTCCGGGAGAACGATCTCGACCGGCCCTTCCACCAGCACCGGGCCGTTCGTCACCGGTTGCACCCTGCGCGGGGTGCGGTCAGCACCCGCGAACACCGCGCACCACCACCAGCTCCTCCTCGCGCACGCCCGGCCGGATCAGCCCGCGGCGCTCGAACCAGTCGGCGCGGGCCGTCATCACCGGACCGAAGACCTGCCGCCGCCGGGCCACGACCTCTGCCCGCAGTCCGGCGTCCTCCATCGCGCCGACCGTGGCGCGGACACCGGCCAGCGAGGACTGCACGACCAGCAGCACACCTCCGGGGCTCAGCAGCCCCGGCGCCTCCCGGCAGATCCGGTCGAGCAGCAGCCGACCGTCCCGACCGGCGTCCCACGCACGCGCCGGACCGTGTCGCGGCGCACCGGTGCGTTCGGCGGGGACGTACGGGGGGTTGCTCACCACCAGGTCGAACACCTGCAGCCGGACGGGCCGGGTGAGGTCGCCGTGCCGCAGGTGGAGACGCTGCCGACGCAGCAGCCCGTTGGACCACGCCGTCGCGAGGGCGAGCCAGGACACGTCCACCGCGGTGACCTCGGCCCCCAGCCGGGCCGCGGCCAGCGCGACCGCTCCACTACCCGTGCCGAGATCCAGGCAGCGCACACCGGCGTGGATCTGCTCGGCGGTCAGACTCTCCACCAGAAGTGCCGTGTCGCCCTGCACCGGGTACACCCCGGGCGGTCTCATCAGCCACATGATCCGCGCGTGCCCACGACCATGCGAACCCAAACATGCAGGTCAGAGCCGATTCACAGCCGGAAGGCGAAGAACGGCGACGGTGCGGCCGGCCTCCACGGGGTGGCGCCGCGGCCCGGTGCCGGGGTCGACGTGGTGACGGTCGCGGCGGCCGTCGCAGCCATGGGCACGGCCCGAGCACGTCGGCGCCCGATCAGTACACCGATACCCGATCAGTACACCGGTACCGGATCAGTACAGCGGTGCCCGATCAGTGCGTCGGTTCGCGGAGTCCGAGCATGTCGAGGAGCAGTCGGCAGTCGTCGCCCTGGTGCGCGTGGGCGGCGACCACCGCTCGGGCCCGCTCGGCCGTCGAACCCTCGAGAGCCCGGTCGGTCGGTTCGATGGTGTCGGCACGTGTGGACAGGTCGTGGTTCTTTCCCGGCATGTCGGTCGCCTTCCTCTCCTCGACTCCTCGACGGATACGGTTCCGCACCTGCCCCGGGTCCGCGACACCACACCTGCGCGCAGCGGTCGGTCCGCCGTGGACGCCGGAGGTCGGGGCGCGGCACGGTACCCCACCCGCCGGGGCGCGGAAGGAATTCCCGGGAATCCGACACCGGACACCCGTCCACCACCTAGCGTGACCACTCGATGGCCACGCGTAACGGCGTGCCCGGTTCGGCGTTGGGAGAAGCTCCTCCATGGCTAGCGTGTTTCAGCAGCTCAAGATCCAGAACATGTTCGCCGCGTTCGACGCGGACGGCGACGGCTACCTGCGGAGGGACGACTTCGAGGCCCTCGTGGACCGCTGGAGCCGCCTGCCGGGGGTCGAGCAGGGCACGGAGTTGCGCGCCCGCGTCGAGACGGTCCTCATGGGCTGGTGGAGCGGCCTGCTGGAGGTGGCCGACGCGAACAACGACGGCAGGGTCAGCAGGAGCGAACTCCTCACCCTCGTCGACCGGCTCCCCGGCATGCGCGAGGCCGTCGCGGCGACCGCCGACACCATCTTCGACGCGGTGGACGGCAACGGGGACGGCCGCATCTCCCGCACCGAGCACCGCCGCCTCGTCGAGACGTGGCACGGGCAGGACGTCGAGGTCGAGGAGGTCTTCGACCTCCTCGACCTCGACGGGGACGGCCACCTCAGCCGACCCGAATTCGCCGCCCTGTGGTGCCAGTTCTGGATCAGCGACGACCCGTCGGAGCCCGGAAACCTGATGTGCGGAAAGATCCCGCACCAGTGACCGGGCACCGGGCTGCACCGTCGGCAACGCGGCGAGCGCCGCCGGTACCGCTGCCACCGGACACGTCCTCCCACGCACCCCACACACCACGGCCCGGTTCACGGCCGCCCGGGGCGGCACCTGCACGCCCGCCAGGGCGCGACGGAACCGGCATCGGCCGGACCACCCCGCATCCCGTGCACCCCTCCGACCCGCCTCAGCACCGCAGTCGACGATCCAGCGCCCGCCGGGCGCATGGGGGCCGGGATGCCGGGGAGGCGCTGCCTCACACCCCGACAACGAGGAGGAAGTTGTGAGCAGCGGCATGTGGGACTACCAGAACGCCTCCGGCTACACCCCCGGCAGCAACCTCGCCGGGTACCGGGTCGAGGCCACGGACGGCCACATCGGCAAGATCGACAAGCACTCGGAGGACGTCAGCTCCTCCTACGTCGTCGTCGACACCGGCCCCTGGATCTTCGGCAAGCACGTGCTGCTCCCGGCGGGCACCATCACCCGGGTCGACACCGCGGAGGAGACGGTGTGGGTCGACCGTTCCAAGGAGGAGATCAAGAACTCGCCGGAGTTCGACCCCGACAAGCACGCCGGCGACGCCGGCTACCACGACGAGCTCGGCAGCTACTACGGCGACCCCCGGCTGTGAACCCGGACCACTGCAGTCCCTGACCTTCGGAGAACCGGCCCCGCACCCCTGAACACCGGGTGCGGGGCCGACACGCCGAGACGCCGGACCGTACGGTCGGCGGGCCGCCACCGTGCCGGTGGCGGCCCGCTCGCGTTCGGCGTCCGGTGCTGCGAGCCGGTGACCTCCGGCAGCCGGACCCCGGCCGGGATCTGGGATGCTTCCCGGGGCTGGGCGTAGGCTGCGGGGCGGCAGGGTGATGCGGGCGGGGAGCGATCGGAAAGGCCATCGAATGACGGCAGCAGGCCCGGAGAGCGGGCCGTGGTCCACCGCTTTCGACGGCGGTCCCGGAACCCCCACACGGGCGCGGGAGGGAGCCGCCGTGTTCCTGGCCGCCCTCGCCGCACAGAACCCGCCCACGCACGCCGGTGGGTTCGACCGGGCCCTGCTCGTCGTCTCGGAACTCGTCACCAACGCCGTTCGCCACGCCCCCGGCCCCCTCGGGCTCACCCTCGCACTGGATCCCGGCGCTCGGCAGGACGGAATCCGGATCACCGTGCGCGACACCAGTCCGGTGCTGCCCCAGCCCCGTGTCCCCGACCTCCTCGGAGGAACCGGCGGCTTCGGCTGGTCGACGATCATCCAACCCCTGGCCACCAGCCTGCACATCCGCCCGTACCAGGACGGCAAGGAGATCGAAGCCCTCATCCCCTGGTAGCGCGCCCTGCCCACCGGCCGGGCCCGTGCCCGCCTGGCGCTGCGTCCACAGGCGGCAGTCGGCAGGTGCGACCCCGAACGGGGGCAGCGGGCACCCGGGTTCGTACGGGCGAACGCACACGGGATCCTCCGCGTACCCACTCGAAGGGTCGACCGACGTCAGCCCGCCGGATCCTGCGGCTCGGTGGCGGCCACGTCACGGTCCACGGGAAAGATCCCCCCGACACCGGTGATCCTCAGGAGCTCCTCGACCTGCGGGCAGGGGCGGGCCAGGTGCAGGGCGGTGCCCTGCCGTCCGGCTTCCGTACGGCTCTTCAGCAGGACGTTGAGCCCGGAGGAGTCGCAGAAGGTCACGGCGGCGAGGTCGACCACGATCACGGCCGGGGCGGGCCGTACCGCCAGAGCCGTCGTCAATGCGGCACGCAGTCGAGGAGCGCCGTCCAGATCGATTTCGCCGGCACACCCGACGACCGGCCCCGTGGCGGACTGCCGGACAGTGGCGGTGAAAACGGGATCCACGCTGATCGTCCACTCCCTCGGGCCGGCCCGGTGGCGGGCACGCCCACACTCTGGTGTTCCAGCGGCAGGCCGCTGTCGAAGCCGGTCGGAAGCCGCGGTCCGAGTCTAGTCGGCCGCCAAGGCGCCAAGGACGTGTTCGGCCCCGAACACCGCGCGCGACGCCGGCCCGCCCGTACGCCCGTACGCCCGTACGCCTGTACGCCTGTACGCCTGTACGCCCCGGCAGGCAGGCAGGCAGGCAGGCGATCGATGTCCTGGCCCGGGTGGCCCGTACCTGCGACCCGGCACGGTCCCGGCGCGAGTCGGAGGGTGTGACCGGAGCGACCGCGGGCAGGCGGACGGTACGCATCCGGTTGAGATGGAGGTATCCGATGAACCTCGCCATGCTCCTGCTCGTCGGGTCGCTGGTGCTGGCAGCCGTCATCGCCGCCACCGGCCCCGGCCACGCCAGGCACCGCACCCGGGCCACGCCCACGCACGCACGCTCTGCCGGCCGCCGCGCGCGCCACCGGCTGAACTGACGTCACGACCACCGGCGGAATCGCGGCCCCCGGCGCCATCACCCTGCCGGGTGCCGTGATTCGCCTTTGGATGCGCCCAGGTGACAGGGCATCGGGCCGCCTGCTCCCCGACGCCTCGTCGGCTGCGGCTTCCGGCCGACGGGGTCGCAGGTGAGGAGCACGGGTGTCGGCAGTGTCGGGAGCGTTCCGTGTCCGGCCGGGTTCCTCACGGTGCCGGAGCGTCCTGCTCGCCGTCCCGACGATCCGTCGGCGCCCGCACGAGCCCGCACGGGGGCGCCGGTCAGTCGGCCAGCAGGCCGGTGCGCAGGTGCTTGAGGATGCGGGTGAGGATGCGGGAGACCTGCATCTGGGAGACGCCGAGCTGCTCGCCGATCTGGCTCTGGGTCATCTCGGCGCCGAAGCGCATCGAGAGCACGGCACGGTCGCGCTCCGGCAGGGCGGCGACGAGGGGCTTGAGGGTCTCCAGGTGGAGCACCGCCTCGAAGCCCTTCTCCTCGACCGCGTGGCGGGCGCCGAGGACGGCGGCGGGCTCCTCCCCGTCGGTGGGGATGTCGAGGGACTGCGCCGCGTAGGCGTTGGAGGCCTTCATGCCCTCGATCACCTCGCGCTCCTCCAGGTCGAGGTGCGCGGCGAGTTCGGCGGGGGTGGGCCGGCGGTCGAGCAGCTGCTCCAGCTCGTCGGAGGCCCTGGCCAGGGCCAGGCGGAGTTCCTGCATGCCGCGGGGCACGTGCACCATCCAGGAGGTGTCGCGGAAGAACCGCTTCATCTCGCCGATGATCGTGGGCAGGGCGAAGGTGGTGAACTCGACCTCACGGGCGGGGTCGAACCGGTCGATCGCCTTGATCAGACCGATCGTGCCGACCTGGAGGATGTCCTCCATCGGCTCGCTGCGACTCGCGAAGCGCCGCGCGGCGAACCGCACCAGCGTCGCGTTGAGCTCGACCAGCGTGCCCCGCACGTACGAGTACTCACTGCTCCCCTCCTCCAGCGAACCCAGCCGCACCAGCAGGTCCCGCGACAACTCCTTCGCATCCGCCGGCGCCACCGCACCCGGGGCCTCGATCCGCGCCGCCGGGGAGCACTCGTCGAGGTCTGCGAGCTGAAGATCCGGTGCCGTGCCCTGCAGGACTGCCATGCTCATCGTCTCCTCAGCTCGTGGACGCGGCGGGTGCCGTGCCCGACCGCCCGCTGCCCCTGATCCCTCCCGCCATGCGCCCGTCCCGAAAAGTCGTCCGGTATCAGACGATATGTCGCCTCGAAAGGCCGGCGGCCCGGACCCCGAGGTACGGGGTCCGGGCCGAGCGCCGTGCCGACGGAACCTGACGTCAGAGGCGGGGGTCCATCGTCGGGTCGCCGTGGTGGCCGCCGACCTGCGCGTGGTGGCCGCTGTCGCCGGTGTGCCTGTCGGGGTCGAACTCCGGGGCGTTCTCGTAGTCCCCCGCGCCACTCATGACTTCTTCTCGCTGCCGGTGTCCGGTGCATCGGCTCTCCCCGTCCTCCACTTCCATGCGCCCTCGTCCACGATCGGCCCGACTGACGGAACGTCGCTCCGACGACGGCCGTCGGACCCGCGGCCCGACGTACGGCATGCGCATGGGTGTCCGGGAGCGGGGCACACGGCTGCTCGTCACCATCGCCGAACGAAGGGATCCACCGTGCTTCCCCTGGTACTCGTCCTCCTGCTGGCTCTGATCCTCTTCGGCGCGGGCTTCGCCCTCAAGGCCCTGTGGTGGGTGGCGGTCATCGTCCTGGTCGTCTGGCTGCTCGGCTTCGTCGCCCGCGGCACCCACTCCTCCGGCAGCCGCCACCGCTGGTACCGCTGGTGACCTGACCCCGCACCGCCCGGCGGCCGGCACCACGCTGCGCCCCGGCACACCGCCCCGCACCCCCGGTCGCCGAAGAGCGCCGGGCACCGTGCGGGGCGTTCTGCGTGCGGGACCGGCCGCCCGGAGGCCGGGCGGTACGTGCCGACGCCCGCTCGGCGCCGGCCGGTTCCACGGCGCCGTCGTCGCGTCCCGCGGCCGAAGCGGGGCAGATGCACCAGCGGCTCGTAGCGGGCCCGGAGGAGGAAGGGCGGTACACGGCATGAAGCCGTCGAGGTTGCGGGTACTGAGCACACTGGCATCCGACGGAGCCAGGCGCTATTTCCTGGTCCCGGACGACGTGGCCCCGAACCGCTCGGTCCCGGACGACCTGGCCCCGAACGATCCGGCCCCCGCTGCCGCGCCTGCGGCGCCCGCGGCCGGGACCCTCCCCGCGCAGAGTCGGAGCGCCCGCCCCGGCGAGGGATCCTGGCAGGGGGCGGTGCCGTGGTTCTCGGCCGGACTGCGGCTGTCCCTGGGTGCGCTGCTGGGCTGGTTCCTGTTCCGGCAACTGGTGAGGCTGGAGCAGGTGCTGACACTGACGGTGCTGGCGGCCTTCATCGCGGTCAGCCTGGAACCCGTGGTGGGGATCCTGATACGCCGCCGGTTGCGCCGGGGCTGGGCGGTGGCCGTGGTGCTCGGCGTTTTCTGCATGCTGGTCGGGGGCTTTCTCGCCCTGTTCATCCCGCCGTTGAGCCGGGAGGTCACCGTACTGGCGGATGCGGTGCCGGTCTGGCTCCAGCAGGTGCACGACCACCAGTCCACCCTCGGACGGATCGAGGACCACTACCACGTGGTCGACCGGGCGAAGCAGGCACTCGGCTCGGGCGGGGGCGTCGTCGGCGGCATGCTGGGCGCGGGCCGGCTCGTGCTCGACACGGTCACCTCGCTGGTCGTCGTGGTCACCCTGACGCTGTACTTCATGGCCGGTCTGCCGGCGACCAAGGAGTTCTGCTACCGGTTCGTCGTCGGCACCCGGCGCGACCGTGCCCGGGAGCTCACCGAGGAGATCCTCTCCCGGACCGGCCGCTACATGCTGGGAAACCTCTTCACGTCGGCCGTCGCCGGCCTGGCCACCTTCGTGTGGTGCGCAGTGGTCGGAGTGCCGTACGCCGCCGCGCTGGGGGCGTTCGTCGCTCTCATGGACCTGGTGCCCGTCGTCGGCTCCACCGTCGCCGGGATCGTCGTCAGCCTGGTGGCGCTGGCCGTCTCGTGGCCGGTCGCCGTCGCCACCGCCACGTTCTACATCGGGTTCCGCGTGCTGGAGGACTACCTGATCATGCCGCGCACCATGCAGTACGCAGTCGACGTGCACCCTTTCGTCACGGTCCTCGCCGTCCTGGCCGGCGGAGTGCTCCTGGGCATCATCGGCGCCCTCGTCGCGGTGCCGGTCGCAGTCGCCGTGGGCCTGGCACTGGACGAGTTCGTCTTCCCCCGCCTGGACACCCGCTGAGGCCGTCGGCAGCCGGTCCCGGCCCGCACCGCGCGGAAGCCCCCGTTCCTTCCGCACGCCGGCGGCGTACTGCGGAACACGCACCGCACACCGCGGAACGCCGGCACCGGCACCGGCACCGGCACCGGGTGATTCATCCGGCCCTCGCGGGCAGACGCCCGTCATGAACCCCCCGTCACCCCGCAAGCGACACCGCCTGACCGGCCGCGGGACCGGCCGCGACACGGTCCGGCCCGGGCCGGACGCGCAGATGGAGGAGGACGCGCCGGACGCACCGGGCGACCTGCCCCGCCGATCCTGGTCGACGGTGCTGCGCCGCACCGGCACCGAGTTCCTCGACGACGAGCTGACCGACCGGGCCGCCGCCCTGACGTACTACGGCGTGCTGGCGATCTTCCCCGCACTGCTCGTCCTGGTCTCCGCGCTCGGTGTGGTCGGCCGCTCGGCGACCGACGCCGCCCTGGACAACCTGCAGAAGCTCACTCCGGGCCCGGCCCGCGACATCCTGAGCGACGCCGTCGACCAACTGCAGGACAACGGCGGCACGAGCACCGTCCTGCTGGTCATCGGCCTGGCGGGCGCCCTGTGGTCCGCTTCCGGCTACGTGGCGGCGTTCATCCGCTCCGCGAACGCCGTGTACGACATCCGCGAGGGCCGACCGGCATGGAAGGTCACACCGCTGCGCCTGGGGCTGACGCTGCTGCTCCTGCTTCTCCTGGCAGCGAGCGCGCTGATCGTCGTCTTCACCGGCCCCCTCGCCGACCGCGCGGGCAGGACCCTGGGTGTCGGGGACACCGGCCTCACCGTGTGGGCGGTCGTCAAGTGGCCCGTCCTGGTCGTCCTCGTCACCCTGATGGTCTCCCTGCTCTACTGGGCGGCCCCCAACGTCCGTGGCCGCGGCTTCCGGTGGATCTCCCCCGGCGGCCTGCTCGCCGTCCTGCTCTGGACGGCCGCGTCCGCGGGCTTCGCCCTGTACGTCGCCAGCTTCGCTTCCTACAACAAGACCTACGGCACCCTGGCCGGCGTCATCGTCTTCCTCGTCTGGCTGTGGATCTCCAACCTGGCGATCCTCCTCGGCCTGGAGTTCGACGCCGAACTCGCCCGCGAGCGCGCCACCCGCGGCGGCCTGCCCGAGGGCGAGGAACCCTATGTCCAGCCCCGGGACACCCGTACCTGGCCCGACACCTGGCCCGACGACGAACCGGACGGCACGGGCGAGCCGGGGAACACGACACCGCCGGAGGAGTCCCGCCGGCCGAACCGCACGGAAGCGCCCTGAACGAGACCTACGCGTCGGGGGGAAAGCCGGCGCCGGGCTCGGCGGCAGCCACCGGGCGGACGGCCGGGAGTCCTCGGCCGGTACACCGACCGGTACACAGCACCGGTAGACCGCACCGGGTGCATCGCAGCGGCGTCCGCCCCTGTCGGCCCGGCCGTCAGTCGAACAGGCCCGCGCCCTCGCCGCGTGAGGCACGGATCAGGACGTCGGCCAGCTCGACCGGGGCGGAGAGGTTCGGGAGGTGGCCGGTCGCCATCTCGAAGAAGGTGACACCGGGTTCCGCCAGCTTGGCGAACCTGGGGTCACCGGTGGCGTGCAGGGCCCTGGCAACCTCCAGGCTGAGGCCGTTCTCCAGGCAGAACACGCCGGTGGTGGGCAGCGTGCGCCACGCGCCGGTCAGTTCGATCCGATCGCTGAGGGTCCTGGCCGGCTGGGGCCTGGCCAGGCGGCGATACCGCTGCGACTCCGCCGCCGGCAGGCCGGCGACCTCGGCGGGCACCGGCACCAGACCGGCCTCGTCGGCGGCCCCGAGGCCGGCGCCCACGAGAGCGGTCCGCACCGACTCCCCGTCCTCCGGGGTACCGGTGTCGACCAGCACCACCCGGTCGACCAGGCCGGCCCGCCGGTCGGCGGCGGCCAGCCCGGGGAAAATCCCGTAACTGTGCGCCACCAGCACCACCCCCGGCCCCTCCGCGTCCAACCGGGCCACCACCTCCGCGGTGTGGTCCGCCAGCCCGATGCCGCCGGCCTCCCCGCCGACACCCTCGCCCAACCCCGGCAGCGTCACCGGCACCGCCCGGTGCCCGCGCGCGGTCAGCTCGGCGGCCACCGCCTCCCAGGCCCAACCGCCCATGAACAGACCGGGGACCAGCAGAAACGTCGTCATCGTCGACCTCTCCCGTCGTATCGCCGCGCTCGCGACTGCGGCGCCTGCGGTCGAACCGTAGGACCTCCCCCGAGGGGAGATTCCAGCCCGGCGGGTCCGTCCGGACGAGGCCGCCCGTGGCGGGTCGGCACCGGCCCCGGCACCGGTCCGGCTCTGGGCGCAACGACACCGGCGACCACTCCGCACCGCGGTCTCGGTCCGCGGTGCGGCGCGTCGGTCGCTGCGCACACGTCGCCCCACGCCCCACCTGCAGCGTCCGGGCCGGTCGGCGGTCCGCTCCGGCGGGTCAGCCGGCCTTCGGCTCCCGCGGCTCTCCGCCGCCCTGCTGCCCGGCGCCGGGACCACCGGTCTCGTCCTGGTCCCTCCGCGCCTGCTCGATGTGTTCGTCGTTCTTCTCGTCGGGCTCGTCCTTGAGGTCGGACAGGTCGCGGGACTTCCTGTGGGCGCGCTCGCGGTCGAACTCCCGGTCGACGTCGTTCACCGTGCTGCCTCCCTGCCGTGTCGCCGGCCCTGCCGCTTCTGTCCGCGACGGCCGGACATACCCTCTCCCCGTCCGATTCCCCCGACGGGTCACACCGCGAGGAGGTCGGTGAGGTCGTCGGCGTGTTCCTCCTCCTCCTCGAGGATGGACTCGATCAGGCGCCGCGTCGTGGGGTCGTGGTCGCCCAGCCAGCGGGCGATCTCCTGGTAGGTGGAGATGACGATGCGCTCGGCCAGCAGGTTGTGCTCCAGCATGGCCTTGAGGTCCTTCTCGTCCGGCGCGGTGTAGTCGGTGTGGGCGCGCCCGGCAAGGGTGGCGGGGTCGAAGTCCGGTTCCCCGCCGAGCTGGGCGATCCGCTCGGCCGCGCGCAGGGCGTGCTGCATCTCCTCGGCGGCGTGCTCGGTGAACTCCGCCGCCACCTGGGCACGGTCGATGCCCGTAGCTGAGATGGCGTGCCGCGTGTAGCCCAGCCAACACACCACCTCGGTGGCGACCACGTCGTTCAGGACGGCCGCCACCTTGTGCGCGTCGAGGCCGTAGGTGTTCGTCACGGCCCCTTCGGCCATCTTCTGCCGAGCCTCGTCCCGGACCCGGCTCACGTCGATGACGAAGTCGTCGCCTGCCACGGTGCGCTCCCAACGCTGGAGAAGGAGGACGGTCCGGGCACGTCTCCCCCGCCACCCCGCACTCGACACGGGCCGGTGCCCGATGCCACCGGTTCGCAGTAGCGCGGCGAAGCCCGTTCGGTCCGCTCCGGAGAGGCGCGCCCCGAGGCTGCCGTCGGCGTCCGTACGGGTGGCGGCGGAGCGGACGCGTGCGGGCCGCTCGGAGCTCAGAGCCGCTCCTCCATGCGGATCGCCTCCCGGAGCGCCCGGTGCGCCTCCCCCTCGGGGCCTTCGTTCTGTTCGAGGAGGGCTGCGGCGATCGCGTCGAGCTTGCGCTGGACGGCATGCTCGGCACGGCGCTCGGCGTTCTTGAGCAGGGCCAGCAGGAGCAGGGTGACGGCCGTCATCGTGTCGCCCGCGAGGATCTGCCACTCCGCCGACAGCCCGGCCGCGTGGGCCGTGACGAAGGCGGCCACCAGTACGACGCAGAATCCGGAGAACACCGGGGAGCTGGTGAGGTTGGAAGCGACTTCGGCAAGCCGCTCGAACCGGCCGCGCGAGCCGTCACTCCGGTCGGCGGGGTGTGAGAGGGTCATGCTCATCTCCCTACCACCTGCCGCCTGCGGGAGCGGCCGACTCGACGCGGCCGGCGCCCCCGGTCCCCGTCTGTCACCGGGTCCGCCCGGCATGTGTCGAGGCCGGTGCGGCACCTGGCCACCAGGGCCGACCGGTCACCGCGACGGGCGAACACCCCGACGTGTCCCCGCCCGATCCCGGCGCCGGCCCCGGTGCTCACGACGGGGCACTCCGTGCGGCTGAATGCGTTCACGGGCCTCGTATGTCCGGCCCGTGACGGGGCAAACGGGCCTGGCGCGCCGCGCCGCGTTCCGACCGGGGCCACCGTAGCGTCGTCGACCGGACCCGTCGACCAGACCCGTCACCCCGGAAAGGGGGAATCCGATGGCACCGGCAGCACTGTTCGACGTCGACGGCACACTCCTCGACACGAACTACCTGCACACCCTGGCCTGGGCGGAGGCCCTCTCCCAGTACGGTCACGCACCTGCGATGGCCCTGATCCACGCCTCGATCGGCATGGGCGGGGACCAGCTCCTCGACCACGTCCTGGGCCCGGACCGCGACCACGCGTCCGACGCCGACATCAGCTCCGCGCACCAGGCCCTGTACGCCCGTTTCTGGCCACGCCTGAGGCCTTTCGACGGCGCGGCGGACCTGCTGCGCGCCGTCGCCGCCCGGGGCTGGACGGTGGTGCTGGCGAGTTCCGCGTCCGCGCGGGACCTCTCGGTCATGCGGCGGGTCCTCGACGCGGACGACGCCGTCTCCGCCGCGACCAGTTCGGACGACGTCGATGCGAGCAAGCCGGCCCCCGATCTCGTGCGTGCCGCACTCGACAGGGCCGACGCAGGTCCCGACGAGGCCGTCTTCGTCGGGGACACCCTGTGGGACGTACAGGCGGCCGCAGCGGCGGGAGTCCCGTGCATCGCCCTCCTGTCCGGTGGTACCGGGGAGCGGGACCTGCGGGCCGCCGGAGCCCTTGAGGTACATGCCGACCCCGCCGCCCTGCTGGCCCACCTGGCGGACAGCGCTCTCGGGCGGCCGTCCGCGACCCCGCGCCGCTGACGGCACCGGGCGGCCGGCACCCGGCTCGTACGGGTGCCGGCCGCCCGGCCGTGCAGTTCGCGCCGGACCGATCAGCCGGTCAGCGCGGGGAGGACGGTGCTGCGGTAGGCGTCGAAGAACGCCTCGTTGTCGGGGCCGATCTGGCCGACGTACACCTCGTCGAACCCGGCCTCCACGTAGGCGCGCAGCGTCGCGATGTGCTGGTCCGCGTCGTTCCCGCAGGTCACGGCCTCGCCGATCATCTCGGGTGTGACGAGTTCGCTCGCCTGTTCGAAGTGCGCCGGGGTGGGGAGGATCTGGGCGAGTTCGCCCGGCAGCAGTTCCGTGGGCCAGAGCCGGTGGACCAGCTCCACGGCCTTGTCCCGGTCGTCGCCCCAGCAGACCTTCACCCCGCCGATGACGGGCCGGGCGGCGCCGCCCGCGGCACGGAACGCGTCGACGAGCCGCCGGTCGGGCGTCATGGTGACGAAACCGTCGCCGATCCGGCCCGCCAGCGCGGCCGCGTTCGGGCCGAACCCGGAGACGTGGATCGGCGGCGGGTCCGCCGGCGTCGTGTAGAGGCGGGCGTTGTCCACGGTGTAGTGGCGGCCGCGGTGGGAGACCTCCTCGCCGGTGAAGAGGGCCCGCATCACCTCCACGGCCTCCTCCAGCATGTCGGCCCGCTCGGCGAAGGAGGGCCAGCGGTCGCCGTGAACGTGCTCGTTGAGAGCCTCGCCGGTTCCGACGCCCAGCGTGAAGCGGCCGTTCAGCAGCACGCCGGAGGTCGCGGCGGCCTGCGCGGTGACGGCCGGGTGCAGTCGCACGGTCGGGCACGTCACGAGGGTGGTCACGGGCAGGTCGACGCTCCGGGAGAGCGCGCCGATCATCGACCAGACGAAGGGGCTGCTGCCCTGCGCGTCGTTCCACGGGTGGTAGTGGTCGGAGATCGCCAGGCGGGTGAATCCGGCGTCCGCGGCTCGCCGGGCCTGGTCGAGCAGTTGGGCGGGAGTGAACTCCTCGCAGGAGAGGAAGTAGCCGAACGCGGCCATGGTCTGGTGTCCTTCCCGGGCCGGTGAGGGGACGGGGTGCAGATCGGCGGGGTCCTGCCGGCTCGCGGGCGGGATCAGCCGTGCCGCATGTCGTCGGGGTCCGCGGGCAGGGGCGGCGCCCCCTCCCCGGTCATCCGGGCCTGCGGCTGCTCGCGTACCGGCGCGTCCGCGGCGCCCGCCGGGCTGTCGCCGGCACCGTCGGCGGGGCCGCCGCCCGGTGCGAGCCGGCCGCGCCACGCGCCGGTCGAACGGCCGCGCTCCTCGATGAAGCCCTTGAACCGTTTGAGGTCTCCCTTGACCTGCCGGTCCGGGACGCCGAGCATGCTGCCGGCCTTCTCGGCCAGGCCGTGCGGCTCGAATTCCATGGCCAGGCTCACCCGCGTGTGGCTGTCGTCCAGGCGTTGGAACGTCACGACGCCCATCTGCCGGACATCACCTCCCACCGTGCGCCAGGCGATCCGCTCGTCGGGGAGCTGGTCGACGATCTCGGTGTCGAACTCGCGGCGGGCACCGGCGACCTTCGTCGTCCAGTGGCAGTGCCGGTCGTCCGTCTGGCGGACCTCCTCCACGCCGTCCATGAAGCTCGGGAAGTCCTCGAACTGCGTCCACTGGTCGTAGACGTTGTGCAGCGGGACATCCACGTCGATGGACTCCTTCACCTTGCTCACCACGGTCTCCTTCCGCTTCGACGGGTCGGGCATTCGTTGCCCACCGCGCGTCTGCCCCTCGGGCGGGACATCCAACCAGGGCATTCCGGCAGGTTCCCGACACCGCGGCATCGTGTCGTCGGCCCGCGGAGCGATCCGGCCCGGGAGCGGCGGCGGTCGGCCGGGGTCTCCTGCCGTCCCGTGCGAGCGTCCGTCCCCCGCGAGCGTCGTCCCCCGCGAGCCCCCTGCCCCCTGCCCCGGGCCCCGGGCCCCGGGCCCCGGGCCGCAGCGGCTCACTCCCTGCCGCTGCCGCTGCCGGGCAGGAACTCCTGGATCTTCGCCTTGAAGCCCTGCTTCAGCATCGAGCCGCGGTCGCTGTCGCCGTGCACGACGGCGGAGGCGGCCGCGGCGATCTGGTCGAGCGAGGCGTGCGGCGGGATCGGCGGCACGGCCGGGTCGGTGCGGAAGTCGATGACGTACGGGCGGTCCGAGGCCAGCGCCTGCCGCCAGACCGTCTCCACGTCGTCCGGATCCTCGACGCGGCGCCCGTGCAGGCCGAGCTGGACGGCGAAGTCCGCGTAGCGGACGTCCGGGAGGTGCTGGGAGGGCTCGAACTGCGGCGCGCCCTGCATGGCGCGCATCTCCCAGGTGACCTGGTTGAGGTCCTGGTTGTTGAGGACGGCGACGATCAGCCGCGGGTCGGACCACTGTTCGTAGTACTTGGCGACGGTGATCAGTTCCGCCAGTCCGTTCATCTGCATCGCGCCGTCGCCGACGATCGCGACGGCCGGACGGTCGGGGTGGGCGAACTTCGCCCCGATCAGGTACGGGACGCCGGGCCCCATGGTGGCCAGCGTGCCCGACAGCGAGCCCCGCATCGACCCGCGCATCCGCAGGTGCCGGGCGTACCAGTTCGCCGCGGAACCGGAGTCGGCCGCGATCATGGCGTTGTCGGGCAGCAGCGCGTCGAGGGCGTGCACGACGTGCTCCGGGTTCAGCGGGTCGGCCGGGACGGCCGCCCGGCGCTCCATCACCTCCCACCAGCGGGCGGTGTTCTCCTCCACCGTGCCCCGCCAGGTGCGGTCGTCCTTGCGGTGCAGCAGCGGCAACAGCCGCTTCAGCGTCTCCCCGGCGTCGCCGACGACGTTGACCTCGAACGGGTACCGGAGGCCCACCATCGACGGGTCGGCGTCGATCTGCACGGCGCGCGCCCGGCCGAACTCCGGCAGGAACTGCGTGTACGGGAAGCTGGATCCGATCACCAGCAGGGTGTCGCAGTCACGCATCAGCTCGTACGACGGGCGGGTACCGAGCAGCCCGATGGACCCGGTGACGTACGCCAGGGTGTCGGGCAGCACGTCCTTGCCGAGCAGGGCCTTCGCCACGCCCGCGCCCAGCACCTCCGCGAGCCGCTCCACCTCCGGCCGCGCGTGCCGGGCACCCTGGCCGACCAGGACGGCCACCTTCTCCCCCGAGTTGAGGATCTCCGCGCAGCGGGCCAGCTCCTCGTCCGCCGGAACCGGCGCGTAGCGGCCCACGCCCAGGCTGGAGGGGACCATCTTGAAGGCGTGCGCCGGCGGCTCGTACTCCAGCTCCTGCACGTCGGCGGGGACGATCACCGCGGTGACGGTGCGGCTCGTCGCGGCGATCCGCATCGCGCGGTCCAGCACGTTCGGCAGCTGCTCGGGAACGGTCACCATCGCGCAGTACGCGGAGGCGACGTCCTTGAACAGCGACAGCAGGTCGACCTCCTGCTGGTAGGAGCCGCCCATGGCGCTGCGGTCCGTCTGGCCCACGATCGCCACCACCGGAACATGGTCCAGCTTCGCGTCGTACAGGCCGTTGAGCAGGTGGATCGCGCCCGGGCCGGACGTCGCGGCGCACACGCCGGTGCGGCCCGAGAACTTCGCGTACCCGACGGCCGCGAACGCGGCCATCTCCTCGTGCCGGGCCTGCACGAACTGCGGCCTGTCGTCGGCCCTGCCCCAGGCGGCGAGCAGGCCGTTGATGCCGTCGCCCGGATACGCGAAGACCTGCTCCACCTCCCACTGCCGCAGGCGTTCCAGGATGTGGTCCGAGACCTTCATCTGCACGGGCTCCGTTCGTAGCGCGACCACCCGGCGGGCGGAGGGGGCTGCACACCTCCCGGCAGCTCGTCTGACCGGCCGGGAATGTCCGAAACCCGGGGCCGGGACAGGCCGGTGCACCGCCCGGTCCGGCACACCGTTCGGGCCGGTTCGCCGTCCGGGCCGGTTCGCGTCCGCGCGGGGACGACGGGGCCGGCTTCCGCCCGGGCCGATCGGCTCCGGCGCCCCTCGCCCCTCGCCCCTCGCCCCTCGCCCCTCGCCCCTCGCCCCTCGCAGCGGGATCCGTCGGATCCGCCGTGTATTCCCCCGGTCACCGTGTGCCCGATCACCCCGGTATTGCGCGCGATCGCCCCGCCGCCTACCGCAGACTGAGGCCGGAGCACATTTCGCACCGGAGGATGGATTTCATGGTTGAACGGCCTTTGACGCTGATGGCAGTGCACGCCCACCCCGACGACGAGGCCACCGGGACCGGGGGTGTCCTGGCGCGGTACGCGGCCGAGGGCATTCGCACGGTCCTCGTCACGTGTACCGACGGCGGGTGCGGTGACGGACCGGGAGGTGTCAAGCCGGGCGAGCCCGGGCACGATCCGGCAGCCGTCGTCGCGATGCGCCGCCGGGAACTCGAAGCCAGCTGCGAGGTGCTGAACATCCGTCACCTGGAGCTGCTGGAGTACGCCGACTCCGGGATGATGGGCTGGGCGGCCAACGACGCGCCCGGATCGTTCTGGCGGACGCCCGTCGAGGAGGGCGCCGCCCGCCTCGCCGACCTGATGCGGCACTACCGGCCGGACGTGGTCGTGACCTACGACGAGAACGGGTTCTACGGCCACCCCGACCACATCCAGGCGAACCGCGTCACGACGGCGGCGCTGGCGATGACCGGGCTGACCCCGAAGGTGTACTGGACCACCGCGCCGCGCTCGATGATGCAGCGGTTCGGCGAGGTCATGCGGGAGTTCGGCGCGGACTGGGAGGAGCCGGATCCGGCGGAGACCGCCGCCATGCCCGAGATCGGACTCCCCGACGAGGAGATCAGCACCTGGGTGGACACCACCGAGTTCGGCGCCCAGAAGTTCGACGCGCTCGCCGCGCACGCCAGCCAGGGCGAGAACATCTTCTTCCTGAAGATGGGCAAGGAGAGGTTCACCGAGCTGATGGGCGTGGAGACCTTCGTACGGGTCCAGGACACCACCGGCGCGGCCGTGCCCGAGAACGACCTCTTCGCCGGGCTGCGCTGATCCGCTGGGCGACAGAGGTGGCAGGGCGGCCGACCCCGGCCGTCGACCGTGAGCGGATCCGGCCGGCCGGGTCCGCTCACGGCGACCGCCGGGCTCGGCGAACGGCCGGGCCCACTGCGGCCACGAGGGCGGCGCCGTTGAAAACGGTCCGGGATCCGGACCGGCAGTCCGGCGGGCTCAGCCCGAGTGGCGGTGCGCCTCCGCGGCGTGCCGGGCGGCGGTGACGTCGCCGGCGGTGATGGCGGCGACCAGGTCGCCGTGGACCTGCAGGCGCTGCGCGAGGTAGTCGCCGTCGCGGGGCTGGGGGTTCACCAGCGACACGTGGTTGACGAACTCGTAGAGACCGACGTAGGTGCCCCGCAGGACGGCGTTCGGCGAGATGGCCGCGATCCGCAGGTGCAGGTCCCAGTTGAGCGAGACGAACGTCGGCATGTCGTCGAGGTTCTTCCTCATCGCGGTGATCAGCGACCTGAGCTCGCGCGCGTCCTTCGCCGACCGGTGCTGCGCCGCGTGCACGGCGACGAGCGGCTCCAGCTGCTCGCGGACCTCGATGGCCTCGGCGACCGCCAACGGCTCGCCGTGCACGGTGAGGAGCGTGCGCCCGAGCCGGACCACCGGATCGGCGGCCGCGACGAACATCCCCCCGCCCGGGCCGGGCCGGACCGCGATCCGCCGCCGCTCCTGCAGCAGCCGGATCGCCTCGTTGACGGTGGCCTTCGCGACACCGGTCTGCTCACGCAGATCGGCCCGGGTGCCGATGCGGTCACCGGGACGCAGTCCACGCTTCTCGATCGCGTCCTCGACGTAGACCACGACGTCCTCGGCGCGGGTTCGGTGGGCAGGTAGGGCCATGGATGGAGCCTAACGGATATCTCCGATGCCCCGACCGGAGGTCCGGTCGCGTGCGCGGGCCCGGTCGCCGGCCGCCGACGGCGGTCCGGGTGGTCCGCGCGGTGGGGCCGCGCTCGACGTCCCGCGCCCCGGGCTCGGCGCCGGCTGTGGTGCCGGTCGGGTGACCGGCACCGGCCGCCCCGGTGCACCGGGGCGCGGGACGTCGGCGCGGTGTCAGCGGGACATCAACGGCCCTGGAGGGACTTGACGTTGTCGCCGAAGGTCCAGCCCTTCGAGCCGTCCCAGTTGATCGACCACGTCATGAGCCCCTTCAGCGAACCTCCGAAGGCGTTCCACGACTGGCTGACCAGGCTCGGCGCCATGTAGCCGCCGCCCGCGCCGGACTGGGCCGGCAGGCCGGGGACCTGCTTGTCGTACGGCACCTTGATGGTGGTGCCCTGGATGACCAGGCCGTTGTTCAGGCAGGTGGTCTGCGCGGTGAAGCCCTGGACGGTGCCGGCGGAGTAGGAGTCGCCGGAGCAGCCGTACATGCTGCCGTTGTAGTACTGCATGTTCAGCCACCACAGACGGCCGTTGTCGACGTACTTCTTGATGATCGGCAGGTAGGCGCCCCAGATCGACCCGTAGGTGACGCTTCCGCCGGTGACGTAGGCGGTTTCGGGGGCCATCGTGAGGCCGAAGCCGGCCGGCATCTGTGCGAGCACGCCGTCGATGATGCGGATCAGGTTGGACTGTGAGGCCGACAGCGTGGCGATGCTGCCGCTCCCGGACAGGCCGGTCTCGATGTCGATGTCGATGCCGTCGAAGTTGTACCGCTTGAGGATCGGGACGACGGTCGCCACGAACTTGTCGGCAACGGTGCTGGAGCTCAGGTCGATGCCCGCGGCGGCGCCGCCGATCGACATCAGGAGCGTCGCCCCGGCCGCCTTGGCCTGGCACATCTCGGCCGGGGTCGAGACCTTGACCCCGGCATCCATGCCGTCCTGCCACAGGACGGTGCCGTCCGAGAGGATCACCGGGAACGCGGCGTTGATGACGTTGTAGCCGTGCGCGGCGATCCGGCTGTCCGTGATGGGCACCCAGCCCATGCCGGGATGAACGCCGTTCGAGGCGCCGTCCCAGTTCTCCCAGTATCCCTGCAGCACCTTGCCCGACGGCTTGGGCTTCAGGGCGCAGGTGCCGCCCGTCGGGCTGGTGCTCGGCGAAGCGCTGGTCGACGGGCTACTGCTCGGTGACGTGCTGGTCGACGGGCTGCTGCTCGGCGAAGCACTGGTCGACGGGCTGCTGCTCGGCGACGGGCTGGCGGTCGGCGAGGGGCTGCTGCCGCCGGGGCCTGCGAGCGACACGTCGTCCGCGTAGTACGTGGGCTGCCCGTACCAGCCGTGCACGTAGACGGTCACCGAGGTGGTGCCGGCTCCGGTGGTGAAACTTACGCCGAGCTGGCCGTACGACGGGCTGCTCGGCGTCCAGGTGGACAGGGTGCCGGTGAGTCCGGTGCCGGTGGCGCCCAGGTAGACGTAGCTGCCCTGGACGTACGCGCTCAGCGTGTACTGGGAGTTGGGCTGCACGCTGATGGTCTGGCTGCACTGGGCGTTGTCCTGGCCGGACGGCGTGGCCCTGAGCGCGGAGGCACCGGAGTGGACCGGACTGCTGACGGCCGCGCCGGAGCCTGCGGAGCAGGTCCAGCCCGAAAGTCCGCTCTCGAAACCGGAGTTGGCCACCAGGTTGGTGGTGGCGGCCCCGGCCGTGACGGTGCCGGCCACGGCGATGCCGGCACCGATGAGGGCGGCGGCGCTCACCCCGGCGAGCGAGCGCCTGAGGACGGTCGGTCCGTGCTCGACGCGGCCGGTCCGGTTCACCCGCGCCGCACGTTCGACGGTCACCCTCTGCGGGCGAGGTGCTCGGAGCGGCTCGCTCCCGGCCCGGTCGCCGTCGAGGCGGCCGGGATCCGGACAGGGGCGGGCATCGCCCGACGGACGTGAAGTGCGCGACCTACGACGGAACATGCTGTGCTCCTCCCGCCGAGCGCCATGGACAGACCGACGCGTGGGGGCGTGACGCCCGGCTGTGGGTGAGGTGGGGACATGTGAGGCAGTGCCGGACCGGATCGTAGGAGGAGCGATGGGGCTCGTCAATAGGTCTGGACCAATCTCAGGGGAGCGGGCCCGTTCGAGCCACCGGTGGACGGGCCCGCGGGAATACATAAAGGATTCATATAAATCCGCTATGCTTCAGGCATGAGCCGCCGAGACGCCGCGCACGACACTTCCGATGCCATCGGGTCAGCCCTCTACGGTCTGGCCACCAGGGCCGTGAGACGCCTTCCCCGCGACATGAGCCTGACGTCCGCCGCCACCCTGGCCACCCTGGACAAGACCGGCCCGCGACGGATCACCGATCTGGCGGTGGCCGAGGGCGTCACCCAGCCCGCGATGACCGTCCTGGTCCGGGTGATGGAGGAATCCGGGCTGGTCGAGCGGAGGGGCGATCCGTCCGACAAGCGGGTCACGCTGGTGTGCCTGACCGAGGCCGGCGCGTCGTACGTCCGGACGCGACGCCGGGCGGGCGTCGACGCGTACGCGCGGTTGATCGACGAACTCACCGGTGACGAGGTCGAGGCCCTGGCAGCAGCCCTTCCGGCGCTGCTGCATCTGGCGGAGCTCGAAAGCCACGCCCGAGAGGAGTCGGACCGGTGACCGCGGCCCAGGCCCATGACCAGCCCGCGAGCACCGCCCCGACACGTTCCGAAGCACGTCTGCTGGTCCCCGCCCTGGTGTTCATCGCCCTGGTCGTGGCGGCGGTCGCCAGCCTCGGGACGCCACTCATCACCAGCGTGGCGACCACGTTCCACGTCTCCCTCGACAGCGCGCAGTGGACGCTGACCATCGCCCTGCTCGGCGGCGCCGTCGCCACACCCGTCCTCGGCCGGCTCGGAGCCGGTCCGCACCGGCGGGCCACGATTCTCGCCACGCTGGCGATCGTCGTCGTCGGCAGCGCGCTCACCGTGCTGCCACTGCCGTTCGCCTGGCTGCTCGCGGGCAGAGCGGCCCAAGGCGTCGGACTCGGTCTCACGGCGCTGATGATGGGCGTGGCCCGCGACCATCTTCCCGAGGAGCGCAGCGCGGCCACGATCGCCCTGATCTCGGTGGTCTCCATCATCGGAGCCGGCGTCGGCTACCCGCTGGCCGCGCTGCTCGCCGAGTTCGGCGGACTGCGGGCCGCCTACGGCCTCGGCCTGCTCGTCACCGCCGTCGCCTTCGTGACCGCGTGGCGCTCCATGCCCGCAGCCCCCGAAGGCCGCTCCGCTCACGTGAACGCGGCCGGTGCGCTCGTCCTGGCGGGTGGGCTGTTCCTCGTCCTGTTCCTGGCCGGCGACAGGGGCCTGTGGATCCGACACCTCGCCGTGGCGGTGACCCTTGCCGTCGCCGCCGCACTCCTGCTCTGCGCCTGGACCGTTTCCGAACTGCGCACCAGAACGCCCCTGGTCGACGTCCGGGCGGTACGGCACCCGGCGGTCGCCGGGGCGAACATCGCCATGTTCGTCGGCGGGAGCGGCATGTACCTCCTGCTCACGCTCATCACCCGCTACGCGCAGACGCCGCGCAGCGCCGGCTACGGCTTCGGACTGACCACCTTCGTGGCGGGGCTGGTCCTCGTCCCGTTCTCCGTGCTGGGGTTCGTCGCCGGCAGGCTCACGCCGCGGGTCCGGACGCGGATCGACGGCCCCCTGCTCCTGGCCGGCAGCGCCGCCATCGTCGGCGGCGGGTTCGTCCTGTTCGCCACCGCCCGGTCCAACCTGGCCGAACTGCTCGCGGCCATGGGCGTGCTGGGCTTCGGCGTCGGCAGCTTCTCGGCCGCCGTGCCCGGCGTCATCCTGGCCGTCACCCCCAGGAGCGAGACGTCGAGCGCCATGAGCTTCAACTACGTCGTCCGCAGCGTCGGGTACTCCCTGGGCAGCGCCATCGGCGGTCTGGTCCTGGCCGCCGGCACCGCCACGGGCCGCCTCTTCCCGAACGACGACGCCTACACGACCGCGGCGCTGGTCGGCGTCGCCGCGATGGCGATCACGACGACGGCCGGCCTCGCCCTCGCCCGCCGACGCTCACCCGAGACCAGTCCGACCACAGCCCCGGTCGGTGCGCCGGGCCCGGGCCGGTCGAGTCGAACCGGAAGCTGAGGATCGAAGCCGTCCGACCTCGACGCCGCCTCCGCCGGCTCGCCGACCCACAGCGCGCCGACCGTGGATCCGAGCACGCTTCCGAGCATCGATGGTCGTCATCGCGGATCCCCTCGCTGCCCAGCTCCCCCGGTACGGGGATCAGCGGCGGGTGCGGTCCCGACCGCGGCGCGGCGCCGCTGTCCGTCGCCCGTTCCACCCCTTGCCCCATCTATCGAACTTCGATAGATTTCCATCGTAACTCGATTGAAGGATGGGTCATGGGAAAGCTGACAGTGCGGGCGCTGCGCGCCGTGCTCGCGGTGGTGCTCGCCGGCACCGTGTTCGTACAGGCGTCGATGGTGTGGGCACTGGCCACCGACCCGGAGGACGGGACGCTCCCGCTGACCCCGCTGCGCCTGGTCACGATCCTGGGCATGGTGTCGGTCCAGGTCGCCCTGGTCTGCGTGTGGCGGCTGCTGGCGATGGTGCGACGCGGAACCGTGTTCTCCCACGCCGCCTTCCGGTACGTGGATGTCGTGATCGGCGCGATCGTGGCGGCCGCCCTCGTGTGGTTCGCGGTCACGGCCATCAACGCGCCGGGCCAGCGGGAGGATCCGGGCGTCACCCTCATCATGGGCGGGGTCGGCATGGCCATCCTGGGGGTCGCGCTCATGGTGCTCGTGCTGCGGATGCTGCTCGCCCAGGCCGTCGCGCGCGACGTCGAAGCGACCAAGATGCAGGCCGAGTTGGACGAGGTGATCTGATGCCGATCGCCGTCGACATCGACGTGATGCTGGCCCGGCGGAAGATGTCCGTGGGCGAGCTCGCGGACCGGGTGGGGATCACGCCCGCCAACCTGGCGGTGCTCAAGAACGGCCGCGCCAAGGCGGTGCGCTTCGCGACGCTCGCCGCGCTCTGCGAGGTGCTCGACTGCCAGCCCGGCGACCTGCTGCGCTGGGAGGCCGAGGACGCCGCGGCAGCGGACGCACCCCAGGGCGAGCACGAAATCGCCTGACACCACGCGCCCTTGACACAGCTCGCGCACCGCACGCACCGGTCGAGAATCCCGATCTGCGAACGCGACCTCCCCACGGCGAACCCCCGTCCTTCCAGCGCGGAAGGGCGGGGGTTCGCCGTCGCGTGGGCGGCCAGGGCCTCACCGCCCCCGCCCGACGGACGGCTGCCGGTCCGGACGGCTACCGGTCCGGACGGCTACCGGCGGACAGTCGCCGGTTCGGGCGGGGACCTTCGGCCCGAACCGGCGCACGTCGTGACGATCCTGCGTCCCGGCCTGTCAGGAAGATTGACATGCTCGGCGCACCCTCCCATCATGGGAGCGCTCCCAAGCCTCACCCGTCTCACGCATCGTCGACGGTTGAAGCGGCGCCCCACGCCGCACAGTTACCCGTCCATCGTCCGGCTCCGCGGCGTGGCCCCGGGCCGGCGTCCCACCCGGGAGGAACACCCCCATGCTGTTCCGCAAGAGGCCAGACGGGCTCCGCCGCCCCCTCGCCGTGACGGCCTCGGCCGCCCTGGCCGTGGTTGCCGCGACTCTGCCGCTGTCCACCCCCGCCGTTGCGGCCGACCCGGCCGCCACCGGCGACACCACGGTCACGGTCAACGCGAACGCGGGCCTGGGCACCGTCAGTTCCACCGCGCTCGGCGCCAACACCGCCATCTGGGACTCGTACATGAACGACCCCCAGGTCGCCTCCCTGTACAAGGCCGCCGGGATCGGCGCGCTGCGCTACCCGGGCGGCTCCTACTCCGACATCTACCACTGGGTCGACAACACCGCACCCGGCGGTTACGTCGCCCCCGGCACCGACTTCGACGCCTTCATGGGAACCGTGAAGGCGTCCGGCGCCCAACCGATCCTGATCGCCAACTACGGCTCCGGCACGGCCCAGGAGGCCGCGGACTGGGTTCGGTACGCCAACGTCACCAAGGCGTACGGGGCGAAGTACTGGGAGATCGGCAACGAGATCTACGGCAACGGCGTCTACGGCAGCGGCTGGGAGAACGACGTCCACGCCGACAAGACGCCGGACCAGTACGCCAGGGAGGTCAAGGCGTACGCCGCGGCCATGAAGGCCGTCGACCCCACCGTCAAGATCGGTGCGGTGCTCACCATGCCCGGCAACTGGCCGGACGGACTGGTGGCCGCCGGCGACACCGGCGACTGGAACCACACCGTGCTCGCCGCCGTCGCCCACGACATCGACTTCGTCAGCGTCCACTGGTATCCCAACACCAACAACGGCGACCAGTCGCTGGCAGCCGTGCAGCAGTTGCCCGGTGAGCTCCGCGAGGTGCGCAACCTGGTGAACCAGTACGCGGGGGCCGACTCCGCGAACATCGGCATCGCGATGACCGAGGTGAACTCCAACTCCGGCGGCGGTGCCTTCACCAGCCACCCCAACGGCCTGTTCGCCGCGGAGGCCGTGATCACGGCGCTGGAGAACGGCGTCTTCACCGTGGACTGGTGGGACACCCACAACGGCGCGGGCGCCATCACCACCGTGGGCGGTGAGACCGACTACGGCGACATGGGCATGCTGTCGAACGGCAGTTGCTCCGGCAGCGTCTGCGAGCCGGCGGTGAACACCCCGTTCGCGCCGTACTACGGCATCAAGGCGCTGGGCGCTCTCAGCGACCCGGGCGACAGCATGGTGGCCTCCGGCACCTCCGGCTCCGAGGTGTCGTCGCACGCGGTGCTCCGGGCCAACGGTGACCTCAGCGTCCTGCTGCTGAACAAGAGTTCCTCCGCCGAGCACACCGTGGACCTGCGGTACCAGGGCTTCACCGCCGGCTCGTCGGCTCCCTCGGTCCAGCGGTGGGCGCCCGGTGGCAACGGCCTGGTGGACGCGACCGGCACCGCCACCTCCTCCTCGGCGACCCTGGCCCCGTACTCCATCACCGTGCTGACCATGCACCCGAAGAGCGGCACCGGCTCGTCCGCCGCCACCGTGGGCACCCCCGGTGCGCCGCGGACCACCTCGGTGGGCGCCGGCACCGTCACCCTCGGCTGGCCGGCCACCACCGGCGCGGTGGACCGCTACGAGGTCTACGAGCAGCTCGGCACCACCATCCAGCTGCTCGGCTCCTCCACCGGCACCTCCGCCACGCTCTACAACCTCCCGCCGGGCTCCCGGCACACGGTCAACGTGCTGGCCCGGGACCAGGCGGGGCGCCTCTCCCGGCCCTCCGTCCCGCTGACCTTCACCACCGGCACACCGGGCGACAGCACCTGCACCGTCTCGTACCAGGTGACCACCGGCTGGGGCAACGGCTTCGTCTCCAACGTCGTGGTGAGCAACCTCGGCCCGGCGGACATCAACGGCTGGACGCTGGACTTCGACTGGCCGTCGACCGGGCAGTCCGTCGCCTCCTGGTGGAATGCCGACATCACCGGCACGGGGCAGCACGTCCGCGTGACCAACGGCCAGTACAACGCGCGGCTGGCGCCGAACGGCGGCAACTCCGTCGACTTCGGCTTCGTCGGCGGCAACAACGGCGCCAACCCGTCCCCGACGGTCTTCAGGCTGAACGGAACGGTCTGCCGGACCGTCATCTGATCCGCACCCCCACCCCGGCCGGGGGCGGCCACCGCCGCCCCCGGCCGGGGCGTCTCCCCGGGCCCGACGAGAGGGTGCCGCTCCCGCGTCGGGGAGCCCAACTGCACCACGGCGTCGGGGAGTCCGCTGCACCACGACTGCCGCTGCGGCAGCCACGAGCGGACGAGGAGCACGGCCCGCGACGCCGGAGTCGAGGGTGTCGCGGTCAGTACTCGTTCTTGATGACGAAGAACGAACCGCGGATGGTGCCGGCGAGCTTCGATTTCTGGCGTGCGAACTTGAACCGGGAGGCGAGCTCCTCCGGGACCTCCATCCCGTCGGAGAGCTTGAATCCGACAGCCCGCTTCTTCGGGTCGTCGACGGTGTACATCACGTTGATCGACAGGCCGCTCTCGTAGAAGACGTACGCCATGCGGATGTTCTCGACCTGGAAGGCCGTGGCCTCCAGCGGCCGGGAGGAGATGACGATGTCGCGTTCCTCCTGGAGGATCCGGTGCACCCAGTCGACGGCCGCCGTGGCGTCGCTCGCCGGCTCCACCGTGAAGACGTGGTCGTACTTGTTCTTGAAGTAGCGGGCCTCGTTCGCCCGCAGACCGGCGAGCGCATCCGCGACGGGCGACGACTCCAGACCGACGGTCGAGACGGTGACGAAATCCACGGTGTACGTCATGGCAGGTACCTTCTCACGGGCGTCCGTGGACGACCGCCCTTCGACACGTACGCTCCCCCGAAGTCGTGACCGCTCTCGGGCCCGGCGCCCGGCGCCCGGCCGGAGGGGACCTCCGCCGAACGGGCGCGCCCGCCCTCGTGCTGCGCTCAGCGGTGCCCGGGGATTCCGCTGCAGCAGCCGTCCGACGGCCTCCGCCTTCGGACGGCGGACGGCGGACGCGTCAGCGTGCGGCCTGGTAGGCACGGCCGGCGGCGGTCGGTGTCGTGCCGTCGGTGAAGAGGCCGCTGCTCGGCTTCGACGGGTCGGCACCGAGGCCGAACCAGGCGTAGCGCTGGAGGTAGGGAAGGGCGTCGAGGGCCTTGGCGGAGGCGGTGACGAAGGCGGCCTGCTGCTCGGGGGACGGGAAGCGGGTTCCCCGGGAGAAGTCGATCAGGGCGTACTCGGTGAGCCAGATCGGCTTGTGGTAGCGCTGGTGGACGGCTTCCAGGTAGGACGTCAGCTGGCTGACCGCCTGGGGGGTGCGGAAGTCCCCGCCGTACCAGTGGAGCGTGATGAAGTCGACCCGGTACCCCTTGGCCGCGGCGCCGGACATGAAGCGGTCCAGCCAGCCGCCGGGGGTGTCGGCGCCGTACGCCACCGCGGGGCTGCCGAGGACCTTGCCGGCCTGCATGAGCTGCGGCCACAGCGCCAGGGCCTGGTCGGCCGACATGTTCGACTGCTCGGCCATGTCGGGTTCGTTGAATCCGAGCAGGTAGGGGCCGTTGGCGCGGGCCTGGGCGAGGGAGGCGTCGGTGACGGACGCCGCTCCCCAGATCATCGGGACGAAGGACGCCGACGCGGGTGTCGTCACGCCGGGGTGCCGGGTGGCCCAGGTGTAGTACCAGCCCGCCCCGGAGGCGGCGAGTGCCTGGCTCACGCCGTCGAAGGACCAGACCCCGACGCCCTTCCGGGCGGACGTGGCGATCCCCGTCGGGGCCGCGGCCCCGGCGGTGGGCGTCGGCGCTCCCGACGGCGCCGGGGACGGCCGGGTCGGGGACGGCTGGGCCGGGGACGGGGTGGGCGAGGCGGACGGGGCCTGTGACGGGCCGGGGCTCGGCGGGGCCGCCTCGACGGGTGCGGGCAGGGCGGACGGCGCGGAGAGCGCGGCCGTCTCGGCCGGGGCGTCGAGGAACCCCGGTGTCAGCCGGGCCCCGACCAGGACGGCGACCGCCGCCAGGGCCGCCACCGCGCTGCCGAGGACCGGCTTGGAGACGGCACGCGGTCGCCTGCGGGTGGAGCGGCGCGCCCGCCGCCCTCTGCCGCCGGGGTCCGGGGAGGGGGAGCGCGTACCGCTCGCGGTGAGGGCGTCGAGGATCCGGGCCGGGTCGAGGCTCGGCGGGACGGCCAGCAGGGGCAGGCCGTACAGCAGCCGCTCCACGGGGAGCAGCCCCTGCTCGGTGCCGGTGCAGCGCGCGCAGCCGCGGATGTGCCGTGCGAACCGCTTGCGCCACAGCGGGCTCGGGGCGTCGTCCCAGGTGGCGGCGGTCTCGCTCAGTGCGGCGCAGCGCGGGTCGGCGGCCAGGCCGCGTACCACGAGCCGGGAGACCTCCAGCCGGCCCTTCATCCGTCCGATCCGGACAGCGGTGTGACCGGTCGACAGGCCGAGGGCGGCGACGAGGTCGGCCTGTTCCAGTTCGCCGGTCTCCTTCAGCCACCACAGGGAGAGCAGTTCGCGGTCGTCGGGGTCGAGCCAGCGGGTGGCCTCGGCGATCTCGCGGCGCTGTTCGGTGAGTCCGAGGCGCACGATGGTCAGGCCCACGAAGTCCAGGGCGGGGTCGGGTATCGCCTCGGCCTCTTCCAGGCGGGCGACGCGGTCGGAGGCCACGGCGCGGTCGTGTTGGCGGTTGCGCACCTGCCGGATGGCGATGGCGACCAGCCAGGACCGGAAGGCGGCGGGATCCCGCAGGTCCGGCAGTCCTCGTACCATGCGCAACAGCGTCTCCTGCACGACGTCGTCGGCGTCGGCGTGGCCGTTCAGCGCCCTGCCGACGATGTTGTAGACCAGCGGCAGGCAGTGGGCCACCAGATGTTCCAGTGCCTGCCGGTCACCGGCGCGCGCCGCCGTCACCGTCCCGGTGTCGGGTCCGCTGCGTGGGGTGTTCGGCATGGGTCCGTTCCTCTACGTGGGGTGGGCGGCCGTGACAGGGGCCCCGGCGCCCGTGCTCCGGACGGCGGGACGCCTCTGTCTACGGAGACCGTCCGAGCGGCCGCTCGACAACGGAAATCCGGTCGCGGGCCGGATTTCCGTCGTCGAGCGGCCGCGGACCCGGTCACCGACACGTGTGCACGCACCCCGAGGAGCATGAGGGCGGCACCGGAATGACACGAGGAGGCCGAGGATCAGGGTGCCGGCCGCCCGCCGCGGCGACCGGGCGGCCTGTCCTGGTGGTGCACGCCACCGTCGGTCTCCTGGGCGTGCGGCGGGCCGGGCCGATCAGGCCGCCACCGACCGTGCGCCGCTGCGGGGCTCCGCCCGTACGACACGGCGGCGCCGGGACGGCATGCCGACGGTCGGGTTGGCGACGCCCCAGGCCGCGCCCTTGCAGATCAGTTCCTTGTAGAGGGCGGCCGGACGGCCCGTCAGGGTGCGCTCGACCGCGCGGTCGTCGGCGGTGACGAACTGGATCAGGCCCTCCTTGCGGCCGAGGGAGACGCACTGCTGGAAGTAGCGGACGGGCACGCGGGGGACCTTGGTGCCGGCGAGCCGGGCCGCGACGGCGTCGGCGGCCTGCCAGGCCATCGGCACGCCCGAGGCGCAGGACATGCGGAGGGGCTTGCCGCCCGGGCCGATCGCCGTGGCGGCGTCGCCCACGGCGTACACGTCCGGGTGGGAGGCCGAGCGCATCGTGCCGTCGACCACGATCCGGCCGTCGTCGGCGAGCTCCAGGGTGGTGGCCCGGGCGATCGGGTGGACGGCGAATCCGGTGGTCCAGACGGTGACCTCGGCGGGGATGTCCCGGCCGTCGGCCGTCGCCACGCGGTCCGCCGCCACGGTGGTGACCGCGGTGTGCTCGTGGACGGTGATGCCGAGCCCGTCCACCACCTTCCGCAGGTGGGCGCGGCCCTTCTCCGAGAGCCATGCGCCGAGGGCGCCGCGGGTGGCCAGGGCGACGTCGAGGTCCGGGCGGGTCTCGGCGATCTCGGTCGCGGCCTCCAGGCCGGTCAGGCCCCCGCCGATGACGACCACGGGCCGGCCGGGCTGCAGGGCGGCCAGGCGGTCGCGGAGACGGAGGGCGCCGGGACGGCCGGAGATGTCGTGGGCGTGTTCGGCCGTGCCGGGCACTCCCCCGTCGTTCCAGCCGCTGCCGAGGGCGTAGACCAGGGTGTCGTACGCCAGCTCCTGCTCGTGGCCGTCCGCGGCGGTGACCGTCACGCTCTTGCGGTCGACGTCCACGGAGGTGACCTTCGCGAGCTTCAGTGCCACGCCCGTGCCGGCGAACATCTCGTCGAACGGCCGGGGCCGGAGGTCCTGGCCGGCCGCGAGCTGGTGCATCCGGACGCGCTCGACGAAGTCGGGCTCGGGATTGACGAGGGTGATGGCGACGTCCTCCCGGTGCAGCCGCTTGGCGAGGCGGCCGGCGGCGACGGCTCCGGTGTAGCCGGCCCCGAGGACGACGATGCGGTGCTGCATGTGCCTGCTCCTGTCTGGAGGTTCTGCCGCTGTCTCTGCGCGGTTTCGTCTCCTGAACCGGGCAGCCCGGCGTTTCCTGACAGGACCGGGGTGTGAAGCACGTCACATCGGTCAGAGGGTGTGAAGCGGGGCGCTCCCGTGGCCGGCGGCGGCCCACTGCCCGGTCGCGCGGACGAGCTTGTCGGGGTTGACCTGGCTGCGGACGGCGGCGATGCCGTCCGCGGTGACCTCCAGGCAGGTGATGCCGATGACCCGGCCGTCCACGACCGCCACGGCGGCGGGCCCGCCGTTGGCGACCGCGCAGTAGAACTCGACCGCGCCGCCGACCTGGGCCCGCTTGGCCGCGCTGGGCTTGAACAGGCCGCGCAGGAACTTCGCGACCGCGAGCGCGCCCTCGAACGCCTTCGCGCGGGCCGGGACCTTGCCGCCGCCGTCGCCGACCGATACGGCGTCCTGGGTCAGCAGGCGCACGAGCGGTTCGGTACGGCCGCTGGTCGCCGCGGCCAGGAACTCCTCGACGATCCGCCGGGCGGCGGCCCCGTCGATCTCGGTGCGCGCCCTGCCGTCCGCGACGTGCTTCTTCGCCCGGTGGTGGATCTGCTGGCTGGCGGCCTCGGTGACGTTCAGGATCTCGGCGATCTCCCGGTGCGGGTAGCCGAAGGCCTCGCGCAGCACGTACACCGCCCGCTCGTTGGGCGACAGGCGCTCCAGCAGGACGAGGACGGCGTACGACACCGACTCGCGCTGCTCGGCGGTTTCGGCCGGGCCGAGCATCGGATCCCCGGCGAGCAGCGGCTCGGGGAGCCACGCGCCGACGTACGTCTCACGCCGGGCGCGGGCCGAAGTGAGCACGTTGAGACAGAGGTTGGTGAGGACCTTCGTCAGCCAGGCCTCCAGCACCTCGATCCGCTCGACGTCGGCCGCCTGCCAGCGCAGGAACGTCTCCTGCACGGCGTCCTCCGCTTCGTTCGCCGAGCCGAGCAACCGGTAGGCGATGGCCTCCAGTCGGGGCCTCGCGGCCTCGAACCGGTCCACGTCGCTCATGATCAGGGCCATGCCGCGATCCTAGTCGCTCCCGGGCACCGCCATCGGACGGCGGGGAGGTCGGATCTCCCGCGAAGGGGCACCGGGGGCGCCGCCCGGCCGGAGGCGTCCGAGGACGGCCGGGCTCCGGGTGGCGGCGGGGGTGACGGCCGTGTCCCCGTTGCCCGTGATCGGGCAGCCGCCGATCCGGCCGCAGGAGGCGTACCGGCCCTTCCCGTCGAGGACCGACGAGCGGGCGACGGTCGCCCCGGCCCGAAGTGAGGAGCCGTTCCTCTACCGCGGCTCGACCGTTGGGGAACCCGCGGTGCCTAGCGTCCTGTCCGCCGGAGCGATGGCCGCTCCGGGGACTGCGGACGGACCCGGGGGCATCCCTGAACGTCGCGGCGCGCAACGGCGGCACGCCCGGCGGGAACCGGGACGTCCGGCCGCTGCAGGGCGGCGGGCGTCCCTGCCGGGCTGCACACGGCGATGGGGGGGGAGAGCGGTCCACCGCCCCTGCCCGCCACCGGCTTCCCGGCCGGACGCACAACCCCTGGAGGAGGACACCTTGTTCGACGCACTGTCCGACGCCCTCGCCGACGAGCAGTTCTACGCGCCCCTCGGCACGATGGCCGACCCCGGCCGGCGCTTCGCCCCCGCCCGGGTGCCGGCCGGCTGGCACGGAACCGACCGGGACATCTGGACGGCGTGGGACGGCCCCGGGGTCCGCCGGGCCGAACAGGGCTGGAAGATCCACGTGTCGGCCCGGCTGGAGCGGGTCCAGGAGGTCCTCGACACGGTGGCGGACACGTGCTTCGCCGAGGGGGTGCCGTTCAAGCACGTGTCGGCGCGCTTCTTCTTCCTCGCCCTCCACCACAAGCACGCGGCCCGCTCCCAGTCGGGCAAGTCCTGCACCGTGTACCCGGCGGACACCGGGACCGCCGGACGGGTGCTCGCCCTCCTCGCCGACGCCCTGCACGGCGAGGAGGGCGCCTACGTCCTCACCGACCGCCGCTACCGTGACTCCCGGACCGTCCACTACCGCTACGGCGCGTTCGCCCGCCGGAGCCGGCTGCGGCCCGACGGCACCGCGGAACCGCTACTGACGGACGGGTACGGACACCAAGTGCCGGACGTACGGCAGCCGTTCTTCGTCCTGCCCGACGGCGTCGCCGACCCGTTCGTGGCCGAGGAGCCGGCACCGCACCGGGGCGCGATCCGGATCCGCGACTACGAGGTCGTCCGGGTGCTGCAGCCGAGCAACGCCGGCGGCGCGTACCAGGCCCGCGACACCCGCACCGGACGCCTCGTCCTCGTCAAGGAGGCACGCGCGCACACCGGCTACACCTGGGACGGCGCCAGCGCACGGGAGCGGCTGCGCCAGGAGTACGACATCCTCACCGCCGTGCACGCGGGCGCCCCGGGCGTCTGCCCCGAGCCGCTGGAGCTGTTCACCGCATGGGAGCACGACTTCCTCGTCATGGAACACGTCGAGGGCCTCCCGCTGGTGAAGTGGATCAACCACAGCTCCCCCGGCCTCCGGGCCGACCGGCCCGTCCAGGAGTTCGACCGGTACCACGCCGACTGCCGCCGCGTCCTCGCCGCGCTGGACACGGCCCTCGACCGGCTCCACGCGCTGGGGCTCCGGTTCGGCGACGTCAGCCCCGGAAACGTCATCGTCACCCCCGCCGGCGACGCCCGGCTCGTCGACTTCGAGTCCGTGACCCCGCAGGTCGACCGCCCCGCCCGCATGGGCACCCCGGGCTTCGCGCCACCCCCCGGCCTCGCCGCCGAGCACCCCGCCGACCCGGTCCTCACCGACCGCTACGGCCTGGCGGCCGTCGCCCTCACCCTGCTGGCGCCGTTCCACAACGCACCCCAGCTGACCCCGGCCAACCTCGCCCTGCTGCGGCGCGACCTGGCGGCGACCGCCCCGGTGCCCCGGGACCTGTGGCAGCGGGCCACCGCCTTCCACCGGCCCGACGGGAACGCACCCCCGGCGCTGCCCGCCCCCGAGGAGGTCGACGCCGACCCGCTGGGCTGCCTCGCCCGGCTCGCCGACCGGACCGCGCGGGGGCTGCTCGACCTGGCGGACCCCGACCGGCCCGACTGGGTCTTCCCGCCCTCGCCCCTGGCGTTCCACACCAACACGCTGTGCGTGGCGTACGGAACGGCCGGCGTGGTGCACGCCCTGCACCGGGCCGGCCTGCCCGTCCCGGACCACGTCGACAAGCGGCTGCGCCGGGACGCCCTGACCGCGGCCGACACGCTGCCCCCCGGGCTCGCCGTCGGCTCGGCCGGGGTCGGACGGGTGCTGGCCCGGGCCGGGCACCTCGACGAGGCGGTCGACCTGCTGCGCACCGCCGACCGCCATCCGCTGACGGCCGCCACGACCACACTGGCCGGAGGCCGGGCCGGGGTCGGCCTGGCCTGGCTCGCCCTGCACCGGCACACCGGCGACCCACACCACCTGGAGCGGGCCGCCGCCGCCGGCGACGCGGTCCTGCGCACCCCCGACCTGACGCGGACCCTCGGCGCCCACGACGCCCGCGGCCTGTTCCACGGCCGCTCCGGACTGGCGCTGTTCCTCCACCACCTCGCCCGCGCCACCGGCGAACAGCACTACCTGGCGGCCGGACTCGGGCTCCTCCACGAGGAGTTGGACCGCGCGGTGGAACTGCCCGACGGCTCCCTCTCGTTCGCCGACAACAGCGTGAACAGGCGGGTCATGCCCTACCTGGCCACGGGATCCGCCGGCATCGGAACGGTCCTGCTGCGCTACGCGGCCGCCACGGCGGACGAACGCTGCACCGCGGCGCTGCCCCGCGTCGTCGCGGACGCCCGCAAGGCCTGCGCGGCGCAGGCCGGCCTGCACGACGGCTTCGCCGGACTCGCCTACCTGCTCGCGGAACACGCCGACTTCACCCGGGACGCCGCCGACCGCCGGAACGCGGTGCGGATCGCGACCGGACTCCTCAAGTACGCCGTCCCCCACGGTGACGGCGTCCGCTGGCTCGGAACGGGCTCGCTCCGGTTCAGCGCCGATGTGGCCAGCGGCAGCGCCGGGATCCTGCTGGCGCTGCACCGAGCCCTCCACGGCCCGGGTGACGACTGGTTCACCCTGGATCCCGCCCACCCACAGGAAAACGAAAGGAACCGTCCATGACCGAGATCCTCGCCCTCCAGCAGCTCGAACTCGAATTCGACCAGGCGGAGGAGGCGTACCCCTACCCCTGCTTCAGCATCTACGCCAGTTCGTGGGTCGACGCCGACCTGTCCTGACCGGCACCGTCCGACGGCCCCGTCCCGACCAGGAAGGAACCGTGCCATGACCGAGATCCTCGCCCTCCAGCAGCTCGCGACCGACCCCGAGCCGGAGGCCGACGCGGCCTACCCGTGCCTCAGCATCTTCGCCAGCTACTACTACGAGACGCTGTAGCACCGGCGGGAACCGCCGCGCCGCCGGCATCCGACACCGGATGCCGGCGGCGCGGCCGTGCGTGACGCACCGCCAGGCCCGCACGCCGATCCGACGGCTACGGCCGGAGGACGCGTCGCGCGGACGGCCACAGCTACGGCTACGGCTACGGCTACGGCTACGGCTACGGCTACGGCTACGGCTACGGCTACGGCTACGGGAAGGCAACGCCTCGGCCGGGGAGAGGGCACCCGGCCGTGCCGGTTCACGACACGCCGGGCACCAGCCCGACCCGGTGGGCGAGGACGACCGCCTGGACGCGGTCACGCAGGCCGAGTTTCGCCAGGATCCGCGACACGTAGGTCTTGACGGTCTCGGACGTGATGAACATCGCCGCAGCGATCTCCGCGTTCGACAGCCCCTCGGCGATCAGCCGGAGCACTTCCAGCTCGCGGGGGCTCAGCACGCGCACGATGTCCTGACCGGCCGTCCGGGAGGTGCCGGCCGGTCGCAGGTGCTGGGCGAAGTGGCCGATGAGGTGGCGGGTGACGGCGGGTGCCAGCAGGGCCTCGCCCCGGGCGACGGTCCGGATGCCGTTGACCAGCTCCGCCGCGGGCGCGTCCTTGAGGAGGAAGCCGCTCGCTCCGGCTCGCAACGCGTCGTAGACGTAGGCGTCGACGTTGAACGTGGTGACGACCAGGACCTTCGACGTGCCTTCGGCATCCGGACCCGCCAGTTGCCGCGTCGCCTGGACACCGTCGAGCAGAGGCATCCGGATGTCCATCACCACCACGTCGGGGCGCAGCAGCCGCGCGGCCTGAACGGCCTCGTGGCCGTTCTCGGCCTCCCCGACGACCTCCATGTCCGGTTGCGCGGAGAAGATGGTGACGTAGCCGGTTCGCACCAGCGCCTGGTCGTCGCAGACGAGCACGCGGATCGGTGGTGGTGCATCACTCACGGGGGTCACTCCTGAAGGGACTTGGACGAAATCGTGGCGCGGACCCGGAACCCGCCCTCGGGCAGGGGACCGGACTCCAGTTCACCATCGAGCATCCGCACCCGTGCATGCAGCCCGGCCAGCCCGCGTCCGCCCGCTGGGCCCGGTTTCCGGGCGACCGGTGCGGCGGCCGGTCCGTCGGTGGTCACCTCGATCTCGATGTGCTCGTCGCCGTGCCGGAGCAGGACCCGTGTCGGCTCCCCGGCCGCGTGTTTCATGGCGTTGGTGAGCGTCTCCTGCACCACCCGGTACGCGGCCAGCTCCACGTCCACGCTCTGCGGCCGCCGTTCGCCCTGCTCGCTGAACACGACCGGCTGGCCCGACCTGCGGGCCTGCTCGACCAGATCCCCGACCCGCCCCAGGGCGGGTGCCCGGTCCGCACGCGCCGGGTCCGCGGCCCCCGACTCGCCGGTCGCCTCCAGGACGCCGAGCAGGTACCGCAGTTCCGTCAGCGCCCGGCGGCCGGTGTCGCTGACGGCCGCCAGTCCCTCGCCGACGCGTTCCGGCGCGGACGTGATCAGGAACTGCGCCGCGTCGGCTTGGACCACCATGGCCGTCACGTGGTGGGTGACCACGTCGTGCAGCTCGCGGGCGATCCGCGCCCGTTCGGTGACCGTGGCCGCCTCGGCGGCCAGCCGGCGCCGCTTCGCCTCTTCCGTCCGCCGCGTGCGCACCGTGCTCCCCGCCAGCCGGACCGCGGCCAGAATCAGATAGAACGCGAGGTAGTCCGGTATCTCCTGCGGTGAGCCGAGGCGGTGCAGGACGACGGCCAGCAGGGCATAGCCCGCACTCGCCACGGCGGCCAGCCCGTGGCGGAAGCGGACCTGATGGGCTCCGGCGGAGTACAGGGCCAGATACAGCCCCACACTCGCGAACGTCGTCGCGAAGCCCAGCGCCTGGTGCACGGCGAACGCGCCCGCGACAACGGCCAGGCAGGCCGCGGGCCACCTGCGGCGAACCGCCAGCGGCAGGGTCTGGGCCAGGACCAGCCCGACGCCCAGCACGCTCGCCGGCCGCTCGGGCAGATCGCCGATCTGTGCGCCGACGCCGGAGAGGGTCGGCACGAAGGACAGCAGGGTGAGCGTCAGAGCGAGGATGCCGTCCTTGAGGAGGGCATCCCGCTCCTGCCACCTGCCGAGCGGCGTCCTGAACAGCGCGAGGCTGCGGGGCGTCTGACGGTTCATCACTTCTGTTTCCTCCGGTGAGTCTGCCTCAGTGGCCCGCACGTCGGCGGGTCTTGATCCCACCGTTCCGGTGGGCGAGGACGAGCATCGGGACGGCGAGAGCCACGGCCATGAGGATGGGCGCGATCGACGCCTCCAGTCCGAAGTTGCCCCCGGTCAGGATGGCGGGGCCGTGGATGCCGACGGTGAACAGGCCCTCGGGGGCGTGTCCGGAGACCGGGATGCCGAGCAGTTGCTCCGTGGTGTTCCAGACGAAGTGCAGACCCACGACGAACCAGATGCTACGCCGCCACAGGAACGCGGCTCCGAGCAGGAGGCCCGCCTCCAGAGCGATAGCCACTGCGCTCCACCCGTTCGCTCCCGGGGCGCCCAGGTGGGCGACACCGAAGAACAGCGAGGTGATCACGATGGCGGCCCGGCTGCCCCACAACTGTTCCAGGGCCTGCAGTGCGAGAGCACGGAACAGCAACTCCTCGGTGACCGAGGCGCCGATCTGCACCACGACCGCGGCCAGGACGACCGACAGGAAGCCGTGGCCCGCCCAGGAGAACGAGTAGCCTCCGCACACCGTGATCAGGATGGTGGAGACGAGGACGAAGGCCAGGCCGATCCCGCCGCCGAGCAGCGCCGCCCGGCCGGCCCCGCGCCAGGCGATCTCCGGCGTGGAGCGGTGTGCCGCACGGTGCATGACCAACCGGTACACGGCCACTGCGGCGGCCGCGCCCAGCACCGGCACCGGACCCGGTCCGGTCGCCGTCAGGCCCGAAAGCAGGCCGACACCGACCGTCCCCGTCAGCATCCAGCCGAGCGGAGAGCGCACGATCCGGCCGAGCCGGCTGCCCCGTCCCTCGCGGTCCTCGTCCAGGCCGGAGCCTGTGTCGTGCGGTGTGACGGACGTCGTGTCCATGGTGGCCTCCCCTGTCGTGGTCGCACCTGCGGCGACCTGACGACCACACTAGGAATCCACCGACGTCCGCGAATCACCCTCTCAGGGACAGCTCCTGTAGCTCGCACGGGGGATGCGCCACCCGCGGCGGCGAGATCGGGGCGGGAGCCGGTGTCCTGAGGCGGGCCGCCGTCCGGTGGTCCGCAACGGCCACCACCGGCCCCGGATCCGGTTCAGGCCGCCGTCGACGCACAGGCTCGAACCGGTGATGAAGCTGCTCTGCTCGGAGGCGACGTACCCGAGGTGCTGGAGGCTGTAGAGCACGTTCATCGCGCAGTGCTTCGCACCGTCCTCGTTGCCCGTGATCAGACAGCCGCCGACCTGGCCGTAGTAGGCTTACTGGCCCTCGGAGTTGAGGATCGAGGAGCAGGCGTACAGCCGCTCGATCGCCGTCTTCATGACCGAGGAGTTGTCCCCCGGCCAGACCGGCGGAACACTCTGGCACCGTGGCTGACTTGCGGTGAAGACCGCCATGCCTTCGTGATCCTTCCAGGAGTACGCGAAATCCCAAATCTCGCGCGCACCGGCGCCGCCTGGGCAGTATCGCCGTCAGGACCAGCAACCGCACCGAGCCGCTGGAGGTCGCTCGCATCCGAGCCACCACCGCCCGCTCCGCACCCGCTCGGAGGGCGAGCGCCTCGGCGCTCGGCTACACCACCTCGACCCGGCCCACGGCATTCCCGATGCCCGCGCCCGCCGGCTGTGCTTGCCGACCCGGCGCGAGGACCTGAGCCCCAACGACTACGAAGCCCTTCAAGCAGCCTGAGAGGACGTCAAGTCCGTCTCTGGATGATCTGGTGTCGCCCGTTCGTGGGTGCGGAGGCATTCGACCTGACTCGCATGTCGCGTGCATGATGGGGTCGGAGCATGGAACGGGGTCCGTACTCAACGGACTTGCCCGACGGGCAGTGGGCCTTGATCGAGCCGCTGGTCACCGCCTGGAAGCGGGAGCGGCTGTCGCGGTCGGCGACCGGGGACCCGGGCTCCTGTGACCTGCGTGAGGTCGTGAACGCGTTGCTGTACCAGAACCGGACGGGCTGCCAGTGGCGGCTCCTGCCGCACGACCTACCGGCCTGGTCGGCAGTGTTCCACTACTTCACCCTGTGGCGGCAGGACGGTCTTGAACAGCGGATCCAGGAGATCCTGCGCTGCCAGGTGCGGGAGCGGGCCAGGGACTCCTCGACCAACCCGTGCGCGGCCGCTACCAGAGACGGACTCAACGTCCTCCGAGAACTCCCCCCTCCGCACCCCGGCGCGCCACCTCACCGGCCGCCGCCTGATCCGAGGCCGCCCGCACCCCACCCGACACCTCCACGATCGACGTGTTGCGACGACCGGGCCGGTCGGACGGGAGCGGGGTGGCCACGCACGCCGATCGCGGGATCGAGGTCGGGCCCGATGCGGGCGGCGCCGGCAGCCGGGTGGTCTTCAAGGGCATCCTGGACACGCCGGCGGAGGCACGCGACTCGCCGACGGCACAGGCCCTTGCGGCGGCGTTGAAGGGCGGCACGCCCGGTGCCGGCGAAAGCGGTCGTCCGACCGTCACGGTGGCGAATCCCGTTGCTGCGCAATCCTCTTGATGTGTCCTTGACCGGCGCACGGTCGAGTCGACTAGGCTAACTTTGGCATGTCCACTTGAAGGGTGGGGCTCGTCGTGGCGGTAGAACTGCCGGATCCAGTGGTCAAGCTAATCTCCTTACGCCGACACGACCCGGTCGGAGGTGGGCGAGGACAGCATCCTCGAACTCGCCACCTGTGTCGAAGACTTCGCCGAAAAGCCGGAGGTCTCGCACCAAGACGCCACCGCCGACCCGAAGAACCTCGCCGAGGGCTGTCGGGGCGCCTCCCGCGAGACGGTGGCCGCCATCCCGGCGGAAGGCATCGGACAACTCACATGTCCGAGCTCCTGACCGGCCGTCAGGCCGTGGCCATCTTTCCTCCCACAGCAGTTGGGACGTGTGCGCAACCATCGTCACCAACGGCGGACACGACGTCCAGGACTCCCGGTGCGGCCACACCTCCGTGGAGGTGTGGACCCTCGGCGCAGGCAGCCTCTCGCAGTACACCCAGGCCCTGGGCTGGAACGGGACCGGCCCCTTCCCCTACGCCGGCGATGTCGCCGTCAAGACCGACGTCCGCTGCTGACCCTTCGGCCCACGGCGACCGCCGTGGCGCCGGATCCCGGAACCGCTGTCGCCGACCGTCCGGCGGATTCTCCGAGGCCGGTCATGTCCATCGAGCAGTGCGGTACCGACCCCCGAGCCGTCACCGGAACCTGTACCGGCCACCCGGCTTCGCCGGCCGGTAGTGAGTACGCCCGCTGCGGCGCCGCCCCTCTCCGCGGTAACCAGGTCTGCGACGGCCGCACCCACCAGCCGCGCTGCCGACCGCTGTCCTCGTCACGAGCCCTCCGTCGAACTTCTCACCCGCCCGGTGCCCACACCGGGACGAGGCCGGGTCCGGGGCCGTTCCTCCATCGAGCCCGAAGGAACCATCGCATGGCATCCGTCATCAAGACCCGGAACACCGCGACCCGACTGCTCACGGCCGTCGCCGTCCTGAGCGGCCTGGTGCTGAGCGCCGCACAGGCCCACGCGGCAGCCCCACCGTCCCCTGACGAGGCGTCGGCCGCCGCTGCCGCGCTGCCCGTGGTGAACATGGAAGCCACCGTCCTGGCCGCCCAGATCGATCCCCGACGCGCCGACAGCACCCAGACCCCGGGCGCCCACGACTCGGTCCTGGCCGTCGAGCGGGCCCTGCAGGCCCGCGGCCTCCTGGACACCCGCTGGGTGGACGGGTACTTCGGCACCACCACCATCAGCGCCTACGCCGCCTTTCAGCGCTCCCTCGGCTACAGCGGCCTGGACGCCAACGGACTGCCCGGCACCTCCTCCCTCACCGCGCTCGGGCAGGGCCGGTTCACCCTCACCCGCCAGATCGGGCCGGGCGCGAAGCTGCGGCGCGACGGATACACCGTCGACACCCGCACCCAGAACATGCTCACCGAAGCCGAACGCATCCTGGGCTTCGCCCTGACCCTGGACCAGGGCTCCTACAACCCCGGCGGCGATCCCACCTCCGCGGGCACCCACGACGGCGGCGGCGTCGTGGACATCAACGTCGACGGGATGACCAGCACCACCCGCACCGCCGTCGCCAAGGCCCTGCGCCAGGTCGGATTCGCCGCCTGGGTCCGCAACCCCACCCAGGGCGACTGGCCGTGGCACATCCACGCCGCGGCGATCAGCGACACCGACCTGGCCACCCAGGCCCAGAACCAGACCGGTGACTACTACCTCGGCCTCAACGGCCTGGCCAACCACGCCCCCGACGACGGCCCCCGCATCCCCATCCAGACCTGGGAGGAGTACCGGCGCACCCACTGACCGCGCCCGCCCCCCACGCACGACCGAAGCACCCCGTCGATGACACTCCGCGAAAGGGAGAACCGTGAAGAACATACGCACCACGCTCGCCGTCGCCGGCACCGCCCTGGTCATGGCCATTCCGCTCGTCGCCGCCACCTCCGCCCCTGCCTTCGCCGCGTCCCGCGACGGGGACTGCGACTCCGGCGAGTTCTGCTACTACTACAACAGCAACGAGGCCGGCTCGATCTCCGACTTCACCGGCTCCATCAGCGACTACGGGACCACCCAGCCGACCTGCTACGAGTTCAAGGGCTCCGGCAACGGCCAGGGCGTCTGCATCAAGAACAACGCCGCATCCGTGTGGAACCGCACCGGCAAGACCGTCCGCGTCTACTACAACAGCGGCTACGCCGGCGCCAGCCAGGACTTCGCCCCCGGCGCCAAGGGCAACCTCAACGCCACCCTGAAGAACAACAACGCCTCCCACCAGTTCCTCGGCAGCAGCGGCGGCGGCAACCAGAGCCCCACCAACGACTTCGACCACCGCACCCGAGGCTTCGCCGCCGACAACTGCACCGCCTTCGCGGCGTACCGCATCGCCAGCCGTCTCGGCGTCCCGAGCTTCAGCAACTCCTGGGGCGGCACCACCTGGGGCAACGCCGGCACCTGGGACAACGCCGCCCGCCGCGTCGGCGTCACCGTCAACACCACCCCCACCGTCGGGGCCATCGCCGTCAACGACGTCCACAAGGTCGGCCACGTCGCGTACGTCAACGCCGTCCACTCCGACGGTTCCTTCGACGTCGAGGAGTACAACTGGAACAACCCCCTCGCCTACGGCACCCGCACCCACCTCCACGTCAGCAGCGCACAGGCCGACTTCCAGTGGATGCTCCACTTCTGAGCAACCACCGGCAGGACACCGGCGCCCCCGGGGTGATCCTGTGAGTGTGCAGGTCGCGGCGGTGTGACGACATCCGCGGCAGCGGTACACGTCGAAGCCCCGTCGGGCGAGGTCGATCAGGAAGGGTCACCCGCCCGACGGGGCTTCGACGTACCGCCGATCAGCGGGCAACAGCCCGGTCAAGCTGCAGGGCTGATGCAAAGTTAGTTGATTTTGCATATTGCCTGGTCGGTGTGGGTGTCCGAAGCAGGTGAAGCTCCGTTGTGGTTGATGACCTCGCGAGTCGTCCACCAGCAACGGAGCTTCGGTGCGTCAGTCTGCCATGTCCTGTCCCTGCTTGGAGTGCGGTGCCGGTGTGTCGGGTGCGCACGGCTTTACGGAGCTGGTGGGCGGGCTGCGGGATCCGGGGAAGGCGCGGGGGCGTCGGCATCCGCTGCACGCGGTGCTGCTGGTTGCGTTGTGTGCCATGGCCTGCGGGTTCGACTCGTTCCGGGCGATGGGGCAGTGGGCGGCCGCGGCTCCGCAGGAGACGCTGGTGCGGCTGGGACTGCAGACACGCGGGGCGTTCGCGCTCGCGGTGCCGCCGAGCGCGTCCACCATCGGGCGGGTGGTCTCGGCGGTGCTGCCCGGCGGGCTGGAGGTGCTGCTGCGGGCCTTCCGGGAGAAGGCGGTGACGGTGGCCGTGGACGGAAAGCGCCTGCGCGGCTCCCGCCGCGGGGCAGGCGCGGTGGTGACCGTGCCGGGGGGCGATGCTGCAGGACGGGACGCTGGTCGCGCAGCAGCGGGTGCCGGACGGGACGAACGAGATCACCGGGTTCGCCGCCCTGCTCGCGGCCCTCGACCTGGCCGGGGCGGTGGTCACCGCGGACGCGCTGCACACACAGCGCGAGCACGCGAAGGTGCTGGTCAAGGAGTTCGGCGCCCACTACGTCTTCGTGGTCAAGCGTAACCAGCCCGACCTGTGGGAAGCGTGCCGGGCGGTGCCCTGGGACCGCGTGCGTGCCTCACGCTCCACCGTCCGCGCCCACGGTCGCGTGGAGACCCGGATCATCAAGGCCGTGACCTGGGAAGGTCTCGACTTTCCGCACCTTCGGCAGGTCGCGCGTGTCACCCGCCACCGAGCCCTGCGCGCGAGCGGGAAGCGGTCCCGGGAGCGCGTGTACGTGATCACCGACCTGTCCTCGCGGCAGGCCGGCCCGCAGCGGACCGGCGAGATCACACGAGGGCACTGGGGCATCGAGAACAAGGTCAACCACGTGCGGGACGTGACACTGGGTGAGGACGCTTCCCGCATCCGCACCGGCCACGGAGCCCAGAACATGGCCACGTTGCGATCAGTCGCGATGAACTTTGTACGCAGGGCCGGAAGTTCCATCGCCGACACACGCCGCCGACTGGCCCTCGCACCGCACACAGCCCCGCTCGACCTCTTCGGCATCCCCCGTGACCTGCGCATTCACAGCTGAAATCCGACTTTGCATCAGCCCTGCTGTACAGATACCTGATTGACCATCAGAACAGTCAGCAAAAGGTCAGCATTGATCCTGCCAAACCCTGTCGTACATGCCTACACACGAGAAGGTCGGCAGTGCAGCGCAATGTGCCGACCCACATGATTGGCAGGTCAGCGAGGCTCCTCACGCGCTCCTCGGAGCGGAGGTTTCAGCGGTAGTTTCGTGCAGGCGGAACAGCCCCGTGTGAAGGGAAAACCAGCAGGTCAGCGCGCCCGACCCCGTGGCTTCAGCGGCACGGCGGGCAGCGTGGGAGCAGCCAGCCGGGCGCCGTCGTAGCCGTGCACCTCGCCGAACCGACGCCCCTTCTCCCAGTCCTCCCGTGCCTGTACGGTCTCCTCACCGGATCGGCCGATGAAGTTCCACCACATAACAACCGGTTCAGCATGGCAGGAGAGGTTCGAACCTCCGCTCAGGCTGCCCGGGATTCAACGGTGCTCGGGGTTCTCGAAGTCGAAGCGGCAGCCGGCGTCCCACTCCGAGCGCTGGTTGCCGTGCGCGGGAATGCCGCCGGCGTCCTTCAGCATGCGGGCCAAGTGCAGGAGGTTCCAGGTCATGAAGGTGGTGTTGCGGTTGGTGAAGTCGTTCTCCGGCCCGCCCGACCCCTCGTCGAGGTACGACGGCCCCGGGCCCGCGGCGCCCACCCAGCCCGCGTCCGCCTGCGGCGGGATCACGTACCCGAGGTGCTGAAGGCTGTAGAGCACGTTCATCGCGCAGTGCTTCGCACCGTCCTCGTTGCCCGTGATCAGACAGCCGCCGACCCGGCCGTAGTAGGCGTACTGGCCCTCGGAGTTGAGGATCGAGGAGCAGGCGTACAGCCGCTCGATCGCCGTCTTCATCACCGAGGAGTTGTCGCCGAGCCAGACCGGGCCGGCGAGGACGAGGATGTCGGCGGCCATCACCTGCGAGTAGAGGACCGGCCACTCGTCGGTCTCCCAGCCGTGCTCCGTCATGTCGGGCCAGACGCCGGTGGCGATGTCGTGGTCGACCGTGCGGACGACGTCGACGGCGACACCCTGCCGCTCCAGGATGCCCCGGCTGATGTCGATCAGGCCCTGGGTGTGGCTGCGCTCGGGCGAACGCTTGAGGGTGCAGTTGAGGAAGAGGGCGCGCAGATCGCCGTAGGAGGCGGCGGCGTCGGGGGTGGTCATGGCGGTCAGCAGAGCACACGGGTGCGGCCAGGGCGAGCATCGTGGGCCGTCCGGGTGGCGGCGGCGGGTCGACGGCCTGCCGGGTCAGCCCGGGTCCTGCCGGGTCCGGCGGGGTCCGACAGGACCGGCGGGAACAGACCGGGGGCGTTTTCCGTTGTCCGGTGCGGCGCTCCGGCGCCGTGACCCGACGTCCCCCGAAGGGAACCCTCCGTTGAGCCTGTACGACATCCCGCTGCGCACCCTCGCGGGCGAGCCCTCCTCGCTCGCCGACCACAAGGGCAAGGCCGTGCTGGTGGTGAACGTGGCCTCGAAGTGCGGCCTGACCCCGCAGTACGCCGGCCTGGAGCGCCTGCAGCAGCGGTACGCGGACCGCGGCTTCACCGTGGTCGGCTTCCCCTGCAACCAGTTCATGGGCCAGGAGCCCGGCAGCGCCGAGGAGATCCAGACCTTCTGTTCGACGACGTACGGCGTGTCCTTCCCGCTGTTCGAGAAGGTCGACGTGAACGGCGACGACCGTCACGCCGTGTACGCGCAGCTGACCGAGGCGGCGGACGCCGAGGGTGCGGCCGGCGACGTCCAGTGGAACTTCGAGAAGTTCCTGCTGTCGCCCGACGGCACGGTCGTGGGCCGCTTCCGCCCGCGGACGGAGCCGGAGGCCGACGAGGTGATCGCCGCGATCGAGGCCCAGCTGCCGGCCTGAACCCGGCCTGAAGCACCGAACCGGATCCCGGTCCGGCCACCGGCCCGCACGCCGGTCACCGCCCCGGCCGTCCTCCCCCGCGCGGGGAGGACGGCCGGGGCGGTGTGCGTCAGCGGCCGAAGGTGTCGATGCCCTCGATCAGCCAGCGGCCGTCGCGGCGCACGGCGTCGACCGCGAACATCGCCGCCGCGTACGTGGCCCCGGTCTCGGCGCCCTGGGCGGTGCTGGTGTTGCGCTGGTCGGCGAAGACGACGACGCGGGCCCGGCCACCGGTGAGCAGCTCCACGCCACTGTCGGTGACGGTGGTGGTGAGGACCAGTCTGCGGGCCGCGGCCTGCGCCCTGACCTCGGCGAGCATCGCGGTGTGCTGTTCGACGGCCTTGCCGGTGAGCAGTTCCTCGGCGGCACGGTCGGTGCGGGCGGGGTCGGCGAAGCTGTACGAGAAGAGCGATCCGACCGCCTCGGAGACGGCGGCCCGCACCTCCCCGGTGCGGGCGGGGTCGGTGAGGGCGTGGTTGCGCCCGGCCGATCCGGCGTCGAGGTCGGCGGTGCGGACGGCGGCCAGCGCGGCGAACGCCCCCAGCAGCAGGGCGGGCAGCAGGAGCGCGGCCCGCAGGCGCGGCCGGGGGCGGGAGCGCCTCCGGGCCGCGGTGGCGGGGCCGTCCTCGTCGTGGACGGTCGCGGGCTCCGTGCGGGAGCCGCGGGCGGGTGTCCGGGGCGTGGTCGGCGGAGCGGGCGCCGTGGTGGCGGTCGCGGTCGCGGTGCCGGCGACCGTGGCGGGGCCGGTGGCGGCGCCGACCGCGGCGAGGCGGCGGTGGCGGTTGATCAGGTGCCGGGTGGTGGACACGTCGGCCGTCCTCTCGCTGGTCGGTTCAGTGGCCGGGGGTGGCGGAGGCCGAGGGGCCGGTGGGGGCGGCACTGGCCGTCGGCGCCGGTGTGTCGGCGGTGGTGCCCATCGGGGCCTGTCCGAGGGCGCTGAGCTTCCAGGTGTCGCCGGTGCGGGTGAGCTCGCCCAGCAGGCGGCTGTCCTTGGTGGAGGTCGCGGGGGTGGCGGCCTTCGGCGTGCGGACGGTGATCCGCACGGCGACCATGACGGTGGCGCGGCCGGCCCGGTCGTCGAGCTCGGTGACGGCGCCGGAGAGGATCTGGGCGCTGGTGACCGTCTTCGCCTGCTGCACCTGGGCGGCGAACGCGGCGCGGCCCTGGACGAGTTGGTCGTGCAGGGCGCCGGTGGTGGAGGACTCCCAGAGGGCGAGGCCGCGGTCGAGGTCGGCGGCGTCGAGGGTGTTCATGTTCTGCACGGCCTGTTCTCCGGCGGCGAGCACCCGGTCGCGGGTGCGGGCGAACGCGGCGGAGTCGTCGTGCGCGGCGGCGTACCAGCCGTAGCCGAACCAGACCGCGAGGACGGCGGCGGTCAGGGCGAGGCAGGCGGCGGCCCGGGTGCGGTGCGCGGCGGTGACGGCGGTCGGGCGTCGTCGCGTCATCTGGTCTCTCCCGTGGTGCGGTTACAGGGCGGTGAGGTCGGTGATCCGCCAGCGGCCGTCGCGCAGACGGGCGGTGACGGTGAGCTGGGCGGCGGTGGTGACGGCTCCGGTGCCCGGGCGGGCGGTCCGCTGGTCGAGCAGGACGAGCAGCTCGGCTCGGTCGGCGGTGAGGCGGTCGACGCCGATGCGGGTGACCGTGGCGGTGACGGTGAGGTGCTGGTCGGCGGCCAGGTCGCGGAGCCGGGCGGCGAGGGCCGTGTACTGCTGCGCGGCGCCGTCGTCGAGGTCGGCGGCCGGGGTGCTGCCGAGCGTGTCGGTGGAGTACGAGAACGCCCGGGTGAGTGCCTGGCCGACCTCGGCGGTGACCTGCGCGGTGGCGGCCCGGTCGGTGAGCGGGCGGGCCGCCGCGGTGCGGCCGTCGACGTGGCGGGCGGCGGCGAGCAGTCCGGCGCCGGTGAGCAGCAGGGCCGCGACCAGGACGGCGGTGGCGGCCGTGGCGCGGCGGCCCGCCGGTGCTGCGGTCACCGGCCGCCCTCCCCGACGGGGACGGCCGTCAGGCCGGTGACCTTCCAGCCCGCGCCGGTGCGCAGCAGGGTGGCTTCGACCCGGCGCCGTTCGGTGCCGCCGGGGTTCTGCTCGGGCCTGGTGGGGTCGACGTTGAGCACGGCGATGAGGCGGGCGGTGCCGGCGTGCGCGTCGAGGTCGGTGACGGCGGCGGCGGTGACGGCGGCGGCCGCCGCGGGCTGGCCCTGGAGCGGGGGCAGGTGGGTGAGGCGGGTGTGGAGTTCGCCGGCGGTGGCGTCGAGCCAGGCCGCCGGGACGGCGGCCGCGCCGGTGCCCGGGTCGAGGGAGCCCAGGCGGGCGACGGCACGGCTGCCGTCGGCGAGGGCGCGGGCCCGGGCGGCGGCCTCCTGGCGGACGGGGTCGGAGAGCGCCCGGGCGTACTGCTGCGCTCCGAGGGCGCAGCAGAGTGCCGCGGTGGTCACGGCGGCGGCCCGGGCGCGGCGGGCGCGGGTCATCGTCCGCCGTCCGGGCGGGGGGTGGCGGGGGTGACGGGGGTGGGCACGCCGCCGGTGGGGGCGTTGGCGGAGCCGCGGACGCCGGTGCCGGAGCCGGCGGGGGCCGTGCAGCGGGCGCCGGTGTTGAAGGCGGGTGCTGGGCCGGTGTCGAGGCCGTTGCGGCGCTGGGTGTCCTGGTAGCCGCTGGTGCAGGGCAGGGGCGAGAAGAAAGTGACGGCCATGCCGAGGTGGGCGCCGCGGTCGTCGACGGCGGTGGAGCCTGCGGCGGCCACCGCCGGGAGCCGGACGAGGAGTTCCTCGATGCCGTGCTGCCGGGTGACGCCGAGTTCGGAGGTGGTGAGGAGGTTGGCGAGGACGACGCTGAGGCCGGGGTCGATGTCGTGGACGAGCGCGGTGACCTGGAGGGCGGTCTGCGGGGCGGCGGCGATGACCTGGCGCAGGTCGGAGTCGGACTCGGCGAGCTTGCGGGCGAGTTGGGAGGCCCCGGTGGCGAACGTGCGGATGGCGTCGGCTTCCTGGGCCTGGGTGGTGAGGACGGTGCGGCCGTCCACGACGAGGCGGGTGGTGGCGGGCAGGTCGGCGTCGGCGGCCTCGACGAACCGGCCGCTGCTGTCGAGCAGTACCTGGAGGTTGTCGCCCTGTCCGCCGAAGGCGGCGCCGAGTTCGTCGACGACGGTGCGCAGTGACTGCAGGGGCACGGAGGAGACGAGGCCGTCGACCTTGCCGAGCATGTCGGTGACGGGGGCGGGGGTGGTGGTGTCGGCGAGGGCGATCTGTGAGCCGTCGGTGAGGTAGGGCCCGGTGTCGGCGGTCGGGCGGAGGTCGATGTACTGCTCGCCGACGGCGGACAGGTTGGCGACGACGGCCTGCAGCCGGTCGGGGATGCGGGGGGCGGAGTCGCGGATGCTGAGTTCGGCGTCGACGCCGTCGGCGGTGAGGCGCAGGGCGCCGACGCGGCCGACGGAGACGCCGCGGTAGGTGACGTCGGCGTGCTCGAACAGTCCGCCGGTGCGGTCGAGCCGGACGTGGACGGTGTAGTGGTCGCGGAGTCCGATGTGGCGGCCGAGGTCGGCCTGGTGGACGGCGATCCAGCCGAGGACGAGGACGGAGAGCAGGAGGAAGGCGATGTTCTTGAGCCGGACGGCGGGGGTGAGCATCACCGGCTCCTCGTGGTCGTGGTGGTCGTCGTGGTCGTGGTGGTGGGCAGGGGCAGGGGCAGGGGCAGGGGCAGGGGCAGGGGGGCGGGGCTCCGGTCGGCGGTTTCGGTGCCGGGGTCTGTGCCCGGGTCGGTACCGGGGTCGGTGCTCGGGTCGGGTTCGGGTTCGGGTTCCGGTGCCGGCTCGTCCGGGGGCGGGTCGGGCGGGAAGGAGCTGTCGGCGGAGGTGAGTTCGGGGATGATCCGGGTGCCGGGGGTGGCGGTGAGGCTGAGGTAGACGTTGAGGTAGTCGCCCTTGACGCCGTTGAGCACCTCGTCGGTGAACGGGTAGGTGAGGAGCACCTGCAGGGAGTCGGGCAGGGCTTGGCCGGCGTCGGCGAGCCGTTGCAGGGTGGGGGCGATGGCGCGGAGGTCGGCGACCATGTCGTCCTTGCTGCGGTGCACGGTGTCGGTGGCGACGGTCGACAGTGCGTCGAGGGAGCGCAGCATGGTGACGAGCGAGTCCCGCTGGTCGGAGAGGACGCGCAGGCCCGGTGCGAGGTCGGTGAGCACGGTGCCGATCTGCCGGTCGCGGGTGGCGAGGGTGGCGGAGAGCCGGTCGACGGCGTCGAGGGCGGCGGTGATGTCCTGCCGGTGGGCGTCGAGTTCGCCGACGAGGGTGTCGAGCCGGGTGAGGACGGAGCGCACCTCGGTCTCGTTGCCGGTGAGCGCGCGGTCGAGTTCGGTGGTGATGGTGCGGAGCTGGTCGATGCCGCCGCCGTTGAGCAGCATCGAGAGGGCTCCGAACACCTCCTCGACCTCGACGTTGCGGTCGGTGTGCTCGACGGGGATGACCGCTCCCCCGGCGAGGGTGCCGGTGGCGGCCCGTCCGGCGGGCGGGGGTGAGAGTTGCACGTACTTCTCGCCGAGCAGGCCGGCCTGTTCGAGGTGGGCGTAGCTGTTACCGGGCAGCCGGACGTCGCCGTTGACCTGCATGGTGACGACGGCCGTCCAGTCGTCCTCGGCGAGGGTGATGCGGGTGACGCGTCCGACGGCGACGTCGTTGACCTTGACGGAGGCCTGCGGGACGAGGCTGAGGACGTCCTGGAACCGTGCGGTGATCTCGTACGGGTGGCTGCCGAGGTCGGCGCCGCCGGGCAGGGGGACGTCCTGGAGGCTGTGGACGCCGGCCGTGCAGCCGGAGGCGAGGAGGACGCCGAGGAGGGTGGCGGCGGCGGTGGCGGTGCGGCGGTTCATCGGCCGGTCCCCTTCCCGGTGCCGCTGCCGGTGGCGCGACCGTTGGCGCTGCCGTTGGCACTGCCGGTGGCGGGCAGGGGCAGCGGGAGTGCCTGCGCCGCGGCGGCGTCGGTGAGTTCGGTGAGGTTGGCGCGGCCGTCGAGGGTGCCGTGGGCGGGGTCGTAGGCGCTCAGGATGTTGCCGGCGGCCAGCGGTGCGGTGTCGAGGAGTTCGGCGAGGGAGGCGCGCTGGTCCACCAGGGTCCGGGTGAGCGGGGCGAGTTGGTCGACGGCGTTCTTGAGGCGGCCCCGGTTGTCCTCGACGAAGGTCTTCACCTGTTGGAGGGCGGTGGCGAGTTGGGCGAGGGCCTCGCCGAGGGCGTCCTTGTCCTGGGCGAGGAAGTCGGTGACGGTGGCGAGTTTGCCGGTGGCGTCGCGCACCTTCGTGTCGTTGTCCTTGAGCATGGTGGTGAAGCTCTGCAGCTGGTCGAGGGTGGCGAAGAGGTCGCCGCTGTGGCTGTCGAGGGTGCCGGCGGCCTCGCCGAGACGGCGGATGCTGTCGCCGATGGCGCGGCCGTTGCCGTCGAGGTTGCGGGCGCCGGTGTCGAGGAGGGCGGACAGTGCGCCGTCGGCGTTGGCGCCGTCGGGGCCGAGGGCCGCCCCGAGGTCGCCGAGCGACTGGTAGAGCTGGTCGATCTCGACGGGCACGGCGGTGCGGTCGGCCGGGATGACGGCCCGGTCGGCGAGGCGTTCGCCGCCGCTGTAGGCGGGGGTGAGCTGCACGTAGCGGTCGGCGACGACGCTGGGGGCGACGACCACGGCGGACGCCCCGGCGGGCACGGCGATGCCGGGGTCGAGCCGGAGGGTGACCCGCACCTGTCGGCCCTCGGGGTGCACGTCGCCGACCCGGCCGACCCGCACGCCGAGGATGCGCAGGTCGGAGCCGGGGTGCACGCCGACGGCGCGGTCGAACCAGGCGGTGATCCGCAGGCCGTCGTCGTCGAGGGCGGGGACGGCGACGAGGCCTGCGGCCAGGGCGGCGAGCGCCGCGGATCCGGCGATCACGGCGCGGGTGGTCCTCTTCATCACTGACCGCCTCGGGCTCCGGACGGCATGCAGCCGTCGGTGGGTGTGGTGCCCTCGGGCAGGTACTCCTTCGGCACGACGCCGCACAGGTAGCTGTCGAACCAGCGGCCGTTGCCGAGGGTGTTGCCCATCAGCCGGTAGTAGGGGCCGAGCAGGGCGAGGGTGCGGTCGAGGCCGTCCTGGTTGGCGCGCAGCACGGTGGTGACGCGGTCGAGGGCGTCGAGGGTGGGGGCGAGCTGCCGCTGGTTGTCGGCGACGAGGCCGCTGAGCTGGGTGGAGAGGTCGCGGGTGCCGGTGAGGAGGCGGTGGACGGCGTCGCGGCGGCGTTCGACCTCGCCGAGCAGCAGGTCGCCGTCGTCGACGAGGGACTGGATGCGGCCGTTCTGGTCGCTGAGGGTGCGGGTCAGCTTGCGGCTGCCCTCCAGGAGGCGGGCGAGTTCGGCGTCGCGGCTCGCGATGGTGCGGGAGAGGGCGGAGAGGCCCTCGGCGGCGCCGCGGACGGATCCGGGGGTGTCGGCGAAGGTCTCGGAGACGGTGCGGAAGCTCTCCGCCAGTTTCTCCGTGTCGATGGCGCCGACGGTCTTCCCGAGCCCTTCGAGGGCCTGCGTGACGTCGTACGGGGAGGTGGTGCGGGCGGTCGGGATGGTGCGGGAGGGGTCCTGGCGGGCGGCGCCGAGCGGGACGAGCGCGAGGTACTTCTCGCCGAGGAAGGTGCGGATGCCGATGGAGACGGTGCTGGCGTCGCCCACCCACGTGTCATGGACGCGGAAGCCGACCCGGACGCGGTCGCCGTCGAGGGCGACGGCGGTGACCTTGCCGACCTTGGCCCCGGCGACCCGCACCTCGTCGCCGGTCCGCAGTCCGGCGGCCTCGGTGAAGTGCGCGCTGTAGCCGGTGGATCCGCCGGTGAAGGGCAGGTCGTCGGACCGGTACGCGACGACGACCAGGAGGAGGAGCAGCACGAGGCCGACGGCGCCGACGACGACGGGGTTGCGGTCGCGCACGGGCCGCAGCAGCGGGCCGCGGTCGGCGCCGGGGGCGGCCGGGCGGCGGGGGCGCCGGAGCGGGATGCGGGGGCGGCTCATGCGCGGCACCTCGCTTCGGTGACGGGGATGCCGGTGGGTGCGGGGCTGCCGTCGGTGGTGGTGACGCCGGTGACGGTGGCCTGGCAGAGGTAGAGGTTGAACCAGGAGCCGTAGGAGGCGAGCCGGCCGAGGGTGGCGAGCTTCTCCGGGCTGCGCTGCAGGAACTCCTCCAGCGGGCCGCTGTTGTCGGCGAGGCCGGCGGAGAGGCGGCCGAGCTGGCCGATGGAGTCCTTGAGGGGTGCGCGGCCGTCCTCCAGGAGTCCGGCGGTGCTGGTGGTGAGGTCGGCGAGGGAGTCGACGGCCTGGCCGATCGGGCGGCGGTCCTGCGCGAAGCCGGAGACGAGCTGCTGGAGGGTGGCGACGAGCTCGGTGAAGCCCTCCTCGTGGGTGTTGACGGTGGCGGTGACGGTGGTGAGGTTGGTGACGATCCGTCCGATCACCTCGTCCTTGCCGGCCACGGTGGTGGTGAGGGAGGCGATGCTGCGCATGAGGCTGTCGACGGTGCCGCCCTCGCCCTGGAGCACGTGGACGATCTCCTCGGCGAGCCGGTTGACCTCCTCCGGTGCGAGGCCCTGGAAGAGCGGCTGGAAGCCGTTGAAGAGCCGGGTGAGGTCGAGGGCGGGGGTGGTGCGCTCCAGCGGGATCGTGCCGCCGGGCGGGAGCTGTTCGCCGACCGTGCCCGGGCCCTGCCGCAGGTCGAGGTAGCGGCGGCCGACCAGGTCGACGTACTTGACGGTGGCGGTCACCGAGCCGGGCAGCTGCCGGTCGCGGCGGACGGAGAACCGCACCCGGGCGACCCGCCGGTCGACGACCTCGACCGCGTCGACCCGGCCGACGCGGACTCCGGCGATGCGGACGCTGTCGCCCGGGGCGAGGCCGGTGACGTCCGTGAAGCGGGCCTGGTAGCCGGTGGTGTCGCCGACGCCGGTGTCGGCGATGCCCAGGGCGAGGGCCCCGGTGGCGAGGGTGGTGGCGAGCACGAACACCAGGGACTTGGTGAGCGGTGCGGCGAGCGATCGGCGCCTCATTTCAGGGTCACCTCCGCCCCGCGGAGGACGGGTCCGGCGAGCAGGGAGCTCCAGTCCGGCAGGGTGGTCGCGGTGCCCCGGCCGGCGGCCAGGAGTTCGTTGACAAGCGCGTTCTCCTGGGGGGAGTTGGGCAGGCCGAGTCCGGGGTCGGCGGGCATCGGGAAGCCGTCGCCGGGACGGGAGGCGGCGGGCAGGGCGCCCTGGCCGGTGTAGGGCACGGTGTAGCAGCGGGGACCGCCGCCCGCCCGGTAGACGGGGGTGTCGCGGCCGGGCAGGTAACGGCCCTTGGACGGCACGGTGGTGACGTCGACGCGCAGGCCGGGCCGGCCGGTGCCCTTGCCGAGGGCCTTGTCCATCACGGGCACGAAGTCGGCGAGGGTGCGCAGCGTGCACGGGAAGGACGGCGCGTACTCGGCGAGGAGTCCGAGGGTGCCGCGGCTGTCGGCGGAGAGCCGGATGAGGGTCGACTCGTTGCGGCGCAGGAAGTCGGTGAGCCGGTCGGCGGCGGTGGTGGAGGTGGCGTACAGGGTGCTGAGGCTCTGTCGCCGGTCGGCGAGGGTGGTGCTGGTGGTGGCGAGGTCCGTGAGGGCCTGCAGGATTTCGGGGGCGGCGTCGCGGTAGGTGTCGCCGACGACGGCGAGTTTGCGGATGTCGTCGGTGAGCGCCGGGAGTTGCGGGTTGAACTCGCCGAGGTACGCGTCGAGGCGGGTGAGGGTGGACCCGAGCTGGTCGCCGCGGCCGCGCAGGGCGGTGGCGACGGCGTCGAGGGTGGTGGCGAGCTTCTCCGGCTGGACGGCGGTGAGCAGCGGCAGCAGGTGGTCGAGGACCTGCTGCAGCTCGATGGCGTCGGCGGAGCGGTCCTGCGGGATGACGGTGCCGGCGCGGAGCGTGGCACCGCCCGGCCGGTCGGCGGCGGGCACGAGGGCGACGAAGCGTTCGCCGAAGAGCGTGGTGGGCAGCAGCTGGGCGGAGACGCCGGCCGGGATGCGGGGCAGCTGCGCGGGGTCGAGGGCGAGGGTGAGGCGGGCGCCCTCGCCGTCCGCGGCGATCGACCGGACCCGGCCGACGACGACGCCCCGCAGTTTGACGTCCGCGTTGACGTGCATCTCGTGGCCGGCGCTGCCGGTCTCCACGACGACGTCCGCGGAGTCGGTGAAGGCCTTGTCGTAGACGGCGACCGACACGCCGGCGAGCAGCGCGGGCACCAGGAGGAAGACCACACCCGCGGTGCGGCGCCGGGCGGTGCGGGGGACGGCGTTCATCCTGCCACCCGCACCGTCGTGGTGGTGCCCCAGATGGCGAGGGAGAGGAAGAAGTCGGTGACGCTGATGATGACGATGGCGTTGCGGACGGACCGGCCGACCGCGATCCCGACCCCCGCGGGGCCGCCCTTGGCGTGGTAGCCGTAGTAGCAGTGCGCGAGGATCACGATGACGCTGAAGACGAGCACCTTGAACCCGGAGAGCAGCACGTCCGCGGGCGAGAGGAAGAGGTTGAAGTAGTGGTCGTACGTGCCCGGTGCCTGCCCGTTGGCGAAGACGGTGACGGCCCGTGAGGCGGCGTACGAGCTGAGCAGCCCGACCCCGTAGAGCGGCACGATGGCGGCCACGCCGGCGATGATGCGGGTCGTGACGAGGTAGGGAAGGCTGCGGATGCCCATGCCTTCGAGGGCGTCGATCTCCTCGTTGATGCGCATCGCGCCGAGTTGCGCGGTGAAGCCCGCCCCGACGGTGGCGGAGAGGGCGAGACCGGCGACGAGGGGCGCGATCTCACGGGTGTTGAAGTACGCGGAGACGAAGCCGGTGAACGCGGCGGCGCCGAGCTGGTTCATCGCGGCGTAGCCCTGCAGGCCGACCACGGTGCCGGTGGCGACCGTCATGCCGACCATCACGCCGACGGTGCCGCCGATGATGCCGAGGCCGCCGCTGCCGAAGACCACCTCGGCGAGCAGGCGTTGCACCTCGCGGAGGTAGCGGCGCAGGGCGCGGGGCACCCAGAGCACGGCGGCGACGTGGAAGAGCAGGTGGTCGCCGGCCCCGTCGAGCCAGGCGAAGGCACGGCTCGGCCGGGCGGCCCGCCGGCCCGCGGACGGGTCGGGCGGCGGTACGGGCTGCTGCGGGGCGGACGGTTCGTCGAGCAGGGACACGGCTCAGGCTCCCTTCTGCGGGACGATCCGCAGGTACACCGCGGTGAGGACGACGTTGACGGCGAAGAGCAGCAGGAACGTGACGACGACGGACTGGTTGACCGCGTCGCCCACGCCCTTGGGGCCGCCGCGCGGGTTCAGGCCGCGGTGGGCGGCGACCACGCCGGCGATGAATCCGAAGATCAGTGCCTTCAACTCGCTGATGTAGAGGTCGGGGAGCTGCGCCAGCGCCGAGAAGCTCGACAGGTAGGCGCCCGGGGTGCCGTGCTGCAGGATGACGTTGAAGAAGTAGCCGCCGAGCGTGCCGACCACCGAGACGAGGCCGTTGAGCAGGACGGCGACCAGCATGGTGGCGAGCACCCGCGGCACGACGAGCCGCTGGACCGGCGAGACGCCCATGACCTCCAGCGCGTCGAGCTCCTCGCGGATCTTGCGCGAGCCGAGGTCGGCGCAGATCGCCGAGCCGGCGGCGCCGGCGATGAGCAGCGCCACGATCAGCGGGCTGGCCTGCTGGATGACGGCCAGCACGCTGGCCCCGCCGGTGAACGACTGGGCGCCCAACTGCTGGGCGAGCGAGCCGACCTGGAGCGCGATGACGGCACCGAACGGGATCGACACGAGCGCGGCGGGCAGGATCGTGACACTGGCGATGAACCAGAACTGCTCGATCAGCTCGCGCATCTGGAACGGGCGGCGGAACGTGTCGCGGACGGTGGTCGCGGCGAGCGCGAAGAGGTCACCGGTGGCGGCCAGTGCGGCAACGGCGGGGTTCCTCATACCGGTTCTCCCTGGACGCGTCCCAGCAGGCGGGCCCGGCGGCGCTCGGCCGCGCGGCGGGCGGGCAGCCCCGGCGAGGGCTGGAGCTGCGCGGGCAGCGGACCGGAGGGCCGGGCCGGGATCAGCCCGGCCTCCAGGGCGAGCGTGGCCTCGTCCTTCTCCTCCGCCATGCCGATCGGCCCGGCGCGGTCGCCGCTGAGGAACTGCCGCACCACCGGCTCGTCGCTGCTCAGCAGCGCCTCCCGCGGCCCGAACGCGACGAGCCTGCGGCGGAACAGCATGCCGATGTTGTCGGGCACGGTCGCGGCGATGTCGAGGTTGTGGGTGACGATGAGCATGGTGGCGTCGATCTGCGCGTTGAGGTCGATGAGCAGCTGCGAGAGGTAGGAGGTGCGCACCGGGTCGAGGCCGGAGTCCGGTTCGTCGCACAGCACGATCTGCGGGTCGAGCACCAACGCCCTGGCGAGGCCGGCGCGTTTGCGCATGCCGCCGGAGATCTCGCCGGGCAGTTTGGCCTCGGAGCCGACGAGCCCGACCATGTCCATCCGCTCCATGACGATGCGGCGGATCTCGGACTCCTTCTTCCGGGTGTGCTCGCGCAGCGGGAAGGCGATGTTGTCGTAGAGGTTGAGGGAGCCGAAGAGGGCGCCGTCCTGGAACATCAGGCCGAACAGCCTGCGGGCCCGGTAGACGTCCCGCTCACGGCCGTTGACCATGTCGACGCCGTCCACCATCACCCGGCCCTGCTCGGGCTTCAGCAGGCCGATGACCGACTTCAGGAAGACCGTCTTGCCGGTGCCCGACGGGCCGAGCATCACGGTCACCTCGCCGGGCGGCAGGGTGAGGGTGACGTCCTGCCAGACGTTCTGGCCGTCGAAGGATTTGGTCAGTCCTTCGACGGTGACTTCGATTCCCATGACACCTCCCTGGGTGGTGTGGTGGACGGAGCTCAGCGGTGGGGAAGTTCGGGCAGGGCGATCTCCGGCTCGCAGCCGTTCGGCTGCTCGCTGGTGGGCGTGCAGATCGGACCCTGCACGAGGTTGAGCGAGTTGCCGGTGCCGGAGACGGCGGCCGTGAACAGCGGGCTGAGGTCCTCGCCGCCGGTGCCGCAGCCGGTGAACGGCGGTACGGTCAGGCCGTCCTGGGAGAGCGGGCCGCCGGCCTGCAGGCTGTAGTCGGGGCGGCCGTCGCCGCGGTCGCCGAGGTGGCTGTCCTGGGTGCCGCGGAGCTTCAGGTCGACCGGGCGCACCGTGCGGCAGTTCGGGCCGACGTCCAGCGGGGTGCCGTTGACCCTGACGTCGTAGAGCCGCAGCGACTGGTAGCCGCCGATGGTGAACTCGATGGGCTGGTCCCAGTCGGAGTTGCCCGTGGCCACGATGGTGAGCGGCCCCTGCGGGACGAGCTGCATCCTCGCCGTGGTCGGGATGAAGCCGTACGTGAGGAACGTCGTGTCGGAGGGCGGGAGTCGGAGGTATCCGAGCGAGTCGGCCTCCAGGTACGGCTGCTGGCCGGGCTCCGGGTCCCACAGGGTGACGAACCGGCGGGTCATGTTGATGGCCGCGAGCGCGGGCGTGCCGTGCGGGTCGTTGACGGCGGCGGCCTGGCCGAGCTTGTGCACGTTGGCGAGACCGACGGCGAACGCGCAGGCGGGCACGTCCGGGAAGGGATCCATGTCGGGGAACGGGATCACCATCGCCCCGGCGGGCACGGCCGGCAGCCTGGCCGGGTCGAGGTCACCGGTGGGCGCCGGCGGGCAGGAGTTCACCCCGGACGGGACGGTGGCCAGCGTGCGGATCGTCCCGGCCGGTCCCTGACCGGCCGTCAGCTTCCGCAGGACGGCCGGGGGTACGGCGGCGAGCGCACTCACCGCCGGCCCGCCGCCGACGGGCGGCGCCTGCGGGGCGGCCGGCGCCGGGGAGGCGGGACCGGCCGGTGCGGGCACGTCGACGCTGCCGAGCCGGGTGGGCGCACCGGCGTCGGGGGTGCACCGCACGGTGGCACGCTTCGCGGCGGTCCCTCCGGAGGCGGGCACGGCGCCGGAGGCGGGCACGGCGCCGGAGGCGGGGCCAGGGGTTCCGGAGGCGGGGCCAGGGGTGCCGGGGTCCGCCGCGCCGGCGGCCGGGATGTCGGCGGCCGGGATGTCAGCCGTCGTCCCACCAGCCGTCGTCCCCCCAGGGGTCGTCGCGGCGGCGGTGGGTGCCGCGGGGGGCTGCGCCGGTGAGGGGTCGGCCGCTCCGGCGGGGGCGGGGTGGAGGCCCAGCTCCAGGACACCCGCGTCGAACCGCACCGCGCCGGGCGCCGTCACCGTCACCGCGGTGGCGGGGCCGCGCGCGGTGAGCTCGGCGCCGCCGTCCGCCGCCAGGGGCACCGACCCGACCGTCACGGGCCAGATCACGTCGTCGGCCGAACTCCCCTGCGAGATCCGGACACCGAGCCCGACCGTCCCGGTGACGGCGGTCGACCCGGCGGGCAGCAGGGCAACGGTCGCGGCCGGGGGGAGCGTGAGGGTGACGGCGATCTCGCCGGGCCGGATCGGCGCTCCCACCGCGGCGGTCCGCGGGTACCGCTGCCGGAGGACCGCCTGCACGGCGAAACTCCCGGCGCCGGCGCCGCAGGTGTAAGGGATCGGCGCCGGCGCCGTGGGCTCCTCGGCGCGGGAGTCACCGCCCGGCACCAGCCCGGCCAGCAGGACGGCCGACCCGGCGGCGGCGATCCGGGCCGAGCGGCGGCGGCGCGCGGCAGCGCTCATGGCGGAACTCCTCGGGTGGCTGAAAGGGAACGGATCAGGGGTGTCCGGGGCGATGGAATGCGCTCGAACCGCTCGGGACGCAGGACACTACGGGCGGGTAACAAGGCCGACAAGTGATCGCACGGCGGAATTCACCACGCCGCCACCCGGGCGCCTTTTCTTGTCATCGGACGACAAGAAACGCCCGGCGCCTTGTCACCGGCCGAGTCTCCCGGCGGTCGGCGCACCTCGGGCGTTGTCATCCGGCGAGGATTCTCCGAGCCTTGCGCGCCATCACGGCGGGAGTGCCATCACGGCGAGAGTGCCGCGGCGGCCGGTACGCCACTGCGGCGCGAGCGGTGCGACGGCCGGTACGCCACGGCAGCCGGACGGCAGCCGAGCCCGCAGGTGCTGCCGGCCGCGGACGGGGGTCGGCCCGGCCCGGGGGTTCGCCCCGGGCCGGGCCGACGGTGGGTCACGGCGAGGTGATCGCCTGCGGCGAGGCGAGCAGGTACGCCGCGTTGTAGGTGGCGGCGTCGCCGTTGTTGAGCAGGCCGAGGCAGCTGCCCGACACGTTGTAGGCGTGCAGGTCGCCACCGCTGAGGGTGAGGGTGTTGGTGGCGTTGGAGTAGGTGCCGGTGAGGGTGGCGGCAGTGGTGCTGGTGGGGCCGGCGAAGTCGGCGGTGCAGCCGGCTCCGCTGATGTGCGCCTTGACGCCGGTGACGGTGCCGGTGGTGACGCCGGCCGCGTAGGTGGAGCCGTTGATCGACCAGGGCAGGTTCTGCGCGGTCACGGAGAAGGTGATGCCGAGCGGGCCGGAGCAGCTCGTCCAGCCGACGGACGTGATGGTGGAGAGCGGGTTGCTGAGGCCGGAGCCGCTCTTCAGCACGCCTGCGGCGGTGGAGGAGGAGCAGGTGAGCTTCGTCCCGGTCTTCGTGTCGGTCAGCTTGGGCGAGGTGGCCTTGGCCGTCCACGCGCCGCCGGGGCTGACGGTCCAGGTGGCGAGCGTGGAGCTGGTGCCTGCGGTGGCGGGGGCGGCGATCGCGCCGGTGGCCGCGGTGAGCACGGCGGCGGCGAAGAGAGCGCCCTTGGCGAGGGTACGCATGGCTGGTCCTTCCGTGGGGGTGGGTGGCGCCCCGGGCGTGCTGAAGTACCCTGCGGGGAGGGGTTTTCGACAGGTCCGGGGCTGTGGTGCGGCTACCGTCCGGAGCGGGCCGCCCTCACTGCGGTGGGACGTTACGCACCGGTAATCAGGCGGCGCAACAGCATGGCGGCACGGAGCCGGTAATTCCCTACTCGCGAGTAGATTCTTGTTCCCCAGGCACGAGAATGCGCCGCCGCGTTGTCGCCGGATGAGTACGGGCCCGAAAAGGCGGAGAGCGGTTGCCGTAAACCCCGCCCCGGTTACCCGCGGTACTGCGCAACACACCGCGCGTGGTCTATCTTTCAACCCACCACCAGAGATGTCCGCACGCGTCCGGCCCCCGCCCACCGACCGGGCCCGGACGATCAAGCAGCGAGCCGCCGTCCCCGCCCCCGCCGACCGCCCCGAGCCGCACCGGGCGCGGCCGACGCGCGGCCGGCCGACCGTCAGGGGGAACCCGCATGACCTCACCCAGGCGGGCACCATCCGCCTTCGCCGCACGGTCGGGCGAATTACCCCGCGAGCTCGCGACCGTCATGCGACCGGAACTCCCCAGCCTGCTCAAGGAGATGGCCGGCGAGATCGTGGCCGCCATCCCCGAGTACCGCGAGCTGCTGGAAGGCCCGATGGCCCGGGTCATCCGGGTCGGGATCGAGCAGAACATCGCCACCTTCGTCGACCACGTCGCCGCCCCGACCGCCACGACCGCCCTGCGCGACGAGATGTGCCGCCGCTTCGGCCGCTTCGAGGCCTACGAGGGCCGCAGCCTGGACATGCTCCAGGACGCGTACCGGATCGGCTGTCAGGTCGCGCTGCGCAGGGCCCGCGCCGTCGGGCGCCGCTACAACCTGTCGGCGACCGTGCTGATGGCCTTCGCCGATGCGCTCTTCGCCTACATGGGCGAGCTCGCCGAACTCTCCCGCGAGGGTTACCTCCAGGCGATGGCCGAGCTCGGCGAGGAGCCCGACAACCGGCGCCGGCGGCTGCTCCGCCGCATCCTCACCGGCACCTCGGCCGCCAACGGCACCCTCACCGAGCTGGCCGAGCACGCCTCCTGGCCGCTGCCGCGCGAGGTCACCCTCGTCGCGCTGCGTCCCGGCGACCGGCCGCGGCGCACCGCGCTGGAACGGGACGTCCTGGTCGACCTCGCGGCGCCGGAGCCCCATCTCCTGGTGCCCGGGCGCCTCGACGACGACCGCCGCGCCGCGCTGCACGACGCCCTGGAGGGCTGCCGGGCCGCGATCGGGCTGACCACCCCGCTCGCCGAGGCCGCCCACTCCCTGCGGTGGGCGCGCCACCTGCTCACCCTCGCCGAGTCCGGCGTGGTGCCCGACCGCCCGGTGGCGTCCTGCGACGAACACCTCGTGCAGCTCTGGCTGCTGGGCGACCCCACGCTCGTCCGGCAGATGGCGGGACGGTACCTGGGCCCACTCGCCGGTATGACGCCCGCGCAGCAGCACCGGCTGATCGACACCCTGCGGATCTGGCTGACCACCCGCGGCACGGCCGCCGAGGTGGCGGCCAGACTCGGCGTGCACCCGCAGACCGTGCGCTACCGCATGCGGCTGCTCGACCGGGCGTTCGGCGACCAACTGGCCGACCCCGAGCAGCGGTTCGCCACCGAGGTCGCGCTGCGCGCACTGCACCTGACCACGGGAGGCACCGGCATCCCCGCGGACGGCACGGAGCACCGCGCCTCCCCCACACGGGGTTCCGCGGCCGCGCGCACCGGACGGCGGGCCGCACGGCCGGCCGCCCCGAAGGACACTCCGGGGCTCTGACGGGGGACGGCACCCGCCCGGCGGCATCCGCCCAACGGCACCTGTCCGGCCGGGCGGACCACCGGCCGAACACGCCGATCCGGGCAGCCTGTTCAGTCGGTGCGGATCAACCGCCGTACGGCGGGCCAGAGCCCGTCGAAAGCGGCGAGGTCGTCGGCCAGTTTCGCGAGCAGCACCGTGCCCTCCAACTGGGCGACGACCGCCCGGGCCGTCGCCTCGTCGTCGGCGACGGCCTCCGTCCGGGCCGCCTCGGTGAGGAGGGTGCGGACCATGGCCGCCTGCTCGGCGAAGATCGCGGCGATCCGCGCCTGGATGCCGGGCTCGTGGCCGCTGAGTTCGAGCCCGAGGTTGCCGAGCAGGCAGCCGCGGACACTGCCGTGCTCGGCGCGGTCGGCGCGCTGGGCGTCGGCGTGTGCGCGCAGCAGGCCGTGCAGCCGGTCGAGCGGGGGTCCGTCGGCGCCGGCGAACGCGTCCCAGACCGTGCGCCGTGCGGCCCAGTGGGCGTCGACCGCCTCCAGGGTGAGCGTCTGCTTGGAGGCGAAGAAGTGGTAGAAGCTGCCCTTCCGCACGCCGGCGTGGGCGCAGATCTCGGCCACCCCGGCTGCGGTGTAGCCGCGCGAGTGCAGCAGCTCGCCGGCGGCGTCCAGCAGCCGCTCGCGTGCCGTGCTGGTGCGTCCCATGGGGTGAGTATACGGGCGGTCAACTATCAGGCCCGGGGGCGGGCGCCCTGAATAGTTGACCGGTCGTCTAGAGTGGCCGCACAGCTGACGGACAGTCGACGGACAGAGGGAGCACTGCCATGGGCATGGACACCGCAGGACGGCTCGGCGGACTGCTGGGCCTGGAACATCCGGTGGTCCAGGGACCGTTCGGCGGCGGCATGTCGTCGGTCGCCCTGGCCGCGGCGGTCTCCGAGGCGGGCGGGCTGGGGTCGTTCGGTGCGCACCACCTGCGGCCCGACGCGATCACGTCCCTGGTGAAGGAGCTCCGCGCGGCCACCGGGCGGCCCTTCGCCGTCAACCTCTGGGTGCCGCAGCCCGGCGAGCAGGAGGCCGCCGCCACGGCCGCGGACGTCGCCCGGGTGCACCCGTACTACGCCGAACTCGGCCTGCCCGACCCCGCCACCGAGCACCGCACACCGGACTTCGCCGAGCAGCTCGACGCCCTGATCGCCGCCGCACCGCCCGTGATCAGCCTGGTCATGGGCGTGCCGCCGCGCCACGCGGTCGACGAGGCCCGGCGGCGCGGCATCGTGCTGATCGGCACCGCCACGACCGTCGCCGAGGCCGTGGCACTGGAGGCGGCGGGCGTGGACGCCGTGGTCGCCTCCGGCAGCGACGCCGGCGGCCACCGGGGCGCGTTCCTCGCGCCCGTCCGGGAGTCGCTGGTCGGCACCTTCGCGCTGGTGCCACAGGTCGCGGACGCCGTGGCGGTGCCCGTGATCGCCGCGGGCGGCATCACCGACGGCCGGGGCCTGGCCGCGGCGCTCGTCCTCGGCGCCGACGCCGTGCAGATCGGCACCGGTTTCCTGGCCTGCACGGAGTCCGCCGCGAGCGAGGTGCACCGCCGGGCCCTGCTCTCCCCCGGGGCCGCGACGACGGTGCTGACCAGGCTGTTCTCGGGGCGTACGGCGCGCGGCATCGCCAACCGCTTCGTCCGGGAGCTCGCGGCGCACGAGGACGCCGTGCCGCCGTACCCGGCGCAGAACGCGCTGATGCTGCCGCTGCGCGCCGAGGCGGCCGCCCGCGGCCGGTCGGATCTGGTGAACCTCTGGGCGGGCCAGGCGGCCGCGCTCTCGGTCGGCGGGCCCGCAGCCGACTACCTGGCGGCGGTGCTCGCCGACGCGGAGCGGCTGCTGGGGCGCCCGCTCTGACACCGCCCGCCCGGGTGGATCGCCAGGACGGACGGCCCGGCCCGGCCCCGGACGGTGCGTCAGGCCGGTCGGGCCGGGACCGCGCGTCAGGCCGGTCGGTGCGTCAGGCTTCGCCGGGGTGCCAGGAGGGCCACTCCCAGGGCCGGTCGGCCCAGTGCACCACGGCGGGGTCGTGCGGGTCGGCGCCGGGGAACGCGTGCGCGACCTCCGGCTCGAACTCCTCGGGGGCGAGCGGCTTCCATCCGGCCCCCTTGAAGTGCACCAGGCGGTAGCGGCTGTCGGTGCGGAACTCCGCCACCTCGATCATGGGTTCGGCTGTGCTGTTGCTGTTCATGCCCACAGCATCGTCCGAGCCACGGGGGCGCGCACCCGGGCCGCACCACGGTGTCCGCCGACCGGTGCCGTTCCGCCCGGGCCGCCCTGATCGTTGTGCACGGCGGCCGCCGCGAGGCGCGTGCGGCCCTCGTGACGGACCGGGAGGCCGGGCATGGACGGGCAGTGGAAGCCGCCGTGGACGTACGGATGGGAGAGCGCCGAACCGGCGCCGCCGCCCACACCTCCGCCGACCACACCTCCGCCGGCGCAAGCCCGGCGCCTCCCGGCGGCGGCGGTCACCGCGGCGGTCGTCGGCGGCGTGGTGCTGCTCGGCGGGCTGCTCGCCACCTGCGGCGGTCCCGGCACCGGCGAGGTCACCGGCGTCCTGGCGACCGTGGCGGCCTCCTCCCCCGCGGCCCCGCCGCCGACCGCCTCACGCCGGCCCCCGGAGCCGGCGGCCGCGGTCCCCTTCCCGAACGCCACGACGGACACGAACGCCTCGCCGGAGCCGGGCACCTCACCGGATCCGGCCGGCACGGCGGACCCCGACGGACGGGCCGGTGCCGGGCCGGCGCGCACCCCGCGGCCGGCCCCCGCACGCACCACCCGCCGACCGGGACACGGCACCCGGCCGGCCGCCCCGGCCGGGGCGGCGAAGGTCCCGACGATCAAAGTGTGCGCGGAGGCCGAGAAGCAGGGCCAGTGGCCGCCCGGGTCCGAACAGGCACGGATCTGCCGCAGCCTCTACGGCGGGTGACCGCGGTCGCGTACCGTAGCGGCAGGCCGGTGCCGCAGGTGCCCGGCCGGGCGCGAGGAGGATGCCGTGGCGAAGCCCGTCCCGAAGCGGTTGCGGGGAATCGACCAGGCGGCGGTGACACGGTCGGCATGGAGTCTGTACCGGGAGGCCACCCGGCCCGGCGCACCCGGGATCGGCGCGCGGCTCGTCGCGATGCCGCGGCTCGCGGTGGACGTGCTGCGCGGCCGCTACCCGGGCGTCGGGCCCGCCAAGCTGGCCGCGCTCGCCGCCCTGACCGCCCTGTACCTGCTGAGCCCGGTGGACCTCCTGCCGGACTTCATCCCGATCCTCGGCTGGACGGACGACACCGCCGTGCTGGTCTGGTTCCTCACCGGGCTGACCCGCGAGTCGGGCCGCTACCTGGAGTGGTCGCAGCAGCGGACGGAGACCGGCTGACCGCCGCCGCCCCTGGTCCCGCCCGCCCGCCCCGGCCTACAGCGCCTTGACCAGCCGCTCGAAGCGCAGGTCGGGGCGGAGCGGCACGCCGAACCGCTCGTCGCCGTACGGGAACGGCTCGAACTCCCCGCTGCGCCGGTAGCCGCGGCGCTCGTACCAGGCGATCAGGTCGGCGCGCTGTTCGATGACGGTCATCTCCATGGCCGTGAGGCCCCACTGCTCGCGGGCGTGGGTCTCGGCCCGGGTGAGCAGGGTGCGGCCGAGGCCGGCGCCCTGCAGGCCGGGCCGCACCGAGAACATGCCGAAGTACCCGGCCTCGGGGCGGCGCTCCACGTGGCAGCAGCCGAGCAGCACGCCGTCGGCCTCGGCCAGCAGCACCACCGAGTCGGGGCGGGCGACGACCGCCGCGACGGCGGCCTCGTCGGTGCGCCGCCCGGCGAGCAGGTCGGCCTCGGTGGTCCAGCCGGCCCGGCTGGCGTCCCCGCGGTAGGCCGACTCGACCAGGGCGACGACGGCGGGCACGTCGGCCGGTCCGGCGGTGCGGAAGACGGGTTCGGTCTGCACGGGCGACCCTCCGGGATCACGAGCGGGCTCGGGCTGCCATGGTGCCACGCGCCGGATCGGGCGCGGCGTGCCCGGGTGGCTCCCGGAGCCGCCTCGACGCCGCCGGCGGCATGTCCGGCGGCGTGCCCCGGGACAAAGGATCCCGGGGCAAGGATCCCGGGACCGACGCGCGGTCGGCGGCAGCCCGGGCCGGCTCAGAGCCGGACGGTCCGGCCGTCCGTGAGGGCCTGCTCCGCGGCGGCGAGGATCTCCACCACGCGCAGGCCGAAGGCGGTGTCGCACGGGTGGGGGGCGTCGCCGCCCGCACCCGCGAGCAGGGCGTCCACCGCGCGGGCGAAGGTCTCGGTCTCGGGCTCACCGCGCTCCGGCAGCCGCCGGACACCGGACTCGCCGCGCAGCTCCAGCTCGACGCCGCCCGCGGCGGGCGGCGCCGTCAGGCTCAGCGTGAGGGTGCTGGACGCCCCGTCCGCGTGGCCGACGACCAGGTGCACGGTGTCGGCGGGCCCCGCGGCTGCGGTCACCGCGACGGCGTCGCCGAGCACGGGGAGGAGCAGCGACAGGGCGTGCGGGCCGACGTCCCACAGGGCGCCCTTCTCGCGCCGCCAGGGTGAGGCCGCGTACGGGCTGTCGGTGGTGAAGACCGAGCCCAGCCACGTGCAGCGGGCGGTGAACCAGCCGGCGCGGGCGGCCTGCTCGGCCACCCAGGCCGCGGGTTCGCGGCTGAAGCGGGTGGTGAAGAAGACCACCGAGGCGACCTCGTGCGCCGCCACCGCGTCGGCCACCCGGCGGGCGTCGGCCACGGTCAGGGCGACCGGCTTGTCGAGGAGCAGGTGGCGGCCGGCCTCGGCGGCGCGGACCGCCACCTCGGCCTGGGCCTGCGGGGCGAGCGCCACGGAGACGGCGTCCACGTCGGCCAGCAGGGCGTCGAGGTCGGCGTACGCGCGCACGTCGTGGTCGGCGGCGACCTCGGCGGCGGCCTCGGGGCGGCGGCCCCAGACGCCGGCGAACTCGACGCCGGGGTGTCCGGCCAGGGCGGGTGCGTGCACCGTGCGGGCCCAGGGGCCGGTGCCGAGCAGACCGATTCTCATGACGGGTGGTACCTCGTGCTCAGGACGGGGACGCGGATCGGGAGGTCCGCTCGGGGCGGGCGTCCGCTCAGGAACGGACGCGGATCAGGGTGAAGCCGTCGTAGCCCTTCGCGCCGACGGTCTGCACGGTGGTGGCCGACACCCGCGGCTCGGCCGCGACGGCCTCGTGCAGGCGGCGGACGCCGACGACGGAGGGGTCGGCGGAGGCGGCGTCCGCGACGGCGCCGTCGCGGACGGTGTTGTCGACGACGATCAGCGAGCCCGGGCGGGTCAGGCGGAGCGCCCACGCGAAGTAGAGCGGGTTGCTCGCCTTGTCCGCGTCGACGAAGACGAGGTCGAAAGGCTCCGCGCCGTCGTCGGCGAGCTGCCGGAGGGAGTCGGCGGCCGGGCCGAGGCGCACCTCGGCGATCGCCGCGAACCCGGCGTGGTGCAGGTTGCGGCGGGCGACCTCGGCGTGCCTAGGGTCGATCTCCAGGGTGATGAGGCGGCCGTCCGCGGGCAGCGCGCGGGCCATCCAGATCGCGCTGTAGCCGCCGAGGGTGCCGACCTCCAGGATGCGGCGGGCGCCGAGCGTCTCGGCGAGGATCTGGAGCTGCCGGCCCTGCGGCGCCGACACCGCGATCTGCGGCAGTCCGGCGGCGTCGGCCGCGGCCTGGGCGGCGTCGAGCACCGGGTCGGCACCGATGAGGATGCCGGTGATGTAGTCGTCGACCGCCGTCCACTGCTGCTGGCTCACGCCGCCTCCGAGTCGCTTGGGGTCGCTGGAAAACCGCCGGGGTACGCCGCCCGAGCCTATACCGCGCGTCTGACGCTCAGTCGGCGACCGGGGCGGCGAGCGGCTCCGCGACGGGGACGGCGGGCGGCTCCGCCGCAAGGGCGGCGGCGGGCTCGGGGGCCACCGGCGCCACGGCGTCCGCGGACCGGCCGCCGGACTGCTCGGGGTGCGCCGCGCGGGACTTCGCGGCACGCCGCTTCATGATCCACGCGGAGCCGGCGCCGACCAGCGCGGCGAGCACCAGGCCCACCCACGAGAAGCTCTTCAGCCACTGCTCGGCGACCTTGCCCACCTGGTAGACCAGCAGGGTGGTGCCGCCGGCCCAGACGATGCCGCCGAACACGTTGGCGAGCAGGAACTTCCAGTACGGCATGCGCAGCGCGCCGGCCAGCGGGCCCGCGAAGATGCGCAGCAGGGCGATGAAGCGGCCGAAGAAGACCGCCCACATGCCCCACTTCTGGAAGGACCGCTCCGCCGTCGCGAGGTGGTCCGGTCCGAAGTGCTTGGGGAAGCGCCGGCCGAGCCGTTCGAAGAGCGGTTTGCCGCCGCGGCGGCCGATGGAGTACCCGATCGAGTCGCCGATGACCGCGCCCGCGATGGCGCAGCCCGCGACCCACCAGGGGCTGACCACGCCGCGGGCCGACAGCAGCGACGCCGTGACGAGGGCGATCTCACCGGGCAGCGGGATGCCCAGACTCTCCAGGCCGATGATCAGCCCGACGAGGGCGTACACGGAGGTCGGCGGGACGCTCTCGATCCACTGGTCGATGTGCAAGGCCGGGGTACCTCCGTGGGCAGGCCGGGACGGCGTCCCGGTTGGCGGGCTGGGGCGTGTCTGACAGTTCGCGGCGGATCGGCGCGCGGCGTCGGGAATGGTCGGACCCGCCCTGGGCCGGGGCGCGCTGGCAGGCCCCGGCTGGGCAGCCTAACCGGTTGACCCGCTCTTTACCTCATACGAAGGACGGCGGGCAGGTGTTCCCGGGGCGGCCGTCAGGCGGACACCGGGCCCGCGGGCCGCCCGGCCCGGGCGGAGAACCGCAGCGCCACGACCGACGGCCGGGCCGCCGAGATCAGCGGGATCCGGGCCGCGTACGGCAGCAGGGCGCCGACGACGCCGCGTCCGCCGGCGGGGAGCACGTCGCGGATCTCGGTGACGGCGGGGTGCGCGGAGGCGAGCTTGGGCTGCTCGTCGGCGTCCATGCCCCAGGGCATCGGCGGGGCGGTCCAGCCGCGGCTGCGCAGGCGCCCCCGTGAGGCGAGGCGGGCGAACCAGCGGGGTACCGCGTCGAGGACGAGGGTGCCGTCGGGGAAGCGCTCGGCGCAGCGCGCGAGGAGGTCGCGGACCTCGGTGGGGCGCAGGTACATCAGCAGTCCCTGCGCGGTGATCAGGACGCCGCGGGAGTCGTCGACCTCGTCGAGCCAGGCCGGGTCGGTGGCGGAGCAGGCGAGGAGGCGCTGGCGCGGGGCCGCGGGCAGGAGCTGTTCGCGCAGGGCGACGGCCTCGGGGAGGTCGACGGAGAGCCACCGGGCCCGCCCGTTGTCGACCCGCCAGTACTGGGTTTCGAGGCCGTCGCCGAGGCAGACGACGGTGCCGTTGGGGCGGCGGGCGAGGAAGTCGGCGACCTCGCGGTCGAAGCAGCGGACCCGCAGCGCCTGGATCTGCCCGGCGAGGCCGCCGTCGGGGCCGAAGCGCTCGGTGAAGGGGTAGTCGATCCGGTCGACCAGCTCGACGGCCTTGGGGTCGGGCAGCACGGTGTCGGGGCGGCGTGCCTCGACCGCGCGGTGGTGGAGCGTCCAGAGCGCGGTCTCGGGGATCCCGCCGAGGGCGGCGCGGATCCGCTGCTGCGGCGCGTGGTCGTGCTCCGGCTCCTGGGCCGTCATCGCCGTGCTCCCTTCCGAGGGGCCGTGGACCGCCGGACCGCGGAGGCGGCCCGGCCGGCCCGTCCCGGCTGCATTCTGCCCGGCCGGGCGCTCAGCCGACGCTGAACGCGCCGTCCGGTGGCGGCGGCGAGTCGACGGCGTCCTCGTCGCGGACCGGCCGGGCCCGGCCGACCAGGGCGTCGAGGGCGGCCCCTTCGGAGAGCCGGGCCGGGAACGGGTCGGCGGCGAGGCGGCGGGCGAGCACGTCGGCGGGCAACGGCGAGAACGAGCCGACCAGCAGGATGTTGCCGTAGCGGCGGCCGCGGAGCACGGACGGCTCGGCGACCAGGCAGGTGTGCGGGAACACCGCGCGCACGGTCGCGGCCTGCGCGGCGGCGAAGGCGAGCGGCGGGCCGTCCGCGAGGTTGGCGGCGTAGCAGCCGGTGGGGCGCAGCGCGGCGGCGGCGAGCCGCACGAACTCCAGCGAGGTGAGGTGGGCGGGGGTGCGGGAGCCGTGGAAGACGTCGGAGACGACGAGGTCGGCGGCGGCGGGCGGGGCCGCGGCGAGCGCGGTGCGGGCGTCGCCGACGGTGACCTCGATGCCGGACGGCCAGGGCAGGTGCTCGGCGACGAAACCGACGAGCGGCCCGTCCGTCTCGACGACGTGCTGCGGGGAGCCGGGCCGGGTGGCGGCCAGGTAGCGGGGCAGCGTGAGCGCGCCGCCGCCGAGGTGCAGGGCGTCGAGCGGCTGCCCGGCGGGGGCGAGCACGTCGACGAGGTGGCCGATCCGGCGGGTGTACTCGAACTCGAGGTGGGTGGGCTCGGCGAGGTCGACGTACGACTGCGGGGTGCCGTCGAGGGTGAGCAGCCACGCCTGCGGGCGGTCGAGGTCGGGGAGCAGCCGGGCGGTGCCGAGCGCGACGGGGCGCTGTACGGGCCGGGCGTCGTCGGCCGGGTCGTCGGTCAGGTCGTCGGCCGCCGGGTCGGTCACGGGGTGGGCCTCGGGCTGCGTCACGGGGCGGGTCACCGGGCCGGGCGGGCGGACGGCAGCGGCTGCGCGGACGCGGCGGTGCGGTGGGTGAGGCTTCTGGGCATGTCGGAAAGCCTATGCCCCCGCCCGGGAAGGCCGGCACGGAGCGTTCGGCTACCGGCCGGTATCGTCAGGGGTCCTGGCAGTGGCGGGTCGGATCAGAGATTGGGTGCGGCAGACGTGGAGTTCCGAGAAGACATCCTGGGTGCCCCGTACGAGGCGGCCGAGCTGCCGCTCACCGCGGACGAGGAGGGGGAGGTCAGCGCGACGCTGGTCCGCCGCGTCGTCCCCGGTTCCCGGCAGGCCGTCCTCTACCTGCACGGCTACACGGACTACTTCTTCCAGACCAACCTCGCCGACCACTTCACCGCGGCGGGCTTCTCCTTCTACGCGCTCGACCTGCGCAAGTACGGCCGGTCGCTGCGCGCCCACCACTCGCCGAACTTCGTCCGCGACCTCGCCGCCTACGACGAGGAGATCGACGCGGCGGTGCGGATCGTCCGCGAGGAGGACGGCCACGACCGGCTGCTGGTCAACGGCCACTCGACCGGCGGACTCGTCGCCGCGCTGTGGGCGTCCCGGCGGGCGGGCCGCGGCACGGTGGACGGGCTCTTCCTCAACAGCCCGTTCCTGTCGATGCCGGCCGGGGCCGCGGTGCGCACGCTGGGCGCCCCGGCCCTCGACGTGCTCGGCCGCGTGGCGGCCACCCGCAAGCTGCCGGCGCCGCTCAACCCGCACTACGTGCACAGCCTCCACCGCGACCACCGCGGCAGCTGGGACTTCGACCTCGCGCTCAAGCCCGCGGAGGGCTTCCCGCTGTACGCGGGCTGGCTCGCGGCGATCCAGCGCGGGCAGCGGCAGGTGCGCCGCGGGCTCGGCGTCGACTGCCCGGTGCTGCTGATGGCGTCCACGGCGTCCACGGTCACCAACCGGTGGGATCCCGCCCTGCTGCGCACCGACGCGGTGCTGCGCGCCGACGACATCGCCGCGCTCGCGCCCCGGATCGGACGCCACGTCACGACCGTCCGGATCGACGGCGGCATGCACGACCTCGTGCTGTCGGGCGAGGCCGCGCGCACCCAGGTCTTCACCGAGCTGGACCGCTGGATCGGCGCGTACTTCCCGGCACCGCGCGCCTGAACCCGCGAGCGGCGCCGTCCGCGCCGGGCGGTGTGGGACGATCCGGAGATGATCAACTCTCAGGATCTGGTCGGCAGGCAGCTGCTGAAGGTGACGACGTCCTGGCACCACTACCCGGGGATCGAGCCCTGCCTCCTCCACCTGTGGCTGCACCTGGACGGGCTCGGTCCGGTGCGCTTCCGGCCGGAGGGGGTCGGCCTGGCGCTGGACGCCGACCGGCCGCACGGCCCGTTCGACATGGGCGAGCACGGCCGCACCGCCGTGGAGGACGACCTCCCGGACTTTCCGCTCGCCCCGCTCGTCGGCGGCCGGGTGGAGTCCGTCCGGGAGGTCCGGTACCGGGACGGGCCGCTGGAGTTCCCCATCGGCGTGGCCATCGGCTTCACCGCCGGGCCGGTGCGCATCCTCAGCCTCGGGGACGAGATCGTCGTCGCCCGTGACGAGCACCTGGGCGCGGTCGAGGCGCACCTGCACGTCGCGGCCGCGGCGGAGGTCTCCCCCGAGGCCGACCCGGTCTAACTCCCGTGCCGGTCGCCGGTGTGGACGAACCGGAGCGAGGCGACGGCGTCCCTGGCCCGCTGCAGGGCCTCCGCGGAGGTGCCGCCGGTGGCCAGGACGAGCGCGGAGCGGTCCGAGCTCCGCAGTACGGCGGACTGCCGCGCGCCGGGCTGCTTGAGCAGTTCGACGCGGTGCACGTACGGCAGGGCGCGGACGCCGTCCACCCCGCGTACCTCGACCAGGGTGCTGGTCGGCGGACCGGACGGGTCGGCGTACCAGACCGCCGCCGCGCGGTGCGCCGTGACCGGGTCGGGGAGCAGCGCGGACACGTCCTCGCCGATGCTCTGCCGGGCCACCAGCTCGTGGACGTCCACACCGGTGGCGAGTTCCACCAGATCCATGATCGAGTCGCCGCCGATGCGGTTGTGGGTCTCGATGATGCGCGGGCCGTCGGCGGTCAGCACGAGCTCCGTGTGGGAGGGGCAGTCGTGGAACCCGAGGGCGTCCAGCACGCTCTGCACGTAGCGGACGACCGACTCCCGGTCGTCCGCCGACAGGGGGGCGGGCACGACGTGCCCGCGTTCGACGAACGTCCGTCCGTCGCTGTGCTTCTCGGTGACCGCGAGGACGTGGTGGCGGGTGCCGACCGAGAGCGCCTCCACGCTGTACTCGGGGCCGGTCAGGAACTCCTCGACCAGGACGCCGCGGTCGATCTGCTCCTCGCCCAGCCGCAGCAGCGCCGCCTCGACGTCGCCGGGGCCCGCGATCCGGGCGACGCCCTCGCTCGCCTCGCCGTCGACCGGCTTGACGATGCACGGCAGGCCCACCGCCCGGACGGCCGCGGCGACCGACTCGCGGCCGCGCGCGAGCCGGTGGCGGCAGCCCGGCACGCCGTGCTTGTCGAGGACCTCCCGGGTGCGGGCCTTGTCCAGCACCCGGTCGAACAGGTCGGTGTCCACCACGGTGGGCACGCCGAGCCGGTCGGCGACGGCCCGGACGACGCGGTAGGTGTGCTCGTTGAAGGCCGCGACCGCACCGAACGGCGCGGCGGCGTGCAGCACGGCCGCCACGTCCGCCCACAGCTCGGGCCCGGCGTCGTCGTCGAGGATCACCACGTGCCGGTACGGGCCCGCCGGGTCACCCGGACGGGCCCGTCCGCGGGGCACCATCAGCACCAGCTCGTGCCCCTGGGCGTGCAGCCGGTCGTGGCACATCCGGTTGGTGCCTGCCACCAGTACGCGCATGTCGCGCCTCTCCTCTCGACGGCCCGCGGGCCGGTCAGTCGACGGCCACCCGGCGGTCCTCCGCGGGGGCCAGGGCCCGCAGGCCCGCGCTGCTCACGCGGAGGCGCTGGGTGAGCACGGCGGACAGCAGGGCGACCACCGCGGCGATCAGCCAGAAGGACGGGCCGTGCCCGCCGCCGTCGAGCCACCGGTAGAGCGCGACGCCCGCGCCGGCACCCACCGCCTCCCCCACGGCGTTGCCGATCGAGAACAGGCCGTAGCCCAGGGCGCGGCTCGCCGTGCCGAGCAGGCCCAGCAGCAGGACGTCCATGGTGGGCACGAACAGCATCTCGGCCAGCGTGAACAGCACCACGCCGACCACCGCGCCCGGGTAGCCGGGCAGCAGGTAGACGGTGGCGAAGGCGAGCGCGAACAGCGTGTACGAGGCGACCGCGGTGACGGTCTGCCGGCCTCCGGAGAGCCGTTCGCCGAGCCGGGTCACCCCGAGCTGGGCGACCACCACGAGCAGGGCGTTCAGCGTGTAGAGCGGGCCGAGGCCGCCCGCGGCGGCCGGGCCCGACGACACGTGCAGGGCCAGGGCGTTGAACAACTGCCCGTAGCAGCACCAGCCGAGGAGGTTGATCAGCATGAAGGCCCGCATGCCGGGCAGCCGCAGGATCGTGAGGTACCCCTGCAGCGAGGAGCCGGCGGGCCGCTCCGGACGGTCGGGGACGAGCCGGCGGTAGTTCAGGAACGTGACGGTGCCGGCCAGGCAGTAGACCGCGGCGACCCCGGTCAGCACGGCGCCGTGCCGGTGGTGGGCGACGAGGAACAGCGCGGCCGGCGCCGCGGCGGCGGAGGCGACGTTGACCGCGATGTTGACCAGGGAGAAGAGCCGGGCGCGGTCGCCCGAGCGGTCGCCGGCGTCCGCGGCCAGCTGCTTGGCGGCGAGGGCGTTGACGGAGACGCCGAGCCCGGCGAGGGCGAGCGTCGCCGCGGTGGCCGCCAGGCCGTCGGCGACCCGCAGGCCGACGAAGCCGACGGCGGCGGTGAGGCAGCCGGCCAGCACCGAGGAGGGCGCCGGGATGCGGTCCAGCCAGCGCGCCAGCGGCACCTTCGCGACCTTGTTGGCGATGGTGAACACGAGGATCAGGAAGCCGGTCTGCGCGCCGCCGAACCCGGCCGCCGTCAGGGAGACGGCGAGCGTGGAGAGCAGGCCGAAGAGGCCCGTGTTCGTCATGAAGTAGTGCAGGGTGACGGCGCGCGTGGTGCTGCGGGCGGCCGGGCCGTGCGGCCGGTCCGCCGTCATCCGCGACGGGCCGGCGCGGGGTCGATCCGCACCCGGTCGCGGGCGGACTCGGCCCGGGCCAGCGCCTCCGCGGTGTCCTCGCCCTCGCAGAGCACGTAGCCCTGCCGCGAGTCCGAGGAGGCGATCGGGCCGAGGACGCGTCCGGGCGTCAGCGTGCACACCAGCCGGCGGACACCGGGCGCCTGCCGGGCCTCGGCCAGCCCGTGCACCGCCCCGACCGTGGTGTGCTCGAAGGCCAGGAAGCGGATCGCCGCGGCACCCGCCCCCGGGGACCGGGCCGGGGCCGGAAGGCCGAGCAGCCCGGCGAGCGTCTCGCTGATGAGGTCGGCGCCGGTCACCAGCTCGGTCATCTCCCAGATCTGGTCGCCGCCGATCCGGGTCTGCGCCTCGATCAGCCGGGGCCCGGCGCGGGTGACGCGCAGCTCGGTGTGGACGGGCCCGGTGCGCTGACCGATCAGGTCGAGGAAGCGCAGCACCAGGCCGTCGACGGCCTCCCGGTCGGCGGGGGCGAGCCGGGCGGGCATCTGGTGGCCCAGCTCGACGAACCCGGGTGCGCCGGTGGTGAGCTTCTCGGTCACCATGACGATCTCGTGCTTGCCGTCCTGCGAGACGGACTCGACGCTGTACTCGGGGCCGTCGAGGTACTCCTCGGCGAGCACCGGCCCGGCCGCCACCAGGCTCGTCCAGCCCCAGCGTTCGTCGAGTTCGGACGCGTCGGCGACCAGGTAGACGCCCTCGCTGAGGCCACCCGCCGGCGGCTTCAGCACGATCGGCCGGCCGCCGAGCGCGGCCATGAACTCCCGCGCGTCGGAGGGTGTCTCGCACAGCCGGTGACGCACCGGGCTGAGGCCGTGCCGGTCGAGCAGCGCCCGGGTGCGGGTCTTGTCGCGGGTCAGCAGCACGGCGGCGAGGTTGTCGCCGGGCACACCGAGCGCGGCCGCGCACCGCGACGCCGGCTCCAGGCCGTACTCGGTGAACGACAGCACGGCGTCGAACGGGTCGGCCGCGTGCCAGGCCCGGGCCACCGGCAGGACCTCGTCGAACACCCGGTAGTCGCGCACGGCGTAGCGCTCCGCGCCTGCCGCGTGCTGCACGTCGTCCCGCTCGGGGCTCTGGATCATCGAGTAGCGCAGGCCCAGCCGGCGCACCTTGGGCAGTTCGTGCCCGCGCCCGCCGACCAGCAGGATGTGCTGTGCCCTCACCGGAGCCGCCTTCCGTCCGTGTCGTACCCGCCTGTCCGGAGCCGGCCCGGGCTCACTGCCGCAGCCGGGAGAGGTCGATGTCCATCTGGTGGGCCAGGGCGCGGCCGCGCGCCATGACGACGTCGAACAGCTCGGAGTGCGTACGGCGGAGCTCGTCCGGGTTGAGGGCGAGGGCGAGGAGTTCGCCGACCCGCTGGCGCACGTGCAGCTGGAGGTTGGCCTCGTCGAGGGCCTTGCGGCCGAGACCGATCGAGTCGCTGAGCAGTTCGATCCGGTGGAACCACCAGGCGGGGAGGTAGAGCACGTCGCCGGGCCTCAGCGCGAAACGGGTCAACTGCGCGGCCGGCGAGGCGCACAGGGCCTCGACGTCGAGCTCGCCGTCCGGGCCGGGCAGCAGCTCGGCGTCGGGGCCCATGATCGACCAGAGCTTCTCGCCGACGATCTGCGCGTGCAGCACGTCGACCGAGTAGGAGTCCTGGTGCAGCCGGGTGATGCCGCCCTGCTGGCCGAGCCAGAGCTGGTGGTTGGTGGAGCCCGCGTCACCGTACAGCTTGCGGCGGAAGTCGTAGCGGGCGATGTCGAGTTCGGGCATGTCGGCGGCCAGCTCGGGCGCGCTGGTCTTGTAGTACCACTCCTGGAGGTAGATCGGCGCCGCGCCCGTACCCGCGCTCGCCTTCAGCATCTCCACGAACCCGCCGAACGTCGTGGAGCGGGCGGCCGCGCTGTTGTAGCTGTCCACGACCACCGGCAGCGATCCGCAGCGCTCGGCCAGGTGCTCGAACGACCAGGTCCGTACGGACGGCCAGTCGGCGGCGTAGCCCTCCAGCACCACCGGCCGGCCCTTCGCCCGGTACTCGGCGTCGAACTCCTCACGGCCGATGCCGCTGCGGCGCTCGATGTCCGGGGCGGAGGCGTACGCCTCGGCGAGCGGCCCCTGGTGGAAGGCCGCCTCCACCGCCTTGAGGCTTGCCAGATCACGCCGCTTCAGGTAGTTCGGTTCGACCGCCATGGTCGTCAACTCCTCTGCAGGGTGGGTGCTTCGGCGGACAGCAGGCGCAGCATCGCCTGCACGACCTCGTCGCGGCGCTCCGGCTGCCCGGGCAGCCAGCGGTGCACGAAGTGGTCGCAGTCGTCGAGCCGCACGACCTCGGCCGAGCGGGCGTTCCGCGCGCTCTCCAGGTATCCGTCGACGACCTCGGGCCCGACCACCTGGTCCTGCCCGGCGGTGACGACGAGCAGGTCGCCGTCGAAGTCGCGCAGGCCCGCGTAGGCCGGGGAGTCGGGGTAGTTTCCGGGCCTCGCGAGGCTGCCGTCGAAGGGCAGCCCCTCGGCGTCCGCCGGGTAGGCCGCGGGGCAGAACAGCACCAGCCCGCGGGGCCGCAGCCGGGGCACCGACGCGGCGGCCAGATGGGCGCCCATGCTGGTGCCGATGAGCACCGGCGCGGTGGCGGGGTCGAGGTGGGCCGCGGCGGCGAGGGTCTCCGCCCGGCGGCCCCGCAGGGTCGACGTGGTGAGCGCACCGGTGCTCTCGCCGTTGCCCCCGAAGTCGAAGGTGAGCCAGCCGTGGCCGTGCGCCGCGACGGCGTCCAGCAGGTAGCGGATCCGGTGCCGGGTCGCGGTGGTGCCGAGCCCGTGCAGGGCCAGGACACCCGGCCGCGACCCGTCGGCCCGGACCGTCCGGGTGGCGGCGAGGCGCTGCCCGCCGCCCTCGAAGACGAAGTCCTCGGTCTCCGCCTCACCGCCCGCGCTGCCGTCCCGTACGCCGTCGCTCGCCACGGTGCTGTTCCCCACGGTGCCGCTCCCCCTCGGTGGACCTGCGGATGTCCGGACCCGGTTCAGCCGATGCCGGTACCGGTGTCGGTACCGGTGTCGGTACCGGTGTCGGCGTCGGCGTCGGCGTCGGTGGTGTGTGTGCCGGTGCTCCCGGCGCCGGCGGTGCCGGGGCTCTCCCCTCCCCCGAGGACCCGGCCGAAGCGCTCGCGGCGCACGGTGGGCCAGTCCTCGCGGAGGATGCTGTAGTAGACGACGTCACGGCGCCGGCCACCGGGCATGACGTTGAAGCTGCGCAGCACGCCCTCCTCGGTCGCCCCGATGCCCTCCAGCCCCCGACGCGCGCCGGTGTTCAGCACGTCCGTCTTGAACTCGACCCGTTCGCAGCCGAGTTCGGTGAAGGCGTGGTCGAGCAGCGCGAGCTTCGCGGCCCGGTTCACCCCGGTCCGCCGGGCGGCGCCGCAGACCCACGACCACCCGATCTCCAGCCGCCGGTCGGCCTCGGCCAGGTTGCCGTAGGCGCTGCTGCCGACGACGCGGCCGTCCGCGTTGTCGACGATCGCGAAGACGATGCGGCTGCCGTTCAGGGTGTCGCGGACGGCCGCCTCCACGAAGGCGTCCAGATCGGCGGGCGAGTCGATGCGCGTGACGAAGTACCGCCAGGTGTCCGGCTCGTAGACGATCCGCGCGAGGTCCGCCACGTCGCCGACGCGGACCCGCCGCAGCGTGACCCGACCGTTGGCCAGCACCGCGTCCGCCAGTTTGTCCCAGCTCATCATTCCTCCGACTGTCGGCTGCGCGGCCGTCCGACCGCCGCGGTCACCAGAACGGGCGCGCCCTCCGTGGTGCCGTCGTTGTACACGGAGTGCTTGCGGTAGACGAGTTCGAGGTCGTCGGCGAACACCCGGCCGATCTCCGCGCGCACCAGCTTGAACTGCGCGTTCAGCAGGCCGTTGTCGACGGAGAACTGCTCCCCGGCGACCACCGCCGCGTAGATCCGCTGTTCGTAACGGAGTTCGGTGTTCAGGCGGTCGATCGCCTGCGCGAGCTCCTCCGGGTCGGCGCCGGCGCCGGTCGGCGAGACGACGGCCGCGAGGTACGGCCGGCCGTCGCCGAAGACCGCGCAGTCGTGGACCCCGGGCAGCTCCCGCAGGCGCTCCTCGACCAGGGGAACCAGGATGTTGAGTGCTCCGCTGAGCGTGACGATGTCGTCGACCCGGCCGTCGATGTAGAGGAATCCGTCCTCGTCGACATGGCCGAGGTCGAACGTCCGCACCTCGCCGGTCGGCAGGAAGGTCCGCTCGCTCGCGCCCGGTGCGGACCACGTGTAGCGGGTGTTGACCGGGTCGGCACCGCCGACGATGAGGACGCCGTCCCGGTCGAAGCGGATCCGCTTGTGCGGCAGGACCCGGCCCACGCTGCCCAGCCGGAACGCCCCGGGGTGGTTCTTGGCCACGATGCAGGTCTCGTTGAGTCCGTAGCCCTCGTAGAGCGGCACACCGCAGTCGTTGAAGAACTCCAGCACGGGCCGCCCGGCGGGGGCCGAGCCCGTCCACAGGTAGCGGACGGCGCCGCCGAGTTCGGCCTGGACGGCGGCGCGGCGGGCTTCGGGCCCGGCCGGTGCGCCGGACGCCTCGACCCGCGCCTTGACCTGTTCGTAGAAGCCCGGCACGCCCATGACGACGGTCGGCGCGGTGGCGCGGGCCGTCTCGCACGCGGTGTGCCGGTCGGCGAGGGTGACGTCGTGTCCGTTCACCAGCGCCGAGTAGATCCAGTAGCGCTGCTGGAGGAACCGCACGGGCAGGAAGACGAGCAGGTTGTCGCCGTCGCGGTGGCCGAACATCTCCTGGACGGCGGCCATCGAGCGGTTCACGCTGGCGACCGTCGCCTCGATGCCCTTCGGGGTGCCGGTGCTTCCGGAGGTCTGCTTGACGGCGAAGACGTCCGCCGGGTCGTACGCCGCCCTGGACGGCGGCGGCGCGAGGTCGGCCTCCGCGTCCTGCGCCCATCCGCCGACCTCGGCGAGGTCGCGCACGACCGGCTCGCGGGCCGCCCGGGCAGAGCCCTCGCGGGGCTCCCCGCCGGGCTCCAGGCCGGGCTCCGGGCCGGGCTCCAGGCCGGGCTCCCCGCCCGGTTCCCCGCCCGGTTCCCCGTCGGCGGGCAGTCCCTCGGCGAAGAGCAGGACGAGGCCGAGGTCGGCGATCACCTGCCGCGGCGGGTAGCGGCCCGGTTCGACCCCGGCGACCACCGCGCCGAGCTTGACGCACGCGAGGTCGAGCAGCACCCACTCGATGCGGTTGCGGGACATGATGCCGACCCGGTCGCCCGCACGGACACCGGCCCCGTACAGCCGGGCGGCCACCCGGGCCGCACCGCGGTCGAGTTCGGCCAGCGTCAGCGACCGGATGCCGTCCGCGTCGCGGAACCTGATCCGGTGCTGCGTGTCCTGGCACCGCGTCAGGGCGATGGTGTTGACGGCGTCGGCCGCCCGGGCGGCAACGTCGAGGGGCGGGCCCGCGCTGTGCTCGGCCACGGTGGAGATCCTCCTCGCGGGGTCGGACGGGACGGCACGGCGGCTGCCGCCGGGCCGTCGGGGTTCGGGAGAGCAGAACTGCTGCGGAGGGACGGAGGGTTCAGGGGCCGACGGGAACGGCCCGGGTCGCGGACGGCCTCACCCGGGGACGGCCGGGACCTCCTGCGCGGGCACGCCGCCCGCGAGGGCGTACGGACGCAGGCGCTCCCAGCCGCGCGACTCGTACCAGGCGCGGTCGAAGCCGCCCACCGGCCGTACGGGCAGGGTGCCGTCCTGCAGGCCCTCCGCGAGGGTGCGCCACATCTCGTCGACGAGCGAGCAGTGCCGCACCGCCTCGGCGAGGTCGGCGACGGTGTACGGCGGGCCCTCCATCCGGACGAGCCGGATGTCGTAGCAGCCGCGGTAGCCGTGGCCGAAGACCGTGAACGGCGGGTGCCACACCTGGGCGCCGGGGGCGCGGATCGAGAACCGTACCCGCGAGGCGACGTGGCCGCCGTGGTGGTGCTCGGCGTGCTCCGCGATGTCCGGCACCTGCGGGGGGAAGAAGTAGTGCCGCTTCTCCGGGATCTCCGCCCGGTCGAACTCTCCGGGCGCGAAGTGCCAGCGGTTGTACATCATCCGCTGGGCGGCCCGCCACAGAATGGGCGTGACCTCGTCACCCACGGCCTCCATGCGCGTGGTGTGCGGCAGGCAGCAGCAGAAGAAGTCGTTCTTCTTCAGCGCGAGCACGCCGTCCGGCCCGCCGGGTTCGGCGCCGCGCAGCCCGGCGAGGTCGCGCACGGAGCTGCTCATGCCGTAGTCGGAATCGGTGGCGACGATCGCCGACAGCACGATCGCGCCGAGCAGTTCGCCGACGGCGCCGGGCCCGGCGGGCCCCGCGGCGTCCGCGTCGAGGGCGGCAGCGGCCAGGGTCATGGCCCGGAGGTCCTCGCGGACACCGCCGGAGGGCGCGACGCCGAGGCTCAGCAGGCCGTGCTGCGCGACGAGCTCCGGCATCGTCCGCGGGTCCCGGGGCAGCGGGAAGTCGAGCAGCCGCTCGTTCTTGACGAAGGTGAGTCCGTTGATCCGCCGGTAGCGCATCGACGGCGAGCGGTCGACCTCGGCCATCAGGGAGCGGACGAGCTCCGCGAGCTCCAGCAGCGGCAGGCCCCGCGGATTGCCCGGATCCCGCCGCAGCGCACCGCTGTACTGCGCGTGGCGGTCCAGGAAGAAATCGCGCAGGCCGGTCGCGGAGAGCTGCCGCGCGTTGAATTCCTCGAATCGCACCGATCTGCCGCTGACGAAAAGACAGTAGGCCAGGACGACGAAAAGGCGGTCGGCCGGCCGCCAGGTGTCGACGGGTAATTTCCTGAGATTTTCGAGAAGGCCCTCACGGGTCAGGGTGTTCGTGCCCGCGTCGGATTTCGAGAACACCTCGCGACCGATCAGGATGTAGACCGTCTCGACCCGCTCGACCCAGTCGGCGAGCTGCACGATCCGGGCGTCGAGTTCGCCGCTCTCCTCCCAGGTGCGCAGCAGCGCGTCGGCCTCGTGCCGGTCGGCCATCTCCCGCGCCTCGCGGACCCGGGACTCCTCGGCCACCGCGTCGAGGACCTCGGGCGGCACCCGCAGGCTGCCCAGCGGCTCCGCACCGGGTTCCGGCAGCTCGCCGGGCCTCCAGAAGGCGAGCCCGGCGGGCGCGGAGCGGGTCACGGGCACGAGGTCGGACGCGGGCGGCACCGCCGGTCCGAGGAGTTCGACGTCGGGTCGGCCGAGCACGTGCTGGACGAGCAGCGACTCCCAGTCGGTCAGCCGGGAACACGCGAGACGGAGAGATATCCTGCCGTTCCCGGTGAGTTCGCCGAGCAGTCGGCCGGTCGTTTCCGGCGCGTCGGCGACGGCCGTGCCGAAACCCGAATGAATCATGAAATCCCCCAGTGCGCGCAGTCAGACGGCGTATCCGCACCGGAACCGCCCGCCCCGCGATCGGCCCCGGCGACGAGATTACACGAACAGCACGGAACGGCAAGGGTTCGGACACGGTCACGACAATGCGCCCACAGGCCCCTCGGAATATGATCATTCCCGCGTCCGCGCGGCATTCACGAGCGTTTTGCTCGGAGATTGGACGATGCGTGCCGTTTTCCGCGGCACCGGCACCGCGACGGCTGTGGCGGGAGGGACGGACGGTGCTGCGGTGCCCGCCGGCATCACCGGGCGGGCGGTACCGGGGAGCCGGCCGGTGCAGCGGGGACGACCGGCACCACGCGGACGCCCGGGCGATCGACCCCGGGCCGTCGGGGCAATCACGGCGATCAGGACGGTCACGGCGACGACGAGCGACCACGACGGGTACGGCGGGTACGGACGGGCGGCCGCGGCGGTCCCGGCCGCACCCGACGGCACGTCGGCGAACGGTTCCGATCAGGCGTACACCGAGCAGCCGGGCCGGCCACGGAAGGCCCGCGGAAGGCCCGCGAAGGGACCCGGCGGCGGCTCGGCACGCCTTGGTACGGGACCGGCGGGTTCGCTAGCCTCCATCGGCATGCCGATCTTTGGACGACGCCGCAGCACCGACCCCCGCCTGGCGCCCGAGCTCGACGACGCCGAGCTCGGACGGGTGCGGCGGCAGCTCTCCGGGCCGCAGCTGCAGGGGCAGTTGGACGTCTCCGCCGCGCTGGCGGAGCAGCTGCTGCAGGGCGCCGGCACGAACTGGGACCGGCGGACCCACCGGCTGGCCGTGCTCGCCCAGGTGGCGACCCCGGCACTGGCGCAGGTCTGGCGGCGGCGGTGTCCGCGTGACGCCGACCCGCTCGTGCTGCAGTCGTGGATCGACGTGGCGCAGGCCCGGGTCGCCGGGGCCCTGGAGGATCCGCAGGCCACCGTGGACCGCTGCCGCCGGGCGGCCGAGCTCCGGCCCGAGGACCCGTCACCGTGGGTGGCGCTGCTGGCCGTGCACCGGATGCTGCGCCGGCCCGAGCCGGAGATGTACCCGCTCTGCCGGGAGATCGGGGCCCGGGACGCGTGGAACCGCATCGCCCACCTGGAGATGCTGCGCTACCTCGCGCCGGAGGAGTGCGGTTCGCACGGGCAGTCGCTGGACTTCGTCGCGGCGGTCCGGGAGGCGGCGCCGCCCGGAGCTCCGGTGGCGGGCCTGGAGCTGGCGATGCTGACGGACCGCTACCGGGCGGCGCTGGCCGCGGGCGGGGTGACCGCGCTGGGTGCCCGGCGCCGCTGGGGGCTGCCGGACGCGGAGGCCGCGCTGGAGCGGGCCGTGCGCGACTGGCCGGTGCCGGGGTTCCTGCGGCACGCCGCGGGGGCGGCCGACCTCAACCTGCTCGGCTACGCGCTGGGCCAGGCCGGACGGATCCGCGAGGGCGCCGCGGTGTTCCGGGCGCTCGACGGGCTGGTGACGGTCTGGCCCTGGGGGCTCGACGGCGAGCCGGTGCAGCAGTTCGTGTTCTGGCAGGAGCAGGCGCTGGTGGGCTGAGGTGCCGGGGCCGCCCGGTCACGCCTCTGCGGGGCCGCCCTGCACCGCGGGTCCGGGCGGCACCGCGGGTCCGTCCTGCACCGCGGGTCCGGGCGGTCCGGGCGGTGCCGCGAACCGGAGGACGGAGACCACGCCGAGCACGGCCGCGCACAGCGGGACGGCCAGCAGTGCGCCCAGGATCCCGGCGACCCCGGCTCCGGCGACCACCGCGATCATGATGGTCGCCGGGTGCAGCTCGACGGTGCGGCTCTGGATGACGGGCTGCAGGATGTTGCCCTCGACGGCCTGGACGGCCAGCACCACCCCGAGCACCCACAACGCCTTGGACAGCCCGCCGTCCGCGAGCGCGACCAGCACGGCGACCGTGCCGGAGAGGAACGCGCCGACGAACGGGATGTAGGCACCCATGAAGACGAGCGCGCCGAGCCCCGCCGCCCCGGGCACGCTCAGCACCAGCAGGCCGATGGTGATGAACACCGCGTCGATCAGGGCGATCAGGGTGGTGCCGCGCATGAAGCCGGACATCGCGGCGAAGGCCTGCCGCCCGCAGGCCACGACGGTCTCGGCGGTACCGGGGGAGAGCGCGGCGCGGACGGCGTCGCCGGTGCGTTCGCCGTCGCGCAGGAAGAAGAACACCAGCGCGAGGGTGAGCACGCCGCCGGTGAGCAGCTGGGTGGCGAGGCCCAGGCCGGAGAGCACGCCGTTGGCGAGCGAGTTGATCAGGGAGCTGCCGGACCCGGAGCTCTGGTCGAGGGCGTACTGGATCTTCTCCCCGACGGGGCCGAGCCAGTCGGCGATCCGGTTGCCGGCCTCCTCGACGGCGGAGGTGATCTGCGGGGCGCTGTGCACGAGGGAGTTGACCAGCAGGGCGATCACTCCGGAGACGGCGAGCACGAGCACCAGGCAGGTGAGGCCGGCGGCGGCGCCGCGACTCAGGCCGCGGCCGGTGAGCCAGGGCATCACGGGGTAGAGCAGGGCGGTGCCGAGGAGGGCGATCAGCACGGGCACGGTGGCTGCGCGCAGGACGACGACGGCGTAGACCACGAAGGCCGCGACGGCGATGAAGAGGATGACGGCGGCCGACCAGGCGGCTGCGCGTCCCACGACGCGCGGGAGGAGCGGGGCGGCGTGGTCGGCGCGCGGCGTCTCGGCCGGCATCGCACCTCCGGAGTCCACAGCACGGTTCGGATCTCCATATGAGCACACCGGCCCGCGGTTCGACCGTTCCGTACACCCGCCACGGCGCGCCGCTCCCCCGGCCCCCGGCCTGCCCGGGCCCGGCCCTCCGCGCGGCCGAGGGTCACCCGGCACCGCGGTCAGTCGGCGGCGGCGACCACCACGCGTCCGTCCACCGCCCCGACGAAGGCCAGCACCCGGGCGCCCTCCTCCTCGACGCCGGGCATCGCGGCCTCCGGCAGCGGCGCGAACGGACGGACCGTCAGCAGGTCCTCGTCGAGCCGCCAGGTGCCGGCGACCGCGCCGTCCACCAGCACCGTGCCGAGCACGATGCCGTTGACGGTCATCACCCGCGCCCGGTACTCCTCCGGCAGCACCCGGCTGCGGTCGGCGTGCGAGAGCAGCAGGTTGTCGAACGGCGCCAGCAGCCGGACGGGGGCGGGCACCCCCGCCCCGGGGCGCGGGGCGTCCGGCAGGTCGTACAGGGTGCGGCCGCTCTCGTCGCGGAGCCGGACGAGCCGGTCGGCGAGCCGGGCGAGCACCGGTCCGATCCGGGTCAGCCCGGACCACTTCTGCACGTCGGTGGCGGTGGCCGGGCCGAACGCGGCGAGGTAGCGGAGCACCAGGGCGTCCAGCACGGGCTCGGTGTCGAGGGGGCCGCCCAGCCAGTGTTCGGCGGTGGTGTGCGCGGCCGGGCCGCTGCGGCCCCAGACCCCGCGCGGCGGCACCTGGACGAGCGGCAGGGCGCACCGGGCGGCCTGGGCGAGCGCCGCGGGCTCGCTGCGCGGGAAGGCGGGGGCGAGCAGCGGGCCGAGCTTCTGGAAGGTGAGCGGCTCGGCCTCGACGAGCTCCCGGGCCAGCGCGGCGACGGGTGCGGCGCCGTCCGGCGCGTCGAGGTCGAGGTCGGGCAGCCGCTTGGCGTACGAGCCGCGCAGCCAGCGGTCGTGCACGGGCTGGAGGAGCGGACGCAGTGTCAGGCAGTCGCGGGCGGTGACGAGGTGGATGGTGCCGCGCTGGAGGGCGATCCGGACGGCCTGCCGGCTCTCCAGCAGGGTGCTGAGCTGGGCGGGGTGGAATCCCTCGATGCGGCTGAGCAGGCCGAGGTAGGGCGGTTCGGGGGCGGCCTGCGCCTGGAGGCCGACGAGGTGCTCCAGCATGGCGGCGGCGTCGAGCGGGCTGCGGGCGAGGAGGTGCTGACGGGCCAGCAGGGCGCGGCCGAGGGCGCGGGAGCTGAGCGGGGCGCTCATCCGCCGAGCACCCGTCGCAGCAGTTCGATCCGGTTGCTGGTGAGGGAGTCGACGTTCGTGCGGAGCATGCGGCGCATGGTGCGGCGCAGGTCGACCGTCCAGGTGGAGACGAGCAGGCCGGCGTCGTGGGCGGCGTCGACCAGGCGCGGCTCGACCAGGCCGAAGGGCGGGTTGAGGTAGCGCGGGCGCAGGTCGTCCAGGAGGGGGCGGCCGGGCAGTTGGGGGCGGCGCCAGGTCAGCGAGAGCTCGGCGCCGGGGTCGAGCGCGCGGACGGCGAGCATGGCGGCGGTCGGCCCGCAGTACGCGACGCGGCCCTCCGCCCCGAGGTCGGCGACGGCGCGGTGCACGGCGGCCGCGGGGCCGGGGTCGTCGAGGTCGATCAGGAGGCGGGCGCCGGGTGCGGCGGCGACGGCCTTGAGGGCCTCGGCGAGGCCGGGGATCCGTACGCCGGGCGTGCCGAGGGCGGCGGCCTCCTCGGCGGTGACCCGGTCGATCGGGCGGGGGTCGCCCCAGAGCCGCTGCAGGGTGGCGTCGTGGAGGAGCACGGGCACGCCGTCCCTGGTCAGCCGGACGTCGACCTCGACGGCGTCGGCACCGGCGGCGAGGGCCGACTCCACCGAGCGCAGGGTGTTCTCCCGGTGGCGGTACGGATCGCCGCGGTGGGCGACGGCGATCACGGTGGGGCGGCTCATGGGTTCCGGGTCCTTCCGGGCCGGGGCCGAGGGCGCGTCAGCGCCGTTCGACCACCACGTTGGTGGACTTGATGACGGCGGTCGCGGGTGCGCCGGGCACGAGGGCGAGCTCCTCGGCGGATTCGCGGCTGATGAGCGAGACCACGCGGAACGGGCCGGCCTGGATCTCGACCTGCGCGGCGACGTCGCCGAGCACCACGTGCGTGACGATGCCGGGGAAGCGGTTGCGGGCGGAGGACGGCCGGCCCTCGGCCTCGGTGCTGTCCTGGCGCGCGAGTTCGCGGGCGAACGCGGCGAGGCGGTCACCGGGGATGATGCGGTGACCGTGCTCGTCCCGGGCGGCGTCGAGCCGGCCCGCGTCGACCCAGCGGCGCATGGTGTCGGCGCTGACACCCAGCAGGGCGGCGGCCTCGCCGATGCGGTACGGGTGGACCGGCCGGTCGGGCTGGGCCATGGGGGTCTCCTGGCGTGGGGTGCGGGGCGGTCCGGGCGGTTCCGGGTGCCCGCGGCCATCCTGCCCTACCGGGCCGTGCGCGGGCGAAAACCGGGGCGCTGCCCGGGAGGCCGGGTTGCCCGGCCCTGCCGAGGCGGTCACCACCCCCGCGCTCCGTGCGCCGCCGGCCGGTCGGCGGCGCTCAGGCCCCGCCGAAGAGGTCGCGGCGGGCCGCGTCGCCCGCGGTGAGCACGGCACCGGCGAGCACCGCGCCGCCGCCGGCGGTGCCGGCCCGCACCTCGGTGCGCAGCGGCAGCAGTTCGGCGAGCCGCTGTTCGACGCGCCGGGCGAGGGTGGGGCCGCCGGCGCGGCCGATCTCGCCGCCGAGGACGATGCAGCCGGGGTCGAGCACCGCGCAGACGGCGGCGGCGCCGAGTGCGACCCGGCGGGCGTAGGCGTCGAGGAAGCCGTGCCCGGCGGGGCCCGCGGCGACGGCGGCGCGGACCTCGGCCTCGCCGGGCGGGGCGCTGGTGCGCTCGCCGGGGCGGGCGGGGTCGGGCAGTCCGTGGTCGCGGGCGAGCGCGCGGACGGCCGCGGAGGAGACGAGCGTGTGGTAGCCGCCGCCCGCGCAGCCGGTGACGTTGTCGGGAAGGTCGGCGCCGTGCACGGGGAGGTAGCCGATCTCGCCGGTGCCGCCGGTGGCGCCGCGCCGCAGCCGGCCGTCGAGGACGACGGAGGCGCCGACGCCGTGGCTGAGCCAGATGAGGACGAAGGTGTCGCGGTCGCGGGCGGCGCCGAGGCGGTGCTCGGCGATGCCCGCGAGGTTGACCTCGTTGTCGACGACGACGTCGGTGTGGGCGATCACGTCGGCGGCGGTGCCGTCGTGGAGTGCGGCGATGAGGTCGGTGTGCCAGCCGGGCAGGGCGCCGGAGTTGTGGTGCTCGCCGGTGGCGGGGTCGAAGAGGCCGGGTGCGCCGACGGCGACGGTGTGCAGGCTCGTGGCGCCGGCCTCGGCGGCGGCCGCGGCGAGGGCGCCGACGGTGCGGGTGACGAGGGTGCCGAGATCTCCCGCGGGCACGTCGGCGGTGGCGCGGGTGCGGCCGGTCAGGTCGGCGACGACGAGGCTGACGCCGGTGGAGCGGACGTCGAGGCCGGCGAGGTGGGCCCGGTCGGCGACCAGGGCGTAGAGGCGCGCGTTGGGTCCGCGGCGCTGCTCGCCGCTCTCCCCCACGACGGCGACGAGGCCGGACCGCTGGAGGCGGTCGAGGAGGTCGGCGACGGTGGGGCGGGAGAGGCCGGTGAGGACGCGCAGCTCGGTGGCGGTCAGCGGTCCGCTCTCCAGGAGGAGGTCGAGCGCCAGCCGGTCGTTGATGGCCCGGGCGGTGCTGGGCGTCGCCGTACGCGCGGTGGTCATGGCAACGCATCCTTCCAGAGGTTTCTATCAGGGTCCCTTCCTGATAGTTTACCGGAGGCATGCTGGAGCAGACCGGAGAGGACCGACGCATGGCAGACGATCTGCACGCCGCACGGCGCGCCAGGGTGGGGGTGAGCCTCGTCTTCGCCGTGCACGGGGCGGTGACGGGCACCTTCGCCACCCGCATCCCCTGGATCCAGGACCACACCGGCGTCGGCCCGGGACAGCTCGGCCTCGCCCTGCTCGCACCGGCGGTCGGCTCGTTCCTCGCGATGCCGCTCGCCGGGCGGATCGTGCACCGCTTCGGCGCCCGGGCCGCCGTCCGGGGCCTGCTGATGCTCTGGACGATGTCGCTGGCGCTGCCCGCCCTCGCCCCGAACCTCGGACTGCTCTGGCTCTCGCTGTTCGTGTACGGCGCCAGCGCCGGCATGTCCGACGTCGCGATGAACGCGCAGGGCGTCGAGGTCGAGTCCCGGCTCGACCGCTCCATCATGTCCGGCCTGCACGGCCTGTGGTACGTCGGCGGGCTGGCCGCCTCGGGATTCGGCGTGCTCGCCGCCCACCTCGGCGTCGACCCCCGGCTGCACTACGCGGTGGTCGCCCTGATCCTCACCTGCCTCGGGTACGGCGTCTCCGGTCTCCTGCTGGACGTCCGCCCGGCGGCCGGGGAGGAGGCCCCGCCCCGCTTCGCCCTGCCCCCGCGCGCCGCCCTGCTCATCGGACTGGTCGGCTTCTGCGGCGTCTTCGCCGAGGGCGCCAGCGTCGACTGGAGCGGCGTCTACATCAAGGCCGTCACCGGCTCCTCCGCGGGCACCGCCGCCGCCTGCTACGCCGTCTTCGCCGCCACCATGGCCGTCGTACGGCTGGCCGGCGACCACGTCGTCGACCGCCTCGGGCCGGTCCGCACGGTACGGCTGGGCGGCACCGTCGCCACCGCCGGCGGCCTCCTCGTCGTGTTCGCCCGCACGCCGTACCTGGCCATCCCGGGCTTCGCCCTGATCGGCCTCGGCGTCGCCGTCGTCGTCCCGCTGGCGTTCGCCGCCGCCGGCCGCGCGGGCGGCAACGCCAGCCAGGCCATCGCCGGCGTCGCCACCGTCACCTACACCTCGGGCCTGGTCGCCCCCGCGATCGTCGGCGGCATCGCCCAGATCAGCTCGCTCACCGTCTCCTTCGCCGTGGTCACGCTGATGGCCGCCGCCCTCGTGCCGTCGGCGGGCGTCCTCGGACGGCGGCGGCGCACCGCACCCACCGCCGGCGCCCCGGCCGGCAGCACGACCCGCCGACCCGCCGGCACCCGCGCCGACTGACCCGCAGCACCGCCCACCCGGCCCGGGACGTCAGCCGGCCTCGACGCCCCGGGCCGCGGCACGGGCCCGCGACGCACCGGCACCCGCAGCGCACCGGCACCGGCACCCGATTTCCACCCGCGGCACCCCATCGGGCATGCTCGCCGCCATGGACCTCCCCGCACGGCGCAACCCCGTCGGCGCCCACGTGCCCGTCGCGGGCCGCGGGCTGGTCGGCACCGGGCTGGCGTACGCGCGCCGGGTGGGCGCCGAGGCCGTGCAGGTCTTCGTCGCCAACCCGCGCGGCTGGGCGACCCCGCCCGGCGACCCACGACAGGACGAGGCGTTCCGCGAGGCCTGCGCCGAGGCCGGTATCCCGGCGTACGTGCACGCGCCCTACCTGATCAACTTCGGCTCCGGGTCGGACGCCACCCGCGAGCGCTCCGCCGAGTCGCTGCGCCACTCGCTGCACCGGGCCCGCGCCATCGGCGCCCTCGGCGTGGTCGTGCACACCGGCTCCGCGCTCTGCGGCCCGCGCGAGGCCGCCCTCGCGCACCTCCGCGCGCAGGTGCTGCCGCTGCTCGACGAGTCGGACGCACACGGCGACGACTCACCGCGCCTGCTGCTGGAGCCCACCGCCGGCCAGGGCAGCTCGCTCTGCGGACGCATGGCCGACCTCGCCGACTACGCCGCCGCCCTCGACCACCACCCCCGGCTCGGCGTCTGCCTCGACACCTGCCACGCCTTCGCCGCCGGGCACGACCTCGCCGCGCCCGGCGGCACCGCACGGATGCTGGAGGAACTCGCCGACGCCGTGGGCCCCGGCCGCCTCGGGCTGATCCACGCCAACGACTCGGAGGACGTCGTCGGCGCCCGCAAGGACCGGCACGCCAACATCGGCGCCGGCCACATCGGCACCGCCGCCTTCGCCGAACTCCTCGCCCACCCGGCCACCGCCGGCGTGCCGCTGATCATCGAGACACCGGACGGCCGCCACGACCCGCAGCGGGTCGAGGGCGCCCGGCACGCCCTCGACATCACCCGTCTCAAGGAGCTCCGCCTCCCCCCGGGCAGGCCCGCCGCGGCACGCCCCGCAGGCAGCGCCGGGCCCGCCGTTCCCGCCGGGCTGCCCGGGTGAGCGCCGGCCGGGCCCGGCTGCGCCTCGCCCTGCTCGTCGTGCTGCTCGCCGCGGCCGCCGGGTCGCTGCTGCTCTGGAGCCCGGCCGACGCCCTGCGCAGCGCCGACGGCCCGTGGCAGCTACCGCTCGCCCTCGCCGTGTACGCCCTCGGCACGCTCGCCTTCGTGCCCAAGCCCGCGCTCAACGCGGCGGCCGGGCTGCTGCTGGGCGTCGCCCAGGGCCTGCCGCTGGCCGTGGCCGGCACCACCCTCGGCGCCGCCGCGGCCTTCGTGCTCGGCCGCACCCTCGGCCGGGACGCGCTGCGCCCGCTGCTCCGCACCCGCGCCGCGGCCGCGCTGGACCGCCGCCTCACCGACCGGGGCTTCCGCAGCGTGCTGATGCTGCGGCTGGTCCCGGGCGTGCCGTTCCAGGCGGCGAACTACGCCTGCGCGGTCTCCGGGGTGCGCCCCGGCCCGTACCTCGGGGCGACCGCGCTCGGCGTGCTGCCCGGCACCGCCGCGTACGTCGCGGCCGGGGCCGGTGCGTCCTCGCCGACGTCGGCGGCCTTCCTCGTCCCGACGGGGCTGATCGTGCTGCTGAGCGCCGCGAGCGGGTACTCGCTGTGGCGGTCCCGCCGCGCGGCCGCGGCCGCGACGGCAGCCGCGGGCGCAGTCACCGCCGGGACCGCGGCGCCGGCACCCGACCCCGTACCGGTCGCCGTCGGGCCTACGGCCTGACCGGCGGCCGCAGCCGGCCCAGGGCCACCAGCAGAGCGGTGTTGACGGCCGCCGCACCGGCCAGCAGCGCGGCGGCGAGCGGGTGGCCGGCGAGCGCCAGGGCGAGCACCGCGCCGCCGAGTACGAGCAGCTGGGTCAGCAGCCAGGCGGCGGGCGACTTCACCGGCGCGTTCGGGGCGGCGTAGCGGCCCCACAGCAGGGCGGCGGCCAGTGGCAGGACGACGGCGAGCAGGGCGCGCACCACGACCGGGCCCGGCGCGGCCCAGCCGCCGACGGCGAGCGCGGCGAGGGCGCAGAGCTCCAGCAGGAAGCGGACCAGCAGATTGACCCCCATCAGACCGGCCCTCACGGTTCCCCCCTTGTCCGTCCCGGCTCCCGGGGTCCTGTGCGGACGGCCCGGGCGGTCGCGTTATTGGGTGGCAGCCCCTCCCGACGCTGCATCAGGATATGCGGCATGACCACGACCGAACGCATCGATCCGCCTTTCGCCGCCGACGAGACCGCCATGCTCACCGCGTGGCTCGACTACCACCGCGCCACGCTGCTGCTGAAGACGGAGGGCCTGACCCCGGAGCAGCTCCGCGAGCGCTCGGTGCCGCCGTCGTCGCTGTCCCTGCTGGGCCTGGTGCGCCACATGGCCGAGGTGGAACGGCACTGGTTCCTCGGCATCCTCCAGGGCCAGGAGTTCGAGGAGGGCATCTACTGGACCTCCGAGGACGAGGACGGCGACTTCAACCAGGTCGACGGCGCCGACCCGGAGGCCGACCTGGCGACCTTCCGCACGCAGGTCGGGCTCGCGCGCGAGGCTGCCGCCGGGCTGCCGCCGGAGACCCCGGGCAAGCGGCTGCGCCGGGGCGAGGAGGTCACGCTGCGCTGGATCCTCGTCCACATGATCGAGGAGTACGCGCGGCACAACGGCCACGCCGACCTCCTCCGCGAGCGGATCGACGGTGCCACGGGAGAGTGACGGAGTTACACGATCGTTGACGAATAGTCAACTTGCCGACTCCGTTCACCGATAAGGTCCAGCCACGGAACCGTCCGGCCACCTGCTGCGTCGCACCGAATGTCGGGTTCATCCCGACCCGGGGCCACGCCACGAGCCGCACTGCGGTCGCGTGCAGGCACCGAACCGGTGATCAGTGCGATACTCGGACAGTTCCAACAAGTGGATGACGTGTCAAAAAGACACGCTCACCCGGGGGACGCGTACGGGACGGAGAGGGAGGCGCGGCATGGGAGCACTTCGCGACGAGCACCACAACGGGTGGTTGATGCCCTCCGGAAACTACCCTGCTGCGGTCTACGACGATCCGTGGGACACCGAGGAGACGCTGCCCTCCGTGCCGGCCCCGGCGGCGAAGATCGTCTCGCTGCGGCCGACCGGCTTCGAGGCCGCGCGCACCGTCGGCGAGCACCTGCGCGCCGGCACCCCGGTCGTGATGGACCTGACCGAGATGGACGACCCCGAGGCCAAGCGCATGGTCGACTTCGCCTCCGGGCTGGTGTTCGGCACCCGTGGCGGCATCGAGCGGATCGCCCGCCGGGTCTTCCTGCTCACCCCGGCCGAGGTCGAGGTGACCGTGATCGACCGCCCGCTGGACGGCACCGGCTTCTACAACCAGAGCTGACCCGGCCGCCCGGCCCACCCTCCCCACCGGGGACGGCACCCGCCGTCCCCGGTTTTTCGGCTCTCCGGACGGCCCGGCCGACCGACACGGCCGGGTGGGCCGTCGGCCCGGGCGACCGCCCCCGGGGCGCATCAGGTCGTCGTCTTCGCGTTCGCGGACGCGGCAGTGGTGGGCGTACGCCGCCGGGAGTTCGGTGCCGCTGCCCGGAATCGACGCGATCGTCCCCGTGGGCGGGGTGAACCCCCTCGCACCTCCCGGTGCGCCGACCGTACGGGGGTTTCGACGGGCCGGTTCGGCAGGACGTCGGACGTGGTCCCGGATGATGACCGTCCGGTCCACCGAACGAGACAGCCAGCCCTCCCATGAGACGTCCATGTCTCACATGCGCTAAGCTCGATCCATGGCCACCGATCGCGACTCCGTCCTCGAAGCCGCCGTCGGCGTGCTCTCCCGGCGCCCCAACGCGCACCTCGACGAGATCGCCCGCGCGGCCGGCATCAGCCGGGCCACGCTGCACCGGATCTTCCCGGGGCGCGAGGCGCTGATCCGCGAGGTCGGCATGCTCAGCCTCCGCAAGTTCGCCGAGGCCTGCGACACCGCCCGCATCGAGGACGGCGACGCCCGCGACGCGCTGCGCCGCCTCGTCGAGGCCGTCGTCCCGGACGCCGCCCTGTGCGCCTTCCTCGCCGGCGAGAACCAGCTCTACGACGACCCCGAGATCAACTCGCTCTGGGACGTCCAGGACGAGCGCGTCCGCGCGCTCTTCCTCCGCGGCCAGCAGCAGGGCGTCTTCCGCATCGAACTGTCGGCCGGCTGGCTCAGCGAAGCCTTCTTCGACCTCGTCGCCGGCGTCGGCTGGGCCGTCCAGGACGGACGCCTGGCCCCCCGCGACGGCGCCTACTCGCTCACCGAGCTCTTCCTCGGAGGAGCCCTCAGGAGAACAGAACCCTCATGACCGGCACCCACGTCCAGGCCCGCGCGCAGCACCGCTGGGCCGGCCTGGGCGTACTCGTCCTGGCCGTCACCCTGGTCGCGGTCGACGCGACCGTGCTCTCCCTCGCCATCCCCTCCATCAGCGAGACCCTCCGCCCCAGCGGCACCCAGCTGCTCTGGATCGGCGACGCCTACTCCTTCGTCCTCGCCGGGCTGCTCGTCAGCATGGGCGCCCTCAGCGACCGCATCGGCCGCAAGCGGCTGCTGCTGCTCGGCTCCACCGCGTTCGGCGCCGCCTCCGTGCTCGCCGCGTACGCGCCCGGCCCCGGCTGGCTGATCCTCGCCCGGGCGCTGCTCGGCGTCGCCGGCGCGACCATCATGCCGTCCACGCTGTCGCTGATCCGCGCCCTCTTCCCGGACGCCCGGGAGCGCGCCACCGCCATCGGCATCTGGGGCGCGGGCGCGACGGCCGGCGCCGCCCTCGGGCCGCTCGTCGGCGGCCTGCTGCTGGAGCACTTCTGGTGGGGCTCGGTCTTCCTGCTCAACCTGCCGGTGCTGGCACTGCTGCTGGTGCTCGGCGCCTGGCTGCTGCCCGAGTCCCGCAACCCCCGGCCCGGCCGGTGGGACACCCCCAGCGTCGTCCTCTCCATGGCCGGCGTGATCGGCGTCGTCTACGCGGTGAAGGAGGCCGCCGCGCACGGCCCGTTCGCGGAGCCCGCGGTGCCTGCCGCGTTCCTCGCGGGCGCCACCGCCCTCACCCTCTTCGTCCGCCGCCAGCTGCGCCTGGAGTCGCCGCTGCTGGACGTCCGGCTGTTCGCGGACCGCCGGTTCACCGCCGCCGTGGTCGGCTCGCTGACCTCGCTGATCGGGCTCTCCGGCGTGGTGTTCTTCATGTCGCAGTATCTGCAGCTGGTGCGGGGCATGTCGCCGCTGGAAGCGGGTGTCGCCGAGATGCCGGCCTTCGTCGGCGCCGTCGTCGGCGGGCTGCTCACCGCCTGGCTGGCCCGCCGTACGGGTGCCCGCTTCACCCTGACGGCCGCTCTCCTGGCCATGGGCGCGGGCATCGCCCTGCTCGGCCTGCTGCACCGCGACAGCACGTACCTGCTGCTCGGCGCCGCGTTCCTCGCCGTCGGCACCGCCGAGGGCGTGGTCTACACGCTCGCCTCCGACCTCGTGCTCGGTGCCGCGCCCGCCGAGAAGGCCGGCGCCGCCTCGGCGGTGTCGGAGACGGCGTACGAGCTGGGCACCGCACTCGGCATCGCCCTCGTGGGCTCCGTCGTGACCGCGATCTACGCGGGCGCGCTCAGCGTGCCCGCGGGCGTCGGGGCGTCCGCCGCGAGCCAGGCCCGCGAGTCGATCGGCGGTGCGCTGCAGAGCGCCGCCTCGCTGCCGGGGCCGGTCGGCGCCCGGCTGGTCGACGACGCCCGGCTGGCCTTCCTGCACGGTGTCAACGTCGCGGCCTGGCTCGCCGCTGCCCTGCTGCTGGCCTCGGCCGGTCTCGCCTGGTGGCTCCTGCGCGACCGCCCCGGCACGGCGACCGCCCCGCACACGGCCGCCGCCCCCGGGACCGCCGGGCCCGCGACGGCCGGTCGGGCCCACCAGCCGGTGGGCTGACGGGCAGCGCGGGCCCGCCCCGGCCCGCGCGGGCCGGGGCGGCGGGATCGTCGCCCGAGTGGCGCCCGCGGAGCGGTGGCGCCTGCGCTCACCGGGGATGCGGGGACTGAATCAGCCCGCCCCCGCCCCCGCCCCCGTCCCCGCCCCCGTCGGCCGCCGTCCGGGCGTTCGGTACTCGCCGGGTGGCCGCCCGTACGCCGCGCGGAAGGCCCGGCTGAAGTCGCCGGGCCGGGAAAAGCCCCAGCGGGCGGCGATGGCGGCGATGTCCAGGTGGCGCAGCAGGGGGTCGGCGAGGTCGTTCCGGGCGCGTTCCAGGCGTTGGGCGCGGACGGTGGCGGCGACGGTGGTGCCGCGCTGCCGGAACACCCGGTGCAGGGTGCGCAGCGAGATGTGGTGGGCGGCGGCGATGGTGGCGGGGGTCAGGTCCGGTGAGCCGAGGCGGGTCGCGATGAAGGTGTCGATGCGCAGGCTCAGGACGTGGGCGCGGGTGTCGGGCGGCAGTTTGGCGGCCTGGTCGCTGCGGGCTGCCAGCAGGGCCGTGACGAGGTCCAGGGTGCTCGTCTGCAGCCGGCTGCGGTCCGGCGCACTGAGGTGGTCGGCCTCCGCGGCGAGGGAGGTGAGGAACCGTCCGGCCATCGCGCTGAGGCCGGTGCGGCCGAGCGGGGTGGCGAGCAGCGGTGTGAGGCGGTCCGCGCTGAGGGGCACGAGGTTCTTGGGGAAGTTCAGGACGAGGCTGGTGGCGCGGGGCTCGGGCGGGACGTCGGTGTCGAAGGGGCGGGAGCTGTCGTACAGGACCAGCTCTCCGGGCCGGAGCCGGTGCGACCTGCCGTGCTGGTCGATGGCCTGGTTGCCGGAGCGGACGAGGGCGAGGCGTAGTGCTCCGGATCGTCCTTGCGGATCATGTCGGCGGTGCGGGTGGAGCGCAGGGCGGTGTAGCTCAGTGCGCAGAGCAGGCCGGCGCCCACGCTCATCGCACGGATCGAGGCGCTGAACGCGGCGGGCTCGCCGATGGTGAAGCGGGTGCGGGTCATGGCCCGTGCGGTGACCTCCTCCCAGGCCTCGATCCGCTCGGCGGGCGGCAGCCGGCCGCTGTCGAACACCAGGTCCATCGTCCTCATACGGCCCGACCATAGCCGAGCCGACATGCCGGGTCGGGGCCTTCGGGCGAAGCCGCCGGCAGGGTTGTTGCCGCTGGGGCGTCCGGGAACGGATGTGCGCTGCGTGCCGTGCACTGTGCCGTGCGTGCCGTCTCCACCGGGACGTCCTGTGCCGGGCGGTCACGGGATGGAAGTGTCTGGCGGTGCCGGCCGGTCCTCGGTCGGTGACGCCGGACCGGGGCCGTCGGTGCCCCCGGACCGCCCCGCCCGTCCGAGAGTTCGAGGAGACCCATGACCGTCCTCCGCCGTTTCACCGCCTCCGCGGTCGCGACCGTTGCGCTGGCCGCCGGCACCGTCGTCCTCGCCCCTGCCGCCTCGGCGGCCGAGGCTCCCGTCCCCGGCACCCGGTGGGGCTTCGCCGACTGCTGGGTGGAGATGTACAGGCGTGACGACGGGTACGTGCAGGCCCGCGGCACCAGCTCGCACAACAACTCCTGCTCGATCTGGCTCCAGCGGCAGCGGGTCGGCGACGGCGGCTACCCGTGGACGACCGTCTCCGGGGTCCTGGACATGTACAACAACCAGCGGGCCACCGCGTACCACTGGAACGGCACCGACGCGGCCTCGCGCGTCTGCCTGAACAACGCCAGCCTCGGCGCCACCAACTGCGGCATCACCGTCTGGTAGTCGGTCGGCGGCTCGCCGGGAGAGGTGGCGGGGCCGCCTCCTGACGGCCCGCCGGGGACCGGTCGCCCCCGCCGCGCGTGCACGCCGCCGCGGCGGGGGCTCAGGTGCGGTTGAGGGAGCGGGTGACACCGGCGACCGCCGCGGTGGTGAGGATCCACCCGGCGGCGACGAGGGCGTAGCCGAGCCACTGGTGGGCGTCGGTCCAGTACCAGGCGGTGCGCTGGCCGAAGCCTCCGATCGGGATCAGCAGGTCGACGGTGTAGATCAGCGGGTTGAAGGGGGCGCCCTGACCGGGCTGGGCGGCGGAGGGCCGGCCGCCGTGGCCGAAGGCGACGGTGCCCGCGGCGACGAGGGCGAGCAGCCAGAGGGCCGCCTGCCAGGGGCGGTAGCCGTAGCCGACGGTGACGTCGAGGATGCCGCCCCAGGCCCGTCCGAGCGGGTGCAGCGTGCGCCGGCGGCGGCGCTGTTTGGCGAGCAGCACGCGTCGGGCGTCGTCGTCGTGGCCGATCCGCCGGTACCAGGCGGCGAGCTGTTCGTACGGCTGCGGCGTGTAGCCGGGTGTTCCGGTGAGCCAGGCGAGCCGTTCGGCGAGGCCGGTGGCGCCCTGGAGCGAGGTGTAGGCGAGGCCGTCGAGGCGGGTGCTGGCGGCGCGGCCGTGCGCGTTGTCGTGGATGACCGCGACCTGCGCGTCGCGCAGGTCGACGCTGCCTTCGGGGCGGGCGGCGGGGGTGAGGTGGAGGTCGCCGGCGGTGAGGCGGGTGGCGTCCAGGGCGGTGGTGCCGTCGCCGTGCAGCACGGCACCGTCGAGGGAGAGCTTGCTGCGGACGGTCGCTCCGGGCAGCCGTATCGCGCCGCGGGCGGTGAAGCCGTCGGCGAGGATCATCGTGGAGGCGGTGAGGTCGTCGCCGGTGAGGGCGTCGCCGCCGGGGTTGTCGAGCACGGCACCCTCCATGAAGAGCCCGCCGCCGAACTCGGCGCCGACCAGGCGCAGGCCGCCGCGGGCGTGGAAGCCCTTGCGGGCGAAGCAGCCGCCCTCCATGACCAGACCGCCCGCCCACAGCGCCCAGGCGGGCCCGGCCGCGGCGTCGGCTCCGAGCCGTTCGGTCGCCGTCAGCCGGACGCCGCTGAGCCTGAGTTCGCCCGCGATGTGGGCGCGCGTGAGGGTGAGGCGCCCGTCGATGACGGAGTCCTCCAGGAAGAAGTTGCCGTCGACGCGGAGCAGCCAGCCGTCGAGGCCGGGGAGGCTGCAGCGGAGGAACGTGGTGGAGCGGAGGCCGGCCCCGCGGAGCACGACCTGCTCGTCGAACGCGCACGCGGTGAACTGCACGGGCAGGTCGACCGCGGCTCCGCCGAGGTCGAGCCGGCCGGTGATCCGGGCCCCGGTGAGCTCCAGGCGGCCGACCCGCCCGTCGACGGGTGCGGGCCCACCGCCGAGGAGCAGGGCCGTAAGGACGTCCGCCCGGATGTCGCGATCCTCGCACCCGCCCAGGTCGAGGTGCTCCCCTCGTTCGAACGCCTCCCACAGCCGCCGTTCGGCCTCGCCGAGTTCCCCGTACACCGGCACTGTGCTCCCCCTCCGCCGGTTGACACCGGGTCAGCAGCGTAGTGCAGGGTCGAACGGCCGTCCGGTGGCGCCCCGGGCCGGCGGCGAGGCCGGGAGTCCCGGGTGTGCTCCGGTCGGGAGCGCACCCCGTCGGGTCGGTCGGCTATCGCTCCGGCGACCGCGCTGCCGCCTCCTCGGCGACCGCGCCGAGCAGCAGGGCGCGGAGGGCCGCGGCCTTGCCGGTCAACTGCCCGGCCAGGTGTGGTTCCCGCTCCCCCAGGCCCTCCAGCAGGGCGACGGCCTCGTCGATCGCGGCCAGTGCCTCCGTGTGCTCCACGCCGGCGAGCCGGCGGGCCACGGCGAAGGCGTGGAGGGCGTCGACCGGTTCGAGGACGTGCGCGTCGCGATCGACCGCCAGGTGCGCGCGGCCCAGCCGCACGGCCTCCGCCGTGAGCCGGAGGCTCTCCTCGCTGCGGCCCGCCTCCGCGAGCCGCAGCCCCTGCTGCGTGGTGGCCCGGGCGAGGAGGCCCACTCCGGCCTCCGGGTCGTCCGCAGCGAGCCGGCGGCAGATCTCCAGCGCCTCGGTGGTGGCCGCGAGGGCCCGCTCCGGCTGGGCGGGCTCCAGGGCCAGGCAGGCGGCCAGCGTGCCGAGGCAGGTGGCCAGGATGATCTCGTACCCGGCCTCTCCCGCCTCCACGGGGGCCCGGCACAGGGCGACGGCACGTTCGAGGTGGGGCAGGGCCTCCTCGCGGAGTTCCAGGTCGGTCAGCACCGATCCGGCCGCGAACAGCACCACGGGCAGTCCGGGCATCCGGCCCGGGGCGGTTTCGGCGAAGCGGTCGGCGGCGGCCACGGCCTCCCGGACGGTCGAGAGGGCCTCCGTGCGGCGCCCGACCATGAACAGGAGCAGTCCGCGGAAGCGCTGGCCGAAGGCCAGAACCGACTCGTGGGCGGCGGCCTCCTCGGGCGTCATCCGCCGTTCGTGGTCCCGCGCCAGGTCGAGGGCCTCCAGCGCCTGCCGAGGGCTCAGCCGCATCATCAGGAGTTCGGCGAGGCCGGTGAGTCCGGCGGCGACGTGGATCCGCGCGGCGGCCCCGTCGCGGTCGGCGACCCGGCACCGGACGGCGACCGCTTCGCGGGCCGCCGCCTCGGCCTCGTCGTACCGCGCGATCGACCCCAGGAGGTTCACCTGGTGGCTCAGGGTGCCGGCCAGGTCGGCCTCGTACCGCTCCGGCTCGGTCCGTGCCCGGCTCCGCAGCAGCGCGATCGCCTCGGCCACGGTCCCGGCCGCCTCGGCGCGCCTCCTGACGCGGAACGCGAAGGCGGCGAGCAGTCCCAGCTGGCCGACCAGGGCGGCCGTTCCCGCGCCCCCGGGGCCGTCCGCCCGCCTGCGGGCGATCTCCACCGCCAGGCGCAGGGGCGCCAGGCCCTCGTCCGTCCGTCCGAGCGTGTCCAGGCACGTGGCGCGGCTGTTCAGCAGTTCCACGATCACGGGATGGAGGTCGTCGGCCCCGGCCCGGTCGGGGTCGGCGTAGGTCGCGAGGGCCTCGTCGACGAGGTCCATCGCCTCGGACGTCCGGTCGGCGGCCACAAGGCAGATGCGGAGGTTGTGCAGCGCTCGGGCGAGGCTGCCGGCGTTCGCGCGGGGTTCCGAGGCAGCGAGTTCACGGCAGGCCGCCACGACCGCGAAGAGCGACGCGATGGCCTCGTCGGGCCGTCCGGCGGCCGCCTCGCAGTTGGCCCGGGTGAACATGCCCATGGCCAGGTCTGCGGCGAAGACCCCGGGGGTCGCCTCGTCGAGCTCGGCGTAGATGCGGGCGGCCTCCTCGGCCGCCGCCAGGGCCGGCTCGCCGTCGTCGGCGCTGCTGTACTGGTTGGCCAGGGTGTTCAGTGCCATGGCCAGCTCGGGGCGGTGGCCGTCCGGTTCCTGTGCGACGAGTTCCCGGTAGAGCCCGACCGACCGCTCGGCGGTGCGGACGGACTCCGCGACGTGCCCCAGCTCGCCCAGGTCGATGGCCAGCGAGTTGAGTGCCATGGCGAGGAGGTGGCGGAAGCTCTCCGGGCGCTCCCGGAAGAGCCGCTCGCGGATGTCGACGGACCGCCGCACCAGCGCCAGCGCCTTCTCCGGGTTGCCCAGGTCACCGTGGCAGGTGGACAGCGTGCCCAGCACCATGGCCAGCTCGGGCAGGTGGGCGTCGGGGTGCCGGTCGGCCAGTGGCTCGCAGCGTTCCGCCGCCTCCGAGGCCGCCTCGAAGGCCTCGCGGTGGTGGCCGGTGTCGGTGTGGCGGATGGCGAGGTTGTTGAGCTGGGCCACCAGGCCGGCCTCCGCCTCGGGTGCGCCGGCCCGCACCAGCCCGCGCTGGATGCCGACCGCCTCCTGGATCGCCTCCAGGGCCTCCGGGTTCCGTCCGAGCCTGCTCTGTGTGGCGGCGAGGCCGCCGAGACTGGTGACCAGGTTGCCCCGGGCGTCCTCGGGCACGGGTTCGGTGCCGACCACGATGCGGTAGTGGGCGACCGCTTCGAGGGCCGGTGGGAGCGCCTCGGTACGCCGGCCCAGCACGCCGAGGCACACCGACCGGTTGTTCAGGGCGGCGGCCAGATGCACCCTGGCGCTCTGCGGGTGGGTCGCCAGGAGCGGCTGCAACAGGTCGACGGCCTCGTCGGCGGCGGTCAGGGCCTCGGCGGTCCGGCCCGTCCAGAGGAGCCGTTTGGCGAGATGGCGCAGCTCGGCGCCGAGCGCGACGCTGTCCTCGACGGTGCCGGTGCCGGCGGCCCGGCGCAGTGCCACCAGCCGCTCCACCAGGTGGAGCGCCCACGCCGCCAGCGCGTGCGAGGTGCGGGGCAGGTGGTCGGCGAGCTCGGCGAGGGCCGGGATCGACACCTCCTGGTCCTCGGTGCGCCGTGTCAGGGCGTCGACGAGCGGCTGCGGCCGTTCGACCTGGGTGGCGACGTCGATGGTGACCGTCCCGAGAAGGTCCGCGTGGCGGGTGCAGACGTCGACGATCAGGTCGTCGAGCGTGCCGGCCAGCGGCGGGTGCGCGGCCGCCCGCGAGAGCAGGGTGAGCAGCCGGGCCGACTGCGCCGCGCCGACCGGGCCCGCCGGCGGGCGGCGCGTGTCGGCCGGGGCCAGCAGGGTGTGCACGAGTCTGCGGTTCTCCAGCAGGTGCCTGCCGATGAAGCGCTCGGCCAGCCTGTCCGGTTGGACGATCTCCCAGGGATCCCGCTCGGCGGACGGGTAGACGGCCTCGATCCACTCCCGGACGACCAGGAGTTCGTGGTCGTGCAGGCCGGAGAGGACGGGCGTGCGCCGGAGGAGGTCCTCCCGTTCGTGCTCCTGCAGGGGCACGCCGCCGAGCAGCACCACGGTGGCGAGGGCGTCGGCCAGGGAGCGTCGGCGGACGAGGCCGTGCGGCAGGGGGTGCTGCCCCGCGACCTTGGTCCAGTACGCCCGTTCGTGGTCGAGGATGCGGTCCTCGGCGTCCTTCCGGTCATACGGGTCGGTGTCCGGGTCGGTGGCCTCGGCGGGCGTCGGCCCGTCGGCGCGGCCGGGGGCACTGCGGAGCGCGGCGTCGAGGAGGTCCGCCAGGGCCGTCATGTGGAGCGTCAGGACGTTGCCGGACGGCAGGGCCCGGGGCCCGGGGTCGGGCAGGTCCTTCGCGAGCGCGGCCCAGCCGTTCCCGCCCGGTGCGTGCGCCGGGCCGGCCAGCCGTTCGGCGAAGGAGGCCGCGGCCTGCCGGTAGAGCAGCGCGCGGGTCTCGTGGTCGGGTGCGAGGACCGGCAGTTCGTCCGTCGGCGCGCCGCCCAGCACGGCACCGCCGGGCGCGTACCCGGCGTTGTCCCACCACTCGCCCGCGGTGCGGGCGAGCAGGAGCACCTTCAGCGGGACGCCGCCGCGGTGGAGCGTGCCGGCCCGCAGCAGTGCGGCGAGCTCGTCCTGCCGGGTCTCCGCGTAGTCGAGCACCACCAGCAGGGGCTCCGCGGTGTCCCGCAGCCGGGTCAGCTCCGCCGGACCGGCGCCGGGGTCGGGCCAGAGCACCGTCCACCGGCGGTCGGCGGCCTGCAGCACCTCCCCCAGCCGGGCGGCGAGGCGGGTCTTGCCCTGGCCTCCGGGCCCGTGGAGCAGCCGGACGCCGAACCCGGCGGGTTCGCACCACCGCCTGAGCCGGGTGAGGATCTCCTCGCGGCCGGAGAAGGCGACGACCTGCCGGCCGGCCTGGAGCAGGCTGCCCGGTGGGAGCAGGCCCTCGGACGGCGCCGGGGTGTCCCGTGCGTGGAGTTCGTCGAACTCCACCTGGCCCAGGGTCAGCGAGGAGGCGGCGTTGTCCTTCAGGGCTTTCAGGAAGCCGTCGTCGGTGTGCAGGAGGTAGGCCGGCACCACCTCCAGCAGGCCGTGGCCGAAGCCCGGCACCTCCGCCTTGACGACGCCGACGAGGAGCCCGCCGCAGACCACGGCCGCACCCGACAGGCCCGCCCACACCGGCCCGTCGGCCGGCCACTCCCGCATCGAGTGCTCGGTGAGGGCGAGGAGGTGGCGCTTCTCGACGTAGCCGCTGCCCGGGTTGATCGTTCCCGTCAGCTGCATGGCCTCCGAGGGCGGGTGCGGCCGTTCGGCCGTTCCGGCGCGCCGGATCACCCCGGGGATCCCCCAGGTCTCGCACAGCTGGCCGGTCCGCGTGGTGGCCATCCGGCCCCAGGGTTCCGCCGTGCCCGCCGGCTCCCGCCACTCGGCGGCCTCGACGCGCACCAGGGCTGCGTCGTCGCGTCCGTGCGGCGTGCCGCGCCAGACCACCACGGCGTGGTCGTGCCGTCTCCGGCCGGGCCTCAGCACGGTGACCGGCGTCCCCGCCTCGCCGACGACGTGCGCCGAGGTCAGCACCAGGCGCGGCCCGACGACGTATCCGCTGCCTCTGGTGTCCTCGCCCAGGACTCCGACCAGCCGCTCGCGATCCACTGCTCCCCCTCGCGTTCCCGTCCGCCCGCACCGGGACCGCGTACGGCGGTCCGGTCGGTGCTGCGCCCCCGTCAGTCCTCGGCGTCGTCGTCCACGGCCTCGTGCCCGAGGTCGTGGTCGCGGCGGTCGTTGATGCTGAAGGAACCCGGGGCGGGGACGGCGTCGCGGGTGCGCGGGGTGAGCGTGAAGGACACCCGGTGCGTGCTGCCGCGGGACACTCCGGCCTCGGCCTCGCCGGAGACGACCCAGGCCCGGAACTTGCCGCCGGCCTTGGCCTCCGCTCGGAGTTCGATCTCGAACTCCATCTCGACCGGGCCGACGTCGAAGGCCAGTGCCCGGCCCTCGCCCCGCGTGGCCGCCTCCATCAGTTCGTCGCGCACCGCGGCCACCGCGTCGGCCAGACCGATCCTCATACCCACCCCGCCCATCACCGTGACCGGCCCCCCGATCATCCTGGCGGTCAGGCTAGCGGGCGGCCGGACGGATCGCCTGACACTTCGCCAGGTCGGCTCGGTGAGGCCGTCGGTGTCACTCCCGTCCGCGGACGAGTCCGATGATCTCCTCGACGGCGGGCCGGGCGCGTTCGGCGTCGGCGGGGACGAGGCCGATGCGGGTGCGGCGGTGCAGCACGTCGGCGGCGTCGAGGGCGCCCTCGTGGGTGACGGCGTACGCGATCTCGGCGCGGGTGACGTCGATGCCCTCGGCGACGGCGTCGCAGGGCCGGGGCACGTCGGCGGCGAGGACGGCTCCCGCGGCCGCCCCGTGACGCAGGGTCAGCGAGGTGGGGGCGCCGGAGGACGCGGCCGGGCCGGAGTCGCGGTGGGCGGGGGCGCCGACCAGCGGGAGGCGGGCCGTGGTGCACGGCCCGGCGCGCAGGCCCCGGAGGCGGACGGCGGTGTCGACGGCGTCCTCGGCCATCCGCCGGTAGGTGGTGAGTTTGCCGCCGACCACGGTGATCACTCCGGTGGGCGACTCCAGTACGGCGTGCCGGCGCGACAGGTCGGCGGTGGCGCCGCCGCCCCGGTCGATCAGCGGGCGCAGCCCGGCGAAGGCGCCGCGGACGTCGGCCCGGGTGAGCGTGGTGCGCAGCGCGGTGTTGACGGTGTCGAGCAGGAAGGTGATCTCGGTGTCCGTCGGCTGCGGCTCGTCGGGGACCGGCCCGGGCGCGTCCTCGTCGGTGAGGCCGAGGACGACCCGGTCGAGCTGCTGCGGGAGCGCGAAGACGAAGCGGCCGGTGGAGCCGGGTACGGGCACGGTGAGCGCGGCACGCGGGCGGCCGAGGGCCGCGGCGTCGAGCACGAGGTGGGTGCCGCGGCTGGGCCGCAGCCGGACGGCCGGGTCGACCTCGCCGGCCCACACGCCGGTGGCGTTGAGCACGGCGCGGGCGGTGACGGTCAGGCTCTCGCCGGTGAGGGTGTCGGTGAGGCGTGCGGAGGTTCCGGTGACCTGCTCGGCGCGGACCCGGGTGAGCACGGTGGCGCCGTGCTGTGCGGCGGTGCGGGCGACGGCCACCACGAGGCGGGCGTCGTCGACGAGTTGGCCGTCGTGCGCGACGAGGGCGCCGCGCAGGCCGTCGGTGCGGACGGCCGGGGCGAGGCGGACGGCCGCGGGTGCGCCGATCCGCCGCACGCGGGGCAGCAGGGCGGCGGGGGTGCCCGCGGCGAGGCGCAGCGCGTCGCCGGCGAGGAGGCCGGCGTGCACGAGGGCGGCCTGCCGCCGGGGGACGCCGGGCAGCAGCGGTACGAGCTGGGGCAGGGCGCGTACGAGGTGGGGTGCCGTGCGGGTCATCAGGATGCCGCGTTCGGCGGCGCTCTCGCGGGCGACGCCGATCCGTCCGGAGGCGAGGTAGCGGAGGCCGCCGTGGACGAGTTTGGAGCTCCACCGGCTGGTGCCGAAGGCGAGGTCGCGCGATTCGACGAGGACGGTCCGCAGGCCGCGGGCGGCGGCGTCGAGGGCGATGCCGGCGCCGGTGACGCCGCCGCCGACGACGAGCAGGTCGACGGCGGGCCGGTCGCCGAGGGCGCGGAGGGCGGCGGTGCGGCGGCGGGCGTCGAGCACGGTGCTGCCGGTGGGGGTCATGGCGCGAGGTATCCGTTCAGGGCGCGGGCCAGTTCGCGGCGCCAGGCCTGCTCGGGCAGCAGGTGCGCGACCATGCGGTGCGACTGGACGGTGGACTGGGCGATGAGCAGCACCATGGCGGCGAGTTCGGTGGGCTCGCCGGCGCGGACGGAGCCGTGCCGCTGGCCCTGGACGACGGCGGCGCCGATGGCGTCGAGGAGGCCGCGCTGGCTGGTGCCGAGCCGTTCGACGACGTACTCGACGAGGGTGTCGGAGTGCAGGAGTGCGCCGAGGACGGGGTTGTCGCGCAGGCGGACGGCGACCTCGACGACGCCCTCGACGAAGGCCTCGCGGTCGTCGCCGTCCAGGGTGACCTGCTCCTGGGTGCGGCGGATCTCGCGGGTGAGGAGGGCGCCGATGACGGCCCGGACGTCGGGCCAGCGGCGGTAGACGGTGGGCCTGCTGACCCCGGCGCGGCGGGCGATCTCGGCCAGTTGGGTGCGCTGGGGGCCGAGGTGGACGACCAGGTGCGCGGCGGCGTCGAGGATCGCGTCGTCGGTGGTGGGGGTCCGGGCCCCGGCACTCTCGTTACTACTTGACATAATGCGTCATACTGTAACGCATGGCATCCGATACGCAAGCAGGTCAGGACCGCGGCCCGGCCGCCCTGCCGCTCCCCCCGATGAAGTGGGACGCCTGGGGCGACCCGGCCCTCGCCAAGCCCCTGTCCGAGGACGTCAAGGCCCTGCTGGCCGCCGCCCTCGGCGTGTCCGCGGACGCGGCCGACACCCCGCTCGCCCCCGAGGAGGTCGAGCTCCGCCCCTCCGCCCTCCCCGCCGCCGACCTCGCGGCACTCGCCGCCCTCGTCGGCCCCGGCCACGTCAGCGCCGCCGACGCCGACCGGCTGCCCCGCGCCGGCGGCAAGTCCACCCCCGACCTGCTGCGCCGCCGCAGCCGCGGCCCGCAGGACGCCCCCGACGCGGTCGTCCTGCCCGGCAGCGAGGACGAGATCGCCGCCGTCCTCGCACTCTGCGCCGAACGCCGCATCGCCGTCGTGCCGTTCGGCGGCGGCACCAGCGTGGTCGGCGGCGTCGACCCGCTGCGCGGCGGCCTCACCGCCGTCATCTCCCTCGACCTGCGCCGCCTCGACGCCCTGCACGTCCTCGACGAGGTCTCCGGCGAGGCCGTCCTCGGCGCCGGCCTCACCGGCCCCCGCGCCGAGGAACTGCTCGCCGAACGCGGCTGGGAGCTCGGCCACTACCCGCAGAGCTTCCGGTACGCCACCATCGGCGGCTTCGCCGCCACCCGCTCCTCCGGCCAGGACTCCGCCGGGTACGGGCGGTTCGACGAGATGGTCCGCGGGCTCCGCGTCGTCACCCCCGCCGGTGTGCTCGACCTCGGCCGGGCGCCCGCCTCCGCGGCCGGGCCCGACCTGCGCGAGCTCTTCCTCGGCTCGGAGGGCGTGTTCGGCGTGATCACCCGGGTCCGGCTGCGGGTGCACCCGCTGCCCGCGGAGAAGGTCCACGAGGCGTGGAGCTTCCCCGACTTCACGACCGGCGCCGCCGCGCTGCGCGCCGTCGAGCAGCAGGGCACCGGCCCCACCGTCATCCGCCTCTCCGACGAGTCCGAGACCGCCGTCAACCTCGCCATGACCGACCGGATCGGCGGCGACCGGGTCACCGGCGGCTGCCTCGCCGTCACCGTCTTCGAGGGCACGAAGGAACAGACCGCGGCCCGCCACGAACGCACCCACGCCGTGCTGCGCGCCGCCGGCGGCACCCCTCTCGGCGCCGGACCCGCCCGCGCCTGGGAGCACGGCCGCTTCTCGGCGCCGTACCTGCGCGACGCCCTCCTCGACTGCGGCGCCCTCTGCGAGACCCTGGAGACCGCCACCGACTGGGCCGGACTCGACCGGCTCAAGGCCTCCGTCACCGCCGCCCTCCGGGAACACCTGGCCGGCGCCCTGGTGCTCTGCCACATCTCGCACGTCTACCCGACCGGCGCCTCGCTGTACTTCACCGTGCTCGCCGCCCGGCAGGGCGACCCGCTCACCCAGTGGGACGCCGCCAAGCGGGCCGCCGGCGACGCGATCATGGCCGACGGCGGCACCATCAGCCACCACCACGCCGTCGGCGCCGACCACCGCCCGTGGATGGGCCGGGAGATCGGCGACCTCGGCGTCCGCATCCTGCGGGCCGTCAAGGACACCCTCGACCCGGCCGGCATCCTCAACCCCGGCAAGCTGATCCCGTGACCGGCCCGACCACGGCACGGCCGCCGCTCAGCGTCCTGGTGCTGACCAACCCCGCGGCCGGCGGCGGCCACGCGGCGAAGGCCGCCGTCCGTGCCACCGCCCGCCTGCGCGCCCGCGGCGTCGAGGTGGTCAACGCCGCCGGCGCCGACCCCGAGGACGCCGTACGGCTCGCCCGCGAGGCGGCCGGCCGCGGCGTCGACGCCCTCGCGGTCGCCGGCGGCGACGGCATGATCAGCCTCGCCCTGCAGGCCCTCGCCGGCACCGGCGTCCCCCTCGGCGTCGTACCCGCCGGCACCGGCAACGACCACGCCCGCGCGCACGGACTCCCCCTCGGCGACCCGGAGGCCGCGGCGGACGTCGTCGCCGACGGGCACACCGTCACCGTCGACCTCGGACACGCCACCGCCGCCGACGGCACCGCGCGCTGGTTCGGCTCGGTGCTCGCCACCGGCTTCGACTCGCTCGTCAGCGACCGCACCAACCGGCTCACCTGGCCGCGCGGCCGGATGCGCTACAACCTGGCCGTCCTGGTCGAGTTCGCCAACCTGCGGCCGCTGCCGTTCCGGATCGAACTCGCCGACGGGACCGTCGTCGAACACGACCTCACCCTCGCCGCCGTCGGCAACACCCGCAGCTACGGCGGCGGCATGCGGATCTGCCCCGACGCCGACCCGGCGGACGGGCTCCTCGACGTCACCGTGGTACGGGCCATGCCGCGGCACCGGGTGGCCCGGTTCTTCCCGTCGGTGTTCAGCGGCACCCACGTCCGCCACGAGGAGGTGGAGACCCACCGGACGCCCTCGCTGCGCATCGACTCACCCGGCATCACGGCGTACGCCGACGGCGAGTACATCGGCCCGCTGCCCGTCGACGTCCGGGTGGCACCGGGCGCACTGCGGCTCCTGGTGCCGCGCCCGGCCTGACGCGGGCCCGGCCCCGTCCCCGGTCGCCGCGGGGCGGTGCCGGACCTACGGTCGTGTCCGGGGCGGGCTCGCGTTCGGATCGGCACCCAGGAGACCGGCATGCGGCACTACCGATGGGTCCTGGAGACCCAGGACGACCACGGGCACTGGTCCCGCCAGGAGGGTTCGCCGGTTCCGAACCCTCTGGAGTACGACGGGCCGCCCCAGAAGGCGGCCAACCACGTGCGGGACGTCCTCGTGCGCACGCTGTCCCGGCCCGCACCGGGGCCCCGGGCGATCAGGGTGTGCGTCTGGGAGGACGACGCGACCGTCGGCGAGCCCCTGGCCCGGACGGAGTGGTCACGCGGGTGAACCGCTCGGCCCCGGGCGGCTCACCCGGGCGGCCGTCCCGGGCGGGGGATGCGCCGGAGCGCCGTCAGGCCGTCAGGCGGGCGCCAGCCACGTCGCGGCACGGGTACGGGCCACGGCGTCGCGCCGCTCGGCGTCGCCGGAAACGTCGCCGGGCGCGGCGGCCGACGGCAGGAAGCCCGAGCCCCGCACCTCCGGCGCGTCCGCGGGACCGGCCGGCCCCGCGGGGGCTGACGCGGTCTCCGCGCCCTCCGCGAGCAGGGCGCTCGCCGTGCAGGTGTTGGCCGGGTCCGCGGCCCGGACCATCAGCCGGGCGGCCTCGACCGGGTCCGTCGACGGCGGCACGACCAGCAGGTCGAGCCGCCGGGGGGTGTACGAGCACACCATGATCATGTGCTCGTCCTGTTCGACGGTGAACCAGCCGGCATGCACCGAACGCCCGGCGACCGGGATGCGGCGCGGGATGACCGGCCACTGCGCCGGATTCACGGTGATCCGGGTGACCCGGCCCCACCGAGCGTCCAGCTCCGCGGCGAGGGCGGGGATTTCGAGGAGGAGATCACGCGACCGGGGCCACCAGGCGCCGTCGAGGCGGCCGGGCCGGACGCCGTCGGGCGCCAGCGAGAGCCGCATCGGGGCGGCTGCTGCGGCCAGGGGCGAGGTTGCGGGATCGAGAACGGTGGACATGGTCGACGACCTGTCTCCGGGTCCGCCCGAGGGCCGGATCCGGAATTGCCGTGCTCCGGAGACGACGCCAGTGTCCGGTGCCGGCATGCGAGGTGCCTTCGGTAGTGCCCAGGTTACTCCTGGTCGTCACCGGCCGGGCGCCATCGGGCGCAGCGACTTCCCCGGTCGGGCACCATCGGGCGCAGCGACTTCCCCCGGTCGGGCACCATCGGGCGCAGCGACTTCCCCCGGTCGGGCACCATCGGGCGCAGCGACTTCCCCCGGTCGGCCCGGACGGCCGGGAAGGACGCCGTCGCCGACGGGCCTACCGTCACCTGCCCGACGCGGGCCCGGCGGGGTCCCTGCGGGAACCGCCGGCCACCGGGAGACCGTCCCACCGGTCTCAGGACCCGTGTCGCCGCCCGACCCCTCACCGACCCCAGGACCCCGTGTGAAGAAGAGATCCGCCCGCATCGCGACCGCCGCCGCGCTCACGGCCGTCGCGGCGGCCGCGTTCGCGCTGCTGTACCTGCCGGAGGCGCTGCGCCCGGGGTGCTCCGTCCCGGCGGCGAGGGGCCCCGGACACCCGGACACCCTGCGGCTGCTCTCCTCGCACCCGGCGGGCGCCACCCCGCTCGGTGCCGTGGCGTCCTCCTGCGAGGACGGCCGGTTCAGCGACGAGTCGGGGTACGCCGAGGCCTCCGCCGTCTACGCGTACACCGCCGGCGAACGGGAGTTCGCCGCCCACTACGACGCCGAGGCGGCCGGGTCGGGCTGGGTGGCGCACCCATTTGAATCCGCCACGGGCGCCGTCGAGACCTTCGACCGCTGCTGGACCCGGACGGTCGGCGGCAGCCCCGTCACGGTCGAGCTGCGGTACGACCCCACCGCGCGGACGTACGGCCTCACCGCCACGAGCGCGCTGGACGGCAGCGGCATCCGCTGCCCCTGACCGGACCGGCCGTCAGCCGCCCGCCCTGAGCGGGAGTTCGATCTCCGCCCAGACGACCTTGCCCTCCTTCGTCGGGCGGGTGCCCCAGCGGTGGGCGAGTTCGCTGACGAGGTGCATGCCGCGGCCGCCCTCGTCCTGTTCGGCGGAGGAGCGCAGCCTCGGCGAGTGGCCGCCCGCGTCGGCGACCTCGACGGTGAGGGTGCGGTCGTCGCGGTAGAGCCGCAGTCGGCGGGGGGCGTCGGCGTGCAGGAGGGCGTTGGTGACGAGTTCGCTGACCATGAGCTCGGTGAAGTCGGCGTGCACGGCGAGCCCCCACGCCTGCAGGGTGGACCGGGCGAAGCGCCGGGCCTGCGACGCGAGCGGGCCCTCCCCGGTGAGGTGCAGGGTGGCGATCCGCTCGGCGGGCACCGGGAGGGCGCGGGCGAGGATCATCGCGATGTCGTCGTCGGTGCCGTCGGCGACCAGTGTGGCGAGCACCGCGTCGGCGCTCTCCTCCAGCGTGCGGGAGCGCCCCGACAGCGTACGGGCGAGGAGGCCGATGCCCACGTCGAGGTCCTGGCCGCGGCGTTCGACCAGGCCGTCGGTGTAGAGGGCGACCGTCGCCCCGACCGGCAGGGTGAACTCGATGCTCTCGAAGGTCGCGCCGCCGACGCCCAGCGGCAGGCCGGGCGGCAGGTCGACGGGGCTGGACGAGCCGTCCGCGCCGACCCGCACGGGTGGCAGGTGGCCGGCCGAGGCGACCAGGCAGGTGCGGTCGACGGGGTCGTAGACGAGGCAGACGCAGGTCGCGAACTGTCCCTCGCCGATGGCGCTGGCCGTCTCGTCGAGCCGGGTCAGCACCTGCTCGGGCGGCAGGTCGAGGGTGGCGAGGGTGCGGGCGACGGTCCGCAGCTGGCCCATGGTGGCGGCGGCGCGGATGCCGTGGCCCATGACGTCGCCGACGACGAGGGCGACCCGCCCGCAGGAGAGCGGCACCACGTCGAACCAGTCGCCGCCGACCTCGGAGACGAGGCTGCTCGGCAGGTAGCGGTGGGCGATCTCCAGGCCGAGCGTGCGGTGGATCTCCTGCGGCAGGAGGCTGCGCTGCAGGGTGAGGGCGGTCTCGCGCTCGCGGCGGTAGAGCCGGGCGTTGTCGATGGCGAGGGCGGCGCGGGCGACGAGCTCCTCGGCGAGGGCGACGTCCGCGGCGGTGAACGGCTCGGGGTTGCGGGTGCGGACGAACTCCGCCCCGCCGAGCACCATGCCGCGGGCGAGCACCGGCACCATGAGGTAGGAGTGCACGCCGGCCTCGACGCCGGGCGCGACGCGGTCCGAGTTCGGCACCAGGCCGCGCAGCACCTCCTCGTCGACGTGGGAGCGCAGCAGCGGCCGGCCGCTGCGCAGGCACTGCGTGTAGACGCGCTGGGCGTCGTACTCGGTGGTGGCGCCGACGGCGTCGGCGGCGCGCGTCAGCCCGGCCTCGTACGCCTCGCCGACGGCGACGGCCCGGACGAGGACCGGCCGCTCGGGGTGGATCGGGGCGGGCTCCTCGCCGCGGAGCACGGGCTCCAGCAGGTCGACGGTGGCGAAGTCGGCGAACCGCGGGATGACGGCCTCGATCAGCTCCTCGGCGGTGCGCTGCAGGTCGAGGGTGGTGCCGATCCGGGCGGTGGCCTCGGCGAGCAGGGCGAGGCGCTCCTGTGCGCGGGCGGCGCGGGCCTCGGCCTGGAAGCGCTCGGTGACGTCGATGAGGTTGGAGCTCACGCCGAGCACCCGGCCGGTGGAGTCCTCCAGCCGGAAGTACGACGCCGACCAGGCGCGGTCGCGGCGCGGGTCGCCGGGGGTGCGGCCGTGCGAGCGGGCGTCGACCACCGGGCGGCCGGTGGTGAGCACCTGCCGCATGACGGCCTCGATCTCGGCGCTGTTGAGGCCCGGCAGCAGGCTGGAGACGCGGTGGCCGATGTGTTCGTCGACGGTCAGGCCGTTGATCTTCGCGAGGGCGTGGTTGAGGCGGACGAACCGCAGGTCGGTGTCGTAGACGGCCATGCCGATCGGCGACTGGTTGAAGAGGCCGTCCAGCACGGCGAGGTCGGCCTCGACCTGGCGCAGCGTGCGGACGTCGGAGGCGGTGACGAGCAGCAGCGGCTGCCCGCCGGGCCCGGCGATCGGGTAGGTGTGGAACTCCAGCTCGACGCTGCTGCCGTCGCTGTGGCGGACCGCGTGGACCCCGGACCGGCCGGAGCCCGCCATGACCTCCTGGAACAGCTCCTGCACCTTCGCCTGCATGCCCTCGGGGGCGAGCAGCCGGGCGGCGTACGCGCCGACGGCGCGGTCCGCGGGGTGTCCGGTGAGTTCCTCGGCCTCGGCGCTCCAGTGCAGGATGCGGCCGTCGGCCTCCAGCAGCGCGGTGGCGAGCGGTACGAGCCGGTGGCCGCCCAGGCGCGCGGAGGCGGCGCCCGCCTCCACGCGGCCGGCGCCGTCCTCGGCGATCCAGTCGAATCCGTGCATGATCAGGAACTCACCCGCCCGGTACCTTCCCTACGGGAGGCCGGCCAATCCGGTCCCCACCAGACTGCACAAAGCCCGGCCGGTCGGCGACTGCGCGTCGCCGGCCGGGCCGGGCGGGGTGCCGGAGAGCTCAGCACCCGGGTCTCCCCGCGCCGGGGGCCGGGCCTGCCGGACCGGCGAGCGCGGAGTCCAGGAGGCCGGCCCACTGGCGGACGATGCCGGCGCGGCGCGGGCCGTCGTCGGTGAGCAGGTTGGCCAGGCCGAGGCCGCGGGCCATGTCCAGGGTGGCCTGGACGGTCTCGCGGACCCCGGGCACGCCCTCGTCCGCGCCGAGGAACTCCACCGCCGCCCGGTGCGACTCCCGGCCGACGTGGTGCTCCAGCGCGACGATCCGCTCCCGCAGCGCGTCCTCGGTGGCGGCGGCCACCCACAGGTGCAGGGCGGCGCGGAACAGCGGGCCGGTGTACAGCCGGACGATCATGGAGACGACGGCCTCCGTCCGGCCTGGGCCGTCCGGCGGCAGCTGCTCCGCGCTGGCACGCACCGCGGCGAGCCGCTCGTCGGCGACGTGCTCGACGGCCGCCGTGAAGAGGTCCTCGCGGGTCGGGAAGTGGTGCTGGGCCGCGCCCCGCGTCACCCCGGCCCGCTCGGCGACGACCGCGACCGTCGACCCCTGCCAGCCGACCTCCGCCAGGCACTCCACGGCGGCCTCCAGCAGGCGGCGGCGCGTGGCGCGGCTGCGGTCCTGCTGCGGGGTGCGCAGCGTGGCGGCGTGGGCGTTCATGGCGTGGCTCTCCGATGGCGGCGGACGGGACGGGCCGATCCTCTCAGATCGGGCCCACCCCGCTGGACTGCGGGCGGGCCCGCAACTCCCGTCGCAGGATCTTGCCGCTCGCGGACTTCGGAACGGCGTCGAGGAACTCCACCGCCCGCACCTTCTTGTAGGGGGCCACCTGTGCCGCGACGTACGCCTCGACCTGGTCCCCGGTCAGTTCACTGCCCGGCGCGCGCACGACATATGCCTTCGGACGCTCGGTGCCGTCCTCACCGGTCACGCCGACCACCGCGGCGTCGGCGATCTCGGGGTGGGTGAGCAGCAGCGCCTCCAGCTCGGCGGGGGCGACCTGGTAGCCCTTGTACTTGATGAGCTCCTTCACCCGGTCGACGACGAAGAGGTAGCCGGCCTCGTCGACGTAGCCGACGTCTCCGGTGTGCAGCCAGCCGTCCTCGTCGATCATCGCGTCGGTCTCCGACTGCCGGCCGAAGTAGCCCTTCATCACCTGCGGCCCGCGGAAGAGCAGCTCGCCGCGCTGCCCGGCGGGCAGGTCGGTGGCGGGGTCGTCGAGGTCGGCGACGCGCAGCTCGGTGGAGGCGACCATCCGGCCGACCGTGCCGGGCGGCGGCGCCGGGTCGTCCAGCGGCACCACGTGCGTCACCGGGGAGAGTTCGGTCATGCCGTACCCCTGGTGGATGCGGGGCAGGCCGAGACGGCGCGCGGCCGCGTCGGCGAGGTCGGCGTCGAGCGGTGCGGCGGCGCTCAGCACGTACTTCACGGAGGAGAGGTCGAAACGGTCGACGAGCGGGTGCTTGGCCAGGGCGAGCACGATCGGCGGGGCGGCGAAGACGCCCTCGATGCGCTGGTCCTGGATGGTCCGCAGGAACTGCTCCAGGTCGAAGCGGGGCAGCACGACGACGGTCGAGCCGCAGCGCAGCGGATGGTTGAGCAGTGCGGTGAGGCCGTAGATGTGGAAGAAGGGGAGCACGGCGATGATCCGCTCGCCGGGGGCGGTGGCGTGCACCGCGTCGGTCTGCGCCAGGTTGGAGGCGACCGAGCGGTGGGTGAGCATGACGCCCTTGGGCAGGCCGGTCGTGCCGCTGGAGTACGGCAGCACGGCGAGGTCCGTGGCGGGGTCGATCCGCGGGGCGGGCTCGGGCGCCGTCGAGGCGGCGAGCTCCGCGAGGGAGCGGTGGCCGGGAGCCGGGTCGCAGACGAAGATCTCCGCGATCGGGCTGCCGTCCGCGGCGACGGCGGCGGCGGCCGCGGTGGCCACCGGCAGGAACGCGGCGATGGTGATGATCCAGCGGGCCCGGCTGTCGCGGAGCTGCCCGGCGAGCTCGCCCGCGGTGGCGAGCGAGCTGACGGTGGTGACCGTGGCGCCGGTGCGGGTGGCGGCGTAGAAGGCCACCGGGTAGGCGATGGTGTTGGGGCTGTACAGCGCGACGACGTCGCCCTGCCGCACACCGGCCTCGGCCAGCCCGGCGGCGGTGCGGCGGCTCGCGCGGTCGAGCTCGGTGTAGGTGAGCGAGCGGCCGGTGACGCCGTCGACGAGGGCGGGCAGGTCGGCCCGGCCGTCCAGGTCGCCGAGCACGGCGTCGTGGATGGGCAGGTCGAGCGGCTCGATGTCGGGATGGTCGCTGCGGAACACCATGCATGCCTCCGGCGGGTGGGGGGGCTCGTCCTCGGGGGTGGCCGAGGTGCTCGGTGACAGCGTGCCCGGTTTCCGCACCGGGGCCCAGAGGGCGTGCACCGCCGATCCCGTGCACCGCGATCCCGCGCGCCACCGTCCGTGCCCGGCACGGCCGGACATGCCGGACAGGTCGCTCTGCGGCGACCGGGAGCAGCCGTGAGCAGCCGGGAGCGGCGGGTGGTCAGGACGAGCGGGGCGGTGGGCAGGAGCGGCCGGGAGCGGCGGTCAGTACGAGCGGAGCGGCGGGCGGTCAGTACGAGCGGGGCAGGCCCAGGGTGTGCTGGGCGACGTAGTTGAGCACCATCTCCCGGCTCACCGGCGCGACCCGCCCGACCCGGGTGACGGTGAGCAGCGCGGCGAGCCCGTACTCCTGGGTGAGGCCGTTGCCGCCGAGGGTCTGCACCGCCTGGTCGACCGTGCGGCAGGCGGCCTCCCCCGCCGCGTACTTGGCCATGTTGGCGGCCTCGCCGGCCCCCGCGTCGTCACCGGCGTCGTAGAGGTGCGCGGCCTTCTGCATCATCAGCCGGGCCAGCTCGACCTCGACGGCGCACTGCGCGAGCGGGTGCGCGATGCCCTGGTGGGCGCCGATCGGGGTGTCCCAGACGGTGCGGGTGCGGGCGTAGTCGACGGCGGTGTCGAGCGCCCGGCGGGCCGCGCCGATGGAGAACGCCGCCGTCATGATCCGTTCCGGGTTGAGCCCGGCGAAGAGCTGCAGCAGCCCCGCGTCCTCGTCGCCGACCAGGGCGTCGGCGGGCAGCCGGACGTCGTCCAGGAAGACCTGGAACTGCTTCTCGGCGGCGACGATGTCCATCGGGATCGGCCGGTACTCGAAGCCGGGGGTGTCGCGCGGCACCACGAACAGGGCGGGCTTGAGGCGGCCGGTCCGGGCGTCCTCGGTACGGGCCACGAAGAGCACCGCGTCGGCGTGGTCGACCCCCGAGATGAACACCTTGCGGCCGGTCAGCAGCCAGTCGTCGCCGTCGCGGCGGGCGACCGTGGAGATCCGGTGGGAGTTGGAGCCGGCGTCGGGCTCGGTGATGCCGAACGCCATCCGGCGGGTGCCGTCGGCGAGCCCCGGCAGCCAGCGGCGGCGCTGCTCCCCGGTGCCGTAGCGGGCGATCACGGTGCCGCAGATCGCGGGCGACACGACGAGCATCAGCAGCGGGCAGCCGCCCGCGCCGAGCTCCTCCAGCACGATGGCCAGTTCGGTGATCCCGGCGCCGCCGCCGCCGTACTCCGCGGGCAGGTTGACGCCCAGGTAGCCGAGCTTGCCGGCCTCCGCCCACAACTCGTCGGCGTACCGGCCGGCGCGGGCCCTCTCCTGGAACCACGCCGGGCCGAAGCGGGCGGCGAGGGCGGCGACGGCCCGGCGCAGGGCCTGCTGCTCGGGGGTCTCGACGAGGGTGCCTGCGGTGGTGCGCGGTGCGGACATGCGGGTTGTCCTTCCGGGCGGGGAGGGCGGGGGTGGTTCGTGACCGGGACGGCGTGTTCAGGCGGGCTGGACGACGGCGAGGACGGTGCCGGGCTCGACCTGCTGGCCGGGCACGACGCGGAGTTCGGTGAGGAGGCCGTCGGCGGGCGCGGCGACCTGGTGCTCCATCTTCATCGCCTCCAGCCAGAGCAGGGGCTGGCCGGCGGCCACGGTGTCGCCGGCCGCGACGGCCGTGCGGACGACCGTGCCCGGCATGGGGGCGAGCAGGGCTCCCGGGTCGGTGCGCGCGGCCGGGTCGGGGAAGCGGTCGAGGGCGGTCAGGACGGTGGCGCCGGACGGCCCGTCGACGTACACCTGCGCACCGTGCACGGCGACCTCGAAGACCTGCCGCAGGGTGCCGGTCTCCAGCACGACCCGGTCGGGCGCGGCGGTGAGGAGGCGGGTGCCGGGGTGGTCCGCGGCGTCCAGGCCGGTGCGGGTCTGCCGGTAGCGCACCTCGGTCTCCGTGCCGTCGGCGGTGCGGTAGCGCTTGACCTGCGGCTGGGAGGGCAGGTTGCGCCAGCCCGGGGGCAGGGCGGTGCGGCGGCCCGCCGCGTCGGCGAGGGCGGCGGCGAGCGCCGCGAGCGGGGTGTGCTCGCCGTCGGCGGCGGGGTCCGGAGCGAGGTCGGCGGCGTGTTCGGTGAGGAATCCGGTGTGCAGGCGGCCGTCGAGGAAGGCGGGGTGGCGCAGGGCCCGTACGAGGAGGTCGCGGTTGGTGGCGGGGCCGTGCAGGCGGGCGCGGGCGAGGGCGGCGGCGAGGCGCCGGGCGGCGGCCGCCCGGGTGGGTGCCCAGGCGACGGCCTTGGCGAGCATGGCGTCGTAGTGCACGGTGACGGTGGAGCCGTCGGTGACGCCGGAGTCGAGGCGCAGCCCGGTGGGGGCGGCCGGGTCGGCGGCGAACTCGGCCGTCACCCCTGGGAGGTCGATGCGGTGCACGGTGCCGGTCTGCGGCTGCCAGTCGCGGGCCGGGTCCTCGGCGTAGATCCGGGCCTCGACGGCGTGGCCGGTGGTGGCGGGCGGCCCGGGCGGCAGCGGCTCGCCCTCGGCGACGGCGATCTGCAGGGCGACGAGGTCGAGGCCGGTGGTGCACTCGGTGACGGGGTGTTCGACCTGGAGGCGGGTGTTCATCTCCAGGAAGGCGAGCCGGCCGTCGGGGGCGAGCAGGAACTCCGCGGTGCCCGCGCCGGTGTAGCCGATCGCCCGGGCGGCGTCGGCGGCGGCGCGGTGCAGCCGCTCCCGCAGGGCGGCGGGGAGGCCGGGGGCGGGGGCCTCCTCGATCACCTTCTGGTGGCGGCGCTGGAGCGAGCAGTCACGGTCGCCGACGGCCCACACGGTGCCGTGCGTGTCGGCCATCAGCTGCACCTCGACGTGCCGTCCGTCGGGCAGGTACGGCTCGCAGAAGACCTCGTCGGAGCCGAACGCGGCCAGTGCCTCGGCGCGGGCCGCGGCGAGTGCGGCGGGCAGGTCGGCGAGGTCGCGGACGACCCGCATGCCGCGGCCTCCGCCGCCGGCCGCGGCCTTGACGAGCAGCGGCAGGTCGGCCTCGCCGGGCCGGTCGCCGACGGTGAGGACGGGCACCCCGGCGTCGGCCATGAGCCGTTTGGCCGCCGTCTTGGAGCCCATCGCGGCGATCGCGGCGGGCGGCGGACCGATCCAGGCCAGTCCTGCGTCGAGGACGTCCTGCGCGAAGGCGGCGTTCTCGGAGAGGAAGCCGTAGCCGGGGTGGACGGCGTCGGCCCCGGCCGTTCGGGCGGCGGCGACGAGGAGGTCGCGGCGCAGGTAGGTGTCGGCGGGCGCCGCGCCGGGCAGTCGGACCGCGTGGTCGGCCTCCCGGACGTGCGGCGCGTCGGTGTCCGGGTCGGCGTAGACGGCGACGGTCGCGATGCCGAGGCCGCGGCAGGTCCGGAAGATCCGGCGGGCGATCTCGCCGCGGTTGGCGACCAGCACTGAGGTGATCACGACTGCACCTTTCACATCCGGAAGACGCCGTAGCCGCGGGCGCCCTCGACGGGGCCGCTGTGCACGGCGGACAGGCAGAGGCCGAGCACGGTACGGGTGTCGCGCGGGTCGACGACGCCGTCGTCGTAGAGGCGGCCGGAGAGGAACGCGGGCAGCGACTCGGCCTCGATCTGCTGCTCGACCATGGCGCGGATCGCGGCGTCGGCGTCCTCGTCGTAGGGGCGTCCCTTCGCGGCGGCGGACTGGCGGGCGACGATGGAGAGCACTCCGGCGAGCTGCTGCGGGCCCATCACGGCCGACTTGGCGCTCGGCCAGGCGAAGAGGAAGCGCGGCTCGTAGGCCCGCCCGCACATGCCGTAGTGGCCGGCGCCGTACGACGCACCCATCAGCACCGACAGGTGCGGCACGCGGGAGTTGGCGACGGCGTTGATCATCATGGCGCCGTGCTTGATGATGCCGCCCTGCTCGTAGGCCTCGCCGACCATGTAGCCGGTGGTGTTGTGGAGGAAGACCAGCGGGATGTCGCGCTGGTTGGCGAGCTGGATGAACTGCGCGGCCTTCTGCGACTCGGCGCTGAACAGCACGCCCTGCGCGTTGGCGAGGATGCCGACGGGGTAGCCGTGCAGGGTGGCCCAGCCGGTGGCGAGGCTGGTGCCGTAGAGCGGCTTGAACTCGTCGAAGTCCGAGCCGTCGACGATCCGGGCGATCACCTCGCGCGGGTCGAAGGGCACCCGGAGGTCGCCGGGGACGATGCCGAGCAGTTCCTCCTCGTCGTGGGTCGGCGGCTCGGCGGCGGTGTCGGGCAGCGGGCCGTGGCGGCGCCAGTGCAGGCGCCTGACGATGCGGCGGGCGACGCGGCACGCGTCGGGCTCGTCCTCGGCGACGTGGTCGGCGAGGCCGGAGGTGCGGGCGTGCATGTCGGCGCCGCCGAGGCGCTCCTCGTCGGCCTCCTCGCCGGTGGCCATCCTGACCAGCGGCGGCCCGCCGAGGAAGACCTTCGCCCGGTCGCGGACGAGCACGGTGTGGTCGGACATGCCCGGCACGTACGCGCCGCCGGCGGTGGAGTTGCCGAAGACGACCGCGACGGTCGGGACGCCCGTGGCGGAGAGCCGGGTGAGGTCGCGGAAGAGCGCCCCGCCGGGGATGAATATCTCCTTCTGGCTGGGCAGGTCGGCGCCGCCGGACTCGACGAGGTTCACGAGGGGCAGGCGGTTCTGCAGGGCGATCTCGTTGGCCCGCAGGGCCTTGCGCAGCGTCCACGGGTTGCTGGCGCCGCCGCGCACCGTGGGGTCGTTGGCGGTGACGACGCACGTCGTGCCCTCGATCACGCCGATGCCGGTGACGAGGCCGGCGCCCACCGGGTACTCGCTGCCCCAGGCGGCGAGCGGGGAGAGTTCGAGGAACGGCGAGTCCGGGTCGACGAGCAGTTCGATGCGTTCGCGGGCGAGCAGCTTGCCGCGGGTGCGGTGCCGCTCGACGTAGCGCGGGCCACCGCCGGCCAGGGCCTTGGCGTGTTCGGCGTCGAGGGCGGCGAGCTTCTCCAGCATCGCGGCACGGTGCGCGGCGTGGTCGGGGCCGCCGGGGTCGAGGCGGCTCGCGAGGACGGTCACAGGAGGGCCTCCGGGATGTCGAGGTGCCGGGAGCGCAGCCACTCCCCCAGCGCCTTGGCCTGCGGGTCGAAGCGGGCCTGCGAGGCGACGCCGTCACCGAGCAGGCCGGGCAGGGTGAAGTTGACGGCGCGCAGGTTCGGGAGCAGGTGCCGTTCGACGGCGAGCCCCGCGGTCTCGGGCAGCAGCCGGCGCAGCACGTCCTCGGTGAGGGTGTGGGCCAGCCACCGCCAGGCGTCCTCGGTGCGCACCCAGACGCCGAGGTTGGCGTCGCCGCCCTTGTCGCCGCTGCGGGCGCCCGCGACGAGGCCGAGCGGGGCGCGCCGGGTGGGTCCGTCGGGCGGCGGGGCGGGCAGCGGCGGCGCGGGCAGCGGCACCGGTGCACGGGTGAGGGCGGGCGGGGCGATCGCGAGGCGGCGGCCGTCGGGCAGCACCGCGGTGTGCGGCACGCTCCCGGCGTCGAGGTACGCGCTCTCGAAGACGCCGTACGGGGTGCCCGGCCCGGGCGGCGCGGTGAGGTGGAAACCCGGGTAGGAGGCGAGGCCGAGCTCGACGGCGGCGGCGCCGACCGCGCGGCCGACCGCGCGCTCGTCGGCGTCGCGGACGGTGAGCCGCAGCAGTGCGGACGCCGTCTCCTCGGTGTCGGCGTCGGCGTGGTCGGTGCGGGCGAGGGTCCAGCGGAGGTCCGCGGGCGGTTTCGCGAGGCCGGCGGCGAGCTGACGGCGCACCAGGTCGGCCTTGGCCTCGATGTCGAGGCCGGTGAGCACGAACACGACCTCGTTGCGCCAGCCGGCGAGCCGGTTGAGCCCGACCTTGAGGGTGGGCGGCGGCGCCTCGCCGCGCACGCCCTCGATCCGCACCCGGTCCGGGCCCTGCTGGGTGAGCCGTACGGAGTCGAGGCGCGCCGTCACGTCCGGCCCGGCGTAGCGGGGGCCGGCGGTCTCGTAGAGGAGCTGGGCGGTGACGGTGTCGACGGTGACGGCGCCGCCCGTGCCGGGGTGCTTGGTGACGACGCAGCTGCCGTCGGCGTGGATCTCGGCGAGCGGGAAGCCCGGGCGGGGGTCGGCCTGCACGCCGAGGTGCTCGCGGAACGCCGAGTGGTTGCCGCCGGTGGCCTGGGCGCCGCACTCCAGGACGTGCCCGGCGACGACGGCCCCGGCGAGCGCGTCGTGGTCGTCGGGGGTCCAGCCGAAGTGCGCCATGGCGGGCCCGGCGACCAGGGCGGCATCGGTGACGCGGCCGGTGACGACGACGTCGGCGCCGCCGCGCAGGCAGGCGGCGATCCCGGCGGCGCCGAGGTAGGCGTTGGCGGCGAGCAGGCCGGGCCGGGGGCCGAACTCGGCGGCCCGGTCGAGCAGGTCGTCGCCGAGCACGTGGCCGATCTTCAGGTCGAGGCCCTGCCGGGCGGCGAGCGCGCCGACCGCCTCGGCGAGTCCGGCGGGGTTGAGGCCGCCCGCGTTGACGACGAGGCGGACGCCTCGCTCGGCGGCGAGGGCGAGGCAGGTCTCGGCCTGCCGCAGGAACGTCCTGGCGTAGCCGAGGGCGGCGTCCTTGAGTCGGTCGCGGGCGAGGATGAGCATGGTGAGTTCGGCGAGGTAGTCACCGGTGAGGACGTCCAGCGGCCCGCCGGTGAGCATCTCCTCGAACGCGGCGAACCGGTCGCCGTAGAACCCTGACGCATTGCCGATCCGCAGCACGGCCCGCCTCCCCTGCCCTGGTCGTGGAGCAGCGTGGCACCGGACCCGGGATAAATCAAGCATGCATGCTTGTTTTCAGGCGCACAGCAGCGAGGGCGATGCCCAGGAGCCGTGACGGGACGTCATGGTCGGCGATCGGAAGCCGTGGTCGGCGGATCGCCGGCCGCGCCACGCCGAGTGCCGAGTGACGAGCCGGGCCACGACGGGCGGAACCCGGCCAGGCGTGTCGGAACTACCGGAGACGTGTCGCGGTCCGGACGAGGTCGGCGACGGCTCTGGACCGGCTGTGCGGCGGCCAGGCGATCACGGTGGTGACCGGGGGCGCGTCCAGCACGGGCACGGCGGCCAGGTCGCCGTGCAGTTGGGCTCGACACGACTGCGGTGAGACCGCGCAGGCCCGGCCGAGCGCGACGAGCTGCAGCAACTGCGCGTGGTCGCGGACCTGCGGGCCGGGGCCGGGCCGGTAGGTGCCGTCGGGCTCGGGCCAGCGCGGCAGGGGCAGACCCGGCAGCCCGGTGATGTCGGCCATGTGCACATGGGTCCGGGCGGTGAGCGGATGCCCGGCCGGCAGGACCACGACCTGGCCCTCCGTGCTGAGCTCCTCGGTGTGGAACCCGGCCGTCGAGTCGAACGGCCGGTGCAGCAGCGCCACGTCGGCCCGGCCCTCGCGCAGGAGTCGTGCCTGCTCGGCCGGGCCGCACAGGATGACCTCGACGGGAACCGCGCCGGGTTCGGCGGCATACGCGTCGAGCAGCTTCGCCAGCAGTTCGCTGGACGCGCTGGCTTTCGTGACCAGGACCAGGCCGGGACGGCCGGTCGCGGGCAGGGCGGCGCGGCGGGTCCGCCGCTCGGCGGCGTCGACCGCGTCGAGGGCCGCCCGGCCCTCGGTCAGCAGCACCCCGCCGGCCTCGGTCAGCGTGACCGTGCGACTGGTCCGGTCCAGCAGCGCCGCCCCGAGCCGACGTTCGAGCTGCTGGATCGCCCGCGACAGAGGCGGCTGCGCGATCCCGAGCCGCTGTGCGGCACGCCCGAAGTGCAGCTCTTCGGCGACGGCGACGAAGTACCGCAGTTCCCGGGTCTCCATGCCGCCACGGTACCGGATCGATACCCGGGCGGTATCGTTGCCCACCCGATCGGTCTTGGACCCCCGCCGAGGTCCGAGGGCAGCATGGTTCCCATGAGCGAACGAACGATTGCGCTGGTCACCGGCGCCAACAAGGGAATCGGCTACGAGATCGCCGCGGGCCTCGGTGCACTCGGCTGGAGCATCGGCGTCGGCGCCCGCGACGAACAGCGCCGCGACGCCGCGGTGGAGAAACTGCGCGCGGCCGGCGTCGAGGCGTTCGGCGTGCCCCTGGACGTGACCGACGACGCGAGCGCGACCGCCGCCGCACGGCTGATCGAGGAACGGGCCGGACGCCTCGACGTGCTCGTCAACAACGCCGCCGTCACCGGCGGCATGCCGCAGGAGCCCACCCGGGTCGATCCCGCCACCATCCGGACGGCCGTGGAGACCAACGTGATCGGCGTCGTCCGCGTCACCAACGCGATGCTGCCGCTGCTGCGCCGCTCCGCCTCACCACGGATCGTGAACATGTCCAGCACCGTCGGATCCCTCGCCCGGCAGTCGGGACCCGCTGCCGAGCAGACGGCGGGTCCGGTGTCCGCGGCCTACGCGCCGTCGAAGGCGTTCCTGAACGCCGTCACCCTCCAGTACGCCCGGGAACTGAGCGGCACGAACATCCTGATCAACCTCGGCTGCCCCGGCTACGTCGCGACCGACCTCAACGGCTTCCGCGGCGTGCGCACCCCCGCACAGGGCGCGGCGATCGCCGTCGAACTCGCGACCCTGCCCGACGACGGCCCGACCGGGCAGTTCTTCGACGACGCCGGCGTCGTTCCCTGGTGATGCGCAGGACCGGCATCGCCGGGCCTGTACAGCCGGTGACGGAACCGGCCCCGACCCGGCGCGGGCGTGGTCGGGGCCGGTTCCGCTCCGGCCGTTTCACGGACCGTCACCCGCACCCTCCCGGTGAGGCGGTGCGGATCCGGGGTCAGGAGGGCCACTCCGGTGCGCAGATGGTCGCGTCGAGCGCGTCGAGGAGCACCTGGGCGGGCTGGGAGGCGGGCGGCTTGCCGTACACGGCGGCGACGACCCGTCGGCGCATGCCGGGCATCCGTTCGAGCCTGACCCCGGGGTGCCGGTTGGCGAGGAGGGTGAGCCCGGGCAGCAGGCTGACGCCCAGCCCGGCCGCGACGAGCGCCTGGACGGCGACGTAGTCGTCCGTCTCGAACTCGACGACCGGCGAGAACCCGGCCCGGCCGCAGGCCGCGACGAGGTTCTCGCGGCAGCGCTCGCACCCGGCGATCCAGCGGGTCTCGGCGTAGGTGGCCAGCTCCTCCCGGGGTCCGTCCCAGGAGCGGTCGGCCGGGGTGACCATGTACAGCGGTTCGTCGAGCAGCGGTGTCATGGTGGTGTCGCGCCGGTCGCGCTGGGGTTGATCGCCGTGCTCGAAGATCAGCGCCACGTCGACGTCGTTGTTGCGCAGGGCGCTGAGCGCGTCCGGTGGTTCGGCTTCGACGAACGTCAGCTGGATGCCGGGGTGTTGGGCGGAGATGCGGGCAGCCGCGAGTGGCACCAGGGTGGCCAGCGCCGAGGGGAAGGCGGCCAGGCGGACCCGGCCGGCGCGCAGCCCGGCGAGCTCGTCCAGTTCGGCGTGCACCGATTCGACCTGGGCGAGGATCGCCTCGGCGCGGTCCACCAGCAGCCGGCCGGCCTCGGTGAGCCGGATGCCGCGACCCATCCGCTGCAGCAGCGGCACACCCGCTTCGGCCTCGAGTTTGGCGAGTTGATGACTCACCGACGGCTGGGCGTAGTGCAGGGCCTCGGCGGCCGCGGTGATCGAACCTTCACGGGCGACGGCCACCAGCACACGGAGCCGACTCAAGTCGATCATGTGTAAATCATAGCCTGCGTCGATGAAAGCCTCGAAAAAGCGCATTGGACCGCCACCGGGCCTGCTGGAAGGGTGAGTTGAGACGCAGATGCGAGAGATCCCGACCGCGGACCCCGCCGTCGACGATCTCGCCCCCCCTCAGCGTGCCCGCCCCTCGGGCACGGAAAGGAGATGCTGCATGACCACGGCTGCGAATCCGCCGTCGCGACCGGTGTCGGTGAGCGACACCGCGGCACGGACCCTGGCGAACGCCACCAAGAGCGTTCCGCAGATGGCCTCCATCACGCCCCGCTGGCTGGTGCACCTCATGTCCTGGGTGCCGGTCGAAGCCGGTATCTACCGCGTGAACAAGGTCGTCCACCCCGAGTCGGTGCGCATCGAATGTGACAACTTCGACGAGTCGCCGCTGCCCGACACCTTCGTCGACTACGCACGGGAGCCCCGGGAGTACCGGCTCAAGGCCGTCCAGACCGTCCTGGACATCCACACCCGGATAGCCGACCTCTACTCGAGCCCGCACGACCAGACCGCCCAGCAACTGCGCCTGACCATCGAGGCGGTGAAGGAGCACCAGGAGGGCGAGCTGATCAACAGCCCGGAGTACGGGATGCTGAGCAGCGTCGCCGACACGCAGCGGATCTCCACGCTGACGGGACCGCCGACGCCGGACGACCTGGACGCCCTCATCACGAAGGTGTGGAAGCAGCCGGCCTTCTTCCTCACCCACCCGGAGGGGGTCGCCGCGTTCGGCCGGGAATGCACCCGGCGCGGTGTGCCGCCGGCGACGGTCAGCATGTTCGGCTCGCAGTTCCTGACCTGGCGCGGCCTGCCGATCATCCCGTCGGACAAGGTCCCGCTGGAGAACGGCAGGACGAAGTTCCTGCTGCTGCGCACCGGTGAGTCGCGCCAGGGCGTGGTCGGCCTGTTCCAGCCCGGACTCTCGGGCGAGCAGGGGATGGGCCTGTCGGTGCGCTTCATGCAGATCGACCGGAGTGCCATCGCCTCCTACCTGATCTCCCTGTACTGCTCGCTCGCGGTGCTGACCGAGGACGCGCTCGCGGTGCTCGACGACGTCGAGGTGGACAAGTTCCATGACTACGCCCCCGTTTACCGGTGACGAAGCCGCCCCGGCGTGGCTGCCGGACGAGGCGACACTGAGCCGACTGGCCGGGGAGTTCTTCCGGGCACTCCCCGGGCAGTCCCCGGAACCCGGGCCGCCGGCCCCCGACGGCCGGTCGGGGTGGCCGACGCCGACCGGCCTCCCGGCCGCGGACCCGCCGCCCCCGGCGCCGACCGCCGGGATGAGCCGACCGGCGGGGCCGCCACCGACCAGCGCCCCGGCCACCTACGCGGCGAGTGCGCCCGGTGCCGCCGGACCCACTCCGGAGCTGCCCGCGCTGCCGGTGACACCCGCGCCGCCGCCGGTCGCGGCGCTGCCCGCACCGGCCCCGGCCCAGCCCTCGGCCACCGGGCCGTACTACTTCCTGACCGAGGCACCCGGCTACCCCGCGAAGGCGCCGGCGCTTCCCGGCTTCGGGCACCTGGGGCTGCCGCCCCTCGTCGAGCCCGCGGCGCCGGTGGCCACGGCCTCGCCGTACTACTTCGTCCGGGAGCCCGAGGCCACCGGCACGGCCGCCGCACCGGTGGGGCTGCCGTTCGACCGGCACCCGGCCTTCGACGTACGGGCGGTCCGCCGGGACTTCCCGATCCTGTCCGAACTGGTCAACGGCCGCCCGCTGATCTGGCTGGACAACGCCGCGACCACGCAGAAGCCGCGCGCGGTGATCGACCGGCTGGTCGAGTTCTACTCGCGGGAGAACTCCAACATCCACCGGGCGGCCCACGAGTTGGCCGCCCGGGCGACGGACGCCTACGAGGGCGCGAGGAACACCGTCGCCCGGTTCGTCGGAGCGGGTTCCGCCGAGGAGATCGTGTTCGTCCGGGGCACCACCGAGGCGATCAACCTGGTGGCGAAGGCGTGGGGGCCCCGGCACATCCGGGCGGGGGACGAGATCGTCATCTCCCACCTGGAGCACCACGCCAACATCGTGCCCTGGCAGATGCTGGCGGAGCAGACCGGTGCGGTGATCAAGGTGATCCCGGTCGACGACGACGGGCAGCTGCTGCTCGACGAGTACGCCGCGCTGCTGTCCGACCGCACCAGGCTCGTCGCGGTCACCCAGATGTCCAACGCGCTCGGCACCGTCGTGCCGGTCGAGCAGGTCATCGAGATCGGGCACCGGGCCGGGGCACGCGTCCTGGTCGACGCGGCGCAGTCGGTTCCGCACCTGCCGATCGACGTCACGGCGCTGGACGCGGACTTCCTGGTCTTCTCCGGGCACAAGCTGTTCGGGCCGACGGGGATCGGGGTGCTCTACGCCAAGCGGGAGGTCCTTGAGGACATGCCTCCGTGGGAGGGCGGCGGCAACATGATCACCGACGTCACCTTCGAGCGGTCCGCCTACCAGCCGCCGCCGGGTCGTTTCGAGGCCGGCACCGGCAACATCGCCGACGCGGTGGGGCTGGCCGCGGCCATCGACTACGTCGGGCGCATCGGCCTGCCGAACATCGCCGCCTACGAGCACACCCTGCTCGAACACGCCACCGAAGGACTGCGCGGCGTGCCCGGGCTCCGGCTGGTCGGCACGGCCCGGCACAAGGCGAGCATCGCCTCGTTCGTCCTGGACGGCTACGAGCCGACCGAGGTCGGCACGGCGCTCAACAAGGAGGGAATCGCGGTGCGTTCGGGCCACCACTGCGCGCAGCCGATCCTGCGCCGCTACGGCCTGGAGGCCACCGTCCGGCCGTCGTTCGCCTTCTACAACACGCACGAGGAGGTGGACACGCTGGTCTCCGTGGTCCACCGGCTCGCGGAGCGCCGCGACCGGCGCCGCTGACCCGTGCCCCTCGACGGCCCGGACCGCACCACGGTCCGGGCCGTCGTCACATCCCGCCCCGGCTCACCCGGCCTCACCTCCACCTCACCCCCGCCTCACCCCCGCCTCGCCCGCGCGGAAGGCGCGCCGGTAGGCGGCGGGTGTGGTGCGCAGGGCCTCGTGGAAGCGCCGGCGCAGGTTGACGGCCGAGGAGAGGCCGACCCGGCGCGCGATGGTCTCCACGGGCAGGTCGGTCTCCTCCAGCAGCGCCCGGGTGGCGGCCAACCGCCGGTCCAGCAGCCAGCGTCCGGGGCTGATGCCCAGTTGCTCGGTGAAGCGTCTGGTCAGCGTGCGGGCCGAGACCTGGGAGTGGACGGCCATCTCGGCGACGCTGACCGGCTGGTCCAGCCGCCCGGCCAGCCACTCCAGCAGCGGGGCCAGCGAGTCGGCGACCGGGCCGGAGGTGGGCAGTTCGGCGTACTGCAGCTGGCAGCCCTCCCGGTGCGGCGGCATCACCATCTGCCGGGCGATCCGCAGCGCGTGCGCGGCGCCCTGGTCGGTGCGCACCAGGTGCAGGCAGAGGTCCACGCCGGCCGCGGATCCGGCGCTGGTGGCGACGTCGCCGTGGTCCACGTACAGCACTGCGGGGTCGACCCGGACCCTTGGGTACCGGGCGGCCAGCTCGGCGGCCCGGGCCCAGTGGGTGGCGGCCCGCCGGCCGTCCAGCAGTCCGGCGGCGGCGAGCACGAAGGCGCCCGAGCAGATGCCGACGATCCGCGCGCCGCGCCGGTGCGCTCCGCGGACCGCCTCGGCCACCGCGGGCGGCACCTCGGCTCCGGCCGGCTGCTGCCAGCCGGGCACCAGCACGGTGTCCGCGCGCTCCAGCGCGTCCAGGCCCGCGGTGACCAGCAGGTCGTAACCGACCCGGGTGCGCACCGGACCGGGGTGCTCGGTGCAGACCTCGAACGTGTAGCGGTCGGGGACCGCCGGACCGTGGTCGCCGAACACCTCGGTCGCGCAGGCCAGCAGGAACGTCGACTGCGGGGGCTGCAGCAGGGCCACGACCCGGTGCAGCGCAGGGGACCTCGGCGGCGGACGAAGCGTCATGGCGCGAAAGTACCCCATCATGTCGTTCCGGACACTGGGGCACCCGATTGGTCCAGACCAGTATCGGTGCTGTGACCACCGACCAGACCCGGACACGGCTCCGGCAGCAGACCCGACAGCACACCCCGACGACCCCGACCGATCCGCCGGCCCCCCGGCCCCCGGCCGGACCCCCGCTGTGGGACCGCCGCTTCACGCTCTACTTCACCGCCCGCACGGTCTCGCTGGTCGGCGACGCCATGATGCCGGTGGCCGCCGCACTCGCCGTCGGCGCGCTGTACGGGATCTCCGGCGTCGGCATCGTCCTCGGCACCTGGACCGGGACGGTCGTCGCCCTGGTCCTGTTCGGCGGGGTGCTCGCCGACCGCATCGGCGCGCGCCGGATGATGGTCGGCGCGGACCTCGCCCGGGTGCTCACCCAGGGCGCGCTGGCCGCCGCGTTCTTCGCCGGGACGCCGCCGCTCTGGCTGCTGGTGACCATGGCGGCCCTGGCCGGGGCGGCCACCGCGATGTTCCAGCCGGGCGTCAACGGGATGGTCCCGCTGATCGCCCGCGATCCGCAGCGGGCCAACGCCACGCTCAAGGTGGCCGACGCGCTCGCCCAGCTGCTCGGCCCGGCCCTGGCGGGACTGCTGATCGCCGTGACCGGCGCCGGGACGGTGTACGCGATCGACGCCGGCACCTTCCTGCTCAGCGCCCTGTGCCTGGCTCTCATCCGGCTCACCCCGGCCGACGCCGCCTCCTCCGCCCGCCGGGGCGGCTCGCTCCGACGCGATCTGCGCCAGGGCTGGCACGAGTTCCGCGCACGCACCTGGATGTGGGCGGTGATCCTGATCTGGGTGGGCTACGGCGTCCTGCTCTTCGGCCCGCTCGTGCCCCTCGCCTCGGCGCTGGTCGGCGAACGGCTCGGCCCGAACGCCTACGGCCTGGCGGTCTCCTTCCTCGGCGTCGGCACGGTGCTCGGCGGTCTGCTGGCGCTCCGGCTGCGCCCCGCCCGGCCACTGGCCGCCGGCGCGGTGGCGATGGCGCTGTACACCGTGCTGCCGCTCTGCGTAGCGCTGGACACCGGCCTGCCGGTCCTGCTCGCGGGCCACGTCCTCGGCGGCGCCGCCTGGGCGTTCTGGTCGGTGATGTGGGCGACCAGCGTGCAGACCCACACCCCGCCCGCGGTCCTCAACCGGGTCACCGCGTACGAGCTGGCCGGCTCGGTGTCCGGGATCGCGCTCGGCCAGATCCTGGCGGGGCCGGCCACCGCGCTGGCCTCCCCGCAGCGGCTGCTGCTCGTGTCGGCAGGCGCCTGCCTGGCGGGCTGCGTGGCCCTGTTCGCGACCCCGGCGATCCGCACGCTGCGCCGCGCCGCCCCCACGGGCGGCCACGAGCCGGGGACGCCGGACGGCCCGGACGGCGGATGAGCCGACGCTCAGGGCCGCGCGGAACCCGGTGAGGGGTCACCGAGGTTAGCCGCGGAGACATACACCGTGTCGGTCGCCCGGTCGAAGTGCAGTTGCGCACTGTCCGCCCTGACGAGCGACGTGTCCAGCTCGCCGTCCCGCACCCAGGACGCGCTGGGGGGCAGGAACGGCGCGAGCGGCGCGGGGACCTGCCAGCCGGCGTACCCCGGTCCGGGCGTGGCTCCCTGCAACGGCGGTGACAGCTCCGGGGTCATCGGCCGCTCGCCGAGCAGGCGCGCCACCTGTCCCGAAGCCAGGTGCGCCACGATGTCGTAGAAGTAGTCCGTCGGCCCGATCGGAAGCCGGTCCCCCGGCACGGCGGATGAGGTCCGCAGCCAGTGGGTGGAGACGACCGGCCCGAGCAGCACGAGCGCCCGCCCCACCCACGTGAGGTCCGTGGACACCTCTGGAGGCTTGTCCGCCTCCGCCGCGTCGAGCCCGTCGGACTCCCGCTTCAGCCACACCCCGCCAACCACCAGTGACACCGCAACTGCGGCACCCGGCAGCAGGAACCCTCTGCGTCGCACTCAACTCCCCCCTCGCCGATCGGCCCATTCGACCACGCCGACAGCACGGGGTCCAGGCTGCGGCCTCGGTCTCGGCCCTCGCCGGACACGCCGTCACCACCGCGGCACAAGCCCGCCGCTACCGACCGGCGTGCCCTTCACCGCGCCCGACCGCCGACCGCCGACGGCGGACGGCGGACGGCGGACGGCGGACGGCGGACGGCGGACGGCGGACGGCGGACGGCGGACGCGCGGGCCTCACGCCATCGGGGCGGGGCGGGATCGTGCGCGGAAGGTGCGGCGGTAGGTGTCCGGGGGGACGCCGACGGTCCGGTTGAAGTGTCGGCGCAGGGTGGTGGCGGTGCCCATGCCGGTGGCGGCGGCGACGGTCTCGACGCTGTCGTCGGTGTTCTCCAGCAACTCCTGGGCGCGGCGGATCCGCTGGGTGAGGAGCCACTGCAGCGGGGTGGTGCCGGTGGCGGCCCGGAAGTGGCGGCCGAGGGTGCGGGAGCTCGTCCCGGCCCGGCGTGCCAGGTCGTCCACGGTCAGCGGGCGGTCGAGGCGTTCGAGCACCCAGGGGAGGAGGGCGGCGAGCGGGTGGTCGTCCTGGGCGGGCACCGGGGTGGTGACGAACTGCGCCTGGCCGCCGGCCCGGAGCGGCGGCACGACGAGGCGGCGGGCGACGGCGTTGGCGACGGACGAGCCGTGGTCGAGGCGGACGAGGTGCAGGCAGAGGTCCAGTGCGGCGGCCTTGCCGGCGGAGGTGAGCACGGTGCCGTTGTCGACGTAGAGGACGTCCGGGTCGACCTCCACGCGGGGGTGACGGGCGGCCAGCTCCGCGGTGTGCGCCCAGTGGGTGGTCGCGCGGCGCCCGTCGAGCAGGCCCGCAGCGGCCAGGACGAAGGCGCCGGTGCAGAGGGAGGCGACGCGCGCGCCCGCCGTGTGGGCCGCGCGGACCGCCTCGACCAGGTCGGCGGGCGGCGGCACGTCGACGTCGGCCCAGGCGGGGACGATCACGGTGTCGGCGTGCCGGAGCCGGTCGAGCCCGGCGTCGGGCTCCAGCCGGAACCGCCCGACCCGCACGGCGTCCGGCCCGCAGACGGCCAGGTCGTACCAGGGGACCGTGACGGCGGCCGGCGCGGGGCCGAAGACCTCGTACGCCACGGCGAGTTCGAAGTGCAGCATCCCGTCGGTGACGGCCAGTGCGACAGTACCCATGTCCGGAATTGTACGCAGCGTGGCGTTCCGGACACTCACGACCGGGCACCCTCCCCCGCCAGAATGTTCACGGTTGAACATTCGGGCACGGAGGGGGACCCCATGGGATCGGCGCAGAAGGTAGCGGTGTTCGGCGCGTACGGGCACACCGGGCGGTTCGTGGTGGCGCAGCTGCGGGAGCGCGGGTTCGTCCCGGTCGCGTCCGGGCGCGACGCCGTGAAGCTGAAGGCGCTGGCGGCGGCCACCGCCGGGCTGGAGACCAGGACGGCCTCGGTCGACGACCCGGCCTCGCTCGACCTCGCCCTGGCCGGCACGGCGGCCGTGATCAACTGCGCCGGGCCGTTCGCCACCACCGCCGCCCCCGTGATCGAGGCGGCCCTGCGCGCCGGGATCCCGTACGTCGACGTGGCGGCCGAGATCGAGGCCAACCTCGACACCTTCACGCACTTCGCGGAGCGCGCCCGCGCCGCGGGGACGGTCGTCGTCCCCGCGATGGCGTTCTACGGCGGTCTCGGCGACCTGCTGGCCACCGCGGCGATGGGCGACCGGACGACGGCCGACGAGGCGCACATCGCGTACGGGCTGAACGGCTGGCACCCCACCGAGGGCACCCGGGTGGCGGGTGCGGTCTCCCGGGAGCGGCGGAACGGCCGGCGCATCCGCTTCTCGGAGGGGCGGCTGGAGTACCGCGATGACGCCCCGCCCACCCTCGACTGGGACTTCCCCGAGCCGCTGGGCACCCGGGCCGTCATCGGCGAGTTCACGATGGCCGACGTCGTCACCGTGCCCAGCCACCTGTCCGTCCCCGAGGTGCGCACCTACATGACGGTCGAGGCCGCGGGCGACCTGTCGCGCCCGGACACTCCGGCGCCGACCGCGGTCGACGGGCGCGGGCGGTCCGCGCAGACCTTCCTCGTCGACGTCGTCGTGCGCTCCGGCGGCACCGAGCGGCGTGCGACGGCCCGGGGCCGCGACATCTACGCCGTCACCGCGCCGCTCGCGGTGGAGGCGGTCGAGCGCATCCTCTCCGGGCGGACCAGGGCGGTCGGCGTCGTCTCCGCCGGGGCGGCCTTCGACGCGGCCGACTTCCTCCGCGCGCTCTCCGCGCACCTCTCCGTCGACCTCCCCGGGTAGCGGCCGGGGAGACGGGCGGCGGACCCGGGGCGGGGGCCCGGCGCGACGTCCGGCCCGCTCCCGGCGACCGCTCCGACGGCGAAGCACCCTGCCGCGACGGGCTCGTCCGTGGCCGAAGCCGCACGCCGCTCACTGTCCGTAATCGTCATGGTGGCCTGCGGTACCGCCGATGGCGCAGCGGATCCGGAGATTCCCACCCGCCCGGCCGAACCTCGCGCGTGCCCGGAGGACCGCTGCGCCTCCCCGTGCCAAGACTTGGTCGCGGGCGCCGCCCGGCCGGCACGACTCCGGCCCGGCGTCCAGGATCCATCTCAGGCACGTCCCCTCCCGAATTGGAGAAGACCGTGAAGGACATCCGCAGGGCTCTCGCGCTGACCGGCGTGGCCGGTGTACTCGTGCTCGGCACGGCCGGCGTCGCGAACGCCGACGCCACGGCCACCGGCACCGCCACCGGTTCGCCCGGCATCCTCTCCGGCAACGTCATCCAGGTCCCGATCCACATCCCGATCAACCTCTGCGGGAACAGCATCAACCTGATCGGCCTGCTGAACCCGACCGCCGGGAACGTCTGCACCAACAGCTGAGCCCGCTGCGCCCCGGCGCCCCCCGCACGGCCCGAACGAGGGCTGTGCCGGGGGCGCCGGTACGCGAGGACCCGTCAGGCCTGCTCCTCCACCGCGCGGACGACGAGCTCGCACAGTTCGTGGGTGGCCAGGGCGTCCCGCGCGGAGAGCACCTTGCCGGCCCGGACGGACTCCAGGAAGGCGAGCACGACCTGCTCGATGCCGCGCTGGCGCGAGACCGACACCCAGTCGCCGCGGCGGCGGACGGTGGGCTGGCCGCGGTGGTCGACGACCTCGGCGAGGTTGTGCACCTCACGCTTGGAGTCGCCGCCGGAGATCTCCAGCACCTCCTCCGTGGAGCCGCTCATGCGGTTCATGACGCCGAGCGCGGTGAAGCCGGCGCCCGCGAGGGTGAGCACCACGTGCTCCAGCAGGCCGTTGCGGCTGCGCGAACGGACGTCGACGTGCTCGACCTCCCCGGGCACGAGGAAGCGCAGGGTGTCGACGACGTGGATGAAGTCGTCGTACACGACGGTCCGGGCGGCCTCCGGCAGCCCCTCCCGGTGCTTCTGAAGGACGATCAGGTCGCGCGGGCGCTCCAGGGCGAGCAGGTAGCCGGGGGCGTGCCGGCGGTTGAAGCCCACCATGAGCGAGCGCTCCTCCCGCTCGGCCAGCTCGACGAGGTGCCGGGAGCCCTCCAGGGTGTGGTCGAGCGGCTTGTCGACGTACACGTCGACGCCGGCCGTCAGCAGCCGCTCGACGATCGGCACGTGCTGGTCCGTCGAGGCGTGCACGAAGGCGGCTCGCACGCCGCTGTCGATGAGCTCGCCGAGGTCGGTGAAGCGGTGCGCGATGCGGTGGGCGTCGCCGATGCGGTCGAGCTTGGCGCGGTCCCGGGTCATCAGGCGCAGGTCCAGCCCGGGCTGGGCGGCGAGCACCGGGAGGTAGGCCTTCTGCGCGATGTCGCCGAGGCCGATCACCGCCACCGGAAGGGCGGTGCTGTCGAGGTCGTGGTCCTGACTCACGGAACGCTCCTGCTGAGGGTGCGGTGGCCCCCCTGTGGCGGACCCACGGGGGCCGGGCCGCCCAGCAGCATATGCCAGAAGCGCCGGTGAGCAGCGGGAACGCGAAAAGATCCGGCCGTTCCGGTCGGCTGTCACCACGTCCGGCGGTGGGCGCGGCCGCCGGGCTCCGCCGGATGCCGGGCTCCCCCGGGGGCCGCCCGGGGCGCGCGGCACGGAGGCCGCCCGGGCTTCCTGCTGTGGCCGGGCGGGGAGCCGTGCGCGTACGGTTCGAACCGTGTCCAGTACTCCGGCAGACCGGCGCCCGCACCGGCGCCCGGCCGCGGCCGGGCCCCGATGAGCGGGCCGCTGCTGCTGGCCGTCGACCCGACGAGCGGGTCCTCGCTGCTCGCCGCCTTCGGCGCCCTGGCCGTACTGGTCGTGCTCTTCGCCGAGTCGGGGCTGCTGGTGGTGGGCTTCTTCCTCCCCGGCGACACGCTGCTGCTGCCCGCCGGGGTGCTCTGCGCCACCGGCGACGGCTCCGGGCCCCACCTGGAGCTCTGGCAGGTGATGCTGTGCGCCGCCGTGGGGTCGGTGGCCGGTGCGCAGGTCGGCTTCCTGATCGGGCGCCACGGCGGACGCACCGCGCTGGCCCGCACCCGGAGCGGACGCCTGAAATCGGCGGCGGCCCGGGGCGAGGCGCTGCTGCGCCGCTACGGCTACCGCAAGGCGATCGTCCTGGGCCGTTTCGTGCCCGTGGTCCGGACGGTGCTCGGCCCGCTGGCGGGCATGCTGGACGTGCCCACGCGCACCTTCACCGTCTGGCAGATCGTCGGCAGCCTGCTGTGGTCGCAGAGCATGGTGCTGGCCGGGTACTGGCTGGGCGCGGCCGTCCCGGGGATCGAGCGCTACCTGTGGCTGCTGGTGGCGGCGGCCGTGGTGGTGTCGCTCCTGCCGCTGCTGTTCCGGTCCCGCAAGGACAGCCCTCCCGGGTGACCGCCGGCCGCCGCGGCAGGCGGCCCGTCCGGCGGCCGCCCGTCGCGCAGCCGGCGCCGGCCCGAGGGTCGGCGGGCGGCCTGTCCGGTCCCCGGACACGGACACGGACACGGAAGCCGAGGACGGCCGAAGTGCCGCCGCCCGCCGCCGGTGTCCGGGCAGAATGGCCGCCATGGCCACTGCACGATGGAACGGCGAGATCATCGCCGAGAGCGACCGGACGACGGTCGTCGAGGGCAACCACTACTTCCCGCTCGACTCGGTGCGGGAGGACCTCCTCGACCACTCCCCCACCACGACGTTCTGCCCCTGGAAGGGCACCGCCTCGTACTACACGGTGCGGGTGGCCGGCTCGGAGAACCCGGACGCCGCCTGGTACTACCCGGAGCCCAGCGAGGCGGCCGCGCACATCGCGGGCCGGGTGGCGTTCTGGCGCGGCGTGGAGATCACGGACTGAGCGGCCGTCAGCCGCCGGGGGGCCGCTCGGCCACGGCGGTGAGCGCCGCGAGCACCGGGGCGATCAGCGGGTGGCGCTCCGCGCCGGCCCGCACCGCCGCGAACACCTTGCGGGTCGCGAGGTCGCTGTCCACCGGCCGCACCGCGACGGCGGACAGGTCGGCGCCCCGCAGCGCCGAGCGCGGCACCAGGGCCACGCCCGCGCCGGCCGAGGCGAGCGCGACGACCGCGGTGAAGTCGTCCGAGGAGTGCACCAGCCGCGGCTGGAACCCGGCGTGCTCGCAGGCGAGCAGCACCACGTCGTGGCACGGGTTGCCGGGGTAGGGGCCGATCCACGGCTCCGCGGCGAGGTCGGCCACCGCGATCGGGCCCTCCCCGGCCGCCAGCGGGTGCCCGAGCGGCAGCACCGCCCGGAACGGCTCGGCGTACAGCGGCACCCGGGTGAGCCGCCCGTCGCCGGCGCGCGGCGCCCCCCGGTACTCGACGGCCACGGCGAGGTCGGCCTGGCCGTCGAGGAGCATCGGCAGGCTGGCGTCGCCCTCCGCGTCCAGCACCTTCAGCCGGACGCCGGGGGCGGTGACGGCGAGCTCCCGTATCGCCGGGGCCAGCACCAGCGTGATCCCGGTCGCGAACGCGGCGACCGTCACCTCGCCCGCGATGCCGGCGCTGTACGCGGCGAGGTCGGCCTCGGCCCGTTCCAGCTGGGCGAGCACGGCGTCCGCGTGGGCGAGCAGGATCTCGCCCGCGGCCGTGAGGCGCACGCCGCGGCCGTCCCGGGCGAGCAGGTCGTGGCCGGTCTCCTGTTCCAGGGCGGTGAGCTGCTGCGACACCGCGGAGGGCGTGAGGTAGAGCGCGGCCGCGGCGGCCGTCACGGTCCGGTGGTCGGCCACCGCCCGCAGGGTCCGCAGCCGTCGTGCGTCGATCACGGTGCCAATTCTGCCAGCGCCGGAGGGCCGCGCCGGACGCGCCCGGGCTCAGACGCCGCCGGGCGCCCGGGCTCAGGCGCCGCGGGGCGGGCTGCCGCGTTCCGCTCCGCCGGCGACCTGCTGCTGCGGCAGGACCGTGCCGGGCGGCAGGCCCGCAGACCGGTCGAGCAGCCTGCGCCCGGTGAGCACGTACTGCACGAGGCAGCCGACGGCCACGACCGCCGCGCCGCCGACGGCGTCGAGCACCCAGTGGTTGGCCGAGGCGACGACGGCGAAGAGGGTGGCCGCCGGGTACAGCCAGGCGAGCCCGCCGAGGCCCCGGCGGCGGGTCGCGGCGTACACGCACAGCGCGCACCACAGCGCCCAGGCGATGTGCAGCGACGGCATCGCCGCGTACTGGTTGGTGAGCTCCGTCAGCGCGCCGAGCGGGGCGGTCGCGACGGTGCCGACCGGGCTGTCGCGCAGGCCGAGGCCGGGGGTCAGTCGGGGAGGCGCCAGCGGGTAGGCCCAGAACCCGGCCAGGGCGAGGCCGGTGGCGGTGAAGAGCACCGTCCGCGAGGTCCGGTAACGGGCCGGCCGCCACAGGTACAGCCAGACCAGCACCACCATCGGCACGATCAGGTGGAAGGACTTGTAGAAGGACAGCGAGAGGTCCAGCACCGCCGGCTCCCGCAGCGCCCAGCCGTTGAGCAGCCGCTCGGCGTCCAGGTGCAGCAGTTCCTCGGCCCGCAGCACCTGCCGGGCGTGGCCGACGGCCACCGCCGCGCGGTCCGGGGCCGCGTTGCGGATCCACGAGTACACGCCGTAGCCGACCTGGACGAACAGCAGCTCCAGCAGCGGGTTCGGCCGTGACACCGGGCGCAGCCCGCCGGGCAGCAGCGGCAGGTACGACCGGCCGAACGGGCGCGCCGGCGTCGGCCCCGGCCGCCGCCGCACCGACCAGAGCGGGTCGCCGGTCCGCCGGAACGGGAGCACCGCCGCCGCGGCGGCGGCCGTCAGCGCCGGGGCGTTGCGCAGCAGCAGGCCGGAGACGGGTTCGACGGTCGGGTCGAGGAGCGACGGCGGCAGCAGCGCGACGGTCGCCGCGACGACCGGCCACAGCGCACGGTCCTCCGGCCGCCGCCCGACCCGTCCGACGGCGGCGAGCAGCAGCCACGCCGAGCCGTCCGCACCGGCGCGCGGCGCCGCGAACGCCACCGCGCAGCCCGCCACCCCCAGGGCGAGCGGCCGCTGGAGGTCCGCGGCGAGGAGGCTCGCCCGCCGCAGCGCCAGGACGCAGACGGCCGTGCCGGCCATCGCCCAGAGGAGCAGCAGCGGGACGCCGTGCAGGTGCAGCTGGGCGAGCAGGCCCGGGACGGACCGGTTGTCCGGACCTGCGGCGGCCACGGAGTCGGCGGCCCTCCGCCAGCCGCGGGCGGACTCCGCGGGACGGGCCGCCCAGGCCGCCGCGTCCAGCGCGAGCGCCAGCGCCACCGCCCGCAGGGCCCGGCGCCGGGCGCGCCCGACGGCGAGCAGCACCGCGAACAGCACCAGCGCCGGCTGCAGGGCGACGGCCAGGCCGAGCGCCACGCCGCCCGGCAGCGGCCGGCGGCGGGCGGGGGCGAGGAACTCCGCCATCACCAGCGCCACGCAGCACAGGCCGACCACCGCGGCGCCGGGACGTTCCCGCAGGCCGGTGGCGACCAGGACGGCACCGGCCGCGAGCGTCCCCGTCACGCGCGGCAGCGGCAGTCCCTGCGGCGGATCCCGCGCGAGCAGGGCCCCGACCGCCGCCACGGCGGCGACGCCGGCCGCGGTGAGCACCGCCCGTGCGGCGGTGCCGGAGGCCCCGCCCAGCGCGCCCGCCGCGAGACCGGCCACCGGGCCGGACCAGGGCCCGCCCGTCGTGCCGCCGCCACGCGTCAGCGCCGACCACGTGAACGCCGCGGCCACCGCGAGGACGGCCGCCAGGCCGAGCCCGACCAGGGCGGCAGGGAGCGCGGCGCCGTTCCGGGACGCGGATGCCGGAAGGATGGGGCGCACCTCGCTCCTCCCGCCGCTGCCGTCCGTGCCGTCCCTGCCGACTCTCGGACGGCGGCGGCCCGGTCGCATCCGGTGGGCTGCCGGGCGGGTGGACGGCGCCGCGCGACGCCGGGGCTGGGGGCCGTGTGCGGCACGGGGGCCGGGGCCGTGTGCGGCACGGGGGCCGGGGCCGTGTGCGGCACGGTGCGCGGCGCGGGGGCTTCGGTGACGACGCGGGGAGGACCGCCGCCGCCGGCCCGGTGGAAGCCGGGCCGGCGGCGGGTGCGGGGCCGGGGGGTACCCCGCGGGAGGGCGCGGTGAGGGTGGGTCCGCGCCTGGTCGGTCACTCCCCCAGGGCGGCGCGGGCGTCGACGAAGGCGGCGACGGCCCGCTCCACGTCCGCGGTGGAGTGCGCGGCGGAGAGCTGGACGCGGATCCGGGCCTGGCCGTGCGGCACGACCGGGTACGAGAAGCCGATCACGTACACGCCGCGCTCCAGCAGCAGCTCGGCGAGGCGGCCCGCCTTCGCCGCGTCGCCGATCATCACCGGGGCGATGGCGTGCTCGCCGGGCAGCACGTCGAAGCCCTCGTCGGTCATCCGGCTGCGGAACAGCTTCGTGTTCGCGGCGAGCCGCTCCCGCAGGTCCGCGGAGCGCTCCAGCAGGTCGAGCACGGTCAGCGAGGCCGCCGCGATCACCGGGGCCAGCGAGTTGGAGAAGAGGTACGGGCGGGAGCGCTGGCGCAGCAGGGCGACGACCTCGCGGCGGGCGGCGACGTAGCCGCCGGACGCCCCGCCGAGGGCCTTGCCGAGGGTGCCGGTGATGATGTCGACCCGGTCCATGACCCCGTGCAGCTCGGGGGTGCCGCGGCCGGTCGGGCCGACGAAGCCGACGGCGTGCGAGTCGTCGACCATCACCATGGCGTCGTAGCGGTCGGCGAGGTCGCAGATCTCGCGGAGCGGCGCGATGTAGCCGTCCATGGAGAACACGCCGTCGGTGACGATCAGGCGGCGGCGGGCGTCCTGGCTGGCCTTGAGCTGCGCCTCCAGGTCGGCCATGTCGCGGTTGGCGTAGCGGTGCCGGCGGGCCTTGCAGAGGCGGATGCCGTCGATGATGGAGGCGTGGTTGAGGGCGTCGGAGATGACGGCGTCGCGGTCGTCGAGGAGGGTCTCGAAGACGCCGCCGTTGGCGTCGAAGCAGGAGGAGTAGAGGACCGTGTCCTCCTGGCCGAGGAACTGCGAGAGGCGCTCCTCCAGCTGCTTGTGCACGTCCTGGGTGCCGCAGATGAAGCGGACGGAGGCCATGCCGTAGCCCCAGCGGTCCAGCGCCTCCTTGGCGGCGGCGACCACGGCGGGGTGGTCGGCGAGGCCGAGGTAGTTGTTGGCGCAGAAGTTCAGCACCTCGCCGGGGCGCCCGCCGCCGGTCACAGTGACGGCGGCGCTCTGCGGCGAGCCGATGACCCGCTCGGGCTTGAAGAGGCCGGCCTCGCGGATCTCGTCGAGGGTCGCGGCGAGGTCGTCACGGACGTTGTCGAACATGTGCGGCTGCTCCTGAGGGTGTCAGACGGTCCAGTCGAGGATGACCTTGCCGCAGTTGCCGCCGGACGCCTCGTCGAAGGCGGCCTGGAAGTCGGCGGCGGCGTAGCGGCCGGTGATGACGGGGCTGAGGTCCAGGCCGCCCTCCAGCAGCACGGACATGGCGTACCAGGTCTCGAACATCTCGCGGCCGTAGATGCCCTTGATGGTGATCATCGAGGTGACGATGCGGGCCCAGTCGACGGGGAAGTCGTTCGCGGGCAGGCCCAGCATGGCGATGCGGCCGCCGTGGGTCATGTTGGCGATCATCGACTGCATGGCCTCCGGCCGGCCGGACATCTCCAGGCCGACGTCGAAGCCCTCGCGCAGGCCGAGCTGCCGCTGGCCCTCCTCGATGGTCTGCTGCGAGACGTCGAGGGCCAGCGTCACACCGACCTTGCGGGCGAGGTCCAGCCGGTACGGGGAGACGTCCGTGATCATGACGTTGCGGGCGCCGGCGTGCTTGGCGACCGCCGCCGCCATGATGCCGATCGGACCGGCACCGGTGATCAGGACGTCCTCGCCGACCAGCGGGAACGACAGCGCGGTGTGCACGGCGTTGCCGAACGGGTCGAAGATCGCCGCGACGTCGAGCTCCACCGGCACCCGGTGCACCCAGACGTTGGCGGCGGGCAGCGCCACGAACTCGGCGAACGCGCCGTCGCGGCCCACGCCCAGGCCGACCGTGTTGCGGCACAGGTGCCGGCGCCCGGCCAGACAGTTGCGGCACTTGCCGCAGACGAGGTGGCCCTCGCCGCTCACCAGGTCGCCGACCTCGATGTCGGCCACCGCCGCACCGGTCGCGGCGACCTCGCCGACGAACTCGTGGCCCAGCGTCAGGGGCGTCGTGATGGTCTGCTGCGCCCAGCCGTCCCAGTTGCGGATGTGCAGGTCCGTTCCGCAGATGCCCGTGCGGAGCACCTTGATGAGCACGTCGGAGGGGCCGATCTCCGGCATCGGGACGTCCACCAGCCAGAGCCCGGGCTCGGCCTTCTGCTTGACGAGTGCCTTCACGGCGAGCGCTCCTGACGCACGATGGAACGGAAGCCCGGCGAGGCAGGAACCGCCCCACCGGACACTGTGCAATCTGCCCGGTCGGAGCCCGTCCGGTCCATCGAGGAATTCTTAAGGGCGGTCACAGCTGGGCTGAACGATCGTCCCCGAGCCCCGCCCTAGACAGGCCCACGGCGTGCCGAGGCACACCCGGACGGGTGAGCGACCGCCGCCCCGGGCCCGTACGGGCCCGTACGGCCCCCTGCCCGGCCGCCGCCCCGGCGCCCATCCGCGCCCGGGGCACCCCCTGCCCCGCTACCGCACCGGGCCGGCGCCCGGTCCGCCGCTCCGCACGGCCGTGCCGTCCCGGCCGACCACCGCGGCCCGGCCCGGCACCGCACCCGGGCCGGGCGTCGTGCCCCGACCCCGTGCGGCATCCGGCCGCCCGGCCGCGGCCAGGGCCAGCCGCGCGAAGGCGCCGCCGGAGAGCCCGGCGAGCAGGGCGATCGCCAGGGCGATCGGCCGCTCCGGGGCGCCCCAGGAGTTCTCCAGGAACACCTCGCCCAGCAGGCCCAGCCGAGGATCCGCGAGCGTCCGGACGAGCAGCAGGCCGCCGACCGCCGCGAGCGCGCCGCCCACCGGGGCCAGCACCGGCACGCCCCGCGGCGAGGGCCGCTGCGACCGCACCGCACCGACGAGCGGCGACAGGAACCCGCCCAGGGCGCCGACCAGCAGTGCCGGCCCGTTCCCGAACACCAGGCCGACCACGAGCACGACGCCGAGCCCGGTCGTGGCGAGCCAGAGAGCGGCCCGCTGCTGCTCGTACTCCCGCTCGGCCGCACCGTCCTCGCGGTCGTCGAGCAGCTCGGTCGCGGCCACCAGCAGCGGACGGGCGGCGCCGCCCGGCGAGGTCGAGGCGGCCGCCAGCTCGGCGGCCAGCGACGCGTCCGCGGGGAGACCGGTGGCCACCAGCCGGAGCCGGACGGTGCGGACCCGCGCCTCGGTCTCCTCGCCCGCCTCCAGCAGCAGGAGCCGGCGCTCGGCACCGTGCAGCGAGCGCCACGCCGCGGCGAGCTTCGCCAGCGACATCGTCACCGCCGGGGCACCCGGCACCGCCCGGCCTGCCGTTCCGCGGCCCACCGGGCTCTCCGCACCGTTCAACAGGTCGGTCACGACGGCCAGTTCGGCTTCCCGGAGCGGATCACCGCCTGATCCGGCGGCCAGCACGGCGATCCGCGCCCGGCAGCTGCGGACGCGCGCCAGCAGTTGCCGGTGACGGGGGGCGGCGATCAGAAGCCGGCCGGCGAGCAGCGCGAAGCCCTGATAGCACGCACACACCAGCAGCAGTGCCCCCCGCCCGTCCCGCACCACTGCCTGCCACACCTGCGCCCCCTCGAAATGCCGTTGTCCGCCGCACCGTTGCCGCGGACCGTCGCCGAGCATCCTCCCGTATCCGGATCCCTCCGGAGGATTGATGCGGGAAAGATCCCCGGCGGGGTGCGCGCCGCGGTAGTGGGCCCTGAGCCCGGGGTCCGAGGGGCGGCCGCCCGGACGCGCGGCATGCCCGAAGCCTGCCGCCCCGGCGGGGCGGCAGGCAGCGGGAAATGCGGTCCGGCCTGCCCCCTCAAGCAGGCCGGACCGCGGCTCGGGGTGGGGTGCGTCAGGCTGCCGTGCAGGCCTTCCCGTTGAGGGTGAAGGCCGGTACGGCGGCGGGCGCACCGGACGCCTGGAACCCGAAGGAGGTGGAGGCCCCTGCGGCGATGCCGGCGTTGTAGCCGGCGTCCTTGGCGGTGACGGCGCTGCCTGTCTGGGCCACCGTCGCGCTCCAGGCGTTGGTGATCTTCTCGGCGCCCTGGAACGTCCAGGCCAGCGTCCAGCCGGAGACCGGCGCGGACCCGGTGTTCTTCACCGTGACGTTCGCGGTGTAGCCGGTGCCCCAACTGCTCGCGATCGCATAGGTGACGGCGCAGCCACCGACCGGAACGCTGGGGCTCGGCGACGGCGAGGAGGACGGGCTGGGCGAAGGCGAAGGGGACGGCGAAGGCGAGGGCGACGGCGAGGAGGACGGGGAGGACGAGGGCGAGGCCGACGGCGACGGGGACGGCGTGGAACCGTCCGGCAGGGCGCCCCACTGCTTCACACCGCCGTCGAGCAGCACGAGGTGCGTGGTGTCGACGGGCGGGGAGCTCGGGTTGGTCTCGATGCCCTGGTACGACCAGTCGTTGGTGGGGTCCCACGCGCCGGAGGAGGCGATCCGGAACTGCACCTCCTTGCGGTACGCCGACTGGCCCGCCGGTGCGATCACCGTGTTGGAGCAGTCGATCGACACGTAGTAGACCGAACCCGCGTACTGGGTGGGCCCGCTGACGGCCCCGCACTGGTTGTAGTTGGTGGTCACGGTGAGCTGGCTCGGGCTGACACCGGGTTCGAGCGTGAAGTAGTAGCGCAGTTCGGCGCGCTTCATCGCACGGGCCGGCCACGCCGACTTGTTGATGAGGTACGCCTTGACCTCGGTGAAGGTCGTCCCGGTGGTGTTCAGCGACGCCTGCACGGACATCTCGGGCCCGTCCGGGGCCTCCTTCGTCGGGAACGACGCCAGCGTGGTGCCGCCGTACTCGGTGTAGAGGCGGGCCAGCGCCCCGGTGAAGGCCGCGTTGTAGTCGGTCGCGACCTCGTTGTTGGTGTAGTTGCCGCGGTCGTCGGTGTAGGTGTCGTCCGGCGAGCTCGGGCCCCCGACGAGGGCGCCGACGAGCAGGTGGCGGCTGTTGACGGGGCTGGTGAGCTGGTCCGTCCAGGAGCCGTGCGCGGTGCGGTGGTGCGGGTTCTTCGGGGAGTTGTCGCCGAAGCCGATCAGGTAGCTGGACTTGCGCGGGTTGTCGCCGAGCGCGTAGTTGATCTGCCGGACGGCGAAGTCGTGGTACCGGGCCTTGCGGGTGGCGTCACCGGTCAGGCCGTCGGAGTAGACGAGCGCGGCGAAGGCCGTGTTGGCGGCGTAGCGCAGCGAGCCCCACGAGTCGAGGACGGCCTCGCCGCCGGGCGAGTACCGCACCTTCGCGCCGTCGACGCCGACGGTCCACCAGTCGAGCCAGCGGTTGGTGTCGTCGATGTACTGCTGCTTGCCGGTGAGCTGGGCCAGCAGGACGTACGCGCCGTACGACTTGTCGTCCCACGCGATGGTCCACTTGTAGGAGCGGGTGGTCGACTGCGGCTCGGTGGAGAGGCCGGCGTAGGCCGCCTCTGCCTTGGCGAGGTAACTCGCGTCCCCCGTGGCCTTGTAGAGCCAGATCGCGCCCCAGACCAGCTCGTCGTTGTAGCCGCTCCAGGAGTTGTAGTAGTCCTTGGCGTCGGTGATGCAGTCCGAGTACTTGCCGCGGTAGGTGTCGGCGAAGGTGTAGAGCTGCTTGGCGTGCGTCAGCAGGGTGGCTGCGTACGCCGGGTCGCTGTCGGCGAAGACCATGGACGAGGAGGCCATCGCGGCGGCCGTCTCGCCGGCGAGGTCGGAGCCGGGGCAGGAGGCGTCGATCTTGTACGACGGCCGGGCCATCGGCAGCACCTCGGCCGGTCCCCACCAGGCGTGGTCCTTGGTGCCGTTGCCCACCTGGCCGTAGAGGACGTTGGGGGCGGGGTGCGCCTTGATGAAGTAGTCGTTGACGAAGCGCAGGTTGTTCTTGAGGTACTGCATCTGCCCGGAGGCGGTGTAGCCCTGCTTCTGGGAGATGCCGCCCCACGCCAGCATGGTGGTCGAAGCGGCCATCGGCAGGCCGAACTTGACGTGGTCGCCGGCGTCGTACCAGCCGCCGGTCAGGTCGAGGCCGGCGTCCTTGCCGTCGTCGAGCGCGGAATTGCCGCGCCAGGAGACCCGGTTGGTGGCGGGGAGCGTTCCCGACTGCTGGGCCTCGTAGAAGAGCACCGACTTCTGCAGCGCCTCCGCGTAGTTGAAGGCGGGGGTGGCCGCCTGCGCTGCGGAGTGGAGCGGCAGCAGGAGGCCCGCGGCGAGCGCCCCCGCGAGGGCGAACCCGGCCACGCCGCGGTGCACCCTGCCGCGCCGGGGCGCGGCGGGCTGCTCGGACAGCAGGCGGGCCGGGACGGACCGGCCGGGTGGGGGTGCGGCGGGGTACGACATGGCGTCCTTCCGGGACGGCGGGGGCGGGAGCGCCCGGCGGAGGGACGCGGCTCGCGGCGCCGGGCGGTGGTGGGGCACGTGGGTGCGGCGGTGGGGGATGCAGCAGTGGGGGATGCAGCGGTGGGGGTACGGGGTGAAGTGGTGCGGGCGCAGGGGGGTTGCGCGGGGTGCGGTGGGGGTGGGGGCAGGGGGGTGTCCGGGCATGCCGGACGGGCCGGGCAGGGGGTGGGGCCGTACGGGGGGTGGGGGGCGTACGGGTGACGGCACAACGGGGCGGCCGGCTGCCACGGGGGTGGGAGCAGCCGGTCTACCTGCCCAAACATCGTGGGAGCGCTCCCACTTCGGTACGGGAGAGTGCGCCTTCGGACGGTCGGGCGGTGCGGTCCATGGTCGCGGCGGGGGCGTGGCCGTGTCAATGAGGAACGCAGCACCGGAATCACGGAGTTGCGCCCGCCGCTCCGGCCGCCCGCGGTGGCGGGCGGCCGGCGCCGGCTCAGCGGAGGACCTCCGCGAGGTCGTACGAGAGCGGCTCCTCCAGCTGCCCGTAACCGCAGTCGGACGGCTCCCGGTCTGGCCGCCACCGGCGGAACTGCGTCGTGTGCCGGAAGCGCGTGCCCTCCATGTGGTCGTACGCCACCTCGACCACCCGCTCGGGGCGCAGCGGCACCCAGGAGAGGTCCTTGGTGCCCGTCCAGCGGCTGACCGCGCCGGGCAGCCGGGAGGAGGCCTGGGCGCTCTCGTCCGCCCAGGCCGCCCACGGGTGGCCGGCCAGGTCGTCGAGGCGCAGCGGGGCCAGCTCCTCGACGAGTTCCCGGCGGCGGGCCATGGGGAAGGACGCGCACACCCCGACGTGCTGGAGCCGGCCGTCGTCGTCGTGGAGGCCGAGCAGCAGGGAGCCGACGACCGGCCCGCTCTTGTGCTCGCGGTAGCCGGCGAGCACGCAGTCGGCCGTCCGCAGGTGCTTGATCTTGAAGAGGGTGCGTTCGTTCGGCGCGTAGGGCGCGTCCAGGGGCTTGGCGACGACGCCGTCCAGTCCGGCGCCCTCGTACTGCGCGAACCAGGTGCGGGCGACGTCGATGTCCGTGGAGGCCGGGGCCACGTGCACCGGCGCGCCGGCGCCGGCGAGGGCCGTCTCCAGGGCGGCTCGGCGCTCGCCCAGCGGGAGGTCCGCGAGCGCGGTGCCGTCGAGGGCGAGCAGGTCGAAGGCGACGAAGGCCGCCGGGGTGCGCTCCGCGAGGGCGCGGACCCGCGAGGCCGCGGGGTGGATGCGCTCCAGCAGTTCCTCGAAGCGCAGCCGGCCGTCCCTGGCGATCACGATCTCGCCGTCCACCACGCAGCGGGCGGGCAGCTCGCGGCGGAAGGCCTCCACCAGCTCGGGGAAGTACCGGGTGAGGGATCTGGTGGTGCGGCTGCCGATCTCGATCTCGTCGCCGTCGCGGAAGACGATCGCGCGGAAGCCGTCCCACTTGGCCTCGTACTGCATGCCCGGCGGGATCTCGGCCACGGGCTTCGCGAGCATCGGCCGGACGGGCGGCATCATGGGAAGGTCCATGGTGCGATCCTCGCCGCAGGCCCCGCGGCCCGCGCGCCGGATGCCTCGGCCCCGCCTAGCGTGGGGCCATGGGCTCAGCAGTGGAACTGGACGTGGACGGCAGGGCCGTGCGCCTCTCCAGCCCGGACAAGGTGTACTTCCCGGCACGCGGCTACACCAAGCGCGACGTCGCCGAGTACTACCTGGCGGTCGCGCCGGGCGTGCTGCGCGGCCTGCGTGACCGGCCGACGACCCTGCAGCGCTTCCCGGACGGGGTGGAGGGCGAGTTCTTCTACCAGAAGCGCGCCCCCCGGGGCCTGCCGGAGTGGCTGGAGACCGCCCGGATCTCCTTCCCCAGCGGCCGGAGCGCCGACGAGATCTGCCCGGCCGAGCCGGCCGCCGTGCTGTGGGCCGCCAACCTGGGCTGTCTGACGTTCCACCCGTGGCCGGTGCGGCGCACCGACACGGAGCACCCGGACGAGCTGCGCATCGACCTCGACCCGCAGCCGGGCACCGACTTCCACGACGCCGTCCGGGCCGCGCACGAGCTGCGGGCGCTGCTGGAGGAGCTCGGGCTGCGCGGCTGGCCGAAGACCTCGGGCGGCCGCGGGCTGCACGTGTACGTACCGGTGGAGCCGCGCTGGACGTTCACCGACTGCCGGCACGCCGTCATCGCGCTCGGCCGGGAGCTGGAGCGCCGCATGCCGGGCCGGGTCACCACCGCGTGGTGGAAGGAGGAGCGCGGCGAGCAGATCTTCGTCGACTACAACCAGATGGCGCGGGACCGCACCATCGCCTCGCCGTACTCGCTGCGCGCCCGCCCCGAGGCGACGGCGTCCGCGCCGCTGCGCTGGGAGGAGCTCGACGACGTGGTGCCGCTCGACTTCGACCTGCGGACGGTGCCCAAGCGGTTCGCCGAACTCGGCGATCTGCACGCCGACATGGACGACCACGCGTTCGACCTGACGCCCCTGATGGAGCTGTACGCGCAGCAGGACTCCGGCGACCTGCCCTACCCGCCCGACCACCCGAAGATGCCGGGCGAGCCGATGCGGGTGCAGCCGAGCCGGGCGAAGAAGGACTGACCGCGGGGCGCACCGGCCGGCGGTCGGCCCGGTCGGCCCGCCGGGTGGTGCGCCCGGCCCGGGGCCCGTTCATCCGCGGATCGCGGCGAGGAGCGCCTCGGCGGTCCAGTGTCCGGTGGCGCCCGGGCGGCTGCTCAGGTAGGCGGCGGCCCGCTCGGCCGGCCAGCCGTGGGACTCGGCGAGGCCGGCGGCGATGGCGCGACAGTAGACGGCGGTGGGCGCGCCGAGTTCGGCCGTGGCGGAGCCGCCGGGAGCGGTGAGGGTGAGCACCGGGTGGCCGTCCAGGGTGCCGGCGCAGAGCAGGGTCTCGTAGCGGCCCGGCCCGAGCCGCAACCGGCCGTCGCGGTAGGCCGTCGCGAGATCGGGGAGGGGATCCGGCGCGGGGCCGTCCCCGGGGGTGCGGTGCATCTCCTGCGCGGCGATGTCGAGGAGTTGACCGTACGTCAGGAGATAGGCCCTGGCCGGTAGTTCTCCGGCCGCGGCCGGGTCGAGGAACGCCATGCCCCCACCCCAGACCCGGGACCGGCGGGCGAAGTAGAGCGCCCCGGGCAGCAGGACGGGCAGGTCGGCCGCGGGCGGGCGGGCGTCGCGACAGCCCGGGTGGACCCGGGTGCTGCCGGGCAGCCGGCCGCCGGAGAGGTAGAGGCCGAGGCGGGCACGCCGCAGGTTGGAGCCGTACGCGGCGTACCAGACCGGCAGGTCGGGGGTGGCGGCCCGGCCTGCTTCCGGCACGCCGGGGCGCGGCCCGGGGCGGCGGGGCGTGGGGGTGCGCATGGCCGGAGAGTGTGCGGGGCCGGGCCGCCGGGGCCCGGCTACGCCCCCAGCACCACCCCGGCGACCAGCTTGGCAAGCGCCGCAGGCTGGTCGATCATCAGCATGTGACCGGCGTCCGGCACGGTGACCAGGGTGATCTGCGGCCCGGCCGCCAGCTCGGCCCGCTCCTCGTCCGTCAGCCCGATCTCGTCGCGGTCGCCGCGGACCACCCAGGCGGGCACGCCGGACGCCCGCAGCCGGGGGGCGAGCGAACCGTAGCGGTCGAGGTGGTCGAAGAAGTGCTGGACGATCCTGCGGCAGACCGCCGGATCGTTCTTCCGCAGGTCGGCGATGAACGCCTCCCGCCGTCCCTCGGGCAGTTCGCCCTCCATCATCCGCGGGGTCAGCCGCATCGCAGCCGCCCAGGTCGCGCCGCCCAGCCCGGGAATCCGCCCCAGGCGGTCGATGACCGTGAGGTCACGCGCCTCGTCCGGCCGGGAGATCGAGGGCGACAGCAGCACCACCGGCCCGGGGGCGTGCCCGGCGGCCGCCATCTCCAGCGCGATGTTCGCGCCCAGGCTGTGGCCGACCACCGTCGTGCAGCCCCGCTCCGCGCCGAACCGGCCCAGCAGCGCCGCGTAGTTCTCCATGCCGAGGTCCTGCGGGGCCGTGGTGCCGGCGAACCCCGGGACGGTCACCGCCACCATCCGCACGGGCGCGTCGGCCAGCGCCGGGTCGGCCGCCATGTCGTCGAACACCGCGGTGCTGCACAGCGCGCCGGGCAGGAGCAGCACCCGGTGCGGGGCGTCGGCGGGACCGTACTCGTGCACGTCCCACGCGTCGAACTCCTCGATCCCGCTCACGTCCTGACCTCCGCCTCCGGGGTGTACCGTCCCCGCAGTCTGCGGCCTCCGCGCGGACGAACCGGAGAGCTTGGTCCGAACGCGGCATGTCGGACCGGCCGACCCGCCCGTGCCGCGTCAGCACCGGGCGCCCGCGAGGCGCACCACCCAGGCCCGCTGCTCGTCGGTGTCCGGCACCGCGAGCCCGCGGGCGCGTGCCGGCCGTCCCCGCATCCGCCGCGACCGGCGGCCGTGGCCCTACGGCCGCGCGGCCGCCGGAGCGGGAGCGGGCACCGCGAGGACCTGCCCGGTGCGGGCGGCACCGGCGGCGGCCGGGCCGTTCCACTCGGCGGCGGTGATGTACAGCGTCGGGCTGCCGTCCGGGCCGCCGAGGGCGCACGAGAAGCAGCCGCGGTCGACCTCGACGGTCTGCAGCACCTCCCCGCCCTCCCGCACGCGGACGCAGCGGCGGTTGGGCACGTCCGCGTACCAGAGCGCACCCTCGGCGTCGAGGGCGACGCCGTCGGGTGCGGAGCCCTCGATCCGCGCCCACGTGCGGCGGTTCACCAGGCCGCCGTCGGCGGCGATGTCGAAGGCGGTGATGCAGGCCGCGTACGACTCGGCGAGGAGCAGCACGGCGCCGTCCGGCGTGACGGCCATGCCGTTGGGGAAGGCGACGTCACGGGCGACGGTGCGGGCGGTGCCGTCCGCGGCGATCCGGGCGACGAGACCGGCGGCCGGGGCCTCGCCGGACATCAGGTCGAAGCCGATGCAGTTGGCGTACGCGTTGCCGCGGCCGTCCGCCGCGACCTCGTTCCACGGGCGGTCGCACAGGGCCCGGAGCTCCGCGAACGGGGTGAGGGTGCCGTCGGGCCCGCGGTGCAGGAGGCGGCGGTCGCCGCCGGCGAGGAGCAGCAGGCGGCCGTCGGGCAGCGGGTCGATGCAGAACGGGAAGGAGTCGATGCCGCCGGCCGTCTCGCGGGTGCCGTCCGCGGTGACGGTGAGGAGCTCCCGGGCGCCCCAGTCGCAGACCCAGAGGCGCCCGTCGTGCCAGCGGGGCGATTCGCCGAGGACGAGGCCGTCGAGGAGGACGCGGGGTTCGGGCACGGCGGGCTCCTCGGTCGTCCGGCTGACGCCCCATCATGACGAAGCCCTCCGGGGGGTGGAAGGATTCCTCGGGGGCGGCGTGTCGGCCGCCCGTGGTCCGAGGGAGAGGTGCTCGCGTTGTCCGCAGACGCCGTCGTGGTCGGTGCCGGAGTGATGGGTGCCTCGATCGCCCTGGAGCTGGCCCGGTCGGGCCGCCGGGTGGTGGTGGTCGACAAGGCCGGCGGGATCGGCCACGGGTCGACCTCGGCATCCAGCGCCGTGGTGCGCTTCAACTACTCGACCTGGGCCGGGGTGGCGACCTCGTGGGAGGCGCGGTCGCACTGGGTGCACTGGCGCGAGCACCTGGGCGTGCCGGCCGGCACGGACGGGCTCGCCCGCCTCGTGCCGTGCGGCCTCGCGCTGCTGGACGTCGACGTGCTGCCGCGCGACCGCTTCCTGCCGTCCTTCGACCGCGCCGGGGTGCCGTACGAGGAGTGGGACGCCGCCGGGCTCGCCCGCCGGGTACCGGGTCTGGACCCCGGCCGGCACTGGCCGCCCCGGCGGCTCTCCGACGAGAGGTTCTGGGCGGAGCCGGAGGCGTCGCTGGGCGCGGTGTTCACCCCCGACGCGGGCTACGTCACCGACCCCCAGCTCGCCGCCGCGAACCTCGCGGACGCCGCCCGGCGCCTCGGCGCGGAGTTCCGCCTGCGGCGCACGGTCACCGCGATCGACCGGACCGGCGACCGGGTCCGCGCCGTCCGGCTCGACGACGGCAGCGTGATCGCCACTCCCGTCGTGGTGAACGCGGCCGGCCCGTGGTCCACCCGGGTCAACGAACTGGCCGGTGTCGGAGGCGACTTCGCCGTCGGGCTGCGTCCGCTGCGGCAGGAGGTGCACCGGGTCGCGGCGCCACCCGGCTGGAACGGCATCGCGCTCGCCGACGTCGACCTCGGCGTCTACCTGCGGGGCGACTCCGGCGGCGGCCTGCTGGTCGGCGGCACGGAACCGGAGTGCGACCCGCTGCACTGGGTGGACGACCCGGACGCGGTCGACCACCGGGTCACGGGAGCGGTGTTCGAGGCGCAGGTGACCCGGGCGGCCCGGCGGCTCACCGGCCTGTCCGTGCCGAACCGGCCGAGCGGCGTCGTCGGGGTCTACGACGTGGCCGACGACTGGACACCGGTCTACGACCGGACCGATCTGCCGGGCTTCTTCGTGGCGATCGGCACGAGCGGCAACCAGTTCAAGAACGCGCCGCTCGTGGGGGCCTTCCTGCGCGCCCTGGTCGACCACGCGGAGGACGGCAAGGACCACGACACCGATCCGGTGCACCTCCGGGGCCCGTACACCGGAGCGGAGATCGACCTGTCGGCGTTCTCCCGGCTGAGGCCGGGCGGTGCGGGCAACTCCGGTACGGTCATGGGCTGATGCGGCGGCCGGGACGGTCCACCGGGGCCGGGCCTGCCGAGCCCGTCCGGACGGCCGGGGCCGTCGGGCCCGCAGCGGCCGCCCCGCCCTGCCGGGCCGGGCGGCGGCCGTGGTATCCAGGCAGGATGACGATCTCCGGGCCGGACGCGGCACCCTTCGATGCCGTGCTGTGCGACATCGACGACGTGATCCGCTTCTACGACGTCACGGAGGTGACCCGGCTGGAGCACGCCGCGGGCCTGCCGGTCGGCAGCACGGCGGCGGCGGGCTTCGCGCCGGAGCGGGGCCGCCCGCTGGTGCTCGGCCGGCTGACGAAGGACGCGTGGGTGGGGGCGACGGCCGCCGCGCTCGCCGACCGGGTGCCGCACGACCGGGCCGTCGAGCTGGCCGCGGCGTTCGCCGGGGCGCCGTTCCGCGCCGAACCCGGGGCGGTCGGCCTGCTGCGCCGTGCGCGCGAGCACTGCCCGGTGCTGCTGGTCACGAACGGCACGCCGTGGCTGGACGAGGACCTGGCCCGGGTGGGCCTGGACGGCCTCGCGGACGACGTCGTCAACAGCTCCCGGGTGGGCGTCGCCAAGCCGGACCCCGGGATCTACCTGATCGCCGCGGCGCGGGCGGGGGTCGACCCGGCCCGCTGCCTGTTCGTCGACGACCGGGCGGAGAACGTGCGGGCCGCCGCCGCGCTCGGGATGGCCACGGTGCACTACCACGGCCCGGCCGACCTCCGGGCGGCGCTGGCCCCGCTGCTGGGCCCCGCCGTGGAGGCGCCCACCGGGCCGTGACCCGTCATGGCGGTGACCGGTCACGGGCCGTGCCCCGTCGCGGCCCGGGCCGTTCGGCGGCCGGGTCAGCCCTGCGGTCGGGTCGCCGCGATGATGCGTACGGCGTCGGCGATCTGCGCGTCGGTCAGGTCGCCGCGGGCGGTGAGGCGCAGCCGGGAGATGCCGTCCGGCACCGACGGCGGCCGGAAGCAGCCGACCGCGAGGCCCGCGGTACGGCAGTCCGCGGCCCAGCGGACGGCGGCCTCGGGGCCCGGGGCACGGACGGAGACCACGGCGGCGTCCGGGGTGGAGGCGTGCAGCCCGGCGGCGGTGAGCAGCGCGGAGAGCCGGTGCGCGACCTCGCGGGCGCGGTCGGCGCGGCCGGGCTCGGCGCGCAGCAGGCGCAGCGCGCCGAGGGCGGCGCCGGCGGCGGCCGGGGCGAGTCCGGTGTCGAAGATGAAGGTGCGGGCCGTCTCGGCGAGGTGCCTGATGACGCGTCGGGGGCCGAGGACGGCGCCGCCCTGTGCGCCGAGCGACTTGGAGAGGGTGACGGTCGCGACGGTGTCGGGCTCCCCCGCGAGGCCTGCCGCGGCGAGCGCGCCGCGCCCGCCAGGGCCGACGACGCCGAGGCCGTGCGCGTCGTCGACGAGCAGCGCGGCCCCGTGGGCGCGGGCGGCGGCGGAGAGGTCGGCGATCGGCGCGGCGTTGCCGTCGACGGAGAAGACCGAGTCGGAGACGACCAGGGCGCGCGGATGCCGGCGATCGGCCAGCACGGCGCGGACGGCGTCGGGGTCGGCGTGCGGCGCGCGGTGCACGTCGCTGCGGGCGAGGCGGCAGCCGTCGATGAGCGAGGCGTGGTTGTACGCGTCGGAGACGATCAGGGTGTCGGGGTCGGTGAGCGCGGTCAGTGCGGCGAGGTTGGCGGCGTAGCCGGAGGAGAGCACGAGGGCGGCCTCGAATCCGCAGAACGCGGCGAGCTCGTCCTCGAGTTCGGTGTGCAGCGCGGTGGTTCCGGTGACCAGGCGGGAGCCGGTGGCGCCGCCGCCCCAGCGCAGCGCGGCGTCGGCGGCGGCGCGGGTGACGGCGGGGTGGCGGACGAGTCCGAGGTAGTCGTTGCTCGCGAGGTCGAGCACGGGGTCGTCGGCGGGGCGGCTGCGCAGGGTGCGGGTGAGTCCGGCGCGGGCGCGGAGGTCGGCGGCCTCGTCCAGCCAGTCGAAGACGGCGGTCGGCGTGCGGGTCGGCTGCGGCGCGGTGGGGTGGACCATGGCCGCACTCTGGCATGCGCCGGCGAGGGGCGGCAACGTGCGCCTGCGCACACGCGGCGCCGGTGCGGGGTGCGCGCGTAGACTCCCCCGACCGGCGGGGCCGGGCGGGCGGTGCCCGGCCGGTGGGGCCCGGCCGGTGGAGGGAGACCTGGTGGACGACGGCCGCCTGACGGTGCGGGACGTGCTGGCGCTGGAACTCGTCGCGCCGTGGGGGGCGGAGGTGGCGGCCTGCCCGGCCCTGCTGGACCGGCCGGTGCGGTGGCTGCACGTGGCGGAGGCCGCGGACGTCGCGGTGATGCTGACCGGCGGGGAGATGGTGCTGACGACGGGTCTGCTGCTGGCGGGTGACGAGCAGGCGCAGACCGCGTACGTCGAGTCGATGCGGGAGGCCGGCGCGGCGGCCGTGGTGCTGGGGCTGGGCCGGGCGTTCTCGACCACTCCGGAGGCGATGCGGCGGGCGGCGCAGCGGTGCGGGGTGCCGCTGGTGGTGCTGCACCGCCCGGCGTCGTTCGCGCGGCTCACCGAGGAGGTGCACGCGAGGCTGCTGCACGGCCGGTACGCCGCGCTCGACCTGTCGGACCGGCTCGGCGGCTCGCTGTCGGCGCTGAACCTGTCGGGGGTGCCGTTGCAGCGGCTCCTCGACGAGATCGCCGGGTACGCGGGCTGCCCGGCGGTGGTGGTGAACCTGGCGCACCGGGTGCTGGCGTCGGCGGGTGAGGCCGCGGCGCTCGGCGACCTCCTGCGCGACTGGGAGCGGGTCTCGCGGCAGGTGTCCGAGCTGCGGGGCAACGGTCCGGTGACGCTCGGCCCGGACGGCTGGATCACGGCGCGGCTGGAGGCGCGCGGGCGCCAGTGGGGGCATCTGGTGCTCTTCGGCCACCAGGGCGGCGAGGAGACCGGCCGGGTGCTCGGGCGGCGGGCGGCGGAGGCGCTGGCGGTGCACCGGTTGCTCGGCGACCGGGAGATCGGCCGGCAGCGCGGCTGGGAGGACCAGGCGGCGGAGGCCCTGCTGAGCGACCTCGCCTCGGGCACGGTGCACCCCGAGCAGTTGCTGCCGAGGCTCCGGGCGGCCGGGCTGCCCACCGAGCGCCGCACGCTGGTGCCGGTGGTGCTGCGGCTGCCGTCCGGTGACGGCGCGGCGGGCGGCACGGTGTGCGGTGCGGCGCGGCGGGCGCTGGAGGAGGAGTCGCTGGCCGGGCTGGTCGCCCGGATCGGACCGGACGGCACGGTCGCGGTACTGGTCGGCGTGCCGCCGGGGCGGAACGCCGACACGGAGGTGGACCGGCTCGCCGTGCGCCTGCAGGAGCGGGCGCCGGGGGCGGTGATCGGGGCCGGTTTCGGCTGCCTGGTGCTGGACGAGGTGCGCAGGTCGTTCCTGGAGGCGGTGCACGTCGCGGACGCCGCGGTGGCGGGTCCGCCGTCGGGTCCGGTGGCGCGCCTGCGGGACGTACGGCTGCGCGGCCTGGTGCGGCTGCTGCGGGACGAGCCCGAGCTGCAGGCGTTCATCGGCCGGGAGCTGGGGCCGCTGCTGCGGCACACGGAGCTGCTGGACGTGCTGCGCACCTACCTGCGGACCGGCCGCAACAAGTCGCTGGCCGCGCAGGAGCAGCACGTGAGCCGCCCGGCGCTCTACCGGCGGCTGCAGAGCATCGAGGCCCTGCTCGGCATCGACCTGGCCGACCTGGAGCAGCTGACCTCGCTGTACGTGGCGCTGCTCGCGCACGACGCGCAGCGCGGGCCGTAGCGGGCGCCGCCGCCGGTGCCGTGGCGGGCGCCGGGCGGCGTCCGTGCAGGCGGGCGCGGGTGGACGGGGTGGTCCGTCCGCGGCGCCCGGGGGTTCGGGACCGGCCCCCGGCGGGTAAAGTCCGGGCAAAGAACCGGGCGCCGGGCAACGGGCACGCGCTGCCGGGAGTCGTCGCGGTCCCGGAGGGGAACGCCGTACTCGTCGGCCGGCGACCACCGGCCGCCCGGCGCAGCACGGCACGCACAGAGCGGAAGGGTGACGCACCCGATGACGGTGAACCTCGGCAAGGGCCAGAAGGTCGACCTCGGCAAGCCCGGAGGGGGCACGCTGGAGGTGGTCCGGATGGGCCTCGGCTGGCAGGCCGCTCCCCGGAAGGGCTTCTTCGCGAAGCTCATGGCCCGCGACATCGACCTGGACGCGTCCGCGGTGCTCTTCGCCGGGCGCGAGCCGGTGGACGTCGTCTACTTCCAGCACCTGACGAGCTCCGACGGCTCGGTGCGGCACAGCGGCGACAACCTGACCGGCGGCGCCGGCCAGGGCGCCGACGACGAGACGATCACGGTGAACCTGACCCGCGTGCCGAAGAAGGTCGACCAGATCGTCTTCACCGTGAACTCCTTCACCGGCCAGACCTTCCAGGACGTGCAGAACGCCTTCTGCCGGCTGGTCGACGACTCCACCGGCCAGGAGCTCGCCCGCTACACCCTGACCGGCGGGGGCACCAGCACGGCGCAGATCATGGCGAAGGTGCACCGGTCGAACGGCGGCTGGCAGATGACGGCGATCGGCGCCCCCGCCGACGGGCGGACGTTCCAGGACGTCATCCCCGCCATCGAGCCGCACCTCTGACGGCGGACCTCCGCGCGGGTCCGCCGGGCCCGCGCGCCCTCGCGGGCGCAGGCTGTCAGTAGGGCCGGGAGCCCGCGAGGACGGCACGGCGAAGGCGGTGGCGATGGACGGCGGCGGGCCCGAGACCACCGCGGCACCCGGCACGCCGCCGTCCGGCCGCGCGCCCTGGCCGCCGATCGACCTGCTCGCCAGGATCCGGCGCGATCCCCGCCACATGCCCGAACGGGCCGCGCTCTTCGCCGTCGACCGGATCGGCGCGGAGTCGTCCGAGCGGCTCGCCCGGCTGCGGCGCTCCGGGAGTCCCCGGCGGGAGGTCCTGGAGACGGTCGTCGCCCACGGGGTCCGGACGGCCGTGGTCGACGGCGCCTTCGTCGGCGGACCGTTCATCGCGCTGGTGCCCACGGCCTTCTGCGCGGCGCTGCTCGCGCAGGGCCGGATGGTGATGGAGATCGGCGAGCTGTCGGGCCGTCCCGCCACCGATCCGGCGCGGGCCGCCGACCTGCTGTTCCTGCAGGGCGTGTACCCGACGGTCGAGGAGGCGCGGCGGGCGCTCGACGCCCTGCCGCCGGACGACGGACCAGCCGGACCGCCCGGACCGCCCGGACCGCCCAGAGCAGCCGAACCGCCCGGACCGCCCGAGGAGCCACCGCGGCTGTCCCTGCGGGAGTGGGGGCGGGTGGTCGTGCGGATGGCGTACGTGCTGGGCGTCGTCACGCCCTCCGCCCCGGGCCCCGCGCCCGGGCCGCGCCCGGGCCGGTACCTGCGCTGGGTGGCCGTCGCCCTGCTGGTCGCCGTGGGGGTCCTGCTGCCGTTCGTCTGGGTGCCGGTGCTGGGGTTCGCCTACCGTTCGGCGACGCTGCGGCTCGCCGAACGCGCCATCACGCACTTCGGCGCCTCCCCCGGGGACGAGGACGAGGACGCAGCCGACGCCGCGGAGGGCGGACGGCCCCGGCGCGGCCGGGTGCGGCCGCTCGCCCTGCTGGTGGCGCTGCGGACGCTCGCCGCGCTGCTCCTGCCGTTCGCGGCCGCCGTCCTGCTGGTGGTGAGCGGCGGCCGGGTCGCCGGACACCGGTGGCTGGCCGTCGGCGCCGGGCTGGTGGCCGTCTCACTGATCTCCTGCGTGGTGTGGCGGTTCCGCCAGTGGCGGCGCACGTCGGGGCGCGGCCGCCCGGCGGCCGGGCTCACGCCGGGGGCGGGCCCTCCGCCGCGGTGATCTCCTGCTCCGTCCAGATCACCTTGCCGTCGGGGGTGTAGCGGCTGCCCCAGCGGCTGGTGAGCTGGGCGATGAGGAAGAGTCCGCGGCCGCCCTCGTCGGTGGGCCGGGCGCGACGCAGCCGCGGCTGGGTCTGGCTGGGGTCGGAGACCTCGCAGATCAGCCGCTCGTCCCTGATGAGGCGCAGCACGATCGGCCCGCCGGCGTAGCGGATGGCGTTGGTGACGAGCTCGCTGACGATGAGCTCGGTGGTGAAGACCAGGTCGTCGAGGCCCCAGGCGGTGAGCTGCGCGGCGGCGGTGGAGCGGGCGTCGGCGACGGCGGCCGGGTCGACCGGGAACTCCCGGCTCAGGACGGAGCCCTCGGGCAGGGTGCGCACCCGGGCCAGCAGCAGGGCGAGGTCGGTGCCGGGCGGGTCGGTGAGGATCCGGGTGAGCACCTCGCGGCCGAGGCCGGCGACGGGGGCGGCGGGCTGCGCGGCGTCCCGCAGGGCGTCACCGAGCATCCGCACGGCCTTGTCCTCGTCCGCCCCGGCGCGTTCCAGCAGGCCGTCGGTGAAGAGCGCGAGCAGCGTGCCGGGCGGCACGTCGACGCTCACGGGCTCGAACGGGGCCGCGCCGGCACCGAGCGGCGGTCCGGGCCGCAGGGCGAGCGGGGCGGCGGGCCCGTCGGGGGTGGCGACGACGGGCGGCCGGTGGCCCGCGGAGGCCGCGGTGCAGGTGCCGTCGGAGGGGTCGTAGACGGCGTACAGGCAGGTGGGTCCGTCGACCGGCTGCGGCAGCCCGTCGGCGCGCAGGTGCAGGGCGAGGTCGTCGAGGTGGGTGAGGAGTTCCTCCGGCGGCAGGTCGAGGTCGGCGAGGGTGCGGACGGCGGTGCGCAGGCGGCCCATGGTGGCGGTCGCGTCGAGTCCGTTGCTGCGGGCGTCGCCGACCACGAAGGCGACCCGGGCGGACGACAGCGGGATCGCGTCGAACCAGACGCCGGAGATCTGCGCGGACGTGCCGGCGGGCACGTAGGTGCCGGCGGTCTGCGCCGCGCCGACGTCCAGCAGCGGGCGGGGCAGCAGGCTCTCCTGGAGGTTCTGCACGAGCTGGTGCTCGCGGGTGTAGCGGCGGGCGTTGTCGATGCTGAGGGAGGCGCGTGAGCCGATCTCGCCGACCAGGGTGGCGTCGTCCGCGTCGAACGCGGGGCGGTCCGCGGTGCGCCAGAGGCCGAGCGCGCCCAGCACCAGGCCCCGGGCCTGCAGCGGCAGCACGAGGAAGCTGCTGGCGCCGTCGGGCAGCAGGAGCCGCTCCCGGTCGGTCTGCCCGGCGACGGCACGGCGGAGCTCGCCCATGTCGGCGATCCGCGGCAGGCCGCTGCGCAGGTAGTCGCTCTCGCGGGCGCGGACCCGGATGGTGGCGCCCGGCGGGTGCACCTCCTCCGGCCAGGTGCCGTCCGCGGAGGCGACGGCGGCCCGGCGCAGCGGCGCGTCGATGAGGAACTCGCCGGGCTCCTCGCCGCGCAGCACGACCTCGGTGAGGTCGACCGAGGCCAGGTCGGCGACGGCGGGGACGAGCGCCGCGACGAGTTCCTCCGCGCAGCGGGTGACGTCGAGGGAGCGGCCGATGCCCCGGGCCGCCTCGTCGATGACGTCGATGCGGCGCTGGGCGGTGTGCTGGGCGGTGACGTCGGCGAAGCTCAGGAGGGCGCCGACGATGCGGCCCGCCGGGTCGCGCATGGGCATGGCCGACAGGGACAGGATGCGTTCGTCGCCGGGGTCGCGCCGCAGCCGGACGGGCCGCACCCAGTCGTTGAAGGGCTCGCCGGTCGCGACGACGGCCGCCACCCGGGCCTGGATCCCGGCCGCGTCGGCGGGCAGCAGCACGCTGTCGAGCCCGGCCCCGGGGCGGGCCGGGTCGGGCTGCGGGGTCAGGTTGGCGCGGACGAGGCGCAGGTCGGTGTCGAGGACGAGCAGGCCGATCCGGGTCTGGCCGAACAGCGCGGCGAGCAGCGCCCGCTCGTGCTCCCGGTGGCGGGCGGCGGCGGTGGGGGCGAGGTGCACGAGGGCGAGGGCGCCGTCGGGGCCGTGCAGCGGCCGGATGCGGAGCCGGACGGCCACGGCGAAGCCGTCGCGGTGGCGCAGGACGGCGTCGGCACCCGTCCGGGCGGTGTCGTCGGCGGGCGGCGGCCACGGGGTGCCGGGCGGGAGGAGCAGGTCCTGGACGGGGCGCCCGCACAGCTCGGCGGGGGCGCGGCCGAGCAGCGCGCCGGCGGCGGGGCTGCAGGCCGTGATCCGGGCGCCTTCGTCGACCACCAGGGTGGCCTCGCCGTGCGACGGCGGGGCCGTGTGCTGTGAGCCGTTGTGCATCCGCGGATCCTCCACCGGCCGGAGTCCCCCCGCTGCCCGCCCCCGGACACCATTGAACACCCGGGGGCGTGGCGTGCGCCGGGCGGAGGCGCGGCGCCGGGGCCCGCCGGTCAGGGGCCGCCGGGCGCCGGGGCGGGGCGGTCCGGCGCGGTGCCGCCGGGGCCGGGCAGCGCGGCCAGGGCGGCTTCCAGCCAGTCGATCCAGTGGCTCTCCAGCCCGAGCCCGGCCTGCAGCACGACGTGGTGGAGCCGGCTCGCCTCGTCGGTCCGCCCGGGCGGGAAGTCGCGGAGCTCGATGGCGCGGTACTCCTCCAGCTGCGCCCGGTGCAGGTCGAGGTGGCGGCGGAGCTCGCCGGTCAGGGCGCCGCCGGTGCCGGTGGCGGCGGCGGCCCGCAGCCGCAGCAGGAGGGGGTCGCGGGCGGGCTTGGGGTCCTGCGGTTCGGTGATCCACGCGGCGAGCGCGGTGCGGCCCGCGGGGAGCACCTCGTACTCCTTGCGGCGGCCGCGGCTGGGCGGCTGGGGGACGGCCCTGATCAGGCCGTCCGTCTCCAGCCGCCCGAGCTCGCGGTAGATCTGCTGGTGCGTGGCGGACCAGAAGTAGCGGATCGACTTGTCGAAGCGCCGTGTCAGCTCCAGCCCCGAGGACGGCTTCTCCAGCAGGGCGGTGAGGATGGCGTGCGGCAGCGACATGGGGTCGATCCTAGGGCGCGGCGCGCGGCCCTCCGGCGCGTCCTCCGCTCAGGAGTCCAGGGCCTCCCCCACCAGGGCGCGGGCCTCCTCCTGCACCCGGGCGAGGTGCGCCTCGCCGTGGAAGCTCTCCGCGTAGATCTTGTAGACGTCCTCGGTGCCGGAGGGACGTGCGGCGAACCACGCGTTCTCGGTGCAGACCTTGAGGCCGCCGATGGCGGCGCCGTTGCCGGGGGCCTCGGTGAGGACGGCGGTGATGGGCTCGCCGGCGAGGCTGTCGGCGCGCACCCGGCTCGGCGAGAGCTTCGCGAGGACGGCCTTCTGCGCGCGGTCGGCGGGAGCGTCGACGCGGGCGTAGGCGGGGGCGCCGAAGCGGCCGGTGAGCTCGCCGTACAGCTCGGACGGGGTGCGGCCGGTGACGGCGGTGATCTCGGAGGCGAGCAGGGCCAGCAGGATGCCGTCCTTGTCCGTCGTCCAGACGCCGCCGTCGCGGCGCAGGAACGACGCGCCGGCCGACTCCTCGCCGCCGAAGGCGACGGTGCCGGAGAGCAGGCCGTCGACGAACCACTTGAAGCCGACGGGCACCTCGACGAGCTCCCGCTTCAGGTCACCGGCGACCCGGTCGATCATCGAGGAGGAGACCAGGGTCTTGCCGATCCCCGCCTCGGCGGGCCAGTCGCGGCGGTGCCGGTAGAGGTAGTCGATGGCGACGGCGAGGTAGTGGTTGGGGTTCATCAGCCCGCCGTCGGGGGTGACGATGCCGTGCCGGTCCGCGTCGGCGTCGTTGCCGGTGGACACCGTGTAGGCGTCCTTGCGGCCGATCAGGGAGGCCATCGCGTACGGCGACGAGCAGTCCATCCGGATCTTGCCGTCCCAGTCGAGCGTCATGAAGCGCCACGCCGGGTCGGTGGCGGGGTTGACGACGGTGAGGTCGAGGCGGTGCGTCTCCGCGATCCGGCCCCAGTACGCGACGGAGGCGCCGCCGAGCGGGTCGGCGCCGATGCGCACGCCGGCCGCCCGGACGGCGTCGAGGTCGAGCACGGCCGGGAGGTCGTCGGTGTAGGTGCCGAGGAAGTCGTACCGGCCGGTGGTGTCCGCGGCCAGTGCCCGCGCGTACGGCACCCGGTGCACGCCCTTGAGGCCGGCCTCGATGAGGGCGTTGGCGCGGTCCTGGATCCAGCCGGTCGCCTCGGACCCGGCCGGGCCGCCGTTCGGCGGGTTGTACTTGAAGCCGCCGTCGGCCGGCGGGTTGTGCGAGGGGGTCACCACGATGCCGTCCGCCAGCCGCTTCGGCGCGGAGCGGTTGTGGGCGAGGATCGCGTGCGAGACCGCCGGGGTGGGCGTGTAACCGTCTGAGGTGTCGAGCAGCACGGTGACGCCGTTCGCGGCGAGCACCTCCAGCGCGGTGGCGCGGGCGGGCTCGGAGAGCGCGTGGGTGTCGATGCCGAGGAAGAGCGGCCCGGTGGTGCCCTGGGCGGCCCGGTACTCGCAGATCGCCTGGGTGGTCGCGGCGATGTGGTCCTCGTTGAAGGCGGTGGCGAGCGAGGAACCGCGGTGCCCCGAGGTGCCGAACGCGACCCGCTGGCCCGGCTCGGCCGGGTCGGGGTGCAGCGTGTAGTAGGACGTCACCAGCCGGGCCACGTCCACCAGGTCCTGCGGGGCGGCGGGCTCCCCGGCTCGTACGTGCACCATCTCTTCGCTCTCCTCCTCGACGTGGCCGGGCGCGCGGCCCGGCCGGGGCCCGGTCCCGGAACCCCACTCTCACCTACCCCGTGCGCGCGCACGCATGCGGCGCACGGGACGGCCGTGCCGTGACGGCACCAGCGGGACGGACGGGCCCGGCACCGGCTCCGCCCCGGCACGGCACCGCAGCCCGGCGCTCACCCGGACGGGGACACCACTCCCGTGCGCCCTTCCTGCTCCCCCTCACTCTCCGTCACCGTTGCTCCCAGGCGGGGGACCGCTCGGACACAAACCGATCCCCCGCATTCCCTCACACGGGGTACATCCATCGGAAACTGATCTGGCATCAGATTCGTTTATCACCATGAGCATGTACACCGGCCGGTCGGCGGAGGGAGGGCACCGGTGCGAACGCACGGCACCATCAGGGCCCTGCTGTCCGCACTGCTCGGCGCCGTCCTGCTGTTCGCGGGCGCCGAGGCCTCGGACGCGCTGAAACCCCGTCAGGCCGTCCAGTCGGCAGGCGTCGTCGCACCCGCCGAACGGTCCGACGACGAGAAGGACCTGCCCACCGGGCTCTCCCAGCGGCACGGGCCGCACGCCACCGCACGCCCCCTCCCCGGCACGGCCGCCGCCCTGCGGCCCGCCCGTCCCGACCACACCGCCGCCGCGCCCGGCCGGTCGCCGTGCCCGCCGCCGGCCGGCTCCGCCGGGGCCCCGACCTACCCGTCGAGACCCACCGGCGGCGCCACCGCCTCCGTGTTCCAGGTCTTCCGCTGCTGAGCTGACCCGGGCCCGCCCGGCACCCCGGCAGGCGGTGCGCCCGCGCACCGCCCCGGGTCCACCGCCCCTGCGCGCCGCACCACGCCGGCGCCCGGCCGCCGCGGCACACCCCCCGCAGCCCAGCACCGCCGCCCGCCCTCCGGCGGAACGGCGCACAAGACCCCTGGTCCACCGTCCGCCCCCGCGCGCACCGCGCCGGGGCCATGGAGGTATGCCCCGATGGATCCCTTGAGGGACCGCGCCCGGTCGTTCCGCGACCGCGCCGCCCGCGACGGCCGCGAGTTCGCCGGACTCGCCGCCGGCCAGCAGCCGCAGGCACTCTTCGTCACCTGCTCCGACTCACGCGTCGTGCCGTCGCTCATCACCGGCGCCGACCCCGGCGACCTGTTCGAACTCCGCACCGCCGGCAACATCGTGCCGCCGTACCGGGCCGACCGGCCGAGCGGCGAGGCCGCCACCGTCGAGTACGCCGTCGAGGTGCTCGAGGTCCGCGACATCGTCGTGTGCGGCCACTCCCACTGCGGCGCGGTCGGCGCCCTCGTCCGCGGCGACGACCTCAGCGCCGTGCCCGCCGTCCGCGACTGGCTCGCGCACAGCGACCCGGCGGCCCTCGCACCGGCCCCCTCCGACGTCTTCGACCCCACCGTCGCCGGACCGGTGCAGCGCCACGTGCTCGCCCAGCTCGACCGCCTCCGCGGCTACCCCGGCATCGCCCGGCGCACCGCCCAGGGCCGACTGCGCCTGCACGCCTGGTTCTACGAGGTCCACACCGGACTCGTCCTGGCCCACCGACCCGGCCCCGATGCCTTCCTCCCGCTCTGAGCGGCCCTCCAGCCGGCCGTTCCACGACCGACCCCAAGAGGACCTGATGTTCCGTAGAACCCCCTCCGTCCCCGCACTGCGGGCGGACTTCGCCGCCTCCCTCGTCGTCTTCCTCGTCGCCCTGCCGCTCTGCGTCGGCGTGGCCGTCGCCTCCGGCGTGCCCGCCGAACTCGGCCTCGTCACCGGCATCGTCGGCGGCCTCCTCACCGGCATGCTGCCCGGCAGCAGCCTCCAGGTGTCCGGCCCCGCCGCCGGACTCACGGTGCTCGTGTACGAGGCCGTCACCGAGTACGGCCTGCCCGCACTCGGCGTCATCGTGCTCGCCGCCGGCCTGCTCCAGCTGCTGATGGGCGCACTGCGCCTCGGCCGCCTCTTCCGCGCCATCTCCGTCTCCGTGGTGCAGGGCATGCTCGCCGGCATCGGCCTCGTCCTCGTCGCCGGACAGCTCTACGCGGCAGCCGGGGCGAAGGCGCCCGGCAACGGGCCCGCCAACATCGCCGGACTGCCCGGCCTGGTCGCCGACACCGCCGGATCCGCCGCCGGCCGGGCCTCGCTCGCCGTCGGCGCCGGCACCGTCGCCGTGCTCGTGCTGTGGAAGAGACTGCCCGCCCGCGTCCGCGTCGTACCCGCGCAGCTCGCCGCGGTGGCGCTGGCGACCCTCGCCGTCGCCACGCTCGACCTCCCGGTCGGCCGGGTCGAGGTGAGGGGCCTGCTCGGCGTCGTCCAGCCGCCGGGCACCTCGGCCTTCGACGTGCTCACCGAGGTCGGCGCCCTGGCCACCGTCGTCGCGTTCACCCTCATCGCCTCCGCGGAGAGCCTCTTCAGCGCGGCGGCCGTCGACCGGCTGCACGACGGCAGGCGCACCGACTACGACCGGGAACTCATCGCCCAGGGCGCCGGGAACACCGTGTGCGGGCTCCTCGGCGCCCTGCCCATGACCGCCGTCATCGTCCGCAGCGCCGCGAACGTACAGGCCGGCGCCCGTACGAAGGCCTCCCGGGTGATGCACGGCGGGTGGCTGCTCCTCTTCGCGGCCCTGCTCCCGGCCGCGCTGGGCGTCATCCCGCTCGCGGCGCTGGCCGGCGTGCTGGTGCACGCGGGCACCAAGCTGCTGCCGGTGAGCACCCTCCGGCCGCTGTGGCGGTCGCACCGCGGCGAAGCGGTCGTCCTGGTGGCGACCGCGGTGGCCATTGTGGTGACCAACATGTTCGAGGGCGTACTGATCGGCCTGCTGCTCGCCGTGCTGAAGACCGCGTGGGAGACCTCCTCCGTGCACCTGGAGGTCGACGACCGGCCCGGCGGCGCCGTCCGGGTGATGATCTCGGGCAACGCCACCTTCCTCCGGCTGCCCCGCATCCTCGACACCCTGGAGGCCCTCCCCCGCGACCGCGCCATCGAACTCGACCTGGCCGCACTGCGCCACCTCGACCACGCCTGCCGGACGGCCCTGCAGGACTGGGCCGGACGGCACAACACGAAGGGCACCGACCCCGTGCACGCCCCGGCGCTGCACTGAGCCACCACCGCCGTCCCCGCCTGCCTGGCCCCGTCCGGCGGCGCGGCAGGCGGGGACGGCCGCCGCTCACGGCGGGTGACCGCCGTGAGCGGCCCGGGCCGTCGGGGTTCCGGCCCGTCGGGGTTCCGGCCCGGCGCTGCCTCCGGAGGCTGCGGCTACGACCGATCGCCGTCGGACGGGCCCGGCCCGACGATCACGACATCAAGGGTGCGCGGGCCGTGCACGCCCTCGACGCGGTCGAGTTCGATGTCGCTGGTGGCGGACGGTCCGGAGATCCAGGTCTGCGGTCGGGCCGGGTCCAGCAACGGCAGGGCCTGGGGAAGGGAGGCGACCACCTGGTCGGCACGGACCACGCAGACGTGGTGGTCGGGCACCAGGGTCAGCAGGCGACGGCCCTGGGCGGGCCCCGCGTCGAGGACGATCGTGCCGGTCTCGGCGACGGCGAGCGCGCAACCGGTCACCACACTGTCCACGGTGTCGAGGCGGCGGGGCGTCAGGGCGCCGTCGTCGTGGAGCTGTTCGACCCCGGCGGCCCCGGCGAGCCAGTGCGACGGCAGACCGGCCGGCACCGCGAGGGTACGGGTGCCGCGGTCCGCGAACAGGCGGGCGAGGACGGCGGGCAACGCGTCGTCCGTGGTGCGGTGGAGGTGCGCGCGGTAGTCGGTGAGGTTCTCCGCGAGCAGGTCCAGGAGGGCAGGCCCGTCGGGGGTGTGGGCGGTGCGGTAGGTGCGCTCGATGCCGCCGGACCTGTCCTGCTCCCGGTCGGGGACGTCGGTGAGGGCGGTGCGGATGCGGGCGAGGATCTGCTCGCGGGAGCTCATCGGTCCACCTCGGGAGTGCGGTTCTTCTTCCACCAGTCGCGGAAGGGCTCGGCGGGCAGCTGCGGCAGGTCGCGGGTGTCGGTCCAGGCCTTCGCCGGGCCCGGCAGCGGCAGCTTCCCGGGGTGCAGGGCGCGGGTCTTCGCGGCGACGCGTTCGGCGGCGCCGAACGCGGCGGGGTGGTCCAGCAGCCAGGTCGCGGCCTTCATCGCGGCCCGCTCCACACGGTGGCCGGAGCTCTGTTCGACAACCTGTTCGCGCAGGTGCACCAGCACCTCGGGAATGTCGATCGCCACCGGGCACACCTCGTAGCACGCCCCGCACAGCGTGGACGCGAACGGCAGCGAAGCGTCCACCTCGGAGGCCAGGCCCCGCAACTGCGGGCTGAGGATCGCCCCGATCGGCCCCGGATAGGGCGAGCCGTACGCGTGACCACCCGCCCGCTCGTAGACCGGGCACACGTTCAAGCACGCCGAGCAGCGGATGCAGCGCAGCGCCTGCCGCCCGACCTCGTCCGCGAGCGTGGCCGTGCGGCCGTTGTCCAGCAGCACCAGGTGGAACTCTGCGGGGCCGTCGCCGTCGGTGGTGCCCGTCCAGGTCGAGGTGTAGGGGTTCATCCGCTCCGCGGTCGAGGAGCGCGGCAGGAGTTGCAGGAACACCTCCAGGTCACGCCAGGTCGGGATGACCTTCTCGATGCCGACCACCGAGATCAGCGTCTCCGGGAGGGTCAGACACATCCGGCCGTTGCCCTCGGACTCCACCACCACCAGCGTGCCGGTCTCGGCGATGAGGAAGTTCGCGCCGGAGACCGCGACCTTCGCCCGCAGGAACTTCTCCCGCAGATGCAGCCGCGCCGCCTCCGCCAGATCCGCCGGACGGTCGCTCAGCCCCTCCGGCGCAGGCCGGCCCCAGCGGCCCATCGCCTCGGTGAAGATGTCCCGGATCTCCCCGCGGTTGCGGTGGATCGCAGGCACCAGGATGTGCGAGGGCAGATCGTCCCCCAGCTGCACGATCAGCTCCGCGAGGTCGGTCTCGTAGGCGGTGATGCCCTCCGCGGCCAGCGCCTCGTTCAACCCGATCTCCTGCGTCGCCATCGACTTGACCTTCACCACCTCCCGCTCGCCCTTCGCCTTCACCAGACCGGCCACGATCCGGTTGGCCTCCGCCGCATCCGCCGCCCAGTGCACGATGCCGCCGGCCGCCTGCACCGCCGCCTCCGCCTGCAGCAGATACTCGTCCAGGCGGGCCAGCGTGCGGTCCTTGATGTCCTTGCCCGCCTGCCGCAGCTGCGCCCAGTCGTCGAGTTCACCGACCGCCACGGCCCGCTTGTCACGGATCGTCCGCGTCGCCCGGGTCAGATTCGCCCGCAACCGCTCGTTCTTCGTGGAGACCCTGGCAGCCTCAGGAAAAGCGGGCATGCCCAGGTAGGTGCCACTCATGCGAACAACTCCCCTTCGGTGGAAGCAAGGATCTCCGCGAGGTGCACCGCACGGACCGGCGCGCCCTGCCGGCGCAGGGTGCCACCGACGTGCAGCAGGCAGGAGTTGTCCGCCCCGCACAACACCTCCGCACCAGTGGCGAGCGCGTTGCGAACCTTGTCCGCACCCATCGCCGCAGACACATCCGGATTCTTCACCGCGAACGTGCCACCGAACCCGCAGCACTCCTGCGCACCCGGCAACTCCCGCAACTCCAGCCCCTTCACCGCCTCCAGCAACCTGCGCGGCCGCTCCCCCAGCCCCAGCACCCGCAACCCGTGACAGGACGGGTGGTACGTCACCGTGTGCGGGAAGTACGCCCCCACATCGACCACGCCGAGCACGTCCACCAGGAACTCCGTCAGCTCGAACACCCGCGGCACCAAGACATCAGCCACCGAGGCGAGTTCACTCCCCCGGCCCTCCGCCGCCGCCTTCGCCCCGATCCGCGGATAGTTCTCCCGCACCATCGCCGCACACGAGCCCGACGGCGTCACCACGAAGTCGTAGCCCGCGAACGCCTCACCCATCCGGCGCACCAGCGGCTCCGTCCCCCGCCGGTACCCGGTGTTGAACTGCGGCTGCCCGCAACACGTCTGCGCAGCCGGGAAGTCCACCTCCACCCCCAGCCGCTCCAGCAACGCCACCACCGCCCTGCCCGTACCCGGGAAGAGGGCATCGTTGACACAGGTGACGAACAACGCGACACGCATCGCAGCTCCCTCGGACGGCGATCGGGTACGGCGGCCGCCGGATCGGGCCGCCGGGTCGGGCCGCCGACCACGGCCTGCGGCTCCGCCCCTGCGTCCCGTCGCCGGGCCACCGGCCGGAGTGTAGCCGCGCGGTCGCCGACGGACGGCCGCCAACGCGCCCGCGGCTCTGGCCGCTTCGGGCGGTTCGGGCGGTTCCGGGGGCGGCCGGTCGACGGCGGTCGGCGCCACCACCCACACGCCACCGGTCCTGACCCGCCGCTCGGCAACACGACGGTCCGGATCGGTACTCACGTATCGGCCGCAGGCTCCCTCCCCTCGTGTCCGCAGGGATCCCCTGGACGTGCGTGCCGATCCGTCGATGGCTGTCACCACGCTTATGTAATATTCGAAGCCAGACTTCAGTCATTACTCGGAGGGGTGTCCGGATGATGGAGCTCATGCGCTCGTGGGTCGACGGATGGACGGTCTCGCGGCGGGCACCGAAGCCGGTGGACGAGCCGTGGGGGCTGAGCATCCAGGTCGGACTGCCGACCCAGGCGGTCCGTCACGTCCTGCTCGACGCCGATGTCGAGACTGCCCGCGGGCTCGTCGACGCGATCACCGAACCGGCCACCTGGATCAAGGCCTTCCTGGAACCGGACGTCATGGAGCCGTGGTTCTCGCCCGCGTGGGAACCGACCGATCCCGGCTTCCTGATGGCCGTCGACCTGCGCCCGTCCGTCACGCGCGCGCCCGACGGCTACACGGCCACCGCCGAGACCGCCGACGATGTCGTCAGCGTGCGCATCCTGACCGCCGACGGCGCACTCGCCGCGCGCGGCCGGATCGGCCTGACGGGTGCCGCCTGCGTCTTCGACCAGATCGTCACCGAGGAGGCCCACCGGCGCCGCGGCCTCGGGACGGTGGTGATGGGCGCACTCACCGACGCGGCCGTCCGGCACGGCGCCGCCACCGGCATCCTGGGCGCGACCGTCCAGGGCCGGGCGCTCTACGAAACGCTCGGCTGGAAGGTCCACGCGCCGCTGACCGGCTTCGTCCACCGGCCCGCCGCCATCCCCTGAACCGCCACCCCCTGAACCGCAACCCACGGCGCGGCCGCCACGAACGGCCGCCTCCCGGGGCGACGCCGGACGGCACCCCACCCCGTGGAACCGTGGCAGGCCGCCACCCGCACCGCCCGCGGCCGTCCGAACAGGATCCAACAGATTGGTACAGACCATTGACGCCGGTTCGGGACCGTCCCTAGCGTCGGGGCACACGCATGCCGCTGCACGGGGGAGATCCAGCGATGAACCGCACCGTTCTGTCGACCGCCGCATCCGCGGGGGCCGTCCTCCTTCTCGCCGGGTGCGGGTCGTCGGGGGCGCCCTCGGCGGCGCCGGCTCCGACCGCCGCGACCTACGGCTGCCTGACGCCCGGACAGGCGAAGGCCGGCTCGTTCGACCTGCGCACCCAGGACGTCACGGTCGGGGCCTACTTCCGGGACTCCGACGCCGGGAACGCCACGGTCGGCGTGGTCTTCGCGCCGCAGGCCGGCGGGTCGCTCTGCGACTGGTCCCCGCACTACGCCGCGTTCACCGCGGCGGGCTACGCCGTGCTCGGCTACATGGTGAGCGGCGGCGGACCGGCCGACGTCCGCGCCGCGATCGGGCACCTGAAGACCAAGGGCGTCACCAGGGTCGCCCTGGTCGGGGCCTCGAAGGGCGCCAGCGCCTCGCTGGAGGTCGCGGCCGGGCCCGCCACCAGCCCGCTGCCGGTCGCCGCCGTGGTGTCGCTCAGCTCGCCGCTGGGACACCCGGGCGAGTCGAACGCCGAACACGCGGTGGCCGCCTCCACGGTGCCGACCCTCTTCGCGGTGGAGGCCCGGGACGGCCGGTACCCCGAGTTCACGCAGCAGTTGCACACGGCCGCCGTCGCCCGGGTGAAGGAGCTGAAGGTCTACCCCGGCGCGAACCACGGGGCGGCCGTGCTGACGGACGGGGCGCTGCCGGACGTGCAGGCGTTCCTCGGCCGGAACGCACCGGCCGCGGGCTGATCCCCCGGCCCGCCGACGCGCACCCCGCCGCCCGTGCCACCGCGACACCGCGACACCCGCATCCGGGCGGAACGGCGGTGGCGCGGCGGTGCGGCGGCGGGGGTCAGCCGGCGCGGCGGGCGCCGGGCTCGTGCGCGTACCAGCGGGCGCCGCCGTTGAAGCGGTAGGAGAAGCCGGAGTCGAAGGAACCGGGCTGGCCGGGGGCGGTGCGGAAGGCGACCAGACCCTCGGTGGCCGCGGTCAGTTCGACCCTGGTGCCGGCCGGGACGGCCCCGGGCAGTGTGCCGGCGACGGCGGCCTGCACGGTGAAGCCCTCGTCGAGGGCGACGACGTACGGCATCGGCTCGCCGCTGCCGCGGCGGGACAGCGGCAGCAGGCGGCGGACGGTGCCGGCACCGGCACTGCGCTCCTCGACGAGGTCGGTGCTGCCGCAGGCGGGGCAGAGCATCCGGACCGGTGCGGCCGCGGAGCGGCACCACTGGCAGCGCAGGAAGTGCAGGGCGGGCCCGCGGTCACCGTCGGCCTGGGCGTCGGCGGACGCGCCGTCGACGGTGACGACGGAACCGTGGGGGACGGCAGTGGCGACGGGGTTCATGGCGGCTCCTCCCGCTCCGGGCCGGGGCGTACGGCGACGGTGCCGCGCCCGGCCGACCTGAGGCCGCCAGCGTATGGCACCGAGTGTCAGCGCGTAAAGGCACTGAGTGCCGATATCTGGCGCCGCCGGCCGGTCAGGCCTCCAGCGCGCTCTCGACGCCCTGGACGACCCGCCACATCGGCGTGCCGCGGCGGGCGACGACGACCACGACCTCCTCCTCCCGCACCGGCGCCTGCGCCGGACCGGGACCGTCGCCGAAGGTCTTCGCGGCGTAGCCGAGCGCGCTGTCGACGGCCTCCTCCACGTCGCCCTCCCCGCCGGAGCGCAGCCAGGTGCGGAGCGCGTGGTTGTGGGCCGCGACGACCGCGGCAGCGATCACGTCCGCCCGCAGCGCGCCGTCGGCGCGCACCGCGAACCGGGCCCGCAGGTGGTCGGCGAGGGCCCGCTCGTAGCGCCACACCACGGAGAGCTCGTACGCCCGGAGGCCGGGCACCTGCCGGGTGAGGCGGTAGCGCTGGACGGAGAAGGCCGGGTTGGCGGCGTACGTGCGGAGCACCAGCCGGGTGGCGTCGCACACCTGCTCCACCGGGTCTCCGGTGTCGTCCGCGTCCTCCAGGTACGCCGTCATCGCGGCGAGCCCGCCCTCGTGGTCGGGGAAGACCACGTCCTCCTTCGACGGGAAGTGCCGGAAGAAGGAGCGCCGACCGACACCGGCGAGCGTGACGATGTCGTCGACGGTGGTCTGCTCGAAGCCCCGCTCGCCGAACAGCCGGAAAGCAGCCGCGACGAGGGCCTCGCGCATCGCCGGACGCTCGGCGGCCGCGGCCTGGCCGCGCCCCCGTTTCTGCAGGTCGCTCATGGCTGGGACGGTAGCACCGCACGCCGCGCCACTCACGCACCGGACGGCACTCCACACACGTCAGGGATGGCACTCCGTGCCGTCGGAGTGCCATCCCTGGCACCCGGACCTCGAAACGCCGGGCGCCCTCGTCATGCCGGGCGCCCTCGTCATGCCGGACACGCCGGTCGGTCCGGGCACTCGGGGGCGTCCGGCGGCCCCACACCCGGACCGGATCCCCCCGTCTCCGACCTCCACACTTCTTCGGACAATCGAATCGATTGTCGAAACAATCGAAATGGTCGTCATTTGTTGCCGAGGCGCATGATCCGACCTACAGTCGTGCCACATCCCGGCCCCGACGTGAGGCACCTCCCATGGACCGAGCACGCCTGCAGCACCTCCTCGCCCGTGAGAGCGCCGAGGCCGAGCGCCGCAACCCCCGGTCGAAGGCGGCCTTCGACCGCGCCGACCACCTCTTCGGGCGTGTGCCGATGACCTGGATGAACAAGGCCGCAGGTGCGTTCCCCCGCTACCTCGCCACCGCGCACGGCGCCCGCATCACCGACATCGACGGCCACGAGTACATCGACTTCTGCCTCGGCGACACCGGCGCCATGGCCGGCCACTCCCCGGAGCCCGTCGCCGCGGCCGTGCACCGGCGTTTCGCCGAACAGGGCGGCGCGACCGCGATGATGCCGACCGAGGACGCCGAGTGGGTCGGCGCCGAACTCACCCGGCGCTTCGGCCTCTCGCACTGGAGCTTCTCGCTCACCGCGACCGACGCCAACCGGTGGGCGATCCGGCTGGCCCGGGCCGTCACCGGACGTTCCAAGATCCTCGTCAACAGCTACAGCTACCACGGCAGTGTCGACGAGTCGCTCATCGTGGTCGGCCCCGACGGGCAGGGCATGTCGCGGCCCGGCAACGTCGGGGCGCCCTGCGACGTCACGCTCACCAGCCGGGTCGCCGAGTTCAACGACCTGGAGCAGTTGGAGCGGGAGCTCGCCCACGGCGACGTGGCGGCCGTGCTGATGGAGCCCGCCCTCACCAACATCGGCATCGTGTTGCCCGAGCCCGGCTACCTCGCAGGGGTCCGCGAGCTCACCCGGCGCCACGGCGTGCTGCTCGTCAACGACGAGACGCACACCTTCTCCGCCGGGCCCGGCGGCTGCACCGCCACCTGGGACCTCCAGCCCGACATCCTGACGATCGGCAAGGCGATCGGCGGCGGCATCCCCGCGGGCGCGTACGGGCTCTCCGCGGAGCTGTCGGACCGGCTGCTCGGCCGCAACGACCTCGACCTCGTCGACATGGGCGGTGTCGGCGGCACGCTGGCCGGCAACGCACTCTCCGTCGCCGCGATGCGGGCCACCCTGGAGCACGTCCTCACCGACGACGCCTTCGCCGGCATGGCGAAGCTCGCCGAGCGCTTCGAGGCCGGCGTGCAGCGGGCCGTCGACGCGCACGGGCTGCCGTGGTCGGTCAGCCGGCTCGGCGCACGCGTCGAGTACCGCTTCGCCTCCCCGGCGCCGCGCACCGGCGGCGCGTCCGCGGCGGCGGCCGACACCGAGCTGGAGGACTACCTGCACCTCCACCTCGCCAACCGGGGCATCCTGCTGACCCCGTTCCACAACATGGCCCTGATGTGCCCGGCGACCACCGAGGAGGACGTCGACGCGCACACCGACGTCTTCTCCGTGGCCCTCGCCCAGCTGGCCGCCTGACGCCGCCCGAGCCCGCCCGGCCCGGCGCCCGGCCCCGAATGCCGCGGCCGGCCCGCGGACGGCCCCCGCCCCGCACCGTCGGCCCCGAGTAGTCTTCGGGGCTGACAGCAGGGCGGGGGCCGTCGGCACGGAGCCGGGGCGGCGGGACCGAGGAGCACACGTGGACGACATCGACCGGGCGATCCTGCGCGAGCTGCAGACCGACGGCCGGATCGCGTACGCCGATCTCGGCCCGAAGGTCGGCCTGTCGGCATCGGCCGCCCGCCAGCGGCTCCAGCGCCTGCTCGACGCCAAGGCCGTCCAGGTCGTCGGGGTGACCGACCCGATGGCGATGGGCGGGCAGGCCATGGCGATGCTCGGCATCGGCGTGGACGGCGACCCGCGCGGTGTCGCCGACGCGCTCGCCCACCACGGCGAGGTCGTCTACTCGGTGCTCACCTCCGGCGGCTTCGACCTCTTCGCCGAGGTCGTCTGCCCCGGGCCGCGCGAACTCCTCGACTTCGTCAACGACGTCGTCCGGCCGATCGAGGGGATCCGGCTGGTCCAGTCGTTCCCGTACTTCGGCATCCACACGCACCGCTTCTTCTGGGAGGTCGGCTGACAGCCCGCCGGGGCCGGCGCGTCCGCCCGCCGGCCGGCCCCGCGGCGCACGGCCCGCGACCCGCGTCCGTCGCGGCCGTCCGGAGCACGGCCACCGTCGGAGGCCCGACGAGCGCCCGGTGCCCGACGTCCGACGGGCGGGCGGCAACCTTCGGGCGGGCGGCGGCGACCAGCACGTGTCAGTCCTCACCGAAGGAGACGTCACGTGCCCGCCCCTGCCTCCGCCCGGCCGTCAGGCCCGCGCCCCGCACCCGGCTCACGCGCGGCCGTGCCCCCGCACGCCCCGGGCCGGTGCGAGGCCCCGGCCCCGCCGGTCCGTGCAGCCCTTCGCCCGCGGTCCGCGGGCTGATGGCCGCGGACGTGCTGCCGGCGTCCGGCCGGGTCCGGGGCCGGAGGGCGGCCGGATTCCACGGCGCCGCCGCGACGGGCACGCACCCGGCTCCGCGTGATGCGGCGGTCCGCGCGGTTGGTACGCTGCCGCCTTCCCATCGGGATGAGAACGCTAACATCGGATCGAGAGGGCTCGCCCCGTACATGATCGTCGACGAGGCGTCCGCGGAGTTCCACGACTTCTTCGAACGCCACCACGCCGAACTCGCGCGCTTCGCCCACCTCGTGACGGGCGAGGCGGACGCCGCCGACGACCTTGCGGCGGACGCGATGGTCGCGCTCTGGCACCGGTGGGACCGCGTGCGCGGCGCCGACCATCCGGTGGCGTACGCCCGCGGGGTGGTCGCCAACATGGCGCGCAGCCGGATCCGCAGCCGGGTCAGGGAGCGCCGCCGGGTGCTGCTGTTCTGGTCCGAGCGGTCGGAACGGACGGACGGGCCCGACGTGGCCGCGGTGGTGGACGTCCAGTCGGCGCTGGCGCGGCTGCCGTTCCGCAAGCGTGCCTGCGTCGTGCTGCGGCACGCCTTCGACCTGTCGGAGAAGGAGACGGCGCTCGCCCTGGGCGTCTCGGTCGGCACGGTCAAGAGTCAGACCTCCAAGGGCATGGCCGAACTGCAACGGCTGCTCGGCAGCCGCGCCGCCGGTGAACTGGCGGGGAGGAAGCGGTGATGGACGATCTGCACGGCCGACTGCGGGAAGCCGCGGAGGCCCACCGCCCGGACCGGGAGCGGATGCTCGCCCGGGTCGAGCGCGGCATGGAACGCCCCGCCGACCGGCGGGCGGGCCGCCACCGGGAGCGCACCCGCCTGCTGGGATGGCCGAAGGTGGTGCTCGCCGCGGTGGCGGCGGCCGGCGCGATGGCGGCGGGCGGCCTGGCCGTGGCCGCGATCGCGCAGCGCCCGGACCCGAAGCCGGTGCCGACGATGACGGCGAGTCCCTCGGTGTCGGCCGCCCCGAGCCCGTCGGCGGCCGTGGTGCCGCCGTCCCCGGGGCCGAGCGCGTCGCCGACCCGGAGCCCGTCCGCCCGGCCGTCGGTGAGCGCGTCGCCCACCCACCGCCCGGCCGCCCGGCCGGCCGGGAGCCACACCGAGGACGGCCCGTTGTGGGCCGACGGCTCCGTCGACCCGCACAGCACCGACGCGTGGGCGCAGAGCAACGTCACGCTCAGGACGCGCGACCCGCTGACCGCGCTGACCCTGGAACTGCACGTGGCGAGGACCCCCGGGGCGAAGGACGCGGGGCACTGGCAGACCCTGCCGACCGCCGACTTCACGACGACCGTGCGGGTCGAGGACGGCGACCTGGTCTACCGCTGGACGCTCAGGGCCGGACGGACGGTCCCCGCCGGGGAGCACGTCTTCGCCGGGCAGTACGACCACGCGACCGGCGGCCGCGACGCGGAGGACGACTGGTACCGCGCGGACACCGGCGGGGCGGCGGGCACCGCCTCGGTGTGGGGGGACTTCGCGCGCACCGACTGAGCGGCGGCCCGGACGGGAGCAGCGACGGCCCCGACGTGAGCGGTGGTGGGCCGCGGCGGGCCGGGTGGTTGGTGCACCCGCCCGCGCCACCCCCGCAGGTGTCCGACGGCACGCCCCAGGTTTATGCACCCAGTTGCAAAGAAGGCCCGGGACGGTCTACAAAGGGCTGGTCACGAGCGACCGAGGAGACCCCGGATGACCGCGTACCCCCACCTGCTGCGCCCGCTGGACCTCGGCTTCACCACGCTGCCGAACCGGGTGATCATGGGCTCGATGCACGTCGGCCTGGAGGAGGCCCCCGACGGCTTCGAGCGGATGGCGGAGTTCTACGCCGAACGCGCCCGCGGCGGCGTCGGCCTGATCGTCACCGGCGGCATCGCCCCCAACGAGGAGGGCCGCCCCTGGGAGGGCGGGTCGATGCTCACCACCGAGGAGGAGGCCGCCCGGCACCGGCCGGTCACCGACGCCGTGCACGCCGCCGGCGGTCGCATCGCGATGCAGATCCTGCACTTCGGCCGGTACGCGTACCACGCCGGGCTCGTCGCACCGAGCCCGCTGCAGGCACCCATCAGCCCCTTCGTGCCGAACGAGCTGACCGACGAGCAGGTCGAGCGCACCGTCGAGGACTTCGTGCGCTGTGCGGCGCTCGCCCGCAGCGCGGGCTACGACGGCGTCGAGATCATGGGCTCGGAGGGCTACCTGATCAACGAGTTCGTCGCCGCGCCGACCAACCGCCGCACCGACCGCTGGGGCGGCACGTACGAGAACCGCATGCGCTTCCCCGTCGAGATCGTCCGCCGGGTGCGGGAGCGGGTCGGGCCCGACTTCGTGCTGATCTACCGGCTCTCCATGCTCGACCTCGTCCCCGGCGGGTCCACCCTGCCGGAGGTCGTACGGCTCGCGCAGGCCGTCGAGGAGGCCGGCGCCACCATCATCAACACCGGCATCGGCTGGCACGAGGCGCGGATCCCCACCATCGCCACCTCGGTGCCGCGGGGCGCCTACACCTGGGTCACGAAGAAGCTGATGGGCTCGGTGGGCATCCCGCTGGTGACCAGCAACCGCATCAACACCCCCGAGCTCGCCGAGCAGCTGCTCGCGGACGGCCACGCCGACCTCGTCTCGATGGCCCGCCCGCTGCTCGCGGATCCGGCCTTCGTCGCCAAGGCCGCGGCGGGCACGCCGGAGGCCGTCAACACCTGCATCGGCTGCAACCAGGCGTGCCTCGACCACACCTTCAGCCTCAGGATCACCTCCTGCCTGGTCAACCCGCGCGCCTGCCACGAGACGGAGCTGGTGCTCGCCCCGACCCGGCTGCGCAAGCGGATCGGCGTCGTCGGCGCCGGCCCCGCGGGCCTGGCCTTCGCGGTGTCGGCGGCCGAGCGCGGCCACGCCGTCACGCTGTACGACGCGGCCGACACGATCGGCGGCCAGCTGAACGTCGCCCGGCGCATCCCCGGCAAGCAGGAGTTCGACGAGACGATCCGGTACTACCGCCACCAGTTGGAGGCGCACGGCGTCGACGTCCGCCTCTCCACCACGGTCACCGCCGACGACCTGGCCGACGCCGGGCACGACGAGATCGTCGTCGCCACCGGCGTCACCCCGCGCGTGCCCGACATCCCGGGCATCGACCACCCCAGCGTCGTCGGCTACCTGGACGTGCTGCGCGACGAGGTGCCCGTCGGCCGCCGGGTCGCCGTGATCGGGGCGGGCGGCATCGGCTTCGACGTCGCCGAGTACCTCACCGACCCGGGCACCGGACCGGACCGCGACCCCGCGGTGTTCTTCGCCCAGTGGGGCGTCGACACCGCCCACACCACGCCGGGCGGTCTCACCGCGCCCGTCCGGACGCCGGCGCCGCGCACCGTGCACCTGCTGCAGCGCAAGGCCGGCAAGGTCGGCGCCGGCCTCGGCAAGACGACCGGCTGGATCCACCGCACCGAGCTGAAGCACCGCGGCGTCACCATGACCGCGGGCGCGGCCTACGACCTCGTCGACGACGCCGGCCTGCACCTCACCCTCGACGGCGAGAAGCAGGTGCTGCCGGTCGACACCGTCGTGCTCTGCACCGGCCAGGAGCCCCGCCGCGACCTGTACGACGCGCTCCGCGCGCGCGGCCTCGCGCCGCACCTGATCGGCGGCGCCGACGTCGCGGCCGAGCTCGACGCCAAGCGCGCCATCGACCAGGGCACCCGCCTGGCCGCCGCGATCTGACCGCCCGGTGCCGGCGGACCCGGCGGTGGCGCGCGCGGCGCCGCCCGGTCGCGGCCGTCGGTTGATCCGGTCGGGTGGTGGCGGACCACCCTGAAGCGTCGAGGCCCGGCCGCGGCCCGGACGCTTGCTACCGTCACCATTCCTGCACATGTCCGCGCACACCGGCTGCCGTACCGGGCTGCACCGCTCCTGGGAAGGGAGTCAGGCATGACCGAGCCGTCCGGGGAGGCGCGTCCGCCGCGTACGTGGGACCGGCGGGGGTTCCTCCGGTCGGCCACGCTGGCCACCGCCGCGCCGATCCTCACCACCGCGGCCGGGCTGGCGGCCGCCGCTCCGCTCCCCCCGGCCGCGGCGGCCGCCGGCCCGCCCGGCGCGGTCGCCCGGCTGATGGCGGTGGCCGACCAGGGGCGCGACCTGACGTGGCTCAGGTCGGCGCTGCAGATCGCCGTGGAACTCGAACTCGCCACCATCCCGCCCTACCTGTGCGCCTGGTGGTCCGTCAGGGACCGGACGAGCGAGGCGGCCACCCTCATCGCCGACATCGTGCACGACGAGATGTTCCACATGGGCCTGGCGTGCAACATGCTCGCGGCCGTCGGCGGCACGCCCCGCATCTACGACGCCGTTCCCGCCTACCCGTCCGGGCTGCCGGGCGGTGTCCGCGAAGGCCTCACGGTGTACCTCGGCGGGCTGACCCGCCCGTACGTGCAGGACGTGCTCATGGGGATCGAGACCCCCGAGTCACCGCTCGTCCGCGCGGGTGCCGCGCCCACCATCGGCGCCTTCTACACCGCCCTGCTGGAGGTGTTCCAGGGCCTCGCCCCCGTGCTCTCCCCGGACCGCCAGCTCGGCACCCGGATCGGCTCGAACACGCTGCGCCCGGTGCTCGGCCCGGCCGACGTCGAGGAGGCGATCGACACCATCAAGGAGCAGGGCGAGGGCAGTTCGGTCTCCCCCGAACCGCCGCACGGCGGTCACGGGGCGCCGTCGCACTACTACGCGTTCGGCGAGATCTTCCACGGCGCCCGCATCCGGGAGGCGGGCGGCCGCTTCGAGTACACCGGGGACGTGCTGCCCTTCCCGGAGGCCCGTCCGATGGGCACGGTGCCCGCCGGCGGCTGGCCCGACCCCTCCCCCGAGGTCCGGCGGCTGCTCGGCCGGTTCGACGCCACCTTCTCCCGGGCGCTCCGGGCGCTGCAGTCGGCCTGGACGCGCGGCAGCGCCCGCGCCCTGTCGGCGGCCGTCGAGGAGATGCGCGCACTGGAGGGGCCGGCCGTCCGCCTGATGGAGATCCCGCTGCCCGACGGCAGCGGCCTCACCTACGGGCCGCAGTTCCGCCCGATCACCTGAGGGCGGGGCGGGCGCCGACCTCCAGGTCGAGCAGCCACCGCTTGCGGTCGAGCCCGCCGGCGTAGCCGGTCAGCGAGCCGTCCGCGCCGATCACCCGGTGGCAGGGACGCACGACGAGCAGCGGGTTGGCGCCGATCGCCGCACCCAGGGCCCGGACCGCCGCCCGCGGGATGCCCGCCCGCTCGGCGAGCCCGCCGTAGGTGGTGGTCGTGCCGTACGGGAGGGCGTCCAGCGCCTGCCACACCCGGCGCTGGAAGTCGGTGCCCGTGGCGGTGTGCTCCAGGTCGAAGGAGTCCGCCGAGCCGGAGAAGTACGCGCGGAGCTGCCGGGCGATGCCGTCGAACCGCTCCGGCGCGTGCCGCCAGCCGTCACGCACCAGGGCCGCGTTGCGCTGCCCGGTCATGGACACCGAGGCGAGTGCGATGCCGCCCGGCGCGGTGGCGGACTCCTCGCCCACCAGCAGGAGGTCGCCCAGCGGGCTGTCCACGGCGGTGTACACGGTCACGGTCTTCTCCTCGGTCCTTCGCCCACGTCGTTCACCCGCCAGTCTCCCCTGCCCGCGCCGGCGGCTCCGGCGGGAATCGGACACCGCGCTGCCGCCCCGCCGGGCCGCCCGCCCCCGGCGCGATCAGGTCGGCGACCGCCGCGACCGGCGGCCACGACCACTGGCCGGTCCGCGCCAGCAGCAGGCTGCGGCGGGTGCCCGCGAGCGGGTCGACCGGGCGGAAGGCGACGTCCGTCCGGTCGCGTTCGATCCCGGACTCCGCCAGGAGCGCGACGCCGAGACCCGCCCCGACCAAGCTGTTGACCAGGTGCAGGCTGTCCATGCGGTGCACGATCCGCGGGGTGAACCCGGCGACGGCACAGACCCGGTGCACGAGCTCGTCGTCGTCGCTGCCGCGGGAGTTGGCGATCCAGCCGACGTCCGCGAAGCCGCGCAGGTCGGCGAGGGCCGCCGGCCGACCCGAGTCCGGCGAGCCCGCCGGCACCGCGAGGTAGAGCGGCTGCTCCGCGAAGAGCCGGGCGTCCAGTTCCTCGGGCACGGCCCGCGGCACCAGGCTGTACTCGTAGACCACGCCCAGGTCGACGGCCCCGGCCCGCAGCAGCTCGACGGTGTGCTCGGGCTCGTGCTCGTGGAGTTCGAGGGAGACCCGCGGGTGCAGCGTGCGGAGCCGGGCCAGCGCCGGCAGCACGACCGGCTCGACGGCGGTGAAGAAGCTCGCGAGGCGCACCCGCCCGACCGGTTCGGTGCCCCCGCGCAGCTCGGCCCGCACCGCCTCCACCGAGGCGAGGACCCCGACGGCGTGCTCGGCGAGCCGCTCGCCCGCGGGCGTCAGCCGCACCCGGCGGCCGACCGGGCGCAGCAGCCGCACGCCCATCTCCTGCTCCAGCACGGCGAGGTGCTTGGAGACGGCGGAGGTGCCGTAGCCGGTGCTCGCGGCGACGGCGGCCATCGTGCCGAGCCGGTGGAGTTCGGTGAGCAGGCGGAGCCGCCCGAGGTCGGGCAGCCGGGACGGCCCGTCGCCGGTCGCCGGGTCGGGCAGGCGGGACGGCCCGTCCGCGGTCATCGGGTCGGTCTGTCGGTGGTCATCCCGGGATCATCCACCATCGGTGGACGGTCGGTCCACCGATGGCCCGTGGACGGAAACGGGTGCGGGCCGGTCCAATGGCCGGGTGACCTCCACCGCCGCACCGGCCCCGGCCGCCCCTCCCGTCCTTCCCGTCCCTGCGCCACCGTCCTTGCCGACGTCCACGCCGACCGGCGTGCCCGCGCCCGGTCGGCGCCGGGTGCCCGGGGCGGTGCTGCTGCTCGTCTCCATGGCGGTGCTGCACACCGGCAGTGCGCTCGCCACCGAGCTGTTCCGGTCGCTCGGCCCGGCGGGCACGACCTGGCTGCGGCTGACGTTCGCCGCCGCGGTCCTGCTCGCGTTCACCGGGCGCTCGCTGGGCCGTACGCTGCGGGCCGCATCCCGGCGGGACGTGCTGGCCACGGTGCTGCTGGGCGCGGTGAGCGCGGGCATGATGCTGCTCTTCTCGGAGGCCGCGGCGCGACTGCCGCTCGGCACCGCGACCGCGCTGGAGTTCCTCGGGCCGCTGGCCGTGGCCGTGGCGGCGTCGAAACGGCGGGCGGAACTCGGCTGGCTCGCTCTGGCGGCGGGCGGGGTGCTGCTCCTCACCTCGCCGTGGACGGGCACCGCGGGCCTGGCGGGCGTGCTGTTCGGGCTCGGCGCCGGCGCCTGCTGGGCGCTGTACGTGCTCGGCACGGCGCACGTGGGCAGCAGGTTCTCCGCCGCGCACGGACTGGCGATGTCGCTGACGGTGGCCACGCTGGTCGCGGCGCCGTTCGGCGTGCCGGGGGTCGTCGGCCACCTCACGTGGGGTGCGGTGGCCGCGGTGGCGGGGATCGCGGTGCTGATGCCGCTGGTGCCGTTCCTGCTGGAGATGCGGGCGCTGCAGCGGCTGGGCGCGACGGCGTACGGCACCCTGGCCGGCCTCGAACCGGCGGTGAGCCTGCTGGCGGGCGTGGTGCTGGTCGCGCAGACCCCGACAGTGGTGCAGGTGGCCGGGACGGCCCTGGTGGTGGCCGCGGGCATCGGCGCGGCCCGCCGGGAGGACGGGGGCTGAGTCGGCGCCCTCGACGGGCCGGGACGCACAGCCAAACTGTACAGCCAAACTGGACAGATGCGGCTGAAGAGATCTACGGTGGGCGGCATGAACGGCATCGACCACGGCAGCGGAAGGACCCCCCCGACCGAGGCGGCGGCGGGCGACGGACGGAGCGCCGACGGACGGAGCCCGGCGGCACGGCCGTGACCGGACTCGCCACCGCCGGCCCCGGCCGGCGCACCCGCGCCGCGGGCTTCGACCGGCGGCTGCTCGCACCGATGATGCTCGGCTCGGTGCTCAACCCGATCAACTCCTCGATGCTCGCCGTCGCCCTCGTCCCCATCGGCCACGCCTTCGGCGCACCGCCCTCGCAGACCGCCTGGCTCGTCACCGGCCTCTACCTCGCGACCGCCGTCGGCCAGCCCGTCATCGGCCGGCTCGTCGACGCGTACGGCCCGCGCCCGCTCTACCTCACCGGCACCGCCCTGGTCGGCGTCGCCGGACTCACCGGCGTGCTGGCCCCGAACCTGTGGGTGCTGGTGCTCTCCCGGGTGCTGCTGGGCTTCGGCACCTCCGCCGCCTACCCGGCCTCCATGCACCTGCTGCGCAGCGAGTCCGACCGCACCGGCGCCGACAGCCCCGCCGGGGTGCTCGCCGCACTCTCGATCGCCAACCAGGTCGTCGCCGTCGTCGGCCCCACCCTCGGCGGGCTGCTGATCGGCGCAGGCGGCTGGCACCTGATCTTCGCGATCAACGTGCCGCTCTCCGCGGCCTGCCTCGTACTCGGCGCCCGCCGACTGCCCCGGCGGGCCACCCGGACGGTCCGCCCCGACAGCACCGACAGCCACGGCGGGTCCGGCGGCGTCGACGTCACCGGCATGCTGCTCTTCGCCGCCGCCCTCACCGCCCTCATGGTGTTCCTGATGGAGCCGCAGGCCGCCCACCGGCCGCTGCTCCTGGTCGGCGCCGCGGCCGGCACCGGCTTCACCGCCCGCGAGCTCCGCACCGCCCGCCCGTTCGTCGACCTGCGGGTGCTGAGCGGCAACCCACCACTGCTCGCGACGTACGGCCGCCAGTTCCTCGCCTACACCACCTCGTACGCCTTCCTCTACGGCTACACCCAGTGGCTGGAGGAGGGCAGGTCGCTCGGTGCCTCCACCGCCGGGCTCGTCCTGCTGCCCATGTCGGCGGGCGCGATCGCCGTCACCGCGGCCACCGGCCGCCGGGCCGGCGTCCGCGGCAAGCTCCTCGTGGGCGGGCTCGCGCAGCTCGCCGCGTGCGGTCTGCTCCTGCTGCTCGGCCCGGGCAGCCCGGTCTGGCTGCTCGTGGCACTCGGCGCGCTCGTCGGCATCCCGCAGGGCCTCAACGGCCTCGCCAACCAGAACGCCCTCTACGCCCAGGCCGACCCGGCCCGGATGGGCTCCTCCGCCGGCCTGCTCCGCACCTTCATGTACCTCGGCGCGCTCGGCGCCTCCGCGGCCACCGCCGCGTTCTACGGGCAGGGCGCCGACACCGGCGGCCTGCACCACCTCGCCGTGCTGCTGCTCGGGGTCTCCGCGCTCTTCCTCGCGACCACCCTCGCGGACCGCTCGCTCGGCCGCGTCGGCAGCCTCGGCCGCCGGACCGGCTGAGCCGCCCCGCGCCCGTCCGCGGCTCCCCCGTCCCGCCCGTTCCCATCCTGCCCGTTACCGTCCCCCCGCCCGGCCGGTGCCGCGCCGGACGCCGGGCCCGACAGCACCGGCACCGGCACCGGAGCGGGGATGCCGAGCGGGTGTGTCAGGTGCCCGCCCCCGGCCGGTGCCACAGCCCGCGCCGGGCGAGCAACGGCAGCACGCCCTCCCCGACCCGGTACGCCTCCTCCAGGTGCGGGACACCGGAGAGCACGAACTCGTCGACGCCCAGGCGGTGGTACTCCTCGATCCGGTCGGCGACCTCCGTGTGGCTGCCGACCAGGGCCGTGCCCGCGCCACCGCGGACGAGGCCGATGCCGGCCCACAGGTTCGGGTACACCTCCAGCCTGTCGGTGGCCCCGCCGTGCAGCTCCCGCATCCGGCGCTGGCCCTCCGACTCGCTCTCCGCGAGGGCGCGCTGGGTCGTGCGGATGCGCTCCGGGTCCATCCCGGCGAGCAGCCGGGCCGCCTCCCCCCAGGCCTCCTCGGAGGTGTCGCGGGTGATGGTGTGCAGCCGGATCCCGAAGCGCGGGGTGCGGCCGTGCCGGGCGGCGAGGGTGCGGATCCGCTCGATCTTCTCCGCGACCTGCGGCGGCGGCTCGCCCCAGGTGAGGTAGACGTCGGCGTGGCGGGCCGCGACCTGTTCGGCCGCGGGCGACGACCCGCCGAAGTACACCTCCGGCACCGGGTCGGGCAGCCGGTTGAGCCGGGCCCCCTCGACCCGCAGGTGCGGGCCGTGGTGGTCGACGGTCTCCCCGCGCCAGAGGCGTCCGACGATGTCGAGGAACTCGCCCGTCCGGGCGTACCGGCCGTCCTTGTCGAGGAAGTCGCCGTACGCCCGCTGCTCGGCCGACTCGCCGCCGGTGACGACGTTGAGCAGCAGCCGTCCCCGGGACTGCTGCTGGTAGCTCGTCGCCATCTGCGCGGCCAGGGTCGGGCTGATCAGGCCGGGCCGGAACGCCACCAGGTAGCGGAGGCGTTCGGTCTGCTGCGTGAGCATCGCGGTGGTCAGCCAGGCGTCCTCGCACCAGGGACCGGTCGGGGTCAGCGCACCGGAGAACCCCGACTGCTCGGCGGCGCGCGCGATCTGGCCCAGGTAGGCGATGCTCGGCTGCCGGTCGGAACCGGCCTCGCCCGGGGTGGAGCCGTGGCCGCCGCCCACCACGTGGCGGCTGTCGCCCGTGGTGGGCAGGAACCAGTGGAAGGTCGCCGTCACCGTGCGGCCCGGCCTGCCGCCCCGGCGACGAACCCGCCGAAGGCGCCGTCGTGGTGGAGCAGCGGCGAGCCGCCGTCCGCGTCGGCGTCGAGCACCTCGCCGACGACCAGCAGGTGGTCGCCGACCTGCTGGAGGAGCACCGGCCGGGCGGTCAGCCGGGCGGCGACGCCGTCGAGGAGCGGGGTGCCGTGCGGGCCTGTCCGCCAGCCGGTGCCCGCGAAGCGGTCGATCCCGCTGGTGGCGAACCGCTGGGCCAGCGCCTCCTGTTCGCGGCTCAGCACGTGCACGGTGAACGCCTCCGCGGCACGGACGGCCGGGGCCGCCGAGGCGGTGCCGGCGAGGTAGAAGGAGACCAGGGCCGGTTCCAGGCTGACCGAGGTGAAGGAGGTCGCGGTGAATCCGGCCGGGCCTGGCACGGTGATGACGGTGACCCCGGCCGCGTGCCGGCGCAGGGTGCGGCGCAGCAGGTCGGCGCGCTCGGTGTCCTCCACCGGGCGTGCGCTGACGGGGCGTTCGTCGACGGCGGTCATGAGGTGGTTCCTTCCCAGGAGGAGGACGCGGTGAGCAGGTGGGGCAGCGTGGTGCGGTCGGCGCGGAGCCGTTCGAGCCACTGGACGATCTGTGCGGCGACGCTGCGGTGCGCGGCGTCGTTGAGCACGTCGTGCAACCCGTCGGTGACGAGCACGAGTTCGGCGCGCTTCAGGCGGGCGGCGAGTCGGCGGGCGGCCGCCGGCGGGGCGACCGGGTCGGCCAGGCCGTGCAGCACGAGGACCGGCAGGTCGGGGGTGGCGGCCTCGGCGGCGGCGGCGAGTTCGGCCGGTACGGGCACGCCGAGCCGGCCGGGGCGGAAGTCGGGGTCGGCGGCGAGCAGTCCGCGGTGCACCGGGCAGGCCGTCCGCGCGGTCAACTCGTCGTGCCAGACGGGACGTTCCTCGGCCGCACCGCCGGCGGGCAGGGTGGCCGGGGCTCCGACGAGCAGGACGCCGTCGGGGCGGGCGGCGCCCGCGGACGCCGCCAGGGCGAGCAGCGCCCCGGTGTCGGAGCCCGCGAGCACCACCGGGGCGCCGGCCTCGCGGGCGGTGTCGACCTGCTCGGCGAGGCGCGTGGCGTCGGCGAGCGCGCCGACGTCGGCGAACGCCTGCACGCGGTAGCCGTCGTACGCCAGGCGTCGGCCGAACCGGCCGTACACGCCCGGGTGTTCGCCGCGTCCGGGGAGCAGCAGCACGGTGCCGCGCACGACGACGCCCTCGGCGGGGTGCCAGGTGTCGGCGGACCGCAGGGCGGGGGCGGCGGTCACCGGGCACCGCCCGCGAGCGCGGCGGGACGTGCGGCGGCGGCGTCGCGGCGGGCGACCTCCTGCCGGACCAGCGGCAGCAGCTCGCGGCCGTAGTCGAGGGCGTCCTCCAGCGGGTCGTAGCCGCGGATGAGCAGGGTGGTGACGCCGAGGTCGACGTAGTCGAGCAGGGCCTGCGCCACGGTCTCCGGGGTGCCGACCAGGGCGGTGGAGTTGCCGGCCGCGCCGGTCGCGGCGGCGGGCGCCGTCCAGAGGGCGCGGTCGTGGAGGTCGCCCTTGGCCGCGGCGGCGAGCAGCCGCTGCGAGCCGACGTTCTGCGGTGCGGCGCCGGGACCGGTGGGGAGGATCGCGCGGCGCCCGCCGAAGGCGTCGGCCCGGCCGCGGATGGTTTCGAGGATGCGGTGCGCGCGCTCCCACGCCTCGTCCTCGGTGCGGCCGAGGATCGGGCGGAAGGAGACGCTGAAGCCCGGCGGGGTGGTGCGGCCCGCGGCCTCGGCGGCGGCCCGCACGCGGCCGATCTGCTCGGCGGTCTCGGCGAGCGGCTCGCCCCACAGCGCGAACGTGTCGGCGTGCTTGCCGCCGACGCGGTAGGCGGCCTCGGAGGAGCCGCCGAAGAAGAGCGGGATGCGCGGCTGCTGGAACGGCCGCACCTCGGAGCGGAAGTCGGCGAAGCGGTAGTAGGGGCCCTCGTGGTCGAAGGGCTTCTCCTCCGTCCACGCGCGGGTCAGCACGGTGAGGTAGTCGTCGGTGCGGGCGTACCGCTCGTCCTTGGTGAGGTAGTCGCCGTCGCGGCGCTGCTCGGCGTCGTGGCCGCCGGTGATGATGTGCACGGCCACCCGGCCGGCGGAGAACTGGTCGAGGGTGGCGAAGGTGCGGGCGGCGACGGTCGGGGAGATGAAGCCCGGCCGGTGCGCGATGAGCAGGCCGAGGCGCTCGGTGTGCGCGGCGGCGTAGGCGGCGACCTGGTTGGGGTCGGGGCTCGCGGAGGAGTGGGCGACGAGGATGCGGTCGAAGCCGGCCTCCTCGTGGGCCTGCGCGAAGCGGCGGGTGTAGTCGGCGTCGACGACGGGTCCGTGGGCCGCGCGGGTCTCGGAGACGTCGTGGGTGGAGATCATGCCGATGAATTCGACGGGCACGGGTCAGCCTCTTTCGTGGGAAGGGGTGGCGGCGGCGAGGGCCGCTCGGCCGAGGGCGAGCAGGACGATGTCGTCCTGCGGGGTGTGCACGCGGCTGCAGAGCACGTCGCGCAGGTGGCGCTGGAGCGGGTGGTGGTGGGTGAGTCCGTGGTTGCCGACCAGGGCGACGGCCTGCTGCACGGCGTCGATCGCGGCCCGGGTGCCGAGCAGCTTGGCGCCGGCCGACTCCTCCGCCGCCCCGGGCTCGTCGGCGTCGACGGCGGCGGCGAGGGCGCCGACGAGGCGTTCGGCCCCGGAGAGGGCGATGTCGATCTCGCCGACGGCGCTCTGGAAGCGCGGCAGGGTGGCGAGCGGGGCGCCGAGCGCGGTGGGGATGCGCTCGTGCAGGAAGCCGGTGAGCCAGTGCTGGGCGGCGCGGGCGACGCCCAGGTAGAGGGCGGTGAGGCCGAGGGAGTTCCAGGCGCCGCCGGTCGCGTCGCGCCCGCCGTCCGCGCCGGGTACGGCGAGGTGCGTGGTGCGGTCCAGCGGCACGGGTACGGCGTCGAGGAGCACGTCGTCGCTGCGGCTGGCGCGCAGGCCGAGGTGGTCCCAGGTGGGCAGCACGGTGAGGCCGGGGCTGTCGGAGCGGACGAGGAACGAGCCGACGCGCGGCTCGGGTTCGTCGGTGCGCGCCCAGACGAGCATCCAGCGCAGCGCGACGGCGCCGGTGGAGAAGATTTTGCGGCCGGTCAGCTCCCAGTGGTCGCCGCGCCGGTGGGCGACGGTGGCGGGCAGGCCGCCGCGGACGGGCGTGCCGAGTTCCGGTTCCACCCGCAGCGCGTTGACCAGCACCGGCCGTTCGGCCGACTCGTGGAGCAGGTCGGTGAGCGCCGACGGGGGCCAGTGCGGGGCGCGGGCCTCGGCGGCGTGCGTGAAGAGGGTCATCGCGGTGACCAGCGCCACCGCCGGATCGCCCTCGCCCAGGGCGCGCAGGATGCGGGCGGTGTCGGCGAGGCCGCGGCCGGGGCCGCCGTGGCGCCGGGCCACGGTGGCGGTCAGCAGCCCTGCCCCGTGGACGAGTTCGACGCCCTCGTACGGGAAGGTGGCGTGCCGGTCGTGGTCGGCGGCGCGGGCGGCGAGCGCCGCGGTGAGCTCGGGCAGCCGGTCGAGGTCGGGCGGGGCGAGTGCGGGCGGGGGTGGTGCGAGGGCGTTCACGGGGTGTTCTCCAGGACGGGCGGCGGCGGTCGGTGCGGCAGCAGTACGGGCGCGTGGCGGACGGTGACGGGTGGCGGTTCGCCGTCGGCCCAGCGTTCGATCTCGACGAGCGCGTGCTGGCCGGTGCAGCCCTGCGAGAGGCGTGAGCTGGGCTCGTCCGCGGTCAGCACGTTGGGGTTGCCGTGCGCGCAGAGCGGCGGTTCGGTGCCGGGCACGGGGTCGAACCAGGCGCCGGTGGGCAGCCGGACGACGCCGGGGCGCAGCCGGTCGGTGAGCCGGGCGCCGGCGAGGCAGGCGCCGCGGTCGTTGAAGACGCGGACGAGGTCGCCGTCGGCGATCGACCGGGCGGCGGCGTCGGCCGGGTGCAGTTCGACGGCCTCCCGGTCGGCCACCTTGTCGGCCAGGCTCGGTGCGCCGACGTCGAGTTGGCTGTGCAGCCGGGTGGCGGGCTGGTTGGCGACGAGCAGCAGCGGGTGGCGTTCGGCGGCGCGGGTGCCGAGCCGTTCGGGCGGGTCGAGCCAGGTGGGGTGGCCGGGGCAGTCGGGCAGGCCGAGGGCCGCGACGGTGGCGGAGTGGAGCTCGATCCGGCCGCTGGGAGTGGCGAGCGGGTGGCCGGCCGGGTCGGCCCGGAACGCCTCGAACAACGTGCGCTCCTGGGCCTGTTCGGGCAGCTGCCACTCCCCCGCGGCCCAGAGCTCGGCGAACGGCGGCGGGTCGCCCGCGCCTTCGGCGCGCAGGCTGTCGGCCCATCCGCCGTAGAGGTGTTCGAGCCATTCGCGCGGGCTGCGGCCCTCGGTGAACTCCTCGGCGAAGCCGAGGCGTTCGGCGAGGCCGGCGAGCACGGCGTGGTCGTCGCGGGCCTCGCCGAACGGGGCCACGGCGCGGTGCATGGCGATCAGGTGGGTGTCGCGGCGGCCGCCGCCGAGGTCCTCGCGTTCGAGGGCGGTGGTGACGGGCAGCACGATGTCGGCGTGGCGGGCGGTGGCCGTCCAGTGCGGCTCGTGCACGACGACGGTGTCGGGGCGGGCGAAGGCGCGGCGCAGCCGTCCGAGGTCCTGGTGGTGGTGGAAGGGGTTGCCGCCGGCCCAGTGGACGAGCCTGATGTCGGGGTAGGTGCGGCGGGTGCCGTCGTAGTCGTACGTCTCGCCGGGGTGCAGCAGCAGGTCGGCGATGCGTGCGCAGGGGATGAACTCGTCGACGGGGTTGGGGCCCTGGGGCAGGAAGGGCAGGCGCAGCGCGGGGCCGGTGTCGCCGACGTCGCCCATGGAGCCGTAGCCGTGGCCGAAGCCTCCGCCGGGCAGGCCGATCTGGCCGAGGGCGGCGGCGAGGGCGATGGCGGCCCAGACGGGCTGTTCGCCGTACCGGGCCCGCTGGAGCGACCAGGTGACGGTGACCAGGGTGCGGGTGGCGGCCATCCGGCGGGCGAGGGTGCGGATGCGGTCGGCGTCGAGTCCGCAGATCGGGGCGGCCCAGTCGGCGCTCTTGGGGGTGCCGTCGGTGCTGCCGTCGAGGTAGGCGGCGAGGGTGTCCCAGCCGGTGGTGCAGCGGTCGAGGAAGGCGCGGTCGTGCAGGCCCTCGGTGAGCAGGGTGTGGGTGAGGGCGAGCATGAGGGCGGTGTCGGTGCCGGGGGCGACGGGGTGCCAGTCGGTGGCGGGGCCGTCGGGCAGGTCGTCGCGGAGAGGGCTGACGAGTGCCACCTCCACCCCGGCGGCGGCGAGTTCGGCGAGGTGGCCGGGGGTGCCGTGGCGGGTGACCCCGCCCGGCGTGACGTGCACGTTCTTGGCGGGGATGCCGCCGAAGGCGACGATGAGCCGGGTGTGCCGGGTGATGACCGGCCAGGAGGTGGAGGCGCGGAGCACCGTCTCGGCGTCGCCGACGACGTGCGGCAGCAGCACGAGCGAGGTGCCGAGGCTGTAGGAGTTGCGGGAGCCCGTGTAGCCGCCGAACTGCGCCAGGAACCGATGCAGTTGGCTCTGCGCGTGGTGGAACCGCCCGGCGCTGGCCCAGCCGTAGGAGCCGCCGAAGACGGCCTGCGGGCCGTGTTCGGCGCGGACGCGGGCGAGTTCGGCGGCGACCAGGTCGAGTGCGGTGTCCCAGTCGACCTCGACGAAGGGCTCGTCGCCGCGCCGCGCGGACGGCCCGGGCCCGTGCTCCAGCCAGCCGGCCCGGACGGCCGGGCGGGCGACCCGGGTCGGGTGGCGGAGCGACCCGGGCACGCCGGCGAGCAGTGGCGACGGCGAGGGGTCGGCGGGGTGGGGCTCGACCGTGAGCGCGCCGCCGGGCCGGGTGCGGACCCGGAAGGCGCCCCAGTGCGAGGTCGTGGGCGTGGTCACGGCCGGCCGGCCCCGACCAGCGCGTCCGTGTCCGCGCTCTGCTCGCGCACCAGGCGGACGAGCGCCCCGTAGTCGCGGGCGTCCTCCAGCGGGCTGAAGCCGCGGATCAGCAGGGTGGAGACGCCGAGCGCGGTGTAGTCGAGCAGCGACTCGGCGACCTGCTCGTAACTGCCGACGAGTGCCGTGGAGTTGCCTGCGGCGCCGGTGGCCTTGGCGATGGCCGTCCAGAGCCGCTTGTCGTGCACCTCCGCCTGGTCGGCGTAGTCCAGCAGCCGCTGCGAGCCCTGCTGGGCGGAGTGGTCGAGGTTGAACTGCTTCCGGAGGTCGCCGACCCGCTCCCGGGTGAGCCGCAGGATCTCGGCGGCCCGCTGCCAGGCCTCGGCCTCGGTGGCGGCGGGGATCGGCCGCAGGCTCACGCTGAAACGCGGGTCGCGGCCGTGGGGTGCGGCGGCGGTGCGCACCTGCCGGATACGGTCGGCGATGCCGGCGAGCGGCTCGCCCCAGAAGGCGTACACGTCGGCGTGCCGGCCGCCGACCCGGACGGCGTCGTCGGAGGCGCCGCCGAAGTAGACGGGGATCGGCTCCGCCGGGCGGACGCCGGAGAGGGCGCCGCGCACGGTGTAGAACTCGCCCTCGTGGTCGAAGGGTTCGGCGGACTCCCAGGTGCGGCGGACGATCTGCAGGAACTCGTCCGTACGCCGGTAGCGGGTGGGCTTGTCGGTGAGGTCGCCGTCGCGGGCCTGGTCGGCGTCGTCGCCGCCGGTGATCACGTGCAGGGCGACGCGGCCGGGGTGGAAGGCGTCGAGGGTGGCGAACTTGCGGGCCGCCAGCGTCGGGGCGACGAAGCCGGGGCGGTGCGCGAGCAGCACGCCCAGCCGCTCGGTGTGCGTGAGCACCTGGTCGGCGACGGTGAAGCCGTCCGGGCTGGCGGAGGTGTGCGCCACCAGCACCCGGTCGAAGCCGGCCTCCTCGTGGGCGGTGGCGAGCGCCTTCAGGTAGCCGGGCTGGATGACGGCGCCGCTCGGCGCTCCGGACTCGCTCTGCGTGGAGACGGCGTCGGCCGCGCCGGAGGCGTTGCCCGTCTCGCTGACGGGCTGGGTGGCGGTGATGCCGATGAACTCGACGGACACGGGGGCGCTCCTGGGATCGGTGCAGCTGAGCGGGGAGGGGTTCGGGGCGGCGGCGCGGACGGGCCGGCCTGCGGGGTCAGCGGGCGGCGGGCCGGGAGAGGCGGGCCCGCCAGTGCGGTGCGTGGTCGCAGGCCACGGCCCGGTCGGCACCGGCCGGCTGCACGGCGGGACGGCCGGTGCAGGCGGCGTCCGCGAACGGGCAGCGGTGCGCGAAGGCGCAGCCGGAGGCCGCCGGCGGCCGGGCCGCCGGGGTGCGCAGCAGCGCGAGGTCGGCACGGTGGGCCCGGTCGAGGCTGGGCGCGGAGGCGGTGAGCAGCGCGGTGTACGGGTGGTGCGGGTCGGTCAGCACGGCCTCCGCCGGTCCGTGCTCGACGAGGCGGCCGCGGTAGAGGACGGCGATGCGGTCGGCGATGCCCGCGAGCGAGTCGAGGTCGTGGGAGATGACGACGACGGCGAGGCCGAGCTCCCGGCGGAGGGTGTCGAGCAGCCGCAGCACGTGGTTGCGGTTGGAGGCGTCCAGGGCGCTGACGGGTTCGTCGGCGATGAGCAGCCGGGGGCGGGTGACGATGGCCCGAGCGAGGGCGACGCGCTGGCGCTGGCCTCCGGAGAGCCGGCCGGGGGTGCGGTCGGCGAGTGCCCGGTCGAGGCCGACCCGGTCCAGTGCCTCCAGCACGCGGGGTTCGCGTTCCTCCCGCGCGACCCGGGCGACGGCGAGGGGTTCGCCGACGAGTCGGCGCACGGTCAGGTCGGGGTCGAGGGAGCGCAGCGGGTCCTGGAACATGTACTGGACGGCGCCGCCGCGCCGCGTCAGGCGCAGGGCACGGCCCCGCAGCGCGGTGCGGTCCTCGCCGTCGACGGTGATGCGGCCCGCGGTGACGGGGGCGAGGCCCACGACGGCCCGGGCGAGGGTGGTCTTGCCGGAGCCGGTCTCGCCGATCACGCCGAGGATCTCGCCGGCCCGGGCGTCGAGGTCGATCCCGTCGAGGACGAGGGGCCCGCCGGGGTGGCGGACGTCGAGGCCGCGGATCCGCAGCAGCGGTGCGCCGGGCGCGACGGCCAGGGGGGCTGCGGCGCGGAGCTCGGTGGTGACGGTCATGCGGGCACCTCCGTACGGTCGGTGGATCGGGCTCCCTGCAGGGCGAGTTCGTCGGCGCGCAGGCAGCGCACGGCGCGGGTGCCGTCGGCGGCACTGTGCACGGCGGTGAGCGGCACCGGGGCCGCGGTGCACGCGTCGGTGGCGTACGTGCAGCGGTCGGCGAAGCGGCATCCGGCGCCCGCGGTGCCGGGCTCGGGCGGGCGGCCGGGGATGACCGCGAGCTCGCGCCGGTGCCGGTCGCCGAGCGAGGCGACCCGCAGCAGCGCCTCGGTGTAGGGGTGGGCCGGGGCGGCGATGACCTCGGCGGTGGGGCCGTCCTCGACGATCTCGCCGGCGTAGAGGACGAGGAGGCGGTCGGTCACCTCGGCGACGACGGCGAGGTCGTGGGTGACGAGCAGCAGGGCGAGGCCCCGGTCGCGGCGCAGCCGGTCGAGGAGGTCGAGGACCTCGGCCTGGACGACGGTGTCGAGGGCGGTGGTGGCCTCGTCGGCGACGAGGAGTTCGGGCTCGCCGGAGACCGCGATCGCGATGAGGACGCGCTGCAGCATGCCGCCGGACAGCTCGTGCGGGAAGCGGTCGTGGACGCTCTCGGGGTCGTGCAGGCCGACCGCGGCGAACAGCGCGACCGCACGGCGGCGGGCCTCGGCCCGGGAGAGGCCGAGCCGCAGCCGCAGCGGCTCGGCGAGCTGCCGGCCGACGGTGAGCGACGGGTTGAGGTAGGAGCCGGGGTCCTGGAAGACGGCGCCGAGCCGGTCGCCGCGGACGCGCTGCCAGCCGCGCTCGCCGAGCGTGGTGAGCTCGGTGCCGCCGAGGGTGATCCGGCCGGCCGAGACCGCGGTGCCGGGCGCCGGGAGGCCCAGCACGGAACGGCAGGTCAGGGTCTTGCCGCTGCCGGACTCCCCGACGAGGCCGACGGCCTCGCCCGCGCGGACGGCGAAGGAGACGTCGCGGACGGCCTCGGTGCGGCCGTGGCCGACGGTGATGTGGAGGCCCTCGACGGCGAGCACGGGCTGGTCAGGCGTGGGCATCGGCCTTCTCCTTCGCTGCTCCGGTGGCGCTGTTGCCGGGAGCGGTGGCGCCGGGAGTGATCGCTGCGGGGTTGTCGGCCGTGGCCGCGGTGCCGGGGTGCCGGACGTCGGCCGGGTCGGCGTCGCGGACGGCGTCGGCGAGCAGGTTGAGCGCGCCGACGGTGAGCATGATCAGTGCGGCGGGCAGGGCGGGCGCCCAGGGCTGCTGGGCGAGGAAGCCCAGGTCGCTGGCGAGCATGCCGCCCCAGGTCGGTGCGGGCGGCTGGACGCCGATGCCGAGGAAGGTCAGCGAGGCGACGGTGAGCAGCGCCGTGGCGAGGGCGTGGGCGGTGGTGACGGCGACGGTCGGCAGCACCTTGCGCCAGATGTGGGTGCGCAGGATGCGGGCCCGGGTGGCGCCCATCAGCTCCGCGGCCTCCACGTACTGGGCGCGGTCGAGGCCGAGTGAGGCGGCCCGGGTGACGCGGAAGAACAGCGGGGCGAGGAGCACTCCGAGGGCCAGCATCGCCTGGTGCAGGCCGTTGCCGAGAATGCCGACGGCGGCGATCGCGAACAGGGTGAACGGCAGTGTCATCAGGGCGTCGACGGCGCGCAGCGACACCCAGGTGAGCGCGGGTGCCAGGCGGACGGAGACGATGCCGGGCACGACGCCCAGGAGCATCGCCGCGCCGACCGCCTCGACCGCGGCGAGCACGGAGAGGCCGGTGCCGGAGAGCAGTCGGCTGAGGACGTCGCGGCCGAGGTAGTCGGTGCCGAGCAGGTGGCCGCCGCCCGGGCCCTGCAGCACGTGCGCGACGTCCTGGGCGAGCGGGTCGAACGGGGCGACCGCCCCGCCGAGGACGGCGAGCAGGGCGATGAGGACGAGCACGGCGAGGGCGACGCGGGCGACGGGCTGCCGGAGGACGGCGCGGGTGGCACTCACGGTCGTACCTCCGTGCGGGCGGCAGGGCGGCGGGCGGCGGGGTTGAGGGCGAACAGGCCGGCGTCGACGGCGAGGTTGGCGGCGAGCACGACGGCGACGGTGACGAGCAGGGTGCCCTGGATGACCGGCACGTCGTGCTGTTCCGCCGCCCGCAGGGAGAGTTGGGCGATGCCGGGCAGGTTGAAGATCCGCTCCGTGACGACGGCCCCGCCGATGAGCATCGGCACGCTCATGCCGAGCACGGTGACGGCCGGTCCGGCCGCGTTGCGCAGCACGTGGCCGAAGAGGACGCGGCGCCGGGAGAGGCCGCGCATGACGGCGCCGGTGGCGTAGTTCTCGCGGAGGGCGCCGACGAGCGAGGTGCGCAGCTGCCGGGCGATGCCGGCTGCGGCGTCCAGGCTGAGGGCCAGCGCCGGCAGCAGGGCGAACTGCAGCCACTGGCCCGGGTCCTGGCCGAACGGCACGTACCCGCCGGAGGGCAGCAGGCCGAGCTGGACGGAGACCAGGGTGATCAGGCCGATGGCGATGACGAAGGCGGGCAGGGTGCCGAGCAGGGTGCAGACGGCGGTGACCGCCCGGTCGGTGCGGCCGCCGTTGCTGAGGGCGGCCGCGATGCCGGCCGCCGAGCCGAGCAGTACGGCGAACACCAGGGCCAGGCCGGCGATGGAGAGGTCGACGGGCAGCGCGGCGGCGATGCTGTCGGAGACCGGCACGGTGGTGAACCAGGAGCGGCCGAGGTCGCCGCCGAGGGCGTGCGTCAGCCAGCTGCCGTACTGCGCGGCGAGCGACCGGTCGAGGCCGAACTCGTGGTCGAGGCGGGCGATGTCGGCGGGGGTGGCGGTCTCGCCGAGGACGGCGGCCGCCGGATTGGCGTCGGAGACCGCGCCGAGGCCGAAGGTGAGCACGGAGGAGAGCAGGAAGACGGTGGCGGTGCCGGCCAGCACCCGGCCGGCCGAACGGGGCGCCCGCGCGGCCCGCCGGGCGAGCCTCCCGGCCGCCGTCCACCGGGCGGCCGGGAGGGAGGCGACCGCGGCGCTCATGACGCGGTCACTCCTTCGAAGCGCTGCACCACGGTGAACTCGGGGATCTTCGAGATGGAGCGGCGGCGGGCGAGCAGCCGGGGCACGCTGTAGAGGAAGACGTTGGGCATGGTGCGCACGGCCAGGGCCGTGGCGGCCTGCAGCACCTTCGGGTAGTCGGGCGAGTCGAGGGGGGTGCGGGAGACCTTCTCGACGGCGGCCTTCAGGTCGGGCGGGGTGGTGCGGCCGGGGTTCATCAGGCCCTGCTCGCCGAAGAGCACCTGGAAGGCCTGGGCGGCGGAGTCGCGGCCGGCGAACTGGTCGGTGAACAGCGCCTTGGAGTGCTGGATGTAGATGATCTGGGTGGCCTGCGCGGCCGGGACGACCTCGATGGTGGCGCGGATGCCGACGGCCTTGAGCTGGGCCTGGATCTGCTCGGGCAGGCCCTGCGCGGCGGAGGTCGTGATGGTGAGGTCGATCCCGTCGGCGTGGCCGGCGCGGGCGAGCAACTCCTTGGCCTTGGCGGGGTCGTACGCGAAGAGGTCCTCCGAGCCGGGGTCGTGTCCGACGTAACCCTTCGGGAAGGGCTGGTAGTTGACCTCGCCGTAGCCGAAGAGCTGGGTCTTGACGAGGGCTTCGCGGTCGATGGCGTACTTGACCGCGGCGACGACGTCGGGGTTGTCGAACGGCGCCTTGGCGGTGTTGACGTCGAGCACGGCGACCACCAGCGACGGGATGACCTGCACCTCCAGGCCGGCGGCCTTGGCGGCGGCGACCTGGCTGCCGGGGATCTGCGCGACGTCGAACTGCCCGGACTGCAGGCCGCCGACGACGGTGGCCGCGTCGGGCAGCGGGTACACCTCGAAGTTCTCGACCTTGATGGCGGCGGCGTCCCAGTAGACGGGGTTGCGGCGCAGCACGGCCTTGGTGTTGAGGGTGTAGGAGGTGAGGGTGAAGGGTCCGGCGCCGGCGGGCTTGGTGGCGATGCCGGCGGCGTCGGCCTCGAAGGCCTTCGGGTTGACGACGAGTCCGGTCTTGCCCGCCAGGAGGTTGGGCAACTGGTAGTCGGGCTGGGTCAGTTGGAGCACGACGGTGGTGGCGTCCGGCGCGGACACCTCCTTCACGTGCACGAGCTGCGGGGCGACCAGCGACTTGGCGGCGGTGCGGCCGCGGTCGAGGCTCTTCTTGACGGCGGCGGCGTCGAGCGGGGTGCCGTCGCTGAAGGTGAGGCCGGCGCGGAGCTTGAAGGTGACCGAGGTGCCGTCGGGGCTGTACGTCCAGCCGGTGGCGAGGGCGGGCACCGCGGTGCCCTTCTCGTCGAGCTTGGTGAGACCGGCGTAGACGAGCGACAGCACGTGGACGTCCCAGCCGGCCGAGGAGAACACCGGGTCCCACGAAGTGGGCAGCGCCCAGCCCCACTTGAGCGTTCCCGAGGTGCCTCCGGCACCGGTGGCGACCGTGCCGGCGCTGCCGCAGGCGGCGAGCGCGAGCGCAGCCCCGGCGCCCAGGCCGAGGCCGAGGAAGGAGCGTCTGGCGAGGTTCGGTGCGGTCTCGGGAAGTCGGTTCATGAGCGTGCGTCACCTTTCGCGGGCACACCGGGGAGGCCCGGGGCAGGCCTCCGCTCCGGGGCACGGGGGCCACGGGCAGGGGTCTGGGCACGGGCGTCGGCGGGCACCGACGGTTCTGGGCCGAGTCTGGGGAGGCGGCGGCCGGCGCAGGCCTGCTCAGAGCAGGGTGCGGTGAACGGCCGGGCCGGGAATTTCGGCCGACGGGGCCCGGCGCTCAGAGGCGCGGCGAGGCGGGTCGGCGGGTGCGGCGGGCAAGGAGGCCGCCGGGGAGAGCAGGGCGCTCAGCGACAGAGGTCGCTGCTGGTGCGCCGGAAGTCCACGTAGCGGCACACCACGTTGGGGTGTGTGGAGAGCATGCGCTCATCCTGGCCAGTGCGGGGCCCGACTGTCAATGGACACCAATTGGTGTCTCATTGGGCGGTACGGCCGCCCCGCACCGCCCCGATCCACCGACTGCGAACGGTCCTTGCTGCTCAGAGGCGTACGGACACGCGACGCCCCGCGGGCCGCGGCACCGCGCGGAGCACCCGCGCCGCACCGGGCACCGGCGCCGCGCGGCCGGTCCCGCACGGAGGCCGGGACCGTACGTGCGGACGGTCGTTCCCCACGGACGGTCGTTCCCCACGGGCGGTCAGCCCCGCACCGGCGACGGGTCACGGCCGGCGAGCAGCAGCGAGCCGGCTGCCTCCCCCGGGTGCAGGTACAGCGGGCCGTTGGCGGTGGGCACCTCGACGGCACCGCTCGGCCGGGCCCCGCCACCCCCGGGCAGGTCCTGCACCGTCAGGCTGCGGTACCGGTCGAGGAGTTCCCCGGCGGACGGCACGGACGGCTCCGGCACGGCGGCGCGCAGCCCCGGACACACCGCCTCGGCCGCCGCCAGGTACGCCGGGAGCGGTCGCCAACCGGGCACCGCCCGGCGGCCCGCGGGACCGTGGAACACCAGCGTCGGCAGCGCGTACCGGTGGCCGTCCTCGGTCTCCTTCGCCGCCCCCGGGTGCGGGCCGTCCGCCCGCAGCCCGACGACCTCGGGCACCGGGCGGCGGGTCTCGGCGCGGTCCCGGGCGATCCGGGCACGCGCGGCGGGGCCGTCGGCGTCGGCGCACAGCCGGTCGAGGTCGAGCCCGGGTACGCCCCGCAGCGCGGCCCGCACCCGGGCCGGCGTGTCGGCGGGCTCGCCGAGCACGAACACCGTCTCGCGCAGCCGACGCAGCACCCGTTCCGCGACCTGCTCCCCCTGGAGTTCGGCGGCGGCCGCGGCGAGCGAGGACGGCACGCTGCTCGCCGCCACCCAGCGCAGCTCCGCGGCGCGCGGGGCGCCGGTGTGGGTGGCGATGCCGTCGAGCCGGGCGGCGTACCAGGCCGTCTCGGCGGCGGGATCGGGAGCCGGGTCGTCCTCGTCCTCGAAGAGGAGGCCGAAGACGCGGCGGTGCCGGGCGCGGCCCGCCAGCGCGCGGCGCAGCCGGCGCAGCACGGGTTCGGAGCCCCACGCCCACGGACAGAGCGGGTCGGTGTACTCGACGACTTCCAGGGCCTCGCCGGCCGCGGCAGGGCCGGCAGGCACGGCGGGAGCCGGAGGCGCGGCGGGCCCAGGCGGCGCGGCGGGCCCGGCGGTCCCCTCGTGCGGCCCGCTCACACCGGCTCCCCCACCCGGGGGCGGCCGGCGGCCGGGCCGGTGGCGTGCACCAGTCCGGCGACCGTGGTGTCGGCGAGAATCGCCCGGGCGTGCTCCTCGACGGTGCGCCAGACGGCGGGCAGCGCGTCGGCGGGGCCCGGGTAGTCGAGGCCGCCGAGCGGCTCGCCCCTGAGGGTGATGACCTCGCCGTCCACGGCCTGCACCACGTCGAGCAGGGTGATCTGGTCGGCGGCACGCCCGAGCCAGTAGCCACCCTCGCAGCCGCGCTGGCTGCGCACCAGCCCGGCCCGGCGCAGGTCGCCGACGACGGACTTCAGGAACCGGAACGGAATGCCCTGGGAGGAGGCGATGGCCTCGCACGTGAGCGGACGCGCTGCGTCGCAGGCGAGTTCCACCAGCGCGCGGGCGGCGTAGTCCGCCTTCGCGGAAATATGCATGTGCACGAGTATCCACTGCGCGGCGCCGTCTTCAAGCCCCTTCCCGGCGTGGCGGGTTGGCACGCCGGCCGAAAGGACACCTCTTGACATCCTTTCGGTCGCCCGCCTAGCGTCCACCGTACGTCGGCCGCCGCGCCCGACCGGCGGCCGCGGCACGCCCACGGCCCCGGGGCGCCCTGCAGCGCGCGCCCGTACGCCCTCCGCCAGCCTCGCCCCCGCACCGGGAGACCGCCATGTCCACAGCCTCCAGCCACCCCGCACCGGCCGCCGGCCCGGCGGGCGCGGCCTGCACCGAGGCCGGCACCGGCTTCCACCCGCACCTGCCCGGCGAGGGCGCCGCGGCGTCCGGCGGGCTGCGCGCCCGGCTGCACCACATCCGCGCGGACGCACTGGACGGCGACACCGCACAGACCGGCGGCATGCGCCGGTTCGCCGCGATCAGCGGCGGCACGGTCGGCTCGGAGAAGCTCTGGATGGGCCAGACCCACGTCGCCCCCTCCACCGCCTCCTCCGACCACCACCACGGCGATTCCGAGACGGCGATCCACGTGGTCAGCGGGCACCCGGAGTTCGTCTTCGTCGACGACTCCTCCGGCGAACCGGTCGAGGTGCGGCTGCGCACCGGCCCGGGCGACTACATCTTCGTGCCGCCCTTCGTGCCGCACCGCGAGGAGAACCCCGACCCCGCCGAGGAGGCCGTGGTGGTGATCGCCCGCAGCACGCAGGAGGCGATCGTGGTCAACCTGCCCGGCCTGTACCCGCCCGCGGCAGGCTGACCCGCCCCCGCCCGTCCCTGGGCCTGCGGACCCGCGAACCCGCAGGTCCGCAGCCCCGCAGGTCCACGGGTCTGCAGGTTCGCAGGTCCGCAGGTCGGCGGCACGGTCAGACGAAGCGCCAGAGGTGGTCGCGGGTGCCGTTGTCGTCCCACTGCACGATCTGGGCGCCCTGCGCGGTGGACGCGCCGGTGACGCCGAGCACCTTGCCGCTGTTGAGGTTCTCGATCCGGAAGTACCCGTCGGCGCCGTAGCGCAGCCGCCACAGGTGGTCGCGGGTGCCGTTGTCGTCCCACTGCAGCACGCGGGCCCCGGCGGCGGTCGACGCCCCTTCGACCCCGAGCACCTTGGCGCTGTTGAGGTTGCGCAGCCTGAACGCGCCGTCGGCGTCGCGCACCGCCTCCCAGAGGTGGTCGGCGGTGCCGTTGTCGCCCCACTGCACGGCGAGGCCGCCGGCCGCCGTCGACATGCCGGAAACGCCCAGCAGCAGTCCGCTGTTGAGGTTCTGGATGCGCCGCTGCCCGTTCGGCACGAACCACCAGTCGTGTCCGGCGGTGCCGTCGTCGGTGTCCTGCACCACCTTGGCGCCGGCCGCCGTCGAGGCACCGAGCACGGCCAGCACCTTGCCGCTGCCGCCGTTGCGGAGGCGGTGCCGTCCGCCGCCCCCGTCGACCGGGGTCCACAGGTGGTCGGCGGTGCCGGTGTCGCCCCACTGGAGGGCGTCGGCGTCGTCGGCGGTGGACATGTCCCTGATGCCGAGCACCTTGCCGCTGTTGCCGTTGCGCAGCTTGAGGGCGGTGCCGGAGACGACGAGCTGCCAGTCGTGGTCGGCGGTGCCGCTGTCGTTCCACTGCAGGGCCTGGCCGCCGTCGGCGGTCGACATGTCCTTGATGCCGAGCACCAGGCCGCTGGTGGCGTTGACGAGTCGGAAGCCCGACGTGCCGGCGCGGCCGTCGGCGTTCCAGTAGACGCTGTAGTTCTGGTGGTGGTTGTCGTAGAACGGCACGAGGTTCACGGTCGCGCCGTCGGCCGTCGCGGTGAACGTCAGCGGCGTGCCGGCCGCCTTGACCGAGCCCGAGGTGAGCACCGGCAGCCGTCCCGCGAGGTTGGTCGTGCCGTACGCACCACTCAGCACCACGGGCCCGTAGGTGAGGGCCTGCACGTACGGGTCGTCGTTGGCCGCGCGCACGCCCAGGCTCATCGGCAGCCGCACGGTGACGGTGTCGCCGGAGGCCCAGGTGCGCGTGACGGCGGCGTAACTGCCGGGTGTGGTGGCGATGTTCTGCACGGTGCCGTTGACGCTGACGGTGGCGCCGGTGGTCCAGCCGGGGATGCGGATCCGCATCGTCCAGCTGCCGGCGGTGCCGGTGACGGTGAGCGTGCTGGTGTCCGACGCGGGGAACGTCGTGGCCTGGGTGACGGTGACGCCGCGGGCCGCCCAGGTGAGCGTGGAGGCGATGAAGAGGTTGACGTGGAGCGAGGAGTCGTCGGAGAAGTAGATCGAGTCCATCAGCTTGGTCTGGGTCTCCAGACCGGTGCCCTGGCAGCAGGTGAAGGTGTCGTAGTCGCGGCTGTAGAACCGCTGCCCGCCCGGCACGGTGGGGGTGAAGTAGCAGACGTGGCCGTGCGCGTCGGCCGGGTCCTGCTGGCCGAGCAGCTGGTTCGTCAGCGCGTTCTCGTAGTAGTCGGCGTACGCCACCCGGCCGGGGTCGAGGGCGAAGAGCTCGCGGGTGAGCTTGAGCATGTTGTACGTGTTGCAGCTCTCGCACGTGTTGTCGGTCAGGAACCGGGCGACGGCGTTCGGCGGCTGGAAGAACTCGCCGACGCTGTTGCCGCCGAAGGCGTACGTGTGGGCGCCGGTGACGATGTCCCAGAAGTTGACGGCGATGTCGCGGTAGCGGGTGGTGCCGGTGGCCTTGTACTCGCGGACGGCGCCGACGATCTTCGGGATCTGGGTGTTGGCGTGCAGGCCGGAGAGTTCGTCGGCGCGGGCGGCCAGCGGGTCGATCACCGCGGCGTGGTCGAAGCGCTGTGCGACGGCGAGCCACCGGGCGTCGCCGGTGTACTGGTACAGGTCCGTGAGCACGGCGTTCATGCCGCCGAACTCGGTGCGCATGGTGGTCTGCATCTGCGCGTAGGTCAGCCGGCCGGTGCGGAAGTCGACCCATCCGGCCAGCCGGAGCAGCACGTCGCGGGCCTGGGTGCTGCCGGTCAGCCGCCACACGTCGAGCAGGCCGGCCAGCGTCTTGTGGATGCAGTAGTACGGCACGCCCTTGCGGGTGCCGGTCTCCACGGTGTCGAAGTCGGACTCCGGAAAGCCCGACAGGTAGCCGGAGTTGAACCCGGCCGCCGCGGCCTGACACTTCGCCAGCTCGGCCACCATGTAGGCGGCCTTGTCACGGAAGGCGGTCTCCCCGGTGACGGCGTACGCCTGTGCGAGCCCGCTGAGGAAGTGGCCCTGGCTGTGCGTGCGGAACTCGAAGGTGGGGGCCTCCCAGCCGTAGCACTGCTCCGCCCCCAGGGTGGAGAGCCGGTGGTTGAGGCGGAAGTTGTAGAGCAGCCGGTCGGCGTTGACGAAGCGCAGGTAGGCGAGGGTGCGGTTCATGTTGTCGCGCCAGCGTCCGGCGCCCAGTTGGACCTGGCCCAGCTCGAACGGCCGGACGACGGCGCCGATGTCGGTGCGGACCTGCGGTAGGACGGTGACGGCGGCCGCAGCCGCAGCCGCGGCGTCGGGTGCTGCGGCGGGTGCAACGGCTGGTGCTGCGGCAGGTGTTGCGGCGGCGGCCGTGAACGGGGTGGCGCCGGCCAGGGCGGTCCCCCCGGCGGCGGCGAGGAAGAGCCTGCGGTTGATCTCGGACATGGTGCCGGGACATCCCTTCGACGGGGGAACCTGGCGACGCGCGGGTGTCGGGGCGGGTGCGCGATCGCGGTCCGGGGATGGTGGAGCCGGTGCCCGCGCGGCGCGCCGCTCGGAGCGGCGCCGGGGTCATCGGCGCTCTGGATTGTTAGCGCTCACAGATTGAGTGTCAAGACATCCGGCAGAGTCGCGGTCCACCCCGACCCGCTTGAGCAGGAGACCGGCAGGCGAGGCGGGCCCAGCGCCCACCCGCCCGCAACGGGACGGGGACTGCCGATCGAGGCCACCCCCGCCCGATCCGCGGACACTCCCAAGCCGCGCTTCTTTCGGGCGCCTTGGCGCGACCAGGGCTTCCGGCGCGACCCGGAAACACGGCCGCGCACGCATATTGACATGTCATTTGTGAGCGCTAACACTCAACTCTGGTACAGACGCCGCCTTCCAGCGCCTCCCCCACCCACCCGTCGACCCCGGATCGAGGCACCATGGCGCACTCCGGGCGACTGCTCTCCGGCATCCTCGGAGCGGCCCTCGCCTTCGGCCCTCGGACGCCTCCGCCGACCGGGCCGCCGACACCACCCGGCCGACCGCGGCCCCCTGGCGCCCTGACGACGCCCCGTACCGCGCCGGGCGGGGCTGCCCCCCCGCCCGGCGCACCCGGGCTGCTCCCGCCCCTCGCCCGGCGCGGCCCGAACTCCCCTGCCGTACCGGCCTTCTGGGCGACCGTCCGGAAGGCCGGTACGCTGCCGTAGGCGGTCCGTGCCGTCGCCGACGCGGGGGGTCGCACATGTCGAACACCGTTCTGCTGCTCCTGTCCCTCGGCCCGCTCGCCCTGATCCTGGCGCTGATCGCCGTACAGCGGGCGAACGAGGTCGACGACGCGTACACCGGGGAGGTGACCGACCGGTGGGTCAGCACGTCGTCCGGCACCTACGGCACGACGACCCGCTGCATGGTGCGGATCCGCACCGACGGGGGCCGGGAGCTCGCCGTGGCGGTGGACGGCCGGACGTACCAGGCGCTCGGCGTCGGCGACCGGGTGGTCAAGACGCCGGGTACGCGCTGGCCGGTGCGGTCGGAGTGACGGGCTCCGCCGGCGACTCCGCCCGGCTCGGGACGGCGGGGAGGGTCGGGGTGACCGGGAGGACCGGGGTGACTGGGAAGTCCGAGGGCTCCACGACGGGGCCGTCCGGGCCGCCCGGGGCGTCCGCCCGTCCGTGGCGGCCCGGCGTCGTGCCGAAGGCGAGCCGGAACGCCTCGATGAAGCTGCTGGGCGTGGCGTAGCCGCAGGCCGCTGCCGTCGCGGTGACCGTGCGGCCGGTCGCGAGCAGGGTCAGCGCGTGCTGCAGCCGCAGCTGGGCCCGCCACTGCGGGAAGCTCATGCCGGTCTCCCGCCGGAAGAGGCGGCTGAGCGTGCGCTCGGACGCCCCGACGGCCGTGCCCAGCTCGGCCAGCGTCCGCGGATCACCCGGGTCGGCGCCGAGCAGGGCGGCGACGTCGCGCAGCCGGGGGTCCTGCGGGGTGGGCAGCCGCCGGTCGAAGGAGGGCGCCTCGGCGAGTTCGTCGAGCGCGACCAGTTCCAGGCGCTCGCGGCGGCCGCCGGTCGGCGCGTGCGGCCCGCTGAGCACGCCGATCACCTCGCGCAGCAGCGGACTCACGGCCAGCACGGTGGGGGCGTCGAGGGCGAGCGGGTTGACGTCGGCGGCGAAGGTCAGGCAGCGCAGCTCGCTGGGCCCGTGCGCCCGGTGCGCGTGCGGCACACCGGCCGGGATCCACACCGCGCGGTGGCCCGGCACCGCCCACGAGCCGCGCGCGGTGGAGACCTGGAGCACGCCGCGGGCGGGGCAGATCAGCTGGTTGACGCTGTGGAAGTGCCAGTCGATGCGTTCGCGGTCGGCCAGCGGCACCCTGCTGGGGCCCTGCGGATCACGGCGGGTTGTCGACACAAGATGTCAGAATACCGAAAGCCCGCACCCGGTCGCGGACGCCAGGCTGGTCGCCGTCAGCGGACACCATGGACGGCAGGGGGCACGGCGCATGGCCGGCACACGGCACCAGCAACCACAGCGGCACCGTCGCGAAGGGCACGGCACGGGCGCGACGCCACCAGCGCCACCAGCGGCAACGGAAGCGACGGCAGCCACGGCGGCCGGGCAGGACACCCGGCAGGGGGTGTGGCGGCGGATGCGGCTGTGGGGCCTGGCGCACGCCGTCGACGACCTCTACCAGGGGCTGGTGCCCGCGGTCGTGCCGTACTTCGTGCTCGACCGCGGTTACGGCTACGTCGCCGCAGGCGGGCTCACCCTGGCCGCCACGCTGGGCAGCTCGGTGCCGCAGCCCGCGATCGGGATGGCCGTCGACCGGATGCGGCTCGGCCGGCTGCCCGCGGCCGGACTCGCCCTCGCCGGCATCGGGCTGGGCCTGTCGGGCCTGGCGCACTCGTACGCCGCCGTGTGGGCGCTGGTGCTGCTCTCCGGGCTGGGCGTGGCGATGTTCCATCCGTCCGCGGGCAAGGCCGCCCGGGAGGCCGCCGGGGACAGTACCGCCGCGATGAGCGTCTTCGCGGCGGGCGGCAGTGTCGGCTTCTTCCTGGCGCCGGTGCTCGCCACCCCCGCCCTGGCGGCCTGGGGCGTGCGGTCGACCCTCCTCTTCATGCCGCCCGCCCTCCTGATGGCGTACGTGCTGCTGCGCGGCCGCCACCGGCAGCGCGCCCTCGCCGCGGCGCGGGCGGCACAGGTGCGGAACGGCGCCGACCGGTGGCCGCCGTTCCTGGTGCTCACGGCGGTGGAGGTGGTGCGGTCGGTGGTCTTCTTCGGTGTCAGCACCTTCGTCGAGCTGTACTGGCTGCGCGACCTGCACGCCTCGCACGCCCTGGCGGGCACCGCGCTGGCGTGCTTCCTCGGCGGCGGTGTCGCCGGGACGCTCGGCGGCGGGCGGCTCGCCGACCGGATCGGCATGGTGCGCACGGTGCAGCTGGGCACGGCACTGGCGGTGCCCGCGCTCGCGGGGCTGTGCCTGGCACCGGGCCGACTGGTGCCGCTGCTCTTCGCGGTGCTGACCGGCGCCGCCCTGAACCTGCCGTTCGCGGTGCTGGTGAAGCTCGGGCAGGACTACCTGCCCACCCGGCCGGGAACGGCGGCCGGCGTCACGCTGGGCCTGGCCGTGAGCGCCGGCGGGCTGGTGGCACCGCTGCTGGGCCTGGTGGCGGACGCGCACGGGCCGCAGGGCGTGCTCGCGGTGCTCTGCGGGGTGCCGGTGGCCGGGCTGGCGCTGGGTGCGTTCCTGGTGGAACCGGGGCAGGAGGCGGGTCCGTCGTCGCCGGTGTGACGGGGGCCATGTCGGGGGTGGTGGTGCGGGGGTGGGTGGTGGGCGGGGGGTGGGGTGGTGGTGACGGTCTGTCGATGGTGTGGGCGGGGTCACGGGGGTTTTTCGGTGACGGGGGCCACATCGGGGGGTGGTGGTGGGTGGTGGGTGGCTCAACGGTGGGGGCGGGTGGGGTGTCGTACCGGTGGTAACGGTGCTCTGGCCTGCGGTGAAACCGAAATGCTGGATTTGTCCGGTTCGGCCTCGTAGCTTCGAAACCAGTGCAGCGAGCCACCGCGGCCCCCGGGCCGAAGGAGCGGGTTCCGCAGCACCGAGGAACGCAAGGCCCATCGCTGGGCCTGTCGACGCAGGGTCCGGCCGTACGGTCGTGGCCCGCCCGGAACCGCCCGGGACACCGAGAGGAACCGTATGATCTTCCGTCGCGAGACCACCACCGCCGGCACCACCACCGCCACCCCGGGCAAGCGCCGGGTGCGGATGGCGGTCATGGGCGGCGCGCTGGCCGTCCTGCCGGTGGCCGGGCTCGTCACGGCGAACACCGCCTCCGCCGCGCCGGTCTCCACCTGGGACAAGGTCGCGCAGTGCGAGGCGACCGGCAACTGGGCGGTCAACTCGGGCAACGGCTTCTACGGCGGTCTGCAGTTCACCTCGCAGACCTGGGGCGCCTTCGGCGGCCACGCCTACGCCGCGAACGCGCACCAGGCCAGCAAGGCCCAGCAGATCGCCGTCGCCGAGAAGGTCCTGGCCGCGCAGGGCCCCGGTGCCTGGCCGGTCTGCTCCGTCAAGGCCGGCCTCACCCGCTGAGCCCTGGCACCCGAACCCGCTGAACACCCGGCCGGGACCCGGCCGACCCCGCGCGTAGCCCGCGCCACCCGAACGGCCCGCACCCCTACCCCGGGAGCACGGCCGCCGACGCCCCCTGCACCGCCGCGACCCGGCGAGGCAGGGGGCTCGCCGTTTTCCGGGATCACGGACGGACGACGACCGCCGGCGGCGGGAACGGCTCCCGCAGGGTGAAGGCCTGCGGGCTGTCGATCGGGACGAGTAGGCGAGCAGGCGAGCGATCCGCGCACCGCGCGCGGGACCGAGCCGGAACGGGCCGGGGCCGCCACCGGCGTACAGGTGGCGGCCCCGGCCCGGCAGCGGCGTCAGGCGTAGGCGTTGAACTCGGTGACCGACCACCAGGAGGTGGCCGTGCCGGTCTGCACGACCTTCACGTACCGGGCGCTCTGCGCCGGGAAGTCGACCGTCACCAGCGCCCCCGCACCACTGCCGGACGCCACCGCCGACCCCCACGACACCCCGTCCGAGGACAGGAACACCTGGTAGCCCCGCGCGTAGTCGTTCGCACTGCCACCCGAGTCCATCGAGATCCGCGCCAACGACCGCACCGCACCGGTGTCCACCGTGATGCTCTGCCCCGACACCATCGGCGCACCCGACGACCAGCGCGTCCCCGCGACACCGTCCAGCATGTTCGCCGCCACGTCACCGCCCCCGGTCGAGGACGCCGACGCCGACCACCCCGTCCGCGGCAGGACGGTCGGCGAACCGCCGGTGCCGCCGCCGGTGGTGTACGCGTTGAACTCGGTGACCGACCACCACGAGGTGGCCGTGCCGGTCTGCACGACCTTCACGTACCGGGCGCTCTGCGCCGGGAAGTCGACCGTCACCAGCGCCCCCGCACCACTGCCGGACGCCACCGCCGACCCCCACGACACCCCGTCCGAGGACAGGAACACCTGGTAGCCCCGCGCGTAGTCGTTCGCACTGCCACCCGAGTCCATCGAGATCCGCGCCAACGACCGCACCGCACCGGTGTCCACCGTGATGCTCTGCCCCGACACCATCGGCGCACCCGACGACCAGCGCGTCCCCGCGACACCGTCCAGCATGTTCGCCGCCACGTCACCGCCCCCGGTCGAGGACGCCGACGCCGACCACCCCGTCCGCGGCAGCAGGGTGAGCCCGCCGCCGGTGCCGCCGCCGGTGGTGACGGTGGTCTGGCCGGTCAGGCGGAGGTCACGGGAGGAGGAGCCGACGGAGACGGTGTGGGTGCCGGCGGCGGTCGTCCACGAGCCGGACCAGTACTGGAAGCTGCGGGCGTCCAGGGTGAGGGTCACGTGCTTGGTCTGTCCCGGGTCGAGGGCGACCTTCTGGAAGCCGCGCAGGTTCTTCGGCGGCTCACCGCTCGCGGCCGGCTGGCCCACGTACACCTGGGCGACCTCGGAGCCGGCACGGGTGCCGGTGTTGGTGACGTCGAAGCCCACCGCGACGCTGCCGGAGGCGTCCGGCGCGGAGACGGTCAGGCCGGAGTAGCCGAAGGTGGTGTACGAGAGGCCGTAGCCGAACGGGAAGAGCGGCGCCTTGTTCTTCGCGTCGTACCAGCGGTAGCCGACGTTGATGCCCTCCGTGTACTGCACGCTGCCGTTCTGGCCGGGCCACTGGGCGGCCGTCGCGGCCGGCACGTCGGCGAGCGACTTCGGGAAGGTCACCGGCAGTTTGCCGGAGAAGTTGGTGTCGCCGTAGAGCAGGGAGGCGATCGCCGTGCCGTCCTCCTGGCCGGGGTACCAGTTCTCCACGATGCCCTGCACCGCGTCGGCCCACGGCATGGTCACCGCGGAGCCGCTGTTGACGACCACCACCGTCCGCGGGTTGACCGCGGCGACATCGGCGACGAGCTGGTTCTGCGCGGCGGAGAGGTCGATGTCGCGCAGGTCGGAGCCCTCGGACTGGAAGTCGCTGACGAAGACCACGGCGACGTCGGAGGTGCGGGCGGTGGCCACGGCCTGGTCGTGCGGCGTCTGGCCCGGCACCTGCCAGCCGAGGGCCGCACTGCTGCCGCCGCCCGCCTGGTAGTAGTCGACCTCGATGCTCACCGGCTGCCCGGCGGTCAGCGTGATGCTGCCGGTGCGGGTCGTCGGGCCCTGGTTGTACCAGTTGTTGATGACCTGCTGGCCGTTGACGATCAGCCGGGAGCCGTCGTCGCTGTTCAGCGAGAACTGGTAGCTGCCGCTGGTGGGGGGCGTCAGGGTGCCCGTCCACTTCACCGACCAGTTGGTGGTGTTGACGCCCGGCGCGGGCGAACGGCCGCCCCAGACGGTGTCGACGGCGGAGTCCACCCGGCTCGTCACCACGGCGCCGGAGAGGTCGGTGCTGTTGTGGTACTCGCCGTACAGGCCCGTACCGGTGCCCGAGGACGGCTTCAGGACGGACGTCGGCACGGGCGGCAGCGAGCCGTCGGCCGACGGCACCCCCTGCGCGAACGTGACGGTGGCGGACGATCCCGCCCGGTCCTTGATGCCCTGGTAGGGCGTCACGACGTACGGGGCGTTGACCGCGGCACTGCCGCCGCCCTGGGTCATGGCCCCGGCACCCGCGCTGTCGCCGATCACCGCGATCGAGCGGACCGACGGGGCCACCGGCAGCACGGACGCGCTGTTCTTCAGCAGGACGCTGCCGTCCTGGGCGACCTTCCGGGAGACGGCCGCGTTGGCGGCGGAGGTGACGACGGCGTCCCGGTTGCCGTTCTGGGTGCGGTCGAAGAGGCCGCGGCGGAACATCGACACGAGCACCCGCCGGGTGTGGTCGTCGACCGTCGCCTGCGTGACCTGCCCGGCGGCGACGGCGTTCGTCAGCGCGGTGCCGTAGTAGTCGCTGCCCGGCATCTCCACGTCGAGGCCGTTGTTGGCGGAGGCCACGGTGGAGTGGGTGGCGCCCCAGTCGGCGGTGATGAAGCCCTTGAAGCCGAACTCACCCTTGAGGATGCCGTTCTGGAGCGGTCCGTTCTCGCAGGCGAAGGCGCCGTTGACGGCGGAGTACGAGCACATCGCGGAGTCCGCGCCGCCCTGCCGCACGGCGGTCTCGAACGCCGGGAGGTAGACCTCGTGCTCGGCCCGGTCGGAGACGACCGCGTTGTCGGCGATCGAGTTGCGATTGGTCTCCTGATTGTAGACCGCGAAGTGCTTCACCTGCGCCATCGGGCCCTGGCTCTGGATGCCCGTGATGTCCGCCGCGGCCAACTGGCCCGCGAGGTAGGGGTCTTCACCGAACGACTCGAAGGCCCGGCCCCAGCGCGGGTCACGGACGATGTTGACGGTCGGGGCGAGCACGACGTTGGTGCCCTTGCCCCACTGCTCGGAGCCGAGCACCTGGCCGTACTGCCGCATCAGGTCCGGGTCCCAACTCGCCGCCCCGGCCACGGGCGCGGCCAGCTGGGTCACGCCGGTCAGGCCGTCGCCCGCACCGACCGGGCCGTCCTGGAAGTGCAGCGCGGGAATGCCCAGCCGGGTGTTGGCGGGCACGCAGCCCGCGTAGCCGCAGGACGGGCCACCGTGCAGCATGGTGAGCTTCTCGGCCTGGGTCATCGCGGCGAGCAGTTCGTCGGCACGCTGCTCGGGGGTCTGGGCCGCGTTGGTCCAGGGCTGGTCTGCGGCCTGCGCGGGGGCGCCGAGGACGGCGAGCGCCCCGGCCACCAGCAGCGCGGCGACGGACCCGGCCAGGGCGGATCGCGGTTTCGGACGACGCACGGGGACTCCTGACGACAAGAGAGGCCGCGGGCCTGCACGGCACGCGGCCGAGTGGGGGGTGACCGCCGCCGGGCACCGGTCCGGGGCCGCCCCGGGTGGGGAGGCGGCCCCGGAGGGGCGGCGGACCGTTGGGGTCGCCGCGCGGGGGGTGGGTGCGGGGCCGGTGCCCGTGGTGGGGGTCCGGCGCTGCGGGTGGGGGTTCGGCGGTTCTGGTGGGGGCTCGGCGGTTCGGTGGGGGGTTCGGCGGTTCTGGTGGGGGCTCGGCGGTTCGGTGGGGGGTTCGGCGGTGGGGACGGCGTGCTCGTACGTGCGCGTGCCCGTACGGGCGGGTGGGGGTGCCGTCGCGCGAGGAGAGGCCGCCGGTGCGTGCGGTGGGGTGGGTGGGCACCGCGCAGCCTCAGAGAGCGCTCTCCCGGAGTCTGCTGGGACTCCGGGGACCTGTCAAGACATCGCACCGCACCGGCGGCGTCGACCATCGCAGCACAGGAGCTCGCGCACGGCTCGAAAACCCGCCCGGACCTGCCGGAACGTCACTCCGCAGCGCCGAATCCCGGCTCGGCCCCGACTCAAGGCCGGAGGCGCCGCACGGTCACAGGAAGGCGACACCTCGGGAGAGCGCTCACTCGCCCTCCCGGTCGTCAGCCCTCACCCCCGGGCGCTCCCCCGGGTGCTCACGCCTGCACGGGTGCGGCCGCGGCGACGCGGAAGCCGGTGTTCCCGGTCGAGCTGTCCGGCGTGTTGGAGCTGCGGGCCGCCACCCGGTAGCGGTTGCAGTACGAGTCGTGGCACATGTGCGAGCCCCCGCGCATCACGTGGGCGGTACCGGTGGGCGGCCCGACCGGGTCGACGCGCGGTCCCGTGCGGTGGAAGTCGGCGCTGAAGCGGTCGGCGCACCACTCCCACACGTTGCCGACCGTGTTGTAGAGGCCGAAGCCGTTCGGCCGGTACGAGCGGACGGGTGCCGTGCCGCGGTGCCGCCCGGTGTTCGACGTCGGGAAGACGCCCTGCCAGATGTTGAGCATCTCCCTTCCGTCCGGCGCGAGTTCGTCGCCCCACGGGTAGCGGCGCTGCTCCAGGCCGCCACGCGCGGCGTACTCCCACTCGGCCTCCGTGGGGAGCCGGGTGCCCGACCACGCGCAGTAGGCCCGGGCGTCGTTCCAGGAGACGTGCACCACCGGGTGGTTCTGCCGGGCGGCGAAGCCGGAGCCGGGGCCTTCGGGGTGCCGCCAGTCGGCACCCTCCACCGCGTGCCACCACGGGGTGCCGGCGACCGTACGGGACGCGGCCCGCAGCGCGTCGGGCAGGAACCCGGCGAAGACGAACGAGAAGCCGAACCGCTCGGCGTCGGTGACGTACCCGGTGTCCTTGACGAACGACGCGAACTCGGCGTTGGTGACCGCGGCCGGGGCGATCCTGAAGGCCCCGATCTCCACCGGGCGGACCGGCCCCTCGCCGTCCGCGGGGAAGCCCACCGGATCGTCGGTGCCCATCAGGAAGCGCCCGCCGGGCAGGTCGACCAGACCCCGGGCGGCCCGCAGCGCCGCCGGCGAGGGCCGCTCGGGCGCGGCGGGGTGCACGTCCGTGGGGTGCACGCCTGCGGGGTGCGCGTCCGCGGGGGCCCCGGCCGCGGGAGTCCGGGCCGCGGGGGCGGCGAGCGCGAGCAGGACGGGGCCCGCCGGGTCCTCGTCGGACGGCGGGTTTCCGGGGGTGCAGCAGGCGCGCATCGGTGCTTCCAGGGGGTCGTCGGGCGGGCGTGGTCGAGCCTAGCGGCCGTGGGAGGGAGCCCGGCCGGGCCGCCCGGAGCGTGGGGTGCTCCGGGCGGCCTGCGGCGAACCCCGGGTGGGGCCGGGGCGTTTCGGTCCCGGGCGGCCGGCGCCCGGGCGGATCAGGCCGACCGGTCAGCGGCCAGTGCGGACGCCAGCGCGGGTATGCCGAGCCGCTGTTCGTCCTGCGGCGTGGCCTGGTAGAGCAGGTTGGTCAGCTGGTGCGGGTCCGCGACGAGGTCGTAGTACTCGCGGAAGACCACCTCGCCGGTGCCGACGGGCTTGCCCGCGGCGTCCGTGTGGATCTTGTAGTACTCGGTGTACTGCTTGCTGTCGCTCACGTACGAGGACCACGTGTTCGGGCCGCCCGCGGCCGTGCCGTGCTTCCACCACTCGACCAGCAGGTGGTCGCGCCGGTACGAGGTGAGGAGGGAGTGGCCGTCGTGCGGGGTGTCCGGCGTGATGCCGGCCGCGTCGAGGATGGTCGGGGCGATGTCGATGTTGGCCACGATCCGGTCGTCGACGGTGCCCGCACCGAGGCCTCCGGCGGGCCACGAGACGTAGAACGGCACCTCGATGGACGGCCGGTAGGGCACCGACTTCTTCAGCCAGCCGTGGTCGGCCCAGGTGTAGCCGTTGTCGCCGAGGTAGATGACCAGGGTGTTGTCCAGCTGGCCGAGTGCGGCGAGCTTGTCGTGGAAGGCCTGCACCGCGTCGTCCACGGAGAGCAGGGTGCGGAGCTGACGGCGGCGCAGCGCCTGGCCGTCGGCGAGGGTACCGGTGGCCTCCTGGATGAAGCCGGGCTTGTCGCTGCGGTCGGGCTCGGTGACGCCGGGGCGGCCGTTCCAGGCCAGCACGGCCGTGTCGGCGTACTTCGCCTCGGGCGTGTTGGGCTCGTGCGAGGCCTTGGGGGCGACGAAGGCGAACCACGGGCGGGTGTCGGTGGCGGCCTTGTCGAGGAAGGCGAGGGCGCGGTTCTTGATGACCGTGGTGCTGTAGCCGGGGATGGTGCGCAGCGTGCCGTTGTCGTTCCAGGTGCCGTCGTTGTAGACGACGGGGCTCTCCAGCAGCCACTCCTCGAAGTGCGGCGGGTTGTCGGCGGCGTGCCAGGCGTTCAGGTACTTGCCGAAGAGGCCGGTACGGTAGCCGGCCTGCTTGAGGTAGCGCTGCACGGTGGTGTGCTGGTCGAGGTTGTAGGGCGAGGAGTTGTCGAGCACGCCGTGGTTGTGGGCCTGGCGGCCGGAGAAGATCGAGGAGCGGGACGGGGCGCAGAGGGGGGTGGCGACGTGGCCGCCGCTGAAGCGTACGCCGTGGTCGGCGAGCCAGCCGACGGTCTTCGGGGTGGCCCACTCGGTCTGCTTGGGCTGGTCGTCGGTGAGGATGACCAGGATGTTGGGGCGGCCTGCGGCGGGTGCGGCGGCAGCGGGCGTGGCGGCGGCCAGGGTGCCGAGGGCGGGTGCGGCGCCCGCGGCTGCGACGGCGGCGGCTCCGGCGAGGAATCCCCGGCGTCCGACGCGGTTCCGGTCGTTCCGGCTCATGAGGCGGTCCCTTCGTGAACGGGTGGGCGGCGCGGGTCGGCCGCGTGCGGACCGCGCCGGGGCCGCCGGGCGGCGCGCGTGCACGCCCCCGGGTCGGTCCGGCGCTGCCGCACGCGGCCGTGCGTCCGCCGGACGGCGGTGCACGGGTGGGTACGGTGGCCGGGCACCGCCCGGCCTGCGCTGGGTGCTTCGGGAACGATCTCCCGCAGCCCCGGAAGCGAAGGTAGGTGGCGCGGGAGAGGGCCCGCAATGCGGGCAGGGCGTTCACCATGCGGATTTCACAGTGCCGTTGCGGGACGTCACGCAAAGGTCGCCGACGCACCGTCAGCGGACGTACCGCTCCGCCCGCCGGTACATGCCAAGCGGGCGGAGCGGGGGTGCGCCGAGGCCGAGGCGCCGTACGCGGGCCGCACTCGGCCGTACGCGGGGCCGCACTCGGGCCGTACGCGGTCAGGCCGGGGTGCCGGTCCGTTCCTCCTGGGACACGGCCGACAGCGGGCGGGCGAGCGATTCCAGGCTGCGGCGTTCGGCCCGCACCCCGATGAAGGCCTCCACCAGGCCGGCGAGAGCCATCAGCGAGGCGCCGATGCAGAACGCGAGCGTGGTGTCGCCCGGCACCCCGCTGCCGACGAGCCCGTTGAAGAGCAGCGGGCCCGTGATGCCGCCGAGCGCCGTGCCGACGGCGTAGAAGAACGCGATGCACAGCGCGCGGGTCTCCAGCGGGAAGATCTCGCTCACCGTCAGGTACGCGGCGCTGGCACCGGCCGAGGCGAGGAAGAGCACGGCCGTCCAGCACGCCGTCATGCTCACCGCGTCGAGGGAGCCCTGCTGGAAGAGGTAGGCCGTCCCGAAGAGCAGCACACCGGAGCCGATGTACGTCCCCGCGATCATCGGTTTGCGGCCCACCGAGTCGAAGAGGTGACCGAGCAGGAGCGGGCCGAGGAAGTTGCCGATCGCGATGACCGCGAAGTAGTAGCCGGTGTGCCCCTCGGGCACGTCGAAGAACGTCGTGAGGATGACCGCGTAGCCGAAGGTCACCGCGTTGTAGAGGAACGCCTGGCCGACGAAGAGCGCGAGTCCGAGGACGGTCCGGCGCGGGTAGTCGCGGGTGACCGTGCGGGCGATCGCGAGGAAGGAGATCGCACCGCGCGGCTGGATCACGATGCTCTCCCCGGGCTTGTCCAGGGTCTTCCCGGCCTCGCGTTCCACGGTCCGTTCGGCCTCCGCCACCAGGCGGTCCGCCTCGGCGGCCCGGCCGTGGGTGAGCAGCCAGCGAGGGCTCTCCGGCACGTGGCGGCGGACGAGCAGGATGACCAGGCCGAGGACGACGCCGATGCCGAAGGCGAGCCGCCAGCCGACGTCGGTGGCGAAGAGCGCCGTGTCGAGCAGGGCGATGGAGGCGAAGGCCCCGACCGCTGCGCCGATCCAGAAGCTGCCGTTGATGATCAGGTCGATCCGGCCGCGGACCCGGGCCGGGATGAGCTCGTCGATCGCGGAGTTGATGGCCGCGTACTCGCCGCCGATGCCGAACCCGGTGAGGAAGCGGCAGATGAAGAAGAACCACGCCGTCCACGAGAAGGCCGTGACCGCGGTGGCGGCGAGGTAGACGGCCAGGGTGATCATGAAGAGCTTCTTCCGGCCCAGCCGGTCGGTCAGCCGTCCGAAGAAGAGCGCGCCGACGCAGGCGCCGGCGACGTAGAGGGCGGCGGCGGTGGTGGTGACCTGGGCGGTGCTGATGGCGATGCCGCTGCCGGGCTCCGCGAGGCGGCCGGCGATGTTGCCGACGATGGTCACTTCCAGGCCGTCGAGGATCCAGACGGTGCCGAGACCGATCACGATCCGCCAGTGCCACCGCGACCACGGCAACCGGTCGAGTCTGGCCGGTACGTCCGTTCGGACGGGTGGCCCGTAGTCCTTCGCGGCACCGCCGGACCGTGCGCCCGCTGCGATCCCCTGCATGGCTGCCTCCCGAGCCGGGTCGGGCCGGGCGGGGTCGGCCCGGCGCTGCACGGCGTCTGCCCGGCGGACCGGCGGGCACACCGCCCGCGCGGCGACGGATGCGGGCGGCGCGAACGGCGCGAACGGCGCGGGCTGAGGGTCAGTCGGGAGGCCCGCCAGGGCGGACCTCCTGCAGCAGGCCCCAGGTGAAGTCGGCCGTCCAGGGCCGCGGAGTGCCGGCCGAGTCGGGCGCGGTGAAGTCGAGGTGCCGCCGGGTCGGCGCACTGCCCTCCCGGAGCACGGCGGGCGGGAACGCCAGGGCGACGTCGCCGACGACGCGGCTCCACGGGGCGAGGTCGGCGACCGTCGTGGCGGCGGGGGGCGGCACATCCTCGGCGCGCACCAGCCACTCGTTCCAGACGGGGCCGCCGGCCGGGCCACCGCTGTGCGGGCCACCGCCGTGGGGGACGCCGCCCTGCGGGCCGAGCAGGATCTCGAAGCGCAGGTCCGGCCAGAGCGGCAACGGCCACTGCTGCGCCGTGCAGTCGAGGTCACCGATGCGGCGCGGCAGGACGACGGGCGGCGGGCCGAGCACCGCGGCGAAGCGGCGCGCGCCGTGCGGGAAGCGGGGCGAGCGGAGCATCGCCTGCCACCGCTTGTTCGCCTCCCGCATCGCGGCACGGGAGGATCCGAGCCGCTCGACCGCCTGCTCGACCAGCTCGGGCCGGAAGTCGGCCATCCGCCGCAGCAGCACCAGCTGGAACTCGGTGGTCGCGAAGCCGTGGATCGCCATCCGGCCAGGCTAGCCCGGCCCACAGCCCTCCTGCCGCGCGCCCGGACCGGCCGCACCCGCGGTGGTCCCGGCCCGGACGACCTGCCGGGATCGACCCGGCTCCGGGCGGTCGGCTCCGTCAATATGTCGACCTGGCGACAGTGCCGTCGGCGGACGGTCGGCGCAGTCGTCTCAAGTACCTTGCGGCGGGAGCCCGGTGGACCTCCCCGCTGTCCACGTACACTGACCGGCATGGCATGCCGCATCAGTGAGCTGGTCATCGACGCCGCCGACCCCGACCGGCTCGCCGCGTTCTGGAGCCGGGTCCTCGGCTACGTCGAACTCGGCCGGGAGGACGACGGAAGCATCGAGATCGGGCCACCTGACGTCGGCTTCGGCGGCCCGCAGCCCACCCTGATCCTCAGCCCCAGCAGCGACCCGCGGGCCGGGAAGCTCCGGCTGCACATCGACGTCAACGCCACCGACCGCGACCAGGACGCCGAGTTGGAGCGGCTGCTCGCCCTCGGCGCCAGGCACGCCGACGTCGGCCAGACCGGCACCGAGAGCTGGTACGTCCTGACCGACCCGGAAGGCAACGAATTCTGCCTCCTGCGCACCCGGCTCAAGCCCATCTGATCCCTGCACGAGCCTGCACCGAACCGTTCGGTGCCCGAGCCGTTCGGTGCAGGCTTCCCTCGGTGCCCGAGCCGTTCGATGTCCACTTACCTCGGTGCCCACTTACCTCGGTGTCCGAGCCGGTCGGTGCCCGAGCCATCCGGTATCCGAGCTATCCGGCCTCCGAGCCGGTCGGTGTCGGATTGGCGCTGCGCTCCTACGCCGGTTGCTCGGCGCGGGCCGCGACCGGCTTCGGAGTGAGGCGCAGCACGAGCACGTACGAGACCACCACGGCGACGATGACCAGCGGCACGACGGTGACGCCGTCCGACCCGATGAGGAGGGTGGCGAGCAGCACCGAGGTCAGGGGGAGCTTCAGCATGGCCACGCACATCGCGCCGATGCCCATCGCCAGTCCGGCCGTGGTGCCCAGGCCGGGCAGGTGGGAGAGCGCGAGTCCGCCGGCGGCGCCAGCGAACAGCGCCGGGAAGACGGGGCCGCCCCGGAATCCGCTCATCGTGACGGCGTAGGCGAGTGCCTTGCAGGCGGTGAGCACGGCGAGGGTGACGGCCGAGTAGCCGGTGCTCGCCGAGATCAGGGGTGCGAGCTGGTCCTGCCCGGAGTAGAGCACCTCGGAGATGTCGTTGCCGGTGCCTTCCGCGTACACGAGGGCGATCAGGCCGACGACCACGCCGGCCAGCACGGTGCCCACGACGCGTCGGCGATCGACCCGGTCCTGCAGGACGAGGGCGACCCGGTGGATCGCCGTACCCACGAGGGCGGCGGCGATGCCGATGACGAGGGCCCAGCCGAACCCGGCGAGGTCGGGCCGGCTTGCGTGGGGCACGTCGCCGAGGCCGAGTGAGTAGGTGCCCAGCCCGGTCCACGAGCCGAGGCCGGTGAAGATGAGTGCGCCGATGCCGGCCGCGAGCAGGCCCGGCACCAGGACCATCCCGAGCATGGCGCCGCCGATACCGGACGCCTCCATGAGGAGGAAGGCTCCGATCAGGGGCGAGCCGAGCAGGGTGCTGACGGCGGCGAAGCTCCCGGCGACGCCCACGACCTCGGCGCCTTCCTTCGGGAAGTCGCGCTTGGCCAGGCGGACGGCTCCGATGGCCAGCCCGCTGCCGAGGGCGATGAGCGGCGCCTCGGGCCCCAGCACCGCGCCGAGGCTGAGGGTGGTCAGTGCCGCCAGGGCGATGCCGGGGAGGTCGACCGGCCGGGTCTGGCCGGTGGCGACCAGTCCTTCCGCGGGCTTGTGCCCGGCGGTGCCGGGCAGGTGGCGGATGGTCAGGGCGACCAGTAGTCCGGCGATGGCGAGCAGCGGCACCGCCCACCACGACGGGGTGCCGTCGAAGCCCAGGCCCTTCGGCAGGTCGGTGTAGACGAGCGACTGGAGTTCGGAGACGAGGGCGAGGAAGCCGAACGCCGCCGCCGACACCGGCACGCCCAGCACCGCCGCCACCACGAGCACGATGACGTAGCCGCGGGTCCGGACGAGCGCGTACGGGTCCTTGGCGGCCGTCTCGGGCCGTCCGCCGGGTCCGTCCGGCATTGCGCACCGCCTCCTCAGCACTCGATCCGGGGCGCCGCACGGGCGCCGGTGGGCCGTCGGCCCGTGGTGTCATGCCTGGTGTCCCGATCCATCACCGGTCGTTCCAGGCGGCAGCCGTCGTCCCGGAGATCGGGCGGACCGGAGATCGGGCGGACCGGAGATCGGGCGGACCGGCGGGGGGCCATCAGGGCAGGCCCACCCGGGCGGGCCGCTCAGGAGGCGGCCGGGTCGGCCACGGCGGGCAGACGGCCGTCCCGGACGGCGTCGACCAGTGTCCGGTGGTCGCGCTCGTTCTGGTCGGCGTAGCTCTCCCCGAAGACGGCGAGCGCCCGGTCGAAGGCCTCGCCGCCGCCGAGGTACCCGGCGATGGCGATCCGGTCGCCGGAGCGCGCGTGCGCCCGGGCGAGCGTGGCACCGCAGATCTCGCCGAACGCGTGCATGCCCTGCGGCACCATCAGTTCGGGCTGGGCGATGCCCTTCCAGTCGCGCAGCTGCCGGACGTAGAAGTCGCGGCGCCTGCCGTCGATGCCGTCGACGTGCTCCCAGCCGAGGAAGATGTCGCTGGCGGCCTGCATCAGCCGCTGGCCGGAGACGACGCGCTCGCCCTGGTTCTTGTACACGCTGGCGCCGACGTGGGGGGCGAGCACCGAGGGGCCCGCCTCCTTGGCCTGCAGCAGGAGCGGGTCGCCGCCGTCACGGCCCAGCATGAGGAAGATCCAGCAGCGGGTGCCGACGCTGCCGACGCCGACGACCTTGCGCGCCACGTCGACCAGGCGGTAGTCGTCCAGGAGGGTGCGCCGGTCGGAGGCCAGCGTGCGGCCGTAGCGCGTGACGAGCTTCTTCAGCTCGCCCTCCAGCGCGCTGCGTTCGACGTCGGGCAGCAGGTCCCCGATCGGTGTGAGCAGCGGCGGGTCCGCCGCGATCCGCAGCTGCCCGCCGACCGTCTCGGTGAGCTTCTCGAAGGCCTGCAGGCTGTCGCGGGTACGGGCCTTGGCCATCGTCTTCGCCAGCGCCTTCCGGCCCCGCTTGGCGAGGCGTCCGGCCGCCAGGTCCTGGAGCCGCTCCGCGTCGATCCGGGCGTACCAGACGTCGAGGTTGCGCATCCCGGCGAAGCGGGTCATCGCCTCGCGGTACGCCCGTACGGCGGCCTGCACGATGTCGGCGCGTTCGGCGTCGTCGAAGTCGTTGGCCCGGCCGGCGATGACGAAGCTGGTCGCGAGCCGCTTGACGTCCCACTCCCAGGGGCCGGGCAGCGTCTCGTCGAAGTCGTTGATGTCGAACAGCAGGTTCCGTTCGGGTGACGCCAGCAGGCGGAAGTTCAGCAGGTGTGCGTCGCCGCAGAGTTGGGCGCGGATGCCGGAGTCGGGGGTGCCGGCCAGGTCGGAGGCCATGATCGCCGCCGCGCCGCGGTAGAAGCGGAACGGCGACTCGGTCATCCGCCCGTAGCGGATCGGTACCAGCTCGGGCACCCGGGTGGCCGACTGGGCTTCGAGGATGTCCAGCGGGTCCGGGCGGTCGGCCGGGGGCCGGTACTCGGCGTGAGCCGAACGGGGTACGGCGCGGCGGGCCGCCCTGCCGCGGGCCGTCCGCTGCTCCGGGGTCTCGCCGGGCACCGCGCGGATCGCCGCACCGGATTTCTCTGCCATCGGGGTCTCCAGACTGCCGCACGGCCGTGGCCGCGGCCTCCAGGGCACCTGCCGGGGCCCGTCGGTGACGCTGCACCGGCCCGCCGTGAGAACGTCGTGGCCGGGACGGGCGGGGTGCTCGCAGCACCATCATCACGGACGGCACCGGTTCCGGCATTGCCGACACGGGTGGCCCCGGCAGCGGTCGGCGGGCGGCGGCAGCACCACCCGGACACGCCGCCCCGGTGGTGGGCGGACGCGCCGGAGTATCTCCTGGGAAGGCGAATCAGCCGTCCGCCGCCCGTCGTGGCGGCGGACGGCCATCGACCCAGGGAGAGCGCGATGGCCTCGAACGAGTCAGGGGCGGAGCCGGCCGACCCGGACGGCACGCCCCCCGCAGAGGGGTCGGCGCCCGACGGCGCCTCGCCCTCCGGGCCGCCTACGGGCGGTCCCGCGAAGACCCCGCCCGGCGGGTCGTCACCGGCGCCGGCCCCGACGCCGCCTCCGGCACCACCCACACCCACGCCCGCCCCCACAGCTGAGACCCCGACAGCCGCAGCAGCAGCACCGGCGGCAGCGGCACCGGCGGTTCCGGCCGCGGCGCCGACGCCGCCGCCGGCCGGCGGGCCGGGGGAGGTCGAGGAACTGAAGCAGCGGATCGCCCTGCTGGAGAAATCGGCCCCGCACCACCGGCGTCACCACTTCTGGCGGACCACCGGCTCCACCGTCCTGATCGTCGTGGCCTCCCTCCTCGCGCTGCTGTCCGTCATCGCCGTGTGGACGAGCAGCTTCGTCGGCGACACCGACCGGTACGTCGCCACGGTCGCCCCGCTCGCCTCGGACCCGGACGTGCAGGACGCGGTCAGCGCACGCGTCACCTCCGCGGTACTGGAGCAGATCGACGTCAAGGCGCTGGTCAAGCAGTTGTCCGACGCCGCGGCGCAGCAGGGGGTGCCGGCGGAGGCCTCCACCCTGATCAACGGTCTGAGCGGCCCGATCACCAGCGGCCTGACCGAGCTGGTGAACTCCACCGTCCACAAGGTCGTCTCCAGCAGCGCCTTCGAGAAGATCTGGACCGACGCGAACCGCGCCGGGCACAGCGCCGTCGACAAGGCGCTGACCGGCGAGGGCGGCGGCGTCGTCTCGCTGGAGAACAACCAGGTCGCCATCGACATCGGCCCCCTGGTGGCGCAGGTGAAGGACCAGCTGGTGAGCTCCGGGCTCGGGGTCGCGGCCAAGATCCCCGAGGTGCACACCCAGTTCGTCGTGTTCGCCTCGAAGGACATCGGCAAGGTCAAGTCGTACTTCCGCCTGCTGGAGATCCTCGGCACCTGGCTGCCGATCATCACGGTGCTGGTCGCCGCGGCGGGCGTCTTCCTGGCCGTCAACCGGCGCCGGGCGCTCGTCGGGGCCGCCGTCGGCGTGGCCCTCGCGATGCTGCTCGTCGGGGTCGTCCTCACGGTGTTCCGGGCGTTCTACCTCGACCACCTGCCGCCGGGCGCGAACCAGGCCGCGGCCGGGACCGTGTACGACACGCTCATCCGGTTCATGCGGGCGAGCGTCCGCGCGGTCGGCGCACTGGCCGTGATCACCGCCCTCGGGGCCTTCCTGATCGGCCCGTCGCGGGTGGCGGTCGCGGTCCGTACGGCGTGCCGCCGGGCGGTCTCCGCGCTGCGGGAGGTCGCCTACTCGTTCGGGCTCCGGCTGGGCGCGGCCGGCCGGTTCGTCCACCGCTACAAGCGGTGGTTCGGCGCCCTGATCCTCGCGGTGGCGGCGATCGTGCTGTTCACCTGGAGCTACCCGACCGCCGCGGTGGTGACGTGGATCGCCGTGATCGTGCTGATCGCCTTCGCCGTCCGGGAGTTCCTCGACACCGGACCGGAGGAGGGCGCGCAGGGCCCGCCGACGGGGCCGGGCGGCGCCGCTCCGGTCAGCCGCTGAGCTTCGCCCGGTCCTCGCGGTCGCGCCGGGCTCCGACCCGCCGCCAGATGGCCCGCTGGCAGCGGAGCGTCCCGGTGCCGACCACGATCAGCACCACGATGTTGAGCAGCAGCTGGATCAGCGAGCCCCGGGCCTCCGTCCAGCTGGTGAAGGCGACGGACACGCCGATGTCCGCGGCGGCCGGGATCGTCGTGACCGAGATGAACACGCCGAGCAGGGCGCTCGTGCGGGCCTCGGTGAGCGACACGATGCCGACGATCCCGGCCAGGGTCGCCACCGCCACGGAGAAGAAGTTCGGTGTGTTGATCAGGTTGGACACGGGCCGCAGCCCGATGTCGAACGCCTGGGACTGCAGCCCGAAGGCCCGGATCAGCACGCTGAAGGCGAACGTGGCCGTGATCGCCAGGGCGAAGCCGAGGCCCAGCGCGAGGAAGCCCCGCCGGACCCGCGGACGGTCACCGCGGTCGATGCCCAGCGCGATGCTGACGATCGCCCCGTACTCGGGGCCGACGACCATGGCGGCGACGATGAGGATCTGGGAGTTGGTGACGATGCCGACCGATCCGATCAGCCCGGCGATGACGAGGTAGAGGAAGAAGCTCGGCGCGTACGTGCCCTCGGCGCGGATCCTCGCCTCGACCTGCTCCCAGACCGGCGCGCGGGTGAGCGGTCCGAGGCGGCGCGAGCCGATCTCGGCGGCCCGCCCGGAGAACGCGATGTCCACCGGCTCGATGACGATGGAGCCGCGGCGGTCCAGGTGCACCGCGCGCAGCGACTTCAGCACCTCGTTCGCCGCGCCGGTCAGGACGTCGCAGGCGATCGCGTCACCGTCCGGGTTGCGGGCGGCGCCGGGCGACACGATCAGGTTGAGCACGCAGGGATCACCCGCGAGGAGGCCGACCACCCGGTCGGTGAGGTCCGGCGGACTCACCGCACGGACGTGGATCATGTCCATACGGAGCCTCCCCGCGAGCCGGCCCTCACGACGGCGTCCCTCCTGCGGACGCCCCGGGCGTGGGTACGGGCGCGGCGTCCGGGGCGGGGCTCAGCAGCACCACGGTGTCCCCGGCCTGCGGGGTCGGCACCCGGGTCACGGTGACCGGGACGAGGCTGCCGTCCGGGCGGACGAGGAACAGCAGTTCGTGCCGGGCCGGCAGGGCGCCGTCGACCCGGTGGGTGACGATCCGCGCCCCGGACGCGTACCGGCGGACCAGTTCGGGGCGGGTCAGTCCCGCGTCGAACAGCGCGTCACCCCCGGTGAAGCGCGCCACCACGCCCTTGCTGTCGGCGGGCGGGCCCAGGCGGTGGACGGGCCCCTCCACGCTCTCCCGCAGCGTCATCGCGGCGAGCGCGTTGAAGTCGTCCTCCTGGGTGAGGAGCAGGACACCGGTGATGCCCTCCAGCTCGGCGCCGGCGCCGGACGCGGCCGCGAGGAGCTCGCCGGCCGCGAGCTCCAGCCCGGCCTGCTCGATCTGCGTGCGCTGGTCGTCGGCTCCCGCCCACATCAGCACGTCCAGCCCGGCCGAACGCAGCGCGCGGCCCAGGTCGACGACCCACGGGTCGCCGCCCACCAGCAGCGGCCGCGACCGCGCAGGACGGAGCACCCCGAGCCGGCGGGCGGCCGGGTAGGCCGTGAGGCCGTACAGCATGACGGTGGCCACGATCACGACGAACGTCGCCGGGAGGATCCGCTCGGCGCCGACGATGCCCCGGTCGACGAGGGTGACGGAGAACGTCGACGCCGTGGCGGCGGCGACGATGCCGCGCGGCGCCATCCACCCGACGAACCACCGCTCGCCGCGCGGGACGTCCGTGCGGAGCGCCGCCAGGTGCGCCACCAGCGGCCTGGTGACGAGGACGAGCACGGCCACCAGGGCGAGCGTGGGCAGCACCACGTGCCGCAGCGAGGCCGGGGTGACGGTGGCCGAGATGGAGACGAACAGCAGGCCGATGATCAGCGAGACCAGCGTCTCGAAGAACGGCCTGCGGGCGGGGATGTCCACTCCCGGGAGGTTGGCCATCGCCATCCCCATCACCACGGCGGCGATCAGGCCCGTGTCGTCGCGGAAGGCGTCGCACGCGGCCGCCACCCCGACCACTGCGGCGAACTGCACCGTCGTGCCGAGCACCTCACCGAGCCGCAGCCGCCGGAGCAGTTCCCACAGCACCCACGCGCCCACCGCTCCCCCGGCCAGTCCCACCCCGGCGCTGATCCAGAACGCCCCGGCCTGCCGCGCCAGACCCTCGTGGTCGGAGCTGGTCACCGCGTGGAAGACCAGTGCACCGAGGATGCCGCCGACCGGGTCGATGAGCGAGCCCTCCCAGATCAGGATGCGCTGCAGCCGCTCGGACGGGCGGACGAAGTTGAGCAGCGGCCCCACCACCGTGGGCCCCGACACCACCAGGATCGCGCCCAGCATGACGGCCGCCCGCTTCGACATGTCGAGCACGGGCACGGCGAACAGCGCCGCCGACGCCCAGGTCAGCAGGGTGCCGAGCCAGAGCAGCCTGATGACGACGCGCCGGTTGTGCCCGGTGAGCCGCTTCAGGTCGAGGCCGAGCCCGGCGTCGTAGAGGATCACGGCCACGGCCAGCGAGACCAGCGGGGAGAAGGCCTCGCCGAGGAGCAGCTGCGGGTTGACGTCGTCGGTGAGCGCGCCCGCGGTGAAGCCCGCGGGCAGGAGGAGGAGCAGGGCCGGCACGCGCAGACGGCTCGCCAGCAGCTGGCACCCGACCGCCAGGACGACGATGATCCCCACACCGGCGAGTACGTCGTCGGCGGTCACGGGCGTCCCTCCCCGGGATGCGGTCCACCGGCCGGCACGTCCGTGCCGACGGCCGTCGAGCCCGCCCCTGCGGTCACTGCTGTCTCCCGTCGCCGCTCGTCCCTCGTACGCCGAGGGCCGGTACCGGGGGACCACCATCGCCGGGAACCGCCGCCACCGGGGCGGCGGCTCGCCCGGCCCGCCCGCACCGGGCGGCGATGTCCCCCGGACGGCGCAACGCGGCGCGGCACGGCACGGCACGGCGCGACGCGACGCGGCAGGTGGGACCAGGTGGCGCGGCGTGCGTGCGGGCCGGTCAGACGCCGGGCCCGACCACCACGTTGTCCAGCGCCTCGCCGGCCGCGTAGCGGTCCAGCTGGGTGCGGAGCAGGCGCAGCGCCCGCGGGAGGAACGCCGAGCTGTTGCCGCCCACGTGCGGGCTGATCAGCGTGCGCGGGGCGCTCCAGAGCGGATGCCCCGCGGGCAGCGGCTCCGGGTCCGTGACGTCGAGGGCCGCGGAGAGCCGGCCGCGGCCGAGTTCGGCGAGCAGCGCCCCGGTGTCGACCACCGCGCCCCGCGCCACGTTGACCAGCAGGGCCTCGTCCCGCATCGCGGCGAGGAACCGGGCGTCCACGAGACCGCGGGTCTCCGCGGTGAGCGGCACCGTCAGCACCACCACGTCGGCCCGGGGCAGCAGGCCGGGCAGCTCGGAGAACGCGTGCACCGGCCCCCGGGCGGCCGTACGGGCGCTGCGGGCCACCCGCAGGATGTCGCACTCGAACGGGACGAGTCGCTCCTCGACGGCCGCGCCGATCGAACCGTGCCCGACGAGCAGCACGGTACGGTCGGCGAGCGACGGGAACGAGCCGCCCCGCCACTCACCGGCGTCCTGCGCCCGGACGAAGCCGGGCACCCCTCTGAGCGCCGCCAGCAGCAGCGTCACGGCGAGTTCGGCGGTGCTGGCGTCGTGGACACCCCGGGCGTTGCAGAGCGTCACGCCGGGCGGGACGAACGGCCGGAGGTCGTCGACGCCCGCCGACAGGCTCTGCAGCACCCGCAGCCGGGGCATCCGCTCCAGCAGCGGCAGCGCGGCGGCCGCCCGGGTGTAGGGGACGACGAAGAACTCGACCTCGCGGAGCACCGACGCGGGTGGCGGCTCCGTGGCACCGTCCCAGACCTCCACCCGCAGCCCGGGGAGGCCGCCGAGCCGGTCGGGCGGGTACGGGAGCAGGATCCTGGCGGGCGCCCCGCCAGAGGCGGCACCGCCGGACCCTGCGGGGTCGACGGGGCCGGTCGGGTTCGTCGGGCTCACGGGGCTCATGAGGTGATCTCATCAGCCTGCGGGCGCCACGGCAATCGACGGCCGCCGACCTGCCCGGCCTTCTGTCCGAGCCCTGCGCGGCCCCTGCGCGGCCTTCCTGCCGGGCGCGGTGCCCGAGTGCAGGGCACCGCGCGGGCGCCCTGCACTCGGGGTGGCGGTCAGGTGCGCTGCCGTACGGCGCTGCGGAGGACGAAGGACGCCACCACCTCGAAGAGGCCCAGCAGGAGCAGCCACAGCCCGAGAAGCCGGGCCAGGGCCACCGCGGACTCGACCGGGTAGGCGAGGACGACGATACCGGCGATGACCCCGAGTGCGCCGAGGAAGACGGCGAGGCCGCGGCCGGGTGCCCCGCGGGACCCGAGCGCGACGAACAGCGTCAGGATGCCGGCCAGCAGCCAGTAGGCGCCGACGATGAGGGCGAGGAAACCGACCGTCTGCAGCTGGTGCCGGAGGCAGAGCACACCGGCGAGGACGGCCAGCAGGGAGAGCACGACGTGCAGCACGCGTGCGCCGGCCGAGTCGTCCTGGGTGAAGGCGGTCACGAAGCGGACCCCGCCGGCGACGAGCAGCTGCAGGCCGATGATGATCGCGACCACCCGGGCGGTCTCCTCGGGCCAGCTGAGCATGACGACGCCGGCGACGATGGTCAGCACGCCGAATCCCAGCGCCCACCACCATGACCTGCCGAGTCCTGCGAGCCAGTCCTGCGGGTCCGCCGGGGTGGTTCCGAGAGGTGTTGTCACGGCTCGACTCCCTCACGTGCCAGGGGCTTGCCGGGGGCGGAACGCCCTACCCCTTCACAGGAAGTGTCGCCCCTCCGGCGCCGTGGGGCATCACCACCCGTTCGGGCGATGGACGCCCGGGCGGGGACGGACCCGGGCGGGGTGCCGCCCGCCCGGGGCGTCGGGGTGCCGCGGGCGGGCGGAGTACGGACCGGGCTGCCCGAAATCCGGCCGACGGGCCGGACCCCGCGCCGGCCCGGTGGCGGCGGGTGTCAGGCCAGCGCGGTGACGGGCGCGAAGCTGGTGTCGCTGCGGAAGAGGTCGCTGCCGTCGGCCGGGTCGACCCGCAGTTGGTAGCTGCTGTGGCGCAGGTAGCGGCCCGGGTAGTTGTAGGACTCCAGGCGCACGCTGCCCACGATGGTGCCGGCGCGGGGAACGAAGGTGGCGTCGCCGGCGAAGGTGGACGTGCCGTCGTTCGGGTCGAACCGGGCGCGGAAGCCGTAGTGCCGCAGGTAGTTGCCGGCGGAGTCCCGGAAGGAGAAGGCGTTGCCGTCGGCGAGGCCCGCCACGACGGAGAACGTCGACGCCTGCCGCTCCGCGGCCGCGCTGGACGAGCCGACCACCGGGAGGTTCAGCAGGCCCGACTGGTTCTGCCAGTGCCGGGTCGGGAAGTTCACCGACTGCAGCGACCGCGTGGTGCCGGCGGTGAGCACGGCGCTCGCGGTGACCTGCTCCCGGAGGACGGTGAAGTGGCGGGCCGTGCCCGAGATGCCCGGCAGCGCCTGCGGCGCCGACCAGGTGGTGAAGGTGTCGTAGCTGTCGCTGAAGTAGTACTGGCCCGCTCCGTAGCCGTCGAAGAAGAGGCGCCAGCCGCCGTTGTCGAGCTTCACCAGGGCGGGGCCTTCGCGGTAGCTGCCCCAGCCCGCCCAGTCGCCGGTCTTCCTGATGGTGTAGGGCCCCGCGAGGGACGTCGCGGTGGCGTACTCGATGTACTTGGTCGTCTCGTTCTTGGTGAAGGCGTGGTAGGTCGACCCGATCTTCACGATGAAGGTGTCGATGTGGTTGGGGCCGATGCCCGCGAGCGCCGTCGGCGCCGTCCAGGCGGTGAGGGCGGAGGTGGTGGCCCGCAGCAGGTAGGGGGTGAAGTTCCACTCGTCGCTGGTGACCGAGCAGGAGACCACGACGTTGACCGAGCCGTCCGTGTCGACGAACCACTCGGGCGCCCAGGCGCGCGACAGGTCGGCGATCGGCACGGTGTGGTCGTAGAGGTGTGTCCAGGTGGTCCGGTCGGTGCTGCGGGCGAAGCCGATGGTGGTGCTGGCGTCCTGCCAGGTGTGGGTGGTGTAGGTGAGGTAGTAGGCGCCGTCGGTGTGCCTGAAGACGCTCGCGTCGCGGATCCGGTCGGCGGGCGGCGTGTAGGCGGCGCTCTTGAGCAGGCGGAAGTCGGTGGCGTCGTCCGACTGGTAGACGTTGACCGTCGCGTCACTGGCGTTGGTGAACGCCACGACGGTGTACCGGTCGGCGGAACCCGCCGCCGGGGCGGCGGCCCGGGCGGTGCCGGCCAGCACGGGCAGCTCGGCGGCCAGGAAGGCCGAGGCCGGCAGGACTGTCATCGCCCGGAGGAGGGTCCGGCGGGACGGGGTACGAGCGTTCATGGTCTTCCCTGGGGGTGGGGGTGTGCGGCGGGGCCTGAACGGCCGCTCGGCGCCGTGCCCGCGACGGCGCTTCCGATCACCGGCGCTGGATGGAAGGGCAGTCGGCGGGGATGCGGCCGGGCCGGGCGTGAAGGCAAGGCTGCGGCCCGGCCCGGTCCGGTCGGGCACGGGAGTCCGATGTCCGGCCGCGCGGGGGTACGGGGGGTACGGGCGGCACCGACGATCTGTTTGCGTTAACAAACGGCTGTGAGTGAGTGTGGTCCGGCGACCGGACGGCGTCAAGCGCTTGCCCACACGTCTCGTTCATCCCGCGCCCGTTGCGGCGGGCACGGTCCGGCGCTCCACCGCAGGCCGTCGAGCACCACCGGAACGGGCTCCGCCACAGGCCAGGGGACTCACCCCGCGGTCCACTCCTCCAGTCCCATGGGGTTCCCAACACCACTCCCCCACTGTGTGGTTGCCGCATGCGCCGGCCACACCACCTCAGCCCGTCCGGGGCGGCCCGACCTCTGCGCAATGTCTTGACACACCGTTTGTGAGCGCTAACAATACGACCCGGCGCGCCGCACCCCGACCGGCGCCGCCTGCACCTGCCACCCCAACTCCCGGTGCAGCAAGCAAGATCGGGCCTGTGGGCACACTCGGCCCGCCTGACCTGCATGCCCTCCACCACTCCGACGGCGGCGGCAACGGCACCGTGCGGCACCACCGTCGACACCACCCGCCCCGAGCCGGCACGCCCCCACCGGCCGCAGCAGTGAGGACACCCCACCCGTGCACCGATACCGCCCCACGACCGCACGCATCACCCGACTCCTCCCGGCCCTCGTCGCCGCGCTCGTCGCGGCCCCCCTCGCCACCCCCGTGCCCGCGGCCAACGCCGCGACGGCGTACAGCGGTTACGTCATGGGGTACTTCACCGAGTCGAACCAAGGGCTCGGCAACAACTACGGCCTCCACCTCGCGGTGAGCAGCGACGGCCTCGAATGGACCCCGCTCAACCAGAACGCGCCGGTCGTCACCCCGACCGCGGGCACGAAGGGCCTGCGCGACCCGTTCATCCTGCGCAAGCAGGACGGCACCTTCACCGTCATGGCCACCGATCTCGCGGGCACGGACTTCTCCCAGACCAACCAGTACATCCACGTCTGGGACTCCACGGACCTGCGGAGCTTCACCAACTACCGTCGGGTGAAGGTCCATTCGATGGCCACCACGCACGCCTGGGCGCCGGAGGCGTTCTGGGACGCCGGCCGGGGCCAGTACGCGCTGATCTACTCCGCCAACAACGGCACGCGCGACGTCATCATGGCCGACTACACCACCGACTTCACCACGTTCAGCGCACCGGTGACGTACTTCGACCCGGGCTTCGGCATCATCGACGCCGACGTCGTGGTGGGCGGCAGCGGCACCAACTACCTCTACTACAAGAAGGGCAACGAGCTCTACGGGGCCAAGTCCACCTCGCTCGCGGCCGGTTCGTTCAACACCACCACCTACACCGGTCCGATCGCCCACGGCGGCACCGAGGCGCCGATCCTCGTGAAGTCCCTGACCGGCAACGGCTGGACGCTCTGGGGGGACACCTACACCCCCAACGGCCTCTTCTACGCCTGGCAGACCTCCGCCATCGACGGAGGCGTCTGGACCGCCGCCGACCAGCGCACCTACACCCAGCCGGTCAACTCCAAGCACGGCACCATCACGCCGATCACCGCCACCGAGATGGCCGCGCTGAAGACGACCTGGGGCACGCCCGCCTGGAACCGGCTGAAGTCCTACAACTACCCGGGCGACTTCGTACGGCACAGCAACTTCACCGGCCGCATCGACGCGTTCCCGTTCGACCCGTACCTCGACGCGGAGTGGAAGATCGTCCCCGGCCTGGCCGACGGCACGGGCGTCTCCTTCGAGTCGGTCAACTTCCCCGGACGCTACCTGCGGCACAGCGGGTTCGCCGTCGTGCTGAACGCGAACGACTCCACCGCGCAGTTCGCCGCCGACGCCACCTTCCACCGCACGGCGGGCCTCGCGAGCTCCGGCGCGGTGTCGTACTACTCGCACAACTACCCCGACCGGTACCTGCGCCACGCCGACTTCCAGCTGCGCATCGACCCGCTGTCCGCCGCGTCCCCCGCCACGGACCGCGCGGACGCGACGTTCCTGGTCACCAGCTGACCGCCTGCGCCCGCCGGCCGCCGCCCGGCCCCGCCCGAACGCCGCGGGCCCGCCTCCGCACCCGCGTGTACGGGTGGCGGAGGCGGGCCCGCGGCCGGGTCGTCCGGGGGGGGCCGGGCGGCCGGTGCTACGGCTGGACGAAGACGGCGACGGTGTGGGCCGGCACGGTGAAGGTGCCGGTGGCCCGGTCGTACGCGGCCTGCCGGACGACCGGGTCGGTGCCGTTCAGCTGCACCGGGTGGAGCGTCTGGCGGCTGCCGGCGAGACCGGGCAGGGTCTGGGTCCGGGAGGTGGAGGTGGCGTTGTAGACGACGGTGACGGAGGTGTAGGTGCCCAGACCGCGGCCGTCGAGGTGTTCGGTGATGACGCCGGGGACCTCGCCGGGGGTGCCGGAGAGGGGGAAGGTCAGGCGCTGCTGGACGGCCCTGGCCGTGGTGAGGGAGAACAGCGGGGTGGAGCGCTTGATCCGCAGGAACTGCTGGTACTGGGCGCTGGTGCTCGCGGTGTCGGTGCAGCTCGGGACGAGCGCCGGATCGGCGAGCAGCGGCTTGGCGTAGCTCCAGGCGCTCTGGCCGCCGAGCGGGAGGCCGTGGCCGAAGCCGTTGCCCTGACTGCAGTCCCAGTGGATGGCGTTGAACCAGTCGCCGCTGTCGTAGGAGTTGCCGTCCAGCGACTTGGAGCGGAGCAGGTCGGTGCCGGCCTGCACCATGCCGGGCCCCTGGGAGAGGGTACCGGTGGCGAGGGCGAGGGCCTGCAGGCGGGCGCGTTCGGCGGGGGTGGTGCCGGCGGGCAGCTTGTGCGCGAGGCTGTCGTACAGGGCGAGGTTGTCGTGGGCGTCGACGTAGGTGACGGCTTCGCCGGGGGCGGCGGTGTAGCCGGCGGGCGTGCCGTTGTAGTCGATGCCGGAGCCCTTGCGGCGGGTGCCGTCGGAGGTGGTGAAGGTGTAGTCGGCGAGGTTGCCGGTGAGGCCGAGCTTGACGAGGTCCATGTCGTGGAGCAGGTCGGCCTTCTGCTGCTGCGGGGTGCCGTTGAGGGGTGCGCCGTTGGGGTCGGTGAACTGCCCGGTGGCGAAGCCCTGTTCGCGCGGGTCGGTGTCGGAGGGGCCGCCGCCGCGGACTCCGTCGCGCAGGCGGTCGTTGAAGGTGCCGATGCCGGTGCCGGCCATGTTGGCCTGGGTGGCCTGCACGAAGCGGGCGTCGTCCGCGACGACGCCGTAGTTCCAGCCCTCGCCGTAGAGGGTGGTGGCCTTGCCGTCGATGCCGTCGCGGCGCAGGGTCAGTCCGCTCAGCGAGTCCTTGACGTCGAGCACGGTCTGCTTGGGGTCGAGGCCCATCAGGTCGAAGCGGAAGCCGTCGACGTGGTACTGCTTGGCCCACGTGGTGACGGAGTCGACGACGAGCTTGTTCATCATCGCGTTCTCGGGTGCGGTGTCGGCGCAGCAACTGTCGCGGGTGACGGTGCCGTTGGCGTCCTGGCGCTGGTAGTAGCCGGGGACGACCCGGTCGAGTACGGAGTCGGGGTCCTGGCCGGCGGCCGCGGTGTGGTTGTAGACGACGTCCATGACGACGCGCAGTCCGGCCTGGTGGAGGGCCTGCACCATCGCGCGGAACTGGACGGTGCGGGCGCCGCCGTCGGGGGTGGTGGCGTAGGAGCCCTCGGGAACGGTGAAGTGGAAGGGGTTGTAGCCCCAGTTGTAGGCGTCGGCGGCCTGGGTGCCGGTGATGCAGGCCTGCTGCTGGTCGGAGTCGGGCGCCATGCCGGGCAGGTCGCATCCGGGGGTGGTCTGGTCGGCGCGCTTCTCGGCGGTGCCGGCGAAGTCGAAGGCCGGCAGGATCTGCACGGTGGTGACGCCGGCGGCGACGAGGTCCTCGAGGTGCTTCATGCCGGCCGAATCCGGGTCGGTGAAGGCGAGGTAGGTGCCGCGTTCGTCGGCGGGCAGGGCGGTGTCCGCGGCCGAGAAGTCACGGATGTGGAGTTCCTGGATCTGCTGCTGTCCGGCGGTGATCGCCTTCGGCGACGCGGTGTCGTCCCAGCCGGGCGGCGTCAGCGTGGCGTCGTCGAGGTCGACGATCTGGCTGCGCCGGGAGTCCGCCGACAGGGCGAGGGAGTAGGGGTCGGTGACGGTGTTGGTGACGGTCCTCAGCACGCTGGGGGCCCAGACCCTGACCTGGTAGCGGTAGTACGTGCCGTTCCAGCTCCTGTCGCCCTCCACCGACCAGACCCCGGTGGCCTCGTCGAGGGTCAGGGGGACGGTGCGGGCGGCGGCGGAGGTGGCGGTGTCGTACAGCTCGACGGTGACGGACTGCGCGGTGGGTGCCCACAGGGAGAGCGTCGGCCTCTTTCCGTGGAAGACGGGGCCGAGTTCGGCGTGGGCGGCCTTGGCGGCGTAGAGGCTGTCGAGTACGCCGGCGGTCTGCAGGCCGGTCGCCGTGGTGAGGTTCCCGGTGGCGTCGAGCGCGGCCACCGCGCTCTGGCCTTTGACCAACTGCTTGGCCTTGGCGGCCCATTCGCGCGGGACGTGTAGTGCGGTGAGCTTCGCGAGGTGCGGAAACTTCACCTTGAGGGCGGCGGGCAGGCCCTTGGGGTCGCGGGTCAGCGGGATGCCGGTGCCGCCGGTGATGCCGGTGCCCGCAGCGGTGAGACCGCCGTCGGGGGCGGTGGCGAGCTGGAAGGTCCTGGCGGTGGCGGCGGTGGCGCCGAGGTCCCAGGCGATGGTGTCGGGGGTGAGCCAGTACGCGGACCGGGGTGCGAGGCTGGGCTTGGGCTGCCCGGCGTAGACGCTGAGGACGCGGGAGGACGCGGTGTAGCTGAAGGTGGTGGCGTCGCCGGTCTTCGCGACGGTGAAGGCGGTGTCGGTGCCGTCGACGGGGGCGGCGGGCAGTCCGAGGGCGGCCCTGGCGTGGTAGCCGCCCGCGGGCAGCGCGGTGGTGGTGAAGGTGGCCAGGCCGTCACCGTCGGGGTCGGTGAGCCAGGCCGACAGGCAGTCCACGGCGTCGGCGGTGCAGCCGAGTTCGTCCAGGAAGTCGCCGGTGGCGGTGACGACGGCGGTGTTGAGCGTGTCGGTGATCCAGTGGGTGGCGGGGTCGTAGAGGAAGGTGACGTCCACGCCCGCGGCCGGGACTGCGAGCGGAATGTTGGCACCGCCCGGTGCCGCGTTCAGGCCGTAGTTGACGTCCCAGCTCTTCTCCAGGGCGGCCTTGTAGGAGTAGGCGCCGGCGGGCAGGTGCGCCGAGAGCTGCCAGATGCCGTCGGGGCGGCGGGTCATCTGGGCCTGGTCGCAGTCGGGGGACCAGTCTCCGGGACAGCCGAGCAGGTGGTCGAGGTCGCCGGCCACGGCGACGGCGGACGGCGTGGCCGCCCGGTCGGCGGCCAGGGCGGGGACGGGGGCCAGGCCGGCGGCGGTGAGGACGACGGCGGTGGCGACGGCCTGGCGGGCGCGGCGGGATCTGTGCGCGGAGGCGGGGCGGGGGGTCATGGCACCTCTTCGTGTCGCGACGGGTGTGGGGCGGCGGCGGGCGCTGGGCGGGCGCCGCCGGGAAGGGGGCTCAACGGATGGTCCACCAGGCGGTGGTGTCGGCGGGCAGCACGGTGTGCGGGCCGCTGCGGGGGCCGTCCGCGGCCAGCGGCGCGCTGGCGAGGGCGAGTTCGCCCGGGGTGGGGATGGTGACCGGTTCGGCGGTGAGGTTGACGGTGCAGCGCAGGACGGCGCCGTCCGCGGCGGTGCGCTCGAAGCTCAGGACGCCCGCGGGCGAGTCGAGCCACCGGAGGTTGTCGGCGCCGCCGAGTGCGGTGTGCCGGCGGCGGTAGGCGATCGCGGAGCGGTAGAGCTCCAGGGTGGAGGTGGGGTCGCCGGTCTGCGCCTCGACGCTGAGCTGCGCCCACTCGGCGGGCTGCGGCAGCCAGGACGGCCCGCCGGGGGTCGGACCGAAGCCGTACGGGGCCTCGGTGCCCGACCACGGGATCGGCACGCGGCAGCCGTCGCGGAAGCCGTCCTGGCCGGCCGCCCGGAAGTACGACGGGTCCTGGCGGACCTCGTCGGGCAGGTCGGTGACGTCCGGCAGGCCGAGCTCCTCGCCCTGGTAGATGTACGCGGAGCCGGGCAGCGCGAGCATCAGCAGGCTGGCGGCCCGGGCGCGGCGCAGGCCGAGCTCCCGGTCGCCGGCGGTGCGGATCTGGGTGCCCAGGCCCGGCTCGTTGGCGAAGCGGGTGGCGTGCCGGGTGACGTCGTGGTTGGAGAGCACCCAGGTGGTGGGCGCGCCGACCGGGCGCATCGCCTCCAGCGACTCGTCGATGACCTCGCGCAGCGCCTCGGCCTCCCAGGAGCAGGCGAGGTACTGGAAGTTGAACGCCTGGTGCAGCTCGTCCGGGCGGACGTAGTTGGCGGTGCGCCGGGCGGTGGGCGTCCAGGCCTCGGCGACGCCGATCCGCTCGCCCGGGTACTCGTCGAGGATCCGGCGCCACTCGCGGTAGATCGCGTGCACGCCGTCCTGGTCGAAGCAGGGGGTGGCGCCGGTGCCGAGCAGCTTCATCGGGTCGTGGGTGCCGAGGTCGGGCAGGCCAGGGGCCTTGACGAGGCCGTGGGCGACGTCGATGCGGAAGCCGTCGACGCCCTGGTCGAGCCAGAACCGCAGGACGGATCGGAACTCGTCGGCGACGGCCCGGTTCTCCCAGTTGAAGTCGGGCTGCTCGGGGGCGAAGAGGTGCAGGTACCAGTCGCCGGGGGTGCCGTCCGGGTCGGTGGTGCGGGTCCAGGCCGGGCCGCCGAAGACGGACTCCCAGTCGTTGGGGGGCAGTTCACCGTCGGCGCCCTGCCCGGGGCGGAAGTGGTACCGCTCGCGCAGCGGCGAGCCCGGTCCTTCGTCCAGCGCACGCCGGAACCACTCGTGCCGGTCGGAGGAGTGGTTGGGCACCAGGTCGACGATGATCCGCAGGCCCAGGGCGTGGGCGTCGCGGATCAGGTCAGTCGCGTCGGTGAGGGTGCCGAACATCGGGTCGACGGCGCGGTAGTCGGCGACGTCGTAGCCCGCGTCGGCCTGCGGGGAGGCGTAGAACGGCGACAGCCAGACCGCGTCGACGCCGAGGTCGCGCAGGTGCGGAAGGCGGGCCCGGACGCCCGGGAGGTCCCCCATGCCGTCGCCGTTCGCGTCGGCGAAACTCCGCGGATACACCTGGTAGATGACCGCGTCACGCCACCAGTCGGCTCTGCGCGCGGCCCCGGCGGTGGCGTCGGCGGCCCCGGCGGTGGCGTCGACTGGCCGGTCGGTTGTGGCGGGATGCTGGGTCATGGGTGTCCTCACGACGGCGGCGCGTGGCGCCTCGGCAACGGTGGGTGACGATCAGGAGGTGCGGCGTACCGTCCGCCCGGGCGGGCGGGGTTCAGCCCTTGGTGCCGCCGGCGGTCAGGCCGGCCACCAGGTGCTTCTGCACGACGTAGAAGACCAGGCCGGCGGGTACGGCGATGAGCACCGAGGTGGCGGCCATGTAGTTCCACTGCGAGTTGAACTGGCTGACGTAGGTCTGCAGTCCGACGGCGAGGGTGTACTTGTCCTCGGAGAGCATGAAGTGCGAGGCGTAGGCGACTTCGCCCCACGCGGTGATGAAGGTGTAGAACGCCGCGACGGAGAGGCCGGGGCGGGCGAGCGGGACGACCAGGCGCCAGAACGTGCCGAACGGCGACAGCCCGTCGATGCGGCCGGCCTCGTCGATCTCCTGCGGGATGGTGTCGAAGTAGCCCTTGAGCAGCCAGGCGCAGTACGGCACCGCGGTGGAGCAGTAGATCAGGATCAGGCCGCTGTAGGTGTCGAGCAGTTGGAGGCCCGCCATGATCTTGTAGAGCGGCACCATCAGGACGGCGACGGGGAACATCTGGGTGAGCAGGAAGGTGTACATCAGCGAGCCGCGGCCCGGGAAGCGCATCCGGGAGACGGCGTAGCCGGCGCTCGCCGCGATGAGGACGCCGACGGCGGTGGTGCCGAGCGCCACGACGACCGAGTTCAGCATCCAGGTGCCGAAGTCGGTGTCGGTCAGGACGTGGCCGTAGTTCGCCAGCGAGGGGTGGTGGAGGATGCGGCCGGGGTGCTGGTAGTCGAACTTGCCTGCGCCCAGGGAGATGAAGGCGATCCAGAGCACCGGGAACGCCGCGACGAACGCCATGACGGTGAGGCCGCCGTGCAGGGTGACGGACGACGACCTCCGGCGCCGGCCGCGCAGCCGGGGCCCCGCACCGGCACGGCCGGTGGCGGGCGCGGCGGTGGGGGCCGCGGTGGTGGGGAGCGCGGCGGGCGCGGTGGTGGGTGTGGTGTCGGGCGCGGTGGTCATGCGAGGACCCCCTCGTCGTTGCGCTTGAGCCAGCGGCGGTAGACGCTCGTGAAGACCACGAGCAGGGACAGGCAGAGGATGCCGACGGCGGCCGAGGAGGCGTAGTCCTGGGGTTGCCGGCCGAAGAAGAGCTTGTAGGCGTACGTCACCAGGATCTGGACGCTGTCGCTGTTGGTGCCGAACAGCAGGAAGATGACGTTGAACTGGTTGAACGTCCAGATGACGCCGAGCAGGATCACGGTGCTGCTGACGGGCCGCAGGCCCGGCAGGGTGACGTGGACGAACCGCTGCCAGGGGGTGGCGCCGTCCATCTCGGCCGCCTCGTGGAGTTCGCCCGGGATGGCCTGCAGGCCGCCGAGGAGCGAGACCATCATGAACGGCACGCCGCACCAGATGTTGACGCCGACGGCGGCGGCCTTCTGCGCGAGCGGGTCGCTGAGCCAGGACGGGCCGGTGATGTGGGCCAGGCCGAGCAGTTGGTTGACGGCGCCGTCGTCGGCGAGGACGAGCCGCCAGGCGAAGATCGTCACGAAGGTCGGGACCGCCCAGGGCAGGATCAGCAGCATCCGGTAGAGGCCGCGGGCGCGCATGTCGCGGTTGAGCACGACGGCCAGGGCCAGGCCGATCGCGTAGGTGAGGGCGACGCAGGCGACGGTCCACCCGATCGTCCAGACCAGGTGGGGCCAGAACTGGTTGTTGGCACCGGTCAGGATGTCGGTGTAGTTCCGGAGCCCGACCCAGTGGTAGGTGTCGGGGATGTGGTTGGCGCCGATGGTGCGGCCGACGTTGCGGCTGGTGGCGTCGGTGAAGCTCAGGTGGATCCCCTGGACCAGGGGGTAGCCGACGACGGCGCCCAGGACCAGCACCACCGGCAGGCACATCGCCCACGCGTACCAGTACCGGTCGTAGGAGTGCTTGATGCGGTGGAGCAGGCCCGTACGGGGCGTGGTGCGGGCGGTCTCGCCCTGGACGGCGACGGTCATCTGACACCTCGGGAGGCAGGGAGCGAGCTGCGCGCCGCTCCGCCGGTCGGTTCGCCGCGCGGGCGCGGCCGGCGGAGCGGGCGGCTCCGGGACGGGGTGGCACCGGTGCCGGCCGGCCGCCCCGGCAGAGAGGGCGGCCGGCCGGGCCCGGGTCACCGGGTGGCGTAGTCCGGGATCAGCTTCTTGGCCGCGGCCGCGACGTTGTCCAGCCCGGCCTTGGTGCTCTCCTGCCCGGAGAGGATCTTGATGAGCTCGGTGCCCAGCGGGTCGTAGAGGGAGCTGTACTGGGCGAGTTCGGGTCGCGGCTGCCCGGAGGCGAGGACCTTCTGGTAGCCGGCGATGCCGAGGTTCCTGGTGACCTCGGGGGTGTAGGCGTCGGTGCGGGTCGGCAGCGTGGAGTTCTTGCCCGCGGTGTAGACCTGGGAGTTGGCCGAGGTCATGAAGGCGATGAACTTCTGCGCGGCGGCCTGGTGCGCGGCGTCCGAACCGGCGTAGGCGACGAGGTTGTGGCCGCCGAGCGGGGCGCCGGCCTTGCCCGCGGAGCCGGCCGGGAGGGTGGCGATGCCGAGGTTGTCGTTCTTCAGGAACGCCTGGCTCTTGAAGACGTTCGCGCTCTCCCAGGGGCCCTGGACGATGGAGGCGGCCTTGCCGCTGCCGAAGGCGTCCATGACGTCGGCGTAGCCGTTGCTGGTGGTGTCGAGCTTGGCGACGCCCGGGGAGGCGACCAGGGCCTTCAGGGTGTCGATGCCCTTGACGGCGGCCGGCGAGTTGACGGTGATCCTCTTGCCGTCGACGTCGATCATGTCGGTGCCCTCGCCGTACAGGAACGGCATCGCGTAGTAGCCCTGCGGGTTGAAGGCGAAGCCGTCCACCCCGGTCTTCTCCTTGACCGCTGCGGCGTCGGCCTTCAGCTCGTCCCAGGTGGTGGGGGCCGCGGTGATCCCGGCCTTGGCGAAGAGCTCCTTGTTGTACATCAGCGCCAGGGTGTCGGTGACCTGGGGGATGCCGTAGAGCTTGCCCTGGTACTCGGCCTGCCGGACGAGGTTGGGCTGGAACGCGGCGGCGTCCTTCGCGGCGTCCGTGCCGTCCAGGGGTGCCAGGTAGCCCGCCTCGGCGAAGGCCGGGGTCCAGCCGACGTCGGCCCGCAGGACGTCCGGGGCGCCCTTGCTGCCGGCCGCCGTCTGGAACTTGCTCTGGGCGTCGGCGAAGGGGACGTTGACGTAGGTGACCTTGACGTCCGGGTTGGCCTTCTCGAAGTCGGCCACCATGACCTTGAAGGTCGGCGCCTCGTTGGTCGCGTCCGAGGTGTCCCACCAGGTGATGGTGACGGGACCGGATCCGGCCGCGCCGGAGCTGCCGTCCGAGCCGCAGGCGGTCAGCGAGACGGTGATCGCCGCTGCCAGCGTGAGGGCCGCGATGCCACGTCGCATGGTGACTCCTTGAGGAGGTGGGGGGTGCGGTGGGAGAGATCCGGGGGTGGTCGCGCCGGGCCGCCGGAGGAGTCCGGCGGAAGCGGGCGAGGTGTCCCTTGGTGCGCACGGCGGATGCTGCACCGAGGGCCCGGGTGGTGGGCGGGGCTCCGCCGGTCGCGGCGGGCAGGTGCTGCCCGGATTCCGCGAGGCGGGCCGTCGCGCCGGTGTTCTGACGCCGATGACGTTAGCAGGTAACTAACAGGAGTTAGCTAACGTTTATGTAACACGCTCGACGCACCGCGGACACGGCCCGGACGGTTCCCCACCCAGTCGATGGACAGCGCCGCCGGAACGCAGGAACGGCGCCTTCCCGCCCGCTGCCACCGGGAGGGAAGGCGCCGTTCCGCGCGCTCGCCGTGTCTGCCGAGCCCGCCGAGCCGCCGTGTCCGCCGTGTCTGCGCGCCTGCCGCGCCTGCCGCGCCCGTCAGCCGTTGGGCAGGACGGCGTCCCGGGCGGCGCGCACGCGGGCGCTGGAGTCACGCACGATCAGACTGGTGCCGAGCAGCTGGTGCGGGTGCTGGTCCTCCCCGCGGATCGCGGAGATGAGGAAGTCCGCGGCGGTGCGGCCCTTGGCGGCGATGGCCTGCCGGACGCTCGTGAGTCGCGGCCTCAGCCACGCCGATTCGGGCAGGTCGTCGAAGCCGGTGACCGAGACGTCGTCGGGCACCCGCAGGCCGAGGTCGTGCAGGGCGTCGACCGCGCCGAAGGCCAGGATGTCGGAGAGCGCGACGATCGCGGTGGGCGCCGTCCCCGGCGCGGCCATCAGGGCCTTCGCCGCGCGGTAGCCGTCCATCCGCGTGGCGGGCACCTCGACCAGGGTGACGTCCTGCAGATCCATGCCGACCTGGGAGAGCGCGTCCGTGACACCGGCCATCCGGCGGGCCAGCGGCCCCCGGTAGCCGCGCTCGGCCCGCTCCGGGCCCGGGTCGATCGAGAGGAGCGCCACCTTGCGGTGGCCGAGCTCCAGGATGTGCCGGGTGACCTCGCGCGCGCCGCTCTCGTCGTCGACGTCGACGCTCGGCACGTCCGCCCACGGGCTGCTGTCCACCAGGACGAACGGGATGCCGCGCCGCTGCAGCTCGGCGACCTCGCCGCGGTCGTGCTCCAGCCCGCACACCACGAAGCCGTCGACCGCCGCGTACGGGATCGCCTTCAGCATGGAGTCGCGCAGCGGCGGGGTGAGCAGCAGGGTGTACCCCTGTTCGTCGCAGACCTGGCCCACCCCGGTGAGGAACCGGGCGTAGTACGGGTTCTCCATGATCTTGGCGAGGTTCTGCGGGAGCAGGACGCCGAGCGACTGGGTCTGCCCGGCCTGCAGCATCCGCGCCAGGGTGTTCGGGGAGTACCCGAGCTCCTTGGCGGCGGCGAGGATCCGGTCACGGGTGGCCACGGAGAGCCGCTCGGGGCTGTTGAACGCGAAGGAGACCGCGGAGCGCGACACCCCCGCCGCCTTGGCCACATCGGTGGAGGTGGGCCGTGACCGCCCGGCCGGGGCCGGTCCTGGCGTGCTCGCCGACATCGTGTCCCCGCATTCGTAGGTGCGTTCAGGCTGCTCTCGGAACGATAACGCATGTTACTAACGTGTCATGCGCGGTCGGCGCAGAAGCCGGCCGACCTGTCTCGTCGAAGTCTGACGAGTCTCGCCGAAGTTTGACCGGCAACGGCTTGTCCCGTCGAAGTTCGGCCACCGGGTTCAGAGGTGGTCGCCTTCGAAGCCATCCCGCTCGACGTCGCCGCGACCGCCCGCACCCCGGCGCGACCGCCCGCACCCCCGACGCGACCCTGCGGGCCGCGCAGCGCCGACACCAGCGAAGCGGATAAGTAATCCGCATGTGCTAGCGTCGGCGCAAATGGATGACCTATCCGATTCCTGGAGGGCGTGTGCGCAAGACAGCTGTGGTGACGGCGGGGACCGGAGGCATCGGACTGGAGACGGCCCTGGGCCTGGCCGCCGCCGGGTTCTCGGTGACGGTGGTCGGGCGAGACCCGGATCGCGGTGCCCGGGCGGTGGAGCGGATCAGCGCCGTGGACCCGTCGCGTCCGGCCCGGTTCGTACAGGCCGACCTCGGCTCGCTCGGCCAGGTCCGCGCGCTCGCCGCGCGGCTCGCCGATGATCCGCTGACCGTCCTGGTCAACAACGTCGGCGCGATGTTCCCGCGGCAGACGGAGCTGAACGGCGTCGAGGCGTCCTTCGTCGTCAACCACCTCTCGCCGTACCTGCTGACCGAACTCCTGCTGCCCGCCCTGAAGGCCGGCGCGCCGAGCCGGATCGTGAACGTCACCTCGGGCGCGGTCGGCGTCGCCAAGCGGGTGTTCGACTCGGTCGAACCGCCCGGCGGCTACTACGGGTTCCACTGGTACGGCCGTGCCAAGCTGGCGCACCTCGCCCACACCCTCGACCTGGCCCGGCGCCTGGACGGTACGGGCGTCTCGGTGTTCGCCGCCGACCCGGGCGGCGCCGCGACGGAGATGACCGACAACACCCTGACCGACCCGGCGATCGTCTCACCCGCCCTGCGGCTGCTGTGGCCCCTGGTGCGCCGCCGGTTCGAGCGCTCGACGTCGGGTTCGGCGTCCGTCGCCGCCCGGCCGTCGATCGTCGCCGCCACCGACCCGGCCCTCGACGGGCGGACGGGCGTGGTCATCGGAGCCGACGCGCAGCCGCACGCGCCGTTCCGTGCGGCCACCGACCCCCGGACCGCGGCGGCCGTACGGCGGCTCAGCGAGCAGTACGCGCCGGTCCCCGCTCATGCGGATGGGCCATCCGATTAGCATGTCCGGATGACCACGCCCCTGCGCAAGGATGCGGCCCGCAACTGGGACCGGATCGTCTCCGTCGCCCGCGCCCTGGTCGACCAAGGCGCCGCGTTGCAGCTCAACGACGTCGCCCGGCGCGCCGGGCTCGGCGTGGCCACCGTCTACCGGCACTTCCCCACCCCTGAGGCGTTGCTGGAGACGGTGGCCGCGCCCTGCCTGGAGGCGCTGGTCGCATACGCGGAGCGGGCCCTCGCCGAGCCCGATCCGTGGACCGCGCTGGCAGGCTTCCTGCAGCGCACCGTCGAGGCCCAGGTCACCGACGCCGCCCTGCCCCCGGTCGCCGCCGCGCCCGTCGACGCCCTGCCACGCACCACCGAACTCAAGACGGCACTCCGTACGGCCGGCACCGCGCTGCTCGACCGCGCCCGCACTGCGGGCGCGGTCCGACCCGACCTGACCGCCGCCGACCTGGTGCCCCTGATGTGCGGCATCGCCCACGCAGTCGACGTCCACGGCGGCGCCCCCGCCGACCGCGCCGCCACCGCCCACCGCTACCTGGCCACCCTCCTCGGCGGCCTGCGCACCACCCCGCAGGCCGGCTGACCCGCGCTCCGCCACCGACCGACCGGCGCCCCGATCACGGCCGCGGACACCGACCACCCCGCCGTCGCCCACGCCCACCGTGTCCTGCCGGTCGCCGATCCGGAGACCCGGGACGCGATTGGGGCAGCGCGATGACGGCAGCGGAGACCGCCTCTGCGGCGCGCACGCTCGCACCCGGGGCCCTTCGCCGCGAGCTTCGCCGAGACTCGTCAGAGTCCGACGGGACGGGTCACCGGCCCGGCCCGCCGAGGGGCGGCGCGGGGAGGCCGCACCGAGTGCGCCGGTCGCGGCGGGTTTCGACCGACGCCTTGACCGCGCCGCCGTTCACCCATTATTAACATGAGTTAGCAACCTGCCGACCAATGCGCGACCCCAACGGTCGGTTGCCCCACCCGGTCGGTTGCCCCACCCGGTCGGCTGTCCCGGTCGACTGCCCCCAGCGGTCGGCTGCCGCGCCGGCCGGCCGAACGCCCGCCGGGTCGCGTCCCGGACGCGTCCAGGCCCCGGCAGAACCCGCCGGGCGGGCGCACAGCTCCTCCTCCCCACCCACCGCCCCGCCCGTGTGCCGCCTGCCGCGGGGCTCCACAGGAGGTCCCACCCGTGCACTCCGCACCCGGCCCGTCCACGCCGCGAAGAGCGCCCGCCCGCGTGGCACCCGCCGTCCTCCCCGCCGCCACCCGCACCGTCGCGGGGTTCCGCGGCACCTGAGCCGTCCGGGGCCCGCAGGACCTGACCCCCGCGCGCCCCGGACACCCGGTCCGGCCTCCGCACCGGAGCCCCGGACCACGCCCCCACCCCCACCCCCACCCGACGCCCGACGCCGCCACGGCCGAGGGCACCCACCCAGCAGAGGTCCCCCACATGCACCGCACCCACCGCCGCCCCGGGCGGCAGCGAGCAGCCGCCGCCACGGCCGTCGCCGCAGCGGCAGCCCTCGGACTCACCCTCGTCGCGTTCCTCCCGTCGCCCGCCGGCGCCGCCACGCCCGGCACCGTCTCGGTGCCCGGCACGTTCAACAGCGAGATCGGCTGCGCCGGCGACTGGGCCACCGACTGCGCGCAGGACCAGCTCACCCGGCGGGCCGACGGGCTGTGGTCCGCGACCTTCGACCTCCCCGCCGGCAGCTACGCCTACAAGGTGGCGATCGACGGGAGCTGGACCGAGAACTACGGCCAGAACGGCACGGCCGGCGGCGCGGACATCCCGCTCACCGTGCCGGCCGGCGGAAAGCCCGTCACCTTCGTCTACGACCCGGCGACCCACCGGATCACCGACGACGCGGCCAGCAGGACGGTCACCGCCGCCGGCAGCTTCCAGTCCGAGATCGGCTGCCCCGGCGACTGGGCCCCCGACTGCCTGCTGTCCAAACTCCTGGACACCGACGGCGACGGCACCTACACCTGGGCCACCACCGCGATCCCCGCGGGCAGTTGGGCGGTCAAGGCCGCCATCGACCGTTCCTGGGCGGAGAACTACGGCCAGAACGGCACGGCCGGCGGCGCCGACATCCCGTTCACCGTGCCGGCCGGCGGCGCGACCACCACCTTCGGCTACACCGCCGCCACCCACCTGCTGACCGTCGTGAGCGGCACCGGCTCCACCGCCACGCCCTCCCCCGGCCCGACGACCACCCCGCCCGGCACCGGGAACACCCTCGGTGCGATCTGGACCAGCACCGGCACGACCTTCCGGATCTGGTCGCCGGACAGCACCGCCGTCACGGTCGGCGTCGGCGGCAGGACCTACCCGCTGAGCCCGGTCACCCTCGGCGGATACAGCGGCGTCTACCAGGCCGTCGTCGCCGGCGACCTCAAGAACCAGCCGTACCAGTTCTCCGTCGGCGGCAACGCCGTCCGCGACCCGTACGCCCAGATGGTGAACCCGGGCACCACCCAGGGCGTCGTCGTCGACTCCGGCTCGGTGCTGCCGACCGGCGGCAGCTGGGCCGCGCGGCCCGCCCGCACCAACCGCGAGGACTCCGTCGTCTACGAGCTGGACGTCCGGGACTTCACCGTCGACGCCAGCTCCGGCGTCGACCCGGCCAAGCGCGGCAAGTTCCTCGGCCTCGTCCAGGGCGGCACGACCGGCAACGGCGTGAAGACGGGCATCGACCACCTCAAGGAGCTGGGTGTCACCGACGTCCAGATCCTGCCGTCCTTCGACTTCAACAGCACCGTGCCCAACTGGGGCTACGACCCGGCGAACTACAACGTGCCCGAGGAGCAGTTCTCCCAGTACACCGCGCCCGAGGACCGGATCCGCGAGTACAAGGACATGGTCGACGCGTTCCACCGCGCCGGGATCCGCGTGATCATGGACGTCGTCTACAACCACACGGCCGGCAAGGACGTGTTCGGCGGGATCACCGGGAAGTACTACAACGGAACCGACCTCTCCGGCACCGGCAACTCCGTCGACGACGGCAACCCCATGGTCAGCCGGATGATCCGCGACTCCCTGGAGCACTGGGTGCGCGACTACAACGTCGACGGCTTCCGCTTCGACCTCCTCGGCGTCCACTACTCGACCAACGCCGCCGAGTGGGGCAGCTACCTCAACGCCACCTTCCCGGAACGGCAGTTGCAGATCTACGGCGAGCCCTGGAGCGGAGGCGTCGCCGACGCCGCCGAGGCGCAGAAGGTCCGCTACGCGGCCGTCCCCACGCTCGCCGACGCCCACGTCGGCGTCTTCAACGGCGCCTACCGCGACGCGATCAAGGGCGGCACGCAGGACGCCGTCATGGCGTACATGAACGGCGGCGGCACCGCCTCCTCGATCGCCCTCGGCATGCGCGGCTCACCGCTCGCCGCCAAGAGCACCGGCCGGCTCGCCGACACCTGGAACCCGGCGTTCGCCTACGACCCCGAGCAGACCGTCAACTACGTCTCCGTCCACGACGACCTCAACCTGTGGGACAAGATCACCTACTCCGGCGCGACCGGCGGAGCCACCGGACGGGCCGGCCGGATCGACCGCTTCGCCACCGGCATGGTCCTCACCTCCCAGGGCATCCCGTTCTTCGCCGAGGGCGACGAGTTCCTCCGCTCCAAGGTCGTCGGCGGCAACTACGAGACCGCCAAGAACTCCTACAACGCCGGTGACGACGTCAACGCGATCCACTGGGGCGACAAGGCGGCCAACGCCGCCACCTTCGCCTACTACAGGGACGCCATCGCCCTGCGGAAGGCCACGCCCGCCCTGCGCCTCACCACCTGGGACGCCGTCAGGAACCAGATGTCCACCCAGGTGAACGGCGCCGTCGTGGTCTCCTCCATCAGCTCCAGCGCGGGCGCACCCACCGGCTACGACACCGTCGTCGTCTACAACCCCACCGACAGCAGCTACACCACCACCCTCCCCGCCGGTTCCTGGACCAAGGTCTTCGGCACCAACGGCGCCACCAGCGCGACCGGGAGCGTCGCCGACCCGCTCGCCGTGACGGTCTTCCGGAAGAACTGACCCGCGCCACACGGGAGCCCCCGTCCCTGCCGGGGTCCGTCCGCGCCGCCGCCGTCCCTCCGTGGCGGCGCGGACGCCCGTCCGGTTCCGACCCGCCGGCCCGCCGCGGGCCGGCGGGTCAGAGCCGGGTGGTGCGGGTGTCCGCCCCGAAGTCGTCCAGGAGCGCCAGGGCAGCGCCGTGGGCCGCCTCGTCGCGGGCGGCGGGCGAGGTGCGGGCGGGCCGGCCTTTCGCGTCCAGGTAGATTCCGGTCCGGCCTTCCAGCGCGGCCGACGACGCCGCGGCCAGCGTGGAGGCGGCGGCCGTGTCGGCGCTGCGCCGAGCCGGGCCGAGCCGGTAGTACAGGCCCCAGCCGGCCCGCATCGCGGGCGGCAGGAAGGTGCGGTCCATGGCGCGGGTCATGCCGGTGTCCGCCGGGCCGGGGTCGACGGCGGTGACCGTCACCGGGCCGGTGCCCGGCTCCCGGGCGAGCGCGAGGCCGGCCATCAGGACGAGCAGCTTGCTGCGGGCGTAGACGGTCATCGCGACGTACGGCCCGGCCTCCGCCTGCGGGTCGTCGAGCGCGTCGACGGCCCGCCGCACCATCTTGTGCGCACCGGAGTTGACCAGCACGACCCGGGGGGCCCGGCCCGGCTCCGCGCTCGCGGCCAGCCGGCCGAGGAGCAGCCGGGTCAGCAGGACAGGTGCGACGGCGTTGACGGCGAGGTTCGCCTCCAGGCCGTCCGGGGTGCTCCGGCGGGAGCCGTGGTTGACGCCGGCGTTGTTGACCAGCAGGTGCAGCCGGGGGTGGTCGGCGAGGATCCCGTCGGCGAGCCGACGGACGTCGCCGAGCACGCCGAGGTCGGCGATCCGCAGGTGGACGGCCTCGGGGGCGATGCCCGCGGCCTCGGCGATCCGCCGGACCGCGGCGTGCCCGCGCTCCGGGTCCCGGCCGGTGACGACGACCTCGGCGCCGCGACGGGCCAGCCCGACGGCGGTGCTCAGGCCGATGCCGCCGGTACCGCCGGTCACCAGGGCGACCCGCCCGGACAGTGAACGGTCGGGAGCTCTCGTGCTCACGGCCGCCTCCTCCCATGATTCGGGTAGAGCAATGGGTGCAGCGAATGCATTCAGTGCATTGACTGCACCGAATGGCCGCACCCGGATGGTAGGCCGAGCCGAGGCCGACTGCAACACCTGCACTTCCTGCAGCACACGTATCCGATGCAGTCACTGCACCGGAAGGGCTAGGATGGAACGCATGGACCAGCGACCCACCCTGCGCGAACGCGAGCGGCAGCAACGGCACCGGCTCATCGCCGACACCGCGCTCCGGCTGTTCGCCGACCGGGGGTTCGAGGACACGACCGTGCAGGACATCGCCTCGGCGGTCGGCATCGCACCCCGCACGTTCTTCCTGCACTTCCCCGGCAAGGACGACGTGCTGTTCGACCTGGACGTCCGACGCTGCGCCGACCTTGCCGACCGGCTCGCCGACCGCACCTCGGGGACCGGCGCGCTCGACACCGCCGCGCAGGTCGTCCACGGCTGGATCACCGAACGGGGCGCCGGGACGGAACGGCTGCTCGCCCGGATCATCGGCGGATCACCCGCGCTCGCCGCCCGCGGCCGCCTCCAGGTGTCCCGCTACCAGGACCTGCTGACCGCCGCACTGCACGCCGACCTCGGCACCGGCCCGGACGACACCCGCCCCGCCATGGCCGCTGCGGCCGCCCTCGCCGGCTGGGAACACACCGGCCGCCGCCACGCCCGCGGCGAGGTGGCCGTCGCAGACCTGCCCGGACTGCTCGCCCGTGCCACCGCGTCAGCCGCCACCCTGCTCACCGGTACCCCCTGACCGGGCTTCCCTCCCGGACCGGGACGGTTCACCGCGCCCCTCGTCTCGCTCCGTCGCCGGCTGCCGGCTGCCGGCACCGACGGGTCACCACTCCCACCGGAAGCCGACCACGGCCTCCTCCAGGTAGGGCAGGAACTGGTGCATCACCCCGTCCGCGCCCACGGCGAGCGGGACTTCACGGACCAGCTCGCCGGCGTCGTAGTCGTCCCACGCGCACCACCAGGCCCGGCGGGGCACGGCGCGGTCGAAGACGATCCGCATGTCCACGTTGTCGATCCGCTTGCGTGCCGCCCGCCGCAGCTGGACGCACGGCCCGGGGGTGGGCCGGTGGACGGTCGTGTAGTGCAGCGAGGCGTGCTGGCCCCGGCGCAGCCGTCGGTCCAGGCCGAACCTCAGCCCCACGAAGCCCGGGCTGCTCGGCCGGAAGCCGCTGAACGTGCCGCCGACGACGGACTCGACACCGGTGACGGTGTCGCGCGGGCTGTACGCGTAGGAGTCGACGCCGTCCTCCAGTGCGAGCAGCACGTGGCTGTGCTCCGTCCGGCGCAGCATCCGGTCCGCGTCCAGGTGGTAGCGCGAGAACAGTGCGGTGGTGCGGTGGCGCTGGGGCTGGACCAGCGGAACGGGCGGGTGCCGCAGGGTGAACGTGATGCCGCTGCCGTCGAGGTCGAGTTCGCTGCGGCCGGAGAAGGCCTCCCAGACCAGCGCGGTGTCCTCGGCGGAGAACCCGAAGGAGTCGGTCAGCCAGGTGACGGTCTCGTGGGTCAGCTGTTCGCCGAGCAGGGCCTGGCGCACCCGGTCGCGCAGGCGGCGTGGGAGGTCCCGGTCGGTGTCCGGTCTCAACCCGCTGTCCCAGACGTGGAGTGCGACGACCTGGGAGACGGCGGAGTAGCTGATCCCGTCGCCGCGCTTCCGCCGGACGTGGGCCAGCCAGCGGTTCCGGTAGGCGGGGCGGCCGGTGAGCAGTCCGCGCAGCGCGCTGCCCGCGGCAGCGGCCCCCTGTGCCTGCGGGTCGTCGTCCGGGCGGGGCAGGTCGGTCCGGAGGTGTCGGGGCGGGCCGGGGTGCCGGGGCCGAGGGGTCCGCGGGTCGTGCGGTTGCTGTCCGGTGGGGGTCGCCGCCAATGCTGCCGCCTTACGGTAGGAGCCGAACGTCACCACGACACGGGGGTCGAACCGATGGTGCCCGAGCAGGAGCCCTACCGTCCCGCGAACGTCTACGGCCACGAGGCCGGTGGTCGGGGGGCGCTGCCCGGACGGTTCGGCGGGTGGGAGGACGTACCGGTGGAGGAGCCGGACGAGTCGGACGGTCCCGAGATCACGCCCGAACTCCGCAAGGCCGGAAGCTATCTGTCGCCCTTCCGGATGGACCACATCGCGGAGCTGCACTCGGCGAGGGCGGCGGCGCGGGGCTCCGGCAAGAGCCTCTTCCCCGCGGGCTGGACGGACGATCAGATCTTCGAAGCGGTGCAGGCGGTCGCCGCCGACCCCTCCTCCCGCTGGACCCGCGGGGACGACGACCTGAGCGGACAGCCGGGGACGCTGTTCAACCCCTGGCACCGGCTCCCGGACGTGGAGTGGGCGATCCCCGCGCGGTTCCGGGTGGACGGCACGCACCGCTCGGTGCGGATCCGGGTGATCGTGGAGCCCTACGGGGAGGGTGTCATCTCGGGTTACACGTACGGGGGTTGAGGGCTGCGGGGCACGGTCGGCGGCCATCGCCGTAGCGTCGCCGCAGCCTTCGTACGGTGGTCAGGTCCGCCGGATCCGGTCCGGGCGTCCCGCCACCGGGCCTGCCTGTCAACGAGCTTGCCGCTCGACGGATCCGACGGACCATCAGCACCGCACACCGAGCGAAGGGTCAGGACATGAATTCCCTCCTCCAGCGAGCTGCCGCGGTCGTGGCAGCCTGCGTCCCCCTGGCCGGGCTGACGGTCGCGGTCGCGCCGGCCGCCGACGCGGCGGGCTACGCGACGATGACCGTCCAGGCCGGGGCCGCGGCGCGCACCGCGCCGTACGCGGAGTCCTGGTCGTTCATCGGCTGGGTCACCTCCGACGGCTGGCGCAACCCCAACGGGCAGGCCTCCTGGGTGTCCTGCTGGAAGGACGCGGGCTGGGCCACGGGGAACTACTCCAGCAACCGGTGGTTCTACGCGTACGTGAACTACTCCGGCGGCGCGCAGCCGACCTGGGCCTACGTCCACTCCTCCTACGTCACCAACCAGTCGGCGGTTCCCGCCTGCCCGTAGCGGACGGACCGGCCCCGCTGATCGAGGTGTCCCGGGGCCGCGGCCCCGGGACACCTTCCGCGCCGCGGCCCGCGGCACGGTTCCGTGCACCGTTCCGGCCGTCGGGGCCGCACCCGCACCGGGGACGGCCGGGGAGGGCGGGAGCACCGGGGCTCCCGGGCAGGGTGTGGCGGGCCACGGGCCCGTGCGGCGGGTCCGGAGCGTCCGCCGGGCCCTGGTGGGGCGGGTGGGGCGGTTCCCGTGAACGGCCGACAACCGACCATCGGGAGCATGCCAGAGGTCTGTGCCACGGCGTTGGGCGATCCTACGATGTGAGGCGCCGCCGGGCCCGATCACCGGGAGCGGCCGACGCCGGACACCGTCCGGCGCACCAGAGCAGCCCGTCCCGGCGGAGCCGCCCGCCCCGGAGCCCGGGAGCGGGCTCGCAGCGCAGGCTGCACCGCGCAGGCAGCACACCCGTCCTCACCACCCAGGGGGTACGCACATGCACGCCCGCACCGTCGCACCGTCGTTCAGACCCGTCCGCGCCGTCCTGCTCGTCCTGGCCATGGTGGCCGGTCTCATGGCCGCCGCTCTGCCGGCCGCCGGGCCCGCCCACGCCGCCGTACCGGACCGCTGGGGCTTCGCGTTCCTCGACAACCCGACCCCGCCCGCGGGGTACGTCCCCGACCTCACCCGGCAGTGGGGCAGTTGGCCCTCCCCGGCCGCCAACCCGGTCAAGGTCGACCAGCTCGGCGTGGGCGCGTACGTGGTGCACTTCCCGTTGATCGCCGGCCCGGGCGGCATCGCCCACGCCACCGCCGTCGGCCGCACCGGCAACTGGTGCCAGATCAAGGGCTGGTCCACGGCGGGCACCGGGCAGGACGTCGCGGTCAACTGCTACCAGCCGAGCGGCGCCCCGTCGAACACCCTGTTCACCGTGCTCTACACCACCAGCAGCGGGACGCCCTCGCCGGCCGGCGGCAGCTACGGGTACACCTACTCGGCGGTCAGCGGGGCGGTGCTCGCGCAGTACAACTCGGCCGGGGCGGTCAACACGGTGAGCCACGGCTCGACCGGCATCTGGAAGGCGTGGCTGCCCGGCCTGGGGGTGTCCACCGCCGCCGGGAACATCGAGGTCACGGCGGTCAACGGGATCCAGGGCGCCCGCTGCAAGGTGGCCGACTGGGTACCGGGCGCGAGCGGGCAGACCGTGGTGGTGGCCTGCTTCAACGCCGCCAACGCGCCCTACGACACCACCTGGACGCTGAGTTACTCCCTCAAGCGGGCGGTGCACGGGCCGGCGTTCCCGCCGAAGTCCTTCGGCTACCTCTGGTTCAACGGCGGCGTACCGGCGAACACGAACTTCAACTCCGTAGGGGCGGTCAACACCCTCGCCGGATCCGCGCCGTTCACCGTCACCCTGCCCGGCGTGGCCGTCCCCTCGGACACCGCCCACGCCACCGCCTACGGCACCGGACCGGGCTGGTGCGGCCTCGCCATGCCCTGGGCGCGCACCAGCGGCACGGTGCAGCTCTACACCCTCTGCTTCAACCCGGGCGGCACCCCGGTCGCGGCCCCGTTCCTCACGGCCTACACCTCGGCCTTCTGACTCCCGCCCGACCCCTGTGGGCCCGGTCCGGCAGGCCGGGCCGGGCCCACGGCACGACACGCACGCCACGGCGGCCACGACATCCCGTCGTGGCCGCCGTGGCGGAGGTCAGAGCCCGAGGTCGGCCTCGAACGCACCCTCCTCCAGTCGGGCCTTCACCGTGCCGAGGAAGCGTGCGGCATCGGCACCGTCCACGATCCGGTGGTCGTACGACAGGGCCAGGTAGACCATGTCGCGGACGGCGACGACGGTGCCCTCCGGGGTCTCCAGCGCGACCGGGCGCCGGACGGTCGCCCCGATGCCCAGCATGCCGACCTGCGGCTGGTTGAGGATCGGGGTGTCGAACAGCGCACCGCGCGAACCGGTGTTGGTCACCGTGAAGGTGCCGCCGGCCAGTTCGTCCGGCTTGAGGCCGCCGTCGCGGGTCCGGGCCGCGAGGTCGGCGGTCCTCCGGGCGATGCCCGCGGTGCTGAGGTCGCCCGCCCCGTGGATGACCGGGACGAACAGGCCCCTGTCGGTCTCCACCGCGATGCCGATGTTCTCGACGTCGTGGTAGGTGATGGTGTCGTCCTCGTTCACCCGGGCGTTGAGGACCGGGTGCAGCTTGAGCGCCTCGACGGCGGCCTTGACGAAGAACGGCAGCGGGGAGAGCTTGACGCCCTCACGCTCCCGGAACCCGGCCATGGCGAGCTCCCGCAGCCGGATGATCCGGGTGACGTCGGCCTCGACCACGGTGGTCAGCTGGGCCGACACCTGGAGCGACTGGACCATGTGCCTGGCGATGGCCTTCCGCACCCGGGTCATGGGCACGGTCTGCCCGCGCAGCGGCGAGGGGGCGGCCGCCGCGGACGGCCCGGCCGGAACCGGGGACGGTGCGGCGGAAGGGGCGGCGGACGGGGAGGCGGGAGCAGCGGCGGGAGCCGGGGCCTCGGCGGCGGCGAGGACGTCCTGCCGGCGGATGCGGCCGCCGATGCCGGTCCCCTGCACGGCTGCCAGCGGGACGCCCAGTTCGGCGGCCAGTTTGCGGACCAGCGGGGTGGCGTAGGCGGCCTTGCCGCCGTCACCGGCCGGGGCCGGTGGGGTGAACGGGACCGGCGCCGGCGCCGCGGTCCGAGCGGGCGCAGGGGCCGGTGCGAGGGCCTGGGCCGGTACGGGCGCAGGGGCCGGGGCGGGCACAGGGGCCGGGGCGGTTTCCGTGACGGGGGCGGGTTCGGCGGCGGGGGCGGGTTCGGGGGTGGGGGTGCCGGTGCCGTCGTCGATGACGGCGAGTTCGGCGCCGACCTCGACCGTCTCGTCCTCGCCGACCTTGATCGAGGCGAGGATGCCGGCGACGGGGGCCGGGATCTCGGTGTCGACCTTGTCGGTGGAGACCTCGAGCAGCGGCTCGTCGACCTCCACGCGCTCACCCTCGGCCTTCAGCCAGCGGGTGACGGTGCCCTCGGTCACGCTCTCGCCCAGTGCGGGCAGTGTTACTGAGACCGCCATGGTGTCAGCGACTCCTATCAAGTCTTGCGTTCGGGAATGGATGGACTGCGGGGGGCCCGCGGATCAGTCGTGCGCGTGCAGCGGCTTGCCGGCCAGTGCGAGGTGTGCCTCGCCGAGGGCCTCGGACTGGCTGGGGTGCGCGTGGATGAGCTGCGCGACCTCGGCGGGCAGCGCCTCCCAGTTGTAGATCAGCTGGGCTTCGCCGACCTGCTCGCCCATGCGGGCGCCGACCATGTGGACACCCACGACGGCGCCGTCCCTGACCTGGACGAGCTTGATCTCGCCGGCGGTCTTGAGGATCTTGCTCTTGCCGTTCCCGGCGAGGTTGTACTTGAGCGTGACGATCTTGTCCTTGCCGTACTGCTCGACGGCCTTGGCCTCCGAGAGGCCCACGGAGGCGACCTCGGGGTTGGAGTACGTCACCCGCGGGATGCCGTCGTAGTCGATCGGGACGGTCTTCAGGCCGGCCAGGCGCTCGGCGACGAGCATGCCCTCGGCGAAGCCGACGTGGGCGAGCTGCAGGGTCGGCACGAGGTCGCCGACGGCGGAGACGGTCGGCACGCTGGTGCGCAGGTACTCGTCGACCAGGACGTAGCCGCGGTCCATCGCGATGCCCTGCTCCTCGTAGCCCAGGCCGGCCGAGACGGGACCGCGGCCGATGGCGACGAGCAGCAGGTCGGCGTCGATCTGCTTGCCGTTCTCGGTGGAGACGCGGACACCGTTCTCGGTGTACTCCACGCCCGAGAAGCGGGCCTTCAGCTCGAACTTGATGCCGCGCTTGCGGAAGGCGCGCTCCAGCAGCTTGGAGGAGTTGTCGTCCTCCAGCGGCACCAGGTGCGGCAGGCCCTCGACGATGGTGACGTCGACGCCGAAGGACTTCCAGACCGACGCGAACTCCACGCCGATCACGCCGCCGCCCAGGATCACGGCGGACTTCGGGATGTAGTCGAGCTTGAGGGCGTGGTCCGAGGAGATGACCCGGTCGCCGTCGATGGTCAGGCCCGGCAGCGACTTGGGGACGGAGCCGGTGGCCAGCACGATGTGGCGGCCCTCGATGCGCCGGCCGTCGACGTCCACCGAGGTCGGCGAGGAGAGCCGGCCCTCGCCCTGGACGAAGGTGACCTTGCGGGAGGCGACCAGGCCCTGCAGGCCCTTGTAGAGGCCGCTGACGACGTCGTCCTTGTACCTGTGGACGCCCTTGATGTCGATGCCCTGGAACGTCGCGAGGACACCGAACTCGGCGGCCTCGCGGGTCTCGTCGGCGACCTCGGCCGCGTGCAGCAGGGCCTTGGTCGGGATGCAGCCGCGGTGCAGGCAGGTGCCGCCGAGCTCACCCTTCTCGATCAGTGCGACGCTCAGACCCAGCTGGGCGGCGCGAAGCGCCGCGGCGTAACCGCCGCTTCCGCCTCCGAGAATGACTACGTCGAAAACGGTGCTGGCGTCGTTCGCCACGTCACGTCCTCCATGGGGGAAGGGGATGTCAGTCGGTGAGGTCGAGGGCGGCGGCGACGATGCTGTCCGTGTCGATGCCGTGGTAGCGGTAGACGTCCTGGATGGTCCCCGACTGCCCGAACCGGGTGACGCCGAGCGAGGTGACCGGCACGTTGTTGATCGTGGCCAGGAACGCCAGGGTGTGGGGGTGGCCGTCGAGGACGGTGACCAGGGGCGTGGCCCGGTCGGCGGGGAAGACCTGGTCCAGGATCCGGTGCGACCCGTCCTCCAGCCCGCGCCGGGCCTGCAGGGCCCGGAAGAGCAGGTCGGGGCTGGTGACGCAGACGACGTCGGCGCCGATGCCCTGCGCGGCGAGCCGGTCGGCGGCCGCGAGGGCCTCGGGGATCATCGCGCCCATCGCGGCGACGGTCACCGCCGGGGCCTCGTGCCGTCGCAGTGCGTACGCGCCGGCGACCGCCTGGCGGCGGCGGCGCTCACGGGCGACCGGGTCGGCCGGCACGGCGGCCAGGGTCTGGTCCACCGGCCGGGTGGACAGCCGCAGGTAGGCCGAGCTGCCGTCCGGGCCGCCGAGCCTGTTCATGGCCTCCAGGAGGCACCACTCGGTGTCCAGGGCGAAGGCCGGTTCGTAGCTGGTGACGCCCGGCTGCTCGATGCCGAGGGACGGGGTGGTGATCGACTGGTGGGCCCCGCCCTCCGGGGCGAGGGTGACGCCCGACGGGGTGCCGACCAGGATGGACCGGCCGCCGGCGTAGATGCCGAACGACCAGGGCTCCAGGGCGCGGTTGACGAACGGGTCGTAGACGACGCCGATGGGCAGCAGCGGCTGTCCCCAGCGGCTCCACGTGGCGCCGAGCTCGCCGAGGAGTCCGACCAGGTTGGTCTCGGCGATGCCGAGTTCGAGGTGCTGGCCGGTGGGGCGCTCCCGCCAGTGCAGGATCGTCTCCGCGTCGTCGGCGAACCAGTCGGTGCGCTCGGCCGCCGACCAGATGCCGACCTTGTTGATCCAGCCGCCCAGGTTGGTCGAGGAGCTGACGTCCGGGCTGACGGTCACGATCCGCGCCGCCGCCTCGGGCGCCTGCCGGGTGAGGTCGAGCAGGACCCTGCCGAGGGCCTGCTGGGTGGTGCCGGTACCGGACGGGGTGCGTCCGATGTCGGCGGGCACGGACGGGGACGGCTGCGCGGGGAGGTCTGCGCGCCGGAGCCGGTCGGCCGCGCGGAGGCACAGTGCGGCTTCGGCACTGCCGTCCGGGAAGCGGCCCCAGGGGGCGTCGAGGTCCGTCCCCACGCGGGCGGCCAGCTCCCGCATCTGTCCTTCGGTCAGCAGGGAGGAGTGGTTCTGCGGGTGGCCCTCGTTGGCGAGCCCGCGGCCCTTGACCGTGTAGGCGAAGATGACGGTCGGCCGCGTGTCGTCGATGGCGTCGTAGGCGTCCAGCAGCGCTCCGAGGTCGTGGCCGCCCAGGTTGCGCACCGCGGTGTGCAGTTCGGTGTCGTCCAGGTCCGCGACGAGGCGGCCGATCGGCTCGCGGGTCGAGCCGGTGCCGGGCAGGCGGTCGCGCAGCTGCTCGGGGGTGCAGCGCAGCAGCCGCTGGTACTCGGGGTTGCCCATGGCGTCCAGACGCACCCTCAGGGCGTCGCCGCCGGGGCGGGTGAAGAGGTCCTGGAGCTGCTGCCCGTACTTGAGGGTGAGCACCTGCCATCCGGCGGCGGCGAACGCGCCCTGCAGCCGGTCGGCGGCGATGTCGGGGACCACCCGGTCGAGGGACTGCCGGTTGAGGTCGACGACCCACACGATCTCGCCGAGGCCGGCGACCATCGGGTCGTGCACGGCCTCCCAGATCGCGCCTTCGTCGAGTTCGGCGTCACCGAGCAGCGAGAACTGGCGGCCGTGGCCGGCCTGTCCGAAGCGGCCGTCCACGTAGCGGCGGGCGATCGCCCCCCAGATCGGAGCCGTGGCACCGATGCCGACCGATCCGGTGGAGTAGTCCACCGGGTCCGGGTCCTTGGTGCGGCTGGGGTAGCTCTGCAGGCCCCCGAGGGCGCGCAGCGTGCCGAGGTACGACTCGTCGAGTTCGCCGAGCAGGTAGTTGATCGCGTGCAGCACGGGCGAGGCGTGCGGCTTCACGGAGACGCGGTCGTCCGCGCCGAGGTGGTGGAACCAGAGCGCCGTCATGATGGACGCCATGGAGGCGCTGGACGCCTGATGGCCGCCGACCTTGAGCCCTTCCGGGTTGGGGCGCACCCGGTTCGCCCGGTCGATGATCGCCGTCGACAGCCACAGCACGCGGTCCTCGACCGCTCGAAGGGTCTCCAGCACGTCCTGCCGGGAGCGGCCCGGCGTCTCCGATCCAGTCGACGCGGCACTCATGACCATGGTCCGACACCTCCGATACCTCATCTGCGCGCCTGCCGCGTAGAATCAACTTTGTGCTTCGCAAGTACACAGGGCACGCTTCATATGGACAACACATGCTCAAATTGTTGAGCAATGTGCTCAATGATCAAGCTGACGAGGGGTGCCCGCTTGAACACCGTGAACAGTGGCCGGACCGTCGACGCCACCGACGCCCGGATCCTTCTCGCCCTGGCGGAAGAGCCGCGGGCCACGGTCCTGGCCCTGGCCCAGCGCCTGGAGCTGTCCCGCAACACCGTCCAGGCACGGCTGGCGAGACTGGAGCACGGCGGCGCCCTCGGCTCCGGCGAACGCTGGGTGCTGCCCAGCGCGCTGGGCTATCCGCTCACCGCCTTCGTGACCATGCAGGTGGACCAGCACCGGCTCGCCGAGGTGTCCGACGCCCTCGCGGCCATCCCGGAGGTGGTCGAGGTCGTCGGTCTCAGCGGCGGGACGGACCTGCTCGCCCGGGTGGTCGCCGCCGACGCCGAGGACCTCTACCGGATCGCCGGGCAGATCCTCGCCAGCCCCGGCGTGGAGCGCACCAACACCGCTCTCGCGATGCGGGAGTTGGTGCCGCACCGGCTCACGCCGCTGCTGCAGCGGGTCGCCGGGGTCGAGCCCTCCCGCCGCCCGGCGGGGAACCGGCACCCGGCACGCTGACCGCTCGCGCGGCGGCGCCTGCCGCGGCGTTCCGGACGACCCGGCGAGTCGTCCGGCCCGGCGAGCCCCGGCCGGAGGACGGCCTGTGCTCAGGCCGCCCGGTCCGGGCCGTCCGGGGGCGACCCGGCCGGCTCGGGCGGCTCGGGTTCGACCGCGCCGGGTGCGACCAGGCCGATCCGGCCGCCCACCGCGAGCTGCCCGGAATTGACGGGCGACGACAGCCGCCTCGGAGAAGCCGGTGCGCCGGACCATTGTCGGCGCACCCCGCCCAGAGCATTCATGACCGCCTCGATTCACGGCTGTTGCACACGATCGGACAATGGCAGGGCGCGGCAGTTTCCGGGTGTCCGCGCACGGTCCCGAAACCGGACCGAAAGGAAGGTCGACGGCTCCGGAACCGGCCGGGGGCGTAACGGCGATCGCCACCCGGCTGCACGCACCCGCTGAGGGTGAATGCGCCGCGCCCTGCGTGGCAGCCACTGTAAGCGGTCACTGTTATAACAGCAAGGGAAGTGCGGCGCCCGACCATACGGACCAGGCCGGAAGGCATCCGGGGCCGAGCCGGGTCATCCGGCTCCACCGCAGGTCGGAGCAGGTTCGGGCAGGGGCGGAGGGTACGGCCGTATGGCGCCCGCCACATCCCCCTCACCGAAAACCGCACCACAGACGGTCAGCTCCCCCGTCCCGGCCGGGGGTTCCGAATCCGCACCCCCGTCAATACGACGTCAATTCGACGGGGACCGTCCGGATGCCTGCCGCAGGATCCGCTCCGGCCTGAGCACAATGCACACTCCCCGAAAGCCCGGAGGCCCGGGATTGCGCATACTGCGCGAATTCTTCGCGGGTGCTTGTGCGGGCCGCGGCGCGGTGCTGTTCTCGTCCGCAACGACTTTCCTTCCCTGCGACACGCAACCGGCCACCACCGGGTGGCACCGGAACCGTTCCGCACCGGGAGGGTGAGCTCCCGTCAGGGAGGGACCGGCCGCACCGCCCGCACCACCGCGGGCCGCGCCGGCTCCCCGCCGACCGGGCCCGGTCGTGCACACCACCGCACACCACCGCACGCCACGGCCCGCGCCTGCCGCCGCACCGCCGCGAAGGCGCTCAGCCCACCAGGAAACCATCGCCATGTACACCGAATGCACCTGCCAGTGCGCCCCCTCCGGGCACGACCACCTCCTCGTCTGCGCCCACACGGCCTTCCCGGGCCCGGACGCCCCCGTGGACCCCCTCTCCGCGCTCCCCGTCTGCGCCCCGTGCTCCGACGCCCGGCAGGGCCGGGCACGCCCGCGGGGTGCGGTCCCACCCGTACGGCCGGGGCTCGACGGCCCCGCCACGTCGAGGCCGTTCCCGCCCGCGCCGCCGCCCGCACCTCCGGTGACGGAGGCTCAGCACCTGCTCGCCCGGCTCCGGACGGCCCTCGGGCCGGGCACCCCGCCGCGGTGGCAGCCGACCACTCCGTGCCCGGTGCCGCAGCGGCCGCCGGGCCGCCCCGCCTCCACCGCTTCGATGACATGAAGGGTTCCATGGACAAGACGATCATCCACGCCGACCTGGCGGTCGCCGACATCCGCGACGGCGCCACCCTGGCCGTGGGCGGGTTCGGGCTGTGCGGCATACCGTCCGCCCTGATCTCCGCCCTGCACCGGTGCGGCACCACCCGCCTGGGCGTGGTCTCCAACAACTGCGGCACCGACGGGCACGGCCTGGGCGTGCTGCTCGCCGCCGGGCGGATCGCCCGGATCACCGGCTCCTACGTCGGCGAGAACAAGGAGTTCGCCCGGCAGTACCTCACGGGCGAGGTGGAGGTGGAGCTCGTGCCCCAGGGCACCCTGGCGGAGCGGCTGCGGGCCGGCGGCTGCGGCATCCCCGCCTTCTACACGCCCGCCGGCGTGGGCACCCAGGTCGCGGAGGGCGGCATCCCCTGGCGTCACGACGCCTCCGGCGGTGTCGTCGTCACCTCTCCCCGCAAGGAGGTGCGGGCCTTCGACGGCCTCGACCACGTGCTGGAGCACGGCATCACCACCGACTTCGCGCTGGTCCGGGCGGCCCGGGGCGACCGGCACGGCAACCTCGTCTTCGACAGGTCCGCCCGCAACTTCAACCCGCTCGCCGCGATGGCCGGCCGCATCACGATCGCCGAGGTCGAGGAACTCGTCGAACCCGGCGAACTCGACCCCGACGAGATCCACGTGCCGGGCGTCTTCGTCCAGCGGGTCGTTCCCCTCACCTCCCGGCAGGCCGCCGACAAGCAGATCGAACGGCGCACGGTCTCCGTGCCCGCGACCCGAGGGACGGTGGACTGATGGCCTGGACCCGCGACGAGATGGCCGCACGGGCGGCGGCGGAGCTGCACGACGGCGCCTACGTCAACCTCGGCATCGGCCTGCCGACCCTCGTGCCGAACCACGTGCCCGCCGGCGTGCAGGTGGTGCTGCAGTCGGAGAACGGCATCCTCGGCGTCGGCCCGTACCCGGCCGAGGACGAGGTCGACCCCGACCTCGTCAACGCCGGCAAGGAGACCGTCACCGTGCTGCCCGGCGCGGCCTTCTTCGACTCCGCGCTCTCCTTCGGCATGATCCGCGGCGGCCACATCGACACCGCGATCCTCGGCGCCATGCAGGTCTCCGCCACCGGCGACCTCGCCAACTGGATGATCCCCGGAAAGATGGTCAAGGGCATGGGCGGCGCCATGGACCTCGTCCACGGCGCCCGCCGCGTCATCGTCCTGACGGAGCACACCGCCAAGGACGGCACCCCCAAGATCCTCCGGGAGTGCACCCTCCCCCTCACCGGCCGGGCCTGCGTCCACCGCATCATCACCGACCTCGCCGTCCTCGACGTCGGGACCGACGGACTCACCCTGGTGGAGACCGCCCCCGGCGTCACCCCCGAAGAGGTCATCGCCCGCACCGACGCCCCGGTGACCGTCCGGTCGTAGGCGCGGCGGGCGGCGCTTCCGACGACGCGACCCGGTGCCGGCGGCACCGGGTCGCGCGGCATGCCGTCCGGCACCCCGGCCGGGCGGATCGGCGGGGCGGATCCGCCGGTGGGACGGGCCGGGAAGGACGGGCCGGGAAGTGGCACCTGGCGGGCCCGTTCCCGGAGGGGGCGGGTCAGTCGGCCGAGGTCTCCAGCTCCGCCCAGATGGTCTTTCCCGACCTCCCGTACCTGCTGCCCCAGCGGCTGCTCATCTGGGCGACGAGGAAGAGCCCGCGGCCTCCCTCGTCGCCGAGGGAGGCGCGGCGCAGCCGGGGCTGGGAGTTGCTCGGGTCGTTGACCTCGCAGACCAGCACGGAGTCGTGGATGAGCCGGAGGCCGATCGGGCCGCCCGCGTAGCGGATCGCGTTGGTGACCAGCTCGCTCACGATCAGCTCGACGGCGAAGTCGAGATCGCCGATCCCCCATTCGCGGACCTTGCCGCCGGCCACGGCCCTGGCGTCGGCGACCGTGGCGGGATCCGCCGGGAACTCCCACTCGGCGATGGCGTCGACGCGCAGCGGCCGGATGCGGGCGAGCAGCAGGGCGGTGTCGTCGGCCGCCGGGAGGCCCGCCTGTTCGGTGGTCAGGAGGTGGCCGGCCGTCTCCAGGGGGCATCCCGACCGGTGGAGTTCGGTGACGCGGTCGGCGAGGCGGCCCACGGCCACGTCGATTCCCTCGGCGGGGCGGCCGAGGAGGCCGTCGGTGTAGAGGGCGAGCCAGCTGCCGGGGCGCAGGTGGACGGTGGACGTCTCGAAGGGCAGGCCGCCCACGCCCAGGGGCGGGCCGGGCCGTACGCGGACGGGCCGGGCGGTGCCGTCGGGTTCGGCGACGATGGGTGGCGGGTGCCCTGCGCTGGCGACGGTGCACCGCTGGGTGACGGGGTCGTACAGCGCGACCAGGCACGTGGCGCCCACGGTGTCGCGTTCGGCCGGGCCGGCTTCGGCGGCGAGCCGGGTGACCAGTTCGTCGAGCCGGGTGAGCAGTTCGTCCGGGGCAAGTTCGAGGTCGGCCAGGGTCTGGACGGCGGTGCGCAGCCGTCCCATGGTGGCTGCCGCGTGCAGTCCGTGTCCGACCACGTCCCCGACGATCATGGCCACCCGCAGGGAGGGCAGCGGGATCACGTCGAACCAGTCGCCGCCGATCTCCGCGCCGTCGGCCGCGGGCAGGTACCGGCCGACGGCCTCCACGACCGGGGTGTGCGTGGTGGAGGCGGGCAGCAGGCGGCGCTGCAGGGCGACGGCGGCGCGGTGTTCGCGGGTGTAGCGGCGGGCGTTGTCGATGCTGAGCGAGGCGTGTGCGGCGATCTCGGTGAGCAGGTCCGCGTCCTGCGGGTCGAAGGGTTCGTCGCGGTCGATGCGCCAGGCGCCGATCATGCCGAGGACCAGCCCGCGGGCGAACAGCGGGGCGACGGCCATGTAGCGGCCGCCCTCGGGGATGAGCAGTCTGCCCAGCGCGCCCTCGCCGACGGCCTGTTCGAGGGTGGCGCGGTCGGCGACGAACGTGCGCCCTTCGTGGAGGATCCGGACCATGGTCCGGTCCGGGAGCTCGGGGAAGGCGTTCCCGGGTTCGAGGAGGCCGGCCGGCCAGCCGCCCTCCGCCCGGGCCGCCATCCGGTGCAGGTGGAGGTCGCCGCCGACGAACCCCTTGGGCGGCTCGTCGCCGACCAGGACGGCCTCGGCGAGGTCGACGGCGGCGAGGTCCGCGAAGTCGGGCACGAGGACGTCGACGATGTCCTGGGCGGTGCGTCTCACGTCCAGCGAGGGGCCGATCCGGATGGCGGCCTGGTGCCGCAGCCGCAGCCGCCGGCCGGCGAGCCACTCGGAGGTCGCGTCCGTCAGCAGGACCGTGACGCCCGTGGGGTGACCGCGGCGGTCGGTGGTGCGCAGCGCCGTCACCGAGAACGACCACTCGCGTGCCGGGTCGGTCAGGCTGCGTACGTGCTGGGCCCGGTCCACGATCGGCACGCCGGTCTCCAGCACGGCGCGCAGTCCGGCTTCCGTGGCGACGGCGTCCGGGACCGCCATCACGTCCGCCGGTGTGCTGCCCAGTGGCAGGGACCACCGGACGGGAGAGGTGAGGTTGGTGCGTGCGACGGACAGGTCGGTGTTCCGGAGGACGACGCCGACGCGCTGCTGTTCGAACAGGGCGCGCACGAGCGCCGCTCCCTGTTCGAACTCCTCCGCACGGTCGGCGGGGACGGCGAGCAGCAGCCGGTGCGCGGTCCCGTCCAGCGGCAGCAGGCGGCACCGGACGGCGACGGCGTGTCCGCGGGCGTGGCGCAGCAGCACCGTGGTTCCGGGCGGGAGCGCCGCCAGGTCGGCGTCCGGCTCCGCCGGGTCGGCGAGCAGGCCGGAGACGGGTCGGCCGCAGACCTCCTCGGCGGGCCGTCCCAGCAGGTCCGCGGCGGCCTCGGACCACTCCCTGACCGTGCCGTGACCGTCGATCAGGGCGGCCGCCACATCCGTCAGGGCGTCGTCGCCCCGGTCGGGGCCGCCGTCGTCGTGACCGTCGGAGGTTTCCACGCTGGCCCTCACCAACCGCTCGGGGCACCTACCGTCAATGTACGCCTTCGTGTCGTTCCGCAGGCGTCACCGACGGGCCTCCCCGGTGCGCGGGGCGGGCCCCCGGGCGGCTCCGCCCGGCCCCGCGGACGGCGCGCGGGGCCGGGCCGGCGCGGCTACTCGGCGTCCAGCCAGCTCCAGACGGCGGCGTAGAAGGCGGCGAGCTCCTCGGGACGGTCGTCGCCGAGTTCGTCGTGGCCGGGGGTGCGGCCCTCCCGGGCGATGTTCCACGCGAGCACCGCGTAGCTGGACCGGTACCCGGTGAGGTCCTCGGGGGGGATCACGATGCTCTGGCCCGGCACCGACGGGGTGAGGGTGGCGTATTCGTAGACGGCGTCCAGGGAGAGGATGCCCCAGACGTCGGCCCGTCGTTCCAGGCGGTAGTTCAGACGGGTGTGGGAGACGAGGTCGCCCGGTACGCCGTCGATCTCCACCTGGAACCGCATGGCGACGGACGCCTCGACGTAGGCCCTGGTGCCGCGGACGTGGACGACCGGCGCGGACATGTGGTGCAGGGCCACGGCTCCGCGCCGGGCCATCGCCGCGGAGCCCGCCACGAAGCCGGATCCGTCGCCGTTGTACCAGCTGAGGTGGACCGTGGAGTCCGGCCAGTACAGGGCGGCCATCTGCTCCCACCAGCCGCGGTCGCGCCCCTGGCGCTCGGCCAGGACGACCTGGGTGACGAGCGCGACGTCGCCGCCGCTCCCGGCGGGGTTCGCCCCCCGTGCACCGACGCCGATGTCTGTCGTTCCCATGCGATCCTCCTGCTGCCGGCGGGGCGCCCGTCGTTCGCCGGGCGCGGTGCGGCGGGTCGGGAGGTGTCCGGTCCTCCCCGCCTGCCGCCTGTCGTCAACTGTGCTCCTCGCTGCCGGACACGGGGAGGAGCGTCGGGCGCCGTCCGGCGCCGTCGGGGTCGGTTCAGTGGCCCGTCGGCCGCAGCTTCCCGGTCAGCCGGGCCAGCTCGCCGAGCATGAGGGCGGCGGCGTTGTCCAGGATCGCGTCCGGGGTGACCCCGCCCTCGGCGGTGAGCCTGTCCCAGGCGAACGGGATGTTGACCGCCTCCAGCACGGGCACCATCCGCAGCGTGGTCACGACCTGCTTGAGCTGCTGGACCGCCCGGACGCCCGCGCCGACGCCGCCGTAGCTGACGAAGCCGACCGCCTTGTCCGCCCACTCCTGGCACAGGTAGTCCAGGGCGTTCTTCGTGACGGCGCTGTAGCCGTAGTTGTACTCGGGGGTCACCAGCACGAAGGCGTCGGCGCGGTCGACGATCGCGCTCCAGTCCTTGGTGTGCTGGTGGACGTACTGCCGGAGCCTGGGGTGGTTCGGCTCGTCCAGGAGCGGCAGGCCCACCTCGGCGAGGTCGACGACCTCGACCTCGAAGCCCGCGTGCTTCTCGGCCGCCTCGGCGAACCACGCGGCGAAGGCCGGGGCGATCCGGTTGGGCCGCGTGCTTCCGACGTGGATCTGCAGGAGGGGACGTGCGGTGGTCGACATGCTGTTCCTCACGGTTTGACTGTCGGGTGGGAGGGATCGTCCGTCGGTCGCGTCCGCACGGGCCGCGCCGCGATGTGCCCGGAGGCGTCCGGCCGTGCCCCGGGCTGCCGCTGCGGCGGGTGTGCGGGCGGCGGGCCGGCGGTGCCGGAAGGCGGCCGCGGCCGCCCGCCGGGGTCGCGGGGGCGGGGTCCCGCCCGGTGGCGCCCGGGCCGGGAGTGGGCCGGAACGGGAGGGTGAGGGCGGCGGACGTCGTGGAGAGTTCCACTCTCGGACCGTACAAGTGTTATATCATATGACGGAGATGGTGCGGTCGCACCACCCCCGCCCGGCGGGCACCGTCGGCGCTACCCTGGTCATCACGTTGAGCGCGAAAGCAGGAACACTGATGAAGCCCCCCGTCCAGCCGATCGAGACCCGGTCGGTCCCGGATCTGGTGACCGCCGAACTGCGGCGCTCGATCGTCTCGGGAGACCTCGCACCCGGCGAGACGTTCTCGCTTCGCAAGATCGCCGCCATGCTCGACGTCAGCTTCATCCCGGTACGGGAGGCCCTGCGCAACCTGGAGGGCGAGGGCCTCGTGATCACCCGGCCCGGCCGCAGCGCCTGCGTGGCACCGCTCGACCTCGACGACCTCCAGGGGATCTACCGGATCCGCCGCAACCTCGAACCCGAGCTCGCCGGCCGCTCCTGCCTGTTGATCTCCGACGCCGAGCTGGACCGGCTCCAGACCCAAGTCGAGGACTTCGGGGATCCCCAGCACACCATCCAGACGGTCTACGACTCGCACCACGAGTTCCACGCCGCCCTGCTCGCACCGGCGGCCGGCACGTGGGAGATGCGGGTCCTGAACATGCTCTGGCGCGCCGCCGAACGCTACATCCGGATCGGCTTCGGCCGGATCGACCCCGCACCCGAGGACAAGCTGCGGCGCCGGCACGCCCACGAGGTCCTCCTCGAAGCGTTCCGCCGGCGCGATCCCGACGCCGCCGCGGAGGCCGTGCTGGTCCACCTCACCCGGAACGAGGAGACGGCGCTGCGCGCGCTCGCCGTCGTCACCGACGCGAAGGCGGCCGGGGGCTCCTGACGGACCGCCCGCCGCCGGCCCGCGGTCGGAGCGACCCGCCCGCGGGCCGTCCGGCGGCGGCCGGCGCGGGCCGACCCGCCGTCAGGCGTTCGCTGCCCCGAGCTCGCGCAGGACGTACGCGCGGAGCGTCGTCGGGGCGCGGCCCAGCAGCCAGGTCAGCACGTTCGGGTTGCCCGTGATGCCGTAGCGGCTGTAGTGCCCGAAGAGGCGGTACATGATGTCGTACGGGAACTCGGCCTCCGCCAGCCGCTGACGCTCGGGGCTCACCAGGTCGGCGAGCGCCTCGACCTCGGCGACGACCGGCCGGCCCGACAGCTCGGCGAGGACGCCGGCGATCTCGTGGCCGCTCACGTAGTCGGACCCGCACAGCTCGTACGTCGCGTAGTGGTGACCCGGATCCCCCACCACCTTCGCGGCCACCTCGGTGACGTCCTCCAGGTCGACGTGCGCGAGGCGGGAGTCGGCCGAGTGCGGCTTGCCGTACACGCCCGACGCGACGGTGCCGACGACGTCGATGTTCTGCAGGTAGTGCATCGGCTGCAGGATCGTGAACGGGATCGGCGACTCGATCACGGCCCGCTCCACCGCCAGCTTGGCCTGGTGGTTCAGGAGCGCCTCGATCTGCGGGTGCACCACCGAGAACTGCACGAAGTGCCGCACGTCGTGACGCCGCGCCTCCGCGACGACCGCACGACCGATGTCGGCCTCACGGTGGTGGAACAGCGGACCGATGTGAACCACCGACTCCACCCCCTCCATCGCCTTCCGCAGATCCGCCGGCTCCAGCAGGTCCGCCACCACCGACTCGGCCGCACCCAGCTCACGGACCTCGTGCACCGACGGCGCGATGTCCGCCGCCCGCACCTCCTTGCCCTCCCGCACCAACGCGCGAATCAGGCTGCGGCCGGTCCGGCCGCTTGCTGCAGTTACCAGGATCACGATGTCTCCAGACGATCGACTCAGGTCGAGCAGAAAATGAACGTGCTGCCGGCGGCCGTGGCGGGTCGTTCCTGCGCGGGGCACGGGACACCGGGCGCCCCCTCTCCCGCACCCGCGCCCCGCGACCGCCACGGCTGCTCCGGCTGCTCCGGCGGTGACCCGCCGTGCGGGGCCTAGATCATGGGGGTGATCCGCTCCTCGGAGCCGACGAGCGCCTTGCCGTAGATCTCGTAGCAGACCATCGGCAGGATGCCCGCATGGCGCGAGGCCACCTCGGAGTCCCGCCAGATCCGCTGCAGCGGGTTGGCCTCGGCGAAGCTGCCCGAGCCGTGCGCGTAGAGCAGGACGTCGATCGCCTTCACGACGTTCTCGATCGCGTAGCCGATGTCCGCCCGGATCCGTGCCCGGTCGAGGAATTCGAGCTTGCCGCCCTCGGCCGCGGCCGTGTCGAGGTCGTCGGTCACCCGGTGGGCGTGGAAGTGGGCGGTGTCGAGCAGCATGGTCGCCTGCGCCAGCTGGATCTGGAACGCCACCGAGTCTGCCTGCCGCGCGTAGACGGTGTTGGCGACGCCCTTGGTGGCCGCCTTCTCCTTCACGATCTCCAGCGCGGCCCGGCCCAGACCGAGCTGCGGCCCGACCATGCCCACGGCGAAGAACGGCCCGAGCGGCGAGCGGTAGAGGAGTTCCTCGGTGTACTCCGTCGGGAAGTTGCCCTCGATCGCCGGGCCGACGGACATCAGCCGGTGCTCCGGGACGAACACGTCGGTGGCGATGAGGCAGTTGGATCCCGAGGCGCGCATGCCGGCGACGAACCAGGTCTCCTGAAGGTCGAGGTCGCTCCGCGGGACCAGGGCCATCGCCATGTCGACGACCTCGCCGGCGTCGTTGGTGACGGGCACGCTGAGCACGGCCCAGTCGGCGTGCCAGGAGCCGGAGTTGTAGAACCACTTGCCGGTGACCCGGAAGCCCCCGGTCACCTTCGTCGACTCGACGAGCGGCGAGAAGACACCCGACACGAGCGCCCCGGGGTTCGCCGCCCAGACGTCGTCCTGGGCCTGCGCGGGGAAACAGCCGGCCAGCCACGCGCCCGAGTTGAGCAGCGAGACCACCCATGCCGTGCCGCCGTCCGCCTCGCCCACGGCGGCGGAGACGTCGACCAGGGTGCGCATCGAGGTCTCGAACCCGCCGTAGCGCTTCGGCTGGAGGAGCTTGAACAGCCCGGCCTTCTGGAGCGCCTGGATGCTCTCCTCCACCACGCGGCGGTCCTGCTCGCCCTGCGCCGAGTTCGCGCGCAGCAGCGGCCGGAGTTCCCTGGCACGGGCGACGAGGGCGGCCGCGTCGAGGTCGCCGGTGAGGGTGTGTGTGTCAAACGACGTGGTCATGCGTTGTCCCTCGAAGTTCGGTGCGCCGCGAGGGCGCGTGGTGTCTGCGGACGTGCGGGTGGCCGGTCGGCGGTGGCGCCCGGTCCCGCGCTCCTCGCTCCGGGTCGATCCCTGGTCACGGCGTCGTCCGTACGACGGCGACGGCCGGGATCACCCGGTCATTCCAGTGTGTACCGCTCCGCGGAACGGGGCGGTGGGCCCGGCGGGGCAGCCGCCGGGCCGCCAGCCGCTGTTCAGGCCGTGGCGGCCGCGGCGGCGAGTTCCCGCGCCACGTACGCGCGGAGCGTCGTCGGGGGGCGGCCGAGCAGCCAGCCCAGCACGTTCGGGTTGCCGGTGATGCCGTACCGGCTGTAGTGGCCCCACAGCCGGTACATCACGTCGTACGGGAACTCGTCCTCCTGGTGCTGCCGGCGCTCGCTGCTCGCGAAGTCGCCGATCGCCTGGAGCTCGGTCGTGATGGTGCGACCGGCGACCTCGCCGATGGCGGCCGCGATCTCGTGGCCGTTCACGTAGTCGGACCCGCACAGTTCGTAGGTGGCGTGGTGGTGGGACGGGTCGCCGACGACCTTCGCGGCCACCTCGGTGACGTCTTCGATGTCGACCTGCGCCAGCCGGGTGTCGTGGGAGAACGGCTTGCGGTGGACCCCCGACCGGACGGTCTCGACGACGTTGATGTTCTGCAGGTAGTGCATCGGCTGCAGGATCGTGAACGGGATCGGCGACTCGACCACCGCGCGCTCCACCGCCAGCTTGGCCTGGTGGTTCAGCAGCGCCTCGATCTGCGGGTGCACCACCGAGAACTGCACGAAGTGCCGCACGTCGTGACGCCGCGCCTCCGCCACCACGGCACGGCCGATGTCGGCCTCACGGTGGTGGAACAGCGGACCGATGTGGACGACCGACTCGACGCCCTCCATCGCCTTGCGCAGATCGGCCGGCTCCAGGAGATCGGCCACCACGGACTCGGCCGCTCCGAGCTCACGGACCTCGTGCACCGAGGGCGCGATGTCCGCCGCCCGCACCTCCTTGCCCTCGCGCACCAGCGCGCGGACCAGACTGCGGCCGGTGCGGCCGCCGGCCGCTGTTACCAGGATCATGGGGACCTCCGGATTGCCTGGCCCGCCCGTGACCGGGCGGGCCAGCAGGAATGCTGGGTTCTTGCACGTGCCGTCCGGTCGCCACCGGGGACGGGCCCGGCCGACGAACGGCGGAAGTGCCTGTCAGTAGGCGACCGTGAACCGCGCGCGGCGGTGGACGGGACGCTCGATCTCGTCGACGAAGGCCGTGGCGAAGTCCGCCCCGGAGATCTCCGAGCGGCCCTGCTCGTCGGTGAGCATGACCTCGCCGCCGACCCGGAACGTCCCCGTCGCCTCGCCGGGCGCGTAGTGCCCGAAGCCCCGGGGCGGGCTCAGCACGAACCAGTCGAGGCCCGGGTCGCTGCCGCGGAGTGCCTGCAGGACGGTGTCGCCGATGCGCGCGTAGCCCCGGAACTGCTCGGGGAACTCCGGCGCCTCGTAGACCACCGGGCCGTCCGCCGTGAGCAGCAGGGATCCGGCCCCGCCGACGACGCCGAGGCGGGCGCCCCGGCTGCGGGCGAGCTCGGCGATCTCCGCGTTCAGCTCCACGAAGCCGTCCTGGAGCTCCCCGCTCGGCGCCAGCGCGACGACGATCACCTCCGCGCCCGCCGTCGCGCGTTCGAGATCGGCCCGGCTCTGCGCGGACCCGGTGACGGAGACGACCCCGTCGATCGCCTCGTCGGCCGCCTTGCGGCTGAAGGCGACGACCTCGTGTCCGCGCGCGGCTGCCTCGCGGACGATGGCGCTGCCGGCGTAGCCGGTGCCGCCGAGAACGGTGATGCGGGCCATGAGGACTCCCAACTGATCTGCGCCGGGGCGTCTCCCCGACGTGCACTGCACTGCCGCGGCACCCGGAGGTAACCGGTGTGCCGGCCCCGCGTCCGGCTCAGCTGCCCTCTGCTGCCGAGGCCGCGAGCGCCCCTGCCGTGATCGCCGCGTAGGCCTCCCGGACGGCCGGGACGAGCGCCCTGGCGGCCTCGGGGTCGGACTGCTCGGCCCGGAGCTTGAGGATCTCCCCGGAGCGACGGTCGGCGGGCACGTCGGCGGTGCGCGCCGTGATCAGGACGTGGAAGTGCGGGAAGGCCTCCCCGAACATCAGCATGTACGTGGCCTCGGCCCCGGTGGCCCGGGTGACGGCCTCGACCAGGTCCCTGGCGCGCCGGCCGAAGGTCTCCTGCTCCTCCTCGCTCAGGCCGGTGATCCGCTCCGCGTGGCGGCGGGCGCGCAGGAAGAACCACCCGGGGACGTCGTAGCCGGGGACGATCTCGCCGGCCCAGAGCTCGTCGCGGAAGACCACATGGGACTCCTCGGAATTCTCGAGTCCGCAGATCTGGCAGTTCGGTTCCATGGGTACATCCATTCGCTTCGGGGTCGTACGGGGGACGGTCGTAAGGGGGACGGTCGGACGCGCGGCTCGATCGGGGACGGGGCTGCCGTCAGCTGCCGGCGACGAAGCGCGTGCGGATCGATCCGATGCCCTCGATGCCGGTGACGAGCTCGTCGCCCGGCCGGATCAGCACCTTGGGGTCGCGCGCGAAGCCGATGCCGGAGGGCGTGCCGGTGAAGATGACGTCGCCGGGCGCCAGGGGCACGGTCGCGGAGAGCCGCGCGATGATCTCGGCGACCGGGAAGATCATGAGCTTCGTGCGGGACTGCTGCATCGACGCGCCGTTCAGGGTGCAGCCGATCGCGAGGTCGTCCGGGTTCTCGAACTCGTCGACGGAGACGAGGGCGGGCCCCATCGGCGCGAAGCCGGGGAAGGACTTGCCCATGCTGAACTGCGGCGTCGGCGGACGGAGTTGCAGCTCCCGCTCGGAGAGGTCCTGCCCCACGGTCAGCCCGGCGACGTGGTCCCAGGCCTGGGAGGCGTCGATCCGGTGGGCGTGTCGGCCCATGACGATCACGAGCTCGGCCTCGAAGTCGACCGAGCCACGGGGCAGTTCGACCTCGGCGAACGGGCCGGTGATCGAGGAGCGGAACTTCGCGAAGACCACCATGGCGTCGGTGGAGGCGTCGAGTCCGGCCTCCTCCGCGTGGTCGAGGTAGTTGAGCCCGATCGCGAAGACCTGCCCGGGGCGCGGGGCCGGCGAGCCCAACTGCGCCTCGTCCAGGGGCTTCACCGGCGCGTCGTCCGCTTCGGCCGCCCAGGCGGTGAACTCCGGCCACCGGTCGTAGACCGCGTGGACGTCCGGCGGGAACAGGCCGCCGCTCGCCTCGGCGATGTCGACGACTCCGTCGCCGACGAGCAGGCCCGGCCTGCCCGCCACGTTGACGATCCGCATAGGTCACTCCTCATCTCGGCGCTCTCCGGGACAGCCCCGGGAGACACCGATCGGCCGCCACAACAGCGGACTTCAATATATGTGATAACACTTGGTCTTTGGCAAGCCCGGTGCTCCGTGGATCCGGTTCGGCACCGGGCCGCCCGGCCCCGGCGGTGCCGGGGCCGGGGAAGGCCGTCTCAGTCGGCCATCGGGTGCGGGAGCTCGGGGCTCGTCCTGAGCGCCCACTCCCGGGTCTGCAGCTCGGCGGCCGCCACGCCGGCCCGGCGCGCCTCCACCATCAGCTCGGGCCTGTACCGCACGCCGATCGGATCGGCGTCGTACTCCGGGCCCTCCATGTAGGCGGTGGCCTCGTCCGCCGTGGCGAAGTTGTCGACCTGCATCTCCACGTGGTTGCCGTCGGGGTCCTCGTAGTACAGCGACGTCGTGACCCCGTGCTGGACGGGCTTCCACGGCTCGATGCCCTTGGCCAGGAGCTCCTGGTAGCGGTCGAGCAGCTCGTCGAGCGAGTCGAAGGTGTACGCGACGTGGTTCACGATCGCCGCCTTCGGCGACTTGCGCTCCAGGCCGGGGATGTGGGCGAGGGCGATGCGGTGGTGCTCGTCGTCGAAGGTCAGGAAGGTCAGGCCGTGACCCTCGTAGACGACGTGGGCGCCCAGCAGCGCGCAGTACCACTCGCGCATCACGTCGGGTTGGGACGTCTGGAACACGACGTGGGCGAACCTGGGGGTGGAGGTCATGCTCGTGTCTCCTCTGCGGGGTGGTGGGCGGTCGGGCCGGTGGCACGGGCGCCCCCGCGGGGGCGCCCGGCCGCGTCACCCCGCGATGGCGTCGAGTTCGGCGACGGCGTCGTCGGGCAGGTCGAGCCCGGCACCGGCGACGTTCTCGCGCAGGTGCCCGATCGAGGAGGTGCCCGGGATCAGCAGGATGTTGGGCGAGCGCCGCAGGAGCCACGCCAGCGCGACGGCCTTGGGGGTCGATCCCAGGCGGGCCGCGACGTCGTCGAGCACCCCGGACTGCACCGGGGAGAACCCGCCGAGCGGGAAGTAGGGCACGTAGGCGATGCCCTGCTCCGCGAGACCGTCGATCAGGGCGTCGTCGCCGCGGTTCGCGATGTTGTACATGTTCTGCACGCACACGACGGGCGCGATGGTCCGGGCCTCGGCGACCTGCTCGGCACTCACGGTGCTGAGCCCGAGGTGCCTGATCAGGCCCTGCTGCTGCAGCTCGGCGAGGACGGTGAAGGGCTTGGCCACCGACTCGGCCGGCCCGCCCATGCGGAGGTTCACGACGTCGAGGGCGTCCAGGCCCAGGTTGGTCAGGTTGTCCTGGACGGCCTGGCGCAGCTGGGCCGGCTCGGCGGCCTGCGGCCAGCCGCCCGCCGCGTCGCGGGCGAATCCGACCTTGGTGACGACGTGGAGGTCGCCGGGGTACGGGTGGAGGGCCTCGCGGAGGATGCCGTTGGTGACGTGCGGACCGTAGTAGTCGCTGGTGTCGATGTGCGTGATGCCGAGTTCGACGACCTCGCGGACGACGGCGACCGCGGCGGCCCGGTCGGCGGGGGGCCCGAACGCCCCCGGGCCGGTGAGCTGCATGGCGCCGTAGCCCATCCGGGTGACGGTGAGGTCGCCGCCGAGGACGTAGGTGCCTCCGGGGACGGTGTGCGGCATGTCGGGTGCTCCTGGTGTTCCTGGGGTGGATGCTGGCTGCGTGGCGGCGCCGGCTCGTGCGGCGCCGCTCCCGCGCGGTCCCGTGTCGGGCCGTGGAGTGCGACCGGTGGTCAGTTCGCCCCCCACAGCTGCGCGTAGGTCTTCCGGAACGAGCCGTCGGTGAACCACGCCCCGCTCTTGAAGTCGTCGACGCTCCGGCCGTTCACGGAGTTGATGTTGCTCTTGTTGAAGATGCGCCGCGGGATGGTGTAGGCGGTCTGCTCCGGGATCTCCGTCCCCGCCATCATGCGCAGCAGGCGGTCGGTGTTGTTCCACGCCACGAGTGCCGGGTCGACGGCGACGTCCGCCAGCTGGGTCCCGTTCGCGAGCCGCTGCATCGCCGTGACGTCCGACCCGTAGCCGACCAGCTTCAGCTTGTCGGCCCGGCCGGAGAGCTGCATGCCCTGGATGGCGGGCGGGCTGGCCGGCTGGTCGTAGCTCACGAAGACGTAGTCGATCTCCGGGTGCGAGTTGAGCGCGACGCTGACGGTGGTCGGGACCTTCTGGACGGCGGTGCTCTCCCAGGCCGCCGTGGTCACCTTGCAGCCGGGGCACTGGGTCTTGAACTCGTCGAGGACCGCGTCGGACGACCTCTTCGTGGTGCTGGTCGACGTGGTGTTCACGAAGAGCACGTTCGCGTCGCCGCCCGAGTCGGCGATGATCGCGTCCGCCATCAGCCGGGCCCCGACGTCCTGGCCGTTGTCCGTGGTGACGACCTTGCCCGCGAGCGCCGGGGGCAGCGGGTCGGAGACGTCGGAGGCGACGACCGGGATGCCGGCGTCGGCCGCCGCCGTGTAGGCGTTCCTGGCCAGGGCGAACGGGAGCGAGTCCGTGATGATGCCGGCCGACTTGGCCGCGACGGCCTGGTTGAGGCACTGGGTCGCCACGGTGGGCTGCGCCTGGGCGTCGCAGACCTGGACCTTCATGCCGAGCAGGGCGGCGGCCGCGGTGATCTGTTCGAGCTGGGCCTGGAAGTACGTCGCCTTCAGGGTGATGGGGACGTAGGCGATGGTGCCGCCCCTGAACTTGTCGAGGCCGGTGATCTCACCGCCCGGAGCCTTGAACGAGTCGAGGACCCGCACGTGGCTCTCGACCGCTGCCGTGGCGAGCTCGACGCCCTTGGCGTTCGTCACGCCGCCGTCGGACCCGCCGGAGGTGGCCGAGCTGCCGCAGGCGCTCAGGCCGGCGGCCGTGAGGGCGGCGACCGCGACGGCGGTCCAGGTGGTGCGGGCCGGTCTGCGGCCTGCGCTCGACGATCCGGTGTTCAGCATGGTTCTCATTCGGTTCCCTCGGTTCACGGGTGGGTGATGACCGCCACCGCGGCACGGTGGCTGCCGGCCGTACTGGTCAGGAGTGCCGCCTGTCCCGACGGAACAGGGTGGAGAGGACGATGGCGATGATGAGTGCCGAGCCGTAGAAGACGTCGCTGATCCAGCCCGCGAAGCCGAGCAGCTGGAGCCCGACGATGCCGGTCGCCAGGAAGTAGATGGCGATCATGCTGCCGGCGGGGTTGAACCTGCCGGGCTGGATGACGGCCGTGCCGAGGAACGTCGCCGACAGGGCGGGGAGGAGGTAGGAGGAGGCGCTCGCCGGGTCGAAGCCGCCGACGGTGCCGACGAGCAGCACGCCGCCGACGCCGCAGAGCAGCGAGGACGAGATGTACGCGCCGACCCGGATCCGGTTGACCCGCACCATGGCGAGCCGTGCGACGTTGCGGTTGGAGCCGACGAACAGCATGTGGCGGCCGAGCGGGGTGGACGTCATCACGTAGGTGAAGACGGCGGCCACCGCGAGTCCGTAGAAGAAGCTGACCGGCAGGCCGAGCACCTTCGTCGCGGCGACCTTGTAGAGCGACGGGCTGTCGAGGAAGACGCTGCCGCCGTTGGAGATCCGCGAGGACACGCCGGTGAGGAGGGTGGCCACGCCCAGTGTCGTCACGATCGGGTTGATGCCGATCTTGATGATGAGCAGCGCGTTGAAGGCGCCGACCCCCACCGCGACCGCCACGGCCACGATCGCCGCGAGCCACACGTTCAGGCCCTGCTCGCTGACGAGCACGGCGACCAGGGTCGCGGAGAGCCCGGCGACCGCCGCCACCGAGAAGTCGAACTCCCCCACCGAGAAGGCGCAGAGGGCACCGAGGGCGATGAACACCAGGGCCTGCTGGGAGCCGAAGATCGTCTGGAGCGTACCGGTGGTGGGGAACTGGTCGGGGGCGAGCAGTCCGAACACGATGAACAGGGCGATCCAGACGAGGATCAGGCTGCCCCGGCGCGACAGGTCCGCCGCCGCCGTCTTCCGCCGGCGGCCCGGGGGGGCCGGTGCGGGCCCCTCCCCCCGGCCGGGGTCGGCGGCCGGCGTGCGCCGCACGTGGGTGGTGGAAGTGGCGCTCTCGTTCGGTGTCATGGTGGTGTCTCCTTGGTCGTGCGCAGCCGGCGGGTGAACCGGGTCAGGCATAGGTGGCCCTGGTGATCGCTTCGGCGGTGACGTCGTCACCCAGCTCCAGGTGGTCCCGGCCGGCGCGCAGGACGATCACCCGGTCGCACACGGCCGCGAGGTCCTGCACCTCGATCGAGCAGATCACGACGGCCTTGCCCTCGTTGGCGGCTCCGCGGAGGGCCCGCAGGATGTCGAGGCGGGCGCCGACGTCGACGGCCTGCGTCGGCTCGCAGGCCATCAGGACCTGTGGCGCGTTCAGGAGCCACTTGGAGATCAGGAGCTTCTGCTGGTTGCCGCCGCTGAAGGAGCCGACCGGGGCGTTCGGCAGCGCCGGCCTGATGCCGAAGGACTCGACCGCGGCCCTGAACTCCTTCTGCTGCCAGCCGCGGCCGAGGAAGAGGCGGCCCCGTCCGGTCACGCGGGGGAGGGTCACGTTCGCCATCGCGCTCACCTCGGCGGCGAGTCCGTCCTCCATGCGGTTCTGGGGGATGACGGCGAGCCCGGCCTCGTGGAGGGCCTCGCGGTTCGTGACCGGCAGGGCGAACTCCCGGCCGCCGACCCTGAGCCGGCCGCCGCAGGCGCGGCTGTTCCCGCCGATGATGTCGGCGATCTCGTCCAGACCGCAGTCGCCGGCGCCGGTGATGCCGACGACCTCGCCGCCGTGCACCCGCATGTCGAGCGCGCGGAGGGTCCTGCCGGAGACGCCTGCGACGTCGAGGGCGATGTCGGGCTTGACGGCGTGGGGGTCGACGACGGCCCCGATGCGGCCGCTCGCCAGCTCGCGGCCCAGGATCAGCCGGCTCAGCTCGGCCTCGCTGAGGTCCGTGACGGGAACGCCTTCGGCGACCGCCCGGCCGTCTCGGAGCACGGTCACCCGGTCGGCGAGGCTCATCACCTCGTCGAGGCGGTGGCTGACGATCAGGATCCCGGTGCCGGAGCGCGCGATGGTGCGCAGGATGTCGTAGAACTCGGGCAGGGTCTCGCGCGGCAGCGACTGGGTGGACTCGTCGAACACGATGCAGCCGGTGCCGGGGTGACGGCCCTGGACGGCTCGTGCGATCGCGACGACCGCCCGCTGCCCCGCGGGCAGCGACCCCATCCGGGCGTCCATGGGGATCGACGCGTTGAGTCGCGCGAAGGACTCCTCCGCGAGGCGGCGTTCCTGGTCCCAGGCGATGTTCCGGAGGACGCGGCCGGGCCTGTACTGGCCCACGCGCACGTTCTCCACGACGGTCAGGTCGTCGACCAGGCCGAGGTCCTGGTGGACGAACGCGAGGTTGTGCTCCCGGAGGTCGGCCGGGCGGACGGGGGTGGAGAGGGCCTGGCCCCCTACGCGGATCTGCCCGGCGTCGGCGGTGTGGACACCGGAGAGGATCTTGATCAGGGTGGACTTCCCCGATCCGTTCTGGCCCACCAGGGCGTGGATCTCGCCCGGTGCGACGGTCAGGTCGACGTCGCTGAGGACGGTCGCGCGCCCGAAGCGTTTCGTGAGGCCCCTGATCTCCACCGCCTCGCGGCCGCGCGAGCCCTTCGGGTGGGGCGCCGCGCCGGTCGATCCGCGGCTCCAGGCGTCGTCGCCGACTCGGGCGGGTTCTCGACGGACCTGTGCCTTTCTGCTCCGCATCAGTTCTCCTGCCTCCGGGTCAGCACTGACCCGGGGCTCGATGTGCAGTGACTGGCGTCACTCTCAGGCATAAGCAAATATATGTGATAACAGCAGACTTTGCAGTGGTCCCCGGCCGGGAATTTCGGGTGGGCCGGTCCGGGCGGCGCGAGGGCGCGGCCTCAGAGCATCGGGGTGATGTTCGCGTCGCGGGCCAGCATCGCCGTGCCGTACATCTCCAGGCTCACCCCGGGCACGATGTACGCGTGCCGGCCCGCCACCGCCGAGTCGCGCCAGTGCCGCTGGATCACGTTGTTCTCCGCGAAGCCGGCCGCACCGTGGGCGAAGAGCAGGAGGTTGATCGCCTTGGTGATGTTCTCGACCACCCAGCCGGCGTCGGCCCGCGCGCGGGCCCGCATGAGCTCGTCGGGGAAATCGCCCTCGCGGGCGGCCCGGTCGATCTCGTCGACGGCGCGGTAGGCGTGCAGGTGGGCGGTGTCGATCAGCATCGCCGCCTCGGCGATCTGGTGCCGGAAGACCGGCGAGTCCGCCTGCGTCGGGTAGAAGGTGAAGGTGAGCGGCTTGACGGCCGCCTTCGCCCGCACCAGGTCGAGCACCTTGCGTCCCATGCCCAGCTGGGGGGCGGCGATGCCCAGTGCCAGGACCGGCGTGAAGGCACTGCGGTAGAGCGCCTCGTCGGTGTGCTCGGTGGCCACCTCGCCCTGCCAGGCCTTCGGTGCCGAGATGATGCGGTGGTCGGGGACGAAGACGTCCCTGGCGATGAGGCAGTTGGAGCCCGACGACTTCATGCCGGCCACGAACCACGTCTCCTCGAAGTCGAGGTCGGCCCGCGGGATGAGCGCGATGCCGTGGTCGACGGCCTCGCCGGCCTCGTTCACGACCGGCATCCCGAGCACCGCCCAGTCGGCGTGCCAGGAGCCGGAGTTGTAGTACCAGCGGCCGTTCACCACGAACCCGCCGTCCACCTTGACGGACTCCGAGCTCGGGGTCACGACGCCGGAGATCTTGGCGTCGGGGTTGGTCTTCCAGACGTCGTCCTGGGCCTGCTCGGGGAACAGCCCCGTCATCCAGGCGCACTGGTTGCAGAGGGTCACGACCCACGCGGTGCCGCCGTCCGCCTCGGCGACGGCTGCGGACGCCTCGATCTGCGCGCGCACCGGCATCTCGTAGCCGCCGTACCGCTTGGGCTGGGCGATCCTGAAGACGCCGGCCTCCGTGAGGGCCTGAATGCTCTCCTCCACCACGCGGCGGTCCTGCTCTCCCTGCGCCGCGTTCCTCTCCAGCAGGGGGTGGAGCTCCCTGATCCGGGTCACCAGTTCCTCGGTGCCGGGTGCGGTGCCTACGGTCGGCGCTTCGGTGGTTGCGGATGCCATGGTGCGTTCCTTCTCGTATCGGTGGTCGTCAGCGGGCCAGGGCGGCGAGGGAATCGGTGATCGCCGGCCGGCGCCGCTCGTCGTAGCGGGAGTGGGTGCCGAAGGTGCGGTACGCGTAGACGAGCGGGGGGAGTTCCGCCCGGCTCGCGCCGACGACGTGCCCGAGGAGGAGCAGGTGGTCACCGCCCTCCACCGCCTCGTGCAGGTCGCATTCGAGCCATCCGGCGGCCCCGTCGAGGCGGGGCAGGCCGTGGTCGAGGTGCCAGTCGATCCGTGCGAACCGGTCGACGTTGCGCGAGGCGAACAGCATCGCGAGATCGGCCTGGGCGTGGCCGAGCAGGTTCACACCGAACCGGCCCTCGGCGAGGATCTGCGCCAGGACCCGCGATCCGCGGTCGAAGGCCACGGTCACGAGCGGCGGATCGAGCGAGAGCGAGGCGAAGGAACTCACCGTCGCGCCCGCCGGTCCTCCGTCGCCGGCCGTCGTGACCACGGTGACCGGCGCGCAGACGCCCGCCATCATGTCGCGGAAGACCTGCGGCGCAACGCTGCGGCTCTCGGTCGTCATCATGTGCTCCTCTGCGTGGGCCTGCTGTCCCCGTGTCCCACCGGGCGGCCGGCCGGTCGCGGCGCGACCGCGCCGGCGGCCGCGGTGCGGTGCGGCCTCATCCCAGGCCTTCGAGGTCTCGAAGGCCGACAGCGTCGATCATCAGGGCGAGGGCCTTGGTGGCGTCCTCGCCCAGTTCGAGGTACGGCTTGCGGGCGTGGCCCCCGGGAAGGCCCAGGATGCGCAGCATCGCCTTGTAGACGACGACCCGCGGCGCGGAGAACTCGGCGGCGAAACCGGAGATCCCGCTCCACAGCCGGGTCACGGTGCGGTAGGTCTCCCCCGCTGCGGAGAGGTCTCCCCGGTGCAGCGCGTCGTGAAGGCTGCGGCACAGGCGCGGGGCCACGTTCTGCAGGTTGTCCAGCTCCCCGGCCGCCCCGGCCGCGAAGGAGAACATCAGCTTCTGCGTCATCGTCAGCACCGTCGTGCGCGGCGCGAACCGTGCGACGAACTCGGCGACGTTGTGCTGGTCGGGGTGGTGCTTGAAGATCCCGACCACGTGGGGGTGGTCGGCCAGCGGCCGGTCGAAGACGGACGCCGGCACCTCGAACCCGGTCATGAAGTTGCTGGACAGGACGACCGGCACCTCGACCGCCGAGAGGACCTCGTCGTAGAACTGCCGGAGCATCCCGGCGGTCGGGGAGAACGAGTGGCCCAGGGTCGGCGGGTAGAGCTGCACGGCGTCGGCGCCGCGCGCCTGTGCCTCGGCGGCGAAGCGGACGTTCTGCGCCGCCGTCGGGAACTCCCGGTTGCCCGCGACCACCGGGCTGCGGCCCGCCGCCTCCTCGGACACGATCTCCACGACCCGGAGGATCTCCGTGTCGCTCATCTGCGCGCCCTCGCCGGTGGCGGGGCTCGCCGGCCAGAAGCCGACGTTCTCGCGGGCCATCCACTGCACGTGGGCGCGGAGCGCGCCTTCGTCGAGGTCGCCGTCCCGGTTGAACGGGGTCAGTCCCATCACGTAGGAACCGGCGGGGAGGCCGGGCGGCCGGTCGGCCGTCCGTTGCTCTCGAATCATGCGTCTGTTTCCCTCAGTTGCCTCCGCCCATGAGTATGGGCATCGGGTCGGGCAGGTGGGAGTCGAGCGCCCAGGCGCGGTCGGAGAGCTGCTCCGCCGTGGCGCCGTTGGAGCGGGCGTCGAGCAGTGCTTCCGGGTCGAAGGAGGGCCCGACGGAGTCGGCCGCGTACTCCGGCCCCTTCATGTAGGCGGTGGCGTCGTCCGGCTCCGCGAACCGGTCGATCTGCATCTCGACCATGTTCCCGTCGGGGTCGCGGTAGTACATCGAGGTGGTGACGCCGTGCGCGATGCAGACCGTGGGCAGCACACCCCGGTCGCGCAGCAGGACGTACCTGGCGAGCAGGTCGTCGATGGAGTCGAACGTGTACGCGACGTGGTGCATCGCGGCCGTGTCGGGTGTCCTGCGCTTCAGCGGGACGGGCGGGTGGATCAGGGCGACCCGGTGGTGTTCCTCGTCGAACGTGATGAACGAGAGGGCGTCGTCGCGGTAGACGACGTGGCCGTCGAGGACGGTGCAGTACCAGTCGCGCATCTCTTGCGGCTGGGCCGTCTGGAAGACGACGTGGGCGAACTTCGGGCTCGCGGGCATGGCGGATCTCCCTGGCTCTTCCGTCGGACTCGGACAGGCGGCGCCGATGTCGCTCCGGGCGCTTCGATGGCCTGTCGTGCGCCTCACCCTAGCGGTGATATGTGATAACAGGAACCCTCCGGGCGGGTTCTTTCCCCGGATCGAGGCCTTCATGCAGGACGGCACGGCATCGAACGCCGACGGTCGGCGCGGCGCGCAGCAGTGGACCGAACGGCTGTGACCTGCACAGACGTGGTCGCCGACGGACGCCTTCGGGGAGTCGGACCCCGGCGTCGTCCGGCCCGGGCGCGGGCAGCAGGCCCCCGCGGCCCCCTCACCCGCGGCCGGGAGCGGCGCTCCGGAGAGGCGGACGGCCGGCGCGGAGGAGAGGCGGACGGCCGGCGCGGAGGAGAGGCGGACGGCCGGCGCGGAGGAGTGGGGCGGGCAGGTGCCGCAGGGGTGCACGCACGCGGCGGGAGGGCGGGGTCGTCACGCCGGGCCGGGCGGCATCACCGGCATCGCGACGCACGGGCCCCGGGCCCCGTGCTCAGAGCACGGCCGCAGCGCGCCCGGAGGAACGCCGCGGGTGCACCGAACAGGTGCGGCGGCGGGCAGGGAACCGTCAGTCCGCGATGGCCGCGATGCCCTGCTGGGCGATCCGCTCGTTCGTGTCGAGGTGGACCATGACGGCCTGGGCGGCGCGGCCCGGATCGCGTTCCGCCACCGCGGCGAGGAGCTGCGCGTGCGCGGCTTCCCGGCGGTGGGGCTCGTCGGGGTCGTTGTCACGGCCGCCGAAGGCGAGCCGGACGTAGCGTTCGGCCGCGTGCCAGAGCATGTTGAGCATGCGGAGGTCCCAGTCGGTGGCCGCCGGGCGCAGCAGGTCGAGGTGGAACTCGTGGTGGACTTCGTAGATCTCGTCGAGTCCGAGGCGCTCGTTGCCGAAGATGGCCAGGTGGGACATGAGCCGGGCATGGTCGCGGTCGGTCAGCAGGAGGCACGCCCGTCCGACGAGCTCCGGTTCGATCTGCCGGCGCAGCCGGTAGACGGCGCGCAGGTCGTCGTGGCTGAGCGGGGCGACGGTGGCGCTCTTCCCTCGCTCGGTGATGACGAGGCCCTGGCCTTCGAGGTGACGCAGGGACTCGCGGACGGGGATGATGCTGACACCGAGGCGGCCTGCGATCTCGCGCAGGGAGAACTCCTGCCCGGGCGGCAGGTCACCGGCGAGGATGGACCGCCGGATCTCCTTGGTCACCTGATCCACCACCGACAGTGGCTGCACGCGGCGTACGCCGGTCGTGCTCACACCTGCCACGTTGGCCCCCCCTCTAGGCAGCTCCACAAGCACCGCCAGCGCCCAGATGTTATCAGACATATCACAGCAGTGTCCCGGTCATGACGCAACGACCACGGGGAGCGGGGCGGTGCGGTAGACGAGCGTCCGATGCGGGACACCTGCGGCGGGCGGGCGCGCCGACGATTCCACAAGGCCATTGCACTGCGGGACAACTGACCCCTCGTACGTGGCCGGGAGCCGCACCGCACGGCGGTGGGAGGAGGGCGGCGCGGGGGCGGCGGCTCGCGGGGACGGTGACGGCCCGCCGGTCCCGGGACGGGGGCGCCGGACGGGGGCACGAACGCCACCGGACGGCACTGGGCGGCAGATGTGACCCAGGGCACAGGGCGGAGGTGCATAGCGGGGCGGGGGCCGGTGCCTTGGTAAGGGTGAGGGCGTGTCCGCGGTCGCGCGGCAGCGCGTACGTGGTCGACGACGCGTGCACCGCCCTGCGGTCCGACCGGACCGCAGGCAGGTCCGGCGCGGGCGCGGGGGGACGAGGGGAGATGGAGGGGGTGGCGTTGACGGGGCAGGCGCGGGCCGACGCGTTCGACCGGTTCGTCGCGGACCGGTGGTCGGCGCTGCTCCACCTGGCGCGGCTGCTCACCGGCGGGGACCGCCACCGGGCCGAGGATCTGCTGCAGGAGTCACTGGTCAAGCTGTGGTTCGTCTGGCCGAAGGTCGCCGAGCAGGCCCCCGAGGCGTACGTGCGCACGATCCTGGCCCGGGCCGCGGCCCGTTCGGCACGGCGGCGCTGGTGGGGCGAGCACCCTGTCGACCGGCTGCCCGACCCGCCCGGGGTGGACGACGAGACCGCCGCCGTGGACGAACGGACCCGGCTGGAGGCCATGTTGGCGCTGCTGCCGGTGCGGCAGCGGACCGCGGTGGTGCTGCGCTACTACCAGGACCTGCCCGAGCAGTACGTCGCGGAGGTGCTGCGGTGTCCGGTGGGTACCGCCCGTTCGCTCACGGCGCGCGGCGTCGCGCGGTTGCGGAAGCTTCTGGCCGAGGCCGTCGAGCCGGTCGTGTGAGGAGGGGAACCATGGATCAGTTCGAGCAGGAACTCGCACGGATGATGCGTGACGGGCAGGAGGACACGCCGTACGAGGCCCGGCACCGGGACCGGCTGCGCGTCGGCGTCCGCGCCCGGCAGCGGGCCCGGACGGCCTGGACGGCCACCGGGTCGGTGCTGGCCGTGACCGGGCTCGGGGTCGGGCTGGTGGTCCTGACCGGCGCCTTCACCCAGGGCGGGCCGAGCGGTCCGCAGCCCCGTCCGCTCGCCTCCACCGGGTCCGCCCCGATGCCGTCGACGGTCCGCCCCGTGTCCACGGCCGAGGGCGCGCCGATGCCGTTCCGTCGGTCGGCGCCCGGACCGGCCACCGTGCCGACCCGGATCTCGGTCACCGGGGTGGCGGCGCCCCGGCCGGGTTCGAGCAGTCCCGCCGGCTGAGGGCCGGCCGGGCCCGCCTCACCGCCGCACGCCGACCGGGCCCGTATGACCACCGCCGCACGCCGACCGCGTCCGCGTGACCGTCGGCGGTGCGCCGTCGCGTCCCCGTACGTCCTGTCGTCCACGAGCAGAGAGTCACCACGTGGTGCATGAGAACGCGCCCTCGTCCGTCGACGTGCCGCACGAGCCGGCGGAGAGCCGGCCGACCTCCTGGGAGGAGCGGCTGCGAACCGTCGGCCACGTCGAGCGCCCGCAGACGTCCGTGACCGACCGCCTGGTCGTGCCGTTTCCCGGGCCCGGGTCGCGGACGTGCCGCGGGCCCCGGCTGCCCGCGGCAGTGGCGGGCCTGCCGGCGCGGTGGTCGGGCTGGGGCGGTCCGCTGCTGGTCGCGCTCTTCGCCGGACTGCTGCGCTTCCGGCACCTGGGCAGCCCGCGGGCCGTCGTGTTCGACGAGACGTACTACGCCAAGGACGCCTGGTCCCTGCTGCGGCTCGGCTACGAGAGCAGCTGGCCGGACCGCACGGTCTCCGACCCGCAGATCCTGGCCCGTCCCCAGGTGGTCCCGCTCTCCGACGCGGGGGCCTTCGTCGCTCATCCGCCGGCGGGCAAGTGGGTGATCGCCCTCGGGGAGTGGATGTTCGGCCTCACCCCGTTCGGCTGGCGCTTCGTGACGGCCGTCCTCGGCACACTGTCGGTGCTGATGCTGTGCCGCATCGGACGCCGCCTGTTCCGTTCGACGCTCCTGGGCTGCGTGGCCGGAGCACTGATGGCGGTGGACGGCCTGCACTTCGTGCTGAGCCGCACCGCCCTGCTCGACCTCGTCGTCATGTTCTTCGTGCTGGCGGCGTTCGGATGCCTGCTCGTCGACCGGGACGGTGCGCGGGCCCGGCTCGCGGCGGCCCTGCCGGCCGGCGGGGACGGCCGAGCGCGCCCGGACCGGCACCCCGGCGACCGTGCCGGGACGGGGGTGCGCCCCTGGCGGCTCGCCGCCGGCGTCTGCCTGGGACTGTCGGCCTCGACCAAGTGGAACGGCCTGTACTTCCTCGTCTTCTTCGCGGCCCTCACCCTGCTGTGGGACGTCGGCGCGCGCCGCGCGGCGGGGGCGCACCGTCCCTACCGTGCGGTGCTGCGCAGGGACCTCGGCGGGTCGCTGCTGGCCCTCGGCCCGGTCGCCGCCGTGACGTACCTGGCGACCTGGACCGGCTGGTTCCTCTCCGACCACGCCTACGGACGCCACTGGGCCGACGGCCGCGGCGGCACCTGGTCGTGGATCCCCGCCCCGCTCCGCAGCCTGTGGCACTACGAGTACGGGGTGTACCAGTTCAACGTGGGGCTGCACAGCCCGCACACCTACCAGTCGAACCCCTGGAGCTGGCTGGTCCTCGGGCGGCCCGTGCTGTTCCACTACACGACGGCGAAGCCCGGGACGGACGGCTGCCATGCCACGGCCGACTGCCCGCAGTCGATCCTCGCGCTCGGAACTCCGCTCCTGTGGTGGTCGGCCTGCGCCGCCCTCGTGTACCTGCTGTACCGGTGGGCGCTCCGCCGCGACTGGCGGGCCGGCGCCGTCCTCTGCGCGGTGGGCGCCGGCTACCTGCCGTGGTTCCTGTACCAGGACCGCACGATCTTCTCCTTCTACGCGGTCGTCCTCGTGCCCTACCTGTGCCTGGCCGTCACGATGATGCTGGCGGCCGCGCTGGGCCCGCCGGGAGCGTCCGAGCGGCGCCGCGTACGCGGTGTGACGGCCGCCGGGACACTCGTCCTGCTCATCGTCGTGAACTTCCTCTACTTCCTCCCGGTCTACACCGGACAGGCGATCCCGTACGCCGACTGGCACGCCCGGATGTGGTTCACCACCTGGGTCTGAGCCCGGCCGCACCACCGGCTCGACAGGTGTCGGGCCAGGCCCCGCCGGGCGGGCCGTCCGTGAGGAACGCGGTCAGCCTGGTCGACTGCGGGGAAGGCGTCGAAGGTCACGCTGCCGCGGGTCGTGGAAGGTCTCCCTTGTGGGTGTCGGGCGGACGTTCCACCGGAGGTGCGCTCCTCGCGCGAACGGTCCGGGAAGCCCGTGAGGACCGGGCGGGCGGCGTTCGGCCACGACGAATGGCTCGCCCGGAACGTGTGGTGCGGCAGCCTGCTCTGACCGGGCCCGGCCCGCGGGCGCGGCGGGCGGACGGCACGCGCCACCTACCCCGGAGCAGGCTCGACGGGGCTTCCTCCCGACCTGGAGGTGGTCACCGGGGAGGGCAGGATCTCGCCCTCTCACACCGGTGAGAGGCGCGGACGTACTGGACGGCGTGACACCGACATCCGACCCGGGCGGGCTCCGCGCCTTCCGCAGGGCCCGCCGGGATCAGCCGACACCGGCCGGCGCTGCTCGACGGCGCCCGTTCGACCGTGCCGAGCGCCGGGCCCGGCAGCCGTCCCGGTGCCGAGGTCGGCACGGTCCTCGTCCGGGGCGACCTCGCGGATCAGGCCCGCCGCATCCGGGCCGGCCGGAGGGACCGTGCCCGTCGGGGCGACGCGATCAGTTCTCGGACAGGCCGTAGGCGCTGATGAGGCCGACGACATGGCCGTCCTCGTCGACGACCGGCCAGGTGTCCAGGCCGCGGGAGCGCATGGCGTCGGCCGCGACGGTGGCGGGCATGCCGACGGTCGCGAACGGGGCGCGGTCGTGCACGATGTTGCGCACCGGGGTGCGCTCGGTGTACCAGGACCGGGCCTGGAAGGGCGCGAGGTGCAGGCGGGTCAGCAGTCCGGCACAGCGGCCCTCCTCGTCACGGACCAGGGCGTGGTCCGCTCCGGAGCTCAGCAGGATGTCCATCGCCGTGTCGACCGTGACGTCGTCGCCGATCTGGAGTTCCGGGTGCTTCATCAGGTCGCCGACCGTGGCAGTGGGCTGTTCGAGAACGATGGTCATGGGCGAGCTCCTTCGCGGTGGTCCCGCCGGGACCGGCGGGCGGCACTGGCGGGCGGGCACTGGCGGGCGGGTGGTCCGGCGGGCCGTCGTCGTGGAACCGGTTTCTGGTGCTCGGTGCCCTGCGTGGGCCCGGCCCGTGGATCGGGCCGGGCCCACGCGGTGCTCAGGCGGAGAGGGCGTCGCGCCTCGGTGCGGCGCTGCGGGAGCCGGTGCCGGTCTGCGGGGTGCGGCCGGTGAAGGAGGGCCGGCTGCGGCGGTTGCGGCCGGCGGAGGCACTGCGGCGGGGACGCTCGACCACCGGGGCGGCGACGACGACGGGCACGCCGGTGGGGACGCGGGCGCCGGTGATGCGGGCCAGCTCCTCGTCGCTGGAGTGCACCTGGGCGGAGGTCGGGGTGATGCCGGCGGTGGCCATCATCCGGGCCATCTCGCGCCGCTGGTTGGGGAGCACCAGGGTGACGACCCGGCCGGACTCGCCGGCCCGGGCGGTGCGTCCGCCGCGGTGCAGGTAGTCCTTGTGGTCGGCCGGCGGGTCGAGGTTGACGACCAGGTCGAGCCCGTCGACGTGGATGCCGCGGGCGGCGACGTTGGTCGCGATCAGCGCGGTCACCTGGCCGGTGCGGAACTGCTCCAGGGTGCGGGTGCGCTGCGGCTGGGACTTGCCGCCGTGCAGCGCCGCGGCCTTGACGCCGTTCGCGAGCAGGTCCTGCACCAGGCGGTCGGCGCCGTGCTTGGTGTCGGTGAACATGATCACGCCGCCCTCGCGGGAGGCGATGTGCGCGATCGCGGCGTCCTTGTCGCGGTTCTGCACGTGCAGCACGTGGTGCTCCATGGTGCTGACCGTCGCGGCGGACGGGTCCACGGAGTGGGTGACCGGGTCCTCCAGGAAGCGGCGCACCAGCCGGTCGACGTTGCGGTCCAGGGTGGCCGAGAACAGCATCGTCTGGCAGCCGGTGGCGACCTGTTCGAGCAGCTCGGTGACCTGCGGCAGGAAGCCCATGTCGGCCATCTGGTCGGCCTCGTCGAGCACCGCGATGCCCACCCCGTCGAGCTGGCAGTCACCGCGCTGGATCAGGTCCTTCAGTCGGCCGGGCGTGGCCACCACGACCTCCGCACCGCGGTTCAGCGCCTGGGCCTGACGGCCGATCGACATCCCGCCGACCACGGTCGCCAGGCGCAGCCGGACCGCGTGGGCGTAGGGCGTGAGGGCCTCGGTGACCTGCTGGGCCAGCTCGCGCGTCGGCACCAGCACCAGGGCCAGCGGGCGGCGGGGCTCGGCCCGCTGACCGGCGGTACGCGCCAGCACGGCGAGGCCGAAGGCGATGGTCTTGCCGGAGCCGGTGCGGCCACGCCCGAGGACGTCGCGGCCGGCCAGCGAGTTCGGCAGCGTCGCGGCCTGGATCGGGAACGGCGAGGTGACGCCCTGCCGGGTCAGCGTCTGCAGCAGCGCCTTCGGCATGTCCAGCTCGTCGAAGGACTCGACGGCGGGCAGCGACGGCGTGGTGCTCACCGGCATCGCGAACTCGCCCTGGACGGACGAGCCCTGACGCCGGGACGAACCGGAGGAGCGCGATGCGCCGCCGTAGCGCGAGCCGGAGCCGGAGCCGGAGCCCGAGCCACCGCCGAAGCGGGAACCCGAGCCACTGCCACTGCCACTGCCGAAGCGGGAGCCGTAGGCGCTGCCGCCGGCGCGTGAGCCTCCGGCGGAGCGCGAGTTGGCGTTCTGGTACGAGGAGCGACTGGAGCGGTTCATGCGAAAACCTTCCTCAGGGCGGCACGTCGCGAGGAGGACTCCGCGGCGTGGGCGCCGGCGGAGATCGCAAGGAACGGGCCAGAAGTGTGAAGAGCGGGGCGTGGACGGTAGAACCGTGCGGCACGTCACCTACGGTCGGCGCTCACCGACGTGCGGGAGCGAAGAGCCTCGAACCGTGAGATGTCACGGCAGGGCGCCGATCCGGACGCGGCACTGTGTGTCTCGCGTGGGGGCGGCACCGGTGGCGGAGCCAAGGGGCCCGGGCGGCCGGGAAGGGCGCGTCGGGCGCAATGCACAGGGACCCGCACCGTACGTGTACGCGGTGCGGGCCCCTGTTGCCAGGCGGGTGCCCTGGCGAAAACTACAGCGGACGAATGTTCTCGGCCTGCGGGCCCTTCTGGCCCTGCGTGACGTCGAACTCGACCTTCTGGCCCTCGAGCAGCTCGCGGAAGCCGTTGGCGTTGATGTTCGAGTAGTGGGCGAAGACGTCCGGGCCGCCACCCTCCTGCTCGATGAAGCCGAAGCCCTTTTCCGCGTTGAACCACTTCACAGTGCCATTAGCCATAAAAAATCTCCTTCAAGGGGCTGTCCGAAGTCCGCACCGTGCGAACCCCGAGTGCCGCGATGATGACCCACCCGGGGAAGAGCCGGGAAACAGAAATGCGCCTGCGACACATCAGCAGGCGCACACAAGTTCATGGGAACCACTACTGCAACTACGTAGACTTTAGCAGGTCCCGGCCCGCAGCAGTGGGATGTGTGGCCCCCGGAACTGCCGACACCCTTTCCGGGGCGATGACGCCGCGGGGCCACCACGGACAACAGGTCGCTCCCCCAGGGGAGTTGTCGATCACAGGGCAGGTTCCTGCCCGGCCGAAAGTGGCCCGCGCGCGGTGTCGCGAATGTGGGTCGGTGCCCTGATTATGGGATCTCGTGCCGATCCGACCGGCCCATGGCCGCCACGAGGCGTGCAGGAGTGAACCGCTCCCTACCACGGGAAGCCCGGGAAAACCCGGGTACCGGAAGGCAGCGCACAGGCGCCGACCCCCGTGCATACCCTCCGACGGAGCGGTCGGTGACGCCCGGTCGGGAACGGAGAGGTGCGGCGACGGGGTCGCCGTCCGGTCCCCGGCCCGCCGTCGGCGTCGTCGGCACACGGAGCGTGCAGCACACAGACGGAGAACACGGCCGGGGCCGACGGGCCCCGCCCGCCCCCTTGCCCGGGGGAGAGTCGGAGAGGCCCACCCATGCGCATCCACCCAGCCGGATCCCACCGCCCCACAGGACGCGGTACCCGGGCCGTCCTCGCGTCGGCGGCGGCCCTCCTCACGGCGTGCGGTCAGGCCGGTGGCCCTGCCGCCGACACGGCGACGCCGGGCGGACCCCGGGCGGACGACTCCGCCTCCGCCCGGGTTTCCGGATCCGCCTCCCCCTCCCCCACCACCGAACCGCGCCCGTCCGGCATCGTGTACTCCTCGCTCCAGGGCGGCAGCTGGCGCCTGGCCGTCGTCGACCCCGGCACCGGCACGTCCACCCTCCTGGCCTCCTTCACCCCCGCGGACGACGACGTCCGCCTGGACGCCGAGTACGCCGCCATGAACGACAACGGGCCCATCGCCCAGCGCCACCTGTTCTCCGCCGACCTCACCCGTGCCGTCGCGAAGCGCACCCTGCCCGACGGAACCGGGCACGTCGGGTGGATCGACCGCTCCGGCGCCTTCACCGACGTCACCGCCGCAGAACCGGCCGGCGCCGACTTCGCCTCCACCACCACCGACGACAGCCCGGCTTTCGGTCCCGACGGCGCCTTCTACTTCGCACACCGCCCGAGCGACGGGGCCTGGAAGCAGCCGCCCGCCGTCTGGCGCCTGGAGGGCTCCGATCCGGCCGCGGCCCGCGAGGCGGCCCGTGTCGACGAGGTCAACTACACCGTCGACGCCCCGTCGCGGATCACCGGCCTGTGCGCCGGATGCGCGCCCTTCTCCCGACCCGCGGGACAGGACAAGGGGGCGTTCCGGGTCACCGGTTTCCTCGGCCACGACGCCTACCTGTCCACCGACAGCGGCAACCACATGGTCTACCGCTCGCCGTTCAAGGCGGAGAAGGACACCGACCTCATGGACTGGGGCACCGACGGCACGAAGCTCATCCCGGAGACCAACCGCACCGTCTGGAGCCCCATCGCCGATCCGTCCGCCACCACGGTCGCCTTCCTCAGCGAGGCCGACGGCTCGTCGTCCGGCACGTCGGGCCTCCCGCACGAGCTGTTCACCGTCCCCGCCACGGGCGGCACGCCCCACCGCGTCCCCGTCACCGGCGAGACCCTCACCGGCCCCTCCCCCGCCCTGATCGACTGGCTCTGACCGGACGCCCGCCACCGACCCGGCCCGGCCGGCCCTGCCGGGGGTCGGGGGCCGCAGGTCGGCGCTCCGTGCGGAGCGGGATGCGGGGGTGCGAGGGCGGGGTGCCGTTGTGCAGAATCCATGGACGTGGTGACGGAGAGTCACTAGTGTTGACCGCAGGGGAACCGTCAGGTTCGAAGCGGATGGGGGGACCATCGGTGTTCACCGTTGCGGGTCAGCAGTACACGGGACAGGAACTTCTCGCAAAACTGGGGGCGCTGGCCGCCGACAAGGAGAGCGGCGTCGTCTGGCACGACGGGTACGTCGCCGCGCTGCCGGAGCTGGCAGAGGCCGGGCGGACGGTGTTCACCTCGGTGGACGCCGTCCTGCTGAGCCTCGGCGGGTGCCTCACCGGCCGCAGCGTCTACGCGTACGCGTACCGGGCGCAGGTGGACCTCACCGCGCGCAGGATCCTCGCCGGGAAACCGGTGTTCGAGAACACCGGGCGGGCGAAGGCGTACAACAAGCTGAACTGGGCGCAGCAGGGGCAGGGTGACGACGCCTTCCTGCAACTGCGCAACGACCGGTCGCCGTACGACGCGGTGCGCGAGCTGGCGGACAACTCCGGTGCCTGGACGCTGGACTGCGCCACGTTCGTGCAGGCCGTCCAGCTCGGCGCGTGGGCCGCGGCGGTCGGCAAGGAGACGTTCGACCAGTCGGTCAAGCGGCCGTTCAACCTCAAGGATCACGCCTCCACCGGGCTGACCCACCACAAGCTCTGGTTCAGGGAGTCGCAGGGTTCCGAGTACCGGCTGCGCACCCCCGCCACCGACCGCGTCAAGGCCCAGGAGCCCGTCGCCGACGTAAACGAGCAGAAGCTGCTGCGGTCCGCTCCCCCGGGCAGCCGGGTGGCGTTCGTCAACGCCGATCCGCAGTCCGCGGGCACCGACTTCGAACGGGAGAACACCGTCAAGCTGCCCGACGGGACGTACGCCTCGCACCCGTTCGGCATCCTGTCGGCCGCGGCCATGAAGCACGCGCTCGCACTGCAGACCGTACTGCGCTACGGCGACGAGATCGACGTCACGCTCAAGCACGCGGCGGCCGGCAAGCACCAGTCGATCACCCCTGACCAGGCCCTCTCCGCACAGACCGCGCTCGACCGACTGCTCGCCGCCGGGGACCGGACGGCCCTGGCCGCGTGGATCATGGAGCACCGCACCTGGACGGAGAACCTGCTGTACGACGACCTCGACGAGTACGTCGAGGACCTGCTCTACCTCGGCGAGGTGGAGATCTACACGATCACCCCGGAGACCACCGACCGGAAGTAGCCGCCCGCGGCCGGGCCCCCGCGCCGATCTGCCGATGTGCCGGCCGGCGTATCGGCGCGGGGGCGGTCGGACCTCAGCCGGCGATCAGGTCGAGACCGCGCCGGTCGGCGAAGGCGCGGGGCACGGACGGAGGACCATCAGCGAGTCCTCCAAGGTCGCCACCATGGCGAACGGGAACCGGTCGAGCTCAAGGCAGAGCGCGACGTCATCCGGGTGGGCTCCTTGACGCACGCCCTCCGCCAACTCGGTGGCGGCGAGCGACCCGCCGGCGCGGCGGAGGAACTCGGCGGCATCCGCCTCCGCCCCGGCGGCCCTCCGAGCGATGTACTGGGCGCACGCCAGGTCTTCCTCGGCGCGCCCGTCCTCGCCTGTCACCACGAACGTGACACTGCCGCACTCGCGTGCCCGCAGGAGCCGGGCCGTCGCCTCCGCCACCACGAACCCGGCGCACAGCACCAGCGACGCCTCCTTGACCGCGAGGGCGCCGACCGTGCCTGCCGTGGTCTTCTGCACGACGGTCCGTCCGCCGAGGTCGACGGACCGCAGCAGGGCCGGCGAGTTGACCGCGTCGAACCCGGGTGCGGGCGGACCGTCCTTCAGCGCCACCCAGTCCGGATGGCGGGCCTTGAGTGCGAGCGCTTCGTCCAGCGACCCGGCCAGCACGATCTTTTCCGCCCCCCGGGCGAACGCCCAGGCGGCCACGGTGAACGCCCGCATGACGTCGACCACGACCGCCACGGTCGGCGCTTCGACCAGATCAGGGATACCGAGGAATCGAGAGTCCATCCGACCATGATCGCGCATGCCCGGGCCTGCGGCGGCGGCACCTCTCCCCGGGGGCGGAGCTCCCGGGAGTTCGAGGACGGCAACGCCAACGACCGGCCCTGCCTAGGCTTTGCGGGCGAGCAGGTGAATCTCCCGGAACTGACGCCGGTCGGTGGGCTGAGGCTCACGAACCATCCGGGCCACCTCGGCCAGCCCGGACGTGCGCAGCAGTGCGGCGAGGTGGTCCGGCCACCATCGATAGGCCGGCGCGACCGCGTGATCGAAGACCTGTGTCGGGTGGGACGCGTCGTCGCTCGCCGAGAAGCCGAGCAGCAGGTGACCGCCGGGTGCGAGCACGCGGTGGAACTCCGCCAGGATGACGGGGAGTTCCTGCGGCGGGGTGTGGATGATGGACCAGCGTGAGAATACGCCGCCGAGGACGCCGTCGGCGATGTCCAACGCGGCCATCGACCCCACGTCGAACTGCAGACCGGGATAGGCCTGTCGGGCCAGCTCGATCATCGCGGGAGAGGCGTCGACGCCGAACGCCGAGAGCCCCAACCCGTCGAGATGGGCGGTGACGTAGCCGGGTCCGCACCCCAGATCCGCGACCCGACCGTCCCCGCTCGTCCGTGCGACCTCGGCGAAGGCGCTGATGATCGCGCGATCCAGGGGCCTGTCGTGCAGCGTGTCGCGGAACAGCTGTGCGTAGGTGTCGGCAGCGGCGTCGTAGGCCTCGCGGGTGGCACGGAGGGCATCGTGTTCGACCATGCTCGCGACAGTAGTTCCCGGCGCGGGCCCGACGCCGGGGCGGGCCGGGAATTCACGATCTCCGCTCCTGTCCGGCCCTTCGGCCGGACCCGCACCTGCGGCCCCGACTCGTCGGGATCGTCCACGGCCTGCCTGGCCTCGCCGCCGGGGTCCGCACCGACCTCGTGGCCCGGGGCCCGGGAGGTGGACCGCCGTCCTGCGGTCGCCGACCCGGCGGATGCCGGCTACAGGAGGACGAGCAGCTTGGTGCCCTGCACCAGCTTCCGGTTGACGGAGGTCGACTGGACGAACACGGTGTACGACGGGTTGTCGCCCGGCTTGACCGTGGCCTCCGACTGCGGCAGGCCGAGCAGTTGGCGGGCCGCCGGGCCGGAGAAGACCCTGCCCGTCATCCGGCCGGTGGCCGGGTCCTTCTCCGCCACGGCGAGCTGCTTGCCACCCTGGACCTTCTCGCGCTTGGACAGTTCGTAGTAGGCGCAGCCGGTCTTGTACGGGTGCCCGGCGCTGGTGACGAAGTCGCGGATCGGCATCGGCTGGTCGACCGGGACCAGGATGTACCTGCCGGTGTCCAGGGCGTCGAGGTTGGCCCTGACCTCGGCGGTGTTCAGGTCCTGGCCCATGGCGAACAGGTTCCGGGTGCCGCGCACGCCCTGCTCGCGGCCCCGCAGGAAGCTGGTCGCCGCCGACTTGACGGTGCCGATGGCCTCCTCGACCCCCTTGCTGGAGTCCGCGTCCCAGATCGCGATGTTGCCCGCGGGGAAGCCGTACTCCTGGGCGGTGCGCTTGGCCAGGGAGTTCGGGACCAGGATCGCCGACGTCCAGTGGTCGGGGAGGTTGTCCATGCCGCTCTGGATGCGGTCCATCCACGTGCGCAGGACGGCGGTGCCCCGGGCGCCGCCCAGGCGGGTGTGCATCTGGCCGGTCTCCGAGCAGCCGGAGGCGTTCTCCTGGCCGTCGGTGACGACGACCTGGAGGAAGGAGTGCTCGCCGTAGCCCTCCCAGATGTTCTTCAGGTCGTCGATGGACTTGACGGCCGCCTCGATGAGCGCGGTCGCACCGTTGTCGACCTTGTACAGGCCCTTCAGGGAGGGCAGGTGCTTGACGTCCATGTCCCAGACGAGGTTCTGCACCTCGTGGTCGAACGCGTAGAGGCTGATGCGGGTCTCGTGCCCGAGCCGGTCGGACTCCTCCTGGAGGCCCTTCACGAACTCGTCCACCACGCGGACGAGCTGCGCCTCGTGCTGGCGCATCGAGCCCGACTTGTCGACCACGAGCGAGACGTGGTTGACCTTGTGGTTGATCCTCTTCGCAGACATGGCCATACCCCTTTTCCAACGCCCTTTCGACGCCATTTCCGGCGTCCCCTCCGACGTTGTTCCCACACTACGGTGGGACACTGACAGTCCTTCCTGACCTGGGGTTTCACAGACCCTGACCGCTCATCTCCCGGAGGGTCGGGAATTGACGGGCGGTCGGATCACTGCGGTCGCCGGGAATTCCGCCCCGGCCGTTTGCCCGAAGGCGCACGTCCATGGCTCAGGAGGTTCTGAGCGCCTGCCCCCACCGGAACCCCCCGCGGCGTGACGGTTCACCTTCGCAGGGCTGCGCGCTGCCGACGCGCGCGCCGTCCGCGGAACTCCCGACGTCCGGGTGGACCTGCCGGGGCGTGACCACCGGGCTCACCGACCGGCCGTCGGGCGACGGCCGGTCGGCACGCTCCGACGCGGCATGCTCCGCGGCGGATGCGGCGCCCGCCCCTGGTGGTCAGACGCGGTCGGCTGCGATCAGCAGGTACTGGAACGAGCCGTCCTTGTACGAGTTGATGAACGCCTCCTCGATGCCGGTGACCAGCGAGGACGTGGCCCGCAGCTCCCAGTACGGCAGGGTCGCCGGGGTCAGGTCGATGACGGCCTGCGGAACGAGGCGGTTGTCGGCCATGGCCCGCATGTACTCCCGGCGGGAGTGGATGTTGCATTCGAAGTGCGCGTTGATCTGGGAGACCCACTTCGACGGCTGGCCGTAACGGGGGTTCCAGCAACCGGTGATGGTCACGTAGCGACCGCCGACGCCGAGGATCCGGGAGTGCTCGGCGAAGAGGTCCTCCAGGTCGACGTACATGCTCGACTCGTTGTTCCACGACGCCGCGGCCCGGCCGGTCTCGAAGGGCATGGCGAGCATGTTGCAGACGCGGGCGCGCACCGAGTCGTCGATGCCCAGTTCGTGGGCGCGCCGGTTCGCGAAGTCGGCCTGCTTGGCCGACAGGGTGACGCCCTCGACCTTGCTGCCGAAGCGCTGGTGGGCCATCACCATCGAGCCCCCGCGGCCGCAGCCGGCGTCCACGAGGGTGTCACCGGGCCCGACGGCCCCGAGGTGGTCCAGGAGGACCTCGGCCTGTGCCGACTCCAGGCGGTGGAGTTCGGCGACCAGCTTCTTCTCGTACGTGCTGTCCTCGGTGTCGCCGAGGGCGGCGTGGTCGATGTCGCCGATGCCGTAGTGGTGGTGGTACAGACCGTCGACGTCGCCCAGGCGCAAGTTCACGGGCCGGGCCTCGTGGTCCCAGTACCGGGCGATGTCACCCTGGTAGGGCGTCGCCGGGCCGGGGATGAACGCCGGGGTGGTCGCGGTGGTGAGGTCAGTGCTGGTCACAGGTGAATCCGTTCTTACCAGAAATCGGGCAGGCTGTAGCGGTAGGTGTTGGTCCGGTGCCAGTAGTGGTTGCCGTCGACCCACACGGCGACGCCCCGCAGGAAGCGGAGCACGTTCGGGGCCGGGCAGCTGACGGCCAGGTCGGCGGCCTCGGCCTCGAAGGCGCGCATCAGGTCGTTGTGGACCTCGACGGCCTTCAGGTAGGCGTCGCGGACGGAGCAGTCCTCGCGTTCGGCGATCACCACCGGAAGGTTCAGGTGCCGACCGGGACTGGCGAGTTCCTTGGTGTACGAGTACAGGTCGTTGACGATGGTGGTGGCGTTCCCGGCGAGCGCGATGACCCGTTGCATGGCGGGCAGGGCGTGCACGTCCGCGGGGAGTTCGTAGCCGCCGACGGTGTCGGTGATGGTGGGGCAGGGGCGGAAGTTGTTGAACTGCCGCATCGCCAGGTACTCCCACACCTCCGGCACGTGGTCCGTCTCGGCCCAGGCCGCCTCCGCGAGGTAGCCCAGGTGCAACCGGGCCATGTCGTGCCGGTACCTGTCGGCCTGGGCGTGGCCGGCCTCCTGGACGAAGTACTGCATGGCCGAGCGGTAGGCGCGCCGCGGCGCGTCCGCGTGGAGCGATGCCGCCCACTCCGGTTGGTACTCGGTCGTCGTGTGGAGCGGGTCGAGCGCGGTGTGGGCCAGCAGCAGACGGCCGCCGAGCCCGACGGGCGAGCCGCCGTGGTCCTCGCAGTAGACGTCGTCCAGGGCGTTCTCCGCCGCCATCAACCGGGTGGCGATCATCAGGTGGTCGACGGTGGGGGCATCGGGATGGCAGGCGACCATGTAGCGCCCCAGCGAGAAGCCGTCGAACTGGTCCTCCCAGTCCGGCGGGAACAGCTCGACCTCGTCCACCGCCCAGGCCTTGATCCGACGGCCGACCTCCTCCACCCGCACGGGGTCGGGTTCGGCCACCGGGTGGTGGTAGAGACCCGGAACCGGATTGCCCGCCGCTGCCGGTTGCGCGGGCGCGGGCGGCTCCTCGTGACGGGTCATGTACAGCCCCGCCGTACCGAGACCGCTCGGGCCGCGGAGGATCCGTTCGAGCACGGGGCTCGGTGCTGTCCGCACCGCGGCAGCACCCTGCGGCACGGGGTTCACCGCCGGACCGACGCCCGGCTCGTCGACGGTCACGGAGACGGGGGCGGGGACGGAGACAGGGGCGGCTGCCGGGGCGGAGAAGGGCAGCGAGGGCGGTCCGGGGAGGCCGCCACCCCCGGTTCCGGGGACGGAACCGGCGCCGCGGCCGTGCGTGAGGGGCCCGGGGCCCGGGGCGGACGGCGGCCTCGACTGCGCGGGGGGAGGCGCAGGTACGGGCATCGGTAGCTCCTGGGTGAGTGGTGGGACGTCGCGGACCCCGGGCACGCCGGGCCGGACCGAGGGGTGTGTGCTGCGGTTTCATCGGGCGGGCCCGTCCGGCCGTCTCCCGGACCGGCTCTTCCGGACCGGTTCTCCCGGACCATGACGCCCGGGCCGGGCCGGCTGTGCCTCGGCGCCCCGCGCCCCGCCGGATGGCCACGGCTCCGGGGCAGGCCCGGCAGCCGACCGGGCCCGACGCCCGGTCGGGGTCCGGCGCCCCGCGGCGAACGACACCGCACGCTGCGTGCGCGGCCGGGCAGACCTGGCAGCCCTGGCAGAGGCGGTCTAGCCGTGCCTGCGGCCGATCTGCACGTCCTCCAGCACGCCGAGCGCGTCGGGCACCAAGATCGCCGCGGAGTAGTAGGTGCTGACGAGGTAGGAGATGATCGACCGCTCGTCGATCCCCATGAACCGGACCGACAGGCCCGGCTCGTACTCCTCCGCCAGGCCGGTCTGGTGCAGGCCGATGACGCCCTGCTTGTCCTCCCCGGTCCGCATCACGAGGATCGAGGTGGTGTTCTCCTTGCTGATCGGGATCTTGCTGCAGGGCAGGATCGGGACCCCGCGCCAGGCGGGGACCTGCTGTCCGCCGAGGTCGACGTGGTCCGGGTAGAGTCCGCGGGAGTTGAACTCACGGCCGATGGCCGCGATCGCCCGGGGGTGGGCGAGGAAGAACCGGGACCCACGTCGGCGGCAGAGCAGTTCGTCGAGGTCGTCCGGGGTCGGCGCACCCGAGTAGGTCTGGATCCGCTGCTTGAAGGCGGCGTTGTGGAGCAGCCCGAACTCGGGGTTGTTGATCAGCTCGTACTCCTGGCGCTCGCGCAGCGCCTCGATGGTGAGCCTGAGCTGCTCCTCGGTCTGGTTCATCGGCTCGTTGTAGAGGTCCGCGACCCTCGTGTGGACCCGCAGCACGGTCTGGGCGATGGACAGCTCGTACTCGCGCGGGTTGAGTTCGTAGTCGACGAACGCGCCGGGCAGTTCGGCTTCGCCGGTGTGGCCGGCCGACATGGCGATCTCGGCCTCGCCGTGCCGGTTCTGCCGCTGGAGCGGAATCTCGGCGAACCGCTCCAGGTGGGCCCGGAGGCCCGGCGCCGTGGACAGCACGGCGTGGAAGTCGGCGCGCGAGAGGGTGAGCAGGGTGCCGGCGGTCTCGGCCGTGACGGTGGACTCCCACCTCGCGTCGGCGTCCAGCAGGGCGTTCTCGCCGAAGTGGCTGCCGTCGGCCAGCACGCCGACCGCCACCACGTCACCGTAACGGCCTTCGGAGGTCTGGCCGACCCGGCCGTGGGCGATCAGCTGGATCGACTCGGCGGGAGTGCCCCGCTCGGCGAGCACCTCGCCCGCACGGAACTCGCGCTGGACGCAGCGGTCGGCGAGCGCGGTCAGTACGGCGACGTCCTCGAAGCCGCGCAGCAGCGCGAGTTCGCCGAGCTCGCGGGGGATCACCCGGACGCGGGCGCCGTCCTGGACGAAGTCGATGCGCCCGTCCCCGACGGTGTAGGTCAGCCGTCGGTTCACCCGGTAGGTGCCGCCCTTGGTCTCCACCCAGGGGAGCATCCGCAGCAGCCAGCGGGAGGTGATCTCCTGCATCTGCGGAGCGGACTTGGTGGTGGTGGCAAGGTTGCGCGCAGCCGCCGTGCCCAGGCTGCTCTGCCTGGTCGGCTCCGACTGCACGTGCTGGCTGGTGTCCACCGTCATCGGGCGGGCTCTCCTTCATAGGAACGGTGCCCGGCACACGTCCATGTCCTCTGTGACCGGGGATGAACAGGCGGATGCCCGCGCAATTCGCGCAAACCACGCGATCCGCTCGTCTCCAGAAGGAAGTTAGCCGTCGGCAGGGCCGATCGGCCCCGTAAACCCATGGGTTTAGCCCGATGCAGTGATCTTTTCGGGACCGGTGTTTGCGATCACCCTTCAGGGAGCCAGGGCTGCGCCCTGCGCCGCCGGGGTTTCCCGCGGGCGGCCGCCGCAGCGCGGACGGTCACCCTGCCGGCCGGGCCGCACGGGCGGCGCGCGGCCACGGGAGGTATGCCCTGACCTGCGACATCAAGGTGCTGGGCGAACCTCTGCGGTACCGGCAACGGCGCCCGGCTGCGCGGTGACATCACGCGCCCCACCGGTTGCAGGTCCCGACCGTCTCGGCCCGGCCCTGCGTTCGTACGACTGCGGCGGACGGACCTGTGGCGCCCGAGCGACCTGTCCGATCGCCATGATCCGGTACCGGGTGGCCGGTCACGACCGGCCACCCGGCCATGGCGGGCGGTCAGGTCAGCTTTGCGAGCTCCGCGTTGGCCCGTTCGGTGACCAGGGCGAGGACGCGGCCAGCGGCGGCGAGGTCCTCGTCGGGTATCCCGCCCCAGATGCGGGCGGAGACGGGGGCGGACTCCGCAGCGGCGGCGGCGAGCAGTTCGCGCCCCGCGTCGGTGGGGTGAAGGCGCGCGCCGTCCGCGACGAGCAGCCGTCGGGCCAGCAGTTCGTCGAACGTGGCGCGGATGTCGGCCGGATCCGCCTTGAGGGAGCCCCGGACCTGGGCGACGAGGTCGTCCGGCGTCTGCGGGGCGTCGGCCGTGACGACCGCGCGCAGGGCGACCTGTTGCTGGAACGTGACGCCGTGCCGGGCCAGGACGTGCTCCAGGACGCCGCGGGCGGCGTAGTGGGCCAGGCCGAGCGCGCGGGCGTCGGCGGGTGCGGGTGCGGCTGCGGTACCGGTCATGGTGTTGCCCCCTGAGTGTTCTCGTCGTTCGGTACGGATGGAGCGAGAGGTGCGTCGAGCAGGGCCGTCAGCTCGTCGGTGAACGCGCGTGCCCGCGGGGCGTCGAGGCCGCCGAGGGGCTCCAGCAACTGCTGGAGCAGGTCCTGGACCACCGCGAGGGCCTGCCGCGTGACGGCCTGGCCCTGCTCGGTGAGGGCGAGCTGCACCGCGCGCGGATCGCGGGGGTCGCGGGTGCGCTCGATCAGGCCGGCCGACTCCAGGGCGCGCGCCAGCTTCGAGACGTACAGCGCCTCCATGCCCGTGTGGTCGGCGAGCCGGCGCTGGCTGGGCCGCTCGCCGGCGCGCTGCATGCCGTACAGCGACGCGACCAGCGAGTACTGCGCATGGGTGAGGCCCAGCGGAGCCATCGCACGATCGACCGCGACGCGCCACTTGTTGGCGAGCCGCCACACCAGGAAACCGGGCGTGGGGCCCGGGGAAGCCTTGCTCATGCCCGACACATTACATGGCTATTATATCCATGGCTACTATTTTCAGGCAGCCCCGTACCGGCGCACGTGATCGCCGCAGCCGCACGGCCGCGCAGGCCGCCCGGAGCGACCGCCCCACGACCGCCACGTTCGCCGACTCACCGACGCACCGCCGACCCCGAACGCGACATCGGACACGGCGGAGGAGGCGGGCGACACAGGGACCCCTCGGGATGCCGACAGCGAGGCCCGCCACGGCAGGCACCGCGGACCGGCGATGCCCACGGCCCGGAACACCGGCCGACAGAAGGGCCGTCACCCACCTTTCGAAGCGCTTCGACTGTCGAGACATCCGGCAGGGGTGGACGAGGTCAGGCGCGGCCCCACCACCACGCGGGAGCCGTGCGGGGAGACACCAACTCCGGTGGTCACCGACGTTTTCGCGAGCCCATCTCTTGACACGGGGGTGGATGCCTGCCAGCGTCGAAGCGCTTCACCAACGGCGTCGAGAGGCTGTGGCGACCGCCGCACGGGCACCGGCTCTGCAAGGGACTTCCCGCCTGCATGTACGTGTACCCGGCCGCACCCGGGGAGCGCCGAACCGAACCATCCTGCCGAAAGGACCTGCAGAGGTGTCCGACGAGTACGCACCGGTGCCCGCCGCCAACCCGGTGATCCCGGGGTTCCATCCGGACCCCAGCATCTGCCGCGTCGGCGAGGACTACTACCTCGCCTGCTCCAGCTTCGAGTACTTCCCGGGCATCCCCGTGTTCCACAGCCGGGATCTGGTCAACTGGGTACAGATCGGCAACGCCCTGGACCGGCCCGGCCAGCTCCGCCTGCCCCGGGACACCCCCTCCTCCGGGGGCCTGTACGCGCCCACCCTGCGCCATCACGACGGGCGGTTCTGGCTGATCGTCACCAACGTCACGCCGGGCGAGGGCAATCTGATCGTCACCGCGACGGACCCCGCCGGCCCGTGGTCCGACCCGGTACGCCTCCCCGGCGTCCCCGGCATCGATCCCGACCTGGCCTGGGACGAGGACGGCACCTGCTGGTGCACCGTCGCCGGGGTCTCCCAGATCCGCATCGACCCCGGCACGGGTGAGACCTTCGGCGAGTTGCGGCCCGTGTGGTCCGGCACCCCGGGCGCCGCCGCCCCCGAGGCCCCGCACCTGTACCGCATCGGCGACCACTGGTACCTGCTGATCGCCGAAGGCGGCACCGAACGCGGCCACTGTGTCTCCGTCGCCCGCGGCCCCTCGCCCGACGGCCCGTTCGAGCCCTGTCCGGCCAACCCGATCCTGACCCGCCGCAGCACCAGCGGGCCCGTCCAGAACACCGGTCACGCCGACCTCGTCCAGGCCGTGGACGGCTCCTGGTGGATGGTGCTGCTCGGCGTCCGCCCGCAGGGCGGCACCCCCGGCTGGCACGTCCTGGGCAGGGAGACCTTCCTGGCCCCCGTCTCGTGGGTCGACGGCTGGCCCGTCGTCGGCGAGGTCGGACCCGAACTCCCCACCATGCCCTGGCCTCTGGTGCCGACACCGCCGTCCGCCGAGCGCGACGACTTCGCCTCCACCGAACTGCGGCACTCCTGGATCTCCCTGCTCGACCGCCCCGCCGAGCACTACAGCACCCGGGAGCGCCCCGGCTGGCTCACCCTGCGTGCCCGCGGCGCATCCCTGGACGAACCCGATGCCGTCCTGCTGGGACGACGCCAGCAGCACCTCACCTTCCGGGCACGCACCCTGATCGACCCCGCCGAAGGCAGTGGCGGCCTCGCCGTCCGCCTCGACGACCGGCACCACTACGCCGTCGAGGCCCGGCCCGACGGCACCGCCCGGGTGATCGCCCGGATCGGATCGCTGCGCACCGTGGCAGCGGAACTGCCACTGCCCACGGGGCCCGTCGTCCTGACCGTGCACACCGGCAGGGCCCCCGAGCCCCATGACGCGCGCACCGGCCCCGACACCCTGATCTTCGGTGTCGAGGCGTCCGACGGGACGATGACGGACATGGCCTCTCTGGACGGCCGCTACCTCTCGACCGAAGTCGCCGGAGGCTTCACCGGCCGGGTCGTCGGCCTGTACGCCACCGAGGGCGCCGTGCACTTCGACTGGTTCGACTACCTCCCCGGTCACCGCTGACGAGAACCGTGCTCCTCGCCCCTCCGACAACCGCCCTGGCCCGCACACGAGTCACGGCGGCGGCCCGGCGGCGGGCGTGCCGGACGGGAGGAACTCGCCGACGGGCAGCGGGACTTCCCGCCGGGCCCGGCCGTCGGCGGGCCGCCGGCGGTGTGAACGGCGGGCCGTTGTGCGTGCCGGGGAGCAGGCAGTGCCGCCTACTGCCGGCCCATGCTGTCCCCGGTGGCACCGGCCGACGGCGTGGCCGTGGCAGTGGGCCGGCCGGTCTGGTCGCTCTGGTCGGCGGCGGCGAGGGCGGGGGCCACCGGTAGTCCGGCGGCCCCCGCCCCACGGTCACGCGGCCGTACGGCGGGTGCCGGCGCTGAGGGCGAGGTAGAGGGCGAGGGAGGAGGTGACGCCGACGGCCCAGCCGTAGTCGGCGAGGGGCTTGAGGAACGGGATGAGGCCGTCGGCGGGGAAGGGGCCGCCGTAGGAGCCGCCGACGGCGAGGAGGCCGCCCACGAGCAGGGCGGTGACGGCGCGCCAGTTCCAGCCGCCCGCGTACCAGTAGCGGCCGCCTGCGCGGTAGAGGTCGGCGAGGTCGAGGCGGGTGCGGCGCAGGAGCCAGTAGTCGGCGATGAGGATGCCGGCGACGGTGCCGAGCAGGCCGCCGACGACGCCGAGCCAGGTGAAGATGTAGACGTGCGGGTCGGAGATCAGCTTCCACGGCATGATGACGACCCCGACGACGCCGGTGATGAACGCGCCGGTGCGGAAGGTGACCCGCTTCGGCAGCAGGTTGGCGAGGTCGTACGCCGGGGAGACGACGTTGGCCGCGATGTTGACCGACAGCGTGGCGATCAGCACGGTGAACAGCGCGAAGAGGATGCCCGCGGTGGAGTCCATCTTCGCGGCGAGTGCGATCGGGTCCCAGATCGGCTCGCCGTAGACGGCCTGCGAGCCGGAGGTGACGAGCACGGACAGCAGCGCGAAGAGGGTCATGGTGGTGGGCAGGCCGAGGGCCTGGCCGCGGATCTGGGCCTTCTGGGAGCCGCCGAAGCGGGTGAAGTCCGGGATGTTGAGCGACAGGGTCGACCAGAAGCCGATCATGCCCATCAGCGCCGGGAAGAAGACCTTCCAGAAGTCGCCGTCCCAGCCCAGCTTCGAGGGCTGGTCCAGCAGCGGCCCGAAGCCGCCCGCCTTCACGGTGATCCACACCAGCAGCGCGAGCGCGCCGACGATGACGAACGGCGCGGCCCAGTTCTCGAAGCGCCGCAGGGTCTCCATCCCCCGCGCGATGATGGCCATCTCGATGACCCAGAAGATCAGGAACGACAGCCACTGCGTCCACGGGTAGCCGCCGATCTCACCGGCGGTCTGCCAGCCGGAGCCCAGCAGTTTGCCGGCGAGGAGGAAGATGCCCTCGCCGCCGATCCAGGTCTGGATGCCGAACCACGCGCACGCCACCGCCGCCCGGATCATCGCGGGCAGGTTCGCCCCGCGCAGCCCGAACGAGGCCCGCGCGAACACCGGGAACGGGATCCCGTACTTGGTGCCCGCGTGCCCGGTGAGCAGCATCGGCACCAGCACGATCAGGTTCGCCAGCGCGATGGTGAGGACGGCCTGCTTCCAGTCCATGCCGAGCGCCACCAGACCCGAAGCGAGCGTCCAGGACGGGATGTTGTGGGCCATGCCGACCCAGAGGGCGAGGAAGTTGTAGGTCGTCCAGCGGCGTTGTGCGACGGGGACGGGGTTGAGGTCCGCGTTGGCGAAGCGGGGGTCGGAGAGGTCGGCGTCGGCGGCGAGTTCGACTCTGCCGTCGGGGTGCGGGCTCTGGGTTATCGACATGGGCGACCGCCTTGTGGGGGACGGGCGGAGGCCACCCCGGCGGGGTGGCCTCCGTGGCGACGGTGGGTCGGGGGGAGAGGCGGAGGAAGACTGACGATCCGTCAGGAGAGCGCGGGGATGACGCTCTTGCCGTAGGCGTCGATGGTCTGCTCGATGGCGTCGTGCATGGCGTAGACGGCGAACTGGTCGACGCCGAGGGAGCGGAGGTGTTCGAGCTTGGCGAGCTGCTGCTCGGGCGGGCCGATCAGGCAGAAGCGGTCGACGATCTCGTCGGGCACGAAGGCGGTGTCGGGGTTTCCGGCGCGGCCGTGGTGGCTGTAGTCGTAGCCGTGCCGGTCCTTGATGTAGGCGGTGAGCTCCTCGGGCACCATGGCGGAGTGCTCGCCGTAGCGCGAGACGAGGTCGGCGACGTGGTTGCCGACCATGCCGCCGAACCAGCGGCACTGCTCGCGGGCGTGGGCGAGGGCCTCGGGCGAGTCGTCGGCGGTGACGTAGGCCGGTGCGGCGACGCAGATGGTGACGGACGCGGGGTCGCGGCCGGCCTCGGCGGCGGCGTCGCGGACGGCCTTGACCATCCACTCGGTGAGGTAGGGGTCGGCGAGCTGGAGGATGAACCCGTCGGCGGCCTGCCCGGTGAGGTTCAGGGCCTTGGGGCCGTAGGCGCCCATCCAGACGGGCAGCCGGGCGCCCTCCCTGACCCACGGGATGTGGATCTCGGTGCCGTCGATCTCGACGGTGCGGCCCTCGGCGAGGTCCCGGATGGCGTGGATGGCCTCGCCGAGCGTGGCGAGGCCGGCGGGCCGGCGGCCGGCGACGCGCTGTGCGGAGTCGCCGCGGCCGATGCCGCAGACCGTCCGGTTGCCGTACATGTCGTTGAGGGTGGCGAAGAGGGAGGCGGTGACCTCCCAGGTGCGGGTGACGGGGTTGGTCACCATCGGGCCGACGGTCATGCGCTCGGTCTCGGCGAGGATGCGGCTGTAGATGACGAAGGGCTCCTGCCAGAGCACGACGGAGTCGAACGTCCACCCGTGGGTGAAGCCGGCGGCCTCGGCACGCTTCATCCGGTCGATGAGCAGCTGGGCGGGCGGGTCGGTCTGGAGGACGAGGCCGATGTCCACGGTGTTTCCTATCGGTCGAGGTACTGGCAGGTGGCGCGCGGCTGGTAGCGGCCGTGGCCGGCGCGGCCGAGGTAGGTGTCGCCGTCGATGACGACGGTGCCGCGGGAGAGCACGGTGCGGACCTTGCCGGTGATCTGCTTGCCCTCGTACGCGGAGTAGTCGACGTTCATGTGGTGGGTGTCGGCGGAGATCGTCTGGACGGCGTTCGGGTCGTAGACCACGATGTCGGCGTCGGCGCCGGGGGCGATGGTGCCCTTGCGGGGGTAGAGGCCGAACATCCGGGCCGGGGTGGCGCAGGCGATCTCGATCCAGCGGCGGCGGCTGATGCGGCCCTCGACGACGGCCTGGTGGAGGAGGTCCATGCGGTTCTCGACGCCGGGCAGGCCGTTGGGGATCTTCGAGAAGTCGCCGCGGCCGAGTTCCTTCTGGCCGCTGAAGCAGAACGGGCAGTGGTCGGTGGAGACGACCTGGAGGTCGTTGGTGCGCAGGCCCTTCCACAGCTCGGCCTGGTGCTCCCTGGGGCGCAGCGGGGTGGAGCAGACGTACTTGGCGCCTTCGAAGCCGGGCTCGGCGAGGTTGTCGGTGGAGAGGAAGAGGTACTGCGGGCAGGTCTCGCCGAAGACGGGGAGGCCGGCGTCGCGGGCGGTGGCGATCTCGGCGACGGCGGAGGCCGCGGAGACGTGCACGACGTACAGCGGGGAGCCGGCGACCTGGGCGAGTTTGATCGCGCGGTGGGTGGCCTCGGCCTCCAGGAGCTCGCGGCGGACCTCGCCGTGGTGGCGGGGGTCGGTCTTCCCGGCGGCGAGGGCCTGTTCGACGAGGACGTCGATGGCGATGCCGTTCTCGGCGTGCATCATGATCAGGCCGCCGTTGTCGGCGCCGCGCTGCATGGCCCGCAGGATCTTGCCGTCGTCGCTGTAGAAGACGCCGGGGTAGGCCATGAACAGCTTGAAGGAGGTGACGCCCTCCCCCACGAGCAGGTCCATCTCCTTGAGGCTGCCCTCGTTGACGTCGGCGAGGATCATGTGGAAGCCGTAGTCGATCGCGCAGTTGCCCTCGGCCTTGGCGTGCCAGGCGTCGAGTCCCTCGCGCAGGGAGGCGCCGACGCCCTGGACGGCGAAGTCGACGATGGTGGTGGTGCCGCCCCAGGCGGCGGCGCGGGTGCCGGTCTCGAAGGTGTCGGAGGCGGCGGTGCCGCCGAAGGGCAGCTCCATGTGGGTGTGGGCGTCGACGCCGCCGGGGATGACGTACGTCCCCGTGGCGTCGAGGGTGCGGTCGGCCGTCCAGCCGTCGGCGACGGTGCTGCCGGTGGTGGCGAGGGCGACGATCCGTTCGTCCTCGATCAGGACGTCGGCGTGGAGCTCCTCGGCGGCGGTGACGACGAGGCCGCCGCGGATGACCGTACGGGTCATGGGCCGTTCTCCTCTCAGGCCTCGGTGAGCGGGCCGTAGGCCTCGGGCCGGCGGTCGCGGTAGAAGGCCCACTGCTGGCGGACCTCCTCGATGACGTCGAGGTCGAGGTCGCGGACGACGAGCTCCTCGTCCTTGTCGGAGGCGACCTCGCCGACGAACTGGCCGCGCGGGTCGACGAAGTAGCTGGTGCCGTAGAAGTCGTTGTCGCCGTACTCCTCGACGCCGACGCGGTTGATGGCGGCGATGTAGTACTCGTTGGCGACGGCGGCGGCGGGCTGCTCCAGCTGCCAGAGGTAGGCGGAGAGGCCGCGGCTGGTGGCGGAGGGGTTGTAGACGATCTCGGCGCCGGCGAGGCCGAGTGCGCGCCAGCCCTCGGGGAAGTGCCGGTCGTAGCAGATGTAGACGCCGACCTTGCCGACGGCGGTGTCGAAGACGGGCCAGCCGACGTTTCCGGGCTTGAAGTAGTACTTCTCCCAGAATCCCTTCACCTGCGGGATGTGGTGCTTGCGGTACTTCCCGAGGTAGCTGCCGTCGGCGTCGATGACGGCGGCGGTGTTGTAGTAGAAGCCGGACTGCTCGACCTCGTACACCGGGACGACGATCACGATGCCCAGCTCGCGGGCGAGGGCCTGCATGCGTTGCACGGTGGGGCCGTCGGGGACGGGTTCGGCCCAGGCGTAGTGCTCCGGCTCCTGCACCTGGCAGAAGTACGGGGCGTTGAAGACCTCCTGGAATCCGATGATCTGGGCGCCCTGCGCGGCCGCGTCGCGGGCGGCCTTTTCGTGGGCGGCGACCATGGTTTCCTTGTCGCCCGTCCAGGCGGTCTGGAAGAGGGCGGCCCTGACGACTCGGCTCATCGCTCAACTCCTTGCGGAAGTCGGTGGTAGACCGCTGACATTAGGAGTTTCCCGGCGGAAGGTGCAGTACCACGCTGTAACGCTCTCCGGCGTTTTGCGTTCCGTCGCGAAACCATGATCGGATGTAAATCCGATGCGGATAACGGAGTACCGCCCGACGGGTTACACCGGCGTTTCGAACGGGGATACTCGGTTAATTCGAACCACCCCCCGTGCGGGGCGTGTACGAGCCGTGCCGCGGCGGGTCCGCGGCCCGGCTCCGGCCCGGGCTTTGCCCCCGGTGATCCCGGCCAGGCAAGATGGGCCGGTGACCCTCCTGGACCTGATGCCGAAGCCCGCCACCCCCGACGCCCTGTTCGAGACCTTCGCCGAGTGGGCGATGGAGCGCGGCATCACCCTCTACCCCGCCCAGGAGGAGGCGCTGATCGAGCTGGTCTCGGGGAACAACGTCGTCCTGGCGACCCCCACCGGCTCCGGGAAGAGCCTCGTCGCGGCGGGTGCGCACTTCGCCGCGCTGGCCGAGGGCAAGCGGACGTTCTACACCGCGCCGATCAAGGCGCTGGTGTCCGAGAAGTTCTTCGACCTCTGCAAGATCTTCGGCACCGAGCAGGTCGGCATGATGACGGGCGACGCGAGCGTCAACCCGACCGCGCCGATCATCTGCTGCACCGCGGAGGTGCTCGCCCAGATCGCGCTGCACGACGGCGAGCGGGCCGACATCGGCCAGGTCGTGATGGACGAGTTCCACTTCTACGCCGAGCCCGACCGCGGCTGGGCCTGGCAGATCCCGCTGCTGGAGCTGCCGCACGTGCAGTTCCTGCTGATGTCGGCCACCCTCGGCGACGTCCGCCGCTTCGAGGACGACCTCACCCGCCGCACCGGCCGGCCCACCACCGTCGTCCGCTCCGCGACCCGCCCGGTGCCGCTGTTCTACGAGTACCGCCGGACGAACATCCACGACACCCTGGAGGAGCTGCTGACGACCGGCCAGGCGCCGGTCTACGTCGTGCACTTCACCCAGAAGGAGGCGGTGGAGCGGGCGCAGTCGCTGATGAGCATCAACATGTGCACCAAGGCCGAGAAGGACGCCATCGCCGACCTGATCGGCGGCTTCCGCTTCACCACGAAGTTCGGCCGCAACCTCTCCCGCTTCGTGCGGCACGGCATCGGCGTGCACCACGCCGGCATGCTGCCGAAGTACCGCCGCCTGGTGGAGCGCCTCGCCCAGGCCGGCCTGCTCAAGGTCATCTGCGGCACCGACACCCTCGGCGTGGGCGTCAACGTGCCGATCCGCACGGTGCTCTTCACCGCCCTCTCGAAGTACGACGGCCAGCGGGTGCGGGTGCTGCGCGCCCGTGAGTTCCACCAGATCGCGGGCCGCGCGGGCCGGGCCGGGTTCGACACCGTCGGCCAGGTCGTCGCGCAGGCGCCCGAGCACGTCGTCGAGAACGACAAGGCGCTCGCCAAGGCCGGCGACGACCCGAAGAAGCGCCGCAAGGTCGTCCGCAAGAAGGCGCCGGAGGGCTTCGTCGGCTGGTCGGAGGAGACCTTCGAGCGGCTCATCGGCGCCGATCCGGAGCCGCTGGTCAGCCGCTTCAAGGTCAGCCACGCGATGCTCCTGTCGGTGATCGGCCGGCCCGGCAACGCCTTCGAGGCGATGCGCAAGCTGCTCACCGACAATCACGAGGACCGTCCCGCGCAGCGCCGGCACATCCGTTCCACCATCGCGATCTACCGCTCGCTGCTGGAGGGCGGCGTCGTGGAGCGCCTGGAGGAGCCGGACGCCGAGGGCCGCATCGTGCGCCTCACCCTCGACCTGCAGGAGAACTTCGCGCTCAACCAGCCGCTCTCCACCTTCGCCCTCGCCACCTTCGACCTCCTCGACCCGGAGTCCCCCGGCTACGCGCTGGACGTCGTCTCCGTCGTCGAGGCCACCCTCGACGACCCGCGGCAGATCCTCGCCTCGCAGGAGAACAAGGCCCGCGGCGAGGCCATCGGCGAGATGAAGCGCGACGGCGTCGAGTACGAGGAGCGGATGGCCCGGCTCCAGGACATCACGTACCCCCGGCCGCTGGAGGAACTGCTCGGCCACGCGTACGAGGTCTACCAGCGGGCGCACCCGTGGATCGGCGACCACCCGCTGCGGCCGAAGTCCATCGTCCGCGACCTGTACGAGCGGGCGATGACCTTCAGCGACTTCGTCGGCCACTACGACCTGGCGCGCACCGAGGGCATCGTGCTGCGCTACCTCGCGAGCGCGTACAAGGCGCTGGAGCAGACCGTCCCCGAGCACATCAAGACCGACGACCTCAAGGACGTCATCGCCTGGCTCGGAGAGCTGGTGCGGCAGGTCGACTCCTCGCTGCTCGACGAGTGGGAGCAGCTCGCCAACCCGACCGACCCGCAGTCGGCCGAGGTGCGGCTCGACGACAAGCCGGCGCCCGTCACCGCGAACGCCCGCGCCTTCCGCGTGCTGGTGCGCAACGAGATGTTCCGCCGTGTCGAGCTGGCCGCGCTGGAGAACTACCACGCGCTGGGCGAGCTCGACGGCGAGGACGGCTGGGACTCCGACCGGTGGGCGGACGCTCTGGACGGGTACTGGGAGGAGTACGACGACCTCGGTACCGGCCCCGACGCCCGCGGCCCGAAGATGCTGCTCATCGAGGAGGTCGAGGACGAGGGTCTGTGGCGGGTCCGGCAGATCTTCGACGACCCGGCGGGCGACCGCGACTGGGGCATCAGCGCCGAGGTCGACCTGTTCGGCTCCGACGAGGAGGGCCGGGCGGTGCTGCGGGTGACCGGGGTGAACCGGCTCGGCGGCTGATCCGGCAGGCCCGGCCTGCCGGGCTGACCGGGCTGACCGGGCGGGCCTGACCTGCCGTGACGGACCCTGCGGGCCCGGTGCCTCCCGCACCGGGCCCGCAGGGCGTCCGACGGCCGGCGGCTGGCGCCCGGCGTCCGGTCGGCGAGGGAACGGGAGGGCGCGAGCCGTTCCCGGTCGGGGCTACATGCCGGGGCTACATCCAGAGGAACGGTGCGCGGACGACGTAGGAGAGCGCCCGGGCCGCGTGGTCGAGCGTGCGGTCGTCGGGCGGCGTCGTGGTGCGCCCGTCCGCGTAGCGGGAGACGGTGACCGTCAGGTAGCGGCCCACGGGCTCGACCCGCACCGCGGTCACGGGCTTCGGCGCGGGCTGCGTGGCGGACGCGCCGGGCTGGGCGGTGGCCGCGGTCTGGGTGGACGGGGCCGTGCCGGCCGGTGCGCCGGGCGACGCGCTCGCGGTGCCGGCCCCGGGGCTCGCCGTCGAGCCGGTCGTCGGGGAGGGTGTCGCGGGGGCGGAGGTCCGGAAGAGCAGCGCGCCGGGGTCGGTGAGCGCCTGCCGGGCCTTCCGCGCGCCCTCCTCGTCGGCGAAGCGGAACACCGTGACGCTGCTGACCACCTTCTGGTCCACGTGGTCGAAGGCGACTCCGACGTACGCCTGGCAGCCGGTGTCGTGCAGCGGGTCGTGGGCGCGGTCGAGGAGGGTCTCCGCGCAGTCGCCGCCGCCGGCGGCCGCGGTGCGGCGTGCCTGCACGCCGTCCTGGTCGACCGTCCGGTCGCCCGGGAAGTAGTGGTCGGCGGTGAACACCTGGGCTTCCGTCAGGGGCTGCTGCGAGTCGAGGCCGGGTGCGGGCTGGGCCTTCGGGCCGCCCGCGGTGGAGCCGAGCCCGGGTATGAGGTCGCCCGGGTGCGGCAGGCTGACGACGAAGCCGACGGCGGCGGCGGCCACCACCAGGGCGCACCACAGCGCGGTGCGGCGGCGTCCGAAGCGCCGCCCGCGGCGGTCGGCGGCGGGCGTCCCGCCCTCCTGGCCTGCGGCGGACTGGTCGGGCTCCCCCTGCGAAGTCATGCGGGTGATTGTAAGCAGATGATCAGTCGGGCCCGGAGGGAGGGCCCGGAGAAGGGCGCCGGACGCGGCCGGGGGGCGCGCGTGAGCTGCGCACCACCCTGCGCCACTACCCTGTGCGGCGGCACTGTGACAACTCGCACACCGCCGCGCCGATCTTCTGGCGGGTTCCCTCTGGCGGAACGCGACGTGCCCCGGGCAGGATCGAGCGCATGGATCTGCTCGACACCCTCACCGCCAAGGGCCTGCGCCGGGAACTCCCCACCCGGGAGGAGGCCCTGGCCGTCCTCGCCACCACCGACGACGAACTGCTCGACGTCGTCTCGGCCGCCGGCAAGGTGCGCCGCCAGTGGTTCGGACGGCGCGTCAAGCTCAACTACCTGGTGAACCTCAAGAGCGGCCTCTGCCCGGAGGACTGCTCCTACTGTTCGCAGCGGCTCGGCTCGAAGGCGGAGATCCTCAAGTACACCTGGCTGAAGCCGGAGCAGGCCGCCGAGGCCGCCAGGGCGGGCGTGGCGGGCGGCGCCAAGCGGGTCTGCCTGGTCGCCAGCGGGCGCGGCCCGACGGACCGCGACATCGACCGGGTCAGCGACACCATCGCCGCCATCAAGGACGCCGACGAGCAGGTCGAGGTGTGCGCCTGCCTGGGCCTGCTCTCCGACAACCAGGCCGAGCGCCTGAAGGCGGCCGGTGCCGACGCCTACAACCACAACCTCAACACCTCCGAGGCGACGTACGGCGACATCACCACCACCCACACCTACGCGGACCGCGTCGACACCGTCGCCAAGGCACACGGCGCGGGCCTGTCGGCGTGCTCGGGCCTCATCGCGGGCATGGGCGAGAGCGACGCCGACCTCGTCGACGTGGTCTTCGCGCTGCGCGAGATCGGCTCGGACTCCGTGCCGGTCAACTTCCTGATCCCGTTCGAGGGAACGCCGCTCGCCCAGGAGTGGAACCTCACCCCTCAGCGCTGCCTGCGCATCCTGGCGATGGTCCGCTTCGTCTGCCCCGACGTCGAGGTGCGGATCGCCGGCGGCCGCGAGGTGCACCTGCGCAGCCTGCAGCCGCTCGGCCTGGAGATCGCCAACTCGATCTTCCTCGGCGACTACCTCACCAGTGAGGGCCAGGCCGGGCAGGCCGACCTCGACATGATCAAGGACGCCGGCTTCACCGTCGAGGGCGCGGGCGAGGCCACCCTGCCCCGGCACCGGGCCGACGCCGCCGCTGCGGCGAGCGAGCACGGCTGCGGCACCGCCACCCCGGGCGGCTGCGGCTCCGCGGCGTCCGGGGCCGGTACGGCGGCGGACGCCGCGGACGGCGGGCACGCCTGCGGCAGCGGCGGCTGCGGCCCCTGCGGCGGACACGTCCCCGCCCCGGCCGGGGAGGAGGCCGACGAGGCCCGCACCGACCTCGTCCGGGTGCGCCGGCGCGGCGCCGGCACCGAGCTGGCGCCGAACGCCTGATGGGCGACGTGCACCAGCTGCTCGACCTCGACCGGGCGCACGTCTGGCACCCGTACGGGCCGATGCCCGGCACCGTCACCCCGTACGTGGTGGAGTCCGCGTCCGGGGTGCGGCTGCGGCTCGCCGAGCCGGTCGCCGGGCACCGCGAACTCGTCGACGGCATGTCGTCCTGGTGGGCCGCGATCCACGGCTACCGGCACCCCGTGCTCGACGAGGCCGTGCGCGACCAGCTCGGCCGGATGAGCCACGTCATGTTCGGCGGCCTCACCCACGAGCCCGCCGTCCGGCTGGCGGCCAGGCTCGTGGAGATCACGCCTGCGCCGCTGCAGCACGTCTTCCTGGCGGACTCCGGGTCGGTGGCCGTCGAGGTCGCGCTGAAGATGTGCCTGCAGTACTGGCGGTCGGTGGGCCGGCCGGCCAAGCGCCGGGTGCTGACCTGGCGCGGCGGCTACCACGGCGACACCTTCCACCCCATGTCGGTGTGCGACCCCGAGGGCGGCATGCACCAGCTGTGGGGCGGGGTGCTGCCGCGGCAGCTCTTCGCCGGCGAGCCGCCCGCCGGGTTCGACGCCCCCGTCGACGAGGCGTACGCCGCCTCGCTCGCCGACCTGGTCGAGCGGCACGCCGACGAGCTCGCCGCCGTCATCGTCGAGCCGGTCGTGCAGGGCGCGGGCGGCATGCGCTTCCACTCCCCCGCGTACCTGCGCCTGCTGCGCGAGCTGTGCGACGCGCACGGCGTGCTGCTCGTGTTCGACGAGATCGCGACCGGCTTCGGCCGCAGCGGCGCGCTCTTCGCCGCCGACCACGCCGCGGTGTCGCCCGACGTCATGTGCCTGGGCAAGGCCCTCACCGGCGGGTACCTGACGATGGCGGCGACCCTGTGCACCGCCGAGATCGCGGACGGGATCAGCCGCGGCGAGGTGCCGGTACTCGCCCACGGCCCGACCTTCATGGGCAACCCGCTGGCCGCGGCCGCCGCCAACGCCTCCCTCGACCTGCTCCTCGGCCAGGACTGGGCACAGGAGGTCAAGCGGATCGGGGCCGGCCTGGTCGCGGGCCTCGCCCCGCTCGCCGGGGCACCGGGCGTCCGCGACGTGCGGGTGCTCGGCGCGATCGGCGTCGTCCAGCTCGACCACCCGGTCGACATGCGGGCCGCCACCGAGGCCGCCGCCCGGGAGGGCGTGTGGCTGCGGCCGTTCCGCGACCTCGTCTACACCATGCCGCCGTACGTGACCGGCGACGACGACCTGGCGCGGATCACCGCCGGGGTGACCGCGGCGGCGGTGGCCGGATGACCGTGCTCTTCGTGACCGGCACCGGGACGGAGGTCGGCAAGACCGTCGCCACCGCGGCGGTCGCCGCCCTCGCGGACGGCCCGGTGGCCGTCCTGAAGCCGGGGCAGACCGGTGTCGCCCCGGGCGAGCCCGGTGACGTCGCCGAGGTGCTCCGGCTGACGGGCCGCGAGCTCACCGTGCGCGAACTCGCCCGCTACCCCGAGCCCCTGGCCCCCGACACGGCGGCCCGGCGCTCCGGCCTGCCGCCCGTCGGCCCCGGGCAGGTCGCCGAGGCCGTGGCCGAACTCGCCGCGGAGCACGCGCTGGTGCTGGTGGAGGGCGCGGGCGGGCTGCTCGTCCGCTACGACGACGAGGGCCGCACCCTCGCCGACATGGCCCGGGCGGCCGCCGCGCTGGGTCTGGCGCCGGCCGTGCTGCTGGTCGCCTCGGCGGGCCTCGGCACCCTCAACACCACCGCGCTGACCGCGGAGGCGCTGCGGGCGCGCGGGCTGGACCTGCGCGGCGTGGTGATCGGTTCCTGGCCCGCCGAGCCGGACCTCGCGATGCGCTGCAACCTGGCCGACCTGCCGACCGCGGCGGGTGCACCCCTGCTCGGCGCGCTCCCGCTGGGTGCGGCGGCGGTCGGCGGCGCGCCGTTCACCGCAGCGGCCCGCACGGCACTGGCGCCCGCGCTGGGCGGCACCTGGGACGCGGCGGCGTTCACCGCCGCGCACGCGGTGGCCGCACCGGGGCGGTAGCGGGACGGGCCCGGGGTCACGGCACCCCGCCGAGCCGGAGCAGCGCCGTGGTCGCCGCCGCGGCCACCACCACCAGCGGGAACGGCGCCCGGCGCAGCACGAGGACCCCGGCGACGAGCACCCCGGCCGGGCGGGCCCAGCCGGCGAAGCCCTGCGCCTGGGTGAGGGCCGCGGTGGCCACCAGGGCGATGAGCAGGACGGCGGTGGCCGTCGACAACAGCTGCTCCAGGCCGGCGGAGAGCCGGAGCCGGTCGCGGAGCAGCGGCCCGGCCAGCCGCAGGCCGTACGTGCCGAGGGCGAGCAGGAGGATGGCGGGCAGCGGCATCAGCGGGCCTCCCCCGCGGTGGCGACGGCCCGGGCGGGTGCGGCCCGGAGTGCCGAGCGGACGGCGGGCAGGAGCGCGAGCAGTGCGCACAGCACCGGCAGTCCGGCAGGCAGGAACGGTGTCGCGCCGACCGCGAGCACCGCGCCGAGGAGGGCCGGGTTGCGGACCGAGCGGTCGCCGAGCGAGGGCAGGACGAGGGCGAGGAGGACGGCCGGGAAGGCCGCGTCCAGCCCGAGGGCGTCGGTGTCGCCGATGACGCCGCCGGCCAGCGCACCGAGCAGGACGGCGATGTTCCAGAAGGCGAACAGCGCCGCGCCGGATATCCAGTAGGCGGCGCGGCGGGCGGCCGGGTCGCGCTGGAGCAGGGTGAAGGCGGTGGACTCGTCGGTCAGCAGGTGGCTGCCGAGCAGGCGGTCGCGCCACCGGCCGCCGAGGACGTCACCGACCGCGAAGCCGAACGGCAGGAGGCGGGCGTTCAGCACCAGGCCGGTCACGACGGCGGCGACCGGGCCGCCGCCGGCCAGCACCACGCCGACCGCGGCGAACTGCGAGCCGCCGGCGAAGACCAGCAGGGACATCACGACCGGCACCCACGGCGGCAGGCCGCCGGAGACCGCGATCGCGCCGAAGGACGCCCCCACGAGGGCGTCGGCGAGACAGACGAGGGCGATGTCGCGGAGCGTGCCGCGATCGAGTGTTCGCAATACCGAACGCATGTCCATTAGAATGAACAGCATCACCGCCGTTCGTCAAGTCGAACGATCGGCAGTCTGGAGCGAACACGTGGACAACGCGTCGGCAGCGGGCGGACACCGTTCCTCGCTCGACCTCATCGCCCTGATCTCCGCCTCGATCCGCCGGGAGCGCGAGCGGGCCGGACTCTCCATGGCCGAGCTGGCCCGGCGGGCCGGGATCGCCAAGTCGACGCTCTCCCAGCTGGAGTCGGGCGCGGGCAACCCCAGCGTGGAGACCCTGTGGGCGCTGGGCGCCGCACTGGAGGTGCCGTTCAGCCGGCTCGTCGACCCGCCGCGACCCCACGTGCGGGTCATCCGCGCCGGGGAGGGGCCGGTCACCTACGCCGAGCGCGCCGACTACGCGGCGACCCTGCTCGCCTCCTGCCCGCCCGGCGCCCGCCGCGACATCTACCGGATCACCGCCGAGCCCGGCGAGCCCCGGATCTCCGATCCGCACATCCCGGGCTCGGTCGAGCACCTCGTGCTCGGCGCCGGGCGCGCACTGGTCGGCCCGGTCGAGGCACCGGTCGAGCTCGGCCCCGGCGACTACGTCACCTACCCGGGCGACGCCCTGCACGTCTTCGAGGCGCTCGCGCCCGGCACCGCGGCGGTGATCGTCATGGAGCACGTCTGACGGCCGGCGGCGGTCAGCCCTCCAGGGGCTTCACCCAGCGCCGCCACTGCTCCTCGGGCCGGTAGCCCGCGGCCTCCCACGCACGGCGGCCGAGGTCGTTGTGCTGCAGCACCATGGCATCCGCTCGGCGCCCGCCCAGTGCCGCGAACCGCCGCTCGGCCGCCGCCACCAGGGCCGCCCCGACGCCGCGGCGCCGCAGGTCCGGGGCGACCGCGAGGCGGTAGAGGTGGCAGCGCCAGCCGTCGAACCCGGCGATCACGGTGCCCGCGAGCACCCCGCCGACCTCCGCGACCAGCAGGGCCTCCGGGTCGCGCGCGACCAGACCGGCGACGCCCGCCGTGTCGTCGGTGATGCTCGCGCCCTCCGCCGCCCGGGCCCAGAACTCCAGCAGGGCGGGGACGTCCGCCGACACCGCAGCCCGGATCCGCACGGCACGGCCGTCCGGGCCGACCGGGTCGGCCGGGTCGGTGGCGCTGCGGTCCTGGGTCCGGGCGTCCGCCGCGGGGCTCTCGTTCATGCGGACTGTCTAGCAGCCGCACCGCCCGGCGGCCCGGCGTTTTCAGCGGGATCTAGCGAGGAACTCCGGCCGTTCATGGCCGGGAGGAATCGCTTTCTGGGCTCGGAGGCGCGGAGCGCCGGAGTGTTGTGCGCCTCCGTAGTGACGGTTAGACGGGCTGCTTCTGGTTCTCGATGTACTCCTTGATGATGCTCAGGGGTGCGCCACCGCAGGATGCGGCGAAGTAGGACGGTGACCAGAAGTGCGTTCCCCACAGGTACCGGCGGATGTGGTCGGGATACTCCTGGCGCAGTCGGCGCGCGGATACGCCCTTGAGTGATCCGACCAGTCGTGACAAGGCGACCTTCGGCGGGTAGTGAACCAGCAGATGTACGTGATCACGTTCGCCGTTGAACTCGACCAGCTCGGTTTCGAAGTCCGCGCACACGGCGCGCATGACCTCTTCGCAGCGCGTCAGGATCTCGTCGGTGAACGGTCCGCGTCGATATTTCGGGGTGAAGACCAAATGAGCGTGCAGGGTGTAGACGACGCTACGACCCCTGCGGATGCTGGGGTTTGGTTCCCATCGTGGTGACATAGATCAATGCTATGGTCTTGCTCGTGAAGATCGTGACGCAGGTGAAGCTGTTGCCGGAGGCCGACCAGGTCGCCGCGCTGCGCTCCACCCTGCGCGCGGTCAACGATGCGGCGTGCTGGGTGTCGTCCGTGGCGTTCGAGCGCGGTGTCCCTCGTGAGTACGAGCTGCGCAAGCACACCTACGCGGAGTTGAAGGCGCGTGGGCTCGGGGCTCAGGTCGCACAGCACGTGATCAGGAAGACGTGCCATGCCTATGCGACGTTGAAGGCCAACATCAAGGCCGGGAACCTCGGGAAGCCGGGTTCGAAACGTCGGACCAAGGCGGAGTCCAAGCCGATCGCGTTCCGGCTGAAGGCCGCTCAGCCCTATGACGATCGCTGTCTGTCATGGCAGTTGGATGCGAAGACGGTGTCACTGTGGACGACGGGCGGCCGGTTGAAGGGCGTTCGGTTCACGTGCTCGCCGGACGCGTTGAAGATGCTGCGCGACTACCGTCAGGGTGAGTCGGATCTGATCGAGCGTGACGGGTCGTTCTACCTGATCGCGACCTGCGACGTCCCCGAGGCGCCTCCAAACGGGACGCCGACCGGATTCGTCGGTGTGGATCTCGGGATCGCCAACATCGCCACCACCAGCACCGGATACCGGGCCACCGGACGCGGCCTGAACCGCCGTCGCACACGGCAACTCGACCTGCGGAAGAAGTTGCAGGCCAAGGACACCAAGTCCGCGAAGCGGCTGCTCAAGAGGCGCCGCCGCGCCGAGGCCCGGCACACCGCGAACGTCAACCACATCGTCTCGAAGACCATCGTCACGACCGCTGAACGCACCGGCCACGGGATCGCCCTGGAAGACCTCACGGGCATCCGAAGCCGGGTACGGCTCCGAAAGGACCAGCGGACCTCGCTGCACTCGTGGAGCTTCCACCAGCTCGCTGCCTTCGTGGAGTACAAGGCGCGCCGGGTTGGGGTGCCGCTGGTGTATGTCGACCCGGCGTACACCAGCCAGCAGTGTTCCCAATGCGGACACATCGACCGGAAGAACCGGTCGAAGCAATCCGAGTTCGCCTGCCTGGCCTGCGGGTTCATGGCACACGCGGACGACAACGCGTCCCGCAACATCGCTCGCAAGGGCGAGATTATGTGGACAGCGGGGCGTGAGTCACGCGTCCCAGCACCCGTATAGGTGCTCAGACGTGGGAGGCCACGCGACAGCCAGTCGCGCCCTACCCACAAACCCGGCCGCTCACGGCCAGGTCAAGTTGACCGCTCGGACGCCGCCCCGCCGGCGGCGAGGGGCACGAGCTGCCAGACGGTGGTGCGCTTGAGCGCCGTGTCCTCCAGATCCGCCACGACCGGCACCTCGTACGAGGCCAGTTCCGTGAACCGCTCCCGCGGCAGGTAGGCCCGGCCCGGGTCGCCGACCACGACGACGGCACCGCGGGCCAGGGCGCGCTCCAGGAACGGCAGGAAGCGCGCCGCCATCGCGCGCTCGTAGAAGACGTCCCCGGCGAGCACGACCTCGGCGGGTCCGCCATCGCCGTCGAGGAGGTCCTCGACGGCCGCGTCGACGTGCACGCCGTTCGCCTCGGCGTTGATCCCGACCGCCGCCACCGCGTAGGCGTCGATCTCCGCGGCACGCACCGCCGCGGCACCGGCCAGCGCCGCCGCGATGCCCACCAGACCGGAGCCGGCCGCCACGTCGAGGACCGTCCGGCCCCGCACCAGCCCGGGGTGGTCGAGGACGTACCGGGCCACCGCCACACCGCCCGCCCAGGCGAACGCCCAGAACGGCGGCGGCAGGCCGACCTCGCCGCGCGCCGACTCCGTGGTCTCCCACAGCGTGATGGCGTCGTCCGCCATGTGCAGGCTGACCTCGGGCACGAAGGGAACGAGCGCCGGGCTGGTCTCCCTGCGGACGAAGGCCGCGTCCACGGGAGCGGCCCGGTCCGGAAGGGTGGGGGTCTCGTTCGGCATGCCCGCAGCATAGAGGGCCGGCGACCGGCCGGAGCGCCGCCGCCGACGCCCGGAGCCGTCGGCGGAGGCCGACGGCTGCCGGGTTCAGTATGCGGTGAGGTGGTGCACGGCCGCGGCGCAGTCGTCGCAGACCCGCTGGGCCCAGCGCGCCGGGTACCACTCGCCGTCGGCGTCGTCGGGCTGCGCCGGGTCGCGCTGCAGCCCGGCCGTGTCCAGCCCGCAGAAGGTCCGCGGCCCTGCCCGGGACGGGTCGGCTGCGGGCCCGGCCGCGTGGACGACCAGCGCGGCCCTGCCCGGCGTGGGGTGCTCGCCGCCACCGAGGTCGCGCGCGGCGTCGAGCTCCTCGATCTCCAGCATCACCACGATCCTGGCCATCGTCGGGGCCGCCTTCCGTCGGGACCGCTCCCCCGTGTGCTGCCGGGAGCCACCTTCCACTCTGGACCCGGGCACTCCCGCTCCGCCTGCGCAGCGGGAGCCGGGCCGGACGGGACCGGTGCCGGACGCGCGGACGGCCCTGCCCGCGCACCGGTCGGTCCGGTGCGCGGGCAGGGCCGGGGCAGCACGCCGGCGGCGGGTTCGGCTACCGGTGGGCGTCCTCGGGGAGCCCGGCGGAGTCCGCCGTGTCGTCCGGGCCCGTGCGGGCGGCGGCCGGGGCGGGCAGGCGTGCGGGCCACCAGACGCGGTCGCCGAGGTCGTGCACGAGCGCGGGGACGAGGAGCGAGCGCACGAGCAGCGTGTCGAGCAGGACGCCGAAGGCGACGATGAACGCGATCTGGGCGAGGAACGCGAGCGGGATGACGCCCAGGGCGGCGAACGTCGCCGCGAGCACGACGCCCGCCGAGGTGATCACGCCGCCGGTCGCGGTGAGGCCGCGCAGCACGCCCTCCCGGGTGCCGTGCCGGAGGGCCTCCTCGCGGACCCGGGTCATCAGGAAGATGTTGTAGTCGACGCCGAGGGCGACGAGGAAGACGAAGCCGTACAGCGGCACGGAGGGGTCCGTCGCGCTGAAGCCGAAGACGTGCGGGAAGACGATCGCCGAGACGCCGAGCGTGGCCAGGTAGGAGAGGGCCACGGTCGCGGCGAGCAGCACGGGCGCGAGCAGGGAGCGCAGCAGCAGCACGAGGACGGCGAGGATGCAGACGAGGACGACCGGGATGATGACCGCACGGTCGTGCCGGGCGGTGGTCCGGGTGTCGTACTGCTGGGCGGTGTAGCCGCCGACGCGGGCGTCGGAGCCGGGCACCGCGTGCACGGCGGCGCGCAGCCGCTGCACGGTGGCGACGGCGGCGTCGCTGTCGGCCGGGTCGTTCAGCGTCGCGTCCAGGCGGACCCTGCCGTCGACCGTCTTCGCGGGGGCGGACGGGTCGCCGCCGGTGTACGGGCGGACGGAGGTCACGCCGGGCACCGTGCGGGCGGCCGCGGCGACGGCGTCGGCGCCGCCGACGGAGGTGACGATCACCGCCGGGTTGCCGGAGCCGCCGGGGAAGTGCGCCGACAGGACCTTCTGCGCGGTGACGGAGGGCTGCTCCTTGATGAAGAGCTCGGTCTGCGGCACGCCGCTGCTGTCGAGCGCGGGGGCGAACGCGGCCAGGGCGGTGAGGACGACGAGGCTGGCCGCCCAGGTGGTACGGGGGCGGCGGCCGACGATCGCGGCGACCCTGCGCCAGATGCCGTGCACCGGGGCGGTGCCGTCGGCGGGCGGACGGGCGGGCCAGTAGGCGGCGCGGCCGAGCAGCACCAGCGCGGCGGGCAGGAAGGTGAGGGCCGACAGGACGGAGCACACGATGCCGATGGCGCCGACCGGGCCGAGGGCGCGGTTGTTGGTGAGGTCGGAGAGCAGCAGGACGAGCAGGCCGAGGGCCACGGTCATGCCGGACGCGGCGATGGGTTCGAGCGACTGCCGCCAGGCGATGCGCATGGCGGTGAAGCGGTCGCCGTGCTGCTGGAGCTCCTCCCGGAACCGCGCGGAGAGGAGCAGCGCGTAGTCCGTGGCGGCGCCGATGACCAGGATCGACAGCAGGCCCTGGACCTGCCCGTCGACGCGGACGATGCCGTGGTCGGCGAGCACGTAGACGACGGCGCAGGAGACGCCGAGGGCGAAGACGGCGCCGAGGATGACGAGGAAGGGCAGCAGGACGCTGCGGTAGACGGCGAGCAGGATGATCAGCACGACGCCGAGGGCGACGCCGAGGAGCAGGCCGTCGATGCCGGCGAAGGCCCCGGAGAGGTCGGCCTGGATGGCTGCCGGTCCGGCGATGGCGACGGTGGTGCCGGGCACCTTCTCGGCCAGGCCGCGGATCGCGTCCACGCTGTCCGGGGTGGCGGTGCCGAGGTCGGCGCGGAGCTGGAGGATCGCCTCGGCGGCCTTGCCGTCGGACGACGGGATGACCGGCGACGGTCGGCCGACGGCGCCGGGCACGGAGGCGGCGGACTCGATCGCGCGGCCTGCGGCCTCCTGCTGGGCGGGCTCCAGGGCGCCGCCGCCGCTGTGTTCCCAGATGACGATCACGGGGAGGGTGGAGTCGGCCTGGAATCCCTTGTCGAGGCGGACGACCTCGGTGGACTCGGCGCTCCGGGGGAGGAACGCGGCGTTGTCGTTGGTCGCGACCTCGGACAGTTTTCCGGCGTAGGAGCCGAACGCGCCGCCCAGGGCGAGCCAGGTGATCAGGAGGGCGAGGGGCAGGAGGAGTCTGAGGCGACGTCGGTTGGCGAGCATGGCGAAGGAGCCCTTCGGGCGTGCTGTGAAAGACCGGACGGCCGATGGTATCTCAATGATTGAGAGTCTTTATCGGTGAACCACAGCACCGGGGACCCGCGGACGCCGACACCCGCCCCGTCTGCCCGCGATCCTGGACCGAATGCGCCTCACACCGGTGTCGCATCGATCGTGCATCGAATGATCCGGCCTCCTCGCCGCCACCGCCGCCCGCTGCCACCCAGCCACCGCCGGGCCCGCCGCCCCGCCTGCGCCGCGGGGCCCGGTCCGCGCTGCTCGCACAGCGCGCACCGGACCCCGCGGTCACGGCTCCGGGGTCGGCGCTACGCCGTGGCCCCGACGTAGAGCGCCACCGCGTCACCCGCCCCGACGGTGGCGGTGAAGGTGCCGGTCGAGCCGACGGTGTAGGTGGGTCCGGTGCAGCCGCCGCCGGCGGTCGGGTCGCCGTGCTGGACGTCGCAGTAGGTGCCGGCCGGCAGCGAGGTCTGGAACGTCCGGCTGATCGCGCCCGACTCGCGGTTGACGGCGACGTACCCCTTGCCGCCGCGGCCGAAGGCGATGGCGTTGTTGCCGTTGGACCACCAGTTCGTCACCGAGGCGCCCGCGACGGCGTTGCGGAAGCCCACCATGTTGGCGATCTGCCGCCACTTGTGCTGACACTTCCAGCCGTCGGAGAAGCAGGCGTTGACGGTGCCGCCGTTGGGCGGGCCGGCGTCGGCGTTCGAGAACTCGTAGCCGGAGTGGACGTTGGGCGAGCCGTACGGCCAGGCCAGCATGTAGACGTTGGCGAGGGTGTAGGTGGAGCCGTACGTGTAGTTGAGCGTGGAGCCGTTGCGCTCGGTGTCCCAGTTGTCCGTGAAGGTACGGGCGCTGGCGCCCGGCAGGTAGCCCGCGCCCCAGGAGTCGTTCCAGTTGCTCAGGTAGGCGAGCTTCTCGGAGGTGAAGATCCGCTTGAGGTCGTACGCGCCCTGGAACGCGTCCACGTCCCCGGTGCCGGTGTACTCCCCCGGCTGGACGGCCTCGCCGGAGCCGTAGATCACCTCCTGGACCCAGTAGATGCCCGGCTTGCTCAACTTGGCCTTGATCGCCGCCAGATCGGCCGCGGCCATGTGCTTGGCGGCGTCGATGCGGAAGCCGTCCACGCCCGCGGCGATCAGCGTGTTGAGGTAGGCCGCGATCGTGGAGCGCACGTAGTCGCTGCCGGTGTCGAGGTCGGCCAGCCCGGAGAGCTCGCAGTTCTGCACGTTGCCGCGGTTGCCGTAGTCGCTGATGTTCGTGCGGCAGGAGTGGAAGTCCTGGGTCTGGTAGTAGCCGGGGTAGTTGTACTTGGTGTAGGCGGTGCCGCCGGTGCCGGTGCCGGACCCTGCGCTCATGTGGTTCACCACCGCGTCGGCGACGACCTTGACGCCCGCCGCGTGGCAGGTGTTCACCATGGCCTTGAAGGCGGTGGCGTCACCGAGCCGGCCGGCGATCCGGTAGCCGACGGGCTGGTAGGAGGTCCACCACTGCGCCCCCTGGACGTGCTCCTGGGGCGGGGAGACCTCGACGTAGCCGTAGCCCTTCGGGCCGAGCGTGGCGGTGCACTCCTTGGCGACCGAGGCGAACGTCCACTCGAACAGCGTGGCGGTCACCGTCCTGGCACCGGGCGGGGTGGCGTGCGCGGCGGGGGCCTGGGCGAGGCCCGCGCCGAGCGGGAGGCTCAGCACGGCGGCGGTGGCGAGCACGCCCGCGGTGCGCGGCCTGCGGTGCCCGCGCCGGGGCTCGCGTCTGCGCTGCGGCTCGCGTACGGATCGGTCCACGGCGTCTCCTTGCGGGTGGGGGCAGCTCGGGGAGCTGGGCTGGGGCGCATGGGCACACAGGGGCATGCAAAGTCATTCGGAGAATTTCCGAAACAGTCCTGAAATTTGCTGGAAACTTTCCGAGCCCAGAACGTACGGTTTTGATGAATCGCCGTCAAGACTTCGCGCGGGGAACGCTGCTGAACACCCCTGGAGCGCACCCCGCTCCGGCCCGCGCCGGACGCCGCACGGCACGGCGACGTCCCCGCCGCGACCCGGCGCGGAGCCGGAAAGCGACGGGGGCGTCAGCGTCGCGGGTCAGATGCCCTGCGATCCGCGCCGCCGCGGCCCACCGGCCGCGCACGACTGCCCGCAGGCGCCCGCGGTCAGTCGGACACCCGGATGACGATCTTGCCGTGGGTGTGGCCCTCGCGGCTCAGGTCGAACGCCTCGCCCGTCCGCTCCAGCGGCAGCACCGCCGCCACCGGCACCACGAGCCGCCCCTCGTCGACCAGCACGGCCAGCGCCCGCAGTCCGTCGCCGTCCGGGCGCACCCACATCCACTGCCCGCCCGCGCCGACCACCCGGTCGTCGGCGATCGAGGCGTGCCGACCGCCCTCCCGCAGCACGGCCAGCGTGGTGTCGAGGACGCCGCCGACGTAGTCCGCGACGACCGTCACCCCCGACGGCGCCAGCCCGCGGACCCGCTCCGCCAGGCCCTCGCCGTACGCCACCGGCTCGGCACCCAGCGCCCTCAGGCGCTCGTGGTTGGCCGGCGACGCGGTGCCGATCACCCGGGCGCCCAGCGCCACCGCGATCTGCACGGCGAACGTCCCGACGCCGCCCGCGGCGCCGTGCACCAGCACGACGTCGTCCGGTCCCGTCCCGAGCCGGGTGAGCGTCTGGTGGGCCGTCAGCCCGGCCAGCGGCAGGCCCGCGGCCTCGTCCCACCCGAGCGAGGCCGGCTTGAGGGCCACGTCGCGGGCGGCCACCGTCACGAACTCGGCGAAGGTGCCGCCGTGCACGTGATCGCGGCGGGCGTAGGAGCAGACCTCGTCACCGGGCGCGAACTCGGGGGTGTCCAGACCGACCTGCTCCACGACGCCGGCGACGTCCCAGCCGGGCACGGCCGGGAAGGCGATGTCCATCAGCCCGTCCAGCCCTCCCGCCATCACCTTCCAGTCGACCGGGTTGACCGCGGCGCTCCGCACCCTGATCAGCACCTCGCCGGGCCCCACCTTCGGGCGGGGCAGGGTGGTCGTCGCAAGGACCTCGTTGCCGCCGTACTCGCGGTAAGCGACCGCTCTCATCACCCCGGCGTCGGACGATCCGGCCATGGTGAACCTCCACGTGCGCGCTCGTGGGCGGGGCGGGACGCCACGCCCGGCTCGACCACCATCGGACCACGACGGGCGGGCGGCGGGCGACCGCACGGCCGAGGGGCCACCCCGCCGGAGGTCGCCCGCGCGCCCCGGGTCGGCGCCCCGGGTCGGCGCCCGCGCGAACCGGGCCCCGCAGGACGGCGCTCCGCGGACCTTGCACGCACGCGGTCGCGCGCCATATGTTACCGACTGGTAGGTGAGGGTCCCGGTGCCCGGTGTCCGCAGGGCCCGTGACCGGGCCGCACACCCCGGCCCGCCGTCCGCCCCGCCGAAGGAGCCACCATGCCCGTGCTCGACCGCCACGACGACGTGTTCGTCCTCGACCTCGGCGACGGCGAGAACCGCTTCCACCCCGACTGGATCGCCTCCGCCGACGCCGCCCTCGACGAGGTGGAGAAGACCGATGGGGCCCGCGCCCTCGTGACCGCCGCCACCGGCAAGTTCTACTCCAACGGCCTCGACCTGGAGTGGCTCTACGCCAATGCGGACCGGTACGAGGAGTACGTCGTGTCGGTGCACCGGCTGTTCGCCCGCATGCTGTCGCTGCCCGTGGTCACCGTCGCCGCCCTCCAGGGGCACACCTACGCCGCCGGAGCCATGCTCTCCCTCGCCCACGACTTCCGGGTGATGCGCGCCGACCGCGGCTTCTGGTGCCTGCCCGAGGCCGACATCGACATCCCCTTCACCCCCGGCATGTCCGCCCTGATCCAGGCACGGCTGGCACCGCAGGTCGCCCACGAGGCCATGACCACCGCGCGGCGCTACGGCGGCACGGACGCCCTGGCCGCCGCCGTCGTCGACCACGCGGTGGGCGAGGACGCCGTACGCCCGACCGCCGTCGGCATCGCACGGGCCCAGGCCGCCAAGGCCGGCCCCACGCTCGGCACCATCAAGGCCCGCATGTACGCGACCACCCTGGAGACCCTGCGCTCCGAGGACAACCCCCTCGGCTGACGCCGCCGGACCGTCCCGGCCCGGACCCGGCGGTCGACCTCCCACCCCGGTCGCCGGGCCCGCCGGACCCGGCCGCCGCCGGAGCCCCCGCCTCCCGGTCGGCGGACGCACGGGAGCATCACCGGCTAAGTACCGTTTCCATACCGAAGCCATGATGAGCTGCGGAAACGCTCGCGGCCGAACGGGCGCCCGAGTACCATCCGGCTGACGCCCAGGGCGCCGGGAGGCCACGTGCCGCACCGGCCCGACGGCGGGCTCTCGCGGGGCAACGGAGGTCACCGCGCACTCGGCACCGCGCGCCAGAGCTGTCGCGCGAACGCGGGAAAGGCAGCGACTTGACGGATCGGCTCACCGGCGGGGACTCCTCACTGCTGCGTCGTATCAACGCGGCAGTCACCCTGCGGGCGCTGCGGGACGGGCACTCCGTGACCCTGACCCGGCTGGTCGGCGACACCGGGCTCTCCCGGCCCACCGTCGAGGGCGTCATCGAGGGACTGTTGGAGGCCGGGCTCGTCGCCGAGGTCGAGAACGGCCAGGACGGCGGAGGCCGCCGCGGCCGCCCCGCCCGCTGGTTCCGCTTCCGTGCCGAGGCCGGCCACGTGCTGGGCATCGAGATCGGCGTGCACGACGTCCGCGTGGTGCTGGCCGACCTCGCCGGCGAGATCCTCGCGAGCCACGCCAAGCCCGTTCACGAGACGCTCGACGCCGAGGAGCGGCTCGGCGTCATGCGCACGACGGTCGCCGAGGTGCTCCGCAAGGCCGGTGTCTCGCGCGACAGCCTGTGGGCGGTCGCCGTCGGCACGCCCGGCATCGTCGACGGCGAGGGCACCGTGCAGCTCAGCACCGCCATGCCCGGCTGGACCGGCCTCGACCTCGGCGCCCGGCTGCGCCGCTCGTTCCGCTGCACCGTCACCATCGAGAACGACGCCAACCTCGCCGCGATCGCCGAGCACTGGAAGGGCGCAGCCGTCGGCAAGGGCGACGTCGTCTTCGTCATGGCCGGGCTCAGCCCGGGTGCGGGCTCCCTGATCAACGGGCGGCTGCACCGCGGCTACGGCGGCGCGGCCGGCGAGATCGGCGCCCTGCACCTGCTCGGCCAGGAGGCCACCCCCGAACGGCTGTTGTCGACCACCGGCAAACCCCTCGACCCGCTGGACGAGGCCGCCGTGGCCCGCGTGCTGCGGCTGGCCCGCGAGGGCGACGAGGTCGCCCAGGTCGCGATGGACCGCTTCATGCGACGGCTCGTCCACGACGTCGCCGCGCTCGTGCTCGCCCTCGACCCGGAGCTGGTCGTGGTCGGCGGCTGGGCGGCCGGGCTGGACGGCGTGCTGGAGCCGCTGCGCGAGCGGCTCGCGCAGTTCACGCTGCGCGCACCCGAGGTGTCGCTCGCCACGCTCGGCACGGAGGTCGTGGCGACGGGCGCGCTGCGGGTCGCTCTCGACCACGTCGAGGTGCAGCTCTTCGCCGTCGACCCGCCCGGCACCGGCAGCCGCTGACCGGCCGTCGGCGGCCCGGCCGGCCACCACGTGCAGCCCCGGCCCGCCACCACGTGCAGCGGCGCCCGCCCCCGAAGGGACCGGCGCCGCGTACGGGTGGTGCGGGCGGGCTCAGGCGGAGCGGACCGCCTCGACCGGGGTGACCTCGACGGCCCCGGCCTCGCCGAACGTGAGCTTGCAGGTGTCCGCACGGTAGGTGCAGACCGCACGGGCGATCCGGCGGCCGGCCGCGGCGTACTGCGTGGTGACGATCAGCACCGGCGTGCCCGGGGGACGCTCCAGCAGGACCGCCTGCTCGGCCTCGGCGACGCCCAGTTCCACGGTGCGCGACTCCCCGTCGACCCCGCACCGCTCCAGCTGGCGCAGCACCGAACGGGCGCGCTCGCCCTCGGCCGTCGAACCGACGAGCTGCGGGAGTGCGGGCAGGTGCGGCACCGCGGAGTCGGGCACGTGCAGCGACTCCGTCGCCATCACGCGGCCCTGCACCAGCCGCAGCCGGCGCACGGTGTGCACGATCTCGCCCTGGGGGATGCCCAGTTCGGCGGCGAGCCGCTCGGCGGCGGGGGCACTCGTGCAGTCCACCACCCGCCAGGCCTGGCTGCGCGAGGCACTCGGCCAGCCTTCCTCGCTACTGCTCACCGGCACACCGACCCGCGGGGCGGCGATCAGGGTGCCGATGCCGCGGCGGCGGACGAGCCGGCCCTCCAGCTCCAGCTGGTCGAGGGCCTGCCGCAGTGTCGCCCGGGCCACCCCGAAGCGCGCTGCCAGCTCACGCTCGTTGGGCAGCACCTGCCCCGTGGAGAACTCCGAGTCGATGGTGCGCACCAACACGGTGCGCAGGTGCCAGTACTTCGGCTCCGGGGCCGCCGTGAGCTGTCCTTGCGCCACCGTGTCCTCCACCCTGAAGGTCCTGAAGGTGTGGGCCGCCCACCACTCCCCTGTTTCGGCAGGTGGGGAGGGTGGGCTTTATCCGTCCTTCTTTATTAAAGGTCTTTGCAGTATGTGACCTTAGGGGGTGCCGAAGGACATGGTCAAGACCAATGACGGGCCGCCGACCGACCCCTGCCGCGGCCCGGCCGTTCGTGGGCCCCGCCACACCCGGGGCCTGCCGCTTCGGCGATCCGGGCCGCCGCCCGGTACCCTCCCGGGGTGATCGTGGTTTCAACCGTCAACGTCAACGGCATCCGTGCAGCCGCCAAGAAGGGCCTCGTCGGCTGGCTCGCCGACACCAAGGCCGACGTGGTCTGCCTGCAGGAGGTCCGCGCCGAACCCGGCCAGCTCCCCCCGGAGATCCGCGACCTCGACGGCTGGCACGCCGTGTGGGCACCCGCGGCGACCAAGGGGCGCGCGGGGGTCGCCGTGCTATCCCGCCGCGCGCCCGAGCGCACCGCCGTCGGGTTCGGCTCCACCGAGTTCGACGGCTCCGGCCGGTACGCCGAGATCGACCTGCCCGGCCTCACCGTCGCCAGCCTCTACCTGCCGTCCGGCGAGGTCGGCACCGAGCGCCAGGACGAGAAGGAACGCTTCATGGCGGAGTTCCTCGTCCACCTCGACGACCTGCGGCGCCGGGCCGCCGAGGACGGCCGCGAGGTGCTCGTCTGCGGCGACTGGAACATCGCCCACCGCGAGGACGACCTCAAGAACTGGCGCGCCAACCAGAAGAACGCCGGCTTCCTCCCCCAGGAGCGCGCCTGGCTCACCCGCCTCTTCGACGAGGTCGGCTACGTCGACGTCGTCCGCCGCCTCCACCCCGACCGGCCCGGCCCGTACTCGTGGTGGTCCTACCGCGGCCGGGCGTTCGACAACGACTCGGGCTGGCGCATCGACTACCACATCACCACCCCCGGCCTGGCCGCACGGGCGCTCTGGGCGGAGACCGAGCGCGCCGCGACCCACGACGAGCGCTGGTCCGACCACGCGCCGGTCACCGTGGCGTACGACGACAAGGTCTGACGGCAGCGCGGCCGGAACGGCCGCGCTGCCCGTGGCCACCTCCCCGGCGGTCGGGTCGGGTCGGTGCGGACCCGGCGGACGCCGGTGAACGGCCGGGATCCCTCCGTCACCGTGCACCTGCTTCACGATGCGGCGGCGGGTTTTCCCGGCCCGGCCGGTCTACCGTTCGTCAGGTGAGCAGCGAGCGCGAAGCAGGAGGAACGGGATGAGCCAGTTGCTGCGGGTCCAGAACTTCACCGTGTCGAGCGACGGGTTCGGTGCCGGCGAGGGCCAGAGCCTGGAGAGGCCGTTCGGCCATGCCGACCCGGGGAGCATGTTCGCCTGGGCCATCGCCACCGACCACCCGCCCGTCGACCGCTCCGGACCCGGTGGCAGCCGGGGTCTCGACGACTACATCACGCGGGACTACGCCCGCAACATCGGCGCCGAGATCATGGGCCGCAACAAGTTCGGTCCGCAGCGCGGGCCCTGGCAGGACCACGAGTGGCAGGGGTGGTGGGGTGACGAGCCCCCGTTCCACACGCCGGTGTTCGTCATGACGCACCACGGCCGCCCGTCGTTCACGCTCTCCGACACCACCTTCCACTTCGTCGACGGCGACCCGGCCGCGGTGCTCGCGCAGGCGAAGGAGGCGGCGCAGGGCCGGGACGTCCGGCTCGGCGGCGGGGCCACGATCATCCGGCAGTTCCTCGATGCCGACCTCGTCGACACCCTGCACGTGGCGGTCGTGCCGGCGGCGCTCGGGTCCGGAACCCGCCTGTGGGAGTCCCCCGATGAGCTGCTCGACCGGTTCCACCAGGACGTCGTGCCCAGCCCGAGCGGCGTGACGCACCACCTCTTCTGGCGGAAGTGAGGCCCGACCGGCCGACCGGCCGACCGTCGCGGACGCCGCCCGGCGGCGCCCGCGCCCGGGTACGAGAGCCGCAGCCGTACGGCTACGGGGCCGTCGCCCGGGGCGGTCAGAGGCGGACGGTCATCTCCACGGCGACCGCGTCGCCCGGCAGGAGCTCCAGCGGCTTGCGCACGGCGTCCTTGATCGGCAGCAGGTAGCCGCCGTCCCTCGGGATGAGGGACGTGGTGAAGGCCGTCCCGGCGATGCCGGCCTCGACCGGCACGACGCCCCAGCCGTACGTGGCCCTCGACGCCACCTCGCGGATGTCCGCGGACTGCTCCTCCGGCACGGGGACGAAGTAGTACGGGGAGGGCCCACGCCATTCGATGACGTGGCCGTCGAAGACGAGGCGCATGGGGTCGGTCCGCTTCTCGATGGGGCTCGGATCCGGCTCAGGCTACAGGCGTTGCCGCGGGACGGACGGGCCGGCGGTCCGCCCGCGACGGGTCCGGAACGCCCTACGGGTGGTCGGGGATCCGGCGGGCGTCGAGCAGGTGGAGGTCCGCGGAGGTGTCCGGCGGCCGGCCGGCGGGCTCGTACCGCAGGGCGAGGGCCCCGAACCAGACGACGATGAGCAGACCTGCGGGGTACAGGGCCTCCTCGGGCGCGACGTTGCCGACGAAGGAGTAGCCGGCGAGCCACACGCCGGTGAGGGCCCCGAGGACGCGGATCACCGGCCGGTGCGCGAAGGCGGAGCTGACCGCGATCCAGATCCCGGCGAAGACGTGGCCGCCCAGCCGGATCGGCCAGGTGAGGTCGTGGGTGACGCCGTTGATGGCGAGGATGCCGGTGAGGACGTCGAGCGCGATCCAGCTGTAGCCGGCGGCCTTGGCCCAGACCGGCGCCTCCATCCGTGCGATCAGGAAGAGGATCGCGAGGTGGAAGAGCACGCCGGTGTACTCGGGCCAGACGACGCCGTGCTCGGCGACGGCGAAGGACACGAGGGTGGGGAGGAACAGCACGATCGGCAGGATGGCGAGCGTCCTGAATCCGAGGTGGATGTCGCGTGCGTCGGGCACGGAGCTGCCTTTCGGTCGGGTGCGGGCGTGCGGAGTCCCCGGGCGGACCCGGCGCGGCCGCGACGGGGGCGCCGCCCGGCCCGGGGTCAGGACGAGGCGGGGTCAGGACGGATGGTGGGGTCCGGATGGTGGGTCCGGATGGTGCGGGCCCAGGACGGCCCCGCGTCGGGACGCGTGGGGTCAGGGCGCGTGGGGTCAGGACCGCCCGGGCGTCAGGACGCGGCGGGCGGGCGGCGGGGTGCTTCGCGCAGCGGGAACCACCGGGTGGCGAGGAGGCGGGCCTCCCCGGTCAGGACGGTGTGGGCGACGGGCTCGCGGCCGGCGTCACGGACCGCCTGTTCGAGGTGGTCGCGCAGGTACCACACGTCGACCGGACCGGCGGCGGGGTCGAGGTCGAGTGCGGCCTGCAGTTGCCGGGGCGTGAGGTGAAGGTCCTGGGCCACCTGCTGCGGCGTCAGGCCGGACAGTGCGAGGTTCTGCGCCAACTCCTCGCTCGTACGGCGGCGTTCGGCAGCATTCAGGGTCATGTCGGCCTCGCTTCGGTGGAGGTTCGGCGGTGCGGCCCGACGGCCCGGGTCGCGTGACGGGCGCGCCCCGGCGGGTCAGCCGCGGGCGATGACCGCCGGACGCGACGGGACGGCGTCGAGCGCGGCGAGCGTCGCGTCGTCGAGGGTGACCGTGCCGGCGGCGACGTTCGCTTCCAGGTGGTCGGGGGTCACGGTGCCGGGGATGAGGAGGAGGTTCGGGTCGTGCCGGAGCAGCCAGGCGAGCCCGACCTGCGACGGCGTGCAGCCCAGGGATTCCGCCGCGGCGCGGACGGCCGACTCGTCGGTCACCTTCGGCAGGCTGGGTACGGCGCTGCCGAGGGGGAAGTACGGCACCCAGGCGATGCCTTCGGCGGCGCACAGTCGGAGCATGTCCTCGTCGTCGCGGGCGACGAGGCTGTAGGCGTTCTGCACGCACACGATGCCTGCGGGCAGCGCTCGGCGCAGCCCGTCGAGGGTCACGCTGCTCAGGCCGATCGCGCCGATCTTGCCCTCGTCGCGCATCGCGGTCATGACCGCGAGCTGGTCGTCGAGGTCCACCGCCTGGTCGCCCTCGGCGCGCAGGCCGGGGCCGGTGTCGATGCGGCGGAGGTTCACGACCGGGATCCGGTCGACGCCGAGGCCGCGGAGGTTGTCCTCGACGCCTGCGCGCAGCTGCTCGGGGCGCTGCGCGGGGCGGAACGGGTGGGGGCCGACCGGGTCGGGCTCCGCGCCGACCTTGCTCACGACGAGGACGTCGTCCTCGGGGCGCAGCGCCTCGCGGAGGAGGTCGTTGACGAGGCCGCCGCCGTAGAACTGGGCGGTGTCGATGTGGTCGACGCCGAGCTCGACCGCGCGGCGGACGAGCGCGACGGCCGCGCCGCGGTCGTCGCGCAGGCGGGCGAGCTGCATCGCGCCGTAGCCGACGCGGGAGACGGTGCGGTCGCCGAGGAGGCCGGGGCCTCCGGGGCGCGGGGCGCCGGTGGCCGTGGTGTGGGGGGAGCGGGTGTCGGTGGGCATCGCAGATCTCCTGCCGTGTGGGAGGATGAGGGAAGCGGAGGAGCCTCCGTCTTTCGACTGTAGCACTACCGGAGGTGCCTCCGTTTTGAATCTCCCGGACCCGACCCCCGCAGGCGCCCCCGACTGCGCTCTCGACCACACCCCCGACCGCACCCCCGGCGGCGCACCCTCCCCCGCCGAACGCCCGCTGCGCGCCGACGCGCGACGCAACCGCGACAGGCTCGTCGCCGTCGCACGGGCCTCCTTCGCCGCCGCCGACGACACCGTCCCGCTGGAGAACATCGCCCGCGAGGCCGGGGTCGGCATCGGCACCCTGTACCGCCACTTCCCCACCCGCGAGGCGCTCGTCGAGGCGGTCTACGCCGTCGAACTCACCGAGGTCACCACCAGCGCACCCGGCCTGCTCGCAGAACTCCCGCCCGAGGAGGCGCTGCGCGCGTGGATGGGCCGGTACGCCCGCTTCGCCGCGGCGAAGCACGGGATGATCGACACCCTCCGCACCGGCTGGGCCGCGGGGCGGATCACGCCGCCCACCAGGGAGCGGATCACCACCGAGATCGCGACGATCCTCGCGGCGGGCGCGAAGACGGGCTCGCTCCGCGGCGACGTCGACCCCGCGGACGTCACCGCGATGCTGCTCGGGGTCGCACTGTCGACGGCCGCCGACGGCGCCACCGGGCGGACCGCACGGCTGCTCGACCTCGTCGTCGACGCACTGCAGCCGCGCCCCGGCCGGTAGGAACGCGCCCGCCCGGCACCCGCCCCGCCGCAGTGCCGAGGGTGGGGCTCGACAGCACCCGGCAGGCGCCCGCGGCGGCCTCCACCTGCGCCGTCGCCCCGGCGCGTCCGCCCCGGCCGCCGATCCGGCCCACCCCTTGAGCAACCAAAGGTTGCACATGGCCGCGGAGCGGTCTACCGTAATACGCAACCAAAGGTTGCGAGAGGACGGAGGGGCACGATGGAGTACGGCAGCATCGAGCGGGAGATCCACATCGACGCCACGCCCGAGGTGGTCTACGAGGTGGTCAGCGCCCCCGAACACCTCCAGGAGTGGTGGCCGGACGAGGCGGAGCTGAAGCCCGTGCCCGGTGCCACCGGGGTCGTCACCTTCGGAGACCGGTCCGCACCGGACGCGACGGTCGTGCCGCTCACCGTGGTCGAGGCCGATCCTCCCCGGCGGTTCTCCTTCCGGTGGGTCTACGACCGGGACGAGGCCGCGACCCCGGCCAACTCGCTCCTGGTCATCTTCGACCTGGTCCCGTCCGGCGCGGGCACGCTGCTGCGCTTCACCGAGACGGGGTTCCGGGAGAAGGGCTGGGAGGCCGCCGTCCTGGAGGAGCAGTACCGCGACCACGTCAACGGCTGGGACTACTTCCTGCCCCGCCTCGTCACGTACGTCGCCCGGCTGGTGTCGACGCCGTGAGCGTCACCGTCGACGACGAACTCTGGTCCGCGGTGGGCGATCCCATACGACGGCGGATGCTCGACCTGCTGCTGACCGGCGGCGGCGGGACGGCGACCACGCTGAGCGAGCAACTGCCGGTCACCCGGCAGGCGGTCGCCAAACACCTCGGCGTCCTCGACCGGGTGGGGCTGGTCCACGGCACACCGTCCGGCCGCGAGCGCCGTTACGAGGTCGACGAGGCCCAACTCGCCCGTGCGGTCGCCCAGCTGTCCGCGGTCGGAGCCGCCTGGGACGCCCGGCTGCACCGCATCAAGCGGATCGCCGAGGCGATCCAGCGCCGCCAGGAGGGCTGACCCCGCACCCCGCACGTCACGAACGCCCCACAGACACACAGACAGACCGAACAGAACGTCGCCACCACCGTGGTGGCGCCGGCGAACCGCGCCCGCCTGCGGGCGCCTGCACCAGGGAGAGGTACCGAGATGGTGGACATCCTGCACAGGATCGGCATCACATCGTCCCCCGAGGACGTCTACGCGGCCCTGACGACCGTCGAAGGCCTGGCGGGCTGGTGGACGGAGGACACGGAAGGTGACGCGAGCCCCGGAGGCATCGTCCGATTCCGCTTCCTGCCCGGCGGGTTCGACATGAAGGTGCTGGAGACCGAGCCCTCGGAGCGCGTGCTCTGGGAGGTCGTCGAGGGCCCCGAGGAGTGGATCGGCACGCAGGTCGCCTTCGAGCTCAAGCAGGAGGACGACTACACGATCGTCCTGTTCCGGCACGAGGGCTGGCGGGAGCCGGTGGAGTTCATGCACCACTGCAGCACCAAGTGGGCGATCTACCTGATGAGCCTCAAGAAGCTGGTCGAGACCGGCAGGGGCGAGCCCTCGCCCCACGACGTCCAGATCAGCAACTGGCACTAGCCACACCGGCCGTGACACCCCGGACGGCCGCCCGCGTGCATGCGGGCGGCCGTCCGGGGCGTCGGCGCGGCAGGCCGCCCGACAAGGCCTCACCGGCCCGACCGGCACCCGCTCAGGACACGACCGCCTGCTCCTCCACCTCCGTCAGCGTCACGGTGCACAGACCGCCGCGCTCGCTCCTGACGTCCGTCACCTTCAGCTGCGTGCCGGGCAGCAGGATGAACTCCTCCTCGCCGGTGAACGCGGAGAAGTTCCGGATGCCCGTGGCCCGGAGGGGACGCACCTCGAAGAACGTCCGCCGGCCGCGGCTGCCGAGGAACGACCGGGCCACACCGGGCTCGGACGTGCACGAGGACACGCCCCACCAGGTGACCGTCCGCCCGAGCGGGTACTGCGCCCGCAGGTCCAGCGACACCCCGCGCCACAGCGGCTCCGTCCGGGCGGGGAGCTGCGACACCGCCGCGAACAGCAGCCGCAGGTACGGGAGGTAGGGGACGACCCTGGTCCGGTCCGGGGAGCGCAGGACGGCGTTGATCTCCCGGTAGAACGCGGACTCGCAGGTGTAGAGGTAGAGGGCGGAGATCGCGTCGGCGGACAGGCCGCCGGGCGTCTCGTCCGCGCGCCGCTTGCCGAACTCGTACGAGCGGTCGACGTGTCGGCCCAGACCGGGCAGCAGGTCGGCGACCGGCGAGACGGCGGCGCGGAAGTCCATGAGCGCGGTGTCGAACACGCCGGTGATCGGTGGGAGGACGAGTCCCTCGTCCTTGACGCTCGCGAGCCGTTCGAGGTAGAGCTGGTGCAACTCCATGGTGGACGCGATGAACGCGCCCATCCGTTCGGCGGTCCCGTCGCCCGCACCGCCGCTCTCCGCCGCGCGCGCGTTCCACCCCGTGCTCGGCAGCCAGTCGATCTCGTCGGCGCCCAGCGAGGCGAGGGCCGCGTTGACCGTCCCGAAGTGGTCGCCCTCGCAGAAGACGTCGCCCTGCGCCGCGGGGTTGGGGTGGTCGATGTGCCGGACCTCGACGTCGGGGTACTTCTTCTGGAGCCGGAGGACGACCGCCTTCAGGCTGCGTGCGTGCGCACCCCACCAGGCGAAGACGACACCGCGGTCCTCCTCCCCGGCGTCCTGCTTGGCCCTGAGGATCTCCTCGACGATCCGCTCGGCGACCGGCCGCCAGAACGCGGTGTGCCGGTCGGGCCCCACCGCCCCGTCGCTGTCGGCGGTGAGGGCCGCGTTGAGCAGCAGCACGCCCTGCGTCAGCATCGCCTGGAACCACTCCGGCGGCTGCACGGTGTCCTGCTTCCTCAGCAGCGCACGCACCTCGGCGATCGGGGTCTTCCTGGGGATGCCGTACTTCCACATCGCCGCCGCCTTGATGATGCAGCGGATGCTGACGACCCTGCCGAACTGGCTGTCCTTCCAGTCGTGGAAGGTGTTGTCGAACATCGCGATGCCGGTGGCGCTCTCCGGCCGCGGATACGGGTTCTGGCCGAAGACGACGACCTTCCACCGGTGCGGCGCATGGGGCTTGAGCGCCTGGAACGTCAACTCGCGCACCGGGACGACCGACGGGCCTCGGCCGGGGCCGATGAACGAGGCCGCGTCCGGCTGCGCCTCGATGACCGGCTTCAGCAGCGGGAGCCACGGTTCGCCGCCGCCCGCGAAGAGTTCCGCGAGCGCGAGCGGGTCGTTCGGGTCGGGGGTGGCGGGGGTGCTGGCATCGCTCATGGTGGAGGGGCTCCGAGATGTCGAACCGTACGGGGAAGGGCATGACCGCCGGGCGGCCGATCGTCCGGCGGTACCCACAGGAATACCGGCCGCGTGTGACAACCCGCGGCCCGGGCCGGCCGACCGGACGGCCCTCCCAGGGAACGGGCCCACCCGACGGCGGACGTCCTGTCAGCGGGCACCGATAGCTTCGTGATCGGCAAGGAGACAGTTTCCCGATCGGAGTGGACCATGACCGAAGACCGCGTGCAGCCGCCGCTCAGGGTCGTGCTGACCGACATCGACGCGCCGGTGGTGGAGGCGTGGCGGGCGGCGTTCGCCGACACTCCCGGCATCGAGATCCGCCGGGGTTCCATCCTCGACCAGGACGTCGACGCCTGGGTCAGCCCGACCAACTCCCGTGGCCGGATGGACGGCGGGGTCGACGCGGTCGTCAAGCGGCATCTCGGGGCGGGCATCCAGCTGCGGGTGCAGCGGGCGATCCGCGACCGGTACGCGGGACGGCTCCCGGTGGGAAGCGCCGTGTGCGTCCCGTCCGGAGCCGTGACGCCGAGGTTCCTGATCTCGGCCCCGACGATGCAGGAGTCCTCGCAGAACGTCAGCGAGACCCTGAACGTGGCCCTGGCGTGCGCCGCCGCGTTCCAGGCGATCCACCGGCAGAACCGGCAGGTGCCGGGCAGCATCGGGTCGGTGGCCCTGGTCGGCATGGGCGCCCGGACCGGCCGGGTGCCGGCGCGGGTCTGCGCCAACCTCATGTGGACGGGCTACACGCTGTTCAACGACCACGTCTTCGAGGACGACGACGACCTGCGCAGCACGATCCGTGCGCAGCTCGACGACATCGAGAGCGCACCCGTCGCGAAGCGGGTCCGCATCGCCCCGCCGACGGGCCGCACCTCCCGGCGCTGACCGCGGGGTTCACCCCTCGGCGGGTCGGCCCCTGCGCTCCGCCGGCCGGATCGCCCGCAGGGCGACGTACGGTTCCGCGGCGCCGATGCACCGCACCGTGCCGCACCGCCCTGCCGGCGAGGCACGGCTCACGGCTCACGGCTCACGGCTCACGGCTCACGGTCGGGGTGCCACTCGACGAGGAGGACGGTCGCGTCGTCCCGCAGCCGGTGGTCGCGGTGGGTGAGGAGGGCGTGCACGAGGCGGCGCAGCGCCTCGGGGGCGGGATCGCCCGCCGCGGTCGTCCGGACGATGCTGTCGACGAGGCGCTGCTCGCCGAAGAGGTCTCCGCCGGCGGACCGGGCCTCGGTGACGCCGTCGGTGTGGATCAGGACCCGGTCGCCGGGCTGGAGCCGTGCCCGGTGGACGGGCGCGCGCCGGTGCTCGCCGATGCCGAGCGGCAGGTGGGCGGCGCGTTCCAGCGCGGCGGGGACGACGCGGCCCTCCCTGATCAGCAGCGGCGGCGGGTGGCCGCAGTTGACCCAGGTGAGTCGGCCGGTGGCGGTGTCGAGGTCCGCGAGGACGGCGGTGAGCAGCCGGTCGGGGATCCAGCGGGCGAGGGTGGTGTCGATCGCCTCGGCGATGTCGGCGAGCGAGCCGTCCGCCCGCCGGGTGGAGCGGCAGGCGGCGAGGGCGGCGGCGCTGGCACCGCCGGAGGCGAGGTCGTGTCCCATGGCGTCGACGACGGCCAGGTGGAGCGTGTCGCCGGCCAGGCTGTGGTCGAAGGCGTCACCGGCCACGTCGTAGGCGGGTTCGAGTACCGCGCTGGAGGTGACGTGCCGGGTGCCGATGGTGCGGGGCGGCACGAACGCCCACAGCAGTTCGGCCTGCAGGGTCATCGGGCGGGTGCGGACGGTACGGACGATCACGTCGCCGAAGGTGCCCTTGGAGACCAGGATCAGCGTCACGAGGGACGCCAGCGCGCGGGCGCGCTCCATCAGCACGCCGGCCGGCGCCCCGGCAGGCCCGGTGAAGCCGACGCGGAGCACGCCGATGCGCTCGATGCCGTCGATCAGCGGGATCCAGGCCGCCGGGGGCGGACCGGGAGCGATCCGGGTGTGCTCGGTGCGGTAGGCGCGGCCGGCGAGGGTGCCGTCCACGTCCATGGCCTCCGCCGGCACGCGCAGTTCCGGGGCCGGCAGGGGCACCAGCAGCCGCTGCTGGAGGTCCGCGAGGAACACCTCGGCGCCGGTCAGGCCGAGCGCCCGGCCCCACGCGGCCACCAGCCCGGGAAGGTCCTGCGGTGCGGCCTGGTGCGAGGCCTCCAGGGCGGTGGCCAGCACCGCGCCGAGCAGGCCGTCACCGCGGCCGGGGTCGGCGCCGTCCGCGGCGGGACCCGCGGTGCCCTGGGCCGGTCCGCCCATCCGCCCACCTCCGGGTGCCGGTCCCACGGCGCCGCCCGTGCGGCGCCCTCCGGCGACGCTACGTCGCCGCGGGCCTCCGCGCAGGGGAGGCCCGCGTACGGGGGCGGCGGTGCGCGCGGTCGCTCCTCCCCCGCGGCCTCCCCCGCGGCCTCCCCCGCCCCCTGCAACCTCCCCCCGCGACCTCGACGAATTCCGTCCGTGTCGTGTGGGAGGCCCGCAGGGCGGGAAGGCCCTCTGGGGGAGATCACCGTCGTCGGCCGCCCGGGGAACGCCATGAACAGTCCCGTCGCCACGGCCCCGCTGCACCGCAGCCTCAGCTTTCCGCAGCGTGCCGGGCCCCAGCACCTGCCTGCCGCTCTCGACTTCGTCCGGGAGACGCTGGCCGAGTGGCACCTGCCCCCGGCCTCGGAGGCGGAGAGCACCACCGCGCACGACGCGGTCCTGGTGACCGCGGAGCTGGTCACGAACGCCATCGAGCACGCGGCCGGCCCGCGGTGCCTCGACCTGGACCACCGCCACGGTCTGCTGCGGATCACCGTGACCGACCGGAGCACCGCCCGTCCGGTGCCGTACCGGCATCACGGCGCGTCCCGTACCGGCGGGCGCGGCCTGCACATCATCGGTGCGCTCACCGACCACTGGGGCACGATGCCGCTCCCGGGCGGGAAGACCGTCTGGGCCGAGATCCCGGTGACCGGTCCGCGGGGCGCCGCGGGCGGGTCCGGCCGACCGCCGCCGTCCTGAGCCGGGCGCGGCCGCCGGGCACGGTTCTGTACGCCCGTCCCACCCCGCCCCACAGCCCCGCAGTCCCGCAGTCCCGCCGCTTCGCCGCTCCATCACCCCCGCCCGACCCGTCCGTCCCGGTACCGCTCCGGCCGGTGTCCGGACCGCGCGTGCGGGTAGACGCGGTCGTGCGCCCGGCAGCGGGAGATTCCCGGCCGGGCCCGCCGGATCCGATCCGGGACGGAAGGAGTGGAGTCGATGTCGGGATTCGAGCTCGCCCTGGCGGTGGCCGCCGGAGTGGCGGTCACCGCCTTCCTGATCACGGCGTTCGTGGCAGGCCAGCGCCGCAGGAGCAAGGAGCCGCCACCGGTGCCGGTGCCCGGGGCTGCCGGTACCGGCCCCGGGGACCGTCCCTGGCGGACGCCCCGGCCGGACGACGGGTCGGCGCCCCGCACCCCGGGGAACACCGGCGACGGAACGGGATCGCGCCGGGCGTCGTAGCGCCGGAGGAACCTGCACGGCCTGCACGGAAGGAGGAGCCGTCATGCCACGCGGATCGAGTGCGAAGCGGGAACGGCAGTACGAGCACATCAGGGACAGCGCCCTCGGCCGGGGCGAGAGCGAGCAGCGGGCGGAGGAGATCGCCGCCCGGACGGTCAACAAGGAGCGGGCCCGGCACGGCGAGTCGCGGACCGCGAGCCGCAGCTCGGTCGAGGACATCTCCTCCGGCCGCCGGGGCGGCCTGCGCTCGCACTCCGGGGCGCAGGGGCCGACCTACGAGCAGCTCTACAACGAGGCCAGGCAACGCAACGTCAGGGGCCGCTCCACGATGAACAAGCAGCAGCTCGCCCGGGCCCTGGGGCACTGACCGCACCGGTCGCCCCGACCGCCGCCTGCGTCCGTCGGGGCCGGCACGGCACGTGGCGGCCGGAGGCTCCTCCCGGAGCCTCCGGCCGCCACCGCGTGCCGTGGAGCCTGCCCGTGCCCGCGACGGGGCCGGGCGGGTGTCAGCCCTGGGCTTCGGCCTCGGCCTCGATCTCCGCGTCGGCGACGGCGATCGCGATGCCGAGTGCGGAGGCGATGTTGCCGGCGGCCGTCATGACCCGCGCGGTGCCGACGATGGGGGCCACGGCCACCAGGACGTCCTGCAGCTGCGCGGAGGTCAGGCCGGCGCGGAGGGCGGGGTCGATGTGGGCAAGGTAGGAGATCGGCGGGGCGTCCGAGGCGGCGAGCGCGGCGATCCGGGTCAGGATGAGCATGTCCGGGGACAGCCCGCACCGCTCGATCGAGTCGATGGTCATGGCGGCGAGGGTGTCCAGGACAGGGGTGTCAGATGCGGTGGACATGTCGAACGACCTCCTGGTAGCAGGCTGCCGGCGCCCGGGACCGCTAGGGCCCGTCCGTAGGCGCCGGACACTTCGCTCACCGTAGGAGCCATCCCCGGCGGCCGCCCGGCGGCCGCCCGCCGCCCGGGGCGCGCGCGGCGGCGGTGGCACCGTCGGGGCGGTGCCGAGCCGGGCGGCACGGCCTCCCGGCGGCGGTGCCGCCCCGCACCTCCGGGCCTTCCCGGGTCATGACGCCCGCTCCCGGGACGGAGTCCGGCGCGGTTTCCGCGGACTGGGCTGTTCGGGTGCCGGACCCGGATCGTCACCCGGCGGCGACGGGCCCTCAGGGGGCGTTCCGCGGGCCGCGCCGGCGCTTCGGCGGACCTGCCGGCCTCCCGGTCCGTTTGACGGCCGTGCCGGCCGGGCGGACCGTAGCGGGTACCACCCGGCCGTCGGGGCGGGCCCCGCCCCGGCCCCGGGCGGCCTGCGGTCGGCGCCGTTCCCGGGTGTCCGGGCGCGCCGCGGTGCAGTGCGAGAGGACGTGGTCGGCGATGGCGGACAAGCGGGCCAAGCGGCTGGAGAAGTTCATCCGGCCGCTGCGCGTGGAGCCCGGCTCCGAGGTCGACCTGGAGCGGGATTTCGACCCCCGGTACCGGGGCGACCTGAGGAAGCGCGACAGCGCCGAACTCCTGCAGACCGGCGTCTCGCTGCTCGCCGAGTACCAGGCCCGGCTGGCCGCGCAGAACACCCACGGGGTGCTGCTCTGCCTCCAGGCCATCGACGCCGGCGGCAAGGACGGGACGATCCGTCACGTGATGAGCGGGGTGAACCCGCAGGGCGTCCACGTCAGCAGTTTCAAGGTGCCCTCCGCCGAGGAGCTCGACCACGACTACCTGTGGCGGTACGCCTGCCGGGTGCCGGCCCGCGGCGAGATCGGGATCTTCAACCGCTCGCACTACGAGGAGGTGCTGGTGGTGCGGGTGCACCCCGAGAACCTCGACCGGCAGCGGCTGCCCCCGGAGAGCCGGGGGCCCGGGATCTGGGAGCGCCGGTACCGGGAGATCAACGACTGGGAGCGCCACCTCACCGACAACGGGTTCGCGGTGGTCAAGATCTTCCTGAACCTGTCGCAGGAGGAGCAGCGCACCCGCTTCATGAAGCGGCTCGACCTGCCGGAGAAGAACTGGAAGTTCTCCGCGGCCGACATCCGCGAACGGCGCCGCTGGGACGACTACCGGGAGGCGTTCTCCGAGATGCTGTCGGCGACCAGCACCGCCTGGGCGCCGTGGTACGTCGTGCCCGCGGACCGCAAGTGGTTCGCGCGGATCGGCGCCGCGGCGATCCTGGCCCGCACGCTGATGACGATCGACCCGCAGTACCCGACGGTGGACGAGCGGGCGCGCAAGGAACTGCGGGCCGCCCGGCGCGAACTCGAGAAGCAGGCGCCCGTGGGCGCCGCGGCCGACCCGTACGCGGCCGGCCACCCGGAGAGCCGGCGACGCCGGTGACGGACGGCGGAGGTACCGGGATGACGGCGGAGCCGGATCCGGCGGGTGGACGGCCCGCCCGGGAGGCGTGGTGCACGCGGACCCCGGAGGACGTCGCCGCGCGGCTGGGTGTCGACCCGGCCGTCGGGCTGCCCGCCGTGCGGGCCGCCGAGCTGCTGGCGGCGGACGGGCCGAACGTGCTGCCGGAGGAGGAGCCGCCGCCGGGCTGGCGGCGCTTCCTGGAGCAGTACCGCAGCTACATGCAGATCATCCTGGTGGCCGCGGCCGTGGTGTCGATGGCGATCGGGCAGTGGAGCACCGGGATCCTGCTCGTCCTCCTGACCCTGCTCAACGCGGTGGTCGGGCTGCGTCAGGAGGGCAAGGCGGAGAGCGCGATGAACGCGCTCAGGTCGATGATGAAGGCGACCGCCCGGGTGCGGCGCGACGGCGTCGAGTCGGAGATCCCGGCGGAGCAGCTGGTGGTGGGCGACGTGGTGCTGGTCGCCGCCGGTGACCAGGTGCCCGCGGACGGGCGGATCGTCGCAGCGAGCGCCCTGCAGATCGACGAGTCGGCGCTGACCGGGGAGAGCGTCCCGGCCGCGAAGGACACCGCCACGCTGACCGTTGCGGATGCGGGACCCGGCGACCAGTCGAACATGGCGTTCATGAACACGCCGGTCACCCACGGCAGCGCGGTGCTGGTCGTCACCGCCACCGGCTCCGGCACCGAGCTGGGCCGGATCGCGGGGATGCTGTCGGCCACCGAGAAGGAGGAGTCGCCGCTCACCCGCGAGCTCAACACCCTGACCCTGTGGATCGCCGGGGCGGCCGGACTGACCATGGTCGTGATGTTCGTCCTCGGCCGGTCCCGCGGACAGGCCTGGGACGCCCTGTTCGTCAGCGCGGTGTCGCTGGCCATCGCGGCCATCCCGGAGGCGCTGCCCACCGTCACGCAGGTGATCCTCTCGTTCGGCAGCCTCAACCTGGCGAAGCGGAACGCGATCGTCAAGGAGCTGCCGTCGGTCGAGACGCTGGGGTTCACCTCGGCGATCAACTCCGACAAGACCGGCACCCTGACGATGAACCAGGTGACCGTCGTGGAGGTGCTGAGCCCCACGGACCGGTACACCGTCTCCGGCACCGGCTACGGCCTGGAGGGCAAGGTCCACCACGCGGCGGGCACCGCGGGCGGCATCGAGGACGCGGTGCTGCCGTACCTGATCGCGAGCGACACGAAACTGGTGGACGGCCGGGTCGTCGGCGATCCCACCGAGGGGGCGCTGCTGGTGCTCTGCCACAAGGCCGGCCTGGACATCGAGGGCACCCGCGAGCGGTTCCCACGCCTGGCCACCCTGCCGTTCGACCCCGACTACAAGCTGATGGCCACCTTCAACTCCGCCGTGGACGACGCGGGCCGCCCGGTGGTGCGCTGCTTCGTCAAGGGTGCGGCCCCCGCGGTGACGGCCCGGGCGACGACCGCGCTCGCCGCGGGAGCGGCCGTGCCGTGGGAGGGCGAGCCGAGCCGGCGCGCCGCAGAGCAGAGCGAGCGGATGGGCGGGGAGGGCCGCCGGGTGATGGCCGCGGCCTTCCGGGACCTGGATCCGGCCGTGTTCGACCCGGACGGCGACCTGCTCGCCCTGGTCACCGACCTGCGGATGACCAGCCTGGTCGGCATGGTCGACCCGCCGCGGGCGGAGTCGAAGGCCGCGGTGGAGAGCGCGCAGGCGGCGAACATCCGGGTCCGGATGGTGACCGGCGACGACGTCACGACCGGCGAGGCCATCGCCCGTCAGCTCGGCATCCCGGGGGAGGCCGTGCTCGGCGCCGACTTCGCGGCCATGTCGGAGGCCGAGCAGCTGGCCCGGATCGACGGCATCGGCGTGGTCGGCCGGGTCGCGCCCGAGCACAAGGTGCTCCTCGCGGCGACGCTGAAGAAGAAGGGCGAGGTCGTGGCGATGACCGGCGACGGTGTCAACGACGCGCCCGCCATCAAGGCCGCCGACATCGGCATCGCCATGGGCAGCGGCACGGACGTCGCGAAGAACGCCGCCCGGATGGTCCTCTCGGACGACAACTTCGCCACGATCGTCTACGCCGTGGCGGAGGGCCGGAAGCTCTACGACAACCTCACCAAGTACATCCGGTTCGTCCTGCTGCTGCTGGTCACGTTCGTGCTGACGTTCCTCGGCGCGACGATTCTCAACATCGCGGCCGGCGAGCCCTTCACGCCGCCGCAGGTGCTGTGGATCCACTTCGTGGTGAACGCGCCGTTCGGCTTCGCGCTCGGCTTCGACCAGGAGAGCCCGGGCCTCATGCGGCGCACTCCGCGCCCGCGCGGCGAGTCCGTCCTGACGAGGCCGGTCGTGACCACGGTCGCGCTGAGCGGGATCGTCGTGACGGCCCTCCTGATCGGGCTGATCAAGCTGGGCGAGTGGCGCTACGACAGTGCCCCGGTGGGCAACTCGATCGCGTTCACGGCGTTCGCGCTCTGCCTGATCGTGGCCGCGTTCGAGTGCCGCAGCGACACCGCGTCCGCGCTGACGCCGACGACCTTCGACAGCAAGCAGATGAACCGGGCAGCCCTCGGCGAGTTCGTGCTGGCCGTACTGGTGACCCAGACGGACGCACTCCGCCACATCCTGGGCACCACCCGGCTGACCGTCCAGCAGTTCGGCTGGGCGCTGCTCGCCGCCGTGGTGCTGCTGGTGCTCTGGGAAACCGGCAAGTACCTGGCGCGACGCCCGGCGGCGGCGTGAGCGGCGCCGCACACCGCGCCGTCGGAGGGTCCGCCGTGCGTCGGCCCGCGCCCTCCCGGGTTCGGCCCGGGCCGCCGGAAGTGACAGGATGGGGGTCATGAACAACGTCTACTTCGACATCACCATCAACGGCGAGGCCGCCGGTCGCATCGTCTTCAAGCTCTTCGACGACGTCGTACCCGACACCGCCCGGAACTTCCGCGAGCTCGCCACCGGCCAGCACGGCTTCGGCTACGCCGGCTCGCCCTTCCACCGCGTCATCCCCGGCTTCATGCTTCAGGGCGGCGACTTCACCCGCCGCAACGGCACGGGCGGCAAGAGCATCTACGGCGAGAAGTTCAAGGACGAGAACTTCCAGCTGAAGCACGACCGCCCGTTCCTGCTGTCGATGGCGAACGCGGGCCGCAACACCAACGGCTCGCAGTTCTTCATCACCACCGTCGTCACCTCGTGGCTCGACGGCAAGCACGTCGTCTTCGGCGAGGTCGTCGAGGGCAGCGACCTCGTCCAGAAGATCGAGTCGCTCGGTTCGCAGTCCGGCGCCACCTCGGCCACCATCGAGGTCGGCGCTTCCGGCGTCGTCGAGAGCTGATCCTCCCGCCCGTGCCCGGGGATCTCCCCGGGCACGGCGGCTCCGTCCCCGCGCGGTGAAGACTCCCGCGCGGTGAAGACCCCCGCGCGGTGCGGGAGTCACGTGTGTCCCCGTGTGTCCCCGCGTGCCACCTTCCGCGGGGCCGCGGTTCGGCCGGGCCGGTGCGGTCACGTCCACCGGTCGGGTACGTCATCGAGTGCCGATGAACAGTCCGGACACGACCCGTAGGGCCCCTGCAGCGGGCGGTGCGGCCGCCCTGGCGCCCGGCCGCCCCGGCCCCGTCGCCGGGCCAACTCCCCCGGAACCGCGTCCGATCCGCCGACGGCCCGCGCCGCGGCGGTCCCCGTGCCCGCCGTCACCGCCCCGGTCGCCCTGCCCGCCTGCCGTACGTGCAGGTCGGGAGCCCTGTCCCCCCGCGCCGGACCACCGCCGACGTGGGGCGGGTCCGACGGGCCGTCAGCGGCGCGGACCGCCGCCGCCAAGTACCTGTCAGGTCAGGACCGTTGACAAAGTCGTCACCCCGTAGAAACATTCCAGCTCGGCAGTGCAAAAGATCGACCAAGTCATGCAAAAGACTTTCACATGGACTGCCGATCCTCGCCACATCCGTGTCAGGCGGCCGGCGAGACCCGCCACCGTCCTCGGCGCAACCGGTACGCGCCCCGACTGCCCCGCTCCCCCGTCGCCCCGTGCGCCGTCGGGCTGCGGGCGCCGAACCGCGTCCGGATGCCCCCGATCACGAACAAGAGGATCTGATGAGTTGGAAACACCAGGGCTGGCGGCTGATCGCCGGCACGGTGGTCGCCGGACTGCTCGCGGTGGGACTGGTACCCGCGAACGCCGCCGCGGCGCAGGGACCCAACCTCGCTCTCGGTAAGCCCGTCACCGCCAGCGGGGCCAACGGCGGCTACCCGGCCGGCAACGTCACCGACGGCAGCCAGGCGTCCTACTGGGAGAGCCCCACGGGCGCGTTCCCGCAGTGGCTGCAGGTCGACCTCGGCAGCAGCGTCGCCGTCAACGAGGTGGCCCTGAAGCTGCCGTCCTCGTGGGGAGCCCGCAACGAGACGCTCAGCGTGCTCGGCAGCACCGACGGCAGCACCTTCGGCACCCTCGCCGGGTCGGCCGCCCGCACGTTCGACCCGGCCGCCACCAACACCGTCAGCCTGCCGTTCACCGCCTCCACCGTCCGGTACGTCCGGATCCAGGTGACCGGCAACACCGGCTGGAACGCCGCCCAGCTCTCCGAGGTGGAGATCTACGGCACGGGCGGCGGCGGGGGCCCGGTCGACCCGCCGGTCAACGGCTCGAACCTGGCGCGCAACAAGCCGATCGAGGCCTCGTCGACCACGCAGACCTACACCGCGGCCAACGCCGTCGACGACAGCGTCAGCACGTACTGGGAGTCCGCAGGGTTCCCGTCGACGCTCACCGTGAAGCTCGGCTCCAACGCCGACGTCGAGGGCGTGGTCGTCAAGCTCAACCCCGACCCCGCCTGGGGTGCCAGGACGCAGGCGATCCAGGTCGAGGGCCGGGAGCAGTCCGCGACCGCCTTCACCTCGCTGCGCGCACGGGCCGACTACGTGTTCAGCCCGGGCGGCCAGAACACCGTGACGATCCCGGCGACCGGCCGCTACGCCGACGTCCGGCTCACGTTCTTCTCCAACACCGGTGCGCCCGGCGCGCAGGTCGCCGAGCTCCAGGTGATCGGGTCCGCGGCCCCCAACCCGGATCTCACCGTCACCGACCTCGTGTGGTCGCCCACCGCCCCGACCGAGGCGGACGACGTCACCGTCAACGCGACGGTGCGCAACGCCGGCACCGCCGCCTCCCCGGCGACGACCGTCAACGTCAGCCTCGAAGGCGTCGTCGCCGGCTCGGCCTCCGTGGGCGCCCTGGCCGCCGGCGCCTCGACGACCGTCGCGGTCGCCGTCGGCAAGCGCCCGATGGGCAGCTACACCGTCTCCGCGGTCGTCGACCCCACCGACACCGTCACCGAGCAGGACAACTCCAACAACAGCCGGACGGGCTCCGCGAAGCTCGCCGTCTCCCAGAGTCCCGGCCCCGACCTGACGGTCACCGGCATCGCCACCAACCCGGCCTCCCCGGCCGTGGGGGCGTCCGTCGGCTTCACCGTGGCCGTGCAGAACCGCGGCACCACCGGTGTCGCCGCCGGTTCGGTCACCCGCCTGGTCGTGGGCACCACCACGCTGAACGGCACCACGGGCGCCATCGCCGCCGGTGCGACCGCCCAGGTGCCGATCACCGGCACCTGGACCGCCGCCAGCGGTGGCGCCACGCTCACCGCCACCGCGGACGCGACCGGCGTCGTCGCCGAGACCAACGAGAACAACAACGTGTTCGCCCGCTCGGTCGTCGTCGGCCGCGGTGCCGCGCTGCCGTACACCGAGTACGAGGCGGAGGACGCCCAGTACAACGGTGTCCTGCTGCAGTCGGACCAGAAGCGCACGTTCGGCCACACCAACTTCGCGACCGAGTCGTCCGGCCGCCGGTCGGTGCAGCTCAACTCCTCCGGCCAGTACGTGGAGTTCACCTCCACCAACGCCGCCAACTCGATCGTCGTGCGCAACTCGATCCCGGACGCCGCGAACGGCGGCGGCCAGTCGGCGACGATCAGCCTCTACGTCAACGGCACCTTCAACCGGAAGCTGACGCTGTCCTCCAAGCACAGCTGGCTGTACGGCAGCACCGACAGCCCCGAGGGCCTCACCAACACGCCGGGCGGCGACGCCCGTCGGCTGTTCGACGAGTCCAACGCCCTGCTGCCGCAGTCGTACCCGGCGGGCACGAAGTTCCGCCTCCAGCGGGACGCCGGTGACAGCGCCGCCTTCTACATCATCGACCTCGTCGACCTGGAGCAGGTCGCCCCGGCGCTCTCCCAGCCGGCCGGCTGCACCTCGATCACCGCGTACGGCGCCGTGCCCAACGACGGCCTCGACGACACGGACGCCATCCAGCGGGCCGTGACGGCCGACCAGAAGGGCGAGATCGGCTGCGTGTGGATCCCCGCCGGCCAGTGGCGGCAGGAGCAGAAGATCCTGACCGACGACCCGCTGAACCGCGGCCAGTTCAACCAGGTCGGCATCCGCGACGTGACGATCCGCGGCGCGGGCATGTGGCACACCCAGCTCTACACGCTGACCGCGCCGCAGGACGCGGGCGGCATCAACCACCCGCACGAGGGCAACTTCGGCTTCGACATCGACGACAACACCCAGATCTCCGACATCGCGATCTTCGGCTCGGGCACGATCCGCGGCGGTGACGGCAACGCCGAGGGCGGTGTCGGCCTCAACGGCCGGTTCGGCAAGAACACGAAGATCAGCAACGTCTGGATCGAGCACGCCAACGTCGCCGTCTGGGTCGGCCGCGACTACGACAACATCCCCGCGCTCTGGGGCCCGGCCGACGGCCTCGAGTTCACCGGCATGCGCATCCGCGACACCTACGCCGACGGCATCAACTTCGCCAACAGCACGCGCAACTCGACCGTCTTCAACTCCTCCTTCCGCACCACCGGCGACGACTCGCTCGCCGTCTGGTCCAACAAGGCCGTGAAGGACCAGTCGGTCGACATCGGTCACGACAACCACTTCCGCAACAACACGATCCAGCTGCCGTGGCGCGCCAACGGCATCGCGGTGTACGGCGGTTACGGCAACACCATCGAGAACAACATCGTCTCCGACACGATGAACTACCCGGGCATCATGCTGGCGACCGACCACGACCCGCTGCCCTTCTCCGGGCAGACGCTCATCGCCAACAACGCCCTGTACCGCACGGGCGGCGCCTTCTGGGGCGAGCAGCAGGAGTTCGGGGCCATCACCCTGTTCGCCTCCTCGCAGGACATCACCGGCGTCACCATCCGCGACACCGACATCTACGACTCCACCTACGACGGCATCCAGTTCAAGACCGGCGGCGGCTCCATGCCGAACGTCCAGGTCAGCAACGTCCGCATCGACCGGTCCCTCAACGGATCGGGCATCCTCGCCCACGGCGGCGCCCGCGGCTCCGCCACGCTGACCAACGTCACCATCACCAACTCGGCCCAGGGCAACGTGCTGATCGAGCCCGGATCCCAGTTCGTGATCACCGGGACGCCGAACCCCTAGCACCGGCACCGGCACCGGCACCGGCACCACCGTCCCGGCCGCCACGGCCGCCGGGACACCCCGCAGTCCGGCACCGGACGGACCGGGCCCCCGCGACCGTGGTACTCCCACCCACGGCCGCGGGGGCCCGCGGCGTTCCCGGCGGACGGCGGTCCGGTCAGCGCGGCAGTCCGGCCCCCGGTCGGCGCGGTACCCCGGTCAGCGCGGCATGCGGTCCGACCGCGGCTCCGGCAGCCGGAGTTCGGCGACCGCCCCGCCGTCGGGATGGTTGCGCAGCACCAGGTCGATGCCGAGGGACTCCGCGTGGCCCTGGGCGATGGTCAGGCCCAGCCCGTGCCCGCGGCCGCGTTCCCGCGCACCGGTACGGAAGCGCTGCGGGCCGTCCTGCAGGATCCCCTCCGGGTACCCCGGCCCGTGGTCGCGGACGGTGACGACCGGCCCGTCCACCCGCACCGCGACCGGCGGCAGGCCGTGCCGGTGGGCGTTGGCCACGAGGTTGGCCAGCACCCGGTCGAGGCGGCGCGGGTCGGTGGTCACCACCGCGTCCACCGTGACGTCGACCGCGACCGGCCGCGCGGCGGCCGCCGCCGTCCGGGCCACCAGCGGGGCCAGCGGAAGGTCGGCGAGGTCGGGCGGGTCCGCGCGCGCGTCCAGGCGGGAGACCTCCAGCAGGTCCTCGGTGAGGTCGCGCAGCGCGCGGACCCGGTCGCGCACCAGCTCGGTGGGACGGCCGTCCGGCAGGAGTTCGGAGGCGGTGAGGAGACCGGTCAGCGGGGTGCGCAGCTCATGGGCGACGTCCGCGGTGAAGCGCTGCTCGCCCTCCAGTCTGCGCCGTAGCGCGGCGGCCATGGAGTCGACGGCGGCGGCCAGTTCGGCGACCTCGTCGCGGGGGCGGCCGAGCGGGCCGATCCGGGCGTCGAGGTCGCCGCCCGCGATGGTGCGGGCGGTGCGGGCCGCGGTGCGCAGCCGTGCGCTGATCCGGTCGGCGGCGAGGACGCCGGCGAGCACGGTGACGGCGACGGACAGCGCGGCGGCGATCTGCACGGCGCGGTCGAGTTCGGCGACGGCCCGCTCGTCCCCGGCGAAGTCGATCCGGACGGAGACGGTGTGGCCGTCCGCGCGGGCCGCGGCCCACAGGGCGGTGCCGTCCGGGCCGGGGCCGAGGGTGGATCCCTGTCGGCCGCGCTCCGCGAGGGCGCGCAGGTCGGCGGGGACGGCCGGGTCGTCCAGCGCCGCGTGCCAGCCTCCGACGAGTTCGCCGGTGCGGTCGTAGCCGGTGAGGGCCGCGTCGAGGGCGGCCTCGGCGGAGGTGCGGGCCTGGTCGGTGTGCTGGCGCACGGAGGCCCGGTGGACCAGGAGGGCGACGGTGAGGGCGACGAGGCACGACACGAGGGCGATGACGGCCGCGATCTGGCGGCGGAGCGTCACGGGACGCGCCGCAGGCGGTAGCCGAATCCCCGGACGGTCTCGATCCGGCCGGTGCCGATCTTGGCGCGGAGGCGCTGCACGTGGACGTCCACGACGCGGCTGTCCGCGTCCCAGGCGTAGTCCCACACGCGGGAGAGCAGGGTCTGACGCTCCATCAGGACGCCGGGTGCGGCGGTGAACTCCAGCAGGAGCCGGAGCTCCGTCGGGGTGAGCGGCACCGGCAGGCCGGCCACCCGGACCTCCATGGCGTCGGTGTCGACCTCCAGGTCGTCGATCACCCGCACCGCGGACCGGTGGGGCTGCCCGGCGGCGGACGCGGTGTCCGGGGCGGGCCCGGCGGCGGGCCCGGTGCGGCGCAGGACGGTGCGGATCCTGGCCACCAGCACGGCGATCTCGAACGGCTTGACCACGTAGTCGTCCGCGCCGGCCTCCAGCCCGGAGACGACGTCGACGGGTTCGGTGCGCGCCGACATCATGAGGACCGGCAGCGGGCTCTCCTCCCGGACGCGGCGGCACAGGCCGACCCCGTCGAGGAGGGGGAGCATGACGTCGATCAGCATCAGGTCGGGCTGCCGGGTGCGGAAGGCCTCCAGGCCCTCCAGTCCGTCGGCGGCGGTGTCGACGGGGAAGCCGTAGCGTTCGAGGGCCATCTGGGTGGCTTCGCGGATCACCTCGTCGTCCTCGACGAGCAGGATGCGCGGCATCGGCGGGGGCGCGGCGGTCATCGGCGCCCCGTCGCGGTCGGCACGACGAGGACGGAGGACTCCGCGCGGCCGGGCGGCTCCGTCGCGCCGGGGCCGGCGGCGGGCCGGGCGCTGGGTGCGGCGGTCTTCCCGGCCGGGGCGGCCGGCCGCGGCTCCGGAACGGCGGTGGGGCAGGCGGGTGCGCCGTCGTCGGGGCCGGTGGAGGTGATCCGGCGGTCGGCGAACGCCATCCGGACCGCGTTCCAGCGGTAGGTGCTGCTGGTCCGGGCGAGCGGCCCGGTCGGCTCGTGGACGACGAGGTCGCGGCCGACGGTGTCGGCGGTGAAGCCGGCGAGGGCCGTGACCGACAGCACGGGCACGATGCCGCCGCCGCGTTCGGTGTAGACGTGGAGGACGGCCTGGCCCTCGCCGGAGTCGCGGTCGGGCATGACCACGGCGGTGATGAGTTCGGGGCGGCCGTCGCCGCTGAGGTCGCGGTACTGGGCGGGCTGGACCGTGCAGCCGGTGCAACTGCCGCTCAGCGCACGGTGTTCGAGGTCGGTGAGCCCGGGGTCGTGCGCGAGGACGGCGGGCGCGCCGAGCGCGCCGAGGCCCCCGGCCGGGGCGGTGAGGGAGGGCAGCGGCTCCGGCGGCGGCCGGTCCGCCGTGGGCTGCGGGGTGGCCTGGGCGGACGTGGCGGCGGCCGGCCACAGCGCCAGCGGGCTCGGGTGCGCGGCGATCGGCCGGGCGGGGCCGGCGTCGTGCAGCGGGCCGGGGGTGCCGCAGCCGGTGAGCAGCACGGCGGTGGCGAGGGCGGCGGCGACGGCCGCGGCGGTGCGGGCCGTGTACCGCGCGAGGGCGGTGGGGCGGGTCCGTGTCCTCACGCGGAGCGGGGCCTTTCGGTCGGCCGCACCGGAGGGGCGGCAGGGGTGGCGGGTCGGCAGGGCGGCGGGGTCGGCGGTCTGGCGGGGTCGGCGGTCTGGCGGGTCGGCAGGGTGGTGGGTCAGCGGCTTGGCGGGGTCGGCTGTCAGTCTGCACCACGGGCGGCGGGCGCTCGCCCGCCGCCCGCTCACACCGTCCCGGCCAGGTCCGCCAGCACGACGATGTTGTCGCTGTAGTGCCCGTCGCCGCCCAGCGTGCCCCCGCAGGTGATCAGCCTGAGCTGCGGGTCGGGGGTGTCCCCGTACACCAGCTCGGTGGGGAACGCCGTCTTCCTGAACTGCCCGCTCGACCGCACCCGGTAGGAGACGGTGCGGCCGTCCCGGCGGACGACGTCGATGCGGTCGCCGGGGTGCAGCTCCGGGATGCGGTGGAACACCGCGGGGCCCTTGCGGGTGTCGTAGTGGCCGAGCAGGACGGCCGGGCCGCGGCTGCCCGGCGCGGCACCGTCGCGGTACCAGCCGACCAGGGCGGGCCGGTCCAGCGGTGGCACCTCGACGGTGCCGTCGGTGTTCAGGCCGACGGAGCCGACTTCCGCGTCCACGCCGATCCGGGGGATCAGCAGGCGCACCGGCGGCGAGGCCGGGAGTCCGGGCCGGGGGGTGGCGGCCGGGTCCGGCGGGGCCGCGGCGCGGGCCGGGTCCGCGCCGTTGCCGGTGCCGTTGTCGGTGCCGGTGATCCGGACCGGGGTGCGGTCCGGGGCCTCGCCGAGCGCGACCGTCCCGAGGCCGAGGACGAGGGCCAGCGCGCCGACCGACGCGGCCGGCACCCACGAGGGGCGCCGGCCGCGCCGGTTCCGGCTAGCCGCGGGCGCCGGCACGGCGGCGGACGACGGCGGTGCCGACGCCGGCCACCCCGGCCAGGGCCACCGCCCCGCCGAGCAGCACGGCCGTCGGCGACCCGCCGCGCTCCGCCTCGCCGGTCTGGGCGCCGCCGCGGGGCACGGGCCGCGCAGGCGCGGCGCCGGGCGCCGTGACGGACGGGACGGGGCTGGCCGGGATCTTCGTGGCGGGCGGGGCGCTGGTCGGGGCGGTGGGCGCGGCACTGGCCGCGGGGGTGCGGGTCACGGGGGCCGGGGAGGCCGACGGGCCGTCGGCCATCGCCGCCCCGCCGGACAGCACGACGGCTCCGGCCACTCCGGCGACGACCAGTGCGTACCGTGCGGAACGGCGCACGGACGAGGTGCGTGACATGGGACTTCCTCCGAACTGCTCACCACCCCCGTTCCGGTGAACGGGGGCTGGTGGCACCACGCTAGGAAGCCCTCCTCACGGTCCACCGCCGTCCGTGTAACGGCCGCCGCGCGGTCCTGTAACAGACCTGCGGCCGCAGGCGTTCAGTCCAGGACGGGGAGCAGTTCCGGCAGGTGGCCGTCCGACGCCAGGGCGGCGGCGCGGCGTTCGGCCGGCACCTCGCCGTAGGTCGTGGTGCGCTGCCGGGCCGGCCGCCCGGCGGCCTCCGCGATCGCCTCCAGGTCGCGGACGGACTTGTAACTTCCGTACGAGGAGCCGGCCATGCGGGAGATGGTCTCCTCCATCAGGGTGCCGCCGAGGTCGTTGGCGCCCGAGCGGAGCATGTCCGCGGCGCCGTCGGCGCCGAGCTTGACCCACGAGGTCTGGATGTTGGGGATGTGCGGGTGCAGCAGCAGCCTCGCCATCGCGACCACCGCCCGGTTGTCGCGGGCCGTGGGCCCGGGCCGGGCGACGCCCGCGAGGTAGACCGGGGCGTTGGTGTGCACGAAGGGCAGGGTCACGAACTCCGTGAAGCCGCCGGTCCGCTGCTGGATCTCCGCGAGCAGCCGCAGGTGTCCGAGCCAGTGGCGGGGGGTGTCGACGTGGCCGTACATCATGGTCGAGGAGGAGCGGATGCCCAGCTCGTGCGCGGTGGTCACGACGTCGACCCAGGCGGAGGCGGGGAGTTTGCCCTTGGTGAGCACCCAGCGGACGTCGTCGTCGAGGATCTCCGCGGCCGTGCCGGGGATGCTGTCGAGGCCGGACTCCTTGGCCCGCTGCAGCCAGTCGCGGATCGACAGGCCGGTGCGGGTGGCGCCGTTGACGACCTCCATCGGCGAGAAGGCGTGCACGTGGATCCCGGGGACCCGTTCCTTCACCGCCCGCGCGATGTCGAAGTAGGCGGTGCCGGGGAGGTCGGGGTGGATGCCGCCCTGCATGCAGACCTCGGTCGCGCCCACCTCCCAGGCCTGCGCGGCGCGTTCGGCGACCTGCTCCAGCGAGAGCGTGTAGGCGTCGGCGTCGGTGCGGCGCTGCGCGAACGCGCAGAACCGGCAGCCGGTGTAGCAGACGTTGGTGAAGTTGATGTTCCGGGTGACGCAGTAGGTCACGGTGTCGCCGACGGTGTCGCGGCGCACCGCGTCGGCGATCGCGCACAGCGCGTCGAGCGCCGGGCCCTCCGCGCCGAACAGCGCGAGTGCCTGATCGTCCGTCAGTTTCTCCGGGGCGTCCGCCGCGACGGCGAGCGCGGCCCGCACGCCCGTCGGCAGCCGTTCCGGCACCGCGTTCCCCACGCGCTCGCGGAGCACCTCCCAGTCGCCGTACACCTCCTCGAAGTCGGCCCGGCGGTCGCCGGTGCGGCCGTCGGTGTCGATGGTGCGGAAGAGCTCGGTGCGGCCCGAACCGGTCTGCGGCTCCTCGGGCTCCTGCCACGGCAGCCCGACCGGCAGCACCCCCTCGCGGGCCAGCCCGGTCTCCGGGTCGGCGAGCGCCGCGACGTGCGGCAGCAGCCGGGGGTCGAGCCACGGTTCGCCGCGGCGCACGTACTCCGGGTAGATGGTGAGGCGTTCGCGCAGCGTGAAGCCTGCGGCGGCCGTCCGGGCGGCCAGGTCGTCGATGTGCGGCCAGGGGCGTTCCGGGTTGACGTGGTCCGGCGTCAGGGGCGAGACCCCACCCCAGTCGTCGATGCCCGCGCCGATCATCAGCGCGTACTCGCCGTCCACGAGGTTGGGCGGCGCCTGGAGCCGTACCGACGGGCCGAGCACGAGCCGGGCGACCGCGATGGCCGCCGCGAGCTCCTCCAGTTCGGCGTCGGGCATGCCGCGCATCGCGGTGTCGGGCTTGGCACGGAAGTTCTGCACGATGACCTCCTGCACGCCCCTGAACTCCCGTGCCACCCGCCGGATCTCGAACAGCGCGTCGGCCCGCTCCCCGAAGGACTCGCCGATGCCGATCAGCACACCGGTGGTGAACGGCACCGACGAACGGCCCGCGTCCTCCAGCACCCGCAGCCGGACGGCGGGTTCCTTGTCGGGCGAGCCGTGGTGCGGCCCGGACGGGTCGGACCAGAGCCGCTCCGCGGTGGTCTCCAGCATCATCCCCATCGACGGCGCGACGGGCTTCAGCCGCTGCAGGTCCGTCCACGACAGCACGCCCGGGTTGAGGTGCGGCAGCAGGCCGGTCTCCTCCAACACCCGCACGGCCATGGCCCGTACGTACGAGAGGGTGTCGTCGTAGCCGTGCGCGTCCAGCCACTCGCGGGCCTCCGGCCAGCGGTCCTCGGGCCGGTCGCCGAGCGTGAACAACGCCTCCTTGCAGCCCTGCGCCGCACCGGCGCGGGCGATGTCCAGCACCTCGTCCGGCGACAGGAACATGCCCTCCCCGGCCCGCCGCAGCTTGCCCGGCACGGTGACGAACGTGCAGTAGTGGCAGCGGTCCCGGCACAGACGTGTCAGCGGGATGAACACCTTGCGGGAGTACGTGACCACACCCGGCCGTCCGGCCTCGGCCAGTCCCGCGTCCCGTACCCGCGCCGCCGAGCCGCACAGGTCGCTCAGATCGTCACCGCGCGCCTGCAGCAGCACCGCCGCCTCGGCGCGGTCGAGCGCGACCCCGTCACGGGCCCGGCGCAACGCGCGACGCATGGAAGAGGTGGTGGGGACGGGCGCGTTCGCGAATGGTTCGACGGCATTCATGTCCAGACGATATCCGCCGCCGTCCGCGGCCCGGCGCGCGGCGTGCGTCACGTCCGCGGTAGTCCTACGAGCGTGTTTCGGGGGTGCTGCGGGCGTACTGCGGCAGATGGCGGGCGTGTTGCGGCAGCGGGGGCGGACCGGGCCGGTGCGGCGGCCGCGCCGGGCACGGGGACGAACGCGGGGACGAACGCGGGGTGCGGGTCACGGGGGCGGACACGGACGCGGGGACGAACGCGGGGTGCGGGTCACGGGGGCGGACACGGACGCGGGTACGGACGCGGGGTGCGGGTCACGGGGGCCGGTGAGGTCCTGCCCTAGCATCCTGGACATGGCAGGAGCATGGAGGGGACGTCGCACCGGTCCGGTGCCCGGCCGGGCGTGCACCGGTGCGTACGGCGGCACCACCGCCGGGGCCCGGCAGCCGACCGGGACGCGGCGGCCCGCGCGGCCCGGGCGGGCCGGGATGCCGACGCCGTGAGCGGGATGCTGATCCGCGGGGCGGAGGTCGACGGCCTGCCCGTGGACGTGCGGATCCGGCACGGGCTGGTCACCGCGATCGCACCGGCGCTGCCGCGGGAGGGGACCGAGGCGGTCGTCGCCGCCGGGGGCGGCGCGCTGCTGCCGGGCCTGACCGACCATCACCTGCACCTGTTCGCGACCGCGGCCGAGTCGGGTGCGGTGCTGTGCGCGCCGTCCGCCGTACCCGACGCGGCCGCGCTGTCCGCGGCTCTGCACCGGGCGGCGCCCGACGCGCACGGCTGGGTGCGGGGCGTGCGCTACGACGTGTCGGTGGCGGGCGACCTCGACGCGGCCGGGCTGGACCGGCTGCGCGGCGACGTTCCGGTGCGGGTCCGGCACCGCAGCGGCGCCCTGTGGGTGCTGAACGGCCCGGCCGTGGCGGCCGTCGGCCTCGACACGGCGGACCGCCCCGGGGTCGAGCGCGACGCGGCGGGCCGCCCGACCGGCCGGCTGCGGCAGGCCGACGCCTGGCTGGCCGACCGGCTGCCCGCCGCCGGGCCGCTCCTGCCGGCGGCCCTGGGACGGCAGCTCGCCGACCACGGCATCACCGCCGTCACCGACGCCGGTCCGGCGCTCGACCCCGCGGCGGTGGACGCCGTCGCCGCGGCGACGGCCCGGGGCGACCTGCCGCAGCGGGTGCTGCTGCTCGGCGCCCCGCTCGGGGTGCCGCTGCCGGACCCGGGCCCGGTGGCGGGCCCGTGGCGCATCGGGCTCCCCGGCGGCGGACTGCCGGGGCACGCCGCGCTGACCGCGCGGATCGCGGCGGCGCACCGGGTGGGACGGCCGGTGGCGGCGCACTGCGCGACCGGGGAGGCCGTGCTGTCGTTCCTCGCGGCGGTCGAGGAGGCCGGGGTGCTGCCCGGCGACCGGATCGACCACCCCCTGCTGGTGCCCGCGGCGGCGGTGCCGGAGATCGGCAGGCTCGGCCTCCGGGTCGTCGGCCGGCCCGGGCTGATCGCCGACCTCGGTGACGACTACCTGCGGTCGGTCCCCCCGGCCCGGCTGCCGGACGTGCACCGCGGCGCCTCGCTCGTCGCGGCGGGGGTGTCGCTCGGTCTCTCCAGCGACGCCCCGTACGGTCCGCTCGACCCGTGGGCGGTGATGCGGGCGGCGGTGCTGCGGCGCACCCGCTCGGGCGGGACGGTCGCGGCCGGGGAGCGCCTGGCGGTCGGACGGGCCCTGGCGGGCTACCTCTCCCCCGCCGCGTTCCCGGGCGGGCCGGTGCGGCGGGTGCGGGTGGGGGTCGCCGCCGACCTCGTCCTGCTGGGCGCGCCGCTCGGCGAGGTGCTGCGGCGGCTGGACACGGCGCTCGTACGCCTGACCCTGATCGGGGGACGGCCGGTCGGCGGCTCCCTGCTCACCCGGGAGGCGGCACCCGGCTGACGCCACCCGGCCGGCGGATCCCGGGTCCGGCCCGGTTGTCGGCCCGGTTGTCGGCGCCCCGGTCTATCGTGCGGGGGGACACGGAGATCCACCACGGGCAGGGGAAGACCATGACCACACTCGGCAACAGGCCGCGCACCGCCCTGCTCGTCGTCGACGTGCAGAACGGCGTGGTCGAGGGCGCCCACGCGCGCGACGCGGTCGTCGCGAACGTCGGCAGCCTGGTCGCCCGGGCCCGGCGTGAACACGTGCCGGTCGTGTGGGTGCAGCACTCCGACGAGGGGCTCGTGCGGGGCAGCGAGGAGTGGCGGATCGTGCCCGAACTCGTGCCGGGCGACACCGAACCCCTCGTCGAGAAGAACTACGGCGACTCCTTCGAGGCCACCTCGCTGGAGCAGGTGCTCGCGGACCTGGAGGTCGGGCGGCTCGTCGTCGTCGGCGCGCAGACCGACGTGTGCATCCGCTCGACGCTGCACGGCGCACTCGTCCGGGGGTACGACGCGACGCTCGTCCGCGACGCGCACACCACCGAGGACCAGACGGCCTGGGGCGCACCGCCGCCGGAGCAGGTCGTCGCGCACACGAACCTGTACTGGTCCTACCAGACGGCCCCGGGACGGACGGCCGGGACGGTCGCCACCGCGGACGTCGACTTCGCAGGGCCGTCCTGAACCCGGCGCCGGCGGCCGGGCGCCTCCCCGCCCGCCCGTGCCCCGGCACGGACGTGCCGCGCACCCCGGCGCCGCCCTCGCCCTCGCCCTGCATCGGTTTCGGGGCCGCCCCGCTGGACGGCCTGCCCACCCGGTCACCGGGCGGCACCGGTCCTGGCACCAGCACCAGCACCGGGACGACCGGACGGAACGACGGCCCACGACCCGCACGCCTGCCCCGCGGACGGCTGATCGGGCGCGTGGTGTTCCTCCTCGCAACCACCCGATACGGAACACAGCGGTAGATTCTGGACATCGACCCGTTCTCCCGGGAGGTCCGAATGGCTGGTGGGTGCACACGCACGACCGGGCCCGGCCTCGCCGTGGCGGCCACGCGCGGGGCCGCGGCCACGCGCCGCGCCGGGAGCCGGCCGCGTTGAGCCGGGACACGGCTCCCCCGGGCGGCGCCGCCGCCCGGGTCGAGCAGGCCGAGGCCCTGGCGGCCAACGGCATCGGCTGCTTCGAGTGGGAGCCCGCCAGCGGCCGCTTCACCCTCGACGACAACGGCCTGGCCGTCTTCGACCTGCTGCCGGAGGAGTACAACGGCCAGGCGGACGACCTCGGCCAGCGCATCCCGGAGGACGAGTCGGCGCGCCTGACCGCGCTGGTCGCGGACATCGTGGCCGGCCGCGCCGACTCCTACAGCACGTACTTCCGCATCAGGCTGCGCGGCGGCGGCACCCGCTGGACCCACACCCAGGGGCAGGTCGTGCGGCACCCCGCGTACGGGGCGGTCCGGGTGGTCGGAGTGCTCCGGGACGCCACCCAGGAGCTCTCCCACTCGGCGCTGCGGCTGCTCGCGGAGAGCGACCGGCGCCGCCAGGAGGACGCCATGCGCGAGGTCGCGCACGCGCTCGCGGAGGCGATGAGCGTCGCCGACGTCGTCGACGTCCTCACCGGCGACCAGAGCATGCGCCGCCTCGGCACGCAGGGCGTCTCGCTCGGCGTCGTCGAGCAGGGCCGCATCCGCCTGGTCGCGGCGGTCGGCACCACCAACGCCCAGGTCAAGGAGCTCCAGCGGGCCCGCCTCGCCGAGCCGTGGCCCCTGAACGACGCCGTGCGGTCCGGCGAGCCGCTGTTCTTCACCTCCCTGGAGACGTTCATCGACCGCTACCCGCGGCTGGCCCGGTACGTCGCGGGCACCCGCGCGACCGCCGCCGCGTTCCTGCCGCTGATCGCGCAGGGCCGGGCGATCGGCGCCATGTCGATGGTCTACGAGGGCAAGCGCTCGTTCTCCGCTGAGGACCGCACCCTGCTGACCGCCTGGTCGAGCGCCATCGCGCAGTCCCTGCAGCGGGCCATGCTGCTGGACAGGTCCCGGGAGATCGCCACGGGGCTGCAGAACGTGATGCTGCCGCGCCGCATCCCGGACGTCCCCGGCGGACGGATCGCCGTGCGCTACCGCACCGCCCGCGAGGGCATCTGGATCGGCGGGGACTGGTACGACGCCGTCCTGCTCGCCGACCGCAGCGTGGGCCTGGCCATCGGCGACGTCCAGGGCCACGACACCGAGGCCGCCGCCATCATGGGCCAGCTGCGCATCGCGATGACGGCGTACGCCCGCGAGGGCCATCCCTGCGAGAGCGTGCTCGCGAAGGCCTCCGCCTTCCTCGCCGAGATGGACGCCGAACGCTTCGCGACCTGCCTGTACGTGCACGTCGCGCCCGCCACCGGTACGGTCCGGGCCGCGAACGCGGGCCATCTGCCGCCGCTGGTCCGGCACGCCGACGGCACGGTCACCTGGTGGGAGGTCGCCGGGGGCCCGCCGCTCGGCCTGCCCGTCGAGTGGGGCGCCGCGGTCTACCCGCACAGCCGCTTCCGCCTCCGGCCCGGCGACACACTCGTCCTCTACAGCGACGGTCTCGTGGAACGCCCCGGCGAGGACCTCGACCAGGGACTCGCCCGGCTCGCGGCGGTCCTCTCGGCCGGCCCCGCCGACCTGGACGCCCTGGCCGACCACCTCCGTGACAGCCTCACCGAACGGATCGACGCCGAGGACGACGCGGCCCTGCTGATGCTCCAGCTCGACGGTTCCCCGGACGCCTGAGCGGCTCCCGGCGCCCCTTCCCCGGCCCGCCGGGCACGGCCGCGCCCGGAGCCGCCGGGGGCCGTCCGGAGGGCCGCGGGGCCCGTCCGAACGGCGGCGGGCCCGTCCGGGTCACGATCCCGGCACGAACCGTCCGGCCTCGGTGATCCGCCGCAGGAACCGGCGGGTGCGGTCGTGCCGGGGGTCGCCGAAGACCTGCTCGGGGGTGCCCCGTTCGACGATCGCACCGGCGTCGAGGAAGCACACCTGGTCGGCGACCTCGCGGGCGAAGCCCATCTCGTGGGTCGAGACCACCATGGTCAGGCCCTGCTCCTTGAGGTCGCGGACGACCGCGAGCACCTCGCCGACGAGTTCCGGGTCGAGGGCCGCGGTGATCTCGTCGAGCAGCAGCAGCCTCGGCCCGGTGGCCAGCGCGCGGACGATCGCGACCCGCTGCTGCTGGCCGCCGGACAGCCGGTCGGGGTACTCACGGGCCTTGTCCGCGAGCCCGAGCCGGCCGAGCAGGTCCAGCGCACGCGTCTCCGCCTCGGCCCGGGCGACCCGGTGCACCCGGCGGGGGGCAAGGGTGACGTTCTCCAGGACCGTCATGTGGGGGAAGAGGTTGTACTGCTGGAACACCACGCCGATGCGCCGCCGGACGGCGTCCTGGTCGGCCGCCGGGTCGGTGATCTCCTCGCCGTCCAGCAGGACGGCGCCGTCGTCGATCTCCTCCAGCAGGTTGACGCAGCGCATCAGCGTCGACTTGCCGGAGCCGGAGGCGCCGATGAGCACGGTCACGGAGTGCGCGGGCACGGCCAGGTCGACGCTCCGCAGCACGACGTGGTCGCCGAAGGCCTTGCGGACCTCCTGCAGGGCCAGCACGGGCACGGTCGGATCCACCGCCGTCACACCGCACCTCCTTGGTGGCGCCGCCCGTCGGCGCGGGCCGTCACCCAGTCCGTGAAGCGCGTGAGCGGCACGGTCAGCAGGATGAAGACGAGCGCCGAGACGAGGTAGGGCGTGTAGTTGAAGGTCTGGGCCGTGATGATCTTCGCCGCGAAGACGGCGTCGATGACGCCGCCGATCGACACCAGGCCGGTGTCCTTCTGCAGCGAGACCAGGTTGTTGAGCAGCGGTGGCACGACCCGCCGCACCGCCTGCGGCAGGACGACGTACCGCATGGCCTGGGCGTTGGTCAGGCCCAGGGACCGGGCGGCGGCCCGCTGGCTCGGGTGGACGGACTGGATGCCGGCCCGGAACACCTCGGACACGTACGCCGAGTACGTCAGGACGAGCGCGGCACCGCCGAGCAGCAGCGGGTCGGTGGTGACGCCGGTCAGCCGCAGCGCGGGCACACCGGTGATCATGACGAGCAGGCAGATGATCATCGGCAGGCCGAGGAAGAAGTCCACGTACGCCGTCACCAGGAGCCGCACCGGCAGGAACACCGGCCCCCGCAGGGTGCGCAGCAGGGCCAGCACCAGGCCGAGCACCAGGATCAGCACGCCGCAGACGGCCATCAGCTCCAGGTTGACCCGCAGGCCGCGGAGCACCTCCGGCAGGGCCTGCCGCGCGTAGGAGGCGTCGAAGAACGTCTCCCGGGTGCGCTGCCAGCCGGGCGAGCCGACGACGACGAGGTACAGCACGACCGCCGTCACCGCCGTGCTGACGGCGGCGATCAGCGCCGAGCGGCGGGCCTGCCGCCGGCGGTACGCCTCACGGGCGAGCCGCCGGGCGGACGGCCGGTACGGGGCCTCCGCACCGGCCGCCGGCGGCACGCCCCCGGCCGTGGCGGCGCTCACCCGAGGACCGGCGCGGAGACCGCGTCGGACAGCCACTGCTTCTCCAGGCGGGCCAGGGTGCCGTCGGCGCGCAACGCGTCCACCGCGGCGGTGACGCAGCCGGTCAGCGCACTGCCCTTGTCCAGCACGAGGCCGAACTGCTCGGTGCCGCCGCCGGCGTTCGGCAACTGGCCGACCACCCGGGCGTCGGTGACCTCCGCGCCGGTGACGTAGAAGGCGGTCGGCAGGTCGAGCACCAGCGCGTCGATCTGACCGTTCTTCAGCGCGGTCTTGGCGAGGTCGTTGCTGTCGAAGACGGCCGGCTGCGTGGTGGGGGCGATCTGGCCGGTGACGGCGGTCAGGCTGGTGGAGCCCACCTGCGCGCCCAGCTTGACGCCCTTGAGGTCGGCGAGGCTCTTCGCCGAGGCGGCCTTGGTGCCCTTGAGCGCGACGACGGCCTGGCGGACGTCGTAGTAGCCGGAGGAGAAGTCGACCGACTTCTTGCGGTCGTCGTTGATCGACACCTGGTTGATGTCGAAGTCGAAGTCCTTGGCACCGGGGGCGAACGCCTTGTCGAACGGGCTGACCGTCCAGGTGACCTTGTCCTGCGGGTAGCCGAGCCGGTCGGCGACCGCGTACGCGACGGCGGACTCGAAGCCCTTGCCGTTCGCCGGGGCGTCGTCGGCGAACCAGGGTGCGTAGGCGGGCTTGTCGGTGCCGACCGTCAGGGTGCCGGCCTTGTGGGTGGCCAGCGCGCCCTTCGCGCAGGTGGCGGCCGACCCCTGACCGGCCCCGCTCGCGGCGGCCGGGCCGGAGGTGGCCGCGTCCTGCGGCGCGCAGGCGGCGAGCACCGAGGCGGCGAGCAGGAGAGCGGCCAGCGACGCGGGGCCGGTCGGGCGGCTCGTGGGGCCGGTCGGGCGGCTCGCGAAAGCGGAAGTCATGTCGGGACTCCAGAGGGAGGGGAGGGAGGGCCGCGCGCACCGGTCCGCAGGTCGGGACACTGGTGGGCGCGGTGAGGGCGGCGCGCGGGGCCGGCCCGGCGGCCGGATGCCGCCGCCGGGGGCGGGGCGGGGCGGGGGCAGCGCGTCCGCGGTGCCCCCGATGCAGCGTCAGAAGCCCGGACAGCGGCCGGTGCGACGACAGGAGGGCACCCGGATCGGTTCGGCGCGGCGGATCGCCGCCCGCTGAAGGGCCGGGAGCATGGCGGGAGGTTCGCACCCCGAGCGCACGCCTGTCCAGAAGCGTCCGGATTCTGTCCACATTCCGGACAGCCTGTCGCAGCCGCCGCAGCGTTCCCCCCGCCGTCGGGCCGGGCGCCCTCGGACCCTCGGACCTCACCGGGGCGGCATCGGCACGGTGTCGACGATCTGCACGTTCGCATCGGCGGTCTGCACGTTGCCGCAGAGCACCGTGGCGGTGCCGTTGACGATGAGGCCCTCATCGGAGCCGGTCACCGTGCCCCTGCCGCCCTCCAGGCCGGCGTGGTCCCCGGGCAGGGCGGCGGGGGCGAGTCGCTCCGGCACCACGCGGCACGTCAGCACCTCGGTGGGCTCGGCCGCGTCGGCGAGCAGGGCGTCCGGGTCGACCTTCGGGATCTTCGCGAAGGCCGCGTCGGTCGGCGCGAACACGGTGACGTCCCCCGCCGAGTTCAGGGTGTCGGGCCGGGATGTCGTCGGCGCTCCAGCGGCCGGCCACGGACGGGTCCGGGGACCACCGTCACCAGCGGCGGGTGCGGCCGGGGAGCGGCGGGGCCGCGGGCCGGGCGGGGGCCGCGGGTACGAGGTGGGCGGTCACGGTCTTGCCGGTGCCGGTGTCGAGGGTGATGGTCACCGTGTCGCAGAGGGCGGCGACCAGCGTCAGGCCCCGGCCGTCCGTGGCGGTGCGGGCGTCGGCGTGGCGGCGCACCGGCAGCTCGCGGCCGCCGTCGCTGACGGACACGTCGAGGCCGTGGGGGCCGCCGGCCAGCCGGAGGCTGCCCGGACCGTGGGTGTGGCGGATCGAGTTGGTGACGAGTTCGCTGATGACGAGCAGGGCGTCGTCGCGCAGCGGGCGGGGCAGGTGGGCCCGGGTGAGGTAGGCGCGGGCATGGTCCCGCAGACCGCGCACGCACTGGGGCCGGTCGGTGAAGTGCTCGCTCCAGCCGGTGGTCTCGGGGTCGGCCGTCGGCCGCGCCGGTGCAGGTGCAGGTGCCGGTGCCGCAGCGAGGGCGGGGGCGGGCGAGCGGGCTGGTGGTCGGGGCTGTGCGGTGGTCATGGCCGGACGCCTCCGTGACGTCGGGGCGGGGTCATCCGCCCCGGTGCGGCGCCGGACGGGTCGGGCGCCCGTCCGGCGGGGGAGGGCCCGGCGCCTCGGGGCGCCGGGCCGTCGTGCTTCCGTCGGTGACGGTGGTCAGCGGCAGTACCAGCCGGCCGCGACCCACGTCTTCTCCCAGTGCGCCGGGATCCACTTGTGCTCCCACCCGGCCTTGTGCCACACCTTGTGCCAGTACCCGTGGTGGAAGTGGTGGTGGGAGTCCCACCAGCCCGGGTGCCACTGGTTCTGCCAGTAGCCCGCGTGCCAGACCTTCTGCCAGTGGCCGGCCACGTGCTGGTTCTCCCAGTGGGCCGGGTACCAGCGGCACTCCTTGTCGTGCGAGACCGCGGACACGGTCGGCGCCGACGCCGTGGTCGTCGCCGAGGCCGACGCCGCGGACGTCGCCACTGCGGCACCGCCTCCGAGCATCACGCAGGTCGCCGCGACCGCCAACGACCGCTTCGTTCGCATGGCATGCATCGTCCTGCCCATCCTTCCTGACCGTCCGTCACCCGACCCGGTGGGTCCGGCGCGGAGTGCGCCGGTCGTCACGCTGTGGGCCGAGGTGCGTTCCATGACCTTGATTCGCACGCGGGCCCGGCGCGGACGGGGCGATCGGCGGGAAAGTACGGTCAATTCTTCAACCGTCGGACGTCCTACGGTCACCGCTCACGATCCTGCTCACGGGCGCAGTTCCAGGACCGGCCGCGCGGCTTCGGCCGCGCCTGCGGCGCGAGCGGGACCGGCGGTACCGCTCCGCGCGCCGGGGCCCCGGCCTGCGGCGACCAGGGCCGTGGCGGTCGCACGGTAGAGGTCGGCGGCCCGGCGCCGGTCCGGGGCGGCGGCGAACCGGCGGGCCGCCGCGCGGCGCAGCCCGTCGAGGATCGCGCCGATGCTGCTGCCGTCCTGCGGGATGTCCACCAGGTGCTCGCCGAGCGCCGTCATGGCGAACACCGAGGGGCTCGCGAACCGGCGGTCGCGCCGGCAGGCCGTGGTGATGACGAACCAGTCGTCCCAGCCGCACACGAGACCGCATTCGCCCAGCGCCGCGGCGGCCGCGGTCAGCGCGTGGTGCCGGCGGGTCCGGGCGTCCGCCCGGCGGGCGGCGGGACCGTGGCGGGGCCGCCGTACCCGCCGGGCCGTCAGGCCGCGTCCGTGCCAGGCGCGGAACCATCGCCGGACACCCGGCGGCAGGAGGCTGCCGCGGCCCTGCGGTACGGCGAGGCTCACAGCGTCTCCTTCTCCTGCCGGTGGGGCCCGCGGGGCGGCTCGCGGGCCCCACCGGGCCGTCCGGTCGTCAGCCGAGGTTGGCGCAGGCGTTGCCGAAGGCCGGGCTGAGCAGGCCGACGACGCCGACGGTGTTGCCGCAGGCGTTCACGGGCACGTGGACGGGCACCTGGACCAGGTTGCCCGACAGCACGCCGGGCGAGCCCGCGGCGAGCCCGGAGGCTCCCGCGCTCGCCGACGCGGCGCCCGCGGCGAGCAGGACGGCACCGGCGGCGAACCCGGCGACGGCACACGAGGTACGGACGAAGGCCATGGTGGAACTCCCTTGTGCGAGACGGATCGGACGGATCGTCAGCCGTTCCGCTGACACGGGTGGTTCGCGGCCTGCCGGTCCGCGGTTCGGTGCCCGCCCCCGGATCCACCCGATCGGCCCAGGCGGGGAGCCCGCCGGCCGGGGGTGGAGCCGTGAGCGCGGCCCCCGCGGCCCCCGCGGCCCGCGCGCCGCGGGGGTCGGTGCGGGCCGCCGCGGCCGGGTCAGCTCTCGGTGGACCTCGCCCAGAGGTTGAGGCCGGCGTCGGTGGCGTAGCGGTCGATCTCCGTGAGTTCCTCCGTGGTGAGCGGTTCGGCGCGGACCGCCGCGACGTTGTTCTCCAGCTGGCCCACCGACGAGGCGCCGATCAGGGCGGACGTCATCCGCGGGTCGCGCAGCAGCCAGGTCAGGGCGAGCTGGGCGAGGGACTGGCCGCGGCCGGACGCGATCCCGTTCAGCCCGCGGAGTTTGCCCAGGGTCTCCTCCGTGATGCTCGACGGGTCGAGCGAGGTGCCGCGGGAGGCGCGTGATCCGGCCGGGACGCCGTCCAGGTAGCGGTCCGTCAGGATGCCCTGCGCCAGCGGGGCGAAGCCGATGCAGCCGGCCCCCTCGGCCGCCAGCACGTCGAGCAGCCCGTCGTCCTCGATCCAGCGGTTGAGCATCGAGTACGACGGCTGGTGGATGAGCAGCGGCACCCCGAGGCCGCGGAGGACCTCCGCCGCCCGGCGCGTCCGGTCGGCGCTGTACGAGGAGATGCCCGCGTAGAGGGCCTTGCCCTGCTGCACCGCCGCGGCGAGGGCGCCCATCGTCTCCTCGACGGGGGTGTCGGGGTCGAAGCGGTGGGAGTAGAAGATGTCCACGTACTCCAGGCCCATCCGCCGGAGCGACTGGTCGAGGCTGGCGGTGAGGTACTTGCGCGAGCCCCACTCGCCGTACGGGCCGGGCCACATGTCGTAGCCGGCCTTGGTCGAGATGACGAGCTCGTCGCGGTACGGGCGGAAGTCCGCCGCGAGGTGGCGGCCGAAGTTGGCCTCGGCTGCGCCGTACGGCGGGCCGTAGTTGTTGGCGAGGTCGAAGTGGGTCACGCCGAGGTCGAAGGCGCGGCGCAGGATGGCGCGCTGCGACGCGAAGCTGCGGTCGTCACCGAAGTTGTGCCACAGACCGAGCGAGATCTCCGGGAGGCGGAGTCCGCTCCGGCCGGTGCGGCGGTAGCGCATGGAGCCGTCGTAGCGGCTCTCGGCGGCCCGGTACGGCGAGCTGGTCATCTGGTGACCTCCTGGGAGGGTCCGCGGCCGGGTGCGCCCGGACGCGTGGGATCTGCGGCGCGGGGGCCATGCCACCGGGGCGGACCCACCGTGCCGTGCGCCCCCTCGACCGGGCGGGTGCCCCCGAGGCAGTCATCCGAAGGGGTGAGGCGGCGCCGAACGGGAATACCTTCCTACCGTCCGGCACTGTGGCGGGTATGGCTACTCTCGGATTGATCGGAAGCGGCAACATCGGCGGCACCCTGGCCCGGCTCGCCGTCGCGGCCGGGCTCGACGTCGTCCTCAGCAACTCACGCGGTCCGGAGACCCTCGCCGGCCTGGTCGCGGAGCTCGGCCCGCGGGCCCGCGCCGCGACACCGGCCGAGGCGGCCGCCGCCGGTGACTGGGTGGTGGTGACGGTGCCGCTGAAGAACTACCTCCAGGTGCCGGTCGAACCGCTGGCCGGCCGCACCGTGCTCGACACCAACAACTACTACCCGCAGCGTGACGGCCGGATCGCACGGCTCGACGCGGGCGAGACCACCAGCAGCGGGCTCCTGCAGGAGCACCTGGTCGGCGCGCACGTGGTCAAGGCGTTCAACAACATCTACTTCGGGCACCTGGCCTCGCTCGCACGGCCGGCCGGCGCGCCGGACCGTACCGCGCTGCCCGTCGCCGGCGACGACGCCGGGGCCAAGGCGCGCGCGGCTGCGCTGCTGGACGCCCTCGGCTTCGACACCGTCGACGCGGGGCCGCTCCCGGAGGGCCGGCGTTTCCAGCCCGGCACACCGGCCTACGGCCTGCCGTACCTGAAGGACCCGGCCGGTGACCTGTCCACCGACCCGGGCAGCCCCGCAGCCGCTTCGACCGTCCGGGAGGCGCTCGCGGCGGCCACCGCCTGACACCGCCGACACCGCCCGCGCGTCCTGGCGGCACCGCGTACCGGGGCGCGGTGCCGGCCGGGCGCCGCGACAGGGGCTGACGGCCGCGTCCCGTGCGCGCCCGGCGGCAGCAGACGCCGGGCGTACCGGTTCACAGGTCGGTCATCTCCCCCAGACCCAGGGTGCGCAGCGTGTGGTCGGCCATCTGGAGGTGACCGACGGCGTTGGGGTGGGCGGGGTCGTCCAGCCAGGAGATCGGGTCGGCGTCGCCGAAACGGGCGCGCCAGTGGGCCTCGTGGTCGACCAGCAGGGCTCCGGTGTCGCGGGCGATCTCGCGGACGGCCTCGCAGTAGGCGGGCAGTTCCGACCGGGCCGGCCGCCCGGCGAGGCTGGTCAGGACGGGGGTGTGCAGAACGATCCGGGCGCCGGCCGTCCGGTCGACGATCGCGCGCATGGCGTCGTGGAACTCGGGCAGCCCGGCCAGGCCTGCGCGGGCGTCGTTGGTGCCGAGCGAGACGGACAGCACGTCGGGGGCGAACCGGCCGACCAGGTGGTCGTACGAGCCGAGGACGTCGACGGCGCGCCAGCCCGAGACGCCGGTGTTCACGACGATGTCGGTCAGCCGGTCGAGCTGCCAGCGGATGCGCTCGTGGACGTGCTCGACCCACCCTCGCGCACCGTACGTGTGCAGGACGGCCTGGGTGATGCTGTCCCCGGTCGCCACCCAGGTCATCGGCCGGTCCGGCAGCTCGATCATGTGGTCTCCCCGTGTTCCGCTGAGTTCCGCTGGTTCCGTAGTCCGGTCGGTCCTCGACCGGGGTGCATATTCGATCATGGCCCGCGGTCCGCTCCGCAGCGGGGCCCGGCCCAGCGCGCGGGGCCCGGGCGGCACCCAGCCTCCGCACCCGCACCCGCACCCGCGGTATCCGGCGCCGGCGGCCTACTGCGGGTGCGGTACACCGAGTGTCTGCGGACGGCTGACGACAACGGACCTGCCGGACGGCAGGGTTGAGTACACCGGGGAGAGGGCCCGCGGCCCTCACGGGCCGGGACGGAACACCTCCGTCAGCACCCGACCCCGGCATTCGACCGTGCCCGTCGTACCGGGACCGGCCCGCACCGCCCGTCCCGGTGGCGCGCGCCGCGTCCGCCGGACGGGCATGCGGCCGGCCCGGCAGCGGGCCCGAGAACCTGGAGTCCCGATGTCCGCGCTTGCCCGCTGGTGCCACCGGCACCGGCTCGTCACCGTCCTCCTGTGGGTGGGCCTGCTCGTGGGCCTGGGCGCAGCCTCGGGCGCGGTGGGCACCAAGTACAGCGACAGCATGTCGATGCCGGCCACCGAGTCGAGCAAGGCCCTGGAACTCCTCAGGGCCGACATGCCCGCCGCCGCGGGCGACACCGACACGGTCGTCTGGCACACGGACCACGGGTCGGTGAAGGACCCGGCGACCGAGGAGCGGATGACGAAGACGCTGGAGGCGATCGCCACCAGTCCGTCCGTCGCCTCCGTCGTCGGCCCGTACGACCCGCAGGGCGCCCGGCAGATCAGCGCGGACGGGTCGACCGCGTACGCCCAGATCACCTTCACGAAGGACGCCCGGGACATCCCGGTGGCCGACGTCGACCACGTGGTCGACCTCGCGAAGGACGCCCGGACGGACGGCCTGGACGTCCAGCTCGGCGGGCAGGCGATCCAGAACACCGAGAGCGAGATGGGCGGGGCCAGCGAGCTCATCGGCATCGTCGCCGCCCTGATCGTGATGACGCTGGTGTTCCGTTCGCTCTGGGCGGCCGCGCTGCCGATCCTCACGGCGGTGGCCGGGGTCGGCACCGGTGTCATCGGCACCGGGCTTCTGAGCCACGGCATGAGCGTCGCCTCGGTCGCGCCGACGCTGGGCGTCCTGGTGGGGCTGGGCGTCGGCATCGACTACGCGCTGTTCATCGTCAACCGCCACCGCAAGGGCCTGATGGCGGGCCTGAGCGTGCAGGAGTCGGTGGTCAAGGCGCTGAACACCTCCGGCCGGGCGGTGCTGTTCGCCGGCCTGACCGTGGTGATCGCACTGCTGGGCATGCTGATCCTGGGCATCGGTTTCCTCAACGGCATGGCGATCTCCGCCGCGCTCACCGTCGCGATGACCGTCCTCGCCGCGGTCACCCTGCTGCCGGCCATGCTCGGTCTGCTGAAGCTGCGCGTGCTGAGCCGGGCCCAGCGCCGCCGGCTGGCCGAGGAGGGGCCGTCCGCGCTGCCGACCTCCGGCTTCTGGGCCCGCTGGGCACTGCGGGTGCAGGCGCGCCCGGTCGGCAAGGCGTTGGTGGCGCTGCTCGTGATGGTGGCGGTGTCGCTGCCGGTGTTCTCGCTGCGCCTCGGCACCTCCGACGCGGGCAACAACCCGCGGTCCACGACCAGCCGGCAGGCGTACGACCTGATGGCCGACGGCTTCGGTCCCGGTTCGAACGGCCCGCTGCTGCTGGTCGCCGAGACACCCGGACCGCAGGAGCGCGCGGCCCTGGACGGGCTCGTCGCCGAGCTGAAGGGCGTGGACGGGGTGGCCCAGGTCGCCGCGGCCCCGGTGCCGGACGGCAAGCAGATCGCGACCGTCAGCGTGGTGCCGACCACCTCGCCGCAGTCCGCGGAGACCTCCGAGCTGATCACCGACCTGCGGGACCGGGTGATCCCGCAGGCCGAGGCGGGCACCGGCCTCAAGGTGTACGTCGGCGGTGCGACCGCGACCGCGGCCGACTTCGCGGACGTCCTGATCGGCAAGCTGCCGCTGTTCATCGGCATCATCGTGGGGCTGGGCTGCCTGCTGATGATGATCGCCTTCCGCAGCGTGCTGGTGCCGCTGATCGGCGTGGCGATGAACCTGCTCACCATGGGCGTGGCGTTCGGCGCGATCGTCGCGGTGTTCCAGTGGGGCTGGGGCTCCGAGGCGCTCGGTGTCGGCGCGGCCGGCCCGGTGGAGGCCTTCGCCCCGGTGATGATCATCGCGATCCTGTTCGGTCTCTCGATGGACTACCAGGTCTTCCTGATCAGCCGGATGCACGAGGAGTGGACCCACACCCGGGACAACCGGCGGGCCGTCCGCGTCGGCCACGGCGAGACCGGGCAGGTCATCACGGCGGCCGCGGTCATCATGGCGTGCGTCTTCGCCGCCTTCGTCTTCGCCGGGCAGCGCATGATCGCGGAGTTCGGCATGGGCCTGGCGCTGGCCGTCCTGCTCGACGTCCTCGTGCTGCGCATGGTGCTCGTCCCCGCGCTGATGCACCGCTTCGGCCGGGCCAACTGGTGGCTGCCCCGCTGGCTCGACCGGCTGCTGCCCCACGTGTCGGTGGAGGGTGAGCCCGACCCGGCGCCCGTCCCCGACCCGGAGCGCGAGCCGATACCGGCCGTCACCCGCTGACCACGTCCCGACGTCCCCGTCGCACGCCGGGGCCCGGACCGGCACACCGCCGGTCCGGGCCCCGACTGCGTACGGTGAAGGAGTGCAGATGGCCGACACGATCAGAGGGTGGCTCCACGCGCGGCCGCTGATGAACGGCCTGGCCCTGGCGCTGGGATGCTTCGTGCTGGTCGCGCCGGTCACCGCCGCCACGGCCTACCACCAGGACGCCTCGATCACGCTGTACCTGGTGCTGCTCGCGGTGTCCTGCGTCCCGCTCCTCGTCCTCCACCGGTGGCCGGTGGGCGTCGTGGCCACGACGGTGGTCATCGGTGTGGTCGAGTACGCCGTGATCCCGGTGGCCGGTCCACCGCCCGTGGCGGTCGGCGTCGCCCTGTACGCGGTGGCGAGCCGCACCGACCGGCGGACCGCCTGGCGGACCGGCATCTGGGCGGCCGTCGCCCTCACCACCGCCTCGGTGATCACCAGCCCCGGCGTCGAGGACCTGCCGCAGAACCTCGGCCTGATCGCCTGGACGTTCCTGTCGGTCGCCATCGGCGACGCCGTCCGCAGCCGCCGCGAGCTGCTGGCCTCCGTGATGGAACGCGCGGAGCGGGCCGAGCGCACCCGGGAGGAGGAGGCCCGCCGTCGGGTCACCGAGGAGCGGATGCGGATCGCCCGCGAGCTGCACGACGTGGTCGCCCACCACATCACCCTCGTCAACGCCCAGGCCGGTGTCGCCCACCACCTGATGCGCACCGACCCGGAACACGCCTACCAGGCCCTGGAACGGATCCGCGACACCAGCCGGGCCGCCCTGGACGAGCTGCGCGCCACCGTCGGCCTGCTCCGGTACAGCGGCGACCAGGCCGCACCGCGCGAGCCCGCCCCCGGGCTGGCCGGCCTCGACGACCTGCTCGACTCCTTCCGGCACTCCGGCCTGTCGGTGGCGCTGGAGCGCACCGGCACTCCCGTGGAACTTCCGCAGATCACCGACCTGACGGCCTACCGGATCATCCAGGAGGCCCTCACCAACACCCACAAGCACGCGGGTGCCGTCACCGCGCACGTCCGTCTCGACTTCGGCACCGACACGCTGCGGCTCACGATCGAGGACGACGGGCGCAAGCCCGCCGACGGCACGCGCGGCCGCCCGGGCGGGCCCGCCGGCCAGGGTGCCGTCACCGGTACCACCGGTACCGCCGGTGGCGCGGGTATCGGCACCGGCACCGGCACCGGGCACGGCATGATCGGGATGCACGAACGCGCCCGCGCGGTCGGCGGCACCCTCGCCGCCGGCCACCGCCCAGGCGGGGGCTTCCGGGTCGACGCCGAACTCCCGCTGCCCACCGACACCGGCCGGAAGGTCTGCCGCCCATGACGATCCGCGTCCTGCTCGCCGACGACCAGGCCCTGCTGCGGGGCACCTTCCGGCTGCTCATCGACTCGGCACCCGACCTGGAGGTGGTCGCCGAGGCCGGAACCGGCCGGGAGGCCGTCGACCTGGCCCGCAGTGCCCGTGCCGACCTCGTCCTGATGGACATCCGGATGCCCGAACTGGACGGCCTGGCCGCCACCCGGCTGATCACCGAGGACGACGACCTCGCCGGGGTCAAGGTGCTGGTGCTGACCACCTTCGAGAGTGACGAGTACGTCGCCGAGGCCCTGCGGGCCGGGGCGAGCGGCTTCCTCGGCAAGGGCATCAACCCGGAGGAGCTGCTGGAGGCGATCCGGGTGGTCGCCGCGGGCGACGCCCTGCTCTCACCGGCGGCGACGAAGGCCCTGATCGGCCGCTTCCTCTCCCAGCCCGCACCGCGGGACCGCAGCGCCCTCCCCCGCCTCGACGTGCTCACCGCCCGCGAACAGGAGGTCGTCGCCCTGGTCGCCGCCGGGCTCTCCAACGACGACATCGCCGAGCGGCTCTTCGTGACACCGCTGACCGCGAAGACCCACGTGAACCGGGCGATGGCCAAGCTCGGCGCCCGCGACCGCGCCCAGGTCGTGGTGATCGCATACGAGAGCGGTCTGGTCCGTCCGGGCAACGGCAGGCAGGCCGAGACCGGCTGACGCAGCGCCTGCCCGGACGCCGACTCGGGCGGCCGCCCGGCGCGGCCGCCCGCCGAGCCCACCCCTCGTCAACCGTTCTTGACGGTACGTCATCAATGCAGGTGAGGGCGGCAGGTGTCGATCCGTCACCGATGTGGCCCACCGCCCCCGCGCGGCGGCGGCTGTGTGGTGCAATGCCGGAACGTCAGGGGTCGGGGCAACGATCCGAGGGAGAACGCCGTGCGGCAGGGGCAGGTTCTGGCCGGGCGCTACCGGCTGGAAGCAATGCTGGGCCAGGGCGGAATGGGGCACGTCTGGGGCGGGCGGGATCTGGACCTGGACCGGCCGGTCGCCGTGAAAGTCGTGCCGGACGCGTCGCGGGAGGATCTGACGGCCCGCCTCCGCAGGGAGGGCCGGATCATCACCTGGCTGAACGAGCACCGGCACCCGTCGATCGCGACGGTGTTCGACGTCGGCGACCACGACGGGTGCCTGTACCTCGTCATGGAGTTGCTGCCCGGCAGCGATCTCCAGACCGTCAGCGGACGCCACCCGCTGGGCCTGGAGGTCCGGACGGTGATCGGCTACGGCATCCGGATCTCCGAGAGCCTGGCGGCGGCCCACGAGGCCGGCATCGTGCACCGGGACGTCAAACCCGCCAACATCATCGTCACCGAGGACGGCGGAGTGAAGATCTGCGACTTCGGCACCGCCCAGATGGCCGGCTCGACCGCGGGGCTCGCCGACCACTTCGGCTTGATGGGCACACCGCGCTTCATGGCGCCAGAGCAGTTCGCCGACCGGCGGACCGACCCCCGCACCGACCTGTACGCGCTGGGCTGCACCCTCTACGCCCTGCTCACGGGCGCGCCACCGTTCAACGGCACGTTCACCGAACTCCGCCGACGGCACCTGGAGGAGCGGCCCCGGTCGGTCCGCAGCCACCGCGACGACGTCCCGCAGGAGCTGTCCGCCCTGATCGGCGACCTGCTGGCCAAGGAGCCCGCCGAGCGGCCCAGCGACGGGCGAGTGGTGGCGCAGCGCCTCCGCGCCGTCCGGGCCTCGGGCCGGTGACCGGTCGCTGGTCACCGGTCGCCGGTCGCCGGTCGCCGGTCACCGGCCCCTCCGCCCAGCACTGCACCGCCCCGACGAGCGGCCGCCCGGCGACGGTCCCCGAGGGGATCGCCGCCGGGCGGTACGGACCGGTGCACCGGCCGCGGCTGCGTCTGCTCGTGACGGCGGGCGGCCGGGCGACGGTCAGGTGCCGTTCGGCGCCGCCGTACGGGCGGGTCCGCCCGCGAGGCCGTACCGGCGGTGGAACCGTTCGACCCGGCCTGCCGTGTCCAGCACGCGGGCCTCACCGGTGTAGAAGGGGTGTCCGGCCGACGAGACCTCGACGTCGACGACGGGGTAGGTGCGACCGTCCTCCCACAGCACGGTCCGGGCGGCCGTATCCGCGTCGCGGCCCGCGGCCGTCGAGCGGGTCAGGAAGGCGTAGCCGCTCGCCTTGTCGCGGAAGACGACGGGGCGGTACGCGGGGTGGATGCCGGTCTTCATGGTGCGCTCCTCGGGTCGTCGGAGGGGACGGGGGCGGGGACGGGGACGGTTGCCGGGTTCAGCGCTCCTCGCGGAACTCGACGTGCCGCCGGACGGTCGGGTCGTACTTGCGCAGCACGAGCCGGTCTGGGTCCTGCCGGCGGTTCTTGCGGGTGGCGTAGGTGTAGCCGGTCCCCGCGGTGGAGCGGAGCTTCACGATCGGACGCAGGTCGCTGCGGGCCACGGTGACTCCTTCTGTTGCCGTCGTGTCGTTCGTCATACACGGGCATCAACAGAACGGTTTTCGTTTTCATTCCGGCGCGGACGCCGCGGACCTCGTGGACCCGCGGACTCCGTGCCGACCGCCACCTCGACGGCGAGAGCTGCAGCCACGCCGGCCTATCGCCAACTTCGCTCAGGCAGGGATCCCGCGCCCGAGCGCCGCTGCTATGGCACGTTCGTGAACGAGGCCGGTCCGGATGAGGCGGGCATGGGCTGTCGAGCAGTCGATGATCGTCAGGTGGTTGGCTGCCGGGCAGACCCCGCCGTCCAAGATCACGGTGGCCTTCACGCCCGTGAGGCCCAGGAAGTCGGCGACCTCCTCCGGCGAGATCGCCGGCCCGCGCGCGTCGATGCCCGCGTCTCCGGAGATGTTGACGGTGGTCGCGGCGACTGGCGTACGGGTCAACGATGCCAGTGCCCCCAGTGCACCGCGGGCGTTGGTGACGAGGGCGGGAGACCCGACAGCGGAGTACCGGGCGCCCTCGTCGAGGTCACGCCAGGGCAGAAGGAGCGCCAGATCGCCGGGCCAGAAGGCGTCGGCAAGCCCGCGGGCTTCGTCGGAGAGCACGAAGCATTGCTCGCAGTCCGCCAGGGACGGGGTGACGAGGACGAGGGACTTTCCAGGGGACCTCTGCTTGCCCTCGAAGATGGTTCTGCAGGCGCGGGTGTTTGTCGCGTCGGCACAGATCATGTACCAGCGCGAGGTGGGGACGATGACCAGCTCGCCGGCTTCAAGCGCGCGGGCCGCTCGGTTGAGCTGGTCAGGTGGAATCGGCTGCATGGACACTCCGGTTTCGAGATCGGTGAGTTGGACCGCCGACTTGAACGAGGAGCCTTGTCGCAGGGCCGGCCAGGAGGACGAGGCGAGGTGTTCTTACAAGGGCGCCTTGGCCGGGTACAGATCGGCAAGACCGGGGTAGTCCAGCCACGGATCCTGCAGAGCTTGGAGTCGGCGATCGGCGTGGGAGACATTCGATACGCGGAAGTACGCCATGACGCGGGGCTCCTGAGTGCGGTTGCGACCCACAGCGTGCGGCACGAGGTGGTGCATGAGGAGGACATCTCCGGGCGCCCCGAGGAACGGCGTGCCCGTCCGTCCGTCGACCTCCGGAGGGACCTGGTCGGTGATGCCGAGGAACCACTGGTCGCGGAACCACTCGGACATGGTCAGGTGTCCGCCGGGCTGGTAGCGCAGCGCGCCGCCGTCCGGGTCCGTGATGTCGGAGAGCACCACTCCCACGAGCAGCGAGAAGGTCCGTAGTTCGTCGGGATCGAGGTGCGGGCAGGCGACGCCGTCGACGTGCATCGCCTTCTCGGGCTGCGCGTTGGGGAGCTGTGACTCGGGGATGCGGATCTGGATCTGTATGGTTGAGACGGGCTCAAACTCTCCTACCAGCTCACTGGCGAGGGTGGCCGCCCCGGAGTGGGCGAAGAGGCCCAACAGATCGGGGTGGCTGCCGAGCTCGGGGGCGAAACTGCGCTGTGTGTAGGAGTTGATGAGGGAGGGGTCCATCGACTTTCGGCACCAGTCATCGACGAGCGCGCGAGCGCGGGCGACGAGCCCGGAGGCGACGGCGCCGCGCCTGATGACCAGGCCGTGGCGTACGAAGTCGCTCTTTTCAGCAGTGGTGAGGGCCATGGGATCCCCTGACGAAGGCGGGCGTCTGCGGACGGTGGAGGGGGAGCCGGATGAGAACGTCGGCAGCTGCGTCCAGAGCGCTCTCGATGATCGAGCGGCCGACGTCGGCGGAGGCTGCCCGCGGATCGCCGCCGATCACCCCGGAGGACGCGATGGTGGTGTCGCCGGAGTTCCACGGCCAGGTCGCCCCACGGTCGAGCACCAACCGGTTGATCTCCTGGAGGCGCTCGCGGTCGGCGCCGAAGTCTGCTGGGAGCCGGTCGAGATGGACGTCCTCGGGAGTGAGGGCGAGCATGAGAGAGGTCTCGTGAAGGCCGGCGTGGATCTCCGGCAGCCCGCTCTCGGTTCGGAAGGCCGACAGCGAACCCGGGTGGACCACGCAGGCGGCGAGAGCGTACCGCTCCTGCAGCTCGTAGAGCGCGGCCTCCAGAATGCCGCGGTTGCCGCCGTGGCCGTTGACGATCAGAAGGGATCGGGCGGGGGTGGCTCGGACGTAGTCGCCGACGACCGTGTCGAGCAGCGACATGAAGCTCGCCACGCGCAGTGAGACCGTTCCGGGCGCCCAGGCGTGCTCAGGCGACAGGCCGTACGGGATCGACGGCAACGCCCAGAGGTCGTGGCCGTCGCCGTAGCGCTCGACCAGCCGGGCGGTGAACTGCTCCGCGATCACCGTGTCCGTGTTCAACGGCAGATGGGGGCCGTGCTGCTCGAAGGAACCGATCGGCAGACACAGGACCGACCCGGGACCGAGCTCGGCGGCGACGTCCGGAGCGGTCAGCCGGCCGTACTGCCGAGCATCCGCCCCGACGGCGGTCATGTCCTGCTCCGTCGGCCGATCCGGATGAGGAACTCGTTGTCCTCGGGGAAGGTGTCGTCGTTGGTGTGCTCGGCGAGGACGGCCTTCACCGCCGACTCGAACTCGGCGAGACGGTCGCCGAAGAGGTGGGGTGCGGCGAAGCTGGTCGAGTAGAGGTAGCCGAGGATGCCCTCGGTGGTCCAGGTGCGCTGGACCGGCACCCGGACCTCTTCGACGTGGTTGAACGGGGACTCCTCCATGATCTCGCTGTAGGGCCGGTTGTGGTGTTTGAAGGTACTGTTGCCGGCCCGGCGCTCTTCTCCGAGAAAGTCCTGGACGACCGAGCGCACGGACTGCTTCCAGGGACTCTCCGCCGCCCAGAAGCTGTTGTCCCCGAAGATCGCGACCGCGCCGCCAGGAGCGACCTGGTCGTCGAGGAGCGCGAGGACCGTGGCCTGGTCGAGCCAGTGGAAGGCCCGGCAGATCGTGACGAGATCGGCGCGCCAGCCCGCCGGCGGCGTGAAGTCCTCAGCCGTGGACTCGACGAGTGCCAGGGAGGTCCCGTCCGGTAGTGCAGGGCGGAGGGCCGACTCCGCCGCAGCGAGCATCTCGGCGTCGTTGTCGATCGCGATGATCTCGTCGAACCGGCCCAGCAGGGCCTCGGCGACCAGCCCGGTGCCGGTGCCGACGTCCAGGAGCCGGCGGGGGCTGCCCGTCGGAGCCGCCTGGTCGAGGACGGCCGCGACCTCCTCCGGGATGCCCGGACGGTACTGGCGGTAGTAGCCGACGGTGCCGGTGAACAAACTCATGGAAGCCTCCGCGCGAGTAGTTGCCGTGCGTGCTGCACGGCATCGGCGAGATCGCCGGCCACCAGCACGCCATGTTCAACGAGTGACTGTTCGTCAGGGACCGTACGCCCATGGGACACCCAGACGGCGCGCAGTCCCGCCGTAGTGGCCCCTTGGATGTCGCACTCCCAGTCGTCGCCGACGTGGACGATCTGCGACGGCGGCACCTTGTACGAGTCGGCGACTGTCCAGAAGGCCCGGTAGTCCGGTTTGGCGTAGCCCGTCCGGCACGAGGGGAAGTGGCTGCTGACCCAGGGGGAGAGGAGTTTGAGGAGCCGCTCGGGGTCGGCTTCTGTACAGGTGACGTTCGACAGCGTCACGACGGTCGCTTCCCGGCTGAGTTCCTGCAGCGCCTCGACCGTCCCCGGGAACAGCACGAGCGGGGCCACCGGAAGATTGCGCGGGAACACCGATGGCTCGACGCCCAGGGCACGGCACACGCGTTCGATCAGCGCATCGGTGATCTCGGGCGCGGTGTGCAGGACGTTGCGCATGACCCTTCGGGCCTGCTTCGGGCCGAGCGGTGAGGCAGCAGCCAGGCGGGCAGCGAGACCTGGTCCCTGCGCGTTCCCCAGCGTGCCTCCGATGTCGAGACTGACCAGCGGTCGGACGGGCTCCATCAGGCGGCCTCGATTCCGGCGAGGGGGAGGGCGGACACGATCGCCTCGAGGCGCGCCGCACGGATCGGCTCCGTTGTGGCCTCGCCGAGGAAGGTCAGCGCGTACCGCGTCTCCGCCTGGTCGAGGGCGCCCAGGTCGCGCCCGTGCATCTGGGCCGCCTCTGCGAGATCCACCGGGATGGTGCGCGGGCGCAGTCCGTGCGGCAGGTGAAGGGTGCCAGCCCATGTGGGTGCCGGCGCCGGCAGACGGTGCATCGGTCGCAGGACCGTGACGTCGTCGAGGCTGATGATGCGAACGGGCACCCGCCCCTCGCCGAGGTCGAGTTCGCCGGACAGGAACGTGTCGTGGCCGTCGAGGCGGTGTTCGAGCACGAGGAGGGAGCCGTGCTCGTCATACCGGGTCGTACCGCGGACGGGGATGCTCTCGCTGCTCCGGGTCATTGGGGTCTCCGTGGTTGGGTTCCGAGGCCGGGAGTCCGGGGCGACGGGAGGTGGCCGTGTTCGGGTATCCAGGGTTCGGCGTAGATGGTCTGGCGGCGGGGTTCCCACTGACGGCGGTACTCGACGGCGGGGACGGCGTCGGGGAAGGCCGCCGCCAGGTGGATCCCAGGCACCATCGAGCGGCCATGCGGGTACACGGGGACGCCGGCCTTGCGCGCGGCTGCGGTGATCTCGACGGCCCGGGTGAGCCCGCCACACCCGACGACGTCGATGGTGAGAGCCTTCGGCCTGACCTGGTCGAACAGCATGGGCAGGTCCTCGGTCGACCTCAGCCGCTCACCGACGGCCACGGGCAGGCCGGCAGTGGCAAGGCGGTGGTAGATCCGCAGGTGGTGCTCGGGCAAGGGGTCTTCCAGCCAGGTCAGCGCCGAGTGCTCGAACCGTTCGGCGAATGCCGTGGCGAGCTGAGGGCTCCACGTCCCTACCGCGTCGACGGCGAAGCCGTTGTGGAGAACCTCGGCCGCCTGCTCCACGGCCCGGACGAGACGCCGCGCCTCGGAGGCCGTCGTGGGACCCGGTCGGCGCCGAAGACCCCACTTGGTGAAGGCCCAACCCTCGACGGCGACCCGGGAGAGAACCCCCGGAGCCGGAGGACCGCTGAGATCCAGACGGAGCCATGAGGAGTACGCCGGAACCGGCGAACGGTTCACCCCGGGAGCCAGCAGATCGGCCACCGGTCGATCGGCCAGACGTCCGTGGAGATCCCACAGAGCACAGTCCACCGCTCCGAGAGCCCATTCGGCCACCTCGCGGGCCAGTCCGACGGCCGCGCCCTGCAGTCTTGCCCGGCGGCCCTCGTGGTCCGTCACGAGGTGGCCGATCGCAGCGTAGGACAGCACGTCGACGGCACGGCCGACAGGTTCACTGACGGGGCCGTACCAACCGATCCGACCGCCACCGTGCACGGCGACGAAGACGGTGTCGTCCCCGGGAGCGAGATCTGCTTCGACCAGTACCGTCTCCACCTTGTCCACGGTCGCTTCCGTCAGCACGCGCCCTCCCGGGAGACGGTCAACTTGCGGGCGGCCCGGAGCAGACCCTCCGGGTCGAGGCCGAGCTCATCGGTGAGCTTTGCCTGGGCCATCGGCCCGGAGGGTTCGCGCCAGCCGATGACTGCGATGGAACTGCGGAGCCGCCCGGCGAGCAGTCCCCACACGGCAGCAGGGTGGCCCAACGTGGCCACGAGCACCGCGGCGTTCTCGCCGAGGTAGGTTGCCGCCTCGGCCTCCGGCAGCCCCCTCGGCCAGATCTGCGGATCCCCGAGGACCGTCAAGTCCAGTACGCCCACGACTCGGACGCGGCAGCCCAACTGCTCACGGATCTCGGGCACCGCTGTTGTCGCGACCTCCGCCGGCAGATCACCTGCGACCAGGATGGTGAGGTCGGGCTCGCCCTCATCGCTCAGGTGAGGCCAGATGGCCAGTCCCCGAGCCAGTTCCTGCTCGACGGTCTCGTCCGGCTGCCGTACGGCCGCGTGCTTGCCGGCGATCACCACGTTGACGCGGCCGGTCGACCCCAGGGCCTCGTCCAGGGCAAGGGCCGCCCGCTTCGGGTCCGCCGGTGTCAGCACCCGCACAGCCGGATCGCACGTCGCCAGCAGGGCGGTGGCCAGCGAGGGATCGCCGTGCGTGTAGACGTTGCGCCATCCGTACGAGGTCAGCAACAGGTTGAGGCTCGGCGCCGGGGTCCCGACGGTGAGTCGTCGGTGCTTGAGGTGGCCGACGAGTCCGGAAGTGAGGAGCGGCGCGAACGCCTCATAGGACACCAGGGCTCCGCGCCGGCCACTGGCGAGCCAGCCGGTCAGCCACCCCAGCAGAACCTCCTCCGCCAGGACCTCGGACACCCACGGCTCGTCCTGCAGCGCACCGAGGCGGTTCGAGGCGAGCTCGTCGGGGCTGAAGACGCGGAAGTCCCCTGCGGCGGCATGGCTCCGCAGCACCTGGCCCACGGCCTGTCCGAAGGCGCTGCCGTCCTGGGGCTCCGCGGAGACCGGCGGGGGCAGGGTCGGTGCGCAGACCGGGCGCTGTCCTGCCGCTTCGAGCGCGTCGGCAAGCTCTCCGGTCGGGCCCCCGTCGGTGTCGAACAACTCCTCCGGCCGGTACGAGGCGAGCCAGCGCGTCAGAAGCTCCCGCTGGCCGGCGTCCTCATGTGCCAGACCGAGCGGTGTCTTGTGGGTGTCGGCCGTACCGAGCAGAGCCAGTCCCCCGACCCGCTCGGGTCCGCTCCAGCCTTTCACGCACCGCAGGAAGACGGTGGTGCGCACACCGTCCACGACCTGTCGCACGGACTCCAGGAGCGCCTGCGCGAAGGTTTCGTGCTCCTCGCGGGAGGCGGAGGACACGTGCACCACTCGGCTCTGCCAGCCCAGCCCGGCCGCGTATCCGGTGAGTTCCCCGTCCGTCATCGCTCCCAGCAGGGACTGGTCGCCCATCCGGAAGCCGTTGACGTGAACGATCGGGACGACCGTGCTCCCGTGCAACGCTCGCGCGGCAAGCCAGGAGGCCGCCGTGGTGGGCGTCTCGCACTCGCCGTCGCCGATGATCGGGAGAACGACCCGATCAGGTGAGTCCAGTGCGAACCCGTGGCTGAACGCCAAGGCGCCGCCGAGACAGCCCCCAGGAGCCGCCCCCGCCGCGAGCAGGGGGTGAACCTCCGACCCGAGACCGTCCACCTCCGGGAAGTCGCGGGCCAGACGCGCCAGCCCCACAGCGTCGCGGGAGTACTGCGGACGCACGGAGGCGAGCTCTCCCGACAGCCACCCGAAAGCCAGCTGCACCACACCCGCATGGCCGGCACCGAGCACGGGGACCAGCGTCCGGGCAGGTGCCGCCTTCCCTGCCGCGAGCAGCGTATGGGCAAGGGCCCACGCGGTCCCGGGCACCGTTCCCCAGTGGCCCGCCGGTCGGCGCTTGATGTGGCCGGCGAGCAGCGGCTCCGCCAGGAGCACGTTCCCGTCGAGGTGCAGCAGCACCACCGACACGTAGACGGCAGCCCGCCAGAGCACGTCGGCTCGGTTCAGCACGGGGCCACCAGGCTCTCACCGTCGAACGTGAAGTACCACAGCGGCCGGTAACACTCCCAGGCCGCCGGACGAAGCCCGGCCGGGCCCACGATCCGTTCGATCTCCCGACGCGCCCGGAGGTAGAACTCCAGGGTTTCCGATCCGCCGGCCCTCAGACCGGCCATGATCGAGTTGTGCGCCTGGTAGACCTGGAAGTTCGGGAACTCGGTGACGAACGGCATCAACTCGGATACCCCGTCGCGAAGTTCCGCGAGGCTGTCCAAGCCGACTATGTAGGTGAACGACGTGGCGTGGCCGGCCGCCATCGCCCGCCGGAGAACCTCGGGCATCTCCTCGGTCGTCAGCACCGCCTTGCTGGCCTTGAGTAGCAGGTCCCGTCGGCCGAAGCACTCGGCGGTCAGCCGGAGCACGAAAGGCGCGACGTGCTGGGCCAGTTCCTCGAAAGCAGTGGCGCTCCGGATCACGGAGGTGAGGAAGCCGATCCGGGCGCCGATGTCGTGCGCACTGAGCACCTGACGCAGTCCGATCAGGTGGTCGACGGCGGCCCGCTCGCGCTCGAAGCAGCCGGTCGACACGGTGACCTCGCGCAGCTCGGTCAGATCGCGGTGGGGCTGCTGCTCGACCATGGCGGCGAGCAGCTCGCTCAGCTCCCGCTCCTCGGCGAGCCGGGGGTCTGCCGCTGCCTCCAGGGTGTTCGGGCAGAAGGCGCACCCCACGCAGCGGCTGCGAGCGTTGGGGTTGAGCGTGGCGGCGCGACCGCCGTCCCGGAAGTACCCGCCGACCGCCTCGTCGGCGGTGACCCGCTCGACGGTGGCGACGGGGTGCGCGGCCAGTATGAGCTCGTCTCCCTCCAGCCGGAACGGCGACGCCTCGGCGTTCAGCGGGACGATCACCATCCAGGAGACCTCGGGCCGAGTTGCCAGACGCACCGAGACGCGGCCCCGGTGGCGGGCGTGGACGGAGGAGATGCCGTACAGGTTGATCGCCATGAGCAGTGCGTCCTCAACCGGCACGCCGTGGCGATCGGCCATGCGTTCGACGTACGGGAGGGTGAGTGCCGCTGTTGATGAGTCTCCGAGGACTGCCGTCATGATCTGCTCTCCGTCGGTGTCTGGATCCGGCCTGGGATGAGTCGTCCGTCTGTACGCCGCGCTGGATGCGCCGTCCTCCCGGCCGCCGTCCAGGAGGATCGGCCCGTGCGGGCCTGCCGGGTTTCGTCCGACAGGCCCGCACGGTCTCTCGTCCGACTACCGGCCCGGGTAGGACGGCTGCGGAGTCGGCGGGGGAGGTAACGGCAGTGGCCGCGGCGCCTCCAGGCGATGCTGGTGGACGTCATGGCTGTGCCCCCTTCGGATCGGTGGTGCGCGATGGCGCCGGGACCAGGCGTTGCTGTCAGGTCCCGGTTTCGACCGCGGAGTCACGCAGTGCTTCGCGGTCGGGTTCGTGGTCGGCCGCCAGAGTGGGGCCGAGGTGATCAGCACAGAGCTGGTGCTGTGCCGTGACGCCGAGGAGCGTCAGTACGAGCAGGTGGCCGAGTGCCCACAGCCAGGCGAGCGCGGCACCGAACGGGTCGTGGCGCGCGCCGCGGTGTCGAGCAGGCGGCAACTGGTAGGCGTTCAAGCCGCATCAGCTCCGACCTCGGCCCACACGACCTTGCCGGAGTCCCTCTCCTCGACACCCCAGCGCCGGCACACCGCCTCGACGAGGAAGAGCCCGCGACCGCGCTCGGAGGTCGGCCTGGACTGTTCCAGGCAAGGCAGTTCCGGGCTTCCGTCCGAGACCTCGATCCGCAGCCCGCGGATGCAAGGAGCGAGGCGGACATCGAAGCAGGCGGAGGCCGCCGAGCCGCTGTGCAACACGACGTTGGCCGAGAGTTCGGAGGCCACCAGCTCGACATCGTCGATCAGCAAGGCGTCGAATCCCCACGCGTCCGCGATCCACCTGACCGACGTCCGAACCAGGGGCACCGAACTGGCAGACAGGACGAAACGCATCTGCACTGACACACAGCGGACTTCTTCGACCTGGGCGCTCCGTGTCATCACGTTGCCGCCATTCTGGACAGGGCCGCCCGGTGCCTGCCGGATGCGAGGTCGCTCAGAACCCTGGTAACGCGCCAGTGCCGCCTCCGCAGTGGATGCACTGGCCCGACGGCCGCGACGTTCCATCGCCATTCGTCCCCCATCTTCTTGCAACAGGCAGCCCATAGGCAGTGTTTGATGACAAGTCAGAAAGCTAGGAGGATGGGCGAGGCGGAACCCGGAAAATTCTTCCGGGGTGAGGAAACCGAGCAGCGCCAGGCTGGAGGCATGCGAGGAATGATCGAGACGCTGAGCATCGGGGAACGCGTGGCCTGGTACCGCCGCCGACGAGGCATCCCGCAGGAGGTACTGGCCGGCCTCGTCGGGCGGACCGCCGACTGGCTGAGCAAGGTGGAGAACGGCCGCATCGAACTGGACCGGCTCTCAGTGATCAAAGCGCTGGCCGCCGCCCTCGACGTGCAACTCGGCGATCTGCTGGTCGAGCCGTCCCTCATCGACTGGAGTACCGACGGCCGGGGTGGCGCGGTGCCGAAGTTGCGGGAAGCCCTCACGAACTACAAGCACATGTCGTCGCTACTGGCGTCCGAGAGCACCGGTCCGCCGCCGGACCTGGAAATCCTTCGAGCCGAGGTCGGTTCCGCGTGGTCGGCCTACCAGGATGCCCGATACGCGCGGGCCACCCGGCTCATCCCGGAGATCCTGGCGGACGCCCAGCGCGCTGTCCGTGCCCACGAGGGCGACGACCGGTCGAAGGCCAGAGCCCTGCTCGCGATGGCCTACCAGGGCGCGGCCATGGTGCTGACGAAGACAGGGGAGACCGATCTCGCGTGGATGGCCGCCGACCGGGGTCTGGCTGCCGCGCAGGAGTCGGGGGACCTGGTGGTCATCGGTTCCCTTTTCCGATCGGTCTCCCACTGCCTCCTGGCCGGTGGCCGCCTCACCGCAGCGCGGGACCTGGTGGCAGACTCGGCGGGATACCTGGAGAGCGGCCTCCCCGACGCCTCACCGACCTACCTGTCGATCTACGGGTCGCTCTTCCTCGTCGGCGCGGTGGCCGCGGCTCGGCTCGAAGACCGAGCCACAGTGAGCGCGTTCCTCGCCGAGGCGGACCAGGCCGCACAGCGCCTCGGTCACGACGCCAACCACATGTGGACGGCCTTCGGGTCGACCAACGTCGCCATCCACCGCATCTCAGCGGCCATGGAACTGGGAGACATTCAGGTGGCCGCAGACCAGGGACCTCGCGTGGACTCCTCCACCCTGCCGCTTGAGCGGCGGGTCCGGCACACTCTCGAAGTCGCCCGCGCCTACAGTGCACAGAACCGCATGGACGAAGCACTCGCGCTTGTCCTGGATGCCGAGGAACTCGCCCCCGAACAGGTCCATTACCACTTCATCCCACGGCATCTGGTGACCGTGTGGGTCCGGCAGCAACGCGGCAAGCCGAGCCATCTCCTCGCCGGCGTGGCCCAGCGGCTGCGCATCGTCGGGTAGCCCGGCGCAGACGACTACAGTCATTGCCATGAGCGACTCCGACGCCCCCGAGGCCGTTGCCCAGCCGCGCACCGCCGCCGGCGTGCTGTTCTTCGACGAAGCCGACCGCGTGCTTCTGGTCAAGCCCACATACAAGCCGGGCTGGGAGATCCCGGGCGGATACCTCCACCCCAGCGAGACCCCCAGCGAAGGCGCGGCCCGCGAGGTCAAGGAGGAACTCGGCATCACCCCGCCCATCGGCCAGCTCCTCGTCGCGGACTGGGCACCCCACCCGACCGAGGGCGACAAGCTGCTCTTCGTCTTCGACGGGGGCATCCTCCCTGCAGAGGGGCGAACTCAGATCAACCCGGACGGGGTGGAGATCGGCGAGTACGCCTTCCATGCCGCCGACCAGATCGACACGCTCCTCATCCCTCGCTTGGCTCGCCGAGTTCACGCTGCTCTTGGCGCCCGAGCGGGTTCGGCGACCGTCTACCTGGAACACGGGACACCCCGTCTCTCACCTTCGGGGTCGGCTCGCCGCGCCTCGGTACAGGGCTTGACTCACCACACGTGATGCCCAGCGCGGGTCGTCCGGGCTCCCACCGCTCCGGACCGTTCAGCCGGACTCCGTGCCGACCGCCACCTCGACGGCGAGGTGCCGGAGCCTGGAGGCGAGGAGCTCCATCTCGACGAACGTGCCCACGAGGCCGGCCGTCCTCAGCTCGGTCGCCAGGACGCGCGCTCGGGGCAGCGTCAGGCCGTACACCTCCCGCAGGGCCCGGAGAACGGGCACCATCCGTGCCTCCGGGTCCGTCAAGCGGAGGCGGGCGGGTCCGTGTTCCGCCAGGAGGGCCCGACGGATCTCCTCCGGCGTCTCGTCGCCGCTGTCCTGATCGCACCAGGCGACGGAACAGGACAGGCAGTACCCCTCGGTGCCCCAGCACAGCCGGCCGCGTTCGACGAACTGGCCGATGTCGAGCATCAGCACACCGCCGCACTCCGTGCATCGGGTGGTGACCGTCACGCCCTGGGTGATCACGGTGCTCCTCGTCGCTCGGCCTGCCCGTCCGTCGGCCGGCGCGTCGCCCGGCCCGCTCCGATGAGGCCGCACCGGCGCCTGCACGTCAACCGCATATCGCCGACGCCTCCCCGTGCCGTCCGGACGGGGCCGGCCGACGCGGGACGTCACGGGCCGGGGCTCTGGAGTGTCTCGACGGTTTCTTCTTGGACGCCTCACGGTCCCTCGTCGTCGGCTTCCTCGCCGTAGTGGCAGTGCCATCGCCCCCAGGGGACGTCCCAGGTGGGTGCGTCGGGGCCGGGACGGGGGATGACGGGCAAGGGCCCGGTGGCTGTTTCGATGAGGTGGATCAGTGTCCAGCCGACGCCGTAGCAGTCGTCGGGGCCGAAGCAGCCGGCGAGGGCGTGGGCTTCCTCAGTGGTGACGGGTTTGGTGATCGCATCCAGCTGCCGCCCGCGTCTGTCGATCTCTTCTTCGGCGGAGTCCCAGTCGGGCAGCGGTCCGTCGGCGACAAAGATCCGGACTTCGGTTCTCATGATGCGCCGCAGTCTTCCACGAAGGCCTGACAGGGCCCCCCTCAGGGCCGCTTGAAGGGAGTGCGCCCACGGGCGGCAGCGGGGATCCGCTCACACCCTGATCGACGCGCAGGTGCCGTGGAATCGCGGGACGCGACGAACGGTCAGGACGAGAGGTCAGGACGAGCGGCGTGGCTTGCCCCGCTTGGTGCCCTTGGGTGCGCCGGAGCCACCGCGGACGGGCCGGCCGGCCGTCCTGCCACCGGCCGACTTCCCTGCGGCCGACCGGCCGGAAGCGGACTTCCCGCCGGCGGACTTCCCGCCGACAGCCTTGCCTCCGGCAGACTTCCCGGCGGCAGGCTTGCCCCCGGCGGCCTTGCCTGCGGCGGGCTTGCGCTGGGCGCCGGTCGCGTCGGGGCGGCGCCGGTCGGACTGCTCCGGTGCCTGCGCCGCGGCAGGGGTGCGCGAGCTGTTCACGGTGCGCCCGCGGACGATCCCGATGAACTGCTCCACCAGGTCCGTGGTGGCGTCCTGGGGCCACGACAGGGCGACGCGCGACTCGGGGGCGCCCGGCACCGGCCGGTAGGTGAGGTCCCTGCGGTGGTGCAGGCGGGCGAGCGACTGCGGGACGAGGAGCACGCCGATGCCGGCGGCGACGAGTTCGACGGCGTCCCCGGTGGTCTCGGGGCGTTCGATCGCGGGGCGGCCCGGCAGGCCCTCCCAGGCGAGGGTGTCGTCGAGCGGGTGCAGCACGATCTCGTCGGCGAGGTCGTCCTCGGACACCTCGTCGACGGCGGTCAGGAGGTGGTCCTTCGGGACCACGACCACGGTCGTCTCGGTGTAGAGCGGGATCGCGCTGAGGTCCGCGCCGTCGACCGGCAGCCGGACGAGCCCCGCGTCGGCGTCGGCGCCGCGCAGCGCTCCGGACGCGTCGGCGGCGGTCACCGGGACGAGGGTGAGGGGGACGTCGGGCAGCCGCTCGTTCCAGATCCGCACCCACTTCGTGGGCGTCACTCCCGGGACATACGCCAGCCGGAACGAAGGGGATGCTTCCGAGCCTGTCACCCCGCCAGGTTACCGGTCGTGGTCGGAGGTGGTGCACACGCTCGATACCCTTGGACCCATGACGTCGCACAAGACACCCCAGACGATGAAGCCCGCGACCGCGGCGAAGAAGCTCGGCGTGTACCTCGAAGCCACGCCCGCCGAGTTCCAGGAGGGTGTCGTCTCGCGCACCGAGCTGAACACGCTGCAGTCCGACCCGCCGGAGTGGCTGCAGGAGCTGCGCCGCACCGGCCCGCACCCCCGCCCGGTGGTCGCGGCGAAGCTCGGCATCTCCATCGCCGGTCTCGCGCGCGGCGGGGTCTCCGAGGCCCTCACGACCGAGCAGATCGACGCACTGAAGGAGAACTGCCCCGAGTGGCTGCGGCGTGAGCGCGCCACCCAGGCGGAGGTCCGCAAGGAGACCGTGCGCATCAAGGAGAAGGCCGCGGAGCGCACCGACCAGCCCCGCCGCCCGCGTTCCTGAGCCCTCCCGAACCGCTCCCGGGCTCTCCCCAACCGCTCCCGAGTTCTCCTGACCGCTCCGCCCGGCGTACGAGCCCGGCGGTGCGGGCCGGCACGGGAGCGCGCGGCGGTGCGGTGCCCCCGCGCAGGGCTCCGCACCCGGGGCCGGTACACTGGAGCTGCGAAGGGGAGTAGTCCCGAAACACCGGCAGGTCGACATACTGGACGTCCGCACACCAGCGGGCGGCCCGGCCGCCGGGCCGCACAGGCCTCCGGGTAGGCGCGGTGGACGAGACCTTCGGCCAAGGCATGACCGGTGCCCGCATCCTGCGGGTGCCGACTTCGTCGTGCCGGGCCGAGAGTCCTCCCGCAGCCCTCGTCGAGGGTGTTCCGCGCAGGGTTCCGGGCCCGGCCCCAGCAGAAAGCCTCCCGGATGTCCCTCGACCCCCTGGCGATCGTCACCGCCTTCGGGCTGATCTTCCTCGCCGAACTCCCCGACAAGACGATGTTCGCATCGCTGGCCATGGGCACCCGCATGCGGCCGCTGTACGTGTGGCTCGGCACCTCCGCCGCCTTCATCGTGCACGTGGCGATCGCCGTCGGTGCCGGCAGCCTGATCGGGCTGCTGCCCGGCATGCTCGTCAAGCTCGTCTCCGCGGCGCTCTTCGCCTTCGGTGCGTTCGTCCTCCTGCGCAGCGGGGACGACGAGGACGGAGCGGACGGCGCCGGGAAGACCGTCACCGGCTTCTGGCCGGTCTGGACGACCGCGTTCACGGCCGTCTTCATCAGCGAGTGGGGCGACCTCACGCAGATCACCACCGCGAACCTCGCCGCGACCAACGGCGTGCTGTCCACCGCGATCGGTTCGGCCGCCGCGCTGATGTCCGTCTCCGCGCTGGCCCTCGTCGTGGGCCGGTTCATCGCGAAGCGCGTCCCGCTGCGCCTCGTGCAGCGCATCGGCGCGGGGTGCATGGCCGTCCTCGCGCTGTGGTCGCTGATCGAGGCGTTCGCCGGCTGACCGCGGCACCACGCCGCCCCTCGCGCGGGGCGGCCGGCCCCGGGGGTCCTCCGCTCACGCGGCGGGCCCCCGGGGCTTTCGTGTCTCCGGCCGCGGTCGGCGGGAGCGCCGGGGAGCGCCGGGAGGCGACGGTCCACCGTCGTCGGCCGTCTACACTTGCGTAGTCGCCGGGGTGGCGGATCGGCCGCTCCGGAGGGACTGCCGTCGACGGGCCGGAGCGAATGACACCCGCCCGGCGGGGCGGCGGCGGAACGGGGAGAGATGACCGACGCGAAGGACGCCAGGCGCCCGCAGGGCGAACTCGTCGCCGATGTACTCGCCGTGCTGTGGGCCGCCCGGGAACCGCTCACCGTCGGCCAGGTCAACGAGGCCCTCGACGGCGACCTGGCCAGGACCACCGTGACGACGATCCTCACCCGCCTCCACGAGCGGGGCACCCTGGCCCGGCACCGCGTCGGCCGCGGGTTCGTGTACGCGCCCGTGCACGACGCCCCCGGGCTGGCGGCCGGCAGGATGCACCGCGAGCTGCGCAGCGAACCCCACCGCGACCTCGTGCTGGAGCGGTTCGTCTCGACGCTGTCCGAGGACGACGAGGTGGTGCTGCGCCGGCTGCTGCTCGCCACGGAGGCCCCGGACGGCGACGCGCGGTGAACCTCCTCGTCGCCCTCGTCGTGCTCACGCTCGTCGGCCCGTGGCCGGCCGTGGCCGCCGCCCGGCGGCTGGCCGACCTGCTGCCGCCGAAGGCCGCGGGGTTCGTGCTGGCCGGCGCCGCGGTGGCACTCGCGGGCGCGACCGCGCTGGCCCTGGCCGTCCTGGTGGGCGGCGGGCTGCTCCACCTGCCGCCGATGGCCGCCGCCGGCCGGATGTCGCTGCCCTGGCTCGTGTCGACGTCGCCCGCCGCCGTGCCCGCCGCCCTCGCCGCGGGTACCGCGCTGGCCGCCGCGGGCCGGCTGGCGGCCCGCCGCTGGCGCGGTCAGCAGGCGCTGCTGCGCCGGACCTGGGAGGCCGTGGACGCACACCCGGTGGGCGGCGACCTGACGGTCCTCCCCGACGCCGCGGCGGACGCCTACGCGCTCCCCGGCCACCGCGGACGCCGCGGCCGGGTCGTGGTGACCGCGCCGATGCTGCAGGCGCTCGGGCGGCGCGAGCGGGACGTCCTGCTCGCTCACGAGCGGGCCCACCTCGCCGGGCGGCACCATCTCCTCTCACGGGCGGCCCGGATCGCGAGCGCCGCGCACCCGGCGCTGCGCGGGCTGCGGGCTCCGCTGGCCTTCCATCTGGAGCGGTGGGCGGACGAGGACGCCGCCGCGGCGGTCGGCGACCGCCGGCTGGCCGCTGCCGCCGTGGCCCGGGCGGCGCTGGCCGCCTCGGACACCGGCCGACGGGAGGGGCTGCTGCTCGCGGCAGCCACCGGGCCGGTGCCGCGCCGGGTCCGGGCCCTGCTGTGCCCCGCGCCGCGGGTACCGCGTGGCCGGGCGCTGCGGGTCGCGGCCGCCGGGCTGCTGGCCCTGGTCGCGCTCTCGGTGATGCTCAGCGTCGGTTCGGCGTACGAGCTGCACGAGTACGTGGAGCAGGCCCGGTCGGTGGTGCGGGGCCGCTGAGCCGCCCGAGCAGCGGCGGCCACAGGCCCAGCCAGGCCGCCGCGAGAAGCCAGCCGCCCACGACGTCGAGCGGCCAGTGCACGCCGAGGTACACGCGGCTCACGCCGACGGCCGCCGCCGCGAGGAGCAGCACGGCGCTCACGGGCACCGCCCGTGAGCGCGGCACCGTACGGCCGATCGCGTGCGCGAGGAGGCCCGCGGCGACCGCCGCGGTGAAGGCGTGCCCGGAGGGGTAGGCGTGCGCGCCGGGTGGCGGGCCTGCCCAGTCGGCCGCGGGGGGACGGGGCCGGGCGAGCGCGAGCATCAGCCCGGTGCGCAGCAGTTGGCCGGCGGCGAGCACGGCGACGGGCGCGCACAGGGCCGCGAGGCGGTATCCGGTGGTGCGGGCGGCCCGGGCCGCGAGCGTTCCGGCGGCGGCCGCCGCCAGGTAGGGCGGCAGCCCGGTGCCCAGCCGGGTGAGGGTGCCGACGGCGTGCGCCGCCGCGTCCGGCCGGTGGGCGAGCACCCAGGCGTGCACCGAGCTTTCCGCGGCCCAGGGGGCGCCGCCGTGCGCGGTGGCGGCCGCCGTCACGACGGCGAACAGGAGCAGCGGGAGCACCGCCGGAGCGGCGGCACGAGCGGCGCGGGCGGCACCGGCGGAGCGGACGGGCGCGGGGGCGGGCGCAAGGGCAGGCGGGGTCGGGTCGTCCGCGGGCGGCCCGGCCTGCGGCGGGATCACCCGTCCACCGGTGGTCCGGGGCATCGGCGGGAGCGCCTCTCTCTGGAGGTGCGCACGCCGCACCCTGGACCGTCTACATCACTGTCGACAGACTACAGCGATGTAGACGGACGAGGCCGCCCGGTGGTTCCGCACCCCGCCGCGCGACCGGAAGGCGCCGCGACTCCCCCGCCGCCGGAGCTCAGGCCGTACCGCCGGCGCGCGTCAGCCCGAGGTCGTACGCGAAGATCACCGCCTGGACGCGGTCCCGGGCGCCGATCTTCGCCATCACCCGGCTGACGTGGGTCTTCACCGTCGACTCGGCCAGCACCAGCCGCTCGGCGATCTCGCCGTTCGTCCAGCCCCTGGCCATGGTCACGAGGATCTCGCGTTCGCGTTCCGTGAGCGCCCGGTAGCGCGGGTCGTCGCTCTCGGTGCCGGCCACGCGGACCGGCAGGTGGTGCGCGTACGCGTCCAGCAGTCGGCGGGTGAGCCTCGGGGCGATCACCGCGTCGCCGGAGGCGACCGCCCGGATCCCGGCCAGCAGCTCCTCCGGCAGGGCGTCCTTCAGCAGGAATCCGCTGGCCCCGGCGCGCAGCGCGGCGTGGGCGTACTCGTCCATGTCGAAGGTGGTCAGCACCAGGACCCGGGAGCGCCCGCCGTCGGCGACGATCCTCCGGGTGGCCTCGATGCCGTCCATTCCCGGCATCCGCACGTCCATCAGCACGACGTCCGGGCGCAGCTCGGCGGCGCGGCGCACCGCCTCCGCGCCGTGCGCGGCCTCGCCCGCCACGGCGGTGCCGGGTGAGCTTTCGAGCAGCATGCGGAAGCCGAGCCGCTGGAGCGGCTGGTCGTCCACGATGAGGACGGTGGTCACGGGGTGCTGCCTCCGGGGTCGGCGGGCGGGTCGAGGATCAGGCGGGCTTCGACGGTCCAGCCGCCGCCGGGTCGGGGCCCGGCGGCGACCGTGCCGCCGTAGAGGGCGGCGCGCTCCCGCATGCCGACGAGGCCGTGGCCGCCGCCGGGCGGCGGTGCGGCGCCGCGGGGCGGGTCGGTGAGCTGCGGGTCGGTGAGCTGCGGGCCGACGGGCCCGCGGTCGTCGACGCGAATGCCGACCGTCGGGCCGTCGACGGTGACCCGGACCTGCGCGGAGGTCGTGCTGCCGGCGTGCTGGAGGGTGTTGGTCAGCGCTTCCTGGGCGATCCGGTACACCGTGAGCTGGGCACCCAGGTCGAGGGTGTCGAGCGGGCCGCTCGTGCGGTAGGTGACGGTCGGGCCGGCGGCCCGGATGCGTTCGCAGAGGTCGTCGAGGTCCGCGACGCCGGGCTGCGGCCGGAGCACGGCGCCGTCCTCGCGATCGGCCCGCAGCACGCCGAGCATCCGGCGGATCTCCCCCAGCGCCTCGCGGCCGGTGCCGGCGATCAGGCGCAGGGCCTCCCGGCCGCGTCCGGGGTCGGCCTCGGCCGCGTACGCGCCGCCGTCCGCCAGGCCGATGATCACCGACAGGTTGTGGCCGATGATGTCGTGCATCTCCCGCGCCACCCGGGCCCGCTCGTCCGCGGCGGCGAGCGCGGCGCGCTGGTCGCGTTCGACCTCCAGCTGCACGGCGCGCTCGCGCAGCGCCGCCATGTGGGCGTGCCGGATCCGCAGCGCCAGCCCCAGGGCGACCGACGCGGTCGCCGCGCTGAGCAGGAAGAAGAGGGCGTCGCCGACGGTCACCACACCGGACACCCGCAGGGCGACGAGACCCAGCGCCCCGGCCATCACCGCGCACGCCCACGGCAGGTGCCGGAGCCGGCCGTGCAGGGCGAGACCGTAGAGGGCGATCAGCAGGGCGACGTCCGCGCGGACCATCACGAGCAGGGCCCACTGCAGTGTGAAGACGGCGGCGATCACCGCGAACGCCCCGGTGGGCGCCCGGCGTCGCCACCACAGCGGCAGCACCAGGGCGAGCTGGAACGCCAGCGTGCCGGCCACGGGCAGCCGGGTGAACCTGAGTTTCGCTTCGTGGCGCCCGGCCCCGTCGTGCACGAGGTCGGGCAGGCAGAACATCGCGAACACCGCGACCACGACGAGGGTGTCCAGGACCCACGGGCGCTCCCGGTCGAGGCTGCGCAGCCGCCGCCCCGCCGCCACCAGCCGGACGATCACGGGGTTGGCGGAGAACGCCTCCAGCCCCGGCGGGGAGAGCGCGGGGAGGGCCACCACGGGGTCGGCGGGCAGGTCGGTACGCACAGGGGTCACCCGTCCATGATGGGCGGACGCCGGCGGCCGGCCGACCACGAGGGTCGTCCGGACGCCGGCGTCGCACGGTGGCGCCCTCCCGGGCAGGACGTCGGCAGCGCACCGGCCGGGGCAGGAGTGGGCCCGGCCGGGCGGTGGCACCGGGGACCCGTCAGGCGTCGGTGCGGACCAGGCGCCAGGCGGCACCGGCCAGCGCCAGCGCCGTCCAGCCGACGAGGACCGCCAGGCCGGCCGCCGGCGTCAGGGTGCCCGCCGAGTGGTGCAGGGCGAACGCCGCCTGGCCCGCGGCGCTGGGCAGGTACGGGCTGATGTCGTCCTGCCAGGAGCTCGGCAGCAGGCCGATCAGGCCGGGGATCAGCATCAGCACGGCGACCAGCACCGAGATGCCGCCCGCCACCGACCGCAGCAGCGCGCCGAGGGCGGCGCCGATCACGCCTACCAGGCCGAGGTAGAGCCCGGCGCCGAGCAGGCTGCGGACGACGCCCGGGTCGGAGATCGTCAGCGCGGCGGGTGTGCCGGAGACGATTCCGCTGCCGACGAGGAAGGCGGCGAACGCGCCGACCGTCCCGGTCAGCAGGGCGACCACGCCGTAGACGGCGGCCTTCGACCAGAGCACCGGCAGGCGGCGCGGCACCGCCGCCAGGGTGGAGCGGATCATGCCGGTCGAGTACTCGCCGGCCGTCACCAGCACGCCGAGGACACCGAGGGCCAGCTGCCCGAAGTTCGTGCCGAACAGCGACAGCTGCACGGCGGTGGCGTCGGCGAAGTCCCGGTCGAGGCGCTCGCCAGAGGTGATCCGCGACTTGTAGTGCGCGGAGGCGATGATGCCGAACGCCACCACGAACAGCAGGGCCAGGCCCAGCGTGATCCAGGTGGAGCGCAGCGACCACAGCTTCGCCCACTCGGCGCGCAGCACACGCCGGCCGGTGACCCGGTAGACGGGCCGGGGGCCGGCCGCCGCCGCGTGGTCGGCGGTGTGGATCGGGGCAATCGTGCTCATGCCGCCCTCCCGGGGGTGTCGACGCCGGTGGTGCCGTGGTACTCGACGGCATCCCTGGTCAGCTCCATGAACGCCTCCTCCAGGGACACCGCCCGGGCCGTCAGTTCGAACAGGGCGATGCCGTGCGCGGCTGCCGCCAGCCCGATCTCACGGGCGGACAGCCCCGCCACCTCCAACTCCTCCGACCCGGCCCGGCCGGTGATCTCCACGCCGGGCGCGGACAGCACCTCCCGCAGACGCGCCGGGTCGGCGCTCGCCACCCTCACCGTGTCGCCGCCCGCCCGGCGGACGAGCTCGGAGACCGTGGTGTCGGCCAGCAGACGGCCGCGGCCCACGACGATCAGGTGGTCGGCGACCAGGGCCACCTCGCTCATCAGGTGCGAGGAGACGAAGACCGTACGGCCCTCGGCCGCGAGCGTGGTGAGCAGGTTGCGGATCCACAGGACGCCCTCGGGGTCGAGGCCGTTGACGGGCTCGTCGAGCATCACCGTGGCCGGGTCGCCCAGCAGCGCCGCCGCGATGCCGAGCCGCTGCCCCATGCCGAGCGAGAACGCCCCGGCGCGCTTCTTCGCGACGCTCTGCAGACCCGTCAGCCCGATCACCTCGTCGACCCGGCGGCGCGGGATCCCGTGCGTGTGGGCCTGCGCCATCAGGTGGTCGAAGGCCGACCGGCCGGGGTGGATCGACCGTGCCTCCAGCAGTGCGCCCACCTCCTGCAGCGGGGAGGTGTGCTCGGCGTACCGCCGCCCGTTGACGGTGACCGATCCGGCGGTCGGGGCGTCCAGGCCGACGATCATCCGCATCGTGGTGGACTTCCCCGCGCCGTTCGGCCCGAGGAAGCCGGTCACCGAACCCGGCCGGACGGTGAAGTCCAGACCGTCGACGGCCGTCTTCTCGCCGTACCGCTTCGTCAGCTGCTGCGCCTCGATCATCGGTGCTCCCTCGCGCTCGCCACCCGGCGCTCCGGCCGGCCCACCGCCCACGCTAGGGCCGGTACCGGCCGCACACCGCGGTACCGGGGGTGCGACCCACGCCGATCGGGTGGTACCGCGGTACCACGCCGCCCCGGACGGTCCACCGCGGAGCCGCGTCGAGGGCCACCGCCAGCTCCGTTGTCAGCGCCGTTGTCAGGGCCGCCGTCGGGATCGCGGTCACGGTTCGAAGCGGTAGCCCATGCCGGCCTCGGTGAGGAAGTGGCGGGGGTGCGAGGGGTCGTCCTCCAGCTTGCGGCGCAGCTGGGCCATGTAGACGCGCAGGTAGTTGGTCTCGGTGCGGTAGGCGGGCCCCCAGACCTCGTGGAGCAGCTGCTTCTGCCCGACGAGGCGTCCGGCGTTGCGGACGAGGACCTCCAGCAGGTGCCACTCGGTGGGGGTGAGCCGGACGTCGGCGCCCCGGCGGTGGACCTTCTTCGCGGCCAGGTCGACGGTGAACGACGCGGTGGTGAGCACGGCCTCGACCGCGTCCGCGGGCAGCGGTTCGGCGCGGCGGACGGCGGCGCGCAGGCGGGCGAGGAGCTCGTCCATGCCGAACGGCTTGGTGACGTAGTCGTCGGCCCCGGCGTCGAGGGCTTCGACCTTCTCGCCGGACGCGTGCCGGGCGGAGAGCACGATGATCGGCACCCGGGTCCAGCCGCGCAGGCCGCGGATGACGTCGGTGCCGTCCATGTCGGGCAGGCCGAGGTCGAGGACGACGACGTCGGGCGGGTGCGCGGCTGCCGCGGCGAGCGCCCCGGCACCGTCGTGGGCCGCGTCCACCTCGTACTTGCGCGCCTTGAGGTTGATCACCAGGGCGCGGACGAGCTGGGGTTCGTCGTCGACCACGAGGACGCGGGTCACGAGGGGAGACCGCCTTTCTGCCGGTGCGGTGCGGGGCCGGGTCCTTCGGAGCCGGGCCGCGCGGAGTCGGCCGGTGAGGAGTCGGCCGGGATCAGGGGGAGGGTCACCACCATGGTGAGGCCGCCGCCGGGGGTGTCCTCGGCGGTGAGTTCACCGCCCATCGCCTCGGTGAAGCCGCGTGCGACGGCCAGCCCGAGGCCGACGCCGTTGCCGCGGGGCGCGTCGCCGTGGCGCTGGAACGGCTGGAAGATCCGTTCCCTGGCATCCTCCGGGACGCCGGGGCCGCGGTCGACCACCCGCAGTTCGAGGCGCCCGGCGCCGGGCAGGTCGAGCACCTCGGCGCGGACGGTGACGGGGACGCCGGGCGGGGTGTACTTGACGGCGTTCTCGACCAGGTTGGCGACGACGCGCTCCAGCAGGCCCGCGTCGGCGGGGACGAGCGGCAGGTCCTCCGGCACGTCCAGGCGCACGGTGTCGGCGGGGACGGCGGCGAGCGCGAGCGGCACGACCTCGTCGAGGTCGATGTCGCGGGTGAGCGCGGTGACGCTGCCGGTCTGCAGCCTGCTCATGTCGAGCAGGTTGTTGACGAGGTGGTTGAGCCGGTCGGCGCCGTCCTCGATGCCGGCGAGGAGTTCGGCCTCGTCCTCGGGGGCCCACGCGACCTCGTCGGAGCGCAGCGAACTGACGGCGGCCTTGATGGCGGCCAGCGGGGTGCGCAGGTCGTGGGAGACGGCGGCGAGCAGGGCGGTGCGGATGCGGTTGGCGTCGGCGAGGCGGCGGGAGGCCGCGGCCTCCTCGGTGAGACGGCGGTGCTCCAGGCGGGCGGCGGCCTGGGCGGCGAAGGCCGCGAGGATCCGGCGGTCCTCGGCGGGCAGCACCCGGCCGGTGAGGACGAGGGAGAAGCGCTCCCCCGCGGGCACGTCGACCGCGGCCTCCTCGGGGGATGCCGCCGGGTGCGGCCCGGCTGCGGCGAGGCAGTGCCAGGAGCCGTGGTCTCCGGTGTGTTCGAGCAGCGCGGCGGACTCCGCCTGGAAGGTGTCGCGCACCCGGGCGAGCAGTGCCGCGACGGTGTCCTTGTCCGGCTCGGCCCCGCCGGCGAGGAAGGCGAGCACCTCGGCCTCGGCCCGGCTGCGGGCGGCGAGCTGGGCCCGGCGGGCCGCGAGGTCGACGACGGAGGCGACCGAGATGCCGACACCGACGAAGACCGCCAGCCCCAGGATGTTCTCCGGGTCGGAGATGGTGAAGGTGTGGGTGGGCGGGGCGAAGTAGTAGTTGAGCAGCAGGGAGGCGGCCAGCGCGGAGGCGATCGCCGGGAAGACCCCGCCGAGCAGGGCGGCGCCGACCGTCAGGCTGAGGAAGAGCAGCATGGCGGTGGGCAGCCCGAGACCGGCGCCGGTGCCGACCAGCAGCAGGGTGAGCAGCACCGCGCCGCCGCAGCCGAGCAGCCAGCCCGCCAGGGTGCGCACCCGGCCCAGCCGGACGGGCAGCCTCCCGGGCAGGGCGGGCCGGCCCGCGGCGGCGTGCTCGTGGGTGACGACGTGCACGTCGATGTCGCCGCACTCGCGGGCGACCGTGGCGCCGACCCCGGGGTCGAGGAGGTAGCGCCAGGCCTTGCGGCGGCTGGTGCCGAGGACGATCTGCGTCGCGTCGGCCCCGCGGGCGAAGTCGAGGATCGCGGTGGGCACGGTGTCGCCGAGCACCGGGTGGTAGGTGCCGCCGAGGTCCTCCACGAGCCTGCGCTGCTCGGTGAGTTCGGGCAGGGGGGCGGCGGGCGCGGCGTCGGGGCGGACGACGTGGACGGCCAGCAGTTCGCCGCCGGCCCCGCGGGCGGCGATCCTGGCCGCGCGCCGGATGAGCGTGCGGCCCTCGGGCCCGCCGGTGAGGCCCACGACGATGCGCTCCCGGGTGGGCCAGGTGGCGTGGATGGCGTGCTCGGTGCGGTAGTGCCTGAGGTACTCCTCGGCACGGTCGGCCGTCCAGAGGAGGGCGAGCTCGCGCAGCGCGGCGAGGTTGCCGGGGCGGAAGTAGTGGGAGAGGGCGGCGTCGACGCGGTCGGGCGGGTAGACGTTGCCGTGGGCGAGGCGGCGGCGCAGGGCCTCCGGTGTCATGTCGACGAGTTCGACCTGGTGGGCCCGGCGCACCACCTCGTCGGGCACGGTCTCCCGCTGCCGCACACCCGTGATGGTCTCGACGACGTCGCCGAGCGACTCCAGGTGCTGGATGTTGACGGTGGAGAGCACGTCGATGCCGGCGGCGAGCAGTTCCTCGACGTCCTCCCAGCGCTTGGCGTTCCTCGAACCCGGCACGTTGGTGTGGGCGAGCTCGTCGACGAGGGCCAGGGCTGGGCGCCGGGCGAGCACGGCGTCGACGTCCATCTCGGTGAAGGTCGCGCCGCGGTGCTCCAGCCGCCTGCGCGGCACCGTCTCCAGGCCGTCGAGCAGTCCGGCGGTGCGCGGCCTGCCGTGGTCCTCCACCAGGGCGACGACGACGTCGGTGCCGCGCTCCGCCCGCCGGTGGGCCTCGCCGAGCATGGCGTACGTCTTGCCGACCCCGGGCGCCGCACCGAGGTGGATCCGCAGCCTGCCGCGCCCCATGTGCACCAGTCTCGATAGAGCCGTCGCGCCCGACCCGGTCGGACACGTGTTCACCGGGTACGAGCGTAGGTGCACGGACGGCCGCAACGCCCCTTCCGCCCCACTTGCGGCTTTCGTCCTAGCGTCTTCTTGACGCTGCGCGGCACGCCCCGGGCCGCCGCGTCCGGCCCGGCGGGGTGCGTCAGTGGGCGCGGACCTGGACGACGGCGTGGCGGCCGACGGTGCGCCACGCCTCCCCGTCGGCGTCCAGGCGGGCCACCACCGCCGCGTCCAGGCCGACGGCGACGTCCGACTTGAGCGTGCGCAGCGCGGCGACCGGGGACGGGAAGCCGGCGGCCGCGTCGGCGAAAGCCGTGGTCGGCGGCCACGACCGGTCGCCGACCAGGCGCCGGTAGTTGAGGTCGCCCTTGACGATCGTCATCGCCGCGCCGGAGAGGTCCGCCCGCAGGTCGTCCGGCATCGCGTCGAACGGCAGCGGCGCGCAGAGGAACGGGTGGGTGCGGACCTCCAGCAGGCCGTCCGTCATCGCCTGCCACAGCCGTGCGCCGACGGCCTTCGCCTCCGCGCCCGGGGCGCTGCGCAGCCGTCCGAGCGCCGCCACCACGTCGGCGGTGGTCGCGTCGGAGACGAAGTAGGGCTGCGGCTTCACGAGGAGGACCACCCCGGAGGCCCACCCGGCGCCCAGGAGGTGGTCGATCAGCGCCAGGTCGGGCAGCAGCTCCGGACCGGCGTTGTCGGCGAGCAGGCAGACGCGCCCGCCGTCGGCCCGCCGCAGGGCGGACCAGAGCAACGGCCCGTCGTCGGCGAGCATCCCGCCGGCGGCCCCGGACGGCCCCGCGGTGATGCGGAAGCTCAGGTCGGCACGGTTCCCCCAGAGCGCCGAGGCGAGGAGGGTCTCCGCGCGGGCCTCGTCGGGCAGCGCCGACAGGTCGTCCAGCGCGGCGAGTTCCCCGTCGACGGCCGCGCCGGCCAGCTCCGCGTCCTTGAACGGCGCGAACGGGTCGACGCCCTGCCACGTACCCGGACGGAAGTAGCCGGTGGCGTCGAGCAGCCGGCGGTAGAACCAGCTCTCCGCCCACAGGAACGGCGCCTCGCCCCACGGCCGGCCCCACAGTCCGCTCCCCCACGCCAGCCACTCCGCGTGGTCGTGCAGGTCGGCCGCCGGCGGTTCCAGGACGCCCTCCGTGCTCTCCGCGAGCAGCCGCTCCACCGCCGCCCGCTCGGCGGGGCCGTACGGCAGCGCGTCGAGCACCTGCCGGACGAGCACCGGATGGCGCTCGTGGAACACGCCCCAGGCGAAGGAGCCCGTCACGTCGGCCCGGATCACGGGTGCGGTCGGCATGGGACGCGTCCTCCTTCGTGGGCGGCCGCAGCCGCGGCCGCGGGCCGTACGGCACGGCTGCTCCGACCCTAGGGCCTGACCGTCGCCGCCGGGATTCGCCGTGCGCTGGGGTGCGCCGGGGTGCGGACCCGCATGTCCGCCGAATCGGTGTGCGAAACGGGGTTTGGTGGTGGGCCGGGCCGGTCAGGCGCGGGGAGGGGGTGCCCGCAGAACCGGACGAAGGGAAGCGGCGACGTGAAGACGAGTGTGAACGGCGGTCGGCCCGCGACGGCGGCCCGACCGAACGGCACGGTCGGCGGCACCGGACCGAGTGCCACCACCGGTGCCGGCCCGGCCACCGGCGCATCCCGGCCGGTGAACGAGCTGGTGCACGAGGCGACCGAGCTGGCCTCCCGGCTGGTGCGGCAGGAGGTGCAGCTCGCCAAGGCGGAACTCACCGAGAAGGGCAAGCGGGCCGGCCTCGGCGGCGGGCTCTTCAGCGGCGCAGGGCTGCTCGCGATCATCGGCCTCCAGGCCTTCGTCGCGGCCGCCATCGCCGGCCTGGCCCTGGTCATGCCGCTGTGGGCGGCCGCCCTGGTCGCGGGCGGTGCCCTGATGCTGATCGCCGCCGTCCTCGCCCTGGTCGGCCGGGGACAGCTGAGAAAGGCGGGTTCCCCCGTTCCCGAGCAGGCGATCGCGACCACCAGGACCGACATCGACGTGATCAAGGAGCGTGCACACCGATGACCTCCAAGCACAACACCGGCGGGGCCGCCCCCACCGCGGCGGAGCTCACCTCGCAGATCGCGGACACCCGCGACAGGCTCGCCGACACCGTCGAGCAGCTCGCGGCCAAGGCCGACGTCGGCGCCCGGGTGCGCGACGCCGCCGACCACGCCAAGGAACGCGTCAGCCGCACGGCCGACCAGGCCAAGGAGCGGTTCGGCCGCACCGCCGACCACGCCAAGGAGCGGGTCGGCCACACGGCCGACCACGCGAAAGAACGCGTCAGCCACACGGCCGACCAGGCCAAGGAACGCGTCGGCCGCACCACCGACCAGGCCAAGGAACGCGTCAGCCACACGGCCGACCACGCCCGGCACGTCGTCGAGGACCGGGTCGGCGGCGCCGCGCACAGCGTGCGTGCCGGCGGATCCCGGGTGAAGGAGCACGCCGCCGGCTTCGCCGACACGGCCGGTGCCGCCGTCGGGGAGCACTCGGAGGGCTCGGCCCGCGAGATGGCTCTGGAGGTCGCCCGGTACGGCGGGCCGGTGCTCGCCGCGGTCGGCGGCGTCATGCTCGGCACCGCCGTCGTGCTGGCCCTGACCCGCCACCGGAGGTGACCGGCCGGCTCTCCCCCGCGGGACCCGCCGCGCTCACGTGCCCCGACAGCGCGTCCCCGCCGAAATCCGGGTGACGAACGTCCTGCCGACGGCGACGATGCCTGGTGGCCGACCGGACGAGTCGGCCACCGGGCGGCACGGGACGGCCTGACGCCGCACCCGACGGGTGATGCAGCCGGGTACCACAACAAACTTCGCCACCAACCACGTCGGAGGACGCGGGGCGGGTTTCGCTACAGTCCGTGCCATGAGCGATCACGTGCACGCACCGTTCGGCGGTTTCCCGTCCGTCCACCTGGCGCTGGAGGTCTGCGACCTGCTCGCACCCCCGGTGGCGGACGCCCTCAAGAACTGGGACGACCGCGCGGCGGCGGAGTCCGTGCTGTACGTCGACACCGATCCCGACAAGGCCGACACGGCGGTGTTCTGCGAGACCTACGGCGTGCAGCCGGAGGTGTCGGCGAACTGCGTGGTCGTGGCCGCCAAGCGCGGGGGCGAGGTGACCCTCGCCGCGGGCCTCGTGCTGGCGCACACCCGGCTGGACGTCAACCGGGCGGTGCGTACGCACCTGGGCGCGCGCAAGGCGTCGTTCGCGCCGATGGACACCGCTGTCGAGGAGACCGCCATGGAGTACGGCGGCATCACCCCCGTCGGCCTCCCGGCCGCCTGGCCGCTGCTGGTCGACGCGGCGGTGGCCGCGGCCCCGCACGTGCTGGTCGGCAGCGGACGGCGGCGCGGCAAGCTCATCCTCCCCGGCTGGGCGGTGGCCGCCCTCCCGCGCGCCGAGGTCATCCCGGGTCTGGCCGGCTGACCCGCCCGCTGGCGGGCCCCGCCGGGGTCAGCCGGCCGGGAGGACGGCAACCGAGGCCGATTCCGTGCGCAGCCGCACCTGGTGGGCGGCGCCGGGACGATCGGGCAGGGCGATCCTGACGTCCGCGGAGACCGCGTCGGAGGTGAAGGCGTAGGCGTCGTCGGCGGCCGCGGCGGGCAGGCGCAGGGCCACGGAGGCGGACACCGATTCGAGGGAGAGCGCCCGGGGCGGGGTGGTGAAGGCGAGGTCCGCGCTGCCGGAGCGGACGGCGACGGCAGCCCGCTCCGGGTGCAGGCCGACGGCGGTGAAGCGGACGGACGCGAGGGAGAGGTCGAGGTCGCCGTCGAGTCCGGACAGCGAGATCTCCCCGGAGGACTGGCGGACCGTCAGCGGGGTGCCGGCCGGCAGCGACAGCTGCAGCAGGCCGTGGCAGGGGCCGAGCGGGACGCCGTCGTCGGTGGCGCACCGCACCGGGAGGACGCCGTCCGACAGGGCGGGGCCGAACTCGACGTGCCCGAAGGTGTCCCGGCCCTCCGGCACGTACGTGGCGGTGGCCTCGGTGCCGGGGCCTGCGGCGATCTCCAGGCGGCCCGACACGCCGTCCAGGAGGATCGGCCCGGGGTGTGCCCCGGAGACGGCGGGCGGCGGCCCGGCCGGCCCGTCGGGGTTGCCGGCCCCGGCCCGGTGGGCGCGGGAGTCGGGCCGGGTCAGCAGCACGGCGGCGGACGCGGCGACCGCCAGGCAGACCACGGCGACGGCGGCCCGCCACCACGGCCCGCGGCCACCGGGGCGGCGCGGGCCCGTGGCGGGCTGCGGCGGACGGACGGGCTGGGGCGGCCAGGTCGGCTGCGGCGGCCGGGACGGCGGGGCGGGTACGGTCATGTCCGTCGTCTGCCCCGTCTGTCTCCCGGCACACGGCCGCCACTGACGCCCGGTCAGTCCCTAGGTGTGTCGGGGGCCGGGACGACGCCGCGGGTGCCGCGCCGCAGCACCAGGCGCAGGGCGTGGACGGGCTCGGCGGCCTGCCGGTCCCACCGCACGTCGAGGACGGTGTACGCGGGGTCGTCGGCGAGCCAGTCCGAGGCCGCGCGGAAGACCGCCGCCGGGTCGTTGCCCGCGAGCACCAGCGTGCCGGGTTCCTCCACGGCCACCCAGAGGTCGATGTGGTGGTTGACGAAGGCGCTCGTGCGGGCCCGCAGGTCGTCGGCCAGCGTGGCGGATGCCTGATCGGTCGTCATCGTTCCTCCTCGTTCGTGCGTGCAGCGTTCGTGCGTGCAGCGTGATCGTCCGACACATGCCCAGCGCGGGCGCCGTCATGCGGGCCTGCGGGCGGCCTGACGCCCGGTCACGCATCCGGCCCAGCCCGGGAACCGGCCCGGGCGTCACCTGCTGGTAGAATGACGGTGTCGGCCTTCGGCGCGCCATCAGCGCCCGGAGGCTTTTTTCATGCCCTCCCAGCCCGTACACCCTCCGGTCCCGTCCGCCTCCGCGCCCGTCGCCACACCACCCCCCGCCACGCCACTTCCCGCCACGCCGTCTCCTGGCACGCCCGCATCCGCGTCGGGCCGTCCGGCGGCCCCCGGCTACCGCGCCCTGCTCCGCAACGGCGAGTTCGCCGGCCTGTACGCGGGCTTCGCCCTCACCGTCGTTGCGAGCACCCTGTCGGGCTTCGCGCTCGGCACCCTGGTCGACGACCGCACCGGCTCCGCCTTCCTGACGGCCGTCAGCATGTACGGCGGCTCGTTCGCCATGGTGCTCGGCGCGCTGACGGTGATGTCGGTGGCGGACGGACGCCGTCCGCGCCGGACCCTCGTCGCGCTCCAGTGCCTGGCGTTCGCGGGCGCCGCCGTGCAGGCGGTGCCCGGGCTGCCGTTGGCCGCCCGGTTCGCCCTGCTGCTGGTGCCGGGCTTCTTCCAGTCGCTGGCGACCGGCACGCGGATGGGGCTGCTCGCCGAGGTCGTGCCGGACGCCACCCATGCGATGGCCCGTTCCCTGATGAACATCACGGCCGGCGGCACCGCCGTCCTCGGCTACGCGGTGGGCGCGGTGCTGCTGCACCGCCTGGGCCCGCACGGGGTCTTCCTCGTCGCCGCCGCCGCGGCGGGGCTCGGCGCGTCCGTGGTGGCGGCGACCGTCCGGGAGCACTCGATCCGCCTCACCCGCCGCCCGGGCCTGCGGCGGACGTGGACGGTGAACCGTGCCCTGCTCGCCGACCCGGGCCGCCGGGTCCTGCTGCTGAACCTCTGGGTGCCCAACGGCCTGGTCGTCGGCTGCGAGGCGCTGTTCGTGCCGTACGCGCCCGACCGTGCCGGGGTCCTGCTGGCCGCGTCGGCGGCCGGCATGCTCCTCGGCGACCTGGTGGTCGGGCGGCTGCTGACCGCGGAGCGGCGGCGCCGGTCGGCGTTCGCCCTGAGGCTGCTGCTCGCCGCTCCGTTCCTGCTGTTCGTGCTCCGGCCGCCGTTGCCGGTCGCGGTGGCCGCGGTGTTCCTCGCCGGGGCCGGGTTCGCCGCCACCCTGCCGCTCCAGGAGCGGCTGCTCGCACTGACGCCCGCCCCGGTGCGTGGTCAGGTCCAGGGTGTGGAGTCGGCCGGCCGGCTGACCTGGCAGGGCGTCGGGGCGGCGGTGGCCGGCGGCCTGGCGCAGTGTCTGACGCCCGGCACCGCGATCACGCTCGCCGCGGCGGCCTCGGTGACCGTCACCGTCGCCTCCCGGCGGGCCGTGCTCCGCGCCGGCGCGCAGGCCGGTACCGATGCCGACGGCTCCGGGACGGCGGGTGCGAGCGTCACCCGTCCGTGAGGGGAGCCGGGCCGTGGGGTGCCCCCCGGCCGCCGGAGGAAGACACGACGGCCGGGCGGGACCCCTGGCAGGGACGGGCCGCACCGGCCGGTGGGGGGATACCGTCGGGGCGGCCTCGGCCCCTGCCTGACGGTCCGTCTCACCCGCCCCGGCGGCGGCAAACCCCGGCGACCGGAAAAAGTCGACGCGGGCCTACCGCAGGACCGCATGGTGCGGAACCCCGGTGATGCGGGCCCGCGGGCGGTCGACGGGAACGGGCGGTCAGCGGGAGGCGCCGTCGGGGGAGGCGCCGTCGAGGAGACCGGTCAGGTCGGCGAAGGCCGTGCGGACCGCCTCCGGATTCTCGATCCAGGGGAAGTGGCCGGCGCCGTCGATCGTGCGCCGCAGGACGTGGGGCCCGCCGAACGCGGCGTCGTCCTGCCAGAGGCCCTGGTCGACGACGTGGTCCTCGGCACCGCTCACGATCAGTGTCGGCAGCGCGCCGTCCTGCGGCGTCCACCGGGCCCGGTACGTGTCGTCGAAGTGGGCGTCCGCCCAGGCCACCGCGGCGTGGCAGTAGGCGAGGCCCTCCAGCACGGCGCGTCCCGCGGTCAGCCCCTCGGGCGTGAAGTTCCAGGCCGCGGCGGCCACGGTCAGCGCGCGCAGGGTCTCGTCGCCGGGGTGCCGGGCGTACTCCCCCGCCGCCGTGTCCAGGCCGGGGAGCGGACTGGCCTCGGCCCACCGGGCGAAGGCCGGCCGCCAGCCCGCGTGCGGGGCGCTGCCGACCAGGACCGCACCGGCGAGCCGCCCTTGCAGCTCGGGGACGGAGAGCATGAACATCCCGCCGGTGGAGTGGCCGACCATGACCACCTCGTCCAGTGCCTCGGCCGCCTCCGCGAGCACCTCCGGCCACCGCTCGTAGGGGCGGTCGGGAACCTGCGGCACGCCGCGGTTGGAACCGTCCCCCGGCAGGTCGACCAGCCACACCGTGCCCGGCACGTCAGCCGCCCGCGCCAGGCCCAGCACGGACTCGGACCCCAGTCCGGGACCACCCGGGACGAACAGCCAGTTCCATCGCCCCGCGCGCCGCGACACCGGGCGCAGCCTGACCCCTGACCGCGTCCAGCGATCCTGTTCCCGCGCTCCCACGCCGTCCGCCTCTCCTCGTCCGCCGCCGCCCCGCGGAGGGCGGCGACGGCCCCGGACCTCCCGGATGCCGGGAGTCCGGCCCGGTCCGGTCAGGCCGCGTGCCGGGAGTCCGGCCCGGTCAGGCCGCGCCGGCCGCCCCGCGCCGCTGCCGCTTGCCGAGGGGTGCCTGCGAGAGGTCCTCGGCCTGCGAGCGGAGGTTCTTGAAGCCGTACCCGCGACCGGTCAGCCACGCCTCGGCGGCGGACTCGGCCCGGGCGGCGGCCGTCAGGAGGTCCTCGTCCGTCTCCCCGGTGTCGGCGAAGCGGAAGGTGAACGCGGTGCGGGCGGCGATGTCGTAGCTGAGGTGCCCCTCGGCGGTGAACGCGGCGCGCAGCACGTCGTGCGCGTCGGCGTCGGCGAGGAGGGCGGCGCGCTGCTCCGCGGTGAGGCCGTCGAAGACGCCGCGGACGGTGATCCGGAAGGTGCGGGTGCTCATCCGCCCGACTGTAGGCGGCCGTGCCGTCCGTACGCACGGCGTTTTCTCCGCCGGACGGCGCGCCGGGAGGCATGATCGGTCACGTGTCGGCACCGGCCGGCACCCCCAGCACCCGCACGAGCGGCCGGCAGTGCCCGGCCCGCGCACGGAGAGGATCCGTCATGGAGTTCCGCCATCTCGGCCGCAGCGGCCTGATCGTCAGCGAGATCGCCTACGGCAACTGGCTGACCCACGGCTCGCAGGTGGAGGAGGACGCGGCCGCGGCCTGCATCCGCGCCGCCCTCGACGCGGGCATCACCACCTTCGACACCGCGGACGTCTACGCGGAGACCCGGGCCGAGGCCGTGCTCGGCCGGGCGCTGAAGGGCGAGCGCCGTGAGGGCCTGGAGATCCTCACCAAGGTCTACTGGCCGACCGGTCCCGGCCGCAACGACCGGGGGCTGGGCCGCAAGCACGTGATGGAGTCGATCGACGGGTCGCTGCGCCGGTTGCAGACCGACTACGTCGACGTCTACCAGGCGCACCGGTACGACACCAGCACCCCGCTGGAGGAGACGATGGTGGCGTTCGCCGACGTCGTCCGGGCCGGGAAGGCGCTGTACATCGGCGTCTCGGAGTGGACGGCGGAGCAGATCCGGGCCGGCCACGCGCTGGCCCGCGAGCTGCGGGTGCCGCTCGTCTCCAGCCAGCCGCAGTACAGCGCGCTGTGGCGGGTGATCGAGTCCGAGGTCGTGCCCGCCTGCGAGGAGCTCGGCATCGGGCAGATCGTGTGGTCGCCCATCGCGCAGGGTGTGCTGACCGGGAAGTACCTGCCGGGGGCGGAGCCGCCGGCGGGGTCGCGGGCGACCGACTCCAAGGGCGGCGCGAACTTCGTGGCGCGCTGGATGCGGCCCGAGGTGCTGGAGCGGGTGCAGCTGCTGCGCCCGCTCGCCGAGCAGGCCGGGCTGAGCCTGGCGCAGCTCGCGGTCGCGTGGGTGCTGCAGAACACCAACGTGTCCGCGGCGATCATCGGTGCGTCGCGGCCGGAGCAGGTCGCGGAGAACGTGAAGGCCGCCGGTGTGACGCTCGACTCCGGGCTGCTCAAGGCGATGGACGAGATCCTCGCCCCGGTGGCGGAGTCCGACCCGGGCCGGACGGCGGAGAACGCCCCGAAGAGCCGCCCCTGACGGCGCCGGTACGCGCCGCGGGCCCCGCGACCTCTCGGGTCGCGGGGCCCGCGGCGTGCGCCGGGTCAGTTCTCGAGGAAGCCGAGCATGTCGTCGGCGTGCTCCTCCTCGGCGGCGAGGATGGTCTCCAGGACGCGCTTGGTGGTCGGGTCGCCGTCACCGAGCCAGGTGATCATCTCGGTGTAGGTGGCGACCGCGATCCGCTCGGCGACGAGGTTCTCCTGGATCATCTGCTTCAGGTCGGCGGCGGGTACGTACTCGGCGTGCGAGCGGCCGACGACGCGCGCCGGGTCCATGTCGGGCGTGCCCCCGAGCTGCGCGATGCGTGCGGCCAGCAGGTCGGCGTGGCCCTGTTCCTCGTTCGAGTGCTCCAGGAACTCCTGCGCGACGGGCTCGGAGTTGAGGCCCTTCGCCATGTAGTGGTGCTGGCGGTAGCGCAGGGTGCAGACGATCTCGGTGGCGAGCGCGGTGTTGAGCATCTCGATCACGCGCGGGAGGTCGGCGCCGTACGCGGCGGTGACCGGACCGTCCATCATCTCCGAGCGGGCCCGGTCGCGGAGCGCGTGGACGTCCGTCAGGAATTCGGCCATGGTGTTCTCCCTGCCTGGTCGGGCGGTAGGTGACGCGGGGCGCCTGCCCGGGGCGTGCCGGGGCAAACACCCCTGCCCCGGGTCGGCCGGGGGCGGGCCCGGCACGCGCCGAGCACGCGCCGGGCACCCGCGGGGCTCACGCCGGACGCCACCCGACGGAACCCCGGCGCACCGGGGACGGATGGCACGGCCGCGGCGGGGCACACGGGGCGCATGACGACGACACGGGCGGTCACCGCCGGCAGACGGATCGCGCTGCCACTGCTGGCGCAGGCGGTCCTGGTGGTCCTGGTGGGCCTGCTGATCACCCATCCGCCGCACGGCTGGTGGGATCCTGCCGCGGACGGCCTCACCGGCCGGCTCGCGGAGCTGCGCACGCCCGCGGCGACCCGCGCGAGTGCCTGGTTCTCCCTGGCGGGCAGCACCGGGGCCGTGGTGGCGGTGACGATCCTGACCGTGGCGGTGCTGCTGCTCGGGAGCCGGCTGCGTCGGTGGCGGGAGGCCGCGTTCCTCTCCGGCGCGGTGTCCGCGCAGGCCCTGGTCTTCCTGCTGGCGACGGTGTGCGTGGAGCGCGCCAGGCCCGATGTGGTGCGGCTCGACGCCTCGCCGCCCACGTCGAGCTTCCCCTCCGGGCACACCGGCGCGGCCATGGCGCTGTACGGCGGTCTCGCGGTGCTGGCGGCCCTGCGCGTCACGGGCCGGTGGCGGGTGCCGCTGTGCGTGCTGGCCGGCCTGGTGCCGCTGCTGGTCGGGGCGAGCCGGATGTACCGGGGCATGCACCACCCGGGTGACGTGCTGACGGGCCTGCTGAACGGCGCGGGCGTCCTGTGGATCATGTGGCGGGCGTTCCTCGACGGCCGGGAGGAGCGGGCCGGCACCGCCGCGGCCCACGCCTCGACGACCTCCGGTGCGACCGGGCCCGCCGGTGACCCTGGGGTGGCACCGGACGGACGGCCCACCGCCGTCGTCGTCCACCAGCCGCAGCTCGTCGACCGCCGGACCCTCGACGAGATCTGCCGCGTCCTCGCCCGGCACGGCCACCACCGGCCCCGGATCGTCGCCACCTCCGCCGAGGACCCCGGCCGCGGGGCGGCCGCCCGGGCCGCGGCGGAGGGAGTCCCGCTGGTCGTCGCCTGCGGCGGCGACGGCACGGTGACGGCCTGCGCGGGCGCGCTCGCCGGCTCCGCGACGGCCCTCGCCGTCGTGCCCTGCGGCACCGGAAACCTCCTGGCCCGCAACCTGCGGCTGCCGTCGGACCCCGGCCGCGCCCTCGACACCGCCCTCGCCGCCGGGACCCGCCGGATCGACCTCGCGCGCGCCGAGGGCGACGGGCTCGACACCACCCACGTCAGCGCGATGGCCGGGATCGGCCTCGACGCGGCGATCATGGCGGACACCGGCCGCACCGCGAAGCGCCGGCTCGGCTGGCCCGCCTACCTGCTGCCCGTCGCCCGGCACCTCGGCGACCGGCGGATGGCGGTCACCGTCACCCTCGACGACCGCCCGCCGCTGCACCGCCACGCCGACATGGCCCTGGTCGGCAACGTGGGCGCGCTGCAGGGCGGGGTGCGGCTGCTGCCCGACGCCGAACCCGACGACGGGCTGCTCGACCTCGTGCTGCTGCACCCGCGCGGACCCGGCGGCTGGCTCGCGGCCGTCGCGCAACTGGCGACGGGCCGCCACCGGGCGCCGCACGACGGCTCCCCCCGCACCGGCGCGCCGTTCGAGCACTTCCGGGCCCGCCGCATCGCCCTGCACCTCGACGCCGACCGCCCGCGCGAACTCGACGGCGAACCGGTGACCCCCGGACACACCCTCACCCTGACCGTCGAGCCGGGCGCGCTGCTCGTGCACGCGCCGCAGCCCGCACGACGACCCACCGTCCCCGACGCTCCCACCGCGACCGCCGACGCCACAGCGACCGCCGATGCCGTGGCCCGGCCGGCCGTCGCCGTGCCCACCGAGAGGAACGGCTGATGGGTACCGCCACCCGGGTCGGCCGCCGCGGCCCGTCCGGCGAGGAGCTCTCCGCCGACGAGGCCGTCGAGACGCTGCGCGGCCACGGCCGACGGCAGCTGCTCGTGGACGCCTTCGTCCGGTTCCGCTACGCCGACGGGTTCAGCCATGCCCGGGCGCTCGCCTTCCAGACCGTGCTGGCGATCGTGCCGTTCGTGATCGCCGTGGTGGGCCTGTCGTCGTCGCTGCACACGCAGCAGATCGGCGAGGTCACCGAACTCACCCTCGGCCGGCTCGCCGCGGGCCCCAGCTCCGACCTCGTGCACGAGCTGCTGCGGCGGAGCCGTGAGCGGGCCGGTGACGGCGGCACGCTGGCGCTCTGGTTCGGCGCGGTGTTCTCGCTCGCCAACCTCGCCACCGCGATGTGCCAGATCGAGCGCGGCGCGAACCGCATCTACGGCATCGAACGCGACCGGCCGTTCCACCGCAAGTACGGCCGCGGCCTGCTGATGGCCCTGATCGCCGGGCTGCCGCTCGGCCTGGGCTTCGTCGTGCTGCTGGCCGGGCGCGAGATCGCCGCCTCGGTCACCGAGGTCTACGGCCTCGGCACGGGTGTCGCCGCCGTGTGGGCGGTGCTGCGGTGGCCCGTCGGGTTCCTGGCGGCGCTGCTGGCGTCCTGCGTGATCTTCCGGCGCGCGCCGCGCCGCAAGCAGCCCGGCTACAGCTGGCTGGCGTTCGGCGCCGCCGTGCACCTGGTGCTGTGGGTCGCGCTCACCCTGCTGCTGGGCGCGTACCTGCGGCTCAGCGGCTCCTTCGACGCGGTGTACGGGCCGCTGAGCGTCTTCTTCTCGCTCCTCGTGTGGGCGTACCTGACCGCCCTCGCGCTGCTGCTCGGAATCTCCTTCGCCGCGCAGCTGGAGGCGGACCGCACCGGACGGCAGGAACCCGTCCGGCCGGACCCGGGTGCCTGAGGAGGTCGGATCGGGGTATCCGGAATGCCGATGACTCCTCCCTCCCGAACCCCCCGTCCCGCGCCCGTCCGTCCCGCACGCAGCCGCCGCGTCGCGGCCCGCTGGCGGTCCTGGCCCGCCGACCGCAGGTTCGGCGTACGGCTGGCCGCCTCGGTCGTCGCCTTCGCCGTGACGGCCGTGCCGGCCGGCGTCCTGCTGGCCCTGGTCGAGGCGCGCTGGAAACCGCTGGGCGACCTCGACCGGCGCACCGCCCTGCAACTGCACACCGCCGTGCTCGGTCACCCCGCGCTGCTGCGGCTGCTGCGGGTCCTCAGCGACCTGGTCTGGGACCCGTGGACGATGCGCCTGCTCGTCGCGGCCGCCGTCGGCTGGCTCCTCACCCGCCGGGCGTGGCGGCTGGCCGTGTGGGCAGCCGCGACGGCGGTGGCGGCCGGGGTGGTCGGGCTGCTGGTGAAGGTGGTGGTGGCCCGGGTGCGGCCGAACCTGCCGGACCCGGTCGCGCACGCCGCCGGCTACTCCTTCCCGTCCGGCCACGCGATGACGGCGGCGAGCTCCTGCGCGATCCTGCTGCTCGTCCTCCTGCCGGTGATGCCCCGCGTGGTGAGGCCTGCGGCCTGGGCGGTGGCCGCCGTGTCGGTCGCCGGGGTGGGGTTCACCCGGGTCGCGCTGGGCGTGCACTGGGTGAGCGACGTGCTGGGCGGCTGGCTGCTGGGCCTGGCGCTGGTGGCCGCCACCGCGTGGGCCTTCGAGGCGTGGCGGCTGGACACCGGACGCCGGGTGCCGCCGGTGGCCGAGGGCCTGGAACCGGAACTGGGACGGACCGACGGCCTGCCCCCCGAGGACACCGCCCCGGGCGGCCCGCCCCCGGCCGCCTGAGGCCGCACCCCGCCGACCTGCGCCGCACCCCGCCGACCTGCCGGGATACGGGCGGGAAAACCGCCTTGACGCCGTCCCTAGGCTCGGGACGATGACCGACGACGATCTCAGAAGCCGCCTGCTCGCGGCGTACGACGACCAGATGCGGGGCTTCTCCTCGGGACCCGACACCGTGCGGGACCGCGACGGCTGCGTGGTGCGCCTGACCGGCGGCCACCGCGGGTTCGTGAGCACCCCGCGCGACGTCGGGGTGCGCGGGGCCGGCCTCGACGCCCTGATCGCCCGCCAGACGGCGCACTTCGCCGCGCACGGCCAGGCCTTCGAGTGGAAGACCCGCGGCCACGACCTGCCGGCCGACCTGCCCGACCGCCTGCTCGCCGCGGGCTTCACCGCCGAGCCGCGCGAGACGGTGCTCGTCGGCCGGGCCGCCGACCTCGCCGTCGACGCGGCGCCGCCCGCCGGGGTGACGGTCCGCCGCACCGCCGACCCGGCCGACCTGCCGCGGATCGCCGCCATGGAGACCGCCGTGTGGGGCGAGGACATGGGGTTCCTCGCCGACCACCTGCTCGGCCTGCTGACCGCCCGGCCCGACGAGGTGGCCGTGCTCGTCGCCGAGGCCGGCGGGGAGGTCGTGTCCGCCGCGTGGCTGATGCTCGACCGCGACCGGGAGTTCGCCGGGCTGCGGGGCGGTTCGACGCTCCCCGCATGGCGCGGCCGGGGCGTCTACCGCACCCTGGTGGCGCACCGCGCCCGGCTCGCCCTGGAGCACGGCCACCGCTACCTGCACGTCGACGCCTCCGACGACAGCAGCCCCATCCTGCAGCGCCTCGGCCTGACCGCGATCACCACGACCACGCCGTACGTCTGGACGCCCCCGGTCTGACCGGGCCGCGCCCGTACCCGCGCCCGCCGCCCGACCCGCCCGCGCCCCCGCCGCCCCTCCCGGCAGCGGGGGCGCAGGCCTGTCACCCGTGCGTGTGATCACGCCCGGGATCCGCCCCCGCCGCACCGGGAGCGCGCCCACAATCGGCCGGGTGGACGACGACGCCGACTGCCCGCCCCCACCGCCCTGCCCGCCCCCACCGCCTCCCCCACCACCGTCCCCGCCGTGCCCGTCGCCGACGGAGACGCCGACGGCAGCCCCGACCGCGACGCCCACGCCGAGCCCCACGCCCACCCCCACGGCGCCCCCCGGCCCGAGCGCGTCCGCGACACCGGCCGTGCACCACGCCGCGCCGGCGGCACACCCCCGGCCGCAGCAGCACCCGCGTCCGCACGCGGCCGCACCGGCCGCCGTACGCACCTCCCCGCCGCCGTCGGCGACGGCACAGGCCCCGCCGCCCGCTCCCCTGCCGGCCGCCCCGGTCACCGCGACCGCGACGGTCGGCCCGCCCGCCGCCGCCCCGCCGGCCGCCGCGCCCGCCCCGGGGATCGACCCGGTGGTGTGGTCGGTCGTGCTGCTGATCGTCGTCCTCGCCCCGGCCGCCCTGGCGGCCCTGATCCATCCCGTCCGACACCCGCGGAGCCGCACGTGAACCCGCTCGCCCTGCTCGGCGCCCTCGCCGCGCTGATCGTCGCCGTCGCCGGGCTGGCCGTCGCCCACCGGCTGCGCCCGGCCCTGCCCGAGGGCGAGCCGGCCCCGGAGCCGCACTCCGTCCTGTCGACGATCGGATCCGGCCTGCTCTCCGGCTTCGTCCTGCTCACGGGCTTCCTGGTGGCCACCGGCTGGGCGGCCCGCACCACGCACGTCCTCCCCCCGGTCGGCCTCTACGCGGCCGACGTCTGCGCCGGCGCGGCCGTCCTGCTGTACCCGGCGCTGGCCGGCCTGCCCTTCACCGCCCGGCACGTCACCGCCGTCGCCTTCTTCGGGGCGCTGGTCGGCTACACCCTCACCGCGGCCGTCCAGCTGAGGCCCTGACCTGCCGATAGCCTGGACGTGCCGGGCGGAACAGGGGCACCGGGCATCACGCAGCGAGCACCGAGCACCGAGCACCGAGCAGCAGATCGAGGACCATGGCGAGGACGACGCCGACACGCGGCCGGACCGGGCCCGGGCGGTGGCTGCGCGCCCGCGACCCGGAGCTGCGGACGACCTGGAACGCCGTCCGGGTCACCGCCGCGTCCTGCGGCGGTTTCTACCTCTGCCGGTACGGGCTGCACCAGCCGGTGGCCGCGATCTACGCGGTGTTCGGCCCGGTCTCGTTCGGCATCCTCGCCCGGCTCGGCGGCGGGGCCCGGCAGCGGGCCGGCACCCTGCTGGCCGCGCTCCCCGCCGCGTACGTGCTGGTGACGCTCGGCACCCTGCTGGCGGTCACGTCGTGGGCAGCCGCCGTCGGCATGCTGGCCGTCGGCTTCACCGTCGCGTACGCGTCCGTCGGCGGGCCGCGCCTGGTGGGACTCGCCAACGGCCTGCAACTGTTCTACATCCTGCCGTGCTTCCCGCCGTACGACCCGGGCACGCTGCCGCACCGCCTGGGCGGCCTCACCGTCGGCGTCGTCCTGCTGGCCGCCGCCGAACTGCTGCTCCGGCCCACCGGCCCGCCCGTCGACTACCGGGCCCGGCTGGCCCGGGCCGCGGAGGCGGTCGCCGGCCTCGCCGACCGCACCGCCGCCGCCTGCACGGACGGTGCTCCCCGGCCGCTCCCGGACACGCCCCCCGGCCTGCCCCCGGACCCGTGCCCCGCCCTCCTCGACGAGCTGCGGTTCTCCCGGATCCCCGTCATGGAGCGGCCCGCCTCCGCGAGCGCCGTCGACCGGGCGCTCGGCCACGGCGCGACCGCCCTGCGGTACACCCACGCCCGACTCCGGCAGCTCGGCCGGGCGGCGGCGCACGAGCCGTGCCCCGCCGCCGCGGGCCCGCTGCGGGACGCCGCCGCAGCCCTGCGGGACGCCGCAGCGGGGCTCCGGCCCGGCGGCCCCGTACCGGACACGCGGCGGATCGAGCACGGCATCACCGCCTTCGAGCAGCACCGCACCACCGCCGGAGGCAGCCCGACCGGCGCCGCCCCGGGCGCCCTCGCGCTGGACGCCGCCGAGGGCGCCCGTTTCCTCGTCCTCGCCACCCGGGTCAGCCGCAAGGTCCCGCTGCCGCCCGACGCGACGCCGCCCGCGCTGCGCCCCGGCCCGTTCTGGTACGCGTACCGGTCGGCGCCCCTGCTGTGGTGGGCGAGGCTCCGCGCCAACCTGACACCGCGGTCGGTCTTCCTGCAGAACGCGGTGCGCACCGCCCTCGCGCTCGCCGCCGCCCGGCTGGCGGCGGGCGCCCTCGACCTCACGCACGGCTTCTGGGTGATGCTGGCGACCCTCACCCTCATGCGGACGAGCGCCGCCGACACCCGGACGACGCTGCGGCCCGCCCTGACCGGGACGGCCCTCGGCGCCGCGGTCGCGGCCGTCCTGCTCGTCACGGCCGGGCAGCGTCCGGAGGTGTACGCGGCCGTGCTGCCCGCCGTGATGCTGGTCGCCTTCACGGTCGGCCCGCTGCTCGGCCCGGCCTGGGCGCAGGGCACCTTCACCGTCGTGGTGGCGACCGTCTTCGGCCAGCTCGCACCCGCGAGCTGGCAGCTCGCCGAGGCCCGGGTGCTCGACGTGGTCACCGGGGCGTGCGTGGGCGTCCTCGCCGGCGCGTGCGCCTGGCCCCGCGGAGGCGGCGGCGAGGTGCGGCGACGCACCGCCGAACTCCTCACCGACTGCGCCGACGCGCTGCGCGAGACGGCCGCCGTGCTCACCACCGGCACCCCCGCCACCGGCGCACTGCGACGCGCACGGCGCAGCGCCGTCCTCGCCGAGGCGACGTACGCGCAGTACCGGTCGGAGCGGCACGACCGGGTCGGCGAGGGGCCCGACTGGCAGGCGGTGCTGCTGGCCGGGCAGCACGCGGTGCGCGGCGCCGAGCCGCTGCTCGTGCGGCTCGGGCCGGGCTCGGTGCCGCGGTCGGTGGAGGGCCCGGCGGCCGCGGTGGCGGCGGCGTTCGAGCAGCGGGCCGCGGCGCTGCGCCACCGGGCCGGGAGCCGCGCCGCGCCGACGGCGGCCGCCCGCCCGTCCGCGCCGGAGGGGCTGCACGCGGTGGACGTCGAGGTGTGGCTGGACGGCCTGCTCGACGACCTCGCGGCGGCCGACGAGCCCGTGCGTGCGGGGCGGATCGTCGTCGGGGGCGCGAACTCCACCTGAGTGCCGGGCCCCGGTCCTGTCCAGGGGGTGCGGCCCGCGACGCCGACAGTCACACGGCGCGCTCGCCGTGCGGCGCCGGTGGGCGGGAGACGACGGAACGCGTAGTCAGGCCGGGGCGGGCGAAGGTAGCGTCAGGCCCGTCGGGTCCTGCGGACGGGCAGTGCGAGGACTTCCGTCGCCGGAGGACCCGGCCCTGCCCGGCCATCGCCGCGCACCCCGCCCCCGCCCTCACCTGCGAAGAGCCCCTTCAGGAGCCGACGATGGATGACGACCTTCAGCTGATCAGCGACGGCGACGGCCTGGCCGTCATCGGAGACCCGGCGGCCGTCGAACGCTTCCTCGTCTCCGAAAGACTGCCGTCGAGGGACCTCGGACTGTCGAGGCTCCGGTCCACCCTCGGCGCCGTGGCCGGAGCCGCACAGGCGGGTTCCGACATCGCAGCCGCCTCGGGTCGCTGGGTGAAGCTGACCGAGCAGTCCGCGCAGGCCCTCAAGAAGTACGGGCTGATGAAGGGTTCGCATGCGGGTGCCAGCCGCGCCGTGCTCACCGAGGGCGGCAGGATCAAGGGACTCCTCGAACTGGCGAAGCCCGGATCGTCCCTGTCCAACCCGGCGTTCCTGGCCGGTGCCGCGGGGCTCATGGTGCAACTCGCGATGCAGCAGACCATGGACGAGATCACCGACTACCTCGCCTCGATCGACGAGAAGGTCGACGACGTGCTCCGCGCCCAGAAGGACGCGGTGCTGGCGGACATGATCGGAGCGGGCTTCGTCATCGAGGAGGCCCTGACCGTCCGGGAGCAGGTGGGCCGGGTCTCCGAGGTCACGTGGTCGAAGGTGCAGGCCACGTCGATGACGATCGCGCGGACCCAGGCCTACGCGCTGCGTCAACTCGACGTGCTCACCGAGAAGATCGAGCAGAGGACCACGATCGGTGATCTCGCCAGGGCGTCCAGGGACGCCGAGGTCACGGTCCGGGAGTGGCTCGCCGTTCTGGCTCGTTGCTTCCAGCTGCACGACGCGGTCTCCGTGCTCGAACTCGACCGCGTGCTGGACGCGTCGCCGGACGAGCTGGACCGGCATCGCCTCGCACTCCGGACCGCCCGGCAGAACCGGATGGAGCTCATCTCACGGAGCACCGGGCGGCTGATGGCCCGCGTGGGTGCGGCTGTCGGCACGGCCAACACGAAGGTGCTGCTGCACCCGACCGCGTCCCCGGCCGTGGTGCATTCGAGCAACCATGTCGCGATCGCCGTCGTCGACTTCCACGGACGGCTGGGGATCGAGCGCGGTCAACAGTCGTTGGACGCCCGACGGTGGGCGGAGGCAGCCGCGGAGGCCAGGGACAAGGTACTCGAGACGGGAGCGGAGGGCGTCGACGCCGCCAGGCGCATCGGTATCGAGACCTTCGTCCGGGCCAGATCGGTGACGGGCAATCTGTCCAGCGGGATTGCCGGGCGAGTGCTCCGCCGGCGCGGGGGCGACGGGGAGCGCGACGGGGAAGGCTGAGACGCCGGAGGCGAACGCGCCGGCGGATTCGTCCCCCGGCACCCCGATCGCGACGGGCTCCGGTCCGCCGCCGTCCGCTGAGGGCGCCCATCACCGAGCCGGGTCCGCCGGACGGCGTCTCAGGGCCGGGGGGTGTGCCTCTCCGCCAGCAGGCGGAACAGCGCCAGGTTGGGGAACTGCGCGGCCTGCTGCCGTCGCCAGGTGCCGCCCGCACTCCGGTCGATCCGGATGACGCCGTCGGTCGGGTGGCCGGTGATCCGGACCTCGGCCCAGGGCAGCCGGTCGGCGCCGGAGGCGAGGCCGTCCGCGCCGAGGCTCAGGGCGCCGAACCGCACGGGGGTTCCCGCCTCGATCGAGGCGAGGGCGGCGGGCAGCTGTGCCCGGGCGACGCCCTCCTCGATGCGGTCGAGCACGGAGAAGAGACCCCCGATGCGCTGCGAGGAGAGGACGGTCCGCTGCCCGTTGCCCAGGGTGAGGTGGCAGGTCTGCACGAAGGAGCCGAGCCCGCCCCCGCTGAGGATCCGGATCTCGGTGACGTCGTCCCACAGCAGCGCGTCCTGGGTCCGGCCGCCGATGCTGTGGACGAGTCCGCCGGTGTGCACCACGAGGAGCTGATCGGCCAGGCCCTTGCGTCTGGCGGGGGTCCGGAGGGCGAACCCGAGCAGCACGACCAGCGCCAGGGCACCGAGGAGGGAGAGGATGATCAGCAGCGGCTGACCGCTCAGCACGCCGACCATGAAGAGGCCGTACACGAGGAACGCCGGCACCAGCAGCCGGGAGGCACGCGGTGCGCGGTCCAGTGTCGGTTCCCCGGCGGACGCGACCGGAGGGCCGAGTGCGCCCCAGCCGGCCGCACCGTCGGAGGGCGCCGGCGGGAATCCCGGTGCACGTCCCATGCGGCGGCTCCTCAGGTCGGTGACAGACCCCCTCAGTCTGTCCGATCGGCGCACGGCGGCACCAGGCCTCCCTGCAGACAACCGACTTGCGCAAGACGTCATCTGACACACCGACAGCGCAGGCCGATTCGGTACGGCAGGTCGGCGGGCGGCCCGGCGGGGAGCGGTGCAGGCCGACGAGGGCCGTGACCGCGCCCGGCGGGCAGGATCTCCCCGGCGAGGATGCGCGCGTCCTCGTCCGGGTTCAGCCCGTCCCCGAACACCCCGCCTGCGGCACCTACGGCTCCAGGCGGGGGTCGTCGATGTCGACGGTGGCGACCCCGGGCGGATACAGCTCCGCACGGGCCGTCAGGATCAGGTGCTGCAGCGGACGCACCGGGGTGGGCAGGCTCGTGGTGATGGCGTGGGCCAGATCCTGGCCGCCGTACCCGTCGCGGACCATGGTCGCCACCATCACGGCCGTGCTCGCGTCCAGGGGCTCGAACTCCAGCGCGGGCAGCGCCAGGACCGCCTGCGCGGCACCCTCGTCCTTGATCTCGGCCTCGACCAGGCACAGCACCGGGACCAGCAGATGCCGGAACGGGCTCCGCAGCGCGGAGTCCACGATCCGGTGCAGGCGCGAGTGGCCGGCGGCCAGCGCGGCCAGGGCGCTGGAATCCAGGATGATCACGCGCTGCGCCGGGGGGCGATCCTGGCGCGCGCGTCCGCCGCGGCGATGTCGTACACCCGCTGGAGCATGTCCGGGCCTTGGTCCAGCTCCGCGTCGGGGAGGGTCATCCCGAAGTGCTCCCGCAGCAGCCGGCGGCCCTCGGCGACGCGCTCGGCGATCTGCTCCGCGGTGGGTTGCTGCTCCACGAGCAGGGCCACCTGGGCGCCGATCGTGGTGCCGTGGGCTGCCGCGAGGGCGGCCAGACGGTCACGGGTATCAGGGGAGACCTTGATCGTCGCATCAGCCATACCCCGATCGTACACCGCCGGTACACTGGCGGTGTACGGGTGTCGGGGGCCGGGAAATCAGCCCTGTCCGACCCTGTCGACTCCCTCCCGGTGACGGTGTCGTCCGTTCCGTCCGACCGGGACGCCACCCGGTCGCGGACGCCGGCGGGCGCCACGTGCCGGCCCGTCAGGCCAGGTGCGGGAAGCGGTACTCGGTGCGGCTGGTGAGGGTCTCGCCGGGCCGCAGCACGGTGCTGGGGTAGTCCGGGTGGTTGGGTGCGTCGGGGTAGTGCTGGGTCTCCAGGCAGACCGCGGCGTGCCGGCCGTAGGGTCGGCCGTCGGGTCCGGTGAGGGAGCCGTCGAGCTGGTTTCCGGTGTAGACCTGGACTCCGGGTTCGGTGGTCCACACCTCCAGGGTGCGGGTGCCGTGCGGGGCGGTGAGGCGGGCGGCGCGGCGGAGCGCGGTGCTCTCGCCGGGGGTGCGCAGGACGAAGCAGTGGTCGAGGCCGCCGGCCGTCCGCAGCTGGGGTTCGGGGCGGGCGAGGACGTCGCCGATCCGCCGGGGGGCGGTGAGGTCGAGGGCGGTGCCGGCCACGGGTGCGGGCGGGCCGGTGGGGATGCCGTCGGCGTCGACGGGCAGGTAGGCGGGCGCGTCGACCTGCAGGGTGTGGCCGAGCACGTCGGGGCCGTCGGCGAGGGTGAAGTAGGCGTGGTTGGTGAGGTTGACGACGGTGGGCCGGTCGGTGGTGGCGGTCCAGTCGAGCGCGAGGGTGCCGTCGGTGGTGAGGGTGTAGGTGGCGGTGACGTCGAGGGTGCCGGGGAAACCCATGTCGCCGTGCGGGCTGCGCAGCGTGAGCCGCAGGGCGGCGGGGTCTCCGTCGCCGGCGGGTTCGGCGTGCCAGACCCGGGCGTCGAAGCCGTCCGGGCCGCCGTGCAGGGCGTGGCCGCGGTCGTTGACGGGGATGTGGTGCGCGCCGCCGTCGAGGGTGAAGCGGCCGCGGGCGATGCGGTTGGCGTAGCGGCCGACGAGGGCGCCGAAGTAGGGGCTCTTCTCGGCGTACTGCTCGACGGTGGGGAGGGACAGGACGACGGCCGCGCCGTGACCGGCGGTGTCGGGGACGACGAGCCGGTGCAGGATGCCGCCGTAGGTGAGGATCTCGGCGTGCACACCGGTGCCGGCGTCGAGCTGCCAGGCGTCGACGGCGGTGCCGCCGGGGGCGGTGCCGAACGGCCGGCGGCGGACGGTGGGTCGGGGCATGGTCGTTCCCTCGGGGGCGGGCGGGGCCCGGCGGGCGGGCCGGACGCGACAGGTGGTCGGGGGCGGGGCCGGCGGGCGGCCCGGCGGCGCATCGGGGCACGGGGGGTCAGGTCGCGGGGCCTCCGGTGGAGCCGCGGACGACGAGGCGGTAGCCGGGCCGTTCGCGCCGCGGTTCGGCGGGCGACAGGCCGGTGAGGCGGGCGACGAGCCGGTCGACGGCGAGGCGGGCGATGGCCTGCTTGTCGGGCGAGATGGTGGTGAGGGGGACGGCGGCGAACCGGCCGTCCTCGATGTCGTCGAAGCCGGCGACCGCGACGTCCTCGGGGATGCGCAGGCCGCGCTCGGTGAGGGTGCGCATCGCACCGATGGCGATGAGGTCGTTGTAGGCGAACACCGCGTCGGGGCGTTCGCCGCGGTCGAGGAGGGAGGCCATGGCGGCGGCGCCGTCAGCCCGGCCGTAGCCCTCGGTGACGACGACCAGCGACTCGTCGGGGACGATGCCGGCGGCCTGCAGTTCGTCGTGCCAGCCGCGCATCCGCATGTGGGCGGGCTGGCGTTCGTGGCCGGTGCGGGAGCCGAGGAAGGCGATCCGCCGGTGCCCGAGGGAGAGCAGGTGCCGGACGGCCTCGCGGGAGGCGGCGATGTTGTCGATGGCGATGTGGTCGTACGGCGCCTCGTACTCGCGCTCGCCGAGCAGCACGAGCGGCACGGTCTCGTCGCGGCCGGTCAGGTCCTCGGTCTCCAGGTGGATGGGGCTGAGGATGAGCCCGTCGATCACGTGGGAGCTGAAGCCGCCGCTGACGTGGATCTCGCGTTCGCGGCGGCCCGCGGTGTGGTCGACCAGCACGGTGTACTCGTGCCGGGCGGCGGCGTCGATGACCGCCCCGGCGAGTTCGGCGAAGTACGGGTTGCCGAGTTCGGGCACGGCCAGCGCGATGATGCCGGTGCGGCCCTTGCGCAGGTGGCGGGCGGTCAGGTTGGGGCGGTAGCCGAGCTCGTCGATGGCCTTCTGCACCTTGGCCCGCATCTGCGGGGTGACGTGCGGATAGTGGTTGACCACGTTGGAGACGGTCTTGACGGAGACGCCCGCCCGCTGCGCGACGTCCTTGAGGCTGACGCCCACGGCACTCCTTCGTTGACGGGGACCGGGCCCCGGTGGTGCCCGGGACGCGGCGTACGGTTCCGGGCACCACCGGCCGCCGGGGCGGCCGGGCGCCGCTCAGGTCGTTCTGCGGCCGCGGGCGAGGTAGCGCTGGGCGACCACGACCACGATGAGGAAGCCGCCGCTGACCACCGACTGGTAGGAGGAGTTCAGCGAGCCGATCTGGTTGATGAGGTTCTGGATGACGGCGAGCAGCAGGACGCCCCACAGGGTGCCGCTGACCGAGCCGGCGCCGCCGACCAGGAGCGTGCCGCCGATGACGACCGCGGAGATCGCGTCGAGCTCCATGCCGACGCCGACGATGGTGACGCCGGAGGAGAGCCGGGCCGCGCTCAGCGCACCGGCGAGACCGGCCAGCAGGCCGCTGAGCAGGTAGACCGTGACCTTCGCGCGGGCGACCGGCAGGCCCATGAGGGTGGCCGCGTCGGCGCTGCCGCCGACGGCGAACAGCGTCTGCCCGAAGGAGGTGCGCTGCAGCAGCACACCGCCGAGGCCGAACAGCGCGAGGGCGATGAGCAGCGGGTAGCCGAAGCCCCAGACGGTGCCCTGGCCGAGTTCGGCGAAGGCGGAGCCGCGCGGCACCAGGTAGGTGGTGGCACCCTCGTCGGTGAGGGCGAGCAGCAGGCCGCGGGCGGCGAGCAGCGAGGCGAGCGTGACGATGAACGGTGCCATGCCGGCGCGGGCGACGAGGAGGCCGTTGACGGCGCCGATGGCGCCGCAGACGGCGATCGGCAGCAGCAGCGCGGGCACGATGCCCCACTGCGAGGCCCAGGCGGCGAGGACGCCGCCGAGGGCGAAGACCGAACCGACGGAGAGGTCGATGCCGCCGGTGATGATCACCAGGGTCATGCCGAGGGCGACGATCGCGAGGAAGGACGCCTGGACGGTCACGCCACGGGCGTTGTCCAGGGTGCCGAACGTCGGGTAGACGACGGACGAGACGACGACGACCAGCAGCAGCACGGCCAGCACGCCCTGCCGCTGCAGGAGCGACAGGAGGCGCTCGCGTCCGGTCGTCCCGGCGGCCGCGCCGCTCGGGCGGGCGGGCGGGGCCGGGGGTGCGGAGAGGCCGGCGGCGGGCTCGGGCAGGCCGAGTGCGGGGGTGTGGTTCATCGGGATCGGCGCTCCCGTGCGACGTAGACGGCGGCGAGGATGATGGCCGCCTGGGCGATCTGGGCGGTGGAGTCGGGCAGGTCGTGCTTGACGAGGGTGGCGCGCAGCAGCTGCATGAGCAGCGCGCCGGCGACGGTGCCGAGCACGCGGACGGAGCCGCCGGTCAGCGGGGTGCCGCCGACGACGACGGCGGTGATCGCGGACAGCTCCATCAGGGTGCCGAGCGAGGACGGGTCGCTGGCGGTGAGCCGCGCGGTGGCGAGCACGCCCGCGAGCGCGGCGAACACGCCGCACAGCACGTACACGCCGATGAGGAGGCGCTTGACGGGGAGTCCGGCGAGGGCGGCCGCGGCCCGGTTGCCGCCGACGGCGACGACCTGGCGTCCGAAGGTGGTGCGCTGCACCAGGAACGCGACGGCGAGGGCGAGGACGCCCGCGACGACGACGACCAGCGGGATGCCGAGCACGCTGTTGGTGCCGAGCGCCAGCAGGTCGGGGTTGACGATCTGCTTGAGCTGCCCGTCGGCGATGACGAGGGCCAGGCCGCGGCCGCCGACGAACAGGGCGAGGGTGGCGACGATGGGCTGCAGGCCGACGACGGACACCAGGGTGCCGTTGATCGCGCCGACCACGGCCCCGGCGAGCAGGGCGATCAGCAGGGCCGGCACCAGGCCGTAGCCGAGGTAGAGCGGCAGCAGGGCGGAGGCCAGCGCCATGGTGGAGCCGACGGAGAGGTCGACGCCCTCGGTGCCGATGACCAGCGCCATGCCGAGGGCGACGATCACCACGGGGGCGACCTGCACGAGCTGGGTGCGGAGGTTGTCGGTGGTGAGGAAGCGGTCGGTGAACAGCGCGTTGAACACCACCAGGGCCGCGAGCGCCGCGTAGACGCCGTACTCCTGGAACCACGCGGAGCTGGGCAGCCGGGTCAGGCCGCGCGTGGGGGCGGCGGTCGCCTGGGTCATCGGGGGTCCTCCTTGCCGGCGCTCGCCGGGCGGGGCTGGTCGGGTGCGGCGGGGGCCGGTCCGGCGGCGGGCGCGCCGTGGTCGGCGAGGACGGCGAGGAGTTCGCTCTCCCCCACCTGGTCGCCGGTGAGTTCGCCGGCGACGGCGCCGCTGCGCAGCACGACGATGCGGTCGGCGCCTTCGACGAGTTCCTCGATGTCGGAGGAGATCAGCAGCACGGCCAGTCCCTCCTGGGCGAGTTCGTCGATGAGGGCCTGCACCTCGGCCTTGGCGCCGACGTCGATGCCACGGGTCGGCTCGTCGAGGAGCAGCACCGTGGGTTCGAGGCAGAGCCAGCGGGCGAGGAGCACCTTCTGCTGGTTGCCGCCGGAGAGTTCGGAGACCTTCTGCTCGGGGCTGGACGCCTTGATCCGCAGGCGTTCCATGAAGATCCTGACGACCTTGTCCTGCCGGGCGCGGGAGACGATCCCGGCGCGGGACAGCCGCGGCATGGCGGCCAGCACGATGTTCTCCCGTACCGACAGGCCGGGGATGATGCCCTCGGCCTTGCGGTCCTCGGGGAGCATGCTGATGCCTGCCCGGATGGCGCCCGCGGAGCTGGGGCGGCGCAGGGTGCGGCCGCCGACGGAGACGGTGCCGCCGTCGAGCGGGAGGGCCCCGGCGATGGCCTTGGCGGTCTCGCTGCGGCCGGAGCCGAGCAGGCCGCCGAGGCCGAGCACCTCGCCGGGGCGCAGCGCGAGGGAGATGTCGTCCAGCTGGTGGCGGCGGGTGAGGCCGTCGGCGGTGAGGACGGGTTCGCGGGCGACGTCGTGCCCTTCGTCGCCGAAGCCGGTGACGCCGTGGCGGCGGACCTCGGTGATGTCGCGGCCGAGCATCATGGAGACGAGTTGCATGCGGTCGAGGTCGGCGAGGTCGCCGGTGTGGATGTGCCTGCCGTCGCGGAGCACGGTGACGCGCTCGCACAGGCGGTAGAGCTCGTCCATGCGGTGGCTGACGTAGAGGATGGCGATGCCGCGGGCGCGCAGCTCGCCGACGACGCGGAAGAGCGTCTCCACCTCGCGCGGTTCCAGCGAGGAGGTCGGTTCGTCCATGACGACGACCTGCGCGTCGACGGAGACGGCGCGGGCGAGGGCCACCATCTGCTGGGTGCCGATGCCGAGGGTGTGCAGGGGGCGGCGCGGGTCGACGTCGATGCCGAACCCGGCGAGGAGTTCGGCGGCCTCGCGGTGCATCCGCGGGAAGTCGATGAGGCCGAGGCGTTTGACGGGTTCGCGGCCGAGGAAGATGTTCCGCGCCACGCTCATGAGCGGGACGAGGTTGACCTCCTGGTAGATGGTGGAGATGCCGGCCTGCTGGGCCTCGGAGGGCCGGGCGAAGCTCACCGGGCTTCCGGAGAGCAGGAGTTCGCCGTCGTCCGGGCGGTGCACGCCGGTGAGCACCTTGATCAGGGTGGACTTGCCCGCCCCGTTCTCCCCCACGAGTGCGTGGGCCTCGCCGGGTCGCAGCGAGAAGGAGACGTCGTCGAGGGCCACCACGCCGGGGAATCGCTTGCTCACGCCGCGGGCCTCCAGCACGGGCGTCGCCGTGGGGAGGGCGGTGCCGGCGGGCCTGGTGGCCGCCGCTTCGGGGGGTGCCATGGTTCTGGCCTTCCGAGGGTCGATGGAGGGTGGTCTCCGGGCCCGCCGCGCGTCGGGGAGGTCGCGGCGGGCCCGGAGGGTGGGGGCGCGGGTCAGTACGCGCCGGCGACGGAGGCGGCGGCGTTGGCGGAGTCGTAGGCGCGGTCGGTGATGATGACGCTGTCGGCGATCGACTCGCCCGCGAGGAACTTCTGCAGGGTCGCGAAGGCGAGCGGGCCGAAGCGCGGGTTGGACTCGATGACGCCGTTGTACTCGCCGGCGGCGAGCGCCTGCACGGCGTTGCGGGTGCCGTCGATGGAGATGACCTTGACGTCCTTGCCGGGCTTCTTGTTGGCGCTCTTGAGCGCGGTGACGGCGCCGAGGCCCATCTCGTCGTTCTCCGCGTAGACGGCGGTGATCTCGGGCTTGGACTGGATGAGCTGCTCCATGACCTGCTGGCCCTTGTCGCGGGCGAACTCGCCGGTCTGCTGCGCGACGATCTCCAGGCCGGGCGCCTTGGCCTTCAGCTGGTCGACGAAGCCGTTGGTGCGGTCGGTGGTGACGTTGTTGCCGGACGCGCCGAGCAGGATGGCGACCTTGCCGGTGCCGCCGGTGGCGGCGATCATCGCGTCGGCCGCGCGCTTGCCCTGCTCGACGAAGTTCGAGCCGATGAAGGTCAGGTAGTCCTTGCAGGCGGTGGCGTTGACCTTGCGGTCGACGGTGATGACCGGCACGTGCTTGGCGGCGGCCGCGTCGAGGGCGGGCTGCAGGCCGTCGGAGTTGAGCGGGGCGACGATGAGGAGCTGTGCGCCCTGGTTGAGCATGTCCTGGATGTCGCTGATCTGCTTGGAGAGCTGCGACTGCGCGTTGGTGGTGAGGAGCTTCTTCACGCCCAGCTTCGCGGCCTCGTCCTTGATGGACTGGGTCTCGGCGATACGGAAGGGGTTGGCCTCCTTCTCGGACTGCGAGAAGCCGACGATCGCGTCCTTCAGGTCGATCTTCGGGGTGCCGGTGCTCTGCAGGGTGCAGCCGGCCCCGGTGGCGGCGGTGGCCGAGCCGGCCGGGCTCTCCGCGACCTGCGCGGCCTGTCCGTCGCCCGAGCCGGCGGACGGGGTCTCGGACTTGGCGCAGCCGGACACGACGAGGGCGGCGGCGGCGAGCAGCGAGGCGGCGGCGAGCGTGCGGGATCTGCGCGTGATGGTCATGACGGGGACACTCCTTGGCGAGGGGGAGACGCACCGCGCCGGACGGGTGGGCCGACGACGCGGTGGGGCGGGGGGTGCGGGGTGGGACGGCGGCGACCGGGTCCGCCCGACGCCTGCACACGGGGCTGGGAAATCCGGTGCAGGAGAGAGCGGTAAGAGGTCCGCAGGGCCTCTCGGCGTCGCTGTTTACAACGTTATATAGGCCGCCCGATCCGTCGGGCAAGAGTGTTGCGCGCGCATTTCCGTTTCATTCCCCGACCGGCCCTCCATGACGGCTCCGCGCCAACGCGGCCGGAGGTGCCGGGGGTTGGCGGAGTGGTGCTCACCGTTCACCCTGCCGGGCGGCGGCCGCCCGCGCCCTCCCCTGCCCACGGCGCCCCGGGCCGGAGAAGCCGCAGGTCGAGGCCGCACCCGCCGGCCGGCCGGCCCGGCCGCGGCGCACCCGGAGGCGTACGGCGCCGCTGCGCACCGGCCTCGCGGAGTGGCCCGTTCCGTTCCGCCCGGGCCCGTCGGCGGAGGCTCCGTCAGCCGCCGTGCACCGCACGGCGACAGGCTCCGGACGGGCCGTCCGGCCGCCGGCGGCCGATTCCGCGGACAGAACTGCCCGTCGGGGGCTGGACACGGCCGCAGGGTCGTGCTGTCATTCTCGCTGTCCCGCTTTTCCAACGTTGTGCAACGGCCGCCACCCGGCCCGCGAACCCCGCTCGCCGCCGCACCGCCGGCCACCCACCGGCCCGCCCCGGCTCCACCGGACGGCGCCGCGCCGGGCTGCCCGCGGCACCCCGGCCACCGCTCCGACCCCCTGCCCCGACCGTTCGACCGGACGGCCCGTTCGTCAGAACGGCCAGGGCCCCGGCGCGCCGCCTCCCGGCGGCCCGGCGCCCGCACGTCCCCCTCCCCGGCACCACCGTGCCGTGACCGCCCCGGCCCCCTCCCGCCGGCGCGCCACCACCGTCGCTCTTCGCGACACCCCCACCACGTCCCCGGGCAAGCGGGTCGCCGCCCGGGGAATGCCCCACCACCCTCTACTCCCCCGTGTGAGGAGCCACCGCATGACGCGACAGCCAGCCACCCGAGACCGACGCAGGACGTGGGCGCTGCTGCTGGCAGCGACCCTCTCGCTGCCGGTGGTCGGCCTGGTCCCCGGTACCTCGTCCGCCGCCCCGGCCGACACCGCGACCACCTTCGCCGCCGCCGATCCCAGCATCCAGGCGCACGGCCTGAAGGGCGAGTACTACCGGATGTCGGCGCCCGGCGCCCGCGACTTCGCCGAGCTCGGCGGCACGGCGCTCGACCCGCAGATCAACATGGCGGGCCTGGCGTCCACCTTCGAGGCGATGACGGGCCGCCAGGAGAACACCACCGCCCGCTGGACCGGCCAGATCGAGGCCCCCGCCGACGGCGACTACACCTTCTACGCCACGGGCGACAACGGCTTCCGCCTCTTCGTCGACGGCGTCGCGGTCATCGACCACTGGGTGCCGGACTGGGACAGCGAGCAGACCAGCGCCGCCGTCCACCTCACCGCGGGCGTCAAGCACGACTTCAAGCTGGAGATGTTCCAGGACGTCGGCGGCGCCAACATGTTCCTGCGCTGGTCGAGCCCCGCGCTGCCCAAGCAGATCGTGCCGGAGGGCGCCTTCACCCCGCCCGCCGGGTTCAGCGTCTACCCCGTCGCGCTGGCCGTCGCCGAGGACGGCCTGAAGGTGCAGGCCACCTTCGAGGGCAGGGTCGGCAACGCCGCGGGCATCGCCGACCACCTGCGCATCGAGGCCGACACCACGCCCATGCCGGTCAAGTCCGTCGCGAACGCCTCGGGAGACAGGAACTCCCTGATCGTCAAGCTCTCCGAGCCCGTCCAGAAGGGCCAGCAGGTCCGGGTGTCGTACGACGGCGCCGGCGGCCTCACCTCCGGCGGCGAGACCGTGCCGCAGATCATCCGGACGGCCGCCAACGCCTCCACCCACCGCCTCACCACCCCGTGGACCGACAAGGTCGACAAGAACCACCCGCTGCCCGAGTACCCCCGGCCGCAGCAGGTCCGCGACGACTGGCTGAACCTCAACGGCCCCTGGCAGTTCGCCGGTGCGGCCGCGGGTGAGCAGCCCGTCTTCGGCAAGGACCTCGGCGAGAAGATCATCGTGCCGTACCCGGTCGAATCGATGCTCTCCGGCCTGGAGCGGCACGAGGACCACATGTTCTACCGGAAGACGGTCACCGTCCCCAAGGGCTGGAAGATCGGCTCCGGCCAGCACCTCAAGCTGAACTTCGGCGCCGTCGACAACAAGGCCACGGTCTGGGTCAACGGCACGAGGGTCGCCGAGCACACCGGCGGCTACACCGGTTTCTCCGCCGACATCACCGACGCCCTCAAGGGCACCGGCCCGCAGGAGATCGTCGTCGCGGTCACCGACACCGCCGGGCCCGACCAGCCCCTCGGCAAGCAGTCGGCCAACCCCGGCGGCATCGTCTACACCCAGTCGTCCGGCATCTGGCAGACCGTCTGGATGGAGCCCGTCGCGGCGACCTCCGTCGAGAGCGTCACCACCACCCCGGACATCGACTCCGGCACGCTCTCCGTCACCGTCAACTCCCCCGGCGCCCCCGCCGGCACGCTCGTCAAGGCCGTCGCCAAGGACACCCAGGGCAACGTGGTCGGCTCGATCAGCGGCCCCGCCAACACCCTGCTCCACCTGCCGGTGAGCAACCAGCACCTGTGGACGCCCGACGACCCGTACCTCTACGACCTCAAGGTCACGCTGACCAGCGGCAAGCAGACCGACACGGTCAAGAGCTACTTCGGCATGCGGAAGATCGCCATCCAGGACGTCGGCGGCTACCAGAAGATCGTCCTCAACGGCAAGCCGATCTTCTCGCTCGCCGAACTCGACCAGGGCTTCTGGCCGGACGGCCTCTACACCGCGCCCACCGACGCGGCCATCACCTTCGACCTCAAGGCGCAGAAGGACCTCGGCTTCAACGCCGTCCGCAAGCACATCAAGGTCGAGTCGCCGCGCTGGTACTACCAGGCCGACAAGCTGGGCCTGCTCGTCTGGCAGGACTTCGTCTCCGGCGACTTCCGCACCACCGCCGGCCAGCAGGAGTTCGTCGCCGAGGGCATGGCGGAGATGAAGCTCCTCCACAACTCCCCCTCCCTCATCGGCTGGATCGTCTTCAACGAGGGCTGGGGCGAGTGGAACCGCGAGGAGACCGGCAAGCTCACCGACGCCGTCAAGGCCGCCGACCCGTCCCGCATCGTCAACGCCCACAGCGGCGTCAACTGCTGCGCCTCCAAGGGTGACTCCGGCAAGGGCGACATCATCGACCACCACGACTACGGCAACAACGACCCGGCGTTCCCGGACAGCAAGCGCGCCGCCATGGACGGCGAGCACGGCGGCTTCACCCTCCGCGCCCCCGGCCACATGTGGCCCGGCGCCCCGACCGTCATCTACAGCGGCGTGAACGACAAGGCCGCGCTCACCAAGAAGTACGTCGACAACACCGAGACGTTCTACCTCGCCGCCGCCGGCGCCGAGCTCTCCGGCTCGGTCTACACCCAGGTCACCGACCTCGAGAACGAGCTCAACGGCCTCTGGACGTACGACCGCCGGCAGATCAAGGTCGACCCGGCCCAGGTCCGCGCCATCAACCTCAAGGTCATCGCGGCCGGCGCCGCGGCTGGCGCCCGCTCCGAGCTCAAGGGCGGCGGCTCCTGGTCCCTCGACGAGGGCACCGGCACCACCGCCGCCGACCAGGGCCCCAACAAGGCCTCGATGACCCTGACCGACGGCACCACCTGGACCCCCGGTGTCAGCGGCAGCGCCCTGAAGTTCAACGGCCAGTCGCAGTACGCCCAGACCGCCGGGCCCGTGGTCGACACCACCGCGAGCTACTCGATCTCCGCCTGGGCCACCCTGGACGCGCTGCCCGGCAACTACGCCACCGTGGTCAGCCAGGACGGCCGCCGCACCGAGAACCCGTTCTACCTGCAGTACGGCCAGGGCGCGTTCGCCTTCAGCGTCCCCGGCGGTGTCCGGGCCCGGCTGCCGATCACCCCGCAGCTCGGCCACTGGTACCACCTGGTCGGCGTGCACGACGCGGCGGCCGGCACCATCGCCCTGTACGTCGACGGCACCCTCGCGGCCACCGTGCCCGCCGGATCCGCCGACGTCTCCACCGGCCCGCTCAGCCTCGGCCGCGCCAAGTGGAACGGCGGCAACGTGGACTTCTGGAACGGCTCGATCGACCAGGTCCACGCGTACGACAAGGCGCTGACCGCGGCGGAGGTGAGCGCCCTGCACACCGCCGAGCAGCCCGCGTAGCGCCCGGCCCGCACCACCCCGCGCCGCCCCCGGCGGGAGGATCCCCTCCCGCCGGGGGCGGCGGCACACCTTCCGGACGATCCCGGGGATTGAAGCCCGCAGGGGCGGGCAGGCGCGCGGCGGCCCGGAACGTCCGGTCCCGGAACGCGAAGGAGGTCACCATGAGCATGGTGAAGGAATCCATCGACGTCGACGTGCCCCTGCACAGCGTCTACGACCAGTGGACCCAGTTCGAGGAGTTCCCGCGCTTCATGGAGGGCGTGGAGGAGGTCCGCCAGACCGACGACCGGCACTGCCACTGGCGCACCAAGGTCGCCGGCGCCCGGCGCGAGTTCGACACCGAGATCGTCGACCAGCTGCCCGACGAGCGGATCTCCTGGCGCACGATCGGCGGCGACGTCCGGCAGATGGGCGTCGTCACCTTCCAGCGGCTGGACGACGCCCACACCCGGGTCAGCCTCGCCATGGACTTCGAACCGCACGGCATGGCCGAGCGCACCGGCGACCTGCTCGGCGTGCTCGACCGGCAGGTCAAGGGCGACCTCAAGCGCTTCAAGGGCTTCATCGAGGAACGCGGCGGCGCCGAGAGCGGCGGCTGGCGCGGCCGGATCTCCCCCGGCGGCCTCGGCACGGACGGCCCCGCCACGACCGGCGCGCTCCCCGACGCGCCGCCCCGCGAGACCCCGCAGTCCCGGATGACCGGCGAGGGAGCCCCGCCGCCCAACCCGTACGGCGGCGAGACGTACGGCAGCGAACCGTACGGCGGTGAGCGGTACGGCACCGACCCGGGCAGCGGCAGGCCGTACGGCACCGGGCCGCTGGACGACCCCCGGACCGCGCCGCGCCCGGCCGACCCGGACGACATGCGGCACGGCTGAGCCGCCGCCGTCCGCGACGGCTGCACGGAGCGGAACAGAGCGGGAACAGAGCCGGAGGGGGTGCCGTGTCCGCACGGCACCCCCTCCGGCCTGCGCGCCCGTACGGGGACGCGTTCCGCCGGCCCGCCGGTCACCCGCGGAGCGGCTTCCGGGCGGCGGTGAGGTCGGAGTGCGGAGCGTCCGCGGGCAGGAGACCGGCCTCGGCCAGTTCCTCAGCGAGGACGGCGGGCTCCGCGGGCCAGAGCCGGAAGGTCTCGTGCTCCTCGCGCACCACCACACCGCCGCGCTCCACCCGGTAGTCGTACCGGACGGCGATGATCCCGCGGTCCGGGGTGCGGGTCAGCCGGGCGGCGTACACGTCGGTGCCGAGCCTGGCGGGCGGGAGTTCGCGGCTCTCCTCGCCGCCCGGCACCCCGACGGGCGGCGGGTCGAAGAGGAGCAGGCCTCCCGGTACGAGTGCGGCGGCCAGCGCCCGCCAGGTCGCCCGGCGTTCCGCGGGCGGCAGGGTGGCCACCAGGTTGGAGGCGACGGCGAGGTCGACGGCCTCCCGCAGGCCGCAGGCACCCACGGTCTCCGGGTGCAGCGTGACGCGGGCCCGCTCGTCGGCGCCGAGGCGGGCCAACCGGGCGAGCAGGGCGATCCGCATGGCGGGCGACGGCTCGACGGCGTGCACCGGAGCAGTGGCAGCCTTCACCAGCGTCTCGGTCACGATGCCCGTGCCGGCACCCGCGTCGAGCACCCCCGTCCTCGCGGCGCGGGCCGCCGCGGTGAGGCGGCGCTCGGCGGCCCGGCGGTCGTCCTCGGCCTGCAGCAGGTCGTAGAACTCCGCGGACACGCCGTACCGGATGTGCCCCGAGGGCTGCCCGGCAGTCACGGGCCGCGCCTACCCGCGGCCGGGAAGGGGGCCGGTCACGTCGGCCGGCGACGCCGGTGCCATCACCGCACCCGCCTTCCCGCGGTGGACGGTCCAGGCCCCCGACGCTACGGCTCAGCGCCGCCCGGTGCGACCGGCCGCGCCGAGGACCACACCGCAGGGGGGACGACACCGTGTCAGATGCGCCTCAGCCGGTGCCCGCGGTGCCCCTTCGGACGGCGGCGCTGCCGCACACCGTCCTCGCGCCGCCACCGCACCCACCCGAACACGGCGACCACCACCGCGCCGAGGACGGACGGCAGCAGCCGGTCCAGCGGGTTGGGCGCCCCCTCCTCCAGCACCTGGCCGCCGACGACGAACGCCCGGCCGAGGCAGTACACCGCCACCACCGTGCCCGCGAGCGCCAGCGCGAGCCAGACGCACCGCCACACCCGGGTCGCCGTCCGGCCGAGCACCCGGTACGGGATCGGCACCCCGCAGGTCTCGCAGGCCACCACCAGCCGGCTGTCGATGTGCGGGCGTGACAGGAGGACCCGGTGGTCGCCGATCTCACGGGCCGGCCCGTCCTCCGGAATGCCGGACGGCACCCGGTGGCCGGACCGCGCGCCCGGCCCACGCCTCAGCTCGCCTCTTCGCACGACGGCGTCCTCTCCCCCGACCCGGCCGCGACGGCACCTGCCGCCGCGCCCACCCTGCCACGTCCTCCCGTCGCGGTGCCCGGCTTTCGCCAGGCGCACGGGTGCGCGCCGGGTGTGCACCGGGTGCGCGCCGGGTGCGCGCCGGGTCAGGAGCCGACGTTGTCGCAGGCGTGGGCCTGGAACTCCTCCAGCGAGGTCGTCGTCCAGCCGTCGGCGTCCCCGCCGTACTCGGCGCCCACGAAGTACCGCACCCGCCCGGGGGTGAGGGCGGCCAGGTCGGCGAGGGTGAACGACACGGACCCCGCGGACCAGGAGTCGTCCTCGGTCCACCCGTAGAGCGTGTAGACGCGGCCCGCTTCCAGGGGCTGCAGCGGCTGCTCGACCGTCCAGCCGTCGCCGCCGTCGAGCGGCAGCGGGGCGTACCCGGTCAGCGGCCCGTCGTGTTTCCAACGGCCCACGCTGCGGGTGCCGTTCGTGCCCTGGTCGGTGTACAGCGTGGCCCCGTCGATGCGGTGGTGACAGACCATCACCATGCCGATCGGGCGGCCGTCCGCGGTGACCGTGACGCCGCTGACCGCCCCCACGGCGACCGTGCAGCCGGTCAGCCCGGCGAGCATCCCGCCCACGGCGGCTCCCAGGACGACACGACGGATCCGGGCCATCTCTCCCCCTCCGGCCGGACAGCCGGATCACCCTATCCTGCCGCTTCCGCCCGGCCGCCGGCCCGGGCCGCCATGTGCCCCCGGTCGCCGCAGGGTTGCCCGGCCGCGCGGCCGCGTACGGGTGCGTCGGGGTCGGCCGCACTGCCGCCCGCGGGGCCGCCCATGGGGCCGTCCGCGGGGTCGGCCGCGCCCCGGACGCCTGAGCGGGCGCGGTCCGCCACGTTTGGCGGCGGCGGATCGTGCAAGACGACTGCCATGAGAGCACTCGTTCACGTCCTGCGCATCGCCGCAGGTGTCGCCACACTGATTCTGGCCGTCTGGATCGTCCTGGACCTGTCCGGGGCGAACCCCGGCAACCCGATCGCGGACTGGTTCCACGACGCCGCCGACTGGCTGTCCGGCTGGTCCCGCGGCCTCTTCTCACCCGACAGTTCCACCGCGCGCACCCTCGCCGACTACGGCATACCCGCCGTGGTGTACGGGGCCGTGGCGTACGCCCTCGGGCGGCGCGAGTGGGCGTGACCCCGTCGGCCCCACCCGCGGCACCGCCTCCGGAACGGCGGTGCCGCGGGCCCGTGTTCAGCGGGTGACGCGCTCGAACAGCCAGTCCGTCAGCGCACGCCGGGGTGCGCTGTGCGGGGAGTTCTCGGTGTCGCAGAGGAAGTCGTCCAGGGCGACGCGGCTCGGGTCGACCGAGGTCAGATCGGTCTCCAGGTCGACCTCCCAGACGGCCGGGTCGAAGTCGAGGGCGACGGCGCTGACCGCGGGCACGAAGCAGGTGTTGGTGAAGCGCTCGTCCACCTCGATGCCGAGGGCCTTCGCCACCAGCCCGAACGAGGGCAGGGTGCCACCGGGCGCACCGTCGAGGGCGGGGACGGCCGTGGTCGAACTGCGGCGTACCGTCAGCGCGATGTGCATGCCGCCGATGGGCTGCTTCGCACCCTTGTCGGGCTGGACGCGGGCGGTGGCGCTCGCGGTGTTGTACTGGTTCTTCCAGTCGAAGGCGATCTCGCCGGGGGTCAACTTCAGCCCCACGCCCTCGCCGTGGCCGTTGGCGACGCCCAGCTTCAGCGGCCGCACCGGGAAGGACCCGTACGCGTCCAGCTCGGCCAGGAAGTCGGTGCGCAGCTGGCTGGCGGTGGCCACCGGCCCCTCGTACTTCGAGTTCTCCACCCAGGCCCACAGCAGTTGCTGGGCGGCCTCGCTGCGGATGAGCTCGGCCTGCTTGGGCCGGCCCGGCTCGGCCGGGGTGAAGTCCTCGAAGAAGTAGGCCATCTGCTGGAGGATCAGCGGGATCCAGGCGCCGTTGTGGGGGGTGTCCCACGAGAAGTAGGTGCCGGTCTGGTGGTCCACCCCCTCGGCCTCCATGCGGGCCAGCGCGTACCGGGTGATCATGCCGCCCATGCTGACCCCGCCGACGGCGAGCGGGGTGCTGCCGATCCGCTCGGCGACGGCGCGGTGGATGCAGGCCGCGGCGACACCCGCGTTGGCCTGGATGTAGGTGTGGCGCTCCTCGAACCCGAGCAGGATGACGTCGATGCCCGCCTCGCCGAGCCGGGTGAGGAAGTGCCCGCCCTCCGCGGCGTCGAAGTGCTGCCAGAGCGCGGGCAGGTCGCTCGGGCCGTACTCGAAGCCGTCGGCGAGGATGAGCGGCCGTTCGAGGTTCCGGTGACCGGGTGCGAGGTGGACGTGGGCAGTGCCCGTCGCGACCTTGCCCTGGTGGGAGTAGGCACCGTGCAGGGGCCACGTGAAGGTGGGTTCCGGGGCGTCGCCCTCCTCGGCCGGTGCGGTGGAGGAGAACCAGACGTGCTGCGGCAGGGTTGCGGCGAGTTCGGCGAGCTGGGAGGGGGACGCCTCCGCGAGTCCTTCGATCAGGCTGCGGTTGACGTGGATCTCGGCCTTCTGAGCCATGGTGAGAGCCTTCGTTCGGGCGGCGCGCAGGGCGCGCAGGGGTGGGGACAGGCAGCGCGGCGGAGTCCGTTCATATCGGTACCGTCACGGTGCGGATGCATCTTTGCACAGAGAGCGACCGAACGGCGGTAGGGCACGGCCCGCATCCGGCGCGCGCCGACGGCGCCGACTCGGCCCGCCCTCCGGCGGGTTGGTGCCCCGCCCGGGCGAGCCGCGGGCTCCCGGCACGCACGCCACCCACCCCGGCGCGGGCCCGGGAGCGACGCAGGGCATGATGTGCCCCAGCCCGTCCGCACCACGAGGAACGCCATTGCACCCCCACGACGATCTCGTCAGGCCCTACGCACCGCAGGCCCCCGCCGAGCCGTCGCCGGAGGCAGGGCCGCCGACCGGCGCCGCCGACCTCTTCGCCGACCTCCCGCCCGCGGCGGCCCCGCTCCGCGCGCAGCGCCCGAGCCGTCGGCACCTCCTACCGGTCCTGCTCGCCGTCGCGGCCGCCTGTGCCGGCCTGGCGCTGCTCCTCCTCCCCGGCGAGGACTCCCCCGGCCCGCAGGCGCAGCCCTCCGCGCCGGGCGCGACCACGGCCACCGACGGACCGCTCCCCGCGGCGGCGGGCGCCGCACCGACCACCGCGTCACGGACCTCCGCCACCACCACCGTTGCCTCCCCCGGCGCCGCGACCGCGAGCCCCGCACCGACCGGAAGCACCTCGGACGCCCCGGGCACAGCCGCGGGCACAGCCACGACCACGGTCGCGAGCACGGCACCGGCCACCAGCGCGGCGACCGCCCCGGCCGACGGCGTCCTGCGGCAGGGCGACAGCGGGCCTGCGGTGGCCCGACTCCAGCAGCTGCTCTTCGGCCAGGGCTTCACGTACGTCTCGCGCACCGCGGTCTTCGACGCGGCCACCCTCCGCGGCGTCACGCAGCTCCAGCACGACCGCGGCCTGACCGGCGACCCGGCCGGGGTCTACGGGCCCGCGACCCGTCGCTCACTGGAGGGCTGACCGCCGTCCGCCGTCCGGTCCGGGACGCCCGCCGGTCACATCTCGCGTAGCCCCCAGGGCGCGCCGTACGCGGTGAGCAGGTCGAGGAACGGCCGCGGCGGCAGGGCCTCGGGGCCCAGGACCCCGGCGCCCGTCCAGGTGCCGGCGGCGATGAGTTCGAGGGCGACGACGGGGTTGATGGCGGTCTGCCAGACGACGGCCTGGGAGCCGTACTCGGCCATCGTGACCTCGTTGTCGGCGACGTGGTAGAGGTAGACCTCGCGCGGGGCGCCGTCCTTGGTGCCCTTCACCCAGGTGCCGGCGCAGGTCCGGCCGCGCATGCGGTCGCCGAGGCCCGCCGGGTCGGGGAGGCAGGCGGCGACGACGTCGCGGGGCGCGACGAGGGCGTCGCCGACCCTGACGGGCTCGGTGCCGTCGAGGCCCAGCTTGTGCAGCGTCCGCAGGACGTCGATGAACTCCCCGCCGAGCCCGTACTTGAAGGTGACACGCCTCGCGTCGATCCAGCGCGGCACGAGGAGCACCTCCTCGTGCTCCACGTTGACGCACTCGACCGGGCCGATGCCGCCGGGGAAGTCGAAGACCTCCGGCTCGCTGAAGGGCGCGGTCGTGAACCAGCCGCGGTCCTTCTCATAGACGACGGGCGGGTTGAGGCACTCCTCGATGGTCGTCCAGATGGAGAACGAGGGCGCGAAGTCGTAGCCGTCCACGGTGAGATCGGCGCCGTCGCGGATGCCGATCTCCTCGATCTCGTCGAACAGCTCGTCGGCGGCGTAGCGGGCGAACACGTCGGAGAGCCCGGGCTCCACGCCGATGCCCACGAGGGCGAGCCTGCCGGACTCCTCCCAGGCACCGGCCAGCGCGAACTGCTCGTCGCCGAGCTTGACGCCGGTGAGCTCGTGCGGCCGCTCGGGGTGCGGGCGCGACAGCGACATCGCCATGTCGAGGTAGTGCACACCGGCCGCGAGGGCGCCGCGGAAGAGCGGCATGACGAACCGCGGGTCGGTGGCGTTGAGGAGCACGTCGCAGCGGTGCTCGGCGAGGAGCGCCTCGACGGCCCGCTGGTCGGAGGCGTCGACGCGGGCGGGGGTGAAGCGCGGGTCACGGGCGGCGGCGGCCACGGAGACCGCGCGGGCCTCGTCGTGGTCGGCGACGACCAGGTGGTCGAAGAAGTCCCGGCGGGCGGCGATCCGGGTGACCGCGCCGCCCACGCCGCCGGCTCCCACGAGCAGGATTCGCATGGTGCTTCTCTCCTCGGAACGGAACGGAACGGAGCGGACTGGGACGGGACGGGGCCGGCCGACCGGCGGGAGGACCGTCCTGCGCTGCCCGCACCGTACGCCGCCACCGCGCCGGCGCCCGTCAACCAGGCCCGCGGCGTCACCCGGGAAGCGGAGGGCGACGGGGGATCAGCTCCCTGCGTTGAACTTCGCGATGAGCTCGGGCAGCTCGGCCAGGCTGTCGATGCGGAACGTCGACCGGCCGACGGCCGGATCGTCCTGCTGGATCCAGCCCCACGGGCCGCGGCGGATCAGCGCGGTACGCATCCCCGAGGCGAGCGCGGGGAGGACGTCGTTGTCGAGGCGGTCGCCGACGTACAGGATCTCGTGCGGCTCGACCGGAGTGGCCACGACGACACGCTCGAAGAACAGCAGGTCGGGCTTCGACGCACCCCAGTCGTCCGAGGTGCCGATCAGATCGACGTCGTCCTCGAACAGCTCACGCAGGATCCGCCCGGCGCGAACGGTCTGGTTCCCGGCGATGGCCAGCCAGAGGCCGTCCGCCCTGAGTCGCAGGAGCGAGCGGCGGACGTCCGGGTAGAGGTCTTCCTCCCCGAAGGTCTCCGGCCGCCCGGCAGCCGCGCGCTTCTCTCGCTCCTCGTACAGGTCGAACCCGGGCCGGAACACGTGGAACGTCTCGCGGTAGTCCAGGCCCCGGGCGATGGTGGCGCCGAACTGCGCGACGAAGGTGTGTCTCGGCACACCGAGCCAGTCGGCCCACGTGCCGTACTCGCGGGTCTCGTCCACCAGGCATTCACCGACGTCGAACACCACAGCCTTGATCGTCATGCGGGGAGCGTAGCCACGTCGCAACCGGACCGTCAGTCCCGGCCGCGGCGGAGGTGACGGACCGACGGGCGAACGGCCGGGGGACGGGCAGACGGGCGGGGGGCAGGAAAACGGCTCGGCGGATCTGCACCACTCTGCCAGGATGGCGCCATGACGATGCTCAGAAAGGGCGATGCCGCGTAGGCCGCCCGGCGCCGTGCGCGCCGTGATGTCGAGGACGCCGGGCCCGTCGAGGCCGTTCAGCGAGGTGCGGGGCCTGCCCCGGCGGGCGCGCTCCGCGGTGCGGCGCCTGGAGGCCCGCCGTTTCGGGCCCGGGTTCCTCGCCGCGTCCCTCCGGGGGTACGAGGGCGCGCTGCGCCGGCCCGGCCGGTGGCTGTACGTCGAGTCGGCGGACTGTCCGTGCCACGACCCGATGGGCGACCGCGACGGCGTGGAGGCCTTCCTCCGATCGATGCCCCGGCTTGCCCGCCGTGATCTGCGGAGCGTGGTGGCCCGGCTCGACGAGGAGTTCGAACGCCGCACACTGCCCGATCCGTTCGCACCGCCCGGCGCCTGGTGGCAGCGCCGCCTGGGGTCCCCGTGACGGGCCGACCGCGCAGCCCGCCGCACAGACGCCAGGCGGGCAGACGGGCAACGGGCAACGGGCAACGGGCAACGGGCAACGGGCAACGGACAACGGACAGACGGCTCAGTGTTCGATGTACGACTCCAGGCCGCGCAGGAAGACCTCGACCTTGAAGCGGAAGCGGTCGTCGCCGTCGCCGGTCGTCATGGTCTCCGCCATCGCGCTGATGCGGGGGAACCTGTCCTTGGGCAGTCGGCGGAAGTACTGGCCGACCTCGTCGAAGTAGGCCTCCAGGTCGATGCCGCTGCCGGCCTTCATCCCGTAGACGAAGGCCTCGTAGGCGTCGACGTCGATCATCTGGCCGAGTCCGTCGAGCGCCCAGGCGGCGACCTGCCCGGGGATGCCGGCGCGGATCATCAGGTCGAGCATGAACTCGGCCGGGAGGAGCTTGTTGGGGCCCACGGGCATGCTGCCGAGCGAGACGACGGTGATGTCCCGGTGCCGGGTGTACACGTGCTGGGCGTCGAGGCAGAGCTGCAGGATCTGCTCCTTCCAGCGGTCCGGTTCGGGGTGGTCGGGCAGGGTGATCTCGCCGGAGATCTCCTCCAGCATGAGCTCCAGGAGCTCGTCCTTGTTGGAGACGTGGGCGTAGAGCGAGGCGGGGCCGGTGCCGAGCTCCTGGGCGACGCGCCGCATGGTGACGCCGGCCATGCCCTCGGCGTCGAGGATGCGGATGCCGACCTCGACGATGGCGTCCCGGGTGAGGGGCTGACGCGGGTCCGTGCGGCGCGGCTTGTGCCAGGGCACGGCGGGCATGTCCGCGTGGCCGTCCGAGGTCATGCGCGCCTCCTTCGTCGGGTACGGGCGGGTGCGGGCGGGCGTGGTCGCCCGGCGCGTGCCGGGTGAACCCGGGCTGTCACGGTGGGCGACGAACATCGTACCCGTGGCGAACAGTGTTCGGGGCGTCGACCTGCAGGCTTGACGGAACGAGGATCGCTCCGTAGAACAGTGTTCGTCAATCAAACACCGTTCCAGACTCGGAGCCCCTCATGACCGACCCGTCCGCGCCCTACCGATGGCGGTGGGCCGCGCTCTTCGTGATCCTCGCCGCCGAGGTCATGGACCTCCTCGACTCGCTGGTCACCAACGTCGCCGCGCCGGCCATCCGGGCCGACGTCGGCGGCGGCGAGAGCACCATCCAGTGGCTCGGCGCGGCCTACACCCTCGCCATGGCGATCGGCCTCATCACCGGCGGCCGCCTCGGTGACATCTTCGGCCGCCGCCGCATGTACCTCGTCGGCGCCGTCGGCTTCACCCTCGGCTCCATCGCCTGCGGCCTCGCCCAGGGCCCCGAGCAGCTGATCGCCGCGCGCGCCTTCCAGGGCCTGCTGGGCGCGATCATGCTGCCGCAGGGGCTCGGCATGCTGAAGGAGATCTTCTCGGAGAAGGAGCAGGGTACCGCCTTCGGCCTGTTCGGCCCGGTCATGGGGCTCTCCACGGTCGGCGGCCCGATCCTCGCCGGCTGGCTCGTCGACGCCGACCTCTGGGGCACCGGCTGGCGCATGATCTTCCTGATCAACATCCCGCTCGGCCTGTTCGCCGTCGCGGGCGGCCTGGCGTTCCTGCCCGAGTGGAAGAGCGCCCGTGCCGTCCGGCTCGACCTCGTCGGCGCCCTGCTCGCCGCCGCCGGCGCAGCGATGATCATCTTCCCGCTGGTGCAGGGCCGCGAGCACGGCTGGCCCGCCTGGGCGTTCGCCCTGATCGGCCTCGCCCTCGCCGTCTTCGCCGTCTTCGCCTGGTACGAGAAGCGCATCAGCAGCTCCGGCCGCGACCCGCTCGTCGAGCCGAGCCTGTTCCGCAAGCGCGGCTTCAGCGGCGGCATGGTGCTCGGCCTGTTCTTCTTCTCCGCGATGACCGGCTTCTGGCTGACCTTCAGCCTCTACACCCAGATCGGCCTGCACTACTCGCCGACCAAGGCGGGCCTGGCGGGCATCCCGTCCTCGATCGGCATGGTCGTCGCGTTCGTCGCCTCGCAGGGCCTGGTGAAGTTCGGCCGCAAGGTCATGCACGGCGGCCTGATCGGCATGGCCGCGGGCGTCGGCGGCCTCATCCTCACCCTCGGCCAGGCCGGGGAGAGCGTCACGCCGTGGCAGCTCGCCCCCGCCCTTGCGGTCACCGGCCTCGGCATGGGCTTCGTCATGGCGCCGTTCTTCGACACGGTGCTCGCCTCGGTCGAGCCGCACGAGACCGGCTCGGCCTCCGGCACCCTCACCTCCGTGCAGCAGCTCGGTGCCGCCCTCGGCACGGCGATCCTCGGCACGGTCTTCTTCGAGCAGGTCAAGAGCGCCAGCTTCGTCCACGCCGAGCAGTTCACGCTCGGCGTCGAGATCGCCATGCTCGCGGTGGTCTTCCTCGCCGTCTTCCTCCTGCCGAAGCACGCCCGGCCGCAGGACGACGAGGCCGCGGAGACCGGGACCGCCGCCGAGACCGGCACCGAGAAGGTCCCGGCCTGACACCGGCGCACCCCGCCGCTCCCTCCCCGCACCGCGCGGCTCCACCGCGTACCGCGGAGCACGACGGGGAGTACCGCGGGGAGCACCACCGGGCCCGGGCCCGCTGCACGGCCGCACCGGCCGCGCGGCGGGCCCGGGCCCGGTGGCGTCCCAGGGGCGGGCTGGGCCGGGCTCGGTGGCGGGCGCCGGGCAGGCGGGCGGATGCTGGAAGGAGCCTTGCCGAGCGGGAGGAGATCCTCGTGAACACCGCCACCGAGACCCGGACCGGCCGCAGCGCCGGAGGCTTACTGGACAGCCCGATCGTCGGGATGTCGCCGTGGATCCTCTTCTCGGTCGTCGTGGGTCCGGGCCGGTTCGAGATCGCCGTCGGCGCGGCCCTCGCGCTCGCGGCGGCCCTCGTCGTGATCGGCCGCATCCGCGCACCGGGCAGCTCGTGGAAGATCCTCGAAGTGTCCGACGTGGTCTTCTTCGCCGGCCTCACCGTGATCGGCGCGCTCGCCTCGGCGGGCACGCTCACCTGGCTGGAGACGTACGCCGGGGAGGTCTCCAACATCGCCCTGGTGGTGATCGCGTTCGGGTCGATGGCCGTCGGCACGCCCTTCACCCTGCAGTACGCCCGCGAGCAGACGCCCCGCAACTTCTGGCACACGCCCGAGTTCGTCCGCACCAACTACCTGCTGACCGGTGTGTGGGGCGCCGCCTTCCTCGTCGCGGCCCTCGCCGGCCTGTACGGCGACCTCGTGCTGCACAACCCGAACAACCTGTGGACCGGCTGGATCATCCAGATCGGCGCGATCATCGCCGCGGTGCGCTTCACCGGGTGGTACCCGGACGTCGTCCGCGCCAGGGCGGCCCGGGCCCGCGGCGACGACGTCCCGGTGCCGACCGTCCGCGCCTTCCTCCTGCCGCTCGCCGGCTACCTCGTGCCGGTGGGCATCGTGCTGCTCGCCGCCGACGACGGCCCGGCCTGGGTCGGCATCGCCCTCGTCGCGGGCGGTGTCGTCCTGACCCGCTCGCTGCGCCGCACCGAGCACGAGGAGGAGGCCCGGCAGCCGGGCCGCGTGTGAACGGCCCCGCGCCGGGTACACGGCCCGGGCGCCCGGAGGAGGCGCGGGCGCAGACGAGGAGGGGTCATGACGGCATTCCGCACGGCGAGACCGGTGGAGGCGGCGGTCGGCGAGGCGGGCGGCGGGGGCGGCCCGGCGCCGGAGGGAACCGCACCCGGCCGCAGGCCCGGCCGCACGTGGCGCTCCCGCCGCACCGCCACCGAGCCCGCCAAGCTCGATCCCACCGCCCCCGGGCCCGCCACGCCCGGGCCCACCGGGATGAGGCCCCCGCTGCTGCAGCGTCGCGGGCCGCTCGCCGCGGTGCTGCGCGCGGTGGTGCTCCTGGTCGCCGTCGCGCTGACCGTGCTGTTCGCGGTCGCGCTGGCCCGTGCCACGCTCTCGCCCTCCCCCGCCTCACGCGGCATCGCGCACACCAACCTTCATCCCGGCGCCTCGCTCAGGGCCTACCTCGACCGGCCGGCCGTCCGCGAGGCCGCCCGCCAGGTGGGCGGCAACATCCTGCTCGGCGCCCCCTTCGGAGTGCTGCTGCCGCTGCTCTCCCGGCGCGCCGGAGGTCTGCTGCGGGTCACCGGCCTCACCGTACTGACCATGGCCACCGTGGAGGTCGCGCAGGCCGCCCTGGTGCCAGGGCGCGCGTTCGACGTCGACGACGTCATCCTCAACACCGGCGGAGCCCTGCTCCTCTACCTCCTCGTGGGCCGCCACCTGTCGAAGGCGCTGTACCGCTCCCGCTCCCGTCCCCGCGGCCCGGCCGAGGTCTGACCGCACCACCCCGCCACGTGCCGCAGGCCGCCCGGAGGTTTCCCGGCGCCGCCTGCGGCGAGAAGGAAGACATGGGCAGCTACGTGATCACCATCCCCGGCACACTCCACCGGCCGCTCGACGACGGTGCCCGGAGAAGCCTCGTCGCCGGACTCCGCGGCGTGGACCCCGAGCAGGTCGGGGCCGAGGTGCCCGACCTCGACGTGCTGACCGTCGGCGAGCCCGAGGGCACCTTCGTCCTGCGCCTGGAGGTGGAGGCGGCGGACCGCACCGCCGCCGGCGACGAGGCCCTGCGGCTCGCCCGGGACGCGTTCGCCGCGGTCGGCTTCACCGGTGACGACGTGGCCACCGGACGGCCCGCGATCACCGGCATCGACGTCGGGTAGGCGGCGGATTCGCGGATCCGGGACCTTCGTCCCGCCGCGCCGGGCCTTCCGCCCCGGCGCGGCGGGACGGCATGTCCGGGACGATGGACCGGTGGGGTGATCCCCCGCCGACCCCACCGCACCCGGACGAAGGGCCACCTCCCGCCGTGACCGACGCGATGAACGCCCACCGCCTCGTGGACGCCTTCTTCACGCACTGCGGGAACCGCGACAGGCCGGCCGGCCCGCAGGGCCACGCCCACGCGGTCTGGCGCCTGTACTGCGACCTTGAACCCGCCACCGTCGACCGGCTGCGGGCCTGGGCGACGGGCCCCGAGTCCGGCCCGCTGGGGCCCGCCGAACGCACCGTCCTGCTGAACTGGCTGGACGCCCGGGAGGGCTGAACCGGCCCGGCACGGCAGGACGGCGCGTTCGGGCCGCCGGTCCGCCGCCCTACGATCGGGCCCATGGTCGCCTACCTGCTCGCCGCACTGATGCTCGTGCTGTTCGTCGTCGGGGTACGCCGTGACCGCCGGAGGTTCAGCAACGCCGTGCTGCTCGGCCTGGCCGCCGTCCTCGCGGCCGTGGGCCTCGCCGGCGAGCTCGACCGGCTGCCCGACCAGGTGGTCGACGCCGCCACGACCGCCCTGCCCGCCGCCGCCCTGCTCGGTGCCGTCGCCACCGGGGTGCTCCTGCTGGCCAACGGCGTGCACATGATCCGCCAGGAGGGCGGCCGACCCGCGAACCTGCTCTCCCTGCTCGCCGGGCTGGCCGTGTTCGCCCTGATCGGCGTGCTGTGGGCCGCCGTACGCGTCGACTCGCCCGTCCTGCACGCCGTCGCCGCGAGCGCCCTGCTGCTGGCCGGCTACCTGTCGTTCCTGCTGCTCTGCTTCCTCGGCTACGCCTTCCTCTACCGCCGCCTCGGCACCCGCCGCGACGTCGACTTCGTCGTCGTGCTGGGCGCGGGCCTGCTGAACGGCGACCGGGTGCCGCCGCTGCTCGCCGCCCGGCTCGACACGGCGCTCGGCGTGTACGAGGAGCAGGCCGCCCGGGGCCGGGCACCGGTGGTGGTCGTCTCCGGCGGCAAGGGCGACGACGAGCAGGTGTCGGAGGCCGAGGCGATGGCCCGCCACCTCGCGGCCCGCGGCCTGCCGCCCGGGGCCGTCCGTCTGGAGGACCGCTCGGAGAACACCGCGCAGAACATGGAGTACAGCGCCGCCCTGATGGCCGCCGAACTGCCCGACTACCGCTGCGTGGTCGTCACCAACACCTTCCACGTGCTGCGCGCCGCCCTCGCGACCCGCCGGGCGGGCGTCACCGGCCAGGTGATCGGCGCACCGACCGCGGGCTACTACTGGCCGAGCGCCGTGCTGCGGGAGTTCGCGGCGGTGCTCGTGTCGTACCCGGCGACCAACGCCACCATGGGCGTTCTGCTGGTGGCCCTGGGAGTGGAGGCCGGACGGCCGAGCTGACCCCCGGGCAGGGGCCGGCCGCTGCCGCGCAGCAGCACGGCGCGGCCGGCCGCTGACACCCGTCGGCCTCCCGCACGCCCCGGCCCCGCCCCGGGCGTACCGCCCGCGGGCCCGCCACGCCGGGACACCCCGGCAACTCCGGCCGCCCGAGGCCGCGGTGGTATGCATGGTCGGGGCGGGCGACCGCCCGCCCCGACACCAGCCAGGCACGAACGGAAGTGGGGCGACATGCCGCTCAAGGGCGAGTACGAGCCGAGCCCGACCAAGTGGGTCCGCGACCAGGTGGAGCAGTACGAGAGCTCCGGAGGCACCGAGGGCACGACCATGCGGGACATGCCCGTCATCGTCCTCACCACCCTGGGCGCCAGGAGCGGGAAGGTCCGCAAGACCCCGCTCATGCGCGTCGAGCACGACGGCGCCTACGCCGTCGTCGCCTCCCAGGGCGGCGCGCCCACCCACCCGGTCTGGTACCACAACCTGGTCGCCGACCCGCGGGTCGAGCTCCAGGACGGCCCGGTCCGGCAGGACATGACGGCCCGCGAGGTCACCGGCGAGGAGCGGGACGTGTGGTGGGAGCGCGCGGTCGCGGCGTACCCGGACTACGCCGAGTACCAGGAGAAGACCGACCGCGTCATCCCCGTCTTCGTGCTGCGGCCCGCGCCCGCACCGCACTGAGCCGCACCGCACCGCACCGGGACGCACCGGCACGCATCAGTACGCACGCCGCCGGGCGACCCGCCCCTGACCTCCCGCCTCACGTGAACCCCCGGCGACTCCGCGCGAGTTGCCGGGGGTCTTCCGTCGCCGCCGACCGCCGTCGCCCGGGCCGCACGTCGCCCGCCGCCGCCGTCCGCAGCCGTTGCGGGCCTCCGCGGCCGGCCTCCGCCGCTTGCCTCCGCCCGGGTGGTGCGGCTTGGCTGGTCGGCATGCCGAAACGTGTGCTGTACCTGCTGGGCTCCGCCGCCGCGCCCGTCCTCGACGCCGCCGGGGCCGTCCGCCTGGGGCAGGCCTCCGGATGGGACGTGGTGCTGGGCCTGACCCCGACGGCGGCGGACTGGCTCGCCGACGACCTGGCCGGCCTGGAGGAGCTGACCGGGCATCCCGTGAAGTCGAGGTACCGGCGCCCCGGGGATCCGGACGTGCTGCCGCCCGCGGACGCGGTCCTGTTCGCCCCGGCGACGCTGAACAGCGTCAACAGCCTCGCGCTCGGCATCACGACGTCCTGGGTGGTCGGGTACGCGGCCGAGGCCGTCGGCAAGGGAATCCCGGTGTCGGTCATGCCGTGCACCAACACGGCGCTCACCGCGCACCCGCAGTTCGGCCGGTCCGTCGACACCCTCCGCGGCGCCGGAGTCCGCGTGCTCCTCGGGCCCGGCCTGTACGTGCCCGCCGCCCCTGGCGAGGGCGACCCGGCGACCTACCCGTGGGCGGCGGCGCTCGGCTCGCTCGGACCGCCGCAGCGGCCTCGCGGCGAGGACTTGATCCACAAGTAATTGAACACTAAACTATATGCGCGGCCACCGGCCGCCCCGACGACGAAGAGGAGAGGCACCACGATGGGCATCCACGTGACGGACAACCAGGACGGCTCGCGTTTCGAGATCTTCGAGAACGACGACCTCGCGGGCTTCGCCGAGTACAACCGGCACGAGAACGAGATCGCCTTCATCCACACCGAGATCGACCCCCGCTTCGGCGGCCTCGGCCTCGGCGGACACCTCGCCCGCGCCGCCCTCGACACCGCCCGGGAGCAGGACCTCACCGTGCTGCCCTACTGCCCCTTCATCCGCGGCTGGATCGTCAAGCACCCCGAGTACGCCGACCTCGTCCCCGCCGACCAGCACGAGCGCTTCGGCCTCTGACCCGCCCCGGAGGCGAAACCGATGGACACCACCACCACGACCACAGAGGCGCCGCGCTTCGTCCGCTCCGCCGCGGCCGTCGCCACCAGCGCCGGCGACGACTACCACGTCGACATCCGCAGCGGCCACCACCTCCTCGCCGCCGACGAACCCGAGCAGTCCGGCGGCGGCGACACCGCCACCACCCCGGTCGGCCTGCTGCTCTCCGCCGTCGGCTCCTGCACCGCCATCACGCTGCGCATGTACGCCGGACGCAAGGGCTGGCCGCTGGAGACCGTCCGCGTCCACCTCGGCTACGAGAAGGGGCCGGACGCCACGGCCCGCATCACCCGCCGCATCGACCTCCTCGGCGACCTCGACGACACCCAGCGCGCCCGTCTCCTGGACATCGCCGACCGGACCCCCGTCACCCGCGCCGTCAGCGGCGGCACCCCGATCGTCGCGGCCGGCCCGCGGCCCGCCGCACCCGCGAACGCGAACGCGGACACGGACGCGGACGCGGACACGGACGCGGACGCGGACACGGACGCGGACGCGGACGCGAAGGAGCACGACGGCCATGAGTGACCTCGACCTGCACCCCACCGCCGCCCGCTGCGGCGGCCAGGCCACCGAAGGGCCCGTCCGCGACCTCCTGCCACCGCGCGAGACCGCCCTCGGCGGCTCGACCGTCGTCCGGCGGCTGCTGCCGTCCCTCGGCCGGCGCATGGTCGGCGCCTGGTGCTTCGTCGACCACTACGGGCCCGACGACATCGCCGACGAACCCGGCATGCAGGTGCCCCCGCACCCCCACATGGGCCTGCAGACCGTCAGCTGGCTCCACCAGGGCGAGGTCCTCCACCGCGACAGCCTCGGCAGCCTGCAGACCGTCCGGCCCTACGAACTCGGCCTCATGACCTCCGGCCGGGCCATCTCCCACTCCGAGGAGTCCCCCCGGCCGCACGCCCCGCTCCTGCACGGCGCCCAGCTCTGGGTCGCCCTGCCCGACAGCCACCGGCACGGCGCCCCCGCCTTCGAACACCACCCGGACCTGCCCCGCGTCACCGCCCCCGGCCTCGACGCCCGCGTCATCCTCGGCACCCTCGACGGCGCCACCTCCCCCGGCACCGCCCACACCCCGATCGTCGGCGCCGACCTCACCCTGCACGAGGGCAGCCGCCACCAGGTGCCCCTCGACGAGCACTTCGAGTACGCCGTGCTCACCATGAGCGGCCTCACCGAGGTCGACGGCGTCCGCCTCGAACCCGGCTCGATGCTCTACCTCGGCACCGGCCGCCGCCACCTCCCGCTCCACGCCCACTCCGACGCGTCCCTGCTGCTCCTCGGCGGCGAGCCCTTCCGCGAACAGCTCGTCATGTGGTGGAACTTCATCGGCCGCACCCACGACGAGATCGCCGAGGCCCGCCGCGACTGGATGCAGGGCGACCGCTTCGGCGACGTCCACGGCTACGACGGCCACCGCCTCGCCGCCCCCGAGCTCCCGCCGCTCCCCCTGAAACCGCGCGGACGGGTGCGCTGACCTGCAAGTACGTCCCCATCGAGATACGCGTGAAGGGTCGCAGGAACGACCGGCCAGGAAGCACCGCACAATGGCCGCGCCGACCGCCCTGCGACCCCGCGGGCCCGACTGAAACGCGTGTCCGCGAGGCGCGTCCGGTCTCATGTGTGACCCGGGTTTCACAGGGTCCGGCTGCATCAGTGCCGACCTTTTGGCGACCTTCCTGACGGCACGTCAGTCGATCGGTCTACACCTGTGCGGCGTGCACGGATGCACATCACCCCACGTTGCAGCGGTCGACCCCAGTAACAGCCAGTCACCATCGCAGCGCCGGACCTACCGCAACAGGGCCTGCTGCTACTTGTTGTGCGTGGGGTAGACCTTGACGTCGGTGTAGAAGCCCTTGATGTTGCCCGCGCCGGCGGGCCACTTCACGTTCACGTGGCTGGTCTGGTTCGGGGGCGTCACCTGGATCCCGGTCGGGCGGGTGAGGCTGTTGCCGCTGTTGTCGATCTCGTACGAGAGATTGAAGATTGCGGCTTCGCCAGGCTTCAGGTCGGTGATGCGGGGTTCGGCCTTGCCCCGCTCGATGGGGTTCGTGGTGGTGTCCTGGTCGGTGATGCCGATACCGGCGAAGCCTGTTGCCGAGCAGGTGGTGGTGCCCCGGTTGGTCATGGTGATGTCGATGGTGCCGGTGCTCGCGTCGGGCGAGGCGTTCTTGGCTTCGACGGTCAGGTTCCGGGTCTTGCAGGGCTCGACGTTCTGACCGCCCTGGGGTGCACTGTCCCCGCTGCTGCCGGACGCCGTGCTGCCGGAACTCGGCTTCGCGGTCTGAGATTTCCCCTTGTCCGCAGTGCCGCCGCTCGGGGACGGGCCGGCCTTCGCGGGGTCCGAGGGCTGGGAGGAGGCGGGCGGGACGCTTCCCTTGCCGGCGGTGTCCTTGCCCGATTCGTCACCGGCGCAGGCAGTGAGCGAGAGGGCGGCAGCGACGCCGAGGGCCGCGAACGCGCTGGTGCGGCGGGTGTGGTTCTTCATGACGCTTCCCCGTAACTGGTGTGGTGCGTATGGTGCTTGCGGTCGAAACATTCGTTCCTGTGGTCGAAACAATTTTTATCACGATGGATGTGACAACTGACTGCGGATGAGGTCCGGATCCTGTCACGAGACTGTTGTGACCCATTGCCCTGACCTTGAGATCTATCCGGTGCGGCGTGGTTTGGTGCCGACCTCGTGGTGAGCCGGTCGGCGGTAGCGCTCGCCGGTGACCAAGAGCAGGCCCACGTCATAACGGTTCACCGGACGGCGGTTCTTCGAGCCCGGTGGACGACCGAGACCGAGCCGAGAGGGTTTCGGCACTTCGGCCGGCGTTGAGGTTCGAGCGCACAGGTCAGCCCGCACCCGGCTGCGCTCCGCGGCCGGACGAGATGCGACCACCCTGCGACCACTCCCTTGAGACACGCACAAGAAGGCCGCCCCCATCTTCGGATGAGAATGGCCTCCGACCTGCGAAACCACTGGTCTGAACGACAGGATTTGAACCTGCGACCCCTTGACCCCCCAGCACCCTGCCACGGCTACTGCCTGTGATCGAGACCTGTCGGCCCTTCAGCCCCACCCGGTACCGGGCGGTGCAACAGGCCCGGAACATGGCCACCGACCTCGGCAGGCGCACGGGGTCCCTGCGCTTCCTGCTGCGTGACCGCGACGACAAGTACGGACAGACCTTCGACGCCGCCTTCGAGGCCGAGGAGATGGAGATCCTCAAGCGCGCACCGCGAGTTCCCCGGATGAACGCCCACTGCGAACGGGTGATCGGCAGCATCCGGCGCGAGGCCTTGGACCATGTCCTCATCATGAACGAGGCCCACGCCCGGCAAGTCCCGGCCGCCTACCAGCGGCACTACAACGAGCACCGTCCCCATCGCGCCCGCAACCGGCTACCACCCGACGCCCACGAGCAGACCACCGCCGTGGACGACCTCGAGGGCCGCAGACTCCGGCGCACCCGCGTTCTCGGCGGTGTCATCAACGAGTACCGGTACGCAACTTGACCAACGGCGATGACTTTCCGAGCCCCACAGGTCGGACCGCCGGGGGCCGCCGCGCCCGCTGGCGCGGCGGCCCCCGGACGGCTCAGGTGTCTCCCTCCGATGCTCCGGTGCGGTCCGCGACGAACCGGGTGAGCCCGGCGGAGCGGGCGTCGGCCCGGGCCTGGGCCTGCGGGTCGCGCTGCTGCCCCTCCTCCGGCCTGAGCTGACGGATCATCAGTTCGTGGCTGCGGTCCGACCGGGTGGTGACCCGGTAGTCCCAGTCCTGGCCCGCGCCGGGCTTGCCGGTCAGCCGGACGGTGGCCTCGCTCGGCCGGGTGCCCGGCTTGAGGTAGGTCTCCTCCTCGATCTTCCGGATCTGCTCAGCCGCCGGGCCGCCGTCCAGGTCGAACACCCGGTGCAGCGGCAGTTCGGGGCCTTCGCCGGCCACGGTGAGGTGCAGTTGCCCGGGGGTGGGCGCCCCGTTCTGGAGCAGCGGGCGGGCGGCGTCCGCGACGGTCGCCATGGCGGCTGTGACCAGTTCGCTGGCCGGGCCTGTGTCGGTCCACGTGCCGCGGTGGATCTCGTACGGCTCGTGGTCGGGCCAGCGGTCCTGCGCTCCGGCGACCAGGTCGTCCAGCGTGATCGGCCCCGCGGTGCTCTTCCGCGCGACGTAGTCGATCACCTTGCGCACCTCCTCCGCCTTCAGCGGGGCCCCCTCGGCCGGCTGGAGCAGGTCCCCGAGCAGGGCGGAGGTGCCGGCCGTGGTGCCGCCGGCCAGCTCGACCAGCCGGTGGGCCGCCCTGATGCGGGCGGCGCCGGTGTCGGTCCTGGAGGTGAACTCCTCGTTGGCGAACGCCTGCCCGAGCCGCACAGTGCCCATCAGCTGCTCGTACTGGGCGGGGGTGAGGGCCGGAGTGGGGGCGGGGGCCGGAGTGGGGGCGGGGGCCGGGGTGGGGGCGGACGAGGTGCGGCCGGTCGTCTGCTCGCCGTCGTCCGGCGTCATGGCCCGCTCGACCTCGGAGAGCCGCCACCCGCCTTCGGTGAGGCGCGACTCTCCTCCCCTCTGCTCCGGGGTGAACGCCACGTAGTGGTCCCCCGGCACGCCCTTCGCCGTGGTCTCCGCTGCGGGGATGTCGACGGTGAAAGGGACGATTCCCTTCTCCGTGACCCGTTCCTTGTTCCCGTTGAAGAACGTCACGTCGACCTCGGCGTAGCCGGTGTAACGCGCCAGGTCTTCGGGGTACTTGGCGTTGGAGATCACCTGGCCCGAGTCGCCGTGCGCGCCGCCGTCACGCCAGAACCGGGTCGCCCCGCCGATGAGCGACGGGCTGTTGGAGGTCGGGGCACCGGTGACCTTGGCTCCGACCTGGCCCTGGGCGCCCGCGTTGTTCGCCGTGAGGTCGTACCGCGTGTTGCCGGAGGAGAGCGTGTTGGCCGGGGCCACATCGGCCTTGCCGTTCGACCCGTTCTCGAGGGAGACGACCTTCACAGCGACCTCCACCCCCTTCCCGCCACTGAACGTGACCTTGTTGGACGGGACCGTCGCCGCCACCTCCGCGCCCTGACTCGCGCTGCCGAACAGCGCCGAGAGGTGGCTGTGCGAGGTGATCTTTCCGACCTGGGGCTCCATCTTCTCCCAGGTCGACGCGCCGAAGTACTGCGGTCCGCGCAGCCGCACCAGGTCCTGGACGCCGCCGACGTCGCCGAGCCAGCGCAGGATGTCGGTGTCGCGCAGGCCGGTCTCCCAGATCCGGTTCGGCGGGACCTGGACGGTCTCCGACGCGGGCGGCTGGAGCGAGACGGTCTGCGGCTGCTTGTCGCCGGCGGTCGCGTCCGTCGCAGGCCGCTGCTGCTGATCGACGGTCGGCGCGTCGGTGTCGGGCCGCCCACTGGTGGTGGCGGCGGTGGCGGCGTCGGGCTTCGGCGTGACCGGCACGGTCTCGCCGGACTCGACGATGGTCTCGAAGCCGATCGCCGCGGTGCGCCGCTGGTAGACCTGGGTGCCGCCCCACGGCTTCCGGGTGATCGTGAACTGGAGCTCGGCCTCGCCCCTGTAGGCGCTGCCGTCCGTCTTGGTCTTGGTGGCGGTACCGGCCGTGGTGCTCCGGGTCTGGATGTCCACCTGGTTGTGGCCCCGTCCTCCGGTGCCGATCACGCCGCCCGTCACCGAGACGGCGGGCGCCTGCGGAAGCGGGACGGAGGCCACCGCCCCGAACACGCCCTGGTGGGTGGTGCCGGTGCCGTCGGTGGTGGCGAAGTTCCGCTGCACGTCGGTACCGGCGTTGAACTCGGTGGTGCCCGAGTCGCCCAGGTACGTCATCTCGTTGCGGAGGACGGCGCGGACCCGGACGGTGGTCCGCCCGTGCCGCACCACGATCTCGTCGCCGGCCGTCATGCCCTTGAGCCTGGACTGGAGTTTGTCAGGGGTGAGTTCCTTGTCCAGCTCGCGGCGGATGCCCTTCCAGTCGCTGCCGAACGGGTTGCTCTCCAACCGGGGTTGCCCCTTCGGCGTCCTGCCCGGCAGGCGCAGGTCGCCGGGCTTCCAGCCGGACTCCACCTGGGACAGGATCGACTCGCCGAGGGTCCGGCGAGGGGACTTCGTCCCGGTGGAACCGTTCGCCGCGCTGTTCGCAGCGCCGTTCGCCGGTGCCGGGGTCGACGTCGGGTCGGGCAGCGCGTGGACGTCGGTGACGATCGCCGACGAGTCCAGGCGCTTGTGATCCACGAAGCTCTTCGGCTGCTTCGTCGTGGGCCGCTCGACCTGTCCGCCCACCGGCTCGGCGTCACGCTCCGGAACGGCCACCCGCGCCACCGTGTCCACCTGGCGGGTGACAGTCCCGTGGGACATGCCCAGCTGGGTGAACTTGACCTCGACGTCGTAGGCCGTGTTGACGTCGAAGAACACGGCCTTCTCGACGTGCTTGCCGCGGTTCGAGGCCGAGCCGATCGTCTCCGTCGTCTGGCCGTAGGTGCGCTCCACCCGGTACGCGTAGCCGGCCGGGATGTCGACGAACGGCGCCTTGATCTTGGCCTGAGCGCCGCCGGCCATCCGGTTGCGGCCGTCGTGCAGGTTGCCCTGGCCGCTCGACGCCCGGGTGCCGGACTCGAACTCGTACTTGTCCACGTTGGAGTGGTGGGTGGAGTCCCCCAGCCGGGCCCGGACGGTGATCTCGGCCGACCAGGTCTTGCCGGAGACCGTCTCGGTGATCTTCCCGCCGCGGGTGAGCTGGGAGAGCTTGGTCTTGAGCGCGACCCGGTCGAAGCTCGCGTTGATCCGCTGCTTCACCTCCTCCGACGGCGCGCCGTGCTTCGAGCGCACCGCGTCCTCCACCGCCGAACGCACCTTGTCGGCACCGCTCAGGCTGTGCACCACGTAGGACGCGTTCAGCTCGTGCTGCTCGCGCATCCGGGGCGGCGCATGGTGGGTCGCGTCCGGCTTCGGCGGAGTGCCGGTGGTCGCGTCCGGCTTCGGCGGAGTGCCGTTCGCCGGGTCCGCCGCGGGCCGCTTGAAGTCGATCACGCCGTCCTCGGTACGGGGCGCCTGGACCTTGACGGTCTCCCGGGCGTCCATACCCACCTCGGCGCGGACCGGCACCGACGCGTCAGGCCGACCGCTCGCCTCCCCGGGCCTGCCGACGTGGATGTCCATGACCAACTGGGTGCCGTAAATGACCTGCGGCGCACTGTACTTGCCGCTGGCGTACACCCGGTCGGCCTGCCGGCCCTGCCCACCGGCGCGCCGGCGCTGCTCGGCGGCCGCGGTGGCAATCAGGTCGAAGCCCGGCGCGCCCTTGACAGGTGTGCCGCCCGCATAGCCCTGCTCGATGGTCGTACGCGCGCCCAGCCGACGGTCCATGGTGAACGAGCTGGTCTCGTTCACCGCATTGAGTTCGGCGTTCTTGTCCTCCCGGCGGTAGGTCATCGTCTCGACCCTGGCGACGGCGGTGACGACGAGATCCTCCCGGCCGGGGATCTTGATCTCCAGCGGCTCGCCACGGGTCATGCCGGTCAGCCGGGCGGCCAGGTTCGGCTGGCTGAACCCGCGCAGGACCTGGTCGCGGACGGTGTCCCAGTCCTTGCCGAACTTCGCCCGTCCGGCGGTGTCAACCGCCTGACGCAGCGCCTTCGTGCTCTCCAGGTCGCGGACGACGACAGTCTCGCCCAGCCCGCCCGTGTCGTCGCCGCTGTGCCAGACGCTGGCAGGCGGGCTGACGACCTCGTGCAGCTGCGGCTCGGTGGACCCCTCCGCCTTCGGGGCGGGCCCCTCGAGCTCGGGTCCGGCCCCGTCCTTCGGCTCGGCCGCGACGGGCTCGGCCTTCGCCGGATCCGGTGCCGTGTCCGCGCGGTCGACCAGCAGCCGGACATCCGCCGCGCCCGCGTCGCTCGCCACGGGCTTGCCGTTGAACGACAGGTCGAAGTGGACAGTGCCGTCGTAGACGACGCCCGGCACCTTCGACTTGCTGGTCAGCTGGGAGGTGCGGGCCTCGCCGACGATCGAGATGTGGTCGCGCCCCAGCCGCCCGGCAACGCCCGGGGGCGTGATCAGACCGGCATCCGGCTTGACCACGGACGAGAACCCGAGCTGGCCCGCGTGGCCGCTGTTCGAGGACGTGCTGCGCACCTGCTGCATGCTGGTGCCGATGTTGAACTCGGACTCCTTGGTGGAACCGACCTGCTTCAACTCTCCGACCCGCGCGGTGATTTCGACCGTACCGAGCGGATTGCCACGGCGGTCGGTCAGCGTGACGGAGACCGGCTCACCCGCCGTCATGCTCTTCAGGTCGCGCTGGAGACGGGCGAAGTCGACCTCGGCGAGGACCTTGTCGCGCACAGCGGGCCACTCGTCGCCGAACTCCGCCCTGGCCGCCGCCTCCGCCTTGTCGAGCAGCGCCTTCACCGGCGGACGGTCGAGCGAAGCGCCGCGCGGCGTGAGGTCGAGCACGATCTCCTGACCGCCGACACGACCGTCCTGCAGCCGCTGCGGAGGGACCCGCTGCTCGCCGTCCGCCGTGACAGCCGGGCGCTGCGGGACCGCGACCCTCAGGCCGAGGTCCACCGTCTCGGTATGCCCGCCGGACTCGTTGCGCACCGGAGTGCCATAGTGGCTCAGGCCGTCGAAGTCGAGCTTCAGCTGCATCGTCGACTCGAACAGGTCGGCTTCCTCGTTCGTCTTCGACCGTGCCACCGTGCCGCCGAGGTCCATGCTGACCTCGGCCTGACCACGGTCGTGGTAGTAGGCGACGAGTTCCTGCGGCTCTCCGACGCCGCGCGCCTGCCTGGCCTGGGCTCCGATGGTGAACTGCCACGCCGAGTCCCGGTTGGTACCGGTCGCCACGGTCCGGTCGGCACCGTCCTCGAACTCGATCTTCCTCTGGCCCACGTGCTTCGACTCGGTGATCTCGCCGCGCAGTTTGACGCTGCCACTCCAGCCGTTGCCCTCCAACGGGGCCGTCCACACCTCGCCCCGCGAGAGCGCGCTGAGCATCGGACGCAGCGTCGCCGGACCGAAATTCGCGTCCGCGAACGCCCGGGCCGCCGCCCGGTCACCCGGCACGGCCCGCGCCAGCATGTCGATGACCTTCTCCCGTACGGCCACCTCGTTCGAGGTCAACCCGACCACCAGGTCGGTGCCCGCGATCGGCTTCGGCTCTACGACGGTCTCCTGCTTCGACGGCTTCGGCTCGTTCTTCTCGGGGGTCATGAGCGACGGCGGCTGCTCACCCTCCGGGGTCGGAGTCGGCTCGGGCTGCTGCTGCTCGAACTCGGGCGTCTCCTTCGACGGCGGCTGCTCGCCTTCCGGCTTCGGCTGCTGCCCGGTCTCCGGAGCCTTCACCTCCGGCTTGGGGGTGGGCGACGTGTGACCGGTCGCCGGGGTGACCGGCTGCGGCTCGCTGCCGTCGTAGTGGTTCCCGCGGTGGTACACCGTCACCGGCGTCCCGTCGGCAGGCCCGAAGACGGCTCGGGTGAGGCCGTCGTGGTCGACCACCCGCAGGCGCAGGTCCAGCGCGTGGGCGGCTGCCGCCGGAAGCATCTCGCCCTCGTCCGACCCCCATCGGGCGGCCCAGTCCCGGGCCGTCCCGAGCAGGGCCTGCTGCTCACGCGGCGACGGAGCCGGCGAGTTGACGGCGAGGTGATCGGAAATGATCGCCCGCAGTTGGTCGTCGGGCATCCCCGCGAACGCGGGCCGGTTCTCGGGAGGAAGGAACTCCAGCAGCTCGCTCTCGCCCAGGTTCGACCGGCTGAGCAGGTGGTTGCGGTAGTTCGACACGACCTCGGTCGGCCAGTCCTCCGGACGCAGGGTGCCGAAGTGCTCCGCGACCGCCCTCTGCAGACCCTCGGGGTGCCGAGCGGCCAGGCCGGGCGTGCTGGCTTCGAGCGAGTGGATCAGGCAGAGACCATCCCCTTCCACGGGGACCCGCCGGCCGAGCGGCGGGAACTCCGGCGTCGTGACCAGGTGCGACTCCGGCACCGTCACCGGGTGCAACTCCGGTTGGGCCGTCACCGGGTGCGACTCCGACGTCGTGGTCGGATGCGAGGCGGCGGCACCGGCGGAGTCGCTGCGCTTCAACGAGCTGGTGCCGCCGTCGGACGGGCGAGGGTCCGTGGCGCGCGTGCCGAGCCCCGACGGGTCCGAGGCGGACCGCGGGCGGGTCGATCCCCCACCGTGGGTGCCGACGGGCGGGACGACGGAGGAGCTGTCGCCCGGCCGGGGCGTCACCGGGACGGTCGCGGTGGGCTCCGGCTCGTCCGACCGGCTGTCGCGGGAGGACGTCTGATCGGTCGGCTTGGGGGTGTTCGGCAGCGACGAGTCGTCCTTCGGGTCCTTGCTCTGGTCCCCGTTCAGCGTCTCGGTCCGGCTGGAGGTGGTGGCCGTGAACTCCGGCTCGTGCCGGCCGGGAACGATGTTTCCGTGCGGATCGCTGACGGACGCCCACACCGTCCAGTCGGCGTGGAAGTTCTCCGGCATGCCGCCGGCCGCCGACGTCACCTTGCGGTCCGCCAGGTCGGCCCAGCGCAGCTGCCCGTCGCGGTCGTGGACCAGCGCGACGGCGTGGCCCTCGCCGTTCGGACCGGCGCCGAGCACAGTGGCGAAGCTGCCCTTCCCACCTGCCCGCACCTGATCCATCAACTTCCCGATCGCGTCAGGTCCTTGACCGAACCGAGCGGACCCGTCCGGACCGTTCACCGGCGGGTTGCCGAGGTTCGGTTCCGCACCGCCCTGCACCGGCTGCCCGGCCACCCGGGGTCGCCCGTAGTGGGTGTCCCGGTAGGCCGCGACGCTCTCCAGGCGGGCGTCCAGGTCCTGGCCCGGCCGGATACCGTCGCCGGACTGCGCCGACACCTCGTGTGGATTGACCTTCTGCAGAAGAGAGTTGCTCATCGGCGGGTGCAACTTTGCTTCCCCACCGAGATAGGTGACCAGCTTTTCGGTCAACTCATGCTGTGGGAAAACCTCCTGGCGGACGCCGTCGTGCGACGCCGCGGGGACGCTCTCCCGCTCGACGACAGGCACGACGGGACCGCCATCCCCTACCGACGGACTCTCCGGCCGAGAAGGCGGCAACGGAACCTGTGCCGCAGCAACCTCGCCCTCGACCATCTGCGGAACGCCACCGGAGTCGACCGGCGGCAACGACGGATCGACATGCGGCTGCGACCCCGGCGAAAACTGCTCGTGAACGGGCGTCTTGAAGTTCCCCCCTGATGCTGGACAGCGGGTTTCTACGCTGCGGGGGTGAAGTCGTGCCGCAGTCTGGCCCGGGTTTCGAGCGGGGTGAGGTATCCGAGCTCGGGGTGCCTGCGGAGCCTGGTGCGGTTGTACTCGACTTCGATGAAGCGGAAGACGTCGGCACGGGCCTCGGCCCGGGTGGCCCACACGCTGGTGCCGATCTCGGCCTTGAGCAGGGCGAACCAACTCTCCGCCGCGGCGTTATCGTAACAGGAGCCGACTCTTCCCATCGACTGTCTCATCCGCAACTCCCTTATCGCCTGCCGGAATTGACCGCTGGTGTATTCGCTGCCGCGATCGGTGTGCATGATGCAGCCGACCTCCAGCTGCCCGCGCCCGGCCGCCATCCGCAGCGCCGTCACCGGCAGCTCGGCGCGGTGGTGGTCCGCCATCGCCCAACCGATCACCTCGCGGGTCGCCAGGTCGATGCAGGTCGCCAGATACAACTTCCCTTCCAGAGTGACGAGTTCGGTCATGTCGCCGACCAGCCGCACACCCGGCCGAGGAGCGGTGAAGTCCCGGCCGATCAGGTCCGCGGCGAACACCGCCCGCTTCGCCTGCCGGGTCAGCCCCCGCCGCCTGCGACGCGTGACCCCCACGATGTCGTTCTCCCGCATCAGCCGCTCCACCCTCTTGCGGTTCACGACCCGCCCGGCCCGCACCAACGCAGCGTGGACCCGCGGTGCCCCGTAAGCGCCGCGCGAGCCGGCATGCAGCACCCGGATCTCGCTGACCAGCAGGTCCTCCGCCCGGCGGCGGACGCGCCGGACCGGTTCAGCGGCCCGGCGCGCATAGTAGGCGGAGCGGGAGATGCCCAGCGTGCGACAGAGGAAGGCCACGCTGTACCCGTCCGGATTCGTCCCGTCGGCCTTCTCCGCGTCGATGAACGCGTAGCGCGCTGCTACTTCGTCCGGCGATTCGCGAAGAAGGCGGTCGCTTTTCCCAGGACCTCCACGGTCTGCTCCAGCTCGCGGACCTGGCGGCGCAATCGCACCAGCTCATCACGCTCAGCCGTGGTCAGCGCACCGGCCGGCCCCTGGCCCCGGTCGATCCTCGCCTGCTTGACCCAGCCCCGCAGCCCCTCCGCACTGACCCCGAGATCCCGGGCGACCTCCGTGACGGTCTTCTCCGAGGACAGCGCCAGCTCCACGGCATCGCGCTTGAACTCGGACGTGTACCGCTTGCTCCTGTTGCTCTGCTTACTCACTACGCTGGACTGCTTCCTCCGGGACCATCCGTCCCAGTATCAGGCTGTCCAGGTCATCGGGGGAACCTCATCTCGTGGGCCGTCGCTGACGTTTCGCCGGCCGAAGTGATCGGGGGCGCCGGCGACGGGAGAACCCTGCCGAGACCACCGGTGCCGCTGTTGTGCGCGACGGGCGGGGGCGGCGGGGGGAGCACCCTGCCGAGACCGCGGGTGCCGCCGTTGTGGGGGGTGGACGGCGGCGGGGGCGGCGGCGGGGTCGGTCCGTTCAGATCGAGGCCGGCCAGCTGCCTGCGGATCTTGGGCACACGGGCGCCACCGTCGGAGTCGGAGTCGCTGTCCGGGTCCATCTCGTCCCGGCCGCGCTTCAGGTCGGGACGCGCCGTGGTGCCGCCCGAGGCGTCGGCCATCACCGTGTCCCCGTCCGGGGCGTGCGCGGGCTGCGAGGACGGCCGGCTGGAGTCGATCACCATCGCGTCCGGGTCCGCGGTCGCGCCGGCGGTCGGGTGGTCGCCCGGCTGCTGGACCCGGTCGAGCCTGTACAGGTCCTCGCCGCCCAGCCGGCCCAACCGATCGGCCGGCAGCTGGTTGGCGTCGGCGCGGGCCGCGAAGTCTCCGGAGGAGGACACCGGCAGCTCAGGGGCGGCATTCGACACCACCGCGAGGTCGTCGACGATGAGTCGAGAGCTGGGGCTCTGGGTCGCGTTCGGCTTCGGCTCCAGGTCGGCCTGGGTCTTGGAAGCCATCATGTCGCGCAGCTCCGGCGGCACCAGTCCGCCGGCCTCCAGCCTGCGCACCGCCTGCACCAGGTCGGCGGTGTGCGGCGCGTACAGCGCCTCGGGCGGCAGCTGACCGTGGGCGACGGCGGTCAGCAGTTCCGGGTCGCGGATGATGTGCGGGTCCAGGAAGTTCTGGATCCACTTGTTCACCGTCTCGTCGCCGAAGCGCAGGTTGGAGCCGCTGTTGGACAGCCCGGCGGTGATGTCCTCGATCAGTGCGGGTACGTCGTCGAGGTTGGCGGTCAGCGCCCGGTCGAACATCGCGGTCGGGTGGTTCCCTCCCGCGCCGGCGCGTGCGTACACGCCGCCGTACTGCCTGCCGACCAGTTCCACGTCGGCCACTGTCCAGGCCACCCGGGCCGCGGCGTGCTTCGCCTTCGCGACCGGCGGCTTGCCGCCCGGCGTGTTGGCCGGCAGCTCCTGGCCGTACACCTCCTGCACCCGCGCCTGGACCGCCTTGACGGTCTCCAGGTCCCGTCTGGCGGTGACCAGCCTGGCCTCGGCCTTCTCCGGCTCGTCCCGGGCCCTCTTCGCCGCGTCCCTGGCGGTCTTCTCCGCCTTCGCGTCGTCCTCGGCCCTCTTCTTCGCGACGGCGTCGGTCGGGTTCGCCTTGGCGATCTTCGCGGAGGTCTCGGCCTGCTGCTTGGCCTGAGCGTGCTCGGCTTCCCTTATCGGCTTCTGGAGCACGGCATCGGCCAGCTCCTTCTCGCGGTCGTCCCGCTTCTTCTCCGCGGCCGCCCGGTCGTCGTCGGCCTTGGTGTTCGGCCGCTTGGTGTCCTTGGTCGGGTCGCCCAGTTCCGCAATCCGCCGATCGATCTCGTTCGTCCGCAGCTGAGCGCGTTCACCCGGAAGTTGATCGGCGAGCCGGTTCAGATCGGCCTGGGTGGACCGGTTCTCGCGCAAGGCGTTCGCCGTGTCGGTGAGCACCTGCCTGCTGCCGCTGGGCAGCGGGCGGCCGGCGAGGTCGTCCAGCTGCCCGGCCAGGCGGTTCCGGTCGTCCTGCGTCAGCCACCCGTCCGAGCGGACGGCGGCGTCACGCAGCGCAGACACCGTGTCGTCCAGCATCCGCGGACCGATGACCCCGTTGACCAGCGCGAGGTCCTCGACCGCCTGCCCCTTGACCTTCGTCTCCAGCTGCCCCATCGCGTCGTGGACGGCCTCCACCTGCTCGCGGGTCGGGCCGGCCGGGTGCACGTTGCCCACCGCGGCGGCCAACGCGTCGAGCTGCTCACGCGCCGGGACGTCCAGGCCGTTGCGCTTGAGCTCGCGTTCCAGCTTCTCCCTGGCGTCGTCGGCGCTCCGGCGGTCGCCGACCCCGGCCGTGTCGAACGCCTTCGGCAGTTCCTCGTTGCCGTAGGTGGCCTTCAGGTCGACGTCGGCCGCCGTGGCCGTGAGGTCACGGCGCACCAGCACCGCTTCCTCCGAGCCTCCCGCCTTGAGTCGCGCCGCGGCGTTGGTTCCGTACGTGTCGAGGATCCGGTGGCGGTCCGGGGCCATCACGGTGACGAAGTCGCCGAACGCATCCGAAGCGGCCGCCCGGCTGTTCTCGTCCAGCGAGCGGGCCTTGAACACCGCTGCCGTCACATACTTGTGCACCATGTAGTCGGCGATCACATGGTTGCGGTTGACCGACGCCTCGGTCAGCCTGACGTTGCCCTTCGAGTCGAGCCGCTGCACGATCTTCTCAGCGTGCGGCTGCTGCTCCATCAGCGAGTGGCCGGAGTATCCGAACGCGTTGCGGTAGTTGTCCTCGAAGCGCTTCCACTCCTCGGCGACGTCCTGCCCGGTCTTCTTCTTCGGAGACGCGGAAGACTTCCCGGTCGAAGCGGACTTCTCGGGCGAGCCGGGCATCGGAATCGGGTCCGACGTCGACTTCCCCGCCGAGGACTGTGCGGCCGGGGCAGGCAGCGCGACCGCCGCCCCGGCGTCCGACACGGCCTTCTCACGCTGCGTCCGGTCGGCCTCCAACGCCGTCTGACGGCTCTCGAGATCCTTGACCCGGTCGGAGAACACCCTGGAGGGCGTCCTTCCCTTGGCCTTCGCCTGCTTCTGCTCCTCCGCGTCCTTCGCCTTGGCCTCATCCAGCAGGTCCTTGGTGCGGGCCTCCTCCGCTTCGATCCGCTTGATGGCGCCCGGCAGCACCCGGAGCTCCGCTTCCTGGCGCTCCCGGGTGCGTACGGCCAGTTCGTTGCCCGTCAGCCGGTCCTTCAGCCGCTCGTGCTCGAAGATCGCCATCCGGTCGCGCTGCTCCTGCAGCAGGTCCCGCGAGGCCTGCAACTTGGCGTGCCGGTCGTCGAGTTCGGCCCTCTGATCGGGGTGGGCGGTCTTCAGCTCCTGCTGCACCTCGGCCAGTTCGCCGTCGACCTTGGCGAGGGCGGGATCCACGCCTCGCGAGAGCACATCCACGTGCCGGAACTTCTCGTTGCGGTACTGGTCGAGAATCACGTCCGTGTCGGCCGGCAGCAGCGGGGGCCGGTCGTACCCCTCCAGTTCGCTGCGGACCTGCTCGAACTCGGGAGAGTTGTCCAGGAAGGTGGCGATGGTGTCGAAGGCCTTCTCGCCATCGATCTTGTGCTCGTGGTCGTCGCCGCTGACGGGCGGTGCCGTGGGCGGCAGACGCTCGCCCTGCGCGGCTCCGCGCTGTCGAGCGGACGGAGCGGGGGCCTGCGGAGCCTCGGGTGCGGGCTGCTCGCGGACGCCGGTGGTGCCCTCGACGTTCTCCGTGAACTCGCGCAGACCCTCGTACATGGCGTTGTCGGCGTCGGTGGCGTTCACCGGGTTGGCCTGGCGGTCGTGCAGCTTGGCCGGGTTCGACCCGTACAACTTCTGCAGCAGCGGCAGCAGTTCGGGCTCGTTGGCCCGCACCCAGGCCGCGCCGTTGTTGCGGGCCTCGTGGGTGAAGGGGTCGGTTCCGTGATTCGTCCCCAGGTATGCGTTGCTGACCTGGGCGAAGTACTCCATCTCGTCGCGCGCCGAGTAGTTCTTCTCGCCGTCGGCCCCGCGCAGCGGGCCGTCCGGCCACTTGGCGGCCGGGTCCGCGCTCTTCCGGTCGAAGACATCCGTGATCAGCGTCTGGTCGTGCGCGTCCAGACCGAACTGGTGCACGGTGTGGCTGAACTCGTGCGTGGTGGTGGAGTAGCCGTCCTGGTAGTGGCCGACCTGCCCGATCGGGGTCCGCTCGCCGAGCAGGTTCTCCTCGGTGACAGCCGTGTGCCGGCCGCCCGAGCCGCGCATGTCGTCGTACCCGCGGCCGCTGCCCGCCTCGCCGTCGTTGTGCACCCCGCGAAGGCTGTGCAGCTCCGGGACCTCGGGCATCCGGACGTCCTTCGGGACGATCACGACGTCCGCGCCGTTCTTCAGCAGCCGCGCCGCCGTGTCCGGGTCCTGAAGCAGCCGGGCGACCTGCTGCTGCGCCTCGTGCCGCGCGGACGCGGCCTGCTCCGCCCGCGGATCGACGTGCACGATCAGCTGGGCGGCCGTGTCGGCGAACTCGCGCGGCGGCAGCCCCGCCTTCAACGAGTCCACGGTCTGCGGGTCGCGGGCCAGCCAACGCCGGTTCTCCGGCGACAGGTTGGCCAGCTCCTGGGCCCGCTGCTCCGGCGACATCCCGGGCAGGTCCTGCCGTAGCCGGTCGGCACCGGCCGGCGGCACCGCCACCGCCGACTGCTCGTGACCCGGCTGATCCACCGCGTCGTACGCCGGAGACTCGCCGGTCACCGGCCGCAGTTCCGTGTCCCGCGCCTGTTCCTGCCGGCCGGGGATCCGGTCGTGCGCGCTGGTCGCCGGTGCGTTGGAGCCGGTGCCGGACGGCTTGTCGTGACCGGCGGTCGACGGCGTGTTGTGGTCGGTGCCCGGCGTCGTGGGGGCCGCAGGTCGGCCACCGGACTGCGGGGTCCCGGCCGGGCTGTGCCGGGTCGGCGGGACGGGCGGGGCCAACGGGTCGTCGCCCCCGAGGCTCCGGGTCGACTGCGCCGGGCTGCCCTCGCCCAGGTGCGGCACGGACGGAGTGTCGTCGCCGCGGTGCTGGGCCGCGTTCGCCGGATTGTGTCCGGTCGGCTCCGGGGGGAGATGGCCAAGGCGCAGGTTCCCGGAGTCGGTGGCGGTGGACGCGTCGTGCGGCGCACCGTTCGGGTTCGGCCGACCGGCGTCGGTCAGCCGCACGGCCGGGGCACCCAGCATCTCGGCCACACCGGGGATCCGGTGCTCGGAGCTCGTCGCATGCTCGTGGACATGCGCCTTTCCGGTGACCAGCACGTACTTGCCGGACCCGCCGCTCGAAATGGCGTGGTTCATGTAGGAGTTGAGCAGACGCGCGCGCTCCTGCAAGGCCTGCGGACCGGGCTCGTGCGGCCGCCGCGCCGGGTAGCCGTCCACCGCGTGGACCGTCACCCCCTCGGCCTTCGCCCGCACAACGGTTTCGTACAGGCCGTTGCCGGCCGGGGAGTTCAGGTTACGGTCGTACGTGCGGAGCATGGTCTCCAGGTTCGGGGACATGGTGCCGCCGGGGCGCTGGTAGGCGTCCAGGTCCCGCTGGAAGGCGTCGTCGCGGAGCGACTCGACGTAGATCCGGTCCACGCCCGCGGCCTTGAGCTCGTGCATGTTCTCGTTGAGGAAGCCCCAGCTGGGCGACTGGCTGTGCGCCTCGCCCAGCACGATCCCGTCGAAGCCGGGGCGGCCGTCATGCCCGCCCAACAGCCGGTTCACGCCGTCCATCGCGGACGTCGAGCCGTCCAGGTGGTCCGCCACCCGCTGCGCGCCGACCGGCTGCCAGGCCTGCTCCGAATCCTGGCGGGCCAGCCGCTCCAGCACGTTCCGGCGAACCTCCTGCTGCTGGAAGTGCTCCTGCGTACGGAAGTCCAGGCTGCCCGCCGCCTCCAGCACCTGGTTGCCCTGGAAGGCCATGGCCTCCGGACCGAGCTCGTTGCGCAGGGGCGGGGTGATGACGTTGGCGGCCAGCGGGTGCAAGGCCTTGAGGGTCAGCGGGTCGAGGTGCGACTTGAACGACTGGGAGTACGGGCTGACCTTGACGTCCGGCCTGCCGTCCGGCAACCGGCTGCCCGAGTCGTGCCGCCCCCACGAGCTGTGCGGAAGGGAGTTGGCCGCCGTCCCCAGCTCCCCCGTCAGCCGGAAGGTGAACTTGTTGTCGTCCTTGTACCGGCGCAGTGCCGCCGGATCCGCCGCAGGCGGGTGGATCAGTGCCGGGCCGCCCGGGTGCTGGTGCAACTGCGCCAACTCGGCGGCGGTCGGCGGCTCGTCGATCGGGCGGAGCCGCGTGTTCGCAGGCGGCGGAGGCGGCGGCAGGTGCTCGTCTCCGGTCCGGCCGGTGCGGGACGTGGAGGGTGCGGAACCGTTCGGATCGCCGAGGGTCCGCGAGGTGCCGACCGCCTGGTGCTGCGGCGGCGGGGGCGGGGACGGCACATGAGTGTCGGACGTACGGCCCGCGCCGGAGCGGATGGTGCCGCCACCGGACTCGGTGCGGACCGGACCGGCCGCCGGGGCCTCCCGGCCTCCGACCTGCTGCGGGACGGTCCCTGGCGGCGTCGTGCGGCCGGACGCTCCGGCCCCGCCGCGTCCGGCGGTGCCCGCACCACCGGTCGCCGCAGCGGGCATGTACCCGCCGCCCGTCATCGGGTTCGGCGTGGCGGTCGACGACGGCGTGGCGTCCGGGACCGCGTCCGGCAACACCTGGCCGGGCATCTGCTCAGGCCCGACCGGACGCGCCGGTGCCGGGGCGGCCGCCGCCCGGGTGCCGCCGTCCAGGTGGGTGCCGCCGGCACCGGCCAGGCTTGCGGCGTTGCCGACCACACCCGACAGGTTCGGCACCGCGGACTGCTGCGCAGCCATGGACCCGGCAGCCTGCTCCGCCGCCCTCGGAGCGACGGTCTCGCTCGTAGACGCAGGACTCTCCTGCCGCGGCACCGCCGACTCGTGCAAGGGCGCCGCCGCGGGCTCCTGACGTGGCGTCACGCTCTCGTGCACCTGCGCTGCGGGCTCCTGACGCGGCACCACATTCTCGTGCGGCTGCGCAGTGACGTGCTCCGAAACCGGGGCGGCCGACTCGCGCGGCTGCACGGTGACGGGCTCCACGCGCGGCGCGGCGGACTCGTGCACCTGCGGAGCACTGCGCTCCGGCGTCGGGCCGGTCGACACCGGCTCCTGCCGCGGCACCGCCGACTCGTGCAAGGGCGCCGCCGCGGGCTCCTGACGTGGCGTCACGCTCTCGTGCACCTGCGCTGCGGGCTCCTGACGCGGCACCACATTCTCGTGCGGCTGCGCAGTGACGTGCTCCGAAACCGGGGCGGCCGACTCGCGCGGCTGCACGGTGACGGGCTCCACGCGCGGCGCGGCGGACTCGTGCACCTGCGGAGCACTGCGCTCCGGCGTCGGGCCGGTCGACACCGGCTCCTGACGCGGCACCGCCGACTCGTGGGCCTGCACCGTCGTCTCGTTGGCCGGCGGCGTCGTCTCGTTGGCCAGCGGCGTCGCCGGGCGCTCCGAGCGCACCATCGTCGGCTCGGTCTCGGTCCTGGGTGCGGCCGTCCGCGAGTCGGCGTGGGGCGCGATGTTCTCCTGGACGTGCGTCCCCGCCTGTTCCTGGACCGGCGGAGCGGTCGTCCCGTGCGCGGTCGTCCCGTGCGCGGTGGCCCCGGCCGTGGTGTCGGCCGTGGTCTCGGTTCCGGTGCTGCGGCCGGAGCCGAACGGTGTCAGGCCGTTCACCTTCGACTCGCCCGCGCCCGTCGCGGAGGCGTGCCCGACCGACGAGCCCGCGCCGCCCGCGGAGTCCGCGCCGCTCCCGGTCCTCGTGCCGGTTCCGGCGGTCCCGGTCGCCGCGCCACCGCTGCCGCTGCCGCCGGAAGTCGTCCCGGACGGGCCGTGGTAGGCGCTGTCGCCGGAGGCGGTGTCGGACTTGGTGAACGTGGACGGGCCGTCGTGGCCGCCCGCGGTGGAGGTGGAGGGGAGGTCGAGCTTCGGGGGCTCGGCCGGCGTGGGAGCGGCCGCGTGGCCCTTCAACGCCGAGGCGCCGGCGTGCAGACCCGCGCCCGCGCCGCCGGACAGGCCGGAGCCGAGCAGGGAGTCGCCGTCGACCTTGCCGGTGGTGATCAGCTGGGTGGAGACGTCCGCGCCGACACCGACGGCCGCACCGCTGGCCATCTTGCCGGCGGTGGTGTTGAGCGCGTTCTCCGCGCCGATCTTCTTCCCGGCCGCGCCGATGCTCTTGCCGATCAGATGCGCCGACGCGCCGCCGACCGCACCGCCCAGCGCGTTCTGCCCGAGCTCCTTCATGTCGATGCTCTTGCGGTGGCCCTCGGCCAACTCGATGCCCTGGGCGAGCAGGTTGATCGCGGCCATCTGCGCGGCCTGCTTGACCGCCATCTCGACCATTTCCTTCATCAGCTGCTTCAACAGCTGCGAGACGACCAGCCTGCTCGCCCCGATCATCACGGGGACCTGCAGCAGCGAGGCGCCCGCCGTGAACGGGGCCTCGGCCTCTGCGGTCGCCAACTCAAAAGCCAGGATGCCGAGTTGCGCGATAATCTGGATCTTCGCAGTCTCCGCGGAGTTGGCGACCTGCTCCAGCATGTCGCCCATGCCGTTGAGCGAGTTGATCGCACCGGGCAGGTATCCGGGGTCCTGCTCGGTGCCCTTGCCTACCGAGTACTTCTCCCAGTACTTCCCCAACGCCTCGGCGGCGGTGCCCTTCTGACCGTCCAGCGCGCGCTTCATCGTGGCATCGGCACTCTGCGCGGCGTCCTTGAGGCCTTCGGCTGTCCTGCGGCAGCGGTCGGCCATGTCGCGCAGCTGGTCCTCGTCGGCCTCGGGCCAACGTGTTCCGGCGAGCAGGAGCAGGACCCACTGGAGCGGCTCCGGGAGTTCGACAGCCATCGGGTCAGTGCCTTCCGCTCTGGGTGATCCGCGGGGTCATCGGGACGTGCACGGGACTGGACGGCATCACCGGCGCGAGAGGCATCGGCGCCTGGCCCTCGTCGATCCCGTTCAGGTCCGCGATCACGCTCTCGTCCGCGTTCTGGTAGCTCTGCGCCATCGCCTTCAGACCGTCGGCGATTCCCTTCAACGCCTCCGGCAGGCCCTTCAGAACCTCAAGGGTGTCCTTGCTGTACTTCAGGTAGCCCTTGTCGCCCTCGGCGAACTTCTTGCCCGACTCGTCATTGCCCCACGGGTGCTGCGCCTCCAGCGACGGCAGGAAGGCACTCAACGACCGGTACAGATTGCCCACCTGCTCCGACGCGGCCAGCATCGGCGACACCGCCGCCTGGTACTGCGAAGGATTCACCTGGAAGCCCGACCCGGCGTTCCCCGAACCGCCGCCGTCCGCACTTCTCTTGTGGACCGTCGCCGCGGTCCGCTCCGACGGCGCGGCTGCCACGCCGCGCCTCATCACCGACGCCGCCTGCAACGGTTCGACAGGAATGCCCGCCGTCGGCCGCTCAAACACCTGCCCCGCCTGCAACGGTTCGACGGGGATGTCGGCCGTCGCCTGCTGCATCGGGATGCCGCGTTCCATCGGCTCCAGCGGAACGCTCTCGGTCACCAGGTGTGCGGCGTGGACGGGTTCGGTCCGCGCCTCGGTCTCGTACGAGGCCTGCTCGTCGTTGCTCATCGGGTTCCTTCGTCAGTACGGGGCGACGGCTGCGCGCGGTCAGTCCGCGGCGGGGGCGGCCAGCCGGGAGAGGGCGGCGCGCAGGAACGGGCTGGGCACCTGGAAGCCGCCCTCTTCGCGCAGCGGGGCCCGCTGCGGCGCCGCCGCCTCGCCGCCCGCGGCGGATGCCGCGGCGTCCGGTGCGGCCTCGGGGACGTCGCCGTGCCCGCGCCGGGCGGCGGCGCTGCGCGAACGCTCCAGGTAGGCGTCGTCCGTGCCGGCGGGCGTCTCCGTCGTTGCGGTGGAGGTGTCCTGACGGATCGTCGACCCGGCCGTCGTCGTGGTGTCGGCACTCGCAGTGCCGGTGCCGGTGCCGGTGTCGGCCGCCGCGCCACCGCCGAGCAGGACGCCGGCCAACTGGCTGATGACCTCGTTCTCGCTCGCGGGGCCGGCGGGGGCCGCCTGGGCGGCGACGGGCTCGGGCCCGGCGAAGGTGCCGTCGGCGTGGGCGTTGTCGAGCCAGCGGCGGCGGGCCCGGTGCCAGTGACGGTCGCGCGGGTCGACGTCGGTGGCCTGGCCGAGGATGCCCGCGTCGCCGTACAGCTCCTCTTCGTCCTCGCCCTCGCCGCCGAACCGGGTGGGGCGGACGAAGCGGTGGCCGTTCTTGCCCTCCTTGCCGCCACCGCCGCGGCCCGCGCCGCCCATACCGGGCATGTGGCCGCCGGCGCCCATGCCCGCGGTGCCGGTGGCGCCGCTGCGACCGGCCGTTCCGCCGGCGCCGCCGCCCACGCCACCTACGCCGCGTCCGCTCGCGGTGCCGAGGCCGAACGGGCTGCTGCCCGTCCCGCCGAACGGGGCGAGGCTGCCGTGGGCGGCGCTCCCCCCGGCGATGCCGAGCGAGCCCAGGGCGCTGCCCAGGCTGCCGGTCGAGCTGCCGCCGGGGCCACCGCCGCTGCCGAGGCCGACGCCGAGACCGGAACCGATGTTGGTGCTCGGGGTGTAGCCGCCGCCCGACACGCCGGTGCCGAGGTCGCCGAGGCCGGCCAGGCTGAGCGAGCTGCCGGAGCCGGTGGAGAGCGGGGTGAACACGGCGCCGCTGCCCCCACCGGAGCCCGAACCCGAACCCGAGCCGAAGTCGGGCATGCTAGGGGTGAACGGTGTGAAGGGCGCCAGGCCGGAGCCGCCGCCGCTCCCGCCCGCGCTGCCGCCGGAACCCGAGAACCCGTCGACGCCGCCGACCGGTCCGAAGCCGCCGAACGACCCGGCCCCGCCGAACGATCCGCTGCCGCCCGAGGCGCCGGGCGCACCGACCGGCCCGATCCCGCCGAAGGATCCCGTACCGCCGGCGCCGTCCGCACCGCCCGCGAGCCCGACGCCGCTGCCGTCCACGCCGGGCAGCGAGAAGGCGGACGGGTCGGCGGAGCCGCCGAGCGCACCGCCCGGAACACCGCCGAGCGCGCCGCCCGGAACACCGCCGAGCGCACCACCATTGGCGCCCACCGGGCCGAGCAGGCCGCCCGGCACCGCCCCAGCGGTCCCGGACATCGCGCCGGGAACCCCGCCCACGCCCGAACCGCCGTTCGCGGAGGTCCCGTTGAGCGCGCAGGTCTGACCCATGCCGGCCATGTCGGTGATGTTCCCGGCGCTCTTCCGGAGCATGGTGTCGATGTTGTTGCCGACCTGCCCGATGTACTGGTGGTACAGGGTGACGGCCTGCTTGACACCTTCGGACTCCGCGATGTCGTCGTGCTTGCCCGCCGGGTTCTGCTCCATGTAGTCCTTGGCGTATTGGAGTTCGCGCACCATCTCGGTCTTGGTGTTGGTCACCGAGTTGGCGGCGCCGCCCAGCGATTCGGCGACGGCACGTCCGGACAACAGCGTGGTGGTGACGTGCGAGCCGTCCCCGCCGGCGAACTTCTGCAGGTACTGCTGGAAGCTGTCGGCGGCAGGGCCTGACATGCTGGCCAGCGCCAGGTTGGCGGCCTCGACGATCGCCTTGACGTGGGTCTCGGCCACCTCGTTCCAGGCTTGCCAGGAGGCGGCGAGCTCGGCGAGCAGGTCCTCGTCGCCGTCGGGGAAGAGGATGTCCCCGCCGCTCTCGTTGCTCTGGAGGGTCTTGAGGACTTCGGCGAGGTCGGCAGGCAGCTCGATCATGACGGGAGGGTCTCCGGAGAAAGGCAGTCGGGTTCGGAGCAGATGGCCGGCGCCACCGGACAGTCGGGGTGGCGCAGCCGGTGGCCGGGCGGCCTTGGTGCGGAGCGGTGCTGACGCGCGGTGCCGGCGGGCCGGGGCCGTCAGACCATCGGCCCGATCCAGACCCCGTCCGGTCCGACGAACGGGTTCGGCGGGTTGTAGTCGAGCGTGGGCGCGTCCGGGTCGTGGTACTCGACGCCGGGGTCGGTGTTGCCGAGCGGCTCGACGGCGGGCGGCGGGGCCAGGACGGACGGGTCCTCGATGGGCCGGTGCCCGATGTGCTGCGGCGTGGCCTGCACCATCGGCTGCGGCTCGAGACGTCGCCCCTCCATCATTCGCGGCCTGAGCTCCTCCATCGGCTCCGTCCCGAGAAGTCGCCCGTGCACCGCGTACGCCGGCGTGGCCTGCGCCGTTCCGCCGGTGGTCAGGCCGGCCAGTTGGGGGCCGACAGGCATGGTGCCGGTGTCGGCGATCCGGCCGATCGAGGTGGCATGTTCGTCGTCGTTGGTGCGGTGCCGGGCGACCATGCTCTGCAGGTTCTCCCCCACCGCGGTGGCGTTCTGCAGCAGGGTCCGGATGCCTTCGAGGACCTGTTCCTGGTGTTGGGCGAGGCCGCCGACGGAGGATCCGCTGCCCTGGAGTGCCTTGCCGAGCAGGTCGGTTCCGTAGACGGATTCCTGCACCTGCTTGACCGCGGCCGACAACTTGTTGGCCGGCCCTTTCAGTTCACCCAGTAGTCCGAGGATCTTCTTGGCCGCCGCCTCGACCTCGCCGAGGTCGATCCATACCGTCTGGTCCGCCACCTGCACACCCTCCCGCACTCCACTGCCCCCGGTCGGCGCGCCCTTGCACCGGCGGCCCGCACCGGGCACGCCGAGGTCCCGGGGCCGAGGCAGCCCGGACACGCCGTGCCATGCCCGCACCGGCCCATGTCGTAGCCACCCTAACTCGCTGCTGGGAGCGCTCCCACCGGCGCGGGCGTGCCGGGGCGACGATGCGTCACCCCGGCACCATTTTCACGGAGCATCAAGTCGCGACAGGGACCGGAAAGCATGCATCAGGTAAATTCACGGCATGAACCCGTAAGGGGAGTGAAGAACGGAAGTGTCCAGTCCGGGTCGATCGTGAATGCTCTGCGGATAATCCGCGTCAGAGCGTGACCGCCCCGGTCGGAGTGACGATCCGCAGGCCCGCGTCGTCGAGCTCGATCGCCAGCGGAGTCCCGTCCAGCACTGCCTCGTTGAGCAGAGTCGCACTGGACAGGTGCCACAGCCGCAGGGTGCCGGCGGCGTCCCCGGCGGCGAGCAGCGCCTCGCCGTCGAACTCGCGGCCGACCACCGCCCGGACGGCCGCCCCGCCGCCGGTCAACTCCGCAGTGCGGCTGCCGTCCTGGACGTCCCAGAGCAGCACGGTGCCGTCGGCGGCGCCCGCGATCACCATCGGGCGGCCGCCGATCTGGGCGAAGGACAGCACCTCGGCGGGGCCCGGGAGGCCGGCGCAGACCGGGCCGGCCGCACCGCTGCCGGCGTGCCACAGACGGACCGTCAGGTCCTCGCCGGCGGTGGCCAGGATCGGCTGGCCGCTCGCCACGGTCGCGGCCAGCGCGGTGAACGGGCCCCGGCCGGTGGCGAAGCGGCGGTGGCCGGCGCCGGTGGCGGCGTCGCGCACGGCGAGCACGCCGTCCCGTCCGGCGGAGGCCAGCAGCGGCTGCTCGCCGGGGGTGAAGGCGATCCCGGCGACCGGCCCGGCGTGCGGGACGGGCAGCGGGTGGGCGGTGCCGTCGGCGAGGCGGTGACTGCGGACGGCGCCCGCGGCGGTGCCGCACACCAGCAGGTCGGCGGTGAGGTCGAGGGTGTGGACGGGGCCGCCCTCGCCGGCCAGGTCGAGGAGTTGGCCGCCCGTCGCGGCGTCCCACCCGGCGACGACGCCGTCGCCGAACCCGGCCACCAGCACCGGGCGGCCGTGCAGCGGGCCGGCGGCGAGCGCGGTGAGCGGGCTGCCGGGGCGCCCGGCCGGCACCGCCGTGGCGGCGGGCTTGCCGGTGGCGGCCTCCCAGACGGTGATCCGGCCGGTCTCGTCGCCGGTGTACAGCACGTCCTCGATGGCGGCGAGGGCGGTGAGCCACTCGCCGGCCGGCCAGCCGTGCAGCGGGCGGCCGTCGTAGACGTCCCAGGTGCGGACGGTGCCGTCGAGCGCGCAGGAGGCCAGCACGGGGCGGTCGGCGAGGGTGGTGAAGGCGAGGCCGGTCACGGTGCCGGTGTGGCCGTCGAGTTCGGCGACCGACTGGCCGGTGGCGAGGTCCCACAGGCGGATCCGGCGGTCCTGGCCGGCGGAGGCGAGGACGGCCTGGTTCTCGACGGTGAGCACGGCCAGGGCCTGCACCTCGCCGCGGTGGCCGACCAGCAGGTGCAGCTGCTCGCCGGTGCCCGCGTCCCAGACCCGGACGGTGCCGTCGGGGGACGCCGCGGCCAGCAGGTCGACGCCGGCGCAGTGCGCGGCGCGCAGCGCGGTGGCGCCGTGGCCGCCGATGGACAGGGTGCCCAGCACCCGGCCGTCGTCGGCACGGACGGCCCGCAGGTCGCCGGACTGGCCGGCCGAGAACACCACCGGGATGTCCCGGCAGACCAGCGCGGCGACGGCCTGGGTGCCCTCGCCGCCGGTGGTGCCGTGCACCACGTGGCCGGTGGCGGCGTCCCAGACCTGCACCGAGCCGTCGGTGCTGCCGACCGCGAACAGCGAGCGCCCGCCGGCCTCGCCGAGGGCGACCGCGGTGGGGGCCAGCCCGGCGTCGGCGTCCGAGCCGCCGAGCGGGGCGGCGTCGTCCAGCGCGGTGAGGCCGAACGCGCCGTCGGCCTCGACAAGCGCATACGCGGCCCGGCCGGCGACGGTGCCGACGGCGGCGGCGCTGCGGGCGGTCCCGGCCGACGGGTCGGTGCGGGCGAGCGCGGTGGCCAGCGCGGCGGGGTCGCCGGGCTCGCCGAGGACCTGGTCGAGCAGAGCGCCGAGCACGGCGGCGGAGGCCGGGACGGGCTCGGCGGTGCCGTCGGTCCACTGCCGGTCGGCCTGGCCGGGCTGGCCCTGGACGGTGAGCCGGCGCGCGCCGGCGGAGGTCTCGACGGGGGTGGCGGCCGGTCCGGTCCCGCCGAGCACCCGGCGGATCAGCGCCGGGTCGATCCGCCCGGTCCGCTCCCGGTCCTCCCGGGTGGCGCGGAACCCGCCGTCGGCGGTGATCAGCAGTTCGGCGCCGCTGCCGTCTTCCAGCCGTACGGTTCCTGACATGTCGTCACTCCTATTTCGGTGCAGGGAGATTGGGAGCCTCGTGGATCAGCAGAGGTCTTCCGGTACGAGGGTCGCGTGCACGGCGTCGTGCAGCCGGTGGGTGCGGGAGCTGCGGAACAGCGCGGGGCGGTAGCCGGCCCGGCGGAAGCCGATCGCGGCGCCTGTGAGCTGGCTGGGCATGTTGTCGGCGGCGGCGTAGGCGTCGATCCGGCGCAGGCCGATCCGTTCGAAGCCGAAGCGGCAGACCAGCCGCAGGGCCGCTTTGGCGGTGCGCAGCCTGCGGTGTTCGGGCAGCAGCCAGATGGCGACCTCGGCACGCTCCTGCTCCGGGTCGAGGTTGACCAGCTCGGCCCACCCGACGGGCTCGCCCGCGTCCGCGGCTTCGACGGTGAAGTACGCGGCGCGGCCGGTCTCCCACAGCATCGACGGGATCTCGGCCAGCCACTGTTCGGCGGCGGCGGTGTCCCGGTGCGGGACCACGGCCTGCAGGAACTCCCGTACCAGCGGGTCGTGGGTGCCACGGTGCACGAGGGCCGCGTCGGTGGGGCGCGGTCTCCGCAGCACCAGCCCGTCGGCCGCCATCGGTTCGTCCCGCACTCCGGCGAGCGCCAGCATCGCTCCCCCTGTCCGTCTGCTCGGACCGCCCTCCCCGGGCCGCCGGGCGTACCCTCCCCCGCCGCTCGACCGTCCGTCAAGTCAACCATGGGCGTCGGGCGTTCGTGCACGTCAGCGGGACGCCGGCCGACCGTGGGCGGGGCCGCGCAGACTCTGTCGCGGGGTTCGCCGCTCCACGTCCGCCGCCCACCCGGCCCGCTCGTTCGCGTACTCCTCGTGGTGCGGCCGTGCGGCGGTGCGGCGGTGCGGGGAGCAGCCCGGGCAGCGGCTTGTGACCCATGGCGAATCCGTGCGTGTCAGATCGAGGTGCCCGTGGCCGGAGACAGGGCCGCTATGGTGCGGCTCAGGTGCCGAACCAGCGTGTCGGTGGCAGCGGCGGGGTCGCGGGCGAGGGCGGCCTGCTCCAGGTCTCCGTGTTCATCAGGAGCCGAGCGGTCGGGGGTGTGGTGGCTGGCCAGACGGCGGGCCATCTCGCTCGCCGTCCACAACCGGTCGAAGGTCTCCAGCAGGATGGAGTTTCCGCAGCCTTCCAGCAGCGTGCGGTGGAAGCCACGGTGGGCCTCGGCCCAGGCGTCGCTGTAGTACTCGCCCTGTTCGGGGTCGAATTCCGCGGTTCGCGCCAGTCTGTGGTGCGCGGCGCGCACGCGAGTCTCCCATTCGAGGTCGCCGCGCTCGATCGCCATGCGCAGCATGTCCGGTTCGACGGTCAAGCGGGCCTCGGTGAGCTGCTGCCAGCGGCGGTCGGAGAGGGCCGGTGTAGCGAAGCCGCGGTTGGGCAGCCGGGTGGCGAGCCCCTCCCCGACCAGTCGAACCAGGACTTCCCGCACCACGGCCAGGCTGACACCCTGCTGCTTCGCCAACTCCTGCGGCTTGAGGGGATCCCCGGGAGCGAACACCCCGTGCAGCACGTCCTTGCGAAGCCGGTCGTAAACCCGTTCGGAAAGCATCTGCTTGCCCGCCCGGTCGGGGCCATCGGTCGTCTGCATCACGGCTACAGTCTATGAGCGACCGGCAGTGGGCGCGGGGGGCGGCCATGACGGAAAGTGGCGGCAGAACGGGCCCAGGGCCCGCGTGATCATTGAGCTCCCTACGCTCTGTGATCTCGAAGGACGACTGTGCCCGCGCTGCCTTCTTGCCTGCTCGAACCCGCCTGGGGCCGGTTCAGGGCCCTGCTGCCCGGTCGGACCGAGTTCGACCCCGGCCATCCGCTCGGCTGCCATCGGCAGCGCATCCCGGACCATGTCGTGTTCGACCGCGTCGTCCAGGCGCTGGTCCACGGCTCCGGGTACGAGCGGATCTCCTCGCCCGGATGCTCCGACCGCGCCATCAGGCACCACGTCAAACTCTGGGCTCAGATGGGAATGACGCGGAGTCTGCACCGGATCGACCTGAGGGCTTCCGACCGCGTGATCGGTCTCGACCTCGGCGACATCCCGGTCGACGGCTGCATCACCAAGGCTCCGTCCGGCGGGGAGAAGGCAGGACGCTCGCCCGTCGACCGGGCGAGCAGGGGCTGAAGCGCTCGGCCGCCTCCGACGCATGCGGGGTCCCGCTGGGGATCGTGTCCGACGGCGTGCACTGCCACGGCTCACCACTGCTCGGCTCGGCCCCACCCCGGTAGTGGCCGGGGAGCAGGCCGGCAAGCGCTGGGCGATCGAACGCACTCATGGATGAACGACTACGGCAAGCTCCGGCGCCGCATTGGGAGAAACGGCGAGGTCGTGGACTTCCACCTCCGCCTCGCCGCCACCTCGTCACGCTCCGCACGCTCATCAGGCGTTCGACGAGCCGCTACCGCCGGGACGGCCGCTCCACCACCCGACGCCTCACGTGATCCATTTGTCGGTCGGTCCACCTGAAAGCAAGATAATCGATTATCCTTGCTATGATCTAATATCTGAGGAGCCTGCCCCAGTGAAGGGGAATGATCGATGAGCGTCAACGACCCGTTCGCCCGCCGCCCCGGGGCGGCGAACTTCACCGTCACCAGCACGATCGTGCCCGAGGGTGCGGCCCTGCGCCCCGGGCAGATGTCCGCCCGTCTCCCCGGCGGCAAGGACGCATGCCCGCAGCCGTCCTGGAGCGGTGCCCCCGGGGGCACCGGAATCTTCGCCGCGACCGTCCACGCCCCGGACGCCCCGACCGGCTTCTGGCATCGGGCCGCGGCCGGCATCCCCGCCACAGTCGCCGGGCTCCCGGAAAGCGCCGGCGACGATGCCGGTTCGGGCCTTCCCGAAGGCGCCATCCGGCTGCCGGACGACGCCCGCGCGGCCCGCCTCCTCTGCACCGCAACGCCCGCCGGCCACGGCCCGCACCGCTACTTCGTCGTGGCGCACGCGCCGGACCTCGAACACATCGGCATCCCGGCCGAATCCACACCGGCCCATCCGGGCTTCACGATGTCCGGCCACGCCCTCGGCCGGACGATGCCGACCGCCACCGCCGAACCCCCGAGCCGAGAGCCGTACACATGAACATCACAGCTGTCCGCGAGATCAGCCTCGCCGTCAACGCGGCCCACCGGTTCATCTACCTCGTCCCGGAATCCGCCCAGCAGGCCGCCGATCTCGGCGTGACCGACCGCGCACCGGCCTACTTCGCGTTCCGCTCGGCACCGATGGGCGCGGTCGCGTGGCAGGTCACTCTCGCGACCTTCTACAACTTCAGCCCTCGGGCGGTGCGATCGATGACAGGCGTATGGGACGCCGCGCCGCCCGAGCGGTGGCAGGCCGCCCGCTACACGGCCGCCGAGCACGCGCTACGGCGCGCCGGAGTGGACCTGACGAGCGATCAGATAGCCGAGGCGCGATCGCTGATCGACCCCGTCGTCACCGCCGCCGACTACGCCGGCAAACCGCTGGCCGCGGCCAACGCATCCGTCCCCCTGCCATCCCACCCGCTGACCGCACTGTGGCAGCAGGTCACCGTGCTGCGCGAGTGGCGCGGAGACGCGCACCTCGTCGTCCTCGCCGGCAACCGCCTCGGACCGTGCGACTGCAACGTCATCCACACCGCCACCGGCCGGCTCCCGACGCCGATCGTGCGCGCCACCCGGCAATGGGACGACGGGGAATGGGCAGCGGCCACCGAACGCCTCGTCACCCGCGGCTGGCTGGAGACCGACGGGACCGCGACCGACGCGGGCACCGCGGCGCGCGAGCGGATCGAGGTCGAGACCGACGAACACTGCGCCGGGCTCTGGGCGCCGATCGGCGCGACCGGCGCCCGCCGCCTGGCCGAGCTCCTCAAGCCCATCGACGAGGCGTTCACTGCGGCCGGGACCTACGCGCAACTGAGCTGATCACGATCCATCCGCGAGAAGTGGGCGCCACGGCGATCGAACACCGGGAAGGTGGCGAGCTCTCGATGTGGTGGAACTTCATCGGCCGCACCCACGACGAGATCGCCGAGGCCCGCCGCGACTGGAGGCAGGGCGACCACTTCGGCGACGTCCACGGCTACGACGGCCACCGCCTCGCCGCCCCCGAGCTCCCCCCGCTCCCTGAAACCGCGCGGACGGGCGCGCTGACCTGCAAGTACTCCCCCATCGAGGTACGCGTGAAGGGTCGCAGGAACGACCGGCCAGGAAGCACCGCACGATGGCCGCGCCGACCGCCCTACGACCCCGCAGCCTGACTGAGACGCGTACCCCGCAAGGCGCGTCCGGTCTCACGTGTGACCGGGTTTCACAGGGTCCGGCTGTATCAGTGCTGACCTCCACCCCCATATGGAGGGAGCCGGCCGCTACGGCGGCCCCGCCAACCTCCCCCACGAGCGCCGAGTGGCACCGCCCGGGTCCGAAGGTCCGCGCGCGCGACGGCGGCACCGCCCGGACGGCCGACCACGCCGGCGATCTCCCCGCCGGGCACGCCGGGCACGCCGGGCAGCGTGCTCGGGAAGGCGGAACGCCTCGGCGGCTCGACGCCGAGGGACGCCCGGCCCAGGAACCAGCAGGGCGGCGCCGGTGCACCGCCTGGCGCCGTTCCGTGTCTCCCGCGCCGGTTTCTACGGCGCCCGCCCCTCCGGCCGTGAGCGCTACATCATGTCGCTCGGGGTGAGCCCGGGCAGCAGCCAGCTCTGGAACAGCGCCAGCACGGCGAGCACGAGGAACGCCACCCCGGCGACCCGGGCCAGCAGCGGCCCGCGTCGCCACAGCTTCTCCAGGAAGATCACCACCGCGATCCCCGCCATCGCCGCCACGTTCATCACGCCGAGCGGCACCAGCACCACCATCAGCGCCCAGCAGCAGCCCAGGCAGTACCCGCCGTGGTGCAGCCCGACCCGCAGGTCCCGCAGCGGCGGCCGGTAACCCGCGTAGCGCATCAGCTGCGCCATCGGGCTGCGGCAGTGCCGCAGGCACACGTACTTCAGCGGGCCCAGCTGGTACAGCCCGGCCAGGGCGAACGCCGCCGCGCCGATCCACTTCCCGGCGTCCGGATCGCGCTCGACCAGGTGGCCGGTGAGCGCGAGGCCGGCATACGCGAGCAGCCCGAACGCCGTCCACACCAGCAGATAGCCGCCGAGGAACTCCGTCGTGCGTACCACCCGCTCGGCGCCGCTCGACCGCCGGCCGATGGCGCGGGCCCAGGTCACCGCCACCGGAGCCACCGAGGGCAGCATCATCGCGGCCGTCATCGCCAGCCACAGCACCAGGAACAGCGGCAGCGCCATCCCCATCGTGCCGGGCTCGATCCCCATGCCCCGGGCCTGCCCGACCGTGAACAGCCAGGCCAGGGCCGCGATCACCACGATCAGGCCCCAGGCGAGGGCCAGATCCCTGACGGGCATCAGCACCCCGGTGCGCAGCGGCTGCTTCTCCACGGTGACGGTACGCATGCTGCTCTCCTGCCTGGTCCTTCCAGGACAGCACACGTGCGCCGACGGCAAAACCCGGTCGCGATCCCGCGCGGCGACACACGGGACAGCACCGATCACGGGCGGCGGGCCGCGCAGGGATACCGGGCGATGCCGAATTGGTGCACGCTGGAGATGAGGCCGCTCCGCCGACGTGGCCTGCGGGCTTTCGTGCGGACAGCCCCGTCACTCCTGGAACCGTGCGACAACGGGGGGTGAGGAGGTCGGAGAGATGACCGACGTGACCACCAGCCCGGCCTGGCACCTGGTCGGCGACTGGTTCGACACCTGCAAGTGCGCCATACCCTGCCCCTGCACCTTCGCCCAGCCCCCGACCGAGGGCGACTGCGAGGGCGTGCTCGTCTGGCACATCCGTGAGGGCCGGTACGGGGACGTCCCGCTCGACGGGTTGAACTTCGTGATGCTCGGGTCCTTCACCGGCAACATCTGGGCGGGTGCCGCCACGGACTCGCGTGCCGCCTTCTTCATCGACGAGCGCGCCGACGACCAACAGCGCGCCGCACTCGGCACGATCTTCAGCGGTCAGGTGGGCGGGTGGCCGAAGCGGTTCGGCGAGCTCACCACGACCGAGGTGCGCGGCATGGATGTCGCCCCCATCACCGTTGAGATCAGTGACGACCTCGGGGCGTGGAGCGTCGAGATCCCCGGCCGGGTCACCGCCCGCGCCGAAGCCCTCACCGGCCCCACCACCCCCGAGGGCGGACGCGTGCAGGTCCACAACGCCCCCGGTGCCGAGGTCGGGCCGGGCCGGATCGCCACCTGGGGTCGCGCCACCACCGACCGTGCCGACGCCTTCGGCTTCAGCTGGAACCGCAGCGGCAGATCCAGCAAGCATTTCCCGTTCGACTGGATCGGCCCTGACTGAACCGCCGACTTGTACGGCTGGATTCGCCCCGCGGACTCACCGGCGGAACCACCCCCTGACGTCGCGCACGCCAGGCCGGCGAAAGCCGCCACCGTCGGTCACCGCCGATCACGGGGTCGGTCACCACCGATCACGGGCCGGAGCCGTCGGCCGTACCCGGCACGCACCGCTCCGTGTCGATCTCGGCCAGGGTGGCCTCGTTGTAGCGCGCCCCGTGGACGGTCGCGGCGTTCAGCAGCCGGCCTGCCGCGTCGAGGACCTCGCCGGGCAGGTCGAGGTGGAGCGTGGACAGGTTCTCCCGCAGGTGCGCGACGGATCGGGTGCCGGGGATGGCGACCACGTGGGGCGCCCGGGAGACGACCCACGTCAGCGCCAGCTGCGCGAGCGTGCAGCCGGCCTCCCTGGCGATCCCGTCGAGTTCTCGCCGGATCGCCAGGTTGGCGGGGTAGTGACGGGCGTCGAAGCGGGGCATGGCCCGGCGGATGTCGTGGGCGGGCAGGCGGTCGGGGTCGGGTGGCGCCGAGGTGAGGAAGCCGCGGGCCAGCGGGCTGAAGGCCACGAGGGCGACGCCGAGTTCCCGTGCCGCGTCCAGCGTGCCCTGCTCGGGGTTGCGCGACCAGAGGCTGTACTCGTTCTGCAGCGCGGCGATCGGGTGCACCGCGTGCGCCCGGCGCAGCGTGGCGGCGGACACCTCGGAGAGTCCGAGCGCACGCACCTTGCCCGCCTCCACCAGGTCGGCCATCGCTCCGATGCTCTCCTCGACCGGGACCTGCCGGTCGACGCGGTGCAGGTGGTAGAGGTCGATGGTGTCGGTGCGGAGCCGGGCGAGTGCCTCGTCGGCGGTGCGGCGGAGGGTCTCCGGGCGGCCGTCGATGACGCGTCGGCCGTCGACGCCGGTCATCCCGCACTTGCTGGCCAGCACGATGCGGTCGCGGTGGCGGGCGAGTGCGCGGCCGAGGAGTTCCTCGTTGCTCCCGAAGCCGTAGAGGGCCGCGGTGTCGAAGAGTGTGACGCCTTCCTCCAGTGCCGTCAGGAGGAGCCGTTCGGCGGACTCGGGCGTGGGTGGGACGTCGTAGGCGTGGCTGAGGTTCATGCAGCCGAGGCCGATCGCCGGGACCTCGAAGGGCCCGATGCGGCGCGGGGTGCGGCCGGGGGCGGCCGTCGGCGCCGCGGTCACGGGTTCGTGGCAGCGGTGAGCTGCTGTTCGAGGGCGTCCAGTGTCCGGTAGCAGGGCAGTACCTGGGCGAGGGAGGCGTTCGGCTCGCGGCCTTCCCGGATGGCGGCGACGAACTCGCGGTCCTGCAGTTCGATGCCGTCGGTGGAGACGTCGACCCGGCTCACGTCGATGGGTTCGTCCTTGCCGGTGAACAGGTCGTCGTACCGTGCGAGGTAGGTGCCGGTATCGCCGATGTAGCGGAAGGAGGTGCCGAACGGCCCGTCGTTGTTGAACGACAGGGACAGCGTGCAGAGGGCGCCGCTCTCCGCACGCAGCTGGATCGACATGTCCATCGCGATGCCGAGCTCGGGGTGGACCGGGCCCTGGATCGCATGGGCCTGCACGATCGGCGAACCGGTCTGGTGGGCGAACAGGTCGACGGTGTGCGCGGCGTGGTGCCACAGCAGGTGGTCGGTCCAGGACCGGGGCTGCCCGAGCGCGTTGAGGTTGGTGCGGCGCAGGAAGTACGTCTGCACGTCCATCTGCTGGATGCGGTACTCCCCGGCGAGGACCCGCTGCCGGACCCACTGGTGGCTGGGGTTGAAGCGGCGCGTGTGCCCCGCCATGGCGACGAGGCCGGTGCGCTGCTGCGCCGCCAGGCACGCCTCGGCGTCGGCGAGGGAGTCGGCGAGCGGGATCTCGACCTGCACGTGCTTGCCGGCTTCGAGGCAGGCGATGGTCTGCCCGGCGTGCAGGGGTGTGGGCGTGGCGAGGATGACGGCGTCGACGTCGTCGGCCGCGAGTACCTCGTCCAGGGTGGCGGCGCCGCGGCCGATGCCGTGCTCGGCGGCGAACTTCCGGGCGCTGTCGGGGGTGCCGCTCACGACGGCGGTCACCTCGACGCCGTCGATCCGCCTGAGTGCGGCCGCGTGCTTGGCGCCGAAGGCGCCTCCTCCGGCCAGGGCGACCCGGACGGTCTTCTGGTGGCTCATGTCACTCCTCCTCGGCGGGCGCCTCGGCCCGCGGCTGGTTCTCCAGGATCAGGTGGCCGACGGCGGTGTTGGACGCCGGCACGTGGTAGAAGCGGTGCTTGACCTCGACCGCTCCGGTCCCGTCGACGTCGCTCATCGCGCCGCGGGCGATCAGCCACATGACGAGTTCGATGCCCTCGGATCCGGCCTGCTCGACGTAGTCCAGGTGGGGCAGCTGCGCGAGTCCGGCCGGGTCGTCGACCAGCCTGTCCAGGAAGGCGTTGTCCCACGCGCGGTTGATGAGGCCGGCGCGGGGGCCCTGCAGTTGGTGACTCATGCCGCCGGTGCCCCACACCTGGACGTTCAGCGGCCGGCCGTAGGACTCGACGGCCCGGCGCAGCGCCCGGCCGAGCCGGAAGCAGCGGTCGCCCGAGGGCACCGGGTACTGGACGACGTTGACGTGGAACGGGATCACCTTGCACGGCCACCGCTCGACGTCGCCGAACATCAGTGACAGGGGGACGGTCAGGCCGTGGTCGACGGTCATCTCGTTGGCCAGGGTGAGGTCGAAGTCGTCGCGGATGAGCGAGTGGGCGATGTGCGCGGCCAGGTCGGGGTCGCTCTCGATGCCCGGGACGGGGCGGGGGCCGTAGCCCTCGTCGGCGGTGGGGTAGGCCGCGCCGGTGCCGAGGACGAAGGTCGGGATCAGCGACAGGTCGAAGGCGCTGGCGTGGTCGTTGTAGACGAGGAGGACGACGTCGGGGAGGTTGTCCCGCACCCACTGCTTGGAGTAGGCGTAGCCGTCGAAGACGGGCTTCCAGTACGGCTCGTCGGTCTTGTGGTGGTCGATCGCCGCGCCGATCGCCGGCACGTGGGAGGTGAAGACGGCGGCGGTGATCCCGGCGTGCTCGGCCGGCGGGGTCGGGTCGGCGTGGGCCGCCTCCAGGACGGCGTGGTCGATCCGGTTGCCTTCGACGGAGCGGCCGCCGCCGGCCATCATGGCGCGGTACTCCTGCTCGGTCATGCCCGTCATCGAGCCCGCCATCTGCTGGAAGGAGAGACCGAGCGTGGCGCCCCACTTGGCGAGGAAGTAGATGTTGCCGCCCTCGCGTATGGCGGCGTTGAGGTCGCGGTCGAGCAGGGCCTGCTTCTGCTCCTCCCGCAGGGGCCACGCGTCGAGGTAGGCGCGTTCGTCGGCGAGGTAGTGTTCGCGGTTCTCCGGGGTCATCAGCGACATGCAGAACTGGTTGAGGTGGTATCCCCTGGCGGACTGCTCGGCGTCGAAGACCGTCGTCCCCGGGACCAGCTTGTAGGTCTTGTCCAGCGGCATGCTGGGGCTCCGTTCGTGCGGTGGGTCAGACGGCGTCCGGCCAGTAGAGGCGCATCGGGTTGTCGACCAGGAGCTTGTGCCGCAGCTCCGGCGTCGGCGCGATGTGCGGGACGAAGTCGACGAGCAGGCCGTCGTCGGGCATGTGGTCGGTGAGGTTGGGGTGCGGCCAGTCGGTGCCCCACAGCACCCGGTCGGGGAACTCCTCGACGACGCGCCGGGCGAACGGGACGACGTCGCGGTAGGCCGCCTGCTCGCCGTCGAGGGCCGGCGGTCCGCTCACGGACAGCCGTTCGGGGCAGGTGACCTTGCACCAGATGTCGGGCCGCGCGCGCAGGAGGTCGAGGAACGCCTCGAAGTCGGGGCCGTGCGGGTCCTTGGTGACGTCGGGGCGCCCCATGTGGTCGACGACCAGCGGCACCGGGACGGACAGGAGGACGTCGCGCAGGTCGGCGAGGTCGGCGGCCTCGAAGTAGACGACGACGTGCCAGCCGTACGGGGCGATCCGTTCGGCGACGTCCAGCAGGTCCTGCCGCGGGGCCGCGTCGGCGAGGCGTTCGACGAAGGTGAACCGCACGCCGCGGACGCCCGCCTCGTGCAGCTCGCGCAGCTCCGCGTCCGCGGTCCCGGGCCGTACGGTGGCGACGCCCCGGGCGCGGCCGCCGGAGCTCCGCAGGGCGTCGACCAGGGCGCTGTTGTCGGCACCGTGGCAGGTCGCCTGCACGACGACGTTCCAGGCGAGGCCGAGGTGGTCGCGGAGCGCGAAGAGCTGGTCCTTGGACGCGTCGCAGGGGGTGTACCTGCGCTCGGGGGCGAAGGGGAACCCGGCGGCCGGACCGAGGACGTGGCAGTGCGCGTCGACGGCGCCCTCGGGCAGCCGGTACTGCGGACGGCTCGGGCCGGCGTACCAGTCCAGCCAGCCGGGGGTCTTCTCGGAGTCCACCGTCATCCCCGGTTCTCGTAGCGCAGCCCGAGCTCGGCCAGCGGGCCGCGCATGCCGTACATGTCCAGGCCGAGCGTGCCCGCGCGGAGCTGTGCGCGCTTGCCCTCCTCGTTCGCCTCGCGCTTCGCCGAGGCCTCGGCGACCTCCGCGGCCCGCTCCCTCGGCACCACCACGACCCCGTCCGCGTCCGCCACCACCACGTCGCCGGGCCTGACCAGTGCGTTGGCGCAGACCACCGGCACGTTGACCGAGCCGAGCGTGGCCTTGACCGTGCCCCTGGCGTTGACCGCCCGGGCGAAGACGGGGAAGTCCATCTCCTCCAGGTCGGCGACGTCGCGCACGCCGCCGTCGATGACCAGGCCCCGGCAGCCCCGGGCGCGGAAGGAGGTGGCGAGCAGTTCGCCGAAGAAGCCGTCCTCGCTCTCGGTCGTGCAGGCCGCGACGACGACGTCGCCGTCGCGGATCTGCTCGGCGGCGACGTGGAGCATCCAGTTGTCGCCGGGCTGCAGCAGGACGGTCACCGCCGTCCCGCACAGGCGGGCCTTCGGGTGGGCCGGGCGCAGGTAGGGGCGCATCAGGCCCGTGCGGCCCATGGCCTCGTGGATCGTCGCCACGCCGAAGGCCGACAGTGCGGCGACGGCCCCGGGGTCGGCGCGGGTGAGCGACGTGTGTACGACGCCGATCTCGCCGTGTTCCATGCGGTGTCCTCCTGGGGTCATCGGCCGGCCGCGGCGAGGCGGGCGGCAAGTCGGGGGTGGACGCGCAGGGCGTTGCCGCCGAGGACGGCCGCCCGTTCGTCGTCGGAGAGGTGGGGGGTGGCGTCGACGTACCGCCCGGTGTCGTCGTAGGGGTGGCCGGTGCGCGGGTCGGTGCCGCGGACGGCGCCGATCATCTCGCTGGCGAAGAGGACCGCCCGGCTGGGGACGACCCGGGTGAGCAGGTCGATGCCCGGCTGGTGGTAGACGCAGGTGTCGAAGGAGACGTTGTCCAGCAGCACCTCCGGGTCGGGCCGGCCCAGTGCGTCCGCGAGGCCGCGGAACCGGCCCCAGTGGTAGGGCACCGCGCCGCCGCCGTGTGGGATCACGAACCGCAGGGTCGGGAAGTCGGCGAACAGGTCGCCCTGGAGCAGCTGCATGAACGCCGTGGTGTCGGCGTTGAGGTAGTGGGCGCCCGTGGTGTGGAAGGCCGGGTTGCACGAGGTGCTGACGTGGATCATGGCGGGGATGTCGTACGCGACCATGGCCTCGTACAGCGGGTACCAGCTGCGGTCGGTCAGCGGGGGCGCCGTCCAGCTGCCGCCCGACGGGTCGGGATTGAGGTTGACCGTCACCGCGCCGAGCTCCTCCACCGCGCGGCGCAGCTCGGGCAGGCAGGTGGCGGGGGCGGCGCCGGGCGACTGCGGAAGCATCGCGCCCATCGCGAACCGGTCGGGGTAGAGCCTGCTGACGCGGTGGACCAGGTCGTTGCAGATCCGCGCCCACACCGAGGAGACCCGGAAGTCGCCGATGTGGTGCGCCATGAAGCTGGCCCGCGGGGAGAAGACCGTCAGGTCGATGCCGCGCTCGTCCATGAGCCGCAGCTGGTTGCCCTCGATCGCCTGGCGCAGGTCGTCGTCGGTGATGACCAGGTCGTCGGGGTCGGGTGCGTCGGCGGGGGTGTCGGCCGCCGCCACCTGGCGGTCCCGCCATGCCGCCAACTGCGGTGGTGCGGTGGTGAAGTGGCCGTGGCAGTCGATGATCACGGGTGTCCTTCCGAGAGGTGTGCGGGTCAGCGCGGGCTGACGGCGGGCCAGCCGGTGTACTGCTCGGCGAGGTAGGTGCGGCCGGCGCGGGTGCCCGCCACGTTGTCGAGTTCGCCGAGCTGGCGGCGCAGGTCGAAGGGGGTGCCGCCGGGTGCGGTGTGCAGGAGCCGGGTCATCCAGGAGGAGAAGTTCTGGGCCCGCCAGATCCGTTGGAGGGCGCGTGGCTGGTAGTCGTCCAGCGCGGCCGCGCCCTCACCGCCGAGGGCCCGCAGCAGGACGTCGGCGAGCACCTTCACGTCGTGCAGCGCGAGGTTGAGCCCGCGGGCGCCGGTCGGCGGCACGGTGTGTGCGGCGTCGCCCGCGAGGGCCAGCGAGCCCCAGCGCATCGGCTCCTGCACGAACGAGCGGAACCGCAGCACCGTCTTCTCCAGGATCGGCCCCTCGTTGAGGCGGAAGCCGTCCTCGCCGGCCACCCGGGCCTGGAGCGTCTCCCAGATGCGGTCGTCGGTCCAGGCGTCGGCGGACTCGTCGGGGGCGCACTGGAAGTACATCCGCTGCACGGTGTCGGTGCGTTGGCTGATCAGTGCGAAACCGTGTTCGGAGTGGGCGTAGACCAGTTCGGGTGCGCTCGCCGGGGCTTCGGCCATGATGCCGAACCAGGCGAAGGGGTAGTCCTTGCCGTAGCGGACCCGCCGGTCCTCGGGCACCAGGTCGCGGCACGTGCTGCGCGAGCCGTCGGCGCCGATCACGTACCGTGCCCGGATCTCGTGGCGGGTGCCGTCGGGGGCGGTGCAGCGCACCCGGGGGGTGTCGGTGGTGACGTCGAGGACCTCGGTGTCCGTGACGCCGAAGAGGACCGTGCCGCCGTCGCGGTCGCGGGCGTCGGCCAGGTCGGTGAACACGTCGGTCTGCGGGTAGAGCCATGCCGACGCGCCCACCAGGTCCTTGAAGTGGATGCGGTGCGGCCGGCCGCCGAAGCGGAGTTCGATGCCTTCGTGCTCGTGGCCCTCGCGCAGGACGCGGTCGGACACGCCGGTCTCGACGAGATCCCGGGCGGCGTCCGCTTCGAGGATGCCGGCCCGGTGGGTGGTGGCGATCCCGTGCCGGGTGCGGGTGTCGATCACGACCGTGTCGACCCCTGCGCGGCCGAGCAGGTGGGCCAGCATCAGGCCGGCCGGGCCGGCGCCGACGACGGCGACCGGTACCGGGGTGACGGTGTCGATGGTGGCATCGGCCATGGCATCTCCTGAGCGACTGCGAGCGTCCGGAACACCCCGAACGCTGGCATCCGCGAGCGCCGCCGGTCAGCATCACTTCCGCCAGGCGGAAGCGCGCCCGGAGATCAGAGGGCCGCGCGGGCGCGCCGTCCCAGTTCCTCGGAGATGCCGTGCACGGCTCTCAGGAGCGGATCGCGCAGTCCACGGGCGCGGCTCGCGCTGCGCGCCGCGATGACGATCCCCAGCGCTGCGCCGACCGCGCCGGTCCGGCCGATCCGTACGGGTGCGGCCACCGCGACCGTGCTCTCCGAGAGTTGTCGGTCGCTCACGAAGACCTGCTCGCGGCGGATCCGGTCCAGCTGGGCGCGCAGGGTCTTCGGGTCGGTGACGGTGTGCGGGGTCCAGGCCCGCAGCGGCGCTTCGAGGGCCGCCTCCTGGATGTCCTGCGGTGCGTGCGCCAGCAGGACCCGGCCCATCCCGGTGGAACCGATGGGGAAGCGGGATCCGACCATGGTCACCAGCTCCACCGACCGGTGCCCGGCGATCCGTTCGACGAAGACGAGTTCGGTGCCCTCGCGCACCGCGAGCTGGATGTTCTCGTGGGTCGCCTCGTACAGGTCCTGCATGAACGGCAGCGCCACGTCGCGCAGGATCTGGCTGCGGGGGCAGCCCGAGGCGATCTCCCACAGCCGCAGGCCGACGTGCCACGAGCCGTCCTCGCCGCGCTCCAGTGCGCCCCAGGCCGCCAGCTCGGCGACGACCCGGTGCGCGGTGCTCAGGGGAAGGCCCGTACGCTGGGCGATCTCCGACAGCGTCTGCGACCGGCACTCGCGGCCGAACGTCGAGAGGACTTCGAGAACTTTTCCAGCCGCCGTGCTCCGGGTTGTGCTCACGCGGTCAGTGTCGCAGACAGGCACTGAGCCGCCCGTTCGCCCGTCGCAGCACCGGCCGCGCACAAGGAGACGACGTGGACCGAGAGATCACCGGACTGTCCTCGATGGCGACACGCGGGCTCCTGGCGGAGCTGTCCGCACACATCCGACGCGCCCACGGCGCCGCGGTGCGGTTCGAGTCGGCCGGCGGGGTCGAGGTCGCGCGCCGGGTGCGGGAGGGCGCCGAAGGGGACCTGCTGGTGCTCGCCGACGACGCACTGGCACAACTGGCCCGTGAGGGGCGTCTCCTCGGCGGCACGGTGCGGCCGCTGTGGGTCTCGCAGGTCGTCGCCGCCGTGCCCGAGGGGTCGCCGGTGCCCGCCCTCGACTCGGAGTCCGACCTCCGGGCCGCTCTGCTGGCCGCGGAGCGGATCGCGTACTCCACGGGTCCCAGCGGCACGGCCCTCGTCGACCTGACGGCGCGGCTGGGTCTCGCCGACGTGCTCGCACCGCGGCTCGTCCAGGCACCGCCGGGCGTGCCGGCCGGCAGCCTGCTCGTCCCCGGTGCGGCCGAGCTGGCCTTCCAGCAGCACAGTGAACTGATGGACCTGCCCGGTGTCGTGATCGTCGGGCCGCTGCCCGGGGGCACCGCGATCAGCACGACGTTCGGCGGCGGTGTGCTGGCCGTCTCCACCCGGCCGGCCCGCGCCGCCGCGATGCTCGACCTGCTCGGCTCCGACGAGGCGTCGACGACCGCTCTCGCCGCGGGCATGCGGGCCGCCCGGCACCTCGCCTGACGGCGCCGGCTCCTTCGCCACCGGGAGCCGTGCGCCCGCTCCGCCCCACGGCCTCATCCGTCCCTCCCGCCGCCGCCCGCCGCCGCCCGCAACGCATGCGAGCCGCGCGGCGGGTCCGTAGCGTGGGCACCGGGCGATCGCTCACGGGAGCGCCCGAGCGCGGCGGTCGACGACGGCGCGTCCTTGACAGCTCCGGCAGCGGGGACCACGATGGCTGAATCAAACGTCGTCCTATAACGACGTTGTATTTCCGGAGCGGCACCCGCGCCGCCCCTCCGCTCCCTCCGCGCGCTCCGCTGCGGGCGCGCCGTCGTAGAGGCGATCATGGAACACGACTCCCCCGCCACCGAACCGTGGCAGCTCCCGGCCGTCGAGCTCGCGGCCGCGATCCGCAACCGCACGCTGTCCTCCGTCGACATCGTGCAGTCCTGCCTGGACCGCATCGACGCCGTCAACCCCCGCATCAACGCCCTCGCCGACCTCCGCCCCGAGGAGGCGCTCGACCAGGCCCGCACCGCCGACCGGCGCACCGCCTCGGGCGCCGCGCTCGGCCCGCTGCACGGCATCCCCGTCTCCACGAAGATCAACACCGATCAGCGGGGATACGCCACCAGCCACGGGGTCGTCGCCCTCGCCGAGACCCCCGCCGCCCAGGACGCCGCGTGCGTGACCGCGCTCCGCGGCGCCGGAGCCGTGCTGGTCGGCCGCAGCAACGCCCCGGCCTTCTCCTACCGCTGGTTCAGCACCAACGACCTGCACGGTCGCACGCTCAACCCCTGGGCGGCCGACCGCACCCCCGGAGGCTCCAGCGGGGGCGCCTCCGCGAGCCTGGCCGCCGGCATGACGCCGATCGCCCAGGGCAACGACATCGGCGGGTCCATCCGGTACCCGGCCGCCTGCTGCGGAGTGGTGGGCATCCGCCCGACCGTCGGCCGGGTCTCCAACTGGACGGAGCCGGTGTTCGTCGACACCCCGGACGGCCGCCGGCAACTCGTCATGCCGCCGACCGTGCTGAACTGCGCCGTCGAGGGTCCGCTCGCCCGCACGGTGGCCGACGCCCGGCTGGCCCTGCGGGTGATGACCACCGCGGACCTGCGGGATCCGGTCGGCGTCCCCGCCGTCCCGGGCCTCCCCGCACCGGAGGCCCTGCCCCGCATCAGCGTGGTGCGCGGCATCGGCACGGTCGCGAACCACCCCGCCGTCGAGAAGGCCGTCGACGAGGCCGTCGGAAAGCTGACCGACGCCGGGTACCAGGTCGAGGAACTGGACGGCCTCCCGCTGCTCGCCGAGGCGGCGCGACTGTGGTCCCTGCTCATCTACGAGGACTTCCGCCCCACCATGCCGACCGTCGAGCAGATCGGCGACGCGGACATCCGCACCTCGCTGAGGTACTCCTTCGCCGCGGCGGCCCGGCAGTGGGGCGACTCCCCCTCGCTGGCGGAGTACATCCACGGCTGGTCCCGCCGCGGGGCCCTGGTCACCGAGCTCCAGCAGTTGCTGGGCCGGGAGCGTCTGCTGCTCACGCCCGTGTCCGCGGAGCCCCCGTTCGAGCAGGACGCCGACCTGGCCGGCCCCGAGCGGGCCGCACAGCTCGTCACCGCGATGTGGCCGATGGCAGCCGTCCCGATCCTCGGCTTCCCGGCCGCCACGGTGCCCAGTGCCCTCGTCGACGGCCTGCCGATGAGCGTGCAGCTGATCGGCGGGCGCTTCGAGGAGGAGATGGTCCTCGACGCCGCCCAGGCCATCGAGGACCGGACCCCTCGCCTGGTCCCCGCGCTCTGACCCGGGCCCACCGCAGGACGGCGGCCGCCGCACACGGGCGGCCGCCGCGGAAGGAAGGGCAGGCGCCCCCGCACGGGGGCGCCTGCCCTTCGCCGCGTTCCGGCGGACACGCGTGCGGGCCTTTCGGCCGGTGCGGACCGTGACGTCCGCACCGGCCGAAAGGCCCTCCTGACACAGGGGCCTCCGCCGGTCAGGCGTAGTGGCGGTAGACGGCCCGGGCCACACAGGCCGGCTTGTCGCCGCCCTCGACCTCGACGGTGAAGGTGAGAGGCATCTGCACGCCGTTGCCCCCGACCTCCTCCACGCTGCCGACGGCGCCGTGCAGCCGGATCTTCGCGCCGACCGGCACGGCGCTGGGGAAACGGACCTTCTCCAGACCGTAGTTGACGCTCATGGAGATGCCGGTGATGTCGAGCAGCTCGCCGAAGAGCGGGATGACGAGGGACAGGGTGAGGTAGCCGTGGGCGATCGGGCCGCCGAAGGGGCCGCCCTTGGCCCTCTCGGGGTCCGTGTGGATCCACTGGTGATCGTCGGTGGCGTCGGCGAAGGTGTTCACCCGGTCCTGGGTGATCTCGTGCCACTCGGTGCGGCCGAGGTCGGTGCCGCTGAGGGCCTTGAGTCCGTCGATGCCGTGGGCGGTGGTGGACATGGAGGTTCCTTTCGATGGCGCAGTGACCGCAACGCGGCCTGCGGCAGGGTGGGGCTTATCGGTGCGTGGACGGGGACGCGGCGGCCCCGCGCACGTACAGGTCGCGGACGGCGGGCTTGACGATCTTTCCGGAGGCCGTGCGGGGCAGGGCGTCCGTGACCACCACCGACTTGGGGATCTTGTACTTGGCGAGCCGGCCCTGCAGGTGGCCGAGGATGTCCTGCTCGTCGGCGCGGGTACCGGCCCGGAGGACGACGACGGCGCGGCCGACCTCGCCCCAGACCGGGTCGGGCATCCCGACGACCGCGCACTCCTCGACGGCGGGGTGGGTGAGGATCACGTCCTCGACCTCGGCCGGGTAGACGTTCTCGCCGCCCGAGACGAACATGTCCTTCACCCGGTCGACGATGTAGGCGTAGCCGTCCGCGTCGGTGCGGGCGACGTCGCCGGTGCGCAGCCACTCGCCGTCGGTGAAGGCGGCCCCGGTGTCGTCGGGCCGGCCCCAGTAGCCGGTCATGACGTTGGGGCCCTGGACGAGGACCTCGCCGCGCTCTCCGGGCCCGGCGTCGCTGCCGTCGGGCCGTACGACCCGTGTGTCGGTGAAGAAGTGCGGCACCCCGGCGGAGCCGGCCTTGGCGGAGGTCTGATCCCCGGCGAGGTAGAGGATTCCGGGGGACGCCTCGGTCATGCCGTAGCCCTGGCTGAAGGCGAGGCCGCGGGCGAGGTAGGTGGCGATGGTCCGGGCCGGTACGGGGGCTCCGCCGCAGTTGAGGGTGCGGAGGCTGGAGAGGTCCGTGGTCGTCCAGCCGGGCCGGGCTGCCATCGCGTCGTACATCGTCGGGACGCCGAACATGTAGGTGACGCGCAGGCGTTCGATGGTGCGCAGCGCCAGCCCGGCGTCGAAGGCGCCGAGGAGCACCACCCGGCCGCCCTTGAGGAGGGTGGGCAGGCAGGTCATGTTGAGGCCCGCGGTGTGGAAGAGCGGGGCCACGACCAGGGTCACCTCGTCGCCGGAGAGGTCGGTGTCGACGAGGACGTTGACGCTGTTCCAGACGATGTTCCCGTGGGAGAGCACCGCGCCCTTGGGGCGGCCGGTGGTCCCGGAGGTGTACATGATCATGCACGGGTCCTCCGGGGCGACGGCGACGTCCAGCGGTTCGGCGGCGCCGCCCTCGATCAGCTCCTCGTACCCGAGGGCGCTGTCACCGGGGCCGTCCAGGGCGATCCGGTGCCGGATCCCGGCGTCGTCGGCCGCGGACCGGGCGGCCCCGGCCTGCTCGGGTGCGTGGACGAGGACGGTGCTGCCCGAGTCCGACAGGTTGTACGCCAGTTCCGGCGCGGCGAGGCGGGTGTTGAGCGGGACGAAGACCGCCCCGAGGGTTCCGGCGGCGAACAGGGTCTCCAGGAAGGCCGGATGGTTGGGGCCGAGGTACGCGATCCGGTCGCCCGGCTCGACGCCGAGGGCGCGCAGACCGTGGGCGAGCCGCAGGACGCGCCGGTGCAGGTCGCGGTAGGTCCGGGTGCGGTCCTCGTGGACGACGGCGACCCGGTCGGGCGTCCTGCGGGCCCGGCGGGCCGGCCACGAGCCGATGCCTTGGTTCAGCACGGGGACTCCTTCAGTCCGTGAGCAGGCCGAGCAGTCGGGCGGCGTTCTCCTTGAGGATCTTCGGCCGGACCTCGGGCTTGATGTCGAGCTCCGCGAAGTCGGCCAGCCACCGGTCGGGGGTGATGACCGGGTAGTCGGAGCCGAAGAGGACCTTGTCCTTGAGGAGGGTGTTGGCGTAGCGGACGAGCTGCGGCGGGAAGTACTTCGGCGACCAGCCGGACAGGTCGATGTGGACGTGCGGCTTGTGGGTGGCCACCGCGAGGGCCTCGTCCTGCCAGGGGAAGGACGGGTGGGCCAGGATGATCCGCAGCTCCGGGAAGTCGACGGCGACGTCGTCGACGAGCATCGGGTTCGAGTACTTCAGCCGGATGCCGCCCCCGCCGGGGACGCCGGCGCCGATGCCGGTCTGGCCGGTGTGGAAGAGCGCGGGCACGCCCAGCTCCTCGATGGCCTCGTACAGCGGGTAGGCCAGCCGGTCGTTCGGGGCGAACGCCTGGATGCTCGGGTGGAACTTGAACCCGCGGACGCCGTGCTCCTCCACCAGGCGCCGGGCCTCCCGCACGCCGGCACGTCCCTTGTGCGGGTCGATGCTGGCGAACGGGATCAGCGCGTCGGCGTGGGCGGCGCAGCTCTCCGCGATCTCCTCGTTGGGGATCCGCGGGTGGCCGGTGGCGTGTTCGGCGTCGACGGTGAAGACCACGGCGGCCATGCGGCGCTCGCGGTAGTGGTCGGCCATCTCGTCGATGGTCGGCTGCCGGTGTCCGTGGGCCTTGAAGTACTTCTCGGAGGCCCCGAACAGCTCGGGGCTCAGTGCGCCGTGGCCGTCCTTGGAGATCTCGGCGTGGGTGTGCACGTCGATGGCGGTCAGCCGGTCGAGGTCGAGTGCGAGGTCGGCCATGTCAGGCCTCCGGGGCCTTGGGTGCGGGGATGCCGTAGGTCTCGGGCTCGGCGCCGACGCCGTCGCGCCACCGGGCGGCGATGGCCTCGGCGGTCCAGCCGCCGTCGGCGAGGGCGACGGCCTTCTCCCGGGGGTGGGCCCACAGGGCGAGGCGGTCGCCGCCGATGCCGATGGCCTGGCCGGTGACGTCCCCGGAGTCGTCGGAGGCGAGGAAGGTGATCAGGGCGGCGACGTCCTCGACGGTGCCGAGGCCCTCCTCCTTGCGCAGCCAGTCGGGCAGCGGGTCTCCGGTGCGCTCGGCCTCCTCGATGACCGGGGCGAAGGCCGGGATGGTCCTGGTCATCTCGGTGGCGGCGACCGGGACGACGGCGTTGACGGTGATGCCGGCCCGGGAGAGCTCCAGGGCCCAGGTGCGGGCCATGGCGACGATGCCGGCCTTGGCGGCGGCGTAGTTGGTCTGGCCGAAGTTGCCGCGCTGGCCGGCCGGCGAGGAGATGAGGACGAGCCGTCCGCCGGTGCCCTGTTCGCGCATGCGGATCGCGGCGGCGCGGGCGCAGGTGAAGGTGCCGCGCAGGTGGACGCGGACGACGGCGTCGAAGTCGTCGTCGGTCATCTTCCACAGCACGCGGTCGCGCAGGATGCCGGCGTTGGTGACGAGCACGTCCAGGCTGCCGAACTCCTGCACGGCGGTGTCGACCAGCAGCCGGGCGGCGTCGCCGTCGCCGACCGCGGCGACGGCGCCGGTGGCGCGGCCGCCGGCGGAGGTGATCGAGGCGACGGCGGCGTCGACGGCGTCCTGGTCGACGTCGTTGACGACGACGGCGGCGCCGGCGGCGGCGAGGGCTTGTGCGTACGCGAGTCCGAGACCGCGTCCGCTGCCGGTGACGACGGCGACTTTGCCCTGGAGATCCATGAGGGTGCACCTCTCGTGGGTGGGGTGGTGGGTGTGGTGGTGGCCGAGAGCACGGCACGGACCAGGATCGACAGGAATCCTGATGAATAGAGTCTCGCCAATCATCAGGATTCCTGTCAATGGCCTAGGCTTGGCCACGCCGCCGCACCGGCGGCGCCCGACGAAGGGGAACGACGTGAACCGACCCGCGCCGACCGCCACCGCAGGAGGACGGCCGTGAGCACCTCGCTGCTGTACCTGGTCAAGAGGACGGAACTGGCGGTGCGTGCACGACTCGACGAGCTGCTCAGGCCCGTCGGCATCACGGCGCTGCAGTACACCGCACTGACGGTGCTGGAACAGCACGACGGCATCTCCGCCGCCCAGCTGGCCCGCGACTCCTTCGTCACGGCCCAGTCCATGGCGGACATGATCCGCACGCTGGAGGGCCGCGGCCTGATCCGCCGCGAGCCGAACCCCGGCAACCGTCGCGAGCGCCTCGTCCTGCTCGCCGAGCCGGGCCGGCAACTGCTCGCCGCGTACGCCGGACCGGCCCGGGAGCTGGAGGAACGCATGGTCGCCGGACTCACCACCGAGGAGGTCGACCGCTTCAGGGAGGCGCTGAACGGGGCGTGGCGCTCGCTGTCCTGAGCCCGGACGCGGAGCACGCCGCCGGCGGCCCGGCCGTCGGCCACCGGCGGCGGCACGTCACGCGAGCGCGTACATCCGGATGACGACCGCGTCGTCGCCGTCCGGCCGGGCGAGGCCGACGAAGACCGTCTCCGCGAGCCAGCGGTGGGCCGGCGCGTCCGTGCGGAAGACCGGGGACGTCCGGTAGTAGTGGCCGGCCTCGGAGACCCGGAGGTCCCCGTCGAACTGGTCGGGGCTTTCGGCCCTGGGCGCGTAGTAGCCGCGGTTGACGATGTCGATCACGGCGCCGTCCTCCGCGCGGAGCAGGTAGCGCGCGTCGAGCTGGCAGACCGTCCCGCGGGTGCTGCTCCAGTCGCCCCCGCCGGGCAGCACCTCCCCGCGCAGCAGGGGTCCGTCGACGGTGCCACCGGTAATGGGGGTGAACTCGGTGACCTCGCCGTCACCGTGGCCGACGTGCAGCGTCCCGGCCACCTCGGCTCGGATCTCGAAGGCGAAGCGCAGGGCCGGAGTGAAGGACATGAGGGTTCTCCAATGCCTCGGAAGGGACCGCCGCGCGCACCGCGGGGCGGCCTGAAGGGAGCGGGGGGCCGGCGCAACCGCACCGGCGACCACCTCGCACCTCGCTCTTGACTCACCAGCTCACCAGATGCGAGCGTGACATGCAACAGCGTTATATGACGTTAGTTTACGACGTCTCGTCGTCCTGGCGCTCACCCCCATCACGAGCGCCCTCCCCCTCACTCCTCTCGACAGGAGCACAGCCATGGCTGCGAAGAAGTCGGTGCTGACGGTGCTCACGGGCATCAGCCTGCTGGCCGTCACCGCCTGCACCACCTCGTCGAACGGAGGCGACGCCGCGCCCCGGACCGAACGCCTCACCACCACGACGACCCCCGGCGACGCCGACCTCGACCGGGTGACCTGGGCACTGCCCTACGGCGAACCCACCACCCTGGACCCCGCGAAGATCGGCGACTACTCGCCCCAGACCGTCGAGGCGAACCTCTGCGACACCCTGACCCGGATGAACGCGGACTTCTCCCTGAGCCCCGGGCTGGCCCGGAAGGTCGGCTGGACCGACGACCACACCCTCGTCCTCGACCTCCGCCCCGACGTGACGTTCTGGGACGGCTCCCCCATGACCCCCCAGGACGTCGTCTACAGCCTGGAGCGCCAGCGCGACCCCAGGACGCAGGCGCTCTACGGGAACTACCTCGCCGCCGTCACGTCGATCACCGCCACCGGGCCGAACCAGGTGACGCTGACCACCAGGACGTACGACCAGACGCTCCCCAAGGCGCTCTCCACGTCGTTCGGCGCCGTGAACCAGAAGGCGTACACCGAGAAGGCGGGCGCGGCCTACGGCACGGCCAAGGGCGGCCTCATGTGCACGGGCCCGTTCACACTCGGCTCCTGGGAGTCGGGTAGCGGCATCACCCTCGAACGCAACACCTCCTACTGGGACGCCGCGCTGAAGCCCAAGGCGCACCAGGTCCAGTTCCGGTTCCTCACCAACAGCAACACGCTGACCAGCGCACTCCTCTCCGGCGAGGTGGACGGCACCTACGAGCTGCCGCCCAGCAGCGCCACCGCACTGGCCAGGGCGGGCTCCGGTGCGATCCACCTCGGCCCCTCGACGCAGAACGTGCTGCTCATCCCCACGAACGCGGCGTCCCCCGCCGCCGACCGCCGGCGCCTCGACGCCCTGTCGCAGATCATCGACCGCGACGCGCTGATCAGGAACGTCTTCGGCGGCGACGCCACCCCCCTGAAGTCGCTCGTCCCCCCGCCGGTCTGGAGCGGGGACAAGGCCGCCGACCGGTTCGACGCGGCCTACGCGGCGCTGCCCGCCGTTTCGAAGCCCGACCCCGCACGGGCGAAGGACCTCGTCCGGCAGGCCGGCCCGCTCTCCCGCCCCCTGACGGCCGCCATTCCGGCCGGCGACCAGCGGTCCCTCCAGGCCATGACCTTCATCCAGGCGGCGGCCGGGAAGATCGGCATCGACATCGAGATCAAGCAGCTCCAGCCCACCGAGATGTCGTCCCTCTTCTACGACCCCTCCGTCCGCAAGAACCTCGACCTCGTGCTGACCTTCGGCTACGTCACCATGCCGGACCCCGCCTCGTACGTCGCCGAGATGGTCACCCCCCGCGGCATCTTCAACTGGACCGGCTACGACGACGCCGAGGTGACCCGGCTCCTCGACCGGGCCCGCACCGCCTCCGACCCCTCCGCCTCCGCCACCGCGTACGCCCAGGCCCAGGCCCTCTTCACCCCCACCGCCCCCGCGGTCTACCTGGCCACCACGCACGAGCGGATGTTCATGAACAAGCGCCTCAGCGGCGCGCCGACCTCCTTCGCCTACATGGGCATGCCGTGGGCCGCCGCCCTCGGCGGCACCGGCAAGTGACCCGCCCGCCGACCGACCCCGTGTGAACGTCGCGCCCCCGGCGGTCCCGAGGACCGCCGGGGGCGCGACGCGTCGGCTTCCGCCGCAGGCGCGGACCGCACCCCCCCACGCACCGCACCCCCCACGCACCGAGACCCAGGAGTCGTCCCGATGTCCATGTTCGAACGCGTCCTGCACGAACCACCTCGATCCGGCCCCGGCGGCCATCCCGCCCGTGAGCTCCTGCGTCTCACCTCGCGCCGCCTGCGACGACGGCTGCTGGCGGTCAACGCCGCCGTCGGCCTCGCGGTGTCCCTGCTCGCCTCCACGGCGGGCAGCCGGCTCGCGACCCCGCTGCCGGGCGGGTACACCCTCGGAATGCTGCTCCTCAGCCTCCAGGCGGCCACCGTGCCGGCCTCCGCGCTCTGGTACGACCGCGCCTGCCGCACCCGCTGCGACCCGCACGCCGACGCGCTGGCGAGAGCCGCGTACGGTCACGGCACCGGCCGGGTCCGGCCGTGACCACCCCGACCCTCCTCGCCGGCGGTGACTCCGCCCTGGTCACTCCGCTGACCACCTTCCTCGTCGTCATCTGCCTCTGCTTCCTGCTCTGCCTGATCGCCGGCGTGGGCAACGACACCACCGCCGACTTCTACACCGCGGAGCGCTCCCTGCCCGCGCTGCGCAACTCCCTCGCGCTGTGCGGCGACTACATTCCCGCGACCGCCCTGCTCAGCCCGATCGGCACGGTCGCCCTCACCGGGTACGACGGCATGGCGACCGCCGCCAGCGCAAGCGCGTCCATGGTCCTCCTGCTCGTCCTGGCCGAACCGCTGCGCAACACCGGACGCTTCACCCTCGGCTCGGTCCTGGCCACCCGCACGACCGGGCGGGCGGCCCGGATCGCGGGCGCGGTGACGACGGTGGCGGTGTGCGTACCGCTGACCGTCGTCCAGCTCACGGTCGCCGGCGAGGCCATCGCGTACCTCCTCGGCACGCGGACGCCCGGGGCCGCCCTGGTCTGCACGGTGCTGAGCGGCCTGCTGGTCATCACCTTCGCGGCGTTCGGCGGCATGCGCGGCACCAGCATGATCCAGACCGGCAAGGCGCTGCTCGTCTTCGGCGTCGTCGTCGCAGCGGCCCTCGCCTCCGCCGGCACGCTGGACTGGGACCCCGGTGCGCTGATGGAACGCGCCGCGATCGGATCGGGCGGCGCCGCCGTCTTCCACGCCCCCGGCCTGCTCTTCGGCACCACCGCGACGGGCTCACTGGAACGGTTCTCGCTCTGCCTCACCGTGTCCCTCGGCTCCGCCGTGGTGCCGCCCCTCCTCATGCGCGTCGGCGCGTCCGTGGACGGCCGCGCCGCGCGCCGCGCCTCGGGCTACGCGGCCGTCATGGTCGGCCTCTTCTACAGCACGGTCGTCCTGCTCGGCCTGGCCGCCGCCGCGATCGTGGGGGTGCACGCGATCGCCACGGACGACCCGCAGGGCAATTCGGCGCTGCTCCTGCTCACCGACGCCCTCGATCAGGGGACCGGCGGCCGGATCCTGTTCACGGCCGTCGCCTGTGCCGTCTTCGTGACCGCCCTCGCCTCGGTGGCCGGGCTCGCCCTCGCCGGCGCCGCGGCCCTGTCCCACGACGTCCACGCCGGGGCCCTGCGCCGCGGGAGGGCCACCGACAAGCAGGAACTCACCGTGGCCCAGTGGGCCATCGTCGCGCTGGGGGCGGTCGCCGTGCTCCTGGCCGTCCTGCTGCGCGGATGGAGCGTCCTCTTCCTGGCGTCGTTCGCCGCCGCCGCCGCGGCGTCGGTGATCCTGCCGGCCCTGGTCTACACGCTCTTCTGGCCCGGCTTCTCCCGGCTGGGGATGCTGTGGACCCTCTACGGCTCGCTGGCCTGCTGCGTCCTGCTGCAGGTCTTCGGGCCGACCGTCTCGGGGCAGCCGTACTCGCTCCTCCCGGGCGTCGACTTCCACTGGTTCCCGCTGCAGAACATCGCCGTGGCGACCGTGCCCCTCGGCTTCCTCCTCGGCTGGGCCGGCAGCCGCCTCCGGCCGCCCACGCCGGCCGAGCGCGCCGCGGACACCGAGGCCGTGACCGTGGCGCTGATCGGCACCGCGTAGCCGGCGCGCGGCCCGAGCACCCCGCGCCGGCTCCGCCCCTCAGCGCTGCCCGCCCACCGCGGCCGGGCAGCGCTTCCGTGGCCCCCGGGGTGGCCGCCGCAGGGCCGCCTCCCGCCGGTCCGCGCCGCGGCCCGGACCCGGCGCCCGCCCGACCGCCCGACCGCACCAACGCCCGACCGCACCAACGCCGAGGACGTCCGCCCCGGAGCCGGGGCGGACGTCCTCGTGGTCCGGTCGTCGTACCGGACCTCAGGCGGCGGCCGGGCCACCCCTCCTCCGCGGCTTCCAGCCCGGCTTCGGGATGGAGGCGATGAGGCGCTGCGTGTACGGGTCCTGCGGGTCGTCGAGGACGGCGGCGACCGGACCGCGTTCGACGACCCGGCCCGCCTGCATCACCAGGACGTCGTCGCTGACGTGCCGAACGGCTCCGAGGTCGTGGGTGATGAACAGCAGCGCCGTCCCGGTCTCCGCCCGGATGCGCGCCAGCAGGCCCAGGATCTGCGCCTGGATGGACACGTCCAGGGCCGCGATCGCCTCGTCGAGGATCAGCACCTGCGGCTCGGCCGCCAGCGCCCGGGCTATCGCCGCGCGCTGGCGCTGTCCGCCCGACAGCGCCCTGGGCAGGGCGCGCGCCTGACGGTCGTCCAGGCCGACCATGTCCAGCAGCTCGGCCACCCGGGCCCGGAGGCCGTCGGCGGGGAGCCGCCGGTGCAGCCGGACGGCCTCGGCGACGGCGTCGCCGACGCGCTGCCGCCGGTCGAGGGAGGAGTACGGATCCTGGAAGACCATCTGGATCTGCCGGCCCCGGGCCCGCCGCTCCCGCGAGCCCGGCCGACCCGGCCGGCGCTCCCGGCCGGCGACGGCGACGTGTCCGCCGGTGGGGATCTCCAGCCCGGCGACCATGCGGGCGGTGGTGGTCTTGCCCGAGCCGGATTCGCCGACGATCGCCAGCGAGCCCCGCTCCGGAAGCGAGAAGGCCACGTCGTCGACGGCGACGAAGTCGCCGTACTCCTTGCGCAGGTTGCGGACGTCAAGCATGGCTGCCTGCCTCCTCGGGCGAGACCGTGTGCGGGAAGTGGCAGGACGCCGTGCCGTCGCCGGCCGGGGTCGGGCGTGGCCGGTCGCTGCGGCAGAGATCCTGGACGCGGGGACACCGGTCGCCGAACGCGCATCCGCCGGGCGCCTCGAAGCCGGAGAGCGGTCTGCCGTCGATGGCGCGCAGCACGGCGCCGGCGTCGTCGACCGAGGGGCGGGAGGCGAGCAGGGCCCGGGTGTAGGGGTGTGCGGCGCGGCCGCGCAACCGGTCGGCGGGGAGGTTCTCCACGGTGGTGCCCGCGTACATGACGGCGACCCGGTCGCACACGGCGGCCGCCAGTTCGAGGTCGTGGGTGATGAACAGCATGGCGAGTCCGTGGGCTTCGCGGGCCTCGGAGATGATGGCCATCACCTCCTCCTGGGTGGTGACGTCGAGTGCCGTGGTCGGCTCGTCGGCGAGCAGCAGACGCGGTTCGGCGGCGAGCGCGGCGGCGATCATGACGCGTTGGAGCAGGCCCCCGGAGAGTTCGTGGGGGCGTTGGCGCATGCGCCGTTCGGCGTCCGCGATGCCGACCTCCCGCAGGATCCGGGTGACCCTGGCGACCGCTTCGGCGGCCGGGACGCGGCGACCGGCGGTCAGGCCCTCGATCAGGAAGTCGCCGATGCTGCGCGCCGGGTTGACGTGCGCTCTCGGGTCCTGGAAGACCATGGCCACGTCGGACGCACGGAACTCGCGCAGGCGTTCGGGTGTCATCAAGGGGACGGACTCCCCCGCGAACAGCAGGTCGCCGTGGATCCGGGCCGCCCCGGGCAGCAGGCGCATGACGGACCGGGCGGTCAGGGACTTGCCCGATCCCGATTCGCCGACCAGCGCGAGGGCCGTTCCCTCGGGGATGCTCAGGTCGGCACGGTGGACGACGGTCCGGACGGCGCCGTCGAGCAGCAGGTCGATCCTGAGCGCTCTGATCTCGAGCAGGGGTGCGGGGCTCATGCGTTCTCTCCGAGCAGGCGGCGCGACAGTCCTGTGCCGAGCAGGTTGAACGCGACGACGACGACGAGGATGGCGAGGCCGGCGTAGAGCGACTGCTGCGGCTGGCCGGCGAGGATCGAGGGTGCCCCGTTGGACACCATCAGCCCCCATTCCGGGGCCGGGGGCTGACTGCCGAGGCCGAGGAAGGAGATCGCGGCGACGTCGAGCAGCGCGTAGCCGAAGCCGATGGTGGCCTGGACGAGGACGAGGGGCAGCAGGTTCGGCAGCAGGTGCCGCAGCCAGATGCGGGCGGTCGGGGCGCCGAGGAGCTGGAGTGCCGACACGTACGGCAGGTGGCGTTCCCTGAGGGCGGCGGACCGCACGACGCGGGTGATGAGGGGCAGGTAGGCGATCGACAGGGCGGCGATCGGCGCGGTGAGCCCGGCGCCGAAGACGGCGGCGGCGAGGACGGCCATGATCAGCCCGGGGAAGCCGAACACGATGTCCAGGGCCCCGGAGACGACCCGGTCGAGCCATCCGCCGGACCAGGCGGCGGCCAGCGCGAGGAGGGTGCCGAGCGACGTCGAGACGACGACCACCACCGTGGGGGCGGCGAGGCTGGCCCGGGTGCCGCTGATCAGGCGTGACAGGAGGTCGCGGCCGGTGTCGTCCGTCCCGAGGAGGTGGGCGGCGGACGGCCCCGCGTTGACGCCGAAGGGGTCGACGGCGTTCGGGTCGTGCGGGGCGATCAGCGGGCCGAACACGGCCAGCAGGACGAACAGGACGACCACGCAGCCGGCGCCGGTCGTCAGACGGTCGCGCGGGACGACGGCCCTCGGCTCGGCGGCGGTACGGGTGGACAGGGCGGCGGTCATCCGGACCCCTTCTGTGCGGCTCGGGGGTCGAGCGCGGCGCCGGCCAGGTCGACGGCGGTGTTGAGGACGACGAACACGACCACGAAGATCAGCGAGACGGCCTGGACCACGGCCATGTCCTGCTTCGACGCGGCCTCGATCATGAGGGCTCCCAGCCCTCCGGTCCCGAACGCCTGCTCGGCGACGGCGGCGGTGGCGATGAGACCGGCGACGGCGACCCCGGAGACGGCGAACACGGGGCCGGAGGCGTTGTGGAGGACGTGCCTCCTGATCACCGTCCACTCGGGGATCCCGCGGCTGCGCGCGGTCTCCACGTGCTCCGCGCGCATCTCCGCGCGGACGGCGGTGCGGGTCACCTGGGCCACGTAGCCGATCCAGGTCATCGCCAGCGCGACGGCCGGCAGCGTCAGGTGGGAGAGGGTGCCGGTGAAGCCGTCGCCCGAGCCGTACACGGGGAACCACGGGAGCCGGACGGCGAACAGCCAGATGAGCAGGACGGCCAGGACGAAGGTCGGCACCGCCATCGCCCCCGCCGTGACGGTGGTGGCCAGCGTCTCCGTCCGGCCGCCGCGCAGCGCGGCGACGGTGCCGATGACGATGCCCGCGGCCAGGACGAGCACGGAGGCGTAGCCGACCAGGGCGAGGGTGTCGCCGACGCGGGCGCCGACGAGGTCGGCGACGGAGTCGCGGTAGACGAGGGACGTGCCGAAGTCGCCGCGCAGGCAGCCGCTCAGCCAGTGCCAGTAGCCCTGGAGGAACGGGTCGTCGAGGTGGTACTCGCGGTGGATCTGCGCCAGCACTGCGGGGTCGGGGTTGCGGCTGCCGCCGACGAGGAGGGTGGCGGGGTCGCCGGGGGTGAGGAACATGGCGCCGTGGATGGCCAGGCTGGAGACGAGCACGGTCACGACGAGCATGCCCAGGCGGGTGGCGACGTACCGGAGCGTCATCGGGGACCGCCTCCCGGACCGCCGCGCGGTGCGCTCCGGCGGCGGGGCGCCGGCGTGTGGGGGACGACTCGCAGAGGGGGCATGGGCCCTCCAAGGGCAGGGGCTATTCGCCGCTTTCGGGCAGGACGGTCAGGCGCAGACGGGAGGGGTGGGCGGGGCCGGTGCGGAGCTTCTGCCGGCTCGCCTTGGGGGTCGTCGTGAGCCACGGGTTCTCCGGCGTACCGGAGTTGGGGAGGTGGTTCGGGAAGTCGCTGGAGGCGACCATCAGCGCGAGGCGGTGGCCGGGGCGCACCCGGTACCCGGTGTGGCCCAGGGCGATCCCGACCTCGCCGGGCCGGTCGGCCTGGGCGCAGCCGCGCACGATCAGCCGTGCCGTGCCGTCCGGTGCGAGGTCGAGGAGGCGGACGAACACGTCGAAGGTGGGGGCCGTGCTCTCCACGTGCAGCACGGCGTGGACGGGACCGGCGAGGTCGAGGGGGGTGTCCGCGGCGGCGGTGGTGAAGGCGAGGACGTCGTCCCGGTCGAGGGTGCGGCGTTCGTCGGCGTGGTCGCGCAGCTGCAGGAAGGTGTCGGCGGCGGCGGACGGTACGAGGTCGTCCGGGTCGTAGCGCCAGTCCACCGCCTCCGTCGCGCGGGGGGGACGGGCGGTGAGCGTGCCGCCGGGGGCGGGGCCGGTCGCGGCGTCCGGGTCGGCGAGGTGCAGTTCGGTCTCCACCGCCTCCGGCAGCGGCCAGGTGGCCGCGGTGCGCCAGCCGACGTGGCCGAGCTTCCACCGGACACGGGGAAGCGTTTCGGGCCGGGCGGTGCCCTTGAGGAAGACGTCGAAGAAGTCGGCGGCCGGGCCGGTGTAGGCGTCGATCATGCGGTCGAGGGCGGCGTCGTGGACCAGGTGGTCGTCCTCCGGCGGTACCGGGGCGTTCTCCAGGAAGTAGTTCTCGTGGTCGATCGTGTCGGCGACGAGGTACTGCACGGCCGACCATCCGGGGCGCCGGGCGAGTTCGGTGTAGTCGCGCATGTGGGCGATGCCGAGGTTGTCGAACCAGCCCACGCAGTGCAGCACCGGCACGGGCCGGGCGTCGTAGGGGTGCGGGCCGTTGTAGGGGGCCAGGGGGATGCCCGCGGCGATGAGGTCGAAGCCGGCCGAGCGCTTGCCGATCGCGGCGAACGCCTCCTCGTAGGCCGCGGCGATCGGGCGGGTGCCGAGGTCGACGTCGAACTCGTGGATGTCGTTGTCGATCCAGACCTGCGCCTGGTAGGTGGCGCCCTCCAGCCACAGCGGCTGCGGACCGGATCCGGTGTCGTAGCTGGCGATGCCGGGGCCGTTGCTGGTGCAGGTCACCCGGGGGACGATGGCGCGGAGGGCGGGGTGCTCGCTGGAGACGGCCGACCACTGGGTGAACCCGTAGTACGAGTCGCCGAACATGCCGACGATCCCGTTGGACCAGGGCTGGTGGGTGATCCATTCGATGGTGTCGTACCCGTCGTCCACCTCGCCGGTCCAGCCGAGGGTCCGGCCCTGGGAGCGGAACTTGCCGCGGACGTCCTGGACGACCACGGCGTAGCCGCGGGCGGTGAACCGCTCCGCGATCCGGTCGAAGAAGACGTAGCGGCTGTTCTTGTCGTAGGGCAGGCGGGCCAGGACGGTCGGCACCGGCACCGGTTCGGGCCGGCGGGCGGCGTACACGTCGGTGGCCAGCAGCACTCCGTCGCGCATGCGCACCATGTGCTGCTGGGCGTGCGGTGGGACGGGCTGCGGGGTGACGCGCTGGACGGCAAGGCTCATGCGGCCCTCCATGGGAGCGAATCGCTTGAAAAACACTGTGATACAACAGCGTTGCATTACGTACGGACCAGCGTCAACCCCCGTTCGGGCGGCGGGGTTCACGCCGGCGACGCCTGGAGCCCGCACGCCACCGCAAAGGATCCGCGGAGGTCGGGGGGACGCACGGCCGCGACCCGGCCGTCCACCCGGACGAGCGCGAGCGCACGGGTGGAGCCGTCCGCCTCCCGGCGGAGGAGGAACCGCTCGGACAGTGCGGACACCATCGGCAGACCCCTCCCCCTGAGCCCCTCCAGGTCACCCACCGCACCGGCCCCGGGAACATCGGGGAGCGACCGGGAGGCCCCGCTGTCGACGACCTCGATCTCCAGGCGGTCGCCGCAGCGATGGAGGCGCACGACCATCTCACTCCCTCCGTGCTCCGCCGCGTTGGCCACCAACTCGGCGAGGACGACGATCGCGTCGTCGGCCGGCACGCCCCACACCGCCAGCAGCCGGGTGCAGCGGGAGCGCGCGAGGCGCGCGGCCCGGGGGGTCGCGGGGAGGCGGAGGACCGCGGCCCGGCACTCTCCGGCACGGCGGTGGCAGCGGGTTCGGACAGGCGCGGCGGTGCGGGGCGGGCAGAACATCGGAATTCTCCTCCCGGGTCGTCGACCGCCGGGCCGCACGACAGGTCGCGGCGCCGACGGAGGACACGGGTCGGTGGTTCGGATGGCGCTTCACGGGCCGGCCGGCATCCGGCGCGGCGCGGCGACGTACGAGGTCACCGCGCCGGACCTCCGGTCACGGCCACGACGCGGCCGGGTCGGAGCCGGCGCGGGATCCATTCGGCAGGCACCTCGCCGGCCCGGCTGGAGGACATTGAGAAAACGTCGTGATATAACAATGTTGCATTTCGCGGTGTTCTGCGTCAACCCCCCTCTGAGCTAGGTTTCCTCCATGCCGATCGACGTCGACGAAGTCCAGCGCCGCAAGGCAATCGCCCGGGCGACCCTCACGGTCGCCGCCCGTGACGGTGCGCGCGCGATCACCATCCGCGCCGTCGCCAAGGAGCTCGGCGGTTCCACGGCCATGGTCACCAACTACGTGCCCACCCGGACGGCCCTGATCCTCAACGCCGTCCGCGCGGCGGAGTCCCAGTGGCGCGCCGACCTGGAGTCCCACGTCGGCGACCGCACCGGCGCGGACCGACTGCGCGCCACCGTGGAGTGGCACCTCAGCACCGAGCCCGACGACCTGCTCCTGCGCACGCTGTGGGTCGAGATGCTCTCCGCCGCGCACGTCGACCCGGCCGGGGTCGACCGTCAGGAACCCCGCGACTCGCGCCAGGAGTTCCTCGACGCCTCCATCGCCGCCGGGGTGCCCGACGCGGCCCTCGCCGCCGACGTGCTGTCGCTCCTGACCCGCGGCTACTACGTCTCCTCGATGGAGGAGCCCGCCTACTGGACGGCCGACCGGGTCGCCCGCGTCGGCAAGGCCGTCGTGGACGCCCTCCTCGCCGACTGAGCCCCGGAGCCTCCGGCGACACTTCCGGGGTGACACTTCCGGCGAACGGCGGCCCCGGTGGTCGCCGGGGCCGGCCACGGCCCGTCCACGCCCCCGGGCCGGCGGGTGGCCGTCCACCACCACGACAGCGCCCTCGCCCGCCGCCTGTTCCGAGCCGCTGACGCCGGGGCCTTCCGCCTCACCTGCCGATCACCTGCCGAGCCGACGGCGAGCAGCCGGGCCCCGCGGGACGGCTGGACGGCTGGACGGGGGTGTCGATGGCGGGCCCGGAGAAGGGCTGCCACAGCGGGCGCCGGTCAGGGGAACCCATGATCACCGGTCTTCCAGGTCCCTGCGGTACCGTCAGATCCACTTCCGGCAGGACTGACCGAGTGTCCTTGGGCAGGTGATCTCGACCGTTTGCCAGGTGAGTGCGACGGTTCCGGGGGCCGCAGGTTTCCGACTCCCGGGGCATGACGAAGCCCCCTGCGCTCCTCCTGCAGCAGCCGGGGGCTTCGCCGCCTCCGGGTCAGGCTTTGACCTCGCGGGTCAGCCCTGACGCCCACGGGCACCAGTGGCCGCCGGGAAGGAAAGGTCCGGCGATCTCATCGAAGTGGTCCTCGGCATACTCCGCCCTGGAGTCGCAGAACTCGCTCCCCACGTCGAAGAAGCTGATGGTGGCCGGGTCGAGGTAGAAGCTGAAGTCCGGGTTGTAGGACGCCTTCTTCTTCACAATCCTGCCCTGGACGTGGGTCTTGAGGGTCTCCTCACCGCTCAGGACCTTGCGGGCGTGGGCGATCAGGGCGTCACTGGTCAGTTCGAAGATGAACTCCTTGCCCTGGCCGGGCGGCGTCTGGAACGCGAAACGAGCGGTTGCCACGGAGGTGCCCTTCATCAAAGTCGACGGGGGTGCCGGGTTCGAGCACACCGGACCATCATGACGCCAAGCATGCAGAAGGTGACGGTAAGTGCCCGGTCGCCGGTGAGCCGGGCGGTCAAACTCACCTGGCAAACGGTCAGGATCTCGCGACAGAGGACCCTGAACTGGTCCATCGGGGTAGTCCTGGCCGTCCGGTTGCCCGGAATGCGGCGGTTCCCGCACCCTTCGGGTGTCAGCGGTCGTTGGCGCGGTGTTTGTGTCGGCCCCGAGTCCGGAGCTTCCGTGCCTGTTCCCGTTGTCCCGTCTGCGCCGGCTGAGCTGCTGGCCGCGCGGGTGCAGGATCCGTATCCCTACTTCGCGTGGCTGCGTCGGTATGCGCCCGTGCACGCGGACCGCAGGGCCGGTCGGCCCACCGTATGGCAGGTCTCCCGATACACCGACGTCCGCGCGTTGCTGACCGATCGCCGGTTGAGCAAGGACCCGGGCCGGGTCCCCGGCTACGTCCCGGGGCCGACCGGGCTGAACCGGCACCTGGTCCACGCCGACCCCCCGGACCACACCCGCCTGCGGACCCTGGTGAACACGGCGTTCGTGCCCCGCCGGATCGCGCAGCTGGAACCCCTCATCACCGATACCGCGAACCGGTTGCTGGACCGGATCGAGCACCACGTCCACGTCGACGTGATCGCGGACTTCGCCGCGCCGCTGACCTTCCGGATGATCTGCGCCATCCTGGGCGTACCCGACGGACTGGACACCCCGGCGACCCGCGCCACCCTCATGGCCACCATCGCCCCGGCAGCAGACCTCGACCCGAGCCGACAGGAACACGACCTGCACGCCCTGCTGGACACGCTCGTCGCCGACAAGCGCAGCGCGAACGAGAGCAGCACGGTGGACCTGCTGGGCGCCCTCGTACGCGCCAGCGACGAGAACGGCGCCATGAGCGAGGAGGAACTCCGCTCCACCGCCTACCTGCTGCTCCTGGTGGGACACGACACCACCATGAACCTCGTCGGCAACGGCACCCTGGCCCTGCTCCACTGTCCCGCCCAGGCCGCCCGGCTCACCGGCCCCGACACCGGTCCCGGGCTGGTCGCCTCCGCGGTCGAGGAACTGCTGCGCTACGACTCCCCGGTGCGGGACGCGACGTTCCGCTGCGCGGCGGAACCGATCGCCCTCCACGGGCAGCAGATCGAGGAAGGCGACATCGTCAGCCTCCTGATCGGCTCCGCCAACCGCGACGAGGCGCACTTCCCCGGCGCGGACCGGCTCGATCTGGGCCGAACACCCAACGACCACCTTGCCTTCGGCTACGGACCCCACTTCTGCATCGGTGCCGCTCTGGCCCGCCTCGAAGGCAGCACCGCGCTGCCCCTGCTGCTGCGACGCCTGGGTCCCGTCCAGCTGGCGAAGCCTGCCGACGAGCTGCCCTGGCGGCCGACCCGGGTGATGCGCGGGCTGGCCGCTCTGCCCGTCGTGCGCAACTGACCACCAGGAGAACCGGATGGACACCCAAGACCCCGTGATGGTGACCGAGCCCCGCCCCGGCGTCCTGCTCATCACCTTGAACCGGCCCCGGGTCCGCAACGCCGTCAACCGCGCCCTGGCCCAAGCCGTGGACACGGCGCTGACCCGTCTGGATGCCGACCCCGCCCTGGACGTCGGCATCCTGACCGGAGCAGACGGCCACTTCTGCTCCGGCATGGACCTCAAGGCGTTCCCCGCCGAAGGCGTCCCGCTCGTCGCCGACCGCGGCCTGGCCGGGCTGACCCGCGCCCGCATCCGCAAACCGCTGATCGCCGCGATCGAGGGCGCGGCGGTGGCCGGCGGCTTCGAACTCGCCCTGTCCTGCGATCTGATCACCGCCGCCGACACCGCGTTCTTCGCCCTGCCCGAGGTCGCCCGCGGGCTGATCGCCGCCGAGGGCGGCGCCATCCGCCTCCCCGGCCGCCTCCCCTACCACCTGGCCATGGAGATGCTCCTGACCGCAGCCCCGCTCCCGGCACCGGACGCAGCCCGCCACGGACTCGTCAACCGGCTCACCCCCGAAGGCGGGGCCCTCGACGCGGCCCTCACCCTGGCGGGCCGCGTCCAAGCCCACTCCCGCGACGCCGTCCACCTCACGAAGCAGATCGTCCAGAACACCCGCGGCCTCGACGACCACGCCGCCTACACCGTCCAGGACCCCTTCAGCACCCCCGTCTTCACCACCGTCGACGCCACCGAAGGCGCCCACGCGTTCACCGAGAAACGCCTACCGGCCTGGCACGGATAGGCGCGCGGAGCGGCCTGGCCGTGCGTGGCGGATCACCCGGAACCGGTGCCGCCCAGATCCGTCGCCGACGGACCGGGTCAACTGAGGCGACGCCTCGCTTCGACGCCCGCGGGACCGGTTCGGCGGGGCGGCGGGGCGGGTCAACCGCGTCAGCCCAGGTAGTAGCCCTGGACGGCAGCGACGACATCGACGCTGCCGAAGGCGTTGTAGATCTCGATGGAGCCGTCGGCCCCGACGGGCACCAGAGCCAGGACCGGGCGGACGGTGCCCTTGTCGAGGTTGAGGTTGGAGACGCCCGGACGGGCCGTACCCGCCGGGTAGGCGGCCAGCCAGGTGCCGTTGGTCGGTTCGACGCCGGTCAGGTTGACCAGCACGGACCTCGCGCCGACCGGGACGCCGTGGGTGCCCGCCACCCTGACGACGAGCTTCGAGCCGCCCACGAGTCGGGCCTTGGCGGCGCCGGTACCGTTGCGGGTGTCCAGGACCTGGGTCGGCACGGTCGGCTGGACGAAGCCCGCACCGACGGCGTTGTCGCCGGCCGTGGTGGTGTAGTAACCCTCGACGTCGGCCACCAGGTCGACGCTTCCCGCGAAGCTGCCGGCGGCGACCTGGACGACGTCCCCGGTCCGCGCCGCGTCCAGCGCCGCGACGGCCTCCGCCGAGCTCCCCCACGGGCACCGTGCGGGTCCGAAGATCCGTGCGTGACGGCGGCACCGCCCGGACGGTGCCGCCGCAAAGACCGGCCCATGCCTCAGCACTCGGCCCCTTGTCGGTTGCCGAAGTACGGCCAGCATCGAGACGGGATGACCCGGAGAGGACGGTCACCACACCGCCGGGCTCGCGCGGACCATCTTGATCCAAGCCGGTTATTGGAGCTGGCTCTACGACACCGTGCCGAGAACCGTCCGACGGCATGCCATGGCCGCGCCCGGCCCGCGAGCGGGTCCGGGACGCGCCTTCGCCCGGCTGAAGGCACGGAAGATCTTCCGCAAGGCCCGATGCTCGACCAACCACATCAGCCGCCTGATCACCGCAGTCCACACCCTCATGACCTGAGAAAACCCAGACTGAATGCGGTTCGCTGTCAGTGGTGGGCGTGGACGACGGCGTGGCCCTTTCCGCGGCCGATCATCCACTTGTTGACAGGGGTGGTGAGCAGGAAGGCGACGGCGAACCCGCCCAGCAGGCTCGACCAGAAGAGCCCGTCGGAAAGCTGGGCGTCCATCGCGCCGGGCACCAGGGCGATGATCCCGTTGTCGACGAGCTCCATGACGGCGATGGAGACGGTGTCCGCGGCCAGCGCCACCTTGATCGCACTCGCCCAGTCCAGGCCTGCCCGGCGGACGGCGTAGAGGGTGAAGGAATAGCCGAAGAGGAAGGCCAGCGCGATGGCCAGGATCATGGTCTGCACGTTGTTCCAGGTCAGCGCGGTTCCGATGATCATGCCAAGGATCTCGCCGATGGCGCATCCGGTGAGGCAGTGCAGGGCCGCCTTCGCGGCGGTTGCCCACGAGGCTCCAGCTGGAGCGGTCGCGCCGCCCTCGCGGTGCATCGAGTGGTCGTGAGTTGCCTTGGCCTGGTGAGCGGCGTGGTCCACGGTCGGTCATCCCCATTCCCGTCCAGCGTGCCCCCTCCAGGTATGGCACATCAAAATCATATACCCCTAGGGGGTATCCAGCCGGCAGTGGCGGTCAGTGGTGGTGGCCGGGACTGCCGTGCGGCGGAACGGTTGGCGTGGCGCGGGCGGTGGCCGGCGCAGCGGGGGTGCCGGGAGCGGTCGAGGGGCCGGGGGCCGGTGCCGTCTGCTGGCCGGTGGCGGGCGCGGTGGGCGTGCTGCCGGTGTCCTCGTGGTCGTGAGCCGCCCCTTCGTCCTCCTGTTCCTGGTGGCCGTCCTCGGTGGTGCCGTGGTGGTGGCCGCCGGCGGGAACGGACATGCCGGCGGCCACCTGCCGCAGGCCCACGTACCCGCCGGCGGCGATGAGGAGGATGGTCAGGCCGACCGGGCCGAGGATGCGGCGCCAGGGCTTTCGGGCCTCCTTGAGGGTGTAGGCGAGGAAGGAGAGCAGCAAGCCTGCGGGAATGAGGGCGGCGGCGCGGTCGGGGAAGTCCTCGAAGTGCTGCATTCCGCCGCTGAGCATGCCGATGCCGAAGGACAGAGCAAGGGAGGTGCCGAGCACGGTGGTCAGGCGTGCTGTGGTGGGTCGGCCTTGCTGGAGTTCGGTGGCGAGGGCGGCGGTGAGGAAGAGGGCGGCGCCGGCGGCGGCGATGAGGTTGTAGCGGGCGGGGTCGAGTGGGTGGTGGACGATCGCGCCGCTGAGCAGGCCGGCGCCGACGAAGTAGCCGACATAGCCGAGGTAGCGGCCCAGCAGCGAAGGCTCGCGCCGGGCTCGGCGCGAGTGGCGGGCCCGTGCCCGGCCGTCCGGTCGGGGCGCGGTCGGTGGGGCGTCCTGGTCGGTGACGTCGGGAGTGGCGGTGCTCATGGGCAGACCTCTGGTGTGCGCAGGTACGGGTGGGTGCCCGGCGCGCTGCGCGCGGCGGGCGGGGGCGGCTGCGCATCACGGTGCGGGTCGCAGCGTCCGGGAACGGAGGACGGCGGCAGTGTGCCTGCGGCTTGGCCGGGCAGGCGGGCCGTGGTGCGCGGGTACGCCTAGACCCGTAGGACCTGGCTTCGTGCCGGGTCGAGGATGTGGGCCGGATCTGCCTCGGCGGGCGCGGGGCGGTGGCCGCACGTGCTCGCCGTGGGCAGCACGGTGTCCGTGACCGGGGCAGGGGCGTGGAGGGACGGGGGCTGCGGGACGTGACCGGTCCGGCAGTTGTGCGTGCCGTGGTCGTGCCCGGGGCCGTCGTCGTGCCCGGGGGGCTGAGCTGTTGTCGGCGCCGGCTTCCCGGTGGCGGGGTGAGTGGTGTGGCCGTGCTCCGCGCGACCGGGGCCTTCGTGATCGGTTGGGCCGGGCTGGAGTGCGGTCGTATGGGCTGCCGTGGGGTGCGCGGCGGGGTGCTGGCTGTCCAGTGCGTGGGACAACAGGACGGCCATCGCGGCCAGGAGGACCAGCAGGAGCGGGAGCCGTTCCCGTGCGCGTGCGATGGCCGGCAAGGCGGCAACCTGTCGCAGGCGCGGGGAGGGATCTGGCACGCACGCGATCCTAGCTGAGCCGTGCGTGGCCCCTGGGCCGCCTTCGGCGGCGCTCTCCCTCCCCAGGGGGAAGCCCGGGACCGACGCCCTGGCGATTTCCCGGGTCATCGATCCGGCGGACCGAACGTGCTGAGGGTGTCCGGAAACCCAGGCCTTCCCGGTGAGAACCGGCCGGGTGCCGGTGCGGTCGTGCTACGTGCCGGGCCCCGGGGGGCGCAGCCGGTGGGCTGCGCCCCCCCCGGGTGCCGGGGTCAGGCGACCTTGAGGGTCAGGGCGGCGGTGTGGAGCTGTCCGGCGGTCTGGAACTGCAGGAACAGCCGCCAGTTGCCGGACTGGGCGAACTCGGCGTGGAAGGACAGGTCGGGTCCGCCGTGGTCGCCGTTCGCAGTGGTCTCCGGGTGGAGGTGGGCGAAGGCCATGTCGCCCTCGTGGAAGGCGGTGAGGTGGGCGTAGGTGTCGAGGTAGGGCTGGAGGTCGGTGACCGGCTTGCCGTCCTTGGCGATGCCGACGGTCATGCCGTGGGCCATGCCCGCCACGAGGTCGCCGGTGACGGTGACGGTGTAGCCGTCGGCCTGCGCGGTGGCCGAGGCCGGGGGCAGAGCGGCGCCGGTGGTGGCGCCGGCCACGGTCACGGTGCGGGAGAGGACCAGGGCGTTGCGCTTGCCGTCGCCGCCGCTGGGGGTGAAGGAGGCGTAGGTACGCCAGGTGCCGGGGGTCAGCGCGGCCAGGGGGGCGCTCCAGGTGCCGTCGGCGGCCATGGTCGGGTGCAGGTGCTGGAAGCCGGTCAGGTCGGATCGGATGGCGTAGAAGTGCATCTGCTTGGTCTGGTCGACGGCGAAGTCGGTGACCGCCCTGCCGTCGGGGCCGGTGATGGCGAACCGGTGGTCGGCCGCCGAGCCGGCGGGCACGGTGGCGTCCCGGGCGGTAAGGCGGTAGCCGGCCTGGCTGTCGGACAGGCCGTTGCCGCCTTCCGTCCCGGGCATCTCGTGGCCCATTCCCGGCATCGAGTGCGACGCCTCGGCAGACGCGGTGGCCGAAGTGGCTCCGCCATGGTTCATGCCGGCCATGTCGTGGCCCACGCCGGATGATCCGCACGCGGTCAGGGCCGCCCCGAGGGCCGCTGCGGTGGCGGCGGCGGTCAGGATACGACGCAGCGAGGTACGCGAAGAAGAAGGCATCTCAGGTCTTTCAGTGGGCGCGTAGGGCGCGCGGAGCGCTCAGGACACGGATCCCGCCCCGCAGTGGGCCGGGGGCGGGCGGGTCCTGTCACGTCCGGGAGATACACACCTGTGTGAGAACGGCGCGGCCGGCCCGCGGCGGACCGCGCCGTCGCGGGAATCCCCGGCCCGCCGGGGCCCGCAGGACGGCCCGGCCGACCAGGACATCCAGACCGAGGACGGCGAGCAGCGTAGGCGGCGTCGGGGTCGAACGGCCGTGGGCCGGGGTGGAGACGCACAGTTCGCCGCCTGCCATGCCGACGAAGCCCGGCCGGGCCGCCACGTCGTCGGCGGTGTCCGCCGCCGCTTGGGCAGCGACGCCGCCCTCCGTGTGGTCCAGGCGGCCGGCATGGGCCATCGCGGCCGGAGCCGGCTCGCCCGCCGTGCGCTCCGCTGCGGTGCCGTGGCAGCCTGCGGCGGAGGAAGGGGCTCCGTGCATGAGGAACAGGCCCAGCAGCAGCGCACACACCGACAGCAGCAGGCCCGCAGGCCGTCGCTCGCCAGTGGCCGTGTTCACCGCGGTACTCCCATTTCCCTCATTGGCCGGCGGCACCCGACCGAGACCGCCGCGGCACGACCATACCCCCACCAGGTATCAGACGCACGCAGCCGCCACCGAGAGCGTCCTCGGGGCGGATACCCGCGGCATCGGGACGCGGACGGGCCTGTGGCCAGGGCGAGGGCAGCAGGCGGCGGGCAGGCGTGAGCCGGCCGTGGCGGGGAGTGCCCTCGGGCTTGAGCACCGACAGTGCCGACGAACACCTCGCCTGCTGCGTCACCGAAGCCATCAGCCGAGGCGGCGACGACGACGCCCAGGCCAAGGTCGCCGAAGCCTCCGCCGCCATCGCCCGCCTGATGCGGTCCTGACCGCAAGGCAGCCGGCCCAGGCAGGGCGGGATGCTCCCCGCGGACGGACGCCGATGCCGCCGGGCGGCATCAGGGGCGCACGGCTCCCACATAAGGCATGTACTCGATGGGGGTGATCTCGACGTTCTTGCCGGTGCGCGGGGCGTGGATCATCTTGCCGCCACCGATGTAGATCCCGACGTGGTGCAGATCCGAGTAGAAGAACACCAGGTCGCCTGGTTGCAGGTTCGCCTTCGACACCCGCTGGCCGGCGTTCCACTGGTCCTGGGACACCCGGGGCAGGGACACCCCGCCGGCCCGCCAGGCGGCCCCCGTCAGACCTGAGCAGTCGAAGGTGCTCGGGCCGGTGGCACCCCACTCGTAGGGCTTGCCGAGCTGCGCATAGGCGAACTTCAAAGCAGCCGCAGCCGCGCCGGTCGCCGGGCCGTTGTAGGTCTCACGCGCCGAGGAGCGCGAGGATCGACCCGTGCCGTCCTGCGCATTGACCTTCGCCTGGTCGGCGGCCGACAGCTTCGCCAGCAGCGCACTCGCCTCGCCGAGCTTGGCCTGCACCTGCTTCTTCTCCGCCGCCAGCGCCTTCTCGGCCGCATCCAGGCCCGCCAGGGCCGCCGTCGCCTCACTGCGCTTCTGATCCAGGCGCCGCTGCTGAGACTGCATCAGGCGCAGCAGGTCGCTTTGGGAGCTGGCGGCGAAGTCCTGGGCGGAGGCGCGCGACAGGTAGCTGTCGGGGTCGGCGGACAGCATGAGGGCGATGGTGGGATCGACGTTCCCGGTGCGGTACTGGTCGGCGGCCACCGCCGACAGGCGCTCCTTGAGGCCGCTCATCTTCTCCTGTGCGGCTACGACCTGGTCCTGCAGCTGCGCGGCCTCCTTGCGCAGGCGCTCGCTGCTCTCCTTGAACTTGTTGTACTTCTCCGTGGAGGCCTCGGCCTCCTCGTTGAGGCCGTCGACCTGCGCCTTGACGGTGGCCAGGTCCGGCTTCGGCTCGGCGTGCGCCCCGCCTGCGGAAGCGAACAGGGCGGATCCCGCAGCGGCCGTGGTCACGATCGCTATGCGCGCGCGGCTGGGCGGGGCGGGCTTGCGTCGGTTCCCCATCGGTGCGGTCACTTCCTCGCTGTCGTGCACCCGGTCCGCGGCGCGGGCAGGTTGCTACAGTGCGGCGGCAACCGCCACCCACATGTCCGCTAAGTAACTTAGTAGACAGGGGTGGGGGTGTGGCAAGCCGCCCCCGCTCCGAGGCCCGCACCGTCAGGGCCCGCACGCCACCAGCACCGGCACCACCGGCAGCACCAGCACCACGCCCCAGCAGACGACCCGGGCAGGAACCGACAGGGCCGGCTGAACCGCCGTCAGGCGGCGCAGCCGCTCGACCACCCCGTGGGCGCCGGCTGCCAGCGCCCCCGCCGGAGCGGCGCCTCCGGCGACCCGGCACAGCGCCTGCGCCACCGCTCCGCGGCCCGCCACCCGCACCGCGGCGTCGTCGGCCGCCATCTCGCACAGCACCGGAACCCGCTGCGCCGCCAGGCGGGCCAGCGGCAGCCGGTCCAGCGCCCGGCCCAGCGCCGCGACGGACGCGAGCACCAGGTGGTGACGGCCGGCCAGGTGCGCCCGCTCATGGGCGAGGACCGCCCTGCGCTGGCCGGCGGTCAGCTGCTCGTCGGCGCCGCGGGTGAGCACGACGCGCCCGCCCCGGCCGGGCAGGCACCAGGCGGCGGCCCTCGAGTCGTCGACCACGAGGGTGCCGCCCGCGCCCGGGCGGGCGACGAGGTCGAGAAGCTCCCGGTGCCGTCTGCGGGCGCGTGCGGCCTTCACCCAGCCCGCCGCGACGACCGTCCCGGCGGCACCGAACACGGCCGCCGCCAGGACCACGGCCTCCACATGCCCGGCCAGGCCCTCGGCGACGCGCCCGTGGCGGCCGGTGATCCAGCCGAGCAGCCCCGCCGAGCGGTCGTGCCCGGCCGAGAGCCGATGCAGGCCCATCGCCACCGCCATCGCGCAGAACGCCATCAGGGCGCACCACAGGGCGATCGCCGCGCCCGGCGCGCGCACCGTCCAGGCGGCCCGCGCCAGGCGGCCGGGCACCCACCAGCCCGCGGCCGCGGTCAGTGCGGCGAGGAGAGCGAGCGCGCTCACCGGGCCCCTCCCGCGCCCGGGCCGTCCAGCACCTCACGCAGCGCGGCTGCCTGCTGCGGATCCATGCCGCCGACGAAGAGCGCCAGCGCCGCCCGTGCGTCCGGCGCCTCGCCCAGCACCTCGCGCATCACCTCGGCGGTGTAGGCCTCCCTGGAGCGCACCGGGGCATACACCCACGCCCGCCCCTCCTTCGTCCGGCACAGGAAGCCCTTGCGGAACAGGATGTCGGCCACCGTGTTGACCGTCGTGTACGCCACCGGCCGCACCAGGTTCAGATCGTCGACGATCTCACGGACCGTCGCAGGCCTGGCCCATGACCACAACCGGTCCATGATCTCAGCCTCCAGCTGACCGAACCCGCGCACCGCTCCACCCCGACCTTCACGACACCCTCACGCCATCGCAGCACAGCGTGCCAGGTGGGAGCGCCCGAGCCAACCCGCCGTCCGCGCCCCGGCCGGCGAGTAGCGGCCGGTGGCAGCCGGTGGGGCGGCCACCGGAGGCTGCCGCCCCACCCCACCAATGGATCGCACCCGATCCGATGTGGCCGGCTTCACGTCCCCTGTCCACCACCGAGGACCGCATGCCCGAAATCCGGATCGCCTCGATCCGTCGTCCGCGACCGGAAGCCCTGCGCAGGCGCCGTACTCGCCATCGCACGAGCCGCCTACGATGGGTCGAGACAACGGGTCGAGGCAACGGGTCGAGGCGGAAACGAGGCTGCAGCGTGCGGAAGCTGGGGGACCTGGAGGCCCAGATCATGGACCGGTTGTGGTCCTGGGGCCGGTCGGCGACCGTTCGCGAGATTGTGGACGACCTCAACAGGCAGCGGACTCTGGCCTACACCACGGTGATGACCGTGGCCGACATCCTCCACGGCAAGGGAATGCTGCGTCGTGAGAAGACAGGCCGGGCATGGCTCTACGAGCCGACGCGGAGCCGGGAGTCCTACACCGCGGCGCTCATGGAGGACGCCCTGGGCTCGAGTTCCGACCGCTCCAGCGCCCTTGCCCACTTCGTCGAGCGGATCAGCCCCGATGAGCAGGAGGCACTGAGGCAGGCTCTGCGATCGCTCACGGACCGAGCCGAGCCGCAGTGATCGCCTCCATCGTCCTCGTCACGTACGCAGTGCTCGTCGGGTTCGTCGTCCCCCGGTTCCTCGCCCGGGCGAAGTGGCCGTTGCGCGCACCCGGTACGGCGATCGCGCTCTGGCAGGCGCTGACGGTCTCGTTCGTCGTCTGCTTCGCGCTCGCCTGGTACCACGCGATCGCTCCGGGCCGGCACCTGCACGGACTGCTCGGCTCGGCGGAGCAGTGGATCAGCGGTGCACCGGAGAGGACCACCGCCGATGGCCTCTCCGCGGAGGGCGTCGGGCTCCTGATACCGATCGCTCTCACCGCGGTATGGCCCGCCGCCTGGTTCATCCAGGTCACCGCCTCCGCGGCCCGCCGCAGGCGCCGCCACACAGAGCTGCTGGACCTGGTCGGCCGGACGGAACCCGCCCTGGGGGCCGTCATCGTCGACCACGACACACCGGCCGCGTACTGCCTGCCGGGGCGACCGAGCAGAGTCGTCCTGACCAGTGGGGCGGTACGATGCCTGTCCCCCGCACAGGTGCAGGCGATCCTGGCCCATGAACGTGCCCACCTGACGGGCCGCCACCACCTGCTGTCGGCAGCCTCCGAAGCGTTCGCTCGGGCCTACCCCGTGGTCCCACTGGCCCGCGCCGCGCGGGAGAGCACAGCTGAGCTCCTGGAAATGGTCTGCGACGACCGCGCCCTGCGCAGCGCATGTGCACGGGCGCTGGCGGACGCGATGTGCGAGGTCGCCGCGGGCAGCACCCCGAAGGCCGCGCTCGGGGCCGGCGGTTCGGCCGTGCTGACCCGTCTGAGGCGTCTGCTGCGCCCGAGTGCGCCCCTCCGTCCGATCACGTGCTTCGCCATCCTGCTGCTCGGCGCAGTGGCGGCCGCACTCCCGTACTTCATCTCGTGCGGGCCCGTGATCGGCTGAGGGTTTCGGTCCGGTCCGGACGGAGGGCGGGCGCGCTGTCCGCTCACTCCAGCAGCACGGGGTCGCCCTTGGTGATCCGTCCGGGTACGAGCACCTCGGCGTGCACGCCTGCGCAGGGGTACAGTCCCATACCCGGAAGCGGCTCGAGCCGGTTGTGCTGCGCAGGCACCCGGAGGGCGTCAGGGTCTCGCGGCAGCCGGCCGTGGGCGAGGGTCGGGATGGCACAGCGCGGGGTGGGAACGGCCACCTTCAGACGCAGGTGCGGTCCGATCGTCAGTTCCCGGCCGATCCATGCGTTCTCGACGAATCCCTTCTCGGGGGTGCTGATGACGAGGTTGGGGCGGTAGCGCTGGACTTCGACACTGCCCCGCGGGCTGAGCTCGCCGATCCGGTCCAGGGTGGCGGTGGTGAGCAGGTGCAGCGGGGAGTAGTCGAAGAAGGTTCCGGGCGGCAGGTCGATGGCGTGGAGCCCGACCTCGGCGTCGACGCCCTCGTCCAGGACCTCGTCCGGGTTCGCGCGGTCGATGCTGGCCTTCGACGGCGGCTCGGTGGCGAGGACGACGGCGCGCCCGACGGCCCGCGACAGGTCGTCGTGGCTGAGCTCCGAACCGTCCGGGCCGGTGATACGGATACCGCCGTCGCTCGTCGCCGACGCCGAGAGCGTCAACAGGTTCCGCCACAGCCGCGGATTCTTCGCGCTGGCCACCTTGCCGGTCTCCGTGTCGAGCAGGGCGTGTGTCCGGTCGCCGGCGAGACCGCGTCCCGTGATCTCCGCGACCGGCAGTTCCTCGCCCAGCATCGACTTCACCGGGTAGCGCCACAGTGCTCCGACGGTTCCTACGCGTGTCGTCATGTCATCGTTCCTTCCGGCTGTGCCGATCGGGTGGAGGGTGTGCGTGCCTGCCGGGGATCGTTCCGTGGCACGCCGGCGGCGTTGCAGGAGCCCCGTGCAGCCGCTCACGACCGGAAGAGCATCCGGATGAGTTCGTGGGCCTGCTCGGGGTTGAGGCGAGGATCGCAGAGGGTGGTGTAGCTCCGGTCGAGGGCGTCCTCGCTGCGGATGCCCGCGCCGAGGCATTCGGTGACGTCGGTGGCTGCCGTTTCCAGGTGCAGGCCGCCGGGGTGGGCTCCCTGCCGTTCGAGTACGTGCAGGAACACGGTCGTTTCTTCGGCGATGTGCCGCAGATGCCGGGTCTTGATGCCACTTTGGGTGTGCTCGGTGTTGCCGTGCATGGGGTCGACGGCCCAGATGACCGGATGGCCGGCGTGGCGGACCGCGTCGACGATCCCTGGCAGGACGTCTGCGGCCCGAGTACGGCCCAGCCGCAGGATGAGGGTCAGCCGACCTGGGCTCCGCTCGGGGTCGAGCAGCCCGCACAGCTTCACGACCTCTGCGGGGCCGGCAGTGGGTCCGATCTTGCAGGCGACCGGGTTCTGCACGACGGACAGCATGTCGACGTGTGCGGAGTCGGGTTGGCGGGTGCGTTCCCCGATCCAGGGCAGATGGGTGGAGGCGAGGTACTCCCTGCCGTCGGGAGTGCTGCGAACGAGTGGTCCTTCGTAGTCGATGACCAGGGCCTCGTGGCTCGCCCAGGGTCCGGAGGCGATCCGGGGGCTGTCGGCGGCGGCACCCTGGTGCCGGGCTTCGCGCAGGTGCTCCGAGACGAGGGCCGCCGCCTCGTAGGCGAGAAGCATCCGTCGCGGGTCGTGCTGTCTCGCCTCGGGGGTCGGTTCCTCGGCGTTCACCATATGACCGCGGAAGGAGGGAAGTTCGGATCCCGCATGCCGCTCGGTTGCTGCAGAACGCGGTTTGGCGAACTGCCCTCCGATACGACCGATCCGGACGACGTCCTGGCCTGTCCGGGCGGCGAGGTGGTCCCCGAGGGCGTTCAGGACGGAGATCTTGCCGGCGATGTGCCGGGGTGTCTGCTCGGTGAGGTTTTCGGCGCAGTCGCCGGCCTGGAGAAGGCGGGCCCGGCCGGAGGCAACCGCTGCCAGCTGCCCGCGCAGTTCGGCGATCTCGGTGGGCAGCACGAGCGGCGCGGCCTCGAGCAGGGCACGGCGGGTGGCGGCATAGGAGCTGTGGTCGCGCCAGTGAGGCTGCTGCTCGGCGGGCAGCATGTCCCAGACGAGCGGCCGGCCGGCGGTGAGGAGGCCGGGTCGTTGTGGCGGGGCTGAAGACATGGAAGGTCGCTCTCCGAAAACTCGTGGCTGGTCGCGGACCGCGGGCGTTGCTGTTGTGCTGCCTCGCCCCGTGGTCAGTCCACGGTCCGCGCTGCGGCGACGGCGGTCGAGATCCGCTCGGCCAGCTCCCGCTTGTCGACCTTCCCCACCGTGGTGAGCGGCAAGGCGTCGACCGGTTCGACGCGATCGGGCAGCTTGTAGGTGGCGAGGCCGCGGGAGGTGAGGAAGTCGACTGCGTCGGCATGGGACAGGCCCTCTCCCGGGGCGACGACGAAAGCGCAGATCCGCTCGCCGAAGTCCGGGTCCGGCATCGGCACGACGGCGACCTCGCGAACGGCGGGGTGGGCCAGGAGTTCGTTCTCCAGTTCCTCGGCGGCGATCTTCTCCCCTCCCTTGTTGATGACCTCCTTGGTCCTGCCCAGGGCGACGAGGTTGCCGCCCGGAAGGAGACGGACGAGGTCACCGGTGCGGTAGAAGCCGTCGGCGGTGAAGGCCGTGTCGTTGTGGTCCCCGGCGAGGTAGTAGCCCCGCAAGGTGTACGGGCCTCGGGTCAGCAGCTGTCCTGCCTCCCCGACGGGAACCTCGCGGCCGTTCTCGTCGACGATCCGGATCTCGTCGGCCGGGGACAGCGGTCGGCCCTGGGTGGTGGCGACGACCTCGTCGGAGTCGTCGAGCCGCGTGTAGTTGAGCAGGCCCTCCCCCATTCCGAAGACCTGCTGCAGTCGGCAGCCGAGGGTGCCTCGCACCCGCCGGGCGGCCTCGGCCGGCAGTTTGGCACCGCCCACCTGGAGCACCTCGAGTGTGGACAGGTCGTCGTCCAGCCACTCCACGGCCTGCATCCACAGCATCGCCAGTGGGGGGACGAGGGCCGTCATGGTGACGCCCTCCTTCTCGATCAGGGAGAAGGCCTGGTCCGGGCTGCCGTCGGCGGCGAGCACCACTCGGCCGCCGGCGTGCAGGGTGCCGAGTACGCCGGGGCAGCCGAGCGCGAAGTTGTGCGCGGCAGGAAGTGCCGCCAGGTAGACGGTGTCGCGGTCCAGTCCGCAGACGTCGGCGCTGGCAGTCAGGTTGTAGGCGTAGTCGGTGTGCGTCCTGGGGATCAGCTTGGGCTGTCCGGTGGTACCGCCGGACAGCAGGAAGAACGCGACGTCCTGCGCACCGAACGTTTCGGCGCCGTGGAGCGAAGGTGCAAGGTCTGTTTCAGGCTCGCGGCCGGCCGGGGCGTCGAGTGCGCTCAGGGGAACGAACTCGGCCGGGTCGCCGGCCACGACGACGTGCTGCAGGCCGGGGGCGCGCTGTGCGATCCGGCGGGCGAGGTCACGGTAGTCGAAACCGAGGGACCGGTCGGCGATGATGTAGGCCTTCGCCCCGGTGAGGACGCTGAGGGCGCCGATCTCGTGTTCCCGGTGGGCGGGCAGAGCGAGAACGGGCAGGGCGCCGAGCCGGCAGAGGGCGAAGACCACGGGGAGGAACTCGAGCACGTTGGGAAGCTGGACGACGACCCTGTCCCCGGCAGTGATGCCCAACCGGCCGAAACCGTGGGCCAGACGATCGGCCCAGCCGTCCAGCTCCCGGTAGGTCACGCGGCGGTCGCCGTCGGTCAGCGCCACGCTGTCTCCGTAAGCCGCGGCCCAGGAGGTGAGCAGCCCGCCGAGGGTGACATCACGCCAGTAGCCCTCCGTGCGGTACTTGTTCGCCAGTTCTTCCGGCCATGGCACGAAACCGTCGAGCATCTGCGTTGACTTCCTCTTGTCGGTGGCCTGTCAGGGGATGGGGGTCGTACCTCACGGGCGCCGCATCGGGCCGATCACGTGGGGGGCCACGCTGGAGAGCTTCTCGCGGGTCTCCTCCAGCTCCCGTGCCGGGTTCGAGTCCGCGACGATGCCCGCACCGGCACGCAGCCACGCGCGGCCGTCCTGCTCGTAGAGCGCGCGGAGAACCAGTGCCGCGTCCATGGAACCGTCACTCGACGCGGTCAGGACGGCCCCGGAATAGAGCCCGCGGGCCTGGGATTCCAGGCGGACGATCCGCTCGTAGGCGGCCTCCTTGGGGACTCCGGAGGCGGTGATCGCCGGGAACAGCGCGGCCAGGGCGTCCCAGGCCGATTTTCCGGGGGCGAGTTGACCGATGACGCGCGAGCCGAGGTGCTGGACGGGACCTCGGGGCTTGACGTTCATGAATTCGCTCACGACCACGGAGTCGGGGTCGCACACCGTGAGAAGCTCCTCGTGGCCCAGCTTCACGGAGATGGCGTGCTCGTAGATCTCCTTGGCGTCCGTGAGGAGTTCCTCACGCAGTTGGGCGTCCCGTTCGTCGCCGAGCCCGTGGGCCCGAGTGCCGGCCAGGGGCTGGGTGGAGACCGCACCGTCGGCGTCGACCTCGACCACGGTCTCCGGGCTGAATCCCATCGCGCGCCAGCCTCCGAGGTCGAGCAGGAAGGAACGGGCGGGGGTGTTGCTCCGGCGACCGTTCACATACGTCGCACAGATGTCGACGGGTCCCGGGACGGGAACCGGCCGTGAAATGATCACCTTCTGCAGCTCACCCCGCCGGATGTCCTCGACGGCGACGGCGACGGACTTCTTGTACATCTCCGCGCCGTAGGCATCGATCGGGACAGGCACCGGGGTGCCGGCCGGCTCGGGCTGCGGGGTTTCCAGGAGCGTGCGGATCGCTTCGGTCACCGGCGGTTCGGTCGTGCGGATCACGGCCCGCCCGGACCGGAGCCTCACCTCGGTCCGGGGCACGATCAGGTGGAGGAGCGGGGTTCCGGCCGGTGCCTCGACCTGTCGGCGGGTCAGGTAGCTGAGCTCGAAGGCCATCCAGCCGTAGGTGGTCCAGTCGGTGATCGGCAGGCGGCCGAGAGCAGCCTGCACCTGCGTGAGTGGACGGTTCCCGACCGGCTCGACGCTCTCCTCCCCGTTCCGGCGTACGCGGAGTTCGGCGGAGTCCAGGACGATCTCGGCGAGTGCCCCGCCGGCGTAACACCACTCCCCTTCGCGTTCGTAGACGACGTGGCGGTCGTGGAGCCCTGCCCGGACGAGGATGGTGGCGGCGACGAGCGGGTCGAAGTGCCCTGTGATCGTCTCGTCCTTGTAGTGGTCCATTCCTGCCCCCGTTCCGGCGCCGGTGCGGCGCGCTTGCGGATCCACCGGTCCGTTGCCGGCGGCTCTGTCGTTCGGTCGATGTCTGCGTGCTGTGTTCGGGCGTCGGCGCTACGGTCCGGCCAGGAGCCGGGCCGTGATGAGGGCGGCAACGTCCTGGGTGTGATCGCTGAGGAAGAAGTGGCCGCCGGGAACGACGTGCAGGGTGCAGCCGCCGGTGGTGTGGTGCTTCCAGTCCCGGGCCTCGTCGAGGGTGGTCCTGGGGTCGTCGTCACCGGTCAGGACGGCGATGGGGCAGCTGGGTTCCGCTCCGGGGCGGTGGCGGTAGGTCTCGATCGCCTGGTAGTCCCGGCGGATGGCCGGCAGGAGCGCCCGCATGACTCCGGGGTCGTCGAGGAGTTCCGGGGCGGTACCGCCCAAGTGGCGGAGCTCCTCCAGCAGCGCCCGATCCCCCTTCAGGTGGACGTTCTCCTCCCGGTGGCGGCAGGGCGCCCTCCGGCCGGAGGCGAACAGCACGACAGGTGAAAGTCCGGTCTGGCGTTCGAGACGCCGAGCCGCTTCGTAGGCGAGGACAGCGCCCATGCTGTGGCCGAAGAAGGCCAGGGGGCTTCCGTCCAGGATCGGCGCCAGTGCGCCGACGATCTCGTCGGCCAGTTCGTCGATGTCCACCGCTCCGGGCTCCGACCTGCGGTCCTGGCGGCCCGGGTACTGCACGGCGTGCACCTCCACGTGCGGGGAGAGTGCCCGGGACATCGGGAAGTAGAATCCGGCCGCGCCTCCCGCGTGCGGGAAGCAGACCAGGCGGACGGTGGCGTCGTCCGCGCGGTGGAAGCGCCTGAGCCATCGGGACCGGGTGGTGACGGCTGCGTTCATCGCGCACCGCCGGCAATCGCAGGCGGGGGACACGTCCATTCGGTGTCGGGTGCGCCGAGCCAGTCGAGCATCTGCTGGTAGCTGCGCATCATGTCGTCCAGCAGTCCGGCCGGGAAGAGTTCGTCCACGGCGTCCCAGGCGAGGAGCACCGAATCGTCGGTGCGGTAGACCTGGTGATCGAGCCAGACCTGGGGCGTCTGGGAGAGCATCCAGGTCAGCTCGCCGAGCGCGGCGCGGAACTGCGGTCCGACGAAGTCGGAGCCGAGGTTGCACGCGAAGACGACGGGGGCTCCCGCCCGCTTGCCGCCGTTGGCTCGCCTGAGGTCCCGCAGGACGTTCAGCGTGGAGTACTGGGCGTGTGAGGCGCTCTGCTGGAGCTGCTGCTGCAGCTCGCCCGCCCGGTCCGCGAACGGGATCCGTCGACGGAGGTCGACGTGGAGCAGCACCAGATTGGTGAAGTCGGCGACCATGCCGGAGACCGCGGGGTGCAGTGGCTGCCGGTCGAAGAGCGGCACGTTGAGCAGGAAGTCCGGGTCATCGCTCCAGGCGCCCAGGATCTCGGCGTAGGCGGTGGCGAGGACCATCGCAGGGGTGAGGCCGTGCTCTCGGGCCCGGGCGGTGATCCGCAGCCATTGCGGTGTGCCGAGCACGAAACTGCGCCGGGAGAACCGCGGTCTGCCGATCTCCTCGGGCCGCTTGGCCAATGGCAGCCGCGGTCCTTCGAGAGGAAGAGCGGGAATCCGGCCCTTCCAGTAGTCCTTGGCCTCGGTGAGCGGACTGCCCGCCGTGTCCGGGCCCTCGCTCCAGGCCCGGTGGTCCGCCAGGTACTGCGCGAAGCCGTACCCCGGCGCCGGGGTGTGGCGCCCCGGTTCCCGGTAGGCCTCGGCGAGATCGGTCAGCAGGACCTCGATGCTCGCGACGTCCGCCACCAGAAGGTCGATGTTGACGTGGATCCGGGTCCGGCTGGCCGGGAGCAGGGACAGCTGCACATCGAGTACTTCTGCCCTGGCAACGTCCAGGCGCCGGTGCGACAGCCGGTCCCGTACGGTTTCGAGCGTCCGCTCGGCCGTGGGGGCGTCGAACGCGGTGAGGTCGTGAACGGTGAGGCCCTGCCAGGGGCTCTGCTCGGCGATCTGCTGCCGCCCGTCGTCAAGGAACCTCGCACGCAGCATCTCGTGGCGGGCGATGACCTGGCGTACGGCTTCTTCCAGGCGGTGCGGGTCGACGGTGCTGCCGTCGAATTCCATGTAGGCGTGGCATCCCACGCCGCCGAGGCTCATCTCGTCGCCGCGGCCGATCCAGTAGGCGCGCTGCACCGGGGTGAGGTCGAAGGCGGCAGCGGAGTCCACGGGGTGGAGGGCGGTACGGGCACTGGCGGTACTCGGCGCGGGGCGTGTCGTGAGCAGTTCGTGCCAGCGTTCCACGGTCGGCTGCTCGGCCAGTCTCTGGAAGGTGATGTCCGCGCCGGCGCGGCGCCAGCCGCCGGCCAGTCTCATCATTCTGATGGAGTCCATGCCGTGGCGGATCAGGTTGTCGGTGTCGGGTATCGAGTCGGCGGGGACTTCGAGCAGGCCGGCCACCGCGTTGCGGATGTCGTCCTTGGAGAGGTCCGCGGCAGGGGGTGCGGGGTGGGTGCTGGTCATGGGCGGTCCATCGTGTGGGCAGGGTCGAGGGGAAGGGACGCTTCGTGGAGGGTGGGGTGCGCGGTGCGGTGGTATCCGTATCGGCTGTGGTGCCAGACGAGGGACTGCCCGCCGGACCGGGACAGGTCGAGCACCTCTCCGAGCACGACGGTGTGATCGCCGCCGGGCACCGTCGAGTACACCCGGCAGGTGAGCCAGCCCAGTGCCTGACGGAGCACCGGGGATCCGTCGACGAGGTGGAAGCCGGCGTCGGCGAACTTCTCCCCGGCGGGCCGGTCGGTGGCGAACACGTCGGCGGTCCGTTCATGGTCTTCGTGCAGGAGGTTGACGGCGAACCGGCTGTTGCGGCGGATGGCGTGCAGCGTCCCGGACCCGTTGCCGAGGCACACCAGCAGGAGGAGGGGTTGCAGTGAAAGCGAGCAGACACTGCTCGCCGTCATGCCCGCACGGCCGGCGGGACCGTCCGTGGTGATGACACAGACGCCCGCCGGCATGCTGCCGAGGAGGTCGCGGAAGGCCCGTCGGCTGTCCACGTCGGTCACCGGTGCCTGCTCGGTCCTGTCACGGCCGCTCCCCGAAGGTCGTCGACGGGCCGTTGAGGCCGGACAGGATGCGCTGGAGGTTCTCGACCAGCGCGCGTTCGGCGATCGGGTCGAGGATGGCGGCGAGGCTGGCCATGCCGAGGTCGAATTCGGCGTCGAACCGGATGACGACGTGGTCCGGGTGCTCCTCGACCTGCCAGGTGCCGTCGAAGGACGCGAAGTCCCCCGTCGTCTGGGCGAAGGTGATGGAGCGCGCGGCCTGGTCGATGATCTCGTTCTCGGTCCAGCGGAGGATGCCGTTGCGGAAGTTGACCGCCCACTGGGAGTCGATGACGCCGTCGTCGCGGTGGGTGACCTGGACCTCTCGGACGGCGTCGGTGAACTCGGGGTAGCGCTCGAAGTCGGCCAGCCGGGTGAAGACCGTGTCGGCATCGGCGTCGTGGACGAATGCTGCGAGGGTGACCTGGCGCGTCACAGGGTTCCTTCCAAGGTGGTGGCGGCGGCGTCGAAGGCGGTGAGCAGCCAGTCGACGTCGCCCGGGGTGAGTACGGCGGGCGGGGTGAAGCGCAGGACCCTGTGGGCGTTGAGGCTGTGGTTGACGAGGACGCCGTGGTCGTGGAGCTCCATGACGAAGGCGCCGGCCGTGTGCTCGTTCTTGAATTCCATGCCGATGAGCAGGCCGGGGCCGCGGATCTCCGTGACCAGTTCCGGGCAGCGTTCGGCGACGATCCGGGCCAGTTCGCCGGACAGGGTGCGTCCCAGTGCGGCGGCGCGTTCGACCATGCCCTCGTTCCGGATGGTCTCGACGGCGGCGCGGGCGGCGGCCATGGCGATGGGTGATGCCGCGAAGGTCGAGGTGTGCAGGAACGGATCGCGGTTGAACGGCTCGTAGGCGGTGTCGGTGGCCACCATGGCGGCGACGGGCACGACCCCTCCGCTCAGGCCCTTGCCGACGAGCAGCACATCGGGGGAGATGTGCTCGCGGTCGGCGCCCCACCAGGTGCCCAGTCGGCCGAGGCCGGTCTGGATCTCGTCCAGGACCAGGAGGGCTCCGCGGTCTTGGCAGATCCGCTGGGCTTCGATGAGGTAGCCGTCCGGTGGGACGATCACGCCTCCTTCTCCCTGGACCGGTTCGAGGACCAGGCAGGTGTCGGCCGTGACGGCGGCGGAGAGCGCCTCCGCGTCGCCGTAGGGGACGTGTGCGACCTGCGGCAGCAGCGGCCGGAAGGGAGCCTGGTAGAGCTCCTTGGCGGTGAGGGAGAGTGCTCCCATCGTCTTGCCGTGGAACCCTCCGTCCGCCGAGACCAGCCGGTCCTTGCCGTGTGTGCGGGCCAGCTTGATGGCCGCCTCGACGGCCTCGGCGCCGGAGTTCACGAAGTGCACGCGATCCAGCCCGGGGGGTGTGACGGCGGCCAGTGCCTCGGCGGCACGCGCCGCCGTGGGCTCCAGCAGCAGCCGGGTCGACATCGGGTGCGTGCGGGCCTGCGCCACCACTGCGTCGACGACGGCCGGATGGGTGTGCCCCACCAGGAACACCCCGTACCCGCCGCAGTCGAGGAAGCGCCTGCCGTCGGCGCCGAACACGTGCGCGGCGTGCGACGAGACTTCCTGGTCGCCTCCGGTCAGTTCGGCGAGACTGGCCCGGCCCTTGCTGAGGTGCCGGCGGTAGAGGTCGAGGACGGCTGTCCGTGACTGCTCGGTTGCTGCGGTCATGCGGCCACCTCGCTGGGGCGGACCATGCCCTTGGCCCGGGCGTAGTGACGCATGGACGTGGTGAAGGCGTCCTCCAGGCTCCGGGCGGAGAACGAGGTGACACCGGGGACGTGCCCATAGGTGCTGGGGAACGGCTCCTGGGTGTTGAACAGGGCGGTCATGGCCAGCATGTCGTCGAAGCGGCGCCGCTGGGCCCGGGGCAGCGCGTCGATGAACACCGGGCGGATCAGCCGGTCGATCATGTCGTGGGAGACGAAGCGCGGTGCGTCCAACGACAGACCGAGGCTGCGGCCCAGCGCCAGGCCCAGTTCGATGACTCGCTCGGCGGTCGGTGCGGCCGGGCCGCCGGTCACCCAGTACTCGCCTCCCGTCGTCCCCGTGCGCACCAGCTGGGCGATGACGTCGGCGACCAGGTCCTGCGGGACGAAGTCGATCCTGGTGTCCGGCTCCAGCGGGAGCATCGGAAGTGCGTTCTTCAGCAGGGCGCCGGCGATGGCGTGCAGTCCCTGGAACTGCGAGATGCGGCCGGTGACGGAGTCACCGATCACCACGGACGGGCGGACGATGTTCGCGGGGACGTCCGACTCCACGATCGCCTGCTCGGCGATGCGCTTGCTGTCCAGGTAGATCTCCGGGCGGGCGCTGCCGTACCCGTCCAGGGCAAGGTCGCGGCGGGCCACGAAGGCGGTGCTGACATGCTGCAGTGGTGCTTGCGCCCGCCGGGCGAATGCCAGGACGCTCTCGGTTCCGCGGACGTTCAGGTCGTTGGTCTGCTCCGCGTCGACACTGAAGCCGGTGACCGCGGCACAGTGCACGACCGTGTCGATCCGGTCGGCCAGGTCCTGGTAGGCGGATCGGTCGAGGCCGAAGTACGGGAGGGTCAGGTCGCCGTGGACGCGGGCCGCCCGGTGGCCGGGGACCGGTGTGCTGTGGGTGAGGCAGACGACGGTGCAGTCGGTCAACCGGGCCAGTACAGCCTGGCCGACGACGCCGCTGGCTCCGGTGAGGAGGACGGTCGGAGCGGGGTTCGGGATCTCGGACATGTGAGTTCGTCTCAGCCGATGCGCAGCGGCCGGCCGGCGAAGTAGTCGCACAGCTGGTCGGACATGTGGGTGCGGGACGGCGGATGGAACATCAGGCCTGCGCATGCGGCGGACAGGTACGCCGCGTCACCGGACCCGATGAAGGACATACCACCGAGCAGTTCCACCGCACGGCGGTTGATGCGGCCGATGGCGTCCTGCACCGCGTAGCGGACGCACAGGACCTTGGCGAGCATCTCCTCGCCCTGTTCTCCGGCGTCCTTGGCCCGGGCCACGCCTTCGAGCATGGCCATGGCGGCCTCGGCCTCCGTGGCCAGGGCAGCGCGCTCGACCGAAGCCGCTCTGCCCGCCGACAGGACGCCCTCGACCAGAGCACTGGCGGCGCCGAGGTAGGAGGCGGCGGCCAGTAGTTCGAACCAGATGAAGCCGCTGGTCTGCAGCTTGTCGGGCCGCTGGTTCTCGGTGCTGTCTGTCATCACGACCAGGCGCCTGGGCACCTCGACGTCCTTGAGAATGACCTCGTCGCTCTCCGCGCCGGCCAGCGCGAAGCTGTTCCAGAACGGCCGGACCTCCAGGCCCGGGCTGTCGGCCGGGATGACTGCGACGGCCATCCGCTCGTGTCCGTCGTCATCGGTGACCGCGACGGAGGCGGTGAGGAGGTCCATCGAACGCGACAGCGAGCAGGGCTTCTTGGAGCCGGTGACGACCAGGTCGTCGCCGCGCCGTACGGCGCGCAGTGTCGGGGACAGGATGGCTGCGGCGCTGCGGCCTTCGGCGAAGCCGGAGGCGACGAGGAGCTGGCCGTCGGCGATGCCTTCGAGGAGCATCCACTCCCATCCGTCGCCGAGACTGGCCTCGGCGAGACTGGCGACCGAGAAGTGGTGCATCGTGGAAGCGACGCCGAGGGAGGGTGATCTGGCGCCGATCGCGCGCTGCGCCCGGGTCGCCTCCAGTGCGGTGGCGCCGTTGCCGCCCTGCGCGGTGGGGATCAGCATGCCCGGGCCGCCTGCGGCCTTGAGCATGGCCAGCCCGGGGCTGCCCGGGCTCTCCAGTTCTGCAAGGGGGATCCGGGCGAGGCCGTCGTCGAGACCGGGCATGAACTGCTGGAGTACAGCGCGTTCGGTTTCCAAAAACTGCATGCTGGTTTTCCCCGTTGGTGTGTGGATCGAAATGATCGGACCGGGCCGTGCGGAGGCGGCTACCGCTGGACGTGCCGGCGGTCCAGCCAGGCCGTGACCCGTTCGGCGAGTGCTGCGGGCCGGTCGCCGGTGACGATGGAGTAGTGGTCCTCGGGCAGGACCTCCGCGTCGAGGTCGGGGCAGAGGCCGCGCCATGCCGGGACCGGGTCCTCGCGGTCGACCGTGCCGGCCACGAAGAGGAGGGCGGGCATCTCTGCTTTGCCGGCGCGGTAGGAGCCCAGGGCTGCCAGGTTGTGCGCGTGGGTGCGCATGAGCAGGTCGTACTGCTGCACACCGGTGTCCGGCGGCAGCCATCCGTGCCTGACCGCCACGTCGGCCGCAGTGTGGGTGAGGTTGTCGCGCGGGGCGTCGAGAACGGCGGCGCGTGCCGCGTCGGGCAGGTGTCCTGCGGCGAGGTCCTGGAGGAACTCGATGTGGCGGGCGGGTTCCGTGCCGGTTTCCCGAAGCTGGTCGAGGCAGCTGTCGATCATGAAGACGTCGACGGTGTGCCCCTGCTCGGCGAGCTGGCAGCCCACCTCGTAGGCCAGGATCCCGCCCATCGACCAGCCGCCCAGGAGATAGGGGCCCTGGGCGGTGAGCTGCTGCAGTTCCTCTCGGTAGGCCGTCGCCATGGCCACGAGGTCGGGTTCGAGTGCCGCGGTGGTGCCCTGGGCGAGGGCTCGGCTCTGGAAGGCGTGGACCGGGCCGGGCCAGGAACGGGCGAGCGCGGTGTAGCTGCTGACCGAGCCGCCGACGGGGTGGAAGAGGAAGAGTTCCCTGCCCGCGCTGTGGGCGGCGTCCCCGCCTGACAGTCTGACCCGGCTGCCGGTGACCTGGCCGTGGGCGCCGATGCACCGCGCCAGTGTCTGTGCGGTGGGTGCTTCGAAGACCTGCCCGAACGGCAGCTCGATGCCCAGTCGGGTACGGATGCGGTTGATCAGCCGCAGTGCGAGCAGCGAGTTGCCGCCCAGCGCGAAGAAGTCGCCGTCCGCTTCGACGGAGGGGAGTTCGAGCAGTTCGGCCCAGATCCCGCACAGCTGCTGCACGAGTTCGTCGTCGGCTCCGGGTGCGGCGCCGGTTTCGAGGGGCGGCTGCGCGGCCAGCGAGGTCAGAGCGGACGCGAGGTCCACCTTCCCGTTGGAGGTCAGGGGGAGTCGGTCCAGCACGCGGATCTGTGCGGGTACCAGGTAGTGCGGCAGTCGCGACTGGAGGTGTGTGCGGAGGGCCGCGCTGTCGATGTCCTCGTTCTCGTCCGCGACGACGAGCGCCACCAGGCGCACGCCTCCCGGCGTCGCCGTACCGGTGACGACGCACTCCCGCACTCCCGGGTGCTCGCAGATCGCCGCTTCCACCTCGCCGGGCTCGACCCGGAATCCCTGGATCTTGAGCTGGCGGTCCTCGCGGCCCAGGAACTCGATGGTGCCGTCCGGCCGGTAGCAGCCGAGGTCGCCCGTCGTGTACAGGCGCTCGCCGGTCGCGGGATGCCGGATGAACCGCTCCGCGGTGCGGCCGGTGTCCTGCCAGTAGCCGCGGCCGAGTCCTGTGCCGCCGATGTGGATGCTGCCGACGGCCCATGGCGCTCGGAGCTCCAGCCGGTGGTCCAGGACCTTCATGGTCTGGTTGCGCAGCGGAACGCCGTAGGGGATGCTCCGCCAGGCGGGATCCATCCGGTCGATCTCGTAGATGTTCGACCAGATGGAAGCCTCGGTTGCACCGCCCATCGCGATGATCCGTGCATCGGGCCAGTGGGCTCGCAGGCGGTCCGGCAGGTGGGTCGGGATCCAGTCGCCGCTCATCAGGAAGGCCCTCACCGGCGGGAGAAGGGTGCGGGGCCGCTGTTCGAGGACCTCTGCCAGCATCTGGACCAGCGCGGGTACCGAGTTCCACACCGTTGCTCCGTGCCTGACGGCGCTGTCCGCCCACCCTGCCGGGTCGGGACGGTGTGTCGCGTCCGGCAGCACCAGTGCGGCGCCGGCGGCCAGGGTGCCGAAGACGTCCCAGACGGAGAGGTCGAAGCTGAGTGACGAGATGCCGAAGACCCGGTCCTGGCAGGTGAGGGCGAGGCGGTCGTTGATGTCCTGGACGGTGTTGACCGCGGCCTGGTGTTCGATCATCACGCCCTTGGGCCGGCCGGTCGATCCTGAGGTGTAGATGATGTAGGCGAGGTCGGCCGGGTCGCCTACTCGTGCACAGGTCTGGCCGGCGGCGGGCTCCAGCCTGTCCACGCAGATGAGCGGCCGCGGGCCGAGGACGCCGATGCGGGACTCGGCGGACGACTGGACCAGGACGACGCGTGCGGAGCACTCGTCCAGCAGGTGAGCGATGCGCTCAGAGGGAAGTTCTGCGTCGACGGGGCAGTAGGCGGCGCCGGCTCGCAGCACGCCGAGGGCTGCGACGACCTGTTCCCACCCCTTGTTCATGACCACGGGCACCACGTCGCCGCGGCCGACACCCTCGGCGCCCAGCCTGCAGGCGACCGCTCGGGAGCGGCCCTCCACCTCGCCGTAGGTGAGCGTCCGCTGTGTGGTCATCACTGCGGTGCCTTCGGGCCGCAGTGCGGCCTGGCGGAGGAAGCCGTCCTCGAGTCGTTCGGCCGGCGGCGCCTGGACGGGGCCGTTGAGGTGGGCGATCAGATGGCGGTGCGCGGCCGGGACCGGGTCCGGACGGGTCTCGGCCCCGGACGGCCCGGCCAGCAGGTCCAGCATCCGCCCGTACGCCTCGAACATCAGGTCGGGAAGGCCTGAAGGGAAGGCTTCGTCGACGACGTCCCAGATGCAGTCGACACCGCCGTCAGGACCGTCGTGGAGCTGATTGTCGATCAGCACCTGGGGTGTGCGCAGATCGCTGGCCACCTCACGGCAGGCTGTCCGCGGCCGGCTGTTTCCTGCCGGAGCGGAATCCGTTCCACCTGCCTTGAGCGTGCTGGTGAAGACGTAGGGAAGTGCGGCGCGTGAGGTCCAGCCTCGTCGCGCGGCCAGCTCCCGGGTGATCTTCACACCTGCCACGTCGGCGTTCTGCAGGTCCTTCCAGACCTGGCGCTGCAGTTGCCGGGCTCGTTCCCAGAAGTCCCCGGAGCGGCCGAGATCGACCTCGAGCGGAAGGGTCGCTCCGAACTGGCCCACCACTTCGGCCATGTGGGGGCGGGTGGAGGCCCAGTTCTGGTGCAGCAGGTTCAGGCTGAAGTGCGGGGACAGCGCCCATGCTCCGAGCGTTTCAGCGAAGACGTGGCACAGCGCGGTCGTGGGCAGGACCCGGTGGTGACGGAAAGCGGCGGACAGCCGCTGCCACTGCGAACGTGTGAGCCGGTGGGTTCTGCGGGTGAAGCGGACGGAGCCGATGGCACCCGGCTGCACGGCCAGCGGCAGCTGGGGAGCGTCCGGAAGCCGGTCGAGGCGCTCTTCCCAGTAGCTCCACTGCTCCTGGTAGTGCGGTGTGTCCTGGTGCGCGAGGAGTTCGAGCCGGCAGTCACGGTAGGTCGGTTCCTGTGACGGGAGCTGGAGGGTCGGATCGTCGTAGTACGCCCGCCACTCGTCCATGACCTGGCGGATTCCGCGTCCGTCGAGCAGCAGCAGGCTCATCGAGAGGTGGACCCTGGCCCGGCGCGGCCGCAGACGGTGCACCTCGACGTGGAACAGGGGCCAGTCGGCCGGGTCCACGCCTTCTCGGCACATGCGCTCCCTGGTGCGAAGGATCGCGGCCTGCCGGCCGTCCTCGTCGAGGCCGGCGAGATCGGTCACGGTGAACCGTGGCGACGGCGTCTGCCCGTCGGTCAGGACACGCTGGGTGCCTGCCTCGGTGTCGATCACGGTCCGCAGGTGGTCGTGCCGACGCAGTACCCGGTCGAGTGCCTGCTGCGCACGGGACAGGTCGACGTTCACCATGTCCAGTTCCACGTAGTAGCTCGGCAGGAAGCCGCCGAGTTCGACCAGGTCGGAGGCACCGACCAGATAGGCCCCCTGGAGTTCCGTCAGGGGGAACGGTTCGTGGCGGGTCACCCTCCCGTCACCGTCTGGGCGGAGAGGATCTCGGCGAGTTCGGCGATCGTCGGGGCCTGGAAGAGCATGTCGACGGCGTCGTCACCGACCTGCTGGATGCCGAGTTCGGTGCGGAGCCTGGCGATGATGCGCACCGCGTGCAGCGAGTCGCCGCCGAGGTCGAAGAAGTTGTCCTCGATGCCGAAGTCGTCGCGTCCCAGCGCCTCGGTCCAGATGTCGAAGAGCTGCTGTTCCAAAGCCGTCTGCGGGGTCGTCCGCTCCGTCGGCGCCGACTCGCGCCAGGGCATGGGCAGTGCCGAGCGGTCGACCTTGCCGTTGGCGCTGAGCGGAAGCTCGTCGAGGACCAGGTAGTGGTGGGGAACCATGTAATCGGGCAGAAGGGCTGCCAGGGCCTTGTTCAGAGCCGCGGGGTCGAGGGACTCCGCACCGGAGGGCGCTCCGGCCACCAGAACGTGTTGGACCAGGGCGTCCACTGCGGGCCGGCCGTCCGGGAGGGCGGCGAATCGGGTGAATCCTGCCTTCTCCAGCTGCGCCTGCCACTGCGGGACGGACAGCAGGGTGGCTTCGCGCTGGTCCTGGTAGTTCCCGAAGCCTTCGAGGAAGGCAAAGCTGATCATGTTGAGAGGGGAGTTGACGGTGCCTTCGATGAGAACCAGGACGCCCCCGGGGGCGAGGAGCCCTCGGACCGCCTCCAGGGTTCTGCCGAGGTCCTTGGCGTCGTGGAGGACGTTCGCCCCGATGATGACGTCGGCGGAGCCCGGTGCCATGCCCTGCCCGGCCGGCTCGCCGTCGATGTCGAAGATGCCGTAGCTGACGAAGGGATAGGCGTCCTGGTAACGCTCCTTCGCGGGGATGGTGAAGGCGGTCGAGAGGTCGGTGAAGTGATAGCGGACCCGCTCGGCCGGCAGGGCCGGCAGGATGCGGTCGCACGTGGCCCCGGTCCCGGCACCCAGTTCGAGGATTCGGACCCGTCGGTCGGCGGGGAACTGCTCCACGTACGAGCGGACCAGTGCGGCTGCGGTCCGGTTCTGCAGCTCGGCGGCCGGGTTGCTCGCATACAGGGCCCGGGTCACACGCCAGTCGCCCTCGGGCAGGAGGAGCTGGAGCGGGCGGATCTCTCCTCGGAGCAGAGCGATCTGGTGGTCGATGCATGCGGTGAAGTAGTCCAGGAGAACCCGGTCGGAGCCGGTCGCCGTGAAGGCGGACAGCACCGCCTTGATCGAGCCGTCGAGCGCGTTCGCGTCCAGATCCCGCTCGGCGCGGTACTCCCCCGGGCGTCCTGTGGCGCTCAGCAGCCCTTCCGAGGCAAGGACGGACATCCACTGGCCGACGAGCCCGCGGTACAGGGGGCGGACGCCGCACCGGTCGGTGATCTCGTCCACGGTCGTGGTGTCACCCGCGGCTGCCAGGGCTCCGAGCCGGGCGAGGTTGCGTGCCATGACGGACGGGGCGAGCATCTCCAGCCGGTGCCAGAGGTCGCGGAAGGTCGTGATGGCGGGGGCGAGGTCGCCGACGGCCTGCAGGAGTTCACGCGTTCCGGCTTCGAGGGTTTCGGCCCAGAGGGAGGCAGTGTCCGCAACCGGCGCTGCCGCCACCTGCTCGTCGGGCATGACGTGCGCGACGAGTTGTCCCCGGCCCGTCGTGGGGTTGGTGCCGATGGTGAGGATCGCTTCGCCCACGCCCGGCTGGCGGCGCAGCACGGCGGCGATCTCGTCGAGTTCGATGCGGAAGCCGTTGAGCTTGACCTGGGTGTCCTCCCGGCCGAGGAACTCGATGTCGCCGCCGGGAAGGTAGCGGCCGAGGTCACCGGTCCGGTAGAGGTATTCGCCCGAGATGGGGTGGACGATGAACCGCTCGGCCGTCCGGGTGGGGTCGGCCCAGTAGCCCTTGGCCACGCCGACGCCGCCGATGCAGATCTCCCCGGTGCTCCAGACCGGGCGCGGTTCGAGTCGGTGGTCGAGGACGTGGAGGGTCTGGTTCGCGAGCGGCTTGCCGTAGGGGATGCGGCTCCAGTGCGGCGGGACGTCGGCGATGGGGTAGGTGACCGACCAGATGGACGCTTCGGTGGCACCTCCGAGGCTGATCACCTGTGCGTGCGGGTGGGTCGAGCGGATCGCGTCCGGCAGTGTGACGGGTATCCAGTCGCCGCTGAGCATGACCACTCGCAGCGTGGGCGCGGGGGCGGTGGTGGGAGCGTCCAGCCACAGGCGCATCAGGGCGGGGACGGAGTTCCAGACGGTGACACCGTGGTCCGCGACGAGTGCGGACCAGTGTGCGGGATCGTGGGCCCGGTTGGGGGCGGGCGTGATCACGGTGGCGCCGGCGGCCAGGGTGCCGAAGACGTCGTAGACCGAGAGGTCGAAGCTCAGGGAGGAGAGGGCGAGCACCCGGTCGTCCGGGCCGATGCGGAAACGCTCGTTGATGTCCTGGACGGTGTTGGCGGCGCCGCGGTGGTCGATCATCACTCCCTTCGGCCGGCCCGTGGAGCCGGAGGTGAAGATGACGTAGGCGAGGTCTTCCGGGGAAGGGCCGGTGGGGAGCGGTTCGGCGCTCTCCCCGTGCACGTCGGCGTCGTCCGGGGTCACCAGCCGTATGCCGGCGGGCCAGGCTTCTTCGTCCCGCAGTCGGGGGGTGGTGACGACGGTGTGGACACCGCCCTGGGCCAGGATCTGTGCCCGCCGTGCGGCGGGCCATTGCGGATCGACCGGCAGGTACGCGGCGCCGGAAAGGGTCACGGCGAGCAGAGCGGGTATCTGGGCGAGGCCCCTGTCCACGACGACGCCGACGAGGCTGCCGGGGCTCGCTCCGAGCGCGATCAGCCGGCGGGCCAGACGGCGGGCCGCGGTCACGGTCTCGAGGTAGGTGAGCCGTCCGTCCTCCGCGATCACCGCGATGGCGTCCGGACGTTCGGCGGCCCGGGTCTCGACGAGTCGGCAGAGGGTGGTGACGGGCAGATCGGCGGCGGTGCTGTTGGCGCTCTCCCGTTCCTCGCGTTGCCAGAGCGGCAGGTCGGTGAGGCGTTCCTGGAGGTCCCAGGCGCCGGTGTCGTCCGCGAGGCGGTGAAGGGTTGCAAGGCAGACGGCGACCAGATCGCCGGTCAGACCGTCCGGGAACTCCGTCTCCTGGATATCCCAGGTGAGGGCAAGCCCGTCTTCTTCTTCGGCGATGCGATGGTTGAGACGACATCGGGCCGGCTGCCGTATCTCCCGTCGGCCTTCGGCGGCCCGCGCGAGCTGCCGGTGAAGCTGCTCGGCGCGGGCCGCGAACGAACGGCCGGGGAGGTTGTCGACGGCGAGGCCCAGCACCGCTTCCTGGCCCGGGGCGGCCAGGTCGAGGGTGAAGTCGGCCCGCTTGGACCACAGGCTCAGCACGTCCGCGTAGACGGTGACGAGTACGGCGACCGGGGAGATGTCCCGGCGCTGGGCTTCCTGCCGGAGGGCCGTCCAGGACTTCCGGTCGACCTGTCCTCGGCGGGTGACACGTCCGGCGTGGGACGGCTCCTGGCCCTCGTACGGAGCCAGTGGCAGTTCAGGTGCGCACTGGTCATCCGGGAGGCGCAGCTCGATCCCGTTCGCCGGGATTCTCAGCAGATCGTGCAGCATTTCGAAATCTCCCCGTTCTGACACTTTCGAAATCTCCCCGTCCAGCTCGGGGCGGACGCGCCGGCTGGAATCAGCGTCGGCCGAGACACTACAAGCCGGTCAGGTCGGCGTCAAACTAATTTTGCCGTCGGACGGCCGCGCCCTGCCTCAAAACAGTCAATTCAGTGGGTTCGCCATCTCGACGCTCCGCTCCTGCGCATCCACAGTGGCCGATGTCCCTGCCGGATTCTCCGGGTGCTCACTCAGGCCGAACCGGTCGTGCAGCCGCCTCAGCAGCGGCGGCGCCCACCAGTTCGCCCTTCCCGCGAGCCGCATGAATGCCGGTACGAGCAGGCCGCGGACCAGCGTCGCGTCGACCACGACCGCCAGGGCCAGGCCGACGCCTAGCAGCTTGAGCAGGGTGAGCCCGGATGAAGCGAATGTGACGAACACGGTTCCGATCAGCAATGCGCCCGCACTCATGACACGCCCGGTTTTCTCAAGGCCGAGCGCCACAGAATGCGCGTTGTCGTCACTCCGAACGTATTCCTCTCGGATCCTCGAAAGCAGGAAAACCTCATAGTCCATGGACAGCCCGAAGGCGATGCAGAACATCAGTACCGGCATCGTCGCATCGATCATGCCGGTGGTCACAAAGTCGCCCACAAGCCATTTGAGGTGTCCGTCCTGAAAGACGTACACCATGGATCCGAAAGTGGCGGTGAGACTGAGCAGGTTCAACACGATCGCCTTCACCGGGATGAGGACGCTGCCGGTGAAGAGGAAGAGCAGAACGGCTGTCGCCACCGCAATGATGAGCAGTGCCGCAGGCAGCTTTCCGCCGGTGGTGCGTGTGGTGTCGACCAGCTGGGCCGCCTGTCCGCCGACCTTCACCGCGGCGGGCGCCCCGTCCGCGGCGCGGACGGCCGCCACGAGCTGACGGCCTTCGGGTGAGTAGGGTTCCACCGACGGCACGAGCGACAGCCAGCTTCCCGCTGTACCGGTGAACCGGCTGGAGGCGGCTGCCGGTGGAGCGACCGGCCGGCCATCGGCGTAGGAGCCGGTAAGGGTGTCCACCCGCCGGATGCCATCGAGCGTCGAGAGCCTCGCCGCATACGGCGGCAGGGCCTGCAGGGCTCCGTCGCCGGTCACACCCGGGACGACGACGGGAATGGGGTTGGTCTCCCCCACGTCGAAGTTGTCCCTGAGGTACTGGGCGGCTTGGCGGGCCGGGGAGGAGGCGGGCAGGACCCGGTCGTCGGCGAGACTGAACGATGCCGACAGGAAGGGACTGCCCAGCAGGAGCAGGAGAGCGCTGATCGCGGTCATGACCGGGATCGGACGCCGCATGACGCCCAGCGCGAGGCGCCGCCAGAATCCACTCGGCGTCCGGCGCCGGAACCGTCCGAACACGTCGAGGCTGTTCACCCGGTGACCCAGGAGGGCCAGCAGTGCCGGCAGGACGACGACGGAGACCAGGGCGGCCACGAGCACGACCGCGATGCCCCCGTAGGCGATCGAGCGGAAGAAGTACATGGGGAAGACCAGGAGCGCCGAGAGCGAGAGGGCCACGGTGACACCCGAGAACAGGACGGTCATGCCGGCTGTTCGGATCGTCGTCCGCACCGCCGCGCCGACGTCCGGATCGGCGGCCAGCTCGTCCCGGAACCTGCTGATCACAAAGAGGCTGTAGTCGATGGCGAGGCCCAGGCCCAGGGCGGTGGTGACGTTGAGCGCGAAGACGGAGACGGAGGTGGCCTCCGTGAGCAGGCGGAGAACCGCGGTGGTGGTGACCACCGAGATCCCGCCGACCGCCAGCGGCACCAGAGCGGCAGCGAGGCTGCCGAAGACGAGCACCAGGAGGAGCAGCGTGATCGGGGCGACGATCAACTCGGCCCTCAGCAGGTCGTCCGCCGACACCCGCTCGACCTCGACATAGGTCTGCGCGATCCCGGTGAACCGCAGATCCAGCCGTTCGTCGTGGATCTGCGGGACGACCCGCTTCGCGGTGGCCTGGTAGGTGCCCTCGTTCCCGCCGAGCCGGACGAGCAGCAGGCCACCGGAACCGTCCTTGGAACGCAGCGAGGCGGGCCGGCCTCCCGTCCAGTAGGAGTCCGCCGAGACCACACCGTCGAAAGTACGGATCCGGCGGACCAGTGCGTCGGCGGCCTCGGCGACCTCGGGATCCTCCGGCGCCCGACCGCCCGTCCCGGAGGCGATCACCACCAGGTTGGGCGCTCCCGTGGCGAAGTCGGCGGCAAGCGCCTCGTCGACCTGCATCGACTCCGACGACGGGTCCTGAAAACCTCCGTTGGCCAGGTGTTCCTGCACACCTGCGCCGTAGAACGCCGCCAGCGAGGCGACGAACACGGCCAGAGCCAGGATCAGGCCCCTTCTGGCCACAGCCAGTTGAGCAATGACGTTCACGAAGCTCCTTCATGAGGGCGCGCCACCGCGGTCGCACTGACGCTCTGCTCGGGCCCGGGCCGGGAACGCACCCAGGCAACGGAGAGTCCTCAAGGGCCTTGCGATAAAAGCAGTCCGAGGTCGGCTCGAGGAGATGGACGCAACTGACTGCGCATCAAGTCGAACACACTGTCCAACTTAACTACTATGACGCTTAGGGTCAAGGCTTCACTTCGCAGCCCTGGAGACACTTCGAGCCGCCCGGACAACCCCCGGCGGACTCTCCGGAAGGAGAGTAACTCATACACGACTGTTCAACTTAGCCGTTTTGCGGTATCCATATCCCGTACACCCCTGTACGAGATAGGAGCTCCTCCCATGGCTCACGCCACGCACGCCTCCGCCGGAACCCATCCCGAGCCAACCGCCGACCCGAAGCGCTGGACGCTGCTCACACTGCTGTGCCTCTCCCAGTTCATGCTGATCGTGGACGTCACCGTGATCAACGTTGCGCTCCCCAGCATCGGAGCCGATCTCCAACTGACCCGCGCAACCCTCACCTGGGCCGTCACGGCCTACACGCTCTGCTTCGGCGGGCTGATGCTCCTCGGCGGCCGCCTAGCCGACGCGTTCGGCGCCCGGCGCCTCCTGATCACCGGCCTCGTCCTGTTCACGAGCGCCTCGCTCGTGACCGGTCTGGCCGGGAACGCCCCCGTCCTGATCGGCGGCCGTCTCGCCCAGGGCGTCGGCGCGGCACTGCTGTCACCGGCCGCCCTCGCCACCATCACCCGCACGTTCCACGGCCCGGAGCGGAACAAGGCGCTGGGCATCTGGGCCATGCTCGGCGGCATCGGATTCGCGGTCGGAGCGATGCTCGGCGGCGTCCTCACCGCGGGCCCCGGCTGGAGCTGGGTGTTCTTCATCAACGTCCCGGTGGGCCTGGGGATCCTCCTCACCCTTCCCCGGCTGCTTCCCGCCTCGAGCTCACACGGCGGCCGCCGGATCGACCTGCCCGGCGCCGTCCTGGTCACGGCCGCCACCGGCTCACTCATCTACGGCCTGATCAAGGCCGGTGACGCAGGCTGGAGTTCGACGGCCACGCTGGTGCCCCTGATCGGCTCCGCCGTCCTCTACACCGCCTTCACCGTCGTGGAGCGCAAGACCTCCGCACCGCTCATGGACCTGCGCATCCTCGCCAAGCGCCCGGTCGCCGCGGGCTCGTTCCTGATGCTGATCGCCACCGGCCTGCTGCTCGGATTCGTCTTCCTCGGTTCGCTGTACCTCCAGGGCGTGCAGGAGCTCTCCGCCCTGTCCACCGGAGCACTCCTCCTGCCCGTCGCCGTCGCCACGGCGGTCGGCGCCCACCTCGCCGGCCACCTCATCGCCCACGCCGGCACCCGGCTGGTGGCCGCCGGCGGCCTGGTCGTCTCGGGATGCGGCAGCCTCGTACTCGCCACCTCCGACAGCACCGCCGGCACCATCCTGGGCCTGGCCGTCGGAGCCGTGGGCATCATCCCGGTCTTCGTGTCCGCTACCACCACGGCGCTGGGCTTCGTCTCTCACCAGGAGGCAGGCATCGCCTCCGGCGTGGTGAACACCTTCCACGAGGTCGGCGGCGCCGTCGGCGTGGCCGTCGTCTCGACCGTCGCCGCCACCGGCATCGCCCGGCACTCGGCAGCCGGCTTCCCCGCCGCCTACACCACCCTGGCCATCGCCGCGGCAGTGGCCTCGGCCATCGCCCTGGCCGTGATCCCCCGGGGAAAGCCCGACCTCCCCGAGGGCGTGCACGTCCACTGAGACGGACCACCGACGATCCCTAGACTCCGTCCATGGACTCCGAACAGCAGAACGGCGCCGCGAAGGCCCGACGGGGCACACCCGCCCACCACCCCCGTCGGGCCGACGCCGAGCGCAACATCACCGCGATCCTCGCCGCAGCCACCACGTGCTTCGGCAGGAACCCCAACGCCAGCATGACCGAGATCGCCGCAGCAGCCGGGGTCGGCCGCGTCACCCTGTACGGCCACTTCTCCTCACGGGAGGCGCTCCTCAGCGAACTGATGGAGCGCGCCCTCGCCGAGGTGGCCACCGTTCTGGACGCCACCGACCTCGACGAAGGACCCGCCGACCACAAACTCCGGGCCTTCATCCGATCCTCCTGGCAACTGCTCGACCGCAACCTGCGCATGCTGCACGCCGCCCGCCGGGCCCTGCCGGCGGAAGCGGTCCACGACCATCACGTCGGCATCCTTTCGACGATGGAACACCTCATCACCCGGGGACGGCAGGAAGGAGCATTCCGCGACGACCTCCCCTCCCACTGGCTCGTCAGCACCGTCTACGCCCTGGTCCAGGCCGCCGGCGACCAGGTCGAAGCGGGTCAGTTCACCTCCGAAGAAGCACTCGAAGCCCTCGACGCGACCCTCCTCTCCGCCCTCCGGCCCCCGACTCCCTGACGACGGCCAGGCCGCCGCGCCCACGCGCACGAGCCCGGCAGCCGACCAGGCGGTTCCACGGCGGTCGGCGCACGACGAACGGCCACGGTGACACCCTTGTACCGGTTCCTCCTCACCCCACGCTGGCTTGCCGGCATCCTCCTCGCACTGGCGGCCGTCGCCGTCTGCCTCTGGCTCGGCTCGTGGCAGCTCGGCCGCTTCAAGGAGAAGGCCGCGGCCCAGCACGCAGTACCCCTTCCAAGCGCACCGCCGGTCCCGCTCAGCCAGATCCTGACGCCACAACAGCCACTGGTGGGCACCGACACAGCCGGACGCGCGGTTACGACCAGCGGCACATACGACACGCCGAACCAACTGCTCGTACCCAACCGCACCGTGGAAGGCGTGAAGGGCTTCTACGTCCTCACCCCCCTCCGCACCAGCGACGGGCAGGCCGTAGCCGTCGTACGAGGCTGGGCGGCCAGCTCACCGACAAACGCCCGACCGCCTTCACCGCCCAGCGGACACGTGACCGTCACCGGGCGCCTTCACCCCTCCGAGAACAGCGGCAGGAACGGCGCGGTGGCCGGCGGCCTACCACCGGGCCAACTGGGCACGCTCACCCCCGCCGCACTGGTCAACATCCTTCCGTACGCCGTGCACGACGGCTGGGTCGCAGCAGACACCGCGCCCACCGGCCTCATGTCCCTGGCATCCCTGCAGCCCCAGAGCGGCGACGGCCTGAACCTGCGGGCATTCCAAAGCCTCGGCTACACACTGGAGTGGTTCGTCTTCGCAGGCTTCGTCGCCTTCATGGGATTTCGCCTGGCCCGCCACGAGGCGGAGGCAGCCGAGGACCGTGCCCTCGGTCTCGACCTGGCCGCCAGCACTCCACACTGAAGGTCTGCACGGTCCTTAAGGAACTCACCCGACTCGCCCACCAGCTCACGGCTTGAGCAACAGCCCCGAACCGCGCAACAGAGTCGCCCACACCACCGAAGCCGACCGTGCCGGCGGCGCGGCCGACCCTCGTCCCTCGCTGTCCGGCACCGTGTCAGGGGATGTCTCAGTAGGGTGCGGTGGCTGCATTGCCCGCTTCGATGGCGTCGGTCATGGCCTGGTTCATGGTGTGCAGACCGGTGCCAGCGGGTGCGGCGACGAGGCTGCCCACGACGGTGTACCACTCCTCGGCGCCGTCGTACTACACCTCCAGCACCACCTGGCTGCCGTGCAGGATGGTGCGCAGGGTGAGGTCGCCGGTGACGACGCCGACCTCGACGGTCATGACGCCGCCGGGGCCGGCGGTGGCGTGCCGGGTGACGGGGCGGCCCCTCGGGGCCGGGTCCGGGGCCGGAGGCGGTGTTGTTGGGGCGGGGCTCATCGGGGGGCTCCGGTGGTGCAGGTGTCGAGCATCTGGTTCAGCTTGACTCTGTCGGTGATCTTGATGGCTGCGGTCAGGTGCCGAGGGTTCGCCAGGACCGTGATCGGGGGATCCTCTGCTGGTCCAGGAAGGTCTGGAAGGCGGTCGGTTGTCTCGACGGGGAGGTTTCCTCGGTTGTCGGTCTGCTGCTGAGTCGTTCGATGTTCACGGCGATGGCCGTGAGTACGTGTTGCAGGTGGGCCTTCGGCTGTCCTCGGTAGCGGCAGCGGCGCATGCCGTGTCCATGGGCGAACTCGTTGATGGTGCCCTCCACTCCGGAGCGGACCGCGTAGCGGGCCTTCCACTCTGGTGTCTGCTGCTCAGTGCGGACGTGGGCTTGCAGGTCACGGAGCTCTCGCGGGGGAAAGCCCACGTTCCGGGCGCGGGCCTTGGTGCATTGGGGGCGGTCCGGGCACGGCTGGCACTGGCTCTCGGTGAACCGCGCCACGATCAGGGGCGCCGCGGCGGGTGAGGAGGTCGGGTAGGGGCCGTGCCAGCCCGCGCTGACCTGGCCGCGCGGGCAGGTGACCTGTCGGCGGTCGAAGTCGATGTGGAAGTCGTCCCGGTCGAAGCCCTCGTTCTTGCGGTGCTGGCTGGTGGGGTTGCCTGGTAGCGGCCCGGTGACGGTGACCTGGTGTTCGCGGGCGGCTCGTTCCAGGTGGACCAGGGAGGTGTAGCCGCCGTCGACCAGGTGCTCGGCGGGCAGCAGTCCGCGACGGGCCAGGCGGGTGTGGATGCCGGGCAGGGCCTGGCCGTCGTTGGTGGCGGCCGAGGTGGTGGCCACGTCCGTGATCACATTGACGCTGTCGGCGGCGCACGTCTCGGTGAGGTGGGCGGCGAAGCCCTTCCAGCGGATGATGTGGCCGTGACGGACATAGCGCGCTGTGGTGTCGTAGGGAGAGACGATCGCGGCTGAGGAAGGCGGCAACCCGCCGTCATCAGGGGTGCGCCAGCGCAGGCGGCCTGCCGCGTCGCGGTAGTAGTTCTGCACAACGACCTGTCGCAGGGCCTCGACCTGCGGTCCGGGCCGGTAGCCGGGACCGTTCTGGTGGAGGTGTTCCAGTAGTCGGTGGGCGTCGTCGCCTGTGGTGAGGATCCTGGTCTTGGGCCGGGTGGGGTTCTTGCCCAGACGCACCGGACGGCCGTAGCGACGGCCCCAGTCCTCGTCGACCAGGTCGACCAGCAGATGTCCGGCCGTGCGGGCGACTTCCTCCAGCGCGGCACGGACCGCCTCGGTGACCAGTTCCAGGCGGGTCAGGTCGCGCACCGCGGCCAGGACGTGGGTGGAGTCGGTGCGCTGCGTGGTGCGCTCGCTTACGAGTCCGGCCTCCTTCAGGCGCGCGAGCGCCAGATCGAGGAGGCGGTCGGCACGGTCGTCATGGGTGAGGCGCTCGCGGAAGTCGGTGAGCACGCTGTGGTGGAAGCCGGGATCGTCCAGCTCCATGGCCATGGCGTACTTGAAATCGATGCGACAGCGGACCGCCTCCGCCGCCTGACGGTCCGACAGGCCGAGCAGGAACTGCAGCACGCACACGGTGGCCAACTGGGCCGGCGAGAGACCGGGACGGCCATCGCGCGGATACCAGCCGGCAAAGTCCTCGTCGCACCACAGCCCGTCCAGTCGGTCCCGCACCCACATCGCCGTTGTCCCCCTCGGGTTGCTCGCCCGTGCGATCTGGGCGGTCAAAGACGGGACCTGTTCACCCGAACGGGGACGGACGGACAACGCGCACCTCACCACTGGGTCGACCTGCATCACCAGCCGCGAGCCTGCCCACTGATCACACTGCCCAGCCACGAACCACCAAGATCACCGACAGAGTCAAGCTCAGGGCGGCCTTCTTCTCGCTGGGTAAGGGTCTGTCCGGCCGCGCGTTGCAGCGCAAGTACGAGATCGGGTTCCTGACGGTGCAGAAGGCGCTGTCGTCGGCGTGGCCGGAGCCTCGGAAGAAGGCGGCGCCCCGTCAGGCTCGTCTGGATCCGTTGATCGACCAGATGCTGCGGGCGGATCTGGACGCTCCGGCTCACCGCAGGCCGGTACCCGCGCCCCTGACACCCGGTGGAACCGGGCCGCCGGCTGTCCGAGCACACGGTAAGGGGCCGAGCTTCGCTGCGTCGGTCAACCGGCGCAGGGTTGCTGCGAAGTCATCGGCGCGGAGGCCGATGCCTGCGTCGGCCGCGGCCGACCGGGCCGCCCGTCGTGGGTGCGGGGTTGCCGCTACGGGGCGAGGGGTTCGAAGTCGCCGGGCTTCCAGGTGCCGTCGAAGGCGGCCTGCTGGGGGCCGTAGATGCGGAAGTAGCTGAACCAGCCCCGGCCCGGCACGGTCTGGATCCAGCGGCCGTCGGCGCCGTCCGGTTCGGTGGGGCCGAAGTACAGGTCGACGCTGTCGGTGCCGTCCGGTTCGAGCTTGTCGAAGAGCGAGCGGAGCGCGGGCTGGCCCTGGTCGGCGTCGACCTCGGAGCGGGTCTGCGCGTCGTAGGCGGTCAGTGACCAGAACAGGCCGGCCGGTACGGGCAGGGGCACGGTGAGCCGGTAGCTCCGGCCGCCGTCGAGGTAGGTGCCGTCGGCATCGCGCAGGCCGAGCCAGTACACCGAGCCCTGGCCGACGGCGCGGCCGAACATCGCGGGTGAGGCGATGATCGCTTGGATGAACCAGCGGTCCTTGGCCTCGACGTCGAGGGAGCCCTCGCGTTCGAAGGTGCCGTTCTCCGGGCGCAGGCTCGCCCACTCCCAGGTGCGGTCGGGCCAGGCGATGCGGTCGGGGCGGTCGGAGGCGAAGGCGGTGACCAGCATCTCGTCGCGGCCCTGGCGGGCGGCGTCGGTGAGCAGCGCGGCCGTGCGCTCGTCGGGGTCGAAGGGCTTGCCGGCCTCGATGCCGAGTTCGGCGAGCAGGCCGAGCACGGGGCGTAGTTCCTCGATGGCGGGTTCGGTGTCGATCACCTGGTGCAGGACGCGCCAGTACTCCAGGTTGTCCTCCCACTTCAGGCAGGTGCAGTCGATGCTCCGGTCGCTGAAGTCGGTGACGGCGTACGGCGGCGGGCTGCCGGCCTGGGCGAGCGGGTAGAAGCGGACCGAGGTGAGGAGCTGCTTGGCCTTGTCCACGTCGCCGCCCAGGGGCAGCGCCCGCAGTGGGGCGAAGACGGTCCAGGTGTCGCTTCGGACCACCTCGTAGCCGTCGGCCGGCACCGGGCCGTCGTAGCCGGGAGGCAGCAGGAGGTGCTTGCCGCCCTTGGGGCCGTACACGCCGGGCAGGCCGAGGTCGGTGATCCAGCGGTGGTGGTGGTCGTCCACCAGCCCGACCAGCGGACCGGGTGGCAGGTCGATCACCATCGGGCCGCTCTTGCGCAGGTCGAGGATGCCGCCCGAGTACGGGGTGTCGGAGTTCAGGGTGAAGCCGAGGTGGTGCGGGCGGGCGACGAACAGCAGGGCCGTCTCGTTGTCCACGGCCCCGGCCTGCCGGGTGCCGTGGAAGATGCCCTCCATCGACACCGTCGGGTAGAAGAACCGGTACGCCTCCACCGCCCGGCGCCGGTCCCGGCGCTCCAGCGCCGCTCGCGCGCTCGGCATCGCCGGGTACCCGCCCTCGAACTCCACCTGATCCGCCACGACGACCCCTTCCGCGTGCTCCCGGGCCGCCGCACGCGGTGCGGACGACAGCCACGCCTTGCGCGCCACCCTTCCGGCCCGGAGGACGGGCCGCCATCGCGCACGGCCGAACGGTTGATCGGCGCACTGTACGAGCACACGTTCTCGTGTACCCGGCCGAGCACGCCGATGGTGGAGCGCCCGGGCGATCGCCCCCAGCCCTCCCGGGGACCGGGACGAACGGATGGTGGTGGTGTCAGACGCGCTGGAGGCCGGGCAGGGTCCAGGTCTTCCGGGCGTAGGCGTCCTCGGGGCCGTAGAGGCGGAACACGACCTCGAATCCGGCACGCCTGCCCCCCGGCATGCGATACCAACATGCCGAACCGGCACCCCACTGCCTTCAACCGCACCGACGGGTGAGGGCGGACCTGCCGGCATGAACTCGTCGAGTCGTGTCCGGACCCGGGCGAAGGGGCTGGAGATCGCTCGGCCATCGCCGGGGCGGATCAACGGCCGACGAAGTCGACCATGGTCACACCCCGGCGCAACCGGCTTGCCTGACAAGCGAGTTGCCCGACGCCCTCTCCCGGAGGACAGGTGCTCGCGTCACGTGTCGGTGCGGGTGATGGCAGGGGGTGTGTAGCGGCCGGTGAGGATGTCGGGGTGGGGCAGGTACTGACGCAGGATGAGGCGGAACAGGGCGCCGGGTCCGGTGGTGGGCAGCCAGCTGGCCTCCTTGTCGGGGCCGGGGTTCTCGCGCTGGAGGTAGAAGGTCAGTGAGCCGTCGGTGCCGTACTGCAGGCCCTTGGTGAGGGAGCCGAGGTGGTAGCGGCCGATCGGGTTCTCGACCAGGAACCCTTCGGGGTTGAGGTACATGGTCACCGACCAGAACGCGCCCACCGGCGGGAAGTCTCCGGGGGTGAAGCGGATCTCGTAGGTGTGGTCGCCGGACATCGGCCGGCCGTCGGCGTCCAGCATGGCGCCGACGTAGTACGCCTCCTGGGCCTTGTTGGCGAGCAGGCCGAGCTGGGCGACCTCCAGGCGGGAGTAGTAGTCGGTGCCCCAGTCACCGATGGTGCCGGGGTCGACCATGACCCAGCCGTTGCGGGCCGGGCCGGCGAAGGGCATGTCCGCGTAGAGGTCGCGCAGGCTGTCGGCGACCGCGCGCCGCAGGCCGTCGAGTGCGGCCGGGTGCAGGACGTCCGGGTCGAAGGACCGGTGCGGAGCGATGCCCAGCGGTGCGAGCAGGCCCAGGACGCCGGCGTCGGTGGCGGGTGGTGGGCTGGCGGTGAGGCAGTCGGCGAGCATCCGGTAGAAGTCCAGCGGGTCGCCGGTGCGGAAGTCGCGTGCCGGCGGGTTGCCGGCCGGGTCGGGGGCGGGCGCCCGCGGGTCGGCTTGGCGCAGGGCGATCCGCCCCTGGACTGCGACGGCGGCGGGCACGTCGTCGTCCAGGATGGCGACCCGGGCCAGCAGGCAGATCAGCGCGGTGGGGGCGGAGATGACGCGGGTGATGCCGGGGGGTGCGGTGCCGCGCCAGCCGGGGCCGGTGAGCAGGTAGTCACCGCCGACGGTGTCGCCGGTGCGGGTGCCGACGTAGGCGAAGCTGTTGGTGTACATGTCCAGCAGTTGCACGGTGAAGTACCGGTCCTCGACCGGCGGCACCGACAGCACCACCGCCCCGGCACTCAGGTCCACGAACGTGCGCGAGTACGGCGCATCGACGATCGGGGTGACGAAGTAGGTGTCCTCCGGCTCCGCCCGGCGCGGGGTGTGGTGCACCTCGTTGATCGCCCCCATGTGGGTGGGCGCGCTCGTGTCGACGTGCCACTCCCACAGGCTGCGGTGCATCTCCACCAGCGGGTAGCCGTAGCGGAACGCCGCCATCCCCACCCAGTACCCCTCGTCCCCGCGGGCCTTCCCGTGCCCCTGCGCGATCTGCTCCAGCAACGACTCCACGCCCACGTCCACTCCGATCGACCCCACCGAATCAGGACAAAACCTGCCCCCACCCTCGGCGGTCACCGAACCGACGGCAACCGGGCAGTCCCCGGGCGCCCCGCCCGGGGACCGGCGCGGCGGATTCACGGAAGATCCGGACCGGGCTTGATTCGCTTTGACGGACACTCCTGATCAGGGGCTTCGGCCCCGGAAGGATGATGTCCATCATGGAGAGCACGGGGGAAGAAGGCGGATTCAACCAGTCGTGAATTCTCTTACCTTGCACGCGAGTTCGGAATCCGACTGCCAGTTGGCCGCACCGGACAGTGCTGGGACAGCGCGCTCGCCGAGTCCTTCTTCGTCACGCTGAAGCACGAGCTGCTCGGCAACCGGCCGTGGCCGAGCCGGGCAGCAGCCCGCTCCGCGATATTCGAGTGGATCGAGGCCTGGTACAACATACGAAGGCTGCACGGCAGCCTCGGCTACCGCAGTCCCGCCGAGTACGAGACCGCCCTCGCGGCCTGACCACCACACCGATGGTGCCCCCTCTCTGTCAGCCTTGGGTGAGACATCCCGCTTTGTCGGGTTAGCCTGAGAGGGCCCCGAGTAGGAGTTCCACCCCTGATGACCAGCACCAATCCGTCCGCTGCCAGCCCGGCTCCCAAGCCGAAGCGCCGCACGTTCAGCCCCGAGTACAAGCTGCGGATCGTCGCCGAGTACGACGCCGCGCCCGAGGGTGAGAAGGGTGCGGTCCTGCGCCGCGAGCGCCTGTACCACTCCCACGTCACCGAATGGCGGGCCGCGCGCGATGCCGGCGCCCTGGAAAACCTGGCCGACCGCCGCACGAGCCCGGTCCGCCCGAAGAAGTCCGCCGCCGAGGCCGAGAACGAGAAACTGCGCCGGCAGGTGGAACGGCTGGAGAAGGAACTCGCCCGGAACAAGGCCGCATTGGAGGTCCTGGGAAAAGCGTCGGCGCTCTTGGAAATGATCTCCGAGAGCGCGGACTGAGGCACGCCGCCGATCCCGTCGTGGACGAGGCCTTCACCGCCGTCGAACACGAGCTGGGCATCACGGCAGCGTGCCGGCTGACCGGCCGCTCCCGGGCCACCCACTACCGCAGGCTGAAGCCGCCGCCCGCGCGCCAGCCCAGGTCCCCGCAGGTCCAGCCGTCGGCCCTGACAGCCGAAGAGCGTGATGCGGTACTGGCGTTGATGAACAGCCCCGAGTACGCCGAGCTGCCGCCCGCGCAGATCTGGGCCCGTGAACTGGACACCGGGCGCTACCACTGCTCGGTCTCCACGATGTACCGGATCCTGCGCGAACGGGGGCAGTCCGGTGAGCGCCGCCGCCAGGCCACCCACCCGGCCAAGACAGTGCCCGAACTCGTCGCCGACGGCCCATCCCAGGTGTTCACCTGGGACATCACCAAAGCAGCCGGCCCCGGCAAGGGCATCTGGTACCACGCCTACGTCATCATCGACATCTTCAGCCGCTACATCGTCGGCCACACCGTCGAGGCGGCCGAATCAGCCGAACGGGCCGAGGAGCTGATCCGCGAGACCATCGCGCGCAACGGCATCGTCCCCGAGACCGTGCACGCCGACCGCGGCACCTCCATGACCTCCAAGAAGGTCTCCCAGCTGCTGATCGATCTCGGCGTCACCCGGAGCCACTCACGCCCCAGGGTCTCCAACGACAACCCCTACAGCGAGGCACAGTTCAAGACCACCAAGTACATGGCCGACTATCCCGAGCGGTTCGACTCCCTGGCCCACGCCCGCGAATGGTTCGACGCCTTCATCTCGTACTACAACCACGAACACCGGCACTCGGGCATCGCACTTCACACGCCCGCCAGCGTCCACTTCGGCACCGCCGAGGAGATCCGCGACCAGCGGGCCGTCACCCTCGCCCAGGCCTACGCACACCACCCCGAACGCTTCGGCCGCCGCCCCAGACCACCCGAGATCCCGCCGACGGCGTGGATCAACGACCCCGCCAAGCGCCGCGAGCCCGCACCACAAACCTCATAGCCTCACGACCGTCTCACTGGACTTGAAATCTTCCGGCCCGTCAAAGCGGAGCAAGCTCACGCCTTCATAACGGTGGACGGAGCAGCTCAAGGTCACTCGCATCCGCTTCACCCACACGCTACCGTGCCAGCCTGTCGAAAATGTCATCGTCCTTGCAGAACAGACGTGTTGAGGAATCTGGTCGTGTTACGTTCATGGGGTTGGAGATCCGCCGTCGCGCTCTGCGTCGTCCCCGTCGTGGGCCTGACGACAGTAGCGCTCGTCTCAGGGTTCGGGTCGGCAGATCCGGTGGCCAGTGTGCTCGGCGCCCTGAGTGCCCCCGCGGGTCTTCTCCTGTCCTTCTACATGCTCCGCCGTACGGAGGCCGCCGCAGACCCGGGCACCCTGGTGCAGGTTCTCGCCAGTGCCGTGCTCACCGCCGAGACCCGCCAGCGGGCGCAGCTGATCGGTCCCGGCGCGCATCGCATCGATCTGGCGTTCAGTCATCGGGTCGAGCCTGCGAACAATGCTCAAGGCGCGCAATTGGCAGGCACGCTGACTGATGTTGTCGACTACTACCAGAGGCTGCGTCCGGCTCGGCTTGTCATCACCGGCGAGCCGGGGGCCGGCAAGACGTTGCTGGGCCTTCCCCCGCGGAGGTGGACACGCGTCGGGTTGGTTATGCAGCCAGCGTGAGCCTATCGGACTCCCGCCGGTACTGGTTTTCGTAGGCTATGGGGCTGAGCTGTCCGTTGGCGGAGTGCCTGCGGCGGGTGTTGTAGCGGGTGAGCCACCGGAAGACGGTGCGTCGGCAGAGTTCCGTTCCCGGGTAGTGGTGGGCCCCGCGTAGGGTCTCGCGCTTGAGGGTGGCGTGGAAGCTCTCGCAGGCGGCATTGTCGGCGGAGGTGCCCACCGTGCCCATGGACTGGGTGACGCCCAACTCGCCGCACAAGTCGGCGAATTCACGCGATGTGTACTGGGCTCCGTGGTCTGAGTGAAAGATCGCGCCGCCCAGGCCGCCGCGGGTGGCGGCAGCCATCCGCAGGGCATCGGCAACGAGTTCGGTGCGCATGTGGGCGGCGACGGACCAGCCCACGACCCGGCGGCTGAAGCAGTCCAGGACGGTGGCCAGGTAGAGGAAGTCGCCTTCACCGGTGGGGAGATAAGTGATGTCGCCCATGTACTTCAGGCCGGGCGCGGGGGCGGTGAAGTCCCGCTGGAACAGGTCCGGCACCGGTGTCGCCGACGGCTCGGGGATCGTGGTGCGGACCCGCTTGCGCAGGCGTATGCCCTGGATGGAGAACTTGCGCATCACGCGGGCCACTCGTTTCTCGTTGATTTTCCGGCCGTCGGCGCGGAGCTCGGCGGTGACCCGCGGGGAGCCGTAGGCGCCGTCGGAGTCGGCGTGGACGGCCCGGATCTGTTCGGCCAGGGCCTGGTCGGCGGCCTCCCGCGCGGTCCGCGCGTCGGCCCCGCCCCGCCACTTGTAGTAGCTGGAGCGGTTCACGCCCAGCACCTGGCACAACCGCTTCACGCCGAAGGCGTCCCGGTGGTCGTGGACGAACTGGAAGCGGTTCACCAGTTCGTCTCGCCGGCGAAATACTTGGCCGCCTTGCGCAGGATGTCCCGCTCGGTGGCCAGCTTCCGCTCGCTCGCCTCAAGCTCGGCCACCCGGGCCTCCAGCTGCCGGATCCGCTCGTCCGAGTCGGCGGACGGTGCCGGCTGTCCCGTCCGGGCCGGCGCTGCCCCACCTGCCCGAGCGGCCGCCGGGGCCCCGACGCGACGTTCCCGGTCCCGCAGCACCCAATCGCGCAGCGTCGCCCTGTTAATGCCCAGGTCGGCGGCGATGCTCTTGTAGGTCGCCCCGGGCGTGGACTCGTACAGGGCCACGGAATCGGCCTTGAACTCGTCCGAGTAGTCCTTCATCGCCATCGGCGGTGTTCTCGCTTCCTCCGGATCAAGCAGATCCAGTATCAGCGTGTCCGCTACTCAGGGGGAGGCCCCGCTGGCGATCGAGCTCGTGCTCGGCCTGCTCATCCATCCTGATCGGATCCCGAACGAACGCGTCCCGGTGCGCTGTTCGCTCGCCGGGTGGGATCCGGCGCTGTCCCTGCAGACCTTTCTCGTCGAGCAGATCCACGAGCAGTTCCGCAGTCAGGGCATCACCCGCCGCGATGCACAGCACCTCGTCGACCGCCACCAGGTGCTGCCCGTACTGGACGGGTTGGACGAGATGGATGTCGCCACTGCCCCCGCTGCGCGGCGTCGTGCCGTTCGGGCTCTGAAGCAGCTCAACGCCTATCAGGCGCCGACAGGCAGTGCGCCAGTGATCCTCACCTTGAGCTGCTCCGGCTTTCGTGGAGTCCCTGATGTCTGGGTTTGTTACGATCCAGGCGTAAGGAGAACCACGAGCAATGCCAGCACCACGCAAGTACCCCGATGAACTCCGCGAGCGCGCCGTTCGGGAGGTCCGTTCGACCGGCCGGCCCGTCGCCCATGTGGCCCGCGACCTGGGCATCCACAAGGAGGCCCTGCGGTCCTGGGTCCGTCAGGCCGAGGCCGACGCCGGTGAGCGTGACGACCGCCTCACCACCGTCGAGCAGGACGAGCTGAAGGAACTCCGCAAAGAGAATGCCGAGTTGAGACGGGCCAACGAGATTCTCAAGGCCGCCAGCGTGTTTTTTGCCCAGGAGATCGACCGTCCCCGGACGAGGCCGAGCTGGGGGTACCCCCTCTGGGGGAGTGATAGACCACCTGCGAGAGGGCTTCGGGGTCGATCCCGTATGCCGGGTGCTGGACCTGTCTGCGTCGACGTACTTCGCGCGCAAGGTGCGGCCGAAGTCGGCCCGCCGTCTGCGCGACGAGGAGCTGATTGTGCTGGTCACAGCGGTGTGGGAGGACTCCGGTCGCACCTACGGGGCCCGCCGCATCACCCGCGCGCTGGTCCGGGCCGGGCACGAGGTGGCGCGCTGCACCGTCGAGCGGCTGATGCGCGAGCTCGGCATCGAGGGCGTGATCCGAGGCCGGCGCCGCCGCACCACGATCCCGGAGCCGGCCGCACCCCGCCCGCCGGACCTGGTCAACCGCCGCTTCGCCGCCGGGCGCCCGAACCAGCTGTGGCTGGCCGATCTGACCTACGTGCGGACCTGGTCGGGCTGGGTCTACGTCGCGTTCGTCCTGGACGCGTACTCCCGCCGGATCGTGGGCTGGCAGATCGCCGATCACATGCGAACCGACCTGCCGCTGGACGCGCTGGAGATGGCACTGTGGCGACAGAAGATCAAGAAGGACGCCGAACTCATCCACCACAGCGACCGCGGGTCGCAAGGCGGATTCAACCGGTCGTCGCAACACCTTGATCACGGAGGTTTGCGATGGGACGGGGCCAGAGGCAGAAGGTGCCGGCGGGAGCGCGACGTCAGTGGGCAGCGGATCGGGCGATGCGACCACCGATGCGTTCACCGGGGCGGCCGGAGCCGTCTCGTGCAGTGCAGCGGGACTTCTGGCAGCGGATCGCGTCGGGAGTGACGACGGCAGAGGCCGCGGCGGCTGTCGGTGTTTCATGGCCGGTCGGATCCCGGTGGTTCCGTCACGCTGGGGGGATGCCGCCGATCAGCCTGGATGAGCCCACGGGCCGCTATCTGTCGTTCGCTGAGCGTGAGGAGATCGCGCTGCTACGCGCCCAGGAGTTCGGCGTGCGCGAGATCGCCCGCAGGATCGGCCGCGACCCGGGCACGATCTCACGCGAGCTGCGCCGCAATGCGGCGACCCGGGGCGGCAAGCCGGTCTACCGGGCTTTGGTGGCGCAGTGGAAGGCCCAGCAGGCGGCGAAGCGCCCGAAGACCGCGAAGCTCGCAGGCAACGACCGGTTGCGTGAGTACGTGCAGGACCGGCTCGCCGGCAGTGTCCGTCGCCCCGACGGCACGATCGTCAGCGGGCCGGAGACGAAGACGTGGAAGGGGCTGAACAAGCCGCATCGGCAGGACCGACGATGGGCAACGGCATGGAGCCCGGAACAGATCTCGCACCGGCTCCGTGCCGACTTCCCCGATGATGAGTCCATGCGCATCAGCCATGAAGCGATCTACCAGGCCCTGTTCATTGAGGGCCGTGGCGCGCTCAAGCGGGAACTGGTCACGTGTCTGCGCACCGGCCGGGCGCTGCGGACTCCCCGCGCACGGTCGCAGAACAAACCCCAGGGGCATGGGGCCTCCCCCTGAGTAGCGGACACGCTGATACTGGATCTGCTTGATCCGGAGGAAGCGAGAACACCGCCGATGGCGATGAAGGACTACTCGGACGAGTTCAAGGCCGATTCCGTGGCCCTGTACGAGTCCACGCCCGGGGCGACCTACAAGAGCATCGCCGCCGACCTGGGCATTAACAGGGCGACGCTGCGCGATTGGGTGCTGCGGGACCGGGAACGTCGCGTCGGGGCCCCGGCGGCCGCTCGGGCAGGTGGGGCAGCGCCGGCCCGGACGGGACAGCCGGCACCGTCCGCCGACTCGGACGAGCGGATCCGGCAGCTGGAGGCCCGGGTGGCCGAGCTTGAGGCGAGCGAGCGGAAGCTGGCCACCGAGCGGGACATCCTGCGCAAGGCGGCCAAGTATTTCGCCGGCGAGACGAACTGGTGAACCGCTTCCAGTTCGTCCACGACCACCGGGACGCCTTCGGCGTGAAGCGGTTGTGCCAGGTGCTGGGCGTGAACCGCTCCAGCTACTACAAGTGGCGGGGCGGGGCCGACGCGCGGACCGCGCGGGAGGCCGCCGACCAGGCCCTGGCCGAACAGATCCGGGCCGTCCACGCCGACTCCGACGGCGCCTACGGCTCCCCGCGGGTCACCGCCGAGCTCCGCGCCGACGGCCGGAAAATCAACGAGAAACGAGTGGCCCGCGTGATGCGCAAGTTCTCCATCCAGGGCATACGCCTGCGCAAGCGGGTCCGCACCACGATCCCCGAGCCGTCGGCGACACCGGTGCCGGACCTGTTCCAGCGGGACTTCACCGCCCCCGCGCCCGGCCTGAAGTACATGGGCGACATCACTTATCTCCCCACCGGTGAAGGCGACTTCCTCTACCTGGCCACCGTCCTGGACTGCTTCAGCCGCCGGGTCGTGGGCTGGTCCGTCGCCGCCCACATGCGCACCGAACTCGTTGCCGATGCCCTGCGGATGGCTGCCGCCACCCGCGGCGGCCTGGGCGGCGCGATCTTTCACTCAGACCACGGAGCCCAGTACACATCGCGTGAATTCGCCGACTTGTGCGGCGAGTTGGGCGTCACCCAGTCCATGGGCACGGTGGGCACCTCCGCCGACAATGCCGCCTGCGAGAGCTTCCACGCCACCCTCAAGCGCGAGACCCTACGCGGGGCCCACCACTACCCGGGAACGGAACTCTGCCGACGCACCGTCTTCCGGTGGCTCACCCGCTACAACACCCGCCGCAGGCACTCCGCCAACGGACAGCTCAGCCCCATAGCCTACGAAAACCAGTACCGGCGGGAGTCCGATAGGCTCACGCTGGCTGCATAACCAACCCGACGCGTGTCCACCTCCGCGGGGGAAGGCCCCATGTCACCGCGAACGTCGTCCTCAGCGAACGCCCCGCCGAGGCCGGGGACCGGGCGGTCCCCGGACACTGGGAAGGCGATTTGATCATCGGGACGGGCCGCTCCGCGATCGGCACGCTTGTCGAGCGCTGCAGCCGCTCCACGCTCCTGGTGCACCTGCCCCGGCTCGACGGCTGGGGCGACAGCCCGCCCGCGAAGAACGGCCCCTCGCTCGGGGGCTATGGCGCGATCGCGATGAACGCGGCGCTCACCACGTCGATGACGCAGCTGCCCGAGCAGCTACGCAAGACCCTCACCTGGGACCGCGGGAAGGAACTCTCCGGTCATGCCCAGTTCGCTCTCGATACCGGGACGAAGGTGTTCTTCGCCGATCCGCACTCACCCTGGCAACGACCGACGAACGAGAACACGAACGGGCTACTGCGTCAGTACTTCCCGAAGGGCACCGATCTCTCCCGCTGGTCGTCCACGGACCTCGAAGCCGTCACCATGGCGATCAACAACCGGCCCCGCAAAGTCCTCGGCTGGCGGACACCGGCCGAGGTCTTCGAAGAGCAGCTACGCTCGTTGCAACACCCCGGTGTTGCAACGACTGGTTGAACTCACCCAATACGTGTCCATTCGCTACACGGAGCGACTGGCCGAGGTCGGCGCCTCAGCGTCGGTCGGATCCGTCGCGGACTCGTACGACAACGCGATGGCAGAGGCCCTGAACGGCACATTCAAGGCCGAACTGATCGAACATCAGGGGCCATGGCGGGACTTCGACGAGGTCGAGCGGGCCCTCTTCCAGTGGGTCGCGTGGTACAACGGTGAACGACTCCACTCCGCCCTGGGCTACGTCCCGCCCGACGAGTACGAACAGGCGTACCGGGCGAGCCTGGAGCCAGTCCCGCAGACCGCTTGATCACACGATCGCGGACTCCACGAAACTCGGGGCAGCTCACTCCACGACGGCGTGGGCGCGGGCGAGCGCGTCCAGCCACTGCGGCTGGTGCGAGCCGGCGATCCCCCACATGTGCCGGACGTTCGTGGCGATGACCGAGTACTTCCAGCCGGTCCGCTTCTCGAAGGCGGTCAGCTTCTTCTGGTGCCGCCCGGCAGGGCGGACCCGGCGCACGAGCAGCCGCATGCCGACGGGCCAGCCGGGCCGGGTGTTCAGGCCGGTCAACTCCGCGACGCTGTAGCCCTCCTGGACCTCTCCGCTCTGCCGTAGGGAGGTCTCCCACGCACTGTCCGGCAGCTTCGCGATCGCCTTCTCGTCGTCCTCGGTGATCGTCCAGCCGACCAGGTAGCGCACCGTGTGTCGGGCGGTGTTCAACGCCTCCAGGTGTTCCAGCAGGTCATGGGTGGCGCCCGCGCCGTCGATCCTCACCAGGATCTTCGCGGCGCTCGAGCCCGGGATCTGCCCGAGCGCGGCCGTGAGCACGGTGATGTGGTCGGCGACGGTGTTGGAACCGGCGTTGCCCGGCCGCAGCAGCATCGACAGCGACTCCTGCGTGTTCGCGCACCAGCACGCGAGCGGGTGGAAGCCCCACGTCTTCTTGAACGTGACCGCCGACCCGATCTTGTTCGAGGAGGACAGGATGATCGTGGCGTCGACGTCGATGACGATCCACCCGGTCAGCCGCTTGCCCGCCACGGCCAGCCAGGGGAAGCCACCGGGCCGCAGGTGCAGCAGGCCCCACACGTGCCGGCGGACCCGGGCGCGGGCCTTCGCGATCCGGTTCAACTGCGGCTCGTCCAGTACGGCCAGGGCTCGGTGCGTCGTGGTGTCCGAGGCCGCAGTGCCGAGGAGGGCGGTGTGGTGGATCTGCAACTGCTCGGCCTCGGACAGGTTTTTCGCCCCGAGCACGATCGCGCCCGCCAGCCCGAGCAGCACATGCGCGCGGTCGCGCCAAGTCGCACTACCGCCGCCCGGCCACAGGCGGCCCAGCGCGGCGGTCAGCCCGACGCGGTCCGCGACCTGGTGCAGCAGCACCACCCCGGCGTGCCCGACCAGCCCTTTCCCGTCGGCGGCCACAGACAGCCGCCGGTCCCACCCTGTACGCTCGCTCACCAGAAGGGTGCTCCTGATCCTTGCTCGGATATGACGTCGCAATCACATCCTTGCAGGTCAGCAGTACCCTTCTCTAACTTTGCGTCAGATCACCCTGCCCGGTTGAATACCCAAGGTTGAGCCTCTTTCATTTCGCCGTGGGCGTTCTCCGGGTGCGGGGCCGGCCCGAGCGCGGTGGCGCCCGGGCCGGCGGACCCGGAGCGGCTACCAGCGGCGGCGCGGCGGCGGCGGCGGCGGGTTGAGCTTGGCGGCGAGCGCGGAGAGGAAGGTGGGGAGCTTGTCGACCATGTTCTTGGGGACCGGGGTGGTCTGGACGGTGCCCCTCCTCACGTCCTCGACGACGAGGGCGTAGGTGCCGTTCTCCTCGATGAGTTCGGCGGCGAAGAGCAGCGTCTGTGTGGAGGTTCCCATCAGTGCTCCTGGTTCTGGGTGTCGTTGAGCCAGGCGGTCCACGCCTTGGTGTCCTGTTGCTCGTCGGTGTCCTCGGCGAACAGGTGGTGGCCGACCCAGATCGGCACGTTCCAGGTGCTGCCGTTGAAGAACCGGTACAGGGCGTCCGGGCCGCGCAGGCCGACGAAGTCGTCGCTGAGCCAGTCGACGACCACGTCCACGGGGTCACTGCCCGGGCCGGGGGAGAGAAGCGTGAACCGGTCGCCGACGGCCGCGTCGTCGGCGAGGCCGAGGCGTCGGCGCAGGGCGGCGAAGTCGGCCGGCTCGGCGGTGGGTTCGGGGCGCTGGGCCCTGACGTAGGCGGCGGGGCGGCCGGCGAAGTGCCGGAGGTACTCGGCGAGGCCGTGCTGGTAGAAGTCGACGTGCTTCTCGGCCGCGTCCGTCTTGGCGTCCCAGGCCCACGCCTCGTCGACGACGCCCGTGTGCACCCAGTGGATCCCCATCCGCAGGTGGCTGGATCCGCCGTCGGCCGGCTCGATGCGGTAGCTGAGCGTGTTGGAGAATCCGCCGTCCTGGGTGGCCCGGACGGCGAAGTGCCGCGGCGGTTCCCAGGCCACGACGGTGGCGTCGCCCCGGGTGGCCTTTCCGCCGACGCGCGGCTCGACCTCCATCGGGTAGAGCCAGCCCAGGTTGCCGGCGCCGGTGGCCACCGCGTCCCAGACCTGCTGGGGCGTGGCGGGCAGGTCCTGTTCCCGGCGGACCTCGAACTCTCGGGCCATGGTCGGTACTGCTCCTTCGTCGTGGTTCACGGTCGGTGGGCGAGCGGGAGGGTGCACAGCCGCCGTTGCAGCGGGTTGGGCCGCCAGTCCAGCTCCGCTCCGTCGGCCAGCCGCAGTTCGGGCAGCCGGCGTACCAGCGTGCCGACGGCGACCTCCGCCTGGAGCTTGGCCAGCGGGCCGCCGAGGCAGAAGTGCGGGCCGTGGCCGAAGCTCAGGTGGCGGTTGCCGGGCCGGGACAGGTCGAGCCGGTCGGGGTCCTCGAAGCGTTCGGGGTCGCGGTTGGTCGCACCGAGGAACAGGTACACCAGCTCGCCCTCCCGCAGTGTCCGCCCGCCGATCTCCAGGTCCTGCGCGACGACCCGGACGATCGCCTGGGTCACCGTGTCGTAGCGGGCCAGTTCCTCGACGGCGTCGCGGATCAGGTGCGGGTCCGCGCGCAGCCGGGCCAGCTGGTCCGGGTGGCGCAGCAGGGCGAGCGCGCCGTTGCCGATCAGGTGGGTGGTGGTCTCGTCTCCGGCGGTGATGAGGACGAAGCAGGTGGACAGCAGTTCGGAGTCGGTGAGCCGGTCGTCCTGCGCCTGGGTGGCGACCAGGGCGCTGATCAGATCGTCGCCCGGTTCGCGCCGGCGCTGCCGGATGAGCCCGGACAGGTACTCCTCGTACTGTTCGATCGCCGCCTCGGACTCGTCGATGTCCTCGGCCAGGCGGCCGAAGCGCTGGAACCAGCTCTTGACCTGCGGCCGGTCCTCGTCCGGGATGCCGAAGAGCTCGCAGACGACGGACATCGGCAGTGGGGAGGCGACCGCCTCGATCAGGTCCATGGTCGGCCCGGCCGCGACCGCCTCGTCGACGAGGTGGTCGACGATCCGCTGGACGCCGTCGCGCAGGGCCTCGACGCGCCGGGCGGTGAAGGCTCTGTTGGCCAGTTTGCGCAGCCTGGCGTGGTCCGGCGGGTCGGTGTTGGTCATCACCCGGCCGAGTCGGTCGGTGAGCCGGCTGAGTGCTTTGAGGTCACCGCCGAGCGCTGTGTAGGCGCGGGTCATGCGGTCCCGGTCGTTGGACAGCCGCGGGTCGCCCAGCGCCGCCTCGACGTCGGCGTACCGGGTGAGGTACCAGATGCCCTGGGTGCTGCGGTGGACCGGGTCCTCGCGCCGCATGCGGGCGTAGAACGGGTACGGGTCGCGCCGGGCCTCGGGGGTGAAGAGGGCCGCGGCAAGGTCGCCGGGCCGGGCGGGGCCCGCGGTGTCGCGGGCCCCGTCCAGGGTGTCGGTGGAGGTCATGTCGGCCGCGCTACCGCTGGGCGTCCATGGCGTCGGCGAGGCTCCTGGGCCGCATGTCGGTCCAGGCCCCCTCGACGTACTCCAGGCAGGCGGCGTGGGTGTCGGGGCCGTGGACGACGGCCCAGCCGTCCGGGACGTCCGCGAACTGCGGCCAGAGCGAGTGCTGGTTCTCGTCGTTGACGAGGACGAGGAAGGTGCCGTCCTGGTCGTCGAAGGGGTTGGTCATGGGTCAGTCCTCCTGGGGGGAAAGGGTGGTGTCACGGGCGTCGCGGGTGGCGCCGGCGATCCTGGCGGCCAGGATCGGTCCGATCTGGGCCAGCGAGCCCGCCTGGGTCATCTGGTCGTGGCGGGTGGTGATCTCGTGCGATTCGATCCGGCCCGCGATGTACGGGCGCCAGACCTCCGGACCGGCGTCGTCGTCGCCCCGGTCGATCGTGGAGTTGAACAGCAGCAGGTCCCCGTCGTACCGGCCGGGGACGAAGTCGACCGCCAGCTTCGCGTTGTTGATCATGATCTGGACGATCACCTCGATCTGCCGCTCGTTCAGGCCGGCCAGCGCGCTGCCGCGCCGGTTCAGCACCTCGGCGACCTCGGCGTAGGTGATCTCCCGGTCTCCCAGTTCGTCCGGGTCGACGTCGAGCACCCCGACGAGCACGTCCCGCACGGTGGGTACCGGCTCCTCCTCGAACCGCACGTCCTTCACCGGGTAGGCGTCGAGGATCGCCAGCAGTGCGGTCCGTTCGCCGCGCGCCTGGAGTTCGCAGGCCAGCGCGTGGGCGATCAGTCCGCCCGCGGACCAGCCGAGCAGCAGGTACGGGCCCTGCGGCTGGACCTTCTGGACGTGGTCGGCGTAGTCGGCCGCCATCCCCTCGTAGGAGGTCGGCAGCGGTTCGGGCCGGCCGAGGCCGCGCGCCTGGAGCGCGTAGACCGGGTGCTGCGGGCCGAGGTGGTTCAGCAGCCCGCTGTAGGACCAGCTGATGCCGCCGCCGGGGTGGACGCAGAACAGCGGGGTGTCCGGCCCGGTCGAGCGCAGTGGCAGCAGCACGTCCAGTGCGTCGGCCTGGTCGTCCATGGCGAGGCGTTCGGTGAGCCCGGCCACGGTCGGCGCCTCGAACAGCATCCGCAGCCCCAGTTCCAGACCGAGGGTCTCGCGGACCCGGGAGGCCAACCGGGCGGCCAGCAGCGAGTGCCCGCCCAGGTCGAAGAAGCCGTCGTCGATGCCCACCTGCTCCCGGCCGAGGACTTCGGCGAACAGGCCGCACAGCAGTTGTTCCTGCGGCGTCCGGGGGCCGCGTCCGGCGCTCGACACTCCGTAGTCGGGGGCGGGCAGGGCGGCCCGGTCGAGCTTGCCGTTGGCGGTCAGCGGCAGCGCGTCCACGACGACGAACGCCGCCGGCACCATGTAGTCGGGCAGGTCGCGGCGCAGCCGGGTGGACAGTTCGGCCGTCTCGGGCCCGCCTTCGGGGGCGGGCACCAGGTAGGCGACCAGCCGCTTGTCGCCCGGCCGGTCCTCGCGGGCGACCACCGCCGCCTGGGCGATGTCGGGGCAGGCCGCCAGGACGGCTTCGATCTCTCCGGGCTCGATTCGCAGACCGCGCAGTTTGACCTGGTGGTCGACGCGTCCGGCGAAGTCGAGCGTCCCGTCGGGAAGCCACCGGGCGAGGTCGCCGGTGCGGTACATCCGGCGTCCGGCCGGCCCGTACGGGTCGGCGGTGAAGCGCTCCGCCGTCAGGCCGGGTCGGCCGAGGTAGCCGCGGGCCACGCCCGTCCCCGCGAGGTACAGCTCGCCGACCATGCCGGTGGGCACCGGTTGCAGCCGGTCGTCGAGCACGTAGGTGCGCATGTTCGCCATCGGGCCGCCGATCGGCACGGTCGCGGCGTTCTCGGGGAGGTCGTTCACGAGGTGGCGGGTGGCCAGGGTGGTGGCCTCGGTGGGCCCGTAGCCGTTGACCACCTCGATGCCGGGGCAGGCGGCGAGCACCCGGGCGGCGGCGGCCGGGGAGACCACGTCGCCGCCGGTCCACACCTCGCGCACCCCGGCGAGCAGGGCCGGGCGTTCCTCGGCGACCAGCCGGAACAGTCCGGCGGTCAGCCACAGTCCGGTCACCCCGTGCGTGGCGATCGTGTGCTGCAGCAGGTCGAGGTCGAGCTGCTCGGGCGGGGCGACCACGACCCGGCCTCCGTTGAGCAGCGGCACCCACAGCTCGTAGGTCGAGAGGTCGAAGGCCGTCGGGGAGTGCATCAGTACCCGCTCGTGCCCGCCGCCGCGCCATTCGGAGCTCAGTGCGAGGCCCGCGACGTCGCGGTGGGTGACGGCCACGCCCTTCGGCCGCCCGGTGGAGCCGGAGGTGTACATGATGTACGCCAACTGGTCGGTTTCGCAGGGGACTTCGGCGTCGGACGGGTCGGCGGCCGCGGACTGCTCCAGTGCGGTGAGCACCTCCGGGGTGAGCACCAGGGCGGCTCCGCTCTCCCGCATGATCAGCTCGATCCGGGAGGAGGGGAAACGCGGGTCCAGCGGCACGTAGGCGCCGCCCGCCTTGACGATCGCCAGAATCGCCACGACCAGCTCCGCCGAGCGGGGCAGCATGACCGCGACCGGCGTCTCCGGCCGCACGCCGTGGCGGACCAGCGTCCCCGCCAGGCGGCCGGCCCGCCGGTCGAGCTCCGCGTAGGTCAGCCCGGTACCGCCCGCCACGACCGCGAGTGCGTCCGGGCTGGCCCGCACCTGGTGGGCGAACAGCTCCGGGAGCGGGGCCGTCGGCAGCTGTGCGGCGGTGTCGTTGAAGCCGTGCAGCAGGCGGTGGCGTTCCGCACCGGACATCAGGTCGATCCGGCTGATCGGCCGGTCCGGGTCGGCGGCGGCCGCGCGCAGCAGGCGGGCCAGGCGTTCGAACAGGAGCTCCACGGTGGGCCCGTCGAACAGGTCGGTGGCGTACTCCACCGCGCCGACCAGGCCGTCCGCGATGGGGGCACCTCCCGGGCCGCCAGGCCCGGGGGGACCGTCCGGGCGGAACTGCTCGGCCAGGCTGAACGTCAGGTCGACCCGGGAGGTCCCGGTCGGCGCCTCCAGGTGGCCGGTCTCCAGCCCCGGCAGCGCGAACTCGCCGAGCGGCGCGTTCTGCAGGGCCAGCATGACCTGGAACAGCGGGTGGTGGGCCAGCGACCGCACCGGGTTGGCCACCTCGACCAGGTACTCGAACGGCACGTCCTGGTGGTCGTACGCGGTGAGCGCCTTCTGCCGGACCCGGCCGAGCAGTTCGGCGAAGGACGGGTCGCCGCCGGTGTCGGTGCGCAGCACCAGGGTGTTGACGAAGAACCCGACGAGCTCGTCCAGCGCCTGGTCGGTACGGCCGGCGATCGGGCTGCCGATCGGGATGTCCGTGCCGGCGCCGAGCCGGGTGAGCAGCGCGGCGAGGCCGGCCTGGAGCACCATGAACATGCTGGCACCGCGCGCGGCGGCCAGATCCCGCAGGGCCTGGTGCAGTTCGGGGTCCATCCGGACCACGACCCGGTCGCCCCGCTGGGAGGCCACCGGCGGCCGGGGCCGGTCGGCGGGTAGTTGCAGCTGCTGCGGCAGGTCGGCCAGCTCGCCCTTCCAGTAGCCGAGTTGGCGGGCGAACAGGCTGTCCGGGTCGGCGGTGTCGCCGAGCAGGTCGCGCTGCCACAGCGTGTAGTCCGCGTACTGCACGGGCAGCGGGGGCCACTGCGGCTCCTCGCCCCGGCAGCGCGCCGCGTAGGCGGTCGCGAGGTCGCCGGAGAGCGGCCCCATCGACCAGCCGTCGGCGGCGATGTGGTGCACCACGACCAGCAGGACGTGCCGGTCGGGGGTGAGGGCGTACAGCTCGGCCCGCACCGGTGGTTCCGTGGCCAGGTCGAAGCCGCGCCGGGCGGCGGCCGCCAGCCGATCGGCCAGCCGGCTCTCGTCGAGCTCGACCACCGGCAGCGCCGGACGGGCCTGGGAGGCGTCCAGCACGACCTGGTACGGGACGCCGTCGGTCTCACGGAAGACCGTTCGCAGGCTCTCGTGCCGGGCGATCACGTCGGCGAGTGCGGCGTGCAGGGCCGGCCGGTCGAGGCGACCGGTCAGGCTCAGCGCGAGCGGCATGTTGTAGGTGGCGCTCGGCCCGTCCATCCGGTGCAGGAACCACAGGCGGCGCTGGGCGAAGGACAGTTCGACGCGCTCCTGGCGGGGCCGGGCGGTGAGCGTGGGCCGCGCCGTGCCGGAGCCGTCGAGGCGGGCCGCCAGGGCGGCCACGGTCGGGGTCTCGAACAGGGTGCGGACCTCCAGCTCCGCGCCGAGGGTCGCCCGGACGCGGGAGGCGAGGCGGGTCGCCAGCAGCGAGTGCCCGCCGAGGTCGAAGAAGCTGTCCTCGACGCCGACCTGGGCCAGGCCGAGCACCTCGGCGAACAGCTCGGCGAGGAGCTGTTCCTGCGGGGTGCGCGGCGCCCGCCCGGCTCCGGCCGGGCCGGGGTCGGGGGCGGGCAGGGCCCGGCGGTCGAGTTTGCCGTTGGCCGTCAGCGGCAGTGCTTCCAGCGCCACGAACGCAGCCGGGACCAGGTGGTCGGGCAGCCGCCCGCGCAGCCAGTCACGCAGTTCGCCGAGCAGGGTGCCGGTGCCGCGGCTGCCGACCGGGCGGTTGGTCAGCGCCGACAGCGCCCGGCCGGCGGTGCCGGCCGACGGGAACGGTACGGCCGGGGAGCCGTGGTGAGTCCGCGGGTCGGCGAGGACGACGTCCAGGGCGTCGGCCGCGGTGGCCGACCAGGTGACGCCCACCCGGCGGTCGAACTCCGCGCCGAGGGCGTGGAAGTCGTCCGGGTCGGGGAGGTCTCCGTCCTCCGGGGCGTGCAGCCGCTCCAGCAGCTCGGCGAGCGTCCCGTCGCCGTCCTGCACGGCCCGGGCCAGGGCGGCTTCCCGCACGACGCGGCGGTTCGGCACCCCGGTGATCCGCAGCACCTCGGCGGGCGGCTGGGCGAGGAGTTCGCGCAGCTCGTCCAGTCCGGCGACCTGCCGTCCCCATGCCAGCTCGACGGTCCGGCCCCGGGCCGCCGGGGCGACCGGCGGCTTGTGCAGCGTCACGTCGTAGCGGTAGCGGGTCAGTTCGTTGTGGTGGCGTCCTCGCTTGACCTCCACCGCCACCGCCCCGATGTCCGGGCCGTGCTCGCGCAGGGCGGTGAAGAAGTCCGGGTCGACCAGGAGTTCCTTCTCCACCCGGACGGCCTGCTCCACCGCGCGGCGCACCGCCGCGAGGTCGGCGCCGTCGCCGGTGCGGTGCAGCTGGACGGCGGTGGCCAGCGGGCGCAGCAGCCGCAGGTTGCGGACGTCTCCGACGAAGAGCGCGCCACCGGGGGCGAGCAGCCGCATCAGCTTCCCGATCACGTCCGCGAGGTAGTCGGCGGACGGGAAGTACTGAACCACCGAGTTGACCACGATGGTGTCGAACTCCCCGGCCGGCAGCCCGTCGGTGTCGTGCGCCGGCCGGGTCTGCAGCACCACGCGCCCGGCCAGCCGCTCCTCCCTAGCCACTTGGGCGCTCAGGGCGTCGATCGCGGTGGCGGAGAAGTCGGTCGCCCAGTAGGTCTCGCAGTGCGGCGCGACCTGCGAGAGCAGCAGACCGGTGCCGACGCCGACCTCCAGCACCCGGCGCGGGCGCAGGGCCAGGATGCGGGCCACGGTGGCGTCCCGCCACTCCCGCATCTGCTCGACGGGGATCGGGCTCGCGTCGTAACTGCTGTTCCAGCCGACGAAGTTCTGGCCGAAGGCGGCCTCCTCGGGGGCGATGGGCAGGGCGTCGTAGATGTCCTGCCACTCGCCCACGTGGTCCGCCTCCAGCCCGCTGTCCCGGGCCGCGTCCTGGCGCGGGACGACGTAGCCGACGAGCCGGTCGTCCCGGGCGAGGACGGCGGCCTGGGCGACGGCGGGGTGCCCGGCCAGTGCGGCCTCGACCTCGCCGAGTTCGACGCGGAAGCCGCGGACCTTGACCTGGTCGTCGGCGCGGCCGACGTACTCCAACTGCCCGTCGGCCCGGCGCCGTACCAGGTCGCCGGTGCGGTACATCCTCCCTCCTTGCCCGCCGTCGGGCAGGAGGGGCCCACCAGCTCCGAACGGGCAGGCGACGAACCGCCCGGCCGTCAGGCCCGGCCGGTCCAGGTAGCCACGCGCCAGACCCGCGCCCGCGACGTACAACTCCCCCACCACGCCCGGCGGTACCGGTTGCAGCCGGTCGTCCAGGACGTACACCCGGGCGTTGGCGATCGGTCGGCCGATCGACGGCACGCCGGAGCCCGGGGACAGCGGGTCGCTCATGGTCGCGCACACCGTGGTCTCGGTCGGACCGTACGCGTTGATCATCCGCCGGCCGGGCGCCCACCGCGCCACCAGCTCCGGCGGGCACGCCTCACCCGCCACCACCAGCGTCGACACCGTCACCGAGCCGTCCGGCACGGCGGCGAGGACGGACGGGGGCACCGTCGCGTGGGTGACGCGCAGGGCCGGGTCGGTCAGTGCGGCGAGCGGATCGGTCGCAGGGGGCAGCACCAGGGTGGCGCCGCCCAGCAGGGCGGTGCAGATCTCCGACACCGAGGCGTCGAAGCTGGGCGAGGCGAACTGGAGCACCCGGCTGTCGGGTTCGATCGCGAAGCGCTCGATCTGGGCGGCGACCAGACTCGCCACACCGCCGTGGCTCACCACGACGCCCTTGGGGCGGCCGGTCGAACCCGAGGTGTAGATCACGTACGCCGGGTGCCGGACGTCGAACACGACCTGCGGGTCGCTCTCCGGCCAGTCGCCCTCGTTCACCATCGCCGGGTCGTCGACCACCAGCGCCGGACGGGCGTCCTCCACCATGTACGCGATCCGCGCCCGCGGGTACGCCGGATCCACCGGCAGGTACGCCGCCCCGGCCTTCAGCACGCCCAGGACCGCCACCACCGACTCCACCGACCGCGGCAGCGCCACCGCCACCACCCGCTCCGGCCCCACCCCACGAGCGATCAGCGCATGCGCGAACCGGTTCGCCCGCACATCCACCTCCGCGTACGTCAACTCGACGTCACCACGGACCAGCGCCACCGCGTCCGGCGTCGCCGCCACCCGCGCCGCGAAGGCCTGTGGCACCGGGACGGCGTTCACGTTCCGGGCGGTCGCGTTGTCGCGTTCCAGCAGCCGGTTCCGCTCGTCGGCGTCCAGGAGGTCGATCCCTCCGATCGGCTGCTCCGGGTCGGCGGTGACGGCCTCCAGCAGGAGCGTCCAGCGCCGGACCAGGGCTGCGACCGTCGAGCGGTCGAACAGGTCGGTGGCGTACTCGACCGCGCCGGCGATGCCTGCCGGGCTCCCGTCCGGGCCGAACTGCTCGACCATGCTCACGCCGAGGTCGAACTTGGCGGTTCCGGTCGCGACCGCGTAGGTGGCGACGTCCAGACCGGGCAGCGAGAAGCGGCCCATCGGCGCGTTCTGCACGGCCAGGATGGTCTGGAACAGCGGGTGGTGGGAGAGCGAGCGGGACGGGTTCAGCGCCTCCACCAGGTGCTCGAACGGCACGTCCTGGTGCGCGTACGCCGACAGCGCCGTCTCCCGCACCCGGCCCAGCAGTTCGACGAAGGACGGGTCGCCACCGGTGTCCGTGCGCAGCACCAGCGTGTTGACGAAGAACCCGACCAGGTCGTCCAGCGCCTCGTCCGTGCGCCCCGCGATCGGGCTGCCGATCGGGATGTCCGTGCCCGCGCCCAACCGCGTGTACAGCGCGGCCAGCGCCGCCTGCAGCACCATGAACAGGCTCGTGCCGGTGGTGCGCGCCAACTCCACCAGTGCGGCGTGCAGTTCGGCGCCGAGCTCCAGGCCGAGGTGGTCTCCGTGCCAGCCCGCGACGGCGGGGCGCGGCCGGTCGGCGGGCAGCGGAAGCAGCTCCGGCAGGTCGGACAGCTGCCGCTTCCAGTAGTCGAGCTGCTCGGCGAACCGGCTGTGCGGGTCGGCAGCGTCGCCGAGCAGCTCGCGCTGCCACAGGGTGTAGTCGCCGTACTGCACCGGCAGGGGCGCCCGGTCCGCCGTCCGGCCCTCGCAGCGGGCCGCGTACGCCTCGGCGAGGTCGCGGGCCAGCGGCCCGGTGGACCAGCCGTCGGCGGCGATGTGGTGCATGACCAGCAGCAGCACGTGCTCGTCCGGCGCGAGGGCGAACAGCTCCGCCCGCAACGGCGGCTGCGTCGCCAGGTCGAAGGGCTGCCGGGCGGACTCGGCGAGCCGCTGCGGCAGTTCGTCCTGCGTCACCGCGGTGGGCCGGGTCCGGAGGCGGACCGCGTCCGGGTCCAGCACGCGCTGGCAGGGTACGCCGTCGACCTCGGAGAACACCGTTCGCAGGCTCTCGTGCCGGGCCACCACGTCGGCCAGCGCCTGGTCCAGCGCGGGCCGGTCGAGCGTTCCGGTCAGGTGGAGTGCCAGCGGGATGTGGTAGGTCGCGGCGGCGGCGTCCATGCGGTGCAGGAACCAGAGGCGGCGCTGGGCGAAGGACAGCGGCACCGCCTCGGGCCGTTCCTGCGCGGTCAGTGCCGGGCGGGTGCGACCGGCCCCGGCCAGTTGCCCGGCCAGGCCGGCCACGGTGGGTGCCTGGAAGAGGGTGCGCAGCCCGAGCTCCACGCCGAGCACCGAGCGCACCCTGGCGGCCAGCCGGGTGGCGAGCAGGGAGTGCCCGCCCAGGTCGAAGAAGTCGTCGTCGACCGAGACCCGTGGCACGTCGAGCACCTCGGCGAACAGCTCGGCGAGGATCTGCTCCTGCGGAGTGCGCGGCGCCCGGCCGCTGCCGGTGTGGGCGCTTTCGGGCGCGGGCAGCGCCGCCCGGTCCAGCTTCCCGTTCGGCGTCAGCGGCAGCGCGTCCAGCACCGCGAGGACGGTCGGCACCAGGTAGTCCGGCAGCCGCTCACGCAGGTGCGCCGCCAGCTCTGCGGAACGGACGGACCGGCCCGGACGGACCGTCACGTAGCCGACGAGCCGGTCGTCCCGGGCGAGGACGGCGGCCTGGGCGACGGCGGGGTGCCCGGCCAGTGCGGCCTCGACCTCGCCGAGTTCGACGCGGAAGCCGCGGACCTTGACCTGGTCGTCGGCGCGGCCGACGTACTCCAACTGCCCGTCGGCCCGGCGCCGCACCAGATCCCCAGTGCGGTACATCCGCGCGCCCTCCGTGCCGAACGGGCAGGCGACGAACCGCCCGGCCGTCAGGCCCGGCCGGTCCAGGTAGCCGCGCGCCAGACCCGCGCCCGCGACGTACAACTCCCCCACCACGCCCGGCGGTACCGGCTGCAGCCGGTCGTCCAGGACGTACACCCGGAAGCCCGCGACCGGCCGGCCGATCGACGGCACGCCGGAGCCCGGGGACAGCGGGTCGCTCATGGTCGCGCACACCGTGGTCTCGGTCGGACCGTACGCGTTGATCATCCGCCGACCGGGCGCCCACCGCGCCACCAGCTCCGGCGGGCACGCCTCACCCGCCACCACCAGGGTGGTGGCCGTGAGGTCGGTGCTCTCCAGCGCGGCCAGGGCCGAAGGCGGGAGCGTCACGTGGGTGACGTCCAGCCGGCGGTCCGTCAGGGCCTCCAGCGGGGACTCGGCGGGTGCCAGGACGAGGGCGGCACCGGTGAGCAGCGCGCTGCACAGGTCCCAGAAGGACGCGTCGAAGCTGGGCGAGGCGAACTGGAGCACCCGGCTGCCCGGCGCCACGCCGAGCCGCTCGGCCTGCGCCGCCACCAGGCCCGACACGCCGGCGTGGCTCACCACGACGCCCTTGGGGCGGCCGGTCGAACCCGAGGTGTAGATCACGTACGCCGGGTGCCGGACGTCGAACACGACCTGCGGGTCGCTCTCCGGCCAGTCGCCCTCGTTCACCATCGCCGGGTCGTCGACCACCAGCGCCGGACGGGCGTCCTCCACCATGTACGCGATCCGCGCCCGCGGGTACGCCGGATCCACCGGCAGGTACGCCGCCCCGGCCTTCAGCACGCCCAGGACCGCCAACACCGACTCCACCGACCGCGGCAGCGCCACCGCCACCACCCGCTCCGGCCCCACCCCACGGGCGATCAGCGCATGCGCGAACCGGTTCGCCCGCACATCCAACTGACGATACGTCAGTTCATCGCCGTCGCCCACCAGCGCCACCGCGTCCGGCGTCGCCGCCACCCGCGCCGCGAACAGCTCCGGCAGGCTCGCCCCGGCCGTCCCGGCCTCGGCGGCGGGCAGCAGCTCGCGGCGTTCCTCGGCGGACAGCAGGTCGATCCCGCCGATCGGCCGGTCGGGCGCGGCGGCGACCGCGGCCAGCAGCCGCAGCCACCGGGCGGCCAGGGCCTCGACCGTCGGGCGGTCGAACAGGTCGGTGCTGTACTCGACCGCGCCGCTGAGTCCGGCCGGCGTGCCGTCGGGGGCGTGCTCCTCCGCGAACCCGAAGGTCAGGTCGAGGCGGGCGGTCCCGGTGAGCACGGCCATCCCGGAGACCTTCAGGCCGGGCAGGTCGAAGTCGCCACCGGGCGCGTTCTGCACGACCAGCCCGGTCTGGTACAGCGGGTGGTGGGAGAGCGAGCGGGACGGGTTCAGTGCCTCCACCAGGTGCTCGAACGGCACGTCCTGGTGCGCGTACGCCGACAGCGCCGTCTCCCGCACCCGGCCCAGCAGTTCGGCGAAGGACGGGTCGCCACCGGTGTCCGTGCGCAGCACCAGCGTGTTGATGAAGAACCCGACCAGGTCGTCCAGCGCCTCGTCGGTGCGGCCGGCGACCGGGCTGCCGATCGGGATGTCCGTGCCCGCGCCCAACCGCGTGTACAGCGCGGCCAGCGCCGCCTGCAGCACCATGAACATGGTCGTCCCCGAGCGGCGCGCCAACTCCACCAGCGCGGTGTGCAGTTCGGCGTCGATCCGGAGCTCCAGCAGGTCGCCGCCGTACGACATGGTGGCCGGGCGCGGCCGGTCGGCGGGCAGCTGCAGCTGCTCGGGCAGTCCGGCCAGCGCCTGCCTCCAGTAGCCGACCTGGCGGGCGAACACGCTGGTGGTGTCGTGCTCGTCGCCGAGGATCTCGTGCTGCCACAGGGTGTAGTCGCCGTACTGCACCGGCAGGGGCGGCAACTCCGGTGCCCGGCCGCCCTGCCGGGCGGTGTAGGCGGCGGCCAGGTCGCGGGCCAGCGGGCCCATGGACCAGCCGTCCCCGACGATGTGGTGCATGACCAGCAGCAGCACGTGCTCGTCCGCCGAGAGCTCGAACAGCTCCGCCCGCAGCGGCACGTCCGAGGTCAGGTCGAAGCCGCGCACCGCCGCCTCGCGCAGCAGGGCGGGCACCTCCGCCTCGGCGGCCGCGCGCACGGCCAGCGGGACGGCGGCCTCGGCGGGTGCCAGCACCCGCTGGTGCGGGATTCCGGCGGTGTGCGGGAAGACCGTGCGCAGGGTCTCGTGCCGGGCCACCACGTCCGCGAGCGCGGCGTCCAGCGCGGCCCGGTCGAGGTCGCCGGACAGCCGCAGGGCCAGCGGCATGTGGTAGGTGGCGCTGGGCATGCCGAACTGCTGGAGGAACCAGAGCCGGCGCTGGGCGAACGACAGCGGCATCGGTTCGCGGCGGGGCCGGGGCACCAGGGCCTGCCGGGCGGTGCCGGCGTCGTGCAGTCCGGACGCCAGCCCGGCGGGGGTCGGGGTGCGGAACAGGGCGCGCAGCTCCAGCTCGACCCCGAGGGTCACCCGGACGCGGGAGGCCAACCGGGTGGCGAGCAGGGAGTGGCCGCCCAGCGCGAAGAAGTCCTCGTCGACGCCGACCCGGGCGAGGCCCAGCACCTCGGCGAACAACGCGCACAGGATCTGCTCCTGCGGCGTGCGCGGCGCCCGGCCGCCTGCCGCCGCACCGGGCTCCGGCGCGGGCAGCGCCGCCCGGTCCAGCTTCCCGTTCGGGGTCAGCGGCAGCGCGTCCAGCAGCACGAACGCGGACGGCACCAGGTAGTCCGGCACCCGCTCGCGCAGGTACGCGGCGAGTGCCGCCGCGGTCGTCCCGCTCCCGTCCGAGGGGACGACGTACGCGACGAGCCTGGTCTCCCCCGGCCGGTCCTCGCGGGCGAGCACCGCGACCTGGGCGACGCCCGGGTACGCGGTCAGCTCGGCCTCGATCTCGCCCGGTTCGACCCGGAACCCGCGGACCTTGACCTGGTGGTCCACCCGGCCGGCGAACTCCAGCTCGCCTCCCCCGGCCTCCGGCCGGGGGGACCCCCAGGCGCGCCAGCGCACCAGGTCGCCGGTGCGGTACATCCGCGTGCCGGGCGGACCGAACGGGTCGGCGACGAAGCGCCCGGCACTGAGCCCGGGCCGGTTCAGGTAACCGCGGGCCAGGCCCGCTCCGGCCAGGTACAGCTCGCCCAGCACGCCCGGGGCGACCGGTCGCAGGGCCTGGTCCAGCACGTACACCCGGCAGTTGGTGATCGGTCGGCCGATCGGGACCGGCAGCGGGCAGTCGGGGTCGGCCGGGAGCGCGTAGGCGGTGATGACATGGGTCTCGGCGGGCCCGTAGTGGTTGTGCAGCACCCGGCCCGGTCGGCGGGCCCGGAAGCGTCGCACGGCACCGCCCAGCCGCATCGCCTCGCCGGCCTGGGCGACCAGCCGCAGGTGCGGCAGGTCCAGCCCGGCCTCCTCGGCGGCCTCGGCCAGCGCCTCGACCACCAGGTTGGGGGCGAACAGCTCCTCGACCCGGTGCCGGTCCAGCCAGTGCGCGAACAGCTCGGCGCTGCGACGCTGCTCCTCGGTCGGCACCACGAGGGTCTTGCCGTACAGCAGCGCGGACAGCACCTCCTGTACCGAGACGTCGAAGCTGATCGCGGTGAACTGCGCGGTGCGGGTGCCCGGTTCGCCGCCGACGGTCCGGTGGTGCCAGGCCAGCAGGTTCAGCAGTCCGGCGGCGGGCATCACCACGGCCTTGGGACGGCCGGTGGAACCGGAGGTGTAGATGACGTACGCCGGGTGCCGGGCGTCCACGGGGACGGCCGGGTCGTGCTCCGGCAGGTCCCCGGCCGGGGTGGCGGCCGCGGGGTCGTCGAGCACCACGGCGGGGCGGGCGTCCTCCAGCATGTACGCGATGCGGGCGGCCGGGTAGTCCGGGTCGACCGGCAGGTACGCCGCGCCCGTCTTGAGCACCGCGAGGACGGCGACCACCAGCTCGGCCGAGCGCGGCAGCCGCAGCGCGACGACCTGCTCCGGGCCCACGCCGCGCGCGATCAGCGCGTGGGCCAGGCGGTTGGCCCGACGGTTCAGCTCGCGGTAGGTCAGGACGGTGTCCCCGAGGACGACCGCCGGGGCCTGCGGGGTCTCCCGCGCCCACGCCTCGAACAGCGCGGGCAGGGTGGTCTCGGGAGCCGGACGGCCGGTGTCGTTGCGGGCGACCAGCAGCTCGTGCCGCTCCTCGGCGGTGAGGACGTCGATCCGGCTCAGTGGACGCTGCGGTTCGGCGACGACCGCCGCCAGCAGCCGCAGCCACCGGGCGACCAGGGCCTCCACCGTGGCGGGGTCGAACAGGTCGGTGCTGTACTCGACCCGTCCGACGATGCCCTCGGCCGGGCCGCCGGTGCCGCCGCGCTCCAGCAGGTGGAAGCCGAGGTCGAACATCGTGGTCGGCGTCCGCACCAGGACGATCTCGGCGGCCAGGCCGTCCAGCGCGAACTCGGTGCCGGGCACGTTCTGCAGCGCGAGCAGCACCTGGAACAGCGGCTGGCGGGCCAGCGAGCGGGAGGGGTTGAGCGCCTCGACGACGTGCTCGAACGGCAGGTCCTGGTGCGCGTACGCGCCGAGCGCGGCCTCCCGGACCCGGACCAGCAGTTCGGCGAAGGACGGGTCGCCGCCGGTGTCCGTGCGGAGCACGAGGGTGTTGACGAAGAACCCGACGAGGTCGTCCAGCGCCTGGTCGGTCCGGCCGGCGATCAGGCTGCCGACCGGGATGTCCGTGCCCGCGCCGAGCTTGTCCAGCAGCGAGGCCAGGGCGGCCTGCATCACCATGTAGACGCTGGCGCCGTGCTCCCGGCCCAGCCTGACCAGTCCGGCGTGCAGGTCGGCGTCCAGTTCGACCGCCAGGTGGCCGCCGGCGTGGGAGGGGACCGCGGGACGGTGCCGGTCGGCGGGGAGCCGGATCTGCTCCGGCAGGTCCGCCAGCGTCCTCGTCCAGTAGGCCGTCTGACGGGCGGACAGGCTGTGCGGGTCGGCCGCGTCGCCGAGCAGCCGCTGCTGCCACAGGGTGTAGTCGGCGTACTGCACGGGCAGCGGCGCCCACCCCGGCTCCTCGCCCCGGCGGCGCGCCGCGTACGCGGTGGCCAGGTCGGCGGCCAGCGGGCCCAGCGACCAGCCGTCGCCCGCGATGTGGTGCATGACCAGCAGCAGCACGTGCTCGTCCGCCGAGAGCTCGAACACCTCGGCGCGCAGCGGCGGTTCGGCCGCGAGGTCGAATCCGCGCGCGGCGGCTCCCGCCAGCAGCTCCCGCAGGGACCGCTCGTCGGTCGGGGTGACCGCCAGTGTGGGCCGCGCCTCCCCGACGGCCAGCACCTGCTGGTGGGGCACGCCGTCCACGGCCGGGAAGACCGTGCGCAGTGTCTCGTGCCGGTCGGCGAGGTCGCCCAGCGCCGCCTCCAGGGCCGCCAGGTCCAGCGGTCCGGTGAGCCGCCACGCGAGCGGCATGTTGTAGACCGAGTCCGCGCCCTCCAGTTGGCGCAGGAACCACAGCCGCCGCTGGGCGGACGACAGCGGCACCGTCGCGGGCCGCTCCGCCCGCTCCAGGGCGAGCCGGGCCCGGTCCGCGCCGCCCAGCCCGGCGGCCAGCCCGGCCACGGTGGGGGTGCGGAACAGGGCGCGCAGCTCCAGCTCGACCCCGAGGGTCGTCCTGGCCCGGGCGACCAGGCGGGTGGCGAGCAGGGAGTGCCCGCCGAGGTCGAAGAAGTCGTCGTCGACACCGACCCGTGGCAGGCCCAGCACCTCGGCGAACAGCCCGGCGAGCACCTGCTCCTGCGGGGTGTGGGGTGCCCGGCCGGTCGGCGTCGCGGTGGACTCGGGCTCGGGCAGGGCGCGCCGGTCCAGCTTGCCGTTCGGGGTCAGCGGCAGGACGTCGAGGCAGACGAACGCGGCGGGCACCATGTAGTCCGGCAGCCGCTCGCGCAGGTGCGCCCGCAGCTCCTCGGGCCGGAGCTCCGCACCGGTGGCGGGTTGCAGGTAGGCGACCAGGCGGGGGTCCTGTGCCCGGTCCTGCCGGACGATCACGGCGGCCCGGGCGACCTGCGGGTGCTCGGCGAGGACGGCCTCGATCTCGCCGAGCTCCACCCGGAAGCCGCGGACCTTGACCTGGTCGTCGGTGCGGCCGAGGAACTCCAGGTTCCGGTCCGCGTTCCAGCGCACCAGGTCGCCGGTGCGGTACATCCTCCCTCCTCGCCCGCCATCGGGCAGGAGGGGCCCATCCCCGGCCGGACCGAACGGATCCGCCACGAACCGCCCGGCCGTCAGACCCGGCCGGTCCAGGTAGCCGCGCGCCAGGCCCGCCCCGGCGATGTACAACTCACCCGGCACACCGGCCGGCACCGGCTGCAGCGCACCGTCGAGCACGTACAGCCGGACTCCGCCGAGCGGTCGGCCGATCACCTGCCGCGGGCTCGAACCCAGCGGCGCGAAGACCGAGTCCACCGTGCACTCGGACGGCCCGTAGTAGTTCACGGAGGACACTCCCCCGGCGGCCCGCAGCCGCTCCCACAGCTGCTCGGGGACGGCCTCCCCGCCCAGCCCGATCATCGAGGGGCGCCACTGCGGGTGGTCCAGCAGGCCGTGGTCGACGAGGACCTGCAGGTAGGAGGGAGTGCCGCCGACGGTGTCCAGCCCGGTCCGCACGGCGTACGCGAGGTAGGCGTCCGGGTCGGTCCAGGTCGCCTCGTCCAGGACGTGCAGCTCGTGGCCCGCGAAGAGGGCGAACAGCTGGTCGCAGGAGGCGTCGAAGGACACGGACGTGGTCAGCCCCATCCGTACCCGCGCTCCCGTCGGGGAGACCAGCGGGCCCTGGTTGGCGAACAGGTTGAGCAGGCCGCCGTGCGTCACCACGACGCCCTTGGGCCGGCCGGTGGAGCCGGAGGTGTAGATGACGTACGCCGGGTGGCTCGGGTCGACGACCGCCATCGGGTCCGTCCCCGGGCAGGACGCCACCAGAGCGGCCGCCTCCGGGGCGTCGAGCACCAGCCGGTCGACGGAACCCACCCCCGGCAACCGCTCCACGGACGCCGTATCGGTGACCACCAGAGCCGGCCGGGCATCCTCCAACAGATACCCGACCCGGGCCGCCGGATACCCCGGATCCACCGGCACGTACGCCGCACCGCTCTTCAGCACCGCCAGAATCGCCACCACCAGCTCCACCGAACGCGGCAGCACCACCGCCACCAGCCGCTCCGGCCCCGCACCCCGCCCGATCAACGCATGCGCCAACCGGTTCGCCCGCGCATCCAACTCCGCATACGTCAACGACACCTCCGGCCCCACCACCGCCAGAGCATCCGGCACCGCCCGCACCTGCGCCCGGAACAACCCCGACAGGCTTTCGGCGACATCCTGGACCACCGGCCCGGCACCCAGCACCGCCAACTCACCACGCTCCTCCGCCGTGAGCAGGCCGAGTCGGCTGAGCCGCCGCCGAGGGTCGGCGACCGCGGCCCGCAGCAGCCGCTCCCACTGCCCGATCATCGTCTCGACGGTGTCCGGGTCGTACAGGTCGCCGGTGTACTCGACGGACCCCTCGATCCCTCCCGGGGTGGGGGCACCTCCCTGGCCGTCGGGCCCGAGGGGACCGTCCTGCGCGTGCCGCTCGGACATGGTGAAGATCAGGTCGAGCTTGGCGGTGGTCGACGCCGACGGCAGGTCCTCGACGTGCAGCCCGGGCGGCGCGAAGTCGGCCCGGGGCGCGTTCTGCAGCACCAGCATGACCTGGAACAGCGGGTGGTGCGCCAGCGACCGGGACGGGTTCAGGACCTCGACCAGGTACTCGAACGGGAGGTCCTGGTGGGCGTATCCGGCCAGCGAGGTGTCCCGGACCCGGCCCAGCAGCTCGGTGAACGTCGGGTCGCCCGAGGTGTCGGTGCGGAAGACCAGGGTGTTGACGAAGTAGCCGACCAACTCGTCCTGCGCCTGGTCGGTGCGGCCGGCGACGGGGCTGCCGACGGGGATGTCGTCGCCCGCGCCGAGCTTGCTCAACAACGTCGCCAGGCCGGCCTGGAGCACCATGAACAGACTGGTCCCGTGCGCGCGGGCGAGTTCGCGCAGGCCGCGGTGCAGTTCGGCGTCCAGCCCGACGCGCACGGAGCCGCCCCGGTGCGAGGCGACCGCCGGGCGGGGCCGGTCGGTGGGCAGCTGGATCCGCTCCGGCAGGCCGACCAGCTGCCGGGTCCAGTAGTCCGCCTGGCCCGCGAACAGGCTGCCGCGGTCGGCCGCGTCACCGAGCAGTTCGTGCTGCCACAGGGTGTAGTCGGCGTACTGCACGGGCAGCGGTGCCCACCGCGGCTCCTCGCCGCGGCGGCGCGCCGCGTAGGCGGCGGTCAGCCCCTGCACGAGCGGGCCCAGTGACCAGCCGTCGCCAGCGATGTGGTGGAGCACCAGGTGGAAGACGTGCTCGTCCGGCGCCAGTTCGAAGAGCTCGACCCGCAGCGGCACGTCGGCCGCCAGGTCGAACAGGCGGTCCTTCGTTTCCGCCATGGCGGCCGGCAGTTCGGCTTCGGTGGTCCGGTGCACGCGTAGCCGCGGTCGGGCCGCCACCGCGTCCAGCACCCGCTGGTGCGGCACACCGTCCACCGCCGGGAAGACGGTGCGCAGGCTCTCGTGCCGCTCGACCACGTCCGCCACGGCGGCCTCCAGCGCCCGCCGGTCCAGTGCGCCGGACAGCCGCCAGGCCAGTGAGATGTGGTAGTTCGCGCCGGCGCCCTCCAGCTGGTGCAGGAACCACAGCCGCCGCTGCGCGAAGGACAGCGGCACCACCGCGGGGCGCTCGCGCCGCACCAGGGCGGTCTGGGCAGGCCTGGCCGCCGCCAGGGCGGCGGCCAGGCCCTCCGGGGTCGGCGCCTCGAACAGGGCGCGCAGCGGCATCTCCACGCCGAGCGTCGCGCGGATCCGGGCGGCCAGGCGGGTGGCGAGCAGCGAGTGCCCGCCCAGGTCGAAGAACCCGTCCTCGACGCCGGCCGACGCCACGCCCAGGACCTCGGCGAACAGCTCGCAGAGGATCTGCTCCTGCGGGGTGCGCGGCGCGCGGGAGGCGGTCGCCGGGGCGAGGTCGGGGGCGGGAAGGGCCCGGTGGTCCAGCTTGCCGTTGACGGTCAGCGGCAGCGCGTCCAGCGCGACGAACGCCGACGGCAGCATGTACTCTGGCAGCCGCTCGCGCAGGTGCGCCCGCAGGTCGGCCGGGCTCGGCGCGGCGCCCGCGGCGGGCACCAGGTAGGCGGCCAGCCGGGTGTCGTCGGCCCGGTCCTGCCGGGCCAGGACGGCGACCTGGGCGACGCCGGGATGGGCGGCCAGCGCCGCCTCGATCTCGCCGAGCTCGATCCGGAAGCCGCGCACCTTCACCTGCTGGTCGGCGCGGCCGACGTAGCGCAGGCTGCCGTCCGCCCCTCGGCGCACGACGTCGCCGCTGCGGTACATCCGCGACCCCGGCGGCCCGAACGGGTCCGCCACGAACCGCCCGGCGGTCAGGCCGGGCCGGTTCAGGTAGCCGCGTGCCAGGCCCGGGCCCGCGACGTACAGCTCGCCGGGCACGCCCGGGGCCACCGGCCGCAGGCCGGCGTCGAGCACGTACGCCCGCAGGTCCGGGAGGGGTGTGCCGACCTGGCCGGCGGCGGTGCCGGAGCGGTCGAGCGCCGCGTACGTGACGTGCACGGTGGTCTCGGTGATGCCGTACATGTTGACCAGCAGCGGCGCGTCCTGCGGGTGCCGGTCGTACCAGCTCGCCAACCGGGCGTGCTCCAGCGCCTCGCCGCCGAACACCATGGTGCGCAGGGCGAGTCGGCGGCCCGTCTCAGGGGCCTCCGCGTCCGCCTGCATGAGCTGGTAGAAGGCGGACGGCGTCTGGTTGAGCACCGTCACCCGCTCGCGGGCGAGCAGTTCCAGGAACCGTCCTGGCGAGCGGCTGGTCTCGTGGTCCACGACGACCAGGCGGCCGCCGTGCAGCAGCGGGCCCCACAGCTCCCACACCGAGAAGTCGAAGGCGTAGGAGTGGAAGAACGTCCAGACGTCCTCGGCGGAGAAGCCGAACAGCTCCCGGGTGGTGTCGAACAGGCGCACCACGTTGCGGTGCGGGACGACCACGCCCTTGGGGTTGCCGGTGGAGCCGGAGGTGTGGATGACGTAGGCGGCGCTGCCCGGGTCGACGGCGACCGCCGGGTCGGTGTCCGGCAGCCCGTCCAGGTCCGCGGTGTCCAGCGGCAGCCGGTCCACGTGCTCGGCCCCCGGCAGCTCTCCGGTCCGGCTCGTCGTCACGAGCAGCGCGGGCCGGGTGTCCTGGAGCAGGTAGGCGATCCGGGCGGCCGGGTACTCCGGGTCCACCGGGACGTACGCGGCGCCGGCCTTGAGCACCGCGAGCACGGCGACGACCAGCTCCGCCGAGCGCGGCAGGGCCAGCGCCACCAGTTGCTCCGGCCCCACCCCGCGGTCGATCAGGGCGTGCGCCAGCCGGTTGGCGCGGGCGTTCAACTCGCCGTACGTCAGGTGGACTTCGCCGTCGGTGAGGGCGGTCGCGCCCGGGTTCGCCCGCACCTGCCGCTCGAACAGCGCGGGCAGGCCGTTCTCCGGGAGCTTCCCGGCCCGGTCGGCGGCGGTCGGCAGCAGGGCCCGGAGTTCGTCGGCGGACAGCACGTCCACCCGGCCGATCCGCCGGTCGGGGTCGGCGGCGACGGCGCGCAGCAGCCGCAGCCAGCGCTCGACGATCCCGCTGACGGTGGCCGCGTCGAACAGGTCGGTGCTGTACTCCACCACGCCCGACAGGCCGTCCGCGCCGGGCTGTTCGGCCAGGACGAAGGTCAGGTCGCACTTGGCCGTCCCGGTGGGGACCAGGTCGGCCGCCACCCGCAGCCGCGGCAGGTCGAAGGTGCCGGACGGCGTGTTCTGCAGGGTGAGCATGGTCTGGAACAGCGGGTGGTGCGCGAGCGTCCGGGTCGGGTTGAGGGCCTCGACGAGGTGCTCGAACGGCACGTCCTGGTGTGCGTACGCGGCCAGCGCGTCGGAGCGCACCCGGCCCAGCAGTTGGGTGAACGACGGGTCGCCGGACAGGTCGGTGCGCAGCACCAGGGTGTTGACGAAGCAGCCGACCAGGTCGTCCAGGGCCTCGTCGGTGCGTCCCGCGATCGGTGTGCCGATCGGGACGTCGGTGCCGGCGCCGAGCTTGCCCAGCAGGGCGGCCAGGCCGGCCTGGAGCACCATGAAGAGGCTGGCTCCGCCGTCGCGGGCGAGGGCGCGCAGGCCCTGGTGCAGTTCGGCGTCGATCCGCACCGGCAGCTGGGCGCCCCGATAGGACATCGCCGTCGGCCGGGGCCGGTCGAAGGGCAGCTCGACCTGCTCGGGAAGGTCGGCCAACTGCTGGCGCCAGTAGTTCAGTTGGCTGTTGATCAGGCTGTCCGGGTCGGTGGCGTCACCGAGCAGTTCCCGCTGCCAGAGGGTGTAGTCGGCGTACTGGACCGGCAGGGGTTGCCACTGCGGCTTCGACCCCTCGCTGCGGGCCGCGTAGGCGGCCGCCAGGTCCCGCGAGAGCGGACCCGTCGACCAGCCGTCACCGGCGATGTGGTGCACCACCAGCAGCAGCACGTGCTGCTCGGGGCCGAGCTCGAACAGTTCGGCGCGCAGCGGCGGCTCCTCGGCGAGCTCGAAGCCGTGCCGTGCCGCCTCCGCCAGCCGGTCCGCCAGGTCGTGTTCGCCGGTCTCGGTCACCCTCAGCCGCGGCCGGGCCGCGTCGGGGTCGAGCACGACCTGGCACGGCACGCCGTCGACCACCGGGAAGACGGTGCGCAGGCTCTCGTGCCGTTCGACCACGTCCGCCAGGGCGGCCTGCAGGGCGTGCTGGTCCAGGCTTCCGGAGAGCCGCAGCGCCAGCGGGATGTTGTAGGTGGCGCTCGGGCCCTCCATGCGGTGCAGGAACCACAGGCGGCGCTGCGCGAAGGACGGCGGGACCGCCTCGGGCCGCTCGCCCGCCGCGAGCGCGGGTCGCGCCCGGCCCGCGACGTCCACCGCCGCCGCCAGTTCCGCGACGGTCGGTGCGTCGAACAGGTCGCGCAGCCGCAACTCCACGCCCAGCACCGAGCGGGCCCGGGCGACCAGGCGGGTGGCGAGCAGGGAGTGCCCGCCGAGGTCGAAGAAGTCGTCGTCGACACCGACCCGTGGCAGGCCCAGCACCTCGGCGAACAGCCCGGCGAGCACCTGCTCCTGCGGGGTGTGGGGTGCCCGGCCGGTCGGCGTCGCGGTGGACTCGGGCTCGGGCAGGGCGCGCCGGTCCAGCTTGCCGTTCGGGGTCAGCGGCAGGACGTCGAGGCAGACGAACGCGGCGGGCACCATGTAGTCCGGCAGCCGCTCGCGCAGGTGCGCCCGCAGCTCCTCGGGCCGGAGCTCCGCACCGGTGGCGGGTTGCAGGTAGGCGACCAGGCGGGGGTCCTGTGCCCGGTCCTGCCGGACGATCACGGCGGCCCGGGCGACCTGCGGGTGCTCGGCGAGGACGGCCTCGATCTCGCCGAGCTCCACCCGGAAGCCGCGGACCTTGACCTGGTCGTCGGTGCGGCCGAGGAACTCCAGGTTCCGGTCCGCGTTCCAGCGCACCAGGTCGCCGGTGCGGTACATCCTCCCTCCTCGCCCGCCATCGGGCAGGAGGGGCCCATCCCCGGCCGGACCGAACGGATCCGCCACGAACCGCCCGGCCGTCAGACCCGGCCGGTCCAGGTAGCCGCGCGCCAGGCCCGCCCCGGCGATGTACAACTCACCCGGCACACCGGCCGGCACCGGCTGCAGCGCACCGTCGAGCACGTACAGCCGGGTGTTGGTGACGGGTCGGCCGATGACCGGGCGCGAGCTCGAACCCACGGACGCGGTCACCGGGTTGACGGTGCACTCGGACGGCCCGTAGAGGTTGAGGCAGGACACTCCCTCGGCCGCCCGCAGCCGCTCCCACAGCCCCTCAGGGACGGCCTCGCCGCCCGCGGCGACCACCGACGGCCGCCACCCCCGGCTGCCCAGCAGGCCGTGGTCGACGAGGTCGTGCAGGTAGGAGGGGGTGGCTTCGACGTAGTCCAGGCCGCAGCGCCGCGCGTAATCGACGAAGGCGTCCGGGTCGGTCCAGGTCGCCTCGTCCAGGACGTGCAGCTCGTGGCCCGCGAACAGGGCGAGCAGCTGGTTCCACGAGGCGTCGAACGACACCGACGTGGTCAGGGCCACCCGCTGCCGCCGCCGTGCGTCGACCACGGGTGGGAGGTGCACCTGCCGGAGGTCGGTGAGCAGGTTGAGCAGGCCGCCGTGCGTCACCACGACGCCCTTGGGCCGGCCGGTGGAGCCGGAGGTGTAGATGACGTACGCCGGGTGGCTCGGGTCGACGACCGCCATCGGGTCCGTCCCCGGGCAGGACGCCACCAGAGCGGCCGCCTCCGGGGCGTCGAGCACCAGCCGGTCGACGGAACCCACCCCCGGCAACCGCTCCACGGACGCCGTGTCGGTGACCACCAGAGCCGGCCGGGCATCCTCCAGCAGATACCCGACCCGGGCCGCCGGATACCCCGGATCCACCGGCACGTACGCCGCACCGCTCTTCAGCACCGCCAGAATCGCCACCACCAGCTCCACCGAACGCGGCAGCACCACCGCCACCAGCCGCTCCGGCCCCGCACCCCGCCCGATCAGCGCGTGCGCCAACCGGTTCGCCCGCGCATCCAACTCCGCATACGTCAACGACACCTCCGGCCCCACCACCGCCAGAGCATCCGGCACCGCCCGCACCTGCGCCCGGAACAACCCCGACAGGCTCGCGCCGACGTCACGGACCACCGGCCCGGTACCCAGCACCGCCAACTCACCACGCTCCTCCGCCGTGAGCAGGCCGATCCTGCCGACCGTCTCGTCCGGGTCGCAGTCCGCGACGGCGTCGAGCAGGGCGAGCAGCCGCTGCTGGTGTGCGGCGAGGTCGTCGTCGCCGTACCCCTCCGGGGCGCCGTGCAGCCTGAGCAGCGGGGGGTTGCCGTCCCGGTAGTCGAACACCCAGACGGCCAGGTCGGTGGTCGACCCCGACACGAAGTGGTGCACCGAGGCGGGGTGCCCGGCGAAGCTCGGCCTGGCGTTGAAGGCCATGATGTTGACGATCAGCGGGAACGCCGTCCCGATGCCGCCGGACGCGCCGAGGTCGCGCAGCAGGTCCTCGCTGCGGTAGCGCTCGTGCGCGACGGCCGCGTCGACCTCCCCCGCCACCTGTGCGACGAGTTCGCCCCACGGCATGTCCGGTCGCACGGTCAGCCGCAGGGGCACCACGTTGGACATCGTGCCGGGCACGGACATCAGCTGGCGGTCGGTGCCCCGGCGGGCGGTGACGGGGAGGGCGAGCACCACGTCCCGGGCGCCGCTCAGCCGGTGGGCGTAGAGCGCCGTCGCGGCGACCACCAGCCGGGACCACCGGACACCGGCCCGGCCCGCCGCCGCCCGCAGCGCCTCGGGGCTGCGCAGTTCCCGTTCCCCGGCCAGGCGCAGGGCCTGGTGCGGGTCGGTCACGGAGGTGCCGGCGAGCCGGGTCGGGGCGGGCAGGTCGGCGAAGCGCCCGGTCCAGTAGGAGCGGTCGGCGGTGAAGTCGGCCGACGAACGGTAAGCGGCGTCGCTGTCGACCAGGTCCCGCAGCGGGCCGAACGGGCAGGGCGGAACCGCGACGTCCTCGGCCAGTGCCGAGTACACCTCGCCGACCCGCTGCCGGACCATGGAACTGCTGATCGCGTCCAGCACCACGTGGTGGTAGTTGAGGTACCAGAGGAACTCGGTCGGCGACAGCCGGATCAGCGCGTGGCCGAACAGCGGGTCCCGGGTGAGGTCCAGCGGGCGGGCCAGGTCCCGTTCCATCCATGCCATGGCCGCCGCCCGGGGGTCCGGTTCCGCGCCGAGGTCGAGGTGCGCGGGTGCCCAGTCCCAGGTCTCGCGGAGGATCTGGCGCGGGCCCTCACCGCCGTCGACGAAGGTCACGTGCAGGGCGTCGACCTCGTCGACCACCCGGCGCAGCGCGGCTTCGAACAGCTCCGGATCGACCGGTCCGTGGATCTCCAGACACTCACCGACGCGGTAGCCCGGGACCGCCGTCCGGGAGCTCTGCTCGGCGAGCCAGATCTCCCGCTGGGCCGCGGTCAGGGGCAGGACGTCGCCGTCGCGGCGGGGCGGGCGGGACATGGGGTACCTCCAGAAGTGTGGGCGGGCGGGCGCGCAGGGCCGCGCCGACCGCGGTGGCGTCACGCGGTCGGCGGCCGGGGGGCGGCTCTGTACGGTCAGGCGGCGAGTTCGCCGGCCTGGAGCTGCCAGAGGGATGCGTAGAGTCCGTGCTGGGCGAGGAGTTCGTCGTGGGTGCCCTGTTCGGCGACGATGCCGCCCTTGTCCATGACGTAGATCCGGTCGACGTGGCGGACCGTGGAGAGGCGGTGGGCGATGACGACCATCGTCCGGTCGGACGCGAAGCTGCGCAGTGTGCGCTGGATGGCGGCCTCGGTCTCGTTGTCCACGGCGGAGGTGGCCTCGTCGAGGATGACGACCGGCGAGTCCTTGAGGATCGCGCGCGCCAGGGCGATCCGCTGCCGCTGGCCGCCGGAGAGCGCGGTGCCGCGTTCGCCGATCAGGGTGTCGTAGCCGTCCGGCAGCGTCGCGATGAAGGTGTGCGCCTCGGCCATGGCGGCGGCCTGGACCACGGCCTCGTCCGGGGCTCCGAAGCTGCCGTAGCGGATGTTGTCGGCGATGCTCCCGTCGAAGAGGAACGGGTCCTGGGCGACGAAGCCGATGGCGCGGCGCAGGTCGTGCCGCCGCAGGTCCCGGACGTCCTGTCCGTCGAGCAGCACCCGGCCGGACTCCGCGTCCTGGAAGCGCATCAGCAGTCTGGCGATCGTCGTCTTGCCCGATCCGGTGGCACCCACCAGGGCGGTCACCTGCCCGGCCCGGATGGTCAGCGAGAGGTTCTCCAGGGTCGCCGGTCGGCCGGGGTAGGCGAAGGTGACCCCGTCGAGGACGATCTCGCCCCGCACGTCCGCGGGGTCGAGTGTCCCGTCGCCGCCGTCCGCCTCGACGGGCAGGGCACGCAGCCGCTGGACCCGGTCGTAGGAGGCGAGGGTGCGCTGGTACTGGTCGGCGATGCCGCCGAGCCGGCTCATCCGCATCAGCAGCATCTGGGGCAGCCCGATCAGCGGGCTGAACACCTCGAAGCGCAGGGTGCCGTCGAGCACCGCACGGCCGCCGATCAGCAGGGTGCCGGCCATCGACGCGGTGGTGCAGGCCCGGACGGTCTCGGCGTGGCGGATCGTGCTCCGATCGGTCTGCCGACCGCTCTCCTGGACCTCCTCGCTCAGCCCGTCGATGCGCTCGGCCTCGTAGTCCTCGGTGCAGAAGCTCTTGACGGTCGCGCCGGCTTCGAGCGAGTTGATCACCTGGCTGCCCAGCCTGGCCCGGTGCTCGCCGGCGGCGGCGTAGTCTGCGGCGGCCTTGTCCTGGTGGTGCAGCGAGAGCCAGGCGATGACCGGGATCGGCAGGAACGCGATCCACGCGATCTGCGGTGCCAGCAGGAGGAACGCCGGTACCAGGAGGGCCAGGCTGGTGCCGAGTTGCAGCACGTCGTTGGCCGGGCCGGCGAAGAAGGCGCCCAGCTGGCCGACGTCGTTGGTGAGCGCGCCGGCCACCCGGCTGGTCCGCTCGCCCTCCAGGTGTCCCAGTTCGAGGTGCTGGACGTGTCGGTAGGTGCGTCCGCGCCAGTCGTGCTCGATGTCCTGGCCGAGTCGGCGCCACTGGAGGTTCGAGGCGTACGAGAGGCCCGCCACCGCGGCGCAGGCGGCAGCCACCAGCCCGGCCAGCCCCCAGAGCTGGGCGGAGGCCGTGGTCAGGCCGAGGCTGACCAGGGGAGCCGCCTCACCCTTGATGAGGACCAGGCCGGTCCATCCGAGGAAGGTGCCGAGTGCCACTTCCGCGGCCTGGCAGGCGACGGACAGGGCGGCGGCCCGGTGGAGGCGGCGGCGGTGCGGTCCGACGATCTCCAGCAGGGGGTGGCGTTCGGTGCCAGGCGCGGCCGCGTCCCGGGGCGCGTCGACCGTTCTGTTCCATGCCTTCCGCAGGACGACCGCGGTCGCCACGGCCACCCCTCCCACCGCCACCAGCTGCCTGCTCAAGGCCGATCCTCTGATCAGCGCGACCCCGGCCGCGACCCCGCCGCCGACGGCGAGCACGGGGCGCACGACCAGGCCGCGGCCCGTCTGCGGGGCCGACGCCGAGGCGGGCCGGGCCGGCGCCTGGCCTCGCGCCCCGGTCGGATCCTCCGCGACCCGGGCGACGACCCTGCGGACGATCCGGCCGACCTCCGCGGCGCGCAGCCGCGCGTCGTGCCGGACGAGCACCCCGCCGGTGACCGGGTTGGCCCGGGCCTCGGTGATCCCGGGAACGCGGCGCAGCGCGGCGGCGAGGGCCTCGGCCGTCCGGGGCCGTCCGAGCACCAGCCTGACGTCCCAGCGCTGGCGGCCCGGGGTGACCGAGCGGGGGCTCGCGCCCGGTTCCACGGAGCCGAATCCGGCTGCGGCACCTCGTAGCGATGGCATGTGTACGATCACCTGTTTGCGGAGGTCACGGAGAACTGTCACGGGAACGACGGATCACGGCGACGGAGCGGGAGATTCTGGAGAGCGGTTCTGTTGCGGCCGAACGGCCTGCGAACGGCCGCCGCCGGGGCGCGTTCCGCCGAACTCGATCGGCGGGCGCGCCTGGCGGCGGCCGCGGTCCTCACGGACCGTCAGTGCGACTTTCCGGCGGCGGTGCCGGCGGTCGCCCGGATCTTCGGGGTCCTCGCGTCCCCCTCGGCGTGGCCAACAGCCCCTCCCTTGGCACCGTTCCCGGCGGCGTGCCGGCCGTCACCGGAGTGGTCCTCGATTTCATCGGCGGCGATCTGGGCGGCCACCACGTCGGCGGCCACTTCCGCCGCGAGATCGTGGATGTTCTCCCCGGCCTCCTGGGCCGCCTTCTTCACCTCCATCGCGATGCCGACGGATGTCTTGACGACTCCGCGCACCAGTGGCTTGAGAAGTCGCTTGGCCAGCGGCGCGACGATGAGACCGACCAGGAATGGGGGTACCAGGGGTGGCATGATGCTCCGTCCTCTCTACGCATGTATGACAGGGAACCCGGGCACGGCGAACACCGGAGCAGCGCACAGCCGGGCGGATGGAAGCATTCCATCTCGGAATCCGGGAATCACCTAACGAATCGGCTTCCCGGACACCGGAACGCGCCGTCCGATCCCGTGGCCACCGTACTCGAACCATGCCGGCCTGAGCCAAATGGATTCGGCCGGGTTCACTCGTGCGAGTGGTCACGACTTTCCCGTGAAATTCGAATCCCCGCGCACTCGAACGCCATTTTGTACTATGACCCGGTTATCCGCTTCGAATGAGCATCACATTGCCGCGCCGCCCACCGCCGCAGCCCCCGGGAACGGCGGCTTCCCGCCCCCGTCGGACTCGCGGCAGCGAGCCCCGCCACCCCCTCGTGAGGGTGAACGAGGATCGCCCGCCCCGCCGCCCCGGACGGCTCGCGGCCCAGCCACCAGGCACCTTCGGATGCTCGAACACTTCTGCCGTGCACGTCAGTTGATTCACCACGACCAGGACCCGGTGACACCATGACGTCATGCCCCGACGTACCCCGCCGGTCGTCCTGACAGCCGCCCTCACCGCCTCGGCCCTCGCACTGGGCGGCTGCGGCGGCGCCGCCTCCTCGACGACCACCCCCCTGGCGGACCGCGTCACCGTCCGGATCGCCGAGTCCAGCGAGACGCCGAGCTTCGACCCGTACTCGGCCTTCGGCGCCTCCCACGCCCGCTACGCCTACGACTCGCTGGTCAATCTCGCCCCCGACGGCACCCTGGTCACCGGCCTGGCCTCCTCCTGGCAGGCCACGGCCACCGCGGCCGTCTTCACCCTCCGCCCGGGCATCACCTGCTCCGACGGCACCCCCCTCACCGCCTCGGCCGTGGCCGGGTCACTCACCTACGCGGGCGACCCGGCCCACCAGCTCGCCGGCGCCCGGACGGTCCTCCCGGACGTTCCGTTCACCGCGAGCGCCGACGACGGGACGGGCACGGTGTCGGTGAACGCCGCCGCCCCCTTCCCGTTCCTCACCCGCACCCTCGGCCTGCTGCCGATCGTCTGCCCCGCCGGCCTCGACCGGCCCCGTGCGCTGGACCGCGCCACCCGGGGCACCGGCCCCTACGTGCTGACCCGCTACACCCCCGGCGGGCCGTACGAGTTCACCGTCCGCGAGGGCTACGCCTGGGGGCCCGCCGGGGCGACGACCGCCGTGCCCGGGCTCCCCGCGCGGGTCGTCATCTCGGTGGTGCCCCAGGCCTCCACGGTGGCGAACCTGCTGCTCACCGGCGGCGTCGACATCGCGGGCGTGAGCGGGCCCGAGCGGGCCCGGCTCACCGGCCGCGGCCTGGCGACCACCGACGTGGCGACCGTCATCGGGCTGACCTTCTTCAACCAGCGCCCCGGCCGGGCACTCGCCGATCCGGCGCTGCGCCGCGCCCTGGTCTCCGCCCTCGACCGCCAGGGGCTCGCCAACGTCGCCGTCGGCGGCACCGGCAGCCCCGCCACCGACTTCGGCGCGGTGGGCGCCGTCTGCCACGCCGACCTCGCCGACGCCAACCTGCCCGCGCAGGACGCCACCGAGGCCCTGCGCGCCGCCGGCTGGACCCGCTCCGCCCACGGCCCGCCGACCAAGGACGGCCGACCGCTCCGGCTCCGCCTGATCACCAGTTCCGACCTCGGCCCGACCCTCGCCTCCGTCGCCGAGCTGATGGCCCGGGAGTGGACGGCGCTCGGTGCCGAGGTCGAGCTGGTCACCGAGAGCCTGCCCGCCCTCGTCAACGCCATGTACCGGAGCGCCGACTTCGACGTGGTGGTCGGCAGCACCCCGGGCTTCGCCCTGCCGGTCGGCTTCGTCCCCTTCTTCTCCGGCCCCACCCCCGCCCGGGGCCTCAACTTCGCGGCCGTGGCCAACCCCGAGTACGACGCCCTGGTCGCCCGGGCCCTCCGGGAGACCGACACGGCGGGCTGCGACACCTGGAACCGCGCCGCCGCCTCGCTCTTCCGCTCGGCCGACGCGCTGCCGATCGCCGAGGGGCGGAGCAGTGTGTACGGCTACCGCACCACCTTCACCACCACCTTCGGCGGCCAGCTCGTTCCCACCAGCATCCGCCTCCACGAGTGACCCGGGGCCACCATGTCCGTACCCCAGCTGCTGCGGCACCCCTGGACGGTGTTCCTCGGCCGCCGCAGCATCCGGCTGCTCCTCTCCCTCGCGGCCGTGCTCACCGCGTCGTTCGCGATGGTCCGCCTCATCCCCGGCGATCCGGTCCGGGCCGCGCTCGGCGTCGACGCCGCCCCCGACCTGGTGGCCGCCCGCCGGCACGCCCTCGGGCTCGACACGCCCTTCCTGTCCCAGTACCGGCACTACCTCGGCGGCCTCCTGCACGGCGACCTCGGCACCTCGCTGATCACCGGGACACCGGTCGCGGAACTGGTCCGCGGCCGGCTGCCGGCCACGCTGGAGATCGCCGGGCTCGCCTTTCTGGCCACCCTCGCCGTCGCACTGCCCGGCGGCCTGCTGGCCGCCGTCCGCACCCGCGACGGCCGCCGCCCGCGCACCGAGCTCGTGTTCACCGTGGCCACCGCCGCCGTGGCCGGAGTACCGGACTTCGTCCTGGCCACCGGACTCACCGCGTTGCTCGCCGTCGGCCTCCGACTGCTCCCGGTGGCCGGCGCGACCGGCGCCGAGTCCTTCGTGCTGCCCGTCCTCGCGCTCGCGCTCGCCCCCACCGCCGTCCTGCTGCGCATCGTGCGGGTGGAGGCACTGAAGGTGCTGGACGAGGACTACCTGCGCACCGCGCGCAGCAAACGGCTGTCCCGCGCGCGCCGCTACCTCTGCCACGCGGCACCGAACACGGCCGCTGCCGCACTCACCGTCGCCGGGAACCTGCTACCCGCCCTGATCGCCGGCACCGTGCTGGTCGAGAAGGTCTTCGCCTGGCCCGGCATCGGCTCCGCCATGGCCCAGTCCGTGGTCGCCCAGGACTACCCGGTGGTCCAGGCCGTGGTGCTGGTGCTGGGCACCGCCGTGCTGCTCGCCGGCCTCCTGGTCGACGTGCTGCTCGCCGTGCTCGACCCCCGTTCGGCGATCCGGGAGATGTGACCATGAGCCTTCCACCCGGCCTCCGGCGCTCGCCCATGGCCTGGACCACCGCCGTCATGCTGGCGTCACTCGTCGCGCTCGCGCTGATCGGCCCACTGGTCTGGGGCGCGGCAGCCGACCGCCCGAACCCCGCGGCCGTGCTCCAGGGCCCCTCCGGGCAACACCCCTTCGGCACCGACAACCTCGGCCGGGACCTGCTCGCCCGGGTCCTGACGGCCACCCGGCCCTCCCTGCTGCTCGCGCTGGCGGCGGTCCTGCTCGGCGCGGCCGCGGGGGTGCTCCTCGGGGCCTGCACCGCCGTCCTCGGCCGGCGCGCCCGCCGGCTGACCGCCGGGCTGATCAACCTCCTGCTCGCCTTCCCGGCGCTGCTCGTCGCCGTGTTCCTCGCGGTCGTGTCCGGCGCGGGCGCGGCCGGGGCGGTGCTTGCCCTTGCCGCCGCGGGCGTCGCCGGATACGCCCGGCTCGCCCAGACCCTCGCCGCCGGCGTCGCGGGCACCGACCACCTGGCCGCGGCCCGGGTCCTCGGCCTGCGCCGCCACCGGCTGCTGTGGCGGCACGTCCTGCCCAACATCGCCGAGCCGCTGCTGCTGAGCATCACCACGGCGGCGGGCAGCACCCTGGTCGCGCTCTCCGGGCTGAGCTTCCTGGGGCTGGGCGTCCAACCGCCCGGCTACGACTGGGGTCAGCTGCTCAACCAGGGGCTCGACCGGATCTATGTCGAGCCCGTGCCCGCACTCGCCCCGGGCCTGGCCGTCCTCTACGCGGCCCTGGCCTTCCAACTGCTCGGCGAGGTCCTGGCCGGGAGCGCCGCCCGGCGCGGCCCGGCGCCGCGCACGCCCGTGCCGACGCCTGCCCCGAGCGGCCCCGCCGAGGACGGGCTGGTCCTCCAGGTCGAGGGCCTCACCGTCGAACTCCCCACCCGGGACGGCCCGATCCGGCCGGTGCGCGACGTCGGCCTGTCGCTGCGGCCGGGCGAGATCGTCGGGCTCGTCGGCGAGTCGGGGTCGGGCAAGTCGCTCACCGCGCTCGCCGTCGCCGGCCTGCTCCCGCACGGCGCCTGGGTCTCCCGGCGCACCCTGCGCCTGCGCGGGGCCGACCTCGCCGTCCTGCCCCCGGGGGAACGGGACAGGCACCTCGCGACGGGCCTCGCAGTGGTCTTCCAGAATCCGGCCTCGGCGCTCAACCCGTCCCTGCGGGTCGCCACCCAGCTCACCGAGGCGGTCCGGGCCCACCGCGGCGCCAGCCGTGCACAGGCCGCCTCGCAGGCCGCCGACGCCCTGCGCCGGGTGGCCCTGCCCCCGGCGCTGCTGCGCTCGCGTCCGCACCAGCTCTCCGGCGGCCAGCGCCAGCGCGTGCTGATCGCCGCCGGGCTGATGGTGCGGCCCGGGCTGATCATCGCCGACGAACCCACCGCCGCGCTCGACGTCACCGTGCAGCGGCAGATCACCGGGCTGCTCACCGACATCCGGCGGGACACCTCCGCCGCGATCCTGTTCATCAGCCACGACATCGCGCTCGTGGGCGAGTTCTGCGAACGCGTCCTGGTGATGTACGCGGGCACCATCGTCGAGACCCTGCCCGCAGACCGCCTCGCCGACCGCGCCCGGCACCCCTACACCCGGGCCCTGGTCGCCTCGGTACCGGACCTCGCCGCCGACCGCGACCGGCCGCTGCCGACGATCGGGGGCGCACCGCCGGACCCGCTGGCACCCGCACCGGGATGCCCGTTCGAGCCCCGCTGTCCGCACCGCCGGGACCACTGCGCCGAGCAGGCCCCGCCGCTGGAGGACCTCGACGCCGGCCACCGGGTCGCCTGCTGGTACCCGGTACCGGTGGCAGCGGCCCCGGAGACGGCGGCCGCGTCATGACCGTCCTCCGGGTGACCGACCTCACTGTCCGCCACCCGGGCCCGCGCGGACCGGTCACCGCCGTCGACGGCGTCTCGCTGGAGGTCCCGTCCGGCACCACGCTCGGTCTCGTGGGCGAGTCCGGCTCCGGGAAGTCCAGCCTGGCCCGCGCGATCGTCGGCCTCCTCCCCGTGCACGGCGGACGGATCCTGATCAACGACCAGGAGGTCCGCACCCGCACCGTGCGCGACCGGCGCCGACTCGGCCGCCTCGTCCAGGTCGTCCTCCAGGACCCGGACACCGCGCTGGATCCCCGGATGACGGCCCGCCAGACGCTCGTCGAAGCCGCCACCGTCTTCCGCCGGCTCGACCGGGCCGCCCGCGCCGCGCGCGTCACCGAACTGCTCGGCCTCGTCGGCCTGGACCCCCGGCTCGTCGACCGCCTGCCGCGGCAGCTGTCCGGCGGCCAGCGTCAGCGGGTCGCCCTCGCCCGCGCCCTGGCCGTCGGACCGGGCCTGCTGATCGCGGACGAGGTCACCTCGGCCCTCGACGTCTCGGTGCAGGCCGGCGTCCTCAACACGATCCGCGAACTCCAGCGGCGGCTCGGTCTGTCGATGCTGTTCATCGGCCACAACCTGCCGGCGGTCTGCCACGTCTCCGACACGGTGGCGGTCATGCGGCACGGCAGGATCGTCGAGTCCGCCCCCACCGGGACGATCCTGCACGCACCGCGGCATCCCTACACCCGGACGCTGCTCGCCTCCGTGCCCTCCCTGCGCGCCTCCCCGCCCGAGCGGAGCACGTCATGACCGTCGGGCCCCGGACACGGCGGCCGCCGGAGCCCCCGGACGGGGATGCGGGCGCTCCTTCCCCGCCGGCTCCGCGCGGACGGTCAGGGGCCGGCCGCCCGCAGCTCCCGCAGCAGGCCCTCGACCACGCCGACCACGAACTCCGGTGCCTCGCTCGGGAAGTCGTGGCCCGTCCCCTCCGGCGTGTACACCAGCCGTGCCGCCGTCGACGCCGCCAGGTACCGGACCCTGCTCCGGAGGTAGAAGCGGCTGATCCGCTCGGCCTCGGCGGCGTCCCGGGCAGCGGCCAGCACCGCCTCACCGCCGGTGAGGTCACGGGGTACCGCCAGCACCAGCGGCAGGTCCCCGAGATCCCCGTCGTACACCACGGTCTCCCAGCCGACCCTCGCCAGCCCGGACGGCGACAGCTCGGCGAAGGCCGAGACGGCCGCGCAGCCCTGCCCGACCCGGTCCGCGGGGCCGCGGTGGGCACCGAACAACTGCCGCACCGCCGTCAGCAGGAAGCCCCGGCGCATCGCCGCGAGCTGCCCGTTGGGCGGCCCGAAGGCGATGACCTCCAGGGGCGTCGGGTCGAGCAGCACGAGCCCCGCCACCAGGTCCGCCCGCCGCCTCGCCGCGTTCGCGACCAGCAGCCCGCCGAAGGAGTGGCCGACGAACACGAAGGGGGCCCGCTCCCCCGCCGCCTCCAGCGCTGCCAGCAGTTCCTCCGCCTCGCCCGCCGTCGTCCGGGGGAAGGGCCCGACATCGCTCCAGCCCGTCCCGAGGCGGTCGACCAGCACCGACCGGCTGCTACCGGCGAGCATCGTGTGCAACTCCCGGAACTCCGCTCCGGGGGCATGCCCGCCGGGCATCCAGACCACCGTCGGCCCGCCGTCCGCCTCCCCCTCGCCCAGGACGTGCATCCGGTGGTCACCCACGTCCACCAGCCGCCCCGGCGGCGGACTCGCCCGCGCCTTCCGGGCCAACAGCACCAGGTGCCGCGCGCTGCCCGCCGCCAGCAGCGCACCGACGGCCACAGCCAGGCCGCCGAGCACCACCGCCCAGGCCGCCCGCGACCCGACCAGCCCGACGCCCACCCCCACCACCAGCACCGCGACCGGCGCCCCGAGCCAGTCCCGGCTCAGCAGCGCGAGCAAGGAGTCCGCGACCCGTCCGTCCCGGCGCATCGACCCTCCGCAAAGGCATTCGAAATCCGATCGCCACCAGTATCCGTCCTCGGCCCGTCCGCCCCCACTCGGATCGCGGTGGACGCCCGGCGGCTGCCGTTCCGCGACACGGCGAAGAATTTCCGGCACCGCGGTGTCAAGCGGTCAAATATTTCCTCACACTCACGGATTAAAGGGCGATCTACCCACCTTCTTTCCGTGAGAAGATTCGGCGTCGGAATTCAACGGACCGGGCAGCGCCAGGTCATTCACGGACGATTTCGAAAGGAACGGAATATGGGAGTTCACCGAGGTGCGCCGATCGCGCCGGGGCGGAGCGCCGCAGCGTGACCGTGGCCCTGGACCAGACCCTGTTCCATCAGACCGGCGCCGGCCTGTCCGTGCCGTTCTCCATCGCCGGGACGGGGATGCACCTGCCACCGGCGGTCGTCACCAACCAGGAACTCACCCGCACTCTGGACACCACCGACGAATGGATCACCAGTCGCACCGGTATCCGCGAACGCCGCCGCCTGGCCCCGCACCTGGCGACCTCCGACATGTGCGTCGCCGCCGCCCACCCGGCCCTGGAAGCCGCCGGCATCGAGCCCGCCCGGCTGGACGCGGTCATCGTCGCCACCTACACGGGTGACCAGCCACTCGTGTCGACCGCGCTGATCGTCAAGGACGCCCTCGGCGCCCACCGCGCGCTGTCCCTGGACGTCACCCAGGCCGCCTGCGCCTCCGGCGTCCAGGCCATGCTGATCGCCGCCCACCTCCTGCAGAACCCCTCCATCACCACCGTCCTGCTCCTCGCGGCCGACTGCGCGTCCAGGATCACCGATCCCCACGACCGCACCACCGCCGTCTTCTTCGGAGACGCCGCGGCGGCCGTCGTCCTCACCCGCACCGACGCCCCCGGAGCGGGCCTGCTCTCCTACGATCTGGGCTCCCGGCTGTCCTACGGCGTACAGATCCCCGCCGGCGGCTCCCGGCTGCCCGCCAGCGCCGCCACCGTCGCCGCCGGAGACCACTACCTGTCCATGGACGGTCGCGCCGTCTGGGACGCGGCGACCACCCGCCTGCCCGAGAGCATCACCAGTGCCACCCGGCGCGCCGGCGTGCCGATCGACGATGTCCGGCACTTCTTCCTGCACCAGGCCAACCTGAACATCCTCACCGCAGCCCTGGCAGCCCTGGGCGTTCCCCGTGAGCGCGCGCCCGTCACCGTCGACCGGCTGGGCAACACCGGTTCGGCGGGCCTGTTCACCGCGCTCCACTCCGCCGTCTCCGCAGGCGCCCTGCTCCCGGGAGACGTCTACGTGCTGTCCGGAATCGGCGCCGGCTTCCAGTGGGGAACCCTCTGCCTCCGGCACGTCTGAGGGATCCCCGGGACGGACAGCGCCCTCCCCCGGCGTCTCCCGCGCCCGCGTCCTGTGGCACGCCACCACTCCGAGCGTTCACGAACGAGTGAACCCCGGCAGTTTTCCCGGCACGCCCGCCGCCGCGGACACCAGCATGGGCGTCATGACCACCACGCACTCCCGGGCCGAACGGGCCGCCCAGGCCCGGTCGGCCGAAGCCCAGCTCGCCGCCGACGGAATCGACGGGGTGGTGTTCGGCTGGGTCGACAACGCCGGGATCACCCGGGTGAAGTCCGTCCCGCTCGACCAGCTCGAACACGCCGCCGCGTACGGTGTCGGCGCCGTACCCTGTTTCGACCTCTCCCTGGTGGACGACTCCTTCACCACCACACCTTCGAGCACCGGCCCCGTGGGCGACCTGCGGCTCGTCCCCGACCTCGACCGGCTCACCGTGCTCGCCGCCCAGCCCGGCTGGGCCTGGGCCCCGGCCGACCGCCACACCCAGGAGGGCACCCCGCACCCCGGCTGCCAGCGCGGCTTCGCCCGCCGGGCCGCCGAGGCCGTCGAGCGACGCGGGCTCTCGGTGCGGGCCGGGATCGAGATCGAGTGGGTGGTGGCCGACGCCGCCGGAAACCCCGCGACGGTCGAACCCGCGTACGGCATGGCCCGTTTCATCGAGCACTCCGACTACCTGCGGGAGGTGCTGCGCGCCCTCACCGAGCAGGGGCTGGCCGTGCTGCAGATCCACCCCGAGTACGCCGCCGGGCAGTTCGAGGTCTCGGTCGCCGCCGAGGGGCCGGTGGAGGCCGCCGACACCGCGATGCTGGTGCGCCACACCGTCCGGGCCGTCTCCGCCCGGCACGGCCTGCGGGTCTCGTACGCGCCCGTCTTCTCCGAGGGCGCGATCGGCAACGGCGGCCACCTGCACCTCAGCATCTGGCGACAGGACCGGAACCTCGGGCACGGCGGCCCCGGCCGCCACGGGCTGCACCCCGAAGCCGAGCAGTTCCTCGCGGGCGCACTGGCCGAACTGCCCGCCCTGCTCGCCCTCGGCGCGCCCGGCGTCGCCTCCTACCTGCGCCTGGTCCCCTCCCACTTCGCCGGCGCCTACCGTTGCTGGGGCCTGGAGAACCGCGAGGCGGCGCTACGCCTGATCGCCGGCTCCACCGCCGGGCAGGCCAACGCCGAGTTCAAGTGCTTCGACGCCGCCGCCAACCCGTACCTGACGATCGGCGGCGTGCTGGCCGCCGGACTCGCCGGGCTCGACGCCGGCCTGCCCCTCCCGCCCGAGACCCGGAGCGACCCCGCCGCCCTCGGCAGCGCCGAGCGCCTCCCGGCGAGCCTGTCGGAGGCGACCGACGCGTACGAGAAGTCCGCGGTGCTGCGGCAGGCACTCGGCCCCGAGCTGTACGGGAACGTGCTGGCCGTACGGCGGGCTGAGGCGGAGCTGTTCGCCGCGCACACGGACGAGGACGTCATCGAGGCCGTCCGCTGGCGGTACTGACGGAGAATCACGCATCTCCCCCGAACGGCCGGCCGGTCCGCGGCCGGCCGGCCCGCACGCTCAATCCCGCGCCGACCCGGCGGGCAGCCCGGCGCACCCGATCGCCCGCGGCGCGCCCTCCGCGTCCGCGACCTGCGCCGGACGGCCGGGAGCCGGGTCGGTGACGGCCCGCTCCACCGGCTTCGCCATGTAGACCGCCTCGGCGCCGTAGCTCGCGGGCAGCCCGATCTCCGGCCGGGTGCGGTAGCCCAGCAGCGTCCACATCCTCTGCGAGCCGTGCACGGCGACCAGGGAGAGCGTCCGGTAGCGGGCCGACCACCCGGTCTCCTCCAGGTGCCGCTGCATCCGTCGGGCCAGGCCCCGGCCACGTGCTCGCTCGGCGATCACCAGGTCGTGGAGGTGCAGGTTGCTCCCCTCGCGGTCCTCCCTCACCGTGCCCCCCTCGGCCAGGCTCAGGTCCGGGCAGCGGAAGAGCGGGTACGGCAGTGCGAGCAGGTAGCCGCCGAAGCCGCCCGCGTGCTCCAGCACGAAGCAGGTCGAGGGCGAGGCGCGGTGCCGGGAGCGCAGTGCCTCCTCCCCCTCGGACAGGCCGCTCGCCGTGTAGGCGCGCTCCTCCAGTGCGACCACCTCGTCCCAGTCCTCCTCCCGGAGCAGCCGGATCCGGGTGTCGCTCATGCGGCGGCTCCGTCCGGCGCCGAACCGCCTACGCAGGTGTACGGCAACGGGCGGAAGCCGTTGAACCCCCGGGTGGCGTAGGCGGCGGCGTACGCGCCGCAGGAGTGGACCCAGACCGGGTCGCCGGAGGCGATCGTGCGCGGGACCCGCACCAAGCCGTCCTCCTGGGCGTACGCGTCGTCGCTGTCGCAGGTCGGACCGGCCACCACGGCGTCGACCGACTGCCCGCCGGGACGGGTCGGGAACTCCAGCCGGTACTGCAACTGGTCCATTTCGTACAGGCCGTTGAACTTTCCGCAGCTGAGGTAGAGCCAGTCCTCACGGGTGCCGTCGAGCCGGTGGCGCGAGGTGAGCCGGGCGACGTGGGCACGGATCGCGCCGTGGTCGGCGACCAGGTGCCGGCCGGGCTCCAGCAGGAAGTCCAGCGGGGCGGCGTTGACGGCGCGCAGCCGTTCCACGCCTTCGCGGATCACCGCGAACATCTTGTCCAGCGGCGGTTCCAGCGGACGGCCGTGCCGGTCGAGGACGCCGAGGGCGGGCAGTCCCCCACCGAGGTTGATCCGGTCCGGAACGATGCCGTGCCGGTTGAGCGCCTCCAGCACGCCGGCCAGCGTCTCGATCGCCTCACCCCAGGCGTCGGCCGTCATCTGCTGGGAACCGACGTGCACCGACAGACCGGAGGGCACCAGTCCGGCGGCCCGGGCCGCGTCGAGCACCCGCAGGGCGTCCTCGGGCGAGCAGCCGAACTTGCGGCTCAAACCCCACAGCGCGCCGTCGCCGGTGGTTGCGACCCGGCAGAACACCCGTGAGCCGGGGGCGTGTTCGGCGATCGCGGCGACGTCCTCCGGGCTGTCGGTGGCGAAGTCGCGCACACCCAGCCGGTAGGCCTCGTCGATGTTGGCGTCGGACTTGACGGTGTTGCCGTAGTGGATCAGTTCGGGGGCCACCCCGGTGCGCAGCGCCTGGACGATCTCCTGCGGGCTGGCCGCGTCGAAGCCGGACCCGAGCCCGGCGAGGTGGCCGAGCACCTCGTCCACCGGGCAGGCCTTCATCGCGAACCGGACCGAGAAGCCGGGCAGTTCGGCGCACAGGGCGGTGTACTGGCGCCCGATGCCGTCCAGGTCGTAGACGATGACGTCCTCCGTGGCGACGGCGAGCGCGGCACGCAGGGCGGAGTGGTCGTGTCGGCCCGGGTGCCTGTGCTGACCGGCGAGGAACGCGGTGGAGGGTTGCACGGTGGCCGACGCGGTCAGGGTGCGGTGGCCGGTTCTGCCGCCATCGGCCGTCCGGCGCGGTTCGGCGATCTGACGCGTGTCGGTGGCCTGAGGCCTCACGTGTGAACTCCCAATTCCGACTGGATGATCGGCGCCAGGAGCTTGCCGGCGCCAGGAGACGAGGGGTCCGAAGGTCGACCGGAACGCCTGACCCGGGTTCCTCCCTCCGCCGCACTCTATGTACTTTCCGGGCCCTCACCTGCGCCTGCCGTGCGCCCTCTCCGGGCCTGCCGCTCGCCGAGGCAGTGCACCGCCGCGTCGCCGGTGTCGCGTTCGAACCGGGCGGTGGGGAGCCTCCGGTCAGGCCGACGTACCAAGCGCGTGGTGTACGAACGCACCCGTCGGCGCCGACGGGATGCCAGGCCCCTGGGACGTTCCCGGTCCTGTTCCCGCCAGTCCCTGTCGGCCGCTGCAACAGCGCCCGGAGTCACAGCTCGACACGCGGAACCACCCGAACGGCACCGATGCGAGCCGCTACGGCCTTGACGATCAGGTCCCACCGGACGCCGTCGCAGATCACGGTGCCCACACCGGCCGACTCCTCCACAGCGCGGCGACCACGGCGCGGTTGATCTCGGCGGGGTCGATCTCGGCGCGGCCGATCTCGGGCGGCATCGGCATCACGGGCTCCTCGCAGCGGTACACCCGTCGGGCAGGGGACCGGACCCGTGGCCTTCCGCCCGACCGGGTGGGGGGCTCCTCGACGACCTCCTCGCGGCGACGTTCGTGTCGTCCCTGCCCCCGGGCGAGCCGTTTCGAGGAGAGGCGATCTACGAGACGTGACGATGTCGGGCGCCGACACGGTCCGCTGCAGCCCTCTCAGGGGTAAGAGCAACGCGTCCTCCACGTCCCAGGGCCGCCGTCCGTGGCGTCTTGCACCGTCGGAGCCCCCCTGTGTCGCGGGAACGTCACAGCGTTCCCGCGTCGGTTCCCGGGCCGGGGCCGCCTGTCCTCAGGTCAGGCCGATCCGGTCGGCGGTCGCTTCGCTGTGCTTCATGTGCTGGTGGGCCCGCTCCCCCATCTCGGCGATCAGCCCGGCGACGACGGTCTCCACCACGGCGAGTGTCGGCACCAGGCTGTCGTACGGGGAGGGTGCGCCGACCTGGCTGGAGAGGACCACCTCGGCCTGGGTGGAGACCGGCGACAGCCAGGCGTCGGTGAACAGGACGACGCGTCCGCCCGCCTCGCGGACCAGTTCCGCGAGGGTGGTCTTGTCGGTCTCGTAGCGGCGGTAGTCGAAGACGACCAGTACGTCGCGGCGTCCGAGGGCGGCGAGCAGCGCCGTCCGCTCGACCGGACGGTCGGGGAGGAAGCGCACGTCGCCGCGGAGTTGCATCAGGTGCAGGCCGAGGTACTGGGCGAGCAGGTGGGTGAAGCGTCCGCCGACCAGGGTGATGCGGCGCTTGGGGTCGGCGAGCAGTTGCACGGCCCGCTCCAGTTCGTGCGGGCTGACCTCGGCCAGGGTGCGGTCGACGGCCGCGGTGAACACCTCGCGGCCGTGGGCGAGCAGGCCCGCCGTGCCGGACTGCGGGGGGTGCCCGCCGTCCTCGCCCTCGCCCTCCCCTTCGCCCGTCCCGCCGTAGCGACCGGTGCTGTAGAGGGTCAGCGGCGAGGCCTGGCGCTCGTCGAGTTCGGTGCGCAGCGCGGCTTGGAAGTCGGGGAAGCCGCGATAACCGAGCCGGTTGACGAACCGGATGACGGTGGGGGCGCTGACGTCAGCGCGTTCGGCGAGGGTGGCGACGGTCTCGAAGCCGGCGGCCGGCCAGCCGGCGAGCAGGACCCGACCGACCTTCCGCTCGGCGGGGCTGCAGTCGCCCAGGCGCTGGCGGATGTCCTCGGCGAGCGTGACGGGTGCCATGGCGCGGTTCCTTTCCCGGGCGTCGGCGGGGTGGACGGTCCGGAGCTGTGGTGCTCCGCAGCCTAGCGAAGGGCCCGGCTGCGGAGATCTTGTTCGGTGATGTTCCCTGCCGGGTGCTACCGGGCGCTGGGGGCGATGGCGAGGTCGAGGTCGGCGAACGAGACGGCGGTGGCGCCGTCGGACGTCCAGGCCCGGGTGCCGGGCCGCCGCTGGAGGGTGACGGTGAAGACGGGGCCGGTCTCGTAGGTGGTGGCTGTGGCGGTGTGCTGGGTGCGCTGGGCGGTGAGGGCCAGGGCGGTGCCGGAGAGGGAGTAGGGGGCGCCGTTCGGGTCGTCGACGGAGTAGAAGGCGTCGTGGTTGGCGGGGACGGGGGTGGTGCCGGTCGCCCGGAGGCGGTCCTTGGCGGGGGCGGGCCGCACCGTCCAGCTGTGGGGTCGGTAGCGGTCGCCGTCGGTGAGGTAGCTGTAGCGGACCCCGTCGACGGCCCAGCGGCCGTCGGCCGTGCGGGTGCGGGCCCGGCGCAGGTCGAGGACGGTGACGCCGTGGGTGCCGAGCACCCGCAGGGTCTCGTCGCGGGTGCCGGCGTGCTCGACCTCGATCGCGGTGTCCTCGTCGAGGGCGAACACCCGGCCGTGGCCGGTGTCGGCGGCCAGGCGGACGGCGCGGCCCTCGCGCCCGTAGGTGCCGGTGTGGGTGTCGAGCAGGCCGGCGTCGAAGAAGCCGAAGCCGCCCTGTGGGAGGTAGCCGAGCCGGGCGGGGTCGGCGAAGTAGCCGGGGGTGCTTCCGTCGCGCAGGGCCCGGTAGCTGTCGCCGCCGGTGATCATGTCCGGTCCGGAAGCGATCTGGGCGCCTGCGCTGGAGCCCGCGACGACGGCGCCGGCGGCGAGCTTGGTGCGGATCGCGGCCAGCACCTTGGAGTCGGTGTGGGCGTCGCCGTGCAGCAGGGTGGTGACGTAGCGGTACTGGTCGCCGCCGCCGAAGAAGAAGCCGGTCATCGACTCGACCCGGGCGACCACGGCGTCCGAGTCGGCGGCGTCGAGGTGGTCGAGATCGATCGGGACCCACTGGGCGTCGGCCGCGCCGTGGTGGCGGAACAGGTCGGCGTAGTAGGCGCCGTTGCAGGCCGAGTTGGAGCACTTGGCGGGGTCGGCGGCGTTGGGGTCCTGGCTCTCGGGGACGGAGGCGGCGGTGAGGACGCCGATCCGGGCCCGGCCGGGGCCGCCGGCCTTGGCGACGATCTCCCGGTAGACCTCGGCGTTGTCGTCCTTGAGCCCGCCTCCGACGAGGACGAGCGTGCCGCCGGGATGGTGTCCGGCGGCGGGGTGGGCGAGGGCGGGCGGGGCGGCCGAGGCGACGGTGGCGAGGGCGGCGGCGAGGATGAGGGCAGCGCGCCGGGGGCGGGCGGGGCGGGAGTGGTTCACGGGCGGGCTCCTTGGCGGTCGGGCCGGTGCTTGCGGGGTCGCGGCGGGCCCGCACGGCACCACGGGGGTGTCCGGTGCGGGCCCCTCCGGGAGGGTGCGGCGGGTGGTTCGACGGGGATCAGCTGCGCCTGAGCCGTTCGATCAGGGTGGCCAGGAGGGCGATCCGGGCGGGCACGCCGGCAGTGTCGAGCCACTCCTCGGGGGTGTGGTCGGCCCCGCCGACGGGGCCGAGGCCGTCGAGGGTGGGGATCCCGAGGCCGGAGGTGAAGTTGGCGTCGCCGACGCCGCCGGTGGCTGCGCCTCCCACGGTGAAGCCGAGGTCGGCGGCGGCGGTGCGGGCCAGGGCGAGCAGGTCCCGCGTCCCGGGGCCGAACTCCATCGGCGGGCAGAGGTCGAGCTGGTCGACCCGGGCGGTGGTGTCGGGGACGGCGGTGCGGCTCGCCGTCTCCCGGATCGCGTCGAGGGCCGTGTGCAGGGCGTCGCGGGTGGTGGCCCTGACCTCGACGTGGAGTTCGGCCTCGGGGCAGACGATGTTGGGCCTGGTGCCGGCCCGAACGACGCCGACGTTGAGCGTGACGCCCGGCCGGATGCCGTTGAGGGCCTGGAGGGCGACCACCAGGTGGGCAGCGGCGAGGGCGGCGTTGGCGCCTCGTTCGGGTTCGATGCCGGCGTGCGCAGCCCGTCCGGTGACGGTGACGAGCAGGTCGGCGACGCCCTTGCGCTGGACGACCAGGTCGCCGTTCTCCCGCGCGCACTCCAGGCCGAGGGCGAAGTCCGCGCCGCGGCAGAGGAGTTCGGTCACCGGGCGACTGGCCGGCGATCCCGCCTCCTCGTCGGGGGTGGCAATCAGGACGAGTTCGGCGAAGGAGGTCCGGTGCTGGCGGACCAGCAGCTCGGCGGCGGTGACGCCGGCCAGCAGGCCGCCCTTGTCGTCGCTGACGCCCGGGCCGTGGGCGCGGGAGCCGTCGGCCCGGAAGGGCCGGGCGGCGGCAGTGCCCTCCTCGAAGACGGTGTCCATGTGGCCGATCAGGACGATCCGGGCGCCGCCCTCGCCCGGCGGCAGGGTGCCGGGCAACCGGCCGACCAGCACGTCGCCCCAGGAGCGGCCGCCGACCGACTCGACGGGGATCCGCTCGGTGGCGAACCCGATGCCGTGCAGCCGGTGGGTGAGCCGGTCCGCGACGCGGTTGACCCCGTCCGGGTGGTGGCTGCCGGAGTCGACGGCGACGAGGTCGGCCAGGTCGGCGAGGTAGCGGGGCAGGGCGGCCCGGGCGGCGTCCAGGATCACCGCGGCGCGCGGGTCGAGGGCGGCACGGGCGGGGGCGGCGCTCACAGGACCTTGGACAGGAAGGCGCGGGTGCGCTCCTGCTCCGGTTCGACCAGCACGGTGCGGGGGTGGCCGGCCTCGACGACCACGCCCTCGTCCATGAAGACGGCGGTGTCGCCGACCTCGCGGGCGAAGCCGATCTCGTGGGTGACCACGACCATCGTCATGCCGTCGGCGGCCAGGTCGCGCATCACGTCCAGGACGTCGCCGACGAGTTCGGGGTCGAGGGCGGAGGTCGGCTCGTCGAAGAGCATCAGCTTGGGCTTCATCGCCAGCGCGCGGGCGATCGCCACCCGCTGCTGCTGGCCGCCGGAGAGCTGGGCGGGGTAGTGGTCGGCGCGGTCGCCGAGGCCGACGCGGTCCAGCAGGCGCAGCGCCTCCCGGCGGGCGTCGGTGCGGTTGACCCCGGCGACCCGGACCGGTGCCTCGGTGATGTTCTCCAGGGCGGTCATGTGCGGGAAGAGGTTGAAGCGCTGGAAGACCATGCCGATCTCGCGGCGGCGCTCGGCGACCTCGGCCTCGCGCAGCTCGTGCAGCCGGTTGCCGGACTGCCGGTAGCCGACCAGGTCGCCGTCGACGGTGAGGCGTCCGCCGTCGACCTTCTCCAGGTGGTTGATGCAGCGCAGGAAGGTGGACTTGCCGGAGCCGGACGGGCCGAGCAGGCAGCAGACCTGTCCGCGCTCGACGGTCAGGTCGACGCCCTTGAGGACCTCCAGCCTGCCGAAGTGCTTGCGCACGCCCTCGGCGTGCACCATGGGCCGGGCCATCGGTTCAGCCCTTCCGTTCGCGGGTGGTGGGGAGCAGGCCGGGGAGGCCGGTGAACATCCGCCGCAGCGGGGAGACGTGCCCGGCGCGGGCGGCGCCGCGGCCGTAGCGGCGCTCCAGCCAGGCCTGCGGCCCGGAGAGCGCCGTGGTCAGCGCCAGGTACCAGAGGGCGGCGACCACCAGCATCGGGATGACCTGGTAGTTCTGGGCGTAGACGTCCTGGATGTTGGACATCAGGTCGTGCGCGGCGATCACCGAGACGTACGCGGTGGTCTTGAGCATGTTGATGGTCTCGTTGCCCATCGGCGGGATGATGACCTTCATGGCCTGCGGCAGGACGATCCGGCGCATCGTCAGGGCGGGCTTCATGCCCAGGGAGTGGGCGGCCTCGGTCTGGCCCGGGTCGACGGACTGGATGCCGGCCCGGACGATCTCCGAGGCGTAGGCGGCCTCGTTCAGGCCGAGCGCGAGCAGTGCCGCGACGGACGGGGTGAGCAGGCTGTTGGTGTCGAGCTCGACGAAGGTGACCGTGGTGAACGGGATGCCGATCATCAGGTGCTTGTAGAGCGCGGCCGCGTAGGCCCAGAAGATGATCTGGACCAGCAGCGGGGTGCCTCGAAACAGCCAGACGAAGCCGGTGGAGAGCCCGTACAGGAGGGGGTTCGCGGAAAGCCGCATGACGGCGACCAGGACGCCCAGGCCGAGGCCGACGGCCATCGCGGCGACGGTGAGCCACAGGGTGGTGGCCAGGCCGTCGAAGATGAGGTCGGCGAACAGGTAGTGCCCGACCACGTCCCAGTGCAGGTTGGGGTTCTTGGCGAGCGAGCCGACCAGGCCGACGACGGCGAGCACGGCTGCGACGGCGGCGGCCCACCGACCCCAGCGCCGGACCGGGACGGCCACCAGGTCGTCCGGCCGGGCGGGGGCCGCCTCGGTGGGGGGTGCGGTGACGGGCATGTCAGTCCACCGCGCTGTTCTTGGTGGCCTGCTGCACGGCGATCGAAGCCACCCCGTACTTGTCGTAGATCCTGGCGAGCGAGCCGTCGTCGATCAGGGACTGCAGGGCCTTCTGCACCGCGTCGGTCAGCTGCGGCAGGTTCTTGGAGACGGCGATGCCGTTCGGGGAGGCGTTGTAGCCGCCGAGCGCGGCCGGGTCGTCGGCGAGTTCGAACGCGGCGCCGTTGTCGGCGGTCTTCGCGGTCCACCCGGCGGCGGGCTTGGTGAGGACGTCGGCGACCACCTTGCCGGAGCGCAGAGCGAGTTGGGCGTCGGAGTCCTTGGGGAAGGCCTGGACGTCGACGGCGCCCCTGCCGAGTTCGCGGCACTTGTCCTGGTGCTTGTCCAGGAGCTTCTGCTGGTTGGTGGCGGTCTGCACGGCGACGGCGTGCCCGCACAGGTCGTCGAGGGTGGTGATCTTCTGCGGGTTGCCCTTGGCGACCAGGATGCCGCTGCCGGAGACGGAGTAGTCGACGAAGTCGACGACCTGCTCGCGCTCCTTGTTGTCGGTGATGGCGCTGATCGCGGCGTCGTACTTGCCGGCCTGGAGGGCGGGGACGATGCCGTCGAACTTCTGTGCCTGGAACTCGAAGCGGACCCCGAGCTTGGCGCCGATGGCCTGTCCGAGGTCGTAGTCGAGGCCGGTCATCTCCTTGCTGCCCTCGGAGACGTACATCTCGAACGGGGGGTACGGGACGTCGGTGGCGACCCGGACCTTGCCGGACTTCTTGACGGCGTCGGGGAGCGCGTCGTGCAGGGCCTGGTCCGGGGTGAGGGTGACGCCCGCGACGGTCACGGGGGCCACGACGCTCGCGTCGGCGGCCGGGGTGGTGGAGCTGCCGCAGGCGGCGACTGCGAGGCCGGTGGCGAGCAGGACGACGGGCAGCGTGGTTCTGTGCAGGGCGGAGCGAGACATGGGGACCTTTCAGAGGGTACCGAAGCAGGCCCCGCAGACGTTACAGATCGGCAAGTTAAAGCGCCAGATGTAACAGCGGCTACGAATAGATAACGACAGTCGGATCCCGGCGGGCCAGACCACAACGGCACGTCCGTGTTAAACATTCGGCGAACCTCTCATTACATCTACCCACAGAAGCCGCGCTTCTGTATGTTCCGTTTCTGCCGCCGCCGGACACCCCGCACCGGACGGCCGAGCGTCTGCCTGCGCGCCGCCCCGGCGCCAGGCCCTCCCGCCCGGGCCCTCACCGCGCCCGGGCCTCTCCCCACGGAGCAGCCAGTGACCTCCACCGCTCGCCGCACCTCCGCCCTCGCCCTCACCGTCGCGCTCACCGCGGCGCTCGGGGCCCTCACGCCCGTCGGCACAGCGCACGCCGCCACCGGCCCCGGCGCCCTGATCCTGGGCGGCGGCGCCATCGCCGACACCAACAGCGCCGTCTACAGCACCTTCGTCACGAAGTCCGGCGGTTCGGCGGCCAGGATCGGCATCATCACCGCCGCCTCGGTCGTCCCGGCCGACGACCCGAACGCCGGCGACCCGGCCACCTGCAGCAACTCCGTCTGCAACGGCACCTACTACGGCAACCTGCTGAAGAACAGCTACGGCGCGGCCGACGCCCAGTGGATCCCGATCGACCTCGACCACATCGGCAACAACGCCAGCCAGAGCGTCCTCAACCAGATCAACTCGATGACCGGCTTCTTCTTCGGCGGAGGCGACCAGAGCCGCCTGGTCACCACCCTGATGAAGAGCGACAACAGCGACTCCCCCGCACTCGCCGCGATCCGCGCCAAGTTCGCCGCAGGCGCGGCCGTCATGGGCACCAGCGCCGGCACCGCCATCACCAACGGCCGCGACATGGTCACCGGCGGCGAGAGCTGGGACGCGCTGCGCTACGGCCCCCACACCACGATCAGCGACAGCTACCCCGACGACCTCAGCTACCGGCCCGAGGGCGGCTTCAACTTCTTCACCTCCGGCCTGATCGACACCCACTTCGCCGCCCGCGGCCGCGAGGGCCGCATCACCCGCCTCGCCGCCGCCACCGGCCACACCCGCGCCTTCGGCGTCGACGAGGACACCGCCCTGGTCGTCACCAACCCCGGCACCGCCAACGAGTCCGACGCCGTCGTCGGCACCAACGGCGTCTCGATCCTCGACCTGCGCAGCGACACCGTCGGCACCCACAGCGGCTACTGGTCCGTCGACGGCGTCAAGTGGACCTACCTGACCAACGGCGACACCTACAACCCGGCCACCTGGACCGCCACCTCCACGAAGCCCGCCTACGCCCCGACCAGCGGGACGGTCGGCAGCCGCTGGAGCGACGTCTTCTCCTCCCCGAACTCCCCCACCGACCACTCCTACCAGATGGTCAAGATGGCCAGGGAACTCGTCGGCGCCGGCCGCAGCACCACCCAGTACGGCATCAGCTACGAGAGCGGCCCGACCTTCGAGGCCGACCTGGCCAAGGGCACCGGCTACAAGGCGTGGAAGAGCGGCAGCACGATCTCCTTCGCCAACCTCACCACCCACCTGTACGTCTACTGACAGTGAGGACGTTCATGAGCGCCTTCCGGTGGGGGTCCGGCCCACCGACTGACTGACCCGGGGTCAGCGGGACCGACCTGCGGCGCCCGTCGATCGCCTGCCGGCCGCACCCGGGAAGGACGCGAAGAACGTGCGGGTGGACGAGGCGCTGCTGGAGGCGGCGGTCACGCTGCCCGGGCAGTTCTCGCTCCCGTTCACCGGTGAGCCGATCGGCCGGGCCGCCGGGCCACCGGGCCACCGGGCCACCGGGCCACCGGGCCACCGGGCCAACGGGCCAACGGGCCAACGGGCCACCGGGCCACCGGGCCACCGGGCCACCGGGCCACCGGGCCACCGGGCCACCGGAATCGTCGCCGACCGGCTCCAGCCGAGCGCACCGATGACGGCGATCCTGGCAATGAAGAGCAGGCCGGAGGCGGACAGCCCGGATCTTCGACAGACGACCGGCCTGCCGGCCCCGCACGATGCCGCGTCCGCCACCCTGGACAGCCTCCCGGGTGGCGGACGCTCCCGCCCGTGGCAGCCGGCCGGATGCCGGGACGGCTGCCCTTGCCCCGCGGGGACATGCCGGCAAGCACGGCGAGGCGTGCGGAGGAGCAGATGGCCGACGAGGAGCTCACCGAGCAGGAAAGCGGGTTAATCCGCCGCTACGTCGACCTCGCCGACGGCGTCGAGGCCGACCGGGGCGACCTGCGCCGTGCCCGTCCCTCCGAACTCGAAGGCGGCCGCTTTCCGCAAGACCGCCCGCGGCATGTACCACCTCATCCCCGGCCCGCCCCACCGGTAGCAGCCGGCCGCACGACGCCCCGGCGGCTCAGCCCGGCGGGCCGTGCGCCGTGCCCGGGCCGGCGTGGAGCTTCGGCCGCGGTGCCGCGTTCCTCGATGACGCCGGGCCGCTGTGAAGTTCGGGCAGGTGGAAGGATCCGTGTGCCGCGGTGCAGTGCTGCGGCTTTCCAGGGTCACCAGCGTGAGTGGGCCCGGAACCTTCGAAGAACACCATCGGCCAGCTGGACACGGGCCAGGTGCGGGGGGCGGGAGGAGTCCTGGACCGTAGCCGGGACGGCCGGTGCATACCGTCCGGCCGCCCTGGTCTGGCTGCGCTGCGGAGCCCGGCTTTGTGGGGATGTCCGGGCCGTGCGTGGAGGAGAAGCGCAGCCGACGCGTCCCGGCGGGGACGCTCGATGGTTCAACGAGCGGTGTGGGCTGCGGGCACGTGCTGGTCGACGGGAAAGATCTGCACAGAACTGCCCGCTGTCGTGGTCAACCTGCTCACTGCAGGCAGCCTCCGCCCGCGGGCCGGTAAAGCCGGTGGAGCCTCACCCGGCCCTGGCGCCCTTTCCCCGGCGGGTCAGGTGTCCGCGGTCGGCGCAGGGTCGCGGGTGGGTCGGCGCAGTTGTTCGTTGATGCGCAGGGCTTCTTCGAGCTGGTCTTCGAGGATGACGATGCGGCAGGCGGCATCGATGGCGGTGCCCCGGTCGACGAGGTCGCGGGCGCGCATCGCGATGCGCAGCTGGTAGCGGGAGTAGCGGCGGTGTCCGCCGTCGGAGCGCAGCGGGGTGATGAGGTGGTGTTCGCCGAGGGCGCGCAGGAAGCCGGGGGTGGTGCCGGTCATTTCGGCTGCGCGGCCCATGGTGTAGGCGGGGTAGTCGTCATCGTCGAGACGGTCGGGCGTCTCCGGGGTGTCGGGGGTGTGCGGTCGCAAGGCTGTCGTGGTCACTGCACCTCTTCCTGTTGTGTCCGGGGACGCGCTGAGGGGCCCCGGGTGCTTGCTGCTCCCGGGGCCCCGAAGGGTTTGACACCATCTACCGGCCCTCGGGCCGGGTTCCTCGTGTCCGCGTGGCCCCGGGGGATGGGGCGTGCGGGGATCGCGTATGCGTGACCGGAAACCACCGTCCTTGCCTTGGGGTCTTCGGATTCCGCCCGGGTGATCACCTCACGGGCCGGGCGATCCAGATGGCGCTTCGTCCCTCCGTTCATCCTCTGCGGGTACTGATCGGAACTGCTACTTCGGGTACTGCCACCTGCGGGAACTGCTTCGTACTGCTCACACGGGTACTTCTCGGTACTGCTGAACTACACCTACCCGGTACTGCTGTGGCGGTCCCGGTGGACCGTCCGGTCCGGCAGCCAGCCCCGTCGCCCGTCCTGCTCACCTGCCCGGCTTGGAACCCCACTGCCCGGACCACCCGGCACGCGCGCCGCAGTCATGGCGCCTTTACCGGGATACCCGTCCTTCGACTGCCGTACTGCCGGTACCACTCAACTCGGATTCACCTGCGGGTACTGCATGCGTGAACCGCGGTACCGCTCGCTGGCAGCCCCTTGTCACTGCGGGCCGCCCGGCCCGGCCACCGGCCCTGTCGCCTACTGCACCATCCCTGGCTTCAGGACCCTGCAACCATGCCGACCTGCGAAAACCTGTACTACTGCCCGCCAGTTCATGTCTGGCGGGTACTTCTCGACCTCGACTACGAGAGAAACACTAACCACAGCACTGAGCAATGTCTACTCCAGCCGGTATAGATTTTTCGGTGTTCGAAGGGCAGATAGCCTTCGCCCGTGGCAGGGCGGACCCCGCACCCAGCACCGAGCCGCACACGCAGGCCTCGCTGCCGGCCACCTCACCGAAGCCGTCAGCGACCGGGACGAACGGAGCCTGCGCCGACTGCCGGCCCGCCTCGCCGAACAGGCCACCCTCACGAACTGCGCGCCCTGCGAGGAGTCCCGGGTGCCGGACCGTAAGGTCAGTCCGGCCGCGGCCGGCGACGTAGGCGCCGAACAGGGCCAGGACCACGCGGGTGCCTGCTTGGCCTCGCCGACCGCGGGGTGTCCGACACTTTCCTGGATCTGCGTCAGGACGCCTCACGTCGAAGAGTCATCGCCCACTGCCTCCCGGGCGAGTGTGCGGGCGAGCGGGGGTGGCCGGCGGCGGTGTCAGGGCTCGCCGGTCGGGCGCGAGCACAGACCGGATGCCGCAGGACCTGGGTGACCGGGGTGCCGGCAGCACGCAGGACGGTCCGATGGCCGGTGGCCTCGGCGTCGAGGAGTCCGTGCCAGGAGGTGCGGCGCTCGGGGCGCCGTCGCCGCGGACCGCCACCACGAGGAGGTGACCGCGGTGCTGGTGGCGGACCCTCTGTCTCGGCGCTGGTCGAGCTTTCCCCATCTGGCACCCGAGACCGCCGGAGAGGTGCCGCCCTGCGCCGCCCTGGGGGGTCGGCGGCGGCAGGGCGACACCTCTCCGGGGGTCAGGCGCGGATCTGCTTGCGACCCTCGCCCTGGGCGGTGACGGAGATCTTGCGGGGCTTGGCCTTCTCCGCGACCGGGATGCGCAGGGTCAGCACGCCCGCGTCGTAGTCGGCACTGATGCCCTCCGGGTCGAGGGTGTCGGAGAGCATCACCTGACGGGAGAACACGCCGAGCGGCCGCTCCGAGAGCTCCATGCGCGCGCCCTCGGCCTCCGGGCGCGGACGCCGCTCGGCCTTCACGGTCAGCATGTTCCGCTCCACGTCGATGTCGATCGCCGCCGGGTCCACCCCGGGCAGGTCGAACGCGATGACGTACTCGTCGCCGGCCCGGTAGGCGTCCAGCGGCATCGGGGCGGGCCTGCTCCAGGTCCCGCTCTGGGTGAGGAACTGCTGGGTCAGACGGTCCAGCTCGCGGAAGGGATCGGTGCGCATCAACATCGCGAAACACCTCCAGTGGTCCAGGCAACTAGTGCCAATGCGCTTCACCTGACACTGTTGTAGCATGTCATCCATCCGATGACAAACTCTGAAGTCTTCGAAAGAGTGACAACGTGAGAGAGCGCCCGGCCCCCACCGCCCCAGGCACTGCACACCCAGGCGAACCCGCCTCCTTCCTCGCCGCCACCGCCGCCCTCGCCGCCATCGACACCGCTATCCGTAACGCCCAGAACCCCGCACCACCGGAGCCCGGGCTCACGCCGCCCGCCCCCTGCGACAGCCCCGAACAGTCCCTGGCCGCGCTCCTGCTCCTACGCGAACTACGCAACCGACTCGCCACCTGGGAAAGCCCCCTCGTGGAGTGCGCCCGCGCCGCGGGCGCCACCTGGGCCGACCTCGCCCACCCCCTGGGCGTCGCCAGCCGCCAGGCCGCCGAGAACCGATACCTGCGCCTGCGCCCCACCACCGACGACGACGCCACCACCGGCGCCCAGCGCGTCAAGGACATCCGCGACCGCCGCGCCGCTGACCGCGCCATCACCGCCTGGGCCCGCGACAACGCCACCGACCTGCGCATACTCGCCGCCCGAATCACCGGCCTCACCGACCTCCCCGCCACCGCCCACCCCCACCTCGACGCCCTCCGCACCGCCCTCGGCCACAACGACACCGCCCAACTCATCAGTCCCCTCGCCGACATCCGCCCCCACCTCGACACCGGTCGGCACCCCGACATCGCCGCCCGCCTCGAAACCCTCGCCACCCACACGGACCGACTCCGCGATGACAGCAACCACCACCGCTCCTGAGAGCACGCGCCCCCGCCCGCACCAGCTCCACGCCGCACCGCGCACCCCGCCCAGCACCGACGCGAGCGGCCCACCGACTCGCCCAGCGGCCGAAACCGCCCCTCACGCCGCCGACCGGTGGCAGCAGTTGGAAGACCGGCTGGCCGCTGTCGGGGCCCACCTGCACGCCGAGATCGGCGCAGCGATTACCGGCATGGACGCATGCCTCGCCCAACTCCAGTCCATCCGGCACGATCTGGCCGACCGCCTCCACCATTGCCGCGTCCCGACGGCGGGCGCGCTTGGACTGTCGGGGCCGGCCCCGCGTCCGGACGTCTCCGGCGACGCGGCGCAACCTCGGACACGGTGAGAGGTCACCGATCCGTCGGCAGGTCTTCCCGGTTGCCGGGCGGCGAGCGCATCGAGCTGCGAAGTCGGCGCTTTCACGTAGAGGGCCGTCCGCCGCTGGGCGAGGCCAGGCAAGTGCTCACGCGGTCAGTGATCGCCGCGGCCGGGCAGCGACGGCGTCACTCTGCCCGATCCCCCACCCGAAAGCAGCCGGGAAGTCTACGGCTCCGTCATGAGTGGCACGCCGCCGATCACCGGGGCACGGGCCGAATCCGGCTCGGGGCTGGTCAGAGGTTGTGCTCATAGGCGGTGTGGACGGTGGGCGCGGCCTGCTCGGCAGTGCTCGCCCCTGGCGGGTGGGGGGCGGTGGCGGTGGCGGTGGCGGCGTCCGGGTGGAGGGTGAAGACCCGGGCCAGACCGACGATGCCGAGGATCCGGGCGGTGTTGTCGGGGACGGCCGCCAGGGCGATGCCGGCGCCGTGTGCCATGGCCAGTCTGCGGGCGGCCAGCAGGGCGGTGATGCCGCTGGAGTCACAGAGTTCCAGCCGGGCCAGGTCCAGCACCAGCAGTTGCCCTGCGGTGAGGGTGAGGGCCTCCACGGCTCTGCGCAGTTCGGGGGCGTGATGGTAGTCGAGGTCGCCGGTGATCTCCAGGACGGGCCCGGTGGCGGCGTCTCGGACGGTGATCGTCAATGGACTCATGTCGGGTCTTCACTCGTGGGGCTGGACGGGATGCCGGGGACGCCGAGGGCGAGCAGGGCGGTGTCGTCGTCGAGGCCGTCGCCGAAACCGGCGAGCAGTGCGGTCAGGGCCGTGACCAGGGCCTGCGGCCCGGCGGGAGCCCGGGCGGCGAAGATGCGCAGCGCGTCCTCGCCGTACAGGTCGCGGTCGGGGCCGATGCGGGCTTCGGTCAGGCCGTCGGTGTAGAGCAGCAGGGTGTCCCCGGGGTGGAGCACGGTGCGGGCGGGCGTGAACTGGGCTTCGGGCAGGACGCCGATGAGCATGCCGCCCGGGGTGGGGAGGAACTCGGCGGTGCGGTCGGCGCGCTGGATCAGCGCGGAGGGGTGGCCGCCGGAGGCTACTCGCACCTCGCACGCGTCGCCCTGGGGGTGCAGGACGCCGAACACGGCGGTGCAGTAGCGGGTGTCGCCGCCGCTGGTGTACCTGTCGTTCAGCACGGTGTTGAGGGTGGTGAGCACCGTGACGGGGTCCGGGTCGTGCAGGGCCGCGGCGCGCAGGGTGTGGCGGGTCAGGGAGGTCAGGGCGGCGGCTTTGGGGCCCTTGCCGCACACGTCGCCGAGGAAGAACGCCCACCGGGTGCCGTCCAGGGGGAACAGGTCGTAGAAGTCTCCGCCCAGCAGGTCCGGGGAGGCGGTGTGGTAGTGCGAGGCGGCCTCCAGTCCCGGTACTGCGGGGAGTACGGAGGGCAGCAGGCTCTGCTGCAGGACGTGGAGGGCTTCCTGCAGGCGTCGGCGGTCCGCCTCGGACTGCCTGCGCTCCGCCTCGGCCTGCCGGTGGGCCTCTTCGGCCTGTCTGCGGGCCTCGTCGGCCGTCCGGCGGGCGCGTAGCAGTTCGCTCTCGTAGGCGCGGCGTTCGCGGGCGTCGAAGACGGTGGTGCGGATCAGTACCGGCTCACCGTCCGTGCTGGTCTTCACCCTGGAGGTGACCAGGACCGGCAGCCGCCGCCCGGCCGCGGCCCTGATCTCCAGGGCGATCCCGTTGACCTCGCCCTGCATGAACAGCAGCGGCGCGAAGTGCGTCTCGTGGTAGAGCCTGCCGCCGACGGTGAGCAGGTCGGTGAACCGCGTCCGTCCCACGACCTGTTCGCGGGACAGGCCCAGCCAGTCCAGCATCGTGGCGTTGATCTTGGCGATGGTGCCGTCCATCAGGGTGGACAGGTAGCCGCACGGCGCGTGCTCGTACAGGTCCTCGGCGCTGTCCTCCAGCAGGGCGGTGAACGCCGCGTCGTCGGCGTGCACGTCCTCACCGCCGTCCGGTTCGTGGGGGTCCTGGCCGGTGCGGCATGTCACCAGGCCGCTCCGCGCCGGACGGCGCCAGGGTACGCGGTGACCGTCGCGGTGGCCCGGGATGCGTTCATCGGGCTCCTCCGAGGAAGGCGAGGATCGCCCCGGCGGTGGCCTGCGGTGCGCTCAGCTGCGGGCAGTGCCCGGTCGCGTCCAGGGTCACCAGGCGGCTTCCGGGGATCGCGGCGTGGACGTAGGCGCCCACCTCGCGCGGGGCGATGACGTCCTGCGCGCACTCCAGCACCAGCGTCGGCACCGCCACCGACTTCAAATCTGCACGGCTGTCGGACAGGAACGTGGTGCGGGCGAAGACCCTCGCCATGCCCGGGTCGGTGGCGCAGAACGAGGCGGTGAGCTCCTCGCCGAGGTCCGGCCGGTCCCCGTTACCCATGATCACCGGCGCCATCGCCGCGGACCAGCCGAGGTAGTTGGACTCCAGCGACTCCAGCAGCTCGTCGATGTCCTCGGCGCTGAACCCGCCCCGGTATCCGTCCTCGTCGATGTAGCGGGGCGAGGGGGCGACCATCACCAGCCGGGCGATCCGCTGCGGTGCGGTCTCGGCGGCGAGCACCCCCACCACGGCGCTGACCGAATGCCCCACGAAGGTCACGTCGTGCAGGTCCAGCTCCTCGCAGATCTCCACCACGTCCCGGGCGTACCCCTCCAGCGAGCCGTAGCGCTCCTCGCTCCACGCCGACGCCTCGGACCGGCCCGAGCCCACGTAGTCGAACAGCACCACCCGGTACTCCCCCGCAAGCGCCGGAACGACCAGCCGCCACATGTTCTGGTCACAGCCGAACCCGTGCGCCAGCAGCACCACAGGCCCGCCCACCCGCCCGGTCACCACGACGTTGTTCCTGCGCATGACATCCATGCCCCCATCCTCCCACCGGCCCAACTGTCCTTTGCGTACCGCCCATCCAACGGAAGGAAAGGACGACAACCCTGCCCCTCCCCGACCACGGTGACCGAACTCCCGTGGTGGCACCGGCCGGGCACGAGGAACCACCCGGCCGGTCCCTGCCGATGCCCCCGGGACGACCTGCAAACAGCGGACCCGCACCGGCCAGGCCGGCTTCGCCAACCGCGCCGACGACCTGGAACGCATCGCCCGCACCCGCCCCGTCGCCAAGATGCTGCACACCGTCCCGGCCGGCGTCGCGAAGCTGGAGGACCTGGAGGCCGACGGCCCCAGCTCCGACCTGCGGTGGTCGATCGCCGACCTCGAAGCCGAACCCGGCCCCTGCTGGGAGCTGACCGGCACCAGGCCCTGACCCGGCACCACCACCCTGCCTTTGATGCCCGTCCCGAACCGCCGGGGGGCGCATCAAGGCGTCCGGACCGGGGCGGTCGGTGGACCGTCAAGGTGCTCCGCGCTTCGGCTGCCGGCCTCGCCCGGGCCGGTCCTGGGCTCTCGCTGGGCGCCGGGCAGCCACAGGGAGAGGAGCACGGCGACGGCGGAGAAGCCCGCGGACCACCAGAACGCCACGTGGAACGCGTCCACCGGTGTGCTCGTGTGCGAGGCAAGGGCGCTGGTGAGGATCACCGCCAGGACGGCCGTACCGAAGGAGCCGCCGATCTGCTGTGCTGTCCTGGTCAGCACGCTGGAGTGCGGGATCTGGTGCTTCTCCAGGCCCATGTAGCCGGCGACCATGACCGGCATGGTGACGGCCCCGAGGCCGAACCCGCGCAGGACCAGCCACAGGGCGAGCAGCCACTCGTTGGTGTGTGGCCCGGCCAGGGCGAACGGAACGGTCGTGGCCGCGACGACGGCGAAGCCGGACAGGGCGATGACGCGCGGGCCGAAGCGGTCGATGCTGCTTCCGGCGACGATGCGGGACAGGAGGCTGCCGATGCCCTGAGGGACGAGCATGACGCCTGCGGTCAGGGCGGTGGCGCCGCGCACGTCCTGGTAGTAGAGCGGCATCAGGAGCATCGCACCGTAGAGGGAGAAGCCGGAGAAGAAGAGCACCGCGCTGGAGGCGGCGACCTGCCGCCGGGCGAGCAGTCGGACCTCGACGAGAGGGCGGCTCTTGCGTAGCGCGTAGTTGGTGAATGCTGCGAGCAGCGCGACGCCGAGGACCAGGGGGACGATGACCTCAGGGTGTGCGAACCCGGCGGCTGTGCCCGCGTTGGCAAGTCCGAGCAAAACAAGCGAGGTGCCTGGCGCGAGGAGGAGGAGCCCGGCTATGTCGAGCCTCGGCCCAGCGGCCCCGGCGGCCTTACGGTCGGGCGTGTCGATGTGCAGATGACGCCAGGCGAGGAGGATGCCGACGGCGCAGAACGGCACGTTCACCCAGAACATGAATCGCCAGCTCAGATGGGTGAGGATGACGCCGCCGATCACGGGGCCGAGGACCGGGCCGAGCAGTACCGGCAGCGCGACGTAGGTAACGAGCCGCCCAAGCCCCTTGCCGCCCGCGCTCTGGAAGATGAGCGTGGTCATCAGCGGGAGCATGAGGCCGCCACCGAGGCCCTGGACGACGCGCCAGCTGATCAGCGAGCCGACGCTCCAGGCCAGGCTGCATCCGACCGAGCCGGCGAGGAAGACGGCCAGGGAGAAGATCCACAGTCGTCTGCCGCCGAACCGCTGCAGGCCCCACGTGCTGAGGGGCACCGCGATACCGAGCGCCAGCAGGTAGCCGGTGGTCACCCACTGGATCGTGGTGACCGAGGTGTTCAGCTTCACCGAGAGTGTGTCCAGGGCGATGCTGACGATGGTGGTGTCGAAGACGACGGCCATCGCGCCGACGATGAGGATCAGGGCGGTCTTGACCACCCCGGGATCCAGCTTCTGGGCCGCGGGCCTTACCGGTATGGCCTCCATGCCACGACTCCCTCACAAGAGATGGATCCTTCTCTTATGAGCGTAGTGACGCCCGATAAGGAATGCAACCATCTCTTACTTTCGGCCGTCGTTATCCTTGATGCCATGACTGGAGCAGCACAACAGACCCGGCAACGGCGGCGCGGGAAGGAGCTGGAGACGGCGCTGCTGGAGGCCGCGTGGCAGGAGCTCTTCGAGGTCGGCTACGCCAAGCTGACGATGGAGTCCGTCGCGGCCCGCGCCAGGACCGGCGTGGCGGTGCTGTACCGGCGATGGTCCAACAAGAACGACCTCGTGATCGCCGCCATCCGCCACTACGGCGCGACGCGGCCCATCGAGGTTCCCGACACCGGGAGTCTGCGGGACGACGTGATCACGCTGCTCGACAGCGTGGCCGGCGCAAGGGCCGGCTTCCTCGCCCTCGTCGGAGCAGCGTTCGCCGGGCTGCTGGCCGACGCCGGTCTCACCCCCGCACAAGTGCGCGAGCAGCTCATGGCCGACCGCCCGCGCGTGGCGGGCCAGGTGTTCCAACGGGCCCATGAACGTGGCGAGATCGACCTCGACCGGATCCCTCCCGCCGTCCTGGCCATGCCGTTCGACCTGCTGCGTCACGACATGCTGATGACCTTTCAGCCGATTCCGCCCGAACGGCTCACCGCGATCGTGGACGACCTGTTCATGCCTCTGATCGCCCACACCCGCCTGCGGTGAGAACCCGCAACACGATCTCGCCGATCGTTGCTGGCGGGCGTTACCGATATGACGATCCGTCCGTTCGTGATGGCGGGAGAAGCGAACCGTGGATCGTGGACGACGAGCCGTGGGCCCGGATCGAACCGCTGCTGCCGGCCTGACCGGAGAGGTCGCCGGGCCCCCGCCCGGTCGACGGCCCGGCACCGCCCGCAGGGTGTCCTGTACATGCTGTACACCGGCATCACCTGGCAGCAGCTGCCATCGGAGCCGGGCTTCGGCTCGGGGCAGTGGGTGTCACCGCCACGGTCACGGATGGCCGACGCGCCGGCGCCCAGGGTGCGGGTGACGGGCCGCCAGGGCGCGGCATGGCACCCCCTCCGTCCACCGCCGGGGTCACAGCAGGGCGACGGACGAGCGTGGCAGGGGCCGTCCGCGTTCGCGGACGGCCCCCGTGGTGTGTTGTTCGCGGGTCAGCAGCTGGTGGTGGTGTCGCCGCTGTCGGTGGTGCAGGTGTCGTTGCCCAGGCCGCCGTTGGCGCTGTCGCCGCCGGTGTTGTCCTGGACGTTGATGGTGTCGTTGCCGAGGTTGCCGCTCATGGTGTCGGTGCCGGAGGTGTCGACGAGGGTGTCGTTGCCGTTCTGGCCGTCGAGGTCGTCGTTGCCGGGTCCGCCGTAGATGTGGTCGTCACCGTTGTCGAACAGGTACAGCAGCGAGCCCAGCAGGGTTTCGCCGTAGTTGGTGTCGTTGCCGGCCTCGCCGTAGAGGTAGTCGGCGCCGTTGCCGCCGCCCATGACGTCGTCGCCGGCCCCGCCGTAGAGGGTGTCGTTGCCGTTGCCGCCGTCGACGGTGTCGTTGCCGTTCCCGGCGTAGATCAGGTCGTTGCCGTTCCCGGCGTTGATGGTGTCGTTGCCGCCCAGGCCGCAGATCACGTCAGCACCGTTCGTACCGGTCAGGGTGTCGTTGCCGGCCGTGCCGGTGATGGTGCAGCCGTGCCCGTTGCCGACCGTGGTCGACTGCGCGGCGGTGTTGTTGCCCGGCGTGGAGTCGGCCACCGCGGAGCTGGTGGTACCGGTCGCGGTGATCGTGCCGGTGGCCTGCGGTTCGACCACCACGGTGATGGTCGCCGAGGCGGCGCTCGCCAGGGTGCCGAGGGTGCAGGTCACGACCGGGGCGCTGATCGTGCACGAGCCCTGGGAGCTGCTGGCGGACACGACCGCGGCGGCGGTGCCGGACAGGGTCAGCGCGGCAGTGGTGGGCGTCGCCGCGGCCGGGCCGTTGTTGGTGACGCTCTGCGTGTAGGTGACCGTGTCGCCCAGGGCGGCCGGGTCGGCCGAGTCCGTGACCGCGGTCGCCAGGTCGGCGGCGGGGGCCAGGTAGGTGAACTGATCCGCGCTGCCGGTCGTGCTGGTCCCGGCCGGGGTGGTGACCTGGACGTCGACCGTGCCCGCGGCGTGGGCGGGGGTGGTGGCGGTGCAGGACGTCGCCGAGCAGGACACGGACGTCGCCGGGTTGCCGGGCCCGAAGGTGACGGCGGTGGCGCCGGTCAGGTTCGTGCCGGTGACGGTGACGGCGGTGCCGCCGGCGGTCGGGCCGGAGGCGGGGCTGATCGCGGTGACCGTCGGCGCCGGCGTGGCCGGCGTGAGCTGGAGGACGTCGAGGGTGGCGCTGCCGTTGTTGACGACGTAGGCCCGGGTGCCGTCCGGGCTCAGCCCGACACCGTAGGGGCCGCTGCCGGCCGGGGCGTTCTCGGTGACGGTGCCGGTCGCGGTGTCGATCACCGCGAGGGAGCTGCTGGAGTAGCTGCTCACGTAGGCGGTCGCACCGTCGGGGCTGAACGCGGAGACGATCGGGTTGCCCGCGGTGGTGATCGTCGTGGTGACAGCGAGCGTGGCCGGGTCCACCACGGACAGGAAGTTGTCGTTGGAGTGGTTGACGTACACCGCCCCGGTCACGGGGTTGACCGCGACGTCGAACGGCTGGTCGCTCAGCGCCACGCTGGCGCTCACGGTGAGGGTGGCGGTGTCGATGACGCTCAGCGTGTTGTCGCCGTGGTTCGTGGTGTAGGCGCGCGCGCCGTCGGGGCTCAGCGCCACGTCCTGCGGACGCGGACCGACGGTGACCGAGGCGGTGACCGTGTTGGTGACGGTGTCGATGACACGCACCGACCCGTTGGGGTAGGCGGAATCGGCGACGTAGACCCGGGTACCGGCAGGGTTGACCGCCACCCCTACCGGGTCGCTGAATCCGCCGATGGTGGCGACCGCGGTGTTGGTGGCGGTGTCCACGACGCTGACCGTGGCATCGCCGCGGTTGGCGACGTACAGGTGCGCACTGTCGGGGGTGACCGCGATCGCGCCCGGACCACTGCCGACGGTAATGGTGGAGCTGACGGTGTTGGTGGCCGTGTCCAGCACGGTGACCGTGTTACCGAAGGCCATGAAGTCGCCGGCGTTGGCGACGTAGACGTGGGCGCCGTCCGGGGCCACGGCCAGGTTCGTCGGACCTCCCCCGGTCGGCGCGGTGGCGATCACGACGGGTGAGGCCGCCGCCGGCGAGGCCGCCAGCGTGGCCAGACCGGTCGCGGCGAGCGCGAACGCGGCGAGCGCGGCCGTGCGTCGGCGCCACCGGGCACGGGCAGGACGGAGCAGGGTTAACGAAGTCATCAAGGTCCCCCCTTGAGAAGTTCCGCACCCGGCGGCCGGGCACGGCACCGCGCCCGCATGACAAGGGCACGCACGGCGGAGTGAAACGGCTTTGTGGCCAAGGCAGTTCAGGAATCCGGCCGCGCACAGCATCTCGGCACAAGGCAGTCCCCGCCTCACGAACCGATCAACATGGCCGGTTCACACACAGCACCCCAGCGCCCGGCCCGCCCACCGGCCGGCCCCGGCCCCGCCCCACCGCCCAGAAAACGCGACCGCTTCCAACTGACTTCCGATCATCTGTCAGCTTTTCTCGCATGATTCAGATCAAGAGATGCCAGTTTTTGACGAATGGCGCAGACTTCCGACAGGCGCCGCGTGCCCGGACACCAATGACCGCGGTACTTCGCCGAACCGGGCAGCGCAGAGCAGCGCCCCCGCCCGGCCGGAAACCACCACCAGCACTGCAGCGGCGCGGCAACGGAACACGACCAGCCCCAGCCGGACACGGCGCGGCCAGGCCGTGGACACTCGAATGGCACCACTCGCTCCCGCTGCCCCGCCCAGGCCCAGCCGACCCTGGGCCGCGCTCGGCGGCAACACCCGGTTCTCCAGTGACGCCGAACCGTAGATTCGCAGGTGAAGAGGGGCCGCTGGCGCCGGACGCGGGCCGGGGTTTCGGGGTGACCGCGCAGTTCACCTGCCCGGTCCGGCGACCGCGTAGGGGGCACTGCGGCCGCGGTCGCGCCGGAGTCGCCGGGTCCCCCCGGATCCCGGCCGGATCATCATCCATGACCCTCCATTCGAATGAACGGGCCGCACAGAACTGTTGGCCAACTAACGATCACTGCTACCACTTGCCTTGCGCTCGGTACCGAGCCGGAAGAACACCTCACGGTCGTGCGCGAACCGCACGCCCACTGCAAGATCGGATTCCGCCCCTCATGGCAATCGCACTCCGCAGGACGCTCACCGTCGCCGCGCTGGCCCTCACCGCCTCCTTCCTGCCGGCCACCGGGGCGGGAGCCGCGGACACTGCTGCCCGGTCCCTGCGCACACCCGGCCTCTACTGCCTGGCCAACACCTGGGACACCCCGAAGGACTCCGTCAAGCCGTGCGACGCCGCCGACCGCGGCCAGCACTGGACCCTCTCGGGCCAGCAGATCTCCCTCGCCAACGCGCGGGCCTACTGCCTCGCCAACACCTGGGGCGTGCCGGACGTCTCCACGAAGCCGTGCAACCCCGGGGACCAGGGCCAGTACTGGACCGTGACGGGCCAGCAGATCTCCCTCACCTTCGCTCCGGCCTACTGCCTCGCCAACACCTGGGGCAAGCAGGACGTCTCGGTCAAGCCGTGCGACCCGAAGGACCCGGGCCAGCACTGGGTGGTCTTCAACGACCAGATCAGCCTCGCCAGCGCCTGACCCCTGCCCCACCGCCACGCCTCCTGAACGGCCGGCACCACGAGGTCAGTGCCAAAGTCCCCGCCCCGCACGACGCCGGGTTCCCCCGCTCTGCGCCGGCCCGGTAACGGGCGGGCAGGAGGAAGCCCGGAACTCTCCGTCGAGACGGCGAAGGAGCACTACGCGGGGAAGCTCCCGGCGCGGCGGAACCTCCCGTCATCAGCCGTTCTGCTGCCGGATCTGCGGAATGCTGCGGCCGTCGTCCTCACCCGCTGGTGGCAGACGTTGCCGAGTACCCACGTCACCGGGAAGCCGCGCAGGTTGGCCGGGCCACCGGCGGAACCCCTACGTCCTGAAGCCCAGCCTTCGTGCGGAGCGATGCTCTGGGCACATCCCCTGGCACCAGGTCACGACGGCGGAGAGGCTGTCGCGCTTTCCCCGGCCGGCCGGCGCCCTCGCCCAGGACGCCGGTGACGGTGACGGTGACGGTGAGTGACTCGGCGGCGTTGACGAAGCCGGTCGCGGTGAGGGCGGCGCGGACGCTTTCGCGTACCTGACGGGCGGTGTCCAGGATTCGGCGGTCGCGGTGGACGATGCAGCGCACCTCGACGTGCCAGCCCGTGCCGGTGGGCGGGCGGTGGACCCGGACCGCGGCGGGGGGACGGCTCGCCGCGTGCAGCGATGCGGCGGCGGCGGTCAGCCGGTCGGCGAGGGTGGGCTGGAGGGCTGCGACCTGGGGGTGCGCGAGGGCGGCCTGTGCGGCGGCTGCCTGGATCTCGTGTACCGCTGCCGACGTCATCGGGGCGCTCCGGGCTGGATGGGTGCCTGGGTGGATGCGGTGGCAGGGGGAGGGAGGAGGTCGGCGATGTGGATGTCGACCCGCAGCACCCGCAGGCCCAGGTGGTGTTCGGCGGCCTGCAGGACTCGTTCGCGGACCCGGGCGGCGAGGGGGTGCAGGGGCCGGTGGGGTTCCGCGGCCAGGGTCATGCTCACGTGGATCGCGGTACCGTCGCCGACCGGGGTCAGCCGGCAGCTGGCCGCCGTTGCCCCGGGCACGTGGTCTGCGGCCTGGCGCAGGAGTTTGGCCACGGTGTTCTCGGCCACCCGCAGGTCCAGGGCGGGGTCGTCCAGGGGCAGGATCCGGCCGAGGTGCATCTCGGCGCGGACGGCTCGCATGACGGTTCCTGCCAGGTGGTGGCCGCCGGCCTGCTGGGTCCGCAGGGCGGCTGTCGCCTGTTCGAGGGTGGCCAGGCTCTGCAGGGCCTGGCGGCAGTAGGGGCACCGGGCGGTGTGCGGATCGGGTGGGCCTGCGGTGTGGGCGTTCTGCCAGACCTGGGCGAGGGGGCGCCCGCAGGCGAGGTACTGCTCGCGGTCCGCATCGAGGTGCCCGGCAGTGGGCGGGCCTATCGCCATGGGGACATCTCCTGCGCGAGGGTTCGCCGGGCGCGGTAGAGCCTTCCGCGTACGGCCTGTTCGCTGATACCGGTGACCTGCGCTATCTCGTCGTAGTGCAGGCCGTGGAGTTCACGCAGCACCCAGCAGGCGCGCTGGCCAGGGTCGAGACGGGCCAGCGCGCGGGCGAGCGCATCGGTTGCCGCGTGGCTCTCGGCGGCCCGTTCGGGCTGGCCTGCGCCGCTGGTCTGGGCAGGTTCGGGGCCGACGTCGAAGGGCGTGGCGGGCAGGGGTCGGCTGCGCAGGACGCTGAGGCAGCGGTTGGTGACGATGCGGTACATCCAGGTGCGGAACGCGGCGTCGCCGCGGAACTGCGGCAGGCGGCGCCAGGCGCTGAGGAAGGCGTCCTGGACGGTGTCCTCGGCGTCGTGCCGGTTGCCCAGGAGGTGCTGGGCGAGTGCGAGGAGGCCGCTGATGTGGCGGTCGACGAGGGTGGCGAAGGCGTCGTCGTCACCTTCACCGGCACGGATCGCCAGCAGCCGGTCCTCCTGCTCGGCGGTGCTCTCCACCCGCCAGGACACGCGCGGTGCTGCCGCCGGTGGCCGTGGGGGCGGGCTGCGGGATCCGCCCCGTGCCGAACCCCCGGAGGACGGGGGCGGGGGGCGGGGGGACTCGGCTGCGGTCATGGCGGGCGCCTTGCCGCTGGCAGCGTGCGCACAGGCCCATCATCCCGCGCTGCGATCCGGCCTGCATCATGCGGGATTCGGGTGTGAGGTTTTGCCCCGGTGCCCGTCCAATCTTGTGACGGGCACCGCAACGGCGCCCGCCCGGTCCGATCGAGGAGCTCGCCATGACGGACAGCACCACCTCCGGCGACACCAGCAGCACGCGTGCCGCGCAGAGCCTCAGCCGTCCGCCGGACGACGGGTCGGACAGCGCGCCCACGGGGCGAGGCAGGACCACCATCGCCGACGGCGTGGTGGAGAAGATCGCGGGCATAGCGGCCCGGGAGGTTCCCGGCGTCCACGCCCTGGGTGCGGGGATGTCGCGGACGATCGGCGCGGTCCGCGACCGGGTACCGGGCGGGCGGCCGAGCGCCGGGCGCGGGGTCAAGGTCGAGGTCGGTGAGCGCCAGGCCGCCGTGGACCTGGACATCGTCGTCGAGTACGGCGTCCCGATCACCGAGGTCGCCGGGGACATCCGCGAGAGCGTCATCTCCGCGGTGGAACGCATGACAGGCCTGGACGTCGTCGAGGTCAACATCGCCGTCGACGACGTCCACCTGCCCGACGAGGACGAGGACGAGGACGGCGGCGGTGGGAGCCGGGTCGCCTGACCCGGCACCGCCGGGTCGCGTCACGGGAACCGAGCAAGGGACAGGTGAGTGGGATGAGCACAGCCGCAGTCGGTCTGCTGGCAGGCATGGCCCTGGGTTTCGCCGGCTACTTCGGCGGCTTCTGGGCCTTCCTGCTGGTCCTGGTCCTCGGGGTGGTCGGCCTGATCGTCGGCCGGCTCCTGGAGGGCGACCTGAGCGTGGACAGCCTGCTGCACCCCCGTAGCGGGGAGCGCCGCAGGTGAACACCTCACCCGTCGCGTCGCGGGAGCGCGGCGCGACCACCGTCCCCGAGCGCGTCGTCACCCGCATCGCCACCCGCGCCGGCCGGCAGATCCTCGTGGAGCGGACCGGAGCGAAGACCCCGCCCCGGGTCTCGGCCACCGTGCACACGGGCACGGCCCGTCTGCGGCTGACCCTCTCCCTGCCCTACCCGCTCGACCTCGCCTCCGCCTGCCGCGACATCCAGCACCAGGTCGCGGAGCGGGTCGGCGTCCTCACCGGACTGCGCGTCACGGAAGTGACCCTCGACATCCAGCACCTGGACGCCGGCGAGGACCGCGGACGCGTCCACTGAACAGCAGAGGGCCCCTCCACCCCTCGCCCGACCGCCCACCTGCGAGGTGAAGGCTCAATGACCCAGCACCACCGGCAGCAGTTGCCGGCCGCCGGAACCCTCACCGACGACGACGCCGGCAAAGCAGTCAGCGCGCGCCGGACCGTGTCACGGTGGTGGTCCCAGCGCCGGATCCCCGCCGCCCTCGTCGCCCTCGTCCTGGCGGCGGCCTGCGGCGCACTGCTCTTCGACACGGTCCGGGTGCGGACCGGACACACCGCGGCGGCCTGGCGCACATCCCTCACCCGCGAACTCGCCACCCGTCCCCTGAACGACCCGTGGGTCCTCGCCGGCGCCGCCCTCGCCGCAGTGACCGGACTGTGCCTGATCATCATCGCGCTCACCCCCGGCCGCCGGCACCTGCTGCCCCTGGCAGGGCAGGCCGCCCACCCCGACGTCGAGGCCATGCTGGAGCGCGACGGCGCAGCCGTCCTGCTGCGGGACGCCGCCCTGCAGACGCCCGGGGTCTCCGAGGCCCGGATCCGCGTACGCCGACGGCACGTCACGGCACGGGCGCAGGCCGGCTTCCGTGACCCGGCGACCGTCGAGAGCGAGCTGACGGACACCCTGAACCAGCAGATCACCGCCCTCGGCCTCGCCACCAGCCCCCGGCTCACCGTGCAGGTCCGCCCGCGAGCGGCCTGACCCGGCCCCCGCCGAACACCCTGCGCACCCCGACAGGAGGCGACGACGATGAAGACCCACTCCGCAGTCAACCGGGTCCTGCTGGCTTTGACCGGCCTGGTCCTGCTGGGCGCCGGTCTGCTGGTCCTCACCGGGGGCCTGGACCTCTACCGGCGTCTGGACCTCACGCCCCCCGACGGATGGCCCTACACCACACCGGGCAGCGTCCTGCTCACCGACGCTCAGCGCACCCGCTGGACGGGCGAAGGCTGGTGGTGGCCCACCGTCATCGCCGCCCTGGCCGTCCTGTTCCTGCTGGCCCTGTGGTGGCTCCTCGCGCAGCTGCGTCAACGCCGTCCCGGCCGCCTGCCGGTGGGCACGCCGCCCGTGGCCGGCGTCAGGCTGCACGGCCACGCCCTGGCCCAGGCCCTGGCCGAGGACTGCGCCCGCCTCCCCGGGGTGAAGAGCGCCGGAGCCCGCCTCGCCGGGCCGGCCGGCAACCCCCGGGCACACATCACCCTCACCCTCGATCCGCACACCTCCCCGCACGCCGTGACCGCCGCCCTCGCCGACGGGCCCCTGCACCGCGCCCGCCGCTCCACCGGCCGCCAGGACCTCACCACCCGGGCCGTCCTGCGTGTCGCCTCCCACCGGCCGCACCGTGCCGACTGACCCGTCATCGGACTCACCCGGCCACCCACCGGCAGACCTGACACGACACCGGGCTCCGGGAGCCATCACTTCCCACCAGCAGAGACAGAACACCACTGGAGAGACCCGTGAAGAACTCGACCACCAAGTCCCACACCTCGATGGAAGACGGCGAGGCCAGCCGTTTCACCGGCGAGGACCAGGAAAGCACACCCACGACACCGGACCCCAGGGCCCCTCCCGGCGGCCCAGCGGCCGCCCACGTGAACGGCCGGGCAGACCCGCCATCCGGACAACCCAGCCACGAGAGCCCGCACCGGCCCAACACCCCGGCCCGCTCCCGACAGGGAGCGAGCACACCATCCGGGGGGATATCGAACGGAGGCACCAATGATCATCCTCGGAGTCATCCTCCTCGTCATCGGTTTCGTCACCAGCATCAGCATCCTGTGGACCATCGGCATCGTCCTGGTCGTCATCGGCCTGATCCTGTGGATCATGGGCGCGGTCGGACACGAGGTCGGCGGCCGTCGCCACTACTACTGAACGCTCCAGACCAGGTACACGCCCCACGCCCCGGAAACTCAACAGCCACACCGGGCGCTCGCCACCGCTGCCCTGCCCGCGACCACTCCAGCTCCTGAAGAGGACCGAGCCGGGCACCCGCCCGATGCGTCCACGAGAGAACCCCGCCGTTTCGGCCTGCCGATGGCCGCCTGGCCGTCCGCCGACCCACGCGCCGGGGTTCTCGTCGCCCAGCGGACGGAAAGCGTGGGCTGGGGGGTCCGAGCGTGATCACCGCCCCCAACGTGAGGCGACGGCAGTCGGAAAAGTGGCCGGGCGTGGCGGAAAGCGGCGCCGGGGCGCGGTGCCCGACGATTCCTGCATGAGTGCAACCGAGCATCCAACCGGCCCCGACTCCCACTATCTGACTGCCACGGCCCAGGCTTACGGCTGGTCGGTGAGATGGCGTGCGGACAACACCCTCGTCATGGCGCACGGCGCGAGGAATGCCGAGGCGTCGTTCACGCCCGAAGGCGGATTCCTTTGCGCCCGGATCTCGGCGCCCGGCGGCAAGGAGGCAGACCCTTCCTTCAGGGCGCTGTTGGGCCATCTGGAGCACCACGGCCGGGGCTTGGATGCGCCGTCGGCCGATACCCCCGACTGACCAGCAGGCCGCCCGACAGCGGACCAAGAGGGGCGAATCCGCACATAGCGGGTCGTGCTGCGGTCCCCGCCCACGCGGACGTCGACGGCGGGAAGCGGCTCCAGCAGCCAGTGGACCAGAACCAGCGGACCCGCGGTGGCCGGCCGCACGCAGCCTCCGACCGCCTCGGCCACCTGCCGGGCCTCGGCGGCCGTCAGCCTCGGCGAGGTGACCGTTCGCCGTCCACCCGCCAACTCGACCAGTACCGACTCGGGACGTCTCAGCGGCCCGACGACGGCCAGCAGTGCGGCGGTACACACCTCCCCATAGGACGGGGTGGGGGCGTGCGCGGCCCGGATTCCGCGCGTGTCGGCGGGAACGAGGGCCCGGACGTGGCGGGCAGCACGGCCGGCAGGCGTGTCGGGTGGGATCACGGGCCCTTGACGCGGTTGCGGCGCGCGATGTCGGCGTTGAGCACGGTGGCGAACGCGCACCACGCGGCGTAGGGCAGCAGGGCTGCGGCTGCCGTGCGGTCGGCACGGGCCGTGCGCCGGATCAGGTCGGCGTTGCTGACGTCGAGCAGGACGGTTCCTGCCAGGCCGGCGGCGGGACTGCGGCGGCGGAAGAACAGCCAGTTCCAGGCGGTGTTCGCCGTGAGGTTGAGGCCGAGGCTGGTGGCCAGGGCGTGGCGCTGCCTGCCCTGCGTCTTCAGCAGCGCGCGGCCACCCGCCCAGGCGATGGACGCGTACAGCGGAGTCCAGACCGCTCCGAACGCCCAGGAGGGCGGCTGCCACGCCGGTTTCTCCAGCGACCGGTACCAGGCGCTGTCGGCATCCACCGCTCGACCGCCGGCGACCGCAGTGGCCAGCACCGCCGTGGTGGTCGCAGTGTAGACCTGCCACCGGCCCCGGGTTCCTTCACTGATGCTCATGTGCGTGCGCCTTCCCCCGGGCCGCTGCTTCATCGCCGCCGGCTCCCGGAAGCTCGTCAGTGACGGTGGAACAGGCGGCGGAGGGTGGTGCGGAGCTGGTGGGCGGCGGTGAACCAGGGCTGTCATCGTCCGTGGCGGGAGGCCTCGGTGCTGCGGTCGGGCGGGTGACCGGGCAGGTCGGCCGGGCCGTCGGCCCGGTGCTCGGCCACCGGTCAGAGGTTCTTCTCGTAGTTGGCGAGGGCCAGGCCGAGGCCGAAGAAGGTGGGCGCCCATTCACCGACGTAGATGCCCCAGCGGTCGGCGCGCTCCAGGCCCTGGCCCTTCTCGGCCTTCAGCGAGGTGGCCCAGGTCAGGACGGACAGGCCGATCGAGGCGAATGCGGCGGCGTAGGCGTGCTCACTGCGGATGCCGGAGTCGTGGAGCTTCTTGACGATCATCAGGTTCTCCTTGGGGAGGCGCGCGGTGTGGCCGAGGTCGGGGCTGCCGGCGACCGGGCCCTTCGCCCTGGCCGCGGCCACGGTGTCGAGCCTGCAACACCCCGGCCCGACCTGCACTCCGGCGAGGAACCCGAGTGATGGAGGTTCCCGGCTGCCGCTCCGGAAGGTCGACCCCCGTCGATCCCAAAGTGTCGGGACAGCCGTTGGAGCAGCAGCCCACAGCGCCACTGGAGCGAGACTGCTCGCGCCGTGAACGTCGCCGCGCGGCCGTCAACCACCACCCCATCCACCGCAACCGACGCCAGGGGCGAGAAGATCGGCCCGAGCACGCCGGTGGTGCCCGAACAGCCTTTGTTCCAGGCGATTATGACGCACCGTCACCAATTCACGACAAGTGGATCAGGACCACTCCTACCGGCCCTCGACAAGACGGGCAGACCGACCACGGAGGTTGCGGGGAACCGGGAATCGATGAAAAAGCCTGGCGTCCTGGGTCTCCCGGGCGCGGAAGGACCGGAGGCGACGGGACTTCGGGCGAGTCCGAGCGCGAGGAACCGGCCCTGGCTGCGGGGCAGACCACGTGGGGAAGCGCCTGCGTGCGGTCGTCCCGTGCCCTGCCCGGTCAGTCCGGTGAGGCAACGACCCTGACCTCGGCGTGGACCACACCCGGTACCGCACGGACGATCCGTTCCAGCAGCGGCAGCGTCGAGGGGTCGGGAACGGAGCCGGTCAGGGTGATCCGGCCTTCCTCGGCCCGGACGTCGAGGGCCGCGGCCACGGCGGGTTTCAGGACGGCCAGGAGTTCGAACCTCACGTCGTCGGCGAGGTCCTCGTCGGTGCGCAGATGGACCTTGAGCAGGTCGCTGCGGCTGACGATTCCGGTCAGGCACCCGTCGGCGTCGACCACCGGGAGGCGCTTGAAGTGGCCGCGGGCCATGGCCCTGGCGGCTTCGCCGGTCGGACTGTCGGGATGGACGGTCACGGCGGGCACGGACATCAGGACACCGGCGGTCAGCCCCTCCGTCCGGCCCCCCTCGCGGTCCTCGGCCTCGAGCAGGTCCGCCTCGGACACCACGCCGATCACCCGGGCGTCGCCGGCCAGCACCGGGAGGGCGCTGACCTTCCAGCGCTGGAGGGTACCGAGGACCTCCTGGAAGGTCGCGTCGCGGCCGACTGCGACGGCCTCATGGGTCATCACGTGGCCGACGGTGTTCCACTGACTGGTCATGACATGCTCCGGAGGGGTCGGATCGGTGGGCTCCCGGCCGCCTGGCCGTGCTCGCGGAGTGCGCTCCACGAGATCGGGCCGAGCAGGTCGAACAGGCGCTCCAGGACGTCGAGCAGGAGGTCGTCGACGGCGAGCAGGCCGACAAGGCGGTGCCCGTCGAGCACGGGCAGACGCCGGACACCGGTGCGGCGGAAGACCCGGTAGGCCGTTTCGAGGTCCTCGGCGGCACCGACCGTCACGGCGGGCACGGACATCAGCTCCGACACCGGGACGTCCGGCGCGGCCCCCTCCGCCAGGGCTCGCAGCACGAGATCGCGGTCGGTGACGACGCCGTGCAGGGTCTGCCCGTCGGCGACGAGGAGGCAGCCGACCGCCTCGGCGGCCATCCGGCCCGCCGCCTGCCGTGCGGTCGCCTCCGGCGGCACCGTGACCGGCGGGGCGATCATCAGGTCGGCGACCTTCATCGCTCGGCTTCCAGGGCGATCGTGGTCTCGGGCGGAAGCCCGAAGGCGCTGTGGACCGTCGTACGGCCGCACCTGGTGGGCACGGGATTCCGCTGGTACGGGATGGTCTCGGGCTGCATGATCGTCCTCCGGCCGCCGACTGCCTCGGTACGACAAGCACACCCGACCTCGCGCCGTTGCCGACAGTGCCGGGCGTACCCCCTCGATGGGCCTGTCGGCCCCGTGGGCAGGCGCCCACCGGACCTGCGGGACCGGGACGACCGCCTCTGGGGTACGGACGCGGGCCCGGGGATCGTGGGATCGCAGGTACTCGTGGAACGCACGGCCGAGGAGGTGGCAGAGATGCCTCGGATCAGGATCGCCAGGCGACCCGCTCACCGGCAACCGCGCCCTCCGCTCGACCTGCGCACTCCCGGTGGCTGCCCGCTGCCGTACTGACGCCGGGTCGGCACCTCGGCCCGGCCGAAGGCGTCCGGCTCTGCCGGGCCCTGTGTCGCCCGAGGCCCTGTGTCGCGGAGCATGACAGGAAGAGGAGGCGAGACCCCATGCAGGCAGTGATCGTGTACGAGAGTGTGTACGGCAACACCCGCGAGATCGCCGAGGCCGTCGCGGAGGGTGTCCGCAGCGCCGAGCCGGAGGCGTCGGTGAGTTGTGTCCCGGTCGCCGAGGCGGGGCAGGACGTGACCAGGTCGGCCGACCTGCTGGTCGTCGGAGGTCCGACCCACATGCACGGGATGTCCTCCGGACTCAGTCGCAGAATGGCGAAGCCCGCCGGGCCCACGGGGCACGCGGCGCACACGGCCGGAGCCCCGCACGAGCCCGAGGCCGGGGGCCCGGGACTGCGCTCCTGGTTCCACGACCTGCCGAAGACCGAGACCGGCACCCACGCCGCGGCCTTCGACACCCGGGCCGGCTTCCGGATGAGCGGCGGCGCCGCCAACGGGATCGCCCGCAGGCTCACACAGCATCGCTACGACGTGACGGTGGAGCCCGAGGGCTTCGTCGTCGAGGACGCCGAAGGTCCCCTGCGCGCCGGGGAACTCGACCGGGCCAGGGCATGGGGGGCCGGGCTCGTCTGACGGAGCGCCCGGCGCTCCCCCGTGCCCCGTAGGGCTGCCCCCGGCCCCGGGGACAGCCGGGGTGGCCCTGCACACGACCGGGCAACCCGAACCGGAGCGGCCCCGGTCGCTCCCGGTTCCCCGCAGGTCCAGCTGCTCGACTGGGAGGTACGGAACCCTCCCCAGTCGTCCGACACCCTACGGAGGCGACCATGAAAGCCGTATCGGGGACCGTGTCACCGTGGAAGGCACCCGGCCCGGCACCCCGCGTCGGGACGGCCGGATCGTCGCCCTGCACCATGCCGACGGCAGCCCGCCGTACGACGTGGAGTGGTCGGACGACGGACGGACGTCGCTGTTCTTCCCCGGCCCGGACGCCCACCCGCACCACCTCCCTCACAGCGACCGCGAGGAGGCGCCCGTCGAACCTCCCGGCGCGGTGAGTCCGAGGAGGTGGCACACCTTCGCCGACTGAGCGCTCGGCCGGGCGGACCCGGGCCCGGCCGGTGGTCCGCCCCGGCGGACAGGGGACGCGAGCCCGACGACCCCGTCCGCGACGATGCCGCCCGCGGAGCGGGCGGCATCGTCGCGGAGCGGGCGGCATCGTCGCGGAGCGGGCGGCATCGGGCGCGTTCCCGTGTGCCCCCCGGCTGCTTGCGCCGTACGAGCCGCACACCGGCAGCCGGTGTGCGGGTGGGCCCGTCAGACGTTCCTGATCAGACGACCGGTCACCTGGGCCGGGACGATCCGGATCCAGAGGTCGCGGATCCCGGCCGCCCAGGGCTTCGCGCCCGGCTGGGACACGAGCCGTGCCGCGGTGCCGTCGTCGATCCGTTCGGCCGTGCCGACGACGAGCACGCTCCAGCCCTCGCTGTCGCCTTCGTCGACGCGGTCCGCCTCGAAGGCGACCTCGCCGCCCTCGGTGGCTGCCGCGGCGCCCGTCGGGGATGTCCGGTAGACGACCGAGTGCGCATCGACGAGGTAGTTGACGGGGAGGATGGCGGGGCTGGACCCCGAGGAGAGGGCCACCCGCCCGATGCCGTGGTCGGACAGCCGGTCCCAGCACTCGTCGGGGGTGAGCGTCATCAGCGTGGGGTGCGGTCCGGGGGGAGGCTGCCCCGGCGGGAGGTCGGTGCGTCCCTCCAGCAGTTCGTCGTGGGTCACCCGCAGGACGGCGGCCAGCCTCAGGACGGCTGCCGGGTCGAACGCGTCGCCCAGCTCCTCCAGATGCCGGAGGTACCGGGGTGACATGCCTGCGCTGCTCGCCAGTTCCTCACGGGTGAGTCCGAGCTGTCTGGCCCGCAGCGCGATACGCCTGGCGACCTCATCCGGCGGACGGGCGGCCCTGTCGGGCTTCTCGGACCGGGGGATTCGCTCGTTCACGGCCGTCCATCTCCTGTGGTCGGGCTGTTCCGGCCGCCCGGTCGATCGCACGGCACGTGAGCCCGTGGCCCGCCGGAGCGGCGACGGACAGCACGCTCGGTGCCCCGGCCCCGTGGAGGTACCGGTGCCATGGTGCTCCTCCTTCACGGGAGGGCCGGCACGTGCTCGGGGCGCGGAAGCGGAGTCATGATCCGAACCGTGTGCCGGTGACGAATTCCGGATGGATGCTCAGGTAGCCCGTGACCGGTCGGTGCCCCCACGACCGTGGGCCTCGGCGGCACAGCGCCTCGACCGCCACGGGATCGGTCACCGGCCGGGACCGGCCGACGACGAGTACCGTCCAGCCGCAGAGTGTCCGCTCGTCGAAGAGGTCCGCCTGGAAACCGACCACGGCCCCGTCCATCACCTCGGCCCGCCAGCTTGCCGGGACGGGGACGACCACCTCGCCGACACCGTCCAGTGTGAAACAGGACGGGGTCACCGCGGGCATCGCGTCATCGGTGTGGATGAGGCGCCCGATCGCCGTCTGCCGGAGCAGGGCGAGGCTCTGCTCCCGCGTGCACTCCTCGGCTGCGGCGCGGCCCGCCTCCGGTTTCGCGGAGGCACCGTACGGGGTGTCAGAACGGACCACGGGGTCCACCTCCGAGCGCTGCGGCTTCAGGTCCACCGGCAACGGCGCCGGATCGTGCCGGTTCCGGTGGCAAGTGCGCCATGCGGACCGGCGCACATGGTGCGGGCCTCCTTCGGTGAGTCCGCCGGCCAGAGCCTCCCCACTGGCCAGCATGCGCGTGCCGGTCGTCCTGCGCTGGGGCCTCCCGGTCCACCGGGGTGCGCCGAACGGCCCGCTCCTGCGTTTCCCGTCGGCGGGAGCCTCATCCGGGAGACGAAGCCGAAGCGCCCGCAGCGGCAGCCCGAAGGCGCCTTCCTGACGGTCCGTCGGTGCGGTGGCCGCCGTCAGCTCCCGGCGATGCCCCGACCGGTCCCTGTGGGAAGGGCCTTCCCCGGCCCCGGGTGGCGGGCGTGTTCGAAGTGGTGGACATGGGCGTCGGGACCTGGGAACACCAGGGAGACCCGGCCGGTGTCCGACCAGCGGACGTCGTACGGGGGGGTGCCGTCCTCGTGGTGCAGGGCGACGACCTCACCGTCCCGGCGGGGCGCGCCCGTGGTCGGGCCGTCGATGACCAGCCGGTCCCCCACTGCCGCTTTCATGGTGGTCTCCCTCCTGTCCGCGCACCTGACGGGCCGCCGCCCGGTCTACGCGACACGGCCCGGGTGCCTCTCCACCTTGCCTCGCGCGGCCGTACCCGGTGCTGGGCCCTTCGGACCGGTCCGGGGGCCGTTCGGCCCTGATCGGCCGGCACCCGGCGGGTGAGCGGTGCGTCCGGTGAGGAGAGCCTGCGGCCGCACTCCCGCTGCGGGTCAGCCCGATCGCGTCGGCTGCTCCGGCGGGGGAAGCGGAACCTGCCACACCAGCCGGGTCCCGCCGTCGGGGCCCGCACCGGCCCGGAAGGTCCCGCCGAGGCGCTTCGCCCGCTCCGCGAGGTTGGCGAGCCCGCTGCGGGGTCCGCCGGCCGGGAGGCCGACGCCGTCGTCGGCGACCGTCAGGTTCAGCTCCCGGCCGGCGCTCAGGGCCACGCCGACCCTGCGGGCGTGCGCGTGGCGGACGGTGTTCGACAGGGCCTCCTCCAGCACGGCGACCACGTCGTCGGCGACCGGCAGCGGCACGCGGGCGTCCAGCAGCCCCTCCATCCTCAGGACCGGGGTGAAGCCGAGCCCGGCGGCTGCCCGGTCGACCGCACCGGCCACCCTGCTCCGCAGTCCGCGGGCGGCGGGTCCGCGTTCCCTGGCCCGCAGTCCGAAGATGCTGGAGCGGATCGTCCGTACGGTCTCGTCGAGGTCGTCGATGGCGCGCAGGACCCGGTCCGACGCCTCGGGGTGGTCGATGAAGCGTGTGGCCCCCTGCAAGGTCATGCCGGTGGCGAACAGCCGCTGGATGGCCAGGTCGTGCAGGTCCCGGGCGATCCGGTCGCGTTCCTCCAGCAGCGCGACCTGTTCGGAGTCCCTGCGGCGTTCGGCCAGCTCCATGGCCAGGGCGGCCTGCCCCGCGAAGCCCGCCAGCGGGGCGGACTCCTCCGGTCCGAAGACCGGCCTGCCCGATGCCCTGGCCATCAGGAGCACACCGCGGACACCGCCGGCCACGGTGCCGATGGGCACCGCCACGGCTGGGCCGAGGCCCGCCCAGCGGGGCGGCCCGGCCGTGATTCTCGGGTCCCGCTGCACATCGACACTGGTGACCAGTCCACCCGCTTCCAGGGCGGCGCCCATGAAGGACCCCTCCCTCGGCAGGACGAGCCCCCGGTGCACGTCGGCGTCCGTGCCGACGGCCACCCGCACCTCCAGGGAGGAACCGTCCCGGACGGGCAGGGCGACGACGGTCAGGTCGGCGCCGGCGATGTCGGCGGACCGTGCGATGAGCAGGTCCAGCACCTCCTGCTGGGAGCTGCCCGACAGCAGGAGGCTGGTGACCTCCGCGCTCGCCGCCAGCCAGCGCTCGCGCAGCCTGGCCATCGTGTAGAGCCAGGCGTTGTCGATGGCCACGCCGGCGGCGACCGCCAGTGTCGAGACGACCGTCTCGTCCTCGGCGTCGAACCCGGTACCGCCGCGCTTCTCGGTCAGGTAGAGGTTGCCGAACACCTTGCCCCGGATCCGGATCGGCACCCCGAGGAAGCTGTGCATGGGCGGGTGGTGGGCCGGCAGGCCGTAGGAGGACGGGTGGTCGGAGATCTCCGTCAGGCGCAGCGGCTCGGGGTGGCGGATGAGTTCGCCCAGCAGGCCGAGTCCGCGTGGGAGCGGGCCGATGCGCTCGATCTGCTCCTGGGTGAGGCCGACCGGGATGAACCGCGACAGCCGCCGGTCGTCGCCGATGACGCCCAGCGCCCCGTACTCGGCGTCCACGAGTTCGACGGCGGACTCGACGATGTGGTGGAGCACCTGGTCGAGGTCGAGATCCCGGCCGACCGCGAGGACCGCCTCCAGGAGGCTGTTGACACGCTCCCTGGTGGCATGCGCGGCGTCCAGCCGTGACCGGAGTGCGCTGAGCAGGTCGTCGAGGATCGGCTGAGCGGGGTGGGTGGGGGTGGAGCCAGGCTCCGGGGATGAGCCCACCGCACACTCCGTTCGTGCGAGCCGTAGCTGCCGATGCCCCCGGACACCAGGCTAGGCCAGCGGAGTGCGGTCGTCCTTCCGTGCTGATCCCCACGGGTGTGCGGTCGTCCCGCCGGTCGGGCCCGCTCAGGCGGTGGTGCGTCGCGCCCGACGCGCGTTCCCGGTGCTCAGGCGGGCGGCCGCGAAACCGGGCGGCGCCGCCATGCCGGCGGCGACGAGGTCCGGCCAGGCCGGCGGCCGGGTCCAGGACCGCCCGGAGGAACGGCACGTAGAGCGCCGCGCAGGCGAGCCCGGCGGAGGCCAGGACGGCTGCGGGCACCGGCTCGGCTCCCGTCGCGACGGCCCCGGCTGCGGCGGTCACCGGCCGTCATCACGGCCCTGTCGTGGGGCCCGGTTCCGGGCCGCCCTGGTCGAGGCGGAACGGCGGGTAGGTGTCGGTCATCAGCGCGGCGTACGCGGCGACCCGCAGCACCCAGCGGTCGAGGCCGACGACGAGGTCGAAGATCCCCAGAGGGTAGCGGCCGGTCACGGCGAGGGCGACCCCGGCGAACAGCACCAGGAGTCCGACGAGGCCGCCGCCGGACCAGCTCTCCCGGCCTCCCCCGGCGAAGACCGCCACGAGGGCGTACTGCGGGATCGCCAGCAGCCACCACTTGACCAGCACCAGGCCGCGCGAGAGCTGCTCCGGGTAGGCGATGTCCAGGTACGCGGGGTAGTCGGGTTCCTCGGCGAGGGTGAACGGCGGGTACCGGTCGGTGCCCAGCGCCCCGTAGGCGTAGTAGGACACCCGCCAGGACCACCGCAGCACGCCGAGGTTGAAGTCGAAGACCGGTCGCGGGTAGCGGCCGGTGAAGAGGATCGCGAAGAAGGCAAACACGCTCAGGAGGACGAAGGCGATCCAGAGGAAGAACAGGGCGATCCAGTGCGGGATCGCCAGGATCCACTTCACCAGCCACAGCCAGCGGGACAGCGGCAGGTCCAGCCGCGCGTCGACGCGCACCGGCCCGGCGGTCATCGGGAAGGTCATGCGGGTCATCTCCCTGCTGATCGGTCCGTGCAGCCGGAGAAAGAAGGGCTGCCCCGGCGCCGACGGCTCGTCCGGCCGGTACCGCTCACGGCAGGCCGAAGCCGCGGTCTTCGGGGTCCAGGACGTCGGGGGCGGCCAGGCGGGGTGTCGGCGCCCCCTCCGGCCCGTAACCGAGGCGGACGAGCACCTGTGCGTGACCGGGGCCCTGCCGCGGGTCACGGACGATCCTGCGCAGCTCCGGCCACTCCATGGCCTGGTGCAGGAGCGAGGCCCGGATCCGGTGGACGGTCGCGACCAGGAGCACGTGTTCCAGTGCGATGCCGGCGCGGAGCCAGTCCGCCGGCGTGTCGCCCCGGGTGGTGAGGACGGCGATGCACGGCTCGGTCTCGAACCGGGCCGGCGGCAGGGGCTGCGGGGGGTGGGTGGCGGAGAAGTCCCGCATCGGCATCCGCCCTGCGCTGTCCTGCGGGCCGAGTGCGGCAGGGGGGATCCCGTACGCGGGTGCGTCGGGTCCCTGGATCCAGCTGCGGCTCTCCGTGCTGCGTGTGGGGTCCGTGGTGTTGCGGCGCTCGGCTTCCGCGGTGAGTTCCAGCAGCCGGGTTCTCTCCTCGCCGGCCGGGAAGCGCAGCAGGGCTTCCTCGGCCCGCGCGGTCTCGGCGAGTTCGTCGAGCACGGCGGCGGGGACGGGTGGGCCGGTGAACGGGGTCCGGACGGTGTGCCGCCGCCAGATCGCGCCGTACAGGTCCTCGGTGCTGGTGAGCCGGGCATGGGAGGGCTCGTCCAGCTCGACCTCGGCCAGCAGGTCGGGTTCGGAGGAGTCGGGCAGCAACCGGACACGGGGTGCCCAGCCGAGCCGGCGGGCGGCGACGCGCAGGTTGAGTACCGCGGCTCCCACCGAGATGTGCAGCGCGCGGCCGTCCGGGTCGGTGACCGGCAGCGCGCGTTCCCGGAGGGCGCGTACCTGGAGCGTCGAGGTCTCCGGGTCCAGCCGGAAGTGCCAGGGCTGGCTGTTGTGGACGGACGGCGCGGCGACCGCGGCGGAGAGCAGGTTCTCCAGTGCGGCGGCGTCGAGGGCCAGGACGTCCATGGCGTTCTCCCTCTGTCGGTGGTCGGCCCGGTGTCAGCCCGGTGTGGGCCCGTTACGGCCGGATCGCAGGGTGTCCAGGCGGTGGCGGTACTCGTCGGCGTCGATCTCCCCGCGGGCGAACCGTTCGGCGAGCAGTTGCTCGGGCGGGGGCGGGACGGCCTGCCGCTCGGGTGGGGGCTGCTGGGGCGCGCGGCCGAGGTTCCGGGTCAGGGTGACGGCGACGAAGACCAGCAGAGCCAGTACCAGCAGCATGCCGAAGGCCATCAGGCCGAAGCCCCAGCCGTTCATGTCGTGGTCGTTCCAGTACCTCATCGCGGGCTCCCGGTCGTGGGGGCGAGGCTGTTGCCTCACTCCCACGGTGCGCCCGGTCGCGGGGTCGCGGCTTGGGCCGACCGGCTCAATCCGCTGGGCCGGGCGGGCTCGGCTCAGTGCGGCCGGGTCGGGTGCTGCCCGGTGTCGGCGCGGGCGGTGTCGGCGCGGGCGGTGTCGGCATGGGCGGCGATCACGGCGGCCTGGAGCCGGCGTTCGACGCCGAGCTTGGCGAGCAGCCGCGACACGTGGTTCTTCACGGTCTTCTCGGCGAGGTAGAGCTCCCGGCCGATCTCCCGGTTGGTCCTCCCCTCGCCCACCAGGGCGAGGATCTCCCGTTCGCGCGGGGTCAGCTGCGACAGGGCGCTCCCGGCATCCGTCTCGTCGTGGTGGCGCACGCTCTCCATCAGCCTCCGGGTGGTGATCGGGTCCAGCATCGACTGCCCCGACGCCACCGTGCGCACCGCGCTGACCAGGTCCGCGCCCTTGACCTGCTTGAGGACGTACCCGGCCGCACCGGCCATGACCGCGTCCAGCAGGGCGTCGTCGTCGTCGAAGGAGGTCAGCATCAGGCACGCCAGCCCGGGCATCCGGTCGCGCAGTTCCCGGCAGACCGTCACCCCGTCGCCGTCCGGCAGTCTGACGTCCAGCACCGCGACCTCGGGCCGCAGGGCCGGCACCCGGGCCAGCGCCTGCGCACACGTCCCGCCCTCGCCGACCACCTCGATGTCGGGTTCGGCCTCCAGCAGGTCCCGCACGCCGCGCCGCACCACCTCGTGGTCGTCCAGCAGGAACACCCTCACGGCCTGCCCCGACTCGCGGGCCTCGGTCACGTCCATGGACTGTCTCCCGAACCGGACGGCGGACACCTGCTCCGATTGTCCCCGCACCCCGGCCGGAGCGCGCACCGCCGGAGCGGACGGTCCCGGAGTGCGTCGTACGGGGGCGGCGGCCCCGACCTCGGCGCCCACCACTCCGGGGGCTGCCCGGTACCGGCGGCGCGGGGCCGTGCTGCGCAGCTACCGGCTGACCGGCACCGGCGAGCGGCTGGTCGACGGCATCGCGGTCGGCGAGGCCGTGGGCGTGGGCCCGGTGCTCTCATGTCCGCCCGTCACCTGCCCGCGCGGTAGGCGTGCGGGTGCTCGACGCGGACGTCGGTGTCGTCCTCGGCCCAGTCGAGTGTCTGGTGCACCGAGACGACACCGTCCACGGCCCGGCACAGCTGCTCGGTGATCGGGATCATGCTTCGGCGCGGCAGCCGTCCGGTGAGGGTGACCACGCCGTCCTGCACCGCCGTCCGGACGTCGCCGGGGGCCAGCCAGAGGGTCTGGCCGAGGACGTCGTGGTCGATCTCCTGGCGGATCGCGGCGTCGTGGCGCAGGAAGAGCTGGAGCAGGTCGCGGCGGCTGACGATGCCGATCAGCCGGCCTGCCTCGTCGACGACGGGAAGCCGCTTCACCTTGTGCCGGTCCATGACGCGGGCGGCCTCGGGGATCGACCAGCCCGCACGGGCGGTGACGGCCGGGCTCGTCATCAGCCCGCCCGCGGTCTCGGCCTCCGCCCGGGCGCGGTCGCGCGCATCCAGCCAGCGGCCGGGTGTACCCCCCTCGACGTCGGGCAGGACGGCCTCCTTGCGGATCAGGTCGGCCTCGGAGACCATGCCGACCGGACGCCGCTGGTCGTCGACGACCGGGATCGCGGTGATGTCGTTGCGGTGGAAGAGCCCCGCGATCTCCTTGAACGGCGTGTCGGGCCCGGCGGTGACGACCTCCTGGGTCATCACGTCGTGGACGCTGCGGTGCTGCATGGTCCTCACCCCTTCGCGGGTAGCCGTACCACTCCACTGTCCGGCGGGCACGGCGGCCCGCACAGGGCCGTTCGGTCCGGCCACCGGGCCGCAACGGCCCAGGAAGCCGGACCGGTACCGCGCCGGCATGGGAGCGAGGAGGCCACCGGGAGGACACGATGACGACAGCCGGCAGCGCCCCCCTCCCCCGGAGCCCCGGCCCGGCCTCCTCACCTTCCTCGGCGGCGTCGGGACCGTCACGGGCAGCAAGTTCATGGTGGAGACCGACCACGCCCGGATCATGGTCGACTGCGGCCTCTTCCAGGGCCTGGCCGAGCTGCGCCGCCGCAACTGGCGTCCGCTGCCGCTCGATCCGGCGGACATCCAGGCCGTGGTGCTCACCCACGCCCACCTCGACCACTGCGGCTACCTGCCGCGCCTGGTCCGCGGCGGGTTCCGGGGGCCGGCGCTGACCCCGGTCCGCGTGGACAGCCCCATGGCGCTGGCCGCCCTGCAGATCTACCGTGACGCCTTCGCCGCCCGCTCCCCGGAACTGCGCCCCGACGTGCTGGACGACGGCGCGACGGCCCTCGATCCGGAGCCCTTCAGACCGATCCACTCGCTGCAGGAGTCGCTGGCACTGGAGCGCGCCGCCGGGCCCTCGGTCCTGGTGTCCGCCTCCGGCATGGCCACGGGCGGCCGGGTCGTCCACCACCTGCGCCGGCTGCTGCCCGGCCCGCGCAACACCGTGATCGTCGTCGGCTACGCGGCGGCCGGCACCCGGGCCCGCGACCTGGTGGACGGCGCCGAGGTGCTGAAGATGTACGGCACCTACGTGCCGGTCCGGGCCGAGATCGTCGATGTGCCCGCCTTCTCGGCCCACGCCGACGCCGCCGAGGTGATCGACTGGCTCCGCACCGCACCGCCCCCGAGCGCCACCTACCTGGTGCACGGCGAACCCGGGGGCTCCCGGTCGCTACGCGACAGGATCGACCGCGAACTCGGCTGGACCGCCGTGGTCCCCCGATCCGGTGAGCGCGTCCTCGTACGCTGAGCGGAGGTCCGGCGGCGGCACCGTGTCTCACCGCTCCTCGTCCTCCGGGACGTCCGTGCCCGGCAGTCTGCGCAGCCGGCGCAGGTACGGGTCGAAGACCGGCGGGGGCTCCAGGCGGATCCTGGCGTCGACGCACACCAGCCCGTCGGACCTCGCCGTCACGGGGTTGAGGTCGGCCTCGGCGAGTTGCGGGAGGTCGGTGGCCAGCCGGGACAGCGCGGCGAGCATCCGCTCCACCGCCGCCAGGTCGACGGGCTCCCGGCCCGGCCGGCCCAGGAGCAGCGGGGCGCTGCGCAGTTCGGTGACCATCGTGGTGAGGTCGCGTTCGGTCAGCGGGGCGAGCCGGGCGGACCGGTCGTCGAGCACGTCGGTGGCGGTGCCGCCGAGGCCGAGGACGACCAGGGGGCCGAACACGTGGTCCTTCACGACGCCGGCGAGCAGTTCGAGGCCGGGCGCGGCCATCGGCTGCACGACGACGCCGGCCATCCGGTCGCCGAAGTGCTCGGTGAAGTCGCGGTACACCGCACGGACTTCGTCGTCCCCTGCCAGCCCGGTGCGGACGGCTCCCTCCACGCTCTTGTGGACCTGCCCCGGCCAGTAGGCCTTCACCGCGACCCTGCCGTCGTGGCCGGTGCGGCACAGCGACCGCGCCGCGAGGACGGCGGTGTGTTCGTCCCGGGCCCAGAGGGACGTGGTGAGCGGGAGCCCGTAGCACGCGAGGAGCCGGGAGGTCGCGTCCGGGTCGAGCCAGCCGCCGCCGGGACGGGCGGTGAGGGGGTCGTCGGCGATCCGCCGTGCCGCGTCCGGGTCGGTGCCGGTGGCCACGGCGTCGCGGGCGGGCGGTTCGGCCAGCCACCGCGCGCGGTCGCGGGCGTGGGCGAAGGCCCGGGCGGCGGCGCGGGAGTCCGCGTAGACGGGGAGGAGATCGCCGTCCGCGCAGGGGAGGTACCGGACCGGCACCTCCTGGCTGACCAGAACGGCGGCCATGGGGATCTCCCTCCTGGCCGGTGCGTCCAGCAGGGCCCGGACCGGGTCGTGTCCGGCGTCCACGGTCAGGGCGGTCGGCACCAGGCAGACCAGCAGGGCGTCCACGGCCCGGCTGCGCGCCAGCGCGTCGATGCAGCCGCGCACCTCCGCCGGGTCGGCGGCCGCCGTGGTGTCCACCGGGTTGGTGGCGCTCGCGCCGGCGGGGAGGAGGCCGAGCAGGTCGGCCGCCAGGTCGGCGGGCAGGGTCGGCAGGAGCAGTCCGGCCTCGGCACAGGCGTCGGCGGCCAGGATGCCGATGCCACCGGCGTTGGAGACCACGGCGACGGTGCCGCGGGTGCCGGGCAGCGGTTGGCTGTGCAACAGGGCCGCGGTCTCGACCAGTTCGGCGATGCTGCGGGCCGCGGTGATGCCGGCCTGCCGGAAGAGGGTCTCCCTGGTGACGGTCGGGGTCGCGGCGGCGGCCGTGTGCGACGCGGCGCCCCGGCGGCCGGCCGCGGAGCGGCCGGCGTCGACGGTGAGCACCGGCAGTCGGCGGGTGACCCGGCGGGCGGTGCGGGCGAAGGCGCGCGGGTTCCCGAAGGATTCGAGGTGCAGCAGGACCAGGTCGGTCAGACCGTCGCTCTCCCACCACTGCAGCAGGTCGTTGCCGCTGACGTCGTACTTGTCCCCGAGCGAGACGAAACCGGAGACGCCGATGCCGAGCCAGGTGAGCCGCTCGATCAGGGCGATGCCGACTCCGCCGGACTGCGCGGCGACCCCCGCGGTGCCGGGCAGCGGGAACGCCCCGCCGAACTCGGCGTCCAGCCGGACCGCCGGGTCGGTCTGCGCGATGCCGAGACTGTTCGGGCCGACCAGGCGCATGCTGTGGCTGCGGCAGGCGTGCACCAGTCGACGGGCGACGGCGGCGTCGAGGCCGGACGTGAGCACCACCAGGGCCCGGACCCCGGCCCGGCCGCACTCCTCCGCCGCGCCCGCCACCGCGGCGGGCGGAACCGCGATCACCGCGAGGTCGGGCACTCCCGGCAGGCCGGCGACCGAGGGGTACGCGGGCTCGCCCGCGACCGTCCCGGCACGGGGGTTGACCGCCCACGCCGGGCCGGTGAACCCCCCTTCACGGATCTTGGTCAGGACGGTCCGGCCGACCGACCCGGGCCGCCGGGACGCGCCGACGACCGCGACCGAGCGGGGCCGCAGCAGCGCCGCGAGGCTGGCCACGTCGGCGGTTCGCCCGCGCTCGTCGACCGCCTCGCGGTACCGCTCGTCGGCCTCGTCCAGCGGGACCCGCACCCGGATCTCGCCCTGTTCGAGCTTGCGGCGGACGGGCAGTCCGAGGTCGGAGAAGACCTGGTGGACCGCCCGGTTGCCGGCCAGGGTGTCGGCCTCGACCACGTGGACGCCGCGCTCGCGGGCGGCGTGGAGCAGGTGCTCGACGAGCAGGGTCGCCACGCCGCGGTGCTGCCACGCGTCCGCGACGGAGAGGGCCAGCTCCGCGGTGTCCTCGCGGCCGGCCCCGGCCTCGTAGTCGGCCTCCCCGATCAGCTCGCCCCCGGCCCACGCGCCCAGCGCCAGGAAGCCGGGGCGGGGCGGCCCGCAGAGGCGGTCGGCGGCGATCTGCGGCGCCGTACGGCTGACACCGAAGAAGCGCATCCGGCGGCTCGCCTCGGACATCCGGACTTCGTGCAGGTCCAGTGCGGCGGCCCGGTCCCGTGGCCCGAGCGGCCGGATGAACGCGGTCGTGCCGTCGGCCAGCAGGACTTCCGCGGCGGACGGCAGGTACGGAGCGGTGGACATCTGCGGCTCCCTCGGTCCGGCCCGGCCACGGCAGGGCGGCCCGTGGCGGGTCCGACTCCAGCGTCCGCCCGCACCGCCGCGCCGCGCCAGGGCCGGTCGGCCCCGAGCGGACCTTCGGCGCCCGGCACGTGTCCGGCAGGGCCGGTCGGCCGTCCGCCGGGTCCCGAACGGCCCTCGCCCGCGCGCAGGGCGCGCCGGACGATGAAGGCCGGGAGCCCCATCGGACACAGGTGGCCGCGACGGGAGAACAGCGATGTTCATGAGCACATCGGAACGCAGCCGCAGCAAGGGCCGTCCCCCGCAGCCCGGTGACATCGGCCGCCGCGTCGCGCACCGCCGTGAGCAGGTGGGACTCACCCGCGAGCAGGTGGCGTCCAGGGCCGGTGTGGCCGCCACCTATCTCGAACACCTGGAGACGCGGCCGGCCGACGTCGGCGTGGAGACGGTCACCGCGCTCGCGGGCCCGCTCGGCACGTCCGTCCGGTACCTCCTCGAAGGGGGCCTCGACCTGCCGCCCGGACAGGGCACGCCGTCCCTGCGCCCCGTGGTGGAGGAGCTGCAACCCTGGGAGTGCTGGGCGAGGATGGAACCGGGCGGCGTCGGACGGGTCGCCCTGTCCACCTCCGGGGGCCCGCAGGTCCTGCCGGTCAACTACCGCATCCTGGACGGCACCGTGCTCTACCGCACCACGACGCGGAGCGTCGCCGCCACCGCGGTGGGAAAGCAGGTCGCCTTCGAGGTCGACCGGCTCGACGAGGCGCTCGGCACCGGCTGGAGCGTCCTCGTCACCGGCCCGGCCCGTCAGGTCACCGAGGCGGACGCCGTGACGTGGTTCGGGAAGCACGCCGACCCCAGGCCCTGGGTGGGCGACGGGCGCGACACCTGGGTGCGGATCAGCCCGGAGAAGGTCACCGGACGCGTCATCCGCAGCGCCGGAACGACGGCCTCCGACGACGCACCGTGAGAGCGGGGAGCACGGCCCTCCACGGCGCCGGACGTGCAGAGCCCTGGCGGCTCGGCTACGAGGGCTTCGACCCGGCCGAGGAGGGCGTCCGCGAGGTGCTGTGCGCGGTGGGGAACGGCTACCTGGTCAGCCGTGCGGCTGCGCCCGAGAGCCGCGCCGACGGCGTCCACTACCCGGGCACCTACCTGGCCGGCTGCTACGACCGCGCGGTCTCCGTGGTCGGCGGCCGCACCGTCGAGAACGAGGACCTGGTCAACTGCCCGAACTGGCTCCCCCTCACCTTCCGGCCGGCGGGCGGCGACTGGTTCGCCGGGCCCGCCGCCACCGAGCGGCTGGAGCTGGACCTGCGCCGCGGCGTCCTGACCCGGCACGCCGTCGTCGTGGACGGATCCGGCCGCCGCACCAAGCTGGTGCAGCGCCGGATCGCCAGCCAGGCCCAGCCGCACCTGGTGGCGCTGGAGACCGAACTCGTCCCCGAGAACTGGTCCGGCCCGCTGGAGGTCCGCTCCGCGCTCGACGCGGACGTGTCCAACACCGGCGTCGCACGCTACCGGCTGCTGACCGGCCGGCACCTCCGCCCCGACGGGCAGGGCGCGGATCCCGACGGCACCCTGTGGCTCCAGGTGGCGGCGGCCGGCTCGCCGCTGCGCATCGCGCTCGCCGCCCGCACCCGGGTGCACCGGGCGGGAACCCCCCTCCCGGTGACCCGTACCGACGAGCTCCGGGACGGCATGGCGGCCCGAACGCTCGTCGTGGAGGCGACGCAGGGGTCGCCGGTCACCGTGGAGAAGACCGTGGCCGTGTACACCTCCCGCGATCCGGCCATCGGTGCTCCGCTGCGAGCCGCCCGGACGCTGGCGGCACAGGCCCCCGGCTTCGACCGGCTCGCCCGTGACCACGCCCTGCGCTGGACGGAGCTGTGGCGCCGCTGCCGGATCGACGCGGACTTCGACGGCATCGGCGCCGTACGGCTGCACCTGTTCCACCTCCTGCAGACCTACTCCGAGCACTCGGTCGACCTCGACGTCGGCATCCCGGCGCGCGGCCTGCACGGCGAGGCCTACCGCGGTCACGTCTTCTGGGACGAGCTGTTCGTCCTCCAGTTGCTCAACCTGCGTTTCCCCGAGCTGGCCCGGGCCGTGCTGCGCTACCGCCACCGCCGCCTCGACGCCGCCCGGCAGGCCGCCCGGGAGGCCGGCCTGCGCGGGGCGATGTACCCGTGGCAGAGCGCGTCGGACGGCGCGGAGGAGTCGCAGCGGCTCCACCTGAACCCGCTGTCGGGGCGCTGGCTGCCCGACCACAGCCACCTCCAGCGCCACGTCGGCTCCGCCGTCGCGTACAACGTCTGGCAGCACTACCAGGCCACCGGCGACCTCGACTTCCTCGCGGGCACCGGCGCCGAGATGCTGCTGGAGATCGCCCGCTTCTGGTCGTCGGCGGCCGTGCACGACCCGCGGCGCGACCGGTACTCGATCCGAGGCGTCCTCGGACCCGACGAGTACCACGACGCCTACCCCTGGTCCGACCGCCCGGGGCTGGACGACAACGCCTACACCAACGTCCTGGCCTCCTGGGTGCTCGCCCGCGCCCTCGACGCCGTCCACGCGCTGCCCGCCTACCGGCGCGAGGAGCTGCTGGAGCGGCTCGCGCTCGACCCCGGCGAGCTCGACCGCTGGCAGGAGGTGAGCCGCCGCCTGCACGTGCCGTTCCACGACGGGGTCCTCAGCCAGTTCGACGGCTACGAGCGCCTGGCCGAACTCGACTGGGCCGCCTACCGCCGGCGCTACCCCGACCTGCGCCGGCTCGACCGCGTCCTGGAGGCCGAGGGCGACACCGTCAACCGGTACCGGGCCTCCAAGCAGGCGGACGTCCTCATGCTGTTCTACCTGTTCTCCGCCCGCGAGGTCCGCGACCTCCTGCGCCGGCTCGGCTATCCGGCCGGCCACGAACTGCAGCACCGCACGACCGACTACTACCTGCGGCGCACCGTCCACGGCTCCACCCTCAGCGCGGTGGTGCACGCCTGGGTCCTGACCCGCACCGACCGCCGCGCCTCCTGGCGGTTCTTCCGCGACGCCCTCCACGGCGACCTGATCGACGTACAGGGCGGCACCACCGCCGAGGGCGTCCACCTCGGCGCCATGGCGGGCACCGTCGACCTCCTGCAACGCTGCTACACGGGCCTGGAGATCCGCCAGGACGCGCTCTGGCTCGACCCCCGCCTGCCCTCGGAGATCGGCCGGTTGGAACTGGACCTCCGCTACCGCGGGCACTGGGGCGTCCGTCTCGCCGCCGACCGGCGCACCGTCACGGTCAGCCTTCCCGAGGGCCACCAGGCACCCGTCAGGATCGTCTTCCGGGGCTCGTCGACGACCGTCCTGCCGGGCGGGAGCCACCGTTTCTCCCTCTGAGTCCGGACCGCCGACCGATCAGGGCCCCGGAGCCCGGTGGGCAGGCAGCACGAACGCCGCCACGGCCGAGGGCCGGACGAGCCGTGCGGCCACCACGGCGTCACCGGTGCCGTGGCTCCCGGTCACCGGCCGACGGGATCGCCGGGTCCCCCACGGACGAGGACGAGAACGTCCGACCGCGATCAGGCGGGCGGACGGACGATCACCACGGGGCAGGAGGCGTGCAACGCGCACCGCTGGCTCACCGAACCGAGCAGGGCACGGGCAAAGGTGCCGTGCCCGCGGCTGCCGACGACCAGGAGTTCCGCACCGACGGCAGCCTCCAGCAGGACGTCCGCCGGATTTCCGCGCACCAGGTGTTCGCGGACCTCGACCGGCCGGTCGTCCCCGAGCACGTCGTGGACCTCCTGGTCGAAACGTCGGCGTGCCGTCTCCGCCTCGAGCGTGGGGTCGACCACGGTGGGGCCGGCGAAAAGCGGCGTGGCCTCCCACGCACCCACCGCGTCCACGGTCGCTCCCGTCCGGACCGCCTGGTTCACCGCCCATCGCAGCGCGGCCCGTGAGGAGGACGAGCCGTCGACGCCCACCACGACGCGGCCCGTCGAGCCGTTCCCGGTCACACGGAACCACCTCGCTTCCGTCTCGGTCACCTCCCACGCTGCACCCCTCCCGCCCGATCCGCCAGCGAGGTCCTGCACGGGCGCGTCAGGCCCCAAGGCCGCGGGTGCACCCGGCCGTCCTGTCGGGGCCACTCGGCCCTGCCGCCCCTCGCGGGCCGCCGCCTACGGTTCGTACGGGGCCCGGATCCCACGGGCCGCCCGTCGACGACCGGTGGAGGAGCCATGGCACCCGTCAGCAGACGCCGTCCGGTGGTCCCCGGCGTCGGCTCCCGGGGCCCGGATCGGCTCGCGACGACCCGGGCCGCCGACGGCATGCGGACGGGTTCCGTGCCGCACGGCCTCCTGCACCACGTGCGTTGCCCGGTCGTCACCGTGCCCCGACCGACCGGTCACCCGAACCCATGAGTACCGACGGCCACGACACCGTCGGACAGGCCGCACTCCGGCAGCCGGGCGACGGAGACGACGCTCCGGACCCGCGCGAACCGGTCTCCCTGCTCTTCCGGGACCTGCGCACCTCGGGCCGGGGCCTGCCGGAACGCGAGGCGGCCCGCCGCCAGGCCGTTCACGGCCCGAACACCCTCATCCGCCGGGGTGGACGGCGCTGGCCCGGCGAGCTCGCCCAGCAGTTCACCCACCCGCTCGCCCTTCTCCTCGCACTCGCGGCGGTCCTCGCCGCCGTCAGCGGAGCGCCGGCGCTCGCCGTGGCGATCGTGGCCGTGATCCTGCTGAACGCCGCACTCGCCTTCGCCCAGGAACAGCAGGCGGAGAAGGCGGTGGAGGCGTTGAACGCCTTCCTGCCGGACCGGGCGACGGTCGTCCGGGACGGGGTGCGGCGCGAGGTGGCGGCCACGTCGCTGGTCCCCGGCGACATCCTGGTGATCGAGGAGGGCGAGCGGATCTCGGCCGACGCCCGGCTGCTGTCCGGCGGTGTGGAGGTGGACCTCTCGGCGCTGACGGGCGAGTCGGTGCCGGTGTTCCGCTCGGCGGACCTGGTGGACGTCGAGGGCGAACTGCTCGACGCCCGTGACCTGTTGTTCTCCGGAACGGCCTGCACCGGCGGACAGGCCAGGGCGGTGGTCACCGCCACCGGGATGCACACCGAACTGGGCAGGATCGCGGCACTGAGCCAGCGCACCCACCGTGAGGAGAGCCCGCTGGAGCGCCAGGTCAAGCGGGCCGCCCGCCTGATCGCGCTGGTCGCGATCGGTGTGGGGGTCGCCTTCCTGCCGATCGGCCTCGCCGCGGGCCTGTCGCTGGCCGCAGCCGCGAGTTTCGCGATCGGCCTGCTCGTCGCCAACGTCCCCGAGGGCCTGCTCCCGACCATCACGCTGTCGCTGGCTTCCGGTGTCCGCGACCTGGCCCGGCGCGGGGCCGTGGTCAAGCGACTCTCCGCCGTCGAGACCCTCGGCTCCACCACGGTCGTCTGCACGGACAAGACGGGCACCCTGACCGAGAACCGGATGCTGGCCACGGCCGTCTGGACGCCGGGCGGGGAGTACGCCGTCGGCACCCCGGAGGATCCGCCGCCGGAGGTCCGGCTGCTCGCCGAAGCGGCGGCGGTCTGCACGACGGCCCACCCGGACGCCGGTCACGGCGATCCCACCGAGGTCGCCCTGCTCGACCTGACCGCCCGGCTCGGTGCGGTGTGCGTGCCCGACCGGCGCGACGCGGACCGCCAGGCGCTGTTCCGTTTCGATCCCCGCATCAAGCTGATGACGACGGCGGACCCCGAGGACGGCACGGTCGTCCTTCACACCAAGGGCGCACCCGAGGAGGTCCTCGCCCGGGCCGCCCGGCTTCTCGACCACGGCAGGGAGCGGCTGCTCACCCCGCCCGACAGGAGCGAGGTCGTCCGCGCCGTCGGCACCATGGCCGACCGGGGGCTGCGGGTGCTCGCCGTGGCCCGGCGCCCCCTTCGGCCGGGCCAGGCACCGCCGGACCGGCGGGAGGAGGCCGAACGGGATCTGTGCCTGATCGGCCTGGTCGCGATGGCCGACCCGGCCCGCCCGGAGGTCGCCGGCGCGATCACCCTCGCCCACCGCGCCGGGATCACCGTCCACGTCGTCACCGGGGACAACGGCCTGACCGCCGCCGCCGTCGCCGGCGGGGTCGGCATCGGCCACCGCGGCTCCCGCATCGTCACCGGCACCGAGCTGACGGCCATGGGCGAGAAGGAGCTCGACACCCTGCTCGCCCGCGGCGACGAAGTGATCTTCGCCCGCACCTCGCCCGAGGCCAAGCTGCGGATCGCGGACGCGCTGCGCGCCGAGGGCCACACCGTCGCGATGACCGGTGACGGGGTGAACGACGCGCCCGCACTGCGCCGCGCCGACATCGGCGTGGCCATGGGCCGCTCCGGCACCGACGTCGCCCGCGAGTCCGCCACGATGGTGCTCACCGACGACAACTTCGCGACGATCATCGCGGCGGTCGAGGCCGGGCGGCGGACGTACGACGACATCCGCAAGTTCATCGTCTACATCTTCGCCCACGCCGTCCCCGAGGTCGTCCCCTTCCTGGTCTTCGCCCTCGCCGGCGGCGCCGTCCCGCTCCCGCTCACGGTGATGCAGATCCTCGCCGTCGACCTCGGCACGGACACCCTCCCCGCGCTCGCGCTCGGCCGCGAACGCGCCGAGCCCGGCCTGATGGACCGCCCGCCGCGCCCGCGCGGCGAGAAGGTGATCCAGCGGTCGATGCTGGCCCGGGCCTGGGGATTCCTCGGCCTGATCTCGGCCTTCCTCGTGATGGGCGGCTTCCTGCTCACCCTGACGCTGGGCGGCTGGCACCCCGGCGACCCGACGGGGGCGGGCAGCACGCTTCATCCGGTCTACCAGCAGGCCACCACCGTCACCTGGCTGGGCATCGTCACCTGCCAGATCGGCACCGCCTTCGCCGCCCGCACCGAACGCGCCTCCCTGCGGTCCGTCGGTGTCCTCGGCAACCGGCAGCTGCTCGTCGGCATCGGCTTCTCACTCGCCTTCGCCGCCGCCATCGTCTACCTGCCCCCGCTGCACCACGTGTTCGGCACCGCCGGCCTCAGCCCGGCCCAGCTGGCGATCGTGGCACCGTTCCCCTTCGTCGTCTGGGGCGCGGACGAACTGCGCAGGGCCCTGGTACGTCGCCGCACGACCGTCCCTGCCGCGCCGAGGCGTTTCGTCCCCGCGCCCGTGGGGCCCTCCGTCGAGGCTTCCGGCCATCACCCGGTCGCCGTCCTGCTCGCCCGCCACGGCTGGAGCGCCCACCGCCTCACCCACGCCCTCGGCATCGACGAGCACACCGCCGCGGAGATCGTCGACCACGCCCGCAGGGTCGCCGCCGAGCACGGTCGCAGAACGCCGTGATACCGGCGGGGCCGACGGCAGCACGGTCAGGTGCCGCCCTAGGTCCGGTCGACGGTGAGGTCGAGGAAGTGCGTGGAGCAGGAGATGCACGGGTCGTGGTTGCGGATGGCCCGTTCGCACAGGGTGGTCAGTTCGGCGTCGGTGGGCTCCCCCGTCCGCAGGTGTTCCTGCACGGCGCGCCGGAGGTCCTCCTCGATGGCGTCCTGGTTCTGCGCGGTGGGCGGGACGATGACCGCCTCGGTGACGGTCCCCCGGGCGTCCAGGGTGTAGCGGTGGTGCAGCAGGCCGCGTGGCGCCTCGGTCGCGCCGTGGCCGGTTCCGGCCCGCGGGCGCACCTCGATGTGGGGACGTGGCGGGGTTTCGTAGGCGTCGATGAGGCGCAGCGCCTCGTCGACGGCGTGGAGCACCTCCACGGCGCGGACGACGATGCTGCGGTAGGGGTTGCGGCAGACGGTGCCCTGCCGGGGGTCGCCGAGTCCGGCGTCCCGGGCGGCCCGGAGGGCGATCGGCGAGAGCAGGCGTCCGCTGATCGCGTAGCGGGCGAGGGGGCCGGTCAGGTGGCGGCGGCCGTCGAGGCGGGCGTGGAGGGCGGTGGAGTGCGGCACCTGGTTCTCGACGACGTGGTCGCCGAACTCGCGGACGCCGAAGGTGCGGGTGGGCAGGGCGCGGCTGCTCGTGGCGGGCAGTCCGGCGGTGTTCGGGGCGGGCATGACGGTCGGGGTGCCCGATTCGATGGCGTAGGTGTCGGGTTCGGTCAGGGCGAGCAGGTCGTGGTCGCACCCCGCGTCGGGGAAGTCGAACCCGGCCACCCAGCGGACGGTCAGCTCGGCGTCGTCGCGTGCTCTGAGCAACTGTTCTTTCAGTGGCTGGAGTTCGGCCCTGACCGGCACCCGGTGGAAGCCGCCGAGACGGACGTTGACCGGGTGGATCGCCCGGCCGCCGAGCAGTTCGACGATCGCGTTGCCGGCCTGTTTGAGCCGCAGGCCGCGTTCGACGTCCGCGCGTGCGGTCCGGGCGAGTTCGATGACGCTGTCGCAGCCGTGGAAGTCGGGTGCGTGCAGGAGGTGGACGTGCAGGGTGTGGCTCTCGATCCATTCGCCGCAGTAGATCAGGCGGCGCAGCGCGGCCAGTTGGCCGTCCACGGTGACGCCGCAGGCGTCCTCGATCGCACGGCAGGCGCTCAGCTGGTAGGCGATCGGGCAGATCCCGCAGATCCGGGAGGTGAGGTCGGGGGGTTCGGTGTACGAGCGTCCGCGCAGGAACGCCTCGAAGAAGCGCGGGGGTTCGTAGATGGCCAGCCGGGCCTCGGCGACCTCGGCTCCCTGCACCCGCAGGTACAGGGAGCTCTCGCCCTCGACGCGGGAGAGCGATCCGACGCGCAGCACCCGGGAGCCGCGGTGGGTCACCGTTCGAGTTCCTTCCGTGCGGCCGCGTCGAACTCGGGGGCGGCGGTGTTGAAGGTGCGCAGCACCCGCACCACGTCGAGGGTGTCCATGCCGTCGCGGCGCAGCAGCGGCACGAACGCGGGGAGGTTGGTGGAGTTGCCGGGGCCGAAGCAGCCGTAGCAGCCGCGCCCGAACGTGGGGCAGATGGCGCCGCAGCCGGCGTGGGTGACCGGGCCGAGGCAGGGGGTGCCGTGGGCGACCGTCACGCAGACCGTGCCGCGTTGCTTGCACTCGAAGCAGACGCTGTGGGCGGGGATGTCCGGTGTGCGTCCGGCCAGGTGGGCGGTGATGACCTCCAGGAGCTGGCGGCGATCGATGGGGCAGCCGCGCAGTTCGAGGTCGACGGGCACGTGGGCACTGACGGGGGTCGAGGTGGCCAGGGTGGCGATGTAGTCGGGGCGGGCGTAGACGGCGGCCCGGAACTCGTCGACGTCCGCGAAGTTGCGCAGTGCCTGGACGCCTCCGGCGGTGGCGCAGGCGCCGATGGTCACCAGGCGCCGCGAGACCGCTCGGACGTGGTGGATCCTGTCGATGTCCTGCCGGGTGGTGACCGAGCCCTCGACCAGCGACAGGTCGTACGGGCCCGGCCCGCTCGCGCTGGAGGCTTCCAGGAAGTGCGCGATGTCCACCTGTCCGGCGAGGGAGAGGAGTTCGTCCTCGCAGTCGAGCAGGGTGAGCTGGCAGCCGTCGCAGGAGGCGAACTTCCAGACCGCGAGCGTCGGCCGCCTGCGGGGCTCGTCCGTCATGTCACAACTCCCTTACCGCGAGCAGGGGTCGGGCGGTGGTCCAGGTGACGACCGGGCCGTCGCGGCAGAGCAGGAGGGGGCCGAGCTGGCAGTGGCCGCAGTGGCCGGTGCCGCAGTGCATGGTGCGTTCCAGGGAGACCGCGATCCGTTCGGGGGCGACTCCGCGGTGGACGAGTTCCGTGGCGGTTGCGCGGATCATCGGCTCGGGGCCGCAGATGAAGGCCGCCAGCGTCCGGGGGTCGAAGGCGGCCCGGTCGAGCAGGGTCGTGACGACACCGACCTCCCCCTCCCAGGACGCGTCGGGGCGGTCGACGGTGGTCAGCACCCGGGCCTGCTGCTGCCATCTGCGTGTCTCCCCCGCGTAGAGCAGGTCCCGGGGGGTGCGGGAGCCGATCAGGACGTTCAGCCGCCCGTAGGCCTCCGGGGCGGCGAGCGCGGAGCGGACCAGTGGGCGCAGCGGCGCCAGGCCGATGCCGCCGGCGACGGCCAGGAGGTCGCGGCCGGCCGCGGCGGGCAGTTCCCAGCCGGTGCCGAACGGGCCGCGCACGCCGACCGTCGCACCGGTCCCCAGCCCGTGCAGCGCGGCGGAGACCGCGCCGACGGCCCGGACGGTGTGCGTCAGCCGGTCCCCGTCGATCCCGCTGACGGACAGCGGGATGTCGCCGACGCCGAACGCGTGCACCATCGCGAACTGCCCGGGTGCGAAGGGCGGCAGGGCGGAGCGGGCCGGTTCCAGGACGAGGGTGGTCATGTCCGCCGTCTCGGTCTCGCGGGTGAGCACCCGGTACGGGACGGGCGTCGCGGCGCGGCGTGCCGCCGTGACGGGCGCTGTCATCCCGCCGGTCCGTCGGCCGTCCCGGTGCCGGGAGGCCCGTAGAGGTCCAGCAGCCGGGTGCGGGTCGCCTTCAGTCTGCGGGCGATCACGGCTGCGACCGCGTGGGTCACCGCCAGGCCGAAGGCGGGGTCCGTCCCGCAGGCGTGGCGGACGCGCCCGGCGTCGAACTCGGTGGCCGTGACCGTCCTGCGGGCCTGTGCGCCCAGGTGCCACCGGTACGGCTCGAACAACCAGGACCAGCCGAGCAGATCGCCCTCGCCGAGGGTCTCCACGACGGCCGACCGCCGCCCCGGGACGTGGACGTCGAGCGCGACGGTCCCGGACCGGATGATCCAGAACCGGTCCGCGACGCCGTCCTCCTCGAAGACGCGGGTGCCCGCGGGGATCGGGACGTCGTGGCCGAGGTCCGCGAGCCGGTCGCGGTGGCCGGGCGGCAGCGCGGCGAGGAAGCCCTGGCCCGCGAGCGTCACGACGGGTCCTCCCCGGCCGGCGGGCTCTGGCTCTCCCGTTCCCGGTGGAGCGCGTGGGCTTCCTCGGTGATGTCGATGCCGACCGGGCACCACACGATGCAGCGACCGCAGCCGACACATCCCGAGCTGCCGAACTGGTCGTACCAGGTGCCGAGTTTGTGCGTGGCCCACTGCCGGTAGCGGCTGCGCGGCGACTCGCGGACGGGGCCGGTCGGCAGGTGGGAGAAGTCGAGGTCGAAACAGGACTCCCAGCGCCGCCAGCGCTCGGCGTGGTCGCCGGTCAGGTCGGTGACGTCCTCGGCCGTGGTGCAGAAGCAGGTCGGGCAGACCATGGTGCAGTTGCCGCAGGTCAGGCAGCGGGCGGCGACGTCGTCCCAGCGGGCGGCCGTGAGGGTCTCCCGCATCAGTGCCCGGAGGTCGACCGGCGGCATGCTGCGGCCCATCCGGTCCGCCGCCCCCTCGACCCGCTCACGGGCCGCGGCCCGGGTGGCGGCATCGGTGGGACGGCGCGGGAGCCCCGCCAGCACCGACTCGCCCTCCTCGCTCCCCGCACGCACCAGGAAGCGGTGTCCGCCGGCGTCCACCACCTCGGTCAGCGCCAGGTCGTAACCGGGCCCCGCGGCGGGCCCGCTGCCCATGGACACGCAGAAGCAGGTGGCGCCCGGATCGGTGCACTCCACCGCCACGAGGAAGGCCCGCTCGCGGCGGCCCCGGTAGGCGGGGTCCGTGTACCGGCCGCCGGTCAGCACCCGGTCCTGGATCGCGATGGCCCGCAGGTCGCAGGGGCGCACCCCGAGGAACGCGTACGACGGGGGCACGGTGTCGTCCTCGGTCACCACCAGGTCGCCGTCGGCGCCGCGGTCGGCACTCCACTCACGGACCCGCGGCGGGTGGAGGAAGGTCTTCCAGGACTGCGGCCCCGCGCTGTGTGCGAACGCGGCGCCGTCCTCGCGGGCGCGCAGCCGGTACGTGCCGGCCTCCAGTTCGACGCCCCAGCCGTAGGGCAGCTCCGCTCCGCCGGAGATCTCGGCCAGCACGATCGCGCCGTCGCGGACGGTGGGTCCGACCACCGTCCGGCCACGGTCGGCGAGGGCCGTGATCAGATCGTCCAGGCCGTCCTTGTCGATCACCGCCGAGCTGCTGCCGTCCGTCGCCACCGAACCTCCTGGGACCTGTGCGGCTGTGCTGCCCAGTATGGGGAGCCCGGAGCCCCCGGCGCAGGAAGGACGCACCGCGATGGTCCAGGTGGCCCTCTCCCCGCCTCGTCCGGGCCGATCCGGCGCCCGCCGCGGCTGACGGGCGTCGCGGAGGGGAAGGGCATGCCGGGTGAGCAGCGCCGCGAGGGCCGTCGTCATCGGGGTCGGCAACGAGTACCGGCGTGACGACGGCGTCGGCCCGGCCGTCGTCGCCCGGCTGTCGGAACGGCTGGAGCGCCTGCCTGTGCCGCACGGGCCCGCCCTCGTGGTGTGCGACGGCGACCCGGCCCGGCTGATCGGTCACTGGGAGGGGACGGACCTCGCCGTCGTCGTGGACGCGGCGCACGCCCACCCCGGACAGCCCGGCCGGGTGCACCGCCTGGTGGTGGACGGCAGGGGGTTTGCACGGGCCGACGGTGCGACGAGTTCCCACGGGCTCGGGCTCGGCGACGCCGTCGGACTCGCCCGGGAGCTGAACAGGCTGCCGCGCCTGCTGGTCGTGTACGCGGTGGAGGGTGCCGACTGCACCCACGGCACGGGCCTGTCCACGCCGGTCCTGGGCGCCGTGGAGACCCTCGTCGAGCGCATCGCGGGACAGCTCGCGCGGTACCGGGGCAGCGCAGCCGCCCACTGAGGCCTCCCTCCGGCCCGAACGGCCCTGTCCGGCGTTCGGCGGAAAGGCGCACAGGGCACGGAGGAGACCCTGTCGACTGCGCCCGACGGCCCGGCGGGCGCTCGCTGCGTGGCCGGGAGGCGCTTCTCCCTGGACACCGGCGGGGAGGGACGGACACTTCCCCGTCCGGCCGGAGCGGGGAACGGGAACGTCCGCAGTCCTTTCGGGCCCGGGCCGTCCGGCCGGCCTTCCGGGCCGGTGGGCCCATGTCGGGGAGCCCCGCCCGGAGAAGCATGGAACCGAAGCCTGAACGAGGAGTCGGATACCGGTACCCGCACGGCAGACCGGAGCACCCGCCGGAAGGACGGACCCGGCCGTGACCGTCACCGCCGATGCCGCGACCCTTCGGTCCCCGGGATCGGCGACGAGTTCGCAGCAGGCCGCGCCCCGGTCGGCCTCGGCCACCGGCTGCCGCGTGCGGGAACCGCCGACGCGGCGGCGCTCGCCCGGCCCCCACTCGTCACAGCGCCCAGGCCGTCCACCACGGCTGGGGCAGCCGGAAGCAGAAAGCAGTCCGCCATGACCGAGTACGCCCTGACCCTGGAGCAGTTGCTGTTCCTCACCTCCGCGGCAGGCGCGGCGCCGTCTCTGCACAACAGCCAGCCGTGGCGCTTCGCGCCGGTGCACGACTCACTCGGCATGCACGTGTACACCGACCCGGGACGGGCCGTACCGCTCACCGACCCGGACGGCCGGGCGCTGCACATCTCGGTCGGCGCCGCACTGTTCAACCTGCGGGTCGCCGGGCTCCGCCTCGGCCGGGATCCGGAGGTGCGGCTCCTGCCCGATGCGGCCGAGCCGACCCTGGCGGCCACGGTCCGCCTCTCCCGTCCCGCCCCCTCGTCGCCCCCGTTCGGGAAGGACCTCTTCGATGCGATCGGGCAGCGCCACTCCAGCCGGGAACCGTTCGCCAACCGCGACGTGCCGGAGGCGGTCCTGGGTGAGCTGAGCGCGGCGGCCCTCGACGAAGGCGCCGTGCTGTCCGCCCTGGAGGAGGACGGGGTGCGTCGGGTGCTCTCCCTGACCGCCGAGGCCGAACGCCGCACCGGAGGGGACCTGGCACGGATGGCCGAGACCCGCAGCTGGCTACGGCTGGAGAAACCTGCGGCGGACGGCATACCGGCGGCCGCCCTGGGCCCCCAGGACCACGACGCCCGCGTGCCCATGCGCAGCTTCACCGGCGGGTCACTGTCCTCGGCGCCGTCCCGGCGCTTCGAGGCGCTGCCCCAGCTGGCCGCTCTCACCACCCACGGCGACCATCGGGCGGACTGGCTCCGTGCGGGCCAGGCCATGCAGCGCGTCTGGCTGGTGGCCACGGTGCACGGCCTGCGTGCCTCCGTCCTCCACCAGGCCGTCGAGTGGCCCGACACCCGCCGGGGTCTGCGTGACCCGGCCGAAGGAATCGGCTACGCCCAGCTCGTCCTGCGCCTCGGTTACGGTCCGCCCGGGCCCTCCACCCCGCGCCGTCCGGCCGGCGAGATCCTCGACCTGACCGGCTCCCGGGAGGCCGCCGCGCATGGAGAGCCGTCGTGCTGACGCATCGCACCGTCGGGTCCGTGATGACCCGCGAGGTCGTGCGGGTCGCACCGGCGACCGGGTTCCGCGAGATCGTCGACCTGCTCACCGAGTTCGACATCTCCGCCGTCCCCGTCGTGGACGCGGACGACCGTCCGGTGGGCATCGTCTCGGAGGCGGATCTCCTGCGCACCCAGGCCGCCCAGGAGGACCCCTCCGGCATGCAGCCCCCCTCGCTGCCGGCCGAAGGCCCGGACCGGACCGGAGCGGCCACTGCCCGCCATCTGATGACCGGCCCGGCCGTGTGCACCACGCCCGGTGCCAGCGTGGTCGCCGCCGCCCGCCTGATGGCCGGCCACCACATCAAGCGGCTGCCGGTGGTGGACGGGGACGGGAGACTCGTCGGCCTGGTCAGCCGCAGCGATCTCCTCCGGGTCTTCCTCCGCGACGACCGGGCGATCCGGCACGACATCGTCGAGGAGGTGCTCGGCCACGTGGAAGGCGTGAGCCCGGCAGCCGTCGGGATCGAGGTCGCGCACGGCCGGGTCGTCCTCAGCGGCACGATCGATCCGCCGTATCTCGTCCCGATCGTGCTGCGTCTGTGCCGGTCCGTGGACGGCGTCGTCTCGGTCACCGACCGGACCGGACACACGCCCGGACCTGCGACCGTCACCGCCGGCACGTCGGAACACCGGAGCGGGGAGGCCCGTCACGGGAACCACCCCTGAGAGCACGGCCACCGTCCTCGTCGGCGGCCCGTCCTCCTCGCAGGCGGCACTTCGGCGGTGCGGACGGATCGCGGGCCGTGCGTCAGGGCGTGGACGGCGGGCGGGCGGGCATCCGGTGCAGCAGTTCCGCGGCGGCCCAGCGGGGGCCACGGGCCCGGACCGCCTCGCGCAGGGCGTCGTTGGCGGTCCGGTCGCCGCTCAGCAGGGCCCGCACGGCGGCACCGGCGGTCGGCGGGTCGAGGGTGTTGGGGTCCAGGCTGCGGCCGGCCCCGGCCCGCTCGGCGTCGTGGGCGACGGCGAACTGGTCGCTGGAGAACGGCAGGACGAGCGCGGGCACCCCGGCGTTCAGGCACTCGGTGAACGAGTTGTTGCCGCCGTGGTGGACCATCGCGGCGACGCATGGCAGCAGGGCCTGCTGCGGCACGGTGGCCGCGATGTGGAGCCGGTCGTGCGGGGCGGCGCGCAGCACCGGGGCCCGGGTGAGGTCGGCCACCCGGTCGCCGGCCGCGACGATCACGGACGCTGCGGTGTACTGCAGGATCCCCTCGGTGACGGTCCGCAGGACATCGTGACGGGCCGACAGGAAGGTGCCGAGCGCGACGAGGACGAGCGGGCGTCCGCCGGTCGTGAGCCGGTCGACGACGGCCTGCCAGGCCGGGTCCGGGGCGCCCGGCTCCGGTCCGCAGTGCCCGGTGTACAGGGCCCGCGGTCCGGTCGGGGCTGCGGGCAGCCACGGGAAGGCCGGGTAGTTGAACACGACCGCGTGCGGCGAGCAGAGCGTGAACGCCCTCTCGGGGAGCGGGCGCCGCGGAGCGTTCCGGCGGACGGCCGCACGGAAGGCCTCGGTGAAGGCGGTGTCGTTGGCTGCGGCCGCCTCCCGCAGCCGGGCGAGCGCCGCCGGGTCGGGCCGCACGGTGTCGGGCCACGCGTACGGCAGGCCGAAAAAGGCGTCCGGGCCTGCGGGGAGATAGCTGGGGTGGCCGGGGCAGAACGTCGCGTACGGCAGCCCCAGGCAGTGCAGGGCCAGTGTCACCGGGTAACTGAGCTGGTCGACGACGTACCAGTCGGGCCGCACCCGGCGGTCGAGTTCGCGCAGGTCACGCAGCACGCGGTCGGGTTCGGCCAGCATGTCGGCCCGGCGATGGCGGGCCTGGGTGAGCAGCGCGGGTACCGCTCCCTCGGTGGTCGCGTCGAGGAACTCCCGCAGCCGGGCCGCCTCGGCATCGTCCTGCGCCGTGCGTTCGGCGATGCCGTGGTTGGCGTTGCGGGTGACGGTGAGCTCCAGGAAGCCGAGCCCCGCGGAGTCGGCCAGGTCGGTGAAGGCCGATGTGCAGGCCAGCGACACGTCCGCGCCCGCCCGGCGCAGCGCGGCTCCGAGCACGCTCAGCGGTGCGGCGTGCGACCGGAACGGCGGACTGATCACCACGACACGGGCCACTGCGTCCTCCCAGTCCTCTCGCGGGCGTCGGGCGGCGCAGGACGCACGTCCGGCCATGCCGATGATGCCAGACCGCGGGGGTGTGGCGGTCGGTTCCGGACGCCGGCGGGCGGGCCGCCGTACGGCCAATCCGTCCGGCCCCCGGCTCCGAACGACGCGCTGTGACAGCTGCACGCCACCGACGGGAGGCCGACCCAGTGGAGCGGAACGCCCCCGGCACCTCCGCACACCCCCGCAGCGCCCCGGACGGCGGCGCCGACCGGCCGGTCGACGACGAACTGGCCCGGTGGCGTCGGCACTTCTGGACCCGCGACTCCCCCACCGGCGCCGACCGGGACCTCCTCGGGGCACTCGCCCGGGCCGAGTACGGCCACGGCGGGCCCGACGGGACGGCAGGCGGGCTCTCCGCGGAGGATCTCGCGGTCGCGGCCCTGCGGCGCGCGGCCCGCGGCGGCCTCGCGGTGGACCCCGCGGAGCTGGTGCGCGCGGCGCAGGGGCCGCCCACCGTCCGTACCGCGCTCGCCGAGGCCTGGACGGTGACCCTGGCGGCCGGGCACGGACGGCACGCGAGTGCCGTGCTGCGCCACCGGTTGCTGGCGACGCCGCCCGCCGAGGAGGCCGCCTTCCTGCTCGACCTGGCCGAGACCGGCGGGCTGCGTCCGCTGACGGCCGCGGAGTGCGCCGCACGGGCGCGGTCGGCGGACCGGGCCGAGCGGCACGCCGTCTGGCGCTACCTGTCCGGGACGCCTCACGGTGCGGAGGTCCTGCCGCGTGTCGCGCTGCGGCCCGCCGACCACTACGAGGGGCTGCTGCTCGCCGCGGCCTGGCAGCGGGCGGTGCCGGGGGCAGCGGCCGGTGAGGCCTTCCGGCGGGCGGTACGGCCGCTGCCGGACGCGGCCGGGCGAGGCCTCACCGTCGCCCAGTCGATGCTCCTGGGCCGGCTGGACGAGCCCGGGGCGGGACCGAGCGGCGGGATGAGCGTCCTGCTCGGCGGGCTCGGCGATGCGCTGACCCGCACGGGCCGGGTGGCGCGTGTGCTCACCCTGGTCACCTCCGGGCCCGAGCACCTGGGCGCCGGCCGACCCCTGGTGGTGCGGCGGGGTCCCGACCACTGGGTGCTGCGGATCCCGGTCGACGACCGGGGGCCGCTGGAGCCCCGGACCGCGGCCGTGCACCGCGCGGCACTGGCCTGGTGGACGACCAGGCTCCTGTCACTGCCCGGAGCGGCCGCGGACGTCGTCCACGCGAGGTTCGCCGACGACGGCTCGCTGGCCGTGGCGGAGGCGGCACGGCGACGCGGCGCCCGGTTCGCCTTCACCGTCACACCGGACCCGCACCGCACGACCGCCGAGCGGCACCGCGGTCTGCCGGTGCGATCGCAGGCCGAGCCGGCCACGGCCCTCCGCACGGACCTGCACCGGGTCTTCGTCGCGGACCGGCTGGTCGCCCGTGCCGACCTGCTGGTGACGATTCCCGGCCGGGCGGGCACCGCCGACCTGCCCGAGCACTTCCCCCAGCTGGCACCGCAGCGCCGTCCCGGCCGGATCGCCGCACCGCCCGAGGGCATCCCGCCGTTCGAACCCGGCGAGGACGACGAGGAACTCGCCGCAGCGCTCATGGGGCGGCTGTTCGCCGGTGGCGACCGGCCGGACGGCCTCGACGCCGGACCCGGGCTGCGGGTGCTGCTGAGCGTGGGCCGCCTGAACCCGGTCAAGCAGCAGGACCGGCTGGTGGAAGCCTGGCTCGACGCCGGCCTCCACCGGTCGACGGCCCTCCTCCTGGTCGGTGGTTCGGCATCGCACCCGACGTCCGCCGAGACGGAGATGCGCAGCCGGATCTCCGGGCTGTTGTCCGCCCGGCCGGCGGCCCGGCGACGGGTCGCACAGTGGGCTGCCGTGCCCAACCGGCAGGTCCGGGTGCTGGAGCGGGCGCTGGCCTCGGGCCGCTGGTGCGGCCCGGCGCTGTACGTGTGCCCGAGCGCCAAGGAGGAGTTCGGGCTGGCGGTGCTGGAAGCGATGGACGCCGGCCTGCCCGCGGCCGGGCCGGTTCGCGGTGGTGTTCCGCACTACGTCCGGGACGGGGTGAACGGCTTCCTGCTGCCGACCGGCTGCACCGCGGAGCTCGCCGCGCGGCTGCGCGAGGTCTGCGACCTGCCCGCGGCGCGGTGGGCGGAGGTCGCGGCGCGCGGCCGGGGCACGGTGGCGGCCCGCTTCTCGGTCGAGGCGATGGCGGAGGCGCTGGCCGCCGAGTACGCGATGGCGACCGGGACCTGGACGGACGGCGGGTGAGAGCGGCGCCGGCTCAGCCGGACAGCGGGCAGGGCGGGTCGGGGCGGCAGGGCGGCGCGGGTCGGGTCGGGGCCGGCAGGGCGGCGCGGGTCGGGGCGGGTCCGGCAGGGCGGCGCGGGGCCGAAGCCTGGACTCCGGCAATCGGGCCGGGCCGGACCCGTCAACTCTCGGTGGCGATGATGCCGCGCATCCGGATCATCCCGTCACGGATGCGGGTCTTGACGGTACCCAGCGGCGTGCCGAGGATGTCGGCGATCTGCGCCTGCGAGTATCCGCCGTAGTAGGCGAGCACCAGCGATTCGCGCTGCCGATGAGGGAGTTGCCGCAGGACGCGTCGCACCTGCTCGCGTTCGAGCCGGCCCTCGGCCTGCTCGGGGACCTCGTCGAGGACCGGGGTGTGGGAGGAGGCGGCAACCCTCCGGTCGCGGTCGGCGGAGGCGTGCACCGCGCGCACCCTGTCCACCGCCCGCCGGTGCGCGATGGTCAGGACCCACGGCATGACCTCACCCCGCTCCGGCCGGTAGCGGGCCGCGGTCCGCCACACCTCCAGCATGACCTCCTGCGTCACTTCCTCGGACTGCGCCGGATCCCGCAGCACCCGGCGGACCAGGCCCAGAACCCGCGCGACGACGGCGTCGTACAGGCGCGCGAACGCATCATGGTCTCCCAGGGCCACCAGCGTCATCTGATGGCGCAGGTCATCCGGACCGAGCCCGGATCCGGAGAGCCGCACGGAACCCGGGGAGTCGCTGTCGGATCGGTACCCCCTGAGCGTCGTCACGCCGTAACGCTCGCCCGGAAGCACCCGAAAGGGCTAGTTGCACTGTTCCTGCATCGCTTCAGGCGGCCCGCGGGGCACCCGGCTCGGGGATGCCCGCCGACCGCCCGGAGCGTCTACGGGCTCGTCGCCCGACGGGGACGTGCGGCCGGGGGGCGTGCGGCTGACGGGGGACGAGCGGCCGCCTCCTCCCGCGGGAGCGTCAACCGCCGTGCGGGCCCCGGTAGGGCAGCGTCTGGCGGTAGACGACGTTGGTGTTGGTGCTGCCGAACGCCGCCAGCTCGTTCACGATCTCCTCCAGCCGCCCCATGGACGGGGCCGCCACCTTCAGGGCGTAGCAGTCGTCGCCGGTCGTACGCAGGCACTCCAGGATCTCGAACCGCTCCGCGAGCAGCCGGTGGAGCGGTCCGTGGTTGCTGCCCGGGTACTTGAGCCGCACGACGGCGAGCACGGCGTACCCGGCCTTCTCCAGGTCGACGCTCGCGTGGCACCCGGTGATCACCCCGGCCGACTCCAGCCGCCTGACCCGCTCGGTCGTCGCCGAGGCGCTGAGGCTGACCCGCTTGGCGAGCACGGTGAGCGGAACGCGGCCGTCCTGCTGGAGCTCCGCGAGGATCGCCCAGTCGGTCGCGTCGAGAGTCTCGGCCATCCGGCCAGGATACCGGCAGATCCACGGCGGAGGCCGCCCGACGCAGCGAAAGATCACTTCCTGGTGCCGGGAACCGCTGGATAGCCTTGGGCCATGCATCTGGGCGTGAACGTACCGAATTTCGGCCCCGGGACCGATCCCGGCATCCTCCGCGGCTGGGCCCGCACGGTCGAGGGCCTGGGGTACGACCTGCTGATGGTCTCCGACCACGTCGCCGTGACTCCGGACGTCGCCGGGAAGTACCCGGAGCCGTTCTACGAACCGTTCACGACGCTGTCCTGGCTCGCCGGGACGACCGACGGCATCCGGCTGGGCACCACCGTGCTGGTCCTTCCGTACCGGCATCCCCTGCTGGTCGCCCGGATGGCCGCGAACCTCGACGACCTGAGCGGGGGCAGGTTCGTCCTCGGCGTCGGTGTCGGCTGGGCCCGCCAGGAGTTCGAGACACTGGGCGTCCCGTTCGAACGGCGCGGGAGGCTCACCGACGAGCACCTCGGCACCATCCGCGCCGCGTGGGACGCCGAAGCCGGCCACCGGGGCCGGCGGATCCCGGTCTGGGTCGGCGGCAACGGCGACGCGGGACGGCGCCGGGCGGTCCGCCACGGCGACGCGTGGCATCCGCTGCGGCTCACGATCGACGCGCTGCACGACGGGCTCGACCGGATGAAGGCGATCGCGGACGAGCAGCAACGGCCCGTCCCCGCGTTCGCCCCGCGGATCGCCCTGCGGCTCACGCCCGAACCGATCACCACGACCGGGCGCCTCGCGGGCGAGGGCACCGTGGAACAGGTCCTGGCCGACCTCGACCGGCTCCGCCTGCTGGGCGCCGCGACCGTCGTGCTGGACACCTTCGCGGGGGATCCCGAGGAGACCCGCCGTCCCGAGGTCGCGTGGCAGGCCCTCGCGACCGTCATCGCCCACCACCGGGCACCGAGAACGGAGCAACCATGACCGAAGAGGACCTGGCCTTCCTGCGCCGCGCGATCCACCTGGCCGCGGAGTCGCGGGCCGGCGGGGACGCGCCGTTCGGCTCGCTGCTGGTCGGCCCGGACGGGACGGTGCTGGCCGAGGACCACAACACCGTGCTCTCCGAATCCGACATCAGCGCCCACCCCGAGCTCAAGCTCGCCGTCTGGGCGGCCCGCGAGCTGGAACCCGCCGTGGCGGCCGCGACCACGATGTACACGAGCTGCCAGCCCTGCGGCATGTGCGCGGCCGCCATCGACCGCTCCGGCCTCGGGCGGGTCGTGTTCGCCCTCTCCGGCGAGCAGAACGCCGCGCTCAGACCCTCCACCACCGCACCGGTGGTCAGGCAGGACGGGCCCGCCCTGTACGAGGAGGCCCGGGCCCCGCTGGAGGGCTACTGGACCTGACCGGTCCCCCCGGTCCCCGCCGTACGGGGACCGGGCCGGTGCCGGACGCGGACGCCGGTGCCACACCTCCTGGCGCACCGTCAGCCGACCTGGTGGCGTTGCCGTCCCTGCGAATGCCCGAAACGTAGCGTGTCCACATGAGTACGATGTGCAGCGATGCGGTGGGGGCGGGTCAGGGACGGCGGGGCCGCCCGGGTGTTCGGCGCAGGCCGGACCGGCCCTGGCCCGACCGGTGCCGCGGAGCCGACGCGGACACTGACCGGCGGGTGCCGGCATGCTGAAGAAAGCCGTGGCCGCACTCGTGGTGGTGCTGGTCCTGCAGAGTCTGTTCGCGCTCTGCCTGGTCAGCGCGCTGCAGCTGCTCGTACTGCGCAACACCCCGTTCGGGGTGACCGGCGCGTCCCCGGTCGTGAACGCCGTGGCCTCGAAGGTGTCCCTGCAGTCGCTGGGCTACGCGGACGAGGCGGCGGTGATGGAGGCGATCGGACAGAGCAAGCTCTACGGCGCCTACCTGCCCGGCACGAAGAGCGACACCCTGGTCGTGGTCCCCGCGAAGAGCTTCTTCGGCCGCGTCGAGCTGGAGGCCGCGTTCGAGGACGCGGCCAAGAAGATCGGCCGCCCGCTGACGGTGCGGACCGTCAAGCCGCTGCCGAAGTACGACCGCCTCGGCGGCGTCTCCGGCCTGCTCCTGATCCCGCTGCTCATCGGCGGCTACCTGGCCGCCACCCTGCTGCTCAAGGCGACCAGGACGGCGGCAGCACCCTGGCACGTGGCCATGCTCGTCGGCTACTCCGCCGTCGGCGCCCTGCTGACCGACCTCATCGCCGGGCCGGGCCTCGGCGCCTACTCCAACAGCCACTTCTGGCCGCTCCTGCCCTGCTTCATCCTGATCGCCGCATCCGTCACCCTCGCGGCCGCCGCCTTCCAACGCCTCCTCGGGCCTGCGGGCACCCTCGTGGTCGCGACCCTGTTCATCATCATCGGCGGCTCCGCGGCCGGCGGCGTCGGCGTCACCCTCCTACCCGAGTACTGGCAGCACCTCGGCGCGGTCTTCCCGCCCCAGCACGCCGTCACCCTGATCCGCAACGTCATCTACTTCAACGGCAACAACATCACCATGCCGCTGATCGTCCTCGGCCTGTACGCCCTGGTCGGAGCCGTCGTCATCGGCTACCTGGGGCGCTGGCGGCCGGTGAAGAAGGTCGGCCCGGCCGCGCCCGCCGATGCCGCAGAAGCCCCGGCCGCGAGGGCGACGGGCCCGAAGAACGGGGGCCGGAAGACCGTCGTCAGGGTCCTCGCCGCCCTGGCGATCGCCGCCGTCATGCAGTGCCTGTTCACCGTCAACTACATCAGCTCGGCGCACGAACCCGTCGCGACGAACATGCCGTTCGGTGCCACCGGACAGTCCCCGCTCCTGGCCGCGGCCCAGAAGAACCTCTCCCTCAAGGTCACCCTGTACCCCGACGAGCAGGCCGCGAAGGAGGCCATCGACCAGGCCAGGATCTACGGAGCCCTCATCCCCGGACGGACGTCGACCACCCTGCTCGTCGTCCCCAGCATCAGCGACGTCGCGCCCCTCGACCTGGCCGCGAACTTCGAACTCGCCGCCAGGAAGCTCGGGAAGCCGCTCAGCGTCAAGCAGTACGCCCCGCACCCCTTGGCGAAGAAGGACCCCTTCGGCCTCGTCCCCTCGATGATGCTCGTCCCGCTGCTCGTCGGCGGCTACATGGCCTCCACCCTGCTCAGGGCTGTCACCGGCAGCGCCACCGGACGCCGACGGCTGACCGCCCTCCTCGGCTTCTCCGCCCTGGCCGGCCTCGCGATGAACCTCGTCGTCGGCCCCTGGCTGCAGGGCTACCCCCTGGAGAAGTTCTGGATCGTCTGGCCGGTCCTCTCCCTGGTCATCGCCGGCGTCGCCCTGGTCGCCGCCGTCCTGCAGAAGCTCCTCGGAGCCGTCGGCACGCTCGTCACCGTCATCGTCATCGTGCTGTTCGGCAACCCCTCCTCCGGAGGTGCCAACGGCGTCCCCTACCTCCCCGCGTTCTGGCGCGACATCGGCCCCTTCCTGCCACCGCGCAACGCCTACCTCCTGCTCCGCAACACGATCTACTTCGACGGCCACGGCACCACCCAGGCCCTCACCGTCCTCCTCGTCTACCTCGCCGTCCCCGCGATCGCCCTCGCCCTCCTCGACCGCTTCCGCACCCCCGACATCCCCGTCACCCCCGAGACCGAAGCCGAAGCCGGCGCACTGGCCGTCCCCGTGGGCGCCCTTCCGTAAGGCTTCCCACGGAGCCCGGCCGTCGGCACCGCGGAGGAGCAGCAGACCGAGCGGTGGAGCAGTTCCGGCAGGCGCACCGCTGCCATCGCCCAGGGCGGCACCAGCCCGAGCAGCGACGGCGACGGAGGCGGACGTGGCGGACGTGTCAGGCGAGGGCGTAGTAGCGGAGCCAGAGGTAGAGGGCGGAGATGGCGATGGTGGCGGCGGTGACGGGGATGCCGTAGCGGGTGAAGGTCCAGAAGCTGATGGGCTGCCGGTTGCGCTCGGCGATGCCGAGGACGACGACGTTGGCGGAGGCGCCGATGGCGGTGGCGTTGCCGCCGAGGTCGGCGCCGAGGGCGAGGGCCCACCACAGGATCTGCCCGTGGGGTTCGCCGACGGTGTGGACGAGGTCGGCGGTGATGGGGGCCATGGTGGCGACGTAGGGGATGTTGTCGACGATCGCGGACAGGACGGCGGAGGCGCCGAGCAGGGTCATGGTGGCGGCCAGTGCGTTGCCGCCGGTGGCGTCCGCGAGCGTCTCGGAGACGGTGGCGATGACGCCGGTCTCGATGAGGGCGCCGACCATGACGAACAGGCCGGCGAAGAAGGCGAGGGTGGGCCACTCCACGTCGGCGAGGGCGTCCTTGACCTCGACCTTCGAGACGGCCACCAGCAGGCCGGCTCCGAGCAGGGCCACCACGGACGGGGCGTAGTGCACCACGGGGTGCAGGACGAAGCCGGCCACGACCAGGGCGAGGACGGCGAGGCCCTGGGCGAGCAGCCGCGGGTCGTGGATCGCCTCGCGTTCGTCCAGGGCCATGACCTCGGCGGCGCGGTCCGCGTCGAAGACGAACGAGCGGCGGAACATCACCCGGCACATGAGCAGCAGCACGCCGGTCAGCACGATCGCGAGGGGGGCGAGGTGGATGAGGAAGTCGTTGAAGGCCAGGCCTGCGCGGCTGGCGATGATGATGTTCGGGGGGTCGCCGACGAGGGTGGCGGTGCCGCCGATGTTGGAGGCGAAGACCTCGGCGATCAGGAAGGGCGCGGCTTTCAGCGCGAGGCGGTCGCAGACCAGCAGGGTGACGGGGGCGACCAGCAGCACGGTGGTGACGTTGTCGAGGAGGGCCGAGGCGACGGCGGTGATGACGATGAGCATGGCCATCACCCGGAACGGCTTCGCGCGGGCCCGTTTGACGGACCAGATGGCCAGGTACTCGAAGACGCCGGTGCGGCGCAGCACGCCGACGATGGTCATCATGCCCAGGAGCAGGAAGATGACGTTCCAGTCGATGCCGGTGTCGGTGGAGAAGAACGCGGCGTGGTCGTCGGTGGCGCGGATGGCGAGCATGAGGGCGGCGCCGCCGAGGGCGGCGGCGACGCGGTGGACCCATTCGGTGACGATGAGGACGTAGGCGGCGGCGAACACCGCGAGGGCCGCCCAGGCGTGCCAGTTGTTCATCGGGCGGCGTCCAGGAGGTGCTGCAGGAGGTTGGCGGCGGTGATCGCGCCGAGCAGGCGGGTCCCGGTGGGGTCGCGGTCGGCGGGGTGTTCCAGGACGGCGATCAGCGGGGTGCGGCCGGATGCCATGAGGGCGGCGACCTCGACGGTGGTGTCGTCCGCGTCGGCCAGGGGTGGGGGCGGGGCGTCCCTGGGCAGGCACTCGCGGACCCGCAGGCCGGCCAGGGCGGCGCACATCCGGTCGGCGTGCGCCTCGTCGATCACCGCGGCGAGCGAGGGGTCCTCCAGCACGTAGCCGGGCACCAGCAGACGCACCAGTTGCGAGGCGGGCAGCACCGCCGTCGGCAGGCCCCGGTCGTCGACGACCAGCACCCCGGGCAGCCGGCGCTCCGCCAGGAGGCGGGCCGCGTCCAGGGCCTGGTCGTCCAGGCCGACGGTCGGGTAGGGCTCGACGAGGTCACGCGCACGCATCAGGGCATCTCCTTGGTCGTCAGGGTGGGAACGCCGCTCGGGACGCGTTCCGCAGAAACGGGGAAGGGGGCGGCGGCGGGAGCAGGGGTCCCCGGCATCGGCTGCACCAGCGGGCCGGTCGCCGTACCGGCGGCGACTCCCGCGGAGGCGGTGTCCGCGGTGTCCGTCGGGGTGACGTCGAAGAGGCGGGCGACGGGCACGTCCGAGCCGGCGTGCACCACGGAGGCGAAGCCCTTGGAGCTGAACCACGCGGCGACCGACTGGTTGCGCCGCTCGATCCGGGAGCGGACCGGCGAGGGCAGCAGCGAGGCTGGCAGCACCGTGCGGGCCGTCAGGTCGGACAGCAGGACCGCAACCGGCAACGCGACCCCGAAAACAGCGATGAGCACCATGGCAACCCCGAGCGATGAAGAGAACTGTCCCTTGATCGCCGACCAGGCTTCCCGGCACTCCGGGCACGACTTTAACCGACGTTCACCCCTCCCGGACAGCCCGGCCCACCCCAGGCAGCCTGCGCCGCGCGCCGCGGCGGCTGCGGCAACGCCCGGATCACGATGCCGGCGCTCCTCGGCGTGGCCGGATCCGCCAGACCTTGAACGCGGTTGCCAGGTCGACGGCCTGATGTGAGGTCATCGGGAAACCCCGCGAGGGCCCGTGGAGCGACGGGGTGCCGGACCGGCGGAGGGCGACCGATCCGCCGTGGGCCCGGTGTCGCGGGTTCACCGGCGGCCCGTCCGCATCCGCCCGCGCAGGAGGCCCCGGACCAAACCATTGACGATGGTCTATGGGAATGCCAGACTCGATACATCGACAGGCATCTATGGAAAGGGGTCGGCCATGCCCGCCATCCTCCGCGGCCTCCAGCGTGTCCTCTCCACGCGCACCCACCGCACCGGTGACGTGCAGCTGTGCGAGCAGTGCTCCACGGTCAGCGACGCCGCCTCGCGGGCGCAGGAGCGCCGCCGCCACGCCGAGGCCCTGCGCGCCGCCTACGGCCCCCGGGTCTGACCCGCCGCCCCGACCGTCCGGCCCGACGGCGACCGTCCGGCCATCGAGGCCGGCCGGGAGCCGAGCAGCCGCAGTACCAGCACCAGCACTGCAGGGACACCTGACGACACGACACTCCGCAACCGAGTGAAGACCGAGGAGACCACGCACATGACGACCGAATGCTGCGGCACCACCTCCCCCGAGGCGGCGGCCCCCGCGCAGCTCCTCCCCCTCGCCCGGCCCACCACCGGCTGCTGCTCCACCACACCCGAACCCGCCCCGCAGAACACCTCGTGCTGCGCCACCGCGGAGCCGGTCCAGGAGACCTCGTGCTGCGCCACCGGCGCCGACGAGGAGGGCGAGCCCGCAGCGGTGACCACCGGCCTGTCCCTGGAAGAGGCCACCAAGGTCGTCGGCCCGGGCCTTCCCCTGGCCACCGAGCCCTCCCCGTACCTGCTGCCGGGCTGGCTGAAGGCCACCGAGGCCAGCCTGGACAACGCCAGGGCCTGGCACTCCGTCGCCGACCGCGGCGAACAGGAGACCGCCCTCCTGCCCGGCTTCGTCTTCGACGCCGACCCGATCGTCGACGCCGACCCCCGCACCTACCTCGGCTGGCAGCCCGCCTCCGGCACGGTCGCCTGCTGCTCCGCCACCACCTCCTGCTGCGACGGCGCCGTCGACGAGGTCGAGGCCCTGGGCGCCGACGCCTTCTTCCCCTCGCTGCTGCTCGGTTCCCCGCTCGGCTACCGCAGCGAGACCGCCGCCTCCGTCGCGGACCCGCTGCTGGTCGCGGACCTGATCGACCGGATCGTGCCGAGCGCCCTGGAGTCGGGCATCCGGTCCGTCGTCGTCCCCTGGCTGCACGAGGGCGAGCACAGCGAGGTCCTGTCCCTGGCCCTGCAGGCCTACGGCGGCCACGTCGCCTTCCACGGCGAGAGCCACTACCTCGATCTCCAGCACGCCGACTACGACGCCTACCTGGCAGCACTGCCCTCGCGCAAGCGCCGCCGCATCAGCCAGGACCGCGCCCGCGCCGCCGCTTCGGGCGCCCGCGTCGAGCGCCTGGACCGCGAGGAGATCCGCCCGCTCGCCGGCCGCATCGCCGAGCTGATCAACCAGAACCGCCAGAAGTACGGCGGCGGCGAGGACGAGGCCCACATCGGCGCCCTCCTGGGAGCCCTCCTGGACGACGGCGCCGACGTGCGGGCCTACCTCGCTTTCAAGGACGACCGGCTCGCCGCAGCCGTGGTGGCCGTCCGGCAGGGCCGGCGCCTGTTCGTGAAGTGGGCCGGCTTCGACTACGAGATCCTCGGCGAGCGCAGCGGCCTGTACTTCGAGCTGGTCTTCGACCGGCCGGTGCGGGACTCCTTCGAAGAGGGCCTGGCGGTGATCGAGGCCGGCCCCGGCGCCGACGAGGCCAAGCGCCTGCGCGGCTTCCGCCCGCGCCAGGTGCGCTCGGCGATCCTGCTGGCCGACGAGGCGCTGCGCCCCGCGGCGGCCAGGCTCCACGCCGCCTACGGCGAGGCGCAGCGTCAGGCCCTGGGCGCCGGCGAGGAGGAGGTCGCCGGGGTGGTGGGCCGGCTGCGGGCGCGCCTGCGCGGCGACTCCGCCTACGAGCCGGTCCTGCCCGTGCAGCCCGAGGGCGGCTGCTGCGGCTGAGTGTCCTCGTTCGGTACGGCTGATGCGTCCCGGCCAGGTGCGCGGCGAAATCCGTCGAGCGCACCGGCCGGGCGCGTTCGCCGGGGTGCCGTTCGCCGGTGCGCGGGTGTGCCGGTGTGCGGGTGCGGTTCAGTCGGTCCAGCCGGCTCTGGCGGCGAGGATGCCGGCTTCGAAGCGGCTGCGGGCGCCGAGGCGGGCCATCATGTCGGACATCATGCGGCGGGCGGTGCGCAGGCCGATGCCGAGTTTCTTCGCGGCGATCTCGTCGGTGGCTCCCTGGGCGAGCTGGCGCAGCAGTTCGCGTTCCTGGGCGGTCAGTCCGGCCTGGTCGCGGTCGGGGGTGCTGGCGATGGGTGCCGCCCTGGCCCACACCTCCTCGAACAGCGCGACCAGGGCGGCCAGGATGCTGGGGCCGGTCAGCTGGACGGCGCTCCCTGCGATGTTCTCCGGATCCAGGGGCAGCAGGGCGACTTCGCGGTCGAAGAGGACCATGCGCAGCGGGAGGGCCGGTGCGGTGCGGACCTCGCCGCCGCCGGCGTTCAGCCAGCGGGCGTAGTCGGCGGTCGTGTTGTCGTTGCGGGCGCTGTCGAGGTAGACGGTCAGGACCGACACCCCGCGTCTCATCAGGCAGGCGTCCAGGGGGCGGCTGGCTTCGAGGGCGGCCGGGCTCTGGGCGCGGCCGGGCATGAAGGACAGGCACTCCCTGCTGCTGCGGTGGGTGAGTCCTTCCAGCCGGACCTGGATGGCGTCCACGCCGTGGAGGTACTCCACGCCGTGCCGTTCGCCGGTGCGCAGCTCCGAGTACTCGTCGAGGAGGCTGCTGATGGCGGCCTGGCTTTCGGCGAACTCCTGCTGCTGGCGCAGGAGCTGGGCCTGCTGGCGCTGCAGGAGGAGCTGGAAGCCCAGGTTGGGGCTGACGGGTCTGAGTCCGCCGGGTGCCTGTGCGGAGCGGCGCAGGAGGTTGAGCTCGGCCAGGCGGTCCAGGACGGTGCGGACCTGGTCCTCCTGCCAGCCCAGGTGGCGGGCGATCTCGCTGACGCTCCAGTCCGGTTCGGTGAGCATGAGGCGGTAGACGGACTCTGCTCCTGCGTCCAGTCCCAGACTTGTCAGCATCGTGAGCCCCTTCATGCCGAGTCTCACGTCATGAGACGAATTGGCACTACATTGATGGCTGCCGATTTTTTCAGGCTGCAGGACCCTGCCCCAAGAGGCATCCGCGCACGGCTGCGACGGGCGCGGATCGGACACCGTCCGTGTACGTCGGCAGGGCGCCGGCGGGAGGGTGCCCGCCGTCGCGCCCGGTGCCGGCCGTGGCCGCGCGGCACTCCCCGCCCGTCAGCTCGCCCTCACGGCCGATGGGGGGTGTTCTGCCGGGTCGGGCCGCGGCCGTACGTCGGCGAAGCCGCTTCGGTAGGCGAAGACGACGGCCTGCATCCGGTCCCGTACCCCGAGCTTGTGAAGCAGGTGCTGTACGTGGGATTTGACGGTGCCTTCGCTGAGGTGGAGCTGATGGGCGGCTTCACCGTTGCTGGCTCCGTCCGCGAGGCACTTCAGCACGTCGCGTTCGCGGCTGGTGAGACTGGCCAGGCGGAACTGGGCCGGCCGGTGACCGTCCGGCTGCCGGCTCTCTTCCGCGAACCCACCGCTGCTTCGCAGTTCGCCGACCATCGGGGCGGGGAGGACCGCGTAGCCGGCTGCGACACTCCGGACGGCACCTGCGAGCTGTTCGGGTCGGGCGCTCTTGAGGAGGACCCCTGACGCACCCACGTCGAGAACGCGGTGACTGCCCGGGCACAGCCGGCTGGCCACCACCAGGAGCGCGGTGGAGGGGTGGGCGTGCTTGACGGCTGCCGTCAGGGCCCGGGTGTCGGAGCAGGGCTCGACGGTGTCCACCAGCACGACGTCCGCCTCCGAGGCTGCGTGTACCGCCTCGGCGGCGGTAGCGGCTTCGGCGGCGACGTGGAGATCGGGGTGCATCTCCAGGGTCATGCGTAAGCCGGCCCGGGTGAGGTGCTGGTCCGCGACCAGGGCTATGCGGAGCCGGTCGGGCGGTGTCGGCATGCTGCCCCTCCCAGGAACGACCGCCTCCCGCGCCGGGGCGCAGGCATGGTGCGGCCGCTACGGGGAAATCCCCGCGATCATCGTCGGCGGCACTCAATATAGGGTCGGCATCGGCACCGATCAATGTTTCCTGGCAGCAGCATCGGAAGGTGCAATTCGTCCTCCGGCGGGACCGGCCCGAACGCCGTCACGCCTTGCGGACCTGGCAGGCGAAGCACTTGTAGGCCTGCTGGCCGGAGAGGTTGTCGTAGTACTGGTCGTCGGGGAGGGTGTTGGCGGGTTCGTAGCGGGGGTCGCCGAAGATGTCGCCGACCTTCTGGGCGGGGCCGAAGGTGTTGGGGACGAAGACGGTGTCCTCGCGGATGCCTTCGGTGAGCAGGGCGGTGCCGGTGATCCGGCCGCGGGGGCTTTCGACGACGACGTCGTCACCGTTGGCGATTCCGGCGCGGCGGGCCGTCTTCGGGTGGATCTGGATGAGGCGGATGCCGTTGAGCTGTTCGCCGGTGTAGGTCCAGTGGGTGACCTCGGCGAAGTGCACGACGCTGGGACGGCCGGTCATGCCCATCAGGGGGTAGCGGGTGTGGACCCGGTTGTCGGACGGGATGCCGATCTGGACGGGGTGGGTGACGGCCTGGGGGTTGACCGGGTTGGTGACGAACCGCTTCTCGTAGCGCAGCGTCGGGTTGGTGCCCGTGACCTCGGGGTGGGTGAAGAAGACCGGCAGGGCCGAATGGCCGGCGCTCCGCAGGCGCTTGTCGAGGTCGGGGGTGGTGATCTCCACCTTGCCGGAGGGGGTGAGGAACCGCTTGCCCTTGTTGGCGGGGTCGAGCGACTCGGCGGCCTGGTACCAGCTGGGGTGGTCGAGGTAGAGGGTGCTGACGCCGGGGTGGGAGGTGGTCGGGCAGGGCCAGCGCAGGGGTTCGGCCCGCTTGGCCATGCGCTCCTTGGTCATGCCGCCGGCGCCGGGGGTGTGGGCGACGAATTCGGCCCACAGGTTCGTGTAGTCGAGCCATGTGCGGGGGAAGGCGTCGGTCCAGTAGGAGGGCGGGTTCCTGGTGTCGTTGCGGGCCAGGGCGTAGGCGAGTTCGATCCAGATCTCCCAGTCGGGGCGGGACTGCCCGACGCGGGGGACGGCCTGGTCCTGCCAGCGGATGCCCCGGTCGTCGCGGCGCATGTAGACGCCGTCCATCTCCAGGCCGCTGCACACCGGCAGGATGACGTCCGCGTAGTAGGCGGGCTCCTCCATGAACAGGCCGGTGTAGACGTAGAACTCGAGCTGCTCGTAGGCCTCGCGGACCTTGCCGGAGTGCGCGGAGGACACCAGCGGGTTGCCCTGGGTCATGATCGCCCGGAGCCGGTAGGGCTTGGAGGTGAGGATCGACTCGGCAAAATAGTCGGGGCCGACCGGCAGGGCGGTGCCCACCGGTGGCGTCGTGACGGTGAGCGGCGGCAGGTCGAGGCCGCCCGGCCAGGTGTTGTGCATGAAGTTGCAGCCGCCGCCGGGTACGCCGACGTTGCCGGTGACGGCGGCGAGCATGGCGATGGCCCGGTAGGTGTCGAACGCGCCGAGCTGGTGGGAGATGCCGGCGTTGCAGAAGATCGCGGCGGGCTTGGCCGCGCTGTAGTCCTCGGCGATGCGGACGATCGTCGACTCCGGCACGCCGGTGACCTTCGCCGCCCACGCGGTGGTGTAGCCCCGCTCGACGAGGTGGGCCTTCAGTTCGGGGAAGCCGATCACCCAGCGGTCGACGAAGGCCTTGTCGTAGCGGCCCGTGGTCACGACGTGGTGGAGGATGCCGAGGACGAGGGCGAAGTCGGTGTGCGGCTTGGGGGCGACCCACAGGTCGGCCTTCTCCCCGGTCGGGGTGAGGCGGGGGTCGACGACGACGAGCTCGGCCCCGGTGGCTGCGCGGCCGCGCAGCAGGTGGTCGAAGGTGACGGGGTGGGTCTCGGCCTGGTTGGTGCCCAGGAACAGGAAGTACCGGGCCGAGCCGAGGTCTTCCTTGCCGGTGGCGCCGTCGGTGCCGTAGCCGTTGGTGAAGTTGCCGAGGCCGAAGGTGGCGGCGAGGGCGTTGCCGCCGGCGTCGTTGCACACGGGGCCGACGTCGGTGTTGTTGGGGCTGCCGAGGAGCTGGAAGATCCGTGCGACCAGGGAGCCCGTGCCGCGCGGCAGCCGGCCGGTGGTGCGGTTGGCGATCGTGTGGACCTGGCCGGCGTCGCGCAGGGCGAGGAACTTCCTGGCGATGATGTCGAGCGCCTCGTCCCAGCCGATGGGCTCGAACACCGAGTCGGTGGAGCCCTTGGCTCCCTTGACGCGCTTGAGGGGGCGGGTCAGCCGGTGGGGGTTGTAGACCAGCTGGGGCATCAGGTCGGCCTTGATGCACAGGTTGCCCTGCTGCACGGGGTCCTTGGTCTCGCCGTCGACGGAGACGACCCGCCCGGCCTTCAGGCCGATGTGCAGGCGGCAGTTGGAGTTGCAGAACTGACAGGCGGTGGTGACGACCCTGTCGGGCTCCAGGGCCGCGGAGCCCTTGACGAAGTCGCCGCCGGCCATGGGCAGCAGGGTCCGGACGGTGGCCGTGCCGGGCTCCCCGGCGGGTACCGGGGGGCCCGGCACGGCGGAGCCGGCCTCTGCCGCCGCTGTAGGGGCCGGGTCTGCGTGGGCGGAGCCGGGCAGAAGGGCCGCGGTGCCCGCACCCGCGCCTCCGACGATCGCCGATCGCACGAAGACGCGTCTGGAGAGACCGTCGTGGGGCCGGCCCGTGTCCGTCATCAAAGCCTCCGCTGCTGCCGCAGGACATCCGTGCGAGAAGCGCCAATCTAGGAACCTGCGCTCGCGGCCACGACTGCCGCAGGACCCCCTCCCGGCGTCGGTCTACGCCACTCGACCTACTCCCTGGGAGGGAGGTGCGGGCGAACCGGTCAGCCGTGGGTGCCGACCCGGCAGGGCTGACCGGCGGGCCGGCCCACGGGCGGGGTCAGCCGGGCTCCCTACGCGCTGTCGCGCCGCGCCCTCGCGGGCAGGACGGCGAGGGCAGCAGCGAGGCCGGACACCGCGGCGCATGCGGCCAGCAGGGCCGGATAGCCGCCCAGGGCGGGTGCGAGCGCCGCCCCGGCCCAGGGGGCGAGGGCGGCGGCGACCGTGGTGGGCGCTGTGAGCAGGGCGCTGAGACGGCCGTAGGCGCCGGTGCCCCAGCGGTCGGTGACCGCCGTCGCCTGGAGGAGCGTGAGGTTGCCCCGGACCGTGCCGGAGGCCACGGCGAGGACGACGAGCAGCGGGATCGGCCCGGGAACGGCGGCCAGCAGAGCGGTGGTGGCGCCTCCTGCCGCGATCAGGACCGTCGTGCGGGCGGTGACGCCGGTGCGGCGGGCCAGGGCGGCGTACAGGGTGCGGCCGAGGGTCTGGCCGAACCCTGCGAGGCCCAGCGTCCAAGCAGCGGTGGCAGGTCGGGCGCCGCGGGCGATGATCAGCGGTACGAGGGCGAAGACGGTGCCGTACATCGCGAACGCCGAGAGCGTCAGGGCCGCGGCCAGGAGCAGGAAGGGCCGGCTGCGGGCGGGCGAGGAGGCCGCGTGCTCCGGTGCGATTCCGGTCCGGGGATCGGGTCGCGGGGCCGGCGGCCAGGGTGCGCGCAGGGTGAGGGCGTGCAGCGGGATCGTGGTGACGGCGAGGACCGCGGCCAGGACGAGGTAGGTGGCACGCCAGTCGAGGTGGTCGGCCAGGGCCGCGGTCAGGGGCGCGAAGAGGGTGGAGGCGAGTCCTCCGGCGAGGGTGACGGTGGTCAGCGCGCGGACGTGGTGGGGGTGGTGCCAGCGGGTGAGGGCGGCGAACGCGGGCGGGTAGAAGGTGGCGGCCATGGCGGCACCGGCGAGCAGCCAGGCCGCGAGGAAGACCGGCAGGTCGGGTGCGAGGGCGACGCCGGTGAGGGCGAGCGCTCCGGCCACGGAGCCCGTGGTCATGACGGTGCGGGGGCCGTGGCGGTCGATGATCCGTCCGACCGGGATGCCGGCGAGGGCGGAGACGAGCAGGGCTGCGGAGAACGCCGCGGTGGCTTGCGCGGTGGACCAGCCGGTGGCCGCGGTGATGTGGGGGGCGAGCACGGGGAAGGCGTAGTAGAGGATGCCCCAGCCGATGATCTGGGTGGCGCACAGGGCGGGGAGGGCGGCGCGCGGCCACGACCGGTCCCCTGTTCCGGTCGTGGCCGCGCCGGCCTGAAGATCCGTCACGACGGAGGTCAGCAGCAGCAGCCGGCCGGGGCGCCGGTGGTGACGGCGAGGAGCTGGGGCGCCGGGGCGGAGCAGCAGCCGCCGTCCTGGCTGCCGGCGGCTTCTTCGGCGGCGGGCGCGGCGGGGGTGGCGCAGCAGCCGCCGCCGGTCTCCTTGGCGGCCTGCGGGTCGTCGAACAGGCCGGCGCCGCCGCAGACCCCGGTCTCGGGGAGGGTGAGTTCGACGCGTGCGGCGGCCTCCAGGTCTCCGGCGAGGTGGGCCGCTACGGAGCGGACCTGCTCGTAGCCGGTCATCGCGAGGAACGTGGGCGCGCGGCCGTAGGACTTCATGCCGACGAGGTACACGTCCTGCTCGGGGTGGGCGAGCTCGGCGGCGCCGTGCGGGTGGACGGTGCCGCAGGAGTGCTGGTTCGGGTCGATCAGCGGGGCGAGTGCCAGGGGCGCCTGGAGCCGGTCGTCGAGGCCGAGCCGGACCTCGGAGAGGAAGGACAGGTCGGGGCGCAGGCCGGTCAGGGTGATGATCTCGTCGAGGGGGTCGCTGCGGCGGCCGTCGTCGGCGACGAGGACGACGTGCTCGCCGTCGGATTCGACGGCGGTGGTGCGGAAGCCGGTGAGTGCGGTGGCGTGGCCGGCGTCGACGGCGGCCTTGGCGCGCAGGCCCAGCGCCCCGCGGGCGGGCAGTTGGTCGGCCTGGCCGCCGCCGTAGGTGGTGCCGTTGATGCCGCGGCGCAGGATCCAGACGGCGTGGGTGCCGGGGGCGTCCTCGGCGAGCTCGGCGAGGGAGGCGAGGGTGGTGAAGGCGGAGGCGCCGGAGCCGACGACGGCGGTGCGCTTGCCGGCGTAGCGGGCGCGGACCTCGGGGTTGCGGAGGTCGGGGACCTGGTAGGTGATGCGGGCGGCGGTGTCGTCCTCGCCGAGGGCGGGCAGGCCGTCGGCGCCCAGCGGGTTGGGGGTGGACCAGGTGCCGGAGGCGTCGATGACGGCGCGGACGGTGAGGCGTTCGCGGCGGCCTTCCGCGGTGGTGAGGTGCACGGTGAAGGGCTGCTCGGCGCGGCCGGCGTCGACGACGCGGTCGCGTCCGGCGCGGGCGACCCCGGTGACGCGCGCGTTGTAGCGGACGTGGTGGCCGAGCGCGTCGGCGAGGGGCTGGAGGTAGTGGTCGGCCCAGTCCCCGCCGGTGGGGTAGGCGGTGGGGTCGGGGCGGGTCCAGCCGGTGGGGGCCAGGAGCTTCTCGGCGGCGGGGTCGACGAGTTCGGCCCAGGAGGAGAACAGCCGGACGTGGCTCCACTCGCGTACCGCTGCCGCGGCGGTGGGGCCGGCTTCCAGGACGAGCGGGCTGATTCCCCGTTCGACGAGGTGGGCCGCGGCGGCGAGGCCGATGGGTCCTGCGCCGATGACGAGCACGGGCAGGTGGTCGGCGGGGGTGTTCTCGTTCATCTCGGGGTTCTCCGTGCGGGAGGCGTTGGCGGGGCGGGTGTTCAGCAGCAGGTGGCGTCGGCGGCGCGGGCCTGCTCCTTGGCGGCCGGGGCGCAGCAGGCGTTGTTGTCGGCGGCGGCTTGTGCGGTGCCGCAGCAGGGTGCGGGGGCGGGCCTGGGTTCGGTGGCGGCCTGTTCCGGGGCGGGGGCGGGGGCGCAGCAGGTGGGCTGCGGGGTGGCGGGGGTGGGCATGGTTGCTCCCTTCGTCCGGGCGGGTTGGGTGTTCGGTGCCGGGTCCGCCCTGGATCGATGTTTGTCTATGTCTGGAGCTTGCCCCGTGAATCGATAGATGTCAACATAGACACATGTCGAATCTGGAGTGGTTGGAATTGCCGGTCCTCCAGCCGGAGACCGTGCCGTGCTGCCCGCCGCTGACCTCCGCTCCCCTGTCGGAGCCGGACGCGGTACGGATGGCCGCGATGTTCAAGGCGCTGTCGGACCCTGTCCGGCTGCGGCTGTTCTCCCGCGTGGCCTCGCACGAGGGCGGAGAGGCGTGCGTGTGCGACATCCAGGACGTCGGCGTCTCGCAGCCGACCGTCTCGCACCACCTGAAGAAGCTGCGCGAGGCAGGCCTTCTGACCAGCGAGCGGCGCGGGGTCTGGGTCTACTACAAGGTGGCCCCGTCCGTCGTCGCCGCGATGTCGGCGATGCTCGACCTGCGCACCTGACCGCCGGGCCGGCCGGACGGTTCGGCGGTACGCGGCACCGGGCGGCCGGGCGGTACCGTGCCGACGCTGGAACTCCGGCAGGGGGCAGGACACAATGCGCTCTGGTCGCCTCGTCGTGCCGCCCCCGGAGGGCGGCCCTCCACCCAGGGGAATCCGTGCCGGTTGCTTTCACCACTGCCCCGATGACCGCCGACCACGCCGGGCAGGTGCTGGCGATCTACCAGGCCGGGATCGACGAGGGCGACGCCACCTTCGAGACGGCCGCCCCTGCCTGGAACGCCTTCGATGCCGCCCGGCTGCCGGACCACCGCCTCGTCGCGCTGGGGGCGGGCGGCGAGGTGCTGGGCTGGGCCGCGGTGAGCCAGGTCTCGGCCCGGCGCGCGTACGCGGGCGTGGTCGAGCACTCCGTCTACGTCCACCCGGCGGCCCGCGGCCGCGGCGTCGCCGCCCGGCTCCTGCAGGAGCTGATCACCTCCACCGAGGCTGCGGGGATCTGGACGATCCAGTCCGGGGTCTTCCCGGAGAACACCGCCAGCCTGGCCCTGCACGCGCGGGCCGGATTCCGGGTGATCGGCACCCGCGAGCGCGTGGGCCGCCACCACGGGGTGTGGCGCGACGTCCTGCTGATCGAACGGCGCAGCCCCGCCATCGGCTGAACCTCCTGCGCGGAGGCCGCTGTCCGGGCTTCCCGTGCGGCGCGTCAACCCGCCGACGCGATGTGGCGGGCGCCGACGGCCACGGCGCTGTGCAGCAGGCTCGTCGGGGTGAGGGGCGTCAGTGGCCGCGCGGGGCGTACATGATGACGGCGACGCCGGCCAGGCACACGAGGGCGCCGACGACGTCGTAGCGGTCGGGCCGGTAGCCGTCCACGGCCATGCCCCAGGCCAGGGAGCCTGCGACGAACACCCCGCCGTACGCGGCGAGGATGCGCCCGAAGTTCGCGTCGTCCTGGAGGGTGGCGACGAAGCCGTAGACGCCGAGCGCGATGACGCCGGCGCCGATCCAGGCCCAGCCCCTGTGCTCGCGCACGCCCTGCCAGACCAGCCAGGCGCCGCCGATCTCGAACAGGGCGGCGGCGACGAACAGGGCGATGGAGCGCAGGACGGTCATGGACGGCGACCCTACCGGCGGCCGGCCGGGGTGATCTGCAGCGGGTCCTCGGTCTTCTGGCACCCGCACCCGCCGCTGCCGCAGCCCGTCGAGCCGCAGCCGCGCGCGGCCCTGCGCCGCCCCACCCACCACGTGCCGACGGCGAGGACGGCCAGGGCGGCGGCGATCGCGGGCAACCAACCCACCACCGCCCCGGCCCCGGCACCGACCACCCCGGCGGTGATCAGGACGGGCAGCGCGCAGCAGGCCACGCACGCCAGGGCGGCCAGTGCGCCCAGGGCCTTCGGGGTGCGGGCGGTGGGCTGGTCAGCAGCAGGGTCCGGCATGGCGGCGCTCCTCGGCGAGGTCGGTGAACGGGATGGGGCAGCACGGGCTGGTGGCGCACAGGGTGAGGTCGTCGCAGCCGGCGTCGACGGCGGTGGTGAGAGCGGCGCGGATGGTGGTCAGGTCGGCGATCTTCGCGTCGACCTCGGCGAGCTTGGCCCGGGCCCGCTCCTGCAGACCGGGGACGGGGCGGCCGTGGCGGTGGCGGCCGGTCTCCAGCAGCTCGGCGACCTCGTCCAGGGAGAAGCCCAGGCGCTGGGCGGCCTTGATGACCCGCAGCGCGGTGACCGCGTCCTCGTCGTACAGGCGGTGGCCGCCGGGGCTGCGGTCCGGTTCGACCAGCAGGCCGCGCCGCTCGTAGTAGCGCAGGGTCTGGACGTTCACCCCGGCGGCTTCGGCGACCTGCCCGGACCGCAGGCCCTCCCCGCTCATCGCCCGCCGCCCTCGGCCCGTGCCTGCAAGGCGTCCAGCACCTTCTCGTGCGCCGGGTCGACGGCGACGTCCAGGCGCACGTCGCCGTCGGGGCCCGGGGTGACGGTGAGGGTGAAGAACGAGCAGCAGCCGCTCTCGCGGCCCGCCAGGTCCCGCACCGTCTCCTCGACGCCCTCACCGCCGGCGAGCACCAGGTGCAGCCGCAGCCGGTCGCGGCGGGTCGCGGCGGTCAGGCGCTCGGCGAACAGCTCGTCCCACTCCGCCACCCGCAGCGGCTGCTGCTCGGTGGGGAGGGTGCAGGACGTTGGCACCCAGCTCAGCTCGGTCATGGCTCGCTCCCATCCGTCCCCGCGCCGTGCGGGCGGGGACATCTCCGACGGTAGACCTGTACCCGGGTACCGGTTGCAACCCTCCGCCCCGGTGCCGGGGAGGGTCAGCGCAGGAGGCCGGAGATCTCGGCGACGGCGGTGCGGGCGGTGCGGCCGACGCCGATGAGGGTGGCGGAGGCGGGTCCGGTCCAGTCGCCGTAGCCGAGGAGGTGGATGCGTCCGTCCTGGAGGGAGCGGGTGCCGTCGGTGGGGATCCTGCCGCCGGGGGCGCGCAGTGCGAGTGGTGCGAGAGGGGCGAGGTCGGGGCGGAAGCCGGTGCACCACACGACGGCGTCGCACTCCCAGGTGCTGCCGTCGCTCCAGCGGGGTCCTGCGGGTGTGAGCCGCTCGAACATGGGGTGGGCGTGCAGCAGGCCCGTGTCGCGGGCGCGGCGCACCGGATCGACGGCGACGATGTCGCCGAGGGTGGAGATGCCGGTGCCGTCGCCCTGGACGCGGCGGGTGGCGAGGTCGAACAGTGCGCGGCCGTCGATGTCGTCGGGCAGGAAGCGGGGCGGGCGCGGGGTCGCCCAGCGGACGGTGGCGGTGGGGGCGAGGTCGGCGGCGATCTGGGCGCCCGAGTTGCCGCCGCCGACGACCAGGACGCGCCGGCCGGTGAAGTCGGCGGCGGTGCGGTAGCCGTGGGTGTGGAGCTGCCGGCCGGTGAAGGAGGCCGTGCCCGGGATCGCCGGGATGAAGGGCCGCTCCCAGGTGCCGGTCGCCATGACGAGGGCGTCGGCGTGCCAGGTGCCGGCGTCGGTGCGGGCGGTCAGGCCGTGCGGGCCGCGCTCGATGCGCTCCACGCGAACCGATCGCTGCACGGGCAGGTCGTAGCGCTTCTCGTAGTCGGCGAGGTAGGCGGCGACGTGCGCGGCGTCCGGGTACTCCCCACCCGCCTGGTGGGGCATCGGGCGGCCGGGCAGGGAGGCGTAGGCGGCCGGGGAGAACAGGCGCAGGGTGTCCCAGTAGTGCTGCCAGGCACCGCCGGGGCCCGGGGAGGCGTCGAGGATCGCGAAGTCCAGTTCGGCGCGCCGCAGGTGGTAACCGGCGGCCAGGCCGGCCTGGCCGCCGCCGACGACCAGGACCCGGGCGTGCCGGACCGTGCTCACGAGGCGTCGGCCCTGCGGCGCACGCGGTGCGTGAAGAGCAGCGCCACCAGGGCCAGACCCGCCACTGCGCCGATCAGCTGCATGCCGATGAAGCCGGGCAGGGAGGAGGGTGCGATGCCCGCGAAGGTGTCGGTGAACGCCCGGCCGATGGAGACCGCGGGGTTGGCGAAGGAGGTGGAGGAGGTGAACCAGTAGGCGGCGCCGATGTAGGAGGCGACGGCGGCGGGGGCGTGGCGCAGGTGGTCGGTCTTCGCGAGGCCGAAGATCAGCAGGATCAGGCCTGCGGTGGCGACGGCCTCGCCGAGGAGGAGGTGTCCGGCGGAGCGGTCGTGGGTGGACCACTGCACCAGCGCCTTGCCGAACATCGCGTCGGCGAGGATCGCGCCGCCGATCGCGCCGGCGATCTGCGCCGGGATGTAGGCGGCGACCTCCCGGGCGCCGAGGCCCTTCGGGTCCTTGCGGCCGGTCCACCACTCGGCGAGGGTGACGACGGGGTTGAAGTGCGCGCCGGAGACCGGGCCGAGGAGCAGGATCAGCACGCCGAGGCCGAACACGGTGGCCAGGGAGTTGGCGAGCAGTTGCAGGCCGACGTCCCGGGTGAGTTCGGTGGCCTGGATCCCGGAGCCGACCACGACCGTCACCAGGGCGGCGGTGCCGACCAGTTCGGCGGCGACGCGGTTGGCGAGCGGGACGGCGGGAGGTTCGACCGTGAGCGGGTCCGTGGTGTCGGGTCGGGCCTCTATGGCGCTCAAGAGGGCACTCCTCGTACAGGGGCGGGCTGGCCGCCGGGCGGGGGTGGGTGGTTCAGCAGGACCGCTTGCGGTTGTTCTCGGCGGCCTCGCGGGCGGTGGCGGCCAGCCCGGTGAACTCCGCCGCGACGGCTTCGAGGGCGTCGGGGCGGAGGGAGTAGTAGGTGAAGCGACCGCACGGCTCGGTGTCGACCAGTCCCGCGTCCCGGAGGATCCTGAGGTGGTTCGACAGGTTCGTCTGCCGGGCCCCGGTCTCCTCGACGAGGTGGGTCGTGCACAGCGCCTCCTGGGCGAGCAGCGCGAGGATCCGCACCCTCAGCGGGTCGGCCAGGGCCTTCAATACGTCACTGTCGACTGACATCACCATGGGCTGATACGTTAGCGGCCGTCGGGGAAAATCCCAAGCCGCACGGCCCGCCCGGGCCTGAGACGCACCGCGCCCCGCCGCGGGTCTCGATGAAGGAAGAACCATGCCCACCACCGCTTCCGCGTCCGTGCTGTTCGTCTGCATCCACAACGCGGGCCGCTCCCAGATGGCGGCCGGTTTCCTGCGCCACCTCGCGGGCGACCGCGTCGAGGTCCGCTCGGCCGGATCCGTGCCCGGGGAGCGGATCAACCCGTCCGCGGTCGCCGCGATGGCCGAGCTCGGCATCGACATCTCCGACCAGCGGCCCAAGGTGCTGACCACCGACGCGGTGCAGGCGTCCGACTACGTCATCACCATGGGCTGCGGCGACGCCTGCCCGTACTTCCCCGGCAAGAAGTACCTGGACTGGAAGCTCGACGACCCGGCGGGTCAGGGCGTCGAGGCGGTCCGCCCCATACGCGACGAGATCAGGAGCCTCATCGAGCACCTGATCGCCGAGATCGACTCCCAGACGGAGAAGTGACCCCATGACCGCTGTCCAGCACACCGCCGGTGACGTGCGCGAGGTCGTCATCATCGGCTCCGGCCCGGCCGGGTACACCGCAGCCCTCTACACCGCGCGCGCCCAGCTCAAGCCGCTGCTGTTCGGCAGCTCCGTCTTCGTCGGCGGCTCGCTCACCACCACGACCGAGGTCGAGAACTTCCCCGGCTTCCCCGACGGCATCGACGGCCCGCAGCTCATGGAGGACATGCGGGCCCAGGCGCAGAAGTTCGGCGCCGAGATGGTCGACGACGACATCGTCGCCGTCGACCTCACCGGCGACGTCAAGCTGCTGACCGACTCCGCGGGCACCGTGCACCGCGCGAGGACGGTGATCGTGGCGACGGGCTCCGGGTACCGCAAGCTCGGCATAGCGCGCGAGGACGAGCTGTCGGGCCGCGGCGTGTCCTGGTGCGCGACCTGCGACGGCTTCTTCTTCCGCGGCAAGGACGTCGTCGTGGTCGGCGGCGGCGACACCGCCCTGGAGGAGGCCACCTTCCTCACCCGCTTCGCCGACTCGGTCACCGTCGTCCACCGCCGTGACGCCCTGCGCGCCTCCAAGGCCATGCAGGACCGCGCCTTCGCCGACCCGAAGATCACCTTCGCGTGGAACAGCGAGGTCGCGGCGATCCACGGCGACCGGCTCGTCTCCGGCGTGACGCTGCGCGACACCGTCACCGGCGCCGAGCGCGAGCTCGCCGTCTCGGGGCTGTTCGTCGCGATCGGCCACGACCCGCGCACCGAGCTGTTCGCCGGCCAGCTCGGCCTCGACGGCGAGGGCTACCTGAAGGTGCAGGCGCCCACCACCCGCACCGACGTCCCGGGGGTCTTCGGAGCGGGCGACGTCGTCGACCACGTCTACCGCCAGGCCATCACCGCCGCCGGCTCCGGCTGCGCCGCGGCCCTGGACGCCGAGCGGTACCTGGCCGCGCTGGCCGACGTACCGGCGGAGGCTCTCGCGCCCGTCGTGTGACGCATGCGGCGGGGCCGCGCCCGCCGTGCGGGCGCGGCCCCGGAACAGACCCGGGCCCGGACCGTCGTAGTCGCGTCACGACGGACCGGGCCCGGCCCCACGGTGCTGCGGATCCCCGCATCCCGTACTCAGGCGGCCGCCGCGGAGAGCGCCAGGGTCTCCGGGTGCTCCAGGCTCACCGTGCGGTCGCACAGCCGCTGCACCTGCGCCGGGTCGTGCGAGACGAGCAGGACCGTGCGGTTGCCGCGCAGGGCGGCCACCGACTCCTCGACCGTGTCCCGGCTCCGCTCGTCCAGGGCGCTGGTGGGCTCGTCCAGCAGAAGGGCCGCCGGCTCCAGTGCCAGGGCACGCGCCAGGCACAGCCGCTGGCGCTGCCCGTTGGACAGGGCCTGGGCCGGGGAGTCCAGCCGGCCGCTGACCTCGTTCCACAGGCCCGCCTCCCGCAGGGCCTGCTCCACCCGGTCCCGCATCTCCGCCCGGGAGGCGCGCACCAGGTGCCGGAGCCCGAAGAGGGCGTTGTCCAGGATGCTGCCCCCGAAGACCACGGGCGTCTGCGGCACCAGGACGACGGTGCTCCTCAGGGCGGAGTCGCCCTTGCCGTATCGGATGGCCTGTCCCTGCACCTCGACGTCGCCGTCACGGGTGAGGCCGTGGGGCAGCAGGTCGACCAGGGCGCGCAGCACCGTGGACTTGCCGGCGCCGGAGGGGCCGCACAGGCCGGTGGTCGATCCGCCCGGCAGCTCGAAGGTGACCGGGCCCACCAGGGTCTTCCTGCCGTCGAGGACCCGCAGGTCGCGGACGGTTATCACGTTGTCCATCGTGCTCCTTCGAAGCGGTTGCGCAGGGCCGCCGCCAGGCCGAGAAATGCCGCGGTGATCAGGACAAGGACCAGTGCGCTGCCCCATGCCAGGTCGATCGCCTGCGGGGAGCCCGAGTCCTGGGTGAGGGTGAAGATGTGGGTCGGCAGCGTCTGGATCGGGGCGTCGACGATTCCGGTCGGCAGGGCGGGCGCCCCGAAGAACACCGTGGCGGTGAAGATCAGGGGAGCCGTCTCGCCCGCCGCCCGGGCCAGGCCGAGCAGCAGACCGGTGAGTGTGGCCGGCCAGGTGTAGGGGATGACCACCGAGCGGACGTACTGCGCACGGGACAGCCCCAGCGCCAGGGCGCTCTCGGTGAGTTCGCCCGGCATGCTGCGGATCCGGCCCGCGGTGGTCAGGGCGATGACCGGCACGACCACGGGGACCAGCACGATGGCCCCGGCGAGCCAGGACCTGCCCCAGCCCATGGCCGTGGAGAAGATGACGTACCCGGCAAGGCCCAGCAGGACGGTCGGTGTTCCGCCGACGGCCACGGTGAGGGTCTCCAGCACGCGTGCCGCCCTCGGGGAGGAGCGGGTGCCGGCCAGCACTCCCGCCCCGTAGCCCAGGGGCAGCGAGATCAGGCCCGTGGTGGCCAGCAGCAGGAGCGTGCCGAGGATCTGGTCGCGCACACCGCCGCCGTCCGCACCGGCCGAGGGCGAGAGCCAGAAGGCCGGGTTGAGCGCGGAGCTGCCCCGCACCAGGAGGATCCCGAACATCCCGACGAGGAGGGCCGCGGGCAGCAGCAGGGCTCCCGTCCGGAGGAGCGTCGCGAGCCGGTCCCGCGGGATGCGCAGCCAGGCGGTGGCCCGGTGCGTGCGCCGACCGCGCTTCGCGGTGCGGCCCTCCGCTCCGCGTGTGCCCCACACGGTGGCCGCGGCCACCAGGACGAGCAGGACGATGCCCAGTCCGCACACCGCCGCGAAGTAGGGGCCGGAGGTCCCTGCGAGCGTCGGCTCGGGGCCGGCCAGTTTGGTGGTCAGGGTCTGGCCGGGGTGGACCAGGGAGGAGAAGAAGCCCCCGATCGACTGCGGGAGCCTTCCGTCGGCCCGTCCTATGACGAGGAACACCGCGATCGCCTCGCCGAGGGCCCGGGCCAGGCCGAGCAGGACGCCGGCGCGCATGCCTGCTCGCGCCCGGGGCAGGACGGCGGAGCGTACGACCTCACGGCGGGTCAGGCCGAGGGAGTACGCGCTCTCCCGGTAGCGGCCGGGGACGGCTGCCAGGGCGTCCACGCTCACCGCCACGATCGTCGGCATGATCATCACTGCGAGGACGATGCCGGCGGCGAGCAGGCTGTCGCCGCCCGGCACGTCGCCCAGCGCGGCGACGAACGGCCGGATCAGCATGATGCCGATGAGGCCGTAGACGATGGAGGGCACTGCCGCCAGGAGTTCGACGCTCACCCGCAGGGGCCGGGCCAGGCGGGGCGGCAGGTACTCGGAGAGCGCGACGGCCGCCGACCAGCCGATCGGCACGGCCAGCACCAGGGCGAGGACACACACGACGGCCGAGCCGTAGATCATGGCCAGGGCGCCGAAGGCGCCGTTCAGCGGGCTCCAGGTCGACTCGCCGATCAGGGCGAGCCAGTCGACGTCGCCGCCGGCGATGCCGGTGGCGAGGTAGCCGATCAGCACCATCAGGGAGAGGGCCACCGAGAACATCCCGGTGTACGTCCATCCCCAGACCCATCTCGCCCGGCGCGGGCGGCCGCCCGGAAGGGGCGGCCGCGGCGCGGCGGGTCCGGGCGCCTCGGAAAGGCGCTCCAGAGTGATGCTCACGGTCACATCCCGATCTGCTGGCGGGTCAGGTAGCCGTGCTTGGAGAGCAGCTTCTGGCCTTCGGGCGCGAGGATGTAGTCGATGTAGTCCTTGGCGGCGCCCTGCGGCGCGCCGTTGGTGATCATGAAGAGCGGCCGGGACATGGGGTACTTCGCGGTCGCGATGTTCGCCTCGGTGGGGGCGATGCCCTCCAGCGACACGGCCACCAGGCCGTCGTGCCCCTCGATGAAGCCGGTCGACAGCGGGCCGACCGCACCCGGGGTGGACTCCAGCTTGTTGCGGGTCTCCTCGTTGCCGCCGACGATGGCGTAGTTGCCGGACTGCGGCGGCGCCGGCGGGGTCCCGGTGCCGTAGACGAACTTGTCGAGCACCTCGCGGGTGCCGCGGCCGGGCTCCTTGTCGTAGACGAAGACCTTCAGGTCCGGGCCGCCGACCTGCTTCCAGTTGGTGATCTTTCCTTCGAACAGGCCCTTGACCTGATCCTTGGTGAGGTTCTTGACCCCGCCGTCGGCGACCTGCTTGGTGACGATGATGCCGACCGCGTCCGCGCCGATCTGGGTGGGGACGAAGTCGACCTTGGGATAGTCCTTGCGGTCCTTGTCCGCCAGGGGCTTCGAGCTCAGCGCCACCTGGATCTGGCCCAGGCCGAGCTGGGAGATGCCGCCGGCCGAACCGCCCTGGGTGGCCACCGTGATCTTCAGGCCGCGGGACTTGAGGGCCTCGGCGGCGTCCGATGCGACCGGGGCGACGGTGGTCGAGCCACTGGCCTGCAGCGTGCCGGAGTCGGCGCTGGCGGAGCCTGCGCAGCCCGTCAGCACGGTGGCCAGGAGCAGCGCGGCGGAGGCGGCCAGACCGGCCTGCCCGTGCCTTCCGGTGGGACGGGGCGAGGTCTGGCGGATGTCGGTGGTGACAGAAGACATGGCGGTGCCTTTGCTGGTCAATGGTTGGTTGAGTGAGGGCCGGGGCGGTTGAACGACCCCCGTGATGAGGAGACTGCCCGGTGCAGGACCGGCGGGGAAGGGAGTTGGTGCGGCAGGAACCGCGTGCGGCACCCACCTGCCTCACACGGGGGGCTCCGGGGCCCGGCGCGGCCGAAACTTAACAACAGGCCAACGCCAGGCGAACAAGATGATCTGTGACGCCTGCGTGCCGTTGGCAGACGTAGGGTTGTCCGCATGCCCGCAGAACAGGTGACCGACAATCCCTCGGGGCTCCTGCCCTTCATCGACGAGGACCCGACCTGCGGGCCTCCCCTGGAGGTGGAGCCGCTGTCCAGGGAACGGGCGGAGGATCTCGCACGCAGCCTGAAGGGCATCGCGGATCCGACGCGGTTGCAGATTCTCAGCGTCCTGCTGGCCGCCCCGGACGGCGAGGCGTGCGTGTGCGACCTGACGCCGCTTCTGGGTGTGGCCCAACCCACCGTCAGCTACCACCTGAAGATCCTGGTGGACGGCGGGCTGGTGAGCCGCCGGAAGCGCGGCACGTGGGCCTGGTACGCGGTCAGGCCCGAGCGCCGGGCCGTGCTCGACTCGCTGATCTGGGGCGAGGGAACAGCGGCGGAGAGCTGAGCCCGGGCGGGCCGGGGCAAGACGTGGCCCGCCCGGGGCCGGCTGGAGGGTCAGGTGGTGACGGCCGCGTTGGCGCTCACCGCGGCCGTGAACGCCTGGATCAGCGGGTGGATGTTTCCGGGGCTCGAGACCAGCTCTGGCTGGAAGAGGGTGCCGACGAAGAACGGGTGGCCGGGGACCTCGGCGGCGCGCGGGGCGCCCTCGGTGTCCCAGCCGCTGAACAGCACGCCCGCGTCGGTGAGCTGCTCGATGAAGGCGGTGTTCAGGCCGTACTTGCAGTGGTAGGTCTCGGTGGTCTGCCCGGCCCCGTCGTACACGGCTGCGAGGCGGCTGTCCGCGGTGAGCAGCAGCGGCGCCTGCTCGCCGGCCAGGCAGCAGGACAGCGGCACGATGAGCGGCGTGGCGGCGTCGGGGTCGTACTGGACGTCGTCGGCGTCCTCCAGTCCCACGACGGTGCGGGCGTACTCGATCAGGGCGTGCTGGAAGCCGCCGCAGGTGCCCAGGTAGGGGATGCCGGTCTCGCGGGCGAGGCGGATCGCCGCCAGTACGCCGTCCTTGTTCTCGTACGGGCTGCCGGGTACGACCCAGATGCCGTCGAAGCCGGCCAGCGACTCGGGTCCGGTGATGGTGTCGGTGGGCACCCACTCGCTGTCCACGCCCAGTTCGGCGCGGATGGCGTCCAGGCGGGGGTGGGCGGGGGCCTTGCCGTGGTCGCCGACCAGCGCGAGGCGCGGGCCGGGGCCGGCCGTGAGGGTCACGAGGTCTCCTGCGGGGAATCGGCGGGGCAGCCGGGCCGGGGGTCGGTGAGGCGTCCGAGCTGGACGAAGCTGTCGGGTTCCAGGCGGGCGGTGATGCGTCCCTCGCGCTCGCCGCTGGTGCTGCGGCCGCCGAGGAAGAGCAGCGGGCCCGTGCCTTCGGGCAGCAGGTCCTCGGGGAGGAACTCCCGCACCTGTGCGGTGGGGTTGCGGACCGTCAGCACGTGGACGGTCGCGTCGGTGCAGGAGCGGATCTCGCCCTTCAGGTGGGGGCCGAGGTCCAGGGGGGTGACGGTGGCGCCGTCGCGGAAGGCGGCGGCGAACGCCGGGCCGCCGGGTGTGGTCGCCTCCGCGTCCGCCGGGGGGGCGGGCTCGGGGGCGGTGTCGAGGGCGGTGGGCAGGGTCGTGGTCACAGCAGGCTCCGGCCGGTCATGGCGGGGCCGCGGTCGCGGCCCAGCAGGTGAAGGACGGTGGGTGCGATGTCGGCGAGGGTGCCGCCGTCGACCGGGCGCTCGGGGAGGAGCTGGCCGGGGGCGGGCACGATGACGGCGGGGACGGGGTTGGTGGTGTGGCCTCCGTAGGGCAGGGGGGTGCCGTCGGGCCCGGGCTTGGTCATGCGTTCGGCGTTGCCGTGGTCGCCGACCAGCAGGACCCAGCGGCCGGTGGCGGCGGCGGCCCGCAGGATCCGCCCGACCTGCCGGTCGGTGTGCTCGGCGGCCTTGACGGTCGCCGGCAGGTTGCCGGTGTGGCCGACGACGTCGATGTTCGCGAGGTTCGCGACGACGAGGTCGATCTCGGGGCGGGCGGCCGCTTCGGCGACGGCGGCGGTGACGGCGGCCAGGTTCATCTCGGGGCGGGCGGTGTAGTCGGGCACCTGCCCGGAGGTGATCCTCACGTGTTCCTCGACGTCGCGCTTCCGGTCGTCGCGGCCGTTGACGTAGTAGGTGACGTGCTCGAACTTCTCCGCTTCGGCGATGCGCACCGAGCGCAGGCCGTGCTTCTCGAGTTCGTCGGCGAGGCCGCCGGAGGCGTCGGCGCGGCCGACGAGGGCGGGGATGGCGGCGCGGGTGTCGTACTGGGTGAGGCTCAGCACGGTGACGTGGGTGTCGGCGAGGTGGGCGACCAGGTCGTCGGCGAGCTGCTGGATGCGGTCGCTGCGGAAGTTGGTGAACAGCACCGCGTCCCTGTCGCCGATGGTGGCCGGCGCGGTGCCGGCTTCGTCGGTCAGGACGGTGGGGGTGATCCACACGTCGCCGTCGGTGGCGCCGGCCAGGATCTGCCCGCTGTCACGGGCCGTGGGGCCGCTGCCGTCCGCGATGGCCATGGTGACCTTGGCGGTCAGTTCCAGGTCGCCGCTCTTGTCCAGGCCGTAGCCGCGGCCGCTGACGGTGGCCAGCCGGCCCACCCCGGTGTCGGCGAAGAACCCCTCGACGCGCTCCAGGTAGTGGCCGGCGGTGCGGTCGGCGACGTCGCGGCCGTCGGTGATGGCGTGGACCCACACGGTGGTCACGCCCCGCTCGGCGGCGGTGGCCAGCAGGGTGCGCAGGTGGTCGACGCTGGCGTGGATCTGCCCGTCGGAGACCAGGCCGATCAGGTGCAGGGCGGCGCCGTCGGCGGCGACCTGGTCGAGGGCGGCGGTCAGCAGCGGGTTGAGGGCGAGTTCGCCGCCGTCGATCCGGCGCTGGACGAGGACGCTGTCGTAGTCCAGCGGCCGGCCGGCGCCGATGACCATGTGGCCGATCTCGGAGTTGCCGACGGTGCCGGGCAGCAGGCCCACCGCGGTGCCGGAGGCTTCCACCAGGGTGGCGGGGTACTTGGCGGCCAGACCGTCCAGGACCGGGGTGCGGGCCAGGGTCAGGGCGTTGCCCTCGCCCGCCTCGGCGTGGCCCCAGCCGTCCAGGACGAGCAGGATGCCCGGGCTCGCGGCGCTCACCGGCCGGCCCGCAGGGAGTCGAGGGTCTGCCAGAAGGTCGGGAAGGACTTGGCGACGCAGCCGGGCTCGTTGATGACCACGCCCGGGGTGCGCAGGCCCATGACGGCGAAGGTCATGGCGATGCGGTGGTCGTCGTAGGTGTCGATGACCGCGGCCCTGGGGGTGCCGCCGTGGATGGTCATCGCGTCGTCGAACTCCTCGACGGTGATGCCCATCTTGCGCAGTTCGGTGGTGACGGCCGCGATGCGGTCGCACTCCTTGACGCGCAGGGAGGCGATGTTGGTGATGTGGGTCCTGCCCTCGGCGAACGCGGCGACCGCGGCCAGGGAGGGCACGACGTCGGGCATGGCGTCCATGTCGACCTCGATGCCGTGCAGCCGGCCGCCCTTGAGGGTGATGGAGTTCTCGGTGACCTCGGTGTGGGCGCCCATGCGGCGCAGGACCTCGACCAGGCCGACGTCGCCCTGGTGGGAGGTGGAGCCGATGCCGGGGACGGTGACCCGGCCGCCGAGGATGGCGGCGGCGGCGATGAAGTAGGACAGGCCCGAGGCGTCCGGCTCGACGATCGCGTGGCCGCCCTTGAAGGACTGCCCGGCCGCCACCTTGAACCAGCGGTAGCCGTCGCGCTCGACGGTGACGCCGTGCTCGGCGAGGGTGGCGAGCGTCATCTCGACGTAGGGCTTGGAGACGAGCTCGTCGATGATCTCGATCTCGGTGTCCTGCTCGGCCAGCACGGAGCTGATGAGCAGGCTGGAGGTGTACTGGCTGGAGACGGCGCCCGAGATGCGGGTCCTGCCGCCGCGGAAGGTGCCGCCGGTGACGCGGATCGGCGGGGAGCCGTTGCCGCGTACCGCGACCGCCTCGACGCCCAGCGGCGGCAGCGCGGCCAGCAGGTCGCCGAAGGGGCGCTCCTGCATGCGGGCGTTGCCGGTGATGGTGGTGGTGCCCTCGGCCAGGCCTGCCATGGAGATGAGGAAGCGCAGCGGGGTGCCGGCGCCGCCGACGAAGACGTCCTGCTCGGGGGCGCGCATCGGGGCGCCGGTGGGGGTGATGGTGATGCGGTTCGCGTCGTGGTCGATGGCGGCGCTGACGTGGCCGAAGGACTCGACGGCGCGGGTGAAGTAGACGGTGTCGTCGGACAGCAGGGCGCCGTCGATGACGCCCTCCTTGCCGGAGAGGGCGGCGATGGCGATCTGCCGGTTGGTGTAGCTCTTGGAGCCGAGGACCTTCACGTCGTGGTCGATGGCGTCGAGGGTCTCGACGGTGAGCTGCTCGTCCTTCAGGCGCGGGTCGGTGCCCATGGTGCTGCCTTCCTCTGGCGTGTGATCTGTGTCACTTCGATGGCTGGTGCGGTGTGCTGGCGAAGTCGGTGGCCGGGGTGTCGCCGGCGATGCGCCAATGGCTGAGGGCGGGGCTGGAATCCAGGGCGCGGCGGCATAAGCGGCCGGCGGATCCGAGCGCCTTCTCCAGGCTCGGCGCACAGTGGAAGAAGGTGAGTTCCATGCGCCCTGGCATGGTCAGGGCATGGACGTGTTCGAGGCCGTCCCCGGGTCTTGCCGCCGCCCAGAGAATGTCGGTGACGAGAGCCGGTGCCACGTGGGTGGAGGCGGCTCGCCAGTCTGCGACGAGGGTGGCGGTGGACACGTGCATCGACTTCCCCTTCGTGCGGTACGTCCTGGTATGGACCAACCGGGGGGCACACCCGGACCCCGCGGCGGGGCGCGGCAGCCCCTGCGCGGTGGCCCGTCGGGCTCTAGCGCCTCCGCGACCCCGGGGCGAATCCGCCCCGCGGGGCGCTTTCGCCGCCGCGGTCGAGCGCTTTTCGCGCAGTGGGCACAGCTGTCCCCCGTCTCTTTCGAATGCGGGCCCGGCAAGGGATTCCCGGCGCTTGAGCGGAATGGTTTTCTCCGGATGCTTTCCGGGCTCCGCTCCGCCCTGGTGAGAACCAGTCTGCTGATGCCGCTGCGCGGCGGGAAGGCCTTCCGGCTGGCACGAACCGCGTCCGGCAGGCACCTGCCTGCCGTCACCCCGCGGACGCACAGGCGCGGCTGCCGAGGCCCGCACCCGGCCACCCCGCGCGAGAACACACCTTGAGGCCGGGGTCAATGACCTGTAAAGATCGGCCCTCACTAATGCAACGTCAGATTGTCTCACAATGCGAGACTCGGCATGAGGGGGCTCATGATGCTGGCAGGTCTGGGGCTGGACGCAGGAGCGGAATCCGTATACCGCCTCATGCTCACGCAGCAGGACTGGGGCGTGGGCGAGATCGCCCGCCACCTGCACCGCTCCGAGGACGACGTCCGCTGCGCACTCGACCGCCTGGCCGAGCTCAACCTCCTGCGCCGCTCCGCACAGGCACCCGGCGGACTCAGACCCGTCAGCCCGGACCTCGGCTTCCAGCTCCTCCTGCAGCGCCAGCAGGCCCAGCTCCTGCGCCAGCAGCAGGAGTTCGCCGAAAACCAGGCCGCCATCAGCAAACTCCTCGACGAGTACTCCGAGCTGCGCACCGGCGAACGGCACGGCGTGGAGTACCTCCAGGGCATCGAGGCGATCCAGCTACGGCTGGAGGAGCTCGCCCACCGCAGTAAGAGCGAGTGCCTCTCCCTCATGCCCGGCGGCGCCCAGAGCGCGGCCAGCCTCGACGCCAGCAGGCCCCTGGACTCCTGCCTCATGGGCCGGGGAGTGTCCGTGCTGACCGTCTACCTCGACAGCGTCCGCAACGACAACACGACCGTCGACTACGCCCGCTGGCTGCACGCCAGCGGCGGCGAGGTCCGCACCGCACCGGCCCTCCCGCTGCGCATGGTCCTCTTCGACCGCGAGGTCGCCCTGCTGCCCGTCGACCCGGAGAACACCAGGAAAGGCGCGGTGCAGCTGACCGGCCCCGGCGTCATGACCGCCCTGGTCGCGCTGTTCGAGGAGGTGTGGGCCAGGGCGGCACCCATCGCCAGCACCCCCGACCGCGACCAGGCCGGACTGACCGCCCAGGAACGCGAACTGCTGCGCCAGCTCGCCCAGGGAGCCACCGACGAGATCGCCGCGAAGAAACTCGGCATCGGCCTGCGCACCGCCCGCCGCATGATGTCCGACATGATGGCCCGCCTCGGCGCCCGCAGCCGCTTCGAAGCCGGCATCCTCGCCGCCAGAGCCGGCTGGACCGACTGAACCGCACACCGCCGGCAACGGAGGCCGACGGTCGCCCTGGACACCCGGCGGCCGGAGGACATCCGGCCGGGAGGCGGCGATCCGGCCGACCGCGGTGCAGGCGTGCCGGCGCAGCGCCGGGCGGAGGCACCTCGCGCCGGTGGCCGACGACGCTTTCGGCCGCGGCGGGTCGGGATGAGCGACTGCGCGGCGAGGCCGGGGCATGCCGCTGCCCGGCTCCGGTGCGCGGTGCACACCGGAGCCGGGCAGCGGCCGTGGTGGAGCGGGCTCAGCCGCAGCAGCCGCCCTCGGGCTGCAGGGGCTGGATCGGCTCGTAGGCGGTGTTGCCCAGGAGCCGGGCGCGCAGCCGGCCGACGACGCCGGCGGTCTCCTCCGCCTGTGCGCCGAGGGCCTGGCGGCGGGCCTCGCCGAAGGCTTCGTGCAGTTCGGCGACCTTCGGGCGCAGCGTTTCGTCGGCGGCCAGGACGACGGAGCGGATGCGGCGGGGGCGGAAGCCGCGCAGGCGCTTGGCCTCGTCCGCACCGGGTCCGGCCTCGATGGCGGTGACGCCCTCGGCGTAGGCGTCGCGCAGCGGACGGTCGAGCACGATCTCGAAGTAGATGCCGCTGCGCTCGCCGAGCAGGTCGTAGTCGAAGCCGGCCCACTTCACGAACAGGCGCTTGCCCTGGCGGACGGTCACCGACACGGCGGCGACCTGCTCGTCCTTGTGGGCGAGGTAGGCGCGGACGTCGGAGCCGCCGTCGAGCAGGGCGCCGAGCAGGGCGGCGATGTGGGCCTCGTCCTCGCCGCCGCCGTACTTCTGCCGGTTCTGGTTGATCAGCTCGGCGATGCGGCCGGCGAACGGGCGGATCTCCTCGCGGTCCAGGCGCTCGATGCGGGTGCCCGAAGCGGCGGCGCGGTCGCGGTCCTCCTTGATGCGGCGGCGCTTGCGGGCCGGCAGGGACGCCAGGTAGGCGTCGTAGGTGTCGTGCTGGAGGTCGAGGTGGTTGTTCTCGCCGTGGAAGGCGATGTGGCCGCCGTAGGCCTGGAGGGCGAGCGCGAGGACTTCGCTGTGCTCGCTGTCGTGCAGCCACGGGGCGACGATGGTGCGCACACCGGAGCCGAGGGCCTCGGGCACGATGCGGTCGACGAGGTCGGCGACCAGCAGCGGATCCTCGACCGAGGCGGAGGCCTCGCTGCGGTAGCCCAGCGGGGAGCCGAGCAGCAGGGCGGGGAAGAACGCGTCCTCGCCGAGCTTCTCCACGGTGTCGTTGGTGGTGTCGCAGCAGGAGGTGGCGGAGCAGCAGGCGACGGCGCCGGAGGCGGGCTGCCAGCCGAGGTAGGTTCGCGGGTCGGCGTCCACGACGGGCGGGGCGGTGAAGAGGAAGCCGGGCAGGAACGCGGTCTCCTGCTCGCCGCGGTCGGCGACGGTGTGCCAGGCCCGGGCGCCGTCGAGGCTGTCCTCGGTCGCCTTCAGCCAGGCGTCCCGCAGGTAGGGGGCGGGGTCGGTGGCCAGTGGCACCTCGCCCCCGAGGGCGGTGAGCGCGTCCGCGAGGCTCAGTCCCGTGCGCACCTGCGCCGGGTCCTCCTCCTGCGCGGGGCCGCAGCAGCCCGATGCCTCCGGCTCCGGCCCGGCCGCCGGGCCGCAGCAGCCCGACAGGGCCTCCACCGCGACCGGCTCCGGCCCGGCCGCCGGTCTGCAGCAGCCGGACGGGGCCTCCACCGCGACCGGCTCGGGCTCGGCGGCGGAGCCGCAGCAGCCCGAAGGGGCCTCCTGGACGGCGGACTCGGGTTCGGCGGCCGGGCCGCAGCAGCCGGTGGCCTCGGGCTGGTCGATCGTCAGGAGGGCGGGGGCCTCCTCGGTGGTGCAGCAGTCGGTGGTGGTGCTCATCGTGGTCTCCTCGCAGGGCGGGCGCCGGTGAACGGCTGGTGAACGGCTGTGGGATGCGACGGGCGGGGTGCGGCGGGTGGGCTGCGGCGTGGGGATCAGTCCCAGCCGGCGCCGTTGGTGGAGGGGGCGTCCAGGGGGGCCACGTCCCAGCCCGCGCCGTTGCCGGCGAGGACGGTGGTGGGCGTGCTGTCCCAGCCTGCGCCGTTTCCGGCGAGCACGGTGGGCACGACGTCCCAGCCCGCGCCGTTGCCGGCGAGGGTGGTGTGGGCGGCAGTGTCGAGCGCGGCGATGCCGAGGCCGGCGGCAAGGACGACGGCGGCGAGGCGGACCGGGGTACGCGCGACGGACATGGATCTCCCCAAGAGCGGTGACGGGTGTGTGGTGACCGGCTGCTCGGCGGGCCGGCTCCGGTGTCCCGGGGGCTTGTCGCCCTCCCGGTGTGCATGAGTCTGGCGAAGGCCGACGGGCCGGGGAAGGGATGACGCCTGGCATGAACCGCGTCCGGCAGGCACATGCCTGAAAGCGCACCGAGGTGTTGCCGATATGCGAACGAGGGCCGGTGGCCTGCGGGTTGTCCGCGGGCCACCGGCCCTCGTGAGGGGACGCGGCAGGAGGTGCGGGGTCCCGGGTCCGCGGGGCGGGTGTCAGCCGCGGGGCGAGGGGTCCAGGGCCTGGCACAGCACGCTGAGGCTGTTGGGGGCGATGCGGTAGTAGGTCTGCCGCCCGCGGCGCTCGCGCTCCAGGAAACCGGCCTCGAAGAGGACCTTCAGGTGGTGCGAGACGGTCGGCTGCGTCAGGCCCAGGGGCTCGGTGAGGTCGCAGGTGCAGGCCTCTCCGTCGGTCTGGGAGCGGATCAGTCCGAGCAGGCGCAGGCGCGCGGGATCAGCGACCACCTTCAGGGCGGCGGCGAGGTCGTCCGCGGCCTCCGGCGTGAGGGGACCGGACAGGACAGGTGAGCAGCAGAGCTCGGACACGAGGGTGGGCATGCGTCACGTAACGACGACGGTCTATGAATTGTTCCCACCGGACTCATTGACGTACATCGATATGTTCCGCCAGACTATGACCCATCGACAGCCGTCAATGAGTTGGAGCTCATCGTGCTTCACACCGTCCTCGACGTCCTCGGCCGCACCGGCATGGACGTCCTGCACTCCCTCCAGGACAACTGGCCGTTCCTGCTGATCAGCATCCTGCTGGCCTCCGCCATCCCCGTCTACGTCGGCACCGAGCGCCTGTCCTCCTGGCTGCGCCGCAAGACCTGGGTCGCGGTGCTGGGCGCGATCGCCCTGGCCACGTTCACCCCGTTCTGCTCCTGCGGGACCACCGCCGTCGTCCTGGGCGCGCTCGCCTCCAGCGTCCCGTGGGCACCGGTCGTGACCTTCATGGTGTCCTCGCCCCTGACGAGCCCGGAGGAGTACGTCTACTCGACCGGCCTGTTCGGCTTCGACTTCGCGACCACGTTCTTCGTCGCCGCCATGGTGCTCGGCGTCTTCGCCGGCGCCCTGACCTGGGCGATCGAGAGGACCGGGTGGCTCAAGGGCCAGGCCCGCATGGCCGGCGCCGAGGCATCGTGCTGCGGACCCGCCGAGCCCGCCGCCAAGAGCGAGCCCGAGGCCGGGGGCTGCTGCGGCACGAGCGAGGACGAGGCCCCCGGCGGCGGCGTCCCCGTGAGCGTGGGCACCGGCGGTGGCGGCCTGGCCCGCACCGCGCTGCTCAACCGCCCCACCGCACCCGCCCCCGTCGCGGCGCCGGCCGAGCCCGGCATCGTCGAGCGCTGGAAGCTCGCCGAGTTCGGCGCCGAGCTCAAGACGACCGCCCGGCGCATCGCCCTGTACTTCCTCGGCTTCGCCTCCCTGGGCTACCTGCTCATCGAGGCCCTGCCCACCCGCTTCCTCACCGACTACCTCGGCGGCGACTCCCTCCTCGCCGTGCCGCTCGCCGCGCTCATCGGCATCCCCGTCTACCTCAACTCGGACGGCTCCCTGCCCCTGGTCGCCACCCTGATGCACGGCGGCATGGGCCCCGGCCCCGCCCTGGCCTTCCTGGTCACCGGAGCCGGCACCAGCATCGGCGCCATCAGCGGCATGCTCCTCATCGCCCGCATCCGTGTCGTCGGCCTCGTCGTCGGCATCCTGTTCACCGGCGCCGTCGCCCTCGGCTACCTCGCCCCCCTCTGGCTCTGACACAAGGCGGCACCGAGCACACCTGAGCAACGACGCACCGACGGCAACGGCCCGCCCCCGGCTCCAGGGGGCGGGCCGTACCGCGTTGCGGACCGCGCCCCCGTCGGCACCCGGCGCGGATTCCTCCCGTAGCCGTCCGGGGCACCGAGGCAGGGCCCGCGGGCGTCCTCGACGCCCGGCGCCGGGTCGAGGGCAGCAGCAGGCGCCCGTGGGGGGCCGGAGCCGGACCGGACGGCGCCGGAGCCGGGAGCAGGCCCCACGAGTCCCCGGGGCCGGGTGACCGGGGCGCTGCCGCGCAGGGCCGTACCTCAGTCGGCCTGCGAAGCGATGCGGGAGTCCGTGGAGCGGGCGAGTCCCATGGCGGTGAGCTGGCCGACGACCGCGCCCAGCCTCTCGGGCCGGACGTAGTAGTAGACCTCGTTCGCGCGGCGCTCGCTCGCCAGCACCCCGGCCTCGCGGAGCTTCTTCAGGTGGTGGCTGACCGTCGGCCCGGTCACGGAGAAGGCCGCGGCGATCTCTCCCATGTTGACCTCGCCGGCCGGGCAGCAGGCCACGATGCTGGCGATCCTCAGCCGTACCGGGTCGGAGAGCGCCTTGAACACTGCGGCCAGGTCGTCCGCCTGAGCCGGTGTCATCGGCACGGCGCAGCAGGAGTCGGCAGAGGAGACGGGAAGAGGCTGTCCGATCATGTGTCCAATGTGGCGGATCCGGGCCGCACGCGTCCACCACGCATGGCGCCGGGGCCCGCACCCCTCCAATCCATTGACACTCATCTATGAGTTCTGCCAGACTTGACCCATCGACAGGCATCTATGAAAGAGGTTCGCATGTCCATCCGTCACTCCCTGCGCCGGATCTCCCTCACCCGCAGAAACACCCGGCAGGCCGGGATCCGGTTCTGCGACGGCTGCAGCGAGGTCACCGACGCCGCCGCCCGCGCGGTGGCCCACCGGCGCAGCCAGGAAGCCAGGATGAGCCTGCGCGTCACCCGCATCTGACGACCGTTCCGCACCCCGACCGGCCACCCTTCCCGAAGGATCCCGTGAGCATGCCCGCCCGCACCGCACCCCGCCTCGCCGCCCGCGCCGCCGCCATACCGCCCTCCGCGACGGCCGCACTCGACGCCCGCGCGAAAGCCCTGATCGCCTCCGGTGCGGACGTCGTCAACCTCACCAGCGGCGAGCCCGCCTTCCCCACCGTCCCGGAAGCCGCCCGCGCCGCCCGCACCGCCATCTCCGAGGGCCGCACCACCTACACCCCCGCCGCCGGCATCCCCGAGCTTCGCCAGGCCGCCGCCGACCACCTCAACCGGCACGGCACCGCCTACCGCAGCAGCGAACTCGTCATCACCGCCGGTGCCAAGCAGGCCCTCCACCACACCTTCACCGTCCTGCTGGAGCCCGGCGACGAGGTCCTGCTGCCCGCCCCCTACTGGGTCAGCTACCCCCACCTCATCGCGCTCACCGGTGCCCGCGCCGTCCCCGTCCAGCCCGGCCCGGGCCTCAAGGTCACGCCGGGCGCCGTACGCGCCGCCGTCACCGACCGCAGCCGCGTCCTGCTCCTCAACAGCCCGGCCAACCCCTCCGGCGTCGTCTACAGCCGCGACGAACTCGCCGCCCTCGCCCAGGTCGCCGTGGACCACGACCTCACCATCGTCAGCGACGAGATCTGCGACCACTGGGTGTTCGGCCGGGCCTCCTTCACCTCCGTCGCAGCCCTCTCACCCGAGATCGCCGAACGCACCGTCACCATCGGCGGCGTCTCGAAGACCTACGCCATGACCGGATGGCGCATCGGCTGGGCAGCCGCCCCCGCTCCCGTCGCCGACGCCGTCACGGCCCTGCAGAGCCACACCTCCTCGGCGCCGTCCTCCATCTCCCAGCACGCCGCGCTCGGTGCCCTCACCGCCGATCTGCGCCACGAACTGGAGCAGCGCCGCAGCGAACTCGACCGGCGCCGCCGCATCACCGTCCAGGCCCTCGGGAACGCTCCCGGCATCCGCGTCGACGGCGACCCCGACGGGGCCTTCTTCCTCCTCGCCGACGTCACCGGCACCTACGGCAGCCAGAGCGCCGGACGCACCATCACCAGCGCCGCCGACTTCGCCGAACTCCTCCTCACCCAGGCCAACGTCGCCGTCGTCCCCGGCGCCGACTTCGCCGCCCCGCACCACGTGCGCATCTCCTACACCGTCCCCACCGCCCAGCTCCGCGACGCACTCGACCGGATCACCCGCTTCACCCGAGCCCTCACCACCGGCGCCTGACCCCTCACGCCCGTGCGCGGACTCGTACGGGGTCGCCTACGCCCCCGGTGCTCCCACCTGCCGTGTCCCACGGCTCGTGACGCGGGCACGAGGTGCCCGAGGCGCAGAAGATCACGTCAGCGCTCGACCACGCCGTCGTTCCTCAGGAAAAGGATCAAAGTGAAGGCCCGCCGGAAAGACCGCGACATCCCCGAGCCCATCGAGCCCTGGAGCGAGATCCGACCAGGGCTCTGGATGGGCGGGCACTTCTGGACCGACCCGACCGGCGAAGAGCGGCCGGCTGTCGCAACTGACGAGTTCGACCTGGTCATCAGCCTGTTGACCCGCGCGGGCCACGGTCCGCACCCGGCGGTCCGGCACCTGATCACCGAGCTCCCGGACGGACCGCTCACCGCCGACCAGATCGACGCCGTCCAGGAGTCGGCCCGCACGGCGGCACACGCCCTGCGAGACGGCCGCACCGTACTCGTGCGCTGCCGCTCCGGCTACAACCGCTCCGGACTGGTCGCCGCACAGACCCTCGTCGAGCTGGGCCACGACCCCGACGCGGCCATCAGCCTCATCCGGCGGCAACGCTCGCCCCGGGCACTCGGCAACGAGACCTTCGTGCAGTACCTCACCACCGGCTTCGCACGGCCTGCCGCCTGAGAAGGCGGGCCGCGACACGGCGGGCGGGTGCTCCAGCCGCGGTCGTGGTGGAACCGCGGAGGACGCGGACGGGGCAGGCCGTCCGTGGCCCCCGTGCCGGCCCGGTACCGGTCGTCGGGCAACGTCCCGAACGCGGCCCGGACCTCCGGGGCAGGACTCGTCCGCTCGGACCGGGCCGCCACGCCACGCCACGCCGGACGGCTGCCGGACCGCCTCCGGGAACGGCATTCCACCGCTCGTGCAGGCCGCCGGGAGGGCGCCCGGGGCTGCGAGTCGCTCGGCCCGTCGGACCGTCGGGCGTGGTACGACTGACCATGCATCCAGGACGGTGACGGTGACGGCCGCGGCCTGATCACCGTGCACGGCGGCGGATCCGGGGCGCTTGGCGGCACGCGGTGCCCCGGCGGATCCGCAGCCGAGCCGATCCCCGTCCTGCCCGACCAGGCCGGTCACGCGGACGGCCCCGGGCCCGGACACCGCCTCCTGCTGACGGCTCCCGGCGGCGGTCCGGCCGGGCGCCACCGTCCTCGTGCGGCCACCCCTCGCCCGCTCGCACCGACCCACCCGGAGAGACGACGTGTACGACATCCTGGTCGACCTCCTGACCGACAAGTTCCAGGTACGGCCCGGGCTGGTCTCCCCCGAGGCCACACCGGCGGCACTCGGTCTGGACTCGCTGTTCGCGGTGGAACTGTCCATCGTGCTGGAGGAGGACTCCGGACTGACGATCGACCAGGACGAACTGGCGGGCGCGGCCACGCTCGCCGACCTCGCACGGCTGATGCAGGAGAGGGCCGGGGCCCCGTCCGGCGTTCCGCGGCCATGAGGTGGCGCGGGCCGTTCTCGCCGGTGGGCCGGACACGGCATCACCTCGCGCCGTGCGGTGGTGTGCGACGGGGTCGGCTGGTCACTCGGAGAGCGCGGACAGGACGGTGCGTACGGAGTCGTCGGCGATGTGCCGAGCGCGCGGCTCCGGGACGAGGTCCTCGACGTAGCTGAAGTTCCAGGCGAGTCGGCCGTGGCTGGTGGTGGCCGCCGCCACGAGGGCGCCCATGACCGAGATGCCCGTGACGAACTGGGCGTCGCGGACTCGCCACGAGCCCACCCGGTCGGGGAACCCGTAGCGGCCGACGTTGGACAGGCACAGGTTGATCGGCCCCTCCTCGTCCATGAACCGCACGAACGACTCGCTGTCCGCGGGTGACTTCGGCCCTGCCAGACGCGGCAGGCTGAGCATGGCCAGGTGGTCCTGGCGCCCGCGGCGACGCACCAGGTCGCGGCTGATCTCACGGGCCATGGGCCACAGCGGCAGGCCGGGCTCGTAGCGGACGCGGGAGGGAACGGTGGCCACGTAGGTACCGACCTCGTCGGGGGCGACGGCGGGTTCGAGATCACCGCGGAAGTCCACCGGCGAGCCGATCGAGAAGTGTGCGCTGCCCGGGGTTCCCGCTTCCCGGGCGACCGCCGTCACCATCGCGGCGGCCAGGGCTCCGTGGACGGTGGTGCCGTGGCGCCTGGCCGCCCGCACCAGCTGGTCCAGCTGGTCGGCGGCGAGGAGCCTGTGGACCATCCGGGTGCGCCGCTGCCCGGACGCGGCCTGCCGGCTGGGGACGACCCGCTGTGCGGGGCTGTGCCGGGCGGCCTGCCGCTCCCGCTCCATCATGGCCCTGAGCCCCGCGACGCCTGCCGCGCCCCGGTGGCGGCGCGGGAGCAGGTCCTCGGTCGCGGGCCGGGCCGGCAGCGAGGTGGCCGGTCGCGCCGTGCCGGTGCCCGCGTGCTCGGCGAGTTCGATCCACTCCCGGAGCAGGGACAGGCAGGTCTTGCCGTCGGCGATGGTGTGCGACGCCGTCAGAAGGAGGTCGTGGACGGTCCGCCGGCCCTCGCCGTCCGTCCCTCCCGAGGTGATCACCACCGCACGCAGCAGCGGCCCGGTGCGCCAGTCGATGCCCTCCGCCAGTTCGCGGTCGTCGACCTCGCGCTCCCACCGGGTGTCGGCCGCGGGGTCGTCCGGCGGCACGTCGACGTGCCGGAGCGGGATCGGCCGCACGTCCAGGGGTGTGAAGGCGGGGTGGGCTCCGGTGCCGTCACCGGTGATCGCGACGCGCAGCAGGGGGTGCCGGACCTGGAGGGCGTCCAGGGCACGACGGTGCAGCGACGGGGGCAGGTGGCCGTGCACGCGGGCCCGGGCGATCACGTTGAGGGGTGAGGTCCGGTCGGCGATCCAGTAGAGACGCTCCAGGGGACTGAGCTCGCGCCGGACGCTGTCCGGTTCCGCGGCCCGGCCGTCCGGGAAGGTGAGGGCCTGCGCCATCCGCCGGACGAAGACGCGACGGGGCGCCAGGCGGAAGTAGCCGTCCCTGTACAGCCGCAGGCCGGGGCGGGCCGCCTGCTCCAGGTCGCTCAGTGCGCGGGACCCGGCCACCACGGCCCTGGCGCGGTCGCGGCGGCGGTCCTCGTAGGCGCGCAGGGCCGGCACCGGGCCGTCGGCCGCCGCGGGCCCGGCGAGCGCGTGTGCCAGCACGACGGCGTCCTCGACGGCCATGGCGGCGCCCTGGGCGAGCGCGGTCAGCATGGGGTGGGCGGCATCGCCGAGGAGGGTGACGGGGCCGTCGCCCCACCGCTCCAGGAAGGCCCGGTCCCTGGAGGGCACGGTGAGGATGTCCTCCTGCGGCGTGGCCCGGATCACCGCCCGTACCTCGTCGGCCCAGTCCGCGTAGGCGTGCGTGAGGGTGTCCTTGACGCGGTCCGGGACGGGCGCGTCGGCGGGCGTGCCGACGGGCGTGCTCGTGGTCGCCCACCAGTAGCAGCGGCCGTGGCCGATGTCGACGAGGCCGAATCGCTGCCCGCTGCCCCAGTAGTGGCGCACGCCGCCCGTGGTGAGGCGCGGGTGCCGGAAGGGGACGATGCCGAGCCGGACGAGGTAGCCGCTGTCCCGGGATGCCTCGGGCCCGGCAAGGTGGCGCCGTACGGCCGAGTTGAGGCCGTCGGCACCGATCAGGACGTCGCCGCTCGCCGAACGGCCGTCCGTGAAGCGGACGGTGACGCCGCCGTCGGCGGCCTCGAAGCCGACGGCGGTCGCGCCCAGGTGGATCGGGCAGTCCCCGGTCTCCGCCAGCAGGGCCTCCTGGAGGTCCGCGCGGCTCAGGCAGAAGCTGGGCGCGCCGGCCCGGGCGCAGGCGTCCGCGAAGGGCAGGTCCCTGATCCGGCGGCCGCGCCGGTCCAGGATCTCGAACGACTCCACGGCCTGGCCGCGCTTGTCCAGGGCGAGGTCGACGCCGAGGGTGGCCAGGGCGGTGACGGCGTTGCTCATGACCGACAGACCTGATCCGGTGGTGCGCAGCTCGGTGGCGCGTTCGTACACCTCGACGTCGACGCCGACGCGCCTCAGCGTGACCGCGCAGCTCAGGCCGCCGATACCGGCACCGATGACCAGGGCCTTCACGCGTCGTCCGGTGGTCATGGTGTCAGCCCTCCCGGCCGGTGCGGGCGGGGTCGGTCCCGATCAGCCCGGCGACGGTGCCGGCCACGTGTGCCACGTACGGCTCCTCCATGATGGTCAGGTGGTCGCCGGGGACGCCGATGACGTCGATCCGGCCGCCGGTCATGGCGCTCCAGCCGTTGCAGGGGTCCTGGCCTCGGGTTCCGGCGGCGCGGTGCAGGGCGGACAGGACGGCGGGCAGCGGCTCCGCGGCGCGGATCAGCGTGAGGTCCTGGTCCTCGCGCGGGGGCCGGTAGGCCAGCGTCGCGTGCCAGTTCGCCCGGTAGACGTCGAACAGGCGGCGGACGGCGGAGCGGGAGCTGCCGGCGGGCAGGACGCCGTGCTCGATCGCGGTGCGGGCCACGAAGGCGAACTTCTCGTCCGGCGAGCCGAGCGCGCCGGGGATGGTCCGTGCGGGCGACGCGCCGCCTGCCCCCGGCCGGAGGAGCTCGTGGAAGAACCACTCCAGCAGGGCGTCGTCCTCCTGTGCGGCGCGCGGTCCCCGGTCCAGGGCCATGGTGTCGAGCACCAGCAGGGTCGCCCGCTCGCCCGCCGCCCGCAGGCGGCGGGCGATCTCGAAGGCGACGAATCCGCCGAAGGACCATCCGCCGACGGCGTACGGGCCGTGCGGCTGCACCGCCCGCAGCGCGGTGAGGTAGCTGTCGGCGAGTTCCTCCACGCTGCGCAGCGGGGTGGTGCCCGGGTCGGCTCCGGCGGCCTGGAGCGCGTGCAGCGGCTGGCCGTCCGGGAGGTGCCGGGCGAGCCCGACGTAGCACAGCACGTTGCCGCCCATCGGGTGGACCATGAACAGCGGCGGGCGGGTGCCGTGCGGGCGGATCGGCACCAGGGGGTCGTGCGCGGGTCTCGCCCCGCCGTCGCGCAGCCGTGCCGCGAGTCCGGCGGGGGTGGGCGTCGCGACGAACTCCGCCAGGGGGATGTGCACCCGGTAGCGGTGTTCGATCCTGACCACCAGCCGCATCACGGTCAGGGAGGTGCCGCCGAGGTCGAAGAGACTGTCGTGCACCCCCACCGCGTCGAGGGACAGCACGTCCGCCAGCATCTCGGTCAGCACCTGCTCGTACGCGTCGCGCGGCCCGGTGCCGGGGGTGCGGCGGGGGGCGGTCAGCGGGGCGCGGCGCAGTGCGGCGTCGTCACGCTTGCCGCTGGGGGTCAGCGGCAGCCGGGCTACCCACTGCAGGTGCGGGGGGACGAGGTGGTCGGGCAGCGTGGCACGCAACCGCTCGCGGATGCCGGCCAGGTCCTCGTCCGTGCCCTCGCCGAGGAGGAAGGCGGCGAGGAAGGTCTCGCCGTCCGCGTGCCGCCGGGCCACGACCGCGGCGTCGCGCAGGGCCGGGTAGCGTTCCGCCAGGCCGGTGACGGCCAGTTCCACCTCGGCCGGCTCCACGCGGAAGCCCCGCACCTTGACCTGCGCGTCCTCGCGTCCGAGGTGGACGACGTCGCCGCCGGGGAGCACCAGACCGAGGTCGCCGGTGTGGTACAGCCGGTGGTCCCCGTCCGCGAAGGGGTGCGGGAGGAACCGCTCCTTGGTCAGGTCCGGGCGGCCCTCGTACCCGTCGGCGAGGCAGGTGCCGCCCAGGTAGATCCCGCCGCGCACCCCGGTCGGGACCGGACGCAGCCGCTCGTCCAGGACGTGCACCTCGGCCCCGTCGATGGCGCGGCCGATCGGCGGCAGCGCGGGGAAGGCGTCCGGCCTCCCGGTCATGGTGAACGCGGTGACCACGTGCGTCTCGGTCGGGCCGTACTGGTTCTCCAGGACGACGCCCGGCAGTTCGGCGCAGAGCGCGCGGATCTCCGGGGTGACGCGCAGCTGTTCCCCGCTGGTGACCAGCACCCGCAGGGCACCCGGGGTGATGCCCAGGGTGCCTGCGGCTTCGGCCAGTTGCTGGAGGGCCACCGGGGGGAGGAAGACCCGCTCGACGCGCTCGCGGTCGAGGAGGCGCAGCAGTGCGGGCATGTCGCGCCGCTCGGCGTCGCCGGCCAGGCACAGCGTGCCGCCGGAGCACAGCGTGGAGAAGATCTCCTGGAAGGAGACGTCGAAGCTCAGCGGCGCGTACTGCAGGGTCACGCCGCCCGCGACCGCGCTCGGTGCCCCGGTCTGCCAGGCCACCAGGCCGGCCAGGGCGCGGTGCGGCACGGCGACGCCCTTGGGCGTCCCGGTGGAGCCGGAGGTGAACAGGACGTACGCGGTGCTCCCGGCGTCCGTCGGGCCCGTGGTCCGGCAGGCCGGTGCCGGTGCCGGTGCCGGTGCCGGTGCCGGTGCCGTCAACGATTCGGCGGGTAGCAGGAGTGCGGGTTCACCGGCGAGGTGGGCGTGCGCGGACTCGGCCACGACGCGGAAGGGCCGGGCCTGTTCCAGCATCGCGGCCAGCCGGGGGGCCGGGTAGCCGACGTCCAGCGGGACGACCGCGCATCCGGCCCGCAGGACGCCCAGGAGCACGGCGACGGCCAGCGGGGAGCGGTCCATCGCGATCGCGATCCGGGCGTCCGCCGGGGCGCCGAGGGCGCACAGTTGTCCGGCCACGTTCTCGGCGGCCCGGGCCAGCCGGGCGTAGGTCCACCGCTCGTCGCCCGCCACCAGGGCGGTCGCGTCCGGGGTGCGCGTGGCCTGCTCCGCGAAGCGTGCCACGACGGTGGGGTGTTCGGTGTGGGAGGCCGGCTCCTGCGGGGCGGCGAGGAAGGTGAAGTCCGGTTCTTCGCAGGGCTGTTCCACCATGCGCTGGAGGATGCTGAGATAGCCTGCCGCGAAGAGGTCGCCCTGTTCGGCGGCGAACGTCGTGCCGTCGCAGTCGATCCGCAGCCACATGCCGCTGCCGTCGGGTTCGGTGACCGCGTTCACCAGGAGCCGGAGGTCGCTCTCCTCCCAGCTGTGGAAGTCCGCGAGCCGTAGGCCTGCCAGGCCGAGGACGCGGGCGAGCTGGTGGAAGTGCACGTAGTTGAAGGCGGTGTCCAGGACGGGACCGCCGTGGTCCTCCTGGATCGCGCTCAGCGGGTAGCGGCGGTGGGGGTGGCCTTCCTGCTCCTGGCGGAAGCACTCGCGCGCCACGTCCAGCCAGCTGTCCCGTGCGGTGTCCAGGCGCACGGGCACGGTGTTCAGGAACAGTCCGGTGCTGCGTTCCGCCCCGGCCAGTTCGGGCCGGCCGTGGGTGATCAGGCCGGTGGTGACGTCCCGGGTGCCGGCGAGCGCGGCCAGCGTCAGGCCGTGCGCCGCGAGGAGTACGGACTTCACGGGCAGGGCGTGTCCGGCCGCGAAGTGCCGCACCTGCTCGACGAGGGCGCCGGGCAGGTCGACCCGTCGCGAGGCCGGCCGGCGGCCGGGACCGGGCAGGTGGGGCGGGAACGCCTCGACCGGCAGGGGTTCGCAGCCGGCCAGTTTCTCCCGCCAGTAGTGCCTGGCGTCCTCCGACCGCAGGGCGGCCTGCTCCAGCCGTACGTGGGCCGCCGGGGAGGGCGGCGCCGTGCCGTCGACGGGGACGGGGTCGAGGCCGAGGGCGTGGGCGTAGTCCTGGAGCAGTTCCTGGAGCAGGGTGGCGACGCTGCCGCCGTCGAGGAGCGCGTGGTGGAAACTGAGGACCAGGTCGACCGCGGCGGGCCGCACGTGGGCGCGGAACAGGTACAGCGGCGCCCGGTCGACGGCGTACCGGTGGCGGCGGCGCTCCTCGACGTGCGCGCACACCTCGGCTTCGGCTTCGGCCTCGGCCGCGGCCGCGGCGACGCCGGGCGGACGCAGGTCGGCGATCTCCAGACCGCCGTGCACCCGGGGGTGGACGACCTGCAGCGGTTCGGCCCCTGCCAGGTCGAAGGCCGAGCGCAGCGCCGGGTGCCGTGCCGTCAGCCGGTCGAAGGAGCGGCGGAACTCCGCTTCGTCCCAAGGCATTTCGAGGGTGTACCGGAAGACGTCCCGGTATCTGGCCGAGGCTTCGTGCCGTCGGCCGTGGTACAGCAGGCCGAGCTGGAGCCGGGTCAGTGGCCAGGCGTCCTCGGCGTCCCGCAGACGGGCCCGGTCGACGTCGGCCACGAGGGCGAAGGGGGCCGGGCGGGCCCCGGGCCCGGGCGCCTCGCAGTCCTCCGTGTGCGGGGCGAGGCCGGCCACCGTCGGGTTGCGCAGGAGGTCGGTGAGCGAGAAGCGCAGGCCCCGGGTCTCCGCCTCGGCGCGTACCTTGAGCATCAGGATCGAGTCGCCGCCGAGGGCGAAGTAGTCGTCGTGGACGCCCACGGCCTCGTGGCCCAGGACGCGGCCCCAGACCTCGGCCAGGACGGCCTCCGCCCGGTTGCGCGGCTGCCCGTCCCCGGTGGTCTCCGGGACGTCGCGGGGTGGTGGCAGTGCGTTGCGGTCGGCCTTGCCGCTGGGGGTCAGCGGGATGCCGCGGATCCGGGTGAAGGACGCCGGGACCATGAACGCCGGCAGCGTACGCCCGAGCCGTTCGCGCAGCAGCGCCGTGCCGATCGGGCTGTCGGCGACGTAGTAGCCGGCCAGGACGGTCCCCCGGGCGTCGGTGGTGCGGCCCACCACGACGGCGTCCCGGACGCCGGGGACCGCGCGCAGGGCGGCGGCCGCCTCGTCGGGCTCGACGCGGTGGCCCCGGATCTTGACCTGGTCGTCGAGCCGCCCGAGGTACTCCAGGGTGCCGTCCGCGAGCCACCGGGCCAGGTCGCCGCTGCGGTAGAGTCGGCCGCCCGGCACGAACGGGTCGCGGCCGAACCGTTCGGCGGTCAGCTCCGGACGGTCGAGGTACCCGCGGGCCACTCCGGCGCCGCCGATGCACAGCTCGCCGGCGATCCCGACGGGCTGCGGCAGGTCGTCGGCGCCCAGCACGTACAGCGCGGTGTTGTCGATCGGCCGGCCGATGGGCACCCGGGCGATGCTGCGGGCGGGGTCGCCGGGGCAGTCGTAGGACGAGACGTCGACCGTGGCCTCGGTCGGGCCGTACAGGTTGACCAGCCGGACGGGCTGCCCGGCGTCGCCCTCACGGCGGCACCGCTCGGACAGACGGTTGAACTGCTCGACCCGGGCTCCGGGCAGGGCCTCACCGCTGCAGAAGACGTACCGCAGGGTCCGGACGGCCTCCCGTGAGGCGGCCGATTCCTCCAGCAGGTCGAGGAACGGGCCGAGCATCGAGGGGACGAAGTGCACGGCGGTGACCCGGTGTTCGCGGATCGCCCGCACGACCTCGCGCGGGTCCTTCTGCCCGCCGGGCGGCAGCAGGGCCACGGCCGCGCCCTCGGCGGCCCACCAGAACAGCTCCCACACCGAGACGTCGAAGGAGACCGGCGTCTTCTGCAGCAGGACGTCCCGGCCCCCGAGCGGGTAGCGGCGCTGCATCCACGCGAGGCGGTTGACGACGCTGCGGTGCTCGACCATGACGCCCTTGGGCTGCCCGGTCGAGCCTGAGGTGTAGATGACGTAGGCGAGGTCCCCGGCGGTGGCGAGCGGCTCGACGGGGGCTCCGCTGCCGTGCAGCAGGTCTCCGACGCGCCGCACGGTCGCGTCCCCGGGCAGGCCGTCGGGCGCGTCGTCGTCGACGATCACCACCGTGGCGCGGCTGTCGCGCAGCAGGAACTCCACCCGCTCGGCCGGGTATCCGGGGTCCACCGGTACGTAGGCGCCGCCCGACTTCAGGATGCCGAGCAGGGCGACCGGCAGGAGCGGCCCGCGCTCCATCATGACCGCGACCCGGTCGTCCGGGCCCACGCCGTCCGCGCGCAGGGCCCGCGCGACCCGGTTGGCCCGCTCGTCGAGTTCGGCGTAGGTCAGCGTCCGTCCGGACGCCGCGACGACCGCGGCCTGCTCCGGCCGGCGGGCGGCCTGCGCCTCGAACAGGCCGTGCAGGGTGGCCCGGTCCGCGCGGGGCACCTGCCGGCCACGGGCACGGCCGGCGGTGAGGTCGTGGTACTCGGCCGGCGTCAGCATGGGGACCTCGGCGAGTGGCCGGTCCAGCCGCTCCACGCCGTGTTCCAGGAGCGTCGTGAGGTGACCGGCCATGGCGGCGACGGGGAAGTCCCCGCCGAAGACGTCGCAGGCGTAGTCCAGGTCGACGCGGAGGTCCTCCGTGTCCTCGAAGGCCGACACCAGGACGCCCAGCGCGTCCTGGTCGTGGGAGGGGGCCTTCAGGGCCGTCCGCCGCACGACGCCGGGGACCTGCTCCCGCCGGGGCCAGTTCACGGAGGAGAGCGTCACGTCGAAGAGCTGCCGCGGGCCGCGGGCCGCTGCGGGTGCCTCGCGCAGGACGTCGCCGAGCGAGAGCCGCTCATGACGCCGGAGCGCCCGGGTCGTGCCCTGGATCCCGGTGAGCAGGTCCCTGACGGTACGGCTGCCGGGTGCCGCGACCCGCAGCGGCAGGGTGTTGGCGAACTGGCCGAGGACGTCCCGGTGGGGCCCGGTCGTACGGTTGAGGAAGGGGACGCCGAGCACCACCTCCTCGCTGCGGTGCAGGCGTGCCAGGTACGTGCCGAGCATCGCCGCGAGGTAGGTGAACGGCCAGAAGCCCGCCGCGCGGACCCGGCCGACGAGGGCGCCGTCGACCGTGAACGAGTGGCGGCCGCGTTCCTGCGGACCGTCACCCCCCGCACGCGTGAAGAGCGCGGGCGTCACGCCGCGGAGGTACTCCCGGTGGAAGGCGCGGTCACGGTCAGCGTCCGCACCGGCGCGGTAGGCGGCGTCCTCCTCGACGAAGGCGAGGTAGGAGGCCGTCGCCTCCCGGGTGCTCCGGCGCGCACCGCCGTGCGGCGCCTGCGCGTAGTCCCGGAGGATCTCGTGGCCGAGCCGGTCGAGGGTCCAGCCGTCGGCGACGATGTGGTGCGCCTTGACGTGGAGGTGCGTGACGTCCGGGCCCTCCAGGAGGAGTACGGCCTCGACCGGGGAGCCGCCGGTGAGCGGCAGGGCACCGGCCAGCGACCGGCGCATCCACGCGGCGCAGGCGGCACCCGGATCGGGTTCGCGCGAGAGGTCGATCACGGTGACCGGAACACGCTCCTGCACCACCCGCTGCACGGGAACGCCGGAGCTGTCCGCGAACCTCAGCCGGAACGTCTCGTGGCGCTGCAGCGCACGCTCCGCGCAGGCGGCGAGCCTGTCGTGGTCGACCCCGCCCTGCAGGCGCTCGTGGAGGACGCAGTTGAACTGCGGCGACTCCGGCGCCCGGGAACCGGCGGCCCACACGTCCTGCTGATACGCGGTCAACCGGTGCGACGTCCGGTGGTTCATGCTCACCTGTCGGTACTTCCTTCGAGCCGTACGGGGATCTCCCGGTGCCCGTTGAAGATGAGGGAGGGCAGCGGAGCCAGCGAGCCCGGCTCGGCCGCGAGTTCGAGGGCGGGGAACCGGGAGAAGAGCGCGGACAGCGCGATGCGTCCCTCGACGCGGGCGAGTTCGGCGCCCAGGCAGTAGGTGGGGCCGTGGCTGAACGCCAGGTGCTCGCGGGCGGTGGCGCGGGTGATGTCGAAGAGGTCGGCGTCCGCGCCGTGCACCCCGGGGTCACGGCCGACCGCGGCGTAGTTGATGACGAGGGCGTCGCCCTGCGGGAAGGTCAGCCCCGTCACCTCGTCGTACAGGTCCTCGGTGGGGAAACGCATCATGAAGCTGGCCACCGGCGCCTGGTGCCTCAGGGTCTCCTCCACGACCTGGTCCCAGCCGACCCGGCCCGACACGGCCAGCTCCAGCTGGGCCGGGTGCGTGAGCAGGTTGACCACGGCGTGGTCCAGCAGGCCCGCCGTGGTCCCGTAGCCGGCGCCGAGCGTCATCCAGATGCTGTCGGCCAGCTCCCGCTCGTCGAGAAGTCCCTCGTGGTGGGCGGCGACCAGGGCGCTGGCGACGTCGTCCCCGGGGTGCCCGGTCTTGAGTGCGAGCAGGTCCCCGAGGAGCTGCGCGGCCTCGGCCGCGTTGGCGGCCACCTGCTCCGCGGTCAGGTTCGTGGCGAAGACGGTGTCGTTGACGGCCTGGAAGCCGTCGCGCATGGCCTCCGGCAGGCCCACCAGCGCGGTGACCGTCAGCCACGGCAGCCGTGAGGCGAAATGCGCCCGCAGGTCCACGACCCCGTCGGGGGCGGCCGCGGCCGCCCCCGCGAGGTCGTCCAGCAGCGCGTCGACCGTCTCCTCGATCCACGGGGCGAGGGCCCGAACGCGGCGAGCGGCGAACGCGGGCACCAGAGGACGCCGCAGCCGGCCGTGGTCGGGCCCGTAGGCGGTCTGGACGGTACGGATGTCCACCCAGATCCGCAGCGGCCAGTCGGCGGGAAGGTCCCCGTCGAGGAAGGCCGGCCAGTGCAGGTGCGCGTCCTTCGACACCCGGGGGTGGACCAGCAGCCGCCGGACGAGCCCCGGGTCGGTCACCGACCACGCGGGCACGCCGCCCGGCAGCTCGATCCGGGCGGCGGGCCCCAGCGCGCGCAGCGCCGCGGCTTCGCCGTGGACGTCCGCTGCGCTGCCGTCCAGACGGTACGGACAGCGGTTCCGGGCGGGCGGGGAGGACATGGCTCGCGACCTCGACGGCACTGGTCGGGACTCAGGGACGGACGGCGGTCAGGAGCCCGTAGCGGAGCTGGGGAAGCGCGAAGTACCACGCACCCAGGTCGGCCGCCCTCTCCCACTCGCGTGCCGCCTCGCCGTCGGTGTCGCCGCGTGCGGCGTCCCGCCAGGCGCGGGTCATGCTGTCGTAGGAGCGCCGGACGTTCTCGGTGATGTCGGTGTGGTCCACCACCTCCAGCCCGGCCTCCCGCAGCAGCTGCCGGTACAGGTCGGTGGTCAGCGCGAACTTGAAGAACGCGTGGGCTTCCGCCGTACGGTCGGCATCCGGGTGGTCGAGCTCGCCGTCGAGGTGGTGCTCGGCGATGACCAGCCGTCCACCGGGGCGCAGCACCCGTGCGATGTGGCCGAGGGCCGCTTCCTTGTCCTTCATGTGCATCAGGGACTCGATGGCGTAGGCGCCGTCGAAGGACTCGTCCGGGAAAGGCAGTTCCATCGCGTCGGCCAGACGGAAGGTGGCCCGTCCGGGCAGGTCCGCCGACTGCGGGCGGCTGTTGGCCAGCTCGACCTGGTAGTCGCTGACGCTGACACCGGTGATCCGCACGGCGTGGTGGGCGGCGATGCGTGCGGCGGTGCTCCCGTGGCCGCACCCCACGTCGATCAGGTGCTGCCCCTCGGCCGGGGCGAGGCGTTCGGTGACGAGGTCCGTCAGCCGGTCGGTCGCCGCGCGCATGGGGCTGTCGTCGGCTTCGTCGTCCCAGTAACCGACGTGGATGTTGCCGCCGAGCGCGCTGTCGTACACGTCCGTGTGGCGGTTGTAGAACGTCCCCACGTCGCGGGACGTGTGGGGGTGTTGCGTCAGCATCGGATGGCCTTTCACGGTTGGTCGAGCCGCCTGCCGGGATCCGCCGGGGCCTGGCGGTCCGTCCCGCGGGGTGCACGGCGAGGAGTGGGCAGGGAAACGCACGGGTTGTCTGCAGAGGGATCGGGCAGGGCGGAGCGGGTGGATCACGGCCGCGTCCCTTCGGGGCACGGACGTCACCCACCCGCCGGGACGCACGCGTTGCCACCGGCGGGTGGGTGGTGACCGGGGTCCGGTCCGGGAGCGGGGCGGGCGGGGATCACGGATCATCCGCTACGCGGACGACCTGACGTTCCGTCCGCCGGAGCCGGCCGGGGTGCGGCGGCAGCGCCCGCTCCGCACGGGTCCGCTCAGACGTGCCCGAAGAACAGGCTGCCCGGTGCGTCCGGGTCGTTCGAGAGGAAGTGCTCGCGCACCGCGCGGATGAACTCCTGGCGCGAGATCGCGCCGTCCCCGTCGGTGTCCAGCTTGGTGAACGTGTCCATCGCGTCGGGCGCGTCGGTCTTCCACACGTCCCTCAGGAACCGGGCGAACTCGTCCTTGCTGATCTCGTTGTCGCCGTTGACGTCGATGACGTCGAAGATCGCGTGGCCGCCACCCTCGGTCACGTTCAGCCGGCTGGTGTCGACGACCGCGAGGCGGTTGGCCGTGACGAACTGCTCCTTCGTGAGCCGGTCGGCCTCCACGCCCGCGTGACGCAGCAGCTCCAGCCAGTAGATCTGGCAGAAGGTCTGGAGTGCCCTGGCCCGGCGGTCGTTCTTGTCGAGCTGGTAGGCCTGGATGTAACGGTCGGCGAGCTTCTGGTAGTCCGTCCAGTCCACGTAGCTGTCGTGGTTGGCGTCCATGGTGTCGAACGTGCGCTCAAGCTTGGCGGTGATGACGTCCTGCGTCGCAGTTGCCATGTCTCCTCCTCGGGGACGAAGGGGGTGTTGGAACCACCATGACCAGCCTGTCGTTTGTGCACAATCCGACAGGCGGGGCCCGCCGCGTTGTTCACCTCATTGGCCGCGCCGACCCGCCCTCCGAGCACGCCCGGCGGGACTCGCCGGCTCCGGCCGGGCGGCCGCGGACCTGCCGGGCCGCGGAGTGCGATCAGCCAACAGGCCGCCCCTTCTGTGCGAGTTCGTCCCCGATCCTTCCACCACCGCCCCCTACTGTGGGACACGGCCGGGAACGGACCCCTGGCTCCACCCGCGCAGGGGTTGGAACGGCCCGCCGACGGATCGCGGCACACACCCCGTCCGCCTCCACGCCCCGAACCCGGAGGAAGCACGTGTCGAAATCGTCGGGCCCGACGCCGCCCGCAGGCCGCGCCGTCGTCGTCACCGGAGCCTCCTCGGGCCTCGGGGAGGCGTGCGCACTCCAGCTCTCGCGGGTGGGTTTCCACGTCCTCGCCGGGATCCGCCGTCCCGAGGACGGCGAACGGCTCCGCAGGACCGCCACCGGACGGCTGACCCCGGTGGCCGTCGACGTGACGGACGAGAAGTCGGTCCAGGCAGCCGTGCACGAGGTCACCGAACTGACCGGCGGAGCCGGGCTGTGGGGGCTGGTCAACAACGCGGGCATCGCCGTCACCGCTCCGCTCGAGTGCGTGCCCGCCGAGCTCATGCGCCGCCAGCTGGACACCAACGTCACGGGCCAACTGCTGATGATCCAGGGATTCCTGCCGCTGCTGCGAGTCGGCGCCGGACGGATCGTCAACGTGACCTCGGGCCTCGGGAACATCGCGATTCCCTACCTCGGCGCCTACGCCGCCGCCCAGTTCGCCAAGGAGGCGCTCAGCGACGCGCTGCGCCGCGAGCTCGCCCCGCAACGGATCCCCGTGTCGGTGGTCCAGCCGGGCGCCGTACCGACCCCGATCTGGGACAAGATGCGCGAGACGGCCGACCGGGCGCTGGGGAGCGCCCCGGCGACGGTCCGGGAGCTCTATCGCGACACGTTCCCGCCGTTCGTGGCGGCCAACGAGACCCAGGCCCGGACCAGCCGCACGACCACCGACGACATCGCCCGGGTCGTCTTCCGGGCCCTGGTCGCCGAGCGGCCGAGGACCCGCTACGGCGTCGGCCGGGACGCCGTCGGCAGCCGCCTCCTGGCCAGGCTGCTGCCCGACCGGGCGATCGACCGGATCCTCGCCGGCATCGTCACGCCCGCTCGCTGACCACGGCCCGCGCGACCGGCACCACCACACCGCGAGGGAAGGATCCGCATGACCACGCCGCAGCAGCTGAAGGACCTGTTCACGTACGGCCTGGGCCTCCTGTCGGAAGGGAGGATCGAGGAGTGGATCGACGGCTTCACCGAGGACGGCGTCCTCGAGTTCCCGTACCCCGCGTGGGGCCTTCCCGCCCGGATGCAGGGCCGGGAAGCGCTGCTCACCCAGATGACGGTGTTCCGTGACCAGCTGAAGGTCGACTTCTCCGAGCCCGAGTTCTACACCGCCACCGAGGACGGTCTGGTCGTCGCGGCCTTCACCGGAACGTGCACGCTGATCGCCACCGGGGGGCGGTACCACCAGACCTACCTGTCGGTGGTGCGGTACGAGCAGGGCCGGATCGCCCTCTTCCGCGACTTCTGGGACCCCTGGGCGGTGATGGAGGCGGCCGGCGGCGAGTTCGCCTGGAAGCAGCTCCTGCCGACGATGGCGCGGAGCCGACTCACCGCTCCAGCCGCCACCACCGCCACCACCGCCACCGACCCGGCTGTCACCGGGTGATCGAGGTCGTGGACGTGGCCGGGTGAGGACGTCGACCCCGGAGAGCTGACGCCCGCCGCGGTGCCGATGGCCGGCGCCGGCGGTCGAGTACGAGGCCCTGCGCCGTGAGGTCCGCGAACCGGAGATGGAGTCGTTGACCATGTGCGGGGGCATGCCGCCGAAGTCGATCCGGCCCATGAAGCCGGCAGGGCTGAGAAACAAAAAAATCCGGGACTGGCGTCCCGGAGAATTGCCTCATATATTGAGAAGTTCTCGCCCGGTATTCTTTTTCGGCGGGAACGGCAGCTTACGGTTTCAGTATATGCGGGCGGAAACGGAATGTCAAACGAAGAAATGGTTCGGGAGCAGGAATTCATCGACCTGCTCCGCCTACGGCTGGCCGCGCTCGAAGGCCGGGCCGAACAGGCCGTTCGGGCAGCGCTGGCGCAGGAGGTGACGAACGCCCAGACGATCCTCGAACGCGATGTCGTCGTCGTCGAGAACTCGGAGCTGGTCGCCGCCTACGCGTCGGGCGAGCACGGGCTCTGCTTCGGCCACCTGCTGTTCCGGGACGGCACCGACCACCACGTCGGGCGCATCGGCATCCGTGCCGACGACGCCGAACGCACGCCGCTGGTCATCGACTGGCGGGCCGAACGCGCACGGCCCTTCTACCTCGCCACCGGCTTCGAACCGATGGGCCTGCGGCGCCGACGCCACATCGCCTCCGTACGCAACCGCGTCACCGCGCTGCACGACGAGATCCTCGACCTCGACGACAGCGAGCGCACCGGCCACGAGGGCCCGGACGCCGACGCGGTGCTGCTCGCCGCACTGGACGCGGCCCGCACCGGCCGGATGCACGACATCGTGCAGACCATCCAGGCCGACCAGGACAGGATCATCCGCGCCCCGCACCAAGGCGTGTTCGTGGTCGAGGGCGGCCCCGGCACCGGCAAGACTGCGGTGGCCCTCCACCGCGCCGCCTACCTGCTCTACGCCCAGCGCGAGCTGCTCGCGCGGCGGGCGGTGCTGATCGTCGGCCCGAACCCCGCCTTCCTCGCCTACATCGGCCACGTGCTGCCGTCCCTCGGCGAGACCGGCGTGCTGCTGGCCACTCCCGCCGAGCTCTTCCCCGGGGTCCGCGCCACCGGCACCGACACGGCGGCCGCCGCCGTCGTCAAGGGCCGGGCGGTGATGGCCGAGGCGCTCGCCGCCCACCTGTCCGACCTGCAGGCCCTGCCCGACCCCGCGCTGGTGATAGGCCACGAGGACGGCGTGCTGGTGCTGGACCGGGAGATCGCCGCCGCCGCACGCGAGCACGCCCGCACGACCCTGCTGCCGCACAACCTGGCCCGCCCGCACTTCGCCTTCGCCGTCATCGACGCCCTGACCGAACAGCTGGTCGAACGGATCGGCCACGACCCCTACGGCGGCCCGAACCTCCTCGGCCCGGACGACCGGGCGCTGCTGGGCAAGGCGATCGCGGCCAGCCCCGACGTCCACGCCGCGATCGACCGGCTGTGGCCGCCGCTCACCCCGGAGCGCTTCCTCCTCGACTACCTCGCCGAGCCCACGCACCTCTCCCCCGCCGACGCGGAAGCCGTCCGGCGCGATCCGCTCTCCCGCCCGGAGAGGCCCGCCCGGTGGGAGTGGACACCGGCCGACGTTGCGCTGCTGGACGAAGCCGCGGAACTGCTCGGCGAGGACGACGCCGCGCGGCTCGCCGCCGAGGAGGCCCGCCGGCAGGAGCGGATCGCCTACGCGCAGGGCGTGCTGGACCTGTCCTACGGCTCGCGCACACAGGAGTTCGAGGACCGCGGCGACGAGGATTCCGAGCGGCTCGGCGCCCACGACCTGATCGACGCCGAACGGCTGGCCGACCGCCAGGAGGAGGCGGACCACCGCACCGCCGCCGAACGCGCGGCCGCCGACCGGAACTGGGCCTTCGGCCACGTCATCGTCGACGAGGCACAGGAGCTGTCGCCCATGGCCTGGCGGCTGCTGATGCGCCGCTGCCCCACCCGCTCGATGACGCTCGTCGGCGACCCGGCACAGACCAGCGAGCCCGGTGGCTGCGGCAGCTGGGCGGCCGCGCTGGCCCCGCACGTCCAGGACCGCTGGCAGCACGTCGTGCTGGACGTCAACTACCGCACCCCGGCGGAGATCATGGAGGTGGCGGCCGCGGTGCCGCGCGCCTCGGACCCGACGTTCGTGCCGCCGCGCTCGGTGCGTACGACGGGCGTGCGCCCGTGGGCGGTGCAGACCGACGACCTGCCCGGCGCGGTGGCGGCGGCCGTGGCCCGGCAGACCGTCGGGGACGGCGACGAGAAGCGCCGCCTCGCCGTCATCGCACCGCACGAGCACCTCGGCGCGATGGCGGCCGCGCTCCCGGACGCCGCACACGGTGCCCGGCCGGACCTGACCCGGCCGGTCGTGCTGCTCGCCCCGGCCCAGGCCAAGGGACTGGAGTTCGACACCGTGCTCGTGGTCGAGCCCTCCCGCTTCGGGGCCAACGAGCTGTACGTCGCACTGACCAGGGCGACCCAGCGGCTGGGCATCGTCCACACCGAACCGCTGCCGTTCGGCCTCGACCTGCGGGACGGCGACCCGCAGGTGATGCACCGGGCGTCCGAGGGCCGGTCGCCTGCGCACGGTGGTGGGAGCAGCCGGCCCGTTGACGGGGTGTGACCCACCGGGCCCAGGGCAGGCAGGCCACGGAGCGCACCACGGCGGGAGCGGCCCGCGCGGTGCCACGATGTGAGGGAGGCGCCGTGAGCGGCATCGAGATCCGGGAGTTCCGCAGCACGTCCGGCCACGTCCCGGGCACGGACCTGGTCGGCTTCCACGTGGAGGCTGCAGACGGGCGCATCGGCAAGGTCGACCGGCTGTCGGAGGAGGTCGGCTCGCAGCACCTGGTGGTCGGCACCGGGCCGTGGATCTTCGGCAGGCACGTCCTGCTCCCGGCCGGCACCGTGGTGCGCGTCGAGCAGGGCGAGCGGACGGTCCACGTCGACCGCACCAAGGACGGGATCAGGAACGGGCCCGAGTACGACCCGGAGAAGCACGACACCGCGGACGCCGACTACCGGGACGCGTACACCGCCTACTACGGGACGTACGACGGCGGTCCCGTCTGAGCTGTGCCCTTCGCAGGCCCGCAGCCGCGTGTCCCCGCCGCCCGGCCCGGCGCCTGCGGGTCGGACGGGCCGTCGCCGTCGCGCCGGACCGGCGCGGTGAGGAGGACGAGGCCCACGAACGCGCCTTCGGGTGCGCCAGGGCCGTTCCGGTCCGTTCGCCGGCCGTGGGCCTCCCGGGCGCCGGGATCCCGCCCTGCCGTGTCCCGAGCCATCCGACGGCACGACCAGAGGTTGACGATCTGTCATGATTCGCAGGGACATGGCCGAATAGGGATGACCCGACCGCCGGTCCGGCAGGTCGCCTCCGAAGCCGGAAGCACGCAGCCCGTTCCCGGAACGTCCCGCTCTCCCGGGTGCGCCCGGACGGGGCCCGCGAGCCGCCCACCTCGGAATGGCCATGGCGACAGGAGACATCGGATGCCTTCGAAGTGGAGTGACCGCACCCCGGCCACGGACGCCGACCAGGCCTGCCTCCGCAGATCGCCTCCTTCGAGGCCGTCGCGCCGCCCGTCCTGTCGTGATGCGGGCGGGGGCTTCGCGGCGACGGTGCGGGACCGCTGAACACGACCAGGTGGTCCAGCGGGTCGACAGGCCGTCCGTGGCCCTGAACGGCGCGGCCGTCCCGGGGAATCCTGGCGACCGCGGCCGCCGGTGGCGCACCCGGCCTTCCGCTCGCGCAGCCGACCGGCCCGGGGCCGGGGACAGGAACACAGGCGTGGAACCGAACCTCCGGGCGTCAAGGAGACAAGCCGTGCAGTCGTACACCATCCCTCGTCTGCGTACCGGGGTGCCCTGGCAGATCAACCCCCATCACACACCCGGGTTGGATGCCGAGGCGAACGCATGGGCCTTCGGACTGTTCAGCGACGACAAGCGCGTTCCGGTGCCCGTGAGGGCCGACAACTACACCACGTGGGCGGCACTGTGCTTCCCGGACGTCGGAACGGAGTTGCTGACTCTGTGGTGCCGCTTCAACGCCCTGTACACGGTCGCCGAGAACAGGCAGGAGGTGCTGTTCTCGACCGCGGACGCGGGCGGCGCGGAGGCCGTCTGGGGACGCATGGCGCAGTGCCTCCTGAGGCTGTCGCACGCCCCGGATCCGGAGGAGGTCCCGCCGGACGGCTGGGGCGACGGACTGCCACGGTTCTACCTGCATGCGGCCCGGAACATCGCGCTGACGATGGCCCCGGCTCAGGGGCGGTACTTTCTGCGCCGGACCGCTCAGATGGCCATGGCGCAGTTCCAGGAGAAGGACGCCATTGCGTCGCCCCGCATGGGGCTGGAGGAGTACGTGGAGTACCGGCAGACCAACTTCGGTGTCCCCCTGTTCGTGGCGGCCGTGCCGTCGATGCTGTCGGCCCCGCTGGCGACCGAGTGGTGGGACTCGACGGAGCGTCGGGAACTGGACCGGCTGACGGCCCGGCATTGCTGCCTGGTCAACGACCTGTACTCGTTCCGGAAGGAGCACGAGCACCGGGACGGAAAGCCCGCCCCGGTTCAGGCCGTGACAGTGCTGAAGAGTCTTCACGACCTGTCGCTCCAGGGCGCCGTCGACCGGCTGGTCGAGGTGATCGAGGAGACGGAGGCGGAGTTCCGGGAGGCGCGGAAGCGCGCGGCGGTGAGGCCGGAACGGGCGGAGTACGCCGACAGACTGGGGCACATCCTGGCGGGCAACCTCAGGTATCACCTGATCTCGCCACGCTTTCACGGGCAGAGCTTCGAGGGGGTGTTCAGCGGAGGAGAGGTGACGTTGTCGGGCCGACCGGTGTGGAGGACGTGACCCGGTGGCCGGGCAGGACATCGAAGTCCTGCCGGAACAGCAGCCGGTGACGGCGAGCCAGGTGGCACCGGGGAAGATCGCCACGGCCATCACCGAGGAGTCCCGAACGGCGGTGTAACGGCTGGTCGGCTCCGGGCTCCTTCACGCCCCGGGCCGGGCGGCGGTGTCGCGGGCCCGGGCCGGGTCGACAGCAGATCGGCGGCCGCAGCCCCCGGACACGGCACGACCATCCCGTTCCTCAGCCGGACAGCCGCCGGGTGCGCCACGCCGACGGCAATGGCGGCCCGGGCGTCGAAGGACTGGAGAGCGCCGACAGCGGGACGCCGTCGGCGAGTTATACGCAGCCCTGGCGGTCGGAAGCCTCGGCGTTCAGCACCGAACCGGCCGGGCGGCGCAGCTGGAGCGATCCATCTGCTCAAGGCGCTCGCCGCCGCCCGCCGGGCGTCGGGGACGAGCGTCCGGCCCACTGGCCGTGTCGGTGGTCGACGGCGGTGCCATCCGACGCACGAGCGCGGCTGCGCATCGATTCGCGCCCGTGTGCTCCATATGGCCCTGAGCTGTCCGGGCGGGCCGCCGATCGCAGGTGCGGCCGACCGTTCCGTGCTCTTGGACGGGTGTCGGGTGTCGCGGTGCTGCAACCTGCATCGTTTGTGTCGCGTTTTGTCGGCAGCGTCCTGGCGCCGCGGGCCCTGAACCCGTTTGCGTCAGGTCGTGCGCTCGGGTGGCGCTGTCGGGGCAATGTGATCGATGTGGTGAATCCGCGGGGACACGCGTCGCCGTGGCGCCGCTTCGCCTCTCCTGGATCTATTCCTAGGACTCATGTCCGTTCATATGGCCACACAGAAGGATGATCGACTCCGAAGGACTACCTGTGACCCCCCTGAACAAGATCGAGCAACGCCTGGAATCGTTGGTCAACAGCGCTTTCTCGAAGGTTTTCAAGTCGCAGGTGCACCCGGTGGAGATCATCGGCGCCTTACGACGCGAGTGCGATGTCAATGCCAGGGTCTGGGACCGGGACAGCACGGTTGTGCCCAACGGGTTCATCGTCGAGCTCAGCCCGACCGACCATGAGCCGCACCGCCCGCACCTGGGTGTACTCAGCCGGGAACTGGCCGGCAAGGTCCGCGAGTACGCCGAATCCCAGCGCTATTCGTTCCTCGGGCCGCTGCGGATCCAGGTGCAACGCGCCGATGACCTCGAGACCGGGAACTACCGGCTCCGCAGCCGGATCGAGGTGCCGCCGGAGGTCCAGCGGGCGGTGGAAGCCGCCCAGCGATCGGGGAACGCCTTCCCGACGCACCTGCTCCACGGCAGTTGGCGCACCGCGGCCCGACAACAGAAGACCGGCCTTCGGGACAGGAAACAGCTCCTGACGGACGACCAGTTCTCCGACCTGGGACTGACCATCAGCGACAACGGGATGCTGGTGGCTGCAGACCGGCCTCCGGGGCCGCTTCACCCGGACCCGCGGCCGGCCGGCCGGATCGAAGCACCGGCCCGGCACGCCCCGGTCGTCCCGCCAGGACCGGAGCACCGCCAGACCCACTCCCGGGCCACCTGGCCCCCGCAGGATGTCGCCGAGCACCGGGTGTCGCCGTCCGGCACATCCGCGTCCCCGCGCCCGCTCGCACTCTGCACCAACGGATCTTCAGCCCTTCGTAAGGAACCGCAGCCCATGACACAGGAGCACAGCCACCACATCGGCACCCCGGCGATGGCGGAGCCGGCCCACGCCGGCTACTCCGACCCCCTGCCGCCGACGGACCTGCCCACGCCGGCCGCTCCCCCACCGGTGCACCAACCACACGCCTCACAACCGGCGGCCGCACGGTCGGCCGCGCCCTACGATCCGGCCGCGATGGGCCGGCCGCTGGACCAGGTGCTGGCCGCCCACAGCCCCTACGCACCTGCCACGCCGCCCGAAACCCGGCCCCACAGCCGGCCGGCTCCGACCTCCGACCCCTACGCCGCGAACCAACGCATGCCCTACACCCCAACCACCCATCCGCTGCACCCGCGTCCGGCCACCGCCCGCAGCGGCGCGCCGTGGGCGGCTCAGGAGCGGACAGGCCACGGCGGACTCGGGTACGGAACGGCGGAGCTGACGTCCGGCAACCTGCTGCGCACCCGCCCCGAGGACCGGCGGGGCCTGAACTGGCTGAAGGTCGGCGGGCGGGCGGCCGAACGGGAACGCCTGCGCAAGACGGCCCTGATCCGCACCCCGGTGGTGAACTGCTACAGGATCGCCGTGATCAGTCTCAAGGGCGGGGTGGGCAAGACCACGACCACGGTCGCCCTCGGTGCGACCCTTGCCGCCGAACGCCAGGACAGGGTGATCGCGGTCGACGCGAACCCGGATGCCGGCACCCTCGCCCGGCGGGTCCACCGCGAGACCGCCGCCACCGTCCGCGACCTGGCAGGCGAGATCCCCAACCTCACCAACTACATGGCCGTGCGCCGCTACACCTCCCAAGCGCCGTCCGGCCTGGAGGTCCTCGCCAACGACGTCGACCCGACCTTCTCCACGGCCTTCAACGACGACGACTACCGCCGCGTGGTCGACTGCCTCGGGCAGCACTACCCGATCATCCTCACCGACTCCGGCACCGGCCTGCTCCACAGCACCATGAGTGGCGTCCTCGACCTCGCGGACCAGCTCATCGTCGTCGCAACCCCCAGCATCGACGGCGCGAGCAGTGCCAGCACCACCATCGACTGGCTCATGGCCCACGGCTACGGCGACCTCGTCCAGCGCAGCATCACCGTCGTCTCCGAGGCCCGCAGGCCCAGCAGGGCCGTCAAGGTCGAGGACATCGTCGCGCACTTCCGCGCCCGCTGCCGCGCCGTCCTGACCGTGCCCTACGACGATCACCTGGCCGTCGGCGCCGAGGTCGACCTCGCGAAGATGAAGCCCTCCACGCGTGCCTCCTTCTTCCACCTCGCGTCCCTCGTCGCCGCCGACTTCTCCCGCACCCAGCCCGAACCCACCGGGTGGCACCCGGCCCCCCACACCGGATACAACCCTGCCAACCTCTTCTCCACACCCACGTGGAACTGATAGCCACCGGCACGGCACATCCCCTCCGCAGCCACTCCCCGGGAACGACAGGCCCACCGGTCACGTACGGAACACGAGCGGTGCGGGCAGATCCACCCGATCTGCCCGCACCCCGACCGGCGGAATCCACGTCACCGCCGAGGCGCACACCCCCCGACCGGGCCGCCGCACCCACCCGACCCGGCCAGGGCGCAGAACCGGGTGACGCCGGCCCCAGGGCCGATGCGTTCTCGGCCGGCGGGACGGACCGGTTCGTCGGCTCCGGTGGCTGACGGGCGGTCTGCCGGACCGGAAGCAGAGGAAGTCGCGCATGCTGTCGCCGGTCAGGGCGGTGAGAGGGGCGAGGCGCCCGCCGGTCCGGCCGAGGTCGGCAGGCTGACGAAGGCGCCGGTCAGCCGGTTGTCCACGGTGTGCCGGGGGCGTCGGGCCGGCTCGTCGGTCGTTCCGTCCGATGTCCGGGGAGGCGGATCGCCCTCCGGCCCCGTGCACCGTCCCGACCGGTCGGGTGACACCCCCTCAGTGCGGTTGGATTCGATGGGGATCGCCCGGGCCCTCGGCTACGAAATGGTCAAATCCCATACTGTTTCGTAGAACTGTTTGTCTGTTCACGGCCAAACTCGCAGTCGGTCACCCCGCAGCTACCGACTGGAGTACAGAGTGAGCCCCTCCTCCTCACCGCGCCGCCGCACCCTCACGGCCGGCGCCCTCGCGGCCACCGCCGCCCTCGTCGCTGCCGGCGTCCAGGTCGCCACCGCGACCGCCGTCCCGGGCCGCGACACCGCGATCGCCGACGCCAGGAGCAACGTCTCGCACAACGCCGGGCTCTTCGGCTTCGGCGCCGGACAGGCCCTGCAGGTCAAGGACGTCGTCATCGACGCGGACGGCAGCCAGCACGTCCGCTTCGACCGCACGTACCAGGGCCTGCCGGTGGTCGGCGGCGACCTGGTGGTGCACCAGGACGCCCACGGCCGGCTCAAGGACTCCTCCCGGGCCAAGGGACACAATCCGACCGTCAGGTCCACGGTGCCGAGCGTGCCCGCCCGGTCCACCGCCGCGAAGGCGCTGGCCTCCGCACCCGGCATATCCTCCGCCACCTCCCAGCCCCAGCTGGTCGTCTGGGCCGCCGACGGCACCGCCCGCCTGGCCTGGCAGACCACCGTCAGCGGCCTGGGCAAGCAGGGCCAGCCCTCCGGCCGCGTCATCGTCACCGACGCGACCACCGGCGAGGAGATCGAGCACTTCGACGCCGAGCACGAGGCCGCCGGCACCGGCCGCTCCGAGTACACCGGTACCGTCACCGTCGACACCACCCTGCAGTCCGACGGCCGGTACGCGCTGATCGACCCGGTCCGCGGCCACATCACCAGGGACGCCGGCAACGTCTCGGCGAGCGGCCTGAAGGCGAGCTCCGGAACGCTCTTCACCGACGCCGACAACACCTGGGGCGACGGCCGGAAGTTCTCCTCCGACCGCGCCACGGCCGCCGTCGACGCACACGCCAACACGGCCTGGACGTACGACTACTACAAGAACACCTTCGGCCGGAGCGGCATCAAGAACGACGGCAGGGGCGCCACCGTCTTCGTGCACGTCGGCACCGCCTGGGACAACGCCCAGTGGTCCGACGCCTGCTTCTGCATGATGACCGGCGACGGCGACGGCACCACCGACCCCGAGCAGGTCGACCTCGACACCATGGGCCACGAGATGACCCACGGCGTCACCAGCGCGACCGCCAACCTCCGCTACAGCGGCGAGTCCGGCGGCCTCAACGAGTCGACCAGCGACATCTTCGGCACCATGGTCGAGTGGTACGCCAACAGCAGCGTCGACACCCCCGACTACCTGTTCAGTGACCAGTCGACCCCGCCGTGGCTGCGCCGGCTCGACAAGCCCTCGCTGGACGGCCGCTCCGCCGACTGCTGGAGCAAGAAGGTCGGCCAGCTGGACGTGCACAACTCCTCCGGCGTCGGCAACCACTGGTTCTTCCTCGCCAGCGAGGGCAGCGGCAGCCGGACGATCAACGGCGTCACCTACAACAGCCCGACCTGCAACGGCTCCACCGTCACCGGCATCGGCAACCAGAAGGCCGCCAGGATCTGGTACCGCGCGCTGACCGTCTACATGACGTCCACCACGGACTACAAGGGCGCCCGCACCGCGTCCCTGAACGCCGCGAAGGACCTCTACGGCGTCGGCAGCGCCGAGTACAACGCGGTCGCGGCCGCCTGGAGCGCCGTCAGCGTCTCCTGACCCGTCCGGCAGCGGATGCGGCGGCCCGGTCACCGACCGGGCCGCCGCGGCGCGGGCTCGGGGCCCGACGGTTGCCGTCCCGTTCCCGTTCACCCGACGGCTCCCCCGTGCAGGGCCCCTTGGGGTTCCCGGCCGGGGTCGCCTCCGAGCTGCGGGTGTGGCAGCCGTCCGCCGACCGGTGGCCGGGCCTGACCGTGGGCCAGGCCGGCCCCGGGCTGCCGTTCCGGCTCCTGGCGCTGGTCGGTGCCAGAACCCCCAGAACCCCCAGAACCCCCGGAGCTCCCGGCCACCTGACACGAGGGGTCGGCCCCGGCTCGTCCCGTGCGCTGCTCGGTGCCTACGTCGTCAGGCGACGCGGCACGATCGGGAGTTGCACGTAACCGATGTGGCCCGGCCCGGTGTGAACGGTGTTGACAGCGCCCGCGTGGTAGTTCACGTCGTACGCGTGGTGCACGCCGTGCGCGACGCCGTCGTAGGGCTGGATGTCGATTCGCAGGCGCTGGCCCTTTCGGATCAGTCCGGTGTTGGGGATGAGCTCGATCTCGACCGGTACCACCTCGCCGTCGCGAAGAGGGGCGTGGTCGCCCTTGAGGTGGGTGTGCTTGGGGGTGTGATCGGTGGAGCGCTCGGTGTCGAGCTTGCGATGCGACGCCTTGAGCCATCCCTTGGTGAGCGGGGCGATGCGGTCCGGGTAGTTCATCGTGGTGATGCCGGTGAAGTCGACCTCGCGGTCCTGTTCGTCGATGACGCGCGCCGAGACGTAGATGTCCATGTCCTCGCTCGTGGACGACACCCACAGCGCGACCTTGCCGTATCCGGCGACGACCGAGTCCTCCGTCAGGGGTTCACTGATGAACGAGACACCGGTCGTGCGGGGATCCGCCGATTCGGCGTCGGCGGAGTAGCTCGTGCGCTGCTCGGCCGCGGGCTCCGTCGTCGAGAGCCGCAGGAAGCCGGCGCGGGTGGCGTCTCCGGCCCAGTCCGACGGGTTCGCGTCGAAGAACCACTTCGTGTAGTCCGTTCTGGCGATCGGCCATTCGTCCTCCTCCTGGATGTAGGAGGCCCCGTTGCCGGTGCGGATCTCCAGGCGCACCGGCGGGGTGTCCATGATCCCGTTGTCGATGCCCTTGAGCCAGTGGTCGAAGAACGCCTTGTGCCGGGCGACGGTGTCGGCCGCGTAGGACTTCTGGAACCAGTCCTCCCAGAAGTCGAGCTTCTTGTCGGGGGTCGGCGTGTTGAGGTAGGCCTCGCTGCTGCCGAGCTGGTGGAAGTGGGCGAGATGGGTGGTGGCGGCGACGGACCACAGCGGTACCGTGACCCCGCTCAGGTCCGGGCTCATGAACAGTTCGGCGCGCGGCCCGAAGATGAGGTCCGGGTCGGAGTCCTTGAAGGGGCTCTCCTTCATGATGCGGGTGAAGTCCGCGATGTCGGGTTCGCCGCAGATCGCCGGTACGAACCCGGCCTTCTTCCACATCGGGAAGAAGTGCTCGTTGAGGATGCCGCCGTTGTAGGCGACCTCCTCGTACAGGTCGACGTCGGTTCCGATGGCGATCATCGCCTTGAGGTGCGGGGGGTGCAGGCTCGCAGCGGCGTGCTGGCTGACGGCGAGGTACGACATGCCCCAGAGGCCGACCGCGCCGTTCGACCAGGGCTGGACCCCGGCCCACTCGATCGCGTCGCGGAACGCCTCGGCCGCGGCGATGCCCCACGGGGCCAACTGGCCGGGGCTCCTGCCCGATCCGGGCATGTCCACGCGGACGACGGCGTACCCGTCGGGCACCCACGTCGCGGTGTTGACGGTCTCGTGGTTCTCGAACTGCAGACCCTCGGCGTTGCCGGAGAAGTAGTCCTCCTCCATCTGCTCGTGCCGTTCCAGGTCGGCCTCGCTGCAGACGGAGTGATGGTTGAAGGCCTTTCCGTAGGGTCCGCAGCTGACGATGACCGGGTAGGTTCCGGGTTCCGCGGGACGGAACACGTCGGCGAACACGTGTCGGCCGTTCTGGAGCGGGATCATCACGTCGCGGAAGCGGAGGATGCCCATCGCGTTGCGGCGGAGCTCGTTGCGGGCGTTCGCGGGGGTGCACAACCGCCGTGGCGTCGCGTCGGTGAAGACCCCGGCCCGGTCGAGGTCGTCGAGGAGTCCGACGACGACCTCGTCATCGGTGAACGCCTGGATCCTGTCGGCCACATGGGGGCCCGCGTAGTTGGCGTCGTGACGGAAGTCGATCCTCCGGTCGCCGACGATGTCGTGCACTTCGGGAGCGATGACGGTTCCGTTGTCCCGGATGCCGCTGCGGCCGAGCGAGAACACCAGGCGGGCGATGTTCGTCACGCCCGGGTCCTTCAGCTTGGCGATGTCCCCGTCGACGCGTGCGACGATCTGCGCGAGATGCAGCCGGGGTGCCGCGGGGGCGTGCCCGATCGAGGTGTTGCCGACCAGGAACGCGATCCGTTCGCCCTCCTCGTACCGGAATTCGCCGCGCTCGTTGGTGAGTCCACAGGAGGTGGGGGTCTCGTACTTCAACCCGGCGACGGGCCCTGCGAGAACACCTGTGAGAGTCATCGTCTCTTCCTTACGTCGGTCATTGGTGCCGGGCCGGTGTTCGACGCCGGTCCCGGGGCGCATCGGCACGGGTGGCACGGAGCAACGGGCGCTCGGGCGGCGGGTGCTGCTCGCGGCCGTCCGCGGACCCGCGCCCGTCATGCCGTTCTGAGCGGCAGTTGCAGGTACGAGGCCCGGGTTCCGCCGGTGTGCACGATGTGTGTCCCCGCGTTCTGCGGTTCGTGGAACGGGACGCCGGGCATGATGGCGCCGAGCAGGTTGTGGGCGCTGATGACGAGTCGCAGCTGCTCGCCGCGGTGGAACACCAGGCCGACCGGGGCGAGGTCGATCTGGATCTCCGCGACGTCACCGGCTGCCAGCTTCTCGATCCGATCGAAGCTGTGCACGGGGATCTCGTCGGTGCTGAGGTCGTCGTCGAGGTGGCGGGCGGAGACGCGCAGACGCCCGTCGGAGCCCTTGTACCGCAGGACGGACGCGCTCCGCTCGGTGGCGTCCTGCAGCAGGGCGCTCCTGGCGGGGACGGTGAACTGCTGCAGCGGCGTCCCGTTCGCGTCGAGCTTCTGCACGAGAACGAACAGATCCATGTCGTCCGCGCCCTCCGCCTCGACCCAGAGGTGCGCCTTCGGATAACCGACCATCTCCGTCTCCTCGTCGAACCCGACGACGAAGGAGACCTGGCCCGGGAGCATCCGGGCGCTGTACCGCGCGCTGCTCCCGGACGACGGCGCTTCACGCCGCAGCGTGCGGGAGGCCGCGTCGAGGTAGAACCTCGTGTTCTCGACGCCGTCCGGCGGGAAGGTGTCCGCGGGCCGGCCGACGCGGTCGACGCCGTGCAGGTCGAGCGTGGCGTAGCGCACCCGCGGGGTCTGCTCCCAGCCGTTGTCCTCCCCCTTCAGGTAGTGGTCGAAGAACCGGCGGAGCTCCTCGCGGTGCGCCTCGTCGTAGTAGTCCGGCCACTCCTGGGTGGCGTGGATGCGGAGCCACTTCTCCTCCGAGGCGATGCGCCGCCAGGCCCGGAAGGTCCCCTGGGTGTGCAGCGTGTTGGAGTAGCTCGCGACGATGTACGCCGGGACGGTGATCCGGTCGAAGCGGGGCACCTTCTCCTCCCAGAGCTCGTCGAAGAGGGGGTGCTGCTCCGCTTCGGCGACGACGTCCTCGCGGCGGTTGGCGCCGACGAAGTTGTGCTGCAGCCGCTCCGTGAAGCCGGTGTCCGGCATGCCGCCCCGCAGTACGAGATCCCGGTAGACGTCGCTGATGCCCTCCCAGGGGTTGATCGCGGCGAGGTGCGGCGGCTGCTCGGCCGCGGTGAACCACTGGGACACGGCGAGGTACGACGTCCCGCTCATGCCGACCTTGCCGTTGCACCACTCCTGCTCGGCGAGCCACTCGACGAGGTCGTGGCAGTCGAGGCCCTCCTGCCGGTCCCAGAGGTGGCTGTCGCCGCCGGACTCCGCCACGCCCCGGGGATCGGGATTGCAGATCGCGTACCCGTTGGCGCACCAGAACGCCGGGTCCGGCCCCTCGAACTTCGCAAGACCGGACAGCGCGCCGTTGTCCACTCCGATCATGTCGAACAGCGAGGTGGTGCTGGGGGCGGTGCCTCCGCTCTTGCCGTACGGGCTCCACGCCACGATGACGGGTACCCGGTCGCTTCCTGTCGGCCGGAAGACGTCCGTGTAGATCGTCACGCCGTCGCGCAGCGTCACGGGGACGTCCTTCTCGAAGACGACCTCGACCGGGAGCGGCAGGAACCGCGGGCCGATCCGGAACCCGGCGGGCAGGGTCCGGGTGCCGGGTTCGTAAGGGCTCAGCAGGCCACGGACCGGCCCCGCCTCGTAGGGGTAGGACGGCACGAAGACCTTCTCGAAGTCGCTCATCGCGGTGTTTCCTCTCACCGGCTCGGGGGTCGGGCCACCTCGGACTGCCGGGTCGGACGGTTTGCTGCCAGGGAGCGTACGGTGACGCCCAGGTTAAATCAACCACTGTTGATATGACGCGCAGATCACCGGCCCAGAGCTCCGGCGCAGTCGCGGATCGTCCGATCGCGACGGTCCGCGACGGACGGACCGCGGCCCGGACGCGGAGCGGGCACCGACTCCACCGCAGGTCACAGCCTTGCGGGTGCGCCCGCCGTCCACGGCCTGGCTCGCGCGATCACGCACCGGCGTCCCGCGGCCGGGCCGGAGCCCTGATCGCTAGACTGGCCGCATGCCCGCCGAATCCACAGCGCCGGCGTCGCGTCCACCGCGTGGCCGGCGGCCGGGGCAGAACGCGACCCGTCAGACGATCCTCGACGCCGCACGCGCCCGCTTCGCAGGAGACGGCTTCAAGGCCACGACGATCCGCAGGATCGCCGCGGACGCGGGCGTCGACGCCGCCCTGGTGATGCAGTTCTTCGGATCGAAGGACGAGCTCTTCGCCGCGGTGATGTCGATCTCGCCGAGCGTGCTCGCGCGGATCGCCGATTCGTTCGACGGACCCGAGCACTCGCTCGGCGAACGGGTCGCCCGGGCCCACCTGAGCGTGTGGGAGGGCGATCCCAAGGACGCGGACGCCCTGCTCGCGATGCTCCGCGGGGCGATCGCGAACGAGCGGGCGACCGCGCAGTTCCGGGAGTTCGTCGAGTCGCGCCTGACGGAGGACGTCAACCGCCGCGCGCTCGACGACCACGACAGTGCCGTCCGGGTGGCGCTGGCCGCGTCCATGCTGATCGGCATCGTCGTCGGACGGCGGGTCGTGCAGGTGCCCCTGCTCGTGAGCGAGGACATCGAGTCGATCGTCGAGCGGGTCGGGCCGGCACTGCAGGAGATCCTTGCGCCCAGGACCCGACCCCCGGCCCCCGCTCTGGAGCCGGAGCCGGAGCCGGGCCTCGGGTGATCAGGCGATCAGGGCGCCCAGATGGCACCCTCGCCACCAAGTGTCAACATTTGACCCGTGGCGCACCGGTCGACCCGTCGCGCGCGACCGAGGTCCGGCGACGGCCCGGCCGGTCCCGATGGTCCCGTTCGCCCGTTAAGCACCGATTGATCCACTGCGCGGAAGGACACCTGACCCGAGTCGCGCCCCGGGGCTCGACGCCCCCTCCCGCCGCCCCCTGGGCGGGCGTGACGGTCAGCCGGCGAACTCCCGCAAAGTGTTGACAGTTCTTCCGGTGCTCCGCATGATGGTGCCCACGTTCGCCACCGCTTCCACCGGTGACGAGCCGTCGTCGGGTGCGGCGCGAACAGATCGACAACCAGGACCGCCGCATGCGACGGGCGGGCAGTTCCTTTCGCCGGATCCCCTGCCCGGCCGGGAGTGACCGCGGTGACGGGTCGTCCGGTGCGGACGGCCGACGACGGGCCCTTCGCCTTCGGCCGGCACGACCGGTTGCGGGGCGACGGATCCGGCGGCGCCCCCGTCGGCCCGCGCCCCGGAGCACGCGAGGCGGACGGGGCAGGCCTGCCTCGACACCACCTCACCGCTGCCCACCCTGAAGCCGCCGACAGCGTCCCGACCGGTATCCGCCGCCAGGGGCACCCGGTCCGACGACGGGAATGTGCGAAAACCACCGGACGTTCCGTCGCGGCCGGGAGCAATGACCGCCTGGGCAGCCCCGGAAAATCCGGTATTCGGTCGGTGTGGCGACGGGAACGTACACAGGGAGGATCGCCCGTGATACTCGTGACAGCATCGGACGGCCATCAGGGAAATATCCTGACCCCTCGAATCCTGACGGCGGGTGAGAAATCGAGACGGGCTTCGCCGCCGTCCGCACCGCACAGGCGGCGGGCGTAAGACACTTCGCCTTCAGCCAGGTGCTCCATGCGATTCCCACCGATCTCGCCCGGCACGGGATCGAGCGCGATCCCGTTTGTTCACAGGGAAACTGACGCCCCAAAGGCGTCAGCGGGCGTGTTCCGGTTCCAGCACTGCGGCGGAGAGAACCGCGAAGACCTTGACGGGTCGACGACACATGTCAACGAAAGGGAGAAACTGATGAACCTCGAAGAACTGAGCGCACGGGCGCAGATCCACGACGTGCTGCTGCGGTACTGTCGCGGTCTCGACCGGGTGGACATGGACCTGGTCCGGAATGCCTTCCACGAGGACGCGTGGGTGCAGTTCCCCGCGAGCCTGCACGTCGGCCCGGTCGAGGGATTCCTCGAATTCCTGACGGCCGAGATGCCGCGATTCGTCCGCACCATGCACTTCCTCGGGAACAGCCTGATCGAGTTCGACGGTCCCGACGTCGCCCATGTCGAGACGTACCTGCAGGCGGATCACCAGGGATCGGAAAGGCACCACTGGAAGGGGGAGACCGTCAAGCTCTGGGCGCGCTACCTCGACCGGTTCGAGCAGCGGGACGGCGTGTGGCTGATCGCACGCCGCCGACTGCTCGTCGACTGGATGTACAAGTACCCCGTGAACGGCTGGTTCGACGACCACCCCGACGCCTCGGTGGGCCTGCGTGACGGAACCGATCCGAGCCTCGACCGGGTCGCCGGCTTCCACGGAACGCCGCTGGGAAAGCAGGACTGGCCCAGCTGACCCCTTTCCGGGCGGTCCCCCCGGCGGTCGCGCCGAAGGCGACCGCCGGGGCGGCCGGGGAGAGGAACCCGCCGCCGACGGCACGGGTCCGGCGGCGGTGAACGTGACAACAGTGAGAGGGTGATCAAGCCGATGGCTACGAACATCGAGTCGGACATCGATCGGCCGCAGGCCCGGGAGATCGTCGCCCGCGTGGTGACGATGCAGCCCTGGCTGCGCGAGCACCAGGCCGTGGCCGAGCAGCAGCGCCGCATTCCCCAGGACACCGTCGAGCGTCTCGACGCTGCCGGTGTCTTCGGTCTGACCAGGCCGAAGCGGTACGGCGGCGCGGACTTCACCACGCGGGAGGTGCACGACGTCTTCCGTACGCTCGGTGCCGGGTGCGGGGCGACGGCCTGGATGGTGTGGGCGGCCGCGGGCGGCAACATGTGGAGTCTCGCCTTCCCCGACGACGTCGTCGCACCGGTCTACGAGTCACCCTGGGTCGGGAACCGCACCTTCGCGGTGGGGGGCACGAGCAGGCGCATGTCCGGGACCGCCCGGCAGGTTGCCGGCGGCTGGATGGTCAAGGGCGTGTGGCCGTTCGCCACCGGGAGCGTCCATGCCTCCCACGGCTTCCTCGCCGTCTTCCATGACGAGAGCGACGACGCGAAGGTCGGCATGGTCCTCGTCCCGAAGGACTCGCTCGTGGCCCGGGACGACTGGGATGCGATGGGGATGGCCGCGACGGGCAGCCAGACCGTCGCGACGGACGGTGAACTCTTCGTCCCCGACGAGCGCTTCAGTACCCCCGAGCGGCTCGCGGCGCGGATCGCCGAGCTCACCGGGCAGGGCCGCGGGCCACGCCGCGGGGGCCTCGTCCGCTCGCTCGTGACGAGTACGGGAGTAGCACTCGGCATGGCCGACCAGGCCATGGAGGTCTTCCTCGGCGGTGTCGGCAAGCGGAGCGTCCCCTACTCGCCCTACGCGAACCAGATCGACGCGCCGGTCGCGCACCTCACCGTCGGCCGCGCCCACACCCGGATCCGTGCGGCGGCCCTGGTGGCCGACGCCGCTGTGGCCGAGCTCGACCGGCGCGACGTCGAGGGCCTGGACCTCTCCGAGCGCGAGGCCGTCCAGTTCCACATCGACGTCGCGTACATCTGGGACGCGTGCGCCTCCGCGGTCGAGACGCTCTTCCGCGCCTCCGGAGCGTCGGCGATCGCCAAGCGGCAGCCGCTCCAGCTGATCGCCCGGAACTGCCGCGCCGGCAGCCTGCATTCCGCACTCAACATCGACACCTGGACGGAGAACGTCGGACGGGCGCTGTGCGGCGTCGAATCCGGACCGCAGTCGATGAGCGTGCTCGAACGACGGGCGTAGGCACGTGAGTCCGGACGGTGACAGGCTCGCGGCATCCGCGGAACGGTGCGGAACGGTGTCGACCCGCGAGCCGCTCGAACCTGCCCCGTCCGGATCTCCGCCTGCCCCGCCGTGTCCCAGCCACCGGTGTCGTTCCTCATCTCGTCCGTACCGGCACACCGGGCTCCTCGGACGGGATGTCCGGGCGGCTCCGGTGGTTCGACAGCAGACGGCACCACCACCGATGACACGTGGGCGATCACGTCCATGCCGACCCGGACGAGCGCTGGGCGCCGGCCGGAGAAGGAGTTCCGATGAGAGACATCGAGCCGGTGACGGCCACCGACCAGCTGCGGCGGGCCTTCGGGTGCTTCCCGTCCGGGGTCACCGCCCTGTGCGCCCGGGGCGACGGCGAGCCCCTGGGCCTGGCCGCCAGCTCGTTCACCTCCGTGTCGATGGACCCGCCCCTGGTGTCGGTCTGCATCCAGCACACCTCCACCACCTGGCCCAGACTGCGCGAGCAGCCCCGGCTCGGAGTGAGTGTGCTGGCCGAGGGCCAGGACGACGTCTGCACACGACTGGCCGCCAGGACCGGCGACCGCTTCGCCGGGACCGACTGGTACTCCTCCGACGACGGCAGCGTCTTCGTCGACGGCGCCACCCTGTGGCTCGACTGCACCATCCACGAGGAAGTCCCCTTCGGGGACCACGACATCGTGCTGCTGCGGATCCACGGCCTCAGTGCGGCCCCGGACACCTCCCCGCTCGTCTTCCACGCCAGCCGCTTCCGCAGCCTGGCCGGCATCTGAGCCGTCCCGGCTCCTGCGGAGTCTCTGAGGTGGCGGCGCGGGAGGCCCGGTGGCGCGGAGCGGGGCTGTGCACCGCTGGTGGCGCTGCCCGTGGGGAACAGCTGGAGCGAACGGGGCGAGTAGCAGCGGTACCAGGCAAGTTCGCCGGTGCTGCGGTTGCGGCGAATCAGCAGGTGCCGATGACCCGTCGGTTCGCCCGTGGTGACGGCGACCAGTGCCCAGTCGTACCAGCGGTGCCCCTTCGCGCCGTATCCCGCGGACAGCTTCTGCCAGGCCCGGCCTGGGATGCGCTTGGCCAGGTGGTCGGCACGCCGAGGGCGGGCCGGGTCTACGCTGTGACCTGCGGCCACTGCGTGATCTTCTGTCTTCGCACACTGATGATCAGCGGTGGCCGCACCCGTCTCCGCGCCGGTACCCGCCCGCAGGATCACGACGCCGGCACGCCATGGGCCAGGTGACGGTGCCGGGCGAGCCCGCGCCGGAAGTCATACCGTGCTGCGGAATCTCGGTGGAGGTGGCCTGAGGACGCCGTTAATGTCGGGCGCTATGCGACTTCTTGTACTTGGCGGCACCTCGTTCGTGGGCCGGGCGATCGTTGACGACGCGCTGCGTCAGGGGGTCGAGGTGACCTTGTTCAGCCGGGGCAGAACCGGCACCGACCTGTTCCCGGGCGTGCCCCGGCTGATCGGAGACCGGGACACCGGGGACTACGCGGCGCTGCAAGACGGCAGCTGGGACGCTGTCGTGGACGTCAGCGGGTATGTGCCGCGCCATGTCGGTCAGGCGATGGAGGCGCTCGGCGACCGGGTCGGCCGGTACCTGTTCATCTCCAGTCAGGCTGTTTATGTGCAAACGGGCGTGGGGCCGGGCTCGGACGAGGACACACCCCGCCGCCCGCCGGTGCGTGACACCGAGGAGCTCGACGAGGACACCTACGGGCCGTGCAAGGTGGCCTGCGAGGACGACGTGGTGGCCCGGTACGGCTCACGCGCGACGATCGTGCGGCTGGGGAAGGTCGCCGGGCCGCACGACGGGCAGGACGGGCTCGTGTACTGGGTTCGCCGGGCCGCGCGCGGCGGCCGGGTGGCACTGCCAAGCAGCCCCGAACAGCCGGTTCAGGTGGTCGACTCCCGCGACGTGGCCCGCCTCGTGGTGCAGCTGCTGCTGGACAACAGGCCCGGCGCGTTCCACGCCGTCGGTCCGGCTGAGCCGACCACGATGGCTGAGCTGATCACCACCTGCGCGCGGGTGGCGGGCAGCCAGGTCGAGATCGTTCCTGTGCCTGCCGAAGCAGTGTCGCCGTTCTTTCCGCTGACCCGCCCCGAGTCGATGTGGCCGACCCAGCAACGAAGCCCCGCGCGCGCCCGCGTGGCCGGCATGCCCGCAACCCCGTTGGCGGTGACCGTCGCTGACGTACTGGCGTGGGACCGTGAGCGCGGCGAACCGCCGCTCCGGCACGGACTGTCCCCTGCAGAGGAGGCGGAGCTACTCGCCAGAGCCTGACGGTCGCAGGAAATCAGCTGGGCAGGCACCTGTGGGCGCCGCAGAAGCGACTCCACTGCCCAACGGCCGAGGGGGAGCACCCCGTCCAGTCGTGATCACGATCTACGGCTGGAGTATGAGGGACTGAACCATGAGGTGGGTTTCAGGCGGCGGAAGCTCCGCCCCGACCGCCACCTCGAACTCCTCCTGCACAGGCGGCGCACCGGTCGGAAATCCCACCGCCCATTCAACCGGTGCGCCGCGGTTCGGGGATGTCAGCCGGGCACGGTCCACTGCTGGTTGGCGCTGGCGTAGCAGGTCCAGATCTGCAGCCGGGTGCCGTTGGCCGAACTCGGCCCGGTGGCATCCAGGCACTTGCCGGACGCGGGATTGACCAGCTGGCCGTTGGACTGGTGCTGCCACACCTGCGCACCGGACCCGTTGCAGTCGTACAGCTGCACCTTGCTGCCGTCCGCGGTCCCCGCCGCCGTCACGTCCATGCACTTGCCCAGCGCCTTCACCGTGCCGTCGGAGCCGACCGTCCACTGCTGGGCACCGGTGCCGTTGCAGTCGTACAACTGCACCGCCGCACCGTTGGCGGGGCTCGCACCCGCCACGTCCACACACTTGCCGCCGTACCCGGTGATCCGACCGGTGGCGCTGCCGGGGGGCGGGGTGACGGGTCCGCTCTGGCCGGCGGCCCACGCGATCTCCTGCAGGAGGAGCTGGTTCTGCTGGGCGCTGGCGAAGGTCGACGACAGGGCGGTGTTCGTCGCGTAGTTCATCGCGTTGTGGCCGAAGTTGTCGTACACCATGCGGTAGTTGCGGTTGGTCCAGACGATCGGGTAGTAGCCGCTGTACCAGGTCTGGTTGGGGTCGGTGCCGATCGGGAACGTCGAGGGGTCCATCGAGGCCAGCACGTCGATCGCGGGGTTGTTGCGCAGGTCGTTCTGCCAGCTGTACCACTCGCTGACCGACGAGGTGACGGTGGCGGGGAGTCCCGCTGCGGCCGGGTGGCTCCTGTCGTCGATGCGCAGCGTCTCCTGCGTGGGACCCCAGGTGTTGGTCCGGAAGGTTCCCGTGCCGAGGAACGTGTTGTGGTACCAGGGCCAGTCGCTGCTGTCGGTGTTGAACGCCGAGACGTGGAAGCCGACGAAGCCGCCGCCGTTCTCCATGTACGTCTGGAACGCCGCTCGCTGGGAGGCGGTCTGCGGATAGTTGTCGAGGAAAATCACCACCTGGTACTTGGCCAGGTTGGCGCTGTTGAGCTGGCTCCAGTCGGTGGTGGCGGTGTAGGTGAAGCCGTGCGTGGCGCCCTGCTGCGGGAACCAGGAGTTGGCCTCGTGGTCGAAGCTGATGTGCGCGGCGTCGTACGTGCCGTCGTAGAAGGCGAGCACCTTGAACGTCGTGGCGGCCCGGGCGGTGTGCGCCGGTGCCGCTTGCAGTCCCAGCACGACGGCGCTCAGGGCGAGGAGCCGGAGCAGCAGCGTGCCCGTCCGGCGTCCGGACCGCCTGGATGTCCTCGGGCGGAGTCCGATCATCGCAGTGACCTTTCCTCGACGGTGGTGTCGGGGCCGTCGGCCGCTCGGAGCGCGTCGGCCCGGGGGGCGTCGGCGCCGACCGCGCCCGCCGTGCCGACAGGACCGGCCACGGTGGCGGTGTCCGCGGCTAAGGCAGCGGTGATGCCGTGTTTGACGCGCATGGGAGCTCCGTATGACCTTCGGGGTGACGGTTTCAGCGGGCAGACCGGAGTCTGCGCGTGTGCACGACACCGCGTCAAGACTTCCGACAGGAAACCTTCCTGACAGCGGGTTCCCTCCGAGCCCTGACGCACTACGGATAGAGTTCGGACATGAAGTGGAGCTCTGTCTCGGTTGGGTAGGCGGCCGGGTTCGCGGATCACGATCCGGGCCATCGCGGACGAGGCAGGCGTCTCGATCGCCACCGTCTCCCGGGTGATCAACGGACGGGCCGCAGTGGCGCCCGCGACACAGGAGATGGTCCGCCAGGCGGCCAAGCGGCTCGGCGGCCTCTCGGGCGAGCCGGCGGCGCCGTCCGCAGAGCACGCGGTCTACGTGCACTGCCCCTACATGCTGACCGACTACTTCGGCCCGATCGTGACCTCCGTCGTCGAGACCCTGTCGCTGCACGGCCGCAGGGCGATCGTGCAGGCGGGCGAAATCGCGCAGAGCGGCACGTCGTCGCTGCTCGCCCTCCCCGGGCAGGCCGACATCGCGGGCGCCGTCCTCATCCTGCCGCCCGGGTCCACCGAGGATCTCCTGTCACTGCACGCCCAGCGCTACCCGCTGGTGGTGATCGACCCGCGGGAGGAACTGCCGGAGGACGTGGCGTCGGTGTCGGCCGCCCACGTGGCGGGCGCCCGCCGGATCACCGGCCATCTCATCTCCCTGGGCCACCGCCGCATCGGCTTCATCGGCGGTCCCGACAACTGGCTCGCCAGCCGCAGCCGCCTGATCGGCCACGCCTCCGCGCTCGCCGAGATCGGCACACTCGTGGAGCCGGCCCTGGTGCACCACGTCGTGGAACCGACCACGGAACACGGCTACCGGGCCGCACTGGCACTCCTGGACCACGAGCGGCGCCCCACGGCGATCGTCGCGTTCAACGACAAGACCGCCGCCGGCGTCCTACGCGCCGCCCGCGACAAGGGCCTGCGGATTCCGGAGGACCTGTCGGTGACGGGGTTCGACGACAGCGAGCTGAGCCAGAACACCACGCCGATGCTCACCACCTCCCGGCAGCCGCTGGAGGAGATGGGACGTATGGCCGTCTCCCTGCTGATGCGCCTGGTCGCCGGCCACGCCGTCGACACCCTGCACGTCGAGCTCGCGACGCCGCTGGTGATCAGGGAGTCCACCGCGCAGGTCCGCTGACCGCAGCGCCCCCGGCAGCACCACAACGCCCGCCCGGCCTGCGGACGCCGCCGGCCGCCTGCCATGACCCGTTTGTAAAGAACCGCCGCTGTGCGCCGCCTCCGGCCCGGACGTCCCCGGGCCGCACCCCGGCAGTGCGGCACACCGTCCCGCCGCCGGCATGATCTTTTCCTGTCGCATGTCATGCTCGCGCCCCTCCCCACCTGCGGCTCTCCTCACCGCATCGGCCGGACAGGCCACCGACGGCAACGGCCTTCTTGCTGCAGGGGGTTGACGGTGGTCAACGGCGGCTCTAACTTCACGATTTGTAAAAAGGCGTGAAACAAGAACGTCAAATGGCGGCACTGATACGCGTGCAGCCTGCGTCAGGCCCCGCCCACGCACACGAACGTACGGCCTCCCCACCCCCACACCGTGCACCGACAGGGCGTCGCGCCGCAGCGTCCGCACGCGGCAGGGCATCGCACCCGACCACGCCGTCCTGTCCCACCGGTCGCTGCGCCGACATGTGCCATCAGTCCCAGGAAGGACCCCCGAGCATGCCCAACCTCCCCCCACTGCGCCGTAGGCGGCGAACCGCCCCGCTGGCCACGGCCCTTGCCGCCTCGCTGGCCGGCGTCGGCGCGCTGGTCGCCGTCGGCACCGGCACCGCCGGTGCCGCGACGGCCGGTGCGATCAGCAACATCGGCAACGGCAAGTGCCTGGACGTCACCGACGGCTCGACCGCCGACGGCACCCCGGCCCAGATGTGGAGCTGCGTGGCAGGCAGCGCCAATCAGAGCTGGACGCTCAACGGCGACGGCTCACTCACCGCACGGGGCAAGTGCCTGGACCTGGTCGGCAACGGCACCGCCAACGGCACCGCGGTCCACCTGTGGACCTGCTACAGCACCGTCGCCACCCAGAAGTGGCAGTACACGGCAGGGCACGACCTGGTGAACACCGCGACGAACAAGTGCCTGGACATCAAGGACAACAGCTCCGCCGACGGTGCCCGCCTGCAGATCTGGGACTGCGCCGGCACCGGCAACCAGAAGTGGAACTACGCCGGTTCCACCACCACGACTCCCCCGACCACACCGCCCCCCACCTCCCCCTCGGGCAACGACCCCGACCTCGGGCCGAACACCGTCGTGTTCGACCCGTCGATGTCCGCCTCCTCCATCCAGAACAAGCTCAACGGCATCTTCACCCAGCAGCAGTCCAACCAGTTCGGCAACCAGCGCTACGCGGTGCTGTTCAAGCCCGGCACGTACAACGCCGACGTCAACGTCGGCTTCTACACCCAGGTCGCCGGCCTGGGCAGCAGCCCCGACTCGGTGAACATCAACGGCGCCGTGCACGCCGAGGCCGACTGGTTCCAGGGCAACGCCACCCAGAACTTCTGGCGGTCCGCGGAGAACCTGTCCGTCACCCCCAACGGCGGCAGCGACCGCTGGGCGGTCTCGCAGGCCGCCCCGTACCGGCGCATGCACGTGCGCGGCAACCTCAAGCTGGACGACGGCGGCTGGTCCAGCGGCGGCTTCATCTCCGACTCCAAGGTCGACGGCCAGATCCAGTCCGGCTCCCAGCAGCAGTTCCTCACCAAGAACACCCAGATGGGTTCCTGGTCGGGCTCGAACTGGAACATGGTCTTCGTCGGCGACCAGGGCGCCCCCGCGCAGTCCTTCCCGACGTACACCACCGTCCCCTCCGCGCCGGTCAACCGCGAGAAGCCCTACCTGTACATCGACGGCGCAGGCGCCTGGCAGGTCTTCGTGCCCGCCGTGCAGACCAACGCCTCCGGCACCACCTGGAGCGGCAGGACCCAGGCCGGCACCTCCGTGCCGATCGACCAGTTCTACATCGCCAAGCCCGGCGCGAGCGCGGCCGACATGAACGCCGCGCTCGCCGCGGGCAGGAACCTGCTGATCACCCCCGGCGTCTACCACCTCGACCAGACGCTCAACGTCACCCGCCCGGACACCATCGTGCTCGGCATGGGCCTGGCCACCCTCATCCCCGACAACGGCATCACCGCGCTGAGCACCGCCGACGTCGACGGCATCAAGATCGCCGGAGTCCTCGTCGACGCCGGCACCACCAACTCCCAGACCCTGATGCAGATCGGCCCGAACGGCTCCTCCGCGAGCCACTCGGCCGACCCGACCACGCTCAACGACGTGTTCTTCCGCATCGGCGGCGCCACCGTCGGCAAGGCCACCCAGTCGCTGGTCGTCAACACCAACGACACGATCATCGACCACACCTGGATCTGGCGGGCCGACCACGGCAGCGGCGTCGGCTGGACCACCAACACCGCCGACACCGGACTCGTCGTCAACGGCCGGAACGTCACCTCCTACGGGCTGTTCGTCGAGCACTTCCAGAAGACCCAGGTCATCTGGAACGGCAACGGCGGCCGCACCTACTTCTTCCAGAACGAGCTGCCCTACGACCCGCCCAACCAGGCCGCGTTCAAGAACGGCTCCACCAACGGCTACCCCGCCTACAAGGTCGGCAGCTCCGTCACCGGCCACGAGGCGTGGGGCCTGGGCAGCTACGCCTACTTCAACGTCAACCCCTCGGTCGTCGAGGACCACTCCTTCGAGGCGCCCCAGACCTCCGGAGTGAAGTTCCACGACATGGTGACCGTGGTCCTCGGCGGCGCCGGCACCATCAGCCACATCATCAACGGCACCGGAGCCACCGTCACCCCGAGCAGCAACGTCGCCTACCTCACCACCTACCCGTAACCGGAACGGCACCGACAACACCGGGCCGCCGAACGGGAAAGGACGGTCCTCCCCCTTCCGTCCACCCGGCTGCCCGCCAGGGGCCGGCGGTGACCGAGCCGCCGGCCCCCGCTCCCGCACGCCACCGGCCACCACCGCCGGCACCACCTCCAGCACCCCCCAGCCGCTCCGTAGGAGGAACCCCCACATGATCCGATCCCACAGCCGATGGCTCGCAACCGCACTCGGCGTGCTGCCGCTGGCCGCCGCCGCGATCCTGGTGACCACGGCCGGTCCCGCGTCGGCCGCCGCCAACGCCGGACCCGGCTTCCCCGCCCACTACGCGGCCCCGTACGCGGAGATGTGGAACAGCCCGTCCACCCTGATGAACGCGTACAACGCCACCGGCAACAAGTACTACACACTGGCGTTCATCATCAGCCAGGGCACCTGCAACGCCACCATCAACGGCGACACCCCGGTCACCGACTCCGGCTGGAACAGCGCGATCAACAGCCTGCGCGCGGTCGGCGGCGACGTCATCGCCTCCTTCGGCGGCGCCGGCGGCTCCGAACTGGCCTCGTGCGGCACGGTGGCGTCGATGCAGGCGCAGTACAAGAAGGTCATCGACCAGTTCAACCTGACCCGCATCGACCTGGACATCGAGGGCGGCACCCTCGACAACACCGCCGCCAACGACCGCCGCAACACGGCGCTGGCCAACCTCCAGCAGCAGTACGCGGCCCAGGGCAAGAGGCTGGACGTCGACTACACCCTTCCCGTCAGCCCGAACGGCCTTGAGGCCAACGGCATAGCGCTGCTGAACAACGCCAAGAGCCACAACCTCGACGTCAACCTGGTCAACATCATGACCATGGACTACGGGCCGGCCATGGACATGGGCCAGGCCGCGATCAGCGCCGCCAAGGGCCTGCACACCCAGCTCGGCCAGATCTGGAACACCAAGACCTCCGCGCAGCTGTGGGCGATGGAGGGCAACTGCCCGATGATCGGCGTCAACGACACCGCGGCCGAGGTCTTCACCACCCAGGACGCCCAGGAACTGGAGGCCTTCGCCGCGGCCAACGGCATCCAGGAACTGACCTTCTGGTCGCTCGGACGGGACAACCAGGGCTCCAGCGGCACCCCGCAGAGCACCTGGCAGTTCACCAACACCTTCAAGGCGATCACCGGCGGCAGCACGCCGACCGACCCGCCGACCACGCCGCCGCCGGGCACCACCGTCATCCGCGGCTACGGCGGCAAGTGCGTCGACGTGGCCGGCGCCAACAGCGCGAACGGCACCAAGGTCGACCTCTACACCTGCAACGGCACCACCGCCCAGCAGTGGACGCACACCGGCAGCACCTTCCGCGCCCTGGGCAAGTGCCTCGACGTGGCCGCGGCCGGCACCGCCGACGGGACCAAGGTCCAGGTGTACGACTGCAACGGCACCAACGCCCAGGCCTGGACGACCGGCGCCAACGGCAGCCTGGTCAACACCGGATCGGGCAAGTGCCTGGACGTCACCGGCTGGAGCACCACCGACGGCAACCAGCTCCAGATCTGGAGCTGCACCGGCACCGCCAACCAGAGCTGGACACTCGGCTGACGTCACGGATCACCAGCCGGCCCCCGCGGATCACCGCCGCGGGGGCCGGCCCCGTCGCGCGACCCGCGCAGGCGTGCCGACCGCTCCGAGGCACTCGCCGTCCGGCCCGTACGGGCGAGGGCGGTGCGCGTCGTGTCGGAGCCGGTCAGCGCAGGTGGAGCCGCGTTCTGCCGGGTGCCGGATCTCCGCTGGCGGGCGGGGTGCTGCGGACCGTGGCGGGCCGCCTCGCCCGGTCGCCTCGGTCCGCTGGTGCGTCCGGACGCGTGTCGGCCCGGGGAGGCCAACCGCGGCGGGTGAGCCATCGGGTGCAGGCGGCGAGCCAGTCGGTCTGCGCGTCGCCCCGCACGTCGGTCGGCGCGATGTGGAACTCGAAGTCGATGGCGTTGCGGGCGAGTTCCTGGGCGTAGCGCAGGGAGTGGGTGACGGGCAGGACGGCGGAGTCGGCCGGGTGCCACAGGAAGGTGGGTGAGGTGCGTTCCCGGACGAGGTTCTCGGCGCTGAGGGTGCGGCGGTCGGTGATGGACGGGTGGGGGCCGAGGAGCCTCTCGGTGCTGCCGTGGTGCGGGTGGTGGGCGAGCGAGATGAGGGGGCCGTGCAGGATCGCGAGGTCGGGCGGGTGGGGTCCGGTGGCGAGGAGTGCGGCGAGGTGTCCGCCGTCGCCGAATCCGAGGACGGCGACCCGGGCGGGGTCGACCGGCACGCGGTCGCCGGCCCGGATGAATTCCAGGGCGTGCCGCGCGCGGGTCAGCGGTTCGGGGTGGCGGCCGGGCAGGCCGGGCGTGTCCAGGGTGAAGGCGTGGAGGCCGAGCCGGGTGAGGGCGTCGACGGCGGGTGCCGGGTCGGTGCGGGCGGGGCCGCCGTAGGCGTGGCCGGGCAGGACGAGGACCGCGGGCGCGGGGCCGTCCGGGTCGTGCCGTGAGCGTGTGACCGTCAGGTGCACGGGCGGTCCTCTCGTCCGGGTGCGGCGGGGGTGCCCCCCGGGGTCGCGGGTCGCCCGCCGGCGGCCCGCGGCCCCGGGTGTCCGCCGGGCGCCTTCGTCAGGCGTGGCGGGCGCGGTGGGCGGTGATGGTGTCGCGCAGCCACAGGGCGCTCTGCTTGGGCGTGCGGGCCTGGGTGTCGTAGTCGACGCGGACGATGCCGAACCGCTTGTCGTAGCCGTACGCCCACTCGAAGTTGTCGAGGAGCGACCACAGGAGGTAGCCGCGGACGTCGGCGCCGCGGGTGCGGGCCTCGGCGACGGCGGCGAGGTGTGCGGCGAGGTACTCGGTGCGGTCGGCGTCCGCCACGAAGCCGGTGGCGTCCGGCTCGTCGTCGTACGCCGCTCCGTTCTCGGTGATCACCATCGGGACGCCGGGGTAGTCGCGGGAGATCCGGGTGAGCAGGTCGGCGAAGTCGTCCGGCATGACCTCCCAGTCCAGGTACGTGGTGGGCAGGCCGCCCACCGGCACGCCGCGGGTGACGGGCAGCCCGTCGGGGGTGGTGGTGGAGCCGTCCTCGGCGGTGCCGGAAGCCTTGAACGAGCGGTAGAAGTTGACGCCGAGGGTGTCGATCGGGGTCGAGATGATCTCCAGGTCGCCGTCCCGGACGGGGATCTCCACGCCGCGCGCGGCCAGGTCCGCGACCAGGTCGGCGGGGTAGGAGCCGCGCAGGACCGGGTCGAGGTAGAAGCGGAAGCCGAGCGCGTCGGCACGGCGGGCGGCCTCGCGGTCCAGGTCGGAGTCGGTCGCGGGGGTCGTGTTGCCCAGGATGTGGGTGACGGCGAGGTCGATCGGGCCCCTCGCGGCGGCGCGCAGGCGGCGGGCGGCGAGGCCGTGTGCGAGGTGCAGGTGGTGCACGGCGGCCACGCCGTCCTGGAAGTTCCGGCGGCCGGGGGCGTGGACGCCCTCGACGTAGCCGAGCATGGCCGAGCACCAGGGCTCGTTGAAGGTCGTCCAGTGCGCGACGCGGTCGCCGAGTCGGTCGTGCACCAGCTCCGCGTAGTCGGCGAAGCGGTAGGCGGTGTCGCGGACGGGCCAGCCGCCGGAGTCCTCCAGCTCCTGCGGGAGGTCCCAGTGGTAGAGGGTCAGCCACGGGGTGATGCCCTGGCCGAGGAGCTCGTCGACGAGGCGGTCGTAGAAGGCGAGGCCGGCGGGGTTCGCGGGGCCGCGGCCGTGCGGCTGGACGCGCGGCCAGGCGACGGAGAACCGGTAGGTGTCCAGGCCGAGGCCGCGCATCAGGGCGACGTCCTCGGGCATCCGGTGGTAGTGGTCGCACGCCACGTCGCCGGTGTCGCCGTTGTCGATCGCGCCGGGCACCCGGCACAGGGTGTCCCAGATCGACGGTGTGCGGCCGTCCTCGGCGACGGCACCCTCGATCTGGTAGGCGGACGTCGCCACCCCGAAGCGGAAGTCGGCGGGCAGGGTGGCTATCAGCTCGTCGTGACGCGCGGACGCGACATGGGTGGGCAGGTCGAGGGTCATGGGACGTCTGCTTTCGAATCGGGAGAAGGGGTCGGGGGTGTGGTTCAGGCGGCGGGATGGAGATGGCAGGCGACGCTCCGCCCGGTGTGTCCGGCGGGCACGCGCAGGGCCGGGTCCGTGGTGCAGGCGTCCATCGCCCGGGGACACCGGGGGGCGAACGGGCAGCCGGGGGGCATGGCGCGCGGGTCCGGGGGCGAGCCGGGGATGCCGGTGAGTTCGCGGCGCGGTCCGTGCAGGGCGGGGAAGGAGTGCAGCAGGCCGTCGCTGTAGGGGTGGAGGGATTCGCGGTACAGGGCTCCGGCGGGGGCCTGCTCGACGATGCGGCCGCCGTACATGACGGCGATCCGGTCGGAGAACTCGACGAGCAGGGACAGGTCGTGGGTGATGAAGACGACGGAGAAGCCGAGTTCGTCCCGGAGCGCCACGAGCTGCCGGAGGATCTGACGCTGCATCACCACGTCGAGGGCGGTGGTGGGTTCGTCCATGATGACGACCCGGGGGCGCAGCGCGAGGGCCATGGCGATCATGACGCGCTGGCGCATGCCGCCGGAGAGCTGGTGCGGGTGGCTGTCGAGCCGGTCGGCGGCGATGCCGACCAGGCGCAGCAGGTCGCGGGCCCTGGCGAGGCGTCCGGCCCGGGTGGTGCCCGGTTCGTGGGCCCTGATGACGTCGGTGAGCTGCGCGGCGACGGTGTGGACGGGGTTGAGGGAGTTCATCGCGCCCTGGAAGACGATGGACGTCTGCGCCCAGCGGAAGGCCCGCAGTTCGTCCGGCGTCATCGTGAGGATGTCGGCCGGCGGGCCGTCCCCGGGGTGGTAGAGCACCTCTCCGCCGGTGATGACGCCCGGGGACGGGAGCAGGCGGGTGAGGCCGTAGGCGAGGGTGGACTTGCCGCTGCCGCTCTCCCCGGCGAGGCCGAGGACCTCGCCGGTGTGGAGGGTGAGGTCGACGTCGTGGACGGCGCGGACGGCGCCGGGTCCGTAGCCGTAGTCGACGTTCAGGCCCCTGATCTCCAGGACGGGCTTGCTCATCGGGCGGTGCCTTCCGTGGCGGGCTGGACGGGGGCGGGCTGGACGGGGGCGGGCTGGACGGGGGCGGGCTGGACGGGGGCGGGGTCGATCTGCGCCGGGAGGGGGGATGCGGTGTCCTCTTCGGGCGTCGGGGTCGCGCGCTGGGCGGCCGGCGGGGTCGCGCGGGGACCGGTGCGGACGACGGGGGTGAAGCCGGGGCGTATGCGGATGCGGCCGGCGGGGGTCCTCAGGTCGCGGCCGGCGGTGCGCAGCCGGGGGTTGACGATCTCGTCGATGCCGAAGTTGACGAGGGAGAGGGCGGTGCCGAGGAGGGCGATGGCGAGGCCGGCGGGGACGAACCACCACCAGGCGCCGAGGCCGAGGGCCTGCTGGGTCTGGGCCCAGTAGAGGATGACGCCCCAGTTCCAGGGGGACATGCCGGGGATGCCGATGAAGGCGAGGGAGATCTCCGTCATGACGGCGTACATCATGGTGCCGATGAAGGAGGAGGCGATGACGGCGGTGAGGTTGGGCAGGATCTCGAAGGTGACGATGCGCCAGGTGGACTCGCCGGTGGCCCTGGCGGCGGTCACGAAGTCGCGGTGGCGCAGGGAGAGTGCCTGGGCGCGCAGGACGCGGGCGCCCCAGGCCCAGGAGACGAGGCCGATGACGAGGGCGACGACCCAGTCGCCGGTCTGCGGGAGCACCGAGGCGATGATGATGATCATCGGGAGTGCGGGGATGACGAGGAAGACGTTGGAGAGGGCGGAGAGGCTCTCGCCGGCGGGGCCGGCGAGGTAGCCGGAGGTCACGCCGACCAGCACGGCGAGGGCGGTGGCGATCGCGCCGGCGAGGAGGCCGACCAGCATGATGCTGCGGGTGCCGACGAGGAGCTGGCTGAGGACGTCCTGCCCGAGGTGGGTGGTGCCCAGCCAGTGGCTGCCGGAGGGGCCCTGCAGCAGGTCCGCGCTGCGGGCGCCCGGGTCGTAGGGGGCGATCCACGGCCCGATGACCGCGACGAGGACGAAGAGGCCGAGGAGTGCGGCCCCTGTGCGGGTCTTGGCGTTGGCCACGGTCAGCCCTCCTTGCGGGTGCGCGGGTCGAGTGCCATGTAGGCGAGGTCGGCGAGGAGGTTGGCGGCCAGCACGGCGAGGGTGATGACGAGGAAGACGCCCTGCATGAGGGGGTAGTCCTTGACGCCGATGGCCTGCACCAGCTCCAGGCCGACGCCGGGGTAGGAGAAGACGACCTCGACGAGGAAGGTGCCGCCGACGACCAGGCCGAGGGCCATGCCGAAGCCGGAGACGCTGGGCAGCAGGGCGTTGCGGGCCGCGTAGGAGAGCATGACGCGGCGTCCGGAGAGGCCCTTGGCGTGGGCGACGGTGATGTAGTCCTCGGCGGTGACGGTGACCATCATGTTCCGCATGCCGAGGATCCAGCCCGCCACCGAGGAGACGAGGATCGTCGCCGCGGGGAGCAGCGAGTGCACCAGCGCGCTGGAGACGAACGCGCCGCTCCAGCCGGGGACGAGCCCGGGCTCGTAGCCGCCGGAGGACGGCAGGAAGCTGCCGCCGCCGGTGAGGAAGGCGATGGCGACCAGCGCCAGCCAGAAGTACGGGACCGACGCGAGGAAGGTGGTGGCGGGCAGCAGCCCGTCCGCCCAGGAGCCGCGCCGCCAGCCGGCGAACACCCCGAGCAGGGTGCCGCCGAGGAAGGCGAGCACGGTGGTGACGCCGACGAGGCCGACCGTCCACGGCAGGGTCTGCCCGATCACCTCGGAGACCGGTGTGGGGAACGCCTTGAAGGAGATGCCGAGGTCGCCGTGGGCGAGCTGGCCCCAGTAGGCCAGGTACTGCTCCCACAGGCCCTGGTGCTTGTCGAGGCCGAAGAGCACGGTCAGCGAGTGGACGGCCTGCGGGTCCAGCTGCCCCTGGAACTGGTTCATCAGGGACTGCACCGGATCGCCCGGGGTGAGGCGCGGGATGAAGAAGTTGACGGTGATGGCGGCCCAGGCGGTGAAGGCGTAGAAGCCGAGGCGCTGCAGGAGGTACTTCACGACGCCACCTCCGACGTGGCCGTGGGCGTGGGCGTGGCCGCGGCGACGGTGTCGGCATCGGCATCGGCATCGGCATCGGCGTCGTAGAGCCAGCAGGCCGTCCAGTGGCCGGGGGCGTCGGGGAGGTCGAAGCGCGGCGGCAGGTCGGTGCGGCACCGCTCCATGGCGGCGGGGCAGCGCGGGCTGAACCGGCAGCCGGCCGGCGGGGCGACCGGGCTGGGCGGCTCCCCCGTGTCGCCGTCGTCGCCGTCCGGGCCGTCGCCTGCGGCGGTGATGCGGTCGGGGTCGGGGGCGGAGGCGATGAGGAGCCGGGTGTAGGGGTGGGCGGGGTGCTGGGTGACGGTCTCGCTGTCGCCGCCCTCGACCATCCGTCCGGCGTACATCACGACCGTCTCGTCGGCGAAGTACCGGGCGGAGGCGATGTCGTGGGTGATGTAGAGGATCGCCAGGTCGAGGCGTTCCTTCAGGTCGCGGAGCAGGTTGAGGATGCCGAGGCGGATGGAGACGTCGAGCATCGAGACCGGCTCGTCGGCGAGGAGCACCTTCGGGTCGGCGGCGAGGGCGCGGGCGATGGCGACGCGCTGGCGCTGTCCGCCGGACAGCTCGTGCGGGTACTTGTCGAGGTACGCGTCGGCGGGTGTGAGGTGCACGCGGCCGAGGAGTTCGTCGAGGGCCTGCCGGAGGCCGTCCCGGCCCCGGCCGGCGCGGCCGTGGATGCGCAGGGCGCGGGTGAGGTGGTAGCGGATGGTGTGGACGGGGTTGAGCGAGCCGAACGGGTCCTGGAAGATCATCTGGACGTCGCGCGCGTAGGTGCGGAACGGCCGTCCGCCGCGGACGGTGGTGCTGACGCCGTGCAGGCGGATGTCGCCCGCAGTGCGCGGGTGCAGCTGTGCCAGCAGCCGGGCGACGGTGGACTTGCCGGAGCCGGACTCGCCGACGAGGGCGGTGACGGTGCCCCGGTGGAGCGTCAGGTCGACGTCGTCGACGGCGTGGACGGCCTGCGTGGTGCGCGAGAGGATCGCGCGGCCCCGGCGCGGGACAGGGAAGTGTTTGGTGAGGCCTCGGGCCTCCAGCACCACCTCGGGGGGAGGTGCCGTCGGGGTGTGGTTCGACGCCATGGACCGTGCTTTCCGTTCGGAGGAGGCGGTCCCGTCCCGGCGGGCCGCGGCGGGACGGGGCCGCGGCCCGCCGGGACGGGTGGTGTCGCGCGGGTGGGCCCGCGCGGGTGTCAGTGGTCGGCGGGCTTGAGGTGCAGGACGACGTCGAGGGCGGTCGTCTGGCTGGGCTGGATGGGCGCGTAGGGGTCGGCCGCGTCGGGCCAGCCGATCCAGTGCCTGGTGGAGTACTCGGCGCCGAGGTTGCCGGCGGAGGTGGGGATCATCGGGGTCTGCTCGGCGAAGACCTTCTGCAGGGTGTTCAGCGCGCCGGTGCGGGCGGCGTCGTCGGCGGCGTTGGCGTAGTCCTCCAGGGCCTTGGTGGCCTGGGGGCTGTCGAAGCGGCCGTAGTTACCGGTGGCGGCCCGGCCGATCGGCTTGAGCGCGGCGCCGTCCATGACGTCCTTGTAGAAGTCGTACGGGGTGGCGCCGCCGTTCGACCAGCGCATCGCGGCCTGGAAGTTGCCGGAGGCGATGTTGCTCTCCCAGGCGTTCTGGTCGGCCTTGTCGATGCTCGCCTTGATGCCGATCGCCTTGAGGTTGTCGGCGATGATGGTGAGGGCGGTCTGGTAGTCGCCCCAGCCGGCCGGGTCGGTCAGGGTGAGGGCGACGGGCTTGCCGGCCGGGTCGACGAGGTCGGTGCCGCGGTAGGTGAAGCCGCTGTCGGTGAGGAGCTTCTTCGCGGTGGCGGTGTCACCGGTGGCCTTCTTCCCCTTGTACTCGGGGGCGATGAAGGCGTCGCCGGCCGGGGTCGGGAGGCCGGTGATCGAGTCGACCATGGGCTTGAAGTAGCCGGCCTCGGCGAGGTTGAAGATGTCGTCGCGGTCGACGACCATCGACATGGCACGGCGCAGCACGGGGTTGTCGAACGGCTTGAGGGTGGTGTTGATCCACAGGCCGTCGGCGGAGAGGTTCGGCGGGAACCAGAGCTTGTGGTGTTCGGGGTCCTTGTCCTGGTAGAGCTTCCTGGCGTCGGGGAGGAAGGCGTACGTCCACTCCAGGGCGCCGCTGGCCAGGGCGGCGGTGACGGCGTCGTTGCCGCTGTAGGTGGTGTAGCGCAGCTCGGCCACCTTGGGCGCGTCCTGCCAGTAGCCCTCGCGGACGGTCAGGGTGACGGTCTGCGGGGTGAAGGACTTCAGCGTGTAGGGGCCGGTGCCGACGGGCTTGGCGACGGTGTCGGTGGTCGGGTCGGGGATCGTGGACCACAGGTGCTTGGGCACGACGAGGGTGCTCAGCACGGAGGCCTGGCGCACGAACTGGGAGCTCGTGAAGGTGATGACGGCCCGGTCGCCCTGGACGGTGGCGTCGGCGATGGGCAGGGCGCTGCCGTTGAGGGCCTTGTGGTCCTTCATCAGCTGGAAGGCGTAGGCGAGATCCGCAGCCGTCATCGGGGTGCCGTCGGAGAACTTCACCCCCGCGCGGGCGGTGAGGGTGAGCTTCTTGTAGTTGTCGGCCCACTCGATCTTCTCCGCCAGCCACGGCCTGGGGGTCTCGGCGGGCTTGACCTGGTTCCACATCGCGATGGGCTCGTAGACCATGTAGCGGTAGCCGAGCTGCGCCGCGGCCGAGGTCGGCAGCAGCGGGTTGTTGTTGTTCGTCATCGTGGCGCCCTGCGGCATGCCGATGTTGAGGACGGTCGAGGCGGGAGCCTTGGAAGACCCGGAGGATCCGCTGCCCGAGCTGCTGCAGGCCGTCAGGAGGCCCAGGGACAGCGCGGTGATCGTCGCTGTCGCCAGCACGCGGTGTCTTCTGGAGGGGGTCGGGTTGGGCATCGCATCTCCTCGGGGTTCCCGCCGGACGCGGGGTGGGTGCTGGCAGGTGGGACGGGTCGCTCGGGTGGTGCGGGTCGTTCGGGTGGTGCGGGTGGTGCGGCGGGCGCGGTGGCCGCCGGGGAGGACGGCCACCGCGCGGTCGCCGGGGTCAGCCGGGGTCAGCCGGCGGTGGCGAGGCGGAAGGTCTGGGCGGGGCCGCCGGTGCAGTCCCACTGCTGGAGGCGGGCGCCGTCGGCGGTGGACACGTCGGTCACGTCCAGGCACTTGCCGCTGTTGCGGTTGACCAGGGTGTAGGTGCCGTTGGACTGCTGGACGGGCTTGAACTGCTGGTTGGCGCCGCCGCCGTACTGCCAGGTCTGGATCTTCGCGCCGTTGGCGGTGGACACGTCGGTGACGTCGAGGGCCTGGGCGGTCGCGTTGCGGTTGGTGACGCGGTAGTAGCCGCCGTCGGTGGCGGTGAACCGCCACTGCTGGTTGGTGCCCGTCCCGCAGCTCCACTGCTGCACGGCGCTGCCGTTGGCGGTGCCGGCGTCGTCCACGCACTTGCCGGAGTTGGTGTTGGCGAGGGTGTACCAGGCGGCGGTGTCGATCGGGCCGCCGGTGGTGGGGCTGGAGGTCGGGGTGGGGCTCGGGCTGGTGTTGCCGGTGGGCGTGCCGGGCCAGGTGAACGTGGCGACCGCGCCGGCCGGCAGGTCGTAGGTCAGGGAGCGGCCGTTCTCGCTGAGGGAGAAGTGCTGGGTGGCGGAGGTGGCGTTGAGCACGACGTCGCCGCGCGAGCCGTCGGGGTTGAGGAACGCGACGTTCTGCAGGCCGCCGCTGCCCTGGCTGGTCGAGCCGATCCGGTGCGCACCCGGCTGGGTGAACTTCGCGATGTGGCCGAGCAGGTAGTACTCGGCGTTCCTGGTGTAGCCGCCGTTGGAGATCTCGACGACACCGTTGCAGTTGGTGGCGCAACCGCCGTACTGCGGGCCGCCGTTGGCGTCGAGGGCCATGTTCCACAGGACGACGCTCTGCCCGCCGGAGCGCAGGTTGCGGATGACGAGGTTCTCGGTCTGCCACTTGAGGGTGTCGGCGAAGGTGCCGGCCTTGTTCGCCGAGTCGGTGCCGGAGCACTCGGTGAACAGGACGGCCTTGCCGGTGTTCGCGACCTGCTGCTCGGCCTCCGGCTGTCCGCCGTAGCAGTGGAACGCGGCGCCCTTGAGGCGGCCGACGCCGCTCGCCTGGGAGAGCACGGTGAGCGGGAAGTTCGGGTGGTCCCAGTTGTGGTCGTAGGCGAAGAGGTTGGTCGGCAGACCGGCGGCGGTCAGCTTGGTGTCGAGGACCTTGACGAAGTCGGCCTGCTGGGTGGCGGTCATGCCCATCGAGGGGTAACTCGTCTGGAATTCCGGCTCGTTGGCGACGGTGAGGTCGGTGATCGGTGCGCCCGCGTTGCCGTAGGCCTGGATCGCCTTGACGAGGTAGTCGGCGAAGGCGCCGTAGTTCTCCGGCTTGAGGCTGCCGCCGTTGAGGGAGTTGCCGTCCTTCATCCAGGCGGGCGCGGACCACGGGGTGCCCATGATGCGGATGCCGGGGTTGATCGCGCGGGCCTGGGTGATCGCGGGCAGGATCTCCTGCTGGTCGCGGGCGATGCTGAACGAGCCCTTGGTGTCCTCGTAGGAGTAGAAGGGCAGCCGGGCGACGAAGTCGGAGGCGCCGAGCGGCTGGCGCAGGTAGTCCAGGCCGATGCCGCTACCGGTGTTGAACAGGTCGTTCATCAGGGTGGTGCGGGTGCCCGACGGCAGGCCGGCGATCAGGTGGGCGGCGGACTCGGTGAAGGAGGCGCCGAAGCCGACCAGCGGCTGCTGCACGTCGCCGGCGTTGACCGCGATGTCGGTGCCCTGCGGGCTGGTGGAGGAGAACGCGGCGTCACCGACCCGGGCGAGCTTGCTGGAGCCGTCCGCGGTGGTGATCCACACCTGGGCGGTGGTGTCGGCGGCCTGCGCGGTGCCGCCGACCACGGCCAGGCCGGTGCCGGCCAGAACGAGTGCGGCGGCTGCGGCGGCGATCCTGGTGCGGGTGGTGCCAGAGCGATGCGCTCCGTACATGGTGCAGCTCCTGACGGGGTGGGGGTGGGGGTGGGTGCCGGATCCGGGCAGGCCGGGACGGCCGGGCGGCGGATCGGCGGGCGGTGGATCGGCGGGCGACCGCTGGGGGCTGCCGCCTGCCGGGGGGTACGGGGCGGCGTGGTGCCGTGTGCCGCTTCGTCGCGCCCCTCGGCGTGGTGGGCCGAGGGGCGGGGAGGTCAGTGGGGGCGAGGGCAGTGGGGCGGGGGACAGCGGGGCGGGGAGGTCAGTGGGAGCGGTACAGCCGGATGTCGGCGAGGCTCCACCAGGCGCCGGCGGTGCCGGTGCCGGTCACGCGGAGGTAGCGGGCGCGGGTGCCGGGCACGGCGACGGTGGTGAGCTGTCCGGCGCCGGTGCCGCTGCGCAGGTCGCGCCAGGTGGTGCCGTCGTCGCTGGCCGAGAGCTGCCAGCCGCGGGCGTAGTCGCCGAGGTTGTCGCCGCTGTCGAGTGCGACCTCGTCGAAGCGGGTGGTGCGGCCGAGGTCGACCTGCAGGTACTGGCCGGGCTGCTGGGCCGCGCCGCTGGACCAGCGGGTGGAGGCGTCGGCGTCGACGGCGAGGGCGGCGGTGCCGTCGCCGGCGGGCTGCGCGGTGGCCTTGGCGCCGGTGAGCGGGATCTCGCGCTTCGGGGTTTTCGGGCTGCCGGACTTCGGCCAGGTGAAGGTGGCCAGGGCGCCGCCGGGCAGGGTGTACTCGAAGGTCTGCTCGCCGACGGCGACGGCGAAGGTGCGGGGGGCGTCGTTCTCGTTGTGGACGACGAGGGCGGTGGAGCCGTCGGGGTTGCGGAAGGCGACGTCGGTGATCTGCCCGTTCCAGCCGGTGGTGCCGAAGTTCGTACTGGCGATGCGGACGGCCCCGGGCTTCACGAACTTCGAGAGGTGGCCGATGGTGAAGTACTCGGCGTCGGTGGAGACGGTGCCGTCCGCGCCGACGGTGAGCAGGCCGGTGCAGGTGTCGCAACCGCCGTTGTGGGGGCCGCCGGTGGCGTCGAGCGCGATGTTCCAGTTGGCGACGGACTTCGCCCAGTTGCGGGTGGTGCCCACCGTGATGGTGCGGGCGTGCCAGGTCAGGGTGCCGCGGAAGACCTGCTCGGGGGTGTCGGTGGCGCCGTGGGAGCCGGAGCACTCGGTGAACCAGACGCCCTTGTCGGGGTGCGCGTCGTGCAGGGCGCTCTGCGCGGACGGGTCGCCGGAGTAGCAGTGGTAGGCGGTGCCGGCGACCCACTTCGCGGCGTCGCTCTCCAGGATCTCGTACGGGTAGTCGGTCTGCGGGTCCTCGCCCGGCGGGGTGGTCCCGACGTCGCCGGGGTGGGTGGACCAGTTGTGGTCGTAGGCGAGGATCCTGGTGCGGGGGCTGGCCTTCTTCAGCATCGGGCCGAGGGCCGCGATGACCTCGGCCTCCTGCCCGGCCGGCAGGTCGGTGCCGGGGTAGCCGCCGGGCTTGCGGTTCTGTGGCTCGTTCTGCACCGTCAGGTAGTCGATCGGCACGCCGGCCGCCGCGTAGGCCTGGACGAACTTCACCAGGTAGCGGGCGTAGGCCCGGTAGACGGCGGGGTCGTCCTTGAGGCGGCCGCCGATCAGGGAGTCGCCGGTCTTCATCCAGGCGGGCGGACTCCACGGGGTGGCCATGACGGTGAGCTGCGGGTTGAGCTGCCGGGCCTGGCGCAGCAGCGGGAGGACCACCTGCTCGTCGTGGGCGATGGAGAAGTGTCCGAGCCCGAAGTCGCTCTGCCCGGCCGGCATGTCGTCGTAGGTGTAGTGCTCGGCCTCGGCGGTGAAGTCGGAGGAGCCGACGGGCTGACGCAGGAAGCTGACGCCGATGCCCTGCCGGGGGTCGAAGAGCTTGCGCATGGCGTCGTCGCGGGCCTTGGCTGGCAGGGCGGCGAGCACGGCGGCGGAGGAGTCGGTGAGCGCGGCGCCGAAGCCGTCCATGCTCTGGAAGGCCTGGTTCGGGTCGATCGTGATGGTGGTCTGCGTGGAGGAGCCGTCGTGGAAGGCCACCGGCTCGCGCCGGTGCAGGAGTTCGGCGCGGTCGGGGGTGGTGACCCACACGTCGGCACGGGGGGCGCCCTGGTGTCCGGCTCCGTGGCCGGGTGCCGCGGCGGCCGTGTGGACGGCGGTGGTGCAGGCGAGGCTCAGGGCGAGGGCGGAGGCTGTCGCCGCGCCGAGGGCACGTCTGTTCATGGCTTCCTCGAAGATGGAGTGCCGATGGGAGTGGCCGCGGGGAGGAGCGGTCGGCCGGGAGGCGAGGCCGGGACGACACCTCGATGAAACAAAATGTAACAAGTTCATGGAATTCTCTCGGTGGGTCATAGGAAACGGCCCTGTTGCCGTAGTGTCAAGCCTTAGAACGTCTGAATTACACGGATGTTGCTGCGCAGCAGCTCATCCGCTCTGAAACAAAAGGATGAAACAAATGGGTAGACCGAGGTCATCGAAGGTGACGGTGCGGGATATCGCCACCGCGGCCGGTGTCTCCATCGCGACCGTTTCCCGGGTGATCAACGGCCAGGTGACCGTGGCCTCGGAGACCCGCGAGGCGGTCGAGGGGGCGATGGCACGCCTCGGCGCCCCCCAGGCCCGGCCCCGCTCCGGGCGGCCGGGGCGCGACGTGCTCGTCCGCTGCCCCTACCTGCTGACCGACTACTTCGGGTTCATCGTCTCCGCGGTCGCCGAGACCCTGGAGCTGCACGGCCGACAGGTGATCCTCAACGCGGGGGACGCCGTGCGGGACGTCGAGGTGCTCGCCGGACTGCCCGACCGGGCCCAGCTGGGCGGCGCGATCCTGATCCTCCCGCCGGAACCGGCCCGCGAGCTCCAGGCGCTCCGGCGCCGGGACTTCCCCTTCGTGGTGATCGACCCCCGCACCCCCCTGCCCCGCGACACCGCCGCCGTGTCCGCCGCGCACTTCTCCGGCGCCCGCAGCGTCACCGCCCACCTGGTCTCGCTGGGGCACCGGCGCATCGGGATGATCGGCGGCCCCGACGACTGGCTCGCCAGCCAGGCCCGCACGGCCGGACACGCCTCCGCCCTCTCCGAGGTCGGCGTGCTGCCCTCCCCCGAGCTCTACCGCAGCATCGAACCGACCTCCGACTGGGGCCACAGCTCCGCCGCCGAACTCCTCGACCTGCCCGAACCGCCCACCGCACTGGTGACCTTCAACGACAAGGCCGCCGTCGGCGCCCTGCGCGCCGCCTACGAGCGGGGCCTGCGCGTGCCGGAGGACCTGTCGATCGCCGGCTTCGACGACGTCTACCTCAGCAGCAGCACCGTGCCCATGCTCACCACCGTCCGCCAGCCCCTCGGAGAGCTCGGCCGGATGGCCGTCAGCCTCCTGATGCGCCTGATGGACGGCCACGCGGTCGAAACCCTGCACGTCGAACTCGCCACCGAACTCATCGTCCGCGGCTCGACCGGCCCCGCACCCGCCAGGTGACCCACCGGGCCGGGGGTGAGCAGCAGCGGTAGTAGGTGAGTTCGCCGGTGGTGCAGTTGCGGCGGATCAGCAGACGGCGGCTGCCGGGGGCGGGGTCGGGCAGACCGATGGCGGCCCAGTCGTAGAAGCGGTGCCCCTTGGCTCCGGCTCCGGCGGACAGCTTCTGCCATGCCCGCCTGGGCAGCTTCCTGGCCAGGGTGTCCGCGCGGAACTTCCCGGCCTGGGTGGTGACTTGGTGGGAGCAGGCGACGGTGAGCACGTAGCCGGTGCCGCGCTCCTCCAGCGCGGTGCGCAGTTTCGGGTTGCCGCCGTAGACCTCGTCGCCCGTGACCCACGGCGCGTGGTGGCCGGCGTCCAGGACCGGGTGATCATGCGGGTGGCCAGTTCCGGCTTGGTCGCGAACGCGGTGTCCTGGTCGGGTCCGGCGTCCCGGCAGCGGTCGGGGTCGGGGTCGGGGTCGGAGGCACAGGAGCGCGGGACGTACAGTTCTCGGTCCACTGCGGCGTGCCCGCGCCGGCCCGTGTAGACCAGGTAGACGGCGACCTGGGCATTCTCGCTCCTGCCCGCGGTGCCGATGTACTGGCGTTGGACACCGACCGCGCCGGTGCCCTTCTTCAGGTCCCCGGTCTCGTCGACCACCAGCACCGCCTGCTCGTCGTGCAGGTACTCCACCACGTACTCGCGCAGGTCGTCGCGTACCTGGTCGGCGTCCCACTTGGCCCGCCCCAGCAGGTGCTGCATGCCGTCCGGCGTGGCCTCCCCGGCCCGTTCGGCGATGGTCCAGCAGTTCTCGCGCGGCAGGTCCGACAGCAGCCCGCGTCAACTGGATTGCGCGGCGCCGGGGTTCGACCCGCATGAACCGTCCCGCTATCCGGCTCATCAGGCCCTCGAACGCCTCCTGCCAACGGGTAGGGTCTACGCTGTGACCTGCGGCCACTGCGTGATCTTCAGTCTTCACACACCGATGATCAACGGTGGCCGCACCCGTCTCCACAGTGCGTCAGGGTTGTGCAGCGTCCGCCTGCCGTCCTGCGTCAGGAGGACATGTGCAACGTGGTGAAGTCTGGTGGGTCGAGTTCGACGAGCGGCGGCTGGTCGTACTGCTCTCAGGAGACGACGCCTCCGGGTTCCGGGTGGTGCAGGTCGTTGCTCCAGCGGGCGTCGACATCAGCGGTCTGGGCGTCGAAGTGGAAGTGGGCGCCGTGGAGGGGCTGCCCTTTGAAGGCGTGCTGCGGTTCGCGTTCCCGCATCCGGGTTTTACCCCTTGCACGTGGCTGACCACCGTGTCCGGGGACGACCTGATCGAGCGGGCGGGGGCCCTGTCCTCCGCGAAGCTCGGCGAGATTGAGGATGCCCTCCGTCTCGTTGGACAGACGAAGGAGCGGACCCCGGTGACGACCGCGAAGCTCAGCGAGATAAGGGACGCCCTCCGTCTCGGTGAACTCGGGTAGACGGAGAAGGAACGGACGCCGCCGATGGCGTGGCCGGTCTCGCCCAGATGATCGACGCTGGCCACCTGTCTCCTCTACCCCCTCACCATCGAGATCACGAACTACGGCTGGAGTACTTACTCCAGTGAGAGTTCTCCATTTGCCCTGGTCAACGGCCTGGTGGCGGGGAGTGTAGCGGGACTTGAGCCCGTCCAGCTCTGCCTTCATCTGAACGGGCTGTTCGCACGGACCAGAAGTCGGTCCGTGCGAACAGCCCGTTCAATCAGGAACGATGGTCACGACCCGGTGCGTCAGGCCACCGTGACGCCGGACCCGAGGGTCCACTTCTGGTTGGCGCCGCCGTTGCAGTTCCACAGCTCCAGGCCGGCGCCGTTGGGGTTGGTGGCCCCGGTGACGTCGAGGCAGAGCCCGGACTGGACGCCGGTGATCGTGCCGTTGGAGTTGACGTTCCACTGCTGGTTGGCGCCGCCGTTGCAGTCGAAGATCTCGACGTGCGTACCGGCGGTGGTGGCGCCGCCGTGGGCGTCGAAGCACTTGCCCAGCACCTTCAGCGTCTTGGCCGAGGAGCTGTAGGTGATCTTCTGGTTGCCGCCGCCGTTGCAGTCCCACACGTCCAGCTGGGTTCCGTTCACCAGGGTGCTGTTCGGGTCGTCGGCACAGCGGCCGGAGAGGCCGCTGGTCAGGGTGCCGCCGACCGGGGTCGAGGTGCCGGACGGGGTGACCTTGAACAACGCGGACTCGTGCGGGGCCAGACTCCGGCTGACGGAGTTGGTGAGGGTCTCGTTCGACTTGGCCCACAGGTTGCGCACCGTGGCGGAACCGGTGAACCCGAGGTCGGAGAAGTTGGCCGTCACCGTCTCGTTGCCGGCCCGGTCGGAGCGGTTGAACAACGCCACCGTGTAGCTGCCGTCCGGGTTCTTCTGCTTCGTGGCCCAGACCTGCAGATCGTTGTTGTTCGAGATCCGGCTGGCCACCACGGAGTCGGTCTGGTTGACGTTGGTCACCTCCGCGTTCTTCAGCATGTTGAGGTCGCCGGCGTCCAGGTTGGTCAGGTCGCTCCCCAGCATCATCACCGACCGCGTGATCGCCCAGAGCGTGATCACGCTCTGCCGCTCGTTCACGGTCAGACCGTTGTGGTCACCGTTGCCGACCTCGACCGAGTCCGGGTCGTTCCAGCCGCCCGGACCGGCGTACTGCCCCCACTGAGCCAGGTTCTCCCAACGCGGCCCGACGTTGCTCCAGTTGGTGAGGGTCGAGCAGTAGCACTCGATGTCGCCCCCCGTCCGCCAGCTGTTGGAGTACTGCTGCCAGGTCTTGATGTTGTTGATGTCCAGGGTGTTCGACAGGCCGTAGTGGATGGTGCGGCCGGTCTGGTTCAGCGCCTTCGACCAGGCGATGACGTCGTCCTGGTCGCTGGTGTGCACGCCGTCGATCTTGATGTAGTCGACCCCGTAGGAGGCGAACAGGTTCGCCCAGGAGTTCACGAACGCCTGTGCCGCGGTGGGGTTCTTCTTGTAGTCGATGAAGTACATGACATTGCCCCACCCCCCGTAGTTCGACTCGAAGGTCGTCGTGCTGGAGACGATGTCCCGTGCGTGGTACGAGGTGCCCTCGATCGGGGTGTTCTGGTCGTACGCCGCCTTCGAGATGCCCGGCGTCACGTACATGCCGAACTTCTCACCCAGGCCGTGGATGAAGTCGCCCAGGTTCTTCATGCCGTTCGGGAACTTGGCGGCGTCGACGACCCAGCGACCGTACTGATCGACGGTGGTGCCGGGGTTCTTGATGTAGTAGTCGTCGATGTTGATGTACTTGTAACCCGCAGCCAGCAGACCCGAGTCGTGCATCGCCTGGGCCTGGGCCTTGATGACAGCCTCGGTCGGGTTGTACCTGATCGAGCTCCAGCTGCTCCACCCCATCGGCGGCGTCCGCGACGCACCGTTTTCCTGGGCCTGTGCGGGCGTCGAGCCCGTCAGGGGGGATATGAACAGCGACGACGCCAGGGCGACCGTCGCGACGAGGGCGCGCTTGTACATGACTCTCCTTCGAGTCGATTCACTCCATGTCGGGAGTTTCAGACTGTGCTGTATTGAGCCCTAGTGTTCGATCAGGTGTCAATACATCCGTCAAAGTAGACACGATCAAACAGATTCACTCAGCCCTGGGCTGGCGCGGCGGCTGTAGTTCGTTGATCGGTGGGTCTGGTCACGTGGTTGCCGTGGTGGTGATGTCGTTCCAGCGGCGGTGGGCTCGGGCGGCCCGGTGCCGGTGGTGGCGGCGCCGGGCGGACCAGTGCAGGACGTGGTCGCGGTCGCGTCGCGGGCGGGGCCGGGCGGTGATCCGGAGCAACCGCAGGACCTCGCGGACGCCGGGCGGGATGAGCCGGTGGCCCGAGGGTGCCGCGGTGGTGCGGGCGCGCGTGACGGCGAGGACGGTGGTGGCGAGCATGCTGATCAGGGTCCAGCGCATCCAGGATTTCCAGCAGGTGGTCCGGCCCTGGTCCAAGCCGGCAACTCCTTTGGCGAGCTGGAAGTCCTCCTTGACCTCGCTGTTTCGGTTGGTGCCGGCCGAGCCGGGGTGATCCCTGCGTCGGAGGCCGCGGGGCTGTCGTCGGGTATGGGGCATGCCGGGGTCCGGCGCTGGGGCCGGGTGCTCCTGGGTCCGCCTCACTCCTGGACGTGCTCGCCGAGGAGGGACTCCTCCACAGGTTGGTTCACCGAGATCCACGAACCCGAGACCGAAGCCTTCGGCGGCCAGGAGGCCATGGAGATCGCCCACCACCTACCCTTCCACGCCAACCGCGCCAGGCTGCCACTAAGGCACCAATTCGCCTTGGCTGCAAGGGCGTTGGATGCCGTCTTCCACTCCGACGAGGGACTCCAGCCCTCGGGCAGCACCATCCACACAACCACTACGGCCACCCGCATGACTACTCTCAGCGACAATGCCGCTTCCGACCCCGCCCGCGCCGGGCGGCTGCGCGACGGGCTCACCGACCGCCTGATCGCCCAGAAGACCATCACCAGCGACGCGGCGGAGAAGGCGTTCCGCACCGTGCCGCGCGAGTGCTTCCTGCCCGGCTTCCCCCTGGAGGCCGCGTACGCGGACAACCCCGCCTACACCAAGGCCGACGGGTCCGGCACGCAGATCAGCGCCGCCTCCCAGCCAGCCGTCGTCGCCCTGATGCTGGAGCAGCTCGACGCCCGGCCCGGGGAGCGGGTCTTCGAGGCCGCGGCCGACCCGGATGCGCCCGCTGCCCGAAACCTGCTGCGGCAGCTGACCGGCCGAACGGGTGAATCCGGTGACGGCTACGCACTGCGTGATCTCCTCGCCCACCCCGGCGCCCGGAGCCGTCTCGGACCCGCCCGAACCAAGATCATCGAACGGGCTCTCGGCGCCTGCGCACTGGGGTCGGCCACCCTGCCGGCCACCCTCCGCAGCGGGCTGGAGGAGGCCCTTGACCATGCTGCCGCAGTGCTCGAAAAGTCCCCGTTCGACCCGGGCTCGCCCGGAGGTAATCCGCTTGAACGCCGCGCTCGAACAGCACCATCATCAGACGCTCCCCACCGGTAAGAAAGTCCCCAACTTTGGCCCTGTAATCGCTACTTGGGATCTTCTTGCACGTCCGGCGGGTGTCTGACCTGTCCGCGCACTGTCTGTGTCTGGAGGAGCTGTGGTCAATCCCCCCGCCCCGGTGGCCGAAGTCCGGCCCGCCCGTGAGGGCCTCGCGCTCCGGTACGTCCGCAAGGAGGCGACCGCTTGAGCGCCGCGACGACGTCGGCCGAGACCGCCGACGAGGAACTGCAGTGGCTCGCCGACGGGCGCCGCATCGAGACGATCGAGGCGATCGGCGTCAGCGCGATGGCACGCCGCCTGCCCGCGCTCGTCGTCCGCGCCTTCCGGCTCGGCTGGCGCATCGACCGCTCCTCCGTCGCGCTGCTCCTGGCCTGCCAGGCCGTGTCCGCCGTGCTCGGCGCGGCCGGTCTGTTCGCGACCACCGGCACGATCTCGGCCCTGTTCGGCCCCGGCCAGGCCGGCGAGAAGCTCGCCCACGCCGCACCGTCCATCCTCGTGATCGCGGCGGCGGCCGGCGCCCGCTCGCTGCTCGGCATCACGATCCAGACCGTCACCGTCCACCTGTCCCCGCGCATCTCCCGCGAGGCCGAAGCCGCGGTGCTGCGCGCCACCGTGGCCGCCGAGCTGACCGCCTACGACCACGCCGGCTACAACGACGAACTGGAAGCCGCCGACCGCGGCGCCGAGGTCTGCGTGGACATCGTCGGGGAGGCACAGAACCTGCTCGCCTCCCTCGCCTCGCTCCTCGGCGCGGCCGGCGTGCTGACCGTGCTCCACCCCGCCCTCCTCCCGCTGCTGGTGCTGGCAGCGCTGCCGCAGGGCGTCGCGTCGGTGCGCGCCGCCCGGGTGCACTTCCTGGCGAACCGGGCCGCGATCGGCGACCGCCGGATCATGGCGAACCTTCGCTGGTACATCCACCTCAAGCGCAACGCCGACCAGGTCCGCTCCGACACCATGGGAGACTTCCTGCTCGACAAGTACGAGCAGGTCGGCCGACGGCTGGACGCCGGCTCCCGGCAGGCGGCGACGCAGAGCGCCCGAGTGTCGGTGGCCGGGGCCGCCGCCTCCGGCCTCGGCACGGCCCTGGTCTGGGCGGCGATGCTGTGGCTGGTCAGCACCGGCCGGATGAGCCTGCCGCGCGGCGGCGCCGCGGTGTTCGCGCTCGCCGCGGTCGGCACCAGCCTGCGCGGCATCGTCGGCTACGGCGCGGACCTGTTCCGCACCGGCATGTACCTGGACGACTGGTCGAGCTTCCTGGACACTGCCGGCGGCCACCGGCCCCAGCGCGGCACGACCGTTCCCGAGGCACCGGACCGGATCACGGTGGAGGACCTCAGTTACGCCTACCCGGCCTCCGAACGCAAAGCGCTGGACGGGGTGAGCCTGCACGTCGAGCGCGGCGAGATCCTGGCCCTGGTGGGCGAGAACGGCTCCGGCAAGACCACCATCTCCAAGCTCCTGGCCGGGCTCTACCTGCCGGACGGCGGGTCGGTGCGGTGGGACGGGCGCGACACCCGCGACCTCGACCCGCACGCCCTGTGGCGCCAGGTCGCGGTCGTGCCGCAGGACTACGCGCGCTGGCCGATGACCTGCAGGGAGAACATCACCCTGGGCCAGCCGACCGCCGACGGCGACGAGGCCGTGATGCGCGCCGCGGACGCCTCCGGCGCCGGTGAGGTCGTCGCCAAGCTCCGCCGGGGCCTGTCGACCCTCCTCGCGGTGGAGTGGATGGGCGGCGAGGAACTGTCCGGCGGACAGTGGCAACGCCTCGCCATCGCCCGCGCCTTCCACCGCGACGCCGGACTGCTCGTGCTGGACGAACCCACCGCGGCATTGGATCCGCGGGCCGAGCACCGGATCTTCCGGAACCTGCGGGCCGTCGCCCGGCAGCGGGCGGTCGTCCTGGTCACCCACCGGCTCACCAACGTGGCCGTCGCCGACCGGATCGTGGTCCTCGAAGACGGCAAGGTCCTCCAGGAGGGCACCTTCGCCGAACTGGTCGCCGACGAGGGCGGCCGGTTCAGGGAGTTGTGGGACCTGCAGAACGAGCGCACCGGCGTCCCCGCCCAGCGGAACCCGTCCGCCGTGAAGAGCAAGGAGAACGACTCGTGATCGACTTCGACGTCCTGACCGGCCCGGCCTTCCGCGAGGGCATCGAGCGGATCGGCGTCGGTGTCGTGGTCCGCGACACCGCAGGGCGCGTCCTGATGATCCGCAGGGCCGCGCACGACGTCCTTCCCGGCCTGTGGGAGTACCCGGGCGGCGCACGGGAGGAGGGCGAGAGCGTGCCGGCCGGCGCGGCGCGGGAGCCGGCCGAGGAGACCGGGCTCACCGATCTGGAGCTGGAGTACGCGCGGAGCCTGGACTTCACCAACCAGCGCGGCCGGCGAGTGCGGCAGTTCGTCCTCACCACCGTCGTACCGGACGGCACCCCGATCGTCCTCTCGCCCGACCACGACGCCCACCCATGGGCTCCGGCGGACCGGCTGCCGGCGACGAGCGAGGGCCGGCGCTCGGTGATCGAGTGGCTCGGCGGGCGGCCGGCCCTTCCGGGTTGGCGACCGGTCGGGGGCTACGTCACCACCGTCGCCCGTCCCAGCTCCTACGGATGCTTCCTGGTCACCGACCCCCAGGGCTGCGTCCTGGGGATGCGCTCGACCGTCGACCCCGCCGTGTGGAACTTCCCCGGCGGCAACGTCGAGCACGGAGAGAGCCCGTTCACCACCGCCCTGCGCGAGGCCGAGGAGGAGCTGGGCCTCGACCTCGCCGCGGAGAACCCCGAAGTGATCGCCCGGCGGCGCCTGGTCGCCGTCGTCCACGAACAGGCCGGCACCGGGTATCCCATCCCCGTCTGCGGCTACGTGTTCGACGGCGGCACGCTGACCGCGGAGCAGCAGGCCCGGATCCGTCTCGATGCGGGCGAGCACACCGGGTGGCGCTTCGAGAGAGCCCACCACTGGCGCGACCTGATGTCCCCGGACCGCTACCAGCGGCTCCGGCAGGTGCTGCGTGCCCACCGCCGCGGTGTGCCGCTCTACCCGGAGCGCCCCGTGCCGGCCGACGACGACTTCGAGGGCGTCCTGGTCTTCGTCACCGGCCCTGCGGGTCGACTGCTGATGCACCTGCGCGAAGCCGGGCCGGGCATGGCCCGGCCCGGCTACTGGACTCCGATCGGCGGCTGGCGCGAAGCCGACGAGGGCGCCCGGGAGAGCGCGGTGCGCGAGGTCCGCGAGGAGGCCGGGATCGAGATCACCGGGCTGCGGCCCCTCCCCAGCCCGCACCACGACCTCGGCCTCCCGCTCACCCGTGTCCTGCACGCCCACTGGAGCGGCCACGAGACGGACCTGCGGCTCGGCACCGAGGGCCTGGCCGTGCGCATGGCCCCCCTCGACGACGTACCGCTGCTCAAGGTCCCGCCCTCCGTGCAGCACTACCTGCCGCTGCCGGCCGCAGCGGTCGGCCAGGACACCGGGAGGACCTCGTGACCCGACTCCGCAGCACCGACCGCGCGGCCACCCCGGCACCCCCCGCGCCCGCGGTGGACCCGCCGACCCTCGTCGTCGGCGTCCACCTCGTCCTGATCGACAGCGGCAAGGTCCTGCTCGGTCTGCGCAGGAACACCTCCTTCGCCGAGAACCAGTGGCACGTTCCCGCAGGGCACATGGAAGCGGGTGAGTCCGTGCTGCGTTCAATGGCCCGTGAGGCCGAGGAGGAACTCGGCATCACCATCGCCGAGGACGATCTCCTCCTCGTCCACACCCTCCACCACCTCGACGCCGACGACGGCCGCTCCCGGCTCCAGCTCTTCTTCCATCCCACCCGCTACAGCGGAGAGATCGGCAACCGCGAGCCGGAAAAGTGTCACGAGCTTCGGTGGTGGGACCTGGCAGCTCTTCCCGACGAGACCGTGCCCTACACCGCACACGCCCTGGCCGGGATCGCCGTGGGCCGGGCGATGTCCGTCATCGGGTGGCCGGCATGAACGGCATCCCGCCGGTGCTGCCCCCGAACGCCGACCGCCTGCTGCGCGCTGTCGCAGGTGGGCCGGTCACCGGGCTCGCGATGCTTCACAGACCCCGCCCCTCCGGTGAACGTCACTTTCCCGCTACTGCTTGGAGAACCGACATGCAGACCCTGCGCCAGACCGTCGCCGTCATCGCCCACGACGAGCAGGCGGGCAGGATCGCCTGCATCCACTACGCGAACGACAGCTGGTCCACCACCCCCGCCTGGACGATCCCGGGCGGGAAGGTGGAGGAGGGCGAGCGCCTCGACGAGGCCGCCGCCCGGGAGCTGTTCGAGGAGTCCGGGCTCGTCGTCGCGCCCGAGGAACTGCGGCTGGTCCACACGATCCAGGTCCGGCAGGGCTGGGACGGCAAAGGGCCGTTCCTGCTCTCCGTGTTCGCCGCTACCTCCTGGCTGGGCGACCTGACGAACACCGAACCCGACAAGCACCTCGCCGTCGTCTGGCTGGGCACCGACACCCTCCCCTCCCCCATGTTCTCCACCTCCCACGCCGCCCTCACCGCCTACCTCTCCGGGCGGAACCGGGGCTTCTCCACCCACGGTTGGGACGACACCGTCGACCCGCGTGCTCTCGTCGGGGCCTGACGTGCCCGGCCGCCACCACCGCCCGCCCGCCGCCGACCAGGCCGTCCTGCCCCCGGACGTCGATCTGCGGTTGCGCCATCACCGAGGGCCGCACGGTCACCGAGGAGGGCGTCGTCACCCTTCCAGGCGGCGCCCACCCGTACGCCCACCGCACCCTCTACCGGCCCGACGGACGGGTGGACCGGCTCCTGGAACGCCTGTGTGGGTTCCACGGCGAAGCGGACAGTGCCTGCACGGAATGGACAACGAGTGGGCAGTTCCGGGGCTCTGCGGGCAACGACTCCGGGCAGTAACTATGTTCCTCGGCATGGCCGTTCAGAGTCCGACTCGCGCACCATAGCGCGTACAGAGCCCGCGGTACGCAGCAGGTCCGTTGCTGCTACTGCCCGGCACCGTGTTCGCGGGCTCACTGCCACAACTGCTTCGCCCAGTCGCCCCGGGGGCGGTAGGAACGGCCGTCGCCGACCTCCTGCACCCCGCCGGGGACGACGGCGCCGTGGTAGGGGTACCGTTCCGTCACCGCCGCCAGCAGGAACTCCAGGAAGCCGCCCTCGAACAGCTCCCAGTCCCGCCTCACGTGGAACCTGGCGGCGACCGGCCAGCGGTCCGGGTCCGGGCCCCGCATCAGCCAGAAGAAATGGTCCGAGTTGTAGTTGTTGCCCCATTTCAGCAGCCCTCCGTCGGCCGGGAACAACGGGTACGGGCACTCCTCGACGTCCCCGTCCCGATATGCCTGGGCCAGCCAGGCGCAGTATCCGTAGGGGTCCGTCGTGTCGTACAGGAACCCCTCGAAGCCGAGCGGTGCACCGACCTCGACACTGCGCGCTCCCGACGGCGCGTAGACGTGCAACTCGCCGCTGATGCTGACCGACCCGTACCGGTCGACGAACGCCCGGTAGTCCACGGGCAGTTGAAAACCCATCACCCCGGGTCCGAGCTCCCACGGCACCGGTACCACCCCGCCCTCCGGCGGCGGCCCGATCTGCGCGCCCAACCTGTCCAGCATCTCCTCGACATCCATGTCCACTCCTGTCGGCCGCCCGCTCTCGCCGGAGGCTATTTTCCGAGGTTCACGAGTCCGGCAGGGCCGTACCTGGCGTTCTCCACGGCCGTCGACGCGAAGTCCCGGTACGCCCCGGTGGTGGCGTCCCACGCGTAGAGCGCCATGTACCACTTGTACGGAATGGTGCTAATGGTGCTGCCGGTGCTGTTGTACTGCGGACGCACGCTGTACAGCACACAGCCCCCGTCCATGCTGCTCCCGGCCCTGGTCTCGAAGCTCCGCATGCTGTTGGTGATGGTGCCGCCGGTCGCCTGGTTGATGTTGGCCCCCAGCTGGAAACACGGCGTCAGGTTCCGCTCGTCCGCCGTTCCGCCGGCCATCTTCGGCACGGAGTGGCAGCGGGCGATGGTCTTGCCCGGGGCGAACCCGAGGGCCTTGGCCCGCGCTTCGGCGTCCTTCCAGCCCCGGATGGTGCCGGCCGCGTCCTGGCCCCTGTTCTTCGAGTCGGGCTTCCCTTCGAGACAGGCCCGGACCCCCCGGTTGCGGCCGCGGTCGTCCGACGGCAGGTAGTCGACCCATCCTCCGCCGTCCAGGTCCGTGGCACTCGACGGCTTGAGGTCCTTGCAGGCGCTGACCCTCCGGTCGCCGTTCCCCACGGGGGCCGGGTCGCCGTGTCCCGCGGCGGAGTCCGAGGGGCCCCCGGAGGCCGGGTTGCTGGGTCCCGGGGCGGGCTCCGGAGAGGCGGGGGCTTCGTCCACCGTCGTGACCTCGTCGACGGGGAGCTGTTCGCCGTTGCGGTACGCGATCAGACCGCCGGAGCCGAGGGCCCCCGGGGCCGGGGCCGGCGTGGGGGTGGGGGTGGGGGAAGTGGTGGCGGCCGGGGCCTGCGCCCGTAGCGCCGTGTAGTGGCCGTTGGGTTTGCGGACCAGGCCGTCGTAGCTGATGGACGGGCTGCCGAGGGTGGCTGCCTGCGCGGGGGTGAGCCGTCGGACGGCGTCGGGCGTCAGGTACGCCGTGCCGGGTCGGGTGTCGACGGTGGTGCCGTGCTGCTTCGCGTACTGCGTCAGTGCGGCGGTCCGGGGTTGCCGGTAGGGACTGTCACCGGTGTCCTCGTCCTGGCCGGCCGACCGGTTGCCGGGGTGCGGGGCCGGAGCGGGCGCGTCACCGCCCTGGTCCATGGCGGCCGCCGGGTTCGACGGAACGGAGGCGAGACTCTGGATCGCCTGAGCCATCTGCGCGAGCAGTTGCTGGTCCCGGGACTGGAGTTGCTGTTCCTTCGTCTTGAGGTCGGAGGCTTTCGTGTCGTTGTTCTTGGAGGCGGCGTCGAGCTGGGAGGACCTGGTGTCGACCTGGGAAGCCTCCTGCCGGATCTGGTTCTGCTCGCTCTGGATCTTGTCCTCGACGGCGTTTTCCTGATTCCGTCTGGACTCCAGTTGGCGTGCCTCGTCGTCGTAGGCGGCGGCAGGGCCCGCCTCTTCGGGGAGTTGGAACGTGCGCCGCTTGGCGTTGTGGGCGGTGATCTCCCCCTCTACGGCCTTCGCGCGCTCGTTGTGGGCGCTGATCTCCTGGTTCACCACGGCGACCCTGGCGTTGAGCGCCGCCTTGCTGTCGCGGATCGCGGCGGCCTCCTTGGTGATCCGCTCCGCCTCGGCAACCACGTCCTTCCCCTGCTGGGCAAGCTGCGCCGCCTGCCGGTTCGCGTCGTCGATCTCCACCAGCAGGGTCGCGAGGGCGGCCTCGAACCCCCGGGGCGTGACCAGCGGAACGGGGGCGAGCGTGCCCGCCTGGGCCGTGACCGCCGCGGCGTCGGTCGGCGCGATCGTCTGGACCCCCACGGCGGCGATCTGTGCCAGGAGTGCCATCAGCACGAGGTGCAGGATCCGGGGCAGCGTCCGCCTGCGGCGCGCGGCCGCCGTGCGCGAGGGCGCGGTCATGCGGTCACCTTGCCGGTGAGCTCGTCGGCGATCATGAAGACGGATGGCCCGCCGTCACCGGCCTGGCAGACGGAGGCCTGTATCAGGCTGGCGCCCTTCACCCTGGCCTGGTGGTAGCAGGCCCAGTTCGCGGTGTCGCCCTGCGTCGCGGTCCACGCCACCGCGACCTCGGTGGCGGGGTGCGCCGCGTAGGTCCACTTCGACGTGCGTCCGGCCTGGTCGGTGAGTGTCGAGGACGGGCACTTGGTGAGGCCGTCGGTGAGCGTGCGGAAGGCCGCGGCCGCCTTCCCGCTGTCCGGGAACACGCCGATCACCTGGTTGACGGTGTAGCTGCCCGAGCCTGCGGCGTCCTGGTAGGTCGCCGAGAGGAACGCCTTCCACGCCTGCCCGTAGACCGACTGCGTCGTCGGTCCGGCGGCGACAGCGCATTCCGACGGGGCCACGGCGAGCGGGGCGTGGGGCCGGTTCGACTGGGGCCCGGCCACCACCGTCGTTCCGGCCAGTTTGCTGACGCCGTCGGCGCTGAGCAGGTCTGCCTGGACGGTCCCCTCGGCGATGTGCGGAGGGAGGACCGTCGGCTGTTGCGGCCAGAACCACCACCCGATGCCGGCCAGCAGGAGACAGGGAACCACTGCGGCCACCGGCAGCCGCCAGTGGCGCAGCACCCCGATTCCCCGGCGCGCTGCCCGCGCCCCGGGCGGCGTCACCGACGCGGCCGGCGGCTGCGCGCTCGGCCCGGCAGAAGGTTGCACGGGCACGGACGGCGCCGCGCCGCCGTGGCCGAGCTGAGGTGGCACCGCGCGTGGCGTCTGCTGCCAGGTCGGCGGCGCCGGTGCGGCCGGGTCCTGGTTCCAGTAATGCTTCGTCATGACGTTCTCCTGGTGCTGGTGTTCGGGTCGGCGCGGTTCATCGGCTGCACGAGACGGCGAGGACGAACAGCAGGAACAGCACGGCGAGGACGCCGAGGCAGCCGATGCCGCCCTCCGGGTTCTTGGTGTTGGCCTCGACCGTTCCGCCGGGGAACAGGCCGGGGTGGCGGTCGGTGTAGTGCGCGATCTGCTCACGCTCGCCCCGGGACTCGGTGCCCCAGGAGGTCTTGAAGCCGCATTCGCCGCACCGGTAGCGGTATGCCATGTCAGGTCCTTGAACTTCGTCGGCAGGATGGCGGGTTGGTCAATGCGCAGCGGCGGCGGGGTCAGCGCCGGCGCCAGCAGACGGTGTAACCGAGGTCGGGGAACTCGTTGGAGCGCCAGTAGGTGGAGGCGTCCTGGCCGCAGAACGCGGGGTTGTCGGGCGTGGTGGTGCGCCCGGTGACGTAGACGTTGGAGCGGTCGCAGCTGCCGACGTTGGTGAAGGTGGAGCCCGACTTGAACAGGCATTCGCGGACGGTGGCGTAGCCCGCGTCATCGGGGAACACCATGGACAGGCACTGCAGGACGTCCTGGTCGGCGCCCTTGGGGCCGGGGACGGTCCGCCACTGGTTGTAGTGGGGCCAGCTGTCGCACTTGGAGTGGTCGCCGGTGCCGCGGTAGACGGCGAGGACCTTGAAGGCGGCGGTCCGGCAGGACAGCAGCGACCACGGGCCCGCGCCGTTCGGCCCGAAGACGCAGTCGCCCTGCCGGGCGTGGTAGGAGTCCCCGCCGGGGCTCTGGTAGCTGAGGCACAGGACCCGCGAGTAGCGCTTGGAGCTGACGCTCTCGTCGTTGCCGGGCACGTTGGTGCAGCCGTCCAGGTCGGTGCTGCCCTCGTTGATGCGGACGACTTTGAACGTCCCGGTGGTGCAGGTGGTCGGGGTGAGATCGGCCTGACTGCTGGTCCCGGTGTCGAAGAAGCAGTCGCCGACACGCGCGGTGGCAACCGGATCGGTCGGACTCGGACTCGGGGTGGGTGTCGGGGTGGGTGTCGGGGGCGGGGTTCTCGGGCGGGTGCTGCCGAGGGTCGGATCGGGCTGCGAGGGCAGGTAAGAACTGCCGAGCGAGGGTGACGTGTGACTGTCCGTCAGTGGGTGGCTGTCGGCGGCCGAGCGGGCGTCGGCCGGGTGGGAGTCGTCACGGTGGGCCACGAGCAGCAGCAGGGCCACGGTGGCGGCCACGGCGGCGAGCACCTTGCCGGCCCTGGCCGCAGCGCCGCCCGTCCCCGTGCCACCGGTGGCTGCCGGACCGGCCGATCCGCCTCCGTTGCCGACGGGAGGTCGCGGGATGGCCGGTCCGCCAGGTGGGTTTCGCTTCGTTCCGCCACTGGTTCTCGGCCTGTTGCCGGGTTTCAGGCTGCCGGACGCCGAGGCCAGTTGCTCGGCCCAGGTGGCGGGCGCCGGCCGGGCGGCCGGGTCCGTCCCGAGCGAGGCATGGGCCAGGGCGCCGAGGGCCGGGTCGATTGCCGCCAGGGCGGCCGGGTCGGTCGTGCTCTGGTTACGAGCGAAGAGGCGGACGGCGAGCAGGGCGAGCTTGTACGTGTCGCTGTGTCGGGTCGCCCGTTCCTCGCCTGCGGGGACGTGCCAGTCCGGGGTCTCGGCCTGCGGCAGCACCGTCGCAAGGTCAGTGCGGGCCGCATCGCAGTCGATGAGGAAGCATTCGGGCCGCGGTGTGAGGGTGAAGAGCAGGTTCTTCGGCGAGAGGTCGCCGACGGTGACGCCGAAGCGGTGCAGGCGGTCGAGGGTGGTCGCGAGGTCGGCGAGCAGCAGGAGCCGGTCCTGGTCGGTGACGGTCAGTCCGATCCCGGCGACGTAGGCGTCCTCGTTGAGGAGGTACTCCAGGGTGGCGAGCCGGGGCGGGCCCTGGTTACCGGCCGCCAGGGTCCGGAGGGTGAAGTGGAAGCGGTCGGGGACGGCGCGCATCAGGAAGCCGCACGTCTGCCCGCCGCGCCGGACCACTGTGGCCGGCCAGGCGGTCTTCTCGCACAGCCAGCGCCCCTGTTCGCCTGTCAGCCGCCCGGGCAGCGCGACCGCAGCAGCCAGCGCGGCCGAGTCCACCTGCGGCAGCACCGCGGGGGCGTACTCCTTGTAGACGACCTCCCAACCGCCTTCGGCCGCCGACTCGTTGATGCGCTTGTTGCGCACCTGATGGACCGATCCCTGGCCGCCGCGGCCGAGTTCCGCTCCCAGGGTCAGCGCGGCGAACTCGACCGGGGTGGCCGGCCGCGTGCTCACCTCGGTCCCCCGGCCCGGGGCCAGATCGCCAACAGAGTGCGGTCGTCGTCGAAGGTCTCCCGGCTGAAGTCCAGCACATGAGCGAGCCACAACGGCGTCGGCGGCGAGGAAAGTTGCCGGGCGAACAGTTCCCCGACCCGGCCATCGCCCTCGCCGAGCGGGTCGCCGAAGCCGTCCGTGCCGATCAGCAGCGTCCACGGTTCGGCCAACCGTCCGACGGCAGTCTCCAGCTGTTCGGGGACCAGGGGCAGTGGGGAGACCTCGTTGCTGACCAGTGGAGCGCCCGGTGCGGCCTTGCCGCCGAACAGCGGGTGGTAGCCGCCGTCGGCCCGGTCGAGGAGCCACGCCCCGGAGTCGCCGATCCGGAAGAGTTCGGCCTCCAGGGCGTCGCCCGTGGCGCGGACCGCCCCCGCCACCAGGGTGGTCGCGTACAGGCGGGTCACCTCGGCCAGCTGCGGTGCGGGGACGCCGAGCCGCCACCGCGCCAGTTCCCGCAGCCGCTGCGCGGCGTGGGCCGCGACATCGGCTCCGTCGAGCCGGTCCGGGCCCCGGTCGAGCAGGTGCAGGATGCGTTCGACGGCGGCCCGGCACGCCTCGACGGCGCCCTGGTGGGACTCGGCGGCGCTGGACACACCGTCGGCGACCGCGAAGACGATGCTGCCGGTGGCCTCGTGCACGGCGGCGCGCGCCGCGTCCTGGCGCGGCTGACGGTAGTAGCGGTGCTTGGCACCGCGGACGGAGGCGAACCGCAGCGTGAGCCGGTCGGTGGACCAGCCCTCGCACTCGCTGTCGGGGAAGTCGAAGGCGTACTGGCTGGGCGGCCGGGCCTCGAACTCCAGGCCCGGCACGTCCACGGTGATCCGCTGCCACGGCGCCGGGTCCGGCCGGATCGCCGGGGGTGGCCCGGCGGGCCTCGGAGGCACCGCCGGCGGCGTTGGGTCCGAGGCGTCCCGGCGGGCGGGCGTCACCGGCCGACCTCGTCGATGGCCATGGTGAACTGGTCGGGCCGGTTCACCACCAGCTGCGGGTCGGCCGAGTTCAGGGCCTGTCCGGAGGCCACCAGGCTCATGGTGAGCGAGTGGAAGAACTCCGAGATCGCCCGGCCGACGTCGGTACCGGACTTGGCGAGGAAGGCGAACTCGGGGCGGGTCGCCACGTCGACCATGGTCTGCGCCCGGGCGTCACCGAGACCGCAGGCGATGATGTTGGGCGCGGTCGGCGTGCGGTCCCGGTCGGTCAGCTCGGCGTGCGGCGCGCGCCAGGACGTGCCGTCGGTGGGCTGGCCGTCGCTGAGCAGGAAGACCACCGGGCGGTGCACCCGGTAGCCCTCGCCGCGCAGCCACTTCACGTCGCCGGGGATCCGCTGCAGCAGGTCCTCGAAGACGGCCCGGTAGTTGGTCACCCCGCGGATCACCAGCCGGGGCACCGTGGTCTCGGTGCGCATGTCCGCCACCGCGAGCCTGACCTGGACGTCGTCGGAGAAACCCAGTACGGCCAGCCGGAGCTTGGCCGCGACCATCGGCTCCGCCCGCAGCCCCTCGCACAGCGACGCCACCCCGTCCCCCAGCTCACGCTGGTACGGCGCCATCGAGCCCGACTCGTCGGCCACCACGTAGGCCGGCAGCAGGACGCCTCTAGCCTCCGCCATCGCAAACACCGCCTCCCTCAAGTTCACGCAACTGGTGTCGCGGACGGGGCGGTCCGGGCCGCGCAACGGAGTGCGCCGCAGGGCCGCGGAACCGGCTGTCCGCACCACCGATGCTGGCGTCGCGTCAGGCGAGTGCACAGGTCACAGCGCCGGTCATATGTGACCGGTCGTCAGAGGTAGGCTCACCTCTGTTTTCGAGTTCCCGGGGGAAGGGTGGGGCGTGGCGGAGACGCTCGGAGCACTGGTTCGCCGGTTACGGAAGCGGGCCGGTCTGACGCAGTTCCAGCTCGCCGAGCGGGCAGGGCTCGGCGAGAGCACCGTCCGCCGGATCGAGACCGACCGGTCCTTCGACCACCGGCTCGGCACCATCAACCGCATCGCGGACGCGCTCGACGCCGGCCCCGAGGACCGCCGACGGTTGAGCGCCCTCGGCGGCGGCACCGGCCCGGCCGCGCCGGAAGCGCCGGCGCCCCCACCGGAACCGCTCCCACCGCCCCAGGACCACGGCTCCCTCGCCGACGCTGCCGAGGAGTTGGCCCGCGAGAGCCGGCAGCGCTGGCGCCGCGAGGAGGCCCGCCACCGGGTGCACCACCCGTTCGCACTGCCGGTGCGCTGGCAGCAGGTGCCGGCGGGGACGGCCGACCAGCCGGCGAACGCCCTCCTGCTGGCCCCCGGTGAGGCCCTCACCGAACCTGACCTCAGCGGCGACCTGCGGCGGGTCGCCGGGATCTACCAACGCATACCGTCCGGCCGGCTGGTGGTCCTCGGCCGCGCCGGATCGGGCAAGTCGATCCTGGCCGTCCGGTTCGCCCTCGACCTGCTGGACGCCCGCACCCGCAACGAACGGGTGCCGGTGATCTTCAGCCTCGGCTCCTGGGACCCGACCGCCGTGGCCCTGCGCGACTGGCTGATCGCCCGACTGCTGCGCGACTACCCGCACCTGGCCCGCCGGGTCCCCAGCGGCAAGACACTGGCCGCGGACCTGCTCGACGACGACCTCGTCCTCCCCGTCCTCGACGGATTCGACGAACTCGCCGAAGGCCTGCGCGCCCCGGCCCTCGAAACACTCAACCTCTCCCGACTGCCGCTCGTCCTCACCAGCCGCCACGCCGAGTTCACCGCCGCCGTCCGGACGGCCCACGCCCCGCTGGCCGCCGCCGTCGTCCTGGAACTGCGCGACCTCGACCTCGACGACCTGCGCGGCTACCTGCCCCGGACCGACCCGGCCTTCCCCGGGCCCGCCGACACCGACGGGCAGGGCGCGACCTGGGAGGCCGTCCTCGACCCCGCCCGGACTGCGGAGAGCACCGGCCGCGCCAACCTCGCCGCCGCGCTGCGCACCCCGCTGATGATCGCCCTCGCCCGCACCATGTACAGCGACCACCCCGAACGGCGACCGGGCGAGCTCCTGGACACCGACCGCTTCCCCGACCCCGAGGCGATCGAGGAGCACCTGCTGACCGGGTTCGTCCCCGCCGTCTACCGCCCCCGTCCCGCCGAACGGCTCGATACCGCCCACCGCCGGCTCGGATCGTGGGATGCGGAACGCGCCGAGCGCTGGCTCGGCCGCCTCGCCGACCACCTGACCCGGCTCGGTCGCGAACAGCAGGACCTCACCTGGTGGGAGATCGGCACCAGCATGGGCCGCACTCCGCGCGCCCTGATCATCGCCTTCCTGGCCGGCCTCGCCTTCGGCGTCACCACCGCGGTCGGCAACGTGCCGGTCGACCTGGTCGCCACCTCGCACGGCCTCCGGTTCGCCGTTGTCCGCGGCCTCGTGGTCGGCCTCCTGCACGGCTCCGTCGCCGGGGCGCTGTTCGGCCTCGTGTACTGGCACGCCCGCACCCGCGCCGCCCCGAGACCGTCCCCCGTCCGGCTGCGGGTCAGCGTCGGCACCCTGCGCACCCGCCGCAACGCACTCACCCGGTTCCTGATCGGTCTGGGTTGTGGAGCGGCCGGCATGGTGCTGCTCATCCTGGTCGACGAAGGGCTGGTCGCCCCGCTCGGCCTCGCCGACGGCCAGGGCGCCGGCCTCACGGCCGGGTTGCTGTTCGTTCCGCCGATCGCCCTTGCGACCGGGCTGGTCTTCGGCCTGATCGCCCTGTTCGAGGCACCGGTCCGCACCGAATCCGTTGTCAGTCCAGCCGACCTGCTGCACATCGAGCGCCGCAACGTCGTCTTCCACCTGCTCACCTGGGCGCTCGTCATCGGCCTCGGTGTCGGCCTGCTCAACGGCATCGTGTACGGGCCGGTGCGCGGCTTCGAGGTCGGCCTCGTGTTCGGTCTCGAGGCCGCGTTCGGCGCCGGGCTCAGCTACGGACTGAGCCTGACCGCCTGGGGCCAGTGGGTGGCACTGGCCCGCATCTGGCTGCCGCTGACGGGGCAACTGCCCTGGGCGCTGATCACTTTCCTGGAGGACGCCCACCATCGCGGCGTGCTCCGCCAGGTCGGGGCGGTCTACCAGTTCCGCCACGCCCGGATCCAGAGTCACCTGAGCCGCAGTCACCAGCAGCGCCACGGCCGCGAACAGCGCCGGCGCGACCACTCGACGGAAGGGGCACGATGAGCGCCGGATCCCGTACGCACCGCCCGAGCAGGCGCACCCGCCGTGCGGCTGTTGCCGCAACCGCCACCGCCCTCGTCGGCACCCTCGCCACCGCCCCCGCAGTCGCCCGGCCCGCCGCCCCCACCCTGCAATACACCTGCGTCTTCCCGACCATCGGCGGACAGGCCATCACCGCCAGGATCTCCGCGGACATCCCAGCCACCCTGTCGGTCGGCGAGTCCAGCCCGCGCTTCGCCATCCAGGCGGCCGCCACCGTCGAAGCCTCCTTCACCCTCGGCCTGCGCTACGTCCTCGGGGTGCGCACCATCGAAGGCTCGGTCGACGCCGAGACCCGCGTCCTCGCCCCGCAGGGCGAGACCGCCGTCCCCGTCCACCTCTCCATCACCCGCACCCCCGTTCCCGCCTCAGGTGCCTTCGAGATCCCCGCCACCGGCAACGCGCCCCGGCTCTCCTTCACCCGCCCCGGCACCGGGCGCGTGACCGTCGGCGACTTCACCCTCCACCTCGTGCCCAAGGACGCCGACGGCAACCTGGCCGCACCCGGCCGGATCGACGTCCCCTGCACCTTGAACGCGGGCCAGGACAAGACCGTTGCCCCCTTCGAAGTCACCCCCGCGAAAGCCTCCCCCACCCCGTCCCCCACCGCCCCTCCGTCCGCCCCGGCCCCGTCCTCCGCCTCCGCCGGCATCACCCCGTCGGGAACAGACCCCTCCGCCGTCGCGAGTACCGCCTCCGCCGGCATCACCTCGCCGGCTCCTCCACCGCCGGCGTCCGCCCCCACCGCAACCGACGCCCCACGGGCGCCAACCGCCCACCCCCAGGGCGCCGGCCTGGTCACAGCCGCGATCTCAGCAGCCGTCGCCGCAGCCCTTGCCGCTGCCGCCGTCCTCCACCGGCGATCCAAACGCCGTGGAGCATCCGAGCCCTCGGCCTGACCGTCCGCCGTACTCGGCCACACCCGTTCCGACGAATGCTCCCGTTGTCGGAACGCGCCGATCGCCCACGCGGCATTGGCAGAATCAGTACCCACCGGGCGTGGAGTCGTGCGTTCCCACAGGACCCCGTGTCCGTCGAAGCACAGGCCCTACAGCTCATCGAAACGCGGGCCCTACAGCCTGGCCCCGGGACCGCTGCATCCGCCGGACCTGCGTCCACCCCTGTAGTCCCCCGCCGCCGTGCCCCGGAGGCATTCCCCGACGCGTGAGGGAGACCAGCCGATGACCACGACTGTCCGTCCCGCCGGGCCCGAGGACGCCGACGAGCTGCCGCGTCTGCGCGTCGCGGTCCGTGACGGCGGCCCGCTGACCGAGCACCGGCGCAGCGTCTTCCGCGACGACATGCGCGCCCGTCCGGGCACCGGCCCGAGCCTGCTCGCCTACGTCGTCCCCACCGAGGGCGGGCTCGCGGCCTGTGCCATCGGCATCGTCTACCGCGGCTACCTCGGCCCGCCTTCCCCACCGGTCTGTGGGGGCGGATCCACACCGTGGCCACGGACCCGGCCCACCAGCGCCGCGGTCACGGCCGCGCCGTCACCACGCCCTCGTCGAAGCCTTCGAGGACCGCGGCTGCGGATCCGTCGAACTGCGCGCCACCGAGGCCGGCGCCGGCCTCTACCGCACCCTCGACTTCGAACCTGCGGATTCCCAAGTACCGTCTCTCACAACCGACTTCACAGTCAAAACGACAGGATTTGAACCTGCGACCCCTTGACCCCCAGCGCTCGATCAGCCCCGTACTCCCGTGTGGCCTTGCGATCGCGTCCGACCCGCGCGACGGCTGGAACGGCCATCGCGTAATCGCCGGGGGTTGTGTGGACTCCTGAAGATCATGCGATGGCCGCGGCCACAGCAGAGACGCCGCCCACTGGCGGGCGATGTCCGACCAGTCCACGGCCCGGATCGTGGGCCGGTTCCGACGGGTGGAGCCGCAGGCGACCGCCCGCGCCTTCGTGCTCGGCCTGCTGTCCGGTATCGAGCGGAAGAACTGCCGGCGGCTGGGGCACTCGTCGGCCGACGCCTCGTCACTGCCGCCGGGCACGGGCCACTCCCGTGCCCGGCGGCAGTCGACGGTCGTCCCACCCGCAGGACCTCACCCGCCGCCCGCTCGTCCGAGCCGAAACCGCGGACGCCCGTGCCACTCGGCAGGATGGTTTTGACTCCGTTCAGCAGCAGGCACGTTGGCTGACAGGCGCGGTCGCACCGTCAGAACGACCTGTGCCGACGAACCTCCACGACCTCAGCCGCAGTGGGAATCGAGCTGCTGTGCCGAGTCGTCGTCGATCTGGGCAACCCAGTCGATGCACTGGCCCGGTGCGTACACGTAGACCGGTCCGGCGTAGGTGCCGTAGTAGTCGCCGTCCTTGTGCCAGGGGCTTCCCCCGACGGCGACCCTGATGGATGCGAGCACGTACACCGGACTGCCGGTGCTGTTGCGGACCGTCACGGCACAGTTCTGCCCGGTCGAGCTGTTGTACGTCAGGAACGCGGTGCCACCCGCGAGCGGCATCGAGTCGACGACGCGGTAGCCCGAACCGCAGACCCCGTTGTAGCCGGCGGCCTGCGCCACCGAGGGGACGGCGACCACGGCGGCGGCGGTGGCGACCACAGCGACGCCCACCCGGGCGAGATTCTGCTTGATGCTTCGCTTCATGGCGTTGATGCTCCAAATATGGCGGTAGATCAGGTGCGGGATGGTCGGGCGCGATTCGGCGCTCCTGCGGTGGTGTTGCCGCGATAACCGCCAAATCCCGGCTCCGGTACGCCGGAACGCGTACCGGGAGCCGGTTGCCAGGTGGGTGGGGCTCAGCAGTCCTGGGCGAACTTCACCGAGGCGTTCTCGTTGTACGTGTTGACCAGGTTCGCGGCATTGCGGTAGTTGAACATGTCGACCGGGCCGCTGTAGTTCGAGTTGTAGTACACCCGGACCGTCACGCACACGTTGGAGACCGCCGATGCGGCGTTGTTCTTGACGTGCTGGCCCTGGCCGTTGCCGGAGCTGGTGAAGGTGTACCCGGCGAGGTCGGAAATGCTCGTCGACATCGTGAAGTGGGAGCCCTGCTGGTTCGAGTTGTAGAAGAGGCAGAATTTGCCATCCGGGCAGTCGCCGACGGCGGCCTGCGCGGAGGTGGCGAGGGCGGGGACGAGCAGGGCAGCGCCCAGGGCTGCTGCGGCGAGCTTGAGGGTACGGTTCATTTCTTTGGGTCCTCTCGTGACGGACGTTCCAGGCGTGTGTGCAATCCCCTCGGCCTGCCTGGGGAAGGGTGGGCGCGCCCGGACGTGAAAAAGTGTCAGCCCACTACTTCACTGATCGCGCAGCACGGCGTCGGCTTTGGCGAGTTGCTCGGTCTTCGCCGCGAGCGCCGCCGTGAAATCGGCTTGTTGCCGTGCGATCAATTCCTTCTGCAGGGAAGTCTCGACCGCGAACCAGGTGTCGATCAGATCCACTTGCTGCTTGCAGGTCACGTCAGCCGTCGCCACCTGGAGCTCCAGCGGCGTGGGCGAGTCCCCCAGGAAGCGGCGGTCGCCGATCGCATCCATCGGATTGGGGTAGGAGTAGCCCTTGTTCTTCATGCAGCCGGACCACGCCTCGAATGCCTGGGTGACCTGCGGCACCGACATACTGGCCTCGAAGGTCTGGAAGTTGGCCTGCTGAGCCACGCTGCTCGGGCCCAGCTCCCCCGAACCGGCCAGGCCCCGCTTCGCCTCCTCGTAACAGCCGCCGGGTGGTACCGGTACGCCGTTGACCTCGAGCTTCGTGTCGTCCGAACCGGTCTTCCCCGGGAGGTGTCCGGTGAGCACCTGCTGTTGTTCGGCGGAGAACTGCGTCGGGTGGACCGGGTGAGTGCGCGGGTCGCGGTCGCCGAGGTGGTAGCCGTTGGTCGCCGCCTCAACCCGGTCCGTCACGCCGTACCGGCGGTCCATGAACGTGCGCGGTCCGGTCGGCGGGCCGGCGGGGCTGATGGCGTAGTCGAGACCGAACCGCTGCAGGCACGCCTTGCGCAGTACGGCTCCCGCCCTGGCCAGCTTCTCCGACTCCGCCTCGGAGAAGAGATACGTCTCGACAGGAAGATGCGGATCAGCACTCGCCGGGAGCGTAGACGGAGACTGCGTGGTCGGCACCGCCTCGGTGGCTGGACCCCCGGATGACGAACAACCCGCCAGGGCAAGGCACATGATCCCGGCCAGGCCGGCCAGCCGTACTCTCACACGGCTGCCGGCCGATCGCTGCTGCACGGCGGAACTCATACGCCGACAGCCTCGATCGCGGTCACCGTTGCACTCGTGGCCAGGTGCTTGCACATCTTCCGCATCTCGTCCTGCGTCCTCTTCCGGTCCGTTGGCAGTGGGCCGCCGGGTGGGCCCTCGTCCTGGGGCGCCATCGTGGTGCGCGGAGGTATCGCGGTGGTCTCATCCCCGTGATACCCGTCGGCGCAGGCCGGGAGCCCCGGCGCCCGGGCCGGTCATGCCGGGCGAGCCGGATCAGCGCGTTGTACCTGCCGACCTGAACTTTCGTCCGGTCAGCGGGGCTCCGACGTCACTGGCGGGACGACAGGATCTGAACCTGCGCGGGACATTCCGAAGTCGAGCACCTCGTCCCAAGTCGGTCGGCAACCTCACGCGGTGTCGACGGTCAGTCAGTTCACCGCCCTGAACGCCATGTGATGGGCCAGGGGAACGGCGGTGCCGCGACCGTTCTCCGGTGCGTGTACGCGATACCCCCGTGATACCCGCACGCGATCATGGTCAACTAGCGTCGCCGCAGGTCGCGCCACCGCCCGAGCCCGGGTGCCGCACGGACGCGGCCCCGTGCGAGGAGTTCTCATGCGCCAGCTCGTCCACCGTGCCACCACCGCCGTCGCGGTCGCGGCCGCCGCCCTGGCCGGAGTGGTCCTCGTGCCCGGCTCGGCCGAAGCCGCCATCTACAACGGCGTCTGCGGGAGCGGCTACACCGTCATCGACTCCCTGGAGGTCGGCGACTACGGGACCGTCTACCTCACCTACAGCCGGTCCACCGGCAAGAACTGCGTCGTGAACGTGCGCGACAACCCGGGCGCCCGGCTGTACATGAACGCACTGGTCCGGGTGGCCGGCTCGCCGGACTGGATCGGCAACTACGGCCAGTTCACCACCTACGCGGGCCCGGTGTACGTCTCCGCGGCCGGCACCTGCATCGACTGGGGCGGCGAGATCGAGACCGTGTACGTCTACCGCCAGAACGTCCACTGCGGCTGACCGCCGCGGCGCACCGCCACCGCAACGCACCCGCCCCGCCGCTGGGTGCGCTTGGGCCACTCGAAAATGATCAAGAACATGGGAGATTCAATGCTTGTTGCTCGTAAGGCACTTGTCACTGCGTCAATAGCGATTTCAGCCGTTGTCGGCACCCTCGCCACAGCTTCTCCGGCGAGCGCAGGAATCTCGACCGGCTCGTACAACGTCGGCGACTGTGACGCCCAGTGCGTGGTCCTCTACTACAACACCGGCTACGGCGGCTCGCACACGACCATTCACTCCACCACCCCCAATGGCGGCGAGGGCGTCTACGACCTGTCGGGGTACACCTTCCAGAGCAGCGGTGCCGGGCAGGGGCAGAGCCTGAAGAACAACGCAGCCTCGGCGAAGGCCCGGATCTGGGGTATCGACTCCAGCGTGACGGTCTACTTCAACAGCGGCTACGCCGGCCCCTGCGACAAGTTCCACAAGACCGAGTACCCGGTCGCCTGGCAGCTCTCGAACACGTACAACGAGAACGCGTCGGTGTACTTCCGGAACTCTCCGGTCAACCAGGGCTGCGTCAACTTCGGTTGATCGGAGTCATGAATCCGTGGCGGCCGCGTACCCACGCGGCCGCCATATTCCTTGTGGAGAGAAGTGGATGACTGTGGGGAGACAGGGCTTGCCGACCGGGGCATCACGCGCTCTTGTGTTTGTCGCGGCCGCGCTCATGGCGACGGCCGCCTGTTCGGCAGCCGAGGACCGAACCGGCGGTGAGCCCGGCGGTCGGAGCGTGGACGTTCGCCCCTCGGCCGCGCCCTCGGGCGGCGTTTCCATGCCTATCGAGAGGTTCGCTCTCACTGCCGAGGAGTCCAGCGCGGTCGACCGGGCCAAGGTCCTCCTGGCCAACGAGTGCCTGGGAGGCTTCGGTCTGGACTACCGGATACCGGAGCACCCGCCGCTGGTCACCGAATCCTCCAGGCGCTACGGGATATCGGACCGCGAGGTCGCCCGCGACCTCGGATACCACCTCCCGCCACCGGCCGGCGGGACAGGCGCCACCAAGCAGCCCACCGAGACGCAGGAAGCGATCCTGTTCGGAGCGACTCGTGCGGGAGTGCCGCAGTCGACAAGCCCCGACGGCCGCCCGATTCCACCCGGCGGCTGCTACGGGGATGCCGAGGCCCGGCTGGACGGCGGCCCGCGCCCTGAGTCCGACATCGCCGCCGCGGCGGCCATCGACAAGGAGAGCTTCAAGCGGTCCCTGGCGGACCCGGCGGTCGTATCCTCCTTCCACGCGTGGTCGACCTGCATGGAACGCCACGGCTACCGGTACCAGGACCCCATGGCCTCCGTAGGGGATCGGGCGTTCGACACCGCGGAGCCGACGGAGCGCGAGAAGACCGTGGCTCTGGCGGACATGGACTGCAAGACCGACACAGGTCTGCTGAAGACCTGGAGTGCGGTTGAGGCAGAGACCCAGACGCGCATGATCGAGGAGAACTCCCAGGCCCTGAACAGGCTGAGCTCCTTCCAGAAGCGCAAGATCGGCCTTGCCCGCGAGGTGATCGCACGCCTCGGCAGCTGACAGCACCCCGACACGGCGAAGCCTGTGCGGCCTCCGGAGCGTGAGGATCCCCACCCACGTCCCCGCTGTCACGCAGGGCATCGGCGCGGCCGGTTGCATCCAGGAGGATCGTCGACAGCAACCGGCAAACCGTCGGTCGATCTTCCCGTCAGCGCACTTGCGACGGCGGGGGCCGGGCCCCGGGACAGGCAGCAACGGGCCGCGGCCCGGACTTCAGCCCACCCCTCCAGGAGCGCCGACTCCCAGCCGTCCACGGGACGAAGCCCAGCGCCCCTGTCGGGTCCGCCACCGGGCCCGTGGTGGTGTGACAGCGGCGTTATCCGGCTGATACGCGCCCTTCCTAGGTTGGTCCCGAACCGGACCGGTCCCACCGATTCCGGACCGTAGCTCCTCAGCGGGACCACGCGGGACCACGTGCACCTCCGCTCCCCTGCTCGAACCGAAGGATGTCTCTTGCGCATCAGCCGGCTGCGCGCGTCGCGGCTGCGCAAGGCCGCAGTGCGAACCGCCCTGGTCTGCACGGCGGCCGTCACCGCGCCGGCCACGTCCGGTACCGACGCGACGGCTCTGCCCGGCGGCATCACGGCCGCCAGGCTCACCCGCTCCCAGCCCAGCCGGCACACGGGTGCATCCGCAAGCGCGGGCTACAGCGCGAGGCCGACGTTCCTGTCCGACGGCAACCTCGTCCTCCACGACACCGACGGCCGCCCCACCCGGGCCGACGGCACCTGCAACCAGAGCGTGGGCAACCGGGACCACTGCACCACCTGATCGACCCGCAGCACCGCGACACCCACAACCTCCGCCGCCCCACGCCATTGTGCGGCGGCCTTCCGGAAGGACCCTCGTGACACCCAGCAAGCCCGGTCGCTCCACGGCCCGCAGGCGCATCCTGCGCACCGCCCTCGTAGGCACGGCGATCGCCTGCGCGCTCGGTCTGACCGCCACCAACGCGTCGGCCGCCGGCTTCGTCGCGAACTTCACACTCGCCCAGTCCGACTGGACCGCCGGGCACAGCGCGTCGGCGGACAACGGCATGTCGCAGTTGATCCTCCAGTCCAACGGCAACCTGGTGCTCTACAAGTTCACCGGAGCCGATGCCTACCCGGTCTGGGCATCGGGGACCAACGGCCACGGCGTCGTGCGGGTCGACTGGTCGCGGTCCGGATACGTCAAGCTCCTCAACTCCTCCGGTGGCATCGTCTGCACCATGGGCGCGCTCAACCCGGCGCCCGGCGGCCACGCCGAGCTCCGGAACGACGGCAACCTCGTCTTCCTCAACAGCAGCGGCAACGCCACCTGGGACACCGGCACCTCCCACGGGACCGGCAACCTCAACTACTGCTACACCTGATCGGCCCCACCCGCCGGACACCTCCGCGACACACACAGGGCGCTGCCCCGGGATGCCTCTGCTCCCGGGGCAGCGCCCTGTCCATCTCCGGTCAAGGACATCCGCCCCCTGTGCAACAATCTGACGATCAGCCATCTGGTGCGCGTTCCATATTGCCGCAGGTCAGCAGTGGGGCCGGGGGTTCGTGGCAGCGAGACCGGCTACGGCTGACGGCAACAGAGCTGAGGGGGAATCCGGGGATGTCGGTACCAATCGTGGGCGGCGAAGGGGAGTCCGTTGCCCCGTAGGCCACGACCGCTCGACCCCGACGACGGCCCACTGCAGGCGTTCGCCCACGAGCTGAGGTGTCTGCGGCAGGCCGCCGGGAACCCGACCTACCGGGCACTCGCAGCTACCGCAGGCTTCAGTGCCACGACGCTGAGCGACGCCGCCGGCGGCGTGCGCAGGCCCACACTGGGCGTGACGCTGGCGTATGTCGGCGCCTGTGGTGGCGATGTCGAGCTCTGGGAGAAGCACTGGTACGCACTCGACCGCCGGCTCGCCGGCAGCACCGGAGCCGACCCGCGGGTCCGGCCGTCGGGTGTGCAGGCCGCACTGACCGTCTCGGAGGTGATCGAGCCGACGCAGGCGGACGCCGAGACCCGAGCCCCGATGGTGGACGCGTTCCGGAAACAGGGCTTCGAGCCCGAGCCGGTCGACACCGAGGAGCCGGGAGCACCGCATCGGCGCCCGTGGTCCTCGCGGGCGTGGCTGCCCGTCATGGCCGTCGCCCTGGTGCTGGTGCTGGTGCTGACCGGCCTGCTCGTGGGTCTCGGACGCGGGTCCGGCGACACACACACGGTCTCCGGATCCGGCTGTCCGGTCGGCCCGGCCGGCGGGACAGCCTTCCAGGGCACGACCTACAGCGGGAGCACCCGGGTCCGCAGCAGCGCCACCCGCAGCGCACCGGTGATCGACCAGATCCCGCCCGGGTGCAGGGTCCAGTTCGTCGGCTTCTGCATCGGTGACGCCGAGACGGACGAGACGGCCGGGACTCCCGATGTGCGCTGGTTCAAACTGGGCAGCGGCGGGATGGTCTCGTCGGCGGTGGTGCACGGCAATCCGCCGTGGGGGTTGAGGCCGGACCGCTGCCCGGGTGAGTTCCCGGCTCCATCGTCGATCTCCCTGGCGGTCGCGCCACGGCCCTCCGACCCCGAGGCCGTGGAACTGCGCGCCAGCGGTTCCTACCTCGGCATCGTGGGGTTCGCCGGGTACTTCTCCGACAGCGGCCAAACCGTGCCCGTGCCGCGCTGGCACCAGCTCGGCCTGATCGGCGTCGGCTTCGACGGATTCGTGCTCCCCTGGCGGATCGCGAAGCCAACGGCTGATCAGGGCCCGATCCAGCTGGTCGCCGTCGCCTGCCTGGGTGGGGACGGCCCCACCGATGTGCTGGACGCACTGACCCTTCCCCCCGCGGCTCCCACCCGGACGCGGCCGCTGTCGCTGGGCGGGGACGACCGGAGCACGGCCGCACGGACCGCCTGCCGCTACCCCGTCTAGGTCAGACGCGCCGTAGGGCCTGATCCGGCCCGCCGGGTGCGACAGAAAAGTTACCGCGCACGCGAAGAATGTCCGACGCGGCGCGGCCGCCGCTTCGCTTGCTGCCGCCACCATCGACAAGACGGCCGGCACCTGCGCCAACACCCCGACTCACAACAGCCTCGGCGGCTCGCAGTCCGAAACCAGCTGCTCCGGTGAGGGTTCAGGCGGTCCCGAGTACTGGTGCGCCGACTTCGTGCAGTGGGTCCGGCGGAACTCCGGTTTCCACACCGGCGGGTTGGACGCCGGTACTGCCGGCCTTCACACCTACGGCCGGAACAACGGCACCCCGCACACCTCGGCCTCCTACCAGCCCACAGCCCTCAGATCCTGCCGGGCGACGCGGTCGTCCACCTGCCGAACAACGGCTCCTCCACTCAGAACCGCGTCACCACCGTGGCCACCGACCCGGGTGGCAAGGTGGCAACGGACGCGACACCGGCCGCGCAGGGCGGATCTCGGCCGGCAATCCGGACAACTTCACGTACGACGCCGGCTCGGTCACCCTCGGCGCGGCGAACGCCTGCGTGCACCAGGGCGGCTTCTGCACGGGCACCTCGTGGACCAGCGGCTGGAGCCACTACGGCTGACTTCCGATCGTCCCTGCGCACGGTGGTTGTCCGGCTGGCCCAACGGTGCGCTCGGGCGTTGTCAGGACGTTGTCAGGACGTTGTACGGACTTTGTCAGGACAGCGGAACGCCGTGCGCTTGTACGGAATTGATTGTCCATCGCCAACCAGGCTGTCCTGACAACCAGTCGTCGCACAAGATCGTGTCCGTCAGCACGGTGCACCCGGCAAGCCCGCGTGCACCGTTCGGAACACCGACGGCGCAGGAGAACAGACGAGTGGAATTCGGGATCCTGGGGCCCCTTGTGGTCTGTGACGGAGTGCAGACCCGCACCGTCCCCGGCGGCAGGCAGCGGGCGCTGCTCGCAGCGCTCCTGATCCGGCACGGGCAACCGACGTCGGCGCAGTTCCTGACGGAGGCCATCTGGGACGGGCACGCGCCCAGCAGCGCCTCCACCGCCCTGCGCAACTACGTGATGCGGCTGCGCAAGACGCTCGGGGCGGCAGGTGAGCGGATCGAGACCACCGCCGGCGGCTACCGGATCAACGTCGACGCACAGGAGTTCGACCTCCAGAGCTTCACCGTCCTGCGCGACGAGGGCATCGCCGCGCTGCGCCGACAGGACTTCGAGCGCGCCGCCGCACAGCTGGACACCGCCCTCCAGTTGTGGCGCGGACCCGCGCTGGCCGACATCCCCTCGGACACGCTGCTCCGCAAGGAGGCCGGGTGGCTGGCCGAAGCCCGCCTGGACGCCGTGGAGGCGAGGCTGGAGGCACAGCTGCGGCTGGGCGGCGACGTCCGGGCACTCGCCGCCGAGCTACAGGCACTCACCACCGAGCACCCGGAGCGGGAGCTGCTCTGGGCCCAGCTCATGACGGTGCTGTACCGCAGCGGTCGGCAGAGCGAGGCGCTGGCCGTCTACCAGCGGGTGCGGCAGACATTGATCGAGGGGATCGGCGTCGAGCCCGGCAGTGAGCTGCGCGAGGTTCACCAGCGTGTCCTGCGCGGTGACCCTGCCCTTGACGGGCCGACACGGCCCCGCCCCGAGCCGATCAGCATCAACTCCGCGAGCGCCGGCGCGGCAGCAGACGCCGGAGCGGGCACGGGGGCCGGAGCGGGCACGGGGGCCGGAGCGGGCACGGGGGCCGGAGCGGGCACGGGGGCCGGAGCGGGCACGGGGGCCGGAGCGGGCGCAGGCGCGGCCGGGCACCCGGCACCCGACCGGACCGCGCGCGGTCGACCGGCGCTTTCTGTGACGCCGTGCCAGCTACCTGCGGCGCTACCCGACTTCACCGGCCGTGCAGGGGAGACGTCCCTGCTCACCGGCCGACTGACCGCCGTGGACCGCATGGCACCGTTCACCTCCGTGATCTCGGGCCAGCCCGGCGTCGGCAAGAGCGCGCTGGCCGGCCAGGTCGCGCACGCCACCCGGGCCGCGTTCCCCGACGGCACGCTGCACGCCGAGCTCCGTGGGACGGGCGACAGCCAGGCCCTTCCCGCCGCCGTGCTCCGGACCTTCCTGATCGCGCTCGGCGTTCCCGCCGACCTGGTGCCGGTCGGACTGGAGGACCGGATCTCGCTCTACCGCTCCCTACTGACCGGCCGTCGGGTCCTGGTGGTGCTGGACGATGCCCGCGACAGCGCCCAGGTCCGCCCGCTGCTACCCGGCGACCCCGGCTGCGCGGCGCTCGTCACCAGCCGCTACCGACTCGCCGACCTGGCCGGGGCACTGCCGCTCGAACTGGACGTGCTGTCGGCGGCGGAGGCCGAGCTGCTCCTGCGGCGGCTGGTCGGAACCGCACGGTTGGCAGCCGATCCGCAGGCGGCCACCCAGGTGATCGCCGCCTGCGGACGACTTCCGCTGGCGCTGCGGATCTGCGCGGCCCGGCTGGGCGCGCGCCCCGGCTGGAGCATGCGGCACCTCGCGGACCGGCTGGCCGACCAGCTGATGCTGTTGAACGAACTGCGGGTGTGCAGCCTGGACATCAGGGCCAGTGTCGAGCCCAGCTACCGGGCACTCGAGCCCGCCGCGGCGCGGGCCTTCCGGCTGCTCGCCACGGCCACGAACGGCCCCCTCTCGACCGTGCAGGCCGCCCAGGCACTGCACCTTCCGCTGCCCGCTGCAGAGCACCTGCTCGAACAGCTCGTCGACGCACACCTGCTGCTCACCGACGCGCCCGGCCGATACAGCTATCCGGCCCTGTTGCGGGCCTTCGCTCGCGAGCAGGGCGGCCTTCGGCCCGGGGTGGTGCCGGCGCAGCAGGACAGACGCGCCGCCGCCGAACGGCCGGTCACGCTCGCCGACTCCGGGTACGCGCTGGGCCGCTGAGGTCTGACCCGGCGTCCGGACGCCGCGTGGCCCGGGCTCCGGCGGCGGCCGGACGCCTCGTCAGGTCGGCTCAGCAATGGAACACCGGGCAGCGGTAGTCAGCCCTCGTACCGTCGGTGTCGTGGGTGCTGCCGGTCACCATGACGCAGTGCCCTGCGCCGCGCACGGTGACCGGACCGGCGCAGGAGCTGTAGTGGATGTCGGAGCGGCCCGGATCCATCGGGCACTCGATGGCCGTGCACCGGCCGGGGCCGCCGCCCTCTGGGTCGTCCTGGCGTCAGGCGATCAGCGGGACCTGGGTCAGGGTCGGTGTGCCGGAGAGGCTGCCGGTCCTGACGTTGACGGCACAGTTCCGCCCCGTGGAATTGTGCCCTTTATCCAGGAGGGGGGCAGATCGGATTGCCGGCCACCACGCGAGCATGGCGACTCCGCGTACCACCGCCGTCTCGGACCGGTATCGCGCCGCTCGGCCCGAGAAGCGAGCTGCAAATTCGCTCGTACACAAAGTTCATGACCGGGCGACACCTGTGACTTGGTCGTATCCCGAGTCAGAGGCCGAGTTACTGACCAATGACGGGCGTGATACGCGCAGCGTGGAGGATTCCCTTGGATTCGCGACCAGCCGGCCGCCGCACCACCCCCAACTCATCGAGGACCTTGGGCATGCACGCCCGCATACGCACGAAACTCATCCGCACTCCCACTTCGCTCCTCGCGGTGGCCGCCGCGGCGCTGGGGACACCCGTCCTCGCCGCCGCTCCCGCGGCCGCCGCTACGATGTTCGGCGCCAAGGCCGGCCTCGACGGCCGTGACGGGCCGGCACTCAACACCAATACCGCCAGTGTCTCGGAGTGCACCCAGGCGCTGGGCTGGAACGGGACCGGCCCCATTCCGTACTCCGGCGAGGTCGCCGTCAAGACCGACGTCCGCTGCTGACCGTCCGGCGCCACGGCGACCGCCGTAACGCCGGGGCCCACAACGGCTATTGCTGACTGTCCGACGGATTCCGCGAAGCCGGTCATGTCCATCGAGCAGTACCGGTCCCCGAACCGGCACCAGAACGGCTACCGGTCACCCGGCTTCGCCGGGCAGCGGCACGCGCACCTGCGCCGGCGCCGCCCTCCTCAGCGCCCCGTCCGGTACCGGGGGCCCGGCAGTGCGGCCTGTCCGCGGAAGAAGCTCACTCCAACGCCCTGGCTGCGGCCGGGGGCATCTCCTCCATTCCCTTTTCCTGAAAGAAGGTTGTCCACCATGCGCGTCTTCGCCAAGATCGCTGCCGTCACGGCCCTTGCCGTGCCGATGCTCATCGCCGTTCCCGGGATCGCCAGCGCCACCACCCCCGGCGGCTGCTCCAGCGTCACGCAGATCGGCAGCACCGCCTACCTCAACGTCGGCGGGCAGACGATGGCGTCGGTGAAGCAGTACAAGGGCTGCGGGAAGAACTACTCCTACCTGTACGTGTGGGAGGGCTACCGTTCCTCCCACAGCAGTTGGGACGTGTGCACGGCCATCGTCACCACCGGCGGACACGTCCAGGACCCCCAGTGCGACCACAACTCCGTGGAGATCTGGTCCTCCGGCGCCAACACCCTGTCGGAGTGCACCCAGGCCCTTGGCTGGAACGGGACCGGCCCCATTCCCTACTCCGGCGAAATCGCCGTCAAGACCGACGTCCGCTGCTGACCGTCCGGCCCACGGCGACCGCCGTGGGCCGCCCTTCTCCGCGGCGACCACGTCAGCGCTCAGCAGCACCGACCAGCGGTGCTGCTGAGTGCTCCCCCGCCGGGAGCCCTCCATCGGACCTCTCACCCGCCCGGTGCCCGACACCGGGACGAGGTCAGGGCCGATCCTCCACCACACCAGAAGGAATCACCGCATGGCATCCGTCATCAAGACCCGGAGCTCCGCAACCCGACTGCTCGCGGCCGTCGCCGTCCTGAGCGGCCTGGTGCTGGGCGCCGCACAGGCCCACGCGGCAACCCCGTCGTCCCCCACCGAGGCGCCGGCGGCCACCGCTGCCGCGCTGCCCGTGGTGAACATGGAAGCCACCGTCCTGGCCGCGCAGATCGATCCCCGGCGCGCCGACAGCACACAGACCCCGGGCGCCCACGACTCGGTCCTGGCCGTCGAGCAGGCCCTGCAGGCCCGCGGCCTCCTCGAAGCCCGCTGGGTGGACGGCTACTTCGGCACCACCACCATCACCGCCTACGCCGCCTACCAGCGCTCCCTCGGCTACACCGGCCTGGACGCCAACGGACTGCCCGGCACCACCTCCCTCACCGCCCTCGGCCAGGGCCGCTACACCATCACCCGTCAGCTCAGCGTCGGCGCGAAGCTGCAGCGCGACGGATACACCATCAACACCCGCACCCAGAACATGCTCACCGAAGCCGAACGCCTCCTGGGCTTCCACCTCACCCTCGACCAGGGCTCCTACAACCCCGGCGGCGATCCCACCTCCGCGGGCACCCACGACGGCGGCGGCGTCGTGGACATCAACGTCGACGGCATGTCCAGCACCACCCGCACCGCCGTCGCCAAGGCCCTGCGCCAGGTCGGGTTCGCCGCCTGGGTCCGCAACCCCAACCAGGGCGACTGGCCGTGGCACATCCACGCCGCGGCGATCAGCGACACCGACCTGGCCACCCAGGCCCAGAACCAGACCGGTGACTACTACCTCGGCCTCAACGGCCTGGCCAACCACGCCGCCGACGACGGCCCCCGCATCCCCATCCAGACCTGGGAGGAGTACCAGCGCACCCACTGACCGCGTACGGCACCCCCCAGGCACCACCCGAGCACGACCGAAGCACCCGTCGATGACACGTCACGAAAAGAGAGAGCCATGAAGAACATACGCACCACGCTCACCGTCGCCGGCACCGCACTGGCCATGGCCGTCCCCCTCATCGCCGCCACCTCCGCCCCCGCCTTCGCCGCGTCCCGCGACGGGGTCTGCGACAGCGGAGAGTTCTGCTACTACTACAACAGCGACGAGGCCGGCTCGGTCTCCGACTTCACCGGCTCCATCAGCGACCTCGGAGACACCCAGCCGACCTGCTACGAATTCAAGAGCGCCGGCAACGGCCAGGGCGTCTGCGTCAAGAACAACGCCGCATCGGTGTGGAACCGCACCGGGAAGACCGTCCGCGTCTACTACAACAGCGGCTACGCCGGCGCCAGCCAGGACTTCGCCCCCGGCGCCAAGGGCAACCTCAACGCCACCCTGAAGAACAACGAGGCCTCCCACCAGTTCCTCGGCAGCAGCGGCGGCGGCAACCAGAGCCCCACCAACGACTACGACCACGGCACCCGCGGCTTCTACGCCGACCAGTGCACCGCCTTCGCGGCCTACCGCATCGCCACCCGTCTCGGCGTCCCGAACTTCAGCAACTCCTACGGCGGCACCACCTGGGGCAACGCCAACACCTGGGACGACGCCGCCCGACGCGTCGGCGTCACGGTCAACACCACCCCCACCGTCGGCGCCATCGCCGTCAACGACGTCCACGGGGACTACGGCCACGTCGCCTACGTCAACGCCGTCTACTCCGACGGCTCCTTCGACGTCGAGGAGTACAACTGGAACAACCCGACCGCCTACGGCACCCGCAGCCACCTCCGCGTCAGCAGCGCCGAGTCCTCCTTCCAGCACATGCTCCACTTCTGATCAATTAGCAGCAGCACAGGCGGTGTTCACCGGCGGGTACTCATGATGGCCGCACACCCGGGCAAGCGACTCGTACACGCCGTGGGCGTAGTCCAACTCGACCGTGCGGCCGTCATGGCCCCAGCAGTTCGGTACGTGCGGCGTACGCCTCGTCCAACAGCTGTGCCCACGGGGGAACGCCCTCCGGAGACGCCGCTGTGACAGGTGCGGCCATCTGACGGCCCAGGGCCCGGCGAAGCGCTCCCAGGACACCGCGGCCGAACCGCTCCGTGCAGAACGGGACGGCGCCGGCCACTGCCAGCACATCGCTGACCTCGTGCGAATGCCGTACGCCGACCGGCGCGCTGACCGTCTCCAGTGCCGTCACGGACCGAAGCCAACCCGCTCCGCATCCCGGAACCCGCCAGTGCAAGCCGACCAGGTGGTCACTACGGGTGACACCCACCCGGGGGCTCCGGACCCTCGCCCCGCCCGGGAACGGGCTCAGCGGGTCTGCAAAAAGGACGGCTCCGCGTCGTAATCGGTGGTAGCGCTGTGTAGTGATCACGAGAGGAGGTTGCGGTGGCGGAGTAGGGGGAATCCGGCTCGGCCGTGCATCTGTCTCATGATCCGTTCGGTTCGGGTGTCGGCGCCCTCGGTGCGGCCGTTGTGGAACGGGAGGGTGAGTCCGGCGTCGACGGCGGCGCGGTCGAGTTCCCGCCCGTTGGCGAAGGAGTGCAGGTGGGGCAGGTCTGCGGCGCGAACCGTGGTGATCCAGTCGGTGAGCTCGGCGTCGTTGCCCTCTGTCGGCGTCAGCGGCTCTGCGACGGCGGGCTGCGCCGGTGCTGTCGTTCCTCATGAATCTCGAACCACGACGCACCGCCGACGTCTCCCAAGCGCGCACCGGGTGTGGGGCGCCCCGTTCCGGCCCCCGCCGTACGGCCCTGGGTACGCGGGTCACAGGCGGATGACGACCAGGGCGATGTCGTCGCGGGCGCCGCTGCTGACGCCGAGGTGCGCGAGCAAGGCGTCCGCAAGGCGTTCGGGGTTGTGGCGGGCGTGACGGGCGAGCGCGTCGGTGAGGCGTTGCAGGCCGACATCGATGTCCTCGCCGCGGCGTTCGATGAGACCGTCGGTGTAGAGCACGAAGGTGTCGCCGGGGGTGTAGGGCAGGTCGGCCTGGGGGCGTGGGACGTGTTGGGGGCGGGCCCCCAGCGGAGGGTCGGTGGCCTGGTCCAGAAGGTCGTGGGTGCCGTCCGGGTGGAGCAGGACGGGGGGCGGGTGGCCTGCGCTGCTGTACATGATGCGGCGGGCGCGGGTGTCGATGACGGCCTGGACGACGGTGGTGGCCAGTGCACCCTCCACGTAGCGTGCGTACAGGCCCAGGATGTCCAGGGCCCTCGCGGGCCGTTCGACGGCCCGGATGGAGGCGGAGAGCGCGCTGCGCAGCATGCCCATGACGGCGGCGGCCTCCAGGCCGTGGCCGACGACGTCGCCGACCGCGACGGCGAACCTGTCCTCGGGCAGGTCGACCACCTCGTACCAGTCGCCGCACACGTTCAGTGAACCGGCGGCCGGCAGGTAGCGCACCGCGGTGTCCCGGTGCCGGGCCAGGTGGGGCGAGTGGAGCATGGCCTCCTGCAGGGTGATGGCGACCTGGCGTTCCCGTTCGTGGGCCCGGCGCAGTTCCTCGTTCAGCCGTTTGAGTTCGCGCGCCCGCGCGTACAGTTCGGCCTCCATCGCCTCTGCGTCGCTGAGTGCCCCGCCTTCTCGCGGGTGAGGTCGGGAGAGGATGAACGAGGTCACGTCCTCTCCCCGGTGGATGATCCACTCCACCTGCCCGTCCGTCCCGATCACCGGGGTGTTGATCGCGGACCACCACCGTTCCTCGAACACGCCGGGCCGGTCGGCGACGGGAATGTCGTACTTCATCGGCGCCATCGTGTCCGGCTCCCCCGAACGCAGGACCCAGTGCAGGGAGGCGTGCAGGTTCCGCACCCCGTCAGCATTCGGGTCCGCCGGATTCTCCGGAAAGGCGTCGAAGAGGTACCGCCCGAGCAGGTCCTCCCGAGTACGGCCGGTCGCCCGGCAGGCCGCCTCGTTGACGTCGGCGAGTACCAGATCCGGGCCCAGGACCATGTAGGAGCTGGGGGCGACCGCGAACAGAGCCCGGTAGTCGATCCCCGGCCGCGCCACACCGTACGGCCGTGCGTCCTCGTCCGGGCTGCTCTCGTTCTCCACCCTTACGTTCTACCGCTCATCGGCGACCTCCGCGGCCGGACCACCCTGCGCCCTGGACCGCGCGATCCGCCGGCCACCATGCGCGCAGGTCCACGGTTGCGGATCCCTTCGACTTCACCAGCCGGTGACCATCGGGGCCGGGGCTGCTGTCGAACTCCACCTCGACACGGTGCGGGCGGTCGGCCGCGCCGCTGTGCAGCGAGACTTCCATCCGTCCCGGAGGGTCCCCCTTCGTCCTGCCGCTGCTCATGGCCCGCACCTGGACCTCCGACCCACGCCGGTCCACCTCCACCCCGCAGCGGCCGACACCCTGCTGCGCCCGGCTCACCTCACCCCCTGGAGCACCGCCCTGCCGGGGCTGCCGGCCGGCGACCTGGCGATCGTGATCGAGGACGTCCGCCTGACCGGGGCCCTGCCGGCCGGTGTGCGGGAGGTCACCGTCCCGGCTACGCACCGGAACCTCCTGCGCGCGGAGCCACCTCCCGCAGCCGGCCGCCCGATCCGGACCGGCCGTCACCGCCCGCGCCCCCGCGGTGATACGTGGCTGATACCGCCACCGCCTACGCTCTCGAACTCCCGTCCGGGAACAGCCCTGGCGGGTCGGACGAGAGTGGAGCGCAGTACCAGATGCACCAGCGAAGCAAGCGAACCGTCGCCCGGGCCGGAGTGCTGGCCCTGATGGCCGGCGCCACCGCGATAGCCGTACCGACGACCGCCCAGGCGGCCTCCTACAACGGAGCCTGCGGCTCGGGCTACAGCACCATCGACCACCGGGACCTCAACTCCGGCGGCACGGTCTGGCTCACGTACAACCGCTCCACCGGCAAGAACTGCGTGGTGACGACCCGCAACAACCCGGGCCCCGCACTGCTGATGCTCGCCGGCCTGAAGAAGGCCGGCGCCTCCACCTGGGCGGATCTCGACGAGAACTACTACACCTCCTACGCCGGCCCGGTGTACCTTTACGCACCGAACTCCTGCATCGACTGGCAGGGCGGGATCGGGGACAACATCAGCGGCGGCTTCGACTCCCACTGCGGCTGATCGCTCGATCCTCCGGACGACCGATCGGCGCACCGACTCCACCCACGTCCTGGCCGCGGTGCGCGACCTGACCCGCTTGGAGCTGATCACCGAGGCGGTACGGGCCGCGCCGGAAGAGGTCTCCGGCAGCGCCGGGCACCTGCTGGACGGCCTGGTCGACGAGGAGTGGGGGCGCCGATACGGCCGCCCGGTCCGTCTTGGCAAGAACCCCACCAAGCCCAAGACCAGGATCCTCGCCACCGGCGACGACGCCGTCCGGCTCCTGGAACACCTCTATCAGTACGGGGCAGGCCCCGCGTCCGGCCCCCGCGTGCAGGCCCTGCGGCAGATCATGGTGCAGAACCACCACCGCGACACCGCGGGACGTCTGCTCTGGCACACCGACGAGGACGGCGGGCCGGGCCTGCCGCCGTGGGCCCGGACGATCATCTCCCCCTGCGACACCACGGCCCGCCACGCACGTCACGGACACATCATCAGTGGAAGGGCTTCGCCGCCCATCTCACCGAGACCTGTGCCCCTGACGGCCCCAACGTGATCACGGATGTGGCCACCACCGCGGCCACCACGCATGACAGCCAGGTCCTGCCCGGCATCCACACCCGCCTGGCGCGCCGCGGCCTGCTGCCCACCGAGCACTTGGTCGACAGCGGCTACACCTCTCCGGTCCACCTGGACCAGGCCGCCCGCGAACACCAGGTCACCGTCACCGGACCACTGCCGGGCAACCCCACCCGGCCCGCCCTGCGTTGGTGAATGCTCAGCCGTTCGGACACGAGCGCAGACACTCCGTTGTAGGTTTGGCCCAGTCATCAGCGCGGCCCGCCGGGCTTCCCTCCAGGGACATGCCCCCACCCGCACGAGTCACTTCGTGCTGCCTGGGAGCATGTCTTGCTGTTCCGCGACTCCGCGTCCGCGGTCGCCGCCGAGAGGCTGGCCGGATCACTGTTCGTGCGCCTCATCGACCAGTTCGTCCACCAGCACGGCCACAAGCCCAGCCCGTCCGAGGTGCGTTCCTGGGAGATGAGCATCCCGGAGTTGACCAATGCCCTCCTGGACGCCGGGCTCGGCATGGTGGAGGTGCTCCTCGAGTACGCGCTCCCGCTGAACAGCAAGCGCGCGGACGTCGTGCTCGCCGGCGTCCACCCGGGCACGGGGGAGCCCTCGTACGTGGTGGTCGAACTCAAGCAGTGGAGCAGCGCGCTCCCGGAGGACGGCGAGCCGCTGCTGTGTCGGGTCGACGCGTACACCCGGCCGGTGCTGAACCCGATCGAGCAGGTCCGCGGCTACTGCGACTACCTGATCTCCTTCAACGGGGCGCTCGCCGACCACCCCGAGCGGCTGTCCGGGGTGGCCTTCCTCCACAACGCGACGGAGTTCGGCGTCCAGGGCCTCTACGAGGTGCCGCAGGACGAGCGCGGCCGGCTCTTCACCGCCGAGCGCCGCGGGGAGTTCGTCGAGTACCTGCGCTCGAAGCTGAAGCCGGTCTCCGGTGCGGAGGCGGCGGACCTGTTGCTCGCGGGCAAGGTGGCCCCGTCCAGGCAGTTGATGGCGGTGGCCGCCGAGGAGGTCCGCGAGCGCGAGCAGTTCGTCCTGTTGGACGAGCAGCGGGTCGCCTACGAGCTGGTGCTGCGCGCGGTGCGCCGGGCGCAGCAGTCCGACCACAAGCAGGTGGTCGTCATCACGGGCGGTCCGGGCACGGGGAAGAGCGTGATCGCGCTGTCCCTGCTGGGCGATCTGTACCGGCGTGGCGTGACCGCTTTCCACGCGACCGGGTCCAGCTCGTTCACCACCACGATGCGCCGGGTGGCCGGGGCGCGGAAGCGGCAGGTGCAGGAGTTGTTCAAGTACTTCAACAGCTTCATGACGGCCGAGCGCAACGGGTTCGACGTGCTGATCTGCGACGAGGCCCACCGGATCCGGGAGACGTCGGCGAACCGGTACACCCGGGCTGCCCAGCGCACCGGCAGGCCCCAGATCGAGGAACTGATCGATGCCGCCCGGGTGCCGGTGTTCCTGCTGGACGAGCACCAGGTCGTCCGGCCGGGCGAGATGGGCACGGTGGCCCAGATCAGGGCGGCTGCCGCGGTGAAGGGCCTGGAGTGCCAGGTGGTCGAGCTGGACAGCCAGTTCCGCTGCGGTGGCAGCGACGCCTACCTGCGCTGGGTGGTGCGCCTGCTGGGCCTGGAGCCCGGTGGCCCCGTCGGCTGGGAGCCCGACGGCAAGGTGGTCCTGGAGGTCGTGGACACCCCTCAGGAGCTGGAGGCGTTCCTCGACGCCCGGCGCGCGGAGGGCTACGGCGCCCGCATGTCGGCCGGTTACTGCTGGAAGTGGACCACGAAGGTCGCCCCGGGTGATCCGCTCCCCCTCGACGTGCGCATCGGCGACTGGGCCCGACCGTGGAACGTGTACGGCGACCGTTCGATCGCCGGTGCGCCTCCGGCCGCGCTGTGGGCCACCGACCCGGCCGGCTTCGGCCAGGTCGGCTGCGTGTACACCGCCCAGGGCTTCGAGTACGACTGGAGCGGCGTCATCCTCGGGCCGGACCTCGTCTGGCGGACCGACCGGTGGACCACCGACCGGACGGCCTCCAAGGACACCGTCTTCCGCAAGTCCACCAGCGACGCCGACATCGACCGCCTGATCCGCAACACCTACAAGGTGCTGCTGACCCGCGGCATGATCGGCACGGTCGTGTACTCGACGGACCCGGAGACGCGTACCAAGCTGCGTGGGCTGGTCACCGGGCAGCGGGCGGGGCGGGTCGAGGTGGGGCACGGCCGTCACAGCTGACGTCCGCCCGACTGCCCGCGTGGTCGACGCTGATGGGCCGGCGGTCGGACGGCCACGGTCAGACGGTGGACAGCGGGTTCGGGGACTGCCGGGGCTCGCCTCGGAAGACCTGTTCGGCATGCCACTTCCGGTGCCGGTCCGCGACCGGTGCGATCCCTGCCTGCGGGCCGACGACCGGCCGTCCGGTCAGGGCGAGCACGTGCTGCCTGCTGGCCTCGCTGCGTCCGACGAAGCGCTGGGAGACGAGTACGCGGTGTCCCTCTCCCAGGCCCAGGACGCCCTTGTCGAAGAGCTTGTGGTGCAGGGAGCACAGGCACAGGCCGTTGTCGACCTCGTCCGGCCCGTCGTAGGACCACCACCGCACATGGGCTGCTTCCAGGCCGACCGCGCTCGTGCCCAGCATCCCGTCGTAGCCGCAGAAGGCACACTGGAACTCGTAGGCGGTCAGGACGAGTTCGCGCATCCGCCGGTCCCGGTGCCGTCGCGCCGCCCGCTCCCTCCCACCCGGGACGCCTTCAACCAGGCCCTCGGTCCCGGCCAGGTCCAAGTCGAGTCCGACGGCCTCGCACAGGTCGGTGTGCAGCGACGGCGGGAAGTGGAAGTCCAGGAGCACCCGCGCCAGCCGGCCCAGCAGCGCCGGCTCCTTCCGCAGCGCCGCCCGCAACTCCGGCGCGAGCCTCCCGGCCGCACCGCTGGAGCGAAGGACCCGCACACCGCTCCCGGGGCTCCCGGGCCCCTGGTCGGTCCTGACCTCCCAGACGCCGTCACTGACCAGATGGTGGAAAGGGTAGGCGGGGGTGGTCGGATGGGACGGCCCGTACTCCTCCAGCAGCCGCTTCAGCTCCTCCTCGACCGCGCTGTACCTCAGCTCGCCGTCGGCATCGCGCTGGAAACTGCCCAGCGCGTACAGCAGCAACAGCGGTTTGTGCGGCGCCCGAACGTCGTTGTTCGTCCACCGTCTCAGCTTCGCCACCCGCTCCAGCCAGTCCATAGCCGCCCAGCGTATTCCGGGACACCGACGCGACCACAGCCGCAGGCCCGCACATCCACCGCTGCCCGAACCCGCTGCGGCCGGGCCCGGTCCTCCGTCCTGACTGACTCGCGCTCACCTGACGGCTGGTCCCGTGGTCAGGGTTTCCCCGGCGCCAGGTCGGCGACGAGCCGGTCGAGTGCCGACTCCTCGTGCAGGGCCACGTTCAGTACCGTCATGGCGGCGGCGAGGTCGGCGTCCCAGCCCGCCTCCACCGGGGCGCCGACGAGCGGGAGGCCGGGGCTGCCCTGGTCCCGGGCGTGGGCGGCGAGTTGTTCGTAGTCCTCGGCGGCCATCCGCCACGGCAGGGCCGAGTACCGTCGCATGACGCGGTTGGCGAGCGTGATGCCCGGCCAGTCGAAGTCGCCGTGGTACCGCAGCCTCAGGCCGGCGGCCGCGAGGGCGTCGAGGAGTTCGAGGACGACGGTGGAGGCGCTGCCCGAGGTGCAGACCAGGACGCCCCCGCAGCGGGCCTCGGCTGCCGCCTCGACCACTCGGGGGTTCTCACAGATGTGCACCAGGGTGTCCGAGGGTGGTACGACGTCCAGCTCACGCAGTTCACGCAGTGTCAGGTGGGATTCGGCATGGTGGTCGGCCCGTTCCCGCAGGGCCCGTTCGCGCCACCCGCGGCCCACTGGACGCAGGCCGTAGGTGAGCACGGTGCTCGACACCTCGTCGGGGACGACGGCTGCGGCCCGCCAAAGGGCCCGCCGACCGGGCGCGTGCTCGGGCGGCTCGCTGCCCACGGCCCGCGCGAGGCCGCGCAGGACCAGGCGGGACAGGACCGTGTCGTCGTCCAGGCCGTGTGCCGTGCCGGTCACCCGGGTCGCGAGCTCCCCGCGGCCGTACGGCGCCGCCTCCTCTCCCCGGTCGGATCGGAGCAGCCCGAGCACTCGGATCGCCTGGTGGAGCACGCCCGCCGCGTCCTGGGGCGCGAGCCTGCCGAGCGCGCCGGTGCGGCGCAGGTCGTCGAGCCAGTCGCCCGCCCAGCCCTGGCCGGCCAGCGGCGATGCGGCGACCGCCGCTTCGGCCGCCGTCCACAGCGCGGCCCGCTCCTGCCGTCCGGTGTCCCGTACCGCCCGCCGGTCGGTCAGCGACAGCCCCAGCTGTTCGACGGCCGCGACCAGCCCGCAACCTGCCGCAGTGGCTCGCAGCCTGCTGTCCAGGTCCGCCAGCCGGATCGTGGCGGTACCGGTGGTGACCCGGCGGCCGAGCAGCAGGGACAGCGCCTCGCGCTCACCCGCGGTGCAACCGGCAAGCCGGACGCTGCCGTTCGGCTGGAGGCCGTTGCGTTCCAACCGGTGGTGGACCGCTGTCCACAGCCGGCCGAGGTCCGACCGGGCCAGGAACTCGCGGGTCTGCGGCGGAAGCGTCACACGGTCACCAGACGGCGGTTGCGTCCGTTCCAGGTGTAGTGCAGCGTGGCGACACCGCGCACGTGCGGGTCGCGCAGGCACTCGTAGATCTGGAGTGCGGGCACGTCGGGCCAGGTGCCCATCAGGCGCTCGCTGGTCAGGACGAAGTCGAGGTCGAGGTCGACGAGGATGCGGCCGAGCCGGCCGTGGGTCGGCTCGTCGACCTTGGCGAAGGCGTCGTCGAGGAGGATCAGCCGGGGCGCCCGCGGGGCGGTCTCGGCGAGCGTGGTGAAGTGCGCGGCGGCGGCCGCGAAGAGTGCGAGGTAGGAGAGGACCCGCTGCTCGCCCTGGCTGAGCCCGGTCCGCCCGGTGAACTTGCGTCGGCGGGCGGTGGACGTGTCGTCCAGCACCCACGGCTGGAAGGTGAACCACGTCCGGTAGTCGAGCGCGGTCCGCAGGTGCGCGGCGTAGCCCACAGCCGGGTCGGCGCGGCGCGCGTCCTCGATGCGGCGCTGCAGTACCTCCCTCAGCTGCTCCGTCTGTTCGCGGGTGCGCAACCCCGAGGGGCTGCGCAGCAGTTCGACGGCTGCCCGGATGTCCGCGTCGACGGTGTCGGCCAGTCGCCAGTCGAGCTCCACTCCGAGGCCGTGCGAGGTGCGGACGGACCGCAGGGTGGTGTTGAGCGCGTCGACCAGCGCTCCCGCGGCGAGCAGCTGCGCGGACAGGTGGTCGCCCAACTCTCCGGTGAGGAAGCGTTGGAAGACCTCCCGTTCGCGGTCGGTGAGCCGGGCCCGGGCGTCGTCGGCCTGTCTTGCGATGCGTTCGCCGACCAGTGCCACGTCGTGCGGCCCGGTGTCGTCGACGAGCCGGCAGACCTTGATGCCGTCGGGCTCCTCCAGGGTCGCGTCGTAGCCGCCGGCGAGTTGGTCGCGCAGTTCGTTGAACCGGTTGAGCAGCGCGGTGTCGGAGACGTCGCGGCGCTCGGGGTCCAGGCCTCGCTGCACCGCCTCGACCAGGGCCTGCAGGGCTCGCAGCCTGGTCCTGGCGTCCTCCTGGGCCGGGTCCGGGATCGACAGCTCGGCCGCGAGCTCGCCCAGTGCCGCGCCGCGCACGATGTCGGGTGTCGCCAGGGCGGTCCGCAGGGCGCGTCCGCACCTGATCACCTCGGTCTCCTGCGCCTGGAGTTCGTCGTGCCTGGTCCGCTCGTCCAGTTCGCCGCGCACCACGTCGTCGTGCAGGCGCCCGGCCGTGCGCCTCGCCTTGGGCAGCTCTTCGCCGATCTCGTCGAGGCGCCGGACGATGGCCTGTTCCTCGGCGAGGATGTCCTGCTCGGTCGCTCCGACCGCGCCCTCCAGTGTGCGGATCTCCCGGCGGGCCTTCGCCAACTCGTCCGCCCGCCGCGTGTACTCCAGCTCGGCCTCCTCCCGGGCGGTGCGGGCCCGTTCGTAGCTGCGGCGTTCGTCGCGGTGGGCGGTGAGGCCCTCGGCGGTGGCGTCGACGCGACCGCGCAGTCGTCGGGTTCCGTCGGCCAGGGCGTCCAGCGCGGACCGTACGGTGAGCAGCGTGTCCCGGTCGGCCGGCAGGTCGTGCGCGGTGGCGGTGGCTTCGGCGCGGCGGCGGGCGTCGACGCAGGCGGAGCGGGCGTCCTGGGCTGCGCGGGCCGCCGTCGCGGCTTGCTGTCGCAGGCCGGCCGCGACCCGCTCGGTCTCCTCCAGACGCGCCCAGGCCCCGGTGAGCTGCTGCTCGCGCGGCGGACGCCGCAGCAGTTCGAGGTCGTCCTGGCGCTGGGTGAGTTCCTCCAGCTCGGACTGCGCGGCCCGTGCTTCGTCTTCGAGGCCCGCGAGGCGTTCGGCGAGCTCGTCGATGCGGCGTCGGCGGGTCTGTGCCCGGACCTCCGCACCGACGTACTCCGCCACCGGCTTGGTGTGGGCGCCGCCGGTGACGCCGAGCCGCCAGCGGCCGTCCGCGCTCACCGCTCCGCCCGCTGACGTGCCGAGCGGGGCACCGGTCGGCACCAGGGCGACGGCCGCCAGGATGCGGGCGACCTGCGCTGCCGTCACGCCGCTGTCGCCGGCGGGCACGGGATGCAGCGCCTGGGCGAGTGACGGTCCGTCGGCGGGCGTGGTGGCGGTGAGCACGGTGTCCAGGGTGAGGGGGTCGAGCAGCGTACCGTCCGCGCCGACCCAGGCGTCGAGGACCCCTGACGCCTCCAACGCCGCCTCGATACCGGCTCGTTCCACCTCGCTCAGCTGCGGGGCGAAGTCGACGAGCCGGTACAGCGGGGCTCCGGTGCGGGGGGATCGAGGGGCGTCGCGGTGCGGCGGCTTCGGCGGGACCGGGTCGCTGCGCTCCTCCCATTCGGCTTTCTCCGCGCGGACGGCGTCGAGCGCCCGGGTGAGGTCGCGTGAGCGGAGGGCGGCTCGTTCACGCCGGTCCGCCAGGTCGCGCCGGTACGGCTCGAGCGCCCGGAACGCGGCGGACGTCACCTCCTCGGCGACCGAGACGGGCAGCGTGCGGTCCTCGAAGGACGCTTCCGCGGAGAGGTCGCGTCGCACCGCGGCGCGCACGCCCTCGGCCGGTGCCCCCGATCGCTCCTCCAGCCGGTCCGCCCATGCCCCGACCTCGGCCGCGTACGCAGCGCTCGCCGTGACGACCGCCGCCTCGCGCTCCGCCACCCGGTCGGCCTCGCCCTGGGCCTGTTCCTCCAGACGTTCGTGCTCGGTGTCCGCCTCCCGTGCCTTCGTTTCGGCCTCGCGCAGCCCGTCGAGGAGGCCTGCGAGTTCCCCGACGGTACGGAGCCGGGTCTTCACCACCGGTTCGGCGGCGGCGAGTCGGGTGCTCCAGGAGCGCAGGGAGGCCGCTGTCCCCGTGGTGTCGAAGGCCTCCACCCGCTCGGTGTGCATCAGGGCGGTATCGCCGTCCGGGTCGGTGACCTCCTGCTCGGCCGCCGCGGCGAGCACCGAGGCGGTGCCGCCGACCGGATCGCCGAGGTGCGCCGGTGCCAGTCCGGATCGCTCGGCCTGCCCGCACAGTTCGCGGTGGGCCGCGCCGAGTTCGCGCAGTTGACCCGCCGTCCGCCCCGCCCCCGCGGTGAGCGCGGACCCGACGGCCGCCTGCGCGTCGTGGGCCCGCCCGAGCGCCGTGTGGGTGACCCGGGCCGTCGCCTGGATCGCCGCCACGGTGCGACGTCGCTCGCCCAGTTCGTGCAGGCTCCGGTAGCCGGAACTCGCCCGCAGGGTGGCCAGGTCCGCCTCGGCCGTCGCGTGCTCCTGCGCCAGCACGTCGTGCCGCTCGGCCGCCTCAGCGGCTTCGGTGCGCAGCGCGGTGACCTTCCTGGTGGCCTCCCCGGCGGCGAGCCTGCGCTCGGTGAGCGTGCGGAGCTCGGCGAGGACCTCGCTCGACCGCCGGCGCAGGGCCCCTTGGAGGTAGCCGCGGTAACTGTCCAGGAACCGGCGCAGCGCCTCGTCCGTCCGCTCCAGCCGCCCGAGGTCGGTACGGACGCTGTCGAGGTCGTCGAGGTTGCGGGCGACGCTGTCGATCACGTCCTCGTCGAGCGCCGGCAGGGTCTCACCGAGGACGGTCACCAGGCCGCCGGATTCGATCCGGTCCCCGGTGGTCGGGCGACGCAGTCGGTGCAGCAGCTGGGTGAGGTTGCGGTAGCGGGCGGCGTCGCCCAGTCCGAACAGTTCACGGGCCACCCTGGCGCGGTGGTCGGCGGGCCGGTCCAGCACGTTGTCGGCGCCGACGGCGGACCGCAGCCGCTCCAGCGGCAGCGGCTGCCCGGACTCGACGAGGTCGAGGTCCTCCCCCACGCGCAGTGCGGTCGTGAAGAAGAACGGCCTGGCCGAGTTGGTGGACTTCGACGCGCTGACCGCGGCACCGACCGTCAGGTGGTGCTCGGTGCCGTCCTCGTCCACCCGGCGGAACTCGACCCACAGGTAGCCGAGGCGGTTGGTCTGCTGGAAGCCGTCGAGCATCAGCCAGGCCAGCGTGGTGCGACCGGTCCCGGTCGCGTCGAGGGCGCGGGCGTCCGCGTCGAGCAGGTAGGGCAGCAGCATCTCCAGGGCCTTGGACTTGCCCGCGCCGTTCTTCCCGCGCAGCAGCAGGCGGCCGCCGCCGAAGAGGAACTCCTGCTGGTCGTACTGCCAGACGTTGAGGATCCCGGCCCGGTTGAGCCGGAAGCGGTGCGGGGCCGTGTGCTGCGGGGGCGGCTGGGTCCGGTTCACGAGGGGGTCTCTCCGTTGCGGTCGGTCTGCGGGAGCCGTCGATCGGCGCGCTTGATCGAGACAACCGTGGCGTACCGGGCGGCGGCGGCGAGCAGCACCCACTCGCCGGTGACGCCGGGCCGGGCCGCGGACACGTCGGTGACCGCCCGGCCGTCGCCGGCCGAGACCGGGTACTGCGGCGGCACCCCGTGGCCGTCGGAGCGCAGTCGGCCCGCCCGGGCCACCAGCCGCATGCGGCTGAGGAGTTCGAGGGCGTCAGCGCGCAGGGCGGACGGGTCCCCCAGGTATCCGCGGTGCCAGTTCGCGCGCTGCCCGTACTGGTCGAGCAACTCGTCGACCAGCTCGCCGACGAGGCCCGGAGGGATCGGCACGCCCACCGTCAGGCGGCCGCCGGTCGCCGGATGCCCCGCTCCCTCCGGGCACAGCCGTCCCACCAGGCGGTCGACCAGCAACAACGCTGCCTGCGCGACCGTCCCGGTGCCGGGGAGCTGGAGATCCGTCAGCTCGTCCTCCGGGTCGATCATGGCGATGCCCTCGGCGCGGATCTCGGCTTCCAGGCCGAGCAGTTCGGCGAAGGCCTGGGCCTCTCGCCGCTGGCGGGTGCGCAGCCATTCGCGCTCGGCGTCGGTGAGCTCGTCGAGGTAGACGGCAGGGGTCTCCACCAGTTGTCGGCGCACGTAGGTCCGCGGCCCGCCGAATCCGGGATCGGCGGCGCGCAGGACGAGGTCCGCACCGTCGCTGCTGTGGCTCAGCGGGCCTGCCACGATCGAGCGGGCGATGTCCCGGTTCACGGTCAACAGGGCCTCACCGTCCTGCTCCGCGGCGACCGAGCCGACGCTTCCCTCGGTCTCGGTCAACGCGCCCCAGACGACGAGTTGGCGAAGGGCCGCCGCGAGGGTGCGCTTCTCCACCGCACGGCCGGAATCGTCGACCGTCAGGCCCGCGTCGGCCGCCGCCGCCCGGAGGTCGGCCACCAACCGGGACAGCAGCAGCTGTTCGGGCGCGGTCACCAGCACGGACAGGGCCAGCGCCAGGTAGGCGTAGGTGCGCGGGGTGAACGGCGTACCGGTCGAGCGCTCCATCCGGTGCCCGGAGCCCGGTCCGAGGCCCGCCTTGAACAGGCGCGCGTACGACGCCTCCACCAGCAGGCGGTAGCCCAGGACCTGTTGGAACCGCTGGACCAGCCAGTCCGCGTGCCGGCGCACCAGCGGGAAGGTGTCGGCGTGCGGCCCGTCGGCGGTGACCAGCGGGTGGCGCAGCAGCAGCCGGGCGGCGCTGCGCCGCTCGGCGGTGAGAGCGACGTCGTGCGAGGAGGGCAGTGCCATCAGGCGCTCACCTCCTCGACCGCGCCACCCGGGCCGGTCCCTTCGGCGGTGGTGATCCCGATCTCCACGTCGTCGACCGCCAGGTCTCCGTCGACCGAGCGCAGCACGGTCGTGCGTCCCGGTACCCGGCGCAGCGTCAGGCGCAGGTCCAGTTCGGCCTCGACGGCGTGGGCGTCCTGGAGGCCGAAGCCGTGCGGCGCGGGCGGGTCGGCCCACCGCAGCGTCGAGTTCCCGAGCGCCGCGGTCAGCAGTTCCAGCAGCAGTGCCATGGCGGGGGCGCTCAGCCGTACCTGACCGAACCGGTCGGCGACGCTGCGGAGTTCGTCGGCCGCCTCCCACCGGGCGGCGGCCTGCTCGCGGGCCGCCGCGAGCAGCCGGGTCTTCTGCTCCGAGTGGTCCTCCACGGCGGCCGCCCGGCCGCGCGGCGCCCGGCTGCCGCGTTCACGCAGCGCCACCGGCACCTCGACCGTCGGACCGCTCCACCAGCTGACATACGCGGGCACGGTGCCGTCCGGGTCCGGGGCGAGGCCGAGGTGCCGTGCGCTGTAGAGCCCGAACGCCGCAACCGCGAGATCGTGCGCCTCCTCGGGATCGGCGGCGTCGAACCAGGCCGCCAGCCGCAGCAGATCCCGGCGGCGCGACATCTCCCCCGCCGCCGAACGCAGCATCCGCTTGGCGTTGGCCAGCAGCGACTGCAGCGCGCGCAACGTCGCGTCCCGCAGTTGGTCCACCTGGCTGCCACGCCCATCCGTGTCCACGAACCAGTCGCGCAGCGCCTCCCAGTCGGCGAGTTCACGCCCCCGGCTGCGCTGCACGCGGATCTCGGGCAGACTCTCGCCCAGGGCACCCAACCCCGTGGCGTGCGCGCCGATCGACTTCAGCAGCTCCTCCAGGTCCGGCCAGAGCCGGCCCAGGGTGGCCGCGATCCTCGGCGACCGGAAGGCGACCTCCTCCGTGATCGCCTCCACGTAGTCCAGCAGCAGCTCCTTGAACCCCTGGTACTCGGCACCGTCCAGGTCGTACCGGGCCAGCACCTGGCCGAGGTAGGCGTAGAAGTCCCTTACCGACTCGGCGAATTCGGCGAACTGCACGAACAGGGTGCTGACCTTCTCCAGCGCCTCCTGCGGATCGGCACCCCCCGGCGTGCCGACCGCAGTGGCGATCTCACGCAACCCGCGGTCGACCAGGGCCAGCAGCTCGCTGCTGACCTCGCGCGCGGCATCGGCGCTCGCCAGCACCTCCTCGGCATCGCGCTGCACCTGCTCCCCGAGCTTCGAGAGCTGGTACCGAGCGCGTGAACGCTGGTACTCGGCGATGCTGGCTGCCTTCACCGTGTGACTGCTGCGCAGCAGGTTGCCCCACTTCACCAGCTGCTCCAGCCGCGCCGTCACCACGTCGACGCCGGGCTGCCCGTGCCACGCCTCATCCCGTGCGAGTCTGGCCACCACGTCCGGCACGGCGAGGTCCGCGAGGAGCGTCGAGCAGAAGACCCGCATGACGGCCACGTACTCGAGACGCTCGGGGGCGCTCAGATAGGAGTACGCGGCGAGGCGCTGCCAGACGCCGTCACCGGCCGACGACAGCGCAGACGCGGGGTCGGGGAGTTCGTCCGAACGGTGCGGGACTGGGTGGTCCATGGAGTCGAGGTTACGAGATGCCACCGGCACCTCAGCCCGGAACCCGGAAAGTCGATCAACTGATCGTTTCAGGATGAGGTGCGGAGTCGTCGCAGGCAGATGATGCCGCAGGCGGGTCGGAGCAGGCCGCGGTGGAGGTCGGCGCGTATCCGCCCTGCCGCTGCGCCGGTCAGCCGTGATCCACCGGACGGGGAAGCTGTTCAGGCGTCGGGCACATGGACGTTGTCCGAGTCCCGGTTGAACATCTTCACCCGGGAGCCCTGGCTGATGACGAGGTTGCCGACGCTGAACATGAAGCCGCTGCCCGCGAATTCGTGCGGGATCTCGTCGTCGGAGGTCTGCGCTCGCTGTGCGGCCGCCGGGGACGTGGCCGCGACGAGCGGCACGGCGGTGCTCCAGGTGCCCTCGGCGTCCGGGTCGGTGGGACAGGGAACGGACACGGTCGTGTGGCCGGTGCTGGACGCCCCGCCGGGGCCGGTCACGACGAGGTCGGTCACGATGGTCATCCTGGTACGGGACGGGTCGTCGCACGTGAAAGTCCCGTTCAACTGGACCGAGTTACCGGTGACGGCGTCGCCGTCGACGGATATCTCGTCGAGGTGGTTGTCGACGAGGGTCGAGGTGTTCGTCGCCAGCGGCGTCAGGAGGACGTCGCGCAGTGTCGCGGTGACGGTGATGCGCTCGCCCCAGGTGCCGCCCAGGCCCAGCAGGCCGGTGCCGACGGCCCCGCCGATCGTCTGCCCGGTCGCGGGGCACAGGACCGCCGCGGTGGACGTGCCGCTGTGCCCGTCGGTGTCGACCGCGTGGACGGTGAGCGTCGCGGCGAGCAGGGTGTCGCACGAGAACGTGCCCGACCACGTCAGCACGCTCCCCGCGGTGTGGGCGGCGGTGATGTCCAGGACGTCACCGGCCGGAGCCGACGCCGAGGCCGGCACCGCACCCGAGCCGACCAGCAGCACACCCCCGCCCACGACCGCCACAACCCGCGACGCCCCACCCCAACGACCCCTACCGAACACGGCAATTCCTCCCCGAGATCAACTCGGCCCCACCTTAGGGGCATTGATCATCGGTCGGACGTGATCGCGGCGAGGTGGCCGAAAGCTCACGGCCGTACGGCGCGTATCCGCGATCCGGCGTACGGCGGGCAGTGCCCCGCTCGCCGGGCCTCCCCAGATGCCTCACGGATCGGCGATCCGAGAAGCAGGAGCAGGGGTGAGGAAAACCGCGGATCCTCGTCACTCCCACGCAGGCGGCACGGCGGTGGTCCCAGCTTGTTGCTTTACCTCCGATGATCATCTTCTGCCGCGTTCGAATCCTCGCCTGCCTGTTCGCTACTGGTTGGCGACCAGGGCGAGTCCGACGTCGTAGCTGGGGGCTCGGCGGTGGTTGGGTCGGCCGGGTGGGCGTCTGGGCCCGGGTCGGGAGGGTCTCGCAACAGCAGCCGGGCAGGGCTGGGCGGTGCGGATGTTGCGGAACCCACGTCGGACCCGGCGGGGTGAGGCGTTCGGGGAGCTGGGGCCGTTCCCAGGGTCGGCGGAGATCGGCGGACAGGGTTCTGGCGGGGCGGAGCTGGGTGTGGGCGGCCAGGACCGGGTGGGTCCAGCGGTCGGCCGCGGTGGGTGTGAGCCGCACGGCGCCTTCCGGCCCGGTCATCCGGACCGCGTCGACACCGGCGGTGTGGGATCCGGTCATGACCCGTCGGGGTCGTCCCCCGCCGCGGGCAGGGTGAGGAGCATGGTGGTGCCGCCGCCAGGGGTGTCCTCGACGCCGAGGGTGCCGCCCATGGCCTCTGCCAGACCGCGGGACAGGGCGAGGCCGAGGCCGACACCCGTGGTGTTGTCGGTGTCGCCGAGGCGCTGGAACGGCAGGAAGACGCGGTCCCGGTCCTCGGGGGCGATGCCCGGGCCGCGGTCGACGACCCGGATCTCCACCCGGTGCAGGTGGCCGCTGGCGGTGACGAGGACGGGTGCGCCGGGGGCGTTGTGCCGCAGGGCGTTGGTGATGACGTTGGCCAGCACCCGCTCCAGCAGCGGCGGGTCGGCGAGCACGGCGGGGGCGGTGTCGAGGCCGAGGGGACGGACGGGTGCGTCGGGGTCGGCGAGCGAGTCGACCGCGCGGGGCAGCACCTCGTCGAGGCGGACGGGTGCGAGGTGCAGGGTGAGGGCTCCGGCCTGGAGGCGGCTCATGTCGAGGAGGTTGTCGACCAGGCGGGTGAGCCTGACAAGGGACTCGTCGGCGAGGTCGAGGAGTTCGGCACGGTCGTCGTCGGAGAACTCGACGTCGGGGCTGCGCAGGGAGCCGACCGCGGCCAGGGCGGCCGCGAGGGGGGTGCGCAGGTCGTGGCCGACGGCCGCGAGGAGCGCGGTGCGCATCCGGTCGGCGGCCCGGATCGGTTCGACCTCGGCAGCAGCGGTGGCGAGCCGGTCGCGCTCCAGCGCGGCGGCGACGTGCGCGGCGAAGGCGGTGAGCACCCGCATGTCCGCGGCGGGCAGGCGACGGCCGGAGAGGATCAGCAGCGCCTCGCCGTCGACGGGGAGTTCGGTGACGACGCGGTCGGATGCCGGATCGCCGTCGACGTCGCTGCGGGCGATCGCGGCGCCGCCGGCCCGGTCGAGCAGCGCGACGGAGTCCAGCCCGAAGGCGGTACGGGTCCTCTCCAGCAGGGCCGGTACGGCGTCGGCGCCGCGCAGCACGCTGCCCGCCAGGGTGCTCAGGGTCTCGGCCTCGGCGGTGGCGCGGGCGGCCCTGGTGGTGAGGCGGCTGGCGCGGTCGACGACGGTGGAGACGGTGAGCGCGACGACGGCGAACACCACGAGCGCGATGACGTTGTTGGGCTCGCCGATGGTGAAGGTGTGGACGGGCGGGATGAAGAAGTAGTTGAGCAGCAGCGAGGCCGCCACGGAGGCGAGCAGCGCGGAGACGGCGCCGCCGAGCAGCGCGACCGCCACGACGCCGAGTTGGAAGATGAGGGCGACGGTGGTGAGGTTCAGGCTCGGCACCTGGGACAGCACGGCGGTGAGCAGCGCGGGGAGTGCCAGGCCGGAGGCGATGCCGGAGGCGGTGCGGCGGCGGGAGTGGCGGCGGCCGAGCGGGGGCAGCCGTCCGCGGCCGGTGAAGGCGTGGGTGACCATGTGGACGTCGATGTCCTCGGACGCGTCCACGGTGGTCTCGCCGATGCCGGGGCCTGTGAGGAAGCGGCTGGTCCGGCCGCGGCGGCTGGTGCCGAGCACGAGCTGGGTGGCGTCGTGGGCGCGGGCGAAGGAGAGCAGCGCGGTGGGGATGTCGTCGCCGACCACCACGTGGTAGCTGCCGCCGAGGGATTCGACGAGCCGGCGCTGTTCGGCGAGGCTGCCCGGGGAGGCCCCGGCGAGGCCGTCGCTGCGGGTGACGTGGACGGCGAACAGCTCGCCGCCGGCGGTGCGGTCGGCGATGCGGGCGGCTCGGCGGATCAGCGTCTCGCCCTCGGGACCGCCGGTGAGGGCGACGACGACGCGTTCGGTGGTCTCCCAGACGCGGTCGATGTCGTGCGCGGCACGGTAGTCGCGCAGGCCCTCGTCGACGCGGCCGGCGACCCACAGCAGGGCGAGTTCGCGCAGGGCGGTGAGGTTGCCGACGCGGAAGTAGTGGGAGAGCGCGGCGTCCACCTTCTCCGCCCCGTAGACGTTGCCGTGCGCCATCCGGCGTCTGAGGGCCTGGGGTGCCATGTCGACGAGTTCGATCTGGTCGGCGCGGCGGACGACCTCGTCGGGGACGGTCTCGCGCTGCGGGATGCCGGTGATCTTCTCGACGACGTCGTTCAGCGATTCCAGGTGCTGGATGTTGACGGTGGTGATGACGTCGATGCCGGCGTCGAGGAGTTCGTCGATGTCCTGCCAGCGCTTGGCGTTGCGCCCGCCGGGGACGTTGGTGTGGGCGAGTTCGTCCACCAGTGCCACCGAGGGCCGCCGGGCCAGCACCGCGTCGAGGTCCATCTCCTGGAACTCACCGCCCCGGTGGCTGCGGGTGAGCCGCGGTACGACGTCCAGGCCTCCGAGGACGTGCTCGGTGTTGCGTCTGCCGTGGCACTCGATGTACCCGACGACCAGGTCGGCGCCGCGGTCGATCCGCCGGTGCGCTTCGTCCAGCATCCGGTAGGTCTTGCCCACGCCGGGGGCCGAGCCGAGGTAGACCCTCAGCCGGCCCCTGCAGGCGGCGGTGCCGGGGGCGAGGTCGCGGGACATGGGCGCTGCTCTCTCGTGGCGGGGGTGGCCTGGCGATGTCGTGATCGTGATCGGATACGTGCGGCCCGCTGCTCCGCCGGACCGGCTAAGCGGCGGTACGCAGCGGCGTCATCACTTCCGCTCGGTCAGTGCCGCATTGAGCAGGACGACGTTGACGCCGGTCTGGCCGAGGAAGCCGAGCGGGCGGCCCTCGGTGTACTTCTCGACGAGGGCGTTCACCGTCGCCGGGGGCAGGTTGCGGGCCTTGGCGACCCGGTCGGCCTGCTGCTTCGCGTAGGCGACGGAGATGTGCGGGTCGAGGCCGGAGCCGGAGGCGGTGAGGGCGTCCGCCGGCACGCTCGCCGGGGGGACGCCGTCGAAGGCGGCGATGGCCGACCGGCGGTCCTCGACGTTCTTGAGCAGGTCCTCGCTGTTGGGGCCGAGGTTGGAGGCGCCGGAGCTCTTCGGGTCGTAGCCGTAGGCGGAGGGCCGGGGCTGGAACCACTTCGGGTCGGGCCGGGCCTGCTCGTCCGGGTCTGCCGGGTTCTTCTTCGGCAGGTCGTAGGTCTGGCCGAGGAGGCCGGAGCCGGCCTCCTTCCCCTGGCTGCTGACGATCGAGCCGTTCGCCTCGGCGGGGAAGGCGACCTGGCTGATGCCGGTGACGAGCAGCGGGTAGGCGAGGCCGAGGATCACGGTCATCACCAGCAGCATCCGCAGCGCGGTGAGGTGGGTGCGGACGGGGGTGGGCAGGGGCTTGGACATGATGTGTTTCTCCTCCTTCTCAGCTCAGGCCGGGGATGAACCGGACGATCAGGTCGATGGCCTTGATCCCGACGAACGGGACGACCAGGCCGCCGAGGCCGTAGATTCCGATGTTCCGCGCCAGCAGTGAACCGGCTTCGGACGGGCGGTACTTGACGCCGCGCAGGGCGAGCGGGATCAGGCCGACGATGACGAGGGCGTTGAAGACGATCGCCGAGGTGATGGCGGATTCGGGGCTGTGGAGGCCCATGATGTTGAGGTGGCGCAGGCCCGGGTAGACGCCGGCGAACATCGCGGGGATGATCGCGAAGTACTTGGCGACGTCGTTGGCGATCGAGAATGTCGTCAACGCGCCTCGGGTGATGAGGAGTTGCTTGCCGATCTCGACGATCTCGATGAGCTTGGTGGGGTCGGAGTCGAGGTCGACCATGTTGCCGGCCTCCTTGGCGGCCATGGTCCCGGTGTTCATGGCCACGCCCACGTCGGCCTGGGCGAGGGCGGGGGCGTCGTTGGTGCCGTCACCGGTCATCGCGACGAGCTTGCCGCCCTCCTGCTCCTTCCTGATCAGGGCCATCTTGTCCTCGGGGGTGGCCTCGGCGAGGAAGTCGTCCACGCCCGCCTCGTCCGCGATGGCCTTGGCGGTGAGCGGGTTGTCACCGGTGATCATGACGGTGCGGATGCCCATCCGGCGCAGTTCGTCGAACCGTTCGCGCATGCCGTCCTTGACGACGTCCTTGAGGTGGATGACGCCCAGGACGCGAGGGGTCCCGCGGCCGGTCCGCTCGGCGACGACGAGAGGGGTGCCACCGGCGGCCGAGATCCCGTCGACGAGTTCGACGACGTCCCTGCCGACGGTGCCGCCGTTCTCGGCGACCCAGTGGGTGACGGAGCCGGCCGCGCCCTTGCGCACGGAGTGGACGCCGCCGTCCTCGGCGAGGTCGACGCCGGACATCCGGGTCTGCGCGGTGAACGGCACCCAGGCGGCCTGTGTCAGCTCGCCCTGGGCGCGGGCCCGCAGACCGTACGCGGTCTTGGCGAGGACGACGATGGAGCGGCCCTCGGGGGTCTCGTCCGCGAGGGAGGAGAGCTGGGCGGCGTCGGCGAGTTCGTCGATGCCCACGCCTGCGGCCGTGCGGAACTCGGCGGCCTGGCGGTTGCCGAGGGTGATGGTGCCGGTCTTGTCGAGCAGCAGCGTGTCGACGTCACCGGCGGCCTCGACCGCACGGCCGGACATGGCGAGCACGTTGCGCTGCACCAGGCGGTCCATGCCGGCGATGCCGATCGCGGAGAGCAGCGCGCCGATGGTGGTCGGGATCAGCGCCACGATCAGGGCGACCAGCACGACCGTCGACTGCGGCGCCCCGGCGTAGGTCGCCATCGGCTGCAGGGTGACGACCGCGATGAGGAAGACGATCGTCAGGGACGCAAGCAGGATGTTGAGGGCGATCTCGTTCGGGGTCTTCTGCCGGGCGGCGCCCTCCACGAGGGCGATCATGCGGTCGACGAAGGTCTTGCCGGGCTCGGAGGCGATTCTCACCACGATCCGGTCGGAGAGCACCCTGGTGCCGCCGGTGACGGCGGAGCGGTCGCCGCCGGACTCGCGGATGACGGGGGCGGACTCGCCGGTGATCGCCGACTCGTCCACCGAGGCGACGCCCTCGACGACGTCGCCGTCGCCCGGGATGGTCTGCCCGGCCTCGACCACCACGTGGTCGCCCGGCCGCAGGGCGGTGCCGGGCACCTCCTCCTCGTCCCGGCTGGCGGGCCAGCCGGTGAGGCGGCGGGCCATGGCCTCGGTACGGCTCCTGCGCAGCGTGTCGGCCTGGGCCTTGCCACGGCCCTCGGCAACGGCCTCGGCGAGGTTGGCGAAGACCGTGGTCAGCCAGAGCCAGAGGGTGATCGACCAGGCGAACACGGACGGGTCGGCGATCGCGGAGAGCGTGGTGACGACCGAGCCGACCTCGACCACGAACATGACCGGGTTCTTCACCATGACCCGCGGGTCGAGCTTGCGCACCGCGTCCGGCAGGGAGGCGACGATCAGCTTCGGGTCGAGAAGGCCTCCGGAGACTCTGTGCCCGGTCGCCGGGTCCTGGTCCGCCGATGCGGGGGCGGGTGTGAGCGTGGTGGACATCAGTGGAGACCTTCCGCGATCGGCCCGAGCGCCAGGGCCGGGAAGTAGGTGAGGCCGACGACGATCACGACGACGCCCGACAGCAGCCCCACGAACAGCGGCCTGTGGGTGGGCAGCGTGCCCGGCGTGGCGGGGACGGGCTGCTGGCGGGCCAGGGAACCCGCCAGCGCGAGCACGAACACCATCGGCAGGAAGCGGCCGAACACCATGGCCAGGCCCAGCGCGGTGTCGTACCAGCCGGTGTTGACGGTGATGCCCGCGAACGCCGAGCCGTTGTTGTTGGCGGCGGAGGTGAAGGCGTACAGCACCTCGGCGAAGCCGTGCGGCCCGGAGTTCAGCATCCCGGCCCGCTCCCCCGGCAGGGCCATGGCGACGCCGGTGCCGACCAGGACGATGCTCGGGGTGGTGAGGATGTAGAGGGAGGCGAACTTCATCTCCCGGCTGCCGAGCTTCTTGCCCAGGTACTCGGGCGTGCGGCCGACCATCAGCCCGGCGACGAACACCGCCACGATCGCGAGGATCAGCATGCCGTACAGGCCGGAGCCGGTGCCGCCGGGCGCGATCTCGCCGAGCATCATGTTGAAGATCGCCAGGCCGCCGCCGAACGGCGTGAACGAGTCGTGGAAGGAGTTCACCGCACCCGTCGACGTCAGCGTCGTCGACGCCGCGAAGAGCGAGCTGGCCGCGACGCCGAAGCGCTGTTCCTTGCCCTCCATCGCCGCACCGGCCGCGTTCAGCGCCGTACCGGAGTGGTGGGACTCGGCGAAGGTGACCAGCGCGGCGGAGGCGACCCAGAACAGGCCCATGACGGCGACGATCGCGTAGCCCTGGCGGTGGTCGCCGACCATCCGGCCGAAGGTGCGGGGCAGCGAGAACGAGACCACCAACAGCAGGAAGATCTCCAGCCCGTTGGTGAAGCCGTTCGGGTTCTCGAACGGGTGGGCGGAGTTGGCGTTGTAGAAGCCGCCGCCGTTGGTGCCGAGCTCCTTGATGACCTCCTGGGAGGCCACCGGGCCGCCCGGGATCGCCTGCGTGCCGCCGGTGAGGGTGGTGACCTCGTGGAAGCCGTGGAAGTTCTGCACCACGCCGTTGGCGACGAGCACCAGCGCGAAGACGATCGACAGCGGCAGCAGCAGGCGCAGCACGATGCGGGTCAGGTCGACCCAGAAGTTGCCGACCCGGTCGGTGCGGTTGCGGGTGAAGCCGCGGATCAGGGCCGCGACCACGGCGATGCCGACGGCGGCGGAGACGAAGTTCTGCACCGCCAGGCCAGCCATCTGCACCAGGTGGCCCATCGCGGACTCGCCGCTGTAGGACTGCCAGTTGGTGTTCGTGGTGAAGGAGATCGCGGTGTTCCAGGCCTGGTGGCCCGGCATCTGCGGCACGTCCAGGCTCAGCAGCAGATGCGACTGGAGGCGTATCAGGCCGCAGAGGAAGAGGATCGAGACGGCCGAGAACGCGAGGACCGAGCGCAGGTAGACCGGCCAGCGCTGGTCGGCGTCGCCGTCCACGCCGACCACGCGGTAGAGGACGCGCTCGGCTCTCAGGTGTCGGGCGGTGGTGAGGAGGCGGGCGATGTAGTCGCCGAGAGGGCGGTAGCACAGGGCCAGAGCGCCCACGAGGGCGAGGGCCTGCAGCCAGCCCGCAGCAGTGGAGCTCATGGTCAGAACTTCTCCGGGTGGACGATCGCCAGGACGAGATAGCCGACGAGGCCGGCCGCCACGAGGAGGCCGACGAGGTTGTCTCCGCTCACAGCCTCTCCACCCCCCGCGCGATCAGGGCGATGACGGCGAACACGGCGACCGTGACACCGACGAAGACGAGGTCTGACATGGGCTCCACCCGAAGGGGTTCAGTGCCTGGCCGCGGGCGGCTCGGTGGCTCCCCCGCGGCGCCGGCGGGAGGCCGGCAGATGAAGCCAAGCAGCGGATCAGCGCGTTTCCGGCGGCCCTGACGCTCTCCATACGGCCGTCTCCGGAACTTTGACGCCGCCTTGACGCCCGGGCGCGTTCCTCCGGGACGACGGGGCCACGAGCTGCGCGATGACGGTCTGCTGCGTGCAGGCGGGTCGTAGGCGTTCTCTGCGGCGAGGTGGTCGACAAAGCCGGCGACCGGCCGGCCGATGCTGCGGTGGGCGTCTGGCACCTCGGTCAGCGGGACACCGGGTGCCGGAGCTCCCCGTCACGGCTCAGCGCCTCTGCGGCCTGCCGGTCCTCCGGGTCGGGGCCGGAGTCAGGGCCGGGGTCGGGGCCGCGGTGGACGACCGCCACGGCGAGGACTTGTCGCCGGGGGATACGGCCGCCGAGCGTTCCTCGCGGGTGAGGCGGGTGATGGCACGGGGCCCTCGACGCCCGCGGCCCGGCCGCGTCCGTCGCCCTCCGCTGCCCGTAGGCCCCCGCCTGCCGGCCGGCGCCGTTCACCGGTGCCACCGTCGTATCGGCGATCATCGACCCAGCTCGGTGGGAGAAGTCCGTGCCGGCATTCCAGCGCCCGCACGCGGCGGTCCTGCGCGGGCCCGCGGGAGCCGTGCTGCCCGGAGACGTCCGGTGCCCGGTCCTCATGATCCACGGCACCCGCGACACGATCACCTCGTCCGACGACGCCAGGAGGTTCGCCGACGAGCTGGCGGCCCGGGGGAGGGCCACGGCAGCCTGTTCCTGGACGGAGGCGATCACTACCTGTCGGATCCTGCATCGCGGGAGCGCGCGCTCAGGGCCGAACTCGACTCCTATCGGCGCGTCATGCGCCACGGGACAGCGTGACCGCCATGCGGTCGGCTTCGGGGAGGACCGCTCTGACGAACTCCCGGAGGTCGCGCGGCGAACTGGTCGTCGGACAGGCCGAGGACGGTGTCGGCCGCGAGGTGGCCGTGGGTGTGGTGTCGGCGGTGGTGCCGTGGGTGCGGCACCACCGGTTGTAAAGCCGGTGGGCCTGGCCGGCGCGGATGACCTGGCGCAGGATGGCGGTGCTGATGGCATCCCACAGCGAGTGGTCGGCGATGCGGCGCCGAGGGTGACGACGCCGGGCAGCAGGTCGTGGCTGGTGAATTAGCCCCGCCCGCAATCGGTCCGGCGCCCTACCACGTGCACGTACCCGTCGGCCAGGATGTGCGCGGCGAGTTCGGAGGTGCACAGCCGGACGCTGTCCAGGGCGTCGTTCGACAGCGGTACCCGCCAGGCCTTCACGGAGTTCACGACCTGATCCCGTGTGGCGCGCGCGGCGTGGCCATGGCTGTGCACGTCGAACTCGCTCAGCAGTGGAAGCATCGGCGTCTCCTCGCGGCAGTCGGGTGCCGCAGCCCTATGAGGATGCGGTGGTCAACGGGCGCCGAGGCGGGGAGGTCGGATGTCCGTCCGCTTCGACTGATGACCAGTTAACGTCGCTGCGAGGTAGGACAGTTAGGAAAAGTCAGGGCTGTTCGATGCGCGGTCGACCCGAAAACTTGACCATCTCATTACCTGCACGTCTGCGCTTGGCGTGACCGTGACGCTACGTTGTGTTCCTGGCGCGAAACCTCGCACTCCACAAGCACATGCAGGAAGCCCAGGTCAACCAGGCCGAGTTGGCGCGCCTGGTCAACACGGAGATCGAGAAGTTCACGGGAAAACTCGGCACGGTATCAGAGCGGACCGTCCAGAACTGGCTGAGCGGCACGTCCAAGTGGCCCCCGTCAAGATGCGCAAGGCTCTTGAGGGAGTATTCGGGTGTACTGGTCCAGACCTCGGATTCGTCCCACCCCGTAGCCGCGGGGCCGCAGCACCGGAGGACCCCGTGAACCGCCGCTCCTTCGTCACCGCCGTGGGCGGAGCCGCCGTCTCCGCCACAGCCCCAGCGCTCGTCGCCCCGCACCGAATCGGCATGACCGACGTCGTCCAGCTCCAGACCCGCTTCGCCGGCCTCATCGCCAGCGACCACCGTCACGGCGGCCAGGAAGCGATCGAGACCCACGCCGTCGCCCTGGCCCGCGAGGCCCTCGAACTGCAGCAGCACGGCTCCGCCAGCCAGCGCGTCCGCGACAGCATCTACGCCTGCGCCGCCGGTTTCATGAGCAGCGCCATGTGGGCCGCCATCGACGGCCGCCGCTTCCAGGCCGCCGAGGATCACCACGAGCGCGCCGCGAAACTCGCCCTCATGTCCGGCGACCAGACCATCCAGTTCCGTATCTGGTCCCACGCCGGCAGCCTGTACCGCCACATGCGGCGACCCGCAGACGCCCTCGCCACCAACGACGTCACCCGCAATCTCGGCCTCACCCGCCGCGACCCCCTCTTCGCCTCCCTCGGCCACGCCCGCCAGGCAGCCATCCACGGCCTCACCGGCGACGCCAACGCTGTCCGGCGCTCCATCGACCGGGCCCAGGAATCCCTCGACCGGGCCCAGCCGGACCGGCCCCGCCCCGTCTGGCTCACCACCCACTACGACCAGGCCGAACTCGACTCCCTCGCCCTCGCCGCCTACCTCGCCCTCGGCCGCTACGAGGACGCGGAGGCCCAAGCCCACCGCAGCCTCGCCCTCCTGCGCCCGCACATGCGCCGCAGCCAGGCCATCACCAGCGCACGCCTCGCCCGCGCGCAGCTCGGCCAGGGCGACGTCGAACCGGCAGTCACCACCGCGATGAGCATCCCGCGCCCGCTCGCAGCGCACCCCCGGGTCTCCGGGATGCTGCGCGGCTTCGGCGCCACACTGAGTACCGTGGCCGGCGACAGCGAACACACCCGCACCTGGCACCAGTTCGCCCAGGACACCGGGAGGATCTCCGCGTGACCGCCCCTCTCGCAGCACGCCACTTCACTGACCTTGCCGACATACGCGCCACCCTGATCGAGGTGTACGCCGACGTGCGGGCCCCGCTCCTGCACCTGCCGAACTACGCCCTACCCGCCTTCGCCGAACGCCTCGACCGGCACGGCACGGAACCCGGATTCGAGGCCGTCGTCGGCTTCGTCGAGAACGAGCCCGTCGGGTACGCGTACGGCAACGCTGTGGGGCCCGGAGACCGCTGGTGGACGCGCATGGCAGAGTCCATGCCGGCCGACATCACCGATATCCCCACCCTCGCGCTCAAGGAGATCGGAGTCCGCGAGCCCTGGCGCGGAACCGGCGTCGCCCGGCGGATCCACGACGCCCTCCTCCAGCGACGCCCGGAGAAGCAGGTCGGCCTGATGGTCAACCCCGCCGCCGGCGACGGCAAGGTCATGGCTCTGTACGAATCCTGGGGCTACCGGGCGATCAACAATGTCCGACCAACCCCTGAAGCCCCGCCCCTCGTAGCAATGATCCGCAACTGCGCGCAGTGAACCCTTCAACTGCTGCTCGACAGGTTAGCCATCGTCCCCCGTTGACGGCTGCCCAGACCAGCGAGATCGCGGTTGATCGTGCCAGCTACCGACTCCTCGCCTGCCTGTTTGCTACTGGTTGGCGACCAGGGCGAGTCCGACGTCGTAGCTGGGGGCTCGGCGGTGGTTGGGTCGGCCGGGTGGGCGTCCGGGCCCGGGTCGGGAGGGTCTCGCAACAGCAGCCGGGCAGGGCTGGGTGGTGCGGATGTGCGGAACCCGCGTCGGACCCGGGCGGGGTGAGGCGACGCGGGGGAGCCGTTCGCGAGACGTGGATGACGGCAGGGTGCGGAGCGACGCGCCCTTTCTGCGGCGTGCCGCCCTGCGCGGTGGTTCCGGTCAGTCGGTGGCCGTCAGCGCCTCGCGTGCGGTGGTGAGGATCTCTTCGGAGAGCGGGGAGCCCTTGGTGGCCCGGGACAGGACGAGTGCGCCGACCATGGTGCACAGTCGGGTGATGCCGTCCTGGTCCTCGGTGGTGAGCCAGTCGGCGAAGTCGCTCACTCCCCGGGTGTAGACGTGGCGGGCCTCGCTGTCTCCGCCATCGCGGGCCATGTCGGTGGCGAGTGCGGCGGCGGGGCACCCGTCCGCGGCGCTGTCGCGGTGCTCGGTGGAGAGATAGGTGTCGATCAGCGTCCGTTGGGCGGCGTCGCGCTGTCCGGCGTACCGGTCGAGCCCGTCCTTGTGGTGCCGGGTGAGTTCGGCGAAGGCGTGGGCGGTGGCTTCGTCGACGAGTGCCTCCTTGGAGGCGAACTGCTTGTAGAAGCCGCCGTGGGTCAGGCCGGAGGCCTTCATGAGGTCGGCGAGGCTGACGCGGGTGCCCTGTTCCCGAAAGAGCCGGGAGGCGGTCTCCACGACCCGTCGGCGGTTGTCCCGTGCCTGTGCCTGCGATACGCGGCCCATCGGTCACCCTCCCAGTTGGATGTCGAGTCGAATCTATTCTAGACTCCAGTTTAGATGTTGGATGCAATCTATTTTGGGTGGCCGACTGCCACCCGCGACACCGGGAGTGCTCATGGAACTGAAGGACGCGGTCGCGGTCGTCACCGGCGCCAACCGGGGGCTCGGGCGGCATCTCGCCGCCCAGCTCGTCGAGCGCGGGGCCAAGGTGTACGCGGCGGCCCGCCGCCCCGAGACGGTGGACATCCCGGGCGCCGTCCCGCTGCGGCTCGACGTGACCGACGCGGAGTCGATCCGGGCGGCGGCCCGCATCGCTGCCGACGCGACGCTGCTGGTCAACAACGCGGGCATCTCCACCGGAACGCCGCTGCTCGCGGGCAGCCCGGACGCGGTGCGCCTGGAAATGGAGGTGAACTTCTTCGGCCCGCTCGCCGTGACGCGGGCCTTCGCCCCGGTCATCGAGTCCAACGGCGGCGGCGGCGTGCTCAACGTGCTGTCGGTCCTGTCCTGGCTGCACCCGGCCGGCCTCGGCGCCTACGCCGCGGCGAAGGCGGCGGCATGGGCGCTGACCGGCGCGGCCCGAGAGGAACTGGCGCCCCGCGGCATCACCGTGACGGCGCTGCACGTCGGGTACATGGACACCGACATGGCCGCCGGCGTTCCCGCCGACCAGAAGGCCGACCCCGCCGAGATCGCCGCCCAGGCCCTGTCCGCCGTGGAGGCGGGCCTGCCCGAGATCCTCGCCGACGAGACCACCCGGTACGTCAAGCAGAGCCTGGCCGCATCGCCGAACGCGGTGTGAGACGCGCTCCGCCGCATCGGCGTGGGGCGCGATGAACCAGCGGCGAATACCAGAAAGTGACTCGTACCGGGGCAAGCCCGGAAGCGAGCGGAGATCCCGTCCCTGTGCGGACGAGACACGGAGACGGAGAAATGAAGACCTACCTGATCGAGAAGTACGGCGACCGGTCCGCGGTGCACGCCGCCGAGATGCCCGATCCGCAGCCGGGCCCCGACGATGTCCTGGTCGAGATCCACGCGGCGAGCGTCAACCCGCTGGACTTCAAGATCCGCGACGGCGCCTTCAAGAGGATCCTGCCGTACCGCCTCCCCCTCGTCCTGGGCAACGACCTCGCCGGAGTGGTGGTCCGGGTCGGCTCGGCGGTCACCCGGTTCACGGTGGGCGACGAGGTCTACGCCCGGCCCGACAAGGACCGCATCGGCACCTTCGCCGAGCTCATCGCCGTCCACCAGGACGACCTGGCCCCCAAACCCGCCGCCCTCACCATGGCGCAGGCCGCCTCCCTCCCGCTGGTCGCCCTCACCTCCTGGCAGGCGCTGGTCGAGAAGGCGCAGGTCCGGCCGGGCCAGAAAGTCCTGATCCATGCGGGCTCCGGCGGAGTGGGCACCATCGCCCTCCAGCTGGCCGGGCATCTTGGCGCGCACGTGGCCACCACCGCGAGCGCGGCCAACGCCGACCTGGTCAAGGAACTCGGCGCGGAGGTCGTCATCGACTACCGCACCCAGGACTTCGAGCAGGTCCTGGACGGCTACGACGTCGTCCTGGACACCCTCGGCGGCGAGACCCTGGAGAAGTCGCTGCGGGTCCTCAAGCCCGGCGGGAAGGTCATCAGCATCGCCGGGCCGCCCGACGCGGACTTCGCCCGCGAGCTCGGCGCGAACCCGGTCCTGCGGCAGGCGATGAACGCGCTGAGCTTGAGGACCCGGCGCCGCGCCAGGCGCCGGGGCGTCACCTACTCGTTCCTGTTCATGAAGGCCGACGGCGACCAACTGCGCGAACTCACCAGGCTCGTCGACGCCGAAGAGATCCGCCCCGTCGTCGACCGCGTCTTCCCCTTCGACCAGACCCGCGAAGCCATGGAGTACGCCGAGAAGGGCCGCGCCAAGGCCGGCAAGGTCGTCGTCGCGATGCGGTGAGGCCGAGTTCGACCACGGGCGCATCGTAGGCACCGCCGAAGCATCCGGCCATCGGCTCCGCACACCGCACCCGCAGCCAGGCAGGCCCGGGAGCCCGCCTGCGCGGACGAGGGACTCCCGGAGCCGAACCCGAAGGGCACCCACATGAACGACGCAGATGAAGGCCGGGGCGACGTGACGACGTCGTACCGCAACGCACCGACCCGCACCGTCACCGCCGACGGAGTGACCTTCGCCTACCGCGAACTCGGTCCCCGGTCCGGCGTCCCGGTGCTCTTCCTCACCCACCTCGCCGCAGTACTCGACAACTGGGACCCCCGCGTCGTCGACGGCATCGCCGCCAGGCACCGGGTGATCACCTTCGACAACAGGGGCGTCGGCGCGTCCACCGGTTCGACACCGGGGACCATCGAGGACATGGCCGATGACGCCGTCACCTTCGTCCGGGCGCTCGGGCTCGACCAGGTGGACATCCTCGGTTTTTCGATGGGCGGCATGATCGCCCAGGTGATCGCACAGACCCAACCGCGACTCGTCCGCAGTCTGATCCTCGCGGGCACCGGACCTGCCGGCGGCGAGGGCATCAAGAACGTGACCCGGATCTCCCACGTCGACACCCTCCGAGCACTGCTCACCCTTCAGGACCCGAAGCTCTACCTCTTCTTCACCCGCACCGCGAACGGGCGTCGGGCCGGCAGGGCGTTCCTGGCCCGCCTGAAGGAGCGAACGCAACACCGGGACAAGGCGATCTCCCTCACCTCCTACTTCTCCCAGCTCAAGGCCATCCATCAATGGGGCCTGCAGGCGCCGGCCGACCTGTCCCACATCCACCAGCCAGTCCTGGTGGCCAACGGCGAGAGCGACCGGATGGTGCCGAGCAGGAACACCCTCGACCTCGCCGCGGGACTGCCCCGGGGCGAACTCGTCCCCCTCTACCCGGACGCCGGACACGGCGGGATCTTCCAGTTCCACGACGAGTTCGTGGCCAGGGCCCTCGCCTTCCTCGAAGCACGGCCCGACTCCTGACCGCCGATGCCACCTCTCCCTCTCCTCGTCCCCGTCGCGCCCGGGACGAGGAGGGGGCGAGGCGGGGCAGTCCCCGATTTGCACCTCTACTGCCCACGGGCAGGGCCGGCGCCGGGAACGCCCTCAACACCACATGCCAGATCCGCCTCACTACCTGGCCACGAACATGCCGACGCCCGGTAAGCATCCGAGTGGGTGTCCACCGAGCTTCGCCGGAACCTCACCGCAGACCCTGCCGAACGTGACGTGCTCGCCCGCATCGCGCAGGGCTGCACCGATACCGAGGTCGTCCACGAGAGTGCCCCCTGAGACAGCCCGGATCCGCGCCATCCGCGTCGGCCCCGCCCCAGTGGTGTTGAACGGCACCGTCACGCGGCCCGTCCGGCTTCACCCGTTCGTCGATCCCACCGACAGAGCGAGCGGGATCGACGACTACGGGACGGCCGTTCCCAGGCCGCCTGCTCTCAGCGCGTGGGACAGCTCACGCCCGTGCTGTTCGGACATCCGCCGGGCACTGTCCAGCAGGGCGGGCACAAGGGCTGTCTCCTGCTGCCCGATCAGAACGGCCTGCTGGTACCGGCGTGTCCTCAGGAGCGGTTCGAGGAGCATGTCGAGTTGAGGCCCACGGTGGGCGGCGAGAAGGGCCGACGCCGCTGCCGTCAGGTCGGCGGCGGGGCGGGAGGAGGCGTTGCGGAGGAGAGTCCGGGCGTCCGCTTCCCGGTCCGCATCGCAGAGTGCGCAGGCGAGTGCGGCGAGACGGGCCGGTGGAAGGGACGCCGCCTCCCACAGCAGTGTGGGGATCTCCGCGGCCTGGCCGGACGTCTCCAGCTCCCGGAGCAGGGCGACCGTATGGCCGTCCGGACCGGTGACGGCCTCGCACAGCGCGATGTGGGCCTGCCCCCCGAGCCCCTTCGCCCGCAGGTCGGCGAGACGGACGGTCGCGGACCTCGCGGCGCCGACGGCCGCGGCTGCAACTGCGGGATCCGCCACCGGCTGCGGCAGGACGGCCCTGGCCTCGGGTTCCTGGACCTGCGGTGCACCGAAGGCGATGGCTGCCAGCGCCGCACTGGCCGCTCGCGCAGTGCGCCGGGTCGCCGCGGGAGGAGGGTGCGGTGCCGACGCTCCGGGCTCCGCGGCGAGGGCGGCATCGAGGAACGCCAGCCGGGCTTCGAGTTCCAGGAACCTCGCGGACGCCCGCTCGTGGCGGTCGCGTGCGGGGAACAGGTCTGCGGTCGGCTGCGGCCGCGAACTCCCTCCCGGGCGTGGCTCGTAGAGCCTGCGGAGCTGTGCGGCCGCCTCGTCTCGTTCGTCGCGTGCCGTGTCGAGCCGGCCGAGGAGGGCCGGCCGCCCGATCCGGCGGTCGTGGGCGCCGACGGCGGCGCGGTGGAGATCCCGTGCCCGGTCGCGGGCTCCCTCGATCACACCTCGTTTGTGGTCGGAATCGTCGAGCAGGGATGACACGACGTCCCACGGGGGGACGCTCGTACCGTCGAGGTAGGCGCGGACGGCCCGTTCGTCCTGCTGGAGGAGGAAGGCGTACCAGCCCTCCCCCGGGTCGAGTGCTGCCACCAGGTGGTTCAGCTGCCGGGTGAACTGGGCCACCGGGTCGGTGTGTTGCGGTTCTGGCATGGAGGTCTGCCTTGTGCGCGCGGGGTGTCAGGTGCGGTGGACGTGGTGGCCGGGCCCCAGGTGGAGGGCTTCGGCTCCCGGGAGTTCGAGGATCGCGGTCGTCGCCGGCGGGATCTGCGTCTCCACGACGAGGTGCCCGTCGTCCTCCTGGCGCCAGTGGACCTCGGCACGGCCGTACGGCGTGGTGTGGGCGGTGCGTGCCCAGGTGATGCCGCCGCCGGGGCGGGGCCTGATCACGAGGGTGCGGTAGCCGGGGGCGCCGGGGGCGAGTCCGCCGACGGTGCGGTGGATCCAGTCGGCGACGGCGCCGAGCGCGTAGTGGTTGAACGACGTCATCTCGCCCGGGTTGACGGTGCCGTCGGGAAGCATGCTGTCCCAGCGCTCCCACGTCGTCGTCGCCCCCATCTCGACCTGGTACAGCCAGGAGGGGGGTCGGCGCTGGAGGAGCAGCCGGTAGGCGGTGTCGAGGTGGCCGTGCTCCGACAGGGCGTCGCACACGACGGGGGTGCCGAGGAATCCGGTCGCGATGGTGTGCCCGGATTCCTTCACGAGCTGGGCGAGCCGGTCGGCGCTCGCCGTGCGGTGCTGTTCGTCGGGGAGGAGGCCGAACCGGAGGGCGAGCGCGTGGGCGGTCTGGGTGTCTGCGGTGAGCCGGCCGGGGGCGGTGACGAACGCCCGGACGAAGGCGGTGCGGATGTCGGCGGCCAGGGTGCGGAAGTGCTCGGCGTCGTCGGTGCGGCCGAGCAGGGCGGCGGTCTCGGCCACGAGGGCGGTGCTGTGGGCGGAGTAGGCGGTGGCCACCAGTGCGTTGGGTGTGCTGCTCTGCCAGGCGGCGTCCGGCGGGGCGGTGGGGTCGAGCCAGTCCCCGAACTGGAATTCGCCCGTCCAGAGGTGGTCGGGGCCGGCCGTCTCGTGGACGGTCTCGACCCAGCGCCGCATGTCGTCGTACTGGCGGCGGAGGATGTCGAGGTCCCCGTACCGCTGGTAGAGGGTCCAGGGGACGATGACGGCGGCGTCGCCCCAGCCGGCCATCGGCTGGTTCCCCTCCGGCACCGGGAACGGCACGATGACGGGGATCTGGGGGCTGAAGATCGGAGTGACCCGGCCTGCGTCGCGTGCGGTGTCGGCGGAGAGGTCGCGCAGCCAGGAGGTGAGCATGCCGGCGCAGTCGTGCAGGTAGCTCGCGGTGGGGGCGAAGACCTGGAGGTCGCCGGTCCAGCCGAGGCGTTCGTCGCGCTGGGGGCAGTCGGTGGGGACGTCGAGGAAGTTGCCGCGCATGCTCCACACGACGTTCTCGTGCAGGCGGTCGAGCGCGGGGTCGGAGCACTCGAACCAGCCGGTGCGCTCCATGTCGGTGTGCAGGACGACGGCGGTGACGTCGGCGGGGTCGAACTCGCCCGGCCAGTGGGAGAGTTCGGCGTAGCGGAAGCCGTGGTAGGTGAAGCGGGGCTCCCACTGCTCACCGCCGGGGGCACCGCGGAGGGTGTAGCGGTCGGTGGCGGTGGCACCGCGCAGGGGGCGGGTGCACAGGTCGCCGTCCTCCAGGACCTCGGCGTGGCGCAGGGTGACGGTGTGCCCGGCCTCGCCGCGGACGCGGATGCGCAGGCGGCCGACGAGGTTCTGGCCGAAGTCGAGCAGGACGGTGCCGTCCGGCCGGTGCCGGGTCTCGACGGGGGCGCGTTCCTCGGTGCGGCGCACCGGCGGCCCGGTCGGTGCGACGAGGGTCGCGGTGTCGAGGGCGGCCTCGCGTACGCCGTCCCAGTCGGAGTCGTCGAACCCCGGCTCGGACCAGCCGTTCCGTTCGAGGCGGGCGTCGTGGGTCTCGCCGACGAGCAGGCAGGCGGCCGTGACCGGCCCGGGTGCGGAGCGCCAGTGCGGGCCGGTGCCGAAGGTGGCGGTGGTGCCGTCGGTGTAGCGGACCTCCAGTTGGGCGAGGAGGGCGGTGCGGTCGCCGTAGATGTCGCGGATGCCTCCGTTGAAGGCGAGGCGTCCGCGGTACCAGCCGTCGGCGAGGTGGGCGCCGATGGCGTTGGTGCCCGGGTGCAGGAGGTGGGTGACGTCGTGGGTGCGGTGGCGTAGCCGGTCGCGGTAGCTGGTCCAGCCGGGGGCGAGGACGTCGTCGTCGGTGCGGTGGCCGTTGATCTCGACCTCGTGGACGCCGAGCGCGGTGGTGCGGAGGCGGGCGGACGCGACGGGGGCGGTGAGGTGGAACTCGGTGCGCAGCAGATGGGCGGGCCGGGGGTCGGCGGCGGCGGGGTCGTCGCTGTCGGGGGACACCGCGGGGCAGGTCCAGTCCGCGGGTTCGAGGAGACCGGCCTCGACGGGGTGCCAGGCGCTCCAGGGGCCGGGCCCGGGGTTGCCGTCGGCCCACAGCCGTACGCGTACCTCGCGGCGTTCGCGGGAGGTGAGGGCCGTGTCGGGCCACGGGACGAGGACGCTGTCGGCGGAGTGGACGGTGTGGGTGCGGGTGGTGCCGTGGGCGTCGCGGGTCTCGATCTCGTAGGCGTCCTGGTGCCGGAACGTGCCGGTGGCGGTCCAGGAGAGGCGGGGGCGGGGTTCGCCGATGCCGAGGGGTTCGTGGTGGTGTTCGAAGCGGAGGCGGGTGACCTTCATGGGTGCGGCTCTCTCGTGCTCTCGTGCTCTCGTGCGTGCTCTCGTGCTCGGTGGGCGTCAGGCGGTGTAGGTCAGGCCGTGGCCGAAGGGGTACACCGGGTCGGTGCTCTCCTGCGGCACGTCCGGGCGGCCCTGTTCCACCTCCGCCATCGAGCGTGGCAGCTGGAACGGGAGTCGGCCCTCGGGGCGGGCCCGGCCGAACAGGACGTCCAGCACCGCCCGGTCGCTCGCGCCGTAGACCGCGAGGAGGGCGTGGGCCCGTTCGGCGATCTCGGGGATGACGGCGGGCCGGTCGAGGTGGACGGCGACCACGGTGGGGACCTTCGCCATGAGGTCGAGGATCTCCGCGAGGCGCTCGGGGGCGAAGTCGAGGCGGCCGGCGCGGAAGAAGGACTCGAAGCGTCCGCTGCGGGGTTCGAACGGGGTGTCCAGCCGGATGACGGCGAGGTCTGCGTCGGCCGGGTCGTCGACGGGCCGGCCGTAGGCGGCGGCGGTGCCGGGCGCGACGCCCTGCAGGAAGAGGCGGGGGCGCCCGGGCAGCGGCAGGAGGCCGTCGGTGTTCTTGAGCAGGGTGACCGACCTGCGCTGCGCGGCGGCGCCGAGGGCCCGGAGGTCGGCGCGTCCGACGGTGGCCTCGGCGTGGTCGGGGTCGACGTGGCGGCGGTCGTCGAACAGGCCGAGCCGGAACTTCTCGGCGAGGAGGCGTCCGACGGAGGTGTCGAGGCGGGATTCGGGGAGCCGTCCGTCACGGACGAGGTCGACGACGAGTTCCGGGCAGGCCTCGCCGCCGAACTGGTCGACCCCGGCGTCCAGGGCCTTGAGGATGCGCTCGTGGCGGTCGAGGTGTTCGACCCCCCAGGCGCGGGCGGGGTGCGGCTCGCCCATGATGTCGCTGTCGCTGATGATGCCCCAGTCGCTGAGGACGATGCCGTCGAAGCCGAGCTCCTCGCGGAGCAGACCGGTGACGATGCCGCGGTTGAAACCGAACGCGACCTCCTCGTACGGCGTGCCGACGGGCATGCCGTAGTACGGCATCATCTGGGTGGCGCCTGCGGCGAGGGCCGCCCGGAACGGGGCGAGGTGGTGGTCGAAGAGGCCGCCGGGGTAGACCTGCTCCCTGCCGTACGGGAAGTGCGGGTCCTCGCCGTCCTTCTGCGGGCCTCCGCCGGGGAAGTGCTTGACGACCGCGGAGACGCTGTCGGGGCCCAGGGAGTCGCCGGGGCCGCGCAGCCCCTCCAGGTAGGGGCCGACCAGTCGGGAGGTGAGGTCGGCGTCCTCGCCGAAGGTGTTGCAGATGCGGGACCAGCGCGGTTCCGTCGCCAGGTCGACCTGCGGGTGCAGGGCCAGGCGCAGGCCCACCGCGAGGTACTCGCGGCGCACGGTGTCGGCGTACTGCCGCACCAGCTCCGGGTCGCCGACCGCGGCGAGCCCGAGGGACTCGGGCCACTCGGAGAAGGGGCCGGCCGCCATGCCGGTGCCGGGGTTGTCGGTGAACGCGTGCCGCGGGTCGGTGGAGAGGGTGACCGGGATGCCGAGGCGGGTCGCGGCCGCGAGTTCCTGGACGCGGTTGTGCCACTCGGCCATCTCGCGTGCGGTGGCGGCGCCGATCAGGTTGAAGTGCGTCATGCCCTTCTCGGCGACCATCTGCCGGACGGTGAACCCACCGAAAGCCCGCTGCGGGTCGTCCGCGAGTTCCCCCCGGTCGCCGAGGGTCGTCATCGCGTGGAAGAGCTGGCCTGCCTTCTCCTCCACGGTCATGCGGCCCAGGAGGTCCGCGACGCGTTCGCCGACCGGCTTGCCGGGGTCCTGGTAGGGGTGGAGGGCGGGGCTGGTCGACGTGGTGACCGTCATGCGGGAGGCGTCCTTCGGGGGGTGCAGGAGGGCGGGGGTGCGCCGCGGGTGGGTGCGGCGCACCCCACACGGGGCGGGTCAGGCGGAGACGGCGGTGCCGGACTCGATCTGGTCGGAGCGCAGGACCTTGGGGATGAAGACGGACAGCAGGAGCGCGAAGGCCATGCAGGCGGCCATGGCGAAGTAGGCGCTGCGCAGCCCGCCGTCGAGGTAGAAGCTGGTGCCGTCGAGGACCCGGCTGTCGCTGTTCAGCGCGGAGAACAGGATCTGGGTGGCGATGGTGTTCATCAGGTTGGTCAGCATGATCGACATGCCGCTGGCGACGCCCTGCTCCTTCTGCGAGACCACGCCGAGCAGGAGGATGCCCGCACAGGCCAGGACGAGACCGGCGCCGAGGTTGGTCAGGCAGCCGAAGAGGATGATCTGCATCTCGTTGTGGTGGTACAGGCCCTGGCCGACCATGCCGGCGGCGGTGATCGCCAGACCGACGCGCCAGGGAATGCGGGGGTCCATCCTGCGGGTGAGGACACCGGCGGCGAGGCCGACCAGGATGATGAGGACGCCGGCGGGGAGACCCACGACCGCGTTGTGGGTGCCCGTCCAGCCGAGGCCGTCGGAGACGCCGGGGATGTGCGGGAAGAGCGCGACGAACACGATCATGGTGCCGGCCGCGAAGAACGTGCCCTGACCGACGGCCGTGCTCACCAGGACGCTGGCCACGTCGCGGCGGGCCAGCATGCGGACGTCGAGGAGCGGTTCGGCCGCGCGGAGCTCGACGAGGACGAAGAGGACCGCGAGGACGGCCGACAGGCCGAGGAGGCCCAGCAGGCGGGCGTCGGTCCAGCCCCAGGTGCCGCCCTGCCCGATGGCGTAGATCATCGCGGTGGCGCTGGCGCCGAGCAGGAGGCCGCCCCACCAGTCGAAGGACACGTTGGTCTCGGTCGGGGGGATCTTCGGGACGAAGCACAGCACCAGGACGAACCCGAGGGCGACGCCGCCCGTCAGCGCCCAGAGGGCACCCTTGAAGCCGAAGTGGTCGAGCAGCCAGCCGCCCAGCAGCGGGCAGGTGACCAGGACGATGCCGGCCGAGCTGCCGATGGCGCCGGTCGCGAGGCCGACGTGGCGGGGCGGGAACACGTCGCGGGCGGAGGCGTACACGAGGGCGGCCATCGGGCCGTAGAGGCCTGCGAGGCCGCGGCCCACCAGCATGGTCTCGTAGTTGGGCGCCATGACCACCAGGAGGTCGCCGACGATGCCGGCGGCGAGGATCCAGAGCATGACGCGCCGGCGGCCGAAGAGGTCTCCGGCCCGTGCCACGAAGGGCGTCACGCAGGTCACGACCAGCGAGTAGACCAGGGTGAACCAGGCGATCTGGGTGGTGTGGAAGTGCTGGGCGATGGACGCCTGGGTGAGCGCGGTGAAGACACCCGCGACGGTGAGCATCTGGGCGGGCCACAGCATGGCGAGCAGCACCAGCGTGAGGCGTCCGCCGAGGCGTCTGTCGGAGTCGGCGGCAGGGGCCGCGGGCGTGGGGGGCGCGGAGGTGGACATCGGTGTCCCTTCGGGGCGTCGGCGGGCGCGCATGCGGGCGGCCGCCGGACCGCGGAAGCGGCGAGGGGGTGGGGTGGTGCCCACCGTAGGCTAAAAACAGACATCGATATAGGTTTTTAGCAGTGTAACCTGGGTCACACCCAGCCGTAACCCGGACATGCCGGATCAGGCCCTCCTCCACCGCTCTAAGCTGCTGACCATGCCCGACGCCGAACCGACCCCGCCTGCCGCGAACCCCACGGAGAAACCGGCCCGCACCCGCCGGCGCACCGGCACCTACGCCGCCGCCGACGACCGCCGCCGACGCATCGTCGAGGCGGCCATGGGGCACTTCGCCGAACGCGGCTATCTCAACGCCTCCATGCAGAAGATCGCCGCCGACGTGGGGATCTCGTACGCCGGGCTCCTCCACCACTTCGGGAACAAGCGCGAGCTCCTGCGCACCGTCCTGGAGGTCCGGGAACTGCAGGCCGTCGAACTGTTCTACAGCCGGCTCGACCTGGAGCGGCCCGACCTCGTACAGCTCCTCGGCCTGATCTGCGAGCACACGGCCTTCAACCTCACCCAGCCCGGACTGATGCAGATGTACACGCTGCTGTCCGCCGAGGCCACGGCCGAGGACCACCCGGCGCACGCCTACTTCCGCGAGCGCTACGCCCGCATCACCGCCCTCATCGAGAAGGCGGCGGGGCAGGGCGTCTCCTCCGGCGCCCTGGACCCCGGCACCGACGGCACCACCGTGGCGCGCGAACTGCTCGCCGTCGCCGACGGGTTCCAGATCCAGTGGGGACTCAGCGACGGGACATGGGACATGCTCGGCGCGTACCGGAACTACCTCGACCGGCTCTGCCGCCGGCTCACCGCGGACGGGAGCGGCCTCGGGGAGTAGCGGAGCCCTCCCCCGGGTCAGCCACCTCACGGCACAGCCTCACCGGGTGGCGTCTTCGATGCTCTGCGCGGTCCAGATCGTCTTGCCCGCGCCCGTGTACCGGCTCCCCCACTGCTCGGTCAGCTGGTGCACGAGGAACAACCCGCGGCCGCCCTCGTCCGTGAGACGGGCGTGGCGCAGATGCGGCTGGGTCTGGCTCGGGTCGGACACCTCGCAGATCAGCGACCGATCGTTGATCAGCCGCAGGCCCACCGGTCCGCCGGCGTACCGGATGGCGTTGGTCACCAGCTCGCTCGCGACGAGTTCGGTGACGAAGGCCATGTCCTGGAGCCCCCAGGCTGCCAGGCTACCCGTCACGGCCTCGCGGGCCTGCGCGACGACGAACGGATCGGCCGGGAACTGCCAGTACGCCGTGCTGCCCGGAGGCAGCACCCGCACCCGGGCCGCCAGGGCCACTCCGTCCGGCACCACGTTCTCCGCAAGCGGATCGTCGAGAACCTTCCGAAGGACACCCACCGCTTCCGGGTCTCCCGTCATCCGATCGCTGGACGGGGGCGACGCGACCGGTTCGGCCGGTCCGCCGGCGGACAGGATCAGCACACTGCCCGGCTCGACATGGAACTCCACGGTCTCGAACGGCGTGCTCTCCCGCCCGAGAGGCGGGCCCGGTACCAGGGGGACGGGGAGCGTCCCGCCGTCGGCCGAGATCAGGAGAGGAGCGTGATGGCCGGCGCTCGCCATCGCGCAGAGGCCGGTGACCGGGTCGTAGACCGCGTACAGGCAGGTGGCGCCCACCTCGCCCCCGACCTCGTCCTCCCCGGCCTCCCCGGCCTGTCCGGCATCCGATCGGCCGAGCCCGTCGGCACGCGCCAGACGCCGCACGAGTTCGTCCACGTGCGTCAGGAGCTCCTCGGGCGCGAGATCGAGGTCGGACAGCGTCTGGACCGCCGTCCGCAGCCGTCCCGCGGCGGCGGCGGCACGAATACCGTGGCCGGTGGTCCGTCCGGCGGTGAAGGCCACCCTGGTCGACGAGAGCGGCACGACGTCCACCCAGGCGCCGGAACCGGCGCCCGCGGCCCCCGCCCGTGTGTGGAGAAGCCCGATGTCCGCTGCGCTGATCTCCTCCGGCCGGGACGGCAGAAGGCTCCGCCGGAGCACCTCGACGCTCCGGCGCTCACGGACGTACCGCCGGGCGTTGTCGATGCTCAGGGCCGTACGGGATGCGATCTCCCCTGCCACCCCCTCGTCGAGGGAGTCGAACGCTCCCCGCTCCGGCGACCGGCCCACCACGACCCGGCCCAGTACCTGGCCCCGGGCCCGCAGCTCGACCTCCATCGTCGCCCGTTCACCGTCCCGGCCCGTCGGGAGCAGACGACCGTCGCCCCCGCGGTGGGCGGTCCGCCGGTGAGGCGCCTCCTGCCGCAACGCCCCCGGCTCCTCGCCGAGGAGAACGGCTTCAGCGAGGTCGACGGCCGCCGCGTCCGCGAAGGCCGGCACCAGGACGTCGACCAGTTCCTGCGCGCACCGGACCGGGTCGAGGTCGGCGCCGATCCGGCGGGCCGCCTCCCCGGTGAGCAGACGGCCCTCCTTCTCCCGGTGCTCGGCCGTGATGTCCGTGAAGGTCGCCACCACACCGCTGGGACGACCGTCGGAGCCCGCCAGCGGGATCGCCGACAGGGAGACGAACCGATCGGTCAGCGGCTGATCCAGCCGCCGCGCCCGCTGCGGCAGCTCCAGCAGCGGCTCCCCCCTCTCCAGGACACGGCGCAACAGGCCGGCGATCGTCGCGGCGTCCTGCGCCACCAGCGTCTCCGTGAGCGGTCGTCCGCCGGAGGGCTCGACCATCAGTCCGTCGTGCGGTGCGCGGAACTCGGCGTTGAGACTCACCCGGGTCACGTTCAGATCCGCGTCGTGCACTGCAAGGCCGAACTTCGTCTGCGAGAACAGCGCCTGCAGCAGTGCCTCGTCCTGCTCCAGGTGCTCGGCGTCCTTCTCCGGGACCAGCTGGAGCACGGCTCTGGCCGGTTCCGAGTCGCGGAAGACCGCCACACGGCATCTCACCTGCTCCCGTGTCCCCCGGACGCGGGCCCGCCACGGACGTGCGGCGCTCTCCCTCTGCGGCTGGCCGGGCCACGGGTCCAGAAGACCGGACATGGCGGTCGTCCGGATGCGCTCCGCGGATCCGCCGAGCAGTCGCACGGCCTCGCCGGTCAGGCCGAGGACCTCGTCACCCTCCAGCAGAAGCAGCGCCCCGCACCCGGGGGGAACTCCCACGCTTCTCACCTGCCTTCGGAGGGCCCGGACAGGTCCGCAGAGCCGGTGTCCCGTCCGCTTCCTCAGTCTCGCGCGTGGCGGACCTCCCTGCACACGGCGGCATGGCGCCCCTGCGGACAAGGCGGCCCTGCCGGTCCGTCCGAGGAGTGGATCCCGGGGAGTCGTCAGGCGACGATGACGACGTCGAGGGTGCGCGGGCCGTGCACGCCTTCGACGCGGTCGAGTTCGATGTCGCTGGTGGCGGACGGGCCGGAGATCCAGGTCTGCGGTCGGGCCGGGTCCAGCAGCGGCAGGGCCTGGGGAAGGGAAGCGACGACCTGGTCGGCGCGGACCACGCAGACGTGGTGGTCGGGCACCAGGGTGAGCAGGCGGCGGCCCTGGGCGGGCCCCGCGTCGAGCACGATCGTGCCGGTCTCGGCGACGGCGAGCGCACAGCCGGTGACGACGCTGTCCACGGTGTCGAGCTGCCGGGCGGAGAGGGTGCCGTCGTCGGGCAGCCGCTCGGCAGCGCTCTCGGCGAGCCAGTGCCGGGGCAGACCCTCCGGGACAGCGACGCTGCGGGCACCTCGCTCCGACAGCAGGCGGGCGAGGAGGGCAGGCAGGCCCTCGGGGGTGACGCGGTGGACGATCGCCCGGTAGTCGGCGAGATTCTCGACCAGCAGGTCGAGCACCTCGGCGGCCGGGGCGTCCCCGACGTGCGACTCGCAGTAGTCACGCGGAACGGGACGGTCGTCCGGGCCATCGGGGACGTCGGTGCGGGCGGTGCGGATGCGGGCGAGGATCTGCTCGCGGGAGCTCATCGGTCCACCTCGGGAGTGCGGTTCTTCTTCCACCAGTCGCGGAAGGGCTCGGCGGGCAGTTGCGGCAGGTCGCGGGTGTCGGTCCAGGCCTTCGCCGGGCCCGGCAGCGGCAGCTTCCCGGGGTGCAGGGCGCGGGTCTTCGCGGCGACGCGTTCGGCGGCGCCGAACGCGGCGGGGTGGTCCAGCAGCCAGGTCGCGGCCTTCATCGCGGCCCGCTCCACACGGTGGCCGGAGCTCTGTTCGACAACCTGTTCCCGCAGGTGCACCAGCACCTCGGGAATGTCGATCGCCACCGGGCACACCTCGTAGCACGCCCCGCACAGCGTGGACGCGAACGGCAGCGAAGCGTCCACCTCGGAGGCCAGGCCCCGCAGCTGCGGGCTGAGGATCGCCCCGATCGGCCCCGGATAGGGCGAGCCGTACGCGTGACCACCCGCCCGCTCGTAGACCGGGCACACGTTCAAGCACGCCGAGCAGCGGATGCAGCGCAGCGCCTGCCGCCCGACCTCGTCCGCGAGCGTGGCCGTGCGGCCGTTGTCCAGCAGCACCAGGTGGAACTCGGCGGGTCCGTCGCCGTCGGTGGTGCCCGTCCAGGTCGAGGTGTAGGGGTTCATCCGCTCCGCGGTCGAGGAGCGCGGCAGGAGTTGCAGGAACACCTCCAGGTCACGCCAGGTCGGGATGACCTTCTCGATGCCGACCACCGAGATCAGCGTCTCCGGGAGGGTCAGGCACATCCGGCCGTTGCCCTCCGACTCCACCACCACCAGCGTGCCGGTCTCGGCGATGAGGAAGTTCGCGCCGGAGACCGCGACCTTCGCCCGCAGGAACTTCTCCCGCAGATGCAGCCGCGCCGCCTCCGCCAGATCCGCCGGACGGTCGCTCAGCCCCTCCGGCGCAGGCCGGCCCCAGCGGCCCATCGCCTCGGTGAAGATGTCCCGGATCTCCCCGCGGTTGCGGTGGATCGCAGGCACCAGGATGTGCGAGGGCAGATCGTCCCCCAGCTGCACGATCAGCTCCGCGAGGTCGGTCTCGTAGGCGGTGATGCCCTCCGCGGCCAGCGCCTCGTTCAACCCGATCTCCTGCGTCGCCATCGACTTGACCTTCACCACCTCCCGCTCGCCCTTCGCCTTCACCAGACCGGCCACGATCCGGTTGGCCTCCGCCGCATCCGCCGCCCAGTGCACGATGCCGCCGGCCGCCTGCACCGCCGCCTCCGCCTGCAGCAGATACTCGTCCAGGCGGGCCAGCGTGCGGTCCTTGATGTCCTTGCCCGCCTGCCGCAGCTGCGCCCAGTCGTCGAGTTCACCGACCGCCACGGCCCGCTTGTCGCGGATCGTCCGCGTCGCCCGGGTCAGATTCGCCCGCAACCGCTCGTTCTTCGTGGAGACCCTGGCAGCCTCAGGAAAAGCGGGCATGCCCAGGTAGGTGCCACTCATGCGAACAACTCCCCTTCGGTGGAAGCAAGGATCTCCGCGAGGTGCACCGCACGGACCGGCGCGCCCTGCCGGCGCAGGGTGCCACCGACGTGCAGCAGGCAGGAGTTGTCCGCCCCGCACAACACCTCCGCACCGGTGGCGAGCGCGTTGCGGACCTTGTCCGCACCCATCGCCGCGGACACATCCGGATTCTTCACCGCGAACGTCCCGCCGAACCCGCAGCACTCCTGCGCACCCGGCAACTCCCGCAACTCCAGCCCCTTCACCGCCTCCAGCAACCTGCGCGGCCGCTCCCCCAGCCCCAGCACCCGCAACCCGTGACAGGACGGGTGGTACGTCACCGTGTGCGGGAAGTACGCCCCCACATCGACCACGCCGAGCACGTCCACCAGGAACTCCGTCAGCTCGAACACCCGCGGCACCAAGACATCAGCCACCGAGGCGAGTTCACTCCCCCGCCCCTCCGCCACCGCCTTCGCCCCGATCCGCGGATAGTTCTCCCGCACCATCGCCGCACACGAACCCGACGGCGTCACCACGTACTCGTAGCCCGCGAACGCCTCACCCATCCGGCGCACCAGCGGCTCCGTCCCCCGCCGGTACCCGGTGTTGAACTGCGGCTGCCCGCAACACGTCTGCGCAGCCGGGAAGTCCACCTCCACCCCCAGCCGCTCCAGCAACGCCACCACCGCCCTGCCCGTACCCGGGAAGAGGGCATCGTTGACACAGGTGACGAACAACGCGACACGCATCGCAGCTCCGGGGTCGGGGAGGTGGGGAAGGGTGCTCATTCTCGTTCTCCGGCTTCTCGTTCTCCGGCTTCTCGTTCTCCGGTCACGACAGGCCGATGCGGGCGGCGGCGGAGTTCCACGCCTTCGCATCGCCCTTCGGGGTGTAGCGGCGCAGGTCCTGGGTGCGGGAGACCAGGCGGCGCATGTCGGAGCGGTCCCCGACCACGGCGTGGGCGCGGGCCTGGACGAGGACGTTGCCCAGGGCGGTGGCCTCGGTGGGGCCGGCGACGACCGGCAGGCCGGTGGCGTCGGCGGTGAACTGGCACAGCAGTTCGTTGCGGCTGCCGCCGCCGACGAGGTGGACGACGCGGATGTCGCGTCCGGCGAGTTCCGCGGCCTGCCGCAGGGTGTGGCGGTGGGCGAGCGCGAGGCTCTCCAGGATGCAGCGCACGACGGCGCCCTGGCTCTCCGGCGGGGTCTGGCCGGTGCGGGCGCAGTACTCGGCGATGCGGGCCGGGATGTCGCCGGGTGCCAGGAATTCGGGGGCGTCGGGGTTGACGAGCGCGGCGAAGGGACGGGCACGCGCGGCTTCGTCGAGGAGTGGGGGCAGGTGGTGCGGAAGCCCGCGCGCCCGCCAGGTGCGCTGGCTCTCGCTGAGCAGCCACAGGCCCATGATGTTGCGCAGGTACCGGGTGGTGTTGTCGATGCCGAGTTCGTTGGTGAAGTTCGCGGCCCGGGAGGCGTCGGTGAGGACGGGCCGGTCGAGTTCGAGACCCGCCAGGGACCACGTGCCGCAGGAGATGTAGGCGAAGTCGGTGGTGGTGGCGGGGACGGCGACCACGGCGGACGCGGTGTCGTGGGAGGCGACCGCCGTGACGGGCGTGGCGGCGGGGAGTCCGACCGTCTCCGCCACGTGCGGCAGCAGGGTGCCGGCGAGGTCGCCCGGGCGGCGCAGCGGGGGCAGCAGGGCCGGGTCGAGGCCGAGCGCGGCGAGGACCGGCTGCGACCAGGTGCCGGTGCGGGCGTCGTACAGGCCGGTGGTGGAGGCGTTGGTGGCTTCCGTTCCGGTCGTGCCGGTGAGCCAGTGGGTGATGAGGTCCGGGATGAGCAGCAGGGTGCGGGCCCGGTGGAGGTGTTTCTCCGCGGCGAGCTGGTAGACGGTGTTGAAGGGCAGGTGCTGCAGGCCGGTGATGTGGTAGAGGTCCCGGGCCTGGATGCGGCCCCAGACCTGTTCGACGACGGGGGCGGTGCGCGGGTCGCGGTAGTGGAAGGGGGTGGCGACGAGCGCGCCGTCGTCGTCGAGCAGGCCGTAGTCGACGGCCCAGCTGTCGATGCCGACGGAGGCGATGGTGGTGGAACGTGCGGCTTCACGCAGTCCGTCGAGGATGCCCTGGTACAGGCCGAGGACGTTCCAGTGGAGACCGTCGGGGAGCTGGACCGGCCCGTTGTCGAAGCGGCGGACCTCGGTGAGGCCGAGGGTGTCGCGGCCGACCCGGCCGACGACGACCCTGCCGCTGGTGGCGCCGAGGTCCGCCGCGGCGAAGGCCGTGGGCGGGGTGGAGGGGGTGGGTTTCACGACAGGGTGGTCCTCGGTGGTACGGGGGCGACAGGGTGGTCGGGCGGTGCGGCCGCGACGTCGTCGGCGCGGCCGCACCTTGGTGCTCCGGGGCCGAACGGCCGGTGGTGCGCACCGGCCGCCACCCTCGTGTCCCGCCTGACGGAGCGTGTGCGGCGGGGGCCGCCGGAGCGGTTCGGGGTGGTGTCAGCGCAGGAAGGCCGCGGCGACGCCGGCATCGACGGGGACGTGCAGGCCGGTGGTGTGGGTGAGGTCGCCGCCGGTCAGGGCGAAGACGGCGTTCGCGACGTGCTCGGGGAGCACCTCGCGCTTGAGGAGGGTGCGCTGGGCGTAGAACTCGCCGAGCTTCTCCTCCTCGATGCCGTAGGTGGCGGCACGCTGGGCGCCCCAGCCCGCGGCGAAGATGCCGGAGCCGCGGACGACGCCGTCGGGGTTGACGCCGTTGACGCGGATGCCGTGCTCGCCCAGCTCCGCGGCCAGCAGCCGGACCTGGTGGGCCTGGTCGGCCTTGGTGGCGGAGTAGGCGATGTTGTTCGGGCCGGCGAAGACGGCGTTCTTGGAGGCGATGTAGACGATGTCGCCGTCGAGGTTCTGCTCGATCATGGTGCGGGCGGCCTCGCGGGATACGAGGAAGGAGCCGCGGGCCATGATGTCGTGCTGGAGGTCCCAGTCCTTGGCGGTGGTCTCCAGCAGCGGCTTGGAGATGGAGATGCCGGCGTTGTTGACGACGAGGTCGACGCCGCCGAAGGCGAGGGCCGCGGCCTTGAAGGCCTCCGCGATCTGCTCCTCGTCGGTGACGTTCACCGTGACCGCCACGGCCTTGTCAGGGCCGCCGAGTTCCTCGGCGACGGCGGCGGCGTTCTCGGTGTTGAGGTCGGCGACGACCACGCAGGCGCCTTCGGCGGCCAGGCGATGGGCGATGGCCCTGCCGATGCCGGAGCCTGCGCCGGTGACCAGGGCGACCCGGGAGGCGAGGGGCTTGGGCTTCGGCATCCGCTGGAGCTTGGCCTCCTCCAGGGCCCAGTACTCGATGCGGAACTTCTCGCTCTCCTCGATCGGCGCGTAGGAGGAGACGGACTCGGCGCCGCGCATCACGTTGATCGCGTTGAGGTAGAACTCCCCGGCCACGCGGGCGGTCTGCTTGTCCTTGCCGAAGGAGAACATGCCCACACCCGGGACGAGGACGATCGCCGGGTCGGCGCCGCGGATCGCGGGCGAGTCGGCGGTGGCGTGGCGGTCGTAGTAGGCCTGGTAGTCGGTGCGGTACGCGGTGTGGAGCTCCTTCAGCCGGGCCACCGCCTCGTCCAGCGGTGCGCCGGCGGGCAGGTCGAGGACCAGCGGGCGGACCTTGGTGCGCAGGAAGTGGTCCGGGCAGGAGGTGCCGAGCGCGGCGAGGCGCGGGTGCTCGGCGCGGGCGAGGAAGTCCAGCACCGGCGGGGTGTCGGTGAAGTGGCCGACCTGGCGGGCGTCGGTGGAGGCCAGGCCGCGGATCAACGGGGCGAGGACGGCGGCGCGCTCGCGGCGCTCGGCCTCCGGCAGCGGGCCGTAGCCGTCCAGCAGCGGGCCGAACGGCTCGGCCCTGCCCCGCTCCGCGAGGAAGGCCTCGGCGGTGCGGATGACGTGCAGCGAGTTGGCCTCGGCCTCCTCGCTGGTGTCGCCCCAGGCGGTGATGCCGTGGCCACCGAGGATGCAGCCGATCGCCTGCGGGTTGGCGGCCTTGACGGCGGCGATGTCCAGGCCGAGCTGGAAGCCGGGGCGGCGCCAGGGCACCCACACCACGGTGTCGCCGAAGCATTCGGCGGTCAGCTTCTCGCCGTCGGCGGCGGTGGCCAGGGCGATCCCGGAGTCCGGGTGGAGGTGGTCGACGTGCGCGGCGTCGACGAGGCCGTGCATCGCGGTGTCGATGGACGGTGCGGCGCCGCCGCGTCCGTGCAGGCAGTAGTCGAAGGCGGCGACCATCTCGTCCTCGCGCTCGACGCCCGGGTAGACGTCCACCAGGGCGCGCAGCCTGTCCAGGCGCAGCGCGGCGAGGCCGCTCTCGGTGAGGGTGCCGAGGTCGCCGCCGGAGCCCTTGACCCAGAGCAGTTCGACGTCGCGGCCGGTGGCGGGGTCGGTGCCGGTGCCCTGGGCGGAGGTGTTGCCGCCGGCGTAGTTGGTGTTGCGCGGGTCGGAGCCGAGCCGGTTGGAGCGGGCCAGCAGCGCGGCGACTTCGAGGTGCAGAGCCATGGTGGGAGGTTTCCTTCGTCGGTGCGGGGTGGCGCTCACATCGCAGGGGGTGCGGGTCGGCCGGAGGGTGCGCCGAAGCCGGCCGGCCCGCGGGGCGGGATGGGTCAGGCGCCCCAGCCGGCCTGCTCGCCGCCGACGCGCTCGGCGGCGGTCTTCTCCGCCCAGCCGGTGGCGCGGTAGGCGGCGAGGGGGTCCGGGTTCAGGCCCGTCTCCTCGCGGACCTCGGCCAGCAGGGGACGGACGTCGGTCGCGAAGGCGTCCATCAGCACCGCGTTCGCCGCCAGCACGTCACCGCTCTGCTGGGCCGCGCCCAGCGCGTCGAGGTCGACGAGCAGGGCCTTGGCGGTGGCCTCCTGGACGTTCATCACGGAGCGGATGACCGCGGGGATCTTCGCCTCGATGTTGTGGCACTGGTCGAGCATGAACGCGACGCCGGTCCGCGCGTCCAGACCGCCGTTCTTGGCGACCTCGTGCATGATGCGGAAGAGCTGGAAGGGGTCGGCCGCGCCGGCCATCAGGTCGTCGTCCGCGTAGAAGCGGGAGTTGAAGTCGAAGCCGCCGAGCTTCCCCTCCCGCAGCAGGAACGCGACGATGAACTCGATGTTGGTGCCGGGGGCATGGTGCCCCGTGTCCACCACGACCTGCGCCTTGGGGCCCAGCGTGAGGCAGTGGGCGAACGCCGTACCCCAGTCCGGCACGTCCATGGTGTAGAAGGCGGGCTCGAAGAGCTTGTACTCCAGCAGGATCCGCTGGGTGTCACCGAGCCGGGCGTACACCTCGGCGAGGGCTTCGGCGAGGCGGCCCTGACGGGCGGCGATGTCGTCCTGGCCGGGGTAGTTGGTGCCGTCGGAGAACCACAGCTTGAGGTCGCGCGAGCCGGTGGCGTCCATGATGTCGACGCATTCGAGCAGGTGGTCGACCGCCTTGCGCCGCACGTGGGCGTCGGGGTGGGTGACGGAGCCGAGCTTGTAGTCGTCGTCCTGGAAGACGTTGGCGTTGACCGCACCGATCTCCACCCCCAGGCCGTGGGCGTGCGCGGCGAGTTCGGCGTAGTCCTCGACCCGGTCCCACGGGATGTGCAGCGACACCTTCGGTGCGACGCCGGTCACGGCGTGGACCTGGGCGGCGTCCGCGAGCTTCTCGAACGGGTCGCGCGGCACACCGGGCTGGGCGAACACCTTGAACCGGGTTCCGGAGTTTCCGTAGCCCCACGAGGGGGTCTCGATGCGCTGGGCCTTCAGCGCACTCTTTACAGCCGACCGCTCGGACACGGGCACCCCTCGAAGCAGTTGAATCGTTTCAAGAAGACCGTAGGTCGAATCGTCCGCACCGTCAAGACGCTGCTGGTGTGACGAACGGAGCTGGCGTAACTTGAGATCGGCACCGGGCCGACGGCCGGTGAAACTTTTCAACTGCTGGCGCGGGGTGGAACGAGCTCATGGGCGGTACGGCTGGAATCAAGGACGTCGCACGGCTGGCCGGCGTCTCCGTCGGCACGGTGTCGAACGTGATCAACCGTCCGGACGTGGTCGGGGAGGACACCCGCCACCGCGTCCAGGCCGCCATCGACCAACTCGGCTACGTCCGCAGCGAGTCCGCCCGGCAGCTCCGGGCCGGCCGCAGCCGTATCCTGGGCCTGCTCGTCCTCGACCTCGGCAACCCCTTCTTCGTCTCGGTCGCCAAGGGGGCCGAGAAGACCGCCCGCGCGGCGGGCCTGGGCGTGATGGTCTGCAACAGTGCGCAGAGCCCCGCCGACGAGGCCGACTACCTGTCGCTCTTCGCCGAGCAGCGGGTGCGCGGCGTCCTGCTCACCCCGGCGGACGCCACCGCTGCGGCGACGGCGGTGCTGCGCCGCAACGGCGTCCCGTTCGTCCTCGTGGACCGCGTGCTGCCGGGCGCGGATGCCTGTTCGGTCGCGGTGGACGACGTCGCGGGCGGCGCCATGGCCGTCCGGCACCTGCTGGAGGGCGGGTACCGCCACATCGCCTTCGTGGGCGGGAACCACCCCCTGCAGCAGGTGCGGGACAGGCGCGAAGGCGCCCTGGGAGCACTGGGGCAGGAGGGGTACGGCCCGGAGTGCCTGGTCGACGTCGGCGTCGACCGGCTGGACGTGGCAGCGGGCCGGGACGCCGGTGCGCGGATCCTCGGGCTCACGCCGCGGCCGACCGCCGTGTTCTGCGCCAACGACCTGCTGGCCCTGGGAGTCCTCCAGACGGCCTACGCCGCCGGCCTGCGCGTACCCGAGGACCTTGCGATCGTCGGGTACGACGACATCGAATTCGCCGCGGCGGCCGCAGTGCCCCTGACCTCGGTGCGCCAACCGGCGGAGACGATGGGCCGGACCGCGGCCGAGCTCCTGCTGGAGGAGACCGGCGACGCCGCCGCCGGGCACCGGCACCGCCAGGTCCTCTTCCAGCCGGAGATCGTGGTCCGGCGTTCCAGCCTCCGGGGTGCATGAGATCGGCCACGCGTCCTGAGTCCTTGAAACCGTTCGATCCCACGGTGCCGTCGCGACGGCGGAGGGCTGCACCGGGACCGCGCTCCTGCGGTCCGTTCAGTCGGCCTTCGGCGCAGCGGTACTGCGGCGGACCACGAGACGCGGGGTCATGGAGGTCTGCATGGCACGGGTCCGGTGGCCCTCGACCCGCTCCAGGAGCATGCGTGCCGCGGTGGAGCCCATGGTGTGCCCGGCCTGGTCGACGCTGGTGAGCTGCACCGGGGCGAGAGCGGCGACGGCGGTGTTGTTGTACCCGACCAGCGACACGTCGCGGGGGATGGCCAGGCCGAGTTCGTCGGCCGCCCGGTAGACGCCGAGGGCGGCCACGTCGGCACCCGCCATGACGGCCGTCGGCGGGTTGGGGCCGCCCAGCAGTCGGAGGCCTGCGCGGTAGCCGCCCTCGTCGGAGTAGTCCGTGGGGACGACCTCGGCGGAGTCCCGGAGTCCGTGGCGTTCCATCGCCTCCAGGTAGCCACCGGTCAGGACGATCTCCGGGGTGAGCTTCCACCTGCTCGCCCTGGTGCCGGGGGCCGACAGCAGGGCGATCCGGCGGTGCCCCAACGACACGAGGTGGTCGACCACCAGACCCGCACCCAGCCCGTCCGCGTCCACCACGGAGTCGTGGACGTCGGCCGCGTCGTGGTGGCCGATGATCACGGTCGGCACCGTGGCCGCGGTGGCCAGCACCTCGCTGCGCGGACTCCCCGGGGCGATCAGGATGAGCCCGTCCATCTGGCGGTCCACCATCGCGCGGACGGTGCGGGCCTGCCCCTCCGCGCCGAAGCCCGCGGCCCCGATCATCACGGTGTAGTCGCTGTCGCGGAGCTGCTCCTGGACGCCGTCGATGATGTCGGCGAAGAAGGTGTTGCGCATGTTGTCCAGCAGCACGCCTATCGTGTACGTGCGGCCGCGCATGCCGCGTGCAGCCGCGTGCGGACGGTAGTCCAGCTCGGCCATCGCGGCACGGACGCGCTCCTGCATGGCGGGGCTCACCCCGTAGGCGTTGCGCAGCACCTTGGACACCGCGGCCGTGGACACGCCGGCGTGCTGGGCCACGTCCGTGATGGTCACGCGCTTCGAGCGTTTCGCCGATTCCATGCGTGGCACCCCTCCGGTCTCATTGGATGAACAACGTTCTACACGATTCTTGCAGGCCGAAGGGCCGCTGCGGAAGATATGACCGCGACGTTACGCCCTCGTGTCTTGACGCAGCTGGCCCACGCGGGCACTGTAGTGGCACTTCCAGCGAAGAACGTTCTACACAACCGGGACCCCGTCTGAGCGCGTCCCGCCGTCTTCGCCGCGATGCCTCCTCCTCAATGACGCCAGGGAGCACAGCCGTGACCATCTCCTCCGCCCGCCCCGGTAGAGCCCGCCTCGTCGGCCTCACCGCGAGCGCCGCCGCCGTCGTCCTCCTCGCCTCCGCCTGCGGCGGCACCGGCTCGGGCGCCGCCGCCGCGCCGAAGGACTTCAGCTACCTCTCGGTCGTGGAGAACACCACCGTCAAGACGGCCCTCACCACCCTCTCCCAGGGCGCGTGCGCCGAGCAGAACAAGGCCCTGCCGCTCAAGGTCGACACCGTGCCGCAGACCGGCCTCGACCAGAAGCTCCAGCTGCTCGCCGGCCAGGGCGCGCTGCCCGTGCAGTTCGCCGCCGGCAACGCCCCCGCCCTGACCAACCAGCTCTACAAGTCCGGCAAGGTCGCCAACCTGGAGGACGAGCTCACGAAGCTCGGCGTCTACGACCAGATCCAGCCCGCGGCGGTCTCCACCATCAAGGCGCTGTACGAGGGCAAGCTCGCGGTGCTGCCGTACGAGTACAACATCGAGGGCATCTTCTACAACAAGAAGCTGTTCGCCGAGCACGGCCTCTCGGTGCCGAAGACCTGGGACGAGCTGCTCACCGCCTCCGCGAAGCTGCAGGGCGCCGGCGTGCAGCCCTTCGCCGCCTCCGGCCAGCAGGGGTGGCCGATCACCCGTCTCGTCAGCGGCTACCTGTACCGCTCGCTCGGCCCGAACGCGATGGAGCGCATCGCCAACGGCAGTGCCAAGCTGACCGACCCGGAGTACGTGGCCGCCGCCGCGAAGGTCGCCGAGCTCGGCAAGAAGGGCTACTTCGGCCAGGGCGTCGGCTCGATCGACTACGACACCGCGATGAACCAGTTCCTCAGCGGCAAGGCCGGCATGTTCTACATGGGCAGCTGGGCGCTGTCGAACATCGCCGACCCCAAGCAGAACACCGTGGGCGCCGAGAACGTGGGCTTCATGCCCTTCCCGGCGGTCACCGGCGGCAAGGGCGCCATCGACCAGTACCCGTCCAACGTCGGCCTGCCGATCGCCCTGAACGCCAAGAGCTTCGACAAGAACACCGGCGCCTGGGTCAAGTGCATCACCGAGAACTACGGCAGCACCGCGCTGAAGGACCAGGGCACCATCTCCGGTTTCAAGGTCAACACTCCGGTCGCCGACAAGAACGCCGTCACCAAGCAGGTGCGCGAGACGATCGACGCCTCCCGGCAGAACGTCCTCTGGTTCGAGGCGCTGTTCAGCACCAAGGCCACGACCGTGAGCCAGTCCAACGCGGCCTCCCTGGTCACCGGCAGCACCAGCCCCGAGAAGTTCATGCAGCTCGTCCAGGACGCCCAGTCCGGCACGTGAGCCCCGGACGCTGACGGCCCGGGAGCGGCGGCCCCCGCCGCTCCCGGGCCCTCGGCGGAGACCTCCGGGCCGCTCATCCACTACAACGAAGGACACGACCATGCACCGCGTACTCGGTGACCGCAGGGCCATCATGATCCTGGTGGGTCCAGCCCTGCTCGTGTACTCCCTCATCATGCTCGTCCCCATGGTGTGGTCACTGGGGTACGCGTTCACCACGGGCAACGCCATCGACGGCTTCACCTGGAGCGGACTGGAGAACTTCCGGCGCCTGTTCTCCGACTCGACCGTGCACTCGTCCCTGTGGTTCACCGTCAAGTACGCGGTCGTCGTCACCGTCGGCCAGGTCCTGGCCGGCTACGGGCTCGCACTGCTGTACACCTTCTACCTGAAGAAGGCCTCGGCGTTCGTCCGCACCCTGGTCTTCTTCCCCGTCGTGCTGCCGACGGTCGCCGTCGGCCTGCTGTTCCAGAAGTTCTTCCAGGTCGCCCCGCAGACCGGCCCGGTCAACTCGCTGCTGAACATGGTCGGCATCGACTCGATCGACTGGTTCGGCAGCTCCGGCAGCGCGTTCTGGGTCCTGATCATCATGGACATCTGGCGGTCGATGGGCTTCTACGCCGTCCTGCTCTTCGCCGGTCTGGTCGACATCCCCGAGGAGACGCTCGAATCGGCCCGCCTCGACGGCGCCTCCGGCCTGCGCCTGATCCGGCACATCATCCTGCCGCTGTCCTTCCCCGTCCTCATGTCGTCCGTGATCTTCAGCATCAACGGCACCCTCAAGGTCTTCGACTCCGTCGTCGCCCTCACCAACGGCGGCCCCGGCAACACCACCACGCCGCTGACCCTCTACATGTTCCAGACGTCCTTCACCTACAGCGAGTACGGCTACGGCAGCGCGATCGCGCTGCTGCTGACCGTGCTGTGCCTGCTGGTGACCCTGGTCGTCTTCCGCGTCTCGCGGCGCGACCTCACGAAGGGCTGACCCCCATGTCCACCGACGCGCCGCTGCAGGCCGCGGCATCCCGGCCCTCCCGCGGATCCCATCGCTCCCGGCCGCCGAAGCGCCGCCCCCTCGGGAAGCTCTGGGTGAAGGCGGTCATCGGAGTCCTGCTCGTCATCGAGGTCTACCCGCTGGTCTGGATGTTCCTCACCTCGCTGAAGTCCAACAGCGACTACCTCAACAACTCCACCTGGAGCCTGCCCACCACCTGGGAGTGGGGCAACTACACCGCGGCGTGGACCACCGGCCACATCGGCCTGTACGTCCGCAACAGCGTCCTCGCCGTCGTCCCCTCCCTCGCCCTGATCCTCCTCATGGGTGCGGCGGCCGGCTTCGCCCTGCAGATCATGGTGTGGAGGGGGCGCAGCCTGACGCTCCTGATCTTCCTGGCCGGCGTCATGGTGCCCGCCCAGATGATCCTGCTGCCGCTGTTCTCCGTCTACTTCCGCACCGGTCTCTCCGGCACGCTGTGGCCGCTGATCCTCACCTACACCGGCACCGGCCTGCCGCTGACGGTGTTCATGATGGCCACCTACTACAAGTCCGTGCCCCGCGAGGTGTTCGAGGCCTCGACCCTCGACGGTGCGAGCATCCTGCGGTCGTTCTGGACGATCAGCCTGCCGATGATCCGCAACGCCATCCTGACCGTCGGCCTGGTGCAGTTCTTCTTCATCTGGAACGACCTGCTCGTCGCACTGACCTTCACCAACAGCCAGGACCTGCGGACCGTGCAGGTCGGCCTGCTGAACTTCACCGGCGACTTCGGGGCCACGCAGTACGGGCCGCTGTTCGCCGCGATCTGCATCAACGTCGCGGGCACGCTGCTGATCTACCTCTTCCTCAACCAGAAGGTCATGAAGGGCCTCACGGGAGGCGCCGTCAAGGGCTGACGACCGCGCCCCGCCCTCCCCCCTCCCCCTCGCCCGGGGCCGCACCACCCACGTCACGGAAGGTCCCCTTTGTGATGCTCCTCCAGCCTGCCCCGGTGTCGTTCGAGCACCTGCCGGACGGCCTCGGCGCCGGCACCGCCCGGCCGCGCCTGTCCTGGCTCCTCCCGGCCGGCACCGCCGCCCAGGACGGGTACGAGATCGAACTCGGCCGCGACGGACGCACCCACCGCACCGGGCGCGTCGACGGCCCCGGCCGGAGCCTGGTGCCCTGGCCCGGCGAGCCGCTGGCCTCCCGGGAGCGCGTCGCGGTCCGCGTCCGCGTCTGGGCCGGCAGCGGGGAGCCGTCGCCGTGGAGCGAGCCCCGCACCGTCGAGGCCGGTCTGCTGGACGCCGCCGACTGGGCCGCCGTCCCGGTCGGCGGCGCCTGGCCGGAGGACCCCGACTCCGATCGGCGACCCTCCCGCGTCCGCCGGGACTTCGACCTGGCCGCGCCCGTCGAGCGGGCCCGCCTGTACGTGACCGCCCACGGCCTGTACGAGGCCGAGATCAACGGCCGGCGCGTCGGCGACGACGTCCTCGCCCCCGGCTGGACGGTCTACGGCGAGCGCCTTCGGTACCGCACCCACGACGTCACCGACCACCTCGCCGAGGGCGCCAACACCATCGGCGCCTGGCTCGGCGACGGCTGGTACCGCGGCCGGTTCGGCTTCGACGGCGGCACCCGCGACATCTACGGCACCGACCTGTCGCTGATCGCCCAGCTGGAGATCACCCACACCGACGGCACCACCACCGTCGTGGCCACCGACGCCGCCTGGAGCGCCGCCCCGGGCCCGATCCTCACCAGCGGCCTGTACGAGGGCGAGACCTTCGACGCCCGCCTCGACGACCCCGCCTGGTCGACCCCCGGCCGCACGGACACGGACCGGTGGACCCCGGTCGCCACCGGCACCCGCGACCCGCGCACCCTCGTCGCCCCCCAGGGCCCGCCGGTGCGCTGCACCCAGGAGGTCGCCCCCGTCACGGTCACCCGCACACCGGACGGCCGCCACCTCCTCGACTTCGGACAGAACCTCGTCGGACGCCTGCGCATCACCGTCGACGGCCCCGCCGGCACCCGCATCACCCTGCGCCACGCCGAGGTCCTCCAGGACGGCGAACTCGCCACCGCACCCCTGCGCGAGGCCCACGCCCGCGACACCTACGTCCTCGCCGGAGACGGGCCGCGCACCTGGGAGCCGCGGTTCACCCTGCACGGCTTCCGGCACGCCGAGATCACCGGCTGGCCCGGCGACCTCGCCGACGGCGCCGTCACCGCGCGGGTCCACCACACCGACATGCGGCGCACCGGCTGGTTCGAGTGCAGTGACCCGCTGGTCAACCGCCTCCACGAGAACGTCGTGTGGAGCATGCGCGGCAACTTCGTCGACATCCCCACCGACTGCCCCCAGCGCGACGAACGCCTCGGCTGGACGGGCGACCTCCAGGTCTTCGCCCCCACCGCGAGCTTCCTGTACGACTGCGCGGGCATGCTCGACTCCTGGCTCACCGACGTCGGCATCGAACAGCTCCCCGACGGCACCGTCCCCTGGTACGTGCCGGTCATCCCCGGCAACGACGTCTGGACCCCGATCCGGCCCGGCGCCGCCTGGGGCGACGTGGCGGCCCTCACCCCGTGGGTGCTGTACGAGCGCTTCGGCGACCTCGGCCTGCTGCGCCGCCACTACCCGACCGGCCGGGCCTGGGTCGACCTGGTGGAGCGCCTCGCCGGCCCGACCCGGCTGTGGGACACCGGGTTCCAGCTGGGCGACTGGCTCGACCCCATCGCCCCGCCGGACGACCCGGCCGCCGGCCGCACCGACCGCCACCTCGTCGCCACCGCCCACTTCGCCCGCTCCGCCCGCCACCTGGCCCGGTCCGCCCGTGCCCTCGGCCACATCGACGACGCCCGGCGCTACGACGCGCTCGCAGACGAGGTCGCCGCCGCGTTCCGCGACCGGTACGTGCTGCCCTCCGGACGCATGACGAGCGACAGCCCCACGGCGTACTGCCTGGCCATCGCCTTCGACCTGCTCGACGACCCCGCCGCCCGCATGCGCGCCGGCGACCGGCTCGCCGCCCTCGTCCTGCGCGACGACGCCCGCATCGCCACCGGCTTCGTCGGCACGCCGCTCATCTGCGACGCCCTCGCCGAGACCGGGCACCTCGACACCGCGTACCGGCTGCTCACCCAGACCGAGTGCCCCTCCTGGCTCTACACCGTCACCCAGGGCGCCACGACCGTCTGGGAGCGCTGGGACAGCCTGCGCCCCGACGGCACCCTCAACCCCGGCGGCATGACCTCCTTCAACCACTACGCCCTCGGCGCCGTCGCCGACTGGCTGCACCGCACCGTCGGCGGCATCGCCCCCGCCGAGCCCGGCTACCGCACCCTCACCTACCGGCCCCGCCCCGGCGGCGGCATCACCTGGGCGAACACCCGCCACGAGACCCCCTACGGCACGGCCGCGCTCTCCTGGGAGCTGACCGCGGACGGCATGACCGCCCGCATCACCGTGCCCGCCGGCTGCCTCGGCACGGTCGACCTCCCCGGCCTCGCCCCCCTCGTCCTCGGGCCCGGCGAACACACCGTCGACACGGCCGGCGCCGTCGGCGGAACGGACCCGGGCTCCGTCGCCCGGGCCCTCGCGGCCTCCGTGGCACGCCACCGCTCCTAGCCGGGCCCGTGCCCCCGCCGTCACCACCGACGGCGGGGGCACGAGGACGTCACCGTCCTCACCGCCGACCGACCGCGTCCCAGCCGGTCGGGACCGACGCAGTGTCGGTCCCGACCGGCTCTTTGCATGCCCCTGGGCACGGCCTTTCCACGAGTGCCACCCGCTCCACCCCGGCAGGTCCGCGGCCGTGACCGTCATCCGCTCCCGTGAGCAGGGCCCATTGACCCACCCGCGGCCACCTCCTAATATCATCAGTACATCAATGATTGATGCTCCAATCATTAGCGGCGGCTCCCACCAGCGGCCATGCCCCCAACCCGTCCACTCCCCGAGGAGGCCGTATGCCCTCATCCCCCGACCCCTGCCGGCTCGCCGTAGTCGGCGGCGGTATCGGCGGCCTCGCCGCAGCCCTGGCGGCAGCACGCGCGGGGCTGCGCGTGACCCTCGTCGAGCGCGCCGCCGAATTCGGCGAGATCGGAGCCGGCCTCCAGCTGGCCCCCAACGCCTCCAGCGCCCTGGAAGGACTCGGCGTCCTGGCCGACGTGCAGCGCACGGCCGTGACGCCACCCCGCCTGGTGATGATGGACGCCCTCAGCGGCAACCGGATCACCGAACTCGACCTGCGCAGCGCGGCCTACCGCGAACGCTTCCGGCACCCCTACCTGGTCACCCACCGCACTGACCTCCACGCGGCACTGCTCGCAGCCTGTCGCGCCCACCCCCGCGTCACCCTGTTCACCGGCCACACCGTCACCCACGCGGAACAGGACGGCTCCCGGGTGCACCTGCACTTCGAGGAGACCACCGCCGTCCTCACCGCCTCGGCCGTCGTGGCCGCCGACGGCCTGCACTCCCGGCTGCGCCGCGCACTGGTCGGCGACGGCGACCCCGTCTGCTCCCGGTACGTCGCCTACCGCGGCACACTGCCGACCGGCAGGATGACCGGCCAGATGGCCCGGCACGCCGCGTCCGAAGCGGTGATGGTGTGGGCCGGCCCGCGGATGCACCTCGTGCAGTACCCCGTCCGTCGGGGCGAGCTGTACAACCAGGTGGCCGTTTTCGAGAGCGACCACTACACGCCCGACTCGGACGACTGGGGCACCGAAGCGGAGCTGGAGGAGCGCTTCACCGGCACGTGCGACGCCGTCCGCGATGCGCTGCCGCTGTTCTCCAGGGAACGCCGCTGGCCGCTGTTCGACCGGCGCCCCCTCGACACCTGGGTCCACGGCCGGATCGCCCTGCTCGGCGACGCGGCCCATCCGATGCTCCAGTACCTCGCCCAGGGTGCGGGCCAGGCACTGGAGGACGCCGTGGCCCTCGGCCGGGCGCTGGAGGAGTTCACCGATGTGGCGGGCGCCCTGGCCGCCTACGCCGAGCGGCGCCGGGAACGCGCGGCCCGCATCCAGACCGGTGCCCACCGGTTCGGTGAGATCTGCCACGTGGAAGGCATGGGCGCCACCCTTCGCAACGCCCTGCTCGGCGGGCGCTCCCCCGACGACTTCGACGACATCTCGTGGGTGTGGACACCGGCCCCCGAGACCATGCCCGTCGCCTGACACCCACCGGGAGAACATCATGACCGACGACGACGTCTACGAGGCGCTGGAAGACCTCGGCGCCGCCCCGCTGTGGCGCTTCTACGGCAACCTCTTCCCCGCCGAACCCCGCAGCCGGGCCGTCCCGTACCGGTGGAGCTGGCGGGAACTGCGCCCGCACCTGCTGCACTTCTCGCAGACGCTCTCCCTCGACGAGGCGGAGCGCCGGGTCCTCATGCTCGTCAACCCCGGCCTCACGGACCCGCCGGCCACCGTCAACACCCTCTACGCCGGCCTCCAGGTCATCCTCCCCGGCGAGACCGCCCAGGCGCACCGGCACACCTCCAACGCCTTCCGCTTCATCCTGGAGGGCAGCGGCGCCTGGACCACCGTCAACGGCGAACGCGTCGGCATGGCACCCGGCGACCTGCTCCTGACGCCCGGCTGGCACTGGCACGACCACACCCACCGGGGCGACGCGCCGATGATCTGGCTCGACGCCCTCGACTACCCCCTCGTCAACGCGCTGGAAGCCGGCTTCTACGAGAAGTACCCGCAACGCCTGCAGCCGGTCACCCGCCCCGACGACGCGGGCAGCCGCCAGTTCCTGCACGGCCGCCTCACCCCGGCCTGGCTGACCCAGGACGGCCCCAACTCCCCCGTCACCCGGTACACCTGGACGGAGACCGCCCGCGCCCTGGACGCCGTCGCGGACACCGCCGAGGGCAGCGGCGTCGACGGCATCGTGCTGGAGTACACCAACCCCTGGACCGGCGGCCCCGTCATGCCCACCATCGGCTGCCGGATCCACCGCCTGCGCCCCGGCTTCCGGGGAGCCGGCCGCCGCCACACCGCCTCCACCGTATTCAGCGTGGTCCGCGGTGAAGGCGCCACCGTCGTCGACGGCGTACGCCTCGACTGGTCCGAGCACGACACCTTCGCCGTCCCGGGCTGGGCCTCGTACCGGCACCTCAACACCTCCTCCCGGGACGCCGTGCTCTTCTCCTACAGCGACGAACCCGTCATGCGCTCCCTCGGGCTCTACCGCTCCGAGACGGCCGACCCCGGCGCCTGAACCCTCCCCGCCCACCATCCACGCAAGGAACCCCGCATGCGCCTCGCCCTCTTCGGCCACGGCCGACTCGGCGTCATCGACGGCGACGAGCTGGTCGACGTCACCGAACAACTCGCCGGCCCGGGGCCCTACGGCCCCGCAGGCCCCCTGCACCGGCACATCGAGCAGCTGGCCGCAGGCAAGGTCCACCAGCCCGACCTCACCACCGCACCCCGTACGCCCCTGCCGGGGACGGCACTCGAAGCACCCCTCCCGCTCCCCGGCAAAATCGTCGGAGCACCTGTCAACTACCTCGACCACAAGGCCGAGATGGAGTACACCACCTCGGTCGCCGAACTCGGTGTCTTCCTCAAGGCCAACTCCTCCGTCATCGGCCCGGGCCAGGACATCGTCCTGCCCTACGACGACAAGCGGACCGACCAGGAGGGCGAACTCGGCGTCGTCATCGGCCGCACCGCCTCCCACGTCACCGCCGACGAGGCGCTGTCGTACGTCTTCGGATACACCTGCCTGCTCGACATCACCGTCCGCTCCGACGAGGACCGCTCCACCCGCAAGTCCTTCGACACCTTCACCCCCATCGGCCCGTGGATCGTCACCGCCGACGAGATCCCCGACCCCGACGCGCTCGACCTGCGCTGCGACGTCGGCGGCACCACCCGCCAGCGCACCAACACCGCCGACCTCATCTTCGGCGTGCGCGAACTCATCGCCTACACCAGTTCGGTGATGACCCTGTACCCCGGCGACGTCATCGCGACCGGTACGCCCGCCGGCGTCGGCCCGCTCGGCCACGGCGACCGCGTCGTGGTCGACATCGAACGCGTCGGCCGCCTGGAGGTCGGCGTGGACGCCTCCCGCGCCACCCCGTACGGCCGACGCCCCGGACGGCGCCCGGCACCCACACCGCCGAACTGACACCCGGGCCGTGGCGGCCGAGGTGGTGCCGTCGGATTGTAAACTCGCGGCGGAGCCCGCCCGCGACCGGAGCGGCGCCACCTCGGCCGGAGAAGGACGAAGCATTGGTACGCGCGCTCGACCTGGAAGACTACGTCGGGCATCTCATCCGTCGTGCGGAACAGGTGCACACCGCCCTGTGGGCGGCCCACGTCTCACGGGAGGTCACCTCCCAGCAGTTCGCGGTTCTCAACGCCCTGGCCCGAGACCCCGGCATCGACCAGCGCACCCTCGCCACCGCCACCTCCCTGGACCGCTCCACGGTCAACCACATCGTCCGCAGGTTGACCGACCAGCGGTACGTCACCCAGGTACGGGACGAGGAGGACCGCAGGCGCACTCTCGTGGACCTCACGCCGGACGGCGAGCAACTCCTCGGCAGCCTCATCCCGGCCGCCGAAAACGTGAACGAACAGCTCCTGGAAGCACTGCCGGCCGCCGAGCGTGACCTCGCCGTCAGCGTCCTTCGGAAGATCTCCCACCTGGACGGCGCCGTCGGACGTTGAGCGCGGGGAAGCCTCCCCGCCGCCCTCTCCGACCAGGACGCACCGCGAGAAGCGATCAGGCTGTCGTGGCGCCTGCCGGCGAGCACCGGATGCGAGGAGGCTGGTCAGCTCGGCGACAGCCCCCGGGGAGGGCTTGAACTCGCGGTAGCCGTAGGCGTCCCGGATCTCCCACGCGTGCTCGTACCGGTTCTGCCGCCGCACCCCGTACGCGGCGAACTCGTCCGGCTCCATGCCGAACTGCTCGGCCGCGAACCGCACGACCGCGGCGGGCACGGCAGACAGGTCCCCGGTCGGGAACACCCCGAGCATCCGCACACGACCCCACTGCGCCGCCCGCCCCAACCGCTTCGCCGGGCCCCGCTTCGCGCGGGCCGGACCGAGGGGCTGCGCGTCCTGCCGGCACGCCGGTCCGAAGGCGAGCCGCCGGGCCGCCGCCCGGGCGATGCGTGCCTGTCGGGCTCGGCACCGACACCGCCGGGCGGCCGCGTGCTCCGGCGGTGTACCGGTGGGCGCGGGCGGTCACCCGCTACCTCGGGGTCACACTCTCGCGGAGCGTCAGGGGCGCAGCGGTGCGTGCGGCGACCTCGTCGGCGGTGGTGCCCGGTGCCGTCTCCACGAGGACCAGTCCACGGGGTGTGACGTCCAGGACACCGAGGTCGGTGATGATGCGGTGGACGCATGCCCGGCCGGTGAGCGGCAGCGAGCACTCCTGGACGATCTTGGGGGTGCCGTCCTTGGCGGTGTGCTCCATGAGGACGACGACCCGGCGGGCGCCGTGGACGAGGTCCATGGCACCGCCCATGCCCTTGACCATCTTGCCGGGGATCATCCAGTTCGCGAGATCACCGCGGGCCGAGACCTGCATGGCCCCGAGGATCGCAGCGTCGATGTGGCCGCCGCGGATCATGCCGAAGGAGAGCGAGGAGTCGAAGAACGCCGCTCCGGGCAGGGCGGTCACGGTCTCCTTGCCTGCGTTGATCAGGTCGGGGTCGACGTCGGGGTCGTCCGGGTAGGGGCCGACACCGAGGATGCCGTTCTCCGACTGCAGTACCACGTCGATGCCCGGCGGCAGGTGGTTGGGGACGAGGGTCGGGAGTCCGATGCCCAGGTTCACGTAGGAGCCGTCGGTCAGCTCCGTGGCCGCGCGGGCCGCCATCTCGTTGCGGTTCCAGGGCATCAGGGTCCCACCGTTCCGTGCGTTGCCGAGGTCGTGCGTCGTTCGACGGCCTTGTCGGCGGCCTGGTCCCCGGTGAGGGCGACGACGCGCTGGACGAAGACGCCGGGCAGATGGATCTCGTCGGCCTCCAGCTCACCCGGCTCGACGAGCCGCTCGACCTCGGCGACGGTGATCCGGCCGGCCATGGCCGCGAGCGGGTTGAAGTTGCGCGCGGACTTGTTGAAGACGAGGTTGCCGTGGCGGTCGCCCTTGGCGGCCCTGACCAGCGCGAAGTCCGTGGTGATCCCCCGTTCCATCACGTAGTGGAGTCCGTCGAACTCCCGGATCTCCTTTGCAGGGGAGCACACGTGGACGCTGCCGTCGGGGTGGTGGCGCCAGGGCAGTCCGCCGTCGGCGACCTGGGTGCCGACGCCGGCCGGCGTGTAGAACGCGGGGATTCCGCAGCCACCGGCTCGCAGCCGCTCGGCCAGCGTGCCCTGGGGGACGAGTTCCACTTCGAGCTCGCCGCCGAGGTACTGGCGGGCGAACTCCTTGTTCTCGCCCACGTAGCTTCCGGTGACCCGGGCGATGCGCCCCGCGGCCAGGAGCAGGCCCAGACCCGCGCCGTCCACGCCGCAGTTGTTGGAGACCACGCCGAGTCCGGATGCGCCCTGGTCGTGGAGTGCCGAGATGAGGACGGTCGGCACCCCGCTGAGGCCGAATCCTCCGACGGCCAGTGACGCACCGTCGGGGATGTCCGAGACCGCCGCTGCGGCACTCTGTCGAACCTTGTCCACGTGCTGGGTTCCTTTCAGGCCTCGGGGGATGGTTCGCGCAGCGCGTCGGAGACGGCTTTGGCGCCGCCGTGCGCGGTGTAGCCGCCGTCGACGGGGATTTCCGCTCCGGTGAGGTAGGAGGAGTCGTCCGAGATCAGGAAGACGACGAGAGGGGCGACTTCCTCCGGTGCCCCGGTGCGGCCGAGCGGTGTCAGTCGCCGGCTGGCCTCGCGGAAGGCGGGCGGGGCCGAGGCGGTCATCGGTGTCTCGATGAAGCCGGGGTGCACGAGGTTGACCCGGATGCCGCGTGGGCCGAGTTCGACGCAGGCGGCCTTGGACACGCCGCGAAGAGCCCTCCCTCCTCGCCCGCCTTCGGCGAGGAGGGGCCCACGCTAGCGGTGTAGGCGACCGGGTAGTGGCCGGTGAGGCCGGCGGCGGAGCCGATGTTGACGATCGAGGAGCCGGGTGGCATCAGCGGGCCGAGTTTCTGCATCCCGAGCAGCGGGCCGAGGACGTTCACCGCCTGGACCTCGTGGAAATCCGCCGGCCGGATGTCCCCGAGCCGGGCCCGCCGGGTGATGCCGGCGTTGTTGACGAGCCCGTCCACACGTCCGTGGCGTTCGCCCAGCCGGTCGGCGAGGGCGGTCCAGTCGTCGGAGGAGGTGACGTCGAGGCGGCGGATGCCCGGACCGTCCACCACGTCGGTGGCGATGACCTCTGCCCCCTGGTCGGCGAGGGCGCGCGCCATCGCCGCCCCCTGTCCCTGTGCGGCACCGGTGACCACGACGACCTTGCCGCGCAGCCGGTCGGCCGTCACGGCCGGGTCCGGGGGCGCTTGCGGGCGGCGGGGACCGGGAGGGGTCCGGTGCCGGGGACCACGGTGTTGGAGACGGTGCCGATGCCCTGGACGGTGAGGGTGACGGTGTCACCCGGCTGCAGGGGGGCCGGGTCCTGCACTCCCCGCAGTCCCCACAGTTCGGCGAGGCAGCCGCCGTTGCCGCAGGTGCCGGAGCCGAGCACGTCACCGGGGCGGACCGCGGTGCCGCGGGAGGCGTAGGCGACGAGGTCCTCGAAGGTCCAGCCCATGTTGGAGAGCAGGTCACGGCCGACCACCGTGCCGTTGACCTCGGCGGTCAGGGCGAGGCGCAGGAATCCGTCGACGTCGCGGTGGGGTTCGAGTTCGTCGGCCGTGACCAGCCAGGGGCCGAGTGTGGTGGCGGTGTCCTTGCCCTTGCAGGGACCGAGGCCGACCTTCATCTCGCGGGACTGCAGATCGCGAGCGGACCAGTCGTTGAAGACGGTGTAGCCGACGATGTGGTCGCGGGCCTGTTCCGGCGTCAGGTCGCGGCCCTCGCGGCCGATGACGGCGGCGACCTCCAGCTCGAAGTCGAGCACGGACGAGCCGGGCGGCATCGGCACGTCGTCGTGGGCGCCGATGACGGCGTAGGGGTTTCCGAAGTAGAAGGTGGGCGCTTCGTACCAGGCAGCGGGCACGCCGCCGACCCCCTCCACGCTGCGCCGCACGCCCTCGACGTGTTCCTCGAACGCGACGAAGTCGCGGATCGTGGGCGGCTGGAGAGGAGGCAGCAGGCGCACGGCGGCCAGGTCCGGGCCTGCGAGGCCCTCCAGGGCTTCCTCGCCTGCACGGAGCAGGGCCGGCAGCCCGGCGCGGACCAGGTGGAGCAGGTCGACGTCGGCCGGCAGCGGGTGCAGGCGGTCTCCGTCGAGCACGCCGCAGCGGCGTTCGCCGTCGTACTCGTAGGTGGCCAGGCGCATGGGGTTCCTCGGGTGGGTGGCGGTAGGCGCGGGACGGGTCCGGTGCCCGGCGGGCCGTGTCAGGGTGCGGCCCGGCCTCCGGGCACCGGAGCTGGGGTCAGACGGGCGGGGCGGTGAAGCAGCCGCGGTCGACGTCGTTGAACGACTCCTTGGCGACGATCTCGCTCATCGCGTTGGCGGTGCCCCACTGGTCGGTGACCTCGGGCTGCGAGAAGTCGTAGACGTGCGGGTGCCAGGTGTCCTCGTCGAGTTCCTCCAGCTCGGTGGTGTACTCCACCGTGTTGCCGTGCGGGTCGAGGAAGTACGAGAACGTGTTGTTGCCCGCCAGGTGGCGGCCGGGGCCCCAGATCTTGCGGGCGCCCGAGCGCAGGACCCGGCCGGTGCCGTACATGTACTCGTCGACGCCGCGCAGTTCGAAGGAGACGTGGTGCAGCGAGGTGTGCGGGCCCCTGGCGATGGCCATGGAGTGGTGCTGGTTGCTGATCCGCATGAAGTGCATGACCTCGCCCATGTGCGGGGAGGCGAGGCTGTCGGAGAGCGCGAAGCCGAGGTGCTGCTCGTACCAGGCGCGGGTGCGGTCCAGGTCGGGCGAGTTGACGACGACGTGGGAGAGGCGGACGGGGATCGACTCCTTCTCCTCGACCCTGCGGTGCAGGCGCGGCGCGACGTCGGCGCTGACCTCGACGGTGCGGCCGTCGACGTCGAAGAAACGGAAGCCGTGACCGCCGCCGGGGGTGTCGACCGCACCGGGGCGGCTGATCAGCTGCACGCCGCCGGCCAGCAGTTGCTCGGCGAGCGTGTCGACGTCGCCAGGGGTGGCGGCGCCGTAGGAGATGAGGTCGAGGCGCTTCTCCTCGGCCCTGCGCAGGCGCACCACGTACTGCTCGGGGGAGCCCTCGGCTGCGAGGAAGGCGATGCCGCTGTCCTCGGCGACCTTGGTGAGGCCCCAGACGCCGGCGTAGAAGTCGAGCTGCTTGTCGTAGTCGGGCACGGCGAGGTCGACGTGCCGCAGATGGGTGAGCAGACGGGTCATGGCGGTTCCTCCTCAGCCGAGGCCCAGCAGGGCTGCGGCGTTGCCGCCGCGGACGGCGTGGTGGTCGGGGTCGGGCAGGCCGGCGGCGGTGAGGGCGCCGAGCGGGTCGCCGGTGCCCATGTCGAAGGGGAAGTCGGAGCCGAGGAGCACCCGGCCGGCTCCGGCCGACTCGATCAACTGCCTCAGCACGGACGGGTCGTGGACCAGGGAGTCGAACCACAGGTCCTTGAGGTAGCTGCTGGGCTCGCGGGCGCAGCCGCGGGCGTCGGGGCGGGCGCGCCAGGCGTGGTCGGAGCGGCCGATGTGGGTGGGGAGGTAGCCGCCGCCGTGCGCGGCGACGATCCTCAGGCCGGGGTGGCGGTCGAGGACGCCGGAGAAGATCAGGTGGGAGAGCGCGACGGCGTTCTCGGTGGGCTGGCCGACGGTGTTGGAGAGGTACCAGCGGTCGAGGCGTTCGTCGAGGGTGCAGCCGAAGGGGTGGAGGAAGAGGATCGCGCCGGTGGCGGCGGCGCGGGCCCAGAAGGGTTCCAGGCGCGGGTCGGAGAGTTCGACGCCCGGAGCGTGGCTGGAGATCTCCACGCCGAGCAGACCGCCGTCCAGGGCGTGGTCGAGCGCCTCCACCGCGAGGTGGGGGTGCTGGAGGGGGACGAGTCCGAGGCCGCGCAGCCGTTCGGGGGCTTTGGCGCAGTGGTCCGCGGTAACGCGGTCGGCGGTCTGCCACACCTGGCGGGCGGTCGTCTCGTCGGCCCAGTAGTGGTAGTGCGAGGGCGACGGGCTGACCAGTTGGACGTCGACGCCCTGGGCGTCCATGGCCGCCAGGCGGGCGGTGACGTCGGTGAGCAGCGGGATGCGCTCGCGCACCATGGGGCCGCTGACGGCGAGGGCCTCGGGGCCGTTGCGGCGGGCGTCCAGGGCGCGGGCCTCCGCGAGGGCCGGGGCGTCGGCGACGAGGGCCTCGACCTCGGGCAGCAGCAGGTGGGCGTGGACGTCCACGGTGGGGGCGGTCACGACGGGCGTGGTCACGGCAGCTCCTTGAGGACGTTCATGGTGCGGCCCATCAGGCCGGGGACGTCGGCGTCCCGGACGCCGTCGAGCATCCACTGGCCGAGCCGGCAGGAGTTGTCGACGACCATGCGCACGCGCGCGATGCGGCGGGCGTGGTAGTCGAGGAGCAGCTGCTCGTCGAACTCGTCCTTGGAGGTGAGGATCTGGGCGAGCACCCAGGCGTCCTCCAGGGACATCGCGGCGCCCTGGGCGAGGGTGGGCGGGCAGGCGTGGGCGGCGTCGCCGACCAGGACGACGCGGCCGCGGTGCCAGGGGCCCTCGACGAGGTGGCGGTCGAACCAGGTGTAGTTGACCTGCTCGGGGTCGGTGATGCTCGCGGCGATCTCGTTCCAGTGGCCGCCGTATCCGGCGGCGAGGCGGCGCATCTCGTCGGCGTAGGTGGCCGGGTCGATGGTCGCCCGGTCGCGCTTGGGCTCGACGAGGTAGGCGTAGACGGTGTCGGGGCCGGTCGGGCAGTAGCCGGCGATGTAGCAGGGGCCGCCGTAGGCGAGGTCGGTGCGCTCGACGCCGGACGGGCGCGGGGCGGGGGTGCGCCAGATGGCCATGCCGGTGGGTTCGGGGCGCTCGGTGATGCCGATCATGGCGCGGGTGGCGGAGCCGATGCCGTCGGCTCCGACGACGAGGTCGTAGCGGCCGCCGGTGCCGTCGTCGAAGCGGACCCACACGCCGGTGTCGTCCGACTCCAGGGATTCGACGGTGGTGCCGAGGCGGACCTTCGTGCCGGAGGCACTCACGGCGTCGATCAGGATGCGCTGCAGCCGGGGGCGCTGCATGCCGAGGGTGGCGGGCAGGTCGTCACCACCGGTGCGCACGTCACGGGCGACGTGCAGCACGGTGCCGTCGGGGGCGGTGATGCCCACCGAGCCGAAGCCGAAGCCCGCTGCGCGGACCTGCTCCCAGACACCGATCTCGCGCAGCACGCGCAGGGCGTTGCCCTGCAGGGTGATGCCGGAGCCGGAGACGTTCCAGTCGGCCTTGGCCTCGACGAGGTCGACGTCGATGCCGGACCTGCGCAGCAGCACGGCGAGGCCGTTGCCTGCGGTGCCACCGCCGACCACGAGGACGGAGCTGACGCTTGCCATGTGTGACTCCCTGACGGGTGAGCCGCGCTGCATCGAGCGGCGGACGGGAGAGGGGGGTGGGGCGGGGCGGGAAGGGGTGCGGGGCCGGCCGGCGGCTGTCCGGGGGTGACCGGCCGGCCCCTGTCGGGGGTTACTTGACGGCGACCGGGTTGACCGGGGAGCCGACGGCGCCGGTGATCGGCAGGGGGGCGGCGGTGAGCCAGAACTCGTACACGCCGTCGTCCGCGCAGTGCGCCGCGAGGGCGTCCGGATCCCACATCTCGCCGATCAGCAGGCCGATGTGGGGGATGGCGACCTGGTGCAGCGGCTGGAAGGCCTCGTCGAACTCGTTGGGCCGCACCTCGAAGCCCCAGGTGTCGGTGGCGACGGCGGCGATCTCGGTGCGGTGCAGCCAGCCGGCGGTGGTGAACGACAGTCCGGGGGCGGCGCCGCCGGCGTAGTCGCCCCAGCCCTCGCGGCGGGCGTGGGTGAGCTGTCCGGTGCGGATCACCACGATGTCGCCCCGGCCGACCGTCGAACTCGGTCCCTGGGCCTCGATGGTGGCGCGCAGGTGGGCTTCGGTGACCGCGAAGCCGTCCGGGAGTTCGCCGTCGGTGCCGAGGGCCCGGCCGACGTCCAGCAGCACCCCGCGGCCGGCGACGTGCGCGGCCATGTGCTCGATGCCGGTGACGAGGTCGCCCTCGGAGGTCACGGTGGTGGCGGCGTCTCGGCCGTTCCACGCCCTGCCGTGGTCGAAGATGTGGCCGAGGCCGTCCCACTGGGTGGAGCACTGCAGCGGCATGGAGATGACGTCGTCGGCGCCGCCGATGCCGTGCGGGAACGGCTGGTGGCCGGCGGCGGCGTCGGTGCCGGTGTCGAGCATGGTGTGCACGGGGTTGGTGCGCCGGCGCCAGCCCTTCTGAGGGCCGTTCATGTCGAAGCGCTGGGAGAGCGAGAAGCTGACGCCCTGCCGGACGAGCGCGGCGCCCTGCAGGCGCTTGGCCGCGTCGAGGTGGTTGAGGGTGCCGAGCCGGTCGTCGTCGCCCCAGCGGCCCCAGTTGGAGTGCGCGGCGGCGGCCTTGGCGATCTCTCCGACGGGGTCGGTGCGGTCGGGGGCGCTCATCGCTGCTCCGCGACGCACCGGGTGCGCTGGGCACCGAGGCCGGTGACGGTGCCGTCCATGACGTCGCCGTCGCGCAGCAGGCGGCCCCAGTGCATGCCGTTGCCGGCCGGGCTGCCGGTGAGGACGAGGTCGCCGGGGAGCAGCGTGGTGGTCTGCGAGGCGTAGGAGACCATCCGCGCCACGTCGAAGATCATGTCCTTGGTGGACTCGTCCTGCATGGTCTCGCCGTTGAGGGTGAGGGTGACCTGCAGACCGGAGGGGTCGGCGACGAAGGCGGCGGGCACGAGGTAGGGGCCGAGCGGGGTGAAGCCCGGGGCGTTCTTGCTGCGCAGCCAGTCGGTGCCGATCTCCGGCATGTCCTTGCGGAAGATCAGTTCGCGGGCGGTGAGGTCGTTCGCGATGGTGTACGCGGCGACGTGCTCCAGTGCTTCCCCGGGGCTGACGCGGTACGCGGGCCGGCCGATGACGGCGGTCAGCTCCAGCTCCCAGTCCGGCTTCTCGCACCACGCGGGCAGCACCACGTCGTCGTACGGGCCGGTGATCGAGGACGGCAGGCCGATGAACATGTACGGCTGGTCCTCGGCGGCCCGGCGGTCCATCATCGCCGCGACGTCCGCCCGCGCCTGCTCGACCGTACGCGGGTCGTCCGCGGAGCGGTGGGCCAGGGCCAGGTCGATCACGTGCTGCCGGTAGTTGGCCCCGGACTGCAGCATCTGCCGCGGCTCGACCGGCGGCAGGGTCCGCAGGCCCTCCAGCGGCCGCCACGACCGGTCCGCGTCCCCGGCCAGAACGCGCAGGACGGACAGGGCCTCGTCCCAGCGTTCCAGCAGGTCACGGGTGGTGGTGGGGTTCCCCAGCCCGGAGACGCCGCCGAGGTCGAGCACGAGGCCGCCGGCCACCAGGCCGGGGAAGGGCCTGCCGTCGCCGCCGGCGAACATGCCGAGGGCGAAGGGGCCGGCGAGTTGCGCGTGTGTTGCCACGAGGTTTCCTCCTGATGCGATGCGACTAATGTGGCCCCCGATCCGGCAATCATGGAAATCGATTCTCTGGATGCCAGGCATCCACTGGACAAATGCAATGGCGGAACCCTCGATGAACCTTGCAACCCTCGACCTGAACCTCGTCCCCGCCCTGCGAGCGCTCCTGGAGGAGCGCAACGTCACCCGCGCCGGCGCCAGGATGGGTCTCAGCCAGCCGGCCATGAGCGCCGCCCTCGCCCGGCTGCGCAAACACTTCGGCGACGACCTGCTCTCCCGCACCGGCAACAGCTACACCCTCACCCCGCTCGGTACCGCCCTGCTGGAACTCACCTCCACCACATGCGAGTTGCTGGAACGTGTCTTCACCTGCCAGGCGTCCTTCGACCCCACCGTGGAGCGGCGCGAGTTCACCCTGCTCGCCTCCGACTACGCCGTCGCCGTCTTCGGCACAGAGCTGGCCCGGGTCGTGCACGACGAGGCACCGGCCGTCCGGCTGCGCTTCCTCCAGGTCGGACCGGCCCTCGTCGAGTCGATCGGCACCTCGCTCGGCTCGGTGGACGGCCTGCTGATGCCGCACGGCGTGATCAGCGGTTTCCCCTCCACGGACCTCTTCGCGGACCGCTGGGTCTGCCTGGTCGCCGACGACCACCCCGAGGTCGGCCACCACCTCACCCTGGACGACCTCGCCCGCCTGCCCTGGGCCGTCTACCAGCGCACCCACGACGCACCCGCCGCCCGCCAGCTCTCCCTGCTCGGCATCGAGGCCCGCGTCGAGGTGTCCGTGGAGACCTTCCAACTGCTGCCCGCCATGGTCGCCGGCACCACCCGCGTCGCCCTCGTCCAGGAACGCCTGGCGGCCCGGCTCGGTCCGCACAGCGGCGTCCGCACCCTGCCGTGCCCGTTCGACGCCGTACCGCTCACCGAGGCCCTGTGGTGGCACCCCGCCCACACCCGGGACGCGGCCCACACCTGGCTGCGCGAGACCGCCGCCCGGGTCGGGGCGGCCCTGTGAGACGGCGGTATCCGTCCCGCGGATGACACGCATCCGCACAAGCGATCGGCACGGGCATTCCCACTCCGGCGGAACACCCGCAGGATGGCTGCCACCCGCCGGAACGCCACCCGGCCGGCCCCACCGTGCCCGGAGCCACCTGCCCCGCGCGCGTCGGCGTGCCGGCTTCCGTCCCCGTGCCCGGCCGCGGTCCCCACCCGTCCGAACGGAGCCGCCATGTCCTTCCCCTCCCCCGCACCCGGCACGAGATCGCTGCCCGCCCCCGAGGCCGGCACGCCCACCGGCACCCGTTCCATGGCGGTCCTGCTGATGATCGGCAGCTGCCTGCCCGTCCTGGGCGCCGTCCTCATCGCCCCCGTCCTGCCCCGGATGCAGGACCACTTCCAGAACACGCCCGGCGCCGACGTCCTCGTGCCGGTCGCCCTCACCGTGCCCGCCCTCGCCCTCGGCCTGCTCGCCCCGTTCGCCGGCGTCATCGTCGACCGGCTCGGCCGCACACGGCTGCTGACCGCCGCCACCGCGGCCTACGCCGTCCTGGGCACCGCGCCGCTCTACCTGGACTCCCTGGGCGCGATCGTCGCCAGCCGCGCCCTGGTCGGCATCGCCGAGGCCGCCATCATCACCTGCTGCACCACCCTCATCGGCGACCACTGGTCCGGACGGCAACGCGAACGCCTCCTCGCCGTCCAGACCATGTGCGCCTCGCTGTCCGCCACCGTCTTCTTCGCCCTCGGCGGAGCCGTCGGCGCAGCCGGCTGGCGCGCCCCGTTCTGGGCGTACGCCGCAGCCCTGCTGCTCGCACCGCTGATGGCCGCCCGGCTGCGCCCGGCACCGGCGGAGGCCACCCCGGAGGAGGGGCACGAGCCGGGGCGGGCGTTCCCGTGGCGCCGTCTCGCCGCACCCTGCGCACTGACCTTCTTCGGCGCCGTCGTCTTCTACACCGTGCCGGTGGAGATGGCCTACCTGCTGGACGACCTCGGCATCACCTCGACCGCCACGGTGGGTCTGGCCGCCGCCTGCGCGAGCGCCGCCACCGTCGCCGGGGCCGCCGCCTTCTCCCGCCTCGCCTCGCGCACCGAGGCACTGCTGCCGTACGTGTTCGCGCTCTGCGCCGCCGGCTTCGGCCTCATGTGCCTCGCGGACGGCGTCCCGCTGCTGGTGGCGGGCGCGATCGTCAACTGCCTGGGCACCGGCATGCTGCTGCCCGCCCTGCTCACCCGCACCATGGCCCTGCTGCAGCACGGCGACCGCGGACGCGGCAGCGGCCTGTGGAACAGTGCCTTCTTCCTGGGCGAGTTCCTGTGCCCGCTCGCACTGATCGCCGTCGCCCACGTCACCGGCACCCTGGCCGGCGCCGTGGGCGTGCTCGCCGCCGCCACCGCCCTGACCGCCGCGGGGCTCCTCGCCACCCGCATCCGGATCCCCCGACCGGCGGCTGCCCCCGGCGGCACGGCCGCCTGACGACGAAGCAGCCCGACGGGCCGACCGCGCCGGCTCCGCGGTCGGCCCATCGGAGGAACGAGAGGTGACGGGATGAGCGGGTCGGCGGTCGGCGGGTCGGTCATGGAACGCGTGGTGCGCATCGTCGAGGCGTTCGGGCCCGACAGCCCGGTCCTCGGCGTGTCCGAACTCTCACGCATGACCGGCCTGCACGTGGCCACGGTCTCCCGGTACGCCGACGGTCTGGTGACCGCGGGCTGGCTGGAGCGGGACGAGCAGCGAAGGCTTCGCGCAGGGGTGCGCCTGTGGGAGGTCGCATCCCGCGCCTCCGCCGTCAGCGGACTCCGCGGGGCGGCGATGCCGTTCATGGAGGACCTCAGCGCCGTCCACCGGCATCACGTGCAGCTGGGCGTGCTGAAGGGGCATGACGTCCTGTTCGTCGAACGGCTCGGTTCGGCGCCGGCCGTCGCCCCGGTGAACGAGGTCGCCGGACGGCTGCCGTTGCACGCCTCGTCGGCCGGGCTGGTCCTGCTCGCCTTCGCCCCCGTGTCGTTGCAGGACGAGGTACTGTCCGGACCGCTCCACGCGTTCACCGGGCGCACCATCACCGACCCGGCGCAACTGCGCCGGGTGCTGGCACAGGTCAGGTCGACGGGGCATGCGACATGCGCCGGGCACCTCGTCACAGGTGCGTGTTCCGTCGCCGTCCCGGTGCGCGACCGGTCGGGTGCCGTGGTTGCGGCGATGTCCCTGATCATGCCCGACGACGGGTCGGCGCACCTGTGCGTACCCGGCCTCCGGGCCGCGTGCCTGGGCATCGGACGCTCGCTCGGGGTGCCCGATCCACGTCGGGAACGGGCGGCCTCCGCGTGACGGTGGCCCGGCCCGGCACCGGCCGCAGGCAACGCGTCCGCGGCCCGTGGACGCAGCACGACATGCGGCATCAGGTCGGCTCCGCCGGCTCGGTGCCGCTTCCGCATGAGCGGCGCCCGTCCCCGGCGTCGGACACCGACCGCCCTACCCTCTCCGGCCGACGGCCTGGCCGGGCCCGGCGCGGCCGCGGGAATGTGACACTGCGGCCATGGCCGAGCCCCCGCAGCCGTGCGCAGGCTGCGGGGGCTCCGACTCGAACAGCGGCGCGGATCAGATGGTGAACGCCCGCTGGACGGCCAGGTCACGGGAGGAGTGCCCCGCGTAGACGGTGTGGAGACCCGGGGTGAGCGACCAGCCGCCGGACTTCCACACGGACAGGTCCGTCGCGGTCACGGTGAAGGTCAGGCGGGTACTGGCCCTGGGGGCGAGCTGGATCTTGCGGTAGCCGACGAGGCGCCGGGGCTCGGCATCGGCGGCGGCGGGCAGGGCCGCGTAGAGCTGGACGACGTGCCAGCCGGTGCGTGAGCCGGAGTTGGTGGCGGTGACGCTGACGGTGAGGGTCCTGGCGGTGGAGTCGTAGGCGGTGGTGAGGTCGCCGAGGGCGAAGCTGGTGTAGGACAGGCCGTGGCCGAACGGGAACAGCGGGCTCTGGCCGTTGCGGTCGTAGAAGCGGTAGCCGACCGCGATGTCCTCGTCGAAGGCCACGGTGGTGCCGTTCCCGGGGTAGGTCGCCGTGGTGCCGCCGGGGCCCTGGGTGGCGCCCGCGGGGAAGGTGACGGGCAGTCGGCCTGCCGGGTCGGCGTCCCCGAAGAGGACGGCGGCCAGGGCCGTGCCCATGCCCCGGCCCCCGTACCAGGCCTGCAGGACTGCGGCCGTGCTGCCGAGCCAGGGCATGGCGACCGGTCCGTCGGTGTTGAGGACGACCACGGTGCGGGGGTTCGCGGCGGCGACCGCGGCGATCAGCTGGTCCTGGTCACCGGGCAGGCTGAGGCCCGCGTGGTCCATGTCCTCGCCGGCGATCCGGTTGGCGAAGACGACGGCGACGTCGGCGGCCTTGGCTGCCGCGACGGCTGCCGCGATGAGCGAGTCGGGCTGCCAGCCGAGGGTGAGGCCGCACTGGCCGTACTGGGCGGTGGCGTTGGTGTAGGTGACGTCGATGCCGACGGGGGTGCCGGCGGTGAGCGTGGTGGTGCCCTGCAGCGGGTAGTCGAACGGGCCGAGGAAGAAGCGCCGCATGTGCCGGGTACCGGAGACGACCGTGCTGCCGTCGACGGTCAGGGTGGCGGTACCGGAGGGCAGCAGCGAGAAGCGGTGCAGGCCGGTGGCGGTGGGGGTGAGGGTGCCGGTGAAGCGCGCGGACCAGATCGGGGGCAGCGAGGTCAGCGGCGTCTGCGAGAAGTCGAGGTTCGCCACGATCTGCGTGGCGATGGGCGTGCCCGTGGCCTGGGGGCCGGCGTAGTAGCTGACGGTGAGGCCCGCGGTGCCGTCGGGGGTGCGCAGCACGGTGGTGGGGACGGGGCTGAGCGGGACGTCGCCGACGGTGCCCGGGGTGTACGTGACAAGGGTGCTGCCGGCCCGGTTGCGGATGGCCTGGAGCGGCGTCGTCCAGGCGCCGGGGTCGACGTAGGTGGAGCCGGAGATGCCGGTGACCGCGCCGGTGTCGGCGGGGCCGATGACGGCGATGGAGGTGGGCGCGGCCAGTGGCAGGGCCTGGTTGCGGTTGCGCAGCAGGACGGTGCTCTGGACGGCCAGGTCGTGGGCGAGGTCCTGGTGGGCCTGGGTGCTGACGTTCGCCGCGGGGGCGGGCAGCGGGTTGTCGAACAGGCCTGCGGCGAACATCGTGGTCAGGATGCGGCCGGCGGCGTCGTCCAGCCGTGCCGTGCTGACGCCGGAGACGATGCTGCCGGCAGGGGTCTGGACGCCGCCGGGGCCGAGGCCGGCGAGGTCCATGCCCGCGCGGACCGCGGCGACCTGGTCGTCGCCCGCCCAGAAGTCGGGCACGGTGTAGCCCTGCAGGCCGATGGTGGTCTTGAGGTCGGCGAACAGGGTGGGGTTCTGGGTGGCGAACGTGCCGTTGATCTTCGGGTAGGACATCATCACCGAGGTGAGCGGGGTGGTGGCGATGACCCGCCGGAAGGGCGCCTCGTAGATCTCGTGGAGGGCACGGTCGGACACCGAGACGTTGACGGACATGCGGTCCGTCTCCTGGGTGTAGGCGGAGAAGTGCTTCACGGTGGCGACGACGCCCTGCTGCTGCATCCGCGCGGTGAGGCTCGCGGCCAGGGTCCCGGCGAGGTACGGGTCCTCGCCCATGCCCTCGGCCTGGCGGCCGGAGCGCCAGTGGCGGGTGATGTCGATGGTGGGGGCGAGCAGGTTGTTGTAGCCCTTGGCGCGGCCCTCGGCACCGAGCGCCTCACCGAGGGCGCCGGCACGCTCGGGGTCGAAGGTGGCGGCCTGTGCGACGGGGACGGGGAACGCCGTGACGCCGCTCTCGCCCCGCAGGCCGGCGGAGGCGTCGGCCATGGTGAGCGCGGGGATGCCGAGAGAGGCGAGAGCAGCGAAGTCGCAGCGGACGAGCGCTTCCTTCTGCGCGGGAGTCATCACGGCGAGGAGCTGGGCGGCGCGGCTCCGGGGGCTGGTTCCCTGCGCCGCCACCGACGCGGTGCGGGGGGTCGCAGCGACGGCGGGTGCCACCGTGGTGGCGAGGGAGGTCAGGACGGCTGTGGTGAGGAATGCACGACGGTGCATGCGGATCTCCGATCGGTCACCCGGGCACGGTGGTGGCCGTGCCCGGGGTGGGGGGGTGGGGGGTGGGGGGTGGGGGTGTGCCGTTCGTCGACGGCGGCTCGGCCCGCGCTCGGCCACGGGAGACTCGGTGAGTCCGCAGCCGAGACGGGGCCGGGCCCGTTCACGGGGCAAGCCGCCGGTGACGGAGGCCACGGCCCGGCCCGGGGACGGGCCGGGCCGTGGCCTCCGTCATCGACGCTCGTCCGAGGGCACTCGGGAGGCCCGGGACGGCGATGGGGAGCAGGTGCCGTCCCGGCGACGGAGTGGGCAGGAGTGGGGCTGCCGCACGAGGACTCCGACCCGCCGTACTGCCGGTGCGGCAGGGTTCCTCTGCCGTGTGTTGCGCTTCGGCGGGCGCCGCGGGAGGTGTCGGCGCCCACCGAGGTGGGTGGTGGGGGTCAGTGGCTGCGGGTGATCCGCTCCTGGAGGCGGGGAGTCCCGGTGGCGATGGTGGTGTTCTCGCCGCGGCCGCCGCACACGACGGTGCCTGCTGGCAGGGCGAGGAGGTCCGCCACACGCGGTGTCGGGCCTGCGGGCCCGGGGGAACGGGACGGTACGACCGCCATGGGAGCACTCCTTTTTCCAGGGGTGACTCGAGGATGGGAGTGCGGCGGGCCCTGCTGCTACGGCTCTCTCACTGAGTGAGAAGGAAAATCGACCGCCCCGCCGGAGCAGGCCCCGAAGGATGCAGGAGGTGTCCAGCCGGGACTGCACCGTCCTCGGCGGTTGGTGTCCGGCTGGATCTCCCCACCGGCGGCCATCTGGCGGGGGGAGTCACCTGGCCATGAAGATTGTCACGCTCGGTGATGGAGTCGGCTCGGCGGATGGCGGAGTCCAGGCCGAAGCCGATCAGTGCGGTGGAGGAGGCGACGGTACGGCGGTGATCGCGACGGCTGCCTCGACCACGTTGGAGGTGACGGTCGCGGCGACCATCAGGCGGATGCGGCGGGCGAGCGCCTCGCGTCGGGCCGAGGACGGGCCGAGGGATGTGGAGATGTCGCCGCTGTCGTAGTAGGCGCCGTTGGTGACCGGGACACCGGGCAGGCAGAGCCGGACGACCGCCGCGGCGCCGTGGGGCCCGGGTCATCGCCCGGGAGCGGTCCGTCCCGTTCCTGACGGTTGTGAGGCGTTGGTGAGGTCGGCGCCGGTGGCGGCGTCCCGCCGGGAGCGGCCGGCACCGTGCCAGTCCAGGCACATGACGGTCGCGTCGTCCTTCAGGTGACCATGGCTCGCGTCGACGATCGCCCCGATGAGGGTGCGAGCGGCTTCACGGGGATGCAGTGCACGGGTGCGGACGATCAGGTCCGGCAGGTCCAGGCTTTTGACGTTGCGCTCCAGCATGCCGTCCGTCAGCATCACCAGCCGGTCGCCGGGCCGCAGGTCCAGGGACTGCGCCCGGTAGGTCTGCGAGGGCTGGATGCCGAACGGCAGATCGACCTGCGGAACGATCTGCTGCACTTCCCCGTCCCGCATGCGCAGTGGCCACGGGTGCCCGGCGTTGATGAACTCGGCCCTGCCGTCGAGCAGGCTGATACGCAGCAACTGACCGGTGACGTAGCCCTGGCGGCCGTGGTCCTGCATGGCCTGGTCGGCCTGGCGGGCCTGCTCCACGAGGTCGGCGCCCGCCCGCCGCGCACGGCGCAGGGCGCCCACCACGAGCGTGGCCAGGAGCGCTGCCCGGACGTCGTGGCCCATGGCGTCGGTGACGGAGAGCTGGACGGTGTCCCGGTCGATCACGTAGTCGAAGGTGTCGCCCCCGACGTGGTCGGCGGGCTCCAATGCCCCGGCGACCGCGAACTGTGCCGCCTCGCAGGCCAGCGACGCCGGGAGCAGCCGGTGCTGGATCTCGGCGGCGAGGCTCAGCGGGGTGGTGCGCCGGCCCCACTGGTACACGTCGGTGAAGGACCGGTTCGCGATGACGATGTACGCCAGTGCGTGCGCCGTCTCACCGATCTCCCGCATCACCTCTGCATCCGGCGCCGTGGGCAGGAACAGTTCGAGGAGTCCGATGGCGTCTCCGCGGTTGGTCACCGGGGCGACGATCCGAACCGGCGTCCCCTCGTCCTCGCCCTCGTGCTCCACGCTCGGCCGCTGGGTGCGGATCACGTCGTCGTACACGGTGCCCCGCAAGGTGATGCGCTGTGCGGGCTCATCGGTCTCGACGCTGCCCGCGGCACCCAGCCGTACGACGGAACTGCCGGTGAAGTCGGTGATCAGGAACGACACCGACGCGGCCCCGAGGTGCTCCTTGAGCATGCGCGCGACCACGTCGACCGACTCCACGGGCGCTGCGGCCTCCGCCGCCGCCAACGTGCCCGCCAGAGTCATCGCCCCACCCCGGCGGCTCCCGCTCCCGGGGAGGCGGGAGGCCCGCCCGCCGTCCCCGTCCGGCCGCCCTGCGGTCACGGCGACTCCTCACTGCTCGATGGCGTCGGGACTGCGTCCCCGGTGCGCGTGCGGCCGGGGCCCGCCCCTGTACGCCCTTCTCCTCAGCATGCCCGAACGACGGTCATGTGACCGCCAGGAGGATGGCCGTGTAGTGCGCGGCGAAGGCGGCGATGGTGAGGGCGTGGAAGATCTCGTGGAATCCGAACCAGCGCGGTGAGGGGTCGGGGCGCTTGAGTCCGTAGACGAGGGCGCCGGCCGTGTAGAGCAGACCGCCGGCGACGACGAGCACGACGACCGCGGCACCGCCGGTGCGCGCGAAGTCGGGCAGGTAGAACACCGCCGCCCAGCCCAGGGCGATGTAGCACAGGGTGTAGAGCCAGCGCGGCGCCCCGATCCACCGGACGCGGAACGCGATGCCTGCCGCAGCCCCGGCCCACACCAGGGACAGCAGGACGATCTCCTGGCGCACGGGCAGCAGCAGCACCGCCAAGGGCGTGCAGGTACCCGCGATGATCAGGAAGATGTTCGCATGGTCCAGCCGTCGCAGGACTGCTTCCCCCCGCGGGCCCCAGTCCCCGCGGTGGTACACCGCGCTCGTGCCGAACAACAGCAACGCCGACACCGCGTACACCGAGCACGCCACGACGGCGCCTGCCGAACGCGCCAGGGCGACGAGGACGGCGCCGCCCACGAGCGCGAGCGGGAACGCACCCGCGTGCAACCACCCCCGCATTCCCGGCTTCACCACGGCCACCGCCCGCCCGACCCCGCCCTCCAGCGGGAACGCACGGTCGGGTGCCGACGGGTGGATGTCTTCGGCGATCATGCGCACATTATGAGAATCAGCGCATAGCGGGGCAATCGGCCGACCAGGTGAACCGGTCCGGCGGTGGCCCGAAGACGCGCAGTACGTCGCTCACGCACCTGGTCACCGCACCTCTTCTTGTCGTGCCCGGACACGCTGAGGGGCCCCGGGGCCATTGCGGCTCCCGGGGCCCCGAAGGGTTTCACACCATCTACCGGCCTCCGGCCGGGTTCCTCATGTCCGCGTGGCCCCGGGGGATGGGGCGTGCGGGGATCGCGTATGCGTGACCGGAAACCACCGTCCTTGCCTTGGGGTCTTCGGAGTCCGCCCGGGTGTGCCTCACGGGCCGGGCGATCCTGATGGCGCTCCGTCCCCTCCGTTCATCCTCTGTACTGACTGATTGCCGGTACTGCGAACTGCGGTCACTGCAACCTGCCCGGTACTGCCGTGGTGGTCCTGACGGTCCACCGGATCCGGCAGCCAGCCCCGTCGCCCGTCCTGCTCACCTGCTCGGCTTGGAACCCCACTGCCGGACTCCCAGCACGCGCGCCCGCAGTCCTGGCGCCTTTGCTGAGATACCGCGTACAGCGACTGCTGGTACCGCTCGACTCGACTTCACCTGCTGGTACTGCACCTGCGCTTACAGCGGTACCGCCGTTGACGGCCCCTGATCACTGCGGGCCATCCGGCCCGGCCACCGGCCCTGTCGCCTTACTGCTCAATCCCGGCTTCAGTGCCCTGCAACCGTGCCGACCTGCCAAATCCCTTACTGCTACCCGCCAGTTCGTGTCTGGCGGGTACCTCTTGACCGCTTCTACGAGAGAAACACTAGCCACGACACCAGGCAATGTCTACTTCAGCCGGAATAGATTTTCCGCCGCTCGACGGGTAGGTAGTCTTCGCCCCGCACAGGGCCCGGCCGGTCGCCGCAGCAGGCGGAAGGCCCGCCGGACGGCCCAGGACCACGAACGAACGGAGGCGAGCGGTGGAAGCGCCGCAGGCAGCGCCGCGCGGGCGCATCCCCGACCCCCACACCCAGGCGTCGCTGGTGACGGCCATCGCCGAGGCCGTGCACGACCGGGACGAGCGGGTCCTGCGCCGACTGCTGGCCCGCTTCGCCGAACAGGCCGCCCTCGCCGACCTGCCCGCCCTCCGGGACGCCATCGACACCGCCCGGCGACCCGGAGGCAGCCCGCCGGCACCCCGATAGCCGACCCGGCGCAACAGCCCGACAGCAGCTCGGCGAGTCGGTCCCCGCCCGGGAGCAGCGCACGTGGTCCGGGATGTGGCCGGCGCGGGGGCGGGCGCCCCGGCCGCACCGAGGGGGTCGGGCGGAGACGGTGCGCCGCGTCCCGCCGCGCCCACCATGCCCAGCCGGGTGGGCGCGATGGGCACAGCCACGGTGGCCGGGACGGTGGGAATTGCAGCCGCCAACCTGCCCTGCCGGACGGCCGAGCCGCCTGAAAGCCGGTCAGGAACCTGTTCGCAGGCAATCGGAACCGCGCCCTGAGGAAATTTCCGAACCATTCGAGTTCACACCGGGCCAGAACCTCGTATGCGCCGTACGGCAGTCGCCAGGAGGGGGATAGGGGTGCGGCGGTGCGCCGCCTGCGCGAGACTGCCGCAGCGAGGGCAGGCGCTTCGGACTCGCGGAAATCCCCCACGCGCCGCCGGCATGGATCCGGCGTTCATCCATGCCCTCGACCAGGTTGCTGTTGATGTGCGTTGAGGCGCATGCCGGCACGGCGGGAGACTGTCACCGGGAGGCTCCTGCAGAATCGGAGGTGAAATACTCCGCCGCGGCGGGCCGCGGCCTGCTAGAGTCGTCTTAGTTGCAGTAGTGGTTCCCATGAACTTTGTGTGCGCCTGCTGATGTGTCGCAGGCGCATTTCTGTTTCCCGGCTCGTCCCGGGTGGGTGCTCATCGCGGCGACTCGGGGCCCGCGCGGTGCGGACTCCGGACAGCCCCTTGAAGGAGATTTATTTATGGCTAATGGCACTGTGAAGTGGTTCAACGCGGAAAAGGGCTTCGGCTTCATCGAGCAGGAGGGTGGCGGCCCGGACGTCTTCGCCCACTACTCGAACATCAACGCCAACGGCTTCCGCGAGCTGCTCGAGGGCCAGAAGGTCGAGTTCGACGTCACGCAGGGCCAGAAGGGCCCGCAGGCCGAGAACATTCGCCCGCTGTAGTTTCTGCCACGGCACCCGCCCGGCAGCGAGGGGCCCGCACCGCGTACATGCCCGGTGCGGGCCCCTCGGCATTGCGTCACGACATATCTCCGGCCGTTCAGGCCCCCTGGCTCCGCCACCGGCGGCCGTCCCACGCGAGACGCACAGCGCCGCGTCCGGATCGGCGCCCTGCCGTGACATCCCACGGTTCGAGGTTCTTCGCTCTCGCCCTGCCCGGTGAGCGCCGACCGTAGGTGACGTGCCGCACGGTTCCACCGTCCACGCTCCGCCCGTCACACTTTCGGCCCGTTCCCTTGCGGTCTCCGCCGGCGCCCCGCGCCGCGGAGCCTTCCTCGTGACGTGCCGCCCCGAGGAAGGTCTTCCCGCATGAACCGCTCCAGTCGCTCCTCGTACCAGAACGCCACCTCACGCTCCGCCGCAGGCTCACGCGCCGGCGGCAGCTCCTTCTACGGTTCCCGGCCGGCCGACGGCCGGCGCTCCTCCGACCGGATGGACCGCCAGAGTTCTTTCTCCCAAGGTGAGTTCGCGATGCCGGTGAGCACCACGCCGTCGCTGCCCGCCGTCGAGTCCTTCGACGAGCTGGACATGCCGAAGGCGCTGCTGCAGACGCTGACCCGGCAGGGCGTCACCTCCCCGTTCCCGATCCAGGCCGCCACGCTGCCGAACTCGCTGGCCGGCCGCGACGTCCTCGGGCGTGGCCGCACCGGCTCCGGCAAGACCATCGCCTTCGGCCTGGCCCTCCTGGCCCGCACCGCCGGTCGCCGAGCCGAGCCCCGCCGCCCGCTGGCCCTGGTGCTGGTGCCCACGCGCGAGCTGGCCCAGCAGGTCACCGAGGCCCTCACGCCCTACGCCCACGCAGTGCGACTGCGCCTGGCGACCGTGGTGGGCGGGATGTCGATCGGCCGTCAGGCGCAGGCGCTGAACCGCGGGGCGGAGGTCGTGGTGGCGACCCCCGGCCGGCTCAAGGACCTGATCCAGCGTGGCGACTGCCGACTGGACGGGGTCGGTGTCACCGTGCTGGACGAGGCCGACCAGATGGCCGACATGGGCTTCCTCCCCCAGGTCACCGAGCTCCTCGACCAGGTCGCCGAGGGCGGTCAGACGATGCTGTTCTCCGCCACCCTGGACCGCAACGTCGACCGGCTGGTCCGCCGCTTCCTGGAGGACCCGGTCACCCACTCCGTGGACCCGTCCGCCGCGACGGTCAGCACCATGGAACACCACGTCCTGCACGTGCAGAACACCGACAAGAACGCCACGATCGCGCACATCGCGTCCCGCGACGGTGGCGTGATCATGTTCACCGACACCAAGCACGGCGCCGACCGCCTGGTACAGGACCTGCTCGCGAACGGGGTGAAGGCCGCGGCCCTGCACGGCGGCAAGACCCAGCCCCAGCGCACCCGCACCCTGGAGCAGTTCCGCACCGGCCAGGTCACCGCTCTCATCGCCACCAACGTCGCCGCCCGCGGCATCCACGTCGACGGCCTCGACCTGGTCGTCAACCTGGACCCGCCGGCCGACCACAAGGACTACCTGCACCGCGGCGGGCGCACCGCCCGGGCCGGCGAGTCGGGCACCGTCGTCACTCTCGTCCTGCCGCACCAGCGCCGCGAGACGGCCCGCATGATGACCACCGCGGGCATCACCCCCGCCTCCACCCCGGTCCGCTCCGGTGACGAGGAGCTGGCCCGCATCACCGGCGCCCGGACCCCCACCGGTGTGCCCGTCACCATCACCGTCACCGCGCCGGCGCCCGAGCGGCGCAAGCGCAGCGCGGCCTCCCGCGGTCGACGCAGTCCCGCTTCGGCCGCCCGGCGCGTGAGCGTGCGGCAGGCTGCCTTCGATGCGGCGGCCTGAGCACCGCGTGATCGGGAAACCGGCCCGTCTCCGCAGGAGACACGTTGTGTCGCCGGTCCGGATGCAGCCCCGTCCGGCGGGTGGCCTGCCCGTCCTCGACGGACAGAACAGCGCTCCGGGCGTCCTCGCTCCTACCCGCTGAACCGCCTCACCGCGGCAAGCCCATCCCCCTTCTTCTCTCTGTGAGGCATCATGCGCTGTGTCATCGCCCGCTTCTCGTTCGACCTCACCAAGAGCGGCGTCGTGGATTCGATGAAGGGCGTCAAGCCCGAGCCGATCATCGGCGAATCCGTGGTCATCGGCCGCCGTGCCTACCCCGTCAAGCAGGTCGGCCAGGTCATCACACGCCAGGACCGCCGCGATTTCAGCGCCGCTGAGGTCCTGCGGGCCATGGCCCAGCTCGGCTTCACCTGCCGCGGTCTTCCCCTGACCGCCGCGCCCACGCGTGTCCTCGACCCGGTCCAGCAGGCCTCCGCAATGCTCGGCGTCCCCGTGGCCGTCTGACCGCCGGGCAGGCGCGAGCCGCAACCGGGACAGCGGTGAGGGTCCGACCTGCGCATGCGGGCCGGACCCTCACCACGTACCAGCAGCTTCTCGCCGCTCGGGGCCGCCCGGCGCCCCGGCGGCCTGTGGGTGCCGACACCTCTGTCACCTGTGCTGAGCTGCGGTTCCAGGATCACGAGGTGACCACCTCGAAAGTGTGCGCGAGCCCGGCGGACGGCCCTGCGTCCGGGTCGGCCGTGGGCGTCGGGGGGCGTGGCGGGCTGCGGGAGCGGGTCTGCACCGTCGACGATGGGTGGTGGGCCGGTGACAGCCGGCCGGTGGAGCGGGACGCCGAAAGGAGCCGGGGAAGACATGAGCAGACGCACCGCGGGGTGGGCGTCCCTCGCGCGCTGGGCGCCGCCGACGATGATCACTGCGGCGGTCGCCTTCGAGCTGTTGACTCCGAGGGCCTACTCCGCGACTCCGCTGATGGTCGCCGCGTGCGTGATGGGCGGGGCGGTCCTCCGCCCCAGGGGCGTGTGGGCGGTGCTGGCGGCGGCGGTGCTCGCCACGGTGGCGGTCGGCGCGCTACAGCGGCGGCTCGGTCAGGTCTCCGGGGTGGAGCAGATCGTCGATGTCGTGGTGGCGGCCGTGGTGGCGGTGTCCGTCCACCGCTTCGTGACCCGGCAGGAGAGCAGGCTGCAGGTGGTGCGCACGGTGGCCGAGGAGGTCCAGCGGGTACTGCTGCCACCCCTGCCGCCGCGGATCGGTGACCTGGAGATCGGAGCACGCTACGAGGCGGCCCAGGACGAGACCCGGGTCGGCGGCGACCTGTACGCCGCCCAGCGCGGCCCCGACGGGGTCCGGCTCGTCCTGGCCGATGTCCAGGGCAAGGGGCTGGGGGCGGTGGCCACGGTGTCGCTCCTGCTGGGAGCGTTCCGGGAGGCAGCCTCCCGGGAGGCCGACCTGATCGCGCTCGCCGCCCGGATGGAAGCCGCGCTGGAACGCGAGGCCGCGAACGCCGACGGGCCGGCCCGCACGCTCTTCGCGACCGCCCTGCTCGTCGAGTTCCCCGACGACCGGGCGAGCGTGCGGGTCCTCAACCGCGGGCACCCCGACCCGTACCTGGTGAGGGGAGGGCGGGTGGTCCCGCTCTCCCCCGGCACACCCGACCTGCCCCTCGGCCTGGGAAGCCTGTCCGAGGTGAGGTCCGTGCCCGTCTCCGCCCCCTTCGAGGCCGGGTCCGTCCTCGTCATGGTGACCGACGGTCTCACCGAAGCCCGTAACGGTGCGGGCGAGTTCTACGACCCCCTGCCCGCCCTGGCCGCGGCCGCCCCGTTCGCCACGGCCCGTCAGGCCGCCGACCTGCTGATCGTGGCGGTCGACCGCTGGGCCGCGGGCCCCGCGACGGACGACCGTGCCGTCCTGAGCGTCCGTCGCGGACGCCCCGGCGACCGCGACGGCCTCACCCCGGCGGTGGACTGATCCCGCGGCAGGGCCGGGCCGGCGCCGCGTACCCGGCCCACGGCCCCGTCCCGACGGGCGCCGGCGGAGCCGGCGTTTCGAGCCGCGGACACGGGCGCCACCGCACTCCCACGGGACAGTAAAGTCCGCCCATGCGAATGGCAAAGACTCTGATAAGCGCGATGGCAGTGGGCCTGCTGGCCGTCGGATGCAGTTCGGCGGGCGGCGGCTCCGGCCTGGACGAGACGTTCACGGCCGGTTCCGCCGGTGCCTCCCCCAAGGCGGCGGGCTCGGCCGGCGCTGCCGGGAAGGCGCTGCCGGTGGCGATCGACGGCCCGCAGAAGGACGTGGTCATGCGGGGCGGCGACGCGCTGAAGGTCCTCCCGGCTCCCGAGAGTGACACGCCGTTCGCCGAGAAGCTGAAGCACAGCCTGCGCGAGACCCTCCTCAGCCGCGCCCACGTGCCCGGCGAGACCAGCGCCGACTGCCCGAACGGCGTGACCCAGAAGGCCGGCGCCGTCAGCCAGTGCACCGTCACCTACGAGGGAGCCCAGGTCCCGTACGAGGTCAAGATCAGCGACTCGTACAAGCCGGGCAGCTTCATCATCTCCTACACCCGCACCCCGAAGAAGGGCCTGCTGGTGGCGAAGATGGTCTACAACCTGCTGTGGGAGAGCTACGGCGCCGACTCCGGGCGCACCGACACCAGCAGGCTCGCCTGCGACGAGATCCCCGTCGCGAAGACCGTCGACTTCGACTCCGACACCGGCTACACCTGCCAGTACTGGAGCGAGCACGCCGACGACGGCGAGCCCGGCTACGCCACCCTGAAGGTCACGATGGGTTCCTCCGGCAGCCCGGGCTTCAAGACCGTCCGGTAGCCGCGGGAGGCCGAGCCGCACCGGTCGCCACGGCGGCCGGTCCGAAACTCCGGGAGGCCCGGCGCTGTGGCGCCGGGCCTCCCTGCGGTCCGTGGGTCGCGGGGTCAGGGGTGGCGACGGCGATGCCGGGGTCGGGGGCTCCGAGATGGATGCTCTCGCTCACCGCGTGCTCCGGGAAGCCCTGCGGGGCGATCACCGGGACACCGGCGGCCACGTCCTCCGCGCCCCGGGTGTCATCCGAACGGGAAGCGGCGCAGGACGGGCTCGTCGGCGGCGGCGATCGCCGGTTCGGCGGGCGCGGGCGCGATGTGCTCGGTCATGGCGCTCTCCTCGCAGGGGGCGGGCACGGATGCCGCCGTCTTCCACTCGTGGTCCGGGCCGGGCGCGTCGGCCACTGACGACCGCACCCCCACCGGCCACGGCCGGCTGTCACGGCCCCGGCGAGACCCCGGGGAAGCCTGCACCCGCACGGCCTCCGGCCGTTCGATGCCGGGCGGACGGGGAACACGCCTCGGTGCAGACGCCGGGGCGGTGCCCCCGGGCCGTCCGGGCAGCCCCGCCCGTCCGCGGGGGACTTCACACCTGTGCCTGCCCGGTTCATCGCGATCACCGACTTAGCATCGGATCACCACAAAGGAGACAATCAGGGAGGTTTGCCATGCCTTACGGATCGATCGCAGGACCGGGCGGCGCGCTGGCGGCAACGGGCCTGGCGGCGGGTCAGCTGTGGCTGGTCGCCGCGAGCGCCGTCCTCGTGCTGGCGGGTGTCGCGCTGGTGAGGCTGCGGTTCCGGCGCGGCACGGGCCCGGTCTCCCGGTGACCGGTCCCGTCCCGGCGGTGGTGCCCGGCGTGCAGGTGCCGGGCACCACCCGTACCACCGGTCACGACCGCGGCGCACCGCAGAACCGGTGGCCGGGCGTGCAGGACCTGCCCGGCGCCCGGCACGCACCCTCCCGGCTGCTGGTCCTGACCGCGGTCGCACCGGTCACCGCGTTCGCCGGCTGGGCGATCGCCCACACCACGGCCGCCGTCCGCGAGATCGCCGGACACACCGGATCGGGCGTGATGTCCATCCCGTGGCTGGTCTCCTTCCTCCTGCTGTGGTGGGTTCCCGTCGCCTGGCTGGAGCGTCCCCGCACCGCCCCCGCCCAGGCCCGGGCGGCGCTGGACGGCCTGACCGTCACCGTGCAGATCCCCGTCTACAACGAGGACCCGGCAGCCCTGCGCGCCTGCCTGCACTCCGTCCTCGTCCAGTCCCGCCCGGTCACCCGCATCCGCGTGGTCGACGACGGATCCGCCCACCCCGACGGCACCCCGATCACCTACGACGACGTCCGCGCCGAACTGATCGGACGCGCCGCCGCCCACGACATCGCCGTCACCTGGGACCGCACGCCCAACCGCGGCAAACGCTGGGCGCAGATGCACGTCCTCGCCGACGACGACGCCGACGTCTTCGTCACCCTCGACAGCGACTCCGTACTCGACGTCCACGCCGTCGCCGAAGGGCTCAAGCCGTTCGCCGACCCGGAGGTGCAGTCCGTCGCCGGCCAGGTCCTCGTCCTCAACCACGACACCGGCGCCCTCACCCGGCTCATCAACCTGCTCTACCTGCCCTTCACCCGCGGCCTGCGCAGCGCCCAGTCCGTCCTGCGCCGCGTCACCATCAACTCCGGCACCCTCGCCTTCTACCGCGCCGACGTCGTCCGCGACGCCGCCGGCGTCTACGAGCGGGAGGAGTTCTGCGGGCGGCCCATGCAGATGAACGACGACTCCATGCTCACCTTCTACGCCATGCTCGCCGGCGACACCGTGCACCAGCCCTCGTCGCTCGTCTTCACCCTCGCCCCCGAGACCTGGTCCCACTACCTGCGCCAGCAGATGCGCTGGATGCGCGGCACCACCGTGCGCCACCTGTGGTGGCTGCGCTACATGCCCCTGACCGGCATCGTCTTCTGGACCACCGTCACCGAGTACCTCCACATCGTCCTCGGCCTCGCCATTCCCACCGCCGTCCTCCTCCACCCCGGCTACCGCGACCACCTCGGTACCATCGCCGCCCTCGGCGCACTCATCGGCACCGCCATGAGCTACCTCATGGCCCTGCGTCTGTTCACCGTCTCCCGCACCGACATGACCCGCCGCCAGACCCTGGTCCTGTTCGCCGCGGCCCCCCTCGCCGCCCTCTGGCGCGCCCTGGTCCTGCGCCCCATGTACCTCTACGCCATGGCCACCTGCCGCCGCGTCAACCACTGGGGCACCCGCACCACCGTCGAGGTCAACCTCGCCCCCGCCTGACGGGAGTGCCCGGCCGGGGCTGCCGCACGACCGATCCGGCCGGACGCGGCCCGGACGCTCCCGCCCGGCTCCCGGCACTGCTGCACAGGGGTGAACGTACGGGAGGTGCTCGCGCTGCCGGGGGGTGTCGGACGTGTACGGCGCGGCCCGTGATCAGACTGCTGTTGACCGCTCCGGCGTCCGCCGGGTGACACTGACTCCTGAAGGGGAATCATGCGCAAGGGAACGTCCGTGCTTCTGGCGACGCTGGCCGCCTCCACCCTCGCAGCCGGGGCCGGCACGGCCACGGCCGCACCGGTGGAGGCCATCGCCCCGTACGCCCAGGCCGCCGCCCAGGTGTCCCCGTTCGGGACACTGACGAAGGCCAAGAACATCGACACGGTCGAACGCAAGCGCACCGGCGTGTACTGCGTCCACGTCTCCGACCCCGGTATCGACCTGAGCCGCAGCGTGCTCACCGCCACCCTGCGCAGCCACGATTCCAGAGGCGGCTCGATCCGCGCCCTCACCGAACCCCACCCGGTCTGCGGCAACGACGTCCACACCATCACCGTCGCCACGTTCCGGGCGGACGGAACCAACGTGAACTCCGGCTTCTTCCTCACCGTCCAGTAGAACCACCTCCCGTCCGGGAGCCGTGCCGGTGGAACCGCCGAACAGCGGTCCCACCGGCACGCGCGACGAAGCACCGGAGCAACCGGCCGCTCCCCCTCCCCGCCTCGATCCGGCACGATCGCCGTCCGCCGGAACAGCCCCGGAGGTCCGGCCGTTCGAGGGACCGCAGGCCCGGCAGGCCCGTGCACGCGTTGTCCGGGTCCAGGCGGCCCGGGTTCAGGCGGCCCGGGTTCAGGGGGACTGTTCGGTGAGCATGCCCCAGCCCGGGGCGTAGTTGCCGTGCAGGATGAGCGAGGCGGCGCCGACCGCGCCCACGGCGTCGCCGATCACGCTCTTCTCGACGGCGACCGTGCGGGTGGCGTTCGCCATCCTGTTGACGGCCGTGTCGACCTCTTCGCACATGATGGATTCGATGCCGCGCAGAGCCCCGCCGCCCAACACCACGCGGCTCACGTCCAGCAGGGTGACCGCGCCCCGGACGGCCTGGCCGACCAGTCGCGCGGCCTTGCGGACCGCGTCGCGGGCGGCGGGATCGTCCCGGCGCGCGGCTTGGCGCAGCGCCTTCCAGTCCCCGTGCAGCGCCTCGGCGGCACCGGTCACGCCGATGCGTTCGGCGGCGGCCCGGCCGTGCCGGTCCAGGAGGTCCGCGATGACGGCGGCCGGGGCGACGTAGGGCCCCAGGCAGTTGTTGCCGCCGCAGTGGCAGATCAGCGGACCGGGTTCGACCATCATGTGGCCGAACTCGCCCGCGTTGCCGGAATCCCCGTGCAGGACGGTGTTGTCGAGGACGATGCCCGCGCCGATGCCGGTGCCCAGGTAGATGAAGAGGAAGCTGCCGGCGCGGGCTCTGCCGCCGATCCAGCGTTCGCCGATGGCGGCCGCTGTGGCGTCGTTGTCCATGGCCACCGGCATGCCGGTGGCCGCGGCGAACATGTCCAGCAGCGGTACCCGCCCCCAGCCGGGGAAGTTCGGCGGGGAGACGACGGCCCCGGCCCGGCCGTCGATCGGGCCGGGGGTGGCGATTCCGGTGCCGAGGAGGCGGGCGGGGTCGATCCCGGATCCGGCGGCGAGTCGGCGTGCCGCGCCCGCCACCCGCTCCACCACGTCCGCCGGGACGCCGGGGTCGGTCAGGCGCAGCCGCCTGCTCGCGACGACCTCGCCGATGAGGTTCACCAGCACGACCACGGCGACGTCCGGGTCCAGTTGCACACCCATCGCGTAGGCGCCGTCAGCGCGCGGCGACAGCAAGGTGCGCCGCTTCCCGCCGCTGGAAGGGGCCTGCCCGGACTCCGCGACGAGTCCGGCGTCCAGCAGCCTCCTGACCACGTTCGAGACGGTCTGGCTGGTCAGCCCGGTGAGCGGGGCGAGTTCGACCCGGCTCACCGAGCCCGCGGTGCGGATCGCGTCGAGGACGACCGCCTGGTTGTAGCCCCCGACCCGTGGAAGGTTCGTTCCGCCCTGCGTCACCGCTGCTCATCTCTTCCGTCCCCGTGCACGGGCCCGACGTGCACCGGCTGGACGGGAAGTCTACAGGTCCGGAGCGTTGACTTAGTCCATCCATTGGATTTAGCTTCGGCCGACGACAGCGCTCCCATTCCTGGAGGTCCAGCATGCGGAAAGCACCACTCGGCGCCATCGGTGTCACGGTCACTCTGGCGTTCGCCGTGTCGGGCTGCGGTTCGGGAACGACGTCCGGCCCGGGCGGTGCCGAGAAGACGATCAAGGTGGTCTACCAGCAGCAGCTGAACAACAGCAACAAGGTCCAGGCGAACTACCTGGGCCCCATGGTCGCCGCGTTCGAGAAGGCGAATCCGGGCACCACCGTCAAGCTCATCCCGGTCACGGCCGCCGAGAACGACTACTACACCAAGATCCAGTTGATGATGCGCTCCTCCTCGACCGCGCCCGACCTCGTCTACGAGGACACCGCGACCATCAACTCCGACGTGGCGGCCGGCTACCTCAGGCCGATGGACGGCTACCTCGACTCCTGGTCCGACTGGAGCCAGTACGCCGCGCCGGCCAAGGCCGCGATGAAGTACGCCGCCGACGGCAGGACCTACGGGGTTCCCGACAACACCGACACCCGTGGCATCTGGTACAACAAGAAGATCTTCGCGCAGGCCGGCCTGCCCGTGCCCTGGCAGCCGAAGACCTGGGCCGACGTGCTCGGCGCGGCCAGGACGATCAAGTCCAGGGCTCCCGGGGTGATACCGCTCAACCTCTACACCGGCATCGCCGGCGGTGAGCAGTCGTCCATGCAGGGCTTCGAGATGCTGCTGTACGGAACACCCGCCGCCGACAGCGCGCTGTACGACGCCGGGCAGCAGAAGTGGGTGGTCGGCAGCCAGGGCTTCAAGGACGCGCTCGACTTCGTCCACACCGTCTACAGCCAGGGCCTCGCGCCCTCCGCGCAGCAGGCACTGGGCACCGACTTCGCCTCCGCGGTCGCCACCCGGCTCATCCCGCAGGGCAAGCTCGCCATGGACATCGACGGCTCCTGGATGCCCAACAACTGGATCAGGACCGGCCCCCAGCCGTGGACGGAGTGGGAGGCCACGATGGGCATGGCGGCGATGCCCACCCAGAACGGCCAGGCCCCCGGCAAGGTCAGCATGTCCGGTGGCTGGGCCTGGTCGATCCCGGCGAAGGCCAAGAACCCGGATCTGGCCTGGAAGTTCCTGCAGTCGCTGGAGACAGAGGCCGCCTCCGCCGAGTGGAACAGCGTGAACGCCACCATCGCGGTCCGCAAGGACGTGGCCGCCGACCCCTCCTACCTCAAGGCGCTGCCGACCAACGAGTTCTTCAGCGCGCTGGTCTCCTCCACCTACTACCGCCCGGGCCTCCCCGCCTACACGCAGGTGTCGAGCGCCATCCAGAAGGCCATGGAAGCGGTGACCACCGGTCAGAGTTCCGTCGCCCAGGCCGCGACCGCCTACGACGACGGCGTCTCGTCGGCCGTCGGCGCGGACAAGACCGTCCACAGCACCCGGTGAGCAGCGTCCCTGCCGTGCCTGCGCGCGCCCCGCTGCGGGGCCTGCTGCGGGGCCTGCCCCTGCTGCCCTCGCTGGTGCTGCTGGTGGTGTTCCTGGCCGGCCCGATCGGGTACTGCGTCTACTACGCCTTCACCGACCTGCAGCTCACCGGGGCCTCCGGCACGCACTTCGTCGGCCTGCGGAACTTCACCCGCGCGTTCGACGACCCGGACTTCCTCAACGCGGTCGAGCTGACCCTGGTGTTCGTGATCGGGTCGGCCGTGATCGGCCAGAACAGCCTGGGGCTGGCCCTGGCCGCGCTGATGGAGAAGGCGTCCAAGCCGGTCCGGTCGATCACCGGCGCCGTCGTCGTCGCCGCCTGGATCCTGCCCGAGGTGGTGGCCGGCTACCTGATGTACGCCTTCTTCTACCAGCAGGGTTCGCTCAACGCGATCCTCCGGCTGCTGCACCTGCCGCAGCAGAACTGGCTGTACACCCTGCCCGTCCTGGCGGTCTGCATCGCCAACGTCTGGCGGGGCACGGCGTTCTCGATGCTGGTGTTCTCCGCGGCCCTGAGCGAGGTGCCGCAGGAGCTGGTCGAGGCGGCGGAGATGGACGGCGCCGGGCCCTGGCAGCGGCTGTGGCGGGTGACCCTGCCGGTCATCCGGCGCGCGGTGCTGACCAATCTGATGCTGGTCACCCTGCAGACGCTGTCCGTGTTCGGCCTGATCTACACCATGACCCGGGGCGGTCCCGGCAACAGCTCGCAGACGCTGCCGGTCTTCATGTACCAACAGGCCTTCCAGAACAGCCTGATCGGCTACGGCACGGCCGTGGCCCTGGTGCTGCTTGCCGTGGGCGGCCTGTTCTCCGCCGTCTACATCCGCATGCTGAAGGTGGAGGAGGACTGAATGGCCGTCTCCGACAGCCCCCCGCGCACGGACGGACTCCGACCGCAGCCGCGGACCCCGCCGGTCGCGGCCCGGCCGCGCAGGACCCGGGGCCGGGGCAGCGGCGGACGCGCGTCCGTCGACGTCGTGCTGCTGGTGTTCTCGCTGCTCTACCTGATCCCGCTGCTGTGGATGCTGCTGGCGTCCGTCAGCTCGCGCTCCGGCTTCGAACTCGCCGTGCCGTCCCCGACGGCGGCCAACTTCCGTGCCGTCCTCGACGCCGAGACCACCTACCGGCCCATGCTGAACGGTCTGCTGCTGTGCGGCGGGGGCACTCTGGTGTGCGTGCTGTGCTCGGTGCTGGCCGCCTACCCGCTGTCGCGGCTGCGGTCCCGACTGCGACGGCCGTTCCTCTACACCGTCCTGTTCAGCACCGGACTGCCGATCACTGCGGTGATGATCCCGGTCTACAGCATGTTCGTCCAGGTCGACCTGATCGACTCGATGCTCGCGACCACGCTCTTCCTGGGCGCCGCGGCGCTGCCGTTCGGCATCTGGCTGATGAAGAGCTTCATGGACGGTGTGCCCATCGTGCTGGAGGAGGCCGCGAGGATCGACGGCGCCACCGGCATGCAGGTGCTGTGGCGGATCGTCCTGCCGCTGATGCGGCCCGGCGTCGTCGTGGTGACGGTGTTCACCTTCATCGGGATGTGGGGCAACTTCTTCGTCCCCTTCATCCTGCTGCTGTCACCGGAGAAGCTGCCGGCCTCGGTCAGCGTGTTCACCTTCCTCAGCGCCCACAACCAGACCCAGTACGGGCAGCTCTCGGCCTTCTCGATCATCTACTCCGTCCCGGTGCTGATGCTCTACCTGCTGCTCGCCCGCCGGCTCGGCGGCGGCTTCGCCCTCGGCGGCGCCCTCAAGGGCTGAGCCCCTCCCGGCCGCCCGCACGCCACCGCACCCCCGTCCCTCCCAGGAGGCCACACGTGCACAACGACCCCGCCGTGACCGAGGCAAGGCTCGCCCGGGTGCTGGACCAGCGCATCAGACCCGCGGTGCACGCGCGTTCGGTCCCGCTCAGTGTCGGGATCTGGGAGGTCCGCGGCGAGCCGGTCCCGGTCCCGGTCGCGCTCCGCGCCCGCTACCGCCCGGCCGCGGTCGGCGACCGCTGGGGACCTGCCTGGGCGACCTGCTGGTTCCGGGTCAGCGGCACCGTCCCGGAGGACTGGGACGGGCTCGCCGTGGAGGCGGTGCTGGACCTCGGCTTCGGCACCACGGCACCCGGCTTCTCCGCCGAAGGACTGGTCCACCGCCCGGACGGCACCGCCGTGAAGGCGCTCAACCCCCGCAGCACCCACCTGCCGATCGGCGCACCGTCGCGTGGCGGCGCCGGGTTCGAGTACTACGTCGAGGCCGCCGCCAATCCGGTGGTCATGCACACCGGTCCGGACGTCCTCTCCTTCCACCCGACGACGCTGGGCGACCCCGCCCCCTGGCTCCACGACCCCGACGCCCCGCCCGGCGAGCCGCTGTACCGGCTGCGCCGGGCCGACCTGGCGGTGTTCGACCCCACCGTGTTCGAGCTGGTCCAGGACCTGGACGTGCTCGGCCAGTTGATCCACGAGCTGCCGCCCGGATCCACCCGCCGCTGGCAACTGCTGCAGGACGTCGAACGCGCCCTGGACGCGGTGGACCTGCAGGACGTCGGCGGCACGGCCGCCGCCGCGCGCGCGGAGCTCGCCCCCGCCCTGGCCGCGCCCGCGAGCACCCGGGCCCACCGGATCTCCGCGATCGGCCACGCCCACATCGACTCCGCCTGGCTCTGGCCCCTGCGCGAGACCGTCCGCAAGGTCGCCCGAACGGTCTCCAACGTCACCCAACTGATGGACGACCAGCCCGGCTTCAAGTTCGCCATGTCCCAGGCGCAGCAACTGGCCTGGCTCAAGCAGCACCGCCCCGAGGTCTACGCCCGGGCCAGGGAGAAGGCCGCGACGGGGCAGTTCCTGCCCACCGGGAGCCTCTGGGTCGAGCCGGACACCAACATCACCGGAGGGGAGTCGCTGGCGCGCCAGTTCGTCCACGGCAAGCGCTTCTACCTGGAGGAGTTCGGCGTCGAGACGGAGGACATGTGGCTGCCGGACACCTTCGGCTACAACGCCGCACTCCCCCAGGTGATGAAACTCGCCGGGGTCCGCTGGTTCCTGACCCAGAAGATCTCCTGGAACACCACCAACAAGTTCCCGCACCACACCTTCTGGTGGGAGGGCATCGACGGCACCCGGATCTTCAGCCACTTCCCGCCGGTCGACACCTACAACAGCGACCTGTCCGGCGCCGAGGTCGCCCACAGCGAGCGCAACTTCCAGGACAAGGCCCGCACCAACCGCTCGATGGTCCCGTTCGGCTACGGCGACGGGGGCGGCGGTCCCACCCGTGAGATGCTGGCCCGCGCCGCCCGGCTGGCCGACCTGGAGGGGTCGCCGAAGGTGGTGATCGAGACGCCCGGGGAGTTCTTCGCGGGGGCGCTCGCCGACTACCCGGACGCGCCCGTGTGGGTCGGCGAGCTCTACCTGGAGTTCCATCGCGGCACCCTGACAAGCCAGTTGACGACCAAGCAGGGAAACCGGCGCAGCGAGCACCTGCTCCGCGAGGCCGAGCTGTGGGCAGCCACCGCCGCCGTGAACCACGGCAGGCCGTACCCCTACGAGGCGCTGGATCGGCTGTGGAAGACCGTGCTGCTGCACCAGTTCCACGACATCCTGCCCGGCACCTCCATCGCCTGGGTGCACCGCGAGGCGCAGGAGACCTACCGCGCGGTGATCGGCGAACTGGAGCAACTCGTCGGCGACGCCCAGCGCGCCCTGGCCGGGCCTCCCGGCCCGGACGGGCGGACGGTCGTCTTCAACGCCGCCCCGCACGCCCGCGACGGCGTCCCGGCCATGGGCGCCGCGCCCCGGGCGCACCGACCGTCGGCGACCGCCCCGACCCGCAGGGGCGACGACCTCGTCCTGGAGAACGCGCTGGTGCGCATCGTGGTCGACGACCGCGGGCTGATCACCTCGGCCTACGACCTCGGCGCCGACCGGGAGGCGCTCGCCCCGGGCCGTCCGGGCAACCTGCTGCAACTGCACCAGGACTTCCCCAACCAGTGGGACGCCTGGGACATCGACGCCTTCTACCGCAACACGGTGCGGAACCTCACCGACGCCGAGTCGGTCCGTGCGACGGACACCGGCATCCACATCGTGCGGACCTTCGGCTCCTCCCGGATCGAGCAGACCCTGACCCTGGAACAGGGCAGCCGACGGCTCGACGTCGACACGGTGATCGACTGGCACGAGCGCGAGAAGCTGCTCAAGGCGGCCTTCCCGCTGGACGTGCGGGCCGCCCACTCCACCGCGGAGATCCCCTTCGGACACGTGGAACGGCCGACCCACACCAACACCAGCTGGGACGCGGCCAAGTTCGAGGTCTGCGCACACCGTTTCCTGCACGTCGGCGAGCGCGGCTGGGGTGCGGCGCTGGTCAACGACTCCACCTACGGCCACGACGTCACCCGCGACACGCGCCCGGACGGCGGCACCACCACCACCGTGCGGCTCTCGCTGCTACGGGCGTCCCGCTTCCCCGACCCCGAGGCGGACCAGGGCCGGCACCGGCTGCGCTACGGGCTGCTGCTCGGGGTCTGCGTCCCCCAGGCGATCGAGGAGGGTTACCGGCTCAACCTCCCCGAGCGGACCCTGCCCGGCACCGGCGTCGTCGCGCCCCTCGTCTCCGTCGACCACGCCGCCGTCCTGGTCTCGGCCGTCAAACTCGCCGACGACGGCTCCGGCGACGTCATCGTCCGCCTCCACGAAGCCCACGGCGGAAGGGTCCGGGCAACGCTGACGCCAAGCTTCGCACCGGTCGCCGTCGTGGTCACCGATCTGCTGGAGCGCCCCCTGGCCCACGACGGCAGCCACACCGTGGAGGGCTCGGAGGTCCGGCTGTCGCTGCGGCCCTTCCAGATCCTGACCCTCCGCCTCACTCCGGCCCCCGCCACGCGAGCATGACCGGCCGCCCCGCGGTGACGGCGGGGGGAGGCTCCGGCATCGCGGGCCTGGCCGTACACGCGGCCGCGCGCACGGAACCGGCGCAGCATCAGCACCACCGGCCGGCACGGGCCCCGCGAAGCCTGCGCGTCCGCGACCGCGTGGCCGGAGGGGCGTGACGACGTCCGCCGCCAGCCCTGCCGCTCGGCCCTACCAGGCGGCAGGGCCAGGCGGCAGGGCACAGCAGGACAGCAGGACAGCACAGCGGCGGGCGGCGGGCGGCGGGCGGCGGGCGGCGGGCGGCGGGCGGCGGGCGGCGGGTCGAGAGTCCTCCGGCGTACAAGGAGACATGGGGGACTCCCGTGCGAGGGTGAGCAGTTCCTGCAAGGAGGAACAGAACCGAACAGGACTCGACGGAAACAACCACATCAGACCGCCGGGGCGCAGGCATGTCAATACCCTTCACGGGAAGAGCCGGCGGGCCGCGGCGGCGGCACGCATCGGCCGAACCGGTCGGCACCACGCCGACCGATGCGCACCGCCGGGTCGACCGAGGGGTTGGCGGGGCCGGTGGCCGAAGGAGGGTCGCGAGGAACTCAAGGATCCACCCGGAGGTCCGCCTGGCCGGGCGATCCGCCCTGCCGGGCCGTCCGACCAGGCACGACCACGCTCCTCGCCGCTTCGATCGCTGGCGAAGCGGTGGGTCGGCAGCCCGCACGACCGGGAGTCCGGGTGCCGCAGCACCGGCAGCGGCACCAGAGCCGACGGGCCGACGGGCCTTCCGAATGACGGATTCGACCGGACGGACCCTCACCCGCCGGTGCGTGCGCGGACATTGACCGCACGGCGATATCGGGCTCCCAACCCCTTGACGTCGCCGCGCCACAGAGATGTCATATGTTGCATACCGTTTGAACATGTTGGTTGTTGGTCGCTGCGGGTTGCCGCAATCTGCGGACAGCTCCGTAGAGGCATGCCCTCCACCCGCGGTCAGCCGTCGGTTCCCGATGCCGCCGTTCCACCCACACCTGGCGCCGCCCGGCCGGTGCGTGACCGAGGAGCTGTCCATGTGCCACGCCCCACGCCGCGTCGCCCCTGTCATCGGTCTGCTCCACACCACCACGTGCCGTGCACGAATCCCCAGCCGAAGGATCCTTCCGTGAAATACACCCGAAAACTCCTCCCCCTGTGGTTGTTGGGGTTGATCGCCGCGATGCTCACGGTCGGTGTCGCCCCCGCCCAGGCGGCCACCACCACCATCACCGTGGACGGCGGCCAGGGCGGCCGGACGTTCGACGGCGTCGGCGCGATCAGCGGCGGTGGCGGCAACTCCCGGCTGCTGAGGGACTATCCGGCGGCGCAGCAGTCGCAGATCCTGGACTACATGTTCAAGCCCGGGTACGGGGCGAGCCTGCAGTCCCTGAAGATCGAGATCGGTGGTGACGCCAACTCCACCGACGGATCCGAGCCGTCGATCGAGCACAGCCGCGGCGTGATCAACTGCAACGCGGGCTACGAGTTCTGGCTGGCGGAGCAGGCCAAGGCCCGCAACCCCAACATCGCCCTGTACGGCCTGGCCTGGACCGCACCCGGCTGGATCAACGGCGGCTTCTGGTCCACCGACACCATCAACTACCTGATGTCCTGGCTGGACTGCACCAAGACCCACGGCCTGACCATCAAGTACCTCGGCGGCTGGAACGAACGCGGCCACGACGCCAACTGGTACATCCAGCTGCGCGCGGCACTGAACTCGCACGGCTACAACAGCGTGCAGATCGTCGCCAACGACAACGGCTGGGACGTGGCCGACGACATGGCCAACAACGCCGCGTTCAACAACGCCGTCTCGATCATCGGCACCCACTACACCTGCGGATACGGCAACGACAACATCGGCCAGACCTGCTCCACGACGACCACCGCCCGCAACAACGGCAAGCCGCTGTGGAACTCCGAGGGCGGCTCGAACGACATGAACACCGGCGCCCCCGCACTGATCCGCCAGATCACCCGCGGCTACACCGACGCCCGCCTGACCAGCTACTACAACTGGCCGCTCATCGCCGCCATCACCCCCAACCTGCCGTACTCCACGGTCGGTCTGGCCACCGCCGGCTCTCCCTGGTCGGGCAACTACACCATCGGCGCCAGCACCTGGGCGACCGCGCAGGTCACCCAGTTCACCCAGCCGGGCTGGAAGTTCATCGACTCCGCCTCCGGCTACCTCGGCGGCGCCGAGTCCAACGGCTCCTACGTCACCCTGAAGTCGAACACGTCCTCGGACTACTCCACGGTCCTGGAGACCACCACCTCCACCTCCTCGCAGACGGTCAACGTCCACGTCCAGGGCGGCCTGTCCACCGGCACCGTGCACGTCTGGGCCACCAAGCTCAGCGCGCCCAGCAACGCCACGTCCTTCGTCCACACCCAGGACATCACCCCGTCCGGCGGCTCGTACTCCCTGACGATGCAGCCCGGCTACGCCTACACCGTCAGCACCCTGAACACCGCGGGCAAGGGTACGGCCACCGCGCCGGCCGCACACGGTCTCGCCCTGCCCTACAGCGACAACTTCGACGGCAACGCCAACGGCACCGAGGCGAAGTACCTCTCCGACATGCAGGGCTCCTACGAGGTCCAGCCCTGCACCGGCCGCACCGGCCAGTGCGTCCAGCAGATGGCACCCGTCAAGCCGATCGAGTGGCAGGACGACTCCGACGCCTACGCGCTCATCGGCGACACCGCATGGTCCAACTACACCGTCAGCGCCGACGTCCTCCTGCGCGGCGCCGGCACCACCGAACTGCTCGGCCGCGCCAACACCCAGCAGCGCCCGCAGTCGCACATGAACGCCTACTACCTGCGCATCCGCGACACCGGGCAGTGGTGGATCGAGAAGATGTACACCGACGGCTCCAACCACACCCTGGCCACCGGCACCACCACCGCACTGGGCACCGGCACCTGGCACAACCTGTCCCTCGCCTTCCAGGGCTCGCAGATCACCGCCAAGGTCGACGGCAGGCAGCTCGGCTCGGTCACCGACACCTCCTTCCAGTCCGGCCAGGCCGGCCTGGGCATCCAGGGCTACCGCACCGACCAGTTCGACAACCTCTCGATCACCCCGGGCTCGGGCAGCGCGGGCGGCACCGTGACCGGACCGGTCACCACCGCCCTGAACACCGCCAAGTGCCTGGACGACTACACCGCCTCCACCACCGCCGGCGCCGTCGTCGACATCTGGGACTGCAACGGCTCGCCCGCCCAGCGGTGGACCGTCGGCAACAGCGCCGTCACCGTCAACGGCCTCTGCCTGGACGTCGTGGGCGGAGCCACCGCCAACGGCTCCGCGGTGGACCTGTGGACCTGCCACGGCGGCACCAACCAGCAGTGGACCGTCAACAACGGCACCCTGGTCAACCCCGCCTCCGGCCGCTGCCTCGACATCCCCGCCTCCAACACCACCAACGGCACCAAGCTGAACATCTGGGACTGCAACGGCGGCACCAACCAGCGGTGGAACCTCCCCACCACGTGACGACCCCGCTCTGAAGCCACCGCCGGGACCACCGCCCCGGCACCCGGCTTCCGGCCGACCCGGGCCGGGCGTACTCCGGCCCACGGAGTACGCCCGGCCGCCCGCCCGGCGGCCGGGCGGGCGTCCGCACCGCAGCCGGTACCACGACTCCATCACGGCCCCCGACCCTCGAAGGAGAAAAGATATGATGTATCACCTTCGAGTGGCGGCAGCCCTGGAGGCGGCACCCTCCCCGCGGACAGCCCCACACACCGGGTGGCCCGGGTGCGGTGTCAGCGCCGCGAACCACACGGATGCCCGCAGCGCGGGCACAGAGGTGCGCCGCGGCTGACCGAACAACCCCCCTCAGCCCTGTCGGCCCCCGGGCACCGCACGGGTCGGCGAATCCGCTCCCGAGTTCCTCATCGATCCGCAAGGAGATCTCCGTGTTCGGTAAAGCCCTGCACAGACGGCGCCATCGCCGATGGTCGACGGCCGCCGTCGCCGCGCTGGCCATGGTCGCGGCGCTGGTCGCCACCGTGACGACCGGCCCCACCAGCGCGTCCGCGGCGACCGGCTCCGCGGTGACCTCCGTGGCGTCGGGCCGCTGCCTGGACGTGGCCGGCAACAAGACGACCGACGGCACCGGGATCAACATCTACGACTGCGACTCCTCGAAGGCCAACCAGGCATGGACCTTCACGTCGGCCGGTGAGCTGCGGGTCTACGACAGCCCGAAGTGTCTGGACGTGGCCCACAACTCCACCACCGCCGGTGCCGTGGTGCAGATCTGGACCTGCAACGGCGCCACCAACCAGAAGTGGAAGATCAACAGCGACGGCACCATCACCGGCGTGCAGTCGGGGCTCTGCCTGGACGTGGTCGGTGCGAAGACCGAGAACAGCACCCTGGTGCAGATGTGGACGTGCAACGGCCAGAACAACCAGCAGTGGAGGACCACCGCGGGTGACACCCAGCCGCCGACGGTGCCGGGCAACCCGCGGGTCAGCAACCTGCTGTGCGACTCGGTGACGTTCGCGTGGAACGCGTCGACCGACAACACCGGTGTGACCTTCTACGACGTCTACCACGACGGCCAGTTGATGAAGTCGGTCAGCGGGACGACCCTGTCGACCAGCCTGACGGTGGTCCCCGGGGTCACCTGGGGGCTGTACGTCAACGCCCGTGACGCGGCCGGGAACGTCTCGCAGGCCAGCTCGACGGTGCCGATCACCGCGCCGCAGTGCCAGGTCGACACCCAGGCGCCGAGCGCGCCCGGGTCGCTCGCCGGGACGGTCTCCGGTACCACGGTCGCCCTGACCTGGTCCGCCTCCACCGACAACATCGGCGTCAAGTACTACGACATCTACCGCGGCAGCACCAAGGCCGGCACGGTCACCGCCAACGGGACGACCCCGCCTGCCACGGCCTTCACCGACAGCGGACTGACCGCGAACACCACCTACGCCTACTACGTGGTGGCCCGCGACGCCCAGGCCAACACCTCCACGCACAGCAACACCGTGACGGTGAAGACCGGTGCCGCGTGCGGCAGCCCGGTGTGCGCCGTCACGCAGATCGGCACCGACACCGACATCCCCTGGGGCCTGGCGACCCTGCCCGACGGGACGATCCTCTACACCCGCCGCGACGCCCACGACATCGTCCACCTCAACCCGGCCACCGGCGCGAAGACGACCGTGGGCACCGTGCCGAACGTCGACAACACCGACGGCGAGGGCGGTCTGACCGGGCTGGCGATCGCGTCGAGCTTCGCCACGGACCACTGGCTGTACATCATGCACACCTCGCCGACCGACAACCGGATCGTGCGGATCAAGCTGGAGAACGACAAGCTCACCCTCAGCAGCGAGCAGGTCCTGCTGTCCGGCATCCTGCGCAACAAGTTCCACGACGGGGGGCGGCTGCGGTTCGGCCCGGACGGCAAGCTCTACGCGAGCACCGGTGACGCGCAGAACGGCGACAACGCGCAGAACAGGAACAGCCTCAACGGCAAGATCCTGCGCCTGAACACCGACGGCACCGTTCCCTCGGACAACCCGTTCGGCACCTACGTCTGGAGCTACGGGCACCGCAACCCGCAGGGGCTGGCCTTCGACTCCCAGGGACGCCTGTGGGAGCAGGAGTTCGGCAACTCGGTCATGGACGAGACGAACCTGATCACCAAGGGCGGCAACTACGGCTGGCCCGCCTGCGAGGGCACCAGCGGCACCTGCGGCACCGCCGGGTACATCGCCCCGAAGCACACCTACACCACCGCCGACGGCTCCTGCTCCGGCATCGCCGTCGTCCGCGACGTCCTCTACGTGGCCTGCGAGCGCGGCACCCGTATGTACCGCGAGGTCATCAGCGGCACCGAACTGACCAACGTGCAGATCTACTTCAACGGCACCTACGGCCGGCTGCGCACGGTCGAACCCGCTCCCGACGGCGGCCTGTGGCTGACCACCTCCACCACCGGCGACAAGGACAGCATCCCGAACAACAGCAACGAGAAGCTCTTCCACGTCGCTCTCGGCTGACACCGGCGCCCGGCCCGAAGGGTCCCCGACGACGCCCCCGGGCCGGGCGCCTTCCGCATCGCGCACGAGCAGCGTCAGCACCGTCGACGCGGCATCGAGGAATCGGAGAGACATGCATCGGACCAGCATCCTGGTGGGTGCCGTCGTGGCGTTGGTGATCGGCCTGTTCGGGTCGACCGCCGCGTACGCCGGCAGCGCGGCACCGCGCACCGCGACCGCAGCCCCAGCTGCAGCCGCAGCCGCAGCCGCAGCCGTCTTCAACGTCCGGGCCTACGGCGCCCTGGGCGACGGCCACGTCAACGACAGCCCCGCGATCCAGAAGGCCGTCGACGCGGCCAACGCCGCCGGCGGCGGCATCGTGGAGTTCCCGGCCGGCAACTTCAAGTCGAAGAACACCGTCCACCTCAAGAGCAACGTGACGATCCAACTGGACGCCGGCTCCACCGTCATGGGGTCGATAGCCAACACCTACGACGCCGCCGAGCCCAACCCGTACGACGCCTACCAGGACTACGGGCACAGCCACTTCCACGACGCGATGTTCTACGGCGACAACCTCTCCAACATCGGCTTCACCGGCTCCGGGACCATCGACGGCATGGGCTACCTGACCGCGAGCAACGACCCCGCCGCAGGACAGGCCGACAAGATCATCTCGTTGACGCGCTGCAGGAACCTGACGCTCAGCGGCATCACCCTGCGCCGCGGTGGCCACTTCGCCGCACTGATCAACAACTGCGACCAGGTCGTCTCCGACCACCTCGTCATCGACACGGCGAGCGACCGCGACGGCTGGAACATCATCTCCACCACCAACGTCAAGGTCACCAACGCCAACATCTCCGCCAACGACGACGCCCTGGTCTTCAAGAGCGACTACGCGCTCGGCGCCAAGCTGCCCAACGGCCACGTCACCGTGACCGACTCCAAGCTGTCCGCCCGGTGCTGCAACGCGCTGATGTTCGGCTCGGAGACCTGTGGTGACTTCACCGACTACCAGTTCGCCAGGATCACCATCACCGGAGCGAACAAGTCCGGGCTGGGCATGGTCTCGATGGACGGGGCGAACATCTCCGACGTCCACTACCGCGACATCACCATGACCAACGTCCACTCACCGATCTTCCAGAAGATCGGCACCAGGAAGCGCTGCGGCAACAATCCCGGCGTCGGACACATCAGCAACGTCACCTACGACAACGTCACCGCGACCGGGAACAGCCCCAGCGTCACGCCCACCCTGTGGGGCGAGTCCGGCGGCAACCGCATCAGCGGGGTGACCTTCACCAACGTCAACATCACGGTGCCCGGCGGCGGATCGGCGATCTCCACGGCCGTGCCCGGCAACGACGCGATCAGCTACAACCCCACCAGCATCGGCACCCGGCCCTCGTACGGCTGGTACCTCCACAACGCCGACAACATCCGCTTCACCAGCTCCTCGGTGAGGTTCGCCGCCAACGACAACCGTCCCGCCGTCATCGCCGACGGCGACACCGCCGTCACCCTCGACCGGTTCACCGCGCAGCGCGGCACCGGCAGCGCCTACGACACCGGCTTCCAGACCGTCAACGGCTACTGCGTGACCAACGGCGTCAACACCACCGGCGGCAGCCTGCGCGTCAACGCCACCGGCTCCACCAAGAGCTGCTGACCGGCGGGATTCCGCGCGGCAGCGCTCGACGTCAGCACGTCGCACGACCGCCCCGGCCCCCGGATCCCGTCGGGGGCCGGCCGGCCCGTCGACGCCGTCACGGCCACTCCCCCGCGCCCACGGCGCCCCCGCCGAACGGACGGCCCGCACCGACGCCGCCACCGTGCCCGCACCTCACGGCCGGTGATCGCCCCCCTGCGCCCCTGTCCCTGGAGGATTCGATGGATGTGCAACGACGCAGGTTCCTGACCCTCGGCGCGGCCGTGGGGCTGTCCGCCGCAGCGGCGACGCGGGCCGCCCTCCCGGCGTCGGCGAGCATCGCCGACGGGGCCGCGACGCAGACGATGTACCTGACCGGCCGGGACGTCGACAGCACCGTCCCGTGGGACTTCCTGTGCACGGCCGGCCGCAGGAGCGGGGTCTGGGGCACCGTCCCGACGCCGTCGAACTGGGAGTTCTCCGGCTACGGCACGTACAACTACGGCGGCACGCTCACCCCGGGCGAGAGCGGGAAGTACCGCCACGGCTTCACACCGCCCGCCGCGTGGGCGGGCCGGCAGGTCTTCCTGGTCTTCGAGGGGGCGATGACCGACACCACCGTCCTGCTGAACGGAAAGTCCGCCGGGCCCAAGCACCAGGGTGCGTTCTACCGCTTCCGGTACGACGTCACGTCGCTGCTCCTGCCGGGCACGACCAACCTGCTCGAAGTCACCGTCGACAAGGACTCCGCCGACACCTCGGTGAACCAGGCCGAGCGCCAGGGCGACTACTGGAACTTCGGCGGCATCTTCCGGCCGGTGTACCTCCAGGCCTTCCCCATCGCGCGGATCGACCGGATCGCGGTGCGGGCCGAGGCCGACGGGACGTTCACCGCCGACGTCCACCTGGCGGGGAACGTGGGCAGCGGCCGGGTGGCCGTCCAGATCAAGACGCTCGACGGCACGAACGTCGGCGGCAGCGTCTCGGCCGCGGTCCCGTCGGGCGCCACCCTCGTCACCGTGTCGACGAAGGTCACCGACCCGAAGCGGTGGACCGCCGAGACCCCGAACCTCTACCAGGCGGAGGTGGTGCTGACCAACGCCTCGGGCGCGCAGGTCCACGGGATCACCGAGCGGTTCGGCTTCCGGACGGTGGAGGTGCGGGCGGGGGACGGCGTCTACGTCAACGGTGTCAGGGTGCTCCTCAAGGGCGTGAACCGCCACACCCTCCACCCGACCCTGGGCCGCGCCTCCAGCCCCCGCCTGGCGCGCGAGGACGTCGTGCTGATGAAGTCGATGAACGTCAACGCGGTCCGGATGTCGCACTACCCGCCGGACGCCTACTTCCTCGGCCTCTGCGACGAACTGGGGCTGTACGTCCTGGACGAACTCGGCGGCTGGCAGCACAGCTACAGCACCGCGGCCGGCACCCCGCTCGTCCAGGCGATGGTCACCCGGGACGTCAACCACCCGTCGATCCTCTTCTGGGACAACGGCAACGAAGGCGGCTGGAACACCGCCCTCGACAGCCTCTTCGGCTCCTGGGACCCGCAGAAGCGGGTGGTGCTCCACCCCTGGTCGAGCTTCGGCGGGATCGACACCAACCACTACCCGACCTACTCCCAGGTCCAGTCCAAGCTGGCGGGCTCGACGGTCTACATGCCCACCGAGTTCCTGCACGGCCTCTACGACGGCGGCGCCGGCGCCGGACTCGACGACTACTGGCAGCTGATGGCGAACGCACCGCGCTCGGCCGGCGGATTCATCTGGTCGCTCATCGACGAGAGCATCCGCCGTGACGACGGCGGCGGCGCGATCGACACGCACGGCAACCGGGGTCCCGACGGCATCGTCGGCCCGTTCCGGGAGAAGGAGGGTAGCTACTACACGATCAGGGACATCTGGTCGCCGATCCAGCTGGCCAGCCGTTCCTACTACGAGAACACCTTCCCCGCGAGCTTCGACGGAACGGTCCGCCTGACCAACCGCTACGCCTTCACCAACACCTCGACAGTCAGGTTCAGCTGGCAGCTGGTCATCTACGCCGCGCCGGGCGGCACCGGCCACACGGTGACCGCGCAGGGCACGAGCGCCAGTCCGAGCATCGCCCCGGGCGCCACCGGAGTGCTCACTCTCGGGCTGCCGGGGAACTGGGCCGAATCCGACGCGGTGCGGCTGACGGCCACCGACGCGTCCGGGGCGGAGCTCGTCACCTGGGTCTGGACCGTCAGGAAGGCCGCCGACCACGTGCGCCGGATCGTCGTCCCGGTCCCGGGTGCCCCGCCGGTGGCCGCGACCCAGACGAACGACACGGTGACGATGACCGCGGGCGCCACCACGGTGGGCATCGCCCGCGCCACCGGACGGCTGAGCAGGGTGACCAGGAACGGAACCACGGTCTCGCTGTCCAACGGACCGGCCCTGGCGGCCGGGACCTCGACGCTGACGGGCCTGACGCACGCACAGGACGGCGGTGCCCACACCGTCACCGCGACCTACTCCGGCGATCTGAGGTCGGTGCGGTGGCGCCTGGACGCCAACGGCTGGCTCCGCCTGGACTACACCTACGGCCTCACCGGGACACACGACTTCCTGGGAGTGAACTTCGACTACCCGGAGTCGAAGGTCACCGGCGTGACCTGGCTCGGCCGAGGGCCGTACCGGGTCTGGAAGAACCGGCTGCGCGGGGTGACCACGGACGTGTGGACCAAGAGCCACAACGACACCGCCACCGGGAGCACCGGCTTCGTCTACCCGGAGTTCAAGGGCTACCACGCCGGCCTGTACTGGGCGTCACTGCGGACCACCGAAGGGACCATCACTATGGTGTCCGCCCAGGAGAACGTCTTCCTGAGGCTGTTCACCCCCGCGCAGCCGGCCGACTCGGGAAACGCCGCCGCCCCCTTCCCCGGCGGGGACCTCTCGTTCCTCGACGGCATCCCCGCGATCGGGAACAAGTTCCACCCGGCCGCCTCCGTGGGACCCGCCGGCCGGCCGAACACCGCGGCGGGGACCTACGCCCGCACCCTGTACTTCCACTTCGGAAACTGACGGACGCCCTTGACCGGCCTCCGGCCAAGCCATAGCGTCATGCATATCGTATATGAGATCATCTCTTGGGAGCCTCCCCTGTGTCCGATGCGCTCGTCCACTCCGGCCATCCGCGTCCCGGCTCGCTCCCCTCACGCACCGAGGCGGTGCTGGAATCGGTCAAACACGCCATCCTGGTAGGAGAGCTGAAGCCGGGCCGGCCCCTGGTGGAGACCGAACTCGCCGCACGACTGGGCGTGTCGAAGACGCCCGTGCGCGAGGCGCTGAAGACGCTGGCCGGGACGGGCCTGGTCACCATGAGCCCCTACAAGGGCGCCTCGGTGCGCGAGGTGGACCAGGCTCTGGCGCGCAGTGTGTACGACATGAGGCTGCTGCTGGAGCCGGCTGCCGCGGCGCGGACCGCAGCTGGCGCCAACCGCTCGTGGGGGGAGGCGGCGGACGCCCTCGACCGGGCGGACCGGGCGGCGGACGCAGCCGAACGCTCGCTGGCGAACCGGGACTTCCACCGGGCCCTGTACGCGGGTTGCGGGAACCCGCTGCTGATCGGCTGCCTGGACGGGCTGCGGGACCAGACGGCCCTGGTGTCCAGCGCCGCCTGGGCGGTGCGGCCCTCCTGGGAGATGGAGGCGCAGGAGCACCGGGCGATCCTGCAGGCCGCGCAGAGCAGGAAGCCCGACCTGGTGGACGACCTGCTCCGCGCCCACATCGGCGCCTTCGTTGCACGCAACTTCCCTGAGAACTCAGCGAGTTAGGAACGCCATGAAACTGGAGGCCGCACCCTTGGACGACCTTCGCACCCGACTCGCCACCGTCATCGCGATTCCGGTGACCCCCTTCGCCGCCGACGGCAGCGTGGACTGGGACGACCACGCGACACTGGTCCGCCGGCTGGTCGACCACGGAGTCCGGGTGGTCACCCCCAACGGCAACACGGGCGAGTTCTACGCACTCGGCCAGGCGGAGACCCGACGGGCCGTGGAGTCGACCGTCGCGGCGGTCGCAGGCCGGGCGGAGGTGGTGGCGGGCGTCGGCCTGGACACGGCGGGAGCGATCGCCGCCGCCCTGCACGCCCGCGAGGCGGGAGCGGGATCGGTCATGGTGCACCAGCCCGTCCATCCCTACCGCTCCACGGAGGGCTGGATCGACTACCACCGGGCGATCGCGGAGTCGGTACCGGAACTCGGCGTCGTCCTCTACGTCCGCGACGAGCGCGTGAGCGGCGAGCAGATCCGGACTCTCGCCGACCACTGCGCGAACGTCGTCGCCGTGAAGTACGCGGTCCCCGATCCGGTGCGCTTCGCGTCCGTGGCACGGGACGCGGGTCTGGAGCGGTTCGCGTGGATAGCCGGGCTGGCCGAGCTCCACGCCCCCGGCTACTGGGCGACCGGCGCGGTCGGCTTCACCTCGGGCCTGGTCAACGTGGTCCCGCGGTTGTCGCTCGCCCTGCTGGAGACCCTGCAAGGCGGGGACTACCCGAAGGCGATGCGGGTGTGGGAGTCGGCGCGGGTCTTCGAGGAGTTGCGCGCAGCCGACGCGTCCGCCGACAACGTCAGCGTGGTCAAGGAGGCGCTGGCCCAACTCGGCCTGAGTGGGCGGGCGGTGCGTCCGCCGTCGCGGATCCTGCCACCGGCGGTCCGCGACGGCATCGGCGAACTGATCGCGCAGTGGCGGACGGAGGGCTGGCTGTGACGGCACACCGGGGCCCGGCGGCCGACGCCGGGGGCAGCAGCGGGCGGGTGGAGCCGCTGCGCAGCGAGGCGTGGTTCGGCAGCGCCGACGACGTCACCGGCGGTGGCCTGCGGACCTTCAGCCACCGCTCGCGGATGCGGCAGCTCGGGTACCTTCCGGAGGAGCACCTGGGCAAGCCGGTCATCGCGATCCTCAACACCTGGTCCGACATCAATCCCTGTCACATGCACCTGCGGGAGCGGGCCGAGCAGGTCAAGCGCGGCGTCTGGCAGGCCGGCGGGTTCCCGCTGGAGTTCCCCGTCGCGACCCTCTCGGAGACCTTCCAGAAGCCCACGCCCATGCTGTACCGCAATCTGCTGTCCATGGAGACGGAGGAGCTCCTGCGGTCGTACCCGGTGGACGGTGCGGTGCTGATGGGCGGCTGCGACAAGACCGTGCCCGCGCTGCTCATGGGTGCCGCGAGCGCCGGGCTGCCGGCCCTGGTCGTCCCGTCCGGGCCGATGCTGCGCGGCCACCACCGCGGGAAGACCCTGGGCAGCGGCACCGATCTGTGGGCCTACTGGGACGAGTACCGGGCCGGCCGGATCGGCGAGTGCGAGATGTCGCAGGTGGAGTGCGGCCTGGCGCGTTCGCCCGGCCACTGCATGACCATGGGCACCGCGTCCACGATGACCGCCGCCGCCGAGGCCCTGGGCATGGCCCTGCCCGGCTCCTCCGCCATTCCCGCGGTGGACTCCGCCCATCACCGGATGGCGGCGGCGGCAGGGCGGCGGGTCGTCGGTCTCGTCGAGGAGGACGTCACCCCGGCCGCGGTCATGACCCGGGAGGCGTTCGAGGACGCGGCCGCCACCGTGCTCGCCCTGGGCGGCTCCACCAACGCGCTCATCCACCTGACGGCCATGGCCCGGCGCCTGGGCGTCCCCTTCTCCCTGGAGGACTTCGACGTCATCGGCCGCCGGGTCCCGGTACTCGCGGATGTCCGTCCGGTGGGCCGGTACCTGATGGAGGACTTCTACTACGCGGGTGGACTCCCCGCCCTGCTGCGGCAGTTGAACGAGGTGCCGGGAGCGCTGCATCCGGACCGGATCACCGTCGCGGGTCACTCCTTCGCCGGGTACTTCGCGGACGCGGAGATCCACGGGCCGGCCGTCCGTCCGCATGACGAGCCCCTCCACGAGGAGGGCGGCCTCGCCGTCCTGCACGGCAACCTCGCCCCGGGCGGCGCGGTGATCAAGCACCTGGCCGCCACCCCGGAGCTGCTGAGCCACACCGGTCCCGCCGTCGTCTTCGACTCCTACGCGGAGCTGAGGGAGGGCATCGACGATCCCGCGTTCGCCGTCACCGGGGACACCGTCCTGGTGCTGCGCGGCGCCGGCCCCCTCGGCGGACCGGGCATGCCGGAGTACGGGATGCTGCCCATTCCCGCCTACCTGCTGGAGAAGGGCGTCACCGACCTGGTGCGGATCTCCGACGCCAGGATGAGCGGCACCAGCTACGGCACCTGCGTGCTGCACATCGCCCCCGAGTCGCACGCGGGCGGCCCGCTGGCGCTGGTCCGCACCGGCGACCTGATCACCCTCGACGTCGAGCGTCGCCTTCTGCAACTGAACGTCGAACCAGCCGAGTTGGAGGAGCGCCGTCGTGCCTGGGTCCCTCCGGAGCCGGTGTCGACGCGCGGCTACGGCGCGCTCTACAACAAGCACGTCACCCAGGCGGACGCGGGCTGCGACTTCGACTTCCTCGCCGCGCCGGGCGTGGACGCGGTCCCCGATCCGCGCTGAGGAGTGCGTCGTGGCCGCGGGCGAGGCGGCGGTGGCCCGCGGCCGGGTGGCCCGCCTCGCCGCGGGCGGCCCCGTGCGCCCGTGCCCGACGGACCGTACCCGGAGTCAGTGGGCGGCGGAGAAGAGGTGGTCGCTGATGAGGCGGGTCGCGCCGGTGACGCCTGCGGTGGAGCCGAGTTCGCTCAGCACGATGGGGAGGTTGCCGGTCGCCAGCGGCGGCGACTGCCGGTAGACCTGGGTGCGGATGCTGGCGAGCAGCGTGTGCCCGAGGCCGGTGAGGCCTCCGCCGATCACCACCATGGCGGGGTTGAAGAAGCTGACCAGGCCGGCGATGACCTGGCCGGTGCGGTGGCCGCCCTGCCGGATGAGTTCGAGGGCCGCGCTGTCACCCGCGGCCGCGGCCACGGCCACGTCCGCAAGCGTCAGCGTACCGGCGGATGCCAGCCGCGCGGCGAGTTCGGGCGAGCGCGCATCGGCGGCGAGCGCGCGGGCGTCGCGGATCAGCGCGTTGCCGCCGAAGTACGCTTCGAGACAGCCCTGGTTGCCGCAGATGCACAGGTGCCCGTTCGGCTCGACCTGGATGTGGCCGATGTCGCCGGCGCTGCCGGTGACGCCGCGGTGCACCCGGCCGTCGGCCACGATGCCGCAGCCGATACCGGTGCCGATCTTCACGAACAGGAAGTCGCTGACGGAGCGGGCGACGCCGGCCTGCTGCTCTCCCAGCGCCATCACGTTCACGTCGTTGTCCACCAGGACCGGGCAGCCGAGTTCCTGGCCCAGGACCTCGCGGAGGGGGTAGCCGTCCCAGCCGGGCATGATCGGAGGGGCGACCGGGACACCCTCCGGGAAGCGCACCGGGCCCGGCACTCCGACCCCGGCCCCGTCGAGGTGCTCGGCATGGCCGGCGGCGCGGAGCTCGGCCACCATCGCCAGCACCCGCTCGCACACGGCGACAGGGCCCTCCCGCACGTCCAGCGGCTCGGCGAGGTGGCCCAGGATCTCCAGCTCGGCGTTGGTGATCACGACGTCGACCGAGGTGGCGCCGATGTCTATGCCGAGGAAGCGCAGGTCGGGCGAGAGCCGGATGTTGTGCGAGGGACGTCCGCCGCGCGAGGCCGCGACCCCGTCCTGGACGACCAGGCCCGTCTCCAGCAGCCGGTCGATCTCCACGGCCAGCTTCGAGCGGGAGAGCTCGATCACCTCGCCCAGAACGGCCCGTGACTGGGATCCCCTGTCCCGTAGCCGGAGGAGCAGCGTGCTCTGGTGGGAGTTGGCGACCCGAGCCGTCATCCGCCGCACTCCACCTCTCCCTTCCCCGTGCCCCGGTAGCGTCTCCGCCCCTGGCTGTTCCCGTCGAACCTAGCAGTCACGCTTCGTGTTCGGAAAGGGTATTGGCTGAATTATTGGCGCCTTTGTCCCTTCACGGGACGAACGCCGCGGTCCCGCAACGGACTTGTCCGTGCGACGGATCGTCCGGAGCGACGTGGCTGTCCGGTGGCCACCAACTGGCAGGGTGGCCACCGGACAGTACGGGCGGCCGGCTCTCAGGCCGCCTCGGCCTCCGTCTCCGCCGTGGCCTCCGGCACGACGGTCCAGGAGGAGTTGTTCGTCGCGCTCCGCTCCACGGCGTCGATCACCAGCTGCACCTGGAGCGCCTCGGCGAACGAGGGCCGGGGGTCGTGCCCCTCGGCGATCGCCGCGACCAGGTCGCGGGCCTGGTGGGTGAAGCTGTGCTCGTAGCCGAGCCCGTGACCCGGCGGCCACCAGGCGGCCAGGTAGGGGTGGTCGGGCTCGGTGACCAGGATCCGCCGGAAGCCCTGCTCGGCGGCGGGCTGGGCGGTGTCCAGGAACTCCAGCTCGTTGAGCCGCTCGAAGTCGAAGGCGGCCGAGCCGAGCGACCCGTTGACCTCGATCCGCAGCGCGTTCTTGCGGCCGGTGGCGAACCTGGTGGCCTCGAAGGTGGCCAGGGCACCGCTCTCCAGCCGCCCCATGAAGACCGCCGCGTCGTCGACCGTCACCAGCCCGCGCTCGGGCGTGGCGGCCGCCTTCGCGGTGAGCCCGCCGTTGCCCGTCTCCCGGTCGGCGGGCAGCGGCCGCACCGGGACGAAGGTCTCGGTCAGCCCGGTGACCCCGGTCAGCCGGCTGCCGGTCAGGTGGTGCGCCAGGTCGACGATGTGGGCGCCCACGTCGCCCAGCGCGCCGGATCCCGCCCGCTCCTTGCGCAGCCGCCAGACCAGGGGGAACTCCGGATCGGTGATCCAGTCCTGGAGGTAGGCGGCGCGTACGTGCCGGATCTCGCCGAGGCGGCCGTCGGCGATGAGGTTGCGCAGCAGCGCGAGCGCCGGCACACGGCGGTAGGTGAAGCCGCACATGGAACGGATCCCGCGGGCCGCGGCCTCCTCGGCCGCCGCCGCCATGACGCGGGCCTCGGTGACCGTGTTGGCCAGCGGCTTCTCGCACAGCACGTGCTTGCCCGCCGCGAGTGCCGCCACGGCGATCTCGGCGTGGCTGTCGCTGGGGGTGCAGATGTCGATGACGTCGATGTCGTCCCGGGCGACGAGCTCACGCCAGCCCGTGAGGTGCTCCGCCCAGCCGAGCCGGTGCGCGGCGGCCTCGGCCTGGTCGGGGTGGAGGCCGCACAGCGCCGTCTGCTCGACCCGGAGCGGCAGGTCGAAGACGTGGTTCACGGTGCGCCATGCCTGGGAGTGCACGGCGCCCATGAAGGCATGTCCGATCATGCCGATCCGGAGTCGTTGAGTGGACAATTTCTCTCCCTGTCGTGGAGGGACCGGCGCGGCGCCGGTACCCCGGGCGTGCGTCAGAAGCCGAGCGGCAGGTAGCCCGCCACGTTCTCCTTGGTGATGGTCTCCGAGGCGAGGCGGATCTCCTTGGGCACGCCCAGCTCCGCCAGGTCGCCCATGCCGCGACCGTTGGCGACCAGCCTGGCCAGGGAGACGGCCGAGGCGGACATGCTGGGGCTGTAGGTCACGGTGGCCTTGAGGACGCTGTCGTCGTCCCGGATGTGCTCCATGGCCTTGCGGGAGCCGGCGCCCCCGACCATGAAGAACTCCTTGCGTCCGGCCTGGCCGACGGCGGCGAGCACGCCGACGCCCTGGTCGTCGTCGTGGTTCCAGAGCGCGTCCAGCACGGGGGCGGCCTGGAGCAGGTTGGCGGCGACCCGCTGGCCGGAGTCGATGGTGAACTCGGCGGCGGCCCGGTGGCCGACGGTGAAGCCGTAGGTGGCGAGGGTGTCCTTGAAACCCTTGCTCCGCTCCTGGGTGAGCGGCAGGTTGTCGATTCCGGCGATCTCGGCGATGACCGGGCTGGTCTTGCCGGCGGCCTTGAGCCGACCGCCGATGAAGTGGCCGGCGGCCACGCCCATGCCGTAGTTGTCGCCCTTGATCAGCACGCGGAAGGCGAGTTCGTCGGAGAACTCGCGGTCCAGGTTGATGACCGGGATGCCCGCCTGCATGGCCTTGCGGCCGGAGGCGGTGAGCTGGGCGCCGTCGTGCGGCAGCACGATGATGACGTCGGGCTTGGACTGGATCAGGGTCTCCAGGGCGGCGCGCTGCGCGGTGGCGTCCTCGCCGGCCTCGACGGCCTTGAAGGTGACCTCCTTGTACTGCTTGGCGCGGCCCTGCGCGTTGGAGGTGATGGCGGCCATCCAGCCGTGGTCGGCGGCGGGCACGGAGAAGCCGATGGTGATGGCCTTGCCGGGGGCCCCGCTGGTGTCGGCGACCGGGGCGGCGGCGACCGGGTCCTCGTCGTGCTTGTTGGAGGTGCAGCCGACCAGGAGGGCGCCGGCACCGGCGGCGGCACCGGTGAAGAGGATCCTTCTGCGGGAGAGCGGCTGGGGCTGGGTGTTCATGGCATGTCCTTCGCGGGTGGAGGGGGTGGACGTGCGGCCGGCGGCCCGGGGGCCGTACGGCACGGGGACGGGAGGTGGTTCAGCGCCGCCGGAGCAGTTCACGGGGCTGGAACTCCTGGACCAGGACGGCGCCGACGATGATGGCGCCCTTGACGATGTTCTGGACCTCGGTCGGCAGGTTGTTGAGGATGAAGAGGTTGGTGATGGTGGTGAACGCCAGCACACCCATCAGCGAGCCGACGACGCTGCCGCGGCCACCGGTGAGGGCGGTGCCGCCGATGATGGCGGCGGAGATGGCGTCCAGCTCGTAGAGGTCGCCCTGGCCGGAGGAGCCGGCGTTGGCCTGAGCGACGACCATGACGGCGGCGATGCCGCAGCACAGGCCGCAGAGCGCGTACAGGTAGACGGTCTGTCGGCGGACGTTGATGCCGGCCAGCCGGGCGGCCTCCGCGTTGCCGCCGACCGCGACGGTGCGGCGGCCGAAGGTGGTGCGGTTGAGCAGCACCCAGCCGGCGACGGCGACCGCGGCGAAGACCAGCACGAGTGCCGGGATGCCGACCACCTTGGCCTCGGCGAAGCGGTTGATCGCGTCGACCTCGACCGGCTGGGTCTGCTTGTCGGAGATCTTGGTGGCCAGGCCGCGGGCGCCGACCATCATGGCCAGGGTGGCGATGAAGGGCACGAGGCGCCCGTAGGCGACCAGCAGGCCGTTGACGGTGCCGGCCAGCGTGCCGACGAGGACGGCGGTGAAGACCATGCCGGTCGCGCCGAACTCCTGGGTGGCGACGGTGGTGCACCAGACCGCGGCGAGGGCGGTGAGCGCGCCCACCGAGAGGTCGATGCCGCCGCCGATGATCACGAAGGTCATCCCGAGGGCGATGACGCCGATGGCGGAGGCCTGGGTGAGGATGTTGAGGATGTTGCCGCTGGTGAGGAACTGGTCGGAGGCGCTGAACACACCGATGACCACCAGGGCGACCAGGACGGTGGCCAGGCCCAGGTTGCGCCGGACCGGCTCGCTCGCGTCTCCCTTCCACCACCCGGGCTCGGTCGCCGGCGCGTGTGCCGGGGCGAGATCGGTCACTGGACCGCTCCTTCCAGGAGGGACCCCGCCATGACGAGGTCGAGTACCGTCGGTTCGTCGATCTCCGTCGCGCGGGCCTCGCGGACGATCCGGCCCTCGCGCATCACCAGCACCCGGTCGGCGAGACCGAGCACTTCGGGCACCTCGCTGGAGACCAGCAGCACCCCCACGCCGCCGTCGGCCAGTTCCCTGATCACGCGGTAGAGCTCGGCGCGGGCGCCGACGTCCACGCCGCGGGTGGGCTCGTCGAGCAGCAGCAGCCGGGTGCCGCCGAGCAGCCAGCGGCCGACCACCACCTTCTGCTGGTTGCCGCCGGAGAGGGTGCGGACCTTGCGGCCCACGTCGCGCGGGCGCAGCTCCAGCCGGTCGGCGACCTCGGCCGCGGCGGCCCGCTCGGCGCCGCGGCGGACGAAGCCGGCGGCGGCGTGCCGGCTCAGCGTCGCCAGGCCGATGTTCCGCTGCACGGGTTCGCCGAGCAGCAGCGCCTGGCTCTTGCGCTCCTCGGGGGCGAGGCCGAGGCCCGCCCGGACGGCGGCGGGTACGCTGCCGGGCCGCAGCCGGACGCCGTCGACGTCGACCCGGCCGGCGTCGGGGCGGCGGGCACCGAAGACGGTCTCCAGCACCTCGGAGCGGCCGGAGCCGACCAGCCCGGCGATGCCGACGATCTCGCCGGGGCGCACGGTGAAGGAGACGTCGGCGAACTCACCGCGCCGGGTGAGGCCCTCGACCCGGAGCAGTTCGCCGTCGGACGGCGGCGCCTCGGGCCGGGGCGGGAAGACGTACTCCAGCGAGCGGCCGGTCATCCGGGAGACGAGTTCGGCGGCCGGGGTGTCGGCGGGCAGGTCGGCGGCGGTGGTGCGGCCGTCCTTGAGGACGGTGACCCGGTCGCAGATCTCGCGGATCTCGTCCAGGCGGTGCGAGATGTAGATGACCGCGATGCCCTGGGAGCGCAGCGTGCGGATCATCCGGAAGAGGTTCTCGACCTCGTCGTGGGCGAGCACCGCGCTGGGCTCGTCCATGATGATCAGCCGGGCGCTGCCCGAGAGGGCTCGGGCCATGCTGACGATCTGCTGGGCGGCGGCGGGGAGTCTGCCCACGGGGCGGGTGACCGGGATCTCTCCGTGGCCGAGGCGCTGGAGCACGGCCCTGGCGTTCTCCCTGACGGCGCCGCGGTGGACGAAGCCGGCGGTGCGCGGCTCGTGGCCGAGGAAGATGTTCTCCGCGACCGTCATGTCGGGCACCAGGTCGAGTTCCTGGTAGATCGTGGCGATCCCGGCCCGCATGGCGGCCTGCGGCCCGGTGAACGCCGTGCGCCGTCCCTGCCAGCGCAGTTCGCCCGCGTCGGGCCGGTGCACTCCCGAGAGGACCTTGATCAGGGTGGACTTGCCGGCGCCGTTCTGGCCGAGCAGGCAGTGCACCTCGCCGGGGCGCACGGTGAGTTCCACGCCGTCCAGGGCGCGGACGCCGGGGAACGTCTTGACGATGCCGCGCAGGGTGAGGAGTGGCGCTTCGTCGGCACCGGCGGCGGCGTGGTCCGTGCGGGCGGGGGCCGGGGGGTCGGTCATGAAGGTCTCCCGTAGACGAGTTCGCTGGCCAGCAGGGCGGCGCCGACGACGCCGGCCCGGGAACCGAGTTCGGACAGGACCACGGGCAGATTGCCGGTGGCGAGCGGCAGCGAGCGCTGGTAGACCACGCTGCGGATCTCGGCGAGCAGCAGGTGGCCCAGCCCTGCCAGCCCTCCGCCGATGACGATCATCGACGGGTTCATGAAGTTCGCGAGCGTGGCCAGTGCCTGGCCGACCCGGCGACCGCCTTCGCGGATCAGGTTGACGCAGGCGATGTCGCCGGCCGTCGCGCCGGCGGCGACGTCCTCGGCCGTGAGGACGCCGGTGGCGGCGAGCCGCTCGGCCAGGGCCGGGGCCCGGCCCGACCGGGCCGCCGCCATGGCGTCCCGGGCGAGTGCGGTGGCTCCGAAGTAGGCCTCCAGGCAGCCGGTGCTGCCGCAGGCGCAGACGGGTCCGCCGGCCTCGACCTGCAGGTGGCCGATGTCGCCCGCGCACCCCTCGGCGCCCCGGTAGATCCGGCCGTGGATCTGGATGCCGCAGCCGATGCCGCTGCCGATCTTGACGAAGAGCAGGTCGTCGACGGCCCGGGCCACACCGCTGTGCTGTTCGCCGAGGGCCATCACGTTGACGTCGTTGTCCACCACCACGGGGCAGTCGTGTGCGCGGGCGAGCTCGTCGCGCACGGGGAAGCGGTCCCAGCCGGGCATGATCGGCGGGGAGACGGGGACGCCGTCGCGGAAGCTGACGGGCCCCGGGACCCCGATGCCGATGGCGCTCAGGCGGGCGTAGTGGCCCTGGGCGCGCAGGGCGTGCAGCAGTTCGCCGATCCGCTCCAGCACCACGGCGGGACCGGAGCGGACGTCGCAGGCTTCGGCCCGGGAGGCGACCGGCTCCAGGCGGCCGTCGGTGATCTCGACGTTCACCCAGTCGGTGTCCAGGTCGACGGCGGCGAAGCGTACACCGGGATGGAGTTCGACCAGGGTGGAGCGGCGGCCTCCCCTGGACAGGGCGGGCCCCGCCTCCAGCACGTGGCCGGCGGCGACCATGCGGTCGAGTTCGGCCAGCAGTCGCGGACGCGGCACCTCCAGCCGGCCGGACAACTCGGCACGGGACAGCGGGCCGTGATCGCGTAAAAGGCTCAGTACGCCGTACCGGACGCTCACTTGGGATCACCTCCTTCTGAAGGACGGGAGTCCGACGGCGTCGCGGGGACCGTCGCGCCCGCCGGGTGGTGGGTGGACCGTGCGGATGCCGGCGGGGCATGCGCCTCCCGCCCCGGGGCATGCGGCAGGCGGCAGGCGGCAGACCTGCGGATCGACGGAGTGGTGGTGCCGGGCGACCGTACGGACGTCGCCCGACCGGCGGCCCGCGGCCTGACGGGCCCGGGCTGCACTGCCAGACCGTAGGGACGGCGCGGTGCCTCTGTCCAGATCTTTGGCAGAGAACGGTGAAACTTTTCTACGAGTGGGTCAAAAGTATGTCTCCCCTGACGCGCCTTTAAGTTCCTTCCCCCGTTAGTCTCTTGACAGCCCGCCATCGGAGCGCCCACGCTCGTGACGCCGCCGTGACCCCCCGCGGACACCGCGGCTTCCCGCGCACCCGCCCCTCCCGCATGGAGGCTCCATGCCCACCGGACTCTGGCTCATCGGTGCCCGCGGTTCCGTTGCGACCACCTCGGTCCTCGGCCTGCTGGCCCTGAGAGCAGGCCTCGCCGCACCCGACGGCTGTGTCACCGAACTCCCGCCCTTCGCCGCTGCCGCACTGCCGGAGTGGGCCGACCTGGTCGTGGGCGGCCACGACACGTCCGACCTGCGGCTCCGCAAGAAGGCCGGGGAGCTGGCCGACTCCGGCGTCGTCCCCGCGCGGCTCGTGGCCGCACTGGCCACCGAACTGGCCGCCGTCGAAGCCGATCTACGTCCCGCCCCCGCACCCGGGGACCACCCCGACCAGGCCTCCGCGGTGCGCGCCGTCCGCGCCGACCTCGCCGAGTTCGCCCACCGTCACGCGCTGTCCCGCGTCGTGGTCGTCAACCTCTCCAACACCGAGCCCGCGGCGACGCCGCACCCCGCGCACGACGACCTGGACGCCCTGCGCGACGCCCTGGAGGAACCCGGTGCGGCCGTGCTGCCGCCCAGCTCGCTCTACGCCCTCGCCGCGCTCGAACAGGGCTGCCCCTACGTGGACTTCACCCCCTCCACCGGTGCACGACTGCCTGCCCTGAGGCAGTTGGCGGAACGTCGGGGCCTCCCCCTGGCAGGACACGACGGCAAGACCGGCGAGACGCTGCTGAAGTCCGTGCTGGCCCCGATGTTCGCGATGCGCAACCTCAGGGTCCGCAGCTGGTCCGGCATCAACCTGCTGGGCGGCGGCGACGGCGCCTCCCTGGCCGACCCGGGCGCCAACGCCGCCAAGACCGCCAGCAAGCAGCAGGTGCTCCCGGCGATCCTGGGCCACCGGCCCGAGGGCGACTGCCGGATCGACTACGTGCCCGACCTGGGAGACTTCAAGACCGCCTGGGACCTGGTGAGCTTCTCCGGCTTCCTGGACACCCGGATGCGACTGGAGTTCACCTGGCACGGCTGCGACTCGGCGCTGGCCGCACCCCTGGTCCTGGACCTCGCCCGGCTGACCGCCGCCGCCCACCGCGCCGGGATCGCCGGCCCCCTGCCCGACCTCGCCTTCTTCTTCAAGGACCCGCTCGACCCGGAGGGCGACCTGCCGCACGGCCTGGCGGAGCAGTGGGCGCGGCTGTGCACCTTCGCCGAGCGGCTGGGCGGCCCGGCGGAGCACCCGGACACCTCCCCCGACCGGACCGGCGCCTCCCCGGACCGGACCGGCAGGGACTGCGCCGCCGGGACCCCCCGGTGACGACGCTGCCCGACCTGGCCGAGCTGGTCCGGGCGCCAGCCGCCCTCTCCGTACCGGGCGACCTCGTCGCCGGGGCCTCCGCCGCAGGCTGCCTCGGCCCGCGGACGGCCGGGCTGGCAGCTGCCTCCATCGCCTTCTACTGGGCCGGAATGGCCGCCAACGACTGGGCCGACCGCGAGCTGGACGCCAGGGAGCGGCCGGAGCGGCCGATCCCCTCGGGCAGGGTCTCACCGGCCACCGCACTGGCCCTGGCCACCGGGCTGACCTGCGCCGGAGTCACCCTTGCCGCGGCGGCCGGCGGCTACCGGGCCCTGGCCGCGGCCGTACCGCTGGCCGGTGCCCTGTGGGCCTACGACCTCACGGCACGGGGCGGGGCCGCCGGCCCGCCCGTGATGGCCTGCTGCAGGACACTGAACGTCCTGCTGGGAGCAAGCGGCGGGCGACCGGGCCGCGCACTGCCCGCCGCGCTGGCGGTCGGTGCGCACACCTGGACGGTGACCGCGCTGTCCCGCGCGGAGGTGTCGGGCGCGGCCCCCGCGCTCCCCGCCGCCACCCTGGCCGCCACCCTCGCCCTGACCACCGCGGTCGGCACCCGCACGACGGGCACCGCCGGCACCCTCGCCGGCTGGTACGCCGCCGGGTACGGATCCGCCCAGGCAGCCGCGGTACGGTCGCCGACCGCCTCCCGGATCCGGGAGGCGGTCACCGCCGGCATCACGTCCCTGCCGTCCCTGCAGGCCTCCCTCACGGCCCGGCACGGCCGGCCGCGGACCGCCCTCGCCCTGGCCGCCGCGACGGTGGCGGGCAGGCTGCTCGCCCGACGGATGTCCCCGACCTGACCCGGCGCTCCGTCCGTTCCGCACCTGCGCCCGGTCCGGCACGAGCCCCCCCCCACCCCCACGCGTCCCCGAAGGAGCCCCCCGCGCATGACCGGCCCCCCCTCACCGCTGCGCTTCGGCTACGGCACCAACGGCTTCGGCGACCACCGGCTGACCGACGCCCTCCGGATCATCGCCGACCTCGGCTACCAGGGCGTCGCCCTGACGTTGGACCACCACCACCTGGACCCGTTCGCCCCCGACCTCGCCCGCCGCACGGCCGCCGTCGCCGACCTGCTGCGCGAACTCGGCCTGGCCGTGGTGGTGGAGACCGGCGCCCGCTACCTGCTCGACCCGCGCCGCAAGCACCGCCCCACCCTGCTCGACGACGACCCCGCCCCCCGCCTGGCCTATCTGCGGCACGCCGTGGAAGTCGGCGCCGACCTGGGCGCCGAGGCCGTCTCCCTCTGGTCGGGCACACCCGATCCGGGCACCGAACCCGGCACCGCCTGGCAGCGGCTGACGGCAGGCTGCGCGGAGCTGGTCGCAGCCGCCGAACGGGCGGACGTCGTGCTGGGCTTCGAGCCCGAACCGGGGATGCTGGTCGCGGACCTCGCGGACTGGCACGAGCTGCGCCGCCGCCTCGGCGCCCCGCAGCGCTTCGGGCTCACGCTCGACATCGGCCACTGCCGCTGCCTGGAGCCGGACCCGGTGCCGGACTGCGTGACGGCGGCCGCACCGTACCTGGTGCATGTCCAGATCGACGACATGCGGCGGAGCGTGCACGAGCACCTGGAGTTCGGCACCGGCGAGATCGACTTCCCGCCGGTGCTGGGTGCCCTGGCCGCATCCGGCTACCGCGGCCTGACCTCGGTGGAACTGCCCCGGCACTCCCACGCCGCCCCCCGGGTCGCCGCCGAGTCGCTCGCCTTCCTGCACGCCGCCGCCGGACCGGCCGCCCGCCGGGCGGATCCGGAGAACACCGCCCCGACGCCGCGGGAACCGTCCGGCGCCCCCGGGCGCCCCCAGGACTCCCGGCGGCTGCAGACCACCCCACCCGGCACCCGACGGAGGAACAGGTGACCCGAACGACCCTCCCGCCCGCGACCGGGCCGACGCCCTCCTTCGCGGAGCTCCGGACCGCCCTCGCGCTCCTGCCCGCTGCCGACTGGCTCGCCTCGGCGGCCCGGCACGTGACCGCCGCCGACCGTGACACCCGGGCATCGGTGCTGGGCCGCCGTCTGGCTGCGGCCGCCCGCCGGTGCGGCCGCAGCCCGCTGCCCACCGTGCCCGGATGGACGGCCGACGAGGCAGCCCGCGCCGTGCTGCTCGGCGCCGTCGGGCTGGAGGGCGCCGCGCTGGCCGAGGTGGTGACGGAGGCGTACCGGGCGGGTGACACCGCCGAGAAGCGCGCCGTGCTCAAGGCCCTGCCCCTGCTGGGGATCGGCCACCTCGGGGTACCGCTGCTGCTCGACGCCGTCCGCACCAACGACCCCCGGCTGCTGGCCGCCGCACTCGGCCCCGCCGCCGACCACCTCGACGACGCGATCTGGCGCCAGTCCGTGCTGAAGTGCGTCTTCACCGGGGTGCCGCTGACCGTCGTCCACCGTCTGGACCGGCGCGCCGACGCAACCCTGGCCACCATGCTGGCGGGCTTCGCCGAGGAGCGGCGTGCCGCGGGGCGCCCCGTACCGGCCGACGCCGCCGTCCTGCTCGAGCGCCTGGCCCACCGCCGGAACCAGCCGGCCGACGCCGCCCAACGTCCCGTCGACGACCCCCGGGACCGCCCGCACCCTCCGCAGCAGGAGAGCTGATGCGCATCTTCGACCCGCACGTCCACATGACCTCCCGCACCACCGACGACTACCGCCGGATGGCCGCCGCCGGCATCCGGGCGGTCGTCGAGCCGGCCTTCTGGCTGGGCCAGCCGCGTACCGGGGTCTCCTCCTTCACCGACTACTTCGACGCGCTGCTCGGCTGGGAGCCGTACCGGGCGTCGCTGTACGGGGTCAGCCACCACTGCACCCTGGCGCTCAACCCGAAGGAGGCCAACGACCCGCGCTGCCGCGAGGTGCTGGACGTCCTGCCCGGCTACCTGGAGAAGGACGGCGTGGTCGCGGTCGGCGAGATCGGCTACGACTCGATGACCCCCGAGGAGGACGGCGTCTTCTCCGCCCAGCTGGCACTGGCGGTGGAGCACGGACTGCCCGCACTCGTCCACACCCCGCACCGGGACAAGGCCGCCGGCACCGACCGGACGCTGGCCGTGGTGCGGGAGTCCGGCATCGACCCCGGCCTGGCGCTGGTCGACCACCTCAACGAGCTGACGGTGCAGCGGGTCCTGGACGCCGGATGCTGGGCCGGGTTCTCCGTCTACCCGGACACCAAGATGACACCGGAGCGCACGGTGGCCCTGCTGCTCCGGTACGGCACCGACCGGATCCTGGTCAACTCGGCGGCGGACTGGGGCCACTCCGATCCGCTCCTCACCGAGGAGACCGGGCGGGCCATGCTGGCCGCCGGCTTCACCTCCGACGACGTGGACCAGGTCCTGTGGCGGAACCCGGTCGACTTCTACTCCCGGTCGGGCCGGCTGGAGCTCGGCACGGACTCACGGCCGGCGGACGCGTTCGCCGGGAACTCCGTACGCCGAGGGGGCAGCTGATGCGTTTCCACCTGCCCGACCCGGCCTCACCCACCCGCCGGCCCCGCACCCTCCACCTGGGCTACTGCACCAACGTGCACCCCGCCGAGGACCTGCCCGGCATCGTGGACCAGCTGGACCGGTACGCCGCCGCGGTACGCCGGACCCTGGACACGCCGGTCCTCGGCGTGGGCCTGTGGCTCGCCGCCCCCGTCGCGGCCGCCCTCGCCGCCGACCCCGCCGCCCGGGCCCGGCTCCGCCTCGAACTGACCGCCCGCGGCCTGGAGGTGGTGACCCTCAACGGCTTCCCCTACCAGGCGTTCCACGCGCCCGTGGTCAAGCACCGGGTGTACCGGCCGGACTGGACCACCCCCGAGCGGCTGGCCCACACCCTCAACCTCGCCGCCGTCCTCGCCGACCTGCTGCCGGACGACGCGGCCCGCGGCTCGGTCTCCACCCTCCCCCTGGCCTGGCGCACACCCTGGGACGGCGACCGCGCCGACCGTTGCGCCCGGGCGCTGGACCAGCTCGCCGCCGGGCTGGCGGAGCTCGAACGACGCACCGGCCGCCAGGTGCGCGTGGGCTTCGAACCCGAGCCGGGATGCGTGGTGGAGACCACCGAGCAGGCCGCCGCCCTGCTGTGGGGCGCCGACCCCGAGCGGATCGGGATCTGCCTGGACCTCGCCCATCTGGCCTGCGCCCACGAGGATCCGCGGGCCGCGCTGGCCCGGCTGGCAGCCGCCGGGCTGCCCGTGGTCAAGGTCCAGCTGTCGGCCGCGCTGGAGGTCGCGGACCCCGCCACCGCCGGTGCGGCACTGCACGGCTGGTCAGAACCGCGCTTCCTGCACCAGGTGCGCTCCCCCGCCGGCCACGGCACCGACGACCTGGACGAGGCGGTGCACCGGCGGCTGCCCGGCCCCTGGCGCGTCCACTACCACGTGCCGCTGCACGCGGACCCCGCGCCGCCGCTGCGCTCCACCACCCCCGTGCTGCGAGCCGCCCTGGACGACCTGCTGCGTCCTGACGGCCCCGGCTGCGACCACCTGGAGGTGGAGACCTACACCTGGGAGGTCCTGCCCGACGGCGCCCGGCCCCGCACCGAGGCCGAACTGGCCGACGGCATCGCCGCCGAACTCGCCTGGGCGGCACGGGAACTGTCCGTCCGCGGCGCCGTCCCGGCCGAGACCACGGAGCTGAGCGCATGAGCGGCAACCCCCTGGTCGTCGTCGACGTGGTCGGGCTGACCCCCCGGCTGCTGGCCCACATGCCCCGGCTGCGGGCGGTGGGCGAACGCGGCTTCCGTGCCGAACTGGGCACGGTGCTGCCCGCCGTCACCTGCTCGGTGCAGTCCACCTTCCTCACCGGCGAGCCGCCGTCGGGCCACGGCGTAGTCGGCAACGGCTGGTACTTCCGGGACCTCGGCGAGGTGCTGCTGTGGCGTCAGCACAACGCACTGGTCGGCGGGGAGAAGCTGTGGCAGACGGCCCGCCGCGCCCGCCCCGGCTACACCGTCGCCAACATCTGCTGGTGGTACGCGATGGGCGCGGACGTGGACTGGACCGTCACCCCCCGCCCGGTCTACCACGCCGACGGCCGCAAGGACCCGGACTGCTACACCCACCCGCCCGAGCTGCACGACCGGCTGACCGGCACGGTGGGCACCTTCCCCCTCTTCCAGTACTGGGGGCCGGGCGCCGGCCTGGCCTCCTCCCGCTGGATCTGCCGCGCCGCCCGCCAGGTGATGGCCGACCACGACCCCGACCTGACCCTGGTGTACGTCCCGCACCTCGACTACGACCTCCAGCGGTACGGCCCGGCCGACCCGCGCAGCGCCGCCGCCGCCCGGGAGCTGGACGCCGAGCTGGGACCGCTGCTGGACGCGGCCGAGCGACGGGGCGCGACCGTGGTGGTGCTCTCCGAGTACGGCATCACCGAGGCGCGCCGCCCCGTCGACGTCAACCGGCTGCTGCGCGCCGAGGGCCTGCTGCACGTGCACACCCAGGCCGGCATGGAGTACCTGGACCCCTGGACCTCCCGGGCGTTCGCCGTCGCCGACCACCAGGTCGCCCACGTCTACGTACGGGACCGGGCGGACGTGGCCGCGGTGCGCAAGCTCTGCGAGGCGCTGCCCGGGGTGGACCTGGTGCTGGACGCCGACGGGAAGGCCGCGCACGGCCTGGACCACCCACGCGCGGGTGAGCTGGTGCTGGTCGCCGAGCCCGACGCGTGGTTCACCTACTACTACTGGCTGGACGACGACGACGCCCCGGACTTCGCCCGGACGGTGGAGATCCACCGCAAGCCCGGCTACGACCCGGCGGAGCTCCTCTTCGACCCCGCGGCGCCGGGCGCGGCCAAACGCCGTGCGGCGCTCGCGCTGGCCCGCAAGAAACTCGGCCTGCGGTACACCATGGACGTCGTCGGCCTCGACGCCGGCGCACGGGCGGTGCGGGGCTCGCACGGACGGCTGCCCGACGATCCCGCGGACGGGCCGGTGCTGCTCTGCTCCGCCGCGTCCGCCGCCCGGGACCGGATCGCCGCCACCGAGGTGAAGGGCCTGCTGCTGGAACTGGCCGGGCTGTCCGACGCCGGACCCGCCTGAATGACCTTCCCGTCGTGTCCCACCCCCGAGAGAGCCCCAGGAGGCGCCCGTATGACCCGACCCTTCACCCTGTTCACCGGCCAGTGGGCGGACCTACCCCTGACGGAGGTCTGCCGACTGGCCCGCGACTGGGGCTTCGACGGTCTGGAACTCGCCTGCTGGGGCGACCACTTCGAGGTCCAGCGGGCCCTGAACGAGGAGGGCTACCTCGACGGGCTGCGCGCCCTGCTCGACTCGTACGGGCTGCGCTGCTGGGCCCTCTCCAACCACCTGGTGGGCCAGGCCGTCTGCGACCACCCGGTGGACGAACGGCACCAGGCCATCCTTCCGGCCCGCATCTGGGGCGACGGCGAACCCGAAGGCGTGCGGCGACGGGCCGCCGCCGAGATGGCGGACACCGTACGGGCCGCGGCGGCCTTCGGCGTGGACACCGTGGTCGGCTTCACCGGGTCGTCGATCTGGCACACGGTGGCGATGTTCCCGCCGGTGCCGCAGGCCATGGTGGACCGTGGCTACGCGGACTTCGCCGAGCGCTGGAACCCGATCCTGGACGTCTGCGACGAGGTCGGCGTGCGGTTCGCCCTGGAGGTGCACCCCGGCGAGATCGCGTACGACTTCTGGACCGCCCGCCGCACCCTGGAGGCGGTCGGTCACCGCCCCGCCTTCGGCCTCAACTTCGACCCCAGCCACTTCGCCTGGCAGGACCTCGACCCGGTGGGCTTCCTCGACGCCTTCCGGGACCGGATCTACCACGTGGACTGCAAGGAGGCCCGCAAGCGCCTGGACGGCCGCAACGGCCGGCTCGGCTCCCACCTGCCCTGGGGCGACCCGCACCGCGGCTGGGACTTCGTCTCGGTCGGCCACGGCGACGTGCCCTGGGAGGACGTCTTCCGGATGCTCAACTCCATCGGCTACACCGGCCCGATCAGCGTGGAGTGGGAGGACGCGGGGATGGACCGGCTGCACGGCGCCCCCGAATCCCTGACGCACCTGCGGCGCTACGCCTTCACCCCGCCGGCCCGGTCCTTCGACGCCGCCTTCTCCTCCGGGAACGCCGACGGCTGAGCGCACGCCGAGCACCGGAGGCACTGCTTCACGTTCCCCGGGTGGGGGCGGCCGGCACCGGCCGCCCCCACCGCCGTTCTCCGTCGCGCCCCGACCGTTCGCCTCCCGAGCCCGGCCGGCGCATCCCTGACGCGACGTCAGCGCGCGACCGGCCGGACCCGCCCACTCCCAGCCCCTCCCGGCCCCTCCCGACCCACGTCGGGCAGGTCGCGTGCATTCGCGGGCGACCCCTTTGCCCCAAGTTGATTAAAAGTCATGGGCGTTGCCTGTCAAAGCTCTTCCCGTAACGGATAGAAGCCACTACCGTCCCAGACCAAGGGCCCCTCTCCGGCACGGACCGGCGCGGCTCCCCGTACGCCCGCAGCGACCCGCGACGTCGGCGTCGAGGCACCCCGCAGACGGCCCGCGCGACATCGGGCACGTGACCGCGGACCCACCCACCATCCACCATGGAGAAGCAACGTGCTTACCCGTACCGGGCCAACCCGGCGCTCGCGAAAAGTCCTGTCCGCCGTCGTCAGTGCCCTGCTGGTGGCGGGCGTCGGCCTGATCCAGCAGTCCACGGCACACGCCCACGAACCCGGCGAGGCGGAGATCGCGGCCTCGGCCTTCGCACAGGTGACGCTGGCCAAGGGGGTCCAGGAGGTCGGCGAGCCCATGACCCTCGCCGTCCTGCCCGACCGTTCCGTCCTCCACACCTCGCGCGACGGCACGCTGCGCCTGACGAACGCGGCCGGTGACACGAAGGTGGCCGGCACGCTGCCGGTGTACTCGCACGACGAGGAGGGCCTCCAGGGCGTCGCCGTCGACCCGGGCTTCGCCTCCAACCGCTTCGTCTTCCTGTACTACGCCCCGACGCTCTCCACCCCCTCGGGAGACGCGCCCGGCGACGGCGCCGCCGCCGACTTCGCGCGCTTCGACGGTGTCAACCGGCTCTCCCGCTTCGTGCTGAAGACGGACGGCACCCTCGACCTGGCCAGCGAGAAGAAGGTCCTCGACGTGCCCGCCTCGCGCGGGATCTGCTGCCACGTCGGCGGCGACATCGACTTCGACGCCCAGGGCAACCTGTACCTGTCGACGGGCGACGACTCCAACCCGTTCGCGTCCGACGGCTACGCCCCGCTCGACGAGCGCGCCTCGCGCAACCCCGTCTACGACGCCCAGCGCAGCGCCGGGAACACCAACGACCTGCGCGGCAAGGTCCTGCGGATCAAGGTCAACGCGGACGCCTCCTACAGCATCCCGTCGGGCAACCTCTTCGCCCCGGGCACCGCGAAGACCCGCCCCGAGATCTACGCGATGGGATTCCGCAACCCGTTCCGGATGTCGGTGGACAAGGGCACCGGAGTGGTCTACCTCGGCGACTACGGGCCCGACGCCGGGTCCGCCTCCGCCACCCGCGGCCCCGCGGGACAGGTCGAGTTCAACCGCATCACCAAGGCGGGCAACTTCGGCTGGCCGTACTGCACCGGCAAGAACGACGCCTACGTCGACTACGACTTCGCCACCAAGACCTCCGGCCAGAAGTTCAACTGCGCGGCTCCCACGAACAACTCCCCGCGCAACACCGGCCTGACCGCCCTCCCGCCGGCCCAGGCGGCCTGGATCCCCTACGACGGCGGATCGGTCCCCGACTTCGGCTCGGGCTCCGAGTCCCCGATGGGCGGCCCGGTCTACCGCTACGACGCCGCCTCCACCTCGCAGGTGAAGTTCCCGCAGGAGTACGACGGGGACTTCTTCGCCGGCGAGTTCGGCCGCCGCTGGATCAAGCGGATCGAGCAGGAGACGGACGGCTCCGTCCACGCCATCAACGCCTTCCCCTGGCTGGGCACCCAGGTGATGGACATGGCCTTCGGACCGGACGGCGCCCTCTACGTCCTCGACTACGGCACCGGGAACTTCGGCGGCGACGCCAACTCCGCGCTCTACCGGATCGAGTACCGCCCCGACGGACTCCCCCCGATCGCGGCCGCCGCCGCCGACCGCACCTCCGGCAAGGCACCGCTGGCCGTCGCCTTCTCCTCCGCCGGCACCGGCAACCCCGCGGGCGGCTCCCTCGGCTACGCCTGGAAGTTCGGCGACGGTGCCACCTCCACCGCCGCGAACCCGTCGCACACCTACACCGCCAACGGCCAGTACGTCGCGAACCTGGTGGTCACCAACTCCGCCGGGCTCACCGCCTCGGCCAGTGTCACGGTGACGGTGGGCAACACCGCACCCACCGTGAAGCTCGACCTCCCCGTCGCCGGCAGCGTCATCGACAACGGCGAGGCCGTCCCGTTCCGGGTCACCGTCACCGACCCCGAGGACGGCACCGCCATCGACTGCTCCCGGGTGAAGGTCACCTACGTCCTGGGCCACGACAGTCACGGTCACCCGCAGACCTCGGCCACCGGCTGCTCGGGCACGATCCAGACCATCGCCGACGGTGAACACGACCCCAACGCGAACATCTACGGCGTCTGGGACGCCGAGTACACCGACAAGGGCGCCAACGGCCAGCCCGCCCTGACCACCCACGCGGAGAACCGCTCCCAGCCGACGCACCGCCAGGCCGAGCACTACTCCTCCTCCGCCGGCGTCAACGTCTTCAGTCACGACCCGGCGAACGGCGGCAAGACGGTCGGCGACATCAGCAACGGCGACTGGATCTCCTTCACCCCCTACCTGCTCTCCAACGTCACCAGCCTGACGGCGCGGGTCTCCTCGGGCGGTGTGGGCGGCACCCTGGAGGTCCGGGCCGGCTCGCCGACCGGCACCCTCCTCGGCAGCGCCACCGTGCCGGTGACCGGAGGCTGGGAGACCTTCCGGAACGTCAGCACCCAGCTGACCAACCGGCCCGCCTCCACCACCTCGCTCTACCTGGTCTTCAAGGGCGGCAGCGGGGCACTCTTCGACCTGGACGACTTCGTGCTGACCCGTCAGGGGACGGGCCCGGTGGGGGGCCTGGCGGGCAAGTGCCTGGACGTGGCCGCCGCCAGCTCGGCGAACGGCACCCAGATACAGCTCTACACCTGCAACGGCACCGGCGCCCAAACCTGGACGACCACCACGGCGGGCGAGCTCCGCGTGCTCGGCAAGTGCCTCGACCTGGCCGCCGGCGGCACCGCGGACGGCACGAAGGCACAGCTGTGGGACTGCAACAACACGGGCGCCCAGAAGTGGACGCCCACCACGGCGGGCGAGCTGCGCAACCCGCAGTCCGGCAAGTGCCTGGACGTGGCCGCCGCCGCCACCGCGGACGGCACCAAGGTGCAGCTCTACACCTGCAACGGCAGCGCCGCCCAGAAGTGGACCCTGCCCGCCTGACCCTCCTCCCGGGGCCGGCCGACACCGGCCGGCCCCGGCCCCGTACGAGCCCCCCGCTCCTCCCTCGGCACCACCCGTCGACGAATCGACCGCTGACCAAGGAGTCCCCCCCCACCATGCGATTTCTTGCCAAATGGACGGCGGCGGCAGCCGGAGCGCTGCTCACCGCCTCCCTCGTCCCCCTCGCCACGGCCGCACCCGCGGCCGCCGCCGACCCGGCCTACCGGGTCCTGGTCTTCTCCAGGACGGTCACCTTCCGTCACGATTCCATCCCGAGCGGCATCACGGCCATCCGCAGCCTCGGGACGGCCAACAACTTCACCGTCGACGCCACCGAGGACCCGACGGCGTTCACGAGCGCCAACCTCTCCCGCTACCGCGCGGTCGTCTTCCTCTCGACCACCGGCGACGTCCTCAACGGCACCCAGCAGACCGCGTTCGAGAGCTACATCGCCTCCGGCGGCGGTTACGTCGGGGTGCACGCCGCCGCCGACACCGAGTACGACTGGCCGTTCTACGGAAACCTGGTCGGCGCCTACTTCTCCTCCCACCCGTCCATCCAGCAGGCCACCGTCCGGACCGAGGACCAGGGCGACCCGGCCACCGCCGACATCGGCGCCACCTGGACGCACACCGACGAGTGGTACAACTACCAAACCAACCCGCGCAGCACCACGCACGTGCTGGCCTCGGTGGACGAGAGCAGCTACTCCGGCGGGACGATGGGCGACCACCCCATCTCCTGGTGCCAGGACTACAGCGGAGGCCGGGCGTTCTACACGGGCCTCGGGCACACCAAGGAGTCGTACGGCGAAGGCCCGTTCCTGAAGCACCTGCTCGGTGGCATCCGCTACGCGGCGGGCGTCGCCAAGGCCGACTGCCGCCCGGAGAACGGCTACAGCCCGCTCTTCAACGGAAGCGGCACGACCGGCTGGAAGCAGGCCGGGCCCGGTTCCTTCACCCTGGCCGACCGCACCCTGACCTCGCAGGGCGGCATGGGCATGCTCTGGTACTCGGCCAAGGAGTTCCACTCCTACTCCCTGAAGCTCGACTGGCGCATGAACGGGGACAACAACTCGGGCGTCTTCGTGGGGTTCCCCGCCTCCGACGACCCGCAGTCCGCCGTCGACAAGGGCTACGAGATCCAGATCGACGCCTCCGACGACGCCTCCCGCACCACGGGTTCCGTCTACGGCTTCAAGGCGGCCGACCAGGCCGCCCGGGACGCCGCCCTCAACGCGCCCGGCTCGTGGAACACCTACGAGATCAAGGTGGAGGGCGAGCGGCTGCAGGTCTGGCTCAACGGCGTGAAGATCAACGACTTCACCAACACCGACCCCGTCCGCAGTCTCCAGCAGGGATACATCGGCCTGCAGAACCACGCGACCGGCGACCCCGTCTCGTTCCGGAACGTCCGGATCAAGGACCTGTCGTCGGCCGTGGCGGGTCCGGTGCGGGGCCTGGCGGGCAAGTGCCTGGACGTGGCCGCAGCGGGCACGGCGAACGGCACCCAGGTGCAGCTCTACACCTGCAACGGCACCGGCGCCCAGACGTGGACGCCCACCGCGGTGGGCGAGCTGCGCAACCCGCAGTCCGGCAAGTGCCTGGACGTGGCCGGCGCCGGCACGGCGAACGGCACGAAGATCCAGCTGTGGGACTGCAACAGCATGGGCGCCCAGAAGTGGACGCCCACCACGGCGGGCGAGCTGCGCAACCCGCAGTCCGGCAAGTGCCTGGACGTGACCGCCGCCGCCACCGCGGACGGCACCAAGGTGCAGCTCTACACCTGCAACGGCAGCGCCGCCCAGAAGTGGACCCTGCCCGCCTGACCCTCCTCCCGGGGCCGGCCGACACCGGCCGGCCCCGGCCCCGTACGAGCCCCGCACCCGGGAGTCCGCCGGCGTCACCCGCACCCGACGCCCCGGCCCGGCTGCGGGGCTCGCGTGCTGCCCCGTACGCCGTCGGGCTACAGCCAGCGCTTGTGCTTGAACACCTCCCAGAGGCCGACGCCGAGGCCGAACACGAGGACGAGGGCGATGGGGTAACCCCAGGCCCAGTGCGACTCGGGCATGTGGTCGAAGTTCATGCCGTAGACGGACGCCACGAGCGTCGGGGTGAAGAGGATCGCGGCCCAGGAGGAGATCTTCTTGACCTCCTCGCCCTGTTCGATGGTCTCGCGGGCGAGCCGCCGGCTCTCCTCGCCCTGCGCGAGGCTCGCGCCGGACATCCGGCGCATCGCCTCGTTCTGTTCGAGCGAGACGAGTGTGGCGTGCACGGTCAGGGCGTTGTCCAGCAGGGTCCGCATCGTGGCGACGCGTTCGGTCACCCGGATCGTGTGATCGAGCGCGTTCCTCAACCGGTTCTCCACCTCGCCGTTCGTCCCGTACTTCGGCGATCCACGGAGCAGGGCCTGCAGCATCGCGGCACCGCCTTCCGTCTCGTGTCGTCCCGGGCCGAACGCCCGGGGCTTCCCCTGTCTCGCTGGGAGCGCTTCCAGTTATGGACCGTATACCGCTGCCGCACCCGCGGGAAGAGCACGGTACGCACCAGCCTTGACAACGGTCATACCGCGACTCCACGATGGCCGCGGCAGCCGAGCCATCCTGGATCAGGACTGGAAGCGCTTCCAAAATTCGGGTGTTGCCAGCACTGTCGCGAACGCCGATCCGTGCCCGCGGCCCCCCAGCCGTGACCGGGTACCCCCGGCGTGACGGCCTCCCGGATCCTGCACGTCCGCACCCCACTCCTGCCGGGCCCCGGCCGCTCCGAGCCGGCGGCTCCACCCCCACCCCCCACCCCGAAGGAGAGTCCCACCATGCGAAGGCCCACCCGTCTGCTCGCATCGGCCCTGCTCGCCCTCCCGCTGGCACTGGCCGCCCCCACCGCGGCGCACGCCGCGTCCCCGGTCTCGATGACCAGCGGCTTCTACGTCGACCCCGGTGGCAGCGCCGCCGTCTGGGCGGCCGCCAACCCCGGCGACGGACGCGCCGCCGCCGTCAGGGCCTCCATCGCCGCCGTCCCCATGGCCCGCTGGTTCGGCAACTGGAGCGGCACCATCGGCACCGCGACCGGCGCCTACGTCGGGGCCGCGGCGAACGCCGGCAAGCTGCCCGTCCTGGTCGCCTACAACATCCCGAACCGCGACATCTGCGGCGGCCAGTCCGCCGGCGGCGCCGGATCCGTCGCCGCCTACAACACCTGGATCGCGGCCTTCGCGAGCGGCATCGGCACCCGTCCCGCCGTCGTGATCCTCGAACCCGACGCGCTCGGCGACCAGAGCTGCATGACGGCGGCCCAGATCTCCGACCGCAACGCCATGCTCAACAACGCCATCACGCAGTTCACCAACCTGGCACCCAACACCTGGGTCTACCTCGACGCCGGGAACCCCGGCTGGATCAGCTCGACCACCATGGCCCAGCACCTGAACGCCGCCGGCGTCAGCCGCGCCCACGGCTTCTCCCTGAACGTCTCCAACTTCTACACCACCGCGCAGAACACCACCTACGGCAACGCGGTCAACGCGACCCTGAGCTCCTCCTACGGCTACACCAGGCCGTACGCGGTCGACACCAGCCGCAACGGCAACGGCTCCAACGGCGAGTGGTGCAACCCCGCGACCCGCAGGACCGGCACGCAGACCCAGCTCGGCGGCGGCGCCGAGATGCTCCTGTGGATCAAGACCCCCGGCGAGTCCGACGGCAACTGCGGCGTCGGCGCCGGCTCCACGGCCGGGCAGTTCCTGCCGGAGGTCGCCTACAAGATGATCTACGGTTACTGACCGCCGCAGCCCCGACGAAACCGACCGGGCCCGGCGGCCCCCGACCACGCGCGCACCGCCGGGCCCTCCCCGCTCCCCCGAATCCGAGGAACCACCAGATGCCCCACCTCCCGGCCGCATCCGTCGTCACGACCGCCCTCGCGCTGCTGCTCGCCGCAGCCGCACCCGCCGCGGCCGCACCCTCCCCGCAGACCCCGAAGGCCGACAAGTCGCTGCCGGCCGACACCCGCTTCTACGTCGACCCCGCCGGTGACGCCGCCGAGCAGGCCGTCACCGACCTGGCCCACGGCGACCTGGCCGGCGCCGCGGACATGGCCAGGCTCGCCAGCTGGCCCGAGGCCACCTGGTTCACCGGCGGAACCCCCGCCGAGGTACAGGGCAAGGTCGCCGCACTCATGCGCAGCGCCAGGCGCACCGGCACCGTCCCGGTCCTCGTCGCCTACAACATCCCCGGACGGGACTGCTCGCTGTACTCCGCCGGCGGAGCCGGGTCCGACGCCGCCTACCAGGCGTGGATCAAGGGCTTCGCCCAGGGCATCGGCGACCGGAAGGCCGTCGTCGTCCTGGAACCGGACGGACTCGCGAACCTCCCCTCCGACTGCGGCCCGGAGACCGATCCCACCGGCGCCCTCACGGCCGGCCGCATCGCCGACCTCAACGCCGCCGTCGACGCCCTCGCCGCCCAGGCGGCCACCTCCGTCTACCTGGACGCGGGCAACAGCCACTGGCGCCCCGTCGGAGACATGGCCGACCGCCTCCTGAAGGCCGGGGTCGAGCGCACCCAGGGCTTCTCCCTCAACGTCTCCAACTACCTGGCCGCCGACGACACCGACCACTACGGCACGTGGGTCTCCCAGTGCCTCTGGTTCGCCGCCAAGGGCCCCGACTGGGCCCGTGGCCACGCCGACTGGTGCGCAAGCCAGTACTACTCCCCCGCCGCCCCCAACGACGGCCTGCCCGGGAACGCGGTGGACGCCGACGACCCCGGCACCTGGCACTGGACCGACCAGTGGTTCCAGGAGAACGCCGGCACCCCGCCCACCGGTGACCTCACCCACTTCGTCCAGGACACCAGCCGCAACGGCCGCGGCACCTGGAACCCGCCGACCGGCACCTACCCCGACCCGCAGACCTGGTGCAACGCCCCCGGCCGCGGCATCGGAGCACGACCCACCGCGAACACCGGCGTCCCGCTCGTCGACGCCTACCTCTGGATCAAGACGGTCGGCCAGTCCGACGGCGAGTGCAACCGCGGGATCCCCGGAGGCACCGTCGACCCGGAGTACGGCGTCGTCGACCCCGCCGCCGGAGCGTGGTGGCCCGCCCAGGCCCGCACCCTCGTCCGCAACGCCGTCCCCGCCCTGACCTTCAACCGCCGCTGACCCGGATTCCCGGGCGTCCCGGCCCCTGGTTCCGGCAGCGGCCCGAACCGCCTCGTCCCCGGACGGCACATCCTCGACGGCCGGGGCGGACATCCCGGAAACGGACCCGGCACGCACGCCTGACGCGTGCGTGCCGGGTCCGTTTCCGGTCGGACGGGCGGACGGACGGACGGATCAGCCCAGGCTCCACTGCTGGTTGGCGCCCCCGCCGCAGGTCCACAGCTGCAGCTGGGTCCCGTTGACGTTCCCCTCGGGCTTGTTGCCGCCCTTGACGTCGAGGCACAGTCCCGACTGGACGCCGGTGACGGTCCCGTCGGGGTTGAGCCTCCACTGCTGGTTGGCTCCGCCGTTGCAGGTCCACAGCTGCACCACGGTGCCCGGGTCGGTCCCCTTGTCGTAGGCGTCGATGCACTGCGAGCCGTTGTAGAGGCGCAGCTCGCCGACGGCGGTGAGCGTCACGGCCTGGTTGGCACTGCCGTGGCAGTCCCAGATCTCGATCTTGGTGCCGGGCTCCGTGCTGTCGCCCTCCGCGTCCAGGCAGCGCTGCGAGGAGGCGCTGATCAGCGGGTGGGTCGTACCGGTGCTGCTACCGGTGCCGGCCGAGACCCGGTACATCACCGTGCCGTGCGCGGGCACCGATGCGCTGATCGTGCCGCTCGTCGACGACACCGCCTTGGTCCACAGGTTGGTGAGCCTGTACGAGGACGCACTCGGCACCCCGGCCGCGGCGGCCGTGGTGCCGACAGTGGCGGCGGAGCCGTTCTCGTTGGTGAGGGTGACCGAGCGGTCGCCGTTGGCGAGCTGCTTGGTCATCACGACGAGCCCGCCGGACGAGGAGACGACGGTGCCCTGCTTGCCCAGGGAGTCCTGGTCGACGGCGATGACGTCGGTGTTCCTCAGGATGGTCAGCGTCGCCGGGCTCGCACTGCGGATGTCGCTGCCGATGAGCAGGGGTGCGGCCATCTGCGCCCAGAGACTGAAGTGGGTGCGGTACTCGGCGTCGGTCATGCCGCCGTTGCCGACTTCCAGCATGTCCGGGTCGTTCCAGGCACCGGGCTTGGCGTACTGCGCCCGCGACTGGTTCTTGTGGGAGATGTCGATCATCTTCGACCAGGTGTCGTTGATGTCGCCGGTGGTGCGCCAGGAGTTGCCGATGGGCGGCGCCCAGTTCCAGGGCGAGTTGGAGCCCCACTCGCAGATGCTGTAGAGGATCGGGCGGCCGGTCGCCTTGAGGGCGTCGCCCATCGTCGTGTACCGGGTCTTCGCGTCGGCGCCGGTGTTGTTGCAGTTGTCGTACTTCAGGTAGTCCACACCCCAGGAGGCCCACAGGGCGGCGTCCTGCTTCTCGTGTCCGAGGCTGCCGGGGAAGCCGTTGTCCGCACAGGTCTTGGTGCCCGCGCTGGAGTAGATGCCGAACTTCAGGCCCTTGGAATGCACGTAGTCCGCGACGGCCTTGATGCCGTTCGGGAAGCGCACCGGGTCGGGGACGAGGTTGCCCGCGGCGTTCCGCGAGGGCAGCGCCCAGCAGTCGTCGACGTTGACGTAGGTGTAACCGGCGGCCTTGAGGCCGTCGGAGACGAAGATGTCGGCGATGCCCTTGACCATCGCCTCGTTGAACTGCGATCCGCAGCCCGTGGTGTTCCAGTTGTTGAAGCCCATCTGCGGCGTCCGGGCCAGACCGTTCTCCAGCGCGGCGGCCTCCGGCGCGGCGGCCACGGCGGCGACCTGCACACCGACCGCGACTCCCAGGGTCGCCGCGGTCGCACCTGCCAGACCGCCGGCGGCCAGCGTGAGCGAAGCAGCCGAAGCCGCGAAACGTCGTCGGAAACTGTGCTGTTCGTGAGGCATGTACGGCTCCTGGCGAGATGATCGGCGTACGATCCGCCGATACCGGATGAGATCGACCACGTCGGATCGGGGGCTCGGCCCGCCCGCGGCCGGCGCGTGCCGCGTCCGGCCGCGGGCGGGCCGGGGGCATCAGCCGCGCGCCCACTTCTGGTTGGCCGCGCCGTTGCAGGTCCACAGCGCCACGAGGGTGCCGTTGGCCGTGCCGTGCTTGGTGGCGTCCAGGCACGTGCCGGAGCCGACGTTCACGGCCGCGCCGTCGGCCCGCACCCGCCACTGCTGCGCGGCCGAGCCGTTGCAGTCGCGGATCTCGACGGCGGTCCCGTCTGCGGTGGCCCCGCCGACGGCTCCCAGGCACTCGTTGGTGAAGACCCGCAGCTGGTTGGTGGCCGTCGAGGTCCAGAGCTGGTTGGTGCCGCCGTTGCAGTCCCACAGCGCGGGCCGGGTGCCGTTGGCCTCGTTGCCGTTCGGCACGTCAAGGCACCTGCCCGACTCCTGCCCCTTGAGGGGGGCGGAGACGTCGCCGCGCGCCCACTTCTGGTCGGCGCCGCCGTTGCAGGTGCGGATGGCCAGTCCGGTGCCGAGGGCCGTGCCGTGGCCGTTCGTGCTCAGGCACTTGCCGGAGCCGGTGTTGACGATCGAACCGTCGGCGTTGACCGCCCACTTCTGGGCGCCGGTGCCGTTGCAGTCGTAGATCTGCACCACCGTGCCGTCGGCGGTGCCCGCGCCCTTGACGTCCAGGCACTTCGTCTCGTACACCGACAGCCGGCCGGACGGGTTCAGGGTCCACGCCTGGTTGGCGCCGGCGTTGCAGTCCCACAGGGCGACGGCCGTGCCGTTGGCCTGGCTGTTGCCGGGCACGTCGACGCACAGGCCGGACTCGCGGCCCTTGAGGATGCCGTCGGTGTCGGTCGTGCCGCAGGTCGTCATCCCGCTGGTGTAGGGGCAGACGACCGATGCGAAGCCGCCGTTGCGCGCCTCGGGAACGGACAGCGTGTCCGTGTTCGTGACGACCCTGGTCTCCCTGAGCAGCCCGCCCGAGCCGTCCCGGACGGTCTCCAGCAGCCACTGGCCGCCGCCGAGGAAGCCCAGCGGCGACTGGAAGGTCTTCGCCGCCAGCGCCGAGATGCCGCCGAGGTACCACCGGCCGCCGCCGCGCCGGGCCAGGTAGGCCTCCTGGCCGGGGGTGCCGCCGAGCAGCCGCGTCTCGTCCCACGCGGTGGGGAGCTGGTCGAGGATGCGCAGGGCCTCGGGCCGGGAGCGGTAGCTCTCCGGGTTGTCCGCGAGGTGCTGCCAGCCCGACTCGAAGACCACCGCGGTGGCGAGCTCGTGGGCGTCGGTGGTGTCGCGGTTGGTCAGGCTGAACACGACCGGGGTGAAGTCGGTGCTCGACACGGCGTTGCGGGTGAACGGCAGGTAGGTGTTGAAGACGGCCCGGTTCTGCTGCTGCTCGGCGCCGAACACCGCCTCGGCGGTCATCACCTGCGGCCAGGTGCGCTGCATGCCGCGCGGGGTGGCGGAGCCGTGGAAGTTCACCATCAGCTTCTGCTGCGCGGTCTGGGCGAGGACCGCGTCGTACCACTTCAGGGTCGGCTGGGTGTACTCGTAGCTGAAGTCGATCTTGAGGCCGGCCACGCCCCAGCTCTTGACCAGCGGCAGCCACTGGTCGCGCTGCTGGGCGGTCTGCAGGCTGTCGGAGTTGAACCAGAGGATGACCCGCACGCCGCGCTGCGCGGCGTAGGCCACGAGGTCCGGCACCCAGCTCGACTGCCAGCCCTCGTCGACCAGGACGTAGTCCCAGCCGTTGTGCCGGGCGAAGTCGACGTACTGGCGCTGGCGGGCCGGGTCACCGGGGCTGGAGTGCTCGGTCAGCCAGGACCAGGCGACGGTGCCGGGCTCGACCCACGAGGTGTCGGCCACCTTGGAGGCGGGCGCGAGGTCGTCGACGATGGTCGAGGTCGTGACGCTCGCCAGGTCGCCGACGGCCGCGGTGCGCCAGGGGGTGGCCAGCGGCAGGGTCGCGGTGACGGGCGCGCCGGTGATCGTGGTCGAGTACGTGCCGGAGCCGGCGGCGTGGGTCAGCCGGCTGTCGGCGTAGCGGCCGTCCAGGTCGGTCTCGGCCACCAGCGCGTACGTCCCGCCGACCTGGAACAGCGCCGGCATGCCGTAGGTGTTCGCGGGTGCTCCGCCGGCGGTCGTCTGGAACCACTTGCCCTGGTCCTCGCGGTGCGGGGGCACCAGCCAGGCGGTGGCCGACGTCGGGACGTTCCAGGAGGACGCCTCGCGGCGCACCGTCACCGAGCCGCTGCCGGGCAGCACGTAGCGGTAGGCGGCACCGGTGTCGGAGACCCGCACCACGACGTCCAGCGCGGCGCCGCCGGCGCCGATGAACGACAGCGTCGTCTCGCTGTACGTGGTGCGGCGGTTGAGCTGCTTGCCGGTCGTCATCGCGTACGCCTCGGTGACCGTGCGGTCCTGGCGCCGGGTGAACGCCAGGTTCCGCGTGAGGTCGGCCGCGGTGGTCTCGATGCCGATCGGGGACGGCGACAGGATCGCCCGGCCCTGGTTCGACACGCCGAAGGTCAGCTGGCCGTCGGTCAGCGCGAGTTGCGCGGAGGTGGGCGAGCCCGCGGACGGCCCGGCGACCGTCCACGTGGTGGCCGCCGCGGCGGTGGCGGCGTGGGCGGCGGGAGCGCCCGGGGTGGCGGAGAAGAAGGTCGCCGCGAGGGCCGCGGCCAGGGCGTGGCGCGTGAGCAGTGCTCGGCGCAACTTCCCTTCCGACATGGGGGATTCCTTTCGGGAGAAGGACGTGCGGCTCCTGCCGGCGGGCGTACGGGAGCAGCGCGGCGCTGGGGTGGGGACGGGAAGACGGGTGCGGTCGGTGCGCGTGCGGGCGGTGGACCGTGAGCGACTCCTCGCGGGAAGGAGTGCACGACCGGACCGGGCCGGGCGGGGACGGCCGCACCGGACCGCCGTCGGCGTACGGGCCGATGCCCCTGGTGGGGGCCGGTGGGACGCGGCGGGCGCGTCCGCGGCAGCACGGTCGCCGCTGGAGGACGCGGGGCTCCCGGCGGGCGTGCCGGGGCCGACCGGCGCGGTCGGTGCGCGTCCGAGCGGTGGACCGTGAGCAACTCCTCGCGGGAGGAGTCCGGAACCAACAAGGTCGAACGGAGGCAGCTCCATCAGACCGGTGGCCGGCGCGCCAAGTCAATACCCCTGACAGGAGGGGTCGACGGAACGCGCGGGCCGCCGCCGGAAGGAGCGCCGGCGCCGTCGTCGCCGCCGGAGCGAGGGGGGAGAGGCCCCCGCAGGCCCGTCGCGACCGCCCTCTTCCGACTGCCGTCGACCGCCTGTCGGCCCCGGTGTCGGAATGTGAGTGAAGTGGCAGGTCGGCAGCGGGTGTGCCCGGGGAGTGGGGTGCCGCGGGGCAGGTCTGCGCCGGCCGGCGGATCAGTGCCCCAACAGGCATGTCCATTTAGGTTTTTGGCTGAACGAATCCCGGCGGGGCGAGGCGCGTGCGAGGGATGGTCACGAGGCGATATCGGTCCTCCCATCCCCTTGACGTTGCTGCGCAACAGAGATGTCATATGTTGCATACCGTTTGAACATGTTGATTATTGGTGAGGTTGGTCGCCGCAGTCGGCCGGACAGCTCCGGAGGGGTCCGCTCCTCTCCCACCGTGGTCGGCATGCACTCCCGACATCACCGCATTCCCCCGCACCCCCCAGCGCCATCCCGGCGCGCGCTCAAGGAGCTCTGCCCATGTTCCGCACCACCCGCCGCGCCGTCGCCGCGACCGGCCTGCTGCTCACCCTCGGCCTGACCACCGCCTGCTCCACCGGGCAGGAGTCGACGAAGCCGGACGCCGCTCCCGCGGCACCGGTGAACGGCAAGATCTCGATCACCTACCTGCAGAAGCAGGGCGACCAGGAGTACTTCGTCGGCGAGGCGGCCGGCGCCAAGGCCAAGGCCGCCGAGCTCGGCATCGACCTGAAGGTCGTCAACCTCGGCAACGACGCCAACAAGACCGTCAGCGAGGTCCAGTCCGCCATCGCGCAGAAGACCAACGGCGTCATCATCGTCGTCCCGGACCCGGCCGTCGGCCCCCAGGTCGTGCAGCTGACCAAGGACGCCAAGGTGGCCCTGCTGACCTCCGACGACCAGATCTGCGCCACCGGCCCCGACCCGTCCGCCTGCGCCAAGGACGGCCTCGTCGCCCGGATCGGCTTCTCCGGCCAGCAGATGGGCGGCGAGGTCGGCAAGCGCGCCGCCGAGGAGTTCAAGAAGGCCTCCTGGAACCCGGCCGAGACCCGCATCATCTCCGCCTGGAAGCAGGACGTCACCGTCTGCGGCGACCGCGTGAAGGCGGCCAAGGACGCGTTCACCGCCGGGGCCGGCGCCGACGTGAAGAACATCGACGTCGCCACCGACAACACCCCCACCGGCGCGCAGGACAAGATCGCCGCGACCATCACCGCCAACGCGGGCGTCAAGCACTGGATCGTCTGGGGCTGCAACGACGAGAACGTCCAGGGCGGCGTCACCGCCATGGAGAACGCCGGCATCACCGCCGACAACGTCATCGGCGTCGGCCTCGGCGCCTACCTCGCCTGCAAGGACTGGAGCGGCAGCAAGCCCTCCGGCATGAAGGCCGCCCTCTTCATCAACGGCAAGGACGTCGGGGCGCTGGCCGTCCAGACCATGTACGACAACCTCAAGAACAGCAAGGCCTTCCCGGCCGAGGCCTTCGCCCCCACCACCATGGTCGACGCCACCACCTGGAAGTCCGCCGGCGTCACCTGCAGCTGACACCCGGCGCACCCGCCAGGCATGACCGGCGCCGCCCCGGCCCCCCGCCCCGACAGGACCCGGGGCGGCGCCCTCCACCCGTTCCACCGGCCCCGGCGCGACAAGCGCTTCCCGCGTCCCGCCTCCCGCACAACCCGAAGGTGACCACCGTGAGCCCAGCACACGACACGAACCCGGATCCCCGCCCGCCCGGCGCACCGCCTCCCGGCAGTGCCGGCGTGCGACACGTCTCGAAACGGTTCGGCGCGGTGCAGGCTCTCGGCGACGTCACCCTGGACTTCCCCGCCGGTCAGGTCACCGCCCTCATGGGCGAGAACGGCGCCGGCAAGTCGACCCTCCTGAAGATCCTCACCGGCGACCACCAGCCCACGGAGGGCACCGTCGTCCTCGACGGCAGGCCCGTCCAGTTCTCCTCCCCGACCGACGCCCGCCGCGCCGGCATCCGGATCATTCCGCAGGAACCCGAGATCATCCCGCACGTCTCGGTCGCGGAGAACGTCTACGCCGGCTCTCTGCCCCGCAAGGCCGGACGGCGCCTCGACCGCGCCGAGCTCCGCCGCCGCATCAACGCCGACCTGAAGCGGTACGGCTTCGACAAGGTCCTCGACCCCGGACTGCTCGGCTCCCAGCTCACCCCCGCGCAGCGCCAGATCGTCGAGATCCTGCGGGCGCTGACCAGCGAGGCGAAGGTCGTCGCCTTCGACGAGCCGACCTCCTCACTGTCCGAGCACGAGGTCGACGCGCTCTTCGCACTGATCCGCCGGCTGCGTGACGAGGGTGTCGCCGTCGTGTACGTCTCGCACCGCATGCAGGAGATCTTCCAGCTCGCCGACCGCATCGCCGTGCTGCGTGACGGCGCCCTCGCCGGCGTCCAGGACGCCGCGACCACCGGCGAGGGCGAGCTGGTACGCCTCATGGTCGGCCGCGACCTGTCCTCGATGTTCTCCCGCACCCGCGTCGCCACCGACCGCCTGGTCCTCGACGTCCGGGGCGTCACCACCGACGACGTCCGCGGCGTGGACCTGCAGATCCACGCCGGCGAAGTGGTCGGTCTCGCCGGGCTGATCGGTGCCGGACGCTCCGAGCTCGCCCTCGCCCTCGCCGGTGACCTGCCGATCCACTCCGGCACCGTCACCCTCGACGGACAGCGACTGCCGTCGGGCAAGCCCGGAGCCGTCATCCGCGCGGGCCTGGGCCTCGCACCCGAGGAACGCAAGGCGCAGGCCCTGTTCCTGCACCGCTCGATCCGCGACAACACCTCGCTGGTCGTCCTGGAGCGCCTGCGCCGCTTCCGCTTCGTCCGCCGCGCCGCCGAGCGCGAGCTCGCGCAGGAGTACGCCGACCGGCTGCGGGTGCGCACCCCGTCCATCGAACACGAGGTCCGCAAGCTCTCCGGCGGCAACCAGCAGAAGGTCGTCCTGGCCCGCTGGCTCGCCCGCAGGCCCAAGGTGCTGATCCTGGACGAGCCGACCCGCGGCATCGACGTCGGTGCCAAGGCCGAGATCTACCGGATCATCGCCGACCTCGCCGAGGAAGGCGTGGCCATCCTCGTCATCTCCTCCGAACTGCCCGAGGTCCTCGGACTCGCCGACCGCATCGTCGTCATGCAGAACGGCCACATCACCGGCGAACTCGATCGCGCCGACGCGACCGAAGAAGCCATCCTCAACCTCGCCATGGCCGACGACATCGCCCCCGCCCCTGGAGCATCCGCATGAGTACCACGACCACCCGCCGAGCCGCCGACAGCGGCCCCGACCGGCGCAAGGGCCCGAACCCGCTGACCTTCCTCGCCACGGTCGGCGGCCAGAACCTCAGCCTGATCGGCGCGCTGGTCGCCGTCCTCGCCCTGTTCGGCGTGCTCAACGACAACTACCTGAGCGTCAACAACATCCAGGTGATCGCCGAGGCCGCGACCATCACCGGTCTGCTCGCCGTCGTCCAGACGGTCGTCATCATCTGCGGCGGCCTCGACATCTCGGTGGGCTCCCAGGCCGGCGTCGCCTCCGTCGTCAGCGCCATGGCCTTCACCAGTGCGAGCTCCAACGCCTTCGTCGGCATGGCCGCCGCCGTCGGTGTCGGCGTCCTCGTGGGCGCCCTCAACGGCGTCGTCATCGTCTACGGCCGGGTCAACCCCACCATCGCCACCCTCGCCGGGCTCGCCGCCTACAAGGGCCTCGCCCAGCTGATCTCCAACGGCCGCGCCCAGGGCTACGTCCTCAACGACGACGTCTTCGTCTTCCTCGGCCGCGGCAAGATCGCCGGCCTGCCGGTGATGGTGTGGATCCTCATCCTCACCTCCCTCGCCGTGCACCTGCTGCTCAAGTACACCGACATCGGCCGCAACATCTACGCGATCGGCGGCAACGACACCGCCGCCCGCCTCGCCGGCATCAACATCAACAAGTACCTCGTCTCCGTCTACGCCCTCATCGGCGTGGTCGCCGCCGTCGCCGGCATCCTGCTCACCGCCCGCACCGGCTCCGGCCAGCCCACCTCCGGCAGCGAAGGCCTCGAACTCAAGGCCATCACCGCCGCCGCCCTGGGCGGCTGCGCCCTCAAGGGCGGAAAGGGAGGCATCGGCGGCACCCTGCTGGCGGTCGCCCTCCTCGGCGCCCTGGAGAACGGCCTCACCGTCGAGGGCATCAACACCTTCTGGCAGAACGTCGCCCAGGGCGTGCTGCTCGTCGTCGCCGTCGTCATCCAGCAGCGCCGCAGCGGCGAACGCGCCATCGGCCTGCCCGCCTGACCGCGGCACACCGGAGCGTCGGTCCCCGCCGGACGCCTCCTCGCCCCGGGCAGGCCGCACCCCTCACGTCCTGCCCCTGCACCGCTGCCCCGCCGGCCCGACCGCCGGCGGGGCAGCCTTCTGCGTGCGGCCCGGCCGCCCTCGTCCGCCCCGTGTCCGGCCGGTCCTCAGCCGCCGGGCGACGGGGCGGAGGCCTGCCGGCGGAAGCGCGCTGCCGCGGCCAGCAGGGCGTCGCCGGCCCGCCGTTCGCCGACGGTGATCCTGACGCCGTCCCGGCCGTAGGGCCGCACGGAGACACCGGCGTCACGGCAGTGGTCGGCGAAGGCCCCGGTCAGCCGGCCGAGGCGCAGCCAGACGAAGTTGGCCCGGCTGTCGGGCACGGTCCAGCCCTGCTCCAGCAGTGCTCCGCGGAGGCGTTCCCGTTCGGTGACCAGTCTCCCGACGCGTTCCGTCAGCTCGGCCTGCCGGTCGAGGGACGCGACGGCGGCACTCTGCGCCGCCGTGGAGACGCCGAAGGGCACGGCGACTCTGCGCAGCGCGTCGGCGACCGGTTCGTGGGCCACCGCGTAGCCGACGCGCAGGCCGGCGAGGCCGTAGGCCATGGAGAAGGTCCGCAGGACGACGACGTTCGGCCGGTCCCGGTGGAGCTCCAGGCCGTCGGCGCGGTGCGGGTCGCCGTCGAACTCCGCGTACGCCTCGTCCAGGACGATCAGCACGTCGGGCGGCAGGCGGTCGAGGAACGGCTCCAGGGTGTCCCGGCGCAGCGCCCTGCCGGTGGGGTTGTTGGGCGTGCACACGAACACCAGCCGGGTGCGGTCGGTGACCGCCTGCGCCATTGCGTCGAGGTCGTGCGCCTCGTCCTGGGTGAGCGGCACCTCCACGGGACGTGCCCCGGACAGCCGGGTGACGATGGGGTAGGACTCGAAGGACCGCCAGGCGTACACGACGTCGTCGCCCGGGCCGGCGCCGATGTGCAGGAGTTGCTGCAGCAGTCCGCTGGAGCCGGTGCCCAGGGCGAGGTGGGAGGCGGGCACCGAGAGGTGTGCCGCCAGCCGGTCCGTCAGTTCGGTGCAGAGCGGGTCCGGGTAACGGTTCATCCGTCCGGCGGCGGCGGTGACGGCTTCGAGCACGCCGGGGAGCGGGGGGTAGGGGTTCTCGTTGGAGGAGAGCTTCCAGCCGGGCCCGTCGGCGGAAGCGGCCGGACGGCCGGGCACGTAGGCGGGGATCGTGTCGAGCAGGGCGCGCAGCCGGGGTGGTGGGCCCTTGTGGGCGCGGGTCCCCGGTCCGTCGGGGTTCGCCCTGCTCATGCGGGGAGCTGCCGAGGCCGACGGTGTCGCCGGGGAGGCCGGGGCGGGGGCGGGGCCCGGGCTCATCGCACGCGCTCCCCTGCGATCCAGACACCGGCGATGGTGCGGGTGGCGGTGATGTCCGTGGTCGGGTCGCCGTCGACGAGGAGCAGGTCGGCGCGCCGGCCCGGTTCGATCACGCCGCGGTCGTCCAGCCCGAACGTCCGGGCGGTGAGTTCGGTGGCCCCGCGGAGTGCTTCGACGGGGGTGAGCCCGGCGTCGACCATGAGCGCCAGCTCGTCGTGCAGGGATTCGCCGTGCCCGGGCGCGAACGGGACGCCGGGGGCGGAGTTCGCGTCGGTGCCGACCAGGAGCCGGATGCCGGCCTCGTGGAACTTCGTGACGGTGTCGCGGGCGTGCTCGTACCTGAGCCCTGCCGCGGCGCGCGCCGTGGCGATGCCCCGCATCATCGTCAGCGTGGGCGAGGAGACCGTTCCGGCGGCCCGCATGCGCTGCACGGTGTCGTCGTCGAGGACGGCGTCCAGGGGTGCGTGCGTGCTGATGTCGACGCCGGCGTCGACCGCCACGTGGAAGGCGCCGGTGGTGATCGAGTGCGCCACGACGAGGAGACCGTGCCCGTGCGCCGCGTCGACGATCGCGTTCACGGTCTCCTGGTCCATGCCGGCGGGCGGGGCGGACTCGGTGACGATCTTGATGTAGTCGGCGCCGTCGGCGACGCGGCGCTCGACGAAGGCGCGCGCCTCCCGCGGGCTCGTGACGATGCCGTCCGCGGGGAACCCGGGCATCCGCGCGTGGTTGCCGCCGGGGCCGACCGCGGGCGTCGTCGCGCTGAGGATCTGCGCCACACCCTGCTGGGCGCGCATGTCGGTGACGAACGGGAGCGGCCAGGCCGCCATGTCCAGACCGGTGGTGACGCCCCACCGCGCCAGCTTCTCCAGGTCGTCCCGGCCGCGCACGGTGTGCATGTGCGCGTCGATCAGGCCCGGGAGCAGCACCTTGCCCGTACCGTCGACCACCGAGTCCGGGGTGCCCCCGGAGACGATGTCCGTTCCCTCGACGCAGACGCGGCGGGGCTCCGTCAGGCCGGTGCCCGTGAACACGCGGACGCCGTCGATCGCAGTGACAGTCGGCATGAGGTCTCCTCGACAGATAGCTTTCTTGAAAGCTATCAGAAAAGCCTCCTTGCTAGAGTGAGGCCATGACCGCCACCAGCCCGGACGACTCCGGCGACGACCGCCTGGCCCTGTCGTTCTCCCAGCACGTCGTACGCCTGGAAAGCCTCCTCGAACAGGCCATCACCCCCGCCCTGACGGCCCAGGGCCTCACGGCCGCGGAGCTCGACGTGCTCGGAGCGCTGCGGTCGGCCGGCAGCCCCTACCAACTGCGGCCCAAGGAGCTCACGGCGCGCCTGCTGCTGACCACCGGCGGACTGAGCAACGTCCTCCGCCGGCTCGACACCCGCGGCCTCGTCACCCGCGTGCCCGACCCCGCGGACGGCCGGAGCCACAACGTCCGGCTGACGCCCGCGGGGGTCGCCACCGCCCAGGCCGCCACCGCCCAGGCGGCCACGGCGCTCCGGCGCGTGCTGTCCGCCGTGCCGGCCGCGACCCTGGAGGACGCCCTGCACCATCTGCAGTCGATCCTCGGTGCCGTCGAGGACGCCCCGCCCGCCTCCCCCGCCTCCGGCACCTCCCGGGGGCTCGGGTACCCGTAGCCCCGCCCGCCGGGCAGCACCGCGCCCGGACCGGCCCGCCCGGGGTTCGACGGCCCCCGACCTGCCGTTCCGAGGCCCGCTCACGCCTCCACGGCCGGGGCGCACGACCTCACGAACGCGCGGACCGGGCCGGCGAGGTCGTCGGGGCGGCCGAGCAGCACCACGTCCACCTCGGCCGCCATGCCGCGCAGCGGCCGGAAGACGACGTCCGGCAGCCCGATGCGTTCCGCCGCGGCCGGCACCACGGCCACCCCCACGCCGGCCGAGGCGAGCGCGAGCACGCCGAGGGTGCCGGTCACCAGGTGGACGCGCCCCCGGTGCGTCGCCCGGGCGGCCCCGAACCGGTCGAGCACGCTCTCGTCGTCCTCGTCGGCCGCGTACACGACGAGGTCCTCGCCCTCCAGATCGGCCGGTGTGACCGAGGAGGCGGAGGCCAGCGCGTGGTCGTGGCGCAGGGCGATCGACAGGACCGTCCGCGCCCTGCGCCCCACCACGAGGTCGTCCACGTCCCCGAGGCCGTTGTCGGGGCTGTACCCGATGTCGAGCGTGCCGTCGCGGAGGCCCTGCACCTGTGCGGCGGGCGGGAGTTCGGTCAGGTGCAGCTCCACCCGGGGGTGAGCGGCGTGGAAGCGGCGCAGGTCCGCGGAGAGGGTGCCCTCCAGCACGGCGATCCCGGAGAACCCGATCCGGAGCGCCCCGATCTCGCCTCGGACCGACTGCCGGGCGACGTCCAGGGCGCGGCCGGCCTGCGCCAGCGTCCGCCGCGCCTCGACCAGCAGCAGCTCCCCCGCCTCCGTCAGCTCCACCCGGCGGCTGGTACGGAGGAAGACCGGACCTCCCACCTCGCGTTCGAGCGCCTTCACCTGGGCGCTCAGCGTCGACTGGGTCACGTGCAGCCGCGCGGCCGCACGGCCGAAGTGACTCTCCTCGGCGACGGCCACGAAGTACCGCAGGTGCCGCAGTTCCACGCCCGGCCTCCGATCGTTTTCAACGAACAATAGATCAGATCTAACAATTTGTGCGATGGAAGATGCTGTCCAAGACTGTACATATGCCGACATCGACAACACTTCAGGACCGTCAGGACATCGCCGACCTCATGACCGGCTGGATCCACCGCGACCAGGGCCGGTGGGACCGGCTCCGGGAGCTGTTCCACCCGGACGCGCGGATCGAGATCACCTGGTTCGAGGGCGCGGCCTCCGACTTCGTCGACGCGTCCGCGCGGATGTCCACCACCGGCCTGCGCACCAAGCACCTCATCACGCCGCCCGCCGTGACCTTCTCCGCCGACGGCACCCGTGCCGTCGGCGAGACCAACGCGGTCATCGTCGTCGAGAACGACAGCCTCGGCCTGGGCTGCAACGGTCACAACCGGTTCATCGACCGGATCGAGCGCCGGGACGGCGTCTGGCGCATAGCCGACCGCAAGAGCGTGTACGACTTCGCCACCTTCACCTTCCCCACCGGGACGGCGGAGATCGACCCCGAGGTGGTGGCCGGTTACCCCCGCGAGTACGCGGCCCTGGCCTACCTGCTCGACAGGAGCGGGTTCCCCGTGCAGCGCACCTTCGCGACCCAGGGCAGCGAACTGGAAAGCGTCATCGTGAAGTCCGCGTTCGCCTGGCTCGGCGAGCAGCCCCCGGCCTGACGCAGGCCGCGGTCCTGCCACGAGACCGTCCCCACCGCTCCCACCCCGGCGGGGCCACGCCCGCGCGCGAGGCCCACCCGGTCCGGCGGCCGGCGGCCGGCCTACGGGGCGCAGACCGCGGCGAGGGCCTTGCGGACCCGCACCGGTTCGTAGGTGGGCGAGGCCATCGAGAGGACGACCAGCGCGGTGCGGCCGAGGTGCGCGGCCAGCGCGTGCGCGGCCGCGTCCGCGTCCCGCGCCTTCACCGCCTCCGCGATCGTCCGGTGCTGCTCACTCGTACCCGCCTGCCACTCCAGCGGGTTCCACGACACGAAAGCCAGCCGGTAACGCGTCGCGTGGTCCGACAGCAGGGCCAGCTCACGCTCCAACCGCGGACCGGACGGGTGGACCAGGGCGCGGTGGAACTCCTCGTGCGGGCACTCCCACTGCTCGACGTCCCCGGCCCGCGCCTTGTCGTCCATCTCCAGCAGCAGCCGGTCGAGCCGCTCCAGGTGCTCCCCGGTCATCCGCGGCACCGCGATACCGATCGCCAGCGACTCCAGGGTGATCCGCATCGCGTACAGCTCGTCGAGGTCCTCGTCACCGAACGCCGCCACCCGGGCCCGGTGCTGCGACTCCTGCTGGACGAACCCCTCACGCTGCAGGATCCGCAACGCCTCCCGCAACGGGCCCCGGCTCACCCCGAGCTGCCGGGCCAGCTCGACCTGCGACAACGGGTCACCGGCCCGCAACCGGCCGTGCATGATCGCGCGCCGCAGCGCGTGATGCGCCCGGCTCACCTCGTCGGGATGCGCCGATCTGTCCGCCACCTCAACTGACAGTGCTGTCATCGCACGCCGGCCTCTCACGTTTTCCCACAGGATCTCCGCAGCCCACCCCACCCCACGGACGGACCGCACGGACTGACTGGACGGCCTGACTGCGCGGACCGACCGCACCCTCCACCGTAGCCGACGCCCGCGACCGGTCTGCCGACACTTTCGGGGTGATTCCGCTCCGGCCGGCGCCGCAGCCCGGCCCCGCACCCACACCGACACGCACACCCGGCCCGCCTCGTCGGCAGGGTGACGAAAAAGTGTCGACACTCTCCGGGCAGGGGACCCGGTGCGGGGACACGGTGCGGGGACACGGCACGGCAGGGACCAGACCGGATGCACCGCGACCGGGTGCACCGCGACCGGGTGCATCACGACCCGGGACGGGGGTCCCGGGTCGTGACGGCCGGCTTCGGGGGCAGCGGAGCCCCGATCCCGCCGGCCGGTCAGTGGTGGACGGCGCGGACGGCCTCCGACCGGTGGTGGTTGCCGACCACGGTGTTGCGCACCGTGCCCAGGCGCTCCACCTCGACCTCGACCGTGTCGCCCGGCTGCAGCAGCCGCGGGGGCGTACGGGCGTAGCCGACCCCGGCCGGCGTCCCGGTGGCGAGGAGGTCGCCGGGCCGCAGGGTCAGGGTGTGGGAGATGAGGGACAGCGTCTCCCCGACCGGGTAGATCATCTGGTCGGTGCGGGCGTCCTGCACGGTCTCGCCGTTGACGCGGGTCCGGAGCTGCAGGCCCTGCTTCAGGTCGCCGACCTCCGCGGCGGGCACGATCGGGCCGAGGGGGCCGGACCGGTCGCCGTTCTTGCCCAGGGTCCACTGGGAGGTCAGCTTCTGCGCCCTGCGGGAGGTCAGGTCGTTGAAGGCGGAGTAGCCGAGGACCGCTGCCAGGGCTTCCTCCGGGGTGGCGTCGACGAGCGGCGCTCCGACCCAGGCCACGACCTCGCCCTCCCAGTCCAGACCCTCCTCGTTGGAGGGGACGGGGACCTCGGCCCCGTCCACGGTCAGGGACCGGGTCCACCGGGCGAACAGCGTCGGGTACGGCGGCAGGTCCTGGTCGCGGAAGCTGCCCTCCGCGGCGTGGTCCGAGTAGTTGAGCCCGATGCAGAAGACGCGCGCGTCGGGGAGCACGGGGGGAACCCGCTCGACCGAGGCGACGGGGAGGGTCGGGCCCGTGGGCGGGCGGGAGAGATGCCCGGCCGGGTCGGCCCAGAAGTCCGCGAGGGCGGCGATGACGGTGACTTCGTCGCCCTGCTCGGACAGGGTCGCGACCTCCACGGTGGAGTCGTTGCGTGATCGCCTGACGCCCACGATTTTCACTGGGGTTCCCTTCCTGGTCCCCGGGCTCGGCCCGGGAGACTTCTCTTCCGTCGATGGTCGGTGTGTCGCAGACGCAGGCTCCGCCGGTCAGATGACGTCGTCATCCGCGTGCGGGCCGGTGTGGTCGTGTTCGAGGTGGTGCCGCATCAGCAGGTCGGCGCCGAAGTCGTTGGAGGGGTCCCGCCAGACGCTGTGCACGTGGTTGGCGTTGTCCTCGGCGTTGTCGAACTCGACGAGGGTGACCGGGCCCTGGATCCGGAAGTAGTGCGGCAGTTCGAGGGACGTGCCGCCGGCCCAGGCGAAGTGCAGGTCGTCGACGCCGCCGGCGGCCGCGATGCGGTCCATCTCGAAGCCCACCAGGCCCGGGCGGGCCCGCTCGACGAACCGGGCGAGCAGGTCGTCGAAGTGTCCGCGCTGGACGGCCGAGAGGTCGCCGGCGCGGATGCCGCGCGGATGCGCGCGGAAGTAGGCCAGGGCCTTGCGGTCCTCGTCGGTGATCATCGCGTCGCGGCGGCCGACCCCGTGGTAGGCGGGGTACTCGACCTCGCCGACGGTCGCGACGGTGCGGGTGACGAAGTCCGCGGGCGGCTTGGAGTGGATGACCGCCTGCTCCTGCTGGGAGCCGGTGAGGCTGTCCAGCAGCACGAAGGCCGCGTCCTCCTCCTCGCCGAGGATCCGGAAGGGGCCGAAGCGGGCCGGTTCGGCGCCGAGCAGGAACGGGGTGGCGTTGACCAGGTCGCCGTCGACGACGGTGACGTTGATCGACAGGTGGTGACCGACCAGCCGCCAGCCCCACGTGCTGTCCGGCTGCGGCTGGCCGAAGAAACTGAGGAAGTAGCCGCGGGCGTCGCGGAAGGCCGCCGCGACGTGACCGAACACCGGCAGGTTGAGCTCGCGCAGCACGTGCTCGTTGGCCATCACCTGGACCACCCGGGCGTACGCCGGGATCGACATCGACTCGGCGATCAGCCGGTGCGCCAGCACCTCCTGGGCACGGTCGAGCTCTCCGAGCGGGAGGCCGTGCCGGCCGGACTCCGGCAGGAAGTTCCAGTGCGTCCGGCCGGGGTCCGTGTGCAGGAGCAGCACCCGTGCGCGCTGGTCGGCCGTCAGGCCGTCGAAGAGCGCCATCGCCGCGAACGTGATCAGCGTCGCGTCGAACGAGCCTCCCTGCCGCGGCAGGTGCGCCTCCGGAAGGTCACCGTGTGAATGCGGATGCGGCGTCGCCGTCATGACGTTCCTCCTTGGTTTCCTCGTGGTCGGACGTGCCCCGGCCCAGCGCCCGGCGCAGGTGCGAGACGAAGCGGGGGATGTCGGTGTGCTCGCCGGCCGCGAACACGTAGAAGTCCGGCCGGGCGAGGAACGTCTCGCACCCGTGCGCGGTGAACCAGCGCTCGTAGGCACCGTCGAGGTCCTGGACGGGGCCCGTGTCCGACACGTCGGCGATCACGCCGCCGATCCGCCGGAACCACGCCAGGTCCTCGTCGTCCAGGAGCCCGGCGGGATCCCCGGCGCGGCTGACCAACTGCCAGCCGCCGCCGACGACGTCGTCGAACAGGCCCACCCGGTCGCCGGCCCGGACCCGCGCCTGCGGTGCCAGCCGTCCGTCGGCACCCCTGCTCGGGACCGTCAGCGACGGCTCGCCCAGCCGGGGGTGCGGCGGCTCCTGGGCGGCGGCACCGGGATCCGCCGACCGCTTCTTCATCTCGGCGTCCCGGACGGCCGCCCGGTCGGCGTCGAGTTCGCAGATGACCCGGCCCGCGGCCACCGCCTCGTCGATGATCTCCCGCACGTGCCCGGTGCGTTCGGGACCGTACGTGTCGAGCACCGACGGCGACGCCAGGCCCCGGTGCACCAGGCCCATGCGCCAGGTGAGCGCCCTGGCGTCCCGCAGACCCGCACACAGCCCCTGCCCGAGGAAGGGCGGCATGAGATGGGCCGCGTCGCCCGCCAGGAAGACGTTGCCCTCGCGCCAGGACTGCGCCCACCGCCCGCGGAACGTGTAGACGGCGTGCCGTTCCAGCCGGGCGGTCTCCGGGGTCACGCCCCAGGGCGCCATCAGCTGCCACGCCGTGCTGTCGCGGCCCAGTTCCCCGACCGTCATGTCCGCGCGGCGCATGAACTCGAACCGCCGCCGCCCCGGACCGCTGTTGACCGCGGTCGCGGGCTGTGCCGGATCGCAGTACTGGGTGACGAAGGCGCTCCAGTCCTCCTCCACCAGCGGCTGGTAGTCCACCACCAGCCAGTCGGCCTGGAACCCCGAGTCCCCGACGTCGATGCCGAGCCGGGTACGGACCGGGCTGTTCGCCCCGTCCGCGGCGACGAGCCACCGCGACCGGATCTCCACGGCCTCGGCCGGCCGGTCGTTGGAGGCGACCCGCACGGACACCTCTCCGGCGTCCTGGTCCAGGTCCTGGAAGGTCCAGCCGCGGTGCACCGTGACACCCGGCGTCGCCACCGCCAGGTCCTCCAGGACCGCCTCCAGGTCGGGCTGGTGGAAACCGTTGGTGTTCGCCCACCCCGACTCGGCGACGCGGTTCCAGTCGATGGCCCGCAGGAGCTCGCCCTCGCCGTTGCGGAACTCGTACCCGCCACGCTCGCCCTGCGACGGCTCGAACAGGTACGCGTGGTCGGCCATGAGGCCCGCGGCCTGGAGGATGCGGAGCGCCTCGTGGTCGATGGTGCACGCCCGCGGCAGCGGGTACCGCTGCGCCTGCCGCTCCACGACGGAGACCTGCAGGCCGGCCTGCGCCAGGAGGACCGCGGTCAGCAGGCCCACCGGGCCACCGCCGACGACCACGCAGTCGACGACCGGCCGCAGGGCTGCGGCGGATCCGGGCTCGGGTCGGGTCGTCATGCGCCCTGCTCCCCCGCTCCGGAGGTGCCCGCGGCGGTGGCCGGCCCGGGGTCGGCCACCGCGGTCCCGGGCGGTGCGGATGGATGGGTCACGGTCGTGTGCTCCCGTCGTGTCGGGGTGGGGCCGGGGCGCTCGACGCCCTCGGGCAGGATGACGTACTTGGCGTGCGGCGAGGCGGCCTGCGCCCGCCACGCCGAGGGGAGCTCCCCGAGCGGGCAGGTGCGGACCTCGACCTGCAGCTCGTCGCGGACCAGGGCGGTCCACAGCCAGGTCAGGGCCGCCCGCTTGTCCCGCAGCGGGGTGTGCAGGCCGGCGAAACCGGACAGGGTGAGCTGCCTGCCGCGGAGCAGACCGGCCGGAACCAGCGCGGTCGCGCCGGCCGGGTTGCCGATGTTGACGAGGCGGGCGCGGGGGGCGCACGCCCGCAGCGCCGCCTCCAGCGGCAGCCCGTACACGCCGTCCAGGACGACGTCCACCGGACCGGCCGCCTCCAGGAGCCGGGCCGCCAGCTGGTCGGCGTCCTCACCGGCGCGCAGTTCGACGACGGCGTCCGCACCGAGGGCGGGCAGGCGCTCCAGCGCCGCGCGGTCGCGGGCGACGCCCACCACCCGGCCCGCCCCGTGTCCCCGCGCCACCTGGATCGCGATCTGTCCGACCGCGCCGGTGGCTCCGAGCACGAGCACCGTCTCCCCGGGGAGCAGGCGGGCCTCCTCGACGAGGGGCATGAACGCCGCCGTGCCGGAGTTGCCGACGGCCGCCGCCCGCACCGGGTCGATGCCGTCGGGCAGCGGCAGCAGGTCCTCGTCGTCGACGAGCACCTGCGTGGCGAAGGTGCCCGGGGTGGCCGGCGAGGCGTGGCACTCGGCGTAGACCAGGGTGCCGGGCCGGAAGCGGTCGGATTCGAGGACGACGCCCACGCACTCGCTGCCCGGGACGTAGGGCTCCTCGTGGCGGGCGGAGTGGAACGTCCCGGAGGCGATGACCAGGTCGAGCGGGTTCAGCGGTGCCGCGACCACGGACACGAGGGTGGTGCCGGCCGTCCGCGGCGGCAGCGCGACCGGGCCCAGCCGCGGTTCGGCACCGGGGGCGTCGACGATCGCCGCGACTGTCCCGTCCCGCACGTCGAGTCTTCCTTCACGCAGCATGGATCTCTACTTTCAAGCTCTGGGCACCGGGGGCTCATCGAAGGGGGCCTGCGGGACCGCGTCCGGCGGTGTGTCGTCGTGCCGGAGCACCGACCCGCCGTCCGGTCAGACGCCGGCCAGGCTCCGGAAGCGGCTGGCGTGGAAGACGAGCGGGGAGGTGTCCGGGGCGGCACTGATGCCGTGCACCCGCAGCAGCACGATGTCGTGGTCGCCGAACGGGACCTCCTCGTGGATCGAGCAGTCGAGCCACAGCGTGGCGCCCTCCACGAACACGCTGCCGTGCTCGGAGGCGGACCAGTCCGTCCCGGCGAAACGGTCACCCGTCCGGCTCGCCAGCCGCGCGCAGACCTCGTCCTGCCCCTCGGCCAGCACACTCAGCCCCAGCCGGGGCCGCTCCCGCAGCTTCGGCCACGTGGTGGACGTGTGCTGGATGCACACCGACACCAGCGGCGGTTCCATCGACACGGACGTGAACGAACTCGCGGCCAGACCCACCGGCCCGCCGTCACCCCGCGCGCACAGCGCGGTCACCCCGGACGGAAAACACCCGAAGGCCCGCCGCAGCTGCTCCGCGGCCGTCACCGGCTCGATATCTCTCATCGGAACTCCTTGTCCGGTCGGCGCCGTGCGCTCGTCCCGGTCGGCATGGACGTGATCGCCCTGTGTGTCACCAGTGGGGGCTCTGCCCGCCGCACCGAACGGCCGTACCGTGCGGCGGCAGGGCTGCTGCGGTCCGGGGAAGCCTCCCCGGTGCGTCCCCGGCGCCCCGCGTCGGCGGGTCCGGTCGCGGGCGGCGGGTCCGGTCGCGGGCTCAGGACCGCGGCGTGGGGGCGTCCAGCCACGCGCGGATGGCGTCGGCGTCGGCGTCCAGGACGGGTGGCGGGACGTGGTCGACGCGGGTCGTCTCGGTCTCGGCGCCCGTGGCGTCGACGGTGAAGGTCCGCAGGGCCGAACCGGGCAGGGTGATCTTCCCCAGGCTCTGGTGCTCGACGTCGACGAGAAGGCGCTGGGAGTGCGTCTGCTCCCACTCGTAGACCTCGTCGAGGGTGCGGACCCGGCCTGCGGGAATGCCGGCCTCCTCCAGCGTCCGCAGGAGCGCGTCCGCCTCGTGGCCGGAGAATGCCTTCTCCAGCAGCTCGGTGAGGCTCTCCCGGTTCGCCAGGCGGTCGGCGTTCGTCGCGTACCTCGGGTCGTCGGCACCGATGCCGAACGCCGCGCAGAGGCGGTGCCACATGCCGTCGTTCCCGCAGGCGATCTGCACACTGCCGCCCGCGCAGCGGAACAGTCCGTAGGGGGCGATGGTCGGGTGCTGGTTGCCCTGCGCCCGGCCGACCTCCCCGGCCACGGTCCAGCGGGTGCCCTGGAAGGCGTGCGCGGCGACGACCGCGGCCAGCAGCGAGGTGCGCACGATCTGCCCCTTGCCGGTGCGGTCGCGGTCCCGCAGCGCCGCCAGCACGCCGAACGCGCCGTTGATGCCGGCGAGCAGGTCGCCGATCGGCACGCCGACCCGCTGCGGGTGGTCCTCGTCCGGGCCGGTGAGCGACATCAGTCCGGCTTCGCCCTGCGCGATCTGGTCGTACCCGGCGCGGTGGGCCTCCGGCCCGTCGTGCCCGAAGCCGCTGATCGACAACACCACCAGGCGCGGGTTGAGCTGCATCAGACGCGCGCTGCCGAACCCGAGCCGGTCCAGCGTGCCGGGCTTGAAGTTCTCCATCAGGACGTCCGCCCGCTCGACGAGCCGGGCCAGCCGCTCCGCGTCCTCGTCACGCTTCAGGTCGAGCGCGATCGACTCCTTGTTCCGGTTGCAGGACAGGAAGTACGTCGACTCCGGGGTGTTGTCGCCGATGCGGACGAACGGCGGGCCCCAGGAGCGGGTGTCGTCCCCGGCAGGGCTCTCGACCTTGATCACGCGGGCTCCGAGGTCACCGAGCATCATCCCGGCCTGCGGTCCGGCGAGCGCGCGGGTGAGGTCGACGACGAGCAGCCCCTCCAGCGGGCCGGTCACGACCGGGCCTCCGGCGCACAGGACGGCAGCGCGGCCGGGTTCGGCCGGATCACCAGCATGCTCGCGGGCAGGTTCGTCAGGTTCTCGACGCTGCGGGCCGTGCCGGTCGTGAGCCGCGCCCCGTCGAGGGCGTTCAGGACGTGGGTGGCGCCGTCGGCGTCCGTGAGGGTCAGGGTGCCGGTCAGCACGAGGTAGAGCGTCTCCACCGGCACGGGCGACATGTCCGCCGCGCCGCCGGGCAGGTAGTGCGACAGGGCCACCGTCACGGCACCCTCGTACTGCTCTCCGCCGAAGAGGTGGACGGGTCCGACGCCGTGGTGGCCGGCGGGCTCGAAACGCTGGGCCCCGGTGAGCGGGACGATGTCTATCGACACGGGCGGTACTCGATTCTGGCTGGGCTGCTGGTCGGGCACCGGCAGCGGCGGATGCCCTCGACGGGGCGCGGTCCGGGCTGCCGGCGGGGCGTCGCACCGGCTTGCCCGCACGGTTCCGGGACGGGGAGGACGCGGCGGGCGATGACGGCGCCGGCCGCATCCTCACCCGGGTCTGCGGGGCGCAGGTGCGGTCGCTGACGGACACCTGCCCCAGACCGCCACCGACGGGCCGTTGCGGGCCCGACCGAAGCGGTGGCGGCTGTGACACCACGATACGAGCCACAGCAAAGATGTCAACATTTTGCTCCGGACTCGTTGAGCTCGGATTCGAGACGGCCATCCCGCGTTTCCTCAGGCCGCGAAGCCCCGTCACGCCGCGGCCCCGCCCGAGGCCCGTGTCGAGGCGGCCCTCGACCGGCCGGCGGCAGGCGCCCGGCCTTGCAGCGGGTTGCGCCCCGTCAAAGAAAACAGCAGATGGGAGTAGTCGGGTCCGGCGGCACGCGGCGGGCCGCGGCCGGAACGGCACACCCGCCGGGCCACCGCCGGGCATCGACCACGAGCCGGAGCCGCTCCTCCGCCGACCGCCGGGAAAGTGTTGACATATTTCTTGTGCTTCCTGTTGAGTTGTCTGACCGCACACCCTCATGCGGACCCGTCACGCCCACGGCACCTCCGGGCGTGACGGGGCGGAGACGGACGGGGTGGACGGCGACGGCACGCCACCGTCGGCGAGCACCGACCCGTACGCCGGGCGGCCCGGCGCGACACGCACCCCGTCCGTCCGGGCCGCCGCCGAACGAACCGGTCCCGGCTCCGCCACGTCCACCGCCCGCCGTGACCGCCCCACCACCACGTCCAGCGCCTCCTTTAGGACCTCCATGACAGTCCTGCCCGACGACAGGCTTCCCCTGGCCTCCGAGTTCCCCGATGCGACCCGTGAGCAGTGGCAGCGCCTCGTCGAAGGCGTGCTGCGCAAATCCGGTTCGCAGCCCGCGAGCGGCGAGCAGGCCGAGGACGCGCTCACCACCCAGCTCCAGGACGGGCTCCGCGCCCGCCCGCTGTACACCGCCCAGGACGCCCCGGCCGACGCCGGCTTCCCCGGCTTCCCGCCGTTCGTCCGCGGCGGCCGGCCCCAGGGAGCCACGGTCTCCGGCTGGGACGTGCGCCAGCTGCACGCCGACCCGGACCCGCGCCGCACCAACGAGGCGGTCCTCGCCGACCTGGAGAACGGCGCCACCTCCCTGTGGCTCGCGCTCGGCTCCGGCCGGCTGCCCCTCGCGGCACTGCCGGACGCGCTGGACGGCGTCTACCTCGACCTCGCCGCCCTCGCACTCGACGCCGCAGCGGAGTTCGCCCCCGCCGCCGAACAGCTCTTCGCACTGCTGACCGCCCGCGACGTGCCCGCCGACGCCGCCTCCGGCACACTCGGCGCCGACCCGCTGGGCCTGCTCGCCCGCACCGGCGACGACGACCCCACCGACACGCTGCTCGCCGACGCCACGACGCTCGCCGCCCGCTGCGCGCAGACCTACCCGGGCCTGCGCGCCCTGACCGTCGACGCCCTGCCCTACCACGAAGCCGGCGCCTCACCCGCGCAGGAACTCGGCTGCGCCCTGGCCACGGGAGTGGCCTACCTGCGGGCGCTGACCGCGGCCGGACTGCCCGTCGACACGGCCGCCGGCCAGCTGGAGTTCCGCCTCGCCGCCACCGGGGACCAGTTCCTGACGATCGCCAAGTTCCGTGCCGCCCGCCGGCTCTGGGCCCGGGTGGCCGAGGTGTCCGGGGTGGCGCCGGAGGCCTCCGCGCAGCGCCAGCACGCGGTGACCTCCCGCGTGATGATGACCGCCCGCGACCCGTGGGTGAACATGCTCCGCACCACCGTGGCCTGCCTGGCCGCCGGCGTGGGCGGGGCGGACGCGGTGACGGTACTGCCCTTCGACGAGGCGGTCGGCCTGCCGGACGCGTTCGCCCGCAGGATCGCCCGCAACACGCAGTCGATCCTGCTGGAGGAGTCCCACCTCGCCCGGGTGATCGACCCGGCCGGCGGCTCCTGGTACGTGGAGCGGCTCACCGACGAGCTCGCGCACGCCGCCTGGGCGTGGTTCCAGGAGATCGAGGCCGCCGGCGGCCAGCGGGCCGCCCTCACCTCCGGCCTCGTCGCCGAACAGACCGCCGCCACCTGGGCGGAGCGTTCGAAGGCGCTCGCGAAGCGCCGCGAACCCGTCACCGGCGTCAGCGAGTTCCCGAACCTCGCCGAAAAGGCCCTGGTCCGCGAACCCGCACCCGCACCACTCTCCGGCGGCCTGCCCCGAGTACGGCGCGACGAGGCGTTCGAAGCCCTGCGCGCCCGCTCCGACGCCCACCTCGCCGTGACCGGCGCCCGGCCCCGCGTCCATCTCGCCGCCATCGGGCCCGCCGCCGCGCACACCGCGCGCCTCACCTTCGCCGCCAACCTCTTCCGGGCGGGCGGCATCGAGCCCGTCACCGAAGGCGGTTTCGAGGCGAGCGGAACGGACCAGGTCTGCCTGTGCTCCAGCGACGCCCTCTACGCGGAGCAGGCCGAGCCCCTCGCCCGGGACCTCCGGGCCGCCGGGGCCGAGCACGTGTACCTGGCAGGTCCCGCCGGGCAGTACGCCGGCGTGGACTCCTACCTCTTCGGCGGATGCGACGCCGTCGCCGTACTCTCCGCCGCCCTCGACCGTATGGGAGTGTCCTGATGGGAGACCGTCCGGGGAATGCGATTCCCGACTTCACCACGATCGGGCTGGACCCGGACGGCACCGCCCCGACGGTGACCGGCACGCAGTGGCGCCAGGCCTGGCAACAGGAAACCGGCAAGGACGTCGACGACCTGGTGTGGGACACCCCCGAAGGCATCGGCGTCAAACCCCTCTACACCGCCGACGACCTCACCGGCCTCGACTTCCTCGACACCTACCCCGGCATCGCCCCCTACCTCCGCGGCCCCTACCCCACCATGTACGTCAACCAGCCCTGGACCGTACGCCAGTACGCCGGCTTCTCCACCGCCGAAGAATCCAACGCCTTCTACCGCCGCAACCTCGCCGCCGGCCAGAAGGGCCTCTCCGTCGCCTTCGACCTGCCCACCCACCGCGGCTACGACAGCGACCACCCCCGCGTCACCGGCGACGTCGGCATGGCCGGAGTCGCCATCGACTCCATCTACGACATGCGCCAACTCTTCGACGGCATCCCCCTCGACAGGATGTCCGTCTCCATGACCATGAACGGCGCCGTCCTGCCCGTCCTCGCCCTCTACATCGTCGCCGCCGAAGAACAGGGCGTCCCACCGGAGAAACTCGCCGGGACCATCCAGAACGACATCCTCAAAGAATTCATGGTCCGCAACACCTACATCTACCCCCCACAGCCCTCCATGCGGATCATCTCCGACATCTTCGCCTACACCTCCCAGAAGATGCCCCGCTACAACTCCATCTCCATCTCCGGATACCACATCCAGGAAGCCGGAGCCACCGCCGACCTCGAACTCGCCTACACCCTCGCCGACGGCATCGAATACCTCCGCGCCGGCCTCGGCACCGGCCTCGACGTCGACGCGTTCGCCCCGCGCCTGTCGTTCTTCTGGGCCATCGGCACGAACTTCTTCATGGAGATCGCCAAACTCCGCGCCGCCCGCCTGCTGTGGGCCAAACTCGTCAAGCAGTTCGACCCCAAGAACCCCAAATCCCTCTCCCTGCGCACCCACTCACAGACCTCCGGCTGGTCCCTCACCGCCCAGGACGTCTTCAACAACGTGACGCGCACCTGCGTGGAGGCGATGGCCGCCACCCAGGGCCACACCCAGTCCCTGCACACCAACGCCCTCGACGAAGCCCTCGCCCTGCCCACCGACTTCTCCGCCCGCATCGCCCGCAACACCCAGCTCATGCTCCAGCAGGAATCCGGCACCACCCACTCCATCGACCCCTGGGGCGGCTCCGCCTACGTCGAAAAACTCACCCACGACCTCGCCGCCCGCGCCTGGGCCCACATCCAGGAAGTCGAGGCCGCCGGCGGCATGGCCAAAGCCATCGACGCCGGCATCCCCAAACTGCGCATCGAGGAAGCCGCCGCCCGCACCCAGGCCCGCATCGACTCCGGCCGCCAGCCCGTCATCGGCGTCAACAAATACCGCACCGCCACCGACCAGCCCATCGACGTCCTCACCGTCGACAACACCTCCGTCCGCACCCAGCAGATCGAAAAACTCCGCCGACTGCGCGCCGAACGCGACGAAACCGCCTGCACCGCCGCCCTGCACGCCCTCACCCGCGCCGCCCACAACGGCCCCACCGGCGACGGCACCCTCGACGGCAACCTCCTCGCCCTCGCCGTGAACGCCGCCCGCGCCAAGGCCACCGTCGGCGAGATCTCCGACGCCCTGGAAACCGTCTACGGCCGCCACTCCGGCCAGATCCGTACCATCTCCGGCGTGTACCGCGACGAAGCAGGACCCTCCGAAAACGTGCACCGCACCCGCGAACTCGTCGAACGCTTCGAGGAAGCCGAAGGCCGCCGCCCCCGCATCCTCGTCGCCAAAATGGGCCAGGACGGCCACGACCGCGGCCAGAAGGTCATCGCCACCGCCTTCGCCGACCTCGGCTTCACCGTCGACGTCGGCCCCCTCTTCCAGACCCCCGCCGAAGTCGCCCGCCAGGCCGTCGAAGCCGACGTCCACATCGTCGGCGTCTCCTCCCTCGCCGCCGGACACCTCACCCTCGTCCCCGCCCTCCGCGCCGAACTCGCCCAAGCCGGCCGCGAAGACATCACCATCGTCGTCGGCGGCGTCATCCCACCCCAGGACATCCCCACCCTCCTCGACATGGGCGCCGCCGCCGTCTTCCCACCCGGCACCGTCATCCCGGACGCGGCGTACGGCCTGCTGAAGTCCCTCGCCGCCGACCTCGGACACGAGCTCTGAGGCCGGCACGCACCATGGCGCTCGACCTCGACCAGTACGTGCAGGGGGTGCTCGACGGCGGGCGGGCGGTCGTCGCCCGCGCCATCACGCTCGTCGAGTCGACCCGGCCCGACCACCGGTCCCTGGCGCAGGCGATGCTGACCGAGTTGCTGCCGCACAGCGGCAACGCGGTCCGGATCGGCATCACCGGCGTCCCCGGCGTCGGCAAATCCACCTTCATCGAAGCCCTCGGCACCATGCTCACCGGCCGCGGCCACCACGTCGCGGTCCTCGCCGTCGACCCCACCTCCACCCGCACCGGCGGCTCCATCCTCGGCGACAAGACCCGCATGGAGAAACTCGCCACCGACCCGAACGCCTTCGTCCGCCCCTCCCCCACCTCCGGCACCCTCGGCGGCGTCGCCCGCGCCACCCGCGAATCCATGATCATCATGGAAGCCGCCGGCTACGACACCGTCCTCGTCGAAACCGTCGGCGTCGGACAGTCCGAAACCACCGTCGCCGACATGGTCGACACCTTCCTCCTCCTCACCCTCGCCCGCACCGGCGACCAACTCCAGGGCATCAAAAAAGGCATCCTCGAACTCGCCGACATCATCGCCGTCAACAAAGCCGACGGCCCCCACGAACACGACGCCAAAACCGCCGCCCGCGAACTCACCGGCGCCCTCCGCCTGCTGACGCCACCGGACGCCGAATGGACCCCACCCGTCCTCACCTGCAGCGGCCGCGACAACACCGGCCTCGACACCCTGTGGGAACGCCTGGAACAGCACCGCCGCACCCTCCACGCCACCGGCGCCCTCGACGCACGCCGCCGCACCCAACAGGTCGACTGGACCTGGGCCATGGTCCACGATGAGCTCCTCGGCCGGCTCCATGCCGATCCGGCGGTACGCGCGCTGGCACCCGCCCTGGAGCAGCAGGTCCGAGACGGCGGGCTGACGGCGACTCTGGCCGCCGGACGGATCCTGGCCGCGTTCCGCGAGAGCGGCACCTGAGGCGTCGCGCCGCGCAACCCCCCGCCCGAGGTCCGGCAGCGGGGCCGGGAGCGCATCCGGGCGGCTGCCTCCGGTGACAGGGCCGTGAGTGAACGGGTCGGCCGGCCCCGATCAGGTCCCACTCCTGGACTGGAACTCGGCTACAGATTACATTGATGCATGTATCGCGCTCCGGTCTGCAGAGCCCCCACCCCTCCCGGGCCTGCCGTCGCCGAGCCGATCGCCGGACGGACCAGTCCGCATCGCCCCCGGCACTGCGCCGGAGGAGCGTACGGCATGCAGGGCTACCGGTCACGGATGCACTCCCGAGCCCTCGGCTTCGTTCCCCCCGTCCGCTCCGTCCATCGCCGGCCGTGCGGCCGCGATTCCGGCAGCCCTGCCGTGCCCTGCCCGACCGGGCAGGGCACGGCAGCGGTCTCGACCCCACCCAGAGATGAAGGAAACGGCAATGATCCAGGATGAGAAGGCGTTCGAGCCGTCGCACTACCAGGCGGGCCCGGTACACGGGCTGCTGAACGAGTTCGACCCCGGCACCCGCACCCTGCCGGCCGGCTCCCGGATCGATCCCCGCTTCCGGGCACTGCCCGCCGACGTCGTGCTCGACAAGGACGTCCCCGTCACCCTGCGCGACGGCACCACCATCCGCGTCGACGTCTTCCGCCCCGCCGGCACCGAGAAGGTCCCCGTCCTCGTCGCCTGGAGCCCCTACGGCAAGAACCACGGCACCGCCCCGAGCGTCCTGGGCCTGTTCACCATGCTCGGCATCGACAACGGGGCGCTCTCCGGACTCCAGAAGTTCGAGGGCCCCGACCCGGCCTACTGGTGCGCGCAGGGCTACGCCGTCTGCAACCCCGACCCCCGGGGCATCGCCAACTCCGAAGGCGACAGCGCGATGTTCGGGCGCCAGGAGGGCGAGGACTGCCACGACCTCATCGAATGGCTGGGCGTCCAGGACTGGTGCAACAGCAAGGTCGCCATGACCGGCACCTCCTACCTCGCCATCGCCCAGTGGTTCACCGCCGCCGAACAGCCCCCCCACCTCGCCGCGATCAACCCCGTCGAGGGCCTCAGCGACGTCTACCGCGACCTCGTCATGCGCGGCGGCATGCCCGACACCGGCTTCGCCGAGCGACTCCAGAAGCAGAGCTACGAGGGCAACAACCTCCGCGAGGACATCCTCACCGAAGTCGAACACCACCCGCTGGTGGACGACCTGTGGGAGGACAAGACCCCCCGCTTCGAGCGGATCACGGTCCCCGCCTACATCGTCGCCAGCTACTCCAACACCCTGCACACCGCGGGCACCTTCCGCGGGTGGCGCCGGATCGCCTCCCAGGACAAGTGGCTCCGCATCCACAACACCCAGGAATGGCCCGACTACTACGAGGACGAGAACGTCGAGGACCTGCGACGCTTCTTCGACCACTACCTCAAGGACCGGGACAACGGCTGGGAACACACCCCCCGCGTCCGCTACAGCCTCCTCGACCTCCAGGGCGGCGACCGCGTCAACCAGCCCGCGGACACCTTCCCCCCGGCAGGCGTCACCTCCACCAAGTACTACCTCGACGGCCTCACCCGCACCCTCACCACCACCCCGCCCGCCGGCGAGGCGAAGGCCGTCTACGACACCGGAGCCGGCCCGGGCCTGGCCTCCTTCGTCGTCGGTTTCGACGAGGAGACGACGCTGGTCGGCTACCCCAAGGCCCGGCTGCGGGTCGAGGCGGACGGCGCGGACGACATGGACCTGTTCGTCCTCGTCCAGAAGCTCGACCGCCACGGCACCCCACTGCAGCAGTTCACCGTGCCCGGTCGCAGCGCGATGCTGCACGACCTCACCGAAAACGGCGCCTCCGTGCTGCGGTACAAGGGCTCCAACGGACGCCTGCGCGTCTCCGCCCGGCACCTCGACAAGGCACTCACCACCGACGACGTGCCCGCCCACACCTTCGACCGGACCGAGAAGCTCAGCCCCGGCGAGATCGTCGACATCGAGGTCGACCTCTTCCCGGTCGGCCTGGTCTTCCACCCCGGCGAACAGCTCCGCCTCGTCGTCAGCGGACAGAACGCCCTCGGCGGACTCATGCCGATGACCCGCGACTACATCCCCCGCAACCAGGGCAGGCACATCATCCACACCGGCGGCGAGCACCCGTCCTACCTCCAGCTCCCCGTCAGGACCGCCTAGCTCCGCTTCGGCCGCGGAGGCACCGGTTCACCGACCTGAATCAGCGCCTCCGCGGTCGTCCCGCCCGTGCTGCGGCCATGCAGGCCGCAGCACGGGCGAAGCCCTGCCCCGCCTTCGGCGGCCTGGCGCGGGGAACGGCCCGCCGAACTCCTCCGGCACGAGAACGGGCCCTCGCACGACTGTGCACCCGGACCCTGGCGGGTCCGGGCGCACAGTGGTACGACGACGACGGCCGGGTCAGGAATCCTGTACCGGCTGCCAGTTGTAGAGACGGGGGCTGTACCCCCCGTCCTGGACGCCGACGCCGGTGAGCTTCTTCGGGTTGTAGAGCCAGGTCACCGCACTGGAGCCGATGCCGACGTACCAGGCCTGGTCGATCAGCCGGGCGTTCATGCCGTGCAGCCCGTCCACCGCCTTGGGGCTGGTGGCGTCCGAGGCCTGCCGGGTGGCCGCGGCGAGGACGGCGTCGGTGCTGCGGTAGGGGTTGCGCTGGCTGCGTTCGCCGAAGTTGTTGACGAGCGCGCTGTACGGCGGGGTGCCCTGGATGGGCATGACCACCGCGGGGAAGACCTTGCTCGCCAGGCTGTGCAGGTACTCGTCGTACGGCTGCACGACCTTCTGGACCTTGACCCCGATCGCGGCCCACTGCGCGATGACCGGCTGCAGGATGGCGTCGGACTTGAAGTTCTGGGTGGACAGCACCTGCAGGGTGAAGCCGTTCGGGTAGCCGGCCTGGACGAGGAGCTGTTTCGCCTTGGCCACGTCGTGGGGGTAGGCGCCGTCGAGTGCCGCGTCGTAGCCCGGCGCGCCCGGCGGGACGACCTGGGCGGTGGGCCGTCCGGTGCCGCCGAAGAAGGTGGTGTTGATCGCGGCCCGGTCGACGGCCTGGTTCAGGGCACGCCGGACCCGTACGTCCTTGAGGGCGGGCACTCGGGTCCCCTCGCGGTCGAGCAGGTTGACCAGGTACTCGACGTCCTGACCGCGGATGGCGGCCGCTCCCGTGCCGGGGAGGGTGGTGGAAGGGCCGGCCGCGACGTCCACCCGGCCGGCGGCGAGGGCGTCGTACCCGGCTTCGATGTCGGGGATGACCTGGAAGACCGCGTTCTCGAAGGGGTAGGAGTCCTGGTCCCAGTAGCCCTTCCTGCGGTGGAAGACGTACCGGGTGCCGTCACTGCCGGCCGCGTCGTAGACGTACGGGCCGGAGCCGTCCATGGCGGAGGCCAGCGTCTCGGGGGTGATGAGGCGCTCGGGGTTGACGATCATGCCGGTGCAGCCCGCCAGGACGGCCGGCAGGTCCGGGTACGGCTGGTGCAGGGTGAGGGCGATGCCGGTCGGGCCCTCGGTCGCGATCGAGCGGACCGCGGCGGCGAAGTTCGCCGTGGCGGCGCCGCCCGAGAGGCTGGCCCGGTCCAGGTTCCGCTTGACCGCCTCGGCGTCCAGCGGCGTCCCGTCGGCGAACGTGACGCCCTCGCGCAGCCGGAGGGTGAACCGGACCGGGCTCTCGTAGCGCCAGGAGGTGGCGAGGGAGGGCTGGAAGCTGCCGTCGGAGGCGAGGCGCAGCAGGGTGTCGTAGGTGGCGCCCAGAATGGTCTGGTCCTGGCCGCCGGTGCAGGAGTACGGGTCCAGGTCGGGCAGTGCGCTCGGGGTGGCGATGGTGATCGTCCGGCCGCCGGCCCCGGACGCGGTGACGCCTGAACCACTGCAGGCGCTGCACGCCAGTACCGTCGAGAGGCAGAACGCAGCGGCAAGGTGTCTTCGGGGTGCGGGCAGCATCGGGTCCTCGTCTTCCATGCAGGGGGTGGGGTCCCACGCCGGGGTCACGGGGTGGCGTCATGCGCGGTGGGGACGCACGGGGTTCCGGTTTCCCGGCCGGGAAACCGGAAGCGTTCCGGCTCTGCTCGGAGGTCCCGGCAGGCGAAGGGCCGGGACGGAACCGCGGTCCTGCGCGGGAACGGGCAGGACCGCGGTCGGTCGTCGGCACGTGCGGGGGCGGCCGTCCCGTCGGGGTCGGCCGCAGGCCCGGGGTTACGGCTGTCCGTGGAGGCGGACGTGGAGATGGACGCGGAAGGTGTCCGTGGAGGTGTACGCGGACGTGGAGAAGGGTGGGCGTGGCCGCGGACCGTGCCTTCGTCGACGCCGGGGTGGTGGCGGAGCCGGCTTCGGCCGTGCGGGTGTCCGTCGTGGTCCGCAGCCGGCCGTGTCGGCCCTTCGCGGGGGTGTGCCTGCCCGGCTCGGCGCCGATCCGAGCGGGGCGTCGGCCCCGATCGGCTCCTGCGGCGTGCGCCGGGCCCGGCGCACGGGCCGTGACTCCGTGGGGCGGAGCGGGGCGGCGGGACGGGGGCGGCGTGCACGGTCCGATGACGCGCCGGTCCGGTCCGGGAGACGCGCGACGGCCACCCGTCGACCGGGGACTGCTCCGAGATCCCCGCTACGCCGCTCCGCGGGACGCCGCCTCCGTGTCTACTGTGCCTGGATGGCCTTCAGGAAGGCGATCCTTCCCTCCTCGGCGTGCCGGCGCAGCACGTTCGTGTGCATGTCGGGGTGGTGTTCGGCGTTCGGCTCGGGGACCAGCGGGTTGCCGGTCCAGGACATCAGCCGGCAGACGCGGTGCTGGATGCGCCACCCGCCGTCGGTCCGGACGAGCTCGTCGTCGTACCAGCCCGTGCCCTGCCAGGACGGGCCGCCGTCGGCCGAGTCGCGCACGAGGAGCCAGTTGCCGTAGCTGAAGGCGTTGGCCCTGTCTCCGTCGACGTGCACCACGTGGCCCATCATCGTGTGCTGGTGGCTGTCGAGCCCCTCGTGGAACTCGGCGAAGGAGCGCTTGAACTCGGCGAGCCCCTTCCACGCGGCACCGGCCGGACCGAACTCCGCCGTCACGTCCTCCGCGAAGACGCGGTCGAACAGGTCCCACTGGTGGGCGTCGAGTGCGAGACCGTAGAGGTTCAGGACCTCGATGATCTCTGCCTTGTCGTGTTCAGCCATGTTCGTGCTCCTTGTCCTTGAAGCCGCCGCCGGGTGGAAGGTCCGATGGCAGCACGATCGTTCGCCCGCCACGCCGATTCACCCCGGGACGGTGCCGTGGCGCCGGCCGCGCGAGCGCGGTCCGGGCGGGATGCCGCGTGCGCCTGTCGACGGGGCGTGTTCTCCGGCCCCGCGGTTGTGGCGGCACGTCCCGGCGTGCGTGCGGTGTCGATCAAGAGTCAGCCTGCGATAACGGCACTACCGTCCGGCGGCTCCGGCAAGGCAGCGGTCGGATCGGCCCCCGCCGTGCCCGGAGACGGCACGGGGCCGACGGAAGGAGTGGCGGGCATGGGCACCATCATCAGGAGCCACCGAAAGACTGTCAACACTCTTCGTCATGCCGAGCGGCCGGGCGCTACCCGCCGGAAACCGGGGGCGAACACCGAGGATGCTCCCCCGGGGTGGCGGATCCTGGCGCCGCTACAGCCCCATACGGCTCCCCACCTGGAACGGATCAGATGTCAGAGGTCCATCGCCGGGTGGGGCGATCCCGGACCCCAGGGGTTCATGACTGGCCGACCTCGGTGAAACATGGCAGAAATGTTGACACTTCACTATGCCTCCTCCTACGGTGCCCATGACGGCAATCTCTTCCGCCGGGCCTGCGACGGCTCAGCGGCGGCAGCTCGGATCAGGTTCACCACAGCGAGCACCGCGTCGCGCGGAGCCGCGCGAACCCGGTCGGCACTGCCGTCGCCCGTCGCAGCCCCTTCGTCCCGGCACCGTGCGGGCCGGGCGCCGACGTCCTCGCCGGCACCCTGGCGCCGGCATCCGCCACCACGCGCGCCCGAACCGCCGCCCAGCCAGAATCGAGTACCACGACCGTGCCGACACCCACCACCGGTTCGCACGGGCCCGACGCCTCGGCCGCCGGCCACGACGGCGTCGGGGCCGTCCGGCACTCCGGCGGCGGGCGCTGCGGCACCCGGCCGGAGGACGCGCCGGCGTTCCGGGGCGACCGCGACCACCGTCGCCCACCGCCATCGCCCCAGCGGCGTCCATGACAACGCCCGGTTGCCGATGGGGCCTCCGAGGTGTTCCCCGGCAGGACCAGAGCAGCCTCGATCTGCACGAACATCATGACAGGAGACAACGACGATGGCTTCGACCCACGAACCGTCCGACCGGCTGACGACGATCCTCGAAAAGGTCCGCGCACTCGGGCCCACCCTGCGGGAGCGCGCGCTCGACGCGGAGCGCGCGGGCCGTCATTCGGACGAGACCATCGCCGACCTGGATGCCACCGGCGTCTTCGACATCGGCAGCCCGGCCGAGTTCGGCGGCTACGAGCTGACCGTCCGGGAGCAACTGGACGTCATCTCCGAGGTCTCCAAGTGGGACGGCTCGTGCGGGTGGAGCGTCTGGGCAGGAGCCTCGACGAACTGGATCCCTGCGGGTTCGGGCGCGCGCGTCGTCGAGGAGGTCTACGGTCCGGACTGGGTCGGACCGCGGGTCGCCGGTTCCAGCCACTTCCCGGCCTCCCGGGGGCGCGCGAAGCGGGTCGAGGGCGGATGGATCGTCTCCGGCGGCCCCTGGACCTTCGGCAGCGACTCGCTCTGGGCACCGTTCACGAACCTCGGCTGCATCGCCGACGACGGCGAGGGCCCCTACCTGGTGGGTCTCCAGGTGCCGCGCGACGAGCTCCGGTTCCTCGACGACTGGCAGGTCGCCGGCATGTGCGCCACCGGCAGCGTCTCCATCACCCTCGCGGCGGACGAGCTCTTCGTTCCGGAGCACCGCGGCGTCGACTTCCGTCACATTGTCGGCGGGGAGCTCGACAACGGCCTCAAGGGCGACCTCTGGAAGGTGCCCTCCCTCGGCTGGGCGTTCAGCACCATGGCCGGGATGTCGATCGGCCTCGCCCAGGGCGCCCTGGAGCGGTTCCTCGAACGCTCCGCCGGCCGGCCCGTCCGCGGCACCACGTACAAGAACCAGCTCGAAGCCCCCCTCACGCACCTGATGCTCGCCGAGGTCCACTCCAAGATCCAGTCCGCCGTCCTGATGACCCGGGCCAACGCCGAGGAGACCGACCGTCTCGGGGCGCTCGCCGCCGCCGGCACGCCGGCCGATCCGGCGTACATGCAGATGTTCAGCGGCCGGGTCCTCATGGAGACGGCCTACGCGGCCAAGTGGTGCGCGGAGGCGATCGAGCTGCTCCAGCGGAACTCCGGCTCGACCGCGATCATGGAGAGCGAACCCATCCAGCGCGCCTGGCGCGACGCGCGCGTCATCACCCTGCACGGCGCCCTCAACCTGGAAGCCCTCTCCGAGAACTACGGACGGCTGATGGCCGGGGCCCAGCCGCACAAGGTCGCGGGCATCACCACGCTGGACCGCTTCGCCCCCGCCGCACCGACCGCGGTGAACAAGGCCGGCTGAGGACCCGCACGACGGCGGCCGGACCGCCGGCTGTTCGACGGAGGAACGGTCGGCGGTCCGGCCGGCAGCAGAAGGCCCCGCGGACACCTCCGCCGCGCGCACGGCACCGACGCCGGACCGCCGCACCGGCAGCCCGCTCGCGGCAGGGACATCGGCACCCGAGCGGAGAACGCCGGACGGACCCGTACCCGGCATGCTCTCGGCGCCTGCGGGTCGCCGGTGCCCGGCCCTGCCGGCGGCTCAGGCGGCGGCTCAGGCGCGAGCGGCGGGCCGGCGGTCGGGGGTGCGGAGATAGCCCGTCGCCATGTCGCCGAGTTCGTCCGCGTACCGGCGCAGGGCGGCCTCGCCGACGGGGCGGTCGGGGTGGACGGCGGTGTGGAAGCAGGCACCGAGGACGGCGCGGGCCACGGTGTCCAGCGCCGCCTGCGGGTCGGAGCGCCGGATCTGGCCGGCGTACGGGGTTGCCGCGTCGAGCAGGAGTCGCTGGATCTCGGTGACGGCGCGGGCCCCGCGGTCCGGGGCGCTGGCTCCCCGCGCGCGCAGCAGTTCGGGAAAGAGGGTGCTGCTGTCGGCGAAGGACTGCAGCAAGGCGTGCGCGTAGGCGTCCATGACGCCGGAGAGCGACGGCTCGGCCTCGCGCAGCCGGTCGGCCACGTACTCCTCGCGCCGCTCCAGCATCCGCTCCGTCAGGGCGGTGATCAACTGCTCCTTGCCCTCGAAGCGGCGGTAGATCGAGCCGACCGCGACCCCGGCGCGTGCGGCGACGCCGGTGATCGTCATCTCCTCCAGGCCGACCGAGGCGGCGAGCTCCTCCGCCGCCTGAAGGACGCGAGCCAGTGTCGCTGCGCTGCGTGCCTGCCGGGGCTCCCGGTAGTGCACGCGGCGGTTCGGCTCGTCAGTCATGGTCCGCATGCTATCGGCGACAGCCACCGCCCATGACCTTGACAAGGCGCGCACCCGCTTACGTACTATCGGAAATGTACATTCGCATTCACATTTCACAGGAGACGCAGGAATGACCGCAGACCAGACCCCCTCGCCCGTGACCGTGACGCTCGTGTCGGGGCCTCCCGGCACCGCCGACATCGACGACCTCGAGCTGTTCTACGCCCGCCGCGCCCTGGCCCGCTTCAGGGCACGGCTGGGCCGCCAGGGCCTGCTCGACCTCCTGGCCGCGGACATCGAGGAGGGCAACGCCTCCCTGCGCGAGAGCGCCCTCGCCTCCGACGGCAGCTTCAGAGGAGGGACGACGGTGCTCGCGACGCAGGGCGACCTCAAGGCGAGCGAGTTCCTGGTCTGGATGGACGAGGCCTTCGCCGACGAGAACGTCCTCCTCGCCGCGCACCCGGAGCACTACTCGATCACCAACCAGGCGGACGGGCTGGTCCACGTGGTGGAGAACGTCGGCCCCCACGTCAGCTCCTTCTACCTGGGCGGCTGGGGCACGGAGGCGATGGCGTGGGCCGCGGACGCGGACGAACGCCTCCCGGAGGCCGACTTCCCGCACAAGCAGGCCACGAACCTCTTCCTCGCCGACGGCACGATCATCGGGCGGGTGCTGATCCAGTTCGGCGACACCGAGGACGGCTTCACCTCCAGCCTGTCGGTCTACATGCCCACCGCGTGCCCGCAGGACGTCCTGGAGCACCACCTCCGGCACTTCGCCATCGAGTTCAAGAACTGGATCACCGCCGCGGCCGCGGCCCGCAGCTGAGACCGGGTCCGGCACGGTCCGCCCCCCGGCGGCCACGAGCCGTGCGGGTGCGGCCGGCGAACCGCCGCGGCCGCTGAACCGGCCCGGCACCCCACTCCCGTCGAAGCCGCCACCGCGGCCCGCCGGGGACCAGGTCGGGCCGGGCCCTGCGGCATTCCCGGACAGCATGCCGCAGGGCCCGGCCCGCCCCTCCACGGAACCCACGGAACAGGAGCCGGCATGCAGTCTCCGGCCGACAGAGCCGACCGCCCCGCCCTCACCCGCATCGAGCGGGACATCCTGAGCACCCACCCCGACGCACCGGTCGTCGACCTCCACCTGCCGATCGCCTCCCGTCCCCGGCTCCCGCTGGTCATCGACGTCTCCCCGTACACGCAGGCCCGGACCACCGGCGGCACCGGAAGCCGGTGGGCACCCGCGCTGGCCGCGCACGGCCTGGCCGTCGCCGTCGTCCGCGAACCCGGCCCGCTGCCACTCGACCTCGCCCTCCACGGCATCCGCAGCATGGTGGGTCTGCTCCGCTCCGGCTGCACCGCACTCGGCCCCGCCGTCGACCGCATAGGCCTGTTCGGCTCGGGTGAGGGCGCCTACCTGGCGGCCCTCGCCGCCTACGGCACCGTCAGCATCCGGTGCCGGGTCCAGGCCCTGGCCGGCGTCGACAGCGCCTGGGGCGCCACCCGGGCACCGGACCTGACCCCTTCGCGGCGCGCCGTCGTGTCACGCCGCCACCCCGACGCCGAAGTGCTGCACCGGGTCAGCGAGATCGCCCTCGCCACCGGCAACGACGTACCCCTCCTCGTCGTTCACCGCGCCAACGACCACAGCGTGGCCGCGAGCCAGGGCACTCGCCTCGCCCACGTGGTCACCGCCGCCGGAGGCTGCGCCTCCGTCCTGCACCGCGGCCCGGAGCACGACCCCCTCGCCGCCATCGGGACCGTCGACGCCGTGGCGGCGTTCTTCACCCGCACCCTCGCCGCCGCATCCGAACCGGCCCGCCGTACGCGTCGGTGACCGCGCGAGGGCGACGGACGGCACGACACTCTCCGCGGCCGACGCGGCGGCCGCCGACCCGAGGACCACACCCGGCTTCCGCCACGGCCTGAGCCCGTGCAGCGCACGTGTCCGGACCGACGGGCACGCGGCCGGCCGGCTCCCGGGCACGCCCGGCAAGGGCCCGGACTTCTCCCACGTCCGGTGCAACGGAGCCGTGCGCAGGGGGAATCGTCCGGCAGCGTGCCCGGGCCCCGGCCGAGGTGGGCGGGCAGGCCGAGGGACGCGTAGGCCGAGGACGGCGAGAGCGGGTCGGTCCTGACGGCCTGGAGTGGAGCATGCTGACGCCGCGCATGCCGCTCACGGCTGCGCCACAGATGTCGGCAACGGCTGAAATCGTTTCACCCGTTGCCGACAACAGACCATCACCTCGACGCAGCACGGTGCCAGGGCAGCCCCCGGCACCGTGCTGCGTCGCAGTCCGACCAGGACGCCGCGGGCCGCCGTGCGCGCGGAAGCCGCGGTCGGCCCGGCTCACGGCGGCCGGACGTGGCACGGCCCGGGTCAGGAACAGCAGCACGCCGACGGTCGGTCCACCGCCGGCGCCGGTCGTGCTGCCGCCGCCCGTCCCGGCCTGCGGCAGCACGACCGTGGCGAAGCAGGAGACGTTCCGGACGAGACAGCGCCGACGTGACTGTGACACGGCCCGGTGCAGGTCGTCCGACGGCTCCACGTGACCGGCCGCCGGAGGCCCCGCTCCGGAGTCCTCGCTCCGGGGGCGGAGGTCGATGCCGGGCGTCGAACGCGAAGCCGTGGAGATTCAGGATCTCGCCCCGCGGTCGTGCCGGTGCTCCGTCCGGTCCGGCCCGGACGGAGCCGCCGCCGCTGCCGGTTACCCGCGGGCGCCGGTCATGGCCGCTCCGGCGGCGGCCGCGGTCTGCTTGAGCCTGCCGACCCAGGATTCGATCCGTTCCGCCGGGACGGCGGCGGGCATGCCGCTGATCCGGATCGCCATCGGGGGCATGCCCGCGCCGGTGGGCACGGCAGCGACGATCGACGCGAGGTCGTACAGCTCGCCCGGCAGGAGGTCGGGGCAGAACAGTTCGGCCAGCTCGGAGGTGGCCTGCCGGACCGCGCGCTCGGTGCGCGGCAGACGGTCGGACAGCTCGAACGCGGAGAGTGCCTCCTGCTGGTGCTGGAGCAGTCGCGGCTCGGCCGCGAGGAGCGAGTAGCCGCACTCGCGCACCTGGTCGAGCCGGGCGCGGTGGAGATCGCGGCGGTCGTGGCCGTCGTCGGGGGCACGCCCCAGCCACTCCTCGACCTCCGCCGGGGTCGAGTCCACCAGGAAGGCCGCTCCGAGGGGCGGGACGATCGGCTGCCGGTGGCCGAGGGGGAACGGCTCGGCGGCGGATCCCCGGTTCGCGGCGAGCACCTGCACGGCGTCCCCGCGGATCTTGACCAGGACGCCGCAGTCCATCGCGAGTTCGGTGCCGAGGTCCTCGACCAGGGACCTGACCGTCTCGGCCAGCTGTGCGGCCTGGATCAGGTCGGGGTCAGGGGTGGCGATGAGGGAGCCGGGGGAGAACCGCCCGTAGCCGCCCTGGAAGAACAGCAGCGGGAGGGTCGGCCGCTGGACGGCCAGCTCGTGGACGAGTCCGAGGACGACGAAGTGGTCGCCCGCTTCCCGGATGTCCTCGTACGTGCACTCGATCCAGGAGACGGCGTCCTCCAGGACGGGCGAGCCGAGGGGCCCGGGCCGCCAGCGCACGCCGTCGAACTTGTCCGCTCCGCCGGTCGCCATGCGGCGGCAGAGCGGCTCCTGATCGGCGGCCAGGACGTTGACGCAGAACGCCGAGGCGGTCCGGAGGTGCCGGAAGCTCCCGGAGTTGACGGACGGGAAGAACGCGACCATCGGCGGGTCCAGGGAGACCGACGAGAACGTCCCGACGACCATGCCGGCGGGGCGTCCGTCCTCGGCCACCGCTGTGACCACGGCCACCCCGGTCGGGTAGTGCCCCAGCGTTTCGCGGAACAGTGCGGGGTCGACGGCCTTGACCATCAAGCTCTCCTTCGGTTTCTCGTGTCGGCGCGGGCGCCCCGGAGGGACCGGGGCGCCCGCGTTCGGCTTCGGACTGCTATCGGGCTGCGGGCTGCGGGCGCTTGGAGCGACCCGGATCGATCGTGCGGGTACCGGGTGTCCTGCGCCAGGCGGCGAGGCCGACGGCGGCGAGGAGGGCGGCGCCGTTGAACAGGTCGGGGATCCACACGGGCAGACCGGCGAGCTGCAGGCCCTTGACGCCCACCGCGAGGGTGTACGCGGCGACGACGGTGCCCCAGATGTTGAACCGGCCGCCGCGGAACTGCGTGGAGCCCAGGAAGACCGCGGCGATCACCGGGAGCAGATAGCCGGGCCCCACCGTCGGGTCACCGGTCGACAGCTGGGAGGTCAGCAGCAGCCCGCCCAGTGCGGCGACCACGCCGGAGGTCACCAGCGCGGACAGCACGATCCGGGAGGGACGCACGCCGACGAGCGCGGCGGCCTGCGGATTGCCGCCGGTGGCGTGGATGCGGCGGCCGGCGGGAGTGTGCTCCAGCACGTACCAGAGCAGCCCCGCCACGGCGAGCATGACGTACACCGGATACGTGATGCCGAAGAGCTGACCCGTACCGAGCTCGGCGAAACCGGCAGGCAGATCGACGATCTGCTGACTGTCGGAGACCCACGCCGTCGCCGCCGCCAGCAGCGACGCGATCGCCAGAGTCGCGATGAACGACGGAATCCGGGCCCGAGTGATCATCAGCCAGGAGAACCCCCCGACCGCCGCACCCGCCAACAGCGACAGGACCACCGCCACCGGAAGAGGCACATGCCCCACCAGCAACCGCGCGACCAGCACCGCACCCAACCCCACCTCGGCACCGATCGCCAGATCGATCACACCCGCCGCCGTCGGAACCACCAGACCGACCGCCACCAGACACGTGATCGCCTGATCCGACAACAGCGACCGCCACGTCCCCGACGTCAGGAACGTGTCCGGCACCCACAGCGCGAACACCGTCACCATGAAAGCCAGCAGATACAGCGCGGAGACGTTGCGGAACGCCACCGCCCGCCGCAACCCCACCGACCAGTGCACCTCGTGCACCGCATCGGGCACGGTGCCGGCGGCGGCGGTCGGGGTGGCCGCCCGGGCGAGCAGCGCACTCCGCCGGGCTCGCCTGCCGGCCCGGGCGGTGGTGGTGTTGTTCCGGACCAGCCGGCGCAGGGCCTCCCGGCGGGTGACCGTCGGCGGGCGCCAGGCGGCGAGGCCGACGGCGGCGAGGAGGGCGGCGCCGTTGAACAGGTCGGGGATCCACACGGGCAGACCGGCGAGCTGCAGGCCCTTGACGCCCACCGCGAGGGTGTACGCGGCGACGACGGTGCCCCAGATGTTGAACCGGCCGCCGCGGAACTGCGTGGAGCCCAGGAAGACCGCGGCGATCACCGGGAGCAGGTAACCGGGCCCCACCGTCGGGTCACCGGTCGACAGCTGGGAGGTCAGCAGCAGCCCGCCCAGTGCGGCGACCACACCCGAGGTCACCAGCGCCGACAGCACGATCCGGGAGACCCGGACCCCGGCCAGCGCGGCGGCCTCGCTGTTGCCGCCCATGGCACCCGCGTTGCCGCCCGTGGCGTAGACGCGGCGGCCGGCGGGCGTGCGCTCCAGCACGTACCAGAGCAGCCCCGCCACGGCGAGCATGACGTACACCGGATACGTGATGCCGAAGAGCTGGCCCGTACCGAGCTCGGCGAAACCGGCGGGCAGATCGACGATCTGCTGACTGTCGGAGACCCACGCCGTCGCCGCCGCCAGCAGCGACGCGATCGCCAGAGTCGCGATGAACGACGGAATCCGGGCCCGAGTGATCATCAGCCAGGAGAACCCCCCGACCGCCGCACCCGCCAACAGCGACAGGACCACCGCCACCGGAAGAGGCACATGCCCCACCAGCAACCGCGCGACCAGCACCGCACCCAACCCCACCTCGGCACCGATCGCCAGATCGATCACACCCGCCGCCGTCGGAACCACCAGACCGACCGCCACCAGACACGTGATCGCCTGATCCGACAACAGCGACCGCCACGTCCCCGACGTCAGGAACGTGTCCGGCACCCACAGCGCGAACACCGCCACCATGAAAGCCAGCAGATACAGCGCGGAGACGTTGCGGAACGCCACCGCCCGCCGCAACCCCACCGACCAGTGCACCTCGTGCACCGCATCGGGCACGGTGCCGGCGGCGGCCCGCGCGGGATCCGTGGTGATCTCGGATGTCTGCATGTTCCTCACTCCGGTCCGTTCGTGCCGCTGCGACTGCTTCCGGCGGTCTCGAGTCCCAGCTCGTCGCGGATCAGCCGTTCCTCGGTCAGGGACGCGCGCGGGATCTCGCTCACCACCCGGCCGTCCTTGAGCACCAGGACGCGGTCGCACAGCGACACGAGCTCCTTGGTGTCCGAGGAGCAGAGCAGGACGGCCGTCCCGTCGCGTCGCGCGGCCAGGACCAGCTCGTAGATGGCCGCGATGGCGCCCACGTCGACGCCCTGGGTGGGCTCGTCGAGCAGGAGCACGCGAGGACGGACCCGCAGCCACTTGGCCAGCACGACCTTCTGCTGGTTGCCGCCGCTGAACAGCTTCAGCTGCTGCTCCGGACTGGCCGGGCGCAGCCCGACGGTCTGCATCCACGAGCGGGTCAGTGCCCGTTCGGCCCGTCCGTCCAGGCGCCCGAAGGCCCGTCGCAGCGGGCGCATCAGCGGCAGTGTCAGGTTCTCCCGGACACTCATCTCCATGACCACGCCGTGTCGGCGGCGGTCGGCGGGCACGTACGCCATCCCGCTCTCGATCGCCGTCCGGGTGTCGTCGGGGATCAGTTCCTGCCCGTCGACCTCCACCCGGCCGCCGGTCCGGTGCTGGGCCCCGAACAGGATCGGTGCGAGCTGCTCCCGTCCCGACCCGAGGATGCCGCTGACGCCCACGATCTCGCCCGCCCGCAGGGTCAGGGAGAAGTCGCTGATCTCCGTGCCGCTGATGCCGGTGACGGTCAGCACCGGCTCGCCGGTCGCGTCCCGAGGGGTCGCGGCCGTGTCCGCGATCTCGCGGCCGGCGATGAGCTTCACGATGGCGTCGTGGTCGAGCCGGCTGGTGGTCTCCTCGGCGACCACCCGCCCGTCGCGCAGCACCACGACGCGGTCGGCGAGTTCGAGCACCTCGTCGAGCCGGTGGGAGATGAAGACGACCCCCGCCCCGGACGCGGCGACCCGCCGGACCGCCTCGAACAGCACCTGCACCTCGTCGCCGTGCAGCGCCGTCGTGGGCTCGTCGAGCAGCAGCACGTTGTCCGGACGGGTCCAGCCGTCCATGGCCCGGGCTATGGCGACGATCGCCCGCTGCGCCGGCGACAGTCTCCCGACCGGGATCGTCACGTCCAGGTCGGCGCCGAACCGGGCGAGGAGCTGCCGGGCGTGGCGGCGCTCGGCGGCGCCGCGGACGGGCGCGAACGCCCGTCCGCGCGCCGAGGTGCCGAGCCCGAGGTTCTCGACCGTCGTCAGGATGTCGGCCAGGCCGAGGTCCTGGTGGATGAAGTGCAGGCCCTCCCGGGCCGCCGGGCCCGCCACCAGTGCTCCCGTGGCGTCACGGACCTCGACGACCGTCCCGGGATCGGCCTGGTGCACGCCGGCCAGGATCTTGACCAGGGTCGACTTGCCCGAGCCGTTGTGCCCCAGGACCGCCACGATCTCGCCCGGGCGGACCTCCAGCGACACGTCGTCCAGGGCCTTCAGGCCCGGGAACGTCTTCGACATGCCCTCGATCCGGAGCAGTGGCGCCGTGGTGTCCGCCACTAGGACACCTGCCAGAGCTTGGCGAACTGCTGGGCGTAGTCGGGGAACGCCGACCAGCCGTGGGTGGGGTCGAAGGTGATGTCCTTCTGCTCCAGGAACTGCTCGGGCACCTCGCCGGCCTGCTCGCCCGCCGTCGGCAGGCCGCCCGTGATCAGACGGGCGGTCGCGTCGACCGCCGTCCAGGTGGAGACCGGGAAGTCGATGGCGAGCGCGGCCGTCAGCGCACCGTTCTTGATGTCCTGGAGGTTGCCGGTGGTGGGCCCGAAGCCGACGGTGGTGACCGACAGGCCCGCGGCCTTCAGCGCCGCCGGCAGGCCGCCGGCCGCGGAGAGGCTCACGAACACCGCGGTGTTCGTGCCCTGGTGGGCCTGGAGGTCGGTCACGATGGTGCGCGGCGCGGTCGTCCCGATGGTGCTCACGTCGATGGGCACGACGCGCACCTTGCAGGAGGGGCAGTTGGCCTTCATCTCGTCCTGGAAGGCCTTCTGCACCGGGCCCGAGATGTCGAGGGCGGGCAGGGTGTAGAGCACCGTGTCGGCCTCGGCGCCCTTGTGGGTGATCGCCCAGTCGGCCAGGAGCTTGCCGTTGCGCCGGCTCAGTTCCTCACCCAGGTAGTTGAACGTGATGCCGTACTGCTTCACGTCCTTGGCGATCTGGAGGGAGACCACCTTGACGCCGGCGTCGGAGAGCTTCTTCAGGCCGCCGCCGAACAGGGCCGGGTCGATCGCGCCGAGGATGACGGCGTCCGGCTTCATCGCGTTGACGCTCGATGCGGCGGCCTGTGCCGTCTGGGCCGTCGCACCGGCGTTGATCACCGTCAGGGTCCCGCCCGCACCCTTGACCGCCTGCTGCACGAACGTGCCCACCAGGGCGCAGACGGGGGTCGCGCACTGCAGGTAGACGAACTTCTTGCCGGCCGGGAGCTTCTGCGCCAGCGCCTCGGTCACCGGGAAGGCGGTCGGCGGGGCGACGTAGCGCGCGATGGCAGCCTTCGCCGCGTCGACGTTCGCAGCCTGCGCCGGCTTCGCGGCGGCGGGCGAGTCCGCCGAGCCCGACGAGGAACTACAGGCCGAGACCGCGACGACGGCGACCGCCGAGATGCAGGCCGCGACCGTCCGCCAGGCGTTGCGGCGGTTCGTGCGGCTTCCGCCGACGACTCGTCTCGAATCAGTGGTCTTTGCGAGCATCGTGCACACTCCTGTGGGGCTGTGAGGGCAGGGATCTGACGCTGCGAACGGGTTCGCTCCCAGGCTGTCCGCGCAGGCTCCGTGACAGGATCCTGAGACAAATGGGCCGAACCAATAGGCCGTACCCTCCATCGAGCCGATGGACGTGTCAAGGGTTTTGCCGTGCCGTGACGTCCACGTTTCAGGATGGTGATCAAAACCTAATGGTTAGGTCCGATAGTCGCTCGCCGAAGCCGACCCGGCCGCGTCGACCCGCAGGTGGAGCGCGACGCCTCCCCCGCGGGCGGCACGGCCGGACGGCAGGACACGAGGGCGGGGCGGCCGAACGGGACAGCGGACCGGCGATGGCGGCGACGGGCGGCAGGGGGCCGGCGACGGCGGGCGGCAGGGGGCGGCGGCACCTACCGGAATCTCGGCAACCGAGGCCGAAGCGGGATCCGGACCGGCAGTCCGGCGGGCTCAGCCCGAGTGGCGGTGCGCCTCCGCGGCGTGCCGGGCGGCGGTGACGTCGCCGGCGGTGATGGCGGCGACCAGGTCGCCGTGGACCCGCAGGCGCTGCGCGAGGTAGTCGCCGTCACGGGGCTGCGGGTTCACCAGCGACACGTGGTTGACGAACTCGTAGAGACCGACGTAGGTGCCCCGCAGGACGGCGTTCGGCGAGATCGCCGCGATCCGCAGGTGCAGGTCCCAGTTGAGCGAGACGAACCTCGGCATGTCGTCGAGGCTCTTCCCCATCGCGGTGATCAGCGACCTGAGCTCGCGCGCGTCCCTCGCCGACCGGTGCTGCGCCGCGTGCACGGCGACGAGCGGCTCCAGCTGCTCGCGGACCTCGATGGCCTCGGCGACCGCCAGCGGCTCGCCGTGCACGGTGAGGAGCGTGCGTCCGAGCCGGACCACCGGATCGGCGGCCGCGACGAACATCCCCCCGCCCGGACCGGGCCGGACCGCGATCCGCCGCCGCTCCTGCAGCAGCCGGATCGCCTCGTTGACGGTGGCCTTCGCGACACCGGTCTGCTCACGCAGATCGGCCCGGGTGCCGATGCGGTCACCGGGACGCAGCCCACGCTTCTCGATCGCGTCCTCGACGTAGACCACGACCTCCTCGGCACGGGTGCGGGGCGCAGAAAGGACCATGCACGGAGGCTAACGGATACCTCCGGCGACCGGCTCCGGGTGGGGTCGGTCGAGCGGGGCCGACCTGGGGATCCCGCCCGGCCGACGCCTTGACGGAACCGCCCGGGAATCGCATGCTGGACCATCCGTGCCTAATGGTTAGGCTCATTAGCGCCAAGGTTCGCCCGGTACCCGGACCCGGCCCGCTCCCGGCGCAGCCGGGACCGGCCGGCCCCTGCCGCCGACGAACGCGGACGGGAGGACAGCGAAGCCCGAAGGCGTGGCGATGGGATCGGGCGCGTCGGATGCGTACGCGCCCCGGTCGTCGCGACGCCCCAGGGGCCTCCGGGTCCGGGTCCGGGTCCGGGCGAGAACACCGAACAGAACACCGCAGCACCGCACAGAGGAGACGACAGTGATACTCGTGACAGCGGCGAACGGCAACCAGGGCAAGCTGCTGGTTCCGCGCCTCCTGGCGGCCGGAGTCGCCCTTCGCGCCTGCGTCCGCTCCGACGAGTCGGCCCGCACCCTCCGCGAGACCGGCGTGGCCGACGTCGTCGTCGGCGACATCAGCGACCCGGACGTGCTGGCCCGGGCCATGGACGGTGTCGAGAAGGTCCACTACGTCGGGCCGGCCCTCCACCCCCGGGAACGCGACATGGGCTTCGCCGCCATCGATGCCGCCCGGGCGGCCGGCGTACGGCACTTCGTCCTCAGCTCGGCGCTCCACCCGATCATCACCGACCTCGTGCAGCACGAGATCAAGCGCGACCTGGAGGAGCACCTCCTCTCGTCGGGGATGGAGTTCACCATCCTGCAGCCCGCCAACTACATGCTGCGCCACCGGCTCAAGCCCGCCTTCGAGAGGGGCGTCTTCCTGCTCTCCTGGGCACTCGACCGCCACCAGTCGATGGTCGACGTGGGCGACGTGGCCGAAGTGGTCGCCGACGTCCTCCTCGACAGCGACCGCCACGCAGGCGCCACCTACGAGCTGGTCGCCCCCGGACGCTACACGGCCCACGACCTCGCGAACGTCATCGCGGAGGTGACGGGTCGCGACGTCGTCGCCGAGCAGATCGACTCCGAGGTGTTCCTCAAGGCCGCCCTCGGAACCGACGACCCGGCCGAGTTCCCCTACCAGGCCCGGCTCCTGCGAGCGATCAGCGGCCGCTACAGCAGCCACGACTTCATCGGGAACCCCAACGTGCTGACGTGGCTGCTCGGCCGGACCCCGACGACCTTCGAGCAGTTCACCCGCACGGAGTTCGCCGCCTTCAGCGCTGCGGGCGCTGCGCAGCCGGGCTGACGGCCGCCCCGCCGGAGGATTCGCCTCCGCGCGGCGCGCCCGGGAGTCCCCGCAGCCGCCTGAACGGCACCGGACCCCGGGTGCGCGGGCGCGGGACTGCGGGGCCGGGTCCGCCCGCTACCAGCGGGGGACCGCGGGCGTGGTCCACTCCGGGTCGGCCTTGCGCATCGCGGCGGCGTCGTCGCGGTCGCGCATGGTGCCGTCGTCGTCCAGCCAGCGCCGGTGCAGGTCGGCGAGCGCCTCCCGGTCGAGTTCCACGCCCAGGCCCGGGCGGTCGGAGACGGTGAGCCGGCCGCCGGTGAAGACGTGCCGCTCGGTGATGACGTCGTCGGTCTGCCAGGGGTAGTGCGAGTCGCAGGCGTAGTCCAGGTTGGGCACGGTGGCGGCGACGTGCGTCATGGCCGCCAGGCTGATGCCCAGGTGGGTGTTGGAGTGCATGGACAGGCCGACGCCGAAGGTGCGGCAGATCGTGGCGAGTTCGCGGGTGTTGCGCAGTCCGCCCCAGTAGTGGTGGTCGGAGAGCACGACCTGGACGGCCTTGCGGGCGAAGGCCTCCTCGATCTCCGGGAACGTCGTGACGCACATGTTGGTGGCCAGCGGGACGTCGGTGCCGGCCGCGACCCGGGCCATCCGCTCGGTGGTGCTGGCCGGGTCCTCCAGGTACTCCAGGACGCCGGCGAGTTCGCGGGCGACGTACAGCGAGGTCTCCACCGACCAGGCGCCGTTGGGGTCGAGCCGCAGCGGCTGCCCGGGGAACGCCTCGGCGAGGGCGCGGACCGCCGCGATCTCCTCGTCGGGCGGGAAGACGCCGCCCTTGAGCTTGAAGGAGCCGAAGCCGTACCTGTCGACGAACCGGCGGGCCTGCGCGACCACGCCCGCGGGGTCGAGGGCGGCTCCCCAGTCGTCGGACTCGCCCTGGCCCTGCGGATGGGCGGCGAGCCGGTAGAAGAGGTAGGCGCTGTAGTCGACGGCATCGCGGACCTTGCCGCCGAGCAGCGCGTGCACCGGCAGTCCGAGGGTCTTGCCGAGGGCGTCCAGGCATGCGACCTCGAAGCCGGAGATGACCGAGAGCCGCAGCTTGTCGGCGGTCTGGACACCGCGCAGTCCGCCGACGTCGACCGAGTCGGAGACCTCGGAGGGGTCGGTGCACACCTGCTCGGCCAGGACGAACAGGCCGTTCAGATCGCTGACCGAGTGGCCGGGCAGCGCGGCGGCCAGCGGTGCGGCGAGTTCCAGGTAGCGGGTGTCGCCGTAGGTCTCGCCGACTCCGGACGTGCCGTCGGCGGTGATGACCTCGATGACGAGCCGCGGCGTGTACGGCTGGTGGATGCCCTGCGTGTTGAGCAGCGGTGGGTCGGCGATCAGGATCGGGGTCAGCCGGACTTCGGCGATGGCAAGGCCGGTCGACGTGTCCGCCACTCGGCTCGTCTTCATATGTGAATTCTGTTCACCCATGCGTACAAGCCTAGGTCCGGCCGACCACGCCGTCAACGCATCCCGCACCTGAAGCGCCCCGGGGCCGGACCGCGTACCGACCGCCGGTGCGGCCGGGGTTCAGGGCACACCGACGACACCGACGCCGGGCCGGCATCGGCGAACGGATCACCCGGCACGCCGTACGGCCGCGCCCGTCACCGACGGCATCCCCGCCACCGGCGGGACCGGCGGAGGGGTCGGGCAGCCGGTCGGCGCCTCACGCCGCGGCCGGGGGAAGGCCCGCCGCGGCACGGATGGACGCCATCAGGCGGAGCCCTTCCTCACCGACCAGGCCGAGGTGGTAGAGGTGGAGTTCCTCCATGCCCGCCGCCCGGTAGCGGGCCACGCGGTCCGCCACGCCCTCGGCTCCCCCCCAGGTGCCGTCGGCCTGGAGGTACCCGCCGACGGCGACGTCCGGGCCGGCCAGCGCGCGCAGACCGCGCAGGGCGGCCTCTCCCGCCGGTCCCGGGTCCCAGCAGGACGCCACGAGGACGTCCATCCGCGGGAGATGGACCGGGCCCACCGCCGTGAACGCGCCGGTCGCCCACGGGTCGGGGGCCGCGTGCAGCACCAGGCGCACACCGCGGTCCACGGCGCGCGCCTGCTCGGCGACCGCCGTGCCCAACCGGCCGACCGTCGATCCCCGGACCTCGCGGAGGAGGCCGGCCGCTTCCGGACCCAGAGCCTCCTCCACGCTGTCGGCGGATCCCGGGCGCCCGAGAGCGCTCCGCACGCACGCGGCGGTGTGCGCCGGATCGAGGCCGGCAGCGGCATACCGGCGCCCGCACGCGCCGCAGAAGCACAGCGACAACAGCTGCTGGTCCGTGGCGCTCCACCCGGCGAGTCCGGCCTTGTCGTGGTGGCCGCCGTGGACGGCCCCGAGCGGGCCGCACGCCTCCAGGACCAGCCCGTCCGGGTAGCCGGTCCCGACGACCTCGCCCGTCAGGGTGACGCAGTAGTCGGCGACCTCGTCCCACGAGGGGCACAGGGCGTAGGAGTAGTGCTCTCCGTAGGCGTTGCGGACGGTCAGATCGGGGTGTGACCGGCCGAGGTGGCTGTTGTGGGTGAGGACCGTCCAGGCGTAGACGTCGAGGCCGACCTGCCGCAGCGCGCGGCAGGCGTCACCGAACGGGTCGGCCGAGGGGAGCCACGCCGCCGGGGCGGGACGCAGCCGGCGTCCGCGCCAGGCCTCCGCCCGTACGGGCACGTACGAGGCCGCGTGGGGCACCTCGGTGAGGCGCCGGGTGGGATGGAGGGGACTCGCCGAGCGCACGGTGTGGTACGCGGCGGCGACGGCGACGGCGTCGAGTCCCAGGGCACGGGCCCGCTGTGCCGCGGCAGGGTCGTCACGGAAGTCCCAGGGGTAGGCGTAGCCCACCGCGCGGCCCGGGGGGGCTGCGGGACGGAGGGAGCCGTCGCCGTCGGTCACCACCGGGGGGTCCTCCTGGCAGGCGGCGCGGGAGCGCGAAGCGCGACGGGGCCGGCCGTGGCGCCGGCGATCCGGATCGCCCGGCTCACCGGAGGGCCTCGTGGGCGCAGATCGCGAGCCCGGTGTCGGTGAGGCGGTACAGGACCTCCAGGTGCTCGGGGGACGGGTCGACGAGGGGCGCTCGGACCCCTCCCACGTCGAGGCCGCGCCGGCGGACGGCGGCCTTGACGAGGGAGACCGCGTATCCGGGGACGAGGTCGCGCAGCGCGGCCAGGGGGTGGAAGAACTCGTGCTGGAGGCGCTCGACGAGTGCCGTGTCCCCCGCGGCGGCGGCCCGGTGGAAGGTCATCGAGATCTCGGGGGCGAAGCAGAACACGGCGGAGGAGTACAGCTCCACACCGATGCCGCGGTAGGCGGGCACCGTCGCCTCGGCGGTGGGGAGGCCGTTGAAGAACAGGAAGGACTTGCCGTCGTCCTCCAGCGCAGAGCGGATGCCGAGGATGATGCGGGAGAGCAGTTCGAGGTCTCCGAAGCCGTCCTTCAGCCCGATGACCTGCGGCAGCCGGGCCACCTCGACGGCCGACGCGACGTCGAAGCGCGCGTTGCCGCGGTGGTAGACGATCACCGGGAGGTCGGTCGCCGACGCGACGGCCTTCGTGTACGCGACCAGGCCGGCCGGGGGTGCCTGCACCAGGTAGGGCGGCAGCAGCAGCAGGCCGTCGGCCCCGGCCTCGTGCGCGAGCCGCGCGAACTGCTGCGCGAACGGCAGGGTCCCGCCGGCACCCGCGAAGACCGGCACCCGCCCGGCCGTCACCTCGACCGCGGTGCGCACCACCTGGGCGTACTCCTCCAGCGACAGCGCGTGGAACTCACCCGTTCCGCAGGCCACGAAGACGCCGCCGGCTCCGTGGTCGAGGCCGGTTCGCACGTGCTCGGCGAACACCTCCAGGTTGATCGAGCCGTTCGGCGTGAACGGTGTCACGGGGAAGAACTGCACACCTTCGAGCATCGTGGATGCCACTCCTCATGTTCATATATGTGGACGGTATTCATGTTTGAGAACATCTGTCATGACAGTAAAACCCGACCGGAGCCGGGTCAAGTCCGACGAGGGCGATGTACGGGAGGGGAGGCGGGCGCGGCGTGCCCGCACGCACCGCGCTCCCCCGGGGCCGCCGGGGCCACGGGCCCTCTCGTACGGCAGGCCCGGGGAGGACGGCAGGAACGCCGTCCGCGGCCGGGCGGGTTCGGCCTTCGGCGGCGGCGGGAAGGGCCGGGGAGCGGAAGGGCTCGACCCGGCGGCGGTCCGCCGACGGCCGACCGCCAGGGGCCGCGTGACGGCCGGCCGCACACTCGTGAACGACATCGCACCGCGTGATCCCGGACGCGGGCAAGGACGGGGTGCTCGCGCGGCCCGGCGACCGAGGGCAGCGGGGGCGGCGAGGCCTCGACGCGTCGACGCGCCGGTCGGAGGGTCCGGACCGGTCCGGACCCTGGGGGGGTCGCGCTACCGAGGTCCGCGGCCCGCACGTGCGCGAGGACCCGGGCGTGAGACCCGGGCGCAAGACCCGGGCGCGAGGACGCGAGCGCGAGGGGAGATCGTGCCGGCTCCCGTCCGACCGTGTCCCGGCCACTGCGAAGCGGCCGGGACACGGTCGGACCGGAGGTCATCGGGTGGGGTCAGGGGTCAGTAGGCCCAGGACCACTTCTGGGCCGAGGTGCCGTTGCACGTCCACAGCTGCAGCGGAGTGCCGTTCGCGGTCTTCGCGCCCGTCACGTCCAGGCACAGACCGGACTTCTGGGCGACGACGGTGCCGTCGCTCCTGACCGTCCACTTCTGGGCCGAGCTGCCGTTGCACGGCCACAGATCGACCTTGGCGCCAGGAGTGGTGGAACCCTCGTACACGTCGAGGCATTCGGTGGCGCCCATCGTGCGCAGTTCGTCCGAGGAGGTCGGCGAGAACTGCTGGTTGATGCCGCCGTTGCAGTCCCAGATCTGCTCCTTGGTGCCCGGGAAGTAGACGTTGCCGCCGGCGGTGTCGATGCACTTGCCGGACTGGGCGCTCACCAGTGCGCCGGTGCCGCCCGTGCCGGAGGTGGGAACCGCGGAGATGAGGGCGACGCCGCCGGCGGCCACGCCGGTGGTGTAGGTGCTGACGGTGCCGAGCGGCTTGTCGTTGTTGATCATGTCGGTGATCTTCGCCGTGCCCGTGAGCCCGAGCTGGGCCAGCGGGAGGCTGAAGGTGTGGCTGGAGGAGGTGTCGGTGTTGAACACGCCGATGTACCAGGTGCCGTTCTTCTCGCGCTTGGCGAAGACCTGCTCGGTGTCGGTCTTGATCACCCGGGCGGCGGGGATGCCGTCCTGGTCGATCGCGATGAGCCGCTTGTTGGCCAGCAGCGCCTTGTCGCCCGCGTCGAGGTGGGTCAGGTCGGCGCCCAGCATGTACTGGGAGCTGGCCAGCGCCCACAGCGCCATGTTCGTCTGCCGCTGAGGCGGGGTGATGCCGTCGTCGTCACCGTTGCCGACACCGAAGGAGTCGAGGTCGTTCCATCCTCCCTTCCCGGCGTACGGCTGGTACGTGGCCGCGTCGTCGAACCGCTTGGAGACGTTGGTCCAGCTGGTGAGCGGGAAGCTGTAGCCCTTCGGGCTGGCGCCGATGTCACCGTCGATCCGCCAGGAGTTGGCCAGCGACGACCAGGTGGGACCGTTGGATGCCGACAGGCTGGCGGAGAGGTTCAGCGCGATCGGGCGACCGGTCTGCTTCAACGCCTTGGACCAGGCCGTGACGTCCGCCGTCTTCGACGTACCGACACCGTCCAGCTTCAGGTAGTCCACGCCCCAGTCGGCGAACTGGTCGGCCCAGGAGTCGATGAACTCCTGCGCACCGGGCTTGCTGAAGTCGATGTTGCGCATGCCCTTGCAGTTGAAGTTGCTCGCGCTGCTCGTCGTGGCGATCTGGTCCGCGGTGTACGAGGTGCCCGCGATCTTCGTCTTCTTCGCCACCGCCTGGGCGGAGATGCCCGGCGTCACGTAGAGGCCGAACTTCAGGCCCTTGCTGTGCACGTAGTCCGCGAGGGACTGCATGCCGTCCTTGCCGTCACTGCCCGGGAACAGCGAACCGTCGGTCACCCAGCGGCCGTTGGAGTCGACGTCGGGGCCCTGACTGCCCGGGCACTTGTACCAGAAGTCGTCCATGTTGGCGTAGTTGTAGCCGAGGTCCTTCAGCCCGCTCGACACGAGGGCGTCCACCTGGGCCTTGAACTTGGCGGCCGAGGGGTCACGCTGCAGGAACCCCCACCCGCTCCAGCCCATCAGCGGGGCGTTGACGGCGATGCCGTTGTCCGACGCCGCGGCCGTCTGCACCAGCGCCTGCGGACCCGCCAGTCCCACGCCGACGGCGGCTGCCAGCGCCACTGCTACCCATCGAGATCTCATCTGTCCTCCACGTTGTGCGAATGCCTTGGTTGTCGGTGGTGTGCGGGTCACTTGAAGGTCCACTGCTGGTTGTCCCCGCCGTTGCAGGTCCACAGCTCCAGGCCGGCGCCGTTGGGGTTGGTGGCACCGGTGACGTCCAGGCAGAGCCCCGACTGGACGCCGGTGATGGTGCCGTTGCCGTTCTTGTTCCACTGCTGGTTGGTCCCGCCGTTGCAGTCGTAGATCTCGACGTGCGTGCCGGCGGCGGTCTGCTTGTCGTGGGCGTCGAAGCACTTGCCTTCGAGACGAAGGGTCTTGTCCGACGTGCTGTAGGTGACGTTCTGGTTCGGGCTGCCGTTGCTGCTGCAGTTCCAGACCTCCAGCTGCACCCCGTTGTAGGTGGTGCCCTGCGGGGAGTCGGCGCAGCGGCCGGAGAGCTTGCTGACCAGCGGGGCACCGATGGTGCCGTGACCGGCGGCCGGGGTGACGCGCAGCACGCGGGAGCCGTGGCCGGGGACCGATCCGGTGAACTTCCCGTTGGAGGTGCCGAGGTCGGTGTGGCTCCACAGGTCGCGGACGGTGGCGTTTCCGGTGAAGCCCAGGTCCGACCAGTTCGCGGTGACGTTCGCGGTGGAGCCGCCGAGGTTGAACAGGCCGACGGTGTAGGAGCCGTCGGAGTTGTAGGCCCACCAGGTCTGCTGCTGCGCGCCCTGCACCACCGGGTGGGCGGGACGGCCCGCCCGGTCGACGGCGAGGATCTCGTCGTTGGTCAGCAGGGCCAGGTCGCCGGCGTCCATGTGGGTCAGGTCGGTGCCGAGGAGCAGCGGCGCGGCCGAGATGGCCCACAGGCTGAGCTGGGTGCGGCGTTCGTCGACGGTCAGGCCGGTGCTCGTCCCGTTGCCGACCTCGATGGAGTCGGGGTCGCCGTAGCCGCCGGAGGAGTCGTACTGCACCCAGGCCGGCAGGGTGTTGAACCGCTGGGAGACGGCGTTCCAGTTCGTCAGGGTGCTGCAGTAGCACTCGATGTCACCGCCGACCCGCCAGCCGTTGGCGTACTGCTTCCAGAACGGGCCCTGGTTGATGTCGAGGGAGTTGGACAGCTCGAAGTGGATGACGCGCCCGGACTGGTCCAGTGCCTGGGACCAGTGCTGGACGTCGTCCTTGTCGGAGGTGTGGACGCCGTCCATCTTCAGGTAGTCCACGCCGTAGGAGGCCAGCAGCTTCGCCCACGAGTTGAGGAAAGCCTGCGCGGCGGCGGGGTTCTTGGCGTAGTCGATGAAGTACATCGAGCCGTCGCGGAAGTTGTAGTTCGTCTCGTAGTGCGTGGTGTCGGAGACGATGTCGCGGGCGTGGAAGGACGTCCCCTCGATCGGGGTGTTCCGGTTGTACGCCGCCACCGGGATGCCCGGGGTGAGGTACATGCCGAACTTCTCGCCCTTGCCGTGCACGTAGTCCCCGACGGCCTTCATCCCGTGCGGGAACCTGGCACCGTCGATCACCCAGCGGCCGTAGGCGTCGACGTCCGTGCCGGGGTCGAGGTAGTAGAAGTCGTCGATGTTGACGTAGGTGTAGCCGTGGTTGAGCAGCCCGGTGGAGGCCAGCGCGGCGGCCTGCGCCTGGATGTTCGCCTCGGTCGGGTCCTTCCGGATGAAACTCCAGCTGCTCCAGCCCGAGATGGGCTTCGCTCCGGCGCCGTTGGCCGACGCGGCGGCGGGCGGGGCGGCCGAGACCGCCGTTCCGAGCAGGGCCGGGGCCAGCAGCGCGGCTGCGGCGAGCATGCGCCGGCCGCGGCGGAGGGGGCCGGCCGGGCGGCCCGACCCGTGGGGTGTCGATGACGTCATGGGGGTCCTTGAGCTTCCGACATGGGGGGATCAGTTCGAGCTGCGGGCGACGAGCTGGGTGGGATTGACGAAACGGAGCGAGACGAGGAGGAGGACGGCCATGGAGGCGGTGTAGATGACGGCCATGGCGTCGATGGACTGGGGGGTGCGGATTCCGGCGGAGAAGACGGCCGAGAACAGGGACACGATGAGGGTCTGGCTGTCGGGGCCGGAGGTGAGGAAGGTGAGTTCGAACATGCCGAAGGTGCGGACCAGCACGAGGATGCCCGCGGCGAGCATGCCGGGCAGGAGCAGCGGGCCCAGTACCCGGACGAGGACGGAGCGGGTGGAGGCGCCGCACATCCGGGCCGCCGCTTCGAGGCGGGGGTCGATCTGCTCGATGAAGGGCGTCATGGTGAAGACCACGAAGGGGATGGAGGGCACCAGGTTGGCCAGCACGACGCCGGTGAGGGAGCCGGCCAGGTGGAACTTGTACAGCACGGTGGCCAGCGGGATGCCGTAGGCGATGGGCGGTACCAGGATCGGCAGGACGAACAGCGTGGTCAGCAGGCGCTTGCCGGGGAAGTCACGGCGGGCCAGGGCGTAGGAGGCGGGCACCGCCAGGAGCAGTGACAGCGCCACGACGAGGAAGGAGACCTCGATGGTGACCCACATGACCGGGCCCAGGTCGAACTCGTCCCAGGCCTGGCTGTACCAGGTGGTGGTGTAGCCGCGCGGTGCCCAGCCGGTGAACCAGGTCTTCCCGAAGGAGTTCAGGACGACGGAGCCGATGACGCCGAGGAGGTTCACGAAGAAGAACGCGAGGGCGGCCCAGACCAGCCAGGTGCCCGGGCGCAGGGTCAGGGTGCGGCGCCGGCGTCCCTCGTGCGTCGTGCCGGTGCCGGTGCCGGTCGGGGGAGCGGTGGTGGCGGTGGTGGTCGGGGTGCTCATCCCTTGCCTCCTGTCGAGCCGCGGTAGAGGAGGGAGCGCAGGCCCATGGCGATGCCGATGACGGCGAGCATGAGAGCGGTCATGACCATGGCGATGGCGCAGCCCTGGGAGTAGTCGAAGCGCTCCAGGGCGACTTCGTAGGCCTCGACGGAGATGACGTGGGTCCTGCCGTCGGGATCGCCGACCATCATCGCGGAGGGGAAGACGGCGAAGGCCAGGACGAAGGTGAGGCAGAACGTCGTCAGGAGCCCGGGGAGCAGCAGCGGGAAGGTGATGTGGCGGAAGCGCTGCCCCCGGCCGGCGCCGAGGGTGGCCGCGGCCTTCTCCAGGGCGGGGTGGATGCCGGAGAGGTAGGAGTGGGTGAGCAGGAAGGCGAACGGGAAGCCGCTGATGATCAGGGAGAGCAGCACGCCCCAGTAGTTGTAGGTCAGTTGGACGGGCGTGTCGGCCAGGCCCAGCGCGTGCAGGGTCTGGTTGAACCAGCCGACCGGGCCGAAGAACTCGACGATGCCCTCGGCGGTCAGGACCGTGCCCAGGGTGATGGGCACCACGAGCAGGGCCAGCAGGAGGCGCTTGCCGCGGAAGTCGCGGCGCATGCCGTAGGAGACGGGCACGGCCGCGCCGACGTTGATCAGTGCGGCGGGCAGGGCGAGTTTGAAGGTGATGCCGATGGAGCCGACCGCGAAGGAGTTGCCGAAGAAGGCGCGGTAGGAGCCGAGGAAACCGCCGGTGTCCGGGTGGAAGGAGATCTGCAGCCCGTAGAGGAAGGGATAGCAGAACAGCACGACCACGGCCAGCAGCCCGGGCAGCAGCAGGAGCAGGGTGCGGTCGACACCGCGTTCGGCCAGGCGGTGCCGCAGCGCCGCGCGTTCCCGCACAGGACCGGGTGCGATTCCCGGCGGCGACAGGGTGCTGGTCATGCGGCCGCCTCCCGGGGGTCCTGGAGGAAGACCATGGCCCGCTCGGCGGGGATCGTCAGGGACACGGTGTCGTGCGGGCGCACGGAGGCCGCGGTCGTGAAGTGGATGCGGTCGCCCTCGCGGGTGAGGGCCTCCACGTGGAACTGGCGCCCGTGGTACTCGACGATCTCGGCGACGGCCTCCACGTCGGCCCGGCCGCCGTCCTGGGCGAGGTGGACGTCCTCCGGGCGGATCGCGACGACGACCCTGTCACCCTCGACCAGCCGGCGGTCGGCGACCGGTGTGCCCTGCATGGCCATCCCGCGGCCGCGGGCCAGCACGCCGTCGCCGTCGGCGGAGGCGACCTCCAGGTGGAACAGGTTGCGGTAGCCCATGAACGCCGCCACGTGCGGGTCGGCGGGGTGCTCGTACAGGTCGGCGGGAGTGCCGATCTGGCTGACGCGCCCCTCGTGCAGGACGACCAGGCGGTCGGCCAGCGACAGCGCCTCCTCCTGGTCGTGGGTCACGTACAGGGTCGTCAGGCCGAACTGCTGGTGGATGCGGCGGATCTCGGTGCGCATCTCCAGCCGCAGTGCCGCGTCCAGGTTCGACAAGGGCTCGTCCATCAGCACCAGCGGCGGCTCCAGGACGATGGCGCGGGCGATCGCGACACGCTGCTGCTGACCGCCCGACAACTGCCCCGGGTGCTTGCGGGCGTGTTCGCCGAGCCTGACCAGCCGCAGCACCTCGTCCACGCGGCGCTCGGTCTCCGCCTTGCCGACCTTGCGCATCTTCAGCCCGAACGCGACGTTGGCCCGCACGCTCAGGTGCGGGAACAGCGCGTAGTTCTGGAAGACCATGCCGAAACCGCGCTTCTCCGGCGGCAGCGTGTCGATCCGCTGCCCGTCGAGCGTGATCTGACCTCCCGTCAGCGGAAGCAGGCCCGCCAGGCAGTTCAGAGCCGTCGTCTTGCCGCACCCCGAAGGGCCCAGCAACGCGACGAACTCCCCACCGCGCAGGGTCAGATCCAGCGGCTGCAGCGCGGTGTGGGCACCGTACGCCCGGGTGACGCCCTCCAGCCGGAGCTCGCGCAGCTGCGACCCGGGGCGGTCGGCGACCGGTGACGGCCCGTCCACCGGCGCCCCGGAGGCCGGGCCGGACTTCTGGTCGGATGCGGTCTGAGTCATCGGGGACACCTTGCTCACTTCGTCGAGCCGATCCGGCGGTCCCACAGGTCGAAGGCCGTGACCTGGGTGGTGGCGGGCAGCGAGTTCTTGATGGGGTACTGCTTGATCCACGCGTCGAATTCCGGCTCGCCGAACTTCTCGACGACCTTCTGCGAGGCGGCCGGGGCCTTGCTCAGCGGCACGTCCTTCACCGCCGGGCCCGGGTAGAAGTAGCCGTCGTCGTAGGCGAACGCCTGCTGCTCCGGGGTGAGCATCCACGCCAGCAGGCGCAGCACCGCGGTCAGCACGTCGGCGTCGACGCCCTTGGGGATCACCCCGAACTGGGCGTCGCTCACCCAGGTGAACGACGAGAACTTCGCGACCTTCATCCCGGCCGGGACAGTGCCCAGCGCACGCGGGTTGACGTACCAGCCCGTCGTCGTGGCGACCATGTGGACGGTGCCGGCCGCGAGGTTCTTCATCGTCGCGGTCGTCCCCGCCGGGTACGAGTCGACGTACTTGTTCAGCTCCGTCAGGTACGCCCACGTCTTGGCCCACCCGTTGGTCGGGTCCGTGGGATCGGAGTCGCCCAGCAGGTACGGCAGGCCCATCAGGAAGGTCCGCCCCGGACCGGAGTTCGCGGGCCGCGCGTACTGGAACTTCCCCGGGTTCGCCTTCGCCCAGTCCAGCAGTGCGTCCGCGGTGGCCGGGGGCGCCGGGACCTTCGCCGGGTCGTACTCCAGCAACGGCCCCGACGGGTACCAGACCAGCTCGATCCCCTGGTCCTCCGCCAGCGAGGTCATCGCCGCCGCAGCCGGCTGGTAGTTGGCCATCAGGCCCGGGAAGAACGTGTCGTGGTACGGCTTCAACCCGTACCACAGGCCCTTCTGGATGCCCGCCGCCAGACCGTCGGTCCCCGTGAGCACGAGGTGGATCTGCACGTTGCCCGCCTGCTGCTGCGCCTGGACCTTCGCGGCCAGCTGGGGCGCGGTGCCGGTGCTGTACGTCACCCGCGAGACGATCTCGGGGTGCGCGGCCGTGAACGCCTCGATCATCGGCTTGGTCAGCGCCAGGTTTCCCGCCACGTCCAGCACGTTCAGCGTGACCGGCTTGGCCGGTGCGGTGGCGAGCGAGGCGGGCGCCGCCGAGGGGCTGCCGCTACCGGGGCTGCTCGGGGCGGAACAGGCCGCGAGGACGGGCGCCGCGAGGCCGGCGGCGGCGAGAGTGGACAGCACCCGGCGGCGCGAGGGGGCGGGGAGGCTCAGTCTGCTTCCGGGGAATTCGAGCATGGCGGGTGATGTCCTTCGCTGTGTGATGGTGCCCCGTCGGGCGGGTCGGCCGCCCGACGGGACGGAGGATCATGCGAGCTGTCCGGCCCGACCGGGCCGGCCTGCTGCGGGCCCGGACCGGTCAGAGTGGAATCCGCTTCCGGTGGCTGGTGGGTTTCGTGGGCATGGCGCGCCGGAGACGCGTCACGCCCGGGTGACGGCCGGCCGCCCCCACCTCTCGTGAGAGAGGCGGCGGCCCGCCGCAGCAGGGGACCGTGGTGCGATCCGTGGGACGGTCGCCGCCGTCGCCACGTCCTGGCGTGCTGGTCCGTTGCCGGAAGGTGCCCTTCGCCCCGCGAGGGGCATGGGGGAAATTGTGCTGTCCTGTTTCTTCCAGGGTCAATGCTCAAGCCAAAGAAACATTTTCCGACATGGCGGTCGCGCGGAAAGCCGCTGGCCAGAGCTTCGGGCGCTCTGCGATCCGTTGCGGCCACCATGCCCCACCGTTCACATACATGATCTCCGCGAGGGGCGGCCACGCCCCACGGAGCAGAACTACTCGTCCGAACAGCAGGGTTGACCCTGGCCGTCACCCCGGCCTAGCCTCGCCTCTAATCGCAGTTCACATTGCAGATCATGGTTCACGTATAGGACCCAGTGATTCCGCCCTGGGCCCCCTCCCCCGCACGGTGTGGCCCCACATGCCGCCCGGGGCCGCATCCCCCACCCGGGAAGGCACACCATGTACGAACATCCCAGCCGCCGGAAGGTGCTCGGAACCCTTGCGGGCGGCGCGCTCGCCGCGTTCACCGTCACCGCCGCGGGCGGCACGGCCGAAGCCGCACCGGCCGCCGCGCAGACGTACACGCCGCCCGCGTCACGCACCCGACTCAGCCTCAACTCCGGGTGGCGTTTCCACAAGGGCGACCTCACCGGTGCGCAGGCACCCGCCTTCGACGACGGTGCGTGGGCTTCGCTCAGCGTGCCGCACACGTGGAACGCCCAGGACGGGGCGGACGGCGGCGGCAACTACTACCGGGGCGTCGGCTGGTACCGCAGGCGCGTCACCGTGCCGGAGAACCTGTCGGGAAAGATGCTCTTCCTGCAGTTCGCCGGGGCCAACCAGGTCGCCGACGTCTGGATCGACGGCACCCACCTGGGCCGGCACCAGGGCGGCTACTCCCGCTTCCGGTTCGGCGCCACGGCGAACCTCACACCGGGCCGGGAGAGCGTGCTGGCCGTCCGGGTGACCAACGCCGCCGACCCCGACATCGCGCCGCTGAGCGCCGACTACACCTTCGAGGGCGGCCTCTACCGCAACGTCAGCCTCCACGCGGTCGACAGGCTCGCGGTGCGGATGCTCGACTACGCGGGCCCCGGCGTCTACCTGCGCCAGCGCGGCGTCACCGCCACCTCCGCGACGGTCGACGTACGCGCGAAGGTCTTCAACAACAACACCACGAGCCGCTCCCTGGTGGTGCGCGCCGTCGTCACCGACGCGAGCGGCACGATCGTGGCCGACCGCAGCAGCGCGCCGCAGACGATCGCGGCCGCCTCCGGCCTGGACGTCGTACAGACGCTCACCATCGCCAACCCCCGCCGGTGGGACGGCCTGGCCGATCCGTACCAGTACAGCGCCACCGTCGAGATCCGGGACGCCGCCGCGGGGACGGTCACCGACGTCGTCACCGAGCCGCTGGGCCTGCGCAGCTTCGGCCTCGACCCCACGAGCGGGTTCTCGCTCAACGGCAGGCACCTGGGTCTGCACGGCGTCAACCTGCACCAGGACCGCTCCGTCGTCGGCTGGGCCGAGAGCGACGCCGACCACGAACAGGACTTCGCCCTCATCCGCGAGGTCGGCGCCAACACCGTCCGGATGGCCCACTACCAGCACGACCAGAAGGACTACACCCTCGCCGACGCCGCCGGCCTGGTGGTGTGGGCCGAGATACCGCTGGTCAACGGCACCACGAACTCGACGGCCTTCACCACCAGCACGCAGAACCAGCTGCGCGAGCTCATCCGGCAGAACTACAACCACCCCTCGATCGTCTTCTGGGGCATCGGCAACGAGCAGCGCTCCGACGACACCGCCACCAACACCCTGCTGGCGAGCCTGGCCGCACTGGTCAGGAGCGAGGATCCCGACCGCATCAGCGTCTACGCCAACAACCTCGGCAACGACGCCAAGGTCGCGGGCCACGCCGACACCACCGCGTACAACAAGTACTACGGCTGGTACGGCGGCTCCTACAACGACCTGGGGGGCTGGGCCGACGGTCTCCACAAGGCCGAGCCCGGCCGCACCTTCGCCGTCTCCGAGTACGGCGCAGGCGCGAACACCACCCAGCACGCCCTCAACCCAACCGGCTACAGCAGCGGTTTCCACCCCGAGGAGTACCAGGCGCTCCTGCACGAGGCCTCCTGGAAGCAACTGGCCGCCCGGCCGTTCGTCTGGGGCACCTACGTGTGGAACATGTTCGACTTCGCCTCCGACGGACGCGACGAGGGCGGCCAGCGCGGCATCAACGACAAGGGCCTGGTCACCCGCGACCGCGCCACCCGCAAGGACTCCTTCTACTGGTACAAGGCCAACTGGTCCCCCGAGCCGACCCTCTACATCACCGGTCGCCGCTGGACCTCGCGCACCGCCGCCACCACCGAGGTGAAGGTCTACTCCAACGCCGCCGAGGTCACCGCCGTGCTCAACGGCACCTCGCTCGGCCGGCGGACCGGCCCGGACCACATCTTCAAGTGGACCGGCGTGACACTCCGCCAGGGGGCCAACACCCTCACCGTCACGGCCACCATCGCCGGTACCACCCACACCGACACCGTCACCTGGACCCTCGCCGGGTCCTGACGGATCCTCCGGCCCCGGGCCTCCCCTGCGACCCCCACGAACCCACGACCCGTACGGCCCGTACGGCCCGTACGGCGCCGTGCGACCCGTGCAACCCGTACGACCGCACCGTGTCACGTGACATCCCCGCAACGCCGTCCCGTCGAAAGCCTCCACCTCACTTCGTGCACGTCACAGGGGCCCCACCCCACCCCCACCACCCACCCGAATGAGGTACGACATGCAACGTCACACGGCCGGACACCCCGCGGCGAGGGCGGCCGCGCACGCTGCCGACGCCACGGACGGCAGCACCACCGCACCCGGCGACCAGGACCACGGGACGGGGCGCCGGCGCGGCGCTCCGGTCCTGGGCTCGGCCCTGACCGCCTTCGTCTTAGGAGTGTCGGCGCTGGTCGGAGCGGCCGGCCCCGCCTCGGCGGCCTCACCCGCCGCGAACGGCGCCGCGGCGCTGATGAAGTCCTACAACCCGGGCACCGGCCAGATCGGCACCGGCTGGTGGAACTCCGCGGTGGCCCTGAGCACCATCGAGACCTACCAGCAGACCACCGGCGACTCCCAGTACGCGTACGCGATCTCCGGCGCCTTCGAGAAGCACAAGGCGTCGAACTTCACCAACGAGTACCTGGACGACACCGGCTGGTGGGGACTGGCCTGGGTCCAGGCCTACGACATCACCGGCAACCCCGCCTACCTGCAGATGGCCAGGACCGACGCCGACTACATCCACGGCTACTGGGACTCGACATGCGGCGGCGGCGTCTGGTGGAGCACGGCCAGGAGCTACAAGAACGCCATCCCCAACGAGCTCTTCCTCCAGCTGACGGCCGCCCTGCACAACCGCATCCCGGGTGACACCACCTACCTGAACTGGGCCAAGCAGGAGTGGAACTGGTTCAAGGGCACCGGGATGATCAACAGCTCGCACCTGGTCAACGACGGCCTCACCGGCTCGTGCAAGAACAACGGCCTGCAGACCTGGTCCTACAACCAGGGCGTCATACTCGCCGGCCTGTCCGAGCTGTCCAGGGCCACCGGGGACACCGGTCTGCTCACCACCGCCCGGGAGATCGCCGACGCCGCGACCTCCCGCCTCTCCAGGAACGGCATCCTCACCGAGCCGTGCGAGGCCTCGGGCTGCAACCAGGACGCCGTCTCGTTCAAGGGCATCTTCGTGCGCGGGCTGCGGGCGCTGGCCACCGGCGCCCACACCACCGCCTACGACTCGTGGCTCAACGCCCAGGCGAGCTCGATCACGGCCCACGACACCAACAGCAGCGGATTCGGCGTGTCCTGGGCCGGACCGGTCAAGGACGTCTCCTCCAGCACCACGGCGAGCGCCGAGGACGCACTCGTCGCGGCCCTGCCGGGAGCAGGCACCCACGACCCGACGGGCCCCGTGAGGTCGGGAATCGCCGGCAAGTGCCTCGACGACTACAAGGCATCGACCACACCCGGGGCCAAGGCCCAGATCTGGGACTGCAACGGCGAACCGTCCCAGCGGTGGACCGTGAACGGCCAGACCCTGCGCGCCAACGGGCTCTGCCTCGACATCACCGGCAACGGCACCGCCGACGGCACCCTGGTCGAGTTGTGGACCTGCAACGGCGCCGCCAACCAGAACTGGAAGTCCTCCAACGGCGCCCTGGTCAACCCCGCCACCGGCAAGTGCCTCGACGACCCGCGATCCAGCACCACCAACGGCACCCAGCTCCAGATCTGGCCCTGCAACGGCGCCGCGAACCAGAAGTGGACGCTGCCGCAGGCCGGCTGACCCCGTGCGGCGCTGCCGCGGATGCCTCCGGTCCTTCTTCACGGGCGAGGACCGCCGGACCCGCGGCAGCGCTCGGCGCCGTCGGCCACCCCGGCCGACGGCGCCATCCTCCCCGGGCCCGGCGGTCGTCCCGCCGGGCCCCGGCGGCACCCGACTCCCCTCTCCCCCGGCCACAGCACACAGCACACAGCACACAGCACACAGCAACGGTCGACGACGACCTCGGACAAGGCAGGAATCCATGCTGAAGAACGCCCCCACGCCGGCGGTGACGCTCCGGCGCGCCGTGGCAGCACTGCTGCTGCTCGCCGCAGCCGTCCTGGGACCACTGCCCGCCGCCCACGCGGCGGACGTGAGCACCTTCACCCCCGGCGCGGCGTGGAAGGACCAGAACGGCAACCGGCTGCAGATGCACGGCCTGGGCATCGTCAAGTCGGGCAGCACCTGGTACGCGTTCGGCGAGGACAAGACCGGCGAGAACTCCTCGGACACGTCCTTCCGCGCGATCCCCTGCTACTCCTCGACCGACCTGCAGACCTGGACCCACCGCAGCACCGCGCTGTCCCGGCAGGCGAGCGGCGACCTGGGGCCGGGCCGGATCGTGGAGCGGCCCAAGGTGATCTACAACGCCTCGACCCGCACCTACGTGATGTACATGCACATCGACAGCCCCTCCTACTCCGAGGCGAAGGTGGGTGTGGCGACGAGTTCCACCCCCTGCGGCCCGTACACCTACCGGGGCAGCTCCCGGCCGCTGGGCTTCCAGAGCAAGGACCTGGGCCTCTACCAGGAGTCCGACGGCGCCGCCTACCTGCTCTCCCGGGACCCGCAGCACGGCCTGCGCATCGACCGGCTGTCCGCCGACTACCTCTCGGCGGCCTCCACCGTCGCCCTCCTGCCCGACTACGAGTCCCCGGCGATGATGAAGTCCGGCGGCCGCTACTACCTCCTCGGCTCCCGCCTGACCGGCTGGAACCTCAACGACAACGTGTACGCCAGCGCCACCTCGCTGAGCGGGCCGTGGTCCACGCTCACCGAGTTCGCACCCGTCGGCACCTCGACGTACAACACCCAGACCGCGAACATCATCCCGGTCAGCGGCTCCTCGGGCACCACGTACATCTACGCCGGCGACCGCTGGAACGCCTCGGACCTGGGCAACTCCCCGCTCGTCTGGCTGCCGATCACCTTCTCGGGCACGACGCTGAACGTCGGATGGTTCTCGTCCTGGTCACTGGACCTCTCCGCGGGCACCTGGACCGCCGACGCGTCCGTGCCCAGCGCGGCCGGCCACGTCCTCACCGGCGCCGGCAACTCGCAGGTCGTCGACGTCGAGAAGGAGTCCACGAGCGACGGCGCCGCCGTCATCCAGTGGCCGGCCACCGGCGGCACCAACCAGACCTGGAACCTCCGCCGCGCCTACGGCAACGTCTTCAGTCTCGTCAGCGCCAAGAGCGGCAAGTGCCTGGACGTGTCGGGCTCCTCCACCACGGCGGGCGGGAAGCTCGTCCAGTGGCCGTGCTCCGGCGCGGCCGGCCAGCTGTGGGCCTTCGACGCGGTCGGCGACTACGCCTCCGCGTCGAACACCTCCTACGTCCTCAAGAACCTCAACAGCGGCCTGGTCGTCGACGTGCCGAAGAACTCCACCACCGCGGGCACCGCCCTCGACCAGTGGAGCAGCAACGGCGGCTCGAACCAGGTCTGGCGCGTCTCCTGACAGGAGCCACGCCGGAAGGGGTTCGAGTCCGGACACCCCCCCGCAGGCGCGGCGAGTCGCCCGCGCTCCTCGACGGCGGTCACGCCGGCGCGCCTGCGCACCACCCCCGGCCCGGCAGCCCCGCACCCCCGCCCGCGGCCCGCTGCACGGCCGAGAACGCTGCTTCGACCACCCCTGGCAGCCACACGTATGGGAGAGACGATGGAACGCGGACAGATCAAGCGCAGGACCCTGCTGTCGACGGCCGTCGGCGCACTGGCCGTCGGTGCGGTGAGCACCGTGCCCACCCGCGCGGCGGCCGCGGCCACGGAACAGTTCGCCGACTACGCCAAGCACACGGCCGACAGCCGGAGCGTCACCGTCACCAGCACGACCGGCCAGCAACTGCGGCTCACCGCGTACGGGGACCAGATCGTCCGGGTGCACGCGGCCCGCGCCGGGGAGAGCCTCTTCGCGGACACCCGCTACGAGATGGTGGTGCCCGCGAACCACACCGCCATGGGCGGCAGCCTGAGCCTCACCGTCACCGCGGACACCGTCGAGGTGCACACCGCCGCGGCCGACGGCCTGCGCGTCGTCCTGCGCAAGCGGCCGATGCGGCTGGAGTTCTACTCGCGGGCCACCGGCGCGCTGCTGGCGAAGGAGGACGCCACCCGCGGCATCAACTGGAGCGGCACGAACGCCACCGTCGCGGCCCAGGCGTTCGTCCCGCCGTCCTCCGACGAGCACTTCCTCAAGGCCGGGCACGGCGTGCTCGGCCGCGCACCGAGGCTCGACCGCACCGGGGACTCGGTCTCCCACAACTACGCCGACGCGTACGCCGCCGCCCACAACCCGATCGACCAGGCGCCCGCCATCGTGCCGTTCTACCTCTCCAGCAAGGGGTACGGGGTGTTCTTCAACACCACGTTCGACACGACCTTCAACTTCGGCGGCAGCAACGGGTACGGGTTCTTCGCCGACGGGCACGACTCCGGCGGCGTGCGCCCGCAGGTGGACTACTTCGTGATCAACGGTCCCCGGTTCTCGCAGCTCCTCGACCGCTACACCCAGCTCACCGGCCGCCCGCGACTGCCCCAGCGGTCCATCTTCGGACTCCACATGTCCGACAAGAGCTTCGCCGACGTGAGCACCCAGGCCTGGTGGCGCGAGAAGATCGGCCGGCACCGCGCGGCCGGCTTCCCCTTCGACCACCAGGTCAACGACAACCGCTGGCGCGCGGGCTCGGGCTCCTGGTCCGGCTCGTGGTTCGAGTTCAGCCCCGACCGCTGGCCCGACCCCGCCGGTTACCAGGCGTGGGCCGCCGCGAACGGCGTCACCGTGACCCTGGACTACAACCGCAACAACACCAACGAGATGGCGGGGTGGAAGGCCGGCCCGCCGCCCGGCTACAGCCTCGCGGCGGCCGACCTGACGAACGTGAAGGAGAACAACGCCGTCCCCGACTGGAGCAACCCGGCCACCCGCGCGTGGGTGTGGAAGGTCTTCTGGGACAAGGCCCTCAACCCTGCCCTCAAGTACCCCGGCGACGGTCTGTGGATCGACGAGACCGACGACCTCGGAGGGATCCCGTACACGGCGAAGATGGCCGACGGCCGCACCTGGGCCGAAGGGCGCAACGCCTACTTCCTGAACCTGCACAAGGGGGTCGGCGGCGAGGGCTGGGACCCCTCCGGGAGCGGGCACATCGGATCCGCCAAGCGCCCGTGGACCTGGAGCCGCGGTGCCACCGCGGGCCAGCAGCGCTACGGGCACTACTGGACGGGTGACATCAGCCAGACCTACGAGGAGATGCAGAACCAGATCCGGGGCATGCAGACGGCCGGCCTCGGCGGCTTCCCCTTCGCCAACATCGACGGCGGCGGCTTCGCCGGCGGCGCGGTCTCCGACGCCTTCTACCGCAACTGGCCGGTCGCCTGGTCCAGCTTCTCCCCGATCTGGCGGCCCCACACCGGCGCCTCGACCGCACAGTACGGCACGAAGGCGTCGCGCTGGCCGCTCGACCAGGGAGCGCAGGCACAGGCCGACTTCGCGCGGTACGGCCGGCTGCGGTACACCCTGATGCCGTACATCTACACGCTCGCCCACCAGGCCGCCGCCACCGGCATGCCCATGGCGCGGGCCATGGTGATCGACTACCAGGACCGGCCCCAGGCCTACACCCACGACCTGCAGTACCTGTGGGGTCCTTCGCTCCTCGTCGCACCCCTCACCTCCGACGGCGGGGGCGTCCAGCAGGTCTGGCTGCCGGCCGGGGCCACCTGGTACAACTTCTGGGCCGACATCAAGCACACCGGATCCGACACCGGCGACTTCGCCTACACCACCCGTACCGGCGAGACACCGCTGTTCGTCAAGGCGGGGGCGATCCTGCCCAGGTACCCGTACGCGCAGAGCACCGCCTACCTCACCGAGCGGCAGCTGGAGATGGAGGTCTACTCGGGGGCCGACGGCGCCTTCCAGCTCGTCGAGGACGACGGCGTGACCGAGGCGTACCGGGCCGGTGCCCAGAACACGAGCGTCACCCGCCTCACCTACACCGACGCCTCCACCCGCGTCGTCATCGCCCACCCGCAGGGGACGTACCAGGGCGCGCCCGACAGGCGCCGCTACGTCGTCCGTTTCCACGGCCTGGCGAAGCCCGTCGGGATGCGGGTCAACGGGGGTGCCACCCTGCCGGCGTTCACCAGCGAGGCCGCGGCCCTCATCAGCGGCAACGGGGCCGGCAGCGTATGGGACGCGCAGGCGAAGATCCTGACCGTCATCACGGCGGAGATCGCCGTGAGCACGAACGGCGGCACCGCCGCGACCGTCGAACCCAGCGGCGCCGCCTTCCCCGCCGTCGGCGGCGGCACGGTCTACCAGGCCGAGAGCGCGCGGTTCGACAGCACGTTCGTCCTCGACACGCTCCACCCCGGCTACACCGGCACCGGCTACACCGACTTCAACGGAACGTCCGCGGGCGCCACCATCACGTGGACGGTCGGTGTGGCATCGGCCGGGACGAGGCAGCTCCTCATCCGCTACGCCAACGGGAGCGACACCGACCGCCCCGTGACCATCGACGTCAACGGCACGAAGGGCTCCACCCTCGCCCTGCCGCCCACGGGCAGCTGGGACACCTGGGCGACGGCCTCCTTCACCGAGAACCTCCCGCAGGGGACGAACGTCAGCGTCCGGGCGACCCTCACCAAGGCCACGGGCGCCAACTTCGACAGCCTGACGGTGATGTAGCAGGAACCATCCCGGCTCCCGCACCGGTGGAAGAACTCGTCCGGTACGTCCGGGCCGTGAACGAAGGCTGCCGTCCACAGCGTGAAGGGCGGCAGCCTTCGGCATCACCACCACCGGCCGAGCCGATGTTGGGTTGTGAGTGAAATGGCAGGCCGGCCGCGTGCAGGCCCGGGAAGCAGGGATGCTGCTGCCGCCGCTGCCGCCCAGCTGGTCGAGAATTCAACAGGCCTGCCATTTCAGAACTTTGACCGATCGGGGCCCGGCCCGCCGAGACGCGTGCGACGGATGGTCACGAGGCGATATCGGGTCCTCCCATCCCCTTGACGTCACTGCGTAACAGGGATGTCATGTGTTGCATACCGTTTGAACATGTTGGTTATTGGTGAGGCTGGCCACCGGACGGCTCCGGAGAGGTCCAGCCCTCTCCCACCGCGGTCGGCCGTGCGCTCCCGACACCCACCGCTTTCCCCCGCACCCCCAGCGCCATCCCGGCGCGCGCTCAAGGAGCTCTGCCCATGTTCCGCACCACCCGCCGCGCCGTCGCCGCGACCGGCCTGCTGCTCACCCTCGGCCTGACCACCGCCTGTTCCACCGGGCAGGAGTCGACGAAGCCGGACGCCGCTCCCGCGGCACCGGTGAACGGCAAGATCTCGATCACCTACCTGCAGAAGCAGGGCGACCAGGAGTACTTCGTCGGCGAGGCGGCCGGCGCCAAGGCCAAGGCCGCCGAGCTCGGCATCGACCTGAAGGTCGTCAACCTCGGCAACGACGCCAACAAGACCGTCAGCGAGGTCCAGTCCGCCATCGCGCAGAAGACCAACGGCGTCATCATCGTCGTGCCCGACCCGGCCGTCGGCCCCCAGGTCGTGCAGCTGACCAAGGACGCCAAGGTCGCCCTGCTCACCTCCGACGACCAGATCTGCGCCACCGGCCCCGACCCGTCCGCCTGCGCCAAGGACGGCCTCGTCGCCCGGATCGGCTTCTCCGGCCAGCAGATGGGCGGCGAGGTCGGCAAGCGCGCCGCCGAGGAGTTCAAGAAGGCCGGCTGGAACCAGGCCGACACCCGCATCATCTCGGCGTGGAAGCAGGACGTCACCGTCTGCGCCGACCGGGTCAACGCCGCGAAGGACGCGTTCATCGACGCCGCCGGTGCGAGCATCCAGAAGATCGACGTCGCCACCGACAACACCCCCACCGGCGCCCAGGACAAGATCGCGGCCACCATCACCGCGAACGCGGGCGTCAAGCACTGGATCGTCTGGGGCTGCAACGACGAGAACGTCCAGGGCGGCGTCACCGCCATGGAGAACGCCGGCATCACCGCCGACAACGTCATCGGCGTCGGCCTCGGCGCCTACCTCGCCTGCAAGGACTGGAGCGGCACCAAGCCCTCCGGCATGAAGGCCGCCCTCTTCATCAACGGCAAGGACGTCGGCGCCCTCGCCGTCCAGACCATGTACGACAAGCTCAAGAACAGCAAGGACTTCCCGGCCGAGGCCTTCGCCCCCACCACCATGGTCGACACCACCACCTGGAAGTCCGCCGGCGTCACCTGCAACTGAGGCCGGTCGGTCCGACACCCCAAGAAACCACCAGACCGACCACCGCCGCCCCGCCGCCCCGGCACCCCGCACCCGACGGGACCGGGGCACCCGTCCACAAGGCCCGTCCGCCCCGCGTCCCGGGCGCCGGTGCCCTCCGGTCCCGCCGCGGCCGCGCGTTCGTCCGAGGAGTCGGGTCAGGTGGGTGGGGCGGGCTGCCGGGACGGACGGCTCTGCGGCCGCCGTCGGTTCAGCAGCCACCACGCGGTCACCAGGTCCTCGGTACGCCGCAGGTCCAGTCCGGTGAGCGTCTGGAAGCGGTTGACGCGGTAGCGCACGGTGTTCGGGTGCACGGCAAGTCGTCGCGCCGTCTCCTGGACCCCCTGGTCGCAGTCCAGGTACGCCCGGGTGGTCTGCTCGATCTCGCGGCTCGATCGTCCCGCCTCGTCGAGAGCCGTGAGGTGACGCGCGGCGAGCTGGGCGGCGGTCCGGGCGGCGGAGCGGACGAGTGGGCGCGGTCCGAGGTCGGACAGCCGCACGAGCCCGGTCATCGTGAACCGCTCGGCCGTTTCGAGCGCCACCACCGCCTCGTCGAAGCCGTGGTGCAGCTGGTCGAGCGGGAGCGGCGGACCGACGGCGACCAGGTGGCGGGCGACGTCCTCGGGGGCCTTCGGCAGGATGAAGCCCAGGCTGGATCCGACCTGGGCCAGCAGGAGACGGTCGGCGGGGACACGGACGGCGGACGCGACGACGCGGCGGACCGCGTCGGCGGCGGTGGCGGACGTCGCCCGCGCGGCGAGGGCGACGTGGGGAAGGTTGAGGTCGAGCCCGAAGAGATGGGCGTCACGGTGGATCCGCTCGGCCGTGAACGCTCCGCCGAGCACGCCCCTCGCGAAGGCGGACCGGCGCTCGGCGTCGAAGTGCGCGCGCTCCAGGACGAGGTCGTGCTGGACCCTGGCGAAGACCGAGGACGCCTCGTTGGCGAACTCCCAGGTGCTGTCGTGCACCGCGAGCAGGAATCCGGAGGGCAGGCCCACCTCTTCGGCGACCTCGTCGATGAGGGCGAGCATCTCGCGTGAGCCCAGTTGGTAACCGATGGCCAGGACGTCGAGAGGAACCCCACGGGCGACGCGTTCGAGGGCGTACTCGCCGAGCATGTCGCGCAGCGCGCCGTCGGGGACCCGCAGGGCCGAGAGCTCCCCGAGGAGGATGTCCATGAAGCGGTGGGCCGACACCCGGAGGTCGTCGTCGGACATGACCGCGTAGCCGGGAACGTCCGACCGGATGAGGGCCAGGACACGATCGGCGAAGACCTCGCGCAGAGCGCGCAGACGCTCCACGGCCGCCACCACCGCTTCGCGCGTCGGGCCGTCGAGCGTGGCGAGGTCGGGCATCCGTCGCCGTACGGGCCAGACGGGCGGAATCTCGTGCTCCATGGGCTCCACCTCGGTCTACTGCCAGGTTTGTTCGCCGAAACAAGTTCGGCGCCGCGATCTTATCGGAGGAGCCGTATGCACGAGGTCAGGTCGCCGCCACACTATGGCCAAGCTCGTGGCGCCTTGTTCCGGCTACCAGTCAGAGCGCTCTTCACCGTCGAAGGGACTCCCCCGTGACACGTCCGCTCTCCAAGCTCCTGGGCACAGCTCAGGCACCGCCCCGCTCCGCCACGGGATACGTTCTCTGGCTGCTGTTCGTCGGCAACCTGCTGAACTTCTACGACCGGGCACTGCCTTCCGTCGTGCTGGAGCCGATCAAGGACGAGTTCGGCCTCGACGACACCCGGGTCGGCATCCTCGCCTCGGCGTTCGTCCTCGTCGCCGCCGCCGCGGGCGTCCCGCTGGGCCGGCTCGCGGACCGGATCCCGCGTGCGAAGGTCGCCGGCTGGGGACTGTTCGCGTGGAGCGCCTTCACGGCCGCCGGGGCACTGCTGCCCGGCTTCTGGGGATTCTTCGCCTCCCGGGTGGGTGTCGGTGTCGGGGAGTCCAGCTACGGGCCGGCCACCGGCTCGCTGCTGTCGGACCTGTATCCGAGCGAGCGCCGCTCCCGGGCCAACTCCCTTTTCATGCTGGGCTTTCCCATCGGCACACTGCTCGCCTTCCTCACCGCCGGCGGGCTCGCCGTCGCGTTCGACTCCTGGCGGGCCCCGTTCCTCGCCGCCGCCGTGCCGGGCGTCGTGGTGGCCCTTCTCGTCCTGCGGATCCGCGAACCCGAGCGCGGCGCCGCCGAACCGGTGCCCGGTGCGGGCCCCGGGCGGGAGAACCGCGCGGCGTCCCTGCGCTCGCTGCTCAAGGTCAGGTCCCTTTACGGGATGCTCGTCGCGTTCGCCGGCTACAACTTCGCGGCGTACGCCGTCGGCACCTTCCTCACTCCCGTCCTCCAGCGCTGGTACGGGCTCGACCTGGTCGCCGCCGGCGCCGTCGGCGGAGTCGTCGTCGGTCTCACCGGGCTGGTCGGTCTCCTGGCGGGCGGCCGGGTCCTCGACCGGGCCGCCCGGACCTCACCCGCGGCCCGGACCCGGGTGGCCACGGCCTGTCTGGCCGGCGCAGCGGTGTTCTCCCTCATCGGCCTCGCCGCGGACCAGGGCTCGCTGTGGCAACTGGTGGTGTTCCTCAGCCTGGGCTACATGCTCGGCATCGTCTACCTCGCGGCGGCCGTTCCCGTGGTGTCCGACGTCATCGGCCCCGAGCAGCGCTCCGGCGCCCTGGGCCTGATGTTCGCCGTCGGCTACCTGCTGGGCGGAGCCGGCGGCCCCGTCCTCGTCGGTGCGCTGTCCGACGCCCTGGCCGCGGGCTCCGCGTCCGACGCGGCCTCGGCCCACGGCCTGCAGACCGCGATGACGATCACCGTTCCACTCGCCTTCGCCGTCGCGGCGGTCGGCATGCTCCTCACCGCCCGCTCCGTCCAGGCCGACCGCGACTCGATGCTCGCCCGCGAGGCCACCGCATGAACGACGACCGGAAGGAGACGGTCGGCACCGGGACGACGCCCGGCCGGCCCGACACACCCGCCGGCACCCGGGAGGACGACATCACGGTCCGGCACACCCAGGTCCTCGTCGTCGGCGCCGGGTTCTCCGGGATCGGCCTCGGCAGGGCGCTCCGCGAGTCGGAGCTCACCGACTTCGTCATCCTGGAGCGCGAACCCGCGGCCGGCGGCGTCTGGCAGTCCAACACGTATCCCGGCTGCCGGTGCGACGTCCCGTCCCACCTGTACTCGTTCTCCTTCGCCCCCAATCCGGACTGGACCTCGACCTACTCCCCGCGGGCGGAGATCCGGGCCTACCTGCAGACCTGCCTCGACCGCTTCGGCCTGCGCCCGCACCTGCGCACCGGCACCGAGGTCGAGGAAGCCCGGTGGGACGAGAACGACCACCTCTGGTACGTCACGACGAACAGGGGGCGGTGGACCGCGCGCGTCCTCGTCAGCGCCGTGGGCCCGCTGACCGAACCCAGGCTGCCCGACGTCCCGGGCATCGACCGCTTCCGCGGCACGCTCATGCACTCGGCCCGGTGGGACCACACCGCGGACCTCACCGGCGCCCGGGTCGCGTCGATCGGCACGGGCGCCTCCGCGATCCAGTACGTCCCCGAGATCGCGGACCGGGTGGACCGGCTGTTCGTCTTCCAGCGCAGCGCGCCCTGGATCACCCCGCACGACAACCGGCCGATCACCGAGGCGGAGCGGGAGCGGTTCCGTGCCCGGCCGCTCCGGCAGCGGATCGCCCGCGCCAAGGTGTACGCCGCCAAGGAGATCCTGGTGCTCGGCTTCGCCAAACGGCCTGGCCTCATGCGGATCGTCGAAGGCGTCGCCCGCAAGCACCTGGAACGCCAGGTGCCGGACCCGGTGCTGCGCCGGGCCCTCACCCCCGACTTCACGCTCGGCTGCAAGCGGATCGTGCCGTCGAACGCCTGGTACCCCGCCCTCCAGAAGCCGAACGTCGAACTCGTGCCCAGGGCGCTGCAGGAGATCCGCGAGCACAGCGTGATCGACGCGGACGGGGTCGAGCGGGAGGTGGACGCCATCATCTTCGGCACCGGCTTCCACGTCGCCGACATCCCGTTCGCCGACCGGGTGCGCGGCCGCGGCGGCGTGCCGATGAACGCGGCCTGGCAGGGCTCCCCCCGCGCCTACCTGGGCGTGTCCGTCCCGGGCTTCCCGAACTTCTTCATGTTCCTCGGGCCCAACTCCGGCCTCGGTCACAGCTCCATGGTCTACATGATCGAGGCCCAGGTGGAGCACGTGAAGAACGCGATCCACACCCTGCACCGGTCCGGTGCCACGTCCATCGAGGTGGACCGGCAGGTGCACGACGCGTACAACGCGGAGCTCGACCTCAAGCTGGCGAAGACGGTCTGGGAGCTGGGCGGCTGCCGCACGTTCTACCGGGACGCGAACGGCCGCAACGCCACCATCTACCCGGACTGGACCTTCCGCTTCCGCCGCCGGGCCGTGCGCCGGCAACCACGCGCCTACCGCCTCGCCGACGCACCACGGCCCTCCGACCCCAGCCCCGCCACCACAGGAGAGCCGGCATGAAGGCCGTGAGCCTCACCCGCGGACGCCTGACACTCGTCGATCTGCCGATGCCGCGCCCCGCGGAGGGCCAGCTGCTCGTCGCCGTCGAGCGGTGCGGAATCTGCGGTTCGGACCTGCACGCCCGTCAGCACGCCGACCGGCTGGCCGACGCACTCGACCTGTGCGGCTATCCCCGCTACCTCCGGTCCGGCCAGGACGTCGTGCTCGGGCACGAGATCCACGGCAAGGTCGTCGACCACGGCCCCGGGGGGAAGAGCAGGATCCCGCCCGGCACACCGGTCGTCACCATCCCGCTGGTGCGGCGCGGCCGGCAGGTCGACGGCATCGGCCTGTCGGCGGACGCCCCCGGCGGCTTCGCGGAGTACGTCGTCGTGCAGGAGGCGCTGACCCTCCCGGTGCCCAACGGCCTGCCCGCCGATCTCGCAGCCCTCACGGAACCCATGGCGGTCGCCTGGCACGCCGTCGACCGTGGCGAGGTACGGCGCAAGGACGTCGCGATCGTCCTCGGCTGCGGGCCGGTGGGGCTCGCGGTGATAGCCGTGCTGAAGTCCCGCAAGGTCGGCACCGTGATCGCGAGCGACTACTCGGCCGGCCGACGGGCGCTCGCCCGGGGCCTCGGCGCCGACATCGTGGTCGACCCCGCGGTCGAGTCCCCCTGGGAGGAGGCGTCCGGCGGCCACGGCTTCGTCACCTCGATGCCCGACGAGTACAACGCCGGCATCGACGCGGTCGAGGGCATGGCCAGACTCCCGCTGCCCTGGTGGGCCACCTGGCGCGTGCTGGACTCCCTCGGCGCCACCCGGCCGAAGCGCCCGGTGGTGTTCGAATGCGTCGGCGTGCCCGGCATGCTCGACGACATCCTGGCCCACGCCCCCCTGCACACGCGTGTCGTCGTCGTCGGGGTCTGCATGGGCTCCGACGCGATCCGCCCCGCACTCGCCGTGAACAAGGAACTCGACCTCCGTTTCGTCGTCGGATACACACCGCTGGAATTCCGCGACACCCTCCACGCCCTCGCCGACGGCACGCTCGGCGTGTCCTCCCTGGTCACCGGCCGGGTGGGGCTGGCGGACGTCCCTGACGCCTTCACCGCCCTGGCCGACCCCGGGAGCCACGCCAAGCTGCTCATCGATCCGTCGCTCGCGACACGCGGAATCACCGGGGCCGCCGTGCAGTAGGGCGCCCCGGCCGACGTCTCCGCCTTCACCCACGACACCTGGAACAGGACCGGCGAGTTGAATCAGGAACGAAACACACCCGACGGAACAGCCCCGCAGTCCGCCGGAAGCCCACATCGGCGGACCGTGGCCGGCCCGCTCACCGCTCACCGGATCGGCCGGGTGTCGGGCGCCCGGGCGACCCGCCGGCCGATCACGACAGTCTGCCCGTTCCTTCCCCGTGATGTTGAGGCATATCCTGTACCTGTTCGGTTCCGGTGGTTTCGGTGTGGTGTCACGGCGTGTGATGCGTACGACAGGGGATGGTCATGGCGGATGCGGCGTTGCTGGCGTCCCAGCGGCGTTCCCTCATCGTCGACCTCGTGCGCCAGTCAGGTGCCGTCCGGGTGTCCGACCTCGTCGAACAGTTCGGGGTCTCCGACATGACCATCCGACGCGATCTGGACGCGCTCGTGAGAGCCGGAGTGGTGCAGAAGGTCCACGGGGGCGCCGTGGCCGTTCCCGGTGGGGCGGTCGACGAACCCGGCTTCGAAGCCAAGTCCGGGCGGGAGTCCGCGGCGAAGGCCGCCGTCGCCGACGCGGCGGCCTCACTCGTCGAACCCGGCACCGTGGTCGCCCTCTCGGCCGGCACCACGACCTACGCGATCGCCACGCGACTGCTGAACATCCCACACCTGACGGTGGTCACCAACTCCCTCCCGATCGGCGATCTCCTTCGCACCACCGCTCAGGAACGCGGCTCGGGCACACCGTCCCTGCTGCTGACCGGGGGCTCGCCCACGCGCTCGGCGGCGCTGGTCGGCCCGATCGCGGACCAGGCGATCCGCAGTCTCCACGTCGACCTGCTGATCCTGGGCGCCCACGGCGTCTCGGACCGGGCGGGTCTCACCACGCCGAACCTCGCGGAGGCCCAGACCAACCGTGCCCTCATCTCCTCCGCCCAGCGGATCGCGGTGGTCGCCGACCACACCAAGTGGGGGGTCGTCGGGCTCAGCAGCTTCGCCCGGCTCGACGAGGCCGATCTCTTCATCACCGACGACAGGCTCGACACCGAGGTCCAGACGCTGCTCAGGGATTGCGTCGGCACCCTGATCGTGGCGAGCACGACGGAACCGGTCGGCCTGACGGCGCTGCCGTGATTCCGGACCGCCCGGCCCGGCCCGGGGGCCGGGCCGAACTCTCCTGCGCCGTCCGGTGCGCGCCCGGCCGACCTGCGGTCCACGCGCACCGGCCGCGTGCGGTGTCTGCGGCCCGTGGGTTCGGTGGGGCACGGTCCCGGACTACGGGACCGTGCCCGCCAGGGCGTGTCCGCTAACTCGCGTAGGTCTCGAACTCGGCGACCTTCGGCGTTCCGGTCGAGCCGGTGATCTCGAAGGTGATCTTGCTCAGCGAGGTACGGGGGACCGCGATGGCGCCCGCGCCGCTGCCGGACGCCAGGACGGCGCCGGTGTCACCGTTGAGGACCCGCCAGGATCCGATGCTGCCCGCGGAGCCCGCTGCCTCCCGGATGTTGATGCGGGCCACCGCGGTGGCGGAGGACCACTTGACCGAGACGGAACCGGTGGAGCCGGCCGGCGACCAGTAGGTGCTCAGGTTGCCGTCCTTGACGTTGCCGTAGCTCGTGCCGCTGGCCTTGCTGGAGCCGTCGGCACCGGCGCCGATGCTGAGGTTGGTTCCCCCGGTCTGCGTCGGCGTCGGCGTGGGGGTGGGGGTCGGCGTGGGGGTCGGCGTGGGGGTGGTCGGGCTCGGTGACGGCGTCTGCGGTGTGCAGGCGCCGTTCGACACCTTCAGCCCCTTGTTGGCCCCTGCGGTCTGGGTCACGATGTCCGGCACGCAGCCGGCCGCATCCAGGCTGAACGAGTAGGGGATGCTGACCGTGGTGGTGGACTTCACGTCGGGCCCGGCGGGGTTGTTTTCGGTGCCGGGGCTGGACCAGGTCACGTTGTCGAAGATGTTGCCGGCGACCTGCCAGTAACCGGCCGCGCTGGTGTAGAAGGTGCCCAGGACGTCCTTGGAGTCCTTGAAGTAGTTGTTGTCGACCCTGGCGCGGGCCCCGGCCCGGGAGTTGATCCCGGACTCGTTGAGCTTCACGTAGTAGTTGTTGTAGATGTGGGCCGTGCCGCCCCGCAGCAGGGGCGTGCGGGAGTCGATGTTCTCGTACAGGTTGTGGTGGAAGGTGACGAAGCCGTTCGAGAGCTCGGTCTCGCTGGACCCGATGAGGCCACCGCGGCCGGAGTTGCGCAGGGTGCTGTAGGACAGCGTCACGTACTGGGTGTTGTCCTTCATGTCGAAGAGGCCGTCGAACCCTTCCGACTCCCCGCCCGACGCCTCAAGGGTGGCGTGGTCGACCCAGACGTTGCGGACGTCGCTCTCCATGCCGATGGCGTCACCGCCGTTGGACGTGGGCGAGCCCGACTTCTTGACGTTCTTGACGGTCACGTTCTGGATGATGATGTTGCTGGACTCCCGGATGTGGATGCCCAGTTGGTCGAAGACGGCTCCGCTGCCGACGCCGACGATCGTGACGTTGCTGATCTGCTTGAGCTCGATGACGCCCGCGGCGGTGTTGCAGCTGGAACCCGACACCTTGGCGGTGTTGCCGTGGTTGATGGTGCCCTCGACCTCGATGGTGATCGGGGTGCTGGCGCTGGCCCGGCCGCACAGGGCCGCGTGGATCGCGGTCCCCGTGGTGGCACGCACGGTCTGCCCGCCGGCACCACCGGTGGTCCCCCCGTTCTGGGACGCGTAGCCCGTGGCACTGCCGGTCACCGCCGCCGATGCCGAGGGCATGGCCAGCACGACCACACCGGTCGCGGCCGCCAGGGCCGTCGTGGCGAGTGCCGCGTGGAGTCGCAGGGCGACTGGTCGTCTCATATCCGTCTCCCGAATGGTTTTCGAACTCTGGGTGGGTGGTGCTGCGTACGTACGCCCGTCCTGCCGGCGGGCCGTCGGGGCTGTCGACCTGTCACCGGGCAGGGCTCACAGGTCCCGCCACGAGTGCCCTCCCCGACGCGACCGGGTCGGCATTCCCGCCGAAGCCCGACCCCGCGGCCGCCGCGGGTCACCGCGGCGCTCGCCGCGCCAACGGCGACGGCAACGGCGACGGCGACGGCGACGAACTGCGACGGACGGTGAACTGCGACGGAGGAGATTGCGGCATGGGCATGACACATACCCGCCGCTCCGTAGCGGATCGACGACCCGCGCGAAGCCCCCGCACCGGCATCGGCCCGTGCGGATGTCGCGGTCGATGCCATGACGGCCGCATCAACCGGAACGAGGCTCGCTCACAGGAAGCGATTTCTGTCCGCGAGGATAGGGCCGCTTCTGACGGGCCAACAAGGTTCCTGTCACATATGAAATCTGAGCCGTCGCACCGTGGGCGGCATCGCCTCACTGCTTGTCTGCCACTCTGGAGTGAATAACCCTGCGATCACGCGTCCGGACGGCTAATCTTCTCGCCCGAGGAGCAGATGACAGGACAATCTCCACCGGCGGGCAGGGCCGGAGAAGTTTATGATGACGAGCAATGTTCAAGCATATGAACACGCAGGCGCCTGACGGCCCTGTGGCCGCACAGCCCGCCGGCCGTCCCGGGGTGTGCGGCGGTTCCGGTCGGCGGGCGCGTGAGGGGGGTCAGCCCTTCCTGTAGCGGGCGTGGTCGATGTGCCAGGCGTAGGAGCAGGCGATGGATTCCAGGGCCCGGGCATGCCGGGCGAGCGGTGCGGAGTCGCCGGTCATCAGCGCGGCGATTCCGTGCCGGGCCGTTGCGGCGTACTCCTCCCCCAGGCGGGAGGCCGCTGCGTAGGCGCCGGGGATGTCGCAGTGCTGCTCCCTCGTGATCAACGGGACGAGGTTCAGCGAGTCGGGGACGCCCCTGGCGGATTCCCTCGCGTAGGAGGCGAGGTCGTTCAGCACGCCGGCGAGGTCGGCGACGGCCGACTCCGGTTGCCGCACCGCCGGGGAGTTCCGCGCCTCGTCCGGCAGTTCGTACCGCAGCACGACCTCGGCCATGGCGACGAGGGTCCGCACGAACACGGTGTGGGGGCGTACGGCCCGGTAGTCGCGCACCGTGACGTGGTGGGGTTCGGCGAGGTGGTGCGCCTCCCAGAGCATGCCGAAGAGGACGTCCCTGAGGCACCCGGTGACCCGCAGGTACTGGGCGGCCGTGGCCCGGGTCCGCAGCCGCACGAGGAGGTCCTGGAGCGCCTCGTCGAAGGGGTCGGCGCCGTCGGGTGGCCCGCCGTCGGCCAGGAGGTGGACGCAGGTCTGGATCCGGCGTACCAGCCGGGCCGGGCTGCCGGCCGCCGTCGCCTCGCCGAAGGTGTCGTCGAACGCGGTGAGCCACAGGAAGAGGTCGGCGCACAGGAACAGGCCGTCCGGCTCGGCGGTGGGGAAGGTCCTGGCCACCCCGTGCGCCACGATGTCGCAGAGGGTGTGCCGTGCGTCGGACGGCCCGAGGAGCGGGAACCGGTGGAGCCACCGGCCGACGTGCTCCGCGATGCGGTCCGCGTGCGGGCTCGTCGGGAAGGGGCCGGGGAAGGTGCCGGAGAGGTCGGGCATGGGCAGGGCGGTGGTGCCCGGCCGGTCGGTGGTGGTCACGCGGCCTCCCGCGCCGCCGCGGTGCCCCTGGCCTCGGCGATCATGTGGAGGGAGGAGGGGTGGACGGTGATGGCGGGTACGGGCCGGACGGTGGTGCCGGGTGCGTGCCGCAGCGTCCAGCGGGACGCGACGAGGGCGGTCAGGACCGTCGCCTCGGCCCAGGTGAACCCGTCGCCGATGCACATGCGCTTCCCGGCGCCGAAGGGGATGTACGCGCCCCTGGCGGGCTGGGGCCGGTCGGGGAGCCAGCGGTCCGGGTCGAACCGCAGCGGGTCGTGGTACAGCCCGGGGTCCCGGTGGAGCGCGTACGGGCTCCAGACGAGGTCGGCCCCGGCGGGCAGGAGCGCGGTGCCGAGCCGTACGGGCACGGTGGCCTGGCGGGTCACGATCCAGCCGGGGTTGTGCAGGCGCAGTGTCTCGGTGACGAGCCTGCGGGTGAGGACGAGCCGGGGAAGGTGGTCGGCGGTGAGCCGGCCGCCGGCCAGGACGGTGTCGACCTCCTGGTGCAGGCGTTCTTCGAGGTCGGGGTTGCGGCCCAGTTCGTGGAGGAGCCACGCCATGGTGACCGCGGTGGTCTCGGAGCCGGCGGCCAGCAGGGCGGTGATCTCGGAGAGGATCTCCTCGTCGTCCAGGGGCCGGCCGTCCTCGTCGCGGGTGTCGAGGAGCAGGGAGACGAGGTCGTCGGGGGGTTCGGGGTCCGTCCGGCGGTCGGCGACGATGTCGCCGACCGTGCGGCGCAGCAGCGCGTTCGCGGCGCGGAGCCTGCGGTTGCCCGGGAGGGGCAGGTTCTCCCAGGCGGAGACCGGCGCGACGGCGCGACGGATGGCCGCCTGGAAGACGGTGTCGACGCTGTTCATGATGGACTGGGCCGGGCCGCGTTCGGGCTCGGAGGAGAACAGCACCGACATGACGACGCCCTGGGTCATGAGCTGCATCTCGTTCAGCACGTCGAGTCGTGCGCCGTGTTCCCAGCTCCGGAGTGCGGTCTCGGCGGTGGTGCTCATCATGTCGATGTAGGAGTTGATGCGCTCGCGGTGGAAGGCGGGCTGCATCAGGCGGCGGCGTTGCAGGTGCTGTTGCCCTTCGGCGACCGGCAGTGGTGATCCGCCGAACAGCCGGAGCTTGTCGAAGAGCCGGCCCTTGCCGAAGTTCGCGGACTGGGCGGTGAGCATCTCCCAGATGAGCTCCGGCGCGTTGACGACGAACACCGGCCGCGGGCCGACCCTGATCTGCACCACGTCGCCGTGGCCGCGCAGTTGCTGCATGAACGCCAGTCGGTTGCGGAGCAGCGGCATGACGTGTCCGACGACGGGCAGGCGCCCTGGTGCGTACGGCGGGGTCGTTGCGTCGGCGGTCACGGGAGGTACTCCGTCTCGGTGCGGGTCCGCAGCAGGTGGCGGGCGGCGACGACCTCGGCCTGGATCATCGCCTCGGGTGCGTAGAGGGTCTTGTCGTGCCAGAGGGCGGGGTGCCGGTGGCCGGGTGTGCGGGCCGTCGTGTGCAGGAACGCCTCGGCGCGGTCCAGTGCGCGGGTGTGCGCCGGCTGCCGCTCCGGCCCGGGCGTGCGGAGCAGGATCTTCACGGCGTAGGCGGTCTCCTCGGCGGTGCCGCCCCAGATGCCCCAGGATCCGTCCTGGTGCTGGCCGGCCAGCACCCACGCGGTGGCCGCCCGGAGGGCTCCGCGTGTTCGGGGGCCGGGGAGGGAGGACAGTGCGGTGACGCAGCGTTCGGTGGCGTAGTAGGGGGAGGCGTGCCACTTGTCGGTCCAGTGGCCCTGCGGCTGCTGGTGTTCGACGAGCCAGTCGGCCACCCGCTGCACGACGGGCCGGTGCGTGTGCGCCGCTTCGGGGTGGTGGCGGAGGTAGGCGTGGAGGGCCTGGAGGGCGTGCGCGTTGGCGCTGAGGGATCCGGTGTCCTCGCCGATGTAGCAGTCGTAGTGGCGGCCGTTGTCGAACACGGCGAGCGGGGCGGGGTCGCGGGGGCGGTCGACCAGGGCCGCGACGAGTACGGCCATGGCGGTGTCGTCGGCGTCCACCATCAGTCCGGGTGTGCCGCGGACGCCCTCGGGGTCGTACAGGGTGTCGGCCCACTTCCGCAGGGTGGGCACGGCGGCGGGCGGCAGGCCGGCCCGGGACAGCGCGGCGGCGACCCAGAGCCGCTCGAAGACCGTGATCGGTGCCGCTTCCGGGAGGAGACCGCCGTAGCGGTGCGCCACGGCGGCGAGTTCGTCGACCGCGCGCTGCCGCTGCGCGGAGCGGGGTGCGGCGGCGGCCCATGCCGCGGTGGCGGCCGGGGAGCTGCCGAGCAGCCCGTCCGCCGCGGGCAGCAGCGTCTCCGGGAGGTGTGCGGCGACGCCTTCGAAGGTGTGGTGGAGCTTGAGCGGGACTCCGCCGGCGGCCCGGCACTTGCGTGCGACTGCTTCGGGCGCCGCGGCGTGGTAGCCGCCGGGGACGACGGGCCGGGGGCCGCGGTGCCAGGGCCCGAGGTGCGGGAGGTCGGCGGTGCCGGGCCGGTCGAGGCGCTCGTTGACGGCGGCGACCAGGCTCGGGACGAGGATCTCGGCGGCTGCGGTGTCGGGCCACGGCCCGGCCGCCGGCAGGCCGCCGAGCGCGGCGAGCCCGCGGGCCGCCGCCGCGGCGAGTCGGTGCGTCGCACCGCCGGTCCCGGGTTCGCGCTGCAGCACCGCGAGGACGGCCTCGACGGCGCTCAGCGTCGGCAGGAGCCGGTAGGGCGCCGGTCCGTCACCCCAGCTGCCGTCCTCGGCCTGCGTGTTCAGCAGGTGGTCGACCCGGGTCCGTCCGCCGGGCAGCCACGGCGCCGTGGACAGCACGCGGGCCGTCTCGTACAGGGAGGGGCGGACGCTGCCCCAGGGGTCGGCGTCGACCGCGGCGATCAGCCTCGTCGCTTCGCCGACGTGGGCCTCGTCCTCCGGCCGGTGCTCGACGAGGGCCGTCGCCAGGGACGTGCCGGCCTCGTCGTGCCGGTGCTCGTTCATGCGTGCCTCGCAGTTGCGGATCCGGCGATGTCGCGCAGCGCCGCGACGGCGGCGGCCGGGAAGGGGGCGTGGTCGAGGGCGGTCAGGGCTTCGGCCCACCGCGTCCGGATCATCTCCTCGACCGCCTGCCGGGCTCCGGTGTTCTCCAGGATGGTCCGGACGACGGCGGCGTCCCGCTCGTTGAGGTTGCGTCTGCCGAACCGCGCACGCAGCGACCGCATCTCGCGGCGGGAGGCCCGCTGGGCCGCGAGGGCGACGAGCACCGTGGCCTTGCCGGCGCGCAGGTCGTCGAGCACCGACTTTCCCGTCTCCTGAGGATCGCCGAAGACTCCGAGGAGGTCGTCGCGGAGCTGGAAGGCCTCGCCGAGCGGCAGGGCGAACGCGCTCAGGGCCGCCTGGACCCCCGGGGCGGCGCCGGCCAGGGCCGCGCCGATGTGGAGGGGCCGCTCGACGGTGTACTTCGCGGTCTTGTACCGGATGACCTGGACGGCGGTCTCGACGTCGTCGGTCAGCCGACCGGTGGTCTGCAGGTCGAGGTACTGGCCGTAGAGCACCTCGCCGCGCATCTCGTCGAGGAGCGGCAGGATCCGTTCGGGGCTGCGGACCGTCAGGCTCGCTCCGTGCAGGAGTTCGTCGGACCAGATCAGCGCGAGGTCTCCGAGGAGCACGGCGGCGCCCAGGCCGTGTTCCGCGGCCCGGTGCGCCGGACCGCCGTCGGCGGTGTAGGCGGAGGCCAGCGCACGGTGGGCGGACGGCCGGCCCCGGCGGGTGTCGCTGGCGTCCATCACGTCGTCGTGGATGAGGGCGAACGCCTGGAAGAGTTCGAGGCCGGCCGCCGCCCGGACCGCCGACGCGTGGTCGCCCGCGCCGCCGCCCGCGTACCAGCCGCACACGCACAGCAGGGGGCGCAGGCGCTTTCCCCCCGTCAGGAAGGTGCGGAGCTGGGCTATGAGGGGTGGCAGTTCGGGCCCGGGCGCGGACTGCTCCTTGGCGTCCAGGAACGCGGCCAGGGCTGCGTCGACGTCCCGCCGCACGGCCGTGAGGTCCAGTGCGGCGGGACGGGGTACGACGTCGACCGAGGCCGGCCCGAGTCTCTTGTGGTCAAGAACGGCCAATGCATGTTCCTTTGGCGATCGGATGCGGTCACGGACGCACATCCCCAGGTGATCCACCTGTCACGCCTGGCACCGGTGTGGCGGAAAACACGCCGCCGACCCGACTCGATCCGCGATGGCGATGCTATGGCCGGGTCGTGCCTGTACCCTCTTCGGCCACCGTCACACCGAAACCCGGGCCGGAGCGCGCCCGGCCGGCCCGGACGGTCCGGCGGGCTGCTGCCCGGAGGGGCTCCCGTGCCGTCGCGGGTGCGCGGGGTGGATCGGGGTGAAACCCGCGGGCAGCGCCGTCAGGCTCCGGTAGATCGGGCCGCCGTGGTACGTCAGTTCCGCCGCGGGCACGGTGAGCCTGACGTCGGGGAGGTACGAGGTGAGCCGCTCGATCGCCGCGGTGGCGACGAGGACGGCGGTGGAGCGCGCCGGGCAGGCGTGCGGACCGGCGGCGAAGGCGAGGTGGGCCTTGTTGCCGGACCGGTGGTCGTCGTTCGGCAGGTTGGCGTGCGGGCAGGAGTTCGCGGCCGCGTAGGACACCATCACCGGCGAGCCGGCCCGAATGACCGTGCCGTGGAACTCGACCTCGTACCGGGGGAAGTGGAGGCTGTAGTTCGCCAGCGGCGAGTCGTTCCACAGCGCCTCGTCGATCGCGTGCTGGATCGGCAGGCTCCCGCTGGTGAGGGTACCGAAGTAGCGGTCGTCCGAGAGCATCCGGGCGAGGGTACTGGCGATGAGGTTGGCCAGCGGTTCGTTGCCCGCACCGAGCACGATGATGACCTGCTGGAGGACGTCCTCCGGGCTCAGCCCGTTCGGGTGGTCGATGAACCACGAGGTCAGGTCGTGTCCGCGCTGCTGCGCCTTGGCGGCGTAGAGGCTGGTGAGGTACTCGTTCAGCGCCTGCCCGCCCTGCGCCGCCTGCTCGGGGTCCGAACTCACCATGCCGGTGAACGCCTTCAGGAGCCGGGGGGCGTACTCGTCGGGCATGCCGAACAGCGCGTTGAAGACCATCAGGGGGATCTGCTGCGCGTACTGGGCGACCAGGTCGGCCTCGCCGTCCTCCGCGAACCGCTGGAGGAGCGTGTCGGCGTAACGGAAGGTCAGGTTGCGCACGTCGTGGGGGTCGAGAAGGCTGAAGCTGTCCGTGATGACGCTGCGCAGGTGGGCGTGCTGGGCGCCGTCGGCGAAGAACAGGCTGGGCCGCCACTGCACGTGCGGCATGAGGGGGCTGTCCTGCGGGACCTGGTCCATCCACGGGCGGGTGTCCTTGGACCAGGTGTGCGTGTCCTGGAGGAGGTCGATGGCGGCGCGGTAGTCGGTGACGACGTGGACGACGACACCGGGGGAGATCTCCGCGAGGCCGACCGGCCCCTGCAGGCGCAGCAGTTCGTAGCTGCGCTGGGGCTGCGCGTCGTGCTCGGGCCCGTGGAGGCGCACCGGCGCGGCGGGAGGAGTGACGGTCACGACGATCGGTCTCCGGATCGGGCTATCAGGTGGGCGGTCAGGGCGATGAGCGCGTCCAGGGTGGAGTTCTTGTCCCGGGCGTCGCAGGTGACCAGCGGGGTGCGCTCGTCCAGGTCGAGCTTGGAGCGCAGGGTTTCGAGGGTGTGGTCGGGCGAGGTCGGGAACGTGTTCACCGCGACCGCGTAGTCCAGGCCGCGCTCCTCGATGAGGTCCATGACCTCGAACGACTGGTCCAGGCGGCGGGTGTCGGCCAGGACGAGGGCGCCGATGGCGCCGTCGGCGATGTCCTCCCACAGCGGCAGGAAACGGCGCTGCCCGGGGGTGCCGTACAGGTACAGGACCACCTTGGCCTGCGGCACGGTCAGGCGGCCGAAGTCGATGGCCACCGTGGTGGTCGTCTTGCCGCGCAGGCCGTCGAGGGTGAGGTCGTCCGCCGATGCGGCGGCGTCGGTCATCACCTCGTCGGTGTGCAGCGTCGGGATCTCGGAGAGGGTCCTGATCGCCGTGGTCTTCCCGATGCCGAGGGGGCCCGCCACCAGGATCTTCAGCCGCTGGTGGTCGTCCTCGGGGAGGTACACAGGAGTCGGGCTAGTGCTGCCTGAGCGCGCGGAGTCCACTCAGCACCTCTTCCAGGAGTTCTTTCGACGGGCGATCGGCATGTGCGTCGGGAAGTAATGCGTCCGGGGCCGGCACGCGAACCTGCAGGTGCCCGCCGTCGAGGAGTTGGGAGACCAGGACCTTGCACACGCCTGTCTGCAGCCGGAGGTAGGCGGCCGTCTCGCTGATGGTCAGGGCGCCTCCCGTGAGCAGCGTGATGATCCGCTGCTGCACGGGGGTGTGGTGAGGGGCGGGCGGGAGACCCGTGGCGACCACGGCCATGAGCGACTGGAGGGTGTTGCGGCTCGGGGTGCCGACGCCGCGGGTCGCCAGGTAGCTGGGGATCATCCGCCTGCGCAGCGGGCCGCGGCTCATGACGCCCCCTGTGTGCGGGCGGGGACGGACAGGAGTTGCTCACCGAGCTTCTTGGCCTGGCGGGCCATGATGTGCGCGACCGTGCCCATGGGCATGTCGAGGCCTCCTGCGACGGCGATGAAGGTGTTGGTGCGGATGCCGGCCGGCATGATCATGTACGTGCCGTGGGCGTTCTGCACGGTGATGGTCATGACGGGGGTCCCGTCCGCGGCGCCCAGCGCGGCGTTGGCCGCGGCGCGGGCCGCGCCGTGGAGGGCCGCCGTCATGGCGGAGATGCCCTCCGCGGTCTCGCGGAGGAGCCCTTCCGTCGCGCCGATGACCATGCCGTCGCTCGACATGATCAGGGCGTGCCTGACCTCCTTGCTGACTTCGGTGATGGGGTTCAGGACCCACGACGGGTCCTCGATCACGGGGCGCGAGGTGGGGAGAACGGTCACTGTGCTTCCTTCGAGTCGGTGGAGTCGCGGTCGGCGGCGAGTCCCGCCTGGAACTGGCTCCAGGTGTCACGAGCCTCTTCCGGGTTCAACTCCCGGGACTCGATGACGGGCGTCTCACCGCGGTTCAGCTCACGAGCGCGGCGGCGCCGCTGGGGCAGGTCGCCGGCTTCGTCCGGCGCTTCGTCCGGCGCGTCGTTCGGGGCGGCCGGGGTCGGCCACTGGGGTGCCGCGGGGGGCGCGGCGGGCAGGGGGGCCATCGCCGATATCGGTTCCACTTCCTCGTCGATCGTGGTCAGCAGGTGCGGGGGGACGGTGAGGACCGTGCGGACCCCGCTGTAGGGGGAGACCTGGTCGATCGAGACCTGGAAGCCATGGTCGGCGACGAGCCGGCCGATGGCCGCGAAGCCGAGGGCCGGCGGATCGCCGAGCTCGGTGAGGAGCGTGTCCTGCTGGTCCTCGCCCGAGACCAGGCGGGCACCGCGGCGGGCGGCCTCCGCGCTCATGCCCGTGCCCGCGTCGTCGATGGTGACGCAGACGCTGCCGCTGCCGGTCTGGATCACGCCGACCTCCACCGCGAGGTCGTCGCGGGAGTGCTCCAGGGCGTTGGCCATGAGCTCGGTGAGGGCCACGGCGATGGGCTCCGCGGCGCGGCCGACGACGGCGAGGTTCGAGGCGAGCAGCCGGGAGTTGATCTTGATGCGTTCGTAGCCGTGGAGGCGGGACGAGGCCCCGCTGACGATCTCGACCACGTAGGTGTCCGGACGCACGTGCCCGGGCCAGGCCCCGCACACGATCGCGGCCTTCTGGACCAGGCGGATCGCCTGCTCGTTGAGGTGGTCGACCTTGAACAGGCTGTCGAGCAGACGCGGGTCGTCGAAGTCGCTCTGCAGGCTCTCGACCTGCGTCTGCAGCCGGTACGACAGGGCCTGGATGTCCTGGCACGCACCACGGAGCGCCGCGCGGGCGGAGGCGTCGATCCGCCGCCGCTCCTTGGCCACCGTGTCCGAGTAGTGGCCGAGAACGGCCTCGTGCAGAGGGGCGAACTCCGTCCCGGCCAGAACCTGGTGCTTCAGACCGGGAACCGGGTGGTGCGAACTGACCAGGTGCAGCGCCAGGCCGGGGAGACGGTCGGCGACCAGATGCCGGAACTCATCCCCCAGCAGCTGGAGTTGGTCACGGAGATCCTGCGCGCGCCGGTCGGATGCACTCAGCGCCTCGGACTGCACGGCGCTTCGCGCGACCAGGGCGCGACGCGAACGTGCCAGCAGCGCCGTGGCGACGGCGCCGGCTGCGGTCGTGGCGCCGAGCACCACGGCGGCGGTCTCGGGAATCGAGGTCAAGGGTCGGGTCCTCGGGGGCTCGAGCCGGCTCCGGAGGCCAGGCGCTGAGGAGCCGCTCGTTCACGGCGAACGAGAGCCCGACCTTCGGAGTACCGGCAGATTGGGGGCAGAGATGAGGGGCGGGAACTGATCGATGGAGCAGCGCCGGGCGCGGCAGGGACGGGGGCAACCTGCCATGCGCACGACACATATGCTCGCGCCGACCGGCAGACATGCACCTCGCCGCTCAGCTCATCGCCGCGCTGCTGCTCCACAACACGACGACGCTCCGCACGGGGCGTCCGGCGCCCCTGCGTGCGATGGCCTGGCAGACGTGAGCATCATCCTGAACTCCGCGGGTCTTCCATCAGGGCCACGGAGCAATAACTTGATTCAGGAGCTCCGCATCTGAGCGATCATTAGATCACATGATCAGTGAAGCCAACGATGCAGCCGCCGCCCACGACCGTACGGTGGACGTCCGCGGCACGGAGCGCCGGGCCCCACGCGCGACGGCCGGCACGTCCCGGGACGGCCGCCCCGGACGCGGTGGATGCGTCCGGGGCGGCCGGGTCGTTCCGGGCGGTGCGGGCGGTGCGGGCGGTGCGGGCGGTTCAGGGGTGTGCAGTGGTGCGGTGCGGGCGGACGCCGGACGGTCTCAGGCGGCGGTGCAGGTGAGCACGGGTACCGGGTTGCTGCCGCCCCTGCTGCCCTGGAAGCCGAAGGAGGTGCCGGCGCCGGGGGCCAGGGAGCCGTTGTAGCCCATGGACGCGGCCGTGACGGAGGCCCCGCTCTGGACCGCCGTGGCGTTCCAGGCGTTGACCACCTTCTGGTCGCCGCCCCAGGTCCAGGTGACCCGCCAGGACGTGGTGGCGGTGCTGCCGGTGTTGGTGACCGAGACCGTGGCGACGAACCCGCCGCCCCAGTCGCTGTCCACGCGGTAGGCGGCGGTGCAGCCGCCGCCGGTGGGCGCGGCGGTGGTGGTGGCCGTGACGGCGGCGGAGTCCGCGGAGACGTTGCCCGCCGCGTCCCTGGCGCGGACGGTGTAGCGGTAGGCGGTGGAGGCCGCCAGCCCGCTGTCGGTGTAGGCGGTGGCGGTGGCGGTGGCGACCCTGGCGCCGTCACGGTAGACGTCGTAGCCGGTGACCCCGGTGTCGTCCGTGGACGCCGTCCAGGTGAGCGTGGCACCGGAGGCGGTGGTCGCCCGGACGGTCAGCCCGGCGGGCACCGACGGGGCCTGGACGTCGCCGGGCGGCGGGGTGCTCGGGCTCGGGCTCGCGGTGCCGTTGCCCACCAGCGCCCAGTAGGCCGCCTTGGCCTGGAGCTGCCGGTCGAAGAGGAGCGGCGCGTCCATCCGGTTGACGGGGAAGGAGTTCAGCCAGGTGTTGTCGTCCGCGACCCCCCACAGCGTCACCGAGCTGATGGCGTCCCGGTGGCTGCGGTAGACGTCGAAGAGTGCCTTGTACTCGGCGGCCTGCTTGGTCAGCGCGCTGTCGGGGATGGTGGTGTAGGACGAGGTGTTGTCGGTGTAGACGCTGACGTCCATCTCGGTGATCTGCTGGTCGACGCCGAGCGCGGCGAACTGCTCGACCGTCGCCGTGGTGTCCGAGGCGGAGGGCCAGTCGATGTTGCCGTGCATCTGGTGGCCGACGCAGTCCACCGGCACGCCCTGCAGGCGCAGGCTGCTCACCAGGTTGTACAGCGCCTGGCGCTTGGCGGGCACGGTGGTGTTGTAGTCGTTGATGCAGAGTTCGGCGGCGGGGTCGACCTCGCGCGCGGTCCGGAAGGCGTCGGCGATGTAGTCGGTGCCGGTGATCTGGTACCACGGGCTGCGCCGCAGGCCGTCGGACTGGGTCTCGTCGATGACCTCGTTGACGACGTCCCAGGCGGAGATCTCGCCCTTGTAGTGGCCCATCACCGCCCTGATGTGCGCCTCCAGGCGGGAGAGCAGCAGCGCCTTGTTCTCCGGGGTGGCGGTCATGGCGTTTCCGGCGGCGTCCTGGAAGACCCAGGCCGGGGTCTGCTGGTGCCACACCAGGGTGTGGCCGCGGACCTTGATCCCGTTGGCGGCGGCGAAGTCCACGGTGGCGTCGGCGTCGGTGTAGCGGAAGGTGCCCTCGGTGGGCTCGGTGGCGTCCCACTTCATGGCGTTGCCGGGGGTCACCGAGCCGAAGTGCTTCTTGACCAGGGTGCCGTGGTCACCGGTGACCTCGGCGGGGAGGACCGCGGCGCCGACGGTGAAGTCCGCCGCCAGCACGTCCTTCAGCGACGGGATGTCCTGCTGCACGGGCACGGCCGGCAGGTGGGTCAGGGTGAAGTCGTCGATGTGGAAGGACGGGGTGCCGCTCGCCGTCTCCACGTACGCCTTCAGGACGGTCGGGGTGCCGGCCAGCGTGTAGGTGCCGCTGAGCTTCACCCAGCCGTCGGCGGTGGCGGTGACACCGGAGGCCACCGTCTCGTAGCCGGTGGTGCCGCCGGACTGGCGCTCCATCGACAGCCGCGCCGGGGTGGCGGACTCGCCCGCCGCGAGGCGCACCCACACCGTGAGGGTGTACGCCGTGCCGGGCTGCAGGGTGCCCAGGAGGTCCAGCGAGGCGCCCTGCCAGCTGGCGGTGCGGCCGGTCACCGCGAGGCTGCCGGTGCCCTGGTGGGCGACGGCGGTGGAGACCGCGACGGTCTCCGAGGCCCGGGCGGTCCAGCCCTGGACGGTACCGGCCTCGAAGTCGCCGCTCAGGTCGGTGACCGGGACGGAGTCGGCGAGGGCGGGCACCGCACCTGCCGAGAGGGTCAGGCAGAGCGCCGCGACCAGGGCCGCGCACAGGCCCAGCAGCAGCGCGACCGCCCGGGGGCGGGAAGGATGAGGAGGCATGCGGTCAGATCCTTGTCTGTGAACGCACGTGGGCCACCGGCGGAGAGCGCGGGGCTACCTGGGACCACGCCGGCACGAGCCCGGCGCGTGGGAGCGGCGATGCGCCGCAGCGCCTCCCGCACTTCCCGCGCCGGACACCAGCGCGGTTGGCAGAGGCATGACCGCCCAGATCCTAGGAGCAACGCGTCCCCACCGGCAATGCGTCGGGCCGCAGGACCGTACGGCGTCCACGACCGGCCCCGCGGCGTCGGTGACGATCCGTCATCCCGAACGCACCGGCGTCCCCCGGAGCGGCCGGGCGGGACGGTCACCCGGCCGGCCGGACTGCGTGGGCACCTGCCGTCGTCCCTCCTCAGGACGCCTGCGAGGTGCTGCCGCGAACGATCAGGTGGGGCTCGATGCGCAGGTGCCGGTCGGCCGTGTCCGTGCCCTCGATCCGGTCGATCAGCAACCGGATGCTGGCCCTGCCGACCGCCGTGAAGTCCTGCCGGACGGTGGTGAGCGGGGGCGCGAAGAACTCCGACTCGGGAATGTCGTCGAACCCGGCGATCGCCACCGCGCCGGGCATGCGGATGCCCGCCTCCCGGAACGCCCGCATGATTCCCAGCGCCATCTGGTCGTTGCCGGCGAACACCGCCGTCACTCCGGGACCGCCCGCCGCTCCCCGGCCGACCAGGCCGGCGAGTTCCTGGCCCGCCCGGTAGCCCGACAGCGGACTCCAGTCACCCGCCAGCGGCGGCGGGACCTCGGCGCCGGCCTCCTCCAGTGCGGCTCGCCAGCCTGCCGTCCGGGCCTGCGACTCCAGCCAGTCCTGCGGGCCGGTGACGTGCCAGACGGTTCGGTGCCCCGCGCCGAGGAGATGGCGGGTCACGAGCTTCGCCCCGAGCCGCTGGTCCACCGACACGTTCGGGATCGCCAGGTCGTGACCGCCCTCCACGGTCACCACGGGGAAGGGCAGCCGCATGCCGACCAGCGCCGCCACGGCCTCCCGCTGCGGGGTGAGCACCACCGCCCCCTCCACGCCCCAGGCACCGAGGTGCTCAAGCGCGTCGGCCAGACTCACGCGGTTCAGCTCCTGCCCGCTCACCGTGGACACCATGTAGCCCTCGGCGCGGGCGGCGCCGGTCAGCCCGGCGAGCGTGCTCGCGGGACCGAACAGCGTGGTGTCCGCCGCGACCACGCCCAGCGTGCGCGTGCGCTGGGTCGCCAGCGCACGCGCACTGCTGTTGGGCCGGTACCCGAGGTCGCCGATGGTCTTCAGCACCACCTGGCGCGTGGCTTCCCGCACGTTGGGATGGTTGCTCAGGACACGGGACACCGTCTGGTGCGAGACGCCCGCCGCCCGGGCCACGTCGACCATGGTGGGCATGCGGGCACCTTCGGTAAGCCGCGGCACGGGACACTCCTACGATCTGGACGCGAACACCGGACGACCGGCACCGACCGGGTGATGTGGAGGACACCGTACTTCCGTCCCGGATGCACCGGTCGTGCGGAGCCGACGTCCGGCGGCGCCGCACGACCGCGCCGGGCAGGGGCCGGCCGCCCGGCGGCACCTGCGGTGACGCCGGCGGGAGCACGGCGCCGCGCGCGGGGCCGTACCGCGGCCCGCGCCGCACTGCCGCGACCGTCGGCGGCAGTGCGGCGCAGCCCGGCAGGAGCGGCTACTGCCGGTAGAAGGTGGCGTCGGCCTTGTCGAGGGTGGTGGGCACGGCCTGCGTGTACATCAGGTAGTTGTAGTGCCGCACGTACTGGCCGGCGGTGGCGTAGGACTCGTAGGAGACGCCTGCGGCGTCGGCGAGGCCGGCCCGCTGGTAGTAGCTGGCGCTGCTGCGGAAGGCCGCGGTGCCGTCGTTCTTGTCGACCCAGACCTCGCCGTTGGCGCGGGTGCGGAGGTAGTAGCCGGGGAAGTTCGCCGACTCCAGCGAGACGGTGCCGGTGCCGGAGAGGCCGGTGACGGTGCGGAACTGGGAGTCGGCGAGGTTGGTGACGTTCGCCTCCAGCTTCGCCCGGTAGTCGAAGTGCCGGACGTAGAGGGCGGGGAAGTTGTACGAGGACAGCCGGACGGGCGTGACGCCGTCGGCGACCGGGATGCCGAAGTTCGGGGTGCCGTCGGTGTTCCAGTAGAGCTTCTGCACCCGGGTGCGGCGGTTGGGGTCGTTCAGCGGGTCGCCGGTGATGTCCTTGTAGGAGCGGTCGTGGTAGACGAGGATGTCGCTCCTGCCGTCCTCGGAGACCGTGAACTGGTTGTGCCCGGGCCCGTACTGGCCGGTGGCGGCGTTGCTGGTGAAGACCGGGTTCTGGCTCTTCGTCCAGGACGCCGGGTCGAGCAGGTTCGCGGTCGCGGAGGCGCTCAGCAGGCCCAGGCAGTAGTTGGAGTCGGTCGCGGAGGCGGAGTAGGAGAGGAACACCCTGCCGCCGTGCTGGATGACGGCCGGGCCCTCGTTCACCTTGTAGCCGACCGTCTCCCAGCTCAGCGTGGGCACGGTGAGCCGCACCGGGGTGCCGGTGATCGTCCACGGGTTGGCGAGCCTGGCGATGTAGATGTTGGAGTTGGTGGCGATCGCCGGGTCCGCCTGCGCCCAGCTGAGGTAGCGGACGCCGCCCACGGTGAAGGTGGTCGCGTCGAGGGTGAAGCTGTCCATCGGGGTGGCGATCTGCCCCTTCTCCGTCCAGGCGGCGGTGAGGGGGTTGGAGCCGGTGCCCTCCAGGACGTAACTGCGGATCCGCCACTGGTCGGTGGAGGACCCGGCGGCGAAGTAGACGTACCACTTGCCGTCGATGAAGTGGATCTCCGGGGCCCAGATGTGGTTGGCCATCGCACCGGTGGCGTGCTGGGTCCAGATGGTCGTCTCCGGGGCGGTGGCCAGACCCTGGATCGTGGTGGCACGGCGCAGCACGAGCCGGTTGTACTCGGGCACGGTGGCGGTGAAGTAGTAGTAGCCGTCGGTGTGCTTGTAGATCTGCGCGTCGGCGCGCTGTTCGGCGATCGTGTTGGTGTACGTCGCCGCGGGCGAGGCGGGCACGGCGGCCTGTGCGGAGGGGGGCAGTACCAGCGCCGCCAGCACGGCGGCGGCGGCAGCGGCGGAGGTGCGGGACAGGACGCGCGATGCAGGCATGGGGGTGCTCCTGGGGAAGCGCTGCGGGGTGAGGTCCGCAGGACCTTGGCGGGTGGGGGTGGGCCGGGACCGGTCGGGGCACTCGCACGGTCCCGGCCCGTGAGCCGGAAGCCGTCCGGAGCAGCATCCGGCCCGCGGGTGGACGGCCGGAGTGGTCCGGCCGGACAGGGGGCGTCAGGCGTTCGGGGTGATCCGCCACTGTTGGCAGGCGGTGTTCAGCCGGGTCCACCGGCGGACGTCGCCGCCCTCGGCGACCTTGCCGCTGACGGCGTCGGCGAGCCGGACCCGGCCGCCGGTGTCGCCGGTGTCGCCGGTGTCGCCGGTGATCAGGCGGAACGTCCGGCAGCCGTCGCCGTGCCGGGACCACCGGCGCAGATCGGCACCGCCCGCGGCGGAGCGGACGGCCGAGCCGGGGCACTTGCCGGCGGCCCGGTTCGTGCACGTGCACGAGGTGGGCGTGGCAGCGGTCTCACCGGGGGCCCGGCGAGGGCGGCGCCGAGCCCGACGGCAGCCGAAGTTCGGGGTGCCGCCGGTTTTCCGGGTACGCGGGTGGAGCGGGTCACTGCTGCGCCTTTCGGACTCTCGGGCGCCGCGCGGAGGGACGGGCGGCGCCAGGGCGCGCCGGGGGATGGCCCGGCGCGACGATCGGCCCGCGGCAGGGCGTCGGAGGCTGCCCTGCCGGGAGGCTGGAGAGAGCGCGGGCCGGACGTGCCCGGTCCGGAACCCGCGTCAGAGGGGGGTGGCTCTTCGAGCCACCCCGTGTGCGAAGTCGCTTGCCCAGGCTGTGGGTTCGGGCCTGCGACTCCATGATTGTTAACGCTCACACTTCTGTGGTCAAGAGATCGGACGGAAATCTCCCGCCGTGAAGCGGTAGACCGTCGTGGAGCGGTACCCCTCCCCCGGACGCAGGACGGTGGAGGGGTAGTCGGGATGGTTCGGCGAGTCGGGGAAGTGCTGGGTCTCCAGCGCGACTCCCCCGAAGGGCGGGTAGGTACGGCCCGAGGGTCCGGCGAGCGAGCCGTCGAAGTGGTTGCCGGTGTAGACCTGGAGGCCGGGTTCGGTGGTGAGGCACTCCACCCGTCGACCGCTGGCGGGGTGCCACAGGGTCGCCACGCGCCGGAGCGCGCCGTCCGCCGCCTCGCGCAGCACCCAGTTGTGGTCGTATCCGCCGCCCGCGGCGGTCAGCTGCCCGTCCGGGCCGGCCAGGCCCTGCCGGAGCGTGCGCGGCTCGGTGAGGTCGAAGGGGGTGCCGGCGACGGGTGCGGGCGGGCCGAGCGGGATGAGGCCCGGGTCCACGGGGAGGTAGTGGTCGGCCTCGACCTGGAGCACGTGGTCCAGGACGGTGCCGTCGCCCTCGCCGGCGAGGTTGAAGTAGGCGTGGTTGGTGAGGTTGACGACGGTCGGCGCGTCGGTGGTGGCCTCGTACTCCATGGTGAGTGCACCGTCGGCGTCGAGGAGGTAGGTGACCTGGGCGGTGAGGGCGCCGGGGAAGCCCTGGTCGCCGTCGGGGCTGTGCAGCCGGAAGCGGACGCCCGCGCGGTCGGCCCGGTGCACGGGGCCGGCCTCCCAGAGGCGGGTCGCGAAGCCGTCCGGGCCGCCGTGCAGGACGTGTCCGCCGTGGCCGCCCGACTGGTCCGGCAGGCTGTGGACCGCGCCGTCGAGGGGCAGGCGGCCGTTGGCGATGCGGTTGGCGTACCGGCCGACGGTCGCACCGAAGTAGGCCGCCTCGCCGAGAAGGTCGGCCGCGGTCGCGCCGCCGAGCACCACGTTGGTGCGCCGCCCGTGCCGGTCCGGCACGTGGAGGGCCTGCAGCCGGGCACCGAGGGTGAGCACCTCGGCCGTCAGCGACCCGCCGGCCCCGAGGGTCCAGCGCTCCACCGTCCGTCCGTCGGGCAGGGTGGCGTACGGCTCGCGGCTGATGGCGGGGGTGGTCATGGGCGTCGTCCGTCCTCGGTACGTGGGCAGGGGGCACGCTCCACGGGCAGGGGGCGTGCGGTGGGGCCCGCCGCGCGGTCCGCGGCGGCGCGGCACCTTGCGCGGACCGGCGGGCCGTCGGCACGGCCGGGAGGCCGGCGGGCTCGGAACGGGGAGGCGAGGGAGCCGCCGGCCGGACAGGGCGCCGGGGCCGGCTCCTGATCCCAGGGCGGCCCCGGCGCGGCTGTCGTGGGTCAGAGGCCCTGGGGCGACCGCTTCCGCCTCGTCGCCAACGAGATCGACGCCGTCGAGGCGGTCGTGGGCTGCTGGCCGTAGACGTTCTGGTAGCGGTGGTTGAGGGCGTCGATGTCGGCCTGGGCGATGGGCAGGGGCTCGCCGAGCTGGCGGGAGATGTGGACGGTGCGGGCGACGTCCTCGCACATGACGGCGGCCTTCACCGCGGCCTTGGCGTCCTTGCCGATGGTGAAGACGCCGTGGCTCTTCATCAGGACGGCGGGTGAGCGGTGGCCGGTCAGGGTGTCCACGATGCCGCGGCCGATGGAGTCGTCGCCGATCAGGGCGAACGGGCCGACGGGGATCTCGGCGCCGAACTCGTCGGCCATCGCGGTCAGCACGCACGGCACCGGCTCACCGCGCGCCGCCCAGGCGCAGGCGTACGTGGAGTGGGTGTGGACCACGCCGCCGACCTCGGGCATGTGCCGGTAGACGTAGGCGTGCGCGGCGGTGTCGGAGGACGGGCTGTGCCCGCCCTCCACCACGTTGCCCTCCAGGTCGCACAGGATCATGCTGGCGGGCGTCAGCTCGTCGTAGGACACGCCGCTGGGCTTGATGACCAGCAGGTCCTCGCCGGGCACCCGGGCCGAGACGTTGCCGGCCGTCCACACGACCAGGTTGTAGCGGACCAGCTCCTGGTGCAGGTCGCTCACCTGCCGGCGGAGCACGTCGATGGCGGCGGTCGTCAAGGGTCAGACCTCACTCTTCGGGAAGCCGTCGATGGCCGGAGCAGCACTGGCCGGAGCAGCACCGGTCGGGACGGCACCGCTCGGACCGGTCCCGGTCGGGGTGGCGCTCACGGCGGCGCGCGGCGGCGCGGTGCTCGGCGCGTCGTCCTGCGGGCCACTGCTGGTGAGGGCGGTGTTGCGGATGGCGCGCAGGCGGTGGAGTTGCTTGTCGGGGCCGGTGCCGAAGTGGTCGTGCAGGAGGCGGTACTCGGCGAACAGCGCGTCGTAGGCGTCCGCGCGGGCGGCATCGGGGAGGTAGGCGCCCCGCTGGACGCGGCCCATCGCGGCGGACGCGGTGCGCACGTCCGGGTAGGCACCGGCGGCGACCGCGGCGTGGATCGCGGAGCCCAGCGCGGGGCCCTGCTCGGAGACCGCCAGCGAGACCGGGCGGCGCAGGACGTCGGCGTAGATCTGCATCAGCAGGGCGTTCTTCTTGAGGCCGCCGGTGACGACGAACTCGGTGACGGGGACACCGCCCTCCTCGAAGGCCTCGACGATGGTGCGGGTGCCGTAGGCGGTGGCCTCCAGCAGGGCCCGGTAGATCTCCTCGGGGCGGGTGGTGAGGGTGATGCCGATGATGACGCCGCTCAGGTGGTGGTCCACCAGGGTGGAGCGGTTGCCGTTCATCCAGTCCAGGGCGATCAGGCCGTGACCGCCCACGCTCTGGCCGGCGGCCTTGCGGGTGAGGAGCTCGTGGAGGTCCTCGCCGGTGGTGTCGGCCTCCAGCTGGTAGTGGGCGGGGACGCCCTGGCGCAGCCACCAGGCGAAGATGTCGCCGACCGCGCTCTGGCCGGCCTCGTAGCCGTAGGAGCCGGCGATGATGCCGCCGTCGACGACGCCGCAGATACCGGGGACGTCCGCGAGGGCGGCGCCGTTGACGACGTGGCAGGTGGAGGTGCCCATGATCGCCAACAGTTGGCCGTTCTCGACCGCACGGGCGGCAGGGGCCGCGACATGGGCATCCACGTTGCCGACGGCCACCGCGACGCCCTCCGGCAGGCCGGTCCAGGCAGCGGCCTGCGCGGTGAGCGAGCCGGCGCGGGCGCCCAGCGGGGTCAGGGGGTGTTCCAGGCGGGTGGCCGCGAAGTCCGCGAAGCCGGGGTTCAGCGCGGCGAGGTAGTCCTCGGTGGGGTAGGCGCCGTCCTGGTGGATGCCCTTGTAGCCGGCAGTGCACGTGTTACGGCTCTCGGCGCCGGCGAGCTGCCAGACGATCCAGTCCGCGGCCTCGATCCACCGCTCACACGCGGCGTACACCTGCGGGTCCTCCTCCAGCACCTGCAGCGCCTTCGCGTACTGCCACTCCGCGGAGATCTTCCCCCCGTAGCGGTGGATCCACTTCTCACCCCGTGCATGGGCGAGGTCGTTGATCCGGTCGGCCTGGCCCTGCGCGGCATGGTGCTTCCACAGCTTCGGCCACGCATGCGGACGCCCCGCCCACAACTCGGTCTCGGCCAGCGGCCTGCCGTCCGCCAGCGTCGGCAGCACCGTGCAGGCGGTGAAGTCGGTGGCGATACCGACCACCGCACCCGCATCCACACCCGAGGCCGCCAGCGCTGCGGGCACCGCCGTACGCAGCACGTCCCGCCAGTCCTCCGGATGCTGCAGCGCCCAGTCCGGCGGAAGCTGCTCACCACTGCCCGGCAACCGCTCCTCGATCACGGCGTGCGCGTACTCGTGCACGGCCGAGGCGAGGATCTCACCGTCACGCACCCGGACCACCACCGCACGGCCGGAGAGCGTACCGAAGTCGACACCGACCACGTAGGTGTCCCCGTCACGGGCGGGGGAAGTCTCGGTCACGGTCTCGTCCTTAATGGCAGGTGCGATCCTGCCGCGCTGTCGGCGGGCGCCGGGCGCCTGCGTCGTCGTCTCTGTGGGGCTTGTGGGGCCGCCGGACCGGTCCGCTTCGTTGCGGGGGTCCGGCGGCCGGCCACCGCTCCGCCGACCTCACCCTCATAAGGCTGCGGAGAGCGGTGGCCGCCGGGGTGGCGGGCCGAAGCGGGAATCCGCCCGTGCTGCCGGCGGACTGGGTGGCGTTCCGGCCGGAGCCGTCTCGTCGCCAATTGTTAGCGTTAACAATTGGCGCGTCAAGAGGCCCGGGAAAGTCCGGTGAAGACGGGCCCGGGAAGCTGACGGCCGCGTGCGGACGCGACGGGCGGCACCCACCGACGGAGACCGCCCTCAGCGCTGCCGGGCGGGCCCCGCGCTGCGACGCATCACCATCTCCGGCGAGACCAGCACGTGGTTGTGGGCGCGCGGCACGCTGTCCAGCTCCTCCACGAGCAGTTCCAGCGCGCGGCGGCCGAGCTCCTCGAACCCCTGCCGGACAGTGGTGAGCGGAGGAGCGAAATACGCCCCCTCGGGGATGTCGTCGAACCCCACGACGCTGATGTCCTCCGGCACGGTGAGGCCCGCCTCGTGCACGGCGCAGAGCAGCCCCAGCGCCATGTGGTCGTTCGCGCAGAACACCGCCGTGACCTGCGGGTCCTTCACGATCTGCCGGCCGGCCTCGTAGCCGGACCGGCTGCTCCAGTCGCCGCTCCACGGCTCCGGAACACGGGCCCCCACCGCCTCCAGCTCCTTGCGCCACCCTTCGCGCCTGGTCGCGCTCTCCAGCCAGTCGGGCGGCCCCGCGATGTGGTGCACGGTGCGGTGCCCGAGGCCGAGCAGGTGCCGGGTGGCCGCAACCGCGCCCGCCTCGTTGTCCACGGCGACCATCGGCACCCGGGAGCGGCCGGCCGAGCCGACCGCCACCACGGGGACGGCGCTCGACAGCCGCGCGATCGCCCGCACCACCGGCAGCTGCGGAGCGATGACGACGATCCCCTCGACGCCCTGGTCGCGCAGCCGGTCCGCCGCACCCTGGACGGAGGCGGTGTCGAGCGAGCGCAGCCTCGCCACGCTGACGAAGTAGCCGGACGCCTGCGCTGCCAGTTCGATGCTGTCCAGCATCAGCGCGGGGCCGTAGAGCGTGCTGCCGAAGCTCACCACGCCCAGCGTCCGGGTACGCCGGGTCACCAGGGTCCGGGCCGCCGTGTTCGGCCGGTAGTCCAGCTCCCGGATGGCCGCGAGCACCTTCTTCCGGGTGGCGGGCCGCACATGGGGCGCGTCGTTCAGCACCCGCGAGACCGTCTGGTGCGACACCCCCGCCACCTTCGCGACATCCGCCATCACCGGCAGGCGCGACACGGCCTTGCCGTTTCCCTCGTCCACTCCGGCCCCCTCACGTCTCGGCACCGGACATCGGCGGGTTCCGTCGGGCCCACAGCTCAGATCCAGCGTCGCCCGGCACGGGCCGACGCGCCACCGGCAGGCCGTCCACGACCGGTCCGGGCCGCTCGTGGCAGGACGCGCAACGCGCGGGCCCGGCACGGGCGGGACGGCAGGACGCGCAGGGGTCAACCGTCGCCCGCGGCACATGGCACCGTCAGGACTTTGAGTCAGGAAACCTTCCCCATCAGGTGGTTCGACACTCCCGCCGTCCTATGTCCGGCTTCCGGAAGCGGGACCGGCGGTGCTCCTTCATCAAGTGAACACGGGACCCCACCCGAAACACCCGGCGCATGCACCCTATTGACGCCGCATGGCCCCGGTGTTTCACTTCCTCCCGCGAGAGAGCGCTCTCACCCCCATCGAGAATCTGCCCCGGCCCCTCCCCATCCACCACGTCAGGGAGAGTCATGTCTGTCACCCCGAACCGCCGGACCGTACTCCGCGGTGCCGCCGTCGCCGCCGCACTGCCCATGGTCGGCACCCTGTCGACCGGCTCGGCCTCCGCCACGTCAGGCCCCCACGGGACCACCGACCTGGGCGCCAACGTCCTGGTCTTCGATCCCTCCATGGGTGACGCGGCCATCCAGGCCCAGGTCGACGCCGTGTTCAAGATCCAGGAGTCCAACCAGTTCGGCTCCGAGCGGTACGCCCTGGCGTTCAAGCCGGGCACCTACAACGTCGACATCAACGTCGGCTTCTACACGCACGTGCTCGGCCTGGGCGAGAGCCCCGACGACGTGGTGATCAACGGCCATGTCACGTCCGACGCGCAGTGGTTCGAGGGCAACGGCACCCAGAACTTCTGGCGGGCCGCCGAGAACCTGTGCATCGTCCCGCCGGACGGCCTGGAGCGCTGGGCGGTCTCCCAGGCGGCCCCGATGCGCCGCACCCACGTCAAGGGCGACATGACCCTGTGGCCCAGCCCGCCCGGCAACCGCTGGTCCAGCGGCGGCTTCCTCGCCGACAGCCTCGTGGACGGCCAGGTCGAGTCGGGTTCGCAGCAGCAGTGGCTGTCCCGCAACGACACCTTCGGCAGCTGGACCGGCTCCAACTGGAACATGGTCTTCGTCGGCACCCAGGGCGCTCCCGCCCAGAGCTTCCCGGCCCCTCCGATGACCACGGTCGACCGCACCCCCGTCGTCCGCGAGAAGCCGTACCTCACCGTGGACGCCCGCGGCGGCTACCACGTCTTCGTCCCGGCCCTGCGCCGCAACTCCACCGGCACCACCTGGGCCTCCGGCCGGACCGCCGGGCACAGCGTCCCGCTGTCCCGCTTCCACGTGGCCCGGCCCGGCGACTCCGCCAGAACCCTCAACCGCGCCCTCTCCCGGGGCGAGCACCTGCTGTTCACCCCGGGCGTCTACAGGCTCTCCGCGCCGCTGGAGGTGTCCCGGCCCGGGACGGTCGTCCTCGGCCTCGGCCTGGCCACCCTCCAGGCGACCGACGGCAACTCGCTCGTCGAGGTGGCCGACGTCGACGACGTCACGATCGCGGGCGTGCTCCTCGAAACCGCCTCCGCCGGCTCGTCCGTCCTGCTCTCCGTCGGCGACGGCCGCAGCCGGAGGAACCACTCCGCCCGCCCCACCGTGCTGTTCGACGTCTTCGTCCGGGTCGGCGGCTTCGTGCCCGGCGGCACCGAGGTCGGCATCCGGATCGACAGCAACGACGTGATCGTCGACCACGTCTGGATCTGGCGCGCCGACCACGGCCTCGACGGCAGCGTCGGCTGGTCGGTCAACCCCGCCGAGGTCGGCTTCCTCGTCAACGGCGACCGGGTCACCGTCTACGGCCTGTTCGTCGAGCACTTCCAGAAGCACGAGGTGCTCTGGAAGGGCAACCACGGCCGCACCTACTTCTTCCAGAACGAGCACCCCTACGACGTCCCCACCCAGTCCGCCTGGGTCCGCGGCGGCACCCGCGGCTACGCCGCGTACAAGGTCGCCGACTCCGTCACCGACCACCACGCCTGGGGCCTGGGCAGCTACTGCTTCTTCAACCTGCAGGCCGACATCTACACCGACCGGGCCTACGAGGTGCCCGACACCCCCGGTGTCGTCCTCACCGACCTGATGACCGTCTGCCTCAACGGCCCCGGCGGCGGAGGCATCCTGCACTGCGTCAACAACAGCGGCGACCCGGTGCAGAACGGTTTCGCCACCTACTTCATGAAGAGCTACTCGAACGGCGTCGCCACCGTCTGACGCACCACCGGGGCGGTGCCGGGTCTCCCGGCGCCGCCCCGCACCCGCGCGCTCCCGCGGCGGAACGTCGGGGGCACGGCGTCGGCGGGTCCACCGGGCCGCACGCGACGGCGCACCGTACGGGCGACACCACCGCGAGGACCGGCGCATACCCCGAGGCCCGCCCCCTCCAGGTGCCGAAGGACGGCAACCGTCCGAGCAAGGGTGACCCGGAGCGGACGGTCACCACGGTGCCGGCCCGAGCGGACCACCGCGCCCCAGGCCAGTTATTGCACATCTCACGCACCCTCGCGCGCCGCGCGCCGGTTCACGCACCCTCGCCCGCCGCACGCCGGTTCACGGGCACGGCCTGCCCGGCAGCGGATCAGCAGCATCACGGTCCTCGCCGGGCGAGGACGGGGACGGCTCCCCCGCCGCACCCCGATCCCGGGCCACGTCATCGCCCCTGCCGCGCAACGGAGTCGACGTTCGGCGAGGCCACCGGGGAACCGCGCCCGGCCCTGCGGGCCGGTGCCGGAGCCGCCGTGCGAGGCGCGTCGAGGGTCGTCCGACGGCACGGACCGGTGCACTGTCCCGGTCCGGCCGTAGGGTGGTCCCCATGGCGGACGTCCCGGCAGCAGCAGATCCTCCCTCGGTCGAGGAGCTGAACGCCGTGGTCGAGCGCGCCTGCGAACCGCCGACGAGCAAGTCCCGGGCGAAGCAACTGCGGTGGGTCGCCGGCGAGCTCCGCACCGCCCTCGAGCGGGGCGAGATCCCGTCGGCGGCCGCCGGCTCCCTCGCCGGACTCCTCGCGCCGGACACCCTCGCCGCCTACCTGAGGGCGGCCGGGCTGGGCGTCCTCCGGCGGAAGCCGGCCGCGCGGCCGGACCAGGCCTCGTCCGCGTCCATGAACGTCCGGGCGGACTGCCTGCAGATCCTCGGCGCCCTGGCGGGCATCACCGTCGTACTCCCGGACCGCGCCCTGCAGGTCGCCCTCCGGCCGGTGGTCGCCGCCCGCCCGCGCAGCATTCTTCTCGGCCACCTGGAACGCGCGGCCCGGCCGGGGCGGTCCGAGGCCAGGAGCCGGATCCTCGCGATCATCGGCACGGTGATGGACACCGGCTGCCGCGCCGGCGAGCTCTGCACCATGCACGTGGACGACGTCGATCTCCGTCGGGGCAGGATCCGGGTCACCCGGCTGCCTCAGCACCGGGATCTACGGGCCGAACCGGCCACCGAGACGGTCGCGTTGTCGGGTCCGACCCGGGCGGCGATGCGGCACTGGCTGGCGGTCCGCCACCGCCTGGTCGTGCGCGACACCGCGAAGCCCGACGGCCCGGAGAACGAGACCACCCCCGCCCTGTGGGTGAGCGTCTCCCCCAGCGGCCGCAGCCGGCCCGGCATGCCGCTGCACTTCCGGGGCCTGGCCCGGGCCTACGTCCGCGAGATCCGGAGCCTGAACACCGACATGGCCGGGGAGCCCGGCTGGGAGCCGATGCCGGAGCGCATGGAACAGCTCCGTCGCGCGATCGAGCTGGAACCGGCCGGCCTCCCCGGCGTGACCGTCCTCCGCCGTGCCGTCGTGCCGCCCTTCGCTCCCGACCCGGTGTAGCCGGGCCTCTCCGGCTGCAACCGGCCGACGGCCGAGAAGGTCGACGAACTGCTCGCCCGTCCAGGTGCGGCAGCACGCGCGGGGCTGCCGCACCGGCCCGGTGCGGCAGCCCCTCCGTGCGGGTGGGGGTGTCAGCTGCGCCAGGTGTCGCTCAGCGTGATCTGGCCGGAGGCCGGGACGGTGGCGGTGCGGTTGGAGCCGGACTCCCACGTGGTGTTGCCTGCGGCGTCCTTGCGGATGTACTTGTACTCGAAGGAGGTGCCGGCGGCGAGCGGCACGGTCAGCTTCCAGACCGGGTACGCGGCGGAGGAGAGCAGCAGCGCGCTGCCCGGGCTCCAGTTGCCGAGCGTGTCGTTGTTGCCGACGACGTAGATGTTCTGGCCGACGACGGTGGTGGCGTTGACGGCGAACACGGCGGCCGACGTGGCGGTCTGAGTCGCGGTCGGCGTCGCGGTGGGGGTGGCGCTGGTGCACGGGTCGCCGCTGCCGACGACACCGCCCTTGACCGTCACGTTGCCGGTGCCCAGGGCGTAGTTGGCGCTGTTGTTGTTGTCCCAGGTGCCGGTGCCGTTGTTGAAGGTGGCGGCCAGGCCGGTGGCGGTGCCCAGGTCGACGGTCTTCTTGACCCAGCCGGTGCAGGCGGCGGCCATCGCGACACCGGGCACGGTGGTCCAGGTGCCGCCGGTGGGGGCGTAGTGGAGGTTGTAGGCGGCCCAGTTCTTGTCGGTGCTGTAGAACACGGTCGCGCTGTTGGTGCCACTGGTCGGCGAGGCGGTCGGGCTCGCGGTCGGGCTCGCGGTCGGGTCGCCGCTCGGGCTGGGCGTCACGCCGCCCACGCCGGTGCGCAGGGCGACGGCGTCGCCGGCCGGGACGGTGGCGGTGGCGTTGCCGGAGGCGTCGACGGTGACGGTGGTGCCGGTGCAGGCACCCGTCGAGGTGAGGTCGCCGTGGATGACGTCGCAGTAGGTGCCGGCGGCCAGGCCGGTGGCGAAGGCCCGGGTGACGGCGGTGGTGCCGTTGTTGATCGCGACCCAGGCGGCGTTGCCGCGGCTGAAGGCGATGGCGTTGCTGCCGTTGTCCCACCAGTTGGCCACGGCCTGGCCCTTGGCCGCGTTGTGCCAGCCGACCATGTTCGCGATGCCCTGGTTGCGGTCGGTGCAGGTCCAGGTGTTGTTCGAGCAGTTGACGTCGGTGACGAAGCCGTTGGCGTCGGCCGGCGGGGAGTCGTCCTTGTTGGCGAACCGGAAGCCGGAGTAGACCTGCGGGGTGCCGTAGTTCCAGGCGAGCTCGAAGACGTGCGCCAGGTTGTACTTGGAACCGCTGTTGTAGGTGAGCGTGGTCTGGTCGCGCTCCAGGTCGTGGTTGGTCACCATGACCGCGGACTTGTCGCTCGGCTCGAAGCCCCAGCTCTGGCCGAAGGTCTTGAGGTTGGCGATGTTGCCGTTGAACTGGTCCTTGAGCTTGTAGGCGTAGGTGAACTCCAGGACGCTGCCGTTGCCCTCGAACGCGGACGGTGCGAGCTGGCCGCTGCTGCCGGGGAAGATCTCCTGGTAGATGTAGGGCCGCCCGCCCCAGGTGGTGTCGTGGAGCCGGCCGAGGATGTTGGCCATGTCGGCCTGGGCGACGTGCTTGGCGGCGTCCACCCGGAAGCCGTCGACGCCCGCCTCGACCATGCTGTTGAGGTAGCCGGAGATCTTGCCCCGGACGGAGTCCGACTCGGTGTTCAGGTCGGACAGGAGGAGCAGCTGGCACTCCTGGACCTGGGTGACGTTGTTCCAGTCGTTGATGCCCAGGTCGGCGTTGGGGCACGGCGGGGAGCCGTGGAAGTCCGCGCGGGCGTAGGGGATGTTGTTGTACGTGTAGGCGGTCGGGCTGAAACTCGCGCCGCCGTAGGAGCTGGTGCTGGTCTGGTTGACGCCGGCGGTGTGGTTGATGACGGCATCGGCGTAGACCTTGACGCCCGCGTTGTGGCAGGCCGTGACCATGGCCCTGAACTGCGCCTCCGTGCCCATCCGGCTGTTCAGCGCGTACGAGACGGGCTGGTAGACCTCCCACCAGGGGTGGGCGCCGCTCAGCTTGATCGAGTCGGCCGGCGGGGCGACCTGGACGGCTCCGTACCCCTTGGGTCCGAGCACGGTGGTGCACTCGGTGGCGACCGAGTTCCAGTTCCACTCGAAGAGGTTCGCGATCACGTCACCGCCGTTCGGGGCGGAGGCGGCCTCGGCGCTGGCCTGGAACGCGACCGGCAGGACGGCACCGGCCAGCAGCGCACCGGCGGCGAGCAGGCCGACCGGACCGCGCCGGGGCCGGATGCGCGCCGTGCGGGGGGCGCCGCTCGTGAGGGGACGGGATCTTTCGGGCATGGATGACTCCCTGGGTGGGGTGTGGGCGTCAGGAACGTGCGGGCCGACCGTGCCGTCCGCGCACTGTGCGCAGCGGCAGGCCGAAGTCCGTCGACGGCCCGCTGCCGTGGTGCTCGAACAGCGGGCCGTGCGACGGGGTGAGCCGCCGACGACCCTCCCGCCACCGGTCCGGCACGTCAAGAGTTTTGGCGCAAGTTTGCGCAAGAGCTTCCATTCGGAATCTATCGTTCCGGCCGTGAAAACAGGCCGACTTGACCACCTTCGCCACCGGATCTCGCCACGAAACCCGACCTGATGGCCCATTGGCGCGCCCAAACCTGCAAGTTCTTTCAGATACTTGCCGAGAGTGGACGGCGCGGCCGCACAGGGCGGCGGCCGTCACGAACACCTCGGGTGCGGCACCGATCGGCGCCGCGCGCGGTTCGGCGCGGTGTGCCGCCATCAGGGCCGTGCCGGCGTCGACCCGTTCGGTGTGGGGAGGTCCGGCCCGTAGGGTGTCACCGCCGTGGTGTTCGGGAGTTCCGGTGCGGATCCGGAGCGGTCCTCGCCGCCGAGATCGCCGCCACCGAGATGGAGAGGCCGTCCGACATGACCCTGACCCGTTCGACCGCGTACCGGCGACTCGGCGACGCCGCGCAGCGGCGGAACTCTCGGGCTGCGGCGCAGTCATGAGCGGGCAGCCCGACCACCTGCCCGACCGGGTCGGCCGGATCGGACCGTACTTCGCCGTCCGGACCGGCGCCCCCGGCGGGGCGCCGCCGGACGGCTTCCGGCCGCTGCGCGAGCTCTACGCGACCGGCCCCGGAAGCCCGATCGCCCGGAAGTCTGCCGCCGCCGCGCGGCAGTTGGGCACGGCGGAGCCGCGGGTCGCGGCGTCGATCGTGCACCTGGGGCTGGCCGCCCGCCTGTGGTCGGTCGCGCTCGGCACCGCGGCCCTCGGCGGAGCCGTGCCGGACCTCGATCCCGACCGGGCCCACTTCGCCCTCCCTCCGCAGGGTCCGCTCGACCTGTGGCTGCCGCACGCCTTCCGACTGCCGCGCCCCGCCGTCACCGGGCCCGGCGATCCGCTGGTGGAGCAGTTGCACCGTACGGTCGTCGTGGCCAACCTCGCCTCCCTGGCGGCAGCCGTACGCTCGGTCGCCCCGGTCGCACCACGGCTCCTGGACGGCAACGCCGCCTCGGCCCTCGCCGGTACGGTACGCGTGCTGGGCAACGACCCCGAGTTGCGGCGGACGGGGGCCGCACGGACCGCCGCCGCGCTCGCCCGCGCCCTGCTGGACAGTCCGCCGCTCCTCGGGACGGGCACCCACACCGGACCCGACCCGACGGCGTTCCGGCGGAACTCCTGCTGCCTGTACTACCGCGTGCCCGGCGGGGGCGTCTGCGGCGACTGCGTCTTCGACCGGCCGCCCCGGCGCTGACCCGCAGCCGCGTTCCGGGGCCGCCCCACGGCGGTGCGGGGCCGCGCCGGGGTCGCCGTGGGCTCACGGCGGGTCGCCGGGCGGCGCCGCTCCGGCCATTGACCGTCGACCGGTGAGGGCGGTGTTCAGCCGGTGGCGTTCAGCCGGTGGTGTTCAGCCAGTCCCGGTAGTGGGTGGGTGCCAGACGGGCGTCGGGCCCGGCGGTGAGCACGTCGCCGCGGACGGCGGCGAACAGGCCGGCCCGGTCGTCGGTGACGACGGGGCGCCCGTCGCCCCGGGCGGCCAGGGTGAGGCGCCCGAGCTCGTCCAGGGTGAACCGGTCGGGGCCCGCGACGTCGAGGACGCCGCCGAGGGGGGAGCCGGTGGCCACGTCCGCGAGGGCGGCGACCACGTCGGCGCTGGCGACGGGCTGGACCGGAGTGGCGGGCAGGCGGACGGCGCTGTCGTCGGAGGTCCAGGACATGGTGGGCTCCATGAACTCGAAGAACTGCGTGGCGCGGACGATCGAGTACGGGGTGGGGCCGCCGCGCAGCAGGTCCTCCTGGAGCACCTTGGCGCGGTAGTAGTCCAGCTCGGGGACCTGGTCCACCCCGACGATCGACAGGACGACCTGGTGCCGCACGCCGGCCCGCTCGCCCGCGTCGAGCAGGTTGCCGACGGTGGTGCGGAAGAAGGCGAGGGACTGCTCGTCGAAGGTCGGGCTGTTGGTCACGTTGACGACGGTGTGCGCGCCGGCGAGGGCTCCGTCGAGGCCGGCGCCGGTGAGCAGGTCGACGCCGGACGACAGCGACGCGGCGGTCACGTCGTGGCCCTGGCCCTCCAGCCGGGCGGCGAGCTGGGAGCCGATGAGTCCGGTGCCGATGACGGTGATCTTCATGGTGTGCCTTCCTCCGTGTGCCGGGTGCTCCCCCCGGCACGCAAACTCGGATACCTGATGTCCGAGACAATACTCGGATAGTCTATGTCCGGGTCAATCGGGAGGCGACATGAAACTGTCCGGCGGCGTCGAGTGGGCACTGCACTGCTGCGTGGTGCTGACGGCCGCCCGCGAACCGGTGCCGGCCGCCCGGCTGGCCGCCCTGCACGACGTGTCGCCCAGCTACATGGCCAAGCAGCTGCAGGCGCTCTCCCGCGCGGGCCTGGTGCGCTCGGTCCAGGGCAAGACCGGTGGCTACGCGATCACCAGGGAGGCCCACCGGATCACCCTCCTCGATGTGGTGCAGGCCGTCGACGGGGCGACCCCGGCATTCGTGTGCACCGAGATACGCCGGCGCGGCCCGTTCGCGACACCACCGGAGCAGTGCACCGAGCCGTGCCCCATCGCCCGGGCGATGGGAGCCGCCGACGCCGCATGGCGCGCCTCGCTCGCCGGGGTCACGATCGCCGACCTCGCCGCCTCCGTGGAGAGCGCCGGCGGGCCGGACGCGCTCCCGGGGATCGGCGCCTGGCTGAACGCGGGCACCGACCCGTAGCCCGTCGGCGGCCTCGGCCGAGCTGCCGGGCCGGGCCGGGCCAGTTCAGTCCGGGCCGGGCCGGGCCGGGCCAGGCCAGGCCACAGGGGAGTGCGCCCGGTCATCGGCCCCGGCACCCGCGCGGCGGTGCCGGAGCACCCGGCCGGGATCGGCTGACCCGGAGTCAGTCACCCTTCGCCGGTTGCCAGTTGTAGAGCCCGGGGCTGTAGCCGCCCTCCTGCATGCGGACGCTCGTGACCTTCGCCGGGTTGTAGAGCCACGTCACCGCGCTGGTGCCGATGCCGACGTACCAGGCCTGGTCGACCAGGCGCCCGGACATGGTGTGCAGGCCGTCCACCGCCTCGGAGCTGGTGGCGTCCTGGGCCTTCAGGCGCGCCTCGGTGAAGGCGGCGTCGGTGCTGCGGTAGGGGTTGCGGCGGCTGCGTTCGGCGAAGTTGTTGACGAGCGCGGTGTACGGCGGGGTGCCCTGGACGGGCACGATCACCGCGGGATAGATCTGGCTGGCCAGGCTCTCCAGGTACTCGTCGTACGGCTTCACGACGTCCTCCACCTTCACGCCGATCGCCGCCCACTGCGCGGCGACCGCCTGCAGGACGGCGTCACACTTGAAGCTCTGGGTGGACAGCACCGTCAGGGTGAAGCCGTTGGGGAAACCGGCCTGCGTGAGGAGTTGCTTCGCCTTCACGACGTCGTGGGGGTAGGTGTCGTCGAGTGCCGCGTCGTAGCCGGGGGCGCCGGGCGGGATGATCTGGACGGTGGGGCGTCCGGCACCGGCGAAGAACCGGGTGTTGACGGCGACGCGGTCGACGGCCGTGTTGAGGGCTCGTCTGACCCGTACGTCCCGAAGGGCGGGCACCCGGGATCCCCCGCGGTCCAGCAGGTTGACCAGGTACTGGACGTCCTGGCCCCGGACGGAGGCCGGCACGATCTGCCCGGCGCGCTGGAGGGCCGAGGAGGCGCCGGCGGCGACGTCGACCCGGCCGGCGGCGAGGGCCTCGTAGCCGGCGTCGATGTCGGGGATGACCTCGAAGACGGCCGTGTCGAAGGGGTAGGAGCCCTGGTCCCAGTAGCCCTTCCTGCGGTGGAAGACGTACCGGGTGCCGGGCTCGCTGCCGGCGGCGTCGTAGGTGTAGGGGCCGGAGCCGTCCATGGTGGTGGCCAGCGTCTCGGGGGTGACGAGGCGCTCGGGGTTGACGATCATGCCGGTGCAGCCCGCGAGCACGGCCGGCAGGTCCGGGTACGGCTGGTGCAGGGTGATGGCGACACGGGCCGGGCCCTCGACCGAGACCGACCGGACGGCTGCGGCGAAGTTCGCCGTGGCGGTGCCGGTCGAGGCGCCGGCCCGGTCCAGGTTCCGCTTGACCGCCTCGGCGTCCAGCGGCGTCCCGTCGGCGAACGTGACACCGGTACGCAGCTGGAGGGTGAACCTGACCGGGCTCTCGTAGCGCCAGGAGACGGCGAGGGCGGGCTGGAAGCCGCCGTCGGGCGCCTGCCGCAGCAGGGTGTCGTAGACGGCACCCAGGACGGTCTGGTCCTGGCCGCCGGTGCAGGAGTAGGGGTCGAGGTCGGACAGCGCGCTCGGTGAGGCGAGGGTGATCGTCCGGCCGTCCGATCCGGAGGTGGTGGCGTCGGGGCCGCTGCAGGCGCTGGAGGCCAGCGCCGTCGAGAGGCAGAACGCAGCCAGGAGTCTTCGGAACGCGGGCAGCATTGTTTCCTTTTTCCGAGCAGGTGGCGGGACCGCACCCACGGCGGCGGGTGGCGCCGGGCACGGCACGGCTCATCGGGTGCCGGCGCTCCGGGCGGGTGGTGCGGACGGGACGGCCCCGGCCGTCACGGGGTGGGCACGTCCGCGGACCGGGCCGTCGCCGGTGTCCCGGGCGGCGGAGGGTCCGGATTCCGGCGGCGCGGAGCGCCGACGGGGAGGCGGGGGTCAGGAGGGCGGCGGGGAGGCGGGGGTCAGGAGGGCGGCGGGTCCGCCGCGTTCGCGGGCGCCGGCGGGGGCTTCCCCGACGGTGCGGTGGCCTGCCCGCTTCCGGGGTCTCGCGGTCACCCGCGAGGAGGAGCGTGCCGCCGTCCCCCGGGCACGGGCCGCCGGGACGTCCTGCGGCGCCGGCCCCGGGGGGACGCGGTCTCCGTGCCTACGTCGCCGAGATCGCGTTCAGGAAGGCGACTCGCCCCGCCTCGCTGTGCTCGCGCAGCACGTTCGTGTGCATGTCGGGGTGGTGTTCGGCGTTGGGCTCGGGGACCAGCGGGTTGCCGGTCCAGGACATCAGCCGGCAGACACGGTGCTGGATGCGCCACCCGCCGTCGGTCCGGACGAGCTCGTCGTCGTACCAGCCCGTGCCCTGCCAGGACGGGCCGCCGTCGGCCGAGTCGCGCACGAGGAGCCAGTTGCCGTAGCTGAAGGCGTTGGCCCTGTCGCCGTCGACGTGCACCACGTGGCCCATCATCGTGTGCTGGTGGCTGTCGAGCCCCTCGTGGAACTCGGCGAAGGAGCGCTTGAACTCGGCGAGCCCCTTCCACGCGGCACCGGCCGGACCGAACTCCGCCGTCACGTCCTCCGTGAACACCCGGTCGAACAGGTCCCATCGGTGGGCGTCGAGTGCGAGACCGTAGAGGTTCAGGACCTCGATGACGGCAGCCTTGTCCAGGTCAGACATGATTGCGCTCCTCTTCTGACGAACTCGCCAGTGGGTGGGGACCCCCGCTCGCAGCGGAGGCGTTCGTTCATCGCGTCACATTCGCACCGGCGACGCCCCCCTGACGGAGGCGACACGGGGTCGGGGCGGGAGGTGCGTCCGCGGAGGAGCACCGCTCCTCCGTACCGGTCGGGCACGCCGCGCGGCTCCACGGCGTGTGGCCGCGGAGGCACGTGTCGGCGTGCCCGCGGCATCCGTCCGGAGTCGACCGGCGGGTGACGGCGCCGGCGGTCCGTCCACCTCGTCCGTCCGGCATCCGGATCGTCTCCCGTCGCGCCGCCGACGGCACCGGGCCGACGGACGAGGTGGCGGACTTGGGCATCATCATCAGGAGTCACGGAAAGGATGTCAACACTTTGCGTCGAGTTGGGCGGCCATTGTCCCGATCGTCACCCTGGTCGCCGCCCAGGTCGGCGCGGAGTCACCGGGACGGCTGGATACCCCTCCCCGGGCCCGATCTCGACTCCTCAACCTCTCCACCTGCGGGTCCGTCCGGAAGGACAAGGCCACCGGAGGCGCGCGTACGGGCGGGTCGACGCAGGGCCCTCCCGGCGCCCGACCGGCCAAGCCCGGCGGGCCGGACCAAAATGTTGACAGTTTGCGGCAGCTGCTCCTACGGTTCCCCTCGCGGCCGACCTCGCCGCCACCACCACACCACCACGACCACGCACCGGCCCACGACGACCCCGGGCAGGGGGCGGCCGCCTCGCGTGCCCCGCCCGCGAGGCGCGCGAGGCGGCCGCTCAGCCCTCGGACTGCCCCCGTCGGCCGCCGTCGCCCGCCGCAGGCACCGCGACGGCATGGAGGAAGGCGTGCGTGAACGTCTCGACGGCCTCCTCCTTGGTGGGCAGGTCGGCCCCGGCGAACCGGCTCGTGACGGGACGCAGCAGGAAGTGCAGGAAGACCGGACCGGTCATCTGCTGGATGAGCAGCATCGGGGAGAGGTCCCGGATGCGGCCGGCCGCGGCCTCCCCGGCGAGCCACTGCCCGAGGCCGGCCAGCAGCCGGGGCGTGAGGCTCTGGAAGGCGAGCTGGACGTTCTCGTCCCCGGGGCGGGCGAAGACCTCGGCCAGGAGGGCCGGCAGCACGCGCGGCTCGCGTTCCAGGGCGTCGGCCAGGAGCCGGTAGAGGCGGCGGACGGTGTCCTCCAGGTCGCCGTGCGGCGCGGCCAGGAACGTCTCGACGTCGACGATGGGGCTGTACCGGTCGAACACCGCACGGAGGAGTTCGTCACGCCCGCCGAAGGTGACGTAGAGGCTGGGCACGGAGCACTCGGCCGCGGCCGCCACGCGCTCGAACGTGACCGTGCCCAGTCCGTGCTCGCTGATCAGGGTGCCCGTGGCCTCGATCGCGCGCTCGCGGACCGGCTTGCGCCCTCCGGGTTCGACGCCCGCGGCGCGCAGCGCCTCGTCCAGGGCGAGCCGGGTGCCGCCCAGCCGGCGGAGCAGGGTGCTGCGGGAGATCCCGGCCTCGTGCGCGATGTCGCGCAGCGTCACGTCGGCCACGGGCACCCGGCGTGCGTGCGCGGCCCGCAGGGTGGCGTCGATGATCGCCTGGGGAACGTGACCGCTCGACGGCTCCGTGGCACTTGACATGATCGGCAATTTACTCTGTACGCGAGTTCCGGTCCACCGGGCCGCGCGCCGCCGGGCCACACGCTGCCGGGGCGGACCCCGCAGGTCACGGGCGTCCGGCTCCCGCCGAGGCCCTGCCGTCGGCCGTCCCCACCCCTCCGCCGGTCAACGGGCACGATACCGCGCGACGTGTGGCGTACGACACGGATTCGCCGGAGAGGGGCAGGCCCTCCCGGGGGAGCCGTCTCCGGAGCATCCGATGTCTGGACTGAAACTCGATTACAAAGTAAATTAACCAACATGTCACGCATCAGAGATGGCAGGAGGCCATGTCCCCCGCGCGAGAGCGGGGAGCCGGCCTCGCCGTCCACGGGCGGGCACGGGGTTCCCGTGGCCACGCGGCCCTGCGTGACGTCCGCCGACCAGGCCGGGACCTCCCGCAGCGCCCCGCAGCGTCGTCCGGGCGGCGCCGTGTGCGCCCCGGACGACGCGCTGCGCGCCGCCGCAGGGCCGGGCAGACCGCGGTCCCTGCATCGCGCAGGACGACCCGGGCAGGGACTTGAGGGAAGAAGAGGGTAGATATGTCTGCATCACGGGACGGCGGAGCAGCCGGTGTCGGCGCCTCGATCGCCGGCACGGGGAAGCCGGGGCCGCGGTTCGCTCCCCCGGCCGATCTGGCGGCGGCCGCCAACGTCACGGCCGGGGCGTACGGGCAGGCTTCGGAGGACCGGCTGGCCTTCTGGGCGGAGCAGGCACGCCGCCTCACCTGGTCCACCGAACCGACCCGGACCCTGGACTGGTCGAACCCGCCGTTCGCCACCTGGTTCGCCGACGGCACCCTGAACGTCGCCTACAACTGCGTCGACCGCCACGTCGAAGCAGGCAACGGCGACCGCGTCGCCCTCCACTTCGAGGGCGAACCCGGCGACAGCCGCGCCATCACCTACGCCCAGCTCAAGGACGAGGTCTCCCGCGCCGCCAACGCCCTGCTCGAACTCGGCATCCGCAAGGGCGACCGCGTCGCGATCTACCTCCCCATGATCCCCGAAGCCGTCATCGCCATGCTCGCCTGCGCCCGCATCGGCGCCACCCACTCCGTCGTCTTCGGCGGCTTCTCCGCCGACGCCGTCGCCTCCCGCATCCAGGACGCCGACGCCACCCTCGTCATCACCGCCGACGGCGGCCACCGCCGGGGCAAGCCCACCGCCCTCAAACCCGCCATCGACGAAGCACTCACCACCTGCCCCCGCGTCGAACACGTCCTGGTCGTACGCCGCACCGGCCAGGACACCGCATGGACCGAGGGCCGCGACCTCTGGTGGCACGAAACCGTCGACCGCCAGCCCACCCACCACACCCCCCAGCCCCACGAAGCCGAACACCCCCTCTTCATCCTCTACACCAGCGGCACCACCGGAAAACCCAAGGGCATCCTCCACACCACCGGCGGCTACCTCACCCAGACCGCCTACACCCACCACGCCGTCTTCGACCTCAAACCCGACACCGACGTCTACTGGTGCACCGCGGACATCGGCTGGGTCACCGGACACTCCTACATCGTCTACGGCCCCCTCGCCAACGGCGCCACCCAGGTCATCTACGAAGGCACCCCCGACACCCCCCACCAGGGCCGCTTCTGGGAAATCATCCAGAAATACGGCGTCACCATCCTCTACACCGCCCCCACCGCGATCCGCACCTTCATGAAGTGGGGCGACGACATCCCCGCCCAGTACGACCTCTCCAGCCTGCGCGTCCTGGGATCGGTCGGAGAACCCATCAACCCCGAAGCATGGATCTGGTACCGGGAACACATCGGCGCCGGCAAGACCCCCATCGTCGACACCTGGTGGCAGACCGAGACCGGCGCAATGATGATCAGCCCCCTGCCCGGCGTCACCACCACCAAACCCGGCTCCGCCCAACGCGCCCTGCCCGGCATCACCGCCACCGTCGTCGACGACGACGCCAACGAAGTACCCGACGGCGCCGGCGGCTACCTCGTCCTCACCGAACCCTGGCCCTCCATGCTCCGCACCATCTGGGGCGACGACCAGCGCTACATCGACACCTACTGGTCCCGCTTCCCCGGCCGCTACTTCGCCGGCGACGGCGCCAAGAAGGACGACGACGGCGACATCTGGCTCCTCGGCCGCGTCGACGACGTCATGCTCGTCTCCGGCCACAACATCTCCACCACCGAAGTCGAATCCGCCCTCGTCGGCCACCCCAAGGTCGCCGAATCCGCCGTCGTCGGCGCCACCGACCCCACCACCGGCCAGGCCATCGTCGCCTTCGTCATCCTCCGCACCACCACCAACCCCACCAACCCCACCAACACCGACACCACCGACGCCGCCCTCGTCGACGAACTCCGCACCCACGTCGCCCGCACCCTCGGCCCCATCGCCAAACCCAAGCGCATCCTCGTCGTCAACGAACTCCCCAAGACCCGCTCCGGCAAAATCATGCGCCGCCTCCTGCGCGACATCGCCGAAAACCGCGAGATCGGCGACACCACCACCCTCGCCGACTCCTCCGTCATGAACCTCATCCAAGCCCAACTCCCCACCACCCCCCAGGACTGACCACCACCGACCTGCCCGGACACGGCTCCGCCCGGCACGGCCGGGCCGTGTCCGGGCGGATCCGGTCCGCCGGCCGGAGGTGGAGGGTGGAGGTGGAAGGTGGAAAAGGACGACGCGGTGCGGCTACCTGCCGTAGGCGGTGGCGAGGGCCTTGCGGACACGTACCGGTTCGTACGTGGGCGAGGCCATCGAGAGGACGACGAGGGCGGTCCGGCCGAGGTGCGCAGCCAGGGCGTGGGCGGCGGCGTTTGCGTCGCGTGTTGTGACCGCTTGGGCGATCGTGCGGTGCTGTTCGCTTGTGCCGGCCTGCCATTCGAGGGGGTTCCAGGAGACGAAGGCCAGGCGGTAGCGGGTGGCGTGGTCCGACAGGAGGGCGAGTTCGCGTTCCATGCGCGGGCCCGACGGGTGGACCAGGGCGCGGTGGAATTCCTCGTGTGGGCACTCCCACTGCTCGACGTCCCCGGCACGCGCCTTGTCGTCCATCTCCAGCAGCAGCTGGTCCAGCCGTTGCAGGTGTTCCTCGGTCATCCGCGGCACGGCGATTCCGATCGCCAGCGACTCCAGGGTGATCCGCATGGCGTAGAGCTCGTCGAGGTCCTCGTCGCTGAAGGCCGCCACCCGCGCGCGGTGCTGGGACTCCTGCTGGACGAAGCCCTCGCGCTGCAGAATCCGCAACGCCTCCCGCAACGGGCCCCGGCTCACCCCGAGCTGCCGGGCCAGCTCGACCTGCGACAACGGATCACCCGCCCGCAGCCGACCGTGCATGATCGCACGCCGCAGCGTGTGATGGGCCCTGCTCACCTCGTCGGGATGCGCCGACTTGTCCGCCACCTCAACTGACAGTGCTGTCATCGCACGCCGGCCTCTCACGTTTTCCCACAGGATTCCCGGCAGCCCCCCGAACCGCACGAACGGACTGCACGGACGGACTGCACCCCCACCGTATCCGACGCCGCCGGCGACTCTGCCGACACTTTCACCGGCACCCCCGACCGACCCGCGCCGCAACCCGGCCCTCGACGCCGAACCCAGGCGCGCGAGAAGGACCCGACTCCTTCGAAGTGGCCGCAAAGTGTTGACAGTGCGCCCGGGCCCTGCACGGTCCCGCCCTGCCCTCCTCCGGCGGTCCGGCAGTGGTCCCCGCCACCGCGGGCCGGCGGCCCGGCCGGACAGAACGCCCTCGGCGGACTCGTGCACCGACTCGACCACCGGCACGACCTCCGGCACGAACAGCCGAGCCGGAGGTGCGCGTATCAGGGAGAATCAGTCGTAACCGGGACAGGGAAGGGCCTCGCACGGCAAGCACGACACCACAGGCGGTGAGCAGCACGATGAGTGCCTTCTCCACCAGCGACGACGGCGTTCTCGCCGATGTCGCGGCTGCCCTGGTCGATGCCCGCGGTGTCGTGCTGTGGTGCTCCCCGGCGGCCGCCGGCCTGCTGGACCGCCCGGCCGGCGGGATCCGCGGCCGCTCGGTCCTGCGGCTGTTCGCCGACCCGGCCGAGCGCCCCACGGCCCTCCCCGCCGCGGGCGACACTCCCGGCACCCGCACGGCCCGGCTGACCGGCGGGTCGGGACGGGCGGTGGCCGTCCGGTACCGCGTCCTGCCCACGGCATCCCCTGCCCGCTTCCTCGTCCTGGCCGTCGCCGCCGACCGGGACGCCCGGGCGGAGGAGGGAACCGCCCTGCTGCGCGCCCTGCTGGCCCAGGACGGCATCGGGTTCGTCCTGCGTGACACCGAACTCGCCATCGTGCGCAGCAATCTCGACGCCGCCGCCTTCGAGGGCCTGCCGTTCGCGACCGGCAGCCGCCTGCCCGAAGGGGTGCAGGCGCAGGACGCCGTGAAGGCCGAGACCGCCCTGCGCGACCTGCTGGAGACCGGTGAGCCGGTGGTGGCCCGCGAGCTGCGGGCCACCACGCGCGGCAACCCGGCCAAGGAGTGGTCGTTCTCGGTGTCCGCCCTCCGGCTGGAGAACGCCCGCGGCCGGCCCGCGGGGGTCGCCGTGATGTTCACCGACGCCACGGCGCACTTCGAGGCGGCCCGCCGCCTGGAGCTGCGCCACCGGGTGTCCACCGCGATCGGACGTTCGCTGGATGTCGGCAGGACCGCCCAGGACATCGCCGACGTCCTGGTGCCCGCCTTCGGCGACCTGGCCTGGATCGACCTCGCCGAGCCCGTAATGGTCGGCGACGACCCGCCGAAGGCCCACGGCGGAGGCGACCTGCACCTGCGCCGCGCCGCCGTGCGCACCGCGCACGGCGACTGGCCCGCGAACCTCTTCCCGGAGGGAGCGGTCATCCCCCCGTTCCCCGACAGCCCGCTGATCCGGCTGTTCCAGGAGGGCCGCGCGGTCGTCGCCGACCGGGCGGACCTGGAGCGCGCACTCACCGACCCCGTCTTCCTCCGCGCGGCCGCACCCGACGCGGGACACTCCCTCGCCGTCGCCCCGCTGTTCGCCCGCGGCGTGGTGCTGGGCGTCGCCGGCGTCTGGCGCACCGAGCGCCCCGAACCGTTCGACCGGCGGGACACGGAGCTGCTGACCGAGATCGCCGCGCACGCCGCGCTCGCCGTCGACAACGCCCGCCGCTACACCCGCGAGCACCGCGCCGCCGCCGCCCTCCAGCAACGCCTCCTCCCGCGCGCCACCACCCGCACCGCCACCCTGGAGACCGCCGGCCACTACCTTCCCGCCGCGGGCGGCGCCGAGATCGGCGGCGACTGGTTCGACGTGATCGCCCTGCCCTCGCTGCGCACGGCCCTGGTCGTCGGGGACGTCACCGGCCACGGTCTGCACGCCACCGCCACCATGGGCAGGCTCCGCACCGCCGTCCAGACCCTCGCCGACCTCGAACTCGCCCCCGACGAACTGCTCACCCACCTCGACGGCCTGGTGGCCCGCCTCGCCGCCGAGGCCGACCCGGCCCACCGCGACACGATCGGCGCGACCTGCCTGGTGGTGGTCCACGACCCGGTGGCCGGCCAGTGCACCCTGGCCTCCGCGGGCCACCCGCCACCGCTCCTCGCTGCCCCGGACGGCGTCGCCGCGCCGGTGCCGGTACGCCCCGGCCCCCCGCTCGGCGTGGGCGGCCTGCCCTTCGAGACGACCACCGTCGACCTCCGTCCCGGCAGCCTCCTCGCCCTCTACACCGACGGCCTCACCGCGCGCCACGGCAGCGACGTCGACCGCATCGCCACCCGGCTGACCGACCTCCGCCGCTCCGAGCGGTCCCTGAACGCACTGGGCCGCGCCCTCGTCGCCGAAGGGGCGCACCTGCCGGTCCGTGACGACACCGTCCTGCTGCTCGCACGCACCGACGCCCTGAGGGCCGGGGCCCTCGCCCACTGGGAGTTCCCGGCCGACCCCGCGGCGGTCGCCACCGCCCGGTCCGTCGCCGCCGTGAAACTCGCCGAGTGGGACCTGGACGAACTCGCCTTCACCACCGAACTGATCGTCAGCGAGCTCGTCACCAACGCCATCCGCTACGCCGGCGGCCCCGTCGGGCTGCGCCTCATCCGCGACACCGTGCTCGTCTGCGAGGTCAGCGACCCCAGCAACACCCAGCCCCGGCTGCGCCGTGCCCGCACCACCGACGAGGGCGGCCGCGGGCTCTTCCTGATCGCCCAGCTCGCCGGCCGGTGGGGCAGCCGGTACGGCGTCAGCGGCAAGACCATCTGGGCCGAACAGGCACTCCCGACCTGAACCGCCCCCGGCCCGAACCACCCCCGGCCTGCGCGGGGCGCGTGTCGCCCCACGCGTCGCCGCCCGGGCGGGCGAGTCGCAGTGCGGAAGCGGTGGGCCACAGCTCGTCGGGCGCCGTGACGGTCACCCGCAGCCGTCCGGCCCGGACCCGGGCGCTGGTGCAGCCCGCGTACCTGCGGGCCGCGGGCTCAGGCCACCCGCTCCGCCCGCGGGTGGCCTGCCGGACGCGGTGCCCGTACGGGAGGGGCGTGCTGGTAGAGGAGGAACGCGGAGTCGTCGGTCAGCGGGGCCCGGGTGTGGCGGGCGACGTCCCGCCGCAGACCGGCGAGCGCCTCGTCCGGGTCGGGTTCGGCCAGCGCGGCGCCGGCGCGGTCGAGCACCGGGTAGAACTCCCCCGCGGCGTCGCGTGCCTCGGTGAGGCCGTCCGTGTGGAAGAGGATCCGGTCGCCAGCCTCCAGGGTGGTCCGGTGGCGGCCGGGCCCGGTGTCCGTCAGGCCGTCGAGGCCCAGGGGCGGGCCGGGGCGGTGCGGTTCGGCCGTCTCCAGCAGTCCGTCGCCGCGGCGGACCAGCGGCGCGGGGTGTCCGTGGTTCAGGAGCTCGACGGACCCGTCGGCCGCGATCTCGGCGAGGACGGCGGTCACGAAGCGGTCGTTCTCGGTACGCCGGCCCAGGGCCCGTTCGATGCGCCGGCCCACGTCGTCGAGGCCGTCGGCGTAGGGCGCGGCCTCGCGGAACGCCGCGAGGACGACCGCGGTCGTACGGACCGCGGGAAGGCCCTTGCCCTGGACGTCGGCCACGATGATCCGCACGCTGCCGTCCGCGAGCGGCAGCGCCTCGTACAGGTCCCCGCCGATCCTGGCCTCGTTGGCCGCCGAGGTGTACGACACCGCGAGCCTGCCGCCGCGCGTCCGTGCGGGCACCGGGCCGAGCAGCACCTGCTGCACGGTGTCCGCGACCGCTCTGACGTCGGTGAGTTCCTTCTCGGTGCGCAGGCGCAGCGTCGCCACGAACCAGGAGGCGACCGCGACGACGACGATCGCGGTGAGCGCCACCAGGAACCGGGTGCTGCCGAACCGGTCGTGCTGGACGGCCGTGACGGCGCACAGGCCGACGGCGATCGCGGTGGCGGAGGCGACCCGGAGGCGGGGGCCGGCTGCCGCGGCGAGGGCCGGTCCGACCGCGAAGAGCGGCAGCAGGGAGGTGTCCTGCCAGGTCATGTGGTCCGCCAGGACGACCGCGCACATCGCGGCGACCGGCAGCCAGCGGTAGAAGCTGCTCGTGGCCCAGTCGGAGTTCCTCACGCGATGTCCTCCCTCTCCCGTCCCCGGGGCAGCGGCGCACGACGGCGGACCCGCAGCACCGGGGCGGATCGCGATCCCGGGCGACGGGCGCGGCACGCGAAGCCGACGGTCGGAGGACCCGCGGCGCATGCGTGCTCACCGCCCAGAATACCGGGCCGGGCGGTGCGGATCCCGGGTCGGAGGTCCCGGTGCACGGGGACCTCCGGCCCGCGGAGGGGCAGAGGGACGACGGGCCGGACGGACGGACGGACGGTGACGGCGCCGCAGCGGGGGCGGCCCGTCCCCGCGTCCGGTCCGGCGCGGTGTCAGGGGGCCTGGTGTCAGGGGGCGGTGAGGCTGACCTCGACGGCGGTGCTCGTGCCCCGGCTGTTGACGCGGCGACAGGTGACCATCGCGTCCAGGTACACCGGCCGCGGCACCAGCGCCCGCCGCACCCCCGCGAGCGGGGCCGCCGAGGTGGCCGTACGGCTGCGCTCCTCCGCCCGTACGGGCTACGGGTGCAGCCACCGGGAGCGCAGGACGCCCCGGATCTCCTTCGCGCTCCCCTGCGCGGACCGCGCCGCGCCGGTTCCGCCGGTTCCGCGCTCCGCGGTGCTCGGCGGGTAGGTGACGAGCGCACAGCCCACCACGCAGCCCGCGGCCGCGGTGCTCGCCACGGCGAGCACCCACCACATGGCCGGGACGTGGGTCGTCGCACCCACCACTGCGGCCGCCGCCCCCACCGCGACGAGCACGGCCGCGGCGGCGGCCAACCCGCCCGTCCGCCGCCACCACGGGGCCACGCCCCGGGCGAGCCGGCGGGCCAGGCGCCTGTCCCGGCCCAACTCGCGTTCGATCTCCGCCAGTACCTGCCGTTCCCGAGCCGACATCATCCGTCGCCACCTCCGCCGCCACCGCGTGACCGTCTCCGACGTTCGGCGCCTGCCCCGCCGTGGCGGGCCTCACACCCGGTGGCGGACGGGAGCCGCGCGCCGTTCCCCGCAGCCTTCGTGGCGCACTGTCAGGTGGGTGTCAGGCGGGCTCGGGGACCGTCCCGGCGGCGGCGGGTGCGTTCGCCCGGCCGTTCGCGCCGCGCCGGGCGCGGGCGATCCCCCAGCCGACGAGTGCCGCGGCGACGGCGGTGAGGGCGAGGCCCGCGATCGTGACGGCGTCCCGGAACTCCGTGGTCTGCTGCGGGGTCCAGTTCGACGTGGCGACGGTGCCGGTGAACAGCGCCGCGAGGACGGTGCCGGTGACGGCGATGCCGACGCCGGAGGTGACCTCGGTGGCCGTGTCGACGAGGGCGGCGCCGATCGTGGTCCGGTTCTTCGGCAGGCCGCGGAGCACGTTGACCCCGGCGACGACGCCGACCACGCGCATCCCGGCGGCGACGAGCACGAGGGCGACGGCGACCCACACGTATCCGTAGCGGCTCAGCAGGCCGTAGACGGCGAGTCCGAGCACGACCGCCGCGGCGCTGAGCCAGGCGGCCCGGTCGAGCCCGACCCGTCGCACGAACGGGCCCACGAACGCGCCGCCCGCGACGAGGACGACGACCTGCGGCAGCATGCCCACGGCGGCGAGGCCGGGGGTCCATCCCCAGTCGAGCTGCAGTTGCAGCGTCGCCAGGTAGCCGAGGCCGGCGGTCGCCAGCCCGGCCGCGGCCTTGAACGCCAGGCCGCTCGACACCAGGGGGTGCGCGACGAGGGCGAGGTCGAGGAGCGGGTGGCGTGCCGAACGCTCGCGGAGGACGAAGAGGACCGCCCCCAGCCCGGCGGCCGCCGTGGCCGCCCACGGGACCCACGATCCGGCGCCCTCGTCGACGAACAGCGTCGGTGCGACGAGCGCCGGCACGATCGTCGCGGTGACCAGCACCGCGCCGGCGACGTCGACCGGGTCGCGGTGGAGGTCAGCCGCGAGGTCCGGCGCGATGCCGAACCGCACGCCGATGATCGCGAGCACCGCGATCGGCACGTTCACCAGCAGCAGGACCTGCCACGGCGCGACCACGAGCACGAAGCCGCCCACGGTCGGGCCGATCGCGAGGCCGACCAGCCCGACGGTCGTGATGAGGGTGGTCGCACGGACGCGGAGGCCGTCCTCGTCGAACAGCCGGAAGGCCAGCGCCATCGATCCCGGTGTCGTCATGGCGGCGGCGACCCCCAGCGCCACGCGGACGGCGATCAGTTGCTCCGCGGTGGAGACGAGGGCGGTCGCCAGGCTCGCCGCGCCGAGCAGGACGAGCCCGACGAGCATGATCCGTCGCCGGCCGAACCGGTCGGCCACGGCACCGAACGCGAGCATCAGCCCGCCGAAGACGACCGCGTACGCACCCGTCGCCCACTGCAGCTCGGTCGTCGAGGCGTGCAGTTCGCGTCCGATCGTGGGCAGTGCGACGTTGAGGATCGAGTTGTCGAGCATCTCGAAGAGGAACACCGCGGAGAGTCCCGCCAGGGCCACCCACGCCTCCCGCAGCAATCGGGGGGAACCAGGGGGCCGACCTGCCGTTTCCTCAGACACCGGGCGCTCCCTTCGCGTCGTGGTCCCGCGCCGGGGCCGGCTGCCCGCGGCGGTCGGTCACATCGGCGGGGGCAGTCGGGGCGGCGCGTACGGCGGCGGCCGGGGCGGCGCGTACGGCGGCGGCAGCCGCCCCGGCGACAATGACCGTGGTCTGTTCGTAGGACATGCCACTAAGTTACGTGACTAAGTTTAGTTACACAAGGAAGTGAGATCGGATGCCCAGGACCGGAGAGCGGGGCGGGCCCCAGACGCGCGCGAAGATCTCGCAGGCCGCGACGCGACTGTTCCTCGAACGCGGGTTCGACGCGGTCACCGTCGCCGAGGTCGCACGGGAGGCCGGCGTGTCGAGCGTGACGGTCTTCAAGCACTTCCCGCGCAAGGAGGACCTCTTCCTGGACCGCTCGGTCGACGCGGTCGAACTCCTGCGCTCGGCGGTGCACGACCGCGCCCCGGGCGTCGACGTGCAGGCGTCCCTGCGCGAGGCGGTCCTCCGCCTCGTCGACACCCGCCACCCGCTCTCGGGCGTCGACGGCCGATCCGCCCCCTTCTTCCGGACCGTCGCGGCGTCACCCGCACTGATCGCCCGCGCACGGGAGATCGCCGCCGACCTCCAGCGGACCCTCACCGAGGAACTCACCCACGATCCGGCCTTCGAGGGCGACGGGACCCTGCTCGCCGCCTTCTTCGTCGCCGGCTACAGCACCGTGCTGGTGGAGACCGCCCGCCGCCTCACCGCGGGAGAGCCGCCGGACGCCGTGGTGGACGACCACCGCGCACGCACCGAGCGACTGTTCGACGCACTCCGCGGCGGAGTCCCACCCCGACCGTGAGGGCGGGGCGGCACCACGTGGCACCACGCGCCGCGCCCGGGCCGGAACACCCGGACGGCAGGAGGCCCGTGCGCCAGGGCACCGGTGGGCACCGCCGGTGCTCACCGCGCCCGGCGCACCTCGCCGGCGGGAGGCCCGCCGGGCAGCCCGAAGGCGTCGAGGACGCGCGGGTCGGTGAACACGACGTTGCACGCGACCCGGCCCGCCGCGACGGTGAGGACCTGCAGGCTGTGCAGCCGGTGTCCACCGCCGGGCTCCGGTGCGTAAGCGGCGAGCGCGGGCTGCCCGTTGGCGGTGAGCTCCCGCACGGCCCAGCCCGTCCCCCGCAGCCGGAACACCCGCTCCAGGAACAGGCCGTAGTCGCGGCGGCCGCGGTACCACAGCGGCACCGGCGGCATCTCCAGGACCGCGTCGTCGGCCAGCAGCCGCACCAGCGCGGGCACGTCCGCCGCCTCGAACGCCCGCACGTACCGCTGCACCACGGCCCGCACCTCGGGATCGTCCGGCTCGGTGACCGTACCGGCGTCCCCCACCCGGGCGAGGGCCGAACGCGCCCGCTGAAGTGCGCTGTTGACCGCTGCGACCGTGGTCCCCAACTGCTCGGCGACCTCGGCCGCGGAGAACGCCAGCACCTCACGCAACACCAGCACCGCCCGCTGCCGCGCCGGCAGCACCTGCACCGCCGCCACCCACGCGAGCCGTAGGTCGGCCCGCACCTCCGTGTCGAACCGCGCGTCGGGGAACGGCTCCATCCAGGGCACGTCGAGTGCCGGCACCAGCGGCGCCCCGAGGTCGTCGCCGGGCGCCCCCAGCCCGGACGGCAAAGGCCGCAGCCCGCGGCCGTCGAGCGCGGTCAGGCACACGTTGGTCGCGATCCGGTAGAGCCAGGTCCGCAGCGACGCCCGCGCCGGGTCGTACCGGTCACGGGCCTTCCAGGCGCGCAGCATCGTCTCCTGCACCAGGTCCTCGGCCTCGTGGAACGAACCCAGCATCCGGTAGCAGAACGCCACCAGCTCACCCCGGTACTGTTCGAAGTCCACCGGCCCATCATGCCGCACCCGCACCGCGGTTCGGGCTCTCGGCCTCCGGACACCGCCCCCGTCGACCGGTCGGGACCGGCGCCGCCCGGATCGGCCTGCCGGGCGGGGTCGGTGGCCGTGGTCACCGGACGCGGAGGATGCTCTTCCCGCAGGTGGCACCGGTCGCCAGGTTGTCGATGGCGGTGCCCGCGTCCGCGAGCTCGTGCTCGGCGGTGATGTCGACGCGTACCGTGCCGTTCGCCACGAGTGCCAGGGCGCGGGTGGCGGCGGCGGCCAGCCGGGCGGGGGCGGTGCGGCTCAGGAGGTTGCTGTTGTAGGTCATGAGGGACTGCCCGTTCATGAGCAGGTCGTTCGTCGAGACGGCGACCGGTTCGAAGGTGGCGATGTTGCCGTAGACCGCGAGTCGGCCGTGCGGTGCCAGGTGTGCCAGGTTCGCGAGCCGGGTCGCGCCCCCGACGGGGTCGAGGATCACGTCGAAGGTCTCCTCGCCGAGGGCTCCGGGGAACTCCTGACGGGCCAGCACCCGGTCGTACCCGAACCGGCGGGCGTAGTCGGCCCGGTCGGCGCTGCCGGCCACGCCGACGATGCGCCGGGCCCCCGAGGCGGCGGCGAACTGCGCCGCCAGGGTGCCGACCCCGCCGGATGCGGCGTGGATCAGCACGCTGTCCCCGGGGCCGGTCCCGGTGACGGTGTTGATCAGGTCGTAGGCGGTCGGGGCGACCCACCCGGCTCCGGCCGCGGTCCGCGGGTCGACGTTCTCCGCGCCGATCGCGAGTGCGGCCGGCACCACCACGACCTGCGCGTAGCCGCCCCCGCCGACGAGCGCGACGACCTGCTCGCCGATGCGGCTCCCGTCCACACCGTCGCCGACCGCGGCGATCCGGCCGGCCGCCTCGAAGCCGGGCACGAACGGTCGCGGGACGGGGAAGTGCCCGTCCCGCACCAGCACGTCACCCCACTGCACTCCCGCGTAGGCGACCCGGACGGCCACCTCGCCGGGCCCGGGCACCGGCTCGGCGACCTCGGTCAGGCGGAAGTGGTCGTCGGCACCCAGGACAACAGCCTTCATGGCATTCAACTTTCTGCGTCGACTCAGTAACCTGATACTGACGACCGTAGTGAGTATCAGATAGTTGAGTCAAGTAAGAAGGTTGAGACATGGCCGAGGTGCCCGTCGAGGAATACCTGTGCACGCGCATCCGCCGCGCCGAGCAGGCGCTGATGGCCCACCACGAAGCGGTGCTGCGCACCTACGGGCTGACCATGACCCAGTACGCGGCGCTCCTCGCCCTCTCCCGCACGGACGGCCGCTCCGGCGCCCAGCTCGCCCGCGCCTGCGGCGTCTCCCAGCAGAGCATGGCCACCGTCCTGAACGGCATGCAGACCAAGGGGCTCATCGACCGCAACGCCTCCGCGACCCACGCGAAGGTCATGATCACCACCCTCACCGACACCGGCCGCGGCCTGCTCGACCGCGCCTACCAGGAGATCATCGTGCTGGAACGCGCCCTGACCGAGCGCTTCGACGCCGACGAGCACCGCCGGTTCTGCGAGTTCCTCGACCGCGCCACCGCCACCCTCGTCGAGCAGACACCGGCCGCTCCGACCCGCTGACGCCGGCACGGACGCCGGGTTCCGCCGCTCGGTGCAGCGGTCGTGCCGACCGTTCCCGGTGCCGTCGGGCCGCCGTTCGCGCGGATGCCGTTCGCGCTGAAGCCGTTCACGCCGAGGTCGTTCGTGCCGTGCGGTCTACGATCGCCGCATGGTGACCGTACTGGTGAACGGACTTCCGGCCGCGGGGAAGACCACCCTCGCTCGGGCCCTGGCCCAGGAGTTGGGACTGCCGCTGTTCAGCAAGGACTCGATCAAGGAGACCCTGGCCGACGTGCTCGGGGTGGAACCCGCGGCCGGCACCACCGCACGCGAGTGGAGCAACGACCTGGGCCGCGCCGCGGCGGAGACGCTGTGGACGCTGCTGGCGCACGCGCCCGACGGCGCCGTGCTGGAGAGCCCGTGGCCGGGCCGTGCACGGAAGTTCGCGATCGCGGGACTTGCCCGAGCCGGTGTGGCCGAGGTCCAGGAGGTCTGGTGCGACGTGCCGTTGGAGGTCGTGCGGCACCGTTTCGCCGCGCGGGCCGCGAGCAGGCACCCCGTGCACCTCGACGGCCACCCGGATTCCGACGAGCAGTGGGAGTCGTGGAGCCGCACGGCCGGACCACTGGGCCTCGGGCCGGTGCACCACGTCGACACGACCCGCCCGGTGGACGTTCCGCTGCTCGCGCGGCACATCAGGGAGACCGGCGGCGAAGGCCGCGCGGTCGTCCCGTAGGCAACGGGCCCGGCACACCCCGGGCCCGCGGCTCGGCCTGTCGGTACCGGCCCCGCGCCCGCGGCGGCGTCACCGGGCGGGAGCGCGGGCCGCCGGGCGCGGGCGGTGACGCGCCCTACGAGGACGCGCCCGTCCCGCCGCCGTCGGCGTAGGCGTCCTCCAGCACTCGGATGTCGATCTTCCGCATCTGCAGCATCGCCCGCATCACCCGCTGGGCCCCGACCCGGTCAGGGGCGCCGAGCAGCTCGATCAGCCGCCGGGGGGTGATCTGCCAGGACAGCCCGTAGCGGTCCTTCAGCCAGCCGCAGTCGCTCTCCTGCCCGCCGTCGGTGAGAGCGGCCCAGAGCCGGTCGACCTCCGCCTGGTCGTCGCAGCCGACCTGGAGCGAGACCGCCTCGGTGAACGGGAACAACGGGCCGCCGTTGAGCGCGACGTACTGCTGCCCGGCGAGCTCGAACGCCACCGTCATCACCGAGCCCGCCTCGCCGGGACCCACCTCCCCGTACCGCTGCACCTCGGTGATCCGGGATCCCGGGAACAGCGAGGTGTAGAACCGCGCCGCCTCCTCGGCCTGGTCGTCGAACCACAGGAAGGTGGTGATCTTCTGCTCCGGCATGGCGTCCTCCCACTCCTCGGGTCCCCCCGACGACGGTAGGCCCCCTCCTCCGCACGCGCACCGCGCACCACGGCCCCGCACCCCGGCTTCCCCGGCGCTGCGCGAAGCCGCCCGAATCGGTGACCGGCAAGCAGGCGAGCGCACGTGATCGCGGCCGTGGACGGCGTCGACGGCGGCTCGGGAAGGGTCGGGAAGGGTCGGGGGCGGAAGCATCCGGCGCGGGCGGACGGCTACCGGGTGCCGTCCTCGTCCCCGTCGTCCGGGCCGGTCGCCCGGAGCGAGCGGACGTGGCCGAGATGACGGGCCATGCACGCCTCGGCGGCCTCGGCGTCGCCCGCGATCATCAGATCGAGGAGTTCGAGGTGCTCCTCGGCCGAACGCACCAGTTCACCGCGCCGGTCGAGCCGCCGGAGGCCGTACAACCGGGAGCGCTTGCGCAGCTCGCCGACGGTCTCCACCAGTCGGGCGTTCCCGGCCAGGGCGATCAGTCCGAGGTGGAAACGCCGGTCGGCCTCCAGACAGGCGATCAGGTCGCGGGCCCGGGCGGCGACGACGATCGCCGCGGCCGCGCCGCCCAGCGCCTCCAGCTGCTCGCGGGTGGCCGTCCGGGTGACCCGCCCGACGGTGGGGACCTCGATCAGCGCCCGGATCTCGGTGAACTCGTCGAGATCGCGGTCACTGAGCTCGGTGACCCGGAAACCCTTGTTGCGGACGGCCTCGACCAGGCCCTCACGGGTGAGGTCGAGCATCGCCTCGCGGACCGGGGTGGCGGAGACCCCGAAGTCGACGGCGAGCGCGGGCGCCGAGTACACGACCCCGGGGCGCAGCTCGCCGGAGATCAGGGCCGCGCGCAGCGCGTGCGCGACCTGGTCGCGCAGCCGCTCCTGGACGGTGATGACGGCGCGGGGCTCGGGCTCCGCCATGGTGTGCCTCCAGGGTGTGCGGGGCACAGAATACAGTGCCGGGTTCCGCCGGACCGGCTTCGTCCGACACGGCGTCCCGGGCCCCGGCCGCGCTACGCGCCGCTGCGGGCGGTGCGCGCCCACGCGCCGAGCACGGGTACGCAGTGCTCGGCGAAGTGCTCGAAGTCGGCCGCGGTGTTGTAGACGTGGGTCGACAGCCGGACGTAGCCGACACCGCCGAAGCTGGTGAAGGCGGCTTCGACACCGAGCTCCGCCGCGAACCGGTCGCGCAGGGCGTCTGCCTCGGCGCGGGTGCCCGCCAGGCCGGCGGGGAGCCGGACCAGCCGCAGGGCGTTCACCGGCATGCCGACGTCGACCGCGGCACACTCGCCGGTCAGCTCCGCGAAGGCCTCGCCGACGATCCGCTCGGCGTAGTCGGCCAGGTCGTGCATGTAGCCGCGGGCGGCCTTCCATCCCCAGGTCTGTTCGACGAAGTCCAGTGCGGCGGGGGCGGCGAGGTAGCCGGTGGCATCGAGCGTGCCCTGGGTGTCGAAGCGTTCGGGGAAGGGCTCCCCGGCCCCCCAGGAGTCGATCAACGGGTGGAGCTCGTGCCGGAGTTCGCTGCGGACCACCAGCGCCGAGGCGCCGCGCGGGGCGCAGCCGAACTTGTGCAGGTTGCCCACCCAGGCGTCGAACTCCAGCCCGGCCAGGGGGTCCTCGGCCAGGCCCGGCACGTGGGCGCCGTCGACCAGGAGCGGGATGTCCCGCGCGCGGGCGGCCGCACCGATCTGCGCGACGGGCATCCAGCGGGCGGTCGCCGAGGTGATGTGGTCGAGGACGATCAGCGCGGTCCGGTCGGTGATGCCGGCGAGCACCGCGGCGCAGGCCTGCTCGGCGGTGGCGTCGAGCGGTACCCGTGCCGTCCGCACGCTGCCGCCCCAGCGGCGGGCCAGCCGTTCGGCGCCCATGGTGACCGCGCCGTAGCCGTGGTCGGTCACGAGGATCTCCCCGCCGGGCCGGGCCGGCAGGTTGCCGTAGACGACGCTGGCCCCACCGCTGGCGTTGGGCACGAGGGCGAGATCGGCCGCGTCGACCCGCAGGAAGTCGGCGACCGTCGCCCGGGCGGCCGCGACGCGCTGCGCCAGGCCCGGGAACCAGAGCACCGGTGCGCGCTCCATCTCGGTGCGCAGCCGCTGCTGTTCCTGCTGTGCCGCCCGCGGGACGGCGCCGAAGGACCCGTGGTTGAGGTGCTTCAGGGCGGGATCCAGCGTCCAGGCGTGCGCGGCGGGCGAGCCGTCCGGCAGCAGCAGCGGCTGTGGTGCGGTCCTCATGCCGTCTCCGTTCGGGGGTGGTTCTGCGGCCGGCGGTGTCGGGGCAGGGCGGGGGCGGGCCGGTGGCCGTCCGGCTCGTGGGGTCGCCGGCCTCGTGCCGGCGGGCTGCGCGGACCCGGGGTCACACGCAGTGGACCTCCGTGCCCTGGGCGACGAACTGCTCGATGACCTCGTCCGGGGCGTCCTTGTCGGTGACGAGGACGGAGAACTCGTGGACGGCGCAGACCTGGGCGAAGGCGCGGCGGCCGATCTTCGTCGCGTCGGCGACGACGATCACCTTGTCCGCCCGCAGCGCCATGGCGCGGTTGGCGCTGGCCTCGCCCTCGTCGTGGGTGGCGGCGCCGTTCTTGGGGTCGACGGCGTTGACGCCCAGGATGGCGAAGTCCAGCGCGATGCCCTGGAGCACCATGGTGGCCATCGGGCCGGTCAGCTCGTAGGAGTTCGGGCGGGCCACTCCCCCGGTGACCACGGTCTTCACGTACGGCCGGACGGCCAGCTCGTTGGCGATGTTGATCGCGTTGGTGACGACGGTCAGCGCCGTGCCGCCGGTGTGCTCCGCCAGGTCGGCACGGGTCGCGAGCTCGCGTGCGACCTCCGACGTGGTGGTGCCGCCGTTGAGGCCGACCACCGCACCGGGCGGGATCAGCGCGGCGGCGGCCTTCGCGATCCTCAGTTTCTCGTCCGCACGGCGCGCGGTCTTGTAGCGGAGCGGCAGGTCGTACGCGACACCGCTCAGCACCGCGCCGCCACGGGTGCGCACCAGCAGCTGCTGGTTGGCGAGCTCGTCCATGTCGCGACGCACGGTCGCCGCGGAGACCTTGAGCAGCTCGACGGCCTCGCCGACCTCGATCCGTCCCTTGTCCCCGAGGATCTCCAGCAGACGCGTCCACCTCTCGTGCGTCCCCATGGCCTCTCCTTACGTGTCGTGTCGGCATGTGAAGCGTATCGCGGACAAGGTGACGGAACCGCCAGACTATGTGCTCCTTTTTGATCGAATGAGCTATATGTCATCATGTTCGATCAGGTGCGCAGAGGCGGGTCCGGCTCCCCCGAGGCCGGGCGCGGATCGGAGCCGGGCGGCCGACACCCCCGGACGCGTCGAATCCGCCGGCACCGCAGGCATCCCGCGGTCGGCGGCCGGACGGCCGGGAACCCCCCGCCGCACCCGGCGCCGCCGCCGTACCCGGCACCGCCGCCACGCCCCGCCCGCCGGTCCGCTCCGGCCCGAACCCGGGGCGGCCACCCGCCCCGCCCCGCTTCGACCTCCACGGAGGCGCGCCGCGACACGTTCGAGCACCGGCGGCTATCCATGAATGCTCACAGATGATTGAATAGCGCAATCAAGCATCAGATTCGATCAAGCAGTCACCATGGAGGCCCTGCATGACGTACGTCGAGACCGAGATCGCCAGCCAGCCGGACTGCTGGCGCCGCGCGGCGGCCCTCGCGGCGACCCGGCAGGACGTCCTCCCCGCGCACGGCGAGCGGGTCGCGATCGTCGGCTGCGGGACGTCCCTGTACATGGGCCAGGCGTACGCCGCGCTGCGGGAGTCGGGCGGGCAGGGGGTGACCGACGCGTTCGCCGCCTCCGAGTTCCCGTCGGCCCGCGCCTACGACCGGGTGATCGCACTGACCCGGTCGGGCACCACGACCGAGGTCCTGGACGTGGTCGCGGCCCTGCGGGGCACGGTCCGGACGGTCGCCGTCACCGCGGACCCGAACACTCCCGTGAGGTCCCTGGCCGACGACCTCGTCGTGCTGGACTTCGCCGACGAGCGGTCGGTCGTCCAGACCCGGTTCGCCACCACCGCCCTGACGCTCCTGCGCGCGCACCTGGGCCTGCACACCGAGGCGGTCGAGCAGGACGGACGGCGCGCCCTGGCCGAGCCGCTGCCCGCCGGGCTGGTCGACCGCACCCAGTTCACGTTCCTCGGGCGCGGCTGGACCGTCGGCCTGGCCAACGAGGCCGGACTGAAGATGCGCGAGGCGGCCCTCGCCTGGACCGAGGCGTACCCCGCCATGGAGTACCGGCACGGGCCGATCAGCATCGCGGCGCCCACCACCGTGACCTGGATGCTCGGCGAGGCGCCGGCCGGGCTGGCCCGGCAGATACAGGCGACCGGTGCGCGCTGGGTGGCGGGCGCGCTCGACCCGCTGGCCGAGCTGGTGCGGGTGCACCGCCTCGCCGTGGCGGTCGCCGAGGCCAAGGGCCTCGACCCGGACCGGCCGCGCAACCTGACGCGATCCGTGATCCTCGCCGACGCCTGACCCCGGCCGTGATCGTCACCGTCACGCCCGACCCGGCGCCCGACACCACCTGCACCCTCCCGTCGCTGCGGCCGCACACGAGCCACCGGGCGGACGTCTACGGCGAGTCGGTGCGGCCCGCGCGCGGGCGGGTCGTCCCCGCCTGACCCACCACCCTCACGAGCAAGGGACCACGATGCCTCTCAGCCCCACCGGCGCACTCGTCGCCGACGCCGTCGCCCGGCGCGGCGCGGTCGCCGCGTTCAACGTCATCACCCTGGAACACGTCGAAGCCGTCATCTCCGCCGCCGAAGCCGTCGGCGAGCCCGTCGTCCTCCAGGTGAGCGAGAACGCCGTGAAGTTCCGGGCGGGCCGCCTGCACGCGATCGCCACCGCCGCCGTGAGCGCCGCGCACGCCGCCGCGGTGCCCGTGGCGCTGCACCTCGACCACGTGCGGAGCGAGGCGCTGCTCCACCAGGCCGCCGACTGCGGGTTCAGCTCCGTCATGTTCGACGCCGCGCACCTGCCCTACGGGCAGAACGTCGCCGTCACCCGGGAGGCCGCCCGGTGGGCGCACGCCCACGGCCTGTGGCTGGAGGCCGAGCTCGGCGAGGTCGGCGGCAAGGACGGCGCCGGTCCCCTGGACGCCCACGCCCCCGGTGCCCGCACCGACCCCGGTGAGGCCGGGCGGTTCGTCGAGGAGACCGGGGTGGACGCACTCGCCGTGGCGATCGGCAGTTCCCACGCGATGACCTCGCGGGACGCCCGGCTGGACCACGCCCGGCTCGCCGCGCTCCACGAGGCGGTCCCGGTCCCCCTCGTCCTGCACGGCTCCTCCGGCGTCGGCGACGACGAGCTGCGGCGGGCCGTCGCCGGCGGCATCAGCAAGGTCAACATCGGCACCGCGCTGAGCATCGCGATGACCGGCGCGATCCGCGCGCACCTCGACGCCGACCCGCGGGTCGTCGACCCGCGGCGCTACCTGGCGGCGGGCCGCGCGGCCGTCGCCGACACCGCCGCCCAGCTCCTGACGACCGTCGTCACCGCTGCCGCCGGCTGATCCCGGCCACGCCGGTCCGCGCGCCGGACGAAAGAACCCTCCTCGACCGCGGGGCGGGCGCGCCGGTCGCCGGGCGGCGCCCCACGCCCGGTCGGGCACTCCCGCGGACCGGGCCGCCCACCGGGTGACCGGCCGTCGCGGTACGACGGAGGCACCGCCGGTCACCAGGCCGTTGGAGCCGGTCTCGACCACCGCTGGAGCGCCGGTCCGCACACTCGTGGCGACATCTAGGAGAGGGGTACGGCGTGTCGGACTCAGGCGTCGTCAGGACGGAGCACGCGATCGATGTGGCGGCCGCCCCCGAGGCCGTCTACGGCCTCGTGGCGAGGGCGGAGGACTGGCCGCACCTCTTCCCGCCCACCGTGCACGTGGAGACGCTGGAGGAGGGCGTCCGGTCGGAGCGGCTGCAGATCTGGGCGTTCGCGAACGGCGAGGTGCGGTCGTGGACCTCACGCCGCACGCTGGATCCGGAGGCGCTGCGGGTGACGTTCCGCCAGGAGGTCTCGTCCGCCCCGGTCGCCTCGATGGGCGGCGAGTGGATCGTCGAGGCCGCACCGGGGGGCAGCCGTGTCGTCCTGCTGCACGACTTCACCGTCGTCGACGACGATCCGGCGGCACGCGCGTGGGTGGAACGCGCCGTCGACACCAACAGCGGCTCCGAACTGGCCGCCCTGAAGGCGGCGGCCGAGTCGCTGGCCGCCGAACCGGGGACGCTGCTGTCGTTCTCCGACCACGTCGACGTCGCGGGCCCCCCGGAGAAGGTCTTCGACTTCCTCTGGCAGGCCGGCCTGTGGGAGGAGCGGCTTCCGCACGTCGACCGGCTCGTGCTCACCGAGCCCGGCGAGAACCTGCAGACGGTGGAGATGGACACCCGTGCCGCCGACGGTTCCGTGCACACGACGAAGTCGGTCCGGGTCGGCTTCACACCGGACCGGCTCGTCTACAAGCAGGTCCAGGTGCCGCCGCTGATGGCCGCGCACACCGGCCGCTGGACGGTCAGGCCGAACGGGGACGGCGTGCGCGCCACCTCGCACCACACCGTCGTGCTGCGTCCCGAGCGCGTCCGGGAGCTGCTGGGGCCGGACGCCACGCTCGACACGGCCCGTGAGCTCGTCCGCGGCGCCCTCGGCAGGAACAGCACGGCCACCCTCGTCCTGGCCAAGGAGGCCGCGGAGCGGGACGACTCCCGCTGACGCCGGGGCGGACGTGCGGAGGGCGGGACCCGGAGATCCGGGTCCCGCCCTCCGCACGTGTCGTTCAGCGGGCCGACAGGACCGCGTTGACCAGGTCGACGAAGGCCCTCGGGGTCTCCACGCCGTCGAGGTCCTCGTCGGGGAGGTCGACCCCGAAGTCGCGGGCGATGCGGCCGCCCACTTCCAGCAGGGCGAGGGAGTCGTAGCCGAGGTCCGTGAACGGCACGTCCGCGATGTCGCCGCTCAGGTCGACCGCCTCGTCCTCGCCCGCGGACTCGCGCAGGATGCGGGTGAACTCGTCGATGCTCAGAGCCGTGGCCTCGTTCGCGCTCATGGCAGGGGTTCCTTCCTCTCGTTCGTTCCGGTGCCGATCCGCGGCGGACGCCGGGGCCGGATCGGCCCCGGGGTCAGGTCGTCGGGATCAGGTCGTCGGGATCGGGTCATGGGTCCGGCCGTGGGTCAGGCCGTGGGGGTCAGGTCGTCGGTCCGGCCGTCGAGGTGGCCGGGGCCACGACCGTGACGACCGCGGCCGCGTTGAAACCCCCTTCCCCGCGGGCCAGGACCAGGGCCCCGCCGCCGGTGATCCGGCGGGGCCCGCCGGTCACCAGGTCGACGGGGCAGTCCGCGGCGACCGCCGTGACGTGCGCGGTCGGCGGGACACTGCCGTCCCGCAGCGCGAGCAGCGCGGAGACCAGGTCGAGCGTCGCTCCCCCCGCGAAGAGACGGCCGGTCTGCGCCTTCGGTGCGGCGACCGGCACCCCGCGGGCGCCGAACACCGCGGCGAGCGCGGCGGCTTCGGCGCGGTCCGCGGCGGGTGCGCCCGCGGCGTCCGCGAACACGACGGCGATGTCGGCCGGTTCCAGGGCCGCGTCCGCCAGGGCGGCCCGGATCGCACGCTGCAGGCCGTCGGCGTCCGGGGCGCCCGGGTCGGGGTCGAACGTGGCCGCGTACCCGGCGAGTTCGCCGTACACGTGCGCTCCCCGCCGCTCGGCGTCCGCCGGGTGCTCCAGGACGACGTAGGCACCGCCCTCGCCCGGCACGTGGCCGGACGCGGCCTCGTCGAAGGGCAGGTAGGCGCGGTCGGGGCGGTCCGCGGTGCTCAGCCGGCCGGAGGCGAGCTGCCCGGCCAGGCCGAGCGGGCACAGCGCCCCGTCGACGCCGCCCGCGAGCATGACCTTCGTGCCCTTGCGGATCTGCCGCCGGGCGTGCCCGATCGCGTCGAGGCCGCCCGCCTGGTCGGTGACGACGGCGCTGCTGGGGCCCTTCAGCCCGTGCCGGATCGAGATCTGACCGGTGTTGACGGCGTAGAACCAGGCGAACGACTGGTACGCGCTGACGAACCGGCCGCCCCTGCTCCACAGGTTCTGCAGTTCGCGCTGGCCGAATTCGAAGCCGCCCATCGACGAGGCCGAGGCGACCCCCGCCTCGTACGGGGACAGCGCGGCGAGGTCGAGGCCGCTGTCCTTCAGCGCCTCGTCGGCGGCGTACAGGGCGAGCCTGGTCATGTGGTCGGTCTGCGGCAGCAGGCGGCTCGGGATGTGCTCGGCGGCCTCGAAGCCGGGCACCTGGCCGGCGAGCCGCACCGGGTAGCCGGAGGCGTCGAAGCGGGTGATCTCCCCGATGCCGCTCGTGCCCTCCACGGTGGCCGACCAGTGCGCGCGGGCGCCAAGCCCCGTGGGCGCGGCGACGCCGATGCCGGTGATCACGGGACGGGTGGCGGTGTCCGTCATGCGAGGCTCCTTTCGGGACGGGCGAGGACGACGGCGCTCTGGAAGCCGCCGAAGCCGCTGCCGACGCTCAGGACGGAGTCGACGCGGGCCTCCCTCGCGGTGTTCGGCACGTAGTCGAGGTCGCACAGCGGGTCGGGCTCGTGCAGGTTCGCCGTCGGCGGGATCACGCCGTGCTCCATCGCGAGGACGCACGCGACGAGTTCGAGTGCCCCGATGGCGCCGAGCGAGTGCCCGATCATCGACTTGATGGAGCTGACGGGCACCCGGCGGGCGTGCTCGCCGAGCGACGTCTTGAACGCGGCGGTCTCGTGCCGGTCGTTCTGCCGGGTGCTGGAGCCGTGCGCGTTGACGTAGTCGATCTGCTCGGGCACGAGCCGCGCCTCGGCGAGCGCGACCCGGATCGCCTCGGCCATCTCGGCGCCGTCCGCGCGCAGACCGGTCATGTGGTACGCGTTGCTCCGGGTGCCGAACCCGGCGACCTCCGCGTGGATCCGGGCACCGCGGCGCCGTGCGTGCTCCAGTTCCTCCAGGACCAGCACCGCCGCCCCCTCGCCGAGGACGAGTCCGTTGCGCGTGTTGTCGAAGGGGCGGGAGGCGTGCTCCGGGTCGTCGTTGCGGGGCGTGGTGGCCTTGATGGCGTCGAAGCAGGCGAGCGTGATCGGCGAGATCGGCGCCTCGGTGCCGCCCGCGACGACGACGTCCGCACTGCCCTCGCGGATCAGGTCGGCACCGTGGCCGATGGCGTCGAGGCCCGAGGTGCAGCCGTCCGAGACGAGCGACACGGGCCCCCTGGCCCCGACCTCGCGGGCGAGTTCGGCGGCCAGCGAGCTCGGCACGAAGTGGTCGTAGAGCCGGGGCACCGCGTACGCGTGGTCGACGAGCCACCGGGCGCCGCCGTCGCTGAGCACGACGTACTCGTTCTCCATCGACGTGGTGCAGCCGACCGCGCAGCCCAGCGACACCCCGGTGGTCACCGCGAGCGGGTCCGCGAGGTCGAGGCCGGAGTCGGCGATCGCCTCCCGCGCGGCGACCAGCGCGAACTGGCCCGCCCGGTCGAGCCGGCGCTGCTCCTGCGGGGACAGCCCGGCCGCCGCCGGGTCGAAGGCCACCTCGGCCGCGACGCGGGAGCGGTACGGGGAGGCATCGAAAAGGGAGATCGTGCGGGTGGCCGTCCGCCCGGTCGACAGCAGATCCCAGTACTGCTTGATCCCTGTTCCCCCGGGCGCCACCGCACCGATGCCGGTTATGACGACGCGTCGTTCCATGGGCATCCTCACTCGCTGTCGGCGGGGACCGGCACTCCGGTCCCCGACCGCGACCGTGTCAAGCCGTTCTGGAGACCGGCTCGAATCGGCCTGGACACCGGTCCGGTGGGCTCACCGGACCGGCCGGGCACGTGCGGTTCGGCGGCCGGCGGCCGCCCCGGTACGGCGGCGGGCGCGCCGGCGAGCTCCGCGATCGCCCTCTCGAAGACCGCCCGCTCGGCCTCCGGTGCGCCGGGCCGGGCGGGCAGCAGGGCCGCCACCCGGGAGCCGCCCTTCGCGACCCGGGGGTGGCGTCGGGCGAGCGCGGTGAGGCCCTGTCCGGGGCCCGCCTCCGCGAGCACCACGTCACGCTCGGCGAGCAGCGCGTCCAGCGCCGGCCCGAAGAGCACCGGGCGGGCCGGCTGGAGCGCCCAGAACCGCAGGTCGTGGAGGTGCTCGGGGGTCAGCAGGCCGGGTGCGTACGCGGAGTGCAGCGGCAGCCCCGGCGGACGGATCGTCACCGCCGCGAGCAGCGGCAGCGCACGCAGGGCCGCCGCGGTGAGCACGGGGCTGTGGAAGGGGTTGAGCGCGCGGGCCCTGCGGCAGGTGAAGCCGTCGGCGCGCAGCCGCTCCTCGACGCGGCCCAGGGCCGGTTCCGGGCCCGACAGCAGCAGCTGGCGCGGCGCGTTGACGGCGCCGACGACGACCTCGTCCGTCGTGTACGGGGCGAGGTCGCCGGGGGCGGCCAGGACGGCCAGCATGCCGCCCGGCGGGGTGCCGTCGATCCGGGCGATCCGGTCCGCCATCACGGCCACCGCGTCGGACAGGTCGAAGACGCCGGCCAGGGTGGCGGCGGCGACCTCGCCGACGCTGTGGCCGAGCAGGGCGACGGGCCGCACCCCGGCGTCGAGGACCGTGCGGCCGACGGCCCAGCCCAGCGAGAACAGCAGCGGCTGAGCGACACGCACGGCGTCGTCCCCGGGGCCGCCGCGGGCGGCGAGCCAGTCGGCGCGCAGGTCGAAGCCGTGCGGGCGCCAGAGCTCCAGGACCTCGTCCATGCGGGTCCGGAAGCCCGGGTGGGCGCGGTACAGGCCGACGCCCATGCCGGGCTGCTGCGCGCCCTGCCCGGGAAACAGCAGGGCGGCCGGTGGCGGGTCGGTCACGGCGGGTCTCCTCTCCTCGGTCCCGCCATGCTCCGCGCCACGCCTGGAGCCTCGGTCGACCGCGGGCACAGGGGCCCGCGCGCGCCCGAGCCGCCGTCGGGTGTGCGCGGCCGGGGACGGGCCGTGGCTCTCCAGTCGCTCTGGACCGCTCGTCCACCGGCGGGCCGGACGGTGGATCCCAGCCGGAGGCACGCGACCCGTCGCCCCGGCACACCGCGGTCGTTCGAGGGCCGCCGGACCGGGCACCCCCTGGACCGGCGGCCGTCGGCGTCCACGGGGCAGTCCTGACAGGGCCGGTGAAAGGGCATCGGGAATGAGGTTCGACGACCTGTACATCGCCGGAGCGGTCCTGCACCTGGAGGACAGCTGCAGCGCGGAGGAGGCGCTGCGGGACGGGCTGTGCGACGAACGCACCGTGGCCCGGACCGGCATCTCCTCCGTCGCCGTGTCGGCGGGCTCCTCCGCGCCGGAGCTCGCGGTCGGCGCGGCCCGCGCGGTGCTGGAGCGTACGGGGACGCATCCCGCCGACATCGATCTGCTGCTGCACGCGACCGTCCAGTACCAGGGGCACGACCTCTGGGCCGCCGCCTCGTACGTCCAGCGGTGCGCGGTCGGCAACCGGTGCCCCGCGATCGAGATCCGGCAGCTGTCCAACGGCGGCATGGCGGCCCTGGACCTCGCGTCCGGCTATCTCGCCGGTTCGTCCGGCCGCACGGCGGCGCTGCTGACGACGGGTGACGTGTTCGGCGCGCCCGGCTTCGACCGCTGGCGCGGCGACCCCGGCACGGTGTACGGCGACGCCGGCACCGCGCTCGTCCTGGGCCGGGGGGCCGGGGGCTTCGCGCGGCTGCGCAGCCTCGTGACGGTGTCCGACCCCGATCTGGAACAGATGCACCGGGGCCGCGACCCCTTCTCGCCGGTGCCGTTCGCCGTCCGCCGGCCCATCGACCTGGGGCTGCTGCAGAAGGCGTTCGTCGAGGACACCGGCCGGTCGTACAGTGTCGCCCGGATCACCTCCGGGCAGGACGAGACGCTGAAGCGGGCGCTCGCCGAGGCGGACTGCACGCTCGACGGGATCTCCTGGTTCGTCCTGCCGAACTTCGGCCGGGGCAGGCTCAACTCGGCCTTCCTGCGGCGCTGGAACATCCCCGAGGAGAGGACCACCTGGCCGTGGGGCCGTTCGGTGGGACACCTGGGGGCCGGCGACCAGTTCGCGGGTCTCGCCCTCCTCGGCGGGTCGGGCCTGGTGCGCTCCGGGGAGCTGGGCCTGGTCTTCGGCGTCGGCGCCGGCTTCACGTGGAGCTGCGCGGTCGTGGAGTTCACGGGTGAGAACCCGGGGGCGGCGGTCACGTGAGCCTCGGGGTGACGGTGTGGACGGGCCGCGTCGCGGACGACGGCCCGGCCCCGGAGACGGCTCTGCTGTCCGGAGCCGAGCTCGCACGCATGCGCCGCATCCGACGGCCCCTCGCCGCCCGCCGCTGGGCCTCGGCGCACGCGGCGCTGCGGCGCATCCTCGCCGAGCGGACCGGTTCCGCCCCCGGGTCGCTGCGCATCGGCAGGTCCGCCTGCCCGCACTGCGGCAGCCGGGAGCACGGGCCGCCGGCCCTGCTCGACCCGCCCGTCCCCACGACGTTCAGCCTGTCCCGTTCGGGCCCGCACTGGACGGTGGCGGTGGCGCCCGGCTTCCCCGTGGGCGTCGACGTGGAGCGGCAGAGGCCGGTGGACGTCGACGCGATCGCCCGCAGGGCCCTCTCGGCGCACGAGTCCCGGCTCGTCGCCTCGTCCGGACCCGCGCTGCTGTTCCGCTGCTGGACCCGCAAGGAGGCGGTCGCCAAGGCCATGGGCACGGGGATCGCGACGGACCTGCGCCGTATCGAGACCCGCCCGGAGTCCGCGCGCACGGCCCGCACGCCCGCGGGCTGGCGCGTGCACTCCCTGCCGGTCCCGGCGGGTCTCCACGCGGCCCTCGCGGTGCCGGACGTGCCCGCGATCACCTGGCGGGCGCGGACCTGGCCGCCGGACGCCGACAGGTGACGCGCCGGGCGCACCGGCCACCGCCACGGCACCCGCACACCCGTCGGCACCGGCCCTCGCCATCGCCACCGAAACCGCCACCGGCCCCGGCCTCCCTCGCGGTCGCGGGAGGCCGGGGCCGGTCCGGGGCGGCCCCGTCGGCGGTCAGGGCCTGGTCGGCGGGTTGACGACCGACGCCGGGACGGCCGACTCCTTCACTCCCCACTTCGTCAGGATCCTGGTGTACGTGCCGTCCTTGATGAGCAGGTTCACGGCGTCCTTCAGGGGCTCCGCGAGCGGGGATCCCTTCTTGACGGCGAGGCCGACGTTCTTGCGCTCCAGCTCGTTGAGGTAGCGCAGGTCCGGCTGCTGGGTCGCCGCGTAGCGCAGCACGCTGGAGGTCGTCATCAGCAGGTCCACGTGCCCCTGGCGCAGTGCGAGGAAGTGCGCGGCGGCGTCGGAGTAGGTGTTGACGGTGATCGGCGGCCTGCCCTGGGCCGCGCACTGCTTGGTCGCCTTCGCGAGGTCGGCCTCGTAGGAGGTGCCGGTACCCGTGCCGACCTTCAGGCCGCACAGCTGCGTCAGGTCGTCGACCTTCTGCAGCGTGCTGTCCTTGCGCACCGCGAAGCCGGTGCCGTCGGTCTTGTAGAGCACGAAGTCGATGGCCTGCTTGCGTTCCTCGGTGACGCCGAGGTTGGCGGTGCCGAGCTCGTAGCGGCCGGCGTTCAGGCCCGTGATGAGGGTGGCCCCGCTGACGTGCGTACGCTCCACCTTGAGGCCGAGCAGCCGCGCGACGGCCTCGGAGACGTCGATGTCGAGCCCGCGCGGCGGGCCGCCGTCCTCCGGGCTGAACGCGATGGGCACCACCCCGATGCCGGACCCGATGCGCAGCACCCCGGATGCGCGCAGCTCCGCGGGCAGCTTCGCGGCGAGGGCGGTGTCCTTCTGCACCGCGGAGACGACGTCCTCACGGCCGAGGTCGGCGGCTCTGGTGTCCTCGGGGATCTTCTCCGTCCCGGAGCCGCAGGCCGCGAGGAGCAGGGTGAGCAGGGTCGCCGCGGCGGCGGGCGGGGCGAGCCGCAGGCGGCGTACCCGGCCTCCGTGCGGGGACGTGCGGTTCGCGACCGGGGTGTCGGGCATGGTTTCTCCTTGGCACGGTTGAGCCGGATCGAGCTGATCGAGCTGGTGGGAACGGGTGGAACGGGGTGCGCGCGGGGCACGCTCCCGGGCCGCGCGCGGGCGTGGCGGCGGGGTTCCCCGACACAGCGGGGACGGCGCGGGCCGGATGCGGTTCAGGTGCGGGTCAGGTGCGGGTCAGGAAGCGCGCCGTGCGCTCGTTGCGCGGGGCGTCGAAGACCTCGGCGGGCGGGCCGGTCTCGACGACCCGGCCGTTGTCCATGAAGACGACCTGGTCGGCGATCTCCCGGGCGAACCGCATCTCGTGCGTGACGACGATCATCGTCATCCCGCCGTCGGCGAGTTCCCGGATCGCCTGCAGCACGTCCCCGGTGAGTTCGGGGTCGAGTGCGCTGGTCGGCTCGTCGAAGAGCATCGCCCGCGGCTCCATGGCGAGGGCCCGCGCGATCGCGGCGCGCTGCTGCTCGCCTCCGGAGAGCTGGTGCGGGCGGGAGGCCTCCTTGCCGGTGAGTCCGACCCGGGCGAGGAGTTCCCCGGCCCGTTCCTCGGCCGCGGCCCGCTTCACGCCGAGGAGGGCGCGCGGGGCCTCGGTGACGTTGTCGAGCACCGACATGTGCGGGAAGAGCCGGAAGTTCTGGAAGACCATGCCGGTACGGGTGCGCTGGCGTGCGACGGCTCGGCGCGACCGTTCGTAGAGCCGGCCGCGGCGCCACTCGTGGCCGACGAGTTCGCCGTCGACGACGATGCGTCCGGCGTCGATGCGTTCGAGCCGGTTGACGCACCGCAGGAGGGTGCTCTTCCCGGAGCCGGACGGGCCGATGACACAGGTGACGGTCGACTCGGGGACGCTGAGCGAGACGCCGTCCAGCACGGTCAGCGCGCCGAACGCCTTGCGGACACCCACTGCCTCGATCATCCTCTGGCTCCCGTGGCGTAGCGGCGTTCGACGACGTGCTGGACGGCGCTGAGCAGCGTGGTCAGCAGCAGATACCAGAGGGTGGCCACCAGCAGCAGCGGGATGACCAGGTAGTTGCGGTTGTAGATCAGCTGTGTCGCGTACAGGAGGTCCTGGACGGCGATGACGCTGACGATGGACGTGCCCTTGAGCAGGCCGATGATCTGGCTGCCCGCGGGCGGCAGGATCGCGGGCATGGCCTGCGGCAGCACGATCCGGCGGAAGATCCGGCCGGCGCCGAGGCCCAGGGCCTCCGCGGCCTCGGTCTGGTCGCGGCTCACGGAGAGGATCCCGGCCCGGACGATCTCGGCGAGCTGTCCCGCCTCGTGCAGGACGAGCCCGATGATCGCGGCGGTGAGGCCGCTGATCATCTGTTCGGTGGAGAAGTCGGTGAACGCCGGGCCGAACGGGATGCCCAGGGACAGCCTCGGGTACAGCAGCGAGATGTTGTACCAGAAGAGCAGTTGGACGAGCATCGGCACGGACCGGAACAGCCAGGTGTAGCCCCAGCTCAGCGTCACGAGGACCGGGTTGCCCGACAGCCGCATCACGGCGATCCCGGTGCCGAGGGCGAAGCCGCCGGCGAAGGCGACGGCGGTGAGCCACAGGGTGGTGAGGAGTCCGGAGAGGATCGCGTCGGCGGTGACGTACTTGGCGACGACCTCCCAGCGGAACGCGTCGTTCGTGAAGAGCGCGTTGAGGGCCATCGCCAGCAGGACGACGCCCGCGGCGGCGGCCACCCCGCGGGCGGGGCGCGGGCGGGGACGGGCGAACGCCGCGTCGGCCCCGCCCGCCGCGTGCCCGGCAGGTCCGCGGGCGCCGCCGGTGCGGCCCGTACGGCCGGGTCCGCCGTCCCCGGCGGCCCGGCGGGCGGGTGTCCGGTCGTCGGCGGTGACGCGGCCTCCGCCCGCGCGGATCCGCTCGGTGCGGCCCTGGAGGGTGCGCAGGTAAACCATGGGTGGTCCGTTCTCAGTCGTTCGGTGCGTAGTGCGGCAGGACGTGCTCGGCGAACAGCCGCATCGTGCGGGCCGCTTCGTCGAACGGCATGGCACCGGAGATCACCTGGAGGCTGATGGTGAAGTCGCCGAACCAGCCGCGGATCTCGTCGATCGCCGCCCGGACCTCCTCGGGGGTGCCGACGAGCGCCTTGCGTTCGGCGACGGCACGGTCGAAGTCGCCCCGGCCCGCCTTCTCCACGATCCGCTCGTAGCCGGGGTAGTCGGCGCTGCGGGTGCCGCTCCAGGCGGACACCGCGGAGGCGAGGGCCCGGTTGGCCCGGTCGGACGCCTGCCTGCCGTTCGTCCGGGCCGTCGGCCCGTCCTCGGCGAGGTAGGCGCTGTAGCTCATGTGGACGTCCTCCTCGGTGGGTTCGAAGCCGACCGAGGCGGCCGCGTCGCGGTACAGGGCGAGCACCTGCTGCACCTGTTCGCGCGGGTTGATGGACGGTACGAGCATCACGCCGTACCCCGCCCGGCCCGCGGCCTCCGCGGACGCGGGCGTCTTCGCGGTGGCCACGAGGATCCGCGGGTGGGGGCGCTGCCAGGTGCGCGGGAGCATGGTGACCGGGCCGAAGCGGTGGAAGGTGCCCTTCCACACCACGTCCTCCTCCGCCCAGAGCAGGCGGACGGCCTCGACGCCTTCGTCGAAACGGGCCCGGCTCTCGTCCATGGAGACCTCGAACGCGGTGAACTCGTCGGGCAGGAAGGCCCGTCCGAAGCCGACGTCGAGGCGGCCCTGCGAGATGTTGTCGAGCATGGCGAGCTTGCCGGCGAGCTTCAGCGGGTGCGTGAACGCGGGCAGCACGGCGCCGGTGACCAGGCGGACACGGCTGGTGCGGGCCGCGGCGGCCGCGAGGAAGGTCACCGGGTCGGGGCTGTAGCCGCCGTACTCGTGGAAGTAGTGCTCGACGGTCTTCACGTGATGGAAGCCGAGTTCGTCGGCGAGCTCGGCCAGCCGCAGCGACTCCTCGAAGTGCTGTCCGGCGGACTTCTCCGCGGGGCCCACGGTGGGGAAGAGGTTGATGCCGAACTTCATGGTTGTCCCTCGGTGTGATGGCCGGCCGGAGTGCGCCGCCCGCGCCGGTCCGGCAGGCCCGGGACGCCGCGGCGGTCCGCCGGACCGCGCCGGTCAGTCGGCCGTCGCGGTTCCGGACAGGGCGGGCACGGGCAGGTGGACGTACGCGCGGTTGTGGTAGAGCATCGGTGCGCGGCCGTGGAGGGTCGCGCTCTCGATCCGGCCGAGGAACACGATGTGGTCCCCCGCCGGCACCTCCTGGTGCACGACGCACTCGGCGACCGCGCTGAGGTGGTGCGCGGGCAGCAGCGGAGCGCCGCCGGCGTGCTCCGAGGCCTGCCAGTCGAGGTCGGTGAACTTGTCCTCGCTCTTGTCGGCGAACCGCTGCGAGAGCCATTCGGTGTGCTCGGCCAGGAAGTTCACCGCGAAGCCGCCCGAGTGCCGGATGGCCGGCAGGGTCCGTGACCCGGTGCCCACGCCCACGATGAGCAGCGGCGGCTCCATGGATGCGGGGATGACCGCACTGGTCGTCAGGCCGCTCGGCCGGCCCTCGGGGCCGGCTGCGGTGACCAGGCAGACCCCGGCCGGGTGCGCGCCGAACACCGCGCGGAAGAGTTCGTCATCGATCGCCATGGTCGTTTGTTCCTCCCTCGGTCGCCAAGGCTGTCCCCGGGCGCTGGAGTGCGGGTCCACGGTTCCTGGAAGCCGGCTGGAGGCGCGTCGCACCCGACGCCTCCGCGAGCACCGTCGCGAGCAGCGCCGTCGCGTTGCGGTGCAGGGGGAAGTCGGTGCCGGGCGGGAGGATCCCGCTCTCGTCGAGCAGCCGGGCCACCCGCGCGGTGACGACGCAGAACCGGTAAGCGGCGAACACCTCGTGGTACGGCAGGTTCTCGGCGGTCCGCCCGGTGCGCTCCTCCCAGCGGGCCACGGTCGCGGCCCTGTCGGGCAGCCCGGCGAGCCGGGGCGCGCCGATGCCCTCGCTCAGGTGCCGGTCCATGTGGAGGTACCAGGCGAGGTCGGCCTCGGCGGGCCCCAGCGCGGCCGTCTCCCAGTCGAGCAGCGCGGCGGGCCGCACACCCGCGTAGACGATGTTGCCGAGCCGGGCGTCGCCCCACAGCAGGGAGGCCGGGCCCCGGTCGTCGGGCACGTGGGCGCGCAGCCAGTCGAGTGCGGCGGCCGCGGCGGTGTTGTCGGGGGCCACCCCGTAGAACCCGAGGTGGTGCGTGAGGTGGCCGAGCAGCTGCGCCGAGCCGGTGGGGCCGAATTCGGGCCGGTCGAGGAAGTCGGCGCCGGTCTCCTTCGGGTCGAGGCGGTGCACGGCGGCGAGTGCGTCCACGCCGCCGTTCCACACGTCCGCGCGGTCCGCGGGCGGCAGGTCGGCGAGCCAGCCCTGCCGGTGGTAGGACGGCAGGTCGGCCGGGACGCGCCCGTCGATGCGCTCCATGACGAGGAACGGGGCGCCCAGGTGGTCGGCGGACGGCTCGTCCCCGAGCACCTTCGGTACGGGCAGCCCGGTGTGGCCGAGCAGTTTCAGCAGGCGTACCTGGGCGGCCCAGGTCTCCTCGGGGAAGACCCGGTGTCCGGTCGGGGCGACACGGACGGCGAGCGCCTGCCTCGTGCGGTTGCCCGCCTCGGTCCACTCGGCGTCGAACAGCAGGATCTCGCCGGAGAACCCGGCGCCCTCGGGCACGGTGACGGGTCCGAGTTCGACGGCGCCGGTCCCGTCGGAGCGGGCGGCGAGCCACCGGGTGAGGGCGGCGCGGGTCACGTCGGGGTCGCGTTGCAGGGGTACGGGCACGGGGGTCTCCTCACGCCCGGCGCGGGCCGGGTGCGGACGGAAGGACGGACGGACGGGGTGGGGCGGAGGCGGCGGTGACGGCACCCCCGTGGCGGATCGCGGCCGTCAGCCGGCCGATCGCGGGCCCGGGCGCGACGCCCAGGTCACGGGCGAGCCGGTCGCCGAGCCGGGACGCGACGCCGAGGGCGTCGCCGATCCGGCCGGTCCGGTGGAGCGCGATCATGTAGCGGGCGTGCAGGGGTTCGTGGACGGGGTGGCGGCGGGTGAGGACCGCCAGCTCGGCGAGGACCTCGCGGTGCCGTCCGAGCCGGAGCTGCGCGTCGAGGTACGTCTCGTGGACCTGGAGCCGGCGCTGCTCCCAGTGGGTGATGGCGGCCTGGAGCACCGGCCCGGTGCGCACGTCGGCGAGGACGGGCCGGTCCCACAGGGCCAGCGCGGCACGCAACAGTCGGGCGACCGCGGCGTCGTCGCCCGCGGCCCGGTCGGCCTGTTCGACGAACCGCTCGAACCGCAGCAGGTCGAGCTCGTCGGGCCGTACGACGACGAGGTAGCCCTGCCCGGTCGTCCTGAGCCGGTCGTGGGCGGCCGCGCGGGAGCCGACGGAGGGCATCGAGGCGAGCAGCCGGCGCAACTGCATGACGTACGTCTGCAGGGTGGTGGCCGCGCTGGGCGGCGGGTGCCCGCCCCAGATCTCGGTCACGTGCGTGCGGACGGGCATGACCTGGTTGGCGTGGAGCAGCAGCAGCCCCAGCAGTTGGCGCTGCTTGGGCGCCGTGGGCAGGTGGGGGCCGTCGCTGTCCTCGACGGACAGCCCGCCGAACACGCCGAACTCCATCGTGGATCCTCTCGTTGCCTCGGCCGTGCCTGGTCCGGGGTTCGGTCCCGGGTTTCGGTCCGGGGGTGGTTTCCGCAGTTGCTCCAGCCGGGCTCCAGCAGGTGTCGGCCCAATGGGCGGGCACGCGGCAGCGGCCGCGCGGGAGAGCTGGAGGGACGCCATGGCAGGGACACCGGTGACGGTCGCCGACGGGGTGCACGCGTACGTGCAGGAGCCCGGCGGGTGGTGCGTGAACAACGCGGGGATCGTGGTCGGTGAGGAGGCGGTGCTCGTCGTCGACACGGCGGCCACCGAGAAGCGGGCGCTGGCGCTGCGCCGGGCCGTGGACGGGCTGGCCGGCGGTCGGCGCCGGATCCTGGTGAGCACCCACCACCACGGCGACCACACCTTCGGCAACCACGTGTTCACCGGCCGCGGCACGCTGCTGATCAGCCATGAGGCAGGCCCCGCCGAGCTGGTGCGCAAAGGCACGGCCCTGCAGTCGATGTGGCCGCACGTCGACTGGGGCGACACCCCGACCGTGCTGCCCGCCCTGACCGTGCGCGGGGGTGCCACGCTGAACCTCGGCGGCACGGTCGCGGAGCTGATCCACCCCGGCGTCGCGCACACCTCGGACGACCTGGCGGTCTGGCTGCCCGAGCAGCGGGTGCTGTTCGCGGGCGACCTGGTGTTCTCCGGTGCCGCGCCCTTCGTGCTGATGGGCTCCCTGGCCGGATCCCTCGCCGCGCTCGCGCGGCTGCGCGCGCTGGATCCGCTGGTCGTCGTCGGCGGGCACGGCCCGGTCGGCGGGCCCGAGTTGATCGCGTCCACCGAGGAGTACCTGCGCTGGACGGCGGCTCTCGCCGAGCGGGGCCTCGCGGACGGGCTGGACCCGCTCCGGACGGCCCTGCGCGCCGACGAGGGCGTCTTCGCGGCGCTGCTCGACCGCGAACGCCTGGTCGGCAACCTCCACCGCGCGTTCCACGAGGCGGCGGGCGGAGTGCCGGGCGCGCGCATCGAGTCGGCGCCGGCGATGCGCGAGATGGTCGTCTTCAACGGCGGACGCCCCCTGCACTGCGCGGCCTGACCGCCGGCGCGGTCCGCGGGGCGGCGGCACGGTGGTGGCGGTCCGGCGGCGCCGTGCCGCCGCCGGGCGGGTCTCCAGCGCTGCTCCGGCGGGCCGCGAGCCGTGACCGGCAGTCTCGACGGAGTCCGGAACCCGATGCTGTGGAGGAAAGATGGGACTGCGAGGAAGGACCGCCGTGGTGACCGGGGGCACCCGGGGGCTCGGCCGGGACGTCGCGCTCGCGCTCGCCGGCGCCGGCGCCACCGTCGTCGTGGCGGCCCGGGAGGTCCCGGACGATCCGGGCGGGGGCCTGGTCGCGCTGAAGGCGGACGTGACGGCGCCCGACTCGGTGGCGGAGCTGATGCGCACCGTCCACGAGCGGTACGGGGGCCCGCACATCGTGGTCGCGAACGCCGGCGTGAGCCGTCCGGGCCCGATCGCCGCACTGTCCGTCGAGCACTGGGGCGAGGTCGTCGACACGAACCTGCACGGCGTGTTCCACACCGTGCGGGCGGCCCTGCCGTACGTGCGGCGGACACCGGGCGGCCGTGTCATCACCATGTCCTCCCTACTGGGTTCGCGTGCGATGGCGGGAGCCGCGGCGTACTGCGCGTCGAAGGCGGCCGTCGAGGCGTTCACCGCCGTCGCCGCGCTGGAGCTGGCCGCGGACGGGGTCACCGTGAACTGTGTGGCCCCCGGCTACATCGACTCCGGCATGGGCCGGGCCCTCATCGGCAACGAGGCGCTGTGGCCGAAGCTCGCCCCCTCGCTCGCCTCCGGGCGGCCGGGCACGGGCGACGAGGTGGCCGGGGCGGTGCTGTTCCTGGCCTCGCCGGAGAGTTCCTACGTCAACGGGCAGGTGCTGCACGTGGACGGCGGGGTGCGCTGAGGGTGCACCGTCCCGGGGCGGTGCAGCGGAGCGTGCCGTGCGCTCGGCTGCGCCGCCCCGCCCCCGGCGGTGCCGGTCCGGCCCGGGCCGGACCGGCTTCAGACCTGGGCGGCCCGGCCCTCCCGCACCGGCACGCTCAGGTGCGGCTCGCCCTTGATGAGTCCGGTGAGTGCGTCGAGCCGGCGGCGGAACTCCGGCTCCGCGAGGGCCGTCCGGAAGGTCTCCTCGTCGTCCCACTCGGCGATGTTGAAGTAGACCGCGGCGTCCTTGGAGGACCGTACGAGTGAGTAGCGGATGAGGCCGGGCTGGGTCTCCATGAAGGCCCCGACGGCCTCGTAGAGGTTCTCGAACTCCTCGGCGCTGCCGATCAGGGTGAGCTTGTTGACGAACACGACGGCCATGGTGGCTCCTCCGGTGTGGTGGTGTGCGGGCGGTCGGGGCGGCCCGCCCGGGGCGGGCCGCCGGTCAGTCGACGGCCCCTGCCGTGCTCACGGCGAGGACCGGGTAGTCGGTGTAGCCCTGGGCGCCTCCCTCGTAGAAGAACCGCGGGTTCCAGGAGTTGAGCGGGGCGCGCGTGCGCAGCCGTTCGGGCAGGTCGGGGTTGGCGAGGAACTGCCGGCCGAAGGAGAGCAGGTCCGCACCGTCGGCGAGGGCCCTGTCGGCGGCGGCGAGCGTGGTGTCGGTGTCGAGCGGACCCGTCCCGGGGTTCACGATGACGGTGCGCCGCCACTGCCGGCTCAGTCCGCGCACGAGGTCGGGGTCGCTGCCGGCGACGAAGTGCACGTGGCCGATGCCGAGTTCGTCGAGCCGGTCGAGCAGGGCGGGGTAGACCTCGGCGCGGTCCGGCTCCGAGATGCCGTTGAGCTGGAAGCCCGGGGAGAGCCGGATGCCCGTGCGTTCGGGCCCGATCTCCGCGGCGACGGCCCGGGCGACCTCGACGGGGAACCGGATGCGGCCCGCGGCGTCGCCGCCGTACTCGTCGTCGCGCAGGTTGGTCGCCGACGACAGGAACTGGTGCAGCAGGTAGCCGTTGGCGCCGTGGATCTCTACACCGTCGAAGCCGAGGTCGGCGGCGGTGCGGGCACAGCGCGCGAAGTCCCGTACCGTGGCTGCGATGTCGTCGCCGGTCAGGGGCCGCGGTACCGGGTAGGCGGGCGTGCCGTGGAACACCCGGGCGGTGCCCTCCGGCCGGACGGCGGACGGCGCGACGGGTGTCTCGCCGTGCAGGTCGGGGTGGCTGATCCGGCCCGCGTGCATGATCTGGAGGTGGATGCGTCCGCCGGCCCGGTGGACGGCGTCGACGATCCCGCCCCAGGCGCGGGCCTGTTCGGCGGTGTGCAGCCGGACGCTGTGGGCGTGGCCGACGGCGATCGGGCTGGGGTGCGTGGCCTCGCTGATGACGAGACCGGCCGCGGCCCGCTGCGCGTAGTACTCGGCCATGACGGCCAGTGGTGTGCCGTCGGGGGTGGTGCGGCCGCGGCCCATCGGCGACATGACGAGCCGGTTCGGCAGGTCGCGGCCGCCCAGCGGGACCGCGTCGAACAGGCCGCTCATGCGCCGGCCTCGTCGACGGCCTCGATGCCGGTGATCGTCTCGGCGCCGTCGTGGCTGATGTAGCGGCTGCGCACGGACCAGGTGCCGTCCCGGCGTTCGAGGACGTCGTGGGCGGTCGTGCTGAGGTAGAGGCGGGGTTCACCGCCGCGCGGGGTCTCGAACACGACGGCGTAGTAGCGGGTGCGGACGGTGTCGGGCCCGTCGGGTTCGGCGGCGACCATGCCGAACCAGTGGCGGCGCACGAGGCCGCGCGCGGCGAGCGCGTCGATGCCCTTGCGCATGCCCGCGGCGATGTCGGCCCGGCCGCGCTTGACCCCGGGCCTGACGTTCTGGGCGAAGGTGCCGTCCTCGGTGAACTGTTCGGCCCACTCCTCCGCCCGCCCGGCGTCCAGCAGTTGTGCGTGCCCGGCGTAGAACTGGATGATGGCCGCGTAGTCCGAGTCCGGCACGGTCCTGGTGTCCGGCGATGCGGTCCGCGTCACGGTTTCCTCCTGTGGTTCGGGTGCGCCGGTCGGGCGCCCGGGGTCCGGGCCAGGTTGTCCGGGGTCGGTGGAGCGGGCGTGGAGTCCGGCTCCACCCGGCGACATGACCGTGCGGCGGCATGACCGTGCGGCGACATGGCCGTGCGGCGACGTGGCCGTGCGGCGGTGCGGCGACGTGGCGGTGCGGCGACGTGGCGGTGCCCGGCGACGTGGCCGTGCGGTGTCAGCCGGCCGGGCGCAGGGAGACGGGCGTGCTCTCCGGCCCGGGCAGGTACACGGACTCGGCCACGGGCGCGGAGTTGAGCAGGTCCGTGTGCAGGGCGCGCATCCGGGCCGAGGGCTCCAGGCCGAGTTCGTCGCCGAAGGTGCGGCGGAGCCGGGCGAACGCCGCCAGGGCGTCGGCGGTGCGCCCGGACCGGTAGAGCGCGATCATCAGCTGGGCGTGCAGGTTCTCCGAGGTGGGGTACTGCCGTGCGAGCACGCTGAGTTCGCCGATGAGCCGGTGGTGGCGGCCGATCCGCAGGTCGGCGTCGATGCGCTGTTCCAGGGCGCCGAGCCAGGTCTCGCGCAGTCCGCTGAGCCGGGTGCGCAGCAGCGGTCCGCAGGTGACGTCGGCCAGTGCCTTGCCGGACCACAGGGCGAGGGCGTGGTGCAGCAGTTCGGACTCGCGGACGTGGTCGCCGGCGAGCCGGGCCACGGACGCCTGCTCGACGGACCTCTCGAACTGGTGGAGGTCCAGCCGGCCCGCGCCGACGGCCAGGAGGTAGCCGCGGTCGCGGGTCTCCAGGCTCATCTCCGCGGGGGCGGCGGCCGGTGCGGCGCTTCTGAGGATCTTGCGGAGCTGCATCACGTAGGTCTGGAGCGTGGAGTGGGCGCTGTGCGGGGGCGAGTCCGCCCAGAGCTCGTCCACGCACTCGTCGACGGTGACGACCTGCCCGGAGTGGAACAGCAGCAGTGACAGGAGCTGGCGCTGCTTCGGCGCACGCGGGGTGACGGTGCGGAGGTCGTCGGTGAGGGTGAGCGGGCCGAGGATCCGTGCGTACATCTGGCCTCCAGGACTGGCCGGTTGGGGTACGGGCACCATGGTGTGCCCTGGCCCTTGCGACGGCCTTTCACCGCAGCGGCCGTCTCCTTTCGCCGGCCCCGGCGGGCCGGGATCTTCACGAGGCGCAACACGGTGTTGACGAAACGCGCACGGAACGGTCCACGGGCACCCCGGCGCGGAGCGTCCCTGTCACCTCCTGCCTGCGCGCCTCTTCGTGGAGGACCGCGGCGTCCGTGTGCGGTTCACGCACACTCCGGGAACGGCGTGCGGACGCTTCCCGGCGTCCCGGACGCGTCCGTCGCCGCGCCGGGTGCGCGGCCGGAGCGCCGGCACAGCTCGTCGGCCCGGGCGCGGAGCAGCAGCAGACCGGACCGGTCGGCGACGGCGGCGGCGCGCATGCCGAGCTCGTACGCCTCGGCGGCACGCCCGTCGGCGAGTTCGAGCCGGCCCAGGCCGATGAGGGAGTGCGCCTCGGACTGGGGGTGGCCGATGCGTTCGGCGATGCCGAGCACACGGCCGAACTCCTCACGTGCGTCGGCGGGCCGGTCCCGGATGAGGTGCAGGCCGCCGAGGATGTTGCGGGCGTTGGCCTCCAGGGCCGTGTAGCCGTGGTCACGGGCGATGGCGACCGCGCTCTCCGCGTACTCGTAGGCGAGGTCGACGGAGCCGTTGCACGCGTGGACCTGGGCGAGCCCGCAGGAGGCGAGGACCATGGTGTGCGTGGCCCCGAACTCCTTGCCGAGGGACAGGGCGAGGCTGAGGTCGGCCAGGGCCGCGTCCCACTCGCCGAGGTCGGCCCGGACGGAGCCGAGGCGGGCCAGGACCTCGGGGCGGGAGCGCTCGGCGCCGCTCCCGTCCAGGATCTCGGCGGCCTGGCCGAAGTGCGCCTCCGCCACGCGCAGTCGGCCCTGGCTGTGCCGGGCCATGCCGAGGCAGGTCAGCCCGCGGGCCTCGACGTGCCGCAGCTCCAGTCGCCTGCTGATCCCCAGACCGCGCTCCAGCAGGGTGATGGCGCTGTCGATGTGCTTGGTGGGCTGCTGGAGCTGGTTCATCGCGATGGCGTTGATGGTGACGGCCTCGAAGTCCCGCATGCCGAGGCGGATGAACGTGCGGTGCGCGGTGCGGAGTTCGCGGGCGGACTCCGGGAGGAGGTTGAGGCCCTGCAGGGCGGTGCCGACGCTGAGCCGCATGACGGCGACGACCCCGGGGTCGCCGATCGAGATCGCGGCGCGCAGCCCGGCCCGGGCGATGGTGAGCCAGTCGGCCTGGAGGCGTCCGAGGGCGAAGTAGCCCCGGAGCATGTCCACGAGGTGGACGCACACCTCCTCCAGTTCCTCGTCGGCGGTCCGGACGACGAGGGCGACGAGGTTGGACTGTTCCGCGCGCAGCCAGTCCTGCGCGGCCGTGGGCCCGATCCGGCGCGGCTGCACGTGGGGACCAGGCTGGAACACCCGCAGGAATCCCGGGTAGCAGGACTGCACGGCCTCGTCGGTGTGGCGCAGGTACCAGTCGCACAGCCGGTTGAGGGCCTGCCGCCGGTCCGCGGGCCCGTCCTCCTTCACGGCGCGCTCGGCCGCGTACCGGGCGATGAGGTTGTGGAAGCGGTAGATGCCCGGCGACGCGACCTCGACGAGCTGGGCCGCGGCGAGCTTGTCGAGGAGTTGGTCGGCCACCTGGGGTTCGCAGTCGGCGAGCCGGGCGGCGGTGCGGGCGGTGAAGGACATGTCGTCGACGAGGCCGAGTTGGCGGAAGAACCGGCGGGACAGCGCCGGGAGCGACTCGTAGGCGACGCCGAACGCGGCCCGGACGGCGGTGGAGGGGCTGTCGCCGAGGGCGAGGAGATCGAGCGGATCGCCCTCGCGCAGCGCCTCCGCGAAGGATTCGACGGATCGCCAGGGGCGTCCGGCGAGATGCCCGGCGGCGATGCGCAGGGCGAGCGGGAGTCTGCCGCACAGGGTGACGAGTTCGGCGACGGCCGTCCGGGAGAGCGACTCCGGTGCCCGGCCGAGGACGGCGGTGAGGACCTCCTCGCTCTCCTGCTGCGACAGCAGGTCGAGGGTGAAGCCCCGTGCGCCGTGGACGGCGACGAGGTCGGGCCGGTACTCGCGGTGCAGGGCGATCACGGCGCAGCTCGGCGAGCCGGGCAGCAGGTCGGGGATCTGTGCGCAGTCGTTGACGTCGTCGATGACGATGAGCACCCTGCGGTCGGCGAGCCGGCTGCGGAGGACTCCGGTGAGCTGGTGCCGGTCGGCGGGCAGCGCGGAGACGTCGGCGCCGGAGGCGTGCAGCAGCTCGGCGATGACGTCCTGCACGGTCCGGTTGCCGCCGCGCGCGTCGCGGAGGCGTACGTACCACTGCCCGTCGGGGTAGGCGGTGGTGAGCCGGTGGGCGACGTGCAGCGCGAGCGCGGTCTTGCCGATGCCGGGCGGCCCGATGAGGCTGACGAGGGGCACGGCCGCCCGCCGGCTCGGCGTGAGCGCGGCGGCGACCTTCTCCGACAGCTCTTCCCGGCCGACGAAATGGGTTGTCTCCGGCGGTAGTTGGCGCTGCACCACCCAGGGCGCGCCGGGGTTGACGGGCCTGGTGCCGGTGAGCCGGTGGGGCGGGTGGGTCCCGGCCGTGGGAGGGGCGGCGGGCGGGCCGTCGCGGCGGCCGTGACGTTCGCCCGTCCCGGCGAGCAGTGTCCGGTGCAGTTCCTGGAGCTCCTGTCCCGGCAGCATGCCGAGTTCGCGGTCGAGCATGCGGTAGTAGTCGCGGTACTCCCCCAGGGCCGCGGCGACCTGTCCGGTGCGCTGCAGTGCCCGCATCAGGTACTCGCGCAGCCGTTCCCGTACGGGGTGTTCGGCGGTGAGGGCGCGCAGCTGCGGGACGATGTCGGCGCTGCCGCCGAGGTCGAGCAGCAGGGCGAAGCGCCGTTCGACGAGGGTGAGGTGCTCCTCGACGAGCTGCGGTGCGACCTCCGTCTGCAGGGAGGCGGAGGGCACCGTCTCGAAGGGGTCTCCGCGCCACTCGGTGAAGGCCCGTTCGAGGGCGGCGAGTTCGGCCTCGGCGTGCCCCCTGCCGCGGGCGGCGCGGGCCTCGCCGGCCGCGCTGCGGTAGCGGGTCAGGTCGAGGGCGGCAGGGTCCGTCGCGAGCCGGTAGCCGCCCGGGTGGGTCTCGATGACCGAGCGGTCGCCGGGTTCGGACTGCCGGCGCATCAGGGCACGCAGCCGGGTGGTGTGGACGTGCAGCGCGGCGCGGGCGTCCCGTGGCGGCCGGTCGTCCCAGAGCCTGCGGATGAGCTCGTCGGGCGTGACCACCTGGTCGGCCCGCAGCAGCAGGCAGGCGAGGAGCACGCGCTGCTTGGGCGACGAGACGGGCAGTTCCCGCCCCTCTGCGCGGACGGAGAGGGGCCCGAGTATCCGGAAGTCGTAGGTCGGAGCGTGTTCCTCGTTCAAGCGGACACCTGCCCGTTCGGTCGCCGTGTGCATGATCGACTGTGCCCAGCGTCACAGTCGTGCTCAGCGACACAATAGAACGCGCCCGCACACGGGCCGCCGCCATGTGATCCAGGTCACACCGCGGAGCGGACGTGTTGCGGCCGGACCACGGCCGGACCACGGCCGGGCCGGCCACGCGTCACGGCGGAGGGGTCCGGCCGACCCCCTCGCCGGCACCCTCGTCGCCGCCCTCCGCCGTCAACCCGAAGCGGTGCGCCAGCAGTTCGTAGGAGCGCACGCGGTCCCGGGGGGCGTGGATCGTCGAGAGCACCATGAACTCGTCGGCCTCCAGCTCCTCGGTCATCGACGTGAGCACCTTGTGCACGTGGTCGGGGTCGCCGACGACGCACCTCGGCCACTCCGCCTCCTCGTCGGCCAGCGGTTCCACCTCGCCGCGCAGCCCGTCGAGTGCCGCCTCCGGGGACGGCAGCGGCAGGAGCAGCCCGCGGCCCATACGCAGGCGGAACAGCCGCTGACTGGCGAAGACCCGCTGCGCCTCGTCCTCGGTGGGCCCGCAGTAGACGCCGATGCCGATCTGGACGCGCGGCCGGGATCCGCCGCGGGCGTCGAAGGCCCCGCGGTAGGCCTCGACGACGGTGCGGGTGATCTGCGGGCGGCCGAAGTGGGCGATGCAGATGGGCAGTCCGAGCCGTCCGGCGGCCTCGGCGCTCCCGGGGCTCGCGACCAGCAGCCATATCTCCGGCGCGCCGGCGGCCGGCATGATCTCGATCGGCCGGTACGGGTGCCCGGCGGGGAAGCCGCCGTGCAGGAAGGCGAGCAGCTCGGCCAGCTTGCCGGTGAAGCCGACCTCGCCCCCGGCGGCGGAGGGACCGGACGAGAGGGCGTGCGCCTCGATGCTGCCGGCCCCCACGCCGCGGCCCAGGCCGAGGTCGATCCTGCCGGGCGAGAGCGCGCTGAGCACCCGGAAGGTCTCGGCGACCTTCAGCGGGCTGTAGTAGGGCAGCAGCACCCCGCCCGAACCGACGCGGATGCGCCGGGTCTCGGCCGCGACCCTGGCCACCATGATCTCGGGTGCGGGGCCCGCGAACGAGGGTGTGGCGTGGTGCTCGGCGAGCCAGTAGCGGTGGTAGCCGAGGCCGTCCGCGCGGCGCGCCAGGTCGAGCGAGTTGTGCAGGGCGGTGGCCGGGGTCGATCCCTCCGGCACGATGGACTGGTCCAGGACGGACAGCTTCACGCTGGTCTCCTTCTCGGTCGGGGCCGGAAGGAGGGGTGACGCGATCAAGGGGTGGCGGCGCCGGCGGCGGAGTGCCGGAAGCGGGCGACGAGCGACGCCCAGCGGTCGTCGAACGAGGCGACGTCGAGCAGCCCCGTCAGCTCCTCGCGGCAGCGCGCTTCGGCCCGCTCGCCGCGCTCGGCCCCCGCGGGGGTCAGCATGCAGTACACGCCGCGGCGGTCGTGCTCGCAGGAGACCCGGGTCGTGAGGCCCTTGTTCTCCAGGCGGGTGACGAGCCGGCTCATGGACGACTGGTCGAGCCCGACCGCGGTGGACAGCTCCTGCACCCGGGTGCCGCGCAGGTGGCCGTGCCGCAGCTCGATCAGCACCGCCAGTTCGGGCAGCGAGATCTGGTACTCGCTCGCGAGCATCCTCTCCAGGGACTGGTTGAGCTGACCGACCATGAGCCCCAGTCGGCGCCACAGGTCGAACTCACCGGAACGCCCCGCGCGGTCATCGGCCGACATGTCCGCCTCCCCTTCGTTCGCTCCCCCTCCACTATAGCCATCTCCATGCGAGATGCATGTCTGTGCAGACACTTTCAACGGCCCGCACCTCCAGCCTGCCCCAGGCGGGCGGAATTCGGCAAGGCGCACGGGCGGATCCGTCCGAAGTAGATGCAGGCGCCTGCATTCTTCCTCTACGGTGAGAGAACCAAGAGCACGCCGGTCGGCGCCTGCTCCCGACTGCCCACCGACACGAGGCGGTACCCATGACCCGCGGAACCCCCGAACCCCTCACAGCCTCCGAGACGACGGCACCGCCCTCGCAGACCGGTCCGGCGACGGCGGGGCCCACCCCCGCGGCGAGCAGCGACCTCGACCCGGCGTTCCTGCGCATGGCCGCCGTCCTGCTGCTCGCCCTGCTGATGGCGCTGCTCGACGAGACGATCGTCAACGTCGGCCTCACCACCCTCGGCGGACAGTTCGACTCACCGCTGGCGACCGTCCAGTGGGTCACCGCCGGCTACCTCCTCGCCGTCGCCGCCGCCACGCCCTTCGCGGGCTGGGCCGTCGACCGCTTCGGCGGCCGCACGATGTGGCTCACCGCCGTCCTGCTGTTCGTCCTCGGCTCGGCCCTGTCCGGCTCCGCCTGGTCGATCCAGTCGCTGATCGCCTTCCGGGTGCTCCAGGGCATCGGCGGCGGCATGATCGTGCCGGTCGTCCAGAGCGTCCTCGCCACGACCGCCGGCCCCTCCCGGGTCGCCAAGGCCATGGCCCTGATCTCCCTGCCGCTCACCCTCGGCCCGATCCTCGGCCCCGTCCTCGGCGGCGTCCTCGTCGACACGGTCAGCTGGCGCTGGATGTTCCTGATCAACCTGCCCATCGGCCTGGTCGCCGTACTCCTCGCCCTGCGCACCCTGCCCGCCGACCGGTACGCCGGCCGCCCCGACAAGCGCCTGGACGTCCTCGGCCTGCTGCTGCTCTCCCCCGGCTTCGCCGCACTCGTCTACGGCCTCACCACCGCCGCGCACTCCGGCGACGCCGCCTCCCCCCGGGTGATCGTCTCCTTCGCGGGCGGCGCACTGCTGCTCGCCGGGTACGCCGTCCACGCCCTGCGCACCAGGGTCGAACCGCTCATCGACCTCCGCATGTTCACCGCCCGCGGCTTCACGATGGCCGTCGTCACGATGTTCTTCGTCGGCGCCGTCGCCAACTCCCTGCTGCTCCTGACCCCGCTGTACTACCAGCAGTCCCGCGGCTTCGGGGCCCTGCACGCCGGTCTGCTGCTGATCCCCTCCGGCATCCTGGGCGCGGCCGGCGCCATCACCTCCGGCAAGACGGCCGACAGGGTCACCGCCCGGCTCACCTCGACGATCGGCATGCTGGTCACCGCGGCCGGCGCGCTCGCCTTCTCGCAGATCGGCTCGGGCACGAACACGGCCTGGCTGTCCGTCGCACTCGCCCTCACCGGCTACGGCATCGGCCTGACCGCACCCGGCACCATGGCGTTCATGTACCGGGCCGTCGGCGAGGCCCGCGCGCCCCGGGCCACCAGCGCGCTGTTCATCGTCAACCAGATCGGCGGCGCCCTGGGCATCGCCGTCATCGCCATCGTCCTCCAGACGCGGCTCGACGGCACCGACGGCCACCCGGCCGCGGCGTACGGCGGCTCGTACTGGGTGATCATCGCGTTCAGCGTGGTCGCGGCCCTCGCGGCGCTCCTCCTCCCCGGCTCCTTCCGCGCGGAGGCTCCCCCGCAGCAGGCCGGCACGGACGAGAGCGCCGTCCCCGAGTCCACCCCCGTCTGAGCGCCCTCCGGTCACCGGCCCGCCCGAACCTCCCCCGGGCGGGCCGGTTCCGCGCGTCCGGACCACCCTCCGCAGCGGAAGGCCGCACGCCCCATGGATGTTGGACCAGGAATCCAGCGGCACCGCCTACACCTGGGGGAAGCCACCACAGCCGCCCGCACCCGAGGACACCGTGAAAGCACTCGTCACCACCGCACCGGCCCCGCTCACCCTGGAGCTGCGCTCCGTACCCGACCCCCGCCCCCGCCCGGACGAGGTACTCGTGGAGGTCCACGCCACCGCCCTGAACAGGGCCGACCTCCTCCTCGCGGCCCGCCGCCCGGCCGGCTCCCCCCTCGGACTGGACGTCGTCGGAACGGTCCTGCGCCCCGCCTCCGACGGCACCGGCCCCGCGGCGGGCGCCCGCGTCACCGGTCTGGCGGCGAACAACGCCTGGGCCGAACTCGCCGCGGTCCGCGCCGACCGTCTGACGGTCATTCCGGACGGCGTCACCGACACCGACGCCGTCACGCTCCCCGTCGCCGGCCTCACCGCCCTGTACGCGCTCCGACGGGCCGGCTGGCTGCTCGGCAAGCACGCCCTCGTCACCGGCGCGAGCGGCGGCGTCGGCCGCACGGCCGTGCAACTCGCCCGCGCGGGCGGCAGCGAGGTGACCGCCTGGGTCGGCTCGGCCGCCCGCGGCAAGGGCCTCGCCGACCTCGGCGCGCAGGTCGTCACCGGCTACGACGAGCCGCCCACCGCACCGGTCGACATCCTCGTCGACAGCGTCGGCGGCGACGTGTTCAGCACCGGCTACGGACTCCTGCGGCCCGGCGGCGTCGCGACCGTCTTCGGCAACACGGTCCGGGCCGAGCTGCGGCTCCCCGCCGACTGGGGCCACGCCCGGCCCGGCGTACGCATCGAATACCTGTACCTGCTCGACGAGGTCACCCGGCGCGACGTACCGGCCGACCTCGCCCTCCTCCTCGACCTGGTCGTCGCGGGGAAGCTCACCGCCTCGCCGGGCCTGCTCACGCCCTGGACCGACCCGCAGCGCGCGATCGACGCCCTGTACTCCCGCGAGGTCAACGGCAGGATCGTGCTCTCCATGTGACCGCGCGGCACCTCCGGCGGCAGGCACCGGGCACCGTACGCACCCGCCGCCCGCGCCCTCCGTCCTCCGTCCTCCGCCGGGCAGCACCGGCACGCCGCCGCGCCACCGCGCCGCGGAACCACTCCCCGTCACCGCACCGCGAGGTCCCCATGCGACTGATCAGCTACCACGAGCACGGCTCCCCCGACGTCCTGCGCGTCGAGGACGTGCCCGCACCCACGCCCGGTCCCGGACAGCTGCTGCTGCGCACCGAAGCCGTCGGCGTCAACTTCATCGAGACACAACTGCGGGGCGACACCGCGCCGTTCCCCTCCCCGCTGCCCGGCCGGCCCGGCGGTGACGTGGTGGGCCGGGTCGAGGCGCTCGGCCCGGACACCGACGGCCCCGCCGCCGGCAACCGCGTCGCGGCGTACGGCGTACCAGCCGCGTACGCGGACCACGTCGTCGTCGACGCCGAGCGCGCCCTCGTCGTGCCCGAGGACCTCGACGCGGCCACCGCGACCGTGCTCGGCTCGACCGCCCAGACCGCGTGGAGCGTCCTCGACGCGGCCCGCATCGCCAAGGGCGAGACGGTGCTCGTGCACGCGGCGGCCGGCGCGATCGGGCACGTCGTCACCCAGCTCGCGAAGCTGCGCGGCGCCGGCCGGGTCATCGGCACGGTCGGCTCGCCCGCGAAGGCCGACTTCGTCCGCGCGCACGGCGCCGACGACGTGGTCGACTACCGGCAGCCGGACTGGGCGGACACCGTCCGCGAACTCACCGGCGGCCAGGGCGTGGACGTCGTGCTCGACAGCGTCGAGGGCGCCGTCTTCAAGGACGGCCTGCGGCTGCTCAAGCCCTACGGGCGGCTCGTCTACTACGGCTTCGCCGGCGCCGGCGGCCGGGTCGCGACCGTGGCCATGACCGAACTCCTCGGCCTCACCTACGTGGTGGGCACCTCGCTCGACGCCTGGGCGAAGGCGGACCCGGTGCGGGCCGCCGAGGCCCGCGGCGAACTGGTCCGGCTGGTCGCGTCCGGCGACCTGCGCGTCGCCGTCCACACCGCACTGCCGCTGACCGAGGCAGCCGAGGCCCACCGCGTCATCGAGAGCCGGTCGCAGTCGGGCCGCGTCGTCCTCCTCCCCTGAGCACCGAGCACCGAGCACCCGGCCTGCCCGAGCCCCGAGCCCGAACCCGAGGGAGCCCGCCCCATGCCACAGACAGCGCACCGGCCCGACCCGGCCGGCCGGCCGTCGCCGGAGCCCGGCTCCACGCCGGAGCCCGACGAGACCGTCCCCGTCCTGGTCGTCGGGGCCGGACCCGGCGGGCTCAGCACCGCCGTCTTCCTCGGCCTGCACGGCGTGGCGGCCTCGGTGGTCGAACGCCACCCGGGCACGTCGACCGCGGTGAAGGCCACCGGCCAGTACCCGCACACGATGGAGGCCCTGGCCGTCGCGGGCGTCGCCGGGACCGTCCGCGAGCGGGGGCGCGCGTACCGCAGCGACTTCCACCTGGTCGTCGCGGAGACCTTGGCGGGACCGGTGCTGCGCACGCTGATGAGCGGCGACCAGCTGAGCATGCGGCACGTGTCGCCGGAGGACTGGGGCACCGCCAGCCAGTCCACCGTGGAGGCCGTGCTCGCCGACCGGGCGACCGGACTCGGCGCGCACCTGCACTTCTCCACCCGCCTGGTCTCCCTCGACCAGGACCCGGACGGCGTCACCGCGGTCACCGAGCACACGGTCACCGGCGAGCGACGCACCGTCCGGGCGGAGTACCTCGTCGCCGCGGACGGCTGGCGCAGCGGCGTCCGGCAGTCCCTCGGCATCCCCGTGCACGGCCGCGGCACGGTCGGCACGGTGCTGCGCGTGCTCTTCGAGGCCGACCTGACCGAGCCGCTGTCGCACACGGACGGCGCCGCGGACGGCCGCCGCTTCACCGCCCTGCACGTGGGGCACGCGGTCCTGTTCAACACCGAGGTCCCCGGCCTGTACGGGTACTTCCGCAACCTCACGCCCGAACTCCCGGACGGCTGGTGGAAGGACGAGGAGACCGTCGCCGCGCAGATCCGCGCCGACCTCGGCATCCCGGGCACCGCGCTGAAGATCGAGGAGATCGGCGCGACGGAGATCTCCTGCGGTGTCGCCGAACGCTTCCGCGAGGGCCGGGTGCTGCTCGTCGGCGACGCCGCGCACGTCATGCCGCCGACCGGCGGCATGGGCGGCAACACCGCGTACCTGGACGGTCTCCACCTGGGCTGGAAGCTCGCGGCCGTACTGGACGGCACCGCCGGCGAGGCCCTGCTCGACAGCCACGACACCGAACGCCGCCCCTACGCCGTGGCCCTGGTGGAGCAGCAGTTCACCAACCTCGTGGAGCGCATCTCGCCCGAGCTCGCCGACGACTCGCTCGCCGCGCCGCTGCCGCCGCCGGTGATCGCGTTCGGCCACCGCATCCCCCGCGGGGCCGTCCTGACCGAACCTGGCGACGCGGGGGAGCTGTTCGAGGATCCGGCCCGGCCCACCGGCCGGCCCGGCTCCCACGCCCCGTACGTGCCGCTCACCCGCCCGGACGGCGCGGCCACCTCCACCACGGCCCTGTTCGGCCGTGCGTTCGTGCTGCTGACCGGTCCGGACGGCGCGGCCTGGGCGGACGGCGCCGCCACGGCCGCGGCCGCCCTCGGGATCGCCGTCGACGTGCACCGCGTCGGGCTCGGCACCGAACTGGCCGACAGCGGAGGGGTGTTCGCCGCCGCGTACGGCATCGGTGCCGACGGGGCCGCCCTGGTCCGGCCGGACCGGTTCGTGGCGTGGCGGTCGGCGGGCGCACGGCCGGACCCCGCGGCCGAGATCGAGCGCGCCCTGCGGCACGTACTGCACCGCGCCACGCACCGAACCGCACCGGACCTCCTGTGAGAACCGTCCCGAAAGGACCCACCATGGCAGTGGCAGAAGCAGTCGCCCAGGACGAGAACGCGAAGGCGGGGGCCCGCCGGGCCGCCCTGGTCACCGGCGGTACGAGCGGCATCGGTCTCGCCGTCGCCGAGTTGCTCGCCGAGCAGGGCCACGCGGTGTTCCTGTGCGGCCGTAACGCCGACACGGTCGCCGCCACCGTCGACAAGCTGCGCGGCCGCGGCCTGGACGCCGACGGCACCGCCGCCGACGTCACGTCGAAGGACGACGTCCGGCGCCTGGTCGCCGCCGCCGTGGAACGCTTCGGCCCCATCCACGTGCTGGTCAACAACGCGGGGCGCGGCGGCGGCGGGATCACCGCCGAACTCCCGGACGAACTGTGGGAATCCGTCATCGAGACCAACCTCAACAGCGTCTTCCGGATCACCCGGGAGGTGCTCTCCCGCGGCGGCATGCTGGAGCGCGGCCACGGCCGCATCGTCAGCATCGCCTCCACGGGCGGCAAGCAGGGCGTCGAACTCGCCGCCCCGTACTCCGCGTCGAAGCACGGCGTCATCGGCTTCACGAAGGCACTCGGCAAGGAGCTCGCCCGCTCCGGCATCACCGTCAACGCGGTCTGCCCCGGCTACGTGGAGACGCCGATGGCCGAACGGGTACGCCAGGGCTACGCGACACACTGGGGCACCACGGAGGAGGAGGTGCTGACGAGATTCGAGGCGAAGATCCCCCTCGGCCGCTACTCGACGCCCGAGGAGGTCGCCGGCCTCGTCGGGTACCTCGCCGGCGACGTCGCCGCGTCCATCACGGCCCAGGCCCTGAACGTCTGCGGCGGACTGGGCAACTACTGACCGCAGGCGGGGGCCTGCGCGGACGGGACGGGCGCTCCGGGCCTGCGCGCCGGCCCGGTCGCACGCCCGGTCCGGTGCAGCGGACGGGGAGCCGGCACACCATGTGCGGTGAAGCGTGCGGTGAAGGGGGTGCGGTGAGGGGGGTGCAGCCCGGCTCCATCACCCCTCGACCGACCCCGGCGAGGCTTCTCCCATGCATGGTGAACCCGAACGCCCCGCGCACGGCGCATCACCGGCCCCCGACCTCTTCGGCCTCCCGCTGGCATGCGCACTCTTCGCCCTGGACACCACCGCGACGGCCACCCGCCTCCTCGGCCTCCCTCCGGCCCCGGAGCCCGCCCCCGACCCGGCCGGACCCCGCCGGCCGCGCGCACGGGGAAAGCCCCGGGCCACCCCGGCGACCCGCGCCACCAGGACGGCCGACAGGAACTGCGCCCGCGCCGCGGTCGGCCCGAGGACCGCCGAGGCCTGACGGGCCGGTGCACCGTTCCCGGCCGCGCCCCCGCCGGTGGCGGCGACGGTGCGAGGCGCCCGCCGCCCGGACCTCCTACGCTGGAAAGGCCGGTGGACTACCGCTGGAGGTGGGTGCGACCGTGCAGCCGAGCGAGACGACCGACGTTCTGAACCGTCCGATCAGCCAGGAACTCCTGGCCCGCGGCATGACCCGCCTGGCCTACGTCGCCGAGGACGGCACACCCCGGGTGATCCCGATCGGCTTCGTCTGGAACGGTGCGGAGATCGTCATGTGCACCGTGAGGAACGCGCCGAAGCTGCCGGCCCTGCGCCGCAACCCGGCGGTCGCCCTGACGATCGACACCGAGGTGCACCCGCCGAAACTCCTGCTCGTCCGGGGGCTGGCCGAGCTGGATGTCGTCGAGGGCATCCCGGAGGAGTTCCTCCGGACGAACGGCGCCTACGCGATGACCTCCGAGCAGCGCACCGTCTGGGAGGCCGAGGTCCGCTCGCTCTACGACGGCATGGTCCGCATCGTCGTCAGACCGACGTGGGCGAAGCTGATCGACTTCGAGACGACCCTCCCGAGCGCGGTCGAGGAGCTGGTACGCCGGCGCGAGGAGCGTCGACGCTCCTGACCGCGCGGGGCCCGGGCCGGGTGCTGCTCCCCCGGCCGCCGCACGGCGGGTGCCCGGCCCGCCCCGAGGTGGGCCGGGCATCCGCCGGCGGTGGTGCCGCTCCCACGCGGGAGCGCGGGAGCGGCACGACGGTGTGCAGTGCATGCAGTGCATGCAGTGCGGTGCTGCGTTGTGCGGTGCTGCGTTGTGCGGTTCGGACCGAACCGGGCCGGACCGGGGTCAGGCCAGGTCAGGTCAGGTCACGGGTAGGAGACCAGGTTGACCGGGGCGGTGCCGGTGGGCGTGACGGCCCCGGTGTCGTTGATGATGTGGGTGATGGTGCCCTGGTAGTTCAGCGAGACGGTCAGCAGCGAGTGGAAGCGCACGCCGCTGTTGTTGGGCACCTCGAAGGCGTGGTAGTTGGCCACCGCGGGATTGACGTTGAAGTAGCAGTAGCTGCCCAGGCCCCACGCCTCGTGGCTGGTCACGTTGTTGCCGACCTTGTAGGCGGCGTAGCCGTTGACCGAGGCCGAGCTCTTCCAGGCGGCCTGGTTGGGCACGTCGTAGGGGTTCTCGTTCTGGAAGAAGATGGTGCGACCGCCCTGGCCGTTCCAGACGACCTCGTACTTCTGGTAGTGCTCGACGAAGAGGCCGGTGGCGAGCACGTTGTTGCCGTTGACGATCAGGCCGGTGTCGGCGGTGTTGGTGGTCCAGCCGACGGTTCCGGCGTTGCCGTGGTCGGCGCGCCAGGCCCAGATGTGGTCGATGATCGTGTTGCTGCTGTTGACGACCAGGCTGTTGGTGGCCTTGCCGGCGAGCTGGCCGCCGATCCGGAAGAACACGTCCTGGACGGTGGTCGGGTTGGCGGCGTGGCCGGCGGTCGACCCGGACGGGCCGACGGTCAGCAGCGCCTGCGAGTTGGTGGTGCCGGCGTCGAAGAGCAGGCCCTTGAGGCGGACCCCGTCCACGTCGGCGACCTGCATGGCGTTGACGCCGTTGTCGGGGACGAACGTCGGGTAGCCGATGCCGAGGACGACCGTGTTGGCACGGTTGACGTTGAGCGTCTGGTCGAGGTGGTAGACGCCGGGCGTGACGAACAGGTTGCAGCCCTGGGCGAGGGCGTTGTTGATGGTGGTGGCGGTGTCACCGGCCTTGACGACGTAGAACTGGCTCATCGGCAGGGAGCTGCCGGGGGTGCTGCCGCCGGCCCAGCTCGGGCCCGTCGCGTTGGTGCGCAGGCTCGGCAGGAAGACGCGGTAGCGGTTGGCGCTGTCGACGTACAGGTACGGGACGTCACGGGAGACCGGGGTGGTGGCGAGCACCGTCTCGGGCGGGGTGGGGAAGGTGTTGGCCGGGGCGCCCTGGACTCCGGAGAAGACCATGTTCCACACGCCGCCGTCCCAGCTGCCGAGGCCGCTGTCACGGGTGTACCACTGCTGCTGGGAGATCGAGGCCATCTGGCCGCTGACCTTGCTGTCGGCGACGTAGCCGCCGCTGGCCCAGCCGTAACTGGCCGGGTAGAGGGCGAGGTTGCCCCGCACGTCGATCCGCCGGAACGGCGCGGCCTGCGCCACGGCCCAGCGGTTGGTGCCGCCGCCGGGGTTGATGGCGAGGTTCTCGGCGCTGCGCCAGAAGTTCTGGGTGGCGTTGCCGGCGTCCGAGGCGTTGAAGGCGTCGACGGTGATGTTGCCGTTGATGGTCACATCGCCGGGGTTCTGGCCGAGGCCCGCCACGGAGGTGTAGAAGCCGACGTTGTCATTGACGTTGTAGGTGCCCGGCTTGAACAGGTCGGCCACCCGGTTGTTGCTGAACTGCGCCGACAGCGTGTCCTTCATCTGGTTGAAGTGGGCGTCCAGCTGCGTCTGGATGCTGGCGGCGGACATGCTGGGGTCGTAGATGTGGACGTTGGGACCGAAGTTCGGCGTGTCCGACTGCACCGGGCAGCTGGTCTGGGTGCCGCCGATGGTGTACGCCGCCGTGGCCACCGCGGAGTCGGTGAGCCCCGACGACTGGGCGAAGGCCTTGATGGTGCTGGTGGCGGTGACGCTGATCGGCCCGGTGTACACCGTGGAGCTGCCGGTCGGCGTGGAGCCGTCACGGGTGTAGCGGATGGTCGCCCCGGCGGTGGCGTCGGAGATCGTCACCGTCTGCGCCGTGGCGTACTGCCCGCCGGCGGGGCTGAAGGTCGGCTGCGCGACCTGGCCGCCGGTGCCGCCCCCGCCCTGCGTGTAGCTGAAGTGCGGTGTGTCGTACTGGGGGCCGCTCTTCTCGTAGGTGAACCAGTAGTCGAGGACGTTGCCGGTGGCGAGGCCGCTGACGGTGTGCGTCCAGGTGCCGGAGCCGTTGACCATCCGGACGTTCTGCTGGTTGGCCGCGTTGACCAGGTAGTGCACGTCGACGTAGACCGCCGCGGTGGTCGGCGTGAACGAGATCTTCGCCTGGGTGGTGCTGGTCGCGGCCACGCTCTGCGTGTAGTCCGGGTCCGCGGCGGCGGCCGTGACCGCCGGCACGAGGCCGAGCCCGCTCAGCAGCAGCGCCAGGACGGCCAGCAGCAGGGGTATGCCGCGGGCGCCCTGCCGCGGCCGCGGCAGGCGCGGGAGAGTTCGTTGGAGCGTCATGTGGGGTGGTCCTTCCCTGTTCATCGCGGTGCGGGGTGTGCGACGGCACGGGACGGCACCGGCCGACCCCTGAGGGTCCGGGCCGGAGTCCGGGACACGGGCGAGCGCTGCTCCATGGGTGCGGTCGCTGGGCAGCGGCACGAGCACGGCGGGAGGGGCCCCCGGCAGGTGCCACGCGCGGGGCACGCCTGACCACGCCCGGACGGAGCCGGGCGGGCGCGGCGGCAGCCCCGGTCGGTGGGACGCCTACGGCGTCGGGGGCCTCCGGGCGGTCGCGGGGCGCGACCGGGCGGGCGGCACTCCGGTCCTGACCGGGGTCGGGGTGAAGGAAGGCACGGCCTTCTCCTTCGTGACGTGCATCGCTGCGCCAGGCCCTGGCGGGATCCGTGCGGACCGATGGTGGAGGCGGTCCGGGCACGGAGCCGCAGTGGGCTCTGCGGGCCGAAGCAGTGATGGGTGGGTGGGGGTGGGGCGAGGGCGCTCGGCGGTGCGGGGCGGGGGTGCGGGTGCGCGCGAGGTGGGCCACGACGCGCACGGTGAGAGCGCTCTCAGTTCCAGGACGGTACCAGCCTCCGACGGGGCGGCCAAGGGGCAGCACGAGAAACGCATCAGTGCTTCTGTCTCGTAACTTCCCTACCGGCCAGGGGTTCTGACCGATTCCCGCCCCAGCGCCGCTTCGGCTGCGGGTACCCCGGCCGGCCGGCCGACTCCGCCCGCACCGCACCGGAGTGGGCGGACGGCGCCCGGTCGGCCCGGGCGCCACGACGACCGGCCGCGCCACCGCGGGTGACTGGGCCTCTGACCAGCGAATCCACCGCCCACCCCGCACGAACCCCTGGCCCTCCGGCCGTCGGCGATCACCTCCCGCCCGGCCCGGCACCGCGGAGAACGGCCGCTCCACGGGGTTTCGACCGCCGCCCGGCGGCTCGTCAGGGCCCGTAAAGAGAGCGCTTTCAGTCACCCCGGCAGCCGAGCCGACCGGGCACGCGGGTCACGACCACGGGACCCCGGGGCCGTTCCCGTTCAGGAGGCCGGCGCGCCGGGCGGGCGCAGCGGGCCGCCGAACCGCACCGGCACACCCGGCGAGTACAGGACGCTGACCGGCGCCCCGACCGGCTCCGGGAGCCCGGCGGCGGCCACCAGGTCCTCGCTGCACCCGACCAGTTCGGCGCGGTGCAGCGGCCAGCGCGGGTGGGTGTTCGGGAGGTACACCGGGCGGCCGAGGAAGGCGCTGTGCATCCCCCAACGTGCGGTCAGGAAGTGCTCCAGCTCGGTCGGTTCGCCGATCGGTCCGCCGATCCGTACGGAGATCCGGCTGTGCGCGCCACGCGGCCCGGGCCAGCGGCGGCGGCTGGTGTAGGTGAGGGTGTCGCCCTGCCGGTCGATCGCCATCCGGGCCCAGACGTACGGCAGGCGGAAACCCAGCCGGGCCATCGCCACCGGGACGAGGCGGGCCGCTTCGAGCGAGCGGAACACCACGCCGCGCCGCCCGTGCTCGTCCACCGAGTAGAGCCGCACGTTCGTCTCCGGGAACGTCCCGAGGTACGGCACTCCCGGCAACCGGAACCAGCCCACCCGGTGCATCCGGAACGCCACCAGGCCCACGTACGTCACCCCGCCCAGCACGTCCGGGCGGGTGCGGGGCGGGAGCAGCGGCGCCACGTCGGCAGGGTCCGCGGCCCAGTGCAGGAAGGTGAGGTCGAGCCACGACTGGGTGAGCAGCGTGCCGGGCACGGCCCGTGCAGGGTCGGCGGTGACGGGTTCCGGGGCGGGCACGCGAGCGTTCGGGGCCATGCGTCGAGCATAGGAGCCGCCGGGTGGGGCGCGGGCCTGACGACGCCCGCGTCCGGCCGTCCGGCCGGAACGGCGGGCCGGCGGCTCGGCGGAACGGCGGCTCCGCGGGCCGCACACCAGCCGAAAAGCACTGGCGGGTCCGGCGCCCACGGACGAGCATGCACCGTATGAACGACCAACCCGAGCGATGGACCCAGGCCACCGTCTACCCCGACATGTGGGCCGACCCGGACGACGACCCCCGCAACAGCGAGGGGGTCAGCCCGGACGGCGAACTCGACACGCTCCAGGACTTCCTGACGAACTACCGCGCGACGCTTCGGATGAAGTGCGAAGGCCTGGACGCGGAGCAGCTGGCCCGCCGGTCCGTCCCGCCGTCGACGATGTCGCTGCTCGGCCTGATCCGGCACCTCGCCGAGGTCGAACGGGACTGGCGCAACTGGATCACCGACGGCGACCCGCTGCCGAAGCTGTACGGCGTGCGTGACGGGGACTTCGACGGAGCCGTCGCCGACCGGACCGTGGTCGACGCCGCGTACTCCGCACTCGCGCGCGAACAGGCCGCGACCGACGCCGCGCTGGCCGGACACCCCGATCTCGGCGAGCGGCTCGGAAAGGACGGCATCGCCGTCCGGGAGCTGCTGGTGCACCGGATCGAGGAGTACGCCCGCCACTGCGGGCACGCCGACCTGCTGCGCGAACGCGTCGACGGCAGGGTGGGCCAGTGACCGGGCCCCGCCCGGCCGCCTGAGCACGCCCGAGCCGGTCCGCCCCCGGGGTGGAACCGTCACAGCCGGAGCGGGGGCTGTGCGGCCGCCTCGGGGTCTTGGCCCGTCACGCCGCCGTGGCGGGTGGTGCCGCACGCGCGGGTGCGTTGGTGCTACTCCGGGTCGCGGCCGGTGAAGGCGAGCAGGCGCCGGTGGGCGGGGGCGTCGGCCGGGGCGGGGTGTGCGGCGGCGAACATCCCGGGGCGGCGGAAGGCGTCGAAGTCCATGTCGTGCATGGTCGCCAGGAGGGCCGCGCACTGCCGCTGGTCGACGATGCCCTCCTGGCCGGTGGCGACGGCGAGGTCGGCGCCGTGGACGAGGAGCTCGGTCAGGTGGATCAGTGCGGCCAAGGGGCCCGGTACAGGGCCGAAGCCCAGCCGCACGGTGGTGCCGAGGGCGTCGGGGCGGTGCCAGGCGCCGCGGTCGAGGACGGCGGCGGCGGTGAAGGCGGCGTGGTGGTCTGCACCCAGCCAGTCGGCGTGGTGGTCGGCGCCCGGGTGGGTGCCGGAGAGTTCTGCGGCGAAGACGCGCATGCCGCCCACCAGGTGGTTCAGTTCGGCACGGACGTCCCAGCCGGGGCAGAGGGACGGCGTCGCCAGGTGCTCGGGGGTGGTGCCTTCGACGATCCCGGTCGCCATGTCGAGGGCGGCGTCGATGCGGTGGATCACTGAGGTCGTGGTGCTCATCATGTCTCCGGTCGTCGGGCGGGCGGGCGGTCGTCGGGCGGGCAGGCGGTCGGGCCGGGGCCGCGGCGGTGAGGGCGCCGCCGGGCTCGGGGCGGACGCGGGTGGCAGGCCGGGCCTGGAGGCCTCCGGCCCCGGCGGTTGCGGGTGACGGACGTACGGGGTTCGAACGATCAGCTCACCGCCGACCCGCCGGGGCCGGCCCGCCGAGCCCCCTAAAGCAGCTGTCGACTGCCTTAGTGACGATAGGGCACTCGGGGCCACAAACGCAATCAGCGGCTGCGTTAACCTGATGGCATCGCAGAGGCCGCGCAGGCCCGGAGGCCGCAGCGGCCGGGTGCGAGCGGCGGTGCACCAGGCGGTCACCGATCCGGGGGCCGAGCGGGGACACGGCGATTTCACCGTCGGCGAGGTCACGGCGCGGGCGGGGGTGGCCCGCAGCCGGACTCCCGGCGGCCGCGGCCGCCACGGGAACGGGCCCGTCCCCGCACCTCGGACACGGTGCGGGGACGGGCCCGGGTGCGGGGAGGCACCCCGGTGCGGGGACGGGCTGCGGTCAGCGGGCCGTCCGGCGGCGGTGCTCGGCGATGAGTTCGGCGTACCGGCGGCCGCTGCTCTTGACGGTGCGGCGCTGGGTCTCGTAGTCGACGTGCACGAGGCCGAAGCGCTTGTCGTAGCCGTACGACCACTCGAAGTTGTCGATCAGGGACCACACGAAGTAGCCCCCCAGCGGGGCACCCTGGGCGACGGCGCGGGCGCAGGCCGCCAGGTGGCTCTCCAGGTAGGCGGTGCGCTCGGGGTCGTGGACGCTGCCGTCGGGCGCAACGGTGTCGTGGTAGGCCGCGCCGCTCTCGGCGACGTAGATCTTCTGCGCGCCGTACTCCTTGGTGAGGCGGAGCAGGAGGTGCTCGATGCCGGGGGCGTGCACCTCCCAGTCCATGGCGGTCCGCTCCTCGTTGGGGCCGGGCACCATGCGGGCGTAGGGGGCGGGACCGGTCGGGTCGTCGGTGACGATCTGCCGGAAGTAGTAGTTGAGGCCCAGCCAGTCGAGCGGCGCGGAGATGAGGTCGAGGTCGCCGTCCTGGATCGGCAGCTCGACGCCGTAGAGCTTGACCATGTCCTCGGGGTAGCCGCGGCCGTGGATCGCGTCGAGCCACCAGCGGTTGATGTGACCGTCGGCGCGCAGCGCGGCGGCGCGGTCGGCCTCGCTGTCGGTGGCGGGCAGCACCGGGCTGAGGTTGTTGACGATGCCGATCTGCGCGTCCGGGATGCGCTCGCGCAGCGCGCGGACGGCGAAGCCGTGGCCCAGGTGCAGGTGGTAGGAGGCGCGGACGGCTGCGGTGAGGTCGGTGAGGCCGGGGGCCATCCGGCCTTCGAGGTGGCCGATCCAGGCGGAGCAGAGCGGCTCGTTGAGGGTGGCCCAGTGCTTCACCCGGTCGCCGAGGCGGTCGGCGACGACCTCGACGAACTCGCCGAAGCGCTCGGCGGTCTCGCGGACGGGCCAGCCGCCGCGGTCCTGCTGGGCCTGCGGGAGGTCCCAGTGGTAGAGGGTGGGGAAGGGGGTCATGCCGGCTTCGAGGACGGCGTCGGTGAGCCGGTCGTAGAAGGCCAGGCCGGCCTCGTTGACCCGGCCGTCGGCCTGCGGCACGACGCGCGGCCAGGCGATGGAGTACCGGTAGGCGCCGAGGCCGAGCTCCTTGGCGAGGGCGAGGTCCTCCGGCCAGCGGTGGTAGTGGTCGCAGGCGACGTCGCCGGTGTCGCCGTTGTCGACGTTGCCGGGGATGTGGGAGAAGGTGTCCCAGATGGACGGGGCCCGGCCGTCCTCCGTGGCGGCGCCCTCGATCTGGTAGGCGGCGGTGGCGGCGCCCCACACGAAGTCGTCGGGGAAGGCGCTGAGGTCGTTCACGAGGTGCCTCTCATCAGGGGGTCGTGGAGCGTCGTCCGCCGGGGTCCGGGGGACGTCCCCGGGGCCCGGCGCGGCGGTCCGCGGACGGCGCCGGGGCGGGCGGGGTGGGAGCCCGGGGGTGGGGAGCCGGGGGTTGCGGGTGGGCGGGTGCGCACCTGCGAGCTCTCCGGGGTGCGCGGCGCGGCGGCGGGGGGCCGTCGTGCGGGCGGTCGGTGGTGCTCGGGGGATGGATCCGCCGGCGCCGGACGCGCCGCGCAGCACGGCGGCACGGCGGGGCGGACGGGACGGCCGCCAGCGGTGCACGCCCCCCACCAGGGGCGATCTGCCGACGGCCCGGTCGGCACCACTGTCACTGACGGTTGATCAAGAAGGCTCCCGGCGGGCGGATTTGCGGCTCGCCGGGTTACTTCGAGCCATGATTTAACCTGTGAGAAAAGCCACCGTCAAGAGGATGGGGGTACGACTCCGGCCTCTCCCGCCTCCCCCGGAACGGCCGGACCCGGCATGCGCGCCGGGCGCGCGCGGGGCGTGGCGGCACGCGCGGCGGAACGGGACGACCGGAGGAGAGCGCTCTCCCCTACACCCTCGACAGCCCGGGGAACAGGGCCCCCGGCCTGGGAGTTCCACCCCTACTCCGGCCCCGTATCAGGGTTGACAGCCCTTCAGTCGGGTGCAAAGGTTCAGCGCGGACCGGAGAGCGCTCTCCTTACGGTGATCACCGTCGCGGCGACTCCCCTGGCTCCGGAGCACCGCCGGCACGCACCCGCACCGCCCGCGCGACCCGCACCGCCCGCACCGTCCGCGCGACCCGCCCCGATCCGCCCCGCCCGTGCCACCCCGCCTCGCCCCGTGCCACCCCGTGCCCGACCGGTGCCCGCTCTCGTCCCGCCCGAACCCCCACCCACCCGCACCCCGCCCGCACCCCGCCGGTGCGGCTCCCGCGCACGACCGCCCGCCCTCGGATCCGCACGTCACGGAGGATCATGTGATCCGGCTCGACCACCTTCCGGAATGGCCCGCGCTGCAGTCGGACGTCCCCCGGGACCCGGCCGTCGAGGAGGCCGCCCGCGGCATCCTCGCGCAGATGACCACCGAGGAGAAGCTCGGGCAGATGATCCAGCCGGACCTCGTCGAGCTGACCGCCGACGACGTCCGGACGTACCGCATCGGCTCCGCGCTGAACGGCGCCGGCCGGTGGCCGGGCGGCAACCGGCGGTCCGGTGCGCGGGAGTGGGCCGAGACGGTCGGCGCGTTCTGGGAGGCGTCCGAGGAGGCCTTCCGCGACCGGCCGTTCCGCATCCCGTTCATGTGGGCGACCGACGCGGTGCACGGCCACAACAACGTGTACGGCGCCACCGTCTTCCCGCACAACATCGGCCTCGGCGCGGCCCGCGACCCGGAGCTGATCCGCCGGATCGGCGAGGTCACCGCCCGGGAGATCGTCGCCACCGGCATGGACTGGACGTTCGCGCCCACCGTCACCACCCCGCGCGACCGCCGCTGGGGCCGCCACTACGAGGGGTACTCCGAGGACCCCGAGATCGTCCACCGGTACGCCCGCGCCATGGTCGAGGGCCTGCAGGGCGACACCGCCGGGCTCCGCTCCGACACCCGGGTGCTCGCGTGCGTCAAGCACTGGGTGGGTGACGGCGGCACCTTCGAGGGCGAGGACCGCGGCATCGCCCGCTGCACCGAGGACGTGCTGCGCAACGTCCACGCGATGGGCTTCTTCTCCGGCATCGAGGCCGGCGCGCAGTCCGTCATGGCCTCGTACAGCGGGTGGGAGGGGTCCGGGCGCAGCGAGCCCCGGATGCACGGCAGCCGCTACCTGCTGACGGACGTGCTGAAGGACGCCCTGGGCTTCGACGGCATCGTCATCGGCGACTGGGACGCCCACCCGTACGTCGAGGGGTGCAGCGACGGCGAGGCCGGCAACGTCATCCGGGCGGGCGTCGACGTCCTGATGATCTCGGCGCGGGAGAACTGGCAGGCCGTGCACCGGGCGGCGCTCGCCGAGATCCGGTCGGGCGCGATCCCGATGGAGCGGGTCGACGACGCGGTGCTGCGCGTGCTGCGGGTCAAGCTGCGCGCCGGGCTGTGGGAGAAGCCGCGTCCGCAGGACCGTTCCCTGGCGGGCGACGCGGCGGTGCTCGGCGCGCCCGCGCACCGGGCGCTGGCCCGCGAGGCCGTCCGCAGGTCGCTGGTGCTGCTGAAGAACGACGACGGCGCGCTGCCGCTCCCCCGCACCGCGCGGGTGCTGGTGACGGGCAGCGCGGCCGACGCCGTGCAGAAGCAGACCGGCGGCTACACCGTGACCTGGCAGGGCGACGACATCGGCATCGAGGACTTCCCCGGCGGCGCGACCCTCGCGACCGCGGTGGCGGAGGTCGTCGGCGCCGACCGGTGCACGGTCGACCCGTTCCTGGAGCACGCGGACCCGGCGGCGCACGACGTCGCCGTGGTGGTGATCGGCGAGGACGCGTACGCGGAGATGTTCGGCAGCATCAGGCCGTGGCGCAGCATCGCGTACGCGGCGCTGAAGCCGTCGTACGCGCGTGACCTGGAGACGCTGCGGCGGCTGCGGGCGGCCGGGGTGCGGGTCGTCACGGTGATGTACGGCGGGCGGCCGCTCTACACGACGGAGGAGATCAACCTCTCCGACGCGTTCGTCGCCGCGTGGCTGCCCGGCCCGGACGCAACGGGCGTCGCGGACCTCCTCTTCGCGGCGGCGGACGGCGCGGAGGCCTACGACTTCCGGGGCCGGCTGTCCTTCGGCTGGCCGCGCCGGCGGCACGCGGCCGCGGTGAACCGGACGCCGCGTCACATCCCGGGCCACGTGGTGCCGGAGGGCGAGAGCGCGCCGACCGGGCCGGACGAGCCGCTGTTCCCGTACGGTCACGGTCTGACGCTGCGCGGCGACGGGGCGGGCACCCGGCTGGGCGTCCTGCCGCCGGACGTCGACGAGCCGGGGTCCGGGGCCCCGGAGTCCGCGGTGCCGTACGCCGTGGACGCGCCGGTCGAGCTGGGCCCGGCGGAGGGCCCGGCGTACGTGCTGCGCGTCCGTGCGACCGACCACGGCCCGCGCGATCTTCCCTGCGGGCGGAGCACCTCGACCTCGTTCGTCTCCGCCGAGCCGGTGGGCCATCCGGCGGGCGGCGCCGCGCTGTCGCTGTCGTTCAAGGGCACCCGCACGTTCGTCTACACGCAGTCCCGCGACGGGGGCCACCGGGATCTGCGCGGCCTGGTCGCGGCGGGCGGCCGACTGGCCTTCGACGTGCGGGTGGTGGAGCCGCCGGCCGGGCCGTTCCACCTGGCCTGCCACGACGACTACCCGCAGCAGCCCGCGCTGGACATCTCCGCCCGGCTGCGCGCGCAGCCGTTCGGCGAGTGGACGACGCTGGAGTTCCCGCTCGCCGAACTCGCTTCGGAGGGCATGGAGTTCGACCACGTCGACGTGCCGTTCCAGCTGTGGACGGAGGGCCGGGCCCGCCTCGACGTCGGCAGGGTCCGCCTGCTGCCGCCGCGCGAAGACGAACACTGACCGAATCCCCTGGGGGCACGGCGCCGCCTGCCCCGGACACCGAGGTGTGGAGCCATGGGCAAGAGAATCATGTGGTTCGACGGGGCCTGCGTGCCGTGGGAGGACGCGCGGGTCCACGTCTGGGACGAACTGGCGCTGCGCGGCGCCAACGTCTTCGAGGGCGTCACGGCCTTCTGGGACGACGCGGAGCGGCAGCACCGCATCCTCGCCGGTGAGGAGCACCTGGAGCGCCTCTTCCGGTCCGCGCGGACGGCCGACATCCCGGCGCCCGCCTCGGCGGAGGAGGTCCGCGCGGCCCTCGCCGGGGTCGCCCGGGAGCTGCCCGGCACCGACGTCTACCTCCGCCCGACGTTCTACGCGGCACGCGGCCGCTCGACCCTCGCCGCCGACAGCGAGGGCGCGATGTACATCGGCGGCTTCCCGTACGCCCCGAGCAGCCCGCCGCTGGTGCGAGCGGTCGTCAGCAGCCACCGGCGGTACGGCGGCCCGATCGGCGCCGGCGCGAAGTCCGGCGGCTCGTACCTGGACTTCCGGGTGTTCGAACGCGAGCGGCTGGAGCGGGGCGTCGAGCACGTGCTGATCCTCAACGACCGGGGCAACGTCGCCGAGGCGGACGGCGCCGCCATCCTCCTGGTCGGGGACGGCAGGGTGCTCGTGCCGTCGGTCGACACCGGTGTCCTCGACTCGATCACCAAGCGGATCGTCCTCGACCTCGCCCGCGGACTCGGCTACGCCGTCTCCGAGCGCGGCGTGCTGCGCGAGGAACTCCACGGCAGCCAGGTGCTGCTGGTCGGCACCCTGATGGGCCTGCGGCCGGTCGACACCGTCGACGGCGTCCCCGCCGGCCACGGGCCGGGCGCCGCCTGCGCCCGCGCCCTCGCCGAGGAGTACGCCCGGCTGTGCCGCGGCGAGCACGCCCTCGCGAAGACCTACCTCACCCCTCTGGCGTGAGCCGGCCCGCCATGCGAGAGATCGACAGCGAGACCGTGCACCGCAACCCGTGGTTCTCCGTGGTGTGCCGGCGGTACGAGGACCCGGCGGGCGGGCTGCACCCCTACTACATGGTCAGCAAGCCCGACTCGGTGCTGGTCGTCGTGCGGCGCGGCGGCGGTCTCGTCCTCGTCGAGCTGCGGCGGCCGACGTTCGGCGGCGTGCCCGGCCTGGAGTTCCCGCAGGGCGGGATCGAGGCGGGCGAGTCGCCGGAGGAGGCCGCGCGCCGGGAGGCGCTGGAGGAGACCGGTCTGCACGTGACCGGGCTGCGGCACCGCGGCTCGTTCGCGGAGAGCAACGGCTTCGCGACCACCTCCTGCCACGTGTTCACGGCCGACGCTGCCGAGCCGTCCGGCGGGGCGGCCGGCGGGGCGGCCGGCGGGGCGGCCGGCGCGGACGGGCTCTCCGGGGCGGCCGGCCCGTCCGGTGACGACCCGTTCGAGGCGGGGCTGGCGGTCCGGGTGCTCACCCGCCGCGAGCTGCTCGCCCTGGCGCGCCGCAGCGGCGTCCAGGACTCCGCGACGCTCGCCGCCCTGGCGCTCCTCGGGGAGGACGACGATGCCGCCTAGCACCGCGGAGGTCGCGGTCCCGCTCTTCATCGACGTCCGGGTCGACCTCGCCACCGGCGACGTCGTGGCGCCGTCCGCCGGCTCGCGGGAGCGGCTGCTGCTGGCCGGGCTGGGTCCGCTGCGCTCCGCCGTGCCCGACGGCCCGGCGGGTCTGCTGCTGGAGACCGCGGACGGCGCGCGGTGGCGTCTGCGGATCTCCGAGGCGTCCGGACTGGTGGAGTCGCTCGATGTCGTCCGCTGAGGGGCGTCCGGTCGTGCCGGGGCGACCCGCGGCGCTCCGTACGGACGTCGTGGTCGCCGGGGCCGGCATGGCCGGGGTGCTGACGGCCCTCGCGCTGGCCGGGCGCGGGCTGGACGTGCTCCTCGTCGAGCAGCACCGGCTGGGCGGCGGGCAGTCCGGGCAGTCGCACGGCTACCTGCACCAGGGCTACGCGTACGGGCCGGACGAGCCGCAGCTCCCGGCGCTGTTCCGGCGCGCCCGCGCGCACTGGCAGGAGCTGACGGGCGGTCTGGCGCCGGAGACGGCGGGGGCGACGGTGGCGTTCTCCAACGAGGCGGCCCGGCTGCGGGCCGAGCGGTACTGGCAGGCCTCCGGGCTGCCGGTCCGGCCGGTGCCCGCCCCCGGCTGGCTCGGGCCGGGCTTCACCTCGTGCTTCCGCAGCGACGAACTCACCTACAACTTCGGCCACATCCTGCGCTGCCTGGGCCGCAGCACCGCCGCCGCGGGCGTGGCGTCCGTGCCGGGCCGGATCGCGGCGGTCGCGGAGGAGCCGGCGGGGGTGCGGGCGGAGCTCGTCCGGCCGGACGGCACCAGCGTCGCCGTGCACGGCCGGGCCGTGGTCGTCGCGGCGGGCGCCGGGTCACCGGCCCTGCTGGCCCGGTCGGGCCTGCCGCCGGTCGTGTACTGCCGCAGGTCGTTCATGCTGGTGCTGCGCGGCGCGCTGCCGGTGGTCGGCGCGGTCTTCCCGGAGCGGGAGGAGCACGGCCTGTTCCTGGCCAGCCGTACGGGTCACCCGGCGGGCACCACCTGGCTGGTCTCCGACTTCCAGTCGTTCGACGGCGGCCACCGCGACCCCCGGCAGCTCGCCGGGTGGTGGGCGCACCGGCTGCTGACGACGCTGCGCCGGGTGGTGGACGCGCCGGTGCTGGCGGAGGTCCGGGCGGTGTCGGGGTACGCGGCCGTCAAGTCGGGCCTGCTGCCGAGCAGCGGCACGGTGGCGCACGAGTTCAGCCGTGACCTCCTCGGCGGACGGGCGGTGGTGACGAGCCCGTCGAAGCTGACGCTCGCGCCGCTCGCCGCGGAGAGCGCCGTGCGCTCGGTCTGCGCCCGGCTCGGCCTGCCGTTCCACGGTCTCACCTGGGACGGCGTCGGCAGACAGCCCCCCGGGCCCGAGGCCCTGCCCGGCCCGGCCGGGGAGGCGTGCGAGGCCTGGGAGACCGGTCTGGCCGCCGTCGAGCGTCCGGGCCTTCCGGACGCGCTGCCGGACATCCCCACCCTGAGCTCGCTGTACGCGCGCTGACGTACCCACGGACGATCCGCGTCCGGCTCCGCACTCGAAGGGACCAGGAATGCCCGACACATCCGCCGCGATCGTGACCCGCGGCCTGACGAAGACGTACCGGGTCAGGCGCCCGGTGACCGGGCGTTTCGCCGCGGTCCGCTCGCTCGTCGACCGGGCGCGCGACGAGCTCACCGTGGTCTCCGACCTGTCGCTCTCCGTGGGCCGCGGCGAGCTGGTGGGCCTGCTCGGGCCGAACGGCGCCGGCAAGTCGACCTCGATCAAGATGCTCACCGGCATCCTCACCCCGACCTCGGGCGAGGTGTGGGTGGACGGCCGGGTGCCGCAGAAGGACCGGTCGGCGAACGCCCGTTCCATCGGCGCGGTGTTCGGCCAGAAGACCCAGCTGTGGTGGGACCTCCCCGCCCGGCACTCCTTCGGCCTGATCCGCGACATCTTCGACATCCCGGCCGCCGACTACGCCCGGCAGCTGCGCGACGTCGACCAGGTGCTGGGCATCTCGGAGTTCTGGGACACGCCGGTCCGGCTGATGTCGCTCGGCCAGCGGGTGCGCTGCGACATGGCGGCGGCGGTGCTGCACGACCCGGCGATCCTCTTCCTCGACGAGCCGACGATCGGCATGGACGTCGTGGCGAAGGAGCGCACCCGTGCCTTCCTCCTCCAGCAGGTGCACGAGCGCGGCCGGGCGGTCGTGCTGACGACCCATGACATGACGGACGTCGCGCGGCTGTGCGAGCGCGTCCTGCTGATCAACCACGGCCGGCTGATGTTCGACGGCACCCTCGACGAGATGAAGCGCCGGCACGGCGCCGGGCGGGTCGTCCACGTCACCTTCGGCGAGCCGGTCGCCCGCGTCGAGGTGCAGGGCGCCCGGGTGGTGTCGCACGAGGGCGCGCAGGCGGTGGTCGCCCCGGTGGGCGACCACACCCCGGAGGACGTCGTGCGGGCCCTGATCGCCCGGTTCCCGGTGGTGGGGCTGACCGTCGAGGAGACCGACCTGGAGGAGCTGATGCGCGCCGCGTACGAGGCGAAGAACGAAAGCCTCTTCGCATGAGCGCCGCCGTCGCCCCCGCGCCCGCCCGGGCGGGCCGCAGCGGCCGCGCCTGGCGGATCTGGCGGATCATCCCGCTCTACCAGACGATCGCCTACCGCGGCCGGTTCTTCCTCGCGCCGTTCATGCTCGGCGTGCAGGTCTACATCTACTACCTGCTGTGGACGGCGGTGTACGCCGGCCGGGGCCCCGTCGCGGGCCTCGACGTCGACCAGGCGGTCGGCTACGCGACGCTGGCGATCCTGATCGGCCGCATCCGGTGGACGAACCGCATGGTCTCGAAGGACTCGCTGCCGCAGCGCACCCGCGAGGGCACCATCATCTACTGGTTCCTCAGGCCGATCTCCCCGGGCCGCTACTACATGTTCCGCGCGATCGGCGACATGGGGTACGGCGCCGCCTGGGCGCTGCTCGGCTACCTCGTGGTGCTGGCCACCGGCGTCGTCCGGCCGCCCGCCTCGGCCGCGGTCGGCGCGGTGTTCGCGGTCAGCCTGGTGCTCGGCCAGATGATCCTCTACTACCTCGGCCAGCTCGTCGACCTCGCGACGTTCTGGCTGGTCTCCAACACCGGCCTGACCCGCATGTACGGCTTCGTGCAGGACCTCCTCTCCGGGGTCTTCGTGCCGCTGTGGTTCCTGCCCGGCTGGCTGCTGACGACGGCCTCCGTGCTGCCCTTCGCGGCGACGATCAACGACCCCATCTCCCTCTACGTCGGACGGATCCCGCTCTCGGACGCCCCCGCGACGCTGGTCCGCGAGCTCTGCTGGGTCGTCGCCCTCGCCGTCCTGACCAAGTTCGTCTGGTCGCGCGCGGCCCGGCGCGTGACCTCGCAAGGAGGCTGAGCCATGACCACCACCACCCTCGACGGCCCTCGGCAGCCCGTACGGCGCGGCCGCGCGGCCCGCACCGCGCGCACCCTGCGGATCGTGCTCCGGACGACGGCCGTGAACATCCGCGGCCGCCTGGAGTACCCGGGCGACTTCGCGTTCGAGATCGTCTTCGGCATCCTGTGGCAGAGCTCCACCCTCGCCTTCGCCGCGGTGCTGCTCATGCGCTTCAACGGCCTGGGCGACTTCCCGGCGGGCGGCGTGCTGCTGATCGTCGGCATGCGGCTGATGTCGCACGGGCTCTTCACGATGGTCTTCGGCAACCTCTCCGACGCGCTGCTGGAGCTGGTCGAGGAGGGCCGCGTCGAGGGGTACTTCCTGCGCCCGATGTCGGTGCTGACGCAGATCCTGATCAGCCGCTTCAACATCAACGCCCTGGGCGACTTCTCGGTCGGCGTCACCGTGTGCGCGATGGCGGTGTCGTCCGCGCCGGTCGACTGGACCCTCGCGCACGTGCTCTACCTGTGCGCGGCGATCGTCGGCGGCGTCTTCCTGGAGGCCGCCGTACAACTGCCGCTGGCGGCGCTGCTGCTGCGCTCGCCGTTCGCGCACGGCATCGGCAAGTGGATCGACGACATCATGGCGACGATCGGCAACTACCCGCTGTCGATCCTCCCGGCCGCCCTGCGCGGGGTGTTCACCTTCGTGCTGCCGCTCGCGTTCGTCGCCTACTTCCCCGTGCTCGTCCTGCTCGACCGGGCGCCGCAGCACGGACCGGGCGCCTGGCTCGCCGAGTGGTCGCCGGCGGTGTGCCTGCTGCTGTTCCTCGGCTCCAAGCGGCTGTGGAACTGGAACCTCCGCCACTACCGGAGCACGGGCGGGTGACCCGGTGACCTCCCCCGGCATCCTCCGGCCGCCGTTCGCCCTGATCGCCACCGACCTCGACGGCACGCTGCTGCGTTCCGACGGCACCGTCGGAGCGCGCACCAGGGCGGCCCTCGCCGGGGCCGCCGCGCGCGGCGCCCGGCACGTCGTCGCCACCGGCCGGTCCGTCGCCTGGACCCGGCACGTGCTCGACGACCTCGGCTACACCGGCCTCGCCGTCTGCGGGCAGGGCGGCCAGGTGTACGACGCGGCCGCGCACCGGCAGCTCGCGTCCGTCACCCTCGACCGGCGGCTCGCCCGCCTCGCCGTCGACCGGATCGAGGCCGAGGTCGGCCCGCTGCTGCTGGCCGCCGACCGCGACGGCCTGGACGGCCGGGTGGTGGCCGCCCCCGGCTACCGCCCGGACCCGGCCGACGGCCTGCCGGTCGTCCACGCCCGGCACGCCGACGAGGTCTGGGCGGAACCGGTGCGCAAGTTCTACGCCCAGTGCGCCGGGCTCGGCGAGGACGAGCTCGCCGCGGCCGCCCGGGAGGCCGCCGGGCACCTCGTCGGCATCACGACGGCGGGACCGGGCGAGGTCGAGATCCTCCCGGCCGGACTCAGCAAGGCCACCGGGCTGTCGTTCGCCGCCCGGCGGCTCGGCCTGCGGGGCCTCGACACCGTCGCCTTCGGCGACATGCCCAACGACGCCCCGATGCTGGAGTGGGCCGGGTACGGCGTCGCCATGGCCGACGCGCACCCCACGCTGAAGGCCGTCGCCGACGAGGTGGCACCCGGCCACGACGAGGAGGGCGTCGCGGCCGTCCTGGAGCGGTTGTTCGGCCTCGCCGGGCCGTCCTGAGTCCGGGCCGGGACCGGCCCGGACCCCGGTCGGGCCGGGGCCGGGCCTTCGCGGGGGCGTTCAGGCGGCCGCCGCGTACCGCCAGAAGTCCCGCATCACCGCGGGCGGCGTCGGCCCGGCCAGCTCCAGCTGCGTGAGCAGCACGGAGACGGCGCCGGTGGCGGGCGTGACGTGCAGGGCCGTTCCGGTGCCGCCGACCCAGCCGTAGCGGCCCGGGACGTTCCACGGGTCCAGGGCCGCGACGTCGACCGAACCGCCGAACCCCCATCCCTGGCCCTCCAGGAACAGCGACCCGGCCTCCCGCTGCGCCGCCGTCAGGTGGTCGGTGGACATCTGCCGCACCGACTCCGCCGACAGCAGCCGCCGGCCGTCGGCGGCCTCGCCGCCCGCGAGGAGCATCCGGGCGAAGGCGTGCAGGTCGTCGACGGTCGAGACCAGGCCGCCCGCACCGGAGGGGAACGCCGGCGGGCTGCTCCACTGCCCGTCGGGGGCGTCGACCAGGTCGAGACCGCCGGACGGTCCCGACCGGTAGTAGCCGGTGAACCGGCCGAGCTCCGCGGGCGGCACCGCGAAGCCGGTGTCCGCCATGCCCAGCGGCCCGAACAGCCGCCCGGCGAGCAGTTCCGGCAGCGGGCGGCCCGAGGCCCGGGCCGCCAGCACGCCCTGGATGTCGGAGCAGGTGTTGTAGAGCCACGCCTCGCCCGGCTGGTGCAGCATCGGGACGCGGCCGAGCCGGGCCGTCCACGCGTCGGGGGCCGCGACGGCCTGCGGCTGCGGCGGGCCCTGCTTCAGCTCGGCGAAGAGCGGCGCCAGCGCGGGCAGCGAGAAGTCCGCCGGGAAGCCGTACCCGGCGCGGGAGGTGAGCAGGTCGGCCACGGTGACCGGCCGGGCGGCGGGCACCGTGTCGGTGACCGGCGACGACGGCGTGCGGACGACCCTCGGCGCCGCGAGCTCCGGCAGCCACTCGGCGACCGGCGCGTCCAGGGCGAGCGCGCCGTCCTCGACGAGCACCATCACGGCGGCGGCCATCACCGGCTTGGTGAGCGAGGCCACTCGGAAGAGCGTGTCCCGCGCCATCGGCACCGGGCCGCCGGCCTCGGTGCGGCCGACGGCCGCCACCTCCACCGCGCCGCCGCGGGCGACCAGGGCCACCGCACCGGGCGGGCCGCCCGGACGGACGTGCGCGGCCAGGACGTCGTGCAGGGTGGTCATCGCTCCGCCTTCCGAAGGGTGCGGGCGGTTCGCCGTGCCAGGCGTCACGGCCCGCCGCTGCGCAGCATCATGCGGGCCGCGACGCCCCGGACGGCGGACCGCCACACCGGCCGGAAGCCCCGCCCCGGGCCCCGGACGGCGGATCGGCCGGCGGATCGGCCGGCGGGCCGGTCACGGCCGGCCGGCGTAGGCCCGGTCGGTGCTGTCCGCGTCGGCCCGGTCCGCATCGTCCCGGTCCGCGGCGGGCGCCGTCTCCCCGTGCTCCTCCGGCCGGGGCTGCCCGTCGGCGCTGGGCTGCTCCGCGGCGCGGGGCCGGGCGGGTCGGCCGGTGGGCTCGAAGTCGGGGATCGTCGCGGGGCGGCCCTGCTGCAGGCCGGTGCGCACGAAGTCGTCGCCGGTGGTGGCGTTGAGCAGCCAGTTGACCAGCACGCGGGTGCGGGCGGTCACGGTGGGCAGCGCCAGCAGGTGGTAGCCGCGGGCGACGGCCTGCGCGGGCAGCCCGGAGAGCTCCACGCCGAGCGGCTTCGCGACGGCCTCGGTGCCGCCGAGGTCGACGACCAGGCCGAGGTCCCGGTGGCGGTAGGGCGCCGGGGCGGCGCCGCGGAGCAGGGCCACGAGGTTGTCGGCCGCGGCGCGGCCCTGGCGCTGTGCGTGCTGGGCGGTCGGCGGGGTGACGGCGTCGCCGCCGACCGCGAGGTCGGGCACGGCCGCGGCGTCGCCGACGGCGAGCACGCCGTCCGCGCCGGGCACGGTGAGGTCGGCGGCGGTGACGAGGCGGCCGCGCAGGGTCGCGGTGCCCAGGGTCGCGACGAGCGGGCTCGCGGCGACGCCCGCCGTCCAGACGAGCGTGCGGGTCGGCAGGGTGCGGCCGTCGGTGAGCTCGACGGCGTCGGGGGCGACCCGGCGTACGGACGTGCCGAGGGAGACCTCGACGCCGCGGCGGCGCAGCGTGTCGAGGGCCTTGCGGCCGAGGCGGTCGCCGAGTTCGGGCAGCAGGGCGGGCGCCACGTCGACGAGGTGCCAGGCGAGGAGGTGCGGGTCGAGCCGGGGGAACCGGCCGGTGGCGGCGGCGGTGAGGCGTTGCAGGGCGGCCAGGGTCTCGACGCCGGCGTAGCCGCCGCCGACCACGACGAAGCGCATCCGGGCGGCGCGTTCGGCCTCGTCGGTGGCGGCCGCGGCGAGGTCGAGCTGGGCGATCACGTGGTCGCGCAGGTAGGCGGCCTGGGCGAGGGTCTTCATGCCGAAGGCGTGGTCGGTCAGGCCGGGGATGTCGAAGGTGCGGGTGGTGCTGCCCGCGGCGAGCACGAGGTGGTCGTACGGCAGGGCGAAGGGTTCGCCGGCGGGCGGGAGCACGGTGACGGTGCGGGCGGCCGTGTCGACGGTCTCGGCGGTGCCGGGCACGATGCCGGTGCGGCGCAGGCGGCGGCGGAGCGACACGGCGACGGACTGCGGGGTGAGGATGCCGGAGGCGACGTGCGGCAGCAGCGGCAGGTAGAGCTGGTAGTCGGTCGGGGAGACGAGTGTCAGCTCCGCGTCGGCGGGGGCGAGCCGGCGTTCGAGCCGGTGCAGGCACTCCGCGCCGGCGAAGCCTCCGCCGACCACGACGATCCTGGGGCGGGTCATGGGAGTCCTCCGTGGGTCGGTTCGCCGGTGGGCCACCGGCGGTGCGGGACGGGTCGTGGGTGGGCGCCTGCTCAGGGGCGGGCGGTCCGGTCCTGCCGTGCGCCGTCGGGCCGGGCGTGCCGGCGGGCGAGGCGGCGCCGGGTCGCGCCGACGGAGGTCGGCCCGGCGGCCCCGTAGCGGGGCGGTCGGCGGCGCAGTGCGCCGAGCGCGAGGATGCCGGCGAGGAGCAGCGGGGCGAGGAGCAGGACGAGGACGGACACGCGAGGGCCTCCGGTCGGTGGGCGCGGGGTGCTGGGTGGGTCAGGTGCGGCGCCAGCGGGCGCAGGCGAGGGAGAAGACGCCGAAGAGCAGCAGGCCGAGGGCGACGGCGATCAGCAGCCACGGTCCGGCGGGGGTGGAGGCGAAGCTTCGCAGCGTGTCGTCGACGCCCTTGGCACGGTCCGGGTCGAAGCGCACGGCGGCGACCACCAGGAACACGCCGGCGGCGGCGAAGACGGTGCCGCGGGCGGTGTTCCCCGCGATGCCGCTGGCGGTGACGGCGCGGCGGGTGCGGCGGCCCATCTCGCCGGTGCGCAGCTTGCGGAGGAACTTCCGCTGCACGGCGCGGACGGCGATGCCCGTGCCGACGCCGATCAGGACGGCGCCCGCGGCGCCGACGAGGAACCGGCCGCCGGTCAGTCCGAGGGCGGTGGCCGTCCAGTCCTTGGAGTTGCTGTCGCTGCTGGACTGCTTGCCGCTGCCGAGCGCGAAGGCGGCGGTGCCCCAGCAGACGGTGGCGTAGAACACGGCGCGGCCGGCGTTGAGCAGCCGCTTGCCGGTCTTCTTCTCCCCGGCCTCGCCGCGGACGGCGGTAGAGGCCCGCCACAGCGTCATGCAGGCGAACCCGGCGACGAGCAGCCACAGCAGGACGGTGCCGAACGGCCGGGCGGCGATCTCCCGCAGGGCGCCCTGCCGGTCGGCCTGGTCGGCCTCCCGGCCGACGGCGATCCCGACAGCCAGCAGGCCGACCAGGACGTAGACGACGCCGCGGGCGGCGAATCCGGCCTTGCCGGCGGCCCGCAGGGCGTCCCGGCCGCCCGGGGCGGCGGACGGCCGGCCTCCGTGCGAGGCCCGGGCGAACGGCAGTGATGCCACGGTGGTCCCCTTCCGTCGCGGGCGGCGCGGTCGCTCACCCGTGGGTCGGCCGTCTGCCCCGGTCGGCCCGGCTCACGCCCCGGACCGGCGGATCAGCGCGGGCCGCGGCGCCGCGGCACCCGGGCCGCGCCGTGCAGGGCGTGCCCGGCGAGGGCGCCGCCGTACACGCAGAAGCCGACGCCGAGCAGCCAGGACTGCACCACCAGCACGGTGCCGATCACGCCGTACGAGAACGCGTTGGCGACGAAGGCGGCCGGGCCGACGACCTGCCGCCAGGCGGCGTGCCAGGTGCCGGGGGTGCGCAGCCAGATCCGCTCGTAGGCGTTCTGCACGGCGCCGAGGAACGGGACGCCGAAGACGGCGGGGGCGGCCAGGCTGAGGGCGGTGGTGGTGCTGAGCACCTCCCGGCGGGAGACGAAGAGCTCGTCCACGGCGCGGGCGGACGCCCCGGAGAGTCCGAGGCCGTCGATGATCCGGTCGGCGATGCCGGCGCCGCGGGTCGGGGAGGCGGCGGCGACGACCACGAGCAGCGGTACGACGGTGACGAAGCACAGGGCGGCGAACGCCATCGAGCGGTGCAGCAGTTCGATCTGCCGGCCGCGCCGCCACGCGGCCCGCAGCACCCCGGCCGCCCGGCGGGGCGGTGACCCGGGGCGGGTGTGCGGGGCGGGCGGGCGGTTCACGGCGGGTCCGGGCTCATCCCGTCACCGCCGCGGCGAGCAGGCCCGCCGTCAGGCCGTCGCGGCCGCCGTCGGCGAACCAGGCGCGCTGCCGGTCGGCGCCGTTGCCCTCGGCGGCGGTCCGCGCCCAGCCGGCCCGTACGCGTTCCTCGTCGCCGCCGGCCCGCAGGCCGGGCCCGATGTGGTGGAGGAGTTCGCCGACGACGTGGGCCGCGGGGTGGCCCCGGCCGTCGAGGGGGGAGATGAGCTCGCCGTGCAGGCCGGTGCGTGCGGCGTGCCAGGTCGCGGCGCGCAGCATCTCCTCGGGCGGGTCGGTGCGGGGTGCGCCGCGGCGCTCGTCGAGGACGGCGGTGGTGACGAGGCCGCGGACGATCCCGGCGACGAGTTCGGCGTCGGCGACGGTGAGCTGCACGTCGGCGGCCCGCACCTCGACGGTGGGGTAGCGCTCGGACAGCCGGGCATGCCAGTACAGCTGGCCGAGGTCGCGGACGGCGCCGGAGGCGATCAGCGCGTCGAGCCGCCGCCGGTGGTCGGCGGCGTCGTGGAAGGCGGGCGGCGGCCCGCTCACCGCCCACCGGTCGAAGTGCACGGTGCGCCAGCTCGCGAAGCGGGTGTCGGTCCCCTGCCACAGCGGCGAGTTCGCCGAGAGTGCCACCAGGACGGGCAGCCAGGGCCGGATCCGCACCAGGGCGGCGACGCGTTCCTCCTCGTCGTCGATGCCGACGTGCACGTGCATGCCGTTCAGCATGAGGTCGTCGACGAGGTGCGGGGCCTCGCTGCGGGCGGTCCGGTAGCGATCGCCGCGGGTGACGGGCACGGGCCCGCCGGTGCCGAACGGTGCCGCGCCGACCGCGACGATCCGGCAGCCGTGCTGCGCCGCGGACGCCTGGAGGGCGGCGCGCATCCGGGCCAGGTGGCGGGGCACCGCTGCGAGGTCCTCGCAGACCGGGGTGGCGGTCTCGACCTGCACCTGCAGCAGCTCGGGCTGGGCCTCGCTGGGCTGCAGCGCGGGTCTCAGGTCGGCCGCGCCCAGCACGGCCTCGGCCCGCGGCACCGGTGCTCCGGTCGCCGGGTCCACCAGCAGGTACTCTTCCTCGACTCCCAGGGTCAGCATGGGTCTCGGCTACCCTCTGCGGCCCGGCCGAACCGGGTGTCCGGCGGCCGCCCGGGGTCCGGGCACGGCGGCGGGGCGCCACCGCGTCCGGTGACGCCCCGCCCGTGCCGCGTGTCAGTCCTTGAAGGCGTCCTTGACCTTCTCGCCGGCCTGCTTGAGGTCCGCGCCGGTCTGCTCGGCCTTGCCCTTGGCGGTGAGCCGCTCGTTGCCGACGGCTTTGCCGGTCGCCTCGTCGGCCTTGCCCTTCGCCTTCTGTGCGAGGTTCTGGACCTTGTCGCTGCCACTCATGGTCGGCTCCTCTCTCCTGCGGCCCGGGCAGGCCGCGGTCGACACCGCGTCTGCCCGGTCCTGCGGGTTCCACACATGCGGCCGGTCGATCGGGTGGCCGTGGCGCCGGCCCGTCGCGCACCGCCCATCGCGCGCGGGCCGTGCGTGCGGGCGGGCCGCGCGTGCAGGTCAGTCCGCGGGGCGCACCGCCGTCTCGCGGTAGAACGTCTCGATGCTGCGGACGGCGCGGGTGAAGTCGTCGAGGTTGACCGGCTTGGTGACGTACGCGTTGGCGTGCCGGCGGTAGGCCGTCGACACGTCGTCGGGTGCGGCGGAGGTGGTGAGGACGACGACCGGGATGGTCTTCAGGTCGTCGTCGTTCTTCAGCACGGACAGCAGCTCGGTGCCGCTCATCCGCGGCATGTTGAGGTCGAGGACGATCAGGTCGGGCCGCGCCTCGTCCGCCGAGCGGAGGTGGTCGAGGGCGGCGATGCCGTCGGAGACCTGGCTGATGGTGCGGACGGCGCCGCCGTCGAGGAGCGCGTCCTCGATGAGCATGGCGTCCGCGGCGTCGTCCTCGACGAGCAGCACATGGTAGGGGGCGGAAGGCACGGCGGCGGTCATGTGTCTGCTCCGGTGTTCGGGGGCCGAGGTCGGCGGGCGGTGCGCGGGGGTCCACCCCGACGGCGGTGGGGCACCGGCCGGCCAGGCCGCGGGGAGTGGCGCCGGACGGTCCGTCCCCGGACGGCGCCGTGCGGGGCGCCGCCGTACCCGAACGGTACCGCCGATCTTTTCTCCGGGTTGACCCGTGAGAATCCGAGCGCTGCGGGTACCCGGCATACGGCAACTCTATTGATCCACCGTCTCGCCCGACAAGCGCCGTCGGGCGAGGCGCTAACGTGTGGTGCGCCGCCGGACCGGCCGGCGGGGCTCTCGCACCCGGGCCCGGGGCGAGCGACGATCGGAAGGCGAACGGCTTTGGCCCAGTCCTCGGGTGCGGATGCCGGCGGCATCGGTGACGCACGTCACCCCCACACGTCCTCCGGGAACGCACGGAGGTGGACGACCCGCCGCTGGCTGCGGGTGGGCGTCACGGCCGCGCTGGCCGTCCTCGCGTCGCTCGCCGGGCTGGGCGCGGCCACGTTCGTGCACTCCGGCGAGGTGAGCACCCGCCTCGTCGACCGCACCTCCCCCGCGCTGATCGCCGCCGGCCGGCTGGAGACCGCCCTCGTCGACCAGGAGTCCGGCATCCGCGGCTACAGCCTGACCGGCCGCTCCGAGTTCCTGGAGCCGTACACCCTGGGGCTCGCCGACCAGCGGCAGGAGGAGGGCACCCTGCGCGGCCTCCTGGCCGGCGACGACGACGCGGCGGTCCTGGACGCGCTGGACCGCGCCGCCGCCGCGTGGCAGCGGCAGGTGGCCGTCCCGGTGGCGGCCACGCCGCCGGGCGCCCCGGTGCCGGTGGACGGGCGGACCGCGGAGGACGCCAAGCGGTCCTTCGACGCCGTGCGCGCGGCCACCGGACGGCTGCAGGCGGGGCTGCAGGAGGACCGGGTGCACGACCGGCGGGCGCTCGACGACGTACGCGCCCAGCGTGACCTCGTCTTCGGCTCGATCGCCGCGGTGATCGTGGCACTCGCCGCCCTCGTGTTCGAGGCGATGCGCCGCGGGGTGACCGGCCCGCTCGGCCGGCTCAACGAGGACGCCGACGCCGTCGCGGGCGGCGACTTCGACCGCGAGATCGGCGCGACCGGCCCGGAGGACCTGCGCAGGCTCGCCCGCAGCGTCGAGGCGATGCGGCACCGGCTGGTCGACGAGATCGCCTCCGCCGACCGCGCCCGCGCCCGGCTCGCCGACCAGGCCGCGGACCTCCAGCGGTCCAACGCCGAGCTGGAGCAGTTCGCCTACGTCGCCTCGCACGACCTCCAGGAGCCGCTGCGCAAGGTGGCGAGCTTCTGCCAGCTGCTGGAGCGCCGGTACGCCGAGCAGCTCGACGACCGGGCCCGGCAGTACATCGCGTTCGCGGTGGACGGCGCCAACCGCATGCAGACCCTCATCAACGACCTGCTGGACTTCTCCCGGGTGGGCCGCGTCCACAAGAGCCACAGCCCGGTCGACCTGGAGGCGCTGCTCGGCTCCACCGAGGACACCCTCGGCGTGCAGGTGGAGGAGGCCGGCGCCGTGGTGACGCACGACCCGCTGCCGACGGTGCAGGGCGACCGCACCCAGCTCGGCATCCTGCTGCAGAACCTGGTCAGCAACGCGGTGAAGTTCCGCTCCCCCGACCGCCCGCCGCAGGTCCACGTCTCGGTCGCCCGGACCGGCCGCAGCTGGGAGATCGCCGTGTCCGACAACGGCATCGGCATCGCGCCGGAGTTCGAGGAGAAGGTGTTCGTCATCTTCCAGCGCCTGCACACCCGCGACGCCTACCCGGGCAACGGCATCGGGCTGGCGATGTGCAAGAAGATCGTCGAGTTCCACGGCGGCACCATCGGCATCGACCGCGGACACACCCCCGGCACCCGGATCCTCTTCACCCTGCCCGCACGGGACGACGCGGCGGACGACCTGCAGCCCGAGGGCGCCACGGACGCGGCGGCCGCCGGGGCGGGGGTGCCGCGGTGACCCCGGGCGACCGCACGCTGCCCGTGCAGGTGCGCCGGGCCGCCGCCGCCCCGCCGCAGCGCAGCGCACCCGAGGAGGAGCACTACCGGGTGCTCCTCGTCGAGGACGACCCCGGCGACGCCCTCCTCGTCGAGGAGATGCTCACCGACAGCGACCTCCACTACACGCTGGTGCACCGCACCACCATGGCCGCCGCCCGGGCGCACCTCGCCGCCCACCGGGCGGACTGCGTGCTGCTCGACCTCCACCTCACCGACGCCTCCGGCATCGGCGGGGTCGCGGCCGTGCAGCAGGCGGCGCCCGGCGCCGCCGTCATCGTGCTGACCGGCCTGGTCGACGCCGGCGCCGGCTCCCGGGCGGTCGCCACGGGCGCCCAGGACTACCTGGTGAAGGGACGCGTCGACGCCCAGCTGCTGCAGCGCGCGGTGCGCTACGCCGTGCACCGCAAGCAGGCCGAACGGGCCACCGCCGAACTCCGCGAGAACCAGATCCGCGCGGAGGAGAACGCCCGCCTGGAGCGCGGCCTGCTGCCCGCCCCGCTGCTCACCTCGACCGCGGTGGAGGTGACGAGCCGCTACCTGCCCGGCCGTGAACGGGCCCTGCTCGGCGGCGACTTCCTCGACGTCGTGCAGACCTCCGACGGCCGCCTGCACGCCGTCATCGGCGACGTCAGCGGGCACGGCCCCGACGAGGCCGCCCTCGGCGTGTGCCTGCGCATCACCTGGCGCGCCCTCACCCTCGCCGGGCACCGCGACACCGAGCTGCTGGCCCTCCTGGAGGAGGTGCTGGTCGCCGAGCGGACCAGACCGGACGTCTTCGCGACCTGCACGACCCTGACCCTCTCCGCCGACCTGACCACGGCCACCGTGCACCTGGCGGGCCATCACGCGCCGCTGCTGCGGACCGGAACGGCCTGGGCGACGGCCGACGCCGCGCACGGCATCGCCCTCGGCATGCTGCCGGGCTTCGGCAAGTGGGAGGCGACCCGGCTGGGGCTGCCCGCGGACGGCGCGCTGATGATGTTCACCGACGGGCTGATCGAGGGTCACGTCGACGAGGGCCGCGAACGCCTGGGCACCGAGGGCCTGCTCGGCCTGATCGGCACGGCCGGCCCGCTGCCGGCCGACCGGCTGCTCGACCACCTGGTGCTGCGGGCCGACTCGCTGAACCGCGGCCGCCACTCCGACGACCTGGCCATCCTCCACCTCGGCTGGCGCCCCTGACGGCCCCGGCCCCGGCCCCGCGGCGGCCCGGCCGGACCCCGGCGCGGGCACGGCGCGGCAGCCGGTCGGTGCGGCGCACGTGTGAGGCCCCGGAACGCGGCAAGCAGAGTCCCGTGGAGACCTGACACGACGGGAAGGGTGGACCGGGGATGACCAGGAACCAACGAGCCTGCCGGATCGCGGTGGCGGTGCCGGCGACACCGTGGGCCCCGCACGCGGCGCGGACCTTGGTGCGCCGGACGGTCGACGCCGCCCTGCGCGGTACGGACGCCGGGGCCGACGGCCGTACGGGCGCGGGCGGGGCCGGGGCGGACGTCGCGGACGCGGTCGCGGACGCCGAACTGGCGGTGTCCGAACTCGTCACCAACGCGCTCCGGCACGGCGGCCCGCCCGTCCGGCTGCGCTTGCGCATCGCCGGGGGCAGCCTGCGCATCGAGGTGCAGGACGGCGGCCCCGGCAGCCCGGTGCTGCGCGGCCCCGACCCCGAGGCGGTGTCCGGCCGCGGGCTGGCGCTCGTGCAGGCCGTCTCCCAGGAGTGGGGCGTCCGCGCCGCCCGGCCCGGCAAGATCGTGCACGCCACGGTCCGGCTGGGCCGCCCGGCGGCCGGCCCTGCCGCCGCCTGAGCCGCCGGGCCGGCACCTGCCGGGGTGCGGGCCCGAGCGGCGGGGCGGTCAGAGGAACCGGCGGACGGGCGCCGTCAGGAGTTCGAGCAGCACCTGGCGGTTGCGGCGGTGCCGCCAGCGCGACTCCTCGATGGGCGTGCTCCGTGTGAGGTCGTGGTCGAAGTCCCGGTCGAGCTCGGCGGTGAAGTCCTCGTCGAGGACGGTGAGCACCACCTCCTCGTCGTGCTGGAGCGAGCGCCGGTTGAGGTTGGACGAGCCGACCAGCGCGGCCACGCCGTCCACGGTCATGATCTTCGCGTGCATCATCGTCGGCTCGAAGTGGTGGATCCGCACGCCGGCGGCGAGCAGTTGCTCGTAGTAGCGCTCCCCCGCGACCTGGCAGACCCGCTTGTCGGTGTGCCGGCCCGGCAGCAGGATCTCGACCTCCACCCCCCGCTCGGCGGTGGCGGCCAGCAGCCCCGCGAAGAACTCGTCCGGCACGAAGTACGCCGTCGTCAGGCGGACCCGCTCCTCGGCGGACTCCAGCACGACCCGCAGCAGCGTCTGCAGGTCCTGCCAGCCGACCGACGCGGAGCCCCGGACGACCTGCACGACGGCCTTCCCGGCCGGCCGGTGGCCGTCGAAGAGGTCGGCCCCGTCGAAGAGCACCTCCCGGCACTCGGCCCAGTTCTGGGCGAAGGCGGCGGCGATCCCGTCGACCGCCGGGCCCTCGACCCGCACGTGCGTGTCGCGCCACTCGCGCTCGTCGCGGGCGTCGCCGCACCACTCCTCGGCGATGCCGACGCCGCCGGTGAAGGCGAGCCGGCTGTCGACGACCAGCACCTTGCGGTGGCAGCGGTGGTTCTGCTTGAACGGCGAGAGCCGGAGCGGCCGCCGGAACCAGGCGATGTCGACGCCCGCCGCGGCCATCAGGTCGAGGAGCCGGCTCTCGATGAGCCGGGCGCCGAAGCCGTCGAGCAGCAGGCGCACGCGCACCCCGGCGCGGGCCCGCTCGGCCAGCGCCTCGGCGAAGCGCTGGGCTATCGCGCCGCGCCAGTAGACGAAGGTCATCATGTCGACGGTGCGCTCGGCGGCTGCCACGGCCTCCAGCATGGCGGGGAAGATCTCGTCGCCGTTGCGCAGCGGCTGCAGGGCGTTGCCCTCGGTGGCGGCGATGCCGATGAGGCGCTCCAGCCGGCGGCGCAGCCGTGCGGCCCTCTGTGCGGCGTCCGGTGCGGCGTACGGGGCGGGTGCGGCGGGTTCGCGAACGACGGGCGCGTCACCGATGAGCGGCATGGTCCCCTCCTGGGGGCGCGGTGCCCGCGGTCGCGGGATCGCCGCTCGGCTACCCGGTGCCGCGGTTTCCACGCGGCGGTTCCGGCATCGTCCGGCGGGAGGGGTCAGCCGGACGATGCGGGGCGGGTGATCTCGGCCCAGACGGTCTTGCCGACGGTGGCCGGGGCGACGCCCCAGGTGTCGGCGAGCCGGTCGAGCAGGTGCAGTCCGTGGCCGCCGGGCCGGTCAGGGCTGTGCGGGGCGCGGTGCTCCGGCAGGCCGGCGCCCTCGTCGGCGACCTCGATGCGCAGGGTGCGGTCGGTGAGCACGAGCAGCAGGCCGGTCGCGCCGTCGGCGTGCCGGCAGGCGTTGGCGACGAGCTCGGAGACGACCAGGCGGACGTCGCTCCCGAACTCCCCGCCGTCGGCGATCCCCCAGCCGCGGAGCGCCGCGGCGGTGAACTCCCGGCCGGCCCGGGCCTGGCCGGGTCCGGCGAGACGGAGCCTGCGCCGCCGGCCCGTGACGGGGCCGCCGACCGTCTGCGCGCTGCTGTTCATGTCCTCACCCTGCTGGCTCACGGGCCCGCCCGTCGAACCCCCGCCGTGCGGTGGAGGGGCGTGAGTGCCCGTCAGGCGGCGGCCGGCGGGCACGGCCCAGGTGTCACGCGGCACTGCCCGGGGTCGGCCCGTCGTGCCACTCCTCCTCTTCTCACCGCTTCCGGCGCCGCCGAAACGGGGGCCTGCCGACGGGCCCCGGCGGCCGTGTGCGGCACCTCACAGGGCGTGAAGTGCAACGAGTGGGAGATCACACCCGCGTCCTCTGCTGCGGCGATGCTAACGGCCCTTAACCTCTCCTCATGACGGTCCCGCCCGAAGGGCTTCCTCTGGCCGCCGAGTTCCCGGATGCGACCCGTGAGCAGTGGCAGCGCCTTGTCGAAGGCGTGCTGCGCAAATCCGGTTCGCAGTCCGTGACCGGCGAGCAGGCCGAGGACGCGCTCACCACCCAGCTCCAGGACGGGCTCCGCGCCCGCCCGCTGTACACCGCCCAGGACGCCCCGGCCGACGCCGGCTTCCCCGGCTTCCCGCCGTTCGTGCGCGGCGGCCGGCCCCAGGGAGCCACGGTCTCCGGCTGGGACGTGCGCCAGCTGCACGCCGACCCGGACCCGCGCCGCACCAACGAGGCGGTCCTCGCCGACCTGGAGAACGGCGTCACCTCGCTCTGGCTCGCGCTCGGCTCCGGCCGGCTGCCCCTCACGGCACTGCCGGACGCGCTGGAAGGCGTCTACCTCGACCTCGCCGCCGTCGCCCTCGACGCCGGAGCGGAGTTCCGGGCCGCCGCCGAGCAGCTCTTCGCACTGCTGACCGCCCGCGACGTGCCCGCCGACGCCGCCTCCGGCACGCTCGGCGCCGACCCGCTGGGCCTGCTCGCCCGCACCGGCGACGACGACCCGACCGACACACTGCTCGCCGACGCCACCGCACTCGCGGCCCGCTGCGCGCAGACCTACCCGGGCCTGCGCGCCCTGACCGTCGACGCCCTGCCCTACCACGAAGCCGGCGCCTCACCCGCGCAGGAACTCGGCTGCGCCCTGGCCACGGGCGTGGCCTACCTGCGGGCGCTGACCGCGGCCGGACTGCCCGTCGACACGGCCGCCGCCCAGCTGGAGTTCCGCTTCGCGGCCACCGGGGACCAGTTCCTGACGATCGCCAAGTTCCGTGCCGCGCGCCGCCTGTGGGCGCGGGTGGCGCAGGTGTCCGGGGTGGCGCCGCAGTCCTCCGCGCAGCGCCAGCACGCGGTGACGTCGAGTGTGATGATGACCGCCCGCGACCCGTGGGTGAACATGCTCCGCACCACCGTGGCCTGCCTGGCCGCCGGGGTGGGCGGGGCGGACGCGGTGACGGTGCTGCCCTTCGACGAGGCGGTCGGCCTGCCGGACGCCTTCGCCCGCAGGATCGCCCGCAACACGCAGTCGATCCTGCTGGAGGAGTCCCACCTCGCCCGGGTCGTCGACCCGGCCGGCGGCTCCTGGTACGTCGAGCGGCTCACCGACGAACTCGCGCACGCCGCCTGGGCATGGTTCCAGGAGATCGAAGCGGCCGGCGGCCAGCGGACCGCACTCACCTCCGGCCTGATCGCCGAACAGACCGCAGCGACCTGGGCGGCACGCTCGACCGCGATCGCCAAGCGCCGCGAACCCGTCACCGGCGTCAGCGAATTCCCGAACCTCGCCGAGCAGCCGCTGGTCCGCAAGCCGGCCCCGGCCGCGCCCGGCGGCGGCCTGCCACGGGTGCGGCGCGCGGACGCGTACGAGGAGCTCCGTGCCCGCTCGGATGCGCACCTGGCCGTGCACCGCAGCCGTCCGCTGCTGTTCCTGGCCTCCCTCGGGTCGGCGTCCGCGCACACCGCGCGGTCGACCTTCGCCGCCAACCTGTTCCAGGCCGGCGGCATCGCGACGGCCGGCGCGGAGGGCACCGACCCGGCGGCGCTGGCGGAGGCGTTCGCGGCGAGCGGCGCCACCGTGGCGTGCCTGTGCTCCAGCGACCCGGTGTACGCCGAGCACGCGGAGGCCGTGGCCGCCGCGCTGAAGGCCGCGGGCGCCGTGAAGGTGCTGCTGGCCGGCCGCCCCGGCGAGGCGGAGGATGGGTACCGGCAGGCCGGGGTCGACGAGTTCGTCTTCGTGGGCGTCGACGTCGTCACGACCCTGACCTCGCTGCTCGACGAGATGGGAGTGGCCCGATGATCCCCGACTTCACCACGATCGGGCTGGACCCGGACGGCACCGCCCCGGCGGTGACCGGCACACAGTGGCGCCAGGCCTGGCAACAGGAAACCGGCAAGGACGTCGACGACCTGGTCTGGGAGACCCCGGAAGGCATCGGCGTCAAACCCCTCTACACCGCCGACGACCTCACCGGCCTGGACTTCCTCGACACCTACCCCGGCATCGCCCCCTACCTCCGCGGCCCCTACCCCACCATGTACGTCAACCAGCCCTGGACGGTACGCCAGTACGCCGGCTTCTCCACCGCCGAGGAATCCAACGCCTTCTACCGCCGCAACCTCGCCGCCGGCCAGAAGGGCCTCTCCGTCGCCTTCGACCTCCCCACCCACCGCGGCTACGACAGCGACCACCCCCGCGTCACCGGCGACGTCGGCATGGCCGGAGTCGCCATCGACTCCATCTACGACATGCGCCAACTCTTCGACGGCATCCCCCTCGACAAGATGTCCGTCTCCATGACCATGAACGGCGCCGTCCTGCCCGTCCTCGCCCTCTACATCGTCGCCGCCGAAGAACAGGGCGTACCGCCGGAGAAACTCGCGGGGACCATCCAGAACGACATCCTCAAAGAATTCATGGTCCGCAACACCTACATCTACCCCCCGCAGCCCTCCATGCGGATCATCTCCGACATCTTCGCCTACACCTCCCAGAAGATGCCCCGCTACAACTCCATCTCCATCTCCGGCTACCACATCCAGGAAGCCGGAGCCACCGCCGACCTCGAACTCGCCTACACCCTCGCCGACGGCGTCGAATACCTCCGCGCCGGCCTCGACACCGGCCTCGACGTCGACGCCTTCGCCCCCCGCCTCTCCTTCTTCTGGGCCATCGGCACGAACTTCTTCATGGAGATCGCCAAACTCCGCGCCGCCCGCCTCCTCTGGGCGAAGCTGGTGAAGCAGTTCAACCCGAAGAACACCAAATCACTGTCCCTGCGCACCCACTCACAGACCTCCGGCTGGTCCCTCACCGCCCAGGACGTCTTCAACAACGTCACCCGCACCTGCGTCGAAGCCATGGCCGCCACCCAGGGCCACACCCAGTCCCTGCACACCAACGCCCTCGACGAAGCCCTCGCCCTGCCCACCGACTTCTCCGCCCGCATCGCCCGCAACACCCAGCTCATGCTCCAGCAGGAATCCGGCACCACCCACTCCATCGACCCCTGGGGCGGCTCCGCCTACGTCGAAAAACTCACCCACGACCTCGCCACCCGCGCCTGGCAGCACATCCAGGAAGTCGAAGCCGCCGGCGGCATGGCCAAAGCCATCGACGCCGGCATCCCCAAACTCCGCATCGAGGAAGCCGCCGCCCGCACCCAGGCCCGCATCGACTCCGGCCGCCAACCCGTCATCGGCGTCAACAAATACCGCACCGCCACCGACGAACAGATCGACGTCCTCACCGTCGACAACACCTCCGTCCGCACCCAGCAGATCGACAAACTCCGCCGACTGCGCGCCGAACGCGACGAAGCCGCCTGCCAGAACGCCCTGCACGCCCTCACCCGCTCCGCCCAGGAGGGTCCCGCGGGCGGCGGCTCCCTGGACGGCAACCTCCTGGCGCTGGCCGTTGACGCCGCCCGCGCCAAGGCCACCGTCGGCGAGATCTCCGACGCCCTGGAGAAGGTCTACGGCCGCCACTCCGGCCAGATCCGTACCATCTCCGGCGTGTACCGCGACGAAGCAGGACCCTCCGAAGGCGTGCAGCGCACCCGCGAACTCGTCGAACGCTTCGAGGAGGCCGAAGGCCGCCGCCCCCGCATCCTCGTCGCCAAAATGGGCCAGGACGGCCATGACCGCGGCCAGAAGGTCATCGCCACCGCCTTCGCCGACCTCGGCTTCACCGTCGACGTCGGCCCCCTCTTCCAGACCCCCGCCGAGGTCGCCCGCCAGGCCGTCGAAGCCGACGTCCACATCGTCGGCGTCTCCTCCCTCGCCGCCGGACACCTCACCCTCGTCCCCGCACTCAAAACCGAACTCGCCGAAGCCGGCCGCGAGGACATCACCATCGTCGTCGGCGGCGTCATCCCACCCCAGGACATCCCCACCCTCCTCGACATGGGCGCCGCCGCCGTCTTCCCACCCGGCACCGTCATCCCGGACGCGGCGTACGGCCTGCTGAAGTCCCTCGCCGCCGACCTCGGACACGAGTTGTGAGCCGCTGACCCCATGCCACCCCGGACGATCGACCCCGACCAGTACCGGCAGGGGGTGCTCGACGGCTCGCGCGCCTGGATCGCGCGGGCCGTCACCCTCGTCGAGTCCACCCGGCCCGACCACCGCGCGCTCGCCCAGCAGTTGCTGGTCGACCTGCTGCCGCACAGCGGCGCGGCCACCCGGATCGGCATCACCGGCGTCCCCGGCGTCGGCAAATCCACCTTCATCGAAGCCCTCGGCACCATGCTCACCGGCCGCGGCCACCACGTCGCGGTCCTCGCCGTCGACCCCACCTCCACCCGCACCGGCGGCTCCATCCTCGGCGACAAGACCCGCATGGAGAAACTCGCCACCGACCCGAACGCCTTCGTCCGCCCCTCCCCCACCTCCGGCACCCTCGGCGGCGTCGCCCGCGCCACCCGCGAATCCATGATCATCATGGAAGCCGCCGGCTACGACATCGTCCTCGTCGAAACCGTCGGCGTCGGACAGTCCGAAACCACCGTCGCCGACATGGTCGACACCTTCCTCCTCCTCACCCTCGCCCGCACCGGCGACCAACTCCAGGGCATCAAAAAAGGCATCCTCGAACTCGCCGACATCATCGCCGTCAACAAAGCCGACGGCCCCCACGAACACGACGCCAAAACCGCCGCCCGCGAACTCACCGGCGCCCTCCGCCTGCTGACGCCACCGGACGCCGAATGGACCCCACCCGTCCTCACCTGCAGCGGCCGCGACAACACCGGCCTCGACACCCTGTGGGAACGCCTGGAACAGCACCGGCGGACCCTCCACGCCACCGGCGCCCTCGACGCACGCCGCCGCACCCAACAGGTCGACTGGACCTGGGCCATGGTCCACGACCAACTGCTCTCCGCGCTCCGCGAGCACCCCGACGTACGGAGCCTGGCACCCGGGCTGGAGAGCCGGGTCCGCGAAGGCACGCTCACCGCCACGCTCGCCGCCCAGCAGATCCTGGACGCCTTTAACGGGAGGACGTGACCGGGCCCGCCGCCTAGGCTGCCGCCATGGCGACGACACCGGCACAGCTGCTCGACGGGTACCGGCCGCGGACGGACACCGAGGCGGCCGACCTCGCCCGCATCCTGCCGCTGCTGGCGGCCGACGACCCGTGGACGCGCGGGCTCCCGCTGCACCTCACGGTGTCGGCCCTGGTGGTCGACCGGGCGCGGCGCCGGGTGCTGCTGCGCTGGCACGAGCGGATGCGGGACTGGCTGCAGGTCGGCGGGCACGGCGACCCGGGCGAGACGGATCCGTCGGCGGTGGCGCTGCGGGAGGCGCGGGAGGAGACCGGGCTGCCCGACCTGGTGTTCTGGCCGGCCGAGGCGCTGGTGCACGTCGCCGTGCTGCCGGTACCCGCGAACGACCGGGAGCCCGCGCACGAGCACGCGGACCTGCGGTTCGTGCTCGCCACCGGCGTACCGGACGCGGCACGGCCGGAGAACCCTGCGGCGCGGCTGCGCTGGCTGCCCGTCGACGAGGCGCTCGCCCGCGCCGGGGAGCCGAACCTGCGCGAGACCCTCGCCCGGCTGCGGGACCTGCTGGACGCCGACGCGGCCTGACGGCCGGTCAGCCGCCGCGGGCGGCGTCCAGGTCGGTGCGCAGCACGGCGGCGATGTCCAGGGCCAGCCTCGGGATCTCCTCCTCGGACAGCCGGGAGACGGTGATCCGGATGCCGGGGCCGGAGGCGATGCGGAAGCGGGCGCCCGCCGTCACGACCCAGCCGCGCTGCAGCAGCCCGACCACGGCGGCGGTCTCGTCGTGGACGGGCACCCACACGTTGAAGCCGCTGCGGCCGTGCGCGGGCACGCCGAGCCCGGCGAGTGCGCTGACGAGCGCGCCCCGCCGAAGGGCGTAGTGCGCGGCGGCCCGCTCGCGGGAGGCCGCGCCGCCGGACCACAGCTGCGCGACGGCCCGCTGCAGCACGTGGCTCACCCAGCCGGCGCCGAGGCGCTGCCGGCCGCGCACCCGGTCGACGGTCGCGGTGTCGCCCGTGACGAGGGCGAGCCGCAGGTCCGGGCCGAGCAGTTTGGTGACGGACCGGACGAGCACCCACGAGTCGACGACCGGGCGGCCGGCGCCGTCGACGCACAGCAGCTGGTAGGGCTCGTCGGCGATGGCGTGCCCGAAGTCGTCCTCGACGAGCAGCACCCCGGGGTGGCCGGCGAGCACGGCGCGCAGCTCGGCCGCGCGGCGGGCGCTGACGGCGGCGCCGGTGGGGTTCTGCGCGCTGGAGGTGACGACGAGGGCGGCGGCGCCGCCGGCCAGGGCGCGCGCGGTGTCGGCCACGGTCGGGCCCTCGTCGTCGACCCGGACGGCGACGGTGCGCAGGCCCAGGGCGGCGAGCAGGTCGAGCAGGCTGCCCCAGCCCGGGTCCTCGACGGCGACGGAGTCGCCGGGCCGCAGCCGGGCGAGCAGCACCCGCTCGATCGCGTCGAGCGAGCCGGAGAGCACCGCGACGGAGCCGGCGGGCAGCCCGTCGGCCTCGAAGTCCGCGCGGGCCAGCGCGAGCAGCCGTTCGTCCACGGTGGCGCGGGCGTAGAGCACGGGGTCGCGGCGCTGCTCGGCGGCGGCGTACGCGAGGGCCTCCTCCAGCGGCGGGAGCAGGGCCGGGTCGGGGTTGCCGTCGGCGAGGTCGCGCGCCCCGGCGGGCACCTCGATGTGGCGCTGCTCGCGCGGGGTGTGCGAGGGCCGGGGGAGCACCCGGCTGCCGCGGCGGCCGGCGGTCTCGATGACGCCGCGGTCGCGCAGCAGGCGGTAGGCGGCGGCGACGGTGTTGGGGTTGACGGCGAGCTCGGTGGCGAGGTCCCGCAGCGGTGGCAGGGCGCTGCCGGGGGCCAGGGAGCCGTCCGCCACGGCGCGTTCGACGTCGGCGGCGATGTCGGCGGCCCGGCGGCCCCGGATGCGGTGTTCCTCTGGCATGCCGCACATTCTGCCGGACCGGGCGCCCGCACCCGGTCGCCGCAGGGTGCCCGGTCAGACGCCGTGCCGTTCGCGGGCGGCCACCAGGTGCGGGCCCTCCCGCCAGGAGCGCGGCAGGCGCAGGGCCGCGGTGCGCAGGGCGCGGGCCTCCAGGGTGGCGGTGCGGTCGGTGAGGGCCCAGCCGGGCAGCCCGTACATCCGGCGGGCCCAGCCGGGCAGCAGGGCGAGGGCGAGCCCGGCGAGGCCGGCCCAGGCGGGGGTGGCGGCGAGCGCGAGGCCGTGCAGGGGCGGCAGGAACGCGAAGCGGACGGCCTCGCGGGCGGCGGGCGTCACGAGCAGCCGGGGCCGGACGCGGGCGGTGTACCGGTCGAGTTCGGCCGGCGTCTCCGGGACGGGCACGGTGCCGGGCACACCGACGAGGCGGGCCACGGCGGCCTGCTCGCGGAGGTAGGTGGCGGCCTCCGCGTCCGTGAGGGCCAGGCCGGCCCGCCGGGCGGTGCCGAGGAACGAGCCGACCTCGCTGCAGTGCACCCAGAGGAGCAGCTCGGGGTCGTCGGCGCGGTAGGGCAGGCCGGTGACGGGTTCGGTGCCGCGGACGCGGACGTGCACCCGCCGCACCCGGTCGACCGCCTGCTGTGCCTCCGGGCCCGTGCCGTAGGTGACCGCGCCGATGAAGGAGGCGGTGCGGTGGAGGCGGCCCCAGGGGTCCTCGCGGAACGCGGAATGCTGGGCCACCCCGGCCATCGCCAGCGGGTGCAGGGCCTGCAGCAGGAGGGCCCGCAGGCCGCCGAGGGCCATCGACGGGTCCGCGTGGACCCGCCACGAGATGCTGTCGGGCCCGAAGAGCCCGTCGGCGGGCAGGGTCGTGCCCGGTCCGGGTCCGCCGTTCGGCATGGCGCACCTCCTTCGGGGGGAACCTTCCCCGGGCCGCCGTGCGGTGCCTGCTCGCACCGCTCGTGCAGCGGTCGGCCGGCACCGGGCCCGGGCGCGTCGGCCGGGTCAGCCGCGCGGGCTGCGGGCGGCGAGCACCTCCGGCAGCCGCTCGGCCACGCCGTCGGCGAGCCGCTCGAACTCGGCGCGCAGGAACGGCGCCGCGAGCCGGGCGAGGCCCTTGAACTCCAGGGTGGCACGGTAGTCGACGACCGTGCCGGGGCCGTCGGCGGTCACCGTGATGTCGTCCGTCGCGGTGACCGTGCGGTTCTCCCCGACGAAGACCAGCCGGCCCGGGTCGTGCCGCACGAGCCGGTACGACAGCTCGGTCGTCCGGCCCCGGAACCGTGAGACGTTGCGCCATCGCGCGCCGACGCCGACCGGGCCGTCGTCGGTGCGGGTGCAGCTGACGGTGCCCGGGTCCCACTCCTCGGTGCGGGCGAAGTCCGCCAGGTAGGCGGCCACCGCGTCCGCCGGGCGTGCCACGGTGATGATCCTCCGTACGGCGACCATGCCGTTCTTCCTCTCCGCTGTGCGGGCGCCCGGGACGGGCGGGCCCGGCCGGGTCCGACGTCCCGTATTCGGAGCCGCCGGGCCGCCGGACTGGTCCGGGCGGGCGATCCGCCGGCCCGTGCCGCCGTCCGGACGGCCCGCCGCTCCGAATGCATCGCAGAGGGGTCGGCGGCATGCCGGCACCGGGGAGAGGAGACGGCGATGCGGCAGGCGACGAACGGCCCCGGCACCGCGGTGGAGTCGGTCCGCGACTACCCGCGGCCCCCGCGGGTCGAGGCGGACGGGCGGCGGGTGACGGTCGGGCACGGCGGCCGCCGGGTCGCCTCCACCCGTGACGCGCTCCGGGTGCTGGAGACGCACCACCCCCCGGTGTACTACCTGCCGATGGAGGCCGTGACCCCGGGCCTGCTGGTGCCGGCCCGGCGCCGCACCTGGTGCGAGTGGAAGGGCACCGCCGTGTACTGGGACCTCGTCGTGGACGGGCTGCGCTGCCCCGGGGCCGCCTGGAGCTATCCGGATCCGTCGCCGGGGTTCGAGCGGATCAGGGACCACCTGGCGTTCCACCCGTCGCGGGTCGACCGCTGCACCGTCGACGGCGAGGTCGTGACCGCCCAGGAGGGCGACTTCTACGGCGGGTGGATCACCTCGTGGGTCGCCGGACCGTTCAAGGGCGGCCCCGGCACCGCCGGCTGGTGAGCGCCCCGGCGGACCCCCGGCCCCGGACCCCGGGGTCCGGCACCGGCCGGGGCGCCCGGGTCAGGCGTCCGTCATCCGCAGGAAGTCCTCCAGCGTGTCGGGCAGCGCCACCCGCTCCTCACCGGGCCGCACCGCGTCGGCGGTGGCGCCGAGGAAGGCCCGCAACTCGGCGGTCTCGACCTGCACGAGGGCGGAGCCGTTGCGGTTGTGGAACTCGACCTCGGTGTACCGGCCGTCGCGCGGGGCGAGGCGGATGTCGCCCGCCCCGACGGGCCCGGCGAGGCCGTCCAGCAGGAGGTCGCGGGAGACCCGCCAGCGCACCGGGGCGTCTCCGCCGCCCGGTTCGTCGGCCGCCGGGTCGGGGAACTCCAGCACCACGGCGTAGGGGTCGTCGGAGTCGTAGCGCAGCACCATCGGCACGACACCGGGGACGGGGGCGGGTATGGAGGCGGCACCGGACTGCGCGATGATCACGTTCGTCTCCCGGGGAGGTCCGTAGCGGTCGGTCGCCGCCTGCCCCGGATCCGGCCCGGCATGCACGAGCCGGACAGTCCCGCCCTCCGGGCGTCCTGCCCCGTGGGTCTCAGCCCAGGCGCGGGGGGAGCTCCACCTCGGCCCACACCGCCTTGCCGCCCTCGTGCGGGGTCACCCCCCAGTCGGCGCTGAGCCGCCCGACGATGTGCAGGCCGTGGCCGCCGGGCCGCGACGAGTTGTGCGGGCTGCGCGGTTCCGGGCAGCCCTCCCCCTCGTCCAGCACCTCGATCCGGATGCGGTCCTCCGCCAGCACCAGGACGAGCTCCTCCGGACCACCGGCGTGCAGGCACGCGTTGGAGACCAGCTCGGAGACGATCAGGCGCACGTCCTCGTCCACGAGCTCCTCGGTGGACAGCCCCCAGTCGAGGAGCACCTTGGAGGTGAACTCCCGACCGAGCCTGACCTGGCCGGTGGAGCCGAAGACGCATCGACGCCGCTGCCCCACGAAGGGCCCTTCGGCGGTCTGCCAACTGCTGCTCATGTCCTCACCCTGCTGGAATTCCGGAACGTCCCTGTCGGCCCCCGCCCCGGGCCGTCCGTCCGGAGCGGCCCTGGGCCGTCCTCACCCGGCAGCGCATGCCTCCTCCACCGACTCGAACACCCGGAAGACCGCACCGGCCCCCGTCAGCTCGAAGAGCCTGCTCATCTGCGGGTTCGGCTCCGCCAGCACCAGCGGCACCCCGGCCTGTTCGGCGTCCAGCCGGAGCTGGAGCAGAAGGTTCAGACCGGTGGAGTCGCAGAACCCCACGCCCGAGAGGTCGACGCACAGCAGGTCCGGCGCGGACGCCACGACCTCCCGCAACGGGCCCTGCACCTCGACCATGCTGTCCAGGTCGAGGTCCCCGGTCAGCGCGCAGATCAGCGCCCCGTCCGGACCGGTCACCGTCCGCAGCGCCGAATCCGCGCCCGCGGGGCGGTCGGCCGCCGACCCCGTACCCAGCTCACCGCTGCTCATGTCTCCAGGTCCTCCGCAGACGCCCCGGCTGCCTTCCGGCCGGCCGGTCGTCGGTATTCCCACCACGGTCGGCCGACGATCCCGCCGGCCGACCTGCACCGTACCCGTTGACGCCCGGGCCCGAACCTCCGGGGGGCCACGGCGCGTCGGCCGGGCGGCGACGGAGCCGTGGCCCCGCCGCAGGCCCGCCTGCGCCCCGGCGGGGCGTCAGATCATCCGGCCGAAGCCGTAGTACCCCGCGAGCGTGTGCAGGTATCCCGGCTCCACGCCGGCGGACTCCGCCTGGACGAACTCCGGCGCACCCTTGATCTCGTCCTTCGACCGGTCCACCAGGACGACCCGGGTGTCGTGGTCGATCCGCAGCACGGTGCCCGCCGGGAGCAGCACCTGCCGGCCGAAGATCCACGGCCCGGTGTCCACCACCAGGTAGGAGGCGTCGACCTCGACGGAGTGCCGGTCGACCTTGCCGATCGGGCCGTCGACGGCCTCCACGGCGTAGCCGATCAGATCGGCGCCCGCGCGGTGGCCGCTCCCGGGGCTGTGGCTCCACAGGTTCCTGTCCATTTCTTCTCCTTCGTCCCGCCCGGTGCCGGTCGGCCCGGCGGTGTCAGCGCCGGCGGCCGCTGTACATCGGCGTCGCCGCGGCGATCAGCACGGCCGCCACACCCACCTGCAGCAGGTGGCGCACCCAGTCGATGCCACCGGTGTGCCGCACCCCGAGGTACGAGGCCAGGGCGTTGCCCAGCAGCGCGCCGACGGCGCCGATCAGCACGGTCAGCCACAGCGGTACGGGCTGACGGCCCGGCAGGACCAGTTTCGCGAGCAGGCCCACGATCAGGCCGGCGACCAGTGCCCAGACGATCGTCATGTCACTCCACCTCTCATCCGGTCCCTGTTCCGTTCGGGGACGGCCACCGTCTGCCCCGGCCGGCCGCCTTCATGCGCCGCCGTTCCCGCCCGTGGCGGGCGGGCCGCGACGGCCCGTGGCGGCCCGTGGCGGCCTGCCGCGGCCTGCGGGCGCACCGTCAGGACCGGCGCGGCGGGGCCCCGGCCGCGGGCGCCGTCCGTGCGGCGCGCCGGCGCCGGGAGCGCAGGGCGCGGCGCTCGTCCTCGGTCGTGCCGCCCCACACGCCGTACTGCTCGCCCGCGGCGAGCGCGTACTCCAGGCACTGGCGGCGCACGGGACAGCGGGTGCAGACCGTCTTGGCGGCGGCGTCGCGGGCCTCGTGCGGCTCGCCGCGCTCACCGGCGGGGTGGAAGAAGAGTGCGGAGTCGCGCTCCCGGCAGGCCGCGCGCAGCTGCCAGCCGAAGGTGCGGTCGTACCGTGCGGCGGGACGGTTCTCGGTGTCCATCGGTGGTCCTTCCTCCGGGTGCCCGGGCCGAGCGGCGGGGGCGCCGCGGGTCACAGGCCGCGGGTGCGGCGCTCCTCGATGAGGGTCTCGTCGAGCGGGCGGCCGACGACGAGCCGGCGGCGGCGCAGCACCCCGGCGTAGACGACGACGCCGAGGAGTCCGGCCGCCATCAGCACGACGCCGATGACGTCCAGGTTGACGCCGGAGAGGTGCCAGTCCACCCCGAAGGTGAGGATGGCGCCGACCGCGAACAGGATGATGCATCCGCCGATACCCATGGTGGTGTCCTCCGTCGTTGCTCCGTACGGCCCGCCGTCCGCGGCGTGCCGGCGCGGCTCGTCTACCCCCGGTCCGCGGCCGCACCCGGTCGGTGCGCGGGAAATCCCGGCCTTTCCGGCGCGCGCGCAGGCACGGCGCGGAGGTGCGGCGCGGGGACGTACGGGCCGGGGAGGTGTGCGCGGCGCGGGCGCGGACAGACGACGGACGGACGGTCACCGCGTGGTGACCGCAGGCGTGGTGCGGAGGTGACGAGGGATGACGATGGTCGAGGAGTCCGTCGAGGTCGGCGCGCCGGTGCCGGTGGTGTTCGGCCGGTGGACGCGGTTCGAGGAGTTCCCGCTCTTCGTCCGGGGCGTCCTCCAGGTCGACCGGCCGGAGCCGGACCTGACCCGTTGGACGGTCCGCGCGGGCGGGTCGACCCGGGAGTTCGACGCCAGGATCACCGAGCTGATACCGGACGAGCGGGTCGCCTGGGCGTCCGTGGCGGGCGATCTGCGACAGGCCGGCGTGGTGACGTTCCATCAGCTGGAGGACGACCGCACGAGGCTGATGCTCCAGCTCTACGTCGAGCCGCACGGCCTGGTCGACCGGGTCGGCGACGTGCTCGGCTTCGTGCACCGGCGGGCCCTGGACGGCCTCGCGGACTTCAAGGCGTTCGTGGAGGCGGGTGCGGCGGCCGGGCCCGCGGCCGCCCCCTGAGCGGGCGGCGGAACCGCACGACGACGGCCGGGGGCCGCCGACCACGACGGTCGGCGGCCCCCGGCCGTCGTGCGCGGGTGCAACAGCGCGGGTGCAGCAGCGCGGGTCAGGCGGCGCGGATCAGGCGTCGACCCGGTCGAGCGACACCCGCGGCAGCGCCTCCGGGTAGTGCTCGCGGAGGTGGCCGATCAGGCGCTCGCGCACCCAGCAGCGCAGTTCGAAGGCGTCGGAGGCGCTCCGCGCGGTCATCAGGGCCCGCACCACGATCGTGCTCGGTGTGGTGTCCACGACCTGCAGCGCACTCCCCCGGCCGTCCCACCAGGCGCACTCCTTCAGCGCCCGTTCGAACTCCGCGCGGAGCTCGCCCATCGGCGTCCGGTGGTCGAGGTGCAGCAGGGCGGTGCCGGTGATCGCCGGGTCGCGACGCGACCAGTTCTCGAACGGCTTGCCGACGAAGTACGAGACCGGCATGACGATGCGCCGCTCGTCCCAGGTGGCGATGACCACGTAGGTCAGGGTGATCTCCTCGACGGTGCCCCAGTCGCCCGCGACGACGACCTCGTCTCCGAGTCGCACCATGTCGCCGAAGGCCAGCTGCACGCCGGCGAAGAGGTTGGCGAGGGTGCTCTGCGCGGCGACGCCGACGACCAGGCCGAGGATGCCCGCGGACGCGAGCAGGCTCGCCCCGACCGAGCGCACCGCGGGAAAGGTCATCAGCGCGGCGGCCAGCGCCAGCACGGCGATGCCCGCCTCGGCGAGCCGCCGCACCATGCCCGTCTGGGTGCGCACGCGGCGTATCCGCGCGGGGTCGCGGCGCTCGGTGGCGTAGCGGGCGGTCGAGGTGTCGATGAGCAGGGCGACCACGCGGGCCAGCAACCACGCCCCGGCGACGATGGCGAGCAGCACGAGCCCGTGGCGCAGCGGCCCGTGCACGGCGCGCGGCAGGCCGGAGGCGGGTTCGGCCGCGAGGAGCAGCAGGGCCCCGGCGGTGAGCAGCACGGGCACCCGGCAGGGGTGCAGCAGGCCGAGCAGCGGGCCGGCGGCACGGCGGCGCGAGAGCAGCCGCACGACGCGGTCGAGCAGGACGACGGCGAGCACCACCGCCGCCAGCACGACGACCGGGCGGAGGACGGTCCACAGCGGCATGGTTCTCCTCTCGTAGCGGCGGCCCGCGCACCCCGGCGATCGGTGCCGGGGACGCGGGCCGGGTGGAACGCGGACGGGTCAGGCCGCGAGGAGGCGGTCCAGCACGGTGCGGTAGTCGCGCAGGGCGAGCCGCAGTTCTTCGGTGTCGGACCCGGTGCCGACCGGGGCGCCCTCCTCCGCGTGCAGGCTCTCGCGGCGGCGCCGGACGGCCTCGGTGACGAGGTCGGCGACCTTGGCGACCAGGGCGTCGGCCCGTTCGACCGCACCGGCCGGATCGTCGACGAACCCGGACTGCACGGCCTCCCACTCGGCGGACATCACGTCGACCCGCTCCGGGTCGAGCCAGCCGCCGAAGCCGCGGCCGTCCTGCCGGTCGCCGACGGCGATCGCGGAGCGGCCGGACCCGGTGGACCCGGTGGACCCGGTCGCCGCGGTGGCCCCGGCGGCTGCGGCGGGCGCGGTGACGGGGCTGCGGGGGGCCGGCACGACAGCGGGCTTGCGGAGCGCGGCCGTGGCCTGGGGCTGGTCCGCCGACGGCGAGTCCGCGCCCGGCCCGCGGGGCGACGGCACCCGCTCGGCCTCCCGGGACGTACCGTGCGCGGCGTCGGGCCCGGTCTCCCGTCCGGCGCCGTCGGCGGTCCGGCGGGCGGGATCGGCCACGGCCCCACGGCCGGTGGTGTCACGGCCCGCGCCATGGCGCTCGGCGTCGGTGCGCGTGGTGTCGGCGCGCGTGGTGTCGGCGCGTCCGGTCCCGGTCGGCTCGGAGCTCCCGGCAGCGCGGTCGGCACGGTCGGGGCGGTCGGCACGGTCGGTGGTGCGTCCGTCGGCGGTACGGGAGTTCGCGGCCTCGGCGAAGCGGCCGGGTGCGGGCTGCGTCCGGGTGCGGTCGGTCTCCTCGGAGGTCGAGCGGTCGTCGTTCATGTCGCTCCTTCGGTCGGCGCGGGGTGGGTGGTCAGTGGGTGACGGGACGTCGGCCGCGCGGGGCGGCCGGCGCCGGGCGGGTCGCCTCGGCGGCGCCCGGCGCCGCGTCGTCCGCGGTCGGGGAGTCCGTCCGGCCGGCGGCCGGACGGGGGAGGTGGCCCTGCTCCAGGACCTCGCGGGTGAGTGCGCGGGTGGCGAGCAGCGAGGCCCGCAGCTCCTCGGTGCCCGTGGCGGTGCCCTCCGCGGTGTCGGCGGGGGTCCCGGAGGCGGCGCGGGCCGCCCGGTAGTCGGCGACGCCGGAGGCGTGGTCGACCGAGAGGGCCTCGATCCGGCCCTTCTCCGGGTAGCCGATGCGGTCGAGGACGCGGTGGAGCAGCCGTTCGGCCTCGGCGGCGGCCCGCATCGGGTCGTCGACGAAGAGGCTCTGGAGGCTGCGGATCTCCGCCTCGGCGGCGGTGCGCTCGGCCGCCGGGAGGGCGGTGAGCTTCAGCCCGCGGTGCAGCGCGAGCCGGTCGGCGAGTTCGTGCTCGGCGCGGGCGACGTCGCCGCCGTGACTGCTGACGGCCCGGTCGTACTCGGGTCCGAAGCGGGCCCGCAGCCGGCGCGACCTGAGCCGGCGTCGGGCGGGCGGCACCGCGGCGAGCGCGGCGACGGCGAGGAGGGCCACGAGGGCGATGACCACGGGTGACATGGGCGCTCCTTTCCCTTTCGGGTTCGTCCGGGGTACCTGCGGGCTGCTCCGGGTGTCCCGGGTGCGGAGCCGTGCACCGTGCGGTGCCGGCTCGTCAGCCGCCTTGCCGCTGCGGGCGGATGCAAACGCGTCGGTCCGGCGGTTTCCGGGCGCCGCCCGGGATGCGCGAGGACCGACCGCATGGACACGGACGGCCCGGGCAGGCGCCGGGGTAACCCGCACCGCCACGCCCATCGGAGGAGTACGGCAGCCATGGTGGAGACCATCGAACGGCACACGACCGCACGGCTCGGCGAGCTGCGTCCCCGCAGGGTCCGGGTGGTGCTGCGCTACCGCACGGACGACCCGTACGCGGTCGGGCTCTGCTTCCCCGGGCCCGCGCGGCTGACGGAGCACCTGGTCGTCGCGGACGGCGGCGCGGCCGACGACGGACGGCGCTGGACGGTCGGCCGGGACCTGCTCGCCGACGGGCGGCGGCGGTACTCCGGCGAGGGCGACGTACGGGTGCGCCCGGACGGGCCGGACGGCGTGGTGCTGGAGTGGTTCTCGTCCGGCGGGGTCGAGGTGGTGCGGCTGGGCGCGGCCGATCTCGGCGTGTTCCTGGAGTCCACCTTCCTGGCGGTGCCGCCCGGCACCGAGTCGGACCACGTGGACTGGCCGGCCACGCCGGAGGAGTTCCTGCGGCGGATCTTCTGACCGCCGGCTCCCGCGCCGCCCGGGAACGCGCCGGTCCCCGGACGGCGCGGGCCGTCCGGGGACCGGGGTGGTGCGGGTGCGACGCCACCCGGGTGCAAACGCGGTCCGGGTGCGGGCGTCGGGGATCAGGCGTCGGGGATCAGGCGTCGGCGCCGAGCAGGCCTTCCCGCAGCGTGCCGAGGATGCGGGCGAGCAGGCGCGAGACCTGCATCTGGGAGACGCCGAGCCGGGTGCCGATCTCGGCCTGCGTGAGCTCCTCGACGAAGCGCATGTGCAGGATGGCGCGGTCGCGCTCCTTGAGGGAGCCGACGAGCGGCTTGAGCGCCTCGATGTTCTCGACCTTCTCCAGGCCGGGGTCGGGGCGGCCGAGGCGCTGCAGCAGGGAGCCGTCGCCGTCCTCGCCCTCGGCGCCGAGGTCGAGCGAGCCCGCGGTGTGCGCGTTGCGGGCGATCATGCCCTCGCGCACCTCGTCCTCGGTGAGGCCGAGGCGTTCGGCGAGCTCGGCGGGCGTGGCGGGGCGGCCGAGCGACTGCTCCATGTCGTCGCCGACCTTGGCGAGGGCCAGGCGCAGCTCCTGGAGCCGCCGGGGCACGTGGACGGCCCAGGTGGTGTCACGGAAGAAGCGCTTGATCTCGCCGAGGATGGTGGGCACCGCGAGGGTCACGAACTCCACGCCGCGGTCCGGGTCGAACCGGTCGATCGCCTTGATCAGGCCGACGGTGCCGACCTGGACGATGTCGTCCATCGGTTCGCTGCTCTGCCGGAACCGCTTGGCGACGTAGCGGACGAGCGAGAGGTTCAGCTCGACCAGGGTGCCGCGGACGTACGAGTACTCCGCGGTGCCCTCCTCCAGGGTGCGGAGGCGCGCGAAGAGGCTTGCCGAGAGTGCCTTGGCGTCGGCCGGTGCGACCGCCGACGGGTCCTCGATGCGGGGTCCGCGCGGCGCCGGGACGGCTGCGCCGGCGTGGTCGGAGCCCGTACCCGCCGGGGTCGGTCCGGGCGCGATCGTGGACCGTTCACTCATCACTGCCATGGCCATTCCTTCCGTGGGGTCGTCGGCGGCTCGTGTGCCCGGCCTTTTCGGGCTCAGACACCCCGACCCCGATCCACCCGGAAGGATTGCCATACCTTCACACAGTAAACACAACCGGCAGGCTTCCTCCAGAAGCCCGCCGCCGGGAGCGGGTGCGCGGACCGGTACCGGGACCGGTCCGCGCGAGCAGCGGGTACAGACCATACGCCGCTCCCCCGCCACCCCGTCCAACCGCTCCCGACCCGGCCTCTCACCCCACCGCACCGGACCGCCCGCACCGGCGCACGGGAACGGGCCCGCGCCATCCGCAGCGCGGGCCCGTACGACCCACTTCCGGACCCGTCCCGGAAACCCGGCTCCGCTGCCGGGGGAAGGGCGCGGACGCTGCGCGCCGGCGCCCCTCCGTACGGGCCCTCACCCACCGCCAGCCTGCCTCCGCCGCCGCGCACCGGCAGCCCGCATCGATGGCGCAGCGTTCGCCGCGGACCGGGTGCCCGCCGGGCCGGGCCCTGCGCGCGGCAACCCCGCCGCCCGGGCCCGAGGCGCTATGACTGGAGCCACCGGGACCACGGAGCCCAACCGCTCCCGCGCACCCGACCCGCGGACGTGCACGGCACGCCGCGCAACCGTACGGACAGAGGAGGACCGGTGGCGACGGAGCCCTCGGTGGACGCGGTCGTCGTCGGCGCGGGTGTCGCCGGGCTCGCCTGCGCGCAGGACCTGACCTCGGCGGGCCTGCGCGTCCGCCTCCTGGAGGCCTCGGACGGCGTCGGCGGGCGGATGCGCACCGACCTGGTGCGGGGCTTCCGGCTGGACCGCGGCTTCCAGGTGTTCAACACCTCCTACCCGCAGGTGCGGCGGCGTGCGGACCTGCGGGCGCTGCGCCTGCACGCGTTCACGCCCGGCTTCGTGCTCGCGGGCTCCCGCGGCCGGTACCGCTTCGCCGACCCGACGCGCCGGCCCGGCCAGGCCGCCGACCTGCTGCCGGGCCGGATCGCACCGCTGCGCGACACCGTGGCGCTCGGTCTGCTGAGCGCCCGCGACATGCTGGCGCCCGCCGCCCTGCTGCGGCGCGGCCGCGACGTGCCGGTGCACGCCGCCCTGACCTCGGCGGGCCTCTCCGACGCCACCGTCGACGCGGTGCTGCGGCCGTTCCTGGCCGGGGTCTTCCTGGAGGAGGGCCTGGAGACCTCGGGCCGCGTCTTCCACCTCGTGTGGCGGAGCATGCTGCGCGGCACCCTCTGTCTGCCGCAGGCCGGGATCGGCGCCGTGCCGGAGCAGCTCGCGGCCGCGCTGCCGCCGGGCACGGTGCGGCTGGAGGCGCCGGTGGCCGCGCTGACCGACGCGGGGGTGCTGCTCGCGGACGGCTCGGAGGTCGCGGCGCCGCGCGTCGTCGTCGCCGCGGACGCCCCCGCCGCGGCCGGGCTGCTGCCGGGCCTGCCGGTGCCGCCGGGCCGGGCGGTCACCACGCTCTACCACGCGGCCCCGGCGTCCCCGCTGGCCGAGCCGACCCTGGTCGTCGACACGGACGGCCTCGTGCTCGACACCGTCGTCCTCACCGAGGTGGTGCCCGGCTACTCGGCCGACGGGCGGGCGCTGGTGTCGACCTCGGTGCTCGGCGGGCCGGCCGACGAGCCGCGGGTGCGGGCCCGCCTCGCGGAGCTGTACGGCACGGACACCGCGGGCTGGGAGCACCTGGCGGACCGTCACATCCCCTACGCGCTGCCCGCGATGCCGGCCCCGCACCCGCTGAGCCGGACGACCCGGGTGGGGCCCGGCCGGTACGTGTGCGGCGACCACCGGGGCACGGGCTCGGTGCAGGGGGCGATGGCCTCCGGCGCCCGGGCGGCCCGCGAGGTGCTGGCCGACCTCGCGCGGCCGACGGCCGCGGGGCCGGCCCCCGCCGTCCACGGAACCGGCGGCGCCTGAACCGCCCGGACCGCCTGTACCCCGGCGGTGGCCGGGGTGCAGGCGGTCCGGGTACGGCGGTCGGAGGCGGTCAGGGGGTGCGGTCAGGGGCGTGCGGTCAGGGCGTGCGGTCAGGGCGTGCGGCCGCTCAGCCGGGGCACCGCCGGGCCGGCCGCGGCCCGCGCCGCCGCCGCGTGCTCGGTGTCGGCGTGGCGGGTGCGCCAGTACGGGTTGTCGTGCGGCAGTTTGCTGCTCACCCGGCCGTACATGCCGAAGGTCGCGATGACGAAGCCCATCACGAAGCTGAAGATCACGTTGGGGATGCGGAACGCCAGCAGGTTGGCGTCCGAGTCGAGCAGCGCCAGGTTGGCGAAGCCGCTGAGCACGAAGAGCACGCCGACGACGATGTTGATCGTCGAGGCGGTGTTGCCGCCGATCACGGCGCCGGCGATGAGCACCACCGCGAAGACCACGGAGATCAGGCTCAGCAGGCCGTTGCTGGAGAGTCCGGCCACCTGCTCGCCGCTGGTGCTGAAGAAGGACAGGCCGTCGGCCAGGCCGAGGCAGCCGAAGACCAGCAGCACCGCTCCGCAGAGCCCGGCGCCGATGCGGTAGACCTGTGCCAGCCGGTGGTCGACGGGGAGTTCGTCGCGGAGATCCATGGCCGTGCTCCCTTCGGGATGCGGGACGCGCCGTCCCGTGACCATCCTGAGTGGCACGCACCCGAAGCCTCAGTCGCACCGGTGGCGCATCGTTTCCGGCCTGTCGCGCCGCCCACCGGTCCGGTCCCGGGCACCGCTCCGAGGAGAGAGGAAGGGAGGTGGACACGATGGACGAACGAACCGCACGCGCCGGCCGCGAGGCCCTCGTGGAGCTCATATGCCGGGCGGTGCGCACCGGCGACGGACGCCGGGTCGACGCCCTGCTCACCGTGCTGGAGGCGGTCGCCGACACCCCGCTGCTGGACCGCCTCGCCACGGCCCTCGACGGGCTCGCGCTCGTGCCCCCGGCCCGCGCACCGGCCCGCTGAACGGCCGGCCCGGACCACGAGGTCCGCCGGGCACGTCGAGACACCACCGGGCGCGCGTCAGGACAGCGCCAGGGACGACAGCACGGCCAGCCCGTCCGCGAGGGTCCTCGGCCGCACCGTGCCGGCGATGCGGCCCGTACCCGCCCAGCCGGGACCGGCCAGCAGCACCGCCGGGCGCGCCCGCGCACCGCGCGGCCCCCAGGCGGTCGCCGCGGCGAGCTGCGCCAGCCGGACGTCGGCCGTCCCCCGCGACTGCGACCACACCAGCACCGCCGACGGGCCGATCCGCCGGACGGCCTCGGTCAGCGCGTCCGCCGGCACCGCCGGCCCGAACATCCGGAACGGCACCCCGCGGCCCGCCAGCCCCGCCGCCACCGCCTCCACCGGCAGCGAGTGCAGCTCGCCCGGCATGCAGGCCAGGAGCACCGGGGCCGTCGGCACCGCCGGATCCGTGCAGCGGGTGATCCGCCGCAGCGCCCCGGAGACGTGCCAGGACAGCAGGTGCTCCACCTCGACGTAGCGCTCGCCCTCGGCCAGCCACTTGCGGCCCACCGCGCGCAGCGCGGGCATCATCACCTCGTCCCAGGCGGTCACGAGCCCGAGGTCCTCGACGGCCCGGTCCAGCATCCGCTCGACCGACGGGGCGTCGAGCCGCACCGCGGCCCGTCCGAGTCCGCGGCACTCGGGCCGTACGGTGCCCAGCGGCAGCGCCCGGCTGCCGCCGGACTCCCGCGGTTCCGGGCCCGTGCCCGCGCCCGTGCCCGAGCCCGAGCCCGTGCCCTCCGGAGCCGCCGGGGCGAAGCCCTCCAGGGCCAGCCGGGCCGCCTCGGCGGGCGGCACCCCGCGGGCGGTGAGCCGGCACATCGCCTCCAGCACGGCGACGTCGCCCGGGCTCCACCGCCGGTGCCGGCCGGCCTCGTGACCGGTCGGCCCGATGCCGTACCGCCGCTCCCAGGAGCGCACGGTGGTGGGCGAGACGCCGAGCCGCCGGGCGACTCCCCCGGTCGTGATGCTCGCCTCCGCCAGGGAGGTCGAGAGGTCGCTGGAAGTCTCCACGCCCGCACCGTACGCCTGCCGGCACCCCCGCCGGGGCGGAACACGCACGAACGGTGCACAGGCGCTGCGAGACGCGGCCGGCGCGGCCCGGACGGACGGTGGGGGCAAACCCCCCGGGCGGTGGACATCCCGGCGCCGCCCGGGGCGGTCCGTGGAAGTCCGGGGCGGCGCGAGGAGGTCGTCCGCCGTGACCGTCGCCGTTCTGACCGCGCAGGAGCGGTCGGCCCTGGCCGAGATCGAACGCCGCGCCCGCCTCGCCGACCCCGCGCTCGACCGCAGGATGCGGCGCCACCGCGGGCGCCCGGCCCTGCTGCTGTGGCGGCCGCGCGTACTCGCCGCGGTGATCGCCGCGCTGGCCGCGACCACCGCCGGCTGCGTCCTCCTGGCGGCCGCGGGCGTCCCGGAGGCGGCGCTCCCGGCCATGGCCGCCGCGGCCGGCACCGCGGCGGCCTTCCGCCGACTCGCCCGCACCGTGCCCTGACCCGCAGGGCCCTGACCTGCCGGGCGCGGCCGGTCAGGCGCGGGACCGGCGGCGCGGCGGCAGCGGCAGGAAGCCGCTCGTCCGGGCCGCGTACGCGTCCCAGCCGGGCTTCGTCGACCCCATCTGGCGCTCCAGCATCGGCTTGCCGCTGCCGAAGGCCAGCAGGTACGTCATGAACACCGGGCTCGGCACGAACGCCCAGCCGACCGGTGCCTGCGCGACCAGCAGGAAGAGGCCCCACCAGACGCAGGCGTCGCCGAAGTAGTTCGGGTGCCGGGTGTAACGCCACAGGCCGCGGTCCATCACCTGCCCGCGGTGCGCCGGATCGGCCTTGAAGCGGGTCAGCTGCCGGTCGCCGACCGCCTCGAAGAACAGCCCGACCGCCCACAGCGCGGTGCCCGCCCAGGCGAGCGGCCCGAGCGCGTCGGGCAGGTACTGCGCGGCCTGCACCGGCAGCGACACGAACCAGACGATCGCGGCCTGCAGCAGGTAGACCGTGCGCAGGGCGAACCAGGTGCGCGGCCGCCCGGCCGGGGCGCGGGAGAGCATCCGGGCGTAGCGCGGGTCCTCCGCGGCGCCCCGGGCCCGCAGGCCGATGTGCGCGGAGAGCCGGAAGCCCCACACCACGACGAGCAGGGTGACGAGCAGGCGCCGGCCGTCGTCGCCGTGCCCGGCGGAGAGCCCGTACCCGGTCAGGGCGACGGCGGCGTACGCCAGGCCCCAGGCGACGTCCACGCCCCGGTGCCGGCCGGTGCGGACGCCGACGGCGAACGCCGCGAGCATCACCACCAGCACGGCGCCCAGGCTCGCCGCGAGGTTCACCGCGAAGGCCGCGCCGTTCACGTCGGCACCGCCGCGTACCAGCCGGCCGGGGTGGCGGGTGCTCCGGCCGCGCCGGTGTCGTCGGGCCGGACGGCGAGGATCTGGTCGACGCCCATCCGCCGCTCGGCGAACGCCAGCGAGCTGCCCGCGAGGTAGAGCTGCCACAGCCGCACGGTGGGCTCGCCCACGAGCGCGGTGAACTCGGCGCCGCGCTCGCGGAGGGTGTCGTGCCAGGCGTCGATGGTGCGGGCGTAGTGCTCGCGCAGGGCCTCCACCTGGCGCACCTCCAGTCCGGCGTCCTCCAGCAGGTCGACCGTCCGGCCGACCGGGCGCATGTGCATGTCCGGGGCGATGTACGTCTCGATGAACGCCCCGCCGCCCGGGGCGGAGGCCCCGCGGGACATCTGCTGGACGAGCAGCCGGCCCTGCGGGCGCAGCAGGCCGAAGAGGCGGGCGGCGAACGCCGGGTACTGCGCGTCGCCGACGTGTTCGCCCATCTCGACGCAGCTGACCGCGTCGTACGGGCCGTCGGCGATGTCGCGGTAGTCGCGCAGCCGGATCTCCACGCGGTCCCGGAGGCCGGCCTCGGCCACCGCGGCCGTGGCGTAGGCGTGCTGACGGCTCGACAGGGTGACGCCGGTGACCCTGGCGCCGTGGTGGCGGGCGGCGTGCAGGGCGAGGGCGCCCCAGCCGCAGCCGACGTCGAGCAGCCGGTCGCCGGGCCGCAGGCCGAGCTTGCGGCAGATCAGGTCGAACTTCGCGGCCTGGGCGTCGGCCAGGCTCTGCCCGTCGGCCGTGTAGTACGCGCAGGAGTACGCCATCGCCGGTCCGAGGAGCAGCGTGTAGAAGGCGTTGGAGAGGTCGTAGTGGTGGCTGATCACGGCCCGGTCGCGGCGGCGGCTGTGCGGCGAGCCGGTGACGGCGGCCCGGCCGCCGGGCGGGGCGGGGCGGGGCCCGATCGCGCCGAGGCGGGCGGCGGCGGCGAGCAGTCGCGGCCAGTCGCCGGGGGACGGGCGGACGGGCCCGCGGCCGACGAGGGCGTTGCGTACGGCGCCGAGGCTGGTGGCGAGGTCGCCCTCGACGTCGAGTTCGCCGGTGATGTAGGCGTCGGCGAGGCCGAGTTCGCCCGGCTGCCAGAGGAGTCGGCGCAGGGCGCGGCGGTTGCGCAGCACGACGGTGGGGGCGTCGTCGGGGCCCGTGGTGGAGCCGTCCCAGGCGCGGAGGCGGAACGGCAGCGGCGCGCCGAGGAGGTCGGTGAGCAGCGGGGCGAGGAGCGCGGCGGCGGTCATCGGGCGTCCTCCTCGCGGGTGAGCAGGAGCTGCTGGACGTCGAGGTAGCCGGTGCGGAAACCGGCCTCGGAATAGGCGAGGTAGAGCTCCCAGGTGCGGCGGAAGACCTGGTCGAAGCCGAGCGCGCCGACCGGGGCGGCGCGCTCGGTGAAGCGCTCGCGCCACAGGCGCAGCGTCTCGGCGTAGTGCGGGCCGAAGCCGTGGGCGCCGGTGACGCGCAGCGCGGTGTGCCGGGCGGTGGTCTGGTCGATCGCCCGCACGGAGGGGATCAGGCCGCCGGGGAAGATGTACTTGAGGATCCAGGTGTAGGTGTTGCTGCTGGCGATCATGCGGTCGTGCGGCATGGTGATCGCCTGGATCGCGACCCGGCCGCCGGGGGCGAGCACGCGGTCGATGGTGCGGAAGTAGACGGGCCAGAAGGGCCGGCCGACCGCCTCGATCATCTCGACGCTGACGACGGCGTCGTACTCGCCCTCGACGGCGCGGTAGTCGCAGAGGCGGACCTCGGCGCGGTCGGCCAGGCCGGCGTCGGCGATGCGGCGGCGGGCGAGGTGGAGCTGTTCCTCGGAGAGGGTGAGGCTGACGACGGTCGCGCCGCGGGCGGCGGCGCGCAGGGCGAGTTCGCCCCAGCCGGTGCCGATCTCCAGGACGCGGCTGCCGGGGCCGACGGCGGCGAGGTCGAGCAGCCGGTCGATCTTGCGGTGCTGGGCTTCGGGCAGGCCGTCCCAGGCGGCGGTGACGGTGCCGTCGGGGTCCTCCGGGAAGAGCGCGGAGGAGTAGGTCATGGTGCGGTCGAGGAACAGCGCGAAGAGGTCGTTGGAGAGGTCGTAGTGGTGGTGGATGTTGCGGCGGGCGTTGTCGGCGGTGCCGAGCTCCTCGGCGGGGGGCCGCTGCACGTAGAGGCGGCGCAGCCACTGGGCGCCGGTCGGCACGATGGTCTCGGGCGCGGTGGCGAGCACCGTGAGCAGGCCGACGAGGTCGGGGGCGTCCCAGTCGCCGGCCTGGTACGACTCGCCGAAGCCGATCAGGCCGGTGGCGCCGACGCGGTGCAGGAAGGCCTCGGGCCGGTGCAGGCGCAGCACGGGGGCGTCGGCCGGGGCCGGCACGAGGAGGCTGCCGTCGGGCATCTCGACGCGCAGGCCGCGACGCCGGGCGACACGGCGCAGCAGGCGTTCGGCGACGGCGGCGCGCAGCGGGCCGCGGGGCACCCGGGCGACGTCCGGCCAGCGGTCCGGGTCCACGGCGTGCGTGGCGGTCTCGGCGGGCGCCGCGGGCTGCGGCGGTACGGTCGTCGGGACGGTCTGGAGGGCGGGCCGGGTCACGGGGCGGACACCTCTTCGGGGGATGCGGGGACGTCGGTCTCGGTGGTGCGGGGGGCGGGGCCGGTCGGCGGCCGGGGGTGCACCGGCAGGCCGCGCAGGTACAGCCGGATGCCCTGGTAGCGGATGTGCAGGCTGACCGCGAGGGTCGAGAAGGGGTGCCGGGCGGCGGCCCGCAGCAGGGCGAGCGGTCCGGCGGGGGTGCGGCGGCCGTGCACGGTGGCGAGGAACGGGCTGCCGCCGTCGCGGTCCAGCCGGATGCTCAGGTCGAGCCGTTCGGCGGGCTCGGGGAGGGTCATCCGGTAGCGCCCGTCGACGGGGAGGAACGGGGAGACGTAGAACTCCTTCGCGGTCTCCGCCCGGCCGTCCGCGTCGGGGTGCAGCAGGTAGCGGTGGTGGCCGCCGTAGGTGTTGTGGACCTCGGCGACGGTGCACAGCGGCCGGCCGTCGGCGTCCCGGCACCAGTAGACGGTGAGCGGGTTGAAGACGTGGCCGAGGGAGCGGGCCTGGGTCAGCATCAGCACCCGGCCGTTGCCGAGGTCGATGCCCTGCGCGGCGAGGTGGCGGGCGAGGTTGGCGCGCAGCCCGGCGGCGGGGTCGCCGGGGTGGTCGGCCGCGCGGAAGCGGGCGAGCGGGCGCAGCGCCCGGGGCAGTTGCGGCGGCCGGTCGAGGTCGATCAGCCACAGGTAGGTGCGGTGGCGGAAGGCGTGCCGCAGCGGGGTGGTGCGGACGTGGGTGATCCGGCACTCGTAGAGGGCGGCGCCCCAGGGGCCGGGCGGGGCGGGGTTCATCGCACGCCCGCGTGGTGCGTGTCGGCGGTGCGGAGGCCCGCGGCGAGCAGTGCGGCGGCGGCCTGGACGCCGGAGCGGCAGCCGTCCTCGTGGAAGCCCCAGCCGTGGTAGGCGCCGGCGAAGGCGGTGCGGCCGGTGGAGAGGGCGGGCAGGCGGCGCTGGGCGGCGACGCTCGTGCCGGTGTAGATCGGGTGTTCGTAGACGGTGCGGGAGACGACGTGGTCGTCGGCGACGGGGTGGCGGTCCTCGTTGAGGGTGACGAGGTAGTCCTCGGCGGTGTCGAGGCCGAGGAGCCGGTTGAGGTGGTAGCTGACCTGCACGCCGTCGGCGGTGTCGTCGCAGTCGGCCATGCGGTAGTTCCAGGAGGCGCGGGCGCGGGGGGCGGTGGGCAGCCGGGAGGCGTCGCGGTGCAGCACGGTGGGGTTGCGGGAGTACCGGAAGGCGCCGAGCACGTCGGCCTCGGCCCGGGTGGGTTCGGCGAGCAGGCGCAGTGCCTGGTCGGCGTGGGTGGCGATGACGACGGCGTCGGCGGTGGTGCGGCGGCCGTCGGCGGTGGCGATCTCGACGCCGTGGGCGTGCCGGTGGACGGCGCGTACGGGGGTGTCGCGGTGCACCGCGGTGAGGCGGGCGGCGATCCGCTCGACGTAGGTGCGGGAGCCGCCGACGACGGTGCGCCACGCCGGCGAGCCGGTGACGCCGAGCATGCCGTGGTTCTCCAGGAACGCGAAGAGGTAGCGGGCCGGGTAGTCGCCGGCGAGGTCGGGGGCGCAGGACCAGACGGCGGCGACGACCGGGGTCATGAAGTGCCGGACGAAGTACGGGCCGAACCGGCCGTCGGCGAGGAAGTCGCGCAGCGACGGGTCGCCGGCGCCGGGGTCGGCGAGCAGCCGCCGGGCCCGGCGGTGGAAGCGCGGCACCTCGGCGAGCATCCGCAGGTAGCGGGCGTGGAGGAGGGCGCCGGGGCGGGCGACCAGGCCGGACGGGCCGCGGGCGCCCGCGTACTCGAGTCCGCAGCCGGCGCACTGCACGGACATGCTCATGTCGCTGTCGCGGGTCTCGACGCCGAGCTCGGCGAAGAGCCGGATCAGGTGCGGGTAGGTGCGCTCGTTGTGCACGAGGAAGCCGGTGTCGAGCGGCACGGTGCGGCCGTCCGCGCCGACGGCCTCCTGGGTGTGGGCGTGCCCGCCGAGCCGGCCGTCGGCCTCGAAGAGTTCCACGGCGACGCCGGCGCGCTCCAGCTCGTACGCGGCGGTCAGCCCGGCCACGCCGGCGCCGACCACCGCCACGGTGCGCCGGGCGGGGTCCCGCCGGGCGGTGCTGCCGTCAGCGGTGTGCGGGACGGTACCGGGCACTGTCACGAGGCCCCCTCCGGTGCGCGGGCCCGTACGCTGCCGGGCCACTCCTTGCCTGTCACCGGCACTTCGGAGCGGCGCGGGGGGTGGATTGGTCCGTTCGGCGGCGAGTTCCGCGGCGGACGCCGTCCGGGGCCGCGGGGCGCGGCGTGCAGCCGTGCCCCGCGGCCCGTGCGGCCCTCAGCTGAACGGCAGCAGCATCACCGGGTCGCCGCTCGGGTGGGCCGAGCCGCCCTCGGGCTCCACGGTGACGCCGATCCCGGCGGCCCCGTCGATCGGGCCCTGCAGCAGCAGCGAGCCGTCCGAGGCGGGCAGCAGGCCGGCGGGGCGCATCGTGCCGGCGTCGTTGAACCACACCTCGTACGTCGTGCCCTCCGGCAGCGCCGGCATGCCGGAGGCCAGGAACCCGGCCTGGCCGCGGCTCTCCGACCAGACGACGGTGCCCACGCCGGACCCGGCGGCGGCGGTCGCCGTCCGGGCGTCCGGTGCGGTGAGCAGGCCGGAGAAGCGGTCCTGCTGCTGCTGGAGCTGCGCGGCGCGCGCATCGGCGACCTCGGCCCGGTCGTGCTGCTGCACGGCGAGTCCGCCGAGGGCGGCCGCGAGCGCGACCGAGGCGGCGAGGGCGAACTTCGGCCACTGCCGGGCGAGCCGCCCGAGGCGGCGCCCGCCGCTCTCCGGCGCCGCGGTCGGCGGGGCGAGCTGGCGGACCGACCCGATGCCCGCCATCACCCGGGCCCGCAGCTCGGCGGGCGGCACGGCCGTCTCGGCCGCACCCAGCCGGGCCAGCGTCGCGGCGAACTCCCGGACCTCCTGGTCGCAGGCCGGGCAGGCGGCGAGGTGCCGTTCGAACGCGTCGCGCTCCGCGCCGTCGAGGGCGTGCGCGGCGTACGCGCCGGTCAGCGTGTGAAGATCGGCTCCGATGGTCATGCTCCCACCCCCAGGCAGTCGCGCAGCCGGATCAGACCGTCACGCATCCGCGTCTTGACGGTACCCAGCGGCGTGCTCAACATGTCCGCGACCTCACGGTACGAGTAGCCGCGGTAGTAGGCCAGGGTCACCGACTGGTGCTGCAGCTCGGTCAGCGTCTTCAGGCAGCGCCGCACCTGCTCGCGCTCCATCCGGCCCTCGACCTGCTCGGCGACCTCGTCGAAGGCCGGCATGTGCGACCGCGCGGCGACCCGCTGGTCACGGTCGGCGGCGGCCTGCGCCGCCCGCACGCGGTCGACGGCGCGGCGGTGCGCCATCGTCAGCACCCACGACATGACCTCGCCGCGCTCCGGCTGGTAGCGGGCGGCGGTCCGCCAGACCTCCAGCATGACCTCCTGCGCGACCTCCTCGGACTGCGCGGGGTCGCGCAGCACGCGGCGGATCAGCCCCAGCACCGGGCCCGCCACCGCGTCGTAGAGCCGGCCGAAGGCGTCCTGGTCGCCGAACGCCACCTGGGCGACGAGCTCCTGCAGGTCGGGGCCGCGCCGGTGCGGACCGGAGAGATGGACGACGGTGTTCAATGCGCCGCCCCCCGGGGTCGTGCGGCACCGGCCACCGGTCGTGCCGTGCGGGCACGCGGCCGGCCGGCGGGGCGGATGGCGGACATGGAGGACCTCCGTGAACGTGGTGCGGGCCGCGCCGGTGGACGGGAACGGCAGGAGTCGTCGGTACGTGGTGTTCGGAGCCGGCGCCCCGGCGGATTGCCCGTCCGGGGGAATTCCCCGCCGGAGTCGGCGACGCTGCCACGCCGGACGGAGAATGGACCAATCCGGCGGCCCGGCCGCTCCGGATCCCCCGGGACGAACCGCCCCGCGCCACCCCAGGAGGCCGCACCGTGCCCCCCGCACCCCGCCGCCCGCTCCCGCTGTTCGACGTCCGGGAGATCTACGCGGAACCGGCGGCCGCCGCCTCGCCCCGCGGCCGGCAGGTGCTGGAGCGCTTCCCCGGCGCCCGGGTGATCGAGGTGCCCTCGCACTGGCGGATCCCGCACCTGCACGGCAACGCCGGCAACGTCGAGCGGTGGGCCCGGGTCAAGAGCGAGGTCCTGGTGCTCGGCGTCAAGAAGTCGCTCGCCGCCCGGCCCAACGGGCGCTCCGCCGACTGGATCGCCCCCAGCTCCGCCAACGGCTGCGCCCTCGCCTGCGCCTACTGCTACGTGCCGCGCCGCAAGGGCTACGCCAACCCGGTCACCGTCTTCACCAACATCGACCGGATCGTCGCCTACCTCGCCGGCCACGTCCGCCGGCAGGGCCGCAAGCCCGCGCCGAACCAGTGCGACCCGCACGCCTGGGTGTACGACATCGGCGAGAACAACGACTGCTCGGTCGACGCCCTGATCTGCGACAACACCGCCGACCTCGTCCGGGCCTTCCGGCACTGGCCCACCGCCAAGGCGTCCTTCGCCACCAAGTGGGTCAACCGCGACCTGCTCGCCCTCGACCCGCGCGGCCGCACCCGCATCCGGTTCTCCCTGATGCCGCCCGCCGACGCCCGCCTCCTCGACATCCGCACCACCCCCGTGCCGGACCGGATCCTCGCCGCGGGCGACTTCCTGGAGGCCGGCTACGAAGTGCACTTCAACCTCTCCCCGGTCGTGCTGCGCGACGGCTGGCAGGCCGACTGGGCCGAACTGCTGCACCGGATGGACGACATGCTGCCCGCCTCCGTGAAAGCCCAGGCCGCCGCTGAGATCATCATGCTGACCCACAACCGGGACCTGCACGAGGTGAACCTCGGCTGGCACCCGAAGGCCGAGGACCTGCTCTGGCGGCCCGCCCTGCAGGAGGCCAAGAAGTCCGAGAACGGCAGCTGGAACGTCCGCTACCGGGCCGGCGGCAAGGCCGCCGCCCTCGACGTGCTCCGCACCCTGATCGACCGGCACGCGCCCTGGCTGAGGGTGCGGTACGCCTTCTGACCCACCCCCCCGGGAGAGCGCCATGCACGAGCAGCCCACGCAGGACCGTCCGCCGCAGGAGCCCGACGTCCCGCCCCGGCACTGCCTGGTCACCGGCGCGACCGGCTACATCGGCGGCCGCCTGGTGCCCGAGCTGCTCGCCGCCGGCCACCGGGTGCGCTGCCTGGTCCGTGACCCCGGGCGCCTGCGCGACCACCCCTGGCGGGCCGACGTCGAGACCACCACCGGCGACGTCACCCGGCCCGACACCCTCACCGGCGCCTTCGAGGGCGTCGACGTCGCCTACTACCTCGTGCACGCCCTCGGCACCGGCCCCGGCTTCGAACGCACCGACCGGGAGGCCGCCCGCGCGTTCGGCGCGGCCGCCGCCAGGGCCGGCGTCGGCCGCATCGTCTACCTCGGCGGCCTCACCCCCGCGGGCGTCCCCGCCGCCGAGCTCTCCCCGCACCTGCGGTCCCGCGCCGAGGTCGGCCGCATCCTGCGCGACAGCGGCGTCCCCACCGCCGAACTACGGGCCGCCGTCATCATCGGCTCCGGCTCCGCCTCCTTCGAGATGCTGCGCTACCTCACCGAGCGCCTGCCGGTGATGGTGACGCCCAGCTGGGTCGGCACCCGCATCCAGCCGATCGCGGTCCGCGACGTGCTGCGCCACCTCACCGGCGCCGCCCTGCTGCCCCCCGACGTCAACCGCGTCTTCGACATCGGCGGGCCCGACGTGCTGACGTACCGGGAGATGATGATGCGGTACGCCGCCGTGGCGGGGCTGCCCCGCCGCGTCATCGTGCCCGTGCCGGTGCTGACACCGCGGCTGTCCGGGCACTGGGTGGGCCTCGTCACCCCGGTGCCCAACTCGATCGCCCGGCCGCTCGTCGAGTCGCTGCGGCACGAGGTGGTCTGCTCCGAGCACGACATCGCCCGGTGGATCCCCGACCCCCCGCAGGGGCCGATCGGCTTCGACGAGGCCGTCCGGCTCGCCCTGCGCCGCATCCGCGACGCCGACGTCACCACCCGGTGGTCGTCGGCCTCACTGCCGGGCACCCCCAGCGACCCGCTGCCCACCGACCCCGACTGGGCGGGCGGCAGCCTCTACGAGGACGTCCGCGAACGCACCGTCGGCGCCTCCCCGGACGCCGTCTGGCGGGTCGTCGAGGGCATCGGCGGCGACAACGGCTGGTACTCCTTCCCCCTCGCCTGGGCCCTGCGCGGCTGGCTCGACCGCGCCGTCGGCGGGGTCGGCCTGCGCCGCGGCCGCCGCGACCCCGCCCGGCTGCGGGTCGGCGACTCCCTCGACTTCTGGCGGGTCGAGGAGATCGAACCCGGCCGGCTGCTGCGGCTGCGCGCCGAGATGCGGCTGCCCGGCCCCGCCTGGCTGGAGATCGGCGTCGCCCCCGACGGCACCGGCGGCACCGTCTACCGGCAGCGGGCGCTGTTCCACCCGCACGGGCTCGCCGGCCACGCCTACTGGTGGTCGGTGGCGCCGTTCCACGCCGTCGTCTTCGGCGGGATGGCCCGCAGGATCACCGAGAGCGCCGCCACCGGCACCGGAGGCCCGCCCGGCTGACTCCGCATCACCGCCGGTCGGCGCCGTCCCGGGTGAGCCTCCTTCACTCCTACGGGTGAGTCGGAGGATTGCACCAATCCACCGTGGCCACAGGGCCGAATGGGGGGTGTGAGCACCGAGGGAACACCCGACACCGAGCCGGCCACCGAGCCGCGCGGCCGCCGCACCCACGTGCTGCGGCTCGCCGCCGCAGCCGCCACCGGCCTGGCCGCCGCCGCGGCCGCCGTCGGCGCGGGTGAGCTCGTCGCCGCCCTCACCGGGCCGGACGCCTCCCCCGTGCTCGCCGTCGGCTCGGCCGCCATCGACCTGACCCCGACCCCGCTCAAGGAGTACGCGGTCCGGACGTTCGGCACGAACGACAAGCCGGTGCTGCTGGGCGGCATCCACCTCACCATGGCCGCCCTCGCCGCCGTCGCGGGGCTCGTCGCCCTGCGCCGCCCCGCCCTCGGCGCGGGCGTCGTCGGCGCGTTCGGCGCCCTCGGTGTGTGGGCCGCCCTCTCCCGGCCCACCGCGACCGCCGCGGACGCCCTGCCCTCGCTCGCCGCCGGACTGGTCGGCGCCGCCGTGCTGCACCTGCTCGCCCGGCGGCTGCGCGCCGCCTCCCCCCGGTCCGGGGCCCCGGCCGCGCCCGGCCCGGCCCGGCGCACCCTGCTCGCCGCCACCGGCGGCACCGTCGCCGCGGCCGCCCTGGCCGGGGTCGGCGGGCGCAGGCTCGCCGACAGCCGGCAGGACATCGGCGCGGCCCGCGGCGCCGTCCGGCTCCCGCCGCCGGCCCGGCCGTCCGCCGCCCTGCCCCGCGGCGTCCGCCCCGGGGTCGCCGGTCTCGCCCCCTTCACCACGGCGAACGGCGACTTCTACCGGGTCGACACCGCCCTGACCCTGCCCCGGATCGACCCGCGCCGCTGGTCGCTGCGGGTGCACGGGCTCGTCGACCGCCCCCTCCTGCTCTCCTTCGACGACCTGCTGCGGCAGCCGCTGGAGGAGCTCGACGCCACCCTGGTGTGCGTCTCCAACGAAGTCGGCGGCACGTACGCCTCCACCACCCGGTGGCTCGGCGTGCCGATCGCCGGGCTGCTGCGACGCGCCGGGGTGAGGCCCGGCGCCGACCAGCTGCTCGGCCGCTCGAAGGACGGCATGACCATCGGCACCCCGATGGACGCCCTCCTCGACGGGCGGCGCGGCCTGCTCGCCCTCGCCATGGACGGCGAGCCGCTGCCCGTCGCCCACGGCTTCCCCTGCCGCACGGTCGTCCCCGGCCTGTACGGCTACACGTCGGCCACCAAGTGGCTGGTCGACCTGGAGGTCACCACCTTCGCCGCCCACGACCCGTACTGGGTCAGGCGCGGCTGGGACCGGACGGGGACGGTGCGCACCGCCTCCCGGATCGACGTCCCGGCCCCCTTCGCCCGCGTCCCCGCCGGGGACGTGACGGTCGCCGGCACCGCCTGGGCCACGCACCGCGGCATCGCCGCGGTCGAGGTCCGCACCGACGGCGGCCCCTGGGCCGAGGCCCGGCTCGCCACCGACGCCGGCCCCGACCTGTGGCGCCAGTGGACGTACGAGTGGCGCGGGGCCCGGCCCGGCACCCGCCGGATCGAGGTCCGCGCCACCGACACCGCCGGCGCCGTCCAGACCGAGGCGCGCACCGCGCCGTTCCCCTCCGGAGCCACGGGCTGGCACAGCACCGTGGTGACGGTCACCTGATCACACCTGCCGTACGACCCACGCCGCCCGGACGACCGGCCCGGCGCCACCACCCCCGTGCCCGGAACCGGGCAGGGACCACCACCGAGGAGCACCCGTCATGTCCCGTGTCACCCGCCGCACCACGTTCGCCGCCCTTCTCGCCGCCGGCGCCCTGACCGTCGGCCTGACCGGCTGCAGCAGCGACAGTTCCTCCTCCGGCGCCAACGCCGCACCCGCCACCTCCGCCATGGCCACGGCGTCCTCGGCCGCCACGTCCGCCACCGCCGCGGCCATGGACGGCCAGCCGTTCGGCGCCGCCTGTGCCGCCGTGCCGAAGGACGGCAAGGGCAGCTTCTCCGGCATGGCGACGGACCCGGTCGCGACCGCGGCGTCCAACAACCCGCTGCTCTCCACCCTGGTCGCGGCCGTCAAGCAGGCCGGCCTGGTCGACACCCTGAACTCGGCGAAGAACATCACCGTGTTCGCGCCGACCGACGACGCCTTCGCGAAGATCCCGAAGGCCGACCTGGACGCCCTGCTCGCCGACAAGGCCAAGCTCACCAAGGTCCTCACCTACCACGTCGCGCCGGAGAGCATCACCCCCGCCGCCCTGCCCGGCAGCCACACCACCCTGGAGGGCGGCAAGGTCACCGCGACCGGCTCCGGCGAGGACTTCACCGTGAACGGCAACGCCAAGGTGCTCTGCGGCAACGTGCACACCTCGAACGCCACCGTCTACATCGTCGACACCGTGCTCATGCCGACCTCCTGACGCTCCGTCACCGACCGACCGCGGCCCCGGGCCGGCGCACCCCCGCGCCGGCCCGGGGCCACTTCGCCCCTTCCTTGTCCGAGCCCTGACGGCCTGTCACGATGGCGTCCATGCTGCTGCCGCCCGACGCCGCCACCGCCACCCGGATCGAGGTGTACCGGATCGGCCCCGCACCGGCCGGGTCCGGCGCCGGCGAACCCACCGTCATCGGGGAGTGGCACGACGCCGGCGAGGTTCTCGCCCTCCTGGCAGCAGTCCCGCCCGCCGGCATCGCCCGCTGCTTCTCCCCGCGCTTCGGCCTGAGCGCCTTCGCCGGAGGCTCCGCCCGGCCGGTCTTCCGGGTCGCCCTCTGCTGGTCCTGCCGGCGTGCCCTGTTCTCCGGCCCCGGGGTGACGCCCTGGCAGGGCATGGACCCCGGGAGCGCCCCCGCCGCCGCCCTGCTCGCCCGGTTGAAGGCGTGCGAGGCGGAGTTCGAGGCGGCCGCGCCGTCCTGACGGTCAGCCGGTGCCGCGGTCCGTCCGGTCCGTCCGGTCCGTCCACTCCCGGTAGACCGCCGCGAGCGCGGCGGCCACCCCGTCGGCGCCGGGCAGGGCCTCGGTGAGCGAGGTCAGCAGCGTCGCCGTCTCCGCGGGCGAGGCGGTGCCGAGCCAGGTCTCCCAGAACCCCGCCGCCGGCGGGTCGGCCCCGGTGCCCGCCACCCTGCGGGCGGCGGCTCCGCCGAGGGCCTCGTCCCACTCCCGCAGCGCCCGGGCGAGTGCCGCCCGCTGGTCGGCGGTGAAGCGTCGCAGCCCGATGACGCGCAGGCTCTGCCGCACGAGTTCCGGCCGGGCGGCGCCCACCGCGCCGGTGGCGGCCAGGAGCAGCTTGGGGTCCTGCGAGAGGAGTTCGACGGCCCGGCCGTCGACCAGCCGCGCCAGCCGCCGGGCCACCGCCTCCGTTCCGCCGGGGCCGTACTCGCGGGCGAGCTCCCAGCGGGCGAGTTCGACCCGGATCTCGGTGAGCCGGTCGTCGAGGTCCTCCGCGAGCAGGACGGCCTCGGCGAGGATCGGCCCGGCGTCGTCCGGGCTGCCGTCCTCGGCCGCCCAGCGGGCCTCCGCGAAGGCCGCCTCCAGCTGGGCTGCGGGGTCGCCCTGCTCGGCGGCCCGGCGGCGGCCCCGGCGGGCCAGCGTGCGGGCCCGGCCGAGCAGGCCCTGCGCCGCGCGGACCCGCGCCTCCAGCAGCAGCAGCCGGCCGCCGGGCTCGCTGCCCTCGGGGTGTCCGGCCAGCACCTCGGCGGCGCCCGCGGGGTCGTCGAGTTCCAGGAGGCGGGTCACCTGCACCTCGGCGTGCCGCTCCCACTCCTCGGCGGGCACCTCGCGCAGGGTGGCGGAGTAGAGCGTCCTACCGGAGCGGGAGGCGAGGTACGCCTGGGCAGCGGGCGGAAGTTCGTCGATCGAGGGTACGAGCAGGGCCTCCACGCCGGGCTGCCAGCGCCGGTCGAGCTCGTCGGCGGGTCCGCCGAGGCTGAGCCGGTGGTAGAGCTCCTCGGCGCGGGACGTCAGGTCGGTGCGGTGCGCGTAGTGCAGGACGGCGGCCTGGTGGATCTCGGCGACCTGGTCGGGGGCGTCCGCCCGTAGCAGCGGCAGGAGTTGGCGGCGCACGTCGGCCCGGTGCTCGAGGGCGCCGTCGGCGGCCCGTCCGAGCAGGGCGACCTCGCGGGCGAAGAGGTCGAACAGTTCCTCGGCGCGGAGGTCGTCGGGCACGGGCACGCCGCTCGGGCCGGCCAGCACGTGGCGCAGCACACCGGGTGTCAGCCGCCGCAGCACGAGCGCGGGCCGGGCGAGCCGGCAGACGTCCGGGTCCTCGATGTGGTCGAGCACCCGGCGGTAGAGGTAGCCCTGGAGCTGGTCGCCGGTGATCCGGGCGCGGGTGTGCTCCTCGCCGATGCCGGCGAGGTCGGCGAGGCCGTCGGCGCGCATCAGGTCGGCGGCGAGCCGCAGGCTGAGCGGGTTGCCGCCGACGAGGTCGATGACGCCGTCGACGCCCTCCGGGTCGGCGTCCGGGCCGAGGAGGGAGTGCAGGTACGCGCGGGCGGCCTCGCGGTCGAAGTCCGGCACGCGCCGCTCGCGGGCGGGGAGGCCGGTGGGGGCGCGGCCGGAGAGTACGACGCGCAGGGCCGGGTCGGCCTCGGCGAGGCGGTCGAACATCCGCCAGAGCTCGGCGAGGACCTCGGGGCCCTGGTACTGCGCGGTCTCGAAGGTGTCGATCGCCAGCAGCACGGGCCCCTCGGGCAGGGCGAGCCGCAGCAGCCGGGCGAACTCGCGGTAGAGCTCCTCGCGGTCGGCGGGGCCGGTGAGGAGCCGGGCGGAGGCCGTGAGGTGGTCGGGCGTGCCGCGGGCGCCCGCGGTCGAGTCGGAGTGGGACGCGCCGATGGCGGCCAGGTCGGGGGCGGAGGCGCGGCCGATCCACTTGCGGGTGAAGAAGTCGGCGAGCGGCCGCAGGGCGGGGTGCTGGATGCCGAGTTGGCGTACGGCGTCGAGCAGCAGGGTGAGCGGTTCCTGCGGGAGCATGCCGGGCCGGTCGAGGTCGACGAAGGCGAACGGCAGCCGGGCCGGTGTGCCGTCGTGTGCGCCGCCGAGGATGAAGCGGGCGAGCACGGTCGACTTGCCGATGCCGCCGGGCCCCCAGAGGAGCAGCGGCCGGTGGTCGGTGGAGGCGACGTGGTCGGCGAGCTCGGCGAGGATGTCGGCGCGGCCGCCGAAGTGCGCGCCGACCAGCCGCCGGAGCGGTTCGAGGAGCTGCCGGTGTTCCAGGTGTTCGGCGATCTCCGTGGTGGCGGGGAGGCCGGGGACGAGCCCGTCGAGCCAGTCCGCGACGCGGGCGGTGGCGAGGAGTTCGTCGAGCGGCTGGTCGGCGGTGGGCGGGGCGGTGCCGGTGAGGTAGCGGGTGAGGGCCTGCTGCACGGGGCCCTGCGGACGGTCGGGGTTGGCGCGGAGTGCCGCGCGGTAGGCGTCGGGGCCGGGCATCGCGGCGAGCACGGCGCGGCGCCGGCGTTCGGGCAGCCGCCACTCCTGGACGCCGTCGGCGCCGAAGACGGGCTCGCAGACGGCGAGGAGGCTCTGCAGGGCGGCGTCGTCGGGCGGCCGGCCGACCGGGCGCAGGGTGGCGGGGTCGAAGCAGGCGAGGACGGCGGCGGCCTGCTGGTAGGCGGCCTCGGCCGGTTCGGGGGGCGCGTCGGGGGGCGCGGTGCTGTCGGCGAGGCGGGCGAGGCGTGCCTCGACGGTGTCGGCGGTGAGGTGTTCGCGGTGCCGCCTCATCGCAGCACCTCGCGGTCGAAGACCGCGTTCGCGGTGTCGCGGACGCTGCCCGGCAGACGGCGGATCGCGTCGGCCCGGTCGGCGGGCAGCCGGGTGAGCATGCGGTCGACGACGGTGTCGATCACCGCGGGGTCGATCTCGACGTCCAGACCGGCGGCGAGCCGCGCGAAGAAGTCGCACAGCACGCGGCGGTCGATCGTGCCGACCGGTTCGGTCAGCACGGAGTCGAGCGCGTCGATCTCCGGGTGGCCGTAGCCGAGCAGCATGACGCGCAGGCCGGGGAGGCGTTCGCGGACGGCGGCGCCGGCGAGGTGGTCGATCAGGGCGGCGGTGTCGGCCTGCAGCGGCACGTGGTCGAGGCTGTCGACGACGAGCAGGTACTTCGCGCCGACGCTCTGGTCGTAGAGCTGTCCGACGAGCCAGTCGCGCAGCCGGCGGGCCTGCGCGGCGCCCTGCGCGTAGTGGTCGACGGTCGGTTCGGGCAGTTTCAGCTGCGACGCGATGGAGCTCATCAGGTCGTACGGGGTGCAGGCCTGGTCGGCCCATTCGCCGAGGTCGACGAGGATCGGCTTGAAGCTCTGCAACTGCTGGGCGACGTGGCTGACGAGGTACCAGGTGTACGACTTGCCGCAGGAGCGCGGGCCGGTGACGAGCAGCACGCGGCTGCGGCTGTCGGAGAGCAGGTCGCGGAGGTGGCTGCGGAGCAGGGTGCGGTCGAGGAAGAGCCGCTGGCCGAGCAGGTCGGTGAGGTACGGGTCGTCGTCGGGCGCGGGCTCGCCGGCGGCCGCGGGCCCACCGGCCGGCGGGGCCGCGTCGAGCAGCCGGCCGGCGAGCGTGGCGACGGCGGGGAACCGCCCGTCGTGCAGGGCGGTGAGGAACTGCTCCAGCCAGCCGCCGCGTTCGGCCTCCTCGACGACGCGGTGCACCATGCTGCGCAGGTCGCCGTCGGTGCTGATCTCCGCGAGCCTGCGGTCGATGTAGGACAGTTCCTGGCGGAGGTCCTCCTCCGCGTAGTCGGTGACGACCGCGTCCACGAGGCGGCGCCGGTCGACGCCGGAGAGTCGCACCGCCCTCACCTCCTAGCTCGCCGCGCGGAGGACCCCGTCGGCCGCGCCGCGGCGCTCCAGCAGGGTGCGGATGGCGGGCAGCGGGACCGCCTCGTTCCAGGCGGGCCGGTGACCGGGGCTGAAGTCGGGGTCGCCGCTGTGGTGGAGGGCGACGAGGTTGAGGTCGCGGTCGAAGCAGGGCGAGCCGGAGGAGCCGGGCTCGGTGTCGGCGCCGTGCCGCAGCCGGGTGGCGTTGGCGTTGGCTCCGAGCACCGGGCCGAGGGCGAGTTTGAGCGGGGCCGCGGCGGGGTGCTGCAGCAGGAAGAGGCTCGCGTCGGTGGCGGGCGGCGCCGCGGAGGCGGTGATCCAGCCGCGGGCGGGTGCGTCGGGGGCCGCGCGGTCGGCGGCGACCGGCTCGTCGCCGGGGGCTTCGCCGAGCCGGAAGAGCGCGTAGTCGAGCTCGTCGTCGGCGGGCAGCCGGCCGGCCGGGTCGGTGAGGGTGTCGACGGCGCTCGGCGGGCTGGCGTCGACGAGCCAGTCGGTGCCGGCGAGGCCGACGGGGGTGCCGGGGTGGAGCACGGTGCCGTCCGCGGACCGCTTGTGGTCGAGGCGTACGACGACGTCGGCGGGCGAGCAGCGGCCGTCGATGACGGGGGCGAGCACGTGGTGGTTGGTGAGGCAGAGGGCGGGGCCGACCAGCAGGGCGGTGCCGTACGAGGTGCCGGCGGCGCCGGTCACCTCGACCCGGCCGACCTGTCCTTCGAGGGCGCCGAGACGCCGGCGCCAGTCGGCCGGGTCGAGGTAGCCGGGCTGGGCGGCGAGGACGCGTTCGAGGACGGCCCGCTGTTCGGGCCGCACGGGGGTCAGCCGCCACTGCTCGGCGAAGGAGGCCAGGCGGGGGTTGGTGGGGTTGGCCTCGCGGGCGCCCGCGACGAGCGCCGGGGCCCAGCCCTCGCGGTCGGCGGTGTCGAGCACCTCGAAGGCGACGGTGCGCAGCGAGGAGCCGAGGGAGATCTCCTCACGACGGCGGTCGAGGTGGAAGCGGAGCATCCGGTCGAACGCGTCGAGGGTGAACGCGTCGAGGAGGGCGGCGACGGCCTCCCGCATCTGGGCTCCGGGCATCGTCATGGCGGGTGTCCCGGTGTCCTAGCGGCCTCCGAGCAGGGTGCGCACGGGGTCGCGGACGGCCGGGCTGCGCAGGTACTCGGCGGCGCCGTGGTGGTTGGCACTGTCGTTGACCACCAGCACGTCCTCGGTGCGGTCGGCGGGGTCGTACTCGGGGCGGACGGTGGAGTCGAGGGCGACGATGTCGCGCAGGTCGCAGGCGTTGCGCCAGGCGGCGACGCCGGGTGGGACGACGAGCGGCTCGGCCAGCCTGTCCCGGATCTCGGTGATGCCGAGCGGCGATCCGACGGTCACCAGCAGCGGCACCTCGCACCGGTGCGCGCGCAGCGCCTCGTACGCGACGACCGAGCCGAGGCTGTGCCCGACCACGACGACCGGCCCGTCGGCCTCCTCCAAGGCGTGCACGGCGATCTTGACGATCTGGTCGCGGAGGCCGCCGAAGAAGTACGCGTACACCTCGCGGACGGCGTGCCGCACGAGCGCGCGGAACACCAGCGTGCGGGCCGACCGGGGCAGCGGCAGCACCTCCAGGGCGCCGGGTGACTCCCCTGCCGCGAGGGCTTCCGCGGCGTACGTCATGTCCTGCTGCCAGGCGTCGAACGGCCCGGCCGGGGCGGCGCCGGCGGGCCCGCCGGCCTCGAAGGGGCCGCCGGCCTCCGCGCGGAGGCCGGCGAGGAACTCCTCCGGTGCCGGGGGCGGCGCCCCGGGCCCGGCGGCCTCCAGCGGGGAGGGCGGGCCGGGCGGCGGGCCGAGGCCGTCGTCCGGCACCGGGCCGGGCAGCGGTTCCGGGTGGAGCAGCGGGGCCCAGTACGCCATCCGCGAGGCCCCGCCCAGGGGCCGGCCGAACAGGGCGTCGTCCCATTGCTCCTTCAACTGCTGCTCGGGCGGCTTGTTGCCGATGCCGTGCACGTAGACGATCGCGGGTCCCATGGCCTGCCTCCGGCGGCTGCGCTCTCCTTCCAGTGTCGACCCGCAGGGCCGCGGGTTCAATCGGCCGGGGCCCTGCAGGCCCGCCCACCCGTGCTGATGACGGTGCGTGACCGACGGCCGGAGGCCCGGGGCGCCGGGCACGGTGGGTGACCGGATCCACCGGCCGGCACCTGCCGCCGCCCGGCGCGCGGGTGGGAAAACCGTTTGCCGCGCCCGGGTGACGGCCGGTCAGAATGGTGCGACCGCAGGAGATCCCGAACGGACCGCGAGGTGGACGGCAGTGCGCAGCGACCAGGTTCTCGTCTTCGACGCCGATGACACCCTGTGGGAGAACAACGTGCTCTTCGAGCGCGTCATCGACGGTTTCCTGGCCGAGGTCGCCGACGAGGCCGGCCGCCCCGCCGCCCGGGCCGCCCTCGACGCCGTCGAGGCGGCGAACGCCGTCACCCTGGGGTACGGCTCCGAGGTGTTCCGCCGCAGCCTGCGGGAGTGCCTGGAGCAGCTGGCCGGGCGGAGCGCGACCGCCGCCGACCTCCACCGCATCGACGAGCTGCTCGCCCCGCTCACCGCGCGCACCGTGGAGCTGATCCCGGGCGTCGACGAGACCCTGGCCGAACTCGCGGGCCGGCACCGGCTGCTGATGCTCACCAAGGGTGATCCCGCGGAGCAGCGGCGGAAGATCGACGCCTCCGCGATCGCCCACCACTTCGAGGACGTCCGGATCGTCGCGGAGAAGGACGTCGCCACCTACCGCGGCCTGGTCGAGGAGCTGGCACTCGCCCCGGACCGCACCTGGATGATCGGCAACTCGCCGAGGTCCGACATCGTGCCGGCCCGCCGGGCCGGGCTCCGCACCGTCTTCATCCCGCACGTGCACACCTGGGTGCTGGAGCACGAGGAGTTCGGGGCGCACACCGCGACGCTGGAGATCCGGACCTTCCCGGAGCTGCTCGCGCACTTCTGAACCGCCCCGGCGGCGGCGGGCGGACCGCCGGACCGGCCCGGGCCTTGCCGGTGTACCCGGACGGCAGGGGCGCGTAGCGTCGGTACCGGGACGGGCAGTCGACGGCAGGACCGCGGCGCCCGGAGCAGGTGGCGACGACGGCGGGCGCGGGCGGCGGTCACGGGCTCGCGGCCCCTCGGCCCCGCCGCCCGCGTCCGGTGCGCCCTGCACGTCCCGCGGCCGCCTCACGGAGGCGGCGGCCCTGCCGCGGCGGGCGCCGGACGGGCTCGTCCGCGGCATGACGGAGGAGGAGTCATGGGAACGGAACGGCACGGGACGGTGATCATCGGGGCGGGCCAGGCCGGCCTCGCCACGGGCCAGCGGCTCGCCCGGTTCGGGCGGGAGTTCGTCGTCCTCGACGGCAACGACCGGATCGGGGACAACTGGCGCTCGCACTGGGATTCGCTGCGGCTCTACAGCCCCGCCCGCTACGACGGCCTGCCCGGCATGCGCTTCCCCGCCGACGGCTGGTCGTTCCCGGGGAAGGACCAGGTCGCCGACTTCCTGGAGGAGTACGCCGACCGGTTCCGGCTGCCGGTGCGCACCGGCAGCCGCGTGCGGCGGCTCTCCGCCGCGCCGGGCGGGGACGACGGTGTCCGCGGCGACGGGAACGGGGGCGGCGGGGGCGGCGGTCGCGGCTTCCTGGTCGGGACGGACGCCGGCCCGCTGCTCGCCGACACGGTGGTGGTGGCGACCGGCACCTTCGGCCGCGGTCCGCACGTCCCGGCCTTCGCCGGGAAGCTCGACCCGCGGATCCGGCAGCTGCACTCGTCCGCGTACCGCAACGAGGCGCAGCTGCAGGACGGGCCGGTGCTGGTCGTCGGCGCCTCCCACTCGGGTGCGGACGTGGCCCTGGAAGTCTCCGGACGCCACCGCACGGTGCTGTGCGGGCGCGACACGGGCCAGATCCCGTTCCGCCTGGAGGCCCGGTCGACGCGGTTGGTGATCCCGGTGCTGTGGCAGCTCGCCGACCACGTGCTCACGACCGGCAACCCCCTCGGGCGGCGGCTCCGCCCGGAGGTCCGTGCGCACGGCGGGCCGCTGCTGCGGGTGCGGGCCGCCGATCTCGCGGCGGCCGGCGTCGAGCGGGTGCCGGAGCGGATGACCGGGGTGCGGGACGGCATGCCGGTGCTGGCGGACGGCCGGGTGGTGGAGGCCACGAACGTGGTGTGGTGCACCGGCTTCCGGCAGGACTTCGGCTGGATCGACCTCCCGGCCTTCGGCGCGGACGGCTGGCCGGAGGAGCAGCGGGGCGTCTGCCGGGCGGTGCCGGGCCTGTACTTCGTGGGGCTGGCCTTCCAGCGGGCCTTCAGCTCGATGCTGGTGGGCGGTGCGGGCCGGGACGCGGACGTCGTGGCCCGGCACATCGCGGGGCAGGAGCGGCACGGCCTCCACGGCCTCCACGGATTCGGGCGGCACGCGCACCGGGACGGGCGGGTCACGGCGTCGGTCTGAGACCGGCCGGGCGGACGAGGAGCGGCGGGGTTGACCCGACAAGTACTAAGCGCGCATACTACTTGCATGACGACGATCGCCGAGGCACGCACCACGTCCACCGCACAGCCCGCCGCCTTCTTCGCCCGCTGGGCCGACACCGACACCTGGCCGGAGTGGAACGCCGACACCGAGTGGGTACGGCTCGACGGCCCGTTCACCGCCGGCGCGACCGGCGTCCTCAAGCCCAAGGGCGGGCCGCGGGTGCCCTTCACGGTCAGCGCCCTCGTGCCGGACCGGGAGTTCACCGACGTGTCGAGGCTCCTCGGCGCGCGCCTGACCTTCCGGCACCACGTCGAGCGCACCCCGCAGGGCGGCACCGGCGTCCGCGTCGAGGTCTCCCTGACCGGGCCGCTCGCCCTGTTCTGGTACGCCGTCCTGGGCAAGGGCATCCGGACGACCCTCCAGAACGACCTCGACCGGCTCGCCGCCGCAGCCGAGGCCGACACCGCCGCCGCCGAGGCCGCAGCCGGTGCGTACGACCGCGCCGGCCCGGACGCGCCGCGCACCGGGTCGGCGCGGGAGGCGTCGGCGGCCCGGTGAGCACGCGGCGCGGGGCAGCCGGCCCGGCCGCCCCGGCAGGCGGCTATCGTCGGCGCATGGACGACCGACCCCCACGCCTGGCCAGCGGGTTCACCGAGGCCGAGCACAGCACCGGCCTGCTCCTGTGGCAGGTCACCAACCGCTGGCAGGCCGCGCAGCGCGCGGCGCTGAAGCCCCACGAGCTGACCCACGTGCAGTTCGTGCTGCTCGCCTCGCTGGCCTGGCTGCAGGCCGACGGTCCGGTCACCCAGCGGCAGCTCGCCGACCACGCGGCGACCGACCCGATGATGACCTCGCAGGTGCTGCGCGCCCTGGAGGCGCGCGGCCTGGTCCACCGGCCGCCGCACCCGCAGGACCGCCGGGCCCGCGCCCTCGCCGTCACCGACGAGGGGCGGGCGCTCGCCGACCGGGCGGTGGTCGCGGTCGAGAGCTGCGACTCCGCGTTCTTCGCCGCCCTCGGCGCGGACGTCGGCGCGTTCACGCGGGCCCTGCGGACGCTCGGACGGAGCTGACCCCGGACGCCGGGCGGCGCGAAGCGGCGGCCGCAGGGCCGGGTGGCCGGGTGGCCGTCAGCGCGCGAGCGTGCGCTCCAGGCGCCGGAGCGCGACGGCCAGGCTCGCCGTGCCGAGCACGGCGAGGTAGAGCGCGGCCACCACGACCCCGGCGTCCACGGTGCCCAGCACGGGCCGGCGGATCAGCTCGATGCCCTGGTAGAGCGGCAGGCACTCGACGGCCAGCTGCACCGGGCGGGGGTAGACGCCCAGCGGGTAGAACGTGGTGGCGAAGAGGAACATCGGCAGCATCACCAGCTGGATCAGCTGGAAGTCCTGCCAGGAGCGCACGTACGTCACGACGGCGAGACCCAGCGAGGCGAAGGCGAAGCCGATCAGCAGGGCACCCGGCACGACCAGCAGCGCCCACCCCGAGCCGACCAGGCCGAACACCGCGAGGAACACGCCGAATACCAGCGTCACCGCAGTGCCGCGCAGCAGCGCCCACAGCACCTCACCGAGGGCGACGTCCCGCACCGTCAGCGGGGTGGCCAGGATCGAGTCGTACGTCCTGAGCTCCCGCAGCTTGCCGTACATGGCGAAGGTCGTCTCGTTCATGGCGCCGTTCATCGCGGCGGTCGCCAGCAGGGCCGGTGCGACGAACGCGGCGTAGCCGGCGGAGCCGGTGCCGAGGCCGGGTACGTCGCCGACCAGGGCGCCGATCCCGACGCCCATCGAGAGCAGGTAGAGCACCGGCTCGAAGACCTCGGCCAGCAGGAGGTACCAGCTGTGCCGGTGGATGACGAGGTTGCGCTCCACCAGGACGGCGGGCCCCGCGACCGCGGGGTGTCTCAGCAGTTGGGCGAACACGGTGGGGTTCCTTCAGCGGTGGAGGCGTCGGCGGTAGCCGCGGCGCGCGAGGAGGGTCCCGCCGGCGGCGAGGGCCAGCAGGTAGGCGGTGTGCGCGGCGGTGGCACCCGGCTGGGCGGTGCCGAGCACCAGCGAGCGGGTGAGCTCCGTGCCCTGGTAGAGCGGCGTGACCCCGACGACGGCCTGCAGCCACCCGGGCAGCTGGGCGACCGCGAAGAAGGTGCCGGAGAACATGTAGAGCGGCATGGCGACGAAGCGGTAGCTGCCGTTGATCCGGCCGGGCCGGTCGACCCCGACCGCCCACGCGGCGAGCGGCGCGGCGAAGGCCAGGCCGGTGAGCAGCACCGGCGGCAGGAGCAGCAGTCCGGTGCCCGGCCCGACCACGCCGAAGGCGAGCAGCACCAGCACGAACAGCACGCCGCTGGTCAGCACCCGGAACGCGACGAAGAGCAGGTGCCCGGCCAGGATGTCGCCCGGCCGCAGCGGGGTCGCGGCGGCGGCCGGGTAGGCACCCTGGCCGCGCGTGGCGCGGAAGACCGGGTAGGCCGCCTCGACGAAGGCGTTCTGCATCGCCGAGGCGGCGAGCAGGCCGGGCGCCAGGAAGTCGAGGTACGGCGTGCCGGCGAGCTGGGCGCTCTGGTTGGCGTCGACGAGCCGGCCGAGGCCGGCGCCCATGGCGAGCAGGAAGAGCAGCGGGTTGACGACGCTGATCACGACCGAGCCGCGCCAGGTGCGGCGGTAGCGGCGCATCCAGTAGCCGAACGCGCGCAGGGCGGGCACCCGGGCCGCGAGCGCGTCCAGCGGTGCGGTCGGCGCGGGGCGTCCGGCGGGGGCGGCCCCGGCCGCCGGGTTCACGGAGGTCACGTCAGTCCACCAGCGTCCGGCCGGTGAGGGTCAGGAAGACGTCCTCCAGGCCGGCCCGCCGCACCAGCGCGGTGAGCGGGCGCACGCCGCGTTCGTGGACGGCGGCGAGCGCCGCCTCGCCGTCCTCGGCGTAGACGAGCACCCGGTCCGGGAGGTCCTCCAGGCGTTCGCCGGTGCCGGCCAGCCGTGCGGCGGCGGCCTGCTGCTCCCCGGCGGGGAAGCGCAGTTCCAGCACCTCGCGGGTGGAGTGGCGGCGGATGAGGTCCGCGGGCGAGCCCTCCGCGACGATCCGGCCGTGGTCCATCACGACGATGTGGTCGCAGAGCTGCTCGGCCTCGTCCATGTAGTGGGTGGTGAGCAGGAGGGTCACCCCCTGCTGCCTGAGGCGGAAGAGCCGCTCCCACAGGAGGTGGCGGGCCTGCGGGTCGAGCCCGGTGGTGGGCTCGTCGAGCAGCAGGATCTCCGGCCGGTTGATCAGGGACCGGGCGATGGTGAGCCGGCGCCGCATGCCGCCGGAGAGGGCCTCGACCGGCTCGTCGGCCTTGTCCGCGAGCCGAGCGAACTCGAGGAGCTGGGTGGTGCGTTCGCGGATCACGGCCCGGGAGAGGCCGAAGTAGCGGCCGTACACCAGGAGGTTCTCCCGGACGGTCAGCTCGGTGTCCAGGGTGTCGTCCTGGGGCACGGAGCCGAGCCTGGCCCGGATCGCGGAGCCGTCCCGGGCCGGGTCCATGCCGAGCACGCGCAGGCTGCCGCCGGAGACCGGGGAGACGCAGGCGATCATGCGCATGGTGGTGGACTTGCCGGCCCCGTTCGGGCCGAGGAAGCCGAAGGCCTGGCCCCGGCGGACGGTGAAGTCGATGCCGGCGACCGCCTCCGTGGGGGTGGCGCCGCCCTTGGAGGGGTGCACCTTGCGCAGCCCCACCGCCTCGATGAGCGTGTCGGCGGTGGCGGGGCCGTCCGGCGCGGTGGCCGTGCCCGCGGAGGGGTCCGCGTGGCCGGCGGCCGGCGGCCCGGCCTCCGGCCGGTGCCCGACGTCTTCGATCCCGGCCAACGACATCCCCTCCCGACGCTCCCCCACCCGTCGGCCGGTCCGCCGCCGGGGCGACGCCATCCCATCAGGACGGGATCGCAATAACAAGATATTTTTCTGCAAATTGCCCATCGAACGGCGGATACTGTCGACCCGTCACGCAGCCGCCGACCTGCGACCCGGCACTGCGCCGTCCTGCACGGCCGAGCACCGGCGCCCGCCGCGGATCACCCTCACCCCGTCGCGCATCGCCGCCGCCGTAGCGGGTATCCGCCAGGACATGGCGGGCGAACAGCGCCCGGCCGACGGTCGGGACGAGAGCGCGGACGAACGCGCCGACCGACTGTGGGCCGAACTCCTCCAAGAGGTGCGGATCGCCCAGACCGGCGCGCAGATCATGTTCGGCTTCCTGCTGACCGTCGTCTTCACCGAGCGCTTCACCACCCTGCACGGCTTCGACCGCGGCCTGTACGTGGTCGTCGTGACGCTCGGCGCCGTCGCCACGGGCACGCTGATGGCCCCGGTCACCTACCACCGGCTGCTGACCGGGCGGCACCTCAAGCCGCGCATGGTGCGGGCCGCCGCCCGCGTGGTGGCACTCGGCATCACCCTGCTCGCCCTGAACGTCGGCGCGGCCCTCCTGCTGCTGCTCAAGGTGGCGGGCCTGGGCGCCGCGGCCTGGCTGATCTCCGGCGGCGTGCTGCTCTGGTTCGGCGTGTGCTGGCTGCTGCTCCCGCTCCTGGTGCGGCGGCACCAGGACGACGACCGTCACTAGTGTCCTGGCTCAGGACACTAGGGCGGCTCAGCGGGCCGGGTCTCCCCCGCGCCCCGGCGGTGGGCCGGTCCCGGCACCGGGCCCGCCGGACTCCCCGTGACGGGCGCCCCGGCCCCGGAAGGACAGGCGGTGCCGGTGGTGCGCGCCCGCGCCGCCGGGCACTCCCTCGGCCTCCCGCAGGGTGTCGGCAGGCGGCCCGGGGTTCACCGGGACCGCCCGGGCGGTCCCGGGGGCGGCCGTGTCGTGCGGCCTGAGCTCCGGCGGGCCGGGGTTGACGGACATGGCGGCTCTCCTTCCCGCCCCCTCGTCCGGGCTCTGCCCGTGCCCGCGCCGGACGAAACCGCAGGCCGGGCGCCCTGGCGGCGGCACCACCGGAGCCGGGTGCGCGCCCCACGACCGCCGGCCCGCCCACGGCCGGGCCCGCACCCATCCGGGGGAGGCCGGACGGCGGTTCGGCACGGCGGTCCGGGGTACGCGCCGGACAAGGGCGTCCGGCGCCGCCGGACGTACCGGTCCGCGCCCTGCCCTGCGGCACCGGGCAGGGCGTCCGACCATGGACGAGGCGGACGGCGGTGCACACCGGGCCGCCGCCACCGCCACCGCGTCGGCAAGGAGGCCGTTCCCATGACCGTCCCCGTACCGCCCGGACCCGACGTCGGCCCGTTCCCGGACCCGACGCCGGCCCCCGTCCCCACCCCGCCCGTGCCCGGACCGCCGGTCCCCGGGCCGCCCTCCCCGGAGCCGACACCGCCCGCGCCGGTGCCGCCGTCGCCGCCCGCACCCGGGCCCGACCCGGTGCCGCCGGACCCCTCCCCCGCACCGGAACCCCGCCCGACGGACCGGGCCGCCCCGACGGCCCCGGACGGCGGGCCCCGGTGACACCCCCTGCCGGCCCGGCCGGCGGCGGCATCGCGGTGCCGACGGTCGGCGTCGAGGAGGAGTTCCTCCTCGTCGACCGGCGCTCGCGGCTGCCGGCCGGGCTGGCCCCCGTCGTGGTGAAGGCGGCGGCGGACGAGCTGGGCGAGCAGGTGCAGAGCGAGTTCTTCACCTCCCAGGCGGAGGTCTGCACCCGCCCGTGGCTCACCCTGACGGACCTCCGCGGCGAGCTGGTGCGGCTGCGTGCCACGCTCCACGAGGCCGCCGCCGACGCCGGCTGCCGGCTGGTCGGCACGGGCATGCCGGTGGTCACGGACGGGCGGCCGCCCGGCGTGACCGACACCCCTCGCTACCGCGAGATCGGTGAGCTCGTCGGGGCGGTCGCGGCCAGCCCCGAGGGTGCGGTGTGCGGCTGCCACGTCCATGTCGGGGTGGAGTGCCGGGCGACGGCACTGGCGCTCAACAACCGGCTCCGCCCGTGGCTGCCCGTGGTGCAGGCCCTGGCCGTGAACTCGCCGTACAGCTCCGGCCGCGACACCGGCTTCGCGAGCTGGCGGCACGCCTACTACCGGCGGTGGCCGACCGTCGGCCCGTCCCCGCGGCTCGACGAGCCCGCCTACCGCGCGACCGTGGCACGGCTGCTGGACTCCGGGGTGATCCTCGACCCGGCGATGATCTACTGGTACTCCCGGCCGTCCGAGCACGTGCCGACCCTGGAGACCCGGGTCACCGACAGCAACGCGGACGTCGACACCACGGTGCTCGTCGCGGCGCTCCTGCGGGGCCTGGCCGCCACCCTTCTGGCCGAACCGTCCGACGCGGCCGCGCAGGACTCCGACGGCCACGGCGGCGGCCCGGCCGAACTGCTCGAAGCCCACTGGTCGGCGGCACGGCACGGGCTCGGCGCGACGGCCCGCGACCCGGGCACGGGCCGGATCCTGCCGATCGACGTCCTCGTCGACCGCCTGGTGGAGCGGGCCCGGCCGGGACTGGAGGCCGCCGGCGACCTGGCGACCGTACGGCGGCTGCTCGCCGCGCTGCGGGCGGCCGGCACCGGTGCGGACCGCCAGCGGGCGGCCTTCGCCCGGCACGGGCGACTCCACGACGTCGTCGACGAGCTGGCGGCCGTCACCGCCGCCGGCTGACACCGCCGCAGCCGGCCCCGGACGCGGCTGGGGCCGGCTGCGGCGGTGTCAGCCCCGGCGGAGGTCGACCGGGGCACCGACCTCCAGCCACACGGTCTTGCCGACCGGGCCCGGCTCGGAGCCCCAGGCCGTCGAGAGCCGGTCGACGACGAGCAGCCCGTGCCCGCCGGGGACGGTGCGCGGCCGGCCGGTACGCAGCCTCGGCGGGTCGAGGCTGTTGTCGGCGACCTCCACCCGCAGGCCGTCGGCGGTGCGCTGGAGGGTGAGTTCGCGCGGGCCCCCGGCGTGCAGGCAGGCGTTGGTGACGAGTTCGCTGACCATGAGCAGGACGTCCTCCGCGACGGTCGGCAGATCTCCCGGCCGGGTGGGAAGCCAGCCCCAGTCGTACAGCGCCTCACGGGTGAAGTCGCGGCAGCGCTGCACCGCGCCGCCGGCGCCGTAGAGCGCGAGCCGGCGGATCTGTCCGGCGGGCAGCGGTGACCCGGTGCGTCCGGTCACGGGGCGTCGCCTCCCCCGGCCGCGGTGCCGTCGGCGACGCCGGCCGCCTCGACGGTGTCGACGACGCGGAAGACGGCGCCGGTGCCGGTGATCGCCAGCATCCGTTCGATCATGGGCGTGGGCCGGGCGATGACGATCTCGCTGCCGTCCGCGACGGCCGTGGTGCGGGCCCGGAGCAGGAGGTTCAGGCCGGTCGAGTCGCAGAAGCCCAGACCGGCGCAGTCCACCACGACCACGGCCCGGGGTGTGCGCAGCGCGGCGTCGAGCGCGTCGGCGAACGGACCGGCCGTGTCGTGGTCGAGTTCGCCGACCGGGCCCAGGGTCCAGCCCAGCGCCGTCCGCTGCACGGTGACGGTGAGCGGTACGGCTCCGCGGGCCGGGCCGGCGTTCCCGGTGCCTGCCTCCATGGGCCGGCCTCCTCCCGTGTGGTCGGGTGGTCCGCGCGGGCGTGCGCCCGCCTCACTCCCCGGTGCGCTCCGGGCCGCCGGGCGCGTCCTCCAGGCTCTCTCGCAACCGCTCCAGGATGCCGGCGAGGATCCGCGACACGTGCATCTGGGAGACCCCGATGGCCTCGGCGATCTGCGACTGGGTGCGGTCGCCCCAGAAGCGGAGCTGCAGCACCGCGCGCTCGCGTTCCGGCAGGTCGCGCAGGAGCGGCCGGACGGACTCGCGGAACTCCACCAGGGCGAGGTCCGGGTCGCAGGCGCCGAGCCGGTCGAGGAGCGAGGTGCCGGGCTCGTCGGAGCCGTCGTCGCGCAGCGAGTCGAGGGAGTCGGAGCGGTAGGCCCGGCCCGCGCCGAGGCCGGCGGTGACCCGTTCGGGGTCCACGCCGAGGTCGTCGGAGAGTTCCTGCACGGTGGGCGGCCGGCCGAGGTCCTGTTCGAGCCGGTCGGCGGCGCGCGCGACCGACAGCGACATCTCCTGCAGGCTGCGCGGCATCCGCACGGGCCAGGTGGTGTCGCGGAAGAACCGCTTGATCTCCCCGGTGATGGTGGGGATGGCGTAGGTCAGGAACTCGACCCCGCGGTCGAGGTCGTACCCGTCGACCGCCTTGATCAGGCCGACCGTGCCGACCTGCACGATGTCGTCGAGCTCGGCACTGCGGTGCCGGAAGCCTGCGGCGGCGAACCGGACGAGCGGCATGTTGAGTTCGATGACGGTGCCGCGCACGTAGCTGAACTCCCGGGTGCCCGGTTCGAGGCCGGCGAGCCGGCGGAACAGCGCGTCGCTGAGTGCGCGGGCCTCGGCCTTGCCCATGGCCCGCAGCTCGTCGGGGCCGGGCCGGCGGCAGGGGGCGTCCGCGTCCGGCGCGAGGGTCACGGCGGCGTCCGGCACGACGGCGTCCGGCACGGCGGTTGCCGCGGGTACGGTCGCCGGGGCCGGTTCCGGGGGCGCGCTGGTCGGAGGAGCTGCCATGGTCGTCTCCGCGGGAGTCGTCCGCGACAGGCCGGCGCGGTGCGCGACCTGCAGCGGGGCGGTGGCGGCCGCCCGAGGTCCAGGAGGGTGGCTGCCGCCCGGGGTTCCGGGCCGCCCGGCGGCTCGGCGCCTCGGGCGGGGAGGCGGGCCGACGGCCGAACGCCTCCACCTTCCGCATCTACCCGATCGATCGCTCTCGAACCATTGCTCCCGAACCATCGACCGGGTCCACCCGGCCGTCCGAGCCCGGCAGCCGGGCGGGAACGCGGTGTCGCCGCACTCCCGCCCCACCACTCCCCGCGCCACCGCGCGTGAGCGGTCGGCCGCGTCGGCGCCTCGGCCGGGGACCGGGCCGTCGGTCAGAGGCCCAGCCGCTGCACCAGCCGCCGACGACGCGACGGGGACGCAGGGGACGCCTGGGAGGCCGCGGAGGCCGCCGGGCCCTTGACGGAGGTGGTGGCCGGCCGCGCGCCGCCCGGCCGGGCCGCCCGCAGGGCCTTGCGGGCGGACCGGAGCTCCGCGGAGCGGCGGGCGGACCGGCGACGGCCCGCCAGGGCGAGCGCGCAGCCCACGGCGAACACCAGGGCGAGGGCGATCCCGGCCAGGAAGACCTCCAGGGTGCTCACGGTGGTGTCGTGGCCGACCAGGGTGAGTGTGAGGTCGGGGGCGGTGCGGGCGTTCTCGACGATCAGCAGGCCGGTGAAGGCACCGGTCGCCAGGAGCAGCAGCAGTCCTACGGGCAGCATCAGGGGTCTCCTTCCAGGGATCCTGGCGACCCGTGTGCCCGGCTTGCGCGCGCGCATCCCCCGCCCGTACCGACCGGGTCCGCACACTTCGGGTCGGGCCCGCCCGGACACGGCCGGCCCGGGCGCTACCCGTCGAGGCCGCGCCCCTGCCGGAGCCGGGCGGAGACGTCGGCCGGGTCGACGAGCGGCGGCGGGTAGCCCTCGGGCCGCCGGTCGAGCGACCAGGGGCGGTGCACGGCCCGGCCGGGGATCCCGGCCAGTTCGGGCACCCACCGGCGGACGTACGCGCCGTCCGGATCGAGGCGGTCCGCCTGGGTGAGCGGGTTGAGCACCCGGTTGGGGCGGGTGTCGGTGCCGGTGCCGGCCACCCACTGCCAGTTCAGCTGGTTGTTGGCGAGGTCGCCGTCGACGAGCAGGTCGAGGAAGTGCCGGGCCCCCGGACGCCAGTCCTGGTACAGGGTCTTGGTGAGGAACGACGCGGTGAGCAGCCGGGCGCGGTTGTGCATCCAGCCCTCGTGGGCGAGCTGCCGCATGCCCGCGTCGACCACCGGGAAGCCCGTCCGGCCCTCCCGCCAGGCGGCGGCCTCGCGGGAGTCCGCCGTCCAGCCGTCGTGCTTCGGGCGGTAGTCGTGCCAGGCGGCCCGCGGGCGCGCGGCGAGCACCTGGTGGTGGAAGTCGCGCCACACGAGCTGGCGGACGAACGCCTCCGCGCCGGGGCCGCCGCGGTCTCCGGCGCGGGCGGTGAGCTCGGTGGCGGAGAGGCAGCCGAAGTGCAGGTACGGCGAGAGCCGCGAGGTCGAGTCGGCGGCGAGGTCGTCGTGCACCTCCGCGTACCGGTCGACGTCGTACGCCTTCCAGAGGCGCCGGCCCTCGCTCTCGCCGCCGGGGGGCAGCCCGGGCGAGTCCGGCCGGACGGACGGCACGGCTGCGCCCGCCGGGCCCTCGGGCGTGCGCAGCACCGCCGGTGCGCGGTGCACGGGACGCCGGGCGGTCTGCTGCCAGGCCCGGAAGTAGGGGGTGAAGACCGCGTAGTGGTCCTTCCCCGAGGGGGTGACGGCGCCGGGCGGGGCCACGGTCAGCGAACCGTCGTGGACGTGCAGGCGCTCCCCGAGCTCCGCGCGGAGCGCGTGCTCGCGGCGCCGGGCGAAGCCGCTGACCCCGGCCGCGACGTGCACCGTGACGGCGCCGGTCTCGGCCGCCAGCCGGGCGGTCTCCGGGGCGCTGCGGCCGTGCCGCAGGACGAGCCGGCCGCCGATCCGGCGCAGCGAGGCGTCGAGGTCGGTGAGGCAGTCGGCGAGGAAGGCCCGGCGGTTGGCGGCCGCGAACCCGGCCGCCTCGACGTCGGGGTCGAGCACGAACAGCGGGACGACCTCGTCGGCGCTGCGCAGGGCGGCGTGCAGCACCGGATTGTCGTGCAGGCGGAGGTCCTGCGTCAGCAGGGCGATGGCGATCGTCATGGCGACGCCAGGCTAGCGATCGCGGCGGGCCCGGCGGGGGCTCGCCGTCCGGCGCGTCGGGGTGACCCGTCCGGCGTACGGCCGGGAGCGCCGGACCGGGAAGCGGGGGCCCGGGGCCTGGGGTCGGGGGTCGGGAGCCTGGGATAAGCGGCCCGGGGCCAGCGGTTCAGCGGGTCAGCGGGTCAGCGGGTCAGCGCGTGCCGACGCTGCGGCCGCTGACCCGGGTGGGCCGGATGCGGACCCACAGCGGCCGGACGCCGCCCGCCCACGGTTCGGCGCCGGCGTGCCCGGCCAGCCGCCGGACGGCCTCCGGGTCCTCCACGTGCTCGGCGGTGCCGCTGATCAGCACGCTCCAGCCACGGCTGAGGCGGTCGTCGATGCGGTCGACCTGGAAGGAGACGTTGCTGCCCGGTTCGGCGGCCGCGGCGCCGTCCGGCCGGGTGCGGTAGGCGATGGTGCCCGCGTCCACCACGTAGTTCACCGGGAAGACCGCGGGGCCGGGCCCGGCGGGCAGGGCGAGGTGGCCGACGCCGTGGCCGCCGATGCGGTCCCAGCACTCCCGGGCGGAGAGCTGGACGAGCACGGGGTGCGCCGCCGCCCCGCGCTGCCCCGGGGCGGGGTCCGCGCCGCCCTCGACGAGTTCGCGGTAGGTCGTGCCGAGCGCGGCGGCCAGCCGCAGGAAGCCTCCGGGGTCGAAGCCGGGCCCGGCCTCGACGAGGTGGTGCAGGTAGCGCGGCGCCATGCCGGCGCGGGCCGCGAGGTCGGCCTCGGCGATGCCGAGGGCCTCGCTGCGTTCGACGATCCGCCGGGCGATGGCTGCGGGATCGGCCGGTCGGGGGCTGCCGGCGTTCTCGTGCACGTCTCTGGTCCTCCCGGTCGGGGCCGGCCCGCCCGCCGGTACGGGGTGCCGTCGCGCCTGGCGCGTCCTGTCGCGTCCGTCCACCAGTAGAGCGCGCGGCGGGCCGGCACGCCCGGCAACGACCCGCCGTTCCTGCCCCCGCCGGGCGACCGGCCGGGGCCGGAACGGCGGCGCGGCCGGGCCGTCGCGGGAGGCGGGCGGTGCCGGGGTGGACACCGTTCACGCACGCGCTGCACACATCTGGCGCACCGGCCCCGCCCGCGCGGCCCGGACCGTCCGGTGGTGACGGTCCGTCAATACGCGCTCCGCGAACGGGTGAGGGCACGTCAAAGCCCCTGCTCAGGGCCGTCCGAGGGGCGCGCGGCCCGTGAAGGCGGGGTGAGGGTGATCGGAGGGACGCAAGGAACTGCTGGTACTAATAGGCGCGTTCCACGCCGACAGTCGAGCCGCACCGCCCCCGCTGCACCGTCCCCGTGAACGGAGAACCCCTTGCCCGCCCCCCTCGTAGACGCCCCCGACGCCGCCCGCGACGCCGCGGCCGCCGCCGGCACCCCCGGGACCGGCTCCACGCCCGCGCTCCGGCTCAAGGCCGTACTGCTGATGGCCGGCAGTTGCCTGCCCATCCTCGGCGCCGTCCTCATGGCGCCCGTCCTGCCGCGCATGCAGGACCACTTCGAGAGCACACCGGGCGCGGACGCGCTCGTCCCGATCGCGCTGACCATACCCGCGCTCGCGCTCGGCCTGCTCGCGCCGTTCGCGGGCGTGCTGATCGACCGCCTCGGCCGGCACCGCCTGCTGGTGTGGGCGACCGTCGTCTACGCCTTCGTCGGCACCGCGCCGCTCTGGCTCGACTCGCTCGGCGCGATCGTCGCCAGCCGGGCGCTGGTCGGCGTCACCGAGGCCGTCATCATGACCTGCTGCACCACGCTGATCGGCGACTACTGGAGCGGCCCGGCCCGCGACCGCCTGCTCGCCGTGCAGACCATCTGCGCGGCCGTCTCGGCCACGGCCTTCTTCGCGATCGGCGGGGCGATCGGCTCGGCCGGCTGGCGGGCGCCGTTCTGGGCGTACGCGGTGAGCCTGCTGCTCGCGCCGCTGCTGGCCACCGTCCTGCGGCCCAAGGCCGGAACCGCCGCCGACGGAGCCGCCGGCACGGACGCCGCCTCCGCCGCCTCCGCCGTCGAGCAGCGGCCCTACCCCTGGCGCCGGATGGCCGCCACCTGCGGCCTCACCTTCTTCGGCGCGGTGGTCTTCTACACCGTGCCGGTCGAGATGTCGTACCTGCTGGACGACCTGGGCGTGAAGAAGTCCGCCGCGGTCGGCCTGGCGACGGCGGTGGCCAGCGCGGCGACGGTCGCCGGCGCGGCGTCCTTCGCCCGCGTCGGGGCCCGCGCCCAGGCGTTCCTGCCGTACGTGCTGGCCCTGTGCGCCGCCGGGTTCGCGGTCATGAGCGCGGCCGGCGGCGCACCGCTGCTGGTCGTCGGAGCGGTCGTCAACTGTGTGGGCACCGGCGTGCTGCTGCCGCTGCTGCTGACCCGCGCGATGGCCCTGCTCGACCACGCCGACCGCGGCCGCGGCACCGGCCTGTGGACGGCGGCCTTCTTCCTCGGCGAGTTCGTCTGCCCGCTGGTGCTGCTCGGCCTCTCGAAGCCGCTCGGCGGGCTGGCCGCCGCGGTCGGCGTGCTCGCCGCCGCGACGGCGGTGGTGGCGCTCGGCGTGTTCCTGAAGGACCGCCGCACCGCCGTGGCGACCGCGGTCTGACCCACCCCCACCGGCGCCGCCGGGTCCGGAGCCGGGGGGCCCGGGCCCGGCGGCGCCGCGCGCGGGGTCACCGCATGACCGTCGTGCGTTCCGTCCTGCTGTTCCCAGCGGGGGCGATCCGCCGGCGGGCGGCGATCCACCGGCGGGGCGACGCGAATGTTGACACCGCGCGCTCAACCGGGCGAGAGTGGCGCTACGCACAACAGCCCCTTCCCTCATGGGCGTTCCTCGCATCCCGCGGATCGCGGATGGTGCATTCCCCCTCGGGGCCGCGGCCGGACCACCCGCCGCAACCACCCGGTGCGGTCGGGGACGGACGCCACCTGCCCGGCACGCCCGGGAGCGCGCTCCTCCGACGACGGCAACCTTCGGCGGTGCGGCGGCGACCTGGGACGACGCGGCCGCACCCGCCCGTCGACCCCGTCCGAGAGAAGGCGCAGATGTCCCAGCACAGCCGTCGGAGAGTACGCCGCAGGTACACCGCCCTGGCCGGGGCGGTGGTGCTCGCCGGCGCCGGCACCGGACTCGCCGTGCACACCGCCGGCGCGGCGGCCGCCGGCTGCCGGGTCGACTACAGCGTGACGAACACGTGGTCCGGTGGCTTCGGCGCGAACGTCGTCATCACCAACCTCGGTGACGCACTGTCGGGTTGGAGCCTGCAGTGGTCCTACACCGGCGGCCAGCAGGTGACCCAGGCGTGGAACGCCGACGTCACCCTCGGCACGGCCGCGGTGACCGCGAAGAACGTCTCGTACAACGGCACGGTCGCGACCGGCGGCACGGCCTCGTTCGGCTTCAACGGCTCGCTCACCGGCACCGCCAACCCGGCACCCGCCTCGTTCACCCTGAACGGCGTCCTGTGCACCGGCGCCGCCGCGTCCCCGGGCCCCACCGCGAGCACCTCGGCAAGCCCGTCACCCTCGCCCTCGCCGTCGACCGGCCCGACCCCGGGCACCGCCGGACGGCAGGTCGAGAAGCTGGACCGCGGTCTCGTCTCCGTGCACGGCAGCACCGGCAACCTCGTCTCCTGGCGCTGGCTCGCCACCGACCCGGACGGCGTCGCGTTCAACGTCTACCGCGGCACCACCAAGGTCAACTCCGCACCCCTGACCGGCGGGACGGACCTGCTCGACGCCGGCGCGGCCGCCACCGCCTCGTACACCGTGCGCGCCGTGGTCGGCGGCACCGAACAGGCGGCCTCCCCGGCCTCGCTGGCGTTCGGCAGCGGCTACCGCGACGTGCCGATCCAGCCGCCGTCCGCCGCGTACGAGGCCAACGACGCCTCCGTCGGCGACCTGGACGGCGACGGCGCCTACGAGTTCGTGCTCAAGTGGCAGCCCACCAACGCCAAGGACAACTCGCAGTCCGGTGTCACCGACAACACCTACCTCGACGCGTACCGGCTCGACGGCACCCGCCTCTGGCGCATCGACCTGGGCCGCAACATCCGCTCCGGGGCGCACTACACGCAGTTCCAGGTGTACGACTACGACGGCGACGGCCGCGCCGAGATCGCCGCGAAGACCGCCGACGCCACCGTCGACGGCACCGGCAAGGTCATCGGCAGCTCCACCGCCGACTACCGCAACTCCTCCGGCTACGTGCTCACCGGCCCCGAGTACCTCACGGTCTTCAACGGCCTGACGGGCGCCGCGATGCAGACCGTCGACTACGACCCGCCGCGCGGCACCGTCTCCGCCTGGGGCGACTCGTACGGCAACCGGGTCGACCGCTTCCTCGCCGGCACCGCCTACCTCGACGGGCAGCGCCCCTCGCTCATCGAGGCCCGCGGCTACTACACCCGCACCGTGATCACCGCCTGGGACTGGCGCGGCGGAAAGCTCACCGAGCGCTGGAAGTTCGACACCAACACCAGCGGCAACAGCGCCTACGCGGGCCAGGGCAACCACCAGCTCTCGGTCGCCGACGTCGACGGCGACGGCCGCGACGAGATCGTCTACGGCTCGATGGCGATCGACGACAACGGCGCCAAGCTCTGGAACACCGGCAACGGCCACGGCGACACCCTGCACGTCGGCGACCTCGACCCGGCCCGCGCCGGGCTGGAGGTCTTCAAGGTCGACGAGGACACCAGCAAGCCCGCCGCCTGGATGGCCGACGCCCGCACCGGGCAGATCATCTGGCAGAACGCCACCTGCGGCTGCGACAACGGCCGCGGCGTCTCCGACGACGTGTACGCGGGCAGCGCGGGCGCCGAGTCCTGGTCGTCCGCCGTGGACGGGCTGCTGAACACCAAGGGCCAGAACATCGGCCGCAAGCCCGGCTCGACGAACTTCCTCGCCTGGTGGGACGCCGACCCGGTGCGCGAACTCCTCGACGGCACCCACATCGACAAGTACGGCACCGGCGGCGACACCCGCCTGCTGACCGCCGCCGGCGTCCACTCGAACAACAGCACCAAGTCGACCCCCGCCCTCTCCGGCGACATCCTCGGCGACTGGCGCGAGGAGGTCGTCTGGGCCACCACCGACAACACCGCGCTGCGCATCTACTCGACCCCGGTGCAGACCGACCGCCGGATCACCACCCTGATGCACGACACCACCTACCGGACCGCGGTGGCCTGGCAGAACACCGCCTACAACCAGCCGCCGCACACCGGGTTCTTCCTCGGCGACGGCATGGCCACCCCGGCCCGGCCGGAGGTCCACACTCCCTGACCGCGGCGGCACACCCCGTCCGTGCGTGCCGGGTCCACCGGCACGCACGGGCAGGACCCCCGGCCGCGTCGCCGGCTCAGGCCGCGGCGTGGCGGCGGCCCGACCCGGCCCGGGCGGCCGCCAGCGCCCCCGCCAGTTCGGCGGGCCGGCGCGTCGACAGGTAGACGTACGGCACGAGCAGCGCCGGGTCGGCGACCTCCACCCGGACGGCCTCCGGCAGGTAGCCGCGCATCACCAGCCGGACCCGCGGGCCCGCGCGGCGGGTGCGCCAGGCGAAGGCCTCGGCGGCGTCGAGCACCTCGACCCGTCCGATGTGCTCGGCGCGCAGCGGGATGCCGTCCGCCACGAGCACGCCGTCGGCCACCCGGATCCGGGCGGCGCCGTACGCGCTGAGCAGCCAGCCGAGCAGCGCCGCCGCGCAGGCCGCGCCGCCGGTGGCCGCCGCCGTGCCGAGCGGGAGCAGGGCCACGGCGGCCCCGAGGGAGGCCGCTGCCGCGACCAGCCACCACCGGGCGGGCACGGAGAGCCGTTCGTCGTAGATCACCACAGCGGTGATCGTGCCACGTGCTTACGCGTCGGCGTGGTCGGGCGTGGCGGTCGGCCCCGGGTGGGCCCGGAGTTCGCCCGCGACCCGGTGGGCCCAGCGGCGGATGCGCGGCGGGTTGCGGAAGTCGCCCGCCCGCCCGGAGCGGACCAGGACCCGGGCCACCACGCCGGGGGTGTCGGCGGTGACGCAGCCGCCGAACGTGACGTGCCCGCGGGCGTGCACCCGTGCCATCGCGTGGGCCGCGCCGGGTACGGGGGCGAGGTCCTCCTGCTCGGCGGTCGTGTCGAGCGGGCCGCTGCTGAAGAACCAGACCGGGCGTTCGGCGAGCGCGGCGGCGTTGCGGCGGGCGCACCGCAGGGCGTCGTGGTTCCAGTGGCCGGCGTGCAGCGAGCCGCCGATCACCACGGCGTCGTAGGGGGTGACGTCGGTGACCTGGCGCGCGGGCACGACGGCGGGCGCGAAGCCGTCCTCGCGCAGCGCGTCGGCGATCTCCTCCGCGATCCCGGCGGTCGCGCCGTGCCTGCTGCCGTAGGTGACGAGGATCGCGGGTGTCGGGGTGTTCATGACGGCCTCCCTCGGTGCGCGACGGGTGCCGGGGCCGGCACGCCGACACCTCCAGACTCGTCCCGGAGGCGTCCGGAGGGAAGGGCCTTCGGTCCGCCCTCCGCAGGGCGTACGGCCGGTGTCAGCGGCCGCCGACGGGCGGGGCGGTCGACTCCCTCGGCACGAGGACGGGCGCGGGGGCCGGGCGGGACGGGGCGTCGCCGTCGGCGAGCACCTCGAAGAGGCAGCGGGCGGCCTGGGCGCCGAACCCGAAGACGTCGTGGCTCATCGCCGACAGGCGGGGCCGGACGAGTTCGCACAACTGCGAGTCGTCCCAGGCCAGGAGCGAGAGGTCCTGCGGCACGCGCAGGCCCATCTCGGCGGCGACGGACAGGCCGGCGACGGCCATCACGTCGTTGTCGTAGACGATCGCGGTCGGCCGGCGGACGGCCGAGAGCAGCGAGCGGGTGGCCCGGGAGCCGCCCTCGCCGGAGAAGTCGGCGGCGAGCGTGGGCGCCTCCTCCAGGCCGAGCTCCTCGGCGACCTCGGCGAAGGCGCGGCTGCGGATGGCGCTGTGGCCGAGGCCGGCCGGGCCGCCCACCCGGGCGATGCGCCGGTGCCCGAGCGCGGCGAGGTAGCGGACGGCCTCGCGGACCGCGGTGCCGTCGTCCGTCCAGACGGAGGTGAACGGCCCGGTCAGCGAGGGGTGGGCGACGGCCACGGCGGGCAGGCCGATGGCCGCGAGGGCCTCGATCCGGGGGTCGTCGATCCGGACGTCGACCAGCAGCGAGCCGCCGACCCTGCGGCCCTGCCACCACTCGCGCTGGACCTCGATCTCCTCCTCCACGGTGCCCACCAGCCGGAGCAGCAGCGAGCAGCGGCGTTCGACGAGGACGCTCTCGACGCCCGCGATGAAGTCCATGAAGAAGGGTTCCCGACCCAGCATGGGGGCGGGCCGGGCGAGCACGAGGCCGATGGTGTCGACCTGCTGGCCGGAGAGCGACCTGGCCGCGGTGTTCGGCGTCCAGCCGAGCTCGCGGGCGGTGGCGAGGATGCGCTCCCGGGTCGCGGCGGAGACGCCCGCCCGGTCGTTGAGGGCGAGGGAGACGGCGGCGGTGGAGACGCCGGCCCGGACGGCGACGTCCCGGATGGTCACGCGCCTGACGTCGGACCTGTCCCGGCTCATCGCCCGCCCTTCCGTGGGCGTGGCCGCCCGTCGATCGGCTCCGTGCGCCCGCTCGCGGCGCGAAGATCGGTGCCCAATCTAGGCTCCGCGCCGGGCCCGTGTCCACGAACCGCTTGAGGTGGGAGGTGGTCGGGGAGGCCGGACGTGTCCCGGTGCCGCAACGCCATGGACTCAACCGGTTCAGCTCCGACCGGCGTTCGCGGCGGCACCCGGGGGCGTGGAGGCGGCGGGCCCGCTTGAGGCGCGGGGACGGACCTGGAGCGGTCCGCTCCAGGCGCGGGGACGCCGCCGTGGAGCGGCCCGTTCAGCGTTCGACGGTGAGGCTGTGGCAGGTCCAGGAGAGCCGGCCGGGTCCGGTCGCGGGGGGCCGCGGGTGGTAGGTGCCGTCGGAGACCGAGAGGTTGACGATCAGGTGGGCGTGCCAGGCGCTGCCGACCCCGCGCCGGTCGGAGTAGACGGAGACGCCGTTGGCGTACCAGTCGACGGAGCGGCGGCCGAAGACGGTCCGCAGGTTGACGGTGGCGCCGGGGGCTATGCCCGCCGCACCGCCGTGCCAGTACCGGTACCCGCCGCGGACGTGGTTGGAGACCTCCAGCAGGTCGGGGTTGTCGGGGTGGTACTCGAAGACGTCGATCTCGTTGCCGCCGTCCCGCCACGTCCAGATCGCGGGCCAGGCGCCGAGGCCGGTCGGGAGCGTGACGCGGGCCAGGAGGGTGTCACCCGGCATGAGCTGGAAGTTGTCGGGGCTGCCCTCGGTGGTCAGCAGGTTGCAGTCCCAGAGGTCGCCGCCGGCAAGCCGGGTGGCGACGAACTCCCCGCCGGGGCAGTAGGCGGGCACGAGGTGGTCGAGTTTGTGGTCGCTCCGGTTGGTGGGCCCCATGCGGGGATAGGCGCTGGTGCGCCCCGCCACCCACTGCCGGTTCGATCCGAAGTCCGCGTTGAAGACCGTTGCCATCGTCGCCTCCCGGTGCCGGGCCGCCGCATCGCAGCGCACCTGTCAATCACTGGGAGTGACTTACCCGCTACGGTTCGTCATATGCGAATCGGAGGCTCCGGATCCGAATCGCCGGCACCGGCGTCGGCATCGGCGTCGGCCGCACCCGAACGGGCCTTGCCCGCGGCGGCCGCGCGGGCGACGTGCCCGTCCTCGCCCCGGGGGAGGCCGGCCGCGGCGGGGAGGTCCGCCGCGGCACCCTCGCGGCGCGTGTGCCGGAGCTCCTCCAGGCCCGTCGTCATGCGGTCGAGGAAGCGGGCGACGGTGCGCAGCTCGTCCGCGTCGAACTCGGCGGCGACGGCGTCCGTGCACGCGGCGACCGGCCCGAACCACTCGGCGGCCATCCGGCTCGCCCCGGGGTTGTAGTGCAGGCGGACCTGCCTCCGGTCGGCGCCGTCGCGGCTGCGGCGGATGTGGCCGGCCCGCTCCAGCCGGTCGAGCACCGCGGTGACGGCGCCGGAGGTCAGGGCGAGCTCCTCGCGCAGCCGGCCCGGGGTGGCGGGGCCGGTGACGCCGGTGGAACCGCGGAGGATCGCCAGCAGCGCCTGCACGTCGGTGGCGTGCAGGCCGTGGGCGGCGGCGAATCCGTGGCCGAGCAGGTTCATCTCGGAGGCGAGGCCCTGCAGGAGGCGGCCGAAGGCCCTGCTGTCCGGCGCCCCCGGGCTGTCCGGTGTCCCCGTGGGGGGCGGGGTCGACTCCTGGTCGGACACTTTCACCTTCTCGACGGCACGGCGGGAACGCCCCAGCCTAGCGCCGGGCCGCGGGCCGGCTCCATTGTCCCACCCCCGGTCTCTCGACGGTCGAGAGACCCGCGCGACTCCCGCGGCCGCGGCGGTCCGGCGGACGGCCCCACGTCGGTGCGGGCCCGGCGGCGGGCCCGCCGCGGGCCTTCGACGGCGGGGCCGTGACCCGCGGCGGTCACCGTTGTCGCAGCGGCGGGGGCAGGCGTACGGTGGCCACACGGCCCCGCGCGCACGCCTTCCCGGCTGCCCACCGTCGCCGCTCCCCCCGTCACCAGCCGGACCGCACCGCCGGAGGCCGACGATGGCCGACCCCGCGTTCCTGAGGACACCGCGCCTCCTCCGCGAGCGGCGGGCCGTCGCGGCCCGGGTGCACGACTGGGACGAGGTCTACCGGCCGCGGGCGCTGCTGCCCATCATCGGCGGCCAGGCCTCCCGCTGCATGGACTGCGGGCTGCCGTTCTGCCACCAGGCCTGCCCGCTGGGCAACCTCATCCCGGAGTGGAACCGCCTGGTCTCCGCCGACGACTGGCGTGACGCGGTGGAACGGCTCTCCGCCACCAACAACTTCCCGGAGTTCACCGGCCGGCTCTGCCCCGCACCCTGCGAGAGCGCCTGCGTGCTGGCCATCAACGCCGACGCGGTGACCATCAAGAACATCGAACTCGCCATCGCCGACCACGCCTGGGAGCACGGGCTGGAGCCGCCCCGGCCGCCGGCCCGCACCACCGGCCGCACGGTGGCCGTGGTCGGCTCCGGACCGGCCGGGCTCGCCGCCGCCCAGCAGCTCACCCGCGCCGGGCACGCCGTGACGGTGTACGAACGCGCCGACCGGGTCGGCGGGCTGCTGCGTTACGGCATTCCCGACTTCCGCCTGGAGAAGCACCGGCTCGACCGTCGGGTCGACCAACTCCGCTCGGAAGGAACGGAGTTCCGTACCGGCGTGGCCGTGGGCACGGACCTCCCCGCGGACACGCTGCGGGCCCGCTGCGACGCGCTGGTGCTCGCTGTCGGAGCCACCTCCTGGCGTGAACTCCCGGTGCCCGGAAGGGAGTCCGCAGGCGTGCACCAAGCCATGGAGTATCTCCCGCTGGCCAACCGGGTGGTGGCCGGCGACCTGCCCGTCTCGCCGGTCGACGCCCGCGGACGGCACGTGGTCGTCATCGGCGGCGGCGACACCGCTGCGGACTGCGTCGGCACCGCCGTACGGCAGGAGGCCCTGGACGTCAGGCAGTTGGACATCAATCCGCAGCCTCCGGCGGCCCGCCCGCTCACCCAGCCCTGGCCCGTCCACGCGAAGGTCCGCCACGAGACCACCTCCCACGAGGAGGCCGGCGAGCTCTGGCCCCCGCGTCCGGACGAGCACGACATCCGCGCGTACGCCGCCGCCACCGTCCGCTTCGACACCGACCCGGCCGGGCGGGTCCGCGCCGTCCGCTTCGCCGAGGCGGCCCCCGGCAGCCGGGCACCGGTGCCCGGCACCGAACAGGTGCTCGCGGCCGACCTCGTGCTGCTCGCCCTCGGTTTCACGGGCACCGACCACGGCTCCGGCCTGGCCGGGCAGTTGGGCATCGGCCTGGACGCCCGCGGCAACCTCGCCCGGGACCACCGCTTCGCGGCCGGCCCCGAGGGCGTCTTCGTCGCCGGGGACGCCGGCCGCGGGCAGTCGCTCGTGGTGTGGGCCATCGCCGAGGGCCGAGCGGCGGCCGCCGCGGTCGACCGCTACCTGACCGGCCGGGACGAACTCCCCGCCCCGATCTGCCCGGAGGACCGCGCGATCACCGCCGAGGACCTGCCGCCGCTGCCGACCTGACCGCCCGGTCGCTCGCTCGCTCGCGGCGGCGCGCCCGCCCGTCCGGTCCGCCGCAGGAGACGCCGCAGCCGTCAGGGCGTCTCCGACAGCCGCTCGCGGACACAGGCGCGCAGCCACGCGTGGGCCGGGTCGGCGTCGTGCCGCGGGTGCCAGGCCAGGCCGAACCGCAGCGCGGGCAGGTCGAGCGGGATCTCGAAGGTCACCAGGCCGAGCCCGTCGGCGAGGCCCCGGCTGCGGGCGGGGACCAGGCCGACCAGGTCGGTCGAGCGCAGCACGAACAGCGCCGCCGGGTACGACGCGAGGGTGCCCACCGTCGTCCGGGCGAGGCCGAGTTCGGCGAGCGCGGCGTCGATCGGGCCGGTCAGCCGGCCGCGCCGGGAGACGCCGACGTGCCGGGCCGCGGCGAAGGCGGCGGGGGTGACCGGGCCGTCGAGCAGCGGGTGCCCGGGCCGGACGACGCCCAGCATGGTGTCCTCGTGGAGCGGTTCGACGTGGACCTCGGGCGCGGTGGTGTCGATCACCCCGACCTCCAGGTCGGCGACCCCGTCGCGCAGGCTCGGTGCGTCCAGGTGGCTCTCGCCGAGGAAACGCAGCCGCACCCCCGGTGCCTCCGCCGCGGTGCGGGCGAACAGTGCGGCGCCGTGCGCGGCGGCGAAGGCCTCGTGGGCGAGCACCGTGAAGGTGCGGTCGAGCGTGCGCAGGTCGACCCGCCCGGCCGCGGTGAACAGGCCGCGGGCGCGTTCGACGACCGCCCGGACCTCCGCGTGGATCGCCAGCGCGTGCGGTGTGGGCACCATGCCGCGGCCCGCCCGGACGAGCACCGGGTCCCCGAGGGCCCGGCGGATCCGTCCCAGGGTGCGGCTCATCGCCGGCTCGGAGAGGTGGAGCCGGGCCGCGGCCCCGGAGACGCTCGACTCCTCGACGAGCACGTCGAGCGCGGCCAGCAGGTTCAGGTCCATTCCGGATTGCACGGGACGCATTCCTCTCTTGCGAAACTTGCACTGGAGACAATCCCACAACCCGCCCTACGGTGAACGGGAACCCACACCCGCCCGCTCCCGGAGGAGCTCCTTGTCCATGCCCGCTTCCGGCCGGTCCGCCCCGCGCGCCCCCGCCACCGCCCCTCCCCCGCCAGGCCGTGCCGCGCTGCACCGGCCGACCCTGCTCACGATGTGCGCCTGCGTGCTGGTCGCGCAGAGCATGGTCGCCGCGATCAACCTGATGCTCCCCCGGCTCGCCGCGTCCGCCCTGCATCCGTCCGCCACCGGCCTGCTGTGGACGGTCGACGCGTACGTCCTCGTCTTCGCCGGCCTGCTGATCCCGGCCGGCGCCTGCGGCGACCGCTACGGGCGGCGGCCCGCCCTGCTCGCCGGACTCGCCCTGTTCGCGGGCGGCGCCTGTCTGAGCGCCACCGCCGGACCGCTCGGCTCGGTGGCGGCGCTCGTCGCCGGACGCGCGGTCTCCGGCGCGGGCGCGGCGCTGATCATGCCCGCGACCATGTCGGTACTCACCGAACTCGCAGGCCCCGAGCGCCGCGTGAAGGCCCTCGCCTCCTGGACCCTCGCCGTCGGGCTCGGCGGCCTCGCCGGCAACGCCGGCGGCGGCCTGGTCGCGCAGTACCTGCCGTGGGAGGCGCTGTTCTGGGCGATGGCACCGCTCGCGGCCGTGCTGGCCGCCGCCGTGCTGCGCACCGTCCCCCGGCTCCCCCGGCACCCCGCCGCCCCCGACCCGCTCGGCTCGTTGCTGCTCACCGCGGGCACGGGCGCCCTGCTGTACGGCATCGTGGAGGGCCCGTCGCGGGGCTGGGCCTCGGCACACGTGCTCGCGGGCTTCGCGGCGGGCGCGGCCCTGCTGGCCGCCTTCACCCGGTACGCCCTGACCGCACGCCGCCCCCTGGTCGACCCGCGGCTGTTCGCCTCGCGCAGGCTGCGGGCGGCGGCGCTCGGCACCGCCGCGTCCTTCTTCGGCCTGTTCGCGCTGTTCTTCGTCAACGCGCAGTTCCTGCAGTACGTCAAGGGCTACTCGCCGGCCCGGACGGGCTTCGCGATCGTGCCGCTCACGGTCGGCATGGCGCTGGTGCCCCTGCTCGCCGTCCGGCTGCAGGCCCGGCACGGCGTGCGGTTCGTCGCCGCGGGCGGGCTGGCGCTGATCGGCGCCGGGCTGCTCGGCATGTCGACCGCCGGACCGGCCACCCCGTATCCGCTGTACGCCGTCTGGCTGTTGGTGCTCTCCGCCGGCCTGGGCCTCTGCGCACCCGGGCTGACCCACGCGGTGGTGTCGGAGCTGCCGCCGCCGCAGGCCGGGCTGGGGGCGGGGCTGAACACCGCGGCCCGGGAGTTCGGTGCGGCCCTGGGCGTCGCGGTGGTGGGCACGGTGCTCACCGCCCGGCTCGGCCCCGCAGGGGTCCACGGCGGATCCGGGGCGGCGGAGTTCGCGTCCGCGACGGCCGCGGGCCTGCGGGTGGTCGCCGTACCGGTGCTGCTGGCGGCCGTGGCGGTCGCGCACGGCCTGCGCGGCCGCACGGACGGCGGGGCCCGGACGGGCGCCTGACCTCCTGCGGGGCGGGGACGGGCCGGCGGTCCGCGACGCCCCCGGTCGGCCGCGCCCGAGCGCTCGGGTGCGGACGAACCGTTCCGTCACGAACCGGTCGTGCGCCGCGACCGGCACCGGCCGCCCCACCGTCGGCGCGGCACCGGACCGGACTTTCGTTCGTGTGGTGATGAGCCCCCGGCCGCAGGCCCCGGCGCACCCGGACCGGCCCCGACGTGAATGCGGACACGCGCTCCGGACGGGTGACGCGGGAATTCCCGGCGGTGAATTCCGCGGGAATTGGGAGGGCAATCGGCGCATTTCCCGCCGCGGCGCCCTGCACAATCCCCACGCATACCGCGCGCGCCCCGGGAGGCACCGCCGCCCGGCCTCCGGCGGCGCCCGATCCGCCTGCCGCGGCCCGCCCGACACCACCTCACCTGTGGTGCGGCCGTTCACGCCCGCGGTCCCGCCGCTCCTGATCCCGGGCCGTCCGGCCGAAATGCGGCACCGTGACGGGACAGCACTCGTGATGATTGTGTGATGGTCGGGATGCTGGCTTGTTATCGAGGTGACGATCCCTCTAATCTCCGATCAGCCCGCCACAGCACGGGCGCCCGAAGCGCGGCACGCCGAACCCTGCCCACCGCGCCCACCGGGTCGTCGAACCAGAACCTGGGCAGGGACGGGGGACCCACGATTCGTCGCCGTCCCCGACGGCTTGGGGTGAAGCCGCGTCCGCGCGGCCGGGCCACCTCCCGGTCCGAACCCGACAGCTCACCTCGCAGGCGTGCGGAGAGGGAACTCGATGGGTTTCATCGGCTCCGGCCGTCACCGCCGCCCCACCCAGACCGAGCGTGCCGTTTCGGCCGCCGGTGTGGCCGGCGCCGGCCTTGCCATACCGCTCCTGGCCGCCACCAGCGCCCACGCGGCCCCCGTCACCACCTGGGACGCCGTCGCCCAGTGCGCCAGCGCCGGCGACTGGAGCCGGGCCACCGGCAACGGCTCCTACGGCGGCCTCCAGCTCGACCTCGACACCTGGGTCGCCTACGGCGGCAGCTCCTACGGCGCCTCCCCCGACCACGCCACCAAGGACGAGCAGATCGCGGTCGCCGAGCGCGTGCTCGCCGACCGCGGCGCCCGCACCTGGGGCAGCTGCGCCACCACCGCGGGGCTCACCGGAGAGGGCCGGCCCGAGGCCGCCGAGCCCACCGCCACCGCCCCGGCGACCCCCGCCCCGACCGCCAGCACGACGGCGACGGGCCGCAGCCGGAGCGCCGCCCCGGTGTTCCCCGGCATGCAGGGCCGCGACGCCAACGGCATCTACTGGTACCAGGTGGACGGCGCCTGGTACTGGACCACCAGCCAGGCGGTCTACGAGTCGTACACCGCCGTCACGGCGAGCCCCTCGGCCCCGACCACCGCCACCCCCGGCACCGTGCTGCCCGGCACGGACGCCGGCACGCCGACCGCACCGGTCACCACTGCGCCCGCCCCGACGGACGGCACCGGCACCCTGCCGGGCACCGGCACCGCGCCCACCACCCCCACGCCGACCACGGACGCCCCGACCACGGGGGCGCCCACGACCGGCCTGCCCACCACCGACGGGACCGCGCCGGCCACCGGCACCGATCCGTCCGGCACCGCGGAGTCGGCCGACCCGGGCGCACCCGCCACGACGGTGACGGAGGCTCCGCCGGCCGCCGAACCGGACACCTACACGGTGGCGCCGGGCGACACGCTCTCCGCCATCTCCGCCGACCACCGGCTCGGCGGCTGGAAGAACGTGTACAGCGGCAACTCGACCACCATCGGCGAGGACCCCGACCTCATCAAGCCCGGCCAGGTGCTCACGATCGGCTGAGCCCCGCCCGACGACCCACGAGGCCGTCGGCACCCCGGACCCCCGGAGTGCCGACGGCCTCGGCGCGCGTGCGGCGGACCGGCGGGGTCGACGGGCCGGGCGGGTCGGCGGGCCCGCGGGTCGGGTCCTGCCGGTGCCCGCACGCGCGGTGTCTACCGAGTCCGCCTCCGGTCGCCCCGACGGACCCCGAAGCACCCCGGGCGAAGCGGTCCGCATCCGCTCCCGCATCCAGCATGCGGGAGCGCTCCCGCAATTGATGGCTCATCCTGCGCGAAGCCTTGACGGCTCAGAAGGCTCCGACTACAACTGCCTTCGCATCACCATCCACCGCATCTTCTGCGGGATTCACGCTCAGCAGGCCGCGCTCCACCCCACCGGAGAAGCTCGGCACGACCCGGACGAACAGGACTGAATGGGAGCGCTCCCACATAACGCCCTGTCGCCGGACCCGACGCCCATGCACCCGCAGCCACCGCCCGCCCACCCCGAGGAGCCCCTGTGACACGCCCCAGCCGTCGTATCGCGGCCGCGAGCGCCGCCGTCGCCACCGCCGCGGTCTGCTGTCTGCCCGCCACCGCGTCCGCCGCTCCGGCCCAGGGCCCCGGCCGCGCGCCCGCCCCCGGCGCCTCGTTCTACGTCGACCTCGACAGCAAGGCCGCCCACCAGGCCGTCACCGACCTGAAGGCCGGCGACTACACGAACGCCCTCGCCATGGCGAAGATGGCCTCGTACCCGGTGGCGCAGTGGTTCAACGGCACGGCCACCCCGCAGGAGACCACCTCCGCGATGGCCGACCTGCAGAGCCGCGCCGCGCGGCAGCACCAGGTGCCGGTCGCCGTCGCCTACAACGTGCCCGGCCGCGACTGCTCGCAGTACTCCGCGGGCGGCGCCTCCAACTCGTCCGAGTACGCCGCCTGGATCGACGGCCTCGCCAAGGGCATCGGCAACCGGCAGACCGTCGTCGTCCTCGAACCGGACGGCCTCGCCCTCAGCCCGACGTTCTGCGGCGGCACCGCCCAGCAGCAGGCCGACCGCCTCGCCGAGATCAACGGCGCCGTCGACCGGCTCGCCCGGCAGCCGCGCGCCGCCGTCTACCTCGACGCCGGCCACAGCGGCTGGCAGAACACCGGCACCATGGCGAAGATCCTCGTCGACGGTGGCGTCAACCGTGCGCAGGGCTTCTTCCTCAACGTCTCCAACTACCAGAAGGACGCCGACCTCGTCCGTTACGGCACGCAGGTCGCCAAGTGCTCCTGGTACCTCACCAACACCCCCGGCGCCGTGGCCGACGACTGCGCCAACCAGTACTGGCCGCAGGCCGACGCCGACGCGTGGTACTCCGCGCACGTGCCCGCCGACGCCGCACTGCCGCACTTCGTCGTCGACACCAGCCGCAACGGCCAGGGCCCCTGGACCCCGACCGCGACCTACCCGGACGCCCAGACCTGGTGCAACCCGCCCGCCCGCGGCCTCGGCACCCGCCCGACCGCGGACACCCGCACCCCACTCCTCGACGCGTTCCTCTGGATCAAGGTGCCGGGTGAGTCGGACGGCTCCTGCACCCGCGGCACCACCGGCGGCATCGACCCCGAGTACGGCTCCGCCGACCCGGCCGCCGGCGCGTGGTGGCCCGCACAGGCGCACGGCCTCGCCGCCGCCGCCTCGCCGGCCCTGAAGTTCAACCTGCCGGTCCCCGGCGGCCACTGACCACCCTTCCCGAGCGGCCCGGACTCCACCCACCCGGGCCGCTTCCGGGCGCCGCACGCACACCGGTTCCGTGCGGCGCCCGGCCGTTCCACCAGCCAGGCCGTTCCACCCGCCAGGCCGTTCCACCCGCCCGACCGCAGCACCCGCCCGGGCACGGGCTTGACGGGGTTCGCTCCCCGGAGCGGCCCCACCGGCCTCGCTCAGTGGGACAGCGCGCCCTTGGCGGCGACGATGACCAGGCCGAGCACGAGATTGACGAGGCCTTCCAGCACGACCTGCCGGCGTGACGCACCCGCCTTGCGGGCACCGAGGCACGACCAGCCGACCATCTGCGCGACGGCGATGCCCAGGGCGATCCAGCCGCAGGTTTCGAGGTCGATTCCGAACACCGCGCCCACGGCGATGGCGGCGGCGGGCAGCGTGGCCGCCTCGACGATCGACCACTCGTGCCGGGCGACCCTGCGGACCTCCGACCAGGGCGTCGTCTGCCCGACGAACCGCTCGCCGGCCAGGCGCGCGTAGACGTGCGCCGCCCAGAACACGAGCCCGGTGACGAGCAGCAGGACGACCAACTGCAGCCGCGGGAACTCCCCGGCGGTCCCCGCGGTGGCGACCACGGACGCCGCCAGGAGCGACCCGTAGACGGCCCCGGTGTAGTCCGTACGGGCGCTCGCGGGTTCAGGGCCTTGCGGTGCGGTCTCCCGCGCGACAGGACGGTTCACCGTCCCACCGTAAGCAGGCGACCGGGCCCCGGCGGGCACGCCGCGCGGAGGGCGTCGCGGAACGGCCCGTCCGGCCCCGACCCCGCGGTCCTCCCGCGGCGGCCGTCCGGTCGGTCCGGGCCGTTCCCCGTACCCGCGGGCCCGCGCAGAGGGCGGGCCCGGCGGCCGGGGTCAGCCCCCGAAGACCTCCACGACCACCAGCGTGCCCCGGCTGCCGGGTCTGACGGCGTGCCGCACGTTCGCCGCCACCTCGAACATCCGGCCCGGCAGCACCGTCACCTCGGTGTCCTCGACGGCGAGTTCCAGGCGGCCGTCGAGCACGAGCAGGAGCTCCGTGCAGGCGTGCCGTTCGTCCGGCAGCGCACGCCCGTCCATCCGGAGGACCTTCACGGCGGTGGTGCCGACGTGCCCCAGCAGGAGGGAGGGCCAGGCGGCCGGCGGCGCGGACGCGGTGTCGGCGAGGTCGGTGGTCGGACTCATGGGCATGCCCCTTCCGCAGGCCGCCCCCGCACCGCGGGAGGGCCGGCCGTGTGATCGGCGGATGACGGGACGCTACCCGGCCGACTGTGACGATCCGTCGACCGTTCGGTAAAACCTGATGACGAATCCGGCCGGCCGGCGCGGCGGACCGGCAACGCGGGGCGGACGGCATGCCGCCGCCCGGGAACGGGGTTCCCGGGCGGCGGAGTTGGGCCGGGTACGGGGCGGGCCAGGTGCACCGCCCCGTACCGCGGGTCAGGAGGTGGCGGTGCAGGTCGCCGTGGTGACGGCGTCGGCCGTCCCCGTACGGGTGGCCTGCACGCCGAAGGTGGTCGAACCGGCGGCCGCCAGCGCGCCGTTGTAGGCGAGGCTGTCGGCGGTCACGGTCTGGCCGGACTGCACGACGGTGGCGCTCCAGCTGCCCGAGACCTTGAGCCCGGTCGGCCACGTCCAGGCGACCCGCCAGGTCTTGGTGGGCGCCGTGCCGGTGTTGGTGACCGTGACGTTGGCGGTCAGGCCGCTGCCCCAGTCGTTGAGCGTGACCACGGCGGCGCAGCCGGAACTCGTGCCGGTGGAGGAGGTCGTGGCGGTGACGGCGGCGGAGGCGGCCGAGACGTTGCCCGCGGCGTCACGGGCGCGGACGGTGTAGGTGTACGCGGTCGCCGCGGTCAGCCCGCTGTCGGTGTACGTCGTGCCGGTCGGCGATCCGACCTTGGTGGTGCCGCGGTAGACGTCGTAGCCGACCACGCCGACGGCGTCGGTGGAGGCCGTCCAGGACAGCGAGACGCCGCTCGTGGTGGTGCCGGTGACGGTGGGGGCGCCCGGGACGGACGGCGGCGTCACGTCGCCACCGCCGCCACCGCCGCCGCCACCGCCGCCGCCGCCGAAGGCCGGGGCCTTGATGTCGGCGAGGTAGGCGTCCTTGGTGGTGTTGACCGTCGTCCAGTCGTCGTTCAGGATGCCGCCGGTGTCACCGGAGTTGGGGTTCAGCGACCAGAAGGTCCAGCTCATGCTGTCGGCGCCGTACTGGGCGGTCGGCCGCAGGTACTGCACCAGGGCCTTCAGCCACTGCTGGTCGATCGTCGACTGCAGGGTCGTGCCGAACTCGCCGACCCAGACCGGCGCGATGTTCTGCTTGAAGAGGTAGCCCCAGTTCTTGTCCCAGATCGCCGACATGTTGGCGGGGAACGACGGGTCGGAGAACCACGGCTGCTGGGCCACGCTGGTGGCGTAGTCGTGCGCCGAGTAGACGACCCGGTTCGGGACGCTGAGCTGGACGGGGTACTGTCCGGCGCCCTGGAGGTTGCCGCCCCACCAGTTGGAGCTGCCGTTGAAGCTCTGCACGCCCTCGACGAAGATCAGCAGCTTGGGGTTGGCCGAGAGCACGGCCTCGCCGCCGCGCTGGGCGGCCAGCCGCCAGTCGGTGGCGGTGTCGCCGCAGCCCCAGCAGGCCGGGTCGTGCGGCTCGTTGTGCAGGTCGATGCCGACGACCGCGGAGTTGCCGGTGTACCGCGTGGCGATGGCCTTGAGGTTGGCGAGCCAGGTCGACTCGGGCACGGCCGCGGTGTACCAAAGCGCCGACTGCCCGCCCGAGTCGGGCCGGTGGCGGTCGAGGATCACCTTGAGGCCGACGGTGCCGGAGTAGGAGACCAGCTTGTCCATCACCTGCAGCGAGTTGAGGCCGACCAGGTCGGCGTTCATGCCGCCCGAGGTGTTGATGCTCGCCGGCTGGGTGCCCTTGAAGATGTCGTCGCTGTAGGGCAGCCGGATGGTGTTGTAGCCGAGCGTCCTGATCTGGTCGATGACGCTCTTGTAGTCACGGCTCCAGAGGCCGTGCGCGACGTAGTTGCCGGTCTCGAAGCCGAACCAGTTGATGCCGGCGATGCGGACAGGCTGGTTCGCCTCGTCCAGGATCTGGCGGCCGCTCGTGTGCCAGTAGCCGGCGCCCGCCGCGGTGGCGGCGGCCGCCGCCGGTGCGGCGGCCGTGTCGGCGTGCGCGGCCTGCAGGCCGGTGGGTGCGGCGATGACCGCCGTCGCCGCGGCGAGCGCGGCGGCGGTGCGGCCGAGTCGGCGCGTCAGCCGGTGGGGCAGCTGAAGGCGCATGGTCCCGTCCTCTCTGGTGGGCTGTCCGGTGGCCGCCGCCGGGGGGAGTGGGCGGCCACCGAGCGGGTGGGGGCGTACAGGGTGCGAGCTGCAGAGATGGTGCAGGAGGCGCTGCGGGAGCGCTCCCACGCGACCGGGTCGCTCTTCTCCCGAGAGGAGCAGCCGTGCCGCTGGACGCCATCATCAAGCCAGAGGCGGAAGACTGCGTCAATACGCCCAACAGTCTTCAAGACTTGAATATTTGGGCCCGACTCACGCATGCGGGAGGACGAATCCGGCATTCGGGCGCCGAGTAGTGAACGGAGGCCTGTCGGGCACAAGTAGCCCGAAACCCCACTCTGGGAGCGCTCCCAGCAGTGCTGGCCGCACCCCGCCAGGAGCATCGCGCCACGCCACGCCGGGGCGGCCGCCCCGGCCCCGACCTCGGCCGCACCTACGCTGACCACACGACGACCGCCGTCGACCCGACGCACGGACAGCGGGAAGGGAGCACCGACCATGGGCCGCACTCCGCGCCGCGTCCTGGAGGACGTTCGTCGGGAACTCACGCCCGGGCAGCGCGAGAACCGCATGGTCTCCGCGATCGAGGCCGGACAGGCACCGTTGTCCGCCCTGGCGGAGCTCGCCGCCCAGCAGCACCGCATCCTCACGAGCGACCGGCGCAGTCTGCTCGTCCTGGCCGCCCGGTGCTCCGACACCCCGGCGGGCGACTGGTTCTCCGTGCTGGCGAACGGCGAGGGCGAGGCCCTCCGCCTGCTCGACGCGTTCGCCGTCCGCTGCGGCCTCGGCCCGCGCGAGATGGCATCGCGCCGCGCACGGCCGGGCTGCCAGGCGTACCCCTCGTACGTCGCGTGGCTCGCCCTGAACGGCGACCCGGTCGGCGTGGTGCTCGCGCTGACCGCCAACTTCGCCACCTGGGGCGGCTACTGCGCCGCCGTGGCACGCGGCCTGCGGCGGCACTACGGCTTCGACGACGCCGACTGCGCGTTCTTCGACTTCTTCGCCGCGCCCGACCCCTCCGCGGACGAGGTGGCGGTGGCCGTCCTGGAGGCGGCCGGCCTCGACGCCGCACGGATCGGCACGGGCCGCGGCTACGGCCAGGTGCTGCAGGCCTACGAGCTGATGTTCTGGAACACGCTCGCCGACCTGCCGTCCTGACCCGCCGACGGCGGACGGACATGATCGGAGGAGGGCCACCTCGGGACACCACGCATCCGGCACCACGCACCACGCACCAGGCACCAGGCACCAGGCATCAGGCATCAGGCATCGAACGTACGGCGGACCGGCCGGAGGTGGCCCCGGGTGTGCTGGAGCGCGGAGGCGGACCTCGTCGCCGGAGCCGTGGTGACCGGCCTCGGCGTGGCCTGCCTGGCCCGGGTGCGCGATCCGCGGCGGCTGCCGCTCGCCCTCCTGCCGGTGGTGCTCGGCCTGCACCAACTGGTGGAGGCGGTGGTGTGGTCGGGTGCGGAGGGGCGGGTCGGCGCGGACACCGCCACGGCGGCCCGGACGGCCTGGGCGTTCATCGCGCTCCCCCTGCTGCCGGTGCTGGTGCCGTTCGGCGTCCGGTGCGCGGCCCCGCCGGGGGCGGCCCGGCGGCGTGCCGGCTGGGCGCTCGTACTGGGCGCGGCGGTGGCGGTGCCGCTGGCGGTGGCCGTGCTGGGCGGCCCGGTCACGGCCCGGGTGCGCGGCCACACCCTGGCGTACGCCGTCGGGGTCGGCCCGGTGGTGCTGCTCACGGCGGGCTACCTGCTGGCGACGGTCGGGTCGCTGCTGACCGCCGCCGACCGGACGCTGCGCCTGCTGGGGGTGCTCGTGGGCTTCGGCGCGGTGGTGTGCGCGGCCCTGTGGCGGCTGGAGTTCGCGTCGACGTGGTGCGCGCTCGCCGCGCTCGCGTCGGTGGTGCTGGTCGGCTGGTCGGGCGGCGGACGCGGCCCGGCGCGGGCGGAGGGGCCGATCTGACGGCCTATCATGGGGGGATGTCCGACACCCTTCGCATCGTCACCCGCTCCTCCCCGATGGCGCTCGCGCAGGTCGAGCGGGTGCGCGCCGAACTCGCCCTGCTGCACCCGGGCCTGCGGACCGAGGTGGTGCCGGTGACGACCTCCGGCGACCGCTGGATGGGCGATCTCGCGGTGCTCGGCGGCAAGGGGGCCTTCACCAAGGAGGTCGACGCCGCGCTGCTGGCCGGGGAGGCCGACCTCGCCGTGCACTGCCTGAAGGACGTGCCGGCCGACCGGCCGCTGCCCGCCGGCACGGTGTTCGCCGCCTACCTGGCGCGCGACGACGTCCGGGACGCGCTCGTGCACCCCGGCGGCCTCACCCTGGACGCGCTGCCGGCCGGTACCCGGATCGGCACCTCGTCGGTGCGCCGCATCGCCCAGCTCGCCGCCGCGCACCCGCACCTGACCTGCGTGCCGATGCGCGGCAACGCCAACAGCCGGCTGGCGAAGCTCGACGCGGGCGAGGCCGACGCCCTGCTGCTGGCCGTCTCCGGCCTGGAGCGGATCGGCCTGGCCGACCGCATCAGCGAGGTGCTGGACGAGTCGGCGATGTGCCCGCCGATCGGTGCGGGCATCCTGGTGCTGCAGTGCCGCGAGGAGGACACCGCCACCGTCGAGGCCGTCGCGGGCCTGAACCATCCGCAGACCTGGCGCGAGGCCGCCGCCGAGCGGATGTTCCTGCACGTGCTGCAGGGCCACTGCAACGCGCCGATCGCCGGCTACGCCCGCGCGGGCGACGACGGCCGGCTGTCCATGCGCGGCCGGGTCTTCTCCCCGGACGGCAAGCGGGTGCTGGACGCCCACGAGTGGGCGGGCGCGCTGAGCCCGGAGGACCTGGGCACCTCGACCGCGCTCGCGCTCAAGCGGCAGGGCGCCCAGGAGCTGATCGACGGCATCGCGCACTGAGACCGGACCGCCGGGAGCGGCCCGCGGCGCCGTCGTTGACAGCGCCGCGGGCCCGCTCCTAGCGTGGCGATCCCGATTACCCGCGAGTAGGGACAGTGATGGCCACGCCGCGCCCGTACGACCTCGTCCTGTTCGGTGCCACCGGCTTCACCGGCGGGCTGACCGCCGAGTACCTCGCCCGCGCCGCGCCCGGAGGCTGCCGCTGGGCGCTCGCCGGGCGCGACGAGAAGCGGCTCGCCGCCGTACGGGCCCGGCTCGCCGCCGTCGACCCCCGCTGCGCGGACCTCCCGTTGCTGGTCGCCGACGCGGCCGACCGGGCCTCGCTGCACGCGGTCGCCGCGTCGGCGCGCGTGGTGGTGTCCACCGTGGGCCCGTACCTGCGGCACGGCGAGCCGCTCGTGGCCGCCTGCGCGGAGACCGGCACGGACTACGTGGACCTCACCGGCGAGCCGGAGTTCGTCGACCGCGTCTACCTGCGGCACCACGACCGCGCGGTGGCCTCCGGCGCCCGGCTGGTGCACGCGTGCGGCTTCGACTCGGTGCCGCACGACCTCGGCGTGCTGTTCACGGTCGACGAACTGCTGCGGCGCGGCGGCCCGGTGGGCCGGCTCGCGGTGGAGGGCTTCGTCCGGGCCGGCGGCACCGTCTCGGGCGGCACCGTCGCCTCCGCGCTCACCGCCTTCTCCCGGCCGCGGGCGATGGCGCGGGCGGCCCGCGAACGGCGGGCCGTGGAGCCCCGGCCGAAGGGCCGCCTGGTCCGTACGCCGCCCGGGGTGCCCGGGCGGTCGCGCGCGGCCCGTGCCTGGGTTGTGCCGCTGCCGACGATCGACCCGCAGGTCGTGGGACGGTCGGCGGCCGCCCTGGAGCGCTACGGCCCGGACTTCACCTACCGCCACTACGCGGCGGTGCGGCGGCTCCCGGTCGCCCTGGCCGGGGTCGCCGCCGTCGCCGGGCTGGCCGCGGCCGCCCAGCTTCCCGCGCTGCGGCGGGCACTGTCGGCGCTGCGCAGGCCTGGCGAGGGCCCGGGCCCGGAGCAGCGGGCGCGTTCCTGGTTCACCGTCAGGTTCGCGGCGCGGGCGGACGACGGGCGCTCGGTCGTCACGGAGGTGTCCGGCGGCGACCCCGGCTACACCGAGACCGCGGTGATGCTCGCCGAGGCTGCGCTCTGCCTGGCCTACGACGACCTGCCGGAGACCTCCGGCCAGCTGACCACGGCGGTGGCGATGGGACGGCCGCTGATCGACCGCCTGGTCGCCGCGGGCCTGCGGTTCGCGGTGCTGGACGCCCCGCCGGCCGCGGCACCCGGGCGGGCCACCGGTCGGCGGTGAGGTCCGCGGCCGCCGCCCGCCACAGGGTGCCCGCGGTGCCGTAGCGGGTGCTCGCGGTGCGGGTGCTCGCGGTGCGGGCGCTCCGTGCGGCTGCTCGCGCCGGGCGGACAGCGGTGCCCGTCGGGGCCGTTGCGGCCCGGGGACGCCGACGGGGCGGCGCACGCCGACACCGGGTCGGGAGTACGCCGCCCTGGGGCGAGCTGTGAGCGGGTGAGCCGGCCCACCGGCCACGGCGGTTACTTCTGGCCGCGGTTGAACGCGGTGGTCGACCAGCGGTAGCCGAGTGCGGTGAGGGCGAGGCACCAGGCGACGGCGAGCCAGCCGTTGTGGCCGATCCCGGTGCCGAGCAGCAGGCCCCGGAGCGTCTCGATGGCGGGGGTGAAGGGCTGGTACTCGGCGATGGGCTGGAACCAGCCGGGCATGGCGTCGACGGGGGTGAAGGCGCTGGAGATGAGCGGCAGCAGGATGAGCGGCATGGCACTGTTGCTGGCCGCCTCGGCGTTCGGGCTGGCCATGCCCATACCGACGGCGATCCAGGTCAGGGCGAGGGCGAAGAGCACGAGCAGGCCGAACGCGGCGAGCCACTCCAGAGCGGTGGCGTCGGTGGAGCGGAAGCCGATGGCGAGGGCGACGGCACCGACGAGCACCACGCTCGCGACGGACTGCAGCACGCTGCCGACGACGTGCCCGACGAGGACGGATCCGCGGTGGATGGCCATGGTGCGGAAGCGGGCGATGATGCCCTCGGACATGTCGGTGGCGACGGACACCGCCGCGCCGATGACGGTGCTGCCGATGGTCATCAGCAGGATGCCGGGGACGATGTAGGCGATGTAGTCGGAGCGGTCGCCACCGCCGGCGATGCCCGCGCTCATCGTGTTGCCGAAGATGTAGACGAAGAGCAGGAGCAGCATGACCGGGGTCAGCAGCAGGTTGAGGGTCAGCGACGGGTAGCGCCGCGCGTGCAGGAGGTTGCGGCGCAGCATGGTGGCGGAGTCGCGGAGGGCGGGGGCGAGGGTGCTCATCGGGTGGTCTCCTCGGACTGGTGAGGGATGGCGGCGCCGCCGGTGAGGGCGAAGAAGACGTCGTCGAGGTCGGGGGTGTGGACGGTGAGTTCGTCGGCCTCGATGCCGGCGGTGTCCAGGTGGTCGAGGGTGGTGCGCAGGGCCCGCTGGCTGCCGTCGTGGGGGATCTGCAGGGCGAGGTCCTGGTCGTTCCGGCCGGCGTCGGGCAGGGCGAGGGCGGCGTTCCGGTAGGCGGCGGGGTCGGTGAACCGCAGCCGGACGTGGCCGCCGGGGACGAGGCGCTTGAGTTCCTCGGCGGTGCCCTCCGCGGCGATCTTCCCGTTGTGGAGCACGGCGATGCGGTCGGCGAGCTGGTCGGCCTCCTCCAGGTACTGGGTGGTGAGGAGCACGGTGGTGCCGGCGGTGACGAGTTCGCGGATGATGCCCCACATGGTGTGGCGGGAGCGCGGGTCGAGGCCGGTGGTCGGCTCGTCGAGGAAGATGATGCTCGGGCTGCCGACCAGGGTCATGGCGATGTCGAGGCGGCGCTTCATGCCGCCGGAGTAGGTGGAGGCGGGCTTCTTCGCGGCCTCGGTGAGGTCGAAGCGCTCCAGGAGTTCGGCGGCGGTGCGGCGGCCCTGGTCGCGGGTGAGGTGGTGGAGGTCGGCCATGAGGAGCATGTTCTCCTCGCCGGTGATCAGGCCGTCGACGGCGGAGAACTGGCCGGTGACGCCGATCGCGGCGCGTACGGCCTGCGGGTGGGTGGCGAGGTCGTGGCCGTCGACGTGGATGTCGCCGCTGCCCGGGCCGGGGGCGGTCAGGGTGGAGAGGATGTTGACGGCGGTGGTCTTTCCGGCGCCGTTCGGGCCGAGGAGGGCGAAGACCGTTCCGCGGGGGACGGTGAGGTCGATGCCGTCGAGGACGGTCTTGTCGCCGTAGGACTTGCGCAGGCCGTTCGCGGCGATGGCGGGGGCGGTGGTGACGGGGGTGGTCGCGGCGGGGGTGGTCATGGGGGGCGCTCCTCAGAGGCTGCGGGCGGTGATGTCGCCCAGGGCGGTGGTGGCGTGGACGGTCAGGGCGGGGGTGGTGCCGGTGTTGCGGAAGGTGTTGTGGATGCGGCCGCGGGTGGTGCCGGCGTCGAGGGTGGCGGAGGTCCCGGGGGCGGCGTCGACGGTGATGTCGCCGGCGAGGGTGCTCAGGTCGGCCTCGCCGTGGACGGCCTCGGTGATGCGGATGTCGCCCTTCTGGGTGCTGATCCGGGCCGGGCCGGTGAGGCGGCCGACGGTGATGTCGCCGGCGAGGAGGGTGAGGTGGGCGCTCGTGGTCTCGTCGAGCTCGACGGTGCCCTGGGCGGCGTCGACGGTGATGTCGCCGAGGCGTCCGACGCCCCGGAGTTCGGCGGCGGCGGCCTTGGCGTCGAGGTGGGAGCCGGCGGGGAGCCGGACGGTCACCTCGACGGATCCGGACCGGCCGAGGATCCGGCTCGTGGCCGGTGCGGCCTCGATCCGCAGGACGCCGTCGGCGTACTGCACGGTGGTGTCCTCGGCGGCCTTGGTGTCGCGGCTCTTCGCGGGGTCGGCGGGGAGGATCTCGACGGTGGTGTCGGTGCCGTCGGTGGCGACGAACCGGATGCGTCCGGCGGGGATGTCGAGGACGGCGGTGATCGGGGCGGGGGTGTCGAACTTCTGCATGGTGTGCTCCTTGGACCCGTTGTTTCTGACATCGCAAACGCTACGTTGCGTTCGAGGATCCATCAAGAGACTTGTTGCGCACTAATCCCATCAGTGCAGCTCAAGAGCGCATAATCGTTGCAATGGGAGTACATCTAATGCAACGTCAGCCGCACTGCTCGTTGCAATCGGCGAAGAGTGAACGCTATGCTGGGGGCAACAGCAGGAAGCACGGAGGGAGATCGCGGTGCCGGGAGGCAGACTCACCCAGCAGGAACGCCAGCAGATCGCGGCGGGGCTGGCCGACAGCCTCGCCTACGCGGAGATCGCCAGGCGTCTCGACCGTCCCACGTCGACGATCACGCGTGAGGTGATGCGGAACGGCGGCCCCACCGGGTACCGCGCCGACCTGGCCCACCGCGCCACCGAACGCCGCACCCACCAGCGCAGGCAGCCCGCACCCCGGGGGGCGGAGGCGCCCGCACAGGCCCACGGGCGCGACGCCGAGGCCGTGCGCGAGTACGAGGAGACGTTCACGACGCTCCTCATGCAGCAGGGCCTTCCCAAGATGACGTCCCGGGTGCTGACCTGTCTCTTCACCACCGACGCGGGCAGCCTCACCGCGCCCGAGCTCGTCGAGCGCCTCCAGGTCAGCCCGGCGTCCGTCTCCAAGGCGATCACGTTCCTGGAGGGCCAGGGCCTCGTCCGCCGCACGCGCGACGAACGCCGCCGCGAGCGGTACGCCGTCGACGACGACGTCTGGTACCAGTCGATGGTCGCCGCCGCCCGGTCCAACTTCCAACTCGCCGAGACCGCACGGCAGGGCGTCCGCGTCCTCGGCGCCGACACCCCGGCCGCCACCCGGCTGGAGAACATCGCCCGCTTCGTCGACTTCGTCGGCGAGAGCATCATCCGCGCCTCGGAACAGGCCCGCGAGATCCTCTACACCAAGCCCGACGCCACCCCCGCCGCAACCCACGCCACAACCCCCGGTGCCCCGACCGAGCCGCCTTCGGACCGCGACTAGCCCGGGGCACCGCCGCGCCCGCGGGCGCGGCACATGACGGGCGGTCAGGAGGACGTGCGGCGCCTCTTCCGCAGGCTCGCCAGGCCGAGCACGACGGCCACGGCGATCAGCGCGGCCAGCGCGTGGCCGCCGCCGTCCTCGCCGTCCCCGGCGGGGGCCGCCGCTCCCCCGGCGGGCGCGGCCTGGGCCTGCCCGGAGGCCGCGGCCGGGGCGGACGGCGCCGGGTCGGCGGCCAGCGCCAGCCGCCAGACGTCGCTGCGTGCGCCCTCGCTGCCGTAGAGCACCGCGGCGCCGTCCGCGGAGAACGTCACCGACTCGCCCTGCCGCTGGAACGGCACGTCCAGGTCGCGGAGCCGTTTCGGGCCGCCGCCCTCCCAGGCGTACAGGTCGGCCGAGAAGTAGCCGCGCAGCACGAGCCGGCCGCCGTCCGGGGAGAACGCGCCGTCGGTCACCCAGGGCACGTCGGCGATCCGCCGGAAGGTGTTGACGCCGGACGGCGAGAGCACCTCCGGCCCCTGGTAGAGCCCGCCGCCGGACTGCTTCTTGCTGGCGATGTACGCCCGCCCGGTGACGGGGTGCACCATCAGCGCCTCGGCGTCGCGCGGGCCGTCCTCGTAGCGGACCTTGTAGCGGACGGCGGTGACCTTCTGGTCGCGGAGTTCGGCCGGCTCGGGGAAGGCGTAGATCCACACCTCGGGCCAGGTGCCGTCGAGGTTGTCGCCGATGTCGCCGACGTAGAGGCGGCCGTCGGGGCCGAGCGAGATCGCCTCGACGTCCCGCGGGTCGATGCCGCGCAGGGTGACGGTGGCGACCGTCCGGCCCTCGCCGTCGACGGCGTAGACGTACGGGCCGTCGTCGCTGTCGTTGTGCGTCCAGTACACGCCGGGGTGGGCGCGGCTGGCGGTGATGCCGCTCGACTCGGTGATGCGCTTGTCCTGGAGGGTGAACGCCCGCTCCGGCCGCTCGGACGCCGCGGCCGGCAGGGCGGCCGGGCCGAGCAGGGTCAGCAGCGCGGCGGTGGCGGCCGTGCCGCCGCGCATCCGCCGCAGGGTCCTCGTCGCTCGCTCCACCGGCCGATCATCGCACGGCGGCGCGGCCGTTCGGCACGGGACCGCCGGGCCGGCCGCCGCCCGCGGCCGGGGGGCGGGCCCCCACCCGCACGACCGCCGCCGCCCCGGCCCGGCAGCCGGCGCGTGCCGCCTCGACGAGGTCGGCCCCCGCCAGCCGGGCGGCGAGCAGGGCGCCGGTGAAGGCGTCGCCGGCGCCCGTCGAGTCGACGGCGGCGACCCCGGCGACGGCCGGTACGTGCGCGAGCACGCGGCCGCCGACGGCGACGAGCGCCCCCTCCGCGCCGAGCGTGACGACGGCCTCGCCGTGGGCGGCGCTCAGCCGGGCGGCGGCGACGGCCGGGTCGGCGGCCCCGGCGAGCAGGGCGGCCTCTGCGCCGTTGGGCAGCAGCAGGCCGACGCCGTCGAGGGCCGCGCGGACGGCCGCGGGCCCGGCCCGCCGGACGAACCCGGCGGACGCCGGGTCGGCACTGACCGGCACACCCGCCGCCCGGGCGGCCGGGACGGCCAGTGCGGCGAGCCGGCGTCCGGGGCCGCTCAGCAACTGGTAGCCGGAGAGGTGCAGGCGAGCCGCGCCGGCCAGCAGGGTGCCGTCCCAGTCCTCCGGACCCAGCCGGACGGCCGCCCCGCCGTCGGTGACGAGGGTGCGCTCGGCGCGCTCGTCGACGAGGCAGATCACCACGGCGGTGGGCGCCTCCGGGTCGACGGCCAGGTGCGGGGTGACGCCGGCGGCGCGCAACTGCGCGGCGTGCCAGTCGGCGGAGTCGGCGCCGACGCGGGCGAGCAGGTGCACCCGTGCCCCGCCGGCGGCGGCCCAGGCCGCGGCGTTCGCCCCGGCGCCGCCGGGCCGCAGGGCGATCCGGGCGGCGGTGTCGGTGTGCGGGTCGAGCGGGCCCTCGTGCAGGGCGACGACGTCGGTGACGACCTCGCCGACGACGAGCAGGGCGCCCGGCGTCATCCCTGCGGCTCCGGCCCGTCGGGGGCGGCCCAGTGCCGGGCGATCGCGGCGCCGAGGCGGACGTTGCCGCGGACGGCCGCCAGGTTGGCCTCCAGGGAGGCGCCCCCGGTGTGCTCGGTGAGGTGCGCGAGCAGGAACGGCGTGATGGCCTGTCCGCTGACGCCCGCCGCCTCGGCCGCGGCGAGGGCCTCGGCGAGCACCCGGTCGTGCAGGGCGGGGTCGAGCTGTTCGGCGGGCGGCACGGGGTTGGCGACGACCAGCGCGGAGTCGAGGCCGCCGAGGGCGTCCTGGGCGCGCATGACCGCGGCGACGGCGGCCGGGCCGTCGAGCGTCCAGTCGACGGGCCGGCCGGAGCCGGTCAGGTAGAAGCCGGGGAACTCGGCGGTGCGGTGGCCGAGCACGGCGACGCCGAGGGTCTCCAGCCGCTCCAGGGTGGCGGGCACGTCGAGGATCGACTTGACGCCCGCGCAGACGACGGTGATCCGGGTGCGGGCGAGCAGGCCGAGGTCGGCCGACTCGTCCTGGGCCGCCGCCCAGTCGCGGTGGACACCGCCGAGCCCGCCGGTCGCGAAGACGCGGATGCCGGCCCGGGCGGCGAGGAAGGCCGTGCCGGAGACGGTCGTGGCGCCGCTCGCGCGGGTGGCGACGGCCGGGGCGAGGTCGCGGAAGCCGAGTTTGCGCAGCGTGTCGTCGGTGGCGATGCGCTCGATGCCGTCCTTGTCGAGGCCGACGTGCGGCACGCCGTCGAGCACCGCGACGGTCGCGGGGACGGCTCCGCCGGCCCGGACGAGGTCCTCCAGCTCGCGGGCGACGGCGAGGTTGCGCGGCCGGGGCAGCCCGTGGGCGATGATCGTCGACTCCAGGGCGACCACGGGGGTGCCGTCGGCGAGCGCCCGGCGGACCTCCTCGGAGAGGCGCAGGGCGCCCGGCGCGGCGGTGGGCGGGGGTGAGGGTCGGGTCATGTCCCGTACCTGGCGTCGGCGGGCGGATTTCAAACCTGTCGGCGCGCCTGACGCGCCCGCACGATCGCACATCTGTTCGATACGGCATGGGCAGGCACGGTGACCGGCCCGGCCGCGCCGCCCTGCGGGACACGGTGATCGCCATCCTGTCCGTGGGCGAGCCCCGCCCCCTGCTGCTCCGCCCGCGCGGCGGCGGCCCGGTGGTGCGCCGCCTCCTCGGCCACGGCGACCTGCTGGTCATGGGCGGCAGCTGCCGGCGCACCTGGGAGCACGCGGTGCCGAAGACGGCCCGCCCGGTCGGCCCCCGGATCAGCATCCAGTACCGCCCGCACGGGGTGCGCTGACCGGGCCCCGCAGCCGGTACGGTCGTGCGACCCGCTTCCCGAGGAGTGCCGCCCGTGCCGCCGCAGTTGCCCTTCTTCGTCTACGGGACGCTCCGCCCCGGCGGCCGCAACCACACCCGCCACCTGGCCGGCCGGTGCACGGGCGCCCGCGCGGCCACTCTGGAGGACACCGCACTGCACCGGGGCCCCGGCTACCCGTACGCGCTGCCCGACACCGGGCGGGCGGTGCACGGCGAGGTGGTCACGGTGCACCCGGCGCTGTACGGGCAGGTGCTGGCCGACCTCGACCGGCTGGAGGACTGCACGGCGGACGGCACGGGCGAGTACGTGCGCGAGCGGCTGGCGGTACGGCTGGACGACGGCTCCACCGCGGCCGCCTGGGTCTACCTCGCGGGGCCCCGGGTCGCGGCCCGGCTGCGCGCCGCGCCCGACCTCGTCGCCTCGGGGGACTGGCACCGGCGCTGAACCCCGGGCCGTCCGGCGGCGTTCCGGCGCGGGCGCCGCGCGAGCCCGCCGGGCAACCGCCCGCGGGCCCGAAGACAGGACAGTCCCCGGCGTCCGGTGGCGTCGTCCGTCCGCCGGGGCCGTCGCCCTCGTGCGTACGTCGCGTCCCGGCCCGCCGGGGGCCTGGCCAGAGCCTGGATCAGGGTTGTTCGGACGGCCGGCGGACGTCTCCGGCGACGGTTCAGCTCTGTCCGGTATTCCGGTGTACGTATCAGTTTCCTCCTATTTCCGGCCAGGTCAAGACCCTGCCGAACCATCCCAAAGCCAGCCCGGGAAAAGGTCAAGCGGTGGTAAAGTCGCTCTCCGTTGACGCCGCGTCAGCCGTGCCCCCGGGACCGGCGACCCGGCCGCCCGCAACGGCGCGGGGGTGACACGAAGGGGGGCGGCGTGCCCGACGACCACGCCGCCGGGGGCGGCAGCGGCACGGCCCCGGCGGACACCCGCAGGAACCGCATCGACACCCTGCTCCGCCACTCACCGCTGCAACCCGCCTTCCGCGCCGTCACCGCCGGACGCCTCGCCGTCCTCGCCTACCACGGCATCGACGACCCGCGGAGCTTCGCCGCCCAGATGGCCCGGCTCGCCCGCACGGCCCGGCCGGTGACACTCGGCCGCGTCGAGCAGGCCCTCGCCGAAGGCCGTCCGCTGCCGCCCCGGAGCGTGCTGGTCACCTTCGACGACGGCGACCGCTCCCTGCTCACCGACGGCCTGCCCGCCCTCACCCGGCACCGCATCCCGGCCGTCGCCTACGTGCTGGCCGGACTCGTCGGCAGCGACCGGCCCTTCTGGTGGACCGAGGCGGCCTTCCTCGCCGCGCACGGCGGCACCGCCGCCGGCCTCGCCCCGGGCTGCGGCCCCGACGCCGCCGTCCGCCGGCTCAAGCGGCTGCCGGACGCCGAACGCCGCACCCGCCTCGCCGAACTGCGCCGCACCGCACGCACCCAGGCGCCCCGGACACCCCAGCTCGACCCCGCCGACCTGCACGCCCTGCGCGAGGCCGGAGTGGCCGTCGGCAACCACACCCTCGACCATCCCTGCCTGGACCGCTGCACCCCCGACGCCGCCGACCGCCAGGTCGAGGAGGCACACACCCGCCTCAGCGGCTGGCTGGGCGAGCCGCCGGCCTCCTTCGCCTACCCCAACGGCAACCTCGATCCGCGGGTCGAGCGCACCCTCACCCGGCTCGGCTACCGCACCGCGTTCCTCTTCGACCACCGGCACGACCGACGGCTGCCCCGGAGCGCCCTCCGGATCAGCCGGCTCCGGGTGAACTCCCACACGTCCCTGCACAGGTTCGACACCATCATGTCGGGGCTGCATCCCGCCGTGCACCGGCTGCGCGGCGGACGGTGACCGACCGGCCCCGGGAGGGGAACCACACCATGGCCGCACCGCACCCGGGGGCCGCACCGCCGAGCGGCCGCGCACCGCACCCGACCGAACCGCACGCCGGCACACGCGGCCGCGGCGGGCCGGTGCTCCACCACTCCCCCGCCGGCCTCGGCACCGAACTCCTCGACGGCTGGCGGCAGCTGGTCGCCACCGACCCGGACGGCTCGTGGTTCGCCACCCCCGAATGGGTGCTCGCGTGGTGGGAGACGCTCGGCCCGCAGGCCGGCGGCACGGCCGCACGGGCCGAGATCGCCGTCTGGCACGGCCCGCAGGGGCAGGTGGAGGCGGTCGTGCCGCTGCTGCGCACCCGGCTCCGGCTGCACCCGCGCCTGCCGCTCACCGTCCGCTGCCTCACCCTGCTCGGCAGCGGGCCGGGGGCCGCCGACCACTGCGCCCCGGCCACCGCCGTCCACCGCCGCGACGACGTCCGGGCCTGGCTCGCCGAGCGCGGCCGCCGCACCACCCTGTGGCTCCCCGGCCTCGACCCCTCGGCCGCCGTCCTCCTCCCGGAGGGCACCCGCCGGGTCGCCGGGACGGCCTGCCCGCGCACCGACCTCACCGGTGGCCAGGACGCCCGGGGGTCACGGCAGTTCCGGTCGTCCGTGCGCCGCTACCGGCGCAAGCTCGGCGCCGCGGGCGTCACCTTCCGGTGGGTGCCGCCCGCCGAGGCCGCCGTCGAACACCTGGACGCCGTCCTCGACCTGCACGGGCGCCGCCGTACCGCCCTGGGCCTGCCCACCACCTTCGACCGGCACCGCCGACCGCTCCACGTACGACTGTTGGAGCGGTCGGCCGCGGTCACCGGCCCCGACGGCGACGGCCCGGCCTTCCTCCTCGCCGAGCACGAGGGCGACACCGTCGGCGCCCTGTACGGCTTCCGCCGGGGCGGGACCTTCGCCTACTACCAGATCGGCTGGGACCCGGCCTGGGCCCCGCTGCGCCTGGGCACCGTGGTCATCGCCGAGGCCGTCCGCGCCTGCGCCGAACAGGGCCTGCACACCTTCGACTTCCTGCGCGGCACCGAGCCGTACAAGTACCGCTTCGACGCCGTCGACCGCTGGGACGGGACCCACCTGCTGCCGCGGGGACCGGGCGGTGCGCTGCTCACCCTCAAGCACCGGCTCAAGGATCGGACCGTACCGGCCGGGTAGCCGGGCGGGCTCCGCGACCACGACCCCGGGCGCGGGCACCGGGCCGGGCAGCACGGGCAGCGCCCCGGCCGCGGCCGCCCCGTGGCGGAGGGTGTGCGGCCGGGTCGACCGGCAGGTCTGCAACGTTCCGTTGAACGCGCTACCGCCGCATCGCCGCCGGGCTTCGCCGCCGCACCCCTGGACACCCCCTGGACTCTCTCCGAAAGCGCTCCGGGAACCGGTGCGCGGCGTCCGGGCCCGGCGCGACCCCTTGACAGGCGCGGGATCGTGCACGCAAGGTCTGGGAGCGCTCCCATCAGCAGGGATCGCCCACTCCACCCACTGTCAGCAAACGAACGAGGCACCGTACATGCCAGGCATCAGACGCACCGAGCCACCCTCCCCGGCCGACCCCGGCCACGACCGCCCCGCCGCGGCCTCCCGGGCGCCCCGGGGCCGGACCCGTCGGACCGGCCGGACACTCCGGCTCGGCGCGGGGCTGGGCGGCGCGCTGCTCGCCCTCACCGCCTGCTCCAGCGGCGGACCCGCGCCGCAGAGCTCGCAGCTCCAGGAGACCACCACGCTGCGCGTCGGCACCTTCGGCAGCTTCGGCTACCGCGAGGCCGGCCTGTTCGCCGAGTACATGGACCTGCACCCCGAGATCGTCATCAACGAGGTCGCCACCCAGGACGGCAAGGAGTACTGGGACGACCTCACCGCCAAGCTCAACGGCACCAGCAGCGGCACCGTGGCCGACATCCAGGCCGTCGAGGTCGGCTACATCGCCGAGGCCACCGGGCCGCTGTCCGACAAGTTCCTCGACCTGAAGCACGCCACCGGCGTCGACGCCTCGTCCTGGCTGCCGTGGAAGTCCGCGCAGGCCACCACCGCCGACGGCGCGCTGATCGGCCTCGGCACCGACACCGGTCCGATGGCGGTCTGCTACCGCAAGGACCTCTTCGAGAAGGCCGGACTGCCGACCGACCGCGACGCCGTGGGCCGCCTCTGGGCCGGCGACTGGTCGAAGTACCTGGAGATCGGCCGCCAGTACAAGGCGCACGCCCCGGCGAAGACCCGGTTCACCGACTCCGCCGGCGGGCTCTTCAGCGCCGTGCTGGCCGGCGAGCCCGAGCAGCTCTCGGACGCCTCCGGCAACCTCGCCTACAAGGACAGCCCCGGTGTCGGCAAGGCCTGGGACCTCGCCGTGTCCGCGGCCCGCTCCGGCCTCACCGGCGGGCTGAAGCAGTTCACCGCGGAATGGAACGAGGCGCTCTACCTCTCCAGTTTCGCCACCATCGTCTGCCCCTCGTGGATGACCGGCGTCATCTCCAAGTACGCGGGCGAGCGCGGCGAGGGCCTGTGGGACATCGCCCCGGCGCCGGTCGCCGGCAACTGGGGCGGGGCGTTCCTGGCGGTGCCGAAGAACTCCTCGCACCCCGAGCAGGCCGCCGCCCTGGCCGCCTGGCTCACCGCCCCCGAGCAGCAGGCGAAGGTCTTCACCAAGACCGGCAACCTGCCCTCGACCAGCGCCGGGCTCGGGCTGCCCGCCGTCGAGAACGCGACCAACGCGTACTTCAACAACGCGCCGACCGGCCGGATCTACGCCGACGCCGCGCGCACCATCCGCCCGGCCCCGATCGGCCGGCTGGACGGTGCGGTGAAGGCCGTCATCACCGACACCGCGCTGCTCGACGTGGAGAAGCACGGGACCGATCCGCGGAAGGCCTGGAACGCGGCGGTCAAGACGATCGGGGAGACCACCGGCGGCTGACCCGTCTCGGCCCTCCGGTCCGTGGGAGCGCTCCCGCGGACGGCCTCCCGGCGCCGTGCCGCCACCCCGGCGGCGCGGCACCGGGAGGCACCCGCCCGCCCGGCGGGACGTTGCCCCGCGGCAGCATCCCGCGTCACCCGGACGTCGTTGGTACCGGTATGAGCACCTGTCTTCCGTCCGCACACGGCGGCACCCCGGCCGCCCCCGCCCTCCCGCAGCAGCCGCCGGGGCCGGACCGGCCCCTGGACCCCGGCCGTACCCACACGCCCCCGCCGCCGGGCGCCGCACACCTGCCGGGTGCGCACCTGCCGGGCACGGGCCACCCGCCGGAGCCGGTCCACCTGCCGGGCCACACCCCGACCCGCCTGTCGGCCCACACGCCGGGCCCCGACAGCTCCTCGGGTCTCGGCCGTCCGCTCGGCCCGGTCACCCCGCCCGGCACGCCGCAACGCCCCGGCCCGACCCGGCACCCCGGGGCACACCTGCCCCACGGCCCCCAGCAGACCCAGAGCTGGGCGTCCAGCGCGGCGGAGCAGGCCTCCGACGTCCTCAGTGGTCTGCGGACGGTGGAGGTGCCCCTGGCGGCGCTCCAGGCCGCCCTGCTGATCCTCACCGAGCTCGTCGCCCGGCCGCACGAGACCACCGGCATGCGCGAGGCCGCCCGCGAGATCTGCGGGGTGTTCGCGGGGCTGACCGACCACACGGCCTGACCCCGGCCCCGGGCCGGGCCCCGTGGGCCCGGCCCCGCCTCACCCGCCCCGCCTCACCCGCCCCGCAGCACACACCTCGCCTCACGCGCCCCGCAGCACAGGCCGCGCAGCGCAGCGCCGCGGCCTGGCGGCCGGGCCGCCGTCCCCGGGGCCACCGGCGTGTGTCTTTGCGCCGTCCGGGCGGGCGCGGCAGGCTGGGTGCGAGGGGCGAGAAGGCGAGGAGAGCCGTGAGCACGCTGGAGGAGCAGATCGAGGTCGGCGCACCGGCCGCCGAGGCGTGGCGGCAGCTGCACCGGATCACCGACTATCCGCGCTTCGTGGACGGCGTGCTCCACGCCTCCGCCCGCGGCGGCCACCGGGCCCGTCTGGACGTCGCCGTGGACGGCGGGCACCGCGAGTTCGACGCGTTCATCACCGACCGCGGCCGCAACCGGGTGATGACGTGGCAGACGCTCGACGAGCCGCACCTGCGCGGCACCGTCGCCCTGCGCGCCCTCGACGGCGACCGCACGCAGGTGCAGGTCAGGATCGAGTACGAGCCCTCGGAGGTCGAGGAACTGTTCGGTGCGCCGCCGCGCGGGTTCGCGCAGGCGAGCGCGGTCGAGCGCACGGTGCGGGCCGACCTGGAGCACTTCCGCGACCTGGTCGAGCAGCACCCGTCCTGAGCCCCGGGCGGTCCCGGTACCGCTCGGGCGCCGGGGGCCCGGCCGTCCCCGGGACCCCGCGACGTCCCCGGGACCCGGCGCTCAGGGCAGTGTCTGCTCGGCCCAGATGACCTTGCCCGACTCCGTGTACCGGGTGCCCCACCGTTCGGCGAACTGCGCGACGAGGAAGAGGCCGCGTCCGCCCTCGTCCGTGCCGGCCGCGTACCGCAGGTGCGGTGAGGTGCTGCCGGTGTCGGAGACCTCGCAGATCAGCGTGCGGTCGCGGAGCAGCCGCACCCGGATCGGACCGCCGCCGTAGCGGATGGCGTTGGTGACGAGTTCGCTGAGGATGAGCTCGGTGCTGAACGCCAGGTCGTCCAGCCCCCAGTCGGCCAGCCGGCGGCCGACCTCGCCGCGCACGGCGGAGACGGCGCGGGGGTCGACGGGCACGTCCCACTGGTCGACGTGGTCGGCGGGCAGGGCGCGGGTCCGGGCGACGACCAGCGCGATGTCGTCGGTGGGGTTGGCCGGGAGCATGGCCGCGAGCACGGAGTCGCAGGTCTGCTCGGGGGATTCGTCGGGGTGGGCGGCGAGGGTGGAGCGGAGCGCCTCCAGGCCCTCGTCGATGTCGCGGTGCCGGTCCTCGACGAGCCCGTCGGTGTAGAGCACGAGGTGGCTGCCCTCGGGGAGGTCGATCTCGACGGCCTCGAAGGGCAGTCCGACGAGGCCGAGCGGCGGCCCGGCGGGGAGTTCGGGGAAGTGGACGCCGCCGTCGGGGTGGACGACGGCGGGCAGCAGGTGTCCGGCCCTGGCCATGGTGCAGCGCAGCGAGACCGGGTCGTAGATGGCGTACAGGCAGGTGGCGCCGGTGATGGGGGCGTCGCCGTCGAGGGAGGCGCCCTGGTCGAGGCGGTTGACGAGCTCGTCGAGGTGGCCGAGGAGTTCGTCGGGCGGCAGGTCGAGGGCGGAGAAGGTGTGGACGGCGGTGCGCAGCCGGCCCATGGTGGCGGCGGCGTGCAGGCCGTGGCCGACGACGTCGCCCACGACGAGCGCGACCCGGGCGCCGGGCAGCGGGATGACGTCGAACCAGTCGCCGCCGACGCCCGCCTGGGCGGGCAGGTAGCGGTAGGCGAGGTCGAGGGCGGCCTGGTCGGGGAGGCTGCCGGGCAGCAGGCTGTGCTGCAGGGTGACGGCCATGGTGTGCTCGCGCGTGTAGCGGCGGGCGTTGTCGATGCAGAGGGCGGCGCGGGCGACGAGCTCCTCGGCGACGGAGCGGTCCTCGTCGTCGAAGGGCTCGGGCCGTTCGGAGCGCCAGAAGCTGGCCATGCCGAGCACCACGCCGCGGGCCCGCAGCGGCACGGTCATCAGCGAGTGCACGCCGTACGTCTCGACGCCGGCGACGCGCTCGGGGTGGCGGGCGCTCCAGGCGGCGAAGGCGTCGGTGAGGTCGTCCTCGACGACGGCCTCGCCGGTGGCCATCGACCGGCTGCGCGGGCTGCCGGGGATGAGCGGCACGGTCTCGCCGACCGGGATGAACGGCGAGTCGTCGCGCACCCCGCTGTGCCCGCTGCGCCGCATGACGGAGGGCGTGCCGGTCGGTTCCTCGCCGTGCAGGACGGGTTCGGCGAGGTCGACGGTGACGAAGTCGGCGAAGCCGGGCACGGCGGCGTCGGCGAGCTCCTGGGCGGTGCGGGCGACGTCGAGGGTGGTGCCGATGGCCCCGCTGGCCTCGTAGAGCAGTTGGAGGCGGCGGTCGGCGAGTTCGGCGCGGCCGGCGAGGGCCCGCAGCTCGGTGGAGTCGCGGAGGGTGACGACGCGCCCGGGCGGTCCGCCGACGACGTCGGTGGAGCGGACGCTGACGGCGAGCAGGCGGTCGCCCGCGTCGACCACCCGGTCGGTGACGGTGGCGCCGGAGGCCAGCAGGTCGTGGAGCGGCCGGTCGAGGCCGAGGTCGTCGAGGCCGCGGTGCTCGGCGTCGTCGGGCAGGCGCAGCAGGCGGCGTGCCTCGTCGTTGGCGAGCACCGGGCGGCCGGTGCCGTCGAGGATGAGCACGCCCTCGCGGACGGCGTGCAGGACGGCGTCGTGGTGTTCGTACATGCGGGTCATCTCGGCCGGGTCGAGGCCGCGGGTCTGACGGCGCAGGCGGCGGCCGACGAGGGCGGTGCCCACGGTGGCGAGCACGAGGGCGCCGGCGGCGGTGACGAGCAGCAGGGGCAGCCGGCGGTCGGTGGTGTCGGCGATCCTGGCTTCGCGGACTCCTGCGGAGACCAGGCCGACGACGGTGCCGTCGGTGGCGGTGACGGGCACGGTGGCCTGGACGAGGGGGCCGATGGTGCCCACGACGCTCTCGACGACGGCCTTCCCGGCGAGGGCGGGGGCGACGGTGCCGACGAACTTCTTGCCGATCCGGTCCGGCATGGGGTGGGTGTAGCGGATGGCCTCGGTGTTCATCACGACGATGAAGTCGACGCCGGAGGCCTTGCGGGCGGCCTCGGCCCTCGGCTGGAGGACGGCGGTCGGGTCGGGCGAGGCGAGGGCGGCGACCGTGCCGGGCGCGCTGGCGAAGGTCTCGGCGACGGCGAGCGAGCGGTTGCGGGCCTCCCGGGTGGCGTCGCTGCGGGCCTGCAGCACGAGTTCGACGCCGGCGGCGACGACCAGCAGGACCACGATGACGACCTGGAGGAAGAACACCTGGCCTGCGACGCTGCGCATTCCGAACGCCGACCACGGACGTCGACCGGTGGAGTCGGGGACGGACACGGCCCGGGATCGGCCCGTGAACCGGACCATACGCCCATGTGTACCCTGCGCGGCCCCGCCCGGCCAAGGGGCGCGGCGGTGCGCCTCGGAGCCGGGCCGGGCGGTCACGCAGCGTGCGCGGGGCGGGCGGGGCGGGCAGGGCAGCGGTGTGCCGCCGGCGGCCGTGCGGGCCTGCCGGCGGGTGGCCCGGGGGCCGGGCGGCGGTCAGTAGATCAGGTAGGAGGGGCGGTGCCCCTCGTCGGCGATCTCGCCGTCGGCGACGGACCGGAGTTTGCGGGAGAGTTCGTCGAGTGCGCGGGCGGCGGCCATCTCCTCGCCGATGCGGGCGAGCGGCCGGTCGTCGCGGCTGCGGACCGCCTCGCCGTGGCCGTTGAGGCCCGGGGCGTGCGAGCCGGTCAGCCGCGCCTCGCAGGCCGTGTTCATGCCGTCCTCCTCGAAGCTGAGCTCCACGTCCCACTGGTTGTGCATCGCGCACACCTCCTGGTGGTCGGTCCCCGTTCCAGCGTGCGCCCGCGGGTGGGGCGGAGCAACCAGCGGCGCCGCCGGGCCGGGGGCGGCGGGGCGGCGGCGGGGGCGGCGGCGGGGGCGCCGGGCGGCCCGGAGGGCCGGGCGCGGCGGCCGGAATGCGCGAGGGTTGATGAATGTTCAACGAGGCAGCCGGGGTCCGACCGGCCGGAGCGAGAGGAGCCGCAGTGTTCCAGGACTACCTGAACGACGACACCGCCGAGCAGTGGCGCTGGGCGGGCCTGTACTTCGACGCCAAGGAGTACTCCCAGGCCGCCGACCTCCTCGCCCGGGTGGTGGAGCGCACCCCCGAGCAGGTCGGCCCGCGCCTGCTGCTGGCCCGCGCCTACTACCACTCCGCGCAGCTCGGACGCGCCGAGGAGCAGCTCCGCGAGGTGATCGCCCGCGACCCGGTCGAGCAGTACGCCCACCTGATGCTCGGCCGCACCCTGCAGCGCCGCGGCCGGCCCGCGGAGGCGGCCCGCTGGCTGCGGCTGGCGTCCGCCCTGGAGGGCGGGGGTGCGCCGGACGCCTGAGCGCCGGCCCGTCCGCAGGCCCCGGGCACCCTGCCCGGGGCCCGCGCGCGTACCGGCCCGGGCACGTACAGGTCGGGGCGGGTCCGGGGTCGCGGCCGGACACCGGCCGGGGCGGGTCCGGGGCGGCGGACGGGCGCGCGGCCAGGTGGCCGCAGGCCACCTTGCATGGACACCTCAGCAAGATGAGACTGGGCCCGCCTGACGGAGGGTGGACCCGACCCGCCGTCAGGCGTCCGCACCCCCGACCGCACCGGAGGACCCCTGTGCGCACGAGGACGATCGTCTCGCTGGCCGCCGCCGCCCTGCTGCTGACCGGTCAGGCGTCCGCCGCCCCGGCCGACGGCATCGGCTCTCCCGGCATCGGCGACCCGTACTACCCGACGTACGGCAACGGCGGCTACGACGTCACCCACTACGACGTCCGCCTGAAGTACCAGCCCGCCACCGACCGGCTGGAGGGCACCACGACCCTGCTCGCCACCGCCACGCAGGACCTCGCCCGCTTCGACCTCGACTTCGCCCTCGACGTGACCGAGGTGCTCGTCGACGGCCGCCCGGCGGCGTTCGCCGCCACCGGCGAGCAGGAACTGGAGATCACCCCCGCCGCCCCGATCGCCAGGGGCCGCCGGACCACCGTCGTGGTGCGTTACGCCGGCACCCCGTCCGACGTGGCCCGGTACGGCTTCACGGCCTGGCTGCGCACGCCCGACGGCGGGGTAGCGGCCGGTGAGCCGGAGGCCGCCTGGTGGTGGTTCCCGAGCAACGACCACCCGGCCGACAAGGCCACCTTCGACGTGTCCGTGCTCGTGCCCGACGGCACCCAGGCGATCAGCAACGGAGACCTCGTCTCCCAGAGCTCCCGGGCCGGCTGGACCCGCTGGAACTGGCGCCAGGACAAGCCGCAGGCCACCTACCTCGCCACCCTCGCCGTCGGCCGGTTCGACGTCACCCGGTCCACCAGTCCGGGGGGCATCCCGGTGCTCAACGCGTACAGCCGCGACCTCGGCGCCGACGACGGCGCGGCGCGCGCGAGCGTGGAGCGCACCGGCGAGCTCGCCGACTGGCTGACCGGCCGTCTGGGCCCCTACCCCTTCGGCTCGGTGGGCGGCTACGTGCCGAACGTGCGGACCACGGGCTACGCGCTGGAGACCCAGACCCGGGTGTTCTACAGCCCGCGGATGTTCTCACGCGGCTCCAACACCTCGGTGGTGGTGCACGAGCTGGCGCACCAGTGGTTCGGTGACGCCGTGTCGGTCGGGCGCTGGAGCGACATCTGGCTCAACGAGGGCTTCGCCACCTACCTGCAGTGGCTCTGGTCGGAGCACGAGGACGAGGGCACCGTCCGCGAGCTCGCCGACTGGGTGTACGCCTCGCACCCGGCCGACGACCCGTTCTGGACGGTCCTGCCGGGCGACCCCGGGGCGCAGAGCCAGTTCGACGCGGCCGTGTACGACCGCGGCGCGCTCGCCCTGCAGGCCCTGCGCACCGAGGTCGGCGACGACGTCTTCTTCCGCATCCTCCGGGGCTGGCCCGCCGAGCACCGCTACGGCAACGCCACCGTCGCCGACTTCCGCCGGTACGCGGAGCTGGTCTCCGGCCGGCCCCTGGGCGACCTGCTGCGGACCTGGCTGTTCACGCCGTCGAAGCCGGCCCGCGGGGCGGTGGCGGCCGACCCGGCGGTCCGCCCGGCGGCGGCGGCGCCGCGGGAGCCTCGCTCCTGGGCGGCGATCCGCAGCGCCCAGGAGCACTGAGGGACACCGCACCGGGCCGCCGCGGCGGGCGGCGGCCCGGCACGCCGCGCGGCCCGGTGCGGGCCGCGACCCGGTGCGGCGTCAGGTGCGGCCGATGTGCAGGCCCGCCGGACGGGCGTCGTCGTCCACCAGCCGCCCGGCCTGGTCGTTCGTCAGCGGACGGGCGAACAGGTAGCCCTGGCCGAGCGGGCATCCCATGGCGGCGAGCAGGTCGCGCTGGACGGTGTTCTCGATGCCCTCGGCGATGACCTGCACGCCCAGCGTGTCGGCGATCCGTGCGATGCCCTCGACGAGGGCGTACTGCTGCTGGGAGTGGCCGAGGCCGTCGATGAACGACTTGTCGATCTTCAGGATGGAGATCGGGAACTCCCGCAGGTAGCTCAGCGAGGAGTAGCCGGTGCCGAAGTCGTCGATGGCGATCCGGACGCCGAGGTCGCCGAGCATCTGCATGTCGGTGCGGACGCGCTCGTCGCGGCGCATCAGCACCGTCTCGGTGAGCTCCAGCACCAGGGTGCCCGGCTCGATGCCGCTCTGGTCGATGACCCGGCGCACGGTGTCCACGAACCCGGCGTCGCGGAACTGCCGTCCGGACACGTTGACGCTCACCCGCAGCGGCGCCCGCCCGTCGGCCGCCCGCAGGCCGCCGCTGAGCCGCTGCCACTCCGCCGCCTCCGTGACGGCGCGTTCCAGCACCCAGGCGCCGAGCGGCACGATCTGGCCGCTCTCCTCGGCGAGCGAGATGAACTCCTCGGGCAGCACCATGCCGCGCCGCTCGTGCGGCCAGCGCACCAGGGCCTCGAAGCCGACCAGGGCGCTGTTGGTGAGGTCGACGATCGGCTGGTAGTACAGCGCGAACGCGGACTCCGCGATGGCCGTGTCCAGGCTCTCGTTCAGCTCGTGGCGCTCGACGAGCCCGGCCTGCAGCGCGGGCCGGTACCGGCACCACTGCCGCTTGCCGGCCGCCTTCGCCGAGTACAGCGCGAGGTCGGCGTGGGTGAGCAGCTCGGCGCCGTCCTCGCTGTCCTCGGTCGTCGCGACACCGACGCTCGCCGCCACCCGCACCGCGCCGGAGCTCAACCGGAACGGCTCCTCGAAGACGGCGAGCACTGCGGTGGCCGTGGCGCCGACGTCGGCGGGCGAGAGGGCGTCCTCGACGAGCACGGCGAACTCGTCGCCGCCGAGGCGGGCGGCGGTGTCGGAGGTGCGCAGCGCGGTGGAGATCCGTAGTGAGACGGCGACCAGCAGCTCGTCGCCGACCGCGTGGCCCTGGGTGTCGTTGACGACCTTGAAGTCGTCGAGGTCGATGAAGAGCACGCCGGTGACGGTGCCGCGCCGGCCGCTGCGGGACAGCGCGTGGCCGACGCGGTCCTGGAAGAGCACGCGGTTGGCCAGGCCGGTCAGGGAGTCGTGGAACGCCCGGTGGGTGAGCTCGCGCTCCATCTGCCGCTGGTCGGTGACGTCGCGCAGGGTGAGCACGAGGCCGCCGACGGTCGGGTCGTCGCGCAGGTCGTTCCAGCGCACCTCGGCCTCGATCATGCTGCGGTCGTTGCGCAGCAGCCGCCAGTGCTCGCGCTGCTCGGCCTGCTCCCGGGTGCGCATGCGCAGCAGGGCCTGGTTGACGGCCCGGCTGTCCTCCGGCGGCACGAGGTCGATCAGCGGCCGCCCGTCGACCGAGGGGTAGCCGAGCACCCGGTCCGCCGAGGAGCTGGCGTACCGGATGGTGTCGTCCGCGCGCAGGATGAGGATGACGTCGGAGGCGCTCTGCACCAGGGTGCGGAAGTAGAGCTCGCTGTTGCGGCGGTTGATCTCCTCGCTGAGCATGACCCGCTCGACCGCCAGGGCGGCCTGGGCGGCGAGGATGTCGAGGGTGCCCCATAAAGCGGTGAGCCGGTGCTCGGTACCGCCGACCACGAGAGCGCCGATCATCGGGTCGCCGGACGGGCGCTTCGCCAGCACGAGGGGGCAGATCAGGGCGCTCGGGGCGCCGTCCAGCCGGGTGGCGAGGTCCTCGTCGAGGGAGGTGACGCGCACCAGGCGGCTCTCACGGACGGCCCCGACCTCGATGGGGCCGTCGGAGCCGACGCGCAGGGTGCCCTCCCCGCGGACGGCGAGCAGGGCGACGTGCGCGGGCTCGGCCGGCACGAGGGCGGAGGCCGCGGTGCGCACGGCGTCCGCGACCTGCTCGACGGTGGCCGCGCCGCCGAGCTCGGCGCCGGCCATCCGCAGCACGCGTTCGCGTTCGACGGCATGGCGGTGGGCCAGCACCACCCCGGCGAGCCGGGAGAGCACCAGCAGGAAGAGGATCGCCGAGAACCCGCCGATGACCGCCGCGCTCACGGAGTCGCCCTGGGTGACCTCCAGCACGAGCATCGTCGGCGCGATCAGCGAGGCGATGGTGAGCAGCGCGATCCGGCCGCGGCTGATGTCGGCCGGCTGGGTGGGGATGGGTCTGGTCAGCTCCACCATCGACGGGTGCAGCGCGGCGGCGCCCCACGCCGCGTAGAGGACGGCCCAGCCGATCTCGACGGGGGTGCCGATCCGCCAGACGCCGTGGAGCTGGACGAGCCCGTACAGCACGTCGGAGACGAGCAGGCCGATGGTGCCGACGGTGAGCATCACCATCGCCGGGCTCTTGCCGCCGCGCGGCACCAGCAGCCGCATCAGCATGGCGAGCACGAGGACGTCGCCGAGCGGGTAGGCGATGGAGACGGCCTTCTGGAACCAGGTCAGTTCCGGGTTCCGCGCGTACGGGACGATGAGGTACATCCAGCTGAGCAGCGCGAGGCCGACGGTGAGCGTCAGGGCGTCGATGAGGCTGCCGCGGTCCTGGTGGGCCGTGCGCCATCGGATGAAGCCCCAGACACCGGCCGCGTACAGCACGAACTCGGCGAGGTAGAAGGCGTCCGCGAGTGACGGGAACGCCACCTGGTGGAGGTATTCGGTCAGGATGACCTGGACGACCTCGCCGCACGTGAAGCTGAGGTTCGCCACCGCCAGCAGGTACCAGGACCTGGCGTGGACCGGCTTGTTGAGTCGCACACCGATGACGATGGCGACGAACGAGCTCAGACCGATGCCGGTCCACCAGATGATGCGGTCGGCCGGGAAGCGGTAGTAGACCAGCGTCAGCAGGGCGATCCAGGCCAGGTAACAGGCCATCAGCCGCTGTCGTCGACGTGTCAACCCAGCTACCTCCTTCGGAGGTGGTGAGCTGATCCGCTCGGGAATGGGGCGTTCCAATCATACATAGCCGAGCACGAGTGCCTATAGTCGAGATTGTCGGGGGCGGTCCGTGGCGGGCGGCGGAGGCCGCGGCCGTGCCGGAGCACCCGGCACTCCCCGTCCCCTGCTCAACTTCCGCCGTCTGTCGAGGTCGTCGCCGGTGGAACATTCGCATCGTGTCCAGCAGTCCCGTTCCGGAAGTCACCGCGTCGTGGCGAACGCGGACGGGCAGCACGCACTCTGGCCCGACCGCCTCCCGGTGCCCGAGGGCTGGCACAGCGTGTTCGGCCCCGCCGACCGGGAGACGTGCCGCGCCGCGGTCGAGGCCCGCTGGCAGGGGCTGCGGCCCACCGGCGCGGGCAACCCGGGGCGCACCGTGCACGGACTCTTCCGGGAGCAGGCGGCCCGCAGGCCCGGCGCGACCGCGGTGGTGTGCGACGACGGCCCGCTGACCTACGGCGAACTCGACGGGCGCAGCGACCGCCTCGCGGAGGAGCTGCGGGCGCTGGGCGTCGGCCCGGACGTCGTGGTGCCGGTGTGCGTGGAGCGCAGCGGCGACATGGTGGTGGCGCTGCTGGCGGCGCTGAAGGCGGGTGGCGCGTTCCTGCCGCTGGATCCGGCCCATCCGGACCTGCGGCTCGCCCGGCTGGCCGCGGACGCGGGCGGTGGTCCGGCGGTGACCAGCCGTGAGCACGCGGGTCTCTTCCCGCAGGGCGTGCTGGTCGAGGCGTACCGCTCGGCGGGCCCGTCGACGTCGGTGCCGCCGCCGGACGTGACGCACCCGGACGACCTGGCGTACCTGATCTACACCTCGGGCACCACGGGTGAGCCGAAGGGGGTGCCGATCAGCCACCGCACGATGGTCTTCACGCTCTCCCGGGTGGCCGAGGCGTACGGGCTGTCGCCGGCCGACCGCGTGCTGCAACTGGGTGCGCTGGGCTTCGACACCTCGCTGGAGCAGATCTTCACGCCGCTGCTCAACGGCGCCGCGCTGGTGCTGGCCGGCCGGCATCCGTGGGCGCCGATCGAGCTGGCCCACCGGCTGCCGGAGCTGGGCATCACGGTGGCGGACCTGACGCCGACCTACTGGCACCGGCTGCTGTCGGTGCTGCCCGACCAGGGGCGGGCGGCGACCTCGCTGCGGCTGCTCGTGGTGGGCGGTGACGCGGTGCCCGCGGAGGACTGCCGGACGACGCTGGCGCGGCTGCCGGGCACCCGGCTGCTGAACGCCTACGGGCTGACCGAGACCGGCATCACCTCGACCCTGTGCGAGGTCCACCCGGGGCTGCTGACGCAGCCGGCGCACGCGCCGGTGCCGGTGGGCCGTCCGCTGCTCGGCACCTACGTGCACGTGCTCGACCCGGAGCTGAGACCGGTGCCGCCCGGGCAGCGCGGTGAGGTGTACATCGGCGGTCCGGGTCTGGCGCGCGGTTACTGGAAGCGTCCCGGGCTGACTGCAGAAAGGTTTCTTCCGGAGCCGTACGCGGGCATCCCCGGCGGCCGCATGTACCGCACCGGCGACACCGGCCGGTGGCGCCCCGACGGCAACCTGGAGCTGATCGGACGGGCCGACGACCAGGTCAAGATCCGCGGCTACCGGGTCGACCCCGGCGAGGTGGAGTCGGTGCTCGGCGAGCACCCGGCCGTCGCCGAGGTCCGCGTCGTCGCCGGCGAGAGCACCGGGGGCCGGGCCCTCACCGCCTACTACACCGCGCGCGGCGCACGGCCGGACGACCTCCGCCCCTACCTCGCCGCCCGCCTGCCCGACCACCTCGTGCCCAGCGCGTTCGTACCCGTCGACCGGATGCCGGTCACCCTCAGCGGCAAGATCGACCGGGCCGGCCTCGCCCGCCGCGGCCCGCGCCACGACCACACCGGTGACAGCCCCGGCACCACCGTGCAGGCCGGGCTCGCCTACCTGTGGGCCCAGATCCTCGACGTCGAACACGTCGGCCCGGACGACGACTTCTTCGACCTCGGCGGCAACTCGCTGCTCGCCATGGAGATGCTCGCGCGGGCCCGGATCATGTTCGGCATCGGCATCGACCGCATCCGGCTGCTCACCCGCTCCCTCCTCAAGGACCCCACCCTCGGCGCCTTCACCGCCGTCACCCGCGACGCCCTCGGCGCCCTCGGCGCCGGCCCGGCCGAGAACGGCCAGCAGGTCGACTTCGCCGCCGAGGCCGAACTCGGCGTGCCCGTCCACCACGGCCGCGACGCCACCGCCCCCCGTTGGCGCCAGCCGTCCGACATCCTCCTCACCGGCGCCACCGGCTTCTGCGGCAGCCACCTGCTGCGCGCACTCCTGGAGACCACCGACGCCCGGGTGCACTGCCTCGTCCGCGCACCCGACGCCGAACACGGCATGGAACGGCTGCGCGCCGCCCAGCAGCGCTACCTGCTGCGCGACCTGCACTCCGACCGGGTCGTCCCGGTCGTCGGCGACCTCGCCGAACCGCTCCTCGGCCTCGGCAGGCAGGGCTTCGAACGGCTGGCCGGCACCGTCGACCTCATCCACCACCTCGGCGGGCAGGTCAACTTCCTCTACCCCTACCACCAGCTGCGGGCCGCGAACGTCGCCGGCACCCGCGAGATCATCCGGCTCGCTGGGCACTCCCGGGCGATACCCGTGCACTACCTGTCGAGCATGGCCGTCCTCGCCGGCTACGGACCGGCCGGCATCCGGAACCTCACCGAGGAGAGCCCGCTCGCCCACCCCGAACAGCTCTCCGTCGGCTACGTCGAGAGCAAGTGGGTCGCCGAGGCGCTGCTGCACCACGCCGCCACGGCGGGCCTGCCGGTCACCGTCCACCGGGTCAACGACGTCACCGGCGACCTCCGGCACGGCGTCATCAACCCCGGAACCGAACTCTCCGCCCTCATCCGCTACCTCTGGGACAGCGGCACCGCCCCCGACGTCGACCTCCCGCTCGACTTCGTGCCCGCCGACGCGTTCACCCGCGCCCTCGCCCTCGTCTCCACCCGCGAACCCGCCGAGGGAAAGGTGCTGCACCTCACCAACCCCGCCCCCGCCGGCCTCGCCGACCTCGCCGCACGCATCACCGCCCGCGGCCGGCCCGTCGAGCAACTCCCCTACGCCGACTGGGTACGCCGCCTGATCTCCTTCGCGAACACCCACCCCACCCACCCCATCACCGCGTTCGTGCCGCTGTTCGTCGACCGCGCCGAGGGCACCGAACTGACCATCAGTGAGATGTACTTCCGGCCGACCTTCCCCGAGTTCACCCGCACCAACGCCGAGAAGGCGCTCGCCGGCGCCGGCATCACGCTGCCCCCCGTCGACGCCGAACTCCTCGACTTCTACCTCGACCGCCTGGAAGCCAGCGGCGAACTGGAGCACGTCGCATGACCGCGGGCAGCACCTGGTGGCCGACCGTCGACCTCGGCCCGGCCCCCGCCGACGCACCCGCCGCCTTCTGCGCCGACCTCACCCCCGACTCCCTGCTCGCCGGCTACCGGGCCGGCGCCTTCCCGCTGCCCGCCGCCGACCAGTACGCCCTGTGGATGAACGAGGCCCGCCACGAGGACGAGGTCGCCGCCGGCACCGTCGCCGCCCCCGCCGACGAAGCCGCCGACGGCACCGCGTACGGCGTCGCCTGGTGGTGCCCCGACCCGCGGCCCGTCATCCGGCCCGGCGCCGCCCGCATCGGCCGCCGCCTCGCCCGCCGCCTCCGCCGGGACACCGCCTGGACGACCACCGCCGACAAGGCCTTCGACGAGGTCGTCGACCGCTGCGCCCACGGCCGCAGCCCCGCCTGGCTCACCGCCGGACTGCGCGGCTCCCTCACCGCCCTGCACGCCCGCGGACAGGCCCACAGCGCGGAGGTCTGGGAGGACGGCGCGCTCGTCGGCGGCGTCTTCGGCGTGCGCGTCGGCGCCGTGCTCAGCCTCGACTCCATGGTCGGGCTGCGCCCCGACGCCGCCCGCGTCGCCGTCGCCGACCTCGCGGAGCGCTTCGCGGAGAACGGCGGGCAACTGCTCGACGCCCAGTGGGACGGCCCGCACATCCGCAGCCTCGGCGCCGAGCCGATGCCGCGCGCGGACTACCTGGCGCTGCTCCGCGGCGGCGGCGAGGCCGGGCCGCCGCCGGGCGAGGAACGGCCCGCGGCACGGCTCGGGAGGCCCGGGTGAACGCCCGGCCCGCACGGGCCCACGGGCTCATGACGCGGACGCCTCCTCGGCCGCGGCGGTGACCGGCCCGGCCGCCGGGCCGGCGTGCCCGGCGGCGGGCGGCCCGCCCGGCTCCCCCGGGATGACCGCGGCGGCCACCAGCGGGAAGGCCGCCGCCAGGGCGAAGGCCGGCGCGAAGCCCTGGGCGGTGATCAGCGCACCGGCCATCGGCGGCACCAGGACCACCGCGGCGTGCTGGCCGACCCCGTGCGCGCCGAGCGCCCGGCCCGCCCAGGCCGGGCCGGCCGACTCCGCGACCGCGGTGTTGTGCAGGCCGTTCGTCGACACCGTCAGCGCCGAGGCGAGCAGCAGGGCCGCCGTGCCGAGCGGCGAGGGCCACAGCGCCCCGGCGGCCAGCAGCAGCACGTCCGCCGCGGTCAGCAGGGCGAGCAGGCGCATCGGCCGCACACGGCTGCCGACCGTGTCCGACCACCAGCCCGCGAGCAGCCGCACCGCGGCGCCGGCCAGGCTGGCCGCCGCCAGCACCGTGCCGGCCCCGGCCACCGACCAGCCGCGGGCCCCGACCAGGAACACCAGCGCGAAGCCCGTCACCACGAACTGCGGCACCGCCAGCAGGGCGGCCGCGCCGTGCAGCCGCCACAGCCGGCCGCCGCGGTACGGGCCGGGCCAGGGCACCGGCCCCGTCCCCGCCGGGCGGGGCGGGTCCGCCGCCAGCAGCAGCACCGCCAGCCCGGCCAGGGCGCACAGCACCGCGCAGAAGCCGAGGGCGGCGGGCAGGCCCGCGTGGCGGGCGAGCGGCGGCAGCACCGCGGCGGCGAGTCCGACGCCGAGCGGCTGGGCCGCCTGGCGCATCCCCATCGCCACGCCGCGCCGGTGCGGCGGGAACCAGCCGATCACCAGCCGGCCCGACGACGCGTTGACCGCGGCGCCGAACGCTCCCACCAGCACGAGCAGCACTGCCAGGAGGTGCACCTGCGGTGCGGCGGCCGCCGCCGCGAGCAGGGCCGCGGCGGGCAGCAGGCCGGCCGCCAGCGCCGCGCGTTCACCCCGCCGGTCGGCGACCACGCCCCAGGCGATCAGGGTCACCATGACGCCCAGGATCGGGCCGGAGACCAGGATCCCGGCCCCGGCGAGCGAGACGCCGAACCTCTGCCGGAACGCCGGGACGAGGTAGGGCAGCCCGTAGAGCGCGGTGGTCACGGCGGTCTGGCCGCCCGTCCCGACGGCCAGCATCAGCCACCTGCGGTGCGTACGGTCCGCGCGGTCCCCGGTCATGCACGGACCCTAGGACACGCCCTAGCCCCGGCCCCTCCGACCGGACCGGGAATTCCGCCCCGCGGACGGCCGGGGCGGGAGCGAGGCCGGGCGGGCCTCAGGCCCGGAGCGAGGCCAGCGTCACGATGGTGATGTCGGAAGGGGCCCCGACCCGCACCGGCGGGCCCCAGGCGCCCGCGCCGCGGGTGACGTACAGCTGGGTGTCGCCGTAGCGCTCCAGCCCGGCCACCGTCGGGTTCGCCAGCTCCGCGAGGTAGTTGCCCGGCCACAGTTGCCCGCCGTGGGTGTGCCCGGACAGCTGGAGGTCGACCCCGCGCCGGACGGCCTCGTGGACGGCCACCGGCTGGTGGGCCATCAGCACGGCCGCCCGGGTCCGGTCGCGGTCGGCGAGGGCCCGGTCGTAGTCCGGCCCCTGGCCCTCCGCGGTGCCGGCGATGTCGTTCACGCCGGCGAGGTCGAAGTGCGTGAGCTCGGTGCGGGCGTTCTCCAGCGGGTGCACGCCGAGGTCGCGGACGAAGTCCACCCACTCCGCCGCACCGGAGAAGTACTCGTGGTTGCCGGTGACGAAGTAGGCGCCGTCCCGCGCCCGCAGGCGGGCGAGCGGCTCCGCGGCCGGGCCGAGGTCGGCCACGCTGCCGTCGACCAGGTCGCCGACCACGGTGATCAGGTCGGGCTGGGCGCTGTTGATGGTGTCGACGATGCGCTGCGTGTGCGCCCGCCCGAGGATCGGCCCGAGGTGGATGTCGCTGACCACGGCGATCCGGTAGCCGTGAGCCTGCCGCGGCAGCTTCGCCAGCGGCACCGTCACCTGCTTCAGCCGGGGTCCGCGCAGCACGCCGTGCGCGCCGTTGCCCACCACCGCGGCGGCGGCACCGCCCGCGGCGATCGCCACCCCGCGGGCCACCAGCAATCGCCGCGACGGGTCGGCGGGCCCGGGCCGGGCACCGGTGGCGGGCCCTTCGGCGCGGGCCTCCCCCTCGGACGGCTCCGCGCCGACGGCGCCCGCCGGCACCGGCTCGCGCTCGGGCTGCGGCGCGGACCCGCGGCGGGCCCGGAGCAGCAGCGGCCGCACGGCCTCGCCGACCAGCAGCCCCAGCACGAGGTAGAGCAGCACCGCCAGCCAGAGGTAGCCCGGCCAGGCCAGCCACCGCTCGGCGGCGATCGGCAGGGCGCGCCCGCCGGCCAGGGCGCCGAGGGACAGCAGCGGCAGCACCACGGCGAGCACCGTGCCGGTCCGCCGCCAGGCGCTGCCGGGTGCCGAGACGTCCCGGACGACCCGGCGCCAGACGTACCAGTGGACGAGCGTGAGCAGGGCGACGGCCACCAGCAGGGCGAGCGCGATCATCATGCGGCCCAGTATCCGTGCCCGCCGGCGGGGCCCGGCGCGCGGGGGCGGCCTGGCCCCTGATCGGCGCCGGGCCCGGCACTCCACTCGGCCACATGGTTCATATCCATGAATATTGGTCCACTTGTGGAACAAGGTGCTGCACGGCCGTTGACTCACGTAAGAACAAATCCCTAGGGTCCATCCACGGACACGATCGTTGTTCATCATGCTGAACCTCACCATCCGGAGACCGTTCATGCGCCCTCACCGCCGCCTCCGCGCAGCCGCCCTCCCGGTGCTGTGCTCGCTCGCCCTCGCCGGCGCCGTCGCCCCGGCCGCGGCCACCCCGGCCGGCGACCACCACCCGACGCCCTTCGGCCGGGCCGCCCTGCCCGCGTCCGACGGCTGGGGCTCCGCCACCACCGGCACCACCGGCGGATCCGCCGCCGACGCCGCGCACACCACGGTCGTCCGCACCCGGGCCGAACTCGTCGCGGCCCTCGGCGGCGACAACGCGGCCAACGGCGGCAACGCCACCCCCAAACTCGTCTACGTGGCGGGCACCATCGACCTCAACACCGACGACTCCGGCCACGCACTCGGCTGCGACGACTACGCCGCCGGCACCGGCTACACCCTGGACGCCTACCTCGCCGCCTACGACCCCGCGGTCTGGGGCCGCACCGCCGAGCCCACCGGCGAGCTGGAGACCGCCCGGGTCGCCGCACAGAAGGCCCAGGCCCGGCAGATCCAGATCGCCGTCGGCTCCAACACCACCCTGGTCGGCCTCGGCCGCAACGCCCGCCTGCTCGGCGGCAACCTCCTGGTGAAGAAGGCGGACAACGTCATCGTCCGCAACCTCACCCTGGAGGACGCGGCCGACTGCTTCCCCCAGTGGGACCCGACCGACACCGCCGTCGGCAACTGGAACTCCGAGTACGACAGCATCACCCTCTACACGGCCACCCACGTCTGGGTCGACCACACCACCTTCACCGACGGCGCCAACCAGGACGCCGACCAGCCGCTGTACTTCGACCGCCCCTACCAGGTGCACGACGGCCAGCTCGACATCACCAACGCCTCCGACTACGTCACCGCGTCGTGGAACGTCTTCAAGGACCACGACAAGACCAACCTCGTCGGCAGCAGCAACACCTCCACCACGGACCCCGGGCACCTGCGCGTCACCTTCCACCACAACCTGTGGCAGAACACCGGGCAGCGCGCGCCGCGCGTCCGCTTCGGCCAGGTCGACGTCTACAACAACGTGTACGCGGTCGGCACCGGGGCGTACGAGTACAGCATCGGCGTCGGCAAGGGCTCGCAGATCGTCGCCGAGCACAACTACGTCAAGCTGCCCGCCGACGTGCCGGCCTCGAAGGTCCTCTACAACTGGGGCGGCACCGGGCTCACCGCCGCGGACAACCTCGTCAACGGCCGCCCGGGCGACCTGATCGGCGCCTTCAACACGGCCAACCCCGCCACGCCGCTCGGCGACTCCGCGGGCTGGACGCCGACCCTGCGCCGCGAGGTCACCCCGACCGTCGCCCTCCCCTGGGTCGTCGGCGCCCGCGCCGGCGCCGGCCGGCTCTGACATCCGGTCCGCCACCCGCGCCGGGACCACCGGCGCGTGACCGCACCGTCGCGGAGCGCCGACGACGGCCCCGCAGGGGCTGTGAAGCGCCCCACACGGATCCACCGACCTACTGCCCCGCGTAGTCGTCGCGGCCCGGCCACCACGGCCGGGCCGCTGTCGTACGCGCCCGACCGGGCTGACCGCCGCCCGCCCGGGCGGGCGGCGGGGCTGGTCAGACCCGGTGCCGCGGCCGGTCAGCGGCACCGCCCGCCCGGACCGCGGGCGCAGGGTCGACGGCTCCGGGGGGCCGGGGCCGGCCCCGCGCGCCCCGCCGTGTCTACGATCGCCCGTCGTAGTGGAGGTCGTTGCCCCCGCCGGGCACGTCTGCGAAGAATGAGCCGGTCACCGCGGAGCGCGGTCCGGTTCCACCGCGCATCCCCGCAAGCTCCGGCCGTCGCCGGGGCGCCCCGGCCGGTCCGCACGGCCGGCGGGCTGTTCCTCCCGAACACGCTCCGCGACACCCGTGTGCCCGGAATCGGCCCCGCCCGACGGAGAGGTTGTCCCGCTTCATGCCGCAGCTGCCGAAGACCCTGCCGCGCCCGAACCTGCCCCGCCCCACCCTGCCGTTCGCCGACCGGCCGTTCGCGGGCCTGCCGCTGAATCGCGTGCCGCTGCGACACCGCCGCCACGCCCTCGTGACGGGCCTCGCCACGCTCGCGATCACCGGCACGGCGACCCTCGCGCTGGCCATCCCGCAGGACACCACCTCGGCGGCCGTGGCCGACGCCCCCGCGGCGGCCGCCGCCGGCACGACCGTCGCGGAGCAGCTCGCCACCGCGAAGGCCCGGGCCGACGCCATGAGCCGGCCGGCCGCCGACCAGGCGCAGGCCGACGCGGAGGCCAAGGCGAAGGCGGACGCGGATGCCAAGGCCGCGGCCGAGGCGCAGGCACAGGCGGCGGCACAGGCGGCGGCCGACGCCAAGGCGAAGGCCGAGGCGGCCTCCCGTTCCCAGCAGCGCAAGGCGGTCAAGGCCGCGCCCTCCGACAGCCCGCGCCGGATCGCGGCCCGGCTGGTGCCCGCGAACCAGCTGCAGTGCTTCAGCAACATCGTGGCCCACGAGAGCAGTTGGAACGTGCGCGCGGTCAACCCGTCGTCGGGCGCGTACGGCCTGGTGCAGGCCCTGCCGGGCACCAAGATGGCGTCGGCCGGTGCCGACTGGCGGACCAGCGCGACCACCCAGATCACCTGGGGCCTGAACTACATGAACGAGCGGTACGGCAGCCCCTGCGGCGCCTGGTCGTTCTGGCAGGCGCACCACTGGTACTGACCGGCCCGGCGCACCGCGCCCGACGCGCGGCCGGGCCGGGGCACCTGCGGCGGTGGCCGACCGGCCCGCGTACCAGCAGGTAACCCCGGGTGGGCGGACAGTGAGCGATTGTCGGTGTTCGACGGCGGAGGCGTGAAGGTTCCGCGTACGATCCGAAGCTTTGGTCCGATAATCTTCCGATTTACTGCTGTTCAGGCCGTTGCGTGCGCCTGTACACACCTTTAGCCTCCCGCCATGGCTCCACCCCTGATCTCCGTCGTGCTCCCCTCCCACGATCGGAACGGCCAGCTGAAGGAGTGCCTCGACGCACTGCTCGCCCAGTCGTTCCGCGACTTCGAGGTCGTCCTGGTCGTCGACCCCTCGCCCGACTGCCCCGAGCGCACCGCCGAGGCGTACGGCATGCGCGACCCGCGGATCACCGTGCTGAGCCTCAGCGCCGCCGTCGGCATCGGCCGGGCCCGCAACGCCGGGGCCGCCCGGGCTCGCGGCGACTACCTGCTGTTCCTCGACAGCGACCACCTCGTCGACCCCGACGCCTTCGGCGCCCTCGCCGAGCGCCTCGACGAGACCGGCGCGGTCGACGTCCTGCTCTTCGGCCACGAGCGGCTCCACCGCGACCGGCTCTGGCCCGGCGCCGGCACCGCCGTCCTCGCCGAGGCCGGCCCGCAGGTCGGCCCGGCCGCCGACCGCCCCGCCCTGATCGGCACCCCGCCACTGATCTGGGACCGCCTGCTGCGCCGCGGCACGGTGCCGCCGTTCCCGGACGGCCACTACGACGAGATCCCCGTGGCGCACGGCACCCTCGCCGCCGCCGACCGCGTCGCCGTGCTGCCGCGGTCCTGCGTGACGATCCGCCGCCGCCACACCCTGCACCCGACGGGCTCCCCGGGCGCCAGCCACTTCGACCTCTTCGACCAGTACGCCCGCAGCTTCGAACTCCTCGGCGCCGCACCGGCCGCCGACGCGCTGCGCCCCCACCTCTTCACCCGGATGATCCGGCACCTGCTCTTCGTCTTCGACCTCGCCGGGTGCGTCGACCGTGCCGAGCGCCCGCAGTTCTTCCAGCGGGCCTCCGACTACTACCGCGGCTACTTCCCGGAGGGCTACCGCCGGCCCGACGGCCGTGAGGGCGTGAAGTTCTCACTGCTCGCGAGCGGGGCCTACGCGGCCTTCGAGGTCGCCAAGCTCTCCCACATCGCCCGCGGCGCGGTGACCGGCCGCCGCTGAGCCCGTACGCCGCCGAGCCGCTACGCCGGACCGGGCCGCCGACCGGTGGCCCGGCCCCACTCGGACCGGCCCGGCCCGGGCTCTGCACGGCCGTCAGGCACGGCCACCCGTCGGGGTGATGACGCCGGGGGCGGGCCGCCCGCACAATGGCGGGCGTGACGATCTCCCCCGCCGAGGCGGACACCATCCTCGCCGACAACTTCGCGCCGTGGGTGCAGGCGCTCGGGCTCTCGACCGCCGCCACCGGCGACCGCCACGCCGTCCTGCGCCTGCCCTGGTCGGACCGGCTCTCCAGGGAGGGCGGCGGGATGAGCGGGCAGGCGCTGATGGCCGCGGCCGACACCGCGGCCGCGGTGGCCGTGTCGGCCGTCCGCGGCGGCTACGGCCCGATGACGACCGTGCAGCAGTCCACCTCCTTCCAGCGGGCGGTGACCGGGAAGGACGTGCTGGTGACGGCCCGCGTCACCAAACTCGGCCGCCGCATCGCCTTCGTCGACGTCGACCTGACGGCCGAGGGCGAGACGGAGCCCGCCGCCCACGCGACCGCGGTGTACGCCTTCCCCGGCTGACCCCGCGTGCCCGCACCTCGCACGCCCGCGCCTCGCACGCCCGTGCCTCGGCCGCCCGGTCCAACCGGTCCCGCCCGCCGAGCGGTTGGTCGCGTCCGACCCCTACCCACCGGTCCTACCGCGCAGTAGCCTCGCCGGGCCGCACCCCCACGTGCGGCCCCCCACCACCGGAGGCCCGATGCGCACCCTCATGCCCGGACGCAGCCGACTCGCCGTCGCCGCAGCCCTGTTGGCCGTCACCGTGCTCGGCCTGGGCACCGCCCCCGCCACGGCCGCGAGCACCGGACGCGACGACGTCCCACGGCACTACCTCGCCCTCGGCGACTCGCTCGCCGCCGGCTACCAGTCCACCCCCGACGGCGGTCACGTGGTCGGCCGCGGCTACGCCCAGGACATCGCGAGGACCCTCGCCGACCGCGCCGCGGCCCGCGGCCGGGCCTTCGACTTCACCGACCTCGGCTGCCCCGGCGAGACCACCGGCACCATGGCCGGCGGCGGATGCCCCTACCCGCACCCGTACGCCGACTCCCAACTCGCCGCCGCTGTCCGCTTCCTGCGCGAGCACCGCGACGAACGCGTGCTGGTCACCCTGGACATCGGCGCGAACGACGTGAACCGCTGCGCGGCCGGCGGCTCGATCGACGTCCCCTGCACCCTCGCCGGCATCGCCACCGCCGGCCGCGGCCTCTCCGGGATCCTCGACCGGCTGCGGGAGGCCGCCGGGCCGCGCACCCGGATCATCGGCATGAACCTCTACGATCCGTTCCTCGCCGCCTGGCCGACCGGCGAGCAGGGCCGCGCCACGGCCCTCGCCTCGGTGCCGCTCTCCAACGCGCTGAACGCCGTCATCGCCCTGGCCGACGCCGCGCACGGCGTGCCGACCGCGGATGTCGCCCGGGCCTTCGGCACCAACACCTTCCTGCCGATGGTGCCCCTCGGCGACACGAAGGTGCCCGCGAACGTCGCCCGCATCCTGCAGTGGACGGCCATGGCGCGCGGCGACATCCACGCGAACGACACCGGCTACCAGGTCATCGCCGACACCTTCCTCGCACTGATCTGACCCCGCGGCGGCGGGTCCGGCCGGGCGGTGGCACCCGCCCGGCCGGACCCGCGCCGGGCCGGACCGACCCGCCGCGAAGGACCCGGCTCGAAGGACCCGGCGTGGCGCGACCGGGCGCGAAGGACCCGGCACGGCGTGGCCGGCGCGGAACCGGCTACTCGTCGTCGGCGCAGATCGCCGAGACGAACTCGGCGACCCGTTCCTGCGGCATGCCGCGGGCGATGTCCGCCTCGCTGATCATCCCCACCAGCTTGTGGTCGGGATGGTTGATCACCGGCAGCCGCCGGACCAGGTGCTGCTCCATGATGCGCAGCACCTGCTCGGCGTCCTCGTCCTCCTCGATGACCATCGGACGCCCGACGGCCAGGTCGACGGCTTTGACCGTGGACGGGTCGAGGCCCTCGGCGACGCACTTCAGGACGATGTCGCGGTCGGTGAGGATGCCCAGCAGCTTCTGGTTCTCCCCGCAGATCGGCAGGGCGCCCACCCCGCGGTCCTTCATGATGCGGGCCGCGTCGGCCAGGGTCTCGAACTCGCCGACGCACTCCGCCCCCGGGTGCATGATCTCTCTGGCTGTGGTCATGGTCAGGCCTCCCGCCGTGCCTCAGACCCCCGCCCCTCCATCGTGGTCCCCGGCGCGCGGCGACGCCACCTCGGGCCGCTCGCCGTCCGGCGCGTCGTCCAGCGGCGCGAGCGGCGACTGCGCCAACACCTCGTCCAGCGGCGGGAGATCAGCCGGTTCGACCGGGGTGGCGGCGGTCGGCTCCGGCGGGGCGGCGCCCTGCGCCTTCTCCGTGGCACTCTCCAGGAAGCGCAGCAGCTCCACCGGGAACGGCAGCACCAGGGTCGAGTTCTTCTCCGCCGCCACCTCCACCACCGTCTGCAGCAGCCGCAGTTGGAGGGCGGCCGGGGTCGTGCTCATGATCGCGGCGGCCTCGGAGAGCCGGGACGACGCCTGGTACTCGCCGTCCGCGGTGATGATCCGCGCCCGGCGCTCGCGCTCGGCCTCCGCCTGCCGCGACATCGAGCGCTTCATCGACTCGGGCAGCGCCACGTCCTTGATCTCCACCCGGTCGATCTCGACGCCCCAGCCCAACGCCGGGCTGTCGAGCATGAGTTCCAGCCCCTGGTTGATCGGCTCGCGGTTGGCCAGCAGGTCGTCGAGCTCGCTCTTGCCGATGATCGACCGCAGCGAGGTCTGCGCGACCTGCGAGATCGCGAAGTTGTAGTCCTGGACGTTGACGGTGGCGCGCACCGGGTCGACCACCCGGTAGTACACGACGGCGTCGACCCGCACGGTCACGTTGTCCCGCGTGATGCCCTCCTGCGCGGGGATCGGCATCGTCACGATCTGCACGTTGACCCGTTTCATCCGGTCGGCCACCGGCAGGATCATCGCCAGCCCGGGGCCGCGCACCTCGTCGCGCACCCGGCCGAACCGGAACACCACGCCGCGCTGGAACTGCTGCACCACCCGCGCGCTCAGCCCGGCCCACACCGCCAGGACGACCAGCGCCCCCAGTACCACGTCGAGAAGGATCATCTCGTCACCTCGGGCACACCCAGTGACCCCCACCGCCCACGCTACTCCGGCCCCTACGATCTGCGGAATGGAGCCGCGCCAGCCGCACGCCGACGACACCGCCCGGACCGACCCGCAGCACCCCGGCCACCCAGCCGCCGCGGCGGCCGCCTGCACCACGCTCGCCGCCCTCGACGAACGCGTCACCCACTGCCGGGCGTGCCCGCGCCTGGTCGCCTGGCGCGAGGAGGCGGCACGCACCAAACGCCGCGCGTTCCTCGCCGACGACTACTGGGCCCGGCCGATCCCCGGGTTCGGCCCCGCCGACGCCCCGCTCGTCCTGCTCGGCCTCGCGCCCGCCGCGCACGGCGCGAACCGCACCGGACGGATCTTCACCGGCGACCCCTCCGGCGACCTGCTCTACGCCGCCCTGCACGAGCTCGGCCTCGCCTCCCAGCCGCGGGCGACGTGGCGCGACGACGGCATGGTGCTGCACGGCGTCCGCATCACCGACCCGGTGCGCTGCTGCCCGCCGGAGAACCGGCCCACCCCGGAGGAGCGCGACACCTGCGGCCCGTGGATCGCCCGCGAGTTCGACCACCTGCGCCCCACCGTGCGCACCGTCGTCGCGCTCGGCGGCTTCGCCTGGCAGGCCGCGCTGCCCGTGCTGGCCGCCCACTGGCGGATCCCGCGTCCCCGGCCGGTCTTCGGGCACGGCGCCCGGGTGACCCTGTCGGCCGCCGACGGCGGTGCCCCGCTGGAGCTCCTCGGCTGCTACCACGTGAGCCCCCGCAACACGTACACCGGTCGGCTCACCCCGGCGATGCTGCGCGACCTCCTCGCGGCCGCCGCGGAGTCCGCGGGCCTGCGGTGACCGGCACGGCCGGCGCCGGCCCCCGGAACCGGGGCTTCCGGTCCGCCTCCCGCCACACCTCCGGCAGCCGGGCCCGCTCCCGCGCCGCCGCGTCGAGCTGCCCCCGGTAGAGCACGCCGTACGCGAAGGCGTGCGCCGGGTCGTCCGCGGCCAGGCCGCGCAGCGTGCCGCAGGCCACGACCGCGTCCTGGTGCGCGCCGAGGAGGTCCTGCAGCTCCTTCATGCCCCGGGTGAAGCGCTCCGCGGCGGCGCCCGCCGGCTCGCCCGCGTACCGGGCCCGCTTGGCGGCCTTCCGTGCCTCGTGCAGGGCCGCCGCGACGGCCTCCCCCGGCTCGGCCGCGCCCGCCGCGTCGAGCCGGCGCCCCACCCGCCGCTGCTGCCGACGGGCCGTCCGGGCGAGCACGGGGAGGGCCGGCCGCTCGGCACGCGCGGTGAACCGCGGCTGCCCGGCGAGGGAGCGCAGGGCCGCCAGCAGGGCCGGGAAGGCCGGTCCGTCCAGCGCGGCGAGCGCCTCGGGCCGGGCCCGCACCGTCCGCCCGGCCGCCCAGTGCTCCATCGCCGCGACGACCTCCCGCGGCCCGCACTCGGGCGGCAGGGTGCGCGCCGCGGCGGTGAGCCGCTCGGCGATCACCTCGGTGTCGCGGGCGGCGCCGAGGGCGGCGGCCAGCGCCCGGAGGGCGGAGGTCAACGCGGTGGTGTCGGCGCCGATCAGCGGCCGGTACGCCTGCAGGGTGCTACGCAGCCGCCGGCAGGTGACCCGCATCCGGTGCACCGCGTCGGGCCGGTCCGCGCGGACGTCGGCGGCGAGCCCGGCGAGGGTGTCGGTCTGCACGGCGATCCACGCGCCCAGCACCTCCGCCGCGGTCGGGCCGGACGGGGCGGGGCCTGGCGGCACGGCGGTGTGCGGCACGGTGACCAGCCTCCTCCGGTGCACGTCCCCCCGGGTGTCCCAGGGTAGGCCGGGGCGGCCCGTCGCGGCGCGCCCGACGGCCCGTCAGCCCGCGCCCGGCGCTTATGCGGCGCCGACCGGCGCCCTGCCATACTCGGTGCCCATGATCGGCAGTCCGGCGACGAGGGCCCTGCGGGCCGCGGTGTTCACCGCGCTCGCCGTGCCGCTCGCCGCCCTGGGCCAGGTCGTGCTGACCGGGCGTCCGCTGCCGGCCTCCCTGCTGCTCGGCTGCACCGTCGCCGTACTGCTGCTCGGCCTCGCCCTGTGCGACGGCCGACCCGGCCCGTGGCGTGCCGCCGCCGTCATGCTGCCCGTGCAACTCCTCCTCACCACCGCGTTCAACCTCGGGCAGGCGGGCTGCGCCCCGGCCTCCGCCCGCGCGCACGGCATGGACCTGCTGGTCTGCGGGGGCGGCTCGGTACCGTCCGGCCCGCTGCTCTCCGGCCCGGTCGGGCCCGGCGGCGGCGCGGTACGCCTGACCGTGCTGCTCGTCCACCTCGGCCTGGCCCTCGCCGCGGCACTCTGGCTGCGGCTCGGCGAGGCCGCGGTCGGCGGCGCCGCCGCGGTGCTGCGCACCGCCCGTGCGGCAGCGGGCCATGCGTGCCGCCGCCTCCTGCTGCTCCTCGCGCCGCTGCCGGCCTGCCCGGCCGTGCTGGCGCCGTCGCCGGGTGCGGTGGGCGTGCCGCCCCGGCCGGTGTCCGTGGTGCCCACGCCCGCGCCGCGCCGGGGCCCGCCCGGGTACGCCCTCGCCCGCTGACGCCTCCGGACGGTCGGCGGGCCCGAGCACGGACCCCCGTTCCCTCCGGTGTGCCACCGCGCGGCCCTCGGCCCGGTGGCGTGCCCACATGCGAGGACGCACCCCACCATGACCACTCCGCACCAGCAGTCCCCCCGACCGTCCGCCGGCTCGGCCCGCGAGCGCCTGCGCGAGGCGCACCGGCGCGAGCAGAAGACCGCCGTCACCCGGCGGCGCACCACCGTCGCAGTGGCGGTCGTCGCCGCACTCGCCGTGGTGGCGGGCACCGCCGTGGCGATCGCCACGGCGCCCGGCTCCGACCCGGCGGCCGGCGCCGCGGTCGTCACCCCGGCGCACGCCTCGGGCGGCGACGGCACCGTCGTCGTGTACGGCCGGGCCGACGCCCCGCACACCCTGCAGGTCTACGAGGACTTCCGCTGCCCGGTCTGCAAGGCGTTCGAGACCTCGGCGGGCCGGGCCGTGCAGCAACTCGCCGACGACGGCACGTACCGCATCGAGTACCACCTCGCGGCGTTCCTCGACCGCAACCTCGGCGGCAGCGGCAGCGGCTCGCGCACCGCGCTGGCCGCCGCCGGCGCCGCGCTCGACCAGGGCGGCCCTGCGGCCTTCAAGAAGTTCCACGACGTGCTCTACGCCGAACAGCCCGCGGAGAGCACGGACGGCTTCGGCGACGTCAACCGCATCCTCGACCTCGCCGGCCAGGTGCCCGGCCTGCGGACCGCCGCCTTCACCAAGGCCGTCACCGAGGGCACCTACCGGCCGTGGGCGGCCGCGGTCGACGCGGCGTTCTCCGCCTCCGGCGCACACGGCACCCCGACGGTGCTGCTCGACGGCAAGGCGCTGAACGTCATCGGCGACGGCGGCCCCGTGACGGGCGACCGCTTCACCGCCCTCGTCCGCCAGGCCACGGGAGGCTGACCCGTGACCACGACCACCACCGTCGGCGCCGGGCGCGGCCTCGCCCGGCTGCTCCTCGTCGGCGGCCTGACCGGCCTCGCCGCGTCCGCCGCCCTGACCTTCGAACGGCTGCGCCTGCTGGAAGACCCGGCCTACCGGCCGAGTTGCAGCATCAACCCGGTGATCAGCTGCGGCTCGGTGATGCGCACCGGCCAGGCCGCGGTGTTCGGCTTCCCGAACCCGCTGATCGGGCTCGTCGCCTTCGGTGCCCTGACCGCCGTCGGCGCGGGACTGCTGGCCGGGGCCCGCCACCGCCGCTGGTACTGGCTCGGCCTGCAGGCCGGCACCCTCGCCGGGCTCGCCTTCGTGGTGTGGCTGATCGCCCAGGCCCTGTACGTGATCGGCGCGCTCTGCCCCTACTGCATGGTGGTGTGGGCCGTCATCGGACCGCTGACCTGGTACGTCACCCTGCACAACCTGCGCACCGGCATCCTGCCCGCCCCACGCGCCTGGACCGCCCCCACCCGCTTCCACTGGGTGGGCCCGGCCCTCTGGTACCTCGGCATCGCCCTGCTGGTGCTGAACCGCTTCTGGTACTACTGGCAAACGCTCCTGTGAACCGCTCCGACCTGCGACCACCCAGGCTGACGACCCCTGGAGGGCGCATAGGGGGCACATCGAGCCCATAGGTCGCACACAATCCGAGATGCTCACGGGCGGGCGCGGAACGCAGTCCACGCAGGGCGGCGCTGATCGCGGCCCGTGCCCGCTCGTCACTCTTGGGCATCAGGTGGACATAGGTCCGCAGGGTGAAGGCCCGTCGGCGTGGCCGAGGTGACCCAAGGCGGCACAGGTCGGCCGACAGACGACTTCCTGCAGCTGAACAGCCTGATCACCTACGCCCTTCAACGGGACCTCGGCCCCGGCCGTGCCGCGCAGTGTCTCGCAGCAGCCAACGGCTGGATCTCATCGTCAGTCGGGCGCTCCTGCCGACGGCTCTCCGGACGGCCCTCCGGAATAACTTGCAGCGCATATTCGCTGAAGCGCATACTGTAGGTGCGGCATGGGAAGTCTCACTGGAGAGCGAGGTCGAGGAATGGCTCCTGGACCTCGCACAGCACGATCCGCGAACCGCCGACGAGGTCGCGGCCGCCATCGACAAGCTCGAACAGGACGGCCCGACCCTCGGCCGGCCCCTGGTGGACCGCATCCACAGCTCCAAGCACCACAACATGAAGGAACTCCGCCCCCGGACAACCGGGCCCGGCGAGATCCGGATCCTGTTCGCCTTCGACCCGGAGCGCCAGGCCATCGTCCTGGTGGCGGGGGACAAGGCCGGGGCATGGCGGCAGTGGTACGAGATCAACGTCCCCATCGCCGACGAACGGTTCAGCAGACACCTGAAGGCCATCGAGGAGGGCAAGCCATGAAGTCCTGGAAGGACGTACGACCCGGCGTCGTCACCGACCCGCAGCGCGTATCCGCCCACCGGGAGAAGCTCGACGCCGAGGTACGGGCCTACCGCCTCGCCGAGATCCGCCGCGAGCAGGACCTCACCCAGGCCGAGGTCGCCGAGATCATCGGCATCACCCAGCCCAACGTCTCCCGGCTCGAGAGCGGCGCGCTCGACACCGCAGCGCTCTCAACGATCCGCGCCTACGTCGAAGCCCTCGGCGGCCAGCTCCGGATGGTCGCCGACTTCGGCGATCGCACCCTGACAATCAGCTGACGCGCTCACGCCCCCCACTCCGCCGCCGGAGGTCATTCAACCGACCCACAAACCCCTACGCTCGGTCGCGCCCCACAGGACTCCCGCACGGCGGCGGCAAGCTTCGCCCAAGGCGGTCCGTCGTCGGGCGGGGTGCGCGCCGCACGGGCTCAGAGCCAGCCCTGCCGGGCCGCGCGGACGCCGGCCTCGAAGCGGCTGCGGGCGCCGAGTCGGGCCATCAGGTCGGAGGCCATCCGGCGGACAGTACGCAGCGACACCCCGAGCCGCCGGCTGGCGATCTCGTCGGTGTTGCCGGCGGCCAGCAGGCGCAGGAGTTCCTGTTCCTGCGGGGAGAGGCCGCGGTCGTTGCGGGGCATGGTGCGGCCCCAGGGCACGCCGATCGACCAGAACTGTTCGAAGAGTGCGGTCATCGCGGCGACGGCGCCCGGGCTGCGCATCTCCAGCGCGCCCGCGCGGCCGTCGGCGGGGTCGAGGGGGATCAGCGCGGCCTCGCGGTCGACGACGACCATCAGCATGGGCAGGGACGGCACCGTGCGGGTCTCGCCACCGAGGCCGGCGAGCCACTGCACGTACTGCATGGTGGACGGGTCGTTGCGGAAGCTGTCCTGGTAGATGCTGCGCAGGACGACGCCGCGTTCGAGGGCCTGCTGGTCGAGCGGTTTGCTGGCGTCCATGGTGTCGGGGCTCTGGGCGCCGCCGGGCAGGAAGGAGAGGCACTCCCGGCAGGCCGACTGGGCGAGTTCCTCCAGTCGGCGGCGGACGGCCTCCAGGCCCTCGTGGCGTTCGACGAGGTCGGCGACGTACTCGCGGCGCGGGGCGTAGCGGGCGGCGAACTCGGCGACGGCGGCGCGGGTGGCCTCGATCTGCCGCTGCTGCCTGAGGAGTTCGGTCTCGCTCCGCGAGAGCAGTGCGGAGAGTGCCAGCTCGGGTCTGACCGGCCGGAGTTGGGGCGGGTTCTCCCGGCCGGGCCGGAGCAGGCGCAGGTCGGCCAGTTCGTCGAGCGCCCCGCGGACGGCCTCTTCGGTCCAGGACAGGTGGGCGGCCAGCTGCCCGACGCCCCAGGTCGGTTCGTCGAGCACGAGACGGTAGACGGTCTCGGTCGAGGGCTGCAGGCCCAGAGCTTCGAGCACCGAGTCCCTCCAGGGGCTGCGACGGGATGAGCGGGTGATGCCTCACGCTCCGAAAAGCTTGCCGGACGGCGCGAGGGCGCCACAAGCGGCCGGGGACGTCCGGGCGCGGGCCTTCCATAACCGGGTCGCGGATGTGCATGCTGCGGCGGCGCCGCGGCCGGAGCTGGCCTGAGGGTGCCTGGACACTCCGTGCCAGCCCGGCGTCCGTGCAGGCCGTGGGCCTGCCGCGGGCCCGGGGGCGGTGCACCATCGCGCCAGGACGGTTCGCGCCACCCGTGACGTGGTGACACCCGATGCCGGCCGGACCGATTATGGGGATGCACGGGGAACCCGGCGGAGAAAGTCCCGGGAATTCCCCGCAGAATGCCATCCGAATTCCTTGCATTCCGTTCCGCAGAAGGAGTCTGTCATGAGCCGTGCCTTTCGCATCGCCCCGGCCGTCGGTCTCGCCGCAGCCGTCCTGACCTTCGGCGCGGTGCTCGTCGGCACGGGCGGCCCGGCGCACACCCTGCACGCCGGCGACGCGGTGCCCGTGCAGGCCCCGGCGACCGCCGCCCCGGCGGTCTCGGCGTCGCCCTCGTCGAACGACGGCTTCTCCTGGGGCTGACCGGCCCGGGCGACCGCCGGAGGACCGAGCCGCACGGGGAGGACGAGCGTTGTACATCATCGAGGCCGAGTTGCTGCCGACGGCCGGGGTCACGGAGCCGTGGCCCACCGCCACGCTCGTCCAGGAGGTCTTCTGGCCGCTGGCCCGCGGCGAGGACCGGTTGGAGCACCTGCGGGCACGGGTCGGCCCGCGGGGCATCGGGCTGGTCCTGTTCGTGGCCTCGCCGGACGGCCGGCAGGCGCTGAGGGCGACCCGCGGCCTCTGCGAACGCGTGAGCCGCACGGCGCCGTTGCTGGCCGGCTGGACGGTCGCGGCGTGCACACCCTTCGACCCCCAGGACGACCGTCCGCCGGGTGCGTGACCCGGCTCCACCCGCCCTCCGCCGGTAGTCCCGCGGTGGTGCCGATGCCTTTCATCCCAGTTCCCGGACGATCGATTCGAGGGGCCCATCATGGGAAGACCGGAGAGACCTGTCGACGCCTCCGGCGGGGCGGTCGCCGAATTCGCGAGCGAGCTCCGCCGGCTCAGGGTGCAGGCGGGCAATCCCACCTACCGTGACATGGCCAGGGCCGCGATGTACTCCGCCTCGGTGCTGTCGAGTGCGGCGAGCGGCCACCGGCTGCCGACCCTGCAGGTGGCCCTCGCCTACGTGGCGGCCTGCGGCGGCGACCGCGAGGGCTGGCAGCGGCGGTGGCGGCAGGTGGCCGGCGAACAGCCGGACACGGCGAAGCCGTTGGCGATGGTCCGGCCGGCGCTGCCGCGGCCCGCGCAGTTGCCGATCCGGCCGTCCGGGTTCGTGAGCCGTACCGGGGAGCTGCGCCGGCTGGGTGCCGCGTCGACCGCGCCGGTGGTGATCAGCGGGCCTGCGGGGGTCGGCAAGAGCGAACTCGCCCTGCACCACGCGCACGACGTGGCGGCGGCCGACGGGCAGCTGTACGCGGACTTCGGGCTGCTCGGGCCGGACGGTTCGGCCGCCCGGACGGTGATCGACGGATTCCTGCGGGCGCTCGGGGTGCCCGACGGGCAGCTGCCGTTCGGCGCCGACCAGCGGGCGGGGCTGTACCGCTCGCTGCTCGCGGAGCGCCGGCTGGTGGTGCTGCTGGAGAACGTGAGCTGTGAGCAGCAGGTGCGGCCGCTGCTGGCCGACGCGCGGAGCAGTGTGACCGTCGTGGTGGGCCGGGCCTCGCTGCTGGGGCTGCGCGGGGTCCGGCGGCTGCGGCTGGACGTGCTGCCCAGGGTCGACTCGATCGCCATGATCACCGCGGGGGTGCCGGACCGGGCGGAGGCCGAGCCCGAGGAGTGCGACCGGCTCGCGGCCCTCTGCGGCGACCTCCCGCTGGCCCTGGACATCGCGACGCGCCGGCTCGCCGCCCGGCCCGACCTGCCGCTGCGCCTGGTCACCGGGTGGCTGCGCGAGCCGGGCGCGGCGCTGGACTGGCTGCGGATCGGCGACCTGTCGGTCCGTGACTCGCTGTTCTCGGCGTACCTCGGGCTGGACGACCGGGCGAGGGACCTGCTCGACCGGCTGGCCGGGCCCGCCCCCGAGCGTCCGGGGCCGCAGGCGGGCGGTTCGGCGGTGCTGGTCGAGGACGGGCTGCTGGAGGAGCTCGCCGACGCCGGGATGCTGCGCCGGGGCCGGGGGTCCGGGACGTACCGGCTGGATCCGCTGGTCCGGGCGCTGGTGGCGGACCCGGCGCCGTACCGGCTGGTGGCCGCTTCACCCGACGGACCGTCCTGGACCGGGCGGCGGAACACCGCGGACCACCGGACGCGCTACGCCGACCAGATGGTGCCGGTCATTTGATTGTCTCCGTTGACCGGTCCTGTCGATCAACAATCCCGTCGGATTGACTTCTCGTCATAGGAAATACCGGAGCAGTTCGCGAGAATCGGGGTGGATATGACCGACCACGAGGTCGAGGTCCTGGCGATCGGGGCCGGCCCGTCGAATCTGGCGCTGGCGGTGGCGATCGAGGAGTCGGGCCCCTACGGGATGGCCAGGAACACGCTGGTGCTGGAGCAGCACGAGGACATCAGATGGCAGCGCAACCTGCTGCTGCCCTGGGCACGCAGCCAGGTCTCCTTCCTCAAGGACCTGGTGACACTGCGGAACCCGCAGAGCCGTTTCTCCTTCCTGAGCTATCTCGGCAGCAAGGGCCGGCTCGACGAATTCGTCAACCAGGGCACCTTCAATCCGTACCGGCAGGAGATCTCCGACTACCTCGCCTGGGTGGCCGCCTCCCTGGAGCACGTCGGAGTGCGGTGCAACGCCCGCAGCGAGCGGATCGAGCCCCGGCGCGCCGCCGACGGCACCCTCACCGGCTGGACGGTCACCCTGGCCGGTGGCGACACCGTCAGCTGCCGCGACCTGGTCGTCGGCGCCGGACGCGACGCCCGGGTGCCGGAGGTCTTCCGGGGCCTGCCCGCCGACAAGGTGATCCACAGCACCCAGTACGCCTCGCGCATCGCCCGCCTGCCCACCGACCGGGACACCCGGGTCGTCGTGATCGGCGGGGCGCAGAGCGCGGCCGAGATGTTCATGGCCGTCCACCACGACCTGCCGCGCAGCCGGCCGACCCTGCTGGTCCGCTCCATCGGCCTGCAGAACTACCAGACCAGCAAGTTCACCAACGAGCTGTTCTTCCCGTCCTTCATCGACGAGTTCTACTCCACGGCACCCGAGGAGCGGGCGCAGATCCTGGAGGAGATGCGGCAGACCAACTACGCGGGCCTGGCCGCGCCGTTCCTCGACGAGCTGTACTCCATGCTCTACCGCCAGCGCCTGGACGGCGTCACCCGGTCCTCCGTCCGTCCGATGACCGAGATCCTCGCGGCGACCGTCGACGGCGACGAGATCGTGCTGGAGCTCCGCGACCGGCGGACGGGCAAGACCGAGCCGCTCCGCTGCGACCTCGTCCTGCTCGGCACCGGCTACGAGCCGGCGATGCCCGCCCTGGTGCGCGACCTCGCCTGGCGCCTCGGCCTCGACGACATCGCCGTCGACCGCCGTTACCGGGTGGACCTCGGCGAGTCCGCGCACGCCGCGCTCTACCTCCAGGGCGTCAACGAGGCGACCCACGGCATCGCGGACTCCCTGCTCAGCGTCCTCGCGCACCGCTCCGGCGACATCCTCGCCGACATGCTCGACCGCCGGACCGCCCTCACCGTAGCGAGGGCCGCCTGATGGAGATCCGCCGTCTCGACCGCGCCGGGCTGACCCGCGCGTACGGCCTCGCCTCGGAGCGGCTGCTGCCCTGGCCGGCCCTCAACGCGCCCTTCGAGGGGGCGTGGTGCGTGGTGGCGCCCGGCGAGGAGTCCACCGCGCACTCCCACCACGAGTACGAGATCTTCGTCGCCATGGCGGGCACCTCGGTCCTCGTCAGCGACGGGGAGACCCGCCCGTTCGCCGCCGGCGACATCGCCCACCTGTTCCCCGGCAGCCACCACAAGGTGGTCAACGAGTCCGCCGAGGACTTCGAGTTCTACTCCGTCTGGTGGGACACCGACATGTCGCAGCGGTTCCTGGCCCGCCACGAGGAGGAGACGACATGAGCAGGCGCACCGTCGTGATCTCGCCGGCCCCCACCGCCAACGGCGACCTCCACCTGGGCCACCTGGCCGGCCCGTTCCTCGCCGCCGACGTGCACACCCGCTACGCCCGCGCCGTCGGCCGGGAGGTGCTCTTCGGCACCGGAGTCCAGGACACCCAGACGTACGTGGTCACCACCGCGCACCGGCTGGGCATCACCCCGCAGGAGCTGGCGGCGCGTTCGGCGGGCGACGTCGACAAGTCGCTGGCGGCGCTCGGCATCGCCGTCGACGGGTACACCGGCGACGAACCGCGGTTCACCGGCTTCGTGGTGGACTTCATGACCGGGCTGTACGAGGCCGGCCGGCTCACCGAACGCACCGTACGGCTGCCGTACTCACCGCGCACCGGCGAGTACCTCGTCGACGGCCACGTCCGCGGCGGCTGCCCGCACTGCCTGGCCGACGGCTGCGCCGGCCTGTGCGAGAGCTGCGGCCACCCCATCGCCGCCGGCGAACTCATCGACCCGCGCTCCACCCTGCACCCCGACGACGTGCTGGAGCTGCGCGCGGCCACCGTCCTGGTGCTGCCGCTGGAGGAGTACCGCGACCAACTGCGGGCCTACTACACGCAGCACGCGGCGGCGATGCGCCCGCACATGGCGCAGGCCGTCGAGGACCTGCTCTCCCGGCCGCTGCCGGACTTCCAGATCACCTACCCGATCGCCTGGGGAATCCCCTTCCCCGCCATGCCGGGACAGACCGTCAACTCCAACGCCGAGACGATGGCCTGGAGCATCTACGTCACCGCCCGCTCCGCGGAGGCCCGCGGGGCGGTGCTCGGCTCGATCGACGAACTCTGGCTGCCCGAGGCCGAATCAGAGGTGGTCTACTTCCTCGGCTTCGACAACACCTTCCCGTTCGCGGTGGCCGGGGTCGCGATGCTGCTGGCGTACGACGGGCGCTACCGGCTGCCCGACCGGTTCGTCACCAACGAGTTCTACGAACTCGACAACAGCAAGTTCTCCACCAGCCGCGGCCACACGATCGGCGGCCGGGAACTCGCCACCGAGGTGCCCCGCGACCTCATCCGTTTCCATCTCGCCGCGACCAGCCCGGAGTTCCAGCGCAGCGACTTCAGCCGCGGCGCACTCGAACGCGTCACCGGTACCCGCCTCGTCGAACCCTGGAACCGCATCGCCGCCCGCGTCGACCGCTGGGCGGACACCGGCGAACTGCCGGTCTCCGACCGCTCCCGCAAGGCCGCCGCCCGGATCGCCGAACGGTTCGCCGCCACGTACGAGCTGCGCACCTTCAGCCTCGTCCGGGCCACCGAGACGCTCGCCGACCAACTCGCCCGGCTCGCCGGGTGGGAGCCCCTGCCGGACCAGGCCGGCGACTACTGCCACCAGGTGGAGGCCGTCCTGCGCTGCGCCGCCCCGATCCTGCCCGACCTCGCAGAACTGGCCCTGCCCGACACCGCGTTCCGGGCCGCGGCGGAGGCCGCCACGATCGTCCCCCGCCGCCTGCCCCGACTGGTCGGCCGGGCAGGATGACATGAGGGCCGACCCACGGCACGTTCTGATCGTCGGCGCCGGCGTCACCGGACTGCTCACCGCGGTCCGGTGCGCCCGGGCCGGGCACCGGGTGACGGTGGTGGACCGCGGGGCCGTCCCCAACCCGGAGTCCACCTCGTACGACCAGCACCGGGCGATCCGCTCCCTCGACCCGGACGACCTCGACACCAGCCGCCGGCTCGCCGGCGCCCACTGGCGCTGGCTCGAACTGGAGGAGCTGCTCGGCAGCACCATCTACCGCCGGGTGGGCGCGCTCACCGCGTGGCCGGCCGCCCGCGCCGAGACGGTCACCCGGATGGCCGCGACCGCCAACCTGCCGATCACCGTGGTCGATCCGGCCGACTTCCCGCACATCCGGTTCCCCGCCGACTCGGTGGGCGTGCTGGAGCACGACGCGGGCGTCCTGCTGGCCGACCACGTGCTGTGGGCGGTCGCCCAGTGGCTGGTCCGCCAGCCCGGGGTCACCCTGCGGCCCTGGCAGGAGGTGACCGAGGTCCAGGCCGACGCCGCCAAGGTGGTGCTGGCCGACGGCGAGGTGCTGGGCGGCGACCTGGTGCTCGTCGCCGCCGGACCGTGGTCGAAGGAGCTCGTCGAACTGCCCATGGTGATGCTCCGGCAGACCATGCTCTACCTCAAACCGCCGCCCGACCTGGCCTCCTGGTGGAACGACGCGCCCAGCGCGGGCCAGATGGGCACCGTGGGCCGCGGCTGGCTGCTCCCGCCCGGCGGGGGCGCCCTGCTGAAGGTCAGCACCCACACGGTCTGCCGGGAGGTCGACGGGCTCACCGACCGGCCCGACGAGGAGGAGGCGCCGTTCGCCGACCGGATCATGGCGGAGTCCATGGTCACCGACCCCGAGCGCTACCGCGTGATGGACGTCAGGCGCTGCCACTACCTGGTGGACGCCGGCACCGGCGAGGCCCACCTCAAGCAGATCGGCCCCGCCGTGTGGGCCCGGTCCGCCAGCGGCGGCGACGGCTTCCGCACCGCACCGCTGGTCGCCGACCGGATCGTCCGGGCCGCCGACGGACTGCCCGACTGAACACCTGCAACCGGAGAGGAGATCCACCATGAGCGACGGCGACAACGTGCTGCTGGTCATCGGCAGTGGGCTGAGGGTCTACCGCGAGTACCTCGTCAGATCGGTCTCGGCCCGGGCCAGGGCGGCCGGGCTGCGCCCGGTGCTGATCAACAACATCAGACCGACCTGGCAGCAGCAGTACTTCGACGAGATCACCGTGGTCAACGTCTTCGACCACGGCCTGCTGGCCGCGACCGCCCGGGAGATCGCCGCCCGCAGCACCGTCGCGGGCGTGCTCTGCTGGGACGAGCCGCTGGTCATGCCCGCCGCCGACCTCGCCGCCGAGTTCGGCGTACCGGGCCTCGGCACCGCCGGTGTGCAGGGCTGCCGCGACAAGTACCGGACCCGCTCGCTGCTCACCGGCGCCGGCCTCCCGCAGCCCGGGTTCGCGATGACCGCCACCCCGGACGAGGCGCGCGCCGCCGCCGCCCGGATCGGCTACCCCGTGGTGGTCAAGCCCCGGGCGCTCGGCGCCAGCATGGGCGTCGTCCTCGCCGCCGACGCGGCCGCACTCGACGCGGCCTACCGGACGGCGTCCGGCGCCAGCCTCATCGGCGACGAGCCCTACCGGGGCGGCGCCATCGTGGAGGGCTTCGCCGACGGGCCGGAGATCAGCGTCGACGCCGCCGTCTTCAAGGGCGAGTACCTGCCGATGTTCGTCGCCCGCAAACGGACCGGCCACCACCCGTACTTCGAGGAGGTCGGCCACATCGTCGACGCCGCGGACCCGCTGCTCACCGACGACGTGCTGATCGACACCCTCACCCGCGCCCACCAGGTGATCGGGGTGGAGAACGGCATCACCCACACCGAGGTGAAGCTCACCGACCGCGGACCGGTCGTCATCGAGATCAACGGCCGCCTCGGCGGTGACCTCATCCCCCTCCTCGGCCGCACCGCCACCGGCATCGACCCCGGCGAGGTCCTCGTCGACCTCGCGCTCGGCCGCCGGCCCGAGGTCGCGCAGCTCCGGCAGACCGTCGCGGGCATCCGCTTCGGCTACCCGGCCCAGGACTCCACCGTCCGCTCGGTCACCCTGCCCGACGAGGCGCCAGGGCTGGTCCACGCGGCCGCCATGGCCGAGCCCGGCACCGAGCTCCGGCTGCCGCCCGGCGGCTACATCGCCCGCCACTCGTACGTCGTCTGCGCGGCCGACACCCGGGAGCAGTGCGCGGAGCAGTTGGAGGCCGCCGCCGCACTCGTCGTCCTCGACGCCGAGCCGCTGACCGCCAAGCAGGCCGGCACGGCCCTGGAGATGCCCGCCGGACTCCTGGACGTGGACGCATGAGCATCGACTACGACGGCCGGCGCTTCCGCAAGGCCGGCGGCGGCGACGGCGTCGTCGCCCGCTACCACCAGCAGGGCGACCTCGTCTGGGCGGACTTCACCGGCGGACCGGTGCGCCGGGGCACCGTCAACGGCACCGTCGACCCCGAGGGCCGCCTCCACCTCGCCTACACCCTGGTCATGACCGACGGCGCGGTGATCTCCGGCGCGACGGTCAACACCCCCGAACCCGCTCCCGACGGGCGGCTGGTGCTCCGCGAGGAGTGGGAGCGCTACGGCCGCCACACGGCCAGCGGGGTCTCCTACCTCGAAGAGGTGCGCTGAGATGTCACCGACCGACCGGCAGACCGCCGACCTGGAGAGCCGTGTCCGCGGCCGCGTCCGCCGTCCCGGCGAGGACGGCTTCGCCGAGGCCAGCGCCCCCTTCAACAAGCGCTTCGCCACCACCACCCCGGCCCTCGTCGTCTCCGCCGCCGACACCGCGGACGTCGTCGCCGCGATCGGCTGGGCCCGTACCCACGGCGTGCCGCTGGTCGCCCGCGGCGGCGGGCACGGCTACGCCGGGACCTCCGTCACCACCGGCCTGGTCCTGGACCTGCGGGCGCTCGACACGATCACGGTCGACCCCGCCACCGGGCTGGTCACCGCCGGCGGCGGCACCCGGATGAACGCGCTGTACGCCGTGCTCCAGGAACACGACCTGGCGATCCCGCTGGGCAACTCCGACGACGTGTCGGTGGCCGGGCTGACGCTCGGCGGCGGCGTCGCGGCCGTCTCCCGCGCCTTCGGCGTGACCTGCGACTCCCTGGTGGAGACCGAGATCGTACTCGCCGACGGCACCGTGCTCACCTGCGACGAGGAGCGCAACGCCGACCTGTTCTGGGCCTGCCGGGGCGGCGGCGGCGGTGTCTTCGGCGTCAACACCTCCTTCACCTTCCGCACCCGCCCGACCCGGCCGAGCTCCACCTGCCTGCTGCTGTGGCACGGCGAGGACGCCGCCCCGGTGCTCGCCCGGATGCAGGAGGTCATGCGCGACGCCCCGGACGCCTTCTCCGCCCGGATCGGCGTCAACCGGACCACCGACGGGCCCACCGTCGTCTCGGTGATCGGCCAGCACCTCGGGCCGGCCGACGAACTGCGCCGGATGCTGGCCCCCGCCCTGGCCGTCGCCGTCCCGTACCGGGCGGACATCGAGGACCGCACGTACTGGGAGGCCAAGGACTACCTGCACCACAACACCTCCGGCGACCCGTTCGCGGTCCGCACCAGGACGGTCGCCGAACCGCTCGGCGCCGAGGCGGTCACCGCGTTCCTCACGGCCCTCGACAAGTGGCCCGGCAGCAGCAACCCGGACGGTGCCGGCGTGGCGCTGTTCACCTGGGGCGGGGCGATGAACCGCGTGCCCGCCACCGCGACGGCCTTCCCGCACCGGGACGTGCTCTTCCTGGTCTCCATGGACACGTCCTGGGGTGTCGGCGACAGCCCCTCGACGATCCGCGCGAACCTCGACTGGCTGACCGGACTCCACGACTCCATGGGCGACTTCGCCGGAGACGGCGCCTACCTCAACTTCGCCGACCCGGACCTGGAGGACTGGGGCCCGGCCTACCACGGCCCCAACCTCCGGCGGCTGCGCGAGATCAAGCAGCGCTACGACCCGGACCGCTTCTTCGACTTCCCGCAGGCCCTCTGACCCGGCCCGGCCCGACCCTGCCTGACCTTGCCCGACCTGACCGGACCCGACCGGCCGCCCCGTACGCCCGAACCCTAGAGAGGGACAGCGACATGACCAGTACGCCGGACGGAGCCGGGATCCTCGCCCGGGCCAGGGCGCTCGCCCCCGCGCTGCGCGAGCGCTCCGAGGAGATCGAACGCGCGCGCCGGCTGCCCGCCGACGTGGTCGAACTCCTGCGCGCCACCGGGGTGTTCCGGATGGGCTTCGGCCGCAGTTGGGGCGGTCCCGAGCTCACCTCGATGGAGCAGACCGCCGTGGTCGAGGCCCTGGCGTACGGGGACACCTCGGCCGGCTGGTGCGCGATGATCGGCATGGACACCGGGCTGTACGCCTCGTTCCTGGACGAGACCGCCGCCAAGGAGATGTTCCCTCACCTCGACATGATCACGGCGGGGCTGCTCTTCCCGTCCGGCCGGGCCGACCGCGTCCCCGGCGGCTACCGGCTCACCGGGCACTGGCAGTTCGGCAGCGGCATCACCCACAGCGACTGGGTCATCTCCGGCGCGTTCATCTTCGCCGACGGTCTGCCGGAGCCCGCCGAGGGCCCGCAGGACTCCCGGTTGCTGATGGTGCCCCGCAGCGAGGTGGAGATCCTCGACACCTGGCACACCACCGGCCTGGCCGGCAGCGGAAGTTGCGACTACCGGATCACCGACGTGTTCGTCCCCGAGGAGCACGCGCTCACCTTCGACACCGTGCACGGCGCCGCCGGGCCGCTCGCGCAGCCCGAGGTGCACATGCGCAACATGCCGGGCGTGCCGCTCGGCGTGGCCCGCGCGGCCCTCGACCACGTCCGCACGGCCATCGCCGAGGGCGGCCGGTGGACCGACGACTGGCGCGCCCAGACCACCGTCGCCGCGTGCGAGGCGGACTTCAACGCCACCCGCGCCGCGGTCTACGGGGCGCTGCAGCGCCAGTGGGAGGTGCTCGCCGCCGGCGGCACCCTCGCCGACCTGACCCCGGACGAGCGGGCCGCCCTGCCGCTGTCGCGCCTGCACGCCTTCCGCACCGCCCGCTCGATCGTCACCCGCCTGTACGACCTGATGCAGACCGCCTCCGTCTACCGCCCGTCGCCGCTGGACCGCTGGCTGCGCGACACCACCACCATGTGCCAGCACATCGTCGCCCAGGACCGCATCCTGCAGTCCGCCGGCGCCCATCTCCTCGGCGGCAGGCCCCAGTTCGCGCTGAGCCTCGGCATCACCGGCTGACCCGTCCCGTCCGCCACACCGAAGCCCGACCACCCCGAAGCCAGACCACACCGAAGAGGGAGAAACCCCGTGACCGACCTCCTCGCCCCGGTCGTCCCCGTCGCAGCCCGGCGCCGGGTCCGGCTCCGCCACTACCTGATGTGCGCGCCCGCGCACTACGACGTGCGGTACTCCATCAACCCCTGGATGGACCCGGCCAAGCCGACGTCCACCGCCCTCGCGCTGGCCCAGTGGGAGGTGCTGCACGACCTGCTGGTCTCGTTCGGCCACCGGGTCGACGTCATCACGCCCGGCCCCGGCCTGCCCGACATGGTCTTCGCCGCCAACGGCGCCACCGTGATCGACGGCAGGGCGCTCGTCGCCCGGTTCCGCCACCCGCAGCGGGACGGCGAATCCGCGCACTACCTCGACTGGTTCCGCGCGAACGGCTTCGACTCCGCCGTCCAGGCCACCTGGCCCAACGAGGGCGAGGGCGACTACCTGACCACCCGCCGGGCGATCCTGGCCGGCACCGGCTTCCGCTCCGACCCGCGCGCGCACGCCGAGGCCGAGGAGCTGTTCGACCGGCCGGTGATCCGCCTCGACCTGGTCGATCCCCGCTACTACCACCTCGACACCGCGCTCGCCGTGCTCGACGACGACGAGATCATGTACTACCCGGCGGCGTTCACGCCGGAGAGCCGGAACGTACTGCTCGGCCTGTTCCCCGACGCGATCCTCGCCGACGACCGGGACGCCGCGGTCTTCGGCCTCAACGCCGTCTCGGACGGCCTGCACGTCGTGCTCCCGGAGGCCGCCACCGGCCTGGCCGCCGAGCTGCGCGAGCGCGGCTTCGAACCGGTCGGCGTCGACCTCTCGGAGCTGCTGAAGGCCGGCGGCAGCGCCAAGTGCTGCACGCTCGAACTGCGTCCGGCGCCCGCCGACCGCCCGTGACACCCCCGCGACCGGAGTGACGACATGACGCAACGACCACTGATCATCGTCGGGTACGTGAACGTGCTGCGCTCGGTGCCGCACTTCGAGCCCGGTTCGGTGATCCTCGTCGACGAGCCCGACGTGATCCGCAAGCGTCACCTCGCGGACGCCCTGGAGGGCGCCCCGCTGCTGCGCGAGCTCATCGCCTGGGAGTACCAGCTCGACGGCTCGGCCGACGAGTTCTTCAACACCCACCCCGACCTCGACCCGCTCTCGGTCGTCCCGCTGCTCGAGTACGCGACACCGTTCGCGGCGCGCCTCGCCGAGCGGTACGGCGTGCCGGGCGCGGGTGCCGGGGCCGCCCGGATCCTGCGCGACAAGGCCCTGCTGCGCAGGGTCACCGCCGCCGCCGGCGTCCGCAACCCGGAGTCCCGTGCGGTCGACGGCCCGGCGGAGGTCCGGGCGTTCATGGCCGAGCACCCCGGCGGCGTCGTGCTCAAGCCCGCCAACCGGCAGGCCTCGGTGGGCACGAAGGTGCTGCACGACCCGGCCGGGACCGACCTGGCCTGGGCGGAGTGCGTGGCCCAGGACGAGGGCTACCTCGTGCCGGACCGCGACATCCAGCTGCGGATGCTGGTCGAACGGTACGTGCGGGGCGACGAGTACAGCGTCGAGATGCTCGTCCGCGACGGCGTCCCGCTGTTCACCAACATCACCGCCAAGGTGCTGTTCCCCGGTCCCCGGCCGATCGAGCTCGGGCACCTCGTCCCGGCCGAGGTGTCCGAGGAGCTGGGCGGTCTGCTGACCGACGGCACCGCCGCCGTACTGCGGGCGGTCGGGTTCGGCAGCGGCATCGTGCACTGCGAGTGGATCGTCAGCGACGGCCTGCCCTACCTGGTCGAGTGCGCCGGGCGCTTCCCCGGCGACGGCATCCCGATGCTGATCGAGGAGGCCTACCCGGTCGACCTGGCGACGCACTACTACACGGTGATGCGGGGCGAGCAGCCTCCGCCGCTGCCGCAGCGGGCGGAGGGCGGCGCGGCGGTGCGCTTCCTGCGGACCGACCCCGGTGTGGTGATCCGCGTCGAGGGGGTGGAGGACGCCGAGGCGCTGCCGGGCGTCCTGCACGCCTCGGTCGGCTACGGGCCCGGCGACACCGTGGGCGAGTTCCGCAGTTCCTGGGACAGGGTCGGCTCGGTGACGGCCCGCGGTGCGACCTCCGGTGCGGCGATGGCGGTCGCCGAGGAGGCATTGGACGCCATCAAGGTGGTGACCGCCGAGCTCCCATCGGAATGACCGAACCGACAGATACGTGACGCCGTGCCGGGCCGTTGTGCATGCCATCGTCCGCAGGACGCGGCCCGCCCCGGGTCGGCGCGGGCCCCGCGCGGACACGACACCGAGAAGAGAGAGCTGACGCAATGCAGAACCAGAAGGCCAAGGCGGACACCCTCCGCGCCCTGCACGCCGACGGGGTGCTCGTCCTCCCCAACGCGTGGGACGCGGGCAGCGCCGTGCTGATCGCCCGGGCCGGTGCCAGGGCCGTCGCCACGACCAGCGGCGGTGTCTCCTGGTCGCTCGGCCGCCCCGACGGGGAGCGGCTGACCCGGGACGAGATGGTCGAGCAGGTGCGGCGGATCGCCGCCGCCGTCGACGTGCCGGTGACCGCCGACGTCGAGGGCGGGTACGGCCCCGCGCCGGAGGACGTCGCGGCGACCGTGGAGGCGGTCGTGGCCGCGGGCGCGGTCGGGGTGAACCTGGAGGACTCCGGGGCCCCCGGTGGCGGGCTGTTCGGCCCGGAGGAGCAGGCGGCCAGGCTGCGGGCCGCCCGCGAGGCCGCGGGCCGTGCGGGCCTGCCGGAGCTGGTGGTCAACGTGCGGACCGACGTGTTCCTGTTCGGGATCGGTGCGCCCGAGGGCCGGCTGGACGACGTGCTGGCCCGGGCGAAGGTGTACGCCGAGGCGGGCGCCGACTCGCTGTTCGTGCCCGGCCTGCTCGACCTCGACACCCTCACCGAGCTGACCGGGCGGTCGCCGCTGCCGGTCAACGCGATGGCGGGGCCGGGCGCGCCCGGCGTCGCCGCGCTCGCCGCGGCCGGCGTGCGCCGGGTCAGCGTGGGCACGGCCGTCACCCAGGCCGCGTACTCCGCAGTGCACCGGGCCGCCGTCGAACTCCTCACCGGGGGCGGCTACGGCCCGCTGGAGGGCGCGCTGGACTTCGGCACCCTCAACGGCACGTTCGCGGACTGATTGATCGGCGGTTCCGCCCGACGGTGTCGATCAATCGGCCGGCGGGCTGCAATGGGACGGACGGCGGCGCGGGGTGCCCGGTGGCACTCCGCGCCGCTCCGTCAGAGGCGAGGCCGCATACGGGATCCGAGGAGACGAGGGCAGAACAGTGAGCGTGACGACTGCGACGAAGACCGAGCCGGAGGCCCGCCCGCCCGGCGTCCTCGCGGCGCTCCGGGCGACGCCCGCGCCGGTCCGGTACCTGCTGGGCGGCGTGCTGGTGAACCAGATGGGCGCCTTCGTCCAGACCTTCCTGGTGCTGTACCTGACGGCGCGCGGCATGTCGTTCGGGCGGGCCGGCCTGGCCCTCACGGCGTACAGCGCGGGCGCGGTGCTCGGCACGCTGCTCGGTGGCGAGCTGACGCACCGGCTGGGCCCGCGGACCACCATCGGCGGGGCGATGGCGGCCTCCGCGGCCATCCTCGGCCTCATCCCCTTCCTGAGCGGGCCCGGGAGGTTCGGGCTGCTGCTGGCCGCGGTCGCCGCCGCGGGCCTGGCCACCCAGGCGTACCGCCCGGCGGCGGCACTCATGCTGAGCGAGCTGATGCCGCAGGAGTTCCGGGTGATGGCGTTCTCCATGCTGCGGATCGCGCTCAACATCGGTGCGGCGATCAGCCCGCTGATCGCCGCCGGGCTGATCCTCGTCGACTGGGACCTGCTGTTCTGGCTGGACGCGGCGACCGCGATCGCTTACGCCGCACTGGCGTTCGCCCTGCTGCCCCGCCTGCCCGCCGAGCCGCCCGCGGCAGCCGCCACGGCCGACGGCGCCGTCGAGGAGGCCGACGCCCGGCCCGCACCGTCCCGGGGCTCCGCGTACGCGGTGCTCGCCCGGGACCACAAGTACCTGCTCTTCCTGGCGTCGGTGCTGCTGGGTTCGGTGATCTACGTGCAGTGCACCGTGGCCCTGCCGCTGAAGATCACCGCCGACGGCCACTCCACCGGCCTGTACAGCATGGTGCTCACCGCCTCCTCCCTGATCCTCATCACCTGCGAGCTGAAGATCACCAGCTACGTGCGGCACTGGAAGCCGTACCTGGCCGGTGCGGTCGGCACCGCGCTGATGGCGCTCGGCGCGGCCGGGTACGGGCTGGAGGCGGGCTCCGGCGTGGTGCTCGTCCTCTGCACCGCCGTCTTCGTGTCCGGGGTCATGGTCAGCGGCCCGACGATGTTCGCCCACCCGTCCACCCACCCGGCCCCGGTCCGGGCCCGGTACGTCGCCGCGCACCAGGCCACCTTCGGTCTCGGGATGGCCCTCGGCCCGACCCTGGGAGTGCTCGCCTGGGGCGCGTTCCACAACGGCATCTGGCTGCTGTGCGGCGTGGTCGGCCTGGTCGCCGCCCTGTGCGCGCAGCTCGGCATGCGCGGTCACGTCCCGGCGGACTCCTGACCGGCGCCGGCAGGCCCGCCGCGGCACCCCGCACCGGACCGGTGCGGGGTGCCGCGGCGTGTCGCCCGCGTGGTGGACACGCGCGGGAGCCGCGCGAGGGGTCATCATCGGGTGGAGCGAAGGAGCGCGATGGCACCGTCCCCCTCCCGTGCACCGGCACCCGTCCCTGCGCCGGCACCCGTCCCTGCACCGGCCTCAGCCCGGCGGCTCGCCCGGCTGGCCCTGCTCTGCGCGGCCGCCGCCGTGGTGGTGCTGGCCGTGGAGTCCGGTGCGGCCGGCCTGCTGATCGCGGTCCTCGGCCTGGCGGCGCTGGCCCTCGCCGGGGCCGGGGCCTGGTGGGCGCTCGCGCACCGCGGCGCCGTCCGCGTGGCCGGCGGGGTGCTCGCGGTGGGCGCGCCGGTGGCCGTCGTGCTGCTCTACGCCCGCGCGGGGCTGTGGCCGGTCTCGCTGGCGGCGCTGCTCCTCCTGGCGGCGGCGACCGCCTGCGGGCAGGCCGCCGTGCGCCGGGTGCAGGCGCCGCCCGGCATGCCCGCACGGGCGTGCACCCCGCCGCGGCATCCGGTGCTGATCATGAACCCGAAGTCCGGCGGCGGCAAGGTCGGCCGCTTCGGCCTGGTCGCCAGGGCCGAGGCGCTGGGCGCCCGGGTGGTCCTGCTGGACACCACCGTCGAGACGGACGTCGCCGGACTCGCCCGCCGGGCGGTGGCCGAGGGCGCCGACCTGCTCGGCGTCGCGGGCGGCGACGGCACGATCGCGCAGGTGGCCGAGGTCGCGGCCGAGCACGGCCTGCTGTTCCTCGCCCTCCCGGCCGGCACCCGGAACCACTTCGCCATGGACCTCGGCCTCGACCGGGACGACCCCTCCCGCGCCCTGAAGGCGCTGGCCGGGGGCGAGGAGCTCCGGGTCGACCTGGGCGCGGTCGGCGGCCGGGCCTTCGTCAACACCGTCTCGTTCGGCGTCTACGCGCAGATCGTGCAGCGCCCGGAGTACCGCGGGGCCAAGACCGGGACGATCCTGGCCGCCCTGCCCGACCTCCTGCTCGGCTACACCGGCCACCCGCTCGACGCCTCGGCGGGCACCGCCCGGCTGGAGTCGCAGCAGGCGCTGCTGATCAGCAACAACCCGTACGCCCTGCCGGGCCCGACCGGCGCGGGCGGGCGGCGGCCCCGGCTCGACCTGGGCACCCTGGGCGTCGTGGGCGTACGCGTCGGCAACGCCGCCCAGGCCGCCGAGCTCGCCGTGCTCGGCACCCGCGCGGACGGCCTGCACGTGCTCACCGCCCCGGAGGTCACCGTCGGCTCGGCCGCGCCCACCATCCCGGTGGCCGTCGACGGCGAGGCCCTGCACCTGCCCACGCCCGTCACGTGCACCGTCCGGCCGGGGGCCCTGCGGGTCCTCGTCCCGGTGCACCGGCCGGGCACCCGGGCGGCCGCCCCGGCCGCGGGCTGGCGCGCCGTCGTCGACCTGGCCCTCGGCCGTCCCGCACCGGCGTCCGCCGGCTGAACGACGCCCGGCCCGGCCCGCGGCCACGGGTGGTGTCCGGGGCACAGGTGACCTTCGGCCCCTACACCGCCGCGACGACACCCCGCATGGTGGAGGGAGGGGCCCCGCCGGGACGCGGAGGGACGAAGGAGCATCGACACACCGGCGGAGCACAGGGGACGCAGCTCCGGCCGGTCAGGACAGGAGCAGTGCCATGCGGATCGGCCGCAGCCCGTCGGGAAACCCCTCGGCGGGCCTCTCGCCACGGGCCGCGATCGTGCTCGGCGCAGCCGTGCTGGCCGTCCCGCCCGCCGTGGGCAGCCTCGTCTTCGCCGACCTGCACGCCAGCAGCGCCCGGACGGTGGGGGTGATCCGGGAACGCCTGGATCCGGCCGCCACCGCGGCCCGGCACCTCGGCACCCTGGTCAACGGGCAGGCCGCCTCGCAGCGCGGCTACCTGCTGACCGGCGACCCGCGCTACCTCGCCGAGCTGAACGCCGGCACCGCCGACGCCGCCGAGACGTTCGCCGAGCTCAACGGCCGGGCCACCTCCGTACCCGGCCTGCACCTCGACCTCGCGCGGCTGGAGCACGAGCTGGCCACCTGGCTGAGCGGCCTGGACCCGGCCGGCGCACCGGCGGCGTACGCCGGACCGGACCGGGTGAGCGCGGCCGCCGTCCACGCGAGCGACCCGCACCGGCTCCTCGCGACCACCGGGCACATGACCGAACGGCTGATCGAGGAGCAGCAGTCGCTGCAGTCGGCCACGTCGTCGGAGCACCGCAGCATGCTGCTGGTCGTCACCCTGCTGACGGCCGTCCTGCTGACCGCGGTGGCCCTGCTGTTCGTGCTGGGCTCCCGGCGGTTCGTGACGCCGCTGACCGCCCTGGAGCGGCGGGTGCAGGAGGCGGCGCGCGGTGACGCCGGCGGCGGGTCGCACGCCCACGCGGGCTGGTTCGGCGGGGTCTTCGCCGAGGTGGAGCAGGTCCACACCCGGATGAAGGAGCTGCGGTGGGACGCCCGCCGCCACCGCGAGGCGCTCGTGCAGCACGGCGAGGCGGCGCTCGGCGTCTTCGAGTTCCTCGTCTCGCACACCGGCCCCGGCCCCGGGGTCGACGCCGCCGGGCACCTCGTCGCGGCGGAGGGCCTCGTCGCCGGCGACTTCTGGGACATCCTGCCGCTGCCGGGCGGCGCCACCGGCCTCGTCCAGGGCGACGTCTCCGGACACGGCGTGCAGGCGGGGCTGCTCGGGGCGGCCGCCAAGGCGAGGGCCTCCTCGGCGCTGCGCCTCGGCCACGGGCCCCGGGTCGCGGTGGAGTCCGCGTGGGGAGCGGTGGCGGCGGAGGACGAGCGGTTCGTCACGCTCGCCGTCGTCGTGGTCGACCCGGCCGCGGGCACGGTCGAGTGGGTCAACGCCGGCCACGAGCCGCCGGTGCTGCGGCGGGCCGACGGCACGGTGGAGCACCTGGGGAGCACCGGGCCGCTGGTCGGCGCGGTGGTCGACCCCGCGGACCGCCCGTGGCACAGTGCCCGGACCCCGCTCGGCGCCGGCGACCTGCTGGTGCTCGCCACCGACGGCCTGACCGAGGCGCGCAGCCCGCGCGGCGAGGAGTTCGGCGCCGACCGGGTGGCGCGGGTGCTGCGGGAGCCCGCGGCCGGCGACCCTGCGAGCGCCATCACCGGCCTCTACCTCGCCGTCGACCGGCACGGCATCGACTGGCAGCGCGACGACGTCACCGTCCTCGCCGCCCGGCTCACGCCGTAGGCCCCCGGGCCGTCCCGTCCGCCGCGGGCGCCTCCGAACGGTTGCACCGCAGCCCGCACGGCACGGCGACTTGCCCTGGAGTGCGCTCCGGCACCGACGATGGGGGCACCCCGAAACCCGCGGGCCGCCCCCGGCGGACCGGCCCGCGCCGACCGTACGGAGCGGCACACCCATGACCACCGACCTCCCTGTCGTCCTGATCACCGGCACCTCCAGCGGCATCGGCCTGGAGACCGCGATCGGCACCGCCCGCGCCGGCCTGCACGTCGTCGCGACGATGCGCGACACCGGCCGCGGCACGGCACTGCGCCGCGCCGCGGAGGAGGCCGGGGTGGCCGGACGGATCGAGGTCCGGCCGCTGGACGTCACCGACGCGGCGTCGGCGCAGGCGTGCGTCGCGGCCGTCGCCGCCGACCACGGACGGCTCGACGCCGTCGTCAACAACGCCGGCGCCGGCCGGGTCGGCACCCTGGAGCTCGACGGCGTCTCCCGCGTGCGCGAGGTCATGGAGGTCAACTTCTTCGGCGTGCTGACCGTCACCGAGGCCGCGATGCCGCACCTGCGGGCCGCCCGCGGGCGGCTCGTCACGGTCACGAGCGTGGGCGGCGTCGTCGGCCAGCCGTTCAACGAGGCGTACTGCGCGGCGAAGTTCGCCGTCGAGGGCTTCATGGAGTCGCTGCACCCCGTCGCGGCCGGACTCGGCGTGGCCGTGACCGTCGTCGAGCCCGGCGCCGTCGCCACCGAGTTCGCGCGCACCGCGGGGGCGGGCGACGGTCCGGAGGAACGGGCCGAGCGGTCCGGGCCGTACGGGCCCGCCCTGCGCGCCTACCTGGCCCGCACGGCGGAGGTCTTCGCCTCGGCGCAGTCGGCGGCCGACGCGGCGGCCGTGATCGTCGACGTGCTCGGCGCGGACCGCCCGCCCCTGCGGGTGCAGACCTCGGAGCGGGCCCGCGCCTTCACCGGCCTCAAGCTCGCCGACCTCGACGGCTCCGCGGTCACCGGCCTGACCGCCGGCTGGGTGGCCTGAGAAAACGCCTTGCCCGCGGGCGGCCGGCCGGGGCAGGCTCGGAGGCATGTCCGACCACCTCTCCCCCGCTCCCCCGCAGATCGCGGCGCTCTTCTCGCACGGCCGCCTGACGGCCGTGCCCCGCCGGACGGCCCGCCGCGAGCAGCTGCTCGCCCACCTCGCCGGGACGCTCTTCGAGCCCGGCCGGACGTACCGCGAGGCGGAGGTCAACGACGTGCTGCGCACGGTGTTCGACGACCACCCGGCGCTGCGCCGCTACCTGGTGGAGGCGGGCCTGCTGGTCCGTACCCGGGACGGCTCCGCGTACCACCGGGCCGACTGAACCCGGCCCGCACCGGACCCGTCACCCCGGCCCGGACGCACCGACCCCGGACGCACCGGGGCCCGCCCGGCGGTGCAGGGAGGCCGGGCGGGCCGAGGGGAGCTGCGGCCGGCGGCACGGCGCCGCCGGGGGGTCAGCTACCGGGGACGGTGTCGGTGAACGTCGTGCCGGCCGTGCGGTAGCCGGTGACCTTCGCCGCCACCTGGGCGGGGGTGAGCACCTGGTCCTTGACGAAGTACACGTAGTCGACCTGCTGGTCGTACGACCGTGCGGTGGTGCTGGTCTGGCCGTTGAGGTCGATCAGCCAGTGGTTGAAGTCGATGAACTGCCCGGTCTCGGGCAGGTACGGCTCGCCGTGGGTGCCGAAGACCTGGCCGTCGATGTAGTAGGTGATGGCGTTGGAGTCGATGGTGATCTGCAGGTCGTGCCAGCCGTCGTAGGAGATCCGGCTCTCGGTGTGGGTGTTGACGGCGTTCCACGGGTCCGGGTTGTAGGTCTCCCAGGACGTGGCGTACATGATGTTGCTCTGCTCGCCCCAGCCGCCGTTCGGCAGGTACTCGAAGTCCTGCTCGCCGTAGTTGGGGTCCATCGGCGCGTTGAGCGGCGTGAAGGCGAAGAACGTCTGGTTGACGTGGTCGCCGTCGGGGCCGCCGGTCGGGGTGTCGTCGAACTTCACCCGGGCCGCGTACGTGCCGAACTTGAACTTCTGTGCGGTGCTCTGGAGTTCGGTCTCCTTGGTACCCGCGGCGGTGCCGTTGGTGGTGAGCCGCATGTTCATGATCGAGTTGCTGAAGGTGATGTCGGCCGGCGACCACGTCGCACCGGGCACGCCCGGGCCGCCCTGGCCCGACTTCACCGTCCAGCCGTGCTGCTGCACGGCCGGCTCGGTGCTGCTGGTGTAGCTGAAGTCGTCGAACAGCGCCGGGGCGTTGGGGTCGGTCGGCGGCGTGGTGGGCGGGTTGGTCGGGGGCGTGGTGGGCGGCGTGGTGGGGTTGTTCCCGGCCGGGGCGGTGCCCCAGACGAGCGCGCCCGCACGCTGCAGCGTGACCTTGTTCCAGTTCGCGTACGCGGTCTGCGCGCCACTGAACGAGTAGTCGTCCGACTGGGTCAGGGTCTGCCAGTCGGCACGGTAGAAGCGCAGCTGCATGTCGCCGGTGTTCTGACCGGGGGCGAGCGAGCCGGCGCCGGAGGTGAAGCCGATCTCCAGGTAGCGGTCGGCGGTGGCCGTGGGGTTGGCCAGGGTGCCGAACGTGCCGGTGATGTTGCCGCAGCCCTTGACCGCCCACGAGCAGGCGAAGCGGTAGGAGACCGACGGGCCGTCCGACTTGAAGTAGTAGCGCAGCTTCAGGTCGGAGAGCGGCACGGTGGTGGAGCCGGTGTTGACCACCTCGAACCACGGCTCGACCTGGTCGGCGGTGGCACCGGTGGCGCTGGTGCGGTACTGCACGCTCAGTGCCTCGGCCGCGGACGCGGTGGGGGCGGTGACCAGCGCCGCGCCGGCGAGGCCGGCGGCGGTGCAGACGGCCAGCGCGGCGCGGGTGCGGCGCGGGATGCGGAGCTTTCCTGACACGGTGGATCCCTTTCCTGTGGGGGCGGTACGGGACTCCTGCTGCACGGTGCAGGGGTTACAGCAGGACGGTGCGGTGGATCCCCAGCGCGGCCAGGCGGGGTGCGTGGCTGCGCAGGGTCGGCAGGAAGTCGGTGGTCCAGTCGCTGGCCGGGTTCCAGGCGCGGTCGGCGAGGGCCAGGAGCCGCGGGAACGCCAGGTAGTCGAACTGGTCGGGGGTGGCGACGAACTCGCTCCACAACTGGGCCTGGGTGCCGAGCACGTGGGCGCGTTCGGCGTCCGTCCAGTGCCCGGGGCCGGGCTCGTTGGCGTGCACGGTGTGCAGGTCGACGACGGCGCCGGCCTGACCGAGCGGTTCGTCGGCACGGTCGGACTGCGGGTAGTCGAGGTACGTGGAGCGGTGCGGGGTCATCACCACGTCGTGGCCGGCGCGGGCGGCGGCCAGCCCGTGGTCGCCGTCGCGCCAGGGCATCACGGTGAACTCGGGCGGCAGGGTGGAGGTGCTGTCCTCCGCCCAGACGACCGGGCGGCGCCCGGCGGCGAGCAGGTGGGCGCCGACCTGGCGGAGGAACCACCCGTGCAGCGCCTTCGGTGCGGGCAGGCCGAGTTCGGCGGTGCGCGCGAGCGCGGCGGGGCCGCTCTCCCACTCCTCGGTGGGGCACTCGTCGCCGCCGAGGTGCACGTACGGGGACGGGAAGATCTCCATCACCTCGTCCAGCACGGTGCGGCAGAAGTCGAGCACCGCGTCGTGCACGCCGAGGACGGTGGGGCACACGCCCCACTCCGTCCAGACGTCGAGCCGCTGCTCGGGCCGGTTGCCGAGGTGCGGGTAGGCGGCGAGGGCCGCGCGGGCGTGGCCCGGCATCTCGATCTCGGGCATCACGGTGACGCCGCGGTCGGCGGCGTACCGCACGAGGGTGCGCAGCTCGTCCTTGGTGTACGCGCCGCCGTGCGGGGTGTCGTCGTAGCGGGTGGAGCCGGCGTGGCCGATCATCGACCGGGCCCGCACGGACCCGACCTCGGTGAGCAGCGGGTACGCGTCGACGGGCATCCGCCAGCCCTGGTCGTCCGTCAGGTGCAGGTGCAGGACGTTGAGCCGGTGCAGGGCCATCCGGTCGACGGTGCGCAGGAGGTGCGCGAGCGGCTGGAAGTGCCGGGCGGTGTCGACCATGAGGCCACGCCACGGGTAGCGGGGCCGGTCGGTGATCGTGACGCAGGGCAGCGTCCAGGCGGTGCCGGTGACCGGACGGTCGGCGAGCGCCTCGGCGGGGAGGAGCTGGCGCAGGGTCTGGACGGCGTTGAGGAGCCCTGCGGGCCGGGCCGCCCGCAGGACGGCCCGCTCGGGGGTGACGGTGAGCCGGTAGCCCTCCTCGCCGCAGTCCGGGGAGAGGGCCGGGTCGACGGCGAGGTCGACGGTGCCCTCGACGGCGGGGACGAACGGGAGGCCGGTGGCGGGGGCGAGCAGGGTGCGCAGCAGGCGGGCGGCGCCCTCGGCGGCGGCGTCGGCGCTCAGGGTGGTGCGGGGGTCGAGGGTGAGCCGGCCGGTGCCGGCGGCGAGATGGACGGGCGTCGGAATGATCACGGTTTCGGTTCTCTCCGGGGAGGGTTCGGGCGCGGTCAGCCCTTGACGGCGCCGGCGGTCATTCCGGTGGTGACGTTCTTCTGCAGGACGAGGAAGACCAGCAGGACGGGCAGCATGAAGAGCGAGGAGGCGGCCATGGTGGCGCCCCAGTCGGTGCCGAAGACGTTGGCGAACGAGGAGAGCCAGACGGGCAGGGTGCGGGCGTCCTGGTTCTTGATGATGAGCGTGTTGGCGAAGGCGAACTCGTTCCAGGCGGTGATGAAGCCGAAGAGCGAGGTGGCGAGCAGGCCGGGGGCGAGCAGCGGCAGCGTGACGCGGCGGAAGGCGGTCGGCCGGGTACAGCCGTCGACGAGTGCGGCCTCCTCCAGTTCGGCGGGGATGGAGGCGAGGAAGCCGCGCAGCGTGACGATGGTGAAGGGCAGGGTCGTCATGAAGTAGACGAGGGTGAGCATGCTCAGGCTGTCGAGCATGTCGGTGTCGCGGGCGATGACGTACATCGGGATGAGCAGGGCTTCCCAGGGCGCCATCTGGGCGGTGAAGACGAGCAGGATGAAGGCCCGGCGGCCGCGCCAGCGCATCCGGCCGACGGCGAACGCGGCGAGGAGCGCCACCACGAGGGCGAGCAGCACGGCCCCGAGGGTGACGGCGAGGCTGTTGCGCCAGAAGGTGCCGAAGCCCTCGGCGTCGACGGCGGTGCGGAAGTGCGCGACCGTCGGGTGGAGCGGCAGGAAGGTCGGGGTGTCCGCCTGGATCTCGGCGGTCGGCTTGAACGCGGTGGTGACCATCCAGTAGACCGGGAAGGCCGAGACCGCGAGCACCGCGAGGGCGGCGAGGTTGAGCGGCAGCCGGCGCAGGGCGCGACGCACGGTGCGGGCGGTCGCGGAGGTCCTGGCGGTACGGGCTTCGCGGGCGGGCCACGGGGCCGGGGCGGGCGGTGCGGCGGGCGCGGCCGGGACGGCGGGTGCGGTCACAGGGCTTCCCCTTCCTGGCGGAACATGCGGCGCAGGTTGAAGACCAGTGCGGCGAGCAGGATCAGCACGGTGAGTGTGGAGACCGCCGACCCGAGGTCGTACTTGTGCAGCGACTGGGCGATCTGGAAGGCGTACACGGGCAGGGTGGTGGTGGCGCCGTACGGGCCGCCCTGGCTGACCACCCAGATCTGGGCGAAGCACTTGAAGGTCCAGATCACCTCCAGCGAGGTGACGAGGGCGAAGAGCGGCCGCAGGGTGGGGAAGGTGACGAGCCGGAACGTCTGCCAGGGGCCGGCGCCGTCGATGGTGGCGGACTCGTAGAGCTCGCCGGGGATGGTGGTGAGCCCGCCGTAGAGCGTGAGGGCGGCGAACGGCACGGACTGCCAGACGATCAGCATCACGAGGATGGCGAAGGTCGCGTTGCTGTGGGCGAACCAGGCGTACTCGCGGTACCCGTGCAGCCCCAACTGGTCAAGCAGCCAGTTGACCACCCCGAAGCGGGACTGGAACAGCCACTGGAAGATGGTGGTCGCGGCGATCACCGGGGTGGCCCAGGCGAGGACGAGCGCGCTCATCACCGCGAGCCGCATCCGCCGGCCGAGGCGTACGAGCATGAGGGCTATGAGGGTGCCGATCCCGGTGATCAGCACGGTGTTGAGAGCCGTCCAGACCAGGGTGCGGCGCACGACGGTCCAGAACTCGGGGTCGGACAGCACCTCGGCGTAGTTGTCGGTGCCGACGAACGGCGCACCGCCACGGATGAGTTCGGCAAGCCGGAAGTGCTGGAACGACATCAGCAGGTTGCGGACGAGCGGGTAGACCAGGAGGTACGCCGCGCCCACCAGGGTGGGGGCGACGAGCAGATACGGCCAGACCCGGCGCAGCGGGGCCAGGGGGGCGGTGGGCACGGCGTGGTACTCCCGTCAGGACGTGCTGTTGAGGGCCTTGGTGATGGCGTCGGAGGCGGCCTTGCCGGCGGTGGCCGGGTCGGCGCCGGTGAGCACCTGGGTCATGTACTGCTTGATCGGGTTGTTGGCCTCGACCGCCGCCCAGTTGGGCGAGTTGGGGGTGGCGTGGCCGTTGACGGCGCCCGCGGCCATGGCCACCGCGCCGTCGTTGCCGGCGAGCACCCCGGCGAGCGACGTGCGGTTCGGCACGTAGCTCATCTCCTTGGCCATGTCGCTCTGCCACTTCTCGCCGGCCAGCGCCTTGACCACCTCGTAGGCCGCGGCCTGGTGCTGCGAGGCCTCGGGAATGACGAGGTCGGAGCCGCCGGTGAAGACCGCGCCGGGCTTGTCGGCGGTCTTGCCGGGGATGGGGAAGAAGCCGAGCTTGTCCTTGAGCGCCGGGTTGGCCTTGATGATGGCGTTGGCGCCGCCGGGGGTGGAGATGACCTGCGCGCTGTGGCCCTTGGCGAAGACCTCGGCCTGCAGCGGCTTGGCCTCGTCGGAGTCCTTGGGGCCCTTGCCGAGCGCCTGGAGCTTCTTGTAGAAGTCGATGCCGGCCTGTGCCTGCGGGGTGTCGAGGGCACCGGCCCACTTCCCGTCGGCGCCCTTGGTGGCGAGGTCGCCGCCCTCGTCCCAGACGAAGCCCGCGAGGGCGTACCAGGTCTGGCCGGTGAGGTAGATGCCGTCGTTGCCGCCGGTGTTGAGCTTGGCGGTGTCGGTGAGCCACTCGTCGCGGGTCTTCGGCGGGGCGGTGATGCCGGCCTGGGCGAAGAGGTCCTTGTGGTAGATGACGACGCGGTTGGCGGCGTACCACGGGACGCCGTACTGCTTGCCGTCGATCTTGCCGGGCTCGGCGAGGCCGGGGATCCAGTCGGCGCCCTGGAGGTCGGTGACCTTGTCGCTGAGGTCCTTGACGCCGCCGCTGGCCGCGTACTGGGCGACCTGGGTGTTGCCGACCTCGATGACGTCGGGTGCGTCCTTGCTGGCCAGAGCACTGGTGATCTTCTGGCCGATGCCGTCCCACTCCTGGATCTGGATGTTCAGGGTGGTTCCGGCGTGGGTGGCCTCGAAGTCGGCCTCGAAACGCTTGAGGAAGCCGTCGGACACGCTGTCGCGCATGATCCAGACGGTGAGTTCGGCGGGGGCGGCGGCGTCGCCGCCGCCGGTGGTTCCGCCGGAGGAGCTGCACGCGGTGAGCCCGGCGAGCGAGAGGGCGGCGACGGCGGCGAAGGCGCGGAAGGACATGGGAGGTCTCACGGAGGGGGTCACCTCGGGGAAGGGAGCGAAAACTTACCACTTGCGGACTGGCCTGCTACTGGTAAGAGAAGGTGGCATAGACCAGTCGGGCCGTCAAGGCTCGAAACCACCTGGTAACGCAAACACTTTGCTTCGTACGGGGAGATTGGTGCAGACTGGTCAACAGCTGGCTAGCTCCGCCGGCACCAGTACAGGAAGAGGTGGACATGGCTGGGGAGACCGCCGGTCCCGCGTACAAGCGCACCCGGGTCCGCGACTATCTGCGCGACCTGGTCGAGGCCCGGTCGCCCGGCGACCCGATCCCCTCCGAACGCACCCTCTGTGAGCAACTCGAAGTCTCCCGGCCGACGTTGCGCTCGGCCGTCGACGAGCTCGTCTCCACCGGCCTGATCGTCCGCGAGCACGGCCGCGGCATGTTCGTCGCCCCCGCGAAGATCACCCAGCAACTCGCCGCCGCCACCGACGACCACGCCTTCGTCCTCCCCCGGGCCGCGGGCATCTGGGCCAGCCGCGTCCTGGAGTTCTCCGTGGTGCAGGCCGGCGCCCGGGTCGGCCGCAAGCTGCGCATCTCCCCCGCCGTCGAGATCGTCTACATCGCCCGGCTGCGCCTCGTCGACGGCGAACCGATGGCCATCGAGTACCTGCACGTCCCCGCCGCACTCGTCGGCGGGCTGCAGTCCACCGACATGGAGAGCGGCGACTTCTACGAACTCCTCCGCGACGCCTACGACGTGCGGGTGCACGAGGCCGAGCAGTCCATGGAGCCGACCGTCGTCAGCGAGAAGGAGGCCCGGCTGCTCACCGTGCCCGTCCTCTCCCCCGCCCTCCACGTCGAACGCCTCACCACCGACCGCACCGGCCGCCCGGTCGAGTACGTGCACTCGCTCTACCGCGGCGACCGCTACCGCATCGTCTCCCACCTCTCGCTCGGCGACGCCGACCAGGACGCCGGCCGCCCCCAGCTGCGACCCACGGACTGACGCGGGGCGTCCCGGGCGGCGCCCGGACGGTCCGGCGGTGTGCTGCGGCGGCCGTCAGTCCGGCGCCGGGCAGGGCGCCTCCCGCCGGGCGCCGGGCAGCGGGCCGGGCTGGTCCGCCAGCCGGTCGCGCGCCTGCCGGAGCAGGGTGTGCGCGGCCCGCAGGTGGCGGACGACCTGCGGCAGGAACGCGCCCAGGAAGCGGTCCGCGCAGCCGAGTTCGGCGGACGCGGCGGTGATCAGCAGGCCCGCCTCGGCGAGGGCGGGACAGCGGTGGTCGGCGGCGGCCTCGGCGCCGATCACCGCGGTGAGACCGGCGAGTTCACTCGTGCCGGGGTCGTCGAGGTCGTCCTCGCCCCATAACCGGAGCTCGGCGGAGATGGTGGCGAGAAGGTCGTTGCGCCGTCCGGCCCACCAGTCGTCTGTCACGTACGGATCATCTCCGAACGGCCGGTCCCGCGTGGCGTGGTCCGCCGATCCGCTACCCGATCGGGTTGCCTCCGGCCCGGCCCCGTTTCGGCGACGGCCCGTCATGTCACGTCCCGTCGACCGGTGTTCGGAACACAGGCCCTGCCGGACGGCTACCCGGAGGCATCTCCCCCCGATCGGGTGGCGGGTGGCACCGGTGTGCGGACGCCGGGGCGACCGGCCCGGCGCCCGGATGCCGTGTCTCCGACGTCCTGCCGCCGCCCCGTCCGCGCTCCGAACCTCCGGGCGCGGCCGGACAGTCGGCGATCCAGTGCCGCCTCGACGGCCGTCAGCGGCACGTCCGGGCACAGCCGCTCGGGGTGGCCGGGCCCGGGACCGGCCGACGGTGCGGGAGCCGGGGCTGCCGGCGGGACGAACCCGGCGCTGCAGCCGTACGCGACCAGGCCGCGGGCCAGGCCGCGGAGGAGGCGGTCGAGGAGAGGGCGGTCGAGGAGGGGCTGGTCAAGGAGGAGGCGCACCCGCCGACCATGCCCGGTCGGGCCGCGGACGGGCCCGTACGGCGCTCCGGTCGGGAGCGGATCTCCGCCGTTCGACGGCAGCGGGGCTCGACGGGAGGCTGCGGGCGGCGCCCGGATCGCAGTTCGGTACGGATATCCGATTACCCGCCCGTATCACTCTGCGCGTGCCCTAGGTTGACCGGCCGTGACCACCCCCAACACCGGCCGGCGGCTGCTGCCCGCCGCTGCCCTGCTGACCCTCGCCCTCCTCACCGCGGCCTGCGACCCGAACGCCGCCCCGACCACCGGCGCCGCCCCGGCCCGCACCGCCACGACGGCGGCCGCGGCGAGCCCCACGCCCACCCCCTCCGTGCCGGAGCCGGCGGACTCCTCCGCCGATGCGTCCCCCTCGCCGACCCCGGCCGCCCCGTCCTCGGCCCCGCCGCCGCCGCCCACGACCGCACCCCCCGCGACCCGCACCACCGCACCCGCCCGCACCACCGCACCGGCCCGGACGACCGCCCCGGCCCGCACCACCAGGCCCGCGGCCCCGGCCACGACGAAGGCCGGGGGCTCCTGCGCGCACCACACGGTGGGCTCCTGCGGCTGGGACCTCGGCCTCACCCCGGTGTCGTCCTCCGAGATGGCCGAGTGCAAGGACGGCACGGTCTCGTACTCCACGAGCTTCTCCGGCACCTGCTCGCACCACGGCGGCGTCCGCTACTGGTTCAAGTGACCGCGGGCCCGAGTGCTTCGTCGGCTGGCCGGGCCGCGTCGGCCGGGCCGTGCCGGGCTCCGCGCGGAAGAGTCCGTGCGCACGGCCGGCGAAGCACTCGGGCGCACCCGGCAGCTTCCCGGCGGCCTCCACCGCGCCCTTCCCGGTGACCGGCCACTGCCCCGCAGGCCCGCGCAGGGCCTGCGTCGGCAGCCCGACCGTACGGAACAGGCAGCCGTGCACGCAGGCCGTGTCCCGCGGCACCCCGGCGGCGCCGGCCGGCACGAAGGGCGTCTCCCGGCGGGCGTGCGCCGCGATGGCCGCGCCCGGCGCCGCCGGGTACCGTACGGTCTCCGCCCGGAGGGCCGTCGGTTCCCCGCCCGGCGGGGGCGCGGACGACTGGACGGCCGCCGGACGTCACGGGGAGGGGTCCGGGCACCCGCCCGTGCCGGGCCGCCGCGGCGTCAGGCGTCGAGCACCTTGCCCAGGCAGACGTTCTGCGGGGAGTCCTTGTAGTAGCCGAACTTCGTGATCGGCCGGTAGCCCTCCGACGTGTAGAGGGCGATCGCCTCGGGCTGCTCGGTGCCGGTCTCCAGGACGAGCCGGGTGCGGCCGGCGCCGACGGCGGCGGACTCCAGGTGCCGCAGGACCGCCCGGGCGAGGCCGCGCCCGCGGGCGTGCTCGACGACGTACATCCGCTTCAGTTCGGCGTCGCCGTCGCGGAGGCCGTCCGCGTCGCTCTCCTTGACCCGCCAGCCGCCGCACGCGACCGGGCCGCCGTCGAGGTAGCCGACCACGAAGAGGCCGTACGGCGGGTCGAAGTGGTCCTCGTGCATCGACGTGTGGTCGATGTCCCCGTAGCGGCGGACGTACTCCTGCTGCACCTCGGCGGCGAGTTTCGCGGCGTCGGGGTGCCCGTAGCCGGTGGTCCGTATCTCGATGCCCGACATGTTCGACATGGTCACCAAGCGTACGGGTGCAGGTCAGCGCTCCTCGAACCGGGCGACCAGCTCGTCCTTGCCGAACATCCGGGCGGTGTCGAGCGCCGAGGGGGTGCCCGCGGCGGGGTCGGCCCCGCCGGCCAGCAGGGCCGCGCAGACGCCGTCGTGTCCCTTGAAGACGGCGCCGGCGAGCGGGGTCTGGCCCCGGTCGTTGGCCCGGTCGGCCTCGGCGCCGCGCGCCAGCAGGGCCTCCACCGCCCCGGCGTGACCGTGGTACGCGGCGAGCATGAGCAGGGTGTCGCCGCGGTCGTTGGTGAGGTCGGCGGGTGCCCCGGCGTCCAGGTAGGCGGCCAGCAGGCCCGCGTCGCCGGCCCGCGCGGCGTCGAAGAGCCTGCCCGCGAGGGCGATGACCTCGGCGTCGGGCGTCGTCCTGCTGTCGTCGGCCATGAGCTGCCTCCCTGGGTCGCCGGCGGGTGCCGATCTTGCGCGGGTGTGTCGTACGCACGGTAGCGGACGAGGCCAGGGCCGGATGGTCACGCATCCGTTCGAGCGAATTTGCCGTGTACGCCGAACGCGATCACGCCGTGGGGGGACGCCTGTGAGCGCACGGCCGAGGCTCGGTACGCATACCTCCGATGTACCGGTCCGGAGCAGGTCCACCCATTTGCCACATTCCATCGTCTTTTACTTTTTGTCACGATGATGACGCTTTCCGTAACACTGTCCCCCCGCACACCCTCCACGAGGAGCTGACCACGTGATCCTCTCCATTTCCGGCATCGTCCTCTTCGGCACCATCGCCTTCCTCTTCTTCCGCCGGGACGGACTCAAGGTCTCGCACGCCCTGGTCTGCGCGCTGTTCGGCTTCTACGTCGCAGGCTCCTCGATCGCCCCCAGCATCACGGCGGGCGGCGCGAGTCTCGCCGGACTCATCGGAGGCATCAACTTCTGATCCGCCCGCACCTCCACGGCCCGGGCGCGGATCCCACCGCCCCGGGCCTTCCCCCCTCCACCGCCGTCCCACGCTCGGGGAGCCCGCCTTGTCCCTCACCCGCCACCTCAGCCGCGGCCGTGACCTCGCCCGGACCGCAGGCGACCACGCCGCCGACATGTTCGCCCCGCTCACACTCCTGGGGCGCGGGCTCCGGCACCACGCCGACTGGGCGAGGAAGCAGTGGGCCGCCACCCCCGGGGAACGGCGCGGCCCCACGCTCTTCCTGACCGCCGCCGTCGCACTCGGGATCTTCCTGCTGCCGCACGGCCTGCTGTTCGCCCTGATCGCCCTGATGGCGAGCGCCGCCTGGGCGGGACGCCGCCCCAAGGCCGCCGCCGACCCCGAACCGGACGTCGCCGACGTCAAGCTCTCCGCACTCTACGCGGCCCTGACGCCCTACCTCGCCGGGCCGGACGACATGAGCCCGCTCTACAGCTTCGACGGGCAGTACAAGACCGCCTTCGCCGGGTGGGAGTTCGACGCCGACGGCCGCCTGACCGCCCTGGAGATCGCCTACCCGCCGTACTTCACCGACACCGAGCCGGCCGCCCGGGCCCGGATCGAACAGGTCGTCCAGGGCAAGGCCGGCCGCGCCCGCGAGTACCGCTTCGACTGGGACGAGGAGTCGAACCGCCTGCGGGTCACCGCCCTCGCCCCGCTGGCCACCGACATCGCCGCACAGCTCTTCGTCACCGCGCCCGGCGAGATCGTGCTCGGCTTCACCGACGCGCTCGGCAGCAGCCGCACCATCCCGGTCAACCAGGCGGGCAGCACCGCCCAGCAGCCGCCCGTGGTGTGGCGGGTCGGGCCGCGCTCCGCCGAGCCGCACCTGCTCGCACTCGGCTCCGGCGGCTCCGGCACCTCCACACTGCTGCGCTCGATCGCCCTGCAGGCCCTGCAGCTGGGCGACCTCGTGGTGATCGACGGCGCCGGCACCGGCGAGCACGCCTGCCTCGTGAACCGGCCCGGCGTGCACACCGTCGAGACCAGCCTGCACGGTGCGGTGGCCGCGCTGGAGTGGGCGGCCAAGGAGACCGAGCGGCGGCTCGCCCTGCTGACGGCCGCCCGGCAGTCCGGCATCGCCGCCCCCGAGGACACCACCCGGCCGCTGTGGCTGCTGCTCGACCACCCCACCGAGCTGAGCGAGCTCGCCCAGGCCGAGGGCCGCACCGACCCGCAGGACCTCCTGGAGGTGCCGCTGCGCCACGGCCGGGCCGCCCGGGTGACCGTGGTCGTCGCCGAGGACGTCGAGGCGCTGGACCGCCTCAGGCCCGCCGTGCGCGCCGCGACCCGGGCGAAGGTCGTGCTCGGCCCCACCAGCCCCGACCTGGGCCGGGCCGCACTCGGCGCCGCGCTGGACATCACGCCCGCCGCCCACACCCCGGCCGGACGCGGCTACGCCCGGATCGGCACGGCCGCGCCCGTGCGCCTGCAGGTGCCGGCCACGGTCGACCCGCTCGACGAGGACGCGCCGGCCCCGCTGCGGGACGCCGTGATCGCCCTGCTGCCGCACCGCGACACCCGGACGGAGGCTGCCGCGCCCGCCGCCCCGCCCTCCCCCGTCGACCGGGCGGAGCAGTTGGTCGCCGAGCTCGGTGACCAGCTGAGCAAGGAGCCCGGCGGCGTCCGCCCGCGACCGGCGTGGTGAGCACCCGGACGGGGTGACCGGAATGTGGCGTTCGGCCGATCGCTGTGTGCTCCAGGGGTGGCACCGAGGGTGACATCCCCGATCAGATGTGACAAATCGGGCGCCAATGGGTACAAACATGGGCGGCACGACAGGCGACGCATGTCCTCGGACGGGAATCATCGTCGACGGCCGATCGTTGACCGAACGACGAAGACAGCGACCACTAGTCCTGTGGGCCATAAGCCCGGGAGGCACGATTCATGAGCGAGCGAGCTCTCCGCGGCACGCGACTCGGGGCCACTAGCTACGAGACCGACCGTGGAATCGATCTGGCTCCCCGCCAGACCGTCGAGTACGCATGTCAGAACGGACACCGATTCGAGGTCCCCTTCTCCGTCGAGGCGGAGATCCCCTCGGTGTGGGAATGCCGCTTCTGCGGCCAGGAGGCCGTGCTGCTCGACGGCGAGGAGCCGGAGGAGAAGAAGACCAAGCCGACGCGTACCCATTGGGACATGCTGATGGAGCGCCGGACCCGTGAGGAGCTGGAGGAGGTACTGGCCGAGCGACTGGCCGTGCTCCGATCCGGCGGGATGAACCTGGCGGTCCACCCTCGGGACAGCCGCAAGAGCGCGTGACATCGTCCCCGGTGCGGCCGGGGACGGTGACCGAAAGGGCCTGGGCGTCACGTCCGGGCCTTTCGGCGTTCCCGGCTCGCGCCCGCTCCGCCGCTTCGCCTCGCCCGCTCCGCCGCTCCACCGCACCGCAGGGCATCGCACGGCGCTGCACCCGCTCGCGGGTGAGCGGGCGCAGCGCCGTGCGCGTGTCCGTCCGGCCTGTCAGCCGCTGATCGGCGGCCGGTAACCGGTGTCCGGGCGCGGCCCCTCGCCCGGCTCCACGACCTCGCCCTGGATGACCTTGCCGTCCGGGCGGTGGATACGGAACTGCTCCTGGAGACGTGCGGCGTCGGCGAACGGGTGCGCTCCCACCGGCGCGGTGGACCGCAGCACGCCCGCGGTCAGCCGGCGGGCGCTGGCCCGCCACAGCGCGCGGGTCGGCGGGAGGAGCAGCGTCACGGCCAGGACGTCCGAGAGGAAGCCCGGGAGGATCAGCAGCACGCCCGCGAGGACGGTCAGGCTGGTGGTGGTCTCGGTCTGCTGCGGCTTCGGGTCGCGGCTCTGCTCGACCGCCGCCGAGAAGGCCTTCACCCCGGCGCGCTTGATCAGCGAGCCGCCGAGGAACACACCGGCCAGCAGCAGCACCAGGACCGCGAACCAGCCGACGGCCCCCGCGACGACGGTCAGCAGCCAGATCTCCAGCACCAGCCAGCCGACGATCAGCAGGGGCAGCACACGGCGCAGCGTGCTGCGGCGGGCGGGTCGGGCCGGGGTCGCTTGCTCGGTCACGGCGGGGGCCTCCAGGGGTGCTCTCCGCCGGCCGGCCGTTCCGGCCGCGACTACGGCACCGTACGGTCCAACGGTTCGGCGGCCGTCGGTGTTCCGCCGGGACGGCGGCGGCGGACGGCGCCCACGGCGACGGCACCGCAGGCCAGGAGGCCCGCGAGGGCCAGCACCCACTCCGGGGCGGCACCGACCCGGTCGGCGACGGTGCGGGAGTCGCGCAGCGGCACGGCGGCGTTCAGCACGTCGGGGGTGAGCTCCTTCGTGCGGGAGACCACCGAGCCGTCGGGGGCGACCACCGCGCTGATGCCGCTGGTCGCGGCGATCAGGACGGCCCGGCCGTGCTCGACGGCCCGCAGCCGGCTCATGGCGAGCTGCTGCTCGGGCTGGCCCGTGCGGTTGTAGGTGGCGTTGTTCGTCTGGACGACGATGACGCGCCCGCCGGCGTTGACCGTGTCGCGGACGATCTCGTCGTAGGCCACCTCGAAGCAGATCACGTCGCCGATGCGGGCGGGGCCGAGCTGCATCACCCCGTTGTGGTCGCCGGGGTAGAAGTCGCGGGCGACCCGCTGGAGGCGCTCGATCACCTTCGAGAGCTCGGCGCGGAACGGCACGTACTCGCCGAAGGGCACCGGGTGCTGCTTGGTGTAGGAGGCGCCGGGGCCGGTCGCCGGGTCCCAGACGATGCCCTCGTTCTGCACGTGCTGCGGGTCGGGACCGTCGACGAGCGCGCCGACCAGGGTGGGCACGCCGACGGCGCGGACCGCCTCGTCGATCCGGGCGCGGGCCTCGGGCTCGGTGAAGGGGTCGAGGTCGGAGGCGTTCTCGGGCCAGATGACGATGTCCGGCTTCGGGGCGCGGCCCGCCGCGATGTCGGCGGCGAGCTGCTCGGTGACGCGGGCGTGGTTGTCGAGCACCTGCATCGGACGGCCGAGGAAGTCCATCCCGGGCCGGGCCACGTTGCCCTGGACGAGGGCGACCCGCACGGTGTCGTCGCCCTTCGTGGGCACCGGCACGAGCAGCCCGGCGACCAGCGCGGCCACCGCCGCGAGCCCGGCCAGGGCGGCGGCCCGCGGGGAGCGGCGGGGGCCAGGCCGCAGCCGCAGCAGCCCCCACGCGAGCAGGGTGCCGCACAGCGCGACGGCGAACGTCACCAGCGGCGCCCCGCCGAGCGCGGCGAGCGGGGTGAAGGGGCTGGCGGTGTTGGCGAAGGCGAGGCGCCCCCACGGGAAGCCGCCGAGCGGCAGCCGGTCGCGGGCCCACTCCTGGGTCACCCAGAGGCAGGCCGCCCACAGCGGCCACGCCCGGAGCCGGGAGGTCGCGGCGAGGCCTGCGCCGAGGGCGGCGACGAACAGCGCCTCGACGACGGAGAGCCCGACGGTGGCGTCCCAGCCGATCACGCGCAGCCAGGCGAGCAGGCCCAGGAAGAAGGGCAGGCCGAAGGCGAAGCCCGTCCAGGCGCCCTGCCGGAGGGTGCGCCCGCGGGTGAGGAGGGAGAGGGCGGCGACACCGGCGATCGACAGCGGCCACAGGTCGTACGGGGGGAAGGCGGCGACCATGAGGAGGCCGGCGAGCAGCGCGAGCCCCGTCCGCGGCAGACCGGCCCTGATCCGGGCCGGGAGCCCCGGCCTGGCGCGGTCCTCCGCCCTGGCCTCGTCAGCCACCGGCCGCTCCTGTTCCACCGGCAGTGCCACCTGCGCACCATCTCTCTGGCTGTGCCGCCCACGTCGTCGGGCCGCCCGTGTTCGGGTGCCGTGCGAAGACGGTACCCCGGATCGGCGGACGGGCGGGCGACGGGGTCGGGCGGCGATCGGCCCTGCTCGGCGGGCCTCGGCGGGCCTCGGGGGATCTCCGCCGGTGCGCTCCGGTCAGTGCCGGTGCGCCCCGGTCAGTGGGCGGGCGCCTGCACGCCCAGCGGGCTGCGCGGGCCCGGCACGGCGGGCGGGAGGCCGTGCGGGGGCGCCGGGGTGCGGACCGGCGGGCGGAGCAGCAGCAGGGCGGCGCCGGTGAGGGCGATCGCGACGATGCCGTCCAGCCAGTAGTGGTTGGCGGTGCCGACGACCACGAGGAAGGTCACGAGGGGGTGCAGCAGCCAGAGCCAGCGGCCCCGGGAGCGGGTGGCGGCGATCAGGCCGACGGCCACCGTGAGCGCCCAGCCGACGTGCAGGGAGGGCATCGCGGCGAACTGGTTGGAGAGGCTGTCGGTGGCCGGGTCTCCGTACACGGCGGGGCCGTAGACGCGGGCGGTGTCGACGAGGCCGGTGGCCTCCAGCATGCGGGGCGGGGCGAGCGGCAGCAGCAGGTGGAGGGCGAGGCCGGCGCCGGTGAGGACGGTCAGGACGCGGCGTATCCACACGTAGTACGCCGGGCGGCGCCAGTACGTCCACACCAGGAAGGCGACGGTGGCGGGGAAGTGCACGGTCGCGTAGAACGCGTTGGCGGCGTGCACCAGGACGTCGCTGTGCAGGAGCACCCGCTGGATGTCGCCCTCCGCGGGCAGGTGCAGGAGGCGTTCGAGGTGCCACACGTCGGTGGCGTTGCGGAACGCCCGCGGCACGTGGCCCTCGGCGGCCGTCCGGCCGAGCCGGTAGACGGTGTAGAGCGCACCCACGAGGAGGAGTTCGCGCAGCAGCGGCGGGCGGGCGGCGGATCCGTCCGGTGCGGCGGGCTCCGCGGGGACGGGCTGGTCGGCGGGCATGGGTGTCCTGTCGGGCGGGGTCATGGGGCGCGGGGCGCTCAGAGGCCGAGGGCGGGGAGGACCACCGCGTCGACGTAGGTGGTGAGGTACGCGGGGTCGGCCTCGGCGCCCTCCATCAGCGGACGGGCGACCAGCGCGCCCAGCACCATGTGGGGCACGAAGCGGGCGGCGGGGCGGTCCGGGTCGATCTCGCCGCGGTCGGCGCCGCGCCGGATCATCGCGGCGAGCGCGGCGTTCTCCGGTTCGACGACCTGGGTGCGGAAGGCCCGCATGAGGGCCGGGTCCTTGTGCAGGGTCTGGCCGAGGGCGCGCAGCAGGCCCGCGTCGTGGACGGAGCTGCCGCAGCGCCGGCGGACGAGTTCGTGCAGGTCGCCGCGGAGCGTGCCGGTGTCGATCTCGGCCGCGCCGCGGCGGCTGCTGCGCAGGGCGGCGGCGACGAGTTCGGCCTTGCCTCCCCACTGCCGGTAGAGGGTGGCCTTGCTGGCGCGGGCGCGGGCGGCGATGGCGTCCATGGTGAGGGCGTCGTAGCCGGCCTCGCGGAGGAGGTCGATGACGGCGGCGTGGAGGAGCGCCTCCCGGTCCTCGGAGAGCCTGCCGCGGCGGACCGCGGGTGGGGTGTCCGGTGTCATGGCGGCGACCTCCCGGCGAACGGCGCTGAACGAAACGGTTTCGTACGCACACTACGCCGGTCACCGGCCGCGCACGCACCGGACCCCGGAACGGAGGAGGTGCCTTCCGTTCCGGGGTCCGGTGGTGGCGCGACGGGCGGTCGCGCCCGGTCAGGCCAGGTGGACGGTGCGGCCGCGGACGACGGTGCGCAGGCAGGCCGGCAACGGGTGCCCCGGGGTGAGGTCGGGCAGCCCGGGGGTGCCCGAGCGCGGGTCCGTGGACCAGCCGGCCACCCGGGAGTCCGGCGCCTGGACGACGAGCTCGTCGACGGCCCACACGGCGTAGCTGGCGACCGCGCCGGGCACGAGCACGCCGTCCGCGTCGCGGCCGAGGGCGCGCCACCCCCCGCGGGTGTGGGCGGTGAACGCGGCTCGCACCGAGATCCGGTGCTCGGGGGTGCGGTGGAAGGCGGCCGCCCGCACGGTGCCCCACGGGTCGAGCGGGGTGACCGGGGCGTCGGAGCCGAAGGCCAGCGGCACGCCGGCGCGCAGCAGCGCGGCGTACGGGTTCAGGGCGGCGGCCCGCTTCGCGCCGAGCCGCTGCACGTACATGCCGTCCGGGCCGCCCCAGGCGGCGTCGAACGCGGGCTGCACGGAGGCGGTCAGGCCGAGCTCCGCGAAGGCGGCGATCGAGGCCTCGTCGAGGGCCTCGGCGTGCTCGACGCGGTGGCGCAGCGCCCGGACGGCCGGGAGGCCGACCCGCTCCGCGGCCGCGCGGACACCCTCGACGACGGCGTCGACCGCGGCGTCGCCGATGGCGTGGAACCCGGCCTGGAGGCCGGCCTCGGTGCAGGCCGTGACGTGGTCGGCGATCTGCGCGGCCGTCAGGTAGGCGGCGCCGGTGTGCCCGGCGTCCTCGTAGGGGGTGTGCAGGCAGGCGGTGTGCGAGCCGAGCGCGCCGTCGGCGAAGAGGTCGCCGCCGGCGCCGACCGCGCCGAGCCGCAGCGCGGTGCCGACCCCGCCGAGCTCGCCCCAGTAGCCGAAGACCTCGGGGCCGGTGCCCTCGGCGGCGAGGGCGAGCAGCTCGGTGAAGTCCTCCTCGGAGGAGATGTCGGGGCCCGCGCACTCGTGCAGCGCGCCGATGCCGAGCTCGGCGGCGCGGGCGAGGGTGGCCTGCTGCGCGGCCCGGCGCTGGGCGGCCGTCAGGTGGGCGAGGGCGGCGCGGCGGACGGCGTGGTGGGCGTCCCGGGAGAGCGGGCCGTCGGGGTCGAAGCCGGGCTGTGCGGCGAGCCCGTCGGCGAGGGTGCGCAGCGCGGTCGTGGCGAGCGCGGAGTGCACGTCGGTGCGGGACAGGTAGGCGGCGGTGCCGCCGGCGGCGGTGTCGAGCTCGGCGAGGGTCGGCGGGCGGCCCTCGGGCCAGCCGGTCTCGTCCCAGCCGTGGCCGATCAGCACGCCGTCGGCGGCCCGGGCCGCCTCGGCGACGCGGTCCAGCGCGTCGGCCAGCGAGGGGCAGCCGGTGAGGTCGAGCCCGGTCAGGGCGAGGCCGGCGGAGGTGGCGTGCGTGTGGGCGTCGACGAAGGCCGGGGTGACCAGCGCGCCGTTCAGGTCGACCACCTCGTCGGCGGTGGCGGCGTACGCCTCCGCCGCGCCGTCGCTGCCCACCCAGGCGATGTGGGCGCCCTCGACCAGCATCGCGGTGGCGAAGGGGTCGGCGGGGCTGTAGACGTTGCCGCCTCTGAGCAGCACGGTCCGGTCGGTGCGTTCGGTCATGGGGGCAAGTCTGCACCCCGGGAGGGGCCGGTCAGAGCTTCGGGGGGCGCGCCTCGTACGGGGTGGACAGCACGACCGTGGTGCGGGTGGAGACCCCGGCGGCGGTGCGGATCCGGGCGAGGAGGTCCTCCAGGTCGCCGGGGGCGCCGACGCGCACCTTGAGGATGTAGTTCTCGTCGCCGGCGACGCTGTGGCAGGCCTCGATCTCGGGCAGGCCGACCAGGCGTTCCGGGGTGTCGTCGGGGGCGCTCGGGTCGAAGGGCTTGACCGAGATGAACGCGGTCAGCGCCAGGTCGACGCTCTCCGGGTCGACGATGGCGGTGTAGCCCCGGATCACCCCGCGCTGTTCGAGGCGGCGCACGCGCTGGTGCACCGCCGAGGTGGACAGGCCGGTGGCCTTGCCCAGGTCCGTGTAGCTCATCCGGCCGTCCTCAAGGAGCAGCTGGACGATGCGCTGGTCGAGATCCTCCACAACGCGCAAACCTACTCGATCCGCAGGGCGGCGTCTGCGCCACCGGCTCCGGGGCCACCCCGGGCGGGGCCGTCAAGGGCGCACGGGCGCAGCCGGCCGGGCACATGCCCGCGGAATGTGGCGAAGGCCACAGTCCGTGCATCACTGTGCGCCGGTCCGCAGGGTTATGACCCCCCTGGGCAGGGAAGTGCTGCTGTTGGCCGGGCCGACGAAGGCCGGGCCCGATCCGAGGGGGATCACATGCCTGCTACTGACCGGCGTCCGCGCAGCGAGGACGAGGAACGCACCGAGCCCGAGTACAGCCTGGGGGCCGACCCGGGCGAGGCCGACACGTGGGAGATCGTCCGGGTGCACTGCCCGGACTGCGACCGCCCGATCGCGCTGATCGGCGACGAGGAGCGGCTGCCGCAGCACGCGGTGCTGCCCACCGCCTGGCACCCCTTCTCCGCGGCGCTGTGCCCCGGCACCGGCGCCCTGACCGACGAGCTCGCCGAGTGCGAGGAGGCCGCCGAGGACGCGGGGACCGGCCTCGCCGCCCTGCTCTCCCTGCCCGTCGAGCTCGACTGGCGCCGGCAGCCGTTCTCGCACGCCGGGGCCCCCGCCGAGGGCCAGGCCGCGCGGATCCCGGCGCAGCGCGCCCGCTCCGCCCGGCGCTGACCGCCCGGGGAGGGAGAGCGCCGGACGGTCCGGTCCGGCGCTACCGCCCGGTGAGGTGGCGTCCGATGACCATCCGCTGGATCTGGTTGGTGCCCTCCACGATCTGCAGCACCTTCGCCTCCCGCATGTAGCGCTCGGCGGGGAAGTCCTGGGTGTACCCGTAGCCGCCGAGCACCTGGACGGCGTCGATGGTGACCTGCATCGCCGTGTCGGTGCAGAAGAGCTTCGCCATCGCCGCCTCCTTCGAGAAGGCGAGCCCGGCGTCGCGGCGGCGGGCCGCCGCCAGGTAGAGGGCCCGTCCGGCCTCGATCCGGGTGGCCATGTCGGCCAGCATGAACGACAGGCCCTGGAAGTCGGCGATCGGCCGGCCGAACTGCTGCCGGGTGCCCGCGTACTCGACCGCGAGGTCGAGGGCGGCGCGGGCGACGCCGACCGCGCAGGCGGCGATGCCGAGGCGGCCGGAGTCGAGCGCGGACAGCGCGATCTGGAAGCCCTGGCCCTCGTGGCCGATCAGCCGCTCGCGGTCGACCAGCACGCCGTCGAAGTGCAACTGGGCGGTGGGCGAGGAGCGCATGCCCATCTTGTGCTCGGCGGGCGCGGCGGTCAGGCCCGCCGCGTCGCCCGGGACGAGCAGGCAGCTGATGCCGCGGGCGCCGTCCTCGCCGGTGCGCACGAGGGCGCTGTAGAAGTCGGCGTGCCCGCCGTGGGTGATCCACGCCTTCGTGCCGCTGACGACGTACCGGTCGCCGTCGAGGTCGGCGCGGGTGCGCAGGGCGGCGGCGTCCGAACCGGACTGCGGCTCGGAGAGGCAGTAGGCGCCGAGCTGGTCGCCGTCGAGCATGGCGGGCAGCCAGCGCTCGCGCTGCTCCTCGGCGCCGAAGGAGGCCAGTGCGTGGCAGGAGAGGGTGTGCACGCTGACGCCGAGGCCCACGGCGAGCCAGCCGGAGGCGAGCTCCTCCAGCACCTGCAGGTAGACCTCGTACGGCTGCTCGCCGCCGCCGTACTGCTCGCCGTAGGGGAGGGAGAGCAGCCCGGCCTTGCCGAGGGTGGTGAAGACCTCGCGCGGGAACCGGTCGGCCGCCTCGTCCGCTGCGGCGCGCGGCAGGAGTTCGCGCTGCACCAGGTCGCGGGTGAGGGTCAGCAGCTCGCGCGCCTCGTCGCTGGGCAGCTGGCGGTCCACCGGCTCGGTGGCGGGAAGGCTCATGGCGGGCGTCTCCTCGGTCGGGTCCGGCCCGGGTCTGCGGGCGGCACGTGGGAAAAGTGCCGGTCGGGCGGTCGCCACCGGGTCGCGGTGAACGGCCGTTCACATCCGGCGATGCGAGTATGCCCGAAACGCGGCCTCCCGTCACCGCCACCCGCGCGGCCGTAGGCTGTCGACATGACGGAACTCGGCGACCTGGCGGCGCTCCTCACCGCGCTGCCGCCGTCGGTGGGGCCGGTCCGGCTGGTGGCCGTGGACGGGCACGCCGGCTCCGGCAAGACCTGCTTCGCCGACCGGCTGGCGGCCGCACTCGGGGACGCACCGGTCGTCCATCTGGACGACCTGGCCACCCACGAGGAGCCGTTCGGCTGGACGGGGCGGCTGCACGACCAGGTGCTGGCACCGTTCGCCCGCGGCGAGGACGGCACGTACCGCGCCTACGACTGGACGCTCCACCGCTTCGGCGCGCCCCGCACCGTGCCCGCCGCGCCCGTGGTGATCGTCGAGGGCGTGGGCGCCGGCCGGCGGGCGGTACGCCCGGTCCTCGCCCACCTGCTGTGGATGGAGCTCGACGCCGTGTCCGCCAACGAGCGCGGACTGCTGCGCGACGGTCCGGAGCTGGCCTCCTTCTGGCAGGGCTGGATCCGTGCGGAGCGGGCGCACTTCGCCGCCGATCCGAGCCGCCCGCACGCGGATCTGACCGTCGACGGCATCACCGGACGAATCCTCCGCGGCACCCACGGTGAGCCCTCACAACGCTCTTGACCTGGGGTATCTCAAGGATTTAGGTTTCTCGACGTCGCGAGATCCGTTGATCGCGCAACAACAGACGCGGCATCTCCGACTTGTTCCCCCGTGAGCCGGAGATGCCGCCTCTCCTCCCCCGGCCGCGCGCGCCACCCGAGCCCCGGCCCAACGCCCCGACGCCCACGGATATTTGACCCGGCGCGGCACCCTTCCGGATCAGCTCCTCCCCGGTACGATTCCTTGCAGGCGCACATGCGCCCCGGGGGCTGCGCGAACTGACGGACGGTCCGTCCGGCGATCCGTCGGCCGACCGGGCCTCGATGCACACTGCGGGGGGCGTGGGGTGACGGTGGACAGCGGCAACGGTTCCGGCGGCACAGGACCGCACAGGCAGGCCGACCGCGCCTGGCAACGGGCGATGGACGCCTACGCGGCAGGCTCCTACAGCGGCGCCGAGGAGGAGTTCCGCGCCGCCGTCCGGCTCGACCCCGGCATGGCCGACGCCTGGCTCGGCCTGCACGCCCTGCGCTGCGACACCTCCGCCGCCCTGCTCGCCATGCAGCGGCACCGCCATCGCTTCGGCGAGCAGCGCCTGCGCCACCGACGCCCCCTCAGCTCCTGGTACTGGCTCGGCTGGTGGGTGCAGCCCGTCCTGGAGGACGCCCGCGACCTCGCCCTCGCCCACGCCTCGCACTGGCTCGACGGACGCCACCTCGCCGAACTCGACCGCGCCCTCACCGCCTGCCCGCCCGCCGACGAGGACCTGTCCGTCCGCTTCCTGCACGCCTGCCGCTCCTACCTCGTCAAGGACTGGGAGCAGCTGATCCGCGACACCGACCGGCTGCTCGACGACCCGCTGCTCGGCATCGAGGCCGGCCTGTTCGGCGGCATGGCCCGGGTGCGCCTCGACATGTGCGCCCAGGCCCAGGCCCCGCTCGCCGCCTCCCTCGCCCGCTGCCGCTCCGAGCAGCCCCAGCGCAAGGAGCTCCGCTACTGGCTCGCCCGGGCCTACGAGGGCGCCGGACGCTCCGCCGCCGCCCTGCCGCTCTACCGCTCCGTGCACCGCGCCGACCCCGCCTTCATGGACACCGCCGCCCGGCTCGCCGCGATCACCGCCGAGGACGGCGTGCTCGACGAACTCCTCGACGGCGACGGCCGGCAGGACACCGCCCTCACCGCACCGGCGACGACCGACCTGCTGGGCGACCTCCTGCCGGGCCCGATCGGCGATCCCCTCCCCGACCTGCTCGCCGACCTGGTGCCGGACCCCACCCCCGGCCCGCCCGCCCTCCAGCCGCCGCCCGGGCCCACCACCGACGAGCCCTACGACCTCCCCGAGCCGTACGACCTGCCCGGCTCCTGCGACCTCCCCGGCCCGTACGACCTCGCGGCGCCCTACGACCTCGCGGCGCCCACCGGGCGGACGGCACCCGCCGGCACGCCCGGCACCGCCGCCCAGCCGCCCGCCGAACCGCTCGCGGAGCGCTCCGCCGCCGGGGCGGCCGGCGCGGCCGCTCCCCCGCGCACCAGCGCCGGGGCCGGCGGCGGCACCGCGCCCTCCCCCGCACCACCGGGCCCCGGCCTGCAGGACGAACTCGACGCCGCCCTCGACCAACTGGAGCGCATGGTCGGCCTCGAACCGGTCAAACGGCAGGTCAGGGCGCTCTCCGCGCAACTGCGGATGTCCCGGCTGCGGGCCGAACGCGGCCTCCCGCTGCAGCCGCCGAAACGGCACTTCGTCTTCTCCGGGCCGTCCGGCACCGGCAAGACCACCGTGGCCCGCATCCTCGGACAGGTCTTCCACGCCCTCGGCCTGCTCTCCGGCGACCACCTCGTGGAGGCCCAGCGGGCCGACCTGGTCGGCGAGTTCCTCGGCCAGACGGCCGTCAAGGCGAACGAGCTGATCGACTCCGCCCTCGACGGCGTGCTCTTCATCGACGAGGCCTACAGCCTCTCCAACTCCGGCTACAGCAAGGGCGACGCGTACGGCGACGAGGCGCTGCAGGTGCTGCTCAAGCGCGCCGAGGACAACCGCGACCGGCTGGTCGTCATCCTCGCCGGCTACCCCGAGGGCATGAACCGGCTGCTGGCCGCCAACCCCGGGCTCAACTCGCGGTTCACCACCCGCGTCGACTTCCCCAGCTACCGGCCCGCCGAACTCACCGCGATCGGCCGCAGCCTGGCCCTCGCCGGCGGCGACGGCTGGGACGACGACGCCGGCGAGGAGCTCGCGTCGATCTGCGGGCACGTCGTCACCGAGGGCTGGATAGACGACCTCGGCAACGGCCGCTTCGTCCGTACCCTGTACGAGAAGTCCTGCGCCTACCGCGACCTGCGCCTCAGCACCCACCGCGAGCCGCCCAGCCGCGAGGACCTCGCCACGCTCCGCCTGCCCGACCTGCTGCAGGCCTACGGCGAGCTCATCGACGGACGCACCGGCTGACCCGTCCCGGTGAGGGACGGGCCGCCGTGCGGCCCGGTCGCGGGCACCCGCCCCGCCCGGGCTGCTACCAACAAGGGTGACCCCCACCCCCCGGCGGCCCGATCCGCAGACGGTCCCCCTGCTGCTCATGACCGCGGTCACCGGCATCGTCGAGGCGGCGAGCCTCCTCGGGCTGGGCCACGTCTTCACCGCCGTGATGACCGGCAACGTGCTCTTCCTCGGCTTCGGCCTCGCCGGCGAGGACCTGTCGGTCGTGGGGTCGGGCACCGCCGTCGCCGCCTTCGCACTCGGCGCGTTCGGCGGGCACCGCGTCAACCTCCGCCTCGTCGAACGGCGCGGCCCGCACTGGACACCCGTCGCGGTGGCCGGGGTCGCCGCCCTGCTGCTGGCGGCCGCGCTGACCGCACTCGGGCTGCCGCGGCAGAACGGCGCCCCCACCGCCCGCGACCTGCTCGTGATCGCCGTCCTGGCGCTCGCCATGGGCTGGCGCAACGCCACCACCCTGCGGCTGGCCGTACCCGGCCTGCCCACCACGGTGCTCACCCGCGGCTTCACCGGCCTCTTCCGGGTGCACGCCGCCCTCGACTCCCGCGAACGGCAGGTCGCGGCAGCCGTGGCGATGACCGCCGGGGCGATCGCCGGCGCCCTGCTGCTGCACCTGCGGCCCGCCGTCCCGCTGCTCGCCGCGGCCGCGGTCGAACTGCTCTCGGCGGAACTCTTCCGACGGGGGGCCGCCCGCCCCGCCGCGTCCCGCGGCCCCGACGGCGACGGCGACGGCGACGACCGGCCGTAGCCGCCGCCACGACGCGGACCCCGCCGCCGGGAACGCGCGGACGCCCGCCCGGCGGCAGTCGGTGCCGGTGCGGGCGGGCGTCGTGGCGGGTGCCGCGGGCTACTGCAGGGCGGCCCGCCGGTGGTCGGGGTCGTACACCTCGCCGACCAGTTCCTCCAGGACGTCCTCCAGGGCGACCAGGCCGAGCTGGCGGCCGTCCGCGTCGGCCACCGCCGCCAGGTGGGCGGCCGCGCGGCGCATCGCGCCGAGCGCGTCGTCCAGCGGCAGGCCCGGGCGCAGCACGGGGACCGGGCGGCGGAGCCGCTCCGGCATCGGCGCGTCCTGGTCCTCCAGGTCGAGGATGTCCTTGACGTGGAGGTAGCACTGGACGACGCCCTCCCCGTCGACCACCGGGAAGCGCGAGAAGCCCGTACGGACGGCGAGCCGTTCGATCTCCCGGGCCGTCACCCCGGCGGGCACGGTGACGAGCTGCGCGGGTCGCAACAGGACCTCGGTGACCGGGCGACGGCCGAGTTCCAGCGCGTCCTCCAGCCGTTCCTGGCGCTGCTCGTCGAGCAGTCCGGCGTCGGCGGAGTCGGCGAGCAGGTGGAGCAGCTGCTCGCTGTCGAAGACCGACTCGACCTCGTCCTTGGCGTCGACCTTGAAGAGCCGCAGCACGGCGTTGGCGAAGGCGTTGAGGAAGGCGATCACCGGCGAGAGCACGCGGGCGAGGCGGTCCAGCGGCGGGCCCAGCCAGAGCGCGGCCTTCTCGGGGCCGGCCAGGGCGATGTTCTTCGGCACCATCTCGCCCACCACCATGTGCAGGAAGACCACCACGGCCAGCGCCACCACGTAGCTGAGCAGGTGCATCAGCGACTCGGGCACGCCGAGGGCGTGGAAGGGGCCTTCCAGCAGGTGGGCGATGGTCGGCTCGGCGAGCGCACCGAGCAGCAGCGAGCAGACGGTGATGCCGAGCTGCGCGGCGGCGAGCATCGCGGACACGTTGGACAGCGCGTGGAGCACGGTGCGGGCCCGCTTGTTGCCGGCCTCGGCGAGCGGCTCGATCTGGCTGCGGCGTACGGAGATCACGGCGAACTCGGCGCCGACGAAGAAGCCGTTGCCGAGCAGCAGCAGGACGGCGGCGGCGAGCTGGAGGGCGGTCATCGGCCTTCCCCCGTGGTCATCGGTCCGGTCTCCTCGTCGCCGGCCAGGCCGGGGTCGGTGCGCTGGATGCGGACCCGGCCGGTGCGGTGGCGGTCGACCGCGAGCACGGTGAAGCGCCAGCCGGGCAGCTCGGCCTGCTCGCCCACGGCGGGCAACTTGCCGAGCAGGTCGGCGAGCAGGCCGCCGAGCGTCTCGTACGGGCCGTCGGGGGCCTGGAGGCCGATGACCTCCAGCTGGCCGATGCGGGTGAGGCCGTCGGCGTCCCACACCGGGAGGCCGCGCTCGGGGGGCATGGGCCGCAGGTCGGGCACGTCGTCGGGGTCGTGCTCGTCCTGCACCTCGCCGACGATCTCCTCGACGATGTCCTCGACGGTGACGACACCGGCGGTGCCGCCGTACTCGTCGACGACGATGGCCATCGGCTGCTGCCGGCGGAGCCGGTCGAGGAGCTGTTCGGCGGGCAGCGTCTCGGGGACGAGCAGCGGGTCGACGGCGAGGCGGGCGACCCGGGTGCCGGCACGCCGCTGGTCGGGCACCGCGAGGGCGTCCTTCAGCGTGACGGTGCCGGTGATCTCGTCGAGGTTGTGGACGTACACCGGGAAGCGGGAGAGGCCGGTGGCGCGGGCGAGGTTGAGGACGTCCGCGGCGGTGGCGTCGTGGTGCAGGGCGACGACGTCGACCCGCGGCGTCATGACGCTCTCCGCGGTGAGCCGGCCGAGGCCGAAGGTCCGCACGAACAGCGCGGCGGACTGCTGGTCTATGGCGCCCTCGCGGGCGGAGTGCCGGGCCAGCGAGACGAGTTCGGCAGGGGTGCGGGCGTGGCCCAGCTCCTCCTGCGGTTCGATGCCCAGCGCGCGGACCATGCGGTCGGCGGAGCCGTTGAGGAAGCTGATGAGCGGGCGGCACGCGGCCGAGAAGGCCCGCTGCGGTCCGACGACCGCGTACGCGACCTGCAGCGGCCGGGAGATCGCCCAGTTCTTGGGGACGAGCTCGCCGATCACCATCTGCAGCACCGTGGCGGCGACCATGCCGGTGATGAGGGCGGTGCCGCGGGCGGCGGACGCGGAGAGGCCGACCGCTTCGAAGAGCGGGGCGAGCAGCACCGACAGGGCGGGCTCGGCGAGCATGCCGACCACCAGCGAGGTGATCGTGATGCCGAGCTGGGCGCCGGAGAGCTGGAAGGAGAGGTGGCGCAGTGCCGCGAGCAGGCCCTCCGCGCGGCGGTCGCCGGCCTTGGCGGCGCGTTCGACGCTGCCGCGCTCCACGGTCACGAAGGCGAACTCGGCGGCCACGAAGAGGCCGTTGGCGAGGATGAGAAGCACGGCCGCGAGCAGCAGCAGCCAGGCGGTGATCACGGTGCCGCCTGCCTTCCGAAGGTCGGACGCGAGGCGGCGCAGGTACTACCGGACGGATCGTCCATGGACGGGGAGAGTCACTCCTCAGGTCGGTACGGGGGTTGTCGGGCCCTTTGCCCCGGCTTTACCAGCCGTAACCAGCGTAGACGATACCGAACGAGTGTAGGGATCCCGCTTCGACGGCGGGGTCAGCGACGCGCCGTGCCGCGGTCGTCGACGAGGTCGCGCAGCGTCCGCGCGGCGGTGACCGCCTGCGCGCGGCCCGCGCCGGGCTGGATGCCGACCGCGGCGAGCGAGGTGCCGTCGGCGAGGTCGAGGATCACCCAGGGGTCGCCCGCGCGCAGGTTGACCCGGACGATCTCGGCCCAGGCGAGACGGCGGCTGCGGACGAAGTTGACGACGGTGACGCCGGTCTCGTCGGCGCTCACCCGCGGCCGGGCGAGCATCAGCGCGACACCCGCGAAGATCAGGCCGCAGACGACCATGGCGGCCCGGTCGTTGGTGTGCCAGTTGGCCGGCAGCGCGAACGCGAGCACCGTGAAGACGATCACCATCACGCCGCAGAGCGGCAGCAGCACGTACCGGTTGCGGCGCGGCGACCAGGTGAGCGGCAGGACGGGCGCCGGCGGCGGGGCGGGGGTCGACAACGGGGTGGCTCCAGTGCGGGGGGCGGGGGCCGGCGGGCCCCCGCCCTCGGGATCGGTCGTACGCGGCAGGCGCCGCCGGGAACGCCCGGGGCGTCAGAGGCGACAGGCGTGGATGTTGGTGACCAGGATGGCGCGGGCGCCGATGCTCCACAGGTCGTCCATGATCCGCTGGGCCTCCTTGCGGAGCACCATCGCCCGGACGGCGACCCAGCCCTCGGTGTGCAGCGGCGAGACGGTCGGCGACTCCAGGCCGGGGGTGAGCGACACGGCGTCGCCGACCCGCTCGGCCCGGATGTCGTAGTCCATCAGCACGTACCGGCGGGCCACCAGGACGCCCTGGAGGCGGCGCAGGAACTGCTCGACCCGCGCGTCCTCGCCGGCGCCCTTGGGGCGGACGACCACGGAGTCCGAGACCAGGATCGGCTCGCCGAAGACCTCCAGGCCGGCGTTGCGCAGGCTGGTGCCGGTCTCGACGACGTCCGCGATCACGTCGGCGACGCCGAGCTGGACGGCCGTCTCGACGGCGCCGTCGAGCTTGGTGACCGTGGCCTTCACGCCGTGCTCGGCGAGGTGCTGCTCGACGAGACCGGTGTACGAGGTGGCGATCCGCAGGCCTTCGAGGCCCTGCACGTCGTCGACCTCGACGCCGACCGGGCGGGCGAAGCGGAAGGTGGAGCCGCCGAAGCCGAGGGCGAGCACCTCCTCGGCGTCCGCGCCGGAGTCGAGCAGCAGGTCGCGGCCGGTGATGCCGACGTCGAGGCGGCCGGAGCCGACGTAGACGGCGATGTCACGCGGGCGGAGGAAGAAGAACTCGACCTGGTTCTCCGGGTCGACCAGGACGAGTTCCTTGGGGTCCTTGCGCTGGCGGTAGCCGGCCTCATGCAGCATCTCCGCCGCGGGACCCGAGAGAGAACCCTTGTTGGGAACGGCGATGCGGAGCATGGAGGACGTTTCCTTCGCTGTGGGAGGGGCGGCTGACACGGGGTCGGTCGGCCGGGCGGTCAGAGGTACGCGTACACGTCGTCGAGCGTCAGCCCGCGGGCGATCATCATCACCTGGAGGTGGTACAGGAGTTGCGAGATCTCCTCGGCCGTCTGGTCGTCCGACTGGAACTCGGCGGCCATCCAGACCTCGGCGGCCTCCTCGACGACCTTCTTGCCGATCGCATGGACGCCCTGCTGGACGAGCTGCGCGGTACGGGAGGACGAGGGGTCGCCGGTGGCGGCCTTCTGCTGGAGCTCGGTGAACAGCTCCTCGAATGTCTTCGAAGCCATGATGACCTCACCTTACGGTGTGCGGGCTGACCGGCGGTAAACGATTCCGGACCGTGGACAGTCCGGCGGGACACCGTCAGGCGCCGGCTCCGGCGACGGCGCGCAGCACGGCCGCGGTCGCGACCGCGGCCGTGACGGCCTCGTGGCCCTTGTCCTCGGCGGAGTCGGGCAGACCGGCCCGGTCGAGCGCCTGCTGCTCGTCGTCGCAGGTCAGCACGCCGAAGCCGACCGGCACGCCGGTGTCGACGCTGACCTGGGTGAGGCCGACGGTGGCGGCCTGGCACACGTAGTCGAAGTGCGGGGTGCCTCCGCGGATGACCACGCCGAGGGCGACGACGGCGTCGTAGCCGGCCTCGGCGAGGCGCTTGGCGGCGACCGGCAGCTCGAAGGTGCCGGGCACGCGCAGCACGGTGGCGCCGTCGATGCCGAGCTCCTTGAGGGCACGGTCGGCGCCGTCGAGGAGACCGTTCATCACCTGCTCGTGCCACTGCGCGGCGATCACCGCGACCTTCAGGCCGGCGGGGGTCTCGATGGTCAGCTCGGGGGCTCCGTGGCCGCTCACGTGCGTACTTCCTTCGTCTCTGGGTCGTGCGGGTGGTCGTGCGGGTGGAAGGGGGCGGTGATCAGGAGTCGGTGTCGAGCCACGGCAGGTCGTGGCCCATCCGGTCGCGCTTGGTGCGCAGGTAGCGCTCGTTGTGCTCGCCGACCTGCACCTCCACGGGGAGGCGGCCCTTCACCTTGAGGCCGTGCTCGGTGAGCGCGGCCTGCTTGTGCGGGTTGTTGGTGAGCAGCGTCAGCGAGCGCACACCGAGGTCGGCGAGCATCTGGGCGCCGATCGAGTAGTCGCGGGCGTCGGCGGGCAGGCCGAGGTCGAGGTTGGCGTCGACGGTGTCGCGGCCCTGCTCCTGCAGCTCGTACGCGCGCAGCTTGTGGGCGAGGCCGATGCCGCGGCCCTCGTGCCCGCGCAGGTAGAGGACGACACCGCGGCCGGCCTCGGCGACCTGCCGCAGCGAGGCCTGCAGCTGGGGGCCGCAGTCGCAGCGCAGCGAGCCTAGGACGTCGCCGGTGAGGCACTCGGAGTGCAGGCGCACGAGCACGTCCTCGCCCTCGGGGAGACGGCCGTCCGCGTCGAGGCCGCCGGCCACCAGGGCGAGGTGCTCGACGCCGTCGATGGTGCCCTTGTAGCCGACCGCCGTGAAGTCGCCGTACTCCGTGGGCAGCGCGGTGACGGCGGCGCGGCCGACGTGCAGCTCGGTGCGGCGGCGGTAGGCGATCAGGTCCTCGATGGAGATGATCGCGAGGCCGTGCTCGCGGGCGAAGGCGACCAGCTCGGGCAGCCGCGCCATGGTGCCGTCGTCGTTGACGACCTCGGCGATGGCGCCGGCCGGGGTGAGGCCGGCCAGGCGCGCCAGGTCGACGGCGGCCTCGGTGTGGCCGGGGCGCACGAGGACGCCCCCGTCGACGGCGCGCAGCGGGAAGACGTGGCCGGGGCGGGTCAGGTCGCCGGGCTCGGTGCCGGACGAGGCGAGCAGCCGGATGGTGCGGGCCCGGTCGGCGGCCGAGATGCCGGTGTCGACGCCGTCGCGGGCGTCCACCGAGATGCTGTACGCGGTGCCCTTGCGGTCCTCGTTGATCGCGGTCATCGGGGGCAGCTTGAGCCGGTCGAGCTCCTCGCCGGTGAGCGGGGCGCAGATCACGCCGGAGCTGTAGCGGATGGTGAAGGCGAGCAGCTCGGGGGTGGCGGCGGAGGCGGCGAAGACGATGTCGCCCTCGTTCTCGCGGTCCTCGTCGTCGACCACGATCACGGCGCGGCCGAGGGCGATGTCGGCGATGGCACGCTCGACCGGGTCGAGGACGAGGTCGACGTCGGAGTGCTGGATCGTCATGCCGTGACTCCCTGGGGGTTCTTGGTGAGCGAGGGGCGGGCGGTGCGGGTACTGAGCCACCAGGAGCGCAGGCCGAGCAGCACGAGCACGAAGTAGATGCTGTAGGTGAGGCCGGAGAAGGCGTAGCCGCTGTTGAAGGCGAGCGGCACGCCGACCACGTCGACGGCGATCCAGGCGAACCAGAACTCCAGCCAGCCGCGGGCCTGGGCGTACATCGCGGCGAGCGTGCCGACGAAGATGTACGCGTCCGACCAGGGGCTCCAGGAGAGTTCCGGGTAGGCCTGGAAGAGCAGGGCGAGGGCGGTGGTGCCGGCGGCGGTGGCCGCGACGAGGACGGCCCGCTCGGGCCAGGTCGCGAAGCGGACGGCGATGCCGCCGGTGGCGCGGCGGCCGCGCTGCCACTGCGTCCAGCCCCAGGCCGCGGCGACGATCACGATCAGCTGCTTGCCGATCAGGCCGGGCACGTGGCCGCCGAGGTAGGCGGTGACGAGGACGGCGCCGGAGAGGAGCTGGACGGGCCAGCTGAGCACCGAGCGCCGCCAGCCCAGGGCGAGGGCGGTGAGGCCGAGCAGGTTGCCGATCATGTCGGCCCACTTCACCGGCTCGCCGAAGGCGGTGAAGGCCACCCCGGTCAGTGCGTTCACGAGACGTCCTTCGTGAGGTGGTCGGGCAGGGTGCGGGTGTCGAGCAGCCGCTCGACGTACTTGGCGAGGACGTCGACCTCCAGGTTGACCGGGTCGCCGACGGTCTTGGCGCCGAGCGTGGTCAGCGCGAGGGTCGCGGGGATCAGCGAGACGCTGAAGGAGTCGAGGGCGGCGTCGACGACGGTGAGGCTGACGCCGTCGACCGTGATCGAGCCCTTCTCCACCAGGTAGCGGGTGATGGACTGCGGGAGCGAGAACCGCAGGACCTCCCAGCGGGGCCTGCCCTCGGCGTCGAGGTCGCCGGGCTCGCGGGAGAGGAGTTCGCCGGTGGCGTCGACGTGGCCCTGCACGAGGTGGCCGCCGAGGCGGGCGCCGAGCGCCATCGCGCGCTCCAGGTTGACGGTCGAGCCGGGCGCGAGCCCGCCGAGGCTGGAGCGGTGCAGCGTCTCCGCCATCACGTCGGCGCTGAACTCACCCGTGTCGGCGGCGAGTTCCTCGGGGCTGTCGACCACGGTCAGGCACACGCCGTTGACCGCGATGGAGTCGCCGTGCTTTGCACCGGAACAGACCACCGGGCCGCGCAGGCGCATCCGCGACGAGTCGCCGATCTCCTCGATGGAGACGACCTCGCCGAGCTCTTCGATGATGCCGGTGAACACCCGGGTTCTCCTCGCGCTTGGGGCGCGGACTCCGGGGCGGCAGGGGAGATGACGCGGACGGCACGGCCCGGCGGAACCCGCCCCTGCGCTGCCGCCGGGAGAGAGCCCTCCTGTGCCTGCACACCACCACCCGTCTCCGGGTCGTGGCACTGCTCGTCCGCCGCGCACGCCTCCCATCCGGACTTTAACCGTCGGTCCAGGAATTTCACCTGGTCAACCGCCCGCTGGCTGCGGACGGGTCGCGGACTGTAACCGCCGGTTCGGATTTTCACCGACCCCGGAGTGCGCTGAACGTCACTACTTCTGCCGTCATTCTGCCATGATCGGCCGCCGTTGAGCAGAGGGCCTCCCTGTGGCCTGTTTCACTCCGCCACCGGCCGATCACGGGGAATAGCGAAACTCCGCATGCGGACCGCCCGGCAGGCCGCCCCACCGGCCGGCGCGGGCGGCAACACCCCGACGACACCCCGGCACCACCGCGCCGGCACCGCACCGGCGACGCGTCGCACCGGGGCGACCGCACCCCGGGCCCGGCACGGGTCCCGTACGCTCGGCGCCCATGACGGACGCCGAATTCCTCGTGGTGACGACGACCTACGACGACGAGCAGCAGGCCCGCGCCCTCGCCGCAGCGGCCGTCGGGGAGCGCCTCGCCGCGTGCGCGCAGGTCCACCCGGTCAGCTCGGTGTACCGGTGGGAGGGCGAGGTGCGGTCCGACGCGGAGTGGCGGGTCGACCTCAAGACCCGTGCCGCACTGGCCGACCGGCTCGTCGCCTTCATCGGCGAACGCCACGGCTACGACCTCCCGGAGATCGTCGCCGTGCCCGTGGTCACCGGATCGGCCGCCTACCTGGAGTGGCTCCGCGCGGAGACCTCCGGCCACGCCTGACGGCTCGTCACCGCAGCCCGTGCCAGCATGGGCTGGCGCCCGGGACGGCCCGGGACGCGGGATGCGGGGCGCCCGGCTGCCGGTCGGCGGCCGCCGCGCCGGACGGAGAGGGCTCGCGATGCGCAAGGTCGTCCTGATGATGTCGATCTCCCTCGACGGCTTCATCGAAGCCGCGGACCGCTCGCTCGACTGGCACCGCGTGGACGACGAGCTGCACCACCACTTCAACGACTACCTCGCCACCGCCGGGGCGTTCCTGGAGGGGCGGGTCGTCTACGAGCTGATGACGGCGTACTGGCCGACCGCCGACGCCGATCCGGCGAGCCCCGCCACCGTCCGGGAGTTCGCCCGGATCTGGCGGGAGACGCCGAAGATCGTCTTCTCCACGACCCTGCAGCACGTCGACCGGAACGCCGAACTGCGCCGCGAGGTCGACCCCGAGGAGATCCGGGAGCTGAAGACCCGGCCCGGCGGCGACCTCGTGGTGGGCGGTGCGAACCTCGGCGCGACCTTCCGCCGGCACGACCTGATCGACGAGTACCGGGTGTACGTCCACCCCGTGCTGATCGGCCGCGGCACCCCGCTGTTCACTCCTACCGATCACCACACGGCGCTGGAGCCGGTCGAGAACCGCACCTTCGGCAACGGCGTCGTGCTGCTCCGGTACGCACGCGTCCGCCCGGAGGCGGCCCGCTGACCGGCCGGAGCCCGACGGCTCGGCGGTGACGGACGGCAGTGACGGCTCGGCGGTGACGGCTCGGCAGTGACGGCTCGGCGGTGACGGCTCAGCGGTGACGGCTCGGCGGTGACGGCTCAGCGGTGACGGACGGCGGTGGCGCGGTCCAGGTCGATGCGGGCACCGCGGCGGCGCCCGGCGGCGGCCCGGGTCGCCGCGCGCCGCCCCGCCGCGACGAGGGCCTCGCCGAGCGTGACGGCCGGGACGACGAAGGACTGCTCGCCCGCGCGGCCGTCGGGCGCGACGGTGGGGGCCGACACCAGCCACAGGGGCGCCTCCACAGGGGGGAAGGCGGCGAACCCGGCGACCGCGCGGACCGCCGAGCCCCCCGGCGCCCCCACCGTCGCGGACCTCGCGGAGGGCCCGGGCCGTGCGGGCAGCTCGGGCTTCGCGGCACCCGGGGCCGCAACGAAAGGCATGAGTCCCAGCGTCATGACGTACTCCGATCAGCGACGGCGACCGTCGATTGCTGCCAAGCATACGAATGTTGCGCAAGAAATCCACCATGTAACGCAAAAAACAAATCAGAGCGCGGGCCGTGACACAGCACGGGGAGAGAGGAGGGGATGGGAGCCGAGGGCGACCCGGGTGACGGCCCGCGGAGCCGGTGGTCCCCGGTCCGCCACCGCCGCCGTCCCTCACCGGGAACGATACGGAGCCCGCACGGGAGCACCACCCTCCGGAGCGGGACATAAGCGTGCCCGTTCGGCACCGCCCGCGGACCCGGGCTCCGCACGCCCGGCCCGCCCCCGGCCGAGCGGCGCCGCGGCAGGCCGGAGCCCGTACGCGCGGGGAAAAGGCGTTCCGCCGGGCGTCCGGCTGGGCTAGGTTCCTGGCATGTGATCACCCCATCCGAGGCGCCCGGCCGCCTCTTCGACGCCCTGAACGCCACCGCGGTGCGGGAGGTGTCCGGATTGCGCGAGCGCTACGAGCAGCCTTCGGACCTCGTCGTCCGCAAGCAGGTGGACCGCATCCACGACGTGGCACGGCAGCTCATCGGCTGCTCCTCGCTGGTGCTGGTCGCCAGCGCGGGGGCCGACGGCCGGTGCGACGTCTCACCGCGCGGCGGCCCGCCCGGCTTCGTGGCCGTGCTGGACGAGCTGACGCTGGCGATCCCCGACGCCACCGGCAACAAGCGGCTCGACAGCCTGCACAACATCGTCGAGACGGGCCGTGTCGGCCTGCTGTTCGTCGTGCCCGGGCGCGACACGACCCTGCGGGTGAACGGCCGGGCCTGCGTCTCCACCGACGAGCACCTGCTGAAGCAGCTCACCGCCGTCGGCAAGCCGCCGAGCAGCGCGATCGTGGTCGAGGTCGACGAGGTGTACGGGCACTGCCCGAAGGCGTTCCTCCGCGGCGGCGCGTGGAAGCCGGAGCAGTGGCTCGCCCGGGACGCCCAGCCGAGCTCGGCCCAGGTGACCCTCTCGCACCTGCAGGACCCGGCGCTGACGATCGCCCACATCGAGCAGTCGGAGCGGGAGTCGCTGCTGCACCGCTACGAGTGAGCGGCCCGGCCGCCGACCGCCGCGAGCAGCACGGCGGCGGCCTCACGGGCGCTGTCGGCGGGGGCGGCCCCGCCGGTGACGGCCGCCGTGGCGATCGCCCCCTCCGCGAGCAGCAGCAGGTGCCCGGCGAGCGGCGCGGGCAGCCGTGCGGCGCCGGCGAGGCCGGCCAGGTAGCGCCGGAACTCGGCCTTGTGGTGGCGGGCGGCCGCGGCCACGGCGGGTGAGTCGGCGCCCAGCTCGCCGAAGGCGTTGACGAAGGCGCAGCCGCGGAACCCGGGCTCCTCGAACCACTGCCGCAGCCAGTCGAAGACCGCGAGCAGGCGCTCCTCGGGGTCGGCGGTGGCCGTCGCGACGTACGCGGCGAGGTCCGCGCGCCAGCGGGTGTCGCGGCGCCGCAGGTAGGCCTCGACGAGCTCCCCCTTGGAGGGGAAGAGCCGGTAGAGGCGCTTGAGCGGGAGCCCGGAGGCGGTGCGGACGGCGTCCATGCCGACGGCCTGGACGCCGTGGCCGTAGAAGAGCTGTTCGGCTGCGTCCAGCGCACGGGTGCGCGCCGCCTCGTCGGTTTCCACGGACACGCCGCCTCCTTGCGTGAGAACCATCGTTCTCCTATCGTAGCGAACAAGCAGAGAACGACCGTTCTCCCCCTGCCGCGAGGAGCCCCCGATGTCCGGTACCCGGCCGCCCGTCCCGCCGTTCACCGAGGAGACCGCCCGGCAGAAGGTCCAGGCCGCCGAGGACGCCTGGAACACCCGCGACCCGCACCGCGTCGCCCTCGCCTACACGGAGGACTCCGAGTGGCGCAACCGCGACGTCTTCCTCACCGGCCGCCCCGCGATCGTCGACTTCCTCACCGCCAAGTGGCGCCGCGAGCTCGGCTACCGCCTCCGCAAGGAGCTCTGGGCGCACACCGGCGACCGGATCGCCGTCCGCTTCGAGTACGAGTACCACGACGAGGACGGCCGGTGGTTCCGCGCCTACGGGAACGAGAACTGGGAGTTCGACGCGGACGGGCTGATGCGCCGCCGCTTCGCCAGCATCAACGACCTCGCGATCACCGCGGACGAGCGCCGCATCGCCCTCCCCTGAGCCCTGGAACCAGCGCCCTGGAACCGGCGTCCGGCACCCGAACCGTCCGGCACCCGACGGCCCGGCACCCCGCCGCCGGGCCCGCCGCCGGTGCGTCACAACGTGAGCACCGCACCCGCCCGGTGGGAGCGGAGCGCGACCCCGTCGCCGTCCGGACGGACGAGGTGCACCCGGCCCGCGCCGCGCACCGCCGCCGTCCGCCCGTCGACGGCCAGCGCGGTGTTCTCGTCGATCGCCAGCCCGTACGGCACCGCGCCGCGCGCGACCGCCTCGGCCAGCCTCGGCAGAGTGCCCCACTGGGCGGTGTGCACGTCGACCGCGGCGCTCAGCAGTCCGAGCCCGGCCACGACGGCGAGCTCGTCGAGGTCCTCGGCGGCGTCCTCCGGGCAGACCGGCACGCCGTCGGAGAGCCAGCCGCCGACCAGTGCCCGTTCGGCGGCGATCGCCGCGCCCGCCGAGAAGCCCGCGTACGGCAGCGGCCGCTCCGCCAGCCGCCGGCCGAGCGGGCCGGCCAGGGCGGCGGCGTAGGCGGGGGTGAGCCCGCCGCCGACGAAGACGGCGTCCGCGCCGTCGATCCCCGCCGGGTCGAAGTCCTCTCCCGGCACCACCGGCAGCACCCGCGGGCGGCAGGGTGCGGCGGCGCGCAGGGCGGAGGTCCAGCGTTCGGACTGCTCGGGCAGCTCGCCCTCGTCGAGCAGCAGGCAGGCCACCACCGGGTCGGGGCCGGCCTCCGCCAGGAACGGCCCGTACAGCTCGGCGTGGAACCTCGCGTCACGGCCGCCGCCCACCAGATGGATCGTCATCGCTCCCCCTCGGAGTCCTCGGAAGGGACTCCTCGTGCCGCCGACCCGACGGCACGCCGGGCCGTGTCGGGCCGGACCGAACCTAGGGGCCCGGCCGCCCACGGGCCAGCGCTTTTCGTTCCCGGGGCGCCCCCCGGGCCGCGGGACGCGACCGCGCTACGCCTCCGGCGCGGCACCGCACCGCCGACACGGTGCGGAGGAACGCCTCTCCGGCACCGCGTCGCAGGACGGGCACAGCATCGCCAGCAGGCAGGCCGGCTCGCCGCCCTCCTCGGGCGGGCCCGCCGCCGGCCGTCCGCTCCCCGCCCGCTCCGCCGGGGCCTGCCCGTCACGCTCCGCGTCCTGCTCCGTCGCCATGCCCGTGAGGCTACGCCGCGGCCGCCCCCCGCGGGGCCGGGCGTGGCGGCTCGCGGAACGACGCCGGTGGTGGTCTGCTGGAGAGGACGGGAAGGGCCCCAGGAAGACGCGGAGTAGCGGCCGCAAGACCGTGCACCGCGCAATCAGGATCCGCGAGAAGCGGGTAGCCCCTTCCCGTCCCCGCACGTCCGTACCCGCCGGTCCGGCCCGCCGCAGGGCGCGGGGCCCGCGACCGGGCCGAGGGCCCTGCTCGGGCCGCCGTGGAGGAGCCATGACGTCAGCCGACGGACGCCGCGCCATCGTGGTCGGCATCGACGCCCAGGACCCCGCCTCGCTCGCGCTCGCCTGGGCCGGCGACGAGGCGGCCCGCCGCGGGCTGGCGCTGCGCCTGGTGCACGCCGTCCCGCCCACCGCCCGCGACCTGCGCGGATTCGACGAAGGCATGTACCGCACCTCCCTGCACGAGCTCGGCGACGCCGCCCTCGGCGAGGCGCGGCTCGCCGTCGAGAAGCGCCACCCCGGGCTGGAGACCACGCTCGTGCTCGCCGACGGGCATCCCGGCCAGGTGCTGTGCCGGCGCGGCGCCGGCGCGGAGATGATCGTGCTCGGCTCGCGCCACCTCTCCCGCGTGGAGGAGGTGCTCAGCGCGTACTCGGTGATCGTGCCGGTCAGCGCCCAGGCGGACTGCCCGGTCGTGGTCGTGCGGCAGCACGAGCCCGCCACCGGCCGGCCGCCGTACGTGGTGGTCGGCGTGGACGGCAGCCCCGGCTCGGCGGCCGCCGTCGACCACGCGTTCGACACCGCGGCCCGGCGCGGTGCCGCCCTGCGGGCCGTGTGGGTCTGGCAGGCGCCGATGATCCTGCCGATCGACGAGCACACCGCGGTGCAGGAGGTCCGTCGTCAGCTCCACGAGGCCACCGCCGGACGCACCGCGCGCTACCCCGACGTGCCGCTCACCCAGGACGTCGTGCTCGGACACCCGGTGGAGCAGTTGGCGCAGGCGTCGGCCGAGGCACTGGCGGTCGTCGTCGGACGGCGCGGCCGGGGCGGGTTCACCGGGCTGCGGCTCGGCTCGGTGCCGCACGGGCTGCTGCGGCACGCCGAATGCCCGGTCGTGACCGTGCCCTCGGGCGTGCGGTGAGGACCGTGAACCGGCTCCTCGACCGGGTCGCGCTGCCGCAGCTGGTCGAGACGCACGACCCGAGCCTGGTGAAGGCCGCGTACTCGGCCGTCAACTCCTTCGTCTCGCTGGCCGTGATGGCCCTGGTCGCGCACGTCAGCGGCCTGCCGTTCCTCTTCCCGTCCCTCGGACCGACCGCCTTCCTGCTGTTCTACACGCCGCTCACCACGCCGGCCTCGCCGCGCAACACCGTGCTCGGGCACCTCGTCGGCTGCGTCTCCGGCTACGTGGCGCTCGCCGCCACCGGCCTGCTCGACACCCCGCCGGACCTCACCGACATCACCTGGGCCCGGCTCGCCGCGTCCGCGATCGCCCTCGGCCTGACCTGCGGCCTGATGCCGCTGCTGGGCGTCGCGCACCCGCCCGCCGCGGCGACCACGCTGATCGTCGCGCTGGGACTGCTCCGCACGCCCGGCCAACTCGCCGTGATGATGCTCGCGGTGGCGCTCCTCGCGGCCCAGGGGCTCGTCGTCAACCGGCTGGCGGGCCTGCCCTACCCCTGGTGGCGGGCCCCGAGGACCCCGGTGGTCAGCGAGCCAGCAGCAGGTTGACGTCGCCGAACTCGTGCCACAGGTAGCGGTGTTCGAGCGCCTCGGCGTAGCAGCGGGCGAGCAGCGGGCGCCCCGCGACGGCCTCCAGCATGAGCAGGTGGGAGGCCTGCGGCTCGTGCCAGCCGGTGAGCAGGCCGTCGACGGCACGCACACCGCGGCCCGGGGTGACGACGAGGTCAGTCCAGCCGTCGGCCGCGTGCACGCCGCCCGACCCGTCGGCCGCCGACTCCAACGCCCGGACGACGGTCGTGCCGACCGCGATCACCCGGCCGCCGCCCTCCCGCACGTGCCCGACCAGCCGCGCGGTCGCCCCGGGCACCCGGTAACGCTCGGCGTAGGGCGTCTCGTGCGCCTCCGGTGAGGCCACACCGGTGTGCAGGGTGACGGGCGCCAGCAGCACGCCGCGGGCGACCAGCCGGGCCACCGTCTCCGCGGTGAACGGCCGTGCGGCGCTGGGCATCTCGCTGCTGCCGGGCACCGCGGCGAAGACCGTGCGGTAGGCCTCGATCGGCCAGTCCCGGTCGACGTAGCCGTAGCGGATCGCGCGGCCGTGGCGGGCGAGGTACCCGATCAGCTCCCCGGGCAGGGTGAGGTGGGCGTGCCACAGGCGGGGGGTGAACGGGGCCGTCAGCCCGGCGGACGCCCCGCCCGGCAGCGCCACCCGCAGGCCGGCACGGGCCGGCGACTGCCCCGGCGGGTACGGCTGGGCCGCGCCCGTCGCCGGGCGGCGCAGCTCCACCAGGTGCCGGCCGCGCGGGTCGGGCTGCGCGGAGGAGAGGTGCACCGCCACGGAGGTGCCGTCGGGCAGGGTGCCGGTGAGCGCGGCGGGCAGCGTCGCGGAGTTGTTGACCACCAGCAGGTCGCCGGGCTCCAGCAGGTCCGGCAGGTCGGTGAACCGGTGGTGGGCGACGGTGGGACCGTCCCGGTGGCCGACGAGCAGGCGGACGCCGTCCCGGGCGAGGCCGCGCGCCTCGGCCGGGGCGCGGGCGGAGAGTTCGGGTGGCACGGTGAAGTCGTAGCCGGGGTCCACGGCGGCCGTCATCTCAGACCCCCGCCCGTACGGCGTCGCGCGGGTCGGCGGGCTGCAGGTCGGCGGCCCGGTAGCGGCCGGAGGCGGGGCGGCCGTGCAGCAGGGCGAGGAGCGCCGGCACGACGGTGGCGGGCAGCGGCCGGTCGGAGACGTCCTCGCCGGGGAACGCCTCCTGGTGCATGCGGGTGCGCATGTCGCCGGGGTCGACCGACCACACGGCGAGGTCCGGCTCCTCCGCGGCGAGGACGGCGGCGGCGTGGTCGAGCGCGGCCTTCGAGGCGCCGTAGCCGCCCCAGCCGGCGTACGCCTCGACGGCGGCGTCCGAACTGACGGCGAGGACCGCGCCGCGACGGGCCCGCAGCTGCGGCAGGAGGAGCTGGGTGAGGGCGATCGGGGCGAGCACGTTGACCTCGAAGGTCTCCAGCAGGCCCGGCAGCGGGAAGTCGGCGAGCGAGGGCAGCGGTGCGCCGGCCAGGTCGTAGCCGGTGAGGGTCGAGGCGTTGTGCACCAGCAGGGTGGCGCCGCCGAGGGCCGCGGCCGCCGAGGCGAGGCGCTCGCGGTGCGCGTCGTCGACCACCGAACCGGCGGGCGCGGCGACCGTGGTGAGCGCGGCGAGTTCGGCCTCGGCGGCGGCGAGTCCGGCCGCGTCGCGGGCGGTGATCACCAGGGGCCGGCCCTCCAGTGCGAGCGCGCGGGCGAGTTCGAGGCCGAGGCCGCGGGAGGCACCGGTGACGACGGCGACCCCGGGGTGCTGCGAAGTGGTGTCCATGGGTCCACCCTGGCGCCGCGCACCCGCCCGGCGGATCGGCCTCCGGCCGGTGCGGCACGGGTCCCTTGGCCCTACGGCGACGGCCCTACGGCTGCAGCCCTCCGCCCCCGGGCGTACGGCGGCGGGCGTGCCGCGGCGGCGGGCGGACGGCGGCGGGCGTGCCGCGGCGGCCCGCGGACCCCGCGGCCGATATTCGCTGCCCCGTGTCGGACTCCCGTTCTAGGGTGCCTGCCATGCACGATCTGGGAGAGCCCGTGAACCAAACCTTCCGCGTCGATCTGCGCGGCATCGTCGACCTGCTGAGCCATCACCTGTACACCAGCCCGCAGGTGTACGCCCGCGAGCTGCTGCAGAACGCGGTCGACGCGATCACCGCGCTGCGCCAGGACGGAGCCGCGGACCCGCGCACCCCGCGGATCGAGATCTCCTCCGGCGACGCGAACGGCGACGGCTCGCTGACCATCGGCGACAACGGGATCGGCCTGAGCGAGACCCAGGTCCACGAGCTGCTGGCGACCATCGGGCGCAGCTCGAAGCGTGACGACCTGGGCTTCGCCCGGCACGAGTTCATGGGCCAGTTCGGCATCGGCCTGCTGTCCTGCTTCATGGTCTCCGACGCCATCGAGGTGACCACCCGCCGGGCCGGCGAGCCCACCGTGCTGTGGCGCGGCCGCGCCGACGGCAGCTACGCGGTGGAGCCCGCACCCGCCGACGGGCAGCGCGCGGAGACCGGCACCACCGTCACCCTGCGCCCGCGCCCGGGCTGCGAACACCTCCTCACCCGCCGCGCGGTGACCGCCCTGGTCAGCCACTACGGCGCCCGGCTGCCGCACCCGGTCACCGTGGACGGCGAGCCCGTCACCGGCGGCCCCGCACCGTGGGACCGCCCCGACGGGGAAGGCGCGGCCGAGCGCCGGGCCCGCCTGGAGGCGTACTGCGAGGAGGTGTTCGGCTTCGCACCGTTCGACGTCGTCGACGTCGCCACCGCCGAGGCGGGCCTGCGCGGGGTCGCCTTCGTGCTGCCCATGCCGGCCAACCCGGCCGTCCCGGCGGCCCACCGGGTCTACCTCAAGCAGATGCTGCTGTCCGAAGGGGCCGAGCGGTTGCTGCCCGAGTGGGCGTTCTTCGTGCGCTGCGTCGTGGACACCGCGGAGCTGCGCCCCACCGCGAGCCGCGAGGCCCTCTACGAGGACTCGCTGCTGGAAGCGACCCGCGACGCCCTGGGCGACCAACTGCGCGGCTGGCTGGTGCGGTTGAGCAAGCAGGAGCCGGCCCGCCTGCGGGCCTTCCTGCGGGTGCACCACCTGGGTGTGAAGGCGCTGGCCCTGCACGACGACGACATGCTGCGGCTGGTCGCCGACTTCTGGCCGATGGAGACCAACGTCGGACCGCTCACCCTCGCCGAGTTCACCGACCGCTACGGGCTGCTGCGGTTCACCCCGCTGCTCGACGAGTTCCGGCAACTGGCGCCGGTGGCCGCCGCGCAGGGGCTCGCCGTCGTCAACGCGGGTTACGTCTACGACGCCGAGCTGATCGACCGGTTCGCCACGGTGGAGCGGAAGTCGGAGGTCGAGCAGCTGCGCGCGGCGGACCTCACCACCCACCTCCAGCGGCTGGAGACGGCCGACGAGCTGGCGCTCGCGCCGTTCATGGCCGTGGCCGACCGGGTGCTGGCGCGGCTGGGCTGCGACCTGCTGGTCCGCTCCTTCGAGCCGTCCGGGCTGCCCTCCCTGTACCTGCTGGACGACGACACCGCCTTCCAGCTCGACCTCCGCGGCACCCGCGACCAGGTGGACGACACCTGGTCGGCGATCCTCGGCAGCTTCCAGGCCGCCGCCGAGCCCCGGCCCCGCCTGGTGCTCAACCACCGCAACCCGCTGGCCCGGCAGGTCCTCTCGCTCACCGACCCGGAGCTGCAGGCGACGTGCCTGGAGGGCCTCTACGTGCAGGCCCTGCTGCTCGGCCACCACCCGCTCCGCCCGGCCGACACGGCCGCACTCAACCAGTCCTTCCTCGGCCTGATCGGCCGGGCCGTCTCCGGGGCCGCGCAGTGAGCCGTACCGAGCAGGAGGTCCGCGACCTCTACCGCGCCAGCCACGGCATGCCGTCCGGGCCGGCGAAGTTCGCCGCCCTGGAGGAGGTGATCCGCCACGCCGACGCCCTGGGGCTGGTCGAGTTCGCCTTCGACGTGCGGATGTCGGCCACCTCGGTGTTCCAGCACAGTTGGGTGCCGGCGAAGGCGTTCCTCACCTTCTCCTGGTGCCTGGCCGCGTACGACCGCGAACCGGACCGCTTCGGCGGCCGGCACGACCACACGCTGCTGTGGCAGTTCAAGTGGATGATCTACAGCGTCTACCAGTTCCCGGAGATCCCGCTGGAGCGGGCGACGGACCTGCTGGCCGACATGGAGCGCCGCTACCGGCGCGGCGGCCACAGCCTGCACGCCGTCCTCCAGCACCGCGGCCTGGTGGCCGAGAGCACCGGCGAGCTGGCGCGGGCGCAGGACTTCTACGAGCAGATGGCCGTCACCCGCCGCGACGGGCTCTCCGACTGCTCCGGCTGCGTCCCCAGCAGCCAGGTGCGGACGCTCGTGGCACTCGGCCGGGACGAGGAGGCGATCCGGATCGGCGAGCCGGCGGTCCGCTCCGGGTGCACCGAGCAGCCGCAGTGGATCAACTCCGAGCTGCTGCTGCCGTACGTGCGGACCGGCCGCGGCGAGCAGGCGGTCGAGGCGCACCGCGTCGCGTACCGCCGGATCCGCGACAATCCGCACCACCTGGGCGAGCTGGCGTCGAATCTGCTGTTCTGCGTGCACAGCGGCAACCTGGGCCGGGGGCTGGACCTGATCGAGCGGCACCTGTCGTGGCTGGACCGGCCGCGCACCCCGCTGACGGAGATGGAGTTCGCCGCGGCCGCCGCGGCCGTCCTCTCCGCGGTGGAGGCCCGCGGCGAGGGCGAGCGGCTCCTGCGCTTCCCCGCCGCGGACGGCGTCCGCCGCCCGGACGCCCGGGTGGCCGGGCTCGCGCGGGAGTTGCGGGAACGGGCGCTCGGCATCGCGGCCCGCTTCGACGCGCGCAACGGCAACGCCTACCAGAGCACCCGGATGCGGGAGTGGTCGGGCGCGGGGCCGATCGGCGACCCCGCGCCGCTGTCGGTGTTCGAGCGCGACCTGGAGTCCCGCGCGGGCGAGCGGGTGCGGCGGCTGGTCGACCGGGTCGCGGCGCTGACCGCGGCCGGCGACCGGGTCGGTGCGGCCCGCGGCCGGGCCGCGGCGGCCGACGCGCTGCTGGCCGACGAGCGCTTCGCGGATGCGGTGGAGGCGTCCGAGGAGGCCGTCCGCGAACTGGACCGCCTCGGCCTGGAGGAGGAGGCCGCCACCGCCCGCTGGGTGCTGGCCCGCGCCTACCGCGAGGACGGCGAGTGGCGCCGCGCGAGCGCCGCCCTTGGCGAACTGCTGGACGCGTGGAAGCCGGACACCGCCGCACCGTCGCTGCCGCCGCGCGCCGAACTGGAGGCCCGCCTCGGCGGATGGCTCGGCCACGGCCCGGAGGCGGCCGCCCGGTACCTCGCGGCGGCGCGCGGTTTCGCCGCCGCGGGCCGGGCCGCCGACCGGATGTCCGCGCTCGGCCAGGCCCTGCGGCGCCACCCCTGCGGCGGCGGTGCCGGATCCGCTCAGGACGCCGCCGCGTCCGGAGTCCTCCCGGACCTGCTGACCGAGGCCCGCGGCGTCCTGGACGAGCTCCTCGCGGCCGGGCTGCCGTCCGGCGAGGGCGCGCTCGGCACGGCGACCGCAGACGTCCTGCACGGCTACGCGGGCCACCTGCGGTCGTCCGGCCAGGCCGAGGCCGCCGTCGCCCGGCTGCAGACCGCCCGCGCGCTGCTGGAGCAGCAGGAGTCCGCCGAGGTCGCCCCGCAGCTCGGCGAGGTGCTCACCGAACTCGGCCTGCTGCGTCTGCGGCTCGGCGACCCCGCGGCCGCCGAGGAGGCGGCCCGCGCCGCCCTCGCGCTGCTGGACGACCCCGAGGAGGCCTGGGAGGAGGCCCTGGTGCTGGTCCGGGCCCTGCAGGCCCGCGGTGCCGACGAGGAGGCCGCCGCGGTGATGGCCGACCACGGCCTCGACGAGGACGACCTGGACGGCTTCGACGGCGAGGAGGACTGACGCGCCGGGACGCACGCACCGGCCTGCCGCGGCTGCCGCAGGCCGGTGCCGCCCGGTGCCTCCCTGAGGCGCCCGCGCGGTCGGCGGTCGCGGAGGGCCGTCGCGGGCAGTCCCGAATAATCGACGGAACGTTCGAACGATTGCTGATAGCTTCCGTGTCGTGCCGAAGCTGAACCAGATCATCGCCGTCGAAAAGGGCGTCAAGTCCAAGTCGTTCCAGGAGCTGACCCAGGCTCACCAGGACGTCCAGAAGCCCGCGCTGCTCGCGGGCATCTCCCGGACCTACCAGCCGAAGGACGAGGAGGGCGAGCAGCTGCCGCCCGAGTCCACCCGGGTGCAGGTGAAGGCCGAGGACATCCTGCGCAGCACCGCCGCGACGCTGACCCGGCTGTTCGACGTGACCGCCACCAAGGACCGGGCGAACCGGACCGCCGCCGCGGACGTGGTCGTGGACGGCACCGTCCTGCTGGCCGACGTCCCGGTGCCGTACCTGCTCTTCCTGGAGAAGCAGCTCACCGACCTGTACACCTTCGTGCGCAAGCTGCCGGTGCTGGACGCCGCCGAGTCGTGGAACCTGGATCCGTCCACGGACTCCTGGAAGACCGACCCGGTCCGCACCATCCGCACCAGGAAGGTGCCGCGCAACCACGTGAAGGCCGAGGCCACCGAGAAGCACCCGGCCCAGGTCGAGGTGTACTACGAGGACGTCCCGGTCGGCTACTGGACGACCGTGAAGTTCTCCGGCGCACTGCCTGCCCGGCGGGTCAACGAGCTGACGGAACGCCTGGAGAAGCTGCAGCAGGCCGTCAAGTTCGCCCGCGAGGAGGCCAACGGCACCGAGGTCACCGACGAGCGGGTCGGCGACGCGGTGTTCGGCTACCTGTTCCGGTAGCCCCATGATCGCCCCCTGTTCGAGCGGGGGGCGCGCCGAAGGGCGCAAGCTGAAACTGATGTTGAAGCTGACCACGGGATGACGGTGGGGGTTCGAATCCCTCCCCCGGCACCACATCGTGCCGGGGTGGCCCAAGCGGCAGAGGCACATCCCCTGAATCTCAGACTCTCGCTCCAGTCTCAGTATCCGCCGCCGATCACCGGATCGACCGGGCGCGGACGATCATCGACGGATGCGGGTTCAAGTCCCGCCTGCGCCTCTCACGTGGCGCGGTAGTTCAACGGGAGAACACGTCGATCTCAGAATGATCCGCACCCTTCAACGTGCCGGTGTGCGCAATTGGGTGGCACTTCAGGGGCCCGGGAGCTGGATACGCTCCCGGGTCCCGTCACGTTCCCGCGGGCTCCTCCCGGCCGCGTCGGCGGTCACGGCCGAGGCGCGCACCGTACGGCGACCGCCGCAGGGGCCCCGTCCTTCGGTTCACCCTTTCGGGTGGGACGTCTGGCGGCGGCCCGGGGACGCCCCGACGATGGGATCCGACGTCCCGCACGGCCCCGCGTTCCGCTCCCGGCACGATCCCCGCCGGGCCCGGTGAGCCGGTTCCGGCTGCCGTCGGCCCTGCGGAAGGAGACCGATGGGACAGTCAACCGACCCGGTCGGCGGTCTCCGGCGTCGCGTCACCGGGCTCGTCCCGGGGCTCGGCGTGCTCCGGTCGTACCGCCGCAGCTGGGTGCGCGGCGACCTGCTGGCCGGCGTCACCGTCGCCGCCTACCTGGTGCCGCAGGTCATGGCGTACGCGAGCGTGGCGGGTCTGCAGCCGGTCGCGGGGCTCTGGGCGATCCTGCCCGCGCTCGCCGTCTACGCCTTCCTCGGTTCGTCGCGCCTGCTGTCGGTCGGCCCGGAGTCGACGACCGCGCTGATGACGGCCGGCGTGGTGGGACCGCTGGCGGCGGGGGACGCGGACCGCTACGCCGTGCTCACGGCGGCGCTCGCGGTCGTGGTCGGGATGATGTTCCTGGTCGCCCGGATCGCCCGGCTGGGGTTCGTCGCCGATCTGCTGTCCCAGCCCGTCCTGATCGGCTACCTCGCCGGGGTCGCCCTGATCATGGGGGTGGACCAGCTGACGAAGCTCACCGGTGTCGAGACGGAGGGTTCGGGTTTCTTCCCGCAGCTGATCTCCTTCTTCCGGAACCTCCCGGAGGCGCACGTCGCCACCGTGGTCCTCAGCGCGGGCACGCTGCTCTTCCTCTTCGTGGCGGCCACGTTCCTGCCGCGCAGCGTGCCGGTCACCCTGCTCGCGCTGGTCCTGGGCACCGCGGTCGTCGCGGTGTTCGACCTGGAGCAGTACGGCATCTCGGTGATCGGGGAGATCCCGACCGGGCTTCCGCGGCCCTCGTTCCCGTCCCTGGACGACTTCCGGGAGCTGGTGCTGCCCGCCGTCGGCGTGCTCCTGGTGGGGTACACCGACGTGATCCTGACGGCCCGCGCCTTCGAGTCCCGCGACAGCGGAGAACGCCTGGACGCCAACCAGGAGCTCCTGGCGCTGGGCGTGGTCAACCTCGGTGCCGGCATGCTGCACGGCTTCCCGGTGAGCAGCAGTGCCAGCCGCACCACGCTGGCCAGGTCGGCCGGCGGGCACACCCAGGTGTACGGGCTGACGGCGGACGTGCTCGTCGTCGCCGTGCTGCTGTTCCTCGGCCCGGCGCTCGCGCTCACGCCGTCGGCGGTCCTGGGATGCCTGGTCGTCTTCGCCGCCGTCCGGATGATCGACGTCGCGGGTTTCCGGCGGCTCTCGTCGTTCCGGCGCCGGGAGCTGCTGCTGGCGCTCGGATGCCTGGTCGGCGTCCTGGCCCTGGACATCCTCTACGGGGTGCTGGTGGCCGTGGCGCTGTCGGTGGCCGAGCTGCTCAGCCGGGTGGCCCGGCCGCACGATGCGGTGCTGGGCCTGGTCCCGGGGGTGCCCGGCATGCACGACGTCGACGACTATCCCGAGGCGCGGACCATCCCCGGGCTGCTGATCTACCGCTACGACTCGCCGCTGTTCTTCGCCAACGCCGAGGACTTCCGCCGGCGGGCCCTGGCTGCGGTGGCCGAGCAGCCGGAGCCGGTGCGCTGGTTCGTCCTCAACACCGAGGCCAACGTCGAGGTGGACATCACCGCACTGGACTCGGTGGAGGCGCTGCGGGACGAACTGGTCGGCCGCGGCTGCGTGTTCGCCCTGGCGAGGGTCAAGCAGGACCTGCGGTCGGAGCTGGACGCGTACGGGCTGAGCGCCTCCGTCGGGGAGGAGCGGATCTTCCCCACCCTGGCTGCGGCCGTTGCCTCCTACCGCTCCCGGGGCGGTACGACGGGCGGGGCGGAGACGTAGGGAGCCCGGAGCCGCGGGGCGGAGACGTAGGGCCCGGAGCCGCGGGGCGGGCCGGCCCGCCGTTCACCGCACGCCCGGCCGGGCGCGCGGCCGTGCCGTCTGCGCGGCGTTCCGGCATCAACCGCATACCGACCTATCATCGGACGATCCGCCCGGCCCGCCGTGGAAGGCTGCGTACGCCCATGACGATCAGTGAGGCCCTGACGGTCGACCAGGTCATCGACCGGATGGAGGTGCTGCAGGGCGCCCTCCCGCCCGCGGACGGCGTCGCCGTCTTCAACCGGATGTACCTGCGGGTGACCCTGCTCGTCCGCGAACGGCTCGCCGAGGGCCACTTCGCCGACCCGGACGGCATGGCCGAGCTGGACGCGGTCTTCGCCGCCCGCTACCTCGACGCCGTCGCGGCGGTCGCCGAGGGCCGCCGCCCCGCGCACTGCTGGCGCCCGCTCTTCGAGCTGCGCGACCGCCCGGGCATCCACCCGCTGCAGTACGCCCTCGCCGGGATGAACGCCCACATCGAGCACGACCTGCCGATCGCCGTGCTGGACGCCTGCGTCCTCCTCGGCCGCACCCCGGAGGACGTCCGCGGCGACTACCACCGGATCAACGACCTGCTCGCCCAGGTGGAGGCCGAGGTACGGGAGGAGCTGCTGCCCTGCCCGGACGCGCTGGACGCCGCCGAGCCGCTGCTGCACATGGCCGGCTCCTGGAGCATCGACCGCGCCCGCGACGCCGCCTGGGCCTCCGTCCTCGCCCTGTGGGAGCTGCGGCACGCCCCCGCGGTGGAGGACGCGGTCGTCTCCGCGCTGTCGCGGTCGGTCGGCATGGTGAGCCGGGCGCTGCTCACCCCGGTCGAGTCGGCGCCGATCCGGTGAGTGCCGGGTGAGCGGCCGCCGGTGACGCCCGTCCCGGCCGGGCCGCGCCCCTCTCCCGGTGCCGTGCACGCAACCGCCCCCCGCCCCGCGCGCACGGCGCGGGACGGGGGGCGGACCGGACGGACGGGCAGCGGGCCCCGGACCGTCACCAGCTGGAGTGCAGCGGCTTTCCCTCGGCGTAGCCGGCCGCGCTCTGCACGCCGACGATCGCCTTCTCGTGGAACTCCTCCAGCGAGGAGGCTCCCGCGTAGGTGCAGGAGCTGCGGACACCCGCGACGATCGAGTCGATCAGGTCCTCGACGCCCGGGCGGGCCGGGTCGAGGAACATCCGCGAGGTCGAGATGCCCTCCTCGAAGAGCGCCTTGCGGGCGCGGTCGTACGCGGACTCCTCGGAGGTGCGGTTGCGCACGGCGCGCGCCGAGGCCATGCCGAAGCTCTCCTTGTACTGGCGGCCGTCGGCGGTGGTCTGCAGGTCGCCGGGCGACTCGTAGGTGCCGGCGAACCAGGAGCCGATCATCACGTTGGACGCGCCGGCGGCGAGCGCCATCGCGACGTCGCGCGGGTGCCGGACACCGCCGTCGGCCCAGACGTGCTTCCCGAGCAGGCGCGCCTCGGCGGCGCACTCCAGCACGGCGGAGAACTGCGGACGGCCGACACCGGTCATCATGCGGGTGGTGCACATCGCGCCCGGGCCGACACCGACCTTGAGGATGTCCGCGCCGGCGGCGACCAGGTCGCGGACGCCCGCGGCGGACACGACGTTGCCCGCCACGATCGGCACCTGCGGGTCGAGGCCGCGGACGGCCTGCAGGGCGCTGATCATCGACTCCTGGTGACCGTGCGCGGTGTCGACGACGAGGACGTCCGCACCGGCCTCCAGCAGCGCCTTGGCGCGCCCGGCGACGTCGCCGTTGATGCCGACGGTCGCGGCGACCCGCAGACGGCCCGCGGCGTCGACGGCCGGGGTGTAGAGCGTGGCGCGCAGCGCGTTGCGGCGGGTCAGGATGCCGACCAGCGAGCCGTCCGCGGCGACGACCGGGGCGAGCTTGCGGTGCGCCTCGTTGAGCTTGTCGAAGGCGGCGCGCGGCTCGATGGCCTCGTCGAGGAGCAGGAGGTCGCGCGACATCACGTCGGCGAGGCTCGTGAAACGGTCGACCGCGTGGCAGTCGCTCTCGGTGACGACGCCGACCGGGCGGCCGTCCTCGACCACCACGAGGGCGCCGTGGGCGCGCTTGGGCAGCAGCGACAGCGCGTCGGCGACGGTGTGGCCCGGGCCGAGGGTGAGCGCGGTGTCGTGCACCAGGTGGCGCTGCTTGACCCAGCCGACGACCTCGGAGACGACCTCGATCGGGATGTCCTGCGGGATGGCCACCAGGCCGCCGCGGCGGGCGACCGTCTCGGCCATCCGGCGCCCGGCGATGGCCGTCATGTTGGCCACGACCAGCGGCACGGTCGTGCCGGTGCCGTCCTGCGAGGAGAGGTCGACGCCCTGCCGGGAGCCCACGGCGGAGCGGCTGGGGACCATGAAGACGTCGTCGTACGTGAGGTCGTACGCGGGCTTGAGGTCGTTCAGGAAACGCATGGAATGGGCTCTCTGGCTGGGCGGCGGGTACACCTCGGGCGTGGTTGCGGCGAGGCCGCGGGGCTCCGGTCGGGCGCCCCGCACCCAACCGTCAATGTTCACCGATCCGCGCGGCGGAAGCCAGCCCGCGTCGTATTGTTGACGGTCCGCACAAGCCCGGGCCGCGAGGTGGCGGCGCGGCATGGAGGAACGTCCAAAGGTGCCGGTGCACGGCGCCGTCGGCGTGGACCGGGGCATCCGCAGGCCCCGGGGGGGGGCGTGGCTCCGCGAGCCCGGCGGGTGGGCAGGCCCGGTGGGTGTCGGCGGCGCTGACGGCAGGAGGAGTGTCCCGAGCAGCGGGGGGAAGGGCACGGGGAAGGGCACGAGGGAAGAACCCACCTCCTGCCACTCTTAACGTATAGCGCACCGGGGGGCTTGCGGCAAGGCCCCCGCCGTACCCCAGAATCACTGCCTGAGCCGAGAAGCAGCCGAAATGGGAGATTCACGAATTGCGTGCACGTCCGTCCGGATCCGATGACATGAGCCCCCTGGCCACCAGTGCGTTCGACCTGCCCGACCGCCTCGCCGCCAAGGCCGACCCGGCGCTGATCGCCGGCGACGAGCGGCACTTCGCGGCCATCGCGGAGAGCCTGGAGCAGACGATCGCCGAACTCTCCGACCACCTCGACGAGGTGCGCAGGGCACCCGGCGGCCTCGGCCGGGCGGCGATGGACCGGGACGTGGAGATCCACCGGCTGACCACCCGGCTGCGCGCGCTGCGCCGCTTCGGCCTGGACCTGTGCCTCGGGCACATCGTCGGCGCGGACGACCCCGAGCCGCTGTACATCGGACGGCTCGGCCTCACCGACAGCGCGGGCCGCCGGCTGCTCGTCGACTGGCGCTCGCCCGCGGCCGAGCCGTTCTTCGCGGCGACCCACGCCGACCCGATGGGCCTGACGAGCCGCCGCAGGTACCGCTGGACCCGCGGCCGGATCGGCGACTACTGGGACGAGGTCTTCACCGCCGACGCACTCGCGGGGCACGCCGCGCTCGACGACCAGTCGGCCTTCATCGCGAGTCTGGGCACCACCCGGTCGTCCCGGATGCGGGACGTGCTCGGCACCATCCAGGCCGACCAGGACGCCATCATCCGGGCCGGATCGCGCGGCGCCCTGGTCGTCGACGGCGGTCCGGGCACGGGCAAGACGGTCGTCGCCCTGCACCGCTCCGCCTACCTCCTCTACTCCGACCCGCGCCTCGGGCACCGCCGGGGCGGCGTGCTGTTCGTCGGTCCGCACCAGCCCTACCTGGCGTACGTCGCCGACGTCCTCCCGAGCCTCGGGGAGGAGGGCGTGCAGACCTGCACCGTGCGCGACCTCGTCGCCGAGGGCGCCGGAGCAGCCGTCGAGACGGACCTGGAGGTGGCCCGCCTGAAGTCGTCCGCGGTGATGGTGAAGGCGATCGAGGCGGCCGTCAGGATCTACGAGGAGCCGCCCACCAAGGGGATGACGGTCTCGACGGACCGGTCCGACATCAGGCTGACCGCCGACGACTGGGCCGAGGCGTTCGACGCGCCGGAGCCGGGCACCCCGCACAACGAGGCGCGCGAGCAGATCTGGGAGGAACTGGTCACGATCCTCCACGACAGGTACGACGGCGACGACTCGCCCGAGGAGTTCCGGAGGTCGCTGCAGCGGGACGCGGAGCTGGTCACGACGCTGAAGCGCGCGTGGCCGCTGCTCGACGCGGCCGACCTCGTCGGGGACCTCTGGGAGGTACCCGCCTACCTGCGGATGTGCGCGCCCTGGCTGAGCCCCGACGAGGTGCGGAAGCTGCGGCGCAAGGAGCCGCAGGCCTGGACGGTGTCCGACCTGCCGCTCCTCGACGCGGCGCGGCAGCGGCTCGGCGACCCGGAGGCGGCCCGGCGGAAGGTCCGGCACAGGGCCGCCGTCGCCGCGGAACGCGATCGCATGGCCGACGTCATCGACCGGCTGCTCCAGGCGGACGACGACGGCGAGGGCGCGGTGACCATGCTGCGCGGGCAGGACCTGCAGGACAGCCTGGTCGACGACACCGCGCTGCCCGCCGCCGACCCGGACCGGCTGGCCGGCCCGTTCGCGCACATCGTCGTGGACGAGGCCCAGGAGCTGACCGACGCCGAGTGGCAGATGCTGCTGCTCCGCTGCCCGTCCCGCAGCTTCACCATCGTCGGCGACCGCGCCCAGGCCCGGCACGGGTTCACCGAGTCGTGGCAGGAGCGGCTCGGGCGGATCGGGCTCGGACGGATCGAGGTGGCCTCCCTGAGCATCAACTACCGGACGCCGGAGGAGGTCATGGCGGAGGCCGAACCGGTCGTCCGCGCCGTGCTCCCGGACGCCAACGTGCCGACCTCCGTGCGCAGCAGCGGCCTGCCGGTCGTCCACGGGTCCACCGAGGACCTGGACGCGATCCTCGGCACCTGGCTCGCCGAGCACTCCGACGGGATCGCGTGCGTCATCGGCGACCCCTCGTTCCGGGCGACGTCCCGGGTGAGGTCGCTGACCCCGGAGCTGTCGAAGGGCCTGGAGTTCGACCTGGTCGTGCTCGTCGACCCGGAGTCGTTCGGCACGGGCGTCGAGGGCGCCGTCGACCGGTACGTCGCGATGACCAGGGCGACCCGTCAGCTCGTGGTGCTCACGAGCCCCTGACGGCTGCCGGTGGGGCGGGAGAATGGGGGCGGGGGCGGGGGATCCGTCCCCGCCCTCAGCCGATCAGGTCGCCCAGCGAGACGTACAGCCGGATGCTGCCGCCGTTGATCACCGCGCCGGTGCAGAGCGGGCGCCGGTCGAGCAGCCAGCCGTTCGCGTGGCAGTGGTCGTCCTGCAGGCCGAGCCGCCGGACGACCTCCTCCGACGGCATGCCCGCCGGCCCCGCGACGGCCGCCTCCCGCCAGCAGGAGCCCGAACCGCAGCCCACGCCCTGCTCACCGAGCGTGAACCCCGGCGGCACCGACGGCACCACCGCGGGCGGCGGGACGTCGGCGCCCGTGAAGAGCACGAGCGCGCACAACGGCGCCACGGCCGTCACCACCACGGCGTGCACCCGCAGCACCGCCCGCGGTGCGTGCGGCGCGTGCTCCCGCACCCCGCGCAGCCGTCGCTCCACCCGCAGCCCGGCGCCGACCAGCAGGGCGGCGCCGAGCGGGTACCAGAGGAAGAGCTCGAACAGCCCGCGGAGCTCCAGCAGGCCCGCCCCGGCCGCGAGCAGCACGCCCGCGCCACCGGCCAGCAGCAGCCCCACCACCGCACCCACCACGGCCGTCCGGGCCAGCACCGCCCAGCAGCCGAGCGGCACGGCGACCACCAGCACACACAGCACAGCCACCACGCGGCCCGCTCCCCATGATCGACGAAAGGGTGACGGATCACCGGACGCGTGCGCACCGCGTCCCGGTTCCCACCGGGTTCCGGCCCCGGGACGGCGGGCGCCCCGACCCCGTCGGAACCCGCCGGTGGGCCCGGCCGGAGGCGGCGGCGGGCGCGAGGAGGTGCCGGGGCCGACGGTTGGGGGGATTCTGGAGGTCACGGCCGGCGGCAGGAGGCGTACCATGCGCAGCGACTCCCCCGACCGTCGCGGGTCATCCCGTCGGCGGCGAATGCTGGTGCACCTACGACTCGCGGCAGGCCTGGACGCCGGCCCGCTGAGGCGGCGCGTGGACCGCTGCCGGAGCCGCGCCCTGGTGGCGGCCTGGCTCGCGATGGTGCTCTGCACGGCCGGTGCGGGCCTGGCCGCGGTGCTGCTGTACAGCTCCGCGGCGGCCGAGGCCGGTCGGACGGCGACGCGGCTGCACCACGTGGCGGCGGTGGTGCGCAGCGAGCCCGTCCAGGCGGACCTGACGTCGGCGGGCAGCCCCGCGGGCGGCTACCGGGCGCAGGCCACGTGGACGTACCCGGCCGGGCACACCGTGACGGACGAGGCCCCGGTGCCGAGCACGGCGTCGGCCGGCGACCGGGTGCGGGTGTGGGTGGACGGCGCGGGCCGGGCCGCGGACGGGCCTCGCTCCACCGCGGACATCGTGGCGACGACGGGGTTCCTCGTCCTGGGCGGCTGGGCCACGGCGGCCCTGGTCTGCGCGGTGGCGTACGGGTTGCGGCGCAGCCGGCTGGAGTGCCGGGCCGAGGACGAGTGGCAGGACGACTGGGCGGTGGTCGAGCCGACCTGGACGGGCCGGGCCGGCGGGCGCAACGGCGCCGCGGACTGACCGCCGCCACCGCCGGGTCCGGGCCGCACGGCCGGGCCCCGGCGGTCACACCGCTGCGAGCCGGCGCCCCTCGGCGAAGTAGCGGGTGACGGCGTCCGCGCCGCCGAGTTCGCGCACGGTGCGGGCGGCGCCGAACGGCGCGTCCCAGAACGGACCGCTGCGCGGGGTGTGCGGGCCGACGTACGCGTACGGCTCCGGCTGGTACGCGTCGCCCGCGGAGACGCCGTAGTTGACGCCGTCCAGGGTGATGCCGATGTCGAAGTGCTCCGGCCAGAGCACGGGGTCGGCGTCCGGGGTGAGGCGGCGCAGTGCGGTGTCGCCGACGCCGAGGCAGTGGGCGATCCACTGGGCGGCCTGCGGGTCGGCGTCGACCGGGTCGCCGGGGGCGGCGCCGGATCCGTCCGTGTAGAGGCCGGCGGGCGGGCCGGGCTCGACGCCGACCGCGGCGGCGAGGGCCGCGCAGGTGGTGCCGCGCAGCAGGAGCCGCTGCCCCGGGGCCATCAGTTCGTCGCCGATGACCTGGAGGAAGGGCTCCGCGCTGGTGGCGAAGCCGCCGGGGTAGGCGCGCAGGCGGATGGTGCCGCGGGCCCGGTGCTGCGGCCCGGCGAGCACCGTCTCGGCGACGGCGTGCAGGGCCTTCCGGGTGCGGACGACCGTGTCGATGTCCATGGGTTCATGGTGGCCCACGGTGGCGGGCGCAGCACAACCCGTTCGGGTGGCGTGCTCACGACATCCTTCGGCGGCGGACTGTCGCCCGCCCCGCCCGCCGTCACCCTCGCACCCGTCCGGGACCGTCCGGGACGCCCGCGGCAGGCCGTTCGGGTGCGGTCCGACCCCGCCGCCGGGGCGCCCACGGCCGGGCATAGGGTCGGAACGGCACACCGGCACAGCACGAGGAGACCCGGGATGGGCGCGACGGTCACGGCGGTCAGCAGCAACGGCACGTACTCCTTCACCAAGCCGAACCGGGAGCGCGTCACCCTCCTCGCCGGCCTCGGGGTCGAGGGCGACGTCCACGCCGGGGTGACCGTGAAGCACCGCTCGCGGGTGGCGCAGGATCCGACCGCCCCGAACCTCCGCCAGGTGCACCTGATGCACGAGGAGCTGTTCGCGGAGGTCGGCCGCGCCGGGTTCGCCGTGGCACCGGGCGAGCTCGGCGAGAACATCACCACCCGCGGCATCGACCTGCTCGGCCTCCCGGTCGGCACCCTGCTGCGCCTGGGGGCGGAGGCGGTCGTGGAGGTCACCGGCCTGCGCAACCCCTGCCTGCAGATCGACGCCTTCCGGGACGGTCTGCTCAAGCAGGTCGTCGGCCGCGGCGAGGACGGCACCGTGGTGCGCCGGGCCGGGATCATGGGCGTCGTCGTGCACGGCGGCACCGTCCGGCCGGGCGACCCGGTCGAGGCCGAGCTCCCGGACGGGCCGCACGTGCCCCTCGACCGGGTCTGACCCCGACCGGACGGCACCGGCCCCCGGCAGCGGCCGGCAGGCCCGCGCCTCAGCGGGCCGCGCGGCGGCGGCGGACGACGAGGACGGCGCCCGCGGCCGCGGCCAGCACGACCGCCACCACTCCCAGGACCACCGGCAGCGCGGAGCCCTGCCCGGCCGGACCGGCCGCGGCCGTGGACGGCGCCGCGGCGGACGGCACCGCCGAGGCCACGGTGGCCGACGGCTCCGCGGTCGACGGTCCGACGGACGTCCGCGGCCCGGCGCTTCCGCTCGGGGCCGTACCCGGCACGGCCGTGACGTCCAGCTCGGCCTCGCTCCGGCCGAGCGCCGGGAAGCCCGACTCGACGGTCACCTTCCAGTGTCCGGGCGGGAGTTGGAGCGCCGTGGTGTAGGTGCCGGGCCGGTCGGCGACGGCGACGAGCGGCCAGGGACCGACCGAACGGCCGTCCGCGGCCAGGGCGCTGAGGGTGCCGGCGACCTTGTCGGTGACCGGGTCGTGGTCGTTCTCCCAGGTGGCGACGGCGGTGAGGTGCCCGTCGGCCAGGGTGGACACCGCGAACGCGATGGTGTCGCCGTGGGCGCCCGCCGGGCCGGCCGCGCCGAGCACGGCCAGGCCGGCCAGCAGGGCGGCGGCGCCGGAGCGACGGGTACGACGGGTACGACGGCGGGGACGGACCCCGGTGCTGGTGCGCATGGGTGGTGCTCCTCGTCGGCCTGCCGGGGTCCGAGCCCGGGGGCGGAAAAGCCCGGTGGGGCGGGAGGGTCGGTTCCCGCCCCACCGGGGCATGGCGGCCTCGTCAGGAGGCGGGCTGGATCGTCCAGTTCTGGTACGACTGGCCGTTGGGCTGCTGGAGTTCGAGCAGGCGGCCGCCGTAGTACCAGCGCGATCCGGTGCCGAGCACGAGCGAGGAGCCCTTCGCGGTGAGCGTGTACGCGCTGCCCGCCGCGCCGGTCCGCCACCGCTGGGTGTCGGCGCCCGAGCACGGCTGCTGCATCACGTACTGGCCGGCGACGGCTCGGCCGCCGGTCTGCAGGCACTTGCCGGAGCGCACGGAACGGATGGTCAGGTAGCCGTCGCCGGCGTCCTCGAAGGTCCACTGCTGGTTGGAGTAGCCGTGGCGCTGGTAGCCGATCAGCACGGCGCCGTCGGCGGTGGAGCCGCCCCACATGTCGGCCGCCTGGCCGGTGAGGGTGTTGAGCATCAGGTACTTGGTGCCGGGCGTGGTCGGCGAGGGGCCGGCGGCCCTGGCGGTGCGGAAGGCGGTGGTGCGGCCGGGCGTGCCCGTCCGCCCGGACGCGTCACGGGCGGCGACCGCGACCCGGTACTCGGTGTCGGCCTTCAGGTTGACGAGCCGCACGACGGTGGAGGTGACGGTCGCCAGGGAGCGGCCGCCCAGCCGGAGGTCGTAGCCGGTCGCGCCGGACACGGCCGGCCAGCTCAGCACCGCGGAGTTCGGGGTGATCTGCCCCGCGGTCACCCTGGGCCCGGTGGTGCTGCCGCTGGAGGTGGGGCTCGGCGTGGGGGTGGGCGTCGGCGTCGGCGGCTTCGGGCTGGGCGACGCGGTCGGGTTCGGCCGGGTGGGGCTCGGGGTGGGGGTCGGCGTCGGGTCGGGCGTCGTGCCGCCACCGGAGAAGAGGAACCGGTTGTCGGCGACGTTCCAGTGCGTGCTCAGGTAACTACCCGGCGAAGGAGCCGTGTTGAAGTAGTCGTCGTGGTTGCAGTCGAGCCGCTCGTCCTCGGCCCGGCTCGCGCACCGGACCTCCATCTTGGGGTAGTACGGCGAGTCGGAGTAGCACATGATGTCCCACTCGTCGACGCAGTGCGCGCCCTTGCTGGTGTGCGGGGCGCTGTTGTTGACGGCGCCGAGGTTGTGGCCGAGCTCGTGGGCGGCGGTGGAGCCGCTCCAGCAGCCGTTGTCGGTACGTCCGTAGGACGGGCCGAAGTTGCTGAGGTTGTCCTGCCCGGGGCGCTCGTCACCGTTGAACGTGCCGATGCCGCAGTACACGTTCGCGTCGGCGAAGATCATGTACTTGCGGTCCTTGCGGTTGAAGCCCTGCGCGGCGAGGGCCTTGTTGCTCGCGCCGAACTCCTGGAGCGAGACAGCGGAGAGCTCCACGTCGAGCACCGAGGCGGTGCAGTCGGCCTCGGTGACGAAGCGGATGTGCCGGACACCGCCGGTCTCCTGGGCGCTCGCGTTGTAGATGACGTCGGTGTCCGCCGCCCACTTCTTGAAGGACGGCAGGTACTCGCCGAAGCGGTCCTTGCCGGGCGCGTGCACGTAGAGCACCTGGACGCGGTTGCCGGTCGACCCGTCGCCCTCGCAGACGACCTTCGGCCCGGCGGCCGCGGCCCCCGCGCCGGCCGACGGGCCTGCCGCGGGCACCGAACCGCCGCCGAGGGCGGAGCCGTTGCCGGCGTCGAGGACGGCAGGTGCGTCGCTCAGCAGGTCGGTCGCGGACGGCGGGGCGACGGCCGCGGAGGCGGCGGGGTCGGCGGGCCGGGCCGCCGCGGCGACGACCGGCGCGGTGTCCTTGTGCACGTCGACGCCCTTCGGCGGCGCGTCCGGGCCGTGCGTGCACAGGCCGTTGTCGTCGACCTTGTACACGCCGACGCACCGGTCGCCGCCCGCGGCGGGCACCAGGCCGCCGTAGACGAGGCCGCGCGCGGGGTCGTCCTTCGGTATGGAGGTGACCGGCGCGGGATCGTCCTTGTGGAGCGGACCGGCGGCCGGGCTGAGCTCGACCTCCTGGACGAGCGCGGTGTCCGCGGATGTGCGGACCGGCTTCTCCCCCTCCATCACGGAGCCGATGGTGACGGCTCCGACGATGAGTCCCGCGGTCACTGCTGTGGCGGTGAACATCAGTCCACGACGGCTGCGCCGACGGTGCGACGCCTTCCGGTGTGACGACATGCTGTCTCCCTCGTCGGCCTTCGGTGGTGTGTGCTGCTGCCGACACATGGGAGATCTGTGGGACGGGTGGGAATAACAGGAATCCCAAACATTTTTTCGAGGTTCTCTTCGGACAGGGCATCACCCCAGCTCAGGACGGGTCGACTGACGGCCCGTCCGGAGCGCGGCGGCGGACGGGCACGGAACGGGAGCAGCGGTGGACGAGCAGCAGGCGGCGGCGTACCTCGGGAGGATCGGCGCGGAGCGCCCGGAGCGGCCCGACGCGGCGGGGCTGCGCGCCCTGCAGTCGGCGCACCTGGCGGCGGTGCCGTTCGAGAACCTGGCCGTCGGGCTGGGCGAGCCGGTGGTGCTGGAGGAGGAGGCGCTGCTGGCGAAGATCGTCGGCCGGCGGCGCGGCGGCTTCTGCTACGAGCTCAACGGCGCGTTCGCCGGCCTGCTGCGGGCGCTCGGCTACCGGGTCGACCTGCTGGCCGCGCGGACGTTCGGCGCGGACGGCCGTCCGGGCCCGCCGTTCGACCACATGGCCCTGCGGGTGGAGCTGGACGAGCCGTGGCTCGTCGACGTCGGCTTCGGCCGGTTCGGCCACCACCCGCTGCGGCTGGCGGCCCGCGGCGACCAGCACGACCCGGGCGGGGTGTTCCGCGTCACCCCGGTGGAGGGCCGCCCGGCCGTCCCCGGCACCCCGGAGGTCCTGGACGTGCTGATGGACGGCGAGCCGCAGTACCGACTGGACCCGCGGCCGTACGCGCTCACCGACTTCGTGCCGACGTGCTGGTGGCAGACGACCTCGCCGCAGTCGCACTTCACCCGGTCGTCCACCTGCTCACGGCTCACCGCGGACGGCCGGATCACGCTGAGCGGCACCCGGCTGATCCGCACCGGGCCGGACGGCGCCCGCACCGAGCGGCAGCTGTCGGAGGCGGAGGCGCTCGCGGCGTACCGCGTGCACTTCGGCATCACGCTGACCCGGCTGCCGGTCGGCGCTCCGCCGCACTGAGGGCGTCGGGGTCGGTCGCGGCGGCGGGGACGGCGCTCCGGGTCGGCATGGTCCGCCCCGGACACCCTGCGCGCCCTTGCATGTCACGAGTTACGGGCCCTCACGCCATCCGCCCATCAGGTAATGACCGAAAGACCACCTGAGCACTTACCTTCGCGTCGCTCCACGCCGCTCCCGTACCATTCGGCGGACACAGGCGGCGCGAAGAGAGAAGCAGCAACAGGCATGACGGCGGGCCCGGACACCAAGACCGAGATCACGGACGAGCAGCAGACGGACTACGGACCGGGCCTCGACCCCGAGCGCCTCGCGCTCTGCCTCGACGTGCTCGCCGAGCTCGACACGCTGCACGTCGACCACCCGGACGCGATCACCGTGCGGCTGGCCGTCGGCGGCCTCTTCCGCACGCTGAAGCAGCGCCGCCGCCAGGAGACCCGCGCCCGCAAGACGGCGAACGACCGCGAGGTCACCTCCCGCACCGCCACCGGCGCGCCCGGACGGATCGACGACGAGACGGCGGGCGTCTTCGGCCTCTCGACCGAGACCACCACCGAAATCGCCGGCATCCTGGAGCGCCCGCGCTCCTGCTACACCTGCAAGCAGCGGTACGTCGAGGTCGACGCGTTCTACCACCAGCTCTGCCGGTCCTGCGCGGCCCTCAACCGCGACCGCCGCGCCGCCCGCGCCGACCTCACCGGCAAGCGCGCCCTGCTCACCGGCGGCCGCGCGAAGATCGGCATGTACATCGCGCTCTGCCTGCTGCGGGACGGCGCCCACACCACCATCACCACGCGCTTCCCCAACGACGCCATCCGCCGCTTCACGGCGATGCCCGACAGCGACCGGTGGATCCACCGGCTCAAGATCGTCGGCATCGACCTGCGCGACCCCGCCCAGGTGGTCGCCCTCGCCGACGAGGTCGCCGCCGACGGCCCGCTCGACATCCTCATCAACAACGCCGCGCAGACCGTGCGCCGCTCCCCCGAGGCGTACCGCGAGCTCGTCGCGGCCGAGTCGGCGCCGCTGCCCGCGGGCACGCTGCCACCGGCCGTCGTGATCGGTCGCTTCGGCAGCGGCAGCGTCGACGTGCCCGCCCTGCCCGGCCAGGCCGGGGCCGGCAGCGAGCGCATCGCGGCCGCCGAGGTCACCTCCCTCGCCCTCGTCACCGGCTCCGCCACCCCGGCGCGCATCGAGGCGGGCACCGCCATCGACGCCGGCGGCCTGGTGCCCGACCTCGCCCCCACCAACAGCTGGGTGCAGACCGTGAGCGAGGTCGGCCCGATGGAGCTGCTGGAGGTGCAGCTCTGCAACTCCACGGCGCCGTTCATCCTCATCAGCCGGCTCCGCCCCGCGATGGCCGCCTCCGCCGCCCGACGCAAGTACGTGGTCAACGTCTCCGCGATGGAGGGCGTCTTCAGCCGCGGGTACAAGGGCGCCGGCCACCCCCACACCAACATGGCGAAGGCCGCGCTCAACATGCTCACCCGCACCAGCGCGGACGAGATGTTCGAGACCGACGGCATCCTCATGACCGCCGTCGACACCGGCTGGATCACCGACGAGCGGCCGCACCCCGACAAGATGCGCCTCCACGAGGAGGGCTTCCACGCCCCCCTCGACCTCGTCGACGGCGCGGCCCGGGTCTACGACCCGATCGTCCGCGGCGAGCTCGGCGAGGACCTGTACGGCTGCTTCCTCAAGGACTACGCCAAGGCCGCCTGGTGACCGCCCCGACGGCCGGCTCACCCGTCATCGGCGCGGGCGTCATCGTGCCCACCGCCGACGGCCGGGTGCTGCTCGGCCGCCGGACCACCGCCGGGGAGAGCCCCACCTGGAGCCTGCCCGGCGGCAAGGCCGACGCGCCCGGCGAGTCCTTCGAGGAGGCCGCCGCCCGCGAACTCGCCGAGGAGACCGGCATCGTGCTCCCCGCCGCGGAGATGCGGGTGCTGGCCGTGCTGCTCGACCACGAACTCGGCCGGCCCCGGCTGACCGCCGCGGTGCTCGCCCCGCCGTGCGACGCCCCCGCGTACGTCACCGAACCGCACAGCTGCGCCGGCTGGGAGCGCTTCGCCGTCGACGCCCTGCCGACGCCGATGTTCCACCCGTCCGGGCTGGTACTGGCCCGCTGGCTGCCCGGCTACCCGGGACCGGGCGGCGCCCACGCGTACACCGTGGTGCGCTGACCCCCGGGCCCGTCTCCGGTACCCGCGCTCAGCGCTCCGGGTGCACGAGCAGCACGAACGTCCGCGCGTAGGCGGTGCCTTCGGTGACGCGCGGCCAGTCCAGGCCGAGCAGCAGCTTCGACGCCCGCTCGTGCACCACGCCGTCGACCCGCACCTCGGCGGTCTCCTCGCCGACGCGGCCGCCGAGGAAGACCTTGACGCCGATCAGCGCGTCCCTGCCGAAGCCGTCGGCGAACGCCGGGGCGAGCTGGGGCAGCAACGGGTGGGCGACGGTCCAGTCCTGGACGGCGTTGTGGCGGTCGCCGGCACCCCACGCGACGATGCCGCCGTGGATGGCGTGCCAGCCCGGCAGCGCGTCGGCGTCGGCCGGGTGGATGTGCCCGGCGAACCGGCCGTTGTGGGCGAGGAGTTCGAGCATGGTGACGCCGGTGGTGGAGGCCCAGATCTCCACCGCGCGGCGCACGGCCGCCTCGGAGTCCGCGCCGAAACCGGCCACGCAGTCGGTGACGGCCGTCTCCTCCGGACGCCCGGCCTCCAGCAGGAAGGAAAGGTCCAGGTGGGCGGGCCCGTCGCCGTGCGGCGCGGCGAGCGCCACCGCGGCACTGCCCGGCCCCTTGGCAAGCGCACCCTCGACGGTCCAGCGTTCTCCGCCGAGCTCCGTCAACTGTTGTGCCACGATGGCCAGTACGGCCTGCTCGGAGAGCGGCGCGCCGTCATTCCGCTGCTGCCTGCGGTCGGCTGCGGACCCGCCGCGCCACCAAGATCCCAACCCCATGGCGCACACCGTAGCGGTGCCGGGGGCACCCCCACAACGCGCGCCGGGACGCCCGGCCGGCCGGGCCTGCGGCGGCCACCCGGGCCGCGGTCGGAACAGCCGGGCGGTCCGTACTCAACCGGTCAAGCTGACGGGCCCGTTCGGTATCGCCATGAGCGCGTCGGACACCTCTCCCACCCCCGGGTGCCGCCGCCCGGGATGCCTGCCGGCCTGCGGATTCACCGGGAAGGGCGCTCCCGGATGACTGCCGGTCAGCTCTGCTCCGCACAAGCACGCTGCGGGAAACAAGACTTAACCGGTTCCGTCCTGACGGTTGTGCTCCGGATCCGCACGCCCCTAACCTGATGCCGCCGCCGACGGAGCACGCCGGACGCGCGCCGCCCGATCACCCCTGAGGGCGCCGCCGTCCGACCCGCCGCCGGACGCTCCACCCTGCCCGGGCCGCGCCGCTCCCCTCCCCGGGCCGCGGGCCCCTGTCGCACCGCACCGCACGCCCCGCCGTCCGGCGGCCGGCCGCGGACGGTCGCGCCCCCGGGGACCGCACGCACTGCCCGGCAGCCGCACCGGACCCGTCGCCGACGGCCGATCCGCCGTGCGCGCACCACGTTTGGAGCAAGGGATGAGAAGCAGACTCGCCACCGCCGCAGTGGGCCTCGCGGCGGTCGTCGCCTCGATGTTCGCCGCCACCCCGCCCGCCCAGGCCGCCACGACGGGCTTCCACGTCAGCAACGGCCGCCTCCTGGAGGCCGGCGAGCAGGACTTCGTGATGCGCGGCATCAACCACGCGCACGCCTGGTACCCCACCCGTACCACGCAGGCCCTGAAGGACATCAAGGCCACCGGCTCGAACACGGTCCGCGTGGTGCTCGCCACCGGCGACCAGTGGACGAAGAACGACACCGCCGACGTGGCGAACGTCGTGAGCCAGTGCAAGGCCAACCGCCTCGTCTGCGTACTGGAGGCGCACGACACCACCGGCTACGGCGAGCAGAGCGCCGCGGTCTCGCTCTCCCGCGCGGTCGACTACTGGATCAGCGTGCAGAGCGCCCTCACCGGCCAGGAGAAGTACGTCGTCCTGAACATCGGCAACGAGCCGTACGGCAACACCGGTTACGCCGCCTGGACGGCCGACACCACCGCGGCGATCCAGCGGCTGCGCACCGCCGGGTTCCAGCACACGCTGATGACCGACGCCCCCAACTGGGGCCAGGACTGGGCGTTCACCATGCGCGACAACGCGGCCGCCGTCTTCGCGAGCGACCCGCAGCGCAACACCGTCTTCTCCATCCACATGTACGGCGTCTTCGACACCGCGGCCGAGGTCAGCGACTACCTCGGGCGCTTCGTCCAGGCGAAACTCCCGATCGTGGTCGGCGAGTTCGGCGACATGCACTCCGACGGCAACCCGGACGAGGACACCATCATGGCCACCGCCCAGCAGTTGGGCATCGGCTACATGGGCTGGTCGTGGAGCGGCAACGGCGGCGGCGTCGAATACCTCGACCTCGTGACGGGCTTCGACGCGACCCGTCCCAGCGCCTGGGGCAAGCGCCTGATCGACGGCGCCAACGGCATCCGCGCCACCTCGCGCGAGGCGACGGTGTTCGGCGGCACGACCGCCGACACGCAGGCCCCGACGGTGCCCGGCACCCCGACCGCCACCGCGGTCACCTCCTCGGGCGCCACGCTCGGCTGGGCCGCCGCCACCGACAACACGGCCGTCACCGCGTACGACGTCGTCCGCGTCACCTCCACCGGCGAGAGCGCCGTCGCCACCGTCGCCGGCACGACCGCCACCCTCACCGGGCTGACCGCTTCCACCCGTTACGACTTCGCGGTGTACGCGCGCGACGCCGCGGGCAACCGCTCCACCCGCTCGGGCACCGTCGCGGTGACCACCGGCGCCACCCCCGCAGGGGCGTGCTCGGTCGCCTACCGCCTCAGCGACTGGGGCACCTCGTTCAACGGCGACGTCACCATCCGCAACCTCGGCACCGCCGCGGTCTCCGGCTGGAGCCTCGACTTCGCCTTCCCCGCCGCGCAGCACATCAACTCCCTCTGGAACGCCAAGGGCACCCAGACCGGACAGGCCGTGCACGTCACCCACGAGGCCTGGACCCAGACCATCCCGATCGGAGGCAGCGTGAACTTCGGCTTCAACGCCTCCTCGACGCCCGGCACCAACGGCGTGCCGTCCACCTTCACCCTCAACGGCGCGACCTGCAGCATCGTCTGACACGCGCACCGAACGCCGCAGCACCGCAGCACCGAACGCCGTCGCACGAAGGCCGTCGCCCCGGGACCCGTCCCGGGGCGACGGCCTTCCGCATGCCGCGGCAGGGCGGGCCCGTACCCGGCCGGAGGCCGTGGAGGTCCAAGGCGATGCAACTTACCGCAAGATCCGTCAGCGAAGCAGTACGGGTCCGATGCGCGAGAAATCCCCATTTCCCAGGCCTCAGGACGCGCACCCCACCCGCCGATGGCATCCGAAGCCTTCCCAGGCCAGGGGCTTTCGGCGCGGATCTTCGAGCCCTGCTGAGAAATCTTGCAGAAATTTTCAGTTAGTCGCCCGGAAACCTTGACGGCCTCCCCGCTCCCACGGCATCGTCCTCAGCTGTCGGCACCACCCACGCCGGCCTTCCACCGCCGTCCCCGCGGATCCCCCCGGGCCGGCCTGCCCGGCCGGCCTCCCTCCGCCTCCGGCGCACGCCGCGCTGCACCCGCCCCTGCCCGGGCGGCGGCGGTCCGCTCACCCCCACCAGCTTCAAGGAGTCACCATGCGCCGTGGCACCGCGGCCCTCGCGCTGGCCGCCGCGATCACCGTCTCCATGACCGCCTGCGGCTCCGAAGGCCCGGCCGGCTCCGGCGACGCGGACTCCGCCGGGCCCGTCACCATCACCTGGTGGGACACCTCGGACGCGGCGAACGAGTCGTCCACCTTCAAGGTCCTGGCCTCCAACTTCCAGAAGGCCAACCCCGGCATCACGGTGACGTACGTCAACGTGCCGTTCGCCGAGGCCCGGGAGAAGTTCCGCGCCGCCGCGGCGGCGCACGAGGGCGCCCCCGACGTCCTGCGCGCCGACGTCGGCTGGACCCCGGGCTTCGCCGCGGCCGGCTACCTCGCACCACTGGACGGCACCCCCGCCGCCGCCGACGTCGCCGCGTTCCAGCCCGAACTCATCCAGCAGGCCACCTACGACGGCAAGCTGTACGCCCTCCCGCAGGTCACCGACACGCTCGCCCTGATGTACAACAAGGAGCTGTTCGCGAAGGCCGGCATCTCCAAGGCCCCCGCCACCTGGAGCGAGCTGAAGACCGACGCCGCCCGGATCAAGCAGCGGACGGGCGCCCACGGCTTCGCCTTCAACCCGCAGGACTACTACGCCATGCCGTTCCTCTACGGCGAGGACACCGACATGGTCGACACCGCCGAGAAGCGGATCACCGTCAACTCCCCGGCAGCGGTCAAGGGCATCGACACCATCAGGGAACTCCTCGCCGCACCGGGCGTCGCGCCGCTGGACACCGGCAAGGACGCCTACGCCGACATCATGCAGGACTTCGTCGAGGGCAGGGTCGCCTCCATCATCCAGGGCCCCTGGGAGAACGCGAACGTCTTCGCGGGCAAGGCCTTCCTCGACAACACCAACCTCGGGATCGCCACCGTCCCGGCGGGCAGCTCCGGGCACCCCGGCGCACCGCTGGGCGGCCACAACCTCGTGTCCTACGCGGGATCGGACGCCGCGCACCGCGCCGCCGCCCAGAAGTTCATGGCCTTCATGACCTCCGCCAACGCGCAGATCTACACCGCCATCAAGAACTCCACCCTGCCGACCCGCTCCGACGCCTACAGCCCCGACGTCACCACCAACCTCGGCATAGCCGGCTTCCGCAAGGTGCTGGCCGCCGGCCGGCCGAGGCCCGCCCTCCCGGAGTACACCCTGCTCTACACCCCGCTCGACGAAGGACTCGACCGGATCCTCGCCGGCGGGGAGAGCACCCGCGCCGGCCTGGACGCCGTCGCCGCCGAGGCCGCGAAGCTCGTACCGGGCTACGCCGCGGAGTGAGCCGCGCGCGGCGGCCCCGGCCCCCGGACACCGCGGGGCTCCCGGACACCACCACCGGCGTCCGGGGGTCGGCCGGGTGTCAGACGGGCGCGGCCAGCGCGTGCCCGAGGAACGCAGTGGCGTCCGGCAGCACCCGCCGCCAGAAGCCGTCGGTGTGCGCGCCCCGCGGCAGGTGCATCTCGGCCGCGCGGTCGGCGAGCCGCCGGACGGCCGGGCAGAACGGGTCCTCCGTGCCGCACCACACCGACAGCCGCCGGGTCAGCGGCCGGTCGAGGTGCAGCAGCGGCTCGCGTTCGAGCCAGTCCGCCTCGTCCTCGTAACCGTCGACCGCCCGGGCGTCGCTCCAGGTGCGGAACAGCGCCGGGCTGAGCAGGGCGACGGCGCCGAGCCCGCCGTTGCGGGCCCGGGCGTACTGCAGCGCCCCGGAACCGCCCATCGATATGCCGAGCACGCCGGTGGGCACGGCGAGGCCCCGGGCGGCGAGCCAGCCCGGCAGCTCGTCCAGCAGCATCGCCATCGGGTCGTCCCCGGCGCTGCGGCGGTGCCAGTACGTGGCATCGCCGCCGTCCACCGCCACCAGGTGGTACGGCGGCACGCCACGGGCGGTCGCGTCCGCGAGGAACTCCGGAAGGCCCAGGTCGAGCACGGCCTGCGCGGACCCGCCGCGGCCGTGCAGCACCAGGCAGACCGGCAGCTCCGACGGGCGGGCGGCGCGCGGCGGCGTCATGATGCTGAGCTGCACCGGACTGCTGCGGGCGGTGGAGGGCAGCCGGTAGCTCCGGACCGTCCCGGGCTCCGCGTCCGGCACGGTGCCGTCCGGGCCGGTCATGCCGACGGCGCGGCGCAGCCGCGGACCGCCCGGCAGGACGTCCTCGACCACGGCCGTGCCGACGGCCGCCGCACCGACCCCGGCGACCGCCAGGGCCCGCAGGAACGCCCGCCGGCCGGCCCCCGCCGACCGCTCCCGCCGCTCGCCGCTCTGCTCCAAGACCACTCCCCCCGTTCGATCTTGGGGAGACACTCTACGGTCCGTCAGATCCGCCGCGCGGACCGCCCCTGGCGGGCGGGGCTCAGTGCCGGCAGGCCCAGGCCGCGCCCGCGGTGGCCGCCTCCGCCTGCGCACGCAGGGCACGGACGGCCTCGGCCGGGTCGTCCGCGGAGTAGACGGCGGACCCCGCCACGAACACGTCGGCGCCGGCCTCGGCGCAGCGCTCGACGGTGGACGCGGACACGCCGCCGTCGACCTGCAGCCACAGGTCGAGCCCGTGCTTGGAGATGAGCTCCCGGGTGCGGCGGATCTTGGGCAGCATGATGTCCAGGAACGCCTGGCCGCCGAAGCCGGGCTCCACGGTCATGATGAGCACCATGTCGAGCTCGGGGAGCAGGTCCTCGTACGGCTCGATCGGGGTGGCCGGGCGCAGCGCCATCGCGGCCCGGGCACCCTTGGCGCGGATCTCGCGGGCGAGCCGGACGGGCGCGGCGGCGGCCTCCACGTGGAAGGTGACGGAGCCGGCGCCGGCCTCGACGTACTGCGGGGCCCAGCGGTCGGGCTGTTCGATCATCAGATGGCAGTCGAGCGGCGTGTCGGTGGCACGGGCGAGCGACTCGACGACCGGCACGCCCAGCGTCAGGTTGGGCACGAAGTGGTTGTCCATCACATCGACGTGCAGCCAGTCCGCGCCGCGGACGGCCTCGGCCTCGGCCGCCAGTCGGGCGAAGTCGGCGGAGAGGATGCTGGGGTTGATCTGCGCCATATCCGGGTACCTTCACAGCTCGGTGCGGGCGGTCGTCTGCGGCCACCTTCCCCCATCATCGCGTGAAGCGGCGACGGGGGGTGGACGCCGCCCTCCGCGGGTGACCCGCATCACAGCAGGGGCGCCGCACCGCCGTGGGCGCCCGGTCCGCATCGGGAGCCCAAGGTTCCGGAGAGGCTGTCCCCCCGTGGCTGAACTCGCCCATCCCGCCCGTGCCCTCTGGTGGCTCTTCGAGCCGGTGCACGCCCTCACCTACTTCTCGCCCGAGGGTCGTGCCGCGTACGAGGCGGTCGGCCTGCGCGGCTACTGGCGCGGCTACTTCGGCGGGCGCTCGGCGCCGCTCGGCCCGGTGGACGCGGCACCGGTGGTCGCCGCGTTCTTCAACTTCGCGCCCTCCATGGTCGAACGGGCCCTGCCGGACGTCTGGTCGCGCGCCACCCCGGAGGCCGCGCTGACGGCCCGGGTCGAGGGCGCGACCGCCGCGCTGTCCCGGGTGCTGGAGACCGTCAAACCGCACCTGATCGACCGCTCGGTGGAACTGCTGGAGCGTGCCGTGGACGGCCTCGACTGCTGCGGCCGTGTGCTGGCCGCCGCCAACGCGGCACTGCCGCGGCCGGAGGGCCGGCTGGCGCGGCTCTGGCAGGCCACCACCGTGCTGCGCGAGCACCGCGGCGACGGCCACGTGGCGGCGCTGGTCGCCGAGGGACTCGACGGTTGCGAGGCCCTCGTGCTGCGCTGTGCGCTCGACACCCGCCGCGAGGTGCTGCAGCCGTACCGCGGCTGGACGGACGCCGAGTGGGAGGACGCCGCCGGGCGCCTCACCGGGCGCGGCTGGCTGGCCGGCGACGGAGCCGTCACCGCCGAGGGCCGCTCGCGGCACCGCGCGCTGGAGGCGGCCACCGACCTGGCGGCGGCCCGGGTGTGGGACGGCTTCCACCGCGAGGAGCTCGACGAACTCGCCGCCGCCCTGCGGCCGCTGTCGACGGCGTGCCGCGCCGAACTCCCGCAGTACAACCCGATCGGCCTGCCGAACGGCGGGTGACCGGCGGGTGACCGGCGGCTCCGGCCTCGATGGCCATGCGCGCGGCCGGGCGGGCGACCGCCGACGGCGCGGCGGTGCGGCGGTGCGGGGGTGCGGGGGCGTCTCAGAGCGCGGTCGGCGCCGTCCGGGCCGCGCGCGCCGTCCAGCGGCCGTCGTGGCGGGCGATGCTGACCGGGTGCCCGAAGCAGGCGCTGACGAGCTCGGTGGTCAGCACCTCGTCGACCGGGCCGGCCGCGACGGTCTCGCCGTCGCGCAGCAGCAGGGCGTGGGTGGTGGTCTCCGGGAGCTCCTCCAGGTGATGGGTGACGAGCACGCTGGCGAGCTGCGGGTGCTGCGCGCGGAGCTGGTCCAGCGCGGCGAGCAGGATCTCGCGGGCGGTCAGGTCGAGCCCCGTGGCGGGCTCGTCGAGCAGGAGCAGCCGGGGGCGTGGCATGAGGGCGCGGGCGATGAGCGTGCGGCCGCGCTCGCCCTGGGAGAGCTTGGGCCAGACGGCGTCGGCCCGGTCGGCCATACCCATCAGGTCGAGGAGGTGGTCGGCGTGTGCGATCGCGTCCGCGTCCGGCTTGTGCCACAGGTCGGGTTCGATGCTGTTGGTGAGGCCGGTGAGCACGACGTCGCGCACGCCGAGCGGCGAGCGCAGCGGGTGCCGCGGGTTGACGTGCCCGAGGTGGGCGCGCAGCCCGCGGATGTCGACCCGACCGAGCTGCCGGCCGAGCACGTGCACCTCGCCGTGGGTGGGGTGGGAGACGGCGCCGAGCAGCGCGAGCAGGGTGGACTTGCCGGCGCCGTTCGCCCCGAGCAGGGCCCAGTGCTGGCCGGGCTCGACGGCGAGCGAGATGTCGCGCAGAAGGTAGCGGCCGTCGCGGACGACGTCGACGCCGACGGTGCGCAGCAGCGCCTCGTCCGGCAGGGGCTCGGTCGGGGTCACGGCGGCCTCCGGGCGGGTGCGGGCGATCACTCGACGGCCACGCTAACAGCCCGTGCGACGGCACCTGCCGCGCTGTTCGGGATCCGGACGGCCTCCGGGCGCTGCCCCGCGCGACCTCGCGCTTCCCGGCGCGGCACGGCCCGGCGCGGTCGGCCGGGAGCGGATCGGGCGGGGCGCCACTCGGCGCGTCCGGGGCCGGCCCGGGCGCTACTCGCCGCGTTCGAGCTGCGGCGGGCCGAGCAGGATGCCGCGCCCGGCGTAGAAGCGCCCGAGGTCGGCCCAGGGCACCCGGGCGTGCTGCTGGGACTCCCCCGCGAAACCCGACGGGTTGTGCACGAGGAGGCCCTCGTCGTCCGCGCCGACGGCGAGCACGAGGTGCCCGCCGGCGCGCGGCGGGGCGGGTTCGAGGGTGCGGATCGACGGGTGGACGGAGATCATCGCGAGCCGTCCGGCGGCGAGGTGGCCGGGCAGTTCCTCGGCCGGCAGGGGTGACCTGGCGTCGGCGTACAGGCCCCAGCGGCTCCGGACGTAGGCGGCGAAGGGGGCGTGGATCAGGCCGTCCAGCCGCCCGTCGGGGTGTCGGACGTAGCCGCCGGCGTCGGTGCTCTCCCGCGCGAGGCGGACGATCGGCGGGGCGACGCCCCACCAGTGGTCGAGCGCCATCCGCAGGCAGGCCATGCCGCAGGCACGCCAGGACCAGAAGGCGTACTCGGCGGGGTCGGGGGCGCCGGACTGCTCCCAGCGCGGGTCGTCCTCCGCCTCGACGGTGCCGGCGATGATGTCGGCGACGAGTTCGGGGGATTCCCACTGCGCGTAATAGGGAACCGGATGGCTGATCGGCTGCACATGATCATTCTGACGCATGCCGGCGCGGCGCGCGCTGCGGCCCCCGCTCACACGACGCCGGCCGCCCGCAGCAGCCACCGGTTGGTCCGGCCGACGAGCCCGGCCCGGTCGAGGACGCCGACGACCTTGGCGGCCATCTCGACCTTCGCCGCCCGCCACTGCGGGTTCGCCCGGGCGGCGCGGGCGCCCTCGGCCGGGTCGATGCCGACGGAGGCGTAGACCCCCGGGTGGATCAGCCGGGTGGTCGCGAAGTAGACGACCACGCCCATCAGCAGCTGCTCGGCGCGCCGCCGCACGAAGCCGAGGTCCTTGCGCTGCAGCTCCTCGCGGGCGTACGTGATGTGCCGGGCCTCCTCGATCACGTGGATCCGGGACACCTGGCGGACGAGCGGCTGCAGCGACTCGTCGTTCATCATCTCGCGCTGGAAGGAGTCGAGGATCTCCTCGACGTACATCGTGCCGCCGAAGGTCTGGCTGTGCGTGGAGACGGCCTTGAACACCCGGCCGAGGTTGTGCGCCACCCGTCCGGCGCCGTACGCGGGCGCGCCCATCTTGGCGATCATGCGGGCGAACATCACGGAGTGCCGGCACTCGTCGGCGATCTCGGTGAGCGCGTACTGCACGTGGGCGGTGGTCGGGTCACGGTCGAAGGCGTGCCGCAGCAGCATCTGCATGAGGATCTCCTCGAACCAGATGCCGACGCTGGCGACGCTCGCCACCTCGTGCTTGCTCAGCTCGATGCGCTGCTCCTCGGTGAGGCCCCGCCAGAGCGCGGTGCCGTACAGCGAGGTGCGGTGCGGGGCGATGTAGTAGGCGCCGGGCACGGGTTCGGCGTCCCAGTCGACCTCGGTGAGGGGGTCGAAGGAGAGCTTGGCGGAGGACGCCAGCAGGCGTTCGGCCGTGCGCCGTCGCTGCCGGTCGCGTTCTTCGAGGACGGCGGTGGTGGCCTTGCGCGCGGTCGTCGCCATGAGGGTGGCTCCTCGGTCGCTCTGGGGTGGGGGCTCTCTGGCGAGACCGTAGAAGGTATTAGACTCTTCGTCAATAAGGCGGGCGAAAAGGAGCCCGCCGCCACCGGACGGGCCCGCTTCCCCCGACGCCTATCCGGCGGCCCGCTCACCGACCGGGCGGCGGCGCAGCGCCGGGTCGGTGAGCGCCTGCGGCCGCCAGACACCGTCCGCCCGGTAGAGGTCCGTCCCGGGCGGCACGACGGCGTCGATCCGGTCGAGCGCCGCATCGTCCAGCACCAGCGAGGCGCCCTTCAGCAGCGACTCCAGCTGGTCGGACGTCCGCGGCCCGATGATCACCGAGGTGACCGCGGGATGCGCCGCCGGGAACGCCACCGCGAGCTCCGGCAGCGTGCACCCCAGGTCGTCGGCGAGCCGGACGAACTCCTCCACCGCGTCGAGCTTCGCCGCGTTGCCGGGGATCTCCGGGTCGAAGCGGGCCGGGGTCAGCGCCGCCCGGCCGCTCGACAGGTCGATCGGCCGGCCCTTCCGGTACCGGCCGGTGAGGAAGCCGGACGCCAGCGGGCTCCACGTGAGCACCCCCATGCCGTACCGCCGGGCGACCGGCAGCACCGAGGCCTCGACGCCGCGCGCCAGCAGCGAGTACGGCGGCTGCTCGGTGCGGAACCGCTGCAGGCCCCGGCGCTCCGCGACGTGCTGCGCCTCGACGATCTCCTCCGCCGGGAAGGTCGAGCAGCCGAAGGCGCGGATCTTGCCCTCCCGCACGAGGTCGCCCAGCACGCCGAGCGTCTCCTCGATGTCGGTGCGGGGGTCGGGCCGGTGCACCTGGTAGAGGTCGATCCGGTCGGTCCGCAGCCGCCGGAGGCTCGCCTCGACCTCCTGGACGATCCAGCGCCGGGAGTTGCCGCCGCGGTTGGGGCCGTCCCCCATCGGGAAGTGCACCTTGGTGGCGAGCACGACGTCGTCGCGCCGGCCCTCCAGGGCCTTGCCGACGATCTCCTCGGACTCCCCCGCGGAGTACATGTCCGCGGTGTCCACGAAGTTGACGCCAGCGTCGAGCGCCGTGTGCACGATGCGGGCGCAGGCGTCGTGGTCGGGGTTCCCCACGGCGCCGAACATCATCGTGCCCAGGCAGTGGACGCTCACCTCGATGCCGGTGCCGCCGAGGACGCGGTAGCGCATGGTCGTACTCCTTCGGGTGCACGGCCCGCGGAGTCAGGCCGTCTGCGCACTCTAGGAGTTGGAGTGCACTCCAGCTCAAGTGCCTTTCCGGCGGGCGGGGCCGGCGGCTGCGCCGGCCGGGGCGGCCGCCCACGGCCCCGGCGGCCACCCGCGTCGGCCCGTCCGCGCGGCGGACGGCCCCTCCGGCGGCCCTGTCCGGGCCGTGCGCCCGGGCAGGACCGGCGTCTCCTACCAGGCGTAGTCCTCCGGTGCGGTGCGGTGGCCGGGGAAGATCTCGTCCAGCCGGTCGAGCGTCTTCCGGTCCAGCACCACGTCGAGCGACCGGACGGCGGCGTGCAGTTGCTCCAGCGTGCGCGGCCCGACGATCGGCGCGGTGACCGCGGGGCGGGTGAGCAGCCAGGCGAGGGCCACGTCGCCCGGCTCGTGGCCGAGTTCGGCGGCGAGGTCCTCGAAGTCCCCGATCTGCTCGCGGTGCTTCGCGAGCGTCTCCGCGGCGCGGCCCTCGGTGCGCCGCACGCCCTCGCGCTCCTTGCGCAGCACGCCGCCGAGGAGGCCGCCGTGCAGCGGGGACCACGGGATCAGGCCGAGGCCGTAGTGCTGGGCCGCCGGGGCGACCTCCAGCTCGACGCTGCGCTCCAGCAGGTTGTAGAGCGACTGCTCGCTGGTGAGGCCGAGGAAGTTGCGGGCCCTGGCGGTCTCCTGGGCCTGGGCGATGTGCCAGCCGGCGAAGTTGCTGGAGCCGACATAGATGATCTTGCCCTGCGCGGTCAGCACCTCCATCGCCTGCCAGATCTCCTCCCACGGAGTGGCCCGGTCGACGTGGTGCATCTGGTAGAGGTCGATGTAGTCGGTCTGCAGCCGCTTGAGGCTGGCGTCGACGGCGCGGCGGATGTTGAGCGCCGAGAGCTTGCTCTCGTTGGGCCAGTCCCCCATGTCGCCGTACAGCTTGGTGGCGATCACGGTCTTCTCGCGGCGGCCTCCGCCCCGGGCGAACCAGTTGCCGATGATCTCCTCGGTACGGCCGCGGTTCTCACCCCAGCCGTAGACGTTGGCGGTGTCGACGAAGTTGATGCCGAGCTCATGGGCCGTGTCCATGATCTCGTGCGCGTCGGCCTCCTCGGTGTGCGGGCCGAAGTTCATCGTGCCGAGGCAGAGACGGGAGACGGTGAGGCCGGTGCGGCCGAGGTGGGTGAACTCCATGCGGCCCACCCTCCGTCAGACCGGCTCCGCTGTCCAGTATTTCCTTCGGCCTGTGGACAAACCCCCGCCGGGCTCCGTTCGTCCACAGGCCGGCCTGCTCGGACCCGTCAGGTGGTACGGCGCAGAAGCGCGAGGTACATCGCGTCGGTGCCGTGCAGGTGCGGGAAGAGCTGCACGTCGGGGCCGTCGCCCAGCGCGGGCACGCCCGGCAGCAGCGGGCGGGCGTCGATCCACTCGACGCCCGGCTCGCCGCGCAGCACGTCGTCGACGACGGCGCGGGTCTCGGCCAGGTGGGGCGAGCACGTGGCGTACCCGATGACGCCGCCCACCCGGGTGGCCTGGATCGCGCCGCGCAGCAGGTCGCGCTGGAGCGGGCCGAAGCCGGCGATGTCCTCGGGGCGGCGGCGCCAGCGGGCCTCGGGGCGGCGGCGCAGCGCGCCGAGGCCGGAGCACGGCACGTCGACGAGCACCCGGTCGAAGCTGCCGGGCCGCCAGGCCGGCCGGGTCCCGTCGGCGGCGATCACCGTGTACGGGCCGGGGTTGCCGGCCAGGGTGCGGGCGACCAGCCGGGCGCGGTGCGGCTGCTTCTCGGAGGCGACCAGCGCGGCGCCGCGGTCGGCGGCGAGGGCGGCGAGCAGGGCGGCCTTGCCGCCGGGGCCCGCGCAGCCGTCGAGCCAGACGCGGTCGGGGCCGTCGAGGGGGGCTGCGGCCAGTGCGAGGGCCACGAGCTGGCTGCCCTCGTCCTGCACGCCGGCGCGGTTCTCGCGGACGGCGGCGACGCCGGCCGGGTCCCCGCCCTCGGCGAGCCGCAGCGCGTACGGCGACCAGCGGCCGTCCCCGGCCTCGGGCAGGGCCTCGCGGAGCTCGTCGACCGTGACGCGGCCGGGGCGGGCGACGAGGGTGACCTCGGGCCGCTCGTTGTCGGCGCGCAGGAGGTCCTCGACGTCGGCGCGGCGGGCGGCGTCCGGCTGCCAGCGGCCGAGGGAGTCCCACAGCGAGGAGACGACCCAGCGCGGGTGGGAGTGCACGACGGCGAGGTGGTCCTCGGCGTCCTCGTCGTAGGGCGGGGCGACCTGGGCGATCCAGGCGTCGAGGTCCTGGGCGCTGATGCGGCGCAGGACGGCGTTGACGAACTTCGCGCGGCCGTCGCCGAGCACCGCGCGGGCCAGCTCCACGGTGGCCGAGACCGCGGCGTGCGTGGGGATGCGGGTGGCGAGGAGCTGGTGGGCACCGAGGGAGAGGACGTCCAGCACGGGCGGGTCGACCTCGCGCAGCGGACGGTCGACGCAGGCGGCGATGATCGCGTCGTAGGTGCCCCGGAGGCGCAGCGTGCCGTAGACGAGCTCGGTGGCGAGGGCGGCGTCGCGGCGTTCCATGCCCTTCTGCTCGGCCTCGCGGAGCAGCGAGGGCATGATCAGGTTGGCGTAGGCGTCGCGCTCGTCGACGGCGCGCAGCGCGCGGAACGCGACGATCCGTGCGGGGTCCTTCTTGGGACGGCGGTGCGGGCGGGGGGCGCGCTGGGCGCTGGGGGTGGTCACAGGTGCCTCGAAGGTGCTGCGGAGTTATCCGTACGGGAAGGGCGGTGGTGGGTGGCCGGACGCCGTGGTGCGGCGGGATCGGCCGGAGCGGGCACGCCCCAGGGCGTGTCTGACGATTCGCGGCGGATCAGCGCGCGGCGTCGGGCGCCTGTCGGGAATGGTCGGACACGCCCTGGTCGCCGAGCCGCTCGCCGGACTCGATCCGGACGCCTCGGGCCCAGTCTGCCGCGCGCATCGGCTTCTTGCCCTGCGGCTGGACCTCGCCGAGTTCGACGTCGTGGCTGCCGGTGCCGATGCGGACGCTGTTCTTGGCGACGGCGAGCTCGCCGGGGGCGAGGGCCGTCTCGCCGGGCAGCAGCTTCACCGGGCCGGCGAGCTTGAGGCGCTCCCCGCGGAAGACCGTCCACGCGCCGGGCGCGGGGGCGCAGCCGCGGACGAGGCGGTCGACGCGCAGCGCGGGGTGGTGCCAGTCGATGCGGGCGTCCTCGACGTTGATCTTGGGGGCGAGGGTGATGCCGTCGGCGGGCTGCGGCACGGCGTGCAGCGCCCCGTCGGCGATGCCGTCCATGGTCGCGGCGAGCAGCCGGGCGCCGGAGTGCGAGAGCCGGGTGAGCAGGTCGCCGCTGGTGTCGGCGGGGCGGATCTCCTCGGTGACGACGCCGAAGACCGGGCCGGAGTCGAGGCCTTCCTCGATGAGGAAGGTCGAGGCGCCGGTGACCTCGTCGCCGGCCATCACGGCGTGCTGCACGGGCGCCGCACCGCGCCAGGCGGGCAGCAGCGAGAAGTGCAGGTTGACCCAGCCGTGCTTCGGCACCTCCAGGGCGCCCGGGCGCAGCAGCGCGCCGTACGCGACGACCGGGCAGCAGTCCGGGGCGAGTTCGGTGAGGCGGGCGAGGAAGTCGGGGTCGCTCGGCTTCGCGGGCTTCAGCACCTCGATGCCGGCCTCCTCGGCGCGCTGCGCGACCGGGCTGGCGACCAGCCGGCGGCCGCGGCCCGCGACGGCGTCGGGGCGGGTCACCACCGCGACGACCTCGTGCCGGTCGGAGGCCAGCAGGGCGTCGAGCGCGGGGACGGCGACCTCGGGGGTGCCGGCGAAGACGAGGCGCATGGGTGCCTTTCGGGAAGGGGACGGGGTCAGCGCGCGGAGCCGAAGGTCGAGTGCGGGGAGACCCGGACGGTCGGTGCCGGCCCGTCGCCCCACTCGGCTTCGCGGATGGCCTTGAGCGCGGCCTTGCGCGCCTCGCGGTCGAGGCGGTCGATGAAGATGATGCCGTCGAGGTGGTCGGTCTCGTGCTGGATGCAGCGGGCGAGCAGCTGGGTGCCCTCGATCTCGACCGGTTCGCCGTGCATGTCGAAGCCCTTGGCGACGACGCCGTAGGCGCGCCTGGTGTCGTACTGCAGGCCGGGCAGCGAGAGGCAGCCCTCGGGGCCCTCCTGCTCCTCGTCGGTGAGCGCGAGGTCGGGGTTGACGAGGTGGCCGACGACGCCGTCCACGTTGTACGTGAAGACCCGCAGCGAGACGCCCAGCTGGGGGGCGGCCAGGCCGGCGCCGGGGGCGTCGAGCATGGTGTCGGTGAGGTCCTTCACGAGCCGCCGGAGCTCCTTGTCGAAGGTCGTGACGGGACGCGCGGTGGAGCGGAGCACCGGGTCGCCGAAGATCCTGATCGGCTGGATCGCCATGGCTGCGGGCTCCCTGGGGTCGGCGGCGGTCGGAAACGTACCCGGAGAGTCTATGCAATCGGCGGCGGCGGCCCGGTCCGGGTGCCGGATGGTCCCGTCCGGCCGGCGCCGATCGCGGTTTCCCGCACAACCCGTCCCCACCGGGCGCGTTACCCGGGCCAGGGGTCGGGCGTTGGTCAAGTGGAATTGACCGGACGCACGCGTCGCGGTCCGAGCCGACCGAACGGAGAGGTGGCACCCAGGCCATGGCCGAGCAGATCAATCACGATGCCCGGGCACGGGCGAGCCTGCACCTGCTGGTCCGGGACATCGAGCGGGTCAGGCGCCAGGTGGACGCCCTCCGCACGCTGACCGCCCAGCTGGGCAACGTCTACCGGCCCCGCCGGCCCAGCACCTCCGCCGGCTTCGTCGTGTACGGGCGGGCGCCCGCGCCCACCGTGCGCCTCGCGCAGGAGCTGCGGGAGAGCGTGGAGACGCTGGTCGCGGCGGCGGTCGAGTTCGACCGCGCGCTCGGCTTCTCCTGGGATTCGGTGGGGTCCGCGCTGGGGGTGACCAAGCAGGCGGTGCACCGCCGGTACGGCATGCGCCGGCCCGCGGGCGAGCTCCTCCCCACGGTGTCGGTGCCGGCCACGGGCGGCCCGCGGGACGAGCAGGCCTCCGAGGAGCACCAGGAACGGCCGGAGTCCTCGCCCTCCGCCGCCGCACTGGCCCGGACGGTGCCGCAGGCGCGGCAGGGCGGCCTGGGCAGCCCGCAGGGGACGGCCCGGCTCATCCGCTGAGCGGCACCGCTCCCGCCCCGCGGCCGGTCAGCCGATGTCGGGCGGGTCGATCCTGATCCGGACGGGCGCGCCGGTGCGCAGCGCGATGCGGGCGATCTGCGCGGCCTTCAGCGCCGAGGCGAGGGCGGCCCCCTGCCCGGGTGCGACCCGCAGGAGGGCCCGCTCCACCTCCTCGCCGCGGGCCGCGGGTACCGGCACCGGGCCGAGCACGTCGGCTCCCTCCGGCAGCCGGACGAGCCCCAGCAGGTCGGCGACGGCCTGCGGCGGCCCGGTCACGGAGGCCATCCGGGACACCGGCGGGAAGTGCAGCTGGGCGCGCTCGTCGAGCTCGGTGGCGGCGTGGCCCGCCGGGTCCCAGCGCACCAGCGCCTGGACGGGCCGCGCGGACGGCTCGGCGACGACCACCACCGTGCCGCCCGCCCCGGCCGGGCGTACGAGGGCCGCGGCGGTGAGCCAGCGGCGCAGTGTCTCCTCGCCGGCCCGCAGGTCGGGGCGGGTGAGCAGGGCCCAGCCGTCCAGGAGCAGGGCGGCGGCGTAGCCGTCCTCGGCGAGCGGTTCGGCGCCGGGGGTGGCGATCACGAGTGCCGGCCCCGGCGGCACGGTGGCGAGCACCGCGTCACGACCGGAGGTGCGCACCGGTACCCGCGGGAAGGCCTTGCCGAGCTCCTCCGCGGTGCGGCGGGCTCCGACGATCTGGGCCCGCAACCGGAACGACCCGCACTCGACGCAGTGCCACTCCGGCTCGGCGGTGCCGCACCACGTGCAGACGGGCGGAGTGGCGGCGGAGCCGGCCTCCAGGGGGCCCGCGCACCGCCGGCAGCGGGCGGGTGTGCGGCAGCGGCCGCAGGCGAGCCGCGGCAGGTAGCCGCGCCGGGGCACCTGCACGAGGACGGGGCCGCGGGTGAGGGCGTCGCGGGCGGTCGCCCAGGCGACGGACGGCAGCCGGGCGGCCTGCGCGGCGGCGTCCCGGGCCTGGTCGAGGTCGGTGACGGTGCGCACCCGCGGGGCGAGGTCGCGGACGGTGGCGCGTTCGGCGGCGAGCGGCCTGGCCCATCCGGTGCGGAGCAGCTGCGCGGCCTCGACGGTCGTCGACAGGCCGCCGAGCAGCACGCCGGCGCCCTCCTCGGCGGCCCGCAGCAGCGCGACCTCGCGAACGTGCGGGTGGGGCGCGTTGGGGTCGCGGTGGCTGCCGTCGCCGTCCGACCAGACGACGAGCAGGCCGAGCGGGCGGACGGGCGCGAAGACGGTGGCGCGGGTGCCGACCACGGCCCGTACCGAGCCCCGGCTCACGGCCAGCCAGTGCCGGTACCGCTCCTCCGGTCCGGCCTCCGCGGCGAGCACGGTGTGCAGGCCGGGCCCGAGCAGCTCGGTGAGGGCGGCGTCGACCCGGGCGACGGCGCGGCCGTCCGGCAGGACGACGAGCGCGCCGCGGCCGCCGGCGAGCGTGGCGGCCACCGCCCGGGCGATCTCGTGCGGCCAGTCGGGGCCGGGCAGGGCCGTCCAGACCGCCCGGGGGGCGTGGCCGGCGGCGAGCGAGGCCAGGAAGGCGGGCCCCTGCGGGTAACGGGTCCAGGTGCCGGGCCCGGGGGCGGCCGGCAGGGGCAGCGGCGCCGGGGAGGGGTCGGCCTCCGCGCGGGCGTGCCGCGGCGGCACCGCGAGCTGCAGGACGTCGGCGAGGGTGCCCGCGTACCGGTCGGCGACGGCGCGGCAGAGTTTGAGGAGCGCGGGGGTGAGCACGCGCTCCGGTGAGAGCACCCGTGCGAGCGGGGCGAGCGGCCCGGGGTAGTCGGACGCGGCGAGCCGGTCGACGATGTACCCGTCGTGCAGGGCGCCGCCCTGCCGCCGCCCGGACGGGCCGACCCGGGCGCCGAACCGCACCCGGACGCGGACGCCCGGCTGCGCGTCGTCGGCCATGGCGGCGGGCACCGCGTAGTCGAAGTACTGGTCGAGGCTGAGCACGCCCTTGTCGACCAGCACCCGGGCGACCGGCAGCTCGTCGGCCGGTTTCACGCCCTGGGCGGCCTTCGGCCTCGACCGGCGGACGGTCTCCCGGATGAGGGCCAGCTGCTCGCCGGCCCCGTCTGCGCTGCTCATCGTCACCCTTGTTATCAGACGGCGCCGACAGAACGCCGCAGGCGGCGGCCGCCCCCGGTGGGGGTGGCCGCCGCCTGGGCGGTGCCGGTGACGGAGCCGGTCAGGCGCTGACGGCCTTCTTCAGCGCCTCGACGCGGTCCGTGCGCTCCCAGGTGAAGTCCGGCAGCTCACGGCCGAAGTGGCCGTACGCGGCGGTCTGGCCGTAGATCGGGCGCAGCAGGTCCAGGTCGCGGATGATGGCGGCCGGGCGCAGGTCGAAGACCTGGGTGACGGCTTCCTGGATCTTCAGGACCGGGACGGTCTCGGTGCCGAAGGTCTCGACGAACAGGCCCACCGGCTCGGCCTTGCCGATCGCGTACGCGACCTGCACCTCGGCGCGGGTCGCAAGACCCGCGGCGACGATGTTCTTCGCCACCCACCGCATGGCGTACGCGGCGGAGCGGTCGACCTTGGACGGGTCCTTGCCGGAGAAGGCACCGCCGCCGTGGCGGGCGTAGCCGCCGTAGGTGTCGATGATGATCTTGCGTCCGGTCAGGCCGGCGTCGCCCATCGGGCCGCCGATCTCGAAGCGGCCGGTCGGGTTGACGAGCAGCCGGTAGCCGTCGGTGACGAGCTTGATGCCCTCGTCGGCGAGCGCGCGGAGCTCGGGCTCCACGACGAACTCGCGGATGTCCGGGGTGAGCAGCGACTCCAGGTCGATGTCGCTCGCGTGCTGCGAGGAGACGACCACGGTGTCGAGGCGGACGGCCTTGTCGCCGTCGTACTCGATGGTGACCTGGGTCTTGCCGTCGGGGCGCAGGTACGGGATCGTGCCGTTCTTGCGGACCTCGGACAGGCGGCGCGAGAGGCGGTGCGCGAGGGTGATCGGCAGCGGCATCAGCTCCGGCGTGTCGTCGCACGCGTAACCGAACATCAGGCCCTGGTCGCCCGCACCCTGCTTGTCGAGCTCGTCGTCCTCGCCCTCGACCCGGTGCTCGTGCGCGGTGTCCACGCCCTGGGCGATGTCCGGGGACTGCGAGCCGATGGACACCGACACGCCGCAGGAGGCGCCGTCGAAGCCCTTCTTCGAGCTGTCGTAGCCGATCTCGAGGATCTTGTCCCGGACGAGCTGCGCGATCGGCACGTAGGCCTTCGTGGTGACCTCACCGGCGATGTGGACCAGGCCGGTGGTGATCAGCGTCTCCACGGCGACGCGCGAGGTGGGGTCCTCCTTGAGGAGGGCGTCCAGGATGGTGTCGCTGATCTGGTCAGCGATCTTGTCGGGGTGTCCCTCGGTAACGGACTCCGAGGTGAACAGGCGGCGAGACACAGCGCTCCCTGGGGTTGCAGCGGCTGCTGACTGAATGCCCTGGTGGTCAGGGCATCCGGAAAGACTCTGATTCCTGGAGTGTAACGGCCAGGCACCGCCACCCGGCACTCCCCCGGTACGGCAGTCGTGTGACTGTCCTATTGCGGCAGCACTGCGAGACGCGGCGCCACGGCGTCCCACACCGCGTCCGCCAGGGCCTCCTTGGGCCCGTCCGGCACCACGGTCTCGCCGCCGTCGGCGGCGAGCACCGTTGCGGCATTGGTGTCACGGCCGAACGCCTTGCCGTCGCCGACCTCGTTCACCACGAGCAGGTCGCAGCCCTTGCGGGCCAGCTTGGCGCGGCCGTTCGCGAGCACGTCGTCCGTCTCGGCGGCGAAGCCGACGACCACCTGCCCGGGACGGGCCCGCCGCGCGGACAGCTCGGCCAGGATGTCCGGGTTGCGGACGAGCACGACCGGCGCCGGGTCGACGCCGTCGACCTTCTTGATCTTCCCGGTGGCGTACTCCGCCGGGCGGAAGTCCGCCACGGCCGCCGCCATGACCACGGCGTCCGCGTCGGCGACGGCCCTGCGCGCCGCCTCGCGCAGTTCCAGCGCGGTCGAGACGCGCACCACGTCGACCCCGGCCGGGTCGGGCAGCTCGACGTTGGCGGCCAGCAGGGTGACCCGGGCGCCGCGCGCGGCGGCGGTGGCCGCCAGCGCGTAGCCCTGCTTGCCGGACGAGCGGTTGCCGAGGAAGCGCACCGGGTCGAGCGGCTCGCGGGTGCCGCCGGCCGAGACCACCACGTGCCGGCCGGCGAGGTCCTGCGCCGCCGTGCCACGGGCGAGCACCCGGCGGCAGGCCTCGAAGATCGCCCCGGGGTCGGGCAGTCGGCCCTTGCCGGTGTCCGCGCCGGTGAGACGGCCCACCGCGGGCTCGACCACGACCGTGCCGCGGCGGCGCAGCGTGGCGACGTTCTCCCGGGTCGCCGGGTGCTCCCACATCTCGGTGTGCATCGCGGGGGCGAGCACGACCGGGCACCGGGCGGTGAGCAGGGTGTTGGTGAGCAGGTCGTCGGCCAGCCCGTGGGCGGCCTTGGCGAGGAGGTCGGCGGTGGCGGGGGCGACCACCACGAGGTCGGCCTGCTGGCCGATCCGCACGTGCGGCACCTCGTGGACGCTCTCCCAGGTCTCCGTGGCCGCGGGTCGGCCGGAGAGCGCCGCCCAGGTCGCCTCGCCGACGAAGTGCAGGGCCGCGGCGGTCGGCACCACGGTGACCTGGTGGCCCGACTCGGTGAACCGTCGCAGCAGCTCGCAGGCCTTGTACGCGGCGATGCCGCCGCTGACGCCGAGGACGACGCGCGGTGCGTTCATGGTGAGGGTGTCTCCTTCTACGGCCGCCGGCCGGGTGGGCCCGGCCTCACGCTCGCCTCACCCTACGGCGCCCCCGACGGCCCGTGCAGCATGACCCCGCGCACAGCGGAAGGGCCCGCCGGAACGTCTCCGGCGGGCCCTTCCGTACGACTGTCGAGCGTGGTGCTCAGGCGGCCTCGATCGGCTCCGCGGTGAGCATGCCGGCGTTGATCTCGCGCAGCGCGATCGACAGCGGCTTCTCGTGCACGTGGGTGTCGACCAGCGGGCCGACGTACTCCAGCAGGCCCTCACCGAGCTGCGAGTAGTACGCGTTGATCTGGCGGGCGCGCTTGGCCGCGTAGATCACCAGGCTGTACTTGGAGTCGGTCGCCTCGAGCAGCTCGTCGATCGGCGGGTTGATGATGCCCTCGGGCGCTGTCATCGAAGAGGACACGCGAAAACCTTCCGAAAGTGGATTTTCCGACCGTACGACCAGGTCGATCGGGTCAGACTACACCGAGCAAGGCTAGCAGTTCGGCTGCTACCTGCTCGACGGAGGTGTTGACAAGGGTCGTGTCGAACTCCTTCTCGGCGGCCAGCTCGACCTTGGCCGCATCGAGCCGCTGATCGATCACGTGCTGCGGTTCGGTGCCCCGGCCGGTGAGCCGGCGGACCAGCTCGTCCCAGCTCGGCGGAGCCAGGAACACGAGCTGGGCCTCGGGCATCGACTCCCGCACCTGCCGGGCGCCCTGCAGGTCGATCTCCAGCAGGACCGGCTCGCCGCGGTCGAGCTTGTCCTGGACGGCCTGCCGGGGGGTGCCGTAGCGGTTCCCCGCGAACACCGCCCACTCCAGCAGCTCGCCGTTGGCGACCAGCTTGTCGAACTGGTCGTGGTCGACGAAGTGGTACTGGACCCCGTCGCGCTCGCCGGGCCTCGGGTGCCGGGTGGTGGCCGACACCGAGAGCCAGACCTCGGGGTGCATCTTCCTCATATGAGCGACGACCGTGCTCTTGCCGACCCCCGAAGGGCCGGAGAGCACGGTCAGCCGCGGACGCTCACTCATGCACCGATTATCCCGGATCGCGGACGTTCCGGGGACCAGCACCCCGGTTCAGGAGGCGGCGGAGCCGAACTCCCGCTCCAGCGAGGCGATCTGGTTCGTACCGAGGCCGCGCACGCGGCGGCTCTCGGAGATGCCGAGGCGCTCCATGATCTGCTTCGCCCGCACCTTGCCGACGCCGGGGAGGCTCTCCAGCAGTGCAGAAACCTTCATCTTGCCGATGACCTCGTCGTCGGCCTTGCCGGCCTTGATCACGTCGTGCAGCGAGGCACCGGAGTGCTTGAGCTTGTTCTTCACGTCGGCGCGCTTCCGCCGAGCCTCGGCGGCCTTGGCGAGCGCAGCGGCGCGCTGTTCGGGGGTAAGGGGCGGAAGAGCCACGCCGTTCACCTCAGGTGTGGATGGAAGGGATGAGCTATGACTGGTGGTGCCCGGCCCCCGGAGAGCAGGCTCTGACCTGCACGGCGGCGGATTTTCCGCCGCCTTCCGGTGACCTACCGCCGGACACTACCCAACTTAGGCCGCCACGTCAGGAAAAGAACACGAAAAGTCCTGGTCAGCCGGGGCGGACACAGGACTTTTCCGGGCAAACCCGCCGCTGTCCGCGGCCGTCGGTCACCCCTTTGTGACGGCGCTCACATCGTCGACGAAGACCTGGGCCGCGTCCCGCAGCGCCCGCACGGACGGCCCGTGCTTCAGCACGTCACGGCTCACGCTCGGCAGCACGTTGCGCACCGAGGCGCCGAAGACCCTCGGCAGGTCGGCGGCGGTGGCGCCCTGGGCACCCACCCCGGGGGCGAGCAGCGGGCCGTTGATCGCGAGATCGACCCCCGCCTCGGCGAGTGTCGCACCGACGACCGCACCGAACGAACCGAGCGGCTCCTCGCCCGCGTTCTCCGCCGCGAGCCGGCTCAGCACGCCCTGCGCCACGGTCGCGCCGTCGGCGGCCACCGCCCGCTGCACCTCCGCCCCCTCCGGGTTGGAGGTGAGCGCCAGGGCGAAGAGGCCGCAGCCGTTCGCACGGGCCAGGTCGACGGCGGGCTGCAGCGAGCCGAAGCCGAGGTACGGGCTGACGGTGAGCGCGTCCGAGAAGAGCGGGCTCCCCGGCGAGAGGAAGGTCTCCGCGTACGCGGCCATGGTCGAACCGATGTCGCCGCGCTTGGCGTCCATCACGACGAGGGCGCCGGCGGCGCGGGCCTCCGCCACGCAGGCCTCCAGCACGGCGATGCCGCGGGAGCCGAAGCGCTCGAAGAAGGCGGCCTGCGGCTTGAGCACGGCGACCCGGTCGGCGAGCGCCTCGACGACCGTGCGGGAGAACGACTCCAGGCCGGCGACGTCGTCGCCGAGGCCCCACGCGGCCAGCAGCGAGGCGTGCGGGTCGATGCCGACGCAGAGCTGCCCGCGGCTGTCGAGGGATGCGCGCAGGCGGGCGCCGAACGGGGCGAGGGTGGTCATCGGGGTCCTCTCGGTGGATCGGTGCGGTGGGCCAGGCCCACCGCGTCGGTGAAGGCGGCGAGGCCGCGGACGGCGAGCTCGGTGCGCAGCTCGTCGAGGATGCGCAGCGGTGCCGTGGGGTCGCGCAGGAGTGCGGAGCCGACCGCGAAGCCGCTCGCGCCGGCAGCCGCGAAGGCGAGGGCGTCGCGGCCGGTGCGGATGCCGCCCATGCCGAGGACGGGCACCTCGGGCACCCGTCCGGCGAGCATCGCCGCGCGCACCTGGTGCACGCAGCGGAGCGCCACCGGGCGGACGGCGGGTCCGGAGAGGCCGCCGGGCCCGGCGGCGAGCGCGGGGCGCAGGGTCACCGGGTCGATCTCCAGGCCGGGCAGCGTGTTGATCATGGAGAGGCCGTCCGCGCCGGCCTGGACGCAGGCCGCGGCGATGTCGGTGATCGACAGCACGTCCGGTGCGAGCTTCGCGTAGACCGGCAGGTCGGCGGGGGCGGCCCGGCGCACCGCGCGCACCAGGTCGTAGGAGATCGCCGGGTTGGCGGCGAAGACCAGGCCCAGGTCGGCGTGGCTGGGCCCGCCGATGTTGAGCTCCAGGCCGACGACGCCGGGCAGGCCGCCGAGCCGGGCGGCGAGCGCGGCGAACTCCTCGATCCGCTGCCCGGCGACGGACACCACGACCCGGGCGCCGCGCTCGGCGAGCCAGGGCAGCTCGTGCTCGACGAAGGCGTCGATGCCGGGCCCGGGCAGGCCGAGGGCGGTCAGCACGCCCGCGGGCACCGCGGCGGCGCGCGGGGCCGGATGGCCGGCCCGCGGCTCGGGCATGACCGTGCGGGTGGTGACGGCGCCGAGCGCGTCCAGCGGGACGAACCGGGCGAGTTCGCGGCCCGTGCCGCCGCAGCCGGCCGCCGTCACCAGCGGGTTGGGCAGCAGCACCGGGCCGAACGGCGCGGTGAGGTCGACGTCCCGGGGGTCCATCAGCCGCCCACCAGCCCGTCCGGGACGCCGCCGAGGTCGGCCCAGCGGACCCGGGCACCGTCGAACACCGGGCCCTCGGTGCAGGCCCGGGCGAAGCGGGTGACGCCGTCGGCGCCGTCCACGGGCAGGACGCAGGCCGCGCACAGCCCCGTGCCGCAGGGCATCGGGGTGTCCGCCATCGTCCAGCAGCGCGCGCCCGCCTCGGCCGCGGCCCCTGCGACCGCCGCCAGCACGGCGGGCGGACCGGCGGCGTGGACCACCGTGGCGCCGATCGCCCGGACGGCCTGCGGCACCGGGTCGGCGAGCGGCCCGGGTAGCCCGGCCGACCCGTCCTCGGTGACCACCAGCACGTCCTGGGTGAGCGCACGGGCCTGCTCGACGCCGTGCAGCGCGGCGGCGGTCGGCGCGCCGAGGAGGAAGCCGACCTGCCCGCCGCGGGCACGGATCTCCTCGGCGAGCGCCGGCAGCGGCGCGGCGTGCCCGGCGTGGCCGACCAGCAGGGCGACGACGGCCTCCTCGGGCACCGGGAAGGGCGTGCCCAGCGGCGCGATCAGGTCGACCGCGCCGCCGGTCGGCGCCCGGTCGACGACGAGTTCGACCGTGCCGGCGGCGGCGTCCGCCCGCACGATCGGCACGCACTCCCGCAGCACGCCGTCACCGCCGTCGGCCGCGAGGGACGCGAGGTGGCCCGGACGCACCCGGGGTGCGGCCTCGGCGGCCCGCAGCACGAGCCGGTGACGGGCGCCCTCGGGGGTGGTGGAGAGCACCTCCGCCCGGGACCTGACCGGATGGGCCATCTCTCGTCCGCCTCTCTGGGGTGTCCGTGGCCGCGTCCCGTGGGCGCGGCCGCCCGGTGTGCAACGGGCCGGTCGGGGTCCGGGTCACGGCGGTGCCCGGACGGCCGGCGGGGTCAGCGCGCGGCGGAGCCCACGGCGTCGGCGATGCTCCTGTGGCCGCCGGCCCGCAGCCGGGCCGCCAGGCCCTTGTGTACCCGGCGCATCCAGAACGGGCCCTCGTAGATGAAGGCGCTGTAGCCCTGCACCAGGTCGGCGCCGTGCACGATGCGCTGCCAGGCGTCCTCGGCGGTCTCGATGCCGCCGACCGACACGATCGTCAGCCGTCCCTCGGTCCGGGCGCGCAGCCGCTGCAGGACCGCCAGCGAACGGGCCTTGAGCGGGGCGCCGGAGAGGCCGCCCATGCCGATCTCCTCGACCCGGGCGGCGTCGGTGGCCAGGCCCTCGCGGCCGATGGTGGTGTTGGTGGCGATGATGCCGTCCAGGCCCAGGGTGAGGGCCATGTCGGCGATCTCGTCGATGTCCTCGTCGGCGAGGTCGGGTGCGATCTTCACCAGCAGCGGCACGTGGTGCGAGGTGACCTCGTCGGCGGCCTTGCGGACGTCCCACAGCAGCGGGCCGAGGATCTGCACCGCCTGGAGGTTGCGCAGGCCGGGGGTGTTCGGCGAGGAGACGTTGACGACGAGGTAGTCGGCGTGCGGGGCGAGCCGGCGGGTCGACTTGAGGTAGTCCTCGGTGGCGTCGGCCTCCTCCACGACCTTGGTCTTGCCGATGTTGATGCCGACGACCGGGGTGGAGCCGGTGCGCACCCGGCCGGCGAGACGGGCCGCGACCCGGGCGGAGCCCTGGTTGTTGAAGCCCATCCGGTTGATCAGGGCGCGGTCCTCGACGAGCCGGAACAGCCGCGGCTGCGGGTTGCCCGGCTGCGGCTCACCGGTGATCGTGCCGATCTCGACGAAGTCGAAGCCGATCATCGCCAGGCCGTCGATGCCGATGCCGTTCTTGTCGAAGCCCGCGCCGAGCCCGAACGGCCCCGGCAGGTCGAGCCCGAGCGCGGTCGTCCGCAGCGCCGGGTCGCGCGGGGCGAGGACACGCCGCACGAGCCGGCGCAGACCGGGCACGGAGGCGGCCAGCCGGATCCAGAAGAAGCCCAGGTGGTGGGCCTTCTCCGGGTCCATCTTCTTGAAGACCAGGTCGAACAGGAGCTTGTACACGGCGGGGTGCGCCCTTTCCTGAGCATGGCCGTGGGGGGCACCCGTCGTACGGTGCCCCCCACGGGATCGGACTACTTGCGGCCGGCGTTGATCTGGGCCGCGTGCTCCTGCAGCGACCGCACGCCGACCTCGCCGCGCAGCAGCGCGTCGATGCCCTGCACGGCCGCACCCATCGCCTGGACGGTGGTCAGGCACGGCACCCCGCGCGAGACCGCGGCGGTGCGGATCTCGTAGCCGTCGAGGCGGCCGCCGGTGCCGTACGGGGTGTTGATGATCAGGTCGACGGCGCCCTCGTGGATCAGCTGGACGATCGTCTGCTCGCCGTTCGGGCCCTCGCCCTCGCTGTGCTTGCGCACGACGGTGGCGGGGATGCCGCCGCGCTGCAGCACCTCGGCGGTGCCTGCGGTGGCGAGCAGCTCGAAGCCGAGCTCGGCGAGCGCGCGGGCCGGGAAGACCAGGTTGCGCTTGTCGCGGTTGGCGACCGAGACGAAGACCTTGCCCTTGGTGGGCAGGGCGCCGTAGGCACCGGCCTGCGACTTGGCGTACGCCGTGCCGAAGACCCTGTCGATGCCCATGACCTCGCCGGTGGAACGCATCTCCGGGCCCAGCACGGTGTCGACGCCGCGGCCGTGCACGTCGCGGAAGCGCGACCACGGCATGACGGCCTCCTTGACGGAGATCGGCGCGTCGGCGGGCAGGGTGCCGCCGTCGCCCTCCGCCGGGAGCATGCCCTCGCGGCGCAGCTCGGCGATGGTCGTGCCGAGCGAGATCCGGGCGGCGGCCTTGGCCAGCGGCACGGCCGTCGCCTTGGAGGTGAACGGCACCGTGCGGGAGGCGCGCGGGTTGGCCTCCAGCACGTAGAGGATGTCGCCGGCCATCGCGAACTGGATGTTGATCAGGCCGCGCACGCCGACGCCCTTGGCGATCGCCTCGGTGGAGGCGCGCAGCCGCTTGACGTCGGAGTTGCCGAGGGTGATCGGCGGCAGGGCGCAGGCCGAGTCGCCGGAGTGGATGCCGGCCTCCTCGATGTGCTCCATGACTCCGCCGAGGTAGAGCTCGGTGCCGTCGTACAGCGCGTCGACGTCGATCTCCACCGCGTCGTCGAGGAAGCGGTCGATGAGCACGGGGTGCTCGGAGATCAGGCCGGCGTGCCGCTCCAGGTAGGAGGCGAGCGAGGGCTCGTCGTAGACGATCTCCATGCCGCGGCCGCCGAGCACGTAGGACGGGCGGGCGAGCACGGGGTAGCCGATCTCGTCGGCGATGGCCTTGGCCTCGTCGAAGGAGAAGGCGGTACCGTGCTTGGGCGCGGGCAGACCGGCGTCGCGCAGGACGCGGCCGAAGGCGCCGCGCTCCTCGGCGAGGTCGATCGCCTCGGGCTGGGTGCCGACGATCGGCACGCCGTTGTCCTTGAGCGCCTGCGCGAGGCCGAGCGGGGTCTGGCCGCCGAGCTGCACGATGACGCCGGCGAGCGGGCCCGCCTGCCGCTCGGCGTGCACGATCTCCAGGACGTCCTCCAGGGTGAGCGGCTCGAAGTAGAGCCGGTCGGAGGTGTCGTAGTCGGTGGAGACGGTCTCCGGGTTGCAGTTGACCATGACGGTCTCGTACCCGGCGTCGGCGAGCGCGAAGGAGGCGTGCACGCAGGAGTAGTCGAACTCGATGCCCTGGCCGATGCGGTTCGGGCCCGAGCCGAGGATGATCACGGCGGGCTTGGTCCGCGGCGCGACCTCGCTTTCCTCGTCGTAGGACGAGTAGAAGTACGGGGTCCTGGCGGCGAACTCGGCGGCGCAGGTGTCGACGGTCTTGAAGACCGGACGGATGCCGAGTGCGTGCCGGACCTCGCGGACGACGTCCGCCTTGAGGCCGCGGATCTCGCCGACCTGCTGGTCGGAGAAGCCGTGCCGCTTGGCGTGGCGGAGCAGCTCGGGGGTGAGCTTCTCGGCCCCGGCCAGCTCGGCGGCGATCTCGTCGAGCAGGAAGAGCTGGTCGACGAACCACGGGTCGATCCTGGTGGCGTCGAACACCTCCTCGGGGGTGGCGCCCGCGCGGATGGCCTCCATGACGGTGTTGATCCGGCCGTCGGTCGGCACGACGGCCTTCGCCAGCAGCGCGGCCTTGTCGCCGACCGGGCCGGCCCAGGTGAACTGGCTGCCCTTCTTCTCCAGCGAGCGCAGCGCCTTGTTGAGCGCCTCGGGGAAGTTGCGGCCCATCGCCATGGCCTCGCCGACCGACTTCATGGTCGTGGTGAGCGTGGCGTCGGCGGACGGGAACTTCTCGAACGCGAACCGCGGCACCTTCACGACGACGTAGTCGAGCGTCGGCTCGAAGGACGCCGGGGTCTGCTCGGTGATGTCGTTGGGGATCTCGTCCAGCGTGTAGCCCACGGCCAGCTTGGCGGCGATCTTGGCGATCGGGAAGCCGGTGGCCTTCGACGCGAGCGCCGAGGAGCGGGAGACGCGCGGGTTCATCTCGATGACGATGATCCGGCCGTCGTCGGGGTTGACGGCGAACTGGATGTTGCAGCCGCCGGTGTCGACGCCGACCTCGCGGATGACGGCGATGCCGATGTCGCGCAGGATCTGGTACTCGCGGTCGGTCAGCGTCATCGCCGGGGCGACGGTGATCGAGTCGCCGGTGTGCACGCCCATCGGGTCGAAGTTCTCGATGGAGCAGACGACCACGACGTTGTCGTGCTTGTCGCGCATCAGCTCCAGCTCGTACTCCTTCCAGCCGAGGATGGACTCCTCCAGGAGCACCTCGGTGGTCGGCGAGAGGGCCAGGCCCTGGCCGGCGATGCGGCGCAGGTCCTCCTCGTCGTGCGCGAAGCCGGAGCCGGCGCCGCCCATGGTGAAGGACGGGCGCACGACGACCGGGTAGCCGCCGAGGGTGTCGACGCCCTTGATGACGTCGTCCATCGAGTGGCAGATCACCGAGCGGGCGGACTCGCCGTGGCCGATCCTGGCGTGCACGGCCTCGACGACGCCCTTGAAGAGCTGGCGGTCCTCGCCCTTGTTGATCGCCTCGACGTCGGCGCCGATGAGCTCGACGCCGTACTTCTCCAGCGTGCCGTCGGCGTGCAGGGAGATCGCGGTGTTGAGCGCGGTCTGGCCGCCGAGGGTGGGCAGCAGCGCGTCGGGGCGCTCCTTGGCGATGATCTTCTCGACGAAGGCCGGGGTGATCGGCTCGACGTACGTGGCGTCGGCGATCTCCGGGTCGGTCATGATCGTGGCCGGGTTGGAGTTGACCAGGATCACGCGCAGGCCCTCGGCCTTCAGCACGCGGCAGGCCTGGGTGCCCGAGTAGTCGAACTCCGCCGCCTGGCCGATCACGATCGGGCCGGACCCGATGACCAGGACGGACTTGATGTCGGTGCGCTTCGGCACGGGTCAGCTCCCTGCGGTGGCGGTGCGGGCCGGGGCACCGGCCATCAGGTCGACAAAGCGGTCGAAGAGGTACGCGGCGTCGTGCGGGCCGGCGGCCGCCTCCGGGTGGTACTGCACCGAGAAGGCGGGCACGTCCAGCGCCTGCAGGCCCTCGACCACGTCGTCGTTGAGGCAGACGTGGGAGACCTCGACGCGGCCGAACGGGGTCTCGCTGACCGTGTCCAGCGGCGCGTTCACGGCGAAGCCGTGGTTGTGCGCGGTCACCTCGACCTTGCCGGTGGTGCGGTCCTGCACCGGCTGGTTGATGCCGCGGTGGCCGTACTTGAGCTTGTAGGTGCCGAAGCCCAGGGCGCGGCCGAGGATCTGGTTGCCGAAGCAGATGCCGAAGAACGGGGTCTTCCGCTCCAGCACGCCGCGGGCGACCGCCACCTGGTGGTCGGCGGTGGCCGGGTCGCCGGGGCCGTTGGAGAAGAACACGCCGTCCGGGTTCACGGCGTAGACGTCCTCCAGGGTGGAGTTCGCGGGCAGCACGTGCACCTCGATCCCGCGCTCGGCCATCCGCTGCGGGGTCATCGCCTTGATGCCGAGGTCGAGGGCGGCGACGGTGAAGCGCTTCTCGCCGACGGCCGGCACGACGTAGGTCTCGGTGGTGGCCGCCTCCGCGCACAGGTCGGCGCCCTTCATCTCCGGCGCCTCCAGCACCCGGGCGAGCAGCGCCGGCTCGTCGGCGAGCGCCGGGCCGGAGAAGATGCCGACGCGCATCGCGCCGCGCTCGCGCAGGTGGCGGGTGAGCGCGCGGGTGTCGATGCCGCTGATGCCGACGACGCCCTGCGCGGTGAGCTCGTCGTCGAGCGAGCGGCGCGAGCGCCAGTTGGACGGCACCCGGGCGGGGTCGCGGACGACGTACCCGGCGACCCAGATCTGCCTGGACTCGTCGTCCTCGTCGTTCCAGCCGGTGTTGCCGATCTGCGGGGCGGTCATCACGACCACCTGGCGGTGGTACGAGGGGTCGGTCAGCGTCTCCTGGTAGCCGGACATGCCGGTGTTGAAGACCGCCTCGCCGAACGTCTCGCCGACGGCGCCGTACGCCTGGCCGCGGAACGTCCGGCCGTCCTCCAGGATGAGCACGGCGGGCACTCGCTCCCGCCTGGTGCGAGGCGTGGTGGGGGCAGGTGCGGTCATGGGGCGGCCTCTTCCGTCTTCTTCGTCTTCGTGCGTGTCACAAGAGCCTCGACCGCCTCGACCCAGGCGGTGTGCTCGTCGGGGTGGTCGGCCCGGAACCCGGAGTCCAGGGCGGTGCCCCGGAGGTCCCAGGTGACGACCAGCAGCCCGGAGGGGACGACCTTGCCGGCGATCCCCGAGTCGCGGCGCGCGGCGGTGAGCGCCTCGGCGGGGATCCACAGGTCGGCGTCGCCGGGGCGGCGGACCAGCAGGCCCCGCTCGGTGAGCGTCAGCCCGGCGAGGCTGCGCGTGCCGAGGCCGTGGGCCACGACGCGGTCCAGCCAGTTCCCGGCGGTGGTGGAGCCGTGGTAGCGGCCGCTGCTCTCCAGGAGCGCCGTGCCCGGGTCGTCCGGCACGGCGGGCAGCGGCGGCAGGTCGGACTGCAGCGTGCGGCGCCAGTTCCAGCCCTGCCGCATCAGCCAGTACACCAGCGCGATCAGGATCAGCAGGCCGACCGTCCACCCGATGTACCCGGGCCAGTCGGTGACCTTGGCCTTCTCGGTGGCGAGCTGCCCCGCGGCGTACCCGGTGGCGAGCGGCGTCACGCGAGCCCGTCCCGGTCGGCGAGCTCTCCGGCGAGCACCGTGGCCCGGCCGCGCAGGAACGTCGCGTGGACGCGTCCGGGCAGGTCGAGACCGCGGTAGGGGGTGTTGCGGCTGCGGGTGGCGAAGGTGTCGGGATCCACGGCACCACGGTACGCGGGATCGAAGAGCACCAGGTTCGCCGGCTCACCGACCGAGACGGGCCGGCCCTGCCCGGTGAGACGGCCGATCCGCGCCGGGCGGTGCGACATGCGGTCGGCGACGCCCTCCCAGTTCAGCAGGCCCGTGTCGACCATCGTCTGCTGCACGACCGACAGCGCGGTCTCCAGGCCCACCATGCCCATCGCGGCGACGGCCCACTCGCAGTCCTTGTCCTCCGCCGGATGCGGGGCGTGGTCGGTGGCGACGGCGTCGATGGTGCCGTCGGCGAGCGCGGCGCGCAGCGCCTCCACGTCGGCGGCGGTGCGCAGCGGCGGGTTGACCTTGTAGACCGGGTCGTAGCTGCGGACGAGCTCGTCGGTGAGCAGCAGGTGGTGCGGGGTGACCTCGGCGGTGACGTTCCAGCCCTTGGCCTTGGCCCACCGGATGATCTCGACCGAGCCGGCCGTGGAGACGTGGCAGACGTGCAGGCGGGAGCCGACGTGCGCGGCGAGCAGCACGTCGCGGGCGATGATCGACTCCTCGGCGACGGCCGGCCAGCCGCCGAGCCCGAGCTCGCCGGAGACCTGGCCCTCGTTCATCTGGGCGCCCTCGGTGAGGCGCGGCTCCTGGGCGTGCTGGGCGACGACGCCGTCGAAGGCCTTCACGTACTCCAGCGCGCGGCGCATGATCACCGCGTCGTCGACGCACTTGCCGTCGTCGGAGAAGACCCGGACGCCGGCGGCGGAGTCGTGCATGGCGCCGAGCTCGGCGAGCTTCTTGCCCTCCAGCCCCACGGTGACGGCACCGACCGGCTGCACGTCGCAGTAGCCGGACTCCTGGCCGAGCCGCCAGACCTGCTCGACGACGCCCGCGGTGTCGGCCACCGGGAAGGTGTTCGCCATCGCGTGGACGGTGGTGTAGCCGCCCTTGGCCGCGGCCTGGGTGCCGGTGAGGACGGTCTCGGCGTCCTCCCGGCCGGGCTCGCGCAGGTGGGTGTGCAGGTCGACCAGGCCGGGCAGGGCGATGAGGCCGTGCGCGTCGAGGTCGACGTCCGCCTCGACGTCCAGGTGGTCGCCGATCGCCGCGATGACGCCGTCGGCGATGTGGATGTCCTTGGCGGCGCCGCCCAGGATCTGGGCGTTGCGGATCAGGTAGCTGGTCACAGGGCGGCCTCCGAGGAGTCGGTACGAGGTGCGTCGGCGAGGGTGGCTCCGCCGAGGAGGAGGTAGAGCACGGCCATCCGGACGGAGACGCCGTTGGCGACCTGCTCGACCACGGTGCAGCGCGGCGAGTCGGCGACCTCGGCCGTGATCTCCATCCCGCGGACCATCGGGCCGGGGTGCATGACGATCGCGTGCTCGGGCAGCTGCGCCATCCGGATGCCGTCCATGCCGTACCGGCGCGAGTACTCCCGCTCGGTCGGGAAGAACGCGGCGTTCATCCGCTCGCGCTGCACCCGCAGCATCATCAGCGCGTCCGTCTTCGGCAGCACGGTGTCGAGGTCGTACGACACCTGGCAGGGCCAGTTCTCGATGCCGATCGGGACGAGCGTGGGCGGTGCGACGAACGTGACCTCGGCCCCCAGCGTGGTGAGCAGGTGCACGTTGGAGCGGGCCACCCGGCTGTGCAGGATGTCGCCGACGATGGTGATCCGGCGGCCCGCGAGGTCGCGGCCGAGGCCGGGGTTGAGGTGGCGGCGCATCGTGAAGGCGTCGAGCAGGGCCTGGGTGGGGTGCTCGTGGGTGCCGTCGCCCGCGTTGATGACGCTGCCGTGCAGCCACTCGGAGTCGGCGAGCCGGGCGGGCGCGCCGGAGGCGTGGTGGCGGATGACGACGGCGTCGGCGCCCATGGCCTGCAGGGTCAGCGCGGTGTCCTTGAGGCTCTCGCCCTTGGAGACCGAGGAGCCCTTGGCCGAGAAGTTGATGACGTCGGCGGAGAGCCGCTTCTCCGCGACCTCGAAGGAGGTCTTGGTGCGGGTCGAGTCCTCGAAGAAGAGGTTGACGACGGTGCGGCCGCGCAGGGTGGGGAGCTTCTTGACGGCACGGCCGGAGAGCTGGGCGAGCTCCTCGGCGGTGTCCAGGATCAGCAGGGCGTCGTCGCGGCTCAGGCCGGCGGTGGAGACGAGATGGCGCTTCACGCGGTCACTCCGGGAGGTGCGGGTCGGCGGCGAGGGCCTGGGACGAACGGGCCGCGTAGTCGCGGTCGCCGACCAGGACGGCGTCCCGGCCGTCGGCGTCGGCGAGCTGCACCTGCACGGCCTCGCGCAGCGAGGTGGGCAGGTTCTTGCCCACGTAGTCGGCGCGGATGGGCAGCTCCCGGTGGCCCCGGTCGACGAGGACGGCCAGCTGCACGGCGCGCGGGCGGCCGATGTCGCTGAGCGCGTCGAGCGCGGCGCGGATGGTGCGGCCGGAGAACAGCACGTCGTCGACCAGGATCACCAGCTTGCCGTCGATGCCGGCGGCGGGGATCTCGGTGTGCTCCAGGGCGCGGGCGGGCTTCAGCCGCAGGTCGTCCCGGTACATGGTGATGTCCAGGGTGCCGAGCGGGATGTCGCGCCCGGTGATCTGGGTGAGTTTGGTGTGCAGCCGGCGGGCCAGGTGGACACCGCGGGTGTGGATGCCGAGCAGGACGACGTCCTCCGCGCCCTTGGCGCGTTCCACGATCTCGTGGGCGATCCGGGTGACGACCCGGGCGATGTCGGTGGCGTCCAGCACCTGGTGCGGGGGACGCGGCGTCGAATGCGTGTCTGTGGTCATGCCGAAGCGGACCTCCTTCCCCGCCTCACGGGACGGGTCTTAAAGGATGTCTGGGATTGGCGTCCGGCGCACCGGGGCCGCACCCATGCTAGCAGTGCGCCCACCGCCCCCCGGGAAGCAGCCGCTCCGCTTGACGTCGCCGCAGGTCAGCCTGCGCGCCGTCGGCCGGGGCACGCCGCGGCCCCGCGCTATTCGCACGACTGCCCCATTCGGCTTGACGCGACTACCTCACTCTACGTAACCTCACAGTGAGTTACGGGGCCGACGCCTCACCCACCGGTTCGGGCGAACGGCCCGCGGTCACCACCCGCGCTCTCGTGGCTCTTCACTGCACGCGAAGCAATATTGTCCGGGGAGATCAATGTCCAGCGACTACGCGAAGCAGCTCGGGGCCAAGCTCCGGGCCATCCGCACTCAGCAGGGTCTCTCCCTGCACGGCGTCGAAGAGAAGTCCCAGGGTCGCTGGAAGGCCGTCGTCGTCGGCTCGTACGAGCGCGGCGACCGCGCGGTGACGGTGCAGCGCCTCGCCGAGCTCGCCGAGTTCTACGGCGTGCCGGTGCAGGAGCTGCTGCCCGGCGGCACCCCGGGCGGCGCGGCCGAGCCGCCGCCGCGCCTGGTCCTCGACCTGGAGAGACTGACCCAGGTGCCGTCCGAGAAGGCCGGTCCGCTCCAGCGGTACGCGGCGACCATCCAGAGCCAGCGCGGCGACTACAACGGCAAGGTGCTCTCGATCCGCCAGGACGACCTGCGCACCCTGGCCGTGATCTACGACCAGTCGCCGTCGATCCTCACCGAGCAGCTCATCAGCTGGGGCGTGCTGAACCCGGACGCGCGCCGCGCCGTCCGCGAGGAGGACGCCGGCTGAGCCGGTCCCAGCAGAAACGTCACGGCGGGGCGCACAGCGGGTGCTGCGGGCCCCGCCGCGGCGTGTCCGGACCACCGTCCGGTCAGCACACCGAGCCCAGGCTGAAGCCGGGCTCGGCCGCCACGTCGTCCAGCCGGACGGCCGCCGGGGTGTAGCCCAGGCCGTCGCTCTGCCAGGCCCAGGCCACCTGCCGGTACTCTCCGCAGGCACCCGCCGACCCCTGCGACCCGTGCATCAGCGCCGCACCGGGGAGCTCGCGGTAGAGGCCCGCGCAGAGCACCGCGCAGACCAGGTCGAGATCCTCGTCGTTGACGCGCACCACGCCGTCCTCCCAGTGCAGGATCCGCGCCTCCGCCTCCAGCCGGCCGCCCGGCGCCTCCACCGCGCACAGGAAGCGGTACGCGCCGAACCCCGCGCCCACCAGCATCCGCCGGAACAGTTCGGCCCCTCGCTGGTGGGCGCGCCGCACCCGCGGCGCGACGTCCTCCGCAGGGTCGCCGTCGTCGAGCAGCAGCTCGATGTGGCGCAGCGTCAGGCCGCTCTCCCGGGCCCGCACGAGGCGGGGAACGAAATCGCCGGAGAGGTCCTCCCCCTGGTAGCGAAGCAGCTGGGTCTGCAGCGGCGGGTTGACGAGGTAGCGGTCCCGGGCGGCGGGCTCGGCCGGGTCGAGGCGGTGCAGGAGGCAGAAGTCGACGAAGTCCTCGGGGTGGAACATCCGGGCCTGCACGGCGTCGTAGGTGCGGCGCGCGTCGGCCAGCAGGACCGCCGTGTCGAGCAGGTAGCTGTCCCAGTCCGCGGCATCGGTCAGGCGCCACGGGCGGGCCAGCTCGAAGTCCTCGGAGCTGGTCAGGATGCCCGTCACGAACGTCTCCTCGCTACGCGGCCGCCCTGCCGGGGTGTGGGCGGTGCAGCGGGAAGGGCGGGGGGAGCGGCTGTTGCGGGACATCGTGAGCTCCTGCGGGTGGTGCGGTGGGCGGCGGTTCTGCCGCTGCCGGGGTTCATCCCCGCCTCCCCGGGGCGCACACGCACCCGGTGTCACAGCCTTGTAACCGAGCGTCAGCAGTCACGCGCGGACGGCACCACCGGGGCCGGTGGTGCCGCAGCGTGACGGTGCGTCAGGGTCGCCGGGCGGGCGCCTCCCCCGAGGACGGGGGCGGAGGCGGAGGCGGAGGCGGGACGGAGGCGGGACGGAGGGCCGTCCTACGCGGGGCGCGGGGCCCGGGCGAGCTGGCGCGACTGGGCGACCAGGCGACCGGTCTCGTCCCAGATCTCGCAGTCCTCCTCGAAGTACCCGCCGGCCAGGTTGCGGGTGGCCTGGCTGACGCGCAGCCAGCCCGGCGCGGGCACCGCCCGCAGATGCACGGTCAGTTCGATGGTGGGCGCCCAGCCGGGCATGCCGAGGTCGAAGGTGACCGGCGGCAGGGCGTCGGCCACGAGCAGGAGGAGCAGCGGATCGGGCTGTCGGCCGTCGGCGAGCCGGAACCAGCCCTGGATGCGACCGTTCATCGAAGGCTGCCCGAGGGCCCAGCCCACGGTGGCCGGGTCGAGGCGGAGGTCGAAGCGCTCCAGCAGGGCGGCCTGTTCGATGAGTTGCGGCGGGGCGTGCTCGACACCGATGCACGCGTCGGGCACCGGCATCACCGGCGGCTCGGCGCTGGTGGCGACCTCGCCGTCCAGGGTGGTCAGGTCGCCGTAGGTGGCGAGGACGCGCAACCGCTCCTCACCGTCCTGCACGAGCGAGGCGGTGCCCGTGGTGAGCGTGCGGCCTCGGCGGACCGTCCCGGTGAGCACGGAGGCGGGGCCGGGGCGGGAGGCGGAGAGGTAGTGGCCGGTGATCGAGAGCGGGTGGCGGTGGGCGCCCGCGCCGGTCGCACCGGTCGCACTGTCCGGGCTGTTCGCGCCGTTCTCGCTGTCCGCTCTGTTCTCGCTGTCCGCTCTGTTCTCGCTGTCCGCGCTGTTCGCGAGGGAGATCGCGTGCCCGGCGACGGCGAGCAGCAGGCCGCCGTTGACCCCGCCGCCGATCTGCCAGCCGGCGCCGAGCTCGGCCTCGTACCGGCCGGGCTCGTCGGGATGCGGGGTCAGTGCGATGCCCCGGTCGAACTCGCTGCGTATCGCGGTGGTCATGGGTGGTACGCCCTTCGCCTCAGACACTACTCATCGGTAGCCTACGCCCCCGCCGGACAGCGCGAAGGCCGCCGGACCAAGTGGTCCGACGGCCTTTCACGGCGTCATGCGGGGGGCCGCTCAGCCGCGACGGATCGACGGCTTGAGCTCCATGAAACGAGCCAGCAGACCGTTGACGAACGCCGGGGAGTCGTCGGTCGAGTACTCCTTGGCGATCTCCACGGCCTCGTCCAGGACGACCGCGTCCGGGACGCTGTCCTCCCAGATCAGCTCGTAGGCACCGATCCGCAGCACGTTGCGGTCCGCGATCGGCATGCGGTCGATCGTCCAGCCCACGGCGTAGGTGGAGATCAGCTCGTCGATGCGTCGGGCGTACTCGCTGTAGCCCTCGACCAGCTCCATCGTGTACTCGGCGACCTGCGGGGTGGTGTCACCCGGCTTGGCCTCCCGAGCACGGCCCACCCACTCGGCGAGCACCCGCTGCGGGGGAACGCCACGGTGGTCGGCCTCGAACAGGATCTGGAAGGCCCGCGTGCGGGCCTTGGTGCGCGCGTTGGACACGATTACTTGACCCGGCCGAGGTAGCTGCCGTCGCGGGTGTCGACCTTGACCTTCTCGCCGGTGGTGACGAAGAGCGGCACCTGGATCTCGGCACCGGTCTCCAGGGTGGCCGGCTTGGTGCCGCCGGTCGAGCGGTCGCCCTGCAGGCCCGGCTCGGTCTCGGCGATGACCAGCTCGACCGCAGCCGGGAGCTCGACGTACAGCGGGGCGCCGTCGTTCTGCGCCACCAGGGCCTCGAAGCCCTCCAGCAGGTACTTGGCGGAGTCGCCGACGACCGCCGAGCTGACCGGGATCTGGTCGTAGGTGTCCATGTCCATGAAGACGAACGCGTCGCCGTCACGGTACGAGTACTGCATGGTCCGCTTGTCGACGTTGGCCGTCTCGACCTTGACGCCGGCGTTGAAGGTCTTGTCGACGACCTTGCCGGTCAGGACCTCCTTGAGCTTGGTGCGCACGAAGGCCGGGCCCTTGCCGGGCTTCACGTGCTGGAACTCGACGACGGACCACAGCTTGCCGCCGTCCAGCTTGAGGACCATGCCGTTCTTGAGATCGTTCGTGGAAGCCACGGGCGCACTAACTCCTGATATAGCTGTCAAGGAACCAAGGACCGCATGCTGCACCCGCCGGAGGCGGCTACAGGGCGAGGAGCTCCTTGGTGGTGATGGTGAGCAGCTCCGGCCCGCCCTCTTCGAGGGGGCGCACCACGAGCGTGTCCTCGATCCGGACCCCGCCCCGCCCCGGAAGGTGTACCCCCGGGCCGACGGTGACCGGCACGCGACTGTCCAGTTTACCCATGTCGGCGGGGCCCAGGCGCGGCGCCTCCCGGATCTCCAGACCGATTCCGTGTCCGAGCGGGTGCACCGGGTGCTCGGTGTGCCCCGCCGACTGCAGCACCTCCCGCGCCGCCAGGTCGGGCGCGGACTCGGACACCCCCGGACCGAGCGCCTCCCGGCCCGCCCGCTGCGCCCGGAAGACCAGGCGGTGCAGGTCGACCTGCCAGGACGCCGGGGCGGCCCCGATGACGAACGTGCGCGCGGTCGAGACGCCGTAGCCGCGGTAGCGGGCACCGAGGACGACGGTGAGGAAATCGCCCTCCTCCACCCGGCGGTCGGTCGGCTGGTGCGACTCCAGGCCGGAGTGGCTGCCGGTGCCGACGGACACGGGGAACGCGGCACGGTCGGCGCCGTGGTCGATCATCCGACGCTCCAGCTCCATCGCCAGGTGACGCTCGGTCCGGCCCACGAGGATCGACTCCAGCAGCTCGCTGAGCGCCTGATCGGCGATCTCCGCGGCGATCCGCAGATCCGCGATCTCGTGCTCGTCCTTGACGACCCTCATGCGTTCGACCGCCGAACCGAGATCAGCCAGCCGCACGCCCCCGGCGACCGCGCCGAGTTCGTGGTAGCGGCGCACGGTGAGATCGTGCTCCTCGACCGCGAGGTCCATGACCTTCAGCCGGCCGGCCGCCTCGGCAGCCGCCAGGGCGGTGTCGGTCTCGGAGGGCACGAGCAACTGCGCGACGTCGGGCCCGAGGAAGTGCTCGCCGGTGTCGTCCGGCGGCAGCCCCTCCGGCAGCGCGAGCATCGCGCGCTCCCGGGTCAGCAACAGACTGGCACCGCAGGGCGGGCAGCCGGTGAGGTAGCGGACATTGGCTGCACGGGTGATCAGCACCGCGTCGACCCCCGACGCACTGCAGTGCTCCCTGAGGCGCTCACGCCGGACCGCATACGCATCGGACATGCTCCGAGCGTACGGAGGGCGGCCGGTCGCCGCCCGTCGAGGGAAGTCGGTGGCCGGGAGCGCGGCGGCGTCGGCGGTGCGGCGGCCCGCGCGGCGTCGGCACCCGTTCGTGCGGACGCCGTGGCAGTGCCGGCACCGGGGGCGTACGGACATCGGGCGCGCGGACACCGGGGCGCGCGGACGCACGCCGGTGTGGCGTCAGCGTGCGGGTGTGGCGTCAGCGGACGCCCGCCGGTGCCGCGTCAGCGTGCGGGTGGCGGTACGGAGACCACGAGGGTGAGGCGGACCGGGACGTCGCCCGCGTTGCGGTAGCCGTGGGCACAGCCCGCCTCGTAGGAAGCCGTCGAGCCGGCGCGGACGAGGTGGTCGCGGCCGTCAAGAGTGAGGGTGAGTTCACCCTCGTCGACCCGCGCGATCTCCACGGTGCCCGCTGGGTGGGGATCGGAACCGTGCGCCTCGCCCGGCATGATGACCCACTCCCACAGTTCCAGCGGGCCGGGCGCCTCGATGCCGTTCAGCAGCACACCGCTGCCGCCCTTGGCCCCGGCCCACAACCGGACGGCCTCGTCGTCGGAGACGATCCGCACCGTCGAGACCTCGTCGTAGTCGAGGAGGCGTGCGATGGACACGCCCAGCGCGTCGGCCAGCCGGACGACCGTGCCCACGCTCGGGTTGGTCCGCCCCTGCTCGATCTGGACGATCATGCCGCGGCTCACCCCCGACCTGGCGGCGAGGGCGTCGAGCGTGTGGCCCCGGTCGGTCCGCAGCCTCTTCAGGTTGCGCGCGAGGGCCTGGGTGACGAGCTCGGGATCAGGCATGCCAGTCCAATAAATTGATTCGTTCAGTTCATTTTACTGATCTATGCTGCGCGGGCCAACAAAATCCGCCCGACTGTACTCCGGAGTCCACCGTGGTGTCCCACCTGCTCGCCCTCTCCGCCAGCGCCCTCTGGGGGATGGCCGACTTCGGCGGCGGCGCGCTGACCAAGCGCATGTCCGCCCTGCGGGTCGTCGTCGCCTCCCAGGCGCTCGCGGCAGCCCTGCTGGTGATCGGCGTGGTGGTCACCGCAGGCTGGACCGAGGCCTCCTCCGGGCTCTGGTACGCAGCCGTCGCGGGCGTCATCGGCCCGTTCGCGATGCTGGCGTTCTACCGTGCCCTCGCACTCGGGCCGATGGGGGTGGTCTCGCCCCTCGCCACCGTCGGGGTGGCGGTCCCCGTCAGTCTCGGGCTGCTGCTCGGCGACCGTCCCGGGACGGGCCAACTGGCCGGGATCGCCGTCGCCGTCCTGGGTATCGCGCTCGCCGGCGGACCTCGGCGGCAGGGCGGCGCCGTCGGCGCGCGCGTCCTGCTGCTCACCCTCGGCGCGGCCTTCGGCTTCGGCGCCGTCATGGCCCTCGTCGCCCAGGCCACCGTCGACGGCGGACTGCTCCTCTCGCTCTGCGTGCAGCGGCTGTGCAACGTCGCGGTGGGCGGCGCCGCACTCCTGACCCTCCCCCGAACGTCCGGACCCGGCGAAGCCGGCGCACTGCGACGGAGCCTGCCCACGCTCACCGCCGTCGGCATCGCGGACGTGGCAGCGAACGCGAGCTACGCGGCCGCCGCCCACGGCGGATCCGTGGCGGTGGCCTCCGTGCTCGCCTCGCTGTACCCCGTCGTCACCGCGCTCATGGCGCGTGGCGTTCTGAAGGAGCGGCTGCGGCCGGTGCAGGTGGTCGGCGCGGGCCTTGCCGTGGCTGGCACACTGCTGCTGGCCGCCGGCTGACCCGGCCTCAGCAGGCCGGTACCCCGAAGGAACGGGACGGGCCGCGAGGCCCGGAGCCCTGGAGCCCTGGAGCCCCGGAGCCGGTCGGCGCACCGCACGCTCCCCCGCACTCCACGATCAGACCGTCGGCCCGGCAGCCCAGCGCTGCTCGACCCTGGCGAACCGCCAGTAGCCGATCGCCGCGGCCCAGACCACCACGAACAGCCCGACGATCACGAAGCCGACGTTGTCGAGGCTCAGCCCTGCGACCCACCCGGTCAGCGGGTCGCCGAGATCCAACTTCTCGTGCAGGACCGCCACCAGCTCGATCGTGCCGATGACGAACGCCACCGCGATCGACAGGCCCGTGATGGTCAGGTTGTAGAAGACCTTCCGCACCGGGTTGGAGAAGGCCCACTGGTACGCGAAGTTCATGAACGTGCCGTCCAGCGTGTCGAACAGGCTCATGCCGGCGGCGAAGAGCAACGGCAGGCAGACGATCGCGTACCAGGGGAGCCCGGCGGCCGCCCCGGATCCCGCCATCACCATCAGCGCGACCTCGGTGGCGGTGTCGAAGCCGAGCCCGAGCACCAGACCGACCGGGAACATCTGCCCGGGCCGGGTGATCGAACGCGTGGCACGGCCGAGCACCCGGTTCATCAGGCCGCGCGACGCGAGTCGGCGCTCCAGCTCGGCCTCGTCGAACGTACCCGCCCGCATCGCGCGGAAGACCCGCAGGATGCCGAGCAGGGCGACGAGGTTCAACGCGGCGATGAGATAGAGGAAGGCGCCCGACGCGGTGGTGCCGATGGTGCCGAGCACCTGGTGCGTGGTGGAGTCGTCGTCCATCAGCGTGCCCGCGAGCTGAGCACCGCCGGCGACCAGAGCCGCCATCAGCACGACCATCGACGAATGCCCCAGCGCGAACCAGAAGCCCACCGAGACAGGCCGACGACCGTCGGCCATGAGCTTGCGGGTGGTGTTGTCGATCACGGCGATGTGGTCGGCGTCGAAGGCGTGCCGCATGCCGAGGGTGTACGCGGTGATGCCGAGGCCCGCACCGAACACCTGCGTGCCGACCTCGTACTTCTCGGGCACCACGAGGAGGAACAACGTGCCGAACGCCACCACGTGCATCGCCAGGATCACCGCCATCAGGGCGGCGGTACGGACGGTGTCCTCCCGCCGCCAGCGGAATGCCGGCGCAGCGGGGACGGTCGGCCTGGGGGCCGTACCGGTTTCGGGCAGGGTCATCTGCGGATCACGCTCCAGCACCTCGTGGAAAGTCGTCGTGAGATGCCGTGGCCGGTCTCCTGGCTCACGGGGAGGATCCGACGGTGCCCGTACCCGGCCTTCCCGGGCGCGCCAAGGCGCCCAGTGACACACGTGGGGTACGGATTGACTCCCCGTTCACAGTGGCGAGGGCCGCTCCGGACTGGGACCTCAGAGGTCCGACACCGGTCTTCCCGAGCACCACGGCGGCTCCACCGTAGGGGTGACGACACGACAGCTGCAAGCCTGCACACCTGCGCAGGTGTCGAAGATCACGGCAGGGCGGACTGCGAGAATGCCCGTCATGCACCTCGTCCCCGCGGACCGCGCACACCACCGCACCATCGACGGACACCAGGTCTGCGAGGCCATCGCCGCGATCGGCGACGCCGAGCACGTCCGGGCCTGGGCCGACCGCTTCGCACTGCTCTCCGATCCCGGTCGCCTCGCCCTCCTGCTCGCCCTGCACCAGACCGGGCCGATGGCCGTCAGCGATCTGGCCGTCGCCTCCGGCATGCGCGACCCTGCCGTGTCGCAGGCGCTGCGACTCCTGCGGGCCGCAGGCACGGTGGCCGGCGAACGGGACGGGCGCATCGTGCGCTATCGACTCACCGACGCGGCGGTCGCGGAGCTCCTCGAACACGGGGTGCTCGGCCGTACGGACTGAACGTGCATATACCCGGCATGTCCTGACGGATGGTCATTGAGCGGAGCCCTTCAGCCAAGTTTTCTTGTCATGTCACCTTGAAGCAGTCCTGGTACTCCATGCTTCCGGAAGCGGCTCGTCCGAGCCGCCGCCCTCATGCTCCTGACGAGGAGACACCGTGAAGCTTCGCCGTACCCTCGCCGTCTCGCTGCTGGCCGCCGCCACCTCCCTGCTCCCGGCCCAGCAGTCCGGCGCCTCCACCGGCGGCCAACTGCCGTTCGGCTCGGCCACCGCAGTCGGCATCCACAACACCTACGAGACGGCTTCCTTCCCCTTCCTCGCCCAGGGCCTGGACACCGGCACGGGCATGATCGAGCTGGACGTCTGGACGGACACCGTCACCACCGAGTGGAAGGTCAGCCACTCCAACCCGCTCGGCAACACCAACAACTGCGTGGCGGCGACCAGCGCTGCGCAGCTCTACAGCGGCGGCACCAACAAGAACCTCGAGTACTGCCTCGACGACATCCGCATCTGGCTGGGCGCCCACCCCTCCAGCGGCCCGCTGGTCGTCAAGCTGGAGCTCAAGGGCGGGTTCGCGGGCAACCGCGGCATGGGTGCCGCCCAGCTCGACAGCCTCATAGCCGCCCACCTCGGCAGTGCCGTCTTCCGCCCGGCCGACCTTCTCACCAAGCCCGGCGGCGGCACCTACACCACCCTCGACGACGCCGCCAAGGCGGGCAACTGGCCGACGCGCAGCGCGCTGTCCGGTCGCGTGCTCGTGGACGTCATCCCGGGCACCGTCGAGGAGGGCAACCCCTTCGACACCCTGCACACCGACGTCGAGTACGCGCGCTACCTGCGCGACCTTGCCGCTGCCGGCAAGGTGGGTCAGGCCCAGGTGTTCCCCGTCGTGCACGGAGCCTCCTCCGGTGACCCCCGCACCGCGTACAGCGAGACCAGCATCCGGCCGTGGTTCGTGGTGTTCGACGGCGACGCGTCCGCCTACGTCGGTGGCATAGACACGTCCTGGTACGACAGCCGCCACTACCTGCTGGTCATGACCGACGCCCACAACGTCGCGCCAGCCATCAGCGCCACCGACCCGACCGCAGAGCAGGCCCGCAATCGGGTCACCCAGCTCGCCGCCGCACACGCCAGCATCGTCTCCAGCGACTGGCGGAGCCTGCCCGAGGTCCAGGCGCTCGTGCTGCCCCGGGGCTGACACCGCGGCGGCCCGACGGCCTCCCGGTGCACGGGCAGGGCGCACGGCCCACGAGGGCCCGGCCCGCGCCCCGCTCGTGCACCCGGGGGCCATCGTGATCAGGTGTCGGAAGATGACCGGCCGTGGTCGCGGCGCACCGGGCCGGGCCGCGGAGCGGCAAGAGGGCACGCGCCACCCGCGCTTCGGCAGCCGGGCCAGGATCGTGCGCGTCATGGTGCACCACCCTCGGACGGCTGCCCACCCTGGACCAGCGCCTCGAACCTGCGCAGCGACCGCTTGGCCGTCCGCCTGGTCAGTGGCCGCAGCGCAGCGCCAAGGGCGCCCGCGGCCGGAACCCGGAATGCACCGAGGAAGGCGAACCGGGTGCCGTCCGCCTCCTCCACTGCAGCCATGCCGCCCAGCAGGTAGCGGCTCTGCATCAGGCACCATCCGGGCCGCAGGTCGATGTCGAAGCGGGCCCGGAGCCGCGAATGGCCCACGACCACCGCCTCACCGCCGTCGGGCGAGACGCTGACGGTACGGATGTCGGGCAACCACTGGGGCATGGCGCCGGCCAGGTCGGCCGCCACCGCCCACACGTCCTCCAGTGATGTGGGCAGCAGCGTCTCGTGCACGGCCGCGCCCGGCACGGTGGTGCCGAGTACGCGCAGGGCCCGGACGGAGTCGAAGTCGGCCACCGGCCAGCCGTCGTGGTGCGGACGCGGTTCTGCGTTCATGACTGCCATGCCTTTCGGAAGCCGAGCCTGGCCCGGGAGAGCCGGGACTTCACGGTGCCTGCGGCCACACCGAGCAGTTCGGCGGTCTGCCGCTCGTCGAGGCCCTCCACGTCCCGCAGGACCAGGACGGCGCGGTGCTCCGGGGTGAGCCGACCGAGGACGTCCTGGATGTCAGCCGCCAGGTGCGGATCGCCCGGGGCGGGCAGTTCCGCCAGTTCCGCGGGCTCGCACCGCGCATGGCGGCGGACGTGTCGCACGGCCTCACGTACGGCGATCGCTCTGACCCAGCCGAACAGCGCAGCAGGCTCCTGGAGTTGCGGCAGTTTGCGGAACACCGCGATCAAGGCCTCCTGGGTCGCGTCGGCGCCGTCGTCGAGCGCGATCGGGCCGCACAGCCTTCGGACATAAGGGGTGATCAGTTCCAGCAGCCGGCCGAGCGCCAGCCGGTCGCCGCGCTGGGCGGCGAGCACCAGCTGGGCGGTGCAGGCGGGCGATGCTTCCACGGCGGTCTCCTTCCGGTCATGGGAGGAGAGGGCCCGAAAGGCCGGAACGTTCCCCACTCGATCGTGTGACACCGGCCACGGGAACGAATGGCCGAAACGGCGACTCTTCAAGCCGTCGGTCCGATGCACACCGCAGGAGGAGAGTCCCATGAGCGATCGAACGAGCCACTCCACGACCCGGCTGGAGGCCCCCGCGGCGGCAGGCAGCAGCACCCGGGCGACCCCGCTCGCGAGCCGCAGCGCGCGGCGGCGCACCGTCGCCGTCGCCCTGGCCGGCGTCCTCGGCGTCGACGCAGGATGGCACCTCTACTGGGCCACCGGCACCACGTGGCCCGCCCGGGATGCCTACTCCCTGTCGATGGCCGTGCTCAACGCCAAGGTGCCGTTCACCCCGATCGTCGTACTCCCCCTCGCCGCGGCGCTGGCAGGCACCGCTCTGCTGCTCCTGGCTCGCGGAGGAGTGGTCCGGCTGCCGCTCCCACCGACGGTCCCCAGGCTGGCGACCGCAGTCGTCGCGGCCGGAACGGCGATACGTGCCGCGACCGGGCTGATCTGGGCAACCGGCGCCGGCACGGTCGACGGCTCGGCGTTCCGGTTGCTCAACCTGCTGCTGTACACACCGCTCTGCGCCGCCTGTGCCGGCGCCGCGTGGTGGCTGGTGAAGGAGTAGTCACCGCTGCTGGCAGGACGGGCACCAGAAGAGGTTCCGCGCAGCGTGCGACTCGGTACGCACCGGGGTCCTGCAGACCAGGCACGGCATCGCGGTGCGCCGGTAGACGTACACCTCGCCGCCGTGGTCGTCGACACGTGGCGGGCGGCCCATGGCCTGCGGAGTGTGCTCGGGGCGGACGGTGTCGATGCGGCCGGCCCCGACGCCGTCCGCCATGAGCGACACCAGGTCAGACCATATGGCGTCCCACTCCCTGCGGGTGACGTCACGGCCGGCCCGATGGGGGTTGATGCCGAGGCGGAAGAGCACCTCGGCGCGGTAGACGTTGCCCACGCCTGCGAGCACCTTCTGGTCCATCAGCAGGGCCGCGACGGTGGTGGAGCTCCGCGAGATCCGGCGCCAGGCGGCATCGGGGTCCGCGTCGGGGCGCAGCGGATCCGGGCCGAGGCGGTCGTGCACGGCCTTCTTCTCGCCCGGTCCGAGGAGTTCGCAGGTGTTGGGGCCGCGCAGGTCGGCGTATCCGTCGTCGTTGGCCATCCGCAGGCGGACCAGGCCGATGGGCGCGGGAGCCCGGCCGTCGCCGAAGGTGAAGCCGCCGTAGAGGCCGAGGTGGATGTGCAGCCAGTCCTCGCCGAATCCCAGAAAGAGGTGTTTGCCATGGGCCTCGGCCTCGTCGAGGGTCCGTCCGTCGAGCCGCTCGGCGCCGTCTGCGAACCGGCCCTGCGGGCTCGCGACCCGGACGGGGCGCCCGCCGAAGGCACGGTGGTTCTCGCCGGCGAGGCGGTGGATGATGTGGCCCTCGGGCACAGGCGTCAGCTCCTCGTGGGGTCTGTGGCGACCTGTTCATCATTCCAGTCGGCACCGACAGCCCCGACAGCCCCGGCGGCCGACCTGGTCCGCTCGTAGTGCCGGGCCACGCGGGCCCGGTTGCTGCAGGACGGTTTGCAGTACTCCTGGCGGCCGTGTCCCTTCACGAAGTACCGGACGCAGCGGGGGGCGGTGCAGGCCCGGAGCTGCTCCCGGTGCGGGCCCGTGAGGAAGTCGACGGTCGCCCTGGCGAGAGTGGCCGTCAGCCGGACGAGCGGGTCGGCGTCGGTACTCAGGGGATGGGTCGAAGGATCACCGCCGGCGGGCCAGTCGAGCAGGTCGGCCACCGGGTGTCGGGCGGCCGCACGGTTGATGCGGGACAGGGCTTCGGCGTCCGGAAGCAGGCGGTGGGCGTCGGCGGGGCTCGGCGGACCGGGGCGGACGGCTCGCGCGAACAGCGCGCGGACGGCGGCCCGCAGCGCCAGGACCTCGTCGAGGGCCGCCCGGTCGGCGGCGAAGCCGTCGACCCCCGTCGGTCCGCACCGCTCCGCGACCCAGACGGACAACTCCTGCGGGGTCGTCAGGTCGTCTGCGACTCCGCCGTGCCCGTCGTGACGAATCGTGCTGGCGAACTCAAGGGCGAGCAGATGCTCCACGCCGACCGTCTCCTCCCCGTGTGCCGGTCCGGGCTCTTGATCACCCGGCCGAACACAGTCTACCTTTCTAACGTCAAAACTGGTTACAACCGTTAGGACAGTCCCCACCATGCCTCTGCTCGCACACATCAGCGACCTCCACCTCGACGGCAGCGACCGCACCGCGGAACGCGCCACCCGCGTGATGGACCACCTTCGCGCCCTGCCCACTCCTGTCGATGCCCTGCTGGTCACCGGTGACATCGCCGACCACGGCAGCGTCGCCGAGTACGAGGAGGCCGCGCGGATCCTGGCGGCCACCTTCCCGGTGCTCACCTGCCCCGGCAACCACGACGTGCGCGCCGCCTACCGCAAGGCCCTGCTCGGCGAGCCGCCCACGGACGGCCCGATCAACAGCTTCCACCTGCTCGACGGGCTCGCCGTCCTCATGTGTGACGCCACCATTCCGGGGCAGGACGAAGGCCTTCTCGACGACGAGACACTGCACTGGATCGCCGACCGCCTGACCGGCCTGCCGGACGGTACGCACGCGCTCATCGCCTTCCACCAGCCACCGGTCGCCGTGCATCACCCGCTGCCGGACGCGAGCCGCCTCCGGCAGACCGAGCGGCTCGACGAACTGCTGCGGAACCACCCCGAGGTGATCGCCGTCCTCACCGGCCATGCCCACACCGCGGCAGCCTCGGCCTTCGCCGGCCGTCCGCTCGTGGTGGCGCCGGCCACCACCTGGACACTGCAACTGCCCTGGCAGGGAACGGAGCTGATCGACCGGAGCCAGCCGCCCGGCCTCGCCTTCCACGTCGTCGAGGACGGTGCGCTCACCACGCACTTCCGCGTCGTGCCATGACCACCTCCGTCCTCGGATTCCTGGCCGCCGTCCTTCCCCTGGTGGCCACGCCCGGAGCCAGCCTGGCCCTGCTCGTACGGCACGTCGCAGTCGGCGGGCGGCGGCGGGCGGCCGCCGTGATGCTCGGCACGGCGAGCGGCCTCGCCGCCCACGCCACCCTCGCGGTCGCCGGTCTCTCGGCCGTCGTGATGCACTCCGCCGAGGCCTTCACCGCCGTCCGGCTCGCCGGGGCCCTCTACCTGGTGGGGCTCGGCCTGTGGTGCCTCCGCCCCGACCGCTGCCGCACACGGCCCGGTCACCCACGCCGGCTCGGCCGGAGCGCCTACGGACAGGCGTTCCTGGGCAACCTCCTCAACCCGAAGGCCGCCTCGATCTACCTGACCGTCCTTCCCCAGTTCATCGACCCGCACCGCTCGGTCGTCCCACAGATCGCGATCCTCGCCGGAGCCCACGCGGTCCTGGTCACGAGCTGGCTCGCGGTCTGGACGGCACTGCTGGGCCCGGCTTCCCGAGCCCTCCGGGCAGCCGGGGTACGAGCCGCTCTCGACCGCGCCACCGGGCTGATCCTGATCGCTCTGGGTGTTCGTGCAGCAGCGGCCTGACGCCGTCCGATACGAGCCGCAGACCCGTCCCGCCGGCCACCCGAGAAGCAACACACTCAAGGCCCAGCGCACCGAGCACAGCCCGGCGGCACCGGGAACCACACACCGAACGCCGAGTGGCGAACACCGGCGTCGCGAACACCGGGCTCACGAACACCGGGCCATCACGGCCCACGGATCGTCCTGCGTGATCCGTCAGACGGGCCGGGCTGTTACTGGCGACCTGCGAGACGGGACATGATCGCCCGGTCGAGCGCGGCGGCGGTGGCGTCGACATCGAGCTGGGAGTTGTCGATGATCGGCAGTCCGGACGTCCGCCACCCGGCCATCCGGCCGTGGATGCGGGCGACCTCTTCGTCGCTGAGACGGCGGTTGCCGTTGCGCCGGGCGTTGCGGGCAAGCACCGAGTCGAGCCCGGGCAGCAGGACGACGGGGATCATGCCGGGGCCGATGTGACGCTTCCAGCCGCCGAGGCCGATGGCGGGCCGGTCGGGAAAGACGGCGTCGTCGATGATGCAGGAGATGCCGTTGGCAAGGTAGTTGCGGCACGCGAATCCGCAGGTGCGGCGGGCGAGCCGGTACTGCGCCTCGGAGGCGTTGTTCCAGCCGGACTGCGGGTTGGCGAACCCGGACTGCACCCATTCACGGACGTCGTCGAGGCTGATGTGGGCGGTCGGCATGGGCTGCCTCTCGGCCCAGTGGCGGGCGACCGTGGTCTTCCCCGCACCCGCCGGGCCGATCAGCAGCACGGCTATCGGCCCACTGGGCACCTGCTGCTGCGGAGGGTGCGCCGGCAACTGGACGGGCGCTCCGACCGGCAGGACGAAGTGGCCGGTGGCACCGGGCGGCACCGCCATGGCGTGCTGACCGGGCTGGCCGCCCTGACCCGCAGGATGACCGGGCTGACCGGGCTGACCCGGTCGCGGCGGCACACCGGGAACCCCGGGAGCCCCGGGCCCGCCCGGCGCACCCGCCGGACCGGGCCGGGTCGGAGGCGAGCCGGGCATCGTCGGCTGCGGCCCCGGCGCGGCGGGCTGCGGATGCGGCTGCCTGGAGGGCGGCTGCGGGTACGGGGGCTGCTGCACGCCACCGGGCCGCATCGGGTGCGGCGGCGCGGCGGGACGGGGCGGCAGGGGTCGCTGAGGCACTGGTCCTCCCCCTGTGTACTGCGACATCGCCACCTCCCGACCGGGACACTACACGCAGGCCCGGTGGCGGGCACAGTCCGCCACCGGGCCTGGTGATCACCTGGTGATCACGCGTCAGCGCGAGGTGAGCTGCTCCGCGAGGGCGCGCAGCGCGAGCTCGTACGAGCCGAGGCCGAAGCCCGCGATGGTGCCGGAGGCGATCGCGGCGATCACCGAGTTGTGCCGGAACGTCTCGCGCGCGTACGGGTTGGAGATGTGCACCTCGATGAGCGGTGCGGTGCGCTGGGCCGCGGCGTCCCGCATCGCGTACGAGTAGTGCGTGAAGGCGCCGGGGTTGATGACGATCGGCGTCTTCGCGTCGGCTGCCTGGTGGAGCCATTCGACCATCTGCAGCTCGGAGTTGGTCTCCCGCACCTCGACGTCGAGGCCGAGTTCGGCGCCGAGCTTGGTGCAGCGGTCGACGAGGCCCGTGTAGGAGGTGGCGCCGTAGACATCGGGCTCGCGGCTGCCGAGCCGTCCGAGGTTGGGCCCGTTGAGGACGAGCACCCTGGTGGTCATCCGGACACCTCCGCGTAGGCGGCGACCAGCAGGGACGGGTCGGGTCCTTCCAGGATGGCGGTCTTGGCGAGGCCGTCCAGGACGACGAAGCGCAGCAGGTCGCCGCGGGACTTCTTGTCGATCTTCATGGCGTCGAGCAGCTTGGGCCAGGCGTCGGCGCGGTACGTCAGCGGGAGGCCCACCGAGGCCAGCACCGAGCGGTGGCGGTCGGCCGTCTCGTCGTCCAGCCTACCGGCGAGGCGGCCGAGTTCGGCGGCGAAGACCATGCCGATGGAGATCGCCGCGCCGTGCCGCCACTTGTAGCGCTCGTTGCGCTCGATGGCGTGGCCGAGGGTGTGGCCGTAGTTGAGGATCTCGCGGCGGCCGGCTTCCTTGAGGTCACCGGAGACGACGTCGGCCTTGACCTGGATGGCCCGTCGGATGAGTTCCAGGGTGTGCGGTCCCGCGGGGGTCGCCGCGCCCTCGGGGTCGGACTCGATGAGGTCGAGGATGACGGGGTCGGCGATGAATCCGGCCTTGATCACCTCGGCCAGGCCGGAGATGTAGTCGTGCTTCGGCACGGTCTCCAGCGTCGCGAGGTCGGCGAGCACGCCGACCGGCGGGTGGAAGGCGCCGACCATGTTCTTGCCCTCGGCGATGTTGATGCCGGTCTTGCCGCCGACCGCCGCGTCGACCATGCCGAGGAGCGTGGTGGGCATGGAGATCCAGCGCACGCCGCGCAGCCAGGTGGCCGCGACGAAGCCGGCGAGGTCGGTGGTGGCGCCGCCGCCGAGTCCGATGACGACGTCGCTGCGGGTGAAGCCGGTCTGGCCGAGCACCGACCAGCAGTAGGCCGCGACCTCGGCGCTCTTGGCGTCCTCGGCGTTGGGCACCTGGAGGGCGATCGCCTCGTAGCCTTCGGCGGCGAGGTCCTCGCGGACGGCGTCGCCGGTCGCGGAGAGAGCCTCGGGGTGGATGATCGCCACCCGCTTGGCCTTCGGGCCGATGAGCGGTGCGAGTTCGCCGAGCAGGCGGTGCCCGATCAGCACGTCGTACGGGTCGTGGCCGGCGCTGCCGCCGACGTGGATGGTGACGGTGTCGGTCATGCCTGCTTCAGCTCCAGTGCTTCCAGTACGGCGTCCGCGACCTGCTCGGGGGCGCGTCCCTCGGTGTCGACGACGGCCTTGGCCACCTCAAGGTAGAGGGGGCGGCGCGCGTCCATCAGCTCGCGCCAGCGGGCGCGCGGGTTGACGGCGAGCAGCGGGCGGGGCGCGTCCAGGCCGACCCGCTTCACCGCGTCGCCGAGGGCGACCTCCAGGAACACCACGGGCAGGCCGGCGAGCACGGCCCGGGTGTCCGCGGCCATGACGGCGCCGCCGCCGAGGGCGAGCACGCCGGTGTGGTTCTCGGCGGCCGCGCGGACGGCCCGCACCTCCAGGGCGCGGAAGTGCGGCTCGCCCTCGTCGATGAAGATCTCCGGGATCGGCTTGCCTGCCTGCTCCTCGATGTCGGCGTCGGTGTCCCGGAAGGAGACGCCGAGCCGCTCGGCGAGGAGCCGGCCGACCGTGGACTTTCCGGCCCCGGGCGGGCCCACGAGCACGACGACCGGCGCGCTCATGCGGCCCTCCTCGCCGTGTCCGTCGGGACCGACCGCACCGCGCGCCCCCGGACGGCCGACCCGTTGCGGTCGCTCATCGGACGATCAGGTGATCGAGGTAGGACTGCACGTTGCGGCGGGTCTCCGCGACGTGGTCGCCGCCGAACTTCTCCGCCACCGCGTCCGCCAGCACCAGCGCCACCATCGCCTCGGCGACGATGCCGGCGGCCGGCACGGCGCAGACGTCGGAGCGCTGGTGGTGCGCCTTGGCCGGCTCGCCGGTACGCACGTCGAGCGTCTGCAGCGCCCGCGGCACGGTCGCGATCGGCTTCATCGCGGCCCGCACCCGCAGCACCTCGCCGGTGGAGAGGCCGCCCTCGGTGCCGCCGGAGCGGCCGGAGGTGCGCTTCACGCCGTCGGCGGTCGGCACGATCTCGTCGTGGGCCTGCGAACCGGGCACCCGGGCCAGGTCGAAGCCGTCGCCGAGCTCGACGCCCTTGATCGCCTGGATGCCCATGAGGGCGGCGGCCAGGCGGGCGTCCAGCCGGCGGTCCCAGTGCACGTGCGAGCCGAGGCCGACGGGCGCGCCGTACGCCAGCACCTCGACGACGCCGCCGAGCGTGTCGCCGTCCTTGTGGGCCTGGTCGATCTCGGCGACCATGCGCTTCGAGGCGTCGGCGTCCAGGCAGCGCACCGGGTCCTCGTCGAGGCGCGCCTCGTCGGCGGGCAGCGGGTACACGCCGAGCGGGGCCTTGGCGGCGCCCAGCTCGATGACGTGCGAGACCAGCTCGATGCCGCAGGTCTCCTTCAGGTAGGAGCGCGCGACCGTGCCGATCGCCACGCGGGCGGCCGTCTCACGGGCGGAGGCGCGCTCCAGGATCGGACGGGCCTCCTCGATGGAGTACTTCTGCATGCCGGCGAGGTCGGCGTGGCCGGGGCGGGGCCGGGTCAGCGGCTCGTTGCGGGCGAGACCCGCGAGGATGTCCTCGTCGATCGGGTCGGCCGACATGACCTGTTCCCACTTCGGCCACTCGGTGTTCCCCACCATGACCGCGACCGGGCTGCCCATCGACAGGCCGTGCCGGATCCCGCCGAGGAACGTGACCTCGTCCTGCTCGAACTTCATCCGGGCCCCGCGGCCGTAGCCCAGCCGGCGCCGGGCCAGCGCGTCGGCCACCATCGCGGTGGTGACCGGCACACCGGCCGGCAGGCCCTCCAGCGTCGCGACCAGTGCGGGGCCGTGGGACTCCCCCGCCGTCAGCCAGCGCAACGTACCCAACGGAGCTCCTTCGTCAGCGGCCCGGCCCGCGCGGCGGACCGGCCGGGATTCTCGTCCGGCGGACCCGCCCTCGGGCGACAGGCCCTGGGGCCCGCTCTGCTCCCGATCCTTTCATGCCGAGGGCACCGGCCGGAGCGGGGTCCGCCGACCGGACATCTGATGGACATGTTCGGGAAGGGCCGATGTTTTGCCGGAGGGCTTCACGGGTAACCTGCTCAGCTCCCGGCCAGCGCCGCCTCGCCCGCCTCGCGCATCGCCGCGAGCGGCGCGGTCTCCGCGCCGGTGAACGCCTCGAACTGCAGCACCGCCTGGTGCAGCAGCAGGTCGAGCCCGCCCAGCACCGTCGCGCCGCGCTCGGCACACGCCTCGGCGAGCTTCGTCGGCCACGGGTGGTACAGCACGTCGAAGAGCGCCCCCGGCGTGGCGGGCAGGGCACCGGCGAAGCCGTCCGTGGCACCGACCGGGGTGGTCGAGATCGTCAACGGCGCGGCCAGCGCCTCCGCCCCCCGGTCCCACGCCGCGGTGCGAAGCCGCAGCCCCAGCCGCTCACCGAGCGTCCGCATCTCCGCCGCCCGCTCGGCGCTGCGCACGTACACCGTGACGTCGCCGTCGCAGACCTGGGCGAGCGCGGCGAGCGCGGACGAGGCCGTCGCCCCCGCGCCGAGCACGGACGCGGCCGGAACCCGCCCGATCCCGCGCTCGCGCAGGGCGTTGACGAGCCCGGGGACGTCCGTGTTGTCACCGCTGCGATGCCCGTCCGCCCGGAAGACCACGGTGTTGACGGCGTCGACGGCGAGCGCGGTCTCGCTCACCTCGTCCACCAGCGGGATGATCGCGCGCTTCAGCGGCATCGTCAGCGACAGGCCGGCCCACTCGGCGGGATCGATCTTTTCGATGAACTCCGGCAGCCCCGCCTCGTCCACGTCGAAGCGGTCGTAGCGCCGTTCCGTCATGCCGAGCGCCGTGTAGGCGGCGCGGTGCAGCACCGGCGAGAGCGAGTGCGCGATCGGCGAGCCGAGCACGGCCGCACGCAGTTGGGTCGTCACGTGAGTCCCACCATCCGAGTCGTCCACCAGACAGGCCGGGCCACGCCGTGGGGCGGGGGACGCCGGGACCGGAGGTCCGGTCCCACCGCCCCCAAGGGCGCGCCGGTGCCCGCATCGTACGCACGCCGCGGCCGGCCCGCCGCGGCGTCCGCGGTACGGCCGCCCGCCCCGCGGCGCGAACCCGCCGAACCACCGGACCTGCCAACCCACCGAAGCCGCACGCCTCGCCGAACCGCACGCTCCGCCCAACCCGCCGAACCGCCGAACCCGCGGGACGGATCACGGCCGCGCCCGGTCCGCGCCGCCCCGGACAGGGGCGGGCCGACCGGGCGCGGGGTGGTGCTACTTGCAGGTGACGTTCGCGGCGTTGAACGCCAGCCCGCGCGAGATGCACCACTCCTTGGTGTTCTCCGCGTGCTCGGCGCCGGTGGCCGCGAACTTGGTCTCCTCGGGCGAGATCGCCAGCCAGAAGACCCAGTCGCCCGGGGTCGGGTCCAGGACGGCCCGGATCGCACCCTCGCCCGGGTTGCCGATCGGGGTCGGCGGCAGGCCGGGGTTGATGTACGAGTTGTACTTCAGCGAGCCGTCCCGGATCTCCTTCTCGGACAGCTGCTTGCGGCCCAACTGGTACTGCAGCGTGGTGTCCAGGCCGAGCCGGTGCTGGGTGGCGTTCGTGTTGAGGCGGTTGTACATCGCCCGCGCCATCTTGCCGAAGTCCTCGCCGTTGTTGCCCTCGGCCTGCAGGATGCTGGCCTCGGTGATGACCTCGTAAGCGCTCTTGAGGTTGAGCTTCTTCGCGCCCTCCTCCAGCCCGAGGTCGTCGTACCGCTTCACGGCGGTGGAGACCATCTGCTTGAGCAGGTCCTCGGGCTTCATCCCGTTGCTGATCGGGTAGCGGGTCGGGAAGAGGAAGCCCTCGATGTTGCCGTTGGCCCAGGCGGGCAGGCCGAGGCTGCCGAGCTGGTCCTTGGCGACGGTGGCCGTGGCGCCCGAGGCCAGCTTCAGCTTGGCGTCGATCCTGGTGTAGATGTCGGTCGCCCTGAGCCCCTCCGGCAGGATCAGGAAGTTGCCGCCGGCCGAGTCGACCAGGAACTTCACGGCCTCCGTGCCGGACATCTGCCGGGCCATCGTGTAGAAGCCCGGCTGGATGGTGCCGGCCTTCGCGTTCTTGTTGAAGGCCGTCACGAAGGCGTCCACGCTCTTCACCACGCCGGACTTGACCAGGGTGCTGCCCATCGCGGCGCCGCTGGAGCCGGCCGTGATCTCCACGTGCACGGAGCCGGTGCCCGTGCCGACGTAGTCCGGCGGCGGGCCGAAGTGGGTCTGGTAGACGCCGTAGCCCCACCAGCCTGCGCCGCCCATGCCGCCGAGGAGTACGAGGGCGACGACCAGGCAGGCACCGCGGTTGCGGCGGCCGGCCTTCTTGCCCTTCTCCTTGCGCTTGCGCTCGGCATCACGGGAGGGGTCCGCCTCGTCGGCGAAGAAGCCGTCCCCCTTCGGGTCGTCACCGGCGCGGGCGTCGTCGGCGTCGTCCGTCCAGTCGTCGGCCCAGTCGTCCTCGGGCTCGGTCACGGCAGGGCCGTCGAGGGCGGCGGCTTCGGCCTCCCAGTCGATGCCGTCCGGTCCGGGGCCGGCGGGCCGCGGCTGGGCGCGGCGCGGCGGCGGCACGGGGGTGCCGGCCTGCGGCGTCCGGGCCTGCGGCGGGTACGGCCGGCCGGGCTGCTGCCCCGTCGGCTGTCCGGCCTGCGGGCCGAACGGCTGCTGCCCGCCCTGCTGCTGGGGCGTCTGCTGCGGGAAGCCCTGCTGCGGCATCCGGGCCTGCTGCGGATACCCCTGCTGGGGCATCTGCTGCGGCATCTGCTGACCCTGCTGCTGAGTCGCCTGCTGCGGGAAGCCCGGTCCGCCCTGCGGCACCTGCTGCCACGACCCGGTCTGCTGGCCTGCCTGCTGACCGGCGTAGCCCTGCTGCTGCGGCTGCTGGCCGTAGCCGGGCTGCTGCTGCCAACCCTGCTGCTGCGGCATCGGCGCCTGCTGCTGGGCCTGCTGCGGGTAGCCCTGCTGGCCGTACGAGGGCTGCTGCGGGTAGCCCTGCTGGCCCTGCGGCTGCTGGGGGTAGCCCTGCTGGCCGTACTGCTGCTGGCCGTACGCGTTCTGCTGCAGCTGCCAGGCGCCGGTCTGGTCGACGGGCTGCTGTTGCTGCTGCGGGATGCCGTACCCGGGGTCGCCCGGGTGCCACGGCTGGTCTTCCTGAGGACGGTAGCCCCCACCCGGATCGGTCATCGAACCCCTTATGCGTCCCGCCAACTCGAACCGGCGTGCTACGGCATCATCCGGAGGGAGACGTTACCGTACCGCAGCCATGGCGATTCCCCGCATGCGCACGATCAGTGATCACCCTCCGCAGCCGGCGAACTCCCCTGCGCCTGGTTTGCGTTGAATTCCGCGACGTTCTTCTCCTGCTGCTCGAAACTGTCGGTGAACCTGGTGTCACCGGGACGCACGGTGACGAAGTACAGCCAGTCGCCCTCGGCGGGGGTGGCGGCGGCGTTCAGGGCGTCGCGGCCGGGGTTGGAGATCGGCGTGGGCGGCAGGCCGGTGTGCAGGTAGGTGTTGAACGGCGAGTCCAGCTTGGTGTCGGTGGTGGTGGTGGTGAGGGTGGAGCGGCCGAGCGCGTAGTTGATGGACGAGTCGAGCTGCAGGGCCATGTTCTTGGCGAGCCGGTTGTAGATGACGCGGGCCACCTTGGCCATGTCCTCGGGGTTGTCGGCCTCGCCCTGGACGAGGCTGGCGACGGTGAGGATCTCGTAGGGGGTTTTGGCGAATGCCGTGGCGGCGCCGTCCAGCCCGTCGTCGGCGAAGGCGTGGCCGGCCTCGGTGACCATCTGCTTGAGCAGGTCGAGCGGGGTGGTCTCCCCGGTGACGGGATACGTGGCGGGGTAGAGGTAGCCCTCCGGGTTGCCGTCGGTGCCCTCGGGGAGGCCGAGTTCGTCGACGTGCTCCTCCGCGATGCCCTTGGTGGTGCCCGCGGCCAGTTTCAGGCGCTCGTCGATCGCCGCGTAGACCTGTTCGGCGCGGCGGCCCTCGGGCACCGTGAGCGCGTTGGCGTTGGCCGGGTCGAGCAGGACGCCGAGTGCGGCGGCGACCGACATCTTCTCGCGCAGGGTGTAGGTGCCGGGCTGGATGCTGTCGCCGGCGGGGTGGCTGGTGGCCGCGTCCGTGAAGGCCTTGGTGCTGGCGACGACGCCGCTCTTGACGAGGGCCTGGCCGATCACGGTGAGGGTGGCGCCCTTGGGCACGGAGACCTCGACGGTGCCGGTGCCGGTGCCGGCGTAGTCGGCGGCCCTGGGTGCCGGGTCGGGCCAGGCCAGGTACACGACGAGGGCGAGCGCGCAGGCCACGCCGAAGAGGGCCAGCACGCTCAGGCAGCAGGCGGCGCCGGAGCGGACCTTGTCCGGGTCGGGCGGCTCCACGGCGAAGGGGCTGCCCGGCGGGCGGCCCTCGGGTTCCTGCGCGGGGGCTCCGAGGTGGCCGGGGGTGACGCCGGGCGCCATGCCGGGCGCGGTGTACGGGTCGGTCACAGCAGCCCCTCCGCCGGCAGCCGGCCGGGGGCCGGGCTGCGTGGTCAACGGCAGGGGGCCCGCGCGGACATCGCCGCGCGGACCCCCTGTGGGACGTTAATACAACCTGCTCAGCCCGTCGGCTCGACGCTCTCACCGGGCGCCCGACCGCTCACCCGTTCGGTCTCCAGCGCGGACTGCAGGATCACCACGGCCGCCGCCTGGTCGATGACCGAACGGCCCTTCTTCGAGGAGCGCCCCGAGGCCCGCAGGCCCTGGGCCGCCGTCACCGTCGTCATCCGCTCGTCGACCAGCCGCACGCCCACCGGCGCCACGAGCCCGGCCAGCCGGCCCGCGTACGCGCGGACCTTCGCCGCCGCCGGGCCCTCCTTGCCGCTCAGCGAGCGGGGGAGGCCGACGACGACCTCGATCGCGTCGTACTCCTCGACGATCGCCTTCAGCCGTGTCTGCGAGCGGCCGCCCGCCGGAACGGTCTCCACCGGCGTGGCGATCAGCCCGTCGGGGTCGCACGAGGCGACCCCGATCCGGGCGTCACCGACGTCGACGGCGATCCGCCGGCCACGGCGGAAGACCTTCTCGTCGGCGGGCCCGGGCAGCTCGGCGGGCTCCGGCAGCCCGGAGGGCTCGGTCGGCCCGGGCATCAGGACGCGCGCTCCGCGACCAGCGCCCGCACGGCGTCGATCGCCTCGCCGACCGCGGCCGGGTTCGACCCGCCGCCCTGCGCGACGTCGTCCTTGCCGCCACCGCCGCCGCCGAGCGTCTTGGCCGCGGTGCGGACCAGCTCGCCGGCCTTGACGCCACGGGCGCGGGCGTCCTCGTTGGTGGCGATGACGGTCAGCGGGCGGTCGTTGGCCACGGTGAAGGCCGCGACCACGGCCGGGCGCGAGCCGAGCCGTGTCCGCACGTCGAGGACGAGCTTGCGCAGCTCGTCCGCGCCGACGCCGTCGGCGACCCGGGCCGCGACCAGCGCCACGCCCCGGACGTCCTCGGCGGACTCGGCCAGCCCGGCGGCCGCCGCGAGGACCTTCTCCGCGCGGAAGCGCTCGATCTCCTTCTCGGCGTCCTTGAGCCTGGCGAGCATCCCGGAGATCTTCTCCGGCAGCTCCTCCGGGCGGCCCTTGACCAGGTCGGTCAGCTGGGACACCACGGTGTGCTCACGGGCCAGGAACCTGTACGCGTCGACGCCGACCAGCGCCTCGACCCGGCGCACGCCGGAGCCGATCGACGACTCGCCGAGCAGCTTCACCAGGCCCAGCTGGGCGGTGTTGCCGACGTGCGTGCCGCCGCACAGCTCCTTGGAGAAGTCGCCGATGGTGACGACCCGCACCGAGTCGCCGTACTTCTCGCCGAACATCGCGATGGCGCCGGCCTTGCGGGCCTGGTCCATCGTCATGACCTCGGCGGTGACGTCGAGCTCGCGGACCAGCACCTCGTTGATCTTCTGCTCGACGTCGGCGAGCACGCTGCCGGGCACGGCGGCGGGCGAGCCGAAGTCGAAGCGGAAGCGGCCCGGGGCGTTCTCGGAGCCGGCCTGGGCGGCCGTCGGGCCGAGCGCGTCGCGCAGCGCCTGGTGGGTCAGGTGGGTCGCCGAGTGCGCGCGGGAGACCGCGCGGCGGCGGTCCGTGTCGATGCTCGCGTACGCGGACGCGCCGAGGACGACCTCGCCGAACAGCACGCCGCCGGAGTGCACGGTGACGCCCGGCACCGGCTGCTGGACGTCGCGGATCTCCACGACCGCGCCCGAGTCCAGGCGGATCCGGCCGTGGTCGGCGAGCTGGCCACCGCCCTCGGCGTAGAACGGGGTGCGGTCGAGGATGATCTCGACCTCGTCGCCCTCGGTCGCGGCGGGGGCGGGCACGCCGTCGACCAGCAGGCCGACGACGGTGGCCTCGCCCTCGGTGGCGTTGTAGCCGGTGAAGACGCTGGCACCCGCCGCGTCGGCGACCTCGCGGTACGCGGCGACGTCGGCGTGGCCCATCTTCTTCGCCCTGGCGTCGGCCTTGGCGCGGTCCCGCTGCTCCTGCATCAGGCGGCGGAAGCCCGCCTCGTCGACCTGGACGCCCTGCTCCTCGGCCATCTCCAGGGTCAGGTCGATCGGGAAGCCGTAGGTGTCGTGCAGCTTGAACGCCTGCGCGCCGGAGAGCACGGCGCCGCCGGCCTGCTTCGTCTCGGTGACGGCGGTGTCCAGCAGGTTGGTGCCGCTGCGGAGCGTCTGGAGGAAGGCCGTCTCCTCGGCGACCGCGACCGTCTCGATGCGCTTGCGGTCGCTCTCCAGCTCCGGGTACTGCGGGCCCATCGCCTTGATGGTGACGTCCGTCAGCTCCTTGGCCACCGCCTCGGTGGCACCCAGCAGGCGCATGTTGCGGATCGCGCGGCGCAGGATGCGGCGCAGCACGTAGCCGCGGCCCTCGTTGCCGGGGGTGACGCCGTCGCCGATCAGCATGATCGCGGTGCGGAAGTGGTCGGTGACCACGCGCAGCGAGACGTCCGACTTGTGGTCGGCGCCGTAGGTGTGGCCGGTCAGCTCGGCGGCGCGGTCGAGGATGAGTCGGCTGGTGTCGATCTCGAAGAGGTTGTCGACGTCCTGGAGGATCGCGGCGAGGCGCTCCAGGCCGAGGCCGGTGTCGATGTTCTTGCTCGGCAGGTCGCCGAGGATCTCGAAGCCGTCCTTGCCGTCGCCGTGGCCGCGCTCGTACTGCATGAAGACCAGGTTCCAGATCTCCAGGTAGCGCTCGCCGTTGACCGCCGGGCCGCCCTCCTCGCCGTAGGCGGGGCCGCGGTCGTAGTTGATCTCCGAGCACGGGCCGCACGGGCCGGGCACGCCCATCGACCAGAAGTTGTCCTTCATGCCGAGGCGCTGGATCCGCTCGGACGGCACGCCGATGACGTCGCGCCAGATCTGCTCGGCCTCGTCGTCGTCCTTGTAGACGGTGATCCAGAGCTTCTCCTTCTCCAGGCCGTAGCCGCCGTCCGCGACGGGCGAGGTGAGCAGCTCCCACGCGGACTTGATGGCTCCTTCCTTGAAGTAGTCGCCGAAGGAGAAGTTGCCGCACATCTGGAAGAACGAGCCGTGCCGGGTGGTCTTGCCGACCTCCTCGATGTCCAGCGTGCGGACGCACTTCTGGACGGAGGTGGCGCGGGAGAACGGCGGCTTGACCTCGCCCAGGAAGTAGGGCTTGAACGGCACCATGCCGGCGTTGACCAGCAGCAGGGTGGGGTCGTCGGCGACCAGCGAGGCCGACGGTACGACGGCGTGGCCGCGCTCCTCGAAGAAGCGCAGCCAGCGACGGCGGATCTCAGCCGACTCCATCAGGGGTCCTTCCGGTTTGGTTGCTGCCCGGCAGCGCACCGCGCTGGCGGGACTCGGCAATGCTGTGGGTGGTGGTGCTTCGCGTCGGGGGCAGGGCGGCGGCCGGGGAGCCCGGGGCCGCCGAGATAGCTCGGTGGCCCGGCTCCGGGCGCAGCGCCCGGCGGGCGCGCGGCGGCTCGACGACGGCGGTGCCGTCCAGGCCGAGGTCCGCGCGGAGCTGGTCCTCGCGCTCGGCCATCCCCGCCTTCACGTCCAGGGCGAAGCGCTTGGCGGCGTCACCGAGGTGGAGGGCGCCGCGGGCGGCCGTACCGGAGAGGCTGTCGGGGGTGAGCCGGTGCACGGCCTCGTTCGCCTTGCCCATGGCCCAGACGGCGGCGCCGGCGCCGACGGCCATCCAGAAGATGCGTCGAACCACGACGGTCAGCCCCTCACCGCTCGCCGGACGCGGGCCAGCAGCCCGCCGGTGCGCGGCGTGGTCGCCGCGCGTACCTCGGCCCGGACCAGCCGGGCGAGCGCCTCGCGCTCCGCCGCCTGCTCGGGGACGGTGACGGTGACGCCGGCCTGCCGGCGGCCCGCGGCCTTGCGGACGCCGTAGCTGAACGCGGCGACCTTGACCAGCGGCCCGCCGATGGTGGCGGCGACGGTGGAGGAGAGCGCGTTGGCGTTGGCGGCGGCGTCCTGCACGTTGGCGGTGATCTCGTCGACCCGCTCCAGCTGCTCGTTGGCACTGCGCACGGCGGCGCCCGCGTCGACCAGCAGCGGCACGGCCTGCTCGGTCACCGCCGACACGAGGCCGGTGGCCTCCTTGAGCACGGCGGAGAGGCGGACGAGCACCACGGCGAGCAGCGTGACCAGGACCGCCCAGAACACGGCCACGAGCAGACCGGCCAGCTCTCCCACGGACACCTTGCGCGCTCCCTCGCTTGCGGCTTTCCCCAGGAGGGAACCCTATCGTGACCACGGGGGGTTTCCCGACCGGATAAGGCCCGCGCCGGGCGGCGGCGCGCGTGACCTACCGGCCGGTCACCTCGTTGGGCGGGGAGGCGGGCACCGGCCCGTGCGGCATGTTCCGGCGACGACAGGGGGCTTCGGGTGTCCAGCGAACCGGGGCCGGGCGTCGGCCCGGCGCGGCCGACGGGCGGGCGGCTGCCTGCGGAGGTGACGTGCTTCGTCGGCCGTCACGCCGAACTCTCCTCCCTGGCGCGGATGCTGCGCACGTCACGGCTGGTCACGGTGACCGGGCCGGGCGGGGTCGGCAAGTCGCGGCTGGCGCTGCGCGCCGCGGCGGCGGCGGCGGACGGTCCCACGGGCGGCGGGGCTTTCCCGCACGGCGCGCGGTTCGCCGAGGTCGGCACCGTCCAGGATCCGCTGCTGCTGGGCCACGCCGTGCTGGAGGCGCTGGCGCTCACCGACTCGACGGCGCGCCCCCCGCTGGACGTCCTGGTGGAGCAGCTCGCCGACCGCCGGATGCTGCTCGTCCTCGACGGCTGCGAGCACCTGGTCGACGCCTGCGCCGACCTCGTCGACACCCTGCTGCGGGGGGCTCCGGGTCTGCGGGTGCTGGCCACGAGCCGGCAGTCGCTGCGGGTGGACGGCGAGTACCTGATGCCGCTGGCCCCGCTGCCGGTCGAGGCGGCGGAGGGCCACCGGCCGGACGCGGTGCGGCTTTTCGCGGCGCGCGCGGCGGCGGTGGTGCCCGGCTTCGAGCTGACCGCGGCGAACTCCGCCGACGTGACGGTGCTCTGCCGCCGTCTGGACGGCATCCCGCTGGCCGTGGAGCTGGCGGCCGGCCGGCTGCGGACGCTGTCGGTCGAGCAGATCGGCGTGCGCCTGGACGACCGGTTCCGGCTGCTCACCGGGGGCGCCCGGACGGCGCCGCCGCGCCACCAGACGCTCCGGACGACGATCGGCTGGAGCCACGAACTCTGCACGCCGCAGGAACGTTTGCTCTGGGCCCGGCTCTCCGTGTTCGCCGGGGGCTTCGACCTGGAGGCCGCCGAGTACGTCTGCGCGGGCGAGGGCATCGACCCGGAGTCGGTGCTGGAGCTGATCGGGGAGCTCGTCGACAAGTCGGTGCTGCTGCGCGTCGAGGGCGGCGACGCCGTGCGCTTCCGGATGCTCGACACCCTGCGCGAGTACGGCGCGCGGTGGCTGCACTCCGCCGGCGAGGACCAGCGGCTGCTGCGCCGCCACCGCGACTGGTACCTGGGCGTCGCCACCTGGGGCGAGGTCGAGTGGTTCGGTCCCCGGCAGGCCGAGACGGCCGAGCGCACCCGGCTCGCCCACCCCAACCTGCGGGCGGCGCTGGAGTTCTGCCTCGCCGAGCCGGGCGAGGAGCAGCTCGCCCTGGTGCTCGCGGGCACGCTCTGGTTCTACTGGGTCGGCTCCGGCCACCTCGGCGAGGGGCGGCACTGGCTCGACCGGGCGCTGGCGCTCGCGCCGGAGGCGACCGCGGCCCGCGCGAAGGCCCTCTGGGTGACCGGGTACATGGCCACCCTCCAGGGCGACCTGATGCGGGCCGAGCCCGCGCTGGAGGAGTGCCGCCGCCAGGCGCTGGAGACCGGCGACGACCGGGCGCTCGCGTACGCGGTGCACCGGCAGGGCTGCGCGGCACTGATCGGCGACGACCCGGTGCGGGCCGCGGAGCTCTTCGAGGAGGCGCTCTGGCATTACAACGCGCTGGGCGAGCTGAACAGCAACGTGCTGATGGCGATGTTCGAGCTGGGTCTGGCGCAGTTGTTCCAGGGCGACGCGGACGGCGGCGCGGCCTGGATCGACCGGGTGCGGGAGATCTGCGAGGAGCACGGCGAGCAGTGGGCGTACGCCTACGGGCTGTACGCCCACGCGCACGTCCTCTGGACGACGGGCGACCTGCGGCAGGCGCGGGCCTACGCGCGCGAGTGCGTGCGGCTCAACCACCGGTTCCGGGACCTGCTGGGCGTGGTGCTGGGGATGGAGCTGCTGGCGGTGCTGGAGACGGAGGGCCCGGAGGCGGACCTGCGGGAGGCGCGGGTGCTGCAGGGCGCGGCGCACCGGATGTGGCTGGGGGTGGGCCGGCCGTTCTTCGGCTCCCGGAGCTTCACGGGGCCGCACCGGGAGGGCGAGCGGCGGGCCCGGTCGGGGCTGACGGAGGACGAGTTCGCGGAGGCGTTCGTGCGCGGCGCGGGCCTCGACCTCGACGCGGCGGTGCGGCGGGCGCTCGGCGGCGGGGGCCCGGCGGAGGCGGCGGCGGGTCCGGAGGGGCTGCCGCCGGACCCGTGCCCGGCGCTGCCGTCCCCCGTGTCGGCGGGCTGGGGCCCGGAGAAGGGGTGAGCCCCCGCAGCCGGTGGGGCTGCGGGGGCTCGGGTGGTGCAGTGGTACCGCTCGCGGGTCAGCGCGAGTAGTACTCGACGACGAGCTGCTCGTCGCAGATCACGGGGACCTCGCGACGCTGCGGCGTGCGGTCCAGACGGAAGGCCAGGGCCTTCAGGTTGACCTCGAGGTACTTCGGGGTCTGGCCCTCGCCGGCGTTGCCGCCCTCACGAGCCACCTGGAAGGGGACCTTCTCCTTCGACTTCTCCTTGACCGTCACGACGTAGCCCGGCTTCATCTGGAACGACGGCTTGTTGACCTTGCCGCCGTTGACCTCGATGTGGCCGTGCACGACCATCTGACGGGCCTGGTAGATGGTGCGGGCGATGCCCGAACGCATGACCAGGGCGTCCAGACGGACCTCCAGCTCGGCGATGAGCGCCTCACCGGTCTTGCCCTCGACCTTCTTGGCGCGGTCGAAGGCGCGGGCCATCTGCTTCTCGCTCAGGTCGTACTGGGCGCGCAGACGCTGCTTCTCGGTCAGACGGACCTTGTAGTCAGAGTTCTGCTTGCGGCCACGGCCGTGCTGGCCGGGCGGGTACGGGCGGGCCTCGAAGTACTTGACGGACTTCGGGGTCAGCGGGATGCCCAGGGCGCGAGCGATCTTGACCTTGGGGCGCTTCTGGTTCGCCATGGAACCATTACCTCTTTCGGTGTGCGAATACGGCTTCACCAGGTGTTGACGGAGGCCGCTCGTCGCGACCCGGAGAATAACCACCGGGGTGGTCAGCCGCTCTCCGAGCCGGGCACTGTGTGCTTGCACACGAGTGGCCCACCGACCGCGGGGGTGGTGGGCTGCCCGCGACACCGGAACCGGTGCGCGACGCTCCTGGAGGACCCCCGGAGGGGTGCCTCATGGCCGGTGCCCCGCTGGTGCGGACGGTCGGTGGGCTCTCACCCGCCGCCGTGCCCGGGACATGGCACTCCGGACGAGTATACCGCCCGATCAGTCGCCCCTGAGCCGGGCCCGGGTCCACTCCACGGTGTCCGCGTAGCGGGCCTCGCCGCCGCGCCGGGTGGGCCTGTAGTACTCCCGGCCGTGCACGGTGTCCGGTGCGTACTGCTGGGCGGCGATGCCCTCGGGGAGGTCGTGCGGGTACTGGTAGCCCTGGCCGTGGCCGAGCTTGCCCGCGCCGCCGTAGTGGGCGTCGCGCAGGTGCGGGGGGACGCCGCCGGCCAGGCCCTGCCGGACGTCGGCGAGCGCCGCGTCGATCGCCAGGTAGGCCGCGTTGGACTTGGGCGCGAGGGCCAGCGCGATGGCGGCCTCCGCCAGGATGATCCGGGCCTCGGGGAAGCCGATCATGGCCACGGCCTGCGCGGCGGCGACCGCGGTGGCGAGGGCGGTCTGGTCGGCCAGGCCGACGTCCTCGCTCGCGGAGATCATCAGCCGCCGGGCGATGAACCGCGGGTCCTCCCCCGCCTCGATCATCCGGGCGAGGTAGTGCAGCGTGGCGTCGACGTCGCTGCCGCGGATCGACTTGATCAGGGCGCTGGCGACGTCGTAGTGCTGGTCGCCGTCCTTGTCGTAGCGGACGGCCGCCTGGTCGACGGCGGTCTCGGTGGTGGCCGGGGTGATCTCCCGGTGCCCCTGCTCCAGCGCCGCACCGGCGGCGGCCTCCAGGATCGTCAGGGCCCGCCGGGCGTCTCCCCCGGCCAGCCGCACGAGGTGGTCCTCGGCCTCCGGGGTGAGGCCGACGGCGCCCTGCAGGCCGCGGTCGTCGACGACGGCGCGGCGCAGCAGGGAGCGCAGGTCGTCGTCGGTGAGCGACTCCAGGGTGAGCAGCAGGGAGCGGGAGAGCAGCGGGGAGATCACCGAGAAGTACGGGTTCTCGGTGGTGGCGGCGATGAGGGTGACCCAGCGGTTCTCCACGGCGGGCAGCAGGGAGTCCTGCTGGGCCTTGGAGAAGCGGTGGATCTCGTCGAGGAAGAGCACCGTCTCGCGGCCGCTCATGCCGACGGCGCGGCGGGCGCCCTCGATGACCGCGCGGACCTCCTTGACGCCGGCCGTGATGGCGGAGAGTTCGACGAAGCGGCCCTCCACGGCCTGGCTGATGACGTGCGCCAGGGTGGTCTTGCCGGTGCCGGGCGGGCCCCAGAGGATGACCGAGCTGGTGGCGGCGGGCCCCTTGGCGCCGGCGACGAGGCGGCGCAGCGGTGAGCCGTCGCGCAGGAGGCGGCGCTGCCCGGCGACCTCGTCCAGGGTGCGGGGGCGCATCCGTACGGCGAGCGGGGCCCGGCCGGGCTCCCTGGCCTGGCGTTCCTCGGCTGCGGCGGTGAAGAGGTCCGGTTCGTCCACGGGCGCAAGGGTATGCGAGCGGACGGACACCGGGGCCGGATAGTTCTAATTTGAACCTTCCGCGTACGCTGGACGCCTGCCCGCCCCTACGAGGAGTACCGCCATGCCCGTCCGCCGTCTCAACCACGCGGTGCTCTGGATCCGCGACGTCGACCGCTCGGTCGCGTTCTACGCCGACGCGCTCGGTTTCCGGGTCGACCACGTGATCCCGGGCCGGGCGGCGTTCCTGTCCGCGCCCGGCAGCAGCAACGACCACGACCTCGGGCTGTTCGCGGTCGGCGCCGACGCGCCCGGCCCCGAGCAGGGCCGGATCGGTCTCTACCACCTGGCCTGGGAGGTCGGCACGCTCGGCGAGCTCGCCGGGATAGGCGCCCGGCTGGTCGAGCTCGACTCCCTGGTCGGCTCCACCGACCACCTGGTGTCGAAGTCGTACTACGCCAAGGACCCGGACGGCAACGAGTTCGAGCTGATGTGGCGGGTGCCGCGGGCCGACTGGCCCGGCCCGGAGGCGGGCCTGCGCCCCGGCCCGCTCGACCTGCAGGCCGCGATCGACCGCTGGGGCCCGGACCTCGCCACCGGCGCGGCCGCCGGCTCCGCGACCTGACGGGCGGCGCCGCGGGTCACAGGCCCGCGGCGTGGTCCGGCACGTACCTCTGCAGGTCGCGCGGCGGCCGCCGGTAGCCGCTGGACGGCGGGCGCGGCGGCAGCTCCACCCGGGGCGGCTCGATCGCGAGGTACGGCACGGTGGACAGCAGGTGGGCGATCATGTTGATCCGGGCGCGCCGCTTGTCGTCGCTCTCCACGACGTGCCAGGGCGATTCGGGTGTGTCCGTGTGGGTGAACATCGCGTCCTTGGCGCGGGAGTAGTCCTCCCAGCGGGTGATCGACTCGACGTCCATCGGCGAGAGCTTCCACCGGCGCATCGGATCGGCCAGCCGCGCCCGGAAGCGCTCCTCCTGCTCGGTGTCGCTCACCGAGAACCAGTACTTGCGGAGCAGGATGCCCGCCTCGGACAGCATGCGTTCGAAGAGCGGTGCCTGGTGCAGGAACTGCAGGTACTCCTCGTCGGTGCAGAAGCCCATCACCCGCTCGACCCCGGCGCGGTTGTACCAGCTGCGGTCGAACAGCACGATCTCGCCCGCGGCCGGGAGCTGCTCGACGTAGCGCTGGAAGTACCACTGGCCGCGCTGGCGCTCGGTCGGCGCGGGCAGGGCCGCGATCCGGGCGATCCGGGGGTTGAGGTACTCGGTGACCCGCTTGATGGCCCCGCCCTTGCCGGCGGCGTCCCGGCCCTCGAACACCACCACCAGCCGGACGCCCTCGACCCGCACCCACTCCTGGAGGCGGACGAGTTCGTGCTGGAGCCGCAGCAGCTCGCGCTCGTACGGCTTCTTCGCGAGCCGTTCGTGCCGGGGTGCGGGTCTGACCACGGGTGCCCTCCGATCGCCGACGAGCCCTCACGCTACGGCCGATCGGCGCCGCCCGCAGGACCGCCGGGCGGGCCACGGGGGACGGCACCGGCACTCCCCTGTGCTGCCGGTACCGCTCCCCCGTGAGTGATCGACTCTTCCGCAGCCCCGCCCTCCGGGTCCAATTCCGCGATCCATACCCTTTCTGCATGGACATCGACACCCGGCTGCTGCGCTACTTCACGATGGTGGTGGAGGAGGGCCAGCTGACCGCCGCGGCATCGCGGCTGTCGCTCTCCCAGCCGACGCTGACCAAGCGCATCCGGCAGTTGGAGGCCGAGCTGGGCGTCCGGCTGTTCGACCGCTCCCGGGCCGGCATGGCGCCGACCGCCGCCGGGCGGGAGCTCGCCGGCCGCGCGCCCGCGCTGCTCGCCGACGTGTCGACGGCGCTGCGGGCCGTCCGGGGCGCCGCGACCGCCGACCCCGGCACCCTCCACGTCGGGTTCGAGGGCGGCACCATCAACCTCGTCGGCCGGGCGACGGTGGAGGAGTTCGCCCGCCGGATGCCCGGCTGGCAGGTGCGGCTGCGGGAGTACCGGTGGTTCGACTCCGCGGGCGGCCTGGACTCCGGCGAGCTCGACCTCGCCCTCTGGCACGCCCCTCCGCACGTCGGCGACCGGACGCCGGACGGCCGCTACGGCTGCGCGCCGCTGGGCCTGGACGAGCGCTGGGCGGTGCTGCCGGCCGGCCACCGGTTCGCGGACCGCGCGGAGCTCGACATCGCGGAGCTGCTGGACGAGGAGGTCGTGGCCGTCCCCGCCGCGGCCGGGCTCTGGCGCGACCACTGGCTCGGCACCGACGGACGGCAGGGCGCGCCGGTGCGGATCGGCTTGGTGGCGCACAGCACGGACGAGTGGCTCGCCGCCGTCGCCTGCGGGCAGGGCATCGGCTTCGCCCCGGCCTCGCTGAGCGGGCTGGCGGGGCGTTCCGACGTCGTCTTCCGGCCGGTCCGCGGCCTCGGGCCCAGCCGGGCCGGACTCTACTGGCGGGCCGACCGGCCGCTCGGTCCGGCGGCCGCGGCGTTCGTGCGCAGCTGCCGGGAGACGGTGGCGGCCGACGGGCGGGTGCGGGCCCCGGAACGCCGGGGCCCGGGGGCTCAGATGGCGTCGAAGGGCGCGGCGTAGCGACAGAGCCCGCGCGGCACGCCCTCGTAGCCGGTCAGCGGCAGGACCATGAAGCACTCGTCCGGGACGTCGTACGGGCCGGTGACCTCGTGGCGGGAGGCGGGGGTGAAGCCGAAGCGGCCGTAGTACGCCGGGTCGCCGAGGACGACGACCAGCCGCTCGCCGGACCGTTCGGCGGCGGCGAGCGCGGCCCGGACGACCTGGGCGCCGATGCCCTTGCCCTGCCATTCGGGGGCGACGGCGACCGGCGCGAGCGCGAGCGCCCAGCCGTCGCCGACCTGGAGGCGTGTCAGGAGTGCGTGGGCGAGGACGAGTTCGCGCCCGTCGTCCTCGACGGCGACGACGGAGAGCTCGGGCAGCCAGGACGGGTCGCGGCGGAGCGAGTCCACCAGGTCCGCCTCGTCGGGCCCGGGGAACGCCGCCATGTGGACCCGCCTGGTGGCCGGGGCATCCGACGGCAGCTCGATTCTTGTACGCACGGCCATGGTTGAGGGTGACCCTTCTGTCGTCGCACGCCGTTGTGGGACCGGCCCCGGACGGTGCGGGTGCACCGTCCGGGGCCGTGAAAGGTTAGCCGACCGGGGTCAGGCCTTGGGCTCGGTCTCCGACTTCGCCTCGGACTTCGGCTTGGCGTCCACGCCGGCCTCGCGGCGCTGCGCCGGGGTGATCGGCGTGGGGGCGCCGGTCAGCGGGTCCCCGCCGGTGGAGGTCTTCGGGAAGGCGATGACGTCCCGGATGGTGTCGTACCCGCCGAGCAGCGTCACGACGCGGTCCAGGCCGAAGGCGACACCGCCGTGCGGCGGCGGGCCGTAGTTGAACGCGTCCAGGAGGAAGCCGAACTGCGACTGCGCCTCCTCCTCGGAGAGGCCGATCGCGTCGAACGCCCGCTTCTGCACGTCGCGCTGGTGGATACGGATCGAACCGCCGCCCAGCTCCGAGCCGTTGAGCACGAGGTCGTACGCGTTGGAGAGCGCGGCGCCCGGGTCGGTGTCGAAGGTCGCGAGCGACTCCGCGGTGGGCGCGGTGAACGGGTGGTGCACCGCGTGCCAGCCCTGGAACTCGCCCTTGTCGTCCTCGATCGGCTCGAACATCGGGAAGTCGACGACCCAGAGGAACGCCCACGCCGACGTGTCGATCAGGTCGCAGCGGCGGCCGATCTCCAGGCGGGCGGCGCCGAGCAGCTCCTGCGAGGGGACCTTCTTGCCGGCCGCGAAGAACACCGCGTCGCCCGGCTTGGCGCCGGCCGCGGCGGCGAGACCCGCCAGGTGCTCCTCGGAGAGGTTCTTGGCGACCGGGCCGCGCAGCTCGCCGGTCTCGGCGTCCACGAGGACGTACGCGAGACCGCGGGCGCCGCGCGCCTTGGCCCAGTCCTGCCAGGCGTCGAGCTGCTTGCGCGGCTGCGAGGCGCCGCCGGGCATGACGACCGCGCCGACGTAGGGCGCCTGGAACACGCGGAACGCGGTGCCCTCGAAGTACTGGGTGAGGTCGGTCAGCTCCTGGCCGAAGCGGACGTCCGGCTTGTCCGAGCCGTAGCGGGACATCGCGTCCGCGTAGGTCATGCGCGGCAGCGGGTTCGGGACCTCGTAGCCGTGCACCTCGCGCCAGATCGAGCCGATGACCTTCTCGCCGAGGGCGAGGATGTCCTCCTGGTCGACGAACGAGGCCTCGATGTCGAGCTGGGTGAACTCCGGCTGCCGGTCGGCGCGGAAGTCCTCGTCGCGGAAGCAGCGGGCGATCTGGTAGTAGCGCTCCATGCCGGCGACCATGAGCAGCTGCTTGAAGAGCTGCGGCGACTGCGGCAGGGCGTACCAGGAGCCCGGCTGCAGGCGGACGGGCACGAGGAAGTCGCGGGCGCCCTCGGGGGTGGAGCGGGTGAGGTACGGCGTCTCGATGTCGAGGTAGTCGTTCTCCTCCATCACCCGGCGGATGATGTTGCTGACCTTGGAGCGCAGGCGCAGTGCGCGGGCCGGGCCCTCGCGGCGGAGGTCCAGGTAGCGGTAGCGCAGGCGCACCTCCTCGTTGACCGTGCCGGGCTCGTACTCGGCGATCGGGAACGGCACGGGGGCGGCCTCGGAGAGCACGTCGATCGCGCTCACGACGACCTCGACGGCGCCGGTGGCGATGTCGGGGTTCTCGTTGCCCTCGGGGCGGACGCGGATGTCGCCGGTGACCTTGACGCAGTACTCGGCGCGCAGCTCGTGGACTGATTCGCCGGCGGCGTCGAGGGTGTCGCGGACGACGATCTGCACGGTGCCGGAGGCGTCGCGCAGGTCGATGAAGGCCACACCGCCGTGGTCGCGGCGGCGGGCGACCCAGCCGGCCAGGGTGACGGTCGTTCCGGCGTGCTCCGCGCGGAGCGTGCCCGCGTCGTGCGTGCGGATCACAGCTGCTTCTCCTTCAGGGTGGATACGAGTGCTTCCAGGGCGACGGGGACCTGCTCGCCGGTGGTCATGTCCTTGAGCTGGACGACCCCGGCGGCGAGATCTCGGTCCCCGGCGACCAGGGCGAAGCGGGCGCCCGAGCGGTCGGCGGACTTCATGGCGTTCTTGATCCCCTTCACCCCGAAGGCGAGGTCGGTGGCGACGCCGGCCCGGCGCAGCTCGACCACCTTGGTGAAGAGCACGTTCTTGGCCTCCTCGCCGAGCGCGACGGCGTAGACGGAGGTCGCGGCGGGCAGGTCGAGGACGATGCCCTCGGCCTCCATCGCCAGGTAGGTGCGGTCCACTCCGAGGGCCCAGCCGACGGAGGGCAGCGCCGGGCCGCCGATCATCTCGGAGAGGCCGTCGTAGCGGCCGCCGCCGCCGACCGCGGACTGCGCGCCGAGGCCGTTGTGCACGAACTCGAAGGTGGTGCGGGTGTAGTAGTCGAGGCCGCGGACGAGCTTGGGGTCGTCGGTGAAGGCCACGCCGGCGGCGGTCAGCAGCGAGCGGACGGCCTCGTCGTACGCCTTGCAGTCCTCGCAGAGGAAGTCGCGCAGCTTGGGCGCGTCGGTGAGCTGGGCCTGCACGGACTCGCGCTTGTCGTCGAGGACGCGCAGCGGGTTGATCCCCGCGCGGCGGCGGGTGTCCTCGTCGAGGTCGAGGCCGTCCAGGAACTCGACCAGGGCGGCGCGGTAGACCGGGCGGCACTGCTTGTCGCCGAGGCTGTTGAGCAGCAGCGTGTAGTCGCTCAGGCCGAGCGAGCGGAAGGCGTCGTCGGCCAGGATGATCAGTTCGGCGTCCAGCGCCGGGTCCTCGGCACCGATCGCCTCGGCGCCGACCTGCGCGAACTGGCGGTAGCGGCCGGCCTGCGGACGCTCGTAGCGGTAGTAGGCGCCGGAGTACCAGAGCTTGACCGGCAGGTTGCCCAGCTTGTGCAGGTTGGCCTGGAGGGCGGCGCGCAGGACCGAGGCGGTGCCCTCGGGGCGCAGCGCGAGTTCCTCCCTGCCGCGCTGGGTGAGGGAGAACATCTCCTTGGTGACGATGTCGGTGGACTCGCCGACACCGCGGGAGAAGAGCTTCACGTCCTCGAAGACCGGGGTCTCGATGTAGCCGTAGCCGGCCCGGCGGGCGGGCGCGGAGAGCCGCTCGCGGATCGCCAGGAAGGTGGCGGAGCTGGGCGGCAGCAGGTCGTAGGTGCCCTTGGGGGCGGAGAAGGTGCTCAACGTCTCTTCCGTCACATTCCTCGTCGCGGGGCGGCTGCGCTCCCGGCGGGGCCGGCGCCCACCGCCGCCTGCTGGAGGTAGGGGTTGGTGGCGCGCTCACGGCCGATGGTGGTCTGGGATCCGTGGCCGGAGAGGACCACGGTGGCGTCGTCGAGGGGCAGGCACACCCTGGCCAGCGAATCCATGATCGCCGTGCTGTCGCCGCCGGGGAGGTCCGTGCGCCCGATGGAGCCGGCGAACAGCAGGTCGCCCGAGAACAGCACCGGCGGGATGTCGTCGGCGGAGGGCGTCCGGAAGGTCACCGACCCCCTGGTATGGCCGGGCGCGTGGTCGACGGTGAGCCGCAGGCCGGCCAGTTCCAGGAGGGCGCCGTCCGTCAGCTCGCGGACGTCGTCCGGCTCGCCGACGGTGATGGAGCCCATGATCTGCTGCCCGAGCGCACGGCCGAGGCCGCGGGCCGGGTCGGCCATCATGTAGCGGTCCTCGGGGTGGATCCAGGCCGGTACGCCCTGCGCGCCGCAGACCGGCACGACCGAGGCGATGTGGTCGATGTGGCCGTGGGTGAGCAGCACGGCGACGGGCTTCAGCCGGTGCTCGCGGATCAGGTCCTCGACGCCCTGCGCGGCCTCGTGGCCGGGGTCGACGATGACGCACTCCTCGCCGGCGGCCGGAGCGACGAGGTAGCAGTTGGTGCCCCAGGCTCCGGCGGGAAATCCGGCGACGAACACGTGATTCCTTCGGTCGGTTCAGGAGGCGGGGCCCGTGATGTCACCGCCTGGTCACACCGCAGCCTACCGGCGCCACGGCACCGGGAGCGAACCAGATAGCACGGCCGCGACACCGTTTGATCTCGTACTTACGCACGGGGTCCTTACACTTGGCCGCCTGCGGATGCGATGATCCGCACCGGAACACACCAACCCGCGCATCAGCAGTAGGAGACACGGCCGGTGGTCAGCAGCGAACAGCGGCGGCGGCAGCTCGCCCGCGAGAAGTACGAGCGGCAGATTGAGCGCCGCGAGGCGTCCCGGAAGGCGCGCAAGCGCCGCAACGCGATCGTCGGTGCCGCGGTCGCGGTCGTCGTGGTCGCGGGCGTCGGCCTCTGGACGGGCGGCGCGTTCGACTCCGACCCGAAGAAGGCCGACACGGCTTCGCCGCAGGCCAGCGCCACCCCGGCGGCGGCTCCGGTGAAGGGCTGCACGGCGCCCGCCGCGGGCGCGCCGAGCGGCAAGCAGTTCAAGGCCGAGCCGGCGATGTCGATCGACACCAAGGCCGCCTACACGATGGCGCTGGACACCAGCTGCGGCAAGGTCACGATCGCGCTGGACGCCGCCAAGGCGCCGCACACCGTGAACTCCTTCGCCTTCCTGTCCGGTGAGAAGTACTTCGACCACACCAAGTGCCACCGCCTCACCACCGAGGGCATCTTCGTGCTCCAGTGCGGCGACCCGACGGGCTCCGGTTCCGGCGGCCCGGGCTACCAGTTCGCGGACGAGAACCTGACCGGGGCCACGTACCCCGCGGGCACCGTCGCGATGGCCAACGCGGGTGCGGGCACGAACGGCAGCCAGTTCTTCCTGGTCTACAAGGACACCCAGCTGCCGCCGAACTACACGCCGTTCGGCAAGGTGACGGCCGGCCTCGACGTCGTCCAGAACATCGCGGCCGGCGGTGTGCAGGGTGGCGGCGGCGACGGCGCCCCGGTGGCCGACATCGTCCTCAACTCGGTGACGACGACCAAGGGTTGACCGACCCTTTCCGTGACCCGGGCCGCCGACCGCGGCCCGGGCCGCGGCGCCGCCGGGAAATCACCCTCGCCGGATGCGGACAGCACCGATACTGGTCGCCTATGTTGCTGTTGTATAGGGTGCCCTGACCGTCGGCCGTCACCCTCGGCAACGTACGGCGGCAGAACGGCGGGCTCCATCGGTCCGCCGCACAATCATCTGTGGACGACGTCCCGGCCCGCCGCGGCGGGTGCGGGACGTCATGTGGAGGAGGCGCTGTGAGCAGCGACCCGTGGGGCCGTGTCGACGAGCAGGGGACCGTCTACGTGAGGACGGCGGAGGGCGAACGCGTCGTCGGTTCCTGGCAGGCGGGCTCGCCCGAGGAGGCCCTCGCCTACTTCGAGCGCAAGTACCAGGGCCTGGAGGCCGAGATCGGCCTCCTGGAGCACCGCGTCCGGAAGACCGACCTGGCCGCCAAGGAGGCCCAGGTCGCACTGGACCACCTGAAGGCCCAGGTGACGGAGGCGCACGCGGTCGGCGACCTGGCCGCGCTCGACAAGCGCCTCGAAACCCTGAGCGGGGAGATCGAGACCCGCCAGACCGAGCGCCGGGCCGCCCGCGCGAAGGCGCAGGAGGAGACCAGGTCCGCGAAGGAGGCGCTGGTCACCGAGGCCGAGCAGCTCGCCGAGTCGACCCAGTGGCGGGAGGCCGGGGACCGGCTGCGCGCGCTGGTCGACACCTGGAAGGGCCTGCCGCGGCTGGACCGCAAGAGCGACGACGAGCTGTGGCACCGGTTCTCGCACGCCCGCTCGGTGTTCTCCAAGCACCGCAAGTCGCACTTCGCTGCGCTCGACAGCGAGCGTGAGCACGCGCGGGCGGCCAAGGAGAAGCTCGTCGCCGAGGCGGAGGCGCTGTCCGGCTCCACCGAGTGGGGCGACACCGCGGCCGCGTACCGCGACCTCATGACGCAGTGGAAGTCCGCCGGGCGTGCCCAGCGGGACGCCGAGGAGGAGCTGTGGGCGCGGTTCCGCGGCGCCCAGGACGTCTTCTTCCAGGCGCGTTCCGCCGCGTTCAGCGAGCGTGACGCCGAGCAGGGCGAGAACCAGAAGCTCAAGGAGGCGCTCCTCGTCGAGGCCGAGGCGATCCTCCCGATCACCGACCTCAGGGCGGCCAAGGCCGCGCTGCGGGACGTGAACGAGCGGTGGGAGGCCGTCGGCCACGTGCCGCGGACCTCGCGCGGCGGGCTCGACGCCCGGCTGAACACCGTCGAGCGGGCGGTCCGCGAGGCGGAGGAGGCCGAGTGGCAGCGCACCAACCCGGAGGCCAAGGCCCGCGCGGCCGGCATGACGGGGCTGCTGCAGCAGGCCGTCGACCGCCTGGAGGGTGACCTCGCGAAGGCGCGGGCGGCCGGTAACGCGAACCGCGTCGCCAAGCTGGAGGCCGAGCTGGCGGGCCGTCAGTCGCTGCTCGACCAGGCGCAGAAGAGCCTGGAGGAGTTCGGCGGCTGACGCCTCTCCCCCCGGTACGCACGGAAGGGCCCCCTCGGTGAGGGGGCCCTTCCGCGTGCTCCGGCCGCCGCCTACTTCTTGGCCCGCCTACTTCTTGGCGGAGGTCACCCGGTAGACGTCGTACACGCCCTCGACGCCGCGGACGGCCTTCAGGACGTGGCCCAGGTGCTTCGGGTCGCCCATCTCGAAGGTGAAACGGCTCATCGCCACCCGGTCGCGGGAGGTCTGCACCGCCGCCGACAGGATGTTGACGTGCTGGTCCGACAGCACGCGGGTGACGTCCGAGAGCAGCCGGGAGCGGTCCAGCGCCTCGACCTGGATGGCGACCAGGAAGACCGACGACTGCGTCGCCGCCCACTCCACCTCGATCATGCGCTCGGGCTGCTGCGAGAGGTCCTCGACGTTCACGCAGTCCGACCGGTGGATCGAGACGCCGTTGCCGCGGGTCACGAAGCCCACGATCGGGTCTCCCGGGACGGGCGTGCAGCACCGGGCGAGCTTGACCCAGAGGTCCTCCACGCCCTTCACGATGACGCCCGGGTCGCCCTTGGCGTGCCGGCGCAGCGAGCGGCTCTGGTGGGTCGGGGTGGCCGTCTCGGCGAGGTCCTCGGTGGCGCCCTCCTCGCCGCCCAGCGCCTGGACGAGCTTCTGCACGATCGACTGCGCGGCGACGTGGCCCTCGCCGATCGCCGCGTACAGCGAGGAGATGTCCGGGTAGCGCATCTCGTGCGCGAGGGTGACGAGGGAGTCGCCGGTGAGGATCCGCTGGATCGGCAGGCCCTGCTTGCGCATCGCGCGGGCGATGGCCTCCTTGCCCTGCTCGATGGCCTCCTCGCGGCGTTCCTTGGAGAACCACGCGCGGATCTTGTTGCGGGCCCGGGGCGACTTCACGAAGGTCAGCCAGTCGCGGGAGGGGCCGGCGTTCTCCGCCTTGGAGGTGAACACCTCGACGGCGTCGCCGTTCTCCAGCTCCGACTCCAGCGGCACGAGGCGCCCGTTGACGCGGGCGCCGATGCAGCGGTAGCCGACCTCCGTGTGCACGGCGAACGCGAAGTCCACCGGGGTGGCCTTCGCGGGCAGCGCTATGACGTCGCCCTTGGGGGTGAAGACGAAGACCTCGTTGCTGGAGAGGTCGAAGCGCAGCGACTCCAGGAACTCGCTCGGGTCCTCGGTCTCCTTCTGCCAGTCGAGGAGCTGCCGTAGCCAGGCCATCTCGTTGACCGCGTCGGCCTTGTCGTGCTTGCGGGCGGAGGCCGGGGTGTCGGTGCGCACCTTGGAGGTGCCGGCCACGGCGCGCTGCTTGTACTTCCAGTGCGCGGCGATGCCGTACTCGGCGCGGCGGTGCATGTCGAAGGTGCGGATCTGCAGCTCGACCGGCTTGCCGCCGGGCCCGATGACCGTCGTGTGCAGCGACTGGTACATGTTGAACTTGGGCATCGCGATGTAGTCCTTGAACCGCCCCGGCACCGGGTTCCACCGTGCGTGGATGGTGCCCAGCGCCGCGTAGCAGTCGCGGACGGTGTCGACCAGGACGCGGATGCCCACCAGGTCGTAGATCTCGGCGAAGTCGCGGCCGCGCACGATCATCTTCTGGTAGACCGAGTAGTAGTGCTTCGGCCGGCCGGTGGTCTGCGCGGTGATCCGGGCGCCCCGCAGGTCGCCCTGCACCTGGTCGATGACGGTGGCGAGGTACTCGTCGCGCTTGGGCGCGCGTTCGGCGACCAGCCGCACGATCTCGTCGTACATCTTGGGGTAGAGGATCGCGAAGGCGAGGTCCTCCAGCTCCCACTTGATGGTGTTCATGCCCAGCCGGTGCGCCAGCGGGGCGTAGATCTCCAGCGTCTCGCGGGCCTTCTTCTCCTGCTTCTCCCGCTTGAGGTACCGCATGGTGCGCATGTTGTGCAGCCGGTCGGCGAGCTTGATCACCAGGACGCGCGGGTCCTTGGCCATCGCGACGACCATCTTGCGGACGGTCTCGGCCTGCGCGGCCTCGCCGAACTTGACCCGGTCGAGCTTGGTGACGCCGTCGACGAGCAGCGCCACGGAGTCGCCGAAGTCGCGGCGGAGCGTCTCCAGGCCGTAGTCGGTGTCCTCGACAGTGTCGTGGAGCAGGCCCGCCATCAGCGTCGGCGCGTCCATGCCGAGCTCGGCGAGGATCGTCGCCACCGCCAGCGGGTGGGTGATGTACGGGTCGCCGCTCTTGCGCTTCTGCCCGCGGTGCCACTTCTCGGCGACGGCGTACGCCCGCTCGATGTCCTTGAGCAGGGCGGGGTCGGCCTTCGGATCCTGCGCCCGGATCGTACGGAAGAGCGGCTCCAGGACGGGGTTGACCGCGGTGCTGCGCTGGCCGCCGAGGCGGGCCAGGCGCGCGCGCATGCCGCCCGGCGAGGGGCGGTGGGCGGAGGACGGCAGGGCCGGACGCGCCGGGCCGGCACCGGCGGGTGTCGGGCGGCTCTCGGGACCGGCGGCCTCGGCCGTGGGCACAACCTCGTCGGGCAAGGACACTCCTCGGGGGGCAGGGCCTTCTCCCCACGGACGGGCGGTCGCGCCATCGGTCGCACCCGCCGGTCGCACAACCGGAAGGGGATGAATCTTCATGGTACCGAGAGTGCGGCCCGCCCGGTCGGCCGCCCGGCGTGCGGAGACGACGGAGCGGCGGCCGGGTCGCCCCGGCCGCCGCTCCGATCCGTCCGTCTCAGACGGTGACGAGGGTCTCCAGCGGTGCCCCGTCCAGGTGCGGGGCGAGCCGCGCCCGGCCGTCGAGGAAGCCGAGCTCCATGAGCACGATCACCCCGGCCAGCTTCGCACCGGCCTCCTGGACGAGGTCCAGGGAGGCGCCGATGGTGCCGCCGGTGGCCAGGACGTCGTCGACGACGAGGACGCGCTCACCCGGGGTGAAGGCGTCGCACTGGACCTCCAGCGTGGCGGAGCCGTACTCCAGGTCGTACGACCGGGAGAAGACGTCGCCGGGCAGCTTGCCCTTCTTGCGGATCGGCACGAAGCCGAGCCCGGCCGCGAACGCCGCGGGCGCCGCGAGGACGAACCCGCGTGCCTCCAGACCGACCACCTTGGTCGCCCCGAGCTCCTTCGCCCGGTCGGCGAGCGCCCGGGTGAGGGCGCCGAAGGCCTCGGCGTCGGCGAGCAGCGGCGCGATGTCCTTGAACAGCACGCCGGGCTTCGGGTAGTCCGGTACGTCCTTGATCCGGCTGGTGAGCAGCGCGGAGAGGGCGGAGTCGGGGGAGGTCACGTGGGTTCCTTCGGGTCTGCGGATCTCAGCGCTTTCCGGACGGGCGGCCCTTGGTGCGGGACCGGTTGACCGGCTGGTGACGCTGTCCGACCATACCCGCCGGCTCGTCCTCACCGTCCTCGGCGTCCTCCGGGCTCTCCCCCGCCGCCTGGGCGGCCTCGGCGGCCTTGGCGTCGGCGGCCCGGCGCTGGGCGACCCGCTTGGCGAGCGCCTTCATCTCCGGCGTCTGCTCCTTCAGCTGCGCGAGCAGCGGGGTGGCGACGCAGATGGAGGAGTAGGCACCGGCCGCGAGGCCGATGAACAGGGCGAGCGAGATGTCGTTCAGGGTGCCCGCGCCCAGCAGGCCACCGCCGATGAACAGCAGCGCCGCGACCGGGAGGAGGGCCACCACGGTGGTGTTGATCGAGCGGACCAGCGTCTGGTTGAGCGCGTGGTTGGCGGCCTCGCTGTAGGTGCGCCGGTTCTGCTTCGTGATGCCCCGGGTGTTCTCCTTCACGGTGTCGAAGACGACGACCGTGTCGTAGAGCGAGTAGCCGAGGATCGTCAGGAAGCCGATCACGGTGCCCGGGGTGACCTCGAAGCCGACCAGGGCGTAGACGCCGATGGTGATCAGGAGGTCGTGGATGAGCGCGACCAGGGCGGCCAGCGCCATCCGCCACTCGAAGGCGATGGCGAGGTACACGGTGACGAGCACCATGAAGATCACCAGGCCGAGGAGCGCCTTCTGGGAGATCTGCTCACCCCAGGAGGGGCCGATGACCTGGGCGTCGATGTCCTTGGCCTGGACGCCGAGGTCCTTGGAGAGCTCCTCGACGAACGCCGGGCCGCTGACCTTCTCCTCGGAGCTGACCTGGATGCGGATCTTGCCGTCGCCGAGCTGCTGCACCTGCGCGGTCGTGCCGCCGGTGATCTCGTTGGCGACGTCCTGCGCCTGCGCGATGCTCAGGCCCTGCTTCTGGACGGTGTAGACCGAGCCGCCCTTGAACTCGATGCCCAGGTGCAGGCCCATGGCGAGGCCGATCGCCGCGACGAGGACGATGACGCCGGAGATGGAGTACCAGAGCTTGCGCCTGCCGACGAAGTCGAAGCTGACCTCGCCCTGGTACAGCCGGTGGCCGATGTTCCGAAGGGACATGGCGTCAGGCCTCCTTGGGGGCCGCGGGGGCGGCGGGACGGCGACGGCTGCCACGGATCGGCGGACGGGCGCCGAGGCGCTTCGGGTCCAGGCCGGACATCGGGTGGCCGTCCGAGAAGAACTTCCGCCGCGCCAGCAGCGTGATGAGCGGCTTGGTGAAGAGGAAGATCACCACGATGTCGAGCAGCGTGGTCAGGCCCAGGGTGAACGCGAAGCCCTGCACCTTGCCCACGGACACGACGTAGAGCACCGCGGCACAGAGGAACGACACGAAGTCGGACACCAGGATGGTGCGCCGGGCGCGCGGCCAGGCGCGCTGGACCGCCGGGCGCAGCGGGGCGCCGTCGCGGACCTCGTCGCGGATGCGCTCGAAGTACACGATGAACGAGTCGGCGGTGATGCCGATCGCCACGATGGCGCCGCAGACCGCCGGCAGGTTGAGCGCGAAGCCGATGCCGTTGCCGAGGAGGCACATGATGGCGTAGGTCAGGATCGCGGAGACGAGCAGACCGGCGATGGAGACCAGGCCGAGGCCGCGGTAGTAGATCAGCGAGTAGATGATCACCAGGATCAGGCCGATCGCGCCGGCGATCAGGCCGGCGTGCAGCTGGTCGCCGCCGAGCTGGGGCGACACGGTCGTGACGTCGCTGGTGGCGAAGGTCAGCGGCAGGGCGCCGTAGCTCAGGACGTTGCCGAGGCTCTTGGCGTCCTCCTGGGAGAAGCTGCCGGAGATCGTCGCGGAGCCGCCGGTGATGGACTGGCTGACGTAGGGGTGGGAGACCACCTTGCCGTCGAGCACGATCGCGAACTGGTTCGCCGGGGAGGCCTGCGCGGCCAGGGCGGCGGTGGTGGTGGCGAACGCCTTGGAGCCGGCGTCGCTGAAGGTCAGGTCGACCTGCCAGCCGTTGGCGCGCTGGGTGTCGTAACCGGCCTGCGCCTTGGAGACGTCCGAGCCGTTCACGGCGACCGGGCCGAGCGCGAACTTGTACCAGACGCCCTGCTCGTCGTCGTAGGAGCACGCGACGGCGTTCTTGGCGGCGTCCGACTGGTAGTCGGTGCGCTTGGTCTGGTTCGAGCAGTCCAGGGCGGTGAACTGCTCCTGGAGGTCGGCCGGGACGGTGCCCTGGGTGAGGGCGGCGCTCAGCTCGGCCGGGCTCATGCTGCTGGGGGCGGCGGTCGGCGTGGCGCTGCTGCTCGCGGCGGCGGCGGCCGACGCGGAACCGGAGGCCTTCGCGGAGGGCGACGCCGAGGCCGACGGGTCGGCCTTCAGCGCGTCGCTGACCGCGCGGCCGGCCTTGCTGGCGCTCGCGGAGGCGGTGGCCTTGCCGGACGGGGAGGCGCTGCCGGCGGGGGCGGCCGCGGCACCGGAGGCGGTCGCCGACGGGCTGGCGCTGCTGCTCGCGCTGCCGGAGGGGCTCGGCGAACCGGTCACGTCGGCCGGGTTGACCCCGGTCGGCGCGAGGGCGAGCACCGGACGGAAGTAGAGCTTGGCAGTCGTGCCGATCTGGGCGATCGCAGCCTGCTTGTCACCGCCGTTGGGAATGTTGACGATGATGTTGCTGTCGCCCTGGGTCTGGACCTCCGCCTCGGAGACGCCCATGCCGTTGACGCGCTTCTGGATGATGCCGACCGCGATGTCCATGTTGGACTTGTTGATCGCGGCCTTGTCATCCGACTTCGCGGTCAGGGTGACACTGGTGCCGCCGGCGAGGTCGATCCCGAGACGCGGCGTCTTGCTGCCCGTCCCGAACATGAGGGCGATCAGTCCGACGGTGACCACCAGGATCAGGGCCAGCGCCCGCCCCGGGTAACCGTCGCGCTGGCGCGACTTGGGTGTTGCCACCTTGCTCGTTTCTCCCTGTCCATGCCGCCGCGGGCCGCACCCCGGCCCGGCTCTCGGCGGGAAGGGGGAAGGCGGCGCTGGGCGGCCCTGAGATCATGTGGGGCCGGCGGCCGGATGCCGCACGGCCTGGCAGAGCCCGACCGTACTACTTGGTCCCGGGGGTCTCTCGGTCGGCCGTGACGCTGTCCGCATCGTCCTTGGTGAGGCTGAGCGACTCGGCCTCGGCCTCGGCCTCGACGGTCTCATCGGCGGGCGTCGCGTCGGCAGGCTCCTCGACGGGGCGGCCGTTGATGATCGCGTCGTACTCGAGCGGCTCCAGCACGGCGGCGACGGCGCCCTTGGTGAAGTGCGTCACCACACCGGGGGCGATCTCGAGCTCGACGGTCTCCTCGTTGACCGCCTTGACCTGGGCGTACAGGCCACCGATCGTCCGCACGCCGGCGCCGGGCTGGAGCGTCGCCTGCATCGACTGCGCCTGCGACTGCCGCTTCTTCTGCGAGCGGAACATCAGGAAGATCGCGACGATCGGGAGGAGAAGGATGATGAGATTAGCCACAGCCAGGGTCCTTTGCGGGCCGCCTTGCCCGGCGGCCTGGTATACGTCGGCCCGTCGGTCGAGAGGGGCGGTCCGGCGGAGTCTAGGCGACCCGCACTGATCGGACAACGCCAAGCATCGCATCCTGCCGCCGAAAGTGGCGACCCTTGGCATGCCCCCGTTTTTCGGCTGCGGGCTACCGGCCGTCCGGGAACAAAGAAGCCTGTCCGGACGTCCTGGGTCCGGCCCCCGCGGCGGGCGGGGTCATCCCGAGGTGCTGCCACGCCGCCGCGGTGGCGATCCGACCGCGCGGGGTGCGGGCGAGCAGGCCCTCCCGGACGAGGAAGGGCTCGGCGACCTCCTCGACCGTCTCCGACTCCTCCCCCACCGCGACGGCCAGCGTCGACAGGCCCACCGGGCCGCCGCCGAAGAGGCGCAGCAGGGCGGTCAGCACGGCCCGGTCGAGCCGGTCGAGCCCGCGGGCGTCGACCTCGTAGACGTCGAGCGCCCGGTTGGCGATCTCCTGGGAGACCCGGCCGTCGTGCCTGACCTGCGCGTAGTCGCGGACGCGGCGCAGCAGGCGGTTGGCGATGCGGGGGGTGCCGCGGGAGCGGCCGGCGATCTCGGCGGCGCCCGCCGGGTCGATGGTGACGTCGAGCAGCGAGGCGGAGCGGTGCACGACGCGTTCGAGTTCGGCGGCGGCGTAGAACTCCATGTGGCCGGTGAAGCCGAAGCGGTCGCGCAGCGGCGGGGGCAGCAGGCCGGCCCGGGTGGTGGCGCCGACCAGGGTGAAGGGCGGCAGCTCCAGCGGGATGGCGGTGGCGCCGGGGCCCTTGCCGACGATGACGTCGACCCGGAAGTCCTCCATCGCCATGTAGAGCATCTCCTCGGCGGGGCGGGACATCCGGTGGATCTCGTCGAGGAAGAGCACCTCGCCCTCGGTGAGCGAGGAGAGGATGGCGGCGAGGTCGCCGGCGTGCTGGATGGCGGGGCCGGAGGTGATGCGGATCGGGGCGCCGAGCTCGGCGGCGATGATCATGGAGAGGGTGGTCTTGCCGAGCCCGGGCGGGCCGCTGAGCAGCACGTGGTCGGGGGTGGAGCCGCGCTTGCGGGCGGCCTGCAGCACCAGCGAGAGCTGCTCGCGGACGCGCTCCTGGCCGATGAACTCGTCGAGCAGCTTGGGGCGCAGGGCCGCCTCGACCGCCTGGTCCTCGCCGTCGGCGGCCGCCGCGACCAGGCGGTCGCCGGCCGGGTGGTCGGCGGGGTCGGAGTCGTACGGGCTCATCGGGGCGGGCTCCAATGTCGACAAAGTGACAGGTCGTCAGGTGGGTGGGGCGTCAGCGGTTGCGGTTGAGGCCGCGCAGCGCGGAGCGGAGCAGCGCGCCGACGTCCGGGGTGGTCTGCGCCTCGGCCTCCGGGGTGACGGCGGCCACCGCGTCGTCCGCCTCGCGCGGCGCGTAGCCGAGGCCGACGAGCGCGGCGTGCAGTTGCTCGTGCCACGGCGCGGGGCCGGTCGCGACGGGCTTCTGCGCGGGGACGGAGCCGCGCGGCGTCCCGAGCTTGTCCTTGTACTCCAGGAGCAGCTTGGCCGCCTTGGCCTTGCCGATGCCGGGCACCGCGATCAGCGCCTTCTCGTCGCCGCCCGCGACGGCGGCGCGCAGCGCGTCCGGGCTGTGCACGCCGAGCATGGCCTGCGCCAGGCGGGGCCCGACACCGGGGGCGGCCTGCAGGACCTCGAAGAGCGCCCGCTCGTCGTCGTCCGCGAAGCCGAACAGGGTGAGCGAGTCCTCGCGCACCACGAGGGAGGTGGCGAGCCGGGCGCTCTCGCCGACGCGGAGCCCGGCGAGCGTGGCGGGGGTGCACTGGACGGCCATGCCCACCCCGCCGACCTCGACGACGGCGGTGCCGGCCGCGATGTGGGCCACCGGCCCCTGGACGAACGCGATCAACGGACGTGCTCCTGACGTGCGCGGGGTGCCTTGGCGAGGGCGGCGGCGATGCGGTCCTGGGCGCCGCCGCGCCAGATGTGGCAGATGGCGAGGGCCAGCGCGTCGGCGGCGTCGGCGGGCTTGGGCGGGGCGTCCAGCCGCAGCAGGCGCTGCACCATCGCGGTGACCTGCGCCTTGTCGGCACGGCCCGAGCCGGTCACGGCGGCCTTGACCTCGCTCGGGGTGTGCAGGGTGACGGGGATGCCGCGCCGGGTGGCGCAGAGCATGGCGACCGCGCTGGCCTGCGCGGTGCCCATCACGGTGCGGACGTTGTGCTGGGCGAAGACCCGCTCGACGGCGACCAGGTCGGGCCGGTGCTCGTCCAGCCACTGCTCCAGGCCCTGCTCGATCTGCAGCAGCCGGGGGCCGATGTCGGCGTCGGCCGGGGTGCGGACGACGCCGACGCCGACCATGCGCAGCGGGCGGCCCGGTGCGCCGTCCACCACGCCCACGCCGCACCTGGTCAGCCCAGGGTCCACGCCCAGCACTCGCACCTGACGGCACCGCCTCTCCGTGTTGTGCCGCCCGGCCGGGGGTCCTGCGGGTGCCGGCCGGCGGCGGGCCGGTCCGGCGGCCTGCGGCCGGTGACCTGCGAAGGCTACCGGTCGCCTCCGACAGCGCCGCCGACGACACCGGCCCGGCGGTCCCGTGAGGGACCGCCGGGCCGGAGAGGGGCGTCGGCTCACTCGGCGTCGAGCTGGGCACCGACCTCGTCGCTGATGTCGAAGTTGGCGAAGACGTTCTGCACGTCGTCGCTGTCCTCCAGGGCGTCGATGAGCTTGAAGATCTTGCGGGCGCCGTCGACGTCCAGCTCGACCTGCATGCTCGGGACGAAGTTGGCGTCGGCCGAGTCGTAGTCGATGCCGGCGTCCACCAGCGCGGTGCGCACCCCGACCATGTCCGTGGCCTCGGAGAGGATCTCGAACGACTCGCCGAGGTCGTTGACCTCCTCGGCACCGGCCTCCAGGACGACCTCGAAGACCTTGTCCTCGTCGACGCCGTCGGCCTTGGGGACGATCACGACGCCCTTGCGGTTGAACAGGTACGACACCGAGCCCGGGTCGGCCATCGAGCCGCCGTTGCGGGTCATCGCGACGCGCACGTCGGAGGCGGCGCGGTTGCGGTTGTCGGTGAGGCACTCGATGAGGACGGCCACGCCGTTGGGGCCGTAGCCCTCGTACATGATCGTCGAGTAGTCGGCGCCGCCGGCCTCGGCGCCCGAGCCGCGCTTGACGGCGCGGTTGATGTTGTCGATCGGGACCGAGCTCTTCTTGGCCTTCTGGATGGCGTCGTAGAGCGTGGGGTTGCCGGTCGGGTCGCCGCCGCCGGTGCGCGCCGCCACCTCGATGTTCTTGATCATCTTGGCGAAGAGCTTGCCGCGCTTGGCGTCGATCACGGCCTTCTTGTGCTTGGTGGTAGCCCACTTAGAGTGGCCGGACATCGCCAGCTCCTTTACGTCGCCGAAGAGAAATGAACAGAGGAGATCCTACCGGTGTCGTCACCGGGGGGTGGCACACGGTCAGCGCGCCCCCGTACGGGATTCGGGCCGGTCGGCCTCAGGCGCCCTCGACCATGCGCACGAAGTACTCGTGCACCCGGTGGTCGCCGGTGAGCTCGGGGTGGAACGAGGTCGCCAGCAGGTGGCCCTGCCGGACGGCCACGATCCGGCTGTCCGGACCGTCGGCGGCGGGCACCTCGGCCAGCACCTCGACGCCCTCGCCGACCGCCTCCACCCAGGGGGCGCGGATGAAGACGCCGTTGACCGGCGCACCCTCCAGGCCGCGGAAGGAGACGCCGGACTCGAAGGACTCGTTCTGCCGGCCGAAGGCGTTGCGGCGCACGGTCATGTCGATGCCGCCGACCGTCTCCTGGTCGTCCCGGCCGTCGAGGATCTTGTCGGCCAGCATGATCATGCCCGCGCACGTGCCGTAGACCGGCATGCCCGCCGCGACGCGCGCGCGCAGCGGGTCCATCACGCCGAAGAGCAGTGCCAGCTTGGACATCGTGGTGGACTCGCCGCCGGGAATCACCAGGGCGTCCACCTCGGCCAGCTCCTCGGCACGCCGCACCGGGCGGGCGACCGCGTCGGCGGCGGCCAGCGCTATCAGGTGCTCGCGGACGTCGCCCTGGAGGGCCAGGACGCCGATGGTGGGGGTGCTGCTGGACACGGTCTTTTCCTCTTCGGTCGTTGCTCGGGGGGACGTGCACCGGCCCGCCGCGCGCGTCACGCCGCGCGGCGGGCCGGCCTGGCGCGGGTGTTACCAGCCGCGGTTGGCGTAGCGCTCGGTCTCCGGCAGGGTGTCGCAGTTGATGCCCACCATGGCCTCGCCCAGGTTGCGGGAGGCGTCGGCGATGATCTTCGGGTCGTCGAAGAAGGTGGTGGCCTTCACGATGGCGGCGGCGCGCTTGGCCGGGTCACCGGACTTGAAGATGCCGGAGCCGACGAAGACGCCCTCGGCGCCGAGCTGGCGCATGAGCGCGGCGTCGGCCGGAGTGGCCACACCGCCGGCGGAGAACAGCACGACCGGCAGCTTGCCGAGCTCGGCGACCTCCTTGACGAGCTCGTACGGCGCGCGCAGCTCCTTGGCGGCGGCGTACAGCTCGTTGTTGTCGAAGCCGCGCAGCTTGGCGATCTCGTTCTTGATCTGGCGCAGGTGACGGACGGCCTCGACGACGTTGCCGGTGCCGGCCTCGCCCTTCGAGCGGATCATGGCCGCACCCTCGGCGATGCGGCGCAGCGCCTCACCGAGGTTGGTGGCGCCGCAGACGAACGGCGTGGTGAACGCGAACTTGTCGGAGTGGTTGACCTCGTCGGCCGGGGTCAGCACCTCGGACTCGTCGATGTAGTCGACGCCGAGCGACTGCAGGACCTGCGCCTCGACGAAGTGGCCGATGCGGGACTTCGCCATGACCGGGATGGAGACCGCGGCGATGATCTCCTCGATCATGTTCGGGTCGGACATCCGGGCGACGCCGCCGTCCTTGCGGATGTCCGCGGGCACCCGCTCCAGCGCCATGACGGCGACAGCACCGGCGTCCTCGGCGATCTTCGCCTGCTCGGCGTTGACCACGTCCATGATCACACCGCCCTTGAGCTGCTCGGCCATGCCGCGCTTGACGCGGGCGGTGCCGATCTGCGGCTGGTCTGCGGTGGTGGGGAGGGTGGACACGTAAGACCTCACTCGAAGATGAACCAGTGCTATCGACTAATCGTAGGCCCGGGACGCCCCTTACCGATGCGCCATACAGTCCAGCCGGAAGGCCCGGGTACGACAAACAGTAACCGTTCAGGCGGGGGCGCCCTCCGGGGTGAACACCGCCGGGGGCTCGTCGTCCATCTCGAACGCCATCGGGAAGGGCGCGCGCCCCGCCAGCCGGAAGTACCGCACCAGGCGGTGCTCGCGCACCGCACGGGCCGCGCGCACCGCGTCGTTGTGGAACCGCCGCGCCATCGGCACCCGCCGCACGGCGGCGGTCAGGTCCCGCACCGCCTCCTCGCCGCCGGGCGCCCGCAGCAGCACGGCGACCTGCTCCGGCTCGGCGAACACCGCACGCAGGGCGAGGCTCAACTCGCTCTCCGCGACCTCCCGGTGCTCGTCCTCGGTCTGCCGGGCGGCGTGCGAGGCCTCGTACAGCAGCAGGGAGGCCGCCGGGTCCAGCAGCGCGGAGGTCGCCAACTCCTGCGCCACCGAGGCCCGGCGCAGGAGTTGGGCGTCGAGCGAGGCCCGGGCCGCGTCGATCCGCGCGTGCAGCCGGTCCAGCCGGCCGGCCGTCCAGCTCAGGTAGACGGCGGACACGACGACGGCCGCAACGGCCCAGATCCAAGTGGTCACGGGCGGAAACGCTACAGGGAGGCCGCCCGGTAGATCGCCGGGTCGAGCTCCACCACGTTGACGGCCAGGTGCACCCGCTCACCGGTGACGTGCCGCTTGAGCAGGCCCAGCACGGCCTCGCTCAGCTCGGCGCGGGTCTGCGGGCTGCGCCCGGCCAGCACCTTCAGCTCCAGGTACACCGCCGCCCGGCCCGGACCGCCGTCGCCGAGGAACTCCTCCTCGGTCCCGCGGAACCGGGTCTTGCACGCCTCCACCGTGGTGTTGATCACAGCGGCCACCAGCGGGTGCAGCTCGGTGGCGAACCCGCGCCGGTCGAAGGCGAGTCCGGACGAGTGGTCGACGAAAATCTGCGGCACGACAGCCTCCTAGTCCCGGGCGGCGAGGCCGAAGCGCTCCCGCCATCCCATGCGTTCGTCCTCGGCCACCGGCGGCATGCCGTCCGTGACCGTCTCGTACACCGAGAGGATGTCCGCGCCGACCGTCTCCCAGTCGAAGCGCCGGACGTGCCGGGAGGCGGCCTCCCTGAGCTCGCGCAGCCGGTCGGGGCTGCCGAGCAGTTCGACGGCGGCGGCGGCCAGCGCGTCGGCGTCCTCGACCGGGAAGAGCTCGCCCGCCGCGCCGCCGTCCAGCACCTGGCGGAACGCGTCGAGGTCGCTCGCCAGCACCGGCGCACCGGCCGACATCGCCTCGACGAGGATGATGCCGAAGCTCTCGCCGCCGGTGTTGGGCGCGGCGTAGAGGTCGACGCTCCGCAGCAGGCTCGCCTTCTCGGCGTCGCTGACCATGCCGAGGAACTCCACCTGCGCGCGCACCTCCGGCGCCAGGCACTCGACGGCCTCCTCCTCGTCGCCCTTGCCGGCGACCAGCAGCCGCACCCCCGGGCGCTCCGCGAGGATCCGCGGCAGGGCGGCCAGCAGCGTCGGCAGGCCCTTGCGCGGCTCGTTGATCCGGCCGATGAAGCCGATCGTCCCGGGCCCGCCCTCGGCGGCCCCGCCCTGCCAGCGCGGGTCCGGCGCGGCGTCGGCGAAGAACCGCACGTCGACGCCGTTCGGAATGACCACCGCGTCACCGCCCAGGTGCTCGACCAGGGTGCGCCGGGCGTACTCGCTGACGGCGATCCGCGCGGACATCTTCTCCAGGCCCGGCTGCAGGATCGGCGAGGCCGCGATCATCGCCCGCGACCGCGGGTTGGACGTGTGGAAGGTGCCGACCATCGGCCCCGACGCCGACCACGCGGCCAGCATCGACAGGCTCGGCGAGTTCGGCTCGTGGACGTGCAGGATGTCGAAGCGGCCGTCGTTGAGCCAGCGCCGCACCCGGGCCGCCGACAGGATGCCGAAGCTGAGCCGGGCCACCGAGCCGTTGTAGGGCACCGCGACGGCGCGGCCCGCCGAGACGACGTAGGACGGCAGCGCCGACTCGTCCTCGGCCGGGGCCAGCACGGACACCTCGTGGCCCCTGCGGATCAGGTCCTCGGCGAGGTCGCGGATGTGGAACTGCACCCCGCCGGGCACGTCCCAGTCGTACGGGCAGACGATGCCGATCTTCATGGTGCGGTCCCCCGGTCGTTCGTCAGGTCGGACAGCCACAGCTTCTGCAGCATGTGCCAGTCCTCGGCGTGCTCCCGGATGCCCTGCGCCCACACGTCGGCGAGCGCCTGCACCATCGCGGCGCCCTGCTCGCGGCGGTCGCCCCCGGCGGGCGGGACGATCTCCGGGTGGACCTCGGCCCGCATCATGGGGCCGTCGTACCAGAGCGTCACCGGGAACAGCGCCGCCCCGGTGCGCAGCGCGAGCGCCGCCGGGCCGGCCGGCATCCGGGTCGGCTCGCCGAAGAAGTCCACCGGGGTGCCGGCCGCCGACAGGTCGCGGTCGCCGAGCAGGCAGACCATCCCGCCGTGGCGCAGCCGCCGGGCGAGCGTGCCGACCACCGACACCTCGGAGCCGGTCAGCGGCAGCACCTCCATGCCCAGGCCCTCGCGGTACGCCACGAACCGGTCGAACAGCGACTCCGGCTTCAGCCGCTCGGCGACCGTCGTGAACGGGTACCCGCCGGCGGAGGCGATCCACGCGCCCGCGAGGTCCCAGTTGCCCATGTGCGGCAGCGCCATCACGGCGCCGCGACCGGAGGCCATCACCGCGTTCAGCTGCTCGATGCCCTTGAGGGTCATCGCGTCGGCGATCCGCTCCGCGCTCCAGGTGGGCAGCCGGAACGACTCCATCCAGTACCGCAGATAGGACCGCATGCCCGCCCGGGACAGCTCGCGCAGCCGCGCCTCGTCCGCCTCCGGGTGCACCCGGCGCAGGTTCGCCTCCAGTTGCAGCACGCCCTTGCCCCGCTTGCGCCACACCCGGTCCGCGATCCGGCGGAACAGCGCCTGCGCCACCCGCTCGGGCAGCAGCTTCACCGCCGCCCAGCCGAACGCGTACAGCCCGTCGGTCAACCGCTCCTTCACGCCGCCCCCTCGGCTCCCGCCGTCTCGCGGTCGGCCTCCCGGGCCTCCCGGCGCACCGTGAGGATGCGCTGCATCACCGTCACCAGGCTGCCCGCCGCGACCACCCAGAGGGCGAACGGCAGCAGCCACTCCACGTACGGCAGTCCGAAGCCGTGCAGGCCGGCGACGCCCGCCGCGACGAGTGTGATCACCAGCCGCTCGGCCCGCTCCACCAGCCCCGACACGTCCACCGGGAATCCGAGGCTCTCGCCCCGCGCCTTCGTGTACGACACCACCTGGCCGCTCGCCAGGCAGAACACCGCAACGGCGCAGAGCAGGTCGTTGTTCCCCGTCCCGGAGTACCAGAGCGCGAGACCGCCGAAGATCGCCGCGTCGGCGACCCGGTCCAGCGTGGAGTCCAGGAACGCGCCCCACTTCGAGGAGCGTCCCGCCTGGCGGGCCATGTTGCCGTCGACCAGGTCGGAGAAGATGAACAGGGTGATCGTGATCGTGCCCCAGAAGAACTCCCCGCGGGGGAAGAACACGAGGGCACCGGCGACCGACCCGGCCGTACCGATCAGCGTCACCGCGTCCGGGCTGACGCCCCAGCGCAGGAGCATCGCGGCGAACGGCGTCAGGACACGTGTGAAGAAGGCACGCGCGTATTTGTTGAGCATGGCCTTCCGGACCGCTCCGTCTCTCACCGGCATCCGCCCGCGGCCCCTGTGCCGCCGGGCGGCCGAGCGGATCGGCCCGCCCGGCTGGACAATGGTATCCACGCTGATCGCGGGCTCCGCCGCCCCACGCCCCGAGCCACCTCCCCGCACCCCGGCCCCGCGCCCCGGGAGCCCGCCGACGGCCCCGCCGGCCCCGCCGGCCCACCACGCACCGCCCCGCGGCACCGCCGCGGACCGTGAGCACCGCACGTGACGCACCCCACGGGAGAGCCCCGCACGTGACGGGCACCGCACGCCACCCGCGCGAGCGCGCCGCAGCCACCCGCGAACCGCAGGAGAGCAGCCATGGCGGACCGAGCAGCCACCCACACCGCGGCCCCCACCGTCGAACGACCCGACCGGCTCCGCAACGTCGTCCTCCTCGGCGGCACCGGAGCCGGCAAGACCACCCTCGTCGAGTCGCTGGCGCTCACCGCCGGCGCCCTGACCCGTGTCGGCAGCGTGCCCGAGGGCACCACCGCCGCCGACCACGAGGAGATCGAGCACCGGCAGCAGCGCTCCGTCCAGCTGGCGCTCGTCCCGCTGGCCTGGCAGGACTGCAAGGTCAACCTGCTGGACGCGCCCGGCTACGCCGACTTCGCCGGCGAGCGGCAGGCCGCCGTCCGCGCCGCCGAGGCCGCCCTGCTGGTGGTCTCGGCCACCGACCCGGTCTCCGCGCCCACGCTCGCCCTGTGGCGCGAGTGCCGGGCGGCCGACCTGCCGACGGCGATCGTGCTGACCCACGTCAACGCCGTCCGCGTCCGCCTGGACGAGGTGCTCGCCGCCCTCCAGGACGCCCTCGGCGAGGGCCACCCCGACACCGTCCTCCGACTGCACGACACCACGCTGAGCAACGGGCGGCTGCTGGGCTCCGTCGAGCTCCTGACCGGCCGCCGGTACGGCGAGCCCGGCGACCTCCCGGAGCTCGACGCGGACCGCGGCCACCTCGTCGAGGCCATCGCCGGCGAGGACGACGCCCTGCTGGAGCGCTACGTCGCCGGCGAGGAACTCGACGCACCCGCGCTCGCCGAGGCGCTCCGCCGCGAGTTCCTCGCGGGCACGGTCCACCCCGTCGTGGCGACCGCGCCGCCGGACGTGCCGACCGGCACCGCCCCGGGCGCCGCCGAGCTCCTCGACCTCATCGCCGCGGCCTTCCCGTCCCCGCTCGACCGCCGCGACGACCTGCCGCCGTGCGACCCGGACGCCCCGCTCGTCGCACAGATCGTGCACACCGGCGAGGACCCGTACGTCGGCCGCCTCAGCCTCGCCCGCGTCTTCGGCGGCACCCTGCGCCCGGACACCGCCGTGCACGTGCCCGGCGGTGCGGACGAGAAGGTCACCGGCCTGAGCTGCCCGTTCGGCAAGCAGCAGCGACCGGTGCCGCACGCGCTGCCCGGCGACCTCGTCTGCCTGGCCAAGCTCACCACCGCCCGCACCGGCGACACCCTGGCCGCGAACGGCCGGGAGGCCCTGCCGCCGTGGCCGCAGCCCGAGGCGCTGCTCCCCGCGGCCGTGGAGGCCCACAGCAAGGCCGACGAGGACAAGCTCTCCCAGGCCCTCGCCCGGCTCTCCGCGCAGGACCCGGCGCTGCGGGTCGAGCAGAACCCCGACACCCACCAGCTCGTGCTGTGGTGCACCGGAGAGGCCCACCAGGCGGTCGTCCTCGACCGGCTGCGCAGCCGGTACGGCGTGCACGTCGACACGGTCGACTACAAGGTGGCGCTGCGCGAGACCTTCGCCGCGAGCTCCAGCGGGCACGGCCGGCACGTCAAGCAGTCGGGCGGCCACGGACAGTACGCGATCTGCGACCTCACCGTGGAGCCGCTGCCCGGCGGCGGCTTCGAGTTCGTCGACGAGGTGGTCGGCGGGTCGGTGCCGCGCAACTTCATCCCGTCGGTCGAGAAGGGCGTGCGCGCGCAGCTCGCGCACGGCGTCCTCGCCGGCTACCCGCTGGTCGACGTCCGGGTGACGCTGACCGACGGCAAGGCGCACTCGGTCGACTCCTCCGACGCGGCGTTCCAGACCGCCGGCGCGCTGGCGCTGCGCGAGGCGGCCGCGCTGGGACGCGTCCAGCTCCTCGAACCCGTCGACGAGGTCCACGTGCTGCTGCCCGACGAGTACCAGGGCGCCGTCCTGAGCGACCTGTCGGCCCGCCGCGGGCACGTGCTCGGCACCGAACCGGGCGGCCCCGGCCTCAGCCTGGTGCGCGCCGAGGTGCCGGAGCTCGAACTCACCCGCTATCCGGTCGAGTTGCGGTCGATCTCGCACGGCACCGGGCAGTTCTCCCGCAGCTACCTGCGGCACGCCCCGATGCCGGCCGGCCTCGCCGCCCGGTACGAGCACGCGACCTGACCCGCCGCCGCGCGCCCGCCTACGGCGGCGTCCGCCGGCCGGGCAGCGCACAGGCCGGGGTGCCGCCGGGCATCCGGTGCCGGTGGCGGGCCACCGCCCGGTACACGGCCGCGGCGAGCGGCCGCACCGGCGGCAGCGCGAGGAGCGCACCTGCGTACGCCCAGGCGCCGCCGGAGCGCATCAGGAGCCGGGCGACCGCCTGCGCCCCGCCGTACACCTGCCCGCCGGGGGTCAGCCAGAGCAGCTCCTGCCCGGCCCGGGCGGCGGTCACCAGGCCCCGGCCGCCGACGCGGCGGTCGAGCGCCGCGAGGTCGGCGTGCTGGTACGGCACCGCCTCCCAGCCGCCCGAGGACAGGCTCGCCCGCGGGTAGCGCGCGGCCCGGTCGACGCAGGTGGTGCAGAAGGCGCAGTCGCCGTCGAAGACGAGCAGCGGGTCGTGCGCGGGCAGGTCGGTTCGGTCGGTGCGGTCGGCCATGTCCGGAATCCTCCCTCATCCGGGGGGTGTCCGGCGGCTGCCGCACGCCGGAGGATCGAACCGGCCGCGAAGTGGGCATGATCCCCCGTGACGTGCGGCGGACCGGTGCTGACGCCTGTTCAGACGATCACGCCCGCACGTGCTCCGCGGCACGATAACCTGCCGCTGACAAGGGCAGACCAGGGGATGGAGGGGCAGCCGCCGTGACCCAGCTCGACATGACCCCGGGCGCGCAGATACCCCGTACGGACGTCGGCCCGCAGACCGCCGCCACCCAGGCGCTGTCCTCGGCCGCCTACCGCGACGGCAGTTTCCGCGAGCTCGGCGACAAGCTCGGCGCCACGCTCAAGAACGGCAAGTTCGAGCTGTTCCGGCCGAGCGTCGGCGAGGCGTTCAGCCGCGCCGTCATCGACCGGACGCTGCCGGCGAAGCGCAATCCGCTGGTCCCGTCGTTCGGCACCGACGTGCGCATGGTCGTCGAGCACTGCCTGGCCGCGCAGGAGCTGCGCAACGCCCGCGACCGGCAGCTGACCCTGGTCACCCTGGTCTGCGGCGTGCTCTTCCTGCCCGGTGCGCTGGTCTGGCTGGCGGCGTTCCAGGCACGGGCGGTGGTGAAGAAGAGCCACCCGGCACGGGAGGGCTTCTACGGCACGCTCGCGCTGCTGGCCGCGGCGGCGCTCGCGGTGCTCTTCGTGGTGCGGCCGCCCTTCGCCGGGCCGTGGACGCTGTACCTCCGGCTGATGATGCTGGCGCCGGTGGTGGGCTGGTTCGTCGCCAAGCGGATCTGCCTGCGCAGCACCGTCGAGCTGCGGTCCCGCTGGGGCGGGCTGCTCGACGGCGGCGTGGTCGCGGCCACCGTGCCGAAGGCCGTCCCGCGGGACGACCTGGACCGCAAGGCGACCGACCTGCGCGCGAGCCTGGAGCGGCTCACGTCCGAGCAGGAGACCAACATCCAGCACTACGCGGGCAAGAAGGGCATCCTCGGGGCGGGGGTGCGCTGGGTCACCGTGGAGATGAACGAGGACCTGCGCCCGGCCCCCGGCCAGGCCGACTTCCGCACGTTCCACCGCTGGGACCTCGCCAAGAAGATCGCCGAGCGGCTCGGCGGCGTCGCGGCCAGCGAGGTGCCGGGCGGCACGATGCCCCATGTCTCGGTCCACCACTGGGTGGTGCAGGACCTCCCGGAGGGCGCCGACGAGATCGGCCGGCCCGGCACGCCGGAGATGGACGGCTACCGGATGCGCGACTTCGGCATCCAGCAGATAGCGAACCGGCAGACCATCGGCACCGACACGGACGCCCTGGTCGCCGCCCAGCTCGTGCTGCACAACGGCCAGGTCGTGGCCACCGTGACCGTCAAGATCACCATCCTGGGCCGCAACCTGCGGGTCTCCGCGTACGGGCACGCGCTCGGTCCGATCAACGGCCTCTTCACGGGCAAGCCGAAGCCCAGGGAGACGAAGGTCCCGAAGACCGGCAAGTTCTGGGAGGAGCGCACGATCGTCCACCCGCTGGTCGACGACGACGAGGTGGTGCGCCAGGCGGTGCGGGCGCCGCTGATGCGGATCCCCGGGCTGCTCACCTGGCTCGGCGGCTCGCTCGCCCTGCCGGAGCCCTTCTGCCTGCGGCAGGCGTGGACGGACCCGACGTGGAACCGCCGCGCGATGTCGGACTCGGTGCTCTACACCGCACAGCCGATCTTCAACGCGGTGCAGGCGGCGACCATCGAGTTCCTCGCCGACCACGACGTGGACGTCGACCGGTTCACCAACCGGTCCAACATCAGCCGTTCGGAGAACCAGGCCGTCCGCCCGTTCCGGGCCGACGCCTACGACGCCGGCTAGACGCGTGCGCAAGGGCCCGCGCCACCCGTCCACCGGGGGCGCGGGCCCTTCGTCGTCGTCCGGGGTCAGCCCTGCGGCCAGGCGTCCGCCAGCATCTTGCGGGTGTCCGCGAGCAACTGCGGCAGCACCTTGGTGTGGCCGACGACCGGCATGAAGTTGGTGTCGCCGCCCCACCGCGGCACCACGTGCTGGTGCAGGTGCGCGGCGATGCCGGCACCGGCCGCGGCACCCTGGTTCATGCCGATGTTGAAGCCGTGGGCGCCCGAGGCGGCCCGCAGCGCGGTCATCGCCCGCTTGGTGAAGACCGCGAGCTCGGCCGTCTCGGCGTCGTCCAGGCCGGTGTAGTCGGCGACGTGCCGGTACGGGACGACCATGAGGTGGCCGCCGTTGTACGGGTACAGGTTGAGCACCGCGAAGACCGCGCTGCCGCGGGCGATGACCAGACCGTCCTCGTCGCTCAGCGAGGGGATGCTGCAGAACGGGCAGCCGTCGTCGGGCGCCGGGCCGGTGGGCTTGTTCTCGCCCTGGATGTACGCCATCCGATGGGGGGTCCACAGGCGGCGGAAGCCGTCCGGCTCACCCACGCCCCGCTGCACTTCGGGCTCACTCGTCATGTCGGCCAGCATATTCGGCCTGCTGCGCGTGCCAAGCAGCCAGGGGCGGGCTCTTCCGAGCCCGCCCCCTGCCGTGCCGGTCGACCGCGCCCCGGATCAGACCTGGATGCGGCGCTGCACGGCGTCGACGATCTCGGCGACCGCATCGGCGATCGGCACGCCGTTCTTCTGCTCGCCGCTGCGGTAGCGGAAGGACACCGCGCCGGCCTCGACGTCGTCGTTGCCCGCGATCAGCATGAAGGGGATCTTCTGCTTCTGCGCGTTGCGGATCTTCTTCTGCATGCGGTCGTCGGAGGAGTCGACCTCGACGCGGATGCCGTGCCTCTTCAGCTCGGCGGCGACCTCGCGCAGGTACGGGATGTGCTCGTCGGTGATCGGGATGCCGACCACGGTGACCGGGGCGAGCCACGGCGGCATGGCGCCGGCGTAGTGCTCCAGCAGCACCGCGAAGAACCGCTCGATCGAGCCGAACAGCGCGCGGTGGATCATGACCGGGCGCTGGCGGTTGCCGTCGCCGCTCTGGTACTCCAGCTCGAAGCGCTGCGGCAGCTGGAAGTCGACCTGGATGGTCGACATCTGCCAGGTGCGGCCGATCGCGTCCTTCGCCTGCACGGAGATCTTCGGGCCGTAGAAGGCGGCACCGGCCGGGTCGAGGACGAGCTCCAGGCCCTGCTTCTCGGCGGCGGCGCGCAGGGTCTCGGTCGCCTCCTCCCAGTCCTCGTCGGAGCCGATGAACTTCTCCGGGTCCTTGGTGGAGAGCTCCAGGTAGAAGTCGTTCAGACCGTAGTCGCGCAGCAGGTCGAGCACGAAGGTGAGCAGCGAGTCGAGCTCGTCCGCCATCTGCTCGCGGGTGCAGTAGATGTGCGCGTCGTCCTGGGTGAAGCCGCGGGCGCGGGTCAGGCCGTGCACCACACCGGACTTCTCGTACCGGTAGACCGTGCCGAACTCGAAGAGCCGCAGGGGCAGTTCGCGGTACGACCGGCCGCGCGAGCGGTAGATCAGGTTGTGCATGGGGCAGTTCATCGGCTTGAGGTAGTAATCCGTCTCGCCGTCGAGCTTCATGGGCGGGTACATGCCGTCGGCGTACCAGTCGAGGTGCCCGGAGAGCTCGAAGAGCGTGCCCTTGGTGGCGTGCGGCGAGTAGACGAACTCGTAGCCCGACTCCTCGTGGCGCTTGCGCGAGTAGTCCTCCATGACCCGGCGCATGATGCCGCCCTTGGGGTGGAAGACGGCGAGGCCGGAGCCGATCTCCTCGGGGATGGAGAAGAGGTCGAGCTCGCTGCCGAGCTTGCGGTGGTCGCGCTTGGCGGCCTCCTCCAGGAACTCCAGGTGCGCCTTCAGCTCGTCCCGGGTCGGCCAGGCGGTGCCGTAGAGCCGCTGCAGCTGCGGGTTCTTCTCGCTGCCGCGCCAGTACGCGGCGGCCGAGCGCATGATCTTGAACGCCGGGATGTGCCGGGTGCTCGGCAGGTGCGGGCCGCGACAGAGGTCGCCCCAGCAGTGGTCGCCGGTCTTGGCGTCCAGGTTGTCGTAGATGGTGAGCTCGCCGGCGCCGACCTCGACGCTCGCGCCCTCGCCGGCGGTGGCGGCGGAGCCCTTGAGGCCGATCAGCTCCAGCTTGAACGGCTCAGCGGCCAGCTCCTCGCGGGCGGCCTCGTCGGTGACCACGCGGCGGGAGAACTTCTGCCCCCGCTTGATGATCTCCTGCATCTTCTTCTCGACGGCCTTGAGGTCGTCGGGGTGGAACGGCTTCTCGACGTCGAAGTCGTAGTAGAAGCCGTCCTTGATCGGCGGGCCGATGCCCAGCTTCGCGTCGGGGAAGACCTCCTGCACGGCCTGCGCCATGACGTGCGCGGTGGAGTGCCGCAGGATGTCGAGGCCGTCCTTGCTGGAGATCGCGACCGGCTCGACCTCGTCGCCGTCCTGCACCGCGTAGGCGAGGTCCTTCAGGGCGCCGCCGACACGGGCGGCGATGATCGCGCGGTCGTCGGCGAAGAGCTCGGCGGCCGTGGTGCCCGTGGTCACCACGCGCTCTTCCCGATCGGGTTCGCGGTTGATGATGATCCGGACGTCGGTCACCGGTCTCTCCTGACATCTGTGGTCCGCGGCACTCTGCTGCGTCCCTCGATGGTACCGAGAGCGGCAGGCCGGATGCGCACCGCGCTCACCGCCGCGCCCCGTGCGTCCCGCGGGCCCCGCCGGCGCGGGGAGCCCGCCGCCGGACGCCCCGTCCGGCACCGTGCCGGGCGCCCCGCCGCACGGCACCGCGGCGGCCACGGTTGAGCGCCCGTCAACTGCGGTATCACCAGTGCAGAGCACGGCGCGCCCCCGGTCCTCGGCGGCGCGCCGCGCAACGGCCCGACGGCTCACGAGGGGGGCAGTCATGGAGAAGCTCCGGCCCTGGTACGAAGGCCCCTTGGCGTCCTTCGACACCGAGACCACCGGCGTGGACGTGGAGCACGACCGGATCGTCTCCGCCGCCCTCGTCCTCCAGCCGGCCCCCGGCGCGGCCGCGCACTCCACAACCTGGCTGGCCGACCCGGGAGTTCCCATCCCCGACGGCGCCCGCGCGGTGCACGGCATCAGCGACGAGCAGGTCCGCGCGTACGGCCGCGCACCGCGCACCGTGGTCGGCGAGATCGCCCGCGCCCTCGCCGAACACGCCCGCGCCGGCACGCCGCTGGTCGTCATGAACGCCCCGTACGACCTCACCCTGCTCGACCGCGAGCTGCGCCGGCACCGGGGCACCACCCTCGCCGACGCCCTCGGCGGGACCGAACTCCTGGTGCTGGACCCGCGCGTGATCGACAAGCACGTCGACCGCTACCGCAAGGGCCGCCGCACGCTCACCGATCTCTGCGCCCACTACGGGGTGCGGCTCACCGGTGCGCACGAGGCCTCGGCCGACGCCACCGCCGCGCTCGACCTCGTCCGGGCCCTGGGCGTCCGGCACCCGGAGCGGCTCGGCGGACTGACCGGCGCCGAACTCCACCTCCGGCAGACCGTCTGGCACGCGGCCCAGGCCCGGGGCCTGCAGCACTGGTTCGACCGGGAGGGCACGGCCGAGCGGGTCGATCTCTCCTGGCCGCTGCGTCCCGTCCGCTGCGGCTGCGGCCGGCGGCTCTCCGCCGACCACCGCTGCGAGGCGGCCGCCTGAGGCCCTCCCCCGCGGGAGGTCCCGCCAACGACAGAGGCCCCGGTCGCACTTGGCGACCGGGGCCTGCTGCTCGGTGGGCGATACTGGGATCGAACCAGTGACCCCTTCGGTGTGAACGAAGTGCTCTCCCGCTGAGCTAATCGCCCGGGCAACGAGAAGAACAGTAGCACCAGGTGGCCCGGCCGCCCTAATCCGTTCCGGCCGGCGGGACCGGACGGCCCCCCAGATCACCGGCCCCGCCGCCCCGGTGAATGACCGTCAGCCTCAGGAATGCACCGAAAAAACGATATGAGGCCCGGACCAGTAATGGTCCGGGCCTCATATCCTGCAATGCATTCCGGTGGGCGATACTGGGATCGAACCAGTGACCCCTTCGGTGTGAACGAAGTGCTCTCCCGCTGAGCTAATCGCCCGGGTGCAGGGAAAACATTACCCCATCCGGGGCGGCGCCCGGACCACCCCCCGCGGTCAGTTCAGGTTCCACGGCAGGACGAGTCCGTACCGCCACAGGTACCAGGCCGCGACGCCGCCGATCACCGCCAGGCCGATCACGGTGAGCGTGATGTTGCGCCGGCGCACCCGCGGGTCGAGCGCCCGCTCGGCCGCCTCCGTCACCTTGCGCCGCGTCCACCGCAGCACCAGCTGGGCCCAGACGAACTCGGTCGCCCAGATGCCCATGCCCAGGAAGATGACGACCCAGCCCGGCCCGGGCAGCGGGAGCAGCACCACCCCGAGCCCGACCACGGCCAGACCGGCCAGGAAGATCACCACCTGCCAGCTCAGGTGCAGCGGGCGGGAGCGGCGGATGAAGTGCGGGGCCCGCGAGCCCAGCGGGCGCCCCTCGTCACCCTGCGTGCCCGGACCGCCTTCGTCACCGTCCGACGCCATGGGTGCACCGTCCTCGGCCTGCTCAGGATTGTCGCTTCGTACAGCCATGCGGGAAAAGTACCGGAGATACCGCCCCGCACGGGCCCCGACGCCCCCTCCGCGCCGATTCTTCAATGCGCCGGAAGGGGTACGACTGCACGGCGAATCGGGACAGACGGGTTTACACCGGGCTATCGGGTGGGATGGTCCGTTCGCCGACGTGCGAATCCCCGAGCGCACACTGAGCGAAAGGCCCTGGCGCTTATGAACACCACGGTCAGCTGCGAGCTGCACCTGCGCCTCATCGTGTCCAGCGAGTCCTCACTGCCCGTCCCCGCGGGCCTGCGCTACGACACCGCGGACCCCTATGCCGTGCATGCCACGTTCCACACCGGCGCCGACGAGACCGTCGAGTGGGTGTTCGCCCGTGATCTCCTCGCGGAGGGGCTGCACCGACCCACCGGAACCGGCGACGTCCGGGTGTGGCCCTCGCGCAGTCACGGGCAAGGAGTCGTCTGCATCGCCCTGAGCTCTCCGGAAGGAGAAGCCCTGCTGGAGGCCCCGGCACGCGCGCTCGAGTCGTTCCTCAAGCGCACGGACGCCGCCGTCCCTCCCGGCACCGAGCACCGTCACTTCGACCTCGATCGGGAGCTGTCCCACATCCTCGCCGAAAGCTGACCCCGCACCGGCTGGACCGCCACGACGGTCCACGCCCTCCGCGTCCGTCCTACTCGGGGGCACGGTCGCACACACCGCCACGCACGCCCGGCGGTCCCGGGGTCGTCGCCGCGCCGGTGAGGCGCGCCGGCGGCGACGCCCGGCCGGACGGCCGGCCACCCGCTCCACGGGGTGGCCGGCCGTTCTGCCGCGCCCGTTCCACCGCGCCCGTTCCGCCCGGCACGGCGGCCCGTCCCGGTAGAGTCGCGGATGACGACCGACGAGGGGCCATCGTGCGCCCCCGCCGCGCGAGGAGCCGACGTGCTGATCACCCATGACACCGAGTGCGCGCTGAGCATTCTGGTCGAGCTGCTCAACACGGCCCCCGAGGCCTGCGGCTCGGAACAGCTGCCGGACGTGGCCGCGCTCGACACCTTCGTCGTCGGGCAGGAGATCAGCGAGATCGACTCGCTCACCGCCGCCGACCTGGCCGCCGTGCAGGATCTCCGCGGCCGGCTGCGCGCGGTGTTCTCCGCGGACTCCACCGAGCGGGCCGCGGAGCTCGTCAACGCCGTCGTGGCCGCCGCCGGCACGACCCCACGGCTCACCAACCACGACCACCACGGCTGGCACATCCACTACTTCGCCCCGCACGCCTCGATCGGCGACCACCTCGCGGCCGAGCTCGGCATGGCGCTGGCGTTCATCGTCATGGCCGGCGAGCGCGAGCGGCTGCGCCGCTGCGAGGCACCGGACTGCGCCCGGGTCTTCGTCGACCTCTCCCGCAACCGCTCCCGCCGCTACTGCGACAGCCGGACGTGCGGCAACCGCCTCCACGTGGCCGCCTACCGGGCCCGCCAGCGCTCCGCGGAGGCCGTGGCGGCGGGCTGACGCGCCCGCGGATGGAAGACTGGGGGCCATGACCGAAGCCTCCCTCCCCCGGCTCGAGTACTGGTGCGACCTCCAGTGCCCCGACTGCCGCACCGCCCTCGACGACGTCCGGGCCCTGCGGGCGCAGTACGGCGACGCGCTCACCGTCGAGCTGCGGCACTTCCCGCTGGAGAAGAACAAGCACGCGTACGCGGCGGCCCAGGCCGCCGAGGAGGCCTTCGCGCAGGGCCGGGGCTGGCCGTACGTCGAGGCGCTGCTGGAGCGCACCGCCGACCTCGCCCGGGACGGCGAGAAGGTGCTGCTCGCGGTCGCGGCCGGGCTCGGGCTGGACGCCGACGAGATCGACACCGCCCTGGTCGACGGCCGGCACACCCTGCTGGTCGACGCCGACCAGGCCGAGGGCAAGGCCATCGGGATCAAGGGCACGCCGACCTACGTCGTCGCCGGGCAGCGGCTGGACGGCGGGCAGAGCCAGGACGGGCTGCGCGAGCGGATCGTCGCGCTGATCGAGCAGCACCGGGGCTGACCCTGCGGTCGGAGCGGCGGCTCGGCTTCAGAGCAGCGCCTTGCCGAGGACGCGCCGCGTGACGCGGTAGCCGAGCGACGCGTACAGCGCGACGGCCACCGTGTTGCCGCTGAACACGTTCAGGCCGAGGTCGCGGACCCCGGCGGCGAGGCACTCCCGCTCCACGGCGTGCATCAGCGTGCGGCCGTGGCCGCGCCCGCGCTCCGCCTCGGCCACCTCCACCACCATCAGCCAGGCGAGCGGACTGGCGTCCGGCAGGACGTCCTGCCGCAGGTGCAGCCAGAAGCTGCCGAGCTCCCGGCCGTCCGCGTCGGTGAGCCGGCGCAGCGCGACACCCGGGGTGGCCGGGCCCTGCGCGAGGACGTGCCGGTGGTCGGCGTCCGCCTTGGCCTCCGCCTGCCGCGGCGTGAGGCCCGAGGCGCGCAGGTCGCGGAGGTAGCCGTCCCGCGCCGCGGCCAGCCAGGCCGGGTAGGCGTCCGCACCGATCGGACGGAGCGTCAGCCCGGGCGGCAGGGCGGCCGGCGCCCCGATCCGCTTGGCGAGGTTGCGCATCCGCTCGGTGTAGCCGAGCGCCCGGGCGAGGGCCGGGCCTCCCTCCGACTCCGCGGGGATCGTGACGTCGATCCGCGTGCAGCCCCAGCCGCGCAGCACCTCCTCGGCGGCGAGGGCGCCGACCGTGGCCCGGCCGCGGCGGCGCCCCTCGCGCACCTCCAGCTCGGAGATCTCCCCCCACCACTCGTCGCCGCGCGGGAGCGCGAGGGTGCGCAGGCCGCCGACCGGGCGGCCGTTCACGCGGATCTGCCACCGCCGCGTGCGCCCGCCGCCTGGCAGGGCCTCCTCGGCGCTCTCGGGACGCAGGGTGGTCGTCATACCGCCCCCTTGCCCCCGCGCGGCCGGGGCTACGCCTGGGCTCAGGGGTCGAGGTCGTCCGCGCTGCGCTCGGCGAACTGCCGCGCGGCCTTGAGCGTGACGGGCCCCGGACCCGCGAGGTCGCGCCCGTCGACCCGGGTGACGGCCTGGACGTCGCGCAGGGTGGAGGTGAGGAAGACCTCCTCGGCGTGCTCCAGGGCGTCGAGCGGCAGGTCGGCCTCCTCGGCGCCGCTCCAGTCGACGACCAGCTGCCGGGTGATGCCCGCGAGGCAGCCGGACTCCAGGCGCGGGGTGAGCAGCCGGCCGTCCAGGACGACGAAGACGTTGGAGCCGGTGCCCTCGCAGAGCCGGCCCGCGGTGTTGGCGAAGAGCGCCTCGGAGGCGCCGGCCCGGTGCGCGGCGGCGAGCGCGACGACGTTCTCCGCGTACGAGGTGGTCTTGAGGCCCGCGACGGCGCTGTGCTCGTTGCGGCGCCACGGCACGGTCAGCACGGCGGTGGTGTCCGGGCGGCGCGCGGCGGTGCCGAGGGCCGCGACGAGGGTCGGCCGGCCGTCGCCGCGCTCGGAGCCGAGCGGCGAGATGCCGCCGGTGTACGTGAGGCGGAGGCGGCCGAGCGGCATCGGGTTGGCCGCGAGGACGGCCGTGCAGGCGGCGCGGGCCTCATCGTGGTCAGGGTCCGGCAGGCCGAGCCCGCGGGCGGAGCGGGTGAGCCGGTCGAGGTGGCGGGTGAGGGCGAAGGCCCGTCCGTCGACGGACTTCACCGTCTCGAAGACGCCGTCGCCGACCGTGAGGCCGTGGTCGAGGACGGAGACGGCGGCCGTGGCGTCGTCGACGAGGTTTCCGTTGACCCAGATCATCGGGGCTGCTCCTGGCGGTCAGAGGGGGCTCGGGCCCGACGCTATCGCGATCAGGCGGGCGGCCTTGAGTTCGGTCTCGTCCCATTCGCGGTCCGGGTCCGAGCCCCAGGTGATGCCCGCGCCGGTGCCGAACCGCAGCTCGGGGCCGGCCGGGGTCCGGTCGATCCAGAAGGTGCGGATGCCCACGGCGAGTTCGGCCTCGCCGCGGTCGGCGTCCACCCAGCCGACGGCCCCGCAGTAGGGGCCGCGGGGGGCGGTCTCCAGGGCCTCGATGATCCTCAGGGCGCTGGACTTGGGGGCGCCGGTCACCGAGCCGGGCGGGAAGGTCGCGGCGAGGAGCTCCGGCCAGCCCGCGCCGGGCCGCAGGGCGCCCTCGACGGTGGAGACCAGGTGGACCAGGCCGGGGTGCTTCTCCACCGCGCACAGGTCGGGCACGGTGACGGTGCCGGTGTCGCAGACCCGGCCGAGGTCGTTGCGGACCAGGTCGACGATCATCACGTTCTCGGCGTGGTCCTTGTCGAGCAGGTCGGCCTCGGTGCGGCCGGTGCCCTTGATCGGGCCGGAGGAGACCGTCCGTCCCCGGCGGCGCAGGTAGAGCTCCGGGGAGGCCGTCGCGATCTCCACGCCGTGCTCCGGAAGACGAATCGTTCCTGCGTACGGCGCGGGATTGCCGTGGGCGAGCAGCCCGGTGAGGGCGTCGACGTCGCACCGGGACGGATCGGGGAGCGGCGCGCTCAGCACCCGGCAGAGGTTCGCCTGGTAGACCTCGCCCGCCGCGATGTGCTCCCGGACGCGCCGCACGCCGGCGGTGTACGCGTCGCGGTCGAGCGAACTCCGCCAGGCCGCCGGGTCGGGTCCGCGCCAGCCGCCGGTGGCCGGCGGTGCCGGGTCCGGCCGCACGTCGTCGAAGCGGGCGCAGGTGAGGCGGCCCTCGAAGTCGTGGGCGACGGCCCAGAAGCCGGCGGTCTCCAGCACGGCCGGGTCCGAGGACACCTCGCGCAGACCGGTCGCGAGCCGTCCGCCGAAGCGGGCGAGCGGCTCGTCGGTACGGAGGGGGGTGGTGCGGCCGGACACGGTTCTCCTGCGCGGACTAGGTGCTGCGCCGCGCGGGTGCGGCGCGGGTGGGGCGGGCTCGGTGCCAGAAGTGTAGGTCGGCGCGACCCCCCGGCCGCCGCGCCCGGCCGCCGGGGAGGACTGCGGCGGCGCTGGTCGGGGGCGTCCGCGACCGGGCGGGAGCGCGGGCGGAGCAGCACCCTCCGGCCACCCCCGCGCCACGCTGCGGGAACGGATTTTTAGCTGGCCCGGGAATCCGCTAGAGTTCAACACGTCGCCGGGACGCGGAGCCGAAGAAAAGCGGGGAAGCAGCCGGGAGACAGGCGGACGTGGCTCAGTGGTAGAGCATCACCTTGCCAAGGTGAGGGTCGCGAGTTCGAATCTCGTCGTCCGCTCGATGGGAGACAGGGTAAGATCGTCTTTCGAAGTTGCCTGGTGGAGTGGCCGAGAGGCGAGGCAACGGCCTGCAAAGCCGTGTACACGGGTTCAAATCCCGTCTCCACCTCCAAGAGGTGCCCCTGGTTCGCCAGGAGCCCTCCCCGCGCGATTAGCTCAGCGGGAGAGCACTACCTTGACACGGTAGGGGTCACTGGTTCAATCCCAGTATCGCGCACTCGGGGCCTTCGGGGCCTGACGCATGACAACCCGCGCGATTAGCTCAGTGGGAGAGCACTACCTTGACACGGTAGGGGTCACTGGTTCAATCCCAGTATCGCGCACTCGGGGCCTTCGGGGACCGATGCATGACAACCCGCGCGATTAGCTCAGCGGGAGAGCACTACCTTGACACGGTAGGGGTCACTGGTTCAATCCCAGTATCGCGCACCGCAGACCGAGGGCCGTGATCCGATCAGGATCACGGCCCTCGGTGCGTCCGCCCGCAGTTCGACACAGGTCGACCCAGGTCGACGGAGTTCGCCACGGAGAAGCAGGCGCCGGGTACGGACGTCCTCACCGACGTCGCATACCCGGCCCCTTCTCCTGCCGGTCCCGTACCGCCTCGCCCGTCCACGTGGTCGGCGGTGTCGTGCCCCGGCCGGCGCGGACCCCTCCCCTGGGGTCAGCGCCCGATCAGATCGGCGACGGCCTCGGCCTGGGTCGCCAGCTGTTCCCAGCCTCCGAACAGCGCGAGCAGGATGATCGCGCACGGCACCGCGATGGCGAGCGCCACCGCCGGGTGCCGGTCCGCGGTCGGCGACGTGCCCGCAAACGGCCTGCGGCGGCGCCGGGTACCGGTGAGGTGCGTGGCCATGGTCGTCCGCTCCTGCTCGTGCCGCGCGGCCGCCGGACGGCCGCGCGCGGATGGTGGGCGCGGCGGGCCGTGACCTCGGGGGACGAGTACTGCCCGCCGCTGGGATCAACGGTAGGTGCGGGCGGCCTTCCGGTCGTCATGCCCGCGTACCGTTCGGTGGGCCTCCCCGAGGATGAGAGGACGCGGCACCGCGTACTACCGGAGAGGGAGAAGGAACCGATCGCATCCCCGAGGCAACCCTGAGAAAGCCCCCCAGGGGTACTCCGGAGCGGCCGTTCGAAGGCCCTGCGGCAGTCTCCGCCCGCGCATTCGACGGAGATCGGACAATCCGACCGGCGCTTCAGGTGTTGCGTGTCAGCACACCACTGCGGCCAGTCCGTAAGCTGTCCCGGACAGGATCTGACGATGCCCCATCCGACGGGGCCTCACCCCACGGGCTGACGGGAACGGGTATGGCGTTGATGCGGCTGAGGCGTGAGGACCCCCGCATCGTCGGACCGTTCCGGCTCCACCGGCGGCTGGGCGCCGGCGGCATGGGCGTGGTCTACCTCGGCTCCGACCGCCGCGGCCAGCGGGTCGCCCTCAAGCTGATCCGCTCCGAGCTCGCCGAGGACGTCGAGTTCCGCACCCGCTTCGCCCGCGAGGTCGCCGCCGCCTCGAAGATCCGCGGCGGCTGCACGGCCCGGGTCGTCGGCTCCGACCTGGAGGCCGACCGGCCGTGGCTCGCCACCGCGTACGTCCCCGGCCCCTCGCTCTACAAGCGGGTCAGCGACGAGGGCTCGCTGCCCTGGCCGGAGGCCGCCCGGATCGGCGCCGCGCTCGCCGACGGCCTCGTCAAGGTGCACGAGGCCGGCGTCGTCCACCGCGACCTCAAGCCGTCCAACATCCTGCTCTCCCCCCGCGGCCCGCGGATCATCGACTTCGGCATCGCCTGGTCGCGCGGCGCCTCCACGCTCACCCACGTCGGCACGGCCGTCGGCTCGCCCGGCTTCCTCGCGCCCGAGCAGGTGCGCGGCGCCGCGGTGACCCCGGCCACGGACGTCTTCGCCTTCGGCGCCACCCTCGCCTTCGCCCTCACCGGCGACTCGCCGTTCGGCTCCGGCGCCTCGTCCGAGGTGATGCTCTACCGCGTCGTGCACGAGGAGCCGGACATCTCGGCGGTGCCGCCCGTCCTCGCCCCGCTGATCAAGGCCTGCCTCGCCAAGGAACCCGCCGAACGGCCCGCCGCCGCCGCGCTGCACGAGCGGCTGACCGAGCTCGCCTCCCGGGGCGCCGGCCCGGTCCGCGGCCGGCCCGCCGCCGCAGCCGCGCCCGCGCAGGCACCGGCCGCGCCCGGCCACGCGCCGCGCCCGGCCGGCCCGCCCGCCGCCCGCCCGCGGAGGGCTCCCGGGCAGCCGCCCACCAGCGCGATGCCCCGCCCCGACACCCACGACACCCTGCGGGACCGCCCCCACACGCCTGCCCCGGGCCGCCCCCGCGACCGCCAGCACACCCCCGCCCCCGGACGCCCCGCGGTCGGCCCCCGGCGGCGCCTGCTCCGCCAGCGGGTGGTGGTCTTCGTGACCGTCACCCTGGGCGTGGCGCTGGCCATCGCCGCCGCGCAGGGCTGCGAGAACCGCAGCACCGACGGCCGCGCCCCCGCACACGTCTCCCCCGCCGCCTCCGCGCCCGGCCTCTCGCTGGACGGCGCGCCCACCACCGGCACAGGCTCCGCGCCCTCCCCCGCCACGAGCGGCTTCGCACCGGCCGACGGGCCGCTGCCCGCCGTCGACTGGGCGAACCGCGGCTACACCGACCCGGCGGGCGGCCCCGCGATCCGCCTGCACGACGGCCGGGGCGGCGCCGACGGCGCCCGGATCGCGCTCAGCACCGTGCTGCCCGTCCGCTACCGCGGCGCACCGGCCGCGCTCGTCGTGCTGCGCCGGGCCGAGGGGTCCGTGCCCGTCGACCTCGTCTCGCTGTTCGCCTTCGACGGCGACGCGGCCGTGCCGGTGTCCTCGCGCGCCTCCGCCGCCGACCCCCAGGCCGCCGCGGTCTGGCGGGTGGAGAGCGGCGCCCTCGTCCGGGAGGAGAAGGTCTCCCTGACCGGCGCGGTCTCCTCCACCCGGTACACGGTGCGGAGCGACGGCGGGCTGGAGGAGTCCTGGCCGGGCGCCGGGGTGTCCGGCGGCCGCTGAGCCCGCCGCGGGCCCTCCGGGGCGCCGCCGCAGGGAACCGGCTCAGGCAGGCCCGGGGCGGGTCGCGTAGAAGGCGACGGCCGACGCGGCCGCCACGTTGAGGGAGTCGACGCCGGCGTCCATCGGAATGCGCACGTGCTCGTCCGCCGCCGCCAGGGTGCGCGCGGCCAGGCCGTCACCCTCGGTGCCGAAGACCAGGGCGAGCCGCTCGTCCTGCCGCGCCGCCAGGGCGTCGAGGGTGATCGCCCGGTCGCTCAGGCACAGTGCCGCGACGGTGAACCCGGCCTCGCGAAGGGTCGCGATGTCGGCGGGCCAGGACTCCATGCGGGTCCACGGCACCTGGAACACGGCGCCCATCGACACCTTCACCGCACGCCGGTAGAAGGGATCCGCGCACCTGGGCGTGAGGAGGACGGCGTCGACGCCGAGGGCCGCCGCGTTCCGGAAGGCGGCACCGATGTTGGCGTGGTCGACGATGTCCTCGAAGACGGCGACCCGCCGCACCGTGCTCCCCCGGAGCAGGTCGGCCGCACCGGGCAGCGGCCTGCGCTGCATCGACGCGAGCGCGCCGCGGTGCACGTGGTAGCCGGTGACCTCCTCGGCGAGGGCGGGCTCGACGACGTGCACGGGGGCGTCCGCGGCGGCGATGACGTCGCCCATCACGTCGAGCCACTTCGGGGTGAGGAGCATCGACCGCATCCGGTAGCCCGCGTCGACCGCGCGGCGGATGACCTTCTCCCCCTCCGCGATGAACAGCCCCTCGGCAGGCTCGCGGCGGCGGCGGAGCTCGACGTCGGTCAGGCCGGTGTAGTCGGCGAGCCGGGGGTCGGCGGGGTCGGTGACGGTACGCGGTTCGGACACGGGGTCGATCCTGCCCGGTCGGTGCCCGCGGCTCCAAACCCGGACGGACCGGGACGTGCCGGGGGCGCCGGGCCGGTCGGCCCGGCGCCCCCGCACGGTGCGACGCGGCTCAGCCGTGCGCGAGCACGTTCACCACGTCGCCGACGACGATCACGGCCGGGGGCTTGATCTGCTCCGCCGCCACGACCGCGCCGACCGTGGCGAGAGTGGCGTCGACACGGCGCTGGGCCGCGGTCGTGCCCTCCTGGACGACGGCGACCGGGGTGTCCGCGGAGCGGCCGCACTCGATCAGCTTCGCCGCGATGGCACCGATCTTGTCGACGGCCATCAGCAGCACCAGGGTGCCGGTCATCCGCGCCGCGGCGTCCCAGTTGGTGAGGGAGCGCTCGTCCGGGCCGACGTGGCCGGAGATCACGGTGAACTCGTGCGTCATGCCGCGGTGCGTGACCGGGATGCCCACGGCCGCCGGGACGCTGATCGAGCTGGAGATGCCCGGCACGACGGTGACCGGCAGCCCGGCCTCCAGGCAGGCCAGCAGCTCCTCGCCGCCGCGCCCGAAGACGTACGGGTCGCCGCCCTTGAGGCGGACCACGAACCTGCCGGCCTTGGCGTGGTCGATCAGCGTCCGGTTGATCGCCTCCTGCGCCATGTAGCGGCCGTACGGGATCTTGGAGGCGTCGATCACCTCGACGTGCGGCGGCAGCTCGGCGAGCAGCTCCCGCGGGGCGAGCCGGTCGGCGACCACCACGTCGGCGTCGGCCAGCAGTCGGCGGCCGCGGACGGTGATCAGGTCGGGGTCGCCGGGACCACCGCCCACCAGGGCCACGCCCGGGGTGCGCTCGCGGTACTGGCGGGCGGTGAGGGAGCCGTCCCGCAGGGCGTCGACGATGGCGTTGCGCAGGCCCGCCGAGTGCCGGGGGTCGCCCGTGAGCACGGCCACCGTCGCACCGCCGTCACGGCCGCTGGCGGGCGTCCAGGCGGTGGCCGCGGACGCGTCGTCGCTGCGGGCGCAGAACACCCGCAGCCGCTCGGCCTCCGCGGAGACGGCCGTGTTGACGGCCGGGGAGTCGGTGGCCACCAGCGCGTACCAGGTGTCGGCGAGGTCGCCCCCGGCGTAGGGGCGCTCGTGCCAGGTGATCTCGCCCGCGTCGGCCATGGCGTGCACGGCGGGCGTGGTGTGCGGGGATATCAGGTGGATGTCGGCACCGGAGGCGATCAGCGCCGGCAGCCGGCGCTGCGCGACCTGGCCGCCGCCGACCACGACGACACGCCGGCCTGCGAGGAGCAGGCCGACCGGGTACGGGGTCAACCCCTCGGTGGTGGGGTGGGGTGCGGGCGCGTTCATGGGCGGAGCTCCTGGGTGGGGAGGAACAGGGTCGGCGCGCGCCTCTCCCGTACCGGCGCGCCCTCGGGCCGGTACGGGAGAGGCCGGGTTGACTCAGGCCTTCTCGGTGACCCCGGCGGAGTCGAAGGTGGCTACATCGTGCATCGCGCGGGCCGCGCTCTGCACCAGCGGGAGCGCCAGCAGGGCGCCGGTGCCCTCGCCGAGACGCAGGTCGAGGTCGATCAGCGGCCGCAGACCGAGCTTGGCGAGCGCGGCCTGGTGGCCCGGCTCGGCCGAGCGGTGGCCCGCGATGCAGGCGGCCAGCGCCTCCGGGGCCACGGCCTTCGCCGCCAGCGCCGCCGAGCCCGCGATGACGCCGTCCAGGATGACCGGGGTGCGCAGCGAGGCCGCACCGAGCAGGAACCCGGCGATCGCCGCGTGCTCCAGACCGCCGACCGCGGCGAGGACGCCGATCGGGTCGGCCGGGTCGGGCTGGTGCAGGGCCAGGGCCGCACGGACGACCTCGACCTTTCGGGCGTGCGTGGCCTCGTCGATGCCGGTGCCGCGCCCGGTGACCTCGGCCGGGTCGATGCCGGTGAAGACCGAGATCAGTGCGGCGGACGCCGTGGTGTTCGCGATGCCCATGTCGCCGGTGATCAGCACCTTGTTGCCCGCAGCGACGAGGTCGCGCGCGGTCTCGATGCCGACCTCGACGGCCTGCACGACCTCCTCGCGGGTCATCGCCGGGCCCTGCGTCATGTCGTCGGTGCCGGGCTTGACCTTGCGCGGCAGCAGGCCGGTGGTGCGGCCCTGCTGGATGGCGTCCGGCAGGTCGGACTTCACGCCGACGTCGACCACGCACACCTCCGCGCCGACCTGCGCGGCGAAGGCGTTGACCACCGCGCCCCCGGCGAGGAAGTTCGCCACCATCTGGCCGGTGACCTCCTGCGGCCACGGGGTGACGCCCTGGGCGTGCACGCCGTGGTCGCCGGCGAAGATCGCCACGCAGGCCGGCTCCGGGATCGGCGGCGGGCACTTGCGGGCCAGGCCGCTGAGCTGGGCGCCGATGATCTCCAGCATGCCCAGCGAACCGGCCGGCTTGGTCATCCGCTTCTGGCGGTCCCACGCGTCGCCCAGCGACTTCGCGTCGAGCGGGCGGATGCCGCGCAGCGTGTCGGCGAGCAGGCTGTGCGGCTCCTCGCCGGGCAGCGCGCGGTTGCCGTACTGCTCCTCGTGGACGACCCAGGAGAGCGGCCGCTTCTTCGCCCAGCCCTGCTGCTGCAGCTCGGGCTCGTCGGGGAACGCGTCGACGTACCCGACGCACAGGTAGGCGACGACCTCCAGGTGCTCGGGCAGGCCGAGCTCGCGGACCATCTCGTCCTCGTCGAAGAAGCTCACCCAGCCGACGCCCAGGCCCTCCGCGCGGGCGGCGAGCCAGAGGTTCTCGACGGCCAGCGCGGCCGAGTACGGCGCCATCTGCGGCTGGGTGTGCCGGCCCAGGGTGTGCCGGCCGCCGCGGGTGCGGTCGGCGGTCACCACGATGTTGACCGGCGTCTCGAGGATGGCCTCGATCTTGATTTCCTTGAACTGCTTGGCGCGGCCCTTCGGCAGCGACTCCGCGTACGCCTCGCGCTGGCGCTCGGCGAGCTCGTGCATCCTGCGGCGGGTCTTGCGGGAGCGGATGACGACGAAGTCCCACGGCTGGGAGTAGCCCACGCTCGGCGCCGTGTGCGCGGCCTCCAGGACCCGGAGCAGCACCTCGTGCGGGATCGGGTCGGGGCGGAAGCCGTTGCGGATGTCCCGGCGCTCGCGGATGACCTGGTGGACGGCCTCCCGGCCGACCTCGTCGAACCCGGGTGCGGCGGCCGGACGGTCGACGGGCTCCTCCACGGGCTCCTCGGCCGTCTCCGCCACCGCTTCCCCGGCCACGACGGACTGCTCCGCGGCCGGCTGCTCCGCGGCAGCCGGCTCGGCGACGACGGGCTCGGCGGGCTGCGCGGCGGCGACGGGCTCGACCTGCTCGGCCGGCTCGACCACGACCGGCTCGGCGGGGAGTGCCACCGCGGACGGCGCGTCGGCGGCGACCGGCTCAGCGGCGACCGGCTCAGCGGCAACCGGCTGGGCGGCAACCGGCTGGGCGGCGATCGACGGGACGGCGGGGGACTCGGCGGCACCCGCCACATCCGCCACCGCGACCGGCGGCTCGACGGCGGCCGGCACCGGCTCGGCCCCGGCCTCCGGCTGCGCGGCGGCCTCCGGCTCCACGACCGGCACCTCGACGGCGAGCTGCTCCGCCGCCGGCGCCGCGACGGCGGCCTGGTCGGCAACGGCCAGGTCCGCAACGGCCTGCTCGGCGGCGGGCTCCGCCACCGGCGCGACCACGGGCGGCCCGGCGACGACCGGCACCTCGGCCGGGGCGGTCGTCGGCTCCTCCCGCGGGATGACCGGAAGGCCGTGCTGCGGGGCCGGGTCGGCGAGGAACGCGGCGATCCGGCGCGGCTGCGCGACCGGCTGCACGACGGGCTGGGCGACCGGCTGCGCGGGAACGGCGACCGGGACGGCCTCCACGGGGGCCTCGGCCGGAACGGCGAACTGCGGGACCTGCTCGGCGGCGGGCTCCGCAGGCGCCACGGGGTCGGCGACGGCCTCCGCGACGGCCTCGGCCGGGACCGGCTCGGCCCCGGGGACCTCGACGACGGCCGGTGCGGCCTCGGCCGGTACGACCGGCTGCACGGGCTGAGCGGCGCCCTGGACGGTCCGGTGCTGCTCGTGCTGCTCCGGAACGGGCAGGCCGACGACGACCTGCTCCACGACGACCTGCTCCACCACGGCCTGCTCCACGGTGACCTGCTCCGCCTGCGGCTCGACGACGGCCACCCGGGGGGCGGCCTGCTGCGGCACGGCCGTCCGGAGCGTCACGGGCTCGGGCGCCGCGACGGGCGCGACCGCGATCGGGACGCCGTGCGCGGGCGTGCTGCCCTGGCCGGGGGCGCCGGACGGGCCGCGGTCGGCCAGCGAGCGCACGGGCACCTGACCGGTCATCAGGGACGGGTCGGGGATCGGCGGACCCGCGTGGAGCGGTCGGCGGACCGGCTGGGGCGCGCCCTGCGCCGCCGGGGCAGCCTCCGGGACGGGCACCTGACCGATGGGTCCGGCCTGCACCTCGGCGGCCTGCAGCTCGGTGATCTGCAGCTCGGCGGCCGCCTCGGACGCGTCCGCGCCGAGGGCCGCCAGCGGCGGCGTGAGCGGCGGCCAGGACGGCTCGACGGGCACGCCGGGCGGCTGCTCCGCGTCGTCCGCCAGAGCGGCCTGGGGCTCGTCGAGGGTGCGCAGCGCCATGGTGTCGACCACGGGCGGCATCGCGGCGGGCGCGGCGGGCGCCTCCGCGGAGTCCACGTGGACGGTCTCCAGGGCGCCGTGCAGGGGGTTTCCCCAGGTGGTCTGCGGACCGGGCATGAGCAACTCGTCCTCCTCCTCGTCCAGCGGGTCGGGCTGGTCGAGGAAGGTGTACGCCGGACGCTGCTCGCCCTGCCAGGGCTCGGCGGTGAAGGGCGCGGCCGCGGCCAGGCCGGGCGCGACGGCCTCGAACGGCGCGGTGAGCGGGTCGGGCGCGGTCAGGTGTTCCGGTGCCCCCGTGACGTGGCCGCCCGGAGGTACGAGGGAGCCATCGCTCGGGAGGTGGCCACCATCGGTCATGTCCAAAGCTCCTTCCAGGCCGCTTTCGCGTCCTCGGCGACGCGATCGCGGACCGCAGCCACCCCTGCGTGCCACCCGTCCCGGGTGGCACGCCATCAGAAATAACGACTAGCCGGGGCATCCGGCACGACCGCTCCGGGCCCTTCGGCATTCTCCCGGCCCGGCGAGCGCCACGTCGAATGCCCGCGAATCCGCCCCTGGCGGTTGCGGCGCGGCGGAAAGGGCGTCCGTGCCTGATGGGCACGTGCACCGATCGCCGTGCGCAACCATGACGCCACCCTATCGTTCGGCGCCGACGGCCTCTCGAATCGGTGTCCGGATGGGACGGGGATCACCCGCGCCGGGCCGGGCCGGTGTCCGGTACACGGAACGTCAGGAAGGGAGTTCACCCCAGAGCACCGCGGTGTGCTCCCCCGGTCCGAGGGTGAGCCCGGAGGATGCCCCGTGTGCCGCGGTCAGGGGTGCGGACTGGAGCAGCGTGCCGTCGACGCGGTATCCGGCGGCGGCGACGGCCTCGTGGATCGCCTCGGCCTCCGCCAGGGTGTGCGCGACGGCGACCAGGCGCTCGGGGCGGCGCGCGAGCACGGCGCTCACCACCCGTACGCCCCCGCGCTCGACGGCGACGGCGTCGGGTTCGGGCAGTCCGCCGAGGATGTCGGGGACGGCGCCGTGCACCACGTCGACCTCGACGCCGTAGCGGCGCGCGTTGACGCCGATCCGGGCGCAGGCGGCGCGGTCGGACTCGACGGCGACGACGGCGGCACCGAAGCGGGCCGTCTCCACGGCGAGGGCGCCGCTGCCGGCCCCGACGGTCCAGACGAGGTCGCCGGGGAGGGGGCCGAGCCGGGCGAGGGCGAGGGCGCGGACGTGCGGGGGCAGCGCGGTGTCGCCGTCGGCCCGGTCGGCGGGGGTGCCGGCGCCCGCGTAGGCGTCGGCGGGCAGCGCCCAGCCGCGGTCGCCGCCGGGGAAGGCCACGGGCTTGCCGGCGAGCCAGCCGGCCGCCTCGTCGACGGCGGGCGGGGTGCCGCCGATGACGAGGACGACGCTGGGGTCGCGCCAGTCGTGGTCGGGCACCCGGTCGGAGGTGAGGACGGTGACGTCCTCCTCCGGGGTGCCGAGGGCCTCGCAGACGACGAAGGTGCGGTGGACGCCGCGGAGCATGAGGGCGAGTTCGCTGGGGCCGGCGTCGGCGGTGGTGAGCACGGCGACCTTGGTGTGGGCGCGGCAGACGTTGGCGGCGCGGCGCAGCCGTCCGCCGTGGGCGGAGACGACCTGGGCGTCCTCCCAGGCCATGCCGGCGCGTGCGAAGGCGGCGGCGACGGAGGAGACGGCCGGCAGCACTTCGAGTTCGAGTCCGTACTCGGGGCGGCGCAGGGTGCGGACGACGCCGAAGAATCCGGGGTCGCCCTCGGCGACGACGACGGCGGTGCCGCGGTGTTCGACGATGCGGCGGGCGGCGGCCCGGACGCTCCCGAGCGCGACGCGTTCGGCGCCCGGCGGCACCGGCAGTGCGGCCAGCTGGAAGGGTGCGCCTGCCACCAGGGTGGCCCCGGCGAGCGCGGATGCGGCCGCCTCGGTCAGCGGCGTGCCGTCCCACCCGATGACCGTGATCCGGTCAGCCATCTGCGGCTGTTCTCCCTACGCCCCGTGTCCGCCCCGATGTCGGACGGCGTGCGCCGTGCGGCTCGCGCGTCCCGGTGCAGAGGGTACCCGGTGGGGGCGGCCGGGCGGGCATCGCGGTGGTGCGGGCGGGCGGGCACGGGAGCGATCAGTCGTGGAGCACGTAGCGCTGCTCGGCCCAGCCCTCGTCCTGCGGGGTGTCGAGGTCCTCGGGGAGGAGGCTCCACAGGATGAGGTCGGTGCGGGTGTCGGGTGCGCCGCGTCGGTCCGTCTCCTCGCCGCGGACTATGCCGGCGCTGCGCAGGACGCCCTCGCTGATGGCGCCGGTCTTCTGGGCGACCTGCTGGGCGGCGATGTTGCCGGCGGCGGTGCGGAGTTCGAGGCGGAGGAAGCCGCGGTCCTCGAAGAGCCACTGGGCGACGCCGAGGACGGCCTCGGGGGCGTAGCCCTCGCCTCGGGCCCAGGCGGCGGTGATGAAGCCGATCTCGGTGGCGCGCAGCCGCCAGTCGGTGGCGCGCAGGTCGACGAGGCCGACGAGGCGCTGGGTGAGGTGTTCGGCGACGGCGAAGACGATGCCGCCGCCGTCGGCGCGCCGGCCGGGGGCGAGGACGCGGACGAGGTGGCGGGCGTGCGTCTCGGTGAACGGCACGGGCAGGGCGGTCCAGGTCTGCACCTGGTCGTCGGCCGCGAGGGCGACCAGGCCCGCGGTGTCGCCGTCGTCCAGCGGGCGCAGCAACAGCCGTTCGGTGCTGATGGCTGTCTCGGGGAAGCTCGCTGCCATGCCGTCTCTCCTCGCCGGGTCGTGGACACACCGTACGCCCCGCCTTTCTCCGGGCGTGCCAGGGTACCGGCATTCCGGCGACAGCCCGTCAGTTCGGCTGCCGGGAGGGGTGCGCACGGCGCATACTGCGCGGTCGGGCCCCGCCGCGGGGTGCGGCGGGGCCCGGCCGGGCGGCGTGGTGCGCGGCTCAGAAGGCCGGGACCACCGAGCCGCCGAAGGTGTCGTCGATGTACTTCTTGACCTCGGCGGAGTGCAGGAGTTCGGCGAGCTTCCGGACGCGCGGGTCGTCCTCGCCGCCCTTCTTGACGGCGAGGATGTTGGCGTACGGGTTGCCCTCGGCCTTCTCCAGGACGATGGCGTCGGTGGCGGGCTTGAGGCCGGAGTCGAGGGCGTAGTTGCCGTTGATGACGGCGGCGTCGAGGTCGCCGAGGGAGCGCGGCAGCTGGGCGGCCTCCAGCTCCTTGAACGCCAGGTTCTTGGGGTTGGACGCGATGTCCTGGACGGTGGCGGTGGTGCCGGCGCCGGACTTGAGGGTGATGACGCCGTTGTCGGCGAGCAGCTTGAGGGCGCGGCCCTCGTTGGTGGCGTCGTTGGGCACGCCGACCTCGGCGCCGTCCTGCAGCTCGGTGACCGACTTGACCTTCTTGGAGTAGACGCCGAGCGGCTCCAGGTGGACGGCCTCGACGGAGACGATGTCGGTGCCGTTCTTCTTGTTGAAGTCGTCCAGGTACGGAACGTGCTGGAAGTAGTTGGCGTCGGCCGAGCCGTCCTGCACCGCGGTGTTGGGGGTCACGTAGTCGGTGACCACCTTGACGTCGAGCTTGAGCCCGGCCTTGTCGGCGAGGTTCTTCTTGACGTAGTCGAGGATCTGCGCGTGCGGGGTGGGGCTGGCGATGACGACCAGGGCCTTGTCGGGGTCGGCGCTCGCCCCGGTGGTGGAGGAGCCGCTGCTGGAGCAGGCGGCGACCGAGAGGGCGAGGCCGGCGGTGACGAGGACGCTGGTGTACTTCAGGACGTTGCGCACGAAAAGTGCCTTTCTCCGTGGTGCGGTGGGATCGGCCGGGTCCTGGTGGGAGCTCCGGCCGGAGCTGGTGGGGCGGGGTCAGCGGACGGGTTCCGCCGCCTTCTCGCCGGGGAGGTCGACGGCCTCGGGGCGGAACCGCCGGCCGGTGGCGCCGCGGTGGCCCAGGCGGCGGGCGGCGAAGTCGCCGAGGAGCTGGATGGCGGTGACGATCACGATCAGCTCGGCGATGATCACCCACATGAAGCCGGTCTCGAAGCGCAGGTAGCCGTAGCGGACGGCGAGGTCGCCGAGCCCGCCGCCGCCGACGACACCGGCCATCGCGGAGTAGCCGATGAGGGTGATGACGGTGGTCGTCGCGGAGGCGACGAGGGCGGGCAGCGACTCGGGCAGCAGGGTCTTGCGCACGATGGTGGCGGTGGAGCCGCCCATCGACTGGACGGCCTCGACGAGCCCGCCGTCGACCTCGCGGACGGCCGTCTCGACGAGCCGGGCGAAGAACGGGATGGCGCCGATGGTGAGCGGCACGGTCGCGGCCTGCCAGCCGATGGTGGTGCCGGCGATCGACTTGGTGAAGCCCTGCAGCGCCACCATGAGGATGATGAACGGCAGCGAGCGGCCGATGTTCACGGCGGCGCCGAGCACCCGGTTGAGGGCGGGGTGCTGCAGCAGTCCGCCCTTGTCGGTGAGGACGAGCAGCACGCCGAGCGGCAGGCCGAGCAGCACGGTGGCGACCGAGGAGACGCCGACCATCTGGAGGGTCTCCCAGGTGGCGGGCCACAGCAGTTCCTGCATCTGGTCCCAGGTCATGCGGCGGCCCCCGCCCCGTCGAGCACGTCGACCTGGAGGCCCTGCTCGCGCAGGAAGCCGATCGGTACGACGTTGTCCTCGTGCCTGCCGGGGAGTTCGACGCGCATGCGGCCGACCATCCGGCCGGAGACGGTCTCGACGGCGGCGCCGAGGATGTTGATGTCGATCTGGTACGTCCGGGCGAGCTGGGAGACGAACGGCTGCGCCGGGGTGTCGCCCTGGAAGGTGATCTCGACGACGGTGTGGCCGCTGTGGCCGGAGGCGAACTCGCCGAGCGGGAAGAGGTCGCGGGCGAGCTGCGACCCTCCGGTGGCGAGCAGCTCGGTGAGCACGCCCTGTTCGACGATCCGGCCGTCGCGCATGAGGGCGGCGGAGTCGCAGATCGACTTGATGACGTCCATCTCGTGCGTGATCAGCAGGACGGTCAGGCCGAGCTGCCGGTTGAGGTCGCGCAGCAGGGCGAGGATCGAGCGGGTGGTCTCGGGGTCGAGGGCGCTGGTGGCCTCGTCGGAGAGCAGCACCTTGGGGTCGCCGGCGAGGGCGCGGGCGATGCCGACGCGCTGCTTCTGGCCGCCGGAGAGCTGGGCGGGGTAGGCGCGGGCCCTGTCGGCGAGGCCGACGAGGTCGAGCAGTTCCGCGGCCTTGCGGCGTCGCTCGGTGCGGTCGAGGCCGATGATCTCCAGGGGCAGCTCGACGTTCTGCTGCACGGTGCGCGAGGAGAGCAGGTTGAAGTGCTGGAAGACCATGCCGATCCGGCGGCGCGCCTCGCGGAGTTCGCGGCCGGCGCGGTGCTCGCCGCCGGGCAGGGCGGTCAGGTCGACGCCGTCCACCGTGACGCTGCCGGCGGTGGGCCGCTCCAGCATGTTCACGCAGCGGATGAGGGTGGACTTGCCGGCGCCGCTGGTGCCGACGACTCCGTAGACCTCGCCCGGGCGGACGTGGAGGTCGACGCCGTCGAGGGCGGTGATCTCTCGGCCGCGTGAGCGGTAGACCTTCGTGAGGCCCTGGGTGGTGATCACGGCTGCTTTCCGTTGGTCGGGGGCGCGGCGGACCCGCGGCGCGCCGGTGGAGGACGGCGGCGCACGGGGGCACGCCTGAGGAAGGGGGGTGTCGTCGGTGCCGTAGGTCGATCGTGGCCGCTGGGCGGCGGTGACGCCCGTGGGCGTGGCCCTAACGAGTCATCAGCGACGGACGGGCGGGGAGGGGGCGCCGGCGGGGCGGCGCGGGTGCTCGCTTCGGGGCGCGAGGAGGGTGACGAGGGCCCTCAGCGGAGACACGTGCGACGGCACATGCGGCGCGCGCCGCCCGGCATGAGGCCGGTGGGGGTGCATGGCGTGGTCGCAGTCATGGGATCCAGTTAAGCAGAAGATCGGACACGATCCCAATAATCAGGACTGGCGGTCCGAAATACGGACACGATGCTTGCCGCACAAGCCCGACGGCGCCCTCCCCGTGCGGGAAGGGCGCCGTCGGGCGTGCGGGACGGATCAGGCGGAGGCGGCCAGCGGGGCCGCGACCGTCTTGGCGAGGGTCACCAGGGACAGCCGGCCGGAGACCTCGCGGACGGAGGTCTGCCGGTAGCCGAGCCGGGCGTAGAGGCGCAGGTTGCCGAGGCTGCGGTGGCCGGTGAACAGCTCGAAGCCGTACACCGGCTGCCGCTCGGCCAGGCGTTCCTCCACGGCCTCCAGCAGCCGGCCGCCGAGGCCGTGCCGCTGCATCCGCGGATGGACGACCAGACGGCCGATGCGGCCGACGCCGTCCGGATCGACCCGGCCGCGTACGGTGCCGACGACCTCGTCACCGAGGCGCGCCACCAGGAACTCCTGTTCGGCGAGCTCGGCCCGGAGGCTCTCCAGGGTCTGGGTCAGCGGTGCCAGCGACCAGTCCGAGTAGAGCTCCGCCTCCTGCTGGTAGCCGAGGTACTGCAGCTTGAGAATCTGCTCGGCATCGTCCGGCGTGGCCGGCGAGATGATCACACTCATGCCCATGTCGGGGTCTCCCCATCGTTAGTGCCCGGTGCTGTGCGAGGGTGCGCACCGGTGCCCGGCCTGAGGTCCCGGACGGGGATCGGCCCGGCCGGGAGAACGGTCGAACGACCCGTCGGGCGGCGTGGCGCACGGCGCGGCCGCACCCGCGCTCGCGCCGGTGCTCCGGGCAGCCGTGCCGCCTTCGGGAGAGACGTTCGCCAGCGCTCTACCCAGGCGTCGCCCGCTCTCAACCTTCCGCCCCCCGGACGTGGCGAGCGTCACGTTCCCGGTCGGCCGCCGCCGGCCGGGCCGGGAGAGCCGTCCAGTCGGCCCGGCGGGCCGCCAGCAGGGCGCGCAGGCCCGCCAGGCAGCGCGACCGGGTCGGGCCGATGCTGCCGCGCGGCACACCCATCCGGGCGGCCAGCTCGGTGTAGGTGAGCTCGGGCGACTCCGCGAGGCAGCGCAGCAGCTCCGGGCAGCGGCCCGGCAGCTCCGCCAGGGCCCGCCGCACCGCCCGGCCCAGCTCGGCGGAGGTCAGCTCCTCGTGCGGCTCGCGCCGCGGGCGCCCGGGATGCGGCACAGGGGTCTCCAGCGCGGCCCGGCCCCGGGCGGCCCGTGCCTCGCGGACGGCGACGCCGCGCAGCCAGTCGCGCGGGTCGGACGGCAGGCCGGGCCCGGCGGCGCGCTCGACGGCGTGCAGCCAGACCTGCTGTTCGAGCTCCTGGGCGTCCAGCCGGTCGCCGGCGAGGGCGGCCACGAACGGGGCGAGGTCGCGGCGCAGCTCGGCCACGGGCAGGTCGGCGACGGCCGGCCGCAGGGCCACGGGCAGCGGGCGGGCGGCGGGGACGGCCGCCGCGGGGTGCGCGGCGACGGGACGGGCGTCGGTCATACCCGCGGCAACGACGCGGGGGCGCGCCGGGTCACCCGGCGCGCCCCCGTCCGGACGGGACGGATCAGCCCTGCGCCCACTCCTGCTGGACCGCGAGGTCGGCCTTGACCTCGGCGAGCTGCACGGCGACGGCGCTCGGCGCGGTGCCGCCGCGGCCGTTGCGGGAGGCGATGGCGCCGTGCACGCTGAGCACCGAGCGGACCTCGGGCGTCAAGTGCGCGGAGATCGCGGCGAACTGCTCGTCCGTCAGGTCGCCGAGCTCGATGCCCTGCTGCTCGCAGGCCTTGACGCAGGCGCCGGCGACCTCGTGCGCGACCCGGAACGGCACGCCCTGCTTCACCAGCCACTCGGCGATGTCGGTGGCCAGCGAGAAGCCCGCGGGGGCCAGCTCCTCCAGGCGCTCCCGGTGCACGGTGAGGGTGGCCATCATGCCGGTGAAGGCCGGCAGCAGGACCTCCAGCGTGTCGCAGGAGTCGAAGACCGGCTCCTTGTCCTCCTGCAGGTCGCGGTTGTACGCGAGCGGGAGGGCCTTGAGCGTGGCGAGCAGGCCGGTGAGGTTGCCGATCAGGCGGCCGGACTTGCCGCGGGCCAGCTCGGCGATGTCCGGGTTCTTCTTCTGCGGCATGATCGAGGAGCCGGTGGAGAAGGCGTCGTGCAGCGTGATGAAGCCGAACTCCTTGGTGTTCCAGATGATCACCTCCTCCGCGATGCGGGAGAGGTTGATGCCGATCATGGCGGTGACGAAGGCGAACTCGGCGACGAAGTCGCGCGAGGCCGTGCCGTCGATGGAGTTGCCGACCGAGCCCCGCTCGAAGCCGAGGTCGGCGGCGACGGCCTCCGGGTCGAGGCCCAGCGAGGAGCCGGCGAGCGCGCCGGAGCCGTACGGGGAGACGGCGGTGCGGGTGTCCCACTGGCGCAGCCGCTCGGCGTCCCGGCCGAGGGCCTGCACGTGCGCGAGGACGTGGTGGGCGAAGAGCACCGGCTGCGCGTGCTGGAGGTGGGTGCGGCCCGGCATGGCGGTGTCCGGGTGGGCCTCGGCGAGGCCGACCAGGGCGTGCTGCAGGTCGAGGACCAGGCCGCCGATGGTCCTCGCGTGGTCGCGGAGGTACATCCGGAAGAGCGTGGCGATCTGGTCGTTGCGCGACCGGCCGGCCCGCAGCTTGCCGCCGAGGTCGGCGCCGAGGCGCTCCAGCAGGCCGCGCTCCAGGGCGGTGTGCACGTCCTCGTCGGCGATGGTGCCGGTGAAGGTGCCCGCCTCGACGTCGGCGAGCAGCTGGTCCAGGCCGCCGAGCATCGCGGCGAGCTCGTCGTCGCTCAGCAGCCCGGCCTTGTGCAGCACCCGGGCGTGCGCCTTGGAACCCGCGATGTCGTACGGCGCGAGGCGCCAGTCGAAGTGCACCGAGGCGGAGAGCTTGGCCAGCGCCTCGGACGGGCCGTCGGCGAAGCGGGCGCCCCAGAGTCGGACGTCGGCGTTCTGGTCGGCGGTCATCGCGTGGGCTCCTTACGGGTGAGGTCGAGCCCCGGCCGCGGGGAGAGCGGCCGGGGCTCAGGGAGGGTGCGGCTCAGGCGAGGTCGCGGCGGGCGGCGATCTTCGAGGACATGCCGAAGATCTCGATGAAGCCCTTGGACATCGACTGGTCGAAGGTGTCGCCGGTGTCGTACGTGGCGAGGTTGAAGTCGTACAGCGACCGGTCGGACTTGCGGCCGTTGACCACGGCGCGACCGCCGTGCAGCACCATCCGGATGTCGCCGGAGACCGACTGGTTGGCCTCGTCGACGAAGCCGTCGAGCGCCCGCTTGAGCGGGGAGAACCACAGGCCGTCGTAGACGAGCTCGGCCCAGCGCTGCTCGACCTGCCGCTTGTAGCGGGCCAGCTCGCGCTCGACCGTGACGTTCTCCAGGGCCTGGTGGGCGGTGATCAGGGCGATCGCGCCGGGGGCCTCGTAGATCTCGCGGGACTTGATGCCGACCAGGCGGTCCTCGACCATGTCGAGGCGGCCGATGCCCTGGGCGCCGGCCCGCTTGTTCAGCTCCTCGACGGCCTGCAGGACGGTGACCTTGCGGCCGTCGATCGCGACCGGCACGCCGGCCTCGAAGGTGATGACGACCTCGTCGGCCTCGCGCGGGGCGGCCGGGTCCTGGGTGTACTCGTAGACGTCCTCGATCGGGGCGTTCCAGATGTCCTCCAGGAAGCCCGTCTCGACGGCGCGACCGAACACGTTCTGGTCGATCGAGTACGGGTTCTTCTTGGTGGTCACGATCGGGAGGTTCTTCGCCTCGGCGAAGGCGATCGCCTTGTCGCGGGTCATCGCGTAGTCGCGGACCGGGGCGATGCACTTCAGCTCGGGGGCGAGCGACTGGATGCCGACCTCGAAGCGGACCTGGTCGTTGCCCTTGCCGGTGCAGCCGTGGGCGACGGTGCTGGCGCCGTGCTTCTGCGCGGCGGCCACCAGGTGCTTGACGATCGCCGGGCGCGAGAGCGCGGAGACCAGCGGGTACTGGCCCTGGTACAGGGCGTTCGCCTTGATGGCGGGCAGGCAGTACTCGTCGGCGAACTCGGTGCGGGCGTCCGCGACCTCGGCCTCGACGGCGCCGCAGTCCAGCGCGCGCTGGCGGATGGCGTCCAGGTCCTCGCCGCCCTGGCCGACGTCGACGGCGACGGCGATGACCTCGGCGCCGGTCTCCTCGGCGATCCAGCCGATGCAGACGGACGTGTCCAGACCGCCCGAGTAGGCGAGTACGACGCGCTCGGTCACGGCTTTCTCCTTCACAAACGGTGCGAACAGGGCAGAGCGTGCGGTATGCGGGTTCCCATACGGCGTTAGGCATAAGTATGCACTAGCGCGTATGGATTTCAAAACACAGGACGCGTGGCGGGGCGGCCCCTCTACTGGGCCTTGGCCTGCGCCAACTGCATGAGGTGATCGGAGAGCGCCCGGCCGCCCGCCGGATCCCGGCTGATCAGCAGCACGGTGTCGTCGCCCGCGATGGTGCCGATGATCTCGAACACCTCGGCCGCGTCGATCGCCGACGCCAGGAACTGCGCCGCACCCGGCGGGGTGCGCAGCACCACGAGGTTGCCCGAGGCGGTGGCGGACACCATGAGCTCGCCCGCCAGCCGGGCCATCCTCGCCTCGCTGGCGGACTCCCCCATCGGTGCGCGGGGCGTGCGGTCGCCGCCCTCGGCCGGGACGGCGTAGATCAGCGCGCCGTCCCGGTTGCGGATCTTCACCGCGCCCAGCTCGTCCAGGTCCCGCGAGAGCGTGGCCTGCGTGACCACCAGTCCGTCGTCGGCGAGCAGCTTGGCCAGTTGGCTCTGCGAGCGGACGGGCTGACGGGTCAGCAGATCCACGATCCGCCGGTGGCGCGCGGTGCGGGTCTGCGGCACCTGCGGCATCGCCCCGGTGGCGGGTTGGTCGGACTGGGGTGCGGTCATGCTGCTGATTCTCCCGGAGTCCGCTCAGCTGTTCGCGTCGGGGGTTTCACCGCGGACGGCCCGGAGGATCCCGGGCAGCGCCGCGAGGAAGGCGTCCGCCTCCTGCTCGGTCAGCACCAGCGGCGGCACGAGCCGCACGGCGTCCGGCACGGCCGCGTTCACCAGGAACCCGGCCTGCTGCGCCGCGGCCTGCACCTTCGCCGACACCGGCTCGGTGAGCACGATGCCGATCAGGAGGCCGGCCCCCCGCACGTGGTCGACCAGCGGGTCGCCGATCGCCTCGATGCCGTGCCGGAGCTTCTCGCCGGTCTTCCGGACGTGCTCCAGCAGGCCGTCCCGCTCGATCGTGCCGAGCACCGCGAGGCCCGCCGCGGCGACCACCGGGTTGCCGCCGAAGGTGGTGCCGTGGTGGCCCGGGTGGAGCAGGTCGGCGGCCGGGCCGAAGGCGACCGCGGCGCCGATCGGCAGACCGCCGCCGAGGCCCTTGGCGAGCGTGACGACGTCCGGCTCGACGCCCTCGTCCGCCTGGTGGGCGAACCACTGGCCGGTCCGGCCGATGCCGGTCTGGATCTCGTCGAGCACCAGCAGCGTGCCGGTGGCCCGGGTGATCTCGCGCGCTGCCCGCAGGTAGCCCTCGGGCAGCGGGATCGCGCCGTTCTCGCCCTGGATCGGCTCCAGGAAGACCGCGGCGGTCTCGGTGGTGACGGCGGCGCGCAGCGCCTCGATGTCGCCGAACGGCACGTGCGTGACGTCGCCGGGCAGCGGCCGGAACGGCTCCTGCTTGGCGGGCTGCGCGGTGAGGGCGAGCGCGCCCATCGTCCGGCCGTGGAAGGCGCCCTCCAGCGAGACCAGGTGGGTGCGGCCGGTCAGCCGGCTGATCTTGAAGGCGGCCTCGTTGGCCTCCGCGCCGGAGTTGCAGAAGAACACCCGGCCCGGCCGGCCGAAGAGCTCCAGCAGCTTCTCGGCGAGCGCGATCGTCGGCTCGGCCATGAAGAGGTTGGAGACGTGCCCGAGCGTGGAGATCTGCCGGGTCACCGCCTCCACGATCGCCGGGTGGCCGGTGCCGAGCGCGTTGACCGCGATGCCGCCGACCAGGTCGAGGTACTCCCGGCCGTCGGCGTCCCAGAGCTTGGCGCCCTCGCCGCGCACCAGCGGGATCCGCGGGGTGCCGTAGTTGTCCATCAGCGCGTGCTGCCACCGCTGCGCGAGTTCGGTGTTGGTCATGCCAGGCCCCCCAGTACGGTCGTCTCGTCGTCGGGCACGACCATCGTGCCGATGCCCTCGTCGGTGAAGATCTCCAGCAGCAGGCTGTGCTGCACGCGCCCGTCGAGCACGCGGGCGGTGCCGACGCCGGAGCGGACGGCGTTCAGGCAGCCCTCCATCTTCGGCAGCATGCCGCTGGCCAGGGTCGGCAGCATCTCCTCCAGCTCGGAGGCGGACAGCTGGCTGATCACGTCGTCCGAGTCGGGCCAGTTCTTGTACAGGCCCTCGACGTCGGTGAGCACGACGAGCATCTCGGCGCCGAGGGCGACGGCGAGGGCGGCGGCGGCGGTGTCGGCGTTGATGTTGTAGACGTGGCCGTCGGTGCCGCGCGCGATCGAGGAGATGACCGGGATGCGGCCGTCGCCGATCAGCGCCTTCACCGCGCCGGCCTCGATGTTGACGATGTCGCCGACCAGGCCGATGTCGACCTGCTCGCCGTCGACGACGGCGTAGCGCTTCACGGCCGTCATGGTGTGCGCGTCCTCGCCGGTCATGCCGACCGCGAACGGGCCGTGGCCGTTGAGCAGGCCCACCAGCTCGCGCTGGACCTGCCCGGAGAGCACCATCCGCACGACGTCCATCGTCTCCGGCGTGGTGACCCGCAGCCCCGCGGTGAACGACGACTCCAGGCCCAGCTTCTCCAGCTGCGCGCTGATCTGCGGGCCGCCGCCGTGCACGACCACCGGGTGCAGCCCGGCGTAGCGCAGGAAGACGACGTCCTGGGCGAAGGCCGCCTTCAGGTCCTCGTCGACCATGGCGTTCCCGCCGAACTTGATCACGATCGTCTTGCCGTGGAAGCGCTCCAGCCAGGGCAGCGCCTCGATGAGCGTCCGGGCCTTGGGCAGCGCGGTGTTGTTGCGGGCCTGTTCGCCCTTGGGTGCGATCTGCACGGTGTTCCGTCCCCCGGGGATCAGGTCGAGTAGGCGCTGTTCTCGTGCACGTAGTCCGCGGTGAGGTCGTTGGTCCACACCGTGGCCCGCGCCTCGCCGGCGTGCAGCTCGGCGGTGATGACGACCTCGCGGCCGGTCATGTCGACCAGGTCGCGGTCCTCGCCGACGCTGCCGCCGCGGCACACCCAGACGCCGTTGATGGCGACGTCGAGCGCGTCCGGGTCGAAGGCGGCCGTGGTGGTGCCGATCGCCGCCAGGACGCGGCCCCAGTTCGGGTCCTCGCCGTGCAGGGCGCACTTGAGCAGGTTGTTGCGGGCGACGGTGCGGGCCACGTCGACGGCCTCGTCCTCGGTCGCCGCGCCGGTGACGTCGATCCTGATGTCCTTGGAGGCGCCCTCGGCGTCACCGATCAGCTGCCGGGCGAGGTCGGCGCAGACGGTGCGCACGGCCTCGGCGAACCCGGCCGCGTCCGGCGTGACCCCGGAGGCGCCGGAGGCCAGCAGCAGCACGGTGTCGTTGGTCGACATGCAGCCGTCGGAGTCGGCCCGGTCGAAGGTGGTGCGGGTGGCGCTGCGCAGCGCCGCGTCGAGGTCCTCGCTGCCGACCTCGGCGTCGGTGGTGACGACGACGAGCATGGTGGCGAGGCCGGGTGCGAGCATGCCCGCGCCCTTGGCCATGCCACCGACCGTCCAGCCCTCGGGGCTGGTGACCTGGGCGGTCTTGTGCACGGTGTCGGTGGTCTTGATGGCGATCGCGGCGGCCTCGCCGCCGTCCGCGGTGAGGGCCTTCGCGGCCTGCTCGACGCCCGGCAGCAGGAGGTCCATCGGCAGGCGCACGCCGATCAGGCCGGTGGAGCAGACGGCGACCTCGATCGCGCCGACACCGAGCTCGGCGGCGACCTTCTCGGCGGTGGCGTGGGTGTCCTGGAAGCCCTCGGGGCCGGTGCAGGCGTTCGCGCCGCCGGAGTTGAGCACGACCGCGGCCAACTGCCCGGTGGTCAGGACCTGCTGCGACCAGAGGACGGGCGCGGCCTTGACCCGGTTGGAGGTGAAGACACCCGCCGCGGCGTACGAGGGGCCGTCGTTGACGACGAGGGCGAGGTCGGGGTTGCCGGAGGCCTTGAGGCCGGCCGTGACCCCCGACGCGCGGAAGCCCTTCGCCGCCGTCACGCCGATGTTCTGCTGGTCCGTCACGGGCTGGCTCACGGTGCGACTCCGTTCAGCGGGAGGCCGAGCTCCTCGGGGAGGCCGAGGGCGATGTTCATGGACTGCACCGCGCCGCCCGCGGTGCCCTTCACCAGGTTGTCGATCGCGCTGATCGCGATGACGCGTCCGGCGTGCTCGTCCAGGGCGACCTGGACGAGGGCGGCGTTCGAGCCGTAGACCGAACTCGTCTGCGGCCACTGCCCCTCGGGCAGCAGGCGGACGAACGGCTCGCCGGCGAAGGCCTCCTGGTAGGCGGCCCGCAGCGAGGCGGCGGTCACGCCGGGCTTCGCGGCCGCGCTGCAGGTGGCGAGGATGCCGCGCGGCATCGGCGCCAGGGTGGGGGTGAACGAGACGGTGACCGGCCCGCCCGCCACCGGGCTCAGGTTCTGCGCCATCTCCGGCGTGTGGCGGTGCCCGCCACCGACGCCGTACGGGCTCATCGAGCCCATGACCTCGCTGCCGAGCAGGTGCGGCTTGACGGCCTTGCCCGCGCCCGAGGTGCCGGACGCGGCGACGATCACCGCCTCGTGGCCGACGAGGCCGGCGGCGTAGGCGGGGTAGAGCGCCAGGGAGACCGCGGTGGGGTAGCAGCCGGGGACGGCGATGCGCCGGGTGCCCTTCAGCGCGGCGCGGTGGCCGGGCAGTTCGGGCAGGCCGTACGGCCAGGTGCCGGCGTGCGGGGAGCCGTAGAAGCGCTCCCAGGTCGCCGCGTCCTTGAGCCGGAAGTCGGCGCCGCAGTCGACGACCAGCACGTCGTCGCCGAGCGCCTCGGCGACGGCGGCGGACTGCCCGTGCGGCAGGCCGAGGAAGACGATGTCGTGACCGGCCAGGACCTCGGTGGTGGTCGGCTCCAGGATGCGGTCGGCCAGCGGCAGGAGGTGCGGCTGCAGGGTGCCGAACACCGCTCCCGCGTTGGAGCCGCCGGTCAGCGCCCCGATCTCGACCTCCGGGTGCCCGAGCAGCAGACGCAGCACCTCACCGCCCGCGTACCCGCTCGCTCCGGCGACGGCGACTCGCAATGCCATGGCGTTCCTCCTAGATTCAGCATGAATATACGCATCACGGAACATTCATGCAAGAAGCTCCGGAGGGTCGGGCCCCGGGGCACACCTCCATGATCGCTCGTTCGGCCCACACCGCCCGCTCCCTCCCCCATCGCACCCCACCGCACCCCCGCCGCACCCCCGCCGCACCCCGCCGCACCCCCGCCGCACCCCGCCGGCCCGGCTCCACCGGCAGCGGATCTTCGACCCGGCCGGCCCGACGGGAACCGGCTTCGCCCCCGGCCGGCCATCACCGGCCCTTCCCGCCTCCCGCCTCCCGCCTCCCGCCTCCCGCCTCCCGCCTCCCGCGGCGAGCCCGACCGACGGCAGGCCGGCGGCGGACCGGCGGCAGGCCGGGGCGTCGGCGATTTGTTGACTTCCCATAACCTTCCGGCCAGGCAATCGGTGCCGTTCTGTACCTGAATCATCGTCACTACCCTGGAAGAGTGGCTTCCGGGCCGATCGGCGGGCAGCATCCACCGGCGGCCGGGTTTGGCCGTACTCGACAGAAGGAGCGCAAGGATGGGCAGGGACAGCACGGTCGTCGTCACCGGCCTCGGAGCCACCACCCCGCTCGGCGGGGACACCGCCTCGACCTGGGCGGGCATGCTCGCCGGACGGTCCGGGATCGGCCCGATCGAGGCGGACTGGGCGGCGGACCTCCCGGTACGCATCGCGGGGCAGCTGGCGGTCGACCCGGCCACCGTGCTCGACCGGGTGCAGGCCCGGCGGCTGGACCGCTGCGAGCAGGTCGCCCTGGTCGCCGCCCGCGAGGCGTGGGCCGACGCGGGCCGGCCCGGGGTCGAGCCGGAGCGGCTCGCCGTCGTGATCGGCACCGGCACCGGAGGCGCACTGACCATCCTCGGGCAGGACGACGTGCTGGAGGCGTCGGGCGTCCGCAGGGTCTCCCCGCACACCGTGCCGATGCTGATGGCCAACGGGCCCGCCGCCTGGGTGAGCATCGACCTCGGGGCCCGCGCCGGCGCGCACACCCCCGTCAGCGCCTGCGCGTCCGGCGCCGAGGCGATCGCGACGGCCCTGGACCTCATCCACCTGGGCCGGGCGGACGTCGTCGTGGCGGGCGGCGCGGAGGCCTGCATCTGCCCGCTGACGCTGGCCGGTTTCGCGCAGGCCAGGGCGCACTCCACGCGCAACGACGCACCCCGGCAGGCGTCCCGGCCCTTCGACACCGGCCGCGACGGCTTCGTGATCGGCGAGGGCTCGGCCGTGATCGTGCTGGAACGCGCCGGGTTCGCCGCGGCCCGCGGCGCCCGTGTGCACGCCGTGCTCGCCGGGGCCGGGGTCACCTCCGACGCGCACCACATCACCGCCGCGCACCCGGACGGCCAGGTCCGCGCGATCCGGGCGGCCCTGGCGGCCGCCGGGCTGCCCCCGCAGGCCGTCGACCACGTGCACGCGCACGCCACCTCGACGCAGCTCGGCGACCTCACCGAGGCGCAGTCCGTGACCGAGGCCGTCGGCACGCACCCCTCCGTCACCGCCACCAAGTCGATGACGGGCCACCTCTTCGGCGCGGCCGGGGCGCTGGGGGCGATCGCCGCGATCCTCGCCGTCCGCGACGGCGTCGTGCCGCCGACGGTCAACCTCGACTCCCCCGACCCGGCCGTGAAGCTCGACGTCGTCACCGGCCGGCCGCGGGAGGGCCGGGTGACGGCGGCGCTGGCCAACGCCTTCGGCTTCGGCGGGCACAACGCCTCACTGGTGTTCACGGCCGCCCCCTGACGGCCCGCGGGCCGGGCGCGGGCGCCGCCGCCGACCGCCACTGCGGCATCCGGTCGGCAGCGCCCGCTCCCGCCGTGTCGCGGCCGGGGGAGCCGCGGCGCGGCCTACTGTCGGAGGCCCGGACGCCTCCGGGACGCCGCCGTCCGACCGCGAGGCCCCCGTGACCCGACCCGACTCCCCCGCCCGGCCGACCGTCTGCCTCTGCATGATCGTCAAGGACGAGGCCGCCGTCGTCGAACGCTGCCTCGCCTCCGTGCGCGGCCTGGTCGACACCTGGGTCATCTCCGACACCGGCTCCACCGACGGCACGCAGGAGCTGGTCAGGCGGGCCCTGGACGGCGTGCCCGGCGAGCTGCACGAGGACCCCTGGGTGGACTTCGGGCACAACCGCACCCTCAACATCCGCCGTGCCCGCGACCGCGCCGACTACCTGCTGCTGATCGACGCCGACATGGTGGTCCGCCGCTCCGGCGACCTGCCCCCGCTCACCGCCGACTCCTACCTGCTGCGGCACCGGACCGACCCCGAGCACCGGGTCAAGCGGCTCGTCCGCGCCGGCCTGGACTGGCGGTACGTCGGCGCCACCCACGAGTACCTCACCACCGACGGCCCCGACACCACCGCCCACCTGGACGCGCTGTCGGTCGAGCACCTCACCGGCGGCGCCCCGCGCGGCGACCGGTACCGGCGCGACGCCCGCCTGCTGCGCGACGACCTCGCCCGCGACCCCGACAACGCCCGTACGGTCTTCTACCTCGCCCAGACCCTGCGCGACATGGGCGACACCCAGGCCGCGATCGGCCTCTACGAGCGGCGCGCCACCATGCACGGCTGGCCGGAGGAGGTCTACTGCGCGCTGCTCCAGGCCGGGGTGCTGCGGGCCGCCACCGGCGACTGGCCGGGCGCCATGGACTCCCTGCTGCGCGCCTGGGAGAGCCGCCCGCAGCGCCTGGAGGCCTGCTACGAACTCGTCTCCCGGCTGCGCCTGATGAACCGCCACCGGACGGCGTACACCTTCGCCCGGACCGGCCTCGAACAGATCGGCACCGGGCCGGACGGTACGGACGACCGGCTCTTCACCCAGCCCTGGGTCTACCGCTGGGGGCTGCTGTTCGAGTACTCCGTCGCGGCGTACTGGGTGGGCGACCTGGCGGGCTCGGCGGCCGCCTGCGACCGGCTGCTGGCCCTGCCGGACCTCCCCGAGTCCTACCGCCGGCACACCCTCGCCAACCGGGAGTTCGCACGGCAGGCCGCCTGAGGCGAGTCTTGTTCCGTATTTAGCTCATGTGCTAAATATCTACGCATGACAGCAGCAGACGACGACTCGGGGGTCTTCCGCGCCCTCGCCGACCCGACGCGCCGCCAGATCCTGGAGGACCTGCGCCAGGGCGAGCTCGCGGCCGGGCAGATCGCGGCCCGCTTCACCATCAGCGCCCCCTCGGTCTCCCGGCACCTCGGCGTGCTCAAGGGCGCCGGGCTCGTCACCGAACGGCGCGACGGCAACCGCATCCTCTACACCCTGGTGGAGGAGCGGCTCGCCGTCTGCGTCGGACGCTTCCTGAGCGCCGTCTGCCCCGAACAGATCGTGCTGCGCCGCACCACGTGGCGGGAGAAGGAGACCGGATGAGAACGCCGCACCTCGCGAGCACCGTCGAACGGCGGCTGCTGGTGAACTACCGCACCGACCCCGACACCACCGCCCGGCTGCTGCCCCCGCGGCTGCGGCCGCAGCTCGTCCGCGGCCACGCCGTCGCCGGCCTGTGCCTGCTGCGCCTCGGCGACGTCCGGCCCGCCCGGGCGCCGGGCTGGACGGGCCTGCGCAGCGAGAACGCCGCGCACCGCATCGCCGTCGAGTGGGACGGCCCGGACGGCGTCGAGGCGGGGGTCTACATCACCCGCCGCGACACCGCGTCCCGGATCAACGCCTGGGCCGGCGGCCGGATCTTCCCCGGCGCGCACGGCCTGGCCGACTTCCGCGTCGACGAGAGCGCCGGGAAGCTGTCCGTGGCCTTCACCACGCACGACGGCGCGGTGCACGCCGAGGTGACCGCCGCACCGGCCGACCGCCTCGACGGCAGCGTGCTCTTCGACGGCCTCGCCGCCGCCTCGGCGTTCTTCCGCACCGGCTCCCGCGGGTGGTCGCCCGCCCGCGAACCCGGCCGGCTCGACGGCATGCAGCTGCGGACCGACGCCTGGCACGTCGAGGCCGCCGTCGCGCACTCCGCGGCCTCGTCCTTCTTCGACGACCCCGAGCGCTTCCCGCCCGGCAGCGCCGAGCTGGACTGCACCCTGCTCATGCGCGGCGTGCCCGCCCGCTGGCAGGCACTGCCGCCGCTGCAGGCCGCCTGAACGGCACCCGCTAGCGCTTCACCACGCGCAGCAGCACGAACTTCGGATCGCTCGCCACCGTACGGCAGTTGCCGAACAGCCGGCGGAGCTTGACGTGGTAGCCGAGGTGGCGGTTGCCGACCACCCAGAGCTCGCCGCCCTGGCGCAGCGCCGTCCGGGCACTGCTGAACATCCGCCAGGCGGTGGCGTCCGTGATGGCCTGGTGGGTGTGGAACGGCGGGTTGTTGAGCACCAGGTCGACGCTGCCGGGGGGCACGTCCGCCATGGCGTCGCCGGCCGCGAACCGGGCCGGGGCGTCCGCGCCGAGGTTGGCACGGAAGGTCGCCTCCGCCGAGGCGACGGCCTGGTACGACTCGTCGACGAAGACCACCTCGGCGTCCGGGTTGGCGAGCGCGGCCGCCGTCCCCACGACGCCGTTGCCGCAGCCGAGGTCGACCACCGTCTCCGGCCCCTTGCGCTCCGGGAGGTGGCGGAGCAGGAAGCGGGTGCCGACGTCGAGGCGGTCCGCGCAGAAGATGCCGGCGTGGTTGGTGACCGGCCGGCCGGAGACCACGCCGATCTCGCCCGGGAGGTCGTAGCTGCGCGGCCACGGGCTGCCGGTGCGGGCGATCGCCGGGTCCGGGGTGCAGTGGATCAGCCGGGCCTTGCGGACCGCGAGCGAGGTGCGGGTCGGGCCGAGCACCTTCTCGAACAGCTGCAGGGTGGAGGTGTGGATCTCGGTGGTCATGCCGGTGCCGACCACGACCGTGCCCTCGTGCACCGCCGGGGCCAGCCGGTGCAGCTGGTCCTCCAGCAGGGCGAGGTTCTTGGGCACCCGGACGAGCAGCACGTCGACCCGCTCGGGCGGGGTCTCGCGCGTGGTCAGCAGCCGGACGGCGGCGGCGTCCCCGGGGTGGTTGCGGTCGAGGTTGGCGACCGTGGCCTGCCGGCCGAGGTAGGAGTCGCCGATCTGCACCGGGTGGTGCGCGGCGAGCGCGGTGGCGAGGGCGCCCCAGCGGTCGCCGACGATCACGACGGTGCCGCTCAGGTCGGTGCCGCTCTCGGCGAGGTGCTGCAGCAGGTAGTCGTCGGAGGCGTCCCAGGCACGCAGCTGATCGCGCGGGTCGTCGGGATAACGGGTGAGGTCGACCTCACCGAAGGGCGTGCTCAGGCGATTCATCGTGCTCCAGGCTAGCCGACCGCGCCCCGCCGCCCGGCCGTCCCGCGGCGGGACGGCCCTCCCCTGCGGGCCGCGACGCCGTCAGGGGCGGCCGCGGTGGCGGGCCCACTCGTGCGCGAGGACGGACATCACGACGTCGTCGACCCGGTCGTCGCCGTCGCGCAGCGCCTCCCGCAGCACGCCCTCCGCGACGAACCCGGCCTTCTCGTAGACGCGGCGGGCGCGCGGGTTGAACGCGTACACGTGCAGCGAGACCCGGTGCAGGGCGAGGTGGCCGAAGGCGTGGCCGAGGACGAGCCGGACGGCCTCGGTGCCGAGGCCCCGGTCGCGGCCGCCGGGGCCGATCAGGATGCGGAGGCTGCAGCTGCGGTTCGGCCCGTCCCACTCGTTGAGCACCACCTCGCCGACGCAGCGGTCGGCGGCGCGGTCGACGAGGGCGAGGTCGAGCCGGTCGTCCTGCTCGTTGCGGGAGCCGTACCAGCGGCGCAGGTGGTCCTCGTCGAACGGCGGGTGGTGGGCGCTGCCGGTCATCCGGCGCACCTCCGGATCGGCGATCGCGGCCGCCAGGGCGGGCAGGTCGGCGCCGGGACGGAAGGGGCGCAGCAGCGCCCGGTCACCGGTGAGGGTGGGCTTGTGGAGGAAGTCGGGGCTCACCCGGCGATTCTCGGCGACGGCCTGGACATCGGCCACGCGTTTTCCGGCGGGCACGGCGGGACGGCCGGGGCTTGACCGGAGCAGGCGGCCGACGGGGTCGGCGGGCGACGGCCGGGGCCGGGGCCGCGCACGGCCGGAGGACAGTATGCCGCCGCCGGGCGCCCCGCGGTGGCGGGTCGCGGCAAGTCGGCCGACGGGCCGTCGCGGCGGCCCGGGCCGGGTAGCGTGCCAGCATGCAGACCAGGCCGACCCTGCCCGGCGCCGCCGTCCTCCTCCGACCCGCCGGCCCCGCCGACGTGCCCCTGCTCGCGGAGATCCGGTCCACGGCCGAGGTGCGGGCCCGCTGGCGGGGCGGTCCCGACATGGTGGCGGAGGTGCGCTCCGACCTGTCGGACGCGCAGACGCCGACCCTGGCCGTCGAGTACCGGGGCCGGGTGGTCGGCGCGATCCAGTGGCACGAGGAGGAGGAGCCGGACTACCGGCACGCCGGCATCGACGTGTACCTCGACCCGTCGGTGCACGGCCGGGGGCTGGGCACCGACGCCGTCCGCACGCTCGCCCGCTACCTGACGACGGAGCTCGGCCACCACCGGCTGGTCATCGACCCGGCGGCGGACAACGCCCCGGCCATCGCCTGCTACCGCAAGGTCGGCTTCCGTCCGGTGGGGGTGATGCGGCGGTACGAGCGCGGGCCGGACGGCACCTGGCACGACGGCCTGCTGATGGACCTGCTGGCGGACGAGCTCACCGCCGTCGACCCGCCGCGCGGGCGGGGCGGCCTCCGGGCGGCGCTCCGGCGCCGGCGGGGCGGCGGCCGCGCGACGCCGTGACCGCCTGCCCGAGCAGCCGGGCCGCCTCGGCGAGCGCCCGCTCCGGCAGGGCCGCGTAGCCGAGCACCACCGCCGGTGCGCCCTGCGACCCCAGCCGCATCGGCGTGACCGGCTCGACCCGGACGCCGAGCCCGGCGGCGGCCGCCACGACCTCGGCCTCGGCGCAGCCGTCCGGAAGGTCGAGGTGGAGGTGCAGGCCCGCGGCGACGCCGCGCACGGCGGCGTCCGGCAGGTACCGGGCGAGTGCCTCGGCCAGGGCGTCGCGGCGGCCGCGGTACCGGGCCCGGACGGCCCGCAGGTGGCGGTCGTGGCCGCCGTCGGCGAGCAGCCGGGCGAAGGCCAGCTGGTCGAGGACGGAGCAGCCCAGGTCGGTGTAGCGCTTGGCCTCGCGGAAGCCGTCCACCCACGCGTCGGGCAGGACGGCCCAGCCGAGCCGCAGCCCGGGGGCGAGCGTCTTGCTGAGCGAGCCGAGGTGCACGACGTGGTCGGGGGCGAGGCCCTGGAGGCAGCCGACGGGCTCGCGGTCGTAGCGGAACTCCGCGTCGTAGTCGTCCTCGACCACCAGGCCGCCGGTGGCGCGCGCCCAGGCGATCAGGGCGGCGCGCCGCCCGGGGGCGAGCACCACGCCGGTCGGGTACTGGTGGGCGGGCGTGACGAGCACGGCGCGGGAGCCGGTGGCAGCGAGCGCGGCGACGTCCAGGCCGTGCGCGTCGACGCGCACGCCGACGGGCTCGATGCCGTGGGCGCGCAGCAGCCCGAGGGTGCCCGGCGAGCACGGGTCCTCCACCGCGAGGGTGTGGTGGCCGTGCTGCCGCAACTGCCCCACCAGCAGGGCGAGTCCCTGCGCCACCCCGCCGACCACGATCACCTGCCGACCGGTCGCGGCCGCGCCGCGCACCCGCCCGAGCGAGGCGGCGAGGGCGGCCCGCAGCTCGGGGCGGCCGGCCGGGTCGCCGTAGCCGAGGCCGCTGTGCGCCGTGTCGGCGAGCGCACGGCGCAGCGCGGCCTGCCAGGCGGCGCGGGGGAAGGCAGACAGGTCGGGGGTGCCGGGTGCGAGGTCGTACCGGACGGGGTGCCCGGCGGTGGGCGGCGGGGCGGGCGGGGCGGCGGGCGCGACGCCGTCCGCGACCCGGGTGCCCGAGCCCGGGATGCTCACCAGGTATCCCTCGGCGACCAGTTGGGCGTACGCCTCGACGACCGTGCCGCGGGCCAGACCGAGGTCGCGGGCGAGTACGCGGGTGGCGGGCAGCCGGCCGCCGGCGGGCGGGCGGCCCTGCCGCACGGCGTCGCGCAGCGCCCGGGTGAGACGGGCGGTCAGCTCGCCGCCGGTGCGGTCGAAGGCGAGGAGGAGCTCGGTCACGGCCGCGATCGTACGCCGCCCCGGCGCCGGAAGTGGTCCACTCCGGTGCCGCCCGGGTGGACCTGTCCGGCGGACCGCCCGCTGCCTAGCGTGGAGGGCATGCCACTCTCCGACACCGCGTCCGGCGCGCTGCGCGCGGGCACCGCGATGACCATGCTGGGCTGCTCCACCGCGGTGAGCGCCGCGTTCGCCGGTTATCCGCTGCTCGGCGGCCAGGCCGTGCGCTACCTGCTGGCGGCGGTCCTGCTGGTGCCGGTCGCGCTGCGGAGCGGCCCGCGCGGCGTACGGCCCACGCGCCGTGAGCTCGGGCGGTTGGCGCTGGTCGCCGCGACCGGCCTGTTCGCCTTCAACGTGCTGCTGGTGCAGGCGGTGCGGCACTCCGGTCCGGCAGCCGTCGGGAGCGTGGTGGGCGCGTCCCCGCTGCTGCTCGCGGTGCTCGGGCCGGCCCTGGTGCGCCGCCGTCCGCACGGCCGCACCGTCGCCGCCGCGGTGGTGGTGGCGGCGGGAGCGGCGGTGGCGCAGGGCCTGGGCGGCGGCGGCGCCGCGGGCACCTGGTACGCGCTGGGCACGCTCGGCTGCGAGGCCGCGTTCTCGCTGCTGGCGGTGCCGCTGCTGCCGCGGCTGGGACCGGTCGGGGTCTCGGCGTGGGTGACCGTGCTGGCGGTGCCGATGTTCGCGGTGACAGCCGCCGTACGGGACGGCCGGGCGGCGCTGCGCGCCCCCACCGGTGCCGAACTCGCCGCGCTGCTCTACCTCGCGGTGGTGATGACCGTGGTGGCGTTCCTGCTCTGGTACGGCGCGCTCGGCCGGCTGGGGCCCGAACGCGCCGGGCTGTTCGCCGGTCTGGTGCCGATCACCTCGGCGCTCGCCGCGGCCGTGCTCGGCACCGGCGCCCCGCGCGCCGGGGAGGTGGCGGGCGCCCTGCTGGTCGGCGCCGGGGTCGTCCTCGGCGTACGGGGTCCGTCGCGCACCGCAGCACCGGCCCCGGACCCGGCCCAGGACTCGGCCCAGGCCCAGGCCCAGGCGGACGGTCCGGAGCGGGCCCGCGCCGCCGCGCCCGCCGTCCCGTGACGCCCGCCGTGCCCGCCGCGCCCGCCGGAGCGCGACGGCTGTGGCGACCGCCGCCCGTGCACGGCCGCCGCTCGCGCATGCCCGCCGGGCCGGGGGCCTGTCAGCCGGACGTCGGGCTCCGCGGCGGCAGCACGGGGAACGACGCCTGGTAGGCGAGCCGCGGTCCCGCCTCCTCCGCGAGCGGGCCGAGGACGTCGTCGAGCGCCAGGAACGCCTCCCAGAGCGGTTGGCGGCGGGCCCCGGCGAGCCGTCCGGCCACGAGGTCCTCCAGGTCGGCCTGGCGCCGGCCCTTCCAGATCTTGTCGGCGAGGCTGACCAGCAGTTCCTCGGTGCTGATGCCGGGCAGGGTCCAGGAGGCGTGCGTGCCCGCGTACCGGGCGCGGTCCGGGTGGACGCCGCGGGCCAGCAGCAGCAGGGCCCGGCCCGCCTCCTCGTGCAGCGAGCCGGGTTCGGACAGCTCCTCGGGGTGCAGCACCTTGCCGACGTCGTGGGTGGCCGCGCCGTACAGGACGCCGTGCCGGTCGGCGCCCAGCTCCGCCCCGAGGGCGTCGACCAGCCGCAGCGCCACGTCGTGGACGAGCCGCAGGTGCGCCACCAGGCGTGGCGGGGCGGCGAGTTCGGTCAGCAGCGCGCCGGCCTCCGCGGGCAGCGGGGCCGGCTCCGGGGCGGTGCGGGTCATGTCCGTCAGTGTGCCCGACGCGGTACCGCCGCCCGCGGCCGCCCGGTCCGGAACCGGAACCGCCGCCCGGGCCGCCGGCCGGTGCGGCGGGCGCCGACGGGATGGAGCAGGAAGCCGGCGGCGGAGGCACCGGCGACCACGGCGGCGCACGCGGTGGCGAGCGCCGTCCACGGCACCACGATCTCGGTGCCCTTGGGCCACAACTGCGCCCCGGCCAGGACGAATCCGGCCGCCACCCCGCATCCGACGGACAGGGCGGTGATGACCGCCGCCTGCGTCGCGGACACGGTGCGGCGGGTCGGGCCGCCGAAGCCGATCACCCGCAGCAGCCGCAGCTGGGGCCGCAGTTCCTGTGCGGACGCGGAGACCGCCAGGAGCGTGACCACGAGCACCATGATCCCGGCGACGGCCATCAGGACGTTCCAGCGCACCGGCACCGGCGGGCTGTACGGCCGCTCGACGTGCAGGGCGGTGGCGGGGACGCCCAGCGGTTCCAGCGCCCGGCCGAGCCGGGCCTCCAGGTCGGGCGGCACGGCACCGTCCAGGGTGGCCAGGTACGTGGTGGTGACCGGGACGAGGCCGAGTGCCCGCGCGGCGCGCGCGGTGAGCACCGCCCGCGCCCGGTTGAGCGTGGTGCTGTCGACGGGGTGCTCCGCCGCGGCCGCCGGGATGCGCCGCGGCGTGCCGGCCTGCTCGGGACCGGCGGCCAGGTCGACCGCGCCGTCGCGGACGAACGCCGGGTCCAGGACGAGGACGTGCCCGGCGGTGAGCGCGGCCGTCTCGGCGCCGGTGGGCCCGCGCATCGTCAGCGCGCGGAAGTCGTCCGGGGTGTCGACGATCTGCAGGCGCCCGAAGCGGCTGCCCGTCACCCCGCCCGGCGCGAGGATCGCCACCGGCGGCAGGGCCAGCCGTGAGAGCGCACCCGCCTCCGGGGTGTCCGAGGCGTACACGCCCTGGACGGCCGCCACGGGCCGGGTGGTGCCGGCGGCGGTGCGCAGCGCGTCCTCGACGGCGGCGGACGGCGGGGCGTCGCGCAGCACCACCTCGACCTGGCCGGTGTGCCGGGATCCCGCGTACTCGCGGGCGTCCCGGGCGTTGTTGCCGCCGACGAACAGCGCGGTGGCCGTCGCCAGGGCGACGGTGACCGTGCCGAACGCCACCGCGGCGGTCGGCCGGCGGCGGTCGCGGGCGAGGTCGCGGACGGCGAAGCGGGGGCCCGGCCGGAGCGGCCCGGCCGCGCGGCCGAGCAGGATCAGCACGTCGGGCACGGCCAGCAGCAGGGCGGCCAGCAGGACGACGCCGCCGGCGGCGCCGGGCGTGCCGGAACCCGCGGCGGCACCCGCCGCGACCGCGGCGGCACCGGCCGCGCCGAGGACCGCGCACCAGCGCCTGCGGCGGGTGCCGCCGCGGGTGCCCGGGGCACGGTTCAGTCCGCTGCGCACCGTGCGGGCGGCGGCGAGCCGGGCCGGGATCCGGACGGCCAGGGCCCCGCACAGGACGGTGGCGAGCAGCAGCACCAGCGGCCGGGGCGTGGCCGGGTCGACCGCGGCGAGGTCGCGGGCGACGGCGGAGCGGACGACGGAACGGACGGCGGCGCCGAGCGCCGTGCCCAGCACGACACCGGCGGTGCCGCCGGCCGCGGCGGCGAGCAGGCCCGCCGTCCGGGCCACCCGGACGAGCCGGGCGCCGTCGAAGCCGATCGCGGAGAGCAGCGCGAACTGCCGTTGCAGGCGCCGCATCCGCAGGCCGAACACGGCCGCCGCGGCGCACAGGACCAGCAGGAGGCCGGGCACGGCGACGAGGCCGGGCTGCGCGGCGAGCAGGCTGCGGGCGGTGCCCGCGACCTGGGTGCGGGTCCGGACGGCGAGGTGCTGCCGGGCCGCGGGCGGGCCGAGGGCCGCGGTGCCGCCGGTCACGAGCCAGCCGCGGACGGCGCCCGACTCGGCGGCGTGCGCCGGGTTGAACCACCGGGCGAAGAGGCCGGGCCCGCCGACGGCGATGTCCGCGCGGTAGGCGCTCGGGTCCTCGACGATGCCGACGATCGTCGCGGGGGTGCCGGACCACCGGTGGCGCAGGTCGTCGCCGATCCGCAGGTGGTGGGCGGCGGCGAGGTGGCGGGAGACCGCGGCCTCGGCCGGGCCCGCCGGCAGGCGGCCGGCCGTGGTGCGCAGCCAGCCGCGGGTGACCGGTGCCGTCCAGTCGCTCTCGCGGTAGGCGGCCTGCACGGTGAGGCCGCCGACGACGACCGGGAACTGCGGGCTCCGGTAGTACGGGACCGCGGTGGTGCCCGGCGGGAGCGGGCCGAGCACGGCCGCCAGGTCGGCGGGGGCGGGGCCCGGTTCGATCCGGTCGACCTGGGTGTCCGCCTGCGCCATGGCCGTGGTGGCGAGTTGCGCGGGCGAGAGGTTGAGCGTGTCGACGACGGATGCGGCGGCGGTGGCGAGCAGGACGGGCACCGCGAACAGCGCGAGCAGCATGGCGCGGCGCCGTCCGGTGCCGATCACGATCGCCCGGGCCAGGCGGCGGTCGAGGGAGGCGCCGCGCGGGTCGGTCACTACGCGCCCCCGGGCCGTGCGGGGGTGTCCCGGTGTTCGATCCGCACGAGGGCGCCGTCCTTGAGGTGCACGATCCGGTCGGCGAACGCGGCGTTCGCCGGGTTGTGGGTGGAGAGGAGCACGGTGGCCCCGGCGTCGCACAGGCGGCGCAGCAGCGTCATGATCTCCGCGCCGGTCTCCGAGTCGAGCGATCCGGTGGGCTCGTCGGCGAGGACGAGCCGCCGGTCGCCGACGACGGCCCGGGCGATGGCCACGCGCTGCTGCTGGCCGCCGGAGATCTCGTCGGGGTAGCGGCGGGCCGTGCCGTCGAGTCCGACCTCGGCCAGGGCCCGCCGGGCGGCGGTCCGGGCGGCGGTGCGGGGCACTCCGGCGCCCTCCAGCGGGAGGGAGACGTTCTCCTCCAGGGTGAGTTCCGGCAGCAGGTTGAGCTCCTGGAACACGAAGCCGACGGTCGTCAGCCGCCGCCGGGCCAACTGGCGTTCCGGGAGGCGGCCGAGGTCCTCGCCGAGCACCCGGACGGCGCCGGCGTCGGCCCGGTCGAGGCCGCCGACGAGGCTCAGCAGGGTGGTCTTCCCGGAGCCGCTCGCGCCCATCAGCACGACCAGTTCGCCGCGGCCCACCTGCAGGCTGACGCCGTGCAGGGCGCGCACGACGGCGTCGCCGGACGTGAAGGTCCGTGCGACGCCTTCGAGTTCCACGACGGGCACTCGGTTCTCCTCATCTGGTGCGGCGGTGCGGGGCCCGGCCGGGGCCTGCGTCCGCGGGGCCTCCGGCCGGGCGGTCGGTGGTCAGCAGGCGCGGTCGTCGGTGTAGACGACGACCGAGCTCGCCTCGTCGTTGTTGTACCAACCGACGGATATCTTGCTGGAGTTGGTGTTCATGCAGGCACTGCCGCCGGAGGCGTTGGCGCCCCAGAACCACTTGGCGTCGCGGTACCAGGAGTTGTTGATCCAGGACGACGCGATGTCGTTGAAGCCGCTGAGGTTGTAGGTGCCCGCGGCGTCGCCGTGGTACCACATGCCGCCCTGGAAGCTCTCGCCGTTGTAGAGGCAGACCCAGCCCACCTGGCAGGGGCCGACGGCCGCGGCCGGGGTGGCGAGGCCACCGATGCTCGCGCCGACGGCGAGCGCCACCGCCGCGGCCGTGCGTCCTGCGCGTCGTCCGATGCCCATGCCCCAACCTCCTGCAGACGAACGACCGGCCGGTTGCCGGTCGTGCGCCCCGGACACTACCGAGCGTGCGCGCGCGGCCACAGGGTGGCGGCGGCGGGGCCGGGCGGCGACCGCCGTGATCGGGCCGGTGCCGTGCGGGGGCGGCGCGATGCGGACGGCGGGCCGTCGGCAGGGCCCACCGGACCCGTCCGTCCCGCCTGTGCCGTCCGTCCCTTCCGGCCCCTGCCTGCGCGGTCTTCCCCACGCCCACCGGGGGGCCCGGATCCGGACTCCCGTCCTCCGGCCGCCGGTGCCGCGCCGCCCGGGGGTGCGGGACGCCCGGAGGCGGCCCACCCGCCCCGCGGGGGACGACCGCACCGCCCGCGCTGACCGGCGCGGATCGGGGCGGCGGCCCGCACCCGGGCCGCCCGCGCCCGATTCTGCACCGGACACGACAAGTCGGCCGGAAACCGACCCACCGGCGGCGACGGCACCGGCACCACCGTGGCAGGGTCGGGGCATGCGCTACATCGTGATCGGCGCCGGCGCGGTCGGCGGCACCATCGGCGGCAGGCTCCACGAATCCGGCCACGACGTGGTGCTCGTCGCCCGCGGCGCCCACCTCGACGCCCTGCGCCGGGACGGCCTGCGGCTCACCACGCCCGACGGCCCGCGCACCCTGCCGGTGCCCGCCGTCGGCGGGCCGGAGGAGCTCGACCTCCACCCCGGCGACGTGCTGCTGCTCGCCGTGAAGACCCAGCACTCCCTGCCGCTGCTCGACCGCTGGGCGGCCCGCCCGGTGTCGCCCGGCGGCACGGCCGGCGAGCTGCTGCCGCTGCTCTGCGCCCAGAACGGCGTCGAGAACGAACGCCTCGCACTGCGCCGCTTCCGGCACGTGTACGGGGTGTGCGTGTGGCTGCCCTCCACCCACCTGGAGCCCGGCCGGGTCGTCGCACCCGGCGCCCCGCTCACCGGCATCCTGCACCTCGGCCGCTACCCGGCCGGCCTGGACGCGACCGCCCGGCGGATCTCCGCCGACCTGGAGGCGTCCGGCTTCGGCGCACCCGTCACCGACGACGTCATGCGGTGGAAGTACGCCAAACTGCTGGGCAACCTCGCCAACGCGCTGGAGGCCGTCGCCGGGCCGGTCGAGGGCGGGCTGCGGGAGGCGGTCGCCGCACGGGCCGCCGCCGAGGGCGCGGCCGTGCTCGCCGCCGCGGGCATCGCGCCCGCGGGCGACGAGGAGCAGCGGGCCGTACGCGGCGACCGGGTGACGCTCCGGCCGATCGACGGGGAGCACCGCGGCGGCGGCTCGTCCTGGCAGAGCCTCGCCCGGGGCGCGGGCGACATCGAGGCGGACCACCTCAACGGCGAGGTCGTGCTGCTGGGCCGCCTCCACGGCGTACCCACCCCGGTCAACGAGGCGCTGCAGCGGCTGGCGGGCGCGTTCGCCCGGGAGGGCCGGGCGCCCAGCAGTCTGCCGGACGCCGCCCTGGCGGAGCTGGCGGCAGGCTGAGGCGAACCGCCGCCGCCGTTACCGCCACCACCGCCGCAGCCGTCGCCACTGCCACTACCGCTGCCGCTGCCACTACCGCTGCCGCTGCCGCTGCCGCTGCCGGGCTCAGGCGAGCGGGTCCTCCGGCCCGTAGGCGCGCAGCCGCAGGGTCCGGGCGTCGCTCCGCACGATCTCCTCGGCCCGCGCGACCAGCGTCTCCAGGTTGTCCCGGCCCGCGTGCACGAACCTGCCGTGCAGCGCGTCGAAGCGGCCGCGGGCGGCGTCCACCGCGACGGCCACCACGTACGGCAGCGAGCCCCACTCCTTCATGTCGGCGAACATCGGCATGTGGGCGGTCATGTCGGTGGCGACCGCGCCGGGGCTGATGTCGAGCACCACCACGTGGTGCGCGGCGAGCGAGTCCGCGATGTTGTCGGAGAGCCGCAGCAGGGCGCCCTTGGAGGTCGCGTACGCCGTGTACCGGCCGTCGGGGCGCACCGCGAAACCGGAGTTGAGGTTGACCACCCGCCCGCGGCCCCGCTCGACCATGCCGGGCAGCACGCTGCGCAGCATGTTGTAGGGGCCGCGCAGGTTGGTCTCCACGACCTGCCACCACTGGTTCGGGTCGGTCTCCCACAGCGGCACCTCGGCGTGGTCGACCTGGCCGGCGTTGTTGACCAGCAGGTCGATCGGGCCGAGGTCGCGCTCGACGGTGCGGACGGCCTCCCGCACCGAGCCGGGCCGGGTGACGTCGGCGCCGACGGCGACCCCGCGGGCGCCGTGGCGGACGCAGGCGCGGAGGGTCTCGGTCAGCGTGGCGTGCGTGCGGCCGATCAGGCCGAGCGCCATGCCCTCGGCGGCCAGCCCGACGGCGATCTCCCGGCCGATCCCGCGGCCCGCGCCGGTGACCAGGCCGACCTGTCCCGCGAGCGATCCCGTGCCCATGCCGTGCTCCCTCCCTCGGTTGCCCCGCATTCTGACGCCGCCCGGCGCCGCCGCGGGACCGGCCCCCCGGGACACGTGCCGAGGTCATCCGAACGGCCCACGGCGCGGGACGGGGCCGGCGGGGTAGTACGGTCGAGCTGGACACGCGTCCGGCCCACCGTGCCCGGCGCCGACCCGCTGGACAGCACTTCGCCGGGCGATCCCCGGCATGACCGTGAAGGGCAACTGAGTGAGTGACATCGCGCGCGTCGGAGTGATCGGCTGCGGCCTCATGGGATCGGGCATCGCGGAGGTCTTCGCCCGGGCGGGGCTGGACGTCCTGGTCGCCGAGGCCACCGGCGAGGCCCTGGAGCTCGGCCGCACCCGGCTGACGGGTTCCCTGGAGACCGCCGTGAAGCGCGGCAAGCTGACGGAGGAGCAGCGGGCCGAGGCCCTCTCCCACCTCGCCTTCACCACCGACCTCGCCGACTTCGCCGACCGCGACCTCGTCGTCGAGGCGGTCGCCGAGCGCGAGGACATCAAGGTGAAGATCTTCGAGACCCTCGACCGGGTGGTGGAGCGGCGCGACGCGATCCTCGCCTCGAACACCTCGTCCATCCCGATCGTGAAGCTCGCCGCGTCGACCTCCCGCCCGGAGCAGGTCATCGGCCTGCACTTCTTCAACCCGGCGCCGGTGCAGAAGCTCGTCGAGGTCATCCCGACGCTCACCACCTCCGCCGCGACCACGGCGCGGGCGGAGGAGTTCGCCGTGCAGGCGCTCGGCAAGGAGCCCATCCGGGCCCGCGACCGGGCCGGCTTCGTGGTGAACGCCCTGCTGGTGCCGTACCTGCTGTCCGCGGTGCGGATGTTCGAGACGGGCGTGGCCACCGCCGCGGACATCGACAAGGGCATGGAGGCCGGCTGCGCCCACCCGATGGGCCCGCTGCGGCTGTGCGACCTGATCGGCCTGGACACCATCGTGTCGATCGCGGAGTCGATGTACGACGAGTTCAAGGAGCCGCTGTACGCCGCTCCGCCGCTGTTGTCGCGGATGGTCGACGCGGGGCTGCTCGGCCGGAAGTCCGGCCGGGGCTTCTACGACTACACGGCCTGACCACCCGCCCCGCCCACCGGTCGCGGCCGGTGGGCGGGGGCGGTCCGCGGGGTGGCGCGCGGGGTGGGCCACCGGCGCGGTACAGCGCCGTCACAGCATGGTCACGGGTCTCGGCGCGCCGCGCCGTCTCTGACACGGTGGTGCCATGCGAACTCGAATGATCGTCACCACCCTCACCGCTGCGGCCGTGCTCTCCCTCGGCGCGTGCAGCAGCGACGGCGGGAAGACCGCCGACGCGGCGCCGCCCGTGTCGCCGGCCGCGTCCGCCCCCGCCGCGGGCGCCTCGTCCGCCGCCCCGGAGGCCCCGGCATCGGCGTCGGCCACCACCGCACTGCCCACCACCCCGCCGAAGCCGGCCGGCACCGCGGCGGCCGCGGAGACCGCGAAGCAGCTGGCGATGGTCGCCGGCCTGGGGCAGATCGACCCGAAGCTGGCGCTGGACAAGGAGCGTTCGATCGCCGCGGCGCAGCGCACCTGCGGTGACATCCACGCGGGCAAGGACGCGGCGACCGTCGCGAAGAACACGGCGGGCTACTTCTCGGGCGCCGGCTCGACGCTGTCGGAGCAGCAGGGCCAGATGATCGCGGTCATCGTGCAGGCGTCGATCTGTCCGTGACGTGACGGTCCGTCACGTGACGGTCCGTGACGCGGCCGCCCGTGACGTGACGGAGGGCCCGGGGGCGCAGTCCGCCTCCGGGCCCTCCCGCGTGCCGCGGGCCGGGCGCGGCAGCGGTCTCAGCTGTTGATCTGGTACGGGTCGCCGTAGACCTTCCACTTCAGCGGCGGGTTGAGGTCGAAGTTCCGCGCGTTCAGGAAGACCCGCTGGGCGGTGTCGACGCGGCTGGTGTCGGCGTGGGCCTCCTCCTGCTTCATGACGACCTTGCGGGCGTCGAGGAAGGCGTTGAGGTAGGCGGTCTCGTCGCCGCCCTGGGCGGGGGTCCTGGCCTTCTTCATGGCGGCGGCGCGGATGCCGCCGAAGCTGTCGGAGCTGCTGCCGGGGCCGTGCATGACGATGGCGTCGTAGTAGACGAACTGGCCGAGGGCGCGGAGCCCGTCCTTCTTGGCCTGCGCGACGGACGGGTCGAAGTAGACGCGGTCGCGCTCGTCGTCCTGGGCCTGCCGGAAGGTGCCGTCCTTGGCGGCGGTGGCCCAGTCCCTGGTGAAGGCGGAGCCGAGGCCGGTGTGCGAGTCGGTGCCGTCGACCTTCCGCAGGGCGGGGAGGTACTTGGCGAGGACGTTGCCGGGCTTGAGGTCGGTGTAGTGCTCGACGAGGTCGAGCATGTCGCCGGTGCCGGAGCAGAAGCCGATGATGCCGGCGGTGTAGCCGCGGCCGTCGCCGATGTCCTCGATGTAGGGGTACTGCGCCTTCCAGTCGAGCGAGGAGTTCTCGGCGCTGGAGACGAGCTGCATGGCGATGTCCTTCTTGTGCGCGTCGTCGAGGCCGACGGCGGCGGCCGTGACGACGGACGCTCCGGCGCCGGGCGCGCCGACGGCGACGGTGGCGACGGTCAGCGGGACGGCGGCGAGCAGGATCGCGAGGGCGGTCCGGCCGGCCCGGGGGCGGGCGCGGTGGGTGCGGGGGCTGGTGCGGGCGGTGCGGTGCGGTGCGGGCATGGGGCGCTCCGTCAGCTCGACTGCGCCCGGGCACAGGAGTGCCCGAGCTTCGGTTAGGAAACTTTCCTAACCAAGAGTGAAGCGGTCATGGCATGAAACCCGCAAGAGGTGCGCACCAACCTGCACGCCGCCTTAAGCCACCGCTGACGTTCGCCGGGCCCGGCCGCCCCGCAGCGGCCCTGACCCACCGTCGGCCGGACAGCCCCGGCAGCGGCGCCCACCACGCCCTGGAACGCCGAAGGGCCCCGCCCCGGACTCAGGTCCGGGACGGGGCCCTTCGGGCCGATCGGGCGTCAGGCGCCGCGCAGCACCGCGCCGGTGCGGGCCGCCGCGACCGCCACCGCCGACTCGCGCGCGGCCGAGGCCTCGTCCGCGGTCAGCGTGCGGTCAGCGGCCCGGAACCGCAGCGTGTACGCCAGCGACTTCTTGCCGGCACCCGCCTGCTCGCCGGTGAACACGTCGAACAGCCGGACGGCCTCCAGCAGTTCGCCGGCGCCGTCGCGCAGCGCGGCCTCCACCTCGGCGGCCGGCACGGCGGAGTCGACGATCAGCGCGACGTCCTGGGTGGCGACCGGGTAGGCGGAGACCGCCGGCCCGGACACCCTGCGGGCGCCGTCCGCCAGGAGCACGTCGAGGTCGATCTCCATCGCGGCGGTGCGCTCGGGCAGGTGCATCGCCTTGACCACCCGCGGGTGCAGCTCGCCCGCGTGGCCGACCACACGGCCGTCCACGACGAGCTCGGCGCAGCGGCCGGGGTGCCACGGGGCGCGCTGCCCCTGGCGGACGGTCAGCTCCAGGTTGGCCGCGGCGGCGACCGTACGGGCCGCCTCCACCGCGTCGGCCCAGGAGGCGCCGGCGCCCTTGCCCCACCAGCCGGAGGGTACCCGCTCGCCCGCGAGGGCGACCGCGACCCGGCGCGGCTGGTCCGGCAGCGCGGCGTCGAGCTCGGCGAGCTCCGCCTCGGTGGGCCGCCGGTCGACGGGCAGCCGCGGGGCGACCTTCAGCTCGTCCTTGGGCAGGAAGACCGTGCCCGTCTCGAAGAGCGCGAGGTCGGTGTTGCCGCGGCCGACGTTGCGGCGCAGCGAGCCGAGGAGGCCGGGCAGCAGCGTGGTGCGCAGCGCCGGCTCCTCGTCGTTGAGCGGGTTGACGAGCTTGACCGTGCGGCGCCGCTCGTCGTCCTTCTCCAGGCCGAGCGCGTCGAAGGCCGCGTCGCCGACGAACGGGTAGGCGTTGATCTCGACGAAGCCCGCGGCCGCGAGGGCCACGCCCGCGCGGCGGTGGAAGCGCTGGGCGTCGGTCAGACCGCGGCCGGGCGGCACGTTGGGCATCCGGGCGGGCACGTTGTCGTAGCCCTCCAGCCGGATGACCTCCTCCGCGAGGTCGTACGGGTCCGTGAGGTCGGGGCGCCAGCTCGGCGGGGTGACCTCCAGGACGTCCGCGCCGGAGACCGAACAGCCGACCTCCTGCAGGCGCCGGGTGACGGTCTCGCGGCCGTACTCGGTGCCGGCGACGCGGTCGGGCAGCTCGGCCGCGATCGAGATGGTGCGCACCGGGTGCGGTGCGGCGATGTCGGTGACCCCGGCCTCGGCGGTGCCGCCGGCGATCAGCACCAGCAGGTCGACGGCGCGCTGGGCGGCGGCGCGGGCGGCCTCCGGGTCGACGCCGCGCTCGAAGCGCTTGGACGCCTCGGAGGGCAGCTTGTGCCGCTTCGCCGTGCGGGCGACGCTGATCGGGTCGAAGTGCGCGGCCTCGACGACGATCTCGGTCGAGCCGGTGACCTCGCCGGTCTCCGGGTCCACGACGGTGTCGAGGATCTCGGTGGTGGCACCGCCCATCACGCCGGCCAGGCCGATCGGGCCGGAGTTGTCGCAGATCAGCAGGTCCTCGGCGACGAGCTTGCGCTTGACGCCGTCGAGGGTGGTGAGGGTCTCGCCCTCCTCCGCCCGGCGGACGTGGATCGGGCCGTCGAGCCGGGACCGGTCGTACGCGTGCAGCGGCTGGCCGACCTCCAGCATCACGTAGTTGGTGATGTCGACGGTCAGCGAGATCGGCCGGATGCCGGCCTTCTGCAGGCGGCGCTGCAGCCAGAACGGCGACGGCGCGGCTGGGTCAACGCCGGTCACCGTGCGGGCGACGAAGCGGTCGCAGCCCGCCGGGTCGGAGACCTTCACCGGGTAGCCGTAGGCGTTGGCCGGGGGCACGTCGAGCAGCGCCGGGTCGGCCAGCGGCAGGCCGTACGCGGCGGCGGCCTCGCGGGCCACGCCGCGCAGGGAGAGGCAGTAGCCGCGGTCGGGCGTGACCGCGATGTCGAGCACCTCGTCGACGAGCTGGAGCAGCTCGATCGCGTCGGTGCCGACCTCGTGGTGCGAGGGCAGCACGAGGATGCCGTCGTGGTCGTCGCCCATGCCGAGCTCGCGGGCGGAGCAGATCATGCCGGCCGAGGTGTGGCCGTAGGTCTCGCGCGCCGCGATCGGGAACGGGCCGGGCAGCACCGCGCCGGGGAGCACGACGACGACCTTGTCGCCGACCTGGAAGTTGGTCGCGCCGCAGACGATCTCCTGCGGCTCGCCGGTGCCGTTGGCGTCGCCGACGTTGACGAAGCAGTGCCGGATCGGCTTCTTGAAGCCGGACAGCACCTCGACGGAGAGCACCTGGCCGACCACCAGCGGGCCCTTGAGGTCGGCGCCGAGCTGCTCGACGGTCTCGACCTCCAGGCCGGCGCGGACGAGCCGGGCCGCCACGTCACGGCCGGTCTCACCGGCGGGCAGGTCGACGTACTCGCGCAGCCAGGAAAGCGGGACGCGCATCAGATCTCCATCCCGAACGGGAGGGTGAAGCGGACGTCACCCTCGACCATGTCGCGCATGTCGGCGACGTTGTGGCGGTTCATCAGGATTCGCTCCAGGCCCAGGCCGAAGGCGAACCCGCTGTAGCGGCCGGGGTCGACACCGGCGGCGATCAGCACCCGCGGGTTGACGACGCCGCAGCCGCCGAGCTCGATCCAGCCCTCGGAGGAGCAGGTGCGGCAGGGGCGGTCCGGGTTGCCGACGCTCTCACCGCGGCAGACGAAGCACTGGAGGTCGACCTCGGCGCTCGGCTCGGTGAAGGGGAAGTACGAGGGCCGCCAGCGCAGCTCCAGGTGGCCGCCGATGAGCTTCTCGACGAGCACCTCGATGGTGCCCTTGAGGTCGGCGAAGGTGATGCCCTCGTCGATCGCGAGGCCCTCGACCTGGCGGAACACCGGGGTGTGCGTGGCGTCGAGCTCGTCGGTGCGGTAGACCCGGCCGGGGCTCACCGCGTACAGCGGGGGCCGGCGCTCCAGCATGGTGCGGATCTGCACCGGGGAGGTCTGGGTGCGCAGCACGACGCCGGAGTCGGCGGAGCCGTCCGGGGCCTGCACGAAGAACGTGTCCTGCATGGAGCGGGCCGGGTGGTCCGCGTGCAGGTTGAGGGCGTCGAAGTTGAGCCACTCCGCCTCGACCTCGGGGCCGGAGGCGACCTCGTAGCCCATGGCCACGAAGGTGTCCTCGATGCGCTCGGCGAGGGTGGTCAGCGGGTGCCGGGCGCCGCGGGGTGCGCGGCCGTACGGCAGCGTGACGTCCACCGCCTCCTCGACGAGGACGCGCGCGTCGCGCTCCGCCTCCAGCTCGGTCTGGCGCCGGGCCAGGGCCTGGTTGACCGCTCCGCGGGCCTGGCCGATCAGCTTGCCCGCCGCGGCCTTGGCGTGCGGCGGCAGGGCGCCGATCTCCCGGTTGGCGAGGGCGAGGGGCGAACGGTCGCCGGTGTGGGCGACCTTGGCCTGCTTGAGCGCGTCGAGGTCGCCGGCCTCCGCGAACGCGGCGATCGCCTCGTCCCGGGCCTGCTCCACCACCTCGGGCTTGAGTGCCTCGACCTCGACCGGGTCGTACGACTTGTTGGGTGCCGACATCTCTATCTTTCCCGTGCTCCTGCTCGTGAAGTGGATGGCTCGCCCTTGCGCTACGCCCGGCGTGGCCGGAACACGGGCGTCCCCCGCCCCGGTGACGGGAGGGGTGTCCGCGGCGCGGCCGCGCAGGGCGTCCCACAACGCCAAAGGTCGAGTGTAGTCGCAGCACGCCGACGGCCGGTTCGCCCGTCCGGGGCCGTGCGCGCGGTGAGCCCGCCGGGAATCGTCAGACCCGCCCTAGAGCATGAAGTCGGGCACGCCGGCGGGCAGGATGAATCGGAACCGGGCGCCGCCGGAGGGCGCGCGGCTGATCCGGATCGCGCCGCCGTGGGCTTCGACGATGCCCTTGACGATGTAGAGGCCCAGGCCGGTGCCGCCGCGCTTGGAACCACGCCAGAAGCGGGTGAAGACGCGCGGCATCGACTCCTCGGGGATGCCTTCGCCTTCGTCGCTCACGGTGACCGCTGTCCCTTCCACGATCCGGGGCGGGGTGCCCGGGAGCCCTCGGCCGGCCTCCTCGACGAGCTCGCGGGCCGGTGCCACCTCGATGGTGACAGTCCCCTCGCCGTGCCGCACCGCATTTTCCAGCAGGTTGCCCAGCACCTGGTCGATCTTGTCCGGGTCGGCCCACTGCTGGCCGAGGGGTTCGGTGATGCGGATGTCGAACCGCTCGGCGGGGATGCCCGCCGCGACCTTGCCGTCCACGTGCCGGCGGACGGCGGCCGCCAGGTCGACGACCTGCTTGCGCACCTCCAGCCGGCCCGCGTCGATCCGGGAGATGTCGAGGAGTTCGGCGATCAGCCGGGTGACCCGGTCGGCGTCGGCGTCCACGGTCTCCAGCATCACGCGCTTCTGGCCGTCGTTGAACCGCTCCCACTTGGCGAGCAGCGTCGCGGTGAAGCCCTTGACGCTGGTCAGCGGGGAGCGCAGCTCGTGCGCGACGGTGGCGATGAGCTCGGCGTGGCTGCGTTCGGTACGGCGCCGGGCCTCGGTGCCGCGCAGCGCCACCACGACCCGCCGGACGGGCCCGCCGGGCCGCTCCCGGACGTACCGGGCGGAGACGAGCACCTCGCAGCCCCCGGGCAGCAGCAGGTTGCGCTCGGGCTGGCCGGTGCGGATGGCGAGGCCGCCGTACGGATCGGAGATCTTCCACCAGCGGCGGCCGTCGAGGTCCTCCAGCGGGAGGGCCTCCTCCAGCAGGGCGCCCAGCACGGCCTCGGGCCTGCGGCCGGTGAGCCGGGCCGCCGCGCTGTTGAAGCAGACCACCCGGCCGTCCTCACCGGCGACCACCAGGCCGTCCGGCAGGTCGTCCGGGTCGAGCCCCGTCCCGTCCCCGACCATGGGCGTCCTCCCCTGACCCACCGCGTTCCCGCCCCCGACGAGGCCGACCCTAGCGCTCCTGCGCCCGTGTGCGACACCCTCCGGGCGAGCGCTGGGCGCGGGCCGAAGCGTAGAGGCAGACGGCGGCGGCCGTGGCGAGGTTGAGGCTCTCGGCGTGTCCGTGGATGGGCACGCGCACCACCTCGTCGGCGAGTGCGCGGGTCTCCTCCGGCAGGCCCCACGCCTCGTTGCCGAACACCCAGGCGCCGGGCGCGCCGAGGGTGCCCTCGTCGAGCTCCTGGTCGAGGTCGCGCACACCGGCGCCGTCGGCGGCCAGCACGCGCACGCCCGCCGCGCGCAGCCGGGCCACGGCCTCCTCGACCGGCACGCCGGTGGCGAAGGGCAGGTGGAAGAGGCTGCCGACGGAGGCCCGCACGGCCTTCGGGTTGTACGGGTCGACGGAGGCGTCGGTGAGGATCACCGCGTCCGCGCCGGCCGCGTCTGCGGTGCGCAGCACGGTGCCGGCGTTGCCGGGGTCGCGCACGTGCGCGAGCACGGCGACCAGCTGCGGACGGGCCGCCAGCACCTCCTCGAAGGGGGTGTCGATGAAGCGGCAGAGCGCGACGATGCCCTGCGGGGTGACGGTGTCGCAGATCTCCGCGATCACCTCGTCGGTGGCGGTGAGCAGCGGCAGCCCGGCCTGCCCGGCGGCGTCGACGATGTCGGCGTGCCGTTCCAGTGCCTGCGCGGTGAGGTAGATCTCCACCACGGCGTGGTCCGCGGAGCCCGGCAGCCGCCCGTACGCCACGGCCTCGCGGACGGCCTGCGGGCCCTCGGCGAGGAAGCGGCGGTCCTTGGAGCGCTGGTTGCGTCGCGCCAGCTTGCGGGCGGCGACGACGCGCGGGGAGCGCAGGGAGGTGAGCAGGGGGGTGTCGGTGCTCTGCATGCTCTCGTTCTCCGGAGGAAGGCGTTCGCTGGGAACGCCGGGAAAGACGCTTCGGGCCCGCAGGCGTTGGTCACCTGCGGGCCCTACGTGCTCAACTGCCGTGCCGGCGCCTGGATCAGGCGGCGACCTTGGGGGCGTTGACGTCCTCCGGCAGAGCCTTCTGGGCGACCTCGACGAGCACCGCGAACGCGGCGGCGTCGTTGACGGCCAGGTCGGCCAGCATCTTGCGGTCGATCTCGACGCCCGCGGCCTTCAGGCCCTGGACGAAGCGGTTGTAGGTGACGCCGTTGGCGCGGGCCGCAGCGTTGATGCGCTGGATCCACAGCTGGCGGAAGTCGCCCTTGCGCTTCTTGCGGTCGTTGAAGTTGTAGACGAGCGAGTGGGTGACCTGCTCCTTCGCCTTGCGGTAAAGGCGGGAGCGCTGGCCGCGGTAACCGCTGGCCCGCTCGAGGATGACCCGGCGCTTCTTGTGGGCGTTTACTGCCCGCTTGACGCGTGCCACGTGATTACTCCTTGGGTTGGACCGCGGATGGCTCCGGGCGGTCCGTCAATCGATCGGGTCGGGAAGGATCAGCCGTCTCCCGCGGCCTGGGCCGCGGGTGGGCGATCACTTGCCGAGAAGCTTCTTGATCTTCTTGGCGTCGGCGGGGGCCAGCTGGACGGTGCCGGCAAGCTTGCGGGTCAGCGTCGAGGGCTTGTGCTCCAACAGGTGGCGACGGCCGGCACGCTCGCGCAGCACCTTCCCGGAGCCAGTGATCTTGAAGCGCTTGCTGGCGCCGCTGTGCGTCTTCTGCTTCGGCATGTCGCCGTTTCTCCTCGTCGGTCCGCCCCGGCCCGCGCACTGCTGTGCGGGCCGGGAGTGGATTTCTCTGCAGGGCCGGAGCGGGAGCTCCGGCCCGGTTGGCCGGACCGTGCGGTCGGCCGAGCCCGGGGGCTCAGCTGTCCTGCGCGGCCTCGGCCGGCTGCTCGACCTCGGCAACCTCGGCGGGCTCCGCGGACTCCTCGATCGACTCGTCCTCGGCGGAGAGGTCCGCCTCGTCGTCCTCGATCGGCTCGTCCTGCTCGGAGCCGGTCAGGGTACGGCCCTGGCGCTCGGCCTTGCGGGCGTCCGCAATGGCACGGGCCTCGGCCATCGCCTCGGTCTTCTTCTTGTGCGGGCCGAGGACCATGATCATGTTTCGGCCGTCCTGCTTGGCCGAGGACTCCACGAAGCCCAGATCCTGGACGTCGTCCGCAAGCCGCTGCAGCAGTCGGAAACCCAGCTCGGGGCGGGACTGCTCACGACCGCGGAACATGATCGTGATCTTGACCTTGTCGCCCTGCTTGAGGAACCGAACGACGTGACCCTTCTTGGTGTCATAGTCGTGCGGGTCGATCTTCGGCCGGAGCTTCATCTCCTTGATGACCGTGTGCGCCTGGTTCTTCCGCGCCTCACGGGCCTTCATGGCCGACTCGTACTTGAACTTGCCGTAGTCCATGAGCTTGCAGACCGGCGGACGTGCCGTCGCCGCCACCTCGACCAGGTCGAGGTCGTACTCCTGCGCAAGCTCCAGCGCCTTGGCAAGCGGCACGATGCCGACCTGCTCGCCGCTGGGACCGACGAGTCGCACCTCGGGGACGCGAATCCGGTCGTTGATGCGGGGCTCGGTGCTGATGGGGCCTCCTTGGTTGCACCTTTTTCCGATGCGGCCGTCGGGCGGCGGTCGCACGTCGTGGTTTCGACCACTGGGCGGGGCTTCATTCATGCTTCGCTGCCCGAAAAGGCACCGAACGCACGAAAAAAGCCCCGCACGGTACAAGCGGGGCTCCACACAACCGGGGCGCCCTCGACGGGCGTCACTGGCAGCCGGTGCTGGTCGGCACCTGCCGCGGACCGGGACCCGTCGACCCGGAGGACGATCGGGTGGGAGACTTTCGCGGTTGCCCTCTCGGGCCTCCTGGGTGGAGCCTCCACTTGCTGGCCGGGCGTCCTTGCGGATTCCTGGCCGGTCAGTCTCGAATCATAGCAGCGTTCCCGCCACCTCCGGTATTCCGCCCCGGCGACGGCAGGTCCGGCCGGGCAACGCCGCCTTGTACGCTCCTGGTGTACGTCCACCGGCCCGACGGAGTGAGTCACCTTGACCAGCCAGCCCCACGAGCACGACGACCAGGCGATCGGATTCGACGACCTCACCCGCGACATCGCCGAGGTACCCGCCGTCGAGGTGATCACCACCGTCGCCGTGCACCTCATGAGCGCGGCCGCGGTCAAGTGCGGCCTGGCCGAGGGCGGCGAGGCCGACAAGGACCTCGACGAGGCGCGCAAGCTCATCACCGCGCTGGCCGGCCTGATCACCGCGGGCGCCCCGGAGATCAGCAACTTCCACGCCGCGCCGCTGCGCGACGGCCTGAAGTCCCTGCAGCTCGCCTTCCGCGAGGCCTCCCTGGTGCCGGACGCCCCCGGCGCGGGCCCCGGCGAGAAGTTCACCGGCCCCGTCTACTCCTGACACCGCCGGGCCCGGGCGCGCGTCCGCCGCGCATCCGGGCCCACGGCCCGTGTCCCGGACCCGCACCGCCGCGGCTCAGACCTGCGCGGGCGCGTCCCGCCGGTAGAACGGCTCGCCCGCCGGTCCCTCCCGCAGCAGCGCCAGCTGCAGCCCGTGCTCCAGGCGCACCCGCAGGACGGCGTCCTCGGCCAGCCCCGCGACGAGCCGGTCGACCGGCCCGCGCAGCTCCTCCGCCGCCGTGCCGGCGGCCGGCACCAGCACGAGCACCGCGTCGACCTCCGGGCCGGGCCGCAGGTAGCCGCGGTCCACGACCGGCTCCGCCGCCAGCAGCTCCCGCAGCGCCGCCAGCACCTGCGGATCACGGGCCGGCGGCAGGTACGGCCGGTTCTCCGCGAGCGCCCGCAGCCGGGCCCCGCTCAGCCGGTACGCGACCGGACCGGCCGGATCGACCAGCAGGGTGTCCGCCCGCTCCGCGTACGCCACCATCGCCGCCTGCGGCGCCGCCACCGGCGCCGGGCGGGCGTCGGCGCGCCAGCGGGCCATGGCCGCCAGCGAGGTGAACGCCGGCAGGGCGCGCCGGCCGTCCGCGGCCTCGACGAGGGGCACCGCCATGTCGCTGCTCTTCTCGTGCCGCAGCCCGTCCGCCCCCACCCCGACCTCCCCCAGCAGCGCCACGATCGGCACCATCAGCCGGCTGCGGGTCAGTGCCGCGAGCAGCTCCGGCTCGGCGGCCGCGTCGGCGTCCCAGGCGGTGAGGGCCCGCGCGAGGCGCGGGTCGGCGGTGCCGTCGTCGTCGGCGAATCCGGGGTTCGGAATGTTCTTGGGCTCCACCCGTCGAGGGTATGCCACCCCTGAGGTGCTTCTCAGACGGCACTCACCCGCGCCTCACCCGGGCCACAGACGCCCGACCCAGGATCACCGGCATGACGTCCCGACGACAGGCCCGCACGGCCGCGCGCCGGCGAAAGCGCCGCATACGCCGCGTGGCCCTGACCCTCGTGCTGGTGCTCGCCCTGGCCGGCGCCTGGGCCTACCACTCCGGGTCCGCCGCGGGCCACCGCTCCGCCCCGGTCTCGGCCACCGCCTCCCCCACCCCGGCGGTCGACCTGGACGCCCGGCTCGCCGACGCCGTGCAGGACGCCGTGCGGGACGCCGACGGCCATGTCGCGGTCGGCGTCCTCGACCCGCTCTCCGGGGCGAGTGCCGACTACGGCACCGACTCCTTCGTCACCGCCAGCATCGTCAAGGTCGACGTGCTCGCGACGCTGCTGTGGGAGAACTCCGGCGAGCTGACCGCGCAGCAGAAGGCCGACGCCGTGCTGATGATCGAGAACAGCGACAACGACGCGACGACCCGCCTCTGGCAGGCCGTCGGCGCGGACGAGGGCCTCGACCGCGCCAACACCGCGTTCGGCCTGAGCGCCACCACCGCCGGGACGGAGGGCTACTGGGGGCTGACCACCACCACGGCCGCCGACCAGCTGCAGCTGCTGCGCACGGTGTTCGAGGACGACAGCGTGCTGGACGCGCCGTCCCGCACCTACCTGCAGGGCCTCATGGGGAAGATCGCCACCGACCAGGACTGGGGCGTCTCCGCCGCCGACGACACGGGCGCCGTGCACCTCAAGAACGGCTGGCTGCCGCGCACCGCCGAGGGCGAGTGGGTGATCAACAGCATCGGCCGGGTCGTCCACGACGGCCGCGAACTGCTCGTCACCGTGCTCACCGACGGCTCCACCACCAAGGAAGCGGGCATCGCGCTCGTGGAGTCGGTCGCCGAGGCCGCCACCGACGGCTTCACCGCGGCCACCGGCACCGGCACCGGGGCCACCGGCACCCCGGCCGCGTCCGGGTCACCGGCCCCCGAAGCCACTACCCAGCGGTAGCCGGCATGTGGCACGCTGCCGCCATGGCCACCGACCTCGCCGCCGCCGCGCCCGGCACCGTCTCCGACCGCGCCCGCTACGACCGGGCGACCGCGCACCTGGAGGCCCCGCTGGCCGTCGTCGACCTCGACGCCTTCGACGCCAACGCCGCCGACCTGGTGCGCCGCGCCGCGGGCAAGCCGATCCGGGTGGCGAGCAAGTCGGTGCGCTGCCGGGCCCTGCTGGAGCGCGTGCTCGCCATGGACGGCTTCGCCGGGATCATGAGCTACACCCTCGCCGAATCCCTCTGGCTGGCCCGCGCCGGATTCGACGACGTCCTCCTCGCCTACCCGTCCGCCGACCGGGCCGCCTACGGCGAGCTCACCGCCGACCCCGTGGCGGCCGCCCGCATCACCGTGCTGCTCGACGACCCCGCCCAGCTCGACCTCGTCGACGCCGCCCGCCGCGGTCCGGAGGTCGTCCGGGTCTGCCTCGAACTCGACACCGCCCTGCAGATGCTGGGCGGCCGGGTGCGGATCGGCGCGCGGCGCTCGCCGCTGCGCACCCCCGACGCCGTCGCCGCCTTCGCCGAGCTGGTGCAGACCCGGCCCGGCTTCACGGTGGTCGGCCTCATGGCGTACGAGGGGCACATCGCCGGCGTCGGCGACCGGGTGGCCGGGCGGCCGCTGCGGTCGGCGGCGATCCGGCTGATGCAGACGCGGGCCCGGGCCGAGCTCGCGGAGCGCCGCGCCGCGGTCGTCCGGCGGCTGCGGCAGGTCGCCGACCTGGAGTTCGTCAACGGCGGCGGCACGGGCAGCGTCGAGTCGACGGTCGCCGAGCCGGCCGTGACCGAGGTCGCCGCCGGGTCGGGCCTGTACGTGCCCCGGCTGTTCGACAACTACACGTCCTTCCGGGGACGCCCGGCGGCGCTCTTCGCGCAGCCCGTCGTCCGCCGCCCCGGGGTCGGCGTGGTGACGGTGCTCGGGGGCGGCTACCCGGCCTCGGGCGCGGCCGGACCTGACCGCTCCCCCGTGCCGTACCTGCCGGCCGGCCTGCGGTACGACCCGCAGGAGGGCGCCGGCGAGGTGCAGACCCCGCTGCTCGGCGCCGCCGCCGACGACCTGCTGATCGGCGACCGGGTGTGGTTCCGGCACGCCAAGGCGGGCGAGCTGTGCGAGCGCTTCGCCGAGCTGCACCTCGTCCGGGGCGACGAGGTGGTCGACACGGTGCCGACCTACCGCGGCGAGGGCCTGACCTTCCTCTGAGCGGGCGGGCCGCCCGCCCGGAGGAGGGCCGGGCCCCGGCTCAGGTGTTCGTGCCGTCCGAGGTGCCGCCGACGCCCGCGCCGGTGCCCTCGGCGGTGGCGATGCCCTTGACGATGGTGTCCATCACGCCGACGTCGGGTGCCTTGTCGGCGATGTCGAAGCCGAGGTGCACGGAGATCAGCGTGCCGGCCTTGGCACCCGGGAAGACCACCGTCTCCACGTAGCCGTCGTTGCCCTGCGGGGCGTCGACCTTCCAGCGCACCAGGTAGCCGCTCCTGCCGTTGACGGTGACCGCCTCCGACTTCACCTCCTGGTGGGAGGTGATCTTGCCGTACGAGTCCTCGGCGGCGGCGGCGATGTCGGCGAGCGCCGCCTGCTTGACGTCGCTGCCGGTGAGGTTGCCGGAGTTCGCCCCGGCCAGCGAGCACTGGGTCTTGCCGTCGGCGCAGGTGTAGGAGCCGATGCTGAGCGCGGCGTAGCCGGTGGTGTTGGTGCCGCCCGTCCAGCCGGCCGGGACGGGCAGGCTGATGGCGTTACGGACGTCGACGGCGGTGTCGGCGGCCTGCGAGCCGCCACCCTTGCCCTGACCGTTGCCGCCGCCCTGGCCGTTGCCGCCGCCCTGCCCGTTGCCGCCGCCCTGGCCCGGGAGCCCGAAGCCGGGGAAGCCGCCCTCCGGCCCGGCGAACCCGTCGCCCCCTCCGGGGCGGGCACCGCCCCGGCCGTCCGCGATGCGCGGACCGGAGTCCGGGCCGTCGTCCATCGCCGCGTACGTGACGCCGGAGCCGATCGCGAGACCCGCCACCGCCGCGACGGCCGCCGCGACCACCACGGCACGCGACGGCTTGCGCCGGGCCTTCTTCGGCGGGACCCCCATCGGCATCGGCGGCAGCTCGGGGTAGCGGACGGTCGAGCCGTCCTCCAGGATCCGGCCCTCCAGCACGGTGGTGTCGCCGGGCGCGGCGTCGTCGGGCCCGGGGGCGGCCGGCGCGCCGGGGGCGGGCCGGGTGGTGGCCGTCCAGCCGGTGCCGTCCCAGTAGCGCTCGGGGCGCGGGTCGGTCGTGGTGTCCTTCGGGTCCGGGTACCACCCGGCGGGAATCTGCTCGCTCACGGCACCGAATCTAAGGGCGCGCACATAAGCCCGATATCAGCGCGGGGCCCGAATCGCCCGTTCCGCGATGAGATTACGGTGAGAATCGGATCAGGGTGCCGTTGACCCCGGCCGCGTCGTCGCTCGCGAGGTACGCGGCGGCGGCCGCCAGCCGGGTCGCGTCCCCTCCGCCGCCCAGCGCGTTGAAGCGGATCCCCTCCGGGCCGAACTGCCCGGCCAGCACCCGGGTGAGTTCGGCGACGCCCGCGGCGGCCACCGCCGCGGCCACCCCGCCCTCGGCCGCCGGGCCCGCCAGGCTGACCACCGAACCGTGCCCGTGCCGCCGCAGGTAGGGCAGCGCCGCCCGGCAGCACAGGAACACCGCGGTGAGCCGGGTGTCCTGGACGACCCGCCAGGCGTCGGGCGGCACGTCGAGCACCGGGCCGTCGGCCGGTGGTGCCCCGCACGGGCCGTTGACCACGGTGTCGACCCCGCCCAGCGTCTCGTACGCCTCGTCGAAGAGCGCCTCCACCATGGACTCGTCGAGCGGGTCGGTGTGCACGAACAGGCCGCCGACCGACCGCGCGACCGCCTGCCCCGCCCGCTCGTCCGGATCGGCGCAGACCACGCGCGCGCCCTCGGCGGCGAACCGGCGGGCGACCGCCGCCCCCGCCTCCCCGGCGAAGCCGCTGACTCCGGTGACCACCGCGACCCGCCCGGCCAGCCGCCCGGGCACCGCCTCCGGATGCGTCCCGTCCACGCGCCCACCTCCCGCACCACCACGCTCCGACACGACACGGTTACCGTACGTCGTACTGCGGACGGCGGCGGGATCGGACGTGCCGACACGGCAGATCACCGCGTCGCAGCAGGTGAGGCGGCAGAATGCGCGCCATGACACCACGGCCTGTGATCGGCATCAGCACCCACGTCCTCGAAGCGGCCTGGGGCCGCTGGGACACCATCCGCACGGTCCTGCTGGGCGAGCGCTACCCGGCCGTGGTGCAGGCCGCGGGCGGCCTCGCCGTCCTGCTGCCGCCCGACGCGGCCGAGCACGCCGCCGACGCCGTCGCCCGGATCGACGCCCTGGTGATCGCCGGCGGCTCGGACATCGACCCCGCCCGGTACGGCGCGGCCCGGCACCCGGAGACGGTCGCCTCCGAACCCGAGCGGGACGCCTGGGAGACGGCCCTGCTGCGCGCCGCCCTCGACGCCGGGCTGCCGGTGCTCGGCATCTGCCGCGGCATGCAACTCCTCAACGTGGTGTGCGGCGGCACCCTCCTGCAGCACCTGCCGGACGTCGTCGGCCACCTCGGGCACGTCGGCGCGGCCGACACCTACGGGCGCCACCCGGTGCGGCCGGTGCCCGGCACCCTGGTCGGCGGGCTGCTGCCGGAGGCCTGGGTCGACGTGCCGACCTTCCACCACCAGGCGGTCGACCGGCTCGGCGAGGGCCTGTCCGTCTCGGCGTGGGCGGAGGACGGCACCGTCGAGGCGGTGGAGGGCGCCGGCTTCACGATCGGCGTGCAGTGGCACCCCGAGCAGGGCGACGACCTGCGGCTGATGACCGCCCTGGTGCGGACGGCGGCCGCCCGGGCCGCGGCCGTGCCGGGCTGAGCCCCGCGGCCCGCCCCTCACGCGACCGGCAGCCCCGCAGCCGCCGCGAGCACCCCGAGCCCGCCCGCGGCCAGCAGGCAGCCGACCGCCCCGCGCCGCGCGACCGGCAGCCATCCGACCGCCGCCGCGAGCACGGCGAACTGCCAGCCGTGGTGCAGGGCGAGCGCCAGCGGCAGCGCCGACCCGGCGATGGCGCCGACCGTCGCCGGGCCCGCCCCCGTGAGGAAGTCCTGCACCCGGGCGTCGGCCCGCAGCCGGTCGAAGTGCGCGGCACCGAACACCACGAACGCGAACGACGGCGCGAAGGCGACGGCCGCGGCGAGCAGCGCCCCGACCGGACCCGCCGCGGCGTAGCCGACCGCGGCGACGGTGTGCACCACCGGACCGGGGGTGATCTGGCCGAGCGCGACGGCGTTCAGGAACTGCCCGTCCGTCATCCAGTGGTGCCGGTGCACCGCGTCCGCCTGCATGAGCGGAATGATCACGAACCCGCCGCCGTACGACAGCGCACCCACCTTGAGCGCGACCCAGGCGACCGCGCCGAGCCCGCCCGCCACCGGGGCCGCCGCGAGCACGGGCAGCAGCGGCGCGGTCCGCCGCCGCCCGGGTGCCGGGCGGGCACGGCGGACGGCGACCTCGGCCAGCCCCGCCGCGAGCAGCACCAGCACCAGCCACGGGCCGGCGAGCACCGCGGCCGTGGCGCCGGCCAGGGCGTAGCCGGCCCAGCGCAGCCGCGGCCCCGCCGCCCCGCCGGCCGCCCGGGTCGCACCGATCCGGGCCAGCCCGGCCGGGACGAGGGCCGCCGCCGCCTGCACCGCGACCGCCGGAACGGCCGCGCCCGCGCCGGCCGCGGCGCCCAGCACCCAGCGCGGCGGGTCACCGCCCAGGAAGAGCGCCGACAGGGCGATGATCATCACCAGGCCCGGCGCGATGAAGAAGAACCCGCCGGTCAGCGCGCCCGGGGTGCCGCGCAGCCGCCAGGCGGTGAAGATCGCCAGCTGGGTGGAGGCCGGGCCGGGCAGCAGGTTGGTGGCCGCGACACCGTCCTCGAACTCCTCGGCGGAGAGCCGGCGGTGCCGCTCCACGCAGAGCCGGCGCAGCAGCAGGATGTGCGCGGGCGGCCCGCCGAAGCCGAGGACGCCGATCCGGCCCCACTCCCGTGCGATCGTGCCGAGCCCCACCCGGCCGTCCTGCTGCGCCACCGCCCGCCCTTCCCTTCCGTCACCGCCACCGCCACCGCCACCATGGCCGCTGCCGCTGCCGCTGCCGCGCGGACCGTACCGTCCCCAGGTGTACGGACGGTGTACGGCAACGACAACGGTCACCACTGCAGTCTTTGGATCTTCCTCCGATGTGCGGTTCACTTCGGGTGCGGGCCGTGAGCGCCCGAACGGGCAGCGGGACGGGCACGACGCGCGGGAGAGGACTCCGATGGCCGGGCGCCACGACGACGAGCACGACCACGGCACCACGCACCGGCACGGCCGCGGCCCCGCGGACGGGCACGGGCACGGGCACGGCCACGGGGAGCACGGGCACGGCGGCCACGGGCACGCCGACGGCCACGGGGGGCGCGGGCACAGCCACGCGGTGGCCGCCGACGCCGACCGCCGCTGGCTGGTCGCCGCCCTGGTGCTGATCAGCGTCTTCATGGCGGGCGAGGTCGTGCTCGGCCTGGCCGCCGGGTCGCTGGCCCTGATCTCGGACGCCGCCCACATGCTCACCGACGCGGCGTCGATCGCCCTGGCCCTGGTCGCGATGCGGCTGGCCGCCCGCCCGGCGAAGGGCGGCTACACCTACGGCCTGAAGCGGGCGGAGATCCTCTCCGCCCAGGCCAACGGCGTGACCCTGCTGGTGCTGTCGGCGTGGCTGGCGTACGAGGCGGTGACCCGGCTGATCTCGCCGCCGGACGTCGCCGGCGGGCTCGTGCTCGTCACGGCCCTGGTCGGCATCGTCGTCAACGTCGCCGCGACCTGGTGCCTGTCGAAGGCCAACCGCAGTTCGCTCAACGTCGAGGGTGCCTTCCAGCACGTGCTGACCGACCTGTACGCCTTCGTGGCGACCGCGCTGGCCGGCCTGATCGTGCTGCTCACCGGCTTCGTCCGGGCGGACGCCATCGCGTCGCTGGTGGTGGTCGCGCTGATGGTGCGGGCCGGGTCCGGGCTGGTGCGCGACTCGGCGCGGATCTTCCTGGAGGCCGCGCCCGCCGGCATCGACCCCGACGCGGTCGCCGACCGCCTGGTCGCCGTGCCGCTGGTCGAGGAGATCCACGACCTGCACATCTGGGAGATCACCTCGGGCGAGCCCGCCCTCTCCGCGCACATCCTGGTCGCGCGCGGCGGCGACTGCCACGCCGTCCGGCGGGAGCTGCAGCGCCGGGTCCGCGAGGAGTACGCGATCGGGCACGCCACCCTGCAGGTCGACCACGTCGGCGAGGACGCCGACCAGGAGCTGCTGCAGATCAGCCGGACGGCCGTGGCCGCGGTCGAGCACTGCGCCGACGCGCACGGCCCGGTGCACCGCAGCGGGCCGCACGAGCACTGACGGCCCCGTACGGCATGATGCGGGGCGTGACCGCACCGCGCCTGATGCTGCTCGACACCGCGAGCCTCTACTTCCGTGCCTACTTCGGCGTGCCGGAGTCCCTGAAGTCCCCGGACGGCGAGCCGGTGAACGCCGTCCGCGGCCTGCTCGACTTCATCGCTCGGCTCGTCCAGGACCACCGCCCCGACCACCTGGTCGCCTGCATGGACGCCGACTGGCGGCCGCAGTGGCGGGTCGACCTCATCCCCACGTACAAGACGCACCGGCTCGCCGCCGAGCCCGCCGTCGCCGGCGAGGAGGAGATCCCCGACACGCTCGCACCGCAGGTGCCGGTGATCGAGCAGGTGCTCGACGCACTCGGCATCGCCCGGGTCGGCGTCCCCGGTTACGAGGCCGACGACGTCATCGGCACCCTCACCGCCCGCTCCGCCGGGCCCGTCGAGATCGTCACCGGCGACCGGGACCTCTTCCAGCTCGTCGACGACGCCCGCGGCGTCACCGTCGTCTACCCGGTCAAGGGCGTCGGCTCGGCGCAGACCGTCGACAACGCCGCGCTGCTGGAGAAGTACGGCGTCGACGGCGTCTCGTACGCCGACATGGCGGCCCTGCGCGGCGACGCCAGCGACGGCCTGCCCGGGGTGAAGGGCATCGGCGAGAAGACCGCCGCCCAGCTGATCCAGACCTACGGCGACCTTGCCGGGGTGCGCGCGGCGGCCGCCGACCCGGCCTCGAAGCTCACCCCCGCCCGGCGCCGGAACCTGCTGGAGGGCGCGCCCTACCTGGACGTCGCCCCGACCGTCGTCCGCGTCGCCCTGGACGTGCCGCTGCCGGAGTTCGACCCCGTGCTGCCCACCGAACCGCTCGACCCGATGGCCCTGGAGCACCTCGCCGCCCGCTGGGGCCTCGGCGGCTCCCTGGAGCGCCTCCTGGCCGTGCTCGGCGGCGGCACGCTCTGACGCCGCGGATCCCGGGGCATACGCCCACGGGGTCCGCGCGGGTCGTCGGCCCGGCACGACTGCGGGCGGCCCCGTCGACGGGGCCGCCCGCGGTCGTGGACGGCAGGTCAGCCGACCGAGGAGTACGCGATGATGCCGCGGCGCAGGGCGTCGACGGCCTTGCGGGCGGTGGTGCGCAGGTCGGCGTCCTCGCCGGCGGCGTCCTGGATCTGGCCGAGGACGTCGATCAGCTGCTTCGTCCAGCGGACGAAGTCGCCGGCCGGGAGTTCGGCCTCGCGGAGCACCGAGTCCAGGTCGTGGCCGAGGGCCCACCGGTAGGCGACCCAGGCGAAGCCGAGGTCGGGTTCGCGCTGGCCGACGCCTTCGGCGGTGGAGATCTTGTGCTGCTCCTCCAGGGCGTCGAGGTGGCCCCAGATGCGGATCATCCGGCCGAGGGCCTCCTTGGTGCCGCCCTCGGGCACGCGGGGCGCGGTGGCGTCGTCGGCCTGCCGCGACTCGTAGACGAGGGCGGAGGCGCAGGCGGCGAGCTCGGCGGCGCCGAGGCCCTTCCAGACGCCCTCGCGGATGCACTCGGAGGCGAGCAGGTCGAGCTCGCCGTAGAGCCGGCCGAGGCGCTTGCCGCTGTCGGTGACGGTGTCGCCCTGCAGGTAGCCGAGGTCGGTGAGCAGGCCGCAGACCCGGTCGAAGGTGCGGGCGATGGTGTGCGTGCGGGAGCGCATGCGGCGTTCCAGCAGCTCGGTGTCCCGGTGCAGGCGGTGGTAGCGCTCGGCCCAGCGGGCGTGGTCCTCGCGCTCGTCGCAGCCGTGGCAGGGGTGCTGGCGGAGGGTCGCCCGCAGCCGGCTGATCTCGGGGTCGTCCGCGGCGGCGGCGCGGCCGCGGCGGTAGCGCTCGGGTTCGAGATGGCCCGCCTTGGTGCGCAGGGCGGAGGCGAGGTCGCGGCGCGACTGCGGGCTGCGCGGGTTGAACGACTTCGGGATGCGCAGCCGGTCGACGGCGCTGACCGGGTACGGGAAGTCGATCATCGCGAGGCGCTTGACCTGGCGTTCCGCGGTGAGCACGACCGGGCGCGGGCCGTCCTCGTAGTCGGGGTGGCGGCCGGGCCGCGGACCGCCGCGGTGCACCGGGGGCAGCCCGGGGTCGAGGACGAGGGCGAGGCCGGCGAACTTGCCGGTCGGCACGTGGATGACGTCACCGGGTCTGAGCTGCTCGATGGCCTCGATCGCGGCGGAGCGGCGCTGGCCGGTGCCCTCGCGCGCGAGCTCGTTCTCACGGTCCTTCAGCTGCCGGCGCAGGGCCATGTACTCGTCGAAGTCGCCGAGGTGGCAGGTCATCGACTCGCGGTAGCCGTCGAGGCCCTCCTCGTTGCGCTGCACCTGGCGGGCGATGCCGACGACCGAGCGGTCCGCCTGGAACTGCGCGAAGGAGGTCTCCAGGAGCTCCCGCGAGCGGTGCCGGCCGAACTGGCCGACGAGGTTGACGGCCATGTTGTAGGACGGGCGGAAGGACGACCGCAGCGGGTAGGTGCGGGTGCCGGCGAGGCCGGCCAGCCCCTCGGGGTCGATGCCGCGCTGCCAGAGCACCACGGCGTGGCCCTCGATGTCGATGCCGCGGCGCCCGGCACGGCCGGTGAGCTGGGTGTACTCGCCGGGGGTGATGTCGGCGTGGGTCTCGCCGTTCCACTTGACGAGCTTCTCCATGACCACCGAGCGGGCGGGCATGTTGATGCCGAGGGCGAGGGTCTCGGTCGCGAAGACGGCCTTGACGAGGCCCTTCACGAAGAGTTCCTCGACGACCTCCTTGAAGCGGGGCAGCATGCCGGCGTGGTGGGCGGCGATGCCGCGCTCCAGGCCGTCCAGCCACTCGAAGTAGCCGAGGACGTGCAGGTCCTCGTCGGGGATGTCGTGGCAGCGCTGCTGGACGAACTCCCGGACCTGCCCGCGCTCGGCGTCGCGGTTGAGCCGCAGGCCGGAGGTGAGGCACTGCTGGACGGCGGCCTCGCAGCCCGCCCGGCTGAAGATGAAGGTGATGGCGGGCAGCAGGCCCTCGGCGTCGAGGCGTTCGATGACGTCGACCCGGCTGGGTGTCCAGACCCGGCCGGGACGGCCGGTCGGCATGGAGCGGCCGCGGCCCTTCGCGAAGCGGTCGCGGCTGCCGGTGCGGTCCATCTCGGAGCGGGCCAGGCGGACGAGTTCGGGGTTGACGGCCTTGGCGGGGTTGCGGGGCGCCGCCTTGGGGCGCCCGTCCCGGTCCGGGTTGGCGAACAGGTCGTACATCCGGTTGCCGGCCATGACGTGCTGCCAGAGCGGCACGGGACGGTGCTCGGAGACGATGACCTGGGTGCCGCCGCGGACGGTGTCGAGCCAGTCGCCGAACTCCTCGGCGTTGGAGACGGTCGCGGAGAGCGAGGCCAGCACGACCGACTCGGGGAGGTGGATGATGACCTCCTCCCAGACCGCGCCGCGGAAGCGGTCGGCGAGGTAGTGGACCTCGTCCATCACCACGTAGCCGAGGCCGTCGAGGGCGCGGGAGCCGGCGTACAGCATGTTGCGCAGCACCTCGGTGGTCATCACGACCACCGGGGCGTCGCCGTTGACGCTGTTGTCGCCGGTCAGCAGGCCGACCTTGGCGGCGCCGTAGCGCTTCACGAGGTCGCCGAACTTCTGGTTCGACAGCGCCTTGATCGGCGTGGTGTAGAAGCACTTGCGACCGCTCGCCAGCGCCAGGTGGACGGCGAACTCGCCGACGATGGTCTTGCCGGAGCCGGTGGGCGCGGCGACGAGCACGCCCTCGCCGGCCTCCAGGGCCCGGCAGGCCTCGATCTGGAACGGGTCCAGCGGGAAGTCGTAGAGCTGCTGGAAGCCGTGGAGCGCGGTGGCCTGCTCGGCGGCCCGGCGGCGGGAGGCCGCGTAGGCCTCGGCCGGACTGAGCTGCTCCTCGGGCAGGGGGGCGTTCATCGGCGTCACCTTCTCTTCCCGTGGGTGTACTGCCCGTGCGGGCCTGACGGGTGCGCAGACGGCGACGCCTGCGGCTGCGGGGCCGGGCGCGACGAGCGTCGGGCAGGGCCGCAGCGGGTGTGGTTGCTGTGGTGATCGAGCATCTCGCCCAGAGGTTACCCGGCGTGGCCGACATCGATAGCACCGTTTTTCGGGCCCGGTCGGGGGCGGGTGCCCGGCGGGGTCCGGGGCGGGCACACCGCGGGGTCCGGAGCCCCGGGTCGTCGCACCGGGTGACCGAGTCGTCCCCTTCTGTCGCAGACGCGTTCGACGGCCGCCCTCGGGCGCCGGGCGCGGCGCACCCCGGCGGCAGCGCACCGGAGCGGACCGGCCGCGCGCGCCGCACGGGGCGGTCGGCTGGCCGTTCTTTCACATCCTGAGTTGCAAATGTCTTCAACCAGTCATCGAAACGCCTTCGAACGATCCCTGAACGGGCATTCGCGGTCTCTTTCGATCATCGACCGAAGATTTCGCGACGGCCTCCCTACAGTCGGTGCCGAACCCGCCCCGGCCGTCCGGGGCACCGGCGACAGCAGGAGGAAGACGATGGCGAACCCCGAGACCGCGCTCAAGGAGGCCATGGCGATCGAGGGTGCGATCGGCGTCGCGCTCGTCGACTACGGCAGCGGCATGGCACTGGGTGCTCTCAGTGACGGCGGTGACCTCGACCTCAACGTCGCCGCCGCCGGCAACACCGACCTCGTCCGCGCCAAGATGCGGACGATGGAGATGCTCAACCTCCACGACAACGAGATCGAGGACATCCTGATCACGCTGACCAGCCAGTACCACCTGATCAGGCCCCTCACCACCGCCACCGGCCGCGGGCTCTTCCTCTACCTCGCCCTCAGCCGCACCCGCGCCAACCTGGCCATGGCCCGCCACCAGCTGCGGCGCATCGAGGCGGGCCTCGAAGTCTGACCGGCACCCCCGGCACCGCGACGGAGAGGGGGACGCGTGCCCGTACCGCTGTACCAGGCGAAGGCCGAGTTCTTCCGGATGCTCGGGCACCCCGTCCGCATCCGGGTGCTGGAGCTGCTGCAGGCCGGCCCCACGCCCGTCCGCGACCTGCTCGCGGACATCGACATCGAGCCGTCCAGCCTGTCGCAGCAGCTCGCGCAGCTGCGCCGGGCCGGCCTCGTGACCGCCACCCGTGAGGGCTCGACGGTCGTCTACGCCCTGGCCGGCGCGGACGTCGCCGACCTGCTGCGCGCCGCCCGGCGGATCCTCACCGAGCTGCTGCAGGACCAGGGCGTGCTGCTGGCCGAGCTCCGGGCGTCCGACTGATCACCGCCGCACCCTCCGGCCCCGGCCGCCCCTCGTGCAGGCCGGCCGAGGCCGGAGGGTACGGTGCAACCGGTCCGTCCGTACACCGGCACACCCCGCCGACCTGCGGACGAGCCGGCCGGACGGGCGTTCCGGCGCATGCGCCCCCGCTTGTAAAGAGTTCTTTCTAAAGATAGCTTTATATGCATGTCCGAGCCCGACCCCCCGCCGCCGCCCACCGTGCGGCTGACCGACCCGCGGGCCCTGCGCGCCTACGCGCACCCCACCCGGATGGCCCTCGTCGGCCTGCTCCGGCAGGAGGGCCCGCTCACCGCGACCCGCGCCGCCGAGCTGGTCGGCGAGTCCGTGGCGAGCTGCTCCTTCCACCTCCGCCAGCTCGCCCGCTACGGCCTCGTGGAGGAGGCCGGCGGCGGCCGCGGCCGCGAGAAGCCCTGGCGCGCCACCGCCCTCTACACCAGCTGGGACACCGCCGACGCCGACCCGGCCACCGCCGAGGCGGCCGGTGCGCTCCAGCGCACGGTGGTCGAGCGCTACGCCGCCCTGGCCGAGCGCTGGCTGGCGGCGCAGCGCACCGAGGAGCCCGCCTGGCGGCACGCCGCCGGCATCTCCGACACCCTGCTCCACCTGACCGCCGGGGAACTCGCCGAACTCGCCGCCGGCATGGACGCCCTGATGCGCCCCTACCTCGGCCGCCTCGGCGGCGCGGCCGACCGCCCGGCCGGCAGCCGGCCCGTCCTGCTCGTCCGGATGGCCCTGCCCTCCGACACGGCACCGCCCGCCCCGGACACCGACACCCCGGCGAAGGCCGCACCATGAGCACCACCCCGGCCACCACCCGGGCCACCGCTCCCGGCACCGACCCGGCCACCGGCACCGCGCCCGCGCCCGTCCGTGCCGGGCGGATACCGGTACCCGCCCTGCTGCGCGTGCGGGAGTTCCGGCGGTACTGGACGGGCCAGAGCATCTCCTCCGTCGGCGACCAGGTGACCGCCATCGTGCTGCCGCTGGTCGCCGTCGGCACGCTGCACGCCGACGCCGGCCGGATGGGCCTGCTGACCGCGGCCGGCTGGCTGCCCAGCCTGCTGTTCGCCCTGCCCGCCGGCACCTGGGCGGACCGCCGGGGGAACCGCCGCCGGGTGATGATCGCCGCCGACCTCGGACGGGCGGTGCTGCTGCTCACCGTGCCGGTGGCGTACGTGCTCGACGTGCTGACGCTCACCCAGCTGTTCACGGTGGCCTTCGCGATGGGCACGCTCAGCGTGCTCTTCGACGTCTGCAACGCCCACCTGTTCGTCGCGGTCGTCCCGGGCGGCCGCTACGTCGAGGGCAACTCGCTGGTGAGCGGCAGCCGGGCGATGTCGGCCGCGACGGGCCCGGGGATCGGCGGCGGGCTGGTGCAGCTGCTGGCCGCGCCCCTGGCGCTGGTCACCGACGCGCTGTCCTTTGTCGCGTCGGCGTTCGCCCTGGGCCGCATCCGGCCGACCGAGCCGCCCGCCGAGCCGCGGGAGCGCGGCGCCCTGGCGGCCGGGCTGCGCTTCATCAGGACGACACCGGTGATGCGCGCCTCCCTGCTGGGCACGGCCACGGTCAACCTCTTCACCTTCATGATCGCGGCGCTGTTCGTGCTGTACGCCACCACCACGCTCGGCCTCTCGGCCGGCCTGCTGGGCGCCGTGCTGAGCGCCGGCGCGCTCGGCGGGCTGCTGGGCGCCGCGGTCACCGGCCGGATCACCCGGCGGATCGGGCTCGGCCGGACCGCGGTGCTCGGGCTGGTGGCCTACCCCGCGCCGCTGCTGCTGGTGCCCGCGGCGGGCGGCGGTCGGTGGACGGTGGTCGGGGTCCTGCTGGCCGCGGTGTTCGGGTCGGGGGTGGGCGTGATGATTCTCGATATCACAGTGGGCTCGCTCTTCGCGGCAGTTGTGCCGGATCGGCTGCGATCCCGGGTCACCGGGGCCTATCAGGCGGTCAACTTCGGCATCCGTCCACTAGGTTCGGTTCTGGGAGGGGTGCTCGGGAGCACGCTCGGCCTCCGGCCGGCACTCTGGGTCGCCGCCGTCGGCGCACTCACCTCGTTCCTGTGGCTGCTGCCCTCGCCGATCCCCGGACTCCGCACCCTGCCCGACAGGCAGGAACAGGACGGGATCTGACGCACGGTCGGCGACGTTCCACGAGTTCGGGCATATGCCCGAGGAATGTGCCGGAACCCTCCCCCACGCCACCGCCCGCGCGGTAGCGTTGAGCCTCGATGGGGCTACAGCCAGTGAGGGCGTGGCCATGGTCGCGCCGCGGGGGGCGCTTAGGAGGGGTACGAACCATTGCCGGGCATCGACGACTGCCTGACCGAGGCGATGACCATCACCGGAGCCCTCGGCGCCAGCCTGGTCGACTGGACCAGCGGTCTCGCCCTGGGCGCCGCCGGCGCCGGACCGGGCGGTGACCACGACACCGGGGCCGCCGACGCCACCGAGGTCGCCCGCGCGATCACCCAGACCTCGTCCTTCGCCGACCCGGCCGCCAGGACGGCACCCGCCGAGGACGTCATCGTCACCTCGGCGGGCACCTACCACCTGATCCGGTTCGTGGAGACGGCGTTCGACAGCAGCGTCTTCCTCTACCTGCGGCTCGACCGGGCCACCGCCAACCTGGCGATGGCCCGGTTGCGCCTCGCGGGCATCGCCGAGGCGCTGGTGCTCGCATGATGCAGCCGACGCTCCCCTCCGCCCCGCCCCGCCCCGCCCTGCCGCCCACCGCGGTGCCCACCGTGCCCGCCGCCCGGTCGGCGCCGCCCCGGGCCGCGATGCCGCGGCTGCCGCGCCGGCACCGCTCCGGCTTCGCCCCGGCCACCGTCTTCGAGGCCGCCCTGACCGACCTGTCGGCGGACGGCGCCACGGGGGCCCTGCACGGCTCGGCCGGCACCGTGCACCTGGTCGACGGCGCGGTGGTGCACGCCGAGAGCCCGGCCACCCCCGACGTCGGCACGCTCCTGACCTCGGCCGGCCGGCTCTCCGCCCGCACCTGGGCCGACGCCCTCGCCGCGAACCGCGCGCACCCGGCCGCGGACCACCTCGTCGCGACCGGCCTCATCGGCCGCGGCGAGCTCGAACTCTGCCAGCTGACCGCCGTCCTGGACGCCGCCTTCTTCGCGCTGCCGCAGAACGACGGCCCGATCGGCTTCCTGCCCGGTGTACGGCCGGGCATCACCCTGCACCGCCCGCTCGCCGCCGGGGCGCTGCGGCTGGCCGTCGCCCGGCGCCGCACCCTGCTGGACCGCACCTGGCCGGACGCCCGGCTCGACGCGGCCGCGGTCCGCGCGCTGCCGCCCGGCAGCGGGGCGCACCGGGCCGGGCGTTCCGGCAGCCGCAGCGGCCGCCGCCGGGCGGTGCTGGCCGCGGCCGACGGCTTCCGCACCCCTTCGCAGATCGCACGGCTGCTGGGCCGGTCCGCCTACACCACGCTGCTGGACATCAGGCACCTGGCGGCGGCCGGGCTCATCGAGACTCCCGCGCCCGCCGGGCCGGTGCCGGCCGTCGCCGCCGTCGCGGCCCGCGCGACGGCAGCGGTCCCGGTCGCCCCACCCGATCCGTCGTCCGTCCCGCCGGCGGCCGGGGCGGCGGTGTCCCCCGCGGTGCCGCCGGGCGCGGCGGTGCAGGCCCGCCCGCAGGTGCTCCTGCCGTCGCCGGGGGCGCACGACTTCCCGCCCGATCCGGAGATCGCCCTGCTGCTCCGGATCCGAGCCGCTCTGGAGGCCCGACTGTGAGCGTCCCACCCGCCCGTACGCCGTCCGCGGCCGCGTCATGAAGCGCGCGCTGCGCCAGTTCACGGCGAAGCGGTCCCCGATCCTGCCCGAACCGGAGGTGCTCAGCGAACTGCGCGGCCTGCGGGCCTCCGTGCCCCACCTGACCGGCGGGCTGGTCGCGACCACCGACGGGCTCGTCGTCGCCCACGACACCAACGGCCTGGAGCCGGAGGGGCTGGCGGCCCTGACGGCGGCCGCGCTCGGGGTCGGCTCCCGGCTGATCGAGGCCAGCGGCCAGGGCGGGTTCCGCGAGCTGCTGACCCGGGGCGACGACGGCTACACGGCGACGTACGCGGCCGGGGGGCACGTCGTCCTGACCCTTTTCGCCGGGCCGGACGCCAACGTCGGCCGGCTGCACTTCGAGGCGCGCCGGGCGGGCTCCCGGATCGCCGCCCTGGCGGACGCGGCGCTGGAGCGCCAGGACCGCCCCTGAGACCACCGGCCGGCCCACCGGGCCGCCATGTCGACCCGTTCGATCCACGACAGACGACACCCCGTCACGGAAGGACCCACCATGGCCAGCACCGAACACTCCCTCAAGGACGCGATGAGCTCGATCGAGGGATCGATCGGCGTCGCCCTCGTCGACTACAACAGCGGCATGGCGCTCGGCACCATCGGCGGCGGCCCGGAACTCGACCTGAACGTGGCCGCGGCGGGCAACACGGACGTGGTCCGGGCCAAGGTGCGCGCCATCGAGATGCTGAATCTCAAGGAGGCGATCGAGGACATCCTGATCAGCCTGTCCTCCCAGTACCACCTGATCCGGCCGCTCACCAGCCGTTCCGGCAAGGGCCTGTTCCTCTACCTCGCCCTGGACAAGCAGCGCGCCAACCTGGCCATGGCCCGCCACCAGCTGAAGCGCATCGAGGCCGAGCTGGAGGTCTGACGCAACACCGGCACAGCACCGGCACGACGGCGGCGGGCCGGACGACGTACGTCGTCCGGCCCGCCGCCGTCGTGCCGCGCGGGCCTCCCCGGGGCGCGGATTCCGCCGCACCGCCCGGCGGTCCGCCGGTGAGCACACGGCAACGTACCCGCAACAGCCGGGCAACGCCCGGGAATCCGGACCGCCCTACTTTCTGTCAACCGACAGAAACTGCCGCGGAAAGCCGGTGCCCCCCATGACCACCAGCACTCCCCTCGCCCCCGCCACCACCCCGCCACCACCCGCCTCCGCCGAGGCGCTCCCCTACCCCCAGCAGCTCCACCGCACCATGGGCAGGTTCGCCTCCTTCGCGGCCGGCTTCTCCTTCATCTCGGTGCTCACCACCGTCTTCCAGCTCTTCGCCTTCGGCTACGGCTTCGCCGGCCCGGCCTTCGTCTGGACCTGGCCGCTCGTGCTGGTGGGCCAGCTGGCGGTGGCCGCCTGCTTCGCCGAACTCGCCGCCCGCCACCCGATCTCCGGCGCGATCTACCAGTGGGCCGGCCGGCTGGCCGGGCCCGCGTACGGCTGGTTCACCGGCTGGCTGATGGTGCTCGGCCAGGTCGTGGTGGTCACCGCGGCCGCCCTCGCCCTGCAGGTCGTGCTGCCCACGCTGTGGAGCGGCTTCCAGGTCGTGGGCGGCGACCCGTCGCCGACCACGGCGAGCGGCGCCGCCAACGCGGTGGTGCTCGGCTCCGTCCTGATCGCCCTCACCACGCTCGTCAACGCGATCGACAACCGCGTGCTGTCCTGGGTGAACGGCATCGGCGTGACGGCCGAGCTCGTCGGCATCGCGCTGATCGCCGTGGCGCTGTTCACGCACACCGAGCAGGCGCCCGGTGTGGTGCTGCACACCGGCCACACCGGCGGCGGCGCGCTGTGGGCGCTGCTGGTCGGCTCGTTCACGGCCGCCTACGTGATGATCGGCTTCGACAGCGCCGGCGAGCTCTCCGAGGAGACCGTCGCACCGCGCCGCACCGCGCCGCGCACCATCCTCACCGCGCTGACCGCAGCGGGCGTCTGCGGCGGCCTGCTGCTGCTCGGCGGCGTGCTGGCCGCACCGAGCCTGACGGACGGCCGGCTCGCCACCGAGGGCCTCTCCTACGTGCTCACCAGCAGCCTCGGCGACGGGCTCGGCCGGGCGCTGCTCGCCGACGTCGCGGTCGCCGTGTGCGTCGGCACGCTGGCGATGCAGACCGCCGGCACCCGGATGGTGTTCTCGATGGCCCGCGACAACGCCCTGCCCGCCGCCGGGCGGCTCGCCACCGTGCACCCGCGCAGCGGCATGCCGCGCTGGGCCGCACTCGCCGTGGGCGTGCCCGCGGTCGGCTTCCTGCTGCTCAACCTGGTGTCCCCTGCGGCGTTCCTCGCCCTGTCGACCACCTGCATCGTGCTGGTCTACGCGGCGTACGCGCTGGTGGTGGGCGCGCTGCTGGTGCGGCGGCTGCGCGGGCTGCCGGTGGGCGACGGCACGGTGGCGGACGAGAGCGGCCGGCCGCTGTTCTCCCTCGGCCGCTGGGCGCTGCCGGTCAACGTGCTGGCGCTGGTCTACGGCGTGGCGATGGCGGTCAACCTCGCCTGGCCGCGGGCCTCGGTGTACGACCCGGAGGGCGGCCACTGGTACCTGCGGTGGTTCAGCCTGCTGGTGCTGGCGGCCGCGCTGGCGACCGGGGCGCTGTACCGCCGGCTGCGCCGCTGACCGCGGCCTCCCGCAGGAGCCGCTCGCCCTCGGGGCGGGCGGCTCCGCGCTGTCCGGCGGAGCAGCCCGCGTAGCGCAGCACGGCGTCCGCGAGGGCGCGGGCGACCTGCGGCGCCGTCCGTCCCCCGGGTTCACGGGCGACCGCGACGCCGCCCTCGACCAGGCCGAGGAGCAGGTCGGCGGCGAGCTCCGGGTCGTCGCCGCCGTGGCCGGACGCGGCGAGGAGGCCGCCGTACGCGGCCCTGAGGTCGGCACGGGCGCCGCGGAAGCGGGCGAACCGCTCACCGCGCACCTCGGGCAGCTGGTAGAGCGCGCCGAGGTTGGAGAGCCCGCCGAAGAGCAGTTCGGTGTCGCGGGCGGCGAGGGCCCAGAGCCGGGCCTGCGGGCTGCTCGCGGTGTCGGCGAGCAGGGCGCGGGCGAAGGCGAGGGAGGGCTCGACCGTGCTCTCCAGCAGGGTGGCGAGGATGTCCTCCTTGCGCGCGAAGTAGTGGTACATCGAGGCCTGGCGCAGCCCGGCGCGTTCGGCGACGGCGCGGGTGGTGGTGGCGGCGTAGCCGTTCTCGGTGAAGAGCGCGGCGGCGGCGGCGAGCACCTGCTCGCGGGGTTCGAGTCCGCTGGCGGAGGGGCCCTGGGCGCGGGGGCGGCCGACCCGGGCGGTGGTGCGGCGGGCGGCGTCGGGGCGGCGGCTGACGGACACGTGCCGATCCTCGCACACGGGGGGCCGTACCCCGGCCCGGTGATTGCCGTGAGGGGACGGTAACTCCCGCGTTACACAAGGGCAATGGCGCCGAAGCCGCCCCTCCCTAATTTCTGTCGCATGACAGAAACCCACGACGCGGAGGCCGGCACCGCCACCACCACGGCCGCCCGCGCCCACGCCAGGTCGCAGGCGGGCACGGTCGTCGACTGCATGCCGGTGCTGCCCCCGCCCCCGGGCACCCTGTGGTCCGAGACCGTCGCCGGCGGCAACTACACCCACCTCGCACTCCCCGCCGGGACCCTCGTCACCCTCACCGACCGCGACGGCGACGCCTGCGCCCACCTGCTGCTGTACGTCACCGCCCGGCCGTGGGAGCGCCTCAACACCGCCGACACCGTCAAGGTCCAGTGGAACGCCTACCTCGGCACCGGCAGCCAGCTCCTCTCCGGCGACGGCCGGGTGCTCGCCACCGTCACCGCCGACACCTCCGGCCGGCACGACGCCCTCGCGGGCACCTCCACCGCCGCCCGCAACACCACCCGCTACGGCGACGGCAGCCCGCAGGGCCCGTCCCCCGCCGGCCGCGAACTCCTCACCCTCGCCGCCGCCAAGCACGGCCTGGGCCGGCGCGACCTGCCGCCGAGCCTCTCGTTCTTCCACGGCATCACCGCCGCCCCCGACGGCACCCTCCACTCCACCGGCTCCGCCGGGCCGGGCGCCGCCGTCACCCTGCGCCTCGAACAGGCCGTCACCCTGCTGATCGCCAACACCGCCCACCCGCTCGACCCCCGGCCCGCCTACCACTGCACCCCGCTGCAGGTGCTGGCCGTCCCCGGCGCACCCACCGGCCCCGGCGACCCGCACTGGGACGCCACCCCCGAACAGCACCGCGCCCACCTCAACACCACCGCCCTGGGGGTCCGATGACCGTCCTGCTCGACCAGACCGTGCCCGCCCGCGCCGCCTGGTCGGCGGTCGTGCGCCGCGGGCAGCGCCTCACCATCACCGACCTCGGCGGCAACCAGGCCGTCGACTGCCTCCTCTACGACGCCCACGACACCGCGATCCGCTACAGCGCCCCCGACACCCTCCAGGCGCAGGGCTCGCTCTTCCTCGGCAAGGGCAGCGTGCTGATGTCCACCGAGCACACCCCGCTGATGACGGTGGCCGAGGACGACTGCGGCAACCACGACACCATCGCGGGCGCCTGCTCCAAGGAGTCCAACACCCTGCGCTACGGCCACCACACCTGGCACCAGCACGCCTGCGTCGAGAACTTCCTCGCCGAGGGCGCCCGCCACGGCCTCGGCCGGCGCGACCTCGTCCCCAACATCAACTGGTACATGAACGTGCCCGTCGAGCAGGACGGCACCCTCGGCATCGTCGACGGCCTCTCCGCGCCCGGCCTGCGCGTCGTGCTGCAGGCGGAGACCGACGTCCTCGTCCTCGTCTCCAACTGCCCGCAGATCAACAACCCGTGCAACGGCTTCGACCCGACGCCGGTCCGCATGACGGTCACCGGGTCCTAGAGCCAGGAGAGCAGAGCCGCCATGAGCTTCGACACCCTGCTGATCGCCAACCGCGGCGAGATCGCCGCCCGGATCATCCGCACCGCCCGGCGGATGGGCCTCGCCACCGTCGCGGTGTTCTCCGACCCGGACCGCGCCGCCCCGCACGTCCGGCTCGCCGACCACGCGGTGCGGCTCGGCCCGGCCGCCGCGAAGGACAGCTACCTGCGCACCGACCTCGTGCTGCAGGCCGCCCTCGACACCGGGGCCGGAGCCGTCCACCCCGGCTACGGCTTCCTCTCCGAGGACGCCGCCTTCGCCCGCCGGGTCGAGGCCGCCGGGCTCGCCTTCGTCGGCCCCACCCCCGCGCAGCTGGAGGTGTTCGGGGCCAAGCACACCGCCCGCGCCGCCGCCGAGGCCGCCGGTGTGCCGCTGCTGCCCGGCACCGGACTGCTGCCCGACCTGGCGACGGCCCTCGACGCGGCCGGGGCGACCGGCTACCCGGTGATGCTCAAGGCGACCGGCGGAGGCGGCGGCATCGGCATGCAGGCCTGCCACGGCCCCGCCGACCTCGCCGACGCCTGGGAGCGCGTCCAGCGCGTCGCGGCGGCCAGCTTCTCCACCGCCGGCGTCTTCCTGGAGCGCCTGGTCGAGCGGGCCCGCCACGTCGAGGTGCAGGTGTTCGGCGACGGCACCGGCCGCGTCGTCACCCTCGGCGACCGCGACTGCTCGCTGCAGCGCCGCAACCAGAAGGTGCTGGAGGAGGCCCCGGCGCCCGGCCTGCCCGACCGGGTCCGCAAGCAGCTCGCCGAGTCCGCCCGCGGCCTGTGCGCCTCGGTCGCGTACCGCTCGGCCGGCACCGTCGAGTACGTCTACGACGCCGCCCGCGAGGAGGCGTACTTCCTGGAGGTCAACACCCGCCTGCAGGTCGAGCACCCGGTCACCGAGGCCGTGTACGGCGTCGACCTGGTCGAGTGGATGCTCCGGCTCGCCCAGGGCGACACCGCGGCCGTCCGCGAGGTCGGCCCGCCGGACGGCCACGCCGTCGAGGCCCGGGTGTACGCGGAGGACCCGAGCCGCGACCACCGGCCCAGCGCCGGCCTGCTGACCGAGGTGTCCTTCCCCGCGGACGTCCGCGTCGACGCCTGGGTGGAGACCGGCACCGAGGTCACCACCGCCTACGACCCGATGCTCGCCAAGGTGATCGTGCACGGCACCGACCGCGCCGACGCCCTCGCCCGGCTCACCGACGCCCTGGACACCACCCGGATCCACGGCATCGAGACCAACCTCGGCCTGCTGCGCGCCATCCCCGCCGTCCCCGCGGTGCAGGGCGCCGTCCACCACACCGGCACGCTCGCCCACGTCACCGACCCCACCCCGCGGATCGAGGTCGTCCGCGGCGGCACCCAGACGACCGTCCAGGACTGGCCGGGCCGCACCGGCTACTGGCACGTCGGCGTGCCCCCGTGCGGCCCGATGGACGACCTCTCCTTCCGGCTCGGCAACCGGGCGCTCGGCAACCCGGAGGGCGCCCCCGGCCTGGAGTGCACCCTGCAGGGCCCGGCCCTGCGCTTCACCGCGCCGGCCTGGGTGTGCGTCAGCGGCGCGCCCGCGCCGGTCACCGTCGACGGCGTGCCCGTGCCGCAGTGGGAGCCCGTCCTGGTGCCCGCCGGCGGTCTGCTCGACATCGCCGCGCCGCCCGGGCCCGGCCTGCGCACCTACCTGCTGCTCGCGGGCGGCCTGGAGGTGCCGGAGTTCCTCGGCAGCGCGTCGACCTTCACCCTCGGCGGCTTCGGCGGGCACGGCGGGCGGGCGCTGCGCGTCGGCGACGTCCTGCACGGCGGCACCGGCCCGCTCGGCGAGGGTGCCGGTCCGGCCGCCGACCGGCCGCCGTTCACCGCCGACTGGGAGATCGCCGCGGTCGAGGGTCCGCACGCCGCACCGGAGTTCTTCACCCCGCAGGACGTCGAGGAGTTCTACGCCGCCGACTGGTCCGTGCACTTCAACAGCGCCCGGACGGGCGTGCGGCTGGTCGGCCCCAAGCCGGTCTGGGCCCGCCCGGACGGCGGCGAGGCCGGCCTGCACCCGTCCAACATCCACGACACCCCGTACTCCGTCGGCGCCGTCGACTACACCGGCGACATGCCCGTGCTGCTCGGCCCGGACGGCCCCTCGCTCGGCGGCTTCGTCTGCCCCGCCACCGTCGTCACCGGGCAGCGCTGGAAGCTCGGGCAGCTGCGCCCCGGCGACCGCGTCCGGTTCGTGCCGGTCACCGAGCAGGCCGCCGCCGACCTGCGCCGCAGCCCCACCGCGGTGCCGATCCCCTCGCGCCCGGCGGTGCTCGACGGCGGCATCCTGGCCGCGCTCCCGGCGACCGCGGACCGGCCGAGCGTCACCTACCGGCGCAGCGGCGACGACAACCTGCTCGTCGAGTACGGGCCGATGCAGCTCGACCTGGCCCTGCGGATGCGGGTCCACGCGCTCGCCGAACGGCTCGCCGCCGAGCGGCCCGCGGGCGTCACCGACCTGACCCCGGGCATCCGCTCGCTGCAGGTGCACGTCGACCCGGACCTCCTGCCGGTCGGCGAACTCCTCGCCCTGGTGCAGGAGATCGAGCGGGCGCTGCCCGCCACCGACCGGCTGGCGGTGCCCAGCCGCACCGTGCACCTGCCGCTCTCCTGGGACGACCCGGCGACCCGCGAGGCGATCGAGCGGTACATCGCGGGCGTGCGGGACGACGCGCCGTGGTGCCCGTGGAACATCGAGTTCATCCGCCGGATCAACGGCCTGGCCTCGGTCGACGACGTGTACCGCACGGTCTTCGACGCCGAGTACCTCGTGCTCGGCCTGGGCGACGTCTACCTGGGCGCGCCGGTCGCCACACCGCTCGACCCGCGGCACCGGCTGGTCACCACCAAGTACAACCCGGCCCGCACCTGGACGGCCGAGAACTCGGTCGGCATCGGCGGCGCGTACCTCTGCGTGTACGGCATGGAGGGCCCGGGCGGCTACCAGTTCGTCGGCCGCACCGTGCAGATGTGGTCGGGCTGGCAGCAGCGCGGCCCGTTCGAGCCGGGCGCGCCGTGGCTGCTGCGCTTCTTCGACCGGATCAAGTGGTACCCGGTGGGTGCGGAGGAACTCCTCGAACTGCGGGCCGACATGGCCGCCGGGCGGTTCCACCCCCGGATCGAGGAGGGCGAGTTCGCGCTCGCCGACCACCTGCGCTTCCTCGCGGACGAGGCCGGGCCGATCGAGGAGTTCCGGGCCGTCCAGGCGGCGGCGTTCGCCGCCGAGCGCCAGGCTTGGGAGGAGGCGGGCGAGTTCGACCGCGCCGAGCTGGCCGCGGGCACGGCGCCGGTCGCACCGCGCACCGTGACGGCCCCGCCGGGTGGTGCGGTCGTGGAGGCCGAGTTCACCGCCTGCGTGTGGAAGGTCGACGTCGCACCCGGCGAACGCGTCGGCAAGGGACAGCAGTTGATGGCACTGGAGGCGATGAAGATGGAGTCACCCGTCACGGCCGACCGCGACGGCGTGGTGGCCGAGCTGCTCGTCGGCCCCGGCGACCAGGTGCAGGCGGGCAGCCCGCTCGTGGTGCTGGGGGCGATCGCGTGAGCGCCGTCGACCGCGTCCGCCGGGCGTACGCGCGGATCGCCGCCGTCGACCGCCCCGAGGTGTGGATCGACCTGCGGCCGCAGGCGGAGGCGGAGGCGGAGGCCGCGCTGGTCGACGCCCGCACCGCCGCGGGCGAGCACCTGCCGCTGGCGGGCACCGTCACCGCCGTGAAGGGGAACATCGACGTCGCCGGCCTCCCCACCACGGCCGGCTGCCCCGACTACGCGTACCTCCCGGAGCACGACGCCCCCGCCGTCGCCCGCCTGCGGGCGGCCGGCACGGTGGTCCTCGGCACCACCAACCTCGACCAGTTCGCGACCGGCCTGGTCGGCACCCGCAGCCCGTACGGCGCGGTGCGCGGCTCGGCCGACCCGGCCCGGATCTCCGGCGGATCGAGCTCCGGCTCGGCGGTCGCGGTCGCCCTCGGCCTGGCCGACCTGGCGCTCGGCACGGACACCGCGGGCTCCGGCCGGGTGCCGGCCGCGCTGAACGGCATCGTGGGCCTCAAGGGCGCCCCCGGCCGGGTGCCGGCCGACGGCGTCGTGCCGGCCTGCCGCAGCCTCGACTGCGTCTCCGTCCTCGCCCGCACGGTCGGCGAGGCCGAGGACGCGTTCCGGCTGCTCGCCGACCCGGCCGTCGTACCGGCCCGGGCCCCGGGCCCGTGGCGGATCGCCGTACCGGCCCCCGGCGCGCTCGGGGAGCTCGCCGCGGGCTGGGCGGAGGCGTACGAGGCGGCCGCGGACCGGCTCGCCGCCGCCGGGGCGGAGCTGCGCCCCGTCGACCTCGCGCCCTTCGACGCGGCGGCGGCGATGCTGTATGCGGGGGCGTTCGTCGCCGAGCGGTACGCGGCCGTCGGCGCGTTCGTCGACAAGGGCGGCCCGGGCCTCGACCCGGTGGTGCGCGGCATCGTCACGGCCGCGCGCGACGTGCCCGCGCACCGGCTGTACGACGACCTCGCCGAGCTGGCCCGGCTGCGCGAGCGGGCGACGGCCGCCCTCGGCGACGCGGACGCCCTGCTGCTGCCCACCACCACCGCCCACCCCACGCTCGCCGAGGTCGCCGCCGACCCGGTGGGCGTCAACACCCGGCTCGGCCGGTTCACCAACTCGGCGAACCTGCTCGGCCTGTGCGCCCTCGCGGTGCCCGCGGGCACGGTCGCCGGGCTGCCCTTCGGCGTGATGCTGGTCGGCCCCGCGCACACCGAGGAGCGCCTCGGGGCCGTCGCCCGGCTGCTCGCCGACCGGCCCGTACCGCTGGCCGTCTTCGGCGCCCACCTCACCGGGCAGCCGCTGAACGGGCAGCTGACCGCGCTCGGCGGCCGGTTCCTGGCCGAGGTCGGCACGGCCGAGGCCTACCGTCTCCACGCCCTCGGCACCGTGCCGCCGAAGCCCGGGCTGGTCCGCACCGCCGAGGGCGGGCGGACGGTCCGCGGCGAGCTGTGGGAGCTGCCCGCGGCCGGCCTCGGCACCCTGCTGGCGGGCCTGCCCCGGCCGATGGCGCTCGGCAGCGTCGAGCTGTCCGACGGCCGGCTGGTGCCCGGCTTCCTGTGCGAACCGGCCGCCCTGGACGGTGCGGAGGACATCACCGCGGCGGGCGGCTGGGCGGCCCACCTGGCGCAGCGGGCGGGCGGCGCCACCGGGCCGTCCTGAGCCCTGCGGCACCCCGGCCCTGACCCGGCCCGGGCCCGTGACGCGCCGGAGCCCCGGCCTGCCGAATGCGGCGGGCCGGGGCTCCGGCGTACGGAGGGGGCGCGGGTCAGGTGATGTCGTCCATCTGCTCGCGGCGGGCGGCGGGCACCGGGGCGGGCGCCTCCGGCGCGGCGGACGCCTCGACGGCCTCCGCCCCCGCGACCCCCTCGACGGTGAGGTCGACGTGCGAGGCCTCCTCGTCGTCGAGGCCGGCGTCGGGGTTGCGGCGGGCCCGGCGGCGGTCGTTCATGATCGCGATGCCGGCGGCGAGGAAATAGAGCGCCCAGATCGGCGCGGCCAGGGCCAGCATGCTGAGCGGGTCGGCGCTGGGGGTGGCGAACGCGGCGAAGACGGTGATGCCCATGACCATGGCGCGCCACCAGCCCAGCAGCCGCTTGCCGCTGAGCACGCCGATGAAGTTGAGCATCACCAGGAACAGCGGCAGTTCGAAGGCGCAGCCGAAGACCAGCACCATCCGGGTCACGACGTCGAGGTAGTCCTCGGCGGGCATGATCGGCACGGCGCCGGTCGGGGTGAAGGAGATCAGCATCTCGGCGGTAGCCGGGAGGATCAGGTAGGCCAGGGCCGCGCCCGCCAGGAAGAGCGGGATGCCCGCGGCGAGGAAGCCCAGCGTGTACTTCCGCTCGTGCCTGTGCAGGCCGGGCGAGACGAACGACCACAGCTGGTAGAGCCAGACCGGCAGCGCGGCGACAACGCCGGCGGTGAGGCTGACCTTGAGCGCCAGGGTGAACGGCGTGAGCAGGCCGATCGTGGAGACCAGCGCGCAGCGCTCGCCCTTGGGGTTCAGGCCGTCGCCGCCGCAGGCGGGCAGCGGGTCGAGCAGGAAGTCGGTGAGTTCCCGGTGGAAGAACGCCGCGGCGATCGTGGTGACCACAATGGCCAGGACCGACCAGACCACGCGGTTGCGGAGCTCGCGCAGGTGGTCGGCGAGCGCCATCCGGCCCTCGGGGTCCTTGGGCGGCTTCGGCGCCTTGGAAGACTTGCTCAAGCCCGGTCCTCAACTCGTACGACGGAGCCCGCCGGTCGGCGGACCCCCGGTGGCCTGTGCCGGCTCAGCCCTTCGGGGCCGTGCCGTGGTCTGCGGTGGCGACCGGCCGGGCGGAGCCGGCTCCGGGTGCCGCCTTGATCGTCCTGGCGGCGGGTGCCGCCTCCGGGCGGGCCTGCGGGGCGCCCGTGCCGTCCGTGCCGTCCGTCCGCAGTGCCCTGGCCTCGCTGCGCAGGATGCGCAGGGTCCGGCCGAGCGCCCGCGCGGCGTCGGGCAGCCGCTTCGCCCCGAAGAGCAGCACCGCGAGGACCACGACCACCAGGATCGCCGTCGGCGAGATGCGCATCTGCGACCACCTTCCTCCGCGGGGCCGGTCGGCCCCGTTCCGGGCGATGGTAGCCGCTGCCCGTCACGCCCCGGCAACCGCCGTCCGGGTAGGGCCCCGGCCGTACCGCGGGGCCTGTCACGAGGGTACCCGGCGGCTCAGCGGCGCGGGAGGTGCCCGGCCGCCGACGCCAGGGCGCGGGAGGCGGTGTCGACCTCGCGGGCGAGCGTCCGCACGTCCGCCCAGAGCCGGCAGGCGAGGACGCCCAGGACGAGCAGGCCGGCGGTGGCCAGCAGGACGGCGGCGGTGAGGGTCCACGACATGGGCCGACCCTACCCGGCCGGAGTCCGCGCGCCGGCCGTGCCCGCCGCGGTCAGCCCTCCACCGGCAGCAGCCGCATGGTGCTGACCCCGGCGGCGGTCATCGCCTGGACGATCTTCTCCCCGGCAGGCTTGCGCACGGAGGCGCCGCACTCGGGACAGACGAAGCCGTAGAAGGTGCGTTCCGGGGTGGGGCCGAGGGCCAGCCGGAAGTCCTCCGCCGGGACCTCGACCTTCTCCCGGCACTGCGAGCAGTAGACCTGGAACCTGGTGCCGTGCGCCACCGGTCAGGACCGCCCGTCCGGGTAGCCGCCGAGGGCGGCGAGGGCGGCCTCGCGGGCCTGGCCGGCGAGGTCGGGCGGGGAGACGATCCGGCCGTCGCGGCCGAGCCGCAGGGCGAGCGGGCGCAGTCCGGACGGGTCCGCGCTGCGCAGGGTGATGCGCAGTCCGCCGTCGGGCAGTTCCTCGGCCTTGTCGTGGGTGTAGTACTCGGCGACCCAGCGTCCGCCGGGGCCGACCTCGACGACGACCTCGGGGTCGTCCGCGGCCGGGTTGACGAGGCCGGCGGAGAGGTCGCGGGGCTCCAGCCGGGGCGGGTCGGCGGGCTCGTCGAGCACGCGGAGTTCGGCGACCCGGTCGAGGCGGAAGATCCGGCGGTCCTCGGAGGTGCGGCACCAGCCTTCGAGGTAGGTGTGGCCCTCGGCGACGAGGCGGATCGGGTCGACCTCGCGCTCGGTCATGCCGCCGCGCCCGTGCGACCAGTAGCGCAGCCAGAGGCGGCGGCCCTCGGTGAGCGCGCGGTCGATGTCGGCGAAGACCTGGCCCTCGGCCTCGAAGGTGACGCCGATGCGGGCGCTCGACTCGGCGCTCTCCCCCGCGGCGTCCTCGATCTTGGTGACGGCGCGGGTCAGGGCCTCGCGGTCGCGGCGGCGCAGGCCGGGCAGGCCGGCGACGGCGCGGGCGGCGACGAGCAGGGCGGTGGCCTCGTCGGCGGCGAGGCGCAGCGGCTGGGCGACGTCGTCGACGTTGTGCCACCAGATGCGGTCGCCGTCGGTGTCGATGTCGAGGAGGTCGCCGCCGCGGAAGCTGGTGCCGCACATCGGCAGCACGTTGAGGTCGCCGATGAGTTCGCGCTCGGTGATGCCGAAGGCGCGGGCCACCTCGGCGACCTCGGCGCCGGGCCGCTCGCGGAGGTAGGTGACCAGCGAGAGCATCCGCCGGGTCTGGTCGATCGCGTTGCTCATGCCCCCACCTCGTTGAGTCCGGCCACCGCGCGGAGCCGGTCGATGACGTCCGCCCGCAGGTCGTCCGGTCCGAGGACGACGACGTCGGGCCCGAACTCGGCGAGGTCGGCGCCGAGCCCGTTGCCGTACGGGATCTCGAGTTCGTCCCACTGCTCGTCGACGCGGCTGCTGGCGACGGCCTTGGCGCGGAGCGGGAAGGCCGCGCCGCGGCGCAGCCGGACGGTGGCGGTGGTGGTGGCGCCCTCGCCGGCGAAGCGGGCGACGGTGGCCCGGACGTCGACGTGCTCGGGGATGTCGCCGGTGAAGCCGCCCGCGCGGGAGCGCACCTTGCCGGTGATCCGGCTGAGGCGGAAGACGCGGGCGCTGCCGCGGTCGCGGTCGAAGCCGGCGAGGTACCAGTGGCCGCGCCAGCACTCCAGGGCCCACGGCTCGACGGAGCGCTGCTCGGGGCCTGCGGCCCCGGCCTTGCGGTAGTCGAAGGTGACGGGGCGCCGGTCGCGGGCGGCGACGAGGAGCGGCTCGAAGGCGGCCTCGCGGGCCGGGATGCGGGGCTGGAGGGCGCTGTGCTCGGCGTCCTCGGCGAAGGGCACGCCGGCCGCGCGGAGCTTCTGCAGGGCCCCGCTGGCGGCGCCCGACATCTTGGCCTGCTGCCACACCCGGGCGACCAGGGTGAGGGCGGCGGCCTCCTCGGCGTCGAGGGCGATCTCCGGCAGGCGGTTGCGGTCGCGGCGGGCGAGGTAGCCGATCTCGCCGTCGATCGCGTTCTCGTCGACGTCGATGACGAGGCCGAGCTCGCGGAGGTCGTCCTTGTCGCGCTCGAACATGCGGTTGAACGCGTCCTCGCTGCCCTGCTGCCAGGCCTCGCGGTAGGCCTCGACGGATTCGCGCAGCTCCTTCTTGGAGAGCGGCCGTCTGGTGTTCATCAGACAGAGCGCGAGGTTCATCAAGCGCTCCGCCTTGGCGATCGCCATCGCTGGCCTTCCTGTCCGTGGTGACCGGCGCTTTCGTGATCCGGCGGACCCGACCGTACCGGTCCGGACACGCGCGGCGAAAGCCGAGTCCGGGTTCGGCGGCGGGCAGGGCCGGAAACGGCGCCGGGCCGCACCCCGCGGAGGGGTGCGGCCCGGCGTGCGGCGGTGTCAGACGCCGAGCAGGTCGACCACGAAGATCAGGGTCGAGCCGGCGGGGATCAGCGGGCTCGGCGACTGGTTGCCGTAGGCCAGGTGCGGCGGGATGACCAGCTCGCGGCGGCCGCCGACCTTCATGCCCTGGACACCCTGGTCCCAGCCCTTGATGACTCGGCCGGCGCCGAGCGGGAAGCTGAAGGTGCTGCCGCGGTTCCACGAGGCGTCGAACTCCTCGCCGGACGCGAAGGTGACACCCACGTAGTGGACCTGGACGGTCGCGCCGGCCTTGGCCTCGGCACCGTCGCCGACCACGATGTCGCGGATCTGCAGCTCCACCGGCGGCTCGCCGCCCGGGAATTCGATCTCCGGCTTGGTAAGGCTCACAACAGACTCATCTCGTTCGTCGGTACGGACACGACGGGGCGGCGGGGCACCCCTGCGGTCCACCGTACGGCGCTCCGCCTCCCGTCACGGCCATCCGGCCCGGAACGACGTGTCGTCCGGGCCGGGCGGCCTGCCGGCACCTAGTCCTGGGACCCGATGCCGGCATCCAGGATGTCGATCACGAAGACGAGTGTCGAATTGGCGGGGATGTCGCCCTGCGCCTGGTCCTTGTAGCCCAGCGACGCGGGGATGACGAGCTCGATCCGGCTGCCGATGGTCTGGCCGGTGACGCCCTTGTCCCAGCCCTCGATGACGCCGCCGCCACCGGTGACGAAGGAGAAGGCCTGGCCGCGGTCGAGCGAGGAGTCGAACTTCTTGCCGTCCTTGTACAGCGCGCCGGTGTACTGGACGAGGACCTTCTCGCCGGACTCGATCTTGCGGCCCTTGCCCTGGATGAGGACGTGCGACTTCAGCTCGGTCGGGTCGGCCGCGCCCTTGACGGGCGTGATGGTCGCCGGCTTCTTGCCGTTGTCGGTGACCTTCGGCATGTCGGCCGGCGGCGGGGTGACGGTGCCGCTGACCACCGCGTCGGGGGCGGTGGCGCCGCGGACGTCGATGACGAACACCAGGGTGTCCTTCGGGCCGACGCCCATCCCGGTGTTGCCGGCGGAGCCGAACGCGGCGGCGGGCGGCGCGACGACCAGCAGGCGGCTGCCCGCCTTGTGGCCGGCCACGGCCTGGTCGAGGGCCGGGATGAGCTTGCCCAGGCCGGCCTGGAAGAGCTGCGGCTTGCCGGAGGCGTACGAGTCCTCCAGGTCCTTGCCGGTGCCCCAGTTCTTGGCGGAGAAGTCCGCGGTGACCCAGGTGTTCTTCTCGACCTTGACGCCGTCGCCGGCCTTGATCTCCTTCACCACGAAGGTGCCGTCGGCGGCCTCCTTGGGCAGGGTGATCGTTGCCTTGGTGCCGAAGTCGCCGGCGACCGTCGGCAGCACCTTGGCGCTGTCCTTGATCGCCGGGACCGGCGCCTCGGTGGGCGTCGGCGAGGCGCTCGCGACGGAGTCCGGGGTGGCCGCGGCGGACGGCGAGTCGTCCTTGTTCACCATGTACAGCGTGATGCCGCTGCCGACGATGAGGACGGCCAGCACGGTGCCCAGGATGACGCCGAGGCGGCCCACGCCGGGCGGGTCCTCGTCGTAGCCGGCCTCCGAGAGGTCCTTGCGGCGCACGGTCGACGCGAAGACCTGCGGCTCGTCGTCCTCCGGGGTCCCGGCGGGCCGGGCCGGGGTCTGGCCCCAGCCGGCCTGCTGCTTCAGGATCGCGGGCGGGACGACGATCGACTCGCCGTCGCCGGGCAGCGGGCCGCCGGGCCGTGCGGCCGCCGGGTCGCCCGCGGCGGTACCGGTCTCGCCCGGGCTCGACGCTTTCTCAGTCATGACTCCCCATCCATCTCGCCGTGCCATGCCCTCGCCGGACCTGACCCCGCCTGCCACAGTGCGGAAAACGGCAGCAGTATGTCAGGTCCGGATGAGGACGGGCCCTCCGGTGCACGATCCGTCCGCCGGGAGGGCGGCGTCAGACCGCCTCCAGGATGTCGATCACGAACACCAGGGTGGCGTCGGCGGGCACCGGCCCGCTGGACTGGTTGCCGTAGCCGAGGGCGGGCGGCACCACGAGCATGACCCGGCTGCCGACGGTCTGGCCGACGAGCCCCTGGTCCCAGCCCTTGATGAGGCTGCCCGTGCCGACCTGCAGGGCCTGCGCGCCGCCGTGCTCGAAGGAGGAGTCGAACTGCTTGCCGTCGGACCACAGCACGCCCGTGTACTGCACCAGCAGCTGCTGGCCGGACTGCACCTCCTTGCCGTCGCCCTTGATCAGCACGTAGGTCTGCAGCTCGGTCGGCGGGGCCTGGCCGGCGGGGATGGTGATCGTCGGCGCCTGCTTGCCGTTGTCCTTCACCTGGGGCGCCGTGGCGGGCGGCGCGGTGACGTCGCCGGAGACCGTCGAGTCCGGCGGGACGACGTCCACGATGTCCAGCACGAAGACCACGGTGTCCTGCGAGCCGACCCCGGCGGAGGTGTTGCCGGCGGTGCCGAAACCGGCCGCGGGCGGCGCCACGACGAGCAGCCGGCTGCCGGCCTTCTTGCCGACGACCGACTGGTCGAAGGCGGGCACCAGCTGCCCGCTGCCGGCCTGGTAGAGCTGGGGCTTGCCGCCGGAGTCGTAGGAGCTGGAGACGTCCTTGCCGGTCGTCCAGTCCTTGGCGGTGTAGTTGACGGTCACCCAGTCGCCCTTGGCGACGGTGGCCCCGTCGCCCTCGTGGACGGTGGCGACGACGAACTCGCCGCCGGGCTTCTCCGCCGGGATCTCGATGACGGCCTTCGAGCCGACCTCCCCGGAGACCTTGGGCATCGGGTCGGCCGACTCGACCGGGCTCGGCACCGCCGTCGCGGACGCGGAAGCCGAGGGCGAGCCGCCGGCGGAGCCGGACGAGCCGCTGCTGCAGCCGGACAGCACCACGACGAGCAGGGCGGCTAGGGGCACGGCCGGCAGTCCGGCGAATCGACGCATGGCCGCCAGCGTATGGCCCGGGTCCGCCCCCGCCGGGGAGGCTCACGCAAGGCAAAAGGGCGGTGCCCGGACGGACCGTCCGGGCACCGCCCCCGCGCCGCCGTCACATGCCGGCGATGAGCTTCTCCACCCGCTCGTCGACCGAGCGGAAGGGGTCCTTGCACAGCACGGTGCGCTGTGCCTGGTCGTTGAGCTTCAGGTGCACCCAGTCGACCGTGAAGTCGCGCCGCTGCTCCTGCGCCCGGCGGATGAAGTCGCCGCGCAGCCGGGCCCGGGTGGTCTGCGGGGGCACCGACTTGGCTTCGAAGGTCTTGAGGTCGGTGGTGACCCGTGCGGCCCGCCCCTTGTTCTGGAGCAGGTAGAACAGGCCGCGGCGGCGGTGGATGTCGTGGTACGCGAGGTCGATCTGGGCGACCCGCGGGTTCGACATCGTCATCTGGTGCTTCTCGCGGTACTGCTCGATCAACCGGTACTTCATGATCCAGTCGATCTCGGTCGAGACGCGGTCGAGGTCCTCGGTGCGGACGGCCTCCAGGGTGCGCCCCCAGAGTTCGAGCACACGGGCGATGGTGCCGGTGTTGAGGCCCTTGCGGTCCGCGAACTCCAGCGCCTTGGTGAAGTACTCCTCCTGGATGTCCAGCGCGCTGGCCTCGCGGCCGTTGGCGAGCCGCACCTGGTGGGTGCCGGTCAGGTCGTGGCTGACCTCGCGGATCGCCCGGATCGGGTTCTCCAGGGTGAGGTCGCGCATCACCACGCCCGCCTCGATGAGGCGCAGCACGAGGTCGGTGGCGCCGACCTTGAGCAGGGTGGTGGTCTCCGACATGTTGGAGTCGCCGACGATGACGTGGAGGCGGCGGAACCGCTCGGCGTCGGCGTGCGGCTCGTCGCGGGTGTTGATGATGGGACGGGATCGGGTGGTCGCCGAGCTGACGCCCTCCCAGATGTGCTCGGCCCGCTGGCTGACGCAGTAGACCGCGCCCCGAGGCGTCTGCAGCACCTTGCCGGCGCCGCAGATCAGCTGGCGGGTGACCAGGAACGGGATGAGCACGTCGGCGAGCCGGGAGAACTCCCCGTGCCGGGCCACGAGGTAGTTCTCGTGGCAGCCGTAGGAGTTGCCGGCCGAGTCGGTGTTGTTCTTGAAGAGGTAGACGTCCCCGGCGATGCCCTCCTCGTGGAGGCGCCGTTCGGCGTCCACGAGCAGGCCCTCCAGGATGCGCTCACCGGCCTTGTCGTGCGTCACCAGTTCGGTGACGTCGTCGCACTCCGGAGTGGCGTACTCGGGGTGCGAGCCCACGTCGAGATACAGGCGTGCACCGTTGCGCAGGAACACATTGCTGCTGCGGCCCCAGGAAACTACGCGGCGGAAGAGGTACCTGGCCACCTCGTCCGGAGACAGACGCCGTTGTCCCCGAAACGTACACGTGACACCGTACTCGTTCTCCAGCCCGAAAATTCGGCGGTCCATGAGGCATCTTTTCTCTTCCGGGAGCATTCCGAAACCCCTTCGGCCCAGCCGAAAGGACCAACGGCCCTGCCGACGGTTCCGGGCAACGGTCCTCGGCAATCCGACCATGCCACCGCCTCATATCCCGGCAGGCGCACGTGAATCCCGCACGGCGCGGTTCCTGCGCCGTACGGGATTCACGCGGCCGGGTCACTCGTCGGCCGGCGCCCCGCCCGTGGACGGCCCGTCCTTGTGCGCGGCGGACGGCTCGTCCTCCTCGTCCGCGGCGGACGCGTCGCCGCCGAGGAGGCGGCCGAGCTGGCCGCCCAGGATGCGCTTGAACTTGCGCTGCTGGACGCGCTCGCGGTCCAGCACGGCGACCTCCAGCTGCTCCGGCGTCAGCGTGCGCGGGCTGCCGCCGTTGGGGTCGCGGGCGAGGCCGTCCACGGCCACCCGGAGGGCCTCGGTGAGGGCCATGCCGGCCTGGTGGTGCTGGCCGATGTAGTTGCCGATGGAGTCGGAGTTGCCGCCGACGACGACGTAGTTCTTCTCGTCGACGACGGAGCCGTCCGGGGTGAGCCGGTAGATCTGGTCGTCGTCGACGCCGCGGCCGACCTCGGCGACGACCAGCTCGACCTCGTACGGCTTCTCGCCGACGGAGGAGAAGATGGTGCCGAGGGTCTGCGCGTAGACGTTGGCGAGGCCGCGGGCGGTGACGTCGGCCCGGTCGTAGGAGTACCCGCGCAGGTCGGCGTAGCGCACGCCGCCGATGCGGAGGTTCTCGAACTCGTTGTAGCGCCCGACCGCGGCGAACGCGATCTTGTCGTAGATCTCGGAGACCTTGTGCAGCGCCCGGGAGGTGTTCTCCGCGACGAAGACGACGCCGTCGGCGTAGGTGAGCACGACCACGCTTCGGCCGCGGGCGATGCCCTTGCGGGCGTACTCCGCGCGGTCCGCCATGGCCTGCTGAGGCGAGACGTAGAACGGTGTGGACACCGGCGGTCTTCCCCTTCTTCCTGGGAGTGTGGCGGACTAGAGGAGCGGGGCCTGCGGCCCGTTGGGGTGCTCGCGGCGGCCGGCGGTGATGGAGGCCGCGATCTCGGCCACCTCGCCGTCGGTGAGCCGGCGGAAGCCGTCCTCGGTGATGAGCGAGACGATGGGGTAGATGCCGCGCGCGAGGTCGGGGCCGCCGGTGGCGGAGTCGTCGTCCGCGGCGTCGTAGAGCGCCTGGACCGCGAGGGTGGCGGCCTGTTCGCCGCCGAGGCCCTCGCGGTAGAGCTTCTTGAGCGAGCCGCGGGCGAAGACCGAGCCGGAGCCGGTGGCGGCGAAGCCGCGCTCCTCGGAGCGGCCGCCGGTGACGTCGTAGGTGAAGATCCGGCCGCGGCCGAGGTTCAGGTCGTAGCCGGCGAAGATCGGCACGACGGCGAGGCCCTGCATGGCCATCGCGAGGTTCGACCGGATCATGGTCGTGAGCCGGTTGGCCTTGCCCTCCAGGGAGAGGACGGCGCCCTCGATCTTCTCGTAGTGCTCCAGCTCCAGCTGGAACAGCCGGACCATCTCGACGGCGAGGCCCGCGGTGCCGGCGATGCCGACGGCGCTGTACTCGTCGGCCGGGAAGACCTTCTCGATGTCGCGCTGGGCGATGACGTTGCCCATCGTCGCGCGGCGGTCGCCGGCGATGACGACACCGCCTTCGAAGACCGCCGAGACGATGGTGGTGCCGTGCGGTGCCTCGACGGCGAGCCCCTCGGGGAGGGTGCGGTTGCCGGGCAGCAGCTCGGGCGAGTGCCGGCCCAGGAACTCGAGGAACGACGACGACCCGGGGGTCAGGAAGGCAGCCGGTAGACGCCCGGTGCCACCAGTGTTGGCTTCCACACGATTCCTTCCAGGTTGACGATCAAGCACCTGATGCCCGGACCCTACCCGCGTCGGCCGCCCGTGATCCACAGGATCGGCGAAGCCGTACGGATGCCGCCGGGAGCCGCCGCCGAGGGCTGCCGTGGGAGCAGAGCGCGCTGCAGGCGTGCGGGTGCACACCTGCAGCGCGACACTGCGGAAGCGATTCGGGAAAGGGGAATACCCCCTCCTACTCGCCGCCCTTCTGCACGAAACCGCGGACGAAATCCTCGGCATTCGACTCGAGGACCTCGTCGATTTCGTCGAGCACGGCGTCGACGTCGTCGCTGAGCTTTTCCTGGCGTTCCTTCAGCTCGTCGGAGGCCTGCGTCTCTACGGACTGCTCCTCGACCTCCTCCGAGGAGCGGTTCGCCCGCTGCTGGCCGCCGCCGGTGTCCTTGCTAGCCATTTCCCTCACCCCGCTCGCTCTGTGTGGTCAGACCCTATCCGCCGGGTACGACATTCGCGCCCGGTTCTGCTTCAACGTCCGGCGCTCCCCGGAATGATTCCCCTTCACGACGGGATTCACCCCCGGTGATCGAAGAGTTACCCTCCGGACAGTACACGAACCAGTTCTTCGGCCGTGCGGCACCGGTCGAGCAGGCTCTCGACGTGCTCACGGGTGCCGCGCAGCGGCTCCATGGTGGGCACGCGCTGCAGCGAGTCCCGCCCGGGCAGGTCGAAGATGACCGAGTCCCAGGAGGCCGCGGCGACGTGGTCGGCGTACTGCTCCAGGCAGCGCCCGCGGAAGTAGGCGCGGGTGTCCTCCGGCGGCTTGCCGACGGCCCGCAGCACCTCCTCCTCGGTCAGCAGCCGCTCGAAGCGGCCGCGGGCGACCAGGCGGTTGTAGAGGCCCTTGTCGGGCCGCACGTCGCTGTACTGCAGGTCGACGAGGTGCAGCCGGGGGTTGTCCCAGTCCAGGCCGTCGCGCTGGCGGTAGCCCTCCAGGAGCTCCTTCTTCGCGACCCAGTCGAGCTGCCTCGACAGGCTCATCGGGTCGCGCTCCAGCCGGCCCAGGACGTCCTCCCAGCGGGCCAGCACGTCGCGGGTCTGGTCGTCGGCGTCCTGGCCGTAGCGGTCCTCGACGTACTTGCTCGCCAGCTCGCAGTACTCCATCTGCAACTGCACCGCGGTGAGCTTGCGCCCGCTGCGCAGCGTGATCAGCTGGTCGAGCCCCGGGTCGTGGGAGACCCGGTGCAGGGTGCGCACCGGCTGGTCGACGGCGAGGTCGACGGCGATGAAGCCGTCCTCGATCATGGCCAGCACCAGCGAGGTGGTGCCGAGCTTGAGGTAGGTGGAGATCTCGGAGAGGTTGGCGTCGCCGATGATCACGTGCAGCCGGCGGTACTTCTCCGCATCGGCGTGCGGTTCGTCGCGGGTGTTGATGATCGGGCGCTTGAGGGTGGTCTCCAGGCCCACCTCGACCTCGAAGTAGTCCGCGCGCTGGCTGAGCTGGAAGCCGTCGGCGGAGCCCTCCTGTCCGAGGCCGACCCGGCCGGCACCGGTCACGACCTGGCGGGAGACGAAGAACGGGGTGAGGTGGCGGACGATGTCGGCGAACGGCGTCGCCCGCTTCATCAGGTAGTTCTCGTGGGTGCCGTAGGAGGCGCCCTTGTTGTCGGTGTTGTTCTTGTACAGGTGGATCGTCTGCCCGTTGGGCAGTTCCAGGGCGCGGGCGGCCGCCTCGGCCATGATCCGCTCGCCCGCCTTGTCCCAGAGCACGGCGTCGCGCGGGTTGGTGACCTCGGGCGAGCTGTACTCGGGGTGGGCGTGGTCCACGTAGAACCGGGCACCGTTGGTGAGGATGATGTTGGCGAGGCCGATGTCCTCGTCGGTCAGCTGGCTGGAGTCCGCCACCTCGCGTGCGAGGTCGAAGCCGCGGGCGTCGCGCAGCGGGTTCTCCTCCTCGAAGTCCCAGCGGGCCCGGCGGGCCCGGTGCATCGCCGCGGCGTACGCGTTGACGATCTGGGACGAGGTGAGCATGGCGTTGGCGTTGGGGTGGCCGGGCACGGAGATCCCGTACTCGGTCTCGATGCCCATCACGCGGCGTACGGTCATGCGGCCCTCCTTGCCCTTGGTGATCCTGCGGAGACGCGCCGTCCGGCTGCGGGGCGGGTGGCACCGCAGCCGGACGGAGGGGTTCGGCGTCGTTACAGGTACTGCCCCGTGTTGGCGACGGTGTCGATGGAGCGGCCGGACTCCGCGCCCTGCTTGCCGGTGACCAGGGTGCGGATGAAGACGATCCGCTCGCCCTTCTTGCCCGAGATCCGGGCCCAGTCGTCCGGGTTGGTGGTGTTGGGCAGGTCCTCGTTCTCCTTGAACTCGTCCACGCAGGCGGCGAGCAGGTGGGAGACGCGCAGGCCGCGCTGGCCGTGGTCGAGGAAGTCCTTGATGGCCATCTTCTTGGCGCGGTCGACGATGTTCTGGATCATGGCGCCGGAGTTGAAGTCCTTGAAGTACAGGACCTCCTTGTCACCGTTGGCGTAGGTGACCTCCAGGAAGCGGTTGTCCTCGGTCTCCGAGTACATCCGCTCGACCACCGCCTGGATCATCCCGGCCACGGTGGAGACCAGCGAGCCGTCGTGCTCCTTGACGTCGTCCGGGTGGAAGGGCAGCGAGTCCTTGAGGTACTTGGAGAAGATGTCCTTCGCCGCCTCGGCGTCCGGCCGCTCGATCTTGATCTTGACGTCCAGGCGGCCGGGCCGCAGGATCGCCGGGTCGATCATGTCCTCGCGGTTGGAGGCGCCGATGACGATGACGTTCTCCAGGCCCTCCACGCCGTCGATCTCGGCGAGCAGCTGCGGGACGATGGTGTTCTCCACGTCCGAGCTGACACCGGACCCACGGGTGCGGAAGAGCGACTCCATCTCGTCGAAGAAGACGATGACGGGCGTGCCCTCGCTGGCCTTCTCCCGGGCACGCTGGAAGACCAGGCGGATCTGCCGCTCGGTCTCGCCGACGTACTTGTTGAGGAGCTCCGGGCCCTTGATGTTGAGGAAGTAGCTCTTGCCCTGCGGCCGGCCGGTCACCTCGGCGACCTTCTTGGCCAGCGAGTTCGCGACCGCCTTGGCGATGAGCGTCTTGCCGCAGCCGGGAGGGCCGTAGAGCAGGACGCCCTTGGGCGGACGGAGCTCGTACTCCTTGAAGAGGTCGGCGTGCAGGTACGGCAGCTCGACCGCGTCGCGGATCTGCTCGATCTGGCCGGCGAGGCCGCCGATCTGCCGGTAGTCGATGTCCGGGACCTCTTCGAGGACCAGTTCCTCGACCTCGGACTTGGGGACGACCTCGTAGACGTATCCGGAGCGGGGCTCCAGAAGGAGGGCGTCGCCGGAGCGCAGGGTGAGGTCGCGCAGCGGCTCGGCAAGCCGGACCACGCGTTCCTCGTCGGTGTGGCCGATCACCAGGGCGCGTTCGCCGTCCTCGAGGACCTCCTTGAGGGTGACGATGTCGCCGATGCTCTCGAAGGCCATCGCGTCCACGATGTTGAGCGCCTCGTTGAGCATGACCTCCTGGCCGCGGCGCAGCTCCTCCAGCTCGATGCTCGGGCTGACGTTGACGCGCAGCTTGCGGCCACCCGTGAAGATGTCCGCGGTGCCGTCCTCGTTGGCGCTGAGGAAGGTGCCGAATCCGGCGGGGGGCTGGGCGAGGCGGTCCACCTCCTCCTTGAGGGCCACGATCTGGTCGCGGGCCTCACGGAGCGTGGCGGCGAGCCGCTCGTTCTGGGCGGAAACTCCGGCCATGTTGGTCTGGAGCTCGACGATGCGCTCCTCGAGGATTCTCGAGTGGCGCGGCGAGTCGGCGAGCTTACGACGCAGGGCGGCGATCTCCTGCTCGAGGTACGAGACCTGCGCGGCCTCGTCGGAACCACGAGCGGGCCGGCCGGCGCTGCGGTTGTAGTCGTCATCGTTGGCTGCCACGGTCCTCACCTCCTCCTGGGGGAGCTGGACGACCCAAACCTACCTGGAGCCAGGGGTCTGTAAACCCCTAGATCAGAAAGATGGATCGGGCGTGTCCGATCTTCGCCCTTGCGTTGCTTCCCCTCTGGTAGTGGATGTGCCCACCGCTCAACGGTTCAAAGCAGGGCAGGGGTAAGGTCGGCACTGCAGGAGGAGTGGAAATGCCACACGAAGCGGGGCATTCCGGTACAGAAACGGCAGGGGACATGTCCGCGACCGGCGAAGAGCTCGAAGTCTGGATCGATCAGGACCTGTGCACGGGCGACGGCATCTGCGTCCAGTACGCGCCGGAGGTCTTCGAGCTCGACATCGACGGCCTCGCCTACGTCAAGGGCGACGACGACGAGTTGCGCCAGCAGCCCGGCCAGACCGCGCCGGTGCCCCTGACGCTGCTTCAGGACGTCGTGGACTCCGCGAAGGAGTGCCCGGGCGACTGCATCCACGTGCGCCGGGTCGCCGACCGCGTCGAGGTCTACGGCCCCGACGCGGACTGACCGCCCGGCCGGCCCGGCCCGGCGGGTCCTGCGCGTCCGCCGGGGTCAGACCTGACCGGCCGGTGCGGCGCTCTCGGCCCGCACCCAGTGGCCCGCGTTCCGCTTCCAGGCGATCGCGAGGGAGCGGTCCGGGCAGCACCGCGGCACGTCGGGCGAGGAGTAGCCCCGGGCGCGGGCGCGGATCTCGCCGTCGCTGCGCACCGTCAGGGCGGTGACGGTCAGGTTGTCGGCGGCCGGATCCAGCAGGGTCGCGGCGACCTCCGGACGGCCGCCGGGGCCGGCCGTGAGCACGAAGACGCCGTCCGGCGGGGTGCCGTTGTCCGCGGCGCAGTGCGCGGCGACCACGGTGCTGGGCGAACCGTCACCGAGATCGGCGCTCACCTTCAGCACGACCGCCACCGGGAACGGCCCGCAGTCAAGGGGAAGTTCGGCCTTCGCCGGATCGGGGGCCGCCGCGGGCGGCGCAGCCTTCGCCGTCGGGCGGGCCGCGGCGGGGGTGCCCTCGGCCGGGGAGGCCGCCAGTGCGCCGGCGACGACCGCGGCGCAGCCCGCCGCCACCAGGGCCCAGTGTCCGATCCCGCTCCGGGCGTGGCCGGGTGCCGTACGGGCACCGTCCGCCGTCACGGGGTTCTCCGCCTCGACCGCTGCTTCCACCAGGCAGTCCTCTCCACCACGAGGGTGCCCCGGCGGGCACGGCGGCTGTTGTGAGCGAGCATCGTCCCACACCGCCCGGGGCGTCCGGGCATCGGCCCCGACAGCCCGTCACGGGCATGCGGCGGGGGGCGGCGCAGCCGGTCGGGGGCCGGTTGCGCCGCCCCCCGGAGGACGGGCCGTCTCGGCGTCAGGGCAGCTCGACGCCGTCCGTGGCGGCGGTCTCGCGGGTGGCCCGGCGGACGGCGGCGCGCTCGGCCAGCGAGGGCTCGGGGCTGCCGTTGTCGTACTCCTCGCCGTAGGCGCCCTTGGCGGGGCGGCGGCGGCGCAGCGGGGGCTCGACGCCGTCGGCGAGGCGGCGGGCGGTGAGGAGGAAGCCGGTGTGGCCGATCATCCGGTGGTCCGGGCGGACGGCCAGCCCCTCCAGGTGCCAGGTGCGGACCATGGTCTCCCAGGCCTGCGGCTCGGTGTAGGTGCCGTGCTCGCGCAGCGCCTCGACGGTCTTCGACATCTGCGTGGTGGTGGCGACGTAGCAGCAGATGAGGCCGCCGGGGACGAGCGCCTTGGAGGCGACGTCCAGGCACTCCCAGGGGGCGAGCATGTCGAGGATGACGCGGTCGACGTCGTTCTCGACGAGGTTGTCCTGCAGGTCGCCGATGGTGAGCTTCCACGCCGGGTGGGGGCCGCCGAAGTACCGCTCGACGTTGTTCCTGGCGATCTCGGCGAAGTCCTCGCGGCGCTCGTACGAGGCGAGCATGCCGGTGTCCCCGACGGCGCGCAGCAGGTACGTGGAGAGCGCGCCGGAGCCGACGCCGGCCTCGACGACGCGCGCGCCCGCGAAGATGTCGGCCATCGCCAGGATCTGACCCGCGTCCTTGGGGTAGATCACCGCCGCGCCGCGGGGCATGGAGAGGACGTAGTCGGGGAGCAGGGGGCGCAGCGCGAGGTACGGGACGTTGCCCGTCGTGCGTACGACCGTGCCCTCGGGGGCGCCGATCAGCTCGTCGTGCGGGAACGCACCCTTGTGGGTGTGGAACTGGTTCCCGGCCTGGAGCGTGAACGTGTAGTGGCGGCCCTTGGGGTCGGTCAGCTGTACCTGGTCCCCGACCTGGAAGGGCCCGCGTCGGCGGGTGGCACCGGTCGGTTCGGACATGCGGCCAATCCTAAGGGAACGGCGGCGCTCCCCCGACCAGCGGCCCGGCGCGGGCCGGGCGGCCGGGCGGCAGATCGTTTCGGCGGGCCGCGGCGGCGGAGCGGTTCAGCGGCCGCCGAGCGCGCGGGCCAGGCGGCGTTCGAGGTCGGCGAGGGCGAGCACGCCGTACGGGCTGCCGTCCGGGCGGACGACCAGGTACTCGGCGGCCGGGGTGCGGCGCAGGGCGGTGAGGAGGTCCTCGCCGGTGAGCGCGAGGTCGAGGCGCAGGCCGGGTTCGAGGTCGCGGGCGACGGCGCCGACGGCGATCCAGGGGCGGCGGTGCTCGGGCACCTTCGCGACGGCGGCCTCGGTGACCAGGGCGGAGGGCTCGCCGCGTCCGTCGACGACGACGATCGCGCCGGCCCGGGCCTCGTGGGCGCGGCGCAGCGCCTCGCCGAGCGGGGTGTCGGCGGTGACGTCGACGGAGCGGCGGGCGAGTTCGCGCAGGTCGAGCCCGGGCAGGACCTCGCGCAGGCGGGCGTTGCGGACGGCCCCGGTGGCGCCGTTCCAGATGATGATCGCAAGGATGGCCGCGAGCACGCCGTCGACGAGGCTGTCGCCGGTGGACTGCTGCGGGGTCTGGGCGGCGCTGACGAGCGGCAGGCCGATGAGCACGGCGAGGGCGAGGCCGCGGCCGACCCAGGCGGCGGCGACGGTGCCGGCCATCGGGCGGCCGGTGGCGCCCCACACGACGGCGCGCAGCATGCGGCCGCCGTCCAGCGGGAGGCCGGGCAGCAGGTTGAAGGCGGCGACGACGAGGTTGCTCACCATGAGGCCGGCGAGGAGCACGCCGGGCACGGTGTCGAGCTCGACGGCGTTCGTCGCGAGGTAGAACACGCCGCCGAGGACGAGGGAGAGCAGCGGTCCGACGAAGGCGAGCCAGAACTCCCGGGCCGGGGTCTCGGCCTCCTTCTCGATCTCGGAGACGCCGCCGAAGAACTGCAGCTGGATGCTGCGCACGCCGAGCCGGTAGCGCAGGGCGATCACGGTGTGCGCCAGCTCGTGGACGAGCACGGAGGCGTAGAAGGCGACGGCGAACGAGAAGGAGACGAGGTAGCGGGTGCCGCCGAGGTCGGGCAGCACCTCGGTGAGGCGTCCGCCGAAGATCCAGGTGATGAGGGCGGCGATGACGAACCAGGACGGCGTGACGTACACCGGGACGCCGAAGGGGCGGCCCACCATGATTCCGCCGCGCGGCTGCGGGTCGCCGGCCCGGCCGGCCGGCGGCTGCTCGGAGGTCCGCTGCCCCCTGGTGTCGCTCACCGCGTCCCCTTCGCTCTCGTCCCCGTCGTACCGGCCCGCGCCGTGGCGCCCACGCTACGTGATCTCCGTCCGGATCCCGCGCGCGCCCCTCGGGGGGCGGCGCTCGTAGGGGGTCATACCCCGGTTGTGACCCGCGCAGCGGTCGCGGTGTCAGTGGGCCGACAGCGGGATGTGAGCGGAGGGCAATAGGGTCGGGGGCATGCACCAGACGGACACCGGCCCGACGGCCCGGCCGGCGGCCCCGCCGACGGGACTCTCGCCCTCGCGCGCCGGCGACTTCATGACCTGCCCCCTGCTGTACCGGCTGCGGGTGATCGACCGCCTGCCCGAACCGCCGAGCCCGGCCGCGACCCGCGGCACGGTGGTGCACGCCGTGCTGGAGCGGCTGTTCGACCACCCGCCGGCCGAGCGGACCGCCGACCTGGCCCGCTCGCTGCTGCGCCCCCAGTGGGAGCGGCTGCTGGGCGAGCGGCCCGAGCTGGCGGAGCTCTTCCCGGACGACCCGGACGGCACCGCCCTCGCGGGCTGGCTGGGCGACGCGGAGAAGCTGGTGGACCGCTGGTTCCGCCTGGAGGACCCGACCCGCCTGCACCCCGCCGAGCGCGAGCTGTACGTGGAGACGGCGCTGGGGTCCGGGCTCCTGCTGCGCGGCTACATCGACCGCGTCGACGTCGCCCCGAGCGGCGAGGTGCGGCTGGTCGACTACAAGACCGGCCGGGCGCCCTCGCGGGACTTCGAGGGCAAGGCGATGTTCCAGATGAAGTTCTACGCCCTGGTGGTGTGGCGCTGGAAGGGCGTGATCCCCAGGCGCCTGCAGCTGGTCTACCTCGGCGGGGGCGGCGACGTGGTCACGTACGACCCGGACGAGACCGACCTGCTCGCGGTGGAGCGCAAGCTGCACGCGCTGTGGGAGACCATCTCGCGGGCGGTGGAGACCGGGGAGTTCCCCGCCACCCGCAACCGGCTCTGCGACTGGTGCGACCACAAGGCCCGCTGCCCGGAGTTCGGCGGCACTCCCCCGCCGTACCCGCTGCCGCTGCCCGCGGCGCGACGGCCCGACGACGATCCCCCGGGGGATCCCATGGTGAGCGAGGAGTCGTAGGTGACGATCAGAGTGCTGCTGGTGGACGACCAGCCGCTGCTGCGCACCGGTTTCCGGATGATCCTGGAGGCCGAGCCCGACCTGGTGGTGGTCGGCGAGGCCGGGGACGGCCAGCAGGCGCTGGAGCAGGTGCGGGCGCTCCAGCCGGACGTGGTGCTGATGGACATCCGGATGCCGCGGATGGACGGCGTGGAGGCGACCCGGCGGATCTCCGGGCCCGGCCGCGACGGCCCGGCGAAGGTGCTGGTGCTGACGACGTTCGACCTCGACGAGTACGTGGTCGAGGCGCTGCGCGCCGGGGCGAGCGGCTTCCTGCTGAAGGACGTGCCGGCCGAGGAGCTCGTGCAGGCGATCCGGGTGGTCGCGGACGGCGCGGCGATGCTGGCGCCGTCGGTGACGCGCCGCCTGCTCGACATGTACGCCACCCGGCTGCCGTCCGGCGAGGAGGCGCCGCCGCAGGCGCTGGGCGCGCTGACCGAGCGCGAGGTGGAGGTGCTGCGGCTGGTCGCCCGGGGGCTGTCGAACGCGGAGATCGCCGCCGAGCTGTTCGTCAGCGAGACGACGGTGAAGACCCACGTCGGCCACGTGCTGACGAAGCTGCGCCTGCGTGACCGGGTGCAGGCCGCGGTGTACGCGTACGAGTCCGGCCTGGTGCGTCCCGGCGCGCTCTGACGGCGGCCCCGGACAGGCCGACGGCCCGCCTCCTCCTCGCGGAGGGGGCGGGCCGTCGGCGTACGGTCGGTCAGCCGACGTTCTCGGTGCGGCCGATCAGCCAGAGGCGGAAGACGCCGGTGGTGTCGACGGTCGCGTCGACGCCGGTGATGTCGTTGCGCGAGACGTAGAACGACTTGGCCTGGAACAGCGGGATGACCGGGGCGGCCTCCGCGACGATGTTCTGGATCTGGCCGTAGGCGCCGCCGGCGGTGCGGTCGGTCAGCTTGATGCTGGCGGGCACGAGCCTGGTGCTGACGCGCTGGTCGTCCCAGCCGTTGTGGAAGGCGCCGCCGTCGACCACGATCGGGGTGACGAAGTCGTCGGGGTCGACGTAGTCGGGGGTCCAGCCGACGGTGTAGCCCTGGTAGATCCCGGCCTTCCAGCCGGCCTGGTACTTCTTCCAGTCCGGCTCCTGCTTCACGGTGATCTGGAAGAGGCCGCCGGCCTCCAGGTCCTTCTTGAACTGGTTCATCTCGGCGACGCCGGCACGGGCGCGCGACCAGGTGAGGGTCAGCTTGACCGGGGTCTGGACCTTGGCCGCGGAGAGGATCCTCCTGGCCTTCTCGGTGCTCGGGTCGCCGTAGCGGTCGAAGAAGGCCGTGTTGTGGCCGGTGATGCCGGCGGGCACGAGCGAGTACAGCGGCTGGACGGTGCCCGCGTAGACCGTGTGGGCGAGTGCCTTGCGGTCGAGGAGCTGGGCGGCGGCCTGGCGGACGGCGGGGTTGCCGGCGACCGGGTCCTTGGTGTTGAGGACGAGGAAGCGGGTCTCGGCGCTCTCGCCCTCGGCGACCTTGAGGTCGCCCTTGCCGGCGATCTGGTCGTCCTTGATCCGGGCCGCGGCGGCGGGCTCCATGCTGTTGTCCGCGAGGTCGACGTCGCCCTGTTCGAGGGCGGACTTGAGCTCGTCCGGGGTGTTGAAGTAGCGCAGCGCGAACGATCCGTTCTGCGGCTTGTTCTCGCCCCGGTACTCGCTGTTCGCGGAGAGGCGGACCTTCGCGGGCGCCTCGCCGTCGCTCATCGTGTCGATCGAGTCGATCTTGTACGGGCCGGAGCCGACCAGCTTGTCGTTGGCGAGCAGGCCGTCCGCCGGGAAGACCTGGTGGTCGACGATGGAGCCGGCCGCCGAGGCGAGCTTCGCCGGGAGCACCGCGTCCGGGGTGTTCAGGTGGAAGACCACCTTGCCGCCGTCCGCGGACCCGACCGACTTGATCGTCGAGAGCAGCGAGGCAGGGCCGCTCGGGTCGTTGATCTTCAGCATGCGCTGCACGGAGAAGACGACGTCCTCGGCGGTCAGCGGGTGGCCGTTGGAGAACTTCAGGCCGCTGCGCACGGTGCACTCGTACGTCGTGGCGTCGGCACCGGTGAACCCGCAGGACTGCGCGGCGTCCGGCTGCGGCACGGTCGCGCCGGGCGGGAAGCTCAGCAGCGACTGGAAGGTGTTGTTCAGCACCAGCCAGGAACCCGCGTCGTAGGCGCCGGCCGGGTCGAGCACGCTGGTCACGTTGGTGGTGCCCATGGTGATCACCGACGGCGAGTCCTTGCCGGTGACGGCCTTGGTCGCGGAGGCGCAGCCGGAAGCGGCGGTGGCCACGACGACGGCACAGCCCAGCACGGCCAGGCGGTTGGCGGATGACATGCGGGTTTGATTCCTTCTCCGTGCGGCCGGGCTTGTGGGGAGGCGCCGGGAGGAACCGTCACGTGGGGTGCGTCCGGGGTGGGGGGCGCGGTCGGTGACGGTCCGTTCGACCCCGTATGCGGGGACTGACCGGATGTAGCGTGCCATATCGAACACGCGTCGCCCCCACCCGGACGGGCGGCCGTTATGGCCGCCGTCGACCGCCGAGTCCCGCAACCCGACGATCTGTGATGCGATGTCCGATTTCTCCGGTGCACCCTGTACGCACCGTTGCCGGGAGGCAGCGGCGCGAAAGCACGGTACGTCCGGAAGGAGACCGATCTCACACCCGGGCGGCGACCGCCGAGAGGAGGAGCTCCAGGTCGACGAGTTCCAGCGAGGGCACCACCAGGCGCCCCGGCGCGGGCTCGATCGCGGCGACCGAGGGCACCGCGATGACCGGGCATCCGGCCGCCTCCGCGGCCCGCACCCCGGTCGGCGCGTCCTCGATCACCACGCACCGCGCCGGGTCGGCACCGAGCCGGGCCGCGGCCGCCAGGTACGGGTCCGGGTGCGGCTTGGTGCGGGGCACCTCGTCGCCGGCCACCGAGAAGGCGAAGTGGTGGGCGCCGAGGCTGCCGAGCACGATGTCGATGATGTGCCGGTGCGAGGCCGACACCAGGGCGGCGGGCACGCCGTGCGCGTTCAGCGTGTTGAGCAGCCGTTCGGCGCCGGGCATCAGGGGCACGCCGCCGGCCAGCAGGTCGACGAAGCGCTGGTTGATCAGCACGGTGAGTTCGGCCGGGGAGAGCGTCACCGCGGTGCGCGACAGCAGGTAGTCGATCACGCGGGTCATCGGGCCGCCGACCACGTGGGCGCGGTCGGCCTCGTCCAGCACGTGCCCGAGCTCCGCGAAGAGCGACGCCTCGGCCTGCCACCAGAAGTCCTCGGTGTCGACCAGCGTGCCGTCCATGTCGAGCAGGACGGCCTGCAGGCCGCCGCCGGTGCCGTCGAGGCTTTCGGTGAGGGTCGAGATGGTCGTCATGGAAGATCCCTTCGCCTGGGTGGTGCACGCCGGGGCGCGCCCGGACGGATCCGGGGATGGCACAGGCCGGCCCGCTGGTGAGCGGACCGGCCCGTTCAGGATCATTCAGGATACGCCCGGCGACCGTTTCCGCGCAGAACGGAACGCATCCGTGGCGTTACCTCGCGTTGAAGTACTTCGCCTCGGGGTGGTGGATGACGATCGCGTCGGTGGACTGCTCCGGGTGCAGCTGGAACTCCTCGGAGAGCACCACGCCGATCCGCTCCGGCTTCAGCAGGTCGGCGATCTTGGCGCGGTCCTCCAGCTCCGGGCAGGCGCCGTAGCCCAGCGAGAAGCGGGCGCCGCGGTACTTCAGGGCGAACATGTCGCGGACGTCCTGCGGGTCCTCGTCGCCGAAGCCCAGCTCGAAGCGGACCCGGGCGTGCCAGAACTCGGCGAGCGCCTCGGCGAGCTGCACCGACAGGCCGTGCAGCTCCAGGTAGTCGCGGTAGGCGTTGCCGGCGAACAGCTCGTTGGCCGCCTCCGACACCCGGTTGCCCATGGTGACGACCTGCAGGCCCAGCACGTCGCGCTGACCGGAGTCCTCCGGGCGGAAGAAGTCCGCCAGGCAGAGGCGGCGACCGCGGCGCTGCCGGGGGAAGGTGAAGCGGGTCCGCTCGGAGCCGTCCTCGTGGAAGACGACCAGGTCGTCGCCCTTGGAGTTGGCCGGGTAGTAGCCGTAGATCACGGCGGGCTCCAGCCAGCCCTCGGTCTGCAGGCGGTCCAGCCACATGCGCAGCCGCGGCCGGCCCTCGGTCTCCACCAGCTCCTCGTACGAGGGGCCGTCGCCGTTGCGGGCGGCCTTCAGGCCCCACTGGCCCTTGAAGAGCGCGTCCTCGTCGAGCCAGGAGGCGTAGTCGGCGAACGGGATGCCCTTGACGATCCGGTCGCCCCAGAACGGCGGTGCGGGCACCCGGTTGTCGACGGCCACGTCGGAGCGGATCTGGCCGAGGTTGACCTCCTCCTCCGGCTCCTCCACCTGCACCCGGGCGTGCCGGCGCTGGCGCAGCTCCGGCAGGGCCGCGCCGGGCACGCCGCGCTTCACCGCGACGAGGGCGTCCATCAGCCGCAGGCCCTCGAAGGCGTCCCGGGCGTAGCGGACCTCGCCCCGGTAGACCTCGTGGAGGTCCTGCTCGACGTAGGCGCGGGTGAGCGCGGCGCCGCCGAGGATGACCGGGTAGTCGGCGGCCAGGCCGCGCTGGTTCAGCTCCTCCAGGTTCTCCTTCATGATCACCGTGGACTTGACCAGCAGGCCCGACATGCCGATGACGTCGGCCTTGTGCTCCTGGGCGGCGTCGAGGATCGCCGAGACCGGCTGCTTGATGCCGAGGTTGACGACGGTGTAGCCGTTGTTGGAGAGGATGATGTCGACGAGGTTCTTGCCGATGTCGTGGACGTCGCCCTTGACGGTGGCGAGCACGATCGTGCCCTTGCCCTCGTCGTCGGACTTCTCCATGTGCGGCTCCAGGTGCGCCACCGCGGTCTTCATGACCTCGGCGGACTGCAGCACGAACGGCAGCTGCATCTGGCCCGAGCCGAACAGCTCGCCGACCACCTTCATGCCCGCCAGCAGCGTGCCGTTGACGATCTCCAGCGCCGGGCGCCCGGTCAGCGCCTCGTCGAGGTCGGCCTCCAGGCCGTTGCGCTCGCCGTCGATGATCCGGCGCTGCAGGCGCTCGTCGAGCGGGAGGGCCGCCAGCTCCTCCGCCTTCGACGCGGCGGTGGAGGCCATCGAGACGCCCTCGAAGAGCTGCAGCAGCTTCTGCAGCGGGTCGTAGGCGGGCTCGTCGCCGACCGCCTCGCGGCGGCGGTCGTAGACCAGGTCGAGCGCGACGTCGCGCTGCTCCTCCGGGATGCGCGCGATCGGGAGGATCTTGGAGGCGTGCACGATGGCCGAGTCCAGGCCCGCCTCGACGCACTCGTGCAGGAAGACCGAGTTGATCACGACGCGGGCGGCCGGGCTGAGGCCGAAGGAGATGTTGGACAGGCCCAGCGTGGTCTGGACGTCCGGGTGACGCCGCTTCAGCTCGCGGATCGCCTCGATCGTCTCGATGCCGTCGCGGCGGGACTCCTCCTGACCGGTGCCCAGGGTGAAGGCCAGGCAGTCGACCAGGATCGAGCCCTCGTCGATGCCGTACTCGGTGGTGAGCTGCGCGATGAGGCGCTCGGCGATCGCGACCTTCGTCTCCGCGGTGCGGGCCTGGCCCTCCTCGTCGATGGTCAGCGCGATCAGGCCGGCGCCGTGTTCCCGGGCCAGCGAGGCGATCCGGCCGAAGCGGGTGTCCGGGCCGTCGCCGTCCTCGTAGTTCACGGAGTTGAGCACCGCGCGGCCGCCGAGCGCCTCCAGGCCGGCCAGCAGCACCTGCGGCTCGGTGGAGTCCAGCACGATCGGCAGGGTGGAGGCGGTCGCCAGCCGGCCGGCGATCTCCTTCATGTCGGCGACGCCGTCCCGGCCGACGTAGTCGACGCACAGGTCGAGCAGGTGCGAGCCGTCGCGGATCTGGTCGCGGGCGATCTCGACACAGGCCTGCCAGTCCTCGGCCAGCATGGCGTCGCGGAACTTCTTCGAGCCGTTGGCGTTGGTGCGCTCGCCGATCGCCAGGTAGGAGAGGTCCTGCCGGAACGGCACCGACTGGTAGAGCGAGGCGGCGGCCGCCTCCGGGCGCGGGTCGCGCGGCGTGACCGGCCGGCCCTGGACCCGCTCGACGACCTGGCGCAGGTGCTCGGGGGTGGTGCCGCAGCACCCGCCGACCAGCGACAGGCCGTAGTCGCGGGTGAAGACGTCGTGGGCGTCCGCCAGCTCCTGCGGGCTCAGCGGGTAGTGCGCGCCGTCCTTGCCGAGCACCGGCAGGCCCGCGTTCGGCATGCAGGACAGGCCGATCCGGGCGTTCTTCGCCAGGTAGCGCAGATGCTCGCTCATCTCGGCGGGGCCGGTCGCGCAGTTGAGGCCGATGTAGTCGACGCCCAGCGGCTCCAGCGCGGTCAGCGCCGCGCCGATCTCCGATCCGAGCAGCATGGTGCCGGTGGTCTCGACGGTCACCTGCACCAGCACCGGCAGGTCGAGCCCGGCCGCGGCCAGCGCCCGCTTGGAGCCGAGGATCGCGGCCTTGGTCTGCAGGAGGTCCTGGCTGGTCTCCACCAGCAGGGCGTCCGCACCGCCGGCGATCAGGCCGGCCGCGTTCCGCTCGAAGCCGTCGCGCAGCAGCTCGTACGGGGCGTGACCGAGCGTCGGCAGCTTGGTGCCGGGACCGATCGAACCGAGCACCCAGCGGGTGCGGCCGTCGTCGTGGGCGTCGGCGACCTCGCGGGCGATCCGGGCACCGGCCTCGGAGAGCTCGAAGACGCGTTCCGGGATGTCGTACTCGCCGAGCGCCGAGTGGTTCGCGCCGAAGGTGTTGGTCTCCACGCAGTCGACGCCGACGCCGAAGTACGCCTCGTGCACCGAGCGCACGATGTCGGGGCGGGTGACGTTGAGGATCTCGTTGCAGCCCTCCAGCTGCTGGAAGTCCTCCATGGTCGGGTCCTGCGCCTGCAGCATGGTGCCCATCGCGCCGTCCGCCACCACGACCCGGGTGGCGAGGGCTTCGCGCAGGGCGTTCGCACGCGCCTGCTGGACGGAGACTGCGGCGGACGGGGGAACGACGGTGGCCATGGGGCGACTCCCTGGGTGCGACGGCTGTCGGCTATGCGTCCCCTCCGTGAACGGGGACGCACGCCGCCAGCGTATCCGGACACCTGCCCGGCGACGGAACCCGTTTCGCATCCTGGGCGTCCTCACCACACGAACGGACCGGACGGAAGGGGTGTCGTGCGTCGGAGAACCGGGGCTGAACCGGGCGGGCCGCGGGCGCGGTGGCGCAGGTGGACGTGGCGGCGGCGGGTGGCGGTCGGCTTCTGCATGGCCCTGGGCCTGCTACTCCTTCCGGTGGCCGCGGCGGCCGCCGCGCTGCGCCTCCAGTACGCAGGCGAACCGTCCGCCGAGGCCAGGACCCGCGGCCGGGACGCCCTCTGGATGGGCCACGCCTGGGTCGACGGCCGCCGGACCGGGGCCGACCTGACCGCGCTCGCCGCGCGGCTGGCCGGCACCGGCATCCACGACCTCTACGTGCACGCCGGGCCGCTGGAGCACGACGGCTCGCTGCGCGCCGACCGATCCCCGCGGGCCGCGGGGCTGGTGCGGGACGTGCACCGGCTGCTGCCCGGCGTCCGCGTGCAGGCCTGGCTCGGCGACGTCGTCGCCCCGGAGAAGGACGGCCTGCACCTCGACCGCGCCGACGTGCGCGACCGCGTCACGGCCTCCGCCCGACAGGTGCTCGACCAGGGTTTCGACGGGGTGCACTTCGACATGGAGCCCGTGCACTCCGGCTCCGGGGGCTTCCTCGCCCTGCTCGACGACGTGCACGCGGTGACCACCGCCCGGCAGGTGCCGTTCTCGGTGGCCGCCCCGCAGATCGACCCGCTGCCGGGCCTGCACCGGGTCGGCCTCGCGCTCACCCGGCACGGCAAGTGGTGGTCGCAGGCGTACTTCGGGCAGGTCGCCCGGCGGGTCGACCAGGTGGCGGTGATGTCGTACGACACCTCGATGCAGCTGGAGTCGCTGTACGGCGGGTACGTCGCCCAGCAGACCTCGCTCGCCCTGGAGGCCACCCCCGCGGACGTCGACCTGCTGATGGGACTGCCCGCGTACTGGGAGGACGACTACAGCCACCGCGGCTCGGCGGAGACGGTGGCGGCGGCCGTCCGGGGCGCCCGGCTGGCGCTCGGCCGCAACGACCGGCGGACCTTCGGGCTCGCCCTGTACGTCGACTTCACCGCGACACCCGCCGACTGGGAGGCCTACCGGAGCGGCTGGTGCGCGGGCGGTGCCGCGGCGGCGGGCCGGTGAGCACGCCGCCGGGCCGGACGCGGGTCACGCCTCGTGCGGGTCCGCGGGGGCGGGCGGGGCGTCGAGCGGCGCCCGGTGCAGGGCGATCAGCAGGCGCCACGTGCGGGCGGCGAGGGTCTCCGCGTCGGTGTCGATCAGGCCGTGCAGCCAGTCGGCGAAGAGGCCGGTGAAGGCCGCCGCGACCGCGGAGGCCACGGTGTCGGCGTGCGGGGCGCCGGCCCGTTCGCGTTCGGCGCGGCTGCGGGCCCGCAGGCGTTCGTGCAGCAGGTCGCCGAGCGGGCCGCCGCCGCCCGGGGTGAGGAGCGCCCGGTGGAGCGCGGCCCGGTCGGCGCTGTCCGTCAGGAACGCACCGAGCGCGGGCGGCGGGGCGGCCGGGTCGACGGGCCCCTGCCAGGCGTGGAGGGCGTCCACCGCGCGGTCGGCCACCTCGCCGCAGGCGTCGACGGCGAGCGCCCGCAGGTCCACGTAGTGGAGGTAGAAGGTGGCCCGGCCGAGTCCGGCGCGGCGGACCACGGCGGAGACGCTGACCTCGGCGAGCGGCCGCTCCGCGCACTCGGCGAGGAGTGCCGCCCGCAGGGCGCCCCGGGTGCGCTCGGAGCGCGGATCGCTCATCCGGCGGCCAGTACGGCGGCGAGGGCGACCGCCCCGGGCAGCGCCTGCGCGACCAGGATGCGGCGGTTGGCCGTGGCGGCGCCGTAGACGCCGGCGACGACGACGCAGCAGAGGAAGAAGACCTGCGCGTCGTGGCCGACCGGGTCCGCGGCGACGAGGCCCCAGACCAGGCCGGCCGCGAGGAACCCGTTGTAGAGGCCCTGGTTGGCGGCGAGCGGCGCGGTCGTGCGCGCGAGCCCGGCGTCGAAGCCGGAGAGCTTCCGGCCGGGGGAGCGCTCCCAGAGGAACATCTCCAGCACCAGGATGTACGCGTGCAGGGCCGCCACCAGACCCACCAGGACGCTCGCCGCCGTCTGCATGACCACTCCTACTTTCTGGACACCTGTCCAGTCATCATAGACGAGTGTCCAGGATCTCGAACCAGACGGCCGTGTCGGAGGGCAGGGCCCCGCCCTCCGCCAGCGGACCGCTCGCCAGCAGCAGCGCGGCACCCCCGGGCAGCGCCACCGGCTCCGCACCGAGGTTGACCAGGCAGCCGAAGCCGTCGGCACGCCGGAACGACAGCACCTCCGGGTCGGCCGGCAGCCAGCCGAACTCCCCGCCGATCCGCTCCCGACGGATGCGCAGCGCCTCCCGGTAGAGCTCCAGCATCGAGTCGGGGTCGCCGGTCTGCGCCGCCACCGTGAGCGCGGCCCAGTCCGCGGGCTGCGGCAGCCACGGCTCGACGCCCTCCGGCGCGAAGCCGTACGGCGGCGCCTCGCCGGACCACGGGATCGGCACCCGGCAGCCGTCACGGCCCGGGTCGGTGCCGCCGGAGCGGAAGTGCATCGGGTCCTGCAGGGTGCTCAGCGGCAGGTCCTCGACCTCCGGCAGTCCGAGCTCCTCGCCCTGGTACATGTACAGCGACCCCGGCAGGGCCAGCGACAGCAGGGCCGCGGCGCGGGCGCGGCGGACGCCGAGCGCGCGGTCGGTCGGCGTGCCGAACGCCTTGGCGGAGAACTGGAACCGGGTGTCCGTGCGGCCGTACCGGGTCACCGTGCGGGTCACGTCGTGGTTGCACAGCACCCAGGTGGCGGGGGCGCCGACCGGGGCGTGCGCGGCGAGCGTGCCGTCGATGGAGGCGCGCAGCTCGGCGGCCGCCCAGGGGCGGGCCAGGAAGTCGAAGTTGAACGCGGTGTGCAGCTCGTCCGGGCGCAGGTAACGGGCGAACCGCTCGGTGTCCGGCACCCAGATCTCGCCGATCAGCACGCGCGGCTGCTCGTACGAGTCGGCGATGGCGCGCCAGGACCGGTAGATCTCGTGCAGGTCGTCGCGGTCGACGAACGGGTGGGTGTCCACGCCGAGTTCGAAGCTGGGCAGGCCCGGCTCCTTGGTCAGCAGACCGGCCGAGTCGATCCGGACGCCGGCCGCGCCGCGGTCGAACCAGAAGCGGAGGATCTCCTCGTGCTCCTGGCGGACCAGCGGGTGCGCCCAGTTGAGGTCGGGCTGCTCGGTGGCGAAGAGGTGGAGGTACCACTGCCCGTCCGCGATGCGCGTCCAGGGGCAGCCGCCGAACTCCGACGTCCAGTTGTTGGGCGGGAGTTCGCCGTTCTCGCCGCGCCCCTCGGCGAAGTGGAACAGCTCGCGCTCGGGGCTGCCGACCGGCGCCGCCAGGGCGGCGCGGAACCACGGGTGCTCGTTCGACACGTGGTTCGGCACGATGTCGACGACGGTGCGGATGCCGAGGTCGAGCGCCTCGGCGATCAGCTTCTCGGCCTCCTCCAGCGTGCCGAAGACCGGGTCGATCGAACGGTAGTCGGCCACGTCGTAGCCGCCGTCCTTGAGCGGGGACGGGTACCAGGGGTTGAACCACACGGCGTCGAAGCCGAGTTCGGCGAGGTACGGGAGCCGGGCGCGGATGCCCGCCAGATCTCCGGTGCCGTCGCCGTTGCCGTCGGCGAAACTCCGCGGGTAGACCTGGTAGATCGCCGCGTCTCGCCACCAGTCCGGGCGGTCGGGCTGCAGTACCACGGTGGGTAGTCCTTTCGCGAAATGACCGGGCCTCAGCCCTTGAGCCCGCCTGAAGTCAGGCCGGCCATGATGTTGCGCTGGAAGATCAGGAAGAACACGACCGTCGGCACCGAGGCGATCGCCAGGGCGGCGATCACGACGTTCTGCGGGACACCGATGGAGAGCGAGTTGATGCCGATGTTGAGCGGCTGGTTCCTCGGGTCCGGCTGCACGAGCAGCGGCCACAGGAAGTCCTTCCAGACGTTCACGACGGCGAAGATGGAGACCACGCCGAGGATCGGCCGGGACATCGGCAGCACGATCGACCACAGCGCCCGCAGCGGCGACGCACCGTCGATGGCGGCCGCGGCCATCAGCTCCTCCGGGATGGAGTCGAAGAAGCGCTTCAGCAGGAAGATGTTGAAGGCGTTGGCCACGGTGGGCAGCCAGATCGCCCACGGGGTGTTGATCAGGTTGACGTGCACCAGCGGCAGGTCGAGCACGGTCAGGTACTGCGGCACGACCAGCACCGCGGACGGGATCATCAGCGTGGCCAGCATCATGCCGAGGATGACGTTGCCCAGCACCGGTCGCAGCTTCGACAGCGAGTACGCCGCGGCGACGTCGAAGACCAGTTGGAAGGCCAGCGCCCCGAACGCGTAGTACAGCGTGTTGAAGAGCAGCCGACCCATGTTGAGCTTGGACCACGCCTCACTGTACGTGTCGGTGTGGATCTGCTTCGGGAAGAAGGTCGGCGGGTTCTGGATGACCTCCTGGGTGGACTTGAGTCCACCGGTGACCAGCCAGTACAGCGGGCCGAGGAAGACCAGCGTGAAGCCGATGACCACCAGGACGAGGACGGTCCAGTAGATCGCCCGGCCCAGCGGGCGGTTCAGCTGCGTCTCGGAGATCAGGGTACGGGTCGAGGTGTCTGCCATGGCGGGGCTCCCGTCCTAGTCGGTGGTGCGGCTCAGGCGCACGTACAGCGCGGAGAAGCCGGCGAGTACGAGCAGCATGACCAGGCCGAGCGCCGAGGCGCTGCCGTAGTTGTTGAAGCTGAAGGCGTACTGGTAGATGAGGTTGACGACGGTCAGCGTCGAGTTCTGCGGGCCGTTGCCGCCGGTCAGCAGGTAGGGCTCGACGAAGACCTGCATGGTCGCGACGACCTGGAGCAGCAGGAGCAGCGACAGGATCAGCCGGGTCTGCGGGATGGTGACGTGCCAGATCCGGCGCAGCAGGCCGGCCCCGTCGAGCTCCGCGGCCTCGTACAGCTCGCCGGGGATGCCCTGCAGCGCGGCCAGGTAGATCAGGGTCGCGCCGCCCATGTTCATCCAGGTCGCCGCGATGACCACGGAGATCATCGAGGTGTCCGGCGAGTTGAGCCAGGCCGAGGTCGGCAGGTGCAGCGTCCTCAGGATGGCGTTGAAGAGGCCGTAGCCGGGGTCGTAGAAGTACTTGAAGAGGAGTACCGAGGCGACCGGCGGGAGCATCACCGGCAGGTACACCAGGATGCGCAGGTACGACTTGGCGTGCCGGAGCTCGTTCAGCAGCACGGCCACCACGAAGGGGACGGCGAAGCCGAGGACGAGCGCCAGCAGGGTGAAGAGCAGGGTGTTGCGCCAGGCGTGCCAGAAGTCCGGGTCCTGGAAGATGCGGTCCAGGTTCTCCATGCCGACCCACGTGGTCTTGCCGCGCTTGGTCTTCTGGAAGCTCATGATGACTTCGCGGACCATCGGGTACCACGAGAAGTAGGCGAAGCAGAGCAGTGCCCCGATGAGGAAGCCGTGGCCGGTGAGATTCCGGCGGAGGCGCTGACGGAAGGCGGCGCGGCCCGCGGGCGCGGTGTCCGGTGCCGTTGGCTCGGTCTTCCGCCGGGCGGAGACGCTGATCGCTGCCATGGAATGTACTCCTGGTCGGTCGGGCTGGTCTGGCCAGGGCGACGCGGGGGCCGGCCCGCCGGCCGGCCCCCGCGAGCCGTTACTGGAGGTTCGCCAGAACCTGGTTGACCTGGCTCTCGGCGTCCGAGAGCAGCTTGTCGACGTTGGCGTTCTTGTCGGTCAGGACGGCCGAGACGGCGTTGTCCAGGACCTTGTAGATCTGCTGGGCGTTGGCGGGCTCGGTCTTGCCGGGCACCTGGACGGCCAGGTAGGGCGCGTAGTTGGCGACCGGGACGGTGGCGCTCGCGGCCTTCAGCTTGTTGTCCTCCTCCAGCGTGGATCCGCCGAAGAAGAAGGGCTGGGGCAGACCCACGGGCAGGCCGTCGGTCTTGGTGCGGGCGTAGTCGAACTGGCCCTTGCCCATGGTCAGGAACTTGAAGTTGACCCAGGCGATGCCGGCCTTGATCTGGTCCGGGGTGGACCCCTTCTTGAACATGTAGTCGGCGCCGCCGAGCAGGGCCGACTTGCCGCCCGGCATCGGGCCCATGCCGTAGTCCTCGTACTTGCCCTTGAGGGTCTGGACCATGTACGTGATGTCGTCCGGCGCGCCGATGTACATGCCGAGCTTGTTGGTCGACATCTGGGTCATGAGGTCGGGCCACTTGAGGCTCTGGGTCTCGCCCATGGTCTTGTCGGTCCAGCGCATGTCGTACAGGTTCTGCAGGACCTGCTTGCCCTCGGGGGTGTTGAAGGCGGCCTTCTTGCCGTCCTCGGTGGTCATCGAGCCGCCGAGGCCGTACAGCTCGGCGGTGTAGTGCCAGCCGCCCTGGTTGGTGGCGCTGTAGTCGCCGTAGCCGTTGACGCCGTTGCCGAGCGCGGCGATCTTCTTGCCCGCCTCGCGGATCTCGGCCCACGTCGTCGGCGGCTTCTCGGGGTCGAGGCCGGCCTGCTTGAAGAGGGCGCGGTTGTAGAGCAGGCCCATCTTGTAGTTGGTGGTGGGCAGGCCGTACAGCTTGCCCTCCGACTTCAGGGTGGACATGACCGAGGGGTCGATGTCCTTGAGGGCCGGCACCGACTGGTCGTTGACGTAGGCCGTGATGTCCTCGGCCGCGTCCGCGTCGAGGACCTGCTCGCGGTCGGTGAAGTAGGTGTAGAAGACGTCCGGCTGGGTCTTGCCCTTGAGCTGGGCGGTGAAGGAGGCCGGCTCCTCGCAGGGCGAGGCGTCCTTGGAGTTGATCGTGACGTTCGGGTAGAGCTTGTTGAACGCCGCGACGTCCTCCGCCCACTCCTTGCGCTCGGCGGGCTTGGTGGTCGGCGGCTGGCAGTCGATGCTGATGGTGACCTTGGTGTTCGGGTCGAGCGTCGCGCTGGCCGCCGGCTTGCCGGAGTCGCCGGAGGTGCCCGAGTCGCCGCTGCCCGAGGAGGAGCAGGCGGCCGCGGTGAGCGCAAGGCCCGCAGCGGCGGCGAAGGCGACGGTTCTGCGGACGAGCCGGTCTCTGTTCATGCGGATGGACCCTTTCAAGCACGGTGGGCTGCGCCGGGGCGCGGGGGTGCCCGTGGAATTCCGGTGGGGGGCCGTCCCCGGGAGATGTCCGGGGGCGGGGAAGCGTGCAAGGCCGAGCCACGGACGCTGCTTGCGGCAGCGCCGGCTGGTGTCGACTACTTAACCAGTCCCGACAGATGTCCACAAGATGTCGACGAGATTTCGCAAAAACCTGACGTAGACCTTGCGACTTCCGTGGCGCCCGCCGACGGCCGACTCTCCCGCCCTGGCCTGCGGACGGGCCCGCAGAGGCCCCCTGGAGCGCCCCGCGACCCCGCCCCGGACCGATCCGGCCCGCCCCGGCCGACGGGGCCTGCAACCGGCCTCCGCAGGCCCGTTGGGACTCCGGGGCCTGTGGGCGGGGCCGTGGCCCGACCGTGTCCTGACCGTGTCCCGAACGACTCCGGCCCGCCCCGGGCGCCCCCGGCCGGCCCTTCCGGACCGCCGCAAGCGCCCCCGGGAACGCCGAAGCAGGGCGGGCCATGGGGCGCCCGCCCTGCTTCGTTTGCGCAATCGTTACGGGTTGACGGTGATCTTGAACGTGGACGTCGTGTTCTGGATGTCCTTGAAGTTGCCGCTCGTCGTCAGGTGGTTGAAGACGACCTCACCCACCGCCGGGCCCTGGCCCGCCTCGGGCATCTCGTTGGCCCAGACGCCGTAGCCGGACTTGGCGTCGAAGGCGTCGCCGCTCTTCTTGGCGCCGGTGATCGAGACGTTGGTGAAGACGGTGTCCTTCACCGGGAACAGCGGCTGGCCGCCGGTGTAGCCGGTCTGGAACATGATGCCGCTGTAGGTCGGGTCGACGATGTCGACGTCGCTCACGCGGATGCCCTGGAAGACCTTGGAGGCCGAGAAGACCCAGATCGCCGGGAAGACCTGCGAGCCCCAGAAGTGGCCGCCGGACCGCACGATCGAGATGTTCTGCAGGTCGGTCGTCGGCGAGGCGCCGAAGCCGTTCATCGCGTAGCCGAAGTCCAGCGACGAGATGGTGATGCCGGAGTAGCAGAGGGTGTCCGCGATGTAGATGTTGCGGAACGTGTTGGCGTAGCCGCCGTACACCGCGATGCCCGCCGCACGCCAGGTCAGGATGGTGGTGAGGTTCTCGAAGACGTTGTTCTTCTCGTCGGCGCCGCCGGCGTCGATGGCGGAGAACAGCGCGAAGGAGTCGTCACCGGTGGCGCGGGCCTCGTTGTTGGAGACCAGGTTGTCGGTGGAGCCGTTGGTCATGTTGATGCCGTCGGCGAAGGTGTCGCGGATCCGGGAGTTCGTGATCTTCATGTTGTCGGTGTTGGCACCCCAGTACATGCAGATCATGTGCTCGGTCCAGATGTTGTCGATCGTGATGTCCGAGACGCTGGCGAAGTCGAACACCTTGCCCGGACCGTCGATGCGCGAGGTGTAGTTGCCGAAGTACGCGAAGCCCGAGAAGGTCGAGCCGTTCGCGGTGTTCTGCGCCCGGAAGCCCACGTCGGTGTTGCTCTGGTCGGTCGGGGCGTAGAAGCGGGTGAACCACGGGCCCGCGCCGACGACCTTGATCGCCTTGCCGTAGACCTGGAACTTGTTCGAGGTCTGGTAGTCACCGGCGGGCAGGTAGACGCCGACCAGCGTGCCGGTGGTGTCCATCCGCACCTTGTCCAGGGCGTTCTGCACGTCCTGGTGGGTGAAGCCGGTCGGCACCGCGTACTTCGCCGGGTCCGGGTTGGCGACCTGGGTCGCCTGCTCCAGGCTCACGAAGTCGATGGCGTAGTTGGTGCCGTTCGCCGCGTCCTTCTGCAGCTTGATCTTGTGACCGGCCGGCACGGTGGTGCCGAGCAGCATGTTGGCCTCGTCGTAGATGTGACGCGGGCCGCCGGCGCTCGGGCCGTTGCCCGGAGCCGTCTCGCTGCCGTACAGCCAGGAGTACTTGGAGGTCAGGTCGACGGCCTTCAGGAAGGTGCCGTCGACGTAGACGTTCAGCGTCGAGTTGATGCCGTCGCCACCCGCCGCATCCGGGATGGAGAACCGGGTGACCAGGGTGTTGGTCGGCGCCTTGGTGGTGAACTCGACGGAGGAACCGGTCGAGTTGAGCGTCACGGCCTTGCGGCCGGACGCCTCGCCGGCGACGTCGCCGATCGTGCGGTTCGGACCGGCCACGGCCGCGCCGCCCGCCAGGACGCCGTCCTCGGCCTCGTAGATGTCGAACGGCATGTTCGCGCCGCGGCCGATGTAGAGGCCCTGGCTGGTGGTGTTGTTGGCCTGCTTGACCGGCAGCTCGTTGCCGTCGGTCGCGATGACCGTCTTCACCGTGTACTTGCCGTTGACGGCCGTCCAACTGCCCAGCGACACCGGGGAGGTGGTGGCTCCCGGCGCGATGGCACCGCTGTAGGAACCGGTCAGCGTCCTGACCACGGCGCCGGTGGCGTCCGCGACGGTCAGGGTGACGCCGTGGCTGCCGGAGGCGGCGGCCGAGGTGCCCTGGTTCTTGATGGCGACCGTGAAGTTCACGGCGTTGCCCGCGGCCGGGTTGGAGGGCGACCAGGAGACCGGGGAGGCCACCAGGTCGGAGCTCGCGACCTGCGCCACGACCAGGTTGGCGGCGGCCGTGTAGGTGTTGTTGGTCTCGTCCTGCTCGATGACCGCGTTGGACTCGTCGACCTTCGCGATGAGCTGGTAGCTGCCCGCGTTCTGCGCGGGGACGCTCACGTTGACGGTGCTGGAGGCACCGGCCGCGAGGGCGCCGACCTGGGCGGTGCCGACCTTGGTCGAACCGAGGTAGAGGTTCACCGAGGTGGCGGCGGAGGCCGAGGTGCCCTGGTTCTTCACCGTGGTGGCGAGGGTGAGGGCGTCGGTCTCGACCGGGTTGGCCGGGCTGACGGACGTCGCGGTGACCAGCAGGTCCGGGTTGGGCGCCGGGGTGCCGACGACCTGGAACTCGGCGACCTGACCCGCGGAGGAGCCGGTGTTGGAGGTGATCTTCAGCTGGACGTCGGCGGCCCGGCCGGAGACCGGGATGGTCACCGTGTTGCCCGAGGCCGGGTCGAAGGCGTACGCCTTCGCGGCGGACAGGCTGGTGAAGGAGGAGCTGCTCTGCTCGCGGCCCAGCACCTCGATGGTCTGGGTGCGGGCGCCCCAGGCGGAGGCCGGGTTGAGCTTCACGACCACCGAGCTGGTGTCGGCGTTGGAGCCGAGCGCCACGGTGAGGGTGTTCGGGTAGCTGCCGCCCGCGCCCTCCCAGTAGGTGGCCGTGTCGTTGTCGTTGGCGTTGGCCGCGACGAAGGTGAACACCGAGGAGTTGGCGGTGATCGGCTTGCCGGCGGCCAGGTTGGTGCCGGTGCCGCCGGTCTGGCCGGTGCGGATCACGGTGTTGCTGGTGTCCGACTGGTTGCCGGCGGCGTCCTTGGCCTTCACGTAGTACGAGACCGTGGCGCTGTCGGGCTGGCTGTCGGTGTAGGTCAGCACACCGCCGCCGACGCTCGCGCGCAGCGAGCCGTTGGCGTACACGTCGTAACCGGTGACGCCGGTGTTGTCGGTCGACGCGCCCCAGGTCAGCTTGATCTGCCCGGAGGCCGGCTGGGTGAACGCCAGGCTGGCGGGCGCGCTGGGCGCCTGGGTGTCGCCGGTGGCGCCGGTGCGGGTGACGGTGCCGCTGGCGGCCGACTGGTTGCCGGCGGCGTCCTTGGCCTTCACGTAGTACGAGACCGTGGCGCTGTCCGCACGGGTGTCGGTGTAGGTGAGGACGTTCCCCGCGACGCTGGTCAGCAGCGAGCCGTTGGCGTACACGTCGTAACCGGTGACGCCGGTGTTGTCGGTGGCGGCGTTCCAGGTCAGCTTGATCTGGCCGGAGCCGGGCTGCGTGAAGGCCAGGCCGCCGGGCGCGGTGGGCGCCTGGGTGTCGCCGGAGCTCGGGCCGTACACCTCGAACTCGGACAGCTGCGCCGCGGGCCACTGGCTGTTCGCGGTGAAGGTCGCCCGCACGTACCGGGTGGTGGCGGTGCTGACGTTGATGGTGACGGTGTTGCCGGTCGCCGGGTTGAAGGCGTACGCGGCGGAGGCCACCAGGTCGGTGAAGTTGGTGCCGTCGGTGGAGCCCTGGAGCTTCAGCGTCTCGCTGCGGCTCTCCCAGGCGGCCGGCAGCCGCAGCACGACCTTGTTGACCGGCACGGCGGAGCCGAGGTCGGCCTGGAACCACTGGGGGAAGGAGCTGCTGTTGCTCTCCCAGTAGGTGCCGGTGTTGCCGTCGGCGGCGTTGCCGGCCGCGTACGGCGCGACGGCGCTGCTGGAGGTCGCCGAGCGGACGAGGTTGCCGGACGCGCTGGTGGCGCCGTACACCTCCAGTTCGGAGAACTGCGCGGCCGGCCAGCCGGTGTTGGCGCTGACGTTGACGCGGACGAAACGCGTGGTGGTGGCACCGAAGTTGAGCCGGGCGGTGTTGCCCGCACCCGGGTCGAACGCGTACAGGGCGGAGCCCAGGATGGTGGAGAAGTTCGAGCCGTCGGTGGAGCCCTGCAGCGTCAGGGTCTCGTTGCGGGAGCCCCAGCCGGCGGGGAGCTTCAGCACGACCTGGTCGATGGCGGTGGCGCTGCCGAGGTCGACCTGGACCCACTGCGGCAGGGCGTTGTTGCTGGACTCCCAGTAGCTGTCCTGGCTGCCGTCGTTGACGTTGGCCACGACGCGCTCGCCGGTGGAGCTGCTGGCGGTGACGGTCTTGCCGGCCGCGAGGTTCGGTCCGCCGGCGGCGTGGGCCGGGACGACCGGACCTATCACCATCATCAGCAGGCCGGTCGCGACCGTCGCGGCGCCGAGCCGCGGCAGTGTGCGCTTCGATCTCATTGTGTCCCTCTGTCTCTGCGGTTCGTGATGGTGCGCGGCGTGGCGGCCCCCGGCTCCGCCGCGCGGCACCCTCGCGGGTGCACCGGGGCGCAGGCCCCGGATCGGACCGCCGTCCGAGTGGGGCGGCCCGAAACCTGTGGCGGGGCGTCAGCTACCGGACGTGGTGGTGGAGTCCGGCGCACCGGCCGACGGGCCGGGCGGTGACGGTGGGGCGGGGCCCGGTGGTCCGGGTCCGGGTGGCCGGCGCCGGGCGGACCGCGGTGGCGGTCGCATCGGGAGCCGAGGACGAGCAGCACGAGATTCCCATGGGGGTTCCTGCCTTCGTGGGGGAAGTTGCAGAAGGAATCAAGAAAATGACGTTCGTCTGTAGCTGTTTTGCGCGATGGCAGCCAAGAGTTACAGAGGTGCTACAGGCATGTCAACGGATCGCACCGACCGAGTGCACACGAAAAAAGGGCGGGCACCGGAGTGCCCGCCCTGCGTCTGTCTGTCCGTCAGGAAGCCCTGACCGGCTGCGATCAGCCCTCGGCCGATCCGCGGCAGCCCCGCGTACGGCCCGCCGTCAGCCGCGCGGCCGCATCGGCGCGGTCGAACCCCGCACCACCAGCTCCGGCTCGAAGAGCAGCTCGTCGTGGGTCACCTTCACCCCGGCGATCTCCCCCACCAGCAGCTCCACGGCCGCGCGCCCCATGGCCTCGATCGGCTGGCGCACCGTGGTCAGCGGCGGGTCGGTGCACATCATGAACGACGAGTCGTCGTAGCCGATCACCGACACGTCGTCGGGCACGGAGAGTCCCGCGCGGCGGACGGCGCGCACCGCGCCCAGCGCCAGCGGGTCGCTCGCGCAGACGATCCCGGTGACCCCCTGGCGCAGCAGCCTGGTCGTCGCCGCCTGCCCGCCCTCCAGGCTGAACAGCGCCCGCTCGACGTGGATGTCCGGCAGCTCCGCACCGACCCTGGCCAGCGCCGCACGGGCCGCGGCCAGCTTGCGCTGCGACGGCACGTGGTCGACCGGACCGACCACCAGGCCGATCTTGCTGTGCCCCAACTGCCGCAGGTGGCCCACGGCCTGCTCCACGGCGACGGCGTCGTCGCACGACACCCGGGGGAAGTCGAGGTCGTCGATGGCGGCGTTGAGCAGCACCGTCGGCAGGCTGCGGTCGGCCAGCCGGTCGTAGTGCTCGTGCGGGGCGTCGCCCTGCGCGTACAGGCCGCCGAAGAAGACGATGCCGGAGACGTGCTGCTCCAGCAGGAGGTCGACGTAGTCGGCCTCGGAGACGCCGCCGGCGGTCTGGGTGCAGAGCACGGGGGTGAACCCCTGGCCGGCCAGGGCGCCGCTGACCACCTCGGCGAACGCCGGGAAGATCGGGTTCTGCAGCTCGGGGAGCACGAGTCCGACCAGCCGGGCCCGCTCGCCCCGCAGCTGGGTCGGGCGCTCGTACCCGAGCACGTCGAGCGCGGTGAGCACCGCCGCCCGGGTCGCCTCGGAGACGCCGGGCTTCTCGTTCAGCACTCGGCTGACGGTGGCCTCGCTCACCCCGACCTTCTTGGCCACTTCGGCAAGTCGTCGTGTCATGGCCGTGAGTGTACGGCAAGAAACGCAAACCGCTTGCGCTGATTTGCAGAGTGGACGGTGCTTGCGTTACGCACCCGTAGCGCTACTGTGCGTGACGACCATGCCCGTGCGTTCCTGGAGGAACCGTGCGTCCCAAGCTGCTCGCCGCCCTCACCGCCGTCCCCCTGATGCTGTCCGCCGCCCCCGCCTCGGCGGCACCCGCCGCCCGCTACGCCGCGCTCGGCGACTCCTTCGCCGCCGGGGTCGGCGCGGGTGGCTACGACCCGGCGAGCGGCGCGTGCCACCGCTCCGCCGGCGCCTACCCCGCGCTCTGGCGCGACGGGCACGGCCCGGCGGACTTCCTCTTCGCCGCGTGCAGCGGCGCGCTCACCGCCGACGTGCTGCGCGACCAGGTCCCCCGGGTGCCGACGGACGCCACCCTCGTCACCCTCACCGTCGGCGGCAACGACCTCGCCTTCGCGGACGCGGCCGTCGCCTGCCTCCAGCCGCTCACCACCGACGCCCGGTGCGACGCGGCACTCGACGAGTCGGAGCGGCGGCTCGCCGAGGAGCTGCCCGGCCGGCTCGACACCCTCTACCGCGCGCTCGACGCACGGGCCCCCGCGGCCCGGGTGGTGGTGACCGGCTACCCGCACCTGCTGGGCACCGGGAGCACCTGCGTCATCGGGACGGCGGCGCGGCGGTCGCGCTTCAACACGCTGACCGACCGGCTGGACGAACTGATCGGGCGTCAGTCGGAGAAGCAGGGGTTCCGCTTCGCCGACGTCCGCGCCGGGTTCACGGGCCACGGCGCCTGCCGCGGCGGCCCGGACGAGTGGATCCACCCGATCACGCTGCCGTTGTGGGAGTCGTACCACCCGAAGGCGTCCGGGCAGTCCGGCGGCTACCTGCCGAGCGTGTCGGACGCCGTGCTCGGATAGGCTGCCCACTCCGGCCTGGGCAGGTATCAAAGCCCGTAGGCTGGGCAGGTAGGGACCGTGGAACGCGGCGTTCCACGCGAGGTTCGACCGGCCGACTGCCGGCCACCGGTCCGCGGGCCGGGAGGGGGGCGGCACCGGCCGACGGAGGGAGACGCTGGGTGATCGAGCTGGAAGACGTTCCCGAGTTGATCGACCCGGTGATGATCTGCGCCTTCGAGGGCTGGAACGACGCCGGCGACGCCGCCTCGGCCGCGGTCGCGCACCTCGACGAGACCTGGGGCGGCAAGGTGTTCGCCGCGCTGGACGCCGAGGACTACTACGACTTCCAGGTGAACCGTCCGACGATCTGGCTGGACGGCGGCGTACGCCGGATCACCTGGCCCACCACCCGGCTGTCGGTGGTGCGGGTCAACGAGCCGAAGATCCGCGACCTGGTGGTCGTCCGCGGCATCGAGCCCAGCATGCGCTGGCGCTCGTACTGCAACGAGCTGCTCGGCTTCGCGCACGAGCTGGGCGTCGAGCTGGTCGTGATCCTCGGGGCGCTGCTCGGCGACACCCCGCACAGCAGGCCGGTGCCGGTCAGCGGCGTCACCTCGGACGCGGCGCTCGCCCGCTCCCTCGACCTGGAGGAGAGCAAGTACGAGGGCCCGACCGGGATCGTCGGTGTGCTGCAGGAGGCCTGCGCGCACGCCGGGGTGCCGGCCGTGACGCTCTGGGCGGCGGTGCCGCACTACGTGGCGCAGCCGCCCAACCCGAAGGCCACGCTGGCGCTGATCAACAAGCTGGAGGACCTGCTCGACCTGCGGATCCCGCCGGGCGAGCTCGCCGACGACTCCCGGGCCTGGCAGCTCGGTGTCGACCAGCTCGCCGCGGAGGACAGCGAGGTGGCGGAGTACGTGCAGCAGTTGGAGGAGGCGCAGGACACCGCGGAGCTGCCGGAGGCGTCCGGCGACGCCATCGCCCGGGAGTTCGAGCGCTACCTGCGGCGCCGGGACAACCTCGGGCCGACCGGGGAGAAGCCGGTGGCCGGGCACGCGGTCGCGGAGCGCCCGACGGAGGCTCCCCCGGAGCCCAGGACCGACGGGCCGGAGGCCCCGGCGGCCGCCCCGGAGGCCGTCCCGGAGGCCGCCGCCGAGGAGCCGGACGCACCGGAGCCGGAGCCCGGGGCCGGGCCCGACGGGACGGACGCACCGACCGGTCCCGACGGGGCGCCGGAGGACCGGGCGCCGAAGGACGACGAGTAGGACGTGGAACGCCGCAGGGGCCACCGGTCGGTGGCCCCTGCGGCGTGTCCGGGGTGCGTCGTCAGAGCGCCACGCCGAGCAGCGCGTCCACGGTGCGCGACACCAGCCCGGGGGCGCCGATGTCCTCGCCGCCGGTCGCGGCCTGGCTCTCGGCCCAGCGGTCGACGGCCGCGAGGGCGGCCGGGGCGTCCAGGTCGTCGGCGAGGGCGGTGCGCACCTCCGCGAGCAGGCCGGCCGCGTCCGGGCCGTCCGGCCGGGAGACGGCGGCCCGCCAGCGGGCGAGGCGCTCCTGGGCCCGGGTGAGGTCGTCCTCCGTCCACTCCCAGTCGCTGCGGTAGTGGTGCGCGAGCAGCGCGAGGCGGATCGCCGCCGGGTCGACGCCCTCGCGGCGGAGCTTCGAGACGAAGACGAGGTTGCCGCGGGACTTCGACATCTTGTGGCCGTCCAGCGCGACCATGCCCGCGTGGACGTAGGCGTGGGCGAACGGGTGCTCGCCGGTGGCGACCTGCGCGTGCGCCGCACCCATCTCGTGGTGCGGGAAGGAGAGGTCGCTGCCGCCGCCCTGGATGTCGAACGACATGCCGAGGAACTCCAGGGCGATCGCCACGCACTCGATGTGCCAGCCGGGGCGGCCGTGCCCGAGCTCGGTGTCCCAGGCGGGCTCGCCGGGGCGGGCGGAGAGCCACAGCAGGGCGTCCAGCGGGTTCTTCTTGCCGGGGCGCTGCGGGTCGCCGCCCCGCTCGGCGAAGACCGGCAGCATCGCCTCGCGGTCGAGGCCGCTGACCCCGCCGAAGCGCGGGTCGGCGTCGACCGAGAAGTAGACGTCGCCGTCCAGCTCGTACGCGGCGCCGCTCGCCAGCAGCTTCTTGACCAGCGGGACGATCCACGGGATGGACTCGACGGCGCCGATGTAGTGCGCCGGCGGGAGCATCCGCAGGGCGGTCATGTCCTCGCGGAAGAGGGCGGTCTCGCGCTCGGCGAGCTCGGTCCAGTCCTGACCGGTGGCGACGGCGCGCTCCAGGAGCGGGTCGTCGACGTCGGTGACGTTCTGCACGTACAGGACGTCGTGACCGGCGTCCTTCCAGACCCGCTGCACCAGGTCGAAGGTGGTGTAGGTGGCGGCGTGGCCCAGGTGGGTCGCGTCGTACGGGGTGATGCCGCAGACGTAGAGACGGGCGGTCGGGCCCTGGGGCACGACCTCCCGGACACTGCTCGTGGCGGTGTCGTGGATTCGAAGGGGAAGCCCCTGACCAGGCAGGGCGGGAACCTCGGAGGCGGGCCAGGCATGCATGGCTCCGACTCTAACCTTGCGATCATTTGAAAGACCAACCAGTCGGCGGGATCGGCCGGATTACGTCCGCCGCCGGTTTCGGATCGGTATCAGAGCGGCGGCCAGGGAATAGAAGGCCACTGCGCCGACGGCAGCGGATGGCTCCCGGTGCGCAGCAGGGCGGCGGTCCGGTGGCGGGCCGCGTCGAGTTCGGCGGGGGTGAGGTGCGGGGCGAGGCGGCCGCCGAGCGGCCCGTCGAGGTCGGCGGCGAGCCGGCCGAGCACCTCGCGGGCCTCGGCGGTCAGCGGCTGCCCGGCCCAGCCCCAGAGCAGGGTGCGCAGCTTGCCGTCGGTGTTGAAGGTCACGCCGTGGTCGATGCCGTAGATCCGGCCGTCGGCGGCCGGTATCCAGTGGCCGCCCTTGCGGTCGGCGTTGTTGAGCACCGCGTCGAGCACCGCGAGCCGGCGCAGCCGGTCGTCGTCGCGGTGCACCAGCAGCGCCGTCCGCCCGTCCTCGATCTCGGCGCGGACGATCGGCAGCCAGCCGGGGGCCGGGGCGTCCGGGTCCTGCAGGTCGAGGAGTTCGGGGGCGTCCGGGTCGGGCTCGACCCACAGCTGCACCATGCCGGGGCCGTGCGGCCCGTCGCGCAGCACGGTGGGCGGCACCAGCGCCCAGCCGGTGGCGGCGGAGACCTCGTACGCGGCGGCCTCGCGGCCGGCGAGGGTGCCGTCGGGGAAGTCCCAGAGCGGGCGTTCGCCGGCGACCGGCTTGTAGACGCAGGGGGCCGTGACGCCGTCCAGGGCGACCGTGCAGTAGAGGACGGCGTTGGAGGCGTCGGTGAGCCGGCCGTGGACGGCCAGCCGGCCCTCGCGCAGCAGGGCGAGGGCGGCGGGCAGGTCGGCGGCGAGCGCGGCGCCGGTGGCCGGGTCGGTGCCGGGGAGACCGGGCTCGGGCTCGCGCTCGGGCGACTGCTCCGGCCCTTGCTCCGGGGACCGGGGGGCCGGCGTCTCCGGGTCCTGGGGCTGCTCGGCGTCGTTCAGCGCCGGTAGCCGTTCGCGCGCGGGCACAGGTGACCCTCCGGGTCGAGCGGGAGGTTGCAGAACGGGCAGGGCCGGCGGCCGGCGGCCACCAGGTCGAGGGCGCGCCGGGCGAACACCCGGGCCATCGCGCCGGTGAGCCGGACCCGCAGCATGTCGGGGCCGTTCTCGTCGTCGTCCTCGAAGAGGACCGTCTCCGCGTCCTCGGCGTCCTCGACGACGGCCTGGGCCTCGACGACGAGGCGCTCGTCGGCGCTGTCCCAGGCGAGCGCCATCGTGCCGACCCGGAACTCCTCCTCCAGCGGCACGTCGAGCGGGGCGCTGTCGAGGAGTTCGGTGGGGGCGACCGCCGGGATCGCGGTGGAGCCGCCGCTGCGCCGCAGCGCCTCGTCGAGCACCTCCTCGACCCGCTCGGCGAGCGCGGCCACCTGGGCCTTTTCCAGCAGCACGCTGGTGATCCGGCCCCGGGCGCTGGCCTGCAGGTAGAACGCGCGGGAACCGGGCTGGCCGACGGTGCCGGCCACGAACCGCTCGGGCTGGTCGTAGAAGAAGACCTGACGGGGCACTCTCTCGCTCCGGATCGGGGTTCGGACGGGGCTCATCGGCCACCCTACGGCGTGGGCCGTGGGGATGCTGCGGCCGGTCTGCTCAAGCGGCTCCGCCGACCACGGCGTCGCCGCCGGGCACCTGCGGCCGCTCCGGCCGGGGGGCGAGCGAGCCGAGGCTGCCGGTGTCGCCGAGGCGCAGCAGGAAGGGGCGGTGGGGGGTGTAGCGGATCGCGGTGACCGAGCAGGGCTCGACGGAGATCCGCTGGAAGTGGTCGAGGTGCAGGCCGAGCGCGTCGGCGACGATCGCCTTGACGACGTCGCCGTGGGTGCAGGCGGCCCAGACCGCGTCGTCGCCGTGCTCGGCGGCGACCTTGTCGTTCCACTCGCGGGCGGCGTCGACCGTGCGGTGGGAGAGTTCGCGCAGCGACTCGCCGCCCGGGAAGGCGGCGGCGGAGGCGTGGTCCTGCACGACGCGCCAGAGCGGTTCCTCGGCGAGCTCGCGCAGCGGCCGGCCGGTCCAGTCGCCGTAGCGGCATTCGCCGAACCGCTCGTCGACGGCGGGGCCGCCGAGTTCCGGACGGGCGGCGAGCAGCGGGGCGAGCGTCTGCCGGCAGCGCTCCAGCGGGCTGCTGACGACCTGGGCCAGCGGCACCCCGGAGAGCCGTCCGACCAGGGCGGCGGCCTGCTCGCGGCCGGTGTCGTCGAGGTCCACGCCGGGTGTCCACCCGGCCAGCACACCGGCGGTGTTGGCGGTGGAGCGGCCGTGGCGTACGAGCAGCAGCGTGGGCATGCGGACCAGCCTACGGCCTGCACCCGGGGGCGGGTGCGCGGTGGGGCGGGTACGGGTGCGGGCCGGGGCCCGGGGTGCCGGCGGCGGGGCGGGACTTCGTGCGGTCGGGGCCGGGTGGTGTGCGTCGCGTGTGATTTCCGCAGATGTGACGGGATGTGATGACCGGCGGGGCGTCGGCACGGGAGAATACCCGGCATGATCGTCGACTGCGCCACCTACCGGGACGGCCACCGGGTGGAGGGCCCCGAGGACTTCTCGGACGCGCTGGAGGCCGTGCGGGCCGCCGGGGACGGCTTCCTGTGGATCGGGCTGCACGACCCGTCCGTCGAGGAACTCGACCTGGTGGCCGCAGAGTTCGACCTGCACCCGCTGGCCGTCGAGGACGCCCTGACGGCCGCCCACCAGCGCCCCAAGCTGGAGGTCTACCCTGATTCGGTCTTCGCCGTCGTCAAGACCCTGGCCTACGAGCGGCCGGACGTGCCGGTCGTCACCGGCGAGGTGCTGATGTTCGTCGGCGACGCCTTCGTGATCACCGTCCGCCACGGCGCGATCAGCCCGCTGGGCACGCTGCGCAAGGACCTGGAGGGGCGCCCCGAGATCCTGGCCCTGGGCCCGGCCGCCGTGCTGTACGGGGTCTGCGACCGGGTCGTCGACGACTACGTCGACCTCGTCACCACCGTCCAGGGCGATCTGGACGAGCTGGAGGCCGAGGTCTTCGCGCCCGGCCGCACCCGGGGCGTCGCCGAGCGGATCTACTCGTTCAAGCGGCAGGCGGTGGCGTTCCGGCGGGCGGTCGCGCCGCTCCAGGAGCCCGCCGCCCGGCTGGTGCGCGGCGGGCTGCCGTTCGTGCCGGAGGACCTGCAGGCCTACCTGCGGGACGTGCTGGACCACCTGACCCGGGTCAACGAGCAGATAGACGCGCTCGACCGGCTGCTCACCGACATCCTGGCGGCCAACCTCGCGCAGGTCAGCGTGCAGCAGAACAACGACATGCGGAAGATCTCCGCCTGGGCGGCGCTGGCGGCCGTGCCGACCATGATCGCCGGCATCTACGGGATGAACTTCGAGCACATGCCGGAGCTGCGGCAGCCCTGGGGCTACCCGGCGGCGGTGGGGCTGATGGCGCTGGCCTGCGCGGTGCTCTACCGGTCGTTCAAGCGGGCCGGCTGGCTCTGAAGCCGCCGCCTCCGTCCCCGGCCTCCGCGGCGTGCGCGGCGGCCGGGGACGGGCCCCGGGGCTCCCGTCAGGCCAGGCCGGCCCGCTCCAGCGCCTCGGCGCCGGTGCGCAGCGCGGTGATCCGCTCGTCCAGGGTGAAGCCGGCCGGGGCCAGGGTGAGCGTGGTGACGCCCGCCTCGGCGTAGGCCTGCATCCGGTCGGCGATCCGCTCGGTGGTGCCGATCAGCGAGGTGGCGTCGATCAGCTCGTGCGGGACGGCGGCGGCCGCGCCGGCCTTGTCTCCGGCGAGGTAGCGCTGCTGGATCTCGTCCGCGGCCTGCTCGAAGCCCATACGGCGGGTCAGCTGGTTGTAGAAGTTCTTGTCCTTGCTGCCCATGCCGCCGATGTAGAGGGCGGCGTAGTCGCGCTGCACGTCGGCGGCGGCCCGGACGTCCTCGTCGACCGCGATGGTGACGGTCGGGCAGAGGTCGAAGCCGTCCAGGGTCAGCCCGGCCGTGGCGCGGCCGGCCTTCAGCGGGTCGAGGGAGAGGGCGGCGTGCTCGGGCGCGAAGAAGATGCCGAGCCAGCCGTCGGCGATCTCGCCGGTCTGCTCCAGGTTCTTCGGGCCGATCGCCGCGATGTAGAGCGGGATGTGCTCGCGCACCGGGTGCACGGTCAGCTTGAGCGGCTTGCCCGGGCCTCCCGGCAGCGGCAGCGTCCAGTGGGCGCCCTCGTGCACCAGCCGCTCGCGGGCCATCGCCTTGCGGATGATCTCCACGTACTCGCGGGTGCGGGCCAGCGGCTTGTCGAACTTCACGCCGTACCAGCCCTCGGAGACCTGCGGGCCGGACACGCCGAGGCCGAGCCGGAAGCGGCCGCCGGAGAGGGTGTCCAGGGTGGCCGCGGTCATCGCCGTCATGGCCGGCGTGCGGGCCGGGATCTGGAAGATCGCCGAGCCCACGTCGATCCGCTCGGTCTTCGCCGCGACGAAGCTGAGCACGGTCGCGGCGTCGGAGCCGTACGCCTCCGCGGCCCAGCAGACCGCGTAGCCGAGGCGGTCCGCCTCCTGCGCGACGGCGATGTTGTCGGCGTCCATGCCGAGTCCCCAGTACCCCAGGTTGATGCCAAGTCGCATTGCGCTGCCCACGCCTTCCGGTCGGTCCTACCGCGAGGGTAGCCGCGCCGCCCGACCTCGGGCTACCGGCGGGTAGCTGTGGGCTGCGTCACCCGGACGCGCGGGTCTTCGCCACTCGGCGTGTCGCGGCCGCTACGCTCTGCGCTCGTGGGCTCCGCCCCCACCCTGCCGTACCAGCCCGTCGACGAAGGGGCACCCCCATGAAGCAGCGTCACCTCGGCAGGACGGGCCTCACGGTGAGCCGGATCGGCCTCGGCACCCTGACCTGGGGCCTCGACACCGACGAGCAGGAGGCCGCCGAGCAGCTCAAGGCCTTCGTCGACGCCGGCGGCACCCTCGTGGACACCTCCGACGCCTACGCCGACGGCGGCGCCGAGTACCTCCTCTCCCGGCTCACCGACGGCCTCGTGCCGCGCTCCGACCTGGTCATCGCGACCAAGGCCGGCGCCCGCCCCGGACCCGGCCGCCGCCACGACGCCTCCCGCGGCCATCTCCTCACCGCACTGGACGCCTCGCTGCGCCGGCTCAACACCGACCACGTCGACCTCTGGCAGGTCGACGGCCACGACCCGGCCACCCCGCTCGACGAGACCCTGCACGCCCTCGACATCGCCGTCGCCTCCGGCCGCGCCCGCTACACCGGCGTCTGCGACTTCAGCGGCTGGCAGCTCGCCAAGGCCGCCGCCTGGCAGCACGGCCACCCCGCCCGGGTGCCGCCCGCCGCCGCGCAGCTCGAGTACTCCCTGCTCCAGCGCGGCCTGGAGCGCGAGGTGCTGCCCGCCGCCCTGGACGCCGGCGTCGGCATGCTCGCCTCCTCGCCGCTCGGCCGGGGCGTGCTCACCGGCAAGTACCGGCACGGGGTGCCGCCCGAGTCGCGCGGGGCCTCCTCCCACCACGCCGGCACCGTGCAGCCGTACCTCGGAGAACGCTCGCGCCGGATCGTCGACGCGCTCGCCACCGCCGCCGACGGGCTCGCCACGAGTCCGCTGAAGGTCGCCCTCGCCTGGGTCCGCGACCGGCCCGGCGTGGCGAGCGCCCTGGTCGGCGCCCGCACCTCGGCCCAGCTGCAGGCAGCCCTGTCGGTGGAGGCCCTTACGCTTCCGGGTGAGATCCGCGGTGCGCTCGACGACGTCTCGGCGCCGGTGCACCGCTACCCGGACCAGGGCTGGACGGAGCTGTGACACCGTCGGCCGCGAGGAGACATCGATGACGCAAGCGGAGCAGCCGGCCCCGGAGCGACAGGCCGAGGCGGTCGCCGCGCTCGCCGAGGCGATCCGCGCGGCGGGGGCGTCGTCCGGGCCCGGCCCCGAACCCGCCGCCGCCCCCGGGCCGCGCACGGACGAGCAGCACCGGGCCGCGCTCGCGGCCGCCGCCGAGGTGCTGGCCGACGGCGGCGCCCCCACCGGGCTCGCCGGGCCGGCCGTGGCCGCCCTCGGCGAGAGCGCGGGCGCGGTGCTGCGCGAGGACCCGTGGGCCGTCCTCGGCCTGCCCGGGGTCCGTCCCGACCAGGCCGACGGGTTCGCCCGCGGCCTCCTCGGCGCCACCGCCGACCCGTCGGACCCGCGCCGCGCGGGCGCCCTGGTGCCGTGGCTGCTGGAACAGGCGGTGCTGCGCGGCCACTCCGCGCAGGAGATCGGCGAGGTCGCGGCAGGCCTGGAGGCCCACCGGGTGCCGGACGCCGCGACCGCCCTGCAGGAGGCAGTGGTGGACGGCCGGGTGATGGCCTTCCAGGAGGAGCTGCCCGGGCACCGCCCGACCGACGAGGACGAGGAGCCCCCCACCCGCACCCTGCTGGCGCTGGAGCGGCTCGCCCTCGCCGAGGAGAGCCTCGGCGAGGGACTCGTCCGGCTGCGGTCCACCCTCGTGCCCGGCACCGACGCACCGGCCGACGCACCGGCCGACGCGGAGACCGGGCAGGACGGCGACGCCGACTCCGGCACGGACACCGAGGACGCGGACACCGAGGACGCGGAGCCCGGCGCCGACGCGCAGGACGGGGCCGAGCACGTCCCGGTCCGGCCCGGCCCCGCCGCCTGGGAGGCCGCCGCCGCTGCCGCGCCCTCCTCCTCCGCGGCCGCGCTGATCCGCGCGGTGGCCGACGACGCCCTGGTCGTCCACACCGGCGGCGAGGCCTCCCGCGCGGAGCTCGCCGCCCTGCTCGCGGCCGCCGACGGCCTCGGCCTGCAGGCCTGGGCGGCGACCTGGACGGACCACGGCAGCGCCGCCCTCGGCGCCCTGCTCGACGGCTCCCCCGCGGCCGCCCGGGTCACCACCCTCGCCGGGCTCCTCGGCGGCGCCGCGGACGGCCCGGCCCGCGCCGTGGACGGCACCCTCGGCCTCGACCTGCTCGTCGTCCCGGACGCCCAGCTGCTCGACGTCGAACTCGCCGCCACCCTGCTGGAGGCGCTGGCCGACGGCACCCGCCTCGTCCTCAGCGGCGACCCGGCCCAGCTCTGGTCGGCCGGTCCCGGACGCTTCCTCGCCGATCTGGCCGCCGCGAGGTTCTGCCCCGTCGTGGCGTCCCGCACGCCCGACACCGGCCCCGTCGGCGAGCTCGTCTCCGGCATCTCGATCGGCGAGCTGCAGCCCGTCGAGGCCCCGGAGAAGGAGGTCGTGGTGCTGGCCGTCCAGGACGCCGGCGAGGCCGTGCACCGGGCCGTCCAGCTGATCGCCGACTCCATCCCCCGGGCGCTCGGCATCCCCGCCGAGCAGGTCGTGCTGCTCACCGCGGGCCACGCGGGCAGTGCCGGCACCCGCGCACTGAACGCCGCCGCCAAGGCCCGGCTCAACCCCGGGCCCGGCACGTTCGGCGGCTTCGACCCGGGCGACCGGGTCGCCTGGTCGCCCGCCCCGGGCACCACCCTGCCCGGCCGGGTGCTGGACGGCGACGCCGCCGGGCTGCACCTGGAGCTCGCCGACGGCACCCGGCTCACGCTCTCCCCCGCGCAGGTCGACCGCCTGCGGCACGGCTGGGCGCTCACCGCGCACCAGGCGGTCGGGCGGAGGTGGCCGGGTGTCGTCGCGGTCGTCCCGGGCGACGCGGGCGCCCTGCTCACCCGGCAGTGGGCGTACACGGCGTTCGGGCGGGCGGAGCGGCACCTCTCCGTGGTGCACCCGGCGGGTCCGCTGCTGGCCCAGGCGGTCGCCGAGCGGCCCGGCGCACCCCGGACGACCCGCCTGCGGGCGATCCTCGCGGAGCACACCGGCGGGGAGTGAGCGGACCGGCCGCGGCCGGACGCGCGGCGGGGCCGCCGGGACGATGTCCCGGCGGCCCCGCCGTGCGCGTGCTCAGTGCTCCGGATCGAAGGCGTCCGGGTCCTCGTCGTAGACCTCGCTGACGTCGAACCGGCAGATCAGCAGCTGCGGGTCGGCCGAGTCGAACGGCTCCGGGAGCCACTCCCCCGGGTCGGACGGCTCGGTGGCCGACACCCACAGGGTCGAGTCGCCCTCCTCCAGGCCGAACTCCTCGCAGCGGGCCGCGATCTCGTCGGGCTCGTACTCGCCGAAGACCACGCCGATGGCCGCGTTCACACCGCTCGCCGAGCCGCCGCCCGGGGTGAGGGTCGAGTCCAGCCGCTCGGCCTGGGCGCGCAGCCGCTTCGGGTCCGCCACCAGGTAGTCGCGGCGGATCAGCACGCTGATCGCCTCCGGCTGGTCGGGGCCCTCGTAGCCGCCGTCGCTCCCGTCGCCGGGCACCTCGAACGGGGTCACCTCGTCGTAGACCTCGTAGAGCAACTGGTCGTAGGTGATCGCAGCCGCCGCCAGCTCCTCGTAGGCGGCGACCACGGCAGGATCACCCTCCTCGGAGGTGCCGGCCACGGCCTCCAGGTGGCGGTCGATGGCGGCCTTGACCGCCTCGGCGGCGGCCCGTACCTCGTTGATGGTGAGCTGCGCGGCATCAGACATGGTGCAGACGCTATCCCCACCAGGTGACGACACGCACAGGGGTTGTCACCTACGCCCGCGATTTCGCGACAACTTCCGCCGCGATGTCCGTTCCGCGTGCTTCTGTTCCGACGTCCGGAGACCCGGAAAGGCCGATTCCCGCATCGACGGAACCGTGTGGGGGTATCCACTCCGGAGAGCGGGCCTGACCGCACGTCAGGCCGCCGGTACGGCGCTCCCGGGCGTGGCGGCCGGTGGCGGCGGGCAGTCCGGGTCCGGCGTCGGCGGCAGGCCGTAGGCTTGCGTCGAGGCGATTGGCACGAGGCAGGAGGAGAACTTGACCCCACCCAAGCTGGTCCGGCAACCCGAGTACGAGTACCAGTCGCTGCGCCTTCCGCGCGGCACGACCCGCAACGCGGCCAGGCAGCTGCTCACCGAGCACGCCGAGTACGGCCACTGGGAGCTGGACCGCCTGAAGCTCTTCCCCGACGGCAGCCGCACCGTGCGGCTGCGCCGCCGCATCATCCGGCAGACGCGCAGCTGGTGACGGGCTGAGTCCCGGGGCGGCAGCGCAGAGCCCGGGGCCGTCCCCGGGCGATACGCCGCGAGGGGCCCCGGGCGCGGCCGGGCGAGCGCGGTGCCGTGTCAGCGGGCTCCGGCGCGCGAGCGGCGGTAGAGCACGCCGCCGCCGATGAGCAGCGCGGCGCCGGCCGGACCGATCAGGCCGAGGCCGGAGGCGCCGGTCGACGCCAGGTGGTCAGGTGCCGCGACCGGCGTGGTCACGACCGTCTGCTCGACGTCGTCACCGGATCGCGGGGTGCCGTTGGACGGCGGCAGGTGCTCGCCCCCGGTGGTCGGCGGAGGCGTGTGCGGCGGCTCGTCGCACTCCTCCTCCGGCGGGGCCGGCGGCGCGGGGTGGCTGTGGCTGCCGCACTGGTTGCCGAACGCCGGGTTGCCGAGGCCGACCACGTCGACGGTGTTGCCGCAGGCGTTGACGGGGGCGCTGACCGGCACGCTGACGGTGTTGCCCGAGACGACGCCGGGCGAGCCGTGGCTGCCGCCGCCGGCCGTGGCGCCGCCCGCGGTGCTGCTGTCCACGACGGGGCGGGACTGGCTGCCACCCGCGTGGCCGCCGTCGGAGTGGCTGCCGTCGGAGTGGCCGGCGGCTCCGCCGCGGACCGGCCCGTGCCCGGTGGACGCGTTGCCGCACTGGTTGCCGTACGCGGGGTTGAGCAGCCCGATCACGTTCACGGTGTTCCCGCAGGCGTTGACGGGGATGTCCACCGGGGCCTGCACCGAGTTGCCCGAGCCGACGCCGGGCGAGTTCGCCGCGACACCCTGGGCCTCACTGCCGGCGGCGTACGCGAATCCCCCGGTGGAGGCCAGGACACTGCCGGTGGCGACGGCGGTGAGGATTCCCCTCTTGGCGACCTGTCGCAATTGACTCCCCTGATTCATCTGATGGTCGGAATTCATGTCGGGAGCTTGGCCCGTACCGCATCCAACGAGCGGCGGCCCGCAAGGTTGAGCCGGATGCAGGACCTTCATCCGATCGGGTGAGCGGTCACCCGAAAGCCGGCGACATGACCGGAACGGGTGTGCGGCACACGCGTGCCCCCGGGCGCAGGTCGCCGCCCGGGGGCACGTGTCAGAGGACCTCGGTCAGCCCCCCGGCGCCGCTCAGACGTTCGCGCAGGAGTTGCCGAACGCCGGGTTGAGCAGACCGATCACGCTGACGGTGTTGCCGCAGACGTTGACCGGCACGTGCACGGGCACCTGGATCAGGTTGCCGGACAGCACGCCCGGGGAGCCCACCGCGGCACCGTGGGCGGTGGCGCCGCCGTGGGCCGCGGCGGCACCGGCGCCCGCGAGCACGAGCCCACCGGTGGCGGCGGCGACAGCGGCGATCTTCTTGACCTTCATGAGTCCTCCTGGTCGATTCGCAGCCCGTTCCCCCGGGCTGCACATGGGTGAACGACACTGCGGCGAACGGGGTACGCGACGGCCCCGGCATTCACTCGCAGAGGTGAGGACAAGAACGCATGATCGACCATGGATTTAGGCGAAAAACCGTTTCTTCAGCCCCCGGAAACGGAATCCCACAATCATTCCCTCGGACAATGCGGCGGGGCTGCGGCCGGCACCCGTGGGAGCGGGCCGCCCGGAAACGCCGACGGCCCGCCCCGGGCACTCCCGGGCGGGCCGTCCGACGCGGCGGGCGGAGGCGCGGCGGGCGCCCCCTCAGCAGGCGTCGAGGAAGCGGTCCAGCACGCGCACGCCGAACGTGAGCCCGTCCACCGGCACCCGCTCGTCCACGCCGTGGAACATCCCCGCGAAGTCCAGCTCCGGCGGCAGCTTCAGCGGCGCGAAGCCGAAGCAGCGGATGCCGAGGTCCTGGAACGACTTGGCGTCGGTGCCGCCCGAGAGGCAGTACGGCACGGCGCGCGCGATCGGGTCCTCGGCGCGCAGCGCGGTCTGCATGGCCTCCACGAGGGCGCCGTCGAAGCCGGTCTCGATGGCCTTGTCCGAGTGCAGGCTCTCGCGCTTCACGCGCGGGCCGAGCACCGAGTCGAGCTCGGCGAGGAACTCCTCCTCGTAGCCCGGCAGGAAGCGGCCGTCGACGTGCGCGGTGGCCTGGCCGGGGATGACGTTGACCTTGTAGCCGGCGCCGAGCATGGTCGGCTGCGCGGTGTTGCGCAGGGTGGTGCCGATCATCTTGGCGATGCCGCCGAGCACCCGCAGCGTCTCGTCCATGTTCTCCGGGTCGAGCTCGACGCCGAGCGCGTCGGAGAGCTCGTCGAGGAAGGCCCGGACGGTCTTGGTGATCCGCAGCGGGAACCGGTGCCGGCCGAGCCGGGCCACCGCCTCGCACAGCTCGGTGATGGCGTTGTCGTCGTTCGTCATCGAGCCGTGCCCGGCCCGGCCCTCGACGGTGAGCCGCATCCAGTGCATGCCCTTCTCCGCCGTCTCCACGAGGTACAGCCGCACCTGGTCGTTGACGGTGAAGGAGAAGCCGCCGACCTCGCCGATGCCCTCGGTGACGCCCTCGAACAGCTCGGGGTGCTTGTCGACGAGGTACCGGGCGCCGTAGGTGCCGCCGGCCTCCTCGTCGGCGACGAAGGCGAGCACGAGGTCGCGCGGGGGCTTGCGGCCGGTCCGCAGGCGGTCGCGGACGACCGCGAGGGTCATCGCGTCCATGTCCTTCATGTCGACGGCCCCGCGGCCCCACACGCAGCCGTCCGCGATCTCGCCGGAGAACGGGTCGTGGGTCCAGTCCGCGGCGTTGGCCGGCACCACGTCGGTGTGGCCGTGGATCAGCAGGCCGGGCCGGGAGCGGTCCTCGCCCTCGATCCGGACCACGGTGGAGGCCCGCCCCTTGGCCGACTCGTAGATCTGCGGCTCGACGCCGAACTCGGCGAGCTGCTCGGCCACGTACTCCGCGGCCTTCCTCTCACCGGGCCCCGAGCCGTCGCCGTAGTTGCTGGTGTCGATCCGAATCAGGTCGCGGCAGATGTCGGCGACCTCCGACTCGGCCGTCACACGCGGCGCTGTCGCCCGCTCCGCCCTGGACTCACTCACGGCCACTCCTCGTCTCCGGCCCGCCCGACGCACCCTCGACGCCGCCCCCGGCCACACGCCGGGGCACCGCGGGCACCGTCCGCCCATCCTCCCCCAGCATCCGGCCGGGCCCCAAGGGCATCCGGGTCCGGATGCGGGCCGGGCGACGCCCCCGGGAGCGGTTTTGGGACCACAAGCCGATCTTTGCTACAGTTGGGCACGTCAACGCGGCGAGCAGCCGCGGGGACGACACCCGGTCCGGGTGGCGGAATGGCAGACGCGCTAGCTTGAGGTGCTAGTGCCCTTTATCGGGCGTGGGGGTTCAAGTCCCCCCTCGGACACCAGCCTGAAATGCGAGTCATGGGATCCATGGCTCGCATTTTTGCGTTCCTGCGCGGCACCCTCCAGGGCGACTCCGCGGGCACGCCGGGTGACAGCGCGACACCGGGGCGCCACACCTGCCCGCACCGCCTCGGTAGTATCGACCGAGTTGTCCGGTTTGCCCCAGATCCGAGCGGTGCCGGTGCACGAACCCGGCCACCCCGGGATCCGCCGCTCCCGGACACCACGCCGGTGTACGGCAGGGCGGTCCGCCGATCCGGCGGCACCGCCGACGCGGGCCCCGAGGACGAGGACGGTATGGCTGTCACGATCACCGACGGTGCGCCCCCCGAGGGCGTCCGGCCCGACGACGCCCCTCCCGCACTGTTCGCCGGGCGGGCCGCCCCGGCGGCCCGCACCCTGGTCGACGTGCTGGCCGCGACGACCGCGGCGCACCCGCACGAGCCCGCCCTCGACGACGGCCGCGCCGTCCTCACCTACGCCGCCCTGGCCGCCGAGGTCGAGCGGCTGCGCTCGCGGCTGGCCGCCGCGGGCGTGGGCCTCGGCGACCGGGTGGGCGTCCGGGTGCCGTCCGGCACCAACGACCTGTACGTCGCCGTGCTCGCCGTCCTCGCGGTCGGCGCCGCGTACGTCCCGGTGGACGCCGAGGACCCGGACGAGCGCGCCGAGCTCGTCTTCGGCGAGGCCGGGGTCGCGGCGGTGCTGACCGCCGGCCACCGGATCACCGTGCAGCACCCGGGCGGCGCCCCGGCCGGGCGGCCCGGGCCGGAGCACGACGCGTGGATCATCTTCACCTCCGGCTCCACCGGCCGCCCCAAGGGCGTCGCGGTGACCCACCGCAACGCGGCGGCGTTCGTCGACGCCGAGGCCGCGATGTTCCTCCAGGACGAGCCGGTCGGCCCCGGCGACCGGGTGATGGCTGGCCTGTCCGTGGCGTTCGACGCCTCCTGCGAGGAGATGTGGCTGGCCTGGCGGTACGGCGCCTGCCTCGTGCCGGTGCCCCGCGCCCAGGTGCGCAGCGGCGCCGACCTCGGCCCCTGGCTCGCCGAGCAGGAGATCACGGTGATCTCGACCGTTCCGACGCTCGCCGCGCTGTGGCCGGCCGAGGCCCTGAACGAGGTGCGGCTGCTGATCTTCGGCGGCGAGGCGTGCCCGCCCGAGCTCGTGGAGCGGCTCGTCACCGAGGGCCGCGAGGTGTGGAACACGTACGGGCCGACCGAGGCGACCGTGGTGGCCTGCGGCGCGCTGCTGACGGGCGAGGGCCCGGTGCGGATCGGTCTGCCGCTGGACGGCTGGGAGCTCGCCGTCGTCGACGACGCGGACCGGCCGGTGCCGATGGGCGCGAGCGGTCAGCTGGTGATCGGCGGCGTCGGCCTGGCCCGCTATCTGGACGCGGCGAAGGACGCCGAGAAGTACGCTCCGCTGCCCTCGCTCGGCTGGGAGCGGGCCTACCGGAGCGGCGACCTGGTGCGCGCCGAACCGGCGGGGCTGGTCTTCCTCGGCCGCGGCGACGAGCAGATCAAGCTCGGCGGCCGGCGGATCGAGCTCGGCGAGGTCGATGCGGCCCTGCAGGCGCTGCCGAAGGTGGCCGGCGCGGCCGCCGCGGTGCGCACCGCGCGCAGCGGCAACCAGCTGCTGGTCGGCTACCTCGTCGTGCAGGAGGGCTTCGACCGCGACGCGGCCGTCGAGCGGCTGCGCGCCGAGCTCCCGGCCGCCCTGGTGCCGATGCTGGCACCGGTCGACGAGCTGCCGACCCGCACCTCGGGCAAGGTCGACCGGGACGCCCTGCCCTGGCCGCTGCCGGGCGCGGTGGACGGCGGGCCGGCCGAGGAGCTGTACGGCACCGAGGCGTGGCTGGCCGAGCAGTGGGCCGAGATCCTCGGGGTGCCGGTGCGCAGCGCCGACGACGACTTCTTCGCGGTCGGCGGCGGCAGCCTCGCGGCCGCGCAGCTGACGACCCTGCTGCGGGCGCGTTACCCGTCGGCGTCCGTGATCGACGTCTACCAGCAGCCGACGGTGCGCGCGCTGGCCCGGCTGCTGGAGCGCTCCGTGCGGTCCGACGACGCGGCCCGGACGATCGCCCCGACGCCGCGGCGGGCGGGTCTGGTGCAGCTGGCCGCGCTGCTGACGCTGTTCACGCTGGTGGGCCTGCGCTGGTGGGTGGCGCTGCTGGCGTTCGGCAACGCGCTGGCGTGGGCGGGCGACTATCCGTGGGCGCCGACGGCCTCGTGGTGGGCGGTCGGCGCGGGTGCGCTGCTGCTGTTCAGCCCGCCGGGGCGGCTGGCCGTCGCGGCGGGCGGTGCGCGGCTGCTGCTGCGCGGTGTCGCGCCGGGCAGCCATCCGCGCGGCGGCAGCGTGCACCTTCGGCTGTGGGCGGCGGAGCGGCTGGCGGAGGCGAGCGGGGCGACCGCGCTGTCCGGGGCGTGGCTGGTCCGGTACGCCCGGGCGCTCGGCGCGCGGGTCGGGCCGGACGTCGACCTGCACGCGCTGCCGCCGGTGACGGGCATGCTGCGGCTCGGCAAGGGCTGCGCGGTCGAGAACGAGGTCGACCTGTCCGGCTACTGGCTGGACGGCGACCGGTTGGAGATCGGCCCGGTGCGGGTCGGTTCGGGTGCGGTGATCGGCACCCGGTCGACGCTCTTCCCCGGTGCGCGGGTCGGCAAGCGGGCCGAGGTGGCGCCCGGGTCGGGTGTCACCGGTCAGGTGCCGACCGGCCAGCGCTGGGCGGGCGCACCGGCCGTGAAGCTGGGCAAGGCCGAACGCGGCTGGCCGAAGCAGCGGCCGCGGCGCACCGCCCGCTGGGCGGCGGTGTACGGCCTGACGGGCGCCGGCCTGGGGCTGCTGCCCCTCGCGTCGCTGCTGCCCGCGCTGCTGGTCGCGGGCCGGTTCGTGCACCCCGGGGACGGCCTGGCGGCGGCACTGCGCGGCGCGCTCGTGGCGGTCGTCCCGGCGACGCTGGCGTACGGGCTGACGTACGCGGTGCTGGTGCTGGTGTCGGTGCGGGTGCTGAGCATCGGCCTGCACACCGGCTACCACCCGCTGCACGGCCGGGTGGGCTGGCAGGCGTGGACGGTCAGCCAGCTGATGGACCTGGCCCGGGAGACGCTCTTCCCGCTCTACGCGGGCCTGATCACCCCGGTCTGGCTGCGTGCGCTGGGCATGCGGGTCGGCCGGCGGGCGGAGGTGTCGACGGTGCTGGCGCTGCCGAGCCTGACGACGGTCGGCGAGGGCGCGTTCCTCGCCGACGACACCCTCATCGCCCCGTACGAGCTGGGCGGCGGCTGGGTGCGGGTCGGGCGGGCGGAGATCGGCCGGCAGGCGTTCCTCGGCAACTCGGGCATGACGGCGCTGGGCCGGTCGGTGCCCGACCGGGGCCTGGTGGGCGTGCTGTCGGCCGCGCCGAAGAAGGCGAAGCGCGGCAGCTCCTACCTGGGCATGCCGCCGGTGCGGCTGCCGCGCGCGGCGGACACCGCCGACCTGAGCCTGACGTACGACCCGCCGGCCCGGCTGCTGTGGGCGCGCGGGCTCGTCGAGCTGGGCCGCCTGCTGCCGGTGTTCGCGTCCGCCGCGCTGGGCGTCCTGACCGCGGCGGCGCTGTGCGCGCTGGGCTCGCCGCTGCTGTCGGGTGCGGTGCTGCTGGCCGCCGGCCTCGCGGCGTGCGTGGTCGCGGTGGCCGCGAAGTGGCTGCTGGTGGGCCGGTACCGGGCGGTGGAGCATCCGCTGTGGAGCGGCTTCGTGTGGCGCAACGAGCTGGCGGACACCTTCGTCGAGGTGCTGGCGGTGCCGTGGCTGGTCGGCGCGGTGCCCGGCACCCCGCTGCTCAACCTGTGGCTGCGCGCGCAGGGGGCGACGGTCGGCCGGGGCGTGTGGTGCGAGAGCTACTGGCTGCCGGAGGCCGACCTGGTCACGCTCGGCGACGGTGCGACGGTCAACCGCGGCTGCGTGCTGCAGACCCACCTCTTCCACGACCGGATCATGCGACTCGATACTGTGGTCCTCCGAGAGGGCGCCACGCTGGGCCCCGGCGGAATCGTGCTGCCCGGCAGCACGGTCGGCGCCCGATCCACGCTGGGCCCGGCCTCGCTGGTGATGCGCGCGGAGACCGTACCCGACGACACCCGCTGGCTGGGCAACCCGATCGAGGCCTGGCACCGGCCCCCGTCCCCGAGCGCGCGCAGAGAGTGACCTCCCCGGTGAGCCCCAAGCAGGCCGTTGCGACGGATCCGTACTTCCCCGACCACGGGGACGTCCGCTACCGGGTGCACCGGTACGAGCTGAACCTCGACTACCGGCCGGCGCCGAACCGGCTGGCGGGCAGCGCGCGGATCCTCGCGATAGCGGGCGGGACGCAGCTGCGCGAGTTCGTCCTGGACCTCGCCGACTTCAAGATCGGCCGGGTGCTGGTGGACGGCCGGGTCGCGCACTACACGCACCGGGCCGGGCGGCTGCGGGTCCGGCCGGCGCGGCCGCCGGCGGCCGGGGCGGCGTTCACCGTCGAGGTGCACTGGTCGGGCAACCCGAAGCCGGTGCGCAGCCCGTGGGGCGGCCTCGGCTGGGAGGAGCTGGAGGACGGGGCGCTGGTGGCCAGCCAGCCGGTCGGCGCGCCGTCGTGGTTCCCGTGCAACGACCGGCCCTCGGACAAGGCGGGCTACCTGGTGTCGGTGACGACGCCGTCGGCGTACGCGGTGGTGCTGGGCGGACGGCTGCTGACCCGCACGACGCGGTCGTCCAGCACGACCTGGGTGTACGAGCAGGCGTCCCCCACCGCGAGCTACCTGGTCGGGCTGTCGATCGGCGCGTACCGCGAGGTGCTGCTGGTCGACGGCAAGCCGGGGGCGGTGCCGCAGCGCGCCTGGCTGCCGACCCGGCTGATGCCCGCCTTCGAGCACGACTTCGGACGGCAGCCGGAGATGATGCGGCTGTTCGAGGAGCTGTTCGGCCCGTACCCGTTCGGCGAGTACACGGTGGTCGTCACGGACGAGGAGCTGGACGTGCCGGTGGAGGCGCAGGGCCTCGCCACGTTCGGCACCAACCACCTGGACGGCGCCCGCGGCTCGGAGCGCCTGGTCGCGCACGAGCTGGCCCACCAGTGGTTCGGCAACAGCGTCACCGTCGCGGACTGGCGCCACATCTGGCTCAACGAGGGCTTCGCGAAGTACGCGGAGTGGCTGTGGTCGGAGCGGTCCGGCGGTCCGTCCGCCCAGCGGCGCGCCGCCGCGGCGTACGCGGTGGTGGCCGCGCTGCCGGAGGACCTGCGGCTGGGAGACCCGGGCCGGCGGCTGATGTTCGACGACCGGGTGTACGAGCGCGGCGGGCTGACCGTGCACGCGCTGCGCCTCGCGGTGGGCGACGACGCCTTCTTCCGGCTGGTGCGCGGCTGGACGGCCGTCCGCCGGCACGGCTGCGCCACCACGGCGGACTTCGTGGCGCACGCGGCCCGCTACACGGACCGGCCGCTCGACGGGCTGTTCACGGCGTGGCTCCACGAGCCCGCGCTGCCGCCGCTGCCCGGGATCTGAACGGCGGCCGGGGGGCGGCGCCCCGGCCGGTCAGGGTTCGACGGCGCCCGGGTCGAGGACGACGGGCTGCCAGCGGTAGGCGGCGTCCTCCTGCCAGCACTGGAGTTCGTCCTCCACCACGGCGGCCAGGCACAGCCGCCAGTCCTCCCCCACCGACAGCGCGACCTTCGTGGCCGGCCGCAGCGTCGGCCGCCACCAGCGGGCCCGCCGGGCGCCGCCGGCCGCGGGCAGCCGCAGGCGTACGCCGTCCGGGCCCGCCAGCGCGATCGTCGGACCGCCGCGGTGCCCGGCCATCGCCACCCCGAGCGCCGACTCGGCCTCGCCGATCTCGCCGCCCCCGCCGGGCGCGGCACCGCCGCCGAGCACGTACAGGCGCACCGCGCCGTCCGGGCCCAGCGCGACGGCCTGCGGCCCGGACGAGGAGCGGGCGATCGCCGCACCCCGGGCCGGCCCTCGCGGCCCGAACCGCTCCGGACGGACGTCCGCCCCGACCCGCCAGGACTGCAGCCGGTCCTGCTGCTCGACGAGGACCGTCCAGAGTCCGGCACGCTCCTCGACGGCGGCGAGCACCCGGTCGGCCGGGCAGTTCGGCAGCTCCTGCCCGGTGAGGGTGAGCCCCGGTGCCCAGCGGAACGAGTGCAGCACACCGGCCCGGGCCGTCCACACCACCAGCTCGCCCGAGCCGTTGACCCCGCCGGCGACACCGCCGACCCCGCGCGCGACCTCCCACCAGCCGGAGCGGTTGCCCACCCACAGCGCCCCGCCGCGGTCCTCGGCGAAGGCCGCGAGCTCCGCCGGGCGGCCCGCCCGGCCCGCCACCACCTCGCGGACGGCCTGCGGGCCCTGGCCCGCCGGCAGGTCCTGCACGACCCGGCCCGGCCCGGTGAACGCCACCCCGTCCGCGCCGCCCGACACCACCAGCGGACGGCCCGCGGTGTCGGTGAGCACCGCCAGGCAGGAGGTGCGCGGCAGCTTCCGGTGGGCGCGCAGAAGTTCGCTGCCGCGGGCCGCCCACGGGCCGAGCGGCGCCGGGCGGCGGTCCGGGTCGTGGTGGAGCGGCTCGCCCGCCCAGAGCCCCAGCTCCTCCGTGAAACCGGCGGCGACCAGGTCACGGCGGGCCTGTTCGGCGGCGGTGCGCTGGTCGAGCCGGCCGTGCTCCGGCAGCAGCAGGCTCCGGGCGAGCGTGCCCACCGCGAAGAGGTCCTTCGCCGTCGTCGGGAAGCCGCCCACCTGCTCGGCCTCCGGCGGCACGTGGCCCGGGGTGAACACGGCGACCGTCAGCGTCTGGTCGAGCGGGGCCAGGAAGGTGAGGTCGATCAGCTTGACCCGGCCCTCCGCGTCGACCAGCACGTTGGCGGGCGAGATGTCCCGGTGCACCCAGCGCTTGCGGTGGAGGTCGTCGACGATCCGGCACAGCCGCACGAGCACGTCGGCGACGGCGGGCAGGCCGCCCCGGTTGGCCCGCGCCCACCGGTGCAGCGGCACGCCCTCGACCCACGGCGAGATCTGGTAGCCCAGCAGGGCGTCGCCGGGCGGGCGGCCGGGCCGGTGCGGGGAGGGCCCCAGCAGGAAGCTCGGCACGACCAGGTCGGTCACCCCGAGGCGGTGCGCGTTGTGCGAGACGTCGTCCCAGCGGCCGAGCCAGCGCCGGACCTCGGACGGGTCGCGCTCCAGCATGATCTTCGCGGCGACGAGCTCCTTGACGCCGCTGCGGCCCGTGCGCTCGGCACGCCACACCTCGGCCTCGCCGCCCCGGTGGTGGAACTCCAGCAACTCGTACTGTTCGGGGTCGAACTCCGGACCGAACCGGAGCCCCGGCACCCAGCGTGACTCTGCCACTCCACCCCCGCCTGACGCCGGCCGGCCTCGGCCTCCCCGCCCCCACGATAGTGCCCTTTCCTGCACCGAAGACCAGGAAGCCCCTATCCTGACAAAACCTGGAAACAGGTTGACGGTACGTCAAACCAGCCACTACGAAGATCTGTTGCACGTACCGTTCCACACGCACCGCAGGGGGGACACTGCATGGCGCTGCTCACGCTGCTGCTGATCGCACTGGCGGCACTCGCCGTACTCGGCGGCATCGCGCTCGCCCGCCGCGGACGCGCCCTCGACCGGGCCGCCGCCGACGCCGCACTCGCCAGGGCCGCCGCCCGCACCGCCGCCGGACGCCACGAGCAGGCCCGCCGCCGGTACGCCCGGCTCGTCGAACGGCTCGCCCTCGCACCCCCCGCACTGCGGCCCCAGCGCGGCCTCGCCCTGCTCGGCCAGGCCGGGGCCACCGCCGCCGGCGGCGACCCGGCGGCCTCCCTCCCCCTCTACCGCGAAGCCTTCCCGCTGCTCGCCGAACCCGACCGGCAGCTGCCCCCGTGGTGCCTGGCACAGCTCGCCGACGAGGCCGTCCAGGCCGGGGGCACCGAACTCGCCCCCGTCCTCGCCCTCCTCCGCCACGCCCGCACGCCCGGCGGCGGCTCCGACAGCGCCACCCGCCTCCTCGACTGGCTCCAGCGCCGCTGCCGCGAGGGCACCCCTGCCGAACGCGACACCGCCACCGCGGCCGCCCTCGCCGCCCTGCCCGGCCAGGACTGGCCCGTCCTGGCCCGCGCCGCGCTGCTCCACGACACGGGCCGCGCCGCGGAGGCCGAGGCCGTGCTCCTGACCGCCGCCCCGCACGGCAGCGGCGAGCTGTGGTTCCGCAGGGGCGCCCGGCTCAGCACCGCCGGCCGGCACGACGAGGCGGTCGCCGCGTTCGACGAGGCGCTGCGCCGCGGCCCCGGCGAGCCGTCCCCGTGGTCCCGCGGGCCGGCCCTGCGCGCCGAGTCGCTGCTCTTCCGCGGCCTCGCCCGGCAGCGCCTCGGCCGGCCCGAGGCCGCCGACGCCGACCTGCGCGCCGCCGCCGCCGAGGCCCCCGCCGACGCCCGCCCGCCGTACGCCCTCGGCCGGCTCGCCCTGCTCGCCGGCGCGGACGACGAGGCCCGCACCCACTTCACCGCGGCCCTCGCCGCCGACCCCGCCTCCGCCCCCGCCCGCCTGGGCCTCGCCCTGCTGCACGAGCGCGCCGGACGGCCCGCGGAGGCCGCCGCCGACTACCGCGCCGCCCTTGCCGCACGGCCCGGCTGGCAGCCCGCACAGGTACGGCTCGGCGCCGCCCTGCTCGCCGCCGGGCAGCCCGGGGAGGCCGAGCCGCTGCTCGCCGCCCAGGCCGGGGCGGACAGCCCGTGGGGCCGCAGCGCCGCCTTCCACCTCGGGCTCGCCCGGGCGCGCGCCGGCGACCCCGCCGGCGCCCTCGCCCGGTGGGAGCCGCTGCGCGGCCCCGACCTGCTCGACCGGATCGCCACCCAGCACGACCTGCTCGCCCGCCGCCTCCTCACGGCCGACCCGGCCGCCGCCCGCGCGCACTGGGAGCAGGCCGCCGCCGACGCCCCGGACGGTCCGGCCCACCACCCGGCGCTGCGCGAGGCCGCCCTGCGGGAGGCCGCCCACCTGCTGCTCACCCGGCGCGACGACCCCGACGCCCGGGCTGCCGCCGCCACCGCGCTCGCCCTGGCCGACTCGCTGCCCGCCCCGGACGGCCCCGGCACCGCCGCCCGGGAGGGCCGCCTGCGGGCCGCCCTCGCCCTCGCCGGCGGCTCGGCCCGGGACGTCGACGCCCTCCTCGGGCCGGCCGACGGGCCGCGCGAGCTCCACCACCGCGCCGCGGCCGCCCTGCTGACAGGTCGCCCGGTGCGGGCCGTCGCCCTGCTGGCGCCGGTCGAACCCGACCCCGAGGGCGACCCCGGCACGGCCCGGCTGCGGGCCCTGCTCGCCGAACGCGCCGGCAACGGCCCCGCCGCCCTGGACTGGTACCGGCGCTTCCTCGACAACCCGGTGCCCGGCACCGCTCCCGCGGAGGCCGCCCCCTGTGCGGCCGGAGGCACCGCCGGCTGCACGGCGGCCGCCACCGACACCTGCGGCGGCTGCGGCCGCGAGGGCTGCGCCGACCACCTGCACCGGCCCGAGGACGCCCGCACGTCCCGCTGCGGGCACTGCGCAGGTCCGGCGCTCGCCGCCGTCCTCGACTGCGCCCTCCGCACCGGGCTGCCGGAGGAGGGCGAACGCACCCTTGCCGCCTGGGCTGCGGTCCTCGGCGACGGCCCGGCCGGCACCGGCGTCCGCCGCGACCTCGCCCTGCTGCGCGCGGAGCGGGGCGACCTCGACGCCGCCCTGGACGCGATGCCCGTCGCGGCAAGCCGCGCCCGCAGCGCGGTACTCGTCCGCCGGGCCGCGGCCGCGCTGCTCGCCGACCGGCCGTCCGACGCCGTCGGCGACCTGCGGGAGGCCGTCAAGCTGACGCCCGACCACGCCCCCGCGACGGCCGCCCTCGGCACCCTCGCCGAGCACGAGGCCCGGCGCCACGCCGCCGAGGGCCGCCACCGGGAAGCCTGGGACGCCTACCGCGCCCTGCTGCTCCGCGACCCGGCGCACCCGCGGCTGCTGCACGCCCTCGGCCTCGTCAGCTACCGCCTCGCCGCCACCGTGCCGGCCCAGCGCACCGCGACCGCGGCCGCACCGGAGCCGGACGGCGAGCCGGCGGACCGTCCCGCGCAGGCACCCGACCCGGAGCGGGTCTGGGCGTGGGCCGTCGCCTGCCTCGTCGCCTCCCTCCACCTGCCGGAGGTCTGGGACGCCACCGCCGGGGTCACCGGCCGGGACGCCGAGCCGCAGCGCGTCAGCGCCGCCCGCGCCGCCCTCACCGACCGGCTCCGCGGCGACCTCCGCGCCCTCGACCAGGAGCAGGGGCGCAGCGGTGACGACGCCGACGCGTGGACCGTCCGGCTGGGCATGGAGGTCCGCAGCGCCGAGGCGTTCGCCCAGGACGAGCTGCGCGTCGCCCGGCCCGACGGCGGCAGCCGCCGGCTCGTCCTCGGCCCCGCCCTGGACCGGCTCCTGCGCGAGCACGCCGACGGCGCCGGCGGCACCGCCTGGGCGGGCGAGTTCGAGTACGCCGTCCGTCCGTGGCGGAAGCCCGGCCCGTTCGGTGTGCACCCGCTGACGCAGGCGCTCGGGCTGTTCGACGACCTCGGGCCGCAGCGCTACCTCCTGCTCCAGGGGCGCCCCGGCGCGGCGGTCGCCGCGCTGGACGCGATACCCCCGCGGGATCCCGACGACACCCGGCAGGCCCTGCTGCGCGAGGCCCTCCTCGGTCAGGCCGCCGAGCACCACCGCCAGCAGGAGTGGCGCGCGGCGCTGGCCACCCTGACCCGGGCGCGGACGCTGCCGGGCGGGCCGCTCCCCGCCGAGCTGACGGCGACGGCGGCCGACGCCGGCCTGCGCGCGGCCCGTGCCCTGCTCAAGCAGAGCGACGACGACCAGTCGGGGGCGAAGGAGATCCTGGAGGAGGCCCACGCGCTGGCGCCCGACCACGCCGAGGTGCGCGACAACCTCGGGGCGGCGTACGCGCAGCTGGCGCGGAAGATCAACAACGAGAGCCAGGACTACGCCGAGGCGCTCGTGCTGCTGCGCAAGGCCATGGCCCTGGCCCCGGACGACCCGACGGCCCGCCACTTCCTGGAGGCGGCCCTGCGCAACCGGGCCAACGAGGTCACCGCGCTCGACGGCGACCTCGCGGAGGCGGCGGACCTGTGGGCGGAGCTCGCCACGCTCGGCGACGACCCCGAGTACCGGGCGGGCCTCACCTACAGCCTGCAGCTCCGGTCGCTGGCCGCCGCGCTGGCCGACCGCCGCGCGGAGGCCGTCGACCTGATGGCGACCGCCCTGCGGTCCGACGCCGACTGGGACGGCGGCGACGCCGCGGCGGAGGCCCCGCGCCGCGTCTCGGTGGTGGTGGCCAACCACATGATGGCCGAGTACCAGGACCGCCCGTTCCGCGAGCGGGCCGCGCTGCTGCGCACCGCGCAGACGTACCACGACTCCGACGAGCTGCGGACGCTCATGGTCAACGTGTGGCGCAGCGAGGCGGCGGACGACTACGAGGCCGACCGGTTCGTCGACGCGGCCTCGCTGCTGGAGCAGGCGCTGACGATGGCGGGCTCCGCGGAGGCGACCGCGACCGTCCGCCGCGAGCTGGGCGTCGTCTACGGCGCCCACGCCGTCCGCCGGGCGAACGCCCGCCAGCTGCGGGAGGCGCGGTCGCTCGTCGCGAAGGCCGTCGCGCACAGCCCGTCCGACCAGGACCTGCGGCAGCTCAAGCGGCGGATCGACAGCCTCCGCTGAGCCGGCCGGCCCGGACACCGCCGCACCACCACCGCCGACCCGACCCGTACCCCTCGCGGTATCCGCGGCGGGGCACCGGAGCCGCCCGCAGGAGAGGGGACCACCGCCGTGCCGCTGCACGATCCGTCGCCGTACGAGGTGCTGGGACTTCCGCCGACCGCGGGTGTCCGCGAGATCAACCTCGCCGTGGGCCAGGCGATGCGGCTCGGCCGTTTCAGCCGCCAGCAGATCCAGGAGTCCGCGGCGCTGCTGCGCAGCCCGGAGCGCCGGCTGGAGGTCGACGTCCAGCAGTTGCTGCCGCCCGACCCGGTGGACGGCGCGGCCGACCTGCTCGCACCGGCGCTGGCCGAGCCGCTGCTGGGCGGCGAGCGGCCGCCGCCGGCCCCGGCGGACCTGCTGGTGCTGCGGCGCGGCGACCTGGAGGCGGACTTCACCGAGCCCGCCCCGATCGCCGCCGCCCCCGAACCCCCCGTCCCGGTGCGTTTCGCCGCCGACCTGTCGGTGCTGCCGCCGATCGAGATCCCGGAGTGACCGTATGACGACGCAGGAGACCGCCGGGCCGCCGCCGGAGCGGGCGGCACCGCTGGAGGTGCCGCAGCGGGCCCTCGACGTCGACCTCGCGCAGGCGTTCAGCCAGCTGCTGTTCCGTGCGTCGCTGCTGCAGCGGCTGCGGGACGAGGAGGCGCGCGCCGCGAGGTCCGGGCAGCGCGACCTGCTGGGCCTGCTCGTCGACGTCGACGACGCGCTCGCGGCGCTGGGCCTCGACCCGGACCTCGTGCGGCTGGGCCGGAGTTCGGGCATCGAGGCGACCCGCCGCCGGCTGCTGGGCAAGCTCGCCAAGGCCGGGGTCCGGCCGATGCGGCTGGACGGGCTGCCGGCCGACCCGGTGCTGTCCGAGATCGTCGGCACCGAGGTGAGGGCCGGGCTGGAGCCGGAGACGGTCGTGCAGAGCGTGGTGACCGGCTTCTTCTGGAACGACGAGGTGCTCCGCCGCGCCCAGGTCGTGGTCGCCACGCCGCCCGCCGCGGACCCGCCCGCCGACCCCCGCGTCGACCCGCGCACCGACCCGCGCACCGACCTGGCGGCCGACCCCGCGGTGCCGGAGGGGCTTTCCGTACCCGCACGGCCCCCGGCCGCCCCGGCACCGGACGCGCCGGCCGCGGACCCCGCCGTCCCGGAGGCCGCGGCCCCGGAGGCCGCCGTCCCGGCCCGGCCCCGGAAGGGCGGCCCCGCCCGGAGCACCCGACGCAGGCGACGCAAGAGCTAGGAAACAGAGGGGAACGACATGTACCGCACTCTCGGTATCGATCTGGGCACCACCAACTCGGTGGTGGCCCACCTGCGGCGGGGCGAGCCGGAGATCGTCTTCAACCGGCAGAACCAGGAGGGCACGCCGTCCGTGGTCGGCCGCGGCCGCCGCGGGGAGCTGCTGGTCGGTTCGTCCGCCCGCGGCCGCCTGGCCCTGGACGGCGAGAACGTGATCCGCTCGGTCAAGCGCTTCATGGGCCGCAAGTTCCGCGACCCGCAGGTGCAGGCCGCGCTCGACGAGCTGGACTACAAGGTCACCGCGGGCACCGACGGCGACGTCAACGTCTGGTTCGACGGGCGCTCCTACACGCCGATCGAAATCTCCGCGATCATCCTGCACCGCCTCAAGGAGGACGCCGAGCAGCGCCTGGGCGAGCCGTTCCACCGGGCCGTGATCACCGTGCCCGCGTACTTCGGCGAGCGGCAGGTCGCCGCGACGCAGGAGGCGGGCCGGATGGCCGGCCTGCACGTGCTGCGGGTCATCAACGAGCCGACGGCGGCCGCCCTGGCGTACGGGATGACCGCCGACGCGGGCGACGACGGGCGCACCGTGCTCGTCTACGACCTGGGTGGCGGCACCTTCGACATCTCCATCCTGCTGCTGGTGCCGGGCTCGGTGTCGGTGCTGGGCATCGAGGGCGACAACCTGCTGGGCGGCGACGACTTCGACCGCGCCATCACGACGGCGCTGCTGGACGACATCCGCGACGAGTACGGCTCCGACTACCGGCCCGACCGCCGGGACCGTCCGCGGATCGCCTCGGCCGCCGAGGTGGTCAAGATCGAGCTGTCCAACCAGGAGGCGTCGGACGTCGTCCTGGCGGGCCTCGGCGCGGGGGCGCTGGTGCTGGAGACGGTCTTCGAGCGGCCCCGCTTCGAGGAGCTGGTCGAGGCCCGGATCGAGCGCACCATCGAGCTGACGCACAAGGCGATCATGCAGGCCAACCTGACGGTCGGCGACATCGACGAGGTGCTGCTGGTCGGCGGCTCCACGGCGATCCCGCTGGTGGCGCGGCGGCTGGGCGAGGTGTTCGGTCCCAAGCGGATCCGGCGCGGCGTCAACCCGATGCAGTGCGTCGCGCTGGGCGCGGCGGTGCAGTCGGCGCTGGTCTCCGAGGTGGAGTGCCCCGACTGCCGGACGCCCGCGGAGCTCGGGGCGTCCTCGTGCGGGTCGTGTGCGGCGTCCCTGCTGGGCGGTGCCCGGGTCTCGTGCACGGGCTGCCACCTGCCGGTGGATCCGGCCGCGGGGTCCTGCCCCAAGTGCGGGCAGTCGATCGAGGCGTCCGGGGCCGCCGCGGGCGCGTCCGTGCCCGCGCCCGCCGTGGCGCAGACCCGCGACTGCGCGCGCTGCGGCACCCCGGCGGCGCCGGGCGCGACCGCCTGCAGCCTCTGCGGGGAGTCCCTCGCCGCGGCCGGTGCGGCGGAGGCCGCGCCGCGTTCCACGGCGGCCGAGGACGTCGGTCTGCGCTGCGCCGGCTGCAGCACGGTGAACCCGCCCGGCACGGAGGTCTGCCCGTCCTGCGGCCAGCTGATGCAGGTGACGAACCCCTTCGACATCACGCCGAAGGACCTGGGCATCGAGCTCAACGACGGCCGGCTGGCCGTGATCATCCCCAAGAACACGGGGTATCCGACGAGTGCCCCGGTCAGCCGGGAGTTCGTGGTCTCCGGCAACGGCCGCCAGCGGCTGGAGGTCGCCGTCTACGAGGGCGAGCACGAGATCGCCCAGCAGAACGAGCTGATCGGCCACCTGACGCTGCGGCTGCCGACCGGGCTCGGCGGCCGGATCCCGGTGGACGTCTCGTTCGGCCTGGACCGCGACCGCACCATCACCCTGTCGGTGCGGATCCAGGGCGGCGGCGAGCGCACGGTGAAGCTGGAGCGGGCGACCCTCGACCCGGAGCTGAAGGTGCAGGTCGAGGAGCAGCAGCGCAAGATCGAGAGCTTCACCGACCGCTGGGGCTCCGAGCTGACGGCGGCGGAGATGCGCGAGACGCAGCAGCTGATGGACGCGCTGGACGACATGGCGGCCGGCCAGACCCGGGGCGAGTCGGTCGACGCGGCGCTGGAGCGGGCGGAGATGCTGCTCAACGCGCAGCGCTGGGTGCGCAGCACGGAGGCGTACCTGGGGCTGTTCATCCTGTACTGCGAGAAGCACCTGGACCGCAGCGACCTGGCGCGTCTGCACGGGGTGGCGGCCGAGCTGCGGCAGCGCCGCGAGGCGGCGGACTGGGAGGGCGCGACGGCGGCGGCCGCCCGTGCGGACGAGCTGTGCGACTCCCTGGGCCACACGTTCCAGATGCTGACGATGTGCAACATCTACGTGAACCAGAACATGGTGTCCGCGGCGCTGTCGCAGCGGATCATGGCGGAGCTGCGCGGCCTGGAGTCCGCCGTGGAGTCGGCCAACATGGAGGCCGCCAACCGGCACAACTCGGCGCTGCTGACCCTGTACGCGCAGGCGCAGCGGGAGATGGGCAGCGAGACGGTGCCGGAGCAGGCCGGTCCGGTGCGTCCGGAGGAGGTGGACCCCCGGTGACGGCGGTGCCGCCGATCGAGGTGCCGTGCCCGCAGTGCGCGGTGCCGGCGGATCCGGAGAGCCTGCGCTGTCCCTCCTGCCGGGAGGACCTGGCCGCGCTGGTGCGGCTGCGGTACGCCGGGCGGATCGAGTACAACGAGGCGCTGGCCCTGGTGCTGGCGGGCGACGACGCGTCGGCGCTGGTGCTGCTGCGGCGTGCGGTGGCGGCGGAGCCGGACCTCGGGCCGGCTCTGGAGCTGCTCGCCGCGGTGTCCGGGCGGGTCGGCGCGGTGCGCGTCTGAGTGCCGCCGCGCCCCCGTGCCGCCGGAGCGGTGCGGGGGCGCGGGGCGCGGGGCGGGCTGCGGCTCAGAACCGGTGGGCGTCGACCTCGGCGAGGTAGCGGTCCCGGGTGGGCGCGTCCAGGAACGACGCCTCGAAGGAGTTCCGTGCGAGGGTCCGCTGGTCGTCCTCGGTGAGGCCGAGCGCGGCGGCGGTGTCGGTGAGGTTCTGGCCGACGTAGCCGCCGAAGTAGGCGGGGTCGTCGGAGTTGACGGTGACGACCAGGCCGGCGTCGAGCATCCGGCGCAGCGGGTGGTCGGCCAGGGTGTCGACGCAGCGCAGCCGGACGTTGGAGAACGGGCACACGGTGAGCGGGATCCGCTCGCGCACGAGCCGCTCGACGAGCTCCGGGTCCTCCAGGGAGCGGATGCCGTGGTCGATCCGCTCGACGTGCAGCACGTCGAGGGCCTCCCGGACGTACGCGGCGGGGCCCTCCTCGCCGGCGTGGGCGACGGCCCGCAGGCCGAGTTCGCGGGCGCGCTCGTAGACGGCGGCGAACGCGGCGGGCGGGTGGCCGACCTCGGCGGAGTCCAGGCCGACGGCGGTGATGCTGTCGAGGTGGGGTTTGGCCTCCTCCAGCGTGGCGAGGGCCTCCTCGACGGGGAGGTCGCGCAGGAAGCTGAGGATCAGCCGGGTGGTGATGCCGTGCCGTTCCTCGCTGCGCCGCAGGGCCGTGTCGAGTCCGGTGATCACGGTGTCGAACGGGATGCCGCGGCCGGTGTGGGCCTGCGGGTCGAAGAAGATCTCCGCGTGCCGGACGCCCTGCTCGCGGGCCCGCACGAGGTAGGCCTCGGCGAGGTCGGTGAAGTCCTGCTCGGTGCGGAGGACGTCCGTCAGCCGGTAGTACAGGTCGAGGAAGGACTGGAGGTCGTCGAAGCGGTAGGCGGCCCGGAGCTCCTCGACGCTCGCGAAGGGCAGGGCGACGCCGTTGCGCTCGGCCAGCCGGAAGGCCAGCTCCGGCTCCAGGGTGCCTTCGATGTGAAGGTGCAGCTCGGCTTTCGGTAGTGACATCAGGCGATTGTACGCAATTGCCCCATCTTATCCCAGCCGGCCCCGCTGCGGGCCGCCGCCCGCCCGCACCGCCCGCCCGCACCGGCCGGCCGACCCGGCGCACTCCGTGGGCGGCCCGCTCCCGCAGGGGTCCGTCCGCCCGGCCTGACGGCCCGTCCGCTGACGGCCTGTCGCCCGGCCGCGCCGCCGGCGTCCCCCGGTCGGCCCTCCGCCGCTGCGGCGCCACCGCCCCCGGGTGACGCTGAGGTGATCCACGCGCCCGCGCGCCGACGACGGAGGAGCCCATGACCGAGTCCGCCCGCCCGGCCGAGCGCGTGGCACCAGGCCGGACCACCGCGCCACGCGGGATATGACGGCCCGCCACGGAGACCCCTCCCCGGCACCGCACCCGCCGGCCTGCGCGCCGGTCCCGCCGGTCCGGGGGCCCGTCCCGGCGCTCCCCCGCCGTACCGGGCCGCACCCGGCCCGCCCCGGCCCCGGCCCTTCCCGACCCCGCACCCCGAAAGCAGGCTCCTGTTCCATGCCCATGCGACGGACCCACTACCTCGCGGGCGGCCTCGCCGCCCTGGTCGCCCTCGCGGCCGCGCCGCCCGCCCACGCCGCCACCGTCCACCTCGTCGACCCCGGCGGGTCCATCCAGGCCGCCGTGGACGCGGCCGCCCCCGGCGACACCGTCCAGCTGGTGGCGGGCACGTACCGCGAGAGCGTGCTGATCTCGCGCTCCGACATCCGGCTGCGCGGTGTCGGCCCGGCCACCGTCCTCACCCCCGACCCCGCCCAGACCGGCAACGCGTGCGCCACCGCCGGCCACGGCATCTGCGTGCACGGCACCGACGCGCAGCCGCTCACCGGCGTGCAGGTGTCCTCGCTGACGGTCACCGGCTTCACGAAGAACGGCCTCGACGCCTCGGACACCGACGGCCTCCGGGTCACCGGCGTGGGCGCCCACCGCAACGGCCAGCAGGGCATCAGCCAGGAGAAGTCCGTCCGCGCCCGCCTCACCGGCAACAGCGCGACCGACAACGTCCAGGCCGGCATCTTCCTGGCCAACTCGGTCGCCAACGAGGGCGGCGCGATCGACACCCAGGGCACCGTGATCCGCGCCAACCACCTGTCCGGCAACCGGATCGGCGTGATCGTCCGCCGTGCCCGGACGCTCACCGTCGACGCCAACGACATCACCGGCAACTGCGGCGGCGTCTTCGTCGTCGGCGACGAGGGCGTGCCCAAGGCGGGCGCGCTGACGGTGAGCCGCAACCGGGTGGTGGAGAACAACAAGTACTGCCCGCCCAACCCGCGCCTCGCCTTCATCCAGGGCACGGGCATCCTCTTCACCGGCGCCGAGGACTCCCTCGTGACGGACAACCAGGTGCAGGACAACAAGGGCGCCTCGCCGATGTCCGGCGGCATCGTCCTCTTCAGCAGCGTGGTCGGCACCCCCAACAACCGGATCACCGTGACCCGCAACGTCCTGTCGTCGAACGGCCCCGCCGACCTCGCCGACCGCGACACGGGCACCGGCAACACCTTCACCGGCAACTACTGCGGGGTCTCCGAGCCGGCCGGTCACTGCTGACCCCGCCCGCCCGCACCACGGCACCACCCCGTACTCCCCCCTCCCCACCGGGCACCCCGCCCCCGTCCACGAAAGGCGGCCCGATGTCCGCCACGGCCACCGCTCCTCCCGCCACCGGCGCCCCCGCCACCTCCCCGCCCGCCGCGATGCGGATGCGCGAGCTCGTCTTCGGCGCCGCGTGCGCCGCGGCCATCCGGGCCGCGGCGTCGATCGGCGTCGCCGACGCCCTCGGCGAGTCCCCCGCGTCCGTCCGCGACCTCGCCTCCGCCGTCGGGGTCGAGCCCAAGCCGCTCCGCCGCCTGCTGCGGGCCCTCACCAGCTACGGCATCTTCACCGAGGCGGACGACGACCGCTTCGCCCACACCGACATGTCCCGGATGCTGCGCGAGGACGCCCCCAACAGCCTCCGCCACATCGCCCTCTGGTGCACCGAGCCGTGGACGTGGCAGGTGTGGCCCCGCCTCGACGAGGCGGTGCGCACCGGCCGCAACATCTTCCCGGAGCTGTACGGCAAGGAGTTCTTCGAGTACCTGCACGACGACGCGGGCGAGTCCGCGAAGGTCTTCGACAAGGCGATGAGCAGCTCCAGCCGCCAGTCGGCCGCCGACCTGGTGGCCTTCCTCGACCTCACCGGCGTCTCCAGCGTGGTCGACATCGGCGGCGGGCAGGGCCTGGCCCTGGCCGGGCTCCTGGAGAAGCACCCCGGCCTGCACGGCACGCTGCTGGACCTGCCGCAGGTCGTCGCGGACGCCGACCCGCGGCTGCGTCCCGGCGGTTCGCTCGCCGACCGGGCCCGTCTGGTGCCGGGCGACTGCCGGGTGTCCATCCCGGTGGAGGCCGACCTCTACCTGATCAAGAACATCCTGGAGTGGGACGACGAGTCCACCCGGCGCACCCTGGCCAACATCGTCGCCTCGGCCCGGCCCGGCGCCCGCGTCGTGGTGGTCGAGAACCTCGTCGACGACAGCCCCTCGATGCGCTTCACCACCGCGATGGACCTGCTGCTGCTCCTGAACGTCGGCGGGGCCAAGCACTCCCGGGAGAGCATGCTCGGGCTGATGAGCAAGGCCGGCCTGCACGTCGACGAGGTCCGCCCGGTCAACCCCTACCTGCACGCCTTCGAGAGCACCGTCGAGGGCTGACGCCCCGTCCGTGACGCCCGTGGCCCGCCGGCAGCCTGCCGGCGGGCCACGGGCGTTCCACCGGTCCCGCTCCACTACCCCGCCGTGCGCGCCGGCCGCCGGCCTGCGCAACCACCGCCCCGCCCACCGCCCACCGCCCGTCGGCTGCGCGCCCGCCGCCGGGCACGCGCCAGGGCGCCGGCCCGGTGGATCCCGGCCGGCGCCCTGGGCGGTCCTGCGGCATCAGCCGACGGGCCGCTCCCAGCGGTAGAACTCGCGTGCCATGGCGTCGGCCGGCTCCCGCCAGGTCTCCGGGTCGTACGCCTGGACGTGCGCCGTGAGCCGCTGGCTCACCTGGCGGAACTCCGGGTGGCGCACGTGCTCGGCGACGGCCGGGCCGGGCGGCCGGTCGGCCTCGATCAGGTGCATGTAGAGGTCGCCGAACTGGAAGAGGCTGCGTCCGGTCACGCCGATCAGACCCGGCAGCTCACCGCAGTCGGAGTCGGCGAAGATGCCCGCGATGTCCCGGTCCGCGCCGGGGCGCATCCGCGCGACGATGAGCGATCGGTACACGGTGCTCACCCCCGCCCCGCCTGCATCTCGACCTTCTCCCGGATGAGCTCCATCTGGATCCGGGAGTTGCGGTTGATGTGGTTGGTCATGCCGTGGTCGTCGACCGGCGCGGTGGGCTTCATGGCGAAGTCCTGGATCCAGCGCATCAGCGTGCCCTGGGGCTGCTCGGCGTACTCCCAGCGGATGTTCATGAACTCGAACGGTCCGGGCTCGACGCGCCGGGCCTTGACCGTCAGTCCGTGCCGGTCGGTCTCCCGCTCGGAGACCCAGCTCCAGACGGTGCCGTTCTCGTCGGGGTGCATGGTGAGCCGGAAGGTCGTCTTCGGGCCCTCCCGGTCGATCACCTCGACGGAGGCGTACTCGCTGAAGAGGCCGGGCCAGTTCTCCAGGTCGTTGGTGATGTCCCAGACGAGCTCGACGGGCGCGTTGATGAGGATCTCGTTGTCCGTGTGACCGGGCATGGTGTCAGGCTCCCGTCGTCGCGGACGCGTTGACGGCGTCGAGGAAGTCCTGCGGGGTCTTGGACATCTCGGCGCCGGGGCTCACCGGCGAGGCGTGCCGGTTCTCCAGCTCGCCGACGATGCCGAGCAGCGCGAGCGAGTCGACGCCGAACTCCTCGAAGGTCGCGCCGGGGCGCTCCAGGTCCGGCTGGTCGACGGTGATGCCGGCGCGGGCCTTGATCAGCACCGCCAGTTCGCCGTAGGTGAGGACGTGGGTCATGGGGGGTACTCCTAGGTTCGGGAGGGGGCGGCCGGTCAGGACGGCCCGCCGGCGCCGGCGCGCAGCACCAGGGCGGCGTTGGATCCCATCAGCCCGCGGCTGAGCACCAGGGCGGTGCGCAGTTCCGCGGTGCGGCCGTAGCCGCAGACCAGGTCGAGGTCGTGCACGACGTCGGTGACGTTCGGCGTGGGAGGGACGAATCCCTGCTCCATCGCCAGCACGGCCGCGGCGGTGTCCAGCAGCGGGGCGCCGCAGTAGGCGCGGCCGATGCCGGTCTTGGGCGCCGTCACCGGCACCCGGCAGGCGTGGTCGCCGAGCGCGTCGGCGATGGCGAGCGCCTCGGCGCGGTCGGCCTCCGGCACGCCGAGGGCGTCGGCGAAGACGACGTCGATCTCGTCGGGCGCGCAGCGCGCCTGTTCGAGGGCGGAGCGGATGGCGCGGGCGAGGCCCTCGCGGGACTCCTCCCAGCGGGACGCGCCGGTGAAGGTGGCGGCGTGTCCGGCGAGTTCGGCCCGGATCCGGGCGCCTCGCCGGCGGGCCACCGTCTCGTCCTCCAGGACGAACATCGCGCCGCCCTCGGCGGGGACGAAACCGCTCGCCTGTGCGGTGAACGGCAGGTAGGCCCGCGCCGGGTCCTCGACGAGGCTGAGCTCGGGGTAGCCGAGCTGGCAGACCATCGAGTACGGGGCGAGCGGTGCCTCCGCGCCGCCGACGACGATCGCGTCGGCGCCGCGCGCTATGCTCCGGGCCGCGTGCGCCAGGGCGTCGAGGCCGCCGGCCTCGTCGCTGGCCACGACGGCGCAGGGCCCCTTGAATCCGCCGCGGATGGAGATCTGTCCGGTGCTGGCGGCGTAGAACCACGCGATCGACTGGTACGGGCCGACGAACCGGGGACCCTGGCCCCACAGGTTCTGCAGCTCGCGCTGGCCGAACTCGCCGCCGCCCGAACCGGCCGCGGTCACCACGCCGGTGGCGAACGGCGCGTTCTCGTCCGGGTGCAGGCGCGCGTCCTCCAGGGCGAGGTCGGCGGCGGCCATCGCGTAGTGGGTGAAGCGGTCGGTCTGGACGAGGAAGCGGCCCTCGACGGCGGCGTCCGCGTCGAACCCGGTGACCTCGCCGGCGACCCGCAGCGGCAGCTGCTCGCAGCCCTCGCGGGTGACCGGGCCCAGAACGGCGGCGCCTTCCCGGGTGGCCTTCCAGAAGTCGTCGGCGCCGACGCCGTTGGGTGCGACCACCCCGATGCCGGTCACCACCGTCCGCCGGTTGCCTCGGGCACTGGTCATGTCCGTGCCCCCTCTCTGCTGAGGACGACCGCGGACTGGAAGCCGCCGAAGCCGCTCCCGACGGAGAGCACGTGCCGCAGGGGCAGCTCGCGCGCGGTCCTGGGCACGTAGTCCAGGTCGCACTCCGGGTCCGGGGTCTCGTAGTTGGCGGTCGGCGGCACCACCCCGTTCGCCAGCGCCAGCGCGCAGGCGACGAGCTCGATGGCACCGATGGCACCGAGCGAGTGGCCGACCATCGACTTGATGGAGCTCATCGGCGTCCGGTAGGCGTGGGCGCCGAGCGAACGCTTGACGGCGGCGGTCTCGTGCCGGTCGTTCTGCTTGGTCCCGGAGCCGTGCGCGTTGACGTAGTCGAGGTCGGAGGCGTTGACCCCGGCGTGCTCCAGGGCGCTGTCGATCGCCGCCGACATCTCCCGGCCCTCCTGGGTGAGGCCGGTCATGTGGTATGCGTTGCCGAAGGTGGCGAATCCGCCGATCTCGCAGTGGATCCGGGCGCCGCGCCGCCGCGCGTGCTCGTACTCCTCCAGCAGCAGGACGGCGCCGCCCTCGCCGAGCACGAAGCCGTCCCGGGTGGCGTCGAACGGCCGGGAGGCGTGCTCCGGGTCGTCGTTGCGCTCGGAGGTCGCCTTGATCGCGTCGAAGCAGGCGACGGTGATCGGGGAGATCGGCGAGTCCGAGGCGCCCGCGATGCAGACGTCCACCCGCCCGTCCTCGACGGCCTGCAGGGCGTAGCCGACGGCGTCGAGGCCCGAGGTGCAGCCGGTGGAGACCGTCTGCACCGGCCCGTACGCGCCGGCCTGCTCGGCGACCGCGGAGGCGAGCGTGGCGGGGGTGAACGCGCGGTGCAGGTGCGGTTCGGCGGCCCGGTGGTCGACGTCCCAGCGCCCGCCGCGGGCGCTGACTCCGACGTAGTCGTGCTCCAGCCGGGTGGTGCCGCCGACCGCGGTGCCGAGCGAGACGCCGACCCGCCACGGGTCCTCGGCGGCCATGTCGAGCCCGGCGTCGCGGCACGCCTCGGCGGCCGCGGCCAGCGCGAACTGCACGTACCGGTCGGAGCGGGCGATCTCCGAGGCGTCGAGACCCGCCGCGTACGGGTCGAAGTCGCACTCCCCGGCGATGCGGGAGCGGAAGCCCGACGGGTCGAAGAAGGTGATGCCGCGGGTCGCGGTACGCCCTGCGGTGAGGAGGTCCCAGAACGCGGGGACGCCCACTCCGCCGGGCGCGACGACGCCGAGCCCGGTGACCACCACCCGCCGGGTCACGAGACCGCCTCGGCCGGTTCCGGCGGGGCCGGCCAGGGGGTGTCCTCGGTGTCGACGTGGCCGATCTCGGGCCGCGGCGCGAGCGGGCCTAGGTGGAAGACCATCCGCGCCTCGGTGCTGCCGACGTTGCGGAACCGGTGGCGGACGTTGAGCGGGATCATCAGCCCCTGCTCGGGGGCGAGCCGCAGCGGCACCCCGTCGAGGTCGACCTCCAGCTCGCCGCAGACCACGAAGACGAACTCCTCGGAGTACGGGTGGTAGTGCTCCGCGATGCGGTCACCCGGCTGCACGATCGCCAGCCCCATGAAGCCGCTGGTGGCACCCACCGTCGCCGGACTGAGGAGGGTGCGCAGATCGCCGCCGCGGCGGGTGTTCGGCGGTGCCTCGTCGACGCGCACGATGCGTGGGAAATCCGTGGTCATGGTTGATGCCTCCAAGGGCGGTTCGGGGAAGGGCCGTCGGGTTCGACGCCCTCGGGCCGGGTGCTCAGGCGTCGGCGGCCGCGCGGTCGGTGACCAGCTGCATCGTGTGGTCGGCGAGGAAGCGGGCGACGCCGGTCGCGGTCCGCAGGTCGTGGTGCTCGTCGAGGTCCAGCAGCTTGCCCAGGGCCTCGGCGGCGGGGTGTCCGGAGGCACCGGCGGCGAGCGCCGGGTCGGCCTCGGCGCGGCCGGCCAGGTCGATCAGGCGGACGACCACGTCGCCGCGGTGGAAGATCGTGCTGGAGACCAGCGGCGTGCCCTCCTCGACGGCCTGGCGGTCCTGACGGGCCAGCAGGCCGACGACCGGGTCGCCCTGTCCGGGCCGGACCGGGTAGTGCACCGCGTACCGGGACACCGGCGCGGCCGGCGCGTCGGCGGAGGCGACACGGTGCACGGCCGGCAGCGCCGCGCGCATGAAGAAGCCGCGGGCCGACTCCGGGTCGTCCAGGTCGCGGGCCTCCTCCAGGTACGGGTTGATCGCCTGCTCGACGGCGCGCACCTCGGGCTGCATGGCGACGTGGCGGAGGGCCGCGCCGAGGTCGCCGGAGACCTCGACGGCCCGCACCACGCGGTTGCCGTGCAGGAAGAGCGAGGTGCGGCAGAGCCGGGTGTGGTCGTCGACCCGGGCCCGCGGCGAGGCGTAGCCGGCGAGGATCCGCTCGACCTCGGGCTCGCTGCCGGGCTTGACGGTGAAGGTCAGGGCGTGCCGGACGATGCCGTCGACGACCGGCTCGGGCCCGTCGTAGACGTAGTCGCCGGCGGTCTCCCGCATGATGCTGAAGCGCAGCGAGCGGGTGTCGCGGACGCACCCGTGCAGCGGCTTCACCATCTCCCGGTGCTCCTCGCTGTCCACCCAGGACAGGAAGGGCTGGGCGCTCTCCCACTCGCTGGTGATGAGCCAGCGGGACGGGTCCTCGATCGACTGGCAGAGCTGGTCGCTGACGTGGCCGGGCACCGCGGCGACCTGGTGGCGCAGCTGCTCGTAGGCGCGCAGGAAGCGCTCCTGCTCGCCGGCCATGACGTCGCACATCAGGACGACGCGCAGCCGGGGCGCGGTGATCGCGGCGTGGTGGGGGTCGGTTACGGCTTCCGTGAGGGTGGTCGTCATCATCACTCGTTCTTCTCGAGACGGAGGCGGGCAGGACCGGCGCACCGCGGGCCGGCAGCAGGGCTGGGAAGGGCGGGGCGACCGGCGGCGCCGTGGCAGGCGGCCCGGGTGGCAGAGGTTCGCGGACGACCCGCTGCTGGTGGCGGCGGGTCCTGACCGGGGCCGGTCACGCGATCTGAGGTCGATCGTGGCCGTCCGTGACGGATCGTGCGAGAGCAGGAACCCATCCGGGCGAAATGACAGGTCCATGGGCGCAGTCGGCAGGGCGGACACGGAGGAGTCCCGCGACGCTGGGGGCGGGCCCTTCTCATGACTGGAGTGACGATGAAACCAACCGCCGACGGCCGGCTGCCCGTCCTGATCGTGGGCGGCTCCCTGGTGGGGCTGTCCACTTCCCTCTTCCTGGGCCGGCTGGGGGTGCCCCACCTGCTGGTGGAGAAGCACGCCGGTACCTCGCACCACCCCCGTGGACGCGGCAACAACGTCCGGACGATGGAACTCTTCCGGGTCGCGGGCGTGGAGTCCGCGATCCGGCAGGCCGCCTCCGTCCTGGCGGAGAACCACGGCATCCTGCAGGCCGACACGCTGACCGGGGCCGAGCAGGAGTGGCTCTTCCGGGAGATCGACCCGGGCGGAGCCCTCAAGCGGTTCAGCCCGTCCGGCTGGTGCCTGTGCAGCCAGAACGACCTGGAGCCGGTGCTGCTGGAGCACGCCCGCCGCCTGTCCGGGGACATCCGGTTCGGCACCGAGCTGGTGTCGTTCGAGCAGGACGCCGACGGGGTGACGGCGCTGCTCCGCAGCAGGGAGACCGGTGCGGAGGAGACCGTCCGGGCGTCGTACCTGGTGGCGGCGGACGGGCCGCGCAGCCCCGTCCGGGAGCGGCTCGGCATCGGGCAGACCGGGCCGGGCGACCTGTTCCACAACGTGAGCATCACCTTCCGGGCGAAGCGGCTGGCCGACGTGGTCGGCGACCGGCGCTTCATCGCCTGCTACCTGACCGACCCGGCGGGCGCCGGGGCGCTGCTGCCGGTCGACAACCAGGAGCAGTGGGTGTTCCACGCGCCGTGGCACCCGGAGAACGGCGAGGCGCTGGAAGAGTTCACGGACGAGCGGTGCATCGCGCACATCCGGGCCGCGGCCGGGGTGCCCGACCTGGAGGTGGAGATCACCGGCCGGGCGCCGTGGCACGCGGCGCAGCGGGTGGCCGAGCGGTACTCCGCCGGACGGGTGTTCCTGGCCGGCGACTCGGCGCACGAGATGTCCCCGACCGGGGCGTTCGGCTCCAACACGGGCATCCAGGACGCGCACAACCTGGCGTGGAAGCTGGCCGCCGTGCTCGGCGGCTGGGCCGGGGCCAGCCTGCTGGAGTCGTACGGGCGTGAGCGGCGGCCGGTCGCCGAGTCGACGAGCGCGCGGGCCACGGCGCGGTCCGCGGAGCACCGGCACCCGGGCTACGAGGTGACGCCGGGCACTGGGCGGCAGAGCAACGTCCTTGCCGTGGCGCTCGGTTACCGCTACCCGCTGGGTGCGGTGGTGGGTGCCGACGCGGACGGCCCGGCGGTGCCGGACACGTTCGCGGCGGACGGCTCCCCCGGCGGGCGCGCCCCGCACGTGCGGCTCCGGCGGGCCGGGGTGGCGCTGTCCTCGCTCGACCTGTTCGAGACCGTGCCGGTGCTGCTGGCCGGGTCGGACGGGCGGGCCTGGCGGGAGGCCGGCGAGCGGGTCGGCAAGCGCCTGGGCGTGCCGCTGACCGTCCACCGGGTCGGCCCCGGGCTGGAGTTGGAGCAGGGACCGGAGCCGGGCCCGGACTTCGCCGAGGCGTACGGCATCGGCGCGGAGGGCGCGGTGCTGGTGCGGCCGGACGGGTTCGTCGCCTGGCGGTCGGCGGAGTCCGTCGGCGAGCCGGAGGCCGTGCTGGAGGCCGTGCTGCGATCGGTGCTCTGCCTGGACTGACGGCCGGCCGGCCGGCCGGGACCGAACGGCGGCGTGCCCGGGCGAGGGAGGCCCGGGCACGCCGCCGTGCCGGGTGCGGCGGCTACGGCCCGGGGGCCTGTGGCGCGGCCTGCGTCCGGTGCTCGCCGGCGGCCGCACGGGTGCCCAGGCGGGAGGGCCACCACATGTGGCGGTCGAGGTCGATGGTGAGCGCGGTGACCAGCACCGACCGCACGACCAGGGTGTCCAGGAGGACGCCGAGGGCGACCGCGAAGCCGATCTCGGCGAATCCCACGACGGGCAGGGTGCCGAGCACGGCGAAGGTGGAGGCGAGGATCAGGCCCGCGGAGGTGATGACGCCGCCGGTCGCGGCGAGTCCGGCGACGGCGCCCTCCCGGGTGCCGCGGTGCGCGGACTCCTCCCGGACGCGCGTCATCAGGAAGATGTTGTAGTCGATGCCGAGCGCGACCAGGAAGACGAACACGAACAGCGGGAAGGCCTGGTCCTGCCCCTCGAAGTGGAAGACGTGCGCGAAGACGAAGGCGCTGACACCGAGGGCCGCCGTGAACGAGAGCACCACCGTGCCGATCAGCACGAGCGGCGCGACCACCGCCCGCAGCAGGGCGGCGAGGATCAGCATCACCACGACGAGCACCACCGGGATGATCACCTTGTTGTCGTGGGCCGCGGCCCGCCCGGCGTCGAGCTGGACGGCGGTGTTGCCGCCCACCTGGGCGTCGGCGCCCGGGATCGCGTGCACGGCGTCGCGGACCCGGTCGACGGTGGCCTTCGCGGCGTCGCTGTCCGGCGGATCGGCCAGGGTCGCCTGGAAGATCGCCTCGCCGTTCTTGACGACGACGTCCGTCGCGCCCGCGACCCCCTGGGTGGCGGCCGTCGTCACCCGGACGCGCTCGGCGCCGTCGGCGTTCGACACGACCGTCAGCGGCGACCCGGTGCCGCCCGGGAAGTGCGCGGCCAGCACCTGCTGGCCGGTGACGGAGTCGGGCTTGCCGGTGAACGTCCCAGCGGCGGTGAGGCCGGTGGCGTTGAGCGAGATCAGGCCGAGGCTGCACACGGCGAGCGCCAGGGCGGTACCGGTCCACACCTTGCGCGGCCGCCGGCCGATCCAGCCGCCGACGTGCGCCCAGCGGCCGCTGCGGGTCGGCTCCGGCGTGCCGTACGCGGGCCGGACCGGCCAGAAGACCCAGCGGCCCACGATCACCAGGATCGCCGGCAGCAGGGTGAGCATGGCCGCCAGCGCCACCAGCACGCCGATCGCGCAGACCGGGCCCAGGCCGCGGGTGGAGTTCATCTCGGCGAGCAGCAGGCACAGCATCGACGCGACCACCGTGGCCGAGCTCGCCAGGATCGCCGGACCGGCCCGGTGCAGGGCGAACGCCATCGCCTCGTGGCGGTCGCGGTGGTTGCGCAGCTCCTCCCGGTAACGCGCGGTGATCAGCAGGGCGTAGTCCGTGCCCGCCCCCAGGACCAGCACGATCAGGATGCCCGCGCTCTGGGCGTTGACGGTCAGCCCGGCGTACCTGGCGAGCAGGTAGATGACCGCCTCGGCGACCATCAGCGCGGCGCCGGCCGAGAACAGCGGCAGCAGCCACAGCACCGGGCTGCGGTAGGTGAGCAGCAGCAGCACGATGACCACCATCACGGTGGCGATCAGCAGGGTGCCGTCGATGCCCGCGAACGCCTCCGCCTGGTCGGCGCCGATACCGGCCGGACCGGTGACGTACGTGGCCATGCCGAGGCTGCCGTCCGACGCGGTGGCGCGGAGCGAGTCGACGGCGGGCTGGAGGTCCTCCCAGCCGCCCGTGCCGATGTCGACCGGCACGATGGTCTGCATGGCCTCGCCGTCGGCGGACACCTGCGGGCCGACCACCACGCCGGCGACGTGCGGGGCGTCCGCGAACGCGGCGGCGTCCCGCACCGCCACGGCCCTGTCGGCCGCGGTGATGCCGCCGTCGCGCTCGTACACGACGACGGCCTGGGCGGTGTCGACGGGGAAGAAGCCGCGCTGCGCCTCCAGCACCTGGGTCGACTCGGCGTTGCCGGGCAGCCAGCTGGACGCCTCGTTGTCCTCGACGTCGGCGAGCTTGCCCGCCAGCGGCACGGCGACCACGAGGAGCACCAGCCAGAAAGCCAGCACGAACCACTTGGCACGTCTGCCGCAGGGCAGTGCGGCGATCTTCGCGGACGGGCTCATCGGGCACCCCCTTGCGGGCCCTCGGCTGCTCCGGCGGCGGCTCGCACCCCGGCTCCCGGCGGGGGCACGGCCTCTCCCAGCATGCCACCGGCGCGCGGACGGTGACGGGTCGAGCGGGCTCCCGGCGGCCCGCCCGCCGGGAGCCCGCGAGGTCTATCGTGTGGCTCATGAGCTCACACTTCGACGTCGTGGTCCTGGGTGCGGGCCCGGGCGGGTACACCGCCGCGGTCCGCTCCGCACAGCTCGGGCTTCGCACGGCGGTCATCGAGACCAAGTACTGGGGCGGGGTCTGCCTGAACGTCGGGTGCATCCCGTCGAAGGCCCTGCTGCGGAACGCCGAGCTGGCGCACATCTTCACCAAGGAGGCGAAGACCTTCGGCATCACGGTGGAGGGCACCGTCCGCTTCGACTACCGCGAGGCGTACCTGCGCAGCCGCAAGGTCGCGGACGGGCGGGTGGCCGGCATCCACTACCTGACGAAGAAGAACGGCATCACCGAGTACGACGGCTGGGGCGCCTTCGTCGACGACCACACCCTGCAGGTCACGCTGAGTGCGGGCGGCACGGAGACGGTGACGTTCGACCACTGCGTCATCGCGGCCGGCGCGACCACCCGGCTGCTGCCCGGCACCGCGCTGAGCGAGCGCGTCGTGACGTACGAGGAGCAGATCCTCACCGACACGCTGCCGGGGAGCATCATCATCGCGGGCGCCGGGGCGATCGGCGTCGAGTTCGCGTACGTGCTGCACAACTACGGCGTGCAGGTGACCGTCGTCGAGTTCCTCGACCGGATGGTGCCGCTGGAGGACGCCGACGTCTCCGCGGAGCTGGCCAAGCGTTACAAGCGGCTCGGCATCGAGGTGCTGACGTCGACGCGGGTCGACGCGATCGACGACTCCGACCCGAACGCCAAGGTGCGGGTGACCGTCACGCAGAAGGGCGAGCAGAAGGTGCTGGAGGCCGACAAGGTGCTCCAGGCCATCGGCTTCGCCCCGCGCACCCGGGGCTACGGCCTGGAGAGCACCGGCGTGAAGCTCACCGAGCGCGGTGCGATCGACGTGGACGGCCGCGGCCGCACCAACGTGCCGCACATCTACGCGATCGGCGACGTCACGGCCAAGCTGATGCTCGCGCACGCCGCCGAGTCGATGGGCGTCATCGCCGCGGAGACCATCGCGGGCGCGGAGACCATGGAGCTCGACTTCGTGATGATCCCGCGGGCCACCTACTGCCAGCCGCAGATCGCGAGCTTCGGCTGGACGGAGGCGCAGGCCCGGGAGCAGGGCTACGACGTGAAGGTCGTGAAGTTCCCCTTCACCGCCAACGGCAAGGCGCACGGCCTCGGCGACCCGGCGGGCTTCGTCAAGCTGATCAGCGATCAGAAGCACGGCGAGCTGCTCGGCGCGCACCTGATCGGCCCCGAGGTCACCGAGCTGCTGCCGGAGCTGACCCTGGCCCAGCAGTGGGACCTCACCGTGCACGAGGTCGCCCGCAACGTGCACGCCCACCCGACGCTCGGCGAGGCGGTCAAGGAGGCCGTGCACGGCCTGGCCGGACACATGATCAACTTCTGATCCGGCACCGCCCGGCACGGGCGGCGGCCACCGGGACACCCGGGGCCGCCGCCCGTGCCGCATCCGCGGGGCGCCACCTCCGGGCCGCCCGCGGGCCCGTACCCTGGGCCCGGGCGGGTGCCGGTGCAGCACCCCACGGACCGCGGGGGTGCGCATGGGCGGGGAACGCGGCCCGACGGCCGGGCGGCTGATCGGCCTGGTCGTCGACGACGGCAGCTTCACCTGCTGGGACGACCCCGTCACCCACCCGGGCGCCGACCCGGCGTACGCGGCCTCGCTGGCCCGCGCCGCGGAGGCCACCGGCCTCGACGAGGCCGTCACCACCGGCCTCGGGCTCGTCGACGGCCGGCCCGTCGCCCTGATCGCCTCCGAGTTCGGCTTCCTCGGCGGCTCGATCGGCGTCGCCACCGCCGAACGCATCACCCGCGCGGTGGAACGCGCCACCGCCGAGGGCCTCCCCGTGCTGGCCCTGCCGGTCTCCGGCGGCACCCGGATGCAGGAGGGCTCCGCCGCGTTCCTCTGCATGGTGCGCGTCACCGCCGCCGTCCAGGCCCACCAGTCCGCCGGGCTCCCGTACCTCACCTACCTGCGCAACCCCACCATGGGCGGGGTGTTCGCCTCCTGGGGCACGCTCGGCCACGTCGTGCTCGCCGAGCCCGGCGCCCGGCTCGGCTTCCTCGGCCCCCGGGTCTACGAGGAGCTGCGCGGCGTCCGGCTGCCGCCCGGCGTGCAGCGGGCCGAGACCCTGGCCGCCCGCGGCCTCGTCGACGCCGTGGTGCCGCCCGAGGACCTCCGCGGCACCGTGCGGCGCGTGCTCGCCGTGCTCGGCGCCCGGCAGCCCGTACGGCAGCCCGAGCCGCCGCCCGGGCGGCCCGCCGGCAGCACCCGGGACGCCTGGGACTCCGTGCGCCGCACCCGCCGGACCGACCGGCCCGGCACCCGCGAACTGCTCGACGCCGGCGCCGACGAGGCCGTGCTGCTCGGCGCACCCGGCGGCCACGAGGGCGCCCTCGTCCGCGCCCTGGCCGTCTTCGGCGGGCAGCCCGCCGTGCTCGTCGGCCAGCAGCGGGCCCCCGCGGGCGCCGACCGGCCGTTCACCGCCGCCGACCTGCGCGCCGTACGCCGCACCGCCCGGCTCGCCCAGCAGCTCGGACTGCCGCTGGTCACCGTCGTCGACACCGCCGGCGCCGAACTCTCCGTGCAGGCCGAACTCGACGGCATCGCCGTGGAGATCGCCCACTGCCTCCACACGCTCACCGCGCTGCGCACCCCCGTGCTCGCCGTGCTGCTCGGCCAGGGCTCCGGCGGCGGCGCGCTCGCCCTGCTGCCCGCGGACCGGGTCGTCGCCGCCGAGCACGCCTGGCTCGCCCCGCTGCCCCCCGAGGGCGCCTCGGCGATCGTCCACCGCGACGGCGGGCACGCCGCCGAACTCGCCCGCACCCAGGGCATCGGCGCGTACGACCTGGCGGCGGTCGGCCTCGTCGACGAGGTGGTCGCCGAGCTGCCGGACGCCGCCGACGAGCCCGCGCCGTTCGGCGCCCGGGTCGGGCAGGCGGTCGCGCTGGCGCTGGGCGCGCTGGCCGCCGTACCGGTCGAGCAGCGGCTCGCGGCGCGGGCGGCCCGCAACCGGCGGCTTGGCGACCGGGCGGCGCCGCAGGGCTGACGCAGGGCCGGTCAGGGGCCGTCGAGCCCGAGGCCGCGCCAGAGCGCGGCCAGGCCGTCGAGGTAGACGCCCTCCCGGTCCGCGGCGGCGGACCAGCCGGGCAGGTCGGTGCGCTCCCGGTGGGCGAGCTCGATGCCGACCGTGCCGTGCAGGACCGCCCAGACGAGGTACGCGTCGTGCGCGGCCGCCTGCGGGGCGGCCGCCCGGCCGACCGCGGCGGCCAGCACCCCGAACGTCGACCCGAGCGCCTCCGTCCGCAGCCGCGGGCCCGGGTCGAACCCCGGCACCGCCCGCTCGAACATGAACGCGTACCGGGCCGGGCTCTCCAGCGCGAACGCGCGGTACGCCAGGGCCAGCGCCCGGACGTCGGCGGCGGCGTCACCGGTGACGGGCACCCGCGCGAAGGCGTCGCGGAGCATCGCGAACGCCCGCTCGTACAGGGCTTCGAGCATGCCGGTACGGCTGCCGAACCGGCTGTAGACGCCCATCGTGGACGACCCGGCCTCCTCGGCGACCCGGCGGACCGTCAGACCGGCCGGCCCGTGTTCCGCCACCACCCTCAGCGCGGCCCCGACGAACCGGTCCCTCAGCTCCTCGCCCTCCACCACGGCGGTGACCGTCCCTTCCACGTCCTGCCGAGCCCTGCCGAACATCCTGCCGCCCCCTGTGCCGGGTCTTACCGAACGATGACGGACCCCGGCGGGCCCGGCTACGGGCCCCCTGCCGAACCTACGTTATGACAAGCGTTATCCACTGCTCCCCCCACCACCCCGGAGGCACGCACCATGACCACGCGCCCGCTCGCCCTCGACCGGCCCGCCGGCTGGGCCGGCCTGACGTCCGCCGCGATCCTGCTGCTCAACGCCGCCCGCCGCGGCGGGCTGATCCCCGACGACCTGGCCTTCACCCACGTGCTCGCACCCCTGGCGGAGGGCTTCGGGCTGTTCCTCGTCACCGGCCTCTTCCTGGCCGTCCGCGAGCGCGGCGGCGCCCTCGCCACCGTCGGCTACGCGCTCAACTTCCTCGGCCTGGCGGGCCTGCTCGGCGTCGAGTACATCCTGAACCTCGTCTTCCCCGAGCTGACCGGCGACCAGATCACCGGTCTGGTGGACGGCCTGACCGGCCGGGTGTTCACGGCCTCGTCCGTCGTCTTCCTCACCGGGGTGCTGCTCTTCGGCGCCGCGCTGTGGCAGGCCCGCACCGTGCCCCGGACGGCCGTCGCCGCCTACGTGCTCGGGGCCGCGCCCGTCGCGCTGCGCGGCGTGCTGCCCGCGGTGACCTTCCCCCCGGGGCTGCTGGTGATGGCACTCGGCGTGGCCGGCCTCGGCATCGCCCTGGTCAGGAGCACCGCCGCCCGCGCCACGGCGTAGCGGCCGCCGCGCCGGGGCACCGCCCGCCGGGTCACGGCAGGGGCGCCCCGGCGCGGAGCTCGCCCGGCTCACCGCTGAAGACCACCCGGCCGCGGTGCAGGACGTGCACCACCCCGGCCCCGGCGAGACCGGCGGGCAGCGCCGGGGCGGCCACGACGACCGTCCCGCCGAGGGCCGCCGCGGCCAGCAGCCGGCCGTGCAGCCGGGCGGCCACCGCCGGGGCGAGCCCGCGGTCCGGCTCGTCGAGCAGCAGCAGACGGGGCCGGGCGGCCAGTGCCCGGCCGAGCGCCGTCATCTGCTGCTCGCCGCCGGAGAGGGTGCCGGCCCGGCGGCGGAGCAGCGGGAGGAGCTCGGGGAACAGGCCGGTCGCCTCCCCGGCCCCGGCCCCGGCGCCGAGGTGCTCGGCGACGGTCAGCGCGCCGAAGACCGCGCGCTCGGCGGGAACGAGGGCGAGGCCGGCCCGGGCCCGCAGGTGCGCAGGCACCGCGGTGACCTCGCGACCGCCCCACAGGACCGCCCCGGAGGCCGGCCGGACCGCGCCCGCCAGCGCCCGCAGCACCGTGCTGCGGCCGGCGCCGTTGCGGCCGAGCAGCACGGTGACCCGCCCGGCCGGGAACGCCAGGTCGACCCCGTGCAGGGCCTCGACCAGCCCGTACCGGACGCGGACGGCGCGCAGCTCGGCCTCGACGGTCACGGCCCGCCCCGGGCACGGGCCGCCCCGGGGCCGGCCAGCACCTCGGCGGCGGGCCCGGTCGCCAGCATCCGGCCGGCCGCCATGACGTACGCGGTGTCGGCGAGCCCGGCGACGAACCGCACGTCGTGCTCGACGAGCAGCAGGGCCAGGCCCTCGGCGGCGAGCGCGCGCAGCGCGGCGGCGAGCCGGTCGGCCTGCGCCGGGTCGAGTCCGGCCCCGGGTTCGTCGAGCAGCAGCACGGTGGGGGTGGCCGCGAAGGCGCGGGCGAGTTCCAGCAGGCGGAGGGTGCCGGTGGGCAGCCGGTCGACGGGGTCGTCCCGGAGGGCGTGCAGGCCGAGCAGGCGCAGTGCCCGGTCGGTGGCCGCACGGGCCTCCGGTCCGCCGGGGACGGGCAGCCCCAGGAGGCCGCGGGCGGTGCCGCCGGTGCGCTGCTCGGCGCCGAGCAGGACGTTCTCACCGACCGTCAGGCCGGGGAAGACGGCGATCCGCTGGAACGTCCGGGCGAGGCCGAGGCGGGCCCGGGCGTGGTCGGGCAGGCGGGTGACGTCGCGTCCGGCCAGCAGCACCCGGCCCGCGTCGGGGCGGACGGCGCCGGCGAGGCAGTCGAAGAGGGTGCTCTTGCCGGCGCCGTTCGGGCCGACCAGCGCCGTGATGCGGCCCGGCGGCACGTCGAGGTCGACGCCGTCGACCGCGCTGATGCCGCCGAACCGCCGGACGAGGCCGCGCGCGGCCAGGCCCGCCTCCGGCGCGGCGCTCACCGGGGACGCTCCGGCGGACGGTCGCGGAGGCGGGCACGCGCCCGCTCCCCGAGCGGGGTCAGCCGGGACGGCGCGGCGGGCGGGCGGGCGGCCGTGCGCCGCAGGACGCCCGCGAGGCCGCCGGGCATCCGGCCGACGGCCGCGGCGAGCACCCCGACCACCACGGCCGCGGTGCCGGGTGCCGAACCGGCGTCCAGCCCGGTCAGCAGGGCCGCCGCCAGGACGGCGCCGACCGCGCTGTCCGCGCCCGCCACGACCACCGTCGCGAACCACAGCAGGCTCTGCACCGGGTCGAACGCCGCCGCGGAGAACGCCCGCCCGCCGAGCGCCGCGAGGCCGCCGCCGAGCGCGGCCAGCCCGGCGCCGGCCATGAAGACGAGCAGCTTGAGCCGGGGCACGTCGACGCCCGCGGCGGACGCGCCCGCCTGGTGGTCGCGCATCGCGGTGAGCGCCCGGCCGGTCCGCCCTCGGTGCAGGGCCCGCACCAGCAGCAGGGCGGCCCCGAGCAGGACGAGCTCGGCGGTGTAGAAGGCGGCGTCGCCCGCCAGGAACCGCGGCCGGTCGACGGCGATCCCCGCGGTGGCGTACGGCTGGTCGAAGACCAGCCGGCTGAGCGCGGTGCCGACCGCGAACGTGACCAGGGCCAGGGCGAGACCGCGGCGCCGGATCGCGGGCCACCCGGTGAGCAGGCCGAGCGGCACCACCGCGACCACCGCGAGCGGCAGGGCGGCCGCCGCGGGGAGCGGCCCCACCCCGGGCACCCGGCCCGACATCAGCAGCGCGGTGCCGAGCGCGCCGAGACCCGCGTAGCCGGCCTGGCCGAGCGAGACCTGCCCGCCGTACCCGGTGACCACGACGACCGACAGCAGCACCAGGGCCAGCGCGGGCACCGCCACCGCGTGCCGCAGGTCGTCGCTGCGGAAACCCAGCGGCAGCAGCAGGAGCAGGGCGCACGCGGCCCGGGCGGCTCCGGCCGCCGGGCCGGGGCGGGCGGCGGGGGTCGACAGCGCGAGCCCGGTGTCGTCGACCGCGCCGCGCCACGGCAGCAGGGCGGCCACCAGGAGCGCGACGGTGAACAGGTCGGCCTGCAGGGCCTCGGCGAGCGGCAGCATCCGGCCGGGCGGGCGCAGCCGGGTGAGTTCGCTCTGGGCGACGCCGAGGGCGAGCCCAGTCACGACGGCCACCGGGAGGCTGCGCAGCCGGGCGGCGACGGCGACGGCCATGGTCTCCATCACGAGCAGCGGCAGCCCGTACGGGTCGAGCAGGAGGAACGGCGCGAGCAGCACGCCCACCAGGCCCGCGGTGAACGAGCCGAACGCCCAGCCGGCCGCGGAGATCCGGTCGGCGTCGATGCCGGTGAGCCCGGCGAGCGGACGGTTGTCGACAACGGCGCGCACCCGCAGGCCGAACGCCGTGTACCGGGTGACGAGCCCGACCCCGCCGACCAGTGCGAGGACGGCGGCGAGCTGGACGGCGGTGTCGAGGCGCAGCACGTGGCCGCCCGGGCCGGCGAGCCGCCGCGGCCCGACGAGGGCCGGTGCGTCGGCGAACGGCGCGGTGCCCCACAGCAGCACCACCGCGCCGACGAGCAGCACGAACACGCCGATCCCGGCGACCATCGCCTCGCCCGCCCCGGCGCCGCGCCGCTGCAGCGGCCGGAACACCGCGAGGTCGAGCAGCACACCGAACGCCGGGGCGGCGAGGAGCAGGCAGAACGCGGCGGCCGGGGCGAGCGGCCAGCCGCGGACGACGACGAGCTCGCGCAACAGGTAGGCGGTGGCGACGGCCTGCGCGCCCTGGGCGAGGTTGAGCACGCCGGTGGTGCGGTGGGTGACCACCAGGCCGACGCCGCTGAGCGCGGCGGCGCTGCCGACGGACAGCCCGGCCAGGGCGAGGTCGGCGGTGAGGCCGGCGCCCCCGCTCACGGTCCGGGCACCGCGGGGGGCCGGTCTCCGCCGGGCGGTCCGGGCTCGCCGGGCGGTCCGGGCTCGCCGGGCGGTCCGGGTTCGCAGACCGGGCAGGGGGTGAGGCCGCCGTCCCGGACGGCCTGCGGGTGGGCCGGGGCGGCGGCGCTCTTCCCGGCGACGAGCGGGCACCCCGGGCGGTGGTAGAGCGTGCCGCCGGGCAGGGCGACCGGCGGCACGGACGCCCGCCCGGCCGGGTCGGCCGAGCCGGCGTCGGCATCGGCATCGGGTTCGGCGGGCGGGCGGTCGGTGACCAGCAGCGCGTACAGCTCGTCGAGGCGCGGGTCGGCGGCGGCGCCGCGGCCGGGCGGGCGGCGGACGGCGATCAGGACGGCGCCCGCCACGATCAGCGCCGCCCCGGGGGCGGTCGCGGAGGCGAGGTAGGGCATCTGGCGGGCGGTGAACCGCTCACCGGAGACGCCGTACCAGCCGAGGACGCACAGCCCGGCGCCGGCGGCGAGCGTGAACCAGCCGGGCCACTCCCGGAGGGCTCTCAGCAGCCCGGCGGCGCTCGGCCGGGGAATCCGGTTCATCCAGACCTGTCCGTTCTGTGCCGATGCGCCCGCTCCTCTTGCGGTTCGTCCGCAGATCGGCCTTCATAGTGTCACGCGCGGTGTATCGCGCCGCAGCGACGGCTCCGGACACGGAGGCGGCTCCGAGACGAGCGACCGGGGCCGGCAGCGGGAAGGACGGCCCGCCGGTCGGAAGGACGCGGTGAGGGACTCATGCGTACCACCCGCAGCGAACCGGCCCGGGCGACCGGGCCGTGCCCGGCCCGCCGGCGGCGCCCCGCGACCGCGGCGGCGGCCCTCCTCGCCGCACTCGCGCTGGGCCTGACGGCGGCGTGCAGCAGCGACTCCTCGGGCTCCGGCTCGCCGTCCGCCGGTGCCTCGGCGACGGCCACCGCCTCGGCCTCCCCGGCCTCCCCGGCGTCTCCGGCCGGCAGCGCCCCGGCCGACGTGGAGGCGGCGAAGGCCCAGGTCACGGCCAACTGGGAGAAGTTCTTCGACCCGGCCACGCCGATCGCCGACAAGGCCGCGGTGCTGCAGAACGGCGCCGCACTGGCCCCGGCCCTGCAGGGCTTCGCGGCCGACCCCCGGGTGGGCCAGGTCAAGGCCGACGTGACCGCCGTGGACTTCACCTCCGCCACCGAGGCGACCGTCACCTACACGCTGTCGCTGCAGGGCAACGTCGTGCAGCCCGCCGCCACCGGCACCGCCGTGCTGGACGACGGCACGTGGAAGGTGTCCACGAAGAGCCTCTGCGGCCTCGTCGCCCAGGCCGGCGGCGCGACCGTGCCGGGATGCGGCTGACCGCGTACCGGCGGGCGGCCCGCCGGGCCGGGCCGGTGGCGGCGGCCGCGCTGCTGCTGGCCCTGGCGGGCTGCGGCAGCAGGCTGCCGGAGAGCGCGTTCGGCCCGCCCGCGGCCGGCGGCACCGGCCGCGCCACGGACACCGGTGCCGGGCCCGGCACCGTCAAGGTCGGCATCGTCACCTCGCTCACCAGTCCCGTCGGCTCGGAGACCTTCGCGGGGCCGCGCTTCGGCGCGCTCGCCTTCTTCCGCGCGCTGAACGACGCCGGCGGGCTCGGCGGCCGCACCGTGCAGGTCGTGACCTGCGACGACGGCGGCAGCGGCATCGGCAACCAGGACTGCGTGCACCGCCTGGTCGACCGCGACCGGGTGTTCGCCCTCGTCGCGGGCAGCGTCCTCACGTACGCGGGCGCGCCGTACGTCAGCGCGAAGGGCGTGCCGGACGTCGGCGGGCAGCCCGTCGGCACCGCCTACGACCGGTGGCCGCACCTGTACGGCATCTACGGCAGCAGCGCCCCGCGCGACGGCCGCGCGGTCGGCTGGGACGGCACCCTCTACCAGACCACCGAGGTGTACCGGTTCTTCAAGGAGCGGCTCGGCGCGACCAGCGCCGCCGTGGTCTCCTACGACCAGGCCGACTCGGCGCGCTACGCCCGGCAGATCGAGCAGGGCCTGCGCGCCGAGGGCTACCGCGTGCTCAGCCGCACCGTCGACCTGGCGCTGCCCGGCTTCCAGGCGGTCGCCGCCGCCATGAAGGCCGACGGCACCGACCTGCTCTTCGACGCCATGGACACCCGCGGCAACGCCGCCCTCTGCCAGGCCCTCGACGCGGCGGGCGTGCGGCTGCGCGCCAAGGTGACGAACGTGCAGAACTGGTCGGACACCGCCCGCACCGACTACCGGGACTCCCCCGGCTGCCGGGCCGCCCTGTGGGCGACGTCCTCCAGCCGCAACTACGCCGACACCGGCCACCCGGCGGTGCGGGCGTTCCGCACCGCGATGGCCCGCTACTACCCGCAGCGCGAGGACCTCCTCTCCGCCTGGGAGCTGGAGGGCTGGGCGGCCGCCGGGTGGCTGACCGACGCGATGCGCTCCTGCGGGGCCGACCTGACCCGCCGCTGCGTGACGGCCTTCCTGGGCAGCGGCACCCCGTACGACGCCCACGGGCTGCTGCTGCCCGCGGCGTTCGCCCCGCAGCCGCGGCCCTCCGGGCCCGCCCGCGCCTGCCTGGACGCGGCCCGCTGGGAGGACGCCGCGAACGGCGGCCGCGGCGGCTGGGTGACGCAGGTGCCGGACATGACCACCACCTGCTTCGACGTGCCGCAACTGCCCTACCGGCCCTGAGCGCCGGCCGGTGTGGCGAACGTCGCAGGTCATCGGCCCCGGCTTTGTCCACAGGGCCGGTCTGCGCGGGCGCCTCGGCCGATAGGCTGCCGCTGCCCCGTCCGCGCTGCAAGGAGTCACCGTTGGCCGCCGCCGTGCCCGCACCCGTGATCACCGTCGTCGGGGTCGGCGCCGACGGCTGGGAGGGCCTGGCGCCCGCGGCCCGCGAGGCGCTGCTCGCCGCCGAGGCCGTGATCGGCGCGCCCCGCCAGCTCGCCCTGCTGCCCGCGGAGGCCGCCGCCGCCCGCGTCGCCTGGCCGTCCCCGCTGCTCCCCGCCGTCCCGGGCCTGCTCGCGGAGCACGCCGGACGCCGGATCTGCGTGCTGGCCAGCGGCGACCCGATGTTCTTCGGCATCGGGCGGGCCCTCGCCGACACCGTCGGCCCCGACCGCCTGCGCGTGCTGCCGCACCCCTCGTCCGTGTCGTACGCCTGCGCCCGGCTCGGCTGGCCGGCCGAGGACACCGAGGTCGTCAGCCTCGTCGGCCGGCCCCTGGACACCCTGACCGCGGCGCTCTCCGACGGACGGCGCCTGCTCGTGCTGAGCGCCGACGCGGCCACCCCCGGCCAGGTCGCCGCGCTGCTCACCGCCCGCGGGTACGGGGCCGGCCGGATGCGCGTCCTGGAGCAGCTCGGCGGCGCGCGCGAGCGGATCACCGACGGCGTCGCGGAGAGCTGGCGGCACCCGCCGGGCGACGCGCTGAACATCGTCGCCGTGGAGTGCGCCGGGCCGCGGGCGCAGCTCGTCCCCGGCCTGCCGGACGACGCGTACGCGCACGACGGGCAGCTGACCAAGCGCCACGTCCGGGCGGCGACGCTGGCCGCGCTCGCCCCCGCGCCGGGCGAGCTGCTGTGGGACGTCGGCGGCGGCTCCGGGTCGATCGCGATCGAGTGGCTGCGGGCGCACCGCAGCTGCCGGGCCGTCTGCGTGGAGCGCGACCCGGTGCGGGCCGGACGGATCGCCGGCAACGCGGCCGCGCTCGGCGTGCCGCGGCTGCACGTGGCGACCGGGCCCGCGCCCGCCGCACTCGCCGGCCTGCCCGCGCCGGACGCGGTCTTCGTCGGCGGCGGCCTCACCGCCCCCGGCCTGCTGCAGGCCTGCTGGGACGCGCTGCCGCCCGGCGGCCGGCTGGTGGCCAACACCGTCACGCTCGAGTCCGAGGCGCTGCTGACCGAGTGGTACCGCCGCCACGGCGGCGACCTGGTGAGGCTCGCGGTCGCGCACGCCGTGCCGGTCGGCGGGTTCACCGGCTGGCGGCAGGCCATGCCCGTCACCCAGTGGTCGGCCGTCAAGGACACCAGGACCGTCGAGAGGGAAACACCGTGACCGTCTACTTCATCGGCGCCGGCCCGGGCGCCGCCGACCTCATCACCCTGCGCGGCCAGCGCACCCTCGCGCGCTGCGGGGTGTGCCTGTACGCGGGCAGCCTGGTGCCGCGCGAACTGCTCGCCGAATGCCCGCCGGACGCCCTCCTCGTCGACACCGCCGACCTCGACCTCGACCGGATCGTCGCCGAGATCACCCGCGCCCACGCGGCCGGCCACGACGTCGCCCGGCTGCACTCCGGCGACCCGTCGGTCTTCAGCGCCGTCGCCGAGCAGATGCGCCGGCTCGACGCGCTGGGCATCCCGTACGAGGTCGTGCCCGGCGTGCCCGCGTTCGCCGCGGCGGCGGCCGCGCTCAAGCGGGAGCTGACGGTGCCGACGGTCGGCCAGACCGTCATCCTCACCCGGGTCTCCCGGCAGGCCACCCCGATGCCCGAGGGCGAGGACCTCGCCACCCTGGGCCGCAGCGGCGCCCTGCTGGTGCTGCACCTCGCCACCCGGTACGTCGGGAGCGTCGTCGAGGAGCTGCTGCCGCTCTACGGCGCGGACTGCCCGGCGGCGGTCGTCGCCATGGCCAGCCGCCCCGACGAGCTGGTGCTGCGCGGCACGCTGGCCACCATCGCCGGGCAGGTCGAGGAGGCCGGGGTGCTGCGCACCGCGGTGATCCTGGTCGGCCGCACGCTGGGCGCCGAGCAGTTCCGCGACAGCCACCTGTACTCGTCCGACCGCGAGCGGCCGCACGAGCCCTGCACCTCCTGACCCGGCCCGTGAGGCGCCGTCAGGCCGCCCGGCAGGCGGCGGTGAAGGCCGCGGCGCGGCGGGTGATGTCCGCCCAGTCGCCGCGGGCCACCGCGGCGGGCGGCACGACGTCGGTGCCGGCGCAGACCGCGAGCGCGCCGCGGGCCAGGTAGTCCGCGGCGTTGCCGGCGTTGACGCCGCCGGACGCCACCAGCGGCACCTCCGGGTACGGGCCGCGCAGGTCGGCGAAGTAGCCGGGACCGAACGCCCGGGCCGGGAAGATCTTCACGGCGGCCGCCCCCAGGTCGACGGCGTGCGCCACCTCGGTCGGGGTCAGGGCGCCGAGCACCACCGGGCAGCCGGTGCGCGCGGCGGCCTCCGCGACCTCGGCCCGCGCCCCCGGCGTGACCAGGAACGACGCACCCGAGTCGACGGCCAGCTCGGCCTGGCCGGCCGTCAGCACCGTGCCGACGCCCACCCGGTGGCCGGCGTCGGCCGCCCGCCGCAGGTGACCGGCCACGCCGGGCGTGGTGAAGGTGAACTCGACCCGGGTGACGCCGCCCGCCGCGAGGGCGGCACACAGGTCGGCGGCGTCGGGTATCGCGGGCGCGCGGACGACCGCGATCACCGGTTCGGCGGCGAGGGCGGCGCGGAGCAGGGCGGCGGGGGCAGCGTTCACAGGGCTCGGGTTCCTCGGTCGGTGCGGCGCAGGGCCCGGCCCGGCAGGGCGCCGGTGGGGCGGCCCTCCCGCAGCACGGCCGTGCCGTTGACGTAGACGTGGGCGATGCCGGTCGCGGGGCTGCGCGGCCGGTCGAAGGTGGCGGTGTCCCGCACGGCGGCGGGGTCGAACAGCACCAGGTCGGCGTGGTGGCCGGGCCGGATCAGCCCGCGCCGGTCGAGGCCGAGGCGGCGGGCCGGGCGGCCGGTCATCCGGGTGACGGCCTCCTCCAGGGTGAGGACGCCGAGCTCCCGCCCGTAGTGCCCGAGGTACCGGGCGAAGGTGCCCCACGCCCGGGGGTGCGGGCGGGCGCCGGTCAGCAGGCCGTCGCTGCCGACGGTGTGCACGCGGTGCCGCATGACGGCGCGGACGTTCTCCTCGTCGCCGACGTGCTGCAGCACGGTGGTGGCGAGGGTGTCCTCGCGGAGCAGGTCGAGGAAGGCCTCGGTGCCGGTGCAGCCGCGCGCCTCGGCGATCCCGGCGACGGTCCGGCCGACCAGGGCCGTCAGGGCGGGGTCGCCGGTGCCGGAGATCTGCACGGTCGCCCAGTCGGCGACGACGCCGTGGCAGCCGTCGCTGCCGTGCTCCTCCATGTCGGCGCGGATGCGTTCGCGGGCGGCCGGGTCGGCGAGGCGGGCCAGGGTGGCGTCCGGGCCGCCGGCGCCGGCCCAGCCGGGCAGCAGTGCGGCCAGGGTGGTGGAGCCGGGCAGGTAGGGGTAGCTGTCGAGGGTGACGTCGACGCCGTCGGCGAGCGCCCGGTCGACCAGGTCGAGCAGGGCCCCGGCCCGGCCGCGGTTGACGTCGAAGTTCATCGTGGCGTGGGTGAGGTGCACCGGGCAGCCGGAGCGGCGGGCGACGTCGAGCATCTCCGCGTAGCCCTCCAGCGCGCCCCGGCCGTACGAGCGCTGGTGCGGCGCGTGGTAGCCGCCGTACGCCGCGACCGTCGCGCACAGGGCGACGAGCTCGTCGGTGCCCGCGTACATGCCGGGCGTGTAGCTGAGCCCGCTGGACAGGCCGACGGCGCCCTCCCGGAGCCCGGCGGCGACGAGTTCGCGCATCCGGTCGAGCTCGGACGGGGTGGGCGGGCGGTCGTCCCAGCCCATCGCGAGCATCCGGACGGAGCCGTGCGGCACCAGGTAGCAGGCGTTGACGCCGATGCCCTCGTCGAGCCGGTCGAGGTAGCCGCCGACGGTGCGCCAGCTCCAGTCGAGGCCCGGCGGGTCGCCGTTCCAGCCGGCGATCTGGCGGCGCAGCGCGCCGAGGGTGGTGTCGTCGACCGGGGCGTACGAGAGGCCGTCCTGGCCGAGCACCTCGCAGGTGACGCCCTGGGTGACCCGGGAGGGCTGGTCGGGGGTGAGGAGGAGGGCGAGGTCGGAGTGGGTGTGCATGTCGACGAAGCCCGGCGTGAGGACGAGGCCGTCGGCGTCGACGGTGCGGCGGGCGGTGAGGCCGCGTCCGATTCCGTCGACGAGGCTGTCGGTGACGGTGACGTCGGCGCGGCGGCGTTCGGCGCCGGTGCCGTCGACGACGGTGGCGCCACGAAACAGCAGGTCGGCCATCCGGACCACCCTCCACCTGTGATGTTGCGATATTCGCAACGAGCGTTGCGCATAGTGCTGTCACGGTTCTAACATTCACGCCGGACAGCGGTCAACGACACGGCGGAAGGTGCGGCGCATGGCGGAGCAACGGCCCGGCCCGCAGGCGGTCTGCCTCGGCGAGTCGATGGCGGTGCTGCTGCCCGACCGGCCCGGCCCGCTGGAGGCCGCCGGCGGCTTCCGCGTCTCGGTCGGCGGGGCGGAGTCCAACACCGCGTGCGGCCTCGCCGCCCTCGGCGTGCCCGCCGCCTGGATCGGCGGCGTCGGCGACGACGGCTTCGGCCGCCGGATCACCACCGACCTCGCCGCCCGCGGCGTGGACGTCTCCGCCGTCGCCGTCGACCCGCACCGGCCCACCGGCCTCTACGTGAAGGAGACCGGCGGCTCGGCCCTGCCGTACGACCTCGGCGCCGGCCGCAGCCGCCTGCACTACTACCGGACGGGCTCCGCGGCCTCCGCCCTCTCCCCCGCCCTGCTCGCCGACCCCGCCGCCGCCCGGCTCCTCGACGGCGCCCGGCTCCTGCATCTGACCGGCATCACCCCCGCCCTCTCCGACGGCTGCCTGGCGCTCGTCCGCGCCCTGCTCGCCGACCGCCGCCCCGGCCGGACCGTCAGCTTCGACCTCAACTGGCGGCCCGGCCTGTGGCGCCACCGCGACCCCGGCGTCCTGCCCGCCCTGCTCGGCGCCGCCGACGTCCTGCTGCTCGGCGCGGACGAGGCCGAGGACGCCCTCGGCACCGGCGACCCGCACGCCCTGCGCGCGATGTTCCCCCGACCCGCCGCCGTCGTCGTCAAGGACTCCGGGCACCGGGCGACCGCCCTCACCCGCGACGGCGTCACCACCGAGCCCGCCCTGGCCGTCGACGTCGTCGAACCGACCGGCGCCGGCGACGCCTTCGCCGCCGGCTACCTCGCCGGCCTGCTGCGCGGCCTCGACCAGCGCCGACGGCTGCGCCTGGGCCACCTCACCGCCGCGGGCGCGCTCACCGCCCGCGGCGACCGCGCCCGGCCGCACCCCCCGCTGGCCGTGGCGGCGCTGCTCGACGCGTCGGAGGAGGAGTGGGCCGCGACCCGGGTCACCGCGGATGGCATCGTGTCACCCGTACCGACCCGGCCCGCCGCACCCCTCGGAGCACCAGGAACGCCATGAGCCAGACCGTCTCCCGCGCACTGCGCCTGCTCGCCGAACTCGGCGAGGGCGAACGCTCCCTCGACCAGCTGGCCGAGGTGCTCGGCGTGCACAAGACCACGGTGCTGCGGCTGCTGCAGAGCCTGGAGGAGGAGCGGTTCGTGCACCGCGACGCGGCCTACCGCTACCACCTCGGTGCCGGGCTCTTCGCCCTCGCCGGCCTGGCCCTGGAGCAGCGCGGCATCCGCCGCACCGCCGCACCGCACCTCGCCGCGCTGAACGCCGCGACCGGGCAGACGGTGCACCTCGCCGCGTACGAGGGCGGCGAGGTCGTCTACATCGACAAGTACGACTCCCGGCAGCCGGTGCGGATGTACTCCCGGGTCGGGCTGCGGGCCTCCCTGCACTGCACCGCCGTGGCCAAGGTGCTGCTCGCCGACCTGCCGCCCGCCGAACGCCGCCGGGTCGCCGCCGGCATCACCTACACCCCGCACACCCCGCACACCCTCACCGGCCCGAAGGCCCTGCTCGCCGAGCTGGAGCAGGTCGCCGCCCAGGGCTGGGCGCAGGACCACGCCGAGCACGAGACGTTCATCAACTGCGTCGCCGCACCCGTACGGGACGCCACCGGCCGGGTGGTGGCGGCGGCCTCCGTCTCGGTGCCCGACGTCGTGCTGCCCTACGACCAGGTGCTGGAGCTGCTGCCGCAGCTGCTCGCCACCGCCCGGGCGGTCTCCGCCGACGCGGGCGCCACGGAAGCCTGACGGACCGTCGGGCGCACAGAAGGAGCGAACCCCATGAACGGCAAGACCGAGATCCGCACGGACGGCGCCCCCGCCCCCGCCTGGACGTTCTCCCAGGGCGTGCGCAAGGGCCCGATCCTGCAGGTCTCCGGCCAGGGCCCGCAGGACCCGGCGACGGGCGAGTACCTCCACCACGGCGACGTCCGGGCGCAGACCCGGCGCACCCTGGAGAACGTCAAGGCGATCGTCGAGGCGGGCGGGGCGACGATCGAGGACGTGGTGATGTTCCGCGTGTACCTGACGGAGCGTGCGCACTTCCCGCTGATGAACGAGGTCTACGCCGCCTTCATCGAGGAGAACGTGCCGGCGGGCGGCGTGAAGCCCTGCCGCACCACCGTCTTCGTCGAACTCCCGCAGGAGCCGATGCTGGTGGAGATCGACGCGCAGGCCGTCATCGGCTGACGCCCGGCCCCGCCGGCGCCGCCCGGCCCACGATCGCGCCCGCGCGGTCGATGCAGATCACGTCCACCGCCACCGGCGAGCCGGTCAGCACGCCGAGGGCGGTGGCCCGGGCCCCCTCCGCCACCAGGTCGCCGAGCGGCACCCCCGCGGCGGCACACAACTGCACGGCCTCCAGGCCGGTGTTCGCGGCCGCGACCCGGTCGGCGAGCTCCGGCGACGCCCCGCCCTGCCGGGCCAGCCCGGCCAGGTACCCCTTGTCGACCTGCGACCGGGCCGAGTGCAGGTCGAGGTGGCCGGCCGCCAGCTTGGAGAGCTTCGCGAAACCCCCGGCGACGGTCAGGCGCGGCACCGGGTGCCGCTTCAGGTACTTCAGCACCGCCCCCGCGAAGTCGCCCATGTCGAGCAGCGCGTCCTCCGGCAGCCCGTGCACCGCCACCGCGACCTTCTCGGACGTCGAGCCGGTGCACCCCGCCACGTGGGTGCGCCCCGCCGCGCGGGCGACGTCGATCCCGCGCCGGATGGAGTCGATCCAGGCCGAGCAGGAGTACGGCACCACGATGCCCGTCGTGCCGAGGATCGACAGTCCGCCGAGGATGCCGAGGCGCGGGTTCCACGTCGAGCGGGCGATCTCCTCGCCGTGGTCGACCGACACCTCCACGAGGACGTCGCCGGTGCCGCCGTGCGCGGCGGCGACCCCCGCCACCGCGTCCCGGATCATCTGCCGCGGCACCGGGTTGATCGCCGGCTCGCCGACCGGCAGCGGCAGGCCCGCCTTGGTGACCGTGCCCACGCCCGGGCCCGCCCGGAACACCACGCCCGCGCCCGGCGCGGCCGCCGTGACCGTCGCACGGACGAGTGCGCCGTGGGTGACGTCCGGGTCGTCGCCCGCGTCCTTCACCACGCCCGCGGTCGCCCGGCCCCCGGCGAGCTCCTCGACGGCCAGCGCGAACGCCGGCTGCTGGCCCTTCGGCAGAGTGATCACCACCGGATCGGGGAACTCCCCGGTCAGCAACGCCGTGTAGGCCGCGGTGGCGGCGGCGGTCGCGCACGCACCCGTCGTCCAGCCGTGCCGCAGCCCGCTACTCTTCAGCTGCGCCGCCCGGCCGCCCGCCTCAGTCACGTCCGCCTCCTGGAGTCCCGATGCACGTCCTGATCCTCGGCGGCACCACCGAGGCCCGCCGCCTGGCCGCCGACCTGACGGCCGACCCGGCGCTGGAGGTCACCAGCTCGCTCGCGGGCCGGGTGGCCGAGCCGCGGCTGCCCGAGGGCGCGGTGCGGATCGGCGGCTTCGGCGGCCCGGCCGGACTCGCCGAGTGGCTGCGCGAGCACCGTGTGGACGCGGTCATCGACGCCACCCATCCCTTCGCCGAGCGGATCAGCCGGAACGCGGCCCTCGCGGCCGCCGACACCCATGTTCCCCTGCTCGTCCTGCGGCGGCCCGGCTGGGGGCGGGTCGACGGCGACGACTGGCATCCGGTGGCCTGCCTCGCCGAGGCCGCCGACGCGCTGCCCGGCCTCGGCCGCCGGGTCTTCCTCACCACCGGCCGCCAGGGGCTGTCGGCCTTCGCGCACCTCAGGACGACGTACTTCCTGGCCCGCTCGGTGGACGCCCCCGAGCCGCCGCGCCCGCCCCGCACCGAGGTGCTGCTCGACCGCGGGCCGTTCACCCTCGACGGCGAGCTGGCGGTCATGCGCGACCACCGGATCGAGGTGCTGGTGACCAAGGACAGCGGCGGGACGGCCACCGCCCCGAAGCTGGCCGCCGCCCGCGAGCTCGGCCTGCCGGTGGTCGTGGTGCGCCGCCCCGCGACGCCGGTGGGCGTCCCCGTGGCCGAGGACGTCCCGGGCGCGCTCGCCTGGCTGTCGGCCCGCCGCTGACCGGTCCGGCCCCTCCGGTACGGACCTGCGGGGCTTGACAGCCCTCCATTACGGAATGAATATTCATTCCGTGACCACGCGCAGGCCGGACCTCCCCCGGCAGCTCCTCGACGCCGCCGTCGCGCTCTTCGCCGAGCGCACCTACGAAGGCACCCAGATGCCCGCCGTCGCCCAGCGCGCCGGCGTCGGCGTCGGCAGCATCTACCGGTACTTCCCGAGCAAGGAGGCGCTCGGCAACGCGGCCTTCCAGGACGCCAAGCGCGCCCTGCTCGACGAGCTCGCCGCGGCGATGGCCGAGGGCGGGCCCGCCCGGTCCGCGCGCGAGGAGTTCGCCCGCCACTGGCGCGGCTTCACCCGCTACGCGACCGCCCGCCCGGAGGCGTTCGTGTTCCTGGAGAACCAGCAGCACGACACCTTCCTCGCCCCCGGCAGCCGGGCCCTGACCGCCGAGGTCGACCAGCTCTCCGCCGACTTCGTGCAGCGCGGCCAGCAGGCCGGCGAGATCCGCGACGGCGACGCCGCCGACCTCGTCGCGCTCGCCCTCGGCGCCTTCGCCGGGCTGGTGAGACGGCACCGGCCCGCCGGCCTCGGTGCACTCCCGGCCGAGTCCCTCGCCCGCGCGGAGGAGGCCGTCTGGAACCTCCTGCACCGACCGGGAGAGCCCGCCGCCACCCCGACCCCTCCCCCCGCCCACGAAGGCAGGAACCCATGAGCACCCCCAGGACCGTCCTGATCACCGGCTGCTCCACCGGCCTCGGCCGGCAGGCCGCCCTCGCCCTGCACGGACTCGGCCACCGCGTCCACGCCACCGCGCGCCGCCCCGGGACGCTCGCCGACCTCGCCGCCCTCGGCATCGCGACGCTCCCGCTCGACGTCACCGACGAGGCGTCGATGGCCGCGGCCGTGGCCGCCGTCGAGGAGGCCCACGGCCAGGTCGACGTGCTGGTCAACAACGCCGCGTACGGGCTGCACCGGCCGGTCGAGCTGGCCTCGCCCGAGGAGGTCCGCGCGCAGTTCGACACCAACGTCTTCGGGCTCGTGCGGATGGCGCAGCTCGTGCTGCCCGGCATGCGCCGCGCCGGCCACGGACGGATCGTCAACATCTCCTCCATGGGCGGGCGCTTCTCCCCGCCCGGCGGCGCCTTCTACCACGCGACGAAGCACGCGGTGGAGGCGATCAGCGACTCGCTGCGGCTGGAGGTCGCACCCTTCGGCGTGGAGGTCGTGGTCGTCCAGCCCGGGCCCACGATGACGGAGTTCGGCGGCACCGCGGTCGGCACCATGCCCGGCGGCGCCGACCACGGCGGCCCGTACGGCAGCTTCACCACGGAGCTCGCGGAGCTCTACGCCACCCGCGCCTTCACCCGCCGCAACGGCGCCGTGACCGCGGAGACCGCCACCAGGGTCGTCGTCCGCGCCGCGACCGTGCGCCGCCCGCGGGCCCGCTACGCGATCGGGGCGATGGCCCGCGGCACGATGATCGCCAAGCGGCTGCTGCCGGACGCCGCCTTCGACGCGATCATGCGCTCCGCCTTCCCGCTGCCGAAGGCCGCCTGACCGGGCCGCGCGGCGGACGGCGCACCGCGCGGCGGAAATCCGGGTGCGCCCCGCCCGCACGGCGGGCTAGCCTGCCCGCATGAAGCCTGTCGGTGCAGCAGCCACGACGACGCCGGACCACGTCCCGGCGCGCTGACACCTGCTGTCCGACGAAGCCCCGGGGCGAGTGCCCCGGGGCTTCGCCGTCCCTCCGGTCACCCGCCCCCGCCACCCGCGAGGGAGACCGCCGTGCACGACCACCGCCGCCTCGGCCGCGCTCTGGACCTCTTCGACACCGACCCGCTGATCGGCGCCGGCCTGCCCTTCTGGCTGCCCGACGGCGCGGCCGTCCGGCACGCCCTGGAGGAGTACGTCCGCGAACTCGAACGGCAGGCCGGCTACCGGCACGTGTACTCGCCCGTCCTCGGCAAGCGCGAGCTGTACGAGATGTCCGGGCACTGGGCGCACTACCGCGACGACATGTTCCCGCCGATGGGGATCGGCGGTGAGGAGATGGTGCTGCGCCCCAGCCTCTGCCCGCACCACGCGGTGCTCTTCCGCTCCCGCCCGCACAGCCACCGCGAGCTGCCCCTGCGCATGGCGGAGCTCGGCGGCATGTTCCGCTCCGAGCTGTCCGGGGTGCTCGGCGGGCTGACCCGGGTCCGGGCGATGCAGCTCAACGACGCCCACGTGTTCTGCCGTCCCGACCAGGTGGCCGGCGAGGTGCTGGCCGCGCTGGCCCTGATCCGGCAGGCGTACGGGGCGCTCGGCATCACCGCCGCCCGGTACCGGCTGTCGCTGCCCGCCGAGGGCGGCAAGTACGTCGCGGACCCGGCACTGTGGCGCCGGGCGAACGCCGTGCTCGTCGAGGCGCTGGACGCGGCGGGCGTCGCCTACGAGGAGGCGGGCGGCGAGGCCGCCTTCTACGGGCCGAAGATCGACGTGCAGGTCGCCGACCGGGCGGGGCGCGAGTCGACCCTCTCGACCGTGCAGGTCGACTTCCACCAGCCGGCCCGGTTCGACCTCGGCTACACCGGCCCGGACGGCGCCCGGCACCGCCCGGTGATGGTGCACCGCGCGGTGATCGGCAGCGTGGAGCGGGCCGTCGCCCACCTCGTCGAGGTCCACCAGGGGGCGTTCCCCGCCTGGCTGGCGCCGGTGCAGCTGCTCGTCCTGCCGGTCGGCGAGGAGCAGCGGCCGCAGGCCGAGGAGCTCGTGCGGGAGGCCGTCGTCCGCGGCCTGCGGGCGGAGCTCGCCGGCCCGGACGCCGGCACCCTCGGCGCGCGGGTCCGGGCCGGGCGGCTGGTGCCGTACCAGGCCGTGGTCGGCGCGGCGGAGGCCGCCGACGGACGGGTGGCGCTGCGACTGCGCGACGGCCGCCGGCCCGGCCCGCTGCCCGCCGCGGAGGCCCTGCGCCTGATCGGCGGCCGGGTCGCGGCGCACTCCGTGGAGCTGTGGCCCGAGCCCTGACGGCGCGCCGCGGCGGTCAGGCCGGGTAGCGGATCAGGCCCGTGGTGGCGAGGCCGAAGCCGAAGGGCTCCGGGATCGGGACGGTGTCGCCGAACGTACCGTTCCACTGCCGGTGGTAGACCCCGGCTGCGGGCTCCGAGTACAGGGTGACGACGCCCTCGCGGGGGTCGACGAGCAGGTACATCGGAATGTCCATGAGCGGGTAGTCACGGACCTTGCCGACCAGGTCGTTCTCGGGGTTCGACGGGGAGACGATCTCGACCGCGATGGCCGCGAGCTCCGCCGGGACGTCGTTGCCGCCGAGTTCGACGACCGCGGTCGGAATGTAGGTGAGGTCGGGGTTGCGGAGCTTGCCGACGTTCGGCGAGGCGAGGTCGGTGTTCTCGCTCGGCATCAGATCGGCCGGGCGGGCAGCGTCGAACTGCTCACGGACGACCAGCAGATTACGCTGGTGGATCACCGACGGTCCGGCCATCATGATGATCTCGTCGCCGGAGATCTCGACCTTCCACCCCGACGGCGGTGTCAGGCCCTGTGCGTAGGCGAGCAGCTGGGCGTGGCGTTCTGGCATGTGAGGTTCGGCCATGGCGCCATTGTTCCAGCGCCCGGCGTCCCCGGGGTGCCGTGCGGCGGACACTCACCGCCGCACGGCACGGCTCCGCGCCGCCGGCCCGGGGCCGGCGGCGGGCTCAGTCCTCCGGGTAGCGGCGCGGTGTCCAGACCACCTCGGTGCCGTCGTCGCGCTGCACGAGGCGGGTCTGCGAGGAGCCGATCAGCAGCAGGGTGCGCATGTCGACCTGCGCCGGGTCGAGGTCCGCCAGGCGCACGGTGCGCACCCGCTCGGTGGGGCCGCCGACGTCGCGGGCCATCACCACGGGGGTGTCGGCGGCCCGGTACTCCAGCATCAGGTCGCGGGCCAGGCCGACCTGGGTGGTGCGGGACTTCGAGCCGGGGTTGTAGAGCGCCAGCACCAGGTCGGCCGCGGCGGCGGCGCGCAGCCGTTCGGCGATGACCGTCCACGGCTTGAGCCGGTCGGAGAGCGAGACCACGGCGTAGTCGTGGCCGAGCGGGGCGCCCGCCCGGGAGGCGGCGGCGTGCGCGGCGGTCATGCCGGGCAGCACCCGCACCGGCACCGAGCGGTACGGGTCGGCGCCGGCGGCCTCCAGCACGGCGGTGGCCATCGCGAAGACGCCGGGGTCGCCGGAGGAGACGACGGCCACCCGGCGACCGCGGCGGGCCAGGTCGAGGGCGAACTCGGCGCGCTCGGCCTCGACCTTGTTGTCGGAGCCGTGGCGCAGTTGGCCGGGCCGCACGGGCACCCGGTCGAGGTAGGTGGTGTAGCCGACCAGGTCGGTGGCGGCGGCGAGGGCGCCGCGGGCCTCCGGGGTCAGCCAGAGCGGCCCGGCGGGGCCGGTGCCGACGACGACGACCTCGCCGGGGCCGTCCGGTTCGGGCTCGGCGGCGTCCAGCGGTGCCACCTTGCTGGGCAGGACGGCGACGGAGAAGTACGGCACCGAGTCGGCGTCGACCTCGGCGAGGGGCAGGGTGCGCTCGCCGTCCATGAAGGCCCGTTCGACGTACTGCGCGTCGGCGAGGCGGCCGGCCCGTTCCAGGGCGCGGCGGACGGCGGGGAAGGTCCGGCCGAGCTTCATGATCACGGCGGAGTCCGCGGAGGCGAGCCGGGCGGTCAGCTCCTCCTCGGGCAGGGTGCCGGGGATGATCGTCAGGGTCTCCTCGGCCTCCACCAGCGCCGTGCCGAGCCGGGCGGCGGCGGCGCTGACCGAGGTCACGCCGGGCACCACCTCGGTCGGGTACCGGTGCGCGAGGCGCTTGTGCATGTGCTGGTAGGAGCCGTAGAACAGCGGGTCGCCCTCGGCGAGGACGACGACGTCGCGGCCGGCGTCCAGGTGGGCGGCGAGCCGGGCGGACGCCTCCTCGTAGAAGTCGTCGAGTGCGCCGCGGTAGCCGCCGGGGTGGTCGGTGGTCTCGACCGTGATCGGGTAGACCAGCTTCTCCTCGATCTGCCCGCCCGTCAGGTACCGGTCGGCGATCGAGCGGGCGATGGAACGCCCGTGCCGGGCGCTGTGGTACGCCACCACGTCGGCCTTGCCGATGAGTTCGGCGGCACGGACGGTCAGCAGGGAGGGGTCGCCGGGGCCGAGCCCGACGCCGTACAGACGGCCCGTCACTCTTCTTCACTCGCAATCGCGTTGACGGCGGCGGCGGCCATCGCGCTGCCGCCGCGGCGGCCGCGCACCACCAGGTGCTCCAGTGCGGCGGGGTGTTCGGCCAGGGCCTGCTTCGACTCGGCGGCGCCGATGAAGCCGACGGGCACGCCGATCACCGCGGCCGGGCGGGGTGCGCCCGCCTCGACCATCTCCAGCAGCCGGAAGAGCGAGGTCGGGGCGTTGCCGACGGCCACCACCGCACCCTCCAGCCGGGGCAGCCACAGCTCCATGGCGGCGGCGCTGCGGGTGGTGCCCATCCGGCGGGCCAGCTCGGGCACCGCCGGGTCGGTGAGGGTGCAGACGACCTCGTTGCCTGCGGGCAGGCGCTTGCGCGTCACCCCGCTGGCGACCATGTTGACGTCGCAGAGGATCGGCGCCCCGGCGAGCAGGGCCGCCCGGGCGGCGGCGACCGCGCCGGGCGAGTACACGAGGTCCTCGACCAGGTCGGTCATGCCGCAGGCGTGGATCATCCGCACCGCGACCCGGGCGACGTCCTCGGGCAGCGCGGCCAGATCGGCCTCCGCCCGGATGGTGGCAAAGGACTGCCGGTAGATGGCCGCGCCGTCCTTCTCGTACTCGATCACGTGATCCTCCGGGCCTCGGCGACCGCCTCGGCCATCTCTTCCGTCGTCACATCCACTGAAGGCGCCGTCGTGCCGACCGGCGTCACCCGGTAGCCCTGCCCGAGCGCGAGCACGTCCACCCATCGCCCCGCGGGGTGTCCGCAGCGCCGCTCGCAGCCCGACCAGTGCACGGGCGGCGCCGTGGCACCGGCGCGCTCCGGAGTGCGGGCCGCGCCGGACGGCACGCCGGGGTGCGCGGCCGTTCGGGCCGCGCCGGCCGCGTGCTCCAGTGCGCGGGCGGCGTCGGTGCGGACGTCGGCGAGCGACTTCGCGCAGCCGGGCAGGCCGGTGCAGGCGGTGGCGCGGTCCCAGGCGGTGCCCGGCCGGGTCAGGAACCCGGCGGCGGCCAGTTCGGGCAGCCGGTCGGCGGGCACGCCGGGCAGGACGGCCCCCCGCCACGGCGTCAGCCGGATCTCACCGGCGGACACCTCCGCCAGCAGGCGCCACCGGTCGGCGGCGGCCCGGCCGAAGCGGGTGCCGACGGCGATCCCGCCGGGCAGGGCGCCGAGCGCGGGCGCGCCGCCGACCGGAGCGGGCAGCGGTTCGGTGCCGGGCGGCAGCAGGTCGGGGAGTTCCCGCAGGTGCCAGGCCCGGCCGGCCGCGGCCGCCAGGAAGTCGCGGGCGGCGGCGAGCGCGGCGGCCACGGGCGCACCGACCGGGCGGACGCTGCCGGCCCGGCCGAGCCGGAGCAGCGCGGTGCCGCCGGGCGCTGCGATCAACGTCACATCGGCGTCGAGGGCGGCGACGTCGCCGCGGCCGTCGTCCAGGGCGAAGAGGAACTTGCCGGACAGTCCGGCCGCCCAGCCGCTCGCGCACAGCTCCGCGTCGAGCGCGCGCACCCAGCCCTGCACGTCGGCGTGGCCGCGGCCGTCGACCCCGGCGTACGGCGAGGCGACGATGTTGCGCACCCGCTCGTGCGTCTCGGAGGGCAGCAGCCCGGCCTCGCGCAGCCGCCGGGCGAGTTCGGCCCCGCAGTCCGAAGGCAGGCCGCGCAACTGGACGTTGCCGCGCGAGGTGGTCTCCGGTGCGCCGTCGCCGAGCTGCTCGGCGGCGTCGGCGAGCGCCACGAGCTGACGGGCCGTCAGGAGTCCGCCGGGCAGGCGCACCCGGGCCAGGGCGCCGTCGTCGGCGGCGTGCAGACGGAGAGCCCCGGGGCAGGCGTCCGCGCCGCCCCGGCCGGGCAGGGCGGAGCCTCGCGCAGCGGCGTCGGGTGAAGCGGGCATGGCGGCGAGCATACAGAGGGTGCGGCGGGCCGCCCCCGTCTCGTAGATCACAGTCGGCGCCCTGTCCCGCAGCCGTGCGGCACCCCGTACGATGCTGCCGGGCGGTCCGTGAGGACGGCCCGACGCCAGCGACGGCAAGCGGAGGAAACCGGTGCAAATCCGGTGCGGTCCCGCCACTGTAACCACGGCTCAGCCTGCCGTGGAGCCAGGAACTCCCGCCGTCCTCCGCCTTCTCCCGGTCTCCGGCCGGGAGCACACCGAGGGGCGCGGACCCCGAGGAAGGTCCGACCTGTGCGATGCCGCCTGCCCGGCTCCGCCGTCCGTACCGGACGCGCCGAGCCCGCACCGCCCGCTCCCCCGGCACGGCCGACCCCGCGACTCGCGACCCGGAACACCGACCTGGCCGGGAGGCCCTCCGCATGATCCTGCTGCTGTCGACCTCCGACACCGACCTGCTGAGCGCCCGCGCCGCGCAGGGCCCGGTGCCCTTCCGGCTCGGTAACCCCGCCAGGCTCACCGCCGACGACCTGCCCGCGCTGGTGGACGGCACCGACCTGGTCGTCGTGCGGCTGCTCGGCGGCCGGCGGGCCTGGGAGGACGGGCTCGACGCCCTGCTGGCCGGCCCCCGCCCGGTGATCGTGCTGACCGGCGAACAGGCCCCCGACGCCCAGCTGATGGAGCTCTCCACCGTGCCTGCGGGCATCGCCGCCGAGGCGCACGCCTACCTCGCGCACGGCGGGCCGGCCAACCTCGCCGAACTCGGCGCGTTCCTCTCGGACACCGTGCTGCTCACCGGCCACGGCTTCGCCCCGCCCGCCTCCGCACCCGACTGGGGCCCGCTGGAGCGCGCGCAGCGGCACACGGACGGTCCCCTGATCGCGGTGCTCTACTACCGCGCCCACCACATGAGCGGCAACACCGCCTTCGTCGAGACGCTGTGCTCGGCGATCGAGGACCGGGGCGCCCGCGCCCTGCCGCTGTACTGCTCCTCGCTGCGCGGCGCCGAGCCGGAGCTGCTCGCCGAGCTGGCTCGGGCCGACGCGATCGTCACCACGGTGCTCGCCGCGGGCGGCACCCGCCCGGCCGACGCGCAGGCCGGCGGCGACGAGGAGGCCTGGGACGCGGGCGCGCTCGCCGCCCTCGACCGCCCGATCCTGCAGGCCCTCTGCCTGACCTGGTCGCGCAGCCGGTGGGAGGAGAGCGACGACGGCCTCTCCCCGCTCGACACGGCCACCCAGATCGCCGTGCCGGAGTTCGACGGCCGGCTGATCACCGTGCCGTTCTCCTTCAAGGAGCTCGACGAGGACGGCCTCACCGTCTACCGCGCCGACCCGGAGCGGGCCGCCCGGGTCGCCGGCATCGCCGTGCGCCACGCGCAGCTGCGCCACACCCCGGCCGCCGAGCGGCGGCTCGCGCTGGTGCTGTCCGCGTACCCGACGAAGCACGCCAGGGTCGGCAACGCCGTCGGCCTGGACACCCCGGCGAGCGCGATGCGGCTGCTGGCGCGGCTGCGCGCGGAGGGCATGGACCTCGGCACCGACCTGCCGGGACTCGACACACCGGCGGGCGGGCGGGAAGCCGCGCCCCGAGCCGAAGGGCCCGCCGGTGCCGAAAGGGAGGAGCGCGGGAGCGACGCGGGAGCGACGGAGCGACGACCGTCGGCACCGGGCCAGGAGGGCACGGAGGCGAGCGGGCGAAAGGTCCAGCACGAGGGCGATGCGCTCATCCACGCGCTGATCGCGGCCGGCGGTTACGACCAGGACTGGCTGACGGAGGAGCAGCTCGCCCGCAACCCGGTCCGCATCCCCGCCGCCGACTACCGCCGCTGGTACGCGGGCCTCCCGGAGGGCCTGCGCGCCGGCGTCGAGGCGCACTGGGGCCCGCCGCCGGGCGAGCTGTACGTCGACCGCTCGCAGAACCCGGACGGCGACATCGTGCTCGCCGCGATCCGCTCGGGCAACCTGCTGGTGCTGATCCAGCCGCCGCGCGGCTTCGGCGAGAACCCGGTCGCGATCTACCACGACCCGGACCTCCCGCCGAGCCACCACTACCTGGCGGCGTACCGCTGGATCGCGGCGGCGCAGGAGGACGGCGGCTTCGGCGCGCACGCGGTCATCCACCTCGGGAAGCACGGCAACCTGGAGTGGCTGCCGGGCAAGACGGCGGCGCTGTCGGCGGACTGCGGGCCGGACGCCGTCATCGGCGACCTGCCGCTGGTCTACCCGTTCCTGGTGAACGACCCGGGCGAGGGCACCCAGGCCAAGCGCCGCGCCCACGCCACGCTGGTCGACCACCTGGTGCCGCCGATGGCGCGCGCCGACAGCTACGGCGACATCGCGCGGCTGGAGCAGCTGCTCGACGAGTACTCGTCGATCGCCGCGATGGACCCGGCGAAGCTGCCCGCGATCCGCGCCCAGATCTGGACGCTCATCCAGGCGGCCCGCCTCGACCACGACCTCGGTCTCGACGCGCGGCCCGAGGACGACGGCTTCGACGACTTCCTGCTGCACGTCGACGGCTGGCTGTGCGAGGTGAAGGACGCCCAGATCCGGGACGGCCTGCACGTGCTGGGCCAGGCGCCGGCCGGCACCGACCGGGTCAACCTGGTGCTCGCCATCCTGCGCGCCCGGCAGATCTGGGGCGGGGTCAGCGCCCTGCCGGGTCTGCGCGAGGCGCTCGGCCTGGACGAGGCGGCGCTGACGCTGGGCGCCACCGACGCCGCCGAGGCGCAGGCCCGTGCCCTGGTCGAGGCGATGGAGGCGGAGGCCTGGTCGCCGGAGGCGGTGGAGAAGGTCGCGGCCGGGCATCCCGACGCCGTCCGCGACGTCCTCGACTTCGCGGCCCGCCAGGTGGTGCCGCGTCTGGCGGCGACCACGGACGAGCTGGACGCGGTGCTGCACGCGCTGAACGGCGGCTTCGTGCCGGCCGGCCCGTCCGGCTCGCCGCTGCGCGGGCTGGTCAACGTGCTGCCGACCGGCCGCAACTTCTACTCGGTCGACCCGAAGGCGGTGCCGAGCCGGCTGGCGTGGGAGACCGGGCAGGCGCTCGCGGCGTCGCTGGTCGAGCGCTACCGCGCCGATAACGACGGCACGTACCCGCCGTCGGTGGGCCTCTCGCTGTGGGGCACGAGTGCGATGCGCACCGCGGGCGACGACATCGCCGAGGCCTTCGCGCTGCTGGGCGTGCGCCCGGTGTGGGACGACGCCTCGCGCCGGGTGACCGGCCTGGAGGCGGTGCCCGTGGCGGAGCTGGGCCGTCCCCGGATCGACGTGACGCTGCGGATCTCCGGGTTCTTCCGGGACGCCTTCCCGCACGTGGTCGCCCTGCTGGACGACGCCGTGCGGCTCGCCGCCGGGCAGGAGGAGGCCGACGAGGACAACTTCGTCCGCGCGCACGTGCAGGCCGACCTGGCCGAGCACGGTGACGAACGCCGGGCGACCGTCCGGGTGTTCGGCTCCCGCCCGGGCACGTACGGGGCGGGCCTGCTGCAGCTGATCGACAGCCGGGACTGGCGCACCGACGCCGACCTCGCCGAGGTGTACACGGTGTGGGGCGGCTACGCGTACGGCCGCGGGCTGGACGGCCGGCCGGCGCGGGAGGAGATGGAGACCGCGTACCGGCGGATCACCGTCGCCGCGAAGAACACCGACACCCGCGAGCACGACATCGCCGACTCCGACGACTACTTCCAGTACCACGGCGGCATGGTGGCCACCGTACGGGCGCTGACCGGGAAGAACCCGGCGGCGTACATCGGCGACTCGACCCGCCCGGAGACGGTGCGCACCCGGACGCTGACCGAGGAGGCGGCCCGGGTCTTCCGCGCCCGCGTGGTGAACCCGCGCTGGATGGAGGCGATGCGGCGGCACGGTTACAAGGGCGCCTTCGAGATGGCCGCGACCGTCGACTACCTCTTCGGCTACGACGCCACCACCGGGGTGGTCGCCGACTGGATGTACGAGAAGCTCACCGAGGAGTACGTGCTCGACCCGGTCAACCGGGAGTTCCTGAGCGAGGCCAATCCGTGGGCGCTGCACGGCATCAGCGAGCGCCTGCTGGAGGCGGCCGACCGCGGGCTGTGGGCCGAGCCGGACCCGCGCCTGATCGAGGAGCTGCGGGCGGCGTTCCTGGAGACCGAGGGCGATCTGGAGGGCGACGCCTGACCTCCGCGGGCGGCGCGCGGCCGGGGCCGGGCGATGCCCGACCCGACGTGCGCCGCGGACCGCGCCGCACGTCGGCGCATGATCGCGCGCGTCCGGGAGGACAATCTCCGCATGAGCCTGCGCACCGCCCTGACCCGGCCCGCCCGTTACGCCTCGCTCGCCGCCGGCGCCCTGCCGGTGGCGGCCTTCCCCGGTGCGGGCCTGGCCTGGCTGGCGTGGGTGGCGCTGGTGCCCGGCATGCTGCTGATGCAGCGGGCCCCGGACGGGCGCGAGGCGGCCGTCCGCGGCTGGTGGTTCGGCGCCGGGTTCATCCTGGCGGCGATGTACTGGCTGACGCCGTCGATCGGGCCGGCCCTGCTCGTGCTGGCGGTGCTGGTCGGTACGGTGCAGGGCGTGTTCGGGTTCGCGGTGTGGCGGCTGCTGCACCGTCCGGCGGGCCTGCGGGCGGCGGCGACGGCGCTGGTCGTACTGCCCGCGGTCTGGGTGAGCTGCGAGTTCGTCCGGTCCTGGCATGCGCTCGGCGGCCCGTGGGCGCTGCTCGGCGCCAGCCAGTGGGAGCACCCGGCGGTGCTGGCGCTGGCCTCGGTGGGCGGGGTGTGGCTGGTGAGCGCGGCGGTGGCGGCGTGCAACACGGCGGTCGTGCTGGTGTGCACCGGCCGGGTGCGGGCGCTGCCCGTGGTGGCGGCCGTCGTGGTGCTCGTCGCGGGGCCGGTGCTGTTCGCGGTGCTGCCCGCACCGGCCGGCGGCGGCAGTGCGACGGTGGCGCTGGTGCAGCCCGGCCAGACCTCCGACGAGGTCTCGCGGCTGGCCGCGAGCACCCGGATCACCCGGGGTCTGGTGGGGCGGCAGCTGGACCTCGTGGTGTGGGCGGAGAGCAGCACCACGGCCGACCTGGACACGGACGCCGCGGTGCTGGCGGGCCTGCGGAAGCTCTCCGCGACGACCGGCGCGCAGCTGGTCGTCGGCGAGGACGCCCGCAAGGCCGACGGCCGGATCTCCAAGGACGCGGTGCTCGTCACCCCGGACGGCGTCGCGGCCCGCTACCGCAAGATCCGGCTGGTGCCGTTCGGCGAGTACATCCCATTCCGTTCGGCGCTCGGCTGGATCTCGGGGGTGAGCAAGGCCGCCGGGGAGAACCGCGCGCCGGGCAGCGCGTTCCACCTGCTGCCCGCGACCGCCGCGGACGGCCGCCCGCTGCCGGTGGGTGCGCTGATCTGCTTCGAGTCGGCGTTCCCCGACATGGCGCGGGCGGCCGCGCGGGCGGGGGCGCCGGTGCTCGTCTACCAGTCGTCGACGTCGACGTTCCAGTCGACGTCCGCTCCGGCGCAGCACGCCTCGCTGGGGGCGATCCGGGCGGCCGAGACGGGCCGCCCGGTGGTGCAGGCGGCGCTGACCGGCGAGTCCGTGGCGTACGACCGGCAGGGCCGTCGGCTGGCCCGGCTCGGCACGGACGCGTCCGGGGCGCTGACCGTCCGGGTGCCGCTGGCCGATCCGGCCGCCCTGACCTGGTACGACCGGCTCGGCGACTGGGTGCCGTACGGCTCGGTGGCGGTCACCCTGATCGGCGCGGCGGTGGTGTTCCGCCGGCACCGCCGCGGGGCGGGCCCGGCTCCGGTGGCCGCGCCCGCCGCCGAACCGTCGGCGTCCCGCTCGTAGTGCTCCGCCAGGGCGTTTCCGACGATTCGCGGCGGATCGGCGCGCGGCGTCGGGCGCTGTCGGACACGCCCTAGGGCTTGCCGACGGGTTCGGCCACCGTCCCGGCGACGTGGATGCCGAGGACGGCGCCCTGCGGGTCGCGCAGCACGGCGAGCCGGGGACCGTCCGGCACGTCGGTGGGCGGGAGCACGACGGTGGCGCCGAGCACGGCCGCGCGCTCGGCGGTGGTGTCGACGTCGGCGACCGCGAAGTACGGCATCCAGTAGGGCGCGGCGTCGGCCGGGAACTGGTCGGCCATGTCGGTCATGCCGCCGAAGTCGCGTCCGGGCAGGCCCCACTGGGTGTACATCTCGCCGACGGTGACGCTCCAGCCGAGCACCCGGGGGTAGAACTCCTTCGCCGCGGCGGTGTCGCGGGTGGCGAGTTCGACCCAGCCGAGGGAGCCAGGTTCGTCGATGAGGGTGGTGCCGTTGAAGGCGCGGGCCTGCCAGAGGGCGAAGGCGGCGCCGCCCGGGTCGGCGGCCACCGCGAAGCGGCCGAGGTCGAGCACCTCGACCGGTTCCGCGAGGATGCGGCCGCCGGCGGCGCGGACGGCCTGCGCGGCGGCGTCGGCGTCGGGTACGGCGAAGGAGACCGTCCAGGTGGTGGGCTGCCCGGAGGTGCGGAGCGGGCTGAGTCCGGCGACGGGTTCGGCGCCGAGCATCAGCGCGGTGTAGCCACCGGCCTCGGGCCGGAGGTCGGTCTCGGTGCGCCAGGCGAAGAGTTCGCGGTAGAACACCTTGGAGGCGTCGGGTTCGACGGTGGCGAGCTCCACCCAGCAGGGGGCGCCGATGGCGGGCCTGTCGATCTTCATGTCACTCCATCACCAGGACGAGTTTGCCGCGGGCGTGTCCGGTCTCGACCTCGGCGAGCGCCTCGGGGGCGCGGTCGAGCGGGAAGCTGCCGGTGATCCGGGGGTCGAGCGCGCCGTCGGTGACGAGCCCGGCGAGCGCGGTGAGCGCGGCGCCGGCCGGGGCGCGGTGCACGGCGCCGCCGCCGAGGGCGGCGGCCGTCCCGGGGTCGACGGTGGAGACGAGCCGGGTGCGGTCGGCGAGCACGGGGGCGGCCTCGCGGAGGTCCTCGCCGCCGATGAGGTCGATGATCCCGTCGACGCCGTCCGGGGCGGCGGCGCGGATGCGGTCGGCGACACCCTCGCCGTAGCGGATCTGGACGGCGCCGAGACCCTCGACGTACTCCCGGTTGCGGTCGGAGGCGGTGCCGATGACGGTCAGTCCGCGGGCCCGGGCGATCTGGGCGGCGGCGCTGCCGACGCCGCCCGCGATGCCGAGCACCAGCAGGGTGCGGCCGGCTTCCAGGCCGAGCTGTTCGACGGCGTCGTACGCGGTGGCGGCGGCCACCGGCAGCGCGGCGGCCTCGGCGAAGGTGACGCCGAGCGGCTTGTGGGCGGTGCCGGCGGCGTCGAGCAGGGTGTGCTCGGCGTAGCCGCCGGCGACGGCGGTGCCGAAGACCTCCTCGCCGGGGGTGAAGCCGTCGACGCCGGCGCCGGTCTGCTGGACGACGCCGGACGCCTCGACGCCGAAGACGCCGGGCAGCGGGCCGCCGGTGCCGAGCCAGCCGTTGCGGATCTTCCAGTCCACCGGGTTGACCCCGGCGGCGCGGACGAGGACCAGCAGCTGCCCCGGTCCGGGGGCGGGTACGGGCCGTTCCAGGAACTCCTGGTTCTCCGGTCCTCCGTACGCCCGGTACGCGAACGCCTTGGACATGGTGCTCCCTGAGATCGGCGACATCCTTCACCCAGCTTGCGCAGCGGTCGGGCGGGTCGGCCGGGGATGGTGGGCCGAACGGGACGGGCGGGGCAGGAACGGACGACGGTTGTTCATATTGGAACTACACGGTACGGTCGAGCAAGCGGTTCGAATTTGAACCACTTACCGATCACGGAGGCCGGCATGCCGCACACCGACACCGCCCGGACGCCGCGGCCCGCGCCCGCCCGCGTGCGGTCCCACGTCCGCATCCCGCTCGCCTTCCCGGACGGCTACCGCGCGGACGCCGGGGTGTACACCTTCCACGGCCTCGCCGACGGTGCCGAACACCTCGCCCTCGCCCTCGGCGAGCCCACCCCGGCCACCGGCACGCCCCTGGTGCGGCTGCACTCCGAGTGCCTGACCGGCGACGTCTTCGGCTCGGCCCGCTGCGACTGCGGCCCCCAGCTGCGCGAGTCCGTCGAGCGGATCGCCGAGGCCGGCGGCTACCTGCTCTACCTGCGCCAGGAGGGCCGCGGCATCGGCCTGTACAACAAGCTCGACGCCTACGCCCTCCAGGACTCCGGCCTCGACACCTACCAGGCCAACACCGCGCTCGGCCTGCCCGAGGACGGCCGCGACTACACCGCCGCCGCGCAGATGCTCACCGCCCTCGGCGCCACCGGCATCCGGCTGCTCAGCAACAACCCCGACAAGGCGGCCCAGCTCGGCGCCCTCGGCATCGAGGTCGCCGATCGCGTGCCGACCGGCGTGCACCTCTCCGACAGCAACGTCCGCTACCTTCGCACCAAGGCCGACGGCACCGCCCGCACCCTCGGCCACGGCATCGCCGGGCTCTCGCTCGGCGCCTGACCGCCCTCACCCGGTCGGCGCAGCGGGCGGGCGGCGGCGCGGGGCGCGTGGAAGCGTCGGGCGGTGGGCCGCCTCCCGTCCTCCCGCCCCGCCGCGCGGCCCCGCCGGGCACTGCGCCCGGTGCGGACCCGAACCGGAAGAGCGCCCATGGAAACCGACTCCCTGACCGCCGAGACCCTGCGCGAGCTCCGCACCGCACGGCCGTACCCCGCGGTCTCGCTGACCATGCCGACGCACCGCCGCGAGCCGGAGAACGCCCAGGACGCGGTGCGACTGCGCAACCTGCTGGCCGAGGCCGAGCGCCGGATCGACTCCTCCCCGGAGGCCTCCCGGCAGGACCGGATCGACCTGCACCGCCAGCTGGAGCGGGCCGTCGCCGAGATCGACCCGCGCCACACCCAGGACGGGCTGGTCCTGTACGCCACCACCGCCGACCACCAGGTGTGGAACCTCGCCCGCGAGGTGCCCGAGCGGGTCGTGCTGAGCGACACCTTCCTGACCCGCAACCTCGTCGCCGCCAAGGCGCAGGCCCGCCCGTACTGGGTGCTCGCGGTGGCCGCCGACCGCGCCTCGCTGTGGGGCGGCACCGGGCAGACGCTGCACGAGCACGAGGCGGACGGCTTCCCCGCGGAGGCCGAGGGGCCCGACTGGGACGTCCAGCGCGAGGAGCGGGTCGGCGACCAGCCGAGCACCTTCAGCGACGAGGACACCCGCCGCTTCCTGCGCACCGTCGACACGGCCCTCGGCACGGTGCTGGCCGCCGACCCGCGGCCGCTGTTCCTCGTCGGCCTGGCGCAGGCCGTGTCGCTGCTGCAGGAGGTCGGCACCGGGCAGGCCGCCGGGAAGGCCGTCGCCACCGTGCTCAAGGGCGGCCTCACGGACGGCCCCGACCGCCTGCTGCTGCAGGAGCTCACCCCGGCCATGGCGGAGTTCGCCCGGCACGAGTCGGACCGGGTCGGGTCGGCACTGGACGCCGCCCGCAGCCGCCGGGCGTTCGCCGCGGGCCTGGACGAGGTCTGGGAGGCCGTCTGCGAGGGCCGCGCCGAGATGGTCGCCGTCGAGGAGCACTTCCAGCGGACCGTCAGGCTGACCGACGGCCACCTCACCCCGCTCGACGACGGGAGCACCGGCGGCTGGGAGGACGGCGTCCGCGAGGACATCGTCGACGAACTGGTGGAGACCGCCCTCGACAAGGGCGCCGAGGTGGTCTTCCTGCCGGACGAGCAGCTCAGCGCGCACGAGCGGATCGCCGCCGTACTGCGGTACTGACGGCCGGCACCGCCCGTCCGGCCCCCGGTCCGCACCCGCGGGCCGGGGGCCGGGGGCCGCCGCACACCCGGGCGGCGCAGCCCTGCGCGCGGCCCCCGGCGCGCCCTCGCAGGCTTGAGACGTTGTGCATCCTCCGGCCGAACGCCCCTCGGGAGCCCGCCATGACCCAGCACCCCCGCCTGCGCGCCCTCACCGGGCCCACCGCCCGGGCCGGCGCGATCCTGGCCGCGGCCGCCGCGCTGACCGCGGGCGCCGCCGCGTGCAGCAGTTCGGAGAAGACCGTGGGCGGCATCAGCCCGGCCGTCGCGTCGGCCGCGGCCGAGGCCTCCCGGCACGCCGCCTCGGCGGCTGCGGAGGCGTCCGAGCTGACCGGTGCCGAAGCCTCCGACGCGGCGTCGAACGCCGCCGCCCTCATCTCCGAGGTCGCCTCGGCCCGCGCCGCGTCCGCCTCGGCGGCGGCCTCGACGCTGGAGTCCCGGGCGGCGGCGTTCGAGGCGTCCGTCTCGGCCCAGGTGTCGAAGGCCCGGGCGAGCGCGAGCGCCGCCCTGACCGGGGTCGCCGGCACCGGCAACGCCCTCGGCGACGTCACCCTCACGGGCATCCCCACCACCGCCACCGACGGCTTCCCGGCGGCGACGCTCACCATCACCAACTCCACCTCCGAGACGGCCGCCTACGCGGTGCAGGTGGACTTCCTGGACGGCTCCGGCGCGACCGTCGAGACGGTCGTCGTCGGCACCACCGGCCTCGGCGCCGGGCAGACCCGGACGGTGCTGGCGCACGGCGACACCAAGGCCGACGCGGCGAACGCCAAGGTCGTCCGGGCGCAGCGCCACTGACCGCCGGCACCGGGCGGGCGTGCCGCCCCCGGCGGCCGGTCGCATGCTGGAGAGGAGGGCGTCGAGCACCGGAGGTTTTCCCATGACAGTGCCGTCCGACCGGGTGTCGCCCGGTGCCGTGGTGGTGGGGGCCGGGCCGTACGGCCTGGCGGCCGCCGCCCATCTGAGGGGCCGGGGGGTCGACGTGCGGGTGTTCGGCGAGCCGATGGACGGCTGGCGGTCCGCGATGCCGCGCGGGATGTACCTGAAGTCCACCCCCCGTGCCTCGAACATCTCCGACCCGTCGGGCGCCTGGACGCTGGCCGACTTCCGGATCAGCCGGGGGCAGCCGCCGGTCGGCGACCGGTACGCGATCCCGGTGGACGAGTTCGTCGCGTACGGCGAGTGGTTCCAGCGGAACCGGGTGCCCGACGTCGAGCGCACCGAGGTCGTCTCCGTGACGTCCGGCCCGCGCGGGTTCCGGCTGGAGCTCGGCACCGGCGAGGAGCTGACCACCGGCGCGGTGGTGGTGGCGGCGGGCCTGCGCCCGTACGCCCGGGTGCCGTCCGTGCTGGCCGCGGCGGTGGACGCCGGACTGGCCTCGCACACCTCGCACCACGCCGACCTGGGCGTGTTCGCCGGCCGCCGGGTCGCCGTCGTCGGGGCCGGGCAGTCCGCGCTGGAGAGCGCGGCCCTGCTGCACGAGGCCGGGGCGTCCCCGACCGTCGTGGCCCGCAGGCCGCAGCTGGCGTTCGGCACCCCGCCGGTCACCGACCTCGTCGACGACCGGCCGCTGACCTCGCGGCTCGCCGAACCCGGCTCCGTGCTCGGACCGGGCTGGCCGCTGCGGGCGTACGCGGGCATCCCGTGGGCGTTCCGGCACCTCTCCGACGGCGCCCGCGAGCTCCGGGTGCGCACGGTGCTCGGGCCGGCCGGTGCGTGGTGGCTGCGGGAGCGGGTCGACGGCCGGTTCCGGGTGCTGACCGGGCACACCGTGGAGGACGCCGAGGTGCGGCCGGACGGGGTGCGGCTCCGGCTGCACGGGCCGGACCGGGACGAGCTGGTCGTCGACCACGTGCTCGCCGCCACCGGCTACCGGGTGGACGTCGACCGGCTGGACCTGCTCGACGCCGGGCTGCGCCGGGCCGTCCGGCGGGCGCCCGGCGGCGCGCCGCGGCTGACGCCCGGCTTCGAGTCGTCCGTGCCGGGCCTGTACTTCACCGGTCTCACCGCGGCCGACACGTTCGGCCCGGTGATGCGGTTCGTGTGCGGCACCGCGTTCGCCGGCCGCCGGGTCGGCGCGGCCGTCGCCGCCGCCGGGTAGCGGCCGCTACCCGCGGCGCCGCACCGACCGGGCGAGGCGCAGGGCCTCGGTGGCGGCGAAGCGGGCGGCCTCGGCCACCGCCGGGGCGGGGTCGTCGAGGCTGAGCCAGGCCCGCTCGGTGCCCCGCCGGGGCCGGATGTCGCGGGGCATCCGGCGCTCGTGCCGGAGGCCGCTGACCGCCGCCATCGCGTCCAGCTGGCCGACGGCGAAGGAACGGGCGCGCTGCGGGCCGGGCGGCACCGGGCGGCCGGTGAGCGACAGGTGCAGGGCGCGGACGACGTCCACGCCGCCCGCGGTCTCGAAGAGCCGGAACTGCGCCCCCGTCCGGGGGTTGAAGTCGAGCAGGTGGTAGCCGCCGGTGCGCCGGTCGAGCCGCCAGTCGAGGTCGGCGATGCCGCAGTAGCCGACGGAGCGGCAGAACCGCTCGGCGAGGGCCGCCAGCGCCGGGTTGGGCAGCGCCCGGGCCCGGGTGGTCACCCCGCCGCCGGGCGGCCAGGCCCGGAGCTTCAGCCCGGTGAACAGGACGAGCGGCTCCCCGCCGGGGCCGCAGCACAGGTGGGTGAACCAGTCCTCGGCGTGCTCGTCCGGCAGGTACTCCTGGGCGAGCACGGAACCCGCGGTGGCGTCCGGGCAGGCGGCGAGCAGCGCCCGCTCGTCGCGGACGACGGTGCTGTGGCCCACCGCCGGACGGCTGAGCCGGGAGAACGGCGCGAGGTTCTTGAGCACCAGCGGGTAGCCGAGGCGCCGGGCCGTCTCCAGCAGCTGCTCGCGTCCGGCCGGTGCGGCGGCCCGCAGGGTGGGGACGCCCGCCGCGGCGCACAGCGCGGGCAGCTCCCCCTTGTCGGCCAGCCGGCGCGGGAGCGCCGCGGGCACCGGCGGCAGCAGCAGGTGGTCGCGGAGCTCGTCGGCGTGCTCGGCCAGCAGGACGGCCGCCTCGTCGTCGGTGACGACGGGGACGCAGCGGCGGCCGACCGCGCGGGCGGCGCCGCGGACGGCCGCCAGCAGCCGCTCCTCCGGCTCGCAGCCGGTGGTCCGGGACACGACGGCGCCGGTCAGGTGGCGGGAGACCGCCGTGGGCGTCAGCCGGTCCTCCACCATGGCGTGGACCGGGACACCTGCCCGGCCGAGCGAGCGGACGGCGCCGACCGCGCTGTGCGACTGCGGGTACCGGCCGACCTTCACCAGCAGGGCGGGAACACCGCGGTCGAGATCCGGCCGGTTCGTGACCATCGCTGCACGTACCTCTCGGGTCGGTACTGCCGGTGGGGCTCAATGCTGCCAGACACCGACCCAGTCGACCTTCAGCGTGGCGGTGTCGAGCGACGCGGGCGGCGAGGCCAGGTAGCCGACCGCGAGGTTGACGACGATCTCCATCGCCACCGACGGGATGCGGGCGCTCTCGGTGATCCGGAACCGCTCGACGCCGTCGACGTACCAGGTGACGGCGTCCGGCTCCCAGTCCAGGGCGAAGACGTGGTATTCGGAGGCGAAGTCCGCCGGGCCGTAGCGGTGGCCGACGTGCGCGTCGCGGCCGTCGGCGGTGCGCCAGTGGAGGTTCATGTCGACCTGGAGGTTGGTGTTGGGGAACTCCGCGACGTCGAGTTCGGGCGGGGTGCCGCGGGCCTCCGCGGGGATCAGCCAGAACGCCGGGAACATGCCGAGGGAGTCCGCAGGGGCGCGGATCGCGGCGGCGAAGTAGCCGTAGGTGAAGGTGTGCCGCGGGGCGCCGTCCCAGTGGTCGCGGCCGGTGGTGACCATGCCGGAGGTCCACGGGTAGGTGCGGCCGTCGCTGCCGCGGGTGTCCTGCCGCCGGGCGGTCAGCGCCAGGGCGCCGTCGGCCACCGCCACCCCGCCCGGCAGGTACCACTGCTCCTCGCCGTTGCCGGCGTTGGTGCATCCGCGGTCGTTCCAGTCGTAGCAGGTCGCCCAGTCGGCGGTGTTCAGGGCCGGTCCGGTGAAGTCGTCGTGGAAGACGAGGTGCCAGGGGCCGGGGGCGGCCGGCCGCTCGCGGGCGGGTTCCGTCCGCCCGCCGCTCACCGCCTGCGCGCCCGGGCTCGCCCCCGGGCCGTCCGGGATGCCGCTGCAGGCCGTGGTGAGCAGCAGGCACAGGCCGGCCGCGGTGGCGACGCGCAGGGCGGTGCGGCCCGGCCGCGGCGGGCGCCGGGGCGCGGCGGCGGGCCCGTCGCCCGGGGGGTCCGGGCGGGCGGGGTCCGGGCGCGGGGGCCGCGGGCGCGGCAGCAGGGCGAGCAGCGTGGTGAGCAGCGCCAGCCCGGTCGCCAGGCGGACCGCGGTGAACGTGTGGGTCGAGAACAGCGCCACGGCGGCGAGGGCGACGACCGCGGCGCCCGCCACGGGCACGAGGGCCGCCGTCAGCATCCGGTCGGCCGGGCCGGGACGGTCGCCGAGCGGCCGGGCGGCCTGCAGGACGGCGGTGCCGAGCCCGGCGAGCAGGAAGGTGCCGGCGACCGCGGTGCGCAGCGGGTCGCCGGGCCAGCGGGTGGCGGTCGCGAGGGCGGCCGTCCAGCCGGCGACGACGGGCAGGAGGCGGGCGGCGGCACCGGGCGGGACTCTCATGGCTGCACGCTCCCGGGCGGGGACGGCCGGGCGCCCGGCCCGATGTAGCGGTAGACCGCCGCGTCGGGGCCGTCGTACAGCCGCTGGAAGAGTGTGGAGGTGTCCAGGGCGGCCCGCACGCTCCCGACGGTGCCGACCGGGAAGACGCCGGTCAGTCGGGACTCGGCCTCCTGGGCCCGGGTCAGGATGACGTAGGTCGGGCCGGTGATCCGGGGGTCGTCCATGGTCGACTGCAGCACGGCGAGCGGGTCGGTGAGCAGGAGGCGGCGCTGGTCCAGCGGGTCCTGGGCCAGGACGAGCCGCTCGTGCGTGTCGTAGCCGAGCTCGCCGCCGGGGAGGGAGGAGGTCACGGAGACGATGCGTGATCCCGGTGGCGCCACGCTCGTCACGAAGCGGGTGGCGGCGGCCTCCTCGGCCGTGAAGCGGTTCATGTTCTCCTTGGCGTAGTAGCCGAAGAGCAGGCCGCCGAGGAGTACGGCCGCGACCAGGCCGGAGGCGTAGGCCCGCCACCGGCGGTGCGGCCAGGGCGGCACCAGCAGGGTGGCCACGAGGAAGGCGGCGGCCGGGAGGGCGAACAGGTAGACCCGGAAGATCATCTCGCCGCCGTAGTTGTTGCTCGGCAGCATCACGAGCGGGGCGAGGAGCATCAGCGGCAGCCCGGTGCGCCGCACCCACCGGTGGCGGACGACCGCGACCAGCGCCAGCAGGAACACCGTGGCGGTCAGCGACCGGTCCACCCAGGAGGCGAACACCTGGCCCGGCGCCGCGCTGCCGAGACCGGCCAGGCCGGAGGTGGCGTTGCGGTCGGGCGTGGCCAGGGCGCCGATCAGGTCGCTCAGGTGCGTCGAGACGTACGGCCGGGCGACGGTGGAGTCCCAGAGGAAGGTCAGGCCCACCGCGACCCCGAGGACGGGCAGCACCACCCGCCGGTTGCGCCGCGGGATCGCGAGCAGCAGGAGCGTGGTGATCAGCATCAGCGGGGTGAGCTGGTGCGAGCAGACGATCGCCGCGATCAGCACCACCACCAGGACGAACGCCCCCGGGCGGCGGGCGGAGGGGGTTCCCGCGGCCGCCGCGCGGCGCCGGTCGGCGAGGCGCCGCAGCACCAGCGCGAGCACCGTCACGTACAGCAGGTGGGCGAAGGCCTGCGGCGAGAAGTAGTCCTGCCCGACCCAGGAGACCGAGAAGTACAGCCACACCCCGCCCCACACGAGCCGGCGGTCGGTGGTGACCGAGCGGTACAGCAGCAGCAGCGGGCCCACCAGCAGGAGGTTCGCCAGCAGCGGGTACCAGGAGGCGAATCCGAGCACCGAGTGCAGGCCGGTGACCCGCAGCACGGCGGCGTTGAGCTGGAAGAACCCCGGCCACTGGTTGTAGATGTCGAGGGTGCCGGAGTGCGGCACGGCGCCGTCGTGGCGCAGCATCGCGTCGACCACGGCGACGTGCTTCCACGCCCACGCGTAGCGCAGCGCCGGGTAGAGCGCGCTGGGCGTCGCGTGGATCACCGTGATCAGGGCGAGGACGTACCCGGCCGCCCACGGCTGGCGCACCCGCGGCTCGCGCAGCACGGCGAGGAAGCCGACGGCGAGCAGGCCCAGGGCTGCGAAGTAGGTCACCGGCAGCACCTGGAGGAGGCCGAGGTCGCCCATCGCGTCGACGTTCACCCGCGGCAGCGAGGCGATCCACAGACCCACGGCGATCGGCAGCGCGGCCGGCACCAGGAGTCCGCGGCGGAGCGGGGGGAGCCGCCGCGCGCGGACGGGCCGGGTGGCCTCGGGTACGGGGGGCGGGTCGCCGGCCTCCGCCGCCGGGCTGCTGGTCTGGTGAGCTGACATCGGGGGCCCTCAGTCCTGTGGCGGTCCGCCGACCGGGCTGCCGGCCGCCGCGCGCAGGCGCCGGTAGGCCCGGTAGGCCTTGTCGTACGGCCGTTCGGGCAGCGGTGCGATCCGGGCGCCGCGGCCGGCCGTCCAGGCGCCGAAGCGCTCGGTCGGCGTGTCGCTGCGGATCATCAGCCTGCTGATCCGCAGCGGGTGGTCGGCGGCCGAGCTGAACCTGTCCTGCACGGCCGCCGCCGACGTCCAGCCCGCCTCGGCGATCCTGTGGCGCACCGCCGGGCTGGAGTAGCCGTGCGGGTAGGAGAAGGAGACGACCTCGTGGCCGAGCGCGTCCTCCAGCCGCTGCTTGCAGCCGGCGATCTCCTCGGTGCAGCGCTGGCCGCAGAGGGTGTCCAGCTGGGCGTGGGTCTGCGAGTGGCCGCCGATCTCGATGCCGAGGAGGTCGAGGGTGGTGAGCTGGCGCCAGTTCAGCATCCGCCCGGACCTCGGCAGCAGGCTGCCGGTCGGCTCGCCGCCGGGCGGGTGCAGGGCGCCGACGGTGACGTACAGCGTGGCGGGCAGTCCGCGGTCGGCGAGCACGGGGGCGACCGTCCAGTAGAAGTCCTCGAAGCCGTCGTCGAAGGTCAGCACGGCGGCCCGGGGCGGCAGTGCGGCGCCGCCCCGGATGGCGGCGACGAGCCGCCTGAGGGGCACCACCTGGAGGCCGCTGTCGAGGATGCGGTCGATCTGCTCGCGGAAGACCGCCGGGGTGACCGTGAAGGGGGCGATCCACGGCGGCGGGTCGTCCGCCACCGAGTGCCAGAGGAAGACGGGCACGGCTCTCATGGTCTGCTCCCGGTCGTCGTGCCCTCCGGCGCGGGGGCGGGGGAGCCGGGGCGGCGGGCACCGGACGGCACCGGGCCGCGGCGGAGCCGTCCGGCGGTGTACCCGGCGAGCGTGGTGGCGACGCCGGCGCAGAGCGCGCCCGCGGTGCGCGGACGGCCGTGCAGCACCGCGCGCACGACGGCGGCGGGCATCGTGCGGCGCAGGTAGCGGCGCTCGCTGGCGAGGGCGGGTCCGGTGCCGCTGCGGCGGGCGACGCCGGCCTTGGAGCGGCCCTCGGCGTAGCACCGGGCGACGAAGTACGACCAGGTGGTGCGCTTGCCGGGCACGTGGTGGCGGACGGCGGCGGCCGGTTCGTGCCGCAGCACCGCGCCCGGGGTGCGGGCGGTGAGGCGGATGCACAGTTCCGTCTCCTCGCAGCCGAGCGGGCGCTCGCCGACCCGTCCGAGGCCGTCGTCGAAGCCGCCGGCGGCGAGCACGGGCGCGCGGCGGAAGGACATGTTGGCGCCGATGAAGTTCCGCACCTCGGCGGGCCGGTCCGGCAGGCCGGTGTAGGAGCAGCCGACGACCCAGTCGAACTCGGGCGGGAACCAGCCGGGGCGGCCGGTCTCCCACCAGGGCCGGACGTGGCCGCCGACGCCGAGCACGGACGGGTCGGCGTAGCCGGCGAGCAGGCGGGCGGTCCAGTCGGGTGCGGCGACCGCGTCGTCGTCGAGGAAGGCGACGACGTCTCCGTGCGCGGCGGCCAGTGCGGTGTTGCGGGCACCGGACAGGCCGCGGCGGTGGCGGTTCTCCAGCACCCGCAGGCCCGGGAGGGAGGCGGCGCGGCGCAGCAGTTCGGGGCAGTGGTCGACGACGAGGAGCACCTCGTCGGGCGGGGTGCGCTGGGCCCGGACGGAGGCGACGGCGGCGCCGAGGTCGTCCCACCGGTCGGTGGTGTAGGCGCAGATCACCGCGGTGAGGCTGGGCGCGGCGGGTTCGACGGTCATGCCGGCCTCCGGGGGCGGACGGGCAGCCAGCGGGGCATCGCCAGCAGCAGCGGCAGGGCGAGGGCGCACACCGCCAGCAGCCAGGCCACGCCGATCCCGGTGAGGCCGAGTCTGGGCAGCAGCAGGGCGGCGAGGGTGATCGAGAGCGCCGCGAACGTGATCTCCAGTCCGATCATCCAGCGCAGGGCCCGGCAGGCCTTGGCGGCGGCGACCGCGATGGTGAGGACGACGTTGGGCAGGGCCGTGATCAGCATGAGCCGGAGCACGGTGGTGCCGTGCTCGGCGTAGCCGGGGCCGAAGATCCGCAGGATCCAGGGGGCGGCGACGGTGACGAGCAGCACCGGCCCGACCATCAGCAGGAGGATGTGCCGCATCAGCCTGCGGGCGTGCTCGGCCAGCCGTTCGGGCGCGTGGACGGCCTCGACGATGAGCGAGTTGGCCATGCTGGTCGCGGCCAGGTAGCAGGGGTACGAGACCATCCAGGTCAGCGAGTAGTAGGCGTTGAGTTCGGGGCCGAGCCGGTCGAGGATCATCAGCGAGACGACGGTGAACGGCGCCAGGCTGGCGAGGGTGGCCACGTAGTCGGCGGCGGCGAAGCGGACGATCCGGGTGGGCATCTCGGCGCCGTGGCGGTCGAGGCGCTCGTGGGCGGGCACCGCCCAGCGGAAGATCACGACGGTGGTGACGGAGATCGCGACGAGCAGCGCGGCGGCCCAGGAGACGAGGATCCCGGTGCCGACGGCGAACGCCGCGCACAGGGCGAGCGCCCCGGCCTTGACGAGTGCGAAGACGACGTTCTCGCCGAGCACCCAGCCGGCCCGCCGCAGCCCGGTCAGCGCGGCGTCCTGCAGCACGAACAGCGCGTAGCCCGCCGTGGCCACGCCGAAGGCGCACGCCAGGAGGGGTTCGCGCAGGAAGCGGAGTTCGGGCGCGAGCCACGGGACGAGCAGCAGGAACCCGGCCGCGGCGAGCACGCTGCAGGCGGTGCTGGCCGCGTAGCAGCGCAGCACGAGCCGCCGGGTGTGCCGGCCGGCCGCCGGGACGAACCGCACGAGCACGGCGCCCAGGTCGAGCTGGCCGACGGCGGCGAGCAGCGCCACCGCCGACAGTGCGGCGTAGCTGCGGCCGACCGCCTCGGCGTCGTACCAGCGGGTGGCGAACATCCAGTAGACGGCGCCGAGCCCGGCCGCCAGGATCGAGCTCGCGGCGAGCAGGTGCGCGTTGCGCAGCAGCGGCTCGGCGTGCTTGGCGCGGCGTACCGCGGCCCGTGTCCGGGCCCGCACCAGCGAGGTGTACGAGCACTCGCAGGGCAGCGGGACCGGGCAGGAGCACGGCCGCACCGACTCGGCCTGGCGGAGCACGGGCCCGGTCATCGGTGACCGCCCTCCGCGGACCGGTCCTGCCGCCGGACGCTGACCGCGTAGGTGAACGGCCCGTAGAGCAGGCCCGCGAGTTCACGGCGGTTGAGGTGGCGCGGGGTGCCGGGGGCGGTGAGCGCCGCCTGGTCGCGGACCCGGCCGGCCCACCACTGCCGGGAGGCCCGCGGCAGGCCGCGCAGCAGCACGGCGAGCAGCCGCGGCTCGGTGCGGACGGCTGCCGCGAGGAAGGCGCCGAAGCCGACGCCGTAGTTGAAGACCTGCGTGGTGAGGGCCTCCATGGTGCGGTGGTGGCGGTGCCACACGATCGCGTCCGGCTGGTACGCCACGGTGTGGCCGCCGACCAGGACGCGGAAGAAGGCCATCATGTCCTCACCCCCGCGGGTGGGCGTGCCGGCACCGGTCGCCTCGTCGAAGCCGCCGAGGCGACGGAGGCTCCGGGTGTGGAAGGCCATGTTGGCACCCGTGCCGAAGGTGCACACCTTGAACGGCAGCAGCGGGTCGTCGGACCCGTCCGCCAGCGACCAGTGGCGGGCGGTGAAGCCCTTGGCGTAGCCGCCGCCGTACTGCTCGACGGCGGCCTGCGCGTCGGTGGCGAGCTCGACGGGCAGCACGGGCCCGGTGACGCAGCCGACGCGCCGGTCGGCGGCGAAGGCGTCGGCGAGGGCGCCGAGCCAGCCGGGGTCGAGGACGAGGTCGTCGTCGGCGAAGGCGCAGATCTCGCCGCGGGCGGCGGCCAGCCCGGCGTTGCGGGCGCGGGCGAGCCCGGCGACCGGTTCGCGGAGGTAGCGGACCCGGCCGGGGTAGGTGTCGCGGACCAGCCGTTCGGTGGCGTCGTCGGACGGTGCGTTGTCGACGACGATGACCTCGGCGGGGCGGTGCTCCTGGCGGAACAGCGACTTCAGGCAGCGCTCCAGCGGCCCGGGCCGGTTGCGGGTGGCGATCACCACGCTGGCGGTGGGCCGGTGCCCGTACGGCCGGGGCCGGGCGTCGGCCAGGCCGGGCACGCAGAGCCTCTGGTAGGCGGCCTCGACGAGCGCCCGGCGCAGGCCCACGGGGTCGCCGGCGGCGCCGGTGGCCTCGACCAGGCCGAGCGGGTGCCCGTGCTGGCGGACGAGGGCGAGGACGCGCCCGTCGGGGGCGGTGCGCCGTTCGTGACCGGGTGTGTGGAGGACGTCGGGGTGGTCCAGGTCGAGTTCGACGACCTGGGCGGTCCCGGCCGGCCGGCAGTCCACGGTGAACATCACGCCATCCCCTCGACCCGGTGCGTGTGCCGGCGGCGGACGCTGACCAGGTAGCTGATCGGGCCGTAGAGCAGGCCCTGGAACTCCTTGCGGCCGAGGTGCAGGCCCTCGCCCGCGCGGCCGGCGGTGCCGGCCCGGGTGCGCCGCGCGCCGTGCCACTGGCGCAGGCCGCGCGGCACCCGCCGGGCGAGCGGCACGATCAGGCGCGGCCGGTGCACGACGGCGGCGGTCAGGTAGGCGCCGAAGCCGACGCCGAAGCCGTAGATCTGGTTGCGCAGGTCGGCGTCGGTGCGGCGGTGGCGGTGCCACGCGACGGCGTCGGGCCGGTAGGCGACCGTGTACCCGGCCTCCATGACGCGGAAGAACGCGAGGAGGTCCTCGCCGCCGCGGGTGGGCGTGCCCGCGCCGGTGGCCTCGTCGAAGCCGCCGAGGCCGCGGATGACCGCGGTGCGCAGCGCCATGTTGGCGCCGGTGCCGAAGCGGCCGACGGCGAACGGCAGCAGCGGGTCGTCGGCACCGTCGCCGTCGTGCCAGGTCCAGTCGTGCGGGGCGAAGCCCTTGGCGTAGCCGCCGTACGACTCGAAGGCCTCCTGGGCGGGGGTGTCGAGTTCGGCGGGGAGCACGAGGCCGGTGACGCAGCCGATGCGGTCGTCCGCCCCGAAGGCCGCCACCATGGCGGTGACCCAGCCGGGGTCGACCAGGGCGTCGTCGTCGGTGAAGGCGCAGATCTCGCCGCGGGCCGCGGCCAGGCCGGTGTTGCGGGCCCGGGCGAGCCCGGCGACGGGCTCGTGGACGTAGCGGACGCGGTCGGCGTAGCAGGTGCGGACGAGTTCGCGGGTGACGTCGTCCGAGGGGGCGTTGTCGACCACGATCACCTCCGTGTGCGGGTAGGCCGTGCCGAGGACGGAGTCGAGGCACTCGCGGAGCATCGGGCCGCGGTCCCGGGTGCAGACGATGATCGTCGCGGTGGGTCCGTCCGCGGGCACCCGGGCGCCGCCGGCCCGACCGGGCAGCGGCCCGGGTGTCGCGGTGGACGGGGCGGGAACGTGCAGTTCCCGATGGGCGGCTGCGACCAGCGCCCGGCGCAGCGTGGCGGGATCGCCTGCAGTGCCGGTGGCCGATACCAACCCGAGCGGGTGTCCGTGCTGTCGCACCAACGCCAACACGCGTCCGTCCGGGTCGACCGGGCCGAGTCCGCCGGGCGCGCACAGCCGCTCCGGGGCGTCCAGGTCCAGCTCGACCACCCGGACGGGGGTGTAGGGCGTCGTACGGGCGACAGGGCGCGGGCAGGCTGCCGGGGTGCGCCGGTCGTGGCCATTCATCATCGCTCCCCCACGGCAAGGGGCGCCGCGGACCGGGCGCCGGGGCGCTCGGCGATGAGGGTCCGCAAGACCCGCCTGCCGTCGGAGACGGCGTGGAGGTTCGAGCGACCGCTGCGGCGGGGAAGTTCGAGGCTCGGGACCTCGGCGATGCGCAGGCCCGAGCGGAGTGCGTGCGCGACCATCTCGGCCTCGATCTCGAAGCCGGACGACCGCAGCTGGAGTTCGTCCAGGAAGCTGCGGCGGAACGCGCAGTAGCCGTAGCACAGGTCCGTGAGGGCCGCGTGGTACAGCCGGTTGACGACGGCCAGCAGGGCGCGGTTGCCGAGCGAGCGGATCCTCGTGAAGTCGAGCGATCCGCCGCCGGCGATGCAGCGCGAGCCCTTGACGAAGTCGTAGCCGTTGTCGAGGAAGTGGAGGTAGTGGGGAATCTCGCCGGGCCACATCGAGCCGTCGGCGTCCAGCATCACGATGTACTCGCCGGTGGCGGCGGCGAAGCCGGTGCGCAGGGCGTTGCCCTTGCCGGGGCCGGTCTGCTGGACGCTGCGCACGGTGGGCAGGCAGTGCCGGGCCATGGCGAGCGTGGCGTCGCTCGACGAGCCGTCGACGAGGAGGACCTCGTCCACGCAGCGCGGGATCTGTTCGAACACCCACGGGATGTTGCGGGCCTCGTTGTAGGCGGGCACGACCAGGCTGACGGTGCGGCGGACGGGCCGGTCGCCGGCGCGGCGCATGGGCAGCGGGCGGGTGTCCCGGTCGGTGGCCCGGCGTCCCGCCTGCGCGGGGGCGGCCTTGTCGGTGGCCCGGCGCATGGGTTGCGGGGACGTGACCCGGTCGGCGGCCCGGCGCGTCGGCCGGCCGTTGCCGCTCGGGTGCGGGAGTTCCGGTTCGGAGGGCAGCATGGTGCTCATCGCGAGCAGGCCTCTCTGCGAGGCGGCCGGGCACAGGGGTGCCCGTTGGCGTGGGGAGGAGAGCGGACAGCGACGCGGGCCTGAAATCCCCCAGCGGCCTCGAAGAGCCCCCCTGGCCCTGGCCCTGCAATGCGTCGGTCGTCTCGGGCGCGCTGAGCGCCGACGGTGACGGCCGGTACCTGGCGATCCCGCCGTAGAAGCGGTACCGGTTGGCCCCATCATCCGCATGCAGGTCACGCGGAGTCAAGGGGTTCTGTCCGGTTTTATCAGCTTTTCTGACAGTGGCACGGAGTGCCGTCACTCCGTGACGTCGAGCGCTTCCGGCAGGTTGGCCTCGGCGATCCGCCGGGCGATCTCCCCCGGGCGCACCGGGCGGCCGAAGTGCCAGCCCTGGGCCCAGTCACAGCCCATCAGGCGCAGCCGCTCGGCGTCGGCGCGGTTCTCCACGCCCTCCGCGGTGACGGTGAGGCCCAGGGTGTGGGCGAGCGACACCAGGCCGCTGACGATGCGCCAGCCGAGGTGGGTGTCCTTCGCCGGGTCGTGCAGGTCGCCGACGAAGGAGCCGGCGATCTTGAGGCCGGAGACCGGCAGGTCCCGCAGGTAGGCGAGGTTGGACCAGCCGGTGCCGAAGTCGTCCACGGCCAGCGAGACCCCCAGGTCGACGAGGCCGTGCAGGGCCTTGAGCGCCTCGTCCTCGGGGCCGACCACGGTCGACTCGGTGATCTCCAGCTGGAGCTTGGCCGGCTCCAGGCCGGTGCTGCGCAGGATGCGGTCGAGGTCGGCGACCAGCCCGGCGTTGCGGGCCTGACGGACCGCCAGGTTGACGTTCAGCTGCGGCGCCCGGTCGCCGAACCGCCGCACCCAGTCCGCGGCCTGACTGCACGCCTGCTCCAGCACCCAGCGGCCGAGCGGCATGATCAGGCCGGTCTCCTCGGCGGTGCCGACGAACTCCTCCGGGCCGAGCACGCCGAGCTGTGGATGCCGCCAGCGCACCAGCGCCTCGACGGCGGCGAGCGAGCCGTCGGCGAGGTTGACCAGCGGCTGGTAGTCGATGAAGAACTCCCCGCGGTCCAGCGCGGACGGCATGCGCACGGAGACCGCGTACCGGCTGACGGCGCGGGCGTTCTCCTTCGGGTCGAAGAGGGTCCACCGGCCGCGGCCGGCCTCCTTCGCCCGGTAGAGCGTCAGGTCGGCGGCGCGCACCGCCGCACCCGGGGTGGTCGTGGCGACCCGGCGCTCCAGCACCCCCACGCTGGCCCCCACGGCGAGCCGGTGGTCGCCGACGACCACCGGCTTGGCGAGCGCGGCGAGCACGGCCTTGGCGGCCGCCACGGCCTCCTGCTCGCCGCGGCAGTTCTCCAGCAGCACGACGAACTCGTCGCCGCCGAGGCGGGCCACCAGGTGGCCCAGCGGGGTCAGCGCGGCCTCCAGCCGGGCGGCGACGGCGGTCAGCAACTGGTCGCCCATGTCGTGCCCGAGGCTGTCGTTGACGACCTTGAACCCGTCGAGGTCGACGTAGCACAGGCCGAAGCGCGCGCCCGGCTCCGGCTCCTCGAAGAGCCGCTCCAGCCGGTCGAAGAAGGCGGCCCGGTTGGGCAGGCCGGTCAGCGGGTCGTGGGTGGCCTGGTGGCGCAGCCGTTCCTGCAGGCGGTAGCGGTCGGTGATGTCCTCCAGCATGGCGACCTGGTACTTCGGCACGTTGTCCGCGTCGCGGATCAGCGAGACGGTCAGGTGCGTCCAGACCACCTCGCCGTCGTGCCGGTAGTACGGCTTGTCGACCTGGAAGTACTCGCGCTTGCCGCTGATGAGGTCGCCGTACGCCTCCCAGACGCCGGGCGTGTCCTCGGGGTGGACGAGGTCGCCGACCCGGCGGCCCGCCATGTCCTCGGCGCCGATCCCGAAGATCTCGCCGATCGCCTTGTTGACGGCCAGGATGTTGCCCTCGACGTCGCCGATGCCGATGCCGATGGCCGCGCTCTCGAACAGCGCCCGGAACCGTGCCTCGGACTCGCGCAGCGCCCGTTCGATCTCGTGGCGCGCGGTGTCGGCGGCCAGCCGGATCGCCTCCTGCTCCCGCAGGGTGCGCTCGCGGAGCGCGGCCGCCCAGCCGGCCGCGAAGGCCCCGGCGAGCATCGCGCCGGACCCGTCGGGGGGCGGCTCCCGGTGCAGCACCTCGACCGCCCTGGCCAGCACCTCGGGGTCGGTGAAGTGCGCGTCGACCAGCAGGGCTCCGGCCTGCTGGGCGGCGGCCGGGTCGAAGGGGCGGCTCGTCCGGGCCCGCTCCAGCAGTTCGGTGGTGCGGTCGACGAGGGTGTCCAGCACCCGCGGGTGCACGGCGCCGCCGTGCCCGTCGGCGAGCAGCCGGGCCCAGTCCTCGCGCAGGCGGCCGGTGCTGCCGGAGGGGGCCGGCAGCCCGTCACTCACGGGAGGCGTCCGACGCCGGCCATGCCCGTCATCCGCTCGGGGTGCGGGCCGACCGTCCCGGGGGCCTCCGGCCGCCACTCCGGGAGGTACACCACGCCGGGGTCGACCAGGTCGAGGCCCTCGAAGAAGGCCTCGATGTCGGCACGGCTGCGCATGGTGAGCGGGGTGGGGGTGCGCCGGTAGATGTCCTGGTGGGCGTCGGCCTGGTCGGGGCGGCCCTCCAGGGAGGCGTGCGAGAGCACCAGCGCGCTGCCGGGCGGCAGCGCGTCGCGGACCGCGGCGACGGCCTTGTACGGGCCGTCGCCGTCCGGCACGAAGTGGAGGACCGCCACGAGCAGCACGGCCACGGGCTCGCCCCCGCCGAGCAGGGCGGCCACCTCGGGCCGGGCGAGCAGGTCGTCTGGGGAGCGCAGGTCGGCCTCGACGACGACGCTGAGCGGGTCGTCCCGCAGGAGCAGCCTGCTGTGCGCCACCGCCACGGGGTCGTTGTCCACGTAGACGACCTGCGCGTCGGGCCGGACGGCCCGGGCGGCCTCGTGGACGGGGGCGAAGGTGGGGATGCCCGAGCCGATGTCGAGGAATCTCCGGACGCCGGTCTCGGCGAGGTACTGCACGGCGCGGCGCAGGAACGCGCGGTTGGCCCGCATGATCTGCGGGAGTTCGGGCCACAGCTCGACCGCATGCCGGGCCGTCCGCCGGTCGGCCTCGAAGTTGTGCGAGCCGCCGAGGTAGAAGTCGTACATCCGAGCCGCGTTGGGCTTTTCGAGGTCCGTTCCGGCGGGCACCCAGTCCGGTTGCCGCATGGCCGCACCCCTTCCGGCTCAGGAGAAAATGACAATAACGCCTCATGATTTTCCTACGTTCCGATCTTCAGTGCAACCGGAACGGGCAGAACCGGTAGCCATCCGGGCCCGGACGCCGTTACGCCGCGCGGCACCTGACACTCTCGGCGGACAATGGGGTGATGGCTGGACGCATCGAGGACTACGCCCTCGTCGGTGACCTGCAGACCGCTGCCCTGGTGGGCCGGGACGGCTCGGTCGACTGGCTCTGCCTGCCCCGCTTCGACTCCCCCAGCTGCTTCGCCGGACTCCTCGGCGACCGCGGCCACGGCGCCTGGCGCCTCGCCCCGGTCGGCGCCGGCGACTGCACCCGGCGCCGCTACCTCGCCGACAGTCTCGTCCTCGAATCCGTCTGGGCCACCCCCGTCGGCACCGTCCGCACACTCGACTTCATGCCGCAGCGCGACCGCGTACCCCAACTCGTCCGCATCGTCGAGGGCCTCACCGGCAGCGTGCCGATGCGCGGCGAACTCCGGCTGCGCTTCAACTACGGGCGCGTCGAGCCCTGGGTGCGCCGCACCGAGCACCACCGCGTCGCCGTCGCCGGCCCCGACTCCGCCTGGCTCCGGGTGCCCCCAGGCGTGCACACCTACGGCCAGGACGGCTCCACCGCCTCCGACTTCACCGTGCGGGCGGGCGAGCAGGTGCCGTTCGTCCTCACCTGGCAGCCCTCCCACCTGCACTCCACCCCGCGCAACGACCCCGCGCGCGCCCTCGCGGACACCCTGGAGGGCTGGCAGCGCTGGGCCGACGTCTGCCGCTACGAGGGCGACTGGCACCAGGCCGTGCTGCGCTCGCTGCTCACCCTCAAGGCCCTGGCGTACGAGCCGACCGGCGGCATCGTCGCCGCCCCCACCGCCTCGCTGCCCGAGGCGATGGGCGGCGAGCGCAACTGGGACTACCGGTTCTGCTGGCTCCGCGACTCCAGCCTCACCCTCTCCGCCCTCCTCCGCGGAGGCTTCCGCGAGGAGGCCGCCGCCTGGCGCAAGTGGCTGCTGCGCGCCATCGCCGGCGACCCCGGCGACCTGCAGGCCGTCTACGGCGTGGCGGGCGAGCGCGGGCTGCCCGAGACCGAGGCCGACTGGCTCCCCGGGTACGGGGGTTCGACACCTGTGCGGTTCGGCAACGCCGCCGTCCGGCAGCTCCAGCTCGACGTCTACGGCGAGGTGGTGGACACCATGCACCTCGCGCTCCGCGCCGGAATACCGATGGAGCGTCAGGTCTGGAGCCTGCTGCGGATGCTGATGACGTTCCTGGAGAAGCACTGGACCGAACCCGACGAGGGCCTGTGGGAGGTGCGCGGCGGACGCCGGCACTTCGTGCACTCCAAGGTGATGGCCTGGGTCGCGGCCGACCGGGCCCTGAAGATGGCCGAACTCACCGGCCTCCCGGCGCCGGTGGAACGCTGGCGGGAGATGCGCGACGCCGTCCACGCCGACGTCTGCGCGCACGGCTACGACCGGCGCCGCGGCGTGTTCGTGCAGCACTACGGCGGACACCAGCTGGACGCGGCCACGCTGTTCGTCGTCAAGAGCGGCTTCCTGCCGCCCGACGACCCGCGGGTGGTGCGCACCGTCGAGGCCGTCCGCGCCGGGCTCGACCACGGCGGCCTGATCCGGCGCTACGCCGACGCCGACGGCCTGCGGGGCTCCGAAGGCGCATTCCTGGCCTGCTCGTTCTGGCTGGTCGACGCCCTGGTGGCGATCGGCCGCCGGGAGGAGGCGCGGGAGCTGTTCGTCCGGCTCGTCTCGCTGCGCAACGACGTCGGCCTGCTCGCCGAGGAGTGGGACCCGCTGGAGGGACGCCAACTGGGCAACATGCCGCAGGCGTTCAGCCATGTGGCGCTCGTCAACTCGGCCTTCGAGCTGGCCGCCGCCTGACCCGGCCACCCGCCCGCCTGCCCGCCTGCCTGCACCGCACGCCTGCCCGCCTGCACGGCACGCCCGTACGCGGGCAGCGCGAAGGGCGGCCGATCCCACCGCCGTGGGATCGGCCGCCCGGGTTTCGCGATCAGATCGCGAAGCGGATCAGCTGGTGGTGCAGGTGAGCGTCGGGACGGCGTTGCCGCTGCCCGAGTTGCTCGCACCGAAGCCGAAGCTGGTGTTGGCGCCGGCGCCCAGGGCGCCGTTGTAGCCGGCGTTGGTGACGGTCACGGCCTGACCGGACTGGGTCGCGGTGCCGTTCCACAGGTTGGTGATCGTCTGACCACCGCTGTAGGTCCAGGTGACCTTCCAGCCGTTGATCGCGCTGGTGCCGTTGTTGGTGACGGTGACGTTGGCGTTGAAGCCGGCGCCCCAGTCGCTGGAGACGGTGTACACCGCGGTGCAGCCGGAGCCGGTGCTGGTGCCGGAGGTGGTGACGGACAGCGCCGAGGAGGCCGCCGAGAGGTTGCCCGCCGCGTCCTTCGCCCGGACCGTGTAGCTGTAGGCGGTGGAGGCGGTCAGGCCCGAGTCGGTGTACGTGGTGGCGGTGGTGGTCGAACCGACCAGGGTGGCGCCGCGGTACACGTTGTAGCCGGTGACGCCGACGTTGTCGGTCGAGGCCGTCCAGGACAGCGAGACGCTGGTGGAGGTCTTGGCCGGCGAGGTCAGCGCGGTGGGCGCGGTGGGCGCGGTGGTGTCGTTGGTGCCGCCGGCCGAGGTGGTGACGGACAGCGCCGAGGAGGCCGCCGAGACGTTGCCGGCCGCGTCCTTCGCCTTCACGGTGTAGCTGTAGGCGGTGGAGGCGGTCAGGCCCGAGTCGGTGTACGTGGTGGTGGTGCCGTTGGTCGAACCGACCAGGGTGGCGCCGCGGTAGATGTCGTAGCTGGCGACGCCGACGTTGTCGGTCGAGGCCGTCCAGGACAGCGAGACGCTGGTGGAGGTCTTGGCCGGCGAGGTCAGCGCGGTGGGCGCGGACGGCGCGGTGGTGTCGACCGGCGGCGGGGTGGTGGTGAGCGCCGGGTAGGCGTTCTTCAGGAGCTCCTGGAACTGCGCGGAGAACCAGGCACCGGCCAGCGGCGAGTTCGGGAGCGCGCCGGTCAGGCTGTTGCCGTTGCGACCGTTACCCGTGTAGGTCGGGTCGCACATCCGGTCGAAGCCCTTGCCCTGGTCGTTGGCAATGGCCGTGCTCGAACCGTCCGACTCGCCCGGGGGCTTCGCCCACACGTACGCGTCGATGCCGGTGGCGGGGGCGGTGGTCGGACGCTCGCCGATACCGGCACCGCTCTGGTTGCACCAGTTGCCGGCGTGGATGCGACGGTCGACCCGGCCGCCGTTGACGTAGGTGTCGACGGAGGTCAGCGCACCCGGGGCGGTCGGACGGGCGGTGCCGCCCCAGCCGTTGCGGGCGGTGTCGATCAGCATGCCGATGTTGCTGTTGAAGCCGGAGGCCACCAGCGAGGTGCGCAGCGCCTGGGCGAAGCTCAGCTCGTCGACGTAGTAGTTCCAGTCGACCCACTTGGACTGGCGCACGGTGGTGCCGTTGACCGAGTCGGTGACCTTGAAGTTCGGCTCCGTCAGCGCGCTGTAGTTGGCGGTGTTGACGATGAAGCCGGCCACGTCGTTGACCGTGGCGCCGCTGGTGGTGGCGGCCTTCTTGAACTCGGTGACGGCGGGCGGCATGTTGGAGTCCCAGCCCAGCCAGCCGTGGTGCGCGGCGTCGATGTAGTTGTAGACGTTCGACAGCGCACCGAGGGTGTGCAGCGCGTAACCGACACCGGCCTCGTAGTTGCCGTTCGCCTTCATCGTGGCGCAGGCGTCCGTGGAGCCCGCGGTGCCACCGGCGTTGGTGACGATGTTCGGCAGCGAGTCGGGCTCGATGATGTTGACGATGCGCAGGTTCGCGTACTTCGAGTCCGCCATGATCGCGGCGATCGGGTCGATGTACTCGGTCTTGTAACGGCCCAGCTCGGTGGCGCCGAGCTCACCGTTGGACGCGAGGGCGGCACAGTCACGGCCCGGCAGGTCGTAGATGACGATCTGCACGAGGTTGGCGCCCTGCGCCAGCGCCGTGTCGAGGTGCGCCCGCAGACCCTTGGCGGAGGAGGAGCCGGTGATCGCGGCGATCCGGTCCATCCACACGAAGGTCGGCTGGTTGGAGATGGCGGAGCCACCGGGCTCGGCCGCGGCCAGGGCCGACCAGTCCGGGTTCACATAGGCCTTGGAGCCGACGTAGGGGTTGTCGACACGGGCCTCGGCGGCCTGGGCGGGGGTGGCGACCGCGGCGAGCGGCACGACGCCGACGAGCGTCAACGCTGCGGCGGCGGCAGCCGTCCGCACGCGCTTCATCATGGGGGAAGGCACTGACGGGATCCTTTCGGGTGGGGGAGGGACCCGGGGGGTGCAGTGGGGCGGGAACCTGTGGGAGCGCTCCCATGATCAGTGGGACGACGGTCGCCAAAGCACGGTCCTGACGGGGGCACTTGACGATTCGTCGGAGCGGCGGGCGAAAGCACCCCGCGCATCGGGGCACGCCCTGAGCTCTGGGCATATCAAGCCATGAAGGCGGACCGCCGTCAAGAACTCCGGCAGACTTCAACTCCTGAACCGGCAACGGGCCGTGGGAGCGCTCCCCTTTCAGGTGTGATCGCAAGACCCCTATCGCCGCAGGCCCCGCGCCCTGGGGGCGGTCCCGGCCGCTCCCCCGGAACACACACCAACTCCCTTGTGACATGCGGGATTTCCCATGGGAGAGCGCCGTCCGGCGGCTCGTACCCCCGGCAGTCCCCACGCGAACACCTGAAGGGACACGCGCCCATGGCCGGGAACGGCCACGCGGATCCCGTCAGGAACATTGACGGACCGCGGGGCCGGTGCTTGCATCGTCAGCGCCCGGGCCGCCTCCGCCGAGGCCGCCCGGCACCGGCCCCACCCACCCGGGCCGTGCCCGCCCGGCACAACCCGCCGAGCCCCGGCGGGAGTTCAGCACGCCTGCAGCCCGCCACCGGATCGCGCGGGCCGACGCAGCCCCCGCGAGCCGTCACCCCCGCACGGCCGACCCGGCCCCCGCCGGCGCCTCCGCCCCGGGCAGGCCGGCGGCTCCTGCACGCGCCGGCCCCGGCGCACCCCCGAGGAGACCCGATGACGTCCCCGCACGCCCGGCGCCGGTGGTCACGGCCGCTGACCCTGCTGCTCGCCCTGGCCGTCGCCGCCGTGGCGCTCGTCGCCCGCGGCAGCGCCTCCGCCGTGGCACCGAGCGGCTTCGTGCAGCGCTGCGGCATCCACTTCTGCCTGGACGGCAAGCCGTACTACGTCGCCGGCACCAACACCTACGACCTGTTCACCTACGGCAGCGGTTCGAACGACACCGAGACGCAGTACATGGACAAGGCCCGGATCGACGCGCAGTTCACCCGGTTCGCCGCCGACCGGGTCGGCGTGGTCCGGCTGTGGATGTTCAGCCACGAGGCGTGGCACGGCTTCGAGCCCTCCGAGGGCGTCTACAACGAGCAGGAGTTCGCCGAGTTCGACTACATCGTCGAGTCGGCGAAGGCCCACGGCGTGCGGCTCGTCCCGGTCTTCGAGAACTACTGGGAGGCGTACGGCGGCATCGACACCCGCCTCGCCTGGGAGGGCCTGCCCGGCGGCCACCCCGGCCGCGCGGCCTTCTTCGACAGGGCCCGCTGCCCCGGCTGCTTCGACTCCTACAAGAACTACGTCGCGCACGCCCTCACCCGCACCAACCACTACAGCGGCGTGGCCTACAAGGACGACCCGACGATCTTCGCCTGGGAGCTCATGAACGAGCCCCGCTACCAGGACCAGAGCGCCGCCGAGAACGTCAGCGGCACCACGCTGCGCGCCTGGGTCGACGAGATGGGCGCCTTCGTCAAGGGCATCGACCCGAACCACCTGCTGGGCACCGGCCTGGAGGGCCACCAGAGCGCGTACGGCTTCGGCGGCGACGAGGGCAACCCGTTCGTCGCGATCCACAACTCGCCGTACATCGACTTCACCTCCGCGCACCCCTACACCACCGAGGAGTGGGCGGGCCTGTCGCTCGCCCGGACCACCGCGCTGATCCGCGCCTGGATCCACGACTCGCACGACGTGGTCGGCAAGCCCTTCTTCATGGGCGAGTTCAACGTGAAGAACGTCGACCGCAGCGCCTGGTGGCAGGCGATCTTCGCGGACTTCGAGGCGGCCGGCGGCGACGGCAGCGCGTTCTGGTGGTACACCGACCGGCAGGTCGACCCCACCTACGGCGTGATGGCCGGAGCGCCCGAACTCGCGGTCTTCCGCGCGCACGCCGAGCGGATGGCGGCAAGGAGCGGCACCGCGACGCCGAGCCCCTCGCCCTCGGCGAGCACCTCGGCCAGCCCGAGCCCGAGCAGCAGCCCGAGCAGCAGCCCGAGCGCCAGCGCGAGCCCGAGCCCGAGCAGCAGCCCCTCCCCCACCGCCTCCGGCTGCACCGTGGCCTACCGGCTCTCCGACTGGGGCAGCAGCTTCAACGCCGACGTCACGATCCGCAACAACGGCACGACCGCCGTCAACGGCTGGACGCTGGTCTTCTCCTTCCCCGGCCCGCAGACCCTCAACTCGATCTGGAACGCCAGGGGCACCCAGAGCGGCAGGCTGCTGACCGTGACCAACGAGGCCTGGACGGCCGCCGTCCCGGCCGGCGGATCGGTCACCTTCGGGCTCAACGCCGGCTCCACGCCCGGCACCAACGGCGTTCCGGCCGCCTTCACCCTCAACGGCACCGCCTGCACGATCGGCTGAACCGCCGGCCCGCCCGCATGACCCGGCCGCTCCCCCGGGCAGACCCCTACCGTGGACGGCGGGGGTCCGCCCGGAGGGAGCAGGCGTGCGGGAGAAGCCGACGGAGTTCGACCGGACCGGCACCGGCAGCAGCAAGTGGGCACGGGCCGGCGCGGGTGCGATCGCGATGGGCCTCGCCGACATGGACCTGCCCGGCCCGGCCGCGATCGGTGCGGCGCTCGCCGCCCGCGCCGCCCACCCGGCCTACGGCTACACCGTGGCCGATCCGGGCGGGCGCGAGCTGGTGGCCCGGTGGTACCGGCGGCGGCACGGAGTGGCGGTCGACCCGGAGTGGGTGCTGCTGCTGCCGTTCGGTCCGAGCACCGCCCTGCGCCTGCTGCTCGCCGCGGCCGCGCCGCGGCTGCGCGGCCGGGCGGCGGCGGGCGTGGTGCCGGAGTGGGGCGGGTTCGCCCGGGTGTGCGCGGCGGCCGGGGTGCCGTTCCGTACCGCCGCCCTGGTGCGGGAGGGCGACGGCCTCCGGCTGCCGCTGGAGGCGCTGGCAGCGTCCCGGCCCGGCGCGGTGCTGCTGAGCAGCCCGCACAACCCCACCGGGCGGCTGTGGAGCGCGGCCGAGGTCCGCGCGCTCGCCGAGCTGGCCGCCGCCGAGGACGGCCTGCTGGTCTCGGACGAGGTGCACGGCGACCTCGTCCACCCCGACCACGGGCTGCGCCAGCCGGTGGCCGTCGCGCTCGCCGGTGCGGCCGCCGGGCACACGGTGACCCTGGGATCGGTGGGCAAGACCTTCAACACCTCCGGCGTCCCGAGCTGCTGGGCGCTGGTGCCGGACGCCGCCCTGCGCGGGCGGCTGCTGGAGGTGATGGCGGGGTACGGCCTGTGGGAGGGCGGTCTGCTGGAGCAGACCGTGCAGCGGGCGGCGCTGACCGGGGGCGAGGAGTGGCTGGACGCCCTCCTGCCCCGCCTGGCCGCCGCCCGTGACCGCGTGCTGGCGGCGCTCGGGCCGGCCGTGCCCACCCGGCCGCAGGCCTCGTACCTGCTCTGGCTCGACGGGACGGCGCTCGGTCTGCCACCCGGACGGGCGAGGGCCGCGGCCCTCACCGAGCGTGACGTCGAACTCGCCGACGGGGCGGACTTCGGCGGCCCGGCGCCCGGTTTCCTGCGGCTGAACTACGCCCTGCCGCCCGCTCGCCTGGACATGGCGCTCCGCCGCTTGACGCGGACCTGACCATCCCTGACCTGCGTGGAGCGGCAACGATGTTTGACGCGTAGCAGACTGAGCAGGAAAGACCGGGCCGCAACCGCGAACCGAGGGATGGTGAGTCCGGTGATACCAGTCCGGCCGCAGCGCACCACCGCGCCCCCCGCCTACACACCCAGCGTGACGCCCCTGACCGAGGCGTCCGCCGAGACCCACCTGGCCGCCATCTGTTTCAAGATCGGCCCGCCCGCCCTCGTGGGGGTCGAGGCGGAGTGGTTCGTCCACGACAGTCGATGTCCGGAGAAGCCGGTCGAACCCGACCGGACGTCGGCGGCCCTCGCAGCCCTCCCGGACCACCCCGACGGCCCGCTGTTCCCCGCGGGCTCCCGCTTCACCCGCGAACCCGGCGGCCAGGTCGAGCTCAGCTCCCGGCCCGCCCCCACCCCCGCCGCCTGCGCCGCCGACCTGCTGCGCGACCAGACGGCCCTGCGCACCGCCCTCGCCGGGCAGGGACTGCGGCTCACCGGCAGCGGCACCGACCCGCTGCCGCGCGAGCGCCGCATGCAGGCGAAGCACCCGCGCTACCGCGCGATGGAGACCTTCTTCGACCGGGCCGGGCCGTGGGGCCGGATCATGATGACCGGCACCGCCTCCGTGCAGGTCTGCGTGGACGCCGGCACCGAGGCCGCGATGGCCCGGCGCTGGCGGCTCACCCACCTGCTCGGCCCGGTGCTCGTCGCCGCCTTCGCCAACTCGCCGCTGCTGGACGGCCGACCCACCGGCTTCCGGTCCAGTCGGCAGATGGTGTGGGCACGGATGGACCCGTCCCGCACGCTCGCCCCGCCGCCGGACGGCGACCCCCGCGAGGCCTGGGCGCGCTACGTGCTGGACGCCGAGGTGCTCTGCGTACGCCGGGGCGACGGCGCGCCGTGGACCGCCCCCGCCGGCCTGACCTTCCGCGGATGGCTGCGCGGCGGCGGCGAGCGGCCGCCCACCATGGCCGACCTGGAGTACCACCGCACCACGCTCTTCCCGCCCGTCCGGCCGCGCGGCCACCTGGAGCTGCGCATGATCGACGCGCAGCCCGGCGACGGCTGGCTCGTGCCGCTCGGCCTGGTCACCGCACTCGTGGACGACCCGGAGGCCGGGGACGCCGCCCTCGAGGCCCTCGAACGGCTCGGCGGCGACGGCGCCCTGCCGCCGCGCAGCAGCCTCTGGTGCCGGGCCGCCACCCTCGCCACCGCCGACCCCGCGCTGCGCCGGGCGACCCTCGCCTGCTTCGCCGCCGCCGACCGGGCACTCGCCCGGCAGGACGGGTCGGCCCCGCTGCGCCGGGCCCTGAGCGCGTACGCCGACCGCTACCCCGCCCGCGGCCGCTGCCCCGCCGACGACCAGCTGGACGCCGTCCGGGCCGGCCACCGCCCTGCCGTCGAGGAGGACGCACCGTGCTGAACGCCGACCGCACCGACCCGGCGGCGCTCCGCGGCACGATCGCCGCCGAGCTGACCACCGCCCGCGCCCGCACCGCCGCGCTGACCGACTGCGTCGACGACCCGGACCTCACGGCGCAGCACTCCCCGCTGATGTCGCCGCTGGTCTGGGACCTCGCGCACATCGGCAACCAGGAGGAGCTGTGGCTGCTGCGCGCCATCGGCGGCCACGACCCGATGCACCCCGAGATCGACCCGCTGTACGACGCCTTCGAGCATCCGCGCGCCGAGCGGACCCGCCTGCCGCTGCTGCCGCCGGAGGAGGCCCGCCGCTACGCGCACGAGGTGCGCGGCCGGGTGCTGGACCTCCTGGAGACCAGCCCGCTGGAGGGCGCACCGCTGCTGGACGCCGGCTTCGGCTTCGGCATGGTCGTGCAGCACGAGCAGCAGCACGACGAGACCATGCTGATCACCCACCAGCTGCGCCGGGGGGCCGCCGTGCTCGCCGCTCCCCCGCCGCCCGCCGCGGGCGCCGGGCGGCTGCCCGCCGACGTGCTCGTGCCCGCCGGTCCGTTCACGATGGGCACGGACACCGAGCCGTGGGCGCTCGACAACGAGCGGCCCGCCCACGTCGTCGACCTGCCGGCCTACCGGCTGGACACCGCGCCCGTCACGAACGCCGCCTACCAGGACTTCCTGGCCGACGGCGGGTACGACGACCCGCGCTGGTGGACGTCCGAGGGCTGGCGGCACCGGATGGACGCCGGCCTCACCGCCCCCCTCTACTGGACGCGCGAGGGCGGGCAGTGGCTGCGGCGCCGGTTCGGCACGGTCGAGCCGGTGCCGCCGGAGGAGCCCGTCCTGCACGTCAGCTGGTACGAGGCCGACGCGTACGCCCGCTGGGCGGGCCGGCGGCTGCCGACCGAGGCCGAGTGGGAGAAGGCCGCCCGGCACGACCCGGCCTCCGGGCGCTCCCGCCGCTACCCGTGGGGAGACGGCGAGCCCGGCACCGAGCACGCCAACCTCGGCCAGCGGCACCTGCAGCCCGCGCCCGCGGGTGCCTACCCGGCCGGCGAGGCGCCGTGCGGTGCCCGGCAGTTGATGGGCGACGTGTGGGAGTGGACGGCGAGCGACTTCCACCCCTACCCGGGTTTCCGGGCGTGGCCGTACAAGGAGTACTCGGAGGTGTTCTTCGGGCCGGAGTACAAGGTGCTGCGCGGCGGTTCGTTCGCCGTGGCGCCGGTCGCCTGCCGTGGCACCTTCCGCAACTGGGACTACCCGGTCAGGCGGCAGATCTTCGCCGGCTTCCGCACCGCCTGCGGCCAGGACGCCTCCTGATGTGCCGCCACCTCGCGTACCTCGGGCCGCCCTGCCCGGTGGGCGCCCTGCTCGTCGACCCGCCGTTCGGGCTCGTCCGGCAGTCGTGGGCGCCGCGGCGGCAGCGGTACGGCACGGTCAACGCCGACGGTTTCGGCCTCGGCTGGTACGCCGACGGCGACGAGCGCCCGGCGCGTCACCGCCGGGCCGGGCCGGTCTGGGCCGACGAGACCTTCGCCGACCTGGCCCGGGTGGTCCGCACCCGGGCCCTGCTGGCCGCCGTCCGCTCGGCGACCGCCGGGTGCGCGCCCGGTGAGGCCGCGGCGGCGCCGTTCGCCGAGGGGCACTGGCTGTTCAGCCACAACGGCGCGCTGCCGGGCTGGCCGGAGCGGTACGGTCCGCTGGCCGCGACGCTGCCGCCCGCCGACCTGATGTCGCTGGAGGCCCGCAGCGACTCCGCCCTCCTGTGGGCGCTGGTGCTGGCCCGGCTCCGCACCGGTGCCGAGCTCGGCGAGGCGCTCGCCGACACGGTGCGGGAGGCCGCGAAGCACGGCGAGGGCGCCCGGCTCAACCTCCTGGCCACCGACGGCCGTTCGATCGCCGCCACGGCCTGGGGCGACACGCTCTTCCACCGCACCGGACCCGGCGTCGTCGTGGCCTCGGAGCCGTACGACGACGGACCCGGCTGGTCGGAGGTGCCCGACCGCACCCTGCTGCTCGCCACCCCGGCGGGCGTCACCCTGCATCCCATCGACCGACCGACGCCCACCGACCGCCCGGCGCCCATCGACCGCACGACGCGAGAGGACGAACCGACGTGAGCACCTTCGACCTGACCCGCCTGCTGCCTGCCGACCACTTCAGCCACGCGCTCCGGCACGACGTGCAGCGGGGTCTGACGGCGAGTCCGAAGTGGCTGCCGCCGAAGTGGTTCTACGACGCCCGCGGCAGCGAGCTGTTCGAGGAGATCACCCGGCTGCCGGAGTACTACCCGACCCGCGCCGAACGCGAGATCCTCACCGGGCACGCCGGGGAGATCGCGGCGCTGACCCGGGCCCGCACCCTCGTCGAGCTGGGCTCCGGCTCGTCCGAGAAGACCCGGCTGCTGCTGGACGCGCTGCGCGGCCTCGGCACGCTGGGCACCTACGTGCCGGTCGACGTCAGCGAGAGCGCGCTGGAGGCGGCGGGCGCCGCACTGACCGCCGACTACCCGGGGCTGGCCGTGCACGCGGTGCTGGCCGACTTCACCCGCGGCCTCGGCCTGCCGCCCGGCGGCGGCCCGCGGCTGCTCGCCTTCCTCGGCGGCACCCTCGGCAACTTCCTGCCCCGGGAGCGGGCCGGCTTCCTGCGAATGGTGCGGGCCGCCCTGGAGCCGGGCGACGCCCTGCTGCTCGGCACCGACCTGGTGAAGGACCCGGCGGTGCTGGTCGCCGCGTACGACGACGCGGCGGGCGTGACGGCGGAGTTCAACCGCAACGTGCTGAACGTGCTCGACCGCGAGCTCGACGCCGACTTCGACCCGGAGGCCTTCGAGCACGTGGCGCACTGGGACGCCCGGCAGGAGTGGATCGAGATGCGGCTGCGCTCGACGCGCACGCAGACCGTGAAGATCCCCGCGCTGGACATGCCGGTGCACTTCGAGGCGGGCGAGGAGCTGCGCACCGAGGTCTCGGCGAAGTTCCGCCGGGAGCGGGTCGCCGACGAGCTGGCGGCGGCCGGGATGCGGCTCTCCCACTGGTGGACGGACGGCGGCGGACGCTTCGGTCTGTCGCTGGCCGAACCGGCCTGATCGTTCAGGTACTGAAGGCCGAGCCAGGGGACTACTGCGCATATTTCGGGTATGGCTTACAAGTGATGAACGGTTTGGGGTTACGATCTCGACGCCTCTCTCAATGTTGAGTACACAGGAGTCAGATCGTGAGCGTCTCCCAACAGTCCGTAGCGGCCCGCACCCAGGCCCCCGAACGGCTCGGCTTCGTGGTCTTCATCACGGCCGCGGCCGCCCTCGGCGGCTTCCTGTTCGGCTATGACAGCTCGGTGATCAACGGCGCCGTCTCCGGCATCCAGGGCAGGTTCGGGATCGGGGACGGCGCCACCGGCCTGATCGTCTCCTCCGCGCTGCTCGGCTCCGCGCTCGGCGCCGCCCTCGCCGGCCGCTACGGGCGCATCCGCGTCATGAAGGCCGCGGCGGTGCTGTTCGCGATCAGCGCGGTCGGCTCGATGGTGCCGTTCTCGCCGTGGGACCTCGCCACCTGGCGGGTGCTCGGCGGCGCCGCCATCGGCATCGCCTCGGTGATCGCGCCGACCTACATCGCCGAGGTCGCCCCGACGAAGTACCGCGGGCGTCTGGCCTCCTTCCAGCAGGCCGCGATCGTGCTCGGCATCGCCGTCTCGCAGCTGGTCAACTGGCTGCTCGCGGAGTCCGCGGACGGCGACACCCGCGGCCACCTGCTCGGCCTGGAGGCCTGGCAGTGGATGCTCGGCATCTGCGTCGTGCCGGCCGTGGTCTACTTCGTGCTCGCCGCGATGATCCCCGAGTCGCCGCGCTTCCTGATCTCCGCCGGCCGCCTGGACGAGGCCCGCACCGTGCTGCGCGAGGTCGAGGGCGCCGAGGCCGACACCGAGGGCCGGATCGCCGAGATCCGGGGCCTGATCGACACCGACCACCGGCCGCGCTTCCGCGACCTGCTCGGCGGCCGCACCGGTCTGCTGCCGATCGTCTGGGTCGGCATCGGGCTGTCGGTGTTCCAGCAGCTCGTCGGCATCAACGTGATCTTCTACTACTCGTCGATCCTGTGGCAGTCCGTCGGCATCGACCAGAGCAACTCGCTGATGATCAGCTTCATCGGCTCGGTGATCAACATCGCCGGCACGGTCGTCGCGATCCTGCTGGTCGACCGGATCGGGCGCAAGCCGCTCGCCCTGATCGGCTCCGCCGGCATGGCCGTCACCCTCGGTGCGGCCGCCTGGGCGTTCAGCTCCGCCACCGGCACCGGCGACGACGTCACCCTGCCCGACCTGCAGGGCACCGTCGCACTGGTCGCGGCCAACCTCTTCGTGCTGTTCTTCGCGCTCTCCTGGGGCGTCGTCGTCTGGGTGATGCTCGGCGAGATGTTCCCCAACCGGATCCGCGCCGCCGCGCTCTCCGTCGCCGCCTCCGCGCAGTGGGTCGCCAACTGGGCGATCACGGTGTCGTTCCCGGCGATGTCGAAGTGGAACCTGTCGGCGACCTACGCGATCTACGCCGCGTTCGCGCTCGGCTCGCTCCTCTTCGTGGCCCGCTTCATGAAGGAGACCAAGGGCGTCCGCCTGGAGGACATGGGCTGAACCGCGCCCTCCGCACCACGCACTCCCGCAGGGCGTCCGCCGCACGGCGGGCGCCCTCGCGCGTCCGGTCACCCTAGCGCCGTTCCGGCCCGGCCGGTGGGGTAATCCGACACTCTGCGCGGCCGCGCCGGGCCGTCCGGTACCCATGGAGTCAGGGAGGGATGTGTCCTTGATCTTCAGCCGGAATCGCGCCCGCAGGCCCGTCGCCGCCGCCTGCCCCTACGCCCACCACCCGGCCGCGGCCCCCCTCGCACCACCCGCGCCGGGGTACGTCGCCGGGTCCGTGCCGGGCGAGGCCGTCGCCTTCGTCCGGCAGTTCCACCACGAGCAGCCGGCCGCGGGCGATCCCGCACCGCGCGTCCGGCAGGTGCTCTCCGAACTCGAGCGCACCGGCACCTACCGGCACACCCCCGAGGAGCTCGCCTTCGGCGCCCGGCTGGCCTGGCGCAACGCCGCCCGCTGCATCGGACGCCTCTACTGGCGCAGCCTGGTCGTCCGCGACCTGCGGCACGTCGACACACCCGACGCGATCGCCGAGGAGTGCTTCGCGCACCTGCGGGCCGCCACCAACGGCGGCCGGATCCGGCCGGTGGTCACCGTCTTCGCCCCCGACCGGCCCGGCCGGCCCGCCCCCCGCATCCTCAACCAGCAGCTCGTCCGCTACGCCGGCCACTGCGGCGAGGACGGCCGCTGGACGGGCGACCCGGCCGGCGGCGCCCTCACCGCGCAGGCCCGCGCGCTCGGCTGGAAGAGCGGCGAGGAGCGGTTCGACGTCCTGCCGCTGCTCGTCCGGCAGCACCCCGGCGCCGACCCGCAGTGGTACGAGGTGCCCGACGACGCCGCGCTGCAGGTGCCGCTGCACCACCCCGAGCACGCCTGGTTCGCCGCGCTCGGCCTGCGCTGGTACGCGGTGCCGGCGATCAGCGACATGACGCTGGAGATCGGCGGCGTCCGCTACCCGTCCGCACCGTTCAACGGCTGGTACATGGGCACCGAGATCGGCGCCCGCAACCTCGCGGACGCCGACCGCTACGACATGCTGCGCGAGGTCGCCCGGCGGCTCGGCCTCGACACCGCGTCCGACCGCACCCTCTGGCGCGACCGGGCCCTCGTGGAGCTCAACGTCGCGGTGCTGCACTCCTTCGAGCGGGCCGGCGTCACGATCGCCGACCACCACACGGAGTCGGCCCGCTTCCTCACCCACATCGACCGGGAACGGCGGCAGGGCCGGCCCACGCCCGCCGACTGGAGCTGGATCGTGCCCCCGGTCTCCGGCGGGATCACCCCGGTCTACCACCGCTACTACGACGCGGTCGACCCGCGGCTGAGACCGGCCTTCCTCCCCCGCGAGCCCGGCTGAGCACCGCCGCGCCGGACGGGCGGCCCGCGCCCGCCCTAATTCGGTGGCGCGCCCTCCCGCGGGTCACGACAATGCGCGGGTGGATCGGACGACGCAGCGCACGGTGACGGCAGTGGTGACCCTCGACGGCGAACGGCTCGGGGAGGTCGGACCCTTCCCGGTGGCCCACCCGCGCTGGCAGGAGGTCGGCGAGGTCGCGGCCGCCCTGGAACAGCGGCTCGGGGTGCCCGTGCTCGTGCTGCGCCTGCTCTCCGTGGAGGGCGGCGACGGCGGCCGCGGCGGGCACGTCGCCTACCACGCCGAGGCGCTGGCCGACCCGGCCGTGCCGCTCGCCGGGGGCGCCCGCACCGTGGAACCCGACCCGCTGCGCGCCGCCTGGGCCACCCCGGACGGCCTGCGCGCGGCCCTCGGCTGGGCCGGGGACCGGCTGCGGGACGCCGGCCGGCCCCCGACCGGCCGCGCCGAGCAGGTGAAGACCTGGAACCTCTCCGGGCTCACCCGCATCCCGACCGCGCAGGGCCCTGTCTGGCTCAAGACCACGCCGGTCTTCGGCGCCGACGAGGCCCGGGTCATCGCCCTGCTCGCCTCGGTGGACCCCGGGCTGGTGCCGCCCGTGCTCGGGTCGGCGGAGGGCCGGGTGCTGCTCGACCACGTACCGGGCGAGGACTGCTGGGGCGTGCCGGACGACGCCATGCTCGGCGCCGTCGACCGGATGGTCGCCGCCCAGGCCCGGCTGGCCGGGCACCCCGGACTGCGGGACCTGCGCGACCAGTCGCCGCGCCGGGTGTCGGCGGCGGCCGCCGCCCTCCTGCCCCGCCTCGACGACCTGACGGCCGACGAGCGGGCCGCCGCGCAGCGCCTCCTCGACCGGCTGCCCGCCGACATCGCCGGGCTGGAGGCCTGCGGGCTGCCCACGACCCTGGTGCACGGCGACTTCCATCCCGGCAACTGGCGCTCCGACGGGAGCCGTACGGTCGTCGTGGACTTCTCGGACGCCTACCTCGGGCACCCGGCCTTCGACGGGCTGCGGCCGCGCGACTTCGTCGACGGGGCCCGCTGGGCGGACGTCCGGAACGCCTGGGCCGGCGCCTGGTCGGCGGCCGTGCCGGGCAGCGATCCGCTGCGGGCCCTGGAGCTGGCGGAGCCGCTGATGCACCTCGCCTACGCGGTGCGCTACCAGGAGTTCCTCGACGGCATCGAGCCCAGCGAGCGGATCTACCACGAGGGCGACCCCGCGTCCGAGGTGCGCGCCGCCCTGGCCGCCGCCGCACGGACGGCCTGACCGGGGCGGTCGTCGCAGCACGGTCGTCGCAGCGCGGTCGGTGGCGGCGGTCAGTGCCCGCGGTCGTCCAGCAGGGCGCAGACGAAGTCCTCCTGGACGGCGCGGAGCCGGGCCAGCAGCGCGGGCCTGGTGGACTGCGAGACCTGCTCGGTGACGGAGAACGCCAGCGCCGCGCCGCCGTCCGGGGTGGCGACGGCGAGCTGGGTGTAGCCGGCGGTGTTGCCGGTGTGGCCGTACACCACGCCGCAGCGGGTGGTGTAGCGGAAGAGGGCCAGGCCGGCGGCGTTGGTGCCGGGCCCGGCGGGCTCCGAGCTGCCCTCGACGAACGTCCGCTGCTGCTGCCGCACCTCGGGCCCGGTCAGCCGGCCGCCGCCGTACGCGCGGATGAACGCGGCGAGGTCGCGCGGGGTGGAGACGATGCCGCCGGAGGCCCACGCCCCCGACGCCCCGAAGAGCGTGGAGACGTCGACGGGCGGGTCGGGCGGGGTCGTGTCGTAGCCGTGCAGGTACGGCTCGGGGAGCTCGTAGCCCTGCGGGAGGCTCGTCTCGTGCAGGCCCAGCGGGCGGTACACGAGCCGGGCGAGGAGCTGCTCGTACGGGCGGCCGGTGGCGGCCTCCGCCATCAGCGCGACGGCGATGTTGTCGGAGTTGGAGTAGGCGTACCGGCTGCCCGGGGTGAAGAGCAGGTCCTCGCCGGCGACGTAGTCGAGCAGGTGCCGGGAGTCGAAGACGTGGTGCGGGTCGGCGGTGATGACGGCCCGGAAGGCCGCCGAGCCGCTGTAGTCCGGCAGGCCGCTGGTGTGCTGGAGGAGCTGGCGGAGCGTCACCGCGTGCCAGTCGGCCGGGAGGCCGGGCAGCCGCTGCCCGACGGTGTCGTCGAGGCCGAGGACCCCGCGGTCGACCAGGCGCAGCGCGACGGCGCCGCTGAAGGCCTTGGCCGCGCTGGCGATCCGCATGTGGTCGGTGCTGCGGGGCGCCCGGCCGCCGAGCTCGGCGACGCCCGCCCGGACGATCTCGGTGTGCCGGCCGCGACGGAGCACCGCGATGGCACCGGGCGGGCCGCCGGGGGTGTCGACCAGCTCCTGCAGGCGCTGCTGCAGGTCGGGGGCGGCCGGCCGGCCGCCGGCCGCGGCCGGGGCGGGGAGCAGGCCGACCAGCGCGAGGCCTGCGGCGAGCACGACCGCCGGGCGCAGCGGGCGGGCGCGGCACGGACGGCGTGACGGGCGGGGGCGTGGGGGCACGGGACGACCTCCGGACGGGGGACGGCCGGCCGGTGGCCCGGCCGTGCTGGCCGACAGAACGTGACCGTCCGCCAGGTCCGGCAAACGCCGGGCGGCCCGGTGTGACCCGTCAGGGCGAAGGGCGGTACGCCGGCCGGTGCCGGTGACAGAGCCGGGCCGGGCCCGGGAGCGGGCGGCGCGGGGCGCGGGGCGCGGCGTTCGGGGCTCAGGGCTCAGGGGCGGTGGCGCAGGGCGAGGCCGTCGAGGAGGGCCGCCAGGCCGGTCTCGAAGGCTCCTTCGTCGATGGCGCGGCGGTGTTCGGCGAGCAGGTGGGCCTCGCCGAGGTGGGGGTAGTCGGCGGCGTAGACGGCGGCGTCCTCGGGGAAGCCGCCGGCGAAGGAGCCGAGGGCGGAGCCGGTGATGAAGTAGCGCATGAGGGCGCCGATGCGGGTGGCCTGGCCGCGCGGCCAGCCGGCGTCGACGAGGCAGCCGAAGACGGCGTCGGCGAGGCGGAGCGCGTTGGGGCGGCGGCCGGGGCCCTGGGCGAGGACGGGCACGACGTTGGGGTGGGCGGCGAGGGCCGCGCGGTAGGAGCGGGCCCAGTCGCGCAGGGCGGTGCGCCAGCTCTCCGGCGCGTCGAACATCGACAGGTCGACCTCGCCCATCACGCTGTCGACGACGGCGTCGAGCAGGTCGTCCTTGGTGGCGAAGTGGTTGTAGAGCGAGGGCCCGCTGACGGAGAGCTCGGTGGCGAGGCGCCGGGTGGAGAGCGCGGCCAGCCCTTCGGCGTCGACCAGGGAGAGGGCGGCGGCGACGATCCGCTCGCGGCTGAGCAGCGGGGTGCGCGGGCGGGCCATGGGGAGCGGCCTCCGATCGGGTGGGTGGCCCACATTCTTGCAGGCGGCTCTTCCCCGGGCGGACCGGGTGGGGCTACAGTCCCCCTTAAAACTTGCACTGCTAGTTTAAGAGGTGTCCGCCGCCATGAACCTTGAGCTGTCCGAGGAGCAGGCCGCCGTCCGCAATCTCGCAGCCGTCTTCACCGACCGCGAGATCGTCCCCTTCGCCCGCGAATGGGACCTCGCCGAGTCCGTCGACCCGGCGATCGTCGGCCGGCTCGGCAAGCTCGGCCTGCTCGGCCTCACCCTCCCCGAGGAGTACGGCGGCAGCGGCGGAGACCACCTCGCGTACTGCCTGGTGCTGGAGGAGCTCGGCCGCGGCGACTCCGCCGTGCGCGGCATCGTCTCCGTCTCGCTCGGCCTGGTCGGCAAGTCCGTCAACGCGTACGGCACCGAGGAGCAGAAGCGGCACTGGCTGCCCCGGCTGACCTCCGGCGAGGCGCTCGGCTGCTTCGGCCTCACCGAGCCCGGCACCGGCTCGGACGCCGCCAACCTCACCACCCGGGCCGTCCGCGACGGCGGCGACTGGCTGATCAGCGGCAGCAAGATGTTCATCACCAACGGCACCCACGCCGACGTCGCCCTCGTCTTCGCCCGCACCGGCGGGCCCGGCCACCGCGGCATCAGCGCCTTCCTCGTGGAGACCGGCCTGCCCGGCTTCGGGCGCCGCACGATCCACGGCAAGCTCGGCCTGCGCGGCCAGGCCACCGCCGAACTCACCCTCGACGCCGTCCGGGTGCCCGACAGCGCCCGCCTCGGCGACGAGGGCCAGGGCTTCAAGGTCGCGATGTCCGCCCTCGCCAAGGGCCGTATGTCGGTCGCCGCCGGGTGCGTCGGCATCGCCCGCGCCTGCCTGGAGGCCGCCGTGAAGTACGCCGGCGAACGCGAGCAGTTCGGCCGGCCCATCGCCGGCCACCAGCTCGTGCAGGACCTCCTCGCCGACATCGCCGTCGACGTCGAGGCCTCCCGGCTGCTCACCTGGAAGGTCGCCGACCTCGTCGACCGCGGCCTGCCCTTCGCCACCGAGTCGTCCGTCGCCAAGCTCTTCGCGAGCGAGGCCGCCGTCCGCGCCGCCAACAACGCGCTGCAGGTCTTCGGCGGGTACGGCTTCATCGACGAGTACCCCGTCGGCAAGTACCTGCGCGACGCGCGCGTCATGACCCTCTACGAGGGCACCAGCCAGATCCACAAACTGCTGATCGGGCGATCCCTGACCGGCGTCAACGCCTTCTGACCCCACCCACCCGACGAAGGAGCACACCGACGTGCGACCCGTCCACTTCGCCGCCGCCCGCCGCACCCCCATCGGGCGGCTGCGCGGCGCACTGTCCGCCGTCCGGCCCGACGACCTGTCGGCCGCCGTCCTCACCGGGCTGCTCGCCGACGTGCCGCAGCTCGACCCGGCCCTGATCGACGACGTCTACTGGGGCGCCGCCAACCAGTCCGGCGAGGACAACCGCAACGCCGCCCGGATGGCCGTCCTGCTGGCCGGCCTGCCCGACAGCATCCCCGGCGCCACCGTCAACCGCCTCTGCGCCTCCGGCCTGGAGGCCGTCACCTCCGCCGCCCGCGCGATCGGCTCCGGCGAGGCCGACGTCGTCGTCGCCGGCGGCTGCGAGTCGATGAGCCGGGCGCCGTTCGTGCTGCCCCGCCCCGACGAGGCCCTGCCGCACCGCATCGAGACCCACGACACCCGGCTCGGCTGGCGGCTCACCAACCCGCGCATGAAGGACCTGCACGGGGTGCTCTCCATGGGCGAGACCGCGGAGGAGGTCGCCTCGCGGTACGGCATCACCCGCGAACAGCAGGACGCGTTCGCCCTGCGCAGCCACCGGCTCGCCGCCGCCGCCCGCAAGGACGGCCACTTCGACGCCGAGATCCTGCCGGTCGTCCGCCCCGACGGCGTCGAGGTCACCCGCGACGAGTCCGTCCGCGAGGACACCACCCCGGAACGCCTCGCCGCCCTCAAGCCCGTCTTCCGCCCCGGCGGAACGGTCACCGCCGGCAACGCCTCCCCCATGAACGACGGCGCCGCGGCGCTGCTGCTCGTCGGCGAGGACGCCCTCGAACGCCTCGGCCTGGAATCCCTCGGCCGCTACGTCGCCGGCGCCTCCGCCGGGGTGCACCCCGACGTCATGGGCATCGGGCCCGTACCCGCCACCCGCAAGGTCCTCGCCCGGGCCGGCTGGCAGGTCGGCGACGTCCAGGAGGCCGAGTTCAACGAGGCGTTCGCCGCCCAGGCGCTCGCCTGCATCCGCGAACTCGGCTTCGACCCGGCACGCGTCAACCCCAGCGGCGGCGCCATCGCCCTCGGCCACCCGCTCGGCGGCTCCGGCGCCCGCATCCTCACCACCCTGCTGCACCGCATGCGCCGCACCGGCGCCCGGCGCGGCCTGGCCACCATGTGCGTCGGCGTCGGACAGGGCACCGCCGTACTCGTCGAGAACTCCTGAGAGGCACTCCCATGACACGATTCGCCGGCAAGGTCGCCGTGGTGACCGGCGCCGCCCAGGGCATCGGTGCCGCCACCGCCGTACGCCTCGCCGAGGAGGGCGCGGCCGTCGCCGTCGTCGACCTCACCGCCGAGCGCGCGCAGGCCACCGTCGACGCCATCACCGCCAAGGGCGGCACCGCCCGCGCCTACGGCTGCGACGTCGCCGACCACGACGCCGTCGAGGCCGCCTTCGCCCGGGTCGTCGCCGACCTCGGGGGCCTGCACGTCCTCGTCAACAACGCGGGCATCACCCGCGACAACCTCTTCTTCCGCATGCCCAAGGACGACTGGGACGCCGTCATCACCGTCAACCTCACCAGCGCCTACAACTGCGCCCACGTCGCGCAGGCGTACATGGTGAAGCAGAAGTACGGCAAGATCGTCTCGCTCAGCTCGCGCTCCGCCCTCGGCAACCGCGGCCAGGCCAACTACGCCGCGGCCAAGGCCGGCATCCAGGGCCTCACCGCCACCCTCGCCATCGAGCTCGGCCCCTACAACATCAACGTCAACGCCGTCGCCCCCGGCTACATCGCCACCGCGATGACCGCCGCCACCGCCGAACGCGTCGGCTCCAACGCCGAGGACCACCAGGCCGTGGCCGCCGCACACACCCCACTGCGCCGCGTCGGCCGGCCCGAGGAGGTCGCCTCGGTCGTCGCCTTCCTCGCCAGCGAGGACGCCTCGTACGTGAGCGGGCAGACCCTCTACATCAACGGCGGCGCCCGCTGACCCCACCGCACCGGCCCGACGGGCGGACGGCACGCACCACGCCGCCGCCCGTCAGGGCTGTGCGGCCAGCTTCGCCAGGTGCCGCTCCGCCGCCCGCAGCTTCCGGCCCTCCGGGCCGGGCAGGTGGGCCCGCAGCTCGATGATCTCCGGGGCGATCCGCAGCGCCTCCGCGCGGTCGCCCACCGCCCGCCAGCACGCCTCCGCGTTGGTCGCGGCCCGCTGCGTCTCCGGGTCGTCCGCCCCCGAGCTGCGCAGCAGGGCGAGCGCGACCTGCCGGTACAGGTCCGCCGCCAGCACCGTCCGGCCCGCCAGACGGGAGACGTGCGCCCGCACCTGACGCACCTGCAGCACCTCGGCGGCCAGCGGGCCGTGGGTGTCCACCGCCTGCTCCTCCAGCGCGAGGGCCAGCTCCGCCGCGGAGTCGTGCTCGCCCGCGTCGGCCGCCAGGACGATCCTGCCGACGGCCTCGCGGTAGTCGGCCAGCGGGTCCTTCGCCTGCTCACGATCCGCCCGGGGACCGGACGCCCGCTCGGGTACGGCCTCGGGCTCGGGCCTCTCGGTTTCCTGCTCGGACGCGGGCTCCGTACCGGGTGCGGGTGCGGGTACGGGTACGGGCTCGGGTACGGCCCGGGGCTCGGGCGCAGTGGCGGGCAGCGCGTCCACTGGTGCGAGGACCCCGGCCGGGTCGGCCCCGCCGAGCGGGCCGCCCTTCAGCAGCGACACCGGACGCGCCGGGCGCGGCGGGGTGGGCGGCACCCCGGGCTTCAGCAGCGACACCGGGCGGCGCGGCGCGGCGGCGACCGGCTTCGCCAGCTCCACCCGCGGCGCGGCCGGTGCGTACGCGGCGGGCCGCGGGCGGGCCTGCCGGTCGCCGGGGTGCCGCGGCTGAACGGCCGCCGGGCGCGGCGCGCCGCTGAGCCGGGCCTCCGTGGAGGTGTCGCCGATGCGCCGCGAGGTGTTGCGGAAGACCGGGCGGTCGGGCGCGTGCGAGACGAGCACCACGGCCTCGGGGCGCAGCACCGACTGCACCTGGCCGCGGAGGTGCTCCGGGGCCAGGACGGGCCCGGCGCCGGGCACGCCGACGTGCAGCACCTCGATGAGGGCCCGGGTGAACATGCCGACCTGGTCGGGGTCGGGGTTGACGACGGCCCACAGCGGCACGCCGTCCGTGAGCGGGGAGATCGTGCTCTGCACGAGCGGCCACGCGGTCTGGTCGGCGCTCAGGTCGGCGACGACCAGGGTGTGCCAGTCCTGCGGGCGGTGCTGGAGCTCCGCCGCGACCGCCTGCCAGGGCAGGCTCTCGTGGCCGCGGGAGTCACGCAGGGTCAGGAAGAGCTGCTCGGCGCGCCGGTCGGTGACGAGGTGCCCGCCCAGGTGCACCAGCAGCGGGCCGGGGTGGCGGGCGGCGGCGCGCAGGTGCGCGAGCACCGTCGGCGGGTCGCCGGCGCCGGGCAGGTGGACGGCGTCGACCGCGTCGGCGGCCAGCAGGACGTGCGGGGAGACGGCCGCCAGCATCGCCGACAGCACGGGTGCCTGCGCGGAGCCGCGGCCCCAGGGGCGGCGGCCGGTGCTGCCGTAGCCGCCCTCGACGACGAGGATCCGGCCGCGCAGGCCGGCGCCCATGCCGCGCAGCTGCGGCGGGGCCGGGGCCGCCGCGGGAGCCGGGGCGGGGACGGGCACGGGGGCCGGGGCCGGGGCCGGGGGCAGAGTGATGGCCGGCATCGTCGTCGTCCAGCCGGTCGTGGGCATCGGGGCCGGCACCTGGCGGTCCGCCGGTCCGCTGCCCGTGTCATGGTCGAACGGTGTCCGTCCGCCGCCCCCGGAGGCCGCTGTCACGTCCGACACGCCCGGTCACCGCCCCGCCCCGCCGCCAGCAGCGACATCGTCCGTGCCTGCACGGTGACCACCACCGCACCCCGATTTCGCCACCATACGGGGTGATCCCCCGGCGGCTCCAGGCCGGGTGCGCGAACACGCCCGGCCCGCCGGGCTACGGGCCGTCACCCCGCTCCGTCGCGCCGTCAGGACGGCCCGCCCGTCGCGGCACCCGCGCGCCGGGACGGGCGGGCCGTCCGGGGCGTCAGTAGGTGACGGTGATCCGGCGGGCGGGCCCGTCGACGCGGATCAGGCCGCCGTACGGGATCACCACCTGCGGGTCGGTGTGGCCGAGGTCGACGTCGAAGACCGCCATGGTGTCGGGGGCGTACGCGGCGAGCGCGCGCAGCACCGCCTCGCGCTGCCCGGTGCGGTGGGCCTCGCGCTCCTCCGGCGTGTGGCGCCGGTCGAACGACCAGGCCTTGGCGCGGCCCATGAGCAGCGCGGGGAACCGCGCCAGCAGGCCGCGCTCGCCCATGTTCCGCAGGATGCGGAACACCTCCTCGCCGCCCGGGAGCTCCTCGGAGGTCTCCAGGAAGAGCACGCAGCCCTCGTACGCCTCGGGTGTGCGGATGCCGCGGTCGGCCATCATGAGCCAGCCGAGGATCTCCAGGTTGCCGCCCCAGCTGACGCCCTCGACGACCCGCTCGGGACGGTGCCACGTCCAGCCCCGCGCGGGCTGCATCGGCGGCTCGCCGGCGAACGTCTCCGGGTCGTCCCAGGGCAGGTCGACGTCGTTGAAGTCGGCGGGCTCGGTGAGCTCGTACGGCCCCGGGGTGAAGAGCGCGGCGCGGGCGGAGGCGGCGGTCACCGGGTGCAGGGCGCCGGGGCGGCCGTACTGCGTCATCACGCTCGCCCCGTGGTAGCCGACGATGCCGAGGTTCCACAGGTGGGTGAGGAGGTTGGTGTTGTCGCTGAACCCGAAGAACGGCTTCGGGTCGGCCCGGATGAGCTCGTCGTCCAGGAACGGCAGCAGGGTGATCTGGTCGTCGCCGCCGATCGTCGAGACGACGGCCCTGATCTCCGGGTCGGCGAAGGCCGCGTGCAGGTCGGCGGCGCGATCCTGCGGGGTGCTTCCGAACCGTCGGGTGGTCGGGTACTCCACCGGCTTCAGGCCGAACTCCTCGACCAGGCGCCGGACACCGAGCTCGTACGGCAGCGGGAGGAGCCCGGCCAGGCCGGACGACGGGGAGAGCACGGCGATCCGGTCGCCCGGGCGCGGCTTGGGAGGGTGGACGGGAGCGGTCATGGCCCGATCCTAGGACCGGGCCGTGACCGCCCCCGGACGAATTCCGGGATACCGATCGGCCGCCGTCAGACGACGAGCAGCGTCTTGCCGGTCGTCGCCCGGCCCTCGATCGCGGCATGGGCCCGCGCGGCCTCCTCCAGCGGCACGCGCAGCCCGATCACCGGCCGCAGCCGGCCGGCGGCGCCCCGGGCGAGGGCCTCGGCGGTGAGCGTCCGCATCAGGGCCGGGTCGGGACGGGACGGGCCGACCAGTTCGACGCCCCTGGCGGCGGCGAGCTCCGGCGGGATCTCCGCCCACTCCCCGCCGGCCAGGCCGTAGCTGACCATGCGTCCGCCCGGGGCGAGCAGGTCGAACGCGTGCCGTGCGATCGGGCCGCCGACGCCGTCGAACACGACGTCCACGCCGCCGTGCGCCTCGCGCACCCGGTCCGTCCAGTCCGGCCGGAGGTAGTCGACGCCGGTCGACGCACCGAGTCCGGCGGCCAGCTCCGCCTTGCGCGGGCCGCCCGCCGCGCCCACCACGGTCGCACCGGCGGCGGAGGCCAACTGCACGAGCAGGCTGCCGACTCCCCCGGCGGCGGCCTCCACGAGCACCCGGTCGCCGGCCGCCACCCGGGCGGCGCGCAGTTGGAGCAGCGCCGTCCGGCCGTCGGCGAGCAGGGCCACGGCGTCGTCGAGCGCGAGGCCGTCCGGCACCTCGAACACCCCGGCCGCGGGGACCGCCGCCCGCGCGGCGTACCCGCCGGACCCGCCGGTGGCGGTCACCACCCGGCGGCCGAGCAGCGCGTCGTCCACGCCCTCGCCGACGGCGGCGACCACCCCGCCGACCCCGTTGCCGGGGATCAGCGGCGGCCGGGCCGCGAACGGGCCCCGGCCGGACGCCCGGAACTGCGTCTCGACGAAGGTGATGTTGGCGAACGCGACGTCCACCAGCACCTCTCCGGGGCCGGGCACCGGGTCCGGCGCCTCCCCCGCCACCAGTACCTCCGGCCCGCCGAACTCCGTCAACCACACTGCCCGCACGACCGCTCCCCTGCTCGTTCCCGACCTGGCGGCACCAGCGTGCAAGGTGAAGCGGACTTGAGGTCAAGCCCGGCCCGGACGCCGTCAGGCCGCCAGCAGGTCGCGCAGCAGCGCCACCGTGTCCGGGTCGAGGTCGCGGCCGGTGCGCCGGCTCAGCGCGTCCAGGCGGTTGACCGCCCGGACGAGCTGGTCGCGGGCGCCGACCGAGGCGTAGGCGTAGAAGAGGTCGCGGTGCAGCAGTTCGACGTCCGGGGCGACCGCGAGCCCGCGGAAGATCGCGGCCTCGGCGGTGCGGTGGTCGCCGTACTGCAGTCGGCGGGCGGCGAGCTCGTGCGCCGTGTCGACGATCGCGGCGATCATGTCCTGTCGCTCGGCCTCGGCCCAGCCGTACGCGTCGGCGGGGGCCTCCGCGAACGGTGCGCCGCGCACCAGCGCCAGGGCGTGCGCGAGGGCCGCGTCGGCGGTCGTGCTGGTCGAGCGCATGCCGCGCCGGTAGAGGCTGCGGAACTCGTCCCAGTCGCAGGTCACCGTGGGGGCGAAGGTGTAGCCGTCCGGCCGGTCGATCCGCAGGAACGGGCGCCCGTCCGGGGCACCGCCCAGCCAGGCCGCCAGCCGGGTCAGCCGGCCGGGCAGCGGGCTCGTCGGCGCGTGCCCGTCGGCCGGGTCCGCGAGGTGGGCGCCGCCCGGGTGCAGCACCTGGTCGAGCGCGGTGTGCTCGATCCCCGGACGCAGCGCCAGCAGCGTGGCCAGCTCGGTGAGGCGCGGCACCGCGGCGGGCTCTGCCGTGCCGGCCGCGCCGCTCACGTCGACCGGACCGAGCAGCCGGATGCGGGGCGCCGTCCGTCCCGCGTGGGCCTCCGGCGAGCGGAGGATGGCCAGCAGGTCGGCGCTGTCGGTGCGGCCCTGCCCCGAGGGGCGGCCCGGCGCGGACGGCGCGGCCGTGTCGGGCGCCGGGTCGTGGGTCGGCACCGGCTCCGGCGCCCGCTCCGGGAGCCGCTCGCGCACGGGCTCCGCCGCACGGGCCGGCGGCGCGGCGGGTCCGCCGGGTGCGGGCAGCGCAGGCGGCAGCGGGCCGGGCTGCGGGGAGGCGGGCTGCTGCGGGGTGGGCTGCTGCGGCACCGGCGGCTGCGGCGGGTGGCCGCTGCCGGAGGCGTGCCGCCCGGCGCCGTTGGCACTGTGGCGGGTCGGCCGCGGGTCCGCCGGGGGGACGGCCACCGCACTGCCCGGAGGCACGGCGTACGGGTGCGCCGGCGGGACGGCGTACGGGTGCGCCGGGGGCGCGGCCTGCGGAACGGACGGCACGACCGGCGGCACCGGCTGCAGGGGTGCCACCGCCTGCGGCGGGGTCGCCGTCGGCGCCGTGCCCGCGAACGGGCTGACGCCGGTGCCGATCACCCGGGTGACCGGGCGCGGCGCGGCGTCCCCGGCCTCGGCCGGCCCGTCGGCGGACGACGCCCCGACGGAGACCGGCACGAGGTGTTCGACCGGTTCGAGGTCGGTCCCGGGACCGTCCAGCGTCCACTCCGGCGCCGGGTGCTGCGTCGTGTCGCCGGAGGTACGGACCAGCTCGCCGAGGTGGGCGTACTGGGCGGCGTCGAGGCGCTGCAGCTCGACCTGGAGGTGCAGGCCCGGCAGGGTGGCCGCGCCGGTGCTGGGCAGGGTCCAGCGCGCCACCGGTCCGGCGCCGCGCTCGGGCGCGCGGGTGACCACGGAGAGGCAGCTGCGCGGCTTGGCGTCCAGCAGCCGGCCGAGTTCGGCGGGCACGTCGCCGTCCGGGGGCTGGGCGGAGAGCACGATCTCCGGCACCCACGACTCGTCGGCCGCCCCGCGGCTGCGGGCGTCCCGCGGGCTGCTGGCCTCCGCCGCCACGAGCGTGGCCCGCGCCCGGGCGGCCCGCGGGCCGACGGCGCCGAGCGCCTGCTCCAACGAGTCGTAGCGGTGCACGCGTTCGGCGGCCCGGCCGGCCACCGGCAGGTCGTCGAAGCCCACCAGGTGCAGGTGGAGGCGGTCCGCGAGCGGGCTGTGCGCGAGCTCCACGGCCAGGGTGCGCAGCACGTCGCGGGCGTCGTCGGGGTGTCCGGCGAGGTGCACGAGCCGCACGGTCTCCAGGTCGGCGAGCACGATCGAGCCGTCCGGGGCGACGCCCAGGGTGACCAGGGCCGGGTACGGCGCCGCGGCCTTCGCGGCCTGCCCGGGCGACAGCAGGTCGGAGGAGTCCTCCGGGCACCACCACACGTTGTTCGCGTGCGCAGCCCGGAACGGCGCGACGGGCACCGCCGGTGCGGCCAGGTGGAGTTCGACGGTGCGGCCGGGGGTGATCCGGGCGGCCACCAGCACGGGCAGCCGCTTGCCGGTGCGCACGGTGTTGCGCGCCAGGGTGCGCAGCGCGCGGTCCAGCAGCTCCAGGGCGGGCACGTTCTGCCGGGCCTTCAGCTCGGCCTCGAACGCGGCGGCCGGGGCCTCGGGCATGGCGATGCGGTGCCGCGGGCGCCGGGCCCGCTGCTGGTCGCCGCGGCGGCGGGCGACCGCCCCGACCATGACGGCGGCGAGCAGCACGCCGATGGTCGAGGCGGCGAGCGCGGTGCTGTAGTCGTCGGACGGCTGCTGCGCCGGGTCGGCGGCGGCCGGGGCCTGCGGGCCCTGCACGGGTGCCGACGGTGCGGGCGTGGCGGGTGCGGGCGTGGCCGGTGCCGGGGTGGCCGGTGCCGGGGTGGCCGGTGCCGGGGTGGCGGGCGGCTGCTCCTCGGGCTGCTGCGGCGGGGCCGGCTGGTCGGCCCGCGCGCCGGGGATGGCCAGCACCGTGCCGGGCACGAGGACGTCCGGGTCGGTCAGCCGCTCGCCGTCGGGCGCGCGGACGCCCTTGTTGGCCTCGAAGAGGCGGGGCCAGGCGTCGCCGCTGCCGAGTTCGCGCTCGGCGATGCCGGAGAGGCTGTCCCCGGGCGCGACCGTGACGGAGGCGTGCCGCGGTGCCGGCAGCTCCGCGGCGGGCTGCTGCGCGGGGGCCGCGTCGGTCTTGGCGCCGTCGGGCATGAGCAGCTTCCACCCGGGGTGGATCGGCCGGTCGGCGTCGAAGCGGCGGCCCGCATCGTCCATCACCCGGCCCTTGTTGAGGTCGGCGATCTCCTGCCACCGCTCGCCCGAGCCGAGTTGGCGCTCGGCGATCGACCAGAGGCTGTCCGCGGGGCGGGTGTCGCGCACCGTGTACGTCGGCCGGTCGAGCGCGGGTGCGGCCGGCGCGGCGGCCGGGGCGGCGGCGGGCAGGGCGGCGAACCCGCCCGCGGCGGGCAGGGCGAGGGCCGTGGCGGCGGTACGGGTGCCGTGCTCCGGGGCCGCGGCGAACGCCGAACCGGCCACCGGCAGCAGGGCGATCACCGAACCGACCAGGCCCGCCGCGAGCCGCTGGCTCCAGCCGAACGCCGGGATCCGCCGGGCGACCCGGCCGCGCAGTTGCGCGGGGATCTCCAGCAGCACCGCGAGCGCGAAGCAGAGCCAGGCGATCCAGCCGACACCGACCAGTGCCCACAGGAACAGTCGGCCGTCGTCGGGGGTGGTGAGCAGCCCGGCGACGCTGCCGCCCGTCTCCGGGCCGCCCATCGAGGTGACGGCGAGCGTGCCGTACAGCAGCACGGCCGGCAGGCCGGCGAGCAGGACGAGCAGCACCGCCAGGGAGGCGAGTGCCGCGGCCACCGAGCCGGCGCGGCGGCGGCGGACCCGAACGGGTCTGCGGCTGCCGCCCGGTGGTGTCCCGTGGCCCGGGTGGGCCCTGTGTGCCGGGTCGTTGGCTCGTCGCGCGGCCATCAGTTCTCCGCTTCCGTGATGCCGTGCACGAGGGTGGCCTTGCCGAACCCGTGCACCTCGAGGTGGGTGAAGTCGGGGAGCACCCCGCCGAGCAGGGCGGTGGTGTAGGTGCCGGTGGCGCGCACCTCGACGGTCTCGACGGTGCCGTCGACCACCAGGCGGGTCTCGGCGGTCAGGCCGTACGTCCTCAGGTAGGCCGCGGCGGCGTCGGCCGCCGGGCCGTCGAGGATGCGGTAGCCCTTGCCGGACAGCACCGCGTCGACGTCGAGCTGCTGGACGGCGACGCGGGCCGCCTCCTGCGCGCGGGCGTCCGCGCGCTCGACGGCGCGCAGCCGGCCGCCGAGGTCGAGCACGATGCCGACCAGGATGAGGAGGGCGGCCGCGCAGATGGCGATGTACACCGACAGCGCGCCGTCGTCCGGCCGCCCGCGGCGCCGCCGGGTGCTCCCCCGGTGTGTCATCGGACCCCCCTGCCCCTTCGTACGCTCAGTCACCGCGGTAGCGGTCGACGACCGAGGTGAACGTGCCCGTCATGGTCTTCTTGCCGTTCAGGGCGTCCACACCCAGCAGGTCCCGCAGCGGCACGTCGCACCGCACGGTGACGGTGACGGTGTCGAGGTCACCGCCGGGGCCCGCCATGGTGCCGAACGCGACGGGCGACTGCGCGCCCGACCCGCACTGCACGCCGCGCCGGCCCAGGACGTCCCGAACGGCGTCCTCGGCGGCCGAGCGGGCGCCCTCCTCGGAGCGGGCGAGCGACGCGGCCCGGGCGCCGGCCCGGGCCGCGGCGTCGACGACCGCACCGGTGCTCTGCACCCGCCCGGCGGCGACGACGATCAGCACGAACGCGAGGACGACCGGCAGCAGCATCGCCGCCTCCACCGGTACGGCTCCCGCGTCGCGCCGCCGTGTCGCCGCCGCGGCGGGTGCGCTCACGGCTGCGCCCCCTGCGGGACGAACCGCTCGCGCGGTGCGCTGAGCGTCTCGGTGATGCGCAGGCCGTCGAAGAACGGCAGCACCGACTGCGGACGCACGGTCACCGTCATCTTCTGCACCTCGTCGTCGGATCCGACGTGGTCGACGCTGTCGAGCTGGGCGAGTCTGCCGAACCGCCCGAGGAACTCCGCCACCCGGCCGTCCCCGGCGTCCGCGGTGGCACCGAGCTCCCGGCCCGCGTCGACGCCCTCGCGCAGCGCGGTGAGGGCGACCTGGTCGGCGTACCACCAGAGAGAGGCCTGCACCACGAGCATGACGGAGGTCAGCACGATCGGGAACACGATGGCCAGACCGAGGACGACGGCCCCGCGGTCGCGGACGGCGTGGAGCGGGACCGGGCGGAGGATCACGGAGCGACGCCTCCGTCGGCGGCGTCCGGGATGTCGGTGGGGATGTTGTCCTTGGCCTTCCCCGCGAGCACCTTGACGGCCGCGAGCACCGCGCCGGCGATGGCGACCATCACGATGATCGTCAGCGCGAGCTCGATGCTGATCGCCCCGCGGTCGCCGGCCGCCCGGGCGGCGCGCAGCCGGCCGAGGCGGTGGTCGAGCACCGGCCTGCCGAGCCGGGCGGGGGCGAGCACCGTCGCCAGCAGGGCGGCGAGGAGCAGGTGGGCGTGGCCGAGTGCGGCGGCGAGCACCCGCGCGGGTGCCGGGCGCCGTTCGGGCCGGGTCGGGGTCTGTGCCGTGGTCGAGGTCATGGTGTGGTCTCCAGGACGGGGGCGGGAGAGGCTGCTGGGCCTCAGGTGACGTCGAGCATCTGGTACAGCGCGGGGAAGACGATCAGCACCGTCATGAGCAGGGTGAGGACGGTGCCGGGGGCGACCATCCGCTCGCTGTCGGTGTTGGCCTGCGCGAGTTCCTCGGCGAGCAGCTCGCCGCGGAGGCTCTGCGCGCGGGCACGCAGGGTGTCGTACACGGCGGCGCCGTCGGTGCCGGAGATCCGCATGATGTCCGCGAGGTCCTGAAGGGGGGTCAGGCCGAGGTCGGCGGCGAGGATGTCGAGGCCGTCCCACGGTGGCAGCCGGTCGGTGGCGGCCCGTTCGAGGGCGTCCCTGATCCGGCGGAAGACGGTGCTGCGGCCGACCGCGGCGGCCCGGCGAAGCGCCTCGGCGGGGCCGCAGTCGGCGGCGCGTTCGAGGGCCACGAGCTCCAGGTAGGCGGCGATGCCGTGCAGGTACTCCGTCCGGGCGGCCTTCGCCTCGCCCGCGACGATGCCGTCCGGCACGAACCACAGCAGCGCGGCCAGGAGCGGCCCGGCGACGAGCGGCACCACGACGGTCAGGCTGATGCCGCCCAGCGCGGCCATCGCGGTGAGGTAGCCGGGCAGCACCAGCCCGGCCAGTGCGAACAGCAGCTTGTGCGCCATGAACCGGGCCGGGCTGCGGCCGACCAGCGCCAGCTGCCGGTGCGGGATCCGGGCGCCCGGCAGGCGCAGCGAGTCGGCGCCGATCCGGTCGTACCAGGAGGTCCGCACGTCCTCGGCGGCCCGCGGGTCGGGGGCGGTGTGCAGCCGGCCCAGCGCCTGGCCCAGGTCCGGCGGGGCCGGGCGGAGTTCGGCGAGCAGCAGGGCCAGGCCGCCGGCGGCGGCACCGCCCGCCAGCACCGCCCAGGGCGAGATCATCGGGCCTCCTTGGCGGCCGGCACGGCGGTGTCGGCGGACGCCTCGGCGTCGGCGGGTGCGTCTCCGGGCATGCGGCCCGCCTTGCTGCGCCGGTCGTCCTCCAGCAGGCGCGGCAGCGGGTCGTGCGCGGCCAGCGCCCGCATCCAGGCGATCACCCCGACGAACGCGGCCGCCACCACCGCCAGCACGATCTGGCCGGTGACCGACGCGTACGGCGCGGTGTAGCGGGAGTTGAGCGCGCCCACCAGCACCACACAGAGGATGATGCCGACCAGCCAGCGCACGGTGGTGCGGTGCTTGGCGCGGTCCGCCTCGATGGTGCGGCGCTGGCGGACCTCCTCGCGGACGGACCCGGCGAGGTCGGAGAGCGCCCGGGCCAGGCCGGGGCCGCTGTCACCGGAGCGCAGCAGCAGGGCGGCGAGCACCTTGTCGGCCGTGGCGTCGGCGATCTCGTCGCCGAAGGCGCGCAGCGCGTCCTCGGGCCGCCAGCGCGACTGCAGCCGGGCGGCGAGGTCGGCGATCTCCGTCTCCAGGGCGGGCGGGGCCGTCCGGCGGCTGGTGATGACGGCCTGGTTGAGGCCGACGCCGAGCAGCAGCACGTCGGCGAGGCGCTGGGTCCACTCGGCGAGGGCCTCCAGGCGCTCGATCCGGCGGGTGTCGGAGCGGGTCGCGTCGTACAGCCAGGGCAGGCCGAACACGGCGAGCGGCACGAGCACCACCGTCAGCAGGATGCCGGTGAACAGCCAGGCGCCGGCCGCGCCGAGCACCGCCGCGACCGACTGGACGCGGCGCCGTCGGGCCGTCGACGGTGCGGCGTTGCCCGGCGCGCCGTACCAGAACACGTGCAGCCGGCCGGTGCCGGCCGTCCTGCGGGGTGACGGTCCGTCGGGTCCGTCGGGGCTGCCGACGAGCCCGGCCACCAGGGCGACCAGCCCGCCGGCGACGGCGAGTCCGCAGATCACGTACAGCAGCATCAGCGTCCGCCGCCGATCCGCAGCGGCAGCGGGGCGCCCCAGCTCCCGTACGGCGACTGCAGCAGGCCGGCGTCGAAGCCGGCCCGGCGCAGGTCGTCCAGGCACTGCGGCGGGGTGTGCGGCACGGCCCGGGGTTCGCCCTGCTCGGGGCGCGGGCCGAACACCTGGTTCATCGCGGGGCGGCCGCTCTCGCCGAGGCCGGTGATCTCCAGGACGTGCGAGACGAACCGGTGCCGGCGGCCGCCGACCGGGGTCTCGTCGACCATGGTGACGTGCACGACGAAGTCGACGGCGTTGGCGGTGAGCCGGTAGGCCAGGCTGTCGGTCATGTGCGCGCCGTACTCCAGGCACAGCTCGGCGATGCGGTCGACGACCATGTGCGGGGCGCGGGCGTGCAGGGTGCACATGGAGCCGCCCTCGCCGTTGGTCATGACGCGCAGCATCGGTACGACCTCGGCGGAGCGCACCTCGCCGACGATGATCCGGGAGAGTGTCATCCGCAGGGCGGCGGGGATGAGTTCGCCGATGGTGAGTTCGCCCGCGACCCGGCCGTCGACGCGCTCGCCGTTGCCCTCGCGGGCCTCCATCGGCACCACCTGGCGGAGGTGCCCGAGGGTGTGCAGCCACAGCTCGAACTCGGTCTCCAGGGTGCCGACCCGCTCGTCGGGCGGGATCTCGGCGGCCATCGCGCGCAGCAGGCTGGTCTTGCCGACGCCCTGGGTGCCGGTGACCATGACGTTCTTCTTGCCGCGGATGGCCGCCGCGAGGAACGCCGCGAGCGTCGCGTCGAGCGTGCCGAGCCCGACGAGGTCGCCGAGCGTCGCCGAGGCGACCCGGTGCCGCCGGATCGCCACGTACGGGCGCGGGGTGACCTCGGTCAGCGCCTGGAGGCGCATGCCGCCCTCCAGCCGCAGCGCGAGCGTCGGGCTGGCGGTGGAGAGGCTGCGTTCGCCGCCGCCGTGCTGGCGGGCGAGGTCCTGCAGCAGCTCGACGAGTTCGGCGTCGGTGTCGGCGACCGGCGGCACCTGCCGCAGCGGCTCGTTCACGCGGGAGATCCACACGTCGTCGCAGCCGTTGACCAGGATGTTCTCGATGTCCGGGTCGTCGAGGTAGGGCTGCAACCGGCCGGCCCGGAACAGCAGGTCGTAGACGGCCTCCGACAGCGCCCGGTCCTGGTCGCGGGTGGGCGGGATGCCGTGGGTCTGCGCGTACGCGTCCGACCAGCGGGCCACGCTCTCCTCGATCAGGGCCCGGCCGCGCTGCCGCCGGGTGGCCCGGTCGACCTCGCCGGAGGCCTCCAGGCGGGAGAGCTGCTGGTGGAGTTCGGCGGCGACCTGGCGCTTCAGCTCGCGCGCGACCTGCTGGTCGACGACGGCCTGCACGCCGGGCGGCACCGCGCCGGGCACCGGCACGCCGACCGGCTGCAGCGCGGGCACGGCCGACGCCGACCCGGGGACGGCCTGGGGAAGGACGGGCCCGGTGGCGGCCGGCGCGGACCACGGCAGCGCCGACGGCCCCTGATGGAGCGGACTACCGCGCACGCAGCACCTCCCCTGCACCGGGCAGCGGCTGCGCGTACGGCTGCGCGTTCCGGTGCCCGTTCACCTGCCCGTTCGTTTGCGGGTACGACTGCGGGTACGCCTGCGCGGGCCACGACGACGGGGCCTGCGGCGGGAACGGCGCCGGGGCGGGCTGCTGCGGGGCGACGGGCGGGGCGATGTGCTGCGGGTAGGCCGGCGGCGGCTCGGCGGCCGGCGCCCACGGCTGCTGGGCGTGCACGGGCCCCAGCACCGGCCCGCCCGGCGTCCGGGGGGTCGGCCGGTACGGCTGCTGCGGCTGTTGCGGCTGCGCCTGCTCCGGCGGCGGCTCGGGGGCCAGCCGTGCGCGGCGCCCGGCGGCGGCCTGCTGGATGACGTCGGCCGCCGTGCGCACCGTGCGCATCAGCTCCGAACGGACGAACCTGCGGTCGGCGGTGTCGCCGCCGTCCGAGAGGACCCGCGCGGTGCGCGGCGCGTACGGCAGCAGGCCGAAGGCGGGCAGCCCGAGCTCCCGGGCGGCCTCCGCCAGCGGGTACGGGCCCTCGGCGACCGGCAGCAGGCCGACCGCGTCGCTGCCCGACCCGGCGGCCTCCAGGTCGTCCCGCAGGGCGGCCAGCCGCGGCCGCGCGGCGGACAGCCCGCGCAGCGTCGTCCGGACGGCCGCCACGACGACGTCCGCCCGCCGGGCCAGCACCGCGCCCGGACCGGAGGCGCCCGAACGGCCGAGGTCGAGGATGACGTCGTAGCCCTGCCGGTCGAGTCCGCGGAACGTCTCCGCCAGCGGCTCCCACGTGTAGGCGAGGCCCGACGCCTGCGCCGGGTCGGTCAGCCCGGGCAGCAGCAGGCGGTCGCCCGCGCCGTCCGGGGAGAGGTCGATCAGCTGTTCCCAGACCGACTGCGCGAGCAGGCCGCGGCGGTCGGCGACGGCCAGGTTGCGCAGCCCGTACACCGCCTCGATGCGGCCCTCCAGCGCACCGGCCAGCACCGCGCCGCCGTCCGGGTCGCACTCGGCGAGCAGCACCCGGCGGCCTGGCCGGAGCGGCCAGGAGAGCAGCAGCGCAAGGGCGGTGGTGGTGGCGCCGGGGGCGCCGGGGCCGCCGACCACGGCGACGACGGCCATCAGGCCCCCCTGCCCGGGGAGCGCCCGGCGGTCGCGCGTGCCGTACCGGACGGCGCCGGGCCGGACGGGCTCGCGATCGCCCCCGCGCTCGCCGTGGGGCTCTCGGACGGGCTCTGCGGTGTGCTGCTCCCGGACGGCTCCGCCCCCGCGGTGCCGCCGGCCGGCGTGCGGGGCGCCAGGATCACCTGGAACCGCCCGGTCGCGACCCACGCGGCCAGCCGCGGGCCGTCCTCGGCCGGGACGGCGACGTCGACCACCTGGCTGCCGTCGCTGTCGGCCCGGCCGACCGTCACCACGACGGCGGTCAGCGTCTCCGGGGTGCGGGTGGCCGCCGACTGGTCGCTCTTGGTGTCGGCCGTGAACACCACCAGCACCTGCAGGCCCGGCTGCAGCCGGGCGGCGGGCAGCTGGGTGCGCTTGGCGGCCAGGCCGACGACCTGCCGGCCGGGCTGCAGGGCGGCGTCCGCGGTGACGTCCGCCTTCAGCAGCAGGGCGCCGCGCCTGAGGTCGGTGGTCGCCCGCAGCCCGATCGTGCGGGTGCGGTCGCGGGCGTCCAGCGGGCGCAGCGCCGGGTCGCTCGCGATGTGCGCGACCACCAGGTCGTCGGCGGTGATGGCCTGACCCATCGGCACGTCGCGTGCGACGGCGAGGACGGCGATCCGCTGCCCCGAACTCGTGTAGAGCACCGCCCCGCCGAGGCCGCCGGCGGCTATCAGCGCGACCGCCATCGCCAGCACCGCGGGACGGCGGCGCCGGGCCCGCAGCGTGCGCGGCGGCACGTGCGGCGCGGGGCGGGCCGGGTCGGGGGCGAGGGCGGCGCTGCCTGCGCTCGGCGTCGGGACGTTGCGTGTTTCCACCGGGCTCGGGCCTTTCCGGAGCAAATGGTCTGCGGGGTCGTACGGCGGTGCGCGGGCCGTCAGTTGAGCGCCTGCACCTCGGCGACCTTGAGCGGCAGCGGCACGTCGGTCGTCACCGTGTAGTCGACGGCGAACACCTGCGCGCCGGTGTCCGACCGCACGGCCACCACCCGCCACACCACCCGGGCGGTGAGGTAGAGGGTCTGGTCCTGGGCGCCCGCCGAGGTGCTGCGGTAGGTGTGGCCGCACGGCGGCTGCACGTTGGCACCGGTGCCGGGCACGTACGGCGTGCCGGGCCCGTTGCAGTCGGCGCCGGGCGAGCCGTCGCCGGTGTCCCAGTGCACGGTGCGCAGCGCGGCGGTGGCGGTGACGTGCATGGTGCGGCCCTGCGCGGTGGCGTGCTGCGGGCCCGAGGAGGTCGGGCTCTTCGCGTACCAGAGCCAGACCGGCACCCCGACGACGGCCGTGCCGGCCGGGGCCGCGTGCAGCTCGGGCGCGTCGAAGTGGATCATCCCGAGCGCCTTCATGCCGAGGTCGTACGGGCGGTCCGGCGGCGGCGGCCCGCCGGGCGGCTGCGCGAAGAACTGCGGCGGCAGCGGCGTCAGGGTGTCGCCGGTCTGACGGCAGTTCACCTCGTAGACCGCGCCGTCGGCGGGGTCGTGCCCCTCCCATGAGGGGTCGCCGGCGGGCGGCTGCGGGTCGGAGCGGTGGTAGTAGCAGCCGTTGGCGGTGGAGAACCACCCGAGGTCGTCGTCCCAGCACGGCCACTGCTGGCCGTTCCAGGCGCACATCTGCACGCCGCCGTCCGACCCGCCCGAGGTGCCGCCGCTCCCGCCCCCGGGATCGGCGGTGCTGCCGGGCTCGGTGACGACGACGCAGATGTATCGGTTCTTGCACTCGCCCGCCGTGCCGCCGGTGCCCGGGTCGGCTACCGCCGGGGTCGCGGCCAGTACCAGAAAGAGTGTCGCAACTACCAGCCGCCACAGTGTTTTCAGCATGTCCGTCCCACCTCGCGGGTGACTTCCACAATGATCCATCGGGCGCCGTTCTTTCGCAGAGCGGCGGTCGAGACGTAGCGGGCGAGCCGCTGTTCCGGATCCTTGATTGCGCGCGTCACCGGGTCCGCCTGGTGCCATCCGGTGACATCCAGGCAGTCCTCGATCTCGGCGGTCTGCGGATTGGCCTGAACATCGAGTTTCCTGACCACCGGAGAAGTCCGGGGCGCGCCGGTCATGACCAGATTCGCCTCGTGCAACTGGTGGAGGCTGGAGAGGGAGTCGCTCAATGCCTGACCGGTCGAGTACGCCTGCAACTGGGAGCCGTCCGAATCCGCCCGGCCGAAGGCGTCCGTCTTGGCGTCCCACCAGGACTGATAGGCGCTCAGGACCAGTCTCCCGACCGCGCCTTCGGCCCCTTCCGTGGGCGCCGCGGCGCCACCGCCCGAACCACTCGAAGGTGTGACGGCAGTCCCGCCCGTAACTCCCGTCCCAGGGGTACCCAGACGATCGGCGGAGCCGGCCGATCCGGTGCTCGCGCACGCACTCAGCAGTACCAGAAGTGCCGCCCCGACGACCCCAACCGCCCCAGGGCGCAAGAGATTTCCGCGCTGCCGCAATCGCCCCACCCCATCGCGCCCGACCGCGTCCGTGGTCATGGTCGCAGAAGTTGTCCGCCGCCCCCCGGTGTTACGGGGGAGGCGTCGATTCTTCGCCTGCCCGCCTGACACGGCAACACCTCGGGGCGGTCCGACCTTACGCGTTGGGCGGATCCGTCGGGGCGTTTTCCCGCCACAGAACGGCCAACAGTTCTTCAGAAAGCGACAATCCGGCCAATGCGCCCCGTACGGCGGCGCGATTGCGCATCAGGAGTCTTCCCCCGTCCCACGGCATCAGCGTGACGGCCTGCCCGGCGGCCGCGGCGCCGCCGTCGTGGCGGGCGAGTTCGACGTCGAGCACGGGCTGGAGTTCCTGCGGGCCGATCGCCGCGGGGCCGCCGGGAAGGCCCTGGTCGAGCACCTGCCCGAGGAGGCGGCTGAACGATCCCTCGCCGCCGGGCCGGACGGCGTCGCGGCCGCGTCTGCCGGTCTGGTGGCGGCCGATCCGGCCCCAGAGCGGCACCCGGGAGTGGGCGAGCAGTTCGTTGGCGGCGTCCTCGCGGACCAGCGCCGACCAGGTGTCGCGGTCGGCGACGGCGTCGATCATCAGGAGGGTCTCCTCCTGGCCGCCGTGCACCATGGCGCTGACGACCCAGTCCCAGGCGAGGCCGCGCCGGTAGGCGTTGTCGGGGGTGGAGCCGGCGGTGACGAGGGCGAGGCGGCGGCCGCGCGGGTCGACGGCGAGCTGGCCGAGGAGGCAGACGACCAGCCAGCGGGCGGGCCGTGCCGCGGCGGCCCGCAGGGCGGTGAGCATGGTGTTGGCGTCGGCGGCGGGGTCGAGGAGGGTGAGCCGGCAGCCGTTCGGTCCGGCGTCGAAGGCGCGGCCGGGGAGGGCTTCGGCGAGGGCCCGGGCGCCGTCCGCGGCCTGGGCCGAGCCGGTGTAGGTGCGGTCCGGTCCGCCGTCCGCGCCGATCACGACCAGTTCGATACCGCTGCCCACCCTGCACCATCCCCCTCCGGCATCCACCGCTTCCGGCCACAAGTTACCGCCGTACGCCGTCACCGAGGGGGACCATCGGCCCTACCGGCCTTCGCCGGACCGCTCGACCATCGTGCTATGGAGTACGACGACCCCGCGGCGCGGCTCGGTGAGGACGAGTGCCGCCGCCTGCTCGCCACCGTGCCCGTGGGGCGCGTGGTGTACACGGAGCGCGCGCTGCCGGCGGTGCTGCCGGTGGCGTTCGAGGTGGCGCCGGACGGGCGGCTGCTGCTGGCGCTGCGGGCGGGCTGCGCGGCGGCGCGGGCGCTCGACGGCACGGTCGCCGCGTTCCAGGCCGACCTGGTCGACCCGGTGACGCGGACCGGCTGGAGCGTGCTGGTGCACGGGCGGGCGCACGTGCTGCGGGAGCCTCCGGCGGCGGCCGGTGCGCGGGGCGGCGGGGCGCCCGGGGCGGGTGTGGCGCTGACACCGGAACTGGTCGCCGGGCGGCGGCTGGGGCCGTCCGCGGTGCGGTCGCCCGCTGACAAGTGACCGACGGGTAGGCATACTCTGCGACTGTCCCCGCCGGGTGCGTCCGGCCGGGGACGGCAGCCCTCGACCCCCACCTGGAGCGCACCTTGACGACGTTCGCAACCCTCGCCGACCTGACCGCCGCGGTCGGCTCCGAGCTCGGCACCAGCGCGTGGCACACCATCACCCAGGAGCAGGTGAACCTCTTCGCGGAGGCCACCGGCGACCACCAGTGGATCCACGTCGACCCGGAGCGCGCGAAGGACAGCCCGTTCGGCACGACGATCGCGCACGGTTACCTGACGCTGTCGCTGATCCCGGTGCTCGCCAAGGAGTGCTACGCGGTGGAGGGCATCGCGATGGCCCTGAACTACGGCTCGGAGAAGGTCCGTTTCCCGGCGCCCGTGCCGGTCGGCACCGCGGTGCGGGCGACGGCCGAGCTGGTCTCCGCGGACGCGGTGCCCGGCGGCCTGCAGGCCGTCGTGCGGTTCACCGTCTCCAGCGAGGAGAGCGCCAAGCCGCACTGCGTCGCGGACACGATCACCCGCTTCTACGCGGCCTGACCCACCGGTCCGGCCCGGCCGCCCGCGTGTCGCGGGCGGCCCGGGCCGGGGTCCGCCGAACGGCCCGCGCGGCCGGGTTCCGGCCGGGCCCGCACGGGCGGGGAGCGGTAGTGTCCGGTGCGACGGTCGTCGTACGGCAGCGGGGCCACCGTGCCGTTCCCGTACGCGTCCGGCCTGCCGGCTCTCGCGACCGCGGACGCCGGACGGCCACCGCCGTACGGATGTCCCGACCGTGGAGGTGCCGTGCCCAGCTCCGTCCCGTGGATCTCCCGCGCAGCCGACCTCACCGCACGGTTGGGCACCGCCGTCACCGACGGCGGCCGTGTCGGCCGACTGCCGCGCCGCACCTGGCACCGGCTGCGCACGGAGGCGTTCGGCGCCGACCCGGCCGGGGAGCGGCTGGCCCGGATCGAGCGTTCTCCGCAGTTCCGCGACGGCGCCTTCCGCAACCCGGTGCCGACCCGGCGGCTCGCCGCGGGGTGCACCCCCTTCTCCGTCAGCCGGGCGCAGTTCTCCGCCGACCGGGCCCGCCGGGTGCCGGCCGCGCCCGTGCCGCTGCACCGGCTGCGCCCGATCGAGCTGGCGGAGCCGCCCGCCTCGGGGCTGCGACTGACCTGGCTCTGCCACGCGACCGTGCTCGCCGAGCTCGACGGCCGCCGGGTGCTGTTCGACCCGGTCTGGAGCGAGCGCTGCTCGCCGTTCTCGTGGACCGGCCCGAAGCGGCTGCACCCGATGCCGATCGCGCTGGCCGAACTCGGCCCGGTCGACGTGGTGGTGGTCTCGCACGACCACTACGACCACCTCGACATGCCCACCGTGCAGGCGCTGGCCGCGACCGGGACGGTCTTCGCGGTGCCGCTCGGCGTCGGCGCCCACCTGGAGCACTGGGGGGTGCCGGTGCAGCGGATCGTCGAGCTGGACTGGTGGGAGTCGGCGGAGGTCGCCGGGCTGACCCTGACGGCGACGCCCGCGCGGCACTACTGCAGCCGCGGCCCGCGCACCCACCCGTACGCGCTGTGGGCGTCGTGGGTGGTGACGGGCCCGGAGCACCGGGTGTTCCACAGCGGCGACACCGGCTACTTCCCGGGGTTCGCGGAGATCGGCGGCCGGCTGGGGCCGTTCGACGCGACGATGGTGCAGATCGGCGCGTACAGCGACCTCTGGCCCGAGGTGCACATGACGCCGGAGGAGGGGGTCCGGGCGCACCTGGACCTCGGCGGCGACCTGCTGCTGCCGATCCACTGGTGCACCTTCGACCTGGCGATGCACCCGTGGGAGGAGCCGGCGGAACGGACGGTGGCGGCCGCTCAGGCGCTCGGTGCCCGGTTCGCGGTGCCGCGTCCGGGGGCGCCGTTCGAGCCGGCCGACCCGCCGGCGCCGGCCCTGTGGTGGCGGGCGGCCGCCGCGGTGCCGCGGGACGGTGTGGACCTGCTGGTACCGGACGCGCCGGCCACCGGTCCTGCCACGGCGACGGGCACCGGGAGCGCCGCGGCGGTGGACGGCGACGGCGTCACCGTGTGAGGCCCGGCGCCGGGCGGTGCCGGGCCCGTACGGCCTTCCACAGGAGGTTCTGGACGACCAGCGTGAGCACGCCGGCGACCACGATGCCGGCGAGGTTCAGTCCGAGCTGCAGGGCGGAGCCCCAGCCCTGCGCGTAGTCGCCGTAGGCGACGGCGACGGCGGCGTTGGCGGCGGCGGGCACGGTGGTCACCGAGATCGCGACGCCGACCAGGGCGCCGGCCTTCGCCGAGGTCAGCGACAGCAGGCCGGCGACCCCGGCGAGGAGGGCGACCACGAAGGACGTCGCGTCGGGCTTCCAGATGAACGAGGTGTTGGGCCGGGCGGCCTCGAACATCGCGGGGGTGAACAGGCCCAGGGCGTCCATGAGCAGGGTGAAGCCGACGGTGAGCAGCATCGCCACCGCGAAGCCCGCCACCAGCGCGGTGAGCGAGCGTACGGCCGGGCGGGCGCGGCGCTGGACGAGGGCCACGCACAGCCCGGCGAGCGGTCCGAACTCCGGCCCCACGGCCATCGCCCCGACGACCAGCACGGCGCTGTCGAGGACGGCGCCGCACGCGGCGAGCATCGTCGCCACCGTCAGGAAGGCCAGGTAGACGGCGGTGAGGGTGGACTCCTCGTGGGTGATCTCGGAGACCGCCTCCCAGACGAGGGCGTCCGCGCCCTCGCCTGGGGCCTCCTCCTCGGCGCGGTCCGCGGCCCTGGAGATCGTCAGGGTGATGTCCTCCACGCTGATCGCGCCGCGGTCGGCGAGGCCGAGCGAGCGCAGCTCGCCGAGCAGTTCGTCGGCGGCCTCGCGGGCGACGTCGCACAGCACGGTGTCGCCCGCGGGGCGGACGGCGGTGTCGGGCAGCACGATCACGTGCGTGGCGCCGACGCAGGCGTCGAGGGCGGCGTGCACGGGCTCGCGGAGGTCGGTCGGGACGATCAGGCGCAGGTGCAGCACGGTGGCTCCGGGCGGGGCTGGCTCGGCATGGACGCGCCCACCCTAGGCCCTGGGCCCCGGCAGTCCCCGGCGGCCCCCGACGGGCCCTGAACGGCCCTGACCGACCCTGACCGGCCGGGACGGCCCCCGACGGCCCGTCGGGCCCGGACGGTCGGTCAGGCCGTGGGTGCGGCGCGCCGGGCGGCCTCGACCAGGGCCACCGCGGCCCGCGGGTCCGCGACCTCCACGACGAGCCGGCGGTAGCGCTCGTCGGCGAGTTCGATGACGACCGCTCCGGCCGGGTCCTTGACGTCCCAGAAGATCCACTCGCCGCCGGAGCGGAAGGTGCCCGCGGTGATGACGCCCGGCACGTGCGTGCCGCCGACCCTGATGCCCTTGGACTCGCGGACGATGCCGGGGTCGGCCGTGGCCCCGCGGACGTGCGCCAGCGGGATCTCCAGCCTGCTCCTCAGGGCCCAGAGCCGGTCGAGGCCCTCGACCTCGACGACCAGGCGGTCGCCCACGACGGACAGCTGTGCCATCTGATGACTCCTCGGGTGGTGGGTGCGGCAGGGTGCGGCGGGCCGTTCAGGGGGTGAGGCGGCCGGCCAGCGCGAGGACGGCCTCGGCGGCCGGGCCGCCGCCGGTGGCGCGGCTGCGCAGCCGGACGCCCAGCACGGTCGCGGCGAGCGCCTCGGCCAGCACCGGCGGCGGGCCGGACGGGCCGATGACCGCGCGGATCGCGGATTCGAGGGCGGCGAAGCCCTCCTCGACCAGCGCGGCGGTCTCCGGGTCCTCGGCGGCCCGCTCCGCCGCGGCGAGCAGCAGCAGGCCCGCGGCCGGGCCGCTGTCGTAGGCCGCGGCGGCCTGCGCGAGGCCGGCGGGCAGTCCGGCGGCCGTCCCGATGGCCGCGGTGAGCGGCAGGACGTCGTGGTCGAGGTGGCGGCGGAGCGCGGCGAGGTAGAGGCCGCGCTTGCTGCCGAACACCTTGTAGAGACTGCCCCGGTGGACGCCGAGGGCGCCGACCAGGTCGTCCACCGAGGTGCCCTCGAAGCCGCGGGCGGCGAAGAGCCGGGCGGCGGCCGCGACGGCCTCGTCCTCGTCGAAGGCGCGTGGTCTTCCCATGCGCCGTACCGTAGCGAGTTCAGGAACGACCGGTCAAGAACGACCGTTCCTGAATTCCCCCCCTCGATCCCGGCCCCGGCCGGTCAGCCCGCCAGCACCTCCCGCAGCGCCACCGCCTCGCGGACGGCCTGCGAGGCTCCGGCCCGCCCGGCGAACGCCGTCACCGCGGGGATCGGCCCCCGGGCGCCGACCCGCCGCGCGCAGTCCGCGGCGACCGCCACCAGCTCGCCCGCCCCGCGCGGCGGCACCTCCGTCAGCACCGGCGGCAGCGCCGCCGCCAGCACCGACCAGACCGTGCCGTACGCGCCGGTGTCCGCCGCCGAGCGGAGCGCGTCCGCCAGCCGGTTCGGCTTGACCGCGCCGAGCCGTACGAGCTCCCCCGCCTCGCGGCCGAGCAGCGCGGCGTCGAGGTCGCCGCGGGCCGCCAGCACCAGCAGCGCGTCGACCGCGGCGGTGCGGTCCTCCCGGTGACGGGCGCCCAGCCCGTAGCCGACCGCGAGGTGCAGGGCGAGCCCGGCGGGCCCGTCCGCCTCGGCGAGGACCGGCAGCAGCGCCGCGCCGCCGCGCTCGTCCAGGTCGGCGCAGCCGGCGAAGCGATCCAGCAGGCGCGCGGCCGTCTCCTCGCGGTGGCCCGGCATGATCGCCGCCCATCGTGGCAGGGCCGGCGGGGTCCACCACGTCCCGCGCAGCGACAGCTGGCTGTGGACCGGGCCGACGAGCCGCTCGGCGTCGGGCGGCAGGACGGCGCCGACGGCGGCGCCGGCCTGCTCCACCAGGCGCCGGTTCGGCGACTGCCGACGGCCGGTGGGCCCGCGGCCCGTCGACGGCCCGAGGAGGACGGACTCCTGGTGCGGCAGGCCGCCGGTCCGCAGCCAGTCGGCCAGCCGCCCGCCGGGATTCGAGCGGAGCCGTCCGGCGGCGGCGAGCACGGCCGGGTCGGCCGTGGGCGTCACCCGCAGCAGCGCCTGCCCGAGGTCGACCGGGCCCGCGTCGACGCCCTCCCGCTCGTAGCCGGCGAGCCGTTCGACGAGCACCCCGGCGTCGATCGCGCCGGTGGAGAGGGTCGGGGTGGCGAGCAGGTACGGCAACGGCCGCAGGACGAGCCGCAGCACGGCCTCCTCCAGCCGGGCGGCGATCTGCGCGTCGAACGAGGTCGTCCAGTTGAACCGCAGCGGGCCGTGGTGCCGGGCGCGCACCAGCTCGTGCGCCTGGCCGGCCGTCGTCCGCCCGGCGGCGGCCTCGGCGACCAGACCGAGGTCCTGACGGGTGCCGAGCCGGAACACCGGCTCCAGCGCCTCCGTCAGCCCGGCGCGGTCGAGCCACGCGTGGCGGACGAGGCCGTCGAGCACGCGCTCCCACACGACCGGGTCGGTGTCGCCGGCGAGCACCGCGGCCAGCTCCTCGGCGAGCTCCGCGGCACCGGCGACGGGCGGCGGCACCGGCCGCGGGCGCGGCACGGCGGGCAGCTGCTCGGTGTACGCCTCCACCCGCACCTCCGCCCCGAACAGCTCGGCGGCCCGCCGGTGGTGGGCCGGGTCGAGCTGCTCGGCCGCGGCACGCAGCTCGGCGAGCACCCCGGTGCCGGCGGCGGGCAGATGACGGGCGACCACCTTCAGCGCGGACTCCTGCAGCGCCCGGTCGGGGTGGCCGAAGGCGCCCGCGGCCGCCAGCACCACCGGCCCGGCCCGGTCGGGAGCGGTGCGGGCCGCCCGGCCGAGCCAGGCCAGCTGGGCGCGGACGAGCTTCTTCTCCGGGCGGAACAGCACCGTGCGGGAGGCCTCGGCCACCGCCTCGGCGTCCAGCCGCCCGGCCGCGTCGAGGGCGGCCAGCACCTCCTGCGCGTGGCCGGCGGCGGTGGACACCCCGTCGAGCATGCCAAGCAGGGTGCGGACGTGCGCGACGTACTCGTCACCGGTGGGCGCCAGCGCCTTCAGCACCGCCAGGAAGGCCCGCTGGTCGGCCGGGCGGCCGCCGCGCAGCAGCCGCGCCAGGCAGCGGTCGACCAGGTCGGCGCGGTCGAGGACGCCGTCGGCGGCGAGCCGGGCGAGCACCCCCGGCCAGCGCTCCGTGTCGTCCCGGGCGACCCACGGGCCCTCCAGTTCGGCGGCGGCGTCGTCCACCTCGAACAGCCGCGGGGCGAGCACCGGGGTGAACGGGTCGGCCGCCAGCCGGGCGTGCAAATCGGGGCCGGGCGGCAGGGCGCCGAAGGCGCGGGCCCGCGGCTCGGGCCGCGCGCGCTCGCGCATCCACTGGGTGACGAAGGGGTCCGCCGTCGGCACCGGGCAGCCGGTGGTGCGCACGAGGTGCTCCAGCAGCGGGAAGTGCTCGGACCAGCCCCAGCCCGGGGCCCGCCGGACGGCGAGCCGGGCGACGACCTCCTCGCGCCAGGCGGCCGGCTGCGCGTCGACGACCGCGACGACCAGCGGGTTGCGCCACCCGGCGCGGTCCTCGAAGGCCGGGCTGCCGAGCCACTCCGCGGCGGCGGACGGCGCGGTGTGGCAGCCCGCGCCGGCGATCAGCAGGGCCGTCCAGGCGTCGGCGGAGCCGCTCCAGGTGTCACGGAACTCCTTGCGGAGCTCGCGCAGCGCGGGGATCCCGGCGCGGCGCTGCTCCGGCGTGAAGTCCGCCAGGGCGACGGCGACGCCCGCGGTGTCGCCGCGGCGCACGAGGTCGGTCAGGTTCACCGCGCGCCCCCGGCCTGCCCGGCGCGGACCAGGCCGACCGCGAGCACGTGCTTGCACGGCCCGCGCCCGCCCCGGTACTTCGCCCACCACAGGCACGTGCAGCCGGGTTCGCCGTCCGCACCCGTGCGCACGCGCTGCACGTGGTCGTCGACGGTGACCGTCGCGAGGCCGTCCTCCAGCCGTACGGCTCCCGCCGCCGCCAGTGCCCGGGCCGCCCGCAGCCGCGGGTTGTGCGCCTCGGCGCGGCCCGCGGCGTAGGGCAGGCTGCGGTGGAAGTACGCGGCCTCGGCCGGGTCGTAGCCGATCTGCCCGGCGGTGCTGAGGCGGGTGAGCGCGGCGCGCACCCGGCCGACGGGCAGGCCGGACTGCTCGGCGAGTTCGGCCGGGTCGATCCGGGGCTCCCAGGCGAGCAGCGTGGCGACGAGGTCGGCGTCCTCCGCCGAGCCCTCGGCGGCGAGCGCGGTGAGCACGCCGCCCTCGCCGGAGAAGCCGCGTGCGGTGTCCGGCGAGAGGGTCAGGGTGAGGCGCATGCCGGGCAGGACGACCTCCCAGGCGGACGCGGTCGGCGCGGTCGGCCGGGCCGGCCCGTACACCCGCAGGGCGACGGCGTGCCGCAGCACCCGCTGCAGGGCGCCCAGCCGTTCGGGGCCGGGCAGGCAGACCGCGCCGGGTGCCGGGCGGCTGGTGGGGCGCAGCGTGCGGCCGGCGGGCACGACCCAGCCGACGGTGGAGGTGCGGCCGCCGCCGCGGGGCAGGGCGCGCAGGAAGCGGACGGCCTCGGCGGCGGGCAGTTCGGCGCGCAGGTCGAAGCCGGCGGCGAGCACCTGGGTCTCGGCGAAGCCCCGCAGCCAGCGGTCGGGCAGCGGCACCTTCTTCTCGGTCAGCGGGCCTTCGGCCGTGGTGACCTCCAGCGCGTCGGGGCCGACGGCCAGGTGCAGCGGGTCGCCGGTGCCGACGCGGCTCAGGCCTTCGCGGAGCGGGTGGTTGACGTCGACGTTGGTGGTGCCGTGGCCGATCTCGTCGCCGTCGAGGACGTCGGCGAGGACGTCGAGGCGGGCGTGCACGCCGCAGCAGCCGGAGAACGACTCGAAGCGCAGCCGGTCGCCGCCGGCGGTGACCACCGGGTCGAGGGAGGCGAGCTGCCGGGGCTGGTGGTAGCGGGCGCCGGCGACGTCGGCGACCGCGAGGAGGGCGGCCGCGGCGGCCTGCGGCGAGGTGAGGAACCCGGCGAAGAAGCGCGGGTGGGCGGCGGCCCCGAGGGGGCCGGTGCCACCGGAGGTCTCCAGGGCGAGGCGGTGTCCGCCGGGGGTCTCGCGCACGGCGGAGGACCGCAGGTAGGCGTACGTCTGTACGGCTTGCGTCATGCCGGGGACGCTAGGGGCGGGCACTGACACCGGGTCGATTCCTGCAACGCGTTCCACCATCGGAAGTGCCCCGCGGGTAACCCGCGTCACATCCCCGCGGGCCGTGATCTGCCAGTATGGGCCCGTGACGGAAGCCATGGACCTGGAGGGATCGGGGGACGACCCGGTCGCCCCGTTCGTCGACCTGCTGCGCATCGAGGAGCTGGACGAGAACCTGTTCCGCGGGAGCTGCCATGCCGGGGCGCCGATGCGCGCCTTCGGCGGGCAGGTCGCCGCGCAGGCGCTCACCGCGGCCGGGCGGACGATCGGCGCGGAGCGCACCGTGCACTCGCTGCACGGCTACTTCCTGCGCCCCGGCGACCCGACCCGGCCGATCGTCTACCAGGTCGACCGGGTGCGCGACGGCCTCTCGTACGCGACCCGGCGGGTGACGGCCGTTCAGCGCGGCGAGGCGATCTTCACGCTCTCCGCCTCGTTCAAGCGGCCGGAGGCGTCCACCGAGCGCCAGCGGACGATGCCGCCGGTGCCGGGGCCCGAGGAACTGCCGGACCCGTTCGCCGCCTGGCGCGAGGCGAACCCGGAGGACTTCGCGAAGTCCACCGGCTTCCGTGCGCTGGAGATGCGCTTCCTGCCCGCCGGGGCGCCCGGCATGCCGCCGGAACTGCCGGGCGTGCCGCAGCAGTTCGTCTGGCTGAGGTCCGGCACGCCACTGCCGGTCGACGACCCGCTGCTGCAGGTGTGCGCGCTGACCTACCTCTCCGACCTGACGCTGGCGTCGACCACCGCGCTGCACCTGGAGCCGCACCGGTTCGGCCGCCGGGAGCCGCGCCGGACGATGCTGGCCTCGCTCGACCACGCGATGTGGTTCCACCGCCCGTTCCGGGCCGACGAGTGGCTGCTCTTCGCGCAGCGCAGCCCGTCGGCCTCGGACGGCCGGGGGCTGGCCCTCGGCGAGTTCTACGACCGGGCCGGGCACCTGGTGGCGTCCGCGGTGCAGGAGACGCTGCTGCGGGAGCGGCCCGCGACCCGTCCGTGACCGATCGCGTCATACCCGCGCGGCACCCCGGCCCGTATCATGGTGAGGGTGACCAAGGTTGACCTGTCACCACGTCCGGTGGAGGCGATGTCGCCCCGTCAGCTCGAACGGCGCGGGAATCTGATCTCGGCCGCCCTCTCCCTGGTGACGGAGATCGGTGTCGAGCGGCTGCAGATGCGCCAGGTGTCCGAGCGCTCCGGGGTCGCCCTCGGGACGACCTACCGCTATTTCTCCTCCAGGGACCACCTGCTGGCCGCGGCCATCGCCGAGTGGCACCGCTCCCTGCTGACGGACCTGGTGGCGGAGATCGCCCGCCGGGCCGGACCGTCGGCCAGCGAGCGGATGGTGCGCTTCGTCCGGCACGGCATGCGCGCCTACCAGCGGCAGCCCGAACTCGCCCGGCTGCGGGTCGCCGTGGCGGCCTCCACCGACCCGTTCGCCAGCGAGGCCCTGCAAGCCATGGCCCGGGCGGACGGCGCCGCCCTGCGCGCCGTGATGGTGGAGGTGCCGGCCCGCGACGGCGACGTGGTGCGCCACATCGTCGGGCACGCCTGGCAGGGCGAGCTGACCGCGTGGGTCACCGGCCGCACCACCCTCGACGACGCGCGGCGGCGGCTGGAGGACGTGGTGCGGCTCGTGCTCACCCCGTACGAGGCGGCCTGACCCGCGCGCACCCGACCCGTCACCGCACCCGCCCCGTCACCGCACCCGACCTGCCACCGCACCCACCCCGTCACCGCACCCGACCTGCGGCGCGACGGATCGACGCCCGGCACCCGCCCGGGCTTAACCCGCCCGTGGCCGGGCTTTCACACCGGCCCGGCACACTGCCCGGCATGACCGCACCATCCGCGACCGCCGCACCGCAGCCCCGCTTCCCGCTCCCCCGCCGCCACCGCCGGTGGCTGGCCAGCGCGGCCGTCGTCGCGTCGCTGGCGCTCGGGGGCCTGGGCGTGGCGGCGACCGCCGAGACCGTCCGCCACCAGCAGCACGCCGCGACGGCGGCCGCCGCCGGGCGCTGAGCCGACCGGGTGGTGCGCGGCCGCCGGGCGTCCGATACTGCGGTCATCGGCACCATCCGGAGCAGAGGGGCGATCCCATGGCCACCGGCACTGTGAAGACGTTCTCCAGCGGGCACGGCTACGGCTACATCACGCCCGACGACGGCGGGCCCGAGCTCACCGTCTACTACGACTCGATCGTCGGCGCCCCCGAGCACGTCCTCGCGGACGGCCAGCGGGTCGAGTACGACGCCACCGTCCAGGAGTTCCGCCAGGTCGCCGAACGGGTCCGCGCGGTGGAGTGAGGCCGCGCGGCGGGGGCCCGCGACCTCAGGCGGAGCGCGGGTGCGGCAGCTCCTGCCCGTCCGGGCGCGAGTGCCGGCCCGTGCCGGGGGCGGGGTGGAGTTCGGCCTGTGGCGCGTAGCGGGCCGCCGGGGCCCGCAGCACCCAGCAGCGGCCCGCGGGGGCGATGAGCTGCATGCGGTGCAGCAGGTCGAGCGCGTCGCGGCGCAGCGCGGTGCGGTCGGCGAGGTAGTCGGCGTCCGGGGCGGCGGGCAGGCCGTACTCGTCGGTGATGTCGCCGAGGGCGCCGTCTATGAGCGCGTCCGGGACGAGGACGGCCGGCGGGGCCGCGTCCTCGGGCATCGGACGGAGTTCCTCGACGAGCCGTTCCGCGAGGAGCAGGGCGGTGTCGGCGAGCGGGCCGCCGCCGGGGGCGAGGTCGGTGAGCTCGTGCGCCGGGTCGAGCAGGGCGACGCCCTCGGTGCGGATCTCCGCCTCCAGTCCGAGGAAGTCGGCGAACAGCTCGGCCTCGGCGGGCAGCCGGCCCAGCAGCCAGGTGCGTTCCGCGGCGGCGAGTTCGTCGAGGAGCACGACCGGGTTCTCGGCGAGCAGCCGCCGTACGGCCACCTCGGGGCCGGTGCCGGCGGCGGCGCGGCGGGCCCCGGGGACGAGTGCCCGGGCCAGCTCGCGGTCGAGGGCGGCGGGGCCGGTGGCGACCTGCCAGTCCGCCAGGAGGGCCCGCACCTCGGGCCGTCCGAGGTCGGGGGTGCGGCCGTCGGCTATCGCGTCGAGGGCGAGCACGAGGGCTGCGTACCCGGCCGGGCGGAAGCCGGGGCGGGTGCGGCCGGGCAGCGGCGCCTTGTGCAGCCGGGCGTGCGACGGGTCGAGGGTGAGCGGGTAGCCGAGCAGGTCGGCGAAGCGTTCGGCGAGCCAGTCGGCGTGCCGGAGGATCAGCGGGAAGCCCTCGCCGTGCGGGCCGTCCGCGGTGACGAGCGGGTGGGCGAGCAGCAGCCGCGCGGCGGTGCGGCGCTCGCCGGCCGCGGCGCCCTGCCCGGCCGCGCGGGTGCGCTCCGGCCTGCGGTGGCGGCCCGGCCCTGCCGGTGCGGGCACCCGGGCGGCGGCCTCCTGGCGGGCCCGGCGCAGTCCGCGCGGGCGGCCCGCGGCGGGGGTGCGGTGCACGCTGGGGCCGTGCCACCAGCTGGTGGCGGCGGGGCCGTGCGGTTCGGCGGGCCGGCCGCCGAGGTGCCGGGCCGGGTAGAGGCCGAAGACGGCGGTGAACAGCCCGTGCGCGGTGTGGTCGTCGGCGTCGGCGAAGCGCCGTGCGAGCAGTTCGGCCTGCGAGGACGCGTCGGTGCACGCGTGGGCCGTGAGCTGCCCCGCCCCGCCCAAGCGCTCGACCACCGTGCCACCGGTCGCCTCCCCGGCCCCGGTCGCGTACTCGTGCTGCTCCATCTCGCGCACCAGCCTAGACGGTGCACCGGCCCGGAGGGGACGCGTCCGGGCGGCCCGCGGGCCACCACGCGTTACGCGCGGGTAACCGGGCTCTTCCACCGGGGGCGCGCGTCGCCTATCGTCCTCGCATGCCGAACCTGCCCGACGTCGTGCGGTGGTCCATACCCGCCTTCGTGCTGCTCACCGTCGTCGAGATGGTGTCGTACCGCTTCCACCCCGACGACGAGGAGGAGGGGTACGCGGCGAAGGACACCGCGACCAGCCTCACCATGGGCCTCGGCAGCCTGGTGTTCGACGCGCTGTGGAAGATCCCGATCCTGGCGGTCTACTCGGCGCTGTACGCGCTGACGCCGCTGCGGGTGCCGGTGCTGTGGTGGACGGTGCCGCTCGTGCTCCTCGCCCAGGACTTCTGCTACTACTGGTCGCACCGCGGCCACCACGTGGTGCGGATCCTCTGGGCCTGCCACGTGGTGCACCACTCCAGCCGCCGCTACAACCTCTCCACGGCGCTGCGCCAGCCCTGGACCGGCGCCACCTCCTGGGTGTTCTACCTGCCGGTGATCGCACTCGGCGTGCACCCGGCGGCGCTGGCGTTCTGCTCCTCGGTCAACCTGGTCTACCAGTTCTGGATCCACACCGAGCGGATCGACCGGCTGCCCCGCCCGGTCGAGTTCGTCCTCAACACGCCGTCGCACCACCGGGTGCACCACGCCTCGCAGGGCGGCTACCTGGACCGCAACTTCGGCGGCATCCTCATCGTCTTCGACCGGCTGTTCGGCTCGTTCACGCCGGAGACGACCCGGCCGGTCTACGGTCTGACGAAGAACCTGCAGAGCCACAACCCGCTGCGGGTCGCCACCCACGAGTACGCCTCGATCGCCCGGGACGTCGCCCGGGCCGGCAGCTGGGGCGACCGGCTCCGCCACCTGACCAGGGGCCCGGGCTGGGAGCCCGCCCGCACCGAGAGCCCGGAGGGCACCCCCGCATGACCGCCACCGGACGACTCCGGGCCGCCCGCGGCCTGCTCACCGCCTTCGCGGCGACCTCTGCGGCGCACCTCGGGGCGATCGCCGCCGGCGCCACCGCGCTGCAGCACGCCACCAAGCCGGCGCTGATGCCGCTGCTCGCCGCCTGGACCCTGGCCGCCGCGCCGCGGGCGCCCGGGCTGCTGGTGCCGGCGCTGCTGGCGAGCACCGCCGGCGACGTGCTGCTGCAGGTGGGCGGGGACACCGCGTTCCTCGCGGGCATGGGGGCCTTCGCGGCGGCGCACGTCTGCTACGTGACGATGTTCGCGAAGCTCGGCGCGTTCGACGACCGGCGGCGCGGCCTGCTGGTGGCCGCCGGCTACGCGACCGCCTGGGCGGTGCTGATCACGCAGCTGTGGCCGGGCCTCGGCGGGCTGCGGGTGCCGGTCGCGGCGTACAGCCTGCTGCTGGCGTCGACGGCGGTGTCGTCGGCCGGTCTCGGGCTGTGGACGGGCGTCGGAGGCGGGCTGTTCCTGCTCTCCGACACGCTGATCGCGACCCGGCTCGCCGACTGGACGCCCCTGCCGGGCCACGACCTGTGGGTGATGGCGACGTACTGCGCGGCGCAGTACCTGCTGGCGCGGGGCGCGGTGCGGGCCGGCCGCCCGGCGGCGGACACCGCGGGTCGGCCCGCCGGGACGCGGCTCGGCGCCCCGGCCTGACGGGCGGGGCGCCGAGCGGGGCACTGCATCAGGACTGCGGACTGCGGCGGCGCAGCAGCCAGAACCCGGCGATGCCGGCGGCGACGAGGGCGCCGCCGGTGGCCAGCTCGCGCGGGCCCGCGCCGGTGACGGAGCCGCCGAGGCCGGTCTCCACGCTGCCGTGCGGCGCGGGGGCGGTCGAGGCGTGCGAGCCGGGCTGCGGCTTCATGGCGACGGTGCCGGTGAACGGCTCGCCGCCGGGGCACTTGCCGTCGATGCCCCAGGACGCGGGCGTGGTGGTCTCCGTCTCGGAGACGGTGAGCTCGGTGGCCGAGAGCAGGGCGACGGTGCCGCTGTAGGTGCCGTCGGGGCCCGCCGTCAGGGTCAGGGTGCCGCCGGTGAACGCCTTCGACGCGGCCGTGAGGGTCTTCGTCGTGGTGCTCGGGCAGACCACGTTCACCGTGACCTTCTCGCCGGGTGCCGCCTGCGCCGGGGTGACCTTGGCCGGTTCGGGCGCCTTGGCGGGCGCCGCCTGCGCGGCCGGGGCCGCAAGGACGAGCAGGGCGGTCGTGCCGAGCGCGGCGGCGGCGGTACGCGGGATGCGCATGCCGGACCTCCAGGTTCTCGGGTGCGGCCGGGGGCGGGGTCGCCCCGTGGTCGGTCGGCTGCACCCAGTCATGCCCGACGCTAGGCAGCGGCCCCGCGCCCGGCCACCGCACCGCGCCCGTTCGGGGACCGTTCGGGCCCGGACGGTCACGCTCCGCAGCGGGGCGGGCGGCCGCCGGGCCGGTGTGCGGCCGGGGTCAGAGGTCGAGGTCGACGACGACCGGGGCGTGGTCGGAGGTGCCCTTGCCCTTGCGCGCCTCGCGGTCGACGTAGCTGTCGGTGACGGCGTCGGCGAAGGCCTTGTTGCCGTACGTCAGGTCGATCCGCATGCCGCGGTTCTTCGGGAAGGCGAGCTGCCGGTAGTCCCAGTACGTGTAGGGGTGGTCGTACTTGAGCGGGCGGGGCACGACGTCCTGCAGGCCGGCGCCCTGCAGGGCGGTGAGGGCGGCGCGCTCGGGTGCGGTGACGTGGGTGAGCCCGTCGAAGGCGGCGATGTCGAAGACGTCCTCGTCGGCGGGGGCGATGTTGAAGTCGCCGAGCACGGCGAAGGGGCGCGGGCCGGCCGCGTCCTCCAGGACTGTGCTGCGCAGCGTCTCCAGCCACTCCAGCTTGTAGCGGTAGTGCGCGTGGCCGACCTCCCGGCCGTTGGGCACGTACACCGACCAGACGCGGACGGGGCCGCAGGTCGCGCCGATCGCGCGGGGCTCGACGTCGGGCAGCAGGGCGTCGTCGGCCTGGAAGCCGGGCTGCCCGGGCAGACCGCGGACGACGTCGTCGAGGCCGATCCTCGACAGCACCGCGACGCCGTTCCAGCGGCCGGTGCCGTGCGCCGCGGTCTCGTAGCCGAGCGCCCCGACCTCCTCGTACGGGAAGTTGTCGGCCGCGCACTTGAGCTCCTGGAGGCAGAGCACGTCGGGGGCGGCGCTCTCCAGCCATTCGAGGAGTTTGGGGAGCCGGGCGGTGACGGAGTTGATGTTCCAGGTGGCGATGCGGACGGTCACGGCGGGCGGCCTTCCCGGGTGGAGCGGACACGGCGTACGGACGGTACGGACGGGGCGGGCACCCGGCGGGCACCCACCCCGAACATACCGCCCGGCACCGACAGTGCCGGTCCGTCAGCCGGCGGGCCGCACCACGGCCGCGGAGCCGCCGCCGCGGCGGACCGGCTCGGCCGCGGCCCGCCAGCGCCCGTCCGGCAGGCGCTCCACGCCGGTGGCGGCGCCGATCTCGGCCGAGGACGCGAGCACCTGGCCGAGCGCCTCCAGTCCGGCCCGCTCGGGCAGGGCGAGGAAGCCGGCCTCGGCCGCGGTCGTGGCGGCGTTGCGCTGGCTGGCGCGGGGCGCGGCGATGGCCTGCTCCAGCGTCAGGCCGCGGTCGATCCGGCCGAGCAGCACCTGGAGCACGGTGGTGATGATCGTGGCGCCGCCGGGCGAGCCCGCGGCGAGGAACGGCCGGCCGTCGCGCAGCACGACGGTCGGCGACATCGAGGAGCGCGGCCGCTTGCCGGGCCCGGGCAGGTTGGGGTCGGGCACCCCGGGCACGACCGGGGTGAAGGAGAAGTCGGTGAGCTCGTTGTTGAGCAGGAAGCCGCGGCCCGGCACGGTCATGCCGCTGCCGCCGGTCTGCTCGATGGTCAGGGTGTAGGAGACGACGTCGCCCCAGCGGTCGGCGACGGTCAGGTGGGTGGTGCTGGGGCCCTCGTACGACTCGGTGACGGCCGGGCCGCTGCTGCCGCAGGCCGTGGGCCGGCGCGGGTCGCCGGGGGCGAGCGGGCTGGTCAGGGCGCGGGCCGGGTCGAGCAGGCAGGCCCGGGCGGCGGTGTAGGCGGGCGAGAGGAGCTCCCGGGTGGGCACGTCGACCGCGGCCGGGTCGCCGACCCAGCGGTTGCGGTCGGCGAAGGCGATCCGGGAGGCCTCCAGGAAGCGGTGGTAGTACTGCGTCGCGTCGAGGCCCGCCAGGTCGGAGTGGGAGAGGATGCCGAGCGCCTCGCCGACGGTGGTGCCGCCGCTGGAGGACGGCGCGATGCCGTAGACGTCGTTGCCGCGGTAGGTGACGTGCGTGGGGTCCTGGCGCCGCACCCGGTAGGCGGCGAGGTCGGCGGCGTCGACCCGGCCGGGTCGGGCGGTGCGCCCGGAGGCGGGGTCGACGGGCGGGTGCTGCAGGGTGCTGACGACGTCGGCGCCGATCGGGCCGCGGTAGAGGGCGGCGGTGCCGTGCCGGCCGAGCTCGCGGTAGGTCGCGGCGAGGTCGGGGTTGCGCAGCCGGGAGCCGACCGCCGGGGGCTGCCCGCCGGGCAGGAAGAGCCGCCGGGTCTCGGGGAAGTCCTGGAAGCGCGCCTGGTTGGCGGCGGTCTGGTCACGGAAGGTCTGGTCGACGGTGAAGCCGTGCTCGGCGATCCGTTCGGCCGGGCGCAGCACCTCGCCGAGCGGGCGGGTGCCCCACAGGTCGAGGGCCTTCTCCCAGGTGGCGGCGGTGCCGGGCACGCCGACGGAGAGACCGCTCGTGACGGCGTCGGCGAAGGGCAGGGGCGTGCCGTCGGCGTCGAGGAAGAGCGAGGTGTCGGCGGTGCGGGAGGCGGTCTCCCGGCCGTCGAGGGTGGAGACGCGGCCGGTGCGGGCGTCGTAGACGACGAAGTAGCCGCCGCCGCCGATGCCGGAGGAGTACGGCTCGGTGACGCCGAGGGCGGCGGCGGTGGCGACCGCGGCGTCGACGGCGTTGCCGCCGCGGCGCAGCACCTCGATGCCGGCGGCGGTGGCGTCGGCGTCGACGCTGGCGACGGCGCCGCCGTAGCCGACGGCCTCCGGGGTCTTCGGGGGTGCGGCGGCCTGGGCGGGTGCGACCGTGCCGCAGATCAGGCCGGTGGCGAGGGCGATCGGCGGGACGATTCGGGCCAGAGCTCTCATGCGGAAGCCTCCTGAGGCAGCGTCAGCTACCCGTTCTGTCACAGATGCGGTGTGCAGGACAACAGCGCCTCCGGCCACTACCCGCCGGTAGCTCCGCTATCGCTCCGCAATCGACCGACCGGCTACTGACGCCGCGTCTCACAAGCTACCGTCCGGTACACCCACCCCGCGGACCCGACCCTTGGAGTGCCCCATGCCCGCACGCGCCCGCCGGAGCGCCGCCGCGCTCGCCCTGGCCACCGCCCTGCTCACCACCGCCCCGGTCGCCCTGGCCCAGCTCGCCACGAGCGCCTCCGCCCAGGCCGCCGGCCCCTCGCTGCGCTTCACCGACATCCCCGGCGACGGCGGCGTCGTCCTCAAGGGCAACGTCTACGAACCCGGCGACGGCGCCACCGGGCACCCGCTGCTCGTGCTGCCCGCCGGCTGGAGCCTCAACGACCTCGAATACCTCGCGCAGGCCCACAGCTTCGCCCAGCAGGGCTACGTCGTCGTCTCGTACACCCCGCGCGGCTTCTGGGGATCCGGCGGCGAGATCGAGGTCGCCGGCCCGGAGGACGTCGCCGACCTCTCCCGCGTCGTCGACTGGGCCCTCGCCCGCACCACCGCCGACCCGCGGCGCATCGGCGCCGCGGGCGTCTCGTACGGCGTCGGCATCAGCCTGCTCGGCTCCGCCCTCGACCCGCGCATCCGCACCGTGGCCGCGCTCAGCGGCTGGGCCGACCTCGCCGGCTCCCTCTTCAGCGACGAGACCCAGAACCTCCAGTCGGCCGCGCTGCTCGGCGTCGCGGGCTACCTGACGGGCCATCCCGGCGACGAGCTGGAGACCACCCTGCGACGCTTCTTCGGCAGCGACTACGCGAACGAGCCCGCCATCCGCGCCTGGGCCGCCCGGCGCTCCGCCGCCACCTACGTCGACCGCATCAACACCAACGGCACCGCCGTGATGCTCGCCAACGCCTGGGGCGACTCGATCTTCCCGCCGAACCAGCTCACCGCCTTCTACGAGAGCCTCACCGGCCCCAAGCGCCTGGAGCTGCGCCCCGGCGACCACGCCACCGCCGAGGCCACCGGCCTGGTCGGCCTGCCGAACGACGTCTGGACGGACGCCCGCGCCTGGCTCGACCACCACCTCAAGGGCGTCGACAACGGCATCGACCGCCGCCTCCCCGTGCACATCAGGCCGCAGCTCCAGGACGGCTACGAGGACTACCCCGACTGGCAGGCCGGCACCGGCTCCACCCGCACCCTCGGCCTCGGCGGCCGCAACCCGCTCGGCACCGGCTCACTGACCTCCGCCGCCCCGACCGGCTGGACCACCCCGATCGCCACCGGCCCCGACTCCGGCGCCGACGGCGGGGTGATCTTCCTGAGCAACCTCGCCGAGCAGTTCCTCAGGGTGCCGCCGACCGTCTCGGTGCCGCTGCTGCCGCGCCGTCGCCGCGGTGTGGCAGTCCGGCGTGTACGGCAGCACCCAGCGGGTGCGCGGCAGCGTCCGCCTCCACCTGGGTGTGACGCCCTCCGCGGAACGCGGCAGTCTGATCGCCCACCTGTACGACGTCGACGCGCTCGGCATCGGCCGGATGGTCGCCCGCGCGCCGTACGCCTTCCTCGGCCGCACGCCCGGCGCCCGCTTCACGGCGGACGTCCGGATGCAGGCCACGGCGTACGACGTACCGGCCGGGCACCGGCTCGCCCTGGTCGTCGACAGCGCCGACCCGCTCTACATCACCCACAATCCGGCCTGGTCGACCCTCACCTTCGGCTCCGCCGCGGGCGACCCGTCCTGGATCTCCGTGCCGCTGAGGTGACGCCGGTGCTGTCGCCGCCTTCCGCGACAGCCCGGCCTCCCGGTCCCAGGGGACGGTGCGACGGGGCACCGGGGACTGCGCTACCGGCGGGACGTGATCTCCTTGCTCCCCGCCACGAGGGGGTCATCGCCCACGCGCGGCGAGTTGAGGAAATTCCTCACCCGCGGCCCGGAACTACGATCGGGAAGCCAGATCTTGTTCTTTCCCTGCCTGGTCTCGAATGCCAGCCCCTCGCGCTGAAGCAGCTTCAACGCCGGAGCCACGAGCGCCGCGTCCGTCCCGCTCATCCCTCTGGTGAGAGCGCTGTCCTTCCGGCCGCTCCCCCTCTGCATGTAGAGCTTCCGAAGAAGGATCATGACCACGCGGGTGCCGATCGGGAGTATCTCCGAATCCATGATCTCGGCGTTCCGGTCGGCGGCGTCCGGGAAATCAGCGAACTCACAGTCCTGGAATCTGCCGGGTGGCAGATCCGCCTCCCCGAGTCGACCGAAGATCGACATGAAGTCCGACCTGTAGAAGTGCGGAAGGCGGTGCTCGTCAGGCTCCCCGGAGACGAGGATCTCGGCGAACAGACAATGGCTGAAGTCCACGCCGCTGAGATCCGAGCTCCCCTCGCTCAGGTCCAGGCTGGGAATAACGGCACTCGACACCAGGGTGGTGAATCCGTTCACCGTCGGCAGATCGAAATCCAGTGTCATCGCCACGCGAACGATGTCTGCGGCAAGTTCGTGACACTCGGCCTTGGCGGCCCGGTCCAGGGCCGTTCTGACCTGCCCGGGGGAAATCCCGTACGCGGTCAGCTGATGAGCCGCGACCTCGATGCCCAGCGGCTCCATCGAGGATGTCCACTTGCGCGGCTCGAACCCGGCATGGCTCCCGTGCGGGTCGATGACGAACCGGGTGACCTGGGCCGCCTGTGCTGCGCTTGCAAGGTCTACGTCGACGAACTGACGGGTCCCCTTCTCCGAGTCGTCCTCCTCGCCGCCGAGGCCGGGGAGCCGCTGCAGGAGGGTCAGTTCTTTGTCGCTGGGGGCCTGACGCCGCACGACTGTGAAGGCGTCGACGATGTCCCGCATCGTCACGGGCCCGACGCCCTGTGGTGTCTGCCGGGCGAACCCTGCGAGCTGTTCGATCACCGAACGCACCGCGACGCCGTCGACACCCTGCCGGATGAAGGACTCCCGCTCGCTGATCTTGTCCAGCAGCCACTCCCAGCCGGAGGCGGGCGCCAGTCCCTCGCTCCCGGAGAACGTCTGGAGCACGCCTTCGGCTGCCAGGTGGCCCAGGAGAAGGGGCCTGACGGGGAGCCACTCGGGCAGTGCTCCGTTGCCGGCCTCCTCGAACTGCGCGAGGAACCTCTTCGCCTGCTGATCCGTGAAGTCGTTCAGGGAAGCGATGTTGTGCTGTCCGCCGTCGAAGAGCGCCGTACCCATTTCGGCCAGTGAGTCGAAGTAGAAACGGCGACCGGCGACGATCATTCCGGTTTCCGATGGCGTCTCCCGGCAGAACTCCTTGATCAGCACGGTGGCAGCCCTACGATTCTCACGGATCGCTTCGGGTGATCCGCTCCACCCGGGCGCCGCCAGTTCGTCGAAGCCGTCCAGAAGGATGTAGGTGTATCCACTTCGCCAGGCGTTCACCAGCTTATGCGGGCTCGCGAACCCCAGATGGATCGCATGCCGAGTCAAGGCCTCCGCCGGATCCTCCTGGCCGTAGTGACGCCGCAGCGACAGGGTGATCGGAAATCGGTGCGACTCGCTCCTCAGGTAGAGCGAGGCAAGATGGGTGTGCACCTCCCGCAGGGTCATACTCTTGCCTGCGCCGTAGTCTCCGAGGAGGGCCACCCGCTGCCCCACCTCGACGGCGGACGCGAGATCGGCGATCGACACGGAGGCGGACTCCCGGCCGCTCCGCGACCGCTTGGCGTCCGGCCGCAAGCCGACCTGGGACGCCCCGGGAGTCATGCCTATACCGAGCGGAACGTACTTGATCAGATCGGTCGGGCTATTGGTCTTCGGGTTGGCCGCACTGCCCCAGCTCGCTCGAGTGCGAAGGCTGAGGTACTCCCTCGCATCGACGATCTTCGAGCGGAACTGGTCGTACGAAAGGATCTGGATGCTCCGGTCGTACTGCGAGTGGAGCACCTTCCGCTGGTCCGCCGTCGGCGGGTGGAACGTAATGAACCACGACTTCGCGAAGTCACCGCGCGCGCGGGCCCTCTTCAGGTGATCGCGCAGCTTCGGCCCCACGTTGTGCGCCTTGTCGACCCTCCGGTCCATCGTCGCCTCGACGAGGTGGGACACCTCCTCCGTGTCGAAGATGCCGTCGACCTCGCGGTTGTCGATCATTTCCGGCCCGCCGTGTTCGGCAGCAGGCCAGAGAGCACGGGCAACTCGTCGGACTTCTTCTTCGAACTCGTCCGGGGTCAGCGCAGCCATGGGCGTCGCAGGGTCCTTCCTCAGGGACGTCACACGAGGCACCCGCACGAGGCCCCGACAGGCCGCGTCAGAACACGGCGGGCCCCCACCGTAGCGGAGGGGAGGCCGGCCGGGATCCCTTTGGAAGCTGCGGACATGACGTTCAGTCAGATCTATCCGGACCGCTCCACCCGGCGGCGCTTGATCGTGCGGAACCGCCGGGCGACCTGGCGGGCCAGGTCGGCGGCGCCGACCAGGCCCGCCTCGTTGCCGAGCGCGGCGTGCACGATGCCCGCCTCCGGGCGGAAGCCGCGGCCGGTGAGGGTGCGCCGGAAGGCCTCCCGGGCCGGGACGATCAGCAGGTCGCCGGCCTCGGAGACGCCGCCGCCGACGACGAACCGGCCCGGGTCGAGGGCGGCGGCGAGGTTCGCGATGCCGACGCCCAGCCAGGTGCCCATCTCGTAGAGCAGTTCGACGGCGGTCGCGTCGCCCTCGCGGGCGGCCTCGGTGACGAGCGGGCCGGTGATGCCCTCCGGGGTGCCGCCGGCCCGTGCCAGCAGCTGCTGGACGACCGGCGACTCCTCCGCGACGAGCTCCCGCGCCTCCCGGACGAGCGCGTTGCCGGAGGAGTACTGCTCCCAGCAGCCGCGGTTGCCGCACGGGCAGCGGTGCCCGCCCGGCACCACCTGCATGTGGCCGAACTCGCCCGCCAGGCCGTACTTCCCGCGGTCGACGTGGCCGTCGCGCACGACGGCGCCGCCGATGCCGGTGCCCAGCGTGATCATCACCATGTGGTCCTCGCCGCGGCCCGCGCCGAACCGCCACTCCGCCCAGGCCGCCGCGTTGGCGTCGTTCTCCACGACGACGGGGAAGCGCAGCCGCTCGCTGAGCGCCTCCTGCAGCGGCTCGTCGCGCCAGTTGAGGTGGGGGGCGAAGAGCACCCGGGAGCGGTCGGCGTCCACCCAGCCCGCCGCGCCGACCCCGACCGCGTGCACGTCGTGCCTGTCGGCGAGCCGGAGCACGAGGTCGACGATGACGTCCTCGACGACCTTGGGACTCTTGCTGCGGTGCGGGGTCTCGGTGCGGACGCGGTCCAGCACCCGGCCCTCGCCGTCGACGACGCCCGCCACCACCTTGGTGCCGCCGATGTCGACGCCGATCGTGGGCAGCCGCAGCACGCCGGCCGGCAGGGTGCGCCGGCGGCGGTCGGCGCTGCGCGGCCCGAGGCCGAGCAGGGTGGGCAGGACGGCCGGCCGCTGGTTGCTGTGGGGGCTGGTCACGGCGGTGGGGGCTCCTTCGGGTCGGGTCCGGCGGGGGCGGGGGCACCGGCCGTTCCGGGGGCGGCCGGCGGGGCGGCTCCCGCCATCCTGCCCCCTCGGTGCCCGCCGGCACCGCCCTCCCCCGGTGCCGACCGGCCCGGGGCCCGGCCCTCCTCATCCGGATGACCGTACGGACTGCCCCGTTCGGGGGATTCGCTCGCCCGGGCCGCGGACCGGACTGGGCCGCGCGGGGGATTCTCATGGAAACGTGATGTTCCTCTCAGGTTTCGCTCAGGATCGGGCGGAACCGAGGCGCGGACTCCACCTGTCGATCACATCGGAACGCGTACCGGGCCGGGCCCGGGCGGCCTGCGACCCCGGATACGAGAACCTGAATGCAACTGACCGGAACACCCTTCCTCATCGTCACGATCGTGCTCGTGCCGGTCTCCGTCGCGGCCGCCCTGCTGCTGTGGGGCCGGGTGCGCGGCCCGCGCACGGTACGACTGCTGGGCAGACTCGTCATGCTGATGCTCTGCCAGGCGACGGCCGTGACCCTGGTCTTCGTCCTGGTCAACAACGCCAACCTGATCTACGGCACCTGGGGCGACCTGCTCGGCACCGGCGGCCACGTACGCGCCGTGCCCACCGTCCCCGCGGGCGGCCCCGGGCACGACGCGGCCGAGCCGAAGGTGCTGCAGCAGTTCCGCCGGGTCGACGACCCGATGGTGCCCGACGACGTCCGGCGCACCGACCTCAGGGGCCGCACCTCCGGCGTCGACGGCGAGGTGCTCGTCTGGACGCCCCCGCAGTACGACGACCCGGCCTACCGCGACCGGAACTTCCCCGTCGTCGAGCTCGTGCCCGGCTTCCCCGGCTCCTCCAGCACCTGGTACGGCACGCTCAAGGTCACCCGGCAGCTGGAGCCGCTGATGCGGGAGGGCAGGGTCGCGCCGTTCATCCTGGTGTCGCCGCGCACCCTGCTGCTCGGCCGGTCGACCGACACCGGCTGCGCCGACGTGCCCGGCAAGGTCAACGCCGACACCTGGCTCTCCCGGGACGTCCCGCAGATGGTGCTCGACAACTTCCGCGCCGACCCCTCCCCCGCGCGCTGGGCGGTGGCCGGCTACTCCGCGGGCGGCCACTGCGCCGCCCTGCTCGCCCTGGCGCACCCCGACCGCTACCGCGCCGGCATCAGCCTCTCCGGCTACAACGACCCCGCCGCCGAACCCGACTCGCTGACCGCCAGGGACCCGCACCTGCGCGAGACCGCCGACCCGCTGCACGTCCTGCGGAACGCGGCAAAGCCTCCGCGCACCGCGCTCTTCGTCAGCGGCAACAGGGGCGACGGCTACGAGAGCGGCATGGCCCTCCGTCAGGCGGCGAAGCCGCCCACCACGGTGACCGTCGTGGAGACGGCCGGCCCGCACGCCGTCGACGTGTGGAAGCCCCTGCTGCCGCAGGCCTTCATCTGGCTCACCGGCGTCATCCCCGCGGAGCACTGAGCGCCGACGCGCCGGCGGCCCGCCGCGACCCCCCCCGGGGGGGGGTCGCGGCGGGCCGCCGGTGCGTCAGGCCAGCTCCAGGGCAAGGTAGAAGTCGACCCGGTCCTCCAGCCGCGAGAGGTCACGGCCCGTCAGCTCCTCGATCCGGCCGATGCGGTAGCGCAGGGTGTTCACGTGCACGTGCAGCTGGGCCGCGCAGCGCGTCCACGAGCCGTCGGACCGCAGGAACGCCTCCAGCGTGCGCACCAGGTCGGCCTGGTGCTCCAGGTCGTACGCGATGACCTTGTCGAGCAGGCGGCTGCGGAAGGCCCGGCGGACCTCGTCGGGCACCGCCGCGAGCAGCAGCACGTGCGAGGCCAGCTCCTCCGGCCCGGCCACGCACACCCGGCCGACCCGGGCGGCGGCGATCCGGCGGGCGTGCCGGGCCTCCTCCAGGGCGCCGCGCAGGCCGCCCGCCTCGGTCGCGGGGGCCGAGACGCCGACGGTGATCCGGCCCTCCGGGCCCAGCCCCGCCTCCAGCGGGGCCAGCAGTTCGCGGATCGCGTCGGCGGGCACCCCGCCCTCCGGCGCCGGCAGCACCACGACCGCGCCGCTCCCGGCGCCGGCCACCAGCGCGCGGTCGGTGGCCTCGGTGAGGGCCTCCTCCAGCACTCCGCGCACGGCGCCGTCCGGCAGGCCGGTGCCCTCCGCCGAGACGATCAGCCAGGCGTCGGACTCCTCCGGCCGCCCGCCCTCGTAGCGCAGGGCCATGGTGGCGGAGGCGAGCAGCGCGCGGGAGATCTCGGCCGGGTCGGCGTCCCGCTGGAGCAGGCCGAGCACCTCGTCGGCGATCCGGCGGCGCAGCCGGCGGCCCTCGTCGCGGCGGGTGCGCTCGGCGCCCACCAGCCGGGCCAGGTTGTCGGCGAGCTGCTGGCGTTTGGGCGTCCACTCGGTGACGTCCCCCGCGACGGCGAGCATCCAGTCGGCGAGCAGCCGCTCGGGCTGCGGGACCTCGCCGGACGGCTCGGCGGGCGCGGGCAGCAGCGAGTACGCGCCGGCGGCGAGGCGGGCCCGGTGGGGGGGGCGGTGGCGGCGGCGCTGCGCGGCGAGGTGGGCGCGCACCAGCTGGTCGCGGTCCTCGGCGGAGAGCCGGTCGGCGGGCCCGGCGATGACCCGGCCGGTGGGGGTGAGCACCCAGCAGTCGAGGTCGAGGTCGCCGCCGAGGAGGTCGAGCACCGCGTCGAGGCCGCCGCCGCCCGCCGCGGAGACGAGCTGCCGGTGGCGGTCGACGAGGGCGGCGAGGTCGGCGGCGCGGTCCGCGGAGACCTGGCGTCCGATGAACTCGGTGACCGTGCCGAAGGCGATGTCGTCGGGCACCGCGAGGAGCGGCATCCGGTGCCGGCGGCACGCCTCGACCAGGTCGTCCGGCACCGGCCCGACCTCGGCCTCGCCCGCCGCCAGGGCCACCGCGCCGCCCGCGGCGAGGGTGCGCACGAACCGCTCGGAGTCCTCCGGCACGGTGCGCCAGAGCATGCCGGTGAGCACGAGTTCGCCGCCGTGCAGGTACCGGCCCGGGTCCTGGAGGTCGGTGGTCATCACACCGCCGACCTGCCGGTCGAGCTCGTCCTCCGCGGCGAGCAGCCGCAGCCGCGGGGCGCCGGGGGCGAGCAGGTCGCGGACACGCATCCGCAGACTCCTTCGTGCAGGGGGCGGGGGTCGGGTGGTGTGGGGGCTCACAGTGTGCACGATGCCGTGGGCGCCGGCGGGCCGCCCCGGCGGGCGGGCGGATCACGGGGCCGTCGCCTCGCCGTCACGGCCGGATCACGGTCGGGGACGGTGGTAGGAGAACCGCCGGACGGGGCATGTCTCTGCCTTAGAGGAACGTACAGGACGCCGGCCGGGACCGGCGCGCGGGCTTCATGCCATCGGTGACTGCCAGTGGCCCCCGTCACAGGGGTTCACTGGCCACACGCCGACGGAACACCCCGGTGACCAGGGATCGACGCCGGCGCAACGAAGCCGTGGCAGGGTCCCGGTACCGAGTTCCGGGCACTGTGCCCACTGTCCGGTTGGCGACGACTTGAGGAGACACCCGCATGGAGTTCCTTCGGCCCGCTACGTGGGACGAGGCACTCGCGGCGAAGGCTGAGAACCCGACCGCGCTGCCCATCTCCGGCGGTACGGACGTCATGGTCGAGTTGAACTTCGACGTGCACCGGCCATCCGCGATTCTCGACCTGAACCGCGTCACCGAGCTGACCGAGTGGTCGCACGACGGCGACGTCGTCCGGCTCGGCGCCTCGGTGCCCTACAGCCGGATCATCGACGAGCTGTCCGGCCCGCTGCCGGGCCTGGCGCTGGCCGCGCACACGGTCGGATCGCCGCAGATCCGCAACCGGGGCTCCGTCGGCGGCAACCTCGGCGCCGCCTCCCCCGCGGGCGACTCGCACCCCGCGCTGCTCGCGGCGGGCCGCGACGTCTACGTGGAGGCCGCGTCGGTGCGCGGCACCCGGCTGATCGCGATCGACGACTTCTACACGGGCGTCAAGCGCAACAGCCTGGAGCCGGACGAGCTGATCCGCGCGGTGCGCATCCCGGCCGCCGACGGCCCGCAGCAGTTCTCGAAGATCGGCACCCGCAACGCGATGGTCATCGCGGTGTGCGCGTTCGGCTTCGCCCTCCACCCGAAGGACGGCACCGTCGGCACGGGCATCGGTTCGGCCGCCCCGACCCCGCGCCGGGCCGTCGAGGCCGAGGAGTACCTGCGGGGCGTGCTCGCCGAGCGCGGCCTGTGGCAGTCCGGCGGACTGCTGGGCGCCGAGGTCGTGCAGCGCTTCGGCGAACTCGTGCGCGGCGCGGCCTCACCGATCGACGACGTCCGCGGCACCGCCGCGTACCGGCGGCACGCGCTGGCCGTGATGGCCCGCCGCACCCTCACCTGGACGTGGAACGACTACAGCAAGCAGATCAGGAGCGCGGCATGAGGGTCACATTCACCGCCAACGGCAGGCCGGTCGAGGCCGACGACGTGTGGGAGGGCGAGAGCCTCCTGTACGTGCTGCGCGAGCGCGTGGGCCTGCCGGGCTCCAAGAACGCCTGCGAGCAGGGCGAGTGCGGCTCCTGCACCGTCTACCTCGACGGCGTGCCGGTCTGTTCCTGTCTGGTCGCGGCCGGCCAGGTGCAGGACCGCGAGGTGCGCACCGTCGAGGGGCTCACCGAGGAGAACGGCGAGCTCGGCATCGTCCAGCAGGCCTTCGTCGACGCGGGCGCCGTGCAGTGCGGCTTCTGCACGCCCGGCCTGCTGGTGCAGACCGACGCGCTGCTCGCCGCGGACCCGCAGCCCAGCGACACCGACATCCGCGAGGCCCTGTCGGGCAACCTGTGCCGGTGCACGGGCTACGAGAAGATCATGGACGCGGTGCGGCTCGCCTCCGCCCGCACGTGCGAGAAGGCGGCCTCGGCATGACGACGCGGACGATCCAGGGGGAGAAGAACCTCCAGAACATCCACCAGGCGTCCAAGGACGGCATCGGCGGCTCCCCGCTGCGCCCGGACGGCAACCTGAAGGTCCGGGGCGAGTTCGCGTACTCGTCCGACCTGTGGCACGAGGACATGCTCTGGGGCACGGCGCTGCGCTCCCCCCACCCGCGGGCGAACATCCTCTCGGTGGACGTCTCCGAGGCGCTGAAGGTGCCCGGCGTGTACGCCGTGCTCACCCACGAGGACATCCCCGGCACGAAGTTCTACGGCCTGGAGATCCAGGACCAGCCGGCGCTGGCCATCGACAAGGTCCGCTACCACGGCGAGGCGATCGCCCTGGTCGCCGCGGACCACCCGGAGACGGCCCGCCGCGCGATGAAGAGGATCCGGGTCGAGTACGAGGTGCTCACCCCGATCACCACCGAGGAGCAGTGCCTCGACCCGGCGACGTACGGCTACGTCCACGAGCCGCACGAGTACAAGTCGCACGGCTCCGGCAACGTCTGCCACAGCCAGCGGCTGGTCTCCGGCCTCGGCGTCACCGACGAGGTGCGGGCCCTGGCGGACGTGATCGTCAAGGGCAGCTACGAGGTCGGCATGCAGGACCAGGCCTTCCTCGGCCCGGAGTCCGGTCTGGCGGTGCCCGCCGAGGACGGCGGGGTCGACCTCTACGTCGCCACCCAGTGGCTGCACGTCGACCGCCAGCAGATGGCGCCCGTGCTGGCCCTGCCGGAGGAGAAGGTGCGCCTCACGCTGGCCGGCGTCGGCGGCGCCTTCGGCGGCCGCGAGGACCTCTCGATGCAGATCCACGCCTGCCTGCTGGCCCTGCACACCGGCAAGCCCGTCAAGATCGTCTACGCCCGCGACGAGTCGTTCTTCGGCCACGTGCACCGCCACCCGGCGACGATGACGTACGAGCACGGCGCCACCCTCGACGGCCGGCTGGTCTTCGCCGACTGCCGCATCGTGCTGGACGGCGGGGCCTACGCCTCCGCCTCCCCCGCGGTCGTCGGCAACGCGGCCTCGCTCGGCCACGGCCCGTACGTCATCCCGAACGTGCGGATGGAGGCGCTCGCGCTCTACTCCAACAACCCGAGCTGCGGCGCGATGCGCGGCTTCGGCGCGGTGCAGGCCTGCTTCGGCTACGAGTCGCAGATGGACAAGCTCGCCACCGCCCTCGGCATGGACCCGGTCGAGCTGCGCCAGCTCAACGCCGTCACCCAGGGCGACCTCATGCCCACCGGCCAGGAGATCGACGCGCCCGCGCCCGTCGCCGAACTGCTGCAGCGCGTCAAGGACATGCCGCTGCCGCCGCCGCTCGACCCGGAGAACGTCGACGTGCGCACCCTGCCCGGCGCGCTCTCCAACACCTCGCACGGCGAGGGCATCGTCCGCGGCATCGGCTACTCGGTCGGCATCAAGAACGTCGGCTTCTCCGAGGGCTTCGACGACTACTCCACCGCCCGGGTGCGGCTGGAGGTCATCGGCGGCGAACCGGTCGCCATGGTGCACACCGCGATGGCCGAGGTCGGCCAGGGCGGCGTCACCGTGCACGCCCAGATCGCCCGCACCGAGCTCGGGGTCGAGCAGGTCACCATCCACCCCGCCAACACCGAGGTCGGCTCGGCCGGCTCCACCTCCGCCTCCCGGCAGACCTACATGACCGGCGGTGCGGTGAAGCTCGCCGCCGAGGCCGTCCGCACCGAGCTGCTCGACAAGGGCCGCCGCCGGTACGGCTGGACGCACCGCGACCTCGCGCTCGTCGGCGGCAAGGTCGTCTCGGCGAGCGCCGGCGTGCTGGTGCCGATGGTCGACCTCCTCGGCGACGAGGCCATCGACCTCACCCGCGAGCACCACCACCGGCCGACCGAGCCGTTCGACAGGGAGACCGGGCAGGGCTTCGGCCACGTCCAGTACACCTTCTGCGCCAACCGCGCGGTCGTCGACGTCGACGTCGAACTCGGCCTGGTCAAGGTGGTCGAGCTGACCGCCGTCCAGGACGTCGGCAAGGCGCTCAACCCGCTCTCCGTCGTCGGCCAGATCCAGGGCGGCTGCACCCAGGCGCTCGGCCTCGCCGTGATGGAGGAGATCGTGGTGCGGGACGGCAAGGTGCGCAACGCCTCGTTCACCGACTACCTGATCCCCACCATCCTCGACACCCCGCCGATCCCGGTGGAGATCCTCGAACTCCCCGACCCGAACGCCCCGTACGGACTGCGCGGCGTCGGCGAGGCGCCGACGGTGTCGGCCACCCCCTCGATCGTCGCGGCGATCCGCAACGCCACCGGACTCGCCCTCACCCGGGTACCGGTCCGGCCGGAGCACCTCACCGGAACGCTCTGACCCACCCGCCTCCCCGGGGCGGCGTCCACCCACGTCCTCCCCGCCGCCCCGGGGCGCACCACCCGAACCACCGCTGTGCACCACCCGCCGCCTTCTCCCACGCCGGGGCGATGCGGCGGTGCACGACCCCACCACCCGCACACCGGCGAACACCGGGTGCACCCGTGAGTCGAACAGTCCCCCTGTGCCCCTCCCTTTCCGGCAGTCAGGTCGGCTCGCCCACCCCAACCCCCTTTGACACTTGGGAGTGGACATGACCAGGATCCCCACGGAGCCCGGCACCACTGACAGACCCGCCACCGACGACACCCTCACGCCGTCGGCGGCCACCCCGAGGACGAACCCGCTGGACGCGTACTTCAGGATCTCCGCCCGGGGCTCCAGCCTCGGCAACGAGCTCCGCGGCGGCCTCACGACCTTCATGGCGATGGCCTACATCGTGCTGCTCAACCCGGTCATCCTGAGCGGCGCCGACGTCAACGGCCTCAAGCTGGACCACGCCCAGCTCACCACCGCCACCGCGCTCGCCGCCGCGGTGACGACCATCCTCATGGGCGTGGTCGGCAACGTGCCGCTCGCCCTCGCCGCCGGGCTCTCCGTGTCCGGCGCGATATCCGCCCTGGTGGTGCCGCACACCACCTGGCCGCAGGCGATGGGCCTGTGCGTGGTCTACGGCCTGCTGATCGTGCTGCTGGTGGTCTCCGGCCTGCGCGAGAAGATCATGAACGGCATCCCGCTGCCGCTCAAGCACGCCATCACCATCGGCATCGGCCTGTTCGTCACCGTCATCGGCCTCTACAAGGCCGGCTTCGTGCACACCGGCGGCCCCACCCCGCTCTCCCTCGGCCCGTACGGCGAACTCGCCGGCTGGCCCGTGCTGATCTTCGCACTGACCCTGCTCACGATCTTCGTGCTGCTCGCCCGCAACGTGCGCGGCGCCATCCTCGTCGGCATCGCCGGCGGCACCGTCCTCGCGATGGTCGTCAACGCGGTCGCCGACCTCCCCGCCAAGACCTGGTCGAGCTCGGCGCCGGTGTGGCCGGGCAGCCCGGTCTCCGCCCCCGACTTCGGGCTGTTCGGCGACGTCGACCTCTTCGGGGCGTTCTCCGGGCGGGGCCTGGGCGCGATCAGCGCCTCCGTCGCGGTCTTCACCCTCGTGCTGGCCGGCTTCTTCGACGCGATGGCCACCATCATCGGCGTCGGCACCGAGGCCGGGCTCGCCGACGGGAAGGGCCGCATGCCGGGCCTGTCGAAGGCGCTCTTCATCGACGGCGCCGGCGGCGCGGTCGGCGGCCTGGCGGGGGCGTCCGGCCAGACCGTCTTCGTCGAGTCCGCGACCGGCGTCGGCGACGGCGCCCGCACCGGCCTCGCCTCCACCGTCACCGGCCTGTTCTTCGCCGCGATGCTGTTCCTCTCCCCGGTCGCCGCGATCGTGCCGGTCGAGGTGGCGTCCGCCGCCCTGGTCGTCATCGGCTCGATGATGATGAGCCAGGCCCGGCACATCGACTGGGCCGACCGCGAGGTCGCCATCCCCGCCTTCCTGACCTGCGTCCTGATGCCCTTCACCTACAGCATCACCGCCGGCGTGGCCGCGGGCGTCATCTCCTACACCGTCATCAAGGCCGGCGCCGGCAAGTGGCGCGAGCCCGGCCCGCTGATGTGGATCCTCACCGCCGTCTTCACCGTCTACTTCGCCCTCACCCCCGTCAAGGCGTGGCTGGGCGTGCACTGAGCACCGCCGCCGCGGCACGGGCACCCCGTGCCGCGGCGGCCTACCCTTCTACGTAGAGGAGCCACTCCATGCAGGACATCGCCGCGCAGCTGCACGCCTGGCACGCGTCCGGGCGCTCCTTCGCCGTGGCCAGCGTCGTCGGCGTCTCCGGCAGCGCCCCGCGCGACCCGGGCGCCGCCCTCGCGGTGGACGGCGCGGGCGAGGCGGTCGGCTCCGTCTCGGGCGGCTGCGTGGAGGGTGCCGTGTACGAGCTGTGCCGGGAGGCGATCGCCACCGGACGGCCCGTGCTGGAGCGCTTCGGCTTCAGCGACGAGGACGCCTTCGCCGTCGGCCTGACCTGCGGCGGCATCCTCGACGTCTTCGTGCAGCCCGTCACGCCCGGCGCCGATCCGGCGATCGACGCCGGGATCGCCTACGTCGCCTCCGGCACCCCGGTCGCCCTCGCCCGGGTGATCGCCGGCCCCGCCGCACTGCTCGGCGCCGCCGTCGCCGTCACCGCCGACGCGCAGCACGGCGCGCTCTCCCCCGCACCGTCGACCACCGCCCCGCTGGAGCGCGCGGTGGCCGCGGAGGCCCGCGCCATGCTGGAGGCCGGGAGCACCGGCACCGTCGTCCTCGGCCTGGACGGCCGCCCCTGCGACGAGGCCGGACTGGGCAGCGTCACCCTCTTCGTCGAGTCGTACGTGCCCGCGCCCCGCATGATCGTCTTCGGGGCGATCGACTTCGCCGCCGCCGTCACCCGCATCGGCCGCTTCCTCGGCTACCGCGTCACCGTCTGCGACGCCCGGCCGGTCTTCGCCACCGAGCGGCGCTTCCCCGACGCGGACGAGGTCGTCGTCGACTGGCCGCACCGCTACCTCGACTCCCAGCTCGACCGGATCGACGGCCGCACCGTGCTGTGCGTGCTCACCCACGACGCCAAGTTCGACATCCCGCTGCTGGAGCGCGCCCTGCGCCTGCCGCTCGGCTACGTCGGCGCGATGGGCTCCCGCCGCACCCACCGCGACCGCGCCGCCCGGCTCCGCGAGGCCGGACTGACCGACGCCGAGATCGCCCGGCTGCGCTCCCCCATCGGCCTCGACCTGGGCGCCCGCACCCCCGAGGAGACGGCCGTCTCCGTCGCCGCCGAGATCGTCGCGCACCGCCGCGGCGGCTCCTGCCTGCCGCTGTCGGCCGGCGACGGGCCGATCCACCACGACCTCGCCGCCCCGCAGGAGAGCGCCGCACCCCGGCCGCACGCCGCCTGAACGATCCGGTCCTCGGTGGACACCGGGATCGCCGACACGGTGATCGCCGGCGTCGAGATGTCCCCCTGCACGACGGCCGACGACCCGCCCGTCGGCGTGCCCCGCGCCGGCGGCCCGGGCGGCTGGCTCAGTCGGCGGTTCCCGGGTCCACGACCCACTGCACGGGCTGACCCGTCACTGCGGCGATCATGTCGAAATCACCGTCGTAGTGGAGCACGACCGCGCCGTGCCGCTCGGCCGTGGCGGCCACCACCAGGTCGGCCACCGACAGCGCCCGCCAGTTGCCGGTACCGGTCAGCAGGACCTGCACGTCGAGCGCACGATCCCAGATCTCGTCCGTGGTGGGCAGCCGGTCGAAGCCGCGCATCTCGTCACGGATCCGCTCGGCCTCGGCCTTCGACCGGGCGCTCCGAAGAACCTCCAGCTCGACGGCCGCACAGGTCGCCAGCAGCCCCGCGCTGTGCAGCGGCTGGATCACGCTGCGCACCCGGGGCTTGGGGATCCGGGCGATCACCGAGGTGTCGATCAGGAACTTTCGTGTCATGCCGCCCGGTGCTCCGCGCCCTCGACGGGACCGGTCAGATCGGGCAGACCGCCCTCGGCGATCCAGTCGAGGGACGACTCCCGCTTCCGGCGCTTGATCGCGTCCGCCAGGGCGGCGTTCACCGTGGCCACTTTGGTGGTCGTTCCGAAGATCTCCGCAGCCTCGGCGAGCAGTTCGTCGTCGACGTCTATCACCGTGCGCGTCATGGGGGCCTCCCGGAAAGCCGTGATATCGGATTTCGCCCTATCCGATATCACGGCCCTGCCGCGGCACTCAGCCGACGTCCACCCGGGCCAGGCGGCGGAGCAGGCGGGGGCTGATCCGGCCCAGCAGGTGGGCGGCCTTCGCCTCGACCGTGACCGGCACGAACGCCCGGCGGGTGCGGACCGCCCGGACGATCTCGGCCGCCACCTTCTCGGGCGGGAAGCCCCGCCGGGCGTACGCCTTCGCGGCCCTGGCCTGCCGGGCGGCCTGCGCCTCCGGGTCGAGCCCGGAGAAGGTGGTGGTGCGGGTGATGCCGGTGTCGACGATGCCGGGGCACACCGCGGAGACGCCGATCCGGTGCGGCACGAGCTCCGCGCGCAGGCAGTCGGACAGCATCAGCACGCCCGCCTTGCTGGTGGCGTACGCGGCGAGCGAGGTGGCGGGCAGGTACGCCGCGGCGGAGGCGAGGTTGACGATGTGGCCGCCCTCGCCGCGCTCCACCATGAGCGCGCCGAACGCCCGGCAGCCGTGGATGACGCCCCACAGGTTGACGTCGAGGACGCGCTGCCACTCCTTCTCCGTGGTCTGCAGGAACGACCCGGCGTGGCCGATGCCGGCGTTGTTGACGACGACGTCCGGCACCCCGTGGGTGTCGGCGACCTGCCGGGCGAAGGCGTCCACGGCCGCCCCGTCGGAGACGTCCACCCGGTACGCGGCGGCGCCGGGGGCCGCCTCCGCGCAGGCCGCCGCGGCGCGTTCGGCCGCGGCGAGGTCGAGGTCGCAGACGACGACGCGGTCTCCCTGCGCGGCGAAGGCGAGCGCGGTGGCCCGGCCGATGCCGCTGCCGCCGCCGGTGACGACGACCAGCCGGCCGCGCTCCGGCGGGCCCTGGGTGCGGCCGGCGGCGACCCGGGCGACGTGTTCGCGGACGAGGTGGGCCACGGTGGCGCCCTTCTCCAGCAGGGCCGACCAGTGGCCGGCGTCGAGGGTGCGCCGGGTGAGGTTCGGCACCCACTGCTCCAGGCCCTCGGAGAGGAACGGCGAGACGTAGCGGTCGCGGCGCAGCGTGACGAGCTGCACCGGCACCTCGGTGCGCCGCTCGCGCGGACGGCGCAGCACGGGCCGGAAGTTGGCGCGGTAGAGATCGATGCCGCGGACGGCGTCCCGGGCGAGGGTGGGCTGCGGGTGGCCGGGCCGCGGGGGCACGTCCTCCAGCCGCCGCAGCACCAGCGGCCAGGCGCGGGCGAGCAGGAGCCGCCACACGGCGGGTGCGAGGTAGGGCAGGTGGAAGGCGGTGATGTACCAGGAGTGCACGCCCTGCACGGCGAGCTGGCGCAGGTGGCGGGGGGTGGGCCGGCGTGTCCGGTGCCGGATCCAGTGGCCGATGTGGTCGAGCGAGGGCCCGGAGAGGCTGGTGTAGGAGGCGATCCGGTGGTGCGCGCCGGGCTCGGTGACGGCCTCCCAGGACTGGATGGAGCCCCAGTCGTGGGCGACGACGTGGACGGGCGCGTCCGGGCTGACGGCGTCGGCGACGGCGATCAGGTCGGCACCGAGCAGCGGCAGCCGGTAGCCGTCGCGGCCGGCGGGGGCGCCGGAGCGGCCGGCGCCGCGCACGTCGTAGCGCACGACGTGGTGGTCGCCGGCGAGGTCGGCGGCGATGTCGTCCCAGACGGTGTGGGTGTCGGGGTAGCCGTGGACGAGCACGACGGTCGGGTCGGCGGGGTCGCCCTGCTCGTACACGGCGAGCGGCACCCCGCCCGAGTCGACGGTGCGGCGGCGGATGGTCATGCGGCCTCCCTCTGGAGTGTCCGGCGCCGCGCGTGCGGCGGGTGGTCGTCGAGCGGGTCGTCGTCGCGTGGGTCGGGGCCGCGGTCGCGCGGGCCGGCGGGCGTGCGGTCGGGAGCGTACGGCATGCCCGCGGCCCGGCGGGGCCGCCCGGCGGGGGGCGGCGGGGCCGGGGGGTGCGGGGGCGGCACGGCGGGCTCCTCAGAGGTCCAGGACGAGGGTCTCGCCCCCGGCGGCACGGGAGACGCAGGGCAGCAGGGCGCCCGCGGCGCGTTCGGTGTCGGTGAGGCGGCGGTCGCGGTGCTCGGGGGTGCCGGAGAGCACCCGGACGCGGCAGGTGCCGCAGAACCCCTGCCGGCAGGAGTAGGGCAGGTCGGGGCGGTGGTCGCGGGCGGCGTCGAGGGCCGTTCGGTCCCCGGGGACGGCGATCTCCGGGCCGTCGGCGCCGAGCCGCAGGGTGAACGGCCGGCCGTCGGCGACGGGCGCGGGGGCGAACCGCTCGACGTGCAGCGCGCGGGCGGGCGGGGCGTCGAGCGCCCGCCGGACGGCGTCGATCATCGGGGCGGGGCCGCAGCAGTACACGGCGGCGCCGCGGGGGGCGCGGGCGAGGAGGTCGGCGGCGCCGGGCGGGCCGTCGCGGTCGTCGGTGCGGATCTCCACCCGGGCCGGGTCGAGGGCGCGCAGTTCGTCGGTGAAGGGCAGCGAGGCGGCGGTGCGGCCGGTGTGCACGAGGTGCCAGTCGAGGCCGAGGGCGTGCGCCTGGCGGGCCATCGGCAGCAGCGGGGTGATGCCGATGCCGCCGGCGAGGAGCAGCACCGCGGGCTCGGCGCAGAACGCGAAGCCGTTGCGGGGCCGGCGGGCCGTCAGGACGTGGCCGGGGCGCAGCTCGTCGTGGATCTCGGTGGACCCGCCTCCGCCGTCGGCGATCCGGCGGACGGCGATCCGGTAGGTCCGCACGTCCGCGGGGTCGCCGCAGAGCGAGTAGTGGCGCTGCCGGCCGGAGGGCAGGGTGAGGAGCAGGCGGGCACCGGGCTGCCAGCCGGGCAGCGGGGCCCCGGCGGGGTCGGCGAGGTGCAGGGCGACGACCCCGTCGGCGACGGTGCGGTGCGCGGTGACGGTGAGCCGCAGCTGCGGGGTGCCGGGCGGCTGCGGGCGGCACGGGCTGCGGCGCAGGCCCGGGCGGCCGAGGGCGGGCATGTAGTGGTCGCCGAAGGCGGTGACGGCGCGCATGAAGCGGTCGCCGCGGGGGCGGCCGTACAGGTCGGGGGGCGGGGTGGTGGGGTCCATCCGTGCGGCTCCGGGTGGGCGGGTCGGCTGGCGGGTCGGCGGGCGGCGGGTCGGCGGGCGCGGGGCGGGCGTCAGTGCGCGGCGGCGCGGGCTGCCGGGGAGGCGGCGAGGTAGCCGAGGGCCTGGCTGGAGGAGCCCTCCTGGGTGGGGTGGTAGCCGGGCCGGAAGTAGCGGACGGCGGAGCGGGCCATGACGCGGAGGTCGGGCAGGAGGCCGCGGCGGGCGTTGAGGTGGGCCTCGCGCCAGGTGGGCTTGAGCCGGCCGTCGAGGAGGGGGTCGGCGGCGAGCATGAACCGGGTGCCGCGCACCCAGAGGTGCACGAGGAGCGGGCCGGCGACGAGCATGCCGCGGACCCGGCGGAGGTAGCCGGGGTCGAGGTGGCGCAGGAGGTCGTAGGCGACGCTGCGGTGCTCGACCTCCTCGGCGCCGTGCCAGCGCAGCAGGTCGAGCATGGTCGGGTCGGCCTGCGCGCGGTCGAGGGCGGGCGAGTTGAGGATCCAGTGGCCGAGGAAGGCGGTGAAGTGCTCGATGGCGGCGACGTGGGCGACCCGCTCGATGGTGTGCTCGCGGCTCCCGGCGGCGGAGAGGCCGGGGCGGTCGCCGAGGACGCGGTGGAAGAGCCAGCTGACCTGGCGGACGTAGGGCCGCGGGTCGAGGCCCTGGCCGAGGAGGTGGTCGAGGACCTCCTGGTGGGCCTCGGCGTGGATGGCCTCCTGGCCGATGAAGCCGCGGACCTCCTCGCGGAGCTGTTCGTCGGTGATCATCGGCAGGGCGTCCTTGAAGACCTCGACGAACCAGCGCTCGCCCTCGGGCAGCAGCAGGTGGAGGACGTTGATGACGTGGGTGGCCATCGGCTCGTCGGGGATCCAGTGCAACGGGAGGGCGGTCCAGTCGAAGTGGACGTCGCGGGGTTCGAGGACGAGGCCGTGGTGGACGGAAGGCGGCGGGGTGGGGCGGGGCATGGCGGTCCCTCCTGACCTGCGGGCGGCTGCGGCGGCCCTGGCAACCTACTCGCGGGTACGGGACCGGACAAGGGTTTCGCCACTCTTATCGACATCGAGTCTAATAAGCGTGGCCCGCGGTCGCCGCCACCGCCCCGCGCGGCAGCGGCCGTGCTCCCTCAGACGGCCATCGCCACCATCAGCGGCGCCGCCCGCTCGGCGAGCAGCTCCGCGGCGGCCCGCAGCCGGTAGGCGCTCTGCACCGGCATCGAGGTGGCCAGGCACCCCACCGTCGAACCCGCCGTCACCGGCACCGCCGCACACACGGTGCCCAGTGCGTACTCCTGCAGGTCGAGCACCGGCACGGTGGCCGGCTGGCGGTCGAGCCGGTGCAGCAGCTGCTCGGCGTCGGTGATGGTGCGCGCGGTCAGCGGGGCCGCCGGGTGCCGGGCCAGGTGGTCGCGGCGGCCGTCGTCGTCGAGCTGGCCGAGCAGGCACTTGCCGATCGCGCTGGCGTGCGCCGTCGCCCGGAAGTCCGCCCACTCCTGCACCGCCGGCGCCTCCTCGGTCGCCGACACCGCCTCCACCGACAGCTCGCCGTCGTGGTAGCGGCTGAAGTAGACCGCCGCGCCGAGCTCGTCCCGCAGGTCGGCGAGCTTGCGGTGCAGCCGGGCCCGGACGAGCTGCTCGCGGTTGTGCTGCCCCAGCAGGGTCAGCGCACCGCCCAGCACCCACACCGACTCGTCGAGGAGCAGATAGCCCTCGCACTCCAGGGTCTCCGCGAGCTCCCGGACGGCCGCGGGCGGCAGCCCCAGCTCACGGGCGAGCTCGGCGGTGCCGACGCCGTGCGGATGCCGGTCGACGGCCTCCAGCAGGCGCAGCGCACGGTGCAGCGCGCCGTACGGGCTCGGGCGGCCGTGGGTGGGACCGGTCCCACGGCCCCGACTCGGTGCCGACATGGGCGTCCCCTTCCGCTCGCGCGCGCACACGGCCGCGGCCGCGCACCACCAGCGTAGCCACAGCGCGGCCCCCCGCGGCAGCCCTCCGCCGGATGTGGCCCGGACGGCGGACGCGGCCCGCCCGGGCACGGCCCCTCCGCACCGCCGGCGGCGGGGAGGGGCGAACGTGCCCGGGCGGTGGTCCGGATGACCCGGCGTCAGGCCTCGTCGCCGGAACGGAGCTCCTTCACGGCGGCCTCCAGCCGGCGGCCGTACTCCTCGTCGGCGGCGCGGAAGTGCGCGAGGCTGCGCTCCACGACGTCGTCGCGGCCGACCTGGGCGAGGGACCCGGCCAGGTTGGCGATCAGGCGCCCCTTCTCGGCGTCCGACATCAGCCGGTAGAGCTCGCCGGCCTGGAAGAAGTCGTCGTCCTTGGTGTGCGCCGGGGTGGTGTACGTGCCGGTGTGCCCCTCGACGCGCACCGGGGCGGCGAGCGCGGCACCGGTCTGCACCGGGCCGTCGGAGGAGTTCGGTTCGTAGTTCCGGCCGCGGCCCGCCGGGTTGACGGCGGCGAGGCCGTCGCGGCCGTGGTTGTGGGCCTCGGTGGCGCGCGGGGCGTTCACGGCGAGCCGGGTGTGGTTGACGCCGAGCCGGTAGCGCTGGGCGTCGGCGTACGCGAACAGGCGGCCCTGGAGCATCCTGTCCGGGGAGGGGCCGATGCCGGGCACGAAGTTGTTCGGCGAGAACGCGGCCTGCTCGACCTCGGCGAAGACGTTCTCCGGGTTCCGGTTGAGCACCAGGCGGCCGACCTTGACGAGCGGGTGGTCGGCGTGCGGCCACACCTTCGTCACGTCGAAGGGGTTGAAGCGGTAGGAGGCCGCCTCGGCGACCGGCATCAGCTGCACGTACAGCGTCCACGACGGGAAGACGCCCCGCTCGATGGCCTGGTGCAGGTCGCGCTGGTGGCTGTCGGCGTCGCCGCCGGCCACCTCGGCCGCCTGCGAGCCGTCCAGCGAGCGCACCCCCTGGTTGGTCCTGAAGTGGTACTTCACCCAGTACGCCTCGCCCTCGGCGTTGACCCACTGGTAGGTGTGCGAGCCGAAGCCGTTCATGTGCCGGTAGGAGGCCGGGATGCCGCGGTCGCCGAACAGCCAGGTGATCTGGTGCGTCGCCTCGGGGGTGTGCGACCAGAAGTCCCACACGTTGTCGGCCTCGGTGACGCCCGTGTACGGGTCGCGCTTCTGCGAGTGGATGAAGTCGGGGAACTTCACCGGGTCCTTGACGAAGAACACCGGGGTGTTGTTGCCGACCAGGTCGTAGTTGCCCTGCTCGGTGTAGAACTTCACCGCGAAGCCGCGCGGGTCGCGCACCGCGTCCGGGGCGCCCAGGTTGCCCGCCACCGTGGAGAAGCGCAGGAACACCTCCGTCCGCCGGCCGACCACGGAGAGGAACGCCGCCCGGGTGTACGCCGACACCTCGTCGGTGACCTCGAAGTACCCGTACGCGCCCGAGCCGCGGGCGTGCACCACGCGCTCCGGGACGCGCTCGCGGTTGAACCGCGCGAGCTTCTCCAGCAGCTGCTGGTCCTGGATCAGCAGCGGGCCGTACGCGCCCGCGGAGGCGGAGTTCTGGTTGTCGGCGACCGGGGCGCCGGACTCGGTGGTCAGGATCTTCGACATGGATGGCCTTCGTTGCTGTCGTGAGGGTGGGTCAGACGCCGAGCAGGCGCCGGAGGGCCGAGCGGCGGCGGGAGGCGTGCTCGCCGTCGGGGCCGTCGGCCGGCTGCAGGGCAGCGGCGGCGGTGGTCGCGGCGGCGTCCGCGAGCGGGCGGGCGGCGGTGAGCGCGGTGGCCTCCGCCGCGTCGAGGCCGGCCCCGGTCAGCGCGGCCTCCGCCTCCGCGGCGGGCAGCGCGTTCAGCCAGCGCAGGGCGAGGGCGGCCCGGCCCTCGTCGGTCAGGCGGCCCGTCAGCCGGAGGCGGGCGAGGCCGCCGTCGGGGTACACGTTGATCGTGACGTGGGTGACCGGGCGTCCGGCGTCGAGGCGGAACCGGTGCCGGGTGTCGGGCTGCAGGCGGGTGCGCGGCAGCAGCGGGAACCAGCCGGCCGGGTCGGCGGCCGGGTCGCCGCCGCCGGTGGCGTCGTAGCCGGCGAGGTCGGCCCAGCCGGGGGCGTTGGCGACGAAGTGGGTGGTGTCCACCTCGGCGGCCAGGACCTCGCCGCCTCCGGCCAGGGCGATCCGCACCCAGTCGTTGGCCTTGTCGCGCCGGCGCCGGGTCTCCCAGCCCTCGCCCATGACGGTGGCGCGGCCGGGAGCGTTCAGGTTGTGCGGGGAGGAGAAGTAGCGGTCGGAGGCGGCCTCGGCGACACCGCCGAACTCCTGCGCGGCGAGGTCGACGGTGAGGCCGTCCAGCTCGCGCGGGTCGGGCAGCACCTCGCCGTACACGCGCAGCCGGGCGACGCCGCCGTCCGGCCAGATGAGCAGGCGGACGTGCGTGAAGCGGCCGGGGTGGTCGACGGCGAAGGCGTGCGCGGTGTCGCCGCGCAGCGGCGTGCGGGGCACCAGGTCGGTCCACCCGGCGGCGGCGACCTCCTCCGGGGAGGGGTGGCCGGGCACGGACGCACCCTGCACGGCGGCGGTCTCGGGGTAGTTGCCGGTGAAGTGCGCGGTGTCGACGACCACGCCGCGGACCCTGCCCGCGGCGCCGAGCCGGACGATCGCCCAGTCGTGGTCCTCGTCGGTGGGGTGCGGCTGCCCGGCGGAGGCGCCGCGGCGGCGGCGCGACTCCCAGCCGTCCATGATCTGGCCCTTGTGGCCGAAGGTGTGCGGGCGGAACTCGGCGGGCGCGGCGACCAGCAGGTTCTCCGCGTCGGCGAAGGTGTCCTCGTTGGTGGCGACGACGCCGGCGCCCAGCCGCCGCGAGGCGAGGTCGACCAGCTCGGTGAAGGACGCGCTCGGGGCGGTGTCGTTACTCAACTCACGTCTCCTTGAGGGCGGGTGATCTGCCGGCCGAACGGTGCGGCGTCGACGTCCACGACCCGGCCGCGGAGCCAGGTGGTGCGGACGGCGCCGGTGAGCGTGCGGCCGGCGTACGGGGTGACGGGGTTCCGGTGGTGCAGCGCCTCGGCGTGCACGGCGAAGGCGGCGTCCGGGTCGAAGGCCACCAGGTCGGCGTCGCGGCCGACGGCGATCGCGCCCTTGCGGCCGGCGAGCCCCACCAGCGCGGCGGGCCCCGCGGACATCCAGCGGACCACGTCGGCGAGGGTGTGGCCGCGGCGCCGGGCCTCCGTCCAGACCGCCGGGAGGCCGACCTGCAGGGAGGCGATGCCGCCCCAGGCGGCGGCGAAGTCGCCGCTGCCGCCGTGCCGCGGCAGGTGCTTCAGGTCGGGCGTGGACGGCGAGTGGTCGGACACCACCGCGGCGAACTCGCCCGCCGCGAGGGCCGCCCAGAGCGCGTCGCGGTTGGACTCGGAGCGGATCGGCGGGCAGCACTTGAAGGCGGTGTCGCCGTCCGGCACCTCCTCGGCCGTCAGCGTCAGGTAGTGCGGGCAGGTCTCGGCCGTCACCCGCACCCCGTCCTCGCGGGCCTGCCGCAGCAGCGGCAGCACCGCGGCCGACGACACGTGCAGGACGTGCACCCGGGCGCCGGTGCGGCGCGCGGTGTCGAGCAGCCGGGCCACGGCGGCCGCCTCGGCGCCGTCCGGCCGGGAGGCCAGGAAGTCGCGGTAGTGCACGCCGGGCCGCTGCGGGGCGGCGTCCAGGACGGCCGGGTCCTCGGCGTGGACGATGGCCAGCGCGCCCAGCCGGGCCTGCTCGGCGAGCGCCGACTCCAGCTGCTCCGGGGTGGCCAGGTGCGGGAACTCGTCGACCCCGGAGGGCGCGAGGAAGCTCTTGAAGCCGAACACCCCGGCCTCGTGCAGCGCGGCGAGCTCGCCGGTGTTGCCGGGCACCGCGCCGCCCCAGAACCCGAGGTCGACCCAGGCCTGCCCCTCGGCGGTCCGCCGCTTGGCCGCCAGGCCGGCCGGCGTGGTGGTCGGCGGCACCGAGTTGAGCGGCATGTCGACGATCGTGGTGACCCCGCCCGCGGCGGCGGCCCGGGTGGCGGTGGCGAACCCCTCCCACTCCGTGCGGCCGGGCTCGTTGACGTGCACGTGGGTGTCGACCAGGCCGGGCAGCAGCGCGGTGCCGCCCAGGTCGGCCACGGGCACGCCCTCGGCGGGCAGTTCCCCGTACCCGGCGATCCGGGTGATCCGGCCGCCCTGCACGAGGACGTCCGCGGGCCGCTCGCCGTCCGGCAGGACGGCACGGCGGGAGCGGACCAGCACGGTGTCGGGCGGCGTGTCGCTGGGGGGCATCGGGACCTCCGGACCGGGGGAAGGAGTAGGGGGTGTGCCGAAGGCGCGTACGGCAGTTGAGACGGGGGCGGCCGGCCCGGGCGACTGCGACGGCTCGGAGCCTAGGCCCGCCTTCAACAGAACGTCTATGGAGGAAACTACGAGGCAACCGAGCCTTGACCGGGCAGAAACCCGGCCGCCAGCCGCTCGCCCGCGAGCTCGGCCAGCTCGCCCGCCCGGGTCATGCTGTCGCCGGGCCGCTCCGCCAGATCGGTGAGGGCGAGCGCCGCGGCGAAGCCCGCCGCGCGCCACTGCCGCTCCGAGAGTTCGAGCCGTCCGGCCACGGCGGCCACCCGGACCCCCGCCCGGGCGGCCGCCGCGGCGACGCCGGCGGGGGCCTTGCCGTGGAGCGTCTGCGCGTCCAGGCATCCCTCGCCGGTGACGACGAGGCGTGCCCCACGCACGGCCTCGTCGAAGCCCAGCAGGTCGAGGAGGAGCTCGATGCCGGGCCGCATGGTGGCGCCGAGCAGGGCCAGGGCGGCGAAGCCGACCCCGCCTGCGGCCCCGGCGCCGGGGGCGTCGCGGAGATCCTGCCCGGCGACGGCGCCGACGACGTCCGCCCAGCGGGTCAGGCCCTCCTCCAGGACCACGAGGTCGCCGCCGTCGGCGCCCTTCTGCGGGCCGTAGACGGCGGCGGCGCCGCGCGGCCCGAGCAGCGGGTTGTCGACGTCGCAGGCGACCACGACCTCCACCCCCGACAGCCGGTCGGCGAGCGCGCCCGGGTCGAGCCGGTGCAGCCGGCGCAGGGCCGCACCGCCGGGCGGCAGCTCGGCGCCGTCCGCGTCGTACAGGCCGGCGCCGAGCGCCTGCACCATGCCGGCACCGCCGTCGGTGCAGGCACTGCCGCCGAGGCCGAGGACGACCCGGCGGGCGCCGAGCGCCACCGCCCGGCCGACGAGCTGGCCGACGCCGTACGAGCCGGCCGCGAGCGGCGCGGTGCGGCCGCCGGGCAGCCGGGCGAGACCGGAGGCCTGCGCCAGCTCGACCACGGCGGTGTCGCCGCGGACGGCGACCGCCGCGTCGACCGGCAGGCCGGTCGGGCCGGCCACCTTGACGGGCACCCGTGCGAACCCGGCCGCGAGGGCGGCCGCGAGGGTGCCCTCGCCGCCGTCGGCGACGGGGAGCTCGCGCACCTCGGTGCCCGGCGCGGCCCGGCGGATGCCCGCCGCGATGCGCGCGGCGGCCTCGGCACCCTCCAGGCTGCCCTTGAACTTGTCGGGGGCGACGACGACATGGCCCCGGGCGGGGGTGACGGGCATGGCGTGGGCCTCATTTCCGGGGTGGGGCGGGTGTGCGGGTGCCGACGGTTCCGAGTGTGCGTCAGCAGCGGGTGGTTCCGGGGCCTCCGCCGCCGTGCCTCCCGTTCCGCTTCCGACGTGCGGGAGGCGCCTCGTCCCCCCGCCCGCGGGCCGGGGGCCTGCGGGCGGCCGAGGGGCGGCGGAGGACCCGGGGCGGCGCGCCCGGGGCACGACCGACGTGCCACGGGAGGGTGCGCGCCGCCGGTCTGGTCCGGCCGGCGGGGGGCGGATGGGCGCCGGGCCGCCCGCCGGCCGGGTACGGCCTCCTGGCGGCGCGGGCACGACCGGACAGGTACACGCCGCCAGGAGGAGTCGGGGTGGGGCTCGTCAGACCGTCCGGCCGGAGAGCCGCTCGACGCCGCGGAGCAGCGCGGAGTGGTCGAGCGAGCCGTCGCCGTTGGCACGGGCGGAGGCGACGAGCTGGGCGACGACCCCGCCGACGGGCAGCGCCGCACCGACGGCGCGGGCGGCGTCGGTGACGATGCCCATGTCCTTGTGGTGGAGGTCGATGCGGAAGCCGGGTGCGAACTCGCGGTTCAGCATGTTGGCCTTCTTGCGGGCGAGCACGGTGGACCCGGCCAGGCCGCCGCCGAGCACGTCGAGGGCGGCGGCGAGGTCGACGCCGGCGTTCTCCAGGAACACCACGGCCTCGGCGAGCACCTGGATGTTGACGGCCACGATCAGCTGGTTGGCGGCCTTCACGGTCTGGCCGGCGCCGGCCGGGCCGACGTGCACGACGGTGGTGCCGAGGGCGTCGAAGAGCGGCTTCGCCTCGGCGAAGTCGTCCACCTCTCCGCCGACCATGATGGAGAGCACGGCCTCGACGGCACCGGCCTCGCCGCCGGAGACGGGGGCGTCGAGGGTGCGGACGCCCTTCTCCCGCGCGGCCGCGGCGACCCTGATCGAGGTCTGCGGGGTGATGCTCGACATGTCGATGACGAGGGTGCCGGGCGCGGCGTGCTCCAGCACGCCGCCCTCGCCGAGGATCACCTGCTCGACCTGCGGGTCGGCGGGGACCATCGTGATGACGACGTCGGCGCCCTTCACGGCCTCGGCGATGCTGTCCGCGGCGTGGCCGCCGGCGGCGACCAGGGCGTCGACGGGCGGCCGGGTGAGGTTGTGGCCGGTGACGTGGTGCCCGGCCCTGACGAGGTTGGCGGCCATCGGGCTGCCCATGATGCCGAGGCCGATGAAGGCGATCGTGCGGCTCATCTGCTGGTGTTCCTTACGTACGGGGGTGGGTTACCGGGCGGCGCGCAGCTCGCGCGGGAGCCAGCCGAAGGCGTCGGCGCTGGCGCCGTTCGCCGGGCGGTACTCGAGGCCGATCCGGCCGGTGTAGCCGGCGGCGGTGAGGCGGGCGAGCAGGTCCTCGGTGTCGAGGCTCCCGGTGCCGGGCTCGTTGCGGCCGGGGTTGTCGGCGATCTGCACGTGGCCGATGCGGTCGGCGTAGGTGTCGATGACGGCGGGCAGGTCCTCGCCGTTCTTCGCCAGGTGGTAGAGGTCGCAGAGGAGGCGCGCGTTGCCGAGGCCGGTGGCGGCGTTGACCCTGTCGACGACCTCGACGGCGGCCGCGGCGGAGACCAGCGGGTAGTCGGGGGACTCGTCGCGGTTGAGCGCCTCGACGAGGAGGACGGCGCCGATGCCGTGCGCGGCCTGCGCGGCGAAGGCGAGGTTGTCCAGCGCGAGGGCGTCCTGCACGGCGGGGTCGGTGCCCGCGACGCGGTTGCCGTAGAGGGCGTTGAGGGCGGTGGCGCCGAGGGATCCGGCGAGGGCGGCGGCGACCGGGACGTTGGCCAGGAAGCGGTCGCTCTCGGCGGGGAGGGAGAGGGTGCCGCGCCCGCCCCGGACGAGGTCGTCCAGGAGGTTGAGCCCGGTGAGCTGCACGCCGGCGCCGGTGAAGGCGGCGCGGAGCGCGTCGAGGTCGGCGGGGGCCGGGTCGTGCTCCTCGCCGAAGGGCCACCAGAGCTCGGCGGCGGTGAAGCCCGCGGCGGCCGCGGCGGCGGGCCTCTCCAGCAGGGGCAGTTCGCCGAACAGGATCGACAGGTTGACCGTGTAGCTGTGCGCGGCGGCGGCGGTCACGTACGTCACCTTCCCTCTCTTCCGTCCCGGCTTCCACGATACGGAAGAGGGATTCTGCTTGGTGGAAGCTTCGCCGAGGCCCCGCGGGCCCGTCAAGGCCGTCGCAACATTTTGTTGAAGCGCCCGAAGGCGCCGGTCACCGGCGCCCTGCGACTGTCCGATCGCCCAGCCTCGGCCGCCCGGGCACCCGCTCGCTAGAGTGAGCGGGTGCGATTGATGGTGGAGTTCACGACAGAACCGTTCGAGCTGGACGGCTTCCCCGACCACGCCAGGGCGGCCCGCCGCGCCGTGGACGAGGCCGGCCTCGCCGTCTCCGTCGGCCCGTTCGGCACCAGTGCCGAGGGCGAGGCCGAGCAGGCCCTGGCCGCCGTCACCCGCCTGCTGCGCGACACCCTCGACGCCGGGGCCACCCGGATCTCCGTCCAGGTCAGCGTGCTCGGCGACGGGCGGCCCGGCCCGGCGGAAGGCGACGCACCGTGAGCGGCACCCCGGAGCACCCGCTCACCGCCGCGATAAGACCGCTGCTCGACGCGGTCGGCGCGACCGCCGTCGACCCCGCCGAGGCCCGGCCCGACGACGTCGTGCTCGCCTGGGACGGCGCCCCCGCGATCGCCGTCCGGCTGCCGCACCTGAGCAGCGCCCTCGACCGGCTGCTCGCCGAGATGGCCCGGCAGTACGACGGCCGCCCGCTCGCCGAGCTCGACCGCGCCGAGAAGCAGCGGGTCGTCGCCCTGCTGGAGGAGCGCGGCGCGTTCACCGTGCGGCACGGCGTGGAGACGGTCGCCTCGGCGCTCGGGGTCAGCCGCTTCACCGTCTACAACTACCTGAACCGCCAGCAGGACGGTCCGCGCAAGGACTGACGGCACGGCCTGCGCGCCCGAGTCTGCGCCCCCGCCCGCGGCCCGCCCATTGGCGGATCACACACGACATGCACCGGTAACCGGGCCCGCCGCAAAACGTAACCACCAACCGTTCAACAAAGTGTTGACCGTGCGGGGTGGTGGATCTAGCTTGTGCGAGTGGCACCACTCGTCAGGAGGTCCACCCGTGACCAGCCAACCCCCCGACTCCCCCGCCGGCACCAGGGCGCTCGCCGACCTGGCGGCGGCCCCGGCCGCCGGACTGCGGGAGACGCTGCTGGAGATCTGCTCCAGCCCCGCCTGGGCCGACGCCGTCGCGGCCGGCCGGCCCTGGCCCGACCGGGCCGCCCTGCACGCCGCCAACGCGGCGGCCACGGCGGCCCTCACCCCCGGTGACCTCGCCGACGCGATGGCCGGCCACGCCAGGATCGGCACCCCGAAGCCCGGCGACGCCACCTCCGCCCGCGAACAGGCCGGGGTGGACGGCGCCGACCCCGCACTCCTCGACGCCCTGCACGAGGCCAACGCGGCCTACGAGGCCAGGTTCGGCCACGTCTTCCTGATCTGCGCGACCGGCCGCACCGCCGCGACGATGCTCGCCGCCCTGCGCGAGCGGTACCCGCACGACGCCGCCACCGAGGCGGAGATCGTCCGCGGCGAACTGCGCAGGATCAACGACATCCGCATCGACCGACTGCTCGACGGGCCGTGACGTGCCGCCGGCAGACCGGCCCCCTGCCATCAGTAAGGTTCCTCCGCCCATGACTGGCATCTCCACGCACGTGCTCGACACCAGCCTCGGCCGCCCGGCCGAGGGCGTCCCCGTCGAGCTGGCACTGCACACCGAGGGTGGCTGGCAGGTGCTCGGCACCTCCGCCACGGACTCCGACGGCCGGGTCAGGGACCTGCCGGCCGTGGAGGCGGGCTCGGTCGTCCGGCTCCTCTTCGACACCGCCGCGCACTACGCGCGGACGTCCGAGGAGGCGCCGTTCTTCCCCGAGGTCGCGATCGTCTTCACGGTCGCGCCCGCGCAGCACCACTACCACGTGCCGTTGCTGCTCAACCCGTTCGGCTACTCGGTCTACCGCGGAAGCTAGTAGGCCGGCCTCACAGATCAGGAGCCAGGTCATGGCCCATGTGCTCGGTCAGAACCAGTACGGCAAGGCGGAGAACCGGATCGTCCGCGTCTACCGCGACTCCACCCGCCACGAGATCAAGGACCTGAACGTCTCGGTCGCCCTGTCCGGCGACTTCGACGACGTCCACCTCACCGGCTCCAACGCCAACTGCCTGCCCACCGACACCACCAAGAACACCGTGTACGCCTTCGCCAAGGAGTACGGGATCGACTCCGCGGAGGCCTTCGGCATCACCCTGGCGAGGCACTTCGTCGACAGCGCCGAGCCGGTGCGCCGGGCGCGGATCCGCATCGAGGAGTACTCCTGGGACCGTATCCGCACCCCGGACAGCTCCGCCCGCTTCATCGGCTCCGAGGAGGTCGGCCACTCCTTCGTCCGCACCGGCCAGGAGACCCGCACCTCCGAGATCGTCTACGACGGCGACCGCGTCCAGGTCGTCTCCGGCCTCAAGGACCTCGTCGTCATGAACTCCACCAACTCGGAGTTCTGGGGCTACATCAAGGACCGCTACACCACCCTCCAGGAGGCGTACGACCGCATCCTGGCCACCCAGGTGACGGCCCGCTGGGCGTACGGCTACACCGGCCGTGACGACGAGCAGCAGCCCAACTGGAACCGCTCCTACACCCACGTGAAGCGCCACCTGCTGGAGGCCTTCGCCGAGACGTACTCCTACTCGCTGCAGCAGACCCTGCACGCGATGGGCACCCGGGTGCTCAACAACCGGGCCGAGGTGGACGAGGTCCGCCTCGAACTCCCCAACAAGCACCACTTCCTCGTGGACCTCAGCCCGTTCGGCCTCGAGAACGAGAACGAGGTGTACTACGCCGCCGACCGGATGTACGGCCTGATCGAGGGCACCGTCCACCGCGAGGGCGTCGTCCCGGTCATCCCGGTCGCCTGAGGCCGGCCGCCCCGCACCGGCCGCCGGCCGCGCCCGCACCACCCCCGGTGCCCGCACCCCCCTCACCCCCGCCCCAAGGAGTCACCCCATGGCAGTCCAGCCGCCGCCCGCCGACCAGCGGATCGTGATCGAGAACGTCGCCGTGGCGACGGTCGACGCGAACGACACCGAGTACGCCCGCGGCCACGTGGTGATCCTCGGCAACACGATCGAGTCGGTCGGCGACGGCCCCGCCCCGCAGTGGCTGGACAACGTCGTGCGCCGGATCAACGGCGAGGGCCACCTGGTCACCCCCGGGCTGGTCAACACCCACCACCACTTCTACCAGTGGATCACCCGCGGCCTCGCCCAGGACAGCATCCTCTTCGACTGGCTGGTGGCGCTCTACCCGACCTGGGCCCGGATCGACGACCGGCTCGTGCACGCCGCCACCCAGGGCTCGGCCGCGGCCCTGCTCAAGTCCGGCTGCACCACCGCCTCCGACCACCACTACGTCTTCCCGCAGGGCGCCGGCGACATCCTCGGCGCCTCCATCGAGGGCGTGCAGGAGCTCGGCCTGCGCTTCACCGCCCTGCGCGGCTCGATGGACCGCAGCAAGAAGGACGGCGGCCTGCCGCCGGACCACGCGGTCGAGCGCACGGAGGACATCCTCGTCGCCTCCGAGGCGGCCGTCGACCGGTGGCACGACGCCTCGTTCGGCTCGATGCTGCACGTCGCGATCGCCCCCTGCTCACCGTTCTCGGTCTCCACCGAACTCATGCGCGAGGCCGCCCTGCTGGCCCGCCGCAAGGGTGTACGGCTGCACACCCACGGCTCCGAGACGGCCGAGGAGGAGCAGTTCTGCAAGGAGCTGTTCGGCATGGGCCCCACCGACTACTTCGAGTCGACCGGCTGGCTCGGCGAGGACGTCTGGATGGCCCACTGCGTCCACATGAACGACTCCGACATCGCGAAGTTCGCCGAGACCGGCACCGGCGTCGCCCACTGCCCGTCGTCCAACGCCCGGCTCGCGGCGGGCATCGCCCGCGTGCCCGACATGCTGAGGGCCGGCGTGCCCGTCGGCCTGGGCGTCGACGGCACCGCCTCCAACGAGTCCGGCGAGCTCGGCACCGAACTCCGCAACGCCCTGCTCATCAACCGGCTGCACGGCCGGCCCGACGCCATGACGGCTCGTCAGGCACTGCGCCTGGGCACCATGGGCGGCGCCCGGGTGCTCGGCCGGCAGCACGAGATCGGCTCCATCGAGGCCGGCAAGCTCGCCGACCTCGCCCTGTGGAAGGTCGACGGCATCCTGCACTCCTCGATCGCCGACCCGATCGCCGCCCTCACCCTCGGCGCCCTGCCCCCGCTCGCCGCACTCTTCGTCAACGGCAACGCCGTCGTCGAGCGGGGCGTGCTCACGACCGTCGACGAGGACCGCATCGCCCTCGCCTGCGCCCGCGCCGCCAAGGAGCTCGCCGCCCGCGCCTGACGCGCCCACCCGAACTCCGGGCCGTACCAGGGACGGTACGCCACCCGGACTCCGCAGGCCCCCGGGCCGCACGGAGCGCCGCCCCCGGACCCACGGCGAGGGTCCGGGGGCTGTGACGCGCCCGCGGGCCGGCCGTCCGGGACGGGACCGCCGCTCAGGCCACGGCACCCGCCGGCTCCGGACGGCCCGCGGCGGTCAGCCCGAACACCTCGGCGAGCAGCCGGTACGAGGCCACCCGGTCAGCCGGGTCGTGCGCCACGGTGTTGACCACGATCTCGTCCACCCCGTGCGCCGCCGCCAGACCGAGCAGCTCCGCCCGCACCTGCTCGGGCGTACCCGCCACCAGTGCACGGGAGTTGGCCGCGGCCCGCTCCGACTCGGCGGGCGTCCACCGGTGCCGGCGGGCGTCCTCCGGCGGGCCGATCGGCCGGTCGACGCCCAGGTCCTTGCGGCTGCGCCACAGCAGGAACGACGCCGCCAGCGCGCGCGCCCGCGCCTCGGTGTCCGCCGCGATCACCCGCACCGCCAGCGCACCGCCCGTCGCGTCGCCCGGCGCACCGCCCGTCGCGTCGCCCGCCGCCGTGGCACCGCCCTGCCGGTACGTGCGCATCGCCGGGTCCGCCAGCTCCGGCCGCAGGAAGTGCGCGAACGCGAACCGCGTACCGAGGTACGACGCCAGCTCCGCCGAGCCCGTGCCCGCACCGAGCAGCCACACCTCCGGCGGCCGGTACCCCTCGTACGGCTGCGCCACCAGGCGCAGCACCTGCGCCACCTGCTCGGGGAAGCGGTGGCCCGGCCCGCCCGCCCGGCCGAGGCCGAGGTCGACCCGGCCCGGGTGCAGCCCGGCCAGCAGCCGGAACACCTCCGCCACCTTCGGCGCCGGGTAGCGCGGCAGCAGCACACCGCCGGAGCCGACCCGCAGCCGCCGCGTACGGCCCAGCAGCGCGGCCACCAGGATCTCCGGCGCGGTGCCCGCGAAGCTCGGCGAGTCGTGGTGCTCCGCCACCCAGTAGCGGTGGTAGCCGAGCGCGTCCGCCTCGGCGGCGAGGCCGAGCGTCGCCTGCAGGGCGTCCGCCGGGGTGCCGCCCTCCGACACCGGCGACTGGTCGAGCACGGAGAGGACGGTCATCGGGGGGCTCCGTCCACGGTGGCCGGCACGATGCGGAAGTCGCGCTGGAACACCAGGTTGTGAAGGTCCGCGGCGGCGATCGCCCGCAGCGTCGGCAGCTCCTGCGCCGCCTGCTCGTCGGTGAAGGCGTTCAGCGGCCACTCGCCGACGGTGGCGCCCTGGAGGTGCGGGTGGTGGAACCCGGCGCCGTAGAACGCCCGCAGGGTGATCGGGGCGATCCCGGCGGCCCGCTGGTCGGGCCAGCTCAGCGCCCACACCGCGTCGAGGCCGCCGTCGGGCGTGCGGCGCAGCCCGGTGGCGGTCACGGTGCCGGTGCCGAGCAGCAGGTCGGCGTCGAACTCGTCCAGCACCTGCCGGGCGTACGGGTCGAGCAGCGCGACGGTGGCGGCGAAGTGCCGTTCCTTGCCCTGCCGCGAGGCGGCGTCGCCGTGCGTGCCGTCGCGCAGGTCCGCGAAGTGGCGCAGCAGTGCGGCGGTGGGGCCGGGGGCGGTGGTCCGGCTCATGCTGACCTCCTGTAGTGGTCGGAGTAGGCGGTGCCCAGCCAGTCGCGCAGGCCGGGGTCGGTGAGGAAGGTGCCGTGCGGCAGGCCGTCGAACTCCCGTAGCTCGACGGTGTTGCCGGCCGCGTGCAGCAGGGCGGCGTAGCCGCGGACGTCGTCGGCGACCGGGTCGGCGCCGCCGACGGCGAGCACCGCCGGGGCGAGCCCGCCGAGGTCGTCGCTCTCGTGCGGCGTGCTGTAGAGCGGGGTGGCGCCGTGCGCGGCGGGGTGCCGCGGCGAGGCTCCCCGGTGGTCGCGCCAGGCCGAGATCAGGCCCGCGCGGCTCGGGAACGCCAGCGGGTGCCGGCGGTAGGACGGTGCCCGGCACTCCGGGTCGATCGGCGGGTAGGCCAGCACCTGGGCGGCGAGCGGGCGGCGGCGGTCGCGCCAGACGAGGGCGGCGCAGGCGGCGAGGGTGCCGCCGGCGCTGTCGCCGCCGACCGCGACCGGGGTGGGCGACTGCGACTGCGCCCAGTCGAGGGCGGTCAGCACGTCGACCAGGGCGGCCGGATGCCGGTGCCCGGGGGCGAGGCGGTAGTCGACGCTGACGACGGTGGCGCCGGCCGCGGCGGCGAGGTCGGCGGTGCCGTCGTGCCAGCCGTCCACCGAACCGGCCCGCCAGCTGCCGCCGTGCGCCCAGACCAGCCAGCCGTGCGGCGCCGGGTCCGGGCGGAACACCCGGACGTGCAGCTCGCGTCCGGCGGCGGGCAGGGCCAGGGACTGCCAGCGGACGCCGGGCGACCCGCGGAGATCGGGCACGGACATGGGTGTTCCTCTCCCTGGAGGCCTGGTGGGCGCCGTCACGGCGGGCTCCCGCCGCCGGGGCCCGCGGGTGTCCCGGGGCGGCGGCGGAGGAGGACGCGGGGGGGGCCTGCCGGAATCGGCGGCCGGGGCCCGCGGCGTGGTTCCAGTCTCCCCCGCCACGGCCCCGCCCGGGGGCTCCGAACCTGTCCCTGTCAGGGGCAGGCACCGGCTCGGGGCCGTACGGGCGGGGCCGTGGCGGGGCGCGGCTCCGTGTGGTGCCCGGTGCGGTGTCCGGCGTGGCCGGCGCGGTGCTCGGCGCGCGGTGCTCAGCGCGCGGCGGGCGGCGCGTGCACCGGCTCGCGGCCGGCGCCCGGCGCGTCCTCGGCCGCCGGGCGCGGCACGGGCAGGGTGACCCGGCGCCGGCTGCGGCTCCAGCGGCGCATCGCCGGCTGCTCCACGAAGGTGTGCAGCAGCCATCCGCCGAGCAGCGTCACCGCGAGGAAGCCGAGGATGACCAGGAAGCCCGTCGGGGTGGAGAAGCGGGTGTCCTCGAAGAGCGAGCGCAGCCAGAAGATCGCGATGCCCTGGCAGAGGTAGAAGCCGAAGGAGATCTCGCCGAGGAACACCATGACCCGGCTGCGCAGCCAGCCCCCGCGGCCCTCCACGTCGGTGACGGCGACGGCCGAGATCAGGGCGCCGATCGGCACGATGGTCGCGGCGACGAAGCTGTACTGGAACGGCACGTACCAGGCGGCGGCGTAGCCTGCGGCCGTCAGCGCGAGCGAGGGCAGCACGCCGAGAGCCCGCGGCCACCGGCCGGCCAGGACGATCCGGGCGAGCAGCATGCCGAGCACGAACTCGAAGAGCCGACCGGGCGGGAAGAGGTAGCCGAACCAGAACTGCGTGTCGGAGACCGGGGTGATGGCCGACTTCGGGGTGGCCGGCACGAGGTACGTCGAGACGAGCTGCACGGCGATCGTGCCGGCGACCATCAGGGCCGACCAGAACCAGAGCCGGCGCTCGGCGATCCGCCGGACGGGGCCGATGATCAGCGGGAAGGCCAGGTAGAAGAGCAGTTCGCTGCCGAGCGACCAGGTGGGCGGGTTGACGGAGAGGTTGATCTCCGGCTGCGGGAAGAACGTGTGCAGCAGGAACAGGTTGGAGAGCCAGCCGGCGGTGGGCGCCATGGCCCCGGCGAAGAGCAGCATCGCCAGCACCCACACCACGAGGTGGTTGGGGAAGATCTTCATCAGCCGGCGGCGGAGGAAGGCCGTGGTGCGCTCGCCCGGCTTGGCGGCCCAGGCCAGCACGAAGCCGCTGAGCACGAAGAAGAACGACACCCCGAGGTAGCCGGCCTTCACGAACAGCCACTCGTAGGCGTGGGCGACGCCCTCGTCGGCGAACGGGTTGATCGGACGGTTCGGCGGTATCGGGGAGTTGGAGAGCCCGGTGTGGAAGAAGAAGACCATCAGGGCGGCCAGGAAGCGGAGGCCGGTCAGCGAGGGAAGTCTCGGCCGGCCCTTCGGGGCGGCGGAGATCGGTGCCGGTGCGGGCATGGCGGGTTCGGCCTTTCGGGCTGGGGGCTCGGATCTCGGACGGTGCGGCTGGGGCTGTGCGGCTGCGGTGCGGCGGGTCCGTCGCTGCGCGGTGGGGCGGGTCCGTCGCTGCGGGGTGCGGCGGGTCCGTCGCTGCGCGGTGCGGCGGGTCCGTCGCTGCGCGGTGCGGCGGGTGGGACGGCGGCCGGGGCGCGGTGGGGGTGGCGGCCCCGGCCGCCGGGGCGGCCGAGCGGGGTGGTCGGACGGCTGCCGGGCACGCGGTCGGGTGGGGTACCGCGGGCGGGTCAGGCGGTGCCGCCGGCCTGCTCGGTCTCGTTGCGGTGGAGGACGATCTTGGCGTCCTTCGCCACGTAGTAGTTCTGCACCGAGTAGGCGATGGTGGCGAAGTCGAGCCGGCCGTCGCCGCTGAAGTCGGCGGTGGCGATCCGGGCCACCGACTCGTCGGAGACCCGCCACTTGGCGAACACGCCGTTGGCGAGGTCCAGCGCCTTGTAGTACATGACGCCCTGCCAGGGCATCGGGCCGCGCAGGGCCACCAGGAACTCGTCCTCGCCGTCGCCGTCGAAGTCGGCGCAGACGATCTGGTGGCCGGGGCCCTCGCCGTTCTCGTTCGGGTCGCCGTAGACGTCCAGCAGGAAGCGCTTCCAGACGGCCTCGGCCGCGGGGACGGCCGGGTCCTCCTTGACGTAGACGGCGACGGTGTTGCCGTGGAAGGGCTCGATGGCGGCGACGTACGCCATCGGGTCGTCGCCGATCCGGCCGGCGTTGAGGTCGCCGCTGCCGCGGAATCCGGTCCGCTCGAACTGGCCGAGCTCGCCGGTGCCGATGAGCGTGCGCACCCAGGTCTCGTGCTGCTCGTCCCAGTGCAGCCAGGTGACGCCCTCGTCGGAGGCGAGCAGCAGGGAGTCGAGGTCGGAGCCGGGTATCAGGCCGGCCTTCTTCTCCGCGCCGTGGATCATGCGGAAGTGGCTGTCGTCGACGACGGTCATCGGCCACTCCTCGGCGGTGAGCACGTCGTCGGGCTGGGTGAACATCACCACCGGCAGCACCGCGTGCACGTCCTCCTTGGCGACGATCGGCAGGCCGAGCACCTGGAGCCGGTCGGTGCGGGTGAAGTGGCCGACCCGCAGCCGGTGCATGCCGGTGGCGCGGCCGATGTAGTGGCGCTTCCAGCGGCTCTCGTCCTTCTCGGGCTGGCCGGGGTTCTCCAGCCAGTCGATCTTGCCGCCGGAGGTGTCGGCGTCGACGATCGTGCCGACCGGTCCGTACAGCTCGTAGCAGAGCACGATGTCGGGTCGGCCGTTGCCGCTGATGTCGGCGTAGTCGGCGCCGACGGGCATCCGGATGCGGTCCGCGACGAGGCGGCGCTCCCACTTCTCGGTGCTGCGGTACCAGTACACCTCGCCGAGGCGCAGGCCGTAGCCGAACAGGTCGGGGGTGCCGTCCCCGTCGATGTCGGGAGCCTCCAGCCAGTAGCCGTCGCGCAGTTGGTCGGCGACCACCTCGGGCGTGAACTTCGGAATGCTGACCATTTTCCTTCTACCTCTCCTCGTGGTATTCGACGGCGAGCCACACGCAGTCGGTGTCGGCCTTGTACTGGTGCCAGGGATAGGTGAATTCTCCGTCGGCACCTATTTCACAGAACGGTTCGTGGGTGTTTCCGGGGGCGAGCAGGACGTCCTCGTGGAGCGTGCCGTGGTCGTCCGCGCGGAATTTCTGCATCCGGCCCGTCCCGAACACCTGGGTGTGCACCTCCAGGAAGGCGTGCCGGTGGTGGATGCGGCAGTCGGTGCCGGCCGGGGCGAACCAGAGGTTGACCTTCAGCCGGTACGGCCGCGGACGTCCGCCGCCGGGGCCTCCGAGCAGCGCCTCCGGGGTGAGCTCCACCGTTCCGAGGTCGTGCTGCGGCCCGCGCCACAGCGGGGTCTCCGGGGGGAAGCCCGGCAGCAGGCCGGCCAGCAGGTGCCAGCCGGGCTCGCGGGTGAGGGCGGCGGCGTCCGCGGTCTCGGCCGTCCGCAGCACCAGCAGCCGGTCGGTGTGCTCGACGGCGGTGTCGTGCAGCACGGCCGAGCCGAGCGGCGGGATCGCCTTCCGCGGGTGTTCGGCGACCACGGCCGGCCGGGCGCCGGTGTTGACGACGATCGCGCGGCCCCCGATGCGGTGCGTGCCGGCGCCGGCGACCTCCTCCGCCGCCAGGGACGGCCCGCCGAGGCCGGGCAGCGGCACGGTGCGGCCGGTCACGGCCGCGGGCTCAGCCACCGGCGTACGCGGCCGGGGCGGGGCCCGCGAGCGCGACGGAGAGCCGGTCGATGGCGCTGCCGGGCACGAACGGGACGACCGCCGGGCCCTCGTCGAAGAAGTGCGCGATGGAGCCGACGGTGCGCTCCACGGCCCGCCCGTCGCCGTACGGGCTCGCCGCCTCGGCCATCCGCGCGTACTGCTCGGGGTCGTGGAGCAGCTTCAAGGCCTCGGCGACGATGCCCTCGGTGGTGCGGCCGACGAGGCGGGCCGTGCCCGCGATGACGGCCTCGGGGCGCTCGGTGATCTCGCGCAGCACCAGGGTGGGCTTGCCGAGGGCCGGACCCTCCTCCTCCGCGCCGCTGCTGTCGGAGACGATGACGTCGGCGCGCTTCATGAGGCGGCAGAAGCTCAGGTAGGGCAGCGGGTCGATCACGGTGACGCCCGGGTGCGAGCCGACGAGCGGCAGCAGGGCCTCCCGGACGACCGGGTTGCGGTGCAGCGGCAGGACGACGCGCACGGCGGGGTCGTCGGCCAGCGTGGCCAGCGCGCGGCCGATCTCCGGCAGGTGCTGCCACGACTCCCGCCGGTGGGCGGAGGCGAGCACGACGCGGCGCGGGTCGTCGTCGAGGTCGTCGAGGGCCGGGTCCCCGTAGTCCCGGCCGAGCTCGCAGCCCCGGCGCAGGGCGTCGATGACGGTGTTGCCGGTGACGACGATCCGGTCGGGGCTGATGCCCTCGCGGATGAGGTTGCCGGCGTTGCCGGGGGTCGGGGCCAGGTGCAGCGCGGAGATCTGGGCGACGAGCCGGCGGTTGGCCTCCTCGGGGAAGGGCGAGTGCAGGTTGCCGCTGCGCAGTCCGGCCTCCACGTGGATCACCGGGATGCCGTGCTGGAAGCCGGCCAGGGCGCCCGCCAGGGTGGCGCCGGTGTCGCCGTGCACCATGACGGCGTCGGCGCCGGCCGGGCGCAGGTGCTCGGAGAGGCCGCGCAGCGAGCGGTAGGTGACCTGGCTGAGCGACTGGCGGGGCGCCATGATCTCCAGGTCGATGTCGGGGCGCAGGCCGAACGCGTCGAGGGTCTCGTCGAGCATCTGGCGGTGCTGGCCGGTGGAGACGACGACGGGACGGAAACGCGGGTCGTCCTTGAGGGCCTGAATGACGGGGGCGAGCTTTATCGCCTCCGGCCTGGTGCCCAGAACAATGGTGATGGTTCGCATCGATTCGCCTTTCACGGGGTCGAATTCCGGTTGATCGGGCGTGCCATCAGCTTCCCTTTCCCGGCGGCCCGGCGTCAACGAATTCCCGTTGCACACCGGGGGCCCGGAAAAGCAATCCGCCGCGGGCCGGAAATGGCCCGCGGCGGACAGGGAAATGCTGTTTCCCGGCCGGCGGCCGCAGGGGTGCGGGCCGGATCGGGCGACGGAGGATCGGCGCCCCGCAGCACGCGGGACGGAGGGCCGCCCGAGCGGCGGGGAGGGTGCGGGAGGGAGGGTCAGCGGGCCGGCTTCACGGACAGCGAGTGGCGGAAGTAGTCGGTCGGGTCGTACCGGCGCTTGACCTGCTGGAGGCGCGGGTAGTTGCCCTTGTAGTAGAGCTCCGTCCAGGGCACGCCGGAGCGGTTGTGCGCGGGGTCGGCGACGTCGGTGTCGGGGTAGTTGATGTAGCAGCCGTCGTGGCGGTCGTCGGGCACGGGCACGCCGCCGGTCCCGGCGAAGAACTCCTCGTAGATGCCGCGGGCCCAGCCGAGTGCGGCGTCGTCGCCGGCCGCGTCGTGCCAGAACGTCTGGAAGCACATCTTGAAGACGGAGTTGCGCTGCGCGTTGGCGGTGGCGTCCGGCGCGGCGGCGTTGACCTGCCCGCCGAAGGAGAACAGCACGATCATCGTGTCGGGGTTCCAGTAGTCCGCGCCGCTCATGCGGCGGTACATCACGGAGATCTGCCGGTCGGTGAAACTCCGGCGCATGTAGGCGGACTTGTGGGCGCCGCGGGCGGTCGGGTCGGTGATGGTCGGGTTGTTGGTGCCGACCAGGCGGGTGGCCTGCAGCCAGGGCATCCGGCGGGGTGCGGCGAGCTGCGGCATGGCGGTGAGCTCGCCGGACGGCCGGGTCATGGCGGTGGGGCTGATGCCGGTGCCGGCGGTGATCGCGGCGAGGTAGTCGGCGAGCAGCTTGTCGGCGCCGGGCACGGTGGCGTCGACCTGGGTGAACATGTCGAGGGTGCCGTGCGCCTTGTGGCACACGTTGAAGAGGCTGCTGAGCGCGGTGTACGGGCTGTCGGGGCCGCTGTTGGCCTCGTGCCAGGCGCCGAAGTTGCGCAGCAGCCGGGTGAAGCGGCTCTCCGTCATGTCCGCCCAGGGGAAGGAGACCGCGGAGACGAGCACGGTCGACGGCGGCTGCACGAGCAGCTTCGACGGGTCGTTGCCGGTCGCCCCCGGCGACCGGAACCAGTACCGGGTGACGAGGCCGAAGTTGCCGCCCCCGCCGCCGGTGTGGGCCCACCAGAGGTCGCGGTTCGGGTCGTCGGCCTCCCGGGTGGCGACGACCGTGCGGACCTTGCCGGCGGCGTCCACCACGACGACCTCCACCGCGTACAGGTGGTCGACGACGAGGCCGTGGGCGCGGGAGAGCAGGCCGTAGCCGCCGCCGGCGATGTGGCCGCCCGCGCCGACGCTGTAGCAGATGCCGCCGGGCACGGTGACGCCCCAGCCCTTGTAGAGCGCCTCGTAGACGTTGAGCAGCCGGGCGCCGGGTTCGACGGCGAAGGCCCGCATCCGGGCGTCGTAGGTGACGCCGGTCATCTCGGAGAAGTCGAGCACGACCTCGACCTCGGGGTTGCACACGAAGTCGGCGAAGCAGTGGCCGCCGCTGCGCAGCGACACCCGCTTGCCCTGGCGGACGGCGTCGCGCAGGGCGCGCTCGGCGTCGGCGGTGGAGCGGATCATCCGGACGTAGTCGGGGCGGGCGACGAACCGCTGGTTGTTGCCGGTCGTGAGCATGGCGTAGCGCGGGTCGTCGGGGCGTATCGTCGCGCCGGCCTCGGGGGCGGGGGCGCCGCCTGCCGCGGCGGCGACCGTGGTGGCCAGGGTTCCGGCCACCGCCGTGCTGCCGAGCACGGCGGCCGAACGGGAGAGCATCGTACGGCGGTTGACACCAGTCATCGTTGCACCTCGATCAGGGGGGCGGTTGCGGGGAGGGGGTCGGACGCGGCCGGGCGCGGGGCCCGGTCGAGGAGTCCGGAGAGCAGGGCGGTACCGAGGCCGGCGGCGACGAGGGCCGCGCCGACCAGGGTGGGGGCGGTCCAGCCGAGCCCGCCGTCGATGGCGAGCCCGCCGAGCCAGGCGCCCAGGGCGTTGCCCAGGTTGAACGCGCCGATGTTCGCGGCCGAGGCGAGCGCCGGGGCGCCCTCGGCCTTGGTCATCACCCGCATCTGCAGGGGCGGCACGGTGGCGAAACCGGCGATGCCGAAGAGGGCGAGGGTGACGGCGGCGGGGATCCTCGCGTGGGCGGTGAAGTTCAGGGCCACCAGCACCAGGGCGAGCACCGTGAGGATGACATACAGGCTCGGCATGAGTCGACGGTCGGCGGCGCGGCCGCCGAGCACGTTGCCCACGCACAGGCCGGTGCCGAAGAGCACGAGCAGCCAGGTCACGGAGGACTCCCCGAAGCCGGCCACCTCGGTCATCATCGGCGCCACGTAGGTGAACGCGGCGAAGACGCCGCCGAAGCCGAACATCGTGGTGGCCAGCGCCAGCCAGACCTGGCCGCGGCGGAACACCGCGAGTTCGCGCCGGATGCCGCCCGCCGGGGGCCGTGGCTGGCGTGGCACGAGGGCGGCGATCCCGGCGATGCCGAGCAGGCCGAGCGCGGTGACGGCCCAGAAGGTGGAGCGCCAGCCGAGGTGCTGGCCGAGGGCGGTGCCGAGCGGCACGCCGAGCACGTTGGCGACGGTGAGGCCGGTGAACATCATGGCGATCGCCCCGGCCCGCCGGTCGGGTGCGACGAGGTCGGCGGCGACCACGGAGCCGATGCCGAAGAAGGCGCCGTGGCAGAGCGCCGCGACGACGCGTCCGGTCATCAGCAGGGCGTAGGTGTCGGCGAGGGCGCAGAGCAGGTTGCCCGCGACGAAGACGCCCATCAGGGCGAGCAGCATGGTCTTGCGGGGCAGCCGGGCGCCGGCGGCGGTGGTCAGCGGGGCGCCGACGGTGACGCTCAGGGCGTAGCCGGTGACCAGCAGGCCGGCGGACGGGACGGAGACGGACAGGTCGCCGGCGACCTGCGGCAGCAGGCCGACGATGACGAACTCCGTGGTGCCGATCCCGAACGCTCCGACGGCGAGGGCGAGCAGGGCGAGCGGCATCACAACTCCTTTCTGGAGGGGGGCGGGAGGGAAACGCGTCCGGACGTGCCGAGGCGCGGTGGCGGTGCTGTACGGAGCACTGCCACCGCGCCTGGGTCGGGCGGGGTACCGGGTCGGCCGGGGGCGGACCCGTCGGGGTCAGACCGTGGCGCGCTTCCGGAGGAAGACCCCGGCGAGTACGGCGCCGACGGCCACGATCACCGCGTTGACGAGCACCGCCGTGCCGACGCCGTCGAGGATCGCCGCGGCGGTGGCGGAGGCCCCGATCCCGGCGGTGGCGATGGCGCTCATGATCGGGGTGCCCATGGTGATGCCGATCTGCTGGGTCATGGTGGCGACGCCGGTGGCCATGCCCTGGTCCTCGTCCGGCAGGCCGGAGGTGGCGGTGACCATGAAGCCGACGATGACCAGCATGTTGCCGACGCCGCCGACGAAGGTGGCGAGCAGCAGCAGCCACATCCAGCTGCGGTCGTCGCCGAGGCCGAGCAGGGCGGCGGTGGCGACGGCCTGCACGATGCCGCCGGTGACGAGGGCGGGGGTGGTGCCGATGCGGCCGATGACGCGGGCCGCGGTGACGCCGCCGATCACGGTGCCGAGGCCGAGGACGGCGAAGGACAGGCCGGCGGCGAGCGGCGAGAAGCCGAGCACCTTCTGCAGGTAGAGGGTCATCAGGAAGACCAGCGAGGTCTCGGTGACGAAGGCGATGAGACCGGCGACGTTGCCCCAGATGACGGTGCGCCGGTGCAGCACCCGGACGGGCACGAGGGGCTGCGGCGACCGCTTCTCGACGAAGTAGAAGGCGACGAGCAGCACCACGCCGGCGAGGAGGCCGGTCAGTGCCCGGGCGTCGCCGAAGCCGTGCTCGCCGGCCATGGTGAGGCCGAAGACGAGGGCGAGCAGGCCGAGGGTGACGGTGAGGGCGCCGGGCACGTCGAGCCGGGCGCGCTCGCCGCGGCTCTCGCCGAGCACCCGGGGGGCGATGATCAGCACGGCCAGGGCGACCGGCACGTTGATGAAGAACGCCCACCGCCAGCTGAGCAGGTCGGTCAGGATGCCGCCGAGCACCGCGCCGGTGGTGAAGCCGGCCGACATGAGGGCGCCGTTGAGGCCGAGCGCCTTGTCGCGCAGCGGGCCCTCCGGGAAGGAGGAGGTGAGCAGCGAGAGGCCGGCCGGGGTGACGGCGGCGGTCGCCAGGCCCTGGGCGACGCGGGCGATGAGCAGCATCTCCGGGTTGACGGCGAGTCCGCCGACCAGGGAGGAGAGACCGAGCACGGCCAGGCCGGCCAGGAAGAGCCGGCGGCGGCCGACGAGGTCGGCGATCCGGCCGAAGAGCAGGGTGAAGCCGGCGGCGGAGAGCGCGAAGGCGGTGGCGATCCACTGCAGGTTCGCGAGGGAGAAGCCGAGGCCGCGGCCGATGACCGGGAGGGCCACGTTGAGGATCGAGAAGTCCACGGCCAGCATGAACTGCGCGACCAGCAGGACCACCAGGACGAGCCGCAGCCGGCCGGTGAGCTTCTGCGGCGCGGCGGCCGGCGCGGTTGCGGCGGCCACCTCGTCGATTGTCGACATGTCAGAGCCTTTCGTCATGTGCCGTGTCGGGGCGGGGAAGGGGGGGTGTGTCGGGCATGGAAGGGGTGTTCAGGGGGAAGTCTGCGAGCGCCCGCCGGACCGGGCCAGGCCCTTGGCCTGCCTACGCAGCGGCTGCCTACCACCGCGCTGCCTACCACTCGCAGGGTCAGGCTGGACGCCCCGCGCGGCGGCCCGGCGCGGTGATACTGGGGTGCATGGACACTCCCACCGAGCTCGGCGAATTCCTCCGCACCCGGCGGGCCCGGCTGCTGCCGGAGGACGTCGGGCTGGTCTCGTACGGGGCCCGGCGCGTGCCGGGTCTGCGGCGCGAGGAGCTCGCGCAGCTGGCCGGCGTGAGCTCCGCGTACTACACGCGGCTGGAGCAGGGGCAGAGCAGCAACGCCTCGGAGGCGGTGCTCGACGCGATCGCCCGGGCCCTGCGGCTGAGCGAGGACGAGCAGGTGCACCTGCGCAACCTGGCGCGTCCGCACCGCGGTTCGGGCCGCCGCCGACCGGAGCGGCCCGAGTACGCCCGGGCCGGCACCCGCCAGCTGGTCGCCGCCCTGGACGTGCCGGTGGTGCTGCTCGACCGGCGCAGCGAGGTGCTGGCGTGGAACGCCCTCGGCCACGCCCTGGTCGCCGGTCATCTGGACGCCTCCGCCCCGGACCGGCCCGCGGACCGGCCGAACCTGCAGCGGCTGCTGTTCCTGGACCCGCACACCCGCGAGCTGTACCCCCTGTGGGAGGAGGAGGCCCGGCGGGCGGTGGCCTCGCTGCGGATCACCGCCGGCCGGCACGCGGACGACCTCCGGCTGGCCGGTCTCGTCGGCGAACTCCTGATGAAGAGCCCGGAGTTCGCCGAGCTGTGGTCCCGGCACCCGGTGCGCAACTGCGTCGAGGGCGTGAAGTCCTTCCACCATCCGCTGGTCGGCCCGATGGAGCTGAGCTTCGAGACGGTACGGCTGGCAGACGAGTCGGGCCACTGGATGCTGATGTACAGCGCGGAGCCGGGTTCGCCCGCCGAGGCGGGGCTGCGGATGCTGCGCGAGGTCATGGTGCCCGGCCGGTCGCGGCCGGCCGCGGACCACACCCCGGCCGGCTGACCGGCCCGCCCGCACGGCGGTCACTCCCCCGCGCACCGGCGCCGCTCCATCCGGGCCGCGAACTGCTGCCAGGCCTCGGCGCACTCCGCGGCGGCCGCGGAGAGCATGCCCGTGGAGTGGGCGGGCACCGTGGAGATGATCCGCTCCCACTGGGCCGGCGGCAGGGTGCGCACCTGGAGCATCCGGAGCAGCAGCCGGCCGGTCTCGCTGAGCCGCAGCGAGGGGTCGCGGTGGAGGCTGTCGGCGAGGGCGGTGCGCCGCTCCCCCGGCGGGGCGAGCCGGACGACGGTGTGCGCGTCGTCGCGGGCCCGCTCCGGCGGCGGTGCGGCGGTCAGCACGCGCAGCGGTACGGGGTCCTCGCCGCGGCGCAGCCGGTCGCGGACGTCGCGGACGGTGCCGGGTGAGATGCCCGCCTGCTGGGCGATGGTGCGCAGCGACGCGTCGGGTGCGTCGGTGATGAGCCGGCCGGCCAGACGGCGGCCCTCGGAACTGTCGAGCGGGCGGGCCCGGCCGTCGCGGCCGACCCGGTGCTGCCACGGAGCGCCGGTGTCCGTGCCGCCGTGCGGCGCGGGCGCGGGTGCCGGGGCGGGGATGCGGCTGCGGAGTGCGGCGACCGTCCGGGCGGCGAGGCCCGCGGCGGTGGCGACCGCCCGGTCGGACCACTGCGGGTGGCTCTCCAGGATGCGGACGGCCGCGGCGCGGCGGTCGGCCGCGGAGAGCGGCAGGCCGTGCCCGGTGTTGGACCGGACGGCGAGGACGAACGCCTCGTCGGGGCTGCCCTCGAAGAACCGTACGGTGATCTCGCGGTCGCCGCGCAGCACGGCGGCCTTGAGCCGGTGCATGCCGTCGACGACGCGCATCGTGCCCCGGTGCACGATGATCGGCGGCAGTTCGTCCTCGGATTCGGCGAGGAGGCGGACGTGCTCCGGATCCTCGCCGGTGGTGCGTGGTGAATCGGCCGGCCGCAGCGCTGCGACCGGGGCCCGGCACGCGGGCCCCAGCCGCAGGGCGTGGGCGGTGTCGGGCTGGTGCCCGGCTTCGACGACCTCCATGGTCGACCTCCCCCTGCTGGTGACAAGAACAAACCAACCATGCGGTTCGTTTCTTGGCAACACCCCGGCGCCGAACACCGTGCAACCGCTGCCCGTCCGCGGTTGCACACCGGGCTCAGCCCCCGACGGACTGCGGGCTCCGCAGCTCGCTCTCGACGAACTCCCGCAGCCAGGAGCGGAAGTCCTCCCCCAGGTCGGCCCGCTCGCAGGCCAGCCGCACCGTCGTGCGCAGGTACTCGGCGCGGTCGCCGGTGTCGTAGCGGCGCCCCTCGAAGACCACGCCCCGTACCTCGCCGCGCCGGGCCAGCTCCCGCAGGGCGTCGGTGAGCTGGATCTCGCCGCCGCGCCCGGGGGGCGTGCGCTGCAGCACCCCGAAGATCTCCGGCGCGAGCACGTAGCGGCCGATGACGGCGTAGCCGCTGGGCGCCGCGCCGGGGTCGGGCTTCTCGACCAGGTCGACCACCCGCACCAGGCCGTCCGGCCCGGCCGGGCGCACGTCGGCGCAGCCGTAGAGGTGGATGCGGTCGGCCGGCACCTCGATCAGGGCGACCACGCTGCCGCCGTACCGCGCCTGCACCTCCACCATGCGGGCGAGCAGCGGGTCGCGGGGGTCGATGAGGTCGTCGCCGAGCAGCACCGCGAAGGGCTCGTCGCCGACGTGCGAGGCGGCGCACAGCACCGCGTGGCCCAGGCCGCGGGGGTCGCCCTGGCGCACGTAGTGCACGTCGGCGAGGTCGGTGGAGGCGCAGACCTGCGCGAGGCGTTCGGTGTCGCCCTTGCGCAGGAGCATGTCCTCCAGCTCGTAGTTGCGGTCGAAGTGGTCCTCCAGCGGCCGCTTGTTGCGGCCGGTGATCATGAGGACGTCGAGCAGGCCGGCCGAGACGGCCTCCTCGACGACGTACTGGATGGCCGGTTTGTCGACGACCGGGAGCATCTCCTTGGGTGTCGACTTGGTGGCGGGCAGAAAGCGGGTGCCGAGTCCGGCAACGGGGATGACGGCCTTGTTCAGGCGGGTCGGGTTCGTCTGCATGGCGGCCACAGTAGCCATGCACGGCAACGGAGTTGAAGCCCCGTCGAACGCCTCGGGGCGGCCCGGCGCTCAGTCGGCGAGGCCCTCGACACGGAGCTTCGGGAGCACCCCGGGCGCCGCGATCCCCGGCAGCGCCGTGCGCCAGAAGCGCGCGGTCAGCTCGGCCCTGCGGTAGGCGCCCGCGTGCCGGCGGTAGGCCAGCTCGACGCCCACCACGAGGAGTTCGACCATCGCCTCGATCGCCGGGAGGTCCGCCTCCGGGCGCAGGCTGCGGTCGGCCCGGGCCTGCCGCAGCAGCACCCGCACCGCGGGCTCCCAGGCGCCGTGCCAGTCGAGCGCCACCGGGCCGCCGCGCTCGCGCTCCCGGGCCAGGCGTACGGCCGCGCGGGCCAGCGCGTCGTCACCCTCCAGCAGCCGGCCGAGGGCGTGCGTCACCTCGATCACCGTCTGGAGCGGGGTGCGGCCGGCCCGGGCCGCGACGCCGACGGCGCACCGCGCCTCGGCGTAGCCCTCGTCCTCGACCGCGTTGGCGAGCTGGGCCTTGGAGTCGAAATGGAAGGAGAGCGCCCCCTTGCTCACCCGGGCCGCGTCACTGACGGCCGAGAGGGACGTGCGCTCGTAGCCGTCCCGGTCGAAGAGTCCGGCGGCGGCCCTGACCAGAGCCCGCCGCGTCTGCACGGCCCGCACCTGCTTCACCAACGCCGCCTCCCGCGAGCAGCACATCCCACGGACGGATTCCGACACCCGTCGTGGGCGAAATTCTGTCCCATCGACCGGCTCGCGGCGAGCATGAAACCGTATGAGCGGTTTGTTTCAGGCGGATGAAGCCGCCCGGAACCGGGCGGCGGGACGGGCCCGGCGGGCTAGCCGGCGATCCGGCGGCCGGCGGAGCGTTCGAAATCGCGGACCACCCGGGCGCCCCGGTCCTCGGCGGTGTCGAGGTGGGGCAGCACGCCGGGCACCGCGATGCCGGGCAGCACGTGCGACCAGAAGGTGGCCACCCGGCGCTCCAGGTCGGCCCGGCGGGTCATGCGCTGCGACAGCAGCTGGATGCCCGTCCAGGCGCCCACCACGAGCTCCGCGACGGCCTCCGGCTCGACGTGCGGCAGCACCTCGCCCTGCGCCTTCGCCTCGGCCACCAGGCCGGCGCACAGCTCGACCCAGGCGGGGAACGGCCCGCCCCCGAAGTCGCCGGCCTGCTCGACCGCGAGCCGCACGCCGCCGCGCAGCAGCGGGTCACCCGGCAGCCGGTACGCGACCGCCATCGTCACGTCCACCAGCTCCTGCAGCTTGAACGCCTGCGGCAGCACCGCGCCCTGCAGCAGCTGGGCGTCGAGGACGCCCCGGGCGAGCTCCTCCTTGGAGGTGAAGTGGAAGTAGAGCGCCCCCTTGGTCACCTCGGCCCGGGCCAGGATCTGCGCGATCGTGGCGCTCTCGTAGCCGCACTCGTCGAAGACGGCGGCAGCCGCCGCGAGGATGGTCCGCCGCGTGCGGATCGCTCGCTCCTGTTGCGCCACTGGGGGTCCTGCCTTTCCGTTCGCACCATGGTGCCCGACCCGGAGGCGAGGGTTCCGCTCCGGGTCCAAGCCGCTCCCGAGGAGCACTAGAAACCAAACCGTACATGCCGTATCTTTTTTCGAGCCAGAGCTGTGCGTCACTCACGTCCACCCCTGGGGGGATCCATGTCGCAGTCCACAGCGTCGACCACGCTCCGCCGACCGCACACCGGAACCGGGCACACCGCCCCGGCCGCAACGGAATCCGGCCCGCTCACCACCACCGTGCCACGGCAGTTCGTCCACCGCGCCGCCGTCGCCGAGGTCCTTCTCACCGGCTGGCAGCGCAGAGACGAGCACCGCTTCACCGTCTCCGCCCAGTGGCCCCGGGCCCACACCTTCTTCACCCCGCTCCTCGACGCCCGGCACGATCCTCTGCTCGTCGCCGAGACGATACGCCAGACCGGCGCCCTGCTCGCCCACGCCGAGTACGGCGTGCCGCTCGACCGGCACTTCCTCCTCTGGCAGCTCGACTACACCGCCCACGAGGAGCACCTCGCGGTCGGCCCCGTCCCCGCCGAACTCACCCTCGACGTCACCACGGAGGTGCAGCACCGGGCCGGCCGGCTCGCCGCCATGCACTACCGCGTCCAGGTGCGGCGCGGCGACGCGCTCCTCGCCACCGGCTCCGCGCAGTACACCTGCACCACGCCCGGGGTCTACGACCGGCTGCGCGGCGACCGCCGCAGCGCCGTCCCGTCCGAGACCCCGCCGGCCCCCGTGCCGGCCCGGTACGTCGGCCGCACCGACCCGCGGGACGTGGTGCTCGCCCCCACCGACCGGTCCGGGGTGTGGCAGCTGCGCTACGACCCGCACCACCCCGTGCTCTTCGACCACCCGTGCGACCACGTGCCCGGCATGGTGCTGCTGGAGGCCTCCCGCCAGGCGGCCCGCGCCGCACTCGGCTCACCGCGCTTCGTGCCGGTGAGCGCGCTCAGCGTCTTCGGCCGGTACGCCGAGTTCGACAGCCCCTGCCTGATCGGCACCACCGTGCTCCCGGCCGACCGCCCCGGCACCGCCATCGTCAACGTGACCGGGCACCAGGACGGCCACGAGGTCTTCAACACCCTGCTCACGGCGCAGGTCTGAGACCGCCGACGCGACCCGGCCGGACCGGCGGGACTCCCATGCCAGCACGCATCCTCATCACCGGAGCCACCGGCTTCATCGGCAGCCGGGTGGCCGCCGCCGCCCGCCGCTCCGCCCCGGACGCCACGCTCCTGCTCCTCTCCCGGCACCGCACCGGCACCGGAGGCGCCACCCCCGCCCCCGGCAGCCGGACGGTGCACGGCGACCTGGCCGACCCCGCCACCCTGGCGGGCGCCTGCCGCGGCGCCGACGTGCTCCTGCACTGCGCCTCGCTGATCGGCGGACCGGAGGCCGGCCTCACCGCCGTCAACGACCGCGGCACGGCCGCCCTGGTCGCCGACGCCCGGCGCCACGGCGTCGGGCGGATCGTGCTGGTGTCCACGGCGGCCGTGCACGGCCGGGGGCCGTTCCGCGGCACCGCCCCGCACCGGGCACCGCTCGCCCCGTCCTCGGCGACCAGCCGCACCCGGGCCGCCGCCGAGCGGCACGTCCTCGCCGCCGGCGGCACCGTGCTGCGGCCCCACCTGGTGTACGGCGCGGGCGACCGCTGGTTCGTCCCCGGGCTGGCCGCCCTGCACCGGAGGCTGGCCGCCGACCCCGCGGGCTGGGACGCCCTGCTCTCGCTCGTCGACGTCCGCGACCTCGCGGAGGCCGCCGTCGGGGCGGCGCTCGGCCCGGTGCCGCTGCCGGGCGCGCACTTCGTCAACCACCCCGAGCCGGTACGGTGTTCGGAGATCGTGGCGGCGCTGGCCGACCGGCTCGGACTGCGGCGGCACCGCTCCCGCATCGGCCTCGCGGAGGCCCGCGACCGGCTCACCGGCGACCCGGTCGGCCTGCACGCCCTCGAACGCCTCACCACCGACCACTGGTTCGCCGACGGCGCGGTGTGGCGGCTGACCGGCCGCGACCCCGGGCCGGGTTTCGCCGCCCGGTTCGCCGACCACCTCTCCTGGTACCGGCAGCACGTGCCCTGCTGACGGCCCCGGCCCCCGGCCCCTTCCCCCAAGGAGCGCGATGAGCACCGCACCCGGCATGCTGCACGGCAAGGTCGCCCTCGTCACCGGCGCCAGCAGCGGCATCGGTGCCGCCGCCGCCCGGGTGTTCGCCCGCGAGGGCGCCCGGCTCGTGCTCACCGCACGGCGCGCCGAGCGGCTCCACGACCTCGCGGCCGCACTTCGCGAGGACGGCGCCGAGGTCACCCACCTGGCCGCCGACGTCCGCGACCCGGCGGCCGCCCGCGCCGTGGTCGCGCTCGCGGTGGAGCGCTTCGGCCGGCTCGACGCGGCCTTCAACAACGCCGGTTACGGGACGGGCCGCACCCCCCTGCACCTGATGGCCGACGAGGTCTACGACGCCGTGGTCGACACCAACCTGCGCGGGGTCTGGAACTTCCTGCGCCCCGAGATCGCCGCCATGCTCACCGCCGGCGGCGGTGCGATCGTCAACACCAGCAGCACCGGCGGCCTGGTCGCCACCCCTGTCGCCGCGCCCTACGTCGCGTCCAAGCACGCCGTGATCGGGCTGACGAAGGCCGCCGCGGCGGAGTACGGCGCGCACGGCATCCGGGTCAACGCGATCGCGCCGGGCATCACCGGCACCGAGATGGTGACCGACTGGTTCGCCGCCAACCCGGGTGTGGAGGAGGCCCTGCACCGGGCCACCCCGCAGCCGCGGACGGCCCGCCCGGAGGAGGTCGCCGAGGCGGCGGCCTGGCTGTGCAGCGACCGCTCGTCCTTCGTCACCGGGGCGACGCTCGCGGTGGACGGCGGCTTCACCGCGCTCTGACCCGCGCTCCGACCCGCGCTCCGACCCGCCTCCCCTTGCCGGGTGGTCGGCCGCGCCGGGCCGCCGCCTCTCCAGCCGTCTCCAGCCGTCTCCCGTCCTCTCCCGTCCTCTCCCGTCCTCTCCCGTCCTCTCCCGTCCTCGTACGGATCGTCGCGGATGCCGCGACGAGTTCGACGATCCGGCGGGAGGCGGGCGGGGCCGCGGCGGCTAGCGTGGTCTCAGTCGAGCAGGGGCAGCGCGGGCAGGGTGAGGAAGTCGACGAACTCCTCGGCCAGCGCGACCTGTTCGAAGAGCCGGGCGGCCTCCGGCCAGCGTCCGGCGGCGTAGGCGGTCTCGCCGGCCGCGGCCTTCAGCTCGGCGAGCTCCTCCGCGACGAGCCGGCGCACGAGGTCCGCGGTGGCCTTCTCCCCGGTGTCGGCGAGGACGACGCCGTTGTTGATCCACTGCCAGGTCTGCGAGCGGGAGATCTCGGCGGTGGCGGCGTCCTCCATCATGTTGAAGATCGCGACGGCGCCGAGACCGCGCAGCCACGCCTCGATGTAGCGGATGCCGACCTGCACGGCGTTGTGCAGCCCGGCCCGGGTGCAGGTGCCGCCGGCGCCCGCGACGTCGAGGAGGTCGGCGGCCGTGACCGGCTCGGCGGAGCCGGGCGCGTCCTTCTGGTTCGGGCGGTCGCCGAGCACGGCGTCGAAGCAGGCCCCGGCGACGGGCACCAGGTCGGGGTGGGCGACCCACGAACCGTCGAACCCGCCGGCGGCCTCGCGCCGCTTGTCGGCCTCGACCTTCTCGAAGGCGGCGGCGTTGACCGCGGCGTCCCGTCGGGACGGGATGAACGCGGCCATGCCGCCGATGGCGTGGGCGCCGCGCCGGTGGCAGGTGCGCACGAGCAGGCGGGTGTAGGCGGCCATGAACGGCGAGGCCATGGTCACGGTGTTGCGGTCCGGCAGGATGAAGTGCTCGCCGGCGTCGCGGAAGTTCTTGACGATGGAGAAGAGGTAGTCCCAGCGGCCGGCGTTGAGGCCGGCGGCGTGGTCGCGCAGCTCGTAGAGGATCTCGTCCATCTCGAAGGCGGCCGTGACGGTCTCGATGAGCACGGTGGCCCGCACGGTGCCGTACGGGATGCCGAGGGCCGCCTGCGCGTGGGTGAAGACGTCGTTCCAGAGCCGGGCCTCCAGGTGGCTCTCGGTCTTCGGCAGGTAGAAGTACGGCCCGGAGTTGGGGTCGTCGGCGCCGCGGGCGAGCAGGCGGGCCGCGTTGTGGAAGAAGTACAGGCCGAAGTCGACGAAGGCGCCGGCGACGGGGGTGCCGTCGACGAGCAGGTGGTTCTCGTCGAGGTGCCAGCCCCGGGGGCGGACCACGACGGTGGCGAGCCCGGCGGCGGGCCCGAGGGTGTAGGCCTTGCCGGCCTCCGAGGTGAAGTCGATGCGGCCCTCGAAGGCGTCGACCAGGTTGATCTGGCCGCCGACGACGTTCTCCCAGGTGGGCGAGGAGGCGTCCTCGAAGTCGGCGAGCCAGATGCGGGCGCCGGAGTTGAGGGCGTTGATCACCATCTTGCGGTCGGTGGGGCCGGTGATCTCGACGCGGCGGTCCCGGAGGGCGCGGGGGGCCTCGGCGACCGTCCAGTCGCCGGCCCGGACGTCCGCGGTCTCCGGGAGGAAGTCGAGGGTGCCGGTCGCGGCGATCTCCGCGCGGCGGGTCTTCCGTCGGGCGAGGAGTTCCTGGCGGCGGCCTTCGAAGGCGCGGTGCAGCCCGACGACGAACGCGACGGCCTCCGGGGTGAGCACCTCCTCGGCGCGGGCGACGCGCGGACCGGCGACAGTGACGACCGGGGCGGCGGGGACGGCGCCGACGGGTCCCTGATCTGCAGCCATGGGCAGGACACTCCTTGGACGGTTGAGCCAGTGCGGGGGCCCCGACGGGGACTCCCGGGATGCGGACCCCCCGAGCGGAGGGTTCCGTTCTGTAGAGTGGAGCCTAGTTTCCGCGATGCAGAATTTCAACGGTTTGTTGAGGCGATCGCCGAGCTCCGCTCCTCCCCACGACCGCGAAGGGAACGCCGGTGGCCAGCACCCCCGCAGACCGGACAGGCACCGACCGCTCCGGCGGCGTGCAGTCCGTCGAGCGCGCCTTCCTGCTGCTGGAGGCGCTCGCCGACGCCGGCGGCGTCGCCGCGCTCAGCGAGCTGTCCGCCAGCTCCGGCCTGCCGATGCCGACCATCCACCGCCTCATCCGTACCCTCGTGCAGCAGGGATATGTCCGGCAGGACACCGCTCGCCGCTACACCCTCGGCCCGCGCCTGATCCGGCTCGGCGAGACCGCCGGCCGCCTCCTCGGCAGCTGGGCCCGCCCCTACCTGGCCGAACTCATGGAGGCCACCGGCGAGACCGCCAACCTCGCCGTGCTGGAAGGCGGCGAGGTCGTCTACGTCGGCCAGGTGCAGTCGCGCCGTTCCATGCGGATGTTCACCGAGGTCGGCCGGCGCGTACAGCCGCACTGCACCGGCGTCGGCAAGGCCCTGCTCGCCCAGCTGCCCGAGGACGAGGCCCGGGCGGTGCTCGGCACCCAGCCGCTCCAGGCCCACACGCCCCACACCCTGACCGACCCCGCCGAACTCCTCCGCCACCTCGCCGCCGCCCGCGCCTCGGGCTACGTGGTCGACGACCAGGAGCAGGAGATCGGCGTGCGCTGCATCGCCGTCGCCGTGCCCGGCGCACCGGCCCCGGCCGCACTCTCCGTCTCCGGCCCGGAGGCCCGGATCAGGGCGCTGGAGAGCCAGGACGGCCAGGCCGCCCTGGTGCCGGTGATGCAGGAGATCGCCACCCGCCTCGGCCGGGTGCTCGCCCCCTGAGCCGGCGGACCCGTCCCGGCCCGCACCACCGCACCGGCCGCACCACCGCACCGGCCCGACCCGCTGCCCCGGCCCCGAGCCGGGGCCGGGGCAGCGGCGGGCGGTCACTGCAGGCTGAGCTCGCCGGTCTGCGCCACCGCCACCACGTACACCGTGAGCTCCGGCTCCGTGCCGACCTGCCGGAAGAGCGCCGGCGCCGCCGGTCGCCCCGGCGCGCTGCGGACCGCCTCCAGGGCGGCCATGTCACGCCACAGACTCTGCACCCGCCACCGGCCGCCGGGCCCGTGCAGCAGCTCGGTGCGGACGAGCCCCTCGGGCAGCGGGCCCGCCACCAGCTCGCGGTACAGGGCCACCAGTTCGGCCTCACGCTCCGGCGCGACGACGGCGCCGACCTCACTCAGAACCAGCTCGGTCATGGCTCACCTCCGGATCTCCAACGTACGCCGGGAGCGGTCGGCACGCAGCCGCCGGACGCCCGCACCGGCGGCGACCCGCCGTGACGGGACCCGTACGCCGCGCGAGCACGCCGCGGCCGTCCGCACGGATCCGACGGGCCGTCAGGACGGACGGCACCGGCGCCCCGCGGCCGCGTACCGCCGTCCAGGTGGGGAACGATCACCCCGTCCGCTAGGTTGAACGGGTGCGGCCGCCCGGGCCGCGCCCGCCCGTCGAGCCTCCGAGGAACCGACCGAGATGACCGCGCCCCTGCCTGGCTTCGCCGGCCACACCTACCGCTTCCAGGTCGACAACGGCGCGGCCTTCCGCAACACGTACGCGGCCGACGGCACCCGGTTGCGCTGGGAGGGCCTCGGCGAGTCCGCCGGGCAGTACGAGGACGTCGCCCTGCACGTCGCCCAGGTCGGCCCGCAGGTCTGGTTCGTCAGCTGGACGGAGCAGAGCGGCATCACCGTCAGCCACGTGATGGACCTCGCCGCCCTCACCGTGCGGGTCTTCTGGACGTACGAGGGCGAGGGCGGCCGGGTCGGCGAGCTGCACAGCGGCGTGCTGGAGCAGCTCAGCTGACCGGGATCATCCCGCCGACGGCCGCGGCGGCCGCCGGCGCGCCGGTGTCGCCCGCGGAGAGGTGCGCGGACATCCACTCCAGCGAGGGCGCGAGCAGTTGCGTCCAGGTGCGGAAGTTGTGGCCGCCCTGCGGCACCCAGGCGGTGTTCGCCGTCATCGGGGCCCGCACGGCCTGCTGGAAGGCCTCCGTACCCTGCCGGTAGCCGCCGTCGCCCGCCTGGCTGCCCGCCAGGAGCACGGAGATCCGCGGCTGCGGCAGGTGCTGCAGCCGCCACATCAGGTCGGCCTCGTTGCGGCGCTGCGCGCTGCCCCGGAAGAGGTCGCCGGTCGTGGCGTCCTCCGCGGCCTTGTAGTAGCCGGACATCGCGACCGCGGTCGGGAAGACCTCCGGGTGGCGCATGGCCATCTTCAGCGCGCAGTAGCCGCCGGTCGAGTTGCCCATCACCGCCCAGCCGGAGGGCGAGGTCGTCACCCGGTAGCTGGCCGCCACGACCGCGGGCACGTCCCGGGTGAAGTACGTCTCCGAGGGTGCGCCGCCGGGGATGTCCTCGCACTCGGTGTCGGCGGGCATCGCGGGCGAGGGGCGCATCAGCACGAGCACGGTCGGCCGCATCCGCCCTGCCTGCACCGACTGGAGTGCCGCCGCAGGGTAGTTGAGCCGGGTGATGAGGTTCTTGGCGTCCCCGGGGAAGCCGGTCATCACGACCGCGGCCGGGAACCGCCGCTGCGCGTACGCGGGCTGGAAGTACTGCGGGGGGAGGTACACGTAGGCGTCGGTGGCCAGGCCGGAGACCGAGCCGGTGATCCGTACGGACTGCACCTGGCCGACCTGGTCGGGGCCGCCGTTGCCGCCCTGCACCTGTTCCTGGCCCAGCAGTTCGGCCTTCACGACCGGCCGGGGCGCCTGCCGGTCGTCGGCGGCCGCCTGCACGCTCACCGGGCCGGTGTCGCCGGTGCCCAGCAGGTCGTCCCAACTGCTGTAGAAGGCGAAGTAGTTGTTGGCGACCAGCCCGATCGCGCAGAGCACCGCGAGCTGGCAGGTCAGCAGGGCGGTGATCCGTCCGAGCACCGCCGCCCAGGTCGGCCGGGAGAGCCGCGGCCACCACACGACGGTCGCCGCCAGGATGAGGACGGCGACGGCGACCGCGATCGCCAGGACCGTCCCGCTGGTGAGTCCCATTCCCCTGCCACTCTCCGTAGATCCCCGCGCACCGCGCCGGCCGGCGTCCGTCCGGCGGCCTCCCCGTGAACCCACGCGCAACGGCGGGCTGCCGGTTGCACCCCGGAGCGGGCGGTTCCCGGCGCACCGCACCGGAGCCGTGCATGCCGACGGACAAGTATGCACGTCCGTAGGGGTACGGCCCACCTGCGCACCGGTGGCGGTGACTCAGATCACCCGGGGGACCGACCCGGAGCCTGGCGTTGACGCGCCGTTGCGGCGCGGCGGCGGATCAGCCCAGCGGCACGACCGCCACCGGGCAGTACGCGTGGTGCAGCACCGCGTGCACCGCGGTACCGAGCCGCAGGCCGAAGTGCGGGGCCGGCTGCCGCCGGGAGACCACGAGCAGGGCCGCCTTGCGGGACGCCTCGACGAGGGTGCCCGCGGTCGCGCCGTGCTCCTGCCGGGCCTCGAACACCACGTCGGGGAACTCCTCGCGGATCGGGTCGCAGGTGTGCCGCAGCAACTGCTCGTGCAGGCGGGCCTCCTCGCCGAGCTCGTCGACCATCGGCGCCATGTGGCCGACGTCCGCGACCACCGGCGACCAGGTGTGCAGGGCGTGCACCGGCAGGCCGGTCAGCTCGCCGGTGCGGAGCGCGAACCGCAGGGTGCCGCCGTCGTGTTCGTCACGGACCGCGACCAGCACGTGGCTGCCGACCTGCGGGGCGCCGCGGACGACGACCACCGGGCAGCTCGCGTGCGCGGCGACCCGCAGGCTGACGGAGCCGAGCAGCAGGGAGGCGAACCCGCCGTGGCCGCGGGTGCCGACGACGGCGAGTTCGGCGTGCTCGGCGGCGGTGAGCACGGCCTCGGCCGCGTCCCGCGGGACGACGTCGCCGGTGAGGCGCAGCGTCGGGTGGGAGGCGCGGACCTTGCCGAGCGCGTCCGTCAGGACGGCGTCGGCGTCGTGCAGGATCAGGTCGGTCACGGCCGAGCTCGTTCGCGGCGAGAGCGTCACCGTGCCGGTGTTGACCGCGTGCACCAGGTGCAGCGCACAGCCGCGGCGGGCGGCCTCCTGGGCGGCCCAGTCGGCCGCGGCCGCGGCGTGCGCCGACCCGTCGACGCCGACGACGACACCTGCGGGGGATCTGCTGTTCATGGCCGGCTCCCGTGCTGCGCCTCGCCCCGGCACGGCCTCGGGCCGTGCGGCGGGGCCCCTGGGGCGTGCCCGGGCACCACGGACGGACGACCGCACTGCGGCACGCCTCAGTACCAGGATGCCTCTTCGGCGGCCGGCGGGCGCGCTTCCGGCGGGGCGGCCCGGGTCACCAGGCGAAGGCGGCGGCCGGATTGGCGGTCAGCACCCGGTGGGCGAGGTCCGGGCCGAGGCGGGGCCGCAGGCGGCGCAGCAGGTGGGCCATGCCGGGGTTGCCGCGGGCGGCGGCCGTGGTGGTGTCGCCGCCGAGCAGGAGGCGGTCGGCGTGCCCGGCGTCGGCGAGCGCGTGCAGGCCGTCGACGAGCCGGTGGTCGGTGGCGTGGTGGGCGAGGGAGGGTCCGTCGAAGGCGAGGTAGGCGCCGGAGGCGGCGAGTTCGCGGTGCAGGCCGGGGTCGGGGAAGCGGTTGAGGTGGCCGAGGACGACGCGGTGCGGGGGCACGCCGAGCGTGTCGCAGAGGAGTTCGAGGACGTCCTGCGCGCCGGTGCCGAGTTCGTGGTGGACGGCGACGGGTGCGCCGGTGGCGTGGTGCGCCTCGGCGGCGGCGGCCATCGTCCACCGGGCGTGCGCGTCCAGGCCGTGGTAGCCGCCGGCGACCTTGACCAGGCCCGCACCGGCGCGGAGTTCGGCGGTGAAGAGCTCGGCGAGCGGGAGCCGGGCGAGGCCGTCCGGGTCGGTGTAGTGGGCGGCCTGGTGGAGGCCGGTGGCGGAGACGATGTGCACGCCGGTGGCCTTCGACAGGGCGGGCAGGTCGGCGCGGCGGCGCCCGAGGCCGTACGGCGTCCACTGGACGACGGCACGGCCGCCGAGCGCGGCGAAGGCGTGCAGCTCCTGCTCGGCGGCGGCGGGGTCGTCGAGCTCGCGGCCGGGGAGCAGGGCGCTGCACAGGAAGAGGTGGTCGTGGGCGTCGGTGACGCCGAGCTCCTCGGGCGGCACGGGCCCGAGCACGGTGTGGACCGCGGTCACGGTGTGCGGGCGGCGTCGAGGGCGCGGGCTGGGGCGGGGGCTGGACCGGTCATGTCAGGCCCCTGCGGGAGGAGGTGGAACCCGGGACGGGAGAGGTGCAGTACCCGGAAGGTGTCGGGGCTCGGCGCGGGCGGGCCGTCGGCCCACAGCTCGAACACGGCGAGTTCCCAGCGGTCCGGGTCGAGGGCGACGGCCGCGGAGTGCAGGCCGGGCGCGTCGCCGAGGGCGTCGGCGGCCCGGGCGATCTCCTCGCCGGGGTCGGCGTCGGCGGCCAGCGGGTGCAGGGTGCGGGTGGCGGTGCGGGGCGGCGCGTCGGCGGCCGGGCCGGTGCGGAAGGCGGTGCCGAGCCAGTGGCGGACGGCGGGCCGGCCGAAGTCGGCGCTGAGTCCGCGGAATCCGGCGCCGCCGAGGAAGTCCGCCATGCCTTCGGCGGTGTGCCAGAGGTAGAACGGCGCGTACTGGTTGACGGGCGAGCCGTCCCGGCCGCGCTCGCGGACGAGGTACGCCTTGAGGCCGAGCCCCGGGAGGTCGTCGGTGCGGTGGCCGTTGGCGGCGACCCGGCGGTGGACGATCGCCATGTCGTAGTCGGCGGGCAGGGTGATGGCGTACTGCATGGCCTGCATCGGGCGTCTCCTCAGGGGGTGCGGAGCAGGGCGAGGGCGCCGCGGACGGCCCGGTCGAAGGGCTCGGGCGAGCCTGCGGCGCGGGCGAGGACGTACCCGCCCTGGACGACGGCGACGATCGCGGCGGCGGTGTCGGCCGGGTCGGGGCCGTCGGCGAGCTCGCCGGCGGCGCGGCCCTCGGCGACGATCCCGGCGATCCGTCCGTGCAGCCAGGCGAAGGTCTCCTCGACCGGTGCCCGCAGCCGCGGGTCGGCGAGGACGTCCGGGTCCTGGGCCATGCGGCCGATGCGGCAGCCGCGCAGCACGTCGCGCTCGCGCCCCAGGTAGGCGGCGATCCGCTCGTACGCGGTGCCGGGGCCGCCGAGGCGCTCCTCGGCGAGGGCGCGGAGCTGTCCGGCGCTGCGGCGCAGGGCGGTCGCGGCGAGGTCGGGCTTGCCGTCGAAGTGGTGGTACATGCTGCCCTGTCCGGCGCCGGCGTGCTGCTGGATGGCCCGCGGGCTGGTGCCGGTGTAGCCGCGTTCCCAGAGGAGTTCCTGGGTGCTCTCGACGAGTCGGTCCTGGGTGCTCACACGGCTCACTGTACATACCGGTAGGTACAGAATCCAGGGCGGCGGGCACGGGTCGGGGGCCGTCCCGGTCCGGGAACGGCCCCCTCTGCCCGGCGGCCCTGCGCGGCGCGGCTCAGGCGGGGACGCGCTCCGGGGTGGGCGACGCGGCCGGCGCGGCGACGACGTGCCCGGTGCCGAACCGCGGCAGCAGCCGGTCCAGCCAGCCGGGCAGCCACCAGTTGAGGCGGCCCAGCAGGGTCATCGTGGCGGGCACCAGCACCAGCCGGACGACCGTCGCGTCGACCAGCACCGCGGCCGCCATGCCGACGCCCATCATCTTGACGGTGATGTCCGGGTCGATCGCGAAGCCCGTGAACACCGCGACCATGATGGCCGCCGCGCTGCTGATGACCCGGCCGGTCGCCGACAGGCCCCGCACCACCGAGCCGCGGGCGTCCCCGGTCGCGAGCCAGTCCTCGCGCACCCGGTCCAGCAGGAAGACCTCGTAGTCCATGGAGAGGCCGAAGAGCACCGTGAACATCAGGATCGGCACCCAGCTGGAGACCGGCACCGCGTGCGGCAGCCCCAGCGCCCGCGCGCCCGCGTCGGACTGGAAGACCGCCGTCGTCACGCCGTACGCCGCCGCCACCGACAGCAGGTTCATCGCGGCCGCCTTCACCGCGATCACCGGGGCCCGGAAGAGCACGGTCAGCAGGACGAGCGACAGCGCGACCACCACCGGCACCACCAGCCAGAGCCGGGAGGCCAGTCGGTCGGATATGTCGGAGAAGGCGGCGACCGTGCCGGTCACCTCGGCGCCCGCGGGCAGCACCCCGGCCCGTACGGCCTTCAACAGCCGCGCGGTGCGGGCGTCCTGCGGGCCGGTGGTGGGCGTCACGGTGACGACGGCGGCGTCACCGGCCCGGTTGACCAGCGGCGGCGCGACCGCCGCGACACCCGGCTCGGCCTTCAACGACGCGACGATCCCGGGCAGTTCGGCCTGCGGGATCCGACGCAGGTCCACCGCCACCACCAACGGGCCGTTGGCGCCCGGCCCGTAGGCCGCCGCCGTCAGGTCGTACGCCTTGCGGGTGGTGTTCGACGCCGACTGGCTGCCCGCGTCCTGCGGCCAGGTGCGCATGCCCAGCACCGGGGCCGCCAGGGCCAGCAGCAGCACCAGCGAACCGACCGCGGCCGCCACCGGACGCCGGCCGATCAGCCCGGCCCACCGCTCGGTGCGGGTCGGGCCGCGCTCCGGCCGGACCCGCGGCCCGCGGCGCTCGGCCCGGCGCAGCAGCCGGTCGCCGGCCAGCGAGCACAGCGCCGGCACGAGCGTCAGCGCCGCCGCCATCACGGCACCGACCACGGCGAACGTCGCGTAGCCGAACGAGGAGTACGTGGGCAGGCCGGCCAGCTTCAGCCCGAACAGCGCGACCAGCACGGTGGATCCGGCCACCACCACGGACGCACCGGCGGTGGCCGTCGCCTCGGCGGCGGCCTCGTGCCTGTCCAACCCCTTGCGCAGGCCCTCGACATGGCGGCTCACCAGCAGCAGCGCGTAGTCGATGCCGACGCCCAGGCCGACCATGGAGGCCACCGTCGGCGCGGTCGGGCTGATGTCGGTGACGGCCGCCAGCAGGGAGGTCAGCGCGGTGCCGAGGCCGAGACCGGCGAGTGCCACCACCAGGGGAAGCCCGGCGGAGACCAGCGTGCCGAGCGCGACGACGAGGATGACCAGCGCGGCACCCACGCCGATCATCTCGGCGACGCCGTCCGGCGCGGTGAAGTTCTCCGGCAGCTGGCCGCCGTACTCGACCTGCAGGCCGGCCCCTTCGGCCGGGCTCCCGGCCGTGCGCAGCGCGTCCAGGCCCTCGGAGCCCCGGAAGTCCGTGACGGGCACGGAGTAGGAGACCGCCAGCAGGGCGGTGTCGCCGCGGGCCGACAGCACGGGCGGGGCCACCGCGGACACCCCGGGGAGGGCGGCGAGCCGGGTGTGCAGCGCGTCCAGCTCGGCGGCGGGCACCGGGGCGCCGTGCCGGTCGTGGACGACGACCCGGGCGCTCGCCCCGGACATCTCGGGGAAGCGCGCGGTCAGCAGGTCGCTGCCGGCGGTGGAGCGGGTGCCCGGCACCCGGTAGTCGTCGCGCGGGGTGCCGCCGAACGCGGCGGCGAGGCCCAGGGCGACGGCGAGCAGCAGTGCCCAGGCGAGCACGGTGCGCCAGGGCCGGGCGGCGGATGCGCCGCCCAGTCGGGCGAGCAGGGAGGACATGTCGGGCCTTTCGGCAGCGGTGATCGTTGCCCGCTCAGCCTGCGGGGCCGCGCTTGGAGACCACTTGGCGCCCGGCCGCGGCCCCGCCGTCCGGGAGCCCGTCCGGGAGGCCCTCCGGGAGGCCGGCCAGGGCGGCGCGCGCCTCGGCCTCCCAGTGCGGGGCCTCCCAGCGGCGGGCCGTCGCGGCGGCGCCGGCGAAGTGCCGGGCGGCCTCCCCGGTGCGGCCGAGCAGTCGGGCGAGCTCGCCGAGCGCGAGGTCGACCGGGCGCAGCGCGATCGAGGTCGAGGCGGTGCCGGCCACCGTACCGCGCAGCGGCAGGAGTTCGGCGATCAGGGCGGCGGCCTCGGCGCGCTCCTCCAGGGCGACGACGGCCAGTGCGCGCACGGTGAGGAAGAAGGAGCGGTAGTAGTCGGGCTGGACGGGCGTCCGTGCGGCGCGTACGGCGCGCGCCTCCTCGGTGCGGCCGCGCGCGGCCAGTGCGAGCGCCTCCGCGTCCGCGACGAGCGGGCCGTGCACGGCGCCGAGGGCGCGGATCCGGGCGAGCTGCCCGCCGATCCTGCCCTCCTGGAGGGCCAGGGTGATCTCGGTGAGCGCGCCGAAGCTCTCGGCGTGCACGGAGCCGCGGGCGCGCAGGCCGGCGACGGCCCGCCCGTAGAGCTCGGCGGCCAGGTCGGTGCGGCCGGCGGTGATCGCGAGCATGCCCCGGTGGCAGAGGCCGACGTCCTGGAGCTCGCGCAGCGCGTAGCGTTCGGCGAGGTCGGCGGCCTCGGCGAGGTGGCCCCGCAGCGCGGGCAGGTCGCCGCGGACGGCGGCGCCGGTGGCCTGCAGCTGCTCGGCCTGCCAGCGGTAGGCGGGCAGGTCGTGGCCGCGGGCGAGCGCGGCGAGTTCGCGGGCGATCCCGGCGCGGGCGGGGGCGGCGAGTTCGAGGTCGCAGATGCGGGCGCTCGCCGCGAGGGCCAGCGCCAGCAGGCGCGGGTCTCCCTCGGCGCGGGCGAGGGCGACGGCCTCCGCGGCGGCGGCGACGCCGACCGGCTCGCCGGAGCAGTTGCACTCCAGGGTGAGGGCGTCGAGCAGTCGGCAGCGGGTGGCCGGGGTGAGCCCGGGGCGGGCGAGCAGCCGCTGCAGGGTCTCGACGGCCTGCACGTCGAACGTGCCGTAGGGGTGCGTCACCCACGGGGTGGGCTCCGTCCACGCCGTCCAGGCCTCGATCAGCAGGTCCTCGCGGCCGGTCTCCTCGGCGAGGGCGACGGCCCGGCCGCGGGTGGCGGTGGCCGCGGCGATCTCGCCGGAGCGCACCTGGGCCCGGAGGAGCGCGCCGAGCAGGGCGATCCGGCGGGCGGGGCGGTCGCGCGGGCCGCCGGGGTCCTCGGGTACGCGGTCGAGGTTGTCCAGGGCCTGCCGGAGGAGGTCGGCGCAGGTCTCGTGGGCGTAGCGGCGCTCGGCGGCCTCGGCGGCGCGGACGCACGCGTCGACGGCGCGCTCGGCGGTGGCGGAGGACGCGGCGTTCGTCCAGTGGTGGGCGAGCGCGGCGAGCCGGTCAGGGCGCAGCGCGCCCAGCGCCTCGGCGTACCGGCCGTGCAGGCGGGCCCGGCGCAGGCCGCCGAGGTCGGCGTACAGGGTGTCGCGGACGAGGGCGTGCGCGAAGCGGACGGTGCCCGGCCGCTGTTCGGTGAGCAGACCGACGACGACGGCCGCCTCCAGCGCGTCGAGGAGGTCCTCCTCGGTGCCGTCGGAGGCGTGCAGCAGCAGGTCGACGTCGGCGTCCCGGCCGGCCACCGCCGCCAGCCGCAGCACCTCGACGGTGGCGGGCGGCAGCCGGTCGAAGCGCCACCTCAGCACGTCCCGGACGCCCTGGGGCACCTCCTGGGCGGCGGCGCGCGGGCCCTCGGCCGCCAGCAGCCGGGCGATCTCCCCGAGGTAGAACGGGTTGCCGCCGGTGCGTTCGGCGAGCGCGTGGACGGTCTCCGGGGCGACGCGCCTGCCGCAGACCCTGCCGATCAGCTCGCCGGCCTCGGCCGCGTCCAGGCCGCCGAGCGGGATGCGGTGCGGGGAGCGGCGGGCGAGGACGCCGAGCAGCTCGGTCAGGTCGCCCTCGCCGGGGCGGTGGGCGAGCACCAGCAGCAGGTGCCCGGCCCCCGCGGCGGCGGCGAGCTCGGCGACGAGGTCCCTGGTCTCGGGGTCGGCGGCGTGCAGGTCGTCCAGGAGGACGGCGACCCGCGACTCCCGGGACACCGCCGTGATCCAGTCGACGACGGCCCGGTGCAGCCGGAACCGGCCCGTGAGGGCGTCCCGGCGGCGGGTGGGGTCGTCGTCGTCGAGCAGCGGGGCAAGTTCGGCGGCCGTCGCGGCGTCCGGGGGCGCCTGGTGGGCGAGTTCGCGCAGTGCCTCGGTCCAGGCCCACGCGGGCGGCGCGCCCTCCGCCTCGGGGCAGCGCCCGGAGGCCACCAGCCAGCCGGCCCGGCGCAGCCGGTACCGCTCGCGGTCGAGCAGGGTGGACTTGCCCGCCCCGGCCTCCCCGCTGACGAGTACGACCGTGCGGGCGCGGTCGGCGTCGGCCGCCTCGCGCAGCAGCCGTTCCTCGGCCTGCCGGCCGACGAACGGCGCGTCCGGCGGGCCGTTGCCGCATCCGCCGGAGTCCGGGATCCGCGGCAGCGCGGGGGGCGGGGTGGGCACCGCGAGCAGGTCGGTGCGCTGCTGGAGGATCGCCGCCTCCAGCTCGGCGAGCGCGGGGCCCGGGTCCAGGCCGAGTTCGGCGGTGAGCACGGCGCGGGCGCGGCGCAGCGCGTCCAGGGCGTCGGCCTGCCGTCCGGTGCCCCACAGGGCGCGGGCCAGCAGCCGCCAGCCCTCCTCGCGCAGCGGGTGTTCCTCGGTGAGGGCCCGGGCGGCCGGCACGGCGTCCGCGCAGCGCGCCTCGGCGACGGCCAGTGCGACGGCCGACTCCCTTGCAGCGGTGCGGAGTTCACGGAGGCGGGCGATCTCGGCGGCGGCCCACGGCTCGTCGGCGAACTCGGCGTACGGATCACCCCGCCAGAGCGCGAAGGCATCCTCGAACATCCGGGCGACGGACCGGCCGGTCTCCTCCCGCGGCCGTTGCGCGTTCGGGACGAGCCCGTGCGCGTCCCGGAGCAGCCCCTCGAACTCCCACGCGTCGACGGCGGGGACGGGGAACACCGCGGCGTAGCCGGGCGCCGCGCTGACGATCCGCTCGGCGGGCTCCCGCGGGGCCCGCCCCGGTTCGAGGGTGCGGCGCAGGTTGGAGACGTACGCCTGGAGCGAGGCGGCGGCCTTGGCCGGCGGCCGTCCCCGCCACAGGTCGTCGATCAGCAGGTCGACCGGCACGACGGCGCCGCGGGCCACCAGCAGCCGGGCGAGCACGCCGCGCTGGCGCGGCCCGCCCAGTCCGGTCCCGACCCCCGTCACCTGCGCCGTGAGCGCACCCAGCACCGTTATCCGCACCATGGTGCGACGAGCCTATGCGATGCCCGGCGGCATGTTCCAAGCCGCTTCCAAGCCGCTTCCACGCCGCTTCCGAACCGGTCCCGGGCCGCGGCCCGGGACCGGCTGCCCGGGACAGCGGCGCCGCACGGCTGCTCGGTGCACGGACGGCCGGGCCTGGCGGTTCAGCCGCGCAGCAGTACGGCCGCGAGCGGCACGAAGCCGCCCTCACCGCCGCCGGTGCCGCCGTCGGTGAGGCGGCCGAGCATGGCACGGGCGATCCGCTCGCCCTGCGCCTTGGCGCGTTCGGCGACCGGCCCGGCGTACAGGCCGTCGACGGCGGCCCGCCAGAGCTGCACCCAGCGGCCGAAGTGCGCGGCGGTCAGCGGACGCCGCCGGTGCAGGCCGAGGTGCGGCGCGAAGGCGTTGCGGCGGTAGTCGCCGCTGCGCAGCAGGGCGCTCTCCCAGAAGTCGGTGATGTGCGGGAGGTGCGCCTCCAGGTCGAGCCGGGCGACCTCGGTGAAGAACGGGCCGATCGACGGGTCGGCGAACGCGGCGGCGTAGAAGCGGCGGAGCAGCGGCTCCAGGTCGGCGCGGGCGGCGATGTCGGGGTGCGGCACCGGGGCTCCTCTCCTCCGCGGGACGTGTCGCTCCAGGCTACGCGCCGGTAGTGGCCCGGGGCAGGGACCTTCGTCCCTGCAACCGCTCTCCACCTGGCAGGATGCCGGTATGACCTACATCCCCTCCGACGACCGCTACGCGTCGATGACCTACCGCAGGGCCGGCCGCAGCGGCGTGCAGCTGCCCGCCGTCTCGCTGGGCCTGTGGCACAACTTCGGCGACACCCAGCCGCTCGACGTCCAGCGCGCGGTGCTGCGCCGGGCGTTCGACCGCGGCATCACCCACTTCGACCTGGCGAACAACTACGGCCCGCCGTACGGCAGTGCCGAGCGCAACTTCGGCTACCTCTTCGCGCAGGACTTCAAGCCGTACCGCGACGAGCTGTTCATCGCCTCCAAGGCGGGCTACGACATGTGGCCGGGCCCGTACGGCGACGGCGGCTCGCGCAAGTACCTGCTGGCCAGCCTCGACCAGTCGCTGGACCGGATGGGCCTCGACTACGTCGACGTCTTCTACTCGCACCGCTACGACTCCACGACTCCGCTGGAGGAGACGATGGGGGCGCTGGACTCCGCGGTGCGGTCCGGCAAGGCGCTGTACGCGGGCATCTCCAACTACCCGGCGGAGCAGCACCGAGAGGCCGTGGAGATCCTGCGCGGCCTCGGCACGCCGGTGCTGATGAACCAGATCAGCTACTCGATCCTCAACCGCACGCCGGAGGACGGGCTGCTCGACGCGGTCGGCGAGACGCAGACCAGCCTGATCGCCTTCTCGCCGCTGGCACAGGGCCTGCTGACGGACCGTTACCTCAGCGGCGAGGTGCCCGCCGGTTCGCGGATGTCGGTCGGCCACTTCCTCAAGGAGGAGTCGCTGAGCGGGCAGAAGCTGGAGCAGCTGCGCGCGCTCAACAAGGTCGCCGAGCAGCGCGGCCAGACGCTGGCCCAGCTGGCGCTCTCGTGGGTGCTCCGGGACGAGCGGGTCGTGTCGGTGATCATCGGTGCGTCCAGCGTCGGCCAGCTCGACCAGAACATCGACGCGCTGAACGGCGGCCCGCTGACCGCCGAGGAGCTCGCCGAGATCGACCGCCTCAGCCGTTGAAGAGCAGGCACGGCCGGCCTGCGCCGCCGGCCGCGCCTCCTCCGGAGGCTGCTCCGGCGCGGTCCGCGCCGGTGAGCGGTGCACGGTGAGCGGTGCACGGTGAGCGGTGACGGCCGGGTCCGCCCTGCGGGGGCGGGCCCGGCCGTCGCACGTCCGGCCTCACGCGGGCCGCGTCAGGCGGTCGGGGCGTACTTGTAGCCGACCCGGCGCACGGTGACGATGCTGTCGCGCTGGGCCGCGCCGAGCTTGCGCCGCAGGCGCGCCACGTGGACGTCCACCGTGCGGCCGTCGCCGACGTGGCCGTAGCCCCAGACCGCGGTGACGAGGTGGTCGCGGGTGTGCACGCGGTGCGGGTGGGCGGTGAGGTGGGCGAGGAGCTCGAACTCCAGGTAGGTCAGGTCGAGCTGGACCCCGTCGACGTACGCGGTGCGCCGGTCGGTGTCGACGGCGATGCCGCGGCCGGCCTGGCGGGCCGCGGGCCGGGGCGCCTCGACGGGGGCGGCGGCGGGCCGGTCGGCGGGCACCAGCAGCAGGTAGCCGACGAGCGGGTGCCCGGCGGAGCCGCCGAGTTCGGCCCCGTACTGGGCGAGCAGGGCCTGCGGGAGGGCGACGACCGTGGCGCCCTCCGGGATCGCGCCGGCCGGCAGCCCGGCGGTCACCGGCGCGGCGGCGGACGGGACGGACTGCGGGGCCTCGGCCGGCCCGGCGAGCCGGTCCGGGGTGCGGTCCTGGGGCGGCACCGGGTGCTGCTGCGGGGCTGCGGCGGGGTACCACCGCTCACCCCCGGGCACGGCGGTGACGGAGCGTACGGCCCGCAGGTGCGGGGTGGCGGCGGTGACGGTACGGGTGGCCGTGGAGGTGGAGGACATGGTGAGCTCTCTTCGCGCGGAACGGATTCGGGTGGTCGTCTGCGCGTCGGGCCTGGTGCGGAGAGGGAACTGACGGTCCGTCAGCTCGCCGCAGGGCGGGACGCGCCGGGAGCGCGCCGACACGTCCGGTCGAAGAGGTAGGGCTGGCGGGAGGGCCAGAAGGGTTCGAGGTCGCGATGGAACGGGTCCACGAGTGGGTCTCCGGTGTGCGCAAGGGTGGAGGCTGCCGTGCTCCGCGGACGGCGGAGGGGCGTGGTGCGGGCGACGGACCGGCCTGCGAACGGGGCGCGGGCCCGGTGGGGGAACCGTCAGCGACAGCAGGCGCTGCAGACCAGCGCCTGGTCGATGTGGCGGCGCACGGTGAGCGCCGGCACGGCGGGGGTGGGCATCACGACGGAACGGAACGCGTCTGCGGTCACGGTGTCGACTCCTCCCCCTCGGGCACGGCGCCGGGACGGGCGCGACGTGCAACGGGTATGAGCCTTCCATGCCCTGACGGCCCCGGGCAAGCCCGCGGACAACGGCGTCCGCCATCCGGGACAGGAACCGACCACCATCCGGACAGCCGCCGGAACGTCCCCGGTCAGCCGTGCGCGGCGGGAGCCGCGTCGAAGCCCGCCGCGTGCTCGACCAGCCGGGCCAGCAGCTCCTTGCCGTCCTCGCGGCGCCGCGCGTCGCACAGCAGCACCGGCACCCGGGGGTCGAGGTCGAGTGCGGCACGGACGTCGTCCGGGGCGTACACCTCGGTGCCCTCGAAGCAGTTGACCGCCACGACGAACGGCAGGCCGCGCTGCTCGAAGTAGTCGACGGACGGGAAGGAGTCGGCGAGCCGCCGGGTGTCGGCCAGCACGACGGCGCCGAGCGCGCCGCTCGCGAGCTCGTCCCACAGGAACCAGAACCGGTCCTGCCCGGGCGTGCCGAAGAGGTAGAGCGCCAGCCCCGGGCGGAGGTCGATCCGCCCGAAGTCCATGGCGACGGTGGTGGTGCGCTTGCCCTCGACCCCGGCCGTGTCGTCGACCGGGCGGCCGCGCTCGCTGAGGAGTTCCTCGGTGCGCAGCGGGCGGATCTCGCTGACCGCGCCGACCAGGGTGGTCTTGCCCGCGCCGAACCCGCCGGCGACGAGGATCTTGAGGGCGACGGCGGACCACGGCGCGGAGCGGGGCCCCGCGGGGGCGTCAGAGGGCACGGAGGGCATGGATCACGTCCCGGAGCAGTTGTTCGTCGGGGCGCTGCGCGAGTGTCACCGGCTTCGTGACACTGATCAGTTCGGCCTCGTGGAGGTCGCCGAGCAGCACCCTGACGACGCTGACCGGCAGGTCGGTGTAGGAGCCGAGCTCGGCGACGCTCAGCGGTTCGTCGCGGCAGAGCGCGAGCAGGGCGTGGTGGGAGGCGTCCAGCACGGGCCCGCGATCGGACACCGGGTCCGCGTCCACCGCGCGGATGAGCGAGATGAGGTCGAACAGCCCGTCCTCGACGGGCCGGGCCGCGCGGCCGCGCGTCATCGAGAACAACCGCACGACCGGACCGGCGTCGTCGTCGAACCAGCGGTCCTCGACCGGGCCGCGCGGCGCGAACAGGTCGACGTCCGGCGCGGCCGCGCCGGGCCCGGCCTCCTGCCCGTCGTCCTGCCGTCCGTCCTCGGGGGCGCTCATCGGCTCGCTCATCTCCCCGGCGGGGCGGGCTCGGTGCGCGGCTCGGCGGCGAGGTGCTCGCCGACCCGCTTGACGAGCAGGGCCATCTCGTAGGCGATCTGGCCGACGTCGGACTCCGCGTCGCTCAGCACGGCGAGGCAGCTGCCGTCGCCCGCCGCCGTGATGAAGAGGAACGCCTCGTCGAGCTCCACCATCGTCTGGCGGACCCCGCCGACCCGGAAGTGCCGGCCGGCGCCCTTGGCGAGGCTGTGGAAGCCGGACGCGACGGCGGCGAGGTGCTCGGCGTCCTCCCGGGCCAGGCCGCTGGACACGCCGGTGGCCAGGCCGTCGCCGGAGAGGATCACCGCGTGCCTCAACGTCGCGACACGGCCCACCAGATCGTCCAGGAGCCAGTTGAGGTCTCCGGACGGCGGTGTCGTTGCGGTCATGATTCGGGTCCTTCCGCTGGGGCGGGCTGTGCGGGTGGTACGGGATGTCCTTGGCGTACGGGGTACAGCTGGGGCCGCGGTCGGGCGGCCGGCAGAGCAGGTGGGACGGGTGCAGAGGGTAGCGCCACCCGGGGCGGCACGGGAGACCGGCCCCTGGGCGTGCCGGCGCGGGGCGGCGGCGGGGGCTCGGGGAGGTCCGGCACGACGGTGAGCGACGCCGGCTGGAGGCGGTCGCCGCGGCCGCGCTGGAAGCCCCGCTGGAACGACGCGAAGGCGGCCCTCGCCTCCTCGGGCGAGCGCTCCCTGGCGCGTTCGGCGGCGGCCGCGTCGTGCTCGTCGGCGCCGTCCCGGAGCTGCGGGGCCAGGCTGGCCTGCCGGACGCGCCGGGGCAGCAGCCCGCCCGCCACCAGCGGCGCGGGGCCCTGCGGCCCGGCGGCCGGTACGGCCTCGGCGGCGGCCGGCACGGATGCGGGCGCGGGTGCGGGTGCGACGGACGGCTCCGGGCCGTCGGCGCGGCGGTGGCGGCCCGTGCCGGCCCCGTCGGGGTCGGGCACCAGGACGGGGCCGCCGGTGCGGCGGCGGGGCAGCCCGCCGGGTGTGCTGGCGGGCTCCGCCGCGGACGGCCGGGGGCCGCCGCCGACCCGGACGACACCGTGCGCGGGCCTGCCGTCGACGCCGGGCGGGGCCTCGGCGGGCCCGGCGGCGTGCCGGCCGGTCTCGGGGCGGGCTCCGGCCGTGCGGGCGGCGTCGGGGCGGGCGTCGGCCACGGGCTGGCCGGAGAACTGGTCGGCCATCACCTCGCTGGCGTCGGCGAGCAGCTCGCGCGGCACGAGCACGACGGCGGTGCTGCCGCCGTACGGCGAGGGCCGCATGTGCACCCGGATGCCGTGCCGGCGGGCGAGCCGGCTGACGACGAACAGGCCGAGCCGGTCGGTGTCGGCGAGGTCGAACTCCTGCTCCACCGCGAGCCGCTCGTTGATCTCCTCCAGGGCGTGCTCGCTCAGGCCGAGGCCACGGTCGTCGATCTCCAGGCAGAAGCCGTGCGCGACGACCTCGCCCTGCACCGTGACCTGGCTGTGCGGCGGGGAGAACACCGTCGCGTTCTCGACGAGTTCGGCGACGAGGTGGGTGACGTCCGCGACCGCGCTGCCGAGCAGGCCGGTGCCGGGGAAGGGCCGCACGATCACCCGGGCGTAGTCCTCGACCTCGCCGACCGCGGCGCGCACCACGTCGACCATCCGGACGGGCTTGCGCCAGGCCCGGCCCGGCGAGCCGCCGGAGAGGATGATGAGGCCCTCGGAGTGGCGCCGCATGCGGGTGGTGAGGTGGTCGAGGCGGAAGAGGTCCTCCAGCTCGGACGGGTCCTCGGTGCGGCGCTCCATGGCGTCCAGCAGGGTCAGCTGGCGGTGCAGCAGCACCTGGCTGCGGCGGGCGAGGTTGACGAAGACCGCGGAGACGCCGCGCCGCAGCTCGGCCTGCTCGACGACGGCCTCGACGGCGACGCGCTGCACGTCGTGGAAGGCCCGGCCGACCTGGCCGATCTCGGCGGCGCCGAACTCCAGCTGCGGGGCCTCCGCCTCGACGTCGACCGGGTCGCCGCGGCGCAGCCGCACCATCATGCCGGGCAGCCGGGTGCCGGAGAGTTCCTGCGCGGCGTTGCGCAGCGCGACGAGTTCGCGGACGTGCCCGCGGCCGATCCGGTACGAGATGAGCACCGACAGCACGACGGCGACGAGGCCGATGAGGCCGGCGATGCCGCCGCGCACGATCTGGTTGACGGCGTACGAGGTGGCGCGTTCGCCGATCCGGTCGGCGAGCCGGGTGTTGAGGTCGGCGAAGGAGGCGAGGGAGGGCTCGGCGGCTTCCTTCCAGGGGTCCTTGGTGCCGGCGTGCAGCGTGGCGACGCGGTCGGCGGCGCTGTCGAAGGTGGCCTCGGCGGCGTCGAGCACCATCCAGGCGTCGCTGCCGCGCAGGTCGGCGTAGTCGCGCTGGTCCTGCAGGTCGAGTTCGCCGACGTAGACGCGGAAGAGCGCCTGCTGGGCGTGCATGTTGTCGAGCGCGACCTGGATCTGCTGGGGGTAGGTGCTCCGGGAGAGCCGCAGCGCCTGCATGGCGGCGGCCTCGCGGGAGAGGTACTCGCGGGCCCGCACCAGCTCGTTGAGCAGGGTGGTCTGGCGGGGCAGCTGGCCGCTCTGCCGGCCGACGAACGACGAGCGGAAGGGGAAGACCGTCTCGACGAGTCCGCTGTAGGAGGCGAGCTGGTGGTCCCAGCTGACGGCCTCGCGGCCGGCCTGGCTGCGGATGGCGGAGAGCTGGTCGGCGGCGGTGAGGATGTCCTGGTAGCGGACCCGCTGCTGCGCGTCGAGCTTGCCTGCGGCGGCGGAGTCGGTCAGGTAGCGGAGTTCGCGCAGGCTGCTGTCGGTGGCGGCCTGGGCGTGCTGGTAGGCGTCCTTGGCGGGCTGCGAGCCGGGGTCGGCGAGCCGGAGCACGGCGGTGCGGCGCTCGTCCTGGAGGTCCTGGGTGTAGGCGTCGACCGGCCGGACGAGTTCACGGTAGGTGGTGCTGACGTCGAACTGGCTCCGGACGTCGCCGGTGGTGATGAGGGTCGCGTAGACCCACAGCCCGGTGAGGGCCACGATGGGCACCATGAGCAGCGCGATGATCTTCGCGCGGATCGAGCTGCTGCGCAGACGCATGGGGTCCTCGGTCGGGATGGAGCCAAGCGCGGACAGGGGGTGCTTGTCGGGCGGGCGCAGTGCCTCCCGGGACGGGCATGACGGCCCGGGCGGAGGGGCCGGGCCGACGGATCTGCGTGAGCCTACACCGCACTGACCACCCGTTCGAAGGGTCGCACCGATCGCCGACGGGCCCTGCCCGAATGATCCCGTATTGCTCTCGCGGCGCCCCCGCGCGGGTGTCACCGCGGGCGGCACGCGGTGCCGATCCGCGCGCCTCCGCCGCAGGCTCTGGGCAGCGGACCGGGCGATCCGGTAGCTTCCCTGCCATCCGCCCGCGCGGCCGGGGCAGACCGGCCGCCGGGGGGCACGGGGATCGGGAGCGGCGTGTGCGCGAGGTCAGCAGCCCTGCCCTGTCCGCCCCCGCCGCCGGAGGGCTGGCCGACTCGGTCTTCGACACCGCCGAGCACGACCCCGGCCTGATCCAGCTCTCGCGGCGCCGCGGCGGCGTCTGGCACCCGGTGACGGCGCTGCAGTTCCGCGACGAGGTGCTCGCCCTGGCCAAGGGCCTGCTGACGCGCGGCGTCCGCTACGGCGACCGGGTCGCCGTCATGTCGGGCACCTGTTACGAGTGGACGCTCTTCGACTACGCGCTCTGGGCGGTCGGCGCGATCCCCGTGCCGGTCTACCCGACGTCGGCGCCGGAACAGGTCCGCTGGATCCTCGCGGAGACGCAGGCGGTGGCGTGCGTGGTGGAGCACGAGGACCACGCGATGACGGTCGGCGCGGTCTGCGACGCCCTGCCGGAGCTGACCGGCATCTGGCAGCTCGACCGGGACTGCGTGGAGAGCCTGATGGAGGACGGCCGCGGCGTGCCCGACTCCCTCGTGCACCGCCAGCGCCTCGGCGTCACCGCCGACAGCGTCGCCACCGTCATCTACACCTCCGGCACCACGGGCCGCCCGAAGGGCTGCCTGCTCACCCACGGCAACTTCGCCGCCGAGGCCGACGGCCTCCTCGCCGGGTGGGGCCCGATCTTCCGCGACACCGGCGGGGTACCGCCCGCCACCCTGGTCTTCCTGCCGCTCGCCCACGTGTACGGCCGCATGGTGCAGGTCGCGGCCGTCCGCGGCGGCATCCGGATCGGCCACCACGGCGAGCTCTCCACCGACAGCCTGCTGCCCGCGATCGCCTCCTTCCGCCCGACCTTCCTGCACGCGGTGCCGTACGTCTTCGAGAAGATCTACCAGCGCGCCCGGGAGCGGGCCGAGGACGCCGGCAAGGCCGAGCTCTTCGACCAGGCCGCCGAGACCGCGGTCGCCTGGGCCGCCGCGAAGGAGCGCCGGGCGCTCGGCCACGGCTCGGGCCCGAGCCCGGCGCTGCGGGTCCGCCACACCGCGTACGACCGGCTGGTGTACCAGCGGCTGCGGGCCGTGCTCGGCGGGCGGGTGCGCAGCGTGATGTCCGGCGGGTCGACGCTGGGCCGCGAGCTCGGCCTGTTCTTCGCGGGCGCGGGCATGACCGTGTACGAGGGGTACGGCCTGACGGAGACGACCGCGGCGGTCACCGCGAACCCTCCCGGGAAGCCGAAGTTCGGCACCGTCGGCCGGCCGGTGCCGGGGGCGACGGTGGCGATCGGCGAGGACGGCGAGGTGTGGGTGCGCGGCGGCACGGTCTTCGCCGGCTACCTCAACCACCCGCGGTGCACCGAGGCCGCGCTGGTGAACGGCTGGCTCGCCACCGGCGACCTCGGGGCGCTCGACGAGGACGGCTACCTCACCATCACCGGCCGCAAGAAGGAGCTGATCGTCACCAGCAGCGGCAAGAACCTCGCCCCCGGCGCCCTGGAGGAGCGGGTGCGGGCGCACCCGCTCGTCGCCCAGTGCCTGGTGGTGGGCGACAACCGGCCGTACGTGGCGGCGCTGATCACGCTCGACCCCCTCGCCCTGACACACTGGCTCAAGGTGCGCGGCCGCGCGCAACTGGACATGTGGGCGGCACTCACCGACGCCGAACTGCACAGCGAGATCCAGCGGGCCGTCGCGGCGGCCAACACCGCGGTCTCCCGGGCGGAGTCGATCCGGGCGTTCCGGCTGCTGCCGAAGGAGTTCTCCGCGGAGGACGGCCTGCTGACGCCCTCGCTGAAGATGCGGCGCGGCGCGATCCTGGAGCACCACGCGGAGGACGTCGAGGAGCTGTACACCCCCTGACGGTCCGTCAGGCGTCGAGGGGGATCCCGGCGGCAGGGTGCCCGACGGGCGGACGGGCCGCCCGGCGGGGTCTGCCGGGCGGCCCGTCACCAGGGCACGCCGTGGGGGATGCGCCCCGGGGTGCGCGATGGGGGTGCGCCGTGGGGGCGCGCGCCGTGGGGTGCGCCGTGGGGCGCGGATCAGGCGGCGGCGCTGAACGACGGCAGGTAGCCGCCGGACTGTCCGGCCTTGTTGGGGTGGTAGCTCTCGTCGACGGGCACGGTGGTGCTGTTGAGCCACTGCGTGGCGGAGCCGCAGATCTCGTGCTCGGTGAAGGGGCTGCGCACGTCCTTGAAGGTGAAGCCGGCGTTCGCCACCTGCTTGGCGATCACCGAGTCGATGGTGTCGGCGGCCCCGTTGATCGCGGCCCGCTTGGTGTCGCCGATGCCGAAGATGCAGCTCCCGCCGATCTTGTAGAGGTGCGGGTAGCCGAGCACCACCACATGGGCGCTCGGCGCCTTGCTGCGGATGGCGTTGTAGACGGAGGTGAGCTGCCCCGGCAGGGTGTTGGTGGCGTACGACTTGGCCGCGGCGACGGCGCCGAGGCAGGAGCTCTCGGAGTTGAGCACGCACGTCTGCATGGTGCTCGCGAATCCCGCGTCGTTGCCGCCGATGGTGATGCTCACCAGGGTCGTGGTCGAACTCAGTGCGGAGATCTGGTTGTTCAGGACGTCTCCGGTCTTCGCACCGGAACACGCCACGAAGGAGAACGAGGTGGGGGCGTTGGCATTCTTCCAGAGGATCGGATAGGCGTTGTTGCTGCGCTTGCAGCTGCCGCTGTCGCTGGTGTAACTGCCGGCGCCCACACCGGCGGAGTACGAGTCGCCGAGGGCGACGTACCGGGCTCCGGCGGCCGACGCCTGGGTGGCGGTGACGAGGGTGGACAGCGAGAGCGCGAGGGTCGTGGCGGCAACGGCCAGGATTCTGACGCGAGGCATGGGGGGACCTCCGGGTGGGGGGTGAAAGCGGTCCGGGAGGTGGGGTGACCCGGATCACACTTTGTTGATACCAGGCAGTAGCCTGAGTGGATAGTGCCCATGCCAAAGTTGTTGACGGAATGACAGGTACGGCACCGTCAGGCCTCCCGGGTGCCACCCGGAGGTCACGGACGGGCCACCTGCGAACGACGGGGACGGGCCGTCGGCGGGCGCCGGGGACGACGGGGCGTCAGCCCGCCGGCCAGAGCGTGCAGCCCGCCCGCGGGAGCTCCTCGATCGTCTCGTCCGCCGCGGCGGGCACCCCCAGGTGCCGTACGGCCGCGGCCACCGCCGCCCGGGCCTGCCGCAGGCCCGGCGCACCCCAGCCGAGCAGTTCCACCGCGAGCCCCGGCGCGACCAGCAGCCGCCGGTAGTGCCGGCCCGACGCGGGGTCCGGGCGGGACTCCCCCACCTGCTGCAGCGCCGCCGCCATCCGCACCCGGGCGCACTCGTGCCCGCCGTTCGCGGAGCCCACGCGGTCGTAGAGGTACCCCAGGTAGTACGGGCGGCCGATCAGCGCCTGCGCCTCCTCGTCCGCCTCCCGGGCCAGCGCCGCGCCCGGGTCGCCAGCGTCCTCCGGCTCCAGCGAGCCGCCGGGCAGGCTGACGACCCCGTCCCTGGGGTTCACCAGGGTCAGCACGCGGCCGTCCGGTGCGAACAGCCACCCCCACGACTGCTTCACCGGCAGCCCGGCCGGCACCGCGTCGCCCGGCAGCCACGGCCACCCGGCGCTGGGCCGCCGCCGTACGAGCCCGAGCAGCTCGGCGATCTCCGCGCTGTACTCGATGCGGTTCACGCGTCCCCTCCGGTCCCGGGCCGACCGGCGCGCCGGGCGGCGGCCGGGAGCGGGTGCGGTGGCGCCGCCGCCCGCCGTTGACTGTTGATCTTCCCCGAACATCCGGTCGATGAACAGTCCTGGCGGCCGCCCGGGGCACCGCGCCGGACGCCCGCCCCCGGCGTGCGCCCCGCCGCCGCGTCCGGCCCCTCCGCGGAACGGACCGTACCGGACGTCGCCGACGGTCCGCCGGGCACCACGGATCGGCACCGGCGCATCCGGAGCGACCCACGGGATGTCGGTGACGCCCGTTATGGTCGGTGACCATGCGACTGCTGCATACCTCCGACTGGCACCTCGGCCGCTCCTTCCACCGGGAGAGCCTGCACGACGCCCAGCGCGCCTTCCTCGACCACCTGGTGGCCGTCGCCGAGGCCGAGCGCGTCGACGCCGTGCTGGTCGCGGGCGACGTCTACGACCGGGCCCTGCCCGGCCTGGAGGCGGTCGCGCTCTTCGACGACGTCCTCGTGCGGCTGGCCGGCCTCGGGGTGCCCGCCGTCTTCATCAGCGGCAACCACGACTCGGCCCGCCGGCTCGGCGTCGGCGCCCGCCTGATCGACCGCGCCGGCATCCACCTGCGCACCGACCCGGACGGCTGCGCCACCCCCGTGCTGCTCTCCGACGAGCACGGGCCGGTCGCCGTCTACGGCCTGCCCTACCTGGAGCCCGCCCTCGTCCGCGACCGCTTCGGGCTCGACCGCGGCGGCCACGACCGGGTGCTCGGCGCCGCCATGGACGCCGTCCGCGCCGACCTCGCCGGCCGGCCCGCCGGCACCCGCGCCGTGGTGCTCGCGCACGCCTTCGTCACCGGCGGCGAGCCCAGCGACAGCGAGCGCGACATCACCGTCGGCGGCGTCGCGAGCGTGCCCGCCGGCGTCTTCGACGGCGTGCACTACGCCGCCCTCGGCCACCTCCACGGCAGCCAGCGCCTCGCCCCGCACCTGCGCTACAGCGGCTCCCCGCTCGCGTACTCCTTCTCCGAGTGGAAGCACCGCAAGAGCATGTGGCTGATCGACCTCGACGCCGACGGCGGGATCGCCGCCGAGCGGCGCGTCGACTGCCCGCAGCCCCGCGCGCTCGCCTGCCTGCGCGGCCGGCTCCACGACCTGCTCCACGACGACGGGCACACCTGGGCCGAGGACCGCTGGGTGCAGGCCACCCTCACCGACCCCGGCCGGCCCGCCGACGCCATGGAGCAGCTGCGCCGGCGCTTCCCCCACACCCTGCAGCTGCTCTTCGAGCCCGACGACGCCGCCGGCGACGGCCTGCCCTCGTACGCGGCGCGCGTCGGCGGCCGCACCGACCTGCAGGTCGCCGAGGGCTTCGTCGGGCACGTACGCCCCGGCGGCACGCTGACCGAGGAGGAGCACGGCTGGCTCGCCCAGGGCTTCGAGGACGTCCGCCGCGAGACCGAGCACGCCCGGGAGAACGCCCGATGAGGCTGCACCGGCTCACCCTCACCGCCTTCGGGCCGTTCGCCGGCACCGAGGAGGTCGACTTCGACACCCTCGCCGCCTCCGGGCTCTTCCTGCTGCGCGGCGCCACCGGCGCCGGCAAGAGCAGCGTGCTCGACGCCGTCTGCTACGCCGTGTACGGCGAGGTGCCCGGCGCCCGCAAGGGCAACCCGCTGCGCAGCGACCACGCCGCCCCCGGCCTGCTCACCGAGGTGCGCCTCGAACTCACCCTCGGCGGGCGCCGTCTGGAGATCACCCGCAGCCCCGAGCAGCAGCGCCCGAAGCTGCGCGGCACCGGCACCACCACCGAGAAGGCCCGGACGCTGCTGCGCGAGCGCGTGCCGGGCACCGACGGCGGTGCGCCCGGCTGGCAGGCGCTCAGCAGGTCGCACCAGGAGGCGGGCGAGGAGATCGGCCGGCTGATCGGCATGAGCCGGGAGCAGTTCTGCCAGGTCGTGCTGCTGCCGCAGGGCGACTTCGCCCGCTTCCTGCGGGCCGACACCAAGCAGCGCGCCGAGCTGCTCGGCCGGCTCTTCGACACCCGGCGCTTCGGCCAGGTCGAGCGGTGGCTCGCCGACCGGCGCACCCGGCAGGAGGCCGCCGTCCGCGAGGGCCGCCAGCGGCTCCGCGCACTGGCCGCCCGGGCCGAGGAGGCCGCCGGCCCGGACGCCGAACCGCAGGACGCCTGGGTGCCCGCCGAGGACGGCTCCGCGGCGAGCGCCGCCGGGCTCGTCGACGGCGTGCTCGGCTGGGCCGCCGTGCTGCGCGGCGGCGCCGCCGAACAGCAGGCCGTGGCCGCCTCCGCGCTGACCGCCGCCCGCACCGCCCAGACCGGGGCGGTGCAGCGCCGGCAGGAGGCCGGGCAGCTCGCCGACCGGCAGCGGCAGCACCGGGCCGCCGTGCACCGCGCCCAGGAGCTCGGCCTGCAGGCGCGGGCCGTCGCCGACGACCGCGGCCGGCTCGCCCGCGCGCAGGCCGCACTGGGCGTCGAGTCGGCGCTGCGGCTGCACTCCGCCGCCGACCGGGCCCACCGTGCGGCGCTCGGCACCGAGCAGGAGAGCCGTGCGGCCCTGCGGCGGTCCGCGGCGGCCGTCCTGCCGGCCCGTACCGGCCCGGGGGGAGGCTCTGCGGGCCCGACGGGCGGCGACGTCCTGCTCCCCCGCCAGGCGGGCCCGGCGGATCCGCCCGCGCTGCCCGCCGACGGCGACGCCGAGGCGCTCGCCGCGGCGGAGCGCCGGCTGCGCGCCGCAGGCGGCGGCCTGGCCGCGGCCCGTGACGCCGAGCGGCGGCACGCCGAGCTCGGCCGCGAGGCCGAGGAGCTCACGGCCCGCCGGGAGAAGGCCGAGCTGCTCGCCGAGGAGGCCCGGGAGTGGCTGGCCGACGTCGACGAGCGGCTCGCCGGCCTGCGCACCGAGCAGACCTCCGCCGCCGCGGCCGCCGCGCGGGTCGCCGTCCTCGACCTCGACCACGCGGCGCTGACCCGGCGGCACCGCGCCGCCGAGGAGCGGGACGCCCTGACCGGCCGGATCGCCGCCACGGGGCAGCAGGTCCTGGACCTCGAACACCTCGCCCTCGACGCGCGGGCGCACGGTCTCGACCTCCAGGAGCGGCGGCTGGCCGGCATGGCCGCCGAACTCGCCGGAGGCCTGCTCGCCGGTGAGCCGTGCCGGGTCTGTGGCGCGGCCGAGCACCCCGCCCCGGCGGCCCCCGCGAGCGACCCGGTCACCGCCGGCGACCAGGAGCGGGCCGCCGCCGAACAGTCCGCCGCCGAACAGCGCCGGGACACCGCCCGCGGGGAGCTGGCCGCGCTCCGCACCGCCGAGGCCGCGGCGCGCGCCGTGGCCGGCGAGGAGCCGGCCGCCGCACTGGCCCAGGCCCTGGCGGCCGCCGCCGCCGAACGCGGGCACGCCGTGCGGGAGGCCGACGGACTCGGCCGGATCGAGCAGCGGATCGAGCGGCTCACCGCCGAGCAGCACCTCCGCGAGGAGCAGCTGCGGACGGGCGGCGCCGACGCGGCCGGGTTCGCCGGCCGGCTCCAGACGCTGGAGGCCGAGCGCGGCCAGCTGGCCGCGCTCGTCACGGCGGCCCGCGGCGACGCGCCGTCGGTGGCCGTGCGGGCGCGGCAGATCGAGGAGGCCGCCGGGGCGGTCGCGGCGGCCCTGACCGCCGTACGGGCGGCGGTGCAGGCCGCGGAGCGGCTCGCCGAGGCGGAGGCCGAGGTCGCCCGCGCCACGGCCGAGGCCGGCTTCGACACCCCCGGGGCCGCGGAGGCCGCCGCGCTCCCGGCCGCCCGGCGGGAGGCGCTGGCGGCGCGGCTGGAGCAGCACGACCGGGCGCTCGCCGCCGCGGAGGCGGAGCTGGCGCGGCCGGAGCTGGTCGCGGCCGGGGGCCTGCCGCCGGTCGACCCGGCCGGGCCCGCGGCCGAGCTGGACCGGGCGACGGAACGGCTCCAGCGGGCCGCGGCGGCGGCCGGGGCGGCCGAGGAGCGCTGCGAGGCGCTGCGGCGGATCGGCACGGGGCTGGCCGCTCTGGCGGCCGAGCTGGCGCCCGCCCTGGCCGAGTACGGCCGGCTCGGCCGGCTCTCCGCGCTGGTCTCCGGCGCCCCCGGGGAGAACGCGCTGCGGATGCGCCTGGAGTCGTACGTGCTCGCGGCCCGGCTGGAGCAGGTGGCCGCGGCGGCCAGCACCCGGCTGGTGCGGATGTCCGGCGGGCGCTACACCCTGGTGCACAGCGACGGCCTGGTCTCCGGCACGAAGCGCTCCGGGCTCTCGCTGCGGGTGGTGGACGCCTGGACCGGCCGCGAGCGGGACACCGCGACGCTGTCGGGCGGGGAGAGCTTCTTCGCCTCGCTCGCGCTGGCGCTCGGGCTGGCCGACGTGGTGACCGACGAGGCCGGCGGCATGCCGCTCGACACCCTCTTCATCGACGAGGGCTTCGGCAGCCTCGACGAGCAGACGCTGGAGGAGGTCATGGACGTCCTGGACGGGCTGCGCGAGCGCGACCGGGCGGTCGGCATCGTCAGCCACGTCGCGGACCTCCGCTCGCGGATCCCCGCCCAACTGCTCGTCCACAAGCGACGGCACGGGTCGACGCTGGCGCTCGTCTCCCGCGAGGACGCCTGACCGCCGCGGCCGGGGCCGGGGCGGCCTGCGGACCTGCGGGCGGCGGACGGACGGGCGCGGGCGGACGCGGGCGGACGCGCGGGCTCAGCCCGAGCAGGCGATGCGCTGCGCCTGCTGCCAGGTGCAGACGGGGCAGAGCGTGCTGCCGGCCCGGTCCGCCGGGTACTCGGTCGGCTCGCCGCACAGCACGCAGTCGGCGCGGGGGCCGGCGTCCGGGGCGGCCGGGGTCAGCCCTTCGGCTGCCGTGCCGGGGACGGGTGCGAGCTCGCAGAGCCGGGCGTCCGGGTCGTCGTTCATGGTCTTCCCCTCCTGGCGGCGTTCCGCCGCGTCGTCCCTACCGTCGTCGCTGCACAGCGCCGACCCGCCGCCGTTCATTCCGGCCCGCCGGCGGGGGCGGCGGGCCCGGGGCCGGTGCCGTGGAGCCCGGGGCGGTGGGCCCGGCACCGCCGGACCCGCCGCCGCCGGACCCGCCACCGTCGGGCCCGGCTCAGCCGAGGAAGCTGAGCCGTACCGTGCGGCGCGGGTTGTCGACGTTGGTGTCGACGAGCACGACGGACTGCCAGATGCCGAGGGCGAGCCGGCCGCCGATCACGGGCAGTGTGGCGTGCGGCGCGACGAGGCCGGGCAGCACGTGGTCGCGGCCGTGCCCGGGGCTGCCGTGCCGGTGCCGGTAGCGGCCGTCGGCGGGGAGCAGGTCGCGCAGGACGGCGAGGAGGTCGTCGTCGCTGCCGGCGCCGGTCTCGATGACGGCGATGCCTGCGGTCGCGTGCGGCACGAAGACGTTGAAGAGGCCGTCCCGGCCGCCGGCCGCGGTGTCGAGGAAGGCCGTGCAGCGCTCGGTGATGTCGAGGGCGACCTCACCGGTGCCGGTGGCCGTCTCGAAGGTGAGCGTGTGGAAGGTGTCCGCCATGGTCACATCCTGACGCATCGCCGGGCCGCTGCCGTGCAGTGACCGCGTGACGCCTCGCGGACATGACGACGACCCGGCGGACTCGTGTCCGTCGGGCCGCACCGGCAGGGCGGCTGGCGCCCGGCCGCTGCCCGGCTAGTGCCGGTTGCCGAACAGGCTCCGTCGGAGCCGGCGCAGCGGAGCGAGCAGCGAGACCCGGGCGGTACGCCGCGGCGTGGTCCGGGTGCCGGCCGCCTCGGTGCCGCGCGGTGTCAGCTCCCTTATGAGGCCGAGGGCCTCCGCCGTGTCGACCTCCGAGAGCGCGGGCGCGCCGAGCACGGCGAGGTGCCGCTCGATCCGGCGGCCGGTCGCACCGACTCCGCACTGGACCGCCGGCACGCGGGGCCGTACCCGCACTTGCATCTGTTCCATCAGTTTCCCACCCCTACGAGGCGCCAGGGCCGTGAGGCGAAGACTATCCGTGAGAGACGGCCTTCGCGCAACCGTCCTGGTGTTCTGCCACCGTATCGCGCGAACGGAACTGACACTTCACCAGATACCGGCGCCATCGGTCACGACTGGGCATCGATCGGGCCCGCTCCGGCCCGGTGCGGGGCGGGCCGCCGGGACGGCAAACCCGCCGGTGGCGGCAGGCGGGGGCGCGGTCCGCGTACGGCGGTGCGGCCCCGGCGCGCGGGGGCCGCCGGGCGCTCCCGAGGGCGGTGCGGCAGCGGGCCGGGGCGGCCCCGGGCGGCGGGCGGCGATCGGGAGGACCGAACGGGAACGGGTGACGCGGCGGGCGGCGGGGTCACCGGTGCGGGTGAGAGCGCGCCCGCGGAGCGGTGCCGTCCGGTCCGGCGGTGGGAGCATCGGATCAAGGCCGCGGGGCGCTGACCGGGGGCTGGGCGCCCGCCGGTGCGGCGGTCACCCTCCGCGGCCGATCATGACAGGAGCGTTTCTTCAGAACTTGAACGCGCCGAGGGGATTGACGTGGCGGAAACCTACAAGCAATATTTCCTCAGACAAGGAATCCCGGGCCACCCCCCGGGAGACCCTGTCGAATGAGTTCGACAGATGAAGCTTCCGACACCTCCATGAGTCACTGTCCGGCCGTCTCGACGCTGCGGCGGCCCGACTCAGGTGCGGTGTACGGACCGGCGGCCGGCCGTTGAGGGTCGGCTGGGCCGCCAACCGGACTGCCGGTGCCGCCGCTCGCACGGCGCGGCACCGGCGGTCGCGTTTTCCGGGCCGTCCGAGCCCGGTGACCGGCGCGACACCGCCCGGCACCCCCGCCCCGCCCGCCCCGGCCCCCGGACGCCGGACCGGCCCGCGATCACCGCCGGGGAGCGTCTGACCTGCGACGGCCTCCGGCATCGATCAATCCCGGACATCTTTCGACACCACTGCGATCACTTTTGGTCAACCGGCCGTCCACATCCGCTCGCTAGAGTGAGCTGTAGCGGGCGAGCATCCGCCGACCCACCGTCTTCGCGGAGTGAACGAGCGTGAGCCCCCTCCTCAGCATTGTCCTGCCGGTCCATGGAGTGGAACGCTTCCTCCCCGCATGCCTGGACTCGCTCCGGGCCGACGCCGCCCCCGGCACGGTCGAGATCATCGCCGTCGACGACCTCTCCCCCGACGGGTGCCCCGCCCTCCTCGACGCGCACGCCGCCCGGGACGGCCGGATGCGCGTCCTCCACCTCACCGAGAACCAGGGGCTCGGCGGCGCCCGCGCCGCCGGCCTGGCCGAGGCAGCCGGCACCTACGTCTGGTTCGTCGACAGCGACGACTGGCTGCCCGACGGCGCCCTGGACGCCGTCCTCGCCGAGCTCGCCCGCGAGGAGGAGCGCGCCCGGTCGGGCGAGCACCCCGCGGACGTGCTCCTCACCGACTTCAGCCACGCCTACGCCGACGGCGGAACCGAGCCCAACCCCTGGCACCGGGTGCTCGCCACCCCCGCCCTCACCGCCGGCTGCACCGCGGCCGACCAGCCCGACCTGCTGCGCGCCGTCATGGCGGTGTGGAACAAGATCGTGCGACGCACCTTCCTGCTCGACCTCGGCGTCTCCTTCGGCCGCGGCTACTACGAGGACATCTCCGTCACCTACCCGGTCCTCCTCGCCGCCCGCCGCCTGCGCTTCCTCGACCGCTCCTGCTACACCTACCGGCGCGGCCGCCCCGGCGCGATCACCAGCACCGCCTCCGCCCGGCACGCCGACGCCTTCGCCCAGTACGACGCGATCTTCGCCTTCCTCGACCGCCGCGACGACCCGCTGCGCCCGCTCGTCTTCGAGCGGACCGTCCGCCAGGCACTCACCGTGTACGACACCCCCGGGCTGGTGCCGGCCGACCTGCGCGCCGACTTCTTCCGCCGGATCACCGACCACATCACCCGGCACCGCCCGGACGGCCACCACTTCCCGCGCGGCCCCCGGGGCGTGCCGTACCGGCTCGCCGCGCGGGGCGCCCGGCGCCCGTACGACGAGCTGCGCCGCACCAGGGGGCTGCCCCGGGCCGCCCGCGAGGGCACCCTGGCCCTCGCGCCGGCCGTGCGGCGGGTGGTCCGCGGCGGCGCCCGCTTCACCGCCTACAACGCCTTCCGCCGGCTGCCGCTCGACGCGCACCTCGCGGTCTACGCCGCCTACTGGCACCGCGGCTACGCCTGCAACCCCGCGGCGATCTACGAGAAGGCCCGCGAGCTCGCACCGCAGATCCGCGGGGTGTGGGTGGTGGAGACCCGCGCACAGGCCGCGATCCTGCCCGCCGGGGTGCCGTACGTGCTGCTCAACTCGCCCGCCTACCTGCGGGCGACGGCCACCGCCAAGTACTTCGTCAACAACGTCAACTTCCCGCACACGATGGGCAAGCGCCCGGGCTCCGTGCACGTGCAGACCCAGCACGGCACCCCGCTGAAGTCCATGGGCATGGACCTGCGGGCGCACCCGGTCGCCGCCGACGGCATGGACTTCGACCGGCTGCGGGAGGCCGTCGCCCGCTGGGACTACCTGGTCTCCCCCAACCCGCACACCAGCGAGCACTTCTCGCGGGCCTTCCCCGGCCGCTACGAGCTGCTGGAGACGGGCTACCCGCGCAACGACCGGCTGGCGCTGGCCACCCCGGAGGAGTGCGCGGCCGTCCGGGAGGCCCTCGGCATCGCGGAGGGGCAGCGCACCGTGCTGTACGCCCCGACGCACCGCGAGGCCCGCGGCGGCTACCTGCCCCTGCTCGACCTGCCCGCGCTGGCCCGCCTCCTGGGCCCGGGCCACACCCTGCTCGTCCGCACGCACTACTTCCACACCGGCGGCCCCGGGGCCCTCGCCGCCGGCCCGGACGCCGCCCGGATCGTCGACGTGTCCGCCCACCCGGTGGTGGAGGACCTCTGCCTGGCGGCCGACGCCCTGCTCACCGACTACTCCTCGGTCATGTTCGACTACGCGGTGCTGGACCGGCCGATCACCGTCTTCGCCCCGGACTGGGAGGAGTACCGCGCCGTCCGCGGCGCCTACCTCGACCTCCTCGCCGAGGCGCCCGGGCCGGTCGCCACCACCACCCCGGCCACCGCCGAGGCCCTCCTCGCCGGAGACCCCCGCCCCGACCTGCGGGCCGCCTTCCGCACCCGGTTCTGCCCGTGGGACGACGGACACGCCGCGGAGCGGGTCGTCCGCGCGGTCTTCCCGACCGGTTCCCCCGCCGGGGAGCAGAGCCCGCGGGTGCTGACGGCCTGACCCGCCGTCCACCCGACCCCCGCTCGGCGGCACCGGCATGACGCACCGTCGGTCCCGGCCATTCTGCTCCGCAGTCACCCCTGCGCGCAGCGTGACGAGAATCGCACCCGGCGACCGGCCGGAGGGAGTGGACGCCCGCGGGGGTGCATGTCGTAATCTGCGAGCTGATCGCGGGCCGTCCGGCCCGGACACGCAGGCCGGCCAGGGAGGGCCCATGCTCAACCTCATCACGAAGTTCGTGCTCAAGCCGCTCGCGAAGGCCGTCTACCGGCCGGTCGTCGAGGGTCTGGAGCACGTGCCTCGCAGGGGTGGGGTGATCCTGGCCAGCAACCACCTGTCCTTCGTCGACAGCGTGGTGATCCCGCTGACGGCGCCGCGCCAGGTGTTCTTCCTGGCGAAGGCCGAGTACTTCACCGGCACGGGGATCAAGGGGGCGATCTCCCGCGCCTTCTTCACCTCCGCGATCAACGCGGTGCCGGTCGAGCGCGGCGACTACCGCTCGGCCGCGGCGTCGCTGGACCAGGCGCTCGGCATCCTGAACGACGGCAACGCGTTCGGCATCTACCCGGAGGGCACCCGCTCGCTGGACGGCCGCCTGTACCGCGGCAAGACCGGCGTGGCCTGGCTGGCGCTGACCGCGGGCGTGCCGGTGGTGCCGGTCGCGCTGGAGGGCCCGCAGGAGATCCTGCCGGTCGGCCGGCGCATCCCGCGCGTCCGCCGGGTGACCGTGCGCTTCGGCGCGCCGCTGCACTTCACCGAGCTGCACGGGCAGGCCCGTTCGGCCCGGGCCCGCCGCCAGGTCACCGACGAGGTGATGGCGGCGATCCACGAGCTCTCCGGCCAGGAGCTGGCCGAGTCCTACAACGAGACGCCGAAGGCCGCCTGAGGCTCCTCCGCCGGCGAGGCCGCCCGGCGGGTGTTCGGCGCGTCCGGCCGCGCCGGCGGAGGAGCGCCCGGGGCCCGGTCGGTCACCGGCCCGCGCCTCCGCGGGCGGGCTGCCCGTCGGCCCCGGTCGGCGTCGCCGTGGCGCCGGGCCGGGCGGCGTCGTGCGCGTCCGGCCGGGCGGCGGGCGCGGGCCGCCACTGGGCCGCCACCAGGGCGCCGAGCACGAGGAGGCCTCCGGCGGCCTGGGCGGCCGTCAGCCCCTGCCCCAGCGCCAGCAGGCCGACGGCGGTGGCCACCACCGGGCTGAGCAGGCCGAGGAAGGTGACGTCGGTCGGCGGGAGGGCACGGATGCCGCGGAACCACAGGGTGTAGGCGAGGGCGGCGCCGACCACGGAGAGCCAGGCGTAGCCGAGCAGGTTGTCCGCGGTCAGCTCCGCGGGCGGCGGCCCTTCGACGAGCAGGGCGACGGGCAGCAGCACCAGGCCGCCGGCCACGAGCTGCCAGCCGGTGGTGGCGAGCACCGGCGCGGGCGGGGTCCAGCGCTTGCTGAGCACGACGCCGGTCGCCATCACCGCGGCGCTGCCCAGGGCGGCGGCGAGGCCGACGGCGTCCAGGCGGGCGGTGGACCGCAGCACCAGCAGGGCGACGCCCAGCACGCCGGCCAGGCCGGCGAGAAGGGTGCGCCGGGTCGGGCGGATGCCCAGCAGTCCGGCGGAGAGCAGGGCGGCGAGCAGCGGCTGCAGGGCGCCGACGGTGGCGGCCACACCGCCCGGCAGGCGGTAGGCGGCGACGAAGAGCAGGGCGAGGAAGACGCCGATGTTGAGGGTGCCGAGGACGAGGGAGCGCCACCACCACACGCCGACGGGCAGCCGCCGGGTGGCGGCGACGAGCAGCAGCCCGGCCGGGAGGGCGCGCAGCACGGCGGCGAGCAGCGGCCGGCCCGGGGGCAGGAACTCGGTGGTGACGTAGTAGGTGGTGCCCCAGACGCTCGGCGCCAGGGCGGTCAGCAGCAGGGTCGCAGGACGATTCCTTAGCACTAAGATAAATTATCTCACCGCTAAGAGATTGGCTACCCTGACGCCATGACCGATGCCGGGCCCCCCCGTGACCACGTCGATCTCGTGCTGGCCCAGTGGGCCCGGCAGCGCCCCGACCTGGACGTCTCACCGATGGCGGTGATCGGACGGCTCCGCCGGCTCGCCCGTCTGCTGGACACCGGGCTGCGCCGCACCTTCGCCGAGCACGGCCTCGACGCCGCCTCCTTCGACATGCTCGCCACGCTGCGCCGCAGCGACCCCCCGCACCGGCTCACCCCGGCCCGGCTCATGCAGACCTCGATGGTCACCTCCGGCGCCGTCAGCCAGCGCCTGGACCGCCTGGAGGCCGGCGGCCTGGTCGCCCGCACCCGCAGCACCGAGGACGCCCGCGTGGTGCACGTCGCCCTCACCGCCCGGGGGCGCGAGCTGATCGACCGGGCGCTGCCCGACCACGTCGCCAACGAGCACCGCCTGCTCGCCGCCCTCGGCGCCGACGAGCTCGACGCACTCGCCGGCACGCTGCGCACCCTGCTGCTGTCGCTCGGGGACGACGCCCCGGAGGATCCCCGGCCGGGCGGGACCTAACCGGTCCCGGCCTCCCGGCGCAGCAGGGCCGCGTAGTGGCCGCCGCGGTCGAGCAGTTCCTCGTGGGTGCCGAGCTCGACCACCTCACCCCTGTCGAGCACGGCGATCTGGTCGGCGTGCCGCACGGTGGAGAGCCGGTGCGCGATGGTGATGGTGGTGCGGCCCGCGGCGAGGGCGTCGATCGCCTGCTGCACGGCGGCCTCGGTGCGGTTGTCGAGGGCGCTGGTGGCCTCGTCGAGGATCAGCACGGGCGGGTTGCGCAGGATGGTGCGGGCGATGGCGAGCCGTTGCTTCTCGCCGCCGGAGAAGCGGTAGCCGCGCTCGCCGACCACGGTGTCGTAGCCGTCGGGCAGGTCGGCGATCATCGCGTGGATCTGGGCCGCGCGGGCGGCCGCGACGAGCTCCTCGCCGGTGGCGTCGGGCTTGGCGAAGCGCAGGTTGTCGGCGACGGAGGCGTGGAAGAGGTACGTCTCCTGGGAGACCACGCCGACCGCGCGGGCCAGGGTCTCGAAGGAGAGGTCGCGGACGTCGGTGCCGTCGATGCAGACCCGGCCGCCGGTGACGTCGTAGAGCCGCGGCACCAGGTAGCTGAGCGTCGTCTTGCCGGAGCCGGTCTCGCCGACGACGGCGAGCGAGCTGCCTGCGGGCACCTTGAGGTCGACGCCGCCGAGGGTGGGCCGGTCCTGGCCGCCCTGGTAGGCGAACTCGACACCCTCGAAGGTGACGTCGCCGCGCACCTCGGCGAGCCGCACCGGCCTGGCCGGCTCGGCGGTCTCGACGGGCAGGTCGAGGTACTCGAAGATCCGCTGGAAGAGCGCGAGCGAGACCTGCACCTGGACGCCGGTGGAGAGCAGGCTGACGGTCGGGCGGAAGAGGCCCTGCTGGAGGGAGACGAAGGCGACGAGGGTGCCGACGGAGACGATCGGCGCGCCGCCCGCGGCGGCGAGCCCGGCGGCCCAGTAGATCAGCGCGGGCATGGCCGCCATGACGATCTGGATGGTCGACATGCGCCAGCGTCCGGCCATGTTGACCCGGACCTCCAGCCCGGCGAGCTCGTCGGACTGCTGGGTGAACTCGCGCGAGAGCGAGTCGGAGCGGCCCATGGTGCGGCCGAGGAGGATGCCGCTGACGGAGAGCGACTCCTGGACGGCGGAGCTCATGGCGGCGAGCTTGCGCTGCCGCTCGGTGGTGATCTTCTTGCGCTCGCTGCCGACCCGGCGGCTGATCCAGACGAACAGCGGGAGCAGCAGCAGGGAGATCACGGTGAGGCGCCAGTCGAGGGCGAGCATGGCGACGACCGTGGCGATGACGCCGGTGAGGTTGGAGACCAGCGAGGTGGCCGTCATGGTGACGGTCGACTGCATGCCGCCGATGTCGTTGGCGATGCGCGACTGCACCTCGCCGGTGCGGGTGCGGGTGAAGAAGGCCAGCGACATCCGCTGGAGGTGGCTGTAGACGGAGGTGCGCAGGTCGTGCATGACGCGCTGGCCGACGACGGTGGATATGAGGGTCTGCAGCACGTTGAAGATGCTGTTGACGACCGCGGCCGCGATCATGCCGAGCGCGAGCACGGTGAGCAGGCCGGTGCGGCCCTGCGGGATGGCGGTGTCGAGCACGGCGCGCAGCAGGAACGGCGTGATCACCGAGACCACGGCCGAGGCCGCGACGAGCAGGCCGACGATCGCCAGCCGCCCGCGGTAGGGGCGGAACAGGGCGAGGATGCGGCGGATCTGCGCGGGCGGGGCGGGTTCGGCACCGTCGCGTTCGGGAGGGGTCCAGTCGATCCGGTCGAGCTTCAAGGGCGGCCTCCGGGGTCGGGGCGGGCGGGGCGGTCTGCCGAGTGGAGTAAGGCTCACTTTTAGCCGAACTAACAGTGAGCCTTGCTCTATTCCCGCGGGCCGCCCGGCCGTACCGTCCCCAGTCTCCCGCTCAGTCGGTCCCGTAGCTGCGCCCGGCCTTCGAGGAGACCGCACCCATCCGGCCGCTCGGCAGCAGCCTGGCGAGGGCCACGGCGGCCTTGTAGCGCTTGCCCGGCACCGAGAGCGTGCGGCCGCGGGCCAGGTCGCGCAGCGAGTCGTCGACCACCCGGTCGGCGGTCAGCCAGCCCCACGACGGGATGTTCGAGGTGCCCATTCCGGCGCGCTGGTGGAACTCCGTCCGGGTGAACCCGGGGCACAGCGCCTGCAGCCGCACCCCGGTGCCGCCGAGGTCGCGGGCGATGCCCTGGGTGAAGCTCACCACCCACGCCTTGCTCGCGCCGTACGTGCCGCGCGGCAGGAAGGCGGCGACCGACGCGACGTTGACGACGGCGCCGCGGCCGCGCTCGCGCATGCCGGGCAGGGCGGCGGAGGTCGTCCGCAGGATCGCCTCGACGTGCACCCTCACCATGTCGAGCTCGGCCTGCAGCGGCACGTCGAGGAAGGCGCCCTTGTTCCCGAAGCCCGCGTTGTTGACCAGGATGTCCACCGGCCGGTCGCCGGAGCGCAGCCGTTCCTCGACGGCGGCGATCCCGGCCTCGGTGGCGAGGTCGGCGGTGAGCGTGGTGACCCGCACCCCGAAGCGCTTCGCGAGGTCGGCGGCGGCCGCGTCCAGCCGCTCGGTGTCGCGGGCGACCAGGACGAGGTCGCGGCCGTCCCGGGCGAGGCGGCGGGCGAAGGCGGCGCCGATGCCGGCGGTCGCGCCGGTGATGAGAGCAGTGGTCATGCGCCGACCGTACCGATCCGGACGGCCCGCGCGCACCGGCGCCGCCCGCCCGGGAGCGGATCCCGGACGGGCGGCGGCGGGGGTCGTACCGCGCGGTCAGGCGCGGTAGGAGGCCCAGGAGTTCGTCATGCGGGTCACCTGGCCCGCGGTGAACTGGTACATGCAGGAGTCGTAGGTGTAGTCCATGAAGTTGTGGATCGGGTCGACACCGGCCTTGGCGGTGCAGGTGTCGCGGCCGGTCGGGCAGGCGTAGGCGGCGCTCTTCTCGGCCGGGGTGTCCGACACGTAGTCGCCGTTGCCGTTGCAGCCGCCCTGGAAGGTGTGGTAAAGCCCCAGCCAGTGGCCGACCTCGTGGGTGGCGGTGTCGCCCTCGTTGTAGTTGGTGGCGGAGCCGCCGGGCACCGAGGTGTCCAGCATGACGACGCCGTCGTCGGTGGGGTCGGAGGAGTACGAGCTCGGGAAGGTCGCCCAGCCGAGCAGGCCGTCGCCGAGGCTCGCGGTGTAGAGGTTCAGCGCGTTGGCGCCGCCCTTGCGCAGCGCGGACTTCATCGCGCTCTCCGCCGAGGAGCCCGGGGTGATGCCGTTGTACCAGGCGGCCTTGTCGGTGTAGTCGGTGCCGGCCAGCGAGAAGCTGAACGGGGTGGCGACGTTGCCGGTGCCCTGGCCGCCGTACGCGGCGTTCAGCACGGCGATCTGGCCGGCGATGGCGGAGGCGGAGAGCTTGCCGGTGGTGCCGGAGTGCACGACGTGCACGTAGACCGGGATGCTCGTCGCCGCGAGGGCGGAGTCGGCCAGCAGCTGGGAGCCCTGGGCGGACTTCGCCAGCTTCGCGACCTTCGCCTTGAGGTCGGCGTCCATCGCCTGGGCCTGGGCGTCGGTGACGGCGTTCGGCTCGTGGGCCGAGGAGCCGGTGCCGCGGCGGGCCCCGGCGTCCTGGCCGGAGTCGGTCGTACACGCCGACGCGGACGGCGCACCGAGCACGGCGGAGGAGGCGGGCAGGGCGAGTTGACCGACCGACAGGACGCCGGCGAGGGCGGCCGCGGCGAGCAGGCGGTTGCCCCGCAGGACGGCCAGGACAGGGCTGAGGACACGGGCAGAACGGCGCATCTGCTCTCCCGGAGAGGGTGTGGGGGACGGCGGCCGTGGGTGCCGCCGAGCAGAGGCTACGCATTCCCGCCGTGCACGCGTCAGATGCGTTCAGGCCGCGAAATACTACGGACAAATCACTCAAATGCCGGAGGTTTACCGGCGATCGGTCCGTCCAGGGGGAGCTTTTACCTCCCCGCAACACCAGCCCCGTGGCCGGAAACCGCCAGACCGGGGTGGCGAAGTCCGCCACCCCGGTCGAAGACTGACGGCTATTCGGCCCCCGGGTCCACCGGACGCGCCGCCGGGTCACCCGTCCGGGCGACCCCGGCGCCCGCCCCCGACACCGCCGAGTCGGCCGCCCCGCCGGCCCCCACCGGGCGCAGGCGCTCCCCCGCCGTCGCCTTCAACTGCGGCTCCAGCCGGGCCATGTCGCGGCGCCCGCCGAGGGCGATCACCGACGGCACCAGCCAGCGGACCGGCTGCATGCCGCGCAGCCAGGCCTGCGCGTACACGTGCGCCGAGCGCCGGGCGATCCCCGCGACCAGCCGGTCGACGGCCGGCTCCAGCGGGTACGTCTTGTTGGCCGGCCACGGCAGCCGGGCCCGCATCTGCTTCAGCACGGCGTCCTGGTCGGCCCCGCGCACCATGTCGGTGTCGGTCCAGCTGAGGTAGCCGACCCCGACCCTGACGCCCTGATGGGCGACCTCGGCGCGCAGCGCGTGCGCGAACGCCTCCACGCCGGACTTGCTGGCGCAGTACGCGGACATCAGCGGGGCCGGGGTGAGCGCGGCGAGCGAGGCGATCTGCAGCAGGTAGCCGCGGCTCTCGGTCAGCGCGGGCAGGAACGCCCGCGCGGTGGCGACGCTGCCCAGCAGGTTGACCTCGATCACCCGGGTGAACGCCCGGTGGTCGCTGTCGAGCAGCGGGCCGCCGATGGCGATGCCCGCGTTGGCGACGACGGTGTCGATCCGGCCGTACCGGTCCAGGATCCGCCGGGCGACCGCGGTCAGCGCGTCCAGGTCGGTGACGTCGGCCTCCCACGCGGAGGCGTCCGGGCCGCACGTGGCGGCCACCGCCTCGAGCTCGGCCGGCTCCAGGCCGACCAGGGCGACCTTCGCGCCCCGCGCGGAGAGCCGGCGGGCCATCAGGGCGCCGACGCCGCGGGCGGCTCCGGTCACCACCACGACCTGGGAGGACAGGGGCGGGTTCATGCGGTGCGGCTCCTCTCGTTCTCGGTGGACGGCGCGCCCTCGGCGGCCGCGACGATCCGGCGGATCTCGGCGGCCACCTCGTCGGGCCGTTCGACCGGCGACATGTGGCCCACGCCGGGCAGCTCCAGCAGGCCGCGGGGGTCCGGCAGCGCGGCGGCGATCCGGCGGGCGTGCACCGGCGGGGTCAGCCGGTCGGCGGTGCCGACGACGACGGCGGTCGGCACGGCGATCCTCGCCAGACCCTCCGTCACGTCCAGCGTGCCGAGCACCTTCGCCCAGCCGTGCCGCACGGCCGTCGGGCAGGCGTGCACCACCAGGGCGCACGCCTGCACCTGCGCCGCCGGGGTGCGCGGGCCCATGGTGGCGTACTTGAGCAGGGCGCGGCTGACCGCGTTGACCCGGCCCAGCGGCAGGCGCGACTCCAGGACGAGGCGGTGCAGCGCCCGGCGCAGCCCGGCGGGGCGGACGGCCGCCGGCACCACCAGCAGCTCGGCGACGAGGTCGGCCGGACCGGTGCTGATCAGGACGGCGCCCGCGGTGCGCGCCGCGACCCCGGCGCGGTCCGCGGCGGCCATGATCGTCATGCCGCCCATGCTGTGCCCGGCGAGCACGGCCCGCCCGCCGACCGGCACGACCGCGGACAGCACGGCCTCCAGGTCGTCGGCCAGCTGCCGGGTGCCGTACCCGGCCGGGCCGGACGGCCGGTCGCTGCGTCCGTGGCCGCGCTGGTCGTAGGCGATCACCCGGTGGTCGGCGGCCAGCCGGTGGACGACCGGCGCCCAGAACGGCGTGGAGCACGTCCAGCCGTGCGCGAGCACGACGAGCGGGGCGCCCGCGGGGCCGTACTCCTCGACGTTCAGGCCGGTGCCGTCGGCCGAGACCACCCGGTGCACGGCGGCCGGGTCGGGGAGGACGAAGTCGCGGTCGATCATGCCGGCACCCCCTCGGCCACCGGGGCGGTGCGCTTGATCAGCTCGTACTCGCCGAGGTCGACCCGGCGGGTGGCGCGGCGGAAGGCGGTGGTCGAGCCCGGCCAGAGCACGGTGTTGCGGCCGCCCTCGTCGAGGTACCAGCTGGTGCAGCCGCCGGTCGTCCAGACGGTGCGTGACATCCTCTGCTGGAGTTCGAGGTTCCAGTGGCGCTGGGCGCGGGCGGTGGGCTGCATCGCGGTGGCGCCGACGGAGTCGAGCGCGCCGAGGGCGTCGACCAGGTAGTTCAGCTGCGACTCGATCATGAGGATCATCGAGCTGTTGCCGAGCCCGGTGTTCGGGCCGATCACGAAGAAGAGGTTGGGGAAGCCGTGCACGGTGGAGCCGCGCAGCGCCTCCATGCCGCCCTTCCACTCCTCCGCCAGGTTCCGGCCGCCGACGCCGAAGACCCGCCGGCCGATCGGCATGTCGGTGACGTGGAAGCCGGTGCCGAAGACGATCGCGTCGGCCTCGTGCTCGCTGCCGTCGGCGCCGACCAGGGTGGAGCCGCGCACCTCGGCGAGGCCCCCGGGGACGACCTCGGCGTTGGGCGCCGCGAGCGCCGGGTAGTAGGTGTTGCTGAGCAGGATGCGCTTGCAGCCGATCCGGTAGTCCGGGGTGAGGCGGGCGCGCAGCTGCGGGTCCTTCACGCCGCGGGCGATGTGCCGCTCGGCGATCCGCTGCACCAGCCTGAGCAGACCGGGCCGGCGCACGAAGGCGTCGACCTGGAGCTCGCGCAGCGCGAAGAGGGTGCCGCGCCGCAGCGCGCCGGTCGGCGGGAGCGCGCCGTGCAGCCACTTCTCCAGGCCGGTGATCTCGCGGTCGCGCCGCGGCATGACCCAGGCGGGGGTGCGCTGGAAGACGGTGAGCCGGCCGACCTTCGGCTGGATGGCCGGGATGATCTGCGCGGCGGAGGCGCCGGTGCCGACGACGGCCACCCGCTTGCCGGCGAGGTCGTAGTCGTGGTCCCAGCGGGAGGAGTGGAAGACCGTGCCGGGGAAGTCGGCGAGGCCCGGGATGTCGGGGATCTGCGGGTCGGCGAGCGGGCCGGCGGCGGAGACGACCGCGTCGGCCGTCCAGGTGCCGGCGGCGGTGGTGAGGCGCCAGCGGGCCGGGCCCTCCTCCCAGCGGGCCTCGGTGACCTCGGCGCCGAAGCGCAGGTGCGGGCGGAGGCCGAAGGTGTCGGTGACCTTCTCCAGGTAGGCGCGGATGTCGGGCTGCCCGGAGAAGCTGCGGGGCCACTCCGGGTTGGGCGCGAAGGAGAAGGAGTAGAGGTGCGAGGGCACGTCGCAGGCACAGCCGGGGTAGCTGTTGTCGCGCCAGGTGCCGCCGACGGAGGCGGCGCGCTCCAGGATGACGAAGTCGGTGATGCCGGCCCGTCGGAGCCGCACGCCGGCGCCCAGGCCGCCGAAGCCGGAGCCGATCACGGCGACCCGGACGTGCGGCGCGGCGGCCGGGTCGGCGGCGGGATCGGGGGACTGCTTGCTGCGCGATGCCATACGGCGGCTCCAGGGCGAGGGTGGGGCATGGGAGGGGCATGCACGACCGGTCGAACCGTGCCAGTAATCACTGGCACGATTGGAGGGTAGCCGCTGCCGTGCGTTCCGGGAAGACGCCGGGCCGGTCCGGTTCACCCGGTCACCGCCCTATGCTGAGCCGCGTGGCGGAGATCACCAGCAGCACCGGGCAGCCCCGCGAGTACCGCGTCGAGGAACTCGCCGAGGCCGCCGGCATCACCACGCGCACCCTGCGCTTCTACCGGGAGCGCAAGCTCCTCCAGCCACCCCGCAAGGAGGGCCGCATCGCCTGGTACGGCGGGCACCACCTCGCCCGGCTGCGCGTGATCGGCGAACTCCTCGACCGCGGACACACCCTGGGCGGCATCGCCGAACTCATCGGCGCCGGCGAGAGCGGCCGCGACGTCGCCGACCTCATCGGACTGCGCGACGAGATCGCCACCCCCTGGTCGGACGAGACACCCGTGCGCCTCGGCTGGGACGAGCTCGTCGCCGCCTTCGGCGACCAGCTCACCCCGGAGAACACCGCCGAGACCATCGCCCAGGGCTACATCACCCTCGACGAGGACGGCATCACCCACATCAGCCGCCGTCTGATGGACGCCACCCTCGCCCTCGTCGCCGAGGGCGTGCCGCTGGCCGCCGTGCTCGCCGCCAGCCGCAAGGCCCAGCAGCACCTCGACGCCGTCGCCGAGGCGTTCACCGACCTCGCCCGCGACCACCTGCTCGGCGGCCTCGCCCACGTCGACGACCTGACCCCCGCCGAGGCCGCCGGCCTCACCGAGCGGATCCGCCGCGTCCGCCCGCTCGCCCGCGCCACCGCCGACGCCCAGTTCTCGCTCGCCATGGACCGCAAGGTCCGGGCCGCGTACGAACGCCTGCTCGCCCGGGAGTGAGACCCGGCCCCGGCCGGGCGGGTACCGCCCCGCGGCCGCCGCGGCCGGGCCGGTGCCGGTGCCGCCCCACGGCCGGTGCCGCCGCCGCGAGAAACCCGGTCGGCCGGGCGGCGCGCCACCGGTAGCCTGCGCGCCATGGAGCAGACCCTCACCGACGGCACCACCCGCCCGGACGTCCGCGCACTGGCCGCCGCCACCACGACCGTCCTGCTGTGGGCCTCCGCGTTCGTCGCCATCCGCGACGCCGGACCGCACTTCGGGCCCGGCGCGCTCGCCCTCGGCCGCCTCCTCGTCGGCGCCGTGGCACTGCTGGCGCTGCTGGCCGTCCGCGGCGAGGGACTGCCGCCGCGGGCCGCGTGGCCCGGCATCGCGATCTCCGGGCTGCTCTGGTTCGGCCTCTACATGGTGGCGCTCAACTGGGGCGAGCAGGAGGTCGACGCGGGCACCGCGGCGATGGTGGTCAACATCGGACCGGTGCTGATCGCCGTGCTCGGCGGCTGGGTCCTGCGCGAGGGGTTCCCCCGGTCCCTGCTCGCCGGGCTGGCGGTGTCGTTCGCGGGCGCCGCGGTGGTCGGCCTGTCGACGGCCGGCGACACGGGCACCGGCTCCGCCCTCGGCATCGGCCTCTGTCTGCTCGCCGCGGTCTCGTACGCCGGCGGGGTGGTCGCCCAGAAGCCCGCGCTGCGGCACGGCTCCCCGCTGCAGGTGACGGCCTTCGGCTGCCTGATCGGGGCGGTGGCCTGCCTGCCGTTCGCGCCGCAGCTGGTCTCCGACCTCGGCGCGGCGCCCGTGCGGGCCACCCTCGACATGGTCTACCTCGGACTGTTCCCGACCGCCCTCGCCTTCACCACCTGGGCGTACGCCCTCGCCCGCACCACCGCCGGGCGGATGGGCGCCACGACCTACGCGGTGCCGGCGCTCGTCGTGCTGATGGCCTGGGCCGCGCTCGGCGAGGTGCCGGCCGCACTGACGCTGGCGGGCGGTGCGCTCTGCCTGGCGGGCGTGGCGGTCTCCCGCCGGGGCTGACCGGGGGGCCGGCCGCGCCGGGGTGTCAGGCCTCCAGCCGCCGCACGCGCTCCTCGTCGACGGTGCGCGGGCAGGTCACGCAGGCCTCGGCCGGGCTGATCGCGTAGTAGAGGCAGCAGCCCTGCCGGGTGCGCGTCCAGTGGGCGCGCCCCGCCGTGCCGGGGAGCGTGCGGAAGGCCGCGGCCCCGGCGAAGGGCGGGGTGCCGCCGGGCAGCAGCGCGGCCGCGGCGGCGACGGCGCGGTCCTCCTCGCCGAGCGCGCGGCCGAGGTACCAGAGGGCGGAGACCAGATCGTCCGTCACCATGCCCCACAGCGCGTGCGGGCCGCGCCGCACGTACGGCTGGAAGGCGCCCAGCACCGGCCCGGCGTGGGCGGCGACGGCGGTCCGCAGCTGCGCCGGGGTGGCGGGCCCCGCGCCCGGTACGTCCGCGAGCAGCGCCAGGGCCCCGGTGGACTCCTCGATCCAGAAGGCCGCGGGGGCGATCCGGGCGAGGCGGCCGTCCAGGTACCAGGGCCCGGCGGTGAGCAGGCACAGCGCCCAGAGGTAGTGGTGGAGCAGCCGGGAGGCGGCCACGTGGGGGCGCGGTGCGGCGCCGTGGGCGGCCTCGATGCGGGCGGCCTCGGCGGCGACCAGCGCCTCCGCCCGCGGCGCGAGGTCCGCCCCGGCGCACCAGCGCGAGGTGTCGGCGGGCGGGGCGGCGAGCAGCGTGACGGGCAGCGCCGGACAGATGTCGACAAGGCGTCGAATCGATCCGGACGCACCGCCGGGTGCGGGGGACGGCGGGGCCGTCAGCTGGAGCATGGGGCACTCCTGTGATCAACTAAGGTATGCCTCACCTTACATCCAACTGACAGGCCGTCAATCCGCGGACCCGCACCACCCCGGCGGATTTGACGGAATTAGGAACGCCTAACCTAATGTTCCGTTCCGTGCCCACCAGAGAACCACGAGTGACGAAACACCGCACCCCGCCACGCCCCGGCACCGCCACGCGGTTTCCACGCCCCGCCCCCGGGCACGATCGACCGCACCGGACGCCCACCGCCCCAACCACCCGCCGCGGCAACCCTCCTGACCGTCCCCGCTCCGAGACGCCCCCCGATCAGCCCCGCGCGGGCCCCTCCTGCCACCACCCCGAGGACGACGCCATGCGGCTGTACCTGCTCGCCCTGAACCCCACCGACTCGGTCACCGAGGGCTTCCTGCCCGCCGCCGCCCGCCTCGGCCTCACGGTCACCGTCCTCACCGACCACCCCGAGGCGCACCGCGCCGCCTACGCCGGCCTCCCCGCACCCCCCGGGGTGACGGCCTGCGAGGTCCGCGACCACCGCGAGGTCATCGCCCTGGCCTCCCGGCTCGGCGCCCCCGACGCCGTGTTCAGCAACAGCGACCATCTGCAGACCCAGACCGCCCTCACCGCCGACTACTTCGGCCTGCCCGCCAAGGACTGGCGGGCCGCCCTGCGGACGAAGAACAAGGCCGAGCTGCGCCGCCGCCTCGCCGCCACCGGCCACGACACCGTCCGCGCCCTCGAACTCCCGCCCGGCCGGGACGTCGCCACGCTCGACCCGCCCTACCCCTGCGTCGTCAAGCCCCGCGAGGGCGTCGCCAGCGAGGACGTCGCCCTCGCCGCCGGCCCCGCCGAACTCGCCGCGCACGTCGCCGCGGTCCGTACCCGCCGCCCCCAGGACGCCCTCGTGGTCGAGGAGTTCCTCGTCGGCGAGCTCCACACCCTGGAGACGCTCGGCGACGGCACCCGCCGCCACGTGCTCGGCGGCTTCCGCACCCGGCTCTCCCCGCCGCCGTACTTCGTCGAGGAGTCGCTGGAGTTCGTCGCCGCCCACCCCCGCCCGGTGGTCGACCAGGTGCTCGCCCAGCTGGACGCCCTCGGGGTCGGACTCGGCGCCTGCCACACCGAGTTCGTCGTCCAGCCGGACGGCCGCGCCCGCATCGTCGAGGTCAACTACCGCGCCATCGGCGACCAGTGCGACCTCATGCTGGCCCGCCTCCTCGGCATCCCGTACTTCGAGCACGTGCTGGCCGTCCACCTCGGGCACCCGCTGCCCGACGACCTCGGCACCCGCACCGGACGGTACGGGCACAACCGCGCCGTCCTCGCCGACCGGGCCGGCACCCTCACCGCCGCACCCGCACCGCAGGAGCACGAGGCCGACGGCGTCCAGCTCGTCTACCGGCCCGTCCGCGCCCTCGGCGAACACCACGAGCACCACCGCACCAACCGCGACTACCTCGGCGTCGTCTGGGCGGTCGGCCCCGACCAGCAGGCCGTCGACCGCGCGGTCAGCCGGTTCGTCGACGCCAACCGCTGGGAGATCACCCCGTGAACGGCGTGCCCCGGCCCCGGCCCGCCACCCGCCAGGAGGACCTCCTCACCCGCCGCGTCCTCGGCGCCCTGCACCGCGAGGACGTGCTCGGCCTGCGCACCCGCGCCACCCGCGAGCTCCGGCCCGACGGCCCCTGGCTGCGCGGCACCCGGCTGGCCCTGCCGGTCGCCGAGGACGGCTTCCAGAGCCGCTGGACCGCCCGCCTCGCCCTCCTGGAGGTCGACGGCCGCCCCCTCACCCGCCTCGACGACGTGCTCGCCGCCGTCACCGCCCTCGCCGACCCCCTCGACCGGCACGGCCACCTGGCCTTCGCCGAGGAGTGCCGCCAGACCCTCGCCACCATGCACCTCCACGACCGCTCCGGGCCCTCCGTCCTCGCCGCCCTCGCCGACCGCCTCGGCCCGGACCCCGCCGACTGGACCGGCCCCGCCGGCACCCTCGGCTTCGACACCCTCGCCGCCTACCTCGACCACCCCGTCTACCCCGCCGGCCGCGGCCGCGCAGGCCTCGACGACGACCAGCTCCGCGCCTACGCACCGGAGTTCCACCCCGCCTTCGAACTGCGCTGGCTCGTCCTCCCGGAACACGCCCTCACCGTGCACGGCACCGGCCCGCTGCCCGCCTGGTGGCCCACCCCCGCCGACCTCGGACTCACCGGCCGCGGCCTCACCGTGCCCGTCCACCCGCTCACCGCCGCACCCGGCCTGGCCGCCCGGGTGCCCGGCGCGCACCTCGCCGAACGGCCCTACCTGACCGTCCGGCCCACCCTGTCGATGCGCACCGTCGCCGTCGTCCAGGACCCCTCCAGCCACCTCAAACTCCCCCTCGCCACCGCCACCCTGGGTCTGCGGAACCGGCGCACCATCAAGCCCGGCAGCCTCGTCGACGGAGCCGCCGGCCAGCGGCTGCTCGCCGCCGTCACCGCCCGCGAACCCCGCTTCGCCGGCGCCGTCCTGCACGCCGACGAACAGTGCTGGGCCCACGCCGGCGACGAACTCGTCGCGGTCCTGCTCCGCCGCCAGCCCCACGGGCTCGACGACGCCGTGACCGTGCCGCTCGCCGCACTGCTCGCCCCCGCCCCCGGCGGCCGCACCGTCGTCGACCACCTCGCCGACCGCTTCCACGACGGCGACCCGCTGCGCCTCTACGACGACCTGCTCCGCCTGCTACTGGACTGGCACACCACGCTGTTCTCCTACGGCATCGCCCTGGAGTCCCACCAGCAGAACACCTCCCTCGTGCTCGACCGGCCCGGCGGCCGCACCCGGCTGCGGCTGCTCCTCAAGGACGACGACGGCCCGCGCATCAACACCACCCGGCTGGGGGAACTCGCCCCGTACGGTGAGGAGTTCGACGATGCGCGGATACCCGGCACGGACGACCGGCCGGTCGTCGACCTGTTCGCCACGATCACCGGGCACCTCTGCGCCGGAGCCCTCGCCTTCGGCCTCGCCGACCTCGGCCGCGCCCCCCTCGACCGCACCCTCGGCCTGCTCCGCGCCCGCCTCGGCGAGGCCCTCGACCGGCTCGGCGACACCGGCGCACCGCTGCGCGCCGCCCTCCTCGACGCCGACGAACTGCCCGTGAAGGCCATGGTCACCGCCGGCACCCTGCTCAGCAAGGAACGCTCCGGCGCCGCCGACATCAACAAGCACTACACCACCGGGCCCAACTACCTTCGGTCCGCGCCCAGGTGAGCGCCCCGACCGGTGCGCCCGGCCCACACCCGCGATGGAGTGACGCATGACCCCACGGCTCGACACCCGCCACACCTGTGCCCCCGCCGGGCTGCCCACCGCCGACGACGCGGTCGCCCACACCCTCCTCAACTGCCTGCTCCGCGAGGTCTCCGCGCCCGAGCACCAGACCGCCGTGATCGACGACCACCTGATCGTCCGGCTGCCCCGGCGCGGCACCCTGCTGAGGGTCGCCCTGCGCCGCACCTCGCTCTCCGGCGCGCACCGCTTCACCGGCCCCGTCCTCGCACAGGCCGCCGACGGGCCGCACGCCCTCGGCTGGCGCGAACTCGCCGAGCACGTCCAGGCCGAGCTCGCCGGCCGCGGCGGCACCGCGAACGACGAGTTCCTCACCCAACTCGCCTCCAGCCACGCCGGGGTGGCCGCCGCGCTGGCAGGCCGGCCGGAACCCGGCGCCGACCGGTACGTGGAGTCCGAACAGGCCCTGCTGCTCGGCCACCGCTTCCACCCCGCCCCCAAGGCCCGTTCCGTCGACCGGCCCGGCCCGCCGACACCGTGGTCCGCGTACGCGCCCGAGGCGCGCGCCGCCTTCCGGCTGCGCCACCTCGCCGTCCGCAGCGCCCTGCTCGCCGAGGACGCCGCCGACCCGGGCGCACCCGCCCTGCTCGACGGCCTGCGCACCGGACTCCCCGACGGCTACCGCCTGCTGCCCGCCCACCCCTGGCAGTACGCGCTGCTGCGCGACCACCCGCTGCTGACCGCCGCCCTCGCCCGCGGCGACGTCGTCGACCTCGGCCCCGGCGGCACCCCCTTCACCGCCACCGCGTCCGTCCGCACGCTCTACGGCGCCGACACGTTCCTCAAGTTCAGCCTCAACGTGCGGATCACCAACTGCCTTCGCAAGAACGCCGCGTACGAGCTGGCCGGCGCCGTCGCCCTCACCCGGCTGCTCGCCGGGCCGTTCGCCGACCTCGCCCGGCGCTTCCCGGACGCCGCCGTGCTCCGCGAACCCGCCTTCCGCACCCTCGCCCTGCCCGGCCCGGACGGCCGCACCGACACCGCGCTCTACGAGGGCTTCGGCCTGATCGTCCGCGAGGGCCTCGCCGGCGCCGTCCGCCCCGGCCTCACCCCGCTGCTGGCCGCCGCCGTCGCCGACGAGTACCCCACCAGCTCCGCGCAGATCGCCGCCCTCCTCGACGACGCCGACCCGGCCGCCGCCCGCGACTGGTGGGCCCGCTACCTGCGCCTGGTCGTCCCTCCCGTGCTCGCCGCCTACCTCGACCACGGCATCGTGCTGGAACCCCACCTGCAGAACGTCCTCGTGTGCGTCGACACCGACGGCCGCCCGGCCCAGGTGCTCTTCCGCGACCTCGAGGGCACCAAACTGCTGCCCGGCCACCACGCCGCCGCGCTCGCCGCCCTGCCGCCCGACGTCGCGGGGCCGATGGCCTACGACGCCGACCGCGGATGGGACCGCGTGGTCTACTGCCTCGTCGTCAACCACCTCTCCGAGCTGCTCGCCGCGCTCGCCGACCTCGCCCCGGCCGCCCACGCCGCCCGGCACGAGGCCGCCCTCTGGGGCGAACTCCGCACCGTCCTCGCCGAGTACGCCGAGGCGAACGGCCGCCCGGCCCGGCTCACCGCCCTGCTGGACGGCGCCCCGCTGCCCGCCAAGGCCAACCTGCTGACCCGGTGGGAGCGCCGCCCCGACCGCGAGGCCGGGTACGTCCGGCTGCCGTCGCCGCTCGCCCCGGACCTCCTCGCCGAGGCCGCCCGCAGCAGGGCCGGTGCCCGGTGACCGCCTCCCCCGGGGCGCTCGTCGCCCGGCACGTCGACACCCTGCCCGCCGACGCCCTGCCCGCCTACCTCTACGACCTGCCGGCGCTCCGCGCCCACGCCGCTGCCGTCCGGGCCGCACTGCCGGACCGCGTCGAGCTGTACTACGCCGCCAAGGCCAACCCCGAGCCCGCCCTGCTGACCGCGCTGCGCCCGTTCGTCGACGGCTACGAGGTCTCCTCCGGCGGCGAGTTGGCACACGTCACGGCCGCCGTGCCCGGCGCGCGCACCGCGTTCGGCGGACCGGGCAAGACCCCGGCCGAGATCACCGCCGGTCTCGCCGCCGGGGTGCACCGGTGGCACGTCGAGAGCCTGCACGAACTACGGCAACTCATCGCCCTCGGCGTGCCGGTGGACGTGCTGCTGCGCGCCAACCTGCCGGTGGACGGCGGCGGACTCGACGGCGCGGCACTCGCCATGGGCGGCCGGCCCAGCCCGTTCGGCATGGACCCGGACGACGTGCACCGCGGCCTGCGGCTGCTCGCCGGACGGGACGCCCGCCACCTGCGGCTGCGCGGCATCCACGCCCACCTCGCCAGCGGCCTCGACGCCGACGGCCAACTCTCGCTCGCCGGGGCCATCGTGGGCCAGGCCGCCGCCCTGGGCCTCGGCGAGGCCAATGTCGGCGGCGGCATGGCCGTCGACTACGCGGACCCGGACGCCCGCTTCGACTGGGCGGCCTTCGGCACCGGCCTGGAGAAGCTCCTCGCCCGGCACCCGGGACTGCGCCTGCGGATCGAGCCCGGCCGCTCGCTGACCGCCTACTGCGGCTGGTACGCCACCGAGGTGCTCGACCTCAAGCACAGCCACGGCGAGGACTTCGCCGTCGTCCGCGGCGGCACCCACCACCTGCGCACGCCCGCCACCCGCGGGCACGCGCAGCCGTTCGCCGTCCGCCCGTCCGCGGACTGGCCCCACCCGTGGGAGCGGCCCTCCGCGACCGGACCGGAGGTCACCCTGGCAGGGCAGCTGTGCACCCCGAAGGACGTGCTCGCCGGACGGGCGGCGGCCCCCGGGCTGCGGGCCGGCGACCGGGTGGTCTTCGCGATGGCCGGCGCCTACGCGTGGAACATCTCGCACCACGACTTCCTGATGCACCCCCGGCCGGGCTTCCACGTCCTGGACACGCCCGACGGGGCACCGGACCGGGAACTCTCCTGACCGGGCCGACCGGGCCGCCACCTCCCCGCGGGGCCGGAACCGCGACGCCCGGTCACCCGACCGCCGGGCGGCGGCCCGCCGGTGCCCGGGGGCGCGGCCGTGTCCGCCGGCCGGACCGCCGCAGGTCCCCGCACCCCGGGCATGCGAGAGTGGTACCCGGCGAAGGGAGCGGTCGGGTGCTGATGGAGAAGGTGGCGGAGATCCTCGCCGAGGCGTCGGCCGAGGTGGTGGAGCCCCGGTTCCGGGCCCTGGCCGCGGGCGAGGTGATCGAGAAGGCGCCCGGCGAGATCGTGACCGTCGCCGACCGCGAGGCCGAGGTGATCATCACGCGGCGCCTGCAGGAGCTGCTGCCGGTGCCGGTGGTCGGCGAGGAGGCGGTGGCCGCCGACCCGTCGCTCGCCCGGGCGCTCGGCACCGAGCCCGCCGTGTGGCTGGTCGACCCGGTCGACGGCACCTCCAACTTCGTCGCCGGGCGCCCCGACTTCGCGGTGATGGCCTCGCTCGTCCGGGCCGGGCACACCGTGGCCTCCTGGATCTACCAGCCCGTCAGCGGCGTCTCCTACTCTGCCGAGCTCGGGTCGGGCGCCTGGCGGGACGGGCACCGGCTCGTCCGGGAGCCCGCGGGCGACGACCCGGAGAAGTGGCGGGGCTGGGTGAAGAGCCGCTACGTCGAACCGGCCCTCCACCACCAGCTGCAGAGCAACGCGCGGGCGTTCGGCCCGATCACCCCCGGCCTCCGCTCGGCCGGCATGGAGTATCCGCAGCTGGCCGAGGGCAGCCACGAGTTCATCCTCTACTGGCGCACCCTGCCGTGGGACCACGCCCCCGGCTCGCTGCTGGTGACGGAGGCCGGCGGCGTCTCCGCCCGCCTCGACGGCAGCGCCTACCGGCCGGAGCCGCCCGGCTGCGAGGACGGCCTGCTCGTCGCCTGCGACCCGGCGGTGTGGGAGCGCACCCGGGAGATCCTGCTCGACCTGGCCTTCGAGGACTGACCCGCCCCGGGCGGGTCAGCCGCACCGGGCCTCCGCCCGGCGGCCCGCGGCGACGACGGCGCCGAGCAGCCGGCCGATCTCGTCCGGGGTGGTGTGCGGGTTCAGCAGGGTCAGTTTGAGGCGTACGCGGCCCGGTCCGGTGCCCGGCAGTTCGGTGCGCCCGACCACCGCCGTGCCGGCGGCGAGCAGGTCGCGGCGCAGCACGGCGTTGACCCGGTCGGCCGCGGCGGGGTCCGCGGCGGCGGGCCGGTAGCGGAACACCACGGTGGTGAGCACCGGCGGCGCGTGCAGCTCAAGGGCGGGCTCGGCCCGGACGGCGTCGGCGGCGTCGGCGGCCAGCCGGTGGCAGGCGTCGACGAGCGCGCCGAGGCCGGCCCGGCCGAGCGTGGCCAGGGTGACGGCGAGCTTGAAGGCGTCCGGCCTACGGGTGGTGCGCAGCGAGAGCCCGAGCAGGCTCGGGTAGCCGGCCTCCTCGTCGTCGGCCGGGTTGAGGTAGGCGGCGCGCCGGGTGAGCGAGGCGTACGTCTCGGCGCGGCGCACCAGGAAGACCCCGGCGGCGGCGGGCTGCCAGCCGAGCTTGTGGAAGTCGAGCGCGACGGAGTCGGCGCGCCCGATGCCGTCGAGCAGCGGCGCGAGGCGGTCGGAGAGCAGGGCGCCGCCGCCGTAGGCGGCGTCGACGTGCAGCCAGGCGCCGTACTGCGCGGCGAGGTCGGCGGCCCGGTGCAGCGGGTCGATCGCGCCGGTGTCGGTGGTGCCGGCGGTGGCGACGACGGCGATCGGGGTGGCGCCGTCGCGTACGGCTCCGGCGAGGACGGTGGCGAGCGCGTCGCCGTCCATGCGGAGGGTGCGGTCGACGGGCACGGTGAGGACGGCGCGTTCGCCGAGGCCGAGCAGCGCCGCGGCGCGCTGCACGGAGAAGTGCGCGGCCTCGGAGGCGACGATGCGGGGCGCGCGGCCGGCGGGCAGGCCGTGGAGTTCGACGCCGTCGCCGAGCACCCGGTCGCGGGCGAGCATGAGGCCCATCAGGTTGGACTCGGTGCCGCCGCCGGTGAACACCCCGGCGCCCCGCCCCGGCGGGTGGCCGACGAGCGCGGCGAGGTCGGCGAGGAGGGCGGTCTCCAGGGCGGTGGCGGCGGGGGCCTGGTCCCAGGAGTCCTGGGAGGGGTTGAGGGCGCTGACGGCGAGGTCGGCGGCGACGGCCACGGCCAGCGGCGGGGCGTGCAGGTGGGCGGCGCAGCCGGGGTCGGCGGGGTCGGCGGCGCCGTGGGCGAGGAGTTCGGTGAGGCGGTCCAGGGCGTCCCGGCCGGGGGCGGCGGCGAGGGCCGCCCGCACCTGGCCGTCGAGGTCGCCGGGCCGGACGGCCGGGACGGGCCCGCCGCGGCGGGCCGCCCCCGCGGCGAGCGCGTCCAGCACCCGGGCGAGCAGCGGGCGGAGCGCGCCCGGTCCGCCGGTGCCGCCCGAGAGTGCCGGGAGCAGGGTCATGCCGAGGTCCGGGAGGCCGCCTCGACGGCGTCGGCGAGCCGGTCGAGCACGGCCTCGGCCTGTTCGTCGGTGATGGTGAGCGGCGGCAGGAGGCGGAGCACGGCGTCGTGGCGGCCGCCGAGTTCGACGATCAGGCCGCGCTGCAGGCACGCCTCCCGGACGCGGACGGCGAGGTGCGGGTCGGCGGGCAGGGCGCCGCAGCTGTCCGGGGTGCCGGCCGGGTCGACGAGTTCGACGCCGAGCATGAGGCCGCGCCCGCGGACGTCGCCGATGACGGGCAGCCGGCTCTGCAGCCCGGCGAGCCGGGCGGCCATCCGGGCGCCGACCTGCCGGGAGCGCTCGACGAGGCCGTGCGCGGCGACGTACCGGAGGGTGGCGGCGCCGGCGGCCATGGCGAGGGTGTTGCCGCGGAAGGTGCCGGTGTGCGCGCCGGGCCGCCAGCCGTCGTACTCCTCGCGGTAGACGACGGCGGCGAGCGGGAGGCTGCCGCCGATGGCCTTGGACATCACGATCGCGTCGGGCACGATGCCGCTGTGCTCGACGGCCCACATCGCGCCGGTGCGGCCGACGCCGGTCTGCACCTCGTCGACGATCAGCGGGATGCCGCGCTCCGTGGTGATCCGGCGCATGGTGCGCAGCCAGTCGTCCGGGGCGGGCACGACGCCGCCCTCGCCCTGCACGGCTTCGAGGATCATCGCGGCGGGCGCCGTGACGCCGCCCGCCGGATCGTCGAGGAGCCGTTCGGTGTAGGCGGCGGAGAGTGCGGCGCTGCGGTCGCCGCCGAGCCCGAACGGGCAGCGGTACGGGTACGGGTAGGGCAGCCGGGTGACCTCGCCGCCGCCGGGCAGCGGCGCCTTGGCGGCGACCGAGCCGGTGACGGCGAGCGCCCCGGCGGTCATGCCGTGGTAGGCGCCGGTGAAGGCGAGGGCGCCGCGGCGGCCGGTGGCGGTCTGCATGAGCTTGAGCGCGGCCTCGACGGCGTCGGTGCCGGCCGGGCCGCAGAAGTGGATGCGGGCGCGGGCGGCGAACGCGGGCGGCAGCGCCTCGAAGAGGGCGGTGGTGAAGTCGTCCTTCTCGGCGGTGGCGAGGTCGAGGAGGTGGAGCGGGGCGCCGCCGTCGAGGGTGCGGCGGATCGCCTCCAGCACGGTGGGGTGGTTGTGGCCGAGGACGAGCGTGCCGGCGCCGGAGAGGCAGTCGAGGTAGCGCCGGCCGTCGGCCCCCTCCACGGTCATGCCGTGCGCGCGGACCGGCACGATCGGGAAGGACCGCGCGTACGTGCGGGCGGAGGACTCGCGGATGCGCTGGCGGCGCAGGATGGCCTCACCGGCCGTGGCGGCGGTGTCGACGGCAGGACTCACGGACAGCTTCCCCTCGCGAAGTTAGGTAAGCCTAACTTTATCGGCAGGAGTCCGCCCACCACCGACCGACCGGCCGGCGCCCACCCGCGGGGTACGGCTCCGCCCTGCCCCAACGAGCGGCGTCCCGCAAGGTCACGGCCGATCCGGCCCGGGACGCCGACGGCCCGTCGGCGCACGGCGGTCGGGCCTATGCTGCCCGCATGGCAGACGAACGGGCGGAGCGGGAGCGCACGCGGGAGTTCTTCGGGGCACGGGCCGCGGGCTGGGACGCGAAGTTCCCCGACGACGGGCCGCGGTACGCCGCCGCCGTCGCCGAGGTGTCCCCCGGCGACGGCGGGTTCGTCGTCGACGCGGGCTGCGGCACCGGCCGGGCCCTGCCCCTGCTGCGGGCCGCCGTCGGCCCGTCCGGCACCGTGCTCGGGGTCGACCTCACCCCGGAGATGCTCGCGCAGGCGGCCGCGCACCGCGAGGCGGCGGTCCTGCTGCTGGCCGACTGCGCCCGGCTGCCGCTGCGGGACGGCGTCGCCGACCTGGTGTTCGGCGCCGGACTGATCTCCCACCTGACCGGCCCGGCGGAGGGCCTGCGCGAACTCGCCCGCGTCACGCGGCCCGGCGGCACCCTCGCGCTCTACCACCCGATCGGGCGGGCCGCCCTCGCCGCGCGGCACGGCCGGCGGATCACCCCGGACGACCTGCGGGCCGAGCCCAACCTCCGTCCGCTGCTGGCGGCTTCGGGCTGGCGGCTGACCGCGTACACCGACACCGACGAGCGGTTCCTCGCGGTGGCCGTCCGCGGCTGATCACGTCCGCCAGCGGTAGCACAGCTCCGGCCGGCCGACCTGGCCGTACTGCGGCTCACGGACGGCGAGGCCGGTGTCGACCAGGTGCTCCAGGTAGCGGCGGGCGGTGATCCGGGACACCCCGGCGGCGGTGGCCGCGGCCGCGGCCGACAGGCCCGCACCGGAGCCGCGCAGCACCCCGGCGAGGGTCTCCAGGGTGGGCGCGCTCAGCCCCTTCGGCAGGGAGCTGCGGTCGGGGGTGCGCAGCAGGGCGAACGCCTGGTCGACCTCGTCCTGTCCGGTGGCCTCACCCTGGCGTCCGAGGGAGGCGCGGTAGCGGGCGTACCGCTCCAGGCGGTCGCGCAGGGCCGCCCCGCTGAACGGCTTGAGCAGGTACTGGACGACGCCCGCCGACACCGCCCGGCGGACGGTGGCGAGTTCCCGGGCGGAGGTGACGGCGATGACGTCGGCGGTGTGCCCGTCCGCCCGCAGGGTGCGGCACAGCTGCAGCCCGTGGCCGTCCGGGAGGTGGAGGTCGAGCAGCACGAGGTCGACGGGCTCACCGGCGGCCCGGGCCGCCTCCAGCACCCGGAGGGTCTCGGCGCAGCCGTGCGCGGTGCCGGCGAGGCGGAAGCCGGGGGTGCGGGCGACGTAGAGGCCGTGGGCGGCGGCGGCCACCGGGTCGTCCTCGACGACGAGCACGGAGATGCCGGTGGTCATCGGGCGGCCCGCCGCGCCAGGGGCAGCCGGACGGTGAGGACGGCGCCGCGCTCGCGGCCGACCTCGACGGTGCCGCCGTTGCGGCGGACGGTCTGGGCGACCAGGGCGAGCCCGAGGCCGCGGCCGTGCTGCTTGGTCGTCCAGCCGCGGCGGAAGACCTCGCCGGCGGCGTCCTCGTCGATGCCGGCGCCGGAGTCGGCGACGCGGAGCAGGAGTTCGCCGTCGTCGACGCGGGCGGTGACGGCGACATGGGGCGGCTCGGGCCGGGCGGCGGCGTTCTCCACGGCGGCGTCGACGGCGTTGTCGATGAGGTTGCCGAGCACGGTGACGAGGTCGCGCGGGGCGAGGCCGCTCGGCAGCACGCCGTCGTCGATCCGGCTGTCGGGGGCGAGTTCGAGGTCGACGCCGCGTTCCGCGGCCTGTGCGGCCTTGCCCAGGAGGAGTGCGGCGAGCACGGGTTCGCCGACGGCGGCGACCACCTGGTCGGTGAGGCGCTGGGCGAGGGCGAGTTCGGCGGTGGCGAACTCCACCGCCTCGTGGTGGCGGCCGAGTTCGATGAGGGAGACGACGGCGTGCAGCCGGTTGGCCGCCTCGTGGGCCTGGGCGGCGAGGGCGTCGGCGAAGCCGCGTACGGTGTCCAGCTCCCCGGTGAGGGACTGGAGTTCGGTGTGGTCGCGCAGGGTGACGACACTGCCGAGGCCGGTGCCGATCGGCGAGGTGTTGAGCACCACCACGCGCTCCGCGGTGAGGTGCACCTCGTCGTGGGCGGACTGCGGGCCGAGCACCGCCCGGACGAGCGACTCCGGCAGGCCCAGCGCCTCGAACGGCCGGCCCTCCACCGCGCCGCGCAGACCGAGGAGTTCGCGGGCGGCGTCGTTGCAGAGCACCACCCGGTGCACCCGGTCGAGGAGCACCAGGCCCTCGCGGACGGAGTGGAGGGTGGCCTGGTGGTAGTCGTACAGGTGGCTGAGCTCGGCCGCGCCCATGCCGTGGGTGTGGCGGCGCAGGCGGGCGTTGGCGAGGTAGGTGCCGGCGCCGCCGAGGGCCAGGGCGGCGGCCGCGACACCGGTGAGGGCGAGGAGCGGGCCGCGCAGGCCGGCGCTGATGGAGTCGAGGGTGATGCCGGCGCTGACGAGGCCGACCACCCGGCCGTCGTCGCCGACGATGGGGGTGACGACGCGGACGGACGGGCCGAGGGTGCCGGTGTAGGTCTCGGCGTCGGTGTGCCCGGCGAGGGCCCGGTCGATGTGGCCGAGGAAGGGGCGGCCGATCTGGGCGGGGTCGCGGTGGGCCCAGCGGATGCCGTGGGTGTCCATGACGGTGACGAAGTCGACCCCGGCGTCGGCCCGGACCTGCTCGGCGTACGGCTGGAGCACCGTGGTCGGGTCGGTCCCGGTGGCGGCCGTACGGACGCCGGGGGCGTCGGCGACCGCGCGGGCGGCGGCGGTGACCTGGCGGACCGCGGCGTCGTGGCTGCGCTGCTCGGTGAAGAGGTAGGCGAGCACGGCGCCGCCTGCGACCACGGCGGCGACGATGACGACCTGCACGGCGAAGAGCTGTCCGGCCAGGCTGCGCGGCAGCTGGCGCGCGGGGCGGTGGGGGCGGTCCGGGCGGCTGGTCATACCGGACAGTGTGCCCGGTGCCGCCGGGGGTGCCCCCGGCCGTGCGGTGAACTCTATGAACGCAAACGTGACGGCCGTCACGTGCGGCGCCGATAGTCGGAGCGGCCCTCCCCCCGGGGCCGTCGGGAGCAGCGGGGCGCGCCGGAACACGGCGGCCCGGCCGGCCCGTCAGGGACAGCAGGGCGAAGGAGCCGCATGATGTCGAGCGCAGCAGAGGTCAGGGCCGGCGGCCGGGACCGGACCCGCTACCTCTACCCGGCGGTGGTCGCCGCGGTGGTGGCGGGGATCGTGGTCGGTCTGGCGGCGCCGGGTGTCGCGGTGGAGCTGAAGCCGGTCGGGACGGGCTTCGTCAACCTCATCAAGATGATGATCAGCCCGGTGATCTTCTGCACCATCGTGCTCGGCATCGGCTCGGTCACCAAGGCCGCGAAGGTCGGCCGGGTCGGCGGCCTCGCCCTCGGCTACTTCCTCGCGATGTCGACCGTCGCCCTCGGCATCGGCCTGCTGGTCGGCAACCTGATCGAGCCCGGCGCCGGGCTGCACCTCACCGGCGCCCTGGCGAAGTCGGGGCATGCCCAGGCCGCGGCGGGAGAGGCCGTCGGCACCGCCGACTTCCTGCTCGGCATCGTCCCCACCACGCTGTTCTCCGCGCTCACCGAGGGCAAGGTGCTGCAGACCCTGCTGGTGGCGCTGCTCGCGGGCTTCGCCCTGCAGGCGATGGGCGCGGCCGGCGCCCCGGTGCTGCGCGGTGTCGGGCACCTGCAGAAACTGGTCTTCCGGATCATGGCGATGATCATGTGGCTGGCGCCGGTCGGCGCGTTCGGCGCCATCGCCGCCGTGGTCGGCGCCACCGGCACCGCCGCCCTGAAGAGCCTCGCCATGATCATGGCCGGCTTCTACCTCACCTGCGCGCTGTTCGTCGCCGTGGTCCTCGGCCTGCTGCTGCGGCTGGCCGCCGGCGTCAGCATCTTCGCCCTGCTGCGCTACCTCGGCCGGGAGTTCCTGCTGATCCTCTCCACCTCCTCCTCGGAGAGCGCACTGCCCCGGCTGATCGCCAAGATGGAGCACCTCGGCGTCAGCCGCCCGGTCGTCGGCATCACCGTGCCGACCGGCTACAGCTTCAACCTCGACGGCACCGCGATCTACCTCACCATGGCCTCGATCTTCGTCTCCGAGGCACTCGACAGGCCGATGCCGCTCGGCCAGCAGCTCTCCCTGCTGGTCTTCATGGTGATCGCCAGCAAGGGCGCCGCCGGGGTCACCGGCGCCGGCCTGGCCACCCTGGCCGGCGGACTGCAGTCGCACCGGCCCGAACTCGTGGACGGAGTGGGCCTGATCGTCGGCATCGACCGCTTCATGTCGGAGGCCCGCGCGCTCACCAACTTCGCCGGCAACGCCGTCGCCACCGTGCTGATCGGCCACTGGACGGGCGGACTCGACCGCGACCGCCTCACCCGGGTCCTGGCCGGCGGACTCCCCTTCGACGAGACCACCCTGGTCGACGCCCACGCCGGCACCGCCGTGCCGCCGCAGCCGGACGCACCCGCCGCCGAACGCACCAGCGCCTGACCCGCCCCGCGCGCCCGGGCACGCGCCCGGCCCGCACGCGCGGACCACCCGTCCCGCCCAGGCCACCGGCCCGGCGCCGCACCTCCCCCGGCAGCGGCACCGGGCCGGTCTCACGCCTCCGACGTGCCGCTGACCGCCCAGGCCAGACCGGTCGCCGGATCCTCCAGGGCGACGTGCAGGTACCAGAGTTCGTCCTCCGGGTCGGCCCAGGCGAGGCAGCGCAGCCGGGCCACCAGGGCGTTCACCTCGGCCACCGCCGGCCGGCCCGCACCGGTCATCGCGCCGAGCAGCCGCCACACCGCGAGGCGCCCGTGCGCGCTGCCCAGCCCGGGGAGCCCGGAACCGGCCTGGACGAGCGCCGGGTACACCGCCCCGAACGGCAGGTGCCCGGCGACGGCACGGCGCTGCGGGGCGAGCTGGGCCGCGGCGTCCGGTGCGGTGCCGCGCACGCAGACCGCCTGCAGCCAGGGGGCGAGCCCCGCGAACAGCCGGGTGGCGGCCAGCCCCGGCACCCGCCCGCCGGACGTCGGCAGGTCGAGCGGGCCGAGGCCCTCGCGGGTGGCGGGCAGCGCGAGCAGGGCGCGCCGGGCGCCGCCGCCCGGCAGGTAGTCGCGGACCCGGGCGGCCTCCTCCCAGCCCGCCTCCTCCCACGGCTGCAGGGTGAGCGGCACGTCCTCCGGATCGGGCTCAGCCCGGCCGGCGAGGTTCTCGCCGAGCAGGGCCCGGGTGTGGGCGACGAGCCGGCGCACCGGCGCCGGTTCGAGCAGCGGGGCCAGGCGCTGCCAGGAGTGCCGGGTGGCGAGCACCTCCCAGAGCGGGCCGGCGTCGTGGTCGGTCTCGTCGGCGGCGGTGCCGGGCCCGCCGTCGTGGTCGAAGAGCCGGGCGGCGAGCTGCGGCGGCGCGCCGTACGCGAGCAGGTGGCCGGACGGGCCGGCCGCCCCGCCCGGCCGTCCGTGCGCCGCGACGGCGGCCGCGCGGGCCCGTCGGAAGTGGCCGAGCAGCTCCGGCCAGCGGCCGTCGGCCGCCAGTGCGTTCGCCTCGCGCTCCTCGTACGTGATCACCTCGCCAATGTACGTCCGGGGCAGCGGCAGCGGCTGACACGCCGTCAGCGGCATGCGTGTCGGACCGCCGTCCGGGGCTCACCGCGCCGGACGGCGGTCCGGGCCGGGCCCGCGGGCGGCGGTCACGGGCCTGCGTGCACGGGCCTGCGTGCACGGGCCGCCGGTCAGCGGCGGGTGTCCGCGAGCAGGCGGGCGGCGTGCACCCGGCCGGCGTGTTCGACGAGGTTGACGAGCACGTCCTTGCCGGAGGCGCGGTGCCGGGCGTCGCACACCACCACGGGGGTGCCGCCGTCGAGGTCGAGGGCGCGCGCGACCTCCTCGGGGCGGAAGTCCCGGGTGCCGGCGAAGCGGTTCACCGCGACGACGAACGGGATGCCGCGGTGCTCGAAGAAGTCGACCGCCGGGAAGCAGTCGGTGAGCCGCCGCGTGTCGGCCAGCACCACCGCCCCGAGCGCGCCCTGCGCCAGCTCGTCCCAGAGGAACCAGAAGCGGTCCTGGCCGGGCGTGCCGAAGAGGTACACCGACAGCCCCTCGCGGATGGTGATCCGGCCGAAGTCCATGGCGACCGTCGTCGTGGTCTTCCGCTCGACACCGCCGAGGTCGTCGATGCCGCGGCCGGCCGCCGTCAGCCGCTCCTCGGTGCGCAGCGGGCGGATCTCGCTGACCGAGCCGACGAGCGTGGTCTTGCCGACGCCGAAGCCGCCGGCGACGAGGATCTTCAGGGCGAGCACCGAGCCGTCAGAGGGCACGGAGTCCATTGATGACCTCCTGGAGGATGTGCACGTCGGGGAGCAGGGCGGGCGGTACGGGCCGGCCGACGCGGATGTACCCGGCGTCGAGGAGGTCGCCGAGCAGCACCCGCACCACGCCGAGCGGCAGGTCGACGTCGGCGGCGATCTCGGCGACGGAGAGCGCCTCCGCCCGGCACAGGCCGAGGATGACGGCCTGTTCGGGCCCGACGGGCGGGTCCTCGCCCTCCGGCACGTCCGCGGTGATCTGCGCGATCAGGTCGAAGTCGGCGCCCGCCGGCCGGGTGCGGCCGCGGGTCATCGCGTACGGGCGGACCATCGGCCCGGCCGCGTCGTCGAACCACTGCACGGGCGCCTCCGGCAGCGGCGGGCGGCCGAACGGGTCGGCGGGCCCGCGGGCCGGGGGCGGGTACGGCACCGGGCTCACCGCCCGACCGTGCTGCGCGGCGGCGCGTACAGGTGCTCGCCGACCCGCCGCACGAGGCGGGCCATCTCGTAGGCGATCAGGCCGAGGTCGGCGTCGGCGGTGGAGAACACCGCCAGGCAGGTGCCCTCGCCGGCCGCCGCGACGAACAGGAAGCCGTGCTCCAGCTCGACCATCGTCTGCCGCACCTCGCCGGCCTCGAAGTGGCGCCCGGCGCCCTTGGCGAGGCTGTGGAAGCCGGAGGCGACCGCCGCGAGGTGCTCGCCGTCCTCGCGGCCGAGGCCGGCCGAGGTGCCCATGGCGAGGCCGTCGGCGGACAGCATCACGGCGAACCTCACCTGGGGCACCCGCGCGACCAGTTCGTCGAGCAGCCAGTTGAGCTCTCCCGCGTGGTGCGTGGTACCGATCATCGGTGCTCTCCTCCGGTGGGGTTCGGTCGGACGGACTGCTCGGCGGCGCCCCGCGCCCAGCCGCTCCGGAAGGCCGTCATCGCGGCACGGGCCTCCTCCGGGTCGCGGCCGACGGGCTGCGCCGGGTCCCGGCGCGGGCGCGTCCTCGGCCTCGGCGGCGCCTCCCGCAGCTGCGGCACGAGGCTGGCCTGCCGTACGCGGCGCGGCAGCGCGTCCTCGTCGGCGCCCGCCGCGGGAACGTCGGACGCCACGGGCGCCGGGGCGGGGGCCTGCGGCGGCGAGGGCACCGCGGCCAGCGGCGGGCGGACCGCGGAGCCGTCCGGTGGGGCGGTGCGGCGGGCGGACCCGGCAGGCCGCTCGGTCCGGCCGCCCGCGGCCCGGAACGGCGTCGGGCGCAGCACGCCCGGGTCGGCGCCGAGCGCCCCGAACGGGGCCGCGGTGGGCAGCGGGCGGGGCGTCGGGACGGCTGCCACCGGCGGCCGGGCCGGCGCCGCCGGCACGCTCGCCGCGACGGTCCCCGCCTCCCCCGCGGCGGCCGCAGGCACCGCCGCGGGGGCCGCGGGGGCCGCGGGGGCCGCGGGCGCCGCGGGCGCCGTCACCGGGTCGGGCCCGGCCCCGGACTCGGTGGTGTCGAGCAGCGCGGTCGGCAGCAGCACCACGGCCGTCGTGCCGCCGTACGCGGAGGGGCGCAACGCCACCCTGACGTCGTGCCGGCGGGCCAGCCGGCTGACGACGAACAGGCCGAGCCGGTCGCTGTCGAAGAGGTCCACCTGTTCGGAGGCGGCGATCCGCCGGTTGGCGTCGGCGAGTGCCTCCGGGCCCATGCCGAGGCCGCGGTCCTCGATCTCCAGCGCGTAGCCGTTGCCGACCTGTTCGCCGCGGACGTGCACCCTGGTGTGCGGCGGGGAGAAGCCGGTGGCGTTCTCGACGAGTTCGGCGACGAGGTGGGTGAGGTCGGCGACGGCGGGGCCGGAGACCGCGGCGGGCGGCAGCCGGTGCACCTCGACCCGGGCGTACTCCTCGACCTCGGCGACCGCCGCGCGCACGACGTCCATCAGCGGTACGGGCCGCCGCCAGGCCCGGCCGGGGGCGGCGCCGGAGAGGATGATCAGGCCCTCGGCGTGCCGCCGCATCCGGGTGGTGAGGTGGTCGAGGCGGAAGAGGTCCGCGAGCTCGGCCGGGTCCTCGGTGCGGCGTTCCATCGCGTCCAGCAGGGTCAGCTGGCGGTGCACCAGCACCTGGCTGCGCCGGGCGAGGTTGACGAAGACGCCGGACACCCCGGAGAGCACCTCGGCGCGCTCCACCGCCGCGGTGACGGCGGCGCGCTGCACCCGGGCCAGCGCGCCGTGCACCTGGCCGATCTCGTCGTCGCCGGAGGGCGGCAGCGGGGCCTCGGCGGCGACGTCGATCTCCTCGCCGGCCCGCAGCCGCCGCATGGTGGCGGGCAGGGTGCGGCCGGCGAGTTCGAGGGCGGAGTTGCGCAGGCCGATCAGCTCGGTGACGAGGCCGCGGCCGATCCGCACGGAGATGAGCAGCGAGGCGATCACCGCGGCCAGGCCGAGCAGCACGGCGAGGCCGGCGGGGGTGAACAGCCCGAGCGCGTACGGGGCGGAGCGGGCGGTGGCGGCGTTTCCGGCGGCCCGTTCGACGGCGGCGAGGTCGCGGGCGGTGGCGTCGGCGAGGTCGGCCCAGCGTTCGGCGGACGCGGCGCGGACGGCCGCCCCGCCGTCGGGGGCGTCGCGGACGGCGTCCTCGACGCGCGCGAGTTCGCGGTGGTCGGCGCCGCCGGTGACGGCGAGGAGCGCGGACCGGTCGGCCGGGCGGAGGTCGCGGGAGGCGGCCTGCGCGAAGAGGCGGCGGGCGTACACGGCGGCGCCGAACTCGCGGAGCTGGGCGTCGTCGAGGCGGCCGGCGGCCTGGCCGGCGCGGAGCAGGGCGTCCTCGCGGGCGAGGAGTTCGCGGGCCCGGGTGAACTCCAGCAGCACGCGGGCGTCGGAGGCGACCCGGTGGTCCTGCAGGGCGGTGACGGAGCCGGTGACGTCGAGGGCGCGGTCGACGGCCGCGGTGTACGCGGTGTACGTCTCGGGCCAGCCCGCCTGGTGCCGGAGCACCCGGGCCCGCAGAGCGGGGAGGGCGGCGACGGCGGCGGTGAGCTCGTCGACCCGGCCCGCGGTCTCCGGGCCGAGGCCGAGGGCGTCGGCCCGGTTGTAGCCGTCGGCGAGGCGCAGCGGGGCGGCGGCCCGGTCGGTGGCGGTGCCGGCGTCGCGCAGGGCGCCGTCGCGGCCCTCGCCCTCGCCGGCGAGCAGCCGGCCGGCGGCGGTGCGCTCGGCCTGCAGGGCGGAGACGGTGGCGGAGACCGGGTCGAGGAGTGCGCCGGAGACGGTCCTGAGCTGCAGGGTCTCCCACACGGACCGGGCGGTGGTGACGGTGGCGAACGCCCAGAGCGCCATCACGGAGACCACGGGCACCATGAGCAGGGCGACGATCCGGGCCCGCACGGTGCGGGGGCGCAGCGAGGGCCGTCCGGTGCGCTGGGCGGGGGCCGGGGGCGGGGGCCCGGGGTGTTCGTCGCGGGCGTGCGCCCCGCGGTGCCGGCCGGCCGGGTGTCCCGGTCGGCGCGGTCCGCGCCCGGTGCTGCCGGGGGCGGCCGTCGGCGCGCTGCGCGGGGTGCCGCGGCGTACTCGCATGGGTGGGTCCTTTCGGCCGCGTCGGGCCGGGTCGTCGTCGGGCCGGGTCGTCATCGGGGCGGGTGCGGGCCGGCCGCGGGTGCCGGGCGGCCGGGTGGTGTCCGGGCCCGGGGCGGCGGACGGTCAGGCCGCGCGGTCGAGTTCGGCGGGGGCGAGGTCCTCGATGGCGAGTTCGCCGGCCTCGCGGTAGGCGGTGCGCTCCTGCGCGGTGGGGGAGAGCGCGACGAACGCGGAGGTGAGGAAGAGGAACGAGCCGAGGCCCACCGCGAGCGGGAAGACGAACTGCATCGGGGTGGCGCCGCCCAGGTCGGTGCGGGCGGGGTCGAGGTGCACGTGCACCGCGGCCATGCCGGTGTAGTGCATGCAGCTGACGGCGACGCCCATGACGAGGGCGGCTCCGGCGGCGGCGACGACGCTGCGGATGGTGACGGCGGCCCAGAGGGCGGCGGTGGCCGCACCGACCCCGATGGCGACGGACAGCGCCACGGTGGCGGGTGCGTAGCCGATGGCGCCGTGCAGCCGGACGGCGGCCATGCCGATGTAGTGCATGGCGGCGACGCCGATGCCGGTGGTGAGGCCGCCGGCGAGCAGGCTGCGTCCGCGGTGGCGGCCGTAGCCGACGGCGAAGACGCCGAGGCCGACGACGAGTACGGCGACGAGCAGGCTGAGCACGGTGAGCGGTACGTCGTAGCGGAGTTCGGTGCCCTCGACGGTGAAGCCGAACATCGCGACGAAGTGCATCGTCCAGATGCCGGAGCCGATCGCGGCGGCGGCGGTGAGCAGCCAGTTGCGGCGTGCGGGGCCGGTCGCGCCGAGCGCCCTGAGGGTGCAGCGCAGGCCGAGCGCGGCGCCGACGCAGGCGAGGAGGTACGAGAGTGCGGGTGTGGGCCAGCCGAAGCTGAGGTGGTGCAGGGTTCCCATCGATGCCTCCGGCGGGCGCGACCTGGCGGTCGGTCATATGCCCTTCGCATGTGCGAAGAGGCTCACGGATGCGGAGGACGCTACCCAGCGTCCACCAGCGGTCACGAGAAGATGTGAAAAGCTGCCCGGGCGGCCTCGGCGGTGTGCTCGAATGGGCGGGCTCCGTGTGCCCGACGAGCTGACCCGCCGTCATGACCGCTTACGGACAGGCCCGGCCCGCTCCCCTTCTGCCGGTCCCCGGCCCGCCGTTAGGGTCACGCCCGACGGCCCGCACGACGCGCCCCACCCGTTGCGCGGGGGCACCCCTCTCCACGGTCGCGTCGACCGTGGTGGCCCTTCTCCCACCACGCGGGCCCGTGAAGGAGTCCGTTCCCCCATGCCTCCTCTCCTGACCCGTCCCCGGACGGCCGTCACGGCGCTGGCGGTGAGCTGCGGCCTGGCGGTGTCGTGGCTGACCGGCCTGCACAGCACCGCGACCGCCGCGACCGAGGCCACCTCCGACACCTACACCTGGAGCAACGCCAGGGTGGACGGCGGCGGCTTCGTGCCCGGCATCGTCTTCAACCAGACCGAGAAGGACCTGGTCTACGCCCGCACCGACATCGGCGGCGCCTACCGGCAGGACCCGGCCACCAAGAAGTGGATCCCGCTGCTCGACTCGATCGGCTGGAACGACTGGAACCTCACCGGTGTCGCCTCGCTGGCCACCGACCCGGTGCAGACCAACCGGGTGTACGTCGCCGCGGGCAACTACACCAACAGCTGGGACCCGAACAACGGCGCCATCCTGCGCTCCACCGACAAGGGCAAGACCTGGGCCCGCACCACCATGCCGTTCAAGATCGGCGGCAACATGCCGGGCCGCGGCATGGGCGAGCGGCTCTCCGTCGACCCCAACAACGACAAGATCGTCTACTTCGGCGCGCCCGAGGGCAACGGCCTGTGGAAGTCCGTCGACTACGGCGTCACCTGGGCGAAGGTCAGCAGCTTCACCAACGTCGGCAACTACCAGGCCGACCCGACGGACACCAGCGGCTACCTGAGCTCCAACCCGGGCGTGCTCTGGGTGACGTTCGACAAGGCGAGCGCCGCCGCGGGCGCCACCACCCAGACGATCTACGTCGGCGTCGCCGACAAGGAGAACAACGTCTACCGCTCCACCGACGGCGGCACCACCTGGACCCGCCTCGCCGGCCAGCCCACCGGCTTCCTGCCGCACAAGGGCGTCCTCGACGGCACCAACGGCTACCTCTACCTGGCCACCAGCGACACCGGCGGCCCGTACGACGGCGGCAAGGGCGACGTCTGGCGCTACGACACCAAGGCCGGCACCTGGCTGCAGATCAGCCCGCTGAAGTCGTCCGACTCCGGCGCGTACTTCGGCTACAGCGGCCTGACGATCGACCGCCAGCACCCGAACGTCGTCATGGTGACGGGCTACAGCTCCTGGTGGCCGGACACCCAGATCTACCGCTCCACCGACTTCGGCGCGACGTTCAAGCCGATCTGGGAGTACAACGGCTACCCGAACCGGGTCGACCACTACACCATGGACGTCTCCACCTCGCCGTGGCTGACCTGGGGCGCCTACCCCTCCCCGCCGGAGGAGACCCCGAAGCTCGGCTGGATGACGGAGTCGCTGGAGATCGACCCGTTCAACTCCGACCGCATGATGTACGGCACCGGCGCGACGCTGTACGGCAGCAGCAACCTCACCGCCTGGGACGCCGGCACCAAGATCACGATCAAGCCGATGGTCGAGGGCCTGGAGGAGACCGCCGTCCTGGACCTCGCCAGCCCGCCGACCGGCGCCCCGCTGGTCAGCGCGCTCGGTGACATCGGCGGCTTCCGCCACACCTCGCTGACCACCACCCCGGCGATGATGTTCACCTCGCCGAACCACAGCAGCACCACCAGCCTCGACTACGCCGAGACCAACGGCAACGTCTTCGTCCGGGTCGGCAACACGCCCAGCGGCTCGACCGACAAGCACATCGCCTTCTCCAACGACAACGGCGCCAACTGGTACGCGGCGAGCAGCGAGCCGACCGGCGTCACCGGCGGCGGCACCGTGGCGATCTCCGCCGACGGCACCCGCGTCGTGTGGTCGCCGGACGGCGCCTCCCCCGTCGCCGGGACCTTCGGCGGCGGCTCCTGGGCCACCGCGAGCGGCCTGCCGGCCGGCGCGACCGTGGAGTCCGACCGGGTCAACGCCAAGAAGTTCTACGCCTACGCGGCCGGCTCCTTCTACGTCTCCACCGACGGCGGCGCGACCTTCACCAAGACCGCGGCCACCGGCCTCCCGGCGAAGGGCAACGTCCGCTTCAAGGCGCTGACCACCACCGAGGGCGACGTCTGGCTCGCCGGGGGCGCCGACGACGCCACCTACGGCCTGTGGCACTCCACCAACTCCGGTGCGTCGTTCACCCGCCTCGCGGGCGTCGACAAGGCCGACAGCATCGGCTTCGGCAAGGCCGCCACCGGCTCCGCCTACCCGGCGCTCTACAGCAGCGCCCAGATCGGCGGCGTCCGCGGCATCTTCCGCTCCGACAACGCCGGGGCGACCTGGGTCCGCATCAACGACGACAACCACCAGTGGGGCTGGACCGGCGCCGCGATCACCGGCGACCCGCGGGTCTACGGCCGGGTGTACGTCTCCACCAACGGCCGCGGCATCATCGTCGGCGACACCTCGGTCGTGACCACGGTCTCGCCGTCGCCGTCCGCGTCGGCCTCCGCATCGGCCTCCCCGTCGCCGTCGGCGTCCGCCTCGCCCTCCGCGTCCGCGTCGCCGTCGTCCTCCCCCTCGTCCTCGCCGTCCTCCAGCCCGACCGCGGGCACGGGCTGCGAGGTCACGTACGCCGTGAGCAGCCAGTGGGGCGGCGGCTTCGGCGCCAACGTCACCGTCAGGAACACCGGCACCACGGCGGTCAACGGCTGGACGCTCAAGTGGGCGTTCGCCAACGGCCAGACCGTCGGCTCGCTCTGGAACGGCGGCTGGACCCAGAGCGGCGCCAACGTCACCGTCACGAGCCTGAGCTACAACGGCGCGCTCGCCGCGAACGGCGGCAGCACGTCCTTCGGGTTCAACGGCACGTGGACCGGCAGCAACACCAACCCGGCCGCGTTCACCCTCAACGGAGCCTCCTGCACCGTGAAGTGACCGCCCGGCGGTACACGACGCCCGCGGGGGCGGTGCGGCAGCCGCCGCATCGCCCCCGCGGCACGTCAGGAGACCGCCGCGCTCGCCCCGGAGGTGCCGTTGTGCGCCAGGCAGAGCACGTAGTCGTCGTCCGTCCCGCTCTCGGAGTGGGTGAACGACGACTCGGTGTCGGGGTACGGCTCGCACGCCGCCGCGTCGTCGGTGGTGCCGTCGACGCGGCCCACCACCTTGTAGTCGGCCGTCGGGTCGCTGCACGGCAGCACCTTCAGCGCGGGCTTCACCGACGTGCCCGCGTTGTGCACGCAGGACCCGGTCGTGATCCCCACCGAGGTGGGCACCCGGTACGGCGTCGTGGGGGTGTACGGGTCGTCGTCGGCCAGCGCGCCGACCACCATCAGGCCGATGACGACCGACCAGGCCACCACGGGGAGCAGCAGCACGAGCATCGCCGGGCGCTTCGTCAGCGGCTTGCCCGGGTCGAGCTGCGGTCCGCTGACCGGGACGGCCGGCGGCAGCGCCTTGATCTTGTTCCAGGCGAAGAGGTTCCGGATCAGCGTCACCGGCGTGATGATCGACGACAGGTAGCCCCACCAGCCCTGCACCATCGTGCGGGCCGACATGTCGCGCACCGCCGCGGTGCCGCAGGTGCGGCAGAACGGCCCGTCCTGGCGCTGGAACTGCATGATCACGATCATGCCCCGGTGGGCGCGCACAGTGGTCTTCACGGCCGGGAGGCCGCCGCAGAACCGGCAGCCCGGCCCGGCCCCCGGCATCCCGTGCGCCGGGGGCTGCGCGTACGGCGAGGGCTGGCCGTAGGTCGGCGGCTGCGCGTGCGGCGCGGGCTGGCCGTACGGTGCCGGCTGGCCGTAGGGCGCCTGTTGGCCGTAGGGCGCGGGCCCGCCGTACGCGGGCGGCGCCGCGCCGTAGGCCGGGGGCTGCGGATACGGCGAGGGCTGGGCAGGGTACCCGTACCCGGCGGGCGGCGGGGCCTGGCCGGGCACCGGCGCGGGCGGGGGCGGGGCCGACGGCGCGGCGTACGGCTGGGACGGCGGCTGAGGCGTGGTCAAGGGGTTCCCCGTGGGCAGTGCCCGGCTCGGGGCGGGCGCCCGCCCGACCGGCCGTCGACGAACTGCCCGCTCCCGCCAGGACGTCGAGATGGCTGACGTACTCTAGGGCCACCCACCGACGCCGTCCGCGCCGGGTCGCACCCCGGCCCCGGGGATCAGGCCCGCGCCGGCCCGCAGCGGGTCAGCCGCACCCGCACCGGGCTGCGGGCCTCCAGGGTGATCGCCTGGCCGAGCACGACCTCCGTGTCGACCGCCGCGACCGCGAACTCCCGCAGCAGCGCGGCGAGCGCGAGCACCGACTCCAGCATCGAGAAGTGCTGTCCGATGCAGGCCCGCGGGCCGCCGCCGAAGGGGAACCAGGCGTAGCGATGCCGCGCGGCCTCCCGCTCGGGGGTGAAGCGGTCGGGGTCGAAGCGCTCCGGCTCGTCCCAGTGGCCGGGGTGCCGGTGCGTCACGTACGGGGCGACGAGCACGTCGGCGCCCGCCGGTATCCGCACCCCGCCGATCTCGCAGTCGGCCACCGCCCGGCGCCCGATGACGGCGGCGGCCGGGTAGAGCCGCATGGCCTCCTTCAGCACGGCGGTGGTGTAGGGCAGGGCCGCGAGGTCGTCGGCGGTCGGTGCGCGGTCGCCGAGCACCGCGCGGGCCTCCTCGCGGGCCCGCTCCTGCTCCTCCGGGTGCTTGCCCAGCAGGTGCAGGGCGAAGGCGAGCGAGGTCGCGGTGGTCTCGTGGCCGGCGAGCAGGAAGATCAGCACCTGGTCGCGGAGTTCGGCGGCGTCGAGCTGTTCGCCGTCCTCGCCGCGGGCGGCGGCGAGCAGGCCGAGCAGGTCGTCCGCCTCGCCGCCGGCGCGCCGGGCGATGATCGCGTCGCACACCGCGTACAGCGCCTGCTCGGCGGCCCGGGCCTCGCGGTTGCCGGGGGTCGGCCACTGCCGCGGGATGCGCACCGGCGCGAAGCCGCGGTCGCGCACGTACGCGCCGAGCACCGGGAAGGAGTGGCGGACGGCGCCGATCGCCTCCTCCACGTCGGTGCCGAAGAGGATCCGGGCGACCGCTCGCAGCGCGAAGCGGGACATCTCCTCGGCCGTGTCGACGACACCGCCGGGCACGGCCGCCCAGCGCTCCACGAGGGCCGCCGACTCCAGGGCGACCGCCGCGGCGTACGTGTCGACCCGGCGGCGGGTGAAGAGCGGCTGGACGAGCCGCCGCTGGCGCTGGTAGTCGGCGTCCTGCGCGGTCAGCAGGCCGTTGCCGAGGCTGGCCCTGAGCTCCTCGTACATGGTGTTGTCCTTGCGGAAGTCCGCCGCGCGGGTGGCGAGCACCTGCTGCACGCCGTCCGGCGAGAACACCATGTAGAACTCGGCCCGCAGGCCCGGCGGGCCCGCACCGAAGCGCACGACGTCGCCGTGGTCGCGGTGGGCGGCGAGGTAGGCGGCGAGCGGGTCGCGGGTCAGGTCGAGCATCGACCCGATGATCGGCAGCCCGGCGGGGCCGGGTGTCCGGGTGGTGGCCTGCACGTGTCTCCCCCTGATGACGGTGTACGGTCACCAGCCACGCTAACCGACGTTCCGTCAGGGCAGTAGACCGCGCGGGCCGCCCGGGTCACTCGTACTCGGTGCCGCCCTTGCGCGTGAGGTAGGCGCCGCCGACGGCCTTGGCGATGGCCCGGCCGCCGGTCACCGGGCTGTACCGCTCGGTCAGCGGGCGCACGACGACCCCCTCCCTGATGTGCAGCGACCGGCCCGACAGCGTCTCCCGGCCCTCGGCCAGCTCCAGCACCACCGCCGGGTCGAACGGCCCGCGCCACAGCTCGGGCACCACCGGCAGCGCACCGGCGAGCAGCCCGGCGGCGTCCAGCCAGCACAGCTGCCCGTCGACGACCGCCGACACGTCGAAGACCGCGTAGCCGGGCAGTTCGCTCCGGCCCGACCGCCCGTACGTCAGGTCCTGCACGCCGGTGCCGAAGACCTCGCCGAAGATGCCCACCCGGTCGGCGCCGAGGCGTTCGGCGAGGCCGGCGGCCACCTCGGCGACGCCGTGCGCCCGTACGGCCCGCCAGTAGAGGTTCACGCCGTCCTCGCGCAGCGCCAGCCCCTGCGCGCCGACGCCCTTGGACGAGACCTGCACCTCGCCGGACCCGGCGTGGTAGGTGACCAGGCAGCAGGTGCCGTGCAGCTTCTCGGTCACGACGACGGGCTCGCCCGGCTCGAACACGTCCGGGAAGCGCTTGAGGTTCTCGATGTCGACCCAGGGCAGCAGGTCGGGCGCCCGCTCCACCTCGCCGTTCATGGCGGTGGGGATCGGAGGCTGCCACTTGGTGATGCCGAGGGCCCCGGCGAAGTCCGTCCCGGCGCCGGCGGCCTCGGCGAGGTCGACGCCCGCGAGCGCACCCGGCCGGCACACGATGCCCTGCGACAGCTCGCCGCGCAGCCGTACGGCCCTGACCCGGTTCGCGTCGCCGCCGGCCAGCCGGCCGGTCAGCCCGAGTTCCTCGATCAGCCCGGCCGGCAGCACCGCCTGCTCGGGGATGTAGACGGCCGTCTCGCCCGTCCGGTAGGCGCCCCTGGCGACGACCGCGCGGTAGAGGCCGACCTGCGCGAGCTCCAGCGCGTCGGCGTTCGGGTGCTCCAGGATGGTCAGGCGCTCGGCGGTGACCTTCAGTGTGGACATCGGTGTCGTCCCTCCCCGTTCCGGTGACGCCGATCACTGTCCCGGCCCGCCCGGCCCGGGGGCCAGCGATTTTCACGCCGGACCATCGCACATGCGAGTCCGCGCATGTCCACATGCTGGCCTGTGCGATGAAACAGGCGACTCACCCCTTGCAGATGCGACAGTATGATCGGCGTCGTGATCGCACCTGCGTGCCCCCTGCCGGGCACGGCCGAGGGGAACAGGAACCACATGAACACCGTCGGACGCCGTACCGCCGTCGCCACCGCCACCGCCCTGCTCCTCGCCGCCGGGTCGACCGCCTGCGGCAGCAGCGGCGACCCGGCCCCGGCGGCGTCCGCCCCCGCCGGGGCGTCCGCCTCCGCGGCGACCGACACGGTCACGGGCGCGGTCACGGTCTTCGCCGCGGCCTCGCTGAAGGAGACCTTCACCGCGCTCGGCAAGAAGTTCGAGGCCGCGAACCCCGGGGTGAAGGTCACCTTCAACTTCGGCGGCAGCTCGGCCCTGGCGCAGAGCATCGTCTCCGGCGCGCCCGCCGACGTCTTCGCGGCCGCGAGCCCGGCCACCATGAAGACCGTCACCGACGCCAAGGCCGCCACGGGCACCCCGCAGGTGTTCGTGAAGAACACCCTGGAGATCGCCGTCCCCGAGGGCAACCCCAGGCACATCACCGGCCTGAAGGACCTCACCGGCGTGAAGGTGGCACTCTGTGCCAAGGAGGTGCCGTGCGGCGCCGCCGCCGCCAAGGCCCTCCAGGCGGCCGGGGTGAACCTCACCCCCGTGACCCTGGAGCAGGACGTCAAGGGCGCCCTCACCAAGGTCGAGCTCGGCGAGGTCGACGCCTCCCTCGTGTACCGGACCGATGTGCAGGCCGATGCTGCGAAGATCGACGGCGTGGAGTTCCCCGAGGCCGCCAAGGCCGTCAACGACTACCCGATCGCCGCGCTCGCCAAGGCGCCCAACGCCGCGGCCGCCGCGGCCTTCGTCGCGTACATCGAGTCCGCCGAGGCCGCGCGGACCCTGACCGCGGCGGGCTTCCAGGCACCGTGACCGCCCGCACCACCGCCGGCGGCCGACGCCCCGGCGGCACCCCCGGGACGGCCCCCCGCCCGCGCTCCCGGCGCGGGCGGGGGGTGCCGTACGCCCTGCTGCTGCCCGCCCTGCTCGGGCTGGCGTTCCTCGTGCTGCCGCTGGTCGGCCTGCTCGTCCGGGCGCCGTGGAGCGCCATGCCGGAGCAGCTGTCCAGCCCGGAGGTCTGGCAGGCCCTGCGGCTCTCCCTGATCTGCGCGACGGCGGCCACGGGGGTGTCGCTGGTGCTCGGGGTGCCGCTGGCCTGGGTGCTGGCCCGCACCGAACTGCCGGGGCGGCGGATGGTGCGGGCCCTGGTGACGCTGCCGCTGGTGCTGCCGCCGGTGGTCGGCGGCGTCGCCCTGCTGCTCGTGCTCGGCCGCAACGGCATCGTCGGCCGGTGGCTCGACTCGGCGTTCGGCTTCACGCTGCCGTTCACCACCACGGGCGTGGTGGTCGCCGAGGCGTTCGTCGCCATGCCGTTCCTGGTGATCAGCGTCGAGGGCGCGCTGCGCGCCGCCGACCCGCGGTACGAGGAGGCGGCGGCGACGCTCGGCGCGTCCCGGCTCACCGCCTTCCGCCGGGTCACGCTGCCGCTGATCGCGCCCGGCATCGGCGCGGGCGCGGTGCTGGCCTGGGCCCGGGCGCTCGGCGAGTTCGGCGCGACCATCACCTTCGCCGGCAACTTCCCCGGCCGCACCCAGACGATGCCGCTCGCCGTCTACCTGGCGATGGAGTCCGAACCGGAGGCGGCGATCGCGCTGAGCCTGGTGCTGCTCGCGGTGTCCGTCGCCGTCCTGGCCGGGTTGCGCGAGCGCTGGATGTCGGCCCCGTGACCCCTCCCCCGGAGCCCGCGACGCCCGCCCTCGACGCCCGCCTGCTCGTCGAACGCGCCGCCTTCCGCCTCGACCTCGCGCTCGCCGCCGCTCCCGGCGAGGTGGTGGCACTGCTCGGCCCGAACGGCGCCGGCAAGTCCACCGCCCTGCGCGCCCTGGCCGGCCTGCTCCCGCTCACCGGCGGCAGCCTCACCCTCGACGGCACGCTGCTGGAGGACCCGGCCCTCGGCCTGCACACCCCCGCCGAGGAGCGGCCCGTCGGCGTGGTCTTCCAGGACTACCTGCTCTTCCCCCACCTCGGGGCGCTCGACAACGTCGCCTTCGGCCTGCGCTGCCAGGGCCTGCGGAAGGCGGCCGCCCGGGCCGCCGCACTGCCGTGGCTGGAGCGCATGGGCCTGGCGGACCACGCGGCGAGCCGCCCGGGCACGCTGTCGGGCGGCCAGGCGCAGCGCGTGGCGCTGGCGCGGGCGCTCGCCGTCCGGCCCCGGCTGCTGCTGCTGGACGAGCCGCTGGCCGCGCTGGACGCGCGCACCCGGCTCGACGTCCGGGCCCAGCTGCGGCGGCACCTGGCGGAGTTCGAGGCGGTGGCGGTGCTCGTCACCCACGACCCGCTGGACGCCATGGTGCTCGCGGACCGGCTGGTCGTCGTCGAGGACGGCCACGAGGTGCAGTCGGGCACGCCCGCCGACATCGCCCGGCACCCGCGGACGGACTACATCGCCCGCCTGGTCGGCCTGAACCTCTACCGCGGCACCGCGGACGGACACCTCGTCACACTGCCCGGCGGCACGGTGCTGCACACGACGGAGGAGCTGTCCGGCGCGGCGTTCGTGGCGTTCCCGCCGGACGCCGTCACGCTGCACCGCGGGCGTCCGGAGTCCAGCGCGCGCAACGTCTGGCCGATGACCGTCGTCGGCCTCGACCTGCACGGCGACCGCATCCGGGTCGACCTCGCGGGCCCGCTGCCGCTCGCCGCCGACCTCACCCCGGGCGCCGCCGCCGAGCTCGACCTCTCGCCCGGCCGCGAGGTCTGGGCGTCCGTCAAGGCCGGCCAGACGCACGCGTACCCGGCCTGAGCCGGGAAGGCCGGGCCGGGTACGCGGACGGGCGGGGCGGGGTCAGCCCTTCTTGAGCTGCTGCGTGAACGCCGCCAGGTCGATGACCTGGTCGGCCGGGGGCTGCTGCACGGTGACGGGCTTGTCGAAGTCGGAGAAGGTCAGCTCGGCGGGGCTGTCGCCCTCCTTCTGCTCCATCGCGACGAGGTAGGGCTTGCCCTCGGTGGCGATGTGGAGGGTGGTCTTCGTGCCCTCCGCGTCGGCGACGACGATGCTGAAGGTCTTCACGCCGCCGGTGGTGCCGGCGGTGCCCTTCTCCGAGGTCACCTCGTCGGTACCGTCGTCCCCGGTGATGGCCTTGACCATGCCGCACATGAAGGCCGCCTCGGTCAGGCTCTGGTCGCTCCCCTCGCCGGTGAGGTAGCGGCCCCCGAACAGCTGGGTGACGACGGCGATCTGCTTCTCGCTGCCGCCCAGGCTCTTGCCGATGTTCTTCCAGAACGCCTCGTCCGGCTTCAGCCACGTCGTGGTGCCGGTGCTCAGCACCTCGGCCGTGCCCTGGCCGGGGTGGCCGATCGTGCCCGCGCAGTTGCCCTGCTTGTCGGCGGCGAGGTCCACCGTCGTCACGCTGCCCTCGGAGCTGAACGTGCCGCTGGCCTTCATCGCGGTGACGGTCTTCATCGCCGCGTGCGCCTGACCGGAGATCTCCTTGGCGGAGAGGGTGTCGACCGCCAGCGTCTGGACGGGGCTCGCGGACGGCGCCGCGGACGGCGTCGCGGGCGGGGCGGCGGACGCCCCGGTGGTGCCGGAGCTGCAGGCGGTGGCACCGGTGGCCAGCAGCACGCAGACGACGGCGGTCGGGACGAGGCGCTTGGAGAGCATGAAGGGTTTTCCCTATTTCGGTGAACGTGGACCGGGCACGAGTATGCAGGCGGCCGGTGACAGCCCGTCCACGGAAAGGCCCTGCGTGACGAGGTCGTGCCGAAACCGATACCGCCCGGCGCTTCCGGACACTCCGGGCCGGGCGGGGTGACCTCCGGTCAGGCGGGCTTCACGAAGCCCGACTCGTACGCGGCGATGACGGCCTGGGTGCGGTCCCGGGCGCCGAGTTTCCCGAGCACGCTGCTGACGTGCGTCTTGACGGTCTGTACGCCCACGACCAGTTCGGCGGCGATCTCGGAGTTGGAGAGGCCGCGGGCCATCAGCCGCAGCACCTCGGCCTCCCGGTCGGTGAGGGCGGCGCGGGCCATGGTGTCGGCGGCGGCGCGGTCGGTGCGGGCCGCGGCGAGGCGGCGGATGGCGGCGGGGAAGAGCAGCGACTCGCCGGCCGCGACGAGGCGGACCGCGTGGGCGATCTCGGCGGGGCGGGCGCGCTTGAGCAGGAAGCCGTCCGCGCCGGCCCGCAGGGCCTCGTAGACGTAGTCGTCGTTCTCGAAGGTCGTGACGACGAGGATGCGGGGCGGGCGGTCGGTGCCGCGCAGGATGGCGCGGGTCGCGGTGAGTCCGTCGACGTCGGGCATGCGGACGTCCATCAGCACCACCCGGGGACGCGTGGCACGGACGACGGCCAGCGCCTCGGCGCCGTCCGCGGCCTCCCCCACGACCCGCAGGTCGCCCTGGGCCTCCAGCACGGCCCGCAGGCCCGCCCGGACGAGCTCCTCGTCGTCGACCAGCACGATGTCGATCATGAGCCCAACCGTAGCGGCAGCCGGACGCGCACCACCCAGTCGCCGTCCACCGGGCCCGCGACGGCCTCGCCGCCGAGCAGCGCCGCCCGCTCGCGGATGCCGCGCAGCCCCTTGCCGCCGGAGCGCCGGGCCCCGGCCTGCGGGGCGGCCGGCAGCGCGGTGGCGCAGCTGAGGTGCAGCAGCCCGTCGGCCGTGCCGGCGTGCACCCGGACGGGCGTGCCCGGCACGTGCTTGAGCGCGTTGGTCACGCCCTCCTGGACGATCCGGTACGCCTCGCGGGACAGCACGCCGGGCAGGCGGGAGCCGGCCACCTCGATCCGCGCCTCGACCGGGCTGCCGGCCGCGCGCGCCGTCTCGAACAGCACCTCCACGCGGTCGAGCCCGGGGTGTTCGACGGCGGGCCCGTCCGGGTGGTCGCGGAGCAGGACGAGCATCCGTTCCAGGTCCTCCATGGCCCGGCGGCCGGTCGTCTCGATCGCCTCCAGCGCCTTCTCGCGGAACACCGGGTCGGCCACCTCCCGGGCGGCGCCAGCCTGCAGCACCGACACGGTGAGGGCGTGCCCGATCGAGTCGTGGAGTTCGCGGGCGAGCCGGTTGCGCTCCAGCAGGCGCTCCGCCCGCGCCTCGGCCTCGGCCAGCCGCTCACCCGCGGACGGCCCCAGCAGGCGGACGGCCACGGCCAGTTGAAGCCGTCCCGCGAGGGCCGCGACGTACACCACGGCGACGAGGAGCAGCGGCGCGCACAGCAGCAGGACGCCGCCCGCCCGCACCAGGTCGACCGCGGCGATCAGGCCGTGCACGGTCAGCAGCGCCACGCACACGCCCAGGGCGACCCGGGCGACCAGCCAGAGCGCCGTGCGGCCGCGGTCCGCCCAGCTCGCCGAGGACGCCGTGCCGATGGCGTCCTCGCGCGCGGGCATCAGCAGCAGCGCGGCCTGCACGCCCTCGGCCCGGCGGGTCGCCGGGATCAGGGCGGCCAGGCACAGCAGCGTGCCGTCGAGCAGCGCGCTCACCGCGAGGACGGCGGGCCAGCCGAGCGGCCCCTCGGTGCCCGGGTAGACGAGCAGCACCACGCAGGCGAAGACCGCACCGACGAGCAGGTGCAGCCAGCGCGCGTAGGTGGCGGCCCTGACGAGGGGCGCGAGGATCGTGGACACCCCGCCATCCTGCCGGACCGCGCCGGGCGGGGGCCTCCCTCCCGGGAGGGAGACGGTCCACCCCCTGGCGGGAGGGCGGCGGGCCGCCGCGCCGCTTGACTGGAGGCAGCCGACCAGGGGAGGCAGCCGGTGATCGAGATCCGATCCCTCAGCAAGTCGTACGGCGACACCGCCGCGGTGTCCGACCTCAGCTTCCGGGTGGATCCGGGCCGGGTCACCGGGTTCCTCGGCCCGAACGGCGCCGGGAAGTCCACCACCCTGCGGATGCTCCTCGGCCTGGACCGGCCGACCGCCGGCACCGCCCTCGTGCACGGCCGGCCGTACGCCGAACTCGACTCCCCGCTGCGGCAGGTCGGCGCGCTGCTGGACGCGCAGGCGGTGCACGGCGGGCGCACCGCCCACGGGCACCTGCGCTGGCTCGCGGCGAGCAACGGCATCCCCGGGCGCCGGGTCGACGAGGTGCTGGCGCAGGTCGGCCTCGCCGACGCGGCCCGGCGCCGGATCAAGGGCTTCTCGCTCGGCATGCGGCAGCGGCTCGGGGTGGCGGCGGCGCTGCTCGGCGACCCGCCGGTGCTGCTGCTGGACGAGCCGGTGAACGGCCTCGACCCGGAGGGCATCCGCTGGATCCGCACCCTGCTGCGCGGGCTCGCCGCCGAGGGCCGGGCGGTGCTGGTCTCCTCCCATCTGATGACGGAGATGGCGCTGACCGCCGACCACCTGGTGGTGATCGGCCGCGGGCGGCTGCTGGCCGACTCGTCGACCGCCGAGTTCCTGGAGCGGCACGGCCGCAGCCGGGTGCGGGTGCGCGCCGTCGACCCGGCCCGCCTCGCCGTGCTGCTGCGCTCCGCCGGCCTCACCGCCGAGCCGTCCCCGGACGGGGAGGGCGCCTGGGAGGTGGCGGGCGCGGCCCCGGAGGAGATCGGCGCCCTGGCCGCCCGGGAGGGCGTGGCGCTGTACGAACTGTCCGTCCGGCAGGACTCGTTGGAGGAGGCTTTCATGCGGATGACCGCGGACGCCGTGGAGTACCGGGCGGTGGCGGCATGACGGCCGCGCTCGCCCTGCGCGCCGAGTGGACGAAGTTCACCACGCTGCGCTCGCAGTGGGTCACCCCGCTGCTCGCCGTGCTGCTGACCGCCGGCGTCACCGCGGCCGTGCAGGCCGCGTACGGCGACGTCGACGCCTCGCTGTACGAGGACCCGGGTGTCGGCATCTACTACGGCCTGCTCTTCGGGCAGACCGCCGTGGTCTGCACGGGCGTGCTGCTGATCGGGCAGGAGTTCGCCTCCGGCACGATCCGTGCCTCGCTCGCCGCGGTGCCGCGGCGCGGCCGGCTGTACGGCGCCAAGCTGCTGCTCGGCACCGGGGTGGGGCTGGCGGTCGGGCTGCTGTCGGTGGGCGGCGCGCACGCCGCCACCGCGGCGACGGTGGGCCTCGACCTCTCCGAGCCGGGCGCCGCCCGCAGCATCGCCGCGGGGGTGCTCTACCACCCGCTGCTGCTGGTGATCTGCCTGGGCGCGGCGACGATGCTGCGCAACCTGACGGCGGCGATGGGGCTGCTGACCCCCACGGTCTTCCTCGGCACGACGGTGCTGGGCGGGGTACCGGGTGCCCGGGAGGTCGCGCGGTTCCTCCCGGACCGGGCCGGCCTGTACGCGACGACGTACCACGCCGACCCGGACGTGCCCTACGGCCACTGGACCGGCCTGCTGATCATGGCGGCGTGGGCGGCCGCGGCCGCGTACGGCGGGCTGCGCTCGATCCGCCGGCACGACGCCTGACGTGCGGCGACGACCCGCGGCCGGGGCCGGCCGCGGGTCGGCTAGGGTGGGCGCCGTGCATCTGACCGTTCTTCCGCCGCCGGCCGCCTGAGCGGGCGGCACGGCCACCAGGAGTCCGGGGCGTAGCCCCCGGGCCCGTCGGTGCTGCCCGCAGACGCGGCCATGCGACCGACACCTCTGTGGGAGAACACCCGTGTCCACTGCACGAACCACCCTGCCCGTCGGGCGGGGTCTGCTCTACATCACCTTCTCCGCCACCGCCTGGGGCACGGCCGGCGCCGCCGCCGCGCTGCTGTTCGGCGGCAGCGGTCTGGGGCCGCTGGCCCTCACGTTCTGGCGCTCGGCCGGCGGGGTGGCGCTGCTGCTCGTCGTGCGGGCGTTCACCGGCGGTGAGGTGCGGCCGGCCGCGCCGTGGCGCCGCCGGTGGCCCCGGATCCTCGTCAACGGCGCCGGGCTGACGCTCTTCCAGGCCGCGTACTTCGTCGCGGTGCAGCAGACCGGTCTCGCGGTGGCCACGGTGGTCACCCTCGGTTCGGCGCCGGTGATGATCGCGGTCGGCGCCCGGCTGACGATGGGCGAGCGGCTGGGCGGGTCCGGCGCGGTCGCGGTGGGCGGGGCGCTGGCGGGGCTGGCCGTGCTGGTGGTCGGCGACGGCGGCAGCGGCGAGGTGCGGCCCGTCGGGGTGCTGTGGGCGCTGCTCTCGGCGGCCGGGTACGGCTGCATCACGGTGTGGACCCGGCACCTGGGCCGCCGCGGGGAGACGGAGAGCCCGTCCTCGACGACGCTGTGGTCCTTCGCGGTCTGCGCGGTCTGCCTGCTGCCGTTCGCGGCGGCGGAGGGCGTGTGGCCGCAGCCGGACGGCCTGGGCCGGACGGTGCTGCTGCTGGTCTACCTGGCCTCGGTGCCGACCGCGCTGGCGTACGGCCTGTACTTCGCGGGCGCCGCGGTGGTGCGGGCGACGACCGCCTCGGTCATCGCCCTCATCGAGCCGGTCAGTGCGACGGCGATCGCGGTGCTGCTGCTCGGCGAGCACCTGACCCGGGCCACGGTGGCGGGCACGGTGGTGCTGCTGGCCTCCGTCACGGGGCTGGCCCTGGCGGAGGCCCGGCTGGCCGTGCAGGCCCGACCCGCCTGACCGGCCCGCCCGCGCCCGGGCCGACCGGCCCGGGCGCGGGCGCTACCGCAGCCCCGGGTGGTCGGCGACGACGGTGCAGCTGCCGGGGGCGATCTCGGTGAAGCCCGCGTCGCGGACGACCGGGAGGCCGCTCACCGTGAGCGCCGCCCAGGCGTCCGGTGCGGCGGTGCGGACGGCGAGGGCGAACCCGGCCTCGGCCCACTCCTTGCGGCGGGTGTCGTCCAGCCGCCACCAGGCGAGCTGGGCGGCGTGGCCGGTCTGGGCCATGGTCTTGCCGGCGCTCATCTCCAGCTCGGGGTTGAGCCAGAGCACGGGCAGGCCGTCGGCGGCGGGCGCGGGGTCGGCCGGGTCGTCGAGGTCGGTGCCGGAGACCTGGAGCTTGGCGAGCTCCTTGGGCCAGCCGTCGAGCGGCACCGGCGGGAAGACCTGGACCTCGGCGGTGGCGCCGGTCACGGTGATGCCGGGCAGTTCGCCCGCCTTGCGCCACTCGCCGCCGCGGGCCCGCCGGACGACCTTGCGGATGCGGGCGTCCTCCCAGGCGGCGACGCGTTCCGCCCACTCGCCCCCGCCGTCGGTGACCCGCGGGTCGGCGAGCAGGGTCAGCACCGCCCGGGCGGAGGTCTCCAGGGCGTCGGTGCGGGCGGGCGGGTCGGTGCGTTCGATCCGGACGACGAGCGGCAGCACGTACTGCCGCCGCTCGTCGCGGTCGTCGGGGCGGTCGGGGGTGCCGGGGTCGGTGAAGGGTGAGCTCACCCCACCAGGATGCCAGCAGGCCCCGCGGGGTCAGCGGCGGTACCCGCGCTGGGGGTCGCGCTCCTCGGAGTCCTCGTAGGCCAGGAACCAGCCTTCGGGGTGGGTGGCGGCGAGCATGTCGTCGGTGCGGTCGGCGGTCTCCAGGTCGGGGTCACCGTCCTCGGGGCCGTAGACGCCGAAGAGTTCGTCGGCGCAGCCGTCCCAGTCGTAGTCGTACAGGTCGGCGGGCAGGTCGCCCATCATGTCGGCGACGGACTCGGGCTGGGCGCCGAGCAGGCTGCGGGCGTCGGCGAGGGCGAGGCGCAGCGCGACGTCCTCGGCGAGGCAGCGCGGCAGGGGCCACTCGCCGAGGGCGAGGTCCTCGGCGAGGTCGTCGAGGGCGCGGGCGAAGGTGCGGCGCCAGGCACGGTGCAGGGTCCAGGTGCGCCGGGGCAGCCGGAAGAAGACCGCCCAGTCGGGTTCGTCGCCGTCGGTGACGGGGTCGTCCTCGTGCTCGTCGAGGTCGTCGTAGGCGGCGTCGGCGAGGGCGATCAGCTGGGTGTGCAGCAGGCAGGCCGTACGGGGGGTGAGGGTCCAGTCGCCGGCGTCGCCGTCCTCGCCGTCGAGCGGGAAGAGCTCGGCGAAGTCGGGGGCGAAGTCGTCGGTGACGCTGATCTCCAGGGTGCCGCCGAGGGCCTCGATGCCGGGCACGGCGGCGACCAGCCGGTCGGGGTGGAGGAGCACGCCGAGGGCCGCGTTGGGGTCGTCGGCGACCTCGCGGAGCAGGTCGGTGCGCTGCCCGACGGGGTCGGCCCCGTCGAATTCCAGTTCGTCGACGGCCGCCAGTGCGGCGGCCCGCAGCCGCGGCCAGTCGGTGATGCGGATGCCGAGCACCACTGTCGCCTCGATCTCCTGCGCGCCGGAGTCCTCCGCCGCGCCCGGCCCCTGTGGATGATCGCTTCGCTCGCCCATGCGCCTACAGTAAGGCCACCACGGGCCCGGAATCACCGGTGCCTGCCGTCTTCTTCCGCACGGCGCGCGGCGCACGCCGGGGCCGGGCACGGCGTGACGGAGCCGCCGCCGGTCCGGCCCCCGGGGCCCCCGTGCACGGGACGACCGGTGACGCCGCGGGCGGCGGCCCCGCCGGAGGGTGATCCTCCGGGGTTCCGGCGAGCCGGTCGGGCCGTCCCACGGACCGTCACGCATCGTGGGGGGCATGGCGAATATCGACGAGTACGGCGGCGGGCAGCGCCCGGGTGCCGATGTGCTGGTGGTCACCACCAACGACGTGCCGGGCCACCGGGTGGAGCGGATCATCGGGGAGGTGTTCGGGCTGACGGTGCGCAGCCGGCACGTCGGCTCGCAGATCGGCGCCGGCCTGAAGTCACTGGTCGGCGGTGAGCTGAAGGGTCTGACGAAGACCCTGGTGGAGAGCCGCAACCAGGCGATGGAGCGGCTGGTCGAGCAGACCAGGGCGCGGGGCGGCAACGCGGTGCTGATGATGCGTTTCGACGTGTCGGAGGCGGCGGACGTCGGCACGGAGGTGTGCGCGTACGGGACGGCCGCAGTGCTCTCGCCCGCCGTGTGACCCCGCGGGGAACAGGTCCGGCCCGGCCGATGTTTCACCGGCGTGACTGTTTACGGTGCAACCATCCGTGAGGTCGACGTCGTGGTGATCGGCGCCGGCCAGGCCGGCCTGTCCGCCGCCTACCACCTGCGGCGCCGCGGCTTCGCGCCGTACACCGGCTTCGTCGTGCTGGACGCCGCCGACGCGCCCGGCGGCGCCTGGGCGCACCGCGCGCCCTCGCTGCGGATGGCCACCGTGCACGGCTTCCACGACCTGCCCGACTTCGAGCTGCCCGCGCCGGATCCCGCCGCCCCCGCCCGTGAGGTCGTGCCGGGCTACTTCGCCGCGTACGAGGCACGGCACGCGCTGCCGGTGGAGCGCCCGGTGCGGGTGCGGGCCGTGCGGTCGCTGCCGGACGGGCGGCTGCGGGTGGAGACCGACCGCGGCGACCGGACGGCGCGCGCGCTGGTCAACGCCACCGGCACCTGGACGCGGCCGTTCCTGCCGCACTACCCCGGGCACTTCGCCGGCCGGCAGCTGCACTACGCCGCCTACCGCGGGCCGGAGGAGTTCGCCGGGCTGCGGGTGGTGGTGGTCGGCGGCGGCGCCTCGGCCGTGCAGGTGCTGTCGGAGGTCGGCGCGGTCGCGGAGACGGTGTGGGTGACCCGGCGTCCGCCGGTGTACCGGGACGGGCCGTTCACCGAGGAGTCCGGGCGGGCCGCGGTCGCCCTCGTCGAGGAGCGGGTGCGGCAGGGCCTGCCGGTGCGCAGCGTGGTGAGCGTGACGGGGCTCGGCCCGTCGGTGGCGTACCGGCGGGCCGAGGAGCTGGGCGTGCTGCGGCGCCGGCCGATGTTCGACCGGCTGACGGAGCACGGCGTCGCCTGGGGCGGCACCGAGGAGCCCGCCGACGTGATCGTCTGGGCGACGGGGTTCCGCCCGGAGGTCACCCATCTCGCGCCGCTGGGCCTGCGAGGTCCCGGCGGCGGCATCCGCATGGCGGGCACGCAGGCCGCCGACGACCCGCGGGTCCACCTGGTCGGCTACGGGCCGTCGGCGAGCACCGTGGGCGCCAACCGGGCCGGGCGGGCCGCCGCCGCGGGCCTGGTGCGGCTGCTCGGCGACCCGCGGGCGGCCGTGCCCGCTCAGCGGTCGTAGTCGACGGTGACCCGGTCGGAGACCGGACGGGCCTGGCAGGTCAGCACGTAGCCCGCCGCGACCTCCTTCTCCTCCAGGGCGAAGTTGCGCCGCATCTCCACCTCGCCCTCGCACACCAGCGCCCGGCAGGTGCCGCACACCCCGCCCTTGCAGGCGAACGGCAGGTCGGGGCGGGAGCGCTGGGCGCCGTCCAGCACCGAGCGGTCCCGCGGGAGGGCGAGCACGCTGGAGCGGCCGTCGAGCACGACGGTGACCTCGCTGAGGGCGCCGTCGGCGACCGGCTCCGCGGCCCGTTCGGGGCCGGGGCCGTCCTCGGCGTGGAACAGCTCCTGGTGCACCCGGTCGGCGGGTACGCCGAGCCCGGTCAGCAGCTCCTTCGCGCCGGTCACCATGCCGTACGGGCCGCACAGCCACCAGTGGTCGACGGCGGGCACGTCGACCAGGGCGCCGACCAGGGCCGTCACCCGCTCGGCGTCGAGCCGTCCGGTGAGCAGTTCGGCGTCGCGGGTCTCCCGGGAGAGCACGTGCACCAGCTGGAAGCGTCCGAGGTGGCGGTCCTTCAGGTCGGCGAGCTCGTCGGCGAACATCACGGTGTCGCTGCGGCGGTTGCCGTAGAGCAGGGTCACCCGGGAGCCGGGGTGCCCGTCGAGCACCGAGCCGGCGATGGAGAGCATCGGGGTGATGCCGGAGCCGGCGGCGATCAGCACGTGCTCGGCGGCCTCGCCGAGCGGGGGCGTGAACAGCCCGGACGGCGGCAGCACCTCCATGGTCTCCCCCACCTGCGCCTCCCGGACCAGGCGCCGGGAGAACAGCCCGCCGGGCACCTCGCGCACGGCGATCCGCAGCGGCCCGCCGGCCGGCGAGCACAGCGAGTACGAGCGGCGCTCGTCGGAGCCGTCGACGACGCGGCGCAGCGTGAGGGTCTGGCCGGGGAGGAACGCGTACTGCCCGGCGAGGGCGTCCGGCACGTCGAAGGTGACCGCGACGGCGTCCTCGCACAGCGGCTCCAGGGCCGCGATGCGCAGCTCGTGGAAGGTCGGGCGGCGGACGGCCATCTAGATCTCCTTGATCCGGTCGAAGGGCTCGCGGCAGCCGCGGCAGCGCCACAGCGCCTTGCAGGCGGTGGAGCCGAAGCGGGAGAGCTCCTCGGTGTCGGCGCTGCCGCACTGCGGGCAGTGCACGGCCTGCCGGGTCGGGCCGAGCTGCAGCAGGCCGGCCGCGGCGGGCGGGGCGATGCCGGCCTCGGCGAGCTTGCGGCGGCCGTCGGCGGTGATCAGGTCGCTCGACCAGGGCGGGTCGAGGCGCAGCCGCACCCGTACGTCGGTGTAGCCGGCGGCGCGCAGCCGGGTGTCGACGTCGGCGGCCATCTCGGCGACGGCCGGGCAGCCGGAGTAGGTGGGGGTGAGCCAGGCGGTGACCGTGCCGTGGTCCTCGTCGACGCCGGCGAGGATGCCGAGGTCGGCGAGGGTCAGCATGGGCAGCTCCGGGTCGGGCACGGTGGCGGCCAGCTCCCAGGCACGGGTCGCGGCGGTCACCACGTCGCCCCCGGGTGGGCCCGGGCCACGACCTGCAGTTCGGCGAGGAGCGGGCCGAGGGCCTCGGTGTGCACGCCGTCGCGTCCGGCGCGGCCGCCGACGGAGGCCAGCGGCGCGGCGTCCGGCACCGTGAGGGTGGCCTCGCGGAGGTCGTCGGCGAGCAGGGCGAGCACCGGCTCCCGCAGCGCGGCCGGGTCGGTGCCGAGCCGCAGCTCCACCGGGTGCGGGGTGAACAGCTCGTCGAGCAGCGGCCACACGGCGTCGACCCCGGCCTGCATCCGGCCGTGCGCGTACGGCGTGCCGTCGCCGAGGCGCAGCAGCCACTCCAGGGCCCACTCGCGGTGGTAGGCGAGCTCCTTGACGCCGGCGGCGGCCACCGAGGCCAGCACCGGGTCGGCGTGGTGGGCGAGCCGTGCGTACAGCGCGTGCCGGGCGGTGGCGAAGCACAGCAGCCGGGCGACGGTGTGCGCGAAGTCGCCGTTGGCGACCTCCACCAGCCGGACGTTGCGGAACTCGTGGTCCTCGCGCCAGTAGGCGAGGTCGTCCTCGGTGCGGCCGCTGCCGTCGGCCTGCCCGGCCCGGGTGAGCAGGCGGCGGGCCTGGCCGAGCAGGTCGAGGCCGAGGTTGGCGAGGGCGACCTCCTCCTCCAGCTCGGGCGCGCGGGTGCACCACTCGACGAGGCGCTGGGCGAGCACGAGCGCGTCGTCGCCGAGCATCAGGCAGTAGGCGGCGAGGTCGGCGCCGTCCACGCCGGCGGGCAGGGCGGTGTCGACGCCGAGCAGCGGGTCGGCGAAGCCGGTGCCGTACGCCCAGCGGGCCTCGCCCTCGGGCCCGGGCTCGGCGTCGGTGAGGCTCAGGTAGACGTGGTCGTCGGTCATCGCGTGCGGGCTCCCCGTCTCAGATGTGCGGGACATCCTCGGGGATGTCGTAGAAGGTCGGGTGGCGGTAGACCTTGTCGCCGCTGGGGGCGAAGAACGGGTCGAGCTCGTCCGGGGTGGAGGCGGTGATCGCCGCGGAGGGCACCACCCAGAGGCTGACGCCCTCGTTGCGGCGGGTGTAGAGGTCGCGGGCGGCGAGCAGCGCCATCCGGTCGTCGGAGGCGTGCAGCGAGCCCACGTGCACGTGGTTCAGGCCGCGGCGGGGGCGGACGAACACCTCGTAGAGCGGCCAGTCGGCCCTGGTCCCGGTCATGTCGCGCTCCGCTTCTTCTCCGCGTACGCCAGGGCCGACTCGCGGACCCAGGCGCCGTCCTCGTGGGCGGCCCGGCGGCGCTCGACGCGCTGCGCGTTGCACGGGCCCTGCCCCTTGATCACCTGCTTGAGCTCCGACCAGTCGGGCTCGCCGAAGTCCCAGCTGCCGCGGTCCGCGTTCCACTGCAGGGCCGGGTCGGGCAGGGTCACGCCGAGGTGCTCGGCCTGCGGCACGGTCATGTCGACGAAGCGCTGCCGCAGCTCGTCGTTGGAGTGCCGCTTGATCCGCCAGGCCATGGACCGGGCGCTGTTGGGCGAGTCGTCGTCGGGCGGGCCGAACATCATCAGCGACGGCCACCACCAGCGGTCGACCGCGTCCTGCACCATGCGGCGCTGGCCCTCGGTGCCGCGCACGAGGGTCGTCAGCAGCTCGTAGCCCTGCCGCTGGTGGAAGGACTCCTCCTTGCAGACCCGCACCATCGCGCGGGCGTACGGCCCGTAGGAGCAGCGGCACAGCGGCACCTGGTTGCAGATCGCGGCGCCGTCCACCAGCCAGCCGATCACGCCGACGTCGGCGAAGGTCAGCGTGGGGTAGTTGAAGATCGACGAGTACTTCTGCCGACCGTCGACCAGCTTCTCGGTGAGCTCCGCCCGGTCGACCCCGAGGGTCTCGGCCGCGGCGTACAGGTACAGGCCGTGGCCGGCCTCGTCCTGGGCCTTGGCGAGCAGGATCGCCTTGCGGCGCAGCGAGGGGGCCCGGGTGAGCCAGTTGCCCTCGGGCTGCATGCCGATGATCTCCGAGTGCGCGTGCTGCGCGATCTGGCGCACCAGGGTCGCCCGGTAGGCGTCCGGCATCCAGTCGCGCGGCTCGATCCGCTGCTCGGCGGCCACCACCGCGTCGAAGCGCGCCTCCAGGGCCGCCTCGTCCAGCTCCGCTGCCGTCATTGCACCTGCCTCCCGACTGACCGTTCGGTCGGGTCAATTCTGCACACGCCGGACCGGCGATGACAAGGCATGCGGCCGGACGGCCGTTCCGCGGCGCCACCGCGCCCGGGCCGGGGCAGCCGCGCCCCGGCCCGGACGGCCCTCAGGCGTGCTCGCGCAGCCGCGGCAGCGGTACGGCGAGGAGCGCCGCCAGCAGCGCGATCCGCGGGGCGAACTGGTCGACGAGCACGTGCTCGTGGCGGGCGTGCGGCCCCGCGCCGACCGCGCCGAGGCCGTCCAGGGTGGGCAGGCCCCGCGCACCCGCGAGGTTGGTGTCGCCCGCCCCGCCCGCCGGGGCGCCGTCGAGCTGCTGGCCGAGCGCCGCGGCCAGCGACCGCACGTGCCGCAGCAGCGGGTTGGCCGCCCGCTCCGGCCAGGCCGGACGGCTGGAGAGCACCTCGGACCGCACCTTGGCGCCCGGCCGCAGCGCGGTCAGGTGCGCGAGGGTGTCGAGGGCGCGGCGCTGCGCCTCCGCCGTGGCGAACCGCAGGCCGAGCTCCGCCTCGGCCCGGCCGGCGATCACGTTGGCGCGGGTGCCGCCGGTGATCCGGCCGGTGTTGAGCTCCGTGCCGGGCTGCCGGGCCAGGCTCCGTACGGCGACGAGCTGGTCGACGAGCTCGTCGACCGCGGAGACGCCCTCGGCGGCGGCGAGGCCGGCGTGCGCCTCCTTGCCGGTGACGCTCAGCCGCACCCGGGTGGAACCCCGCCGGGCGGTCTTCAGCCGGCCGTCGGGGTGCGGCGGCTCCAGGCCCAGGACGGCCGCGGCGCCGGGCAGTTGGCGCTCGACGAGGCGACGCCCGTCCGGGCTGCCGACCTCCTCGTCGGAGACCACCACCAGCCGCACGGGACGGTGCGGCCGCTGACCGAGGTCGGCCAGCAGGGCGAACGCCCCCTCCAGCAGGGCCAGCCCGCCCTTCATGTCGAGGACACCGGGGCCGCTGAGCCGCCCGTCTCGGTCCTCGACCGGCCAGTCGGCGAGGGTGCCCGCCGGCCAGACGGTGTCGTGGTGGGCCACGACCAGCACGTGGCGGAGGGAGTCGTCCTGTCCGGGCCACTCCGCCAGCAGGTGGTCGCCGGCGGGCCCGGCCTCGCGCCGCACGGCGGCACCGGTGGCACGGAACCCGGCCGAGAGCTCCTCGGCCAGCGCGTCGAGGCGGAGGGCGTCGCCGCTGGGCGACTCCATCGCGGCGAGGGCGGCGCAGCGGCGCCGTACGGCACCGGCCATCGTGCGGGCCCGGGCGCTCAGGGCCTGCGGGAGGCCCGGCAGGGCCGGCGGCGCGGACAGGGCGCGGGCCGCGGCGGGCGCCTCCGGGAGCCCGGCGGCCCCGGGGTCGGGGCGGGAGGGGCGGTCGGGGTGTTCGGCGGGGACGGGCGCTGCGGCCGCCACCGGACGGGCGGCCGCCGCGGTATTCGCGGGATCGCCGCCCTCGGCGGCCCGGTCGGCCGTGGAGGGGGCGGCGGGATCGGCCCCGGTCGCGCCCGGCTCGGCCGGGATCACGGTATGCGGGCTCACCTCGCACCTCCGCGACCGCCGGCGGGCCGGACGGCCGGCGCGGCCGGACGGTGGCGCGGCGGGTGCGGCGGTCGTGGGCGGCAGGCCCGGTGCGGGCCTGCGACCCGGACGGCAAACGCCTGCTGGTGCAACCTCGGACTGGGCGACACTGCGTCCTCCTCGCTCGTTCCGGCGGCCCCGGTCGGCCCGGGGCCCGTGGACGGCGCCCCCGGCGCGCGGTACGGCCGGGCACCGGCGACCCGGCGGGCACAGGAGGTGAGCCTAGAAGACCCGTTCGGTTCCGTGCGAGGTGGCCTGGTGCTCCGCGGCCCGCCCACGGGCGGGTGCACGCGTCCCACCTCCCACGATGGACCTGCGGGAACGCTTCGGCAGGGCGGAGCGCCTGCGAACGGCGGACCTCCGTCCGACGGATGACGTCGGATCAGTGTTCGGAATCGGTCGCCTTCCCCGGCCGGCGGAGGCTTCCCGGACCCGGCTGGACCCGCCCGTACGGGCCCGACACGCCTGACGCGCCCGGACCAGCCCGGCCCGACGCGCCCGGCCGACACGCCCGGAGGCGTAAGGGATGACAGATATTGAAATCTGTCATCCCGAGTGCCATAGTCAGAAGACACCAGCCGCCCACCCCCGCCCGCAGGGAGCACGCGATGCCCACCACCCCCGCCCGCACCACCCTCGGCACCACCGGCCCGACGACCTCCGCCCTCGGCCTCGGCCTGATGGGCATGTCCGACCTGTACGGCCCGGCCGACGAGGCCGAGTCCGTCGCCACCGTGCACGCCGCCCTCGACGCCGGCGTCACCCTGCTCGACACCGGCGACTTCTACGGCATGGGCCACAACGAACTGCTCCTGCACGAGGCGCTGCGCGGCCGCGACCGGGCGAGCGTCGAGATCAGCGTCAAGTTCGGTGCCCAGCGCGGCCCGGACGGCTCCTGGCTCGGCTACGACGCGAGCCCGGCCGCCACCAGGACCGCCCTCGCCTACTCGCTCCGCCGTCTGCGCACCGACTACGTCGACGTCTACCGCCCCGCCCGCCTCGACCCGAACGTGCCGATCGAGGAGACCGTCGGCGCCATCGCCGAGCTGGTCAAGGCCGGCTACGTCCGCCACATCGGCCTCTCCGAGGTCGGCGCCGAGACCCTCCGCCGGGCCTCCGCCGTGCACCCGATCAGCGACCTGCAGATCGAGTACTCCCTGCTCTCCCGCTCGCTGGAGGCCGAGGTGCTGCCCGCCGCCCGCGAGCTGGGCATCGGCGTCACCGCCTACGGCGTACTCTCCCGCGGCCTGCTGAGCGGCCACTGGACGGGCGACCGCGAGATCCCCGCGACCGACTTCCGCGGCTTCGGCCCGCGCTTCCAGGGCGACAACCTCAGCCACAACCTGCGGCTCGTCGAGGCGCTCCGCGACGTCGCCACGGCGAAGGGCGCCACCGTCGCCCAGGTCGCCATCGCCTGGGTCGCCTCCCGCGGCGACGACATCGTGCCGCTCGTCGGCGCCCGCCGCCGCGACCGCCTCACCGAGGCGCTCGGCTCGCTCGACGTGCACCTCACCCCGGAGGACCTCGCCGCCGTCGAGGCCGCCGTCCCCGAGGGCTCGGCCGCGGGCGACAGGTACGCTGCCGCACAGATGGCCCACCTCGACAGCGAGCACTGAGCCGCCGGCAGCCGTACGACCGAAGGACGACCTCCCCGTGGCCACCGAGAACGCACTCACCCCCGAGCAGATCCTGGGCGCGGCGGAGGACGTCCTGCGGCGGTTCGGCCCGGCGAAGGCCACCGTGGTCGACGTCGCCCGGGCCCTCGGTGTCAGCCACGGCAGCGTCTACCGGCACTTCCCGAGCAAGGCGGCGCTGCGCGAGGCCGTCACCCGGCGGTGGCTCGACCGGGCCCACGACGACCTCGCCGCCGTCGCCGTCGCCCCCGGCCCCGCGCCCGAACGGCTGCACCGCTGGCTGGCGACGCTCTTCGCCGCCAAGCGCCTCAAGGCGCACCAGGACCCGGAGATGTTCGCCACCTACATGGCCCTCGTCGGCGAGCTCAGCAGCGCCGTCGAGGCGCACGTGGCCACGCTCGTCGCCCAGATCGCCTCGATCGTCGAGGACGGCATCCGGCGGGGCGAGTTCCGCGACACCCCCGCCGAGCAGGCCGCCCGCGCCGTCTTCCAGGCCACCGCCCACTTCCACGACCCGGCCCACGCCGCAGAGTGGGCGCACGAGCAGGCCGACGCCGACTTCGAGGCGCTCTGGTCACTGCTGCTGAACGGACTCCGCGGGCACTGACCGGCCGGAGGAGGCCGGGTGACCGCGGCAACCGGGCGGCGACCGGGGTCAAGGCGGCGACCCGGGGTCAGGGCGGCGGCCCGGCGAAAACCGCTCGCGGCGGGCGGCCGTCCGACCCGACACTGACACCTCCGGTTCTTCTCACCTGGAGGATGACGTGCACCGCCCACCGACCGCCGCGCCGGACAGCCTGGAAGGCCTCGCCCTGGGCGACGCCTTCGGTGACCGCTGGCTCGCCGCCCGCGAGCGCCTGCCCCTGCCCGGGAGTGCGGCGTTCGGCTGAACCCGCACCGCCCGACTGCTGCGGACCGGTGCCCGACGCGCCACGGCGGGCCTTCACCCGGAGGGATGCTCCGGGTGAAGGCCCGCCGTGTTGCCGCACTGCGGCGCGTCAGGCGTCAGGCGTCAGGCGGTGGTGCAGGCCGAGCCGTTCAGGGTGAAGGCGGTCGGGGTGGTGTTGTTGGAGCCGTAGGTGCCCTGGAAGCCGAAGCCGGTGGAGGCGCCGGCGGCGAGGGTGCCGTTGTAGCCGAGGTCGGTCGCGGTGACGGCGGCGCCGGACTGCGTGACCTTGGCGTTCCAGGCGCTGGTGACCTTCTGGTCGCCGGGGTACGTCCAGGTCAGCTTCCAGCCGCTGATCGTGGAGGTGCCGGTGTTCTTGACCGTCACGTCGGCGGTGAAGCCGCCCGTCCAGGAGTTGGCGCGGTAGGCGACCGAGCAGGCGGCCGTCCCGGTCGGCGGCTGCGACGTCGGGGGCTGCGACGTGGGCGGCTGGGACGTCGGGGGCTGCGAGGTCGGCGGCTGCGACGTGGGCGGCTGAGACGTCGGGGGCTGCGAGGTCGGCGGGTTGGTCGGGGTGGTCGGGTCGGAGGCGTTCAGGGCGAGCTGGTAGGCGATGTCCGGCACGAACTGGCCGGCCGAGGCCGCGCAGCCGTCCGCCTCGCCCGGCGGCTTGATCCAGAGGAACGCGTCGATCGCGGCGTCGTTGGTGGCGGCCGTCGGGTAGTTGCCGATCTTGCGGCCGGAGGGGTCGCACCACTGGCTGCCCGACGGGCCGTTGCCGTTGCGGCTGGTGTCGATGACGGCGTGCAGGTTCGACGGGTTGCCGAGGGCCGACAGCACCGACTTCGCGAAGTTGACCTCGTTGGCCGTGGTGTTGAAGTTGGAGACGTTGCTGTAGAAGCCGTCGCCGTTGGTCAGGACGCCGGCGCTGCGCAGCCGGTTGGCCTGCTCGGAGGCGCTGTTCCAGGCGGAGTGGCCGGCGTCGTAGTACACCTTGGCGTTGGGGTTGGCGGCGTGGATCGCGGCGCCGGCCCGGGAGAGCGAGGCGTAGCGGTTCGCCAGCTCGGAGGAGTTGAGGCAGGTGGTGAGCGCGATCGAGTCGGGCTCCAGGACGACGATCGAGCGGCCGCTGCCGAGCCCGGCGGCGAACTTCGTGACCCAGGCGTCGTAGGCGGCCAGGTCGGGGGCGCCGCCCGCGGAGGCGCCCCCGCAGTCGCGGTTGGGGATCTCGTACACGACGAGCACGGGCACCTGGCCGGCCGCGGCGGCGGCGGAGGTGACGGTGCGGACGTCGGAGGTGACGGTGTCGGGGCGGTAGTTCGAGAACCAGATGCCCTGGGGCTGGGAGGCGACCCGCTTGGAGATCACCGGCGTGCGGGAGTCGTTGGGGTTGGCCGCGACCCACTTGACGACCTGGGAGGCCGGGTCCTTGTAGAACTGCGTGTCCGCGGCAAGGCTGCCCTGGACGGCCGCGTCGGCGCCGGTCTGGGTGGCGACGAGCAGGGCGGTGGCGGCCGCGCCGGCCGCCAGGGCCAGGGCGGCGGCCCGGCCGCGGCCTGCGGTACGGGGGGTGGGGCTGCCGGGTGCCGGGGCGGCACGACGGATGCCGTCGGGGGTGCGCACTGGGGTCCTCCGCGGTGCTCTCGGGTGGGAGAGGGGCTGGGGTGGGTCAGCGGTGCGCGGGAGAGGAGTCGAGGGGGCGATCGTGGGAGCGCTCCCGCACAGCCGGGGCCGATCGTAGCCGGGCGGGCGGATTCCCGTAATCCCTTGTGCGCAAGGAAGTTTCGACGGTATTCGACACCGTTCTGCGGAGCGTGGTGGGAGCGCTCCCGCGAGTGACGGCATGACGGCGGTGGTGGCGGCCCCGATGTCGGGGCCGCCACCGGCCGGTTCAGTCGCGGGAGTTGCCGAAGACGATGCGGTACGCGATCAGCAGCACCAGGGCGCCGCCGATCGCCGAGACCCAGGTGGCCAGGTCGAAGAACTCCGTGGTCACCGGCCTGTCCAGCACCCGCGAGGAGATCCACCCGCCGACGAACGAACCGGCGATGCCGATCAGGGTGGTGACGACGATGCCGCCCGGGTCGCGCCCGGGCAGCAGGAACTTGGCGATGGCCCCGGCGAGCAGGCCGAGGATGATCCAGCTGATGAAACCCATGTCCGTCTCCTTGCCCTCCGGCGCCCCGGTCCGAACCGCCACGCCCTGGTGGACGCCCCGGCCCCGATCGCCGGTTCCGCACGGAACGGCACCGCCCCCCGCGCCCCGGCCCCGCGCCGAAACCCCCGCCCCGCGCCCCGGCCCCGCACCGGACACCCCCGCCCCCGCTCGCCGATTGGCCGGAACCGGCCCGTCCGGCGCCCGGAGGGTGGCGTGATCAGGCCACCCGTCGACGGGTGGTGATCACGACCGCCTAGGCTGACATCCGTCGGATCGTCAGATCATCTTTGGAGGTTGCGGTGGGCGAGGACATCAGCTGGGAGCCGGGCGGCAAGCCCTCCGCCGCACTCCGTCCCGAGATCCCGCACCCGGCCCGGATGTACGACTACTACCTCGGCGGCAAGGACAACTTCCCCGCCGACCGCGAGGCCGCCGAACGCGCGCTCGCCGCCAACCCCGAGTTCCGGTCGACCGCCCGCGCCAACCGCGGCTTCCTGCAGCGCGCGGTCCGGCACGTGGCCGGGCTGGGCATCGACCAGTTCCTCGACATCGGCACCGGCATACCCACCGCCGGCAACACCCACGAGACCGCGCAGTCCGTCGACCCCTCGGTCCGCGTCGTCTACGTCGACAACGACCCGATCGTCCTCACCCACGCCCGTGCCCTGATGGCCGGCATGGGGCACGGCCGCACTACCGTCCTGCGGGCCGACCTGCGCGACCCGGCCGCCATCCTCGCCGCCCCCGAGGTCGGGGAACTGCTCGATCCCGACCGGCCGGTCGCGCTCGTGCTCGCCGCGGTGATGCACTTCCTGCGCGACGAGGACGACCCCGCCGGGGTGCTGCGCACGCTGCTCGACGCGCTCGCGCCCGGCAGTCACCTGATCCTCTCGCACGGCACCGCCGACTTCATCCCGGCCGAGGTCCGCGACCGCGTCACCGGCGTGTACAGCAAGGCCACCGCCCCGCTGGTCGGCCGCAGCCGCGCGGAGGTCGAGGGCTTCCTCGACGGCCTGGAGATCCTGGAGCCCGGCGTGGTGACCGTGCCGCTCTGGCGGCCCGAGGGCGAGCCCGCCGAGGGCGCCGACCGGGTCAGCATGTACGGCGCGGTGGCCCGCAAGCCCTGACCCCCGGGGGGCCGGGGCCGGCCGGCGGTGTGGGAGAGTCGGCGCCCCCGGCCGTACGGCCGGCAGGCGTGCGGCCGGACCGAGGAGGCGCCGATGACCAGCGGGAGCGTGCCCGCCGGGCAGGTGCTGGTGGTGGACGACGACGCCGCGATCCGGCGTTCGCTGGAGCGCGGGCTGCGGCTGAGCGGCTTCGCCGTCCGGCTCGCCGCGGACGGCACCGCCGCCCTGGAGAGCGCCGCCGCCGAGCCGCCCGACGTCCTCGTGCTCGACGTCTCGATGCCGGGCCTGGGCGGCGCCGAGGTCTGCCGGGCACTGCGCGCCCGCGGCGACGACACGCCGGTGCTCATGCTCTCCGCGCTCGACGAGCTCGCCGACCGGGTCGCCGGTCTCCAGGCGGGCGCCGACGACTACCTGGTGAAGCCGTTCGCGCTGGAGGAGCTGGTGCTGCGGCTGCACGCGCTGCTCCGCCGCCGACCGGCCCCCGCGGCCTGCGGGGTGCTGCGCGCCGGGCCGCTGCGCGTCCGCCCGGACACCCGGCAGGCCCATCACGGCGACACCGAACTCCAGCTGACCAGGCGCGAGTTCGAGCTGCTCACGCAGTTCGTGCGGAACACCGGTCTGGTGCTCACCCGCGATCAGCTGCTCGACCGCGTCTGGGGTTACGACTTCGAGGTGCGCAGCGACGCCGTCGACACCTTCGTCAGCTACCTGCGCCGCAAGCTGGAGGCCGACGGACGGCCCCGGCTGATCCACACCGTGCGCGGGGTCGGCTTCGTGCTCCGCGTGCCGGGGGACGGCGGTGCCCGGTGAGGCTCTCCACCCGGATCGCCCTGTCGGTGACCGTGCTCGTGCCGCTGCTGGTGCTGGCGGCGGGGCTCCTGCTGCTCGGTCTCGTGCGCCGCGACCTGCTGACCCAGCAGGACGCGCTGCTGCGGTCGCGGGCCTCCGCCGTGCTGCCCGGCGCCCGCACCCTGCTGGCCGCCGACGCCCGCAACCGGCCCCGGGCCGAGCAGAACCAGCAGCGGAGGGTCGTCGACGGCGCGCTCGACTCCGGGGTCCGGCTGGCGGGCGCGGACGGCGCCGTACGGCTCTCGGTGGGCCCGCAGCCCGCCGACTCCGTGGTGCTCCCGGTGGCGGCCGGCGGACCGGTCACCGTGCGGGACGGCGGCACCGCGTGGCGGGTGCTCACCGTGCCGGTGGACGGCGCCGCGCCGGGCACGCTCTGGCTGGTGGAGCCGTCCACCGCCGTCGACCCGCAGGTCAGGGCGGTGCGGCGGCGGGTCGTCCTGGTGGCGCTGCTCGCCGCACCGGTCTCGGGGCTGCTCGCGTTCGCGCTGGCGGGGCGGGCGACGGCCTCGCTGCGGCGGCTCAGCCGGCGGGCGGCGGCCCTCGACCCGCGGGCCGGGGCCGCCGCGCTGGCGCACCGCCCGAGCGGCGTCGCCGAGGTCGACGAACTCGCCTCCGCTCTGGGCCTGTTGCTCACCCGCTACGACGAGCAGGCGGCCCGCACCGCGCAGGCCCTGGACACCGCCCGGTCGTTCTCGTCCGCGGCCGCGCACGAGCTGCGCACCCCGCTGACCGCCATCCGCACCAACCTCGACGTGCTCGGCGCGCATCCCGGTCTGCCGGTCGCCGAGCGCACCGAGATCGTCGGCGAACTCGCCGAGGACCACGGCCGGTTGGAGGATCTGGTGACGGCCCTGCGCACCCTCGCCCTCGGCGACCTGGTCGAGGTCTCGGCCTTCGGCCCGCTCGACCTGGGCGACCTCGTGGAGGCGGCCGCCGCCGAGGCCGGCCGGCGGCACCCGGAGATCCGCGTCGGAACGGCAACGGCCCCCGGCGTCACGGTGTTCGGCTGGGACGCCGGCCTGCGCATCCTGCTGGCCAACCTGATCGGCAACGCCGCCGTGCACGGCCGGTCGGGCCCCGGTCCGGCCCGCGTGACCGTACGCCTGCGGGCGGGGCGCAGCGGTTCGGCCGTGCTCACCGTCGACGACGAGGGTCCCGGCGTCGCACCGGCCGAACGGGCCGCGGTGTTCCGGCGCTTCCACCGGAGCCCGGACAGCCCCGGCTCCGGGCTCGGGCTGACCCTGGTCGCCCAGCAGGCGGCCCTGCACCGCGGCACGGTGACCGTCGCGGAGGGCCCGGGCGGCACCGGCTGCCGCTTCGAGGTGCGGCTGCCGCTGCTGCGGCCGGAGGCGCCGACGCTCGTCCTGCCGCCCCGCCGCGACTGGCTCGCGGGCGCCTGACGCCCGAGCCGGGGCGCACCGGGGCGGACGGCACCCGGCGGACGGCCGGACGCGCGGCGTCGTACCGGCGGCCGGCGTGCACCGACGGGCCCCGCGCCGGATCACAGGGTTTCCACAAGAAGGCCTCCTACGCTCCCCGCGTCAGAAGATGCCCGTGGTAATCGGAGGAGAGACCGCGATGTCCAGGAACCGCACGACCGCCGCCGTCGGCGCGATCGCCCTGGCGGGCGCCCTGCTCGCCACCGCCGCAGCTCCCGCCGGGGCGGCGGAGACGCCGACCGGTGACGGCTCGAAGGCGATCTGCAAGCGCCTGCCGGTGACGCAGGCGCGCCTCGCCAAGGCCGTGAAGCGGCTCGGCGGCGACGCCACGGTGGCCGGATCGGTGGCCCGGCTGGAGAAGCGGGTGGCCGAGGCCAAGGCCGCCGGGCACACCGAGGTGTACACGTACCTCGACAATCGGCTGACCTTCCGCAGGAGCCTGCTGCCCACGCTGGAGGCCCGCCGGGGCGACCTGAAGGCCGTCGCCGACTGGTGCGCGAAGCAGGGCTCGTCCCCGGCGGCGTCCAAGTGACCCGCCGGTCCGGCGCGGCCGCCGTGCTCGCCGCCGCGGCCGTGCTGCTGCTCACCGGCTGCGGCCCGCAGGCGGCCGGCCCCGACCGGGCCGGGCAGGTACGGCAGGACGACGGGCAGGTGCGGCAGGACGACGGGCAGGGCCCGCAGATGCGGCAGAGGCTCGACGCCGCGGAGAGCGCCGCCGCCGCGGCCGACACGGACGCCGCGCAGAACGGCTGACACCCGGCGTCCCCGGCGGCCCGCCCCTCCCCCGGGGCGGGCCGCCGCGCCGTGCGCCGCCCGCGCCGGTGCCCGCCGGACCGGGCCGGATGCCGCCGCCGAACGGGGCACCGCGCCGCCCGCCCGCCGGACGCGGCTTGACGCACCCCGCCCCCGGCGTGAAACGATCGCCCCATGAAGCCCGGCACCACCCTGGTCTGCCGCCTGCACGTCGATCTGCGACGCCAGGCGAGCGACATGTGTGCCTGCTGACGGTCCACCTCCTCCCCGTGCCGTTCTCCGGGGCCCGGACCGTCCGCTCCTGAAGCTCACCCCTCCCCGGCCGGTGTGCCGCCGCACGTGCGCACGCCCGCCGCCCTCCGGCACCCCCGAGGACCCGCCATGAGCCTGGACTTCGCCGTCCCCGCACCGGACGCCACCGCCGCACCCGCGACGGGCGCCCCCGACGACACCTCCCGCCCGCTCTCCCCGGACGCGCTGCGCGCCGTCGTCCGGGAGCTCGCCGCGCAGCCCGACCGGTGGATCCACCGGGTCAGGCTGGCCGGTGACGACCGGTGGTACGAGCGGATCTCCCTGACGGACGATCACGAGGTGTGGCTGATCAGCTGGATGCCCGGCCAGTCGACCGGATTCCACGACCACGGCGGCTCGCGCGGCGCCTTCACGGTGGCGCTCGGCGAGCTGGAGGAGCTGTCGCTCGGCGGCCCGGACGGCGGCCTGACGGTGCGCCGGGTGGCGTCGGGCGACACCCGGGCGTTCGGCCCGGACTACCTGCACGACGTCCGCAACACCTCGGCCGCACCGGCCGTGACGATCCACGCGTACTCGCCGCCGCTCGGCGGGATGTCACGCTACGACCTGCGGGCCGGCGGACTCGTCCGCACCGCACAGGAAGGACCGGAGCAGTGGTGACGACGATCGACGACCTGGTGGCCCGTTCGCGGGAGGGGGTGCACCGGCCCGGGCCGCTGGAGGCGCAGGCCGCGGTGGCGGCCGGAGCGCGGCTGGTGGACATCCGCCCGGCGGCGCAGCGCGCCCGGGAGGGGGAGATCCCCGGCGCCCTGGTCGTCGAGCGCAACGTGCTGGAGTGGCGGCTCGACCCGTCCGGCAGCCATCGCATCCCGGAGGCCACCGGCCACGGGGTCGCCTGGATCGTGGTGTGCTCCGAGGGGTACGCCTCCAGCCTGGCGGCGGCGAGCCTGCGCGAGCTGGGCCTGCACCGGGCGACCGACCTGGACGGCGGCTTCGTCGCCTGGGCGGCGGCCGGCCTGCCCACCGCCCGATCGGACGGCGGGGGTTTGGCGTGACCCCGGCCTGGGGAGCCGATCAGGTGTTCGCCCACCACTTCCGTCCCGTCCGTACCCATGTCACCCGACGTCAGGCCGCTGGGAACCACCTGTGATCACCTTCGAAGGCGCCGGCAAGCGCCACCCGGACGGCACCGTCGCCGTCGAGGGCCTGGACCTCGACGTCCCGGCCGGCCGAATAACCGTGCTGGTCGGGCCGTCCGGCTGCGGCAAGACGACGATCCTCCGCATGGTCAACCGGATGGTCGAGCCGACCTCCGGGAGGGTGCTCCTCGACGGCGCGGACGTCGCCGGGCTGAAGCCCGCCGGACTGCGCCGCGGCATCGGGTACGTCATCCAGCAGGCCGGCCTCTTCCCGCACCGGCGGGTGATCGACAACGTCGCGACGGTGCCGTACCTCCTCGGCCACGACCGCAGGCGGGCCCGGGCCCGGGCCGCCGAACTGCTCGAACTCGTCGGGCTGGCACCGGAGACCGCCCGCCGCTACCCGTACCAGCTCTCCGGCGGGCAGCAGCAGCGCGTCGGTGTGGCCCGCGCCCTGGCCGCCGACCCGCCCGTCCTGCTGATGGACGAGCCGTTCAGCGCGGTCGACCCGCTGGTGCGCGCCGGGCTCCAGGAGGAGCTGCTGCGCCTGCAGTCCGAGCTGCACAAGACCGTGCTGTTCGTGACCCACGACATCGAGGAGGCCGTGCGGCTCGGCGACCACGTGGTGGTGCTCCGCGACCACGGCCGGATCGCCCAGCGGGCCGACCCGCACACCCTGCTCACCGCCCCGGCGGACGACGGCGTCGCCGCCTTCCTCGGCCGCGACCGCGGGCTGCGCGGCCTCGGCCTGCGCCCCGCCTCGGCGGTCGGGCTGCTGCCGGCCGGCACCGTGCTCGGCGGCTGGCGGCTCCTGCTGGACGCCGACGGCCGGCCCGACGCCTGGGAGCAGGACGGCGACCGCCGGCCCGCCCCGCGTTTCGCCCCGGCCGCCGACTCGCTGCGGGTCGCGCTGGACGCCGCCGTGCTGTCCCCCAGCGGCGCCGCGGTCGCCGTCGGCGCCGACGGCCGGGCCACCGGCCTCGCCACCCGCGCGGCCGTCCTCACCGCCCTCGGACCCGAGGCGGAGACCCCGGAGACCGGCGGCACCGGCGGGGAGGACGACGGTGGACGGTGAGCCGATCGTCCGCTGGCACTGGATCGGCGACCACCTCGCGTACCTGCGCGACCTGACCCTCGACCACGCCGTCATCTCGCTCGTGCCGGTGCTGATCGCGCTGGCGGCCGCGGTGCCGCTCGGCCTCGCCTGCGCGCGCTGGCCGCGCCTCTACCAGCCGCTCGCCGCCGTCTTCAACGTCGTGTACGCGCTGCCGTCGCTCGCCGTCTTCGTGGTGCTGATCCCGTACACCGGGCTCGCGACCCGGGCGACCGTCATGGTGCCGCTCACCTTCTACGCGCTGGCCGTGCTGCTGCCGACCACCGTCGACGGGCTGCGCGCCACCCCGGACGCCGTCCGGCAGGCCGCCACCGCCATGGGCTACGGGCCGTGGCACCGGCTGACGGCCGTGGAACTGCCCGCGGCCGTACCGTTCCTGGTGGCCGGGGTGCGGGTCGCCGCGGTCTCGTCCATCTCGCTCGCCGCGGTGGGAGCGCTGGTCGGCCGGGGCGGTCTCGGCTACCTCTTCATCGACGGGTTCCAGCGGACCTTCCCCACCCCGATCGTGGCCGGCATCGCGCTCGTCGCGCTGCTCGCCCTCGTCACCGACCTGCTGCTGGTGCTGGCCCGCCGCCTGCTCGCGCCCTGGGCCTCGGGAGGCACCCGGTGAACTGGACCGGCTGGCTGCACACCTTCTTCACCGCACCGGCCCGGCAGTCCGGGCCGGACGCCGTCGGCCACCGGATCGCCGAGCACCTGGCCCTCTGCGGCGTGGCGCTCCTCTGGTCCGTGGTGCTGGCCGTGCCGCTCGGCCTGCTCATCGGCTACACGGGGCGCGGCACCGTCGTGGTCACCGCGCTGACCGGCGTCGCCCGGGCGCTGCCCACGCTCGGACTCGTCACCCTGGCCGTGCTGCTCGTCGGCGTCGGCGACACCGCCGTCCTCGTCCCGCTGATCGCCCTCTCCGCACCGCCCCTCCTGGTGGCCGCCGCCGAAGGGGTCCGCGGCACCGACCCCGAGGTCCGCGACGCCGCGCTCGGCATCGGCCTGACCCACCCCCAGGTGCTGCGCCAGGTCTGCCTGCCCGCCGCCCTGCCGACCCTGCTGGCCGGGCTGCGCACCGCGACCGTCCAGACCATCGCGACCGCCACCGTCGCCTCGTACGTCGGCCTCGGCGGCCTCGGGCGGTACGTCATCGACGGGCTCGCCACCCGCGACTACCCGGCCACCGCCGGCGGGGCGCTGCTCGTGGTGCTGCTCGCGGTCGCCACCCAACTGCTGTTCGCCGTCCTGATCCGCCTCTCACTCCCGCCGGGCGCCCGCGCACGTCGGTCCTCTCGCACACCCAAGGAATCCACATGACCACCCGTCCGGTCCGTGTCCTCGCCGCCGCAGCCCTCCTGCTCGGTGCGGCCGCGTGCTCCTCCTCCGGCGGCGACCCGCTCGCCGCCCCGACGACGTCCGCCTCCGGCCCCGGGCCCGCCTCCGGCGGCGGCAGCGGGAAGACCGTCGTGGTCGGCTCCGCGAACTTCCCGGAGAACGTCCTGCTCGCCTCGATCTACTCGCAGGCGCTGAAGGCCAAGGGCGTCAGCGTCCAGGAGAAGTTCAACATCGGCAGCCGCGAGGTGCTCTACGGCCAGTTGCAGAGCGGCAACCTGACGGTGCTCCCGGAGTACAACGGCGCCCTGCTCGGCTACCTCGACCCCAAGACCACCGCGGCCGGCACCCAGGCGGTCGACGCCGCGCTGCTGCAGAAGCTGCCGGCCGGGCTGACCATCCTCGACCCGGCCGCCGCCGAGGACAAGGACTCGCTGACGGTCACCCAGGAGAGCGCCGCCAAGCTCGGCCTGAAGTCGATCGCCGACCTGAACGGCAAGGCCGCCGACCTCGTCATCGGCGGCCCGCCGGAGTTCAAGTCGCGCCGCGAGGCGCAGTTCAAGGACGTCTACGGGCTGACCTTCAAGGAGTGGAAGCCCACCGGCGAGACCACCGCGAACGCCCTCAAGGACAACGCCGTGCAGGTCGGCAACGTCTTCACCACCGACCCGCGGCTCGTGCAGCTCAAGCTGGTCGCGCTGGACGACCCGAAGAACGTCTTCAGCGTGCAGAACATCGTCCCGCTGGTCAACAGGGCCGGGATCGACGCCACCGCCACGGCCGCCCTCAACGCCGTCTCCGCCAAGCTCGACACCGCCGGGCTGACCGCCCTCATGACCCGCGTCTCCGTCGACAAGGAGGACCCGTCCGCCGTCGCCGCGGACTGGCTGAAGACCAACGGCCTGAGCTGACCCCACCGCGCCACCCGGCCCCGTCCCGCGACCGCCGCGGGGCGGGGCCGCGCCGTCCGCCCACGACGGCCACCGCGCCCACCCGCGCCCACCGTGCCCGGGGAGGTCGGGCGCTGACGAACAGTTAGGACTCTTGACAGACGACTGGTCCAGACCAAAGATGGTGCCCGTTCCTCCGACCGGGACCGCATCGTGGGGGTGTGACCGCCGGCCGGCTGTGCCTTCCCTGCACCGCCGCACCACCCACCGCACTCACCGTCCCCGTGGAGTACCCATGCGTCTGCACCGGCCGCTCAAGGCCGTCCTCACCAGCTGCGCCACCCTGCTCGCCGCCGCCGGGATCGCCGTCACCGGCGGCGGCGCGGCCCAGGCCGCGACCCCGCTGCCCCAGCACGTCTTCGCCCCCTACTTCGAGGCCTGGACGGGCGAGAGCCCCGCCGCGCTCGCCCAGCAGTCGGGCGCCAAGCACCTGACGATGGCGTTCATCCAGACCGCCGTGGCGGGCTCCTGCACCCCGTACTGGAACGGCGACACCGGCATGCCGATCGCCGCGTCCTCCTTCGGCAGCGACATCGCGGCGATCCGCGCCGCCGGCGGCGACGTCATCCCGTCGCTCGGCGGCTACACCGCCGACACCACCGGCACCGAGCTCGCCGACAGCTGCACCGACGTCAACCAGATCGCCGCCGCCTACGAGCACCTGATCACCACCTACGAGATCAGCCGGATCGACCTCGACATCGAGGTCGACTCGCTCGACAACACCGCGGGCATCGACCGCCGCAACAAGGCGATCAAGCTGACCCAGGACTGGGCCGCCGCCAACGGCCGCTCCGTCCAGTTCTCCTACACCCTGCCGACGACCACGAGCGGGCTCGCCGCGAGCGGCCTCGCCGTGCTGAAGAACGCCGTGCAGAACAACGCCCGGATCGACGTCGTCAACCTCATGACGTTCGACTACTACGACAACGCCGCGCACAACATGGCGACCGACACCCAGACCGCCGCCACCGGCCTGTACAACCAGCTCGCCAAGCTCTACCCCACCAGGACCGCGGCGCAGCTGTGGGCCTCGATCGGCATCACCGAGATGATCGGCGTCGACGACTTCGGCCCGGCCGAGACCTTCACCCTGGCCAACGCCACGACGGTCTACAACTGGGCCGTCTCCAAGGGCATCAACGAGCTGTCGTTCTGGGCGCTCCAGCGCGACAACGGCAGCTGCGCGGGCGGCGCCGCCGCCGACGGCTGCTCCGGCATCGCCCAGAACACCTGGGACTTCAGCCACGTCTTCGCACCCTTCACCTCCGGCAGCGGCCCCGTCACCAACGACTTCTCGGTCGCGCTCAGCCCCGCCGCGGGCAGCGTGACCGCGGGTGCGGGCACCACCGCCACGGTGAACACCGCCGTCACCGCGGGCGCGGCGCAGACGGTCGCCCTCACGGTGACCGGCGCCCCGGCCGGGGTCACCGCCACCCTCGGCGCGTCCTCGGTGACCGCCGGCGCGTCCACCACCCTGACCGTTGCCACCACCGCGGCCACCGCCCCCGGCACCTACCCGCTCACGGTCACCGGCACCGCGGCCACCGGCAGCCACGGCACCACCTACACGCTGACCGTGCAGGGCACCGGCGGCGGCACCGGATCCGTCGTCAACGGCGGCCTGGAGGGCGGCTCGCTCGCCCCCTGGACCTGCCAGAGCGGCGGCGCCGTGGTCACCGCCCCGGCCCGTACGGGCGGCCACGCCCTGCTCGCCGCGGCGACCTCCGGCCAGACCGGCGAGTGCGCCCAGAGCGTGACGCTGGCCCCCAACCACGCCTACACGCTGACCGCGTGGGTGCAGGGCGGCTACGCCTTCGCCGGCGTGAGCGGCGGCGCCACCGCCTCCACCTGGACGTCCTCGACCGGCTGGACCAAGCTCACCGTGCCCTTCACCACCGGCGCGAACGGCACCGTCTCCGTCTACCTGCACGGCTGGTTCGGCCAGGGCAGCGTCTACGGCGACGACTTCTCCATCGTCTGACCCGCACCGCATGCCCGAGGGGCCCGCCCGGTACTCCGGGCGGGCCCCCTCGCGTCGGCGGCGACCGTACGGGCCCCGGGCCGTCCGGCCCGCGGGCTCAGTCCGCCGCGGGCCCGGTGGCGGCCGGCCGCCAGGGCCGGCACAGCACCAGGAAGGCCGTCAGCGACAGCAGCGCCGAGACGAGCACCACGAGGCCGAGCGCGAGGGCGGAGGGGTGGCCGGCCACGCTGCTCAGCGGCGCGACGACGGCGCCGCACAGGAAGGTGGACAGGCCGAGGAGGGCGGAGGCCGAGCCGGCCGCGTGCGGGGCGAGGGTGAGGGCCTGCGCCGAGGAGTTCGGGCCGACGATGCCCATCGAGGCCATCAGCAGGCACATCGCCGGGCAGACGGCGACCAGCCCGGCATCCCACACGCCGGTGGCCAGCGTCAGCACGAGCCCGGCGAGGACGGCCCCGCCCAGCCCGGTGAGCATCAGCGACGCCGGCCGCAGCCGGGTGACGAGCACCCGGCCGTTGAGCTGGGTGGTGGCCATCAGGGCCACGGAGTTGACGGCGAAGAGCAGGCTGTAGGCCTGCGGCGAGACGTGGTAGACCTCCTGCAGCACCGTGGACGACCCGGCGACGTACCCGAACAGGGCGCCGAAGGAGAACGTCGTGGTGGCGGTGAACCCGACGAACCGGCGGTTGCGCAGCAGCCCGCCGATCGCCCGGACGGTGGTCGACAGGCCGCCGCCGTGGCGCCGTTCGGGCGGCAGCGACTCGCGCAGCCAGAGGGCGGCCACCACGGTCAGCAGCACGCCGAAGGCCGCGAGCACCGCGAAGCTCCCCCGCCAGGAGGTGACGTGGAGCAGCTGCGCGCCCAGCACGGGGGCGACGATCGGGGCGAGGCCGGAGATCATCGCCAGCGAGGCCATGAAGCGGATCATGGCGACGCCCTCGTACCGGTCGCGGGCGACCGCGCGGGAGATGACGAGCCCGGCCGCACCCGCCGCGCCCTGCACGAACCGGGCCACGATCAGCACCGGCACGCTCGGGGCCAGCGCGCAGACGACGGTGGCGAGCGCGTAGAGGCCCATGCCGGCCAGCAGCGGGCGGCGGCGGCCGAGGCGGTCGCTCATCGGGCCGAAGAGCAGCTGCCCGGCGGCCATGCCCAGGAGGGATCCGGTGAGCGTGAGCTGGACGGCGGGCGCGGTCGAGCCCAGGTCGTCGGTGAGCGCGGGGAGGGCCGGCAGGTAGAGGTCGGTGGTGAGCGGCCCGAGCGCGACGAGGCTGCCGAGCACGGCGACGGTGGCCCGGCCCGGCTTCCCGGCGCCCGCCGTCGCGGGGGGCGCCGAGAGGGAGCGGCCGCCCCCGGCGTCTACGGTCGGGCCTGCCATGGAGCTCCTCGGGTGGTCGGGATTCGTACCCTAACCCGCGGCGTCCGGGACGGGCTCGGCGCGGAACTCCCGGACGACGTCGATGGTGCCGACGATGTGCCGGTTGAACTCCGCCAGCTCCTCGGCCGGGACCCACAGCTCCAGGACGGTCTCGCCGCCGACCTGCCGGACGGGGAAGCGGGCGAGGTAGGCGCTCTCCACCTCGAAGCGCGTGACGAATCCGGCGCCGGAGGCGGGCACGTTCCAGTCCCGGGCGATCCGGACGGCGTAGTCCTCGTTCAGCACCGGGTAGAAGATCGGCTGCTCGGGCAGCCGCGGCGGCCAGGCGCGCCACCCGGCGGCCTCGACGAGCGCGAGCTCGGTCGGGCCGGTGGGGCGCCAGAGCGTGGTGGTCTCCATGGCGCCCCACCGTACGGACCGCCGCGGCCCCGCCGCGAACCCTTTTCGGCGGGGCCGCTGCGGGGCCGCGATGGGCCCGGCGGCGCGTCAGCGGTACGCGGACTCGCCGGTCACCGCCTCGCCGAGGACGAGCGTGTGGATCTCGCTCGTGCCCTCGTAGGTGAGCACCGACTCCAGGTTGTTGGCGTGCCGCAGCACCGGGTACGCGGTGGTGATGCCGTTGGCGCCGAGCACGGTGCGGGCCGAGCGGGCGATCTCCAGGGCGGTGCGGACGTTGTTGAGCTTGCCGAAGCTGATGTGGGCGGGCAGGCTGCGGCCCTCGTCCTTGAGCCGGCCGATCCGGAGGGCCACGAGGTAGGCCTTCTCCAGCTCCAGGACCATCTCGACGAGCTTCTCCTGCGTCAGCTGGAAGGCGGCGATGGGCCGGTCGAACTGGATGCGGCTCTTGGCGTAGTCGAGGGCGGCGGTGTAGCAGTCGCGGGCGGCGCCGACGGTGCCCCACAGGATGCCGTACCGGGCCTCGCCGAGGGAGGAGAGCGGGGCGCGCAGGCCGCGGGCGCCGGGGAGGACGGCGTCGGCGGGGAGCACGACGCCGTCGAGGGCGAGCTCGCTGGTGACGGAGGCCCGCAGCGAGAGCTTGCCGTGGATGTCGGTGGCGGTGAAGCCGGGGGTGCCGCGGGGCACGAGGAAGCCGCGGACGCCGTCGGCGGTCTGCGCCCAGACGACGGCGACGTCGGCGACCGAGCCGTTGGTGATCCACATCTTGGAGCCGTCGAGCACCCAGTCGTCGCCGCGGCGGCGGGCCCGGGTGCGCATGTTGGCCGGGTCGGAGCCGAAGTCGGGCTCGGTGAGGCCGAAGCAGCCGATCGCCCGGCCGGCGGCGAGTCCGGGCAGCCACTGCTGCTTCTGCTCCTCGGAGCCGAAGGCGTGGATCGAGCGCATGGCGAGCGAGCCCTGCACGGAGACGAAGCTGCGCAGGCCGGAGTCGGCGGCCTCCAGCTCCATGCAGGCGACGCCGTACTCGACGGCGGTGGAGCCGGTGCAGCCGTAGCCGTCGAGGTGCATGCCGAGGACGCCGAGCCGGCCGAGTTCGGGGGCGAGTTCGCGGACGGGGAAGACGCCCCGCTCGAACCAGTCGGCGATGTGCGGGCGGATCCGGTCGTCGGTGAACTTCCGCACGGTGTCGCGGATGAGGCGCTCCTCGTCGGTGAGGAGTTCGCCGACGGCGAGCAGGTCGGCGGGGTCGAGGCGGGGGGTGGTGGCCATGCTGCGGTCTCTCCTCCGGGCGGGGCGGCGCGAACGGCGTGCGGCGGCCGCGGCGGGCCGCGGCGACGAGTATCGCGCACCGGGGCTACCCGCCGGTAGGCGTCCCCGGGCCGGGCCTCGCGGGTTCCGGACGCGGGGCGCGCAGCGCGGCTTCGGCGAAGTTCGCCCAGTGCGCGGCGGCGACCGGCGGGATGCAGACCCAGTCCTCCAGCGGGACGGCCCCGCCCGCGGGGTGGAAGAGGTGGGCGCCGGGCACCCGCAGGGCCTCGGCGAGGGCGGGGCTGTCCCGCCCGAGCCGGCAGACGAGCTCGCCGCCGTACAGGCCCGCGAAGGCCTCGCCGAGGGCGTCCCGGAGGCAGGGCATGCCGTACAGCCGTGCCGGGGCGGCGCCGTGCGGCAGCAGGCCCTCGGCGATCTCCGCGTAGCACGCGGCCGGGTCGGGTCGGTCCGTCATGGCGCCATGGTGCATCGCGGCCCGGAGGCCGGGCCCGCGCCACGCGGGCGGTGCACCGCCGGGGCCCGGACCTTGAGCCGCCGCCCGGCACATGTAAGGATTGGCACCCGTGAGCACTCCTGTACACGGGCTTCCCGCGTCGCCGCTGCGCGTCGCCGTCGCCCAGGCCCCGCTCGTCCCGCTGGACGTCGCCGCGAACACCGCGACCGCCGCCGCGCTGGTGCGCCGGGCCGCGGCCGAGGGGGCCCGGCTGCTCCTGCTGTCCGAGCTGTTCCTCACCGGCTACGAGCCGGCCGCGATCGCCGCCGACCCGGACACCCTCACCCTCGCCCCCGGCGACCCCCGGCTCGCCCCGCTGGCCGCGGCCTGCGCGGAGACGGGTACGGCGGTGGTGGTCGGCGCCCCCGTCCGCGCCGCCGGCACCGGCGCGCTGCACATCGCCGCCCTCGTGCTGGACGGCGCCGGCCGGCTCGCCGCGGTCTACCGCAAGGAGTTCACCACGCCGAACGAACGGGCCGCCGGGTTCTCCCGCGGCGCGGGCGGCAGCACCGTGGAGCTGGACGGCTGGCGGCTGGGCCTCGGCGTCTGCTGGGACAGCGGCTTCCCCGAGCACGCCCGCGCCGCGGCCCTCGACGGCGCGCACGCCTACCTGGTCGGCGCGCTCTTCGGCACCGGCCCCGGCGCCCACCAGCGGCGGACGGTGTTCCCCGCCCGCGCCCTCGACAACACCCTCTACGTGCTGCTCGCCAACCACGTCGGGCCCGCCGGCCCGTACACCGGGTGCGGCGGCAGCGCGGTGTGGGGCCCGGACGGGCACCTGCTGGCGGAGGCCGCGGAGGACGCGCCCGGCCTGCTGACCGTCGCGCTCGACCCGGCGGTGCTGGCCGGGGCGCGGGCCGACGACCCGGTGCTCGTCGAGCCGGGCCTCACCGCCGCGACCGTCCGGAGCACGGCGCGGCTCGGCTGAGCCGGGGCCGGCCGGGGCCGGCGGGGCAGGATTGGTCCGAGGCCGGGCAGGGCGCGGAAATACCGCGGCCCCCGGCACGGCTGTGCTGTCCAGGAGGTGGCCCCATGGGCGACGAGGAAGAGTTCCGGGTCGAGCACGACTCGATGGGCGAGGTCCGGGTGCCGGCGACGGCCAGGTGGCAGGCGCAGACGCAGCGGGCGGTGGAGAACTTCCCGGTGTCCGGCCGGCCGCTGGAGCGCGCCCACATCGCCGCGCTCGCGCGGATCAAGGCGGCCGCCGCGCAGGTCAACGCGGAGCTCGGCGTGCTGGAGGCCGACACCGCGGAGGCGATCCGGCTGGCGGCGGAGGAGGTGGCGGCGGGCCGCTGGGACGACCAGTTCCCGGTGGACGTCTTCCAGACCGGCTCCGGCACCTCGTCCAACATGAACGCCAACGAGGTCATCGCCACCCTCGCCGCCGAGCGGCTCGGCCGTCCGGTGCACCCGAACGACCATGTCAACGCGAGCCAGTCGTCCAACGACGTGTTCCCGTCGTCCATCCACATCGCGGCGACGGCGGCGGTGACCGGCGAGCTGGTGCCGGCGCTGGAACACCTCGCGGCGGCGCTGGAGCGGAAGGCCGTGGAGTTCGCCGAGGTGGTCAAGTCCGGTCGTACGCACCTGATGGACGCCACGCCGGTCACCCTCGGCCAGGAGTTCGGCGGCTACGCGGCGCAGGTCCGGTACGGCGTGGAGCGGCTGCGGGCGACACTCCCCCGGGTCGCCGAACTCCCGCTCGGCGGTACGGCGGTGGGCACCGGGATCAACACCCCGCCGGGTTTCCCGGCGGCGGTGGTCGCGGCACTCGCCCGGGCCACCGGCCTGCCCCTGACGGAGGCCCGGGACCACTTCGAGGCGCAGGGCGCCCGCGACGGACTGGTCGAGCTGAGCGGGCAGTTGAAGACGATCGCGGTGGGCTTCACGAAGATCGCGAACGACCTGCGCTGGATGGGCTCGGGCCCGCGCACCGGCCTCGGCGAGATCAACCTGCCCGACCTGCAGCCCGGTTCGTCGATCATGCCCGGTAAGGTCAACCCGGTGCTGCCGGAGGTGGTGCTGATGGTCGCCGCGCAGGTCGTCGGCAACGACACCACGGTGACGGTGGCCGGCGCGAGCGGCAACTTCGAGCTGAACGTCATGCTGCCGGTGATCGCCCGGAACGTCCTGGAGTCGGTGCGGCTGCTGGCCACCAGCGCCCGGCTGCTGGCCGACCGGACGGTCGACGGGGTGACGGCCAACGCCGAACGGGCCCGCGAGTACGCCGAGTCCTCGCCGTCCGTGGTCACGCCGCTCAACCGCTGGATCGGCTACGAGGAGGCGGCGAAGGTCGCGAAGCAGTCGCTGGCGGAGCGGAAGACGATCCGCCAGGTGGTGCTGGAGCGCGGCTACGTCGAGCGGGGCCTGCTGACGGAGCGACAGCTCGACGAGGCGCTGGACGTGCTGCGGATGACCCGGCCCTGAGGCCGCCGCGACGCGAGGGTGCGGCCCCCGGCGGGGGCCGCACCCGTTCTCTCGCCGTCCCGGTCGCTTGCCGTCATCCGCGCCCCCGGCCCCTCATCGCCGCGGCGCCGGTGAGGGTCAGGCCGATCGCGCCGAGGCAGAGGCAGGTCATCAGGCCGCCCGTGACCAGGTTCGTCCAGATGGTCCGGGTGACGGCCTGGTCGCCGGTGGTCCACCACGGGGCGAGCATCGTCCAGACGCCGATGGCCACGCCCGCGTAGGCACGGGCGTGCGTGCGCTCGAACCCGGAGCCGTACCCGCCCATCAGCATGGCGAAGGCCAGGCCGAGGATCAGGTTGCTGAGGGTCACGCCGGCGAATCCGCCCGCAGCGGGGAAGGCCGCGAACCCGACCACCCAGGGCGAGATCGCCAGGAACAGGCCGCAGCAGACGGCCATGGCCTCGATGCCCTGCATGAGCGGCGTCGAGGTGACGCGCTCGTAGTGTTCACGCAGTTCGAGAATGTCGGGATGGTGTTCCATACCCACCGGAAGCTGGGTCGACACCGTGACCACCTCCTACTCGGGGATACAGGCAGCCGTAGGGCCCGTACCCGCCACGTCCCTTATCCAACCTTTATGCGTGATTATCACCCATTCACCCCTTTCCGGCAGCCCGGCGGCCCTGCGACGGCGCCCCGGCCGGGACCGCGCCCGCGCCCGCGAGGTACGCCGCCACCGCCGCCACCTCCTCCGCCAGCCCGGCCCGCACCCCGCGGGGCAGTACGCCGAACGGCTCCACCACCGGCTCCCCGCCCTCCCGCCGCCACGTGCCGACGACCCGGCCGTCCGCCACGACCGCCGGGCGGATCACCCCGCCCCCGGCGTTGACCCGCCGCGCGTACGGCTCCGCCAGCATCGTCTCCCGGCTCCGGTAGCCCAGCAGGTAGCCGTCGTACGCACCGAGCAGGCGCACCGCCGGGCCGCCCGCCGGCGGCGCCGGGGAACCGGCCGCGGCGAACAGCCCCGGCGCGACCTCCTCCGGGGCGGCCGCCTGCACCGCGCGGCGCGCCTCGGTCACCGGCAGGCCCGCCCAGGCGGCGAAGTCGCCCGGCCCGGCGGGCCCGAAGGCCGCGAGGTAGCGCCGGGCCAGCTCGGCGGCCGGGTCCGCCGGGGCCGGACCGCCCGCCGGCAGCGGCACGTACCCGGGCTCGCGGGCGTCGAGGTCCGCGCCCCGGCAGAGCACACCGTGCGCGGAGGCGTAGCCGATCAGGTGGGCGGGCGCCTGGCCCTTCGGGTCGACGCCGACGCCCCGGGCGACGAGCAGGCCGATCAGCGCGGCCCGGCTGCGGGGTACGTCCAGCAGGGCGGGGAGGAGGTCGAGCGCGCGGGCGCAGACCTCGTCGGTCAGGCCGAGTTCGCGGCGGCGGCGGGCGCCGGCCGCGAGGTTGCGTGCGGCGAAGAGGCCGAGCAGCCAGCGGGCGTCCGCGGCCGGCACCAGGTGCAGGGTGCCGCGCATCAGCGCGAGGGTGACCACCTCTCCGGCGGCGGCGGCCCGGGCGGGCGCGGCCGGGTCGGCGACGCCGCGGGCCCGCAGGGCCAGCCGGGCCGCCGGGCCGTCCTGCGCCTGGACGCCGCCGGAGGTCCTCGCGACCTCGGCCGGCGCCGGGTCGGGCCGGCCGAACTGCGCGTGCATCCGCCGGGCGAGCAGTTCCTCGTCGTCCATCGGCCCATTCTGGCGCGCCGCGCCGACACGTGAGGTGCGTCTCAGGGCCTGTGCACCCCGTTGCATATGCAACTTGGTGCATAGCAGGATGCCGTCATGGCACTGGAGCACGCGATCCTCGTCTCCCTCCTGGAGCAGCCCGGCTCGGGCTACGAGCTGGCACGCCGGTTCGACCGTTCCATCGGGCGCTTCTGGACCGCCACCCACCAGCAGATCTACCGGGTGCTGCGGCGGATGGAGACGGACGGCTGGGTCGCCGTCGAGGCGGTCGCCCAGGACACCCGGCCGGACAAGAAGGTCTACTCGGCCACCGCCGCCGGGCGCGGCGTCCTGGTCGGCTGGCTGCGCGAGCCCGTCGAACCGGAGACCGTCCGGCACGAGCTCGCCGTGAAGATCCGGGCCGCGGCGTTCGACGACCCGGCGGCGCTCGTGCCCGAGGTCGAACGGCACCGCGCCGACCACGCCGCCCTCCTCGCCCGCTACCTCACCGGCGAGCAGCGCGACTTCCCCGACCCGGACGCCCTCGACGACGCACAGCGCCTCCAGCACGTGGTGCTGCGCGGCGGCATCGAGTACGAGCGGATGATCCTCGCCTGGCTGGACGACGTGCTCGCCACCCTGCACCGCCTCGGCACCCCGCCCTCGACACCCTCGACCCCTGGGACCTGATGATGCTGTTCAACCCGCGCACCTACGACCCCGCGCAGTTCGACGACACCACCCGCCGGCTGCTGCGCGCGACCGTCGACTGGTTCGAGTCGCGCGGCAAGAAGGCCCTGATCGACACGTACGTCGACCGGTCCTGGTACGGGGACTTCCTGGAGTTCGCCGCGAAGGAGGGGCTGTTCGCGGAGTTCCTGACGCCGTCCTCGGCCGATCCGGCGAAGCGCTGGGACACCGCCCGGATCGCCGAGCTCAACGAGATCCTCGGCTTCTACGGCCTCGGCTACTGGTACACCTGGCAGGTCACCGTCCTCGGCCTCGGCCCGGTCTGGCAGAGCGGGAACGAGGCCGTGCGGGCCCGCGCCGCGAAGCTGCTGACCGAGGGCCACGTGATGGCGTTCGGCCTCTCCGAGCGCAGCCACGGCGCCGACATCTACTCCACCGACATGATCCTCACCCCGGACGGCGAGGGCGGCTTCACCGCCACCGGCTCCAAGTACTACATCGGCAACGGCAACGTCGCCGGCCTGGTCTCCGTCTTCGGCCGCCGCTCCGACGTGGACGGCCCCGAGGGGTACGTGTTCTTCGCCGCCGACAGCCGGCACGACGCGTACCACCTGGTGAAGAACGTCGTGAACGCGCAGATGTACGTCAGCGAGTTCCGCCTGGAGGAGTACCCGGTGCGCGCGGAGGACGTGCTGCACACCGGCGGGGCCGCCTTCGACGCGGCACTCAACACCGTCAACGTCGGCAAGTTCAACCTCTGCACCGCCTCGATCGGCATCTGCGAGCACGCGATGTACGAGGCCGTCACGCACGCGCACAACCGGGTGCTGTACGGCCGGCCGGTCACCGCCTTCCCGCACGTCAAGCGGGAGTTGACCGACGCGTACGCCCGCCTGGCGGCGATGAAGATGTTCAGCGCGCGGGCCGTGGACTACTTCCGCACCGCGACGGCGGACGACCGCCGCTACCTGCTCTTCAACCCGATGACCAAGATGAAGGTCACCACGGAGGGCGAGAAGGTCATCGACCTGATGTGGGACGTCATCGCGGCCAAGGGCTTCGAGGCGGACACCTACTTCGACAAGGCCGCCAAGGACATCCGCGGCCTGCCGAAGCTGGAGGGCACCGTCCACGTCAACCTCGCGCTGATCCTCAAGTTCATGGGCAACTACCTCTTCGCCCCGGCGGAGTTCGCGCCGGTGCCGACCCGGGTCGACGCCGCGGACGACACCTTCCTCTTCGCGCAGGGCCCGGCACGCGGCCTGGGCGCGATCCGCTTCCACGACTGGCGCACCGCCTACGACGCGCACGCCTCCGTGCCGAACGTCGCCCGGTTCCGCGAGCAGGCCGACGGCCTGTGCACCCTGCTGCTCACCCACGCCCCGAGCGCCGACCAGCAGCAGGACCTCGACTTCCTGCTGGAGATCGGCCAGCTCTTCGCGCTCGTCGTCTACGGCCAGCTGGTGCTGGAGCAGGCCGAGCTGACCGGCCTGACCGCGTCCGTCGACGGCCGGGACGTGCTGGACCAGATCTTCGACGCCCTGGTGCGGGACTTCTCCGCGCACGCCACCGAGCTGCACGGCAAGGCCTCCACCACGGAGGAGCAGGCCGCCTGGGCGCTGGCGCACGTGCGCCGCCCGGTCGCGGACGCCGACCGCGCCGAGCGGATGTGGGCGCAGGTCGAGACGCTGTCGGGCGCCTACGAGATGCGGCCGTAGCACGCGGCGGGAGGGGGTGCCGGATCCCGGCGCCCCCTCCCCCTTCGGCCGGCGCTCCGTCAGAAGGTCAGCTTCCAGCTGTCGATGTTGCCGACGTCCTGCGCGCCGACGTCCTGCACCTTCAGCTTCCAGACGCCGTTGGCGACCTCCGAGGAGGCGTTGACGGTGTAGGTGGTGTTGACGTCGTCGCCGGAGTCGCTGCTGGAGCTCTTCAGCCGGTAGGTGCTGCCGTCCGGGGCCACCAGGTCGATCACCAGGTCGCCGCGGTACGGGTGCTTGATGACGACGCCGACCGGGAGCGCGGCGGGCGCGTTGCCGGTGATCCCGCTGACGGTGACCGAGGAGGTCACGGCGGCGCCCGCGTCCGGGATGGCCACGTCGGTGGTGTTCTCGAAGACCGTGCCGGGCGGCGGGGCGGTCTCGGTGCCGAGCGTCCAGATCGCGTACGCGACGGCGTCGGTCATCCGGTCGAGCGCGGTGTCGTTGATGTTCGCCGAGGTGTCGCAGGAGGAGTGGTAGCAGCGGTCGAACGCCACACCCGAGGTGCCGCCCCACTTGGTCGCCTGGGCACTGGTCTTGATGTAGTCCGCACCGCTGAAGAGACCGCCGACCGCGATGCCCGCGTTCTTGAACGGCGCGTGGTCGGACCGCCCGTCGCCCTCCGTCTCGGGCTCGGTGGCGACACCGAGCCCGGAGAAGTAGGTCTTGAAGAGGGTGTCGAGCTTGGTGTTGTCGTCGTAGACGAAGTAGCCCGGGTTCGGCGAGCCGATCATGTCGAAGTTGAGGTACGCCTCGATCTTCGAACGGTCGGCCGCGGCAAGGCCGTTGACGTACTTCGTGGAGCCGATCATGCCGTACTCCTCGGCGCCCCACCAGCCGAACCGCAGGTGCTTGGTGGGCGCCAGGCCGGCCCGCGAGACGGCCAGGGCGGTCTCCAGGATGCCGGCGGAGCCGGAGCCGTTGTCGTTGATGCCCGGCCCGCCGGTGACGGAGTCCAGGTGGGCACCGGCCATGACGACGTGCGAGGTGTCACCGCCGGGCCAGTCGGCGATCAGGTTGTAGCCGGTCGCGCTGTTGTAGGTGAAGGTCTGGAGCGTCGTGGTGTAGCCCGCCGCGTCCAGCTTGGCCTTCACGTAGTCGATCGACGCCTTGTAACCGGTCTTCCCGTGCGCCCGGTTGCCGCCGTTGGCGGTGGCTATGGACTGCAGCTGGGCCAGGTGCGCCTTGACGTTGGCGACGGGGATGTCGGGCGCGGCGGCGAGGGCGGCCGGCGCGGGGGCCGGGCGCGCCGAGGCGCTCGGCGCGAGGAGGGTTGCGGCCGCGGCGGCGGCAGCGGCGAGGATCGCGGCGGAACTGCGCAGGCGGGATCGCCGCTGCGCACGCCGGTGGGCATGCTCGGACACGTAGGACTCCGGATTCCGGTGGGGCAGAACGGGACCTGACGGCATGCCGCCCATGTGGGGTGGGCGGACGGCACACATTGACGCGGTCATGATGATCTGGCCCAGGTCAAGGGACCGTCAAGACGTCCGCCCGGACGGGCTCCCGCCAACGGCCGGAACCCGCCACGGACTGACGCGCCGTCACCGCCACGCCCCCGGACGGAGCAGCACCCCGGGCCGCCCCGGGCCGCGCCCGGCACAGTGGCGAACAGTGCCCCCGCACGAAAGGCCTCCGGCATGCCGCCGCACCCGCACCGCCGCCCGACCCGCCCGCTCCGCCGACTGCTCGCCGCCGCGCTCCTCGCCGCGGCCCTGCTCCCCGCCGCCCCGGCCGCCGCCGCACCCCGCCTGCGCACCGCCTACGGGCGCCCCGTGCCCTTCGGCCACGGCGCCGCGCACACCTACGCCCGGCTGCGCGGCGACACCCCCGTCGAGATCGGCGTCGCCCTCACCCGCGACGCCCTCGACGGGCTGCCCACCGCACCCAACGACGGCCGGCACTGCTTCGACCGGGACGGCGACGGCCGCACCGACCCGGCGAAGGAGTGCGCCGGCGGCCACGAGTACCCCCTCGACCTGCCCCGGGCCCTGCGCGGCCTGCCCGGCATGCCGCTCACCTTCGCCCTGCTCGACTGGGACCCGGCCGGCCACGGCCCCCCGCACGTCTACGACCACCCCCACCTCGACGTGCACTTCTACCTGCGGCCCGACGGCGAACGGCAGGCCATCCGTCCCGGCCCCTGCGGCATCCTCGTCGACTGCGCCGACTACGCCACCGCCACCCGGCCGCTCGCCCCGGAGTACCTCCCGCGCGACTACGCCGACAAGGGCCTCGCCCAGGTCGCCATGGGCAACCACCTCACCGACCCCACCGGCGAGGAGTGGCACGGGCACGGCTTCACCCGGACGTTCGTCTACGGCGCCTACGACGCCCGGATCACCTTCCTGGAGCCGATGATCGCCCTCGCCGACCTCCGGGCCGCCGAGGACGCCGACCCGGACACCGCCTGCCGCCCGGTCAAGCAGCCGCAGGCCTGGCAGGTGCCCGGCTGGTACCCGCAGGCCTACTGCGTGCGCCACGCCCGGGACACCGGCGAGTACACCGTGTCGCTGACGGACTTCGCCCGGCACGCCTGAGCACCCCCGACAGCACCCGTCCACCCTCCAGGAGGTCCGCCATGCCCCCCGTCGCCCTGCTCGCCCGCATCGAGGCGAAGCCCGAACACGCCGAGGCCGTCGCCGAGCTGCTGCTCGGCGCGCTGCCGCTCGCCCAGCAGGAGGTGGAGACCCGCACCTGGTACGCGTTCCGGGAGAGCACGACGGTGTTCGGCATCTTTGACACCTTCGACGACGAGCAGGGCCGGCAGGCGCACCTGCAGGGCCCGATCGCCGCGGCGCTCATGGAGGCCGCCCCGCGGCTGCTCGCCGCACCGCCCGACATCCGCCGGCTCGACCTGCTGGCCGCCGCCCTGCCGTAGGCGCGGCGGAGCCGGCCGCCGGGCCCGCCCCCGGACGTACGGTGGACATGGAGAGGTCAGCCATGTACTACACCGACCGCGAGGAAGCGGGCCGTCGACTGGCGGCCGAAGTGGAGCGCTGGCGTGACGCCGACCCGGTCGTGGTGGCCCTGCCGCGCGGCGGCGTGCCCGTCGCCGCGCCGGTGGCCCGGGCGCTGGGCGCGCCGCTCGACATCTGCGTGATCCGCAAACTCGGGGTGCCCGCCCAGCCGGAGCTGGGCATGGGCGCCATCGGCGAGGGCGGCACCCGGGTCGTCAACGAGGCGGTGGTGCACGGCGCCCGGGTGACCGCCGGGCAGTTCGCCGAGGTCGAGCGCCGCGAGCGCGCCGAGCTGGAGCGCCGGGCCACCCGCTACCGCCGCGGCCGGGCCCCGGTCGCCGTACGCGGGCGCACCGTCATCGTCGTCGACGACGGCGTGGCGACCGGCTCGACGGCGCTCGCGGCCTGCCGGATCGTCCGGGCCCGCGGGGCGGCCCGCGTGGTGCTGGCCGTACCGGTCGCCCCCGCGGACTGGGCGCGGCGGCTCGGCCCCGACGCCGACGCGCTGGTGTGCCCCCACACGCCCGCCCGGTTCCGGGCGATCGGCGAGTTCTACCGGGACTTCACCCAGACCTCCGACGCCGAGGTGGAACGGCTGCTGCACGAGGCCGCGACCGCCCGTCCGGCCGACGGCACGGAGATCACCCTGGACGCCGGCGGCGCCGACCTGCGCGGCACCCTCGCGGTGCCCCCGGACGCCGTCGGGCTGGTGCTGTTCGCGCACGGCAGCGGCAGCGGCCGGCACAGTCCGCGCAACCGCCACGTGGCCGGCGAGCTCCGCCGGGCCGGTCTCGGCACCCTGCTGCTCGACCTGCTGACACCGGAGGAGGAGCCCGACCGGGCGAAGGTCTTCGACCCCGTCCTGCTCGGCGGCCGGCTCGCCGCCGTGACCCGGCTGGTCACCGCACGGCCGGACTGCACCGGGCTGCCCGTCGGCTACTTCGGGGCCAGCACCGGCGCGGCGGCGGCCCTGTGGGCGGCCGCCGAACCCGGCCTGCCGGTGGCCGCGGTGGTCTCCCGCGGCGGGCGGCCCGACCTCGCGGGCGACCGGCTGCCCGAGGTCACCGCCGCCACCCTGCTGATCGTCGGCGGCGCGGACACCGCCGTGCTGGAGCTCAACCGGCGGGCCGCGGACGCGCTGCGGTGCGAGCACGAGCTGGCCGTCGTCCCGGGGGCCACGCACCTCTTCGAGGAGCCGGGTGCGCTGGCGGCCGTCTCCGGGCTGGCCGCACAGTGGTTCGACAGGTGTCTCGCCACGGCCGTCACCGACTGGACAACCTGACCAGCCCTGACCCCGGCGACCTGCTCATTCTGTACACATTGATCAGTGCGGACCGCCGCTGTTGCCCAACCCCCCGACCGCGGGCATTCTCAGCGCAACCGCAACCGCCCCACCCCCCGCGGTGCGGAGAACCTCAACGTGGAGGAGCACCGATGACCGCCAACGCCGTGGAACTCACCCCCGAGGAGCTGGAGGCCGGGCTCGACGCCGAGCAGCTGCGCACCCTCGTCGGGCTGGTCGAGCACGACCCCGCGGGCGATCCCTTCCCGGTCACCGCGCAGGACGCGGTGGTGTTCGTCGTCGGCAACGCCACCCAGACGGCGCAGTTCTACCAGGCCGTGTTCGGCATGGAGCTGGTCGCCTACTCCGGCCCCGAGACCGGCCGCCGCGACCGCAAGGCGTTCGTGCTGCGCTCCGGCTCCTGCCGTTTCGTGATCAAGGGCGGGGTCTCCCCCGACAGTCCGCTGCTCGACCACCACCGCCGCCACGGCGACGGCGTCGTCGACCTCGCGCTGGAGGTGCCGGACGTCGACAAGTGCATCGCGCACGCCCGCGCCCAGGGCGCCGTGATCCTGGAGGAGCCGAACGACGTCTCCGACGCCAACGGCACCGTGCGCCGCGCCGCCGTCGCCACCTACGGCGAGACCCGGCACACCCTGATCGACCGCTCCCGCTACCGGGGGCCGTACCTGCCCGGCTACGTCGTCGCCGAGTCCCGGGTGCAGCGGCCGGAGGGCGCGCCGCGGCGGCTCTTCCAGGCGCTCGACCACGCGGTCGGCAACGTGGAGCTCGGCCGGATGAACGAGTGGGTCTCGTTCTACAACCGGGTGATGGGCTTCGTGAACATGGCCGAGTTCGTCGGCGACGACATCGCCACCGACTACTCCGCCCTCATGTCGAAGGTCGTCGCGAGCGGCAACCACCGGGTGAAGTTCCCGCTGAACGAGCCCGCGATCGCGAAGAAGAAGTCGCAGATCGACGAGTACCTGGAGTTCTACACCGGCGCCGGCTGCCAGCACATGGCCCTCGCCACCAACGACATCCTCACCACCGTCGACGTGCTGCGCTCGCGCGGCGTCGAGTTCCTCAACACCCCGGACTCGTACTACGACGACCCGGAGCTGCGGGAGCGGATCGGCAAGGTCCGCGTGCCGATCGGGGAGCTGAAGAGCCGCGGCATCCTCGTCGACCGCGACGAGGACGGCTACCTGCTGCAGATCTTCACCAAGCCGATCGGCGACCGGCCCACCGTCTTCTACGAGTTCATCGAACGGCACGGCTCGCTCGGCTTCGGCAAGGGCAACTTCAAGGCGCTCTTCGAGGCGATCGAGCGCGAGCAGGACAAGCGCGGCAACCTCTGAGCCACGACCCCTGAGCCCCGAGGAGATCCCACGATGGCGCACTACCGGCAGCTCGGCGACATCCCGCGCAAGCGGCACACCCAGCACCGCACACCCGAAGGCGGGCTGTACTACGAGGAGTTGATGGGCGAGGAGGGTTTCACCTCGGACTCCTCCCTGCTCTACCACCGGGGCATCCCCTCGGCGGTCGTCGACGCCCGCCCGTGGGAGCTGCCGGACCAGGCCACCACGCCGAACCACCCCCTGCTCCCCCGCCACCTGAAGCTGCACCGGCTCTTCGGCGAGGAGTGGAAGGGCACCGACGTGGTGGCCGGCCGCCGCCTCGTGCTCGGCAACGCCGACGTGCGCATCTCGTACGCCGTCGCCGGCGCCCCGAGCGAGCTCTACCGCAACGGGCTCGGCGACGAGTGCGTGTACGTGGAGTCCGGCAGCGCCTCCGTGGAGACCGTCTTCGGCATCCTGGAGGTGGGCCCGGGCGACTACGTGATCATCCCGCGGGCCACCACGCACCGCTGGGTGCCCACCGGCGACGGCCCGCTGCGCGCGTACTGCATCGAGGCCAACAGCCACATCACCCCGCCCAAGCGCTACCTCTCGCGGTTCGGGCAGCTGCTGGAGCACGCGCCCTACTGCGAGCGCGACCTGCGCGGGCCGGCCGGGCCGCTGCTGGTGGACGGCGCGGACGTCGACGTGCTGGTCAAGCACCGCGGGCCGCACGGCGTCGTCGGCACCCGCTACACCGTGCCGCACCACCCCTTCGACGTGGTCGGCTGGGACGGCTGCCTCTATCCGTACGCCTTCAACATCGCCGACTTCGAACCGATCACCGGGCGGATCCACCAGCCGCCGCCGGCCCACCAGGTCTTCGAGGGCACCAACTTCGTGATCTGCAACTTCGTGCCGCGCAAGGTCGACTACCACCCGCTGTCGATCCCGGTGCCGTACTACCACGCCAACGTCGACAGCGACGAGGTGATGTTCTACTGCGGCGGAGACTACGAGGCCCGCAAGGGCTCCGGCATCGGCCAGGGCTCGATCTCGCTGCACCCCGGCGGGCACACCCACGGCCCGCAGCCGGGCGCCTACGAGCGATCCATCGGCGCCGAGTTCTTCGACGAACTCGCCGTCATGGTCGACACGTTCCGCCCGCTGGAGCTCGGCGAGGGCGGCACCGCGACCGAGGACCCGGGCTACCCCTGGTCGTGGTCCGGCGGGCGGGGGCCGGGCCGGTGACCCCCCTCTTCCGCGGACTCTTCGACGACGCCGCGGTCTTCCCGCCCGGCGACCTGCCCCTCGACGAGGCCGTGCCCGCCCACCGGCGGCACCGCACCGCCTGGTACGCGGACACGGTCGGCCCCCTGCTCTGCGGGCCCGCCCTGCTGCCCGCCCTGGTGCGGTCGGGCCGCGGGCTGCCGGTCGGGCTGGTACTGCCGGGGGGCAGTACGGGCCCGGCCGCGGCACTCGCGGAGGCCGCCGGGCTCGACGTGACGGGCCTGGAGATCGCCACCACCGACGTGGCCGCCACCGTGGCGCAGCTCGGCGCCGAACTGCCGCCCGGCATCGGCGCCGCCGTCGAACTCCCCCGCGACGGACGGACCGAGGCCTCGCTCGACGCCCTCACCGGCACGCCGTACCGGGCGAAGTACCGCACCGGCGGGCTCACCGCCGACGCCTTCCCCTCCGTCGCGGAGCTGGCCGGGTTCCTGGCGGGATGCGCCGAGCGCGGCCTCCCCTTCAAGTGCACGGCCGGCCTGCACCACGCGGTGCGGCACACCGACCCGGTGACCGGCTCCGTCCATCACGGCTTCCTCAACGTGCTGCTCGCCGCGGCCGCCGGAGACGACCGGGCGGCCGCGGCGGAGGCGCTCGCCGAGCGCTCCGGACCCCTCCTCGCGAAGGCGGCCACCGAGCTGACGGACACGCAGGTGCGCTCCGTGCGCGGCGCGTTCACGTCGTTCGGCACCTGCAGCATCGACGAACCGCTCGCCGACCTGGCCGACCTCGGCCTGCTCCGCCCACCACCGCTGGAGGACCGTTGACCTGGCTCGCCATCCCGCAGGACTCCCTGTACGGCGTGCACGCCCTGCCGTACGGCGTCTTCACCGCCGACGACCGGCCCGGCAGCCGCCGGATCGGCGTCCGCATCGGCGACCGCGTGCTGGACGCGGGCGCCGCCGCGCGCGCGGTCGGCGCGCCGTCCGTCCTGCTCGACGCCGACTCGCTCAACCCGCTGATGGCGGCCGGGCACCGCACCTGGCGGGAGGTCCGCGGGGCGCTGACCGCGTGGCTGACCGACGAGGCGCACCGGCCGGCCGTCGCCCCGTGCCTGCTGCCGCTGCACGCCGTGGACCTGCACCTGCCGTTCGAGGTCGCGGACTACGTCGACTTCTACGCCTCCGAGCACCACGCCACCAACCTGGGCCGGATCTTCCGCCCCGGCCAGGACGCGCTGACCGCCAACTGGAAGCACCTGCCGATCGGTTACCACGGCCGCGCGGGCACGGTGGTCGTCTCCGGCACGCCGATCGTCCGGCCGCACGGCCAGCGGAAGGCCCCCGCCGACCCGCTGCCGTCGTTCGGGCCGACCCGCCGCCTCGACATCGAGGCCGAGATCGGCTTCGTCGTCGGCACGCCCAGCGAGCTCGGCAGCCGGGTGCCGCTCAGCGGCTTCCGCGAGCACGTCTTCGGCGTGTGCCTGCTCAACGACTGGTCCGCGCGCGACATCCAGGCGTGGGAGTACGTGCCGCTCGGCCCGTTCCTCGGCAAGTCGTTCGCCACCTCCGTCTCGCCGTGGGTGGTGCCGCTGGACGCCCTGGAGCAGGCCCGCGTCGTCCCGCCCCACCGCGACGTCGACCCGCTCGACTACCTCGACGACCGCGAGGGCGAGCCGTGGGGCCTCGACATCGCCCTGGAGGTCGCCCTCAACGGCCACGTCGTCAGCCGGCCGCCGTTCGCCGCGATGTACTGGACGGCCGCGCAGCAGCTCGCCCACCTCACCGCCAACGGCGCCTCCCTGCGCACCGGCGACCTCTACGCCTCCGGCACCGTCAGCGGCCCCGAGCCGGAGGGCCGCGGCGCCCTCATCGAGCTCACCTGGAACGGCGAGCACCCCGTCAAGCTCGCCGACGGCACCACCCGCACCTTCCTGGAGAACGGCGACGAGGTCACCATCACCGCCACCGCCCCCGGTCCCGACGGCACCCGGATCGGCTTCGGCGAGGTCACCGGGCGGATCCTGCCCTGACCCGCGCCACGGCCCGTGCCCCTTCCCCGCCGGTGGGCCGCCCGGTTCAGCCGTGGACCGGGCAGCCCGCCGTGCGGAACGGCTTCGGCGAGCCCTGCACCGGCTCCAGGGCCGCGTCCCAGCCGTCGTCGTCGCGGCGGGTCAGCACGACCAGCCGGTTCGTCCCGGCAGCCCGGTCGCGGCGGTAGCCGGCCAGTGCCTCCGTGTCCGGACCGGCCAGCTCGGCCGTCACCTCCTCCACGAGGCAGACCGGGCAGCCGCCGCCCGGCATCACGGCGTCCCGGCTCGCGCGGTCCGGCCAGACACCGAACATCATCACCGCGCCACCGGGGGCCACGGCCAGTGTCAACTGCCGCCGCCCGTCGGCACTGCGGGAGTCCGCGAGGAGCTGCGCCTTCACCTCGGTCATGGGCAGGCGCGGCAGCCGCGACCCCATGATGCCGGCGGCGACGAACTCGATCACCGTGACCGCCACCAGCGCGACGGCCGGCCAGACCAGCCAACCGGGCCCCGGGCCCAGCCCCCGCCACAGGCCGAGGCCGCCGAACACCAGCGCCAGCAGCACCGACCCCGACGTGAAGCCGCGCCGCAGCAACCCGCGCAGCAGCAGCCCGATCACTCCGACCGCCACCACGACATCCACGAAGTCCATGTCTTCCCCCACGCCCTCCGGCGCCCCCCACGGGCCACCCCCGCACCTATCGTGTCAGCCGGACCGCCCGCACGACAGGAGTAACGCATGACAGTGAAGTTCCGCCGCGACGGCCTGGCCGGCCGGATCGTCCTCGACCGGCCGAAGGCCCTCAACGCGCTCACCCACGCCATGGTGCTCGGCATCCGCGACACCCTCACCGCCTGGGCGGACGACGACGGCGTCGCCGCCGTCGTGCTGACCGGCGCCGGCGAGCGCGGGCTCTGCGCGGGCGCCGACATCCGGGCGCTGCACGACGACGCCAGGGCGGGCGGCGCGCAGGCCCGGGTGTTCTTCGCCGACGAGTACCGGCTGAACCTGCAGATCTCCCGCTACCCCAAGCCGTACGTGGCCGTGATGGACGGCATCACCATGGGCGGCGGCGTCGGCCTCTCCGCGCACGGCGGCGTGCGCGTCGTCACCGAACGCACCACGGTGGCCATGCCGGAGACCCGCATCGGCCTGATGCCGGACGTCGGCGGCAGCCACCTGCTCGCCCACGCCCCCGGCGAGCTCGGCACCCACCTCGCGCTCACCGCCGCCGCGATGGGCCCGGGCGACGCCCTGCTCTGCGGCTTCGCCGACCACTTCGTGCCCGCGGCGGCCCTGCCGGAGTTCACCGCGGCCCTGGCCGCCCTGACCCCCGGCGAGGCCCTCGCCGCGTACGCCGCGGAGGCACCCGCCGCCGGGCTCGCCGCGCAGCGCGGCTGGATCGACACCTGCTACGCCGCCGGGAGCGTGGAGGAGATCCTGGCCCGGCTCGACGCCGACGGCGGCGCCGGCGCGGCGGAGGCCGCCCGGGAGATCCGCGCCAAGTCGCCCACCGCGCTGAAGGTCACCCTCGCCGCGCTGCGCCGGGCCCGCGCGCACCGCACCCTCGCGGAGACCCTGGAGCAGGAGTACACGGTCTCCTGCGCCGCGCTGGACTCGCACGACCTCGTCGAGGGCATCCGCGCCCAGGTCGTCGACAAGGACCGCGACCCGCACTGGAAGCCGGCCTCGCTCGCCGAGGTCACCCCGGCCGACGTCGACCGCTACTTCGCCGCGGGCCCGGTGCTCGGCACGGCGTGACGCCCGTCTCGACCGGCGGTACTGGCGCACCGACCGGTCGGTCGGCGATCGTAGGCACCGTCAGGGCAGGCGCCGGGCAGCGGCGCAGCGAAGGGAGTCAACGACGATGACCGAGTACGGGACGATCCTGGTGGACCGCAGGGACCGGGTCGGGGTGATCACGCTCAACCGGCCGAAGGCGCTCAACGCGCTCAACGCGCAGCTGATGAACGAGGTGGTCGACGCCGCCACCGCGTTCGACCGGGACCCCGGCATCGGCTGTCTGGTGATCACCGGGTCGGAGAAGGCCTTCGCGGCCGGGGCCGACATCAAGGAGATGCAGGACAACCGCTTCCCCGACGTCTACCTGGACGACTGGCTCGGCCCGTGGGACACCCTCGGACGGCTGCGCACTCCGGTGGTCGCCGCGGTCGCCGGCTACGCGCTCGGCGGCGGCTGCGAGCTGGCCATGCTGTGCGACATCCTGCTCGCCGCGGACACCGCGAAGTTCGGCCAGCCGGAGATCAAGCTCGGTGTCATCCCCGGCATCGGCGGCTCGCAGCGCCTGACCCGCGCGGTCGGCAAGGCCAAGGCGATGGAGCTCTGCCTGACGGGCCGGATGATGGGCGCGGAGGAGGCCGAGCGGGCCGGCCTGGTCTCCCGGATCGTCCCGGCGGCGGACCTGTTCGACGAGGCGATGGCCACCGCCGCGACCGTCGCCGCGATGTCGGCCCCGGCCGCGGTGATGATGAAGGAGAGCGTCAACCGGGCGTTCGAGACGACCCTCGCCGAGGGGGTGCGCTTCGAACGGCGGCTGTTCCACGCCGCGTTCGCGACCGCGGACCAGAAGGAGGGCATGAGCGCCTTCGCCGAGAAGCGCGCCCCGGAGTTCCGCCACCGCTGACGGTGCGCCGGCCCGGCGGGCGGTCCCTTGCCCGCCGGGCCGGGTGCTGCGACGATCGCAGGCCGGACGAGACCGAGGAGCCTGCCCGTGTGGATGTTCCGTCGTCGTCGGCGTACCGCCGGCACCGCAGCCGGGGCCGCCACCGCGGCGCGCCCGGCAGAGGCCGCGCCCGAGGCCCCGGGGCGCCCGGCACGCGACGTCGCGGCCGCGGGCCCGGCGATCGACCTGACGAAGCTCCGGGCGACCGCGCCCGCTCTGGTGTCGCTCTACAAGGCCGCCGGTGTCTCGCTGCGCAAGCAGGGCCTGGACGGCCGCCGCGCCGCCGTCTACCTGGTGCTCGACCACTCCGCGTCGATGAGCGCCCTCTACCGCGACGGTTCGGTGCAGCGTCTCGCCGAGCAGTCGCTCGCGCTCTCCGCCAACCTCGACGACGACGGCAGCGTGCCGGTGGTGCTCTTCAACGACCGCGCGTACGAGCCGCAGGAGGTGCTGATCGGCCGGCACACCGGCGCGGTCGAGCAGGTGCGGAAGGCCGTGGGCGCGCAGTTCGGCGGCACCCGGTACGCGCCCGCGATGCGGGCGGTGCTGGCGCACTACCGGAGCTGCGGCGCCACCGACCCGGCGTTCGTGATCTTCCAGACCGACGGCGCCGCCTTCGACAAGAAGGCGGTGCTCACGCTCCTGCGGGAGTCGTCGGGGCTGCCGGTCTTCTGGCAGTTCCTCGGGTTCGGGGAGCACGACGCCACGCACTTCCGCTTCCTGCGCTCGCTGCCGGACGCCGGCGGCCGGGCCACCCCGAACGCCGGGTTCTGCGCCACCGGCCGGCATCCGCGGTCGCTGGCCGACGACGCGCTGTACGAGCGGCTGCTCGCCGCGTACCCGGCGTGGCTGGCCGCGGCGCGGGCGGAGGGCGTCCTCACCGACTGACCGGGGCGCCGTCCGGCGGACCGGCGGGCGGCGGCACGGACGGCGGCACCGCCGGTGGCACGGCGGACGGCACCGGCTGCGCGGGGCCGACGATCCGGGCGAGCCCGCTGCGCGTCGCGGCGACGACGATCCGGTCACCGGCCACCAGGCGGCGGGACCGGTCGGCGACGTTCCACTGCACGTCGCCGGGGCGGCGGGCGAGCCGCACCCCGAGCACCCGCACCCCGCCCGGCCGTTCGACGGCGTGCAGGTCGGCCCCGACCAGGCCGGAGCCCGCGTCGGCGGCCAGCTCGGCGACGAGCAGCACGTGGCGGTAGACCGAGAGCGTGCCGAGCACCTCGCGTCCCATCAGGGCGGCGGCGAACGCCGGGGCGGAGAGGTAGGAGACCGAGCGCGAGGCGACGTCGCCGAGCGTCGCGTACACGTGGTGCGCGAAGTCGTCGTCGAAGAGCCGCACGACGATCCGCACGTCCGGGCGGACCGCGCGGGCCTCCAGCGCGGCCTCCAGGTTGGCCGCGTCGTCGCTCGTCACCGCGGCCAGCGCGCGGGCGTGGTGGATCCGGGCGCTGCGCAGCTGGCTCGCCAGCGGGGCGTCGCCGACCAGCACGGGGATGCCGAGCGCACGGACGGCGGCGATGCCGCGGGCCTGCGGGTCGCGTTCGACGCAGACCACCGGCACCCCGGTCTCGTGGACGAGCGTGGCGACCCGGATGCCGACACTGCCCAGCCCCACCACCACGACGTGCCCGCGCACCCCCGCGCTCGGCCCGCGCGGCACGCCGCGGCGTCCGCTGGCGAGCGCCTCCACCACGATCGCGGTGGCCAGTGGCATGAAGGTGATGCCGCAGAAGGTGATGACGACCTGGGCGATCCGCGCCCAGGGCCCGCCGGGGCCGCCCGCGCCGGGGGTGTCCGGCTGGGCGGCGCCCGCGAGGTCGAGCAGGGCGAGGTAGAGGGTCCAGCCGAGGTCGCGGTGGCCGAGGTAGAGCACGGCGGTGCTCAGCAGGACGGCCGCCAGGGCGGTGCTGAGCACCAGGCGCATCCGCACGCCGGTGACGGAGTGCAGGGCGTCGACGAGGGCCCAGCGCAGCCTCGACCGCCACGGGATGCGCAGCGGCGGCTCGCTGTCGAGCGTCTGCAGCGCGGCGAGGCCGCCGGCGGCCTCGGCCGGGGCCGGCGCCGTGCCGGGCGGCAGCGGTCCGGCGTCGCCGATCCGGCGCGCCAGCGCGATGAACTCGGCGGCGGGGCCGACCGCGTCGGGCAGCAGTCGCAGCCGGGTGAGGTCCTGCCGGTCGATGCGGTCGGCGGCGAGGCACAGCCGGCCGTCCTCGCGGATGTCCTCGTCGTACGCGACGTAGAGGTAGCGCCCGTCGACCGGGACGGAGTTGGGGCGGCCCAGGGCGCTGCTGGCGAAGGCCGGGGCGGCGGTGGCCGAGCCGGAGAGCGCGGTGCAGTTGGGCAGCAGCCGTTCGATGTGCTCGCCGAGGCGCTGGTTGAACATCCGCAGCACGATGCGGATGCCGGGGTTGGCGCCCTGCGCGGCGAGCGCGGTGTGGATGGTGTGCCGGTCCTCGCCGTCCATCAGGGCGATGCCCGCCGCGCGGTCCACGCCGGCGGCACGCAGCACCTCCTCGGTGACCGATGCGGCCTCCAGCACGGCCGTGACCCCGGGCAGGCGGCCGATCCGCGGCCCGTGGTCCTGCTCGCGGTCGGGCACCACGGCGACCACCGGCACCTCGTAGTGCTCGACGAGCTCCTGCAGCAGCCGGTGGGCGAGGGCGTTGCCCCCGCACACGATGTAGTGCCCGGCGTAGCCGTCCCCCCGCGGGCTCTCCCGCCCATCCAGCGTCATACCGGCGAATCGTATGCGCCGGACCCGTCCTGCGGGCGGCCCCCAGGTGTATGACGTGTGATCAGTTCGGCGGTGGTGCAGCGGGGAAGGGCCGGTCAGGCGCCGGCGGTGACCCCGGCGACGGCGAGGAGGAGCACGGCGGAGCAGGCCGTCATCCGGCGGGCCGCCGCGGGGGCGGCGCCGAGGCGTTCGCCCGCGCGTCCGGCGGCGACGGCGACCGCGCCGTAGACGGCGGCGCAGGTCAGCACGTTCACGGCGCCGAGCAGTCCGACCTGCCCGCTCACCGGCAGCGCCCCCGCGGGGTCGACGAACTGCGGGACGAGGGAGAGGTAGAGCAGCAGCCCCTTGGGGTTGAGCAGCGCGGTCAGCACGCTCTGCCGGAGCACCACCCGGTCGGGCTGCGGGACGGCCCGCGGCAGCCGCCCGCCCCGGCTGCGCAGCGAGAGCAGCATCGTCACCGCGAGGACGGCGAGATAGGCGGCCCCGGCCCAGCGGAGCACGGGCAGGGCGGCGGGCACGGCGCGGAGGGCGGCGGCGAGGCCCGCGGCGGAGAGCGCCGTGTGCGCGGCGTATCCGGCGCAGACGCCGGCGACGGCGAGCAGCGCGGCCCGGCGGCCCTGGCCGAGGCCGCGGGCGGCGATGTGCAGCCAGTCCGGTCCGGGGGTGCAGACCAGCAGGAGGTCCACTCCGAGGAAGAGCAGCAGGGTGTGCGCGTGCATGGTGTCCCGTGTCGTCCGCGGCCGGTGGTGTCGGTGACCGACGGTAGCGGCGGCGGCGTGGCAGCCGATGACCGGTTCGTGCCGTCCAGCGCCCCGCAGAGGCAGAATGTTGCGCCATGGACCGCACCGACCGCAGAATCCTCCACGAGCTCCAGCAGGACGGCCGCCTCACCAACGCCGAGCTGGCCTCGCGGGTCGACCTCACCCCCTCGCCGTGCCTGCGCCGGGTGCGGCAGCTGGAGCAGGACGGCGTGATCACCGGCTACCGCGCCCTGCTCGACGGCGCCGCCGTGGGCCGCGCCTTCCAGCCGTTCGTGACGATCGTGATGCGGCACGAGGACCGGGCGACCGTCGCCGAGTTCGAGCAGCGGGTGGCCCGGCTGCCCGAGGTCGTCGAGGCGCACCGGCTCTTCGGCGACCCGGACTACCTGCTGCGCATCGCCGTCGCCGACATCGCCGCGTACGAGCGCTTCGTGACGGACGTGCTCTCCGGCCTGCCCGGGATCGCCCAGGTCAACTCGCTGATGACGATGAAGCGGGTGAAGGCCGACACCGGCCTGCCGGTCGTACCGGAACGGCTGCCCTGAGGAGCGGCGGGGCGCCGTTCGGCACCCCACCGATTGCCGCTCCCGCAGGCCCGCCGGACACTCGGAGAACCGGGAGACGACGGACGAGCGGAACGAGGTGGAGACCATGGCGGTCTGCGTGGTGTGCAAGAACGACTACTGGCTGTCCTTCGAGATCAGGACGGTCAGCGGCGACACGTACACCTTCGACAGCTTCGAGTGCGCGATGGAGAAGCTCGCCCCGCGCTGCGAGCACTGCACCGTGCGGATCGTCGGCCACGGCGTGGAGGTGGCCGGCATGTTCTTCTGCTGCGGCAGCTGCGCCCGGGCCAACGGCGGGCTCGGCGACCAGATCCGCGACGCGGTGGGCGCCCACCCGGGCAGCTGAGCCGTCCGCCCCGGAGCCGGCGCGGCGGGCCCGCGGACCCTCCTGGGATCCGGGGAGGGTCCGCGGGCCCGCCGCCGCGCCACGGGGGACGCGCCGCCGGCGGTCAGGCGGGCAGGCGGTAGCGCTGGAAGAACTGCCACATCAGGGTGTTCGCGCTGATCTCCTGGGTGGTGGTGCCGTTGCCGGGCGACGCGTTCGGACTGCCCGGCCAGGTGTGCCCGCCGTCGGAGACGGTGTACAGCACCACCTCGGCGGCGTCCCGGCAGCCCGTGAACCCGGTCCGCGACACGTGCGCCGTCACCGGCGTGACGGTCGGACCGGCGGTGCACCCGTCGAGGGCGGCCCAGCGCTGCTGCGCCACCGGCACCGAGTACCTCCACACCTCGCTGCCGCCGCCCGCGTACGGGTTGGTGGCGTCCTGCTGCCCGTGGAAGGCGACCACCGGCACCGCCCGCGCCGGGGTGCACGAGGCGGGGTCGGGCCCGGTCGGATCGACCGGATCGGGACGCCCGGCCCGCAGCCCGCCCACGGGCGCGATCGCGGCCACCCGGCCGGGCCGGGCGCAGGCGTACGCGGACAGCATCCGGCCGCCGCCCGAGTACCCGGTGCCGTAGATCCGCGAGGTGTCCGCGCACAGCGGGCCCGCCAGCGTGGCGAGGACCTGGTCGAGGAAGGCGACGTCGTCGCGCGCCCCGGCCGGCGGGCTGCCCACCCCGGGCACGTTCCACGCCCAGCCGCCGCTGCTCGCGACGGCACCGCTCGGCGCCACGACCAGGAACCGCCCGGCGTCCGCGGTGGGCTTCATCGCGGAGTAGGCGAGCTGGCCGCTGCCGGTGCCCGAGGTGCCGTGCAGGTCGACCACCAGCGGCAGGACGGCGGTCGGTGCGGCACCCGCCGGCACGTAGACGGTGACCTGGTAGGTGACACCGCCCGACACGACCGGCAGGGTCCGCTCGCCCGGGGCCGCCGTGCGCGTGCAGGCGGCGCTGCCGGGCACGTTCCACTGCTGGTTCGACTGGCCGTTGCAGGACCAGATCTGCAGCGGGGTGCCGTCGGTCGGGGACTGGCCCTTCGCGTCCAGGCACCGGCCGGTCGCCGGGTTGACCAGGGTCCGGGCGGCGGTGTCGTACGTCCACCGCTGGTGGTCGTTGCCGAGGCAGTCCCAGAGCTGCGCACGGGTGCCGTCCGCGGCCGTCCCGCCCTCGACGTCCAGGCACTTGCCGAGCGCCCGGACGGTGCCGTCGGTGCCGACCGTCCACCGCTGCGCGGTGCCGCCGTCGCAGGTGTAGAGCTGCACCTGCGTGCCGTTGGCGGTGCCCGCCGCCCGCACGTCCACGCACTTGCCGGCCAGGCCGGTGATCGGGCCGGTGCCCGCGGCGGCGGCCGGCGGGGCCGCGCCCACGGCGAGCGCGGCCGCCGCCAGTGCCGTGACCGCGAGTGCGGCCGGTCGTCTCGCCAGGGTGGTCGTGGTCATCCGGTCGGCGCTCCTCGGGTACGGGGTTCGGGCAGGCGTCTTCTGGTCGGGGTACGGGCCGCGGGGGTGCTGCGGCCCGCCGCTCCCGGCGGTCCGGAGCCCGGCGTGCGGGGTCCGGGCGCCGGGAGCGGGCGGGGCGGGTCAGGCCGGCAGGGTCCACTTCTGCCAGGCGTTGCCGTTGCAGTCCCAGATCTGCAGCTGGGTGCCGTCGGCGGTGCTGCCGCCGGGCACGTCCAGGCAGCGGCCGGACTGCGGGTTCTTCAGCTGGCCGGAGGCCTGGGCCTGCCACTGCTGGGCACCGGTGCCGTTGCAGTCCCACAGCTGGGTGCGGGTGCCGTTCGCGGTGCCCGCGGAGGTGATGTCCAGGCACTTGCCGGAGTTCGGGTTGCGGACGGTGCCGTCGGTGCCGACCGTCCAGGTCTGGGCGACGCCGGCGGCGCAGGTGTAGAGCTGCACGGCCGTGCCGTTGGCGGTGCCGGCCGCGCGGGCGTCGACGCACTTGCCGGCCAGTCCGGTGACGGGCCCGGTACGGGTGGCCGGGGTCGGCGTGCCGGTGGGCAGCGTCAGTTCGCCCTGGTTGAGGACGCGGGGCAGGAAGTACCCGGTCTGGATCTCGGCGTTGGTGTTGCTGCCCTTCAACTGCTCGGACCAGAGCATGAAGTAGGACCAGCGGGGCTGACTGTTCAGCAGGTCGGCGGTGGGGATCTTCCCCATCTCGGCGATGGCGATCGGCTTGCTGCCGGCGATGGCCTGGAGCTGCTGGTAGTCGGCGGCGCTGGGGTAGTTCTTGTACCAGGCGTCGAGCGAGACGACGTCGACGTAGGCGTCGCCCGGGTAGTAACCCGCCCATCCGCCCGCCGGGTTGTCCTGCACGTTCCAGACCCAGATCAGATTGCTCAGGCCCTTCGCCACCAGGTAGTCGTGGGTGATCCGGTAGAGCCGCGCGCCGCCGTTCACGCCGGGGCGGTTGCCCCACCAGTTCCACGACTCGTTCATCTCGTGCAGCGGGCGGAACAGCACGGGCACCCCGGCGTCCTTGAGCTGCTGGAGGTACGGGACGGCCTCGTCGAGGCGCTTCTTCCACGCGGCGTTGAGGGCCGTGCCGTCGGTGACGACCTGCGTGAACTGGTCGTTCGAGATCTGCGTCTTGACGCCGCCGTCGAACTGGCAGCTGCCACCCCCGGTCGGGGTGCAGACGTGCCAGGTCAGCGCCACCAGCGAGCCGTTGGCCCACTCGGTCTTCGCCTGGTCGACGACCCGCTGCCGGTTCGCGACGTCGGCGGCGTTGAACATCAGGTCGCCGCCCCACAGGCCCGGGTACTGGCCGGTGATGTCCTTGACCTGCTGGGTGTACTGGGCGGGAGCGCTCGCGGGCTCCTTGTTGTGCTGCCCGGACACGATCTGCGTGCCGGAGACGGACTTCAGGTACGCCAGGACGTCCTGGGTGGAGGACGCGGGGAACGCCTGGGCCGTGGACGGCTGCAGGGCCGTGGCCAGCAGCAGCCCGCCGACGGCGGTCAGGGTGGGGAGCCAGGTGCGTGCTCGTCGCATACCGGATCAGCTCTCTTCGTCGTGGGGGTTCTCGGGGCGGCCCGGCCCGGTGGCGCGCGGACCGGCCGTCGCGCCGCGGGGGTGGGGGCGCGCCTCGGTGCCGCGGTGGAGCAGCCGGGTGGCGGACCGCGGGCCGCGCCGGGGAGCGGCTCGGGGCCGGCGCGGACGGTCCGGTGTCCGGGGCTGCTGCGCCGGGGCGTGTACTGAACCGAGTAAGTGGCCAGACCCTACGGCCGTGTTGGGGTCCTGTCAACGGTGCGCGCAGACCCGCGGAAGGCCGGCGGAGCCGCCAACCCGCCCCACCTGCGGCATCGTCAACCAGCGACACCTGTACGGGAAGTGGGCCTGCCGACGAACCGCCGACAGGCCGGGCGCCGGCACCGCACCGCCGCCGCACGGCTATCATCGGTGAACCGAGAAAGCCGCCCTCGCCGCGGGCGGCCACCGCCCCGGCGTCCACGAGTTGCGAGGCCCCGTTGAAGCGACCCACCATCGCCGACGTCGCCCGCGCGGCCGGCGTCTCCAAGGGCGCCGTCTCGTACGCCCTGAACGGCCGGCCGGGCGTCTCCGAGGCGACCCGGCAGCGCATCGTCGCCGCCGCCGACACCCTGGGGTTCCGGGCCGACAGCGCCGCCCGCGCCCTGGCCGGCGCACCGTCCAGGGTCGTCGGACTGACCCTGCAGCGCCCCGCGCGGACGCTCGGCGTCGAACCGTTCTTCATGGAACTCGTCAGCGGCCTGGAAGCCGAACTGTCGCTCCACTCCTACGCCCTGCTGCTCCAGATGGTGCCCGACCACGCGCACGAGATCACCCTGCACCGGCGCTGGTGGCGCGACCGCAGCGTCGACGGCGTGCTCGTCTGCGACCTGCACGAGGACGACCCGCGGATCCCCGCGCTACGCGAACTCGGCCTCCCCGCCGTCCTCGTCGGCCCGCCCGTCGAAGGCGGCACGCCCGCGAGCATCTGGTCCGACGACGGGGTCTCGCTGCGCGAGGCCGTCGAGTACCTCGCCGCCCTCGGACACCGGCGGATCGCCCGGATCGGCGGACTCCCCGACCTCGCCCACACCGCCGTACGCACCCGGACCTTCACCGAACTCGCCCTCCGCCTGGGCCTGGAGAGCGCCCGGACGATCCCCGCCGACTACACCGGGGCGGACGGCGCCCGGGCCACCCGGGAGCTCCTCGGCACCCCGGACCGCCCCACCGCGCTCGTCTACGACAATGACATCATGGCCATCGCCGGACTCGCCGCGGCCCAGGAGATGGGACTCTCCGTGCCGGGCGACGTCTCCATCGTCGCCTGGGACGACTCCCCCGTGTGCCGGCTCGTGCACCCGCCGCTCACCGCGCTCACCCGCGACATCGCGGCGTACGGCACCCACGCCGCCCGGCTGCTGCTCGCCGCGATCGACGGCCGCCCGGCTGCCGCCCTGCACACCGAGACCGCCCACCTCACCCCGCGCGGCAGCACCGCACCGCCGCGGGATCCCGCGGTCGGCACCTGACGCGACGGCACGGGCCCGCGCGCCGCGACACGGCGCCGGGTCAGCCGCCGGCGGCCGGGCCGGGCACCGGTCCGGTGCTGGCCCGGACGGTCAGGCGGGCGGTGTGGTCGAGCACCGCGCGCGGCTCCGCGCCGTCCATGGCCTCGAACAACTGCCGTGCCGCACGGGCGCCGTAGGCGACGATGTCGCGCCGCAGCACGGTCAGCGCCGGACGCACCGCCTGGCAGAGCGGCGAGTCCTCGAAGGCCACGATGGAGAGCTCGCCGGGCACCGCCACACCCATCTCCCGGGCGACGGCCAGCCCGGCGACGGCCATCACGTCGTTGTCGTACGCGACCGCCGTCGGCCGGTCGGCCGAGCTCAGCAGCCGGCGGGTGGCCTGGGCGCCCGCGTCGCCGCTGTAGTCGGCGCCGACGACGACGGGGACGGCACCCGCCGCCCGGCAGGCCGTGCGGAACGCCTCGTCGCGGACCCTGCTGTGGAGCAGGGCGGCCGGGCCGCTCACCCGGGTGATCCGGCGGTGGCCGAGGCCGGCGAGGTGGGCGACCGCCTCGGCGACCGCGGTGGCGTCGTCGCTCCCGACGCTGCCGAGGAGGCCGCCGGGCGCGGGACCGCCGACGACCACGGCGGGCAGCCCGAGGTCGTGCAGGCCGGGCACCCGCGGGTCGTCCGGCTCCAGGTCGCACACGAGGACGCCGCCGACCCGGCGCTCCGCGTGCCAGCGGCGGTAGACGTCCATCTCCTCGGCCGCACCGGACACGAACTGCAGCGCCAGCCCCGTGTTGCGGGCCATGAGTTCGCCCTGCACCCCGCTGACGAACTCCCGGCGGAACACCTCGACGCTGTACGCGGTCGAGGAGGCGCGCCGCATCGTCATGCCGATCGCGGGCGCCGCCGCGCCGTGCATCGCGCGGGCCGCGCCGTTCGCGTCGAAGCCGATCTCCCGCGCGATGTGCAGGATCCGGTCGCGCATCACGTCCGAGACGCCGGGCCGACCGTTCAGCGCGTACGAGACCGCCACCCGTGACACGCCGGCCCGCCGGGCGATGTCCGTCATGGTCGGCTGACGCGGCATGGGGCTCCTCACGGCTGGTGAGGGCGAGCATACCGGCGGTGGGGTGCGGCGGGCGGCGGGCGGGAACGGCCCGCCCGCGCGGTCAGCGGGCCGTGGCGGGCGGGGCGGGCGGCGCCGTCCAGTCGTCGAGGGAGGCGAGGAACCCGGCGAGGTCGTCCCGGTGCACGGTGTGGCCGGTGTCCGGCACGGTGCGCACGGTGTAGCCGCGGCGGCGCAGCACCGCGGCGGCGTCCGGGCCGATCCGCAGGCTGGGCCCGGCGAGCTGGACGAGGGAGGGCCGGCCCGGCGGCGGGGGCAGGCCGGGGCAGGCGCGGAGGGCGTCGGCGGAGCGCGGGTCCCAGCGGGCGAGGGCGTCGAGTTCGTCGTCGAGGTCGGCCTCCTGCCAGCGCGGGTGCAGGGCGCGGAGCCCGGCCCGGTCGGTGTGCCGGGCGGCGCGCAGCGCGTCGAGGTCGCGGGGGAGGTCGAGCCAGGCGGGTTCGCTGTAGACCGCGCGGGCGGGGGCGAGCCGGTCCGCGGCGTGCAGGAGGACGAGCGCGCCGAGGGAGTGGCCGAGGGCGAGGTCGGCGCCGCGGGGCAGGGTGTCGACGAGGTCCCGGGCGAGTTCCTCGGGGTGGTGGCCCTGGTCGCCGGTGGCGGCCGGGGAGGCGCCGTGACCGCGCAGGTCGACGGCGATCACCCGGTGGCCGCGGGCGGCGAGGGCGGGGCCGACCCGGCGCCAGGTGCGGTGGTCGGTCATGACGCCGTGCACGAGGAGGGCGGTCCGCGGGCCGTCGCCCCAGGTGCGGGTGGCGAGCCTCACCGGCGGCCTCCGCGGTGGCCTCCGCGGGGGGCGGGCACGGTCGCCCGGAAGACCTCGGCGTGCGGCCCGGCGGCGGCGAGGACGCCGGGCAGGGCGGCTGCGGGGACGAACAGGGCCTGGCCGCGGGCGAGTTCGGCGGTGCGGCCGTGGGCGTCGGTCAGCCGGGCGACACCGCCGGTGCAGAGCAGCAGCTGGGCGCTGTCCCCGGTGACGGGCGCGGTGCAGGGCCGCTGCGGCACGGGGTGGGTCCGGTCGGTGAGGGTGATCCGGGAGAGGGCGAACTCCTCGACGGCGGCCGGGTAGTGCTGTTCGGCGGGGTGGGCGGGGTCGGTGCGGGGCCGGACGGTCGCGGGCGGTCCGGGGCGGAAGTCGACGACGCGCAGCAGCTCCGGCACGTCGACGTGCTTCGGGGTGAGGCCGCAGCGCAGCACGTTGTCGGAGTTGGCCATGATCTCGACGCCGGTGCCGCGCAGGTAGGCGTGCGGCACGCCCGCGTCCAGGTGGAGCGCCTCGCCGGGCCGGAGGTGGAGGTGGTGCAGCAGCGTCGCGGCGACCAGGCCGGGGTCGCCGGGGTGGTCGTCCCCGGCCGCGGCGTACGCGGCGCAGGCGGCGGCGTACGGTCCGCCGGCGCGGGCGGCGGTGTGCAGCGCGCGGTGCAGTGGGCCGACGACGGTCGCGGGGACGTCCGGGTCGGTGAGTGCCTCGGTGAGGACGGTGCGCAGGGCCTGTTCGGCGGGGGCGCCGCGCAGGAGGGCGGTCCAGCGGTCGAGGACGGGGAGGTGCAGGCCGGCGAGCAGCCGGGCGGTGGCGGCCGGCTCGCGGAATCCGGCGAGCGCGTCGAACGGGGTGAGGGCGCAGAGGAGTTCGGGCTTGTGATGGGGGTCGCGGTAGGTGCGGCCGGGCGCGTCGAGGGGGATGCCGGCGGCGTTCTCGGCGGCGAAGCCCTGCCGGGCGCGGGCCTCGGACGGGTGGACCTGGACGGACAGCGCCCGGTCGGCCGCCAGCACCTTGAGGAGGAAGGGCAGGTGCGCGCCGAACCGGTCGGCCGCGGCGCCGAGTTCGGCCCGGGGGTCGGCGGCGAGCACCTCGGTGAGCGGGCGGGGGCCGGTGCCGCGGTCGAGGGTGGAGGGCGCCGACGGGTGGGCGCCGATCCAGAGTTCGGCCTGGGGTTCGCCGGTGGGTGCGGTGCCGAGCAGCTCGGGGATGGCGGTGGTGGAGCCCCAGGCGTAGGTGCGGACGACGGCGGTGAGCAGGGACGGCGGCGGGGGCGGGGCGGTCACGGGGTCTCCGGGGGTTCGGCGGGCCGGTCCGCCCCGCATCCCTCACCCTCACGAGGGCGGGGCGGACCGGGTGGGGTGGCCGGGAGCCGTGCGGCTCCCGGCCGGTCGTCGGCCGCGCGTCGGGGCACGAGCGGTGCGGCCGGACGCCGGTGCGGCACGGTGCGTGGGTTCGGCGGGTCAGGGCGGTGCGTCGGCGCGGCCGGTGGAGGCGGCGCGGGCGCTGCTGCCGCGGGGCACCAGGACGGGCCGGGGGGCCGGTCCGGAGGCGGGTGTCGCACGGTCGATGACGGCGAAGAGCCGGCGGGCGGCCTCGGCGCCGAAGCCGAAGACGTCGTGGCTCATCGCGGAGAGCGTGGGGTGGGTGAGCTGGCACAGCTGGGAGTCGTCCCAGGCGATGAGGCTCAGGTCGGCGGGCACGCTCAGGCCCATCTCGGCCGCGACGGAGAGCCCGGCGACGGCCATGATGTCGTTGTCGTAGATGATCGCGGTGGGCGGGTTGGGCGAGGCGAGCAGGGTGCGGGTGGCGCGGGCGCCCTGTTCGCCGGAGTAGTCGGTGGGGACGGATCGGGCGTCGTCCAGGCCGAGTTCGCGGGTGGTGGCCTCCAGTGCGGCGGTGCGGATGGCGGTGTGGCCGAGGTGGGGGTTGCCGCCGACGCGGCAGATGCGCCGGTGGCCGAGGGCGGCGAGGTAGCGGACGGCCTCCTCGATCGCGGCGGCGTCGTCCGTCCACACGGAGGGGAAGGTGCCGGCCAGGTGCGGGTGGCCGACGGCGACGGCGGGGAGGCCGATCCGCTCCAGTGCGGGGATGCGCGGGTCGTCGTCCTGGAGGTCGACGAGGATGGAGCCGCTGATGCGGCGGCTCTGCCACCACTCCCGCTGGATGTCGATCTCGCGTTCGGTGTCGCGGACGAGGTGGAGGAGCAGGGAGCAGGACTGCTCCTCCAGGATGCTCTCGATGCCGGAGATGAACTCCATGTAGAAGGGTTCGAGGCCGAGTTGGCGGGCGGGCCGGGCGATGACCAGGCCGATGGTGTCGGTGCGGCCGCCGGTGCCGGAGAGCGCCTTGGCGGCCTGGCTGGGCTGCCAGCCGAGGTCGGCGGCCGCGGCCAGGATGCGGGCCCGGGTGGTGTCGGAGACGCCGGGCCGGTTGTTGGCGGCCAGCGAGACCGCGCCGATCGAGACTCCGGCGCGCGCCGCGACGTCCTTGATGGTGACGCGGCGCGGCGCCGGACCGCCGGGGGCGGTGGTCATGCGCGCGGCCCCCGCGCACGGGGGGTGTTGACGCAGCGGAGGGCCTCGGACAGGTCGGCCGCCGGGTCGGCGCCGGGCCAGTCCTGCACGTGCAGCACGGTGCTCTCGCCGGGCAGCAGGGTGGTCAGGCCCCGGTCGGCGCGGGCGTCCGGGTGCAGGCGGTCGGCCTGCAGGAGGAGGTCGCGCAGCAGGGTGCGGGCGGTGACGGTGACGTCGGCGCCGCTCCCGGCCGGGGTGACGGTGACGTCCATGGCGGCCTCGGGGTAGGCGAACTCGGCGTCCGTGGCGGCGAAGTGCCAGGCGCGGAGGCCGTCCGCGTCGGCCGTCCAGAGCTCCTTCGCCGGGTCGGCCGCGGCGGCGACCGGGCCGGGCACGCCGAGCAGTGCGACCGTACGGGCGGCGGCGTCGAACGCGAGCTCCACGGAGGCGAGTTCGGCACCGTCGGCGGAGCGGCGGCGGACGGTGACCGTGCCCTGCCACGCCTCCGCGCCCTGGTTGGCGACGGCGAGCACGAGCCGGCCGTCGCGCTGCTGGAAGGTCAGCAGCCGGTCGGCGTAGAGGCGGCGCAGCTCGTGGTAGAGCGGCTTGGGGCGGGCGTCGCCGTCGATGGCGGCCCAGGAGGTGACGGGCCAGCAGTCGTTGAGCTGCCAGAGGATCGTGCCGGCGCAGCGCGGCCAGTGGGAGCGCCAGTGCTCGACGCCGGTGGCGATGGCGCGGGCCTGGTTCACCTGGGTGAGGTAGTGCCACTCGTCGAAGTCGGCGGGGGCGGTGAAGTGGTGGGCGAGGCCGCGGTCGAGCTTGCCGTTGCCGTCCTCGGCCTTCTGGTGGTGGAGCATGCCGGGTGAGTCCGCGGCGAGGGTCTCGCCGGGCAGCGAGCGGCGCAGGGTGGCGTGGGTGGGCGGCGCCTGCCAGCCGAACTCGGCGACGAAGCGGGGCACGGTCGTCAGGTAGTCGCCGTGGTCGCGGCGGTTCCACACCTCCCAGGAGTGCGTGGTGCCGTGGTCGGGGTGGTTGGGGGTGTGGTCCCAGGAGCCCGACCAGGGGCTGCCGGCCCAGTAGGGGCGGGTGGGGTCGGTCTGCGCGACGATGCGGGGCAGCAGGCCGAGGTAGTAGCCCTCGCCCCAGGAGTCGCCGTCGAGGGCGGGCTCCCAGTCCCATTCGGCGAAGCCCCAGAGGTTCTCGTTGTTGCCGTTCCACAGCACGAGGGAGGGGTGCGGCATGAGGCGGGCGACGTTCTCGCGCGCCTCGGCCTCGACCTCGGAGCGCAGCGGCTGCTCCTCGGGGTAGGCGGCGCAGGCGAAGAGGAAGTCCTGCCAGACCAGCAGGCCGAGTTCGTCGCAGGCGTCGTAGAAGGCGTGGTCCTCGTAGATGCCGCCGCCCCAGACCCGGACGAGGTCGATGTTGGCGTCGGCGGCCTGCTGGAGGCGCTCGCGGTAGCGGGCGGGGGTGACGCGCACGGGCAGGGCGTCGTCGGGGATCCAGTTGACGCCGCGGGCGAAGATCCGGGTGCCGTTGACGACGAGGGTGAAGCCGGTGCCGAACTCGTCCTCGCTGGTGTCGAGTTCGACGGTACGGAAGCCGGTCCGCCGGTGCCAGGTGTCGAGTTCGGTGCCGTCCTCGGTGGCGAGGTCGAGGTGCAGGTCGTACAGCGGCTGGTCGCCGTAGCCGCGCGGCCACCACAGGGCGGCGTCGGGGACGTCCAGGGTGAGGACGGCGGTGTCCTGCCCGGCGGGGATCGCGGCGGTGAGCCGGTGGTCGCCGATGCGGGCGGTGGCGGTGAGGGCGCGCTGCGCGCCGGTGGCGGTGCGCTCCAGGTCGAGGTGGAGTTCGACCCGGCCGGTGGTGCCGTCGACGGTGGTGTGGGGGCGGACCCGGGCGATGCGGGCGGTGGACCACTGCTCGATGCGGGCCTGGCGCCAGATGCCGGCGGTGACGAGGGTCGGGCCCCAGTCCCAGCCGAAGCTGGAGGCCATCTTGCGGATGTAGTTGGTCGGCTCCGGGTACGAGTTGGGCCGCTCCCCCAGCCGGGCGCGGACGGCCTCGGCCTCGGTGTAGGCGGAGGTGAGGCGCACGGTCAGCGGGGCGTCGCCGGTGAGCAGGGCGGTGGCGTCGAAGCGGTAGCTGCGGTGCATGTTGCGGGTGGTGCCGAGGCTGCTGCCGCCGAGCACGACCTCGGCGACGGTGTCGAGGCCGTCGAAGACGAGGTCGGCCCGTTCGAAGGAGGTGTCGCGGGCGGGCGGCACCGTCTCGTAGGCCCAGTCGGCGCGGCCGATCCAGGCGACCTCGTGCTCGTTCAGGCCGAGGTACGGGTCGGGGATCAGGTCGGCGGCGAGCAGGTCGGTGTGCACGCAGCCGGGGACCTGGGCGGGTACGGCGTCCGTCAGCAGGGCGGTCGGCGCCTGGTCGGGGGTGTGCCGGGCGGTGTCCAGACGCAGCGTCCAGCCGTCGGTGATCGGCGTGCGGACTGTCATGCGTGCTCCTTGTGGTGCGGTGGGGCCGGTGGGCCCGCGAGACGGTGTGGCGGCGAGGGCGGCGGGCGGGCGGGCGGGTCGCTACTTGGTGGACCCGGCGGCGAAGCCGTTGTAGATGAAGCGCTGGAGTGCCAGGAAGACCACCAGGGTGGGGATGATCACGAGGATGCTGCCGGCCGAGATGACCTCCCAGTGGGCGCCGAAGGGGCCCTTGAACCGGAACAGCGAGGTCGAGATGGTGCCGAGGTCGCTGGAGGGCATGTAGAGGAACGGCACGTAGAAGTCGTTGTAGACGGCGATGCCCTTGATGATGACGACCGTGGCGACGGCCGGCTTGAGCATCGGCAGGATGATGCGCCGGTAGATGGTGAAGGAGTTGGCGCCGTCGAGGCGGGCCGCCTCGTCGAGGGAGATCGGGATGGAGCGGATGAACTGCAGGAAGATGTAGATCGAGACGATGTCGGTGCCGAGGTAGAGCAGGATCGGCGCCCAGCGGGTGTTGAACGCCCCGAGGTCGTTGACGACCTGGAAGGTGGCGACCTGCGTGGTGACGCTCGGCACCAGGGTCGCGACGAGGAAGAGCGCGAGCACGAGCTTCTTCAGCCGGAACTCGAAGCGGTCGAGGGCGTAGGCGGCCATCGAGCCGATCAGCACGGTGCCGGCGGTCGAGACGACCAGGATGAACGCGGTGTTGGCGAACGCCGGCAGCATCCGGCCCTGGTCGAAGGCGGTGCCGTAGTTGGCGAAGTTGAGCAGGTCGTGCGGCAGCGACAGCGGGCCGGTGGTGGCGACCTCGCGTTCGGTCTTGAGGCTCGTCAGCACGACGACGAGCATCGGGATCAGGACGACGCCGCAGGCCGCCACCAGCGAGAGGTACTTGAGCCCGGTGGCGAGGGCTGAGCGGGGGCCGGGACGGGCCTTCCGTACGGGGGCGGCGGCGGGCGCGGGCCGGGCGGCCGTGGGACCGGTGGTGGTGGTCACGAGAGTTCCACCCTCTCGTCGGGCGCCAGCCGGCGCTGCAGCCAGGTGACGAGCAGGATGATGACGAGCAGGACGACGGCGGCCGCGGAGGCCAGGCCGACCTTGTCGAACTGGAACGCGAGCTTGACGGTCTGGATGACGAAGGTCTGCGTGTTGTTCGAGCCGCCGGTCATGATGTACGGGATCTCGAAGACCGACAGCGCGCCGGAGACCGCCAGGATGGCGCTGAGGCTGATGATCGGCTTGATGCCCGGCGCGATGATGTGGCGGAACTGCTGCCACCGGTTGGCCCCGTCGAGCGCCGCGGCCTCGTAGAGGTGCGCCGGGATCGACTGGATCGCGCCGAGGAAGAGCACCATGTTGAGGCCCGTGAACCGCCACACGGACACGCCGGCCAGCGAGGTGTTCGAGAGGTCCGGGTCGCCGAGCCAGAAGTGCTGCCCGTGCACGCCGACCGCGCCGAGCAGCGAGTCGAGGGTGCCGCCGGGCTGGAAGAAGTACAGGAAGACGAAGCCGATGGCGACGCCGTTGATCAGGTAGGGGAAGAACAGGATGCCCTTGAAGAGGTTGCGCGCCCGCGTGTCGAAGCTCAGCACGGTCGCGAGGTACAGCGCCAGGGCGATCTGCAGGAACGCGCCGACGAGGTAGAACCCGCTGACGAAGAACACCCGGAAGAGCTGCGGCCGGGTGAAGAGGTCGACGTAGTTCTTCGCGCCGACGAACGCGCTGGTCGGGCTGACGCCGTCCCAGTCCGTGAAGCTGTAGCCCACCAGGTCGGCGATCGGCAGGTAGGTGAAGGCCACCAGGAAGGCGAGCGGCGCCAGCAGGTAGAGCCAGGGCGTGATCCGCCAGGAGGTGCGGGTGCGCCGCCCGGTGCGGCGGGCCTTCGGGGGGCGGGGTGCCGGTGGGGCGGGGGCCCGGGTGCGGGTCTTGGTCGTCATGTCGTGTACCTCGTCGGAGCGTCGGCCGGGGATCCGGGCCGGGTGGCTGGTCGGCCGGGGATCCGGGACGCGACGGCGGGGTCCGTCCGCCGCGTACCGGTTCCTCCCGTGGGCCCTTCGGTCAGCCGCCGATGGTCTGCTGGGCCTCGGACCACTTCTTGTTCAGGTCCTTGAAGAAGCTCTCGGCGCCGCCGCCGGCGCTGCCGCGGGCCACGTCCACCAGGCGCTGTCGGTAGTCCTGGGCGGTGATGCCGATCTCGGACGCCTTGTCGATCTTGTTGACCTCGGCGGTCCTCTCCTGCGCCTCGGGGATGAACCGGACGCTCTTCTCCTTGAACGGCTGCAGCGTGGCGGGCAGTTCGGTGCCCTTCACCGCGGAGATCGAGCCCTCGGCGGCCGCGCTGCCGGACTTCGTGAGGAACCAGTCGATCCAGGCCCGCGCGGCCTCCTTGTGCTTCGAGTGCACGTTGACCGCGTACTGGTAGTCCGGGCGCAGCACCGAGCAGAAGTGGCCGTCCACCTGGGCCGGGAACGGCATGAAGCCGATGTTCGCCGGGTCCTGGCCGGCCGCCTTCGCCGCGGCCTGCATCTGGGAGATCGCCCAGGAGCCGAGCCACATCGAGCCGACCTTGCCGGAGCCGATGAGGGTCTTGGACTGCTCCCAGTTGCTGGTCGTCGGGTCGGCCTCGGTCAGCTTCTCGTGGACGACGTCGAAGAGCAGCTTGTCGATGGCGTACATGTCCTTGCCCGCGGCCCAGGGCTCGGCGGTGGTGGCCAGGGCGTCGTGGGCCTTGAAGTCGCAGCTGGGCGAGCCGAGGGCGTTCGTCCAGTTGGTCAGCGGCCAGCCGTCCTTGTAGTTCGTGTAGTACGGCGTCGCACCTGTCCTGGCCTTGACCGCCTTGAGGTCCTCGACGAACTGCGCCGGGGTGGTGGGCCATTCGGTGATGCCGGCCTGCGCCCACACCGCCTTGTTGTAGACGAAGCCGTTGGCGACACCGATGTTGGCGAGGCCGTAGACCTTGTCGGAGACGGTGGCGTGGTCGGTGTAGTCGAACTTCTCCGACAGCTCGGAGGAGTTGCCGAGCGGCGCGAAGAAGGTCGGGTACTGGCTCACGGAGAGGGAGTTGGGGATCAGCAGGACGTCACCGTAGTTCTCGGTGTTCATCCGGATCTTGGTCTCGCCCTCGTAGTCGGTGAGACCCTCGAACTTCACCGTCACGCCGGGGTAGACCTTGGCGAACTCCGCCGCGTACTTCTTCAGCGTGCCGTCGGAGATCTGGTCGGTCCGGTTGGTCAGGACGGTGATCTCACCGGTGACCCCGGCCGGGTCGCCGGGCGCGGTCGCCTCGGCCGATCCGCCGCTCCCGCTGCTGCTGCAGGCGGTGAGAACCGTCATCGTGGCGGCTGCGACGGCCATCCATCCTCTTCGCATACCCGCTCGCTCCTTTGCGCTGGTGTGACTCGTGGGGGTCGATCACAGTGAGGGCCCGCAGCGGGCCGCAGAGGAGGCCCGGGGCTGATGGACGCTTAACGTAGACGTCACATCAGCGCCATGTCCATAGAACGTTCAAGGCTTTCTTCCAGGCGGTTTGATAACGAAACCGGCCTTACGAACTAAAATTTACTAAAACTAATGCTCGCGGCCACGGGGTTTAGTCGGCGCACGCCGTGGAGCTGGACAACGTTGTCTTGTCAGTCCAGACTCGTCCCGGGCGGTCCGGTGACCCACCGGACCGCCGCACCACGCCCCGACGCACCGGCCGGAGACCCACCATGAGCAAGCAGCGGACCGAACTCCACCGGCCCGGGCCCGCCGCGGCACGTCCGCTCTACGCGGCCCTGGACATCGGCGGCACGAAGATCGCCGGCGGCCTCGTCGACGCCGAGGGCGCGCTCCTCGCGCAGGTGCAGCGCCCCACACCCGCCCGCGAGGCCGCCGACGTGGTGGCGCGGGCCCTCGACGAGGTGCTCACCGAACTCGCCGAGCACCCGTCCTGGCCCGAGGCGGTCGCCCTGGGCGTCGGCAGCGCGGGCCCCGTCGACGTCCGGGCCGGCCGGGTCAGCCCGGTCAACATCCCCGCCTGGCGCGGATTCCCCGTCCTCGACCACGTCGCCGCCCACCCCGCCGCCCGCGGCCTGCCCGCCGTCCTCGGCGGCGACGCCGTCGCCATGACCGCCGGCGAACACTGGCGGGGCGCCGCCCGCGGGCACCGCAACGCCCTCTGCATCGTCGTCTCCACCGGCGTCGGCGGCGGACTCGTCCTGGACGGCGCCGTGCACGCCGGCCCCACCGGCAACGCCGGCCACCTCGGCCACATCACCGTCGACCTCGACGGCGACCCCTGCCCCTGCGGCTCGCGCGGCTGCCTCGAACTGCTCGCCAGCGGCACCGCCATCGCCCGTCACGCCCACGACCACGGCTGGCGGCCCACCGGCCCCGACGCCTCCGCCGCGGCCGTCGCCGCCTCGGCCGCCGCCGGGGACCCCGTCGCGATCGGCGCCTTCGACCGGGCCGCCCAGGCCCTCGCCGCCGGCATCGCCGCCACCGCCACCCTGGTCGAACTCGACACGGTCGTCGTCGGCGGCGGCGTCGCGGGCGCCGGCGAGCTCTTCTTCGCACCCCTGCGGCGCCACCTCGCCACCTACGCCGCGCTGCCCTTCACCGCGGGCCTCACCGTCACCCCCGCGCTGCTCGGCACCGACGCCGGACTGGTCGGCGCCGCCGCCCTCGCCATCGCCGCCGCCAGACCGGACGCGCGTGCGGAGGCACGGCCGGACGCGGGGACCGGCGCGCGGACGGCCGGGCCGTCCGCGGCGGGCGCGCTCAGCCGGTGAAGCGCAGCGACCGCACCCGGTGGTCGAAGCTGGACGGGATCAGCACCGGCTCGCCCACCGACCGCACCTCCGGCAGCCGGGCGAAGAGCTCGCGGTAGAGCACCTTCATCTCCTGCCGGGCGAGGTAGGCGCCGAGGCAGAAGTGCGGGCCGCCGCCGCCGAACCCCAGGTGCGGGTTGGGCGAGCGGGTGATGTCGAAGGCCTCCGGGTCGGCGAACACCGCCTCGTCGCGGTTGGCCGCGCCGAAGAACAGCACCACCTTCTCCCCCTGCACCAGACGGGTGCCGTGCAGGTCGTGGTCGGCGGCGACCGTACGGCGGAACTGCACGATCGGCGTGGACCAGCGGACGATCTCCTCCACCGCGCCGCCGACCCGCGGCTCGAAGTCGTCCAGCAGCAGGGCGCGCTGCTCCGGGTGCGCGGTCAGCAGGTGCAGGCCGTGCGCGAGCGCGTTACGGGTCGTCTCCACCCCGGCGACCAGCAGCAGCGAGAAGAAGGCGCCCAGCTCGCGGGAGTTGAGGTGCCTGCCGTCGACGTCCGCGGTGACCAGCGCCGAGATCAGGTCGTCGGCAGGACGCCGGCGGCGCTCCCGGCCGAGCGCCGCGATGACGAGCTGCATCCGGCCCAGCGCCCGCAGCCCCCGGCCCGGCACCCGCAGTCGGCTGCGCGCCACGCCGGTGTGCTCGGACGCGTGGTTGACCAGCGCGAGGATCTGCCGGCGCTGCCGCTCCGGGATGCCCATCATGTTGCAGATCACCTGGTACGGCAGCTCCGCGGCGACCGCCGACACGAAGTCGTCCGGCCGCCGCTCGATCACGTCGTCGACGACCCGCGCGGCGACCCGCCGGATGTCGTCCTCCACCCGGGAGATCAGCCGCGGGGTGAAGGCCCGCGAGACGATCCGCCGCAGGTCCGCGTGCTGCGGGTCGTCGAGGTTGACCATCGAGTCGCCGAACAGCGCCCGCACCCAGCTCGCCGGTTCGGGCGTGGTGACGCCCGGACCGCTGACGAACACCTCGGGGGTACGGCTCGCGGCCACCACGTCGGCATGCCGGACGAGCGCCAGGAAGGACCGCCCCGACGCCCGGTCGGTGAAGCGCACCGGGCCCTCCAGTCGGCGGAGCTCGGCGAACGCCGCCGCCCGCTCCCGGTCGGGGAGCCGCCAGAAGCCTGGATCCGCAAGATCGATCCCGGCCGGGGCCGGCGGGGTCGCGGTCACTCGGGTGCGTGCCGGTGCGCTCATGCGGCTTTTATCCGCCAGACGGTAGCGGAAAGTCAAATCGCTGTCACACTGCGTGGCTTCGACCGTGTCACTTGCTGAAGTCGATGCTCCGCCCGGCGCGGCCGTCGCGCTCCGGTCCGCGCCCGTCGCGCCCGCCGTACCCACCGTGAGCGCCGTCCGGCCCGGCGCCCGGGTCCTCGCCGGCCGCGCCCTGCCCGTCGGCGTCCTGCCCGTCGGCGCCGTCCGCCTCGGCGCCGTCCACCGGAACGAGGTCGCGGGCGAGCAGGGTGGCACCGGCCACCGCGCCCGGCATCGCCAGCACGGTCAGGAACGGCACCAGGAAGAGCAGCACCAGCGGCGCGCCGAAGCCCACCGTCAGCCCCAGCCGCGACCTCAGCAGCCGCAGCCGATCGCGCTGCGGGATGCCGCGGCGCTGCAGGGCCACCGCCGCCAGCTCCACCGTCAGGAAGTAGCCGGAGGCCAGCACGCCGAGCACCGGCACCACCGTCTGCCCCACCACCGGCAGGAAGCCGCCCGCGAACAGCAGCACGCCGATCGCCACCACCCGCAGCAGCACCGACAGGCTGTCGCGGGCCGACACCAGCAGCTCCCGCCAGAGCGGCACGTCCGGCTTGGCCGGGGCGCCGCCCTCGGTCTCGTCGACCTTCTCGCAGAGCGACTCGTAGAACGGCTGCCCGACCAGGAGCGTCACCGCGGTGAAGGTCACCACCGACAGCAGGCCGCCGACCACCACCGCGGCGGCCGCCAGCGCCCCGCGCAGCAGGCCCTGCCACGGCGAGGTCCAGTCGTCGGCGAACGGCGTCGCCCAGTCCGCGAGGTCGCCGGACCAGACCACGAGCGCGACCATCGCCGCCACGTACCCCACCAGGGCGATCAGCGCCGGGATCATCCCGAACCCCCACCACCGGGCATGCCGGGCCACCCACCGCTGGCCCTTGAAGAGATAGCCGATCCCCGCCGCAACGTCTCGCATGGGAAAAGCCTACGGGCCGGTCCGGCCGGACCGCCGGGGGCCTCGGCGGAACCGGAACGGTCGGTATGCGGTCCTTCCCACCGGGCGCAGGAGTTCGCCTGCGCTCCATCGACCGAGAGGACGTCAGAAACCCGTGACCACCAACCCGTTGGCACGACGCACCCTGCTGAGGACGGCCGCCGCGGGGGCCGCCGCCCTCCCCGCCGCCGCCCTGCCCGCCCACGCCGCGGCCACCGCACCCGCGGCGGACCCGGCCCGGACCGGCACCGCGACCGCGTTCACCTGGCTCGGCAACTCCGGCTGGCGGATCGAGGGTTCCGGACGGACGGTGCTCCTCGACCCGTACCTCACCCGGTACGACACCGGACTGTTCCCCACGACCAGCCGCAAGCCCGCCTTCGACCCGGCGACCGAACTCACCGTCGACACCGCCCTCGTCGAGCAGCACGCCGGCCGAGCGGACCTGATCCTCGTCACCCACGCCCACTGGGACCACGTCAACGACGTGCCGCACATCGCCCGGACCACCGGCGCGACCGTCATGGGCACCCAGACGACCTGCCACCTGCTGGCGGCGATGGGCGTCGACCGGGCGAAGCTCGTCCCCGTCAAGGGCGGTGAGGTGCTCGACTTCGACGGCTTCACCGTGGAGACCGTCGGCAGCCTGCACAGCCGCAACGCCAAGCACACCTACTTCGCGCCCGGCACCCTCACCGCCCCTCCCGCCCGGGCCCCGCTGACCATCGGCGACCTGCCCGAGGGCGACACGCTCGCCTTCCAGATCCGTTTCGGCGACGGCCCCTCCGCCTTCCTCACGGGCGCCAGCGACTTCGTCGAACGCCACGTCACCGGCCTGCGGCCCGACATCGCCATGGTGGCCGTGCCCAGCCGCACCGGCACCACCCACGCGTACGCCTCGCGGCTGCTGAACGCCCTCGGACGGCCCCGCACGGTCGTGCCCGTGCACTGGGACAACTTCGAGACCCCGATCGGCGAACCCGCCCTGGCCGACGACTCCATGGACCTCGACGGCGTCGTCGCCGAGGCCCGCCGGCTCGTCCCGGGCGGCCGGGTGATCGTGCCCGAGCACCTGCAGACGCTGCAGTTCGGCGGCTGAGCCCGCCGGGCGGCCGGAGCCGCTCGGCGGCAACACCCCCGGCCCCGGCCGCCGGGCGTGGAACCGCCACGGGCCCTGCTCCGTCGAAGCCCCGGCGCGGCGGCGGAAACCGCGGCGCCGACCCGGACGAAGGAGGGCGAATCCCCTCCGGCCATCGCGACAAAAGGCACCGGATACAGAGGACGGAGACAAACACGCCACACACAGAGGACGGAGACAAAACAATTCCAGAACGACATTCCCTCCTATAGTGATAACGGCATTGATTCGTCAACGATGGACACTTAGGCTGCAGGCACCAGGGGGGAAATGACCTGCCGTCGGGCCACGTCGCCCGCAGTCCGCCGATGCCTGCCGCACCGGTGGCCGGCAGGCCGTTCCGGCTTGGAAAGAATCCATGATCCGGAAGGTGGAATTCCGTGCGGAAAAATGGCCGCCTCGGCCTGCTCGCAGCACTCGTGACCGTCGCCGGAGTCGGCGTCCAGACAGCACCCCAGGCCGCCCACGCGACCTACTGGTCCGGAGGCATGCCCTCCGCGAGCTTCAGCATCCGGACCTTCTCCTACAACAGCACCTGGCAGACCCCGCTGACGGCGGCCATCAGCAACTGGAACGGCACGCCCACACCCGCGGCCATCGGCACGCTCTCCAACTCGCCGAACACGCTCAGCGTCACCTCGTACGCGGACACCTGGTACGGGCTCTACACCAGCACCGGGTCCCGCAACAGCAGCCGCACGTTCAGCATCAAGCTCAACACGACGACGATCGTCCGCGACGCGACCAACTGGAACAACATGGTGACCCGCGTATTCGGCCACGAACTGGGCCACGGACTCAGCCTCGTCGACAATCCGTCGACATCGGCGGCATCGATCATGAAATACGAGTCGTGGAACACGCTGGTCAAGCCGACCACCTACGACATCGACGACGTCAACGCCATCTACTAGGAATCGGGGAAAGCGTTGAAAAGGCTCATTCTCCCACTGCTCTGCGCAGGTGCTCTCGCCCTCGGTGGCACGGCGTGCTCGTCGGGCGACAAGCAGTCGTCCGCGATCACCGAGGTGGCCTACCACGCCGCGTACCCCTCCTTCACGTCGAGCAGTGAGCTGTTCGGGAAGGCCGACCTCGTGATCGAGGCGGTCGCCCTTCCCGGCAGCGAGGTGCGCAACCTGACACCGAACATCCCGAAGGGCGACGACCCCAGGCTCAACCCGGCCGCGGGCACCGGGACGAACGGCACCGCCACGGACAAGCCGCTCGTGGTGACGGTCGTCGGCGTCACGGTCGGCAAGGTCTACAAGGGCGCCGTGAAGGCGGGCGACCGCGTCGAGATCAAGCAGTTGGGCGGTCTCCTCGGCACCACCCGGTACACCTCGGACGACAAGCAGCTGACACCCGGGCAGTCGTACCTGCTGTACCTGACGACCTTCCCGGACGCACCGGCCTCGATGATCACGCCGCTGCAGGGCCAGTACGCCCTGCAGCCCGCCGGATCGCCCGAGCCGCTCGGCGGCAACACCCTGACGCCGAGCGTCAAGGAGTTGGAGGGTCTCGCGGCCGCCGCGCGGTAGGACGGCTCGTCGCCGCCGACCGCGAAACCCGCGGGTAACGGTGCGGCAATCCGCCCGCACCGCAGGGCTCCCGGGCGTACGGACTGTACGCAACGGGGTGCGGCGGTGCGGGCGGTACGTCCGTTGCCGGGGCCGTGGCGGCGGGTCGAGATTGTGGATATGACGACAGCCCCCACCACTGCCCCCGGCGCCGCCGCGGAGGTCACCGCCTACGGCGCCCACGTGCTCGCGGTCGAACCCACCGGCGCCGAGCCCGTTCCCGAACCGGCCCGGCACGGCAGCCCGTTGGGGCTGCTCTGGACGTGGCTCTCGCCCAACATGGAGTTCGCCACGATCTACATCGGGGTGATCTCGGTGCTGTTCTTCGGCCTGGGCTTCTGGACGGCCACCGCCGCCCTGCTGCTCGGCACCGCGCTCGGCTCGCTCACGCACGGCGTGCTGAGTGCGTACGGCCCTCGGTTCGGCGTGCCGCAGATGGTCGCCGGACGGGTCGCGTTCGGACGCTGGGGCAACGCACTGCCGGCGGCGCTCAACGCGGCCGGGGCGGGCCTGGGCTGGTTCGCCGTCAACAGCGTGTCGGGCGCGTTCGCCCTCGCGAGCCTGACCGGCTGGCCGACCCTGCTGTGCCTGGTGCTGGTCGTCCTGGCGCAGGTGGCGGTGGCCTACCTCGGGCACAACTTCGTGCACCGCTTCGAGCAGTACGCCCTGCCGGTGCTCACCGTGGTGTTCCTGGCGGCGTCGGCGGTGATGCTCGGCAAGGCCCACCTCGGCGGCTCGGCGTCCACCGCGGGCAGCGCCGGCGGTTTCCTGCTCGCGTTCAGCACCGCCTTCGGCTACGCGGCGGGCTGGAACCCGTTCGCCTCCGACTACACCCGCTACCTGCCGTCCGACGCCACCCGCTGGAAGGTCGCGCTGTACCCGGCGCTCGGCGTCTTCGCCGGCGTATCGCTGCTCGCCGTCGTCGGGGCCGCCTCCGCGACCGTGGCCACCGGCGAGAAGAACCCGACGGCGGCCTTCACCGGCCACCTGCCGGGCTGGCTGGGCGACCTGACCCTCCTCGCGATCATGCTCGGCGCCGTCTCCGCCAACGCCATCAACATCTACTCCGCCGGCATGTCCTTCGTCTCCCTCGGTCTGCGCAGGCTGCCGCGCGGCCCCGTCGCCGCGGTGATCGGCGTGCTCGGCTTCCTCGTCGCCTGGACGGGACTCGACGACGCCGGCCACTCCTACGAGGCGTTCCTGCTGGTCATCGCCTACTGGGTGGCCCCCTGGCTGGCCGTGGTGCTGACCGACCAGTGGCTGCGGCACCGCGCCGGTACGAGCGACGCCGACACCTCGGCCCGGATGGCGGACAGCGGCTACGAGGTGTGGGCGGGCCCGGTCGCCATGCTGGTGGGCACCGTCGTGTCGGTGCTGCTCTTCTCCAACCAGGAGGACTTCAGCGGCTACCTCGTCCGCGCGGAACCCGCGATCGGCGACCTCACCTGCGTCGCCGGGTTCGTGCTCACGGCCGCGCTGTACGCGGCACTGCGCCGGGTGCCGGGACTCGCGCCGACCCGCTGAGCGGGCGGCGCGGGCGGCACGGTGCGCCGCGCCGTCGGACGGTCCGCGGCTCCGGCCTGCAGCAGCCGGTGCGCGCAGGCGGCGAGCAGTAGTTCGGCCTGCAGCTCGGGGTCGGCGACCGCGAGCCCGAGCAGCCGCTCGATCCGCTCCAGCCGCTGGTACAGCGACTGCCGGCCGATGTGCAGCAGTCCGGCGGTGCGGGTCGGCGAGCAGCCGTTGCGCAGGTGCACCTCCAGCGTCCGGACGAGGTCGCTCGGGTGCCGGGACTCCCAGGCCAGCAGTGGCCCGAGGGCGTCCTCGGCGAGCCGCGTCCAGCGCTCGCGCCCGCCCGACCGGGAGAGTTCGCGCTCCAGGGCGAAGGCCCGGGCGGTGGCGACGTACGGCTCGTCCGGACCGGGGCGGCGCGGCTCGGCGGGCGGCACGGTGACGGCGAGTTCGAGGGTGGCGGCCGCCTCCCGCAGGCTCTCGCCGCACCGCTGCCAGCCGGCACCGGCCGGTACGGCGGACCCAAGGCCCACCACGGCGCCGGGCGGCGCGACCGCCTCCAGCGCGGCCCGCACGGCCCGCACGGGGTCGGGCGAGGCCGGGACGGCCAGCAGCGCGAGCAGCCCGCCGTCGAGTTCGGCCGCCATGGCCGCGCCGCCGACCCGGCCCGGCTCGGGGGCCGCCACCCGCCCCGGAGCCGTGGTGGGCAGGCCGCGGGCGGCGAGCCCCAGCAGCCGGTGGCCCTCCGGCACGCGGAAGCCGGCGAGTTCGGCCCGGGCCCCCGCCTCCGCGTGGCCGATCGGCACACCGTCCAGCAGGTCGGCGAGCAGGGCGCGCGCCTGGTCGGCACCGCCCGGCACGGTGTGCGGGGAGTCCCGGAAGCGGCGGGTGGCTCGCGCGGCCAGCGACAGCGACACGATCGCGGTGTTGACCACCTCGGCGATCCGGACGAACGGCACGACCCGGCGCAGCGCCACCAGCGGCAGGCCCAGCCGCTCGGCCTCGGCGGTCACCGCCTCCGGCATCTCCGGCAGGGCGCGGCCGATCTCGACGAAGAGCGCCGCCGCGGCCCGCGAGGCGAGCTCGCGGACGTACGCGCGCTGCCGGTCGGCGGACGCCCGCGCCAGGCCGTAGCCGTTGGTCAGGAGCAGTTCGCCCCCGTAGAGGAAGTTGCAGCCCTCGTAGACCTCGCTGGAGTGCACCCAGCGGACGGGCCGGTCGAGGGAGGTGCGGCCCGCCAGCAGGAGCGGGGAGGCCGGGCCGAGGACGTCGAGGGCGAGGATCTCGCGGACGGTGAGAACGGGCATGTCGATCTCCCGGCAGGTCTGGTGCGGCTGAGGGTGGGCGGTGCGGTGGCGCTGGAAGCAGGACGGGGGAGAGGAAAACCTGGCGCGTCGGTCCGAGGGATGCGGCGCCAGGGAGGGTACGCAGCATTCGTTGCCGTGGTGTTTCGCAGACGGAGGTGGAGACGGTGGATCTCGGACACATGCTCGCGGTCGCGGTCGAGGAGGCCCGGGCCGGGCTCGCGGAGGGCGGGGTGCCGATCGGCGCCGCACTCTTCGACGAACACGGCGAACTCCTCGGACGCGGCCACAACCGCCGCGTACAGGACGGCGATCCGTCGATGCACGCGGAGACGGCGGCCTTCCGGGCCGCCGGACGGCTGCGCGGCTACGGGCGCACCACCATGGTGACGACCCTGTCACCGTGCTGGTACTGCTCGGGCCTGGTACGGCAGTTCGGGATCGGCCGGGTGGTGATCGGCGAGGCCCGCACCTTCAGCGGCGGCCACGACTGGCTGGCCGAGCACGGCGTCGGCATCACGGTCGTCGACGACCCCGTCTGCGTGCGGTTGATGACGGACTTCATCGCAGCCCGACCGGAGCTGTGGTTCGAGGACATCGGCGAATAGGAGCAGACGCATGGCAGAGGTACGCATTCCCACCGTCGACCTCGGCGCGTGGACCACCGGGACGGACGCCGAACGCGCCCGCATCGCCCGCAGCGTCGACGAGGCCCTCGGCCGGGCCGGCTTCCTGCTGATCACCGGCCACGGTGTGACGGAGGACGAACGCGCCGAGGTCAGGGCCACCGCCCGCGCCTTCTTCGCCCTGCCCGACGCGGTCAAGCGGCGCTACGCCGTCCCCGTCGGCGGCCGCGGCTGGCTCGGCCCCGGCGCCGAGGCCAACGGCTACTCCGAAGGCACCGAGACACCCCCCGACCTCAAGGAGTCGTGGACCGCCGGCGCCGAGAACGCCACCGGCGACGCCGAACTCGACGCGTTCTGGTTCCGGCGCAACGTCTGGCCCGACACCGACGCCCCCGGCCTGCAACGACTCGTCGAGGCGTACATGGCACGCATGCGGACCATCGCCGACGAGACCCTGCGCCTGCTCGCCGCCGCCCTCGGCCGCCCCGAGGACTTCTTCACCCGCCACACCGGCGCCCCGACCTTCACCTGCAACATCAACTGGTACCCGGCGTCCGAGACCGTCGGCGACCCCCTGCCCGGCCAGTACCGGATCGGACCCCACACCGACTTCGGCACCGTCACCCTGCTCGACCGCCAGCAGGGCCGCGGCGGCCTCCAGGTCTGGACGGAGGAACAGGGCTGGGCCGACGCCCCGTACGACCCCGCCGCGCTCACCGTCAACATCGGCGACCTGATGGCCCGCTGGACCGGCGACCGGTGGCGCTCCGGCCGGCACCGGGTGCTGCCGCCCTCCCCCGACGCCCCCGACGAGGAGCTCGTGTCGCTCGTGTACTTCTACGAGTGCGACCCGCACACGACGGTCGCCCCGCTCCCCGCCCCGCTCGGACGCGTCGCCCACGACCCCGTCGACTCCACCGACTACCTGCGGGCCAAACTCGACGCCATCACCGTCGGCTGAACCCGCCCCCGACACACCCGTGCCCGCCGGCGGTGATCCGCCGGCGGGCACGGGCACTCCTACGGAACGGCGTCAGCCGCGGACCTCCGTCACGGCGGCGCCCAGCGCCTCCTTGATACGGGGACCGAGCCGGGCGAAGCCCAGCTCCTTCATCGCGGCACGCAGCAGCTCGTCGTCACTGCGGGTGGTGCCGTCACCGTCCAGCCAGCCCACCAGCGCGGCCAGCTCGGCAGGGGTGTACGCGGTGACCGCCTTGCCCGCGACGACCTTCGGCTTCGCCGGCCGACGGGCGGCAGCCGGAGCGGCGGCGGGAGCGGCGGCGGGCGCCTCCTCGACGACGGGCTCGGCGACGACCTCGGCCACGGGCTCGGGCTCGACGACCGGCTCGGGCTCGACGACCGGCTCGACGACGGCCACGGGCTCGGCCTCGACGGCCACGGGCTCAGCCTCGACGGCCTCGGCCTCGGCGACGGGCTCGACCTCAGCCACGGGCTCGGCAACCGGCTCGGCCTCGGCGACGGGCTCGGCAACCGGCTCGACCTCGACGACCGGCTCGACCTCAGCCACAGGCTCGGCCTCGACGACCGGCTCGGCAACCGGCTCGACCTCAACGGCCTCCTCGACGACGGGCTCGGCCTCAGCCACGGTCTCCTCGACAACCGGCTCGACCTCAGCCACAGGCTCGGCCTCGACGACCGGCTCGACCTCAGCGATGGGCTCGGCAACCGGCTCGACCTCAGCCACAGGCTCGGCCTCAACGACGGGCTCGACCTCAGCCACGGTCTCGACGACCGGCTCAGCCTCGACGACCGGCTCGACCTCAGTGGCAGCCTCCGTCTCGACCTCCGCCTCGGCCTCCGTGGTCTGCTCGCCGCTCTCGCGCGGGCCTGCGGCGAGCGCCTGGCGGGCGGCCTCCTCGGCCTCGGTGGTGTCCTCGGCGGCGGCGGTGCGGCGGTCGTACGCGGCGAGTGCCGCTTCGCGGTCTGCCTGACGCTCCGTCAGCTCGTCCAGGAGCCCGTCCAGGCCCTGGGCGGCGAGGGCGGTGCGCAGGGAGGCGAGGGCCGGGAGGCGGTAGAGGGTGCCCTCGTCGGCGGCGAGCCGGTCGACGAGGTCGGCGAGGTCGGCGAGCTGGAGCTGCTCGGGGTCCTGGCCGGGGAGGAGGCGACCGAGGGCGCGGACGGCGGTGCCGAGCGCGTCGATGGCCTGGGCGGTCTCGGCGAGCAGGGCGCCGTCGGCGGGTACCGCGGGGCTGCCGTTGCCGGTGGCGAGGGCGGCCCAGTCGGTACGGGCGGCGGCTGCGGCGACGAGGGCGGCGTGCAGCTCGACGCGGTTGGGCTTCTTGCCGGTGACGAGGCCGCGGGCCTCGGCGCGCAGGGCGCGGCGCTTGCTCCAGGAGAGCTTGACGCCCTGCTCGGCGCGCCAGCGGCGGCTGCCGGTGGCGGCGGTGAGGGAGTCGAGGTCGGCGCCGAAGGCTCCGGCGCCGAGGGTCGATCCGGCGGTGTGGACGCGCTGCAGGACGTCGAGCAGGGTGCCGAGGCCGAGCAGGGTGTCGGGGACGTCGAGTTCGGCCTTGGCGGCGATGCCGGTGACGGCTGCGCCGACGGCGCGGATCTCCAGGCTGCGGAGTTCGGCGAGCACCGTCGAGGCTCCGCGGGCGTCCTCGGGGCCGGTGACGGTGTCGGTGGCGGCGAGCCACGGGTTGGCGTCGGCGGTGAGGCTGAATCCGCCCTGGTCTGCGTAGCGGCCGAGCTCCTCGCGGGTGTCCGGGCCGGCTTCGCCGTCCGGAGTGGCAGCCGGGGCCGGCACCGAGGCGTCGGCGTCGTTCAGGTAGCGCACTGTCATGTGGAAGTCCGGTTCCGTGGCGGGTGACGGGAGGGGGTTTGCGGAGAAGGCGCCTGGTGCGGCTCGGCGGGTTGCGGCGCGGAGGGCCAGAATACGGGTGCCCGTTCGACGTGCGCACGCACCGGGCGGGTTGTTGCGGAGCTGTGCCGTGTCACGGCCCGCGTCGCGGCGCCAGGTGGCGCACGTCGCTGAGCGTGACGGGCGGCAGGAAGTCGCGGAGCGGTTCGCGCCGCCACCATTCGCCGGTCGACCTGAGTCGGCGCCAACTGCTGTACCGGTAACGGTAGAGGCGGGCTCGGACACAGGCGGGCGGGGTGTCCGGGAAGGGGTTGCGGCGGAGCAGCCGGAGGGTGTCGGGGTCGTTGACGAGGAGCCGGGCGACGAACGGCGTGAACCAGGGCCGCGCGTAGGACGGTGAGATGGCGGCGAACCACATGAGCCAGTCGAGGCGGAGGTGGTACGGCGCGATCTGCCGCGGCATTCGACGGAGTTCGCCCGGTTTGCCCCGGAATTCGTAGGCGTGCCAGCGGGTGTCGGGTCCGGGCCGTTCGGTGTCGGTGCCTTCGAGGACGATCTCGTGCCGGATGCGGGTGACGGAGCCGAAGGCGCCGTAGCTGTTGACGAGGTGGAGCCGGTCGAAGGAGCGGTTCATCACCTGGCGGCGGGAGAGGAGGTTGCGGGCGGGGCGGACGCCGAGGGCGAGGATGCCGGCCGTGGCGGCGAGCACGAGCACCTCGTACCAGAGCGGGGCGCCGGCGGGGCGGGGGGTGGCGGGCAGCGGGAGCAGCCGGTCGGCGGTGCGGGCGTCGACGACGGTGAGGGTGAGGGCGATGGTGAGCCAGTTCAGCCAGGCGAAGTTGCCGGAGAGCACGAGCCAGAGCTGGGTGAGGGCCATCAGGGCGGCGGCGGTGCTCGCGGCCGGCTGCGGGAGGAAGAGGGCGAACGGGACGAGCAGCTGGACGACGTGGTTGGCGGCCGCCTCGACCCGGTGGAGCGGGCGGGGCAGGTGGTGGAAGAACCAGCTGAGGGGTCCGGGCATCGGCTGGGTCTCGTGATGGTGGTAGAGGCAGGTGAGGTCGCGCCAGCAGGGGTCGCCCCGCCACTTGATCATCCCGGCGCCGAACTCGACGCGGAAGAGCAGCCAGCGCAGCAGCCAGAGCACGGTGACGGGCGGGGCGACGGTGCCGTTGCCGAGGAGCGCGGCGAGGGTGCCGGCTTCCAGCAGGAGCGACTCCCAGCCGAAGGCGTACCAGGTCTGGCCGACGTTGACGACGGAGAGGTAGAGCGCCCAGAGCACCGCCCAGGCGAGCATGGCGGCCCACAGCGGGAGGGCGTCGCCGGCGCCGGCGGCCAGGGCGGCGGCGAGGGCCGCTCCCGTCCAGGCGGTGGCGGCGAAGGTGCGGTCGTCGTAGTGGAGGTGGAAGAGGCTCGGCGAGCGGCGGAACGGCACGGTGGCGGTGAAGCGGGGCACGGGTGTCATGCCGTGCTCGCCGATCAGGGCGCGGAACTGCCGGGCTGCGGCGACGAAGCCGAGGGTGTAGAGGAGGGCGAGCAGCCGCTGGAAGACCTCACGGGCGAGCCAGTACTCGGGTGCTGCGAACCACTCCACCGCGTGTGCTCTCCCGGGGTCGGGGCCGTCGGCGCTCGGACGGTCCATGACTACCACCGCCGGGGCACCCGGACGGCCGAGGGGGGACGCCCGGCCCGTGACTTCATCCGGAAGGCGCAGGCCCGGCGACGGCTCCCGCCGGGCGGCCCGGATGTGGTGTCATACGAACGTTCAGTAGCGAACCAGGGAGACACACATGACATCGGCTTCGCACCGGCCCGCCAGGGAGCCCGCCGCCACCCCCGCCGTCACCCCCGCCACCTCGGTCGACGCCGCGCCGGCAGACGCCGCGCCCGCCCCGGCCGGTGCCGCCGGTCCGGGCGGCGCCGGTGCCCGGCCGCGGATCACGGGCGCCGTGTGGGGCGCCCTCGCCGTGGTCTACGTGGTGTGGGGGTCGACCTACCTGGCGATCCGGGTGGTGGTGGAGACCATGCCGCCGTTCCTCTCCGCGGCGGCGCGGTTCGTGGCGGCCGGTGTGCTGCTGGCCGGGCTGCTGGCGTGGCGGCAGGGGCCGGCCGCGCTGCGGGTGGCGCCGCGGGAGCTGGCCTCGGCGGCACTGGTCGGCGCGCTGCTGCTGGTCGGCGGGAACGGCATGGTGGTGCTGGCGGAGCGGTCGGTGCCGTCCGGGCTGGCCGCGCTGATGGTGGCGAGCGTGCCGCTGTGGGTCGTGGTGGTGCGCCGGGCGACGGGGGTGCGGACGTCGGGGGCGACGCTCGGGGGCGTGCTGGTCGGGCTGCTGGGCCTGGTGGTGCTGAGCGCGCCGGGCATCACCGGCGACGTCCGGCCGGCGGGCCTGGTGGCGCTGGTGACGGGGGCGCTGCTGTGGGCGTGCGGCTCGGTGCTGGCCGGCCGGCTGCCGATGCCGGCGAATCCGCTGGCGGCGAGCGCGTACGAGATGCTCGCGGGCGGTGCGGGCGCGCTGGTGCTGGCGTGCGTCCGGCAGGAACCGCGGGGCTTCGATCCGGGGGCGGTCTCGGCGTCGTCCTGGGCGGGGCTGGCGTACCTCGTCGTGTTCGGCTCGATCGTGGCGTTCAGCGCGTACGCGTGGCTGCTGCAGCGCGCACCGCTGCCGCTGGTGGCGACGTACGCGTACGTCAACCCGGTGGTGGCGGTGCTGCTCGGGTGGCTGGTGCTCTCCGAGGCGCTGACCTGGCCCATCGTACTCGGCGGCGGGATCGTGGTCGCCGGGGTGGGCCTGGTGGTGCGCACCGAGCGGTGACCGCGGCGCGGCATGCCGGTCAGGGAAGCCGAGTTGAGAAGTTGTCGGTCGAACTTGGTTGTGCACGGTCACACCGCGATCTTGAATTCAACAAGATAACAATGTGATCGAGAAGTCTGCGTAAATGTTTTACTTGTTGACGGGCGCTGTGTGTTACGGATTGACTTCCTGATCGCCGCACGTCGCGGCGCTGTCAGGGAGGCACCACCCACCATGAACGCATTGACGCGTCGCATCCTCGCCGGCACGGCTGCTGTGTCGGCGGCGCTGTCACTGGCCGCTTGCGGCTCGTCCACCGACGCGGGCTCCTCCTCCGGGAACAAGACCATCGGTCTGCTGCTCCCGGAGAAGTCCTCGTCCACGCGCTACGAGAGCTTCGACAAGCCGCTGATCGAGGCCTCGGTGGCGGCCCTGTGCACCCGGTGCACCGTCGACTACGCCAACGCCGACGGCGACGAGGCCGCGCAGAAGGAGCAGTTCGACGCGCTCCTCGCGAAGGGCGTGAAGGTGATCCTGCTCGACCCGGTCAACTCGAGCGCCACCGCGCCGTGGGTCGCAGCCGCCGCCAAGAAGGGCACCAAGGTCATCGCGTACGACCGGCTGGCCGCCGGAAACGTCGCCGCCTACATATCCTTCGACAACGAACGTACCGGCGAACTGCAGGGCCAGGCCCTCCTGGACGCCCTCGGCAACAAGGCGTCGAGCGCCAACGTCGTCATGATCAACGGCGCCGGCTCCGACCCGAACGCCGGGCAGTTCAAGAAGGGCGCGCACAAGGTCCTCGACGAGAAGGTCAAGCGGATCGTCTACGAGCAGAGCGGCGAATGGCGCCCGGAGCTCGCGGCGACCAAGGTCAACGAGGCCATCTCGCACTTCGGCAAGTCCGGCATCCAGGCCGTCTACTCGGCCAACGACGGCATGGCCACCTCCGTCATCGCCGCCCTCAAGGCGGCCGGCATGAAGGTGCCGGTCGGCGGCCAGGACGCCACGCTCGACGCCATCCAGCGCATCCTCGCCGGCGACCAGGCCTACACGATCTACAAGCCGTACAAGCCCGAGGCCGACGCCGCCGCCACCATGGCCGTCTACCTGGTCAAGGGCCTCGACATCACCTCGGTCGCGAGCGCCATGACCGAGAGCAACGGCCTGCAGATCCCCTCGATGCTGCTCAGCCCGATCGTCGTGACCAAGGAGAAGGTCGCCACGACGGTCATCGCGGGCAACCTCTACAAGGCCTCCGAGGTCTGCACCCCCGAGTTCGTCGAGGCGTGCACGGCGAACGGCATCACGGTCAACTGAGACCGCTCCCCCCGCCGACGGCCGCCCACCCCGGCCGTCGGCCCCCGCCCGGCCCGCCCGCCCCGGCGGCCGGGCGGGCCCGCTCCACCCGCCGCCGCCCGGCGGGCCCGCCTCAGCCGCGCGCCCGCTGGGTGGCCGCGATGCAGGCCAGCACCGCCAGCGCCGCCACCGGCGCCGCCGGCGAGAGCCGCTCCCCCAGCACCAGCACCGCCCAGCCCAGCGTGAGCAGCGGCTGCGCGAGCTGCAGCTGGCTGGCCTTCGGCACGCCGATGCGGGCCATCCCCCGGTACCAGACCACGAAGCCGCCGACCTGCGAGACGGCGGCCGTGTAGGCGAGGCCGGCGAGCGCCCGCGGCCCCACGTGCACCGGTTCGGCGGCGAGCGCCACCCACGCGGTCAGCGCCGACACGGGCAGCGCCGCCACCACCGCCCAGGCGATCACCAGCCGGCCCGGCATCACGCGGGCCAGCCGGCCGCCCTCCGCGTACCCCGCGGCGCACACCAGGAGCGCGGCGAGCAGGTAGACGTCGGCGCGGCCGACCGCGCCGCCGCTCTGCTGCACGGTGAACGCGCCCACCGCCGCCGCGCCGGCCAGCGCTGCCCACCAGAACGTGCGGGACGGCCGCGCCCCGGTGCGCAGCGCGGCGAAGACCGCCGTCGCGAGCGGCAGCAGCCCGATCACCACCGCCGAGTGCGCGGTCGAGGAGGTCTGCAGGGCCAGGGTGGTCAGCAGCGGGAAGCCCACCACGCAGCCGGCCGCCACGGTCAGCAGGCCCGGCCAGGAGCGGCGGTCCGGGAGCGGGGCGCGGGCCGCCAGCAGCACCGCGGCGGCGACCGCGGCCGCCAGGACGCCGCGCAGGCCGGCGGCCGTCCACGGGCCGAAGCCGGTCAGGGCCCACGCGGTGGCGGGGAAGCTGAAGGAGAAGCAGAGGACGCCCAGGGCCGCGAGGGCGGTGCCGCCGACCGCTACCGGGCGGGAGAGGATAGCGCTATCGTGTGCCGTCATGCACGAGCGTAGCAGTGAGGCCGATCTCGCCAGCATCCTCCGCCAGGATCTGGACCGCTACCCGGTCGGCGGCCGCCTGCCGTCGAGCCGGGCGCTGATGGAACGCCACCGGGTGAGCCCGGTGACCGTCGCCCGGGCGATCGCCCTGCTCGCCGCCGACGGCCTCGTCGTGTCGCGGCCGGGCGCCGGGGTCTTCCGTGCGGCGCCGCAGCCCGCCGTCCCGGCCGCAGGCGACACCAGCTGGCAGGAGGTCGCGCTGAGCGCCGAGGCCGGCGTGCCCCCGGCCCGCTCCGCCGACGCCACCGGCGTGTTCGGCGCGCTCGCCCTGCAGCCCGCCGAGGTCGTCGACCTCAACGGCGGCTACCTGCACCCCTCGCTCCAGCCCGAACGCGCCCTGTCCGCCGCCCTCGCCCGTGCCGGCCGCCGTCCCGGCGCCTGGAGCCGCCCGCCACTGGAGGGCCTGCCGGAGCTCCGCGCCTGGTTCGCCCGCGACATCGGCGGCACGATCGGCGCCGCCGACGTGCTGGTGACCGCCGGCGGCCAGAGCGCCCTCACCACCGCGCTGCGCTCGCTCGCCGCCCCCGGCGCCCCCGTGCTCGTCGAGTCGCCCACCTACCCCGGCCTGCTGGCCGTCGCCCGGGCCGCCGGGCTGCGGCCCGTACCCGTGCCGGTGGACGCCGCCGGCCTGCGCACCGACCTGCTCGCCGACGCCTTCGCGGCCACCGGGGCCCGGGTGCTGGCCTGCCAGCCGCTCTTCCAGAACCCGACCGGTGCGGTGCTCTCCCCCGCACGCCGGGCCGAGGTGCTGCGCATCGCCCGCGCGGCCGGGGCGTTCGTCGTCGAGGACGACTTCGCCCGGCGCCTCGTGCACGCCGACGCGGCGCCCCCGCCGCCGCCGCTGGCGGCCGACGATCCGGACGGCGTCGTGGTGCACGTGCGCTCGCTGACCAAGCCGACCTCGCCGAACCTCCGGGTCGCCGCCCTCGCCGCCCGCGGCCCGGCCCTCGAACGGCTCCGCGCCGTGCAGGCCGTCGACAGCTTCTTCGTGCCCCGCCCGCTCCAGGAGGCCGCCCTCGAACTCGTCGGCGCCCCCGCCTGGGCCCACCACCTGCGTGCGCTCTCCGGTGCCCTCCAGGACCGCCGCCGCGCCCTCGCCGGCACCCTGCGGCGGCTCCGTCCCGAACTGCTGCCCGCGACGCTCCCCGCGGGCGGGCAGCACCTCTGGCTGCGCCTCCCGGACGGCACCGATCCGCACGCGGTGGCGGCGGCCGCCCTGCGTGCCGGCGTCGCGGTCACCCCCGGCCGGGCCTACTTCACCGCCGAGCCGCCCGCCCCGCACCTGCGGGTGGGCTTCGGCGCCGCGGAGGGCACCGACCGGCTCGTCGTGGCCGCCGAACGGCTCGCCGCCGCCCTCGCCGGGACGGTCTGAGGCACCCGGTCCGGCCCCGCCGCGGCCGGATCGCCGGGCGGCGCGGCGAACGTGACGAAACATCAACGATGCCGGACGAAGATCGCGGCGCCGCCGGCCCGCACGGCAGGATGGCGGCATGTCCACCGCCACCGGGCCCGTTCCCGCCCTGCCGACCCAGCCCGCCCCCGGCCCCCCGCGGGCCGAGGAGGCGCCCGGCGGTGCACCGGAGGACGGGCCCGACACCGGCGGCCACATGATCGTCTGCGGCCAGGACACCCTCGCCTACCGGCTGGCCGTCGAACTGACCACGCTCTACGGGCGGCCGGTCACCGTCGTGGTGCGCTCCCTGCGCGAGGGCCACGGCCCGCAGATCGCCGCCCTCGCCGCCGAGCGGCGCCTGCCCGTCCGCGTGGTGGAGGCCCCCGAGGCCACCACCGCCGTCCTCGTGGAGGCCGGGGTGCGGCAGGCCGCCGCGCTCGCCCTCACCGGCTCCGACGACCAGGCCAACGTGCAGGCCGCACTCCGCGCCCGCCGGCTCAACCCCGGCGTGCGCCTGGTGCTGCGGGTCTACAACCGGCGGCTCGGCGAGCGCGTCGGACAGCTGCTCGACCGGGCCGCGGCCGCCCGCAGCGCACCCGGCACCCCCGGCGCCGAGGCCTCCACCACCGTGCTCTCCACCTCGGCGACCGCCGCCCCCGCCCTGGTCTCCGCCGCCGTCTCCGGCCACCCCGCCGTGGTGCACGTGGACGGCCGGCTGCTGCGCGCCGCCGAACTCGCCCCGGGCGGCCGCGCCCAGGGCACCGAGCTGGCCACCCTCGCCCACCTGCCCGGCACCGACCGCACCCGGCCCGCCGTGCTGCTGCCCGGACCGGACGACGCACCGGGCGACGGCGGCCGCCGCCTCGTGCTCGAACTCCTCGGCCACCCCGAGGAGAACCGCCGGCGCCGACGGCTGCCCGGCCTGTCCGGCCTCCCGCTGGCCGCCCTCTTCTCGCCCCGGCTGCGGATCGCCCTGGGCTCGCTGGCCGCCCTGCTCGCCGTCTTCGCGGGGCTCACCTCGGCGCTCACCGGCGAGAACCCGCTGCACACCGCCTACCTCGCCGTGCTCGACGTCATCGCCATCGCCGACCCGGCCACCGCCGACACCCCCGCGCGCAAGGTCCTGCAGATCCTCACCGCCCTGAGCGGCCTGCTGCTGATGCCGCTGCTCACCGCACTCGCGCTGGAGGCGCTCGGCACCTTCCGGGCCGCCTCGGCGCTCCGCAGGCCGCCTCGCGGCATCTCCGGGCACGTCGTCGTGCTCGGCCTCGGCCGGGTCGGCGGCCGCGTGCTCGACCGGCTGCGCGAACTCGACCTGCCCGTGGTCTGCGTCGAGAGCGACCCGACCGCCCGCGGAGTCGCCCGGGCGCGCGCGTACGGCGTGCCCGTGGTGCTCGGCGACGCCACCCAGGAAGGCGTGCTGGAGGCCGCCAAGGTCGGCCGGGCCCGGGCCATGCTCGCCCTCACCAGCAACGACTCCACCAACCTGGAGGCGGCGCTGTCGGCCCGCGAGTGCAACCCCGACCTGCGCGTGGTCATGGGCCTGTTCGACGACGACTTCGCCGGCGACGTCTACCGGGCGCTCCGCGACTCCTACCCGCACGCCGAGACTCGCAGCCACAGCGTCTCGTTCCTCTCCGCGCCGGCCTTCGCCACCGCGATGATGGGCCGGCAGGTGCTCGGGGCGATCGCCGTCGGCCGGCAGGTGCTGCTCGTCGCGGCCGTCGACGTCGGCGACCACCCGGAGCTCGTCGGGCGCACCGTCGCCGCGGCGCAGCGCCCCGGCGCCTGGCAGGTGCTGGCGCTGGACACCGTCTCGCCGGACGAGCGCTCCCGCGACCTGGCGTTCCCGTACACCGTCCGTCCGGAGCTGCGCTGGAACCCGCCCGCCGACCGGGTGCTCAGCGCGGGCGACCTGGTGGTGGTCGCCGCGACGAGGGAGGGCCTCGGCCGGCTGCTGCGCGACGGCTGAGACGCGGCCCGGCCCGCGCCGCCGTACGCGTCGGGCCCGGCCCGCCGGGTCACCCCTCGGCGGGCCGGGCCCGACGGGCCGGGGTCAGCCCTGCTGGACCGTCCAGAACTCGTCCCAGCTCAGCTGGCCGTCCTTGCTGGTGTCGGCCTTGGCGATGAGCGCCTGGGCCATCGGGACGGTGACGTACGGGTCGCCCATCTCGGCCATGACCCTGGAGTACTCCTCGGGCGTGATGTAGCCGTCGCCGTTCACGTCGAAGCGGTCGAACGACGCCTTGGCCTTGTCGATTTCCATCTGGGAGCTGCTCCTTCTGGGTGATGCGATGACGCCCGTACGATACCGGCGCCGGGTCCCGGCCAGCAGCCCCGGGCATCCCGCCGCCGTCCGATGGACCCCCGGGCGCCGCCCGGCGAGACTGGGGACGTGCCCGAACTCCCTGAGGTGCAGGCGCTCGCCGAGCGCATGACGGAGGCCTGCGCGGGCCGCGCGGTGGAACGCCTCGACGTGCTCTCCGTACAGGTCCTGAAGACCTTCGACCCGCCGCCGCAGGCCCTGCACGGCCGCGGCGTCACCGGTGTCGGCCGGCACGGCAAGTTCCTCGACCTCGCCACCGGCGACGGCCCGCACCTGGTGATGCACCTCGCCCGCGCCGGGTGGGTGCACCGGCGGGCGTCGTTCCCGGCGAAGCCGCCGGGCCGGCGCGGGCCGCTCGCCCTGCGGCTCGTCCTCGACGACGGCTCCGGCTTCGACGTCACCGAGCAGGGCACCACCAAGCGGCTGGCCGCATACGTCGTCGCCGACCCCGCGCGGGTGCCCGGCGTCGCCCGTCTCGGCCCGGACGCCCTGGCCCTCACCCCGGAGCGGCTGGCCGCCCTGGCCGCCGGTGCCCGGCAGCGGCTGAAGACCTTCCTCACCGACCAGGCCGCGCTCGCCGGTGTCGGCAACGCCTACTCCGACGAGATCCTGCACCGGGCCCGCCTCTCGCCGTACGCGCTCGCCGCCTCGCTCGGCGAGGAGCAGCTCACCGCCCTGCACGCGGCGGTGCGGGCGGTGCTCGGCGAGGCCCTGGAGCACGCCCGGGCCGTCCCCGCGGACGGGCTGAAGACGGAGAAGCGGGCCGGCCTCGCGGTGCACGGGCGGGCCGGCGAGACCTGCCCGGTCTGCGGCGACACCGTGCGGTCGGTGAACTTCGCCGACTCCTCGCTGCAGTACTGCCCGACCTGCCAGACGGGCGGGCGCACCCTGGCCGACCGCAGGCTCTCCCGCCTGCTCACGTGACCGCGCGACCCGGGCGAGGCGCCCGGACGGCTCAGCGGGCCGTCGTCTCGCCGATCCAGCCGAGCGCCGCGACCTGGATGCCCGCCTGGAACCGGCTGCGGGCGTCCATCCGCACCATGAGGTCGGCCATCATGCGGCGCACCGTGCGCAGCGAGACGCCCAGCCGCTGGCCGGCCCGCTCGTCGGTGAGCCCCTCGGCGAGCAGCCGCAGGAGCTCGCGCTCCTGCGCGGTCAGTCCGTGCGGGCCGCGCGTCACCCCCTCGCCGAGCGGCCTGGCCTGCTCCCACACCTGCTCGAAGAGCGCGCGCAGGGCGGCGATCACCCCGGGGCTGCGCAGCAGGACGGCGCCCTTGCGCGCGTCCTCCGGGTCGATCGGGACGATGGCGGTGGCGTTGTCGACGAGGATCATGCGCAGCGGCAGGGTCGGAACGGTGCGGACGGCGCCGCCGAGCCCGTGCAGCCAGCGGGCGTACTGCACCGTGGCGGGGTCGTTGCGGACGCTGTCCTGGTAGACGGTGCGCATCCGGACGCCGCGCTCCAGGGTCTGCTGGTCGAGGGTGCGGCTGGCCTCCATGACCTGCGGCGGCTGCGGGCCGCCGGGGGCGAAGGAGAGCACCTCGGCGGCGGCGTCGGACGCCAGCTGGACGAGCCGGTCGCGCACCTCGTCGAGGTTGCTGATGAGCTCGATGCCGGGCTGGTTCGCGGGCGCGTGGACGCTGGCGTACTCGGCGATCAGGCCGGCCATCGCGGCCCGGCTGCGCTCGATCTCCTGCTGGCGCCGGACGGCCTCGGCCTCCTGGCGGGCGAGTAACGTGGCGAGGCCGAGTTCGGGGTTGACGGCGCGCCAGCGGTCCGAGGAGCCGGTCGGCCGGGTAAGGGCGAGGTCGGCGAGGCGGTCGAGCGCCGCCCGGACGTCGGCCTCGGCGGACTCCAGGCGCTCGGCGATGCCGCCGGTGTCGAGCTCGGGGTGCAGGAGCATCGTCCGGTAGACCGCTTCCCCGAACGGGTCGAGACCGATCGGCGGGATCCCGCTCACCAGCACGTCACCAGCAGTGCGGACACCATCACACCCTCCTGTGACCGGAGTTGACCGGCGGATCCGACAGGGCGTGAGCATATCGTCACTCGCCCGAAGGTAGAACACTTTTGCGGACAAGCGAGGCGGTCCCGTGGATGAACGGTGAAGGACGCGCCCCTGTCGCGCGCCGCCCACCGTAACGGACCGCGGATCGCCGGGGAACCGGGTGGCATGTTGGTGCCTGGCGCTGATCTGACACCGGCCCCCGGCACCGGGCGCGTTGTCGATCCGTCAGGCTGGTCACGTGTATGCGATCCGTGTCCGCCTGCAGGCGCGGGGCGGTCGCCCGCTCCGCCCCCCGGCGGCGCCCGCCGTGCGGGCCGGCCTGGAGCGCGGGCTCCGGGCGCCCGCCCGGATCGGCCACGCCCGCATCCGGCAGAGCGCCGGCGAGCTCGACGCCGTGGTGTTCGTCGCGGCCCGCTCCCTGCTGGAGGCCGAGGACGGGCTCCGCGACGCCTGCGGCGAACTCACCGGCGAGGGCGGCACGCTGAGCGGCTGGGAACTGCACACCTGCGAGGCCGACACCTGGATCGCCCTCGGCCTGCACGGACTGCCCACCCGGCCCTGACCGCATCCGCCGGCCGCACCGCGGCCCGCCCCCGCGCGGCGCGGCGCGATGACCGAGCTGGCCTCAGGGTGTCACGGCACTCTGGTGCCAGCTCCGCGTACTGACACGGACCACCCCCGGCCGCCACTCTCATGGTGTCGGCGGAAACGACCGGCCGGACGACCGGGACAGCAGCCCCCACGGGGCCCGGGCACCGGTCGGCGCCACCGCCACGGCACACCACAGGCCCCGGAAGCAGCCCGGGGCGCAGCCGAACGCGAGAGGATCGGGCATCCCCATGTCGCAGAAGGTCCGTTTCATCACGATTGTCGCTCTTGGTCTCGGTGTTCTGACCGGCGTCGCCGCCACCGCGCAGACGGGCAGCACCGGGCCGGCAACCGTCCTGACGGCCGACGGCGCCCCCACCACCGCGCCGACCGCGCCCGGCACCCCCGCCCCGGCCTCCACCGCCACCCCGCTGCCCCCGCTGCCCACCGGCCACCAGGACACCTGGGGCTGGGGCTGAACCGGCCCGCGGACCTCCGAGCCCCCACCGAGACGTCGACGCCACCGAGGTAGCCGGATGACCACCGTCCTGGAAAGCCCGCTGCGCCCCGCGGCCACGGCCGCCGACGGCGCCACCGCCGCCGTACGCGTCCTGCTCGCCGACGGACACCACCTGTTCCGCTCCGGCCTCGGCGCCCTGCTCGACCGGGAGAGCGACCTCGCCGTGGTCGCCGAGTCGCCCACCGCCGAGGAGGCCGCCGCCGAGGCCGCCCGCACCCGGCCCGCCGTCGTCGTCCTCGACCCCGACCTGCCCGGGCCGGGCGGGCCCGCCGCCGCGGCCCTCATCCGGGACCGGGCCCCGGCCGCCGCCGTCCTCCTGCTCACCGGGCAGCCGCGCACCGCCGACCTGCAGCGGGCCGTCGCCGACGGCGTGCCGGGCGTGCTGCTCAAGGACGTGCCGCCGGCCGCCCTCATCGCGGCCGTCCGCGAACTCGCCCGCGGCGGACGGGTGTACGACCCGCGGCTGGTCGTCGACGTGGTGCGCAGCGGCGGCGTGCCGCTCACCCCGCGCGAGCTCACCGTGCTCGGGCACGTCGCCGACGGCTCCAGCATCAACGAGGTCGCGGCGGCCCTGTCGCTCTCCCCCGGCACGGTGCGCAACTACGTGTCGGCGGCCATCGCCAAGACCCGCGCCCGCAACCGCTGCGACGCCATACGCATCGCCCGCGAGCGCGGCTGGCTCTGACCCGCCCCCACCCCGGTGCCCCGCCCCTGCGGCGGGGCACCCGCGTGTGCTCCCGCCGCCGCCGTTACTCCCCCCTCGCCTGCGCGACCATGTCGGCGAAGCCGCGCGCCGTGCGCGGCACACCCGCCGGACGGCTGCCGATGAGGAACTCCCCGACCGACGACTCCGCCGTCCAGTCGAGGCCGAGGGCCCGCGCCGCCGCGTCCGTGTCGCCCGAGCCGAGCCCGCACGGCGCCAGGCCCATCGCCGTCGCCACCAGGTAGAGCGTCTGGTAGACGACGCCCACGTGCTTCAGCGTCAGCGCGTACGCGATCTGGCTGTACTTCCACGACAGCCGGCCGAACCGCGAGGTGACGGTCAGCAGCACCTGCGGGTCGACCGTGCAGCCGGTCGCCCGCCACGCCGAGGTCATCAGCTCCCGGAACGCCGCCTCGTCACCCGGCCCGGAGAACGGCCGCGGCCGCAGCCGGTGCGCCGCCGCGTCGTAGCGGTACACGCCCGGCACCAGGCCGTCGCAGCGCACCACCGACAGGTAGACCTCCAGCTCACCGGTGGCACCGCCCGCGGGGTAGGGGCGGTCGACGATGTCGTAGCCGTGCGGGTCGGCCGGATCGCCGGGGATCACCCGGCGCACCCGGGCCACCCGGTAGAGCAGCTCGCCGAGCTGGTCGAGCGTCACCGGGGTGTCCGCGTACGCGCGCACCGAGCGGCGGCCCTCCAGCACCTCGCTCAGGGCGGGGTCGCGGGCCAGCACCTCGTCCCAGTCGGGCACCGGCAGGTCGATGCCGACGCCCTCCTCGCGCGGCCCCGTGCCGGGGATCGCCGGCAGCTGGGCGACCTCCGGGTGGGCGAAGATGCCGCCGCTCGGGTAGTCGTGCCGGCCGGGCCTGCTGCGCGCGTGGAACAGCAGGTCGTGGAAGTCCCACAGCGGCGGCTCGCCCTGCGCGCCCTCGTCGAGGAAGCCCGCCCCGGCGAGCAGCCCCGCCAGCGCCTCCCCCGCCGAGGTGCTCAGCCCGGCCAGCAGCGAGGCCTCCGCCACCGAACGGGACGCCGTCACCGCCGCGACGAACGCGCCGGCCGCCGGCCGGTGCAGCGTCAGCCGGAACGGCGCCACCGGCGACTCCAGCACGCACGCCCCCGCGTGCTCCTCCGGCAGCCGGCGCAGGTAGGCGAACCGCGACAGCACCGCCGTGCCCGTCGGCCGGGCCAGGCCCGGCAGCGTCGCCGACCGGGCGATCGGCACCGCCGTGGCCAGCGGCACCCCGAACGGGTCCGCGAGCGTGGTGGTGACGAGGTACGGGAAGCGGTGCAGCAGGTGCATCAGCCGGCCGCCGGCCGGCAGGTCGTCGACGTCGATCTCGGTGCGGGTGAGTTCGTCGAGCAGCGCGACGGTCTCGGCGCCGAGGGCGTGCACCCGCTGGCGGCCCCAGGGGTGGCTCATCTCCAGGTCGTCGCCCTGGGCGGTGACGACGACCTCGGGCCGCAGCCGCAGCATCCGGCGCAGGGGCCCGCCCGCGGTCGCGAGGTCGGGCGGCAGCTGGTCGATCACGGTCATACGAGGTACCTCTTCCGGGCTGGGCGGGCCGCCGCAGCAGCAGCGACGGCCCGCGCGTCGTCAGATGAAGATCGGGACGGGGTTGAGCTCCTCCTCCGGCGTCGGCCGGTCGAGCCAGCCGAGCTCCACCGGCACGTCGTACAGCCGGCCGGGGGCGAACCGGGCCCAGAAGTGCCGCATGCCGGGCACGATCACCTTGGCGACCGGCAGGCCGACGTCCGGCCGGGTCTGGTCGAGCACGAGGAACTCCAGGCCCCGGGCCTCCACCAGGCCCCGGGCGAGCGCCAGGTCGTCGGCGAGGTCGTCGCCGGCGAGCACCGGCCAGCGGGCGGGTCCGGACGGACGGGCCGCGGGGTCGGGCAGCAGGTGGGGCTGGTTGGCGACGGTCGCCGACGTCCACCAGGCCTTCTGCTCGGGGTCGGCGCCCGCGTAGGTGACCCGGCCCTCGGCGTCGCCCGCGACCGGGCCGAGGAACTGGTTCATCTCGGTGAGCGCCCGGGTCAGCGCGATGTGCGGGTCGAGGTGCGCGCCGAAGGCGATCAGCACGTCCTCGGCCGGCTTGTCGGTGCGCCGCGAGAACGCCCCGACCACCGGGATGCCGAGGTCCGCGGTGAGGTCCAGCGCCCAGATCTCGCGGCGCAGGCCCCGGTACACGTCGCGCAGCCGGTCGATGTACGGGTCGCCGAAGGCGTCGAGGTCGATCGCGGGCCGCTGCACCCGGTTGTACCACCAGAGGGCGACGGCGTCGCGCTCGACGAGCTCCAGGAAACCCTGGAGCGCGGCGTCCTCGAAGGACGTGCCGGCCGCGCAGCCGTTGGAGTCGCCCGCGGCGAAGAAGCCGTCGCGGTGCCGGTAGCCGTAGTACAGCGACATGGTGGGCAGCCAGCGGGTGCGCTGCTGGGTCAGCGACCAGGCGGGCGACCACTCGATCCGCTCGTCCTCGCGGAACCGCTCGGGCACGGTGTTGAACATCGAACGGCGGGCGTTCCAGCGGGCCCGCTCCTCGAACTGCCGGTCGCTGTAGAGCAGCGTCGTCGCCGGGTGGATCGCCGCGTCGCCCAGCTCGGCGAAGCTCGCCCGGCGGCGGGCCTCGTCCCCCTGGAAGACCCCGGAGTACCGCTCCATCGCCTCACCGAGCGCACTGGCCCTGGCCTGCACGTCGGTGCGGCCCTTGCCGCAGCTCACCGACCGCAGCCCGTTGCGGAGCTGGCGCAGGTCGCCGCTCTGCCGGGAGAGGTTCTGCCCCGACACGTAGACCCGCAGGCCGGTGGGGGTGCGGGCGGCGGGCACCAGCGAGGTCACCACGCCCGTGACCGGCGACAGCTGCGGACGGTAGCGCTCCAGCATGTCCTCCGGCGAGGCCGAGCGGTGGCCGCCGTCCGCCGTGAACGCCTTCGGCCGGCTCTCGAACCGCACCGGCGCCGACTGCCGCTCCGCCATCAGGCCCGCGTCGCCGCACGCCGGGCACTGCGGGCGCCGCACCAGGCGGTGCCGCTCGGTCTCCAGCAGCACGGTGTCCAGCGTCAGCACCACCGGCTCCGGGGGCCGCACCCCGGCCAGCCACTTGACGGCCTCCAGGGCCGCCAGCTGCGCACCGGCACCGAGGCTCGGCGCGAGGTGCGCGCCGGACGTCGGGATCGGCCCGTCCTGGCCGAGCCGGTGCCGCAGGTAGCTCAGCGACTGGCGGTTGGCCGACAGCCGGTGGGCCAGGCACTCCCAGCAGCCGGTGGCGCCCTCCGCCGGGCCGCCGGTGTGCCCCGCCGGGTCGGGCACGAAGACCGGGCCGACCCACACGATCGAGCCGACCGGCCGGGCCAGCAGCCAGGGGCGGCCGCTCTCCCGGGCGAGGCGGTCGCGCTCGGCCAGCCCCGGGTGCAGGTAGTCGTCCGTGAGGACGACCGTGAACTCGGCCTCGTCGTCGGCGGTGACGCCCGCCGCGGCCAGCGCCGCGAGGAACGGCTGCGGGTCGACGTCGCCGTGCACCTCGACCCGGGTGCGTGCGGTGCGCAGCGCCGCGGTGGCGGCCGCGCCGTCCAGGCCGGCCATCTCCAGGTAGGCGGCCCCCGCCCGGTCGTCGACCGGGCCCGCGGCGGCCAGGTAGCCGCCGGCGCGCAGCCGGTCGACGGCGCCGATGACCTTCTCCACCGGCACGGTGCCGCTGAGTTCGGCGCCGATCTGCTCGGCGGTCCGGGTGCCGTCCAGCAGCGGGGCGAGCGCCTGGGCGAGCCCGCCGTCGACGACGGAGACACCGCGCTCGGAGACCAGGTAGACGGCCTCGCCGTCGACGACGTACGGGGTGTAGTGGCGTTTGAAGCCGATCGCGGGAGAGTCGGACATGGCAGGTCCTCAGGTGGTCGGGGCGGTCAGCGCAGGGTCGCGAGCGGGGCGGTGGCGGGGTCGAGCAGGCGCAGCAGCAGCAGGCCGACGGCGGCGGTGCCGTCGAGGGCGCCGAGGTTGACGCGGTCGTCGGCGGCCCGGTCCGGGTACCAGCGGCCGGTGGCGGCGTGCCGGGCGAGCAGCTCGCCGACGAGCAGCCCGGCGGCCTCCCGGCCGTCGTAGAACGGCCCGGCGAGCAGCGCGTCGGAGGACTCCGGCAGGGTGTGCAGCAGGCCGGCCTCGGCGGCGGTGAGGGCCTCGCCCGCGGTCGCCACGAGGTCACGGGTGGTGCGGCCGGTGATCTGCCGGGCGCCCACCGGCGGGGTGAGGGCGCCGAGTTCGGCCGGGTCCACGGCGCCCGCGCCGAGCGACACGGCGGTGTCGAGGCAGGCGAGCCGGCCCGCCCGGGTGGCGGTGGTGAAGCGGTGGCCGCGCAGCCGCTCGCGGACGGTGTCGGGCGCGGCGAGCAGGCCCGGCGCCTCGGCGACCGTCCGGGCGAGGGCCGCGGCGATCGCGTCCGGCCCGGCCGGCACGAGGTCGAGGAAGCCGTTGTCGGCGGCGTCCTCGTCGGGCGCGGCGCCGAGGGCTTCGACGGCGGCCGCGGCCAGCGCCCGGATGCCGTCCTCGGTCGGCGCGTGGCCGGCGCCGGTCGCACGGCGCAGCCGCAGCAGGTTGAGCAGCAGGCCGGCCGAGCCGAGCGGGGTGTCGGACTGCGGGGCGCGCACCGGGCGTCCGGGCCGGGCCGGCGCCGGGGTCGCCACCGCGAGGGCGCCAGGCACCAGCGCCTGGGCGCGGCCCAGCAGGGCGGGCTCGCCGAGCAGCACCCCGGCCCGGGCCAGGGCGTGGATCAACGAACCGGGGCCGGCCATGCCGCCGGGCACGGGTGCCCCGGCCGCGAGGCGGCTGTCGGCGGCGAAGGCGAACCCGCGCGGGGCGTCCGGGTCGATGAGGTCGGCGGCGGCGGTGAGGGTCTGCAGCGCGGCCCGGTGGAAGCGGGGTTCGCCGGTGGCGGCCCAGAGTTCGGCGAGCAGCAGGGCGATGCCGGGGGTGCCGGTGACCAGGTCGAGGCCCAGCACCTCCACCTGTCGCAGGCCGGTGCCCGGGTACCAGCTCTGGCCGAGCCAGCCCCGGCCGCGCCGGTCGGCGAGGATGCGGTCGCCGATCCGCACGGCGTGGCCGAGGAGCTCCCCGGCGGCGGGCGCGGCGGAGCTGCGCGGACGGTCCGTGGCGGACGCGGGCAGCGGCCGCTCGGTGCCCGCCCGGGCCGCGTCGATGCAGCCGGTGAGCACGGCCAGGTGCGCGTCCAGGTCGAAGCCGTCCAGTTCGGCGACCCGGTGCTGGAGTCGCTGCCAGCCGGTGCCCTGGAAGTGGCCGGGGATCTCCCGGCCGTCCGCGGTGAACACCGACGAGGAGGTGGTGAGCGAGCGGAAGAACGGGATGTCCATCACGCGGTACGAGTCGAGCTCGGCGAGCACGACCTCCAGCAGGTCGCCGCGGCCGGGGTCGCCCGCGCGGGCCGTGACCGCCCCGTGCAGGGCGCCCGCGATGACCGTCTCCCGGGTGGCGCCGTCGTCGAGGGCGAGCGGGCTCGTGGAGGCCCGCAGGATCTTGTAGCCGTCCCAGGTGTGCCGCCAGATGTAGCGCACCCAGATGCCCCGGAACGGCGCCAGCGGGCCCTCCGCGGCGGCGAGTTCGCCGCGCAGCGCGTGCAGCACGGCGTGCATCTCGCGGTAGCCCGCGGTCAGCTCGTCCGTGTACTGCCACGGGTCCGCGGTCTCCCCGTCGTGCACCGGCCGGTACGGCGGCAGCGGCAGGGCGGGCACGCCCGGTGCGGCCTCCAGGCCGCCGATCCGCGAGAGGCAGCCGATGTCGAGGGCGCCGCTGTGCTTGGCCGGCGTCCACGCCTGGAAGGCCATCGCGGTGCGCACGACCGTCGACTCCAGGTCGTCCAGCAGTCCGTGCTGCTCGGCGCTGATCACCGGCGGCGCCTGCACCCGCGGGTACAGCAGGCACTCCAGGTCGATCAGCGCCGGGTGCTCGCCGTCCGCGAGGAGGTTGTCCGCCCACAGGTCGCGGCCCTCCAGCAGCTGCACCAGCCGGATCGTCATGCCGAGCCGGCGGTAGAAGCGGGCGAAGCCGCCGCGGTCCGCGCACGGACGGTGCGGCACCAGCTCCTCCCAGCCGTAGTCGCTCTCGCAGTCGGCCGCGAGCGAGGCCGCGTGGCCGTCGTCGCCGCGGTCGCTGCGGAGCAGCACGGTGCGCAGCGGGAGGTCGAGCGACAGCTCCTCGTTGAGCCGGGCCACCAGGTCGAGGTAGGCCGTCGCGTGGCGCATGTCCTTCGGCTTGTAGACCACGGCCTGCCCGCCCGCGAAGTGCAGCAGCGACACCGAACGGCCGCCCGCGTGCCGGTCGCCGGCGTCGCCGCGCACCTCCTCCAGCGGGCCGGGGTCGACGCCGTCCCACAGCCGGTCCACGAGCAGCGTGCGGTCGGCCGCCAGCCGGGCGAACATCTCCGTCTGCACGTGCTGCCACTGCCGGCACACCGTGCCGACCAGGTACGCCAGCGCGGGCAGCCGCTCCAGCCGGGCCAGCCAGCCGTCCGCGGAGGTGTCCAGGCCGCCGGCGGCGTCCCAGTCGGTCGCCCGGGGGCGCCCGGTCGTCGCCTGCAGCTCGTGGCAGAGCGACAGGTTGCACGCCTCGGTGAGCCGCGCGACGAGCGTGCCCGCCAGGTCCGCCCGGGCCCGGTCCGTCACCGGCACGCCCAGGATGCCGCCGGGGCCGTCCGGGAGCAGGGCCGTCGCGGAGGCCGCGAAGGCCGCGGTGAGCGCGCCGGGAGCGGCCGACTCCGGGGTGGGGGCGGCCGGCAGCGTCCGCAGGAACGCCACCAGGGCCAGCGCCCACGGCGGCAGCTTCGCCGGGTCGGCCAGCACCACCGGGCGCAGCCCGTCGCCGAGCGGACGGCCGGTCTCCGCGAGGTGCTCCAGCAGCACGCCGGCACCGCCGTGCTCGCCGGCGGCCCGGCGCAGCCAGGTGTCGACGGCGGCGGCCCGGCCGCGCCGGTCCTCCTCCGGATCGGGGGCGAAGACCGTACTGCCGTCCGGGCGGGCGGCGGCCCGGTCGTCGAACGACGCGGCGGCGGCCACCAGGGCGCGCAGGCGCTCGTCGCCCCGCGGGGTGCCGGGGAGCAGCCGGGCGGTGCCGCCGGCGGTGGCATCGGCGGAGGCGCCGTCGCCGTCGGGGTCGGCGGGGAGGAGCCAGGTCTGCAGGTCGAGCGACATCTCACATCTCCTGGAGTCGGGCGAGGCGGGTGAACAACGGGTCGGTGCCGAGAAGTTCGTCGTAGGTGCCGGTGGCCGCGACCCGGCCGCCGGAGAGCACGAGGATGCGGTCGGCCGTGCGGATGGTGCTCAGTCGGTGGGCGATCACGACCCGGGTGGTGTCGAGACCCGCGACGGCCTCGGCGACCCGGCGCTGGGTGGCGTTGTCGAGCGCGGACGTCGCCTCGTCCAGCAGCAGCACGGCGGGACGGCGGACCAGGGCGCGCGCCAGCAGCAGGCGCTGCACCTGGCCCCCGGAGAAGCCCTGGGCGTCCTCGCCGATCCGGGTGCCGAGGCCCAGCGGCAGCCGCCGCAGGTCGTCGGCGATCCCGGCCAGCCCGGCGGCCGCCCAGACCTGCTCCTCCGTGACCTCCGTGTCGGTGCCGGCGAGGTTCTCCAGCAGCGAGCCGCGCAGCATGCGGCCGTGCTGGAGGACGGCACCCAGCTGGCGGCGCACCAGCCGGGCGTCCAGGGTCGCGAGGTCCCGGCCGTCGTACCGGACGGCGCCCGACGACGGCTGCTCGAACCCGAGCAGCAGCCGGACGAGCGTCGACTTGCCGGCCCCGGACGGCCCCACGACCGCCACCATCTCCCCCGGCGCCGCGTGCAGCGACACGGACTCCAGGGCGGGCGCGGCCGTGCCCGGATAGCGGAACGACACCGCGTCGAGCGCCAGCCCGCCGCGCAGCGGACCGGGATCCGCCAGCACCTCCGGACGGTCCTGCGGCCGCGGGTCCGCCAGGATCGGCCGCAGCCTGTCCAGCACCGGTGCGATGCCGTACGCGCTCGCCGCCGCATGCGTGACCTGGCCGAGCGCCAGCGCCACCTGGCCCGCCGCCACACCGGCCGCCATCAGGTGCCCCGACGGGGTGTCACCCGCCGCCGTCGCCCCCGCCAGCAGCACCGCCAGCAGCATCGGCTGCAGGGCCGCCGTCAGCGCCGCGGCCGCGCCGTCCGCCCGCTGCGCGGCCGCGTCGGCCCGCTTCTGCGCCGCGAACGGCACCGCCCACCGGGCGAACGCCTGCACCTCACGGCCCGCCGTCTGCACCTTGTCGATGCCGAGCAGCAGCCCGTACAGCACGCCGTGCAGCCGCCCGTGCAACTCGAACACCGTGCTCTCGTGCCGCTGCCGGCGCCGCCCCAGGGCCAGCAGCAGCCCCGTCACGGCCAGCACGGCGAGCAGCAGCAGCCCGCCGAGCCACGGGTCGACCAGCAGCAGCACCGTCAGCCCGGAGGTCGCGAACACCGCCCCCAGCACCGCCCCCACCAGCACCTCGGACAGCGCCTGCCGCGCCTGCGCCACCGCGTTCGCCCGGTGCACGAGGTCACCGGTCGTGAAATCGCGGAAGAAACGCGCGTCGTGACCGAGCAGACGGTCCCAGACGGCGGGCTCCAACGCGCTCTGCACCCGCCCGGTCAGCCTGACGGCTGCCGTGTTGCGGACGAGGACCAGCAGCCACGACGCCACCACCGCCGACGCCAGCAGCAGCGCCAGCCACCGCACCGGGTGCCGGTCCGCCGCCAGCAGCTGCGGCAGCAGCACACCCGTGCTCAACGGCACCAGCAGGCCCAGCAGCGCCGCCACCAGACCCGCCGCGGTCAGCCGCGCCAGATCGCGGCGCGCCCCCGGCACGGCCAGCACGAACCGGGCCAGCGCGGCCGGGCCGAGCTCCCCCGCCGGCAGCGGCGCGTACAGCAGCAGCGCGCGCGACTGCAGGACGGGGCCCCGGCGGGCCCCCGGCGGGCCCCCGGGATCGACCCGGCGGTGGCCGCCCGCCGGACGCGGCACCAGCGCCACCGGACGGCCGTCGTCCGCGGCGAACCCGACCATCGGCCCGGCCGTTCCGGACGGGTCGCCGTCCGGCAGGGTGACCGGGCGGTGCCGGATCCCCGCCGACCGCAGCAGCACGGTCAGCGGGTCACAGGCGGTCCGCACCGCGGACGGCAGCTCCGCGGACAGCTCCACCCCGAGCGCGGCCAGCACCGCACGGGCCCGGTCGGCCGGCGTGGCCGGATCGGGCCGTACCGCACCACGACGGCGGGGGCCGCCGGGGCGGCCGTGCTGGAGTTCGCCGACGACGGAAGCCAGGGCGACGCGGTTCGCGGCAGCGGTGTCGGCCGGGGTGGGCCGGTTCGTGGTGGTGACGGCGTCGGGGGTGGTGACGGCGTCAAGGACGGTGACGGCGTCAGGGACGGTGACGGGGGCGGCCGTGGCCGTGGGGGTCATGCCTCCTCCTCGGTGGCGGTGGCAATGGCGCCTGCGCCTGCGCTTGGGACGGCGGTGCCGACGGCGGCCGCGCGGTCGGCGAGCAGCGTGCGGTACGGGCCCTGGACTGCCGCGAGTTCGGCCGGCGCGCCCTGCTGGACGATCCGGCCGTCCGCGAGCACCACCACCCGGTCCGCGGCCTGGATGGTGCTCAACCGGTGCGCCAGCACCAGGCAGGTCGTGCCGCGGCGCCGCAGGTTCGCGTTGAAGACCGCCTCGGTGTGCGCGTCGAGCGCCGAGGTCGCCTCGTCCAGCACCAGCAGCACCGGGTCGAGGGCGAGTGCACGGGCGAGTTCGAGTCGCTGGCGCTCACCGCCGGAGAGGTTGCGGGCGTCCTCCTCGATCCGCCCGGTGTCCAGTCCGCCCCGGTTGCGCACGAGTTCGGCGGCCTGGGCGTCGTCCAGCGCGCGGTGCAGGGCGTCCTCGTCGGCGGCCGGGTTCCACAGCGTCAGGTTGTCCCGCACCGAGCCCTCGAAGAGCCGCAACTGCTGCTCCACGTAGGCGACCTGGCCGGTCACCACGGCGCGGTGCCAGTCGTCGCGGGGCCGTCCGTCGAGCAGCACCTCGCCGCTCCACGGCCGGAGCACGCCGGCGGCGAGCCGGGCGACCGTCGACTTGCCGCTGCCGCTGGTGCCCACGACCGCGACCCACTCCCCCGGACGGATCGTCAGCGAGATGCCGGACAGCGTCGGCGGCCGGTTCGGGTCGTACCCGAAGGCGACGTCCCGCAGCTCCAGCGCACCCGTGAGCACCGCCGGTTCGGCGGGGGTGTCGAGCACGGGCACCAGGTACGGGTCGGGCTCGGTGGTCTCGACGTCCTCCAGCAGCGCGTTCTGCGCCCGGGCCACCGTGAACTCCGACCCCGCCGAGACGAGTTGGCCGACCGGCAGGAGGAAGCCGTTCAGCAGGAGCAGGAAGGCCAGCAGCGTGCCGATCGAGAGCGAGCCGCCGAGCAGCATCGACGTGCCGGCCACCACCACCGTCGCACTGGCCGCCGCGTTGAGCGCGCCCGGCAGGGACAGCGGGACGATGACGGCGGACGTCACCTTCTGCCCGGTCTCCATCGCCCGCGCCTGCCAGCCGGCCCACGACCGGAAGAACGAGTCCTCGGCGCCCTCGGCCTTCACCGTCTCGATCGCGGAGATCCCGGCGAACGCCACACCGTCGCGCTTGTACTGCTCGGCGTGCAGCCGGTGCACCAGACCGCCGCGCCGCCGGTCGGCCGTCCGCAGCGCCAGCACGTCCAGACCCGCCACCACCACCGGCACCGCCGCGAGCCGCGGCTCCAGCCAGACCAGCGCCCCCAGGTGCACGGCGGCCGCCGCGGCCGAGGCAGCCGCACCCGCCGCCCGGTGCGAGAGCAGCGTCGCCAGACCGTCGTTCATCTGGACCCGCGTCACCAGGCCGCCCAACTGGCGCCGGTGGAAGAACGAACCGGGCAGACGCAGCATCCGCCACAGGAACCCCGACGACGAACGGGCCGCCATCGCCTCCAGCACCCGGTTGACCACGGTCTGCTGGAGCCAGGTGCCGAGCAGCACCGTGGCGGCCACCGCAGCGGCCGTCAGCGTGAGCGGCAGCGCCCACGCCGTGGTACCGCCGACGGTCACCGACGTGAGGTACGCGCGCAGCAGGAACGCCGCCGCGACCCCCGGAACGGCCAGCAGCACCGCCAGCACCACCGCGAGCGCCAACGGCCCCGCGAACGGGCGCATCCGCCCGGCCAACGACCGCAGCAACGGGAACCTGCGCCCGCCCGGCTCGAACTCCGGCCCCGGCTCGAAGCCGACCGCGATCCCCGCGAACGACTCCCAGAACTCCGCCGGGGTCGCCGAGTACGAACCCAGCGACGGGTCGTTCACGTGGACCCGGCCGCGCCGCACACCCTCGAAGACCGCGAAGTGCGGGCCGGTGACGAGCACCATCGACGGCACCGGCACCTTCTCCAGACCCAGCAGCCGCCCCTCCTCGGAGCGCACCACCCGACGGCCCCGCGCGACCAGCCCGTACCGGCCGGCCGCCCTGGCCACCGCCGCCGCACTCACACCGTCACGGCTGACACCGCACGCCCGCGACGCCTCCTGCAACGTCACCCGGCGGCCGAACGCGCCCAGGACGACGGCGAGGCAGGCCGCCCCGCAGTCCTGCTCCTCCATCTGCGGCACCACCGGGGTGCGCAGGTAGCGGCGGGGCCGGGACTCCCGCCGGCGCCGCTCCGGCCGGGCTTCCGGCGTCACCGCAGCAGGGGCTTCGGGGTCCGGAGCTTCGAGGTGAGGAGCTTCGGGGTCAGGAGCTCCAGGGTCAGGAGCTCCAGGGTCAGGGGCGTGGGGAGGCCGGGGCCGTGCGGAGGTGTTCCGGACGTCGAGGCTCATCGCGCGGCCCCCTTGCCGAGGACGGCCTGGTACGGATGGCGGGCGCCGAGGTCGACCGCGGCCGACACCGGCAGCGGACCCGGCAGCACGGGGCCGGGCCGGCCGGCGACGGCGGGCAGGTCGGCGTAGGCCGTCCAGACCGGCGCGGCTCCCACGGGCAGGCCGGGCAGCGGCACCGCCAGCGTGCCGTCCAGCGAATCGGCGCGGACCGGCAGCAGGTCGACGGCCGTGATGACCGCGCGCACCGTACCCACACCGGGCACGGGGACCGACACGGTACGGCCCGGCACGAGCTCCCGCGCCTCCGCGGCACTCGTGGCGAACAGCCGCACGGTCGCCGGACGGCCGGTCGCGTCGAGCGCGACCACGGGCGCTCCCGGCGCCAGCACGCTGCCGGGCTCGGTGAGCACCGCCGTCACGGTGCCCGCCTCGGCTGCGCGGACGTCGGTCTCGCGGCCGTCCGCCCCACGGAGCACGGCCACCGCCTCACCGGCGGTGACCTGCGCCCCGGGACGCACCCGCAGCGACACCACCGCACCGGGCACCGCGGCCCGCACCGTCACCGGGGCGGTGCCGTGCGCCACGACGGCGTCGAGCGCGAGGGTGTGCGGCAGCACGCCGAACACGGACCACGTCACGCCCGCGCCGACGGCGAGCAGCAGCGCCGCGGCCGCGGCCGACAGGCGTGCGCCGACCAGGCTCACCGGGCGGTCGAGGCCGGGTTCCAGCACGGCGGCGGCACGGCCGATGTCGACGGCGACGGCACCGGCGCCTGCGCCGGAGGGCGCAGCTGGGGCCGGTGCCACAACAGGTTCGGGGGTGGATGAAGGTACGGGTTCGGGCACGGGTGTGGGCGGAACCTCCACGTCCTGCGCGTCACTCACGACCGCCTCCGCGTTCCTCGTGGCCGTGCGGCTCATGAGCGCACCGCCCCCACCAGCGCCGGGCCGCCGGTCACGGCACCCGACGCCTCGTCGGCCGCGGCAGCGGTCGCAGCACCGGCCCCGGCAACCGCCGAAGCACCGCCCGCCGCACCGGCACCGACCCGTTCCGGGCAGTGCAGGGGCAGCTCCCGCATGCCGCCGAACACGAACTGTGTGCTCCACGGCGCCGTGCGCGGTGTGAGCGGTGTGCCGAGTTCCCGGCTCTCGCCCGCCGCGGCCAGGCGGCGCAGCACCGCCGCGCCCGCCATCAGCGACAGCGGCGCGCCCAGGCAGTGGTGCGGGCCGTGGCCGAACGCCAGGTGGCGCAGTTCGGCGCGGTCCGGGTCGAAGGCGTCCGGGTCGGTGAAGCGGCGCGGATCCCGGTTGGCCGCCGCGTACAGCAGGAGGGTGACCCGGCCGGCCGGGATGACGGTGCCTGCGACCTCGACGTCACGGGTGAGGGCGCGGGCGCTGGCGCGGACGGGGCTGCCGAGGCGCTGGGCCTCGTCGAAGACGGCGGCCGCGTCGGCGGGCCTGGCCCGGAGGCGTTCGGCGAGTCCGGGGTTGTGGAGCAACTGCCAGACGGCGAGGGCGAGTCCGGAGGTGAGGGTCTCCAGGCCGTTGGCGAGGAGCATCACCACGAAGGCGAGCAGGTCGTCGTCGTCGAGCCGACCTTCGGTGCGGGCGGCGGCGAGCCTGCTGATGAGGTCGTCGCCGGGCGAGGCCGTCCGTTCGGCGCAGAGTTGCTCGACGTAGGCGCGGAAGTCCTCGAACTCGGCGTCGAGTTCGGCGACGGTGGCGGCCGGGGTGCCGCCGGTGGCACCGCTTCCGCCGCTGTCGTAGTCGTCGAGCAGTGAGCGGGCCACGAGCTGGGCCCAGCCGGTGACGCGTTCCTGCTCGGAGTCGGGGATGTCGAGGATGGCGCAGGAGACGGCGACCGGGAGCGGCACGGCGAGGTCGGCGACGACGTCGAAGGAGCCCGAGGCGATCAGCGGGTCGAGGAGGCGGTCGGCGGTGGTCTCGATGCGGTGGCGCATCTGCTCCAGGCGGCGGGCGCTGAACGCCGTGGTGGCGAGCCGCTTGAGGCGGGTGTGGTCGGCGCCGTCGCGCATCGGCAGCATGCGGTTGACGACGCGGGCGAGCGCCGTGGTGCCCGCGCGGGGCAGGCCGACGGTGGTCGGGTCGACGGCGGTCCCGGGGTGCATGAGGACGGTGACGATCTCCTCGTACCCGGACACGACGTGCACGCGGCCGAGGTCGAGCACCGGGGCCTCGGCCAGCAGCCGGCGGTAGAGCGCGGGTGGGTCCTGCTGCGCGGCGGGCTGCTGAATGAACCGCGTCAGCTCGTGCCGGAGGCTGTCCATGCCCGGCTCTCCTCAACTGCTGAAGGACGAATGGATGGTGGGGAAACAGGGGTGCCGCGGTGGGCCCGCCGGAGCGGGACCACCGCGGCACAGAACCCGTTACTCCGCAGCGACCTCGGCCACCGAGTTGGACACGGAGGAGAAGCTGGAGACCGGGCAGGCGACGCTGGCCAGCGAGCTGACGCTGATGCCGCCGTTGACGGTGTCGAGCTCCTCGACCTCGATGTCGAACTGCTCGTTCGCGACGATCTCGTTCTCGGCCATGGTGGTCTCCCTCCGATGTGTGGCGCCGGCCCCGACGGGGCTGGTTCGCCGTGGTGCCGCTTTCGCTTCCCGGCCTTTTCTCCGGTCCGCTCCTGGCGACGAGATAAATATGCACCCGGGGCTCGGGGGCTCGACAGTACGGGATGTCAGGAATTCACCGGTGGAAAATGACACACCCCCGGGCATGACATTTTGAATACCTTCTGACCTGCGGTTTCTTGCTCTCTTGCATTCAAAGAGCGGCACCCTCACGCTGTATTCCATGACATCCACCATCAGCTCCAACATTCCGGGGAAACCGGCCGTGGAAGTGCGGGACCTCTGCCGCAGCTACGGCGACTACGAGGCGGTGCGCGGTGTGTCCTTCACCGTCGCCCGCGGTGAGCTCTTCGCCCTGCTGGGCACCAACGGCGCCGGCAAGACCACGACGCTGGAGGTGCTGGAGGGCTACAGCCGGCCGAGTTCCGGCACCGTGCGGGTGTTCGGTCTGGATCCGTACGCGCAGGGGCGCGAGGTGCGGCGGCGCACGGGGGTGATGCTCCAGGAGGGCGGGTTCTTCAAGGAGTTGACCGTGCAGGAGACGGTCGACTCCTGGCGGACGTTCATCGGCGGGGCGCGGCCGGCCGGGGAGGTGCTGGAGCAGGTCGGCCTGACGGGCCGGTCCGGCACCCGGGTCGGGCAGTTGTCCGGTGGTGAACGGCGCCGCCTCGACCTCGCGCTCGCGGTGCTCAACGGCCCGGACCTGCTCTTCCTGGACGAGCCCACCACGGGCATGGACCCGGAGGCGCGGCGGACGACCTGGCGTCTCGTCAAGGAGCTCCAGGCGGCCGGCACGACCGTCCTGCTGACGACCCACTACCTGGACGAGGCACAGCAGTTGGCCGACAGGGTGGCCATCATGGACCAGGGCCGGATCGCCGCCGCGGGCACCGTGGACGACGTGCTCTCCGGCCACGGCACCCGGATCGCCTTCCCGCTGCCCGAGGGCGTCCGCGTCGGCGAACTCCCCACAGTGACGGGCGAGTCGGCGACCCTGACGGGTGCCACCGCGGTCTACACGGTGCCGCGTACGGCGCCCGCGCTGGCCGCGTTGCACGCCTGGGCGGCGGGCCGGGCGGTGGAGCTGGACGGCATCGAGGTGCGCTCCGCCTCCCTGGAGGACGTCTTCCTGGAGCTGGCGGCGCACGGCGGGACCGCCCCGCAGCTGAAGGCCCCGCAGCAGAAGGCATCGCGACAGGGTGCACCGGCGCAGGAAGCGCCGGTGCCGGCGGCACACGAAAGGGCGGTCGCACGATGAGCGGCATCACGGGTACCGGCGCGGGCGTCGCCCGCCCGGCGGGCACCGCGCGGGACGCGCGCGGCGACGCCCCGATCGGCTGGGCACACTACGCGCGCGGCCAGTTCCTGCTGTCCTGGCGGGTGTTCTGGCGCAACCGGCGGTCGACCTTCATCGGATTCCTCCTTCCCGTGCTGCTCAACCTGGTGGTGGCGGCGCCGCTGCGGGGGAAGGAGATCGCGGGGGTGGACGCGGCCGGCTACACGACGGTCGGGTTCATCGGCCTGGCGCTGGTGACCTCGTTCATCAACCTGCTGAACGGTGTCGTGGCGCGCCGGGACGACCTGGTGCTGAAGCGCCTGCGCGGCACCGAGGTGCCGCCGACGGCGATCTTCGCGGGCCAGATCGGTGCGGGCGGCGCGGTGGTGCTGCTCCAGGTGCTGGTGCTGGGCGGCGTGTCGGTGCTGTGGTTCGGCACCCGGCTGCCGGCGGATCCGCTGCTGTTCCTGCTGGTGCTGGTGGGCGGGTACCTGCTCTTCGCGGTGCTGGCGGTGGCGATGTCCGGGCTGACGCCGAGTGCGGAGGCGGCGCCGATGGTGGCGACGCCGGTGCTGCTGCTGTGCATGTTCGGCAGTGGTGTCGTGGCGCCGCTCGCCTCGCTGCCGGAGTGGCTGCGCGGGCCTGCGCACGTGCTGCCGCTGGCCCCGGTCGTCGAGGGGCTTCGGACGGCGTGGTTCGGCCGGGAGTTCGGTTCGGAGACCTGGGGCGGCGTGGCGCCCGCCGAGCTCGACCTGCTGCACGGGTGGCTGCACGCCGCCCCCTCGCTGCTGATGATCGCCGCGTGGGTGGCGGCCGCCACGGTGCTGGGCCGGCGGCTGTTCCGCTGGGAGCCCCGCCACGGGTGAGTGCGGCCGGGGACGTCCACGGGGCGTTCCTGGCGGTGTGACAGAGTGCGGTCGGGGGCCGGGGCGCACCGGTCGCGCGACGAGGGACGAGGTGGCCGTGGTGGGGCGGGCAGCGGGCGGCCGGGTGGACGCGGTGGTGGTCGGCTCCGGACCGAACGGTCTCGCCGCCGCGCTGCTGATGGCCGCCGCCGGGCTGGAGGTCGTCGTGTACGAGGCGGCGGGCACGGTCGGCGGCGGCACCCGAACCGCCGAGCTGACGCTGCCCGGCTTCCGGCACGACGTCTGCTCGGTGGCGCATCCGATGGCCCTGGCCTCGCCGTTCTTCCGGGCGTTCGGGCTGGCCGGGCGGGTGGAACTGCTGCAGCCGGAGGCGCCGTACGCGCAGCCGCTGGACGGCGCCCCGGCGGGCATCGCCTACCGCGACCTCGACCGCACCGCGGAGCGGCTCGGCGCGGACGGCCGGGCGTGGCGTTCGCTGTTCGGCCCGCTCGTGGAGCGCTGGCAGGGCCTGGTGGACGCCGCCCTGTCGGACCAGCGGTCGCTGCCGGCCGATCCCCTCACGGCGGTCCGGCTGGGTCTGAGGATCGCGGAGTTCGGCACCCCGGCCTGGTCGGCGCGGTTCCGCGGCCCGGTGGCGCGGGCGATGCTGGCGGGGGTCGCGGCGCACGCGGTCGCGCCGCCGCGCGCGTTCGCCCCGGCGGGGGCGGCGCTGCTGCTGGCCTCGCTCGCGCACGCCGTCGGCTGGCCGGTGCCCCGCGGGGGGAGCCAGGCGATCGCGGACGCGATGGCGGCCGAACTCCTGGCGCGCGGCGGCCGGATCGTCACCGGGCGCCGGGTCGGATCGCTGGCCGAGCTGCCGCCCGCCCGGGCGGTGCTGCTCGATCTGACCCCGGCCGGCCTGCTCCGGGTGGCCGGCCGTTCCCTGCCGGACGGCTACGCCCGCCGCCTGCGGTCGTTCCGGTACGGCTCGGGGGCGTGCAAGGTCGACTTCGCGCTCGCCGGGCCCGTGCCGTGGGCCGATCCGGCGCTGGCGCAGGCGGGCACCCTGCATCTCGCGGGCACCCGGGAGCAGACGGTGGCCGCCGAGCGGGAGGTGGCGGCGGGCCGGCACGCGGACCGTCCGTACGTGCTGGCCGTGCAGCCGGGCGTGGTCGATCCGACCCGGGCGCCGGAGGGGCGGCACACGCTGTACAGCTACGCGCACGTGCCGCACGGCTCGACGGTCGACGCGGGGGACGCCGTGGAGCGGCAGATCGAGCGCTTCGCCCCGGGCTTCCGCGATCTGGTCCTGGCCCGGGCGGTGACCACGGCCGCCGACCAGCAGGTGTACAACGCGAACTACGTGGGCGGCGACATCGGCGGGGGTGCGATGTCGCTCCGGCAGACGGTGTTCCGCCCGCTGCCCGCCGTCGACCCGTACGCGACCCCGCTGGACGGCGTGTACCTGTGCTCCTCCTCGACCTCGCCCGGCCCCGGGGTGCACGGCATGTCCGGCCTGCACGCGGCACGCCGCGCCCTGCGGCAGCGCTTCGGCATCACCGCCGACCCGTTGGCGCTGCTGCGAGCCTGATGCCGCATCGGCGACGAGGCGGGACGTACCGCGACGCACCCGGCGGCGCCGATCCGACGGGCTGTCCGACGGTCGCCCGCCGGACGGCCGCAGTACCGTTCGACGACCACCCGGCCGTACGTACGAATCGGAGTGAGCAATGGCGGAGTCTTCTGTCGGTGGCGTGACGGCAGCACCGGTCGATTCCTGGCGGGGAGACCTGGTACGGCGGGCCATGATCGCCGGGGCACCGGCCGGAGCGGCCTGGGGGGCGGTCACGGCTGCCGTCGTTTACGGCGATCTGGGCGGAGTACCGCTGGGGGCGGTCGTCATGGCGCTTCCGGGCGCGGTCGTCTCGCTGGCCGCCGCCCTGCTGCTGTGCGTGCTGCCGCGGCGGTTCGCGATGAGCACGACCACCGGTCCGGCCGTGGCCTTCGTGGCCGCGGTCGCCGTCCAGTACTGGTTCGTCAGTGCGCTGATGAGCCCCGCGAGCGAGCACATGCTGTTCCGGACGTGGTACGTCGCCGTGCCCGTCCTCGGGGGTGCGGCCGTCGCCCTGGCGGCCGCCTGGGCGATCCGCCGTACGGAGCGGGCGGCCGTCCGGGGCACCTCCGTCGGCCGGGCCTGACGGGAGGGGCCCCGCCCGGGACGCAGTGCCGCCCGGCCGGCTCACCCCGTCGGGGGCGGCTCCGCGACCACGACCTCGGCCGGGCGCAGCAGGTGCTCGCCGACGCGGTAGCCCGCGCGGACGATCTCGACGCAGACCGGGCCGGTGACCACCATCGAGCGGGTGTACGCGACGGCGAGGTGCAGCACGGGGTCGAAGGCCTCGCCGGGTTCGCCGAAGGACTCCAGGCCGAGCGAGGCGAGTTCCTCCTCCAGGAGGTCGGCGACGGCGCCGAAGCCGTCGACGACCTCGCCGGCGGCGCGGGCGCGGTCGAGGGCGTCCAGGACTGGGAGGAGCCGGATGAGGACGTTGACGACGGCGATCTCGCGGACGGCGAGGCGGTCGCGGTGGACGCGGCGGCGGTAGTTGTCGTACTCGGCCTTGATCCGGCGCAGGTCGGCTCCGGGCCCGTCGGACGGGCCTTCGCCGTCGCCGGCCGAGTGTGCCACGGGCGGATCTCCTCCGGACGGTGACCACAGCCCCTGAAACCGGGATAATTCGGGTGAGAGTGCTTGTCAAGGGCCGAGGCAGGGAGGTAGGCGCGATGATCACCGAACTGGCCGTGGAGCGGGTCGAGTTCACCTGTGGACAGTGCTGGCACCACTGGAGCGTCGATTTCGAGGTGCAGCACTACCAGGACGACGACGGCACCGACTGGGAGTACTTCTCCCACGACGGCATCGGCGCGACGTCTCCCTACACCCCGGACGGCGGGGCGCCGTGCCCCGAGTGCGGGCGCCACTGGGTGGGGCACCTGGTGGCCCGGCGGCTGGTGCCGGTCGCCCCGGGCCCGGCCGGGGAGCCGCGGCACCGGGTCGAGGACCGGGCGGCCCACCGTCCGGAGCGGCACGCCGCACCACCGCTGCCGAGTTCGGCGCGGTTGCAGGAGAGGCACACCGAACGGACCTGACCTGCGACGGAGCGTCTCGCCGCACCCCGGCGCCGACCCGGCACCGACCCCGGCAGCGACCCGGGGTCACTCCGGACGGAACGCGCACGGCTGGCCGATGAGGTTGCCGAGCCGGCCCTCCCGGTCGCCGTCCTTGTAGGCGCAGGCGGTGCCGGTGAGCCGTCCCTCGTGCAGGGTCAGGGCCAGCAGCAGGGAGGGGCTGCTGATCCGGGCGTCGGCGGTGGGGAGCTGGAGCGGCAGGGCCGCCTGGAGGTCCCGGGTCGCGGAGGCGGTCGCGGGGGCGGTGGCCTCCGGGCCGCCGGGGCCGTCCAGCCGGAGGGTGATGCGGCCGCCGGGCAGCACCCGCAGCCGGGCGGGCACGTCGCGTTCGGGGGCGGCGACGCGTCCGGTCCAGGTGCCTTCGGGCAGTCGGTGCGGGCGGGGCGGGTCCGCGGCGTACGGCTGGATCAGCTCCGGCCGGTGGCCGGGCACGAGGGCGGGGAGCAGGTGCCGGAGGACGGCGTCGCGGGCGCCCTTGTCGGTGCTGTTGGTCAGCACGGCCACCGACAGTTCGCGGGCGGGCACGGAGACCAGCATCGCCGCGGTGCCGGGGCCGCCGCCGCCGTGGCTGTGCACGACCGGGCCGGGGGCGGTGGAGACGACCCAGCCGAGCCCGTAGCCGACGTGGCCGGTGATCGGGGGCGCGTCGGCCACGGCCGCGGCGGTGTCCGGCGCGAGCAGCCGCGGGTAGGTCTGCGCGAAGAGGGCGAGTTCGCCGGCGGGCGCCCAGCCGAGGGTGGCGCCGGGGTGGCTGCAGTCGAGGGTGTCGGGGTAGCGGCGGCCGTCCGCGGTGTGCCGTGCGGCGGCAGGCGCCGGGCCGGGGTACGTCCGGCCGAGGTGGCTGCCGGTGAGGCCGAGCGGGGCGAGGACCCGCTCCCGGACGAAGGCCGCCGCCGGCCGTCCGGTGCGCAGCTCCAGCAGCCGCCCGAGCACCCGGTAGCCGAGGTTGGCGTACTCGAAGCCGGAGCCGGGCGCGCGGTGCAGCACGGTGTAGCGGTCCGCGTCGGGCAGCGGGGCGCCGTCGCCGTAGTCCCAGTCGTAGTACGCGCCGAGGCCGCCGCGGTGCTGCAACAGCTGCCGCGGGGTCGGCGCGGGGCCGTCGCCGAACTCGCCGAGGGTGCGGGGCACGGGGGTGTCGAGGTCGAGCAGGCCGTCGTCGGCGGCGGCGCAGACGGCGGTGGCGGTCATCGGCTTGGTCACGGAGGCCAGCGGGTACGCGGTGCCGGGGGTGGCCGGGCGTCCGGTGGCGGGGTCGGCCGTGCCGTACGCGCGGGCGAGGACGACCCTGCCGCGTTCGGCCACGGCCACGGAGACGGACGGGCAGCCGTGCTCGGCCAGGGCGCGGCCGCAGACCTCGTCGAGCCCGTGCACCATGCCGTCCCGCCCCTCCCCGACCGCCCTGCCGGGCTCCAGCCCAGAGGCCGTCCCCGTCATGCCGCTGGCCCTGTCCGACGGCCCCCGGCCGCTGCCCGGCGCGGTCAGCCGTCGCCGCGGATCTCGTCGAGCGACTCCTGCATGAGGGCCCGCGCCCGGCCGAACCAGTCGGCGAGGACGGCGACCTCGTCCGGGCCGTAGTCGGCGACGAGGCCGCCGAGTCGGGCGTAGAACGGGCCGTAGACCTGGAGGATGCGCTGCTGCGCGGTGGGCTCCATCACCACCCGGACGCGGCGGCGGTCGGCGGGGTCGGCCTGCCGCCGGGCGTAGCCGGCGCGCTCCAGGCGGTTGAGCACGCCGGTGACGGCGCCCGTCGTGAGGTGGGCGCGTTCGGCGAGGTCGCCGGCGGCGAGCGACTGCCCGGCCGCCTCGGCCTCCATGAGGAAGCCGATGCAGGTCAGGTCGGTGACGTTGAGCCCCAGCCGCGCCGCGATGTCCTGCTGGCCGAACTGCGCGAGCGCGATCAGCCGGTCCATCGCGTACAGCGCCTGCTCGGGGGTTGCCGTCGGGCGGGGCTTGCCCTCCACGGCACATCTCCTTAGCATCTAAGTTACTTAGGACGTGAGATAAACCTTTCGCCGCGGCACCCCGTACGGGCCCGCACGGACCGCAGCGGCACCATCACACCAAACGAGGACACATGAGCGCACACGGCGACCACGACATGGGGCACACCGTGGCGGGCTGGACGGGATCCCTGCTCGCCATCGCCGGCACGGCGGTGGCCGGCACGGCCTTCGCGGCCGGCTCCGCCACCTGGCTCCTCCTGGGCCTGGCGGCCCTCCCGGCCGCCGCCCTCGCGAGCTGGCTGCTGCACCTCGCGGGGTGGGGCAAGCCCACCGGCCCCCGGCCGGCCGCCGGCCGCCACTGGCGCCACCGGGACACCGCCGCCCGGCACGGTCACCCCGACTGCCTCGGCTGCCGCCTCGCCGGGCGCCGCCCCCGCCCGCAGGCGGCACCCGGGCCGCGGACGGCGACGGCCCGCCGCCGCATCGCGGGGCGGGCCGTACGGGGCTGAGGGGCTGCCGGCCGTGCCGGGCAGCGCCGGCCGGCCTGCGTCAGCGCCCTGCGGGCAGCGCCTCCGGCACCCGCACGGACGCCAGGTGCGGGCCGACGAGATCGGCGGTGTCGCGGCCGTAGGCGTCGGCGAGGCGGCGCAGGAAGTCCGCCGGATCGAGGACGTACTCCTGGGTGCCGACGGCCTCCAGGGCGAGGGTGGCGAGGAGGCAGCCGACCCGGGCGGCGACGAGCGTGGGCAGGCGCCAGACCGTCCCGGCCAGGTAGCCGGCGCGGAAGGCGTCGCCGACCCCGGTCGGGTCGGCCCTCAGCCGCTCCGGGGGCGGGGAGGTACGGACGTCCGGCTCGCCCCGGCGCTCGATGCGCACGCCGTCGGCCCCCAGGGTCGTCACCCAGCTGCCGACCTGCCGCAGCACCTCGTCCGCGGCGAGGCCGGTCTTCTGCAGGAGCAGCTCCCGCTCGTACGCGTTGGTGAACAGCACCTCCGCACCCCGGACGAGGTCGAGGGCCTCCGCGCCGGTGAGGCGGGCGAGCTGCTGCGAGGGGTCGGCGGCGAACGGGATGCCCGCGGCCCGGCACTCCTCGGTGCGCACCCGCATCGCCTCCGGGTCGTCGGGGCCGACCAGGACGATCCGCGCGGGCCCGGTGCGGGCCAGGACGTCCGCGAGGTCGATGGTCGCCGCCCGGGTCATGGCGCCGGGGTAGAACGAGGCGATCTGGTTCTGGTCGCGGTCGGTGGTGCAGAGGAACCGTGCGGTCAGCAGGTCGGGCACGGTCAGCACGCCGGAGGTGTCGACACCGCCGTCCCGCAGCAGGGCGTCGTAGCCGGCGTGGTCGGATCCGGCCGCGCCGACGAGCACCGGGGCGAGGCCGAGGCGGCCCAGGCCGAGCGCGATGTTGGCGCCGACCCCGCCCCGGCGGATCTCCAGGCCGTCGACGAGGAACGACAGCGAGACCCGGTCGAGCTCGTCGGGGAGGAGCTGTTCGGCGATCGCACCGGGAAAGGTCATCAGGTGGTCCGTGGCGATCGACCCGCTGACGACGATGCGCCCCTCCGGGTCGTGCAGCGGGGCGGGACGGCGGGCGTCGGGCGAGGGCGTCGACGGGGGCGTGGGCGTGGGCATGGGTGCTCCTGGTTCGGCGGCGTGGACGGGCCGGGGCTACCAGCCGCGGCGGACGGCGGGGATGCGGGCGCCGTGCCGGAGCCGGGCGACGAGCTCCCGGCGCAGTGCGCGGTCGTGCTCGGTCTCGGTCGGCAGGTCGAGCTGCACGATGTCGACGCCGGCGGAGCGGAGCAGGCCGATCCGCGCGGCGACCGTCTCCGGCGAGCCCGTGTAGGCGGCGGCGAGCGAGCGGCGGACGTACGCGGCGACCTGGGCGGCACCGGCCTGCGGGTCGGAGCGGCCGCGCTCGCGGTCACGGTCGAGGGCCACGCCGTCCGTCCAGCGGGCGGCGTCCGCGCCGGAGGTGAGCCGCAGGGCGTCGCGGCGGAGCCGTCCGACGCGGTCGCGGGCGGCGGTGTCGGTGTCGTCGAGGACGACGGTGACGTGCCGCCAGATCCGCAGGGTGCGGCCGTGCACGGCGGCCGCGGCCCTGACCTCGGCGATGCGGCGGCGGGTGTCGGGCAGCGGCAGGGGCGACACGGCGTACACCTCGGCCCAGCGGGCGGCGAGTTCGACGCCCTGCGGGGAGGAGCCGCCGAAGGAGAGGAGTTCGCCGCCGGGTGCCGGGCGGAGGCCCGGGCGGGCGTCGCGGAGGGTGTAGAACTCGCCGTCGAAGTCGATGCCGTGGGGGGTCGTCAGGTAGCGGTGCAGGAGTTCGAGGTACTCGCCGGCCCGCCGGTAGCGGTCGGCCTTGTCGAGCAGGTCGCCGTCGCGGGCGACGTCGAGGTCGCTGGATCCGACGATGACGTGGGCGGAGGCCCGGCCGCCGGAGAGCCTGTCCAGGGTGGCGAGGGAGCGGGCGGCGGCGGTGGGCGCGGTGGTGCCGGCGCGGTGGGCGACGGACACCCGCAGCCGTTCGGTGGCGGCGAGCGCCCAGCCGGCCACCAGCCAGGGGTCGGGCCAGGAGCTGGACTGCACGACGAGGGCGCTGTCGAAGCCGTCCTCCTCGTTCTCCCGCGCGCTGCGGGCCACGTGGCCGGGGTCGGCGGTGCGGTCGCGCGGGTCGGGCGCGTACCGCAGGGCCTGCCGTTCCTGCGGGGTGCGTCCGGGTACGGGGGCGGCGCGGACGCCGCCGCGGATCTCCAGGTCCATGGGTGTGCCTCCGCACGTCGTGGGGGCCGCCGGCCGGGGTGTGCCCGGCCGGCGGCGAGGGGTGGCCGCCGGGCTGCCCGGACGGGGTCAGCCGGCGGCGGGGCCCAGCCGGGCGAGGGTGTCGAGCAGCCGGGCCCGGCTGACGAAGACCTCCGGCGGCAGCGACACGTACAGCTGGATCGTCGTGACGCCGGGCCGGTGGTACTGCAGGATGCGCTCGCGGCACTCCTCCGGGGAGCCGCTGATGAACAGCCCGTCGACGACCTCGTCGGGCAGGGCCTTCTGTGCGCCCTCCGGGTCGCCGGACGCCCAGAGCCGGTGCGTCTCCGCGAGCAGCTCGCCGTGGCCCAGCCACTCGTGGAACTTCCGGTAGGGCTCGCGGTTGAGGATCCAGGCGAGGAACGGCCGTGAGGCGCGGTGCGCGTAGTCGGTGTCCTCGGTCGGGCAGACGAAGACCTTGACGACGAGCTCCTTGCCGGGCGGCTGCGGGCCGACGGCGTCCAGGATCTTCGGGACGTCGTGCGGGAACAGCAGGTTGGTGATCGCGCCGTCCCCTTCGTTGAAGCCGAGCCGCAGCATGCCGGGCCGCAGCGCACCGAGGATCACCTTGACGGGGTCGGCGGGCGGGTGCGGGAGCCGGTAGCCGGTGATCGAGAAGGTGTCGAAGTCACCGGCGATGTGCTCGCCGCGCAGCGCACGGGTGACGAACCGCAGGACGTCCCGGGTGCGCTTGAACGGCTCGTCGAACGGGATGCCGTTGATGTCGGTGACGTGCGCCGGCACCGAGGCGCCGATGCCCAGCAGCAGCCGCCCGGGCGCGAGTTGGGCGAGGGTGGCGGCGGTCTGGGCGAGCACCGCCGGGCCGCGGGTGTGCACCGGCACGATGCCGGTGCCGATCCGCAGCGACGGCGACCACGCGGCGGTGGCGGCGAGCGGGGTGAAGGCGTCCGTGCCGCCGCCCTCCGCGCTCCAGACGTCGGTGTAGCCGAGGTCGGGGAGCCGCTCGACGAGGAAGCGGTGCCGGTCGATGGTGAGTCCCGGCAGCGGGAGGGTGATGCCCCACTTCGGCGGTGCGGCCTCGGTGCGGCTGTGGGGTGCGTACGGGGCGGTCACGGGTCGGCCGTCCTTCCTGGGTGCTTCGGGGTGCGTACGGGCCTGGGCCCGGCGGGAACTGCCGTCCGGGGCCTAGGCCTTGACGCTGACCGTCGTCAGGTCGAGGAACCACGACTGCGGCTGGACGAGGCCCTGCACCTTGGGCGAGAGGGCCCGCGGGTTGCGGTCGTTGACGACGAACAGCCAGGGGGCGTCCTGGGTGACGAGGCCGAGCGCCTTGCGGTAGTCGCCCTGGCGCTTGTCGCGGTCGGGCGAGGCGGCGGCGGTCTGCAGCAGCGTGTCGACCTGCGGGTTGGCGTAGTGGCCGGTCCAGAAGGGGCTCTTGGAGCCGATGAAGAGCGGCAGCAGCGCCTCCGACTGGAAGAGTGTGGTGGACTGCGCGATGGCGTCCGAGCCGAGGGCCACCTGGCCCTTGGCCTCGGCGCCGATCAGCGTCGACCAGTCGGTGGTGCGGAGCTCCACCTTGATGCCGACGGCCGCGAGGTCACGCTGGAGCGCCTCGGCGATCGGCACCGGCAGCAGGTTGCCGGAGCCGCCGGTGGGCACCGTCACCGAGGTCGAGAAGCCGCCCGCGACTCCGGCCTCGGCGAGCAGCTGCTTGGCCTTGGCCGGGTCGTAGGAGTAGGTGTCGCCCGCCGGGTCGTACGCGCCGGTGGCGCGGGGCGCCGCCTGGTAGGCCGGGTCGGCGGTGCCGTGCAGCAGCTTCTCGGCGATGGCCTTGCGGTCGATCGCGTAGTTGGCGGCCCGGCGCACCCGGGGGTCGCTCCACGGCGCCTTGGTGGTGTCGAGGATCCAGTACCAGAGGTGGTCGTAGCTGTTGGTGGCGATCTGCACCCCGTCGGCCTTGAGGCTGTCGATGTCGTCGGGGTTGGGGTACTCGATCCAGTTGGCGCCGCCGGAGCGCAGGGCCGCGGTGCGGGCGGCGGCGTCCGGCAGCGACTTGACGATCAGCTTGTCGAGCTTGGGGGCGCCCCGCCAGTAGGTCTTGTTGGCGACGAGCTCGATCTGCTGCCCCTCGGTCTGCGAGGAGAAGGCGAACGGGCCGGTGCCGACGGGGTGCTGGGAGAAGTTCGCCGAGCCGGTCTTCTTCACCGCCGTGGGGCTGGCGATGAGCACGTGCGCCAGGTCCTCGGGGAAGTGGCCGTTGGGGTCCTTGGTGACGAGCTCGATGTGCTCGGCGTCGGTCTTGCGGTACGAGGTGATGCCGCCGGCGTACTCCTTGGCGGCGGCGCCGAGCGCGTCGGTGTACTCGGGGCTCTTCTTGTTCAGGTAGCGGTCGAGGTTGAAGACGACCGCGTCGGCGTCGAAGGGCGTGCCGTCCTGGAAGGTGACGCCCTTGCGGAGGGTGAACGTCCAGGTCTTCGCGTCGGCGGCGACCTGCCAGGACTCGGCGAGGGCGCCGGTGACCGCCGGCGGCTTGTCGGTGTCCTTGAGCAGCTCGTAGCGGGTGAGGCCCTCGTAGATCTGGAAGCTGACGAGCCGCTTGCCCTCGAACCCGGCGCCGCCGATGACGGTGTCGGGGTTGGGCAGCTTGCCGGTGGCGCCGACGACCAGGGTGCCGCCGTGGTCGCCGCCGGCCGCGTCGCCCGCGCCGGTGGCCGTGCCGCTTGAGGCGCAGCCGGTGGCCGCGAGCAGCAGGGCTGCGGCGGCCGGCAGCGCGGCGGTTCTGGAGCGGACGGCGCGGAGCGGGTGGTGCGTCATGGTGATTCCTCGTTCGGTCTCGTGGTGCCGGTGTGCCGGGTGACGGCGGTGCGGGTGTGTCAGGTGAGGGTGGTGCCGGTGTGTCCGGTGGTGCGCCCGGTCGCGGCGTCGAGCAGCGCCCGGGTGTAGGGGTGGGCGGGGGCGTCCCAGAGGTCGGCCGCGGGGCCCTCCTCCAGCACCCGCCCGCGCCGCAGCACGAGCACCCGGTGGGCCAGGTGCCGCACGACGGCGAGGTCGTGGGAGATGAACAGGTAGGCGAGGCCCTGGCTCTCCTGGAGCTCGGTGAGCAGGTCGAGCAGCCGGGCCTGGACGCTGCGGTCGAGGGCGGAGGTCGGCTCGTCGCAGACCACCAGGTCGGGGCGGGTGGCCAGGGCCCTGGCCACGGCGACCCGCTGGAGCTGGCCGCCGGAGAGCTCGCGCGGGTAGCGGCGGGCGAGCGCCGGGTCGAGGCCGACCTGCCGCAGGAGCCGGGCGACGCCCTCGGCGCGCTCGCCCCGCGGGGTGCCGTGCAGGCGCAGTGCGGACGCCACGGCCTCGCCCGCCCGCAGGGCGGGGTTGAGCGAGCCGCGCGGGTGCTGCGGCACGAACTGCAGCCGGGCGCGGACGGCGCGGTCGCGACGGCCGCGCAGCCGGTACGGGTCGTGGCCGGCGAAGCGCACGGAGCCGCCGTCGGGGGCGAGGAGTCCGAGGGCGAGCCGGGCGAGGGTCGACTTGCCGGAGCCGGACTCGCCGACGAGGCCGACGGTCTCGCCGGGGGCGACGGTGAGGCTGACCCCGTCGAGGGCCGTCTCGGAGCCGTACCGCTTCGTCGCCTTGTCGACACGGAGCAGCGGGCTGCCGTCGGGCCGGCGGGGCAGCGCGGTGCCGTCGGCGTCGTGGAGCGGGGCGCTGCCGTCGGCGTGGCGGGGCAGCAGGCCGGCGCCGTGGTGGTCGGTCATCGGCGTGCTCCCGGTTCGGCGGCGACCAGGGCCGCGGTGAAGGCGTGCCCCGGGCCGTCCAGCACCCGGTCGGTGGGCCCGTGCTCGACGATCCGGCCGTCGCGCATCACCGCCACCTCGCCGCCCGTCCGGCGGGCCGCCGCGAGGTCGTGCGTGACGAGCAGCACCGCGATCCCGCAGTCGGCCCGCAGGGTCGCGAAGAGGTCGAGGATGCGGCCGCGGACGAGGGCGTCCAGCGCGGTGGTGGGCTCGTCGGCGATGAGCAGCTCGGGCCCGCAGGAGACCGCGACGGCGATCGCCGCCCGCTGCCGCAGGCCGCCGGAGAGCTCGTGCGGGTAGGCCCGGGCCACCCGCTCCGGGTCGGGCACGCCCGCGGTCGCGAGGAGGCGCACGGCGTCCGCCCGGGCGGCCCTGCGGGTGCCGGCCACCCCGTGGCGGCGCAGCACCTCGGCGATCTGCGGGCCGATCCGCCGCAGCGGGTCGAGCGCGGCGGCCGGGTCCTGCGGGACGTAGCCGATACGGCGGCCCCGCACCCGCGAGAGCGCGCGTTCGTCGAGGGCGAGCAGGTCGGTGCCGTCCAGCCGGACCCGTCCGGTGACGGTCGCGCCGCGGCCGGGCAGGCCCAGGACGCTCCGGGCGACGGTCGTCTTGCCGCTGCCCGACTCGCCGAGCAGCACCAGCGCGCCGCCCGCCTCCAGGGCCAGCGAGACGCCGTCCACCGCGCGGACGCCGCCGCCGTGGGTGACCGTGAGGCCGTCGATCTCCAGCAGGCTCATCGGGTGCCCTCCGGGAGCAGGGCGCCGCTGTCGCCGATCCGGCTGCGGAGCGACTCGCCGAGGGTGTTGAAGACGACCGAGACGGCGAGGATCGCCAGCCCCGGCAGCACGGCCACCCACGGGTGGGTGAACAGGCTCGGCCGCAGCTCGTCGAGCATCGCGCCCCACTCGGCGGCCGGCGGCGCCACGCCCAGGCCCAGGAACGACAGCCCGGCGGCGTACACCACGGCCAGGCCGACCAGTGACGACGCGTACACCAGCACCACCGGCGCGACCACCGGCACCACCTGGCGGAGCACCAGGTCGAGCCGGCCGGCGCCGCTGACCCGGGCGGCCTCCAGGTACTCCGCCGTGCGGATGCGCTGCACCTCCGTGAACGCGACCCGTGCGACGGCGGGCGTGAGCACCACGGACAGCGCCAGCACCGTGGCACCGAGGCCGGGCGTGAGCAGGGTCGCCACCGCGATCGCCAGGAGCACGCCGGGGAAGGCGTACAGCACGTCGAGCGAGCGGAGCAGGGCGTGCTCGGTGACCCGGCCGCCGAGGCCCGCGACGATGCCGAGCAGGGTGCCGGCGGCGGTGGCGACCGCGACCGGCACCAGACCGCCGGTGAGCGAGGTGCGGGCGCCCCACAGCAGGCGGCTGAGCAGGTCGCGGCCCTGCCCGTCGGTGCCGAGCAGGTGCCCGGGACTGCCCGGGTCGAGCAGCCGGTCCTGCAGGTGCCCGGCCGCCGGGTCGTACGGCGCGACGAGCGGCGCGGCGACGGCCAGCACGAGGAGCAGCACGGCGAGGGCGGCGGGCACGGCGACGCCCGCGTGGCGCAGCGCGGCCCGGCTCACCGCCGGCTCCTGGTGCGCGGGTCGAGCGCCGCGTGGGCGGTGTCGACGAGGATGTTGACGCCGACGAACGCGGTGGCCACCACCAGCACCCCGCCCTGGATCAGCGGCAGGTCGCGGGCGGCGAGCGCGTCGTACAGCAGCCGGCCCAGGCCGGGCCAGGCGAAGAGCGTCTCGACGAAGACCACCCCTTCGAGCAGGTAGGCGAGTTGCAGGCCGCCGATGGTCAGCAGGGCGGGCAGCGCGTTGTGCACGCAGTGCCGCAGCACGGCGACCCGGCCCAGGCCGCGGGCCCGCAGGCCGTCGGCGAGGTCGCCCGCGAGCACGGTGCCGAGCGCGGCCCGGAACACGCGGGCGGTGAGGCCGAGCGGCACCAGCGCGGCGGCGACGGCGGGCAGCACGAGGTGCCGGGCGAGGTCGGCGGGGCCGCCGTCGCCGAAGACGTCGTGCGTGCCGCCCGCCGGGAGCCAGCGCAGCTTCACCGACAGCACCGCGATCAGGAGCAGCGCGACGGAGTACTGCGGCGCGGAGACGGCGAGCGTGGAGAGCGCGCCGGAGGCCCGTCCCAGCGGGCCGCGGGGCCGCAGCGCACCGGCCCCGCCGAGCAGCACGCCGCCCACGACCACGAGCAGGAAGGCGGCGGCGGTGAGGGTGAGGGTCTGGCCGAGCGCGGGCACCAGCAGGTCGGCGACCGGCCGCTGGCCGGAGATCGAGGTGCCCAGGTCGCCGCCGAACGCGTGGCGCAGCCAGACGGCGTAGCGGACGGGCAGCGGGCTGTTCAGGCCGAGGCGTTCGGCGAGTTCGGTACGGGCCTCCGGTGGGGCGCCGGGGCCGAGGAAGGCCGCCAGCGGGTCGCCGGGCACGAGGGCGACGGTCGCGAACACCACCACGGTCACGCCGAGCAGGGTCGGCACGGCGAGCAGCAGCCGGCGCAGCAGGAACCGGCTCACCCGTCGGCCCTCCGGCGCGGTGGGCCGGGCGGGCCGGCGGTGTGCCGGGCGGCGGGGGCGGGCATGTGCGGGGTGTCCTTCCGGAGGTGGTGCGGCTGCGGGTGCGGGTTCCGCGGTGGCGGGTGCCCCGGTGCGCCCCGGCGCTGGAGGGTGACGGTTGCGCGGTTCGGCGGGGGCGGGGAGGGTGGCGTGGTTCGGCGGACGGCAGGACGGCAGGACGGTGACGGAGCGTGGCGGCGGCGGACGGGCCGCTGCCCGGGCGGCCGGTTGCGGCGGGCCGGACCGGGTCCGACGCCCGGGCGGTCCGGGCTGCGGACGCGGTGGACGGAAACCGTCACCTGAGGAAGGGTGCGCAGGTCGGCGCCGGACAGCCAGTCAGGCATTCATGCTGATAGTCCTGGTCATAGGAGTGGGCGGGCCCGCCGGTCCCGGGATCCGCGGGACCGGGCGTGTGCGTCCGGGGTGCCGTCGGCCCGGTGCTGTCCTTGACCTGCTCCGACGACCGGAACTAACCTGCTCATATGGCTTATCGGCGGACCGACTTCACCCTGGTCGGGATCGGCGGCTCCTGGCACCGCAGGTGCTTCGACGAGCTGTGTCGACCGCTCGCTGTGCGCTGACCGTCCGGCCCTCTCCACCGCCGGGTCAGCGACCTCCTCAACTCCGGTACTCCGCCCGCCCGTCCGTGCCCCCGCCAACGGGGCCGAACGCCGCAGGGCCTCTGCCGCCGCGCCGTCCGACCGGCCCGGCCCGCCATCTCCGAGGGGACCGCACCGCGATGCCGCACCACACCGACACGCCCTCCGCACCGGGGGGTCCGCGATGGGAGCACTGACCCAGACCGCCGCATCCGCCGGCCCGCGCAACTGCCGCCACCCGCTCCGGCGCAACCCGCGCAACCCCCTCGGCGCCGCCGCGGGATCCCCCGCCCCGGTGGAGGCACTGCACGCCGAGATCGACAACCCGCTCGACCTCCTCGCCGGCCACCACCTGCTCGCCGAGCCCACGCCGGCCGGGCCGCCCCTCGCCGTGGTCGCCGACTGCACCTGCGGCCACCCGATGTGCGCGGGCGACAGCCACCGCACCACCGTCCGGGTGTTCCTGGTGGAGCGCCACCCGGTGGCGAGCGCCGGGCTGCGCTCCGTCCTGACCACCGTGCCGGGGCTCACCGTGGTGGGCTCCGCCACCGACGCGCTGCGCGCGGTGCCCGCCGTACGGCGGGTGCGGCCGCACGTGGTGCTGCTCGGACGCGGCGCGAGCCTCGGCGACGACCTCGCCGCCGTGGTCGCCCTGCGCGGACCCGACGCCGCACCCGACGCCCGGGTGCTGCTGCTGCGCCGGGCCGAGTCGACGGCCGAGGCGAGCCGCATCCTGCTGGCCGGCGCCAGCGGCTGCTTCCCGCTCGACCTCGCCGAGGAGCGGATCATCGGCGCCGTCCAGCTCGCCGCGGCGGGCGCGTCGGTGTTCCTGCCGGCACCGCCCCCGGCCCGCAGCCACACCGCGGGCCACCCCGGGCACGCGGCCGAGCCGCCGCCGCAGCAGGTCGGCCTCACCGCGCGCGAGCGCGACGTGCTGGCGAAGCTCGCGCTCGGCCTGAGCAACGCCGAGATCGGGCGTGAACTCTCCCTGGCGGAGGCCACGGTGAAGAAGCACCTCACCCAGGCGATGCGCAAGACCGGGCAGTCGGACCGGCTGCGCGCCGCCCTCTACGCGAACCGGCACGGCCTGGCGGGCTGACCGGCGCGACCCCGCCCGTCCGGAGGGCGGGCCCCGGCTGCCCCGGGGCCCGCCCTCCGGCATGTCCGCACGACCGCGGACGGACGGGCAGGCGGGCGGGTAGCCAGCCGGGCGCAGGCGGGAGGGAGGGGCGACCTTCGGCGTAGACGGGGGCGCCGATCGTCGCCCCGGGCGGCTCCGTTCGGAGCTTCTGGGGGCTCGCCCCTGCTCCGTAGCGTGGGCGAACGTCGGAGCGGCCCTGCACCGGGCCGGCCGAAGTCCCCACCGCCCGACCGAGACGAGCCACCACCGCGCCCCGTACCCGGGCCCGCGCAGCCGAAGGGAGAACCCGATGGGCGATGCGTCCGACGGCCCCGTCGCACACTCCGGCGACCAGGCCGGCCCCGCACCCGCACCCGCGGGGACGGCCGTCCTCGCCGCCGCCGCACCCCGCGACGGCGTCCAGGAGCAGCCCCGTTCGCCGTACCGCTCGATGCCGGACGGCGAGCGCTCCGCACTCTGGCGCCGCCGCCTCCACGAGGCCGAGGCCGGCCTCACCCGCTACCTCGTGACCCGTGGCGACGAGCTCCACCTGACCGACTGGTTCGCCCTGCAGTCGGAGATCTTCGCCGACCTGCCCGAGCCGACCGCGCCGTCGGCCGCCTGGCAGCGGGTGTTCTTCCGCGGCCAGGCGCTGATGGAGCGCTTCCTCGTCGCCCGCTACGGCGAGGAGGTGCTGCCCGCCTGGGCGGCGTCCAACGCCGAGGTGCACCGCGACGTCGAACCCGACCACGGCGGCGGCGCCGCCGACCCGATCCGCCGGATCGCCCGCCAGGCCGAACTCTACGGCTCCGACTACGAGTTCGACGACGATGCGCCGCCGTCCGCGGAGCACGCCGCGCTCACCATCACCCACTGCGCGATCTGGGACTACCGCGAGAAGGCCCGCCGCAGCGGCGTCCGGATCACCCTCGCCTCCCCGTGCACGTACTGCACCGAGGCGCTCTCGGCCAACATCCGCGCCAAGGGCCACCGGCCCGCGCACCGGCTGCGCAGCGGCCCGACCGGCCACGGCTGCCGGTGGGAGGCCACCGCACCGACCGCACCCGCCACCACCACCGACCACCCCCGGGAGCCCTGATGTGCGGAGTCACCGGCTGGCTCGACTGGGACACCGACCTGCGCCACCAGGAGCGCCTGCTCCGTGAGATGACCGCCACGCTGGCCTGCCGCGGCCCGGACGCCGACGGCGTCTGGCTCTCCCGGCACGCCGCCCTCGGCCACCGCCGGCTGTCCGTCATCGACCTCGACGGCGGCATCCAGCCGCAGGCCGACGCCGACCGTGCAGGCGCCGTCCTCAGCTACAACGGCGAGCTCTACAACCACACCGAGCTGCGGCGCGAACTCGAGTCGCTCGGGCACGTGTTCCGCACCCGCTCCGACACCGAGGTGGTGCTCCGCGCCCACCTCCAGTGGGGCCGCGACGCGCCGCGCCGCTTCAACGGCATCTTCGCGTACGCCCTCTGGGACACCCGTGCCGAGGAGCTGCTGCTCGTCCGCGACCACCTCGGCATCAAGCCGCTGTACTGGCACGCGCACCGCAGCGGGGTGCTGTTCGGCTCCGAGCCGAAGGCCGTCCTCGCCAACCCGCTGCTCCCCGCGGAGCTCGACGCGGAGGGCGTCGCCGAGCTCTTCGCCCTGCCCGCCGCGCCGTCCGCCGGCCACGGCCTCTTCCGCGGCCTGCACGAGGTCCGGCCCGGCCACCTGGTGTCCGTCACCCGGCACGCCACCCGCGAGGTCCGCTACTGGGCCCTGGAGTCCAGGCCGCACGAGGACAGCGAGGAGGCCACCCGGGCGCGGGTCCGCGAGCTGCTCGCCGACGCCGTCGACCGCCAGCTGGTCAGCGACGTGCCGCTGTGCACCCTGCTCTCCGGCGGCGTCGACTCCAGCGCGGTCACCGCGCTGGCCGCCGCCGCCCGCGAGCGGGCCGGCCACGGCAAGATCACCAGCTTCTCGGTGGACTTCCCCGGCAGCGCCGACCGCACCCCCGACGCCTGGCGCACCAGCCTCGACGCGCCCTACGTGCAGGCCGCCGCCGAGCACATCGGCACCCTGCACACCTCGGTCCTCGTCCCCGACGACGACCTGCTCGACGCCCGCGACGCCGTGCTGCGGGCCCGCGACCGGCCCGGCTGGGGCGAGATGGACGCCTCGCTGCACCTGCTCTTCCGCGAGGTGCGGCGGCGCTCGACGGTGGCGCTCTCCGGCGAGGCCGCGGACGAGATCTTCGGCGGCTACCCGTACTTCCACGACGCCGCCGCCCTCGCCTCCGGCACCTTCCCGTGGCTGCACGGCCGCACCACCCCCGCGGCGCTGCTGCGTGAGGACGTGCGGGCCCGCGTGCGGCCGGAGGAGTACACCGCGGACGCGTACCGCAGCGAGCTCGCCGCCGTGCCCCGGCTCGACGGCGAGACGGGCCGCGCCGCACGGGTGCGCGAGGTGTTCCACCTGGCGCTGACCCGCTGGCTGCCGCCGCTGCTCGACCGGGTCGACCGGGTGTCGATGTCGGTGGGGCTGGAGGTGCGGGTGCCGTTCTGCGACCACCGGCTGGTGGAGTACCTGTGGAACGTCCCCTGGGAGTTCAAGGCGCCCGGCGGCCGCAGCAAGGGTCTGCTGCGCGACGCCGTCCGCGACCTGCTGCCGCCGCAGGTCGCCGACCGGCCCAAGAGCGGGTACCCCTCGACCCCCGCCCTGCGCTACACCGAGGTGCTCACCGCACGGGCGCACGACCTGCTCGCCGACCCGCACGCGCCGGTGTTCGACCTGGTCGACCGGGCCGTCGTACGGCAGCACCTCGCCGAGGGCCGCCCGCTGCCGAGCCCCCGCACCGCACCGAACCCGGTCGGCGGGCTCGACCACCTCGTGCAGGTCGACGACTGGCTGCGCGCCTACAAGGTGGGGCTGCGGTGAGCGCCGCACCCGCCGGCACCGCGACCGCGGCCGGCGTCCTGGAGGCGGCCTTCCGGGCCGCGGCGCGCCGGTGGAGCACCGGGGTCGCCGTGGTCACCACCCGCGCGCAGGACGAGGTGTTCGCGAAGACCGTCTCCTCCTTCTGCACGCTCTCCCTCGACCCGCTGCTCGTGAGCGTGGCCGTGGTGCGGCACAGCCCGCTGGTGGCGGCGGTCCGCGACAGCGGCCGGTTCGCCGTCTCCGTGCTGACGTCCCGCCAGGCGGGCGTCGCCCGCCGGTTCGCGACGCCGGGCGCCGGCCGGGCCCTCGGCACGTTCACCGCGGTGCCGATGGGCGCCCTCGCCACCGGCGCCCCCGTCCTCGACGAGGCGCTCGCCTGGTTCGACTGCCGGCTGCACGGCGTGCTGTCCGGCGGCGACCACGCGATCGTGGTCGGCCGGGTCACCGCCGCCGACACCCGCCCCGGCGAACCGCTGCTCTACCACGACGGCCACTACCGCGCACTGGCCCCCCGAGACCATGGAGTTGGCGCATGACCCTGCTCGACACCCCCGCCACCACGCGGGGCCTGCTCACCGGCGACCGGTACCGGGCCGAACTCGACGACGGCCGCGAGCTCTACCTCGACGGCAAGCGCGTCGGCAACCCCGCCGAGCACCCGGCCTTCAAGCCCGCCGCCGACGAACTCGCCCGGCTGATCGACCTGCAGCACGACCCGGAGCACCGGGACCTGCTCACCTGGAAGGACCCGGAGACCGGGCAGCGGCTCGCCCGCGCCTACCAACCGCCGCGCACCCTGGAGGACCTGCAGGTGCAGCGGCGCAGCGCCGAGCTGTGGCACGCCGAGGCGCTCGGCCAGCAGGGCCGCTCCCCCGCGTTCATGGCCTCGATCGCCGTCGGCGTGTACGACTTCCGGCACCGGCTGGCCTCCGCGGACCCCCGCTTCGGCGCCAACGCCGAAGCGTGGTACCGCCACTGCGCCACCAACGACCTGGTGCTCTCGCACGCCCTCGGCGACCCGCAGATCGACCGCTCCGCCGACCCGGTCGACGAACCCGACCTCGCCCTGCGGGTGCTGGAGGAGAACGAGCGCGGCATCGTGGTGCGCGGCGCCAAGCAGCTGACCACCCTGGCGCCGCTCGCGCACGAGGTGCTGGTCTACCTGTCGGCGTCGTTCGCGCAGCGCCGCGGCGAGCAGTTCGTGGTGTGGTTCGCGCTGCCCCTCGACACGCCGGGCCTGGTCACCCTCGCCCGCGAACCGCTCGGCAGCGCCCCCTGGGGCCACGCCCACCCGCTCGGCGCGAAGTACGACGAGCAGGACGCCATGCTGTTCTTCGACGACGTGCTGGTGCCCTGGGACCGCGTCTTCCTGCTGCGCGACGCCGACCTGGCCCGCGAGGGCCTGGGCCGGATCAACGCCTGGAGCGCGTACGTCGGCCACATCCGGTACCGCGAGCGGCTGCGGACGCTGCTCGCCACCGCCACCCTCGTCGCCGAGTCGATCGGGGTGGGCGGCTTCCGCAACATCCAGGAGGACCTGGGCCGGCTCGCCGGGTACGCCGAGCTCACCGAGTACTTCCTCGACGCCGCCGAGGCCCGCGGCAGGGTCACCGACGGCGGGCTGTTCGCGCCCGGCGACACGGCCGCCTCCCGGGTCTGGTCGGCCGAGGTGGCGGGCAGCGCCGTCGAGATCGTCCGGCGGATCGGCGCGTCCGGTCTGCTGATGCAGCCCACCGAGGGCGACCTCGCCAACCCGCGGCTCCGCCCGCACATCGACCGCTACATGCGCGGCCGCGGCATCGAGGCGGAACGCAAGTCCCGCCTGTTCCGGCTCGCGTGGGAGCTCACCGGCGACTCCTTCGGGCAGCGCCAGGACCTCTACGAGTACGTGCACCGCGGCGACCTCGCCCGTAACCGCATCAACCTCTACCACCGCTACGACCAGAGCGCCGCCCGCACGAGGCTGCAGCAGCTCATCGACCCCCAGGAGGTCCAGCCGTGACCGCGTCCGCCGTCGAGATCCAGGCCCGCACGCTCGCCGGGTACGCCGACGCCAGCAGGCTCCGCCAGGTGCAGGACCGCGACTGGGTCCTCGACCGGCTCACCGGGGATCCGCGCACCCTCGTCGATCTCGGCTCGGGCATCGGCCAGTTGCTGCAGGCCGCGCTGGAGCGCTTCCCCTCGCTGGAGCACGCCGTCGGCCTGGAGCGCTCCGAGCACCGGATCGCCGAGGCCGCCGAACGCCTCCGCCCGTACGGCGACCGGGTGTCCCTGCACCAGGCCGACCTGACCGCGCCCGAACCGCTGCCGTACCGCGCCGACGTCATCACCTCGACCTCCGTGCTGCACTGGCTCTACCCCCACGAGGAGCGGCTGTTCGCCTGGGTGGCGCAGCACCTCGCCCCGGGCGGGCAGTTCCTGCTCACCACCTACCACCCGGCCCGGGACGCCGACGGGTTCGGCGGCGAGGACGAGCTGGTGCGCGAGGCGCTGGCGGCCGTCGGCGTCGAACCCTCCTTCGTGCCGGGGGTGTTCCGGCGGGGCGACGTGCTGCCGATCGCGACCCGCACCCGCACGCCCGACGACCTCGCGGAGACCCTGAGCCCCCATCTCGCCGTCGCCGACCGGCTGGAGCGCGACGCCGTGGTCACCGTGGAGGGCGCCGAGCAGTACGCGCACTTCCACGCCGCGACGTTCGGCGACTACTACGCCGGCCTCGTCCCGCCGGACCGCCGGACCGACTTCTTCCGCGCGATCGGCGAGACGGCCTGGCGCCGGCAGCAGGAGCGCGGCTGGGTCAGCCACATGCCGGTCCACCTCTGGCAGTTGACGGCACACTGACCCGCGGCCGCCCTGCACGGCACGCACGACCAGTGTCGCCACGCACGGCCCGCTCGCACCAACCGTCCTGCACCGCCCGACCCCACACCGATCCGACCCGCCCGCCGCGTCCGAAGCACCATGGACGCGGCGGGCACCGCCTACCCTGGAAGCGAGCGCCGCCGCGACGGCGCCGCACCGCCTTCCGGCCGAGGAGCCGCACCGTGTCAACTCCCGCAGCCAGTCAGGAACTCGGCGCGTTCCTGCGCGCCCACCGCGAGCTGCTCCAGCCGGCCGACGTCGGTCTCACCGCCACGTCCCGGCGCCGCACCCCGGGGCTGCGGCGCGAGGAGGTCGCCTCGCTCTCGGGAGTCGGGCTGGCCTGGTACACCTGGCTGGAACAGGGCCGGGTCACCGCCTCCCGGCAGGTGCTGGAGGCTGTCGCCCGGGCGCTGCGGCTCGACGCCGCCGGGCTGCGCCACGCGATGCGGCTGGCCGGCTACCACGAGCCCGCCGCCCCGGACGGCGGGCACGGCGCCGGCCGGCTCGCCGAGGCCGTGCGGCCCGTCCTCGACTCCTGGCCGGCCAGCCCCGCCGTGCTCCTCGACCGGCACTTCGACCTGCTCGCGTGGAACGCCGCCTGGGCCGCCCTGTGGGGCCGGCCCGAGGCCGTGCCCGCCGACCGGCGCAACCTCATGTGGCTGATGGCCGCGGACGGGCGGCTGCGCAGCGTGCTGCACGACTGGGAGCCGCTCGCGATGAACGTCTTCCAGCACTTCCGCGCGCAGGCCGGCCCGGCCCTCGCCCACCCCCGCACCGGCGAGGTCTACCGCCACCTGGACGCGGACGCGCCGGAGCTCCGCCACTGGTGGGGCTGCCACTCGGTGGCGGAGCTGACGGCCCGCACGGTGACCGTCGAGCCCGCGGGCATCGGGCCGGTACGGCTGACGCTGTCGTCGTTCCATCCGGTGGACGACCCGTCCGCGCTCGTCCTGCTGTTCACGCCCGCGGACGCCACCGGGCGCGAGCGGATGACCGACCTGGTCGAGCACCCGCTGCGCACCGTCGCCGAGGCCCCGGGCCGGGACCGCCGGGCCGGCTGACGGCCCCGCGGTCCCGGCGCGGCCTCAGCTGGCCGCGGGCTTCCGCACGCCCCGGGCCACGAGGGGTCCGGCGGCCGCGGCGACCAGCGCCAGGGCGACACCGGTCAGCAGCGTGCCGTGCGCGACGTCCGCGAACGCGCCCACCGCCCAGGCGCCGACTCCCGTGCCCGCGTACATCGTCGAGGTCAGCCAGGCGCTGGAGGTGGCCCGCAGCTCGGGGGCGACCGTGCCGGCCAGCGTCTGCTGGTCCGTCACGAACCCGCCGGAGGCGACGAACCAGACGACCACGCCCGCGAGCGTCAGGACCAGGCCGGGGCCGGTCGCCGCGAGGGCGATGCCCACGGCGAGGAGCACGCCCCACAGCGGCAGCAGCGCGAGGTCGGAGCGCCCGGCGGCGCGGGCCCGGTCGCCGAGCCGGCCGCCCAGCAGCGAGCCGGCCACGCTGCCCGCGCCGACCAGCACCCCGACCAGGCCGAGCGCCTCCACCGAGAGGTCGAAGCGCTGCACCAGCACCGCGCCGAGGAAGGTGTAGGCGCCGAGGTTGGCCGCGTGGAAGGCCGTGTTGACGAGCAGGGCCCGGCGCAGTGCGGGGTCCGCCCAGCCGGCGAGCACCGCCCGGGCCGCCCCGACCGCGGGGGCGGCCACCGCCGTCGTACCGATCTGCCGGAGGAGCAGCGGCACGGCCAGTGCGGTGCCGACCGCCAGCGCCCAGAACGCCGACCGCCAGCCGGCGAGCCCGGCGAGCAGGCCGCCGAGCGGCACGCCGACGACCTGGCCGCAGGAGAACAGCGCCATGCCCAGGCCGAGCGCCCGTCCGCGGACGGCGTCCGGTGCGGTCTCCGCGATGTGCGCCCAGATCGCCGGGCCGGCCGCCGCGGCCGCCAGGCCGGCGACCGCGCGCGAGACCACGAGCAGGGTCAGCCCGGTGGAGAGGGCGGCCGCCGCGTTCGACACCACGAAGAGGAGGGTGCCCGCGAGGAGCGTGCGGCGGCGGCCGAAGCGGTCGCTGAGCAGGCCGAGGAACGGCGCGAAGACGGCGTACACCAGCACGTACGCCGTCACGCTGGACGCCGCCGCGGCCTCGCTCACCCGGATCGAGTCCGCGATCGTCGGCAGCAGCGGCGACACCAGGAACGTCTCCGTGCCGAACAGGAAGAGCAGGGCGAACACACCTGCGTACCTGAACCGTTCGAACTTCGGCGGGGCCTCCCCGGCGGCGGGCGGGGGCACCGCGGGCTCCGGTCCCCCCTCGGCCACACTGCTCGTCCCGCTGATGCTGCTCACACCCGTCACACCCTTCCGTCTCGGGCCCGGAGCCCTCCCGCACGAGCCCTCGGCGGCCGGCCGTGCACGGCGCGCACGCGGCGGACGGCCCGCAGGAGCGGCTCCGGGCAGGGGGCGGCCAGGGCCGTCCGGCCCGGCCATCCTCCGGCCCGGCCGGGCGGCCGACCAGGCAGGCGATCATCCTGTGACCCCGGCTCACAGGCTCCGTGGGACGCTTGGGCGATGGACGACCTACTGGGGTGGGCCGGGCGCCTGGGCGCCGGCGAAGTCGTGGGCGGGGCACTGCTGTTCAACGTGGGGCTGCTGGTGACCACGGTGCTCGGGGGCGGGCTGCTGGTGCGGCGGTTCGGCGACCGCAGGGTGGCGCCGCCGCCGGGGCCGGTGACGGTGGGCGAGGCGGTGCTCGTGGCCGTCGCGGTGCTGCTCAACAGCGGTGTCGGGGTGGCCGGGTGGGCCCTGTGGAAGGCCGGGTGGATCCGCCTCTCGGGCGCGCTCGGGCTCCGCGCCGTCCTCGACCTGCTGCTCCTCACCCTCGTGATGGACGCCCTGATGTACTCCGGCCACCGGGTCGCCCACCGGCGCCGGCTCTACCGGCTCGCCCACGCGACGCACCACCGCCAGGTCGAACCGCGCCCGGCGACGCTGTTCGTCCTGCACCCGCTGGAGGTGCTCGGCTTCGGCGGCGCGTGGCTGGCCGTGCTGCTCGTGCGGGAGGTCTCGGCCGCCGCGCTCGGCGGCTACGTGCTCGTCAACCTCGTCTTCGGCCTGCTCGGCCACCTCGGGGTGGAGCCGCTGCCGGCCCGGGCGCGGCGGCTGGGCGTGTTCCGCTGGGTGGCGCTGCCGATGTTCCACGTCGGCCACCACCTCGACCCGTCCGTCAACCTGGGCTTCTACACCACCGTCTGGGACCGCCTCTTCGGCACCGTCGACCCGGCGTACGACCGGATGCGACACGCCGACCACCCTGCCGCCGCGGGCGTGCCCGATGCACTTCAATCGGCCGGGTGAGCTGTCTCTTCTGCACGGTCGCGGCGGGCGACGCGGATGCCCACCGGGTGTTCGAGGACGGGGTGGCGGTCGCGTTCCTCGACCACCGGCCGCTCTTCCCCGGGCACGTGCTGGTGGTGCCGCGGCGCCATGTGCCGACCCTGACCGACCTGCGGCCGGAGGAGGTAGGGCCGTACTTCGCCCGGGTGCAGCGGCTCGCCGCCGCCGTCGAGCGCGGCACGGAGGCGGCGGGCAGCTTCGTCGCCGCCAACAACCGCGTCAGCCAGTCCGTCCCGCACCTCCACGTGCACGTGGTGCCGCGCAACCCCAAGGACGGCCTGCGGGGCTTCTTCTGGCCGCGCAGCCGCTACGAGGACGAGGCGCACGCCGCCGCGACGGCGGCCCGGATCCGCGACGCCCTCGCCGAGGGCTGAGGCAGCGGGCCGATGTCGGTGCCGTGCGGCATGCTCCGGCTCATGGACACGCAGCAGTTCTGGGACGTGATCGAGGAAGCCCGCCGGCCGGCCCCCGACGACGCCGAGGCGGTCGTCCGGCGCGCCACCGCACTCCTGGCGGGGCGGCCGCGGCAGGACGTCATCGCCGCCCAGCAGATCTTCTGGGACCTGATGGCGGACTCCTACCGCGGCGACCTCTGGGGCGCCGCCTACCTGATCAACGGCGGATGCTCCGACGACGGCTTCGACTACTTCCGCGGCTGGCTCGTCACGCAGGGGCGCGCCGCCTTCGAACGCGCCGTCGCCGCGCCGGACTCGCTGGCCGGCCTGCCGGCCGTGCGCGCGGCCGCCGAGGACGGCGACGACCTCGAATGCGAGGACGCCCTCGGCATCGCCTGGGACGCGCACCTCGCCGCCACCGGCGAGCAGATGTCCGGCGACTGCTACACCATCACGTATCCGGAGCCCGTCTTCACGTGGGACTTCGACGACGCCGAGGAGACCGCCCGGCGCCTGCCGCGCCTGGCCGCCCTGTACGACGGGGAGCGCTGAGCCGTCCGGTGGACACCGCCCGGAATCCCGGGACGCGGGCCCGCGCCTTCGCACAATGACGGTATGACAGGTCTCATGAAGTTCAGCGGCGCCGCGAAGAACCTGACCTTCGACGAACTGGAGAGGTTCGTCCAGGCCGCGCGGAAGGCCGGGGCGTCCGGCGGCCAGCCCGTCACGGCCGTCGTCAGCACCACCGGCAAGCTCAAGCAGGTGCAGGTCCTCCTCGACGGGGAGTGACCTGCCCGGGGCCGCGGGCCCGGCGCACCGGTGCCGCCCGATCGGGGACAATGGTGGTGCTCCGGCCGGCGCCCCTGCCGCCCGGGCCCCCGACCCGCCCGAGGAGACGACGCACGGTGACCAGCCGGCCCGACGCCCCCGTACCCGGCACCGTCCCTGCCCCGGCGCCCGTCACCGGCCCGGTGCCCGCCCCGGACGGCCCCGGGCTGCGCTCCGACTGCACGAGCTGCTTCGGGCTGTGCTGCGTCGCCCTGCCCTTCGCCGCCTCGTCCGACTTCGCGGTGGACAAGAGCGCCGGCCGGCCCTGCACCAACCTGCAGGGCGACTTCCGGTGCGGCATCCACACCCGCCTGCGCGACGAGGGCTACCGCGGCTGCACCGTCTTCGAGTGCTTCGGCGCCGGCCAGAAGGTCTCGCAGATCACCTTCGGCGGCCGCGACTGGCGCCGGCACCCCGACGAGGCCCGGCAGATGTTCGCCGTCTTCCCGGTCGTCCGGCAGTTGCAGGAACTGCTCCGCTACCTGGCCGAGGGCCTGTCGCTGCCCGCCGCCGGGCCGGTGCACGGCGCGCTGCACCGCGCGTACGAGCGGACGGAGCGCCTCTCCCTCGGCACCGCCGAGGAGCTCGCCGCGCTCGACACCGCGGCCGTCCGCCAGGAGGTCAACACCCTGCTGGTGCGGGTGGGCGAGCTCGTCCGCGCGGGCGTCCCGGGCCGGACCCGCAACCACCGCGGGGCCGACCTGGCCGGGGCCCGGCTGCGGGGCGCCGACCTCCGCGGGGCGAACCTGCGCGGTGCCCTGCTGATCGCCGCCGACCTCGGCCGCGCCGACCTGCGGAACGCCGACCTGATCGGGGCCGACCTGCGCGACGCGGACCTGCGGGGTGCCGACCTGACCGGCGCGGTCTTCCTCACCCAGGCCCAGCTGAACGCGGCACGCGGCGACACCGCGACGAGGATCCCCGCCGCCCTCGACCGCCCGGCCCACTGGACCGCCGCCCGCTGATCGCGACCGCCGACCACCCGGCGCAGGGCGCGGCGGGGAAACCGGGTGCGTCCCGGCCCGCCGCACCGGCATGATGCGGATCATGGACCACCCCGTCGACCGGCTCTGCGCCCGCGTGCACCTCGCACTGCGCACCGGTCGGCCCGACCCCGCCGACGTGGCCGCCCTGGCCTGCGAGCTCCTCGACCTCGGCCACGACGGCCCGGCGGTCACCGAGGCCGTCGAGCGGCGCCCCGGCGACGTCCCGCCCGCGGAATTCCCCGCGCTCGCCCGGAGGCTGCTGGACGAGGCCGCGTTCGCCCCCGGTTTCGCGCTCGCCCCGGAGCGCCTCGCGATGCTCCGCGGCGCGCTGGCCGTCGTCGCCCGCGACCTGCGCGCGGGCGGGTTCGCCGACGAGCCGCACCTGGTCGTGCAGGAGGACTGGTACCCGGAGTCCGCCGGGGTCGTCCTCACGGACGGCTGGCTGCACGGCGGCGACCTCCCCGCGGAGGCCGGAGACCTGCTGTCCGCGGCCGTCACCGCCGTGGCCGGGCACGTGCAGGAGAGCGTGATGGAGCGCGACCGCGCCGTCTGGCCGCTCTGCCCCGACCACCGTCTGGGCCTGCACGCGGTGCAGCGCGACGGTGCGGCGCTCTGGTGGTGCGCCTTCGGTCCGGGGCACCCGGCCGCCGCCGTCGGCGCGCTGCCGCCCACCGCCCGTCCGTCCCGCAGGAGCGCCTGATGACCGGGGCGGGCCGCCCGTCAGCGGGCGGCGTCGCGGCCGTCGGCGAGGAGTGCGCCGAGCTCGTCCAGGGCCTCGCGGGCGGCGAGGCCGTCGCCGTCGGCGGTGAGGACGAGGGTGTCGCCGTGGCCGGCGCCGAGGGTGAGCACGCCGAGGAGGCTGCGGGCGTCGACGGCGGCCCGGTCGGGGCGGCCGACGCCGACCGGCACCGTGTGGCGGCCGGCGGCGCGGACGAACCGCGAGGCGGGCCGGGCGCAGAGGCCGTTCGGGACGCCGACGGTGACCTGGAGCTCGGACATGGGTTCCTCCGCCGGGCGACGCGAATGTGGGTTCCTCTGGTTATACGTCCGATTTGTCCGCTCGGTCAACACATTCGGGCATGAATCACACCAAAACGGACCTTTGCCTTCCCGGGCCGACGGCGTATCGTCGACCGAACCAGGCGTGAACAGACACGAAACGGACCCGATCCCACATGTACGCTCCCGAGCGCCAGCAGCAGATCCTGCAGCTCGCCCGGACCCGCGGGCGGGTGGACGTGCCCTCGCTCGCCGAGGAGTTCCAGGTCACGCAGGAGACCGTCCGCCGCGACCTCGCCGCCCTCGACCGGGCCGGGCTGCTGCGGCGGGTGCACGGCGGCGCACTGCCCGCCGGAGCGCTGCACCTGGAGCCCGGCCTCGCCGAACGCGACTCCACCGCCGCCGGCGAGAAGGAGCGGATCGCCCGCGCCGCGCTCGCCCTGCTGCCCGCGGAGGGCAGCCTGCTGCTGGACGCCGGCACCACCGTCTCCCGGCTCGCCGCCCTGCTCCCCGCGGACAGCACCCTGACCGTCGTCACCAACGCCCTGCCCGTCGCCGCCCGGCTGGCCGACCACCCCGCGCTGACCCTGCACCTGGTCGGCGGCCGCCTGCGGCACCGCACGCACGCCGCCGTGGACGGCTGGGCCCTGCGCGACCTCGCCGACGTCCACGCGGACCTCGCCGTGATCGCCGCCAACGGCTTCTCCCCGGAGGGCGGGCTCTCCACCCCGGACCTCGCCGAGGCCGCGGTGAAGCGGGCCATGCTGACCGGCGCGCGCCGGGTGCTGCTGCTCGCCGACTCGTCCAAGTACGGGGCCCGGCACTTCGCCCGGTTCGGCGGCCTGCCGGAGGTCGACGTCCTGGTGACCGACACCGGCCTGACCGACGGGCAGGCCGCGGAGATCCAGGCCCTCGGACCGGAAGTGATCCGCGCATGATCGTCACCGTCACCCCCAACCCCAGCCTCGACCGCACCTACGAACTGCCCGGGCTCGTCGTCGGCGAGGTCAACCGGGCGGCCGCCGACCGGCTCGACCCGGGCGGCAAGGGGGTCAACGTGGCCCGGGCGCTGACCGCGGCCGGGCTCCGCGCCGCGGCCGTGCTGCCGCTCGGCGGCGACCCCGGCCGGCTGCTCGGCGACCTGCTGCGCCGGCAGGGCATCGACGTGACGGCCGTGCAGGTCGGCGGCGACACCCGGATCAACGTGACGATCGTCGAGCGCGACGGCCCGCTCACCAAGGTCAACGCGCCCGGCCCGCGGCTCACCGAGGACGAGTCGGCCGCCCTGCTGGCGGCCGTCCGACGGCAGGCCGGCGGGTCCGGCGTCGACTGGCTGGCCTGCTGCGGCAGCCTGCCGCGCGGCCTCGCCCCCGGCTGGTACGCCGACCTGGTGGCGGAGGCGCACGCCGGCGGCGCCCGGATCGCGGTCGATGCCGCGGGCCCGGCGCTGGCGGCCTCGCTCCGCGCCGGTCCGGACGTCGTCAAGCCGAACCGCGCGGAACTCGCCGAGGCCGCCGGGCGCCCGGTCACGACGGTCGGCGGCGCGTACGACGCCGCGCAGGAGCTGCGCCGCCTCGGTGCGCGCCAGGTGCTCGCCAGCCTCGGCCCGGACGGCATGCTGCTGGTGGCCGAGGAGGGCAGCTGGTACGGCACCGCCCCGGTGGACCGGGTGCGCAGCGACGTCGGCGCCGGGGACGCCTCGCTCGCGGGCTTCCTGGGTGCGGGCGGTGCCGGGCCGAAGGCGCTGGCCTCGGCGCTCGCGCACGGCGCGGCCGCCGTGCGGCTGCCGGGCAGCGTGATGCCGATCCCGGCCGACCTGGAGCCGGACACCGTCACGGTGACCGCCGACATCCCGTGGGAGCTCCCGCTGGGCCGGTGACACCACGGCGAGCCGGGGGCGGGTGACGGAGGGGACGGAAGGGGCAGAAGGCAGGGGGGACCGCCACGCACCACCCGCACCACAGGCAAGGACCGCACGATGAGCGACAACGGCAGTCTGATCACCCCCGCGCTCGTGGATCTCCACCTCGCCCCCGCCGACAAGGCGGAGGCGCTGCGGGCCCTGGGCCAGCGGCTGGTCGCCGAGGGCCGGGTGACCGACCTCGACGGCTTCCTCGCGGACGTGGCGGCCCGCGAGGCGCAGGCTCCGACCGGGCTCGGCGACGGCATCGCCGTGCCGCACTGCCGGTCGGCGCACGTCACCCGGCCCAGCCTGGCCCTCGGCCGCAGCTCCCGCGGCCTGGACTTCGACGCGCCGGACGGCCGCCCGGCCGACCTCGTCCTCGTGATCGCCGCGCCGGACGGTGCGGACGACGCCCATCTGCGGATCCTGGCCGCGCTCGCCCGGCGGCTGATGGACCCGGCGTTCACCGGGGCGCTGCGCGCGGCGACCGATCCGAGCGTGGTCGCCGCGCTCGTCGACGGCGGCGAGGCGGGGCCGGCCCCCGCCGCCGCGCCCGGGGCGGCCACCGTGCCCGACGCGTCCCCCGCGTCCACGGCGCCCGGGGCGGGCCCACGGCTGGTCGCCGTGACGTCCTGCCCGACCGGCATCGCGCACACCTACATGGCCGCGCGGGCCCTGGAGCTGGCGGCGGCCCGGGCGGGGGCGGAGATCCGGGTGGAGACACAGGGGTCGGCCGGTTCGACGCCGCTCGACCCGGCCGTGATCGCGGCGGCGGACGCGGTGATCCTGGCGCACGACGTGGAGGTCCGCGACCGCGCGCGGTTCGCCGGGAAGCCCGTCGTGGACGCCGGGGTGAAGGCGGGGGTGAACCGGGCGGACGGGCTGGTCGCCGAGGCCCTGGCGCTCGCCGCCGCGGGCCCGGCCCGGCCGGGGGCCGCTGCCGCGCCGGCGCCCGCCGCCCGTCCTGAGCACTGGGCGAGGCGGCTGCGCGGCTGGCTGATGACGGGCGTCAGCTACATGATCCCGTTCGTCGCGGCGGGCGGCCTGCTGATCGCCCTGGGCTTCGCGATCGGCGGGTACGAGATCTCGTCGGCGCCGTCGGTGGTCGGGCACTTCGACTGGACGTCGCAGCAGAGCTGGGCGGCGCTGTTCTTCCAGGCGGGGGCGGCGGCGTTCGGGTTCCTGGTGCCGGTGCTGTCCGGCTACATCGCCTACGCGATCGCGGACCGGGCCGCGCTGGCGGCGGGCGTGGTGGGCGGCGCGATCTCGGTGACGGTCGGGGCGGGTTTCCTCGGCGGCATCGTGTCGGGTCTGATCGCGGGCCTGCTGGTGCGCTGGATGGCGGGCTGGAGGGTGCCGCGGTCGGTCGCGGGGATCATGCCGGTGGTGGTGATCCCGCTGCTGTCGGTGGCGGTGGTCGGCCTCCTGATGTTCGTGGTGCTGGGCTCGCCGATCGCGAGCGCGATGAACGCCCTGACCGACTGGCTCGACGGCCTGTCCGGTACGAACGCGGTCCTGCTGGGCCTGCTGCTGGGCGCGATGATGGCGTTCGACCTGGGCGGGCCGCTCAACAAGGTGGCGTACACCTTCGCCGCGGGCGCGCTGACCACGGCGGGCTCCGCACCGGACGCGGGCAGCCTCACGGTGATGGCGGCGGTGATGGCGGCCGGGATGACGCCGCCGCTGGGGCTGGCGCTGGCGACGGCCGTACGGGGCCGGCTGTTCACCCGCGAGGAGCGGGAGAACGGCAAGGCGGCGTGGGTGCTGGGGGCGTCGTTCATCACCGAGGGCGCGATCCCGTTCGCCGCGGCGGATCCGCTGCGGGTCATCCCGTCGGCGATGGCGGGCAGCATGGTGGCGGGCGGGCTGACGATGTCGTTCGGCTCGACCCTGCGGGCGCCGCACGGCGGCATCTGGGTGCTGCCGCTGATCGGCAGCCCCGCGCTGTACCTGCTGGCCGTCGGGGCGGGCACGGTGGTCACGGCGGGGCTGGTGCTCCTGCTGAAGGGCCTGGGCCGACCGTCCGTCCCGGCGGACGCGGCCGACCCTGCCGGGACGCTGCTGACGGGCACGGCCGTCTGACGGCCGCGCCCCTGGCCCGGCCGGACGCCGCCCGGCCGGCCGGGCCTGCCGTCAGGGCCAGAGCAGGGTGCTCGTCCAGGCGACCCGCCCCGTGCCGAGGCCGGTGCGGGTGTAGCGCAGCCGGACGTGCCGGCGGGCGGCGTCGCCCTGCCAGAACTCCACCTCGTGGGCGCGCAGCGTGTAGAGGGTGTGCCCGGTGGCGACGAGCCCCGGGTCGGTGTCGAGCAGCAGCTGCGCCTCGTCGGCGGCCAGGTCGTACGCGGCGAGGGAGCCGAGCGGCTCGCTCTGCCGCCCCACCAGGGCGGCGATGCGGGCGCCCGGGGAGCGCTGCCGGAACTCGTCGGCGGAGACGGCGGGCAGGGCCGGTTCGACCGCCCCGCGCACCCGGACCTGCCGCCCGAGCAGCGGCCAGTAGACGCTCAGCGCGGCCATCGGGCTGAGCGCCAGCTGGCGGCCCTTCGGACTGTCGGCCTCGGCGGCGAACACCCAGCCGCCCCCGGCCGCGTCCACGTCGCGCAGCACCAGCACCCGGGCGTCCGGCACGCCGTCGGCGTCGACCGTGGAGAGCGTCATGACGTGCGGGTCGAGGACGCCCGCCTCCAGGGCGTTGACCAGCCAGTCGACGAAGAGCGGTCCGGGCTCCGCGGGTGCGCCGTCGGCCTCGAAGACGGGCAGCACCCTGACCATCGGTGGCCTGTCGCGCAGCAGCTCCCCCACCGGGCTCAGCCGGTGGACGTCCGTCCTGTGGTCGCTCGTCCGGTGCTCGGACACGTCCGCCGCCTCCTGCCGCCTCGTCCCCGCCTTCCACCGTACTCAGTGGCGGAAGGCGGTGCGCACCCCGGCCCCGGGCGTGGCGGGCCGGGGCGCCGTCAGTGGTGGAAGGAGGACCGGTCGGAGTCGGCCGGGCCGCCGCCGGTCAGCGTCGCGATGGAGCGCCGCATGTCGTCGGCGAGCAGCGCGATGGCGTCGCGGCCGATGCCGTGCCGCACCATCACGCGCTGGATCACGGTGTCCTGCCGGCCGGGCGGCAGCGGGTACGAGGGCACCTGCCAGCCCCGCATCCGCAGCTGGTCGGAGAGGTCGTAGAGCGACCACGGGGAGCCGGCGGGGTCGGTGAGGGTGTAGGCGACCGCGGGCAGGCCGCCGTCGCCGTCGTAGAGCAGGGTGAACGGGCCCATGGCGGCGATCTCCCGCCCGAGGTACTGCGCGGTGTCGGCGCACGCCTGGTGGACGCGGCGGTAGCCGCCGCGGCCGAGCCGCAGGAAGTTGTAGTACTGGGCGACGATCTCTCCGCCGGGGCGGGAGAAGTTCAGCGCGAAGGTCGGCATGTCGCCGCCGAGGTAGTCGACGTGGAAGACGAGGTCGTCGGGCAGGGCGTCCTGGTCGCGCCAGACCGCCCAGCCGACGCCGAGCGGCGCCAGGCCGAACTTGTGGCCGCTCGCGTTGATCGACACGACGCGCGGCAGCTGGAAGTCCCACACGACGCCGGGGTGCAGGAAGGGCGCGACGAAGGCCCCGCTCGCGCCGTCCACGTGCAGCGGCACGTCGAGGCCGGTCTCGGCCTGCAGCCGGTCGAGTTCGGCGGCGATCTCCGCGACGGGCTCGTAGTCGCAGGTGTAGGTGATCCCGAGGATCGCGACGACGCCGATCGTGTTCTCGTCGACGTACTCGCGCAGCTGGTGCGGGCGCAGCCCCGTGGCGCCGTCCTCGACGGGCACCTGGCGGAGCTCGACGTCGAAGTACCGGGCGAACTTGTCCCAGCAGATCTGCACCGGGCCGCAGACCAGGTTGGGGCGGTCGGCCGGCAGTCCGGCGGCCTGCCGGCGCTTGCGCCACCGCCACTTCATCGCCAGGCCGCCGAGCATCGCGGCCTCGCTCGACCCGGTCGTCGAGCAGCCGACCGCGCCGCCGCTGCCGGGCGGGGCGTTCCACAGGTCGGAGAGGATGTTGACGCACCGCGACTCGATCTCCGCGGTCTGCGGGTACTCGTCCTTGTCGATGATGTTCTTGTCGAGGCACTCGTTCATCAGCCGGTGGACCTCGTCCTCCGACCAGGTGGTGCAGAACGTCGCGAGGTTCTGGGCGGCGTTGCCGTCGAGGAGCAGCTCGTTGTGGAGGAGCGCGTAGACCACGGCGGGCGGCGAGTGGTCGTCGGGCATGCGCCGTTTCGAGAGCACGTGCTCGCTCATCGGCGACGCGTACAGGTCCACCGTCGCGTCGTACTCACCCCGGTCCTGCGCTTCGTGAAGAGCCACGAGACACCTCTCCTGACGGTCGGGCCCCCTGCCCTCGGGACACTACGTCGCCGGGCCGGGTCGCGACACCGGGCGGCGGGGCCGTGCGGGCCCGCTCCGGCGGGTGACACTCCGACGGCCCAGTCCCGCTTGCCGCACCCGCCCCGCGGCCGGACCGTCGGGAGCATCCGTACGTCTCCGAACGGGAGAACACCATGACCTCCGCTGCCTCCCCCTCCGGCCCGTCGTCCGCGGGCACCATGCCACCGAGCCGGGAGAACAGTCCCTGGGTCACCGGCCTGGTGCTGTTCGCCGGCGTGATCATGATGGTGAACGGGGTGATCGACCTCTTCCAGGGCATCGTCGCGGTCGCCCAGGACGACCTGATCGTCACCACCCCGAACTACGTCTTCCGCTGGGACGTCACGGCGTGGGGATGGATCCACATCGCCCTGGGTGTCGTCCTCGCCGTCGTCGGCATCGGCGTGCTGCGCGGCATGACCTGGGCCCGGTACACGGGCATCGCGGTCGCGGCGCTGAGCGGCATCGTCAACTTCCTCTGGCTGCCGTACTACCCGCTGTGGGCCCTGGTCGTGCTGGCCCTGGACGTCTTCGTGATCTGGGCGCTGGCGGTCTACCGCCAGGACTGACGGACGGACACCCGGCGGCGGCCGCGGCACCCACCGGGTGCCGCGGCCGCCGCGCTGTCTAGGCTGGGCTGCCATGCGCCCTGGTGAACCGGCCGGCCCCCTGGACCTCGGCCTGCTGCGGACCTTCCTCGCCGTGCACCGCGCCGGCTCGCTCACGGCGGCGGCCCGGGTGCTGCGGCTCTCCCAGCCGACCGTCACCGCCCAGGTCCGCGCCCTCGAACAGCAGGCCGGGCATCCGCTCTTCGAACGGCTGCCGCGCGGCGTCGCCCCGACCGCCGCCGCCGACCTGCTCGCCGCCGAGGTCGCCGGCCCGCTCGACGCCCTCGCCGCGGTCGCCGAACGCGGCACGCACGAGGGCGCCGCGCCCGCGCGGCCCGTCCACCTCGCCGGACCCGCCGAACTCCTGAGCATCTGCGCGCTGCCCGCCCTCGCCCCGCTGGTCGGCGCCGGCCTCCGGCTGCGGGTGACCACCGGCCTCACCGACGACCTGCTGGCCGGGCTGCGCGCCGCCCGGTACGACCTCGTGGTGGCGACCGCCCGGCCGCGCGGGCGGGCGCTCGACGCGGTGCCGCTCGCCGACGAGGAGTTCGTGCTCGTCGCCGGCCCCGCGTGGGCCCGCCGGATCGGGCCCGGCCGGGTCGCCGCCGAGGGGCCGGCCTCCCTCGACGGCGTGCCGCTGGTGACGTACGCCGAGGACCTCCCGATCGCCCGGCGCTACTGGCGGCACGTCTTCGGCACCCGACTGGCGGGGCCTGCCGCCCTCGTCGTGCCGGACCTGCGCGCGGTGCTCGCCGCCGTCGTGGCGGGCGCCGGCATCACCGTGCTGCCGCGCTACCTGTGCGCGGAGGACCTGGCCGCCGGACGGCTGACCGCGCTGCTCGCCCCGGCCGACCCGCCGATCAACACCGCCTACCTGGTGCGGCGGGCCGGCGGCCCCGAACCCCGGCCGGTCGCGGACGTCCGCGCCCGCCTCCTCACCGCCGCCCGGAACTGGTAGGCCGGGCGGCCGCCGCGCCCTCAGGTGCCGATCGTCCGCAGCGACACCCACAGCGCCAGGACGGCGACGGCCAGCGCCGCGGGCACGGTGAGCAGCCCGAGCCGGGTGAACTCGCCGAGGCGCACGTCGGTGTCCTGCTCCCGGACGATGCGCCGCCACAGCAGCGTCGCGAGCGAGCCCGCGTAGGTCAGGTTGGGCCCGATGTTGACGCCGAGGAGGACGGCCAGCACCGCGCCCGGCCCGGTGGGCGCGGTCAGCGGCAGCAGGACGAGCACCGCCGGCAGGTTGTTGATGAGGTTGGCGAGCACGGCGGCCAGCGCCGCGGTGCCCGCCAGCGCGGCCAGCGAGGTGCCGTCCGGGACGATCCGGCCGAGGCCGTCCGCCAGCCCGTTGTCGACCACCGCCCGCACGACGACGCCCAGGCCGAGCACGAACGCGAGGAACAGCGGGCTCGTCGCCCGCAGCAGCCCCATCGGCGTGGTGGTGCCGCGGACGAGCGCCCGCACCGCGAGCGCCAGCGCGCCGGCCGCCGCCGCCCACGCCGGGTCGAGGCCGACCGCCGAGGTCAGCACGAAGCCCGCGAGCGTGCAGCCCACCGTGACCAGCGCGAAGAGCGGCAGCGGTGGCGTCGGCCCGGTCGGCGGCACCTCGGCGGGCGCGGGCAGGTCGGCCGCGAAGAACCGCCGGAACACGACGTACTCGGCGAGGATCGCGACCAGCCACGGCAGCGCCATCAGCACCGCGAACCGGGTGAAGGTGAGCCCGCTCACGGCGAAGGCCAGCAGGTTGGTCAGGTTGGAGACCGGCAGCAGCAGCGACGCCGTGTTGGAGAGGTGGGCGCAGGCGTACACGTGCGGGCGGGGCGGGGCGCCGAGCCGGGCCGCGGTCACCAGGACCACCGGCGTGAGCAGCACGACCGTGGCGTCCAGGCTGAGCACCGCCGTGGTCACCGACGCCACGAGGAACACCTGCACGAGGAACCGCTGCGGCCGCCCACGGGCACTGCGGGCCATCCAGGCGCCGCAGGCCCGGAAGAGCCCCTCCTCGTCGCAGAGTTCGGCGATGACCAGGACGGCCGCCAGGAAGCCGATGACCGGCCCGAGCCGGGCCGCCTCCTCGGCGACGTCCTCCAGCGGGATCGCCCCGAGGAGGATCAGGAGTCCGGCGGCGGGCACCGCGGCGGCGGCCTCCGGCCACCCCCAGGGCCGGACCACCGCACAGGTGAGCACGAGCAGCAGCAGGGCGGCCGAGACGGTCTCGGCCAGCGGGGTGTTCAGCACCGGGTCCTTCCGGGTCGGAGGTTCGCCCCCATCGAAGCAGACCCGGACGGGCCCTCGGACATGCGGTGATCGTCTGCCCGGCACGGCTCCGCCCGAGCACGGCCGCGCCCGGGCCGCAGCCGTCCGCCGACCGGGAGCGCGGGCGGTTCCGGAGCGCCGGTCAGAAGTGCGTCGCGATGCCGAACGCCCGGCGCAGGTGCGCCATGTCCGCCCTGTCCCGGTCGGTCGGCTCGTATCCCTGGTGGAAGAAGACCTGCTGCGCGGCCGACAGGCAGCGCACCGGCACACCGAGCACCAGGCCGGTGACGAAGCAGTCCGCGGGGTAGGGGAAGGGCCGGTCCGGGTCGAAGGAACGCTGGACGGCACTGCCGTCGGGGGCGAACTCCAGCGGGTGCAGGTCCAGTTCGCGGCCGTCGGGGTGCGCCAGGACGAACCGCACCGGCCGCTGGTCGAGCGTCTGCACGAAACCGGCCGCGCCGAGCACGGCGAGCAGCACCGGCTCGTCGCGCACGTCGTGCATCAGGTCGGCGTCCCGGTGCGGCCGGGTCTGTGTGCCGAGCAGCGCGTCGATCCCCCAGCCGCCGCCGACCCACACCCGTACGGCGGACGCCTGCAGCGCCTCCACGACGGCGGTCAGCTGTTCCCCCCGCACGTCCCGCTCCCCGTCCCCGGACCCCCGCCGCGCACGGCCGGGTGCGGGCGCGGACGGCGCGGTGCCGTCCCGGGGTCAGTACACGTCGCGGGCGTAGCGCTTGTCCACCGCGAGCTGCTTCACGTACGCGGCCGCGTCGGCCTCGCCGAGGCCGCCGTGGGCCGCGACGATGTCGCGCAGCGCCTGGTCGACGTCCTTGGCCATGCGGCCGGCGTCACCGCAGACGTAGACGTGCGCGCCGTCCTGGAGCCAGGACCAGAGCTGGGCGCCGTTCTCCCGCATCCGGTCCTGCACGTACACCTTGGCGCGCTGGTCGCGGGAGAAGGCGAGGTCGAGGCGGGAGAGCGTGCCCTGCTCGCGCAGGGCGTCGAGCTCGTCCCGGTAGTAGAAGTCGGTGGCGCGGCGCTGCTCGCCGAAGAACAGCCAGTTGCGGCCGCGGTGACCGCGGGCGCGCCGCTCGTCGAGGAAGCCCTTGAACGGGGCGACACCCGTGCCCGGGCCGACCATGATGGCGGGGACGCCCGGGTCGGCCGGCGGACGGAAGTGCGCCGAGCGCTGCACGAAGATCCGTACGGGTGTGTCGGGGGCGGCGTCCGCGAGGAAGCTCGACGCGACGCCCTTGCGGCGGCGGCCCTGGTGGTTGTCGAACCGCAGCACGGAGACGGTGAGCTGCACCTTCGCCGGGTCGGCGAGCGGGCTCGACGATATCGAGTACAGCCGCGGCTGGAGCCGCTTCAGCACGTCGGCCCACTCCTGGGCGGTGGCCTTCACCGCGTACTCGACGACGACGTCGACCGCCTGCCGGCCCCAGCTCCACTTGGCCAGCTCGCCCTTGTTGTCCGGGCGCAGCAGCTTGCGCAGCACACGGTCGTCGGCGGTGCGGTCGGCGGTGAAGCGCAGCAGGTCGGGGGTGATCCGGGTGAGGTCGAGGTGGCGGTGCAGGGCCTCGCCGATGGTGATCCGGCCGTGGCCGTCGAGGTCGACCTCGGTCTCCGGGTGCTGGCCGGTGGCCTCCAGCCATTCGACGACGAGCTCGGGGCAGTTGACCGGCCACACGCCGAGGGCGTCGCCGGCCTCGTACTCCAGCTGCCCGTCGCCGATGTCGAAGGTGAACTGCCGGACCTCCTTGGCGGCGCCGGGCAGGCTGAGCAGCCGGTTGCCGCTGAGGCGGGCGGTGTAGGGGGCGGCCTTGGTGGGACGGGCCGGGGCGGCAGCGGCGGGCGGGCCGGCGGGCGCGGGAGCCGACCCGGCGGACAGCAGGGCGAGCACCTCGTCGAGCCACCGGTCGGCGCGCTCCTCGAAGTCGGGTTCGCAGTCGACGCGCGGCATCAGCCGGGCGGCGCCGAGCTCGTCGAGGCGTTCGTCGAGGCGGCGGCCGTGGCCGCAGAAGTCGTCGTAGTTGGAGTCGCCGAAGGCGAGGACGCAGTAGCGCAGGCCGTCGAGCCGGGTGGCGCCGTCCGCGGTGAGGGTGTCCCAGAAGTCGGCGCCGTTGTCGGGGGCGTCGCCGTCGCCGAAGGTGCTGGTGACGATCAGCAGGTCGGTGGTGGCGGTGAGCCGGTCCGGGGTGGCGTCGGCCATGGAGAGCAGCACGGGGGCACGGCCGGCATCGGTGAGGCGGGCCGCCGCGGCGACGGCGAACTCCTCGGCGTTGCCGGTCTGCGAGGCGTACAGCACGGCCAGGCTGCGGCCGGGTGCGGCGGCCGCGGCGGGGTCGGCGGCGGGCGCCGGCTGCGGGGCGGCGCTGCGCGAGAACAGGCCGGCCAGGACGCCGTCGACCCACAGCGCGTGGGCCGGGTCGAACGGGGCGCTGTCGGGGAGCACCGGCACGGTGCCGACCGCGGTGCCGGTGGCGGTGGTCGCGGAGCCCAGCCCGGCGAGGTAGCCGGCGAGGTAGCGCCGCTCGTGGTCGGCCAGCGCGGGCGGGGCGAAGTCGGTGAGCGAGAACAGCTCGGTGAGGACGGCGACCGCCGAGCCGCCCGCGGCAGCGCCCTGCGCGGTCGCGGCGCTCCGGACGTCCGCGGCCGGGTGCACGGCCGTGGCGGGCGCGGGTGCGGCGGCGCGGACGGCGACGACCCGGGTCAGCGAGACGGCGCAGGCCTTGAACTCGGGCTGGAAGGAGATCGGGTCGACGGCGTCGTTGGTGACGGCGTTGATGCTGAGGTACTCGCCGAAGAGGTCGTTCCAGTGGAACGGCGCGAAGCAGGCGCCCGGGCTGACGCGGTCGGTGACGCGGGCGGGCAGCACGGCGCGGCCGCGGCGGGAGGCGACCTCGACCTGGTCGCCGTCGGTGACCGCGAGGGCGGCGGCGTCCTCGGGGTGCAGCTCGACGAACGGGCCGGGGTTGAGCTTGTTGAGCTTGGCGACCCTGCCGGTCTTCGTCAGGGTGTGCCACTGGTGCTGGAGGCGGCCGGTGGTGAGGACGAACGGGTAGTCGTCGTCGGGGAGTTCGGCCGGCGGCAGGTGCGGGCGGGCGAAGAACCGGGCCCGGCCGGTCCCGGTGGGGAAGACGAGCCGGGGCCGGGTGCCGTCCTCGCGCTCCAGCAGGGTCTGGCTGACGCCGTCGTTGAGGTAGCGGATCGGGTTGCGGTCCGGGCCGTCCGCGGACGGGGCGGGCCACTGCACCGGCGTCGCGCGCAGCCGCTCGTAGGTGACGCCGCGCAGGTCCCAGCCGGTGGCCGGGTTCCAGGCCCGCTTGAGCTCCTCGAAGACGTCCTCGGCGCTCGCGTAGGTGAACGCGTCGGCGAAGCCCATCGCGCAGGCCACGTCCGCGATCAGGCGCCAGTCGGGCCGGGCCTGGCCGGGCGCGTCGACGACGCCGGGCACCAGGGTGAGGTTGCGCTCCGAGTTGACCATCACCCCGTCGGACTCCGCCCACAGCGTCGCGGGGAGCACCACGTCGGCGTACGCGTTGGTCTCGGTCTCGGCGAACACGTCCTGGGTGATGACGAGGTCGGCGGCCTCCAGGCCCTCGATCACGGTGCGGCGGTTGGCGACGGAGGCCACCGGGTTGGTGCAGATGATCCAGCACGCCTTGATCTCCCCGGCGGCCATCTGCTCGAACATCTCGACGGTGCCGGCGCCGGCCTCCGTGCGCAGCGTGCCGGCCTCGACGCCCCAGAGGTCCTCGACGAAGGCGCGTTCGGCGTCGACGAGCACGGAGCGTTGGCCGGGCAGGCCGGGGCCCATGTAGCCCATCTCGCGGCCGCCCATGGCGTTGGGCTGGCCGGTCAGGGAGAACGGTCCGGAGCCGGGACGGCAGATGGCGCCGGTGGCGAGGTGCAGGTTGACCAGGGCGTTGGTGTTCCAGGTGCCGTGGGTCGACTGGTTGAGGCCCATCGTCCAGCAGCTCATCCACTCGCCGGCCTCGCCGATCCACTGCGCGGCCTGCCGGATGTCCGCCTCCGGGATGCCGGTGATCGCGGAGACCGTGGCCGGCGTGTAGTCGGCGAGGAACTCGGGCAGGCCGTCCCAGCCCTCGGTGAACTCCGCGACGAACGCGGGGTCGGTGTGGCCGTTCTCCACCAGCAGGTGCAGCAGGCCGTTCAGGAGGGCCAGGTCGGTGCCCGGCCTGATCTGCAGGAACAGGTCGGCCTTGTCGGCGGTGGCGTTGCGCCGCGGGTCGACGACGATGAGCTTCGCGCCGGTGGTCTTGATCCGGTCCATCATCCGCAGGAACAGGATCGGGTGGCAGTCGGCCATGTTGGCGCCGATGACGAGGAAGGCGTCCGCGGCGTCGAAGTCCTGGTACGAGCCGGGCGGGCCGTCCGCTCCGAGCGACAGCTTGTAGCCCGAGCCCGCCGACGCCATGCACAGGCGCGAGTTCGACTCGATCCGGCTCGTCCGCACGAAGCCCTTCGCCAGCTTGTTCGCCAGGTACTGCGCCTCCAGCGACATCTGGCCGGACACGTAGAACGCCAGGGCGTCCGGCCCGTACTCGTCGAGGATCGCGCGCAGCCGGCCCGCGACCGCGGCGACCGCGGCGTCCACGTCGAGCGGCACGGGCTCCTCGTTGCGGTCCGTGCGGACGAGGGCGGTCTCCAGCCGTCCCGGTGCGGCCATCATGTCGGCGTGGGTCGCGCCCTTGGTGCACAGCCGCCCGGCGTTCGCCGGGTGGGCCGGGTCGCCGGAGGCCTTGGCGATCCTCCGGCGGCCGTCGGGCTCCCGCGTCAGGTCCAGCACGATGCCGCAGCCGACACCGCAGTACGAGCAGACCGTCCTCACACGGCTGCTCCCGATCCGCGGCTCCGGCACCGTCACGGCTGCCCCTCTCGTGGCCGCCGGCCCCGTGACCCCGTCAGCAACGAACGGGGCCGACACGGCCGGCCGGGTGGGTCGCTCCCACCCGGGTCCAACGTAGGAAGAGCCTGTTGCGCATGTGTGACGTACGCCGGTCCCGGGTCGTTACGCCTGCCGCACCGGTGATCGCCGCGCCTGTGAGGGCCGCACCCCCGCGGAGCCCGTCGTCCGGCCGCCCGAGCGGGCCGCCCCGGCGGGCCGACGGCCCCTCGCCGGGCGGGACGGACGCGCCGCGGCGGCGACCCCGCCGTGGGGCCGCCGCCGAATGGGGGAATCCGTCAGCCGGCGAGGATCCGCTCCTTCTGCACCTGGAACTCGGCGTCGGTGAGGACACCCTGCTCCTTCAGCGTGGCCAGCTCCTTGAGCTGGTCGATCCGGCTCTCCATGGTGGTCGCGGCGGGAGCGGCGGGCGGGGGCGGCGGGGGCTGGTAGGCCTCCTGCGGCGGTGCCTGCTGGGCCTCCTGCTGCGCCCAGCGGCCCTGCTGCCGCCGGGACACGCGGTTGGACACCGACGTCGCGGTACCCGCGATGACGGCTGTACGGGCGACTCCTCTGAGCAGTCCGGGCATCACTCTCTCCTCACTGGTCGCGGACGGGCGGCCGGGTCAGTCGGTGTCGGCGCCGAGCGAGTCGAGCACCTCGACGACGGCCTCGATCGGGATGCGGCCGCTGGCCACGAGCTGGGCCCCGCCGCGGCGGAGGGCCGTGGCGAACGGGGCGGCCCACAGGTTCTCGTAGATGAAGATGCCCGCGGAGTTGCCGGGCTCCAGCACGGCGGCGACCTCGTCGAGGTCGTCCTGGCCGAGCAGCCCGGAGGCGGCGCCCTCGAAGACGGCCAGGTCGAGCTGCCCGTCGCCGGTCATGTCGGCGATCTCCATGCCGACGACCGAGCCGTCGGTCTCCTTCTTCACGAACATCAGGTCGATGATCCGGATGATGCCGCGGTCGACGAGGTCGACGAGCAGCGGGATGCCCTCACCGGTCATGCGGCTGCCGGGAAACTCGACGATCACGTAGTCGATCGGTCCCGCCTCGGTGGGTTCGTCGATCACATCGGCTCCTCAGGTGTGCGGTGCCGGCGGCCGTCGGACGATCCGGGGCCCGCCCGGGGAGCCGTCGCCGGCCGCGGCGGCCGGGGACTCCCCCTCCAGGGTGAGGGGAGCCGGGCCGGGCCGCACCACCGGAGCCGGGCGGGCCGGCGGGCGGTTCCGGGCGGCGGCCGCCCGGAACCGGCAGGTCACCCGGCCCGTCGGGCGGTGAGGAGCGCCCCGCCGAGCGGCAGCTCGGCCACACCGGCAAGGGTGAATCCGGCCTCGGCGAACAGCGCGGCGTAGTGCCCGGCCGTCCGCTCGCGGCCGCCGACGTTGCAGAGCATGTGGACGTCCCACGGCACCGCCAGCGACGGGTCCTCGCCGGGGCCGGGCAGGAGGCGTTCGACGACGAGGAGTTCGGCGTGCGCGGGCATCGCCCCGGCGATCCGCCGCAGGATGCCCAGACACTGCCGGTCGTCCCAGTCGTGCAGCACCCGGGAGAGCAGGTACACGTCGCCGCCCTCGGGGACGGCCTCGGTGAAGTCGCCGGTCACCAGGCGGCAGCGGTCGGCGCAGCCGGCCTTGACCAGGGTGTCGCGGGCCGCCTCGACGACGTGGGCGCGCTCCAGCAGCACGCCCTCCAGGTGCGGGTGCGCGCCGAGGATCCGGCCGAGCAGCTCGCCGTTGCCGCCGGCGACGTCCACGACCGTCCGGGCGCGGGCGAAGTCGGCCAGCTCGGCGACCGGCCCGAACATCGCCGCCCCGGCCGCCATCGACCGGTCGAAGAGGTCGGCCAGCCCGGGGTGCCGGGCGAAGTACGGGAAGTGGTGCTCGCCGAACGTGTGCACGAAGGCGTCCCGGCCGGTGCGGACGGCGTACCCGAGCTCGCCGAACGAGCGGTAGAACGGGCCGCCGTACAGCAGGGCGAGCGGGTGCAGCGAGCCCTCGCCGTCGCTGCGCAGCGGCAGCCCGACCGGGGTGGGCCGGTAGGTGTCGCCGTCCGGGGCGAGCACCCCGAGCGCCGCCAGGTAGCGGAGCAGGCGCCGCAGGGCGTCGGGGTCGGTGCCGGTGAGCGCGGCGAGCCGTTCCGGGGTGGGCCGCGGGGTGGTGTCGAGGTGGTCGGCGAGCCGGAGCTCGGCCGCGACGGCGACGGCCTGCGTGGCCCACGCCCCGGTCATCAGCTGCAGCAACTGCTCGGCGGGACGGTCGGCGGACCGCCCGTGCGCGGCGAGCACCCCGGGGTGGTGGCCCCGCGCGGTCAGCTCCAGCCGCAGGTGGCCGTGCTCCACGGGGGTGCGGAAGTAGAGGACCGTGGAGTCCTCGTACGCGTTGTGGCCGCCGCCGTCGGCGGTCGTCCGGCCGTCGGCGAGCAGGGTCGCCCGCAGCCCGGCGAGGACCACCGGATCGGCGGTGGTGACCTCGAAGGCGAGGTGCGCCTCGTGGTCGTGGGCGCGCTCGCCGGCGGCCACGGTGTCCAGCCCGGAGCCGGGCGGTACGGACAGCGCGAAGATCTCGACCTCGCACGCACTGCCGTCCGCGGCGGCCACCGGCGCCCGGAGGATGCCGACCTCCAGGGCGTCGACGGACCGCCCGTAGCGCCGGGCGAGGCGCTCCCGGACGACCACGCTGGGCGTGACGGGCCCGGTGTCGAGGCCCTCCCCGCGCAACAGCCCGGGCAGGCCGTCCTGTGCGGACGGGAAGACCAGCACCGCGGCGTGCGCGAAGGCGGTGTGGGCGGCGACGGCGTCGCGCTCCGCCCCGCCCAGCCCCGGCAGCAGCGCGGCGAGGACGCTCGCGGTGTCGTTGGCCGCCACGAACGCGGCGGCGCGGCGCACGCGGCCGAGGTCGGACGGGTCGAGGACGGGCGGGTCGAGGCGCAGCGGGGCTGCACCGTACGGCGTGGTCATGCGGATCCCCGTGGGTCGATCGGTGAACGGCGGCGCGGTCAGATGCCGACGTAGTTCTCGGCGAAGTGGTCCTGGTGGCGGCGCGAGGTGCGCAGGCTCTCCAGCCGGGCCTGCTGGAGGGCGCGCAGGAAGACCGCCTCGTCGCCGTCGCCGGCGGGCCCGTGCAGGAGGCCGATCATCCAGTGCGAGAACTCCTGCGCGCGCCAGATCCTCGGCAGGCAGTCGGCGGAGTACCGGTCGAGCGGCCCGGTGTCGCCGCGCAGGCCGGCGACGAGCCCGGCGGCCAGGATCTCGGCCTCCATGACGGCGAGGTTGGCGCCCTTGGCCGCCGACGGGCTGATCAGGCTCGCGGCGTCGCCGACCAGGAACAGCGGGCCGTACCGGATCGGGTCCAGCACGTCGGACCCCATGTCGACCACCCGGCGCTCGATGATCGGGCCCTGCCGCAGCGGCCCGTGGCGGTCGGCGCGCATCCGGTGGTGCAGCTCCGCCCAGACGCGGTCGTCCGACCACGCCTGCGGGTCGTCGCCGCGCGGGCACTGCAGGTAGTAGCGGGTGACGTCGGGGGTGCGGGCCATGTGCCCGGCGAAGCCGTCCTCGTGCACCGCGTAGGCGACGGCGGCCATGCTCTGCGGGGCCTCGGCCAGCAGAGCAAGCCAGGAGACGCCGTGGTCGCGGCGGTAGCGGCGCACCGCACCCGCGGGCACGGCGGCGCGGGCGGTGCCGTGCCGCCCGTCGCAGCCGGCGACGAAGCGGCCGCGCAGCCGGGTGCTCCCGCCGCCCGGGGTGCGCACCGTGACCGTCGGCCGGTCGGTGTCGAGGCCCGTGATGCTCTCGGCCGGGGTGTCGAACCGCAGGTCGCCGCCGCGGGCCAGGAACGTGGCGACCAGGTCGCGGACGAGGTGCTGCTGCGGGTACACGGTGTGCACCTCGCCCCGGCCGAGGGCCGCGTAGTCGAGGTCGAACGCGCCCGCGGCGGTGCGGAAGGTGCAGGTGTGGTGCTGCCGCCCGTCCGCTGCCAGGCCGTCGGCGAGGCCGTGCCCGGTCAGCACCCGCACCGTGTGCGCGGCCAGGAAGCCCGCCCGCGCCCGCTGTTCGACGTGGGCCCGGCTCCGCCGCTCCACGACCACGCACTCGACGCCCGCCGCGAGCAGCAGATTGCCGAGCACGAGGCCGGCCGGCCCCGCCCCGACGACCACCACGGCCGTGCTCTCCTCGCCGTCCATCCCGTTCCGTCCCCCCGCTACCGCGCCGCACGGCGCATCCCCCGACACTGCTGACTTCCTATCAGGTGCCGCCCGGAATCCGGTAACCGGCGTCCACCGGACGGCCCGCACGTCCGCCGAACGGCCGGTTCGGTCACGCCCGGTCAACGGTCGAAGATCAGTGATCAATCCTCCGCGGCGGAGTTTTCACACCATGGGGTGACGCCGCGTCCTCCTGACGGATCAAGGCCCCCGGGACGATCTAGTGTTCCGGTCTGGGTGGCCCGGCCGATGCCGGGGACGCCGTCTTCCCTTCCCCGAAACACATCTGACGCCGCGCCATGCCCGGAAGGGCGGGCGGCGGCACCACACGAAGGAGAACCCTGCCGATGTCCGTGGACGCGAGCCCGGAGGCACCGCAGGTGCAGCAGCAGTCCAGCCTTGCCACGGCTGCCGCCCGAAATCTCGCCACGACGACCAAGTCCGCGCCGCAGATGCAGGAGATCACCTCCCGCTGGCTGCTGCGGGTGCTGCCCTGGGTGCAGACCTCGGGCGGAACCTACCGGGTGAACCGCCGCCTCACCTACACCGTCGGCGACGGCCGGATCGAGTTCGTCAAGACCGGCTCCCAGGTCCGGGTGATCCCCCGCGAGCTCGGCGAACTCGCCCTGCTGCGCGGCTACGACGACGTCGAGGTGCTGACCGCGCTGGCCGACCGCTGCGTGCAGCGCGACTTCGGCCCCGGCGAGGTGCTCGTCGAGCAGGGCGACCCGGCCGAGCACATCCACCTGGTCGCGCACGGCCGGATCAAGCAGATCGGCACCGGCCGGTACGGCGACTCCACCACGCTGGAGGTGCTGGGCGACGGCGACCGCTTCGGCGAGTCCGCCCTGCTCGACCCGGACGCCGCCTGGGAGTACACCGCCACCTCCACCACCGCGGGCACCCTGCTCACGCTCTCCCGCCGCGAGTTCGAGGCCGTCCTCGACGGCGCGCCGAGCCTGCAGGCCCACCTGCGGGAGTTCCTCTCGCTGCCGCACCAGCGGCAGAACGACCGCGGCGAGGCCGAGATCGCCATGTCGGCCGGCCACACCGGCGAGGTGCAGCTGCCCGGCGCCTTCGTCGACTACGAGCTGCGCCCCCGCGAGTACGAGCTGAGCGTCGCCCAGACCGTGCTCAAGGTGCACACCCGGGTCGCCGACCTCTACAACCAGCCGATGAACCAGATCGAGCAGCAGCTGCGCCTCACCATCGAGGCGCTGCGCGAGCGGCAGGAGTACGAGCTCGTCAACAACCCGGAGTTCGGCCTCCTCAACAACGCCGACTTCGCGCAGCGCGTCCAGACCCACTCGGGCCCGCCCACCCCGGACGACCTCGACGAGCTGCTCAGCCGCCGCCGCGACTCGGACTACTTCCTCGCCCACCCGCGGACCATCGCGGCCATCGGCCGCGAGCTCAACTCGCGCGGGCTCTACCCGGACCACGTCGACCTGCACGGCCACCAGGTGCCGGCCTGGCGCGGCGTGCCGATCCTGCCGTGCGACAAGATCCCGATCACCAAGGAGCGCACCAGCTCGATCCTGGTGATGCGCACCGGCGAGGACAACCAGGGCGTCATCGGCCTGCACCAGACCGGCATCCCGGACGAGTACCAGCCGAGCCTGTCGGTGCGGTTCATGGGCATCGACGAGAAGGCGCTGATCTCGTACCTGGTGACCGCCTACTACTCGGCGGCCATCCTCGTGCCGGACGCCGTCGGCGTGCTGGAGAACGTCCAGATCGCGAACGGCCGCAGCTGACCGGGTGGCGGCCGTAACCCGGCCGCCACGAACCGAGTTGACCTGGTGCCGGGCGGCCCCGTCGAGCCGCCCGGCACCAGCCCGTGCACCCTGCACACCCCGATCCCCCGACCCGGAAGGGCACGAAGGACACCATGCCGGAACCGTTCACGCCGACGGGCCGCCCCGCCCGCCTGGCCGGGGCCGTGCTGGGGGCGACCGCGGCCTGTGCGCTGCTGACCGGCGCCGCCGGCGTGCCCCACGGGCCGGCGGTCGAGGTCACCACCTGCACGTCCGCGGCGGTCGAGGTCTCGGACGCCGCCGTCGCGGTCGACACCGCGAGCGTGACCGACGTGCACGTCGAGGGCTTCCTCGACCTCCACACGGAGACCGTCACCGGCACCCGGGTCGACCTGCCGTACACCGGTCCGGGACACCCCGACCGCCCGGCGCACCCGACCCGGCCGCCGAAGCACCCCGCGCACCGGCCGCCGAAGCACCACAAGCCCCCGAAGCCGTGCCCGCCGCCGAAGCCGACCCCCTGCCCCACGCCGACCGCGACGCCCACCCCCACTCCCACCCCGACCCCGACGCCTCCGAGTCCCACTCCGACGCCTCCGGCCCCCACGCCGAAGCCGACGCCGAAACCGGTGCAGCCGGCCGTCGTCCCGCCTGCCGCTCCCCCGCCCGTTCCCCAGCCGAAACCTTCCTTCAGGCCCCCCGCCCCGGTCGTCACCCCCGAGGCTCCCCCGCCCCCGCCGGCCCCCGCGCCGACACCGCCGCCCCACCGGATCCGCATGCCGCTGTCGCCGCCCGCCGCCGCCCCGGTGCGACACCGCAGCACCTCGCCGGTGACCACGATGATGCTCGTCACCGTGCCCGCCGTCCTCGCCGCCGCGGCGTTCAAGGCCCGTGGCCGGGGTGGCCGCGGACGGTCCTGACCACCCCGGCGGCCGTACCCCGCCGGCCCCACCGACCGCCCCCGCCGGGGCGGCCGTCGTCTTGTGCTGAACAGGAGTTGACATGTCGGAGTGGCTCGCCCTGGCGATCGCCATGACGGCGGCCTGCCTGGTCGTCGTCGCCGTGGTGGTGCTGCGCCAGCGCCGGGTAAGCGAGGACGACGACCCGTCCGAGACCCCGGACGTCATCGAGTACATCACCATGATGATCGGCGTCGTGTACGCCATCGTGCTCGGCCTCGCCATCGCCGGCGTGTGGGAGACCCGCAGCGCCGCGCAGGACGAACTGCTCAACGAGGCCCAGGCGTTGCACGAGGTCAGCGCCCGCGCCGAGGTCTACCCCGCCGACTTCCGGGCGCGGGTCCGCGGCGACGTCGACGCCTACGTGTCGTTCGTCGTCGACACCGAGTGGTCGTACATGAAGGAGAAGGGCGAGATCTCGCCGCGCGGCACCGAACTGCTCAACCGGCTGCGGCAGGACGTCGCCTCGCGCACCCCGCAGTCCGACCTGGAGGCGCAGGCCTACCAGCCGGTCATGGACCGGATCGCGGCCGCGGACGAGTCGCGTACGGCCCGGGGGCAGAGCACCGGCCCGTCGATGCCGGGCGTCGTGTGGTTCGGGCTGATCGTGGGCGCCGTGGTCACCGTCGGCATGATGTTCGCGCTGCAGATCCGGCGCTCCGCCCGGGAGTTGATCCTGGCCGGCACGTTCAGTGCGCTGATCGCCTTCCTGCTGTTCCTCATCTGGGATTTCGACGATCCCTTCGGCCGGGGCATCTCGGTGACGACGCAGCCGTTCCTCGACCTCTTCCCGTCCGTGAACTGACCGCGTAACGACCGAGCGGCGACCGCGCGTGCCACGCGGAAGGGGCGGGACGGGTGACCCCGTCCCGCCCCTTCCGTGGTGCCGCCGTCAGTACGCCTTGGCGAGGACGTGCGCCGCGCCGGGGATGCCGATCTTCAGCAGCTCGTCCTCCTCCGGCGTGGTCGCGGTGCCGGTCTCCTGCTTGAGCACGGCCCGCGAGAGCGCCTGGACGAACATCGCACGCGGACGCCGGCGGGCCTCCCAGGCCTCCAGCGCGGCCGGCACCGAGTCGAAGCCGTCCAGCGACAGGGCCAGCACGAGGGCGTCCTCGACCGCCATCGCCGCACCCTGCGCGAGGTGCGGCGTCGACGCGTGCGCCGCGTCGCCGGCGAGCACGACCCGGCCGACGTGCCAGGGCTCGTCCACCGTGACCTGGGAGATCCGCGAGTAGACCACCGCGGACGGGTCCGTGACGTGGGTGAGCGCCTCGGCGACCGGGCCGGAGAACGCCGACAGCCGCTCGGCGAGCTCCTCGTGGGCCCGCGCCGGGTCCGGGCGGAAGTCCTCCGCCTCGGCGAACACCGAGCCCAGGTACATGTCGTCGGGGGTGATCGGCGTGAGCAGCGCCTTCGCCGCCTGGTTGCCGGTGCTCATCACGACGCCCTGCACGTCGCCCTGGCGGGGCACGGTGACCCGCCAGTTGGCGAAGCCGGTGTACTCGGGGACGTAGCGGTCGCCGTACAGCCGCTTGCGCAGCGGGGAGCCGATGCCGTCGAAGCCGACGACGAGGTCCCAGCGGCCGGTGCTGCCGTCGGAGAGGGTGACGTCGACGCCCTCGCCGTCGTCGGTGAGGTCGGCGATCGTCGTGCCGAAGCGGATCACCGCACCGGCCTCGGTGGCGGCCCGGCCGAGCACGGCGGCGAGCGCCGGCCGCGGGATGCCGTTGTTGGCGGGCGCCCCGTCCATCCGCGGCTGCGGGATCTTCGCCAGGACGGCGCCGGTGGGGTCGCAGATGGTGAGCACCTCCCACTCGAAGCCCTCGGCGAGGCAGGCGTCGAGCACGCCGATCTCGCGCATGACGTGCAGGGCGTTCGAGGGCTGGATGATGCCGACGCCGAGGGCGTCCAGCTCGTCGCGGAGCTCGGCGACCTCCACGGTGTGGCCGCGGTGGGCGAGCGCGACGGCGAGGCTGAGGCCGCCGATGCCGCCGCCGTGGACGAGGACGCGCAGGGGTGTTGCCATGTCAGGTCTCTCCGGGGGTTCTGGTGGCGGCCGGGCAGCGGCCGGCCGCGTGGAGCAGGAGACGGTGCGGGGGGAGGAGCAGTCCGGTCGGCCGGTCAGCCGGCGACGGGCAGCGCCATCAGGTGGTCGACCAGGGAGAGCAGCACATCGCGGTTGAAGGACCGCTCGCGGACGTCGCCCACCAGCATCGGCACGTGCGGGTCGAGGTCGAGGGCGGCCCTGATCTCGGCGGGGGTGCGGGTGTTGTGGCCGTGGAAGCAGTTGATCGCGACGACGAACGGGATGCCGCGGCTCTCGAAGAAGTCGATGGAGGCGAAGCTCGTCTCCAGGCGCCGGGTGTCGGCGATGACCACGCCGCCGAGCGCGCCGTTGACCAGGTCGTTCCACATGAACCAGAACCGCTCCTGGCCGGGCGTGCCGAAGAGGTACACCACCAGCTCGGGGCTGACGGTGATGCGGCCGAAGTCCAGTGCCACCGTGGTGGTGTCCTTCTGGCCGACCCCGGCGAGGTCGTCCACGCCGACGCTGGCCGTCGTGAGGTACTCCTCGGTGCGCAGCGGCGCCACCTCGCTGACCGCGCCGACCATGGTGGTCTTGCCGACGCCGAAGCCGCCGGCGATCAGGATCTTGACGGCGGCGGCGCCCGCCTGGGTGTTCGTCATCTCAGAGCCTCCTCAGTCCCTCACGTACGGCGGCCAGCAGGCCGCGGTCGGCGCCGCCCGCGGCCCGGGCCACCGAGAGCGGGGCCCGGGCCGTCAGGAGGCCCTGCGCGACGAGGTCGCCGAGCAGGATCTTGGTCACGGAGACCGGCAGGTTCAGGTCGGCGGCGACCTCGGCCACGGCCGCGGGGTGGCGGCAGCGGTCGACGATCATCCGGTGCTCCGGCTGGAGCCGGCCGGGCCGCACCGGGGCGCCGTACGCGTCGACCGGCTCCTGCACGGTGGTGAGCAGGGTGATGAGGGTGAAGTCGTCGCGCTCCGGGGCGGTGCGGCCCCGGGTGATCGTGTACGGGCGGACCATGCTGTCCGCGCCGTCGTCGTCGCCCTCCTCGTCCCAGTACGGGTTCACCCGCGCTGCCCGCCACGGCTGCCGAAGGCGTCGAAGTCGCCGCGCATCGGGCTGGTGAGCTTCTGGCCGACCTGCTGCACGAGGTTGTGCATGGCGAGCGACATGACCTCGGCGTCGACCTCCTGCGAGGCGACGACGGCCAGGTGGGTGCCCTGGCCGGCGGCGATGATGAACAGCCACAGGTCGGCGAGCTCGACGATCACCTGGTGCACGGGGCCGCCCGCGAAGAGCTGGCCCACGCCGCGCGCCAGGCTCTGCTGGCCGGTGGCGACGGCCGCCAGTCGTTCGGCGTCGGAGCGGTCGATCGTGCGGGAGTGGCTCACCACGAGGCCGTCGTCGGAGAGCAGGACGGCGTTTCTCGTACCGGCCACGGAGTCCACCAGGCCGTCGAGCAGCCAGTCGAGGTCCTGGTGGGTGGCGATTGTGCGCGTCATGACCGGTCTTCTCTCGTCGGGATGGGAGGGGTGTTCCAGGTGTCGCCGGCGTGCTGTGCGTCGCCGTGGCCGTCCGTGCCGGGCTGCGACGCGGTGGGCGCGTCGCCGGTACGGGCGGCCCGGGACCGCCGCTGGAACGCACCGATCGCCGCTCCGGCCCGTCGGGGGGCCGGCCGGAACAGCGGGTTCTCGTCCCAGCGCGGCGGCGCGGGCGCCGCGGGGGTGTCGTTCGGGTTGACGCGGAGCTCGTCCACCAGGCTGGCCTGGCGGACGCGCCGCGGCAGCGGGGGCTCGCCGCCGCCCGCACCGGCCGGCGGGCCGGAGAAGTGCGGGTCGACCGGCACCGGCGGGTGCAGCTGGGCCGGGGCGGGCGGCTGCGCGGGCCAGGAGGCCGCGGTGACCGGCTCCGGGCGGTAGGGCTCGGGCAGGCCGTAGGAGGCCTGCGGAGCCGGGTAGTTGACGTCGTGCTGCACCGCCGCCAGGAACGGGTCGTGCGCCGCCTGCGGGGCGTGCTCGCCGGGGAAGGCGGCCTCCGCGGGCGCGTACGGGCTCTCGGCGGGGGCGTACGGGTCCTCGATCGGCACGTACGGTCCCTCCTGCACCGGGTGGGGTTCCGGTGCGCCCGGCATCAGCGCGGGTGCGGCGGACGGGCCGCCGGACTGCGCCGCGGTGACTCCGGCGAGTGCGCGGCCGCGGGAGCGGACCGGCAGGCCCTCGCCCTGGACCTGCGGCACGACCACCGGGCGGGCGGTCGGGTCGGACACGAGGAGGTCGTCGGGCACGAGCACGACGACCCGGGTGCCGCCGAACGCGGACTGCCGGAACTCGACCCGCAGGCCGTTCTGGTCGGCCAGCCGGGCGACGACGTAGAAGCCGAGGCGGATGTCGTCGCCGCGGGCGAGCACGTCCGCGCGCGGCGGACGGGTCATCAGCTCGTTGGCCTCGTCGATCTGCTCCTCGTCCATGCCGAGGCCGCGGTCCTCGACCTCGATCGCGACGCCGCGGCTGACCCGTCCGGCCCTCACCTCGACCGGGTTCGGCGGACGGGAGAAGCTGAGCGCGTTCTCGATCAGCTCGGCGATGACGTGCGCGACCGGGCCGACGGCCCGCTCGGAGAGCCAGGGGCTGCCGTCGAGGTCGATGACGACCCGGCGGTAGTCCTGCACCTCGCCCTGCGCGGCGCGCATGACGTCGAGCAGCGGGACGGGCTTGCGCCAGCGCCGGTGCGGGGTGCCGCCGGCCAGGATGACGAGGTTCTCCTCGTAGCGGCGCAGGCGTGCGGTGAGGTGGTCGAGGTCGAAGAGCCCTTCCAGGATCTCCGGGTCCTCGTGGCGGCGCTCCAGCTCGTCGAGCTTCTTGAGCTGCTGGCCGATGAGGAGCTGGGTACGGCGGGCGATCCGCTGCAGGAGGCGTTCGAAGCCGCGGTGCTGCTCGGCCTGCGCGACGGCGGCCTCCAGCACGCTGGTGCGGGCGAGGTTGAACGCCTGCCCGAGCTTGGCGAGTTCGTCGTCCGTCCGGGCCCACGGGTCGCGCTCGATCGCCTTGGCCTGCGCCTCGACGTCGATCTGCTCGCCGCGGCCGAGGCGTTCGACGACCTCGGGCAGCGTGGTCTGCAGTTCCTGCGCCTGCCCCTGGAGCCGGCCGATCCGGCGGCGCAGGGTGCGGGTCAGGCGCCAGGAGGTGAGGACGACCAGGACGACGGCGAGCAGGCCGACGACCGTGGTGAGGCCGAGCCGGATCGCGAGCGAGATGATGCTGCCCTGGCCTTCGTCGACGACGAGGCTGGTGCGGTGCTCCAGCAGCTCGACCAGCCGGGGGTTGGTCCTGTCGAGGGAGGCCCGCCAGACGCCCTGGTCGGTGTCGAGGGCGATCATGCCCGTGCGGTCCGGCTCGACGGGCTTCAGCAGGGCCTGCTCGGCCGTGGACTTGTCCTGCCACTCCTTGCTGCCCGCGATGACCTTCCACATCGCCGCCTCGGACTCGGGCAGGTAGGGGGCGATCTTGGTCTGGAACTGGAAGGTCTGCTCCGAGATGGCCTGCCGCAGCTGCTGCATGTCCTCGACGGAGAGCTTGCCGGTGGGCCAGCCCCGGGCGAGCAGTGCGTCGGAGCGGGAGATCATCTCCTTGGCCCAGAACATGTCGACCAGCGGCTGGGAGATCGTGGTGATGCGGCCGTTGTCGACGTGGCTCAGCGAGGAGAAGAGCCGGAGGTCGACGGCGATGAGGTCGGTGTAGTAGCGGTAGACCGTGGCCTGTTGCTCGCTGCCGCCGGTGTCGACCAGAGCCCGCTGGGCGGGCAGCTGGTTGATCGCCTGACGGGCCTCCAGGACGGCCTCGCGGACCTCCGTCGGGGCGTCGTCGGCGGTGACGCCGGAGAGCGACTGGAAGACCCGGATCGCGTCGTCCGTCTTCGTCCGCTGGGTGCGGAGCGCGGAGCTGACGCCGCTGTGGGTGGCGAGGACGTCGGCGCTGAGGCGCCGCTCCTCCTGCAGGTTGTAGTAGACGATGTTGGACGGCTGGCCGGCCTTCTGCGCGAGCAGGCCCTGGGCGGCCTGGCGCTGGAAGTCGAGCAGGAGCTGTCCGCTGGTGACCGCCCAGAGGGCGGCCAGCGCCACTCCGGGAACGATCGCCAGCACGAGCAGGGTCGCGCGGAGCGACAGCCGGCCCGTGATGATCCGCCGAGACGCGCGCGTGCGCAGGGCATTCTCCTTGGAGATGACGCCAGTCGTTCGGAACTGGTCGAATCTGATAAGGACTTGACGGATGGATATTAGCCATACCGTATAACGGTAGTGAAAACTCGCCCGCCACGGACCGCCGGATCGGCGGCCTCCTGAGCCCCGAACACCCGCCCCGATCAGGCACGATGGGCCACAGGTCGACCCAACGCCCCACCTGACGGCGGTCCTTCAAACTCGGCCCGACCCGCGGGATCCCGAACTGCGTTCAGGGACAGCGGGAGTGGGCCGACCGCCCCACCGGACACCGCGGAGATCCACCGACGGACCGCCCGGAGGGCGCCTCGGAGTGTACCCCTCCACATGACGGGCACTGAAGTGGTCCTGACAGAATTCATCGGACCGTCAACCAGCGTCATCGCCCGGAAATCATCACGGGTAATCAACTCCGGGCGCAAAACGGAAGGAAAACGCCCAGGTCACGGCCGCACAACGGAAGGTGCGGGAGGGTCCGGCCGGCCCGCCGGGACGGGGCCTCCCGGTCGGCGGACGCTCCGTCACCACCGGCCCGGGTGCCACACCGGGACGACCGTACGGAACGGCCGACGGTGACCGCCGCGGGCCCACCGATCGGGGACGCACGGCTCCCCTGCGGCCGTGGCGACGGCCGGTCACCCCGGGCTCCGAAGGCGGACCCGGCCAGCCGGATCCGTTCGAACACGGCGTCGAACTCCGGGCCGGGCGCGGAAGGCCGCCACCCCGCCGCGGGACGGCGCCGCGGCCGGCCACCGCCACCGGAGGCCGGCCTCAGGGGTCAGTCCGGAGCCTGGGTGTAGACCACCCTGGCCCGGGCCAGCGGGGTACGGACGCCGCCGCGGGTGTCGTCGACGGTCACCCACGCCCGGTAGGCCCAGATCACCACGTGCTCGGCGGAGTCCGGCGGCCGGGGCGGCTGCACCACGCAGTGCTCGGCGGCCAGGAGCCCGCGGTCCCGCACCGCCGTGTAGCTGCTGCCCGGCGCCGGGATGCCGACGTGCAGCCGCCCGGTGCCCTCCGCCGCCGCCGACTGCTCGGCGAAGCCGCCGTCCAGCAGCTCCGTCCAGGCCGGGCACGGGCCGGGACCGACGACCAGCAGCCGTCCGTGGCCGTCGGCGGTGACCGGCACGAGCTCCCGCAGCCTGCGGTCCAGCAGGTTGAGCGCGAGCACCCGGTCGTCGTCGGTGGCGGCCTCGCCGACCGCCGCCGCCGCGGTCAGGACGTCCCGCCGGTAGGCCGGCAGGTCCGCACCGGGGTCGAACCGGGACACCGGTCCGGGCCCCGGCCCGGCGGGGTCGATCCGGCCCAGCCCCTCGGCGTGCCGGGCGAGCGCGAGCAGGCCGCCCACCGCCCGGAGCAGCCCGGGCCGCCGGCCCGCGAGCAGTTCCTCCACCGCCGCGTCGGGCTGCTCGGCCCCCGCGGCGACGAGGTCGCCGTACTGCTCCCACGGCACCGTCCTCCCGGCCTTCCCCGGCTGCCGCGAGCCGGCCACCGCGGCCACCGCCGGCGACGGCGGCACGGGCACGGGGGCCGCGGCAGGGGCAACCGCCGGCACGGGTGCGGGGTCCGGCACGGAGTCCGGAGCAGCCACGGCTGCGGGCACGGGGGCCGGTGCGGGCGCGCGCAGCGCCAGGGCGCGCCCGTCGACGTCGGCGAGCAGCCGGAGGGCGTCGACGACCGCGGCGGCGGTGGCGGGTTCGGCCGGGCCGGTGGGGCCGGAGGCCAGGTCGTGGACGGCGGCGCGCAGCGCGTTCCAGGCCGCCGCGAGGCCGGGCCGGGCCGCGGGGTCGGCGAGGAGGCGGGCGAGGGACTGCCGGGGGTCGTCGGGCATCAGTGGTCTCCTGTGAAGGGGTCCCAGTCGTCGTTCCAGTCGGTGATGCCCGGGTCCATGGCGGTGCGCAGGACGTGGCCGGGCAGGCGCTCCATCTCGGCGAGCGTGCGGGCCGGGAGGTGGGCGGGGAAGCCGCGGTGCAGGCGGAGCCGTCCCCGGCCGTCGAGCAGCGCCCAGACCGGGACGGGCCCGACCGGGGTGTGCGGTGCGCCGGCCGTCAGGGGCACGGTGAGCGTGCCGAGCGCGACCGGCCCCTCGCCGGCGTCGGCCCAGAACTCGTAGGAGTCGGGCAGCAGGTGGTCGGGGCCGACGGTCGGCAGTGGCAGCGCGGAGACGGCCCCGGCGGCCTCCACCCCGCCCGGGGTGGCGAAACCGCGGCCGGCGGTGTTCGGCCCGTCGGTGACGAAGTCGTACGTCAGCGCGGAGCGGGCCGGGCAGGTGGGGAACACCTCGGCGGCCGGGCCGGGCTCGCCGGCCGGGCGCACGCCGATCCGCGGCACCCGGACGAGCCGCCCGTGCTCGAAGCAGCCCGCGAGGTCCGGCACCGCGGCGAGCTCCAGCGGACGGCTGTCGAGGTCGCCGCCGATCAGGTGCTGCGCCAGCTCCTCCGCGTGGAAGGGCTGGAGCCGGGGTCTGACGCCGTGCCGGTCGCCGCGGCAGAGCAGCAGGGACGGGATCAGCTCCTGGTCGAGCTCGATCTGGAACCAGACGTCGTCGGGCGGCGCGGCGGCGTCCGGGCTGCCGTGCGCGAGGTAGCGGTACCGGCCCCACTCCATCGAGCGGTCGCGGCCCATGATGCGGTGCAGGTCGATGGAGGGGATGAGCCGCTGCCAGCCGGTGCGGACGAAGTACCGGCCGGCCGCGTCGCAGCGGTCGATCGGGGTGCCCGCGGCGAGCAGCGGCATCGGCAGCCCGCGGTTGGTCGCGAGGCCGAACCCGCTGGGCAGGGTGAGCAGCAGGTTCTCCACCCGCATGTCGAGGCGGTCGACGCCCAGGCTGCGGTGCCGGTCGTTCTCCTCGCGGTAGTCGAGGGTGCCGCGGGCCCACGAGGCGCCGAGCACGGCCGCCTGCTTGGCGTACGGGCCGGCGGTGATCAGCTGGGCCGGATCCCAGGCGACGGGCCGCAGGCCGTCGCCGCGTCCGGACAGCTCGCGCACGAGCTGCCGCCCGATGATCCGGCGGACCTGCGGCATGCCGGTGGTGCGGCCCGAGAGCGCGATGAGGTCGATCCGGTCCTCGTACCCGCGGCCGAGGCACTGGCGGGCGAGGTCGGCGGCCATCCGGACGGCGGTGTCGACGACCGGCCGGACGATCGCCTCGAAGCCCTCCGCGGGCAGGGCGACGCTGCCCGGCAGCACCTCGACGTCCTTGCGCCACACGCACCCGGTGGGCAGCTCGGCGGCGAACAGCTTGCCGAACGCGCCGTCGTGCTCCCCCGCGAACCTGTCCTGCTTGGTGTACTCGGCGAGGTACCAGAGCGCCTCGAACTCACGGGTGCTGCGCTGCGCCGACCGTGGCCCGTCACCGGGATCGCCGCCGCGTGGGGTGTGCGTGGGCAGCAGGGTGCGCAGCGCCGCCCGGACGTGCGCGGGCACGGGATCGGGCCGGCGGGAGGCGAGCACCTGCGGGGCGAGGTCCGTCCAGGGCTCGGTGGCGGCCGCGGCGACGGCGGCGCTCAGGCCCTTCGCGGCCGCCGTGCCCTGCCGGGCGCGGGCCGCGGCCACCAGCGCGTCGGCGAGCGCGGCCTTCGCCCAGTGGAAGATCCGCAGGGTGATGAGGTCGCCGCCGAGCTGGGGGTGGCCGGTGCTGCCGAGCACCCGGGGGCGCAGCAGGTAGCGGCGGCCGGCGATGCGGACGCCCTCGTGGTCGTCGCCCTCGGCGGGCGCCTCCCGGCCGGTGTGGTCCTCCAGGTCGACGGCGAGCAGGGCGATGTCGGTGGTGCCCCCGCCGATGTCGAGCACCAGCATGACCTGCCGCCAGGTCGGCAGCTCGGCGCCGGGCAGCGGGGCCGCCCGGGAGCGGAACTCCGCGAGGCCGGCCTCCAGGTCGCCGCCGAAGCCCTTGAGCAGGAAGTACAGCGCGGCCGCGGTGGCCTCGTCGAAGCGGATGTCGACGTCGTTCGCGCTGCGCAGTCCGAGCGCGTCGCGGACGAGGTGCTGGAGGCGGGTGCGGGCGGTGGGCGGCGTGCTGACCGGGTAGGTGACGACGGTCTGCTCGACCGGCAGCCCGGTGAGGGCCTTCTCCTCCTCGGTGGCGGTGCCGCGCTCGACGGCCTTCAGCAGCGAACGCTCGGCCCGCCGCTGGAGGTCGTGGTAGGCCTGCCCGACCAGGGTGTCGGTGTCGGCCCCCCAGCCGGCCGGCAGCGCGGCCCCGGAGAGTCCGGGGAACGGCTGCGGGCGCAGCAGCCAGCGCTTGAGGCCGGGCACCGGCAGGCGTCCGCCGGCCTCCGGCCCGGAGACCGCGCCCGCCCGGTCGACCAGGACGGACTTCCGGACGTCCTTCGGGTCGACGGCGAGCAGGCTGCGGATCTCCGGCCGGTCCCAGGTCTGGTTGACGGCCAGCAGCAGCATCCGGAGGCTGCGCAGGGCGTCCTCGGCGTACGCGTCGTCGTGGATGCGGTGGATCCTCAGCGCCAGGTCGTCGCGCTGCTCGACGGCCTCCTCGACGGCCAGGGTGACGGCCTGCCGGAGGGCGGTGAGGCCGTCGGCGTCGGCCAGGCCGGTGCCCGGGACGCCGGTGCCCGTGGCGGGGTCGAGCAGCGCCGCGAGGGCGGCGGGGCCGTCGGGCGGGTCGGGCAGCCGCTCCTGGAGGCGGTTCTCCAGCAGTTCCCAGGTGCGCTCGACGATCGCCGGGCCCGCCGTGCCGAGGACGGGGTCGGTGAGCAGGGCGGCGAGCCCGGCGAGCAGCACGGCCTCCTGCGCGGGGTCGACGGGGCGGCCGGTCAGCCGGCGGTTGGTGAACAGCGCGAGGGTCGAGGAGTAGGAGCCGAGGTCCATCGTGAGCGGGTGGAGCGCGCCGGCCCCGGACGGCCACGGCGCCCGGAGCGGCTCGCGGGCGGGGCCGGTCCCGGGGGCGTCCGGGGGCTCGGGGGCGGGGGGCGGCTGGCGGTCGTCGGTCATCGGGGGTCCTCCTCTTCCGGGCCTGGGGCGGGCCATGACGGGTCGTCGAGCAGGGTGGCGAGGTCGGCGGCGGGGTCCGGTCCCCCGGCGCCGGGACCGGCCGGGCCGTGCGCGGAGGTCATCCGGTCCAGTTCGGCGGCGCTCGGCAGGACGGCCTCGATCTGGGCCAGCCGCCGGGTCAGGTCGGCGGTGAGCGCGGCGAGCAGGCCGTGCAGGCGCCGGCAGGCGTCGTGGTGGAGCCCGCGGACGAGGTCGCGGCGGAGCCTGAGCAGGCGCTCCAGGTCGGTGCGGACGAGCTCCTCGGCGGTCTGGCCGGCGAGCCGCGGCGCAAGGACGGGATGCCACGGCAGGGCCTGGGCGGGTGCCAGCGGGTAGCGGGGCTGCTGGGCGGCGCCGGGCGGGCGGGCCGCGATCCGGGCCATCCGGTCGGCGGCGAGGCCGGGGTCGACGAGCCGGGAGATCAGCCGGAGGCGGTGCTCGGCGGAGGCGGGCGGCTCCACGGCGGCGAACCGCGCCGCGAGCAGCCGCCGGTCGGCGGCGAACCGTTCGGCGGCCCTGGCGAGGGCGCCGCCGGGAATGTGCGCGGCCCGGCCCCATGCGGTGAGGGCCTCGTCGAGGAGCTCGCGCGTCGCGGTGTCGAGGGTGGCGACGGCGTCGTCGTAGAGTCCGCGGACGTCCTCGGTGGTGAGGGCGGGACGCGGGGGCTCGGCGGCCGCTCCGGCGGGCCCGTCCCAGTCGTCGTCGCCCTCGTCGTCCCAGCCGCCGTACGGGCCGGGCGCGGCCTGCTGCCCGGCGGACCCGACGACGATGCGGCCCCCGGCGGCGTGACGCAGGGTGTCCGTCCAGATCTCCGCGCGGTGCACCTCGCGGGCCGCCCGGTCGAGGAGTTCCTCCTCCAGGGTGCTGCCGGCCCCGGTGCGGGTCTGGGCGAGCAGCGGGAGGGCGTCGAGGCGGTGGCCGAGGTCGGTGGCGGCCGCGCGCAGCGCCGTGCGCAGGGCGGTCAGGGCGGCGCGCTCCTCGGGGGCGGCCGTGGGAGCGGTGGCCGCGGGGGCGACGAGCCGGGCGACGCCGGCCAGGGCGGTGTGCAGGGCCCGTGCGGCGGCGCGGAGTTCGCCCTGCCAGACGCGCAGGCCGTCGCCGCGCATGTGGGTGCCGATGAGGGTGCGCAGCCCGTCCACGCCGCCGTCCTCGCAGTAGCGGCCGAGGGCGGCCGTCACGGGGTGGTGCGGGTCGCCGAGGGCGAGCTGCCGCCGGACGGCGTCCCAGGCGTCGAGGTTCTCGGCGGCGCGGCGCTGGTCGGCGGCGCTGGTCTCGCCCCAGGGCGCCTGCTTGCGGACGGCGGTCGCGGCGAGCGCCGACGTCAGGGCGACCCGGTCGTGGCGGTGGCGGGTGAGCAGGCCGGCGGTGCGGTGCAGGGCGGCGAAGGTCTCGTGCACCGGCGAGGCGGCGTACTCGGCGACCGTGGCCGGGACGGGGTGCGGCAGCGGCACGAGGTCGAAGCGGTTGGCGGCGACCAGCACCGAGTCGGCGAGACCGGTCCGCAGGAAGCGCCCCTGCTCCAGCATGCTGTGGAAGGCCGCGACGTGGTCGTTGGCGGCGCGCTCGGCCTGCAGCACGATCAGGACGGCACTCGCCCGGGGCAGTTCGCGTTCCACGAGGAACCGGTCGCGGCAGGAGCCGGAGTCGAGCCCCGGGAAGTCGGCAAGCTCGACGGTGAGGCCGCCGAGGTCCCAGACGTCCTGCGGGAGGCGCACGTCGAGGGTGATCTGGCGGATCAGCGGGAAGGTGTCGCGCAGCCCGGCGGCGTCGAGGGCGGCGTCCGGCGGGAGCGGCAGCACCGGGCGGGGCGGCGGCACCTCGCGCGGGAGGGAGCGGCTGTCGCCGATCTCGACGGCGGCGCGCAGCAGCCCGGCGCTGATCGCGACCGGCGGCCCGAGCGGGGTGCGGGGCAGCAGGTGGGCACCGACGGCGAGCGCGTCGCGCAGCTGGAGCAGCTCGTGGCCCCACTGCCGGAGTTCGATGTTGTCGGAGTGCCAGACCTGGCGGCAGAACGCCTCGACCGGCGCCCAGTCGGAGCGGGCCGGGTCGGCGACGTCGACCGGCCGGTGGCCGTCGAGGGCGGAGACGTCGTACCCGAGGCCGCGGCGGCGCACGGAGTCCACGATGCCGTCCAGGACGAAACCGGCGAGGTCCGCGACGGCCTCCGCGGAGAGGTACGACACCGAGACCGCCCCGAGCCCCGGGGCGCCGCCGGGCGGGGCGGGGTGCAGGCGCAGCACGGTGAGGTTGCCGGTGGTCTGCACCTTGGAGACGGCGAGCAGGCCGGGGAGGCGGGTGAGCAGGCAGAGCAGGAGGGTCTTGCCCGCGGCGTAGCTGCCCGCGAGGGCGAGCGACGGGTGGCGCTGTGCGGCGGCGTGCAGCAGCCGGGCGGCGGCCCGGGCGCGGGCCTCGGCGCGCTGCCGCTGCGGGCCGCCGGGCGGGAGGGCGATCAGCGCGGCGAGGGCGCGCTCGGCCAGGCTGCGGAGCGCGGCCCTCTCCTCGTGGTACTGGTCCATGGGCTCCCCTCGGGACGGGTGCGGGTGCGGGTGCGGGTGCGAGTACGGGTACGGCACGGCGGGTGCGGCGGGACGGGCGGGGCGCGGCGCCGTACGGGTCAGGGCCCGGGGCGGCCGAGGTGGTCGGTGCGGTGCTCGCGGAAGCGCTCGTCGCGGGCCCGGGCGAGGTCGGCGGCGAGGCGGGTGCGGCGCAGCTTCTGGTCGACCGCGAGGTCGATCGCGTGGACGGCGGCCGCGAACTCGACGCGGTCGGCGTAGCGGACGAGTTCGGCCTGCTCGCGGCGGCGCCGGTGGTGCAGGGTCTTCCCGCCGAGCGCCTTGAGGACGAGCGGCAGGACGTCGACGAGGAGGAGGAGCCCGCGGATCAGCCAGGGCAGCCAGCGCACCGTGGGGTCGTGCCGGTTCTCCTGGCGGAAGGTCCGCAGGGCGTGCTCGCGGGCCAGCCAGCCGTCCGCGCCGGCCTTCGCGGGGGTGGCGGCCTCGACGGCTCGGTACTCGGGCGAGCCGGGGGTGCGCAGGGCGGTGACGGTGGCCTGGTCGGCGCGGTTCTTCGCCCGGAGGTCGGCGTTGTCGCGGTCGCGCCGCTCCGCGGCGGCCTGCCGGTCGGCGAGGGCGGCCGTGACCTTCCGGCGCTCGGCCTCGGCGAGCGCGCCGTAGCCGGGGCGGCCTGGGTTGTTGATCTCCTGGTAGTAACGGGTGTTGGCGTCGGTGTAGGTGCGGGCGGCGGCGTCGGCGAGCGCGTCGTTGTCGGCCATCTGCCGCTCGCGCCGGGCGACGGCGTCCTGCAGGGCGGTCGCGGAGGCGTCGACCTTGCCGGCGGTCTCGGCTCGGTGGGCGGTGCCGGCGTCGCGGGCGAGCACCTGGCGGATCTCCGGCTCGAAGACGACCAGGCAGACCGACTCGCCGATGAGGACGGCGACGAGGAGGGCGAGCGCGATGCGCAGCGGGTAGGTGATCCAGGAGTTGAGCCGTCCGCGCCCGGTGCGGGAGGGCGGCACCGGGTGGTCGTCGGCGGCGCCGGCGGCGGCCGCGGTGACGAGGTCGGCCCGGCGGTCGACGCCGCTCAGGTCGCCGTAGTCGGTCTCGGCGAGGACGGCCCGGTCGATGCAGAAGACCAGGACGCCCCAGGCGAGCGCGACGGGCACCGTCCACGGCCGCTGCCCGCCGGCGACCAGTGTCATCAGCACGGCGGCGGAGGCCGCGGCCATCGACGCCACCAGCACCATGAGGGTGCCGACGGCGGCGGCCCGGGTCCGCTCGGACCGGGTGAGCAGGTGGCCGGGGTCGGTGGCGGCGGCCCAGCGCAGGAAGCGGGTGCCGGCGCGGGGCGGCCGGGCCTCCGGTTCGGCGCCGCGCACCTCGGCCCAGGCGCCGTCGTCCGCGGCTCCGGCCGCCGTCGCTGCGGCGGGGCCGCCGGGGGCGAAGGCGTCCGCTGACATGTGGTCCTCCCCTCCGGGCTGTGGCGGTCCCAGTCTGGGAGGCGGGGACGGACCGGCGTCAGTCCTCCTTTGGGGGAGGCAGAGGGCCTCCGAAGGGTGCGGCGGCGGCGCGTTCGGCGGCCCGGCGGGCGAGTTCGGCCAGGGCGGTGCCCGCGGGCGGGCCGTCCTGCCCGGGGGTGCAGACCAGCCGGGCGACGACGAGGCCGGCGAGCAGCACGCGGGCGGCGGCGGTGTCGGGGGCGCCGAGCTCCCGGCGGATCCGGTCGACGGCGCGGCGCGCCTGCCCGGGGCGGGCGAAGAGCCACCGCAGGTCGTCGACCCGGTGCAGGTCCGCGTCGCCGGGAGCCGCCCAGACGGCGGCGCCGGCCGCGACGACGCCGGTGAGCGGCGGCGAGAGGGCGGGCGGGCGACGGTCCCCGGGGGCGCAGATCCGGTGCAGCGGCGGGGGCACGTCGTCCCGGTCGAGGAACAGCGCGAGGAACTCCCCCGGCACCGGGGCGGGTTGTCGGGCGCGCAGGCTCCACGGCGCCACGGCCTTCCTCCTCCCGTCCAGGAACGGGCGCCGATCGTCCCGCACCGCCGACCGGGGCGGGAAGTCCCCGTTTCGGGGAGGGCGTCGCGGGGTCCGGGCCGGTCCGGCCGCGGCCCGCGGGGTCAGCCGTCGGTGCGGTGCCCGTCGAGCTCCTCGGCCCAGCGGCGGGCGGCCTCGCGGGGGGTGATCGAGGGGAGGACGCCGGTGCGGGTCTGCACGTACTTGTCGCGGATGCTCTCCAGGTGGGTCTTGAGGGTGGACTCGCCGATGTGGAGCTCGGCGGCGGCGTCCCGGGAGCGGCTGCCGCGGCGGCCGACCAGCTCGATGATCTGGTACTCGCGGGCGGACGGCAGGACCATCCGGCGACGGCGCCGTCCGGCGTCGAGGATCCGGGTGAGCAGGGCGCTGCCGCCGCCCGGGGGGAGTCCTGCGCGGCGCTCGTACTCGTCGAGGGCGTCGCCCTGGGCGAGGGCGCGGAGCAGGTCGGTCTCGGGGCGGCCGATCTCCTGCCGGGCGAGGGGGCGCAGGCCGCTGTCGCGGAGCAGCCGGCCGGCCAGGGCCGGGTCGATCCAGTGGCCGCCGTTGGCGACGGTCGTGACGGCACGGCAGAAGACCTGCGGGTCCTCCGACTTGGGGACGAATCCGCGGGCCCCGGCGGCGAGCGAGTCGAGCTGGGCGTCGGCGGTGGCCAGGTGGGAGAAGGCGATGACCAGGCAGCCGAGCGAAGCGACGAACTCGACGGCGTCGCGGCCCTGCCGGCAGTCGGCGGGGAACTCGAGGTCGCACAGCACGACGTCGGGCCGCAGGGCGCCGAGCTCCTCGGTGCTGCCGACGGCGGCGAGCTGGCGGAAGCCCGCGGCGCTGAACGAGGTGAGCAGGCCGGTGCGGAAGGCGGGGTGGTCGTCCACCACGCCGAGACTGATCCGGGCCGGGGTCAGCATGCGCGCTCCTCCGTCTCCCCGCCCGCAGGGCGGTCCCACTCCCACAGGATCTTGGTGCCCCGGCCGGTCCGGGAGTCGAGGGTGACCCGGCCGCCGTGGTGCTCGATGGTGCGCAGGCTCCGGCCGAGGCCGCCGCCGGCCCGGACGGCCGCGGGGTCGAAGCCCCGGCCGCGGTCCTGGACGCTGACGACGAGGCCGTCCGGTCCGGACTCGGCGAACAGCACGACCGCCTGGCCGTCCCGTCCGGCGTGCGCGACGGCGTTGTTGAGGGCCTCGACGACCGCGCCCTCCAGGGCGTTGACGATGTCGGGCGGCGGCTCGTCGACCACGATGACGGTCTCGACGACGATCATGCCGCGGAGGGTGAACTGCTCGACCACCCCGCGCAGGGCGGCCTCCAGGCCGTGCGTCTCGCCGGAGCGCGGGTCCTCCAGCCACCGCCGGGCGCGCGCCACCGTCCAGCGGGCCCAGCGCACCTCGGCCTCGCCGACCTCGCGGCCGGACGCCATGTGGTTGACGACGGGCAGCATGATGTCGTGGATGGCGCTGTGCAGCTGGTCGCGGTGGCGGGCGTCCCGGTCGCGCTGCTGCTGGTCGGCGCTGTCCCGGCGGCGCTTCTCGGCCTCCTCCTGGGCCTCGGTGGTGGCGTCGGCGAGGTGGCGCCAGGTCGCGGCGATACGGCGGCCGACGGCGTACCAGAGCGCGAAGCCGAGGAGGTCGGAGGCGAGTTTCAGCCGGGCGTCGGGCAGGACGGCGAGCGTCCAGGACGCCATCAGTGCGGCGACGGCGGCCAGGCCGAGCGGGCGGCCGACCCGGGAGATCCCGATGACGGCGGCCGCGCCGAGGCTGAAGGGCACGAGCTCGGTCATGACGACGTTGCGGAGCTCCGGTGCCGCGGCCCGCGAGCCCGCGTACATCAGCAGCACGCAGAACGCGGCGTCGACGAGCACGGTGCGGCGGTCGAGCGGGCCGGGGGCGGCGGCGGCCCGGCGGTCGAACCAGAGGGCCTCGCCGATCGCGGCGGCCGCGGCGGCGGCCGCGACCCAGGGGTGGGCGAGCTGGGCCCAGCCCAGCAGCGGCAGCAGCATGAAGGCCGAGGTGCCGACGCGGATCAGGCGCATCATGCGCTTGATCCGGTCCTCGGTGCCGTCGGTCACGGTGCCTCGGTCACGCACCGGGAGCACCCACGACGCCGTCCAACCACCGCGCAAGCCGCCCCCCAGCGTCCAGCTTCCTCCCGGGCGACCAGCATGGCACAGAACCTGATCGCAAGACGGGATCAGGACGACAACTCCCTTGCACGAACGTCAAGTTGACGGTGTACGCGCGAGACTCGGAAGGCCGGTGCGGTCGGATCCGGGCGGACCCGGACCACATCCCGACCAGGTCCGGTCGGACCCGGTCGGGACCGGTCGGGCACGGCCCGGACCTGCGGTGCGCCCGGAAGCCGGCCGGTCGGCCGTCAGCAGGCGATCGGGGACGACCCGAGCGCCACGTCGTCGAACCAGAGGGTGTCGTCACCGACGCCGTAGCTCTCCCAGCCGAGCCGGAAGGTCGTCGGCCGGGGCGCGGTGGAGCGCACCAGCCACTGGTTGTCGACGTCCTGGGTCGGCACGGTGTCCAGGTGGAGGCCGGGCACCTCGACGTCGTCCAGGTAGGTCCGCATGGCCTGCTGGGTGGTGTCGATCTGGAAGCGCAGGCAGACCCAGCGGCCGGTGGGCAGCGCCGCGCTCTGCGCGACACCCGCCGGGCTCTGCACGGGCAGGGTGGCGTCGTCGGACTCGCGGTTCCACTGGAGGGCGCCGTTCTGGCCGCCGATCCGGAGGTCCTTCCCGCCGTCGCGCGCGTCCGCGAAGGTGAGGGAGGTGACGTGGGCGGCGGGCAGGGCGGTGGTGTGCCGCACCCGCAGCCGGGCGTACACGACGGGGCCGACCGCGGAGACGTCCTTCGTGGTGCCGACGAAGACGTGGTTGCAGTAGCCCGCCCTGCCGTCGATCCGCAGCGAGCGGGTGCCGCTGTAGGCGACGGCGGTGTCGATGGCGGCGGTGCCCGTGCCGGAGCAGTTGGGGGTGACGGTCTGCCAGTCGCCGGTGGGGGCGCTGCCGGTCTGGTCCTCGAAGCCGGAGCAGACCACCGCGGTGCCGCAGCCGGGGACGGGCGGCGTCGGGTCGGCACTCGGCGAGGGACTGCCGGACGGACTGCCGGACGGGCTCGGGGACGCGCTGCCGGACGGACTGCCCGACGGGCTCGGACTCGGACTCGGGCTCGGGCTCGGGCTCCCGGAGGGGCTCGGGCTCGGCGAGGCGGTCGTGCCGCCGTTGCACGGCGTGCCGTTGAGCGTGAAACCGGACGGTGCCGGGGCGGCGGCCGCCCAGGTGCCCTGGACGCCGAACTCCGTGGCGCCGCCGGTCGCGAGGCTGCCGTTCCAGGCGGCGTTCACGGCGGTGACGGCCGTGCCGGTCTGTGTGGCGGTGGCGTTCCACGCGGAGGTGACGTGCTCGTCGCCGCCGTACGTCCAGGTGAGGCGCCAGGACGTCAGCTGCGGGCCGAGGTTGGTGATCCTGACGGCGGCGGTGTAGCCGCCGGTCCAGCGGTTGGCGGTGTAGTCGACGCGACAGCCGGGGCTGTCGGCGGCCGAGGCGGCCGGCAGCGGCAGCAGGGCCGCGGCGGTGGCGACCAGGGCGGCGCAGGCGGCGCCCGCGGTGGTGCGCAGGCGGCGTAAGGCGGGGGTGGCGGGGGTGGCGGTGGGGGGCATGGTGGTGCGTCCTTTCGCAGGCCGGGGTGGGGGCCGTGCGGGGCGCCCGGGCTTCCGGGCGCCCCGCACGGGTTCAGCTGCGATCAGCCGGGCGCGCGGTCAGCTGCAGGCGGCTCCGTTGACCGTGAACTGGGTGGGCAGGGTGTTGCTGCCGGAGTACGTGCCCTGGAAGCCGAAGCTCGCGGTGCCGCCGGGTGCCAGGGTGCCGTTCCATCCGGCGTCCTTGGCGGTGACCGCGGCGCCGGTCTGGGTGACGGTGGCGTTCCAGGCGTTGGTGATCGTCTGGTTGCCCGGGTAGGTCCACTTCAGGGTCCAGCCGGCGATCTGGGTGGTGCCGGTGTTCTTGACCGTGGCCGTGGCGGTGAAGCCGTTGCCCCAGGCGTTGTCGACCTTGTAGACGACGTTGCAGGAGGAGGCGGGCGGTGCGGTGTCGTCGTCGGCCTCGGTGGCGGTGAAGGCCGCGGCCTCCGCCCCGGTGCCGCCCGCGGAGAACACGGCCGTGCCGTTGGCGGTGTCGGCGTCCTGCGCGGCGGAGACGGTCACCTGCTGGGCGGTGGCCCAGTTGGCGGGGGTGAAGACGAGGCTCGCGCCGGCGGTGACGGCGAGGTCGGTGTCACCGGAGGTGCGGGCGACGGCGACGGTGACGTTCTGCGCGGGGGCGGACGACAGCCTGACCGCCACGGTGGCGGAGGAGCCCTCGGCGACGGTGACGGCCGCCGGGGCGGCCTGCACCTTCGGGGTCACGGGCTGCGTGGTGTCCTTGCGCTCCGCGGCGAAGGCGGCGAGCCAGGCCAGCGGCGCGTTCCAGTTGATCGCGACCTCGTTCGTGGAGTACGAGCCGATGTCGTCGATGTAGCACTTGGCGGGGGCGCAGCCGGCCAGCTGGGCGGTCGCGATCGGGTCCTGGAGACCGGAGTTGGGGCCTCCGGCGAAGGAGCCGGCGGGCGGGTGCGGCAGCGAGGCGTCGTTCTGGTGCGCCCAGAAGCGGTGGTGCTCGTTCTCCGAGGCGTGCTCGCCGTAGCCGGTGACGTACGACTGGTTGAGCGCGTTGCGGCCCAGCAGGTAGTCGAGGGCCTCCAGCGCACCGGCGCGGTAGCGCTGCTGGCCGGTCAGCTCGTAGGCCACGGCGATGATCATCGCGTTGTTGGCGACGGAGCTGTTGGAGCCCCACACGTAGCCGTCGGAGGCGATCGGCACGGCGTAGCCCTGGCCCGCCATGGTGGCGAGGTAGCCGTCGGCGGCAGTGGTCAGCTGGGTGCGGATGCGGGCGAGATCGTCGGCGGGCAGGCCGACGCCGGGCACGGTCGCCAGGGTGATCCGGCCGAGCGTGGCGGTGCCGCCCCACCAGAAGGCGTCGACGGGCCCGGCGTGCAGGGCGGAGGAGGTGACGGCGTCGCGGTACTGCGTCTCGCCGGTGGTGGCGTACAGCTCGGCGGCGGCCCAGTAGAACTCGTCGGTGACCTGGTTGTCCTCGTACGCGCCGCCGCCGGTGCTGTCGGTGGCGGGGGCGAGGACGTTCGGGTTGGCCTTGGCGGCCGTCCAGGCGCGGCGGGCCGCGTCGAGGCAGCGGGCGGCGAACGCCGCGTCGTACGGCGCGTAGACGCGGGCGCACTGCGCGGCCGAGGCGGCGAGGTTGAGCGTGGCCGCGGTCGACGGCTTGTGCAGCTCGCGCTGCTGACTGTCGAGCTCGGGGCGGGTGGGCAGGCCGGTCCACTGCGCGTCGTGGATCTTGTGGAAGGCCATGCCGGCCATCGGCTTGCCGGCCGGCACCTGCATCCGCATCAGGAAGTCGAGCTCCCAGCGGGCCTCGTCGAGCACGTCGGGCGTGCCGTTGCCGCGCTCGGGCACCTTGAGCGTGGAGTCGCCGACGCCCGCGTCGCCGCCGGCCCGGTGGGCCCGCTCGAAGGAGTTGACGAGCTGCCAGGTGGCGATGCCGCCGTTGACGACGTACTTGCCCTGGTCGCCGGCGTCGTACCAGCCGCCGCGGACGTCGAGGCTGTAGTCGCAGACCCCCGCCTGGCAGGGCACGCTGGTGTCGCCCTTGTTGGGGGCGACACCGAGGTGGCCGGCGGGCCGGGCGTAGGCGGAGCCGGCGAGGGCCGCGTCGATGGCGATGCCGCTGCGCTGCTGGTAGAAGAACTGCATGCTGTCGGCCCGCAGGCCGTCGTAGAGCGCCGCGGAGATGTCGAACGGGTAGCTCGTCTGACCGTCGACGACCAGGGTGAATCCGCTGCCGGTGCCGGTGTAGGCGCTGAAGTCGGCGAGGTGCGTCGCGTCGCCGGAGGCCGCGTCGGCGCCACGGACCGTGGTGGTGCCGGAGGCGACGGCCGCACCGGCGGCGTTGCGCAGCTGCCAGGCGAGCGGGGCGGTGGCGGAGCTGACGACGGTGGCGCGCTTGGGGCCGTCGGGCAGGTAGCCGAGCTGGTTGACGCGCACGGTCGAGCCGGCGGCGGTCACGGCCGCCGGGGCAGCGGCGGCGGTCACCGGGACGGCGGCCAGCCCGGTGGCGACGAGGGCGGCGCCGGCCAGGGCGGCGGCCGCCCTTCGCGTCAGGGAGCGGGTGGTGAGAGGAGGCACGGGTGGGGCCTTCCAGGGTGGGGGGTGGGAAGCCGGGAGCTGTGGGAGCGCTCCCAGAGGTATGAAGCCAGCGCCGCCGAGAGCACGTCAAGAGGCATGCACGGATTGGCACTTCGCCGCAGACCGCGGGAGCGCTCCCCCGGCACGGTCGCCGCGCGGGCACGCAAGCGGGCAATCCGGGGCAGCCCGGACGGGCCGCGCCGGGCCCGGCACCGGCCCTCCACGCCACGAGTAGACAGTGTCTACTCGCACCTGGTAGACAGCCCGCATGACCGAGGACGACAACGGGCTCCGCGCCCGTCTGGTGCAGGTCGGCGTCGACCTGCTCGCCGCCGAGGGGATGCAGGCGCTCACCCTCCGGGAGATCGCACGCCGGGCCGGGGTCTCCCACGGCGCACCCCGGCGGTACTTCCCCACCCACCTGGAGCTGCTGTCCGCCATCGCACGGCGCGGCTTCGCCGACCTCGCCGCCCGGGCCGCCACCGCCGGACGACCCGACAACGCCGCCGCCACACCCGCCACACCCGCCGCACCCGGCCCGGGCGGCCCGGACGACCCGGGCAGCACCGACGGCGACGGGCCGCCGCCCGACCCCCGCGCCCGCCTCCTCGCGCTCGGCCGGACCTACCTCGACTTCGCCCGCACCGAGCCCGGCATGTTCGACCTGATGTTCCGGCACGACCTCTTGGAGAGCAACGCGCTCGGCCTCCGCGACACCAGCCTGCCGCTCTTCGGCCTCCTCACCGACCTGATCGCCGCCGTCCGGCCCGTGCCGCCCTCCGGGGCCGCACCCCGGGTCACCGCCGGAGCCCTCTGGGCCAACCTGCACGGCATCGCCCAACTCCGCGCCTGGGGAAGCCTCGCGCTCGCCACCGGCAGCGACGACGTCGAACCCCTGCTGCGCGCCGCCCTCGACGCCCACCTCGGCCCGGAGCCGGGCACCCGCACGCCCGCCGCCCGGGGGGAGCGGCCGTGACCACCACCTGGAGGCAGCGCCTCACCCTCACCTGCAGCATCACCGGTGCCGTCACGGTCGCCGTGGACGGCACGGTGCTGACCGTCGCCCAGCCCGCCCTGCGGCACGACCTGCACACCTCGCTCGGCGCGGTCCAGTGGACGAGCACCGGTTACCTGATCACCGTGGCGAGCCTGCTCGTCCTCTCCGGCCGGATCGGCGACCGGTACGGCCACCGGCGCGTCTTCGCCCTCGGCATGCTGGGCTTCGCCGGGGCGTCCGCCGGCATCGGGCTCGCACCCGGCATCGGCGGCGTGATCGGCCTCCGGATCCTCCAGGGCGCCTTCGGCGCGCTGCTGCAGCCCGCCACCCTCGGCATGCTGCGCGCCGCCTACCCGGCCGACCGGCTCGCCATGCCGATCGCCCTGCGCACCAGCGCCATCGGCCTCGCCGCCGCGGCGGGCCCGCTGGTCGGCGGCGCGCTGACCACGCACCTGGGCTGGCGGTCGGTGTTCTTCCTCAGCGCCGTCCCGGCCCTGCTGGTCGGCGTGCCGGCCCTCGCCCTGCGCGACGGCCGGGCCGCCCCGGCGCTCCGCCCCGCACGCCCGGCCGGCCTCGACCTGCCCGGCGCGGCCCTGCTCGGCATCGCGCTCGCGTGCCTGGTGCACACCCTCGTCCGGCTGCCCGAGACCGGCCCGACGCCCGCGGTCGCCGTCGGCTGCGCCGTCGCCGCGACGGCCGGCACGGCCTTCGTCCGCCACGAGCGGCGCACGCCGCACCCCCTGCTGCCCGCGCGGCTGCTCACCTCGGCGCCGATCGTGTGCGCCCTCGCCGTGCTGGTCACCGCGTCGGCCGCGCTGTTCGGCACCCTCTTCGTCAGCACCTACTACCTGCAGGACGTCCTCGGGCTCGACCCCTTCGGCAGCAGCCTGCGCGCGCTGCCGCTCGCCGCGGCCATGGTGCTCGGCGCTCCGGTCGCCGCCGGCCTGCTGCGCCGCCACGGCCCCCGCCGCACGGCCGGCACGGCGGCGGTCGTCCTCGCCCTCGGCGTCCTGGTGCTCTCCCGACTGGGCCCGGCCCCCGCCGAGGCCGCGATCGGCGGCGGATTCCTGCTGCTCGGCACGGGGTTCGTCACCGTGATGGTGACGGGCACGGCCGTCGTCGTACGCTCCGGCCCCGCGGCGGACGCCGGCGTGGCGGGCGGCCTGCAGCAGACCGCGCTCAACATCGGGCCGGCCCTGGGCGTCGCCGCGGCGGCGGCGCTGCCCGCGCTCACCACGGGCCGGACGGGCCTCCCCGCGATGGCGCCCACCCTGACGGCGCTGGCGGCCGTCGCCGCGGTCGGCGCCCTGGCCGCGCTCGGCCTGCCCGGCCGCACACCGCCGCACGGGGCGCCGCCGGCCGGCGGCCGGCCCGGGGCCGCCCGGCGTCCGGCGGAGGCGGACCCGCCGAGCGCGGCTGCGGTCACCGCCGGCAGCAGCGCCGCGGGGTCGGGGAACGCCGGGACGACCGCCTCCACCGTCGACCCGCCGTCGGCCCTCTGACGGGCCGGCAGCCGAACCCCGGCGGGCGGAACGGCGGGTCGTAGCCGGCGGCCGGGGCCGGGGCCGGGTGACGGTGACCGACGGGCGGGCCGCCGTCACCCCGGAGGCCGACGTGCGGGGGAACGTCACCGGTCGCACGCCCGCACCGGGCGCCTCCCGTCCGGCCTCCGGACCGGCCTGAGGGCGTAACCCCTGCAGGGTCCCTGCGGTCGGAGGTCGGTCTAAATCGATGGATCGGCCGATCGCCGCACTCCTAGAGTGACGTGGCCACCGGGCGCAGAGCGCCGGCCACCCCCCTCACCCACCAGGAGCGGACGATGCGCGCCCCCTACCCGCGGACCCCGCACCTGCCGTGGTCACCCGGGGCGACCGCCGACGACGTCCGGGCGGACGGGCTTGCGGGGCTGCGCGGCCTGGAGGTCGTCGTCACCGAGAAGCTCGACGGCGAGAACACCACGCTCTACCGCGACGGCCTGCACGCCCGGTCCCCGGACTCCGGCCACCACCCGTCGCGGACGTGGGTGAAGGGACTCCAGGGCCGGATCGGTCCGGCGATCCCGGCCGGCTGGCGGGTGTGCGGCGAGAACCTTTTCGCGCAGCACTCCCTCGCCTACCGGTCGCTCGACAGCTGGTTCTACGGCTTCTCCGTCTGGGACGCCGACGACCGCTGCCTCGACTGGGACGCCACCGTGCGCTTCCTGCGCCGCCTCGGTGTGCCCGCCCCGCCCGTGCTGTGGCGCGGCGTGCTCGACGAACGCGCCCTGCGGGCGCTGCGGTTGGACACCGACCGGCAGGAGGGCTACGTCGTGCGGAGCGCCGCGGGCTTCGCCCGGGCGGACTTCGCGCACCGGGTCGCCAAGTGGGTCCGCCCGCGACACGTCCGCACCGACACGCACTGGATGTACGCGGCCGTCGTGGAGAACGGGCTCGGCCCGGCCGCGGCCCTCTGGGCGGTGCGCTCCGGCGCGCCCGCCGGGCCGGCGGCCCTGCGGGCCGCGGTGGGCCTCGCCCCTGATCCGTCCGCCTCCGGTGATCCGTCCGCCTCCGGCCCGTCCGGCCCGTCCGGCGCGGACACCGCCGACGCGGCGGTCGCCGACGTCGCCGCCCGGCTCGACACCCTCGGCCGGACGGGCGACGACCGGCTCGCCGGTGTCCTCGCCGCCGCCCTGCACGGTGCCCGCCGCACGGAGCTGGCGGCCCACCTGGCCGGCCCGCTCGGCCTGCCGACGGCCCGGCGCGTCGCCGACCTCGCCGGGCTGCACCCGGCCCTGCACCGTCCGCACCCGGACGAGCAGCGCCGCTCCGGCCTCGTCCGGCTCTCCTTCGCCGCCGACCTGGGTGTGCTGCACGCGCTCGCCGCGGCGGTGCTCGCCGGACGGACCGGCCCGGAGGCGGAGGAGGCCCGCGGGCAGGTCGAGTGGTCGGCGCTGCACGCCGAGGACGCCGGGCTGCTCGCCGGTGGCGGGGCGTCCCCGCTGCACCGTCTGCGGTCCGGGCTGCGCGAGGCGTTCGCGGACCTGCCGCCGGACGCCGCCCAGCGCTGCTGGGCGGAGGCCCGCGCGGCGTTCGCAGACGGCAGGGTCGGCACCGTCGACGAGGCGGTGGCCGCCACCTGGCGGTGGCGGGCGGGGGCGTTCCCCCGCCTGGTGCAGCTGGTCGGCCCGTCCGGCAGCGGCAAGAGCCGGTTCGCCGCCGGGCTGCCCGGCGGCGACGTCCGGATCTCGCTGGACGACCTCCGTCAGGCCCGCGGCGACCGGGCCGACCAGCGCGCCAACGGCGACGTGCTGCGCGCGGGCCTCGACCGCCTCGACACCGCACTCGCCGCCGGTACGGCCGCCGTCTGGGACGCCACCTCGCTGAACCGCCACCAGCGGGCCGCCGTGCTGGCCGTCGCGCAGCGCCGCGACGCCCTCGTCACGCAGGCCGTCGCCGTCGTCGGCGCGGACGAGCTGGTGCGGCGCAACGCCGTCCGGCCGCACCCGGTGCCCGCCGCGGTCCTCGCCGAGCAGTGCCGCCGCTACGGCCCGCCCTACCCGGGCGAGGCCCACCGCACCTGGTACGTCGGGCCGTCCGGCACCGTCGACGACACCGCCGGTACGCTCGACGAGGAGGACCTGTGATGCGTACCAGCGAGCAGATCTACCACCGGGTCCGCTGGGACGCCCGGTTCGACCCCGCCCGGTTCGTGCTGGTCGTGCAGCAGCGCGGGGCGGAGCCGAAGCGCATCCCGCTCGACGCCTTCGCGCCCGGCGGCGACGTGCCCTGGCACCGGGTGATGTGCGTCGAGGCGGACGGCGCGACCGTGTGGGACCGCGCGGCAGGCGTCGACCTCCTCGACTCCTGCGAGGCCGGACGCGTGCGCGATCCCCGCCGCCTGCGCGCCCCGTTCTTCACCGCCCGCACCCCGTACGCCTGGCAGGCCGACGGCTGGCGGCCCGCGCCCGACGGGCCGCCCCGCGCGGAGCCGGCCGCCGCCACCGTGCGCGTGCTCACCTGGAACACCCTCTGGGACCGCTACGACGGCGACCGGATCGACACCGCCCGGCGGCGCCCGCTGCTGCTGGCCGCCCTGGAGGCGGCCGACGCCGACGTCATCGCGCTGCAGGAGGTCGAGGCCGGGCTCCTCACCATGCTGCTGCGTGCCCCGTGGGTCCGCGCCGCCTACACCCTGGGCACCGACCCGGCGGGCCGGGACACCGACGAGTGCGGTGTGCTGCTGCTCAGCCGCCTGCCCGTGCTGGAGGCCGGGCGCCACCTGCTCGGCCCGCACAAGGCCGTCGCGGCGGTCACCGTGCGCACCGCCGACGGGCCGCTCACCGTCGCAGCCACCCACCTCAGCAGCGACCACTCGGCGGACGGCCCGGCGCGCCGCCGGAGCGAACTCGCCCGGATCGCCGAAGGGCTGGCCGCTCTGGACGGCGAGCTGCTGCTCGTCGGCGACCTCAACGACGGACGCGACGGGCCCGACGGGCCGGCTGCCGTGCTGGGCCTCGACGACGCCTGGAGCCTGGTCCACGGGCCGGCCGACCGCACCCCGACGTTCGACCCGGGTGCCAACCCGCTGGCCGCCGTCGCCTCCCTGACCGGCCGGGCGGGCCGGCTCGACCGCGTGCTGCTCCGCCCCGGCGGAGCGCGGCGGGCCGTCCGGGCCGTGCTGTGCGGCGACACCCCGGCGGCGGACGGGCTGTACGTGTCCGACCATTACGGTGTGGAGGTCGACCTCGGGCCGGGCGGCGCCGAACCCGCCGGCACCTTCGACGTCGCGCCGACGGCCCGCACCGCGCTCGCCTGGCTGCCGCCGGAGGAGCTGTGGCCGCCGGTCCAGGACATCCGGCTCGCGCACGACCCGCAGGTGCACCGCTGGCCGCCGCACGTCAACGTGCTGTTCGGCTTCGTCCCCGAGGCGGACTTCGAACGCGCCGCACCGATGCTCGCGGAGGCCGCGGCCGGGATCCCGCCGTTCGACGCCCGGCTGGAGGGGGTGCACACCTTCCGGCACCGGCAGGACGCCACCGTCTGGCTCGACCCGGCCGCGGCCGGGGCCGCGGCGTGGACGGCTCTGCACCGGGCGTTCGCGGACCGCTTCCCTCGGTGCCGCGGCCGCGCCGAGGGCTTCACCCCGCACCTCAGCCTGGGCCGCACCGACCGGGCCGACCGGGTGGTGGCCGACAGCGCCGCCCGCCTCGCCGGCGCGACCGCCCGGGTCGACACGCTGACCCTGCTCTCCCGCCGCGGCGACGGGCCGATGCGGCCACGGGCCGTCGTCACCCTCGGCACCGGCGCCGTCCGGTGGCTGCCCGAGCCTCCGGCCCACTCCCCTGCTCCCGTCCTCGACGACGCCCTGGACGACGGCCCCGGCGACGAGCGGGCCGCCGGCCGCGTCACCCGCCGGATCGCGGCGGCGCTGGCCGACGGCGCGGTGCACGTGGTCGGCTCCCGCCGGACGGGCTGCGCCCTGCCGGGCGCCGACCTCGACCTCGTGGCGGTGCTGCCGGGCACGCCCGACCTCGCCGGGGTACGCGCCCGAGTGGCGGCCGCCCTGCCCGGGGCCGGGCCCGTCCGGGAGGTCACCGGCGCCCGGGTGCCCGGTCTGCGGTTCACCGACGGCGGCCTCGGCGTCGACCTCGTCGTCGTCGCCTCCGGCGCCCTCGACCCGGCCGCGGCGGTGGCGCACCGGGCCGAGCTGGGCGAACCGGCGGCCGTCGCACTGAGCGCCGTCTCCGACGCCGGGGCCCTGCTCGACGCCGCGGGCGCCGACCGCGCCCCCTTCGCCGGGCTCACCCGGGACGTGAAGGCGTGGGCGGCGGCCCGCGGTCTCGACTCCGCACCGTTCGGCGGGCTCCCGGGCCTGGCCTGGTCGGTGCTGACGGCCCTGACCGCGGCCGAGGCCGGGCACCTCCCGCCGGACGCCCTGCTGCAGCACTTCTTCGCCGCCTGGGCGGCGTGGGACTGGCGCACACCCGTCGGCCTGTCGCCCACCGGTGCGGCGGCGCCGGCAGCGGTTCCCGCTCCCGGTGACGCCGTGACGGTCCTGACGCCCACCGCGCCCGTCCGCTCCTGCACCGCCCAGGTCACCGCGGGCGGCCGGGACCTCCTCGTCCAGGAGCTCTACCGGGCCTGGGAGATCACCGAGGAGGCCGCCGCCACCGGCACCGACCCTCGGCCGGCCCTGCTGTCACCGCCTCCGCTGCACCGGCGGCACGCCGCCTGGGCGGTGGTGACCGTCCGGACCGACGGCCCGGCGGGAGCGGCCGGGCCCGTGGGCGCCGTCCGCGGCCGCGTGCGAGCGCTGCTCGCCGCCCTCGACGAGGCGGGCGTGGCCGACGCGCACGCCTGGCCCCGGCCGTTCGGGAGCGGGCCGGGCGTCGTGCGCTACGCGGTCGGTCTGGGCAGCACCCCGCCCGACGCGGAGCGGCTCGCCGGGATCACCGGGCGCTGGGGCCGCGGCCTGACCGGCACCGAGGTCGCCCGGGTGGACGGCGGCGGGGTGCCGACGCTGCACTGACCGGCCTGCGGGCGGTGCGCCAGCGACTCCTCGACGTCCGCCCGGGCCGCGGCGAAGCAGCCGTCCGACAGCAGCAGGCCCGCCCGGTCGGTGAGGGCGGCGGCGAGCGCGGTGCCGTCCCGGTCGAGCCCGGTCCGGTGCAGCGTCCGCGCCAGGCCGACCGCCTCGTCGAAGTACGGCAGCGGCAGCGGCCTGCCGGGCCGGTCGTACGGCGGCACGTCGCCGAGCACGGCGGCCCGGAGGGCCAGGCGGCGCTGCAGTGCGACGAGCCGGCCGAGGTGGGCCGCCGGGTCGGCCTCCGCCGCGGGCCGGAGCCGGTCGGCCTCCGTGCGGAGGTCCTCGGTCTGCTCGGCGTAGCGCCGCCGGACGTCGAACGACCACGTGTGGCCCTGCGAGCCGAACGGCGGCAGCGGCCCGTCCGCCGCGGCGTGTTCGGCCGGGGCTCCGGAGAGGGCGGCCATCAGCCGCCAGGTGTGCCCGGTCCGGCCCCGACGCCACTCGCCGCCGTCGGCCGCCAGGGCGCCGAGCAGGTCCGCCGCCTCCCTCCCGGCCAGGTCGGCCTCGCCGGGACGCCCGGCGCCGTCGAGCATCCGGGCGAGCTGGAGCAGCACGTGCGCCACGCAGGCCGACGGGCCGTGCTCCGCGGCCGCGCGTTCCAGGGCGAGCACGCCCTCCAGGGCGGCGACGGCCTCGCCGGGGCGGCCGGCCGCCTCCAGCCGGCACGCCCACGCGATCAGCGTCCCCGACGACGCGGACTCCCACCCGGTGCCGGGCCGCATCCGGACGGCCTGGCCGTATGCCTCCGCGGCCTCCTGGTGGCGGCCCTCCTCGGCGAGGGCGTCGGCCCACTCCTCCAGGCCCCGGCGGGCGAGCGGGCTGCCCGGCACCGCCGCCCGGGCGAGTGCCGCCATCTCCTCGCGCACCGCCAGGCCCTCCGCGCGGCGGCCGAGGTCGTAGAGGTGCAGCTGACGGCTCCGCAGGGCCTGGACGAGGACCTCCGGGCGCCGCGGGTCGTCCGCGGCCATGCCGCGGGCCGCGGCGACGGCCTCGTCGAGCAGGGCGAGCCGCGCCTCGGGCAGGTGACGGACCTGCGGGTCGCGGCTGAGCTCCGCGAGGGCCCGCACGAGCTTCGGGGCGTGGACGGCCGGGCTGAACGGGAGGAGCGCGCGGTAGGCCGTCACCTCCTGCAGGAGGTCGAGCCGGCCGGTGCCGAGCAGCAGTACCCGGGCGCGCAGGGCCGCGTCGTGATCCATCGTCTCCCCTTGTCCTCCACCCCCGGATCGGCCCCCGCCGGGTGCCTGGACAGCACGGCGGCACGCCGCTGCCTCCGGGTGCGGAGACCGGCGTACGGGAAGGGTGGATGCCGACGATTCTGGGGGGCCGCGGCCGTCCGGGAGAAGGGCCGGCGGACGTGCTCCTGGTCCTACCGGCGGGGCCCGTGACGGGGCATGATGGACCTGGCACTCTCCCGGCGGCCGTTCCCGCACCGCCGCACGCCACAACCTGACTGACGTTTCGTCAGGTTTCCGCCCGTGCAACCTTGACGGGAACACGCCCACCTTGCTTGGCTTCTGGGGCTCACCCACCACCGTTCCGCCCTTCCGGCCGCCAGGGCGTCGACATGCCGTGGCCCCGTGGGCGGGGCGCGCTCCGTACGCACACCCCCGCACTGGAGGATCCGTTGAGCACTGCGACCACCCTGCGCGCCGCCGTCGGCGCCGCCCTGGCCCTGGCGCTGGCCGCCACCGCCCAGACCGCGTACGCCGGGCCGGCGAGCGCCCGCACCGAGGCGCCGCAGCCCGCCCGCCCGTACACGTCCGTGCACACCGCCGAGGACGACACCGCACGGGCGCTGGCCCGCTCGGTCGGCGACGCCGCGTGGCGGGCCCGGCTGGCGGCCGCGACCGCCGGCGGCGCCGAGGCCGACCTCGCCGCCCTCACCGCCCGCCCCGACGCCGGGGCGGGCCACCGGCTGGCCGCGCCGGTCGCCGCCGCGAACTCCGCCGTGCTCACCGCGAAGGGCCTGGGCGGCGGTGCCGGGCCGCTGCTGCGGGTGCGGCTCGGCGACGCCTCGATGCGCGCGGCCCTCGACGCCGGCACCGCGCCCTGGGTCGCCGCCGCGCCCGCGGACGACGACGCGGCCTCGTTCACCGCGTACGACGCCCGGGGCCGCGCGCACACCGTGGACACCGCCCGGGTGCCGGAGCAGCCGCTCTACCTCGTCGACGTCGACGCCGGCCGGGCGCTCGCCGCCGGTGCCGGGCTCCTCCGGCAGGCGCTCGGCGGGCCCGCCGCGGCCGCCGCGGCGACCGGCTGGTGGGCCACGAGGATCGACTCGGTCGAGCTCTCCGACGACGAGGAGCCGTGGTTCAAGGGCGACGCCGAGGTGTACGCCCTGGTCACCGGCTTCGGCCTGGACGGCAAGGTACGGGTCGACCCGGTCGACATGCCCTACCTCGACTCCGACGGCACCGTCTACCGCCCCAACCAGCTCCTGGTGAACTGGTCCTCCTACAAGTACAACCTCGCGGACGTCGTGATGATGGAGGAGGACGGCGACACGAACTACCAGGCGCTGGCGAAGGCGATCGCCGCCGTGCTGCTCACCGTCACCGACCAGGGGGCGTACGTCCCGCTGGTGAACGCCGTGCTCGACGCGATCCCCACCGAGTGGTGGACCGACGACCCGGACTACGTCGACTCCTGGTACACCCTGGCCCGCACGTCCTCCGGCACGCTGAACGGCGCCCGCGGAAACGGCCGGATGAGCGTCTCCCCGTACTACGTGTCGGCGTTCTGACGGCGCGACGCCCCGCCCCGGCCGATTCCCGCAGGATCCCCCGGCGGCTCGGATAGCTTGGCCGCGGAGCACACGGCCGCCCCCCTCGGGCGGGCGGCCGTGCCCGAGACGACGAGGGAGCACGGATCTGATGGCACAGCAGGTACGGGGAGTGATCGCCCGGTCGAAGGGCGCGCCGGTGGAGGTGGCCACGATCGTGGTGCCGGATCCGGGGCCGGGTGAGGCGGTGGTCCGGGTGCAGGCGTGCGGGGTCTGTCACACCGACCTGCACTACCGGGAGGGCGGGATCAACGACGAGTTCCCGTTCCTGCTGGGCCACGAGGCGGCGGGCGTGGTGGAGTCGGTCGGCGAGGGCGTCACCGAGGTCGCGCCGGGCGACTACGTGATCCTCAACTGGCGTGCGGTGTGCGGCCGGTGCCGGGCCTGTCGGCGCGGACGCCCCTGGTACTGCTTCGACACCCACAACGCGAAGCAGCGGATGACCCTGGAGGACGGCACCGAGCTCTCCCCCGCGCTGGGGATCGGCGCGTTCGCGGAGAAGACCCTGGTCGCGGCCGGGCAGTGCACGAAGGTCGACCCGGCCGCCTCCCCGGCGGCGGCCGGGCTGCTGGGCTGCGGGGTGATGGCCGGGCTGGGTGCGGCGATCAACACCGGCGGCGTGGGCCGCGGCGACTCCGTCGCGGTGATCGGCTGCGGCGGCGTGGGCGGCGCGGCCGTCGTGGGGGCGAAGCTCGCGGGCGCGGGCCGGATCATCGCCGTCGACCTCGACGACCGCAAGCTCGCCGGCGCCCGCACGCTGGGTGCCACCCACACCGTCAACTCCACCGCCACCGACCCGGTCGAGGCGATCCGGGAGCTGACCGGCGGCCACGGCGCGGACGTCGTCATCGACGCGGTGGGGCGTCCCGAGACCTACCGGCAGGCGTTCTACGCCCGCGACCTGGCGGGCACCGTCGTCCTGGTCGGCGTGCCCACCCCGGAGATGCGGCTGGAGCTGCCGCTGCTCGACGTCTTCGGCCGCGGCGGATCCCTCAAGTCGTCCTGGTACGGCGACTGCCTGCCCGGCCGGGACTTCCCGATGCTCATCGACCTCTACCTGCAGGGCCGTCTGGACCTCGACGCGTTCGTCAGCGAGACCATCGCGCTGGACGGCGTCGAGGAGGCCTTCGGGCGGATGCACCGCGGCGAGGTCCTCCGCTCGGTGGTGGTGTTCTGATGACCGCCCGCATCGAACACCTCGTGACCTCCGGCGAGTTCACCCTGGACGGCGGCAGCTGGAAGGTCGACAACAACGTCTGGCTCGTCGGCGACGACACCGAGGTGATCGTCGTCGACCCCGCCCACGACGCGGAGGCGATCGAGGCCGCCGTCGCCGGCCGCCACGTCACCGCGATCGTCTGCACCCACGGCCACAACGACCACGTCAACGCCGCCCCCGACCTCGCCGCGGGCACCGCCGGACCGGTGCTCCTGCACCCCGACGACACCGAACTGTGGCAGTACACCCACCCCGGGATGCGGCCGGACGGCCCGCTGGAGGACGGCCAGACGCTGACCGTCGCCGGCACGGAGCTGACGGTGCTGCACACCCCGGGCCACAGCCCGGGCGCGGTCTGCCTGTACGCCCCGGCCCTGGGCGCCGTGCTCACCGGCGACACGCTGTTCGCGGGCGGGCCCGGCGCCACCGGCCGCTCGTTCTCGGACTTCCCCACGATCATCCGCTCGATCAGCGACCGCCTGCTCGTGCTGCCGCCGGACACCGTCGTCCACACCGGCCACGGCGACTCCACCACCATCGGCGCCGAGGCACCGCACCTGGAGGAGTGGATCGCCCGCGGGCACTAGGCCCGTCCGGGCACCCGGCCGCGCTCCCCCCGCCGCCCGTGCGTGGCGCGGGGGGAGCGGACGGCGGCGGGCGCCGCGGTGGTCCGCCACGGCGCCCGGCGCGAGTGCGCGGGGCCGCCCGTGGTTGGGGGGCGGCCCCGTTGCGGCGCCGCCCGGATCACGTGCGGCGCCGCCCTCGGTGAGCCTGCCGCACCGCACCGCACCGCCCAATCCGGAACCGCGTTTCCACGGATACGCAATCAATCCGCGGCCTCCGGCCCCGGGGCGAGCTGCTGCCGCGACTGCGCGCCGGTCTTCTGCATGGCCCGGGCCACGTGCTGCTCCACCGTGCGCGGCGACAGGTGCAGGGCGGCGGCGATCTCCCGGTTGGTCATGCCGCCCGCGGCCAGCTGCGCGACCTCCGTCTCCCGGGGCGAGAGGAGGTCGCCGTAACCGGGCCGGCCCGGGGTGCGGCGCTCCTCGGCGGGCCGGCGTCCGCGCAGTTCGGCCCGCGTGCAGGCGGCGTCCCAGGTGGCGCCCAGCGCCTCGAACCGCCGCGCGTTCTCCGCGAGGGCGGCGACCGCCGCCTCGGCCGGGCCGCCGGCCGCGAGGGTGCAGCGGGCGGCCGCGGTGCCGGTGAGCGCCGCGTGGTACGGGCGGGGCAGGGCCGCGTACAGCCGGGCGGCGGCCCCGTGGTGGCGGGCGGCACCCGCCGCGTCGCCGACGGCCTCGGCGAGCGCGCCGCGGGTCCAGTGCAGGGCGGCCTCCGCGGAGGGGGCGTCCCGGCCCTCCAGCCCGGCGGCGAACTCCGCGGTCATCTCGCGGGCCGCGGCCACCGCGCCGGAGCGGGCGGTCGCCTCGACCGCCCAGGGCGCGAGCTCGGCCGCCCAGGCCCAGACCCCCTTGGCGCGCATCCGCTGCCAGGCGGTGGCCGCCTCCGCGGCGGCCGCGGGCAGGTCGTCGCGGGCCAGCGCGAGGCGCACGAGCGCGCCGGAGATGGTGGCGGAGAGCGGCACGGGGCCGCCGTCGAGGTCGATGGTGTCGGGGCCGGTGAGGTGGACGGCGGTGTCGGCCCAGGAGCCGCGGGCGAGCGCGAGCAGGCCGAGCACCATCCGGGCGTCCGAGGCGATGTACGGCATCGCGCCGGCCTCGTCGACGAGGGCACCGGCGCGGGCCGCCAGCCCGGCCCACCGGCCGGACGCCCAGTCGAGCACGAGGGTGCAGGCCCGCCCGGTGTGTTCGGCGTAGGAGGCGCCGCTGCGGGCGGCGAGGGCGACGCCCTCCCCGAGGAGTGCGCGGGAGCGTTCGTAGTGGCCGAGCCAGACGGCGGCGTCGGCGGCGTTGCACAGGCCGCGGGCGGCCTGCTGGCGGGCGGCGACGAGCCCGCTCTCCCGGGGCAGGGCGTCGACGAGCGGCCACGCCCCCGGGTCGCCGGTGCTGAGCAGCACGCTGGCCCGGTTGGCGGCCACCGCGGCCCGGACCACCGGGTCGTCGGCCTGCTCGGCGACGGTGACGGCCCGCTCGATCCAGGCGGTGTTCTCGGCGAGCGAGCCGCCGGGCCAGTACGGCATGGCGAGGGCCGACATGGCGCGGGCGAGCAGCACCGGCTGGCCCTGCAGCTCGCCGACGGAGTGTTCCAGCTCCCGCAGTCCCTCGACGCAGCGGCCCATCTGGTTGCAGAGCAGCAGGCCGAGGTCGAGCCGGATCTCGCCGCGGACGGCGGGGGCGACGCCCGGGTCGGCGACGATGTGCCGGAGCACCTCCACCGTGCGGTCGGAGCGCAGCCCCATGACCGCGGCGCGGGCGAGCAGCGTGGCGAGCCGGGAGCGGGCGTGCTCGGGCACGGGCCCGGTGGCGAGCGCGGATTCGAGCAGGCCGACGGCGCGTTCGAGTCCGCCGTCGTCGATGTGCCGGCGGGCGGCGTGCTCGACGGCGGGCAGCCAGCCCCGCAGGTCGCCGCAGGCCAGCCGGTGCGCGGCGACGCGCTCCCACGGCACCGGCTGGCGGCGGGCCAGCACGCGGGCGGCGCGCCGGTGGAGGTCCTCGCGGTCCGGGCCCGGCAGGTGGGCGCGCAGGGCGGCCGCGGCGAGCGGCACGCCGAAGCCGTACCGGCCGTCGCCGAGGTCCTGGAGGGCCGCGGTGCGCAGCGCGGCGAGGAGTGCGGTGCGGGCCTCGGCCGGGGTGAGGCCGGCCGTCCCGGTGAGGTCGGCGGCGGTCGCCGGGCCGTCGAGGACGGCGGCGGCGTGCACGACGGCCCGGTGGCCCGCGCTCAGCGCGGCGGTGCGGCGCAGGACGAGTGCGCAGAGCCGGGGCGGCGGTGCGGGGTCGGTGCCGGCGGTGAGGGCGGCGGCGGTGGACGCGGCCGTGGCGGGGCCGAGGAGGTCGGCGACCACCTGGGCGTTGCCGCCGGCGGCCCGGTGGAGGTGGGCGGCGAGGCCGGGCGGGCCGTGGTCCGGTCCGAGGGCGGCGGCGGCCCGGCGGCGGACGTCGGCGACGGTGAGCGGGCCGAGCACGTGCCGGACGACGGTGAGGGCCGCCGGGTAGTCGGTGGCGGGGCCGAGGGGCAGGCCGGGCTCGGGCAGTTCCTCGGGGCGGTAGGTGAGCACGCAGGCGAGGCCGGGCGGGGGCGCGGCGAGCAGGGCCCGCAGGGCGTCGGCGTCGGCGGCGGCCGCGCGGTGCACGTCCTCGGCGAGGAGCAGCAGGGGGCCTGTCGGCGGTGGGCCGCCGAGGGCGTCCGGGCGGGTGCGGGCGGGTACGGGCAGGTCGGCGCAGAGCCGGGTGGCGAGGGTGCTGCGGCCGCGGCCGGCCTCGCCTTCGAGGAGGACGAGGAGGGGTGCGGCGGCGGGGTCGGCGAGGGTGCGTTCCAGCAGGTGGCGCAGGGTGGCCTCGGCGGGCTGCGGGTCCGGGGCGGGGCGGCGCGGCCGGGTGGCCGCCGGTGGGGCGGTCGGGGTGCCGTCGGCGGGCGGGTCGGTGTTCACCGGGCCGCCCGGTGTTCTTTGCGTATCCGTAGTTCGGTCCCCACTGATTGCGGGTGCGGAGGTGCGGCGGGCAACGTGGCAGGGGTCAAGGCCTCTCGGCCCGGCGGAGCGGCGGGGGCCGTCGCCGACGCCGTCCGCCGTCCAGGCAGGAGCCCCGCGTGAGAATCACGAGTCTTCAGAGCCCGGCCGCCGTGCACTCCGGGCACGGCGGCGGGCTGCCGCCGGTGCGGCGCGTGCTGGCCGCGGTGACGGTGCCGGCGCGGGTCGAGGCCGTGCCGGGGCTGCGCCGTCTCGCACGCGTGGCGACGGACGGCGCGGACGTCTCCGCGGAGGCCCGGGAGGCCCTGGCGGTGATCGTCACCGAGCTGGCGACCAACGTCGTCCTGCACAGCGGCAGCTCCGATCTCTCGGTGGTGTTCGAGCTCTGCGACACCGCGCTGACGGTGAGGGTACGGGACGGCGGCCGCTGGCGGGAGCGTTCGGCGCCGCGGTGCGAACCGGCGGACGTGGACGCGGTGTTCGGGCGCGGGCTGAGCCTGGTGCGGGCGTTCGCCGCGCACACCTCGGTGCTGCGGACGGCGGGCGGCACGGTGGTGGAGGCCGTGATCGCGCGCGGCCCGGCCGTGCCGGGCTGACGCCGGCCGGACACCGGGTGCGCCGCAGGCCGCCGTACACCCTCCGGGGGGAGCGTACGGCGGCCTGCGGCATGCGGCGGGCCGGGGCCGGGCCGCGGGATCAGGCGAGGAGTTTGGCCTTGGCCTGCTGGAACTCCTCCTCGGAGATGGAACCGGCGGCCTTGAGGTCGGCGAGCTTGGAGAGCTCCTGCACGTGGCCGCCGGTCCCGCCGCCGGCTCCGGCGGCTCCGGCGGTGCCCTCGGAGGCGGCGGCCTTGCGGATGTACGCCTGGAAGGCCTCGTCGGCCTGCCGGGCCTGTTCGAGGTCCCGCTGTCCCATGGAGCTGCCGCGGGCGATGAGGTAGACGAAGACACCGAGGAACGGCAGCAGGACGACGAAGATCGTCCATCCGGCCTTGCCCCAGCCGCCCATGTCGTGGCTGCGGAAGATGTCGGTGATGATCTTGAAGAGGAGGAAGAACCAGATGATGAAGAGGAAGAGCTCCAGCATCGTCCAGAAGAGGTTGAGCAGCGGGTAGTCGTCCATGGCACTCCGTCCGAGCCGTACGCCGGCCGACCGGCGGGCTGTCGGTCCACGGCGGCGCCCCCGCACCGCCCGTCCCCGGCGTCCGAGCCGGAACAGGGGACAGAACGAGTCATACCATCGCATTCCTCCCCGACCGCCCGGACACTGGGCCGATCGGGTGGCGTCGGGACCTCGCGGACGGGGAAGGGTCACGGTGCGTCACGGACGATCACGTCCCGGACAGTACGGGGTCACGATTCGGCCGTCGACCGCGCCCGGGCCGGGCGATTCCTTGTGCTGCCGCGTCCGATGTCATTAACTACCAGCGCTAGTTAAGTCGACGAGGGAGCGCTCGTGAGACCACCGGCCCTGGCTCCGCCCGGCACCGCACCGACCGGCCCGGCCCGCCCGCGCCGCCTCCGCGGCCTGCCCGACGAGCCGCCCGCCCGGCGTCCGCTGCGCTCGCAGGCCGACACCGAGGCCGAACAGTTGCTCCGCCGCACCGCCCAGTGCCTGCTCGGCGAGGTCGACTCCCTCGCCCGCGAACTGGTCGCGATGATCACCGAACGCGAACCCGCCTACCGGCCCGCCGCGATCGGCCCCGAAGAGCTCCACCTGGAGGTACGCACCTCCCTGGAGAGCTCCGTCCGGACCCTCATGGACCCGGCCGCCGGCTGGGAGGCCGCCCGGCGCTGCTCCTGGCACATCGGCGCCCTCCGCGCCCAGCGCGAACTGCCCCTCGACGCCCTGCTGCACGCCTTCCGCCTCGGCGGCGGCCTGGTCTGGCGCCGCCTCGTCGAGACCGCCACCCTGCGCGAACCCGACCGGGCCCACCTGCTGCTGCACAGCGCCTCCGGCATCTGGAGCTTCGTCGACGAGCACTCCGACCTCATCACCGAGGCCTACCGCGCCGTCGAGAGCCAGACCGCCCGCGAGCACCGCGAACGCGCGCACGCCATGGTGCAGTCGCTCCTCGACGGCACCACCCGGATCGCCGACCTCGCGACCGTCGCCGCCGCCCTCGACCTGCCCGAGCACGGCCGGTACGTCGTCGCCGCCCTCGCCGCCCCCGACGGACCACTGCTGCGGCCCCGCCCCGCCGAACCGCCCGCGGACCCGCCGCCCGGCGTCCGGATCGTGCGCCACGGCGGCACCGACCGCGAGTACGCCCTCGTGCTGCTCGACGAACGCACCGAACCGGCCTCCCTCGCCGCCCACCTGCCGACCCGTCAGGCCATGCGCGTCGGCATCGGCCAGGTCGTCGGGGAGCTGTCCGACCTCGGCGCCGCCCGCCGCGCCGCGGACGTCGCCCTGCGCACCTGCACCGCCGACGGCGACGTCGCGCTGCTGCACGAGCGCCTGCCCGCCGCCCTCGTCGTCTCCCTCCCCGACCTCGGCGCCGCGCTGGTGGCCCGCGCCCTGGGACCCGTCCTCGACCTCGACCACCAGGACCGCGAGTGCCTGCTGAGCACGCTCGCCGTCTGGCTCGACTCCGCGGGCTCCGCCCAGCGGGCCGGGAGCCGCCTCTACTGCCACCGCAACACCGTCCTCAACCGCCTGCGCCGCTACGAGCAGTTGAGCGGCCGCAGCCTCAACCACCCGCGCGACCTCGTCGAGCTCTCGCTCGCCCTCGACGCGCACCGGCTCCTCTCGGCCTGACCGCCCGCCCGCCCGGGCCCGTCGCAGGGCCGCCGGCCGCCCCGGCGGCCGGCGGCCCCACACCGCCGTGCATCCCCACACCGCCGTGCGTCCCCCGGCGGCCGACGCCCCCGCGCCGCACTCTGCCGCGCCGCCGTGCCCCGCACCAGCGGCCGCCCGAGCACGGGGCGCCGTCACAACCCGGCCCGCGGGCGGCTGTGCAGCCGCAACACGTGCTCCCCGCGCCATGGACCGCCGCCGCGCGGCCGTGGTGTTCTGCGGCTCGTCCAGAACCGGGCCGACCCAGCGTCCCCGGCGCCTCCCACCCTCCCGAGCGGCCGTGACCCCTGCGCACCGGCCCCCGCTCGGACGCAAGGAGCACCATGAGCCCACCCGAGCCGCCCAGCGCGCTCAGCATCGAGAACCTCCACGTGACGTACGGGCGCGCCGTCGAGGCGCTCCGCGGCGTGTCGCTGGATCTCCCGGCCGGCCGGATCGTCGCCGTGCTCGGCGCCAACGGCGCCGGCAAGAGCACCCTGCTGCGCGCCGTGTCCGGCACGCTCGGCCTGCACCGCGGGGCCGTGGTGCGCGGGGCCGTCCGGGTCGGCGGGCAGGCGCTCACCGGCGACCCCGCCCGGGCCGTCCGGGCCGGCGTGGTGCAGGTGCCCGAAGGGCGGCGGGTGTTCGCCGGCCTCACCGTCGAGGAGAACCTCCGCGCCGGCGAGCTGGGCCGCGGCCGCCTCGGCGCCGCCTCCCGCCGGCAGGCCCGGGACCGCGTGCTCGACCTGCTGCCGGTGCTCGCCGAGCGGCGCCGCCAGAAGGCCGGGCTGATGTCCGGCGGCGAGCAGCAGATGCTCGCCATCGGCCGGGCGCTCATGGCCGATCCCCGCGTGCTGCTGCTCGACGAGCCCTCGCTCGGGCTCGCACCCCGGATGGTCCGTCAGATCGGCGTGATCGTGCGGGAGATCAACCGCCAGGGCACCGCCGTGCTGCTGGTCGAGCAGAACGCCGCCATGGCGCTCTCGATCGCGCACCGCGCCTCCGTGCTGGAGAACGGCCGGGTACGGCTGGAGGGCCCGGCCGCGGAGCTCGCCGCCGGCGACGAGGTGCGCCGCCTCTACCTCGGCGCCGCCGAGGAGTCCGCCGCCGGGGAGTCCACCGCCGCGGGCACCGCCCCGGCACCCGCCGCGCTGACCAGGTGGACGGCGTGAGCGCCGCGGCCGCCCGGCTCACCGTCCGCGACGTCACCGTCCGCTTCGCCGGGCTGACCGCGCTCGACGGCGTCTCGTTCACGGTCGAACCCGGCACCGTGCACGCGCTCATCGGCCCGAACGGCGCCGGCAAGTCCACCTGCTTCAACGTGCTCTCCGGCGTCTACCGGGCCGCCTCCGGCAGCGTCGAGTACGCCGGGCACGACCTCACCCGCCTGGCGCCGCACCGGATCACCGCGCTCGGCGTCGCCCGCACCTTCCAGAACATCGTGCTCACCGAGGGCACCGTCGCCGACAACCTCATGCTCGGCCGGCACCGGCTCACCCGGGCCGGGTTCACGGCCACCGCGCTGCGGCTGCCCTCCGCCGTCCGCGAGCAGCGGCGGCACCGGGCGCGCGCCGCGGAGATCGCCGACTTCCTCGGCCTCGGGCCGCACTTCGACCGGCCGGTGGGCCCGCTGCCGTACGGCCTGCGCAAGCGGGTGGAGATCGCCCGGGCCCTGTGCACCGAGCCGCGACTGCTGCTGCTCGACGAGCCGGTGGCCGGCATGAACCCCACCGAGCGGCTCGCCATGGCGTCCACCGTCGCCGCCGTCCGCGACGCCCTCGGCATCTCGATCCTGCTGGTCGAGCACGACATGGGGATGGTCATGCGGCTGGCCGACGCCGTCACCGTCCTCGACTTCGGCCGGCGCATCGCCGACGGCACCCCGGAGGCCGTCCAGCAGGACCCGGCGGTCGTCCGCGCCTATCTCGGACAGGAGGACTCCGCATGACCACCTTCGCCGGGACCGTGCTGAACGGCATCGCCCTCGGGTCGGTCTACGCCCTGATCGCCCTCGGTTTCGTCATCGTCTTCAAGGCGTCCGGGGTCATGAACTTCGCCCACGGGTCCGTCCTGCTGCTCGGCGGCTGGACGATCACGGCGACCCACGCCGCGGTCGGCTTCCCGCTCGCCGTGCTGCTCGGCGCGGCGACCGCCGCCGCCGCCTCCGGCCTGCTGCACCTGCTCTCCGCGCGCGGCGTACGCGGCGCCGGGGTGCACGTCGCGACCATCCTCACCATCGGCGTCGACCTGCTGCTCGTCACGGCGCTGGCCCGCGGGATCGGCCCGGACTACCTCGGCACCGGCGACCCCTGGGGCACCGGGGTGGTCCGGATCGGCGGGGTGTCGCTCGCGGAGTCCCGCCTCGCCGGGATCGCCGTGTCGGTGGCGCTGATCGGCGTGTTCTTCGCCGTCTTCCGCTGGTCGCGCTGGGGCCTGTCGATGCGGGCCGCCTCCGCCGACCAGGAGGCCGCCGCCCTGATGGGCATCCGGCTCGGCCGGGTCCGGCTGGTCGCCTGGTGCGCGGCCGGCGCGCTGGCCGCGGTGGCCGCGGTCTTCCTCGCGGCGTTCCCCGCGCCCGGCCTGGACCGCTCCACCGGCCAGCTCGCCCTCGCCGCCTTCCCCGCGGCGATCCTCGGCGGCATGGACTCGGCGCTCGGCGCGCTCGCCGGGAGCATCGCGATCGGCCTGGCCGGCGCGCTCGCGACCGGCTACCAGGACCGGCTCGGCGCGTTCGGCGAGGGCCTGCCCGGCATCGCCCCGTACCTCGTGATGATCCTCGTGCTGCTGGTGCGGCCGGCGGGACTCCTCGGGTCGAAGGAGACCTCCCGTGTCTGACCTCCTGTCACCGCTCCTCTCACCGCGCCGGGCCGCTGCCGCCGCAGGCGTCGTGCTGCTGCTCGTCCTGCCGCTCTACGCGGACGGGTTCTGGCTGCAGAGCGGACTCTTCGCGATGGCGGCCGTGCTCGGGGCGATCGGCCTCAACCTGCTCACCGGCACCGCCGGCCAGCTCTCGCTCGGCCACGCGTTCTTCCTCGCCGTCGGCGCGTACGGCTACGTGTGGCTCTCCGGCGAGCCGTCCGGCAGCGGCACCGGCCGGCTCTCCGGGCTCGGCCTGCCGCCGGTGCTCGCGTTCGCCCTCGCGATCGCGCTGGCCGGGGCGGCGGGCGGGCTGTTCAGCCCGATCGCGGGCCGGCTGCGCGGCATGTACCTCGGCGTCGCCACCATCGCCCTGGTCTTCCTCGGCCAGCACGTGATGCTCACCTCCCACGCGGTGACCGGCGGCTTCAACGGCCGTGCGGTGACGCCCATGGAGGTGTTCGGCTTCTCCTTCAGCGACGCCTCGCCCGGCGGGCTGACCGTGCTCGGGGTGCCGTTCGGCGGCATCGAACGCCTCTGGTACCTCGGCCTGGCCCTGGTCGCGGTCGGCCTGTTCACCGCGTACGGCCTGCGGCAGGGCCGCCCGGGGCGCGCGCTGGGCGCGATCCGGGACAGCGAGACGGCCGCCGCCGTGATGGGCGTGCCGGTGGCCCGCTACCGCTGCGCGGCGTTCGTCGTCTCCTGCCTCTACGCCGGTGCGGCCGGAGCGCTCACCGCGCTCGTCTTCAAGCGCGTCGTGCCCGACCACTTCGGGCTGGCGCTGTCCATCGACTACCTCGCCATGATCGTCATCGGCGGCCTGGGCTCGGTCGGCGGCGCGGCCGCCGCGGCCGTCCTCGTCTCCCTGCTGCCGCAGGTGCTGACGACGTACGCCGACGGGCTGCCCCTGGTCGCCCCGGCCGGCTCCGACGCCTTCGGGGCCACGCCCGGCGAGGCGGCCCGGTACCTCTACGGCGCCGCGATCGTGCTGATCCTCACGCTCCGGCCCGGCGGACTGGCCTCGCTGGTCAGGCGCCGGCCCGGCACCACCCCCACGCCCTCACCCGCACCGCACGCACCGCCCGCACCATCCGCACCGCCCACGCCTGCCATCCACCCCTCGCACGGCAAGGAGCCGACCCCGTGAAGAACAACCGACTCGTCAGATCCGCCGCAGCAGCCGCCGTCCTCCTCCTCGCGGCGACCGCCTGCAGCACCAAGACCGGTACCTCCTCGGAGCGGGTCGGCAAGGACGACGTGGCCATGGGCCCCGGCGTCACCGACACCACCATCACCCTGGGCGCCCTCACCGACCTCACCGGCGTCTACGCCTCGCTCGGCAAGAGCATCGTCAACGCCCAGCAGATGTGGGCGGAGCAGGTCAACAAGAGCGGCGGCATCTGCGGCCGCAAGGTCGAGATCAAGGTCAAGGACCACGGCTACGACGTGCAGAAGGGCGTCGCCGCGTTCGCCGAGGTCGAGCCGGATTCGGCCCTGCTGACCCAGGTCATCGGCTCCCCGATCGTCGCCGCCCTCAAGCAGGACATCGCCGCACGCAAGATCCTCACCCTGCCGCTGGGGTGGTCGTCCACCCTGCTCGGCCAGGAGTACGTGCAGGTGGTCGGCCCGACGTACGACATCGACATGGTCAACGCCGTCGACTTCCTCACCCGCACCGCGCACCTCACCGCGGGCGCGAAGATCGGCCACGTGTACTTCGAGGGCGAGTACGGCGAGAACGCCCTCGCCGGTGCCCGCTACGCCGCCCAGCAGAGCGGCTACGAGATCGTCGGCCAGAAGATCAAGGCCACCGACACCGACCTCGCCGCCCAGGTCACCGCCCTCAAGCAGGCCGGCGTCAAGGCGATCCTGATCAGCGCCGGCCCCAAGCAGACCGCCTCCCTCGTCGGCCTCTCCGCCGCCCAGGGCCTCCTCGTGCCGGTCGTCTCCAGCGCTCCCGGGTTCGCCCCGCAGCTGCTCGACAGCGCGGCCGCGCCCGCCCTGGAGAAGATGCTCTTCCTGACCAGCGGCTACCCGGCCGCGAGCGCCGACACCTCCCGGATGCGCCAGCTCGTGCAGGACTACAAGGCGCGCTACCCCGACGCCCCCGTCGACAGCGGCGTCGTCAGCGGCTGGGTGGCCGCGCAGGTCGCCGCCGGGGCGCTGAGCGACGCCTGCACCGCCAAGAAGCTCACCCGCGAGGGCATCGCCGCCGCCCACCGCGCCCAGACCGCCCTGAACATCCTCGACGTGCCGTTCGACTTCAGCGACCCGTCGAAGCCGTCCACGTACGCGTCGTTCGTGCAGAAGCCCTCCAAGCAGGCCACCGGCGGTCTCACCACCGTCGAGCCCGCCCACGAGGTCGCCGCCGCCCGCGCCTACCAGCTGCCTAAGGGCTGACCGCACCGGCCGGCCGGGCCCCGCGCCCGGCCGGCCGCACCGCCCCGCGCCGTCCCACCCCGCGCCGTCCACGCCGCGTCCGCGCGCCCGGGCACCACCCCGCCGGACCGACCCGGCCGACACCCGAAAGGGCCCTCCCGTGACCCTGTCCCTCGCCTGCATCCTCGCCGAGGCCGCCCGCAGGTACCCCGACCGCACGGCCGTCGTCGACGGCCCGCTCCACGAGACGTACGCGGCGCTCTGGGCGGGCGCGCTCGCCCGCGGCGCGGCCCTGCGCGAACTCGGCGTCGGACCCGGCGACCGCGTGGCGCTCATGGTGCCCAACACCGTCGACTTCCCCCGGGCGTACTACGCGATCCTCGCCGCGGGCGCCGTCGTGGTGCCCGTGCACCTGCTGCTCACCCCGGCCGAGGTGGCGTACGTGCTGAAGGACAGCGGCGCCCGGCTGCTGCTCGTCGACCGGTCGCTCGCCGGAGCGGGCGCCGAGGCCGCCTGGCTGGCGAGCATCCCGGTCGTCAGCGTCGGCGGGCCCGAGGGCGCCCCGGAGGCCGACGCCGCCTGGCGCGGCGTGCTGCCCCGCCTGGAGGACACGGCCGCCGCGACCGCCCCGCTCACGACGTACGCCATCCGGCGGCCCGAGGACCCGGCGGTGTTCCTCTACACCAGCGGTACCACCGGCCGGTCGAAGGGCGCCGTGCTCACCCAGCTCAACCTGGTGATGAACGCGGTCGTCAACGCCTTCGACGCCAACGACGTCAGCTCCGAGGACGTCGTCCTCGGCTGCCTGCCGCTGTTCCACGCCTACGGGCAGACCGTCGCGATGAACACCACCTTCCGGGTCGGCGCGACCCTCGTGCTCATGGGCCGCTTCCGGCCCGAGCGCGCCCTCGAACTGATGACGGAGCACCGCGCGACGATCTTCCACGGCGTGCCCACCATGTACGTCGCCCTGACCGAGGCGGCCGCCCGGCAGCGGCCCGGCCCGCTCGCCCTGCGGATGTGCGTCTCCGGCGGCGCCTCCCTGCCGCTCGCCGTGCTCGAAGCCGTCGAGAAGCACCTCGGCGCACCGGTCTTCGAGGGGTACGGGCTCTCCGAGACCTCCCCCACCGCGACCGTGAACCAGCCGCAGTTCGGCTCCCGGCCCGGCACGGTCGGCCACCGGGTCTGGGGCGTCGACGTGGAGATCGCCGTACCGGAGAGCGACCCGCCGGCGTTCCTGCCCGCCGGGGAGCTCGGCGAGATCGTGGTGCGCGGCCACAACGTCTTCGCCGGCTACCACAACCTGCCCGAGGAGACCGCCGCCACGATGGCCGACGGCTGGTTCCGCACCGGCGACCTCGGCACCAGGGACGCCGACGGCTTCGTCACCATCGTCGACCGCACGAAGGACGTGGTGATCCGCGGCGGCTTCAACGTCTACCCCAGCGAGGTCGAGGACGTGCTCATGCGCCACCCCGGCATCGGCCAGGTCGCGGTGATCGGCGTGCCGCACCCCGTGCACGGCGAGGAGGTGTGCGCGGTCGTCGTGCCCGCCGACCCGGCCGCACCGCCGGAACCCGCCGAGGTCGTCGAATGGGCCGCCGCCCGGCTCGGCCGCCACAAGTACCCCCGGCAGGTCGAGATCGCGGAGTCGCTGCCGCTCGGCCCGAGCATGAAGGTGCTGAAGCGCGAACTGCGCCGCACCGTCACCCCGGCCACGGGCGCCTGACGGTGCACCACCCGTCGGCCACGGGGACCGGGCCCGCCCCCGGAGGCCGTACACCGATCGGTTTCCCCGGCGGCCCCGGCGCGGTAGCCTCGCCGTATGGACACCACGGCCAGGCCCTCGCCCCGCGACCGGCTGCTGGACGCCGCCGCCGACCTCTTCTACCGGCAGGGCGTCGGCACCGGGATCGAGGCGCTCTGCAAGGCTGCCGGCGTGTCCAAGCGGTCCATGTACCAGCTGTTCGCGAGCAAGGACGACCTGCTGGCCGCCTCCCTCGAACGCCGGGCCCCCGGCTACGCCGCCGCCCTCCTGCCCCCGCCCGGCGACCCGCGGCCGCCCCGGGCCCGCCTGCTCGCCGTCTTCGAACGGCTGGAGGAACTCTCCGCCGCCCCCGGCTACCGCGGCTGCCCCTACCTCGCCGCACAGGTCGAGCTCAAGGACCCCGGCCACCCGGCCAGCATCGTCGCGGGCCGGGTCAAGCAGGCACTCACCGAGCACTTCCGCAGCGAGGCCGAGGCCGGCGGCGCCACCGACCCCGACCTGCTGGCCCGGCGGCTCACCCTCCTCTTCGACGGGGCGGCCGCCCGGTCCGGCGTGCAGGCGGAGACCCTCTCCGGCCTCGCCGTGCCGACGGCCGCCGCCCTGCTCGACGCGGCGGGCGTGCACTGAGCGGGCCACCCGCCCCGACCCGCCGTACGGCACCGCCACCGCCACCGCCGACACCTTCGGTGCGACCGCCCTCGCCGCCGCCCCCCGCCGGACGCGCGGCCCGACGCGCGCCCACCTCGCCCCGCACGGCGCACCGCGCCGCACACGCAGCCTCACACGGACAGGAGTTGACGCGATGGCCGCCACCGACGGACACGGCGCCGGGACAGGTTTCTTCACCTCGGTGGAGGACGTCTCGGCACGGCTCGCCGAGGCCGGCTACCTCGCCTCCGCCGCCGTCGCCACCACGGTCTTCCTCGCCGACCGCCTCGGCAAGCCCCTGCTCGTCGAGGGCCCCGCAGGCGTCGGCAAGACCGAACTCGCCAAGGCCGTCGCCCGGGTCGGCGGCGCCCGGCTCGTCCGGCTCCAGTGCTACGAGGGCATCGACGAGGCCCGGGCGCTCTACGAGTGGAACCACGCCAAACAGCTCCTGCGGATCACCGCCGGCCGGGACGAGAGCTGGGACGACGCCCGCGGCGACGTCTTCGGCGAGGAGTTCCTGCTCGCCCGCCCGCTGCTCACCGCCATCCGCGGCGACGAACCGACCGTGCTGCTGATCGACGAGACCGACAAGGCCGACGTCGAGGTCGAGGGACTGCTCCTGGAGGTCCTCGGCGACTTCCAGATCACCGTGCCCGAACTCGGCACGATCACCGCCACCCGGCACCCCTTCGTACTGCTCACCTCCAACGCCACCCGCGAGCTCTCCGAGGCGCTCCGCCGCCGCTGCCTCTACCTGCACCTCGACTACCCGGACGCCGCCCTGGAGGCGCGCATCGTCCGGCTCCTGGTGCCCGGGCTGGACGCGGTCCTCGCCGACGGCCTCGTCCAGGTCGTCGGCGCCCTGCGCGCCATGGACCTGCGCAAGGCACCGTCCGTCGCGGAGACCGTCGACTGGGCCCGCACCCTGCTCGCCCTCGGCGCCGACACCCTGGACGACACGGTGATCCGCGACAGCCTCGGGGTCGTGCTCAAGCACCAGGACGACATCATCCGCGCCGCCGCGAAGCTGGCACCCGCGTGACCGGGCCGGCGGGCGGACCGGCACGCGGAGCGGAGGACGGGACGGCGGGCGGGCCGGCCCCGGCGCCGGACGGCCTGCCCGAGCGGCTGGCCGGCCTGGTGCGGGCGCTCCGCGGACACGGCCTGCGGATCGGCCCGGCCGAGACCGTCGACGCCGCCGCCGTCCTCCGGGCGCTCGGGCTCACCGACCGTGCGCACGTCCGGGCCGGGCTCGCCGCGGCGCTGCTCCGCGGCGAGGGGCAGCGCCCGGTGTTCGACGCCGTCTTCGACCTGTACTTCCCGCTCGGCGTCGGCGCCCCCACCGGCACCGCCCGCCCCGGCCGGGAGGGCCGCACCGGCGCCGGCGCGCCGGACCTCCCCGCCGACCGGATCCCCGACCCGGTCGCCGACCTGCGCGACCGGCTGGCCGCCGCCCTGGCCGCCGCCGACCCCGCCGCGCCCGGGCGGCTGGCCCGGATCGCGCGGGAGGCGGTCGAGGTGCTCGGCCGCTACGGCACCGGGCCCGGCTCGGACGGCTGGTCCGCCTACCAGGCCCTCGGCCGGCTGCAGCCGGAGACCCTGCTCGCCCGGGTGCTCGCCGCCGTCCGGGCCGCCCGGGGCACCGACCGCGCCGCCGACGTCACGGACCGCCTCGTGGAGGACGAGATCCGCCGCCGGATCCGCACCTTCCGCGGCATGGTGGCCGGCGAGGCCCGGCGCCGGGTCGCCGAACTGCGCGGCACGGAACGGATCGCCGAACGGGCCGTCGCCCCCACCCCGGACCGGATCGACTTCCTCACCGCCGGCACCGACCAGCTCGCCGAACTGCGCCGCACCGTGCACCCGCTGGCGAGGAAGCTGGCCACCCGCCTCGCCGTCCGCCGGCGCCGCGCCGCCCGCGGACGGATCGACCTCCGGCGCACCCTGCGCCGCTCCCTCGGCACCGGCGGCGTACCGCTGCGCCCGGCGTACGGCCGACGGCGGCCGGCCCGGCCCGAGATCGTGCTGCTGTGCGACGTGTCCGGCTCGGTCGCGGGCTTCGCCGACTTCACGATGCTGCTCGTCCGGGCGATGCGCGACCAGTTCAGCCGGGTACGCGTGTTCGCGTTCGTCAACCGCACCGCCGAGGTGACCGACCTGGTCGCCGCGGGCACCGCCGACCCGGTCGGCCTGGCGCAGCGGATCCTCACCGGCGCGGCCGTCGCCGGCTACCACGGCAGCAGCGACTACGGCTCCGCGCTGGGCGAGTTCGCCGAACGCCACCTCGACGCCGTCGGCCCGCGCACCGCCGTCCTCGTGCTGGGCGACGCCCGGACGAACGGCTGGGACCCCAACGTGGACGCCCTGCGACTGGTCGCCGACCGGGCGCGCCGGGTCATCTGGCTCAACCCCGAACAGGCCGCGCTCTGGGGGTCCGGCGACTCCGCCGCACACGCGTACGCCGCAGTGGTCGACATGTACGCCTGCCGCAACACCCACCGGCTCGGCGAGCTCGTGGGCGGGCTGCTGCCCGTCTGACGGCGCCGGACCCCGGGGGTGGGGTGAGGTGGGGTGAGCGGGCCGGACGGCCTGCCCGCGCCCGCCCGGTCAGGCGGCCAGCTGCGGGTAGAGCAGGGCGAGGTCGCCGGCGAGCCCGGCCTTCACCCGGCGGGTGACCTCGTCGGCGAGCACCTCGTGCGCACCGGCCTCGATGCCGTCGAGCGCCCGGGCCGCGACGTCCGCGGGGTCGGACTTCGGCCCGTCGACCCGGGCGGTCATGTCGGTGTCCACGTAGCCGACGTGCAGCCCGGTGACGGCGATGCCGCGCGGCAGCAGCTCCAGCCGCAGCGCGTTGGTCTGCGCCCACAGGGCCGCCTTGGAGGCGCTGTACGAGCCCGCGGTGGCGAGCCAGGAGAGCACCGAGTGCACGGTCAGGACGTGGCCGCCGCCGTTCCGCTCGATGACCGGCACGAACGCGCGGGTGGTGAGCAGCGGGCCGTAGAAGTTGGTCTCGAACTCGCGGCGGACCTCCTCCACCGGCGCCTCGAGGAAGGACGCCCCGACCGCGGCGCCCGCGTTGTTGATCAGGAGGGTGACGTCCTGGGCCCGCGCGGCCGCGGCGGCGACCGACGCGGGGTCGGTCAGCTCCAGCGCGAGCGGCACGGCGTCGGGGTGGGTGACGGTGCGCGGGTCGCGGGCGGTGGCGTACACCTTGGCGGCGCCGCGGACGTACAGCGCCTCGACCAGCGCCCGGCCGATGCCGCGGCTGCCGCCGGTGACGATGGCGGTGGCGCCCTTGATGTCGGTCACGGGAGTGCTCCCCTCGGAGGAAACCGATCGGTTTCCACCAAGGTAAACCGATCGGTTTCCCGACGCAAGGGCAGCCCGGCGCCCGGAACGACGCAGCCCGGTACGGCGCAGCCGACGCCGCGCCGTACCGGGCTCGTACCGGGCTCGTACCGGGATCCGTCAGATGGTGGAGGTGTCGATGACGAAGCGGTACCGCACGTCGCTGGCCAGCACCCGCGCGTACGCCTCGTTGATCTCGTCGGCGCGGATCACCTCGATCTCGGCGCCGATGCCGTGCTCGGCGCAGAAGTCCAGCATCTCCTGGGTCTCCCGGATGCCGCCGATCATCGACCCCGCCACCGACTTCCGGCCGCCGATCAGGGCGAACGCGGCGAGCACGGCCGGCTTCTCCGGGGCGCCGATCTGCACCAGGGTGCCGTCCGTGCGCAGCAGGGAGAGGTACGCGCCGAGGTCGAGGTCGGCGGACACGGTGTTGAGGATCAGGTCGAAGGTGCCGGCCAGCTCCGTGAACGTCGACGGGTCCGACGTCGCGTGGTAGTGGTCGGCGCCGAGCCGCAGGCCGTCCTCCTGCTTGCGGAGCGACTGGCTGAGCACCGTGACCTCGGCGCCCTTCGCACGGGCCAGCTTCACGCCGAGGTGGCCCAGGCCGCCCAGGCCGACCACCGCCACCTTCGTGCCGGGCCCGGCACCCCAGTGGGCCAGCGGCGAGTACAGGGTGATGCCCGCGCACAGCAGCGGCGCCGCGGCATCCAGCGGAATGGCCTCGGGGATGCGGAGGACGTAGTTCTCGTCCACCACCACGTGCGTGGAGTAGCCGCCGTAGGTCGGTTCGCCGTCACGGCCGACACCGTTGTACGTGCCGACCATGCCGCCGCTGCCGGTGCAGTACTGCTCCAGCCCGGTACGGCAGTTCTCGCACTCGCGGCAGGAGTCGACGAAGCAGCCGACACCGACCCGGTCGCCCACCGCGTAGCGGGTCACCTCCGGCCCGACCTCGGCGACCACGCCGGCGATCTCGTGGCCCGGCACCATCGGGAAGGCGCCCACCCCCCACTCGGCGTTCACCTGGTGGATGTCGGAGTGGCAGATGCCGGAGTACCGGATGTCGATCAGGACGTCGTGCGCGCCCGGCACCCGCCGGGGCACGGTCGTCTTCTCCAGCGGTGCCTTCGGGGACGGGGCGGCATAGGCGGAGACAGTCGTGTGGGTCATACGGAGCAGCCTGCAACACCCGGCCGGACGGAACCAGCCCCCCGCCGGACGTACGCACGGCATTCGTACCACTGCGGGACTCACCCTCATACTGCCGGTATGGACATGCGCACCGAGCTGAGCGAGTTTCTTCGCTCCCGCCGGGCCCGCCTCCGGCCGGAGGACGTCGGCCTGCCCCGGTACGGCGGCCGACGCCGCGTCCCCGGCCTGCGCCGCGAGGAGATCGCACAACTCGCCGGTGTCAGCACGGCGTACTACATCCGCCTCGAACAGGGACACGGTGAGAACGTCTCCACCACCGTGCTCGACGCCATCGCCGGCGCCCTGCAGCTCGACCAGGTGGAGCGCGACCACCTCAACCGGCTCGCCCGGCCCGTGTCCCGCCGCTCCCGCGGCGCCCAGCGTCCGCAGCGCGTACGACCCGCACTCCAGCAGCTCCTCGACGCCATGACCGAGATCCCCGCCTACGTGCTCGGCCTGCGCATGGACGTACTCGCCTGGAACAGCCTGGCCTGCGCGCTCGTCGGGGACTTCCCCTCGATGCCGCCCGAGCAGCGCAACATGGCCCGGCAGGTCTTCCTCACCCAGGCCGCGCGCGACCTGTACACCGACTGGGAGGCCAAGGCCTCCGACGTGGTCGCCGGGCTGCGGATGGACGCCGGACGCATCCCCGACGACCCGAAGCTCACCTCCCTCATCGGCGAACTCTCCGTCAAGAGCGAGGACTTCCGCCGCCTCTGGGCCACCCACGACATCCGCGACAAGGGCCACGGCGTGAAGGAACTCCACCACCCCGTCGTCGGCCGTCTCACCGTCCGGTACGAGATGTTCCGGCCCCCGGACGACCCCGACCAGGTGCTGCTCACCTACCACGCCGAACCGGGAACACCCTCCGCCGACACCCTCCGCCTGCTGGCCTCCTGGGCCGGTGCCGGGCGTCCGGGTGCCGTCGAGGGCAGCCCCGCCACGGCCGACGGGCCGTAGCCGCCCTTCCCGCCTCCCGCGTGACGCCCCGTCGACGCGACCCGATAGGTTTTCGGACGATCATTCGATGGTGCCGTACCGGCCGGGAAAGGGGGCGCGCCGTGGAAGGCCAGCTGATCGACGGACGCTACGAACTGAGGGAACGGCAGCACGGCGGGAGAACGTCCGCCTGGACGGCCCACGACCACGAGGAGCACCGCACCGTCACGGTCACGTTCCTCGCGGGACCGGCCGCCGGCCCCGCCACCGCCGAGCGGATCCTCGACGAGGCCCGCACCGCGGCCGCCCTGCCGGACCACCCCCACCTCGTGCGGGTCATCGCCGCCGGCCGGGACGATGCCGCCGGCCGGGTGTACGCCGTCACCGAACCGGAAGCGGGACGCGGCCTGGACGAGGTCCTCGCCGGTGACGGCGCCCCCGACCCGGCGCGCGCCACCGAGTGGGTCCGGCAGGCGTGCGAGGGCCTGGCGGCGGCCCACGCGGCCGGGTTGGTGCACCGCCGCATCCGGCCTGCCGCCCTGCTCCTCACCCCGGCCGGGACGGTGAAGGTCCGCGGCCTCGCGATCGACACGGCCACCGCCGCTGCCGCCGCCGTTCCCGGGGCACCCGGCGCGGGCGGGCCGGGCATCGCGGGCGCCGGGGGTGCCGGGGGTGCCGGGGGCGCCGGGGGCGCCGGGGGCACGGTGCTCACCGACGTCCCGTGGATGTCACCGGAGCAGGTACGCGGGACCGGCGACGTGGACCACCGCAGCGACCTGTACGCGATCGGCTGCGTGCTCCACCATCTCCTCACCGGCGCCGCGCCGTTCGGCCACCGCGAGGTGACCGTCCAGTTCGGCGCGCACCTGCGGGAGACTCCGGCGCCGCCGAGCCGGCAGCGTCCCGGCCTGCCCGTCGGGCTCGACGCGCTCGTGCTGCGGCTGCTCGCCAAGGCACCGGAGGACCGGCCCGCCGACGCGCACGAGGTGGCCGCCGAGCTGAGCGGACTCGCCGAGGACGTACGGGCCGCTGCCGCCGCCTCGTCGCCGTACGCCGCCGGTTTCCCGACCGGCGCCGCAGCAGCACCGTTCACGCCCGAGTCGGCGTTCACGCCCGACGCGTCGCCGGCCGACGGCGCAGCGCTCTCCCCCGCCGCACCGTTCGCGCCGGAGCACGCGCTCACGCCGGAGCAGTCGTTCACGCCCGAGCACGCGCTCACGCCCGAGCAGTCGTTCACGCCCGAGCAGTCGTTCACGCCCGAGCAGTCGTTCACGCCCGAGCAGTCGTTCACGCCTCCCCCGGCGGGCTTCACCGCCACCGGAACGTTCACCCCCTTCGAGGCGTTCGAGGAGGAGCCCTGGTGGCGTCGGCGGGCGGGCGGCCGCGCCGGTGTCGTGGCGGGGAGCGCCGCGCTGGCCCTCGTCCTCGTCGCGGGTCTCACCTGGGTGATCGGCGGTCGGGACACCGCACAGGACGCCGCCGCGGGACGGCCCGGGGCCGCCTCCTCCGCCGCGGCCGCCGGAGCCCCTCTCGACACCGGCGCGGCTGCCACCGACACGCCGGACACCGCCTCGGCCTCGGCAACCGCAGCGGACGGCAGCACGCCCTCCGGCCCCGCACCGTCCGGCAGCCCGTCGGCGGCCGGTGCCACCGGCACCCCCGCAGCACCCTCGGGCACCGCGACCCGGCCGGGCGGCGCCACCACCGGGCCGGCCGCGCCGGGCACCACGGCGGCACCGACCACGGCCCGTCCCACCACCACCGCGGCTCCGACCAAGGCGCCCCCCTCGCCCGGTACCGGCGCGGCCGCGTACGGCTGCAGCGGCGGGCTGGTGGGCAGCTACCCGGTGAAGACCGGCAGCGGCGTCGTGCTCGGCTACTTCTACATCTGGTTCGACAACACGAGCGGCCGGAACTGCGCGGCCACGATCAAGACGGTCAACAGCGGCTACGGCACGGCGTCCGCGGTGAAGGCGTCGATCAGCCGGTGCAGCAACCCCTCGGCCGCCGCGACGTGCACCAAGGTGGCCGGGACGACCAGCACCGACGAGGGCGACTTCACGATGTACGCGGGGCCGGTGCGGGTGGCCGCCGCGGCCACCTGCATCACCGGCTCCGGCAGCATCACCTGGGGCGGCGTCACCGGCACCACGGCGAGCAGCCTCGGCAACCGCGCGGTGCACTGCAGTTGACGGTACGGCGGTGCGGCGGCGGTCCGCCGCCGCACCGCAGCTCACCGGACCCGGCCGGCGGACCGGTGCGCGGGTGGACCGTCGGCGGAGATCGAGGAGTGGCTCAGCCGCCCGCGACCGCGGCGAAGCGGGCGCTGACGTCGCTCCAGTCGACGACGTCCCACAGGCGGGTGACGTAGTCGGGGCGGACGTTCCTGTACTGCAGGTAGTACGCGTGCTCCCAGGCGTCGAAGGCGAGCAGCGGGGTGGTGCCCTGGCCGACGTTGCCGTGGTGGTCGTAGACCTGCTCGACGATCAGGCGCCTGCCGAGGGGTTCCCAGGAGAGGATGCCCCAGCCGGAGCCCTGGACGCCGACGGTGGCGGCGGTGAGCTGCTTCCTGAAGGCGTCGAAGGATCCGAAGTGCTCGGTGACGGCGTCGGCGAGGGCGCCGTCGGGGCGGTCACCGCCGTCCGGGGAGAGGTTCTGCCAGAACAGCGAGTGCAGGACGTGGCCGGAGAGGTGGAAGCCGAGGGTCTTCTGCAGGCCGACGAGACCGCCGAACTGCTCCTTGTCGCGGGCCTCGGCGAGCTGCTCCAGGGTGGTGTTGGCGCCGTTGACGTAGGCCAGGTGGTGCTTGGAGTGGTGCAGTTCCAGGATCTCCGCCGACATGGCGCGCTCCAGCGCGGAGTAGTCGTACGGAAGGTCGGGAAGCGAGTAGACGCCCATCGGGAGATGTCCTCTTCGTCGGTGCGGATCATGCGAGGGATACCCTATTGCGAATAACTTGCAACAGAGAATGACATGCTTCAGCATGTTCGATGCGGGGCCGGTACGTCGGCCGAGCAGGGCACCCGTCCTTCCCGACCGATGATCGTCTTCCCAGCCGGCGCCCGCCGGGACGTCCACCGGCCCCGCCCCACCGCCGCCACGGGCACCGGCCCCGGCGGTGCTTCGGCGTGCCCGGATGCGTGGTGCGGACTCCCGCGACGGCCGCCGACCTGACAAAGTCCGGCGGCACCGGGTGCCGCAACAACCGTCCCCCGCCCGAATCAGGTGGCCTGCCCACCTCCTCCGAGGGCCGCCCCGCAGGCAGGCTTGAAGGGACGAACCGGATTTCGCGCGTAACGCGGTGGGAGTGACGTGAACATCCCTGTCTGCAACGAACGATCGACGCTCGACCTGTTCTCCCCTCGGCCACCGGCGCAACCCGCCGGCTACGGGCGGGTGTTGCGGGAGGTGGTGGTGCGGGAGCTGTCCGGCGCGCTCTTCGCCTCGCTCCCGCGGCGCGACCAGCGCCAGCGGGGCGAGCAGTACCTTCGGGGGCTGCTGGGCACCGAGGGCCGCAAGTCGATCCGCAACATCGCCGCCGGGCTCGGCAGCCCGGCGGCGGAACAGCGGATCCACCACTTCATCAGCAGTTCGACCTGGGACTGGATGCCCGTACGGGCGGCACTGGCCGCCTACGTCGAGGCGGCGGTGACCCCGCGCGCCTGGGTGGTACGGCCGATGCCGATCCCCAAGGCCGGGAAGCACTCGGTGGGCGTCGACCACAGCTTCGACCCGCACCGGGGACGGGAGTTCTACGGCCAGCAGGCGTTCGGCGTCTGGCTCGCCGCGGACACGCTCAGCACGCCGGTCAACTGGCGCCTGCTGCTGCCCGATTCGTGGGCCGACGACCCTGCCCGCCGAGACCGGGTGGAGATCCCGGGCGGGGTGGGGGGCGAGACGCCGGAGGAGTGCGCGGCGGCCGTGCTGGAGGACATCCTGGCCTGGTCTCCGCCGGCCCGGCCGGTCGTGCTCGACATGTGCTCGGCGCACGCGGCCGCGTCGGTGCACCGCTTCACCCGGGCCGGGGTGCCGGTGATCGCCCGGCTCGCGGCCAACGCCCGTTTCACGGTGGGGAGTACGGCCCTGCCGGGCTACGGCATGGGCCCGCTCACGGCCCGCCGGATCCTGGAGTCCGTCAAGGGCCTGCGCAGACCCACGGCCTGGGCGGATCCGCGGGATCCGTCCGTCCTGCGCAGCGGGCTGGCGGCGACCGTCCGGGTGACTCCGGCGAAGGAGCCGGGCGGGGACCGGGCGATCGGCGAGGTCGTGCTGCTCGGCCGGTGGCGGGACGCCCACCGGCCGCCCTCGGAGCTGTGGCTCACCAACATGACCGCGGCGTCGCGCGGCACGCTCGTGCAACTGACCGACCTGGCGGCCCGGGTCGGACACGCGCTCGGCGGCACGGGGGCGGAGGCCGGCCTGAAGGACTTCGAGGGGCGTTCGTTCGGCGGCTGGCACCGGCACATCACGCTGGCCTCGGCCGCGCACGCGGTGGCCGTCCTGGCGGGCAGCCGGCGGGAGTCGTCAGGTCATGTCACCGGCCGCTCCGCGGCCCGGCTGCCGGCGCAGGACACCGGCCCCTGTCCGCCTCGGGCGGCATGACCACCGGCATGACCACCGGCGGGACGGCACGGGGTGACGACGGGGGCGCGGGCATCCGGCGCGGCACCGCCCCCGACACCCCGCCCGCCGCCGACACCGCGCCCGACACCGCGCCCGGCATGCCCGGCACCGTGCACCGCCCGGGCCCCGGATCGGTGCCGACGCAGGCTCAGATGTGCCGGCCGTCGGGCGTCAGGCCGTGCTCGCCGCGGGGGTTGCCGGGCATTCCGGCGGCCCCCGGCCGGGCAGCGCGCTGCCGGTGCAGGACGTCCTGGGTGCGCAGCAGCCGGAGTGCGAGCTGGATCTCCAGTCCGCGTTCCGGCTTCTGCCAGCCGGGGCCGAGGAGTTCGCCGATCCGCTCCAGGCGGCGGGAGACGGTGTTGGCGTGGACGTGCAGTGTCTCGGCAGCCCGGGTGGGGCTGCCGCCGGCGGCGAAGTAGACCTCCAGGGTGCGTGCGAGGTCGGTGAACCGCTCGTTGTCGTACTGGAGCACGGGGCCGAGGGCGGAGTCGATGAAACCGCCGATGTCGTTGTCCTCGGCGAGCAGGAGGCCGACGAAGCCGAGGTCCTCGGTGGAGGCGGTGCTGCCGGCGCCGTCCAGGGCGATCAGCACGTCCAGGCAGCGGACGGCCTCCCGGTGGAGCCCGGCGACGGCGTCGAGTCCGGCGGCGGGGCCGGCGGCGCCGACGGAGACGGGGTGGCCGAGCAGCGGGGCGAGTTCACCGGAGACGGCACGGGCGGCGGCGGAGGCGTCGGAGCCGGGTACGAGCAGGGAGATGCAGTCGCCGTGCTGCGACTTGAGCCCGGCCATGCGGTAGGCGTACGAGGATGCCCAGACGATGGCCTTGCCCTGTTCGCCGCCCTCCGGGCGGGCGACGAGCACGACGTACGGGGCGCCGGGGTCGATGCCGAGTCTTCGGGCGCGTTCGCCGAGTTGGCGGGCGGAGCGGGCGGGGCCGGCCAGGAGGTCCTCGAAGAGTTCGTCGCGCAGCGGTCCCTCCGCGACGGCGGTGCTGCGGTCGGCGAGGAGGGCGAGCAGGCCGACCGTCTGGGCCACCGCCCGCAGGAACCACTCCTCGGACTCGTCGAGGGCGCGGTCCGTCCGGAGGAGGAGCACGCCGCGGGGGCGGCCGCCGGCGGTGATCGCGGCGGTCCGGACCCCTGCGGACGGGACGGATGCCCGGCCGTCGGTGTGCGGTGCCGAGGGCACGGACTCGGCGGCGAGTTGGTCCAGGGCGGCCACCGAGCCGGCACCGGCGAGGGCGCGGCCGGCGGGGTCGCGCACGAGGAGGTCACCGCCGAGCGCTCCGGCGGCGTGCCGGACGACGCCGTGCACGTCACCGCCGTTCAGCACGGCGGCGGTGAGTTCGTCGTGCACCGCGTGGAGGTGGCGCGCGCGGGCGGCGGCCCGGCGCAGCCGGACGGTGTCCTGCGCGGCGGGCGCGGCGGCGGGCGGCAGGCCGGGGGCGAGGACCGCCCCGGCGGTGCGGGCCAGATCCACCGCGGCACGCAGCGTGGCGAGTTCGGCGGTGGATGCGCCACGGCCCACGGCGTCCAGCAGCAGGTCGTCGAAACAGGCCGCCGGCCCGCCCGTGGCCAGCAGTTGAAGGACCGTCAGCGCAGGGTCGGCCGGCGGGGCCGCCTCGTACCGCTCCACACCGACAACCCCCGCCACTCGCCAATGAAGCCCGGTGCAAGGAGAACATATGTGCCCACCCGGAGTACGGTCAAGCTCCCGCGTGACCGGTCCGTGACTGTCCGGCACCGCCGGTCGGCCCGCTTCCGCGCAGGTCCGGCCGACGCACCGCGGGCGCGGGCGACCCGGCCGTGCGGAGCCGCCCGCGGGCGGGCCGGGCGGTGCTCACCGCCCGGCGGGTCCGGCGATCCCGTCCTCGGCACCGGGTCCCCCGGCGACGGCGGGCGCGAGGCCCGCGGCGTCGGCGGAGTCGATGGCGGCCAGCACGGAGTCGAGCAGGCCGGGGAAGCGGGCGTCGAGGTCCTCGCGCCGCAGCGAGAGCAGCAGCTCCCGTCCGGACGGCTTCTGCCAGATCAGGCCGCCCTCGCGGAGCACCCGCCAGTGGTGGGTCAGGGTCGACTTCGAGACGCCGGTGAGCAGCGTGCCGCAGGGGTGCTCACCGCCGGCGGCCAGGGCGCGGACGACCCGCAGCCGCATGGGGTTGCCGAGGGCGACGAAGAGGTTCTCCAGGGTGATGTTGTCCCGGGTGGGGTGGGTGACAGCCATGCCCCAAAGTAACCCGGCCGTCCTCGTACAGTCGAACAATTCCGCTTCCGCCCTCGTTTTCGCAGGTCACGCGCGCGCCTGGGGCGCGCGGACCTGACAGGGAACCAGCCTGCCGTTGACAGGCCACCCCAAACCGTACGACGATCCACGTACATTCCTACGGTGCGAACGTCCACGTACCGTCGTACCCTGAGAAAGGTCGTCGTACCCCCATGACTGCCACCGCTTCCGCCCCTCACCCGGGCGCCGGGACCCCGCGTCTCGGCTGGGTCCTGGCGTTGCTGGCGTTCGCCCAGCTGATCATCTCGCTGGACTTCAACATCGTGTACGTGGCCCTGCCCGAGATCGGCACCGAGCTCGGCTTCACCGGCCAGTCCCTCCAGTGGGTCGTCAGCGCCTACGCGGTCGCCTTCGGCGGGTTCCTCCTGCTCGGCGGCCGGGCCGCCGACCTGCTCGGCCGCCGCAACATGTTCGTCCTCGCCCTCGGCCTGTACGCGCTCTCGTCGCTGGTCGGCGGCTTCGCCGCCGACCCCGGCACGATGATCGCGGTGCGCGCCGTGCAGGGCCTCGGCGGCGCACTGCTCTTCCCCGCCACCCTCTCGCTCATCAACACGCTGTTCGCGGAGGGCCCGCAGCGCAACCGCGCACTCGCCGTGTGGGGCGGCGCCGGGGCCAGCGGCCTCACCCTGGGCTCCCTGCTGGGCGGCGTGCTGACCGGCGCCTTCGGCTGGGCGTCGGTGTTCTTCGTCAACGTGCCGCTGGCCGGCATCGTCGCGATCGCCGCCCTCACCGTCATCCCGCGCGACCGCCGCTCCGGCGAGCGCCGCAGCTTCGACCTGCCGGGCGCCGTCACCGCCACCGCCGGCGTCACCCTGCTCGTGTACGTGCTCGTGCAGGGCCCCGAGAGCGGCTGGGGCTCGGCCGGCATCGTCGTCAGCGCCGTCGCGGCCGTCCTGCTCCTCGGACTCTTCACCCTGATCGAGGCCCGCAGCAAGGACCCGCTCATGCCGCTGCGGCTGTTCCGCAACCGCAGCCTGGCGGCCGGCATGGCGGTCACCTTCATCTTCATGGGCACCTTCAGCGCCCTGCCGTACTTCCTGACCGTGCTCTTCCAGAGCGTGCACGGCTTCAGCGCGCTGCAGACCGGCCTCGCCTTCCTCGTCCCGTCGCTCTCCATCGCCGCCGGCACCCAGATCGGCGAGCGGATGGCCACCCGCACCGCCACCCGCACCACCCTGCTCACGGGCCTCCTCGTCGGCACCCTCGGCACCGCCGTGCTGGCCTACGGCATCACGTCCGACGGCGGCTACGGCTCGGTCGTGCCCGGCCTGGTGATCGCCGGCATCGGCCAGGGCATCACCTGGACCGGCATGTGGATCGCCGCCGCGTCCGGCGTCGACCCGCACGAGCAGGGCATCGCCTCCGGCATGGCCTCCACCACCCAGCAGATCGGCGGCGCCGTCGGCCTGGCCGTCCTCATCGCCATCGCCAACTCCGGCACCGACGGCCTGCAGGGCGACCTGCTGCGCACCGCGATGGCCGACGGCACCCGCACCGCCGTCTACGTGGCGGCCGCCGGCATCCTGCTCGGCGCGGTCGTCGCCCTCGCCCTGCCCGGCCGGCGGCCGGCCCTGCCGACCGGCCCCGCCGCACCCGAGGCGGCCACCGGGCCCGCCGACGCCGACCGGCACGCCGGCACCGCCCCGGCCGGCGCCCGCAGCCAGGCCTGACCGGGCCCGGGCGCGGCGGGGAGCGGGGGCACGGCCGTCCCCGCTCCCCGCCGCGCCTTCCGTCCGCCGCAGATCCCGACGATCCCACCCCTCCCGGAGGTCGACCGCATGTCCCCCGAAGCCCCCTCTCCAGAGCCCGTGGACACCGGGCGCCAGGGCACCCGGCGCCCCGCCGGCTCCCGCCCCGACAGCTCCCGCCCCACCGGCGACCGGCCCGGCGCCGGGCCGCCGGACACCGACGTCGCCGTGGTCGGCGGCGGACCCGTCGGCATGCTGCTGGCGTACGAGCTGGCGCTGCAGGGGATCCGCACCACCGTCCTGGAGCAACTGGCCCGCCCCACCGGCGAGTCCAAGGCGGGCACGCTGCACGCGCGCACCGCGCAGACCCTGCACCGGCGCGGACTCCTGGAAGCCGTCCAGCCGGGCCCGCACAAGGCGCGGTACAGCCGCGGCCCGGTGCCGTTCCACTTCGGCGGGATGTTCGAACTCGACCTCGCCGCGGTCGTCGACGAAGGACCGGCGATGGTCGGCAGCCCGCAGGCGTACGCCGAGCAGGTCTTCGCCCGGCTCGCCGAGGCGCTCGGCGCCCGCATCGTGCGCGACACCGAGGTCGTCGGCATCCGGCAGGACGACGACCGGGTGCACCTCACCGTCCGCGACGGCACCGGCGCCACCCGCACGGTGACCGCCGGATGGGCGGTGGGCTGCGACGGCGCCCGCAGCGCCGTGCGGCAGCTCAGCGGCATCCGCTTCACCGGCACCCCCGCCGGGGTGGGCGCCCTCATGGGCGAGGTCGAACTCCTCGACCCGTACGACGCGCCCGCCGGCTGGCAGCGCAACGAGCGCGGCTGGACGCTCGTCTGGCTCAACCCGTACGGCCGCAGCCGGGTGTCGACGTACGACTTCCGCGGGCCGCACCCGGACCGCGGCGCGCCCGTGACGCTCGCCGAGCTGCAGAGCGAGACCGAACGCATCGCCGGCCGCCCGGTGCCGATGGCCTCCCCGCGCTGGCTGACCCGCTTCAGCGACGCGGCGCTGCAGGCCGAGCAGTACCGCTCGGGCCGGGTGCTGCTCGCGGGCGACGCCGCGCACGTGCACTTCCCGGCGGGCGGCCAGGGGCTCAACCTCGGCCTTCAGGACGCCGTGAACCTCGGCTGGAAGCTCGCCGCCGAGGTCCGCGGCGACGCCCCCGCCGGGCTGCTCGACACCTACCACGCCGAACGCCACCCGGCCGCCGCCGAGGTGCTGTGGAACGTCCGGGCCCAGGTGGCCCTGATGAACCCCGACCCCCGCACGGACGCGCTGCGCGACCTCTTCGTCCGGCTCATGCACATGCCGCAGGTCAACACCTACCTCTCCGGCATGATCAGCGGCACGGGCGTGCACTACGACACCGGGCCGCACACCGACCCGCTGGCCGGCCGGCTCACCCCCGACCTGCCGCTGAAGACCCCGGAGGCCCGCACCGGCGTCGCCCGGCTGCTGCGCGCCGCGAAGCCCCTGCTGCTCGACCTCGCCGACCGCGCGGACCTGCGGGCGGCCGCCGCGCCCTGGGGCCCCCGGGTGGTCACCGTCACGGCGGTGACCGACGCACCGCCCGCCGACGCCCTGCTGGTGCGGCCCGACGGCTACACCGCGTGGAGCGCCACCGACCCCGACCACGACGCCGCCTCCCTCACCGCCGCCCTGCGCGCCTGGATCGGCGAGCCCGCCGCCCCCTGACCGCCGAGCCGTCATGACCGCCGACTCCTGACCGAAGGGGCCGCCCGGCACGGTGTTCCGTGCCGGGCGGCCCCGTCCGTGCGCCGCGGCGCCTTCCGTGTGCCCGCGGCGCCCTGCGTGTCCCCTGCGCTACGGCAGCCGGATCGACTGACCGTGGTTGAAGCGGTTCTTCGGGTCGTACTTCGCCTTGACCTGCTGCAGACGCGGGTAGTTGGCGCCGTAGTAGAGCGTGTACCAGGGCACGCCGGAGCGGTTGTGCCGCGGGTCGTTGAGGTCGATGTCGCAGTAGTTCACGTAGCAGCCGTCGGTGGTGTCACCGGGCACCGGCACCCCGCCGGTCGTGCGGTACGTCTCCTCGTACGCGTCGCGCAGCCAGCCGATGTTGACCGCGTCGTCGGCCGCCGACGGCCAGTAGCTCTGGAAGAGCAGCTTGAAGACGGAGTCACGGTGCACGGTCGCCGTCGCACCTGGCGCCACCGCGTTGACCGCGCCGCCGTACGAGCTGAGCAGCACCATCGCACCGGGGTTGTCGAGGTCGGTGCGGGTGAGGTGCTTCCAGAACGTCGCGATCTGCGCGTCCGTCAGATTCCGCTTGTGGAAGGCCGACTTGTAGTCGCCGCGCAGGCTCGGGTCGACCAGCGTGCTGTTGGTGGTGCCGAGGTAGCGGGCCGACTGCAGCCACGGCATGCGCTGCGGCGTGTAGTACTCGGGCATCGGGCCGTGCTCGCCCATCGCGGTGGTGACCGGCCCGGTCGGGATCTCGACGCCCTCGGTCACGGCCGCCACGAAGTCGTGCAGCAGCTGTTCGGCGTTCGGCACCGTCGCGTCCATCTGCGTGAGCAGGCCGATCTGGCCGTTGGAGCGGTGGTTGAGCTTGAGGAAGCTCATCAGACCGCCGTACGGGCCGCCCGGCGCGGAGTTCGCGACGTGCCAGGCACCGAAGTTGCGGGTGAGCCGGGTGAAGGCCGCCTCGGTGAGCTGCGCCCAGTCCCAGGAGATCGCGCTGATGAAGACCTCGGCCGGGGGCCGGAGTAGGGCCTGCCCGGGAGAGGTGCCCACGGCGTTCGGCGACCGGAACCAGTAGCGGGTGATGACGCCGAAGTTGCCGCCGCCACCGCCGGTGTGGGCCCACCACAGGTCGCGCTCGGGGTCGCCGGGCTCCCGGGTCGCCACCACGACGCGGGCGGTGCCGGCCGCGTCGACGGTGACGACCTCGACGGCGTACAGGTGGTCGACTATGAGCCCGTGCTCGCGGGCCAGCATGCCCCAGCCGCCACCGCTGACGTGCCCGCCCGCTCCGACGGAGTAGCACATACCACCGGGCACGGTGACGCCCCACACCTTGTAGAGGCGCTCGTAGACGTCCAGCAGGGTCGCACCGGCCTCGACCGCGAAGGCCTTGAACCGGTCGTCCCAGGAGACCGACGTCATCTCGGACATGTCGAGGACGATCTGGGTGGAGGCGTTGAAGACGAAGTCCTCGTAGCAGTGCCCGCCGCTGTGCACGGTCAGCTTCTTGCCGGCCCGCGCCGCCTCCTGCACCACCGCGAGCACCTGGGCGGTGGAGTCGACGACCCGCACCGACTCCGGGTTGCCGACCCAGCGCTGGTTCATGCCGCGCACCAGGTCGCGGTAGCGGGCGTCGGCGGGGGTGACCTCGGCGGCGCCGAACTCCGGGGCCGGCGACGGCTGCGGCGCCGCACCGGGTACGGCCGGGGCCGGCGGGCGCGGCGCCGCGAGAGCGGGGCCCGCTCCGGCGGTGACGACCGCGCCGGCCCCGAGGGCGGCCGCGCCGCCCAGGATTCTGCGGCGGCTCGGCATCCCGATCTGTTCCGTGCTCATGACGTGGAAGGACCTTTCTGCGCAGGGTGGTTCGGCTCCGGGAGGTTCGACCCGAAGAGAAGTGGTGCGGTTCCAGGAGGTGGTGCGGTTCCAGGAGGTGGTGCGGTCTCGGCGGGTGGCCGGTCACGCGTGCCGGGCGATCCGCTCCGCGAGGCGCGGCAGCAGCCGCAGCGCGTTGGCCCGCCCGACGGCCGCCCGCTGGGTCTCGTCCCAGCCCGCGTACGTGCGGAACCCGTCGGTGTTCTCCGTGGTGTGCGACGCCGGCATGAACGGGAAGTCGCTGCCGTACAGGATGCGGTCGGTGCCGGCGAGTTCGGTGAGCGCGGGCAGGGCGAAGGGGTTGGCGGACATCGCGATGTCGTAGTGCAGGCGGCGGAGCGTGCCGACCACGTCGGCGGGTGCCCGCCCGGCGAGGTACGCGCCGATGGTGGGCCCGTGCGTGAGCCGCTGCGCGAGGAACGGCAGGGTGCCGCCGGCGTGCGAGAGGATCAACTGCAGGCCGGGCAGCCGGTCGAGGACCCCGTCGAAGAGCAGGCCGGCCACCGTACGGGTCGTCTCGAAGGTGAACTCGTAGAGCGAGGGCGGCAGGTCGAAGGTGACGAGGTCCGCGGCGGGCGGCACCACCGGGTGCACGTGGACGGCGAGTCCGCGCTCGGCGATCTCGGCGAGCAGCGGTTCGAAGGCAGGGTCGTTGAGGTAGCGGCTGCCGTAACTGCTCAGCAGGCCGACCCCGTCGAGTCCGAGTTCGTCGACGGCGTAGTGGAGTTCCTCACGGGCCGCGGCGACGTCCGGCAGCGGCAGGATCGCGAACGCGCCGAACCGGGCCGGGTGGGCGGCGATCAGCCCGGCGAAGTACTCGTTGACCGTGCGGGCGAGCTTGCGCGCCTCGTCGCCCTCGGCGAAGGTCACGCCCGGCGCGGTGATGGAGAGCACCGCCGCGTCGATGCCGTGGCGGTCCATCACCTCCAGGCTCTCCTCGGGCGACCAGTGGGGGTAGTCGACGCCGGGGATGGCCACCCGGTCGGCGAGGGCCGCGGCGTACTCCGGCGGCACGGCGTGGTGGTGGACGTCGATGAGTCCGGTGGGCGCGGGCATGGCAGCCTCCAGCGTCTCTGTCACGGGGTGGGTGCTCCTGGTCGCGGGGTCATCCGAGGTACTCGTCGCCGAATTCGGCGGCCACCCGCAGGGCCCTTTCCACATCGAGGTCGTACTGGGCCTGCGGGGGCGGCGGGGCACCGTCGTCGGCGGGGACGCCAGCGCCCAGGAAGAATCCGTCCTTGCCGCCGGGGACGAACATGATGAGGAGTTTCGACGGCTCGTCGCCGACATTCGTGAAGTTGTGCACGGAGCCCCGCGGGACATGCACGAACGAACCCGTGCCGAGGGCGAGTTTCTCCGTGCCGTCGAAGAGGGCGACCTCGCCCTCCAGCACGTAGAAGGCCTCGTCCTCGCGGTGGTGGATGTGCGGGGGCGGCCCACCGCCCGGCGGTACCAGGGCCTCCATCATGAAGAAGCCCGGACCGGTGTTGTGCAGGCCCGACTTGATCGTGTAGCGGTCACCGAAGGCCCATCGGCTCGGTCCCGCGCCGGGTGGCACGTGGACGACCCGGCTCGACCACTGCTCCTCGAAACTCAAGAAAAGGCCTCCGTTCCTGCACACGGGGCGGGGCCCGGTCGGTCCCGCGGTCGGCTCAGGCGAGTTTCCGCAGCACCGCGGGGACGGGGCAAGGGACGGCCGGTGACTGTGTCAGGTCGGGAATGGCGGGACCGGCACCTGACAAAGTTCAGGAACGCACTTCTTTTCCGCTCGCCGCATCCCGGACAGTCGTTCCCAGACCACTTCCAGGGAGGCACCCCTTGAACAGAGTCCATGCATTCATCCGCTCTCTGCCGGCCCGTCAGCAGCCGGACTGGGAGGACCATCCGGAGCTTCCCGCCGTGCGGGAGGAACTCGGCATGCTCCCGCCCCTCGTGACCCCCGCGGAGACCGACACCCTGCGCCAGCACCTGGCGGAGGCGGCCGGCGGCCGGATCCAGATCGTGCAGACCGGCGACTGCGCCGAGGACTGGGCGGAGACGACGCCGGGCGAGGTCGCCCGCCGGGCCGGGCTGCTGGACATGCTGGCCGGGGCGATGAAGATGATCTCCCACAAGCCGGTCCTGCGGGTCGGCCGCCTCGCCGGCCAGTACGCCAAGCCCCGCTCCAGCCCCACCGAGACCGTCGGAGGAGTCGAACTCCCCGTCTACCGCGGCCACATGGTGAACGCGCCGGAGCCCGACCCCGAGCTGCGCCGCCCCGACCCGCGCCGCATGCTCACCGGCTACCACGCCGCCGCCGAGGTCATGGGCCACCTCGGCTGGCGTACGGGACGCACCGCCGCCCGGATCGACGGCGAGGTGTGGACCAGCCACGAGGCGCTGCTGCTGGACTACGAGCTGCCCCAGCTGCGCCGCCAGCCGGACGGCCGGCTGCTGCTCACCTCCACCCACTGGCCGTGGATCGGCGAGCGCACCCGCCAGGTCGACGGCGCCCACGTGGCGATGCTCGCCGCCGTCGCCAACCCGGTGTCGGTGAAGGTCGGCCCCACGGCGGACACGGACGAGCTCCTGGCCCTGTGCGAACGGCTCGACCCCGACCACGTGCCCGGCCGGCTCACCCTGATCGCCCGGATGGGCAGTGCGGCCGTCGCCGACCGGCTGCCCCCGCTGGTGGCCGCCGTCCGCGCCGCCGGGCACCCCGTGATCTGGCTGACGGACCCGATGCACGGCAACACCCTGACCGCGCCGGACGGCCTCAAGACCCGGCTGGTGGAGACCGTCGTGCACGAGGTCGAGGAGTTCCACACCGCCGTCACCGAGAGCGGCGGCACCGCCGGCGGCCTGCACCTGGAGACCACGCCGTCCGAGGTCACCGAGTGCGTGCGCGACCACTCGCGGCTGCACGAGGTCGGCCTGAAGTACACGAGCTTCTGCGATCCGCGGCTGAACCCGGGGCAGGCCGTGACGGTCGCCTCCGCCTGGCGCGGCTGAACCGCCCCCGGCCGGACCGGGCCGACCTGCCGCCCGTCCGCGGCAGCACGGCAGCACCGCAGCACCGCAGCACCGGCACTCCCCCGCACTGCCCGGCACCTGCCTCACCCCCGCGCACCCGTACCGCCCCTGCCGTCCCTCGCCGCGCCCACGGCGCGGCCGACCCGGAGGTCAGCAGCACATGACGGAGAAAACCGCCCTCGTCACCGGCGCGGCCGGCGGCATCGGGGCCGCGGTCGTCCACGACCTCGCCGCACGCGGCATCACCGTGGCCGCGGTCGACCGCGATCCGGACCGGCTCGCGCAGGTCGTCGCCGAGGTGACGGCCCACGGCCTGCGGGCCGAGGCCTTCCCGTGCGACGTCACCTCGTCCGCCGCGGTGGAACGCACCGTCGACGAGGTCGAGCGGCGTCTCGGCCCCCTCACCGATCTGGTCAACGCGGCCGGGGTGCTGCGGCTGGCCAGGGCCGTCGACCTCACGGACGACGACTGGTCCGCGACGTTCGCGGTCAACACCACCGGCGTGTTCCACGTCTCGCGGGCGGTCGTCGCCCGGATGGTGCCGCGGAGGTCCGGCGCGGTGGTCACCGTCGCGTCGAACGCCGCGGGCACCGCCCGCCAGGACATGGCCGCGTACGCCGCGTCCAAGGCGGCGGCGACGATGTTCACCAAGTGCCTCGGCCTGGAGGTCGCGCAGTACGGCATCCGCTGCAACGTCGTCGCGCCCGGCTCCACCGACACCCCGATGCTCACCGCGATGTGGCACGACACGGACGGCGCCAAGGTGTCCGTCGAGGGCGTGCCCGAGGCGTTCCGGGTGGGCATCCCGCTCGGCCGGCTCGCCCGGCCCGCCGACGTCGCCGACGCCGTCGCGTTCCTGCTGTCCGACCGGGCCGCGCACATCACCCTGCACGACCTCACCGTCGACGGCGGCGCCGCGCTGGGCGTCTGACGCCCGCAGGGCCGACCGCCCGCACCCCGGCACCGTCCGCACCCCCTGCACCGCGGCACCGTCCACGTCCGCATCCCCGCACCGTCCGCATCCCCGCCAAGCTCCGCAGAGAGGACCCCATGGCCGGCCTGCCCGCCATCACCCCCTACCCGATGCCCGCCGCGACCGACCTGCCGGCCTCCACCGCCCGCTGGACGGTCGACCCCGACCGGGCCGTACTGCTCCTGCACGACATGCAGCGCTACTTCCTGCAGCCGCTGCCCGCCGAGCCCGGCGACGCCCTGCTGCGCAACGCCGTACGGCTGCGCGAGGAGGCCGCCCGGCACGGTGTGCCGGTCGCGTACACCGCGCAGCCCGGCGGCATGTCGGACACCGACCGCGGACTGCTGAAGGACTTCTGGGGCCCCGGCATGCGGGTCGCCCCGGAGGACCGCAAGGTGGTCGATCCGCTCGAACCCGTCGAGGACGACTGGGTGTTCACCAAGTGGCGGTACAGCGCGTTCTTCCGCACCGACCTGCTGGAGCGGCTGCGCCGCGCCGGACGCGACCAGTTGGTCGTGTGCGGGGTGTACGCCCACGTCGGCGTGCTGATGAGCGCGGTCGACGCCTTCACCAACGACATCGAGACCTTCCTCGTCGCCGACGCGGTCGCCGACTTCTCCGCGGCCTACCACCGGCAGGCGCTGGCGTACGCGGCCGAGCGGTGCGCGGTCGTGACCACGACCGCCGCCGTCGCGGACGCCCTCGCCGCCGGACTCGTCGCCCACGGGGGGCGGCGGTGACCGCACCGGCCCGTGCCACGGACCTGCTGGACGACGTGCTGACGGGCACCCGGTCGGCGTACGCCCTGCTGTACCGCCCGGAGTCGTCCGGCGGCGACGTGCTGGAGGTGCTGCTCGGGGAGGTCGGCGACGTCGGCGCGATCGGCGACATCCCGGTGCCGGAGGGCGACGGCGGCGGCCGCCACCAGGTGCTGGCGGTGCTGCCGTACCGGCAGATCGCGGAGCGCGGCTACGCCGTCAACGACGACCGCGAACCACTGCTCGCCATGACCGTGCACGAGCAGGCGGCGGTGCCGCTGCAGGAGGCGCTGCACCGGCTGCCCGACGATCCGGTGGCGCTGCGGGACGGACGCTTCGACGTGGACGACGCGCAGTACGCCGCCCTGGTGCGGGAGGTGATCGACCGGGAGATCGGCAGCGGCGAGGGCGCGAACTTCGTGGTGAAGCGGTCGTTCGTCGCCGACATCTCCGACTGCACGCCGCGCACCGCGCTGTCGTTCCTGCGGCGGCTGCTGCAGCGCGAGACCGGTGCGTACTGGACGTTCCTGGTGCACACCGGGGAGCGGACGTTCGTGGGGGCGAGCCCTGAGCGGCACGTCAGCCTGCGCGGCGGCACCGCCGTGATGAACCCGATCAGCGGCACCTACCGCTACCCCGCGGCGGGCCCGGACCTCGCGGGCGTGCTGGACTTCCTCGCCGACCGCAAGGAGGCCGACGAGCTGTACATGGTCGTCGACGAGGAACTGAAGATGATGGCCCGGATCTGCGACGGCGGCGGCCGGGTCACCGGCCCGTACCTCAAGGAGATGGCGCGGCTCGCGCACACCGAGTACTTCATCGAGGGCCGCTCCTCGCGGGACGTCCGGGAGATCCTGCGGGAGACGCTGTTCGCCCCGACCGTGACGGGCTCGCCGCTGGAGAGCGCCTGCCGGGTGATCAGCCGGTACGAGCCGGAGGGGCGCGGCTACTACAGCGGTGTCCTGGCGCTGATCGGCCGCGACGAGCTGGGCGGCCGCACCCTCGACTCGGCGATCATGATCAGGACCGCCGACATCAGCGCGGCCGGCCGGCTGCGCATCGGGGTCGGCGCGACGCTGGTGCGCCACTCCGACCCGTGGGGCGAGGTCGCGGAGACCCGGGCGAAGGCCGCCGGGCTCCTCGCGGCCCTGGAGGACGGCGGCACCCGGCGGTTCGCCGACCACCCGGAGGTGCGGGAGGTGCTGGGCCGCCGCAACGACACCATCGCCGACTTCTGGCTGCGCCGCCCCGTCGACCGGGCGGAGCCGGTGGCCGGACTCGCGGGCCGGCGGGTGCTCGTGGTCGACGCGGAGGACACCTTCACCTCCATGCTGGCCCAGCAACTCGGCTCCACCGGGCTGGAGGTGACCGTCCGGCGCTTCGACGAGCCCTACCGCACCGACGGCTACGACCTGCTGCTGTTCGGCCCCGGCCCGGGCGACCCGCGGGACACCGCCCACCCCAAGATCGCGCACCTCGCGGCGGCCGTCGGCGAACGGCTGGCGCAGCGGCTGCCGTTCGTCGCCGTCTGCCTGAGCCACCAGGTGCTGAGCGCGCGGCTCGGCCTCGACCTCGTCCGCCGGGACGCGCCCGCCCAGGGCGTGCGGCGCGGCATCGACCTCTTCGGCCGCACCGAACAGGTCGGCTTCTACAACACGTTCGCCGCGCGCAGCGCCCACGACCTCGTCGAGCACCCGGAGTTCGGCGCCGTCGAGGTGAGCCGGGACACCGCCGGCGGTGAGGTGCACGCCCTGCGCGGCCGGGGTTTCGCCTCGGTGCAGTTCCACCCGGAGTCGGTGCTGACCGACGACGGCGTGCGGATCCTCGCCGGTCTGATGACGGGGGTGCTGCAGTCGTGCACGCCGTGATCGCCTGGTGGGACCTCGCGGGGTCGCCGCAGACCGTCGAGTCGCTGCGGGAGTTCCTGCGCGAGGAGGCCGTCGGCCGGTACGCGGCCGTGCCGGGGCTGCGGTTGAAGTTCTGGATCTCCGACCGGGCCGCGGGCCGCTGGGGCGCGGTCTTCCTGTGGGAGTCCGCGGAGTCGGCGGAGCGCGCGGCCGTCGAGCTGCCGCCGCGGGCGGCGGAGCTGATCGGCGGGCCGCCGGCCGTCCGGCTCGCCTTCGACGTGGAGGCGACCGTCGAGGGCGTCTTCGAGGCCGCCGCGCTCGGCGGGCGCGGCCTGCTGTGGGAGGGGTGAGCCCTCCGGTGCCGCCCGTACCCGCCTCCGGCCACCCCGCTCCTCCCGGCCGGCCCGCCCTTTCCGGTCCGCACGCCCTTCCCGGCCACCCCGCTCTTCCCGGTCCGCCCGGCGGGCCGCACCGACCGTTCGCACCGAGAGGAGACCGACAGCGATGACGGAGACAGTGATCGCCGGCGGCGGCATCGGCGGGCTCGCCGCGGCCGTGGCCGTCGCGGCGGCCGGGCACCGGGTGACGGTGCTGGAGCGCCGGGAGGAGTTCGCGGAGCTCGGCGCGGGCATCCAGCTCGGCCCGAACGCCTTCCACGCGCTCGACCGGCTCGGGGTGGGCGACGCCGTCCGCGACCGCGCCGTCTTCATCGACGAGCTGCGGTTCATGGACGGCACCACCGGCGAGCGCGTCACCGCGATGCCCCTCACCGGCGCCTACCGGGAGCGCTTCGGCAACCCGTACGCGGTCGTGCACCGCGGCGACCTCTACCAGCCGCTGCTCGACGCCTGCCGGGCGCACGAGGGGATCCGCCTGCTCGGCGGCCGCCGCGTCGTGCGCTACGTGCAGGACGGCGGTCCGGCCACCGCCGTCACCGACGACGGCGAGCGGTTCACCGGCGACGTGCTGGTCGGCGCCGACGGCATCCGGTCGGCCGTCCGCGAGCAGCTGCTCGGCGACGGGGAGCCGCGGGTGTCCGGGCACACCATCTACCGCTCGGTGATCCCGATGGACCGGGTGCCGCCGGAGCTGCGGTGGAACACCGTCACCCTGTGGGCCGGGCCGAAGTGGCACTTCGTGCACTACCCGATCGGCGGCGGCGCGTTCCTCAACCTGGCCGCCACCCGGGACGACGGCGCGGCCGAGGCCGTCGCCGGGGTGCCTGCGGAGCGCGCGCACGTGCTCGGCGAGTTCCCCGACCTGGGGGCGACCGCCCGCGCCCTGCTCGAACTCGGCGAGGAGTGGCGCCGCTGGGTGCTGTGCGACCGCGACCCCGCGGACACCTGGACCGACGGCCGGGTCGCCCTGCTCGGCGACGCCGCCCACCCGATGCTGCAGTACGCCGCCCAGGGCGCCTGCACGGCCCTGGAGGACGCGGTCGTCCTGGGCGGCCTGCTCGACGGCGCCGGGGCGGCCGACCCCGCCGGCGCCCTGCTGCGGTACGCGGCGCTGCGGCGCGGCCGTACGGCCCGGGCGCAGCTGGTGGCCCGCGAGATGGGTCGCCAGCTGTACCACCCGGCGGGCGACGCGGCGAAGGCCCGCAACGAGCGGCTCGCCGGGTACGGCCCGGAGGGCCTGTACGACGCGGTGGCGTGGCTGCACGGCTCGCGGACGTTCACCGGGGCCGGGTGACCGCGCACCGCCGCCGGGCCGGGAACGCCCGTGGGCCCCATCCGTCCGGATGGGGCCCACGGCTGCGTGCGGGGAGCGTCAGCCCAGGATCGCGAGCGCCTGGTTGAACGTCTCCGACGGGCGCATGACGGCCGAGGCCCTGGCCGGGTCGGGCTGGTAGTAGCCGCCGATCTCGACCGGCGAGCCCTGCACCGCGATCAGCTCGGCGACGATGGTCTCCTCCTGCTCGGCGAGGGTCTTCGCCAGCTCGGCGAAGGCCTCGGCCAGCTCGGCGTCCCCGGTCTGCCGCGCCAGCTCCTGGGCCCAGTAGAGGGCGAGGTAGAAGTGGCTGCCGCGGTTGTCGATGCCGCCGAGGCGGCGGCTCGGCGACTTGTCCTCGTTGAGGAAGGTCGCGGTGGCGCGGTCGAGGGTGTCGGCGAGCACCTGGGCGCGGGCGTTGCCGGTGGTCTGCGCGAGGTGCTCGAAGCTGACCGCGAGCGCGAGGAACTCGCCCAGGCTGTCCCAGCGCAGGTAGTTCTCCTTGACCAGCTGCTGGACGTGCTTCGGGGCGGAGCCGCCGGCGCCGGTCTCGAAGAGGCCGCCGCCGTTCATCAGCGGGACGACCGACAGCATCTTGGCGCTGGTGCCCAGCTCCAGGATCGGGAAGAGGTCGGTCAGGTAGTCGCGGAGCACGTTGCCGGTGACGGAGATGGTGTCCTCGCCGCGGCGGATGCGCTCCAGGGAGAACGCGGTCGCCTCGACCGGGGAGAGGATCTCGATCTGCAGGCCCTCGGTGTCGTGCTGCGGCAGGTACGCCCGCACCTTCCCGATGAGCTGGGCGTCGTGCGCGCGCTCGGCGTCGAGCCAGAAGACGGCCGGGTTGCCGGTGGCGCGGGCGCGGCCGACGGCGAGCTTGACCCAGTCCTGGATCGGCGCGTCCTTGGTCTGGCACATGCGGAAGATGTCGCCGGCGGCGACCTGCTGCTCCAGCACGGCGTTGCCCGCGGCGTCGACGACGCGGACGGTGCCCGCGGCGGCGATCTCGAAGGTCTTGTCGTGGCTGCCGTACTCCTCGGCCTTCTGCGCCATCAGGCCGACGTTGGGCACGGAGCCCATGGTGGCCGGGTCGTAGGCGCCGTGGGCGCGGCAGTCGTCGATGACGACCTGGTAGACGCCGGAGTAGCTGCTGTCCGGCAGCACGGCCAGGGTGTCGGCCTCGGCGCCGTCCGGGCCCCACATGTGGCCGGAGGTGCGGATCATGGCCGGCATCGAGGCGTCGACGATGACGTCGCTCGGCACGTGCAGGTTGGTGATGCCGCGGTCGGAGTCGACCATCGCGAGGGCGGGGCCCTCGGCGAGCTCGGCGTCGAAGGAGGCCTTGACGGCGTCGCCCTCGGGCAGCGCCTCCAGGCCCTTGAGGATGCCGCCGAGGCCGTCGTTGGGGCTGAGGCCGGCCGCGGCCAGGGTCTCGCCGTAGGCGGCGAAGGTCTTCGGGAAGAACGCGCGCACGACGTGGCCGAAGACGATCGGGTCGGAGACCTTCATCATCGTGGCCTTGAGGTGCACGGAGAAGAGCACGCCCTCGGTCTTGGCGCGGACGACCTGCGCGGCGAGGAACTCGCGGAGCGCGGCGACCCGCATGACCGACGCGTCGACGACCTCGCCGGCGAGCACCTTGACGGACTCGCGCAGCACCGTGGTGGTGCCGTCCTCGGCGACCAGCTCGATGCGGAGCGCGCCCGCCTCGGCGACGACCGCGGACTTCTCGGTGGAGCGGAAGTCGTCGGCGCCCATGGTGGCGACGTTGGTCTTCGACCCGGAGGTCCAGGCGCCCATGCGGTGCGGGTGCGCCTTGGCGTAGTTCTTGACCGAGGCGGGGGCCCGGCGGTCGGAGTTGCCCTCGCGCAGGACGGGGTTGACCGCGCTGCCCTTGATCTTGTCGTAGCGCGCGCGGACGTCCTTGTCCTCGTCGCTCTTCGGGTCGTCCGGGTAGTCCGGCAGCGCGTAGCCCTGCTGCTGGAGCTCGGCGACGGCCGCCTTGAGCTGCGGGATCGAGGCCGAGACGTTGGGCAGCTTGATGATGTTCGCGCCCGGCGTCTTGGCGAGCTCGCCGAGCTCGGCGAGCGCGTCCGCGATGCGCTGCTCCTCCTGGAGGAACTCCGGGAAGCTCGCGATGATCCGGCCCGCCAGGGAGATGTCGCGGCTCTCCACGCCGACCCCGGCCGTCGAGGCGTAGGCCTTCACGACGGGCAGGAACGAATACGTCGCCAAGGCCGGGGCCTCGTCGGTGTGGGTGTAGATGATGGTCGAGTCAGTCACCGGGTGCTCCGCTCCACGTCTGCAACATTGCTCGACATCAAGATATCTCCTGGGCGGCCCCCTCTCGACAGGACCCTGGGTCGAGCCGCGCGGATCCCGTCCTCCGGAACGGCGCGGGCGCCGGACGAGGGGCACCGCCGCGGCATTGTTGAAAATGAAAACCGATCTCGCTAAATTCTTCCCCGGCACCGCCGTGCCCCCCGGACCGAGAGGGAGACCCGTGGCACATCTGTTGGTCGTCGAGAGCTGGGTGGGCTCCATGAGCAGCCTCCTGCCGCGCGCCGTCGGGAAGGGCGGCCACCGCTTCACCTTCCTCACCCGCGACCTGCACCACTACCTGCGCGCCGCACCCGCCGCCCCCGCCGGCCCCCCGCACCCGCTGCTCGACGCCGCCCACGTGATCAGCGCCGACACCAACGACCCCGACACCCTGCTGCCGTGGACCGAGCGCCTGCACGACGTCCTCCGCTTCGACGGGGTCGCCTCGTCCTGCGACTACTACCTGCCGCTCGCCGCCCGCCTCGCCGAACGCCTCGGCCTGCCCGGCCCCGCCCCCACGGCCGTCACCGCCGCCTGCCGCAAGGACCTCACCCGCCACGTCCTCGCCGCCGCCGGCGTGCCCGGGCCGCGCTTCGCGTCCTGCCACGACCTCGCCGGCGCCACCGCCGCGGCCGCGGACCTCGGCTACCCCCTGGTCGTCAAACCCGTCGACCTCTGCGCCGGCATGCTCGTCCGCCGGGTCGACGACGCCGCCGCACTCGCCGAGGCGTTCCGCGCGCTCGCCGCCTTCCCCGTCAACGCCCGCGGCCAGCACCGCGAACGCACCGTCCTCCTGGAGGAACTGCTCACCGGCCCCGAGGTCAGCGTGGAGACCGTCTCGTACGACGGCCGGGCCCACGTCGTCGGCGTCACCGACAAGACCCTCACCGGCGCACCGGCCTTCGTCGAGGCCGGCCACATGTTCCCGGCCGCCCTCGACCCGGCCGACGCCCGCGCCGCCGCCGACACCGCCGTCCGCGCCCTGCACGCCCTCGGCCTCGACCAGGTCGTCGCCCACACCGAGATCAGGCTCACCCCGCACGGCCCCCGCGTCGTGGAGGTCAACCCGCGCCCCGCCGGCAACCGCATCACCGAGCTCGTCCGGCGGGTCACCGGCATCGACCTCGCCGCCGCCTGCGTCGACCTCGCCCTCGGACACCGGCCCGACCTCGACCCCCGGCCCACCGGCGTCACCAGCGCCGCCATCGCCTTCCTGCTGCCCGACCGGGACGGCCGCCTCACCGCCGTCGACGGCGCCGACACCCTGCGCGACGACCCCGCCCTCGTCGAACTCACCCTCGCCGCCCCCGGACGCGAGGTACGCCACGCCGTCTCCAACAACGAGTACCTCGGCCACGTCATGACCACCGACCCCCGCGGCCCCGGCGCCCGCCGCACCGCCGAAACCCTCCTCGCCCGCCTCACCCCCCGCTACGCCGACCGAGTGGCGGCCCCCGCGTGCTGACCCTCGCCACCCTCACCGACCGCGCCCGCACCGGCGCCCTCGGCCCCGACCCCGCCGGGCAGCGCATCGCCCTCGCCTTCACCACCGTGCAGGCCGTCCGACACGGCGGCCGCACCGGCGGCTACCGCAACGAGGTGCTCAGCCTGCGCCTCGGCGCCGCCACCGGATCCTGCGCCGTCGAACCCGGCACCCTGCCCGCCCACGCCCTCGACGACTGCGTCGGCGCGAGCGTCGCCGACCTCCTCGGCCACCCCCTCCCCGCCGTCCGGATCGCCGCCCTCGACGCCTACCTGATGGCCGCCCGCCCCCACGGCCCGGCCCACGGCGCCCGCCCCCACCCGCTGCCCGCCGGCGACACCCTCGCCAGATCCCGCGCCCGCGCCGCCGCCGTCGTCGACCTGCTGCCCCTCGACCGGGTGCGCCGCGTCCTGGTCGTCGGCGTCGTCAACTCCCTGCTGGAGCAGCTGCGCCGGCACGGCACCGGCTACGAGCCCTGCGACCTCAAGGGCGGCACCACCGAATGGGGCGAGGCCGTGCACACCGACACCCACGCCGTGCTCGACCGCTGCGACGCCCTCCTCGTCTCCGGCATGACCCTCGGCAACGGCACCTTCGACCCGCTGCTCGCCCACGCCCGGCACACCGGCAAACCCCTCGTCGCCTTCGCCCAGACCGGCAGCGCCGTCCTGCCGCACTTCCTCGGCGACGGCGTCACCGCGGTCTCCGCCGAGCCCTACCCGTTCTTCTGGCTCGACGGCGGTCCCGGCGTGCTCCACCGCTACGGCGGTGCCCGATGACGGCGCCCGCCCTGCTGCCCCCTGCGGGCCCTGTGACCCCCTCGTGCCCCGCACCCCCCGCGGGCCCTGTGGCCCGTACCCGTCCCACCGCCGACCCCGACCTGCTGCGCCTGCTCGGCCGCACCCCGCTCGCCCGGATCAACACCCCGCTGCCGCAGCCCCACCCCGGCTTCTGGGCCAAGCTCGAAGGCCTCGGCGCGGGTGGCATGAAGGCCCGGCCGGCCGTCGCCATGCTCCGCGGCGCGCACGCCCGCGGCGAACTCCGGCCCGGCGCCACGGTGGTGGAGTCGACCTCGGGCACGCTCGGCATCGGCCTGGCCTTCGCCGGACAGGCCCTCGGCCACCCCGTCGTCCTCGTCGTCGACGCCGAACTCGAACCCGCCATGCGGCAGTTGCTGCGCTCCCACGGCGCGGAGCTGGAGATCGTCGAGCAGCCCGCCCGCGAGGGCGGCTGGCAGGCCGCCCGGCTCGCCCGGCTGCACGAGGTGCTGGGCCGCCGCCCCGGCGCGTACTGGCCCGACCAGTACAACAACCCGGACAACGCCGCCGGCTACCACGCCATGGCTCAGGAGATCGCCGCCGAACTCGACCACCTGGACGTCCTCGTGTGCAGCGTCGGCACCGGCGGCCACAGCGCCGGACTCGCCGCGCCGCTGCGCCGCCGCTGGCCGCACCTGCGGGTGATCGGCGTCGACTCCGTCGGCTCCGCCATCTTCGGCCAGCCCGCCCGGCCCCGGCTGATGCGCGGCCTCGGCAGCAGCATCCACCCGCGCAACGTCGCCCACCACGCCTTCGACGAGGTGCACTGGGTCGGCCCCGCCGAGGCCGTCGACGCCTGCCGCCGGCTCGCCCGCGGCAGCTTCGTCAGCGGCGGCTGGAGCACCGGCGCCGTCGCCCTCGTCTCCGCCTGGGCCGCCCGGCGGCAGCCCGGCGCGGTCGTCGCCACCGTCTTCCCCGACGGGCCGCACCGCTACCTCGGCACCGTCTACGACGACGCCTTCCGCCGGACCCACGGACTGCACCCCGCCCGGACGGCCACCCACCCCGTCGAGATCCCGCACCCCGGCGCCGCCGAGGTCGGCGGCTGGGCCCGCTGCCGCACACCCCGTCCCTCCCGGGAGGCCCGGCCGTGAGGCTCCACGCCCGCACCGTGCACCTGCGGCTCACCGAACCGCTGCGCATCTCGCGCTCGGTCATGGCCGCCCGCGACGCCGTCGAGATCGCCCTCCACCACGACGGCCTCACCGGCCACGGCGAGGCCGTCGCCAGCCCGTACCTCGGCCTCCCCGCCGACCGCATCCGCCGCGCCCTCTCCGGCCTCGCCCCGGCCCTGGCCCGCCTCCCCGACCCGGAGACGGCGCTCGCCGAACTCCGCGGCGGCGCACCGCTCTTCGCCGAGCTCCCGGCCGGGGTGCGGGCCGCCGTCGAGGCCGCCCTCCTCGACCTCGCCGGCCACCGCGCCGGGCTGCCCGTGCACCGGCTGCTCGGCGCCGCCGCGCCGCCGTCCGCCGCCACCGCCCGCACCCTCGGCATCACCGCGCCGCACCGGGCCGCGGCGGAAGCCGCCCGGCTGGCCGCCGCCGGCTTCACGCTGCTCAAGGTCAAGGCCGGCTCCCCCGACCGCGCCGACGACCTGGCCCGGGTCCGGGCCGTGCGCGACGCCGCACCGGGGGTGCGGCTGCTGCTCGACCCGAACGGCGGCTGGACGGCCGAGGAGACGCCCCGCCTGCTCGCCGCGTTCGCCGCCCTCGGCGTCGAGGCCGTCGAACAGCCCGTCGCCCCCGGCCGTCCCGACCTGCTCGCCGCCCTCGCCGCACGCTCCCCGCTGCCGATCGTCGCCGACGAGGACGCCGTCACCCCGGAGGACGCGCTCCGCCTCGCCGACCGCGTGCACGGCGTCAACGTCAAACTCGCCAAGTGCGGCGGCGTCACGGCCGCCCTGCGGATCTTCGACGCCCTGCGGGGCAGCGGCACCCGCGTCATGCTCGGCTGCCTGACGGCGAGTTCGCTGGGCATCGCCCCCGCCGTGCACCTCGCCGACCACGCCCACTGGGCCGACCTCGACGGCCATCTGCTGCTCGCCCACGACCCCTGGCAGGGCATCGGCGGCACGGACGGCACCGTCCGCACCGGCGGCCTCCCCGGCCTCGGCGTGCACCGGGCGCAGCCGGACGACCCCGGGTGAACCCCGGCGCGCCGGGCCGACGGCGGGCCGTCCCTGCCGCGCAACCCTCCGTTGGCCCAGCCCCGGGAAGGACGTCACCTCGGACGGGCAGCCTGTGACCGGCCGCCCACGCGGCCGGTCACAGGGCGGTCGCCCGCCCCCGAGGAAAGGCGCCGCGACGCCGATGGCCCCCCGTCTCTCCGTGGTCGTCCCGATCCACAACGTCGAGCCCTACCTGGCCGCGTGCCTCGACTCGATCGCCGCCCAGACCCTCACGGAGCTGGAGTGCGTGATGGTCGACGACGGCTCGACCGACTCCGGCCCGGCCATCGCCGAGGCGTACGCCGCCCGTGACCCGCGCTTCCGGCTCGTGCGGCAGGAGAACAAGGGCCTCGGTGCGGCCCGCAACACCGGCTACCGCCACATCGCCGACGGCACCGAGTACCTGGCGTTCGTCGACAGCGACGACACCCTGCCGCCGCACGCCTACCGGTTGATGGTCGACACCCTGGACGCCACCGGCTCCGACTTCGCCGCCGGCAACGCGCTGCGGCTGCGCGCGGGCGGGTACGAGCAGTCCCACGCCCACCGCGGGCCGTTCCGGGAGACCCGGCTCCGCACCCACATCACCGAGATCCCCGCGCTGGTCACCGACCGCACCGCCTGGAACAAGGTCTACCGCCGCGACTTCTTCGACCGCGCGGGCATCCTCTACCCCGAGGGCATCCTCTACGAGGACGCCCCGGTGAGCGTGCCCCACCACTTCCTCGCCGAACGGGTCGACGTGCTCGCCGACCACGTCTACCACTGGCGGATCCGCGAGGGCGCCGACCGGTCGATCACCCAGCGCAGGACCGATCCGCGCGGCCTCGTCGACCGGGTCCGCTCGATGGAGCTCGTCCGCGCCTGGCTGCTCGCCCGCCCGGAGCCGGAGTTCGCCGCCCACCTGCACGCCTACGACCACAACGCGCTGGTCGAGGAGATCCCGATGTTCTTCTGGTCCGTACCGGACGGCGACCGGCCGTACCGCGACGCCTACCAGCAGCACGTCACCCGCCTGCTGCACGCCATCGGCACCGAGCGGATCGCCCGTCTCGGCGCCCCGCTGCGCGTCAAGTACCGCCTCACCCTCGGCGGCCGGATCGGCGCCCTCGTCGCCGTGCAGCGCCTGCACGGCGCCGTCCGGCAGTGGCGCACCCGCCGGCAGTCCGCCCCGGCTCTCCGCCCGGCGGCACCGGCCACCGCCTGACCGCTGCGCGGCGGCCCCGAACGGTCCGGGCCCGCGCCTCCCCCGCCCGGGCGGAGGTGGCGCGGGCCCGCAGGCGTCCCGGCCGGCGGCTGTCAGCCCGCCGGAGCCACCGAACCCAGGTAGGCGGCGGCCTTCTCCGGGTCGTAGAACCAGTGCTCGAAGTCGGCCGGGTTGTTGAAGCCGTTCGCGAACCGGTGCGCCACGGGCGGTAGTTGGCCGGCCGCGCCGATCAGGTTGAGCACGTGCTCCGGCGGCGGGGCCAGCATGGCGTTCGTCCACTTGGTGACGTGCTGCGCGTCGTCCCAGTACCGGTCGAAGGCGCCCTGCATGAAGTCGCGGTCGAACGGCTTGTCGCCGTGCTCCAGGATCGCCGCGAGGTACACCGCGGCACACTTGGCCGCGTTGTTCGAACCCTGGCCGGTGATCGGGTCGTTGGCGACGACGACGTCCGCGACACCCAGCACGGATCCGCCGCCCGGGAGTTCACCGACGGCGTTGCGGACGACCGGGGCGTAGCGCCCGGAGAGGGTGGCGCCGGCGTCGGTCAGCTCGACGCCCCCGGCGGCCCGCTCGTACTCCCACGGCGTGAAGGTCCGCATCAGGTCGAGGGTGATCCGCAGTTGCTCCTGCGGGTCCCTGACGTCTCCGAAGACGTCCACCGGGCCACCCGGGACGCCCTCCCAGAACAGGATGTCGCACGGGCCCGAGACGGTGAGGCCGGGAATGACGAAGAGCTCGCCGACGCCGGGCACCAGGTTGCAGCGGACCGCGCGGAAGTCGTGCTCCGGACGCGGGCCGAGGCCGTGCACGTACGTGACGGCGAGTGCCCGCTGCGGGGTGTCGTACGGGGAACGGGAGGCGTCCCGGCCGAACATCGAGACCAGCTCGCCCTTGCCCGCGGCCACCAGCACCAGGTCGTAGGAGCGGGAGAAGTAGTCGAGGTCGGAGACCGCGACACCGTGCACCACGACCTGGCCGCCGCGCTGCGCGAACGCGTCGAGCCAGCCCGCCATCTTCAGCCGCTGGTCGACGGACTGCGCGTAGCCGTCCAGCCGGCCGACCCAGTCGATCACCCGGGCGGACTCGGGACCGCTCACGGAGACGCCGAGGCCCTCGATGCGGGGCGCCTCGTCCTCCCAGAAGTTGATGCCCAGGTCACGCTCGGTCTGCAGCGCGGTGTCGAACATGCACTGGGTCGACATGACCCGGCCGTGCCGGATCTCGTCCGCAGTGCGGTTGGTCATCACCGTGACGTCGTAACCGTGCGACTGGAGCCCCAGCGCGAGCTGCAGCCCGGCCTGTCCGGCCCCGACGATCAAAATCCTGCGCATCGCTGCCTGCCTTCTTGCTTCGTGTCGTTGGTCGGACGTCGTCACGGCGCCGCGGGGACCGGGCCCGCCTGGAGCTCCTCCCCGGCGAGCGCGTGCACCACCAGGGCCGTCAGCACCTGCACCACACCGGCCCGGTCGCGGGCGTCGAAGACCAGCACCGGGATGTGGTCCTTCAGCGCCAGGGAGTCGCGGACGTCGTCCGGCGAGTACACCGGGGCGTCGTCGAACCGGTTCACCGCCACCAGGAACGGCAGCCCGCTGGCCTCGAAGTAGTCCAGCGCGGGGAAGGAGTCCGCCAGGCGACGGGTGTCCGCCAGCACGACCGCGCCGACGGCCCCGCGCACGAGGTCGTCCCACATGAACCAGAACCGGCCCTGTCCCGGCGTACCGAACAGGTAGAGCACCAGGTCGGACTCCAGGCTGATCCGGCCGAAGTCCATCGCCACCGTGGTGGTGACCTTGTCGGGCGTACCGCTGACGTCGTCGACGTCGGCGGCGGCCTGCGTCATCACGGCCTCCGTCGTCAGCGGCGGTATCTCCGACACCGACCGCACGAAGGTCGTCTTGCCCACACCGAACCCGCCCGCCACCACGATCTTGGTGGAGACGGCGTTACCGCCCGTGAGGGGAATGCCCGCCGGCACACCCGCACCGGCGTCAGAGCTTGCGAAGTCCACCCAGCACCTTCTCCAGCAGATCCCGCTTCGAGGCCGTCGACGCCCCGGCCGTTCCGTCCTGCACGTCTGCGGCAGGGGTGCCGTGCACCCGGATGCCGCCCTGGTCCGCCAGATCGCTGACCAGCACCTTGACCACGCCCAGCGGGATCCGCAGCACCGCCGAGATCTCCGCGATCGACCGCATCTGCCCACGGCACAGCTCGTGGATGGCCGCGAGCTCGGGCAGGCTGCGGTCGGCCCGGTCGGCCGGCAGGTTCAGCGCCGACACCAGGGTCTCCACCAGCAGGACCTGCCGGAAACGCGTCCGGCCGCCGGTGATGGTGTACGGCCGCACCCGGGACGACCGCCCGCGGTCACGCCGGACGGTGCCGCCGGGCCGCTCCCCGAAGTCCTGGCCCTGCAGGGACGATCCGGCATCACCGGCGCTCACGCTGCCTCCCACGTCCTTCGGCTTCACCGGACGGCCATCGCCCGCTGGAGTTCGCTGCGCACCTGCGGCGTCAGCGCGTGCCCGGCGCGCTCCACGAGCAGCGCCATCTGGTAGGCCAGCACGCCCAGGTCGCAGCGGAGCGAGGCGTACACCCCCAGGCACGATCCGTCGCTGATCGCCATCACGACGAGATGGCCCTCGTCCATCGTCGTCATGACCTGCTTCAGGCCGCCGCGGCCGAGCGCCCGCGACACACCGGTCGACAGGCTGACCAGCGCCGAGACGATCGCCGCGAGTTCATTGCTGCGAACACCGTCCTGGGAGTCGGCCAGCAGCAGGCCGTCCGAGGAGACCACCACCGCGTCCTCGACCCCGGGCACCGACCCGAGGAAGTCGCCGAGCAGCCAGCGCACGCTCCTGGCCTCGGCGCTGATCGCGCCCCTCACGGGATTGCTCATCGATCCTGCCCCTCATCGATCGCCCCCGGTCCTTCGTGCCGTACCCCACGGATCCCCCGGACATTCGCGGCGTCCGCGGCATCCCCCGCGTTCCCCGCCTCCCGCGCACCGAAGCCGCCCGGTGCGCCGGATCCGTCCCGGGCGGCCTGCTGGAGCCCGCCCTGGAAACCGCCGAGGCGGCGCCGCAGTTCCTCCGGCGAGATGCCGCGCTTGCGGGGAGCTTCGGCGCCCTGCGGTCCGGGGGCCGGTGCCGGGAGGTCGGCGACCGGGTCGGCCGCGGCGGCCACCCGGCGCAGCCCGGAGACGGGCGCCTCACCGGTGCCGGGCAGGCCGTTGCCGCTGGGTACGCGACGCGGGAGCCCGCGCGAGGTCAGCGGGGGTTCGGGCGCGGCGGGCGTAGCGGGCCTGGCGGGCGCGGCGGCAGCGGTGGGCGCCGCCGGCGCGGCGGTGGTGGTGGGCGCGGCGGTGGTGGTGGGCGCGGCGGCAGCGGTGGGCGCGGCGGCGGTGGTGCGGGTGTCGGTGGTGGTGCGGGTGTCGGCGTGCTCCGCGGCCTCCTCCGCCCGCCGGTGCTCGCCGGCCGGCTCCTGCGGGGCCGGCCCGGAGGTCCGGGCGGGCTTGCGGCGCGGCAGTTCGGGCAACGGCCCGTCGCCGGTCCGGGCCCCGGGCGCGTCCTGCTTCGCCACCCGCGGGGCGGCCGGTGCCGGTGCGGGCGCGGCCGCCCGCTCCTCGGCGCGGCCCTGCTCGGCCTCGGCGGCCGCGCTGCGCTCCGCGCGGCGCTGGTCGTCGAGGTCGGAGGTGGAGACGGCGTCCTGCAGCAGGGCCTCGCGCGGGAGGACCACCATCGCCGTGACGCCGCCGCCCTGGGCGTTCTCCCGCAGCTGCACGCGCATGCCGTGCCGGCGGGCGAGCCGGGCCACGACGAAGAGGCCCATGCTGCGGCCGGTCAGTGCCCCGGCGAGCAGGGCGTCCCGCCGGTCGGGCTCGGGCTCGACCTGCTCGGAGAGCTGCTCGTTGAGCCGGCGCAGGCGCTCGGCGGGGATGCCGATGCCGCGGTCGACGACGGAGAGCATGACCTCGCCGTTGTCGAGGAGCCAGCCGCCGACCTCGACCTGGTCCTGCGGGGGTGTGAAGGCGGTGGCGTTCTCGAGCAGTTCGGCGAGCAGGTGGCTGGTGTCGTCGGCGGCCGCGCCGCTGAGGCGCACGGCGGCGAGGAAGCCGATCCTGACCCGCTCGTAGCGCTCGATCTCGGAGACGGCCGCCCGGACGACGTCGAGCAGGGAGACGGCCTGGCGGCTGCGGTGGCTGTTCTCCAGGCCTGCGAGGAGCAGCATGTTCTCGCTGTTGCGGCGCATCCGGGTGGCGAGGTGGTCGAGCCGGAAGAGGCTCTCCAGCTGGGTGGAGTCGGCCTCGCGGCCCTCCAGCCCTTCGATGAGCACGAGTTGGCGTTCGACCAGCGTCAGCGTCCGCATGGCGAGGTTGACGAAGGTGGCGTCGACGCTGCCCTGCAGGTCGTCCCGCTCGCGGGCGGTCTCGTCGAGTTCGAGCATCAACCGGTGCTGTTCGGCGGCGGCTTCGTCGCGCAGCCGGGCGAGTTCGGCCTGTCCCTCGGCGGCCTCGGTGAGGCGGCGGACGAGTTCGGCCCGTTCGCCGAGCAGTGCGTGGCGTTCGGTGGCCATGCCGTGGAGCTGGGCCCTGCCGTTGGCGATGAGCGCGTCGCGGTCCGCGGCGGCCCTGTCGAGCGCCGCGCGCAGGCGCCGAGCGGCGGCCCGTCGGATCCCGAGGGCGGTGCCGCCGAGGGCGAGCACGCCCACGGCGATTCCCGGCCCCCACACGCCGGGGCTCACGGAGCCGCCGGCGGCGGCCCCGCAGCCGGTCAGCGCGAGGAGCGGGAGTGTGCCTGCCAGGGCGCGTACGGGGCGGGGCACGAGGTGGCGGGTGGCGTCCGGTGCGGCCCCGTCCAGCGGTACCCCGTCCGGCGTGGCCGTCTCCCGGGGCGGGCACGGACGCCCGTCAGTCCTCGTACGCAACGGTGCTCACCATCTCATCCGGCTTCAGGCGCCCGAGAGGGAAGGGGCCTTCACCACCCCACTCGACCGGCGGCCCGGCCGGCACCGGCCCAGGCACTCGGAGGAGTCAAGCGCAGAACACGCCACCAAAACAAGATCAACTCGGACGGAAGCGACAACACCCCGATCTCACACGGTCTTCACCGGTCACCGAAACACACAGGCCAGAGCCCCGGCCCCGCCTCGGATCCGAGCCCGACCGACGGGTGCAGGTGACGGAGATCACATCCCCACCGTCACCCCCCGCGCCTGCATGGCGAGCCGGCGCCCCACCCGAATGGCATGACCTCGCCACCACCCTGCCCGACCTGGCCGTACACGGAGCGCGTCGGCCGACCCACGGGAGGGCCCGGCCTCCCGGAGAGGCGGGCACTCACGGCCGGGCACTCACGGCCGGGCGCGTACGCCGTCGAGGGCGATGCCGAGGACGTGGTCGCGCTGCGCGTCGTCGGGGAAGGCGACGGAGGCGATGCCCGAGACGAGGCGCAGCAGGTCGTCGATGCTCATGTCCGGCCGGACCTCGCCGGCTTCCTGGGCGTGGCGGAGCAGGGGTGCGCCCGCGTCGTACATGGACTGGCGGCAGGCCAGGAAGATGTCGGTCTCCTCACCCTCCAGCGCCTCGCGGATGGCGCGCTTGGTGAGGGCGTAGGCGACGAAGCGGCGCAGCCAGGCGGTGAGCGCGTCCCACGGGGGTTGGCCGGCGAGTCCGGCGGCGACGACGCTCAGGTCGTCGACCTCGCTCGCGTAGACGGTCTCGAAGAGGTGCCGCCGGGTGGGGAAGTTGCGGTAGAGGGTGCCGATGCCGACGCCGGCGCGGCGGGCGATGTCCTCCAGCGAGGCCTCGGCGCCGTGCTCGGCGAAGGCTTCGCGGGCGGCGGCGAGGAGGGCGTCGAAGTTGCGTGCGGCGTCGGCACGGCGGGGGCGCTGGGCGGCGAGGAACTCGCCGACGACGACCTGTTCGGGCACGGGGACCTCGCTTCGGGCACACCGGGTTGAACCGGAGGGGTACCTCCGTTAATGTGGAGGCATGCCTCGACTTTAGCAGTGGGGGCCCGGCCGTGCGCTGCCGCCCGTGCTCCGCCTGCCCGCACCGTACGCCCGCTCCCTGCTCAGCACGGCCGCGCCCGCACCGCCCGCACCGTCACGCGTGCCCGCGTCCCGACGTGCCGCGTCCGAGAAAACCCGCGTCCCGAGAAGGTTCGATGAACCGCGCCCCACTCCGCCCGAAGCCTGCCTCCAACCGCCTCACCTTCGGCGTCCTCGCCACCGGCGCCGGCGTCTACGCCCTGCTCCAGTCGCTGATCACGCCCGCCCTTCCGACCGTCCAGCAGGCGATGCACACCTCGCAGGCCACGGTCACCTGGGTGATGACCGCCTACCTGCTCTCCGCCTCGGTCTTCACGCCGATCCTGGGCCGCGTCGGCGACCTGGCCGGCAAGAAGCGCACCCTCGTCGCCGCCCTGATCGCCCTGCTGGTCGGCTGCCTGGTCGCCGCCCTCGCGCCCAACATCACCGTGCTGATCATCGCCCGGGTGATCCAGGGCATCGCGGGCGCGCTGTTCCCGCTGTCGTTCGGCATCATCCGCGACGAGTTCCCCGCGGGCCGGGTGCCCACCAGCATCAGCAACCTCTCCGCCGTCATCGCGGTGGGCAGCGGCCTCGGCATGGTGCTCGCCGGGCCGATCGTCGGCGCGCTCGACTACCGCTGGCTGTTCTGGTTCCCCGTGATCATCGTGGCGATCACCGCACTGATCGCCCACCGGTACGTGCCCGAGTCGCCGAACCGCACCCGGGGCAGCGTCAACTGGCTCGCCTCGGCGCTCCTCTCCGGCTGGCTCGTCGCCCTGCTGCTGCCCATCAGCCAGGCATCGAGCTGGGGTTGGGGATCCCCTCTCGTGATCGGCCTGCTCGCGGCCGCCGTCGTCCTCTTCGCCGTCTGGGCCGTCGTCGAGGGCCGCTCCCGCAACCCCCTGATCGACCTGCGCATCATGCGGCTCCCCGCCGTGTGGACGACCAACACGGCCGCCCTGCTGTTCGGCGGCGGCATGTACGCGGTGTGGGCGTTCCTCCCCGGCTTCACGCAGGCCCCCGCCTCCGCCGGCTACGGCTTCGGGGCCAGCGTCACCGGCGCCGGGCTGCTGATGCTGCCGATGCTCGTCTCGATGTTCGTCGCGGGCGTCCTCAGCGGCCGCCTGGCCGGACGCTTCCCCGCGAAGGCACAGCTCACCACGGGCGCCGTGCTCGGCGCGGCCGCCTGCACGATCCTCGCCGCCTGGCACGCCGAGCCGTGGCAGGTCGGCCTGGCCGCCGGGGTGTTCGGGCTCGGCATCGGCCTGGCCTTCGCCTCGATGAGCAACCTCATCGTGCAGAGCGTGCCCGCCGCCCAGACCGGCGCCGCCACCGGCATGAACGCCAACATCCGCACCATCGGCGGCTCCGTCGGCGCCGCCCTCATGACCGGGCTCGTCACCGGCCACCTCCAGCCCTCCGGCCTCCCGTACGCCTCGGGCTACACCCACGGGTTCACCCTGCTCGCCGTGTTCTGCCTGGCCGCGGCCCTCGCGGCGCTGCTCGTTCCGTCCCGCCGGACGGGCGCGCCCGCGGCGGCGCCGGTCACGGAGCCCGTCACGGATCCGGTCTCGGAGCCGGCCCGGTCGACGGACACCGCCACCACCCCGCGGGCCCGCGTACGGGGCTGACGGCCCGGACGTCGGAGCGGGAGCGGGCGGGTGGCCGGGCGGCCGCCCGCCCGCTCCCGCTCCGACGTCCGGGGTTCGGCGTCCGGCCGTCAGCAGGCCAGCGCGGCCGTCGGTGCACCCTGCTGGGCGGCCTGTTCGGCACGCCGCTGCGCGAGGACGCCGTCCACCCGGCCGCCGCACTCCCGCGCGAACACCCGCACCAGCCGCGGGTAGCGGTACTCCCCGCGGCCGACGGCGGTGAGCAGGTGCGCGTCGACGAGCTGCTCCAGCAGGTGCTCCGTCCGCGGCTCGCACTCGCCGAGCACCCGGGCGGCCGCCGGCACCCGCACGGTCGGGAGGCCGTCGGCCGGGGCCAGCAGGCGCAGGGCCCGGGCGGCGGTCGGGGCGAGGGCGTCGTACGCGCCGGACAGCGCGGCCCGCACGTCCAGGTCGCCGGCCCGCAGGGCGTCCAGCAGCCGGCGGTCGTCCGCGAGCAGCGCGGCCAGGTCGCGGACGCTCCACGACGGCCGGGCGGACAGCCGGGCGGCGCAGATCCGCAGGGCCAGCGGCAGGCCGTCACAGGCCCGGACGAGCGCCGCCGCGGCATCCGGGTCCGTGCAGGCACGACCCGTGCCCGCCGCCCGCGCGAGGAAGACCCGGGCCGCCGCCTCCCCCAGCCCGCCGACCACCACCGGCTGCGCGCCCACGAGATCGGTGAACCGTCCGCGGCCGGTGACCAGCACCGCGTGGCCGGGGTCGGAGGGGAGCAGCGGCCGCACCTGCGCGGTGTCCCGGGCGTCGTCGAGCACGACCAGCATCCGCCGCCCGGCGATCAGCGAGCGGAACAGTGCGGTACGCGCCTCGACGCCCGCCGGGACGGACTCCCCCGGCACGCCGAGCGCGGTGAGGAAGCCGTGCAGCACGGCGGCCGGTGCGGCGGGCGCCGGGGTGCTGCCGCGCAGCGACGCGAAGAGGGTGCCCTCGGGGTGCTGGGCACGGACGGAGTGCGCGAGGTGGACGGCGAGCGCGGTCTTGCCGGACCCCGGCCCGCCCGACACCGCGGCGACGAACGGCGCCCGCCGTCCGCGGGCGGCGAGCCGGGCGGTGAGGTCGGCGCGCACGGCGTTGCGGCCCGTGAAGTCGGGTACGTCCGGCGGCAACTGGAACGGCCGGACCTGCTCCGGCGACACAATGGCATGCCCCGGACGCACGTCGGCGAGACCGGACTGCGAGGCGGCGCGGCCGGACTGCGGCGTGGCGTGACCGGACTGCGAGGTGGCGTGACCGGACTGCGAGGTGGCGCGTGTCCGCCGCCCGTCGACCGGGCCCGGCTGCCCGCCCGGGCGCCTGCGCCTCCCGTCGGCGTGGCCCTGTCCGGCCGGCGCCGTCGGGAGGCCGGGGCGCGGGGGCCCCTCGGAGGGACCGTCCAGTGCGGGGTCCGCGCGAAGGATGCGGCGGTGGACGGTCCGCAGCTCGGCCCCGGGCTCGACCCCGATCTCCTCGCCGAGGATGCGGTGCACCTCCTGGTAGGCCGTCAGGGCCTCCGACTGGCGGCCGCTGCGGTAGAGCGCCGTCATGAGCAGCACCCAGAAGCGTTCCCGCTCCGGATGGCTCGCGGTGAGTGCGCGCAGTTCGCCCAGCAGGCCGCTGTGGCGGCCGAGCCGCAGTTCGGCGTCGAGCTTGGACTCCCGCACGTCGAGCCGGGCCTCGGCGAGCCGCCCGGCCTCGGCGAGGCGCAGCGTGTCCGAGTCGACGTCGACCAGGGCGGGTCCGCGCCAGAGTGCGAGCGCCTCCTCGAACAGCCCGACCGCGCGGTCGGGTGCGCCGTCGCGCAGCGCGTCCGCGCCGAGGGCGCGCAGGGCGGTGAAGCGGTCGGCGTCGAACTCGCCCGGCGCGACCCGGACGACGTAGCCGCCGGCGTGCGTCTCGATGCGCTCACCGGCCTCGCCGAGCCCCCTGCGCAGCCGCATCACGTAGTTGCGCAGGGTGGTGGCGGCGCTGGGCGGCGGATGCGCGCCCCAGACGGCGTCGGCCAACTGGTCGGCTGGCACCACCTGGCCGCGGCGGACGAGGAGCGCGGCGAGCAGCACCCGCTGCTTCGCCGCCGGAACGACCTGCACCGCGGCGCCGATCCTGATCTGCAGTGGTCCGAGGATCCCGAATTCCATCCGCCCGCTCCCCCTGTGCTCCCGACGACGGCTCCGGCGGCCGGTGCCGCACGTCGTGCGCCACCGGCCGCCGGATCCGATCCAAGCCCGCCACGGAGCTGTCCAGGAGCCTCGCCGCCGCCTTTCAATCAATTCCGGTCAACGGCTCCGGGCCCGCTCCGTCGCAGGTCGGCGGGGTCGGCCCGGCCGGGCGGCCGTGGGTCGTGCACGGCGGGCCGCCCGGAGGGGACGTGCCCGGCCGCCGCTCAGCCGCAGTGGCTCCAGTCGCTCGTCCACGTCGTGGACTGGTAGGTGCCGCCCCACTTCACGCAGGCGCTCGCGGCGTACGCGGAGACCGGACCGGCGTAGTACGTGAAGGTGCCGGGGTTGCTCAGCGCCGCACCGCCCTGCACCTCCAGCGTGGCGTCCATCGCGACGGCGCCGGTCGGACGGGTCGCCAGCGTCACCACGCAGTTGCGTCCGTCGGAGGGGTCGTAGAGCAGGTAGGCCACCGCGCCGCCGAGGTCGTGCGTGTCGATCACGCCGTACCCGCTGCCGCAGACCTGGCTCGCCGTGTACGGGTTGGCGGGCGCGGTGGTGGTCGGGGTGGTGTACCCCTTGATCACGTAGCCGTCGGCGGGGTCGACGGTCGAGGGCACGCTGCCCACCGCCTTCTGCGCGGCGGACAGCGTGATCGACACGACCTTCGAACTCACCGCGAAATCCGCCATGGTGGAGGCGTTCGGGTCGCCGTTCCAGTCGCCGTTCGCGGTGGTGACGGATCCGTCGGCGTTCACCGCGGTGACGATGCCCACGTGGTGGAACTCGGAGTCCCGGGTGCTGCCGTAGACGACGGCGTCACCGAGCTGCGGGCTGTACGTCGCGGCGGTGTGCAGGGTGCCGTTGGTCTGGCCGTAGGTGTGGAAACTCGCCGCGGAGGCGTCCAGGCCGGTGGTGACGAAGCCCGCGTTGCGCCAGGCCCAGAGTGCGAAGTCCGCGCACCAGTACTCGGGGCCGCCGGAGTACCCGCCGGCGCAACTGTGCTCGAACTGGTCGCCGCCCAGGCTGTTGTGGGTCGGGGTGGTGGCGCAGGTGCCGGCCGTCCGCCCGACGTTCGCCGCGGCGAGCGAGGCGGCCCCGCCGCCGGTGGCCGCCGAGGCGGCGGGGGCGGGGCCGAGGGTCAGGATGCCGGCGGCCAGTGCCGCGGTCACGGCCAGGCCGGACATCCGGCGCAGGAGTCGGGTGAGTGTCACGGGTCGGGGTCGCCTCTCCGAGCGGGGACGGGACGGGTGGCGTGCCCGCGCCGCGTCCCGCGTCCCGCGTTCCGCCGACCGTCCGACAGAACACCTCCGCGCAGCGCCGGTTGCCCGGCCCAGTCTCCGGCGCGACCGTATCGTCCCGGTCGCGCAGCCGACCCCGGTGCCCGGAGCCAGGCCGTCGGGGGGATTCGACGCGCGGCGGGCCGCGATCAGCCCCCCATCGGGTAGCGGCAGGCGGCCTGCGCCGCCTTCACCAGGTCCGTCCCCGGCGGGGCGGCGGCGAGCGGCACGGCCGGCCCTCCGCCGCTGCCGCCCGCACCGGTGCCCGTGCCGCCGTCCGCGGAGAGCGGGAGGAGGCGGGCGTCGACCACCGCGGTCGGCCCCCCGCCGCCCAGGCACGCCGCCGCCACGACGGGGACGGTCGCACCCGGCGCCGCCTTCGCCTGCAGCGGGCCGATCCGCCACGGCGTCGCGAAGCCCAGCGACCCCGTGGCGGTGAGCCCGATCTGCTGCCACGTCGGGGTCATGCCGGAGTCGCCCGGCGGGGCGAAGTACGCGGCGAAGCCGACGATCGCCACCCGGGTGCCCCGGGCGCGGAGTTCGACCGAGTCCGAGCCGCCGGAGCGCACGACGGAGAGGACGACCGCGGCCGGTGCCGGCACGGAGTCCGGGCAGGTGCTCGGCTGCATCCCGCCCGGCGGGTTGCCGTGCACCACGGCGGACGAGACCACCCCGCCGCCCTCGACCTGGAACCACCGGGCGTCGGGCGTGCCCGAGGTGATGTCCACGACGACGTCTCCGAGGCAGTACCCGGTGAGCTGCAGCGCGCAGGCGTTGCCGGCACGCCGCAGGACCGGTGCGCTGATGCTCGCACCGGCCCTGATCTGCGTGCTGACGTTGTAGGTCGTGCCCGAGAACACACCGGCCGGGCTGCCGGGGAAGCACTCCGGCTGTGCGGCGGGCTTCGACGCGGCGACGTCGGGCGCGCCGTCGCCACCGGCATGGGCGACCGCGAACATCCCCGCGAGCACGACCGCGGCGAACGCGGCGGCGAGCGCCGACCAGCGCACCCAGGCGGACACCGCCGCACCCGGACCGGCCGCGAGGTCCTCGGTGGGCGGCGGCAGTTCGGGCACCGGTGCGGGGGCCGGGGTCGCACCGGCCCGGCGACCGGGCGTCGCCCCGGCCAGGACGACGGCGGCGGCGTCAGGCCCTTCCGGCCTTCCCGGTTCCCCGGGCTCCCCCGGCCTTGCCGGCTCTCCCGGTTCGGCCCGGTCCGCCGGTTCGGCCCGGTCCGCCTGTTCCGTCTCCGCCGGTTCGGTCGGCGGCTCGTTCCGAGGAGCCGGCCGTACCGGGAGGAGGTCCTTCGCCACGCGGCCGTCCGCGCCGGAGCCCATGGAGCCCGCACCGGAGCCCGCAGCGGCGGCGCGTTCCCGCACGAGGACGGCGTCGAGTTCACGCCAGCGCCGCTCCCAGCCGGGCACGTCGCCGCCGCAGGCGCCGACGTAGGCGAGCGTCACCTCCAGGCTCGGCTGCCGGACGCCTCCGGCGGCGTCGCTCAGGGTGGTCGCGCTGAACCCGGCCAGGACCGCGAGCGCGCGGTAGGTCGGATTGCCGGCGTCCTCCCTGACGTTCCTGAGGTCGTGGGCGAAGGCCGGTATCGGCCCGTCGGCCGGATCGACGGGGCGCGGTTTGCGGGCCACTGAATCTCTCCTCGGTCTCCCGATTCATGATCATCGGGTAGTGGGAGAACCACGGTCACAGCCCCGATGTTCCTGACGGGTACAACACAGAAGAGTCTGGGCCATGCGCAGGCGAGTCGGTGACGCCGGGTCAGCCTGTCACGCGCAGCACGTCGGTCACCACCGCGTCCTGCTCGCCCATCTGGATCTTCACGGTCCGCAGTTCGGCGGCGTGCGGCGCCATCAGCGCGTTCTGCCGGTCCACCTCGGTCGCGAACCAGACACCGACCACGTTGTGCTGCTGCTTGCAGGCGACGTCGGCCTGGGCGGTCCGCTGCTCGCCGACGGCCGGCTCGGGCTTGCCGAACGCGGGATCGTTCACCGCGTCGAGCGGCGTCGCATAGGTGAATCCCTTCTCACGCATGCAGGCCGACCACGCCCGGAAAACCTTCTGGACGGCCGGCGCCTTCAGTGATTCGTCGAAACTCCGGGCGTCGACCTGCTGCACGAGCGCCGCCTCGCCGAGGAATGTCGAACGCCCCGAGAGCCGCTTCGTCATCTCCGCCATGCAGCCGCCCGGACCCACCGTCTTACCGCGGTATTCCGCGGCCGTTCCGTCGTTCTTTCCGGGCGACCCGTTCCCGTTCAGCACGAGCTGATATCCGGCGTCCTTGTTCGGCGCCGGTTCGACCTCACCGGTCGGCGGGAGATAACCGCGGTTCGCCGGCCCGAAATGGTATCCGGTGGTCCGCGCCTGCTCGGCGTTCGCCACTCCGTAGCGCATTTCCGTCACCGTCGCCGGCTCGCTGCGCGGGGCCGGCGGACTACCGGTGAATTCCAGCCCGTACCGCTTCACGCAGGCGGTGACCAGCGCCTGCGAGGCACGGTCCATCCGGAGCCGGGCCTGCGGCGTCAGCAGGTAGTCGGCGGCCGGGAGCCGGAGATCGGTGGCGTCGAGCACGGTGGGCGTGGCAGCCGGCGCCGGGGTCGCGGCGCCCGCGGGCCCCGAGCAGCCCGAGACCGCGGCAAGGAGGGCCACGGCGCCGAGAACGGCGGCGAGGGCGGGGCGGAGGTGGGATCGACCGGGCATGACCTGGGTGACTCCTCGTCGGACCGGTGGTGTGCAGAGGTGCGCAGGACCGGCACGTCGTACGGGCGCAGGGGCGGATGCCGGTCTGGTGCCCGCCCTGGTGCCCGCCCTGGTGCGGCGGTGGTGGCGGCAGCGGCAGTGACGGCGGTGCGCGCCGGGACGGCGCGGGCCGGCCGGGCGGAGGCCCGGCCGGCCCGGTCGGCTCAGGAGAAGCGCAGCGAGGCGTTCTCGTTGTAGGTGTTCGCCAGGCGGGCCTGGCCGGTGCCCGGCGCGAGACGGTCCGAGGCACCCGCGTAGTTCGAGTTGAAGTAGATCGTGGCGGTGCTGGTGCCGTAGTTCCACGCGGAGGCGGCGTTGTTCTTGATCGGCTGGCCGTGGATGAAGACGTACCCGGCGAAGTCCGAGATGTTGCTGTAGAAGTGCGCCTGGTCACCCGCGTAGTTCGAGTTGTAGTACAGGCCCACGTGGTTGTCGGCCGAGGCGGTGCCCGCGGCGATGCCGGTGAGGGCTGCGGCGACGGTGGCGGTGGCGGCGATGGCGGCCTTGATGCGCATGGGTGGTCCTTCCCAGGGTGTGCGGAACGGGGAGTACGAGCGGGGTGCACGGTCGGACTGTGCCGACGCGCGGGCACCGGGCGACGCCGTACGGATCGGCGGATCGGCGGATCGGCACGACTGCGGATCAGCGGTGGCGGATCAGCGGTGGCGGATCATCCGGTGCCGGGCGGCGGTGCTGCCGGGCGGCGGTGCTGCCGGGCGGCGGTGCTGCCGGGCGGCGGTGCTGCCGGGCGGTCGGGGCCGGCGCGCGCGGCGGCCCGCACGCGCGCGCCGGCGACGGCCGGCCGGTGGGGGCTCAGGAGAAGCGCAGCGAGGCGTTCTCGTTGTAGGTGTTCGCCAGGCGGGCCTGGCCGGTGCCCGGCGCGAGACGGTCCGAGGCACCCGCGTAGTTCGAGTTGAAGTAGATCGTGGCCGTGCTGGTGCCGAAGTTCCACGCGGAGGCGGCGTTGTTCTTGACCGGCTGGCCGTCGATGAAGTAGTAACCGGAGAAGTTCGACACGTTGGACGTGAAGTTGACCCAGTTACCGGCGTAGTTCGAGTTGTAGTAGAGCGTCGCCGAGTTGCTCGCGGACGCAGTGCCCGCGCCGACCGTGGCGAGCGCGAGCCCGGCGGCACCGAGCGCAATGGCAGCCTTGATACGCATGTGTTCGTCCTTCGCCTGGTGGGGTGCTGGAGCCGGATTCCGGATTCGCCTTTCTCCGACGTCCAGAACGCTAACCCCGGGCTCGTTCCGGCGGCAAAGCCGTTTGTTTAGCGACGAGTTCGCACCGCAACTGCCGTCATCACGGACGAACGGACGGGCCGGCCCGCGGGGCGGCAGGAGAATTCGGGCGCGCGGGACGGCGCACGGTGCTCCCGTGCGGCCGGGGCGCCGTGCGCGGACCGCCGCGCGGCGTGGTGCACCAGCAGCCGCCCGTACAGCTCCTGGTCGATGCCCTCGGGCGTCCGGCTGATGAGGCCGGCGCCCGCCGGATCGGGCCCGCGCAGGGCGGCGCGCAGGGCGGCGCGCAGGGTGCCGCGCGCGGCGCCCGCCATGACGTAGCCGGCCAGCAGTTCCCGGGCCGGGGCCTGGACCGGGTCGAGCAGGGTGGTGACGAGGTCGGGGCCGATGACCCGCCACGGGCGGCCCGCCAGGCTGACGATGAACGAACCGTCCCGGAGGCGGAGTTCGGGCTGGAACGGCACCACGGAGGACGGCAGCCGCCGGATCACACCGATGCCACCGGCCGCCGCCGCGGCCGCCGCCTCCGGACCGAACGGGCCGCCCTCGATCACCAGGAGCGCCCCCGGCAGCGCCGAACGCAGCAGCGCCCCCACCGGATCGGGCGCCTCCCACTCCGCGTCGAGCACGACGCCGGTGCCGCACTCGACCAGCCCGGCCAGTGGCAGCCGCGCCCGGCCGGAACCGTCCGGGAGGTCGACGGCGTGCTCCTCGACCAGCAGCACCGGCCGCCCCCGCCAGCGACTGCCCGGCGTGTCCGGACCCGCCGACGGGCGCACGCAGGAACGGAACAACTCACGTAACGGGCCCGCGCCCAGGCGTTCGCGCGCCTGGAAGATGCTCGCCTTGGTCGGCAGCGGACCGTCCTCCCACAGCCCGGCCCGGCGCAGCCCGGACGTCAGCCGCCGCATCACCTCCAGGTACGGCGCGGGCGCGAACAGCGCCATGGCCAGCACGAAGTAGACCATCAGCCGGGCGGACAACCGCCGTCGGCGCTGTTCGGTGCGGCCGCACGAGGCGATCGCCGCATCGACGGCGGACGCCGGGTACGTACGGACCAGCAGGCTCAACCCGTCGAAATCGGTGTGTTCGGTCAAGGGCGATCCCTCGCATAGTGGTGGGCCGACGGCGCGCACGGCACGGCCGTGCGCGGCACCGCGGGCGGACGGGCCGGACGGGCAGGGGCCCGTCAACAGCCCCGGGGAGCGGGCGCGGTGTCCGTACGACATGCCCGGGGCCGGTCACCGGGGGTGCGCCGGAAGCCGATCGGCGATCTCACAGCACACCCCCTCCGTACACGCCCTGCACGCCGGACACGCGGTCGCGACCGGCCGGAAGCGACCGGCCCCGCGCACGCCGGGCACGCCGACCGGCCCGGGTGAGCGGCACCCGCCCGGCCATCCTCACCCGGCCCGGTATCCCCCGCGTATCGCCGTGCGCCCGCCCGCGATACGCCGTCGTGCGGGTCGCGCCACCGGGCCACCGGCCCCCGCCTCGGGGCACCCGGCGACGCCGCCCGGCCGCCGGGCACGACGAAGCCGCAGGTCGGCGGACCTGCGGCTTCGTCGGGGTGCCGGCCCCGGCCCGGCGCCACGGGCCGACCCGGCGCCACGGCCCGTCCCGGCCGACGGGCGGCGACGGGAAGACGGAGGCGTCGGCGGAGGCGGGGAGGTGCCGGCAGGGACGGCGAGGTGTCGGACGGGAAGGCGTCGGTGGAGGCCGGGAGTGTCAGTGGAGGCGGACGGGGAGGTCCTGGAGGTCGTTCTGCGTGAGCACCGGCTTGTTGCGCAGTTCGGTGCCGGGAACCGCCAGGTGGAGGTCGGGGAAGCGCTCGTACAGGGCGGGCAGCGCCACACCGGCTTCGAGGCGGGAGAGCGCCGCGCCGGGGCAGACGTGCGGCCCGTGGCCGAAGGAGATGTGGCGGTTGGGCGAGCGGGTCACGTCGAACTCGCCGGCGGTGGGCCCGTGGGCCTCCTCGTCGCGGCCGATGGCGGCGTACGAGACGATCAGGGCGTCGCCCGCGGGAATCACCGCGTCGCCGACCGGCACGTCCTCGGCGGCGAACCGGATCAGCACGTGCGAGGTCGGGGTGGACCAGCGCAGGGTCTCCTCGACGACCGCGTCCCAGCCGACCTCGCCGGCCCGCACCCGGGCGAGCTGCTCGGGGTGGGTGGAGAGGTTGACGACGGCGTTGACGATCAGCGAGATGGTGGTCTCGTGACCGGCCGCCATCATCAGCTGGAGGGTGTTGAGGATCTCCTCGTCGGTGAGCCGGTCACCGCCGTCGGAGGCGAGGATCAGGGCGCTGGTGAGGTCGTCCCCGGGCTCCTCGCGGCGTGCCTTGACCACCTGGCCCATCAGCCCGCCGAGTTCGGCGAGGGTCGCGAGCACCTCGGCGGGCGGGGTCTGGGTGGAGAAGAACTTCTCGAAGAGCACCTTGAGCCGGGGCAGGCCGTCCTCCGGGAGGCCCATCAGCTCGCTGATGACGTACATCGGCAGCGGGTAGGCGAACTCCGCCTTCAGGTCGACGACTTCGTCCGCCGAGCGGTCGGCGAGGCCGTCCAGCAGGCCGGCGGTCAGCTCGGCGACCCGCTCGCGCATCAGCTCGACGCGGCGCGGGCTGAGGGCCTGGGCGACGAGCGTACGGAGCCGGCGGTGGTCCTCGCCGTCGACCGTGAGCATGGAACGGCCCGGGTTGGCGAGTCCGATCAGCGGCCAGTCGGCGGGTATCTCGCCGCGCTGCCAGGCGCCCCACAGGTTGATGTCCTTGACCATCCGCTTGTCGGTGAGCAGTTGGCGGGCCTCGGCGTGCCGAGTGACGGCCCAGACGGGCACCCCGCCGGGGAGTTCGACCTCGACGAGCGGGCCGGCGGCCCGAAGCCGGGCACTCTCGCCGTCCAGGTCCGTGACGAAGGGGTCGAGAACGATGCGCGCGCCGCTGGAAGAAGTCATCTCGTCGTGCCTCCAAGGGTCGGGGTCGGGGTGAATCGCACGGGGAGTTCCGTCAGACCGCGCAGCCAGGGGGACGGCCGGCGGGAGAGCGCTTCGGCGGAGGTGTCCAGGTCGATGTCGGGCAGCCGGTCGAGGACGACCTCGATGGCGGTGCGGGCGACCACCTCGGCGATCTCCTGCGCCGGGAACGGGCAGCGGTGCTCGCCGTGGCCGAAGGAGAAGAACGCGTTGTTCCCGCCGGTGAGGGCGGCGCCGTCGGTCCGGACCCGCGGGTCGGAGTTGGCGGCGGCCAGGCCCAGCAGCAGCATGTCGCCGGCCCTGATGTGGCGGTTGCCGAGCCGGGTGTCGCGGGAGGCCCAGCGGCCCGCCACGTTCTGGGTGGGGCTGTCCTCCCAGAGCACCTCGTTCATGGCCTCGGCGACGCTGTTGCGCCCGCCGAAGAGGGAGGCGGCGAACCGGCTGTCGGTCAGCATCAGCCGCAGCGAGTTGCCGATCCAGTCGGCGGTGGGCTGGTGGCCGGCCGCCATCATGACCATCAGGTCCTGCGCGACCTCCTCGGCGGTGAAGCCGGACGTGTCGGCGAGCATCCGGGAGACGACGTCGTCGCCGGGCGCGGCGTGCTTGTCCGCGAGGAGGCTCTGCATCGACGTGCCCAGGTGCACCATCCCGGCCATCGCGCGGTCCTGGCCGTCGATCATGTCGTTCATCGCGGAGACCAGGCCGGGCCCCTGCTCGTCGGAGAAGCCGTAGAGCCGGGCGAGCACGCGCACCGGCAGCAGCATCGCGTAGTCGCCGATGAGGTCGGCGCTGCCGCGGGCGCAGAAGGTGTCGATCAGCTCGTCCGCGAACCGCTCGGCGTGCAGCCGGAGTTCGGCGGGGGCGACGGCGCCGAGGGCGTTGCTCACCATGGCGGCGCGCTCCCGGTGCCGCTCGCCGACGGTGTAGAGGATGGACGGCTGCTTGTGGCCGATCATCGGGCGCAGCGGCCAGTCCTCCGGGATGCGGTCCCACTCGCTCCACAGGTCGGAGTCACGGCTGAAGAGCACCGGGTCGCCGGTGACCTGGTGCAGTTCGTGGTAGCCGAGCACGAGCCAGGCGGGCACGTCGCCGTCGAGCACGACGGGCGCCACGGTGCCGTGCTCCTGCCGCATCCGCCGGTACAGCACGGCGGGTTCGGTCTGGAACTCGGCACCCGACAGGGGGACGCGGGCGGGGCAGCCGGCGGTCTCGGCGGTCGGGGCGGTCTCGGCAGTCACGGGGAGGTCTCCTGGAGGGCGTACAGGGATCGGACGTGCTGCACCAGCGTGATGAGCACGTGCTTGCCGGAGTCCCGGAGGCGCGCGTCGCAGACGACGAGCGGCACCTTCGGGTCGAGGTCGAGCGCCTCGCGCACCTCCTGCTCGGTGTGGGTGGGACCGTCGAACTCGTTGCACGCCACGATGAACGGGGTGCCGTGCGCCTCCAGACGGTCGATGGCGTACCAGGAGTCCGAGATCCGGCGGGTGTCGACCAGCACGACGGCGCCGAGGGTGCCGGAGAACAGCCGGTCCCAGAGGAACCAGAACCGCTCCTGCCCGGGGGCGCCGAACAGGTAGAGCACGTTGCGCGCGTCCAGCGTGATCCGGCCGAAGTCGAAGGCCACGGTGGTGGACTCCTTGCCGCGGACCTCCGTGACGTCGTCGACGGCCTCCCCGGCGCGGGTCATCGTCTCCTCGGTGCTGAGGGGACGGATCTCGCTGACGGAACGCACCATCGTGGTCTTGCCGACACCGAAACCGCCGACGACGACGATCTTGAGGCCGTTGTCGGAGGTGGCCCGGAGCTCCGTGCGCACGGCCGGCAGGTCGGTGCCGTCCGGAAAGTGCGGGCCGGCGCCGTCCGGGCCGGCGCCGTCCGAGCCGGGGCCGTCCGGCCGTTCAGAGGTTGCGGAGGCCAACGAGCACCTGCTCCAGGAGGTCGGGATCCGGGCGGCTGTAGGCGGCCGCCGCGGTGCGCGGATGGCGGGCGCTGATCCGGCCCGTGTCGAGCAGGTCGGAGAGCAGGATGCGGACGATGCTCACCGGCAGCCGGAGTTCGGCGGCGATCTCCACCACCGCGGTGGGCCGCTGACACATCCGCAGGATCGCGGCGTGCTCGGACTGCAGGCCGGCCGCCGCGTCGAACTCGGCGACCACCAGGGTCACCAGGTCGAAGACGTCCGACCCGGCACGGCTGCGGCCGCCGGTCACGGTGTACAGCCGGTCCGGCGCGTCGTCTCTGCCGGGGCGGCTCACGGCTGCTCGGTACGGCGGGGTGCGGCGCGCAGGTGCTCGCCGATCTGCTCGACGAGCTCGCTGACGTTGTGGCCCACGAGCCCCGCGTCCGCCTCCTCGGTGGCGATGACCGCCACATGGGCGCCCTCGCCGGCCTCCACGATGAACAGCAGCCCGCCGTAGAACTCCGTCACCGCCGAACGCACCCCGCCGGAGCCGTCGCCGAACTCGATCGACGCGCCGTACGAGAGGGACTGGATACCGGCGGCGATCGCCGCCAGCTGGTCGGCCTGGTCGACGGAGAGCCCGGACGTACGACAGAGCTTCAGGCCGTCACGGGAGAGGGCGAGCGCGTGCCGGGCGCCGGGAGTGCGCGCGAGCAGGTTCTCCAGGAGCCAGTCCAGCGTGCCGTCGGTGGTGGACGCGGACGCCGGGGTGGGCTCGTTGACGGTGGCGGTCATCGGGGGGTGTCACCTTCCGGGTGCGGGGAAGCGGCCGGGGCCCGGCCGGTGATCGGTTCGGCGTCCGGCTGCTCCGGACGCCCGGGCACCGGGACGGTGCCCGCCGAGGTGCCGCGGACGGCCTGGCGGAAGCTGCTGAAACGGGCGAGGCCCGCGCCGGCGTCCGGCGCCGGCCGGGGCGGCACGCCCTCGCGGCGGCCCCCCTCCGCGGCGGCGAGGGTCTGCCCGCGCTGCCGGCGGGCGAGGCCCCCGGCGCCCGGGGTCTCGCCCTCGGCGGCGGACCGGGCCGCCTCGTACGGTGCGGCGGCAGGGGCGCCAGGGGCCACCGGCTCGGCCGCGGCAGCCGTCGCGCGTCCCGCACCGCCCGCCGCGCCGGAACCGAGCGCGAGCGACGTACGGGGGGCCGAACCCGGCTGCGGAGCGGTGACCCGGGTCAGCAGTTCGTGCGGCATGAGCACCAGCACGCCGGTGCCGCCGCGGGCGGACGGCCGGAACGACACCGCGAGACCGTGCTTGCGGGCCAGCCGGCCGACGACGGCGAGGCCGAGCCGGGTACCGGTGAGGCCGCCGAGGCCGGTGCTCTCCCCCGAGACGGCCTGCTTGGCCCGGTGCAGCTGCACCTCGCCCATCACCAGGCCGCTGTCCTCGACCGACACGATCACGCCGGCCGGGACCTCCTCGACGTACACGTGCACCTCGGCCGTCGGCGCCGAGAAGTTCGCGGCGTTGTCGAGCAGTTCGGCGAGCACATGCATGACACCCTCGGCGGCGTGCCCGGCGACGGCCACGTCGCTGTTGGAGTGCACCCGGACCCGCTGGTAGCCGCCGATCCGGCCCATCGCCCCGCGCAGGATCGACTCCATGCCGATCGGACGGGCCCACCGACGACCGGAGCGCGCCCCGGTCAGCACCGCGACGGAGTCGGCGATCCGGCCGGCCTGCGCTGCCCGGTGGTCCAGGTGGAGCAGGTCGCCGAGCACCGTCTCGTCGCTGTGCCGGTCCTCCATCTCCCGCAGGTCGGCCAGGATTCCGGTGGCGAGCGCCTGCAGCCGGCCCGCCGCGTTGGCGCAGGCGGCGAGCGCCGCGGCACGGTCGTCCTCCGCCTGCCGGGCCGCCGCGGCCAGCCGGGTGTTCTCCCCGGTGAGCCGCAGACGCTCCCGGTCGTACTCCTCCGACAGCGCGGCGACGACCCGCTCGCGGTCCTCGCCCAGCGCCGCGATCCGGCCGGTGTGCTCCTCCGACAGCTTCGCGAGGAGGCGCTCGTGCCCCTCCTCCAGCGCGGCGATCCGCAGCGTGCTCTCGTCGGAGAGCGTGGCGACGTGGTGGGCGTGCTCGTCGGCGCCGGCCGCGATCCGGCGCGTGTACTCGTCCGTCAACCGGTGCCGCTCGGCGCCGAGTTCACGCGCGAGCCCGTCCCGTTCCCGGAGCAACCGGTCGGCGTCCCGGGACATCGCCTCCGCCTCCGCCCGGTGCCACCGCGCGGACCGGACGGCATGCACGGCCACCCCCACGGCACCCCCGAACAGGACCGCGAGGACGGCCCCGCCCACGACGACCCCCGACCGCGCCGACCCGGGCACGGCAGCGGCGGACACCGCCGCCACCACCCCGGCCACCAGCACCGCCGCCACGAACCCCGCAGCAGGTCCACGCAGCCGCGAACGCTCCGAGCCGCGCCGAGGAAAGGAAGGTGACGCCGTCATCAAAGTCCTCTGGGATGCTCGTGGCCGCAGTGTCGCCCAGCGGATGCCGTCGATGAAGACGCGCACCTGTCAGATCAACGGTTGGTCACTATAGATGAGTTGACGATCACTTAGGAACACCGTCCGGCTGCTGAACGCATTCGCTTCCGCGTGCACAAGAAGCCGATTTCAGACAAGAGCGGCAGAACTCCACCGCGCGCCCCGCCACCAGGCCGCACCACCGGCCCTCGCGCGCGCCCGTGGCGCCGACGATGCGACCGCACGCAGCGGGACACCGGAAGACGACCCCGACACACCCCTCACGGCAGCCACCGGATGATCGCGACCCATCGGATCCCGACCGGCCGCGGTCGACGGGCCACACATGTCATCGCTCCTGGACCGGCCCGCCCCCTCTACCCCCACTACCATCCCGATCCGACCGGGGACTCGGAGACGGCCGGAGCCCTGAACGTCGGTGATCGCATCTCCGCCCCGACGTCCTGGACGGTTTCCTCGCCGGAACCGGCCTCTTCCTCAGCCTCCGAGCGCCATCGCCCTGAAGGCGCCGTCGTCAGCAAGCGCCGCGGGAGGCGGCGTGGATCTCGCGGATCCCGGCCACCGGATCCCCCTCCCGTTCCCGGCGGACCACGACGGCCGGCCGGGCGGCGAGCCGGGCACAGCGGGTCGGGCGAGGTAGGCCGAGAACCCGGCACAGCAGCGCGACCGGACAGCCGTCTGGGTGGTCGGCGCAGGCTTTCTCCGCGTCGATGAAGCGGCACACGTCGCCTACTCCACGATCTCTTCGCGAAGAAGGTCTCGGTGCACCGTGACTTTCACCAGGATCTCGTTCGCCCTCCTCACCTCGGCCGGCTCGCGACGGATCCGCCGCAGCACCTTCCGATCATCGCCGGTCGGCGTACCGACCGGCCCCAGGAGCCGGTCGATCTTCGCCTGCTCGACCCAGGGCCGCGTACCCCGGCACCGACGCCGAGCTCCCTGGTCGCCCCGGCCGGTCTCCGCCCGGTCGGGAGCACCAGCTCCACCGCGTCCTTCGTGAACTCGGCCGCGTACCGCTTACCGCTCTTGCCGCTCACGATCAGGAGCACTTCCTCCAGGACCGACCGTCCCGGTATCAAGCCGTCCAGGATCCCGGGGACTCCGCGGTCACGCCTCCACCGGTGCGGCGACCTCGCCGGTGCGCCGGAGCTTCTGCCAGCGCAGTCGGCCACCGGTCATCGCGGTGATCGCGGACTGCAACAGGACGATGTACATCAGCTGCCGGTAGACCAGTTGCTGGGTCGGCAGGCTGATCAGGTGCCAGGGCTTCTCGCGGTCGAGCCGGAAGGCGTACCAGGAGAGCGCGGCCTGGATCAGGAGGAAGCCGCCGAAGCTGGTGAGGGTCAGCCCGGCGTCCGCGAACAGCACGCCGTATATCAGGAAGATGTCGACCAGCGGCGCCAGCAGCGGGGCGACCACGCCGAACAGCACGACGAGCGGCAGCCCGAGGCGGCCGAAGCGCCCGGCCGGCCCGCCGGCGGTGACGGCGCGGCGGTGCTTCCACATCGCCTGCATGGAGCCGTAGCTCCAGCGGTACCGCTGGGACCAGAGCTGCTGGAGGCTGGCGGGGGCCTCGGTCCAGGCACGGGCGCGCTCGGCGTAGACGATCCGCCAGCCTTCGCAGAGCACGGCCATGGTGATGTCGGTGTCCTCGGCGAGGGTGTCGTCGCTCATCCCGCCGACCGCCTGCAGGGCCTCCCTGCGGAAGGCGCCGACCGCGCCGGGGATGGTCGGGATGATGCCGAGCATGTCGTACATCCGGCGGTCCAGGTTGTGGCCGAGGACGTACTCGATGTGCTGCCAGGCGCCGATCAGGGTGTCGCGGTTGCCGACCTTGGCGTTGCCCGAGACCGCGCCGATCCCCGGGTCGCCGAAGGGCTGGACCAGCTCGCGCACGGTGGACGGCTCGAAGACGGTGTCGCCGTCCATCATCACGACGATGTCGTGCGAGGCGGCCTCGATGCCGACGTTGAGCGCGCTGGACTTGCCGCCGTTGACCTTGCGGATCAGCCGGACGAACGGCAGGTTCATCTCCTCGACGATGTCCGCGGTCTCGTCCGAGGAGCCGTCGTCGATGACGATGACCTCGATCGGGTAGTCACTGGCGGCCAGCGAGTTGAGGGTGTTGGCGATGCACTCGCGCTCGTTGTAGGCCGGGACGAGCACGGTGACCGGCTCGGTGACGGGCTCGCCCCAGGCGTCCTGCCGCCTGGCGCGGCGGGCGTGGATCGGAGCGAGGACCAGCATCAGCGCGAACCGGCCGAAGTTCAGGAAGCCGACCACGGCCAGCAGTGCGATCAGCACCGGCAGGGTGTGCAGGGCCAGCTGGGTGGCCCAGATGTAGCCCTTGCCCGCCCACAGCTGGAAGCCGTGCACCGGCGTGGTGGCGCTGGAGGCGCCGAGCGCCTCGGAGATGGTGGCGAAGCGGTAGCCGTCGGCCTGCAGCTTGTCGATGAGCACGCCGAGCGCCTCGACGGTCTGGGAGCGGTCGCCGCCTGCGTCGTGCAGCAGGATCAGCTCGCCCGCGCCGGGCTTGGCCGGCAGCCCCTCCTTGACGATCGCGTCCACACCCGGACGCTTCCAGTCGTCGGTGTCGTGGTCGATGAAGGCGGTGACGTAGCCGCGGGCACCCAGGTACTTGATCACCGGGTAGCTCCAGTCGTCCAGCGCGGCCGAGTTGGAGGAGTAGGGCGGGCGGAACAGCGAGCTGTGCACCCCCGCGACGCCGGCCAGTGCCAGCTGGGTCTGGGCCATCTCCCAGCTGATCCGGGCGTGCGACTGGAACGCCAGGTCGGGGTGGGTGAAGCTGTGCAGGCCGATCTCGTGGCCGCCCGCCACGATCTTCCGGATCAGGTCCGGGTTGCGGGCGGTCATGGCGCCGGTCACGAAGAAGTCCGCGCGGACGTTGCGGGCCGCGAGGATCTCCAGGATCTTCGGGGTCCACTCCTCCGAGGGGCCGTCGTCGAAGCTCAGGACCACGGTGCGGTCAGGGATGCCGTAGCTCACCGGGTGGTCGTTCCTGCTGCCGCGCGCGTCGATGATCGGGCCGCCCTTGAGCAGATCCTGCGGCACGGTCGTCTGGTCGGCCGAGTCGGCGACCCGGGCGTCGTGGAACACCTCGTTGGTGGCCAGGCCGCGCAGGACGATGAGCGAGAGCAGGCACGCCAGCAGGGACAGCGGCATGAAGAAGCGCAACGGCGGCGCGGCCAGCCGGCGCGGCCTCCGCAGGGACTGCCGACGGCGCTGGTGGCGGGACAATGGCGCTCCTGGAGATGGGTGGTGCGGGCGGTTCAGGGCTGCTTGGTCGACTGGCCCGAGGGCGTCGCGCCACGCCGTGGGGTGGTCGTCGGCTTCGACGTGGTCTTCGTCGAGGGGGTCGCGGAGCGCGAGGGCGTCCTGGACGAGGACGCCGACGGCGAGTGCGACGGTGAGCGCGAGTGCGACGGGGTGGGTGACGGCGACGTCACGGGCGTGGGCGTGGGCGACGGGGCCGGCGACTGGGCGGGCGGATGCGCGGGTATCCCCATCGCCGGGGCGTCCGCCTGCATGCCGACCATGCTGCTGGCCATGCCGACCGCCAGGATCGCGCCGACCAGCGAGACCGGCCAGCCGAGACCCCGCAGCAGTCGGCCGCGCAGACCGGACTGGTCGACGAACACCGGTGCGGGAGCGGCCCCTTCGAAGCTTGACTCGAACACGTCAGGCTGTGGCGTGTGCACCGGTCCGTGTTCGACGGGGGTGATGGCTGGGCGCACCTTGCGACGCCTTTCAGTGCAGGGTACGTGGACCGCGGGAGCGTAGAGCGAACGGTAGTACACCGGCCTGAACCGAATTGGTCCCGATAGGTTGATTTGACCCGATATGACAGGGGGTTGTAATCGGATCGAGATACCGGCCGGCGCGCACCGGAATGCAGGCGTGTACTCACCGTTGACCTCGGACTCCGGCCCTCCGGATCCGGACGGGCACGCGCCGGAGGGGCTTGCCCGTCCCGTTAGGATGACCCCCTCATCCGATCAGTGCGCACGTGTGATCGGTACGCCCCAAGGAGCCCGCGTGAGTCAGCCCCGCCGCATCCCTCGTCACCGCGCGTGGAGCGTGCTCACCCTCCCGACCCTGCTGTGCGTGCTCACCGCCTGTTCGAGCGGTCCGGCGTCCGGTGGCGGCGACAGCAACGGCGACGGCGCCGCGACGGCGAAGGGCACGTCCGCGGCCAGCGCCTCGCCGACCCCGACCGGCCCGCCGGGCACCCTGTTCGACAACTTCCACTACACCGGTCCCACCGACCCCGCACTCACCGCCCACGGCTGGGAGATCCGCACCGGCGAGGGCGGCCCCGGGATCCAGGACACGTGGTCCGACGCCGGAGCGAGCTTCCCCGCCGACACCACCGCCCAGGGCGGCCGGACCCTGCAGCTGCAGGCGTCCACCGACGGCACCCAGAAGGGCACCAAGCAGGTCGAGATCCAGAGCACCGGCACCAAGCTCTTCAACGGCACCTTCGCCGCCCGGGTCTACCTCAGCGACAAGCCGGCCGGCGGCAAGAACGGCGACCACGTCGTCCAGTCCTACTTCCCGATCTCCCCCTCGGACGACTCGGCGAACTACAGCGAGCTCGACTACGAGTACATGCCGAACGGCGGCTGGGGCACGCCGGGTCCGCAGCTCGACACCACCAGCTGGTTCAAGGCCGATCCGCCGGACCGGGTCACCAAGCCGCACAAGCAGCGCTTCAAGGGCTGGCACATCATGATGGTCACCGCCGTGGACGGGAAGGCCACCTACTCCATGGACGGCAAGGAGCTGTTCACCAGCACCGGTAAGTACGTGCCGCGCGAGAAGATGGACGTCCACTTCAGCAACTGGTTCATCGACCTGCTGCCGTCCCTCGGCGGACAGCGCACCTGGAACCTGAAGATCAACTGGTTCTACTACAAGGACGCCGCGGCTGTCCCCTACGCGGATGTCCAGAAGACGGTGGACGGCTTCTACAGCGCCGGCACCGACTTCGTGGACACCCTCGCGACGTCCTGAGCCCGGTCCGAACGGCGGAAGGGCTGGCCGGGCCCCGGCCCGTCCTTCCGCCGTAGGCGCCCGGCCGGTGGTCGGCCAGTGGTCGGCCGGGAAGATCCCGCTCAGCCGGGCGAAGGTCCCGGGGATCATCGACTTCCACGCGTCACCGGCGTACTGCCCGCCGGTCGGCGCCCCGGTAGCCGCCCGTACCGCCTCGGCGGCCTCGTGGCCGTCACCCCTGGGGTCAAGCTGTCGCCGGACGTAGAGTATCGGCCCGACCGGGCAACTCCCTTCCGTGACCGGTGCGGTGGACTGATCCTCGGACGAGGACGCGGCCCTCCCGTTCCGAGGCGTTCGAGAGCGAGGAAAACGCGCTCGGCTGGATCGAGCGGATGCGGAAGGCCGCTTACCGTGGCATTCACCCGGCCGCGGTCACGATGACGCCGACCGAATACGGCTATGCCAAGCGGGAGTTGGCAACGCGGGGCCTGAGCCCGAGACCCTCGACCCCTACCGGGCCGGCCGGCGACTGCGCGTGCTGCCGGCCCTCGGTCACCCCGATGTCGCCACCATCACGAACGGCCCGGCCGACGGCGCCGTGCACGGGTGGATCGCGGACGAGTGCGGCAGGTCGACCGTGAAGTCGAGCCTCGCGGTGTTGGCCCGGGCCACGGAACAAGCGGTCCGGGACGGCCTCCTGGACGTGAACCCGGCCCGGGGTGGCCGGTTGGCAACAGGAACACAAGCGGGCCCAGGAGGAGCTGGACGACCCCCGCTCCCTCGCACCGCGCAACTGGGCGGCGCTAGACCAGCTCGCCACGGCCCTGGTCGAACGGCCCGCCGACCATCACCCGGGGCGACGTCGTGAGGTTCGCAGCCTGCACGGCCACGCGCATCGGAGAGGTCTCCGGCGGCCGGGCAAGCACATCAACCGGACGACCCGGATGTGGGACCTCTGCCGCCAAGGGCAAGCGCCGGAGAACGGCCCCGCTGATCCCCGAGATCCGCGCACTGGTGGAACAACGCCTCGACGCCGTCGAACCCGACCCGATGGCCAGGCTGTTGTTCACCGGTCCGCACCGCGGCCGGATCACCACCGCCGCCCTTCGCGACGCAACACACTGGGACGAGGCGGTGCTTCGGCTCGGGGGTACGAGCACCTGCGCCGCCACGATCTCCGACACACCGGGCTCACGTGGACGGCCGACGCCGCGGTCCCGCTGCACGTCCGGCGGAAGACCGCCGGGCACGGGCCGCTCACCACCACGCAGCGCTACCTGCAGTCGATCGAACCGGCCGACGAGGCGCTGAGCGTGCACCTGAGCGGCCCGCGCAGGGCCCTTGGTCCCGGAGTGGTCCCGACGGACTCTCCTGACCGCCATCTGCGGCTCGTTCGCTGAACCTGCCACAGGAACGGCAAAAGCCCCGCCAGCCCGGACTCTCGTCCAGCCAGCGGGGCTCCGACATTTCTGTCGGGACGACAGGATTTGAACCTGCGACCCCTTGACCCCCAGGCGCATCGACCCAGTGTGGCGCTGGGGATCACCCCTCGTAGACCTGCGGACCATCCCACGCAGAGGGAGACGAGGGGGCGCAGATCGCCATCCTTGCTCGCGGCTGTTGTGGTCAGCCGTCGTTGTCAAAGCCAAGACTCTGGCTGTCCGGCCAGTCTACGAGAACGCTCGCAACCAACCGCCGCTCCCCGACTGCGGCCGGGCAGCATCCGTCAGTACGGCTGCCACCACGGTGTCACTGGCATTTGCGCTGTTCAGAGCAACCACAGTGACAGAGTGACAGGTGTGACAGTCGCCTACCTCCCCAAGCTGTCACACCGCCGTCTCACTTCCCCATAGCCACTGCGGATCCTCGACACCCCGCAGCGCCAACTCACCCCTCCCTGCTCTTTTCGTTCAATATCGACGGATCTTTCAGTCTGGAGAGGGCAACAAACCTGAGCCTGTGCCCCTTGGCCCCCAGATCGCGCCGGTCCCGTTTCGGCGCCCACACAGCGTGTGGGCTTGATTCACTTTGATGGACACTCCTGATCAGGGGCTTCGGCCCCGGAAAGATGATGTCCATCATGGAGAACATGGGGAAGAAGAAGCCGCGTCCTCGCCGCTCGTTCACGCCGGAGTTCAAGGCCGAGATCGTCGAGCTGTGCCGATGCGGGGACCGGTCGGTCGGCCAGGTGGCCAAGGACTTCGACCTGACCGAGACCGCGGTGCGCGACTGGATCAGGCAGAGCGAGGTCGACGCCGGCGAGCGCGACGGCCTGACCGGCGACGAATGTGAGGAGCTGGCCCGGCTGCGGCGGGAGAACCGCAGGTTGCGGGAGGACGTCGAAGTGCTCAAGCGTGCGACGGCTTTTTTCGCGAAGGAGACCCGGTGACGGTGCACCCGTTCATCGAGGCGGAGAAGCAGAGTGGCCACAACGTCAAACGGGCGTGTGAGCTGCTGAAGGTCTCTCGTGCCGCCTTCTACGCCCGCCGACGCGGTGCCCTTCTTGAGGAATCCGGTCTCGTCGGCGATCAGCACGCCGTCGTCGGCGCCGAGGTGTTCCAAGACGTAGGCGCGTACCTCGTCTCGGACCTCGTCCGCGTCCCAGCGGGCGCTTCGCAGGAGCCGTTGCATCGGCCCGGGGCGGGCGTGGCCGGCCTGTTCGGCAAGCCGCCAGCAGTTCTTCCGCTCGATCCCGGACAGCAGGCCGAGCACGAAGGCGCGGGCGGTCGCGCGCGGCTCCACCCGTCGGAACCGGCCCGCAACCCTGGCCATGGCCTGGTCGAACATCGCCCGCCAACGGGCTGCGTCCATGCTGTGGCCCGCGGCCGTCGCACGATCTTCAGGAGTCCACACAACCCCGATGATCACGCGATGGCTGTTCCGGCCCTCGCGCGGGTCCGACGCGAGATCGAAAGGTCACACCGCAGTGTGGGGCTGATCGAGCGTAGGCTGCGGCACAGCTCGGCTCCTGGTCAGGCAGAAGGGATGCCCGGCCGGGTCGGTGAGAACCCGCCACCCATCGCCGCCCGGTTGGCGCTCCGGCTTGATCGCGCCCAGCTCCAGCAGCAGGGCCTCGGCCTCGTCCAGGTCGTCAACCGCGAAGTCAAGGTGCAATTGCTGCGGCGCGGTCTGGTCGGGCCACTGCGGAGCCCGGTAGTCATCAACCCGCTGGAAGCCGATGAAGAGCCCGTCCTCGCGAGTGAGACCAGCAAAGTCGCTGTCGGACTTGGGGTGAAGCTCGAACCCGGTGGCTTGCCGATAGAACGCGGCCAGCGCCTCGGGATCGGCGCAGTCAAGTGTTATCGCGGTCAGCTTCATCTGCAGGGGCATGGCGTCACACCGTAGTGATCGGCTCCCATGCTTGGCGACCTGATTTTCAACGCCGGTCCGGCAAAGAGTGGACGTGATGAACAGCCCCGCCCATGCAAGGTCACGAAGTCGCACTGGAGTATTAGTACTCCAGCCGGACTTCGACGTTTTGCCTGATCAGAAGGCTGCGCGGTGAGTGTAGTGGGCTGATGTCCGTCAGGGGCGGTCTTCCTGGGACCGCCCCTCGATCGTGTGCAGCCGGCGTTGGTAATGGCAGCGACGGGGGCAGCGTCCCGTTGTGATCAACGAGCCTGCAGCCGAGAGCTGGGACCGCGAACTCGACGACCTCTTCCTCCGTGTCGGCCACCGTTTCGGCCGCGTGGAGCCACGCCGCCGAATGCGCGACTACGTCCGCGGCCTACTCGGCCCGGTCGGCCGCAAGAACGGCTGGCAACTGGCCGAATACGCAGGTCATGCCACCCCTGACGGGCTGCAGCACCTCCTTGCAGGTTCCCGCTGGGACGCGGACGAGATCCGCGACGAGCTCCAGCACTACGTCGCCGAGCGCCTCGGCGAGATCAACGGTGTCCTGATCCTCGACGACACCGGCTTCATCAAGAAGGGCATCACCTCCGCAGGCGTGCAGCGCCAGTACTCCGGCACCGCCGGCCGTACCGAGAACTGCCAGATCGGGGTCTTCGCGGCCTACGCCTCCGCCAAGGGCCGGGCCCTGGTCGACCGGGAGCTGTACCTGCCCAAGTCCTGGACCGAGGACCGGGACCGCTGCCGAGCAGCGAAGATCCCCGACGAGCGGGACTTCCACACCAAGGGCGACCTGGCCAAGGCCATGGTGCTGCGTGCGCTCGCCTCCGAACTGCCGATCGCCTGGGTCACCGCGGACTCGGCCTACGGACAGGAAGGTCGCTTCCGGCGCCTGCTCGAACAGTCCGGCGTCGGCTACGTCCTGGCGGTGCCCAAGTCCCAATTCAGCGTGGGATGTCCACGCATCGACTGGCTGTTCGCCCAGGCCCCGGCGGAGGCCTGGGAACGGATCTCGTGCGGGGACGGCGCCAAGGGACCACGCATCTACGACTGGGCGGCCATCCGGCTGCCGGCCGTGGCCGAGTACGACTACCAGGACGAGACTCTCGTCCGCCGCCGATGGGCGCTGGCCCGCCGCAGCCTGACCAAGCCCGACGAGATCGCCTACTACCTCGCCTACGCACAACTCGACTCCACTGTGGAGCAGTTGGTGCGGATCGCCGGGATGCGCTGGGCGATCGAAGAGTGTTTCCAGGCCGCGAAGAACGAGTGCGGCCTGGACCAGTACGAGGTCCGCCGCTACACCGGCTGGATGCGACACATCACTCTGGCCATGCTCGCCCACGCGTTCTTGGCCGCGATGGCCGCAGCCGCGGCATCAAAGGGGGCTGCAGAAACGGTTCACGCACCATGGTCGACCTCACCGTGGCAGAGATCCGGCGACTCCTGGCAGGCGGCCGTTCCCGCGACTCGTGTCCGCCACGGTGCTCGCCCCGCGCTCACGCCTTGAACTGGTCCACTTGGCGCCGACGACACCAGGCCATCGCCCGTCGCTGCCATTACCAACGCCGGCTGCACACGATCGAGGGGCGGTCCCAGGAAGACCGCCCCTGACGGACATCAGCCCACTACACTCACCGCGCAGCCTTCTGATCAGGCAAAACGTCGAAGTCCGGCTGGAGTATTAGGTGTTCCGTCATGAAAGAGCTTCAAGCCAGCCAGCAACCTCCAAGGACTGCTGAAGTTCGCCTTCGAAGGTGCCAACTCCAATCTTGGCCAGCACCCGATAGTGGTCGATGGCTTCGCGGACCGCAGCCAGACCTTCCTCCCGACGCCCCAACTCACCCAGATCAATGCTCAGGTTACTCAAGGCGCCGGCGAGGGCAGGCAGGTAGCCGTCCGGGTTCGCCCCAGCCAGCACCCTGTAGCAGTCGACAGCTTCGCGGACCGCAGCCAGACCTTCCTCCCGACGCCCCAACTCACCCAGATCAATGCTCAGGTTGTTCAGGAATATGGCGAGGGCAGGCAGGTAGCCGTCCGGGTTCGCCCCAGCCAGCACCCTGTAGCAGTCGACAGCTTCGCGGACCGCAGCCAGACCTTCCTCCCGACGCCCCAACTCACCCAGATCAATGCTCAGGTTACTCAAGGCGCCGGCGAGGGCAGGCAGGTAGCCGTCCGGGTTCGCCACAGCCAGCACCCTGTAGCAGTCGACAGCTTCGCAGACCGCAGCCAGACCTTCCTCCCGACGCCCCAACTCACCCAGCCGAACGGACAGGTTGTTCAGAGCGCCAGCAAGGTTAGACAGGCCGACGTTCGGGTTCGCCTCGGCCAGCGCGCGACGGATGTCGACGGCTTCACGGATCGCGGCCAGGCCCTCCTCGTGCTGTCCGGCCTCCCCCAGCCGACTGGACAGGTTGTTCAGGGCGCCAGCAAGGTCGGCCAGGCTCGCGTTCGGGTTCGCCTCAGCCAACCTTCGATGGATGTCGACGGCTTCATTGCTCGCAGCCAGTCCCTCCTCCCGACGCCCCAACTCACCCAGCCGAACGGACAGGTTGTTCAGAGCGCCAGCAAGGTTAGACAGGCCGACGTTCGGGTTCGCCTCGGCCAGCGCGCGACGGATGTCGACGGCTTCACGGATCGCGGCCAGGCCCTCCTCGTGCTGTCCGGCCTCCCCCAGCCGACTGGACAGGTTGTTCAGGGCGCCAGCAAGGTCGGCCAGGCTCGCGTTCGGGTTCGCCTCAGCCAACCTTCGATGGATGTCGACGGCTTCATTGCTCGCAGCCAGTCCCTCCTCCCACCGCCCCAACTCACCCAGCCGAATCGACAGGTTGTTCAGGGCGCCAGCAAGGTCGGCCAGGCTCGCGTTCGGGTTCGCCTCAGCCAACCTTCGACGGATGTCGACGGCTTCATTGCTCGCAGCCAGTCCCTCCTCCCACCGCCCCAACTCACCCAGCCGAATCGACAAGTTGCTCAGGGAACCGGCAAGGGCAGGCAAGTAAGTGTTCGGGTTCGCCTCGGCCAACGGGCGGTAGTGATCGACGGCCTCACTGCTCGCAGCCAGACCCTCCTCCCACCGCCCCGCTTCAGCGAGCTGGTTGGACAGGTTGTTAAGAGACATGGCGAGGTCGAGCAGGTAAGTGTCCGGGTTCGCCTCGGCCAGTAGGCGGTAGTGATCGACGGCCTCACTGCTCGCAGCCAGGCTTTCCTCATGCCGTCCTACCTCGCCCAGATCGACGGACAGGTTGTTCAGGGAGCCGGCGAGGGCAGCTAGGTGGGCGTCGGGGTTCGCCTCGGCCAACCTTCGACGGATGTCGAGGGCTTCACCACTCGCATCCATGCCCTCCTCCCACCGCCCCAACTCACCAAGCCGAAGCGACAGGTTGTTCAGGGCCATGGCGAGGTCGGGTAGGTAAGTGTCCGGGTTCGCCTCGGCCAGCGGGCGGTAGTGATCGACGGCCTCACTGCTCGCAGCCATGCCCTCCTCCCACCGCCCCAACTCACCAAGCTGGAGCGACAAATTGTTCAGGGATGCGGCGAGGGAGGGCAGGTAGGCGTCCGGGTTCGCCTCGGCCAGCGGGCGGTAGTGATCGACGGCCTCACTGCTCGCAGCCAGACCCTCCTCCCACCGCCCCAACTCACCAAGCCGAGCGGACAGGTTATTCAGGGCCATGGCAAGGCCGGGCAGATAAGTGTTCGGGGTCGCCTCAGCCAGAGGGCGGTAGCGGTTGGTGAGGGTGTGGGTGAGTTGGAGGGCAGTGCGAGCAAGCCGCTGGCTGAAACCCGGAAGCAGGTCATTGAGAGTAGTGAGATCGTCCAGGGTGCTGCCGAAATCGGTGGTGATGGCGTCGAGTGCGGCGATAAGAGGGGCTGGATGGTCGGTGCGGGTAGCAGTTGTGATGATCTGGACGGCGAGCCGCTGGTGATGGCGAATGCAGAGGTCAGTGAGATGGGTATCAAGCCGGTGGTGGAAGACGGGGTGGGCGGCGGCCCGACTGAAGACGGTCAGGAGTTGGATTCTTTGTCTTTCCTCGGCGCCGTCAAGGAGGTGATCAGCCATGGCGGGGTTAGTGTCCAAGACGCGACCGATGTGGCGTTCGGCGAGGCGGTCGGGCTGAAGGTTTCCCCAGAGCAGCGGCGCAGGAGCGGGATATAGAGCAGTAATCCAACCGGTTACGGTGTCGCGCCGATCGCGGGGCTGGTCTGCCAAGGCCGGCAGCCGCCGCCACAGCATGTCGGCGCCTTCACGGTCGGCGGCACCAGCCAAATAGGCCGCGGCCAGGGCCGTCTCCAGCGTGAGGGTGGACAGGGTCGGAATCAGACCGCGAGCGACGGCGCTGTGGTGCCAGTAACGGCGTTCATGTCCGAGTAGCCGGTCCTCCACGCCTTCAACCGGCCCACGAGCCGCATCGTGCCCGTCCGATCTGTCGGCCTCGCCAGAGCCAGCGGTGTCGAGAAGGTCGGCGAGGGCCGTCATGTGAAGCGTGAGGGCGTTGCCGTAGGCGTCCTCGCCCAGCCACACTGGCAACGGCAGGTTATTCGCAGCGCCCAGCCAGTCCCGAATGGGCAGGCCTTCGACCTGGGCTAGGGCGCCAGCAAGAGCACGGGCAGCAGCGCGGTAGGCGCCGGGCCTCGCTACGGGATCATCCTCCAAGGGAGTCAGCAGGCAGGTGGATGAGGCTTCCAAGTAGTCCTGAGCCAAGCTGCTGGCGGTGGTGGCCTGGCGCCACCAGTCACTGTCGGTGCGAGCTAGCAGCAGCACCTTGAGCGGCGGGGTATCGGGGTGCTCAGCGGCAGCCTCAACCAAAGCGGCCAGCTGTCTTGTACGGGTCTCCGCGTAGTCCAGAACGACCAACAGCGGCTTTGAGACGTGCCGCACCGCCCCCAATTGGTCCGCAGTAACGTCGGGGCCAGGCCACAGAACTGCCCACCGATCGGCGGCCAGTAGCGAGGCAAAGTGGTGGGCGAGGCGGGTCTTGCCCTGCCCACCAGGCCCATATACCAGCCACGCCCCGAACCCGCCCCGGGCGCACCAAGCCGTCAACTCATCCAATAGCTGCCGACGGCCGTGGAATGGGACGGTCTGCCGCGCGGCATGCAGCAGCGCGGCCGGCGAGCGCACCACTCCGGAACGACCGGGCACGGCGGCGGGATCGGCGAGGTGCTGCAGCTCGACAGCGTCCAAAGAGGCTGGACCGGCACCGTGCTTGGCCAGTGACGCACGGAAGGCCGGGTCATGGTGCAGGACGTAGGCCGGGACTACGTTCAACTTTCCATGGTTGGAGTGTGCCGGCTCAGAGGCCACTACACCGATCAGCAAGCGGTCGCAGCACACCGCCGCACCCGACAACCCTCCCCACGGGGAAGTACTGGGCCTGGACCACTCCGGGGGCTGCTGGAGGAGGTCCATCACGTACCGGTTTTGAGTGATTCCACTGCCCGGGTTCAACCTGCCACACAGTTGGACGGCTTCCACGGCCAGACCCGCGCCTTGGGCGACATCAGGTACGCCCCACGTCTCACAGTCGACACCGGGCCGGTCGGTGACCAAACGGCCCCAACGCACCGGGGTAACGGGGGCGGCCCAACCCAGGCTGTCATCGACGAGGACAAGCGCTGCATCGTCTCGTCCGCCCGCCGTACCGCACCACACCACGGTCGCATCCAGGACACCGTTCCCGCCGACGTGGAACACCTGAACCCGCCGTCCAACCAGGTCCACACTCCCAACTTGTTTGCCGACGACAACGTGGGCGGAGGTCAACACCAACCGCCCACCAACCGCATATCCCGACCCTGGACCATTCGGCCCGGTTACACCAACCAGACGCGACCGCTCCACCCCGAGCTTCCCTTCACCCCGCCCGCACCCAAACCTGCCACAGAAGAGTTGCTATCCCGGCCACAGCGCGGTCAGTCTGGAATGCGCCCTGACGTGTCTCCGGGTCCAGCTGGCCGGCCAGCACCACCACTGACCAACAGATCTCCACCGTGCGCGCTGCGTGGGGTGAGTGTGAACGACACCCGATGGGTGCGCCCACGAGAAACAGCAGCTTCAGTCTCCGCACCGACCGCCCACAGCTTGAACCCGGCCTTAGCCTTCGCGTCCGCGCGCACCTCGACCTCGAACTCCATCTCCACCGGCCCCACCGAAAACACCACTTCCGGGTGCTCCCCTCCCAGCCTCGCTGCCGCAATCAGCTCGTCCCGCACCGCGGCCACCGCCTCCACCAATGGAATGTCCACTGAACCTGCCTCCTCACACGACCAGTTACATCGACACGAACACCGTAGAGCCGCCATCGCGCCGCATGCAGGCGAAGCATCCAAATCGGGACCACTCGCCGACCTCGCCGAACGGTTCAAGGGCAGACACACACGCCCACCGTGCTTCACGCCGCGAGGTTTCGTCCCCTCCCTACCGGTCGAGCGCTGAAGGTGGTCTTGACTCCTGCCCGCTGGAGCATCGAACGGCCGCCGCCTCGGGTCAGTGGACCACCACATAACCTCAGTCATACTGACCAGACCTCGATGGTGGCCCCGATCTACGGCATCCATCATTGTGGAAAGGCACAGGACGAGGAGGGTCGCCCAGTGAGCGAGCGCAGTCCGCGCGGTACGTACCTACAGATCGCCGAGGCATTGCGTGCCGAAATCGGCGACGGTTCTGGACCGACCGCGCTGCCGTCCGAGGCTGAGCTGATGGACCGATACGGCGTGGCTCGGAGCACCGTCGGGCGTGCGCTCAAGGTTTTGACGGACGAAGGCCTGATCCGGTCCCGGCAGGGCACCCGCCGGACCGTGGCGGCTGCGGAAGCAGCGCCCACGGTCTACGACCGGATCGTGGGTGTAATCGCCAAGGAAGGCTTAGCGCCGGGCGACGGGTTCCCATCCGAGAGCGAGCTCTGCAAGCTGACCGACGCGTCCCGGGGTACCGTGCGCCGCGCGCTGGCGCAGCTCGAAGGCGCCGGCGTGCTGGAGGTCCGGCAGGGCAAGGGCCGCTTTGTCCGCGCGCTGCCCGGCCCAAGTACCGCACCACCCACCCCCTAGGAATGGACGCCACCGTGTGGGCCTACGACCTCGCTGAAGCACTCCTCGCCGACGACCTTCCCCGCCGCTGGGCCCACTCCCAGGGAGTGGGCGGGCGGGCTCGCATGCTGGCGCCGATCCTGGGACCGGATGCTGAACTGCTTGAAGCTGCCGCTGTGCTGCACGACGTTGGCTACTCCCCCCGCATCACCGACACCGGCTTCCATCCCCTTGACGGCGCGCGGTTCCTTCGCAACGTGGAGCGGGTGGACGAGCGGATTGTCCGGCTGGTCGCCCACCACTCCTGTGCGTTGCTGGAGGCGGAGGAGCGAGGGCTGCGCGAGGAGCTGGAGGCCGAGTTCCCGTTGGAGGAGCCGGGGTTGGTCGATGCGCTGATCTACTGCGACATGACCACGACCCCGGACGGCACGTCCACAACGACTCCGGCGAGGGTTGCCGAGATCGTGAGCCGGTACGGGCCGGACAGCATCGTCGGGCGGTTCATTTGCCGGGCGGAACCGGAGATCCACGCGGCGGCCCACCGCGTCGAGCGCAGGCTGACGCTGGCCGGCCCCGCGACCTAGCCGATGTAGGGCTGAGCGCGGTCCGGGTCGAGCGCGTGCTGGATCCGCAGCCGCATGGACGGATGAATGTCGAGGTCTTCGAGGTCCGCAGGGTTCACCCAGCGGACCTCCTTCGATTCTTCGCTCGTCCGAAGGTCTCCGCCGATCGGCCTTGCGCGGAAGCAGATCGAGAACTGCTGCCGGACCTCACCGTCGTCGTACGCCATGAGGTGCCCGGGATCGGTGTAAAGCCCTGTGACCGTCACGACCTCGACATCGATACCGGTCTCCTCGCGCACTTCCCGGATCACCGTGTCGGCGACGAACTCGCCGATATCGTGGCCGCCACCGGGGAGCGCCCACAACCCATTGTCCGTCTTGTGGATTAGGAGCACCCGCCCGCCATCGTCCTGCACAACGGCAACGACCGACGGGACCACCGAGTTCGCCACTGGCGCGTTGGGGTCGTTGATGTAGTCGATCCGGCTCATGCCGCCTCGCCTTCAAGCCTCGGAGAAGTGATCCTTCGGGAACTCTCCCAGATTCGCTCAATGCTTGCCGCGTACGTGCTGAACAGCTCCCCGCCAGGCACCTTCGAGAGGTGCAGCACGGGCGCGAGGTAGGCGCCAACACCATGGACGTGGCCGTTGACGAGCATCTCGTCATCGGCTCGGTAGAGCGAGTTGTAGAGCGTGGTCGAGTGGAGGCGGAACTCAACCCCTGGCACGTTGAAGATCGGCGCGTAGTTGGCAAGCGCGTTGCGGATCTTCCCAGCCATCGCCGGGCCGATCCCTTCGTCCTCGCCTCGCTGCGCGACCTGGGGTGAGTTCGGGTCACCGAGCATCATCCGGACGGACACGCCCGCGTTCGCCTTCTCCCTGATCAGTCGGAAGAAGGTCGGGTCTTCAGAGAGCCAGAAGCCCGCATAGACGACCAGGTCGAAGTGCCGGGCGGCGCCTGAGTAGAGCGAAGTCCACAAGTCCTTTGGCACCACCGCGCGGTGCGGGTAGAGCCTGACGAGTTCGGCGCGGCCGGCCTCGGCCGTCTGGCTTGCGCTCTCTTCGTCCGGCCAGAGGTCCGACAGGTCGTGTTGCAGGAGGTTCGCCAAGGCGTACTGGAAGCGCCGGTACGGTCGGCGCTGGTCTTTGGCCTCGACCCAGCGCTCCACCGTGCGCGCGCTGACACCGATTCGTTCTGCGATCTGCTCGACCGTCAGGCCGCTTGCCAAGATCGCTCCTCGAAGCCGCTCATTGGCCATGCCGCCCTCCCCTGGACGATGCGGTGGCACTTGGACGATGCGGGACGACTTGACCGTAGCGAAGTCGGTTCGAGGTCGTCCACTGACGCCATATCTCGACATGCCAGGACGCGCGAATCTAGTGATGCGCGGTCGGGGCGGATCTCCGACGAATCAACGAAGGACTTGACGAAGCGTCGGTTCAGCGCCATCGTAAGAGACATGTTCAACATGACTCGCATGGCGGGACTGGCGAACTGACAGCCCTTCTTCGGGCTGCCCTGAGCTGCGCAAATGCGTCCGGAAGTCGGCTCCTGCGGGGGCCGGCCAGGGAAGCGCTCGTTCTTTGACAATGCTGCCGTCCCACGGCCCTCGGAAGGGGCCGCGCGGTGGCGGGCCAGACCCTCGGGGCCGGGCCCCATCAGTGGAGTTCCGGTCTCTCCCGTGGAGTGCAAGACCGGCGGCAGGTTGCTCGGGATGAGCGGACCTGCACCGCACAGACCTCCCCGCGGCGTGCCTTTGAGGCGCTGCCTGCGGGCCCGACCACAGCCGCCCCGGCTGGTGATCCTTTTTCTGCCCGAAGTGCGGGGCGGCTTCCTGACCTTGACCGGGAGAGAAGCCGCCCCGCCGGGCCCTCGCCCTTGGAGAAGGACCCGTGAGACTGATTGTTGCAGGCCAGGAAGCCGCTACGGCTTCCGAGTTCGCCGAGTTGGCCTTCGGCATCGACGTGGAGCTGTTCGCCGGCGCCGACGACGAGACCACCGACACGGTGGTACGCCTCGACGTCGCCCGGGACGTGCTGCACGACCTGGCCCCGGAGCCCGCCCGCTACGCCAAGGCGCTGATGCGCACGGCCGAGCGCCGCCGGCCTCTGGGCTGGAAGGCGGCGGCGTGATGACGCGCTTCGTCCGCCGCGGCATCCGCGGCACCGCCCGCCCGCACCTGACCGCCCGCCCCACCGGCACCTACGCCGCAGAGGTCGTCCCGTCCCCGGACGGCGACCTGCGCGGCGCCGCCTGCCAAGGCATGGACCCCGACCTGTTCTACGCCGAGCCCGACCCGGACGACCCGGACGCCGATCCCGCGGCGAGCGGATTCGCGACCCGCCGGGCGAAGGCGGTGTGCGCCGGCTGCCCGGTGCGGGAGATGTGCCTGGCGCTCGCGCTGCGCCGGGGCGAGCCGTTCGGCGTCTTCGGCGGGCTGACCGCCGACGAGCGCCGCCTCCTCAAGCGGCGCGCGACCGACACCGCCCGGAAGGACGGTGCGGCGTGATGGCCCCGTCTCGGCGCCTCGGGGTGGCACTGCTGCTGCTCGCCGCCGCTTTCCCCGCCGCCGCCCGCACCGTGGCTGCCGCGCTGACCACCGTGACCGTGATCCTGCTGGCGCACCCGACCGCGGTGTGCGCCGTCGTGGGCGGCCTGCTGGTGGCGAGCACGCTGCCCGCCCTGCGCCGCCGCGCAGCCCGCCGCATCCGCGTACTGCGCCACCTCGCCCGTTCCTGAGCCGCTTCGAGATTCCCGAGGGGGACTGATGAGCATCACCGAACTGCGGCCCACCGGCCGCACCCGCCCGGCAACGAAGTCGGCGGGCAAGGAAGCCGCCGAGGCCGAGGCCCTACGCGCCAAGACCCAGACCACCAAGGCCGCAGCCGACATCGCCAACCAGCTCAAGGCGGCCAAGGCCGCCGCCGAGATCGCCGCCGGCGAGGCCAGGGCCCAGGAGATCCGCCAGGCCGCCGCAGAGAAGCAGCGCGAGGCCGCCCGGCTGCGGGCCGAGGCCCAGGCCGTCCGGGAGAAGGCGGAGCGGTCCGCGGCCCAGTGGCGGACCTACGCGAGGACGATCGCGGTCATCTGCGTGGTCGTCTCGCTGCCGCTCCAGGTGATGGCGTTCTGGTCCCCCAGGGCGCCGTTCCTGCTTGCCGCGCCGCTGGTGCTGGAGGGTCTGGCGTGGGCGCTGCTGAAGGGCGCCGAGGCTGCAATCGACGACCACCGGCCGTCCTGGCACTACCGGGCACTGGCCGGGGCGGTCGCGCTGTTCGCCGCGACCGTCAACTACCTCCACGGCTCGGCCGAGTTCGGTCTCGGTACCGGCCTGGGCGGCGCGTTCTGCTCGCTGGCCGGACCGCTGGTGTGGGACCTCCACGAACACGGCCGGATCCGCAAGCGCGACGGCAAGGTCAGCCGCCGCCTGCGCCGCGCCGAAGCGAAGCGGATCGCCGCCGAGGCCGCCGAGCAGAAGGCCGCCACGGAGCGCGAGTCGGAGGAGCGCGCCGCGGTCGAGCAGCTCCGCTCGGTGCAGTGGCCGCAGGTGTGGGAGCGCGCCGTCGCCCTCGCCGCAGCGGTCGGCGAGCTGCACCCGAGCGAGCCGACGTGGAAGCGCGCATGGGACGACACCCAGGGCGCCACGCTCGGCGACACCGCCGAGTCCATCGCCGCGCGGGTGGCCGCCAGGGCCGCCGTCAAGGACGCCGCCAACGACCGGACGAAAATGGTCGAAAAGGTGGAAAAGCCGCAGGTCGAATCCCAGCTGACCCGCCCCTCGAACACCCCCGCCGTGAAGCGTCCGGACGGCCGCCGTGCCAACGGCGGTACCCCGCCCGTGCGCCGTGCTGGCGACACCCTCGGCTACTCCCCGGTCGCTCGCCGCGCCATGGCGATCGCCGCCCGCGGCAGCCGGCGCGGCCAGGTCGCCGCGAGCTGACCCCTCAAGCCCCACAGGAGATCCGCATGTTCATCCGCAAGGACCCCGTCACCGGGCTGCCGGTCGGCACCGAGGCCGTGTTCCTCACCCTCGGCTCCGCCCTGGTCTCTCTGTTCCAGCACCCCGAGGCCGCCGACCTGAACGGCCCCGAACTGGCCTTCAAGTGGCTGTGCCTCGGCTGCCGGACCGACAGCTTCGGCAGCACCCAGCGCCACACCGCCCGCGACGCCGCCAACAGGCACGCCGCCGACTGCCGCTCCATCCCCTGGCCCGCCACCGGCGACCAGGGCTGACGCGTCACTGGCATCACACCTCGGGGCGGCCGCCAAGCCGCCAAGCATCGAACGGCCGCCCGGGGCCCCTTTCCGCACCACTGAGCAGTGAGGAAGGAACCTGAAGTGAACCACGAGGAACACGCCCCGAGCGGCCCGCCCGCCCCCGCCGCGAACACCCCGAACGGTGGCGGTGGCGAGGTGCTGCCGTTCCCCGGCCGCCGCACCAAGAACACTCCGCAGCCCGCCCCGGCCGAGGACGCAGTCGTGGACTCGGTGTACCTGCCGCAGGACACCGCCCCGCTGCCGGTGGCGCCGGTGGTGGCGGCGAGCGGGCGGGAGGACGTGGCCGGGGACCGGCCGCTGATGCCGCAGTGGATCCGCACCCGCGACGGGCGGCGCACGATGGCCCGTGCCCGCTCCACCCAGGCCCGCCGCGCCCTGCGGCGGTGGCTGGCCCGGCAGCGCACCGACCGCGGGCATGGCGCCCAGGCCTTCCGTGGGATACGGCGCTCGGCCCGGTGGACGGCCGGGTTCGAGGGCGCCCACGTGCAGGCCGCCGGCCACCAGGCCCACATCGCCACCCGCGAGGCCCGCGACCTCGCCCGCCGCGCCCGCTTCACCCTGCTGCCCGGTGACCGGGCCCTGGCGCAGAAGCAGTCCGAGGCCGCCCTCGCCGTCGCGGTGGCGGCCGTCGCCGCACACAAGAAGGCCAAGTCCAACCGGCGCCGGATCCGCTTCGCCCGCGCCCTCGTCGCCTACGGCCTCCCCATCACCGCCGTCCTCGCCGCGTACGTCGCGCTCGGCGGCGCCGGCCTGCTGCTCGGCCTCGGCACGGTGCTCGCGGTCGAGGCGTTCCTCGGCCGCAAGCCCGACCGGGACACCGTCTGGGACGCCGAGGTGCGGGCCCTCTCGGACGGCGACCCGCTCACCGAGTCGATGCTCGACCGGGCGTTCAAGGCCGCCCGCGTGATCGGCGACAACCAGCGCCTCACCATGGTCACCCCGTGCGCCATCGACCCCGCGGTGCCGAACGCCTGGCACGCCGTCATCGACCTGCCCGACGTGACCGTGAAGAAGGCCCGCGACCGGGCGGACGAGATCGCCGCCGCCATGGGCATCGACCGCACCAACCTCGACATCCGCCAGGTCGGCTCCAACGGCCGCCGCATGGCGATCTGGGCCTGCGGCCAGAACCCGTTCCTCGCCACACGCCGCAACCCGCTCGTCGCCGCCCGCGCCAAGCAGGTGAACACCTGGCGCGACGGCTTCCCCCTCGCCTTCGACAAGCGCGGCAACGTCCTGCGCCCGACCCTCTCGGACTACTCGTTCCTGTTCGCCGGCGCCACCCGCTCCGGCAAGGGCATGGGCCTGGCCAACCTGCTCGCCGCCGCGATGCTCGACCCCCGGGTACGGATCCGGCTCTTCGACGGCAAGGGCGCCGGCGAGTACGTCCCCCACGCCCGCGCCCTGGCCACCTTCGTACGCCGCAACCCCGCCCGCCTCGTCAAGTTCCTCCGCCTCATGGTGGAAGAGATGAACCGCCGCACCGAAATCCTGGTCGAGGCCGGACTCTCCAAGGCGAACGAGAAGCTGATCGACAAGCTCGGCGGCATCGAACTGGTCATCATCGACGAACTCGCCACCTACACCGCCAAGAACGGCCCCTCCGGCAAGTACGCCGAGGAGATCACCGAACTCCTCGCCCAGATCGCCGCCGTGGGCGCCGCCGTCGGCATCGTGCTGGCGCTCGCCACCCAGTACCCCGAGGCCGAGATCGTCACCCCCCGCCTGCGCGGCAACCTCTCCGCCCGCATGGCCATGCGCGTCGAATCCCCCGGCGCCTCCAACGTCGTCCTCGGCGACGGCATGGTCGGCCAGGGCTACGACGCCTCCAAAATCCCCATCGAGAAGACCAGCCGCGGACGCGCCTGGCTGACCACCCCCGACACCGGCGTCATCGAGGTCCGGTCCCTGTTCATCGACGAAGCCGCGGGCGAGATCCTCCCCCTCATCGAACGCGGCATCGAACTGCGCGAGGCCGCCGGATGCCTGCCCGGCCACTACGACGACCCCATCGAGGCCGCCATGGCCCGCACCACCGGCGTCAGCGCCGCCGCCGGCGGCACCGACGGCCTCGGCTCCATGGTCCGCCGCACCGTCCTGGACCACATGGCGCGGGCCACCGAGGCCACCGGCGACGGCGTGATCAGCAGCGCCGACCTGCTCGGCCACCTCGCCGGCACCGACCCGGGCCGCTACGGCCGCGCCGGCAGCGAGAGCGACGCCGCGTGGCTGTCTCGCTCCGGCAAGGCCCTGCGCAGTGAACTGGCCGACCTCGGAGTCGAGTTGGAGGCAGTCCGGATCACCCTCCCGGACGGTTCCCGGCCCAACGGCTACACCCTGGCGGACCTGCGCGCGGCAGCCTCCCGCCTCAACGGCACCGACTGACCCGCAGGCCGACCTGTCCCGGTTTGCACCCCTGACAGACCTTCGCCGGCATTGGAAAGTCGCAGGTCACAGCCCCGCACGCCCGGTCAGTACCCCTGCCGACCCCTGCCGGAACGCACCCCCCTGGGCGCCCTCCGGCAGGGGTCGGACCGCAACCGGCACCCCTGCGACCTGCGGCGATCCCGCGCCGGCGAAGGTCCGTCAGGGCGCGCCGACCTGCCCAAATCCACCCAAACAAGCCTCCCGGGAAGGGAGACCCGCTCGTGCTGTTCACCGTGTCCGCCGCCCTGCTGTTCGGCGTCGCGCTCGCCCTGATGCTCCGCTTCAAGGCCGTCACCCTCAGCGGCGCGACCGTCGCCGCGCTGTTCGGCTTCTACCTCGCCTCCACCGGCATCGCCCCCGCCGTGAACCACGCCATCACCGGCCTCTTCCACTCCCTCGCCAACCTCCACTGAACGAAGGGATCCGCCATGCCCACCGACGCGAGCAGCACCGAGCCCGGCCCCGAGCAGGACACCGTCCTCGACGTCTTCGCCTACGGCGACGTCACCTGCGCCCACACCGCCAGCACCACCCACCCGGGCCAGTGGTGGCACCTGTGGACCGGTCAGGGCCGCTACCTCGGCTCGGCCAATCGGCCCGAACTTCTCGGCGCACTCATCCAGCAGACCCGCTGACCATCCGCGCCGCCACCGGCCGAACGAACGGAGGAACCACCCATGCCCGCAACCCGCACCGCCGCCCTGCTCGGCCTGCCGGACCTCGCGTTCACCGCCGACGGCGGCGCCCTGGTCCGCGAGATCGAGGCCTACCTCGCCACCCAGCCCGCACCCCTGCGGCCCGCCGTCCCGGCCGTCTGCGCCCACGGCCGGGCCCCGATCGCCTGGGACCTGGGCCTGACCCGCCCGCAGCCCACGGCACTGGACCGGCTGCGGCGCCGCCCGCCCGCCCCGGTCCCGATCGACACCGCCACCCACCTGCGCCTCCTCTCCCGCTACCTCACCGTCCACGGCTGGTGCCAGGGCCGGCTGTGGGACGAGCAGGGCCGCCGCTGCCTGCTCGGCGCACAGCTCGCCGTCCTCACCGCCGGATACGGCACCGAGGCCACCGCCATGCGCGCCCGCCGCTTCCTCATGGAGCAGTTCACCACCCAGGACCCCACCGTCCGCTCCGTCGACCGCTGGAACGACACCGAGGGCCGCACCCCGGCCCAGGTCCACCGCGCCCTCGACATCGCCGCCGCCCGCGCCCACGGCTGACCGACCAGAGGGCCAATCCCTTCCTCCAGCGGCGCGGACCCGCACCCGACGGGCCGCACTTCCTACGCCGGGAAGCGGCCCGACCTCCTCACCGCCATCGCCGCCTGCCACGGCTCCTCAAAAACCTCAGGAGGAAAGGGTGCTCGATCCAGCTGCGGCCAACATGAGTGCTCAAGAGCCCACTTGCCCCCACCGACCGAAGCCCCCGCCCGGTGCGGCAACATAACGACTTCGCAACGGGTTTCCACCCAGGGGTGGCCCCGAAGAGGGCATCGAGGCCCACGTCAGACAATAAGCGCAGCTCACAACCCCTGAACGTCCGCGAGGAACCGCTGGCAAAACCTCGCTGGCGGAGGCTCGCCCGCGTCCGACAAAATTCAGGGCATGAAGCAGGTGAAGCAGAAAAGGAACCCTCCAGCAACGCTCCACAGGATTTCTCCTGTGAGGATTTCAGCCGAGCTCCGTGACCCGCGGCTCAAGGAGCACTCCGAGCTCTCTCCGGATAGTTCCGCCGAAATTGGTACAGATTATTTCTCCTGGTGCTCCTCTGCAGGTCTCGCTCCCACACCTGACGGGTGGGGCCTGCTCCACGGAACATTTCTCAGCAAGCGGGGGCGCCGGGCCAGAGTAACCTTCGCCACCGACGATCTCACATTCCATCGAACTTTCGTCGCCGCCTCAGAGATGCGCCCAAGCATGGGAATCCAGGCTGACCCGAGGCGCTATCCGTTCACCAGGAATGGGTGGCCCGGCCCCGCCAGGCAGGGGGGCAGTTGGGTAGACACCCCGGTGTCACCGTGGCGTCCGACATTCCGCGAAGCATCCCCAACAGTGAACACCAAAAACCATGTTCACGGCCTTCAACTCCTCAACGGAAGGGCAAGGGAAGTTTGTGTAGTTTTCTGCCGTAGTCGCTCCGGGGATCGCTGGATCATCCTCGACGTACATCCGGCCGAATCCCAAACGATGATCATCCTGGAGAGCGGTGATGAATTCTTCATGCCCCCCAGGACTGCGGTAATTCCGGGATGGAATTTGAAATCCGTTCCGCCGCCGTGCATGGAGCCCGGCTGCATGCAAGTGCCAGAGACGTTCCTCTAGCGCTGTTTGCCTGTGCCGACCGCTGTTCCGCCCGACACCCATCCCCATGCGGATGTCGGGCGGTGCGGGGGACGGACAGACCCGCTCCCGACACCCGAACGCCCCTTTGGAGGCACCCGTGTCCGTGGGAGAGACCCCGATCACCGTCGTCGGCAACCTCACCGACGACCCCGAACTCCGCTTCACCCCCGCCGGCGTCGCGATGGCCCGCTTCACCATCGCCTCCACCCCGCGCACCTACGACAAGACCACCGGGCAGTGGAAGGACGGCACCGCGCTGTTCCTGCGCACCACCGCCTGGCGCGAGACCGCCGAACACGCCGCCGACACCCTGACCAAGGGCATGCGCGTGGTCGCCACCGGGCGCCTCGTCCAGCACAACTGGCAGACCCCCGAGGGCGAGAACCGCTCCATGCTCGGCCTCGACCTCGACGACATCGGCCCCAGCATCAAGTTCGCCACCGCCAAGGTCACCAAGACCCAGCGCACCAGCAACGGCGGCAATGCCGCTCCGGCCGCCGACCCATGGGCGAACGCCGCCCCCGCCCCGGTCGGGGCCGGATTCGGCCCGGCCCCGACCGGCGGCAACTCCGGTGCCGAGCCGCCGTTCTAGGCACGGCGTCGCCCCTCCGAGCAGCACGAAAGCCCCGCGGCAGCCTCCGGCTTCTTGGCAGAGAGGCGGCTGCCGCGGGGCCCGTCCCGTCCCGTTCCCACGAGAGCAGGAAGACCAGCATGCCCGAGTTCAGCACCCGCACGCTCGCCGTCCTCGACGACACCACCGACCGCGAGCGCGCCTCCGACGGCCGTTCCCGCTTCGGCGTCTACCTCACCCAGCACGCCCGCGACCTGCACGACGACGACGGACCGCTCCCCGCGCCCGCGTTCGCCGCGGCCGTGTGGCGGATCGCCACCGGCCCCATCATGTCCCCCGGCTACGTCCGGATCCGGCCCGACCTGCACCACCTCGCGCCCGCCGTCGACGAGAACGGCGGCCTCGTCCTGCACATCGATGTACCCCTGCGCCACCACCACCTCGCCCACCGCCCGCACAGCCTCACCGATTGGCACGACCTGACCAACGCCTGGGCCGACGACCACCGGTGGCCCATCCTGGTCCAGCCGGATACCTCCACCCGCCCGGCCCTGTCCGCCACCGCACACCTCGCCATCCCCGTCCCCGGCGACCTGATCAGCGAGCCGAGCACCCACGAGCCGGGCCCGCGTATGACCGTGGAGGCCAAGCACACCCTCGCCGCACTCGTCCGCTTCGCCAACACTCACGCCCACCTGGTCACCGACCTGCTCGCCGGGGGTGCACGGTGACCCTGACCTACATCGACTTCTTCTGCGGCGCCGGCGGCTCCTCCACCGGCGCCGCCGCCGTCCCCGGCGTCACCCCGGTCCTCGCCGCGAACCACTGGGACAAGGCCATCGCCTCCCACGCCGCGAACTTCCCCGCCGCCGACCACTTCCTCGGCGACCTCCACGACACCGACGTCGCCGCCTTCCCCGCCGCCGACCTGTTCTGGGCCTCCCCCGAATGCCCGAAGTGGTCCAACGCCCGCGGCAAGGCCCGCGACTTCGACAAGCAGCCCGACCTGTTCGGCGAAACCCTCCCCGACCCCGCCACCGACCGCTCCCGCGCCCTCATGTGGGACGTCCCCCGCTACCTGGAGGCCACGGCCGCCCGCGGCAAACCGGTCCTCGCCGGCGTCGTCGAGAACGTCATCGACGTCCGCGCCTGGGACCTGTGGACCGCATGGGTCGGCGACATCCGGGCCCTCGGGTACCGCACCCGGCTGATCGCCCTCAACTCCATGCACGCCCGACCCCGCACCACCACCCCCGCCCCCCAGTCCCGAGACCGCCTCTACCTCGCCTACTGGCACGCCGACCTCCGACGCGACCCGGACTGGGACAAGTGGCTGCGCCCCACGGCGTGGTGCCCCGGCTGCGAGCAGGTGGTGCGGGCGGTGCAAGCCTTCAAGAAGCCCGGCGCCGACATGGGCCGCTACCGCCAGCAGTACCTCTACCGCTGCCCCCACGTCACCTGCCGCAACGCCGTCCTCGAACCCCCCGTGCTCCCGGCCGCGTCCGCGATCGACTGGACCCTCCCGGGCACGCCGATCGGCGACCGCAAACGCGAACTGTCCCCCAAGACCCTCGACCGCGTCCGCGCCGGACTGGCCAGGTACGCGGTGCCGCTGCTCACCCCGGCCGGCGGCACCTGGCGCGAGGACGCCTCCCCCGTCACCGGCCCGGCGCCCGCCCGGACCACCCGGGAGAACGACGGCCTCGCCGTCCCGCCGCTGCTCGTCCCCGCCGAGGGCCGCGACGGCAAGAGCGCCGCTCCGGCGTCGGAGCCGCTGCGGACCCAGACCGCCCGCAACGAGACCGGCCTCGCCTGGCTGCCGTTCATCGCCGAACTGCGCGGCGGATCCTCGGACGCGCGCCCGGTGCTGGACGCGCTCGCCACCGTCACCGCCTCCGGCAACCACCACGGCCTCGTCACCGCCAACAACACCGCACCGGACTGGTCGTCGCTGCTGCTGCCCTACTACGGCAACACCACCGCCCGCCCGGTCGCCGACCCTATCGGGGCACTGACCACCCGGGACCGGTACGCGCTCGTCAACGGCCCCCGGGTGGCGGTCGAGGACGTGCTGTTCCGGATGCTGGAGCCCGGCGAGATCGGCGCAGCCATGGCCTTCCCCGCCCGGTACACGGTGCTCGGCACCAAGCGCGAGAAGGTCCGCCAGTACGGCAACGCCGTCACCCCGCCCGTCGCCGAAGTCCTCGTCTCCGCCCTCGTCGAGGCCGTCACCGGCCACGACCTCGAACCGGCGGACCTGCGGTGACCGGCCGCACCCCGCCCCTGGCCGGCGCCGACCTGTGGCAGGCCGTCCTGGCCGCGGCAGCGGGCCGCTGCCAGTGCCGCGGAGCCTGCGGCAAGTCCCACGCCAAGGACGGCGGACGCTGCAACCGCGAACACGGCGGCCACCAGCAGCACCACGGCGGCACCGTCCACCTCATCGCCGCCCCCGCTGAACCCGCCACCCTGCTGCTGCCCGCGCACCAGGCCGCCGCACTGCCCAAGCGCGACCTCGCCGCCTGGTGCCCCGCCTGCCACGACGCAGCCCAGCGCACCGCCCGCAAGGCCCGGCACGACACTGCCCCGGCCACCGAGCCGGACGCCCTGTTCTGACCCCGAACCGGAGGCACCCACCGTGAGCGTCACCCTCCCCGACCTGCCGACGATCATCCGGCAGCTCACCCCGCACATCGGCACCGACGAGACCCTGCCCGTCCTGAACGGCATCTACCTGGAAGCCACCGGCACCCACCTGTACGCCTGCGCCACCGACCGCTACACCTTCGCCCTCACCCGCCGCAAAGCCCCCGAGACCACTCAGGACACCTGGTCCGCAGTCATCGCCCGCACGGACCTGACCGCCCTGCGGGCCCTGTGCCCCACCCGCCGCCACGCCGCCGAACTCACCCTCACCCACGACCGGCCCACCACCCGCACCCCCGACGGCTCGCTGACCGTCAGCGACGGCACCCGCTCCCTGCGGCTGTCCGCCAACGCCCCGCTCGCCGGCCACTTCCCCAAGTGGCGGCCCCTGTTCGCCACCGCCCTGGCCGCCGAACCCCAGCTCACCGAGGAAGCGCACTACAGCGCCGCCTTCCTCGCCCGCTGGGCCCACGCCCCCACGAACCGGTACGAACCGCTCACCACCTGGTCCGCCGGGCCCCGCAAGCCCCTGCTCGTCGCCGCCGGCCACGACTTCCTCGGCCTCCAGATGCCCATCCGCCACGACGACCGGCCCGGCGCCCCCGACGACGAGCGCCACGACCGCACCGCCCTGCGCACCACCTGGACCGACACCCTCAACGCCATCGCGGCCACCAGCCGACACCTCACCGCGGCCTGAGCACCACCCCCGCGCGGCGGGCCGGTGCCGTGTCCAGCAGCACCGGCCCGCCTCCCTCCCCGAGCCCGCACCATGACGGAAGGCCGCACCATGCCCGCACACCACCTGCTCGCCGACGCCCTCGCCCTCGCCCGGACGGGCGTCCCCGTGCTGATGCTCCGGGCGGGGAAACTTCCCCTCGGCAACTGCCCGCAGTGCGTGGGCAACGCCTGCGGAGGACGGCCGAACATGAAGAGCGCCGGCCCGTGCATCTGCCCGGCGCCGTGCCACGCATGGGCCGCCGCCACCACCGACCCCGCCGTCCTCACCGGACCCGCCTGGGCACCGGCCTGGCGCGAGGCCCACGGCCTCGCCTACCACCCCGGCGGAGCCGGAGTCACCGTCCTCGACCTCGACACCCACGACGCCGTCGCCTGGGCCCAGGCCACCCTGCCCGCGACGCGCACCGTGCCCACCACCCGCGGCCAACACTGGATCTACCGCGGCGTCATGCCCTCCGCCAACTCCGTCCGACCCGGCGTGGACATCAAGTCGCATGCAGCGTACGCCCGCTGGCTCGGCCCCGGCACCGGCACCATCGCCCGGCTTCCGGCCTCCGTCCAGGCCCTGGCGCGCAAGGAAGAGACCACCCCTCCCCCGCCGGGCGGCCGGGTGGTCTCTTCTCCCACCGCGGCACGGTGGTCCCGGAGTGGAAGCGGCGGGTGCCGCCACACCGACAGCTACCTGAACCGGGGCCTGCAGCACGGCATCGCCAAGATCCGGGCCCACCGGAAGTCCGGCGCCAGCTCCCAGACCTTCGGCGTCGCCCGCTTCCTGGCCGCCCAGCACTCCCAGTGCCCCGGCCCCTGCGACCTCGACACCATCGCCCGCCACCTCATGGACGCCGCCGAATCCGTCGGCGTCCCGGCCGACTACGCCGCCCGCGCCGTCACCAACGGCTTCGCCCAGGCCGGACACACCGCATGACCCGCCCCGCAGGCCCCGACAACCCGCGCCCCGCCCCGCACCTGCGCGTCGTGAACGACTCGCAGGACGCCCCCTGGCCCGACGAAACTGACCCCACCACGGACCCGTGGGCCGACACGGCACCCGAACCGCCGCAGGCCGCCCCCACGGCCCCTCAGGCGCCGCCCAGGCCCCGCGCCGTGTGGAACGCCGCCGACCTGATGGCCACCGACTTCCCCGAACCCCGCTGGGCCGTCCCCGGGTTCTTCGCCGAAGGCGTCAGCCTGCTCGCCGGACCACCCAAGGTCGGCAAGTCCTGGCTCTCCCTGGGCCTGGGCCTCGACGTCGCCGCCGGCCGCCCCGCCTTCGGCACCGTCCCCGTCGAACCCGGCCCCGTCCTCTACCTCGCCCTGGAAGACACCCCACGCCGCCTCAAGACCCGCATGGGCAAACTCCTCGCCGGACGCCCCGCACCCCGCGACCTCACCCTCGTCACCGAGTTCCCGCCACTCCCCCAGGGCGGCGCCGACGCCCTCGACCGCTGGCTCACCCAGAACCCCAGCGCCCGCCTCGTCGTCATCGACGTCTTCGCCAAGGTCCGCGGCAACTCCGCCCCCGGCACCGCCGCCTACGACGCCGACTACGCCGCCATCGGCCACGTCAAACAGGTCGCCGACCGCCACTCCGTCGCCACGATCCTCGTCCACCACGTCCGCAAGATGGGCTCCGACGACTTCCTCGCCGAGGTCTCCGGCACCAACGGCCTCGCCGGCGCAGCCGACGCCACCCTCGTCCTCAAGCGCTCACGCGGCAAAGCCGACGGCGTCCTGCACATCACCGGCCGCGACGTCGACGAGAACGAACACGCCCTCGCCTTCCAGCCCGACACCGGCCACTGGCAGCTCCTCGACGGCCCCGCCACCGACCACACCATCGGCGACACCCGCGCCACCATCCTCACCCACGTCCGCCACCACCCCGGCGCCAAGCCCAAGGACATCGCCGACGCCACCGGCCTCGACTACGCCAACACCCGCCAGACGTGCACCCGCATGGCCAAGGACGGCCAGCTCCACACCGACGCCAGCGGCGCCTACGTCGTCCCCAAGCCGGTGTGACAGACCGAACCACCCCCCGACTGTCACAGCTGTCACTCATGTCACCGCAGGCCGCTGACCTGTGCAAATGCCAGTGACACCACAGTGACAGCCCTGCCCAGGAGTCACCGACCACCCGGAGGAGCCCCTTGTCCACCGCAATGCCCGCCGCTTTGACCGTGCCCGAGGTCATGGCTGCGCTCCGGCTCAGCCGCAGCAAGGTCTACGACCTCATCCGGTCGAGAGCGCTTCCCAGCTTCACCATCGGCCGCTGCCGGCGCTTCGACGCCGCAGACGTGACCGCCTACATGCGCCAGCGAATCGAGGAGAACTACTGATGGCCAAGCGAGCCAACGGCGAAGGCACCATCACCCGCCGCAAGGACGGGCGTTACGCCGCCGCCGCGTACGTCTACAAGCCCGACGGCACCCGCGCCCGCAAGTGGGTCTACGGCAAGACCCGGGCCGAGGTCGCCGACAAGCTGACGGAGATGCAGGAGAAGACCCGCCAGGGCATCCCCGCCATCACGTCCAGCATGCCGGTCGACAAGTACCTGGACTACTGGCTCCGGACCGTGGCGCCCGAGCGGTACAAGCCCTCGACCATGTCGAGCTATGAACCCATCACGCGGGTCTACATCGTTCCCGCACTCGGCCGGAAGCCGCTCAACAGGCTGACTCCGGCGGATGTGCGCCGCTTCCTCGCTGACTTCCGCGCCGGCTGCCTCTGCTGCCTGCGCCGCGTCGACCACAACCGGGCCTCCGACAAGCGCGAGTGCTGCGCGATCGGGAAGTGCTGCGAGCGGCGCCCCTCGGCACGCACGGTCCAGTACGCCCATGCCGTGCTCCGTTCCTCGCTGCAGAACGCCGTGCGCGAGGAACTGCTGGCCCGGAACGTGGCCCGACTGGTGGAGCGTCCCTCCGTGCCCCACAAGGAGGTCCAGCCGCTCAACGCGGCCGAGGTACGTCTCCTGCTGCGGGCCGCACGGGACCACCGGCTCTACCCGCTCTGGCTGCTGCTCGTCTCGACGGGCCTGCGGCGAGGCGAGGTGCTCGCGTTGACCTGGTCGGACATCGACCTCAATGCGCGGCAGTTCCGGGTGCGGCGCAACCTTCAGCGGGTGAAGGGCAGCCTGGTGTTCGGAACCCCCAAGACGGCCCGCTCCCTGCGCACGATCGCGTTGCCGGTTTCCTGCGTCGCCCAGTTGCGAAAGCGGCGTGAGGAACAGCTCCAGGAGCGCGCCGAGGCGGGCATGGAGTGGCAGCCCCTCGACATCCAGCCCGAGGGGCTGGTCTTCACCACGCTGACCGGCACGGCACTGGACCCGCGGAACCTGAACCGCAGCCTCGCGGCGCTCTGTGCCGCGGCCAATGTGCGGCGGATCCGGGTGCACGATCTGCGGCACACCTGCGCCTCGCTGATGCTCGCCGAGGGGGTCGCCGTTCGCACCATCATGGAGACGCTGGGGCACAGCACCATCACCATGACTCTGGATACCTATGCGCACGTCATGCAGACGACGTTGCGCGAGGCGGCGGACCGGATGGACGACGCGCTCGGCATCGTCGCCGAGGCCGGTACGGACGACCCCGAGGACGGAGAGGGGCCGGCCGCCGGGGTGCCGGCGAAGCGCTGATCAGACGGGGCTGATGTCACCCGTGGATGTCAAAAGAGCCGGAGACTATGTCTCCGGCTCTCCGACCACTGTCGGGACGACAGGATTTGAACCTGCGACCCCTTGACCCCCAGTCAAGTGCGCTACCAAGCTGCGCCACGTCCCGTGGTCCTGTTGCTTCGGTTCGCCGACCGGGGTCGGTGATCTTCGGCTTCTTGACCTTGCCTCCGGTCTCCCGGCGACGTGGAAAACAATACAGCACGTGGAGGGGTGCTCGCTGCCAGGTTTCGGGTGTGGGGGGTGGTGGCGAGTTGGCTGGTCAGGGGGTGGGGTGGCGGGAGTCGTAGCGGAGGAAGGCGGGGCGGCGGGCGGCGAGGAGGAGGACGGCGGCGACGCAGGCGAGTCCGCCGGTGACGACGGCGATGGTGACGGAGGAGGTGAGGGCGGCGACGGTGCCGGATTCGAAGTCGCCGAGGCGGGGGCCGCCGGCGACGACGACGATGAAGATGCCCTGGAGGCGTCCGCGCATCTCGTCGGGGGCGGCGACCTGCATCATCGTGTTGCGGAAGATCATGCTGACGGTGTCGGCGCAGCCGGCGGCGGCGAGGAGCGCGAGGCCGATCCAGAGGTTGTGGACGAGGCCGAAGCCGGCGATGGCGAGGCCCCAGGCGGCGACGGCGGCGAGGACGGCGGCGCCGTGGCGGTGGACGCGGCCGACCCAGCCGGAGAAGAGCGCGCCGCAGAGGGCGCCGACGGCGGGGGCGGCGACCAGGAGGCCGACGGTGCCGGCGCCGCCGCCGTAGAAACCGGCGGCGATGGCGGGGAAGAGGGCGCGCGGCAGGCCGAAGATCATGGCGGCGAGGTCGGCGAGGAAGCTCGTGCGCAGGTTGGGGCGGGTGGCGAGGAAGCGCAGGCCGTCGAGGACGGAGGCGCGTCCCTTGCGGTCGCCGAGGGGGCGCATGGCGGGCAGGCGCCACATGGCGTACAGCGTGGCGCTGAAGGCGACGGCGTCGACGATGTACGCGGACTGCACGCCGTACGCGCCGATGAGGAGGCCGCCGAGCATGGGTCCGACGGTCATGCCGAGGTTCATGCTGACGGTGTTGAGGGCGTTGGCGGCGGGGAGCTGGTGCTTGGGCACGAGGCGGGGGATCATCGACGACCGCGCGGGCGAGGCGAGGGCGAAGAATCCGGCCTGGGCGGCGACGGCCGCGTACAGCAGGGCGACGGCGCCGAGGTCGAGGACGGCCTGGGTGGCGAGGAGGACGGAGACGACGGCGAGGCCGGCGGAGCCGACGAGGCCGAGGCGGCGGCGGTCGACGGTGTCGGCGACGGCACCGCCCCAGAGGCCGAGGGTGACGAGGGGGACGAGGGAGAAGAGCCCGACGAGGCCGGTCGCGAAGCTGGAGCGGGTGAGGTCCCAGACCTGTACGGCGACGGCGACGGCGGTCATCTGCTGGCCGACGGAGGAGACGGTCTGGCCGAACCAGAGGCGCCGGTAGTCGGGGTGGTCGCGCAGGGGCCCGATGTCGGCGAGGGCTCCGCGGGCGGCGCGGCCCAGGCGGCCGCGCGACGGCGTTGCCGGGACGGGTTCCGGTCCTGCTACGGGTATGGAGGCGTCACCGGCGGAGGCGTGGTCGTCGGCAGGGGCACCGGGGGCCGGGGCGGCGGCGGGATGGTCTGAGGGCATGCCCCCCATCGTCGGCCAGGGGTCTTCGCCGGCGTCAGGCGGGTTCCCCCTTGGTGACGACGTGCCGTTCGCCGGCTTCCACGGCGACGGGGAGCTTGTTGCCCGGGGGCGGGAACGGGCAGATGAAGTGGTCGGCGAAGGCGCAGGGCGGCAGGAAGGCCCGGTTGAGGTCGAGCACGGTGCGGCCGTCGGCGTCGGGGGCGGGCAGGGTGAGGAACCGGAAGCGGTACGTCTCGTGGCCGCTGGTGGTGTCGGCGATGACGGCGCTGAGCCGGCCGCCGGTGGAGCGGCCGACGGTGAGTGCGTGCTCCTCGCCGCAGAGGGTGAAGGCGATCTGCCCGGCGAGCGCGAGGGGGCGCTCCCGGCCGTCGGCGTTGGGCACGGTGAGGGCCTGGTCGCCGCGCTCGAACGGCGTGAAGACGGCGGTGACGGCCCAGTCGGGGGCGTACGGGTAGGTGTCGATGCCGGCGAAGGCGGTCCTGGCGGGTGCGGCGGGGTCGAAGACCCGCAGGGCGAGTTCGCCTTCGCGTTCGATCGGCACGAGCCGCAGCTCGCCGTGGGTGGCGCGCTGCGGCTCGGGGTGGGTGTCGGGGTGGAGGGCGACCTCGCCGTGCAGGTACGCGCCACCGTGCACGGACGCGTCGCCGCCCTCGGGGAGGATGCCGTCGGCGGCCTCGACGTGCAGCCGTACGGTGCCGTCGTGGGCCCACCATTCGCCGGGGAGGCCGGGGATGCGCTCGCGGTCGGGCCCCAGCCAGTGGGTGCCGACGAGGGCGAGCGGCCCGTGCGGGGCTCCGGCGGCGGCGGTGCGGGCCTCCGTCCAGCGGTGCCAGGATTCGAGGGCGGTCTCGGCGGCGGTCATCGGATGTCCTCCTGGGCGTCGGCGCGGGGCGGGTGCGGCGGGCTTGCTCTGGCGTGCGGTGCGGCGAGTACGGTGCGGGCGGCGGTCAGCGCCGTCCGAGCGGACGGAAGAGCCCCTCCTGGACGACGGACACGACCAGCTGCCCGCTGCGGTCGAAGATCTCGCCGCGGGCGAGGCCGCGGGCGCCGTGCGCGATCGGCGACTCCTGCTGGTAGAGCAGCCATTCGTCGGCACGGAACGGCCGGTGGAACCACATGGCGTGGTCGAGCGAGGCCATGTCGAAGTTGCGTTCGCCCCAGAGGGGTTCGACGGGGGCGCGGACCGCGTCGAGGAGCGTCATGTCGCTGGCGTAGGTGAGGGCGCAGACGTGGATCAGCGGGTCGTCCGGGAGGGCGCCGTTGGTGCGCAACCAGACGCCGCTGCGCGGCTGGACGCCTTCGAGGTCCTCCTTCGTCCAGCGCAGCCGGTCGACGTAGCGGATGTCGAAGGGCTGGCGGCGGCTGATGAAGGGCGGCAGTTCGCCGAGGCGGGACCCGACCTCGTCGAGGGCGCTGGGGAGGTCCTCGGGCGCGGGCACGTCGGGCATGGCGTCCTGGTGCTCGATGCCGCCCTGCTCGGGCAGGTGGAAGTCGGCGGTGAGCGCGAAGATCGACCGGCCCTGCTGGATCGCCAGGACGCGCCGGGTGGTGAACGAGCGGCCGTCGCGGATGCGGTCGACCTGGTAGACGATCGGCACGCCGGGCACGCCCGGGCGCAGGAAGTAGGCGTGCAGCGAGTGGACGGGCCGGCCGGTCTCGACGGTGCGGCCGGCCGCGACGAGCGCCTGCCCCGCGACCTGGCCGCCGAACGTCCGCTGCAGGGCCTCCTCCGGGCTGCGGCCGCGGAAGATGTTGAGCTCGATCTGCTCCAGGTCGAGCAGGTCGACGAGCTGGTCGACGGGCGTCCCCATGGTCGTGTGTCCTCTCCCGGCCGCCGTCCGCCGGTCCCGGGATCTCCGGTCCGGCGGCGCCCGGCGCCTTCTACGTCTACCGAGAAGTCTCCTCCGTATCGGGGAATTCCCGCCGCCCGGGGGTGTCGATCACCGGGATTCCGGCCGTCGGCGTGTCGTGGGCAGGCGTGTCGGCCACCGTCCCGCGGGCGGCGGCCACCGTCCCGCGAGCGGCGAGCGGTGGTCAGGCCAGGCCCGACTGCCGGACGGTGATGTTCAGACGCCCGGTCAGCCCGAGCGCGGGGTCGGCGGTGCCGGGCAGGGTGCGGACGACGCCGTGGTAGGCGAACCGGGCGGGGCCGCCGAAGACGAAGAGGTCGCCGCTGCGCAGTTCGAGGTCGGTCCACGGGCGGGTGCGGGTCTCGGTGTTGCCGAACCGGAAGACGCACGTGTCGCCGAGGGAGAGGGAGACCACCGGCGCGTCGGTGCGCTCGTCCCTGTCCTTGTGCAGGCCCATCCGCGCGCCGTGCGGGTAGTGGTTGACGAGGGCGACGTCGGGCGCGTACCCGGCCGCGCCGGCGATGTCGGGCGCGTACCCGGCCGTGCCGGCGATGTCGGGCGCGTACCCGGCCGTGCCGGCGACCGTGGCCCGGCCGTCGGGGCCGTACGCGGCGGTGAGGGCGCGGCGGGCGAGGTCGCCCAGTTCGTCGGGGAACGGCTTGACGGGGGTGCCGTCCCCGTCGACGACGGTGCGGGCGTAGCCGTACGGGTACCAGTGCCAGCCGAGGCAGACCGTCCGGACGGACATCTCGGCGCCGCCGGGCAGCCGGACGGTCCGCATCCCGGCGGGCGGGCGCGCCCAGGCCCGGCAGGACTCGACGAGTCGGCGCTGTTCGGCGGGGGCCAGCCAGTCGGGGAGGTGCACCGCGCCGGGGGCCGGGTCGGCGCGCTCGCGCGGGAACGGGAGGGGGTCGCCGCTCATGCCCCCATCCTTCCAGCCGTTCCAGTCCTTCCAGCCCGCGGAGGCCGTCGGCAGCGGCGCACTCCCCCGGTGCCGTACAGCGCCCGAACGGCACCGGGGGACCGCCGGACCGTCCCCGGCCCGATCGACCCCCGTCCGATCGCTCCCGTCCGATCGCTCCCGTCCGATCGCTCCCGTCCGATCGGCCCCCGTCCGATCGGCTCCCGCCCGATCGACATGCGGCGCCGGGCGCGGCGGCCCACGCTGGTCGGGAGGCCCGGTCCGCCCCTGCGGCGCCGGGCTCCCCGCCCGCCCCGCCGCTGCGCGTACGCCGCGCCGCGCCGCGCCCCCGAAGGAGCCGGTATGAGCAGGCTGGACTTCGCCGTCGTCGACCTCCCCGAGTCGTCGATGCACAAGACGGCCGTGCTCGTCACGGGCGCCCACGGGACGATGCTGGTGGACACCGGGTTCACCCGTTCGGACGGGCGGCGGCTCGCCGAGGTCGTCCGGGCCGTCGGCCGGCCACTCGGCACGGTCGTGGTGAGCCACGGCGACCCGGATTTCTACTTCGGCACCGAGGAGGTGCAGAACGCCTTCCCCGACGCCCGCTTCGTGGCCCACCCGCAGGTCGTGGCGCACATCGCGGAGACGTACCCGGCCAAGCTGGCGGTCTGGGCGCACCTGGGCAGCGAGCTGCCGACGCGGCCGCCGCGGCTGCAGCCGCTGGACGGTGACGTGGTGACGTTCGAGGGGCACAGGTTCGAGGTGCGCGGCTTCGAGCCGAAGCTGCCCGGCCACCACTTCCTCTGGGAGCACCGCAGCCGGGTGATGCTCGGCGGGGTGGCGCTCTTCCAGGGCGTGCACGTGTGGACGGCGGACACCCCCGACCCCGCGCAGCGCGCCGCCTGGATCGACCTGCTGGACGCCATGGAGGCGCTGGAACCGGCCCTGGTGGTGGCCGGGCACCGTACGGCGGGCGCCCCGACCGACACCTCGGCGATCACCTGGACGCGCGACTACCTGAAGGACTTCGAGCGGGAGCTCGGCAAGGCGCCGGACGCCGCCGCGGCCCAGACGGCGATGCTGCGCCTCTACCCGGACGCGGGCCTGCCGGTGGCCGTCGAGCTCGGCACGAAGGTGGCGAAGGGCGAACTGGTCTGGGGCTGAGCGACGCCGCGGCCGGGACCGGGACCGGGACCGGGACCGGAGCCGGGGCCGGGATCGGGGTCGCGGCCTGGGCCGGGGCCGGGATCGGGGTCGCGGCCTGGGCCGGTCCGCGGCAGCAGGCCGATCTGCCGGGCGCAGGACGCCCAGGCCTGCCAGCCCTGTCGGCGCAGGATCTCCTCGGCGACGGTGATCTGCTCGCGCCGGGCGGCGAGGTCGGGGCGGACGGCGTACTGCAGTCCGCCGGCCTCGGCCCAGGTGGGCGGCCAGATCTGGAGGCCGCCGTAGTAGCCGTTCCCGGTGTCCGCCTGCCAGTCGCCGCCGCTCTCGCAGTCGGCGAGGGCGTCCCACACCGCATCGGGCGTGGGAAGGTCGGCGTCGGCGGCCGCCGCCGCCGGCGCGGACACCCGCACACTCGACGCCGACCAGCCCAACACCGGCACGCCCAACACCGGCACGCCCGACACCAGCACGCCCGGCAGCAGGATCAGGGGCGCGAACACCGTACGGAACACCCTCAGGGCCTCGGGGCACACAGCACCCGAGCGTAGCCACCGCACGAAAACGCCGCCCGCCGGAGACGCCCGCCCGCCCGTACGCACCCATGCCCGCCCGCCACGCACGCACGCACCGGAAACGCCCGCCGGCCGCCGTCCGTACGCGGGGTACGGGCGGCGGCCGGCGGGTGTCGGCGCTGCGTCAGGCGTGGGCGGAGGGCGCAGTGCCGGGTGGTTCGGGGGTCCGGTGTCAGACCGACAGGACCTGGCCCGGGAGGATCAGGTTCGGGTTGCTGCCGATGACGCCGGCGTTGTTGTCGTACAGGGTCTTCCAGTCGACGCCCTTGGCGTTGGCGATCTTGCTCAGGGTGTCGCCGGCCTTGACGGTGTACGAGCCGCCGTCGGTCTTCTTGGTGTTCCAGTCGGACTTGGCGCGGGTCTCGCTGCGCGAGGCCTTCTGCTCGGTGTCGGCCTTCGGCGCCGGGGTGGCCGGGGCGGCGGCCTTCGGCGCGGTGGTGGCCGGGGTGGCGGCCTTGGGCGCGGCGGCCTTCGGCGCCGGGGTGGTGGTGTCGACCTGGGCGGCGGCGCCGCCCTTGGTCAGGCCGGCCTTGACGGAGCAGACGGGCCAGGCGCCGGGGCCCTGCGAGGCGAGGACCTTCTCGGCGACGGAGATCTGCTGCGCCTTGGTGGCGAGGTTGGCCTGCGAGGCGTACGCGGTGCCGCCAAAGGCGGCCCAGGTGCTGTTGGTGAACTGCAGGCCACCGTAGAAGCCGTTGCCGGTGTTGATCGCCCAGTTGCCGCCCGACTCGCACTGGGCGACGGCGTCCCAGGTGGAGACGGAGGCGGCGGAGGCGGAGTTGGCCGTGACGAGGCCGGCCACCGGGAGGGCGGCGACCATGGCGCCGCCGACGAGGGCCGTCCGCACGCGGTTGCGCTTGACGGCGGTGGTGGTGGCAGCGGCGGACTCGTTACGGAAGGTCATGGGATTCCTCTCCACAGCCCCGGGCGGGCATGCGGAACCAGAGCCCTGGGGGCCCGGTTCGTCTGCCTCGTCCGCAAGGCGGCTGTGCACGTGTCGTACGTGCCGTGCCGCCCCGGCCACCTTCCGCGCCGGCCGCGGTGGTCAGCCGCTGCGGCGGGCACCGGCTCCGACCGGTCGGGCCGGTGGGCGGTGCGTGGGGGTGAACCCGGGAAGTGCTCGGTGCACTGCCCAAAAAGCTACGAGTCGTCCGGCCGGGCACCAAACGGTTTCGGGTCCGCGCAGCTCAGCGACGCGTTACCGCCGGTATCGATCTAGCAGATCGCAGCGCTTTGCCCGGTTTGACCATATTTTCCATGATCAACCCTCGTCCGGCCGTGACCCTGCTCACCGGTGACGGGCTGTGACCTCGGGCACAGGATCGACAGACGGCGACCATTCGTCCACCCGTTGCAGTCAGATCCGCGGCAAATCCCGTCGCCGCCGGACGCACCCGTGACCCCGGCCACAGGCGGCCCGTTGGGAATGGCGGTCACGTGCGCCCGTGCCACCCCTGACGACCGGAGGAGTCCCCTTGCCGCGCATGCTCGATGTCTGCGACGAAGTACGAGCCGAAATCGGCGACGACGAGGCGGATCGCCTGCTCGCCGGCGCCCACGCCCCCGACGCCTACGACTGCACCTCCTGCCGGGCTCCCGGCGACTCGCTGCGCGAGGCCACCAGCACGGTGCTCTTCATCGGCGACGAGACGGCCGTGCTCGCCTTCGCCCACGCCCGCTGCATCCCGTCCCAGGTGGTGCCGGTGGCCGAGGAGCAGCTGCTGGGCGCCGTCCGCTCGATCAGCCAGGCGCAGGGCGGCATCGGCGCGCCCGCCCCGTCCGCCTACGCGCCGGAGCCCGTGCACGCCGCCCACGCCGGGTATCCGGCCCCGGCGCACGCCTACCCGGGCGTCCCCGCGCCCGCACCCGCACCGGCCCCCGCGCCGCAGCAGTACGCCCCGGCCGACCCCGGCGCCCAGCCCGCCGTCCTCGGCGTCACCTGCGGCCTGGTGCTCTGCGGGGACACCCCGTACGCCGCGCTGGTCGTCGAGCCGACCGGCCCGATCGCCCGGCCCGGCAGCGGCTCGGCGGAGGACGAGTTCCTCTCCCTCCTCACCGACCACGGCTTCCAGCTCGTCGGCTCGGTCGACCGGGTGCCGGTGCGCCCGCTCACCGGCTGGTCGGTGCTGATGGCGATGGGCCAGCTGCACGCGATCCTGCAGCCCTCCGCGGCCGGGGGCAGCACCGCCTGGTGGCAGGCCCACCAGCCGCTCCAGGTCACCGACGCCTGGCGGTCCTCCGTGAGCCGTCGCTCGGAGGTGATCATGTACGCCGTGCCGGCCGGCACCATCGGCCGCCAGCCCCGCGAGGACCTGCTGCGCATCGCCCTCGACCGGGCGGCCGGTCAGGGCATCCTGGCCGCCGGCATGCTCCCGCTCGCCGGCACCTGACCCGCCCCTCGGAGAGGCACCGCCCCACCCGGCACCGGCCCGCCCGGGACCGGCAGCACCGGCCCACCCGGGACCAACACCAGCACCAGCACCGGCACCCGGCGCACCTCCGGCGCCCGGTGCGCAGCACACGACCGGCCGGCCGCGCGCCGCCCGGGGATGAGGGCCGTCCCGACCCCGCATCCCCGGGCGGCTTCGCTCGTTGGCCCTCACGTGTACAGCTACGACGTCGCTCCCACCACCCGCCCGTCCGCCGCCCTCACCATTCCGGGCATGCGCCCCGCGTACGACGCGGGCCGCCCGACCTCGCCGACCCCGATCTACGACTCGCTGTACTCCGAGTACCGCAGACTCTTCCGGGCCCTCCCGGGTGACCGGACCGACGAGGAGCAGCTGCGCCTCCCCGTGTTCGGCGGCTACGGGTACGCCGGGTCGGCCGGTGCGGCGCCGTACCCGCAGCACCAGGCGTTCGAGACGTTCCCGGGGCACGCGCAGGGGATGCCGCAGTTCATCTCCGAGAGCCGGACCACGGGCGAGGCGCACATCGACGCGCACGGCGACGCGCACGGCGACGCGGACGGCGGCGCGTTCGCGGAGGCCTCGGGCCGGCTGCAGCACGTGGAGCACCAGCAGGGCCGCGTGGCGGCCGCGCAGGCGTCGGGCGGCGGGCAGGGCTGGGTGGCGGCGGGGTACCTCGGCTCCGGCCGGGCGGAGGCCGGCGGGCCCGGCGCCGGGGCGGCCGAGGCCGTCGTCGGGGGGCGGCTCCCGGTGGGCGCCGACGTGGTGACGGCCGGCGGGCGGCACCGGTCGGTGCTGCAGCTGCCGCCGGGCCGCTCGGGCGAGCAGCGCTGAACCTGCGCGTCCCCCGCCGCCGGGGGTCGCGAGAACGGCCGGGGCCGGGCAGCGTGATCGCTGCCCGGCCCCGGCCGTCGACGGTGGGTCCTACTTCTTGCGGCGCTTCTCGCGCACCCGCACCGAGATCGAGATCGGGGTGCCGGCAAAGCCGAACTCCTCGCGCAGGCGGCGCTCGATGAAGCGCCGGTAGCCGGCCTCCAGGAAGCCGGAGGCGAAGAGCACGAAGCGCGGCGGGCGGGCGCCGGCCTGGGTGCCGAAGAGGATGCGGGGCTGCTTGCCGCCGCGCACCGGGTGCGGGTGCGAGGCGACGAGTTCGCCGAGGAAGGCGTTGAGGCGCGCGGTCGGGATGCGGGTCTCCCAGCCGGCCAGCGCGGTCTCGATGGCGGGGACGAGCTTCTCCATGTGGCGGCCGGTCTTCGCCGACACGTTGACGCGGGGGGCCCACTGCACCTGGACGAGGTCGCGCTCGATCTCGCGCTCCAGGTAGTAACGGCGCTCCTCGTCGAGCTGGTCCCACTTGTTGTAGGCGATGACGACGGCGCGTCCGGCCTCGACGGCCATCGAGATGATCCGGGTGTCCTGCTCTGCGAGGGTCTCGCTGGCGTCGACCAGCACGACCGCGACCTCGGCCTTCTCCAGTGCGGAGGAGGTGCGCAGCGAGGCGTAGAAGTCGGCGCCGGCGGTGAGGTGGACGCGGCGGCGGATACCGGCGGTGTCGACGAACTTCCAGGTCTTGCCGCCGAGTTCGATCATCTCGTCGACCGGGTCGCGGGTGGTGCCGGCCAGCTCGTTGACGACCACGCGCTCCTCGCCGGCGACCTTGTTGAGGAGGCTGGACTTGCCGACGTTCGGGCGGCCGATCAGGGCCACGCGGCGGGGGCCGCCGAGCGGGCCGGAGCCGAAGGTCTGCGGCGGGGCCTCGGGCATGGCATCCATGACGGCGTCCAGGAGGTCGCCGGAGCCGCGGCCGTGCAGGGCGGAGACGGGGTAGGGCTCGCCGAGGCCGAGCGACCACAGGTAGGTGGCCTCGGCCTCGGTGGACGGGCCGTCGACCTTGTTGGCGCAGAGGACGGTGGGCTTGCCCGCCCTGCGGATGATCTTGATCAGGGCTTCGTCGGTGTCGGTGGCGCCGACGGTCGCGTCGACGACGAAGAGCACCGCGTCGGCGGACTCGATGCCGTACTCGGCCTGCGCGGCGACCGCGGCGTCGAGGCCGAGGACGTCGATCTCCCAGCCGCCGGTGTCGACGAGCTTGAAGCGGCGGCCGTTCCAGGTCGCCTCGTAGGTCACGCGGTCGCGGGTGACGCCCGGGCGGTCCTCGACGACGGCCTCGCGGCGGCCGATGATGCGGTTGACGAGGGTCGACTTGCCGACGTTCGGGCGGCCGACGACGGCCAGCACCGGCAGCGGTCCGTGCGAGGCGGCGTCGAGGTCGGCGTCGATCTCCTCGGCGTCGAAGCCCTCCTCGGCGGCCAGCGCGAGGAACTCCGCGTACTCGCTGTCGCCGAGTTCGCCGTGGGCCGTGGTGGTGTCGTTGCTCATGCTCGGTTTTCCATTTCCCGGCGCGGCCCTTCCCAGGGGCACGCCGTGCGTATCTGCCCGTGCGGGCAGCGCGAGGCCACGATCCTGTGGCCTGAGGGTCGGACCGGACGGTCCGGGGTGGTTCACGAACGGTTCAGGGGGTTCAGGTGGTGCTGCGGCACGGCGGTGGTGCCGCGGTGCCGCGGTCAGGCGGTCGGAACGGCTCAGGCGGCGGACGGCTCCTGCGACCGCTCCTCGACGAGGGCGGCGACGGTGTCGATCACCTGGTCGAGGGTGAGCGTGCTGGTGTCGACGAGCACGGCGTCCGCGGCCTGGGTCAGCGGGGCCGTCTCCCGGGAGGAGTCTGCGGCGTCCCGGCGGGCCAGGTCCGCGGCCATCGCGGTGATCGTCTCCTCGTCGACGCCCTTCGCCCGGAGTTCCGCGGCGCGGCGCTCGGCGCGGGCGGTGCCCGAGGCGGTGAGGAAGATCTTCGCGGTGGCCCCGGGGAAGACCACGGTGCCCATGTCCCGGCCCTCGGCGACTATGCCGCGCACCGCGTGCTCGGCGCAGCCGCGCTGCAGCTCGACCAGGCGCGAGCGCACGGCCGGGACGGCGGAGACCGCGGACACCTTGGCGGTGACCTCGGGGCCGCGGATCGGGCCGGAGACGTCCTGGCCGTCGACCGTGATGGTCGGGCCGGCCGCGTCGGTGCCGGAGAGGATGACGGGCTTGCCGCAGGCGATGGTGACCGCCTCGGCGTCGTCGACGTCGACGTCGTTGGCCAGCATCCACCAGGTCATCGCGCGGTACATGGCGCCGGTGTCCAGGAAGCTCAGGCCGAGCCGGGCGGCGACCGCCCGGGAGACGGTCGACTTGCCGGAACCGGAGGGTCCGTCGATGGCGACGACGACCGGGGCGTGCGCTCGGTCGGCAGTGTCCACGGGGCGAACCTCTCTCTCGGTCCGGCGCGCTCGGCCGGGATGACTATCTCAAGGTTAATGGACCGGCGGAGGGTCCCCGTCCGGGCGCCCGCCGATCGCGAAGGCCCACCGGCGCAGCTCCGGCCACCGGAGCAGGAGCACCGGTGCGGTGACGGCATCGGCGTCGGCCACCCGGAGGCCGGTCAGGGTGCGGAAGGGTACGGAAGGGGGCGGATCAGTCCCGGACGCTCCAGCCGCGGTCGCGCAGCCCGTTGGTGAGGAGCCGCACGGCGGCGGGGGCGACGTCGAGGTGCACGTGGCCGACCTGCTGGCCGGAGGAGTGCTCGATGGTGACGTCCTCGATGTTGACGCCGAGGGCGCCGACCTCGCCGAAGAGCCGTCCGAGCTCGCCCGGCTGGTCGCCGAGCACGACGGTGACGGTCTCGTAGCGGGTGGGCGGCGCGCCGTGCTTGCCGGGGATGCGGGCCTGGCCGGTGTTGCCGCGGCGCATGACGGCCTCGATGCCGGAGGCGCCGGCGCGGCGTTCGCCCTCGTCGGCGGCCTGCAGGGCGCGCAGGGCGGTCACGGTGTCGTCGATGTCGGCGGCGACCTCCTGCAGGATGTCGGCGACCACCCCGGCGTTGGCGGAGAGGATGTCGACCCACAGCGCGGGGTTGGAGGCGGCGATGCGGGTGACGTCGCGGACGCCCTGGCCGGAGAGCCGGACGGCGGTCTCGTCGGCGTGTTCGAGGCGGGCGGCGATGATCGAGGAGAGCAGCTGCGGGGCGTGCGAGACGAGGCCGACGGCGCGGTCGTGCGCGGTGGCGTCCATGACGATCGGCATGGCCCCGCAGAGGGCGACGAGCTCCAGCGCGGCGTTGAGGGTGTCGGTGTCGGTGTCCGGGGTGGGGGTGAGCACCCACGGACGGCCCTCGAAGAGGTCGGCGCGGGCGGCCAGCGGGCCGGAGCGCTCGCGGCCGGCCATGGGGTGCCCGCCGATGTAGTGCGCGGTGTCGCAGCCGAGCGCGGTGACCTCGCTGCGGGGGCCCGCCTTCACACTGGCCACGTCGGTGTAGCAGCGGGCCAGGTCGCGGCGCTGGCAGTCGGCGAGCACCTTGCCGATGAGGGCGGGCGGCACGGCGATGATCGCCAGGTCGACCGGTGCGTCGGGGAGTTCCGTGGTTCCCGCGCCCAGGGCGGAGGCCGTGCGGGCCGCGTCCGGGTCCGCGTCCTCCAGGTACACGGCGACGCCGCGTCCGGCGAGCGCGAGGGCGGCGGAGGTGCCGATCAGTCCGGTGCCGATGACGGCGGCTGTGCGCATGGCGGGGTGCGTCTCCTGGTGCGGGTGGCCGGCGGTGGTCCGCCGTGCGCCCATCCTCTCGCAGCGGACCCGCCGGTGTCCGCCCGGGCCCGCCGCCCCCGGGCCGCCGGCGGGCCGCACCGGTGGCCGTCGGCGGCCTGCGGGGCATGCCACGCAACCACCGCGGGCCGCTCGCCGTCCACTCTCCCGACGCGCAGGGGAAATCCGGCGCGCCGCGGCGGCGGCGGGGGCAGACTGGGCGCCCCGGGCTCACGGGACGGACGAAGGGGGCAGGACGGGGTGTCAGCGGAGACGGCGGCAGGACGCTGGGAGTCGGTGCTCGACTCGGTGGTGGTGTACGCGAGCGGGGCGCTGTGCCGGCGCCACGCGCGCGGGACGGTTCCGGCGGACGGCCGGGTGCGCCTGACGGGCCTGCCCCGGGTGGCGGACGCGTCGTCGCTGCGGGCGTCGGTGCTGTCCGGCGGGGCGCGGGTGACGTCGGTGCGGCTGGAGTCCGAGGCGGAGCTGCGCGACCGCGCCGACCTGCCGGAGCTGCAGCGGCGGGTGGAGCGCGCCCGGGACGTCGTCGACGCGGCCCGCGGCCGCGCCGCCCGGCAGGACTCCCGGATCGCGGAGATCGCGGGCGTCCGGGCGGTGCCGCCGGCGCCGCAGTCCGACGAGCCGCACCGCCGCGTCCCCGCGGACGCCTGGCTGGAGCTGGCCGACTTCGTCGACGAGCGGCTCACCGCGCTCCACGCGCGTGCCGCGCTGCTGGCCGAGGAGGTGCGGCTGGCCGAGCACGCGCTCGCCGTCGCGATCGACGCTCTGGCCCGCGCGTCGACCGCGGACCGCGCGGAGCCGACGGCGCTCACCCGCACGGCGCTGGTCACGCTCGACGGCGTGCCGGACGGCGCCGAGGTCGGGCTGGAGCTGGAGTACGGCGTGCCCGGCGCGGTGTGGGTGCCGACGTACCGGCTGACGTACCGGCAGGGCGACGACTCCGGCACGCTGCTGCTGCGGGCGCAGCTCGCGCAGCGCACCGGGGAGGACTGGACGGGCGTGCGGGTGGGCCTGTCGACGGCCGACCTGCACCGCCGGACGGACCTGCCGAAACTCCGCTCGCTGCGGATCGGCCGCCGCCAGCCGGTGCCGGCGCCGCCGGGCTGGCGGGAGCCCCCCGGCGGGCTGCGCGACCTCTTCGCCGGGTACGACGCGGCGGGCCGCCCGCCGGAGCCGGAGTTCGGCGGCACGCGGCGGCCGGTCGCCCCGGCACCGCGGCCGGGCCGCGCCGGACGGCCGGGCGGCGGCGGCGCGCTGGGCGGCGGGTCCGAGGGCGCGGGCGGCGACAGGACGTTCGGCGCGGCGATGCCCGTCCCGCAGCCGCCTCCCGCCCCGACCGGTGCGGCGTTCCCGATGGCGGCCCCCATGGCGTCCGCCGTGCCGGCGCCGCCGGGTGCGCCCGCCCCGCAGGCGTACGGTGCGCCGCCGCCCGCGGCCCCGGTGCGCGCCCGCAGGACGGCCGCGCCGGTCGACCGCGGCGCGCCGCTCGGCGCCCAGGCGGACGCCCTGCCGGAGGTGCTGCCGCCGCCCGGCCCGTCGGAGTCCCAGCTGGACTACGCGGGCCTGCTGCTGAACGGCCCCGACGACGCGCCGCACCGCCGCGGCCTGCTCGTCCCGGACGCGGTCCACGACGCGGCGACGGTGCTCCAGGAGAACCGGGCCCGTTCGGTGTCCGCCCTGCCGCTGCCCGCCCACGCGGTGCGGCCGCGCGCGTCGGCGGGCTCGTTCGACCAGCGGTACGACGCCGAGGCGCGGGCCGACATCCCCTCGGACGGCACCTGGCACACCGTCACCGTCGGCGCGATCGAGGTGTCGCTGCGCACCGAGTACGTGTGCGTGCCCTCGGTCGAGGAGGCCGTGTACGCCACCCTGGTGCTCTCCAACCACAGCGCGGGCGCCCTGCTGGCCGGCCCGGTGGAGGTCACCGCGGACGGCGACCACCTGCTGACCTCCGCCCTGCCGACGCTCGCACCGGGGGCGGCCCGCCGGGTCGGCCTGGGGCAGGCGGAGGCCGTCCGCGTGTCGCGCCGCACCGAGCTGCACGAGTCGACCGCGGGCCTGCGCAACAACGTCACGGTGCTCGACCACCGCATCCACGTGGAGCTGGCGAACCGGCTGTCGCACGCCGTCACCGTCGAGGTGCGCGAGCGCGTGCCGGTCACGGCCGACACGGACGTCCGGATCGAGGAGCGCGCGGCCTGGACCGCCCCGGACCACCCGAGCGACTCCCACCCCGCCGGCACGCGCCGCTGGCGGGTGGAACTGCCCGCGGGCGGCACCACCGCCCTCGACGGCGGCTACGAGATCCGCATCCCGGCCGGCAAGGCCCTCGTCGGCGGCAACCGGAGGAGCTGACCATGACCGCCACACCCACCACCCCGCTCCCCGCCACCCCGCCGTCCGCGGCCGCGGGCGGCGCGCAGGCCGCGCTGCCGCTGCCGGTGACCGCCGTGACCTGCCTGGAGGACCGCGCGCACATCGAGCGCACCGCGGTCGCCGACCTCGCCGCCGGGGTCACCCGGCTCCGCCTCGGGCCGGTCTCCGCGCTCGCCGTCGACCGCTCCCTGCGGGCCGAGCCGGACGGCCCGGCCCGCGTCCTGGACGCCCGGATCGTCCGCAGCTGGACACCCCGCGCACCGCTGCCGCCCACCGAGGACGACTCGCCGCTGCGCCGCCGGGTCCACGCCCTGGAACAGGAGGGCCGGGCCGCCGAGCGGCTGGCCGAACGCCTGGAGGCCAGGCTCGCCCTGCTCGCCCAGCTCGCCGCCGACCTGCTGCGGGAGGTCGGCGAGGGCGCCGGCCGGGGCGAGCCCGAGCGCGCCCGGTGGAGCCGCGAGCTCGACCGGATCGACGGCGAACGCGACACGTACGGCGAGCAGCTGCGGGCCGCCCGGGCCCGCACCGACCTGCTCTCCGAGGAGCTGACCGCGGCCCTGCGGGCGCTGGAGGAGGCGGAGGAGGAGCCCGCCGAGCTGGTCGCCCACGTCGAGCTGACGGTGGAGGCCGACACGGCCGGCCCGGTGCCGCTGCGGGTGAGCCACCTGACGCCGTGCGCGCTGTGGCGGCCCGCGTACCGGGCGACCCTGGCCGACGGGAGGCTGACCCTGGAGACGGACGCGGTGGTGTGGCAGCGCACCGGCGAGGACTGGTCGGGGGTGCGGCTGACGCTGTCGACGGCGCGGTCCGCGCTCGCGTCGGAGCCGCCGCGGCTGACCGAGGACGTGCTGAGCCTGCGCGAACGCACCGGCGAGGAGCGGCGGACGGTCGAGGTCGAGCTGCGGGAGGAGGCGATCGGCTCCACCGGGCCGTCCGACGAGGGCCTGCCGGGCGTCGACGACGGCGGCGAGGTGCGGGTGCTGAAGGCGCCGGCGCCGGCCTCCGTGCCCTCGGACGGCCGGGCCCACCGGGTGCCGCTGACGTCCTTCGGCACGGCCGCGACCAGCGGTCTCGCGGCCGCACCGGAGCTGTCGCCGCTGGTCACGCGGGTGGTGCGGTTCCGCAACGACGCCGGGCACGCGCTGCTCGCCGGCCCGGTCGACCTGGTGCAGGGCAGCGGGTTCACCGGCCGTGGCGCGCTGCTGTTCACGGCGCCCGGCGCCCCCGCGGAGCTGGCCTTCGGCAGCTCGGACGGCTACCGCGTGGTCCGCGTGACGGAGGAGAGCCGCGGCTCCGCCGGGCTGACCCAGCGCACCGTGGTCACCCGTACCGTCCGGCTGCACGTGTCGCGGTTCTCCGGCCCGGAGGAGCAGGACGAGCAGGTGGTGGCCGTCCGGGAGCGCATCCCGGTCTCCGAGGTGTCGGCGGTGGAGGTGCGGCTGCGCGGGGAGGCGTGCTCACCCGCGCCGGACGAGGTGGACGCCGAGGGCGTCGTCCGCTGGGACGTACCGCTGCCGCCGGGCGGGCGGCGCACCCTCACGCTGGTCTACGAGGTGTCCGCCGCGTCGAAGGTGGCGGGCCTGTGACGTGGCCGCCGGAGCCGACCGGATTTGGCCCGTCGACTCCGGTACAAAGGACCCATGATCTACCATCTCGCCCCGCTGGACGACTGGCTGCGTGACCCGGGGCGGCCGTACGCGGCCGCCTCGCTGCTCACCGACGGCTTCATCCACTGCTCCCCCGACGAGCGGACGGCGCTGGCCGTGGCCAACCTCTTCTTCGCCGACACGCCCGAACCGCTGATGGCGCTGCTGGTCGAGGAGAAGCTCGTCGAGCCGATGGTGAAGTGGGAGGCGCCCTCCGGCCCGCCGCCGCCCGGCGCCGACCCCGACGTGCTGTTCCCGCACATCTACGGCCGGCTCAACCGGACGGCCGTGGTGGGACTGGAGAAGGTCGAACGCGGCGAGGACGGCAGCTGGTCCCTGCTGCTGCCCTGGAGCTGACGGCGGGCTGACGGCAGGCCCCCGCAGGGTGCCGCACGGGGCCGCCGCGCCGGGCCCGGCCCCCGGTCAGGTCGGCGCGACCAGCCCGGCCGACTCCGGCGGCACGTCCCCGGGGCCGGCCGCGCGGTCAGAGCCAGCCGCGCTCGCGGGCCGCCATGCCGGCCTGGAACCGCGTGGTCGCGCCGAGCTGCCGCATGAGGCTCTGCAGCCGCCGCTGGGTGGTGCGGGCGCTCCAGCCGAGCGACCGGGCGATCGACTCGTCGGTGAGACCGGCCGCCAGCAGGCCGAGCAGCTTGCGGTGGTCGGCCTCCGGCCCCTGGTCGGCCTCGCCGTCGCCGATCGCGGCCTGCAGCGGCACGGCCCGCTCCCACTCGGCCTCGAAGAGCGCGTCGAGCGCCTGGAGCAGCGCCGAGGGGTGGATGACGTAGGCGGCGTCGAGGACGCTGTCGCCGACGGTGATCGGGATGATCGCCATCTTGTCGTCGGACATCATCATCTTCATCGGGAGCGCGGGGCGGACACGGGCCTCCTCGCCGTCCTCGACGCCGATGAGGATCTCCTTCTCCAGCCGGCCGGGCCAGGCCACCGCGTCCTTGTCGTAGACGGTGCGGAACCGCACGCCGGCCTTCAGCTTGGAGCGCTGCCGGGGCATCTGGGCCGTCGGGTCCTGGATGTACGGCGGGCAGTCGAAGCCGCGCACCTGGTACTGGCTCGTGTCGACGAGGTGCTCCAGCCGCTGGGCGATGGCCTCGCCGCCGGTGAGCACCTCCACGGAGTGCGCCGGGTCGGTGTAGCGGGACGCCTCGCGGAACGCGTCCATCAGCCGGTGCATCTCGGCGCGGGCGCTGCGCAGTTCCGCCTCGCGGTGGCCGATCAGGGTGCCGATGGCCACGTCCGGCGCGACGGCGAGGTAGCGCTCCCGGTCGACCGGGGCGCGGGTGGCCATGCCCTGCTCGGCGAGCCTGTCCAGCGCCTCCTGGCTCTGCTGCAGCGTCAGCTCGCACTGGCCGGCCAGCTCCTCGGCGGTGGACTGCGGCGTGACCACCAGGGCCGCGTACACCTGCCCGTCCGGCCGTCCCAGGCCGAGCGCTCCGAATGCGTCGAGCACGCCACTCCTTCCCCCATGCGGCCAGCGGCTCCGTGGCGCAGTTCCGCCACTCGTCGACCCGATGCCCGGTGGCCATCCTGCGCCACAGATCCACATCATGACAAGCTGCTGGGGCGAGGTTCACACGGGCTCCCCGCCGAACAGCCGGAAGGCCTCCCCGCCGAACGGAGGGGAGGCCTTCGATTCGAAGGTGTGACTACAGGCCGACCTCGTGCATCAGCTGACCGACCTCCGGGTTGGTGAGGCGGCGCAGCCAGCCCGACTTCTGGTCGCCGAGGGCGATCGGGCCGAAGTGGGTGCGCACGAGCTTCTCCACCGGGAAGCCGGCCTCGGAGAGCATGCGGCGCACGATGTGCTTGCGGCCCTCGTGCAGCGTGACCTCGACGAGGTAGTTCTTGCCGACGTTCGAGATGACCTTGAAGCTGTCGGCCCGGGCGTAGCCGTCCTCCAGCTCCACGCCCTTGGCGAGCTGCTTGCCGAGGTCGCGCGGGATCGGGCCCTGGATCGCGGCGAGGTAGGTCTTGGTCACGCCGTACCGGGGGTGGGTGAGACGGTGGGCCAGCTCGCCGTGGTTGGTGAGCAGGATGATGCCCTCGGTCTCGGTGTCGAGCCGGCCGACGTGGAAGAGCCGGGTCTCACGGTTGGTGACGTAGTCGCCCAGGCACTGCCGGCCGTCCGGGTCCTCCATGGTGGAGACGACGCCGGCCGGCTTGTTCAGCGCGAAGAACAGGAACGACTGCGTGGCGACCGTCAGGCCGTCCACCTTGATCTCGTCGTGCTCCGGGTCGACCCGCTTGCCCTGCTCGGTCACGCGCTTGCCGTTGACCTCGACCCGGCCCTGCTCGATGAGCTCCTCGCAGGCCCGGCGGCTGCCCATGCCGGCCCGCGCGAGCACCTTCTGCAGGCGCTCGCCCTCGGGCTCGCCGAAGGTCTTCGGGGTCTTCACGACCGGCTTGTCGTGCCGGGCGAGCACCGCGTCCTCGATCTTGGCCTGCAGCTCGCGCGAGCGCTGCGGCTGGCGCCGCGGGTCACCCGGGGCGCCCTGGCCCTCGCGGCGCGGCTTCGGCGCCGGGGTCGGACGGCGGCTCGCACTGGTGCGGCCGGGGTAGGCGTGGGGACCGCCGCCGAACTCGGGGCGGTCGTAGCGCCGCTCCTCGGGACGCAGCGGACGGTCGGGGTACCGGTCGTCCTTGCGGTCGTCGCGACGGTCGTCCCTGCGGTCGTCACGCCGGTCGCTCGGACGCGGGGCCGAGGAACCGCCCCGCCCGCCGCCGTACGAGCCGCCGCGCGACCCGCCACCGCCGCTGCCGCCACCGTACGAGCCGCCACCGCTCCGGCTACCGCCGCCACTGCTGCTGCCGCCGAACGACGAGCCGCCGCTCCGACCGCCGCTGCTGCCGCCGTACGAGCCGCCGCGCGACCCGCCGCCACCGCTGCTGCTACCGCCGCCGCCGTACGAGCCGCCACCGCTGCGGCCACCGCCGCCGCTGCCGCCGTAGGAGCCGCCACGCGACCCGCCACCGCTGCTGCTGCCGCCGCCTCCGTACGACGAGCCGCCGCTCCGGCCCCCGCCCTGTCCGCCGCGTCCCTGGCCTCCCTGGCCTCCCCGGCCCTGTCCGCCGCCGCTGCTGTTCCTGCCGTTGCCACTGCTGCGCATCAAAATGTCCGTACGTCGTGTTCCGTCGTGGGTGTGCGTGTCGTGCCCGGCCGACCTCACCGCCCCCTCACCGGTCAGACACAGACCGGTTCGCCTCGTCACCGCCGCCGTCCGCGTGTGCGGCGGCGACCGCCTCCGCGATCGTCGTGCCTTCGAGGGACTCCGCTTCCACGTCGTCGACCTCGGGCAGGAAGGGCGCGAGCTCGGGCAGCTCGTCCAGGCCTCGCAGCCCAGTCCGTTCCAGGAAGTAGTTCGTCGTCCGATACAGGATCGCACCTGTTTCGGGCTCGGAGCCGGTCTCTTCCACCAGTCCTCGCTGTACCAGGGTACGCATCACGCCGTCACAGTTCACACCGCGGACGGCTGAGACCCGGCTGCGCGACACCGGTTGCCGGTAGGCGACGACGGCCAGAGTCTCCAGTGCGGCCTGTGTGAGGCGGGCCTGCCGGCCGTCGAGGACGTAGCGGTCGACGGCCGGGGCGCAGTCGGCGCGGGTGTAGAAACGCCAGCCTCCGGCGACGAGCCGCAGGTCGAAGCCCCGGCCCTGCATCTCGTACTCGGCGGCGAGTTCGCGCAGGGCGGCGGCGACCTCGGCGCGCGGGCGCTCCAGCACCGAGGCGAGGTGGGTCTCGGTGGCGGGTTCGTCGACGACCATGAGGATCGCCTCCAGTGCGGCCCGCAGCGGCACCCCGGGTTCCGCCGCGGCCGCCGCGGGATCCGCGTCCTTCTCCGGCCGGTCCGGCACGGGGTCGGGTTCGGGGTCGGGCCTCGGCAGCGGGGCCGGGTCGGGCATCGGCTCGGGTTCGGAGGTGTCCGCGGCGGGCCCGGCGGGGGCTTCCGCGGGCGCTTCCGCGGGGGCGGCGGCCGCGCCGGGCCGGGCGGCGGACCCTGCCGGGCCGGTCCGGGGCTCCTGGGGCGGCTCTGCGGCGGGCGCGGGGATGGCGGGGCGGTCCGGGTCGTCCTGCCCCCCCTCCGGCCCGTAGGCGGGCTCCTGCCACTCGTCGGGGCGGGCCTGGCCGGGCAGTCCGAGGGTGCGCCGTCCGGGGCGCGGGTGCTCACCGTTCACTGTCGCTCTCCGTCCTTGCCCGCCCCTCCGGCGGGGGCTGTGTCCGTACGGGGCTCCGCGGCTTCGCCGGGCGGCCGGTCGAACTCGTCGGTGACCTCGACCTGCCGGTCCGCCTCGGCGACCCAGTGCACCAGCAGCTCGCCGAGTGCGTCGGGCTGCTCGAAGTCGAGCACCCGCTCGCGGTAGAGCTCCAGCAGGGCGAGGAACCGGGCCACCACCACCAGGGTGTTCTCCGCGTCCTCCACCAGCCTGCCGAACGTGGCGCTGCCGAGCGCGGCGAGCCGGTCGACGACCACGCCGGCCTGCTCGCGGACGCTCACCGGCGGGGTGTGGATGTGGTCGACGTACACGACGGGCCGGGGCCGGGGCGTCATCGCGCGGGCGGCGAGCCGGGCGAAGCCCTCCGGGCCGAGGGTGATGACCACCTCGGGCAGCAGCAGGGCGTGGTGGGGCTCCAGCCCGACGGTGCGGGGGCGGCACTGCTGTTCGGCGGCCCAGCGCTCGGCGAGGACGGCCGCGGCCTCCTTGTACGCGCGGTACTGCAGCAACCGGGCGAAGAGGAGGTCGCGGGCCTCCAGGAGGGCGAGGTCCTCCTCGTCCTCGACCTCGGCGGCGGGCAGCAGCCGGGCGGCCTTGAGGTCGAGCAGGGTGGCCGCGACGACGAGGAACTCGGTCGCCGCGTCGAGGTCCCAGTCGGGGCCCATGGCCCGGATATGCGCGACGAACTCGTCGGTGACCTTCGACAGGGCGATCTCGGTGATGTCCATCCGGTGCTTGGCGATCAGGCCGAGCAGGAGGTCGAAGGGGCCCTCGAAGTTGTCGAGCCGCACCCGGAAGCCGCCGTGCCCCGCGCCGGGGCCGGCGGTGTCCGCGAGCGGCGGGGCGTCCGCGGGGGCCTGGGCGGCGGAGGAGGCCGGCGGCGGGGGCTCGGTCGGGCTCGTCATGGCCCCACCATCTTCGCCCGGCGGGGCCGCGCCCGGGGCCCGGTGGGCCCGCGACACGCCCGTCGCGGGCGGCGGCGGGCCGTGGGTCCTGAGCCTCGGGTCCTGAGCCGTGGGCTGTCGGCCGGAGGTGCGGTGCGGTGCGGCGGCTCAGCGGCCGCGCAGGCGCCGTACCAGGATGCTCGCCTCGCCGCGCTGCTCCAGGTCGGCCAGCACGACGGAGATGGCCTCGCGCACCACGCGGCCGCGGTCGACCGCGAGGCCGTGCTCGCCGCGGAGCACCAGCCGGGCGTGCTCCAGGTCCATGAGCTCCTCGGCGGAGACGTAGACCGTGATCTTCTCGTCGTGCCGTTCCCGGCCTGAGGGCCGTCGTGCCGCGCGGTTGCGCGGCCGCGGCCGACGCTGCTCGGCGGCCTGTTCCTCGGCCGCCGCGTGCCGGCGGGCGGCCTCGGCGGCCGCCTGCTGCTGGGCGGCCTCGGCGCCCGCGGGGGTGGTGCCGCCCTCCGGCGCGCCCTGGTCGGCGGGCCGGGCGGTCTCCGCTCGGGGGGCCTCGGCCGGCCGGCCCAGCGAGGGCGACAGGGCCATCCCCCCGGTGGTCCGGAACAGCTCGTCGGCTCCCGGGAGACTCACTCGGCGGGGCGGCACCGGTCGAGCACCTCCCTGGCGAGCTGGCGGTAGGCGGCGGCGCCGACCGAGTTGGTGGCGTACGTGGTGATCGGCTCGCCGGCCACCGTGGTCTCGGGGAACCTGACGGTGCGCCCGATGACGGTGTGGAAGACGTGCTCGCCGAAGGCCTCCACGACCCGGGCCAGCACCTCGCGGCTGTGCACGGTGCGGGAGTCGTACATGGTGGCGAGGATGCCGTCGAGGCGCAGGTCGGGGTTGAGCCGCTCGCAGACCTTCTCGATGGTCTCGGTGAGCAGCGCGACGCCGCGCAGCGCGAAGAACTCGCACTCCAGCGGGACGATGACGCTGTGAGCCGCCGTCAGGGCATTGACCGTCAGCAGGCCCAGGGAGGGCTGGCAGTCGATGATGACGTAGTCGTAGTCGGGCAGCAGCGGCTTGAGGGCCCGGGCGAGTGCGGACTCGCGGGCGACCTCGCTGACGAGCTGCACCTCGGCGGCGGAGAGGTCGATGTTGGAGGGCAGCAGGTCCATGCCGGGGACGGCGGTCTTCAGCAGCACCTCGTCGGCCGTCAGGCCCCGCTCCATGAGCAGGTTGTAGACGGTGACGTCGAGCTCCATCGGGTTGACGCCGAGGCCGACCGAGAGCGCGCCCTGCGGGTCGAAGTCCACGAGCAGCACCCGGCGGCCGTACTCGGCGAGCGCGGCGCCCAGGTTGATGGTCGACGTGGTCTTGCCGACGCCGCCCTTCTGGTTGCACATCGCGACGATCTGCGCGGGGCCGTGCTCGGCCAGCGGTGCGGGGATCGGGAAGTACGGGAGGGGGCGGCCGGTCGGGCCGACGCGCTCGCGGCGCTGCCGGGCGGCGTCGGGGGCCAGGGTGGCGGCGTACTCCGGATCGGGCTCGTACTCGGCGTCCGGGTCGTCGTAGGGGCCGTAGGCGAGGTCGGCGTAGGCCAGGCCGTAGGAGGCGAGCTCGGCGTCGTAGTCGCCGGGCGCCTGGGCGGCGTGCTGGCGGGCCTCGAAGGTGCGGACCGCGACCGAGCCGACCTCCACCGTGCCCACCGTGGACTGCCGGGCGTACTCGTCGTTCGGCTGTCCGGAGGCGCGCTCCGCCAGTCCTGGCTGACCACCCCCGGGAGCAAATGTCGACTCATTCACAAGTCGTCTTACCTCCTTGGGCTTCCAGGACTCTATGTCGATACGTCAGCGTGGCAGCATGCCGACGATTTGCGACTCTAGGCCGTTCCAGGCGTTCGCAGCAACACAATCCACGGTAGTGGGCATGATGTGTCGGCTCCCGGACCGCCTTCTGTCAAGGCTTGCGCACCCCTGGGACCCTGACGATTCCACGGCAGGCGCCACCCACGGGAGGGTGACCGCACCGACCGGGTCCGCAGGGCGGGTGACACGACGCACATGAATTGACATCGGCCGTCCACCGGGCGGTCACCGCGTCGGCGGGTGGCTCCCGGCCGGCGCCGGGGCATGCCGAAGCCCCCGGCCCGCGCGTTGCGGGCCGGGGGCGTACGGGGTCGGTCCGGCCTCAGGCGAGGACGCTGCCCAGCGGGACGGAGGCCAGGTCGAAGGCCTCGGCGACCGCCGCGTAGGTGATCTGGCCCTCGTGGACGTTCAGGCCCTTGGCGAGCGCCGCGTCACGGCGCAGCGCCTCCTTCCAGCCGCGGTTCGCCAGCTCGACGATGTAGGGCAGCGTCGCGTTGGTGAGCGCGTAGGTAGAGGTGTTCGGGACGGCGCCCGGCATGTTGGCCACGCAGTAGAACACCGAGTTGTGGACCTGGAAGGTCGGGTCGGCGTGCGTGGTGGCGCGGGAGTCCTCGAAGCAGCCGCCCTGGTCGATCGCGATGTCGACGAGCACGGAGCCCGGCTTCATGCGGGAGACCAGTTCGTTGGTGACGAGCTTGGGGGCCTTGGCGCCGGGGATGAGCACGGCACCGATGACGAGGTCGGCGTCGAGGACGGCCTTCTCCAGCTCGAAGGAGTTGGAGGAGATGGCCTTGATCCTCGTGCCGAAGACCTTGTCGGCCTCGCGGAGCTTGTTGATGTCGCGGTCGAGCAGGGTCACGTCGTAGCCCATGCCGATGGCGATGGTGGCCGCGTGCCAGCCGGAGACGCCGCCGCCGATGACCACGGCCTTCGCGGGGTGGGTGCCGGGCACGCCGCCGGGCAGCACGCCGCGGCCGCCGGCCGAGCGCATCAGGTGGTAGGAGCCGACCTGCGGTGCCAGGCGTCCCGCGACCTCGGACATCGGGGCGAGCAGCGGGAGGGCGCCGTTGGCGAGCTGCACGGTCTCGTAGGCGATGGCGGTGGTGCCGGAGGCGACGAGCGCCTCGGTGCCGGCGCGGTCCGCGGCGAGGTGCAGGTAGGTGAAGAGCGTCTGGCCCTTGCGGAGGCGGTGGTACTCCTCGGCGATGGGCTCCTTGACCTTCAGCAGGAGGTCGGCGGCGGCCCACACCTCGTCGGCGGTGGGGAGGATGGTCGCGCCGGCGGCCACGTACTCCTCGTTGGGGATCGAGGAGCCGACGCCGGCGTTGTCCTCGATGACGACCTCGTGTCCGTTGCGGACCAGCTCATGCACGCCGGCGGGCGTGATGGCCACGCGGTACTCGTGGTTCTTGACCTCGCGGGGGATGCCGACCTTCACGGCTAAACACGTCCCTCTTGCCTGGGGGTCCCGGCCGGGGAAAGACCGGCGGGCGGCGCGCGCGGGGAAAGCCTCCGGAGAACGCCGGGGCACGGTTCGCTGCGCGACTGGTGTCGAGTGTAATGAAGCCCAGCAGATACGCCAGCCTTCCAAAGTGACTAAATCAGCCGGACTCATTGGCAGGTTCGTAGGCTTGCAAGGTGTCGGCCACCCCATAGGCCAACGAATCGCGCATACCAGACACTACTCCGCAATCGGGTGGCCGAGTTCGCCGGCGAGCTGCCGCTGGAGGCGGTCCAGGGCGTGTCCCACCGAGGCCGCGCCCCGGTCGTCGCCGAGTCGGCGGAGCATCCCGAGCGCGGCCCGGTACTCGCGCAGCGCCTCCTCGAAACGGCGCTGCGCGGAGTGCGCCTCGGCGACCCGGGCCAGCAGCCGGGCCTCCCCCGGGGCGTCGCCGGCCTGCTGCCGCAGCGCCAGCGCCCGGCCGTACCAGTCACCGGCGCGCAGCGGGTCGCCGAGCGCCCGGTAGCACCCGGCCGCGCTCTCCAACGCGCGGGCGCATCCGGCGTCGTCGCCCGCCGCGCGCGCCCGGTCGAGGGCGTCGCGGTACCGCTCGGCGGCGCGTTCCCAGCGGCCGGCCGCCGCCTGCAGGTCGCCGAGGTTGAGGAGGGCGGCTGCGGCCCGCCGGGGCGCGGTGCCGCGCTCGGCGACCTCCAGCACGAGCTCGTGCAGCCGGTGGAGGTCGGCGGGGGCGGTGGCCTCGGTGAGCGGCAGCGCGCGCAGCAGCGCGGCCACGAGGCGGCCGGCGGAGCCGTCGAGGTCGCCGTGCCCGATCGCGCCGCCGACGGCGGTGAGGAGCTGGTCGCGCTCCTCGTCGAGCCACCGGGCGGCGTGCCCGGCCCCGCTCAGCCGCAGGGCGCCGGGCAGCGGGTCGGGCCGGGGCCCGTCGCCGGGGGCGAGCAGGGCCTGCGCCGAGTCGACCATCCGGACGAGGCGCTCCAGCAGCCGGGCGCGGGCGAGTTCGACCTCGGCGGGGCGGTCCGCCTCGGCGCGCAGCTCGACGAGCCGGGGGTGCAGCCAGCCGGGCACCCGGTAGCGCGGGGTGCCGTCGCCGGAGGGTGCCTCGGCGGTCAGCAGTTCCTGCCCGGCGAGCCGGTCGAGCAGTGCGGCGGCCTCCGGCGCCGGGCAGCCGGCCAGCGCGGAGGCGGTGCGCAGGTCGGCGAGCTGGCAGGGCGCGAGGGTGAGCATGCGCAGCATGCGGGCCTGGGCGGCGGGCAGGGTGCGGTAGAGCAGTTCGAACGCCGCTCCGAGCGGGTCGCCGTCGGGCACGGGCACGGGCGCGTCCTCCGGCAGGAGGGCGCGGGCGCGGCGCCGCTCCTCCTCCGCGTCCGGGCCGTCGGCGGTGTCCTCGGCGGGCCGGTCGCCCGCCGCGGAACCGGTGTCGCGGGCGCCGCCGGCGGCGGGCCGTTCGCGGGGGCCTGCGGCTGCGGCGAGTTCGGTGACGGCGTCGGTGACGGCGGCGCGGGCGTCGGCGCGCAGCCGCACGGCGGTCAGCCGCAGCGCGGCCGGGCGGCAGGCGCAGGCCTCGGCGAGGTCGGCGGCGCCGACCGGGTCGCAGCTGACGCGGGTGCCGCCGACCAGGTCGCCGAGCAGGCCGACGGCGGACGCCTGGTCGAGGCCGCCGATGATCACCGGGTCGATGGAGTCGATGCCGGTGAGCGGGCCGGTGGTGACCGCCAGCACCAGGGAGCCCGGCCCGGTGCCGAGCAGCGGCCGCAGCTGGGCGGCGTCGCGGACGTCGTCCAGCAGCAGCAGGACGCGCCGCTCGGCGAGGACGGCGCGCAGTGCGGTGGCCGCCGGCTCGTCGACGCCGTCGGGTCCGCCCTCGGGCAGCAGCCCGGCCGGCACCGCGTCGAGCTGTTCCAGCAGGCAGCGGGCGGCGCGGCCGGGCGGCGTACGGCTGCCGTCGGGCGCGGTGAGCCGGGCGTGGAGCACCCCGTCGGGGTACTGCGCGGCGACCGAGCGGGCGTAGCGGACCGCGAGGGCGGTGCGCCCGGAGCCGGGCCGGCCGGCGAGGACGACGAGCCGGCCGCGGCCTTCGGTGCCGCGGCCGGCGGCCGTGGCGAGGGCGGCGAGTTCGGCGCGCCGCCCGGCGAAGACGACGGGCCCGGCCGGGAGGCCGTCCGCCTCCGCCGGGACGGGTGCGCGGCCGCCGGACCGCTCGTCGTCCATGGTCGCCGTCTTCCTCGCCACCCGCGCCAGCTCCCGTCGGTCACCCGCATGCCGGGGCCCGGACGGGGCCCTGTGCCGGAAGCGTAGTTCGCGCGGACGGTCCGGCCGGGCTGACATCCGGTACTACCAACCGGTGAATCACCCCGGTGGATCAAGCGGTGGTGTCACTCGCTGCGGAACGGCCGGGCCGGCCAGGGCGAGTCGGCGGGCCGCAGCGCGTCCAGGCCGTCGCCGGTGAGGGCGGCGTGCAGGGCGAGGGTGCCGGTGACCAGGGTCGGGTTGTGGAGCGCCCCGGTGAGCACGAGGCCGACGAGCTCGGCGAGCGGCACGCGCGCGGTCTCGATCTCCAGCTCCTCGCCGTGCGCGGCGTAGCGCTCGCCGTCGGCCTCGGAGAGGTCGGTGGCGAGGAAGAGCCGCAGGGCCTCGTCGGTGCCGCCGGGCGAGGTGTAGAAGTCGACCAGCACGCGCCACCCGCCGGCCTGGCAGTGCGCCTCCTCGTAGAGCTCGCGCTGCGCGGCGTGCAGCGGGTTCTCGCCGGGCACGTCCAGCAGGCCGGCGGGGAGCTCCCACAGGCGCTGGCGGACCGGGTGGCGGTACTGCCGCAGGATCAGGACGCGCTGCCGGTCGTCGACGGCGAGCACGGCCACCGAGCCCGGGTGGGTCTGGTAGTCGCGGCGCGCCCAGGAGCCGTCGGGCATGTGCACCTCCTCGGTGCGCACCCCGGTGACCCGGCCCTTGAAGGGCGTCTCGCCGGCGCGGACGGGCCACTGCTCGGCCGCGTCCCTGATCTGCTGCTGAAAGTCCATCGCGCTCCCCTTTTCGTCAGTACGACACAATCTAACCCGACGCCCCCTCAGCCTGCGCCCATGTCGCCCCGGAAACAGCCGGACGGCGGCCGTGCGGGGGAACCCGCACGACCGCCGTCCGTGGTCCGGGCCTACTGCTGGGCGCCGGTCTTGATCGCGATGGCCGCCGCCACCAGCCCGGCGAAGAGCGGGTGCGGACGGGTCGGACGGGACTTCAGCTCCGGGTGCGCCTGGGTGGCGACCAGGTAGGGGTGGACCTCGCGCGGGTACTCGACGTACTCCACGAGGTCGCCCTTCGGGGAGAGGCCGGAGAACTGCAGGCCGGTCTTCTCCAGGTCGGCGCGGTAGGCGTTGTTGACCTCGTAGCGGTGGCGGTGGCGCTCCTCGACGTACTGCTCGCCGCCGTAGACCTCGCGGACGATCGATCCCTCGGCGAGCTTCGCCGGGTAGAGGCCCAGGCGCATGGTGCCGCCGAGGTCGCCCTTGCCGTCGACGATCGCGAGCTGCTCGGCCATCGTCGAGACGACCGGGTACCTGGCTGCGGCGTCGAACTCGGTGGAGTTCGCCTCGGGCAGGCCGGCGAGGTTGCGGGCCGCCTCGATGACGACGCACTGCAGGCCCAGGCACAGGCCCAGCAGCGGGATGCGGTTCTCGCGGGCGTAGGTGATCGCGGCGACCTTGCCGTCCACGCCGCGGTCGCCGAAGCCGCCGGGGATGCAGACCGCGTCGACGTCGCCGAGCTGCTCCTGCGCGCCCTCCGGGGTCAGGCAGTCGTCGGAGGCGACCCACTTGATCTCGACGCGCGCGTTGTTGGCGAAACCTCCGGCACGGAGCGCCTCGGTCACCGACAGGTAGGCGTCGGGCAGGTCGATGTACTTGCCGACCAGCGCGACCTTCACGATGTGCTGGGGCTCGTGGACCCGGCGCAGCAGGTCGTCCCAGACCGTCCAGTCGACGTCGCGGAAGGCCAGGTCGAGGCGGCGCACGACGTACGCGTCCAGGCCCTCGCCGTGCAGCACCTTCGGGATGTCGTAGATCGACTTGGCGTCGATGGCCGCGACCACGGCCTCCTCGTCGACGTCGCACATCAGCGAGATCTTGCGCTTGATGGCCTGCGGCACCTCGCGGTCGGCGCGCAGCACGATGGCGTCCGGCTGGATGCCGATGTTGCGCAACGCGGCCACCGAGTGCTGGGTCGGCTTGGTCTTCAGCTCGCCCGAGGGGCCGATGTACGGCAGCAGGGAGACGTGCACGAAGAAGACGTTGTCCCGGCCGACCTCGTGGCGCACCTGGCGGACGGCTTCCAGGAACGGCAGCGACTCGATGTCGCCGACGGTGCCGCCGACCTCGGTGATCACGACGTCGACGTCGTCGGTCGCCATCCGGCGGATCCGGGACTTGATCTCGTTGGTGATGTGCGGGATGACCTGGACGGTGTCGCCCAGGTACTCGCCGCGGCGCTCCTTGGCGATCACCGTCGAGTAGACCTGGCCGGTCGTGACGTTCGCCGACCCGTGCAGGTTGGTGTCGAGGAACCGCTCGTAGTGGCCGATGTCGAGGTCGGTCTCGGCGCCGTCGTCGGTGACGAAGACCTCGCCGTGCTGGAACGGGTTCATCGTGCCCGGGTCCACGTTGAGGTACGGGTCGAGCTTCTGCATCGTCACGCGCAGGCCGCGGGCCTTGAGCAGGGCGCCCAGGCTGGAGGCGGTGAGCCCCTTGCCGAGCGAAGAGGCGACACCCCCGGTGACGAAGAGGTGCTTGGTCGTCACGGCGCGGCCGGTGGCCGACTTGCCGGAATGGGGCTGTGCCAAGAGGGGGCTCCCGTGGGTCGCGTGTCGAGGGTGACTCCGGTGGCCGGACCTCCCTGGCGTACGCGTCGACGCGGTGCACGCCGGAGGTCCGGCGGGCCGTCGAGTCGTCGGTCGGGGGGTCCTCAGCTGAACGCTGCCCACCGGTCCACGGGATACCAGGGTATCAGCGCCCCGGGCGGGGCGCGGTCCGGCCCGGGGCGGCGCGCCCCCGTCGCGCGTCGCTGACCGGGAGGAGTGATCAGCTCCGGATGGCTCGGAAGGATCACCCCGGATCCCCCGGCCGGACCAGCCGGGCTGGTCAGTTCGGTGCGAGTACACCCGGGGATCGTCCCTGCGCGTGCCGTCGGGGCCCCGGCCGACGTATTCTGCACGGACGCATCGCCGACAGCAGCACGCGGAGGGCGAGGGGGTCGGGTCGACTCCGCTCGGTCCCCGATGCGCGACCGGAATCCTCCCCGTCCCACCCCAGCGCCCGGGCCTCGGCCAGGGGCCGACCAGGCCCCGTACGGGCACTCCACGAGCCTTTCCGCCACCCCACGGACCTCGCGAGTGCCCCTGGCCGGGCGGGCGACTCCGGCCCCGCAGAGCCCCGCCGTCGACGCAGCCACATCGCGAACTGGAGACCCACGTGGCCGGCCGTATCGAGGACTACGCACTCATCGGGGACATGCAGACCGCTGCCCTGGTCAGCAGGGACGGGGCGGTGGACTGGCTGTGCCTGCCCCGCTTCGACTCGCCGGCCGTGTTCGCGGGCCTGCTCGGCACCGACGAGCACGGCTTCTGGCGGATCGGCCCCGCCGAGGAGGTGCCAGACCGGCCGGCGGCCCCACCCGCCGCCGGCTCCGTCACCGACACCGGTGAGCTCCGGGTGCCGCCGCCCACCGCCGCGGCCCCCGCGGTGCCCGCGGACCGCCGCACCTACCGCGGCGACTCGCTGATCCTGGAGCAGGAGTGGGACACCCAGGGCGGCACCGTCCGGGTGATCGACTTCATGCCGCCCCGGCACCTGCTCGGCACGCCCGACGTGCCGCAGATGATCCGCATCGTCGAGGGCGTCTCCGGCCGCGTCCGCATGCGCTCCGCCGTCCGCATGCGCTTCAGCTACGGCAAGGTCGTGCCCTGGGTGCACCGCGTGGAGCAGCCCGACGGCGGCCACCGCACCGTCGCCGTCGCCGGCCCGGACTCCGTGTGGCTCGACGGCGAGGCCGAGACGTACGGCCGCGACCTCACCACCTACGCCGACTTCACCGTCGCCGAAGGCGAGCGGATCGCGTTCGCGCTCACCTGGCAGGCCTCGCACCTCGCCGCGCCCGCAGCGCCGGATCCGGAGGACGCCCTCGCCGCCACCGAGCGGTTCTGGCGGGAGTGGGTGGCCCACTGCACCTACCAGGGCCCCTACCGGGAGGCCGTGATCCGGTCGCTGATCACCCTCAAGGCGCTCACCTACGCCCCCACCGGCGGCATCGTCGCCGCCCCCACCACCTCGCTGCCCGAGGACATCGGCGGCGAGCGGAACTGGGACTACCGCTACACCTGGCTGCGCGACGCGGCGATCACGCTCTCCTCGCTGCTGCGCACCGGCTACCGCGAGGAGGCCCGCGCCTGGCGCGAGTGGCTGCTGCGCGCCGTCGCCGGCGACCCGGAGAACCTGCAGATCATGTACGGCATCGCGGGCGAGCGGGAGCTCACCGAGTCGACCCTCGACTGGCTGCCCGGCTACGAGGGCTCCCAGCCCGTGCGGGTCGGCAACGGCGCCGCCGGGCAGCTCCAGCTCGACGTCTACGGCGAGGTCGTCGAGGCCCTCCACCTGGCCCACATGACCGGCCTCGTCCGCAACGACCACGCGCACCAGCTCCAGCTGAAGCTGATCACCTACATGGAGAAGCACTGGCGCGAGCCCGACGAGGGCATCTGGGAGGTCCGCGGCCCCCGCCGGCACTTCGTCCACTCCAAGGTGATGGCGTGGGTCGCCGTCGACCGGACCATCCGGCTGCTGGAGGACACCGCCACCGAGGGCCCGCTGGAGCGCTGGAAGGCCCTGCGCGACGAGATCCACGCCGACGTCTGCCGGCGCGGCTTCGACGTGGAGCGCAACACCTTCACCCAGTACTACGGCGGCCGGGAGCTCGACGCCTCGCTGCTGCTCATCCCGCAGATGGGCTTCCTCCCGGCGGACGACAAGCGGGTCATCGGCACCATCGAGGCGATCCAGCGGGAGCTGTCCACCGAGGACGGCTTCGTGCTGCGCTACCCGACCCACTCCGAGGAGGGTGCGAACGTCGACGGCCTGAGCGGCCACGAGGGCGCGTTCCTCGCCTGCTCGTTCTGGCTGGCCGACGACCTCGCGATGATCGGCCGGGTCTCCGAGGCCCGCGACCTCTTCGACCGGCTGCTGGCGCTGCGCAACGACGTCGGCCTGCTCGCCGAGGAGTGGGACCCGGTCGCCAAGCGCCAGGTCGGCAACTTCCCGCAGGCGTTCAGCCACGTGCCGCTGATCGACACCGCGCTGCGGCTCACCGCCTGCGGCGGCGCGTACGGCGCGGGCCGGGCCGCGGACGAACCGCAGGCCTGACCCGCGGGCTCGTGCGGCCCGGCCGGCGGCTCAGCCGCGCTGCACGAGCTCGTCGTACGTCGACAGCACCTGGGCGACCGTCGCCGCCTCGTCGGGCCAGGTCGCCAGCTGCTGGCGGCCGGCCTCGACCAGCACCTTCCGGCGGTCCCGGTCGCCCAGCACCGCACGGACGGCTCCGGCGAGCACGGCGGCGTCGCCGTACGGGACGAGCACCGCGGCGTCGCCGACCAGCTCCGGCACGCCGCCCACCGCGGTCGACACCACCGGCACACCCGCCCGCATCGCCTCCTGCACCACCAGCGAACGCGCCTCCCAGCGGCTGGACACCACCACCACGTCGGCGGCGGCGAACAGGTCGGGCACGTCGGTCCGGTGACCCAGCAGGCGCACCGGCAGCTCCTCGGCGGCGACCCGCTCCCGCAGGCCCTGCGCGTCCGGCCCGTCGCCGGCGATCACCACCAGCGGGTCGAGGTCGGCGAGCGGCGGGGTGGCGTCCAGCAGCAGGGCGAACGCCTTCTGCGGCACCAGCCGGCCGATCGCGAGCACCACCGGCCGCTCCGGCTCGTCCTCGCCGCCGAAGAGCGCGGCCCGGGCCGCCTCGCGGTCCAGGCCGGCCGGCGGCAGCGGCGGAGCGGCGATCGGGCCGAGCCGCGCGTCGGTGGCGCCGAGCTCCCGGGCCCGCGCGACGAGGTCGGAGGACGCGCCGAGCACGAGGTCCGCCGCACGCGCCACCCGGCGCTCCATCAGGCGCTGCAGGCGGCGCTCCATGCCGGTGGCCAGCATCGCGTGGTGCGAGGTGACGACCAGCGGGGTCTCCGGGCGCAGACCGGGGAACCGCCCGGCGGTGCGCAGGGCGAGGTCGGAGAGCAGTGCGGCCCGCAGCCCGTGCGCGTGGACGACGTCGGCGCCGGTGAACGCGCGGCGCAGCTCGCCGATCGCGGCGGCGTCGCTGCGGGCGCCCGCGGTCGGGGTGATGTCGACGGGGTGGAACCTCGCGCCGGTGCGGGAGAAGCCGAACCGGCTGTCCGCGGCCTCGGGCGCGCAGATCGTGACGGTCACCCCGTGGGCGGTCAACCCCAGGGCGAGCGACCGCACATGGGCGCCGATGCCGCCGGTGCCGGCCGACAGCACGAGCACCGCACGCAGTTGTCCGGGCTCTTCAGGGGCCGCTGCGGCGCCCCGGGCGGCGGAATGGTCCACGTCGTCTCGCTCCGACTCGTTCAGGTGACGAGCACCGTCGCCGGACCCCCGTGCGCCGGCCGGGTCGGCCGACTGCTGCCCCCGGTCGCCGGTGGGCGGCGGAGGCGGGTTCCCGCGGACGGCCCTCGGGACTGGAAAGCCATTGTCCAGCCGCCACCATGCCAGGTCGGGCCGGGTCTTGGACAGTCGGCGGCGTGTGCTGGCGCGTCGGCCCGTCCCCCGGCCGACGGAGAGCCGAACGGGGGACGGCCGCCGGGTGGCCGACCGTCAGCGGCCGCGCGGGGCCCGGGCGGCGGCGAGGAGCTCCTCGGCGTGCGCACGGCCGAGTTCGGAATCCTCCAGGCCCGCGAGCATCCGCGACAGCTCACGGACCCGCTCCTCGTCGGTCAGCACCTTGACGCCGCTGCGGGTGACGACCCCGTCGTTCGTCTTCTCCACCACCAGGTGCCGGTCGGCGAACGCCGCGACCTGCGGCAGGTGCGTGACGACCACCACCTGCGCGGACTCGGCGAGTTTGGCGAGCCGGCGGCCGATCTCGACGGCCGCCTTGCCGCCGACGCCGGCGTCGACCTCGTCGAAGAGGTACGTCGGCACCGGGTCGGCCCCCGCGAACACCACCTCGACGGCGAGCATCACCCGCGACAGCTCACCGCCGGATGCGCCCTTGGCGATCGGACGGGGCTGCGCGCCCGGGTGCGGCGCGAGAAGCACCTCGACCTCGTCGACGCCGTGCGAGCCGTACGCGACGGTGCGGTCGCCGACCTCGATGCCCGCCGGGTCGTCGACCTGGGAGATCGAGAAGGTCACCCGGGCGTGCGGCATGGCGAGTTCGGCGAGCTCCGCGGAGACCGCGGTGGCGAAGGCGTCCGCGGCGGCGTGCCTGGCGGCCGACACCTCGGTCGCGAGATCCGCCAACTCGGCGCGCAGTTCGGTCTCCTGGGCGCCGAGCTCGTCGATGCGGTCGTCGTCGCCGTCGAGCTCGGCGAGCCGCAGCGCACCGGCCTCGGCCCACTCCGTCACCTCGGCGAGGGTGCCCTCGGTGCCCGCGTACTTGCGCAGCAGCTGGGTGAGGACGGCCCGGCGGTCCTCGACCGCGGCGAGCCGCACCGGGTCGGCGTCCAGGTCGTCGGCGTACCCGGCGAGGTCGCCGGCCACGTCGGCCAGCAGGTAGCCGACCTCGTTGAGGCGGTCGGCGAGCCCGGCGAGGCGCTCGTCGTGGTGGCGGACGGCGTCGAGGGCGCGGCGGGCCTGGGCGACCAGGGTGCCGGCGTCGATCGCGTCCGGGTCGGCCGGGTCGCCGGCCAGCGCGGCGTGCGCGAGCGTCGCGGAGGAGGAGAGCGCGTCGGCGTGGCCGAGCCGCTCGGCCTCGGCGGCGAGGTCGGTGTCCTCACCGGCGACCGGCTCGGCGGCGGCGACCTCGTCGAGGCCGAAGCGCAGCAGGTCGGCCTCCTGGGCGCGCTCGCGGGCCCTGGTCGTCAGCTCCTCCAGCGTCGCCGAGACCTCGCGCAGCCGGCGGTACACCTCGCGGTAGCGGGCCAGCGGTGCGGCGACCGTCCCGCCGGCGTACCGGTCGAGCGCGCCGCGCTGCCGCGAGGGCCGCAGCAGCCGCTGCTGGTCGGTCTGGCCGTGCACGGCGACGAGGTCCTCGCCGAGCTCGGCGAGGAGGCCCACCGGCACGGCACGGCCGCCGACGTAGGCGCGTGAGCGGCCCTCGGCGGAGACCGTACGGCTGATGAGCAGTTCGCCCTCGTCCAGTTCGGCCCCCGCCTCCAGCGCGCGGGCCACCACCGGCGATCCCTCGGGCAGGCTGATCCGCCCCTCGACGACGGCCCGGTCCGAGCCGTTGCGCACCAGCCCCGGGTCGGCCCGGCCGCCGAGCAGCAGGCCGAGGCTGGTCACCACCATGGTCTTGCCCGCACCGGTCTCGCCCGTCACGGCCGTGAATCCCGGTGCCAGCTCGACCACGGCGTCGTCGATCACGCCAAGATCCCGTATCCGCATCTCGTCCAACACGGTGACGACCTTACGAGACCCCACCGTCGGCGCGCGACGAGCCCGGGGCCGGTGGCCCCAAGTTCATCCCTTCCGGGCCGGTTCCCCGGCATCCCCGGACACCGGACCGGCCGGGTCGGCCGCCGGCGCGGCGCCGGCCCGCGGCGGCACCGTGCACCACCGCAGGAAGACCTGCGCGAGCGGCCCGATCGCCAGCGCGTACGCGACCGTGCCGACGCCGAAGGTGCCGCCGAGCAGGATGCCGACGGTGAGCACGGTCAGCTCGATGCCGGTGCGGATCAGCCGCAGCGAGCGGCCGGTGCGGCGGTGCAGACCGGTCATCAGGCCGTCGCGCGGGCCGGGCCCGAGGCGGGCGCCGATGTAGAGGCCGGTGGCGAGGCCGTTGAGCACGATGCCCGCCGCGAGGAGGGCGATCCGGGCGGCCACGGCGTGCGGGCCGTCGACCAGCCGCAGGGTGAGGTCCATGGCAGCGCCGAGCACCAGCACGTTGCCGACGGTCCCGACGCCCGGGCGCTGCCGCAGCGGGATCCACAGCAGGAGCACGGCCGCGCCGACCAGGGTGACCCAGACGCCGACGCTCAGGCCGAGGTGGCGGGACAGGCCCTGGTGGAGGACGTCCCACGGGTTGCCGCCGAGCGAGGCGCGCAGCATCAGGCCCATGCTGACGCCGTACAGCACCAGCCCGGCGGCGAGCTGGGTGAGCCGGCGGCCCAGCCGGTCCGTGCGGGCCGCCGCCCCCTCGGCCGGGGCGGGCGCGGCGTCGGGGGTGGCGTGGGGGACTGCGTCGGGAGCGTGGACCGTGCCGGGGCCGACCGCCGGGGCGGTGGCGGCGTCGGGGGTGCCGGTCGTGGGTGCCGGGCTCGGCGGGGCGGTCGTGGCGGCCATGAACTCTCCTTGCGGCGGTGCGCGAATTGGCCCCATCATGGTCGGGCAGGCCGGGCCTGATCCAGGTCCAATCCGAACCATGTGGACTGGAACGCCGATGTCCGAGTGGCACACCACCCTCACCCCGCCCGCCCTCGCGCGGCTGCTCCGCACCGCCCGGCTCCCCGACACCCCCGGCCGCCGCCCCGCCTACCGCACCCTCGCCGCGCAGGTCCGCGTGCTCGTCGCCGAAGGACGCCTCCCCGTCGGCACCCGCCTGCCCGCCGAACGCGAACTCGCCGCCGAACTCACCCTCAGCCGCACCACCGTCACCACCGCGTACGAGGCCCTCCGCACCGACGGCTACCTGCGCAGCCGCCGCGGCGCCGGCAGCTGGACCACCCTGCCGGAAGGCACCCGTCCCCCCGCCGACGCGCTCCACCCCGTGCCGCCGGACGAACGCGACACCGTCGTCGACCTCGGCGTCGCCGCCCTGCCCGCCCCCCAGCCCTACCTCGGCGAGGCCGCCGCCCGCGCCGTCGAACAGCTCCCCGCGTACGCCGCCGGGCACGGCAACTACCCGACCGGTGTCCCCGTCCTGCGCGAGGCCGTCGCCCGCCGCTTCACCGAACGCGGCCTGCCGACCACCCCCGACCAGATCCTCGTCACCAACGGCGCGATGGGCGCCCTCCACCTCGCCCGGCGGGCCCTGACCGGGCGCGGCGACCGCATCGCCGTCGAGGCCCCCAGCTACGCCCACACCCTGCAGTCGCTGCGCCGCGGCGGCGCCCGCCTGGTGCCCGTCCCGATGGCCGAGCACGGCACGTGGGACCTCCCCCAGTGGCGCCGCGTGCTGCGCGGCGCCGCCCCGAAGTGCGCGTACGTCATCCCCGACTTCCACAACCCCACCGGGGCGCTGATCGACGAGGAGCAGCGGCGCGCCCTGCTCGCCGCGGCCCGGGCGGCGGGCACCGTGCTGATCGTCGACGAGACCACCGCCGAACTCGGCTGGGGCGTCGACGGGTCGGCGCTCCCCCGGCCCACGGCCGCCCTCGACCGGACGGCGCAGGTGGTGACCGTCGGCTCCGCCGGGAAGCTGCTCTGGGGCGGCCTGCGGATCGGCTGGCTGCGGGCGGCACCCGCCCTGGTACGGCAGTTGGCCGACAACCGGGTGTTCCACGACGTCGGCACCGCCGTCCTCGACCAGCTGATCGCCGCCGAGCTCATCGCCGGACGGCTGCCCGAGGTCCGCGCGCACCAGCACCAGCGGCTGCGGGCCAGCGCCGAGGCCCTCGCCGTCGAACTCCGCGCACGCTTCCCCGACTGGGGGTTCACGGTGCCGCCCGGCGGCCTCGCGCTCTGGCTGTCCACCACCGGCACCTCCGGCACCGCCCTCGCCGCGGCCGGCGAACAGGTCGGGGTGCGGCTCGCCGCGGGCGCGCTCTTCGGGATCGGCGGCGCCTTCGAGGACTACCTGCGCATCCCGCTGTCCGTCCCGCCGGGCGCCGCCCGGCAGGCCGTCGACCGGCTGGCCGAGGCGGCCGCACTCGTCGCCCGCGACGGCCGCCGCACCGGGACGGCGGGCACCCCGGCCCTCACGATCTGACCGGGAGCCCCGCCGCAGGAGGCCGGTTGACGGGGTGTCCGCCCCGAACCGTCAGTGGTTGGCCGCCCGGCCGCGCCAACCCGCCACCGGCAGCGCGAACTTCGCCACCAGCCGGTCGGTGAACGGCGCCCGGTGCAGCCGCGCGAGCCGCACCGGCGTACGGCCCTTGCGGACCTCCACCCGTGCACCGGCGGGGAGTTCGACCGACCGCCGGCCGTCCAGCCAGAGCACCCCGTGCGGGGTCTTCGGCTGCACCTCGACCGCCAGCACCGACGCCGGCGAGGTCACGAGCGGCCGCGCGAACAGCGCGTGCGCACTGATCGGCACCATCAGCAGCGCCTCGACCTCCGGCCACACCACCGGCCCGCCCCCGGAGAACGCGTACGCGGTCGAGCCCGTCGGCGTCGCGCACACCACCCCGTCACAGCCGAAGTGGGAGACCGGACGGCCGTCGACCTCGGTCACGACCTCCAGCATCCGCTCCCGCGCGGCCTTCTCGATCGACGCCTCGTTGAGCGCCCAGTCCTCGTGCACCACATCGCCGTTGGTGCGCACCAGGACGTCGATCGTCATGCGCTCCTCGACCTCGTAGTCGGCGTCCACCACCCGGTCGACCACCACCGCCAGGTCGTCGCGTTCGGCCTCCGCCAGGAAGCCGACCCGGCCCAGGTTGATCCCGAGCATCGGCAGCCCCGACTCCCGGGCCAGCTCCGCACCCCTCAGCAGCGTGCCGTCACCGCCGGCGACGAGGATCAGCTCGCAGCCGTCCGCGGCACCGTGCCCGCCGGGCACCCGCTCGACGCCCTCGGGCAGGTCGAGGCCGACCGCCTCGGACGCCAGCAGCCGGATTCTGATGCCCGCCTTCAGCAGGCCGTGCACCAGTCCCTCCACGCTGCGCAGGGCCGCCTCCCGGCCGGTGTGCGCAATCAGGAAGACCGTCCGTCCGTCGCTCATGCCCGCTGCCCTCTCCCTCACGCCTGCCGGGTCCCCGTCGACCCGTACCCGACCGCCACGCCCGGTGGCGGGTGAAGACGTCCGCCCGCAGCCTATCGGGGGCCCTCCGCCACGGCCCGGTCCGCCTCGGACGGATCCAGCTGCGGCGCGTCACGGCGCAGCCACAGGAAGTACTCGACGTTGCCGGACGGCCCCGGCAACGGGCTCGCCGTCACCGCCCGCACACCCAGACCGAGCTGCCACGCCTGCCCGGCGACCTGGCGGATCGTCTCGGCGCGGAGCTCGGGGCTGCGCACCACACCGCCGCTGCCGAGCCGGTCCTTGCCGATCTCGAACTGCGGCTTCACCATCATGACGAGGTCCGCGTCGGCCGCGCAGCAGGCCGCCAGGGCGGGCAGCACGAGGCCGAGCGAGATGAACGACAGGTCGCCCACGACCAGGTCGACCGGGGTGCCGCCGATCTGCTCCACCGTGAGCTCGCGCACATTGGTGCGGTCCATCACGGTGACCCGCCCGTCGCTCTGCAGCGACCACGCCAGCTGGCCGTAACCGACGTCCACCGCCAGCACGTGCGCGGCGCCGGTGCGCAGCAGCACGTCCGTGAAGCCGCCGGTGGACGCGCCGGCGTCCAGGGCGCGCCGGCCCTCCACCGCAAGGCCCTGCGGGACGAACGCGGCGAAGGCTCCGGCCAGTTTGTGGCCGCCGCGCGACACGTACTCCGGGTCGCTGTCGTCCTTGGCCACCACCACGGCGGCCGCCGTCTCCACCTGCGTCGCGGGCTTGGTCGCGGTGGCACCGCCGACCGTCACCCGCCCCGCCGCGATCAGTTCGCTCGCGTGTTCGCGCGAGCGGGCCAGCTTGCGGCGTACCAGCTCCGCGTCGAGTCGGCGTCGTGCCACTGCCACTGCTGTTCCATCTCCTACGTGCCGGTCCGGCCGGTGCGGCCGGGACGGGCGGTCAATCGTCGTCGAGGGCGGCCAGGATGTCGGAGAGCCGCCGGTGGACATCTTCGTACACCGCGGGGTGCGCCTCGGTCTCCACCCCGTCCAGGGCCTCCAGCCGGCCCAGGGCGTCGTCCACCCCGGGGTGCCCGGTGGGTGCGGTCTCAGGCATCGCCGTCCTCGGGTGTGCCGGGACGGCGGGTGACGGTCTTCTTCACCACGGTCTTGCGCGCGGTCGCCTTCTTCGCGGCCGGCGGCTGGGCCGCCGTGCGCTTGGCGGTGGCCTTGCGCGTGGTCGTCCGCTTCGACGTCGTCTTCTTGGCGGTGGTCTTCTTCGCCGCCGCCTTCTTCGCAGCAGCCGGCTTCACGGGGGCGGCCTGCTCGGGCGCGGCCTGCTCGGGGGCCGGCTTCTCCGGGACGGCCTTGCGGGCGGTGGTCTTCCGCGCCGGCGCCTTCTTCGCCGCCTTCTTCGCCGACGCGGGCGGCGGCTCCGTGACGGCGGCCTCGTCCGCCGCCGGCATGTCGGCGGGCGTCGCCGCGGTCCTCCGCGCGGACGGGCTCCGCTTGGCCGGCGACCGCTTCGCCGCCGGTGCGGCGCCGTCCGCGGACCCCGGCTTCTTCGCGGGGGCACGCGGCGCGGGGGCCGGCTTCACGGACTCCTCCTCGGGTGCCGCGGCGAACCCCGCCGCCTCCGGCTCCTCCTCCCCGGCCCAGTCCGTGCCGGTGGCCCACTCCGTCTCCGGGGTCCACTCCGCACCGTCCCAGCCGGCTTCGAAGAGTCCGTCCGCCCGCGGTGCCCGCTTCTCGGACGCCGGCTCCTCGGGCTCGGGCTCGGCACCGCGCAACCGGTTCTCCAGGAAGCTCAGCACCACGCCGACCCTCACCGCCTGGTCGCCGACGCGTTCGAAGGCCCGCTCCATCTCGCCACGGACCACCCCGACCGCCAGGTCGACACCGGCCCGGCCGACCGTGACCGCCTCGTTGGCCAGCACCTGCAGCGACTGCACCGACGGAGGGAGCTGCTCCGTGACGCGCCGCTCGACGGCCGCGACGTCGACGCCCGAGCGTTCCAGCAGCTCCGCCGCCGCGCCGACCACCCGCCGTCCGGCCTCCTCCGCGATCCCCGCCGCGACCACCACCACGCCCCGCACCGCATCACGCAGCATCCGAACGCCTCCTCCGCTTGCCCGGGTCCGGTCCCGACGCTACCCCGTACCACCCCCGCACCGCTGCACCACCGTCCTACCGCGACGCCCGCTGGGTTAGCGTGGGGCCCGATCGGACGGCCGCCCCGGCCGACCGGACCGGACGGGAGCCGAGGGACCGATGGCCAGCACCGAGGAGTGCCGCGCGGCACTGGAGCAGCTCAGCCGCAACATGGCGGGCTCCGACGGCGACGTCCGCAAGGCCGCGGCGCTGGACCGCTCCCTCACCTGCCACCTCACCGACCTCGGCCTGACCTTCTCGGGCCGCCTGCGCGGCGGCCGGATCGTCGACGTCGTCGAGACACCGGGCCCGCCCCCCGCGAAGGCCGACATCCGGCTCACCATGACCGGCGACGACCTCGTCGACATGGTCGGTGGCCGGCTCAACTTCGCCTCCGCCTGGGCCTCCGGCCGGGTCCGGCTGGAGGCGGGCTTCCGCGACCTGCTCCGGCTGCGCACCCTGCTCTGACCGGACCCCGGCCGCCGGAGCAGGGCACCGGAGCAGGACAGCCGGGCCGGCCGCCGGTGCGGCCGTTCGTGCGCTCGGGCGGCGCGGCGGTCAGAAACCCAGCTCGGCCAGGGCCTTGCGCCCGTCCGGGGCCTCGCCCTCCCGGTCGCCGGCGGTCCAGGCCGCCGCGCAGAGCGCCCGCAGCCCGTCGTAACGGTCGCCCGTACCGTCCAGGTGCAGCACGCCGTCCTCGGCGTGCGCCGTCCAGCCGCCGCAGGTGTACGCGCCGCCCTCGCCGGTCACCTCGGGGTGCCCGGTGAGCAGCCCCCGCAGGTCGGCCGCGAGATAGGTCGGGCGGTGCTGCGGGGGCGCGCCGAGCAGCAGGGCGGGCGTGGTCACCCCGGTGAACACGAGCAGGCTGTCGACCCCGCCGTTGAACGCGCCCTCGATGTCGGTGTCCAGCCGGTCGCCGACCACCAGCGGCCGCTTCGCGCCGGTCCGGATGACCGTCTCCCGGTGCATGGGCGGCAGCGGCTTGCCCGCGACCTCCGGCTCGGCGCCGGTCGCGGTGCGGACCGCGGCCACCAGGGAGCCGTTCCCGGGCGCGATGCCGCGGGCGGTCGGCACCGTCAGGTCGGTGTTCGAGGCGACCCACGGCAGACCGGACGCCACCGCGTACGAGGCCTCCGCCAGGTCGCTCCAGCCGAGCGACGGGTCGAAGCCCTGCACGACCGCGACCGGCTGCTCGTCGAGCGACCGGACGGCGACCAGACCGCGCTCCGCGAGCGCCTCGACCAGCCCGGCCCCGCCGATCACCAGCACCCTGGAACCCGCCGGCACCTTCTCCGCGACGAGCCGGGCCGCCGCCTGCGCCGAATTGATGACGTCCTCGGCGTCGGCGGGCACCCCGAGCTCGGTGAGGTGCTCGGCGACGACCCGCGGCGGGCGCGAGGCGTTGTTGGTGACGTACGCCAGCCGCATGCCGCCGGTGCGGGCCTGCGCCAGCGCGTCGACCGCGTGGTCGATCGCGCTCGGGCCCGCGTAGACCACCCCGTCCAGGTCGAGCAGTGCCGTGTCGTACGCGTCGGTCAGCGGGCGCTCCGACCCACCGGGGGCCGTGCGCGGCCGTCCCGTCGCACCGGTGGTCCCGTCCGCCGTCCCGGTCCGCCCCGTCGACTCGGTCGGCTCGGTCGGCTCGGTCGGCTCGGTGGTCGAAGTGTCCGTCATCGGCTGCTCTTCCTCGATCGGGTACGTCGTCATGCCTCGTCGTGCGGGTCCTGCGGCGGCGCCAGGTAGCCGGGCGCGCCGGGGACGAGCGGTCCGAAGGCGCCCTCGCGGGCGGCGAGCGTCGCTCTGGTCTGACGCAGGGCCGCCCGGTAGTGCTGGTTGTCGGGCCTCATCGCCACCGCCAGCGCCAGGTGTTCCGCGGAGGACTCGAAGTCGCCGAGCCGGGCCGCGGACACCCCCCACCCGAACTGAGCGTAGTCGTCCGACGGATCGGCCTGCGCCACGGCCCGGAAGCTCTCCAGCGCCGCCGCGTACGACCCCGCGTCGAACTGCGCCCGCGCCAGCGCCTCCCGGATCGACCGCGACTGCGGCTCCTCCTCCGCCGCGCGGGCGAGGAGCTGCACCGCCGCCGCGGGGTGCCGCTCGTCGAGCAGCCGGACACCGCGCCGGAACCAGTCGTAGACGTCGCCGTCCGGGGCGCCGGTGCCCTCGGCCCCGTCCACCCGTTCCTGGCCACTGCTCATGCCGTACCTCGCTCCCCGTCCGCGGCCCGATCCGATGACGGCACCGGGCGCTGCCTGCCCACAACGATCTCCCAACACGGCGTACGCGATTAACATGCCCAGAATGAGTGCACCCAGTGCAGACAGCGGAGCCCCGGCTCCGGCGGGGGGCCCCGGCGATCCCGGGCACGTCGCCACCGCAGGGCTGTCCCTGTCCCCCTTCCGCGGCCTGCGGTACGTCCCCGACCGGGTCGGTACGCTCGCCGCCGTCACCTCGCCCCCGTACGACGTGGTCGACCCCGGCCGTCGGCTGGACCTGGAGACCGCCGACCCGCACAACGTGGTCCGGCTGATCCTGCCCCGCCCCGAACCGGACGACGACGGCGACCGGCCCGACCGCGACACCCGGTACCGGCACGCCGCCCGGCTCCTCGCCCAGTGGCGCGCCGAAGGCGTGCTCGCCGCCGACCCGTTGCCCGCCCTGTACGTCTACGAGCAGCGCACCCACGAGGACGGCGGCGGCATCCTGCAGCGCGGCCTGATCGGCGCGCTCGCCGTCAGCGGCCGCGAGGCCGGCGTGGTGCTCCCCCACGAGGACGTCATGCCGCGCCCGGTCGCCGACCGCGTCGGCCTGATGCGCACCACCCGAGCCAACCTCGAACCGCTGCTCCTCACCTACCGCGGGCACGGGGGCGCCGCCGCGGTCGTCGAACGCACGATCGAGGGCGAACCGCTGCTCGCCACGACCACCACCGACGGCACCGACCACCGCCTCTGGGCGGTCACCGACCACGCCGAGATCGCCGCGGTCGCCCGCGACCTCGCCACCTGCCGGGCCCTGATCGCGGACGGGCACCATCGGTGGGAGATGTACCTGCGTCTGCAGCGTGAGCACCGCCACCTGCCGCGCAGCCCGTGGGACCGCGGCATGGTGCTGCTCGTCGACACCGCCCGCTACCCGCTCCGCGTCCGGGCGATCCACCGCGTGCTGTACCGGCTGCCGGTGGCCGGGGCGCTGGCGGCGCTCGGTGAGCACTGGCACGTCAAGGACGTGCCGGGCCCGCTGGAGACCGCCCTGGAGGCACTCGGCGAGGCCAAGCAGCACGGTGGCAACGCGTTCCTGCTGACCGGCGGCGACGGCACCTACCGCCTGGTCGCCGATCCGGACGAGCAACTGATCGCCGACACCGTCCGGGCCGACCGGCCGGAGGAGTGGCGCCGCCTGGACGCCACCGTCCTCCACGCGACCCTGCTCGACCACACCTGGCGGGTGCCCGACGCGCCCGACCACATCGGCTACCTGCACACCGCGGCCGCCGCCGAGCAGGAGGCCGCCCGCACCGGCGGCACCGCCGTGCTGCTGCACCCGGTCCAGGAGCGGGTGGTGCGCCGCCTGGCCGAGCAGGGGGTCACGATGCCGCGCAAGTCGACCTCGTTCGGTCCGAAGCCGGCGACCGGGCTGGTGCTGCGTTCGCTCGGGCTCGGCTGAAACCGGGCTGAAACGCCGAAGGGCCCCGCCCCACGGATGATCCGTGGGGCGGGGCCCTTCGTGGTCGGCCGGTCAGCCGCGGCGCGGCGCGCCGTCGCGGTCGTCCTCGTCGTCCTCGTCGATCTCCAGGTCGTCCTCGTCGTAGAACTCCTCGACGTCTTCCTCGTCCTCGAAGATCACGCGGTCGTCGCCGACCTCGTCGCGGGCGATACGACGGGCCGGAGCCTGCCGCTCGTCGGCCACGTCCTCGGCCTCGTCGATGTCGCCGTCGACGTCGCCGTCGATGTCGTCGGCGTCCCGAAGGTCGTCGTCATCATCGTCGTCATCGGCGTCGTCCCGGACGTCGTCCTCGTCCCGGGCGTCACCGTCGGCGTCGTCCACGTCCTGGGCGGCCTCAACACCGGGCTCGTCGTCCTCCAGAGCGTCGACGAACTCGAGACCGTCGATCTCCGCCAGCCGCTCCGAGGCGTTGGTCGCACCATCGGTGTCCGCGTCTGCGGCCTTCGCGAACCAGTCGCGGGCCTCCTCGCCACGGCCGGCGGCGATCAGCGCCTCCGCGTAGGCGTACCGGAGGCGCGCAGTCCACGGGTGGACGGTGTTGGAGGCGAGCTCCGGGCTCTGCAGCGTCACGACGGCCGCGTCGAACTGCTCCAGGTCGCTCCGGGCACCCGCGGCGACCAGGCGCATCTCGACCTGGCCGGCCTTGTCGAGCTGCTTCACCTCGGGCTCACCGGCCATCGCCAGCGCCCGCTCCGGACGGCCGAGGCCGCGCTCGCAGTCGGCCATCACCGGCCACAGGTCCGAACGCCCGGTCATCCGGCGCGCGGCGCGGAACTCGGTCAGCGCCTCCGCGTACCGCTGCGTCATGTACGAGGCGAAGCCGGCGGCCTCACGCACGCTCGCCACACGGGACGCCAGCCGCAGCGCGACCCGCGAGTAGTTGTAGGCCTCCTCCGGCTCGGTGTCGAGCAGCCGCGCCACCATCACGAGGTTGCGCGCGACGTCGTCGGCGAGGGTCTTCGGCAGGCTCTTCAGGTCCTGACGCACGTCCGCGTCGATCTCGAAACCGGTGACCTCGTCCGGGATCGGCAGCCGCTTGACCGGCTCGAACGAGCCACGACGGTCGTCGTAGTCCCCGCGGTCGTCGCGACGGTCGTCACGGCGCCCCTCGAAGCGGCCGCCACGGTCCCCACCGCGGTCACGGTCGCCGTACGACGGACGGTCCTCGCGCCCACGGAAGCCACCGCCGGACGGCCGGTCGTCCCGACGGGGACGGTCACCGTAGGAGGGACGGTCACCGGTACGGGGACGGTCGCCGTACGACGGACGGTCGCCGCCACGGTTGAAGTCACCACGCGGACGGTCACGGTCGCCGTAGGACGGGCGGTCACCCGTGCGCGGGCGGTCGCCGTAGGACGGGCGGTCACCCGTACGCGGACGGTCACCGTAGGAGGGACGGTCACCCGTACGCGGGCGGTCGCCGTAGGAGGGACGGTCACCACCACGGTTGAAGCCACCACCCGAGGGACGGTCGCCACCACGCTCACGGTCACCGTACGAGGGACGGTCACCCGTACGCGGACGGTCACCGTAGGACGGGCGGTCACCCGTACGCGGACGGTCACCGTAGGAGGGACGGTCACCCGTACGCGGGCGGTCGCCGTAGGAGGGACGGTCACCACCACGGTTGAAGCCACCACCCGAAGGACGGTCGCCACCACGCTCACGGTCACCACCGGACGGACGGTCACCCGTGCGCGGGCGGTCGCCGTACGACGGACGGTCACCACCACGGTTGAAGCCACCACCCGAAGGACGGTCGCCACCACGCTCACGGTCACCACCGGACGGACGGTCACCCGTGCGCGGGCGGTCGCCGTACGACGGACGGTCACCACCACGGTTGAAGCCACCACCCGAAGGACGGTCGCCACCACGCTCACGGTCACCGTACGACGGACGGTCACCACGGTCACGGAAGCCACCACCGGACGGACGGTCACCCGTGCGCGGGCGGTCGCCGTACGACGGACGGTCACCACCACGGTTGAAGCCACCACCCGAAGGACGGTCGCCACCACGCTCACGGTCACCGTACGAGGGACGGTCACCCGTACGCGGACGGTCACCGTACGACGGACGGTCACCACGGTCACGGAAGCCACCACCGGACGGACGGTCACCCGTGCGGGGACGGTCGCCATAAGAGGGACGGTCACCACCACGGTTGAAGCCACCACCCGAAGGACGGTCGCCACCACGCTCACGGTCACCACCGGACGGACGGTCACCCGTGCGCGGGCGGTCGCCGTACGACGGACGGTCACCACCACGGTTGAAGCCGCCGCCACCGGACGGACGGTCGCCACCACTGCGCGGGCGGTCACCGTACGAGGGGCGGTCACCGGTACGCGGACGGTCACCGTAGGAGGGACGGTCACCCGTGCGGGGGCGGTCGCCGTACGACGGACGGTCACCACCACGGTTGAAGCCGCCGCCACCGGACGGACGGTCGCCACCACTGCGCGGGCGGTCACCGTACGAGGGGCGGTCACCGGTACGCGGACGGTCACCGTAGGAGGGACGGTCACCCGTGCGGGGGCGGTCGCCGTACGACGGACGGTCACCACCACGGTTGAAGCCGCCGCCACCGGACGGACGGTCGCCACCACTGCGCGGGCGGTCACCGTACGAGGGGCGGTCGCCGCCACGGTCACGGTCACCGTAGGACGGGCGATCGCCGCTGCGGGGGCGGTCACCGTACGACGGGCGGTCACCGCGATCGTCGCGGCGGGGGCCGCGGTCCCGATCGTTCGACCAACCCCCACGGGACCGGGGCTCGTTGCCACGGCCGTCGTCCGATCGACGTTCGGGACGGTCCTGGGGCGGGTTCGACATTCCGGTGACTCCTTCTGCTGCTTCAGCCAGGCCGCGTCGTCGTCCAGTGAACCAACGCCCTGTACGGCCCGGTGCCGGCCACGTGGCCGTGCACCACTTCCATTGTCCGGCATCGAGTGCCGAGCCGCGTCCGGGCTCGAACTCACAACCGGGGTACTGCTCCATGTCCGCGGAAAACACAAAAGGCCGCGGCCCCAGCGAATCGCTGGGGCCGCGGCCTTTGAAGAATTGTTCGGCGGCGTCCTACTCTCCCACAGGGTCCCCCCTGCAGTACCATCGGCGCTACGAGGCTTAGCTTCCGGGTTCGGAATGTAACCGGGCGTTTCCCTCGTGCTATGACCACCGAAACCCTATCGGGTATTCAGCGAAACACACTTTTTAGTTGAATAAAGTGTTTCTTGGATTCGCCGGCGATAGCTGTTCGCTACCCGGGAACCACACAGTGAACGCGAGCGTCTGAGGACAAGCCCTCGGCCTATTAGTACCGGTCAACTCCACCCCTTACAGGGCTTCCATATCCGGCCTATCAACCCAGTCGTCTACTGGGAGCCTTACCCTCTCAAGGAGGTGGGAGTGCTCATCTCGAAGCAGGCTTCCCGCTTAGATGCTTTCAGCGGTTATCCCTCCCGAACGTAGCCAACCAGCCATGCCCTTGGCAGGACAACTGGCACACCAGAGGTTCGTCCGTCCCGGTCCTCTCGTACTAGGGACAGCCCTTCTCAACACTCCTACGCGCACAGCGGATAGGGACCGAACTGTCTCACGACGTTCTAAACCCAGCTCGCGTACCGCTTTAATGGGCGAACAGCCCAACCCTTGGGACCTACTCCAGCCCCAGGATGCGACGAGCCGACATCGAGGTGCCAAACCATCCCGTCGATATGGACTCTTGGGGAAGATCAGCCTGTTATCCCCGGGGTACCTTTTATCCGTTGAGCGACGGCGCTTCCACAAGCCACCGCCGGATCACTAGTCCCTACTTTCGTACCTGCTCGACCCGTCAGTCTCACAGTCAAGCTCCCTTGTGCACTTACACTCAACACCTGATTGCCAACCAGGCTGAGGGAACCTTTGGGCGCCTCCGTTACTCTTTAGGAGGCAACCGCCCCAGTTAAACTACCCACCAGACACTGTCCCTGATCCGGATCACGGACCCAGGTTAGACATCCAGCACGACCAGAGTGGTATTTCAACGTCGACTCCACCATGACTGGCGTCACGGCTTCAAAGTCTCCCACCTATCCTACACAAGCCGAACCGAACACCAATATCAAGCTATAGTAAAGGTCCCGGGGTCTTTCCGTCCTGCTGCGCGAAACGAGCATCTTTACTCGTAATGCAATTTCACCGGGCCTGTGGTTGAGACAGTCGAGAAGTCGTTACGCCATTCGTGCAGGTCGGAACTTACCCGACAAGGAATTTCGCTACCTTAGGATGGTTATAGTTACCACCGCCGTTTACTGGCGCTTAAGTTCTCAGCTTCGCCCGACCGAAATCGGACTAACCGGTCCCCTTAACGTTCCAGCACCGGGCAGGCGTCAGTCCGTATACATCGCCTTACGGCTTCGCACGGACCTGTGTTTTTAGTAAACAGTCGCTTCTCGCTGGTCTCTGCGGCCACCCCCAGCTCAGAGTGCAAGACTCATCACCAGGAATGGCCCCCCTTCTCCCGAAGTTACGGGGGCATTTTGCCGAGTTCCTTAACCACAGTTCACCCGAACGCCTCGGTATTCTCTACCTGACCACCTGAGTCGGTTTGGGGTACGGGCCGCCATGAAACTCGCTAGAGGCTTTTCTCGACAGCATAGGATCATCCACTTCACCACAATCGGCTCGGCATCAGGTCTCAGCCTCAATGAACGGCGGATTTGCCTACCGTTCGGCCTACACCCTTACCCCGGGACTACCACCGCCCGGGCTGGACTACCTTCCTGCGTCACCCCATCGCTCACCTACTACAGGCTTGGACCGGCGGCTCCACCACGTCCCTTTGTCCGAAGACTCCGGGCCGGCTTCGCGGCCTTAGCATCACCTGGTTCGACGTTGGCGCTTCAAAGCGGGTACGGGAATATCAACCCGTTGTCCATCGACTACGCCTGTCGGCCTCGCCTTAGGTCCCGACTTACCCTGGGCAGATCAGCTTGACCCAGGAACCCTTGGTCAATCGGCGCAAGAGTTTCCCACTCTTGTATCGCTACTCATGCCTGCATTCTCACTCGTGAACCGTCCACAACTGGATTCCTCCGCTGCTTCACCCGGCACACGACGCTCCCCTACCCATCCACAGCGCCGTTGGGCGTATTCTGTGAATGACACGACTTCGGTGGTGTGCTTGAGCCCCGCTACATTGTCGGCGCGGAATCACTTGACCAGTGAGCTATTACGCACTCTTTCAAGGGTGGCTGCTTCTAAGCCAACCTCCTGGTTGTCTCTGCGACTCCACATCCTTTCCCACTTAGCACACGCTTAGGGACCTTAGTCGGTGTTCTGGGCTGTTTCCCTCTCGACCATGGAGCTTATCCCCCACAGTCTCACTGCCGCGCTCTCACTTACCGGCATTCGGAGTTTGGCTAAGGTCAGTAACCCGTTGAGGCCCATCGCCTATCCAGTGCTCTACCTCCGGCAAGAAACACACGACGCTGCACCTAAATGCATTTCGGGGAGAACCAGCTATCACGGAGTTTGATTGGCCTTTCACCCCTAACCACAGGTCATCCCCCAGGTTTTCAACCCTGGTGGGTTCGGTCCTCCACACGGTCTTACCCGCGCTTCAACCTGCCCATGGCTAGATCACTCCGCTTCGGGTCTTGGGCATGCAACTATGACCGCCCTATTCGGACTCGCTTTCGCTACGGCTACCCCACACGGGTTAACCTCGCTACACACCGCAAACTCGCAGGCTCATTCTTCAAAAGGCACGCAGTCACACCCCACAAGGAGATGCCCCCACGGCTTGTAGGCACACGGTTTCAGGTACTATTTCACTCCGCTCCCGCGGTACTTTTCACCATTCCCTCACGGTACTATCCGCTATCGGTCACCAGGGAATATTTAGGCTTAGCGGGTGGTCCCGCCAGATTCACACGGGATTTCTCGGGCCCCGTGCTACTTGGGAGAAGCTCAAGCAAGCCGTACAGATTTCGTCTACGGGGGTCTTACCCTCTACGCCGGACCTTTCGCATGTCCTTCGACTACCCATACGGTTTCTGACTCGCCCAGCCGCCGGCAGACGACTGAAGAACTTTCCCACAACCCCGTCATGGCAACCCCTGCCGGGTCTCACACCATGCCGGTTTGGCCTCATCCGGTTTCGCTCGCCACTACTCCCGGAATCACGGTTGTTTTCTCTTCCTGCGGGTACTGAGATGTTTCACTTCCCCGCGTTCCCTCCACATACCCTATGTGTTCAGGTATGGGTGACAGCCCATGACGACTGCCGGGTTTCCCCATTCGGACACCCCCGGATCAAAGCTCGGTTGACAGCTCCCCGGGGCCTATCGCGGCCTCCCACGTCCTTCATCGGTTCCTGGTGCCAAGGCATCCACCGTGCGCCCTTAAAAACTTGGCCTACAGATGCTCGCGTCCACTGTGCAGTTCTCAAACAACGACCAGACACCCACCCTCGACGCGACCAGCGCGCCTCACGTGAGGCCGGCACCCAGAGGCAACAGACCAGACGGCCGTCCCCTCAGGACCCAACAGCGTGCCCGACCCACCAAGCCGTATCCCTGTTTTCCACGCCGAAGCAGTACTTACAGAGCCGTACTCGATGTGCCGAATAGTCAACGTTCCACCCATGAGCAACCGTGCGAGACATTCGCTCGCAAGCGGCTATGTGCTCCTTAGAAAGGAGGTGATCCAGCCGCACCTTCCGGTACGGCTACCTTGTTACGACTTCGTCCCAATCGCTGGTCCCACCTTCGACGGCTCCCTCCCAAGGGTTAGGCCACCGGCTTCGGGTGTTACCGACTTTCGTGACGTGACGGGCGGTGTGTACAAGGCCCGGGAACGTATTCACCGCAGCATGCTGATCTGCGATTACTAGCAACTCCAACTTCATGGGGTCGAGTTGCAGACCCCAATCCGAACTGAGGCCGGCTTTTTGGGATTCGCTCCGCCTCGCGGCATCGCAGCCCTTTGTACCGACCATTGTAGCACGTGTGCAGCCCAAGACATAAGGGGCATGATGATTTGACGTCGTCCCCACCTTCCTCCGAGTTGACCCCGGCAGTCTCCTGTGAGTCCCCATCACCCCGAAAGGCATGCTGGCAACACAGAACAAGGGTTGCGCTCGTTGCGGGACTTAACCCAACATCTCACGACACGAGCTGACGACAACCATGCACCACCTGTACACCGACCACAAGGGGGCGCCTATCTCTAGACGTTTCCGGCGTATGTCAAGCCTTGGTAAGGTTCTTCGCGTTGCGTCGAATTAAGCCACATGCTCCGCTGCTTGTGCGGGCCCCCGTCAATTCCTTTGAGTTTTAGCCTTGCGGCCGTACTCCCCAGGCGGGGAACTTAATGCGTTAGCTGCGGCACCGACGACGTGGAATGTCGCCAACACCTAGTTCCCAACGTTTACGGCGTGGACTACCAGGGTATCTAATCCTGTTCGCTCCCCACGCTTTCGCTCCTCAGCGTCAGTAATGGCCCAGAGATCCGCCTTCGCCACCGGTGTTCCTCCTGATATCTGCGCATTTCACCGCTACACCAGGAATTCCGATCTCCCCTACCACACTCTAGCCTGCCCGTATCGAATGCAGACCCGGGGTTAAGCCCCGGGCTTTCACATCCGACGCGACAGGCCGCCTACGAGCTCTTTACGCCCAATAATTCCGGACAACGCTCGCACCCTACGTATTACCGCGGCTGCTGGCACGTAGTTAGCCGGTGCTTCTTCTGCAGGTACCGTCACTTGCGCTTCTTCCCTGCTGAAAGAGGTTTACAACCCGAAGGCCGTCATCCCTCACGCGGCGTCGCTGCATCAGGCTTTCGCCCATTGTGCAATATTCCCCACTGCTGCCTCCCGTAGGAGTCTGGGCCGTGTCTCAGTCCCAGTGTGGCCGGTCGCCCTCTCAGGCCGGCTACCCGTCGTCGCCTTGGTAGGCCATTACCCCACCAACAAGCTGATAGGCCGCGGGCCCATCCTGCACCGCCGGAGCTTTACACCGTCAACCATGCGGAAGACGGTCATATCCGGTATTAGACCCCGTTTCCAGGGCTTGTCCCAGAGTGCAGGGCAGATTGCCCACGTGTTACTCACCCGTTCGCCACTGATCCACCCCGAAGGGCTTCACCGTTCGACTTGCATGTGTTAAGCACGCCGCCAGCGTTCGTCCTGAGCCAGGATCAAACTCTCCGTGAATGATTACCCGCAATCGGGTTCACACCCGCGTTGAGCGGCACGGCAACCCCCGGAATAGGGAGCCCCGCGCACTGCGTCCTCGCTGTGTTATTTACTACAAAAGGAATCTCCAACCCCGGAACAAGTCCGAGACCGGGGATGTCAACATATCTGGCGTTGACTTTTGGCACGCTGTTGAGTTCTCAAGGAACGGACACTTCCTTCGGACCGCCTTCCAGCGGACCCTCCGGGCGTTTCGCTCTTTCGTGTTCCGAGCTTATCAGATGCTTTCCGCTCCGCTTTCCGGAGACTCTTTCATCGGATTCACTCTTGCCTTTCGGCACTCCCCGACTCTAGCAGAGTTATTCGGCCCGCATTTCCTGGTCGATTTCTCGAATAGGTGCGCGACAGGTCGCTCATCAGAGTTTGGGGGGTCCGCCACCCGGTCACGACCGGTTTCGGCGACTCGTCCAACGTTAGGGCACCGGATGGCGAGCGTCAAACACGCGGGGCCGGATCCGGCTGGATCCGGCCCCTGTGGGGTGTCGTGGCTGCTCAACCACCGTGCGTTTTCGGCCGGCTGGCGTCAGCTCGGCCGGACCTCGATCGCGGCGAGGTTGCGCTTGCCGCGGCGCAGGACGAGCCAGCGGCCGTGCAGCAGGTCCGACGCGGCCGGCGCGGCCTCCTCGTCGGCGACCTTGGCGTTGTTGAGGTAGGCCCCACCCTCCTTGATGGTGCGGCGGGCCCCGGACCGGCTCGGTGCCAGGCCGGTCTCGACGAGGAGGTCGACGATCGGCAGCAGCTCGGCGACCTCGGCCCTGGGCACCTCGGCGAGGGCTGCCGCCAGCGTGGCCGGCTCCAGGTCCGCGAGGTCGCCCTGGCCGAACAGCGCCTTCGACGCGGCGACGGCCCGCTCGTACTGCTCCGCCCCGTGCACCAGCGTGGTGAGCTCCTCGGCCAGCGCCCGCTGGGCGAGCCGGGCCGCGGGGCGCTCCGCCGTCTCGCGCTCCAGCTCCTCGATCTCCTCCCGCGAGCGGAAGGAGAAGATGCGCAGGAAGGTCGGGACGTCACGGTCGTCCGCGTTCAGCCAGAACTGGTAGAAGGCGTACGGCGTGGTCAGCTCGGGGTCGAGCCAGACGGTGCCGGACTCGGTCTTGCCGAACTTGGTGCCGTCCGCCTTGACGATCAGCGGGGTGGCGACGGCGTGCACCGAGTTGCCCTCGGCCTTGCGGATGAGGTCGGTGCCGGCGGTGAGGTTGCCCCACTGGTCGCTGCCGCCGGTCTGCAGGGTGCAGCCGTAGCGGCGGTTCAGCTCCAGGAAGTCCATGCCCTGGAGGATCTGGTAGCTGAACTCGGTGTAGCTGATGCCGGCGTCGGAGTTGAGCCGCCGGGCGACGGCCTCCTTCGCGATCATGTTGTTCACGCGGAAGTACTTGCCGACGTCGCGCAGCAGCGTGATGGCCGACATCCCGGACGTCCAGTCCAGGTTGTTGACCATGCGGGCCGCGTACTCGCCCTCGAAGTCGAGGAACTTCGCGATCTGGCCGCGCAGGCGCTCGACCCAGCCGGCGACCGTCTCGGGGTCGTTGAGCACCCGCTCGGCATTGGGCTTCGGGTCGCCGATCAGGCCGGTGGCACCGCCGACGAGGCCGAGCGGCAGGTTTCCGGCCTGCTGGATCCGGCGCATGGTGAGGATCTGCACCAGATTGCCGAGGTGGAGGCTGGGCGCCGTCGGGTCGAAGCCGCAATAGAACGTGACCGGGCCGTCCGCGAACGCCTTGCGCAGTGCGTCCTCGTCGGTGGACAGGGCGATCAGCCCTCGCCACCGCAGCTCGTCGACGATGTCCGTCACGGTCACGCTTCTCCTTCGGTCGCGTCCCGGCGTCGGTGCGGGCCCGGCATGTGGGCCCGTGCCTGGACGGCTCCAGCGTTCTAGAGAGTACGCGCATCCGGCCAGCGGGTTTCCGGGCGGTCACGGCGCGGACGGAAATTCCGTTGTTGCACCGGCCCCGGACGTTCACAGTGGACCCACCGCCGTGGAGCGGCAGTGACGGGTCCGGCCGTGCCACGGGGCGCGGCCGCGCAGGGAGGTGGCCGGAACGATGCGCAACACGCTGGTGCTCAACGCGAGCTACGAACCGCTGACGACGGTGTCCCTGAAGCGCGCCGTCGTGCTGGTCCTGCAGGACAAGGCGGTCGTGGAGCACGCGCATCCGCTCCGGATGGTCCGCGGTACCGGCGTCGCCGTGCCCGTGCCCCGGGTGATCAGGCTGAACCGGTACGTGCGCGTGCCGTTCCGACAACGCGCTCCGTGGTCGCGGCGCGGTGTGCTCGTCCGCGACCAGCACCTGTGCGCCTACTGCGGGCGGCGGGCGACCACCGTCGACCACCTCGTGCCCCGCTCGCGCGGCGGTGCCGACAGCTGGCTCAACACCGTGGCGGCCTGTTCCGAGGACAACCAGCGGAAGGCCGACCGGACGCCCGAGCAGGCCGGGATGAAACTGCTGCGGCGCCCGTTCGAGCCGACCCCGGAGGCGACGCTGATGCTCGCCCTCGGCCTGCGCGACACCGAGATGCGCGAGCTCGCCGCCTGGCTGCCCCTGCCCGCCACCGCCTGAGGTCCGGCGGACGGGTGACGGGCGGGGACGTCGACGGCCGGCCCGATCGGGGGACGGGCCGGCCGTGGACGTGCCGCCGGATCAGCCCTTGGCCTGGAATCCCGTGGCGGTGCCGAAGTTCGCCGAGTGCTCGGGGAGCACCACGACCTTGCCGCCGCCGCTGAGCACCCGTCCCGAGGTCAGCAGCGAGCCGGTGCCCAGCGGGAACGCCCCGCCCTGCGTCTCCTGGCCCCCGGCGAGTGCGAAGCGGCTGATGTGCGCGGGCTGGTCGAGCCGCTCGTCGACGGCGAGCAGCAGGCCGGTGCCGTTCTCCACGCCGACCGCGCGTGCCTTGCGCTTCTCCGCGACGGCGGTCGTCCACGCGGTCTTGCCGGTGCTGAGGTCGTAGGCGGTGACCGCGGTGGCGACACCGCCGTCGGCCGGGCCGACGGTGGTGACCATGGTGTGCTCGTGGAAGTAGACCGTCGGCGCGACGTCGAAGGAGCCGCGGGCGGTGTCCAGGCGTCCGGCGGTGCCGGTCACCGGGATCTCGGCGGCCGGGTCGCCGGTGGCGCTCCAGGCGAAGATCCGGTCGTCGGCCGGGGTCTCGCCGCTGGTGGCGACCACGGCGGGCTCCGCGGACAGCACCGTCACGGTCTTGGGCTTGTTGTTGAGCCCGCGCCACCAGGTGACCTTGCCGTCGGCGGCGTTCAGCGCGACCGCCTGGTCGACCGGGGTGCTGTCGGCGCAGCTGCTGTGCAGGACGACCGTGGCCCCGGAGCCGCCGCCGGAGAGGCTGCAGAACTTGCCCTGCCCGGTGTACTGCCAGAGGTCCTTGCCGTCGGCGGCGGCCCAGGCGTAGACCTTGTCCTCGCCGACCGCCACCACCTTGTCGCCGAGGACGGACACCTTGGCGTCGTAGCCGTTCTCGGTGTCGGAGAGGGTCTTCGTCCAGGCGGTCTTCCCGGTCTTCGTGTCGACCACGGCGAGTGCGGTGCAGGGGCTCTTGGCGTCGGTGCCGCTGCGGAAGAGCACGCCGCCGAGGCCGGTGCCGCCGACCGTCGCGGAGAGCCCGCAGGGCGCGGCTCCGGCGGTCGGGGCGGTGACGGACCAGGTCGGGGTGCCGTCGGCGAGCGCGTAGGCGTGCACGCCGGTGCCGTCCGCGCGGACGGCCGCGTCGGCGGTGACCCAGCTGCCGACAAGGGTGTCGTCGGCGCCTGCGGACGCCTCGGCGGGCTTGGCGGTCCAGGCCTTGGCGTGGGCGACCGTGACGGACGGCCCGGACGCGGTGCCGGTGCCCGCGCCGCCGCGGTCGGGGTCGTCGTCGCCGGTCGCCAGGATGCCCGCGGTGACGAGGACGGCGAGCGCGGCCACGCCGGCTCCCGTCCTGATCATCAGGGTGCGGCGGCCGGGGCCGTGGTCCGCGGAGACCACCGCGGCCGCGGCCGACCGGGCACGCTCGGCGAGCGAGGGCCGCCCGGCCGTCCCGGCGGCGTCGGAGCCGTGCTCCGCCGGGTCCGGGGTGTCCCCGCCCGACGCGGCGTACTGCGGCGCGCCCTGCGGGAAGGGCGGGTGGCCCAGCGGCTCGTCGAGGCCGTGGGCGTCGAGGCCCTGCACCGGTTCGGTGTACGCCTCGTAGGGCTGGTACGCCTGCTGGCCGCCGTACCCCTGGTGGGTGCCGGCCGGTGCGTGGAGCGGCGGCTCGGGGGCCTGCTGCGCCGTGTCGGCGGCGGCCGTCCCGGGGTCCGCCGCGTACGGGGTGTAGGCGGCGGCGTACGGGTCGGTGTAGGCCGAGGCGTACGGGTCGGCCGCGGGCTGCTGCTCGTAGCCGGTGGCGTAGTACCCCTGCTGGGGGTAGTACGCGTCGGTGCCGGCGGGGGCAGCGGGCTGCGGGGCGTCCCAGGACGCGGTCGGCTGGTACTGCTGCCACGCCTGCTGGTCGCCGGCGGCCGCGTACGGCTGCTGGGCGCCGGTGGTGGCCCACGGGTCCGCGGGTACGTCCGGCTGCGGCTGGTACCACTGCTGCTGAGGGTCGTAGCCGCCGTCGGGCTGCTGCCCGGCACCGTCGTGGGGGTACCCCTGGTCGTAGGTCCGGGGAGGGTCCTGAGCCATGAAATCCGTCCGTCCCGACTGCTGCTGCCAGCGGCCAGCATCTCACGGCCCGGACGGCGCCCGGCCGGAGCGTCGGCCGGGCCCGCCTGACCGGCCGTCAGGCCGTGCTGCGGAGGATCTCGTCGATGCGGGCGGCGAGGGTGGTGTCGAGGCCGGTCAGGCCGCCCGCGCTGTGGGTGGAGAGGGCGAAGCGCAGGGTGCGCCAGCGGATGTCGATGTCGGGGTGGTGGTCGAGCTCCTCGGCCGCGACGGCGACGGTGTCGACGACGCGGATCGCGGTCATGAAGCCTGCGGTCTCGGCGGTGCGGACGATCGCGCCGCCCTCCCGGTGCCAGTCGGGCAGGTCGGCGAGGGCGGTGGTGATCTCGTCCTCGGTCAGCCGGTTACGGCTCATCGGTCAGCTCCCGTCGGGGCGGTCTGCGGTGGCCCGGCGCGGCCGGCGGACCGGTCCGCCGCCGCGGTCGGGACGGTCGGCGGCCATGGCCCCGGTGCGGTCCGGGCAGAACGTGCACTCGTAGGAGCATAGGAAGGCGGCGGCGTCCGGGCGGAGCGACACTGCGCAGCGTTCGCAGATCGGTCGCGTCTCCGGGGCCGCCGGGTTCCTTCCGGTCGGGCCGACGGCGGGTCAGGTGAGCAGGAGGCGGGTGACCGCCACCAGGCCGACGACCACGATGACGGCGCGCAGCACCGGGGGCGGCAGGCGGCGTCCGACGCGGGCGCCGATCTGGCCGCCGGCGGCCGAGCCGACGGCGATCAGCAGGACGACCGTCCAGTCGATCTCCGCCACGAAGAGGAAGAACACCGCGGCGACGCCGTTGACGATCAGGGCGAGCACGTTCTTGGTGGCGTTGATCCGCTGCATGTCGTCCTGGAGCAGCATGCCCATCAGGGCGAGCAGCAGGACGCCCTGGGCGGCACCGAAGTAGCCGCCGTAGACGCCCGACAGCAGGACGCCGGTGAGGAGCAGCGGCCCGGCCTCGGGGGGCGGGCCGGCGTCGGCGGCGCGGCGGGCGGCCATCGCGCGGGCGACCCGCGGCTGGATGACGACGAGCACGAGGGCGATCAGGATGAGCGCGGGGACGATCGCGTCGAACGCCGAGCTGGGGAGCTGGACGAGCAGCCAGGCGCCGGTGAGGCCGCCGACGAGGGAGGCGGAGCCGAGGCGCAGCAGGCGGTTCCGCTGGCCGGCGAGTTCGCGGCGGTAGCCGATGACGCCGCTGACGGAGCCGGGGACGAGGCCGAGGGTGTTGGAGACGTTGGCGGTGACGGGGGGAAGTCCGATGGCGAGCAGCACGGGGAAGGTGATGAGTGTGCCGGAGCCCACGATGGTGTTGATGGTGCCCGCGCCGATGCCGGCGAGCAGCACCGCGAGGCCCTCCCAGAGCGTCATCGGTCCCGTCCTCCTTCGTGGCGTCAGCAAGGATCATGCCGGAGGCCGGGTGTGTGCGGACCGATCCGTTCCGTGATACCGGACACAGCCGCTCCCCGGACACGGCCGATCCCGGACACAGCCGCTCCCCGGACACAGCCGCTCCCCGGACACGGCCGATCCCGGACACAGCCGCTCCCCGGACACGGCCGATCCCGGGCACGGCCGATCCCCGGGCGGGCGCGACGGGAGCGGGGCGGCCCGGGGGCGGGGGTCAGCGGCCGGCGGTCTCCCCCGCCAGCCAGACGGCGAACGGGACGGTGCCGCGGACGTCGGGCCGGTCGGTGGTGAGTGCGCCCGCGCGCAGGGCCCGTCCGACGCCGCCGGGCAGCGGCACCGGCAGTTGGAGTGCGCGGCGTCCGGTGACGGCCCGCCAGGTGCGGGCGAGTTCGCGGGCGTCGGCGGGTTCCGGGCCGACGACCTCCATCCGGCCGAGGCGCGGCGGGCGCTCGGCGGCGTCGGCGACGGCCCGGGCGGCCTCCGCGCAGGCGATGCTCTGCAGCCGGACGCTCGGCACGGGCAGCACCCGCAGGCGTCCGAGGAGGGTGAAGACCTCGCCGAGCAGTTCGTGGAACTGCGCGGCGCGGACGACCGTCCACGGGGTCGGTCCTTCGGTCACGGCGCGTTCCTGGGCGGTCTTGACCCGGTAGTAGCCGACGGGCACCCGGTCGCAGCCGACGATGGAGACGCAGACGTGGTGGCCGACGGCGGCGCGCTGCTCGGCGGCGAGCAGGTTGCGGGTGCCGGCGACGAGGGTGCGTTCGGCCTCCTTGGCGGAGCCGCGACTGTTGCTGGCGTCGACCACCGTGTCGCAGCCGGCGAGGGCGGTGTCGAGGCCGGCGCCGGTGGTGAGGTCGACCGGGTGGTCCGGCGAGTGGCGGCTGAGGATGCGGACCTCGTGGCCGCGGGTGCGCAGTTCTTCGGCGACGCGTCGTCCGAGCGTGCCCGTTCCTCCGACAATGGCGATTCTCATGTGAGGGGGACGACGCAGCCCGCCCGGATGTGACACGGCTCCGGCCCGTGCCCCTCCGCGGCGGGAGGGGTACGGGCCGGAGCCGGTCCGGTCAGCGCCGGGTCACTCGGGGTCGATCTTCGGGTACTCGCGGGTCTCGACGCGGGGGCGGGCGGCGCCCTTGCTCTCGGTGTCGACCGGGCGGGGTCCGGCGGCGGGCGGGGTGCCGTTGCCGCCGGTCATGCCGTTGAAGGCGCCGCCGAGCCCCTTGAGGGCGTCGCCGATCTCGCTGGGGATGATCCACAGCTTGTTGGAGTCGCCCTTGGCGAGCTCGGGCAGGGTCTGCAGGTACTGGTAGGCGAGGAGCTTCTGGTCGGCGTCGCCCTCGTGGATGGCCTCGAAGACCGTACGGATGGCGGCGGCCTCACCGTCGGCGCGGAGCACGGCGGCCTGCGCCTCGCCCTCGGCCTGGAGGACGGCGGCCTGCTTCTCGCCCTCGGCGCGCAGGATCTGGGCCTGCCGGGCGCCCTCGGCGGTGAGGATCGCGGCGCGCTTGTCGCGGTCGGCGCGCATCTGCTTCTCCATCGAGTCCTGGATGGAGGTCGGCGGCTCGATCGCCTTGAGCTCGACGCGGTTGACGCGGATGCCCCAGCGGCCGGTGGCCTCGTCGAGGACGCCGCGCAGGCCGGCGTTGATGACCTCGCGGGAGGTGAGCGTCGATTCGAGGTCCATCGAGCCGATGATGTTGCGGAGGGTGGTGACGGTGAGCTGCTCGATGGCCTGGATGTAGCTGGCGACCTCGTACGTGGCGGCCCGCGGGTCGGTCACCTGGTAGTAGATGACGGTGTCGATGTTGACGACGAGGTTGTCGGAGGTGATGACCGGCTGCGGCGGGAACGGCACGACCTGCTCGCGGAGGTCGATGCGGTTGCGGATGGTGTCGATGAACGGCACCACGATGTTGAGGCCCGCGCTCAGCGTGCGGGTGTATCGGCCGAAGCGCTCGACGATCGCCGCGCTGGCCTGCGGGATCACCTGGATCGTCTTGATCAGCGCGATGAAGGCCACCACGACCAGGACGACCAGCACGATGAGGACGGGTTCCACGTTTCTCCCCTAGACGACCAGGGCGGTCGCGCCCTGGATTTCGACGACGTCGACCTGCTGCCCCGGCTCGTAGACACTGCCGGGGTTCAGCGCGCGAGCCGACCAGATCTCACCGTTGAGCTTGATCCGGCCGCCCTCCCCGTCGACCTTCTCCTGTACGACTGCGGTGGCGCCGGTGAGCGCCTCGATGCCCGTCCTGACCGTCGGGCCCTTCTGCAGCTGGCGGTACGCGATCGGGCGGACGAACACCAGCAGGGCGACCGACACCGCGACGAACACGAGGAACTGCGGTACCACCCCGCCGCCGACCGCCGCGGTCAGGGCGGCGGCGCCGGCGCCGATCGCGAACATGGCGAACTCCGGCATCGCGGTGAGCACCAGCGGTATGCCGAGGCCGACGGCGGCCAGGAGCCACCAGATCCAGCTGTCCACAGGGCCATCCTAGGGAGGGGAGTGCTTACGACGCGTAGCTTCCCGCAGGTGGAGGGGCGGAAACCGGTCGTACGTGCGGATGCCCCGTGGTTCAGCGGAGTTCAGTGGTTCAGGCCGCCGTCGGGCCCGGCCCCGCGGACCGGCGGGCCGGGCCGGTCGGGCGTGCTCAGCCGAGCGGCAGGCCCTGCGCGGACCAGCGGTCGCCGTGGCGCTCCACGGTCAGCGGCAGGCCGAAGCAGAGCGAGAGGTTGCGGGCGGTCAGCTCGGTCTCGATCGGCCCGGCGACCAGCACCTTGCCCTGGCGGATCATCAGCACGTGGGTGAAGCCCGGCGCGATCTCCTCGACGTGGTGGGTGACCATCACCATCGACGGCGCGTACGCGTCCTGGGCGAGCGCGCCGAGGCGGCGCACCAGGTCCTCGCGGCCGCCGAGGTCGAGGCCGGCGGCCGGCTCGTCGAGCAGGAGCAGCTCGGGGTCGGTCATCAGGGCGCGGGCGATCAGGGTGCGCTTGCGCTCGCCCTCGGAGAGGGTGCCGAAGCGGCGGGTGGTGAAGTCGGACATGCCGAGGCGGTCGAGCAGGGCGAGCGCGCGGACCTCGTCGCTGGTCTCGTACTGCTCGTGCCAGGTGGCGGTCATGCCCCAGGCGGCGGTGAGCACCGTCTGCAGGACGGTCTGCTCGCCGGGGAGCTTGTCGAACATGGCGGCGCTGGCGAGGCCGATCCGGGCGCGCAGCTCGAAGACGTCCACCGAGCCGAGCTTCTCGCCGAGGACGGCGGTGGTGCCGGTGGTCGGGTAGAGGTACGTGGAGGCGATCTGCAGCAGGGTGGTCTTGCCTGCTCCGTTCGGGCCGAGGATCACCCAGCGCTCGCCCTCGGCGACCGACCAGGAGACCTGGTCGACCAGCGCGCGCCCCTCCCGGACCACGGATACGTCCACCAGCTCCAGCACGTCACTCATGCCTACGCCTTCCCCAAATGCAGATGTCGGCCGTCCGAGGGCCGGCGGCATCGGCCTCGGGGTGCGGTCCATTCGTGTCTCGGTCGGTGCGAGCGGGCAGCGTACTCCCGCCGGTCTGAACGGGGCGGGACGGGGTGCGCGGCACGCAGCACAGGGCAAACCTACGCCACGCGGATGGCGGAGTTGTCCGTAGGCTGGCGGGATGCTCGCCACACCTGCCGACAATCCCTTCCAGGAGCCGCGCTCGGCCCGGTTCACCGCCTGGGGCAACGCCCTCCTCGCCGGTGCCGCGTCACCGGACGACGCCGCGGCGGCCGTGCTCGGCCACGACGACTCGCACCGCGTCACCGGGCTGCCCGGCGACGCGGACGGCGAGCTCCACGCGCTGACCTGGGCGATGGGCCGGCTCCGGGTGATGGGTGTGAGGGGCCTGCGGCTGGCCCTGCCGGCCGCGGGGCACCCGCTGGGGCTGACCGGCCCGGCGGCCTTCAACGCGGCGGCGCTGGCGGCCGGGGAGGCGGTGCTCGCGGTGGGGGCGCCGATCGGGTTCGTGCCCGAGGTCACGGAGTTCGGCCCGGCCGGGGACCGCTCGGCGACGGTGCTGTGGCGCTGCTCCGCGGTCGGCGACGGCCCGCCCGCGGACGTGCCGTCGCTGGACGAGGCCGAGCGGGAGCTCGCGGAGGGGTTGCGGCGGGCCACCGTGATGCTCGCCCGGCTGGACGTGGCGGGCGCCGGACCGGAGGCGCTGCGGGCGCTGGAGGCGTACCGGCGGCGGGGCCACGACGAGTTGCTGGCACCCGGCTACCCGCCGCGGGCGGTGCGGGTGCTGCAGTCGGCGCGGCAGGTCGGGGCGCTGCTGGCGATCGCCGCGGACGGGCACGGCGCCGCCGTGTCGGCGTCCGAGATGGCGGCCCGCCGGGAGGTGCTGGTGCCGCTGGAGCGGACCGCGCGCCGGGCCCAGACGGCGGCGTACAACGCGCTGGTCGACGAGGAGCGGCGCTGAGCCACGCGTGCTGAACGACGCGTGCTGAACGACGGGCGCTGAGCCGCGGGCGCCGGGCGACGCGGCTCAGGCCTCGCCGTTGCGGACGGCCCACAGGGCGGCCTGGGTGCGGTCGGCCAGGTCGAGTTTCATGAGGATGTTCGAGACGTGCGTCTTCACCGTCTTCTCCGACAGGTGCAGGCTGCGGGCGATCTCCCGGTTGGAGCGGCCGTCGGCGATGTGGCCGAGCACCTCGCGCTCGCGCTCGGTGAGGGTGCCGCCGCGGCCCTGGGCGGGCCGCGGGCCGGCGTCGGAGAGCAGCGCTTCGGCGAGCTCGGGCTGGAGCAGGACGTGCCCGGCGTGGACGGAGCGGATCGCGCCGGCCAACGCCTCCGGGTCGACGTCCTTGTAGACGTAGCCGGCGGCGCCCGCGCGGAGGGCGGGCACGACGGTGCGATGCTCGGTGAAGCTGGTGACGATCAGCACGCGGGCGCGGGAGCCCTGGTCGCGGAGCATCCGCAGGGCGTCGATGCCGTCGACGCCGGGCATCTTGAGGTCCATCAGCACGACGTCCGGGGCGAGTTCCTGGGCGCGGGCGACGCCCTCGGCGCCGTCGGCGGCCTCGCCGACCACCTCGATGTCGTCCTGCACCTCCAGGAAGGTGCGCAGTCCGCGCCGCACCACCTGGTGGTCGTCGACGAGCAGCACCCGGATCGGTGCGGAGCCGTCAGGCACCGGGGACCTCCATCTCCACGACCGTCCCGCTGCCGGGGGCCGACTCCAGCGTGAGGGTGCCGCCGACGGACGCCGCGCGGTCGCGCATCGAGACCAGGCCCAGGTGGCGGCCGGCCCGCCGGACGGTGTCCGGGTCGAAGCCGTGCCCGTCGTCGGCGACCCGCAGCACCGCGCCGCGGGCGGGGGTGCCGGTGAGCGACACCTCGACGCGCTGCGCGCCCGAGTGCCGCAGCGCGTTGTGCAGCGCCTCCTGGGCGACCCGCAGCACCGCCGCCTCCTGTGCGGCGGGCAGTGCCCGGACGTGCTGCGCGCCGAACGTGACGGCGGCGGTGTGCGCCCGGTCGAGCACCTGCACCTGGGAGGCGAGGGTGGCGGTGAGGCCGTCCTCCTCCAGGGCGGCGGGGCGCAGCTCCACGACGACGGCGCGCAGTTCGTCGGCGGCCTCGGCGGCGAGCCGGGCGACCTCGGCGAGTTCGGCGCGGGCCCGGGCGGGGTCGCGGTCGACGAGGGTGGCGGCGGCCTTGGCGGTGAGGCGCAGCGAGAAGAGCTTCTGGGAGACGGCGTCGTGCAGGTCGTGGGCGATCCTGGCGCGTTCGCCGGCGAGGGTGAGTTCGCGGCTGCGCTCGTACAGGCGTGCGTTGGCGAGGGCGAGGGCGGCGTGCGCGGCGAGGATGCGCAGGAGTTCCTCGTCGTGGGCGGTGAAGCCGCCGGCCTTGTTGGCGAGGAAGACGGCGCCGAGGATCTCGTCGCCGTCGACGATCGGCATGCCGAGGAAGTCGGTCATGTCGGGGTGGGCAGCGGGCCAGCCCTCGAAGGCGGGGGCCTGCCGGACGTCGGCGAGCCGGGTGGGGGTGGTCTCGTGGAGCATGGTGGCGAGCACGCCGTGCTGGCGGGGCAGCGGGCCGATGGCGCGCCACTGCTCGTCGGTGACGCCGTCGACGACGAACTGGGCGAAGCCGCCGTGGTCGTCGGGCACGCCGAGGGCCGCGTACTCGGCGCCGAGCAGCGAGCGGGCGGAGGCGGTGATGCGCCGCAGGACCTCGCGGACCTCCAGGTGGCCGCTCATGGCGAGCACGGCGGTGCTGATGGCCTCGATCCCGCCGAGGCAGGGGTCGCAGGCGGGGGCGGGTTCCTCGGGCGGCATGGTGCCCACGCTACCGCCGGGCCCGGGGCGGGTCATGGGTCGGCGGGTGTAGGACCAGGGGTGTACGCCGGGAGCGCGCGGACGGGCGGCACTCCCCCGTCCCGGGGGTGTGCCGCCCGTCGTGGCGCGGGGCGATGCGATGGTGCGGGGTGGTGGTGCCGGGCGGTCAGCCCTTCTGCATGACCTCGGGCTCGTGGCGGCGCAGCAGGCGCTGGACGAGCAGGGCGAGGCCGGTGGAGATGACCAGCAGGGCGAACCAGTTGAGGAAGAGGTGGCCGATCGAGTGCTCCCACAGGCCGTCGATCAGCGGCACCCGGTTGGTGTAGCTGACGGCGGAGGTGTGGGCCAGGTCGAGGGTGTTGCCGCTCGCGGCGAGGCCCCAGCGGCCGGGCATGAGCCAGGCGAACTGCTCCAGGCCGGGCTTGTCGAAGACCTGGAAGATCGAGCCGGTGAAGACCATCTGGACGATGGCGAACATCACGAGCAGCGGCATGGTCTTCTCGGAGGTCTTCACCAGGGCGGAGATGGTGAGGCCGACCATCATCGAGGTGAAGCTGAGCAGGATGACGCCGATGGCCATCTCGACCGCGGGGAGGTTCGTGAGCAGCAGGCCCTCGGCGGGCAGCTCGCGGACCTTGAAGGCGATCGCGGAGATGACGGTGCCCTGGACGAAGCTGACCAGGCCCAGCACGACGATCTTGGAGACCAGGTACGCCGACCGGGAGAGGCCGGTGGCGCGTTCCCGTTCGTAGATCGCGCGTTCCTTGATGAGTTCGCGGACGGAGTTCGCGGAGCCGGAGAGGCAGGCGCCGAACGCCACCACCAGGAGGATCATGCGGGCGATGTCGTTGCGGCCGTTGGCGCAGGCGACGAGCCCGCATTCGCTGGGGATGAACGCCGAGACACCGCCGAGCACCAGGGGCAGCAGCAGCGAGAGCAGCATGAAGCCCTTGTCGGAGGCGATCACCGCGAGGTAGCGGCGGATCAGCGTCCACAGCTGGGAGCCCCAGCTCTGCGGCTTCGGCGGGCGCACCTGGGCGGCGGGCACGCTCGGGGTGGCGTGGTGCACGGGGGCGTCGACGTCGGCCGAGTACTGCCGGTAGTGGACGGAGCCGCGGTAGCGGCCGGCCCAGTCGTGGTCGGGGTAGTTCTCGAACGCCTGGAAGACGTCGGCCCAGGTCTCGTAGCCGAAGAAGTGCAGGGCCTCGGACGGCGGGCCGAAGTAGGCCACCGAGCCGCCCGGCGCCATGACGAGCAGCCGGTCGCAGAGGGCGAGTTCGGCGACCGAGTGGGTGACCACGAGCACGGTGCGGCCGTCGTTGGCGAGGCCGCGCAGGGTCTGCATGACCTCGCGGTCCATGCCCGGGTCGAGGCCGGAGGTGGGCTCGTCCAGGAAGATCAGCGACGGCTTGGTGAGCAGCTCCAGGGCGACGGAGACGCGCTTCTGCTGGCCGCCGGAGAGGGCGGTGATGCGGTTGTCGGCGCGCTTGTCGAGGCGCAGCTCGTACAGCACCTCGTCGATGCGGCGCTCGCGCTCGGCGGGCTCGGTGTCGCCGGGGAAGCGCAGCCGGGCGGCGTACTTGAGGCCGCTGCGGACGGTGAGCTCCTTGTGCAGGATCTCCGACTGCGGCACCAGGCCGATGCGGGAGCGGAGCTCGGCGAACCGCTGGTAGAGGTTGTGGCCGTCGTAGAGCACCTCGCCGCGGTCGGCGGGGCGGTAGCCGGTGAGGGCGCGCAGCAGGGTCGACTTGCCGGAGCCGGAGGGGCCGATGACGGCGACGAGCGACTTCTCCGGCACGGAGAAGGAGACGTCGTTCAGCAGGACCTTCTTGCCGCCCTTGAAGTCGACCTCGACGGTCAGGTGGCGGGCGGAGAAGGTGACCTCGCCGGTGTCGACGAACTCCTGCAGCTGGTCGCCGACGAGTACGAAGCTGGAGTGGCCGACGGTCAGGCGGTCCTGCGGGCCCATCAGCTGGCGCTGCACCGGCTGGCCGTTGAGGAAGATGCCGTTGTGGCTGCCGAGGTCGACGATCTCCCAGCGGCCGTCGGCGAGTTGCCGCAGCTCGGCGTGGTGGCGGGAGACCTGCAGGTCGGAGACGACCACGTCGTTGTCGAGCGCGCGGCCGATGCGGATGGTGCGCATGCCCGCGGTGAGGTTGCGCACCACGGTGGGGTTGCCGAGGCCGCCGGGCACGGACGGCTGCCGGGCCTGCGACGGCACGTGCGGCTGCGGGGCGTGCGCCTGCGGGGCGAAGGGCTGCTGCGGCACGGCGGGCTGCGGGGCCGGGGTGTTCCACTCCTGGTGGACCGGCGGTTCCTGCGGGGCCCACGGCTGCTGGGCGAGCTGCCCGGGCTGGGCGCGGCTGGTGGCGGCGGAGTGCAGGTCGGCGGCGTGCGGCTGGGCCGCGACGGGCGCCGAGAAGGCGAGCCGGGGCCCGTTCTGGGCGTTGCCGAGGTGGACGACGGCGCCCGGTGCGAGCGGCACGTGCTGGGTGCGGGCGCCGGCGGTGTACGTGCCGTTGGTGGAGCCGTGGTCGACCAGCTGCCACGCCGTGCCGTCGAACGAGATGGTGGCGTGACGCCAGGAGACCCGCGCGTCGTCGAACGGGAAGTCCGAGGCCGGGTCGCGTCCGATGGTGTACGCGCGGCCCGGATCCAGCACGCGCTGCTGCCCGTTGAGCTCCAGTACGAGTTGCGGCACTGTCCGCTGCCCCGCTCTCTCGGTCCCCCGATTGGCTCCCCGGCCGGGGAGTCGTGCCTGTGATCTGACGGGGGAATCATTCCAGCCCCGCCGCCGTACCTGAAAGTCACCCGGGCCTGTTGTGACCGGCCGGCAACGAAACCGGGCCGCCGGGCGGACCTGCGCCGTCGTCCCACCGTGCGGACGCGGGACGTGGCGCCCGGGACGGGCCGGGTAGCGTGGGAGGCACCATGAACGTGACTGATCCGGCCGCAGAGCCCCTCCCCGCCCCGCAGCCGCGGACCGACGACGAGCGCACCCTGCTGGTCAAGGTGTTCGGCAAGGACCGCCCCGGTATCACCGCGGGCCTGTTCGCGACGCTCGCCGGGTTCGGCGTCGACGTGATCGACATCGAGCAGGTCGTCACCCGTGGCCGGATAACGCTGTGCGTCCTGGTGACGCCGCCGGACTCGCCGGGCGCCGAGGGCGGGCTGCGGGTGACCGTGCACCGCTGGGCGGAGTCGCTGAAGCTCCAGGCCGAGGTCATCTCCGGCACCGGCGACAACCGGCCCCGCCGGGAGGGCCGCTCGCACGTGACCGTGCTCGGCCACCCGCTGACCGCGGAGGCGGTGGCCGCGCTGGCGGGCCGCATCAGCGAGGCGGGCGGCAACATCGACCGGGTGTTCCGGCTCGCGAAGTACCCGGTGACGGCGGTGGAGCTGGCCGTCTCCGGCCTGCCGACCGAGCGGCTGCGGGCCGGGCTGGCCCCGGCGGCGTCCGCGCTGGGCGTCGACATCGCCGTGGTGGGCGCGGGCCTGCACCGCCGGGCGAAGCGCCTGGTCGTGATGGACGTCGACTCGACGCTGATCCAGGACGAGGTGATCGAGCTCTTCGCCGCGCACGCGGGCTGCGAGCAGAAGGTCGCCGAGGTGACGGCCGCGGCGATGGCCGGCGAGCTGGACTTCGCCGAGTCGCTGCGGGCCCGGGTGGCGCTGCTGGCCGGGCTGGACGCCGACGTGGTGGAGAAGGTCCGCTCCGAGGTCAGGCTGACCCCGGGCGCCCGCACACTGATCCGCACGCTGAAGCGGCTCGGCTACCAGGTGGCGATCGTCTCCGGCGGGTTCACCCAGGTCACCGACCACCTGGTGGAGCAGCTGGGGCTGGACTTCGCGGCGGCCAACACCCTGGAGGTCGCGGACGGGAAGTTCACCGGGCGCGTCACCGGGGAGATCGTGGACCGGGCGGGCAAGGCCCGCTGGCTGGCGCGGTTCGCCGAGCAGGCCGGGGTGCCGCTGGCGCAGACGGTCGCGATCGGCGACGGCGCCAACGACCTCGACATGCTGAACGCGGCCGGCCTGGGCGTGGCCTTCAACGCCAAGCCGGTGGTCCGCGAGGCGGCGCACACCGCGGTGAACGTGCCGTTCCTCGACACCGTGCTCTACCTGCTGGGCATCACCCGTGACGAGGTCGAGGCCGCCGACGAGCTCGACGACGGCACCGCACCGTCCGGCGACTGACCGCACCGGCGGCGCGAGGGGCGGCGGGGGCCGGAGCTCCCCGCCGCCCCTCGTGCCGTCGCCGCGGTCAGTCCTGCGGCGTGTGGTACGACTCCAGTTTGGCGACACCCGGCTCGACGGACTTCCACGGGCCCGCGAAGCTCAGCACCGCGACGGCCGACGTCGGGAAGCTGGTGAGGCGCAGCCGGTTGAGCGCGTCGCGGTCCCCCTCGTCCCCGGCGAGGACCTGGGTGAGACCGAGCACGCCGGGGTTGTGGCCGACGAGGATCAGGTCGGCGAACTCGTCCGGGGTCTCCTGGATCACCGCGATGATCTCCCCCGGGGCGGCCTCGTAGACGCGGTCCTCGTAGACCGTGCGCCGGGCCCGCTTGGGCAGTTCGTGCGCGGCGAGCTTCCAGGTCTCGCGGGTGCGCAACGAGGAGGAGCAGAGCACGTAGTCGGGGTTGATGCCGGAGTCGGCGAGCCAGCGGCCCGACTCCGGCGCCTGGTGGCGGCCGCGGTCGGCCAGCGGCCGGTCGTGGTCGGGCACCTGGTTCGGCCAGTCGGCCTTGGCGTGACGGAAGACGATGATCCTTCGGGGTGTGTCGGCGCTCATACCCCTAGAGCTTTGCAGAAAATGCGCCGTCGGGCGCGTGGTCCCGGTCGTCGCCACCCCCGGGTGTGCCGCCGGGCCCTGCCGCGGTCAGCCGATCCGGGCGGCGATCATCGCGACGACGGCGACGAGCACGACCACGCCGGCGATCACCCCCATGAGCTGGAGGAGCTTCTTCTGGCCGTCCTGCGGATCCGGTTCGAGCACTGGCATGGGCCGAGTGTCGCATCCGGACGGCTGCGCGCCGAAACCGGGGTCAGGCCGGGGCGGGGACGGCCGGCACCTCGTCCTCGATGTGCCGGTCGCGGCCCGCGCGGCTGCCGACGAGCATCTGCGGGAGCAGCAGCAGGCCGAGCAGGCCGAGCGGCAGGTACCACCGGCCGGTGGCCTGGTAGAGGCCGCCGACCAGGATCGGGCCGGGGATGGAGATGAGGTAGCCGACGCTCTGAGCGAAGGCGGAGAGCTGGGCGACGCCGCCGGGGGTGCGGGCGCGCAGGCCGATCATGGTGAGTGCCAGCGGGAAGGCGCACATCGACAGGCCGATCAGGCAGGCCCACAGCCAGGACGCCGTGCCCGCGGCGAGGGCGAGGCCGGTGTAGCCGGCGATGCCGCACAGGCCGAGCACGACGACGAACAGCCGCTGGTCGCCGCGGCGGACGGCGAGGTTGGGCAGGACGAAGGAGGCGGGCACGCTGACGGCCATCACGAGGGCGAGGAGGATGCCCGAGGTCGCGTCGGGGACGCCGGCGTCCTGGTAGATCTTGGGGAGCCAGCCCATCGTGGCGTACGCGCCGGTCGACTGGAGGCCGAGGAAGACGGCGAGCGCCCAGGCGGTGCCGGAGCGGGCGATCGGCAGGCGGCGGGCCCGGGCCCGGCCGGCGTTCTCGCCGCCTTCGCGGCGGCGCAGGGCGAGGGCGAGCCAGAGGGCGAGGGCCGCGGCGGCGAGCACGCTCCAGAGGCCGAGGCCGGCCCGCCAGCTGCCGCCGAGGGCGCCGGTGAGCGGCACGGTGGCGGCGGCCGCGACGGCGGTGCCGACCGACAGGGCCATCGAGTAGAGGCCGATCATCGGGCCGACCCGGTCGGGGAAGTACCGCTTGATGACGACCGGGAGCAGCACGTTGGCGAGCGCGACGCCGGCCAGGGCGAGGGCGGTGAGGAGCAGGAAGGCCGCGGTGCCGCCGGCGAAGGCGCGGGCGGCCACGCCGACGGTGACGGCCCCGATGCCGGCGGCGATCGCGGCGATCGGGCCGATCCGGCGGGCGAGGCCGGGGGCGGCGAGGCCGAAGACGGCGAAGCAGAGCGGGGGGACGGCGGTGAGCAGGCCGGCCACGCCCGCGCTCATGCCGAGGTCGGCCCGGACGTCGTCGAGGAGCGGGCCGAGGCTGGTGACGACGGGCCGCAGGTTGACGGCCGCGAGGGCGACGGCGGCGGCGAGGAGCCAGGCGGCGGGTCGGGGGCGGGCGGGCGCGGACGGCGGGGCCTCGGCGCGGGTGGGGGCGGCAGGCCCTGCTGCGGTCGACATGGGCCCATCATAGAATGATGGGATGAATTGATGCACCCGGTTCGACGGAACACGGCCGAAGCCCGGAACGGCTAGGGTCTGAGGCCCCCGACACAGGATCAGGAGTCCCCGTGGCACTGTCGACCACCCGCCGCACACCGCTGTCCGATCAGGTGATCGCACAGCTGCGCGCCCAGATCACCTCGGGCGAGTGGCCGGTCGGCTCCCGCATCCCCACCGAGGCCGAGCTCGTCGAACAGCTCGGGGTCGCCCGCAACACCGTCCGCGAGGCCGTCCGCGCCCTCGCGCACAACGGCCTGCTCGACATCCGGCAGGGCTCCGGCACGTACGTGCAGGCCACCAGCGAACTCGCCGGCGTGATGCACCGCCGCTTCGCCGACGCCGCGCAGGAGCAGGTCGCCGAACTCCGCGCCAGCCTGGAGATGTCCGCCGCCGGGCTCGCCGCCGCCCGGCGCACCGCCGCCGACCTGGAGCTGCTCTCGGCCGCCCTCGACCGGCGCGACCGGGCCTGGCGGTCCGGCGACCCGGAGGCGTTCGTGCAGGCCGACGCCGCCTTCCACCAGGCCGTGGTGGCCGCCGCGCACAACGACGTGATCGCCGCCGTCTACGCCGACCTCGGCGAGGTCATGCGCGCCCACCTGCGGCGCGACGTCGGCCCCGAGCTGGTCCCGGAGCGGTACGTGCCGCACGACGGCATCCTCGACGCCGTCCGCGCCGGGGACGCCGTCCGCGCCTCCGCCGAGGCGGGCCGGGCCATCGGCGCCTGCGGCGCCCTCGACACGACCGGCTGACACCACCGGCTGACACCGCGGCCGACACCACCGGCCGGCCCTTCGGCCGACACCGGCGGCAGGCCCCGCGGGACGTCCCCGGCGGACGTCCCCGGGACACGCGAACGGCGGCGCGGGGAGCCGGGCTCCCCGCGCCGCCGTGGCCGCCCCCGCGGGCGGCGGACGTCAGGCGCCGATGGCGTGCAGACCGCCGTCGACGTGCACGATCTCGCCGGTGGTCTTCGGGAACCAGTCCGACAGCAGGGCGACGACGCCGCGGCCGGCCGGCTCCGGGTCGTTGAGGTCCCACTTCAGCGGCGAGCGCTGGTTCCAGGTGTCGGCCAGCTCGCCGAAACCGGGGATGGACTTCGCGGCCATCGACCCGATCGGGCCCGCCGAGATGAGGTTGCAGCGGATGTTCCGCTCGCCGAGGTCGCGCGCCAGGTAGCGGTTGGTCGCCTCCAGCGCGGCCTTCGCCGGGCCCATCCAGTCGTACTTCGGCCACGCGAACTGCGCGTCGAAGGTCAGGCCGACCACCGAGCCGCCGTCCTGCATCAGCGGCAGCAGCGCCGTGGTCAGCGACTTCAGCGAGAACGCCGAGACCTGCATCGCGGTCGCGACCGACTCCCACGGGGTGTTCAGGAAGTTGCCGCCGAGCGCGTCCTGCGGCGCGAAGCCGATCGAGTGGACGACGCCGTCGAGGGTCGGCAGGTGCTCGCGGACCTGCTCCGCGATGCCCGCCAGCTGCTCGTCGCTGGACACGTCCAGCTCCAGCACCTTCACCGGCTTCGGCAGCTTCCTCGCGATGCGCTCGGTCAGGCTCGGCCGCGGGAACGCGGTGAGGATGATCTCGGCACCCTGCTCCTGGGCCAGCTTCGCGGTGTGGAACGCGATGGACGACTCCATCAGCACACCCGTGATCAGGATGCGCTTGCCCTCAAGGATTCCACTCATGGTCAGTGCCCCATGCCCAATCCGCCGTCGACGGGAACGACGGCTCCGGTGATGTATGCGGCCTCGTCGGAGGCGAGGAAGCGGACCGCGGAGGCCACCTCGGCGGGCTGGGCGTAACGGCCCAGCGGCACCCCGGCGACGATCTCCTTGCGGCGCTCGTCGCTGAGCACCGCGGTCATGTCGGTGTCGACGAAGCCGGGCGCGACCACGTTGATCGTGATGTTGCGCGAGCCCAGCTCGCGGGAGAGCGAGCGGGCGAAGCCCACCAGGCCGGCCTTGGAGGCCGCGTAGTTCGCCTGGCCGGGCGAGCCGGTGAGGCCCACCACCGAGGAGATCAGCACGACGCGGCCCTTGCGGGCGCGCAGCATCTTCGCGGCCGCGCGCTTGACCACGCGGAAGGTGCCGGTGAGGTTGGTGTCGACGACGGAGGTGAAGTCCTCCTCGGACATGCGCAGGAGCAGCGTGTCCTTGGTGATGCCGGCGTTGGCGACCAGCACCTCGACCGCGCCGTGCTTCTCCTCGATCTCCGCGAAGGCCGCGTCGACCTGGGCGGCATCGGTGATGTCGCACTTGACGGCGATCACCTCGTGGGCGGCGAGCTCCGCCGGGACGTCGCCCGAACGGCTGGTGATGGCGACCTTGTCGCCTGCCTCCGCGAAGGCGCGGGCGATCGCGAGGCCGATGCCCCGGTTGCCTCCGGTGACGAGAACCGAGCGGCTCAACGATCCACCTCTCTCCCTGGTTGGCTGGGCCCGTCGGGAGGCGGCCGGTGGCCGCCGGGCCGCTGCGGTACGCCGTGACGCGTACGCACTGTGACGCTATCGGTCCCTGTCGGCCCGCGACGAATCGACGTCCCACAGGTCCGTCCGGCGGGAACTGTGACATCCCGACAACGGCCCCCCGGTGCGGGAACAACCGACACCGCCGTACCCGTTGCCCTCTGGGCGTACGCATCACGCGCGGCGCGCAGAGCGAGGCCCGGCACACGGTCGGTGACAAGGAAGCGGGAGCACGGATGACCGAGGCACAGCCCCCCAGGACGACCGGGCGGCGCGGCCGCCTGCTGACCCTCACCGCCCTGGCCGCGGCCGTGGGTACCGCCGCATGGGCCCTGCGCGACCTGCCCGCGGCGTTCGGCGGACGCCCCGACGGCGCCCGCGAGGAGCGCATCGGCCGCTCCCCGCAGTACCGCGACGGCGTCTTCCACAACGCCCCGTCCGAGGTGGCCGGCGCGGCCGCCCCCGGCACGCCGAGCTCGGAGACCGTGCGCCGGATGCTCTTCGACCGCGAGGGCCGGGTGCCCGCGCTGCCGGTGCCGACCGTCCGCCCGCGGCACGGCGCCGCGGCCGCCGAGGGCGTCGAGATCGTCTGGTACGGGCACGCCTCGGTGCTCGTCGAGGTCCAGGGCAGCCGGGTGCTGCTCGACCCGATCTGGAGCGACCGCTGCTCGCCCTCCGCGCACGTCGGCCCGAAGCGCCTGCACCCGGTGCCGTCCGACCTCGCCGAGGTGCCGCCGGTCGACGCCGTGCTGATCTCGCACGACCACTACGACCACCTCGACATGGCCACCGTGAAGCGCCTGGTCACCCTGCAGTCGGCGCCGTTCCTGGTGCCGCTGGGCATCGGCAGCCACCTGCGGCGCTGGGGCGTGCCCGAGCACCGGATCATCGAGCTCGACTGGGACGAGACCTGCACCCTGGGCGACCTCACCCTCACGCTCACCTCGGCGCACCACTTCTCCGGCCGCGGCACCACCCGCAACACCACTCTCTGGGGCTCGTGGGTGATCGCCGGCCCGAGCCGCAAGGTCTACTACACCGGAGACTCCGGCTACTTCGAGGGCTACGCGGCGATCGGCGAGCAGCACGGCCCGTTCGACGCCGCCCTCGTGCAGATCGGCGCGTACGACGACGCCTGGGCCGACATCCACATGACGCCCGAGGACGCCGTCCGCGCCCACCGGGAGCTGCGCGCGGGCCTGCTGGTGCCGGTGCACTGGTGCACCTTCAACCTCGGCCTGCACCCGTGGTCCGAGCCGATCGAGCGGCTGCTCGTCGAGGCCAAGGCGCAGGCGGTGCCGCTCGTCGTGCCGCGGCCCGGCGAGCGGGTCGACGTCGACCAGCCGCAGGAGCTCGACGGCTGGTGGGAGACGGTCGCCTGACGCCCCGCCGACACCGGTTCCCCGCCCCGGGCTGACGGCCCGGGGCGGGGCACGCCAGGATGGTGCGCCATGGACGACTTCGGGGGGCCGGCGACCGGCCGGATCGGGCCGGGCGCGCTGCTCGCCGGCCGCTACCGGCTGGAGGAGCGGCTCGGCCGCGGCGGCATGGGCACCGTCTGGCGGGCCGCCGACGAGCGGATGCGCCGCCCGGTCGCCCTCAAGGAGCCGGAGCTGCCGCCGGGCGTCGACGACCGCACCCGCGACGAACTGTGCCGCCGCATGGAGCGCGAGGCCCAGGCCGCGGCCCGGCTGCGCCACCCCGGCATCGTGCGGGTGCACGACATCGAGACCGTCGGCGGCCTGCCCTGGCTCGTGATGGAGCTGATCGAGGGCGAGAGCCTGGAGGCGTGGTTCGCCTCCGGCACCGTCACCGTCGCCGAGGCCGCCGCGATCGGCCGGCAGCTCGCCTCCGCCCTCGCCGCGGTGCACGCCGCCGGGATCGTCCACCGGGACGTCAAACCCGCCAACGTCATGCGCACCCCCGCGGGCGAACTGGTCCTCACCGACTTCGGCATCGCCCAGCTGGACGGCGGCACCGACCTGACCCGCACCGGCTCCGTCGTCGGCTCCCTGCCGTACCTTTCCCCCGAACGCGTCGCCGGCCTGCGGCCCGGCCCGGCCGCCGACCTGTGGGCGCTCGGCCTGGTGCTGTACGAGGCCCTGGAGGGCGTGCACCCCTACCGGCGGCAGTCCGCGCAGGGCACCCTGCTGGCCGTCGTACAGGACCCCCTGCCGCCGCCCCGCCGGGCCGGCGCGCTCACCGGGCCGGTGACCGCGCTGCTGGAGCGCGACCCACAGCGGCGGCCGACCGCGGCCCAGGCCGTGGCACTGTTCGCCGCCCCGGCCGCACCGGTCGCCCCGCCGGACCGGACCCCGACCGAGACCGTCGAGGCCGGCCGCACCGTACGGCTGCGCGCCGCGGCCACCTCCGGCGCACCTGCCACCGCGGCCGGCGCCTCCCCGGTCGGCGCCCCCGCCGACCGCGGCCACCGGCTGCTCCGCCGGATCCGGAGCAGCCGACCCGCACTCGCCGCCGTGACGGCGGCCTGCCTCGCCGCGACCGGCGCGGCGGGCTGGCTGGCCCTCGGCCGCGACTCCACGCCGGAGCCGCGCACCGTCCCGGCCGGCTTCACCGCGCGGTCGGTGGCCTCCCTCGGCATCGGCATCGCCGTCCCGGAGGGCTACATCGCCCGGATCGGCGCCGACGAGGCGAACTGGAGCAGCCCCGACACGCTCGTGCAGATCCAGCTCCGCGACGAGGGCAAGGCCGTCCGGTCGGCGGCGCAGTACGCCGCGGCGCGGCTCGCCGAGGTGAGCAAGGGCATCGGCACGTTCTGCGGCGACTCCCACCCGGCGCCCGAGCGGTTCCACGTACGGGTGGTGCACGGGCCGCAGTCGGTGCTGCACGGCGACGTCGACGGCTCGGCGATCGAGTACGCGTACAGCACCCGCGCGGAGGACCAGTACCCGTGCCTGCAGAGCGTCCAGGCCGACGAGGCGATGGAGCAGTACATGGTGCGCGACGGCCGGGTGCTGCACTTCACCGTCAGCTTCGTGTGGAACCACCGGGAGCAGCAGAAGACCGACCCGGCCCCGGCCAACCAGCAGCTGTACGCCGACATCGACGCCTCGCTGAACCCGGGCTGACACGCCGTGGTAATCCGCTGGCCCGTCGGCCCCGCGACGGGCCATGATGCGATCGGGTGCCCCTGCGCGGGGCACCCGACGACCCCGACCGTACGACCCAGGGAGCCCGATGCCGCCCACACCCCGCGCCGTCGACCCGCTGTTCCTCGGCTATCCGCTGCGCACGCTCGCCGACGCCGCGCTCGGCCGGGCCCGGGAACTCGGCGTCACGCACGCCGACTTCCGGCTGGAACGGGTGCGCAGCGCCGCCTGGCGGCTGCGTGACGCCCGGCCCTCCGGCACCTCGGACACCGTGCAGCTGGGCTTCGCCGTCCGGGTGCTGCTCGACGGCGCCTGGGGCTTCGCCGCCGGTGTCGACCTGACCGTCGACGCCGCCGCGCGGGTCGCCGAGCAGGCCGTCGCGGTGGCCCGCCTCTCCGGCGGGATCAGCCGCGCAGCCGGCTCGCACGACGTCGTGGAGCTCGCCGACGAGCCCGTCCACGCGGACGCGGTGTGGCTGTCCTCGTACGAGGTCAACCCCTTCGACGTGCCGGACGCGGAGAAGACCGCGCTGCTCGCCGACTGGAGCGGCCGGCTCCTCGCCGCCGACGGCGTCTCGCACGTGACGGCGGCCCTGCTGACGGTGCAGGAGAACAAGTTCTACGCCGACACCGCGGGCACCGTCACCACCCAGCAGCGCGTCCGGCTGCACCCGTGGCTGGAGGCGACCTCCGTCGACGAGCGCACCGGCGCCTTCGACTCGATGCGCACCATCGCCCCGCCGGCCGGCCGCGGCTTCGAGTACCTGCGCGGCACCGGCTGGGACTGGGACGCCGAACTCGCCGAACTGCCCACGCTGCTCGCCGAGAAGATGAAGGCCCCGACCGTCGAGGCCGGCCGCTACGACCTCGTGGTGGACCCGTCCAACCTGTGGCTGACCATCCACGAGTCGATCGGCCACGCCACCGAGCTCGACCGCGCCCTCGGCTACGAGGCCGCCTACGCGGGCACCTCCTTCGCCACGTTCGACAAGCTCGGCTCGCTCGCGTACGGCTCCGGCCTGATGCACGTCACCGGTGACCGCACCGCCGAGCACGGCCTCGCCACCATCGGCTACGACGACGAGGGCGTCGCCACGCAGTCCTGGGACCTCGTCAAGGACGGCACCCTGGTCGGCTACCAGCTCGACCGCGCCATGGCGAAGCTCAAGGGCCTCGGCCGCTCCAACGGCTGCGCGTTCGCCGACTCCCCCGCGCACGTGCCGGTGCAGCGGATGGCCAACGTCTCGCTGCAGCCCGACGCCGCCGGCCCGGACACCGACGGGCTGATCTCCCAGGTGGAGAACGGCCTCTACATCGTCGGCGACCGCTCCTGGTCGATCGACATGCAGCGCTACAACTTCCAGTTCACCGGGCAGCGCGCCTACGCGATCCGGGGCGGCCGCCTCGCCGGGCAGGTCAAGGACTTCGCCTACCAGGCCACCACCACCGACTTCTGGGGCTCGATGAGCGCCGTCGGCGGCCCGCAGACGTACGTGCTCGGCGGCGCCTTCAACTGCGGCAAGGCCCAGCCCGGACAGGTCGCCGCGGTCAGCCACGGCTGCCCGTCCGCTCTCTTCCGCAACGTCAACGTGCTCAACACGCAGCAGGAGGCCGGTCACTGATGAGCGGGATCAAGCCCCACGAGCTGGTCGAGCGCGCCCTGGAGCTCTCCCGGGCGGACGGCACCGTCGTCATCGCCGACGAGGACTCCACCGCGAACCTCCGCTGGGCCGGCAACGGCCTCACCACCAACGGCGTCACCCGGGGCCGCCGCCTCACCGTGATCGCCACCGTCGACGGCGCCGAGGGCACCGCCTCCGGCGTGGTCTCCCGGGAGGCCGTCACCCTCGACGAGGTCGAGAGCCTGGTGCGCGCCGCCGAGGACGCCGCCCGCTCCGCCGGACCCGCCGAGGACGCCGGGCCGCTGATCCCGACGCGGCCGGCCTCCGCGGACTTCACGGCGCCGCCCGCCGAGACCTCCGCCGAGGTGTTCTCCGCGTTCGCCCCCGCCCTCGGCGAGGCGTTCGCCCGGGCCCGCGCCAACGGCGAACTCCTCTACGGCTTCGCCCGGCACGAGGTCACCAGCAGCTACCTCGGCACGTCCACCGGCCTGCGGCTGCGCCACGACCAGCCGACCGGCACGGTCGAGCTGAACGCCAAGACCGCCGACCTCACCGGCTCCGCCTGGGCCGGCGCCGCCACCCGCGACTTCACCGACGTCGACGTCGCCGCGATGCACGCCGGCCTCACCCGCCGGCTCGGCTGGGGCGCCAAGCGGGTGGACCTGCCCGCCGGCCGCTACGAGGCGCTGCTGCCGCCGTCCGCCGTCGCCGACCTGCTCGTCTACCTCAGCTGGTCGTCCGGCGGCCGGGACGCGGTCGAGGGCCGCACGGTCTTCTCCAAGGCCGGCGGCGGCACCCGGATCGGCGAGCGGCTCAGCCCGCTGCCGCTGACGCTGCGCTCCGACCCGGCCGAACCCGGCATCGAGGCCTCGCCGTTCGTCCTCGCGCACTCCTCGGGCGACAGCGACTCGGTCTTCGACAACGGCCACCCGCTGACCGCCACCGACTGGATCCGCGACGGCGAGCTGGTCAACCTCATCACCACCCGGCACTCCGCGGGCCTCACCGGCCTGCCGCTGCACCCGCCGGTCGACAACCTCGTGCTGGAGACCGCCGACCAGGCCGCGGCGCCGACCCTCGACGAGATGATCGCCCGCACCGAGCGCGGCCTGCTGCTCACCTGCCTCTGGTACATCCGCGAGGTCGACCCGGCCACCCTGCTGCTCACCGGCCTCACCCGGGACGGCGTCTACCTGGTGGAGAACGGCGAGGTGGTGGGCGCCGTCAACAACTTCCGGTTCAACGAGTCGCCGGTCGACATCCTCGGGCGGATCACCGAGGTCGGCCGCACCGAGCGCTGCCTGCCCCGCGAGTGGGGCGACTGGTTCACGCGCGCCGCGATGCCGCCGGTGCGGGTCGCGGGCTTCAACATGAGTTCGGTCAGCCAGGCCTCGTAGGAGGCCCGGCCCTCGGAGGGGGACGGGAGAAGTGGACGAGAAACAGACGGTCAGGGTGTCCAAACGGCTGTCCCGCGTCCTGCGGCACGATCCGGAGTCCGTCGGCATCACGCTCGACGACGCCGGATGGGTCGGGGTGGACACCCTGCTCGGCGCCCTGGCGCGCCACGGCGTGCGGGTCGGCCGGGCCGAGCTGGACCACGTCGTGGCGACGAACGACAAGCGGCGCTTCGCCTTCTCCGAGGACGGCCTCTCCATCCGGGCCAGCCAGGGGCACTCCGTCGAGGTCGACCTCGGCCTGCCCCCCTCCGACCCGCCCGCGGTGCTGTACCACGGCACCACCGGGCGGGTCCTGGAGGCGGTCTTCCGCGAGGGACTCCGTCCGATGGGCCGCCGGGACGTCCACCTGTCGGTGGACACCGGGACCGCGGTGCGGGTCGGCTCGCGGCACGGGCGCCCGGTGGTGCTGGCGGTGGACGCCGCCGCGATGGCCGCCGACGGCCACGAGTTCCGCGTCAGCGCGAACGGCGTGTGGCTCACCGACGCGGTGCCCGCGCGGTACCTCCGCACGGCCTGAGCCCCCGGGCTCCGGTGCGGCCCCGGCACGGCGTACCGTGAACGGGGCCGCACCCGTGGGAGGGTACGCGCACGGACGAAGGCGGTTGGAGATGGCGAAGAGCCCCGGCAACGGACAGGTCTTCCGGATCACCGGAGCCCGCAGCAGCCTCACCGAGGACGTGCGCGGGCGGCAGCGGCGGTACGTGATCTCCATGCTTGTCCGCACCGTGTGCGTGCTGCTGGCGGTGGTGCTCTGGGACGTCCAGCGCTTCGTGGCGTTCGCGGCGCTGGGCGCGGCCGTGCTGCTGCCGTACTTCGCGGTGCTGATCGCCAACGCCGGCCGCGAGCGCGCGCCGGGGCTGCCGAGCACCTTCGACGTGTCGCCGCAGACCCCGCTGATGCTCGGCCCCGGCGGCCGGGGCGGCGGCGGACGGCCCGAGGGCGCCGGCTTCGCCCACCCCGCGGACGCGCCGGACGCGCCGAATGCTCCCGGCGCTCCGGACGCTCCCGGCGCTCCGGATGCGGGCACCACGGCCTGAGCACCCGGCGACCCGGGCGGCACGGCCTGAACATCCGGCGGCACGGCGGGCCCGGCCGTCACCGACAGCGCCGTCCCGGCGGACTGAGTCGTGCCCGGAGCGATCACCCGTTACGTCCGCTTCTGCCGCGTTTCGCCCGGTAGAAGGCTCAGCGGAAGCTCAGATTAATCATGAAAGACCTAGCCACGCCGGGGCCGGGCCGTGACATACTGCGTACGCGCTCCGCATCCCCCGTCGGAGCGACAGACCGACGCCGGGCGGCTCCCCCCGTGGCTGCCCGGCGTCGTCATGTCCGCGTACGGGCGGCTGCCCGGCGGGTGCGAGACTGGCCGTGAACACTCCGGCAGCACCCGACAGGACGGCATCGCATGGACACCCCTCCGCTCGGCCTCTTCGGCGGTACCGACGGCCCCGAGGGCCCGCCGGTCTGCTCCGGCAAGGGGTGCCGCAGCGCGGCGGTGTGGGTGCTGGTGTGGAACAACCCGAAGCTCCACACGCCGGACCGCCGCAAGACCTGGCTGGCCTGCGACGAGCACCGCGAGCACCTCGCGCAGTTCCTGGGGGTGCGCGGCTTCCTCAAGGAGGTCGTCCCGCTGGACGGCTTCACCGGCTGAGGCCGCACGGCCCCGGGGTCAGCGCTGCCGGCGGATCACCTGGTACCGGCGTTCGACGTCGGGCATGCCCGTCTCCTGCGCCACAGCGCCCCCTCCGGTCCGGAAGACGGCAGCGTACCCGAACAACCCTCCGACGGCAGGGAATTACCGTACGGCCCGGTCAGCCGCCGATCGCGGACATCGGGCGGTCGGGCTGGAGGAACTCCGGGTCGTCGATGCCCGCCCCGGCCTTCTTGCCCCACATCGCCGCTCGCCACAGGGCGCCGATCCGCTCGTCGGGGGCGCCGGAGCGCAGCGCCTCGCGCAGGTCGGTCTCACCGGTGGCGAAGAGGCAGTTGCGCACCTGTCCGTCGGCGGTGAGCCGGGTGCGGTCGCAGGCCCGGCAGAACGGCCGGGTGACGGAGGCGATCACGCCGACCTGCGCGGGCCCGCCGTCGACCAGCCAGCGTTCGGCGGGGGCGGCGCCGCGGGCGGCGGACGGCTCGGGGGTGAGCGCGAAGCGGGTGCGGAGCAGGTCGAGGATCTCCTCCGCGGTGACCATCTGCGACCGGTCCCAGCCGTGCTGGGCGTCGAGCGGCATCTGCTCGATGAAGCGCAGCTCGTAGCCGTGCTCGATGCACCAGGCGAGCAGGTCGGCGGCCTCGTGGTCGTTGACCCCGCGCATGAGCACGGCGTTGAGCTTGACCGGGCTGAGGCCGACGTCCTCCGCGGCGGCCAGGCCCGCGATGACGTCGTGGTGGCGGCGGCGCCGGGTGAGGGTGTGGAAGACGTCCTCGTCGAGGGTGTCGAGCGAGACGTTGACCCGGTCGAGGCCGGCCCGCTTCAGGGCGTCGGCCGTCCGGGCGAGGCCGATGCCGTTGGTGGTGAGCGACAGCTCGGGGCGGGGTTCGAGCGCGGCGCAGGCCTCGACGATGCCGACCAGGCCGGGGCGCAGCATCGGCTCGCCGCCGGTGAAGCGGACCTCCCGTACGCCGAGGTCGCGCACCGCGATGCCGACCAGGCGGACGATCTCCTCGTCGGTCAGCAGGTCGGGCTTGGCCAGCCACTGCAGGCCCTCCTCGGGCATGCAGTACGTGCAGCGCAGGTTGCAGCGGTCGGTGAGGGAGACGCGCAGGTCGACGGCCTGACGGCCGAAGGTGTCGAGCAGCATGGCGGCGCCCTTCCCCTGAAAGCCGGGTGGCCCGGCCGCCTGTGCGGGCGGGCCGGGCCAGTCTAACGATGCGGTGGTGTCCGTCCGAGGGCCCGTCCGGTCAGTGGGCTCCGAGCCCGGTGAGCGAACGCACCTCCAGTTCAGCGTACTTCTCCGGGTCGGCGGACTCCTTGGAGAGGAGGGTGCCGATCCAGCCGGCGAGGAAGCCGATCGGGATGGAGACGAGGCCGGGGTTCTCCAGCGGGAACCAGTGGAAGTCACTGTGCGGGAAGAGCGAGTTCTTGCCGCCGGAGACGACGGTGGAGAAGATCACCAGGGTGACCGAGCTGATCAGGCCCGCGTAGACGGAGCTGACCGCGCCGGCGGTGGTGAAGCGCTTCCAGAACAGCGAGTAGAGCAGGGTCGGCAGGTTGGCCGAGGCGGCGACGGCGAAGGCGAGCGCCACCAGGGCGGCGGCGTTCAGCTTGTCGGCGAACAGCGCCAGCACGATGGCGACGGCGCCGATGGCCACGGCGGCGAGCTTGGCGGAGCGCACCTCCTCCTTCTCGGAGGCCTTGCCGCGCCGGATCACGTTGGCCCACAGGTCGTGGGCGAAGGACGCCGACGAGGCGAGGGTGAGCCCGGCGACCACGGCGAGGATGGTGGCGAAGGCCACCGCCGAGATCACCGCCAGCAGGATGGCGCCGCCGGTGGAGCCCGCGCCGCCGCCGAGCTCCTGGGCGAGCAGCGGGGCCGCGGTGTTGCCGGCCGCGTTGGAGGCCTTGATGGCCGTCGGGCCGACGATGGCGGCGGCGCCGAAGCCGAGGGCGAGGGTCATCAGGTAGAAGCCGCCGATGATGCCGATCGCCCAGAGCACGGACTTCCGTGCGGCCTTGGCGGTGGGCACGGTGTAGAAGCGCACGAGGATGTGCGGCAGGCCGGCGGTGCCCAGCACGAGCGCGAGGCCGAGGCTGAGGAAGTCGAGCTTGGTGGTGCCGGTGGTGCCGTACTTCAGCCCGGGTTCGAGGAAGGCCGCGCCCTTGCCGCTGGCCTCGGAGGCCGCCCCGAGGAGGCTGGAGAGGTTGAAGTGGTACTTGGCGAGCACGAGGACGGTCATCAGCGCGGTGCCGGCGATCAGCAGTACGGCCTTGACGATCTGCACCCAGGTGGTGCCCTTCATGCCGCCGACCGCGACGTAGATCACCATGAGGGCGCCGACCGCGACGATCGTCCAGCGCTTGGCCCCGTCGCCGCTGACGCCGAGCAGCAGGGCGACGAGCGAGCCCGCGCCGACCATCTGGGCCAGCAGGTAGAAGATCGACACGACGATGGTGGAGACGCCGGCCGCGGTGCGGACCGGGCGCTGCTTCATCCGGAAGGCCAGCACGTCGGCCATGGTGTAGCGGCCGGAGTTGCGCAGCGGTTCGGCGACGAGCAGCAGGGCGACGAGCCAGGCCACCAGGAAGCCGATGGAGTAGAGGAAGCCGTCGTAGCCGAAGAGTGCGATGGCCCCGGCGATGCCGAGGAAGCTGGCGGCCGACATGTAGTCGCCGGAGATGGCGAGGCCGTTCTGGAAGCCGGTGAAGCCGCGGCCTCCGGCGTAGAAGTCGGCGGCGTCCTTGGTCTGCCGGCCGGCCCAGATCGTGATGCCGAGCGTGGCGAGCACGAACACGCCGAAGAGGGTCATGGTGATGCCGCGGTGGTCGCTCGCGGCGGTGGCCAGGGCGTTCATTCGGCGGCCTCCCGGGGCGCGTCGACGGCGGCGGGCGCGTGGGCGGTGCGGATGGCCTCGGACGGCGGGTCGAGCCGGCGGTCCGCGTAGCGGGCGTACCAGGCGGCGATCGCGAAGGTGGAGGCGAACTGCAGCAGGCCGAGCACCAGCGCCACGTTGATGTGACCGACCACCTTGGTGGCCATGAACGCGTGCGCGTAGCTGGAGAGCAGGACGTAGAGCAGGTACCAGACGATGAATCCGGCGGTGACGGGGAAGGCGAAGCTGCGGAAGGCCGACCTGAGGCCGCGGAACTCCTCGCTCTCCTCGATGCGTCGGACCTCTGCGGCGGCCCCGGGGGCCGGTGGGGTGTCCACTCGGTGTCTCCTGACGTCTTCGGGTGCACGGGTGGATCGCTGGGGTGTGAGGGGCATCACAGGTGCGGTGCGGCTGCATGCTAGATCCACCGCGCGGGGGCCGAACAGCGTCTGCGCACGATCGGGGACGGGCACCGCCCGATCTGGCCGAAAAGCGCCCGCGCACGACCGAGGGGCGGCACCGCGGCAGCGGTACCGCCCCTCGGCCCGGGCGTGGTGCGGCGCGTCGCGCGCCCCTGTCAGAGCGCGATGCGCACCTTGAGCGCGGAGCGGTCGTCCATGGCGCGGTAGCCGTCCGGCACGCCGTCGAGGCCCACGGTGCGGTCGAAGACGAGTCCGGGGTCGATGGCACCGGAGAGCACGTCGGGGAGCAGCTCGGGGATGTACGCGCGGGCCGGGGCGACCCCGCCGCGCAACGACACGTTCCGGCCGAACATCTGGCCGAGGTCGACGCCGGCGCTGCCGCCGTGCGGCACGCCGACGTAGCCGACCGCGCCGCCGTCGCGGGCGATCGAGATCGCGGTGCGCATCGACTCGGCGGTGCCGACGGCCTCCAGGACGGCGTGTGCGCCCTGACCGCCGGTCAGCTCCTTCACGGCCTCGACGGCGGCGTCGCCGCGCTCGGCGACCACGTCGGTGGCACCGAAGGCGCGGGCGATCGCGGTACGGGCCTCGTGCCGGCCCAGTGCGATGATCCGGCCGGCGCCGAGCCGCTGCGCGGCGAGCACGCCGCACAGGCCGACCGCGCCGTCGCCGACCACCGCGACGGTGGCACCGGGCCGCACGCCCGCGGCGACCGCCGCGTGGTGACCGGTGCTCATGACGTCCGAGAGCGCCAGCAGGCCGGGCAGCAGCTTCTCCTCGCCGGCCGTCTCGCGCGGCAGCTGCACGAGCGTGCCGTCGGCGTACGGCACGCGGACGGCCTCGCCCTGGCCGCCGTCCGAACCGACCTCGCCCCAGAAGCCGCCCTCGGGGCAGGAGGTGTGCAGGCCCTCGCGGCAGTGGTCGCAGGTGCCGTCCGACCAGACGAACGGCGCCACGACGAAGTCGCCCGGCCGGAAGCCGGTCACCTCGGGGCCGACCTCCTCCACGACGCCGAGGAACTCGTGGCCGATCCGCTGGCCCGCCGCCCGGGCCGCGACGCCGCGGTACGCCCACAGGTCGCTGCCGCAGATGCAGGCGTTGACCACCCGGACGATCGCGTCGGTGGGCTTGCGCAGCACCGGGTCGGGCACCTCCTCGATCCGGATGTCGTTGGGGCCGTGGATCACGGTGGCGCGCATGGGCTGTCCTTCGCGGGAGGGGGGTCTCGTCGGGGTGCTGACGACCGGGAGCAGGTCGAGAGGTTGTACGACTGCTCCGACGACCACTCTATTCCCGCACCGTGCGGGCCACCGCCCGCGGCGATCGGCCCTGGGCGGCGGCCGCCCGGCCTTAGAGTGGTGCACCATGCATGCGATCCAGTCCCCGTGGGACGGCCTGTCCGGGCCCACGCCGTTCCCGGCACCCCGCCCCGCCGCCGAGTCCGACGCCGGGTTCGCCGTCGTCGACGTCGAGACCACGGGGCTCGGCCGCTCCGACCGGGTCGTGTCGGTGGGTGTGTACCAGCTGGACGCGCAGGGCGAGGTGACCGGGCACTGGTACACGCTGGTCAACCCGGACCGCGACCCCGGGCCGGTCTGGATCCACGGCCTGACCCCGGCGATGCTCGCGGACGCGCCGTCCTTCCCGGAGATCGCCGGCGAGCTCGCGGAGAAGCTCCGCGGCCGGGTGATGGTGGCGCACAACGCGCTCTTCGACTGGAACATGCTCTCGCGGGAGTTCTCCCGGGCCGGTCTGAGCGCCCCTGTCGACCAGCGGCTCTGCACCATGGTGCTCTCCCGCGACCTGGGCCTGCCGCTGCCGAACGGCAAGCTGTCCTCGCTGGTCGCGCACTTCGGCGTGCAGCAGCGCCAGGCGCACAACGCGCTCGACGACGCCCGGGTGCTGGCCGAGGCGTTCCGGCCGAGCCTGCAGCTGGCCCGGCAGGTCGGCCTGGCGCTGCCGCTCACCACCTGCGTCGCGGTGACCGACCTCGGCGAGGGCGACCCGCCCGCGCCGGCCCGCGGCTCGTGGTCGCCCTCGTACCGTCCGAGCCGCAAGCGCCCCGCCTGCCCGTACCCGAACCCGGGGCGGTGGGCGGACGGCTCGCCGCTGGTGCAGGGCATGCGGGTGGCCATCACCGGCGACACCGCCACCGAGCGCGAGCTGCTGGAGGACCGCGCCGTCGAGGCCGGCCTGCACATCGCGACCTCGGTGAGCCGGCTCACCAGCCTGCTCGTCACCAACGAACCGGGCAGCTGGAGCGGCAAGGCCCGCAAGGCCCGGGAGCTCGGCACCCCGGTGGTCGGCGAGGACGCCTTCCTCCAGTTGCTCCGCGAGGTCGCACCCCACCCCGGTGTCCGGGCGGCGGACGTCTAGGGCGTAGCGTGCCGGGTGTGTACCGATTTCTGCTGTCCCGGCGTTGGGCGGTCATCACGCTCGTCGCGCTGCTGCTGATCCCCGCGATGATCCGGCTGGGATTCTGGCAGCTGCACCGGCACGAGGCGCGGGTGGCCCGCAACACGCTGATCGCCCACAACCTGAAGGCGTCGCCGGTCGCGTTCGACTCGCTCTCCGCGCCGGGTTTCACGGTGCCGGGCGACCTCACCTGGCGCAGGGTGACGGCGGTGGGCGCGTACGACACCGCGCACGAGTTCGTGATCCGCGGGCGCACCGAGCCGGGCGGCAGCAGCATCGGGTACTTCGTCGTGACGCCGCTGGTGCTGGCCGACGGCCGCGGCTCGGTGCTGGTGAACCGCGGCTGGGTGGAGTCCGGTGCCGACGCGACCAGCTACCCGGCGGTGGCCGCGCCGCCGGCCGGCCGGGTCACGGCGACCGGGTGGCTGCGGGCGGACGAGACCACGGCGAGCAGCGGCATCCGCGACCGCGGCGGCCTGCCGGACCGGCAGTTCAAGCTGATCGACAGCACCAGGCAGGCCGGGCTCACCGGGGCCACGGTGCTGGGCGGCTACCTGGAGCTGGCCTCCTCGGAGCCGGCCGCCGGCGACTCGCCGACCCTGCTCGCGGAGCCGAACCACTCCGACATCGGCCCGCACATGGCGTACGCCGTGCAGTGGTGGCTCTTCGCCGCCCTGGTGCCGGTCGGCCTGGTCGTGCTGGCCCGCCGCGAGGAGAAGGAACGGACCGCGGCGCTCGCGGCGGCGGCGCCCGTCGAGGAGCTCGCCGCGGCCTGACCGGCCGACGGGCAACGGGCCCGGCGCGGACGGGGGTTGACGGGGGTTGACGGCCTCAATGGTCTAGTCCAAAGTGTGGGGCGACCGCTCTTCCGGCACGCTCTCACCCCCACACGGAGCGACCCCATGACGCAGTACCGGTCCCTGCGCGCCCGCGGCCTCGCCGCGGCCGCCCCCCTGCTCCTCGCCGCCGGCGCGCTCGCGCTGCTGCCCGACCGCGCGGGCGCCGCCGCCGCCGAACTCCTCACCAACGGCGGCTTCGAGGCCGGCTCGCTCACCGGCTGGACCTGCTCCGGCACCTCGCAGGCCGACTCCGCCGCTCCGCACGGCGGCGGATGGGCCCTCGTCGCCACCCCGGGCGCCGGCGACCTCGCGCCGTGCTCGCAGACCGTCACCCTCCGGCCGGACACCGCCTACACGCTGACCGCGTGGGTGAAGGGCCCGTACGTCACGCTGGCCGCCTCCGGCTCCGCCGTCTCCGTCTCCACCTGGACGGGCGGCACCGCCTGGACCAGGCTCACCCGCACCTTCACCACCGGAGCGTCGGCCGGCCCGGTGACCGTCACGGTGAGCGGCTGGTACGGCTCGGGCGCCTACGCCGTGGACGACGTCTCACTGACCGGCGGCGATCCGGGCACGTCGGCGCCCACCCCCACCGCGACACCCACCCCGACACCCACACCCACCGCGACACCCACCCCGACACCCACCGCGAGCCCGACCGGCGGTTCCACCGTCGACGTGTCCACCGGCAAGGAGCTCCAGGCGGCGCTGACCGCCGCCGTGCCCGGCCGGACGATCCGGCTCGCCGACGGCACCTACACCGGCAACTTCAAGGCCACCACCCCGGGCACCGCCGCCGCGCGGATCACGGTCACCGGCTCGCCGAACGCCGTGCTCACCACCTCCACCGGCGGCGGCTACGGCCTGCACCTCGACGGGGCCGCGTACTGGACGGTGCACGGCGTCACCGTCACCGGCGCCCAGAAGGGGATCATGGTGGACGCGGCCGACCACGTCGAGCTGGACGCCGTCACCGTGCACCACACCACCATGGAGGGCGTGCACTTCCGCTCGTCGAGCAGCTACGGCGTGCTGCGCGGCTCGACCGTCCACGACACCGGCACGGCCCGCGACGGCAAGGGCGAGGGCGTGTACGTCGGCACCGCCAACACGCTGACCGACCGCAGCGACCACGTGCAGATCACCGGCAACACGATCGGCCCGAACATCGGCGGCGAGAACATCGACCTCAAGGAGGGCACGACCGGCGGCCTGGTGTCGGGCAACACCTTCGACGGCAACGGCCTCACCGGCGTGAACTACGACGACTCGTGGGTCGACGTGAAGGGCAACGACTACGTCGTCGAGCACAACACGGGCACCCGCACCACCAACGACGGCTACCAGACGCACAGCCAGTACGCGGGCTGGGGCTGCGGCACCGTCTTCCGGGCCAACCGCTCCGACCTGACCGGCGCGTCCGGCACCGGGCGCTACGCCTTCGACCTCACGAACTACGCGGCGGCCTCCTGCCCGGCCACGATCACCGCGGACAACACCGTGACCGGCGGTGACGGCCTGGCGAACCCGGGCGTGCCGGTGGGCTGACGCCGCCGGGGCCCGCACCCGACCGGGCCCTCCGGAGCCCCCCGGCGCCGTCGGACGGGACCGACCGCACACCCGGGCCGCCGACCGGGCAGGATGGCCCCATGGATCTCGGACTTCAGCAGAAGGTGTACGTCACGACCGGCGCGACCCGCGGCCTGGGCCTCGCCTCGGCCCGCGAGCTCGTCGCCGACGGCGCCCGGGTGGTCGTCAGCGGGCGGACGAAGGAGTCGGTCGAGGCGGCCGTCGCCGAACTCGGCGGCCCCGATCACGCCCACGGCGTGGTGGCCGACAACAGCGACCCGGCGACCGCGGCCGCCCTGGTCGAGGCGGCCCAGGAGCGGTTCGGCCGCCTCGACGGGGTGCTGATCAGCGTCGGCGGCCCGGCCGCCGGCCCGGTGCTCGGCGCGGGCGACGACGCCTGGCGGGGCGCCTTCGAGTCGGTGTTCCTCGGCGCGCTCCGGATCGCCCGGGTCGCCGCGGAGGCCCTCACCGAGGGCGGTGTGATCGGCTTCGTCCTGTCGGGGTCGGTCCGCGAGCCGATCTCCGGCCTCGGCATGTCGAACGGCCTGCGGCCCGGCCTCGCCATGGCCGCCAAGTCGCTCGCGGACGAGCTGGGCCCGCGCGGCATCCGCGTCGTGGGCCTGCTGCCCGCCCGGATCGACACCGACCGCGTCCGGGAGCTGGACGCGCTGAGCGGCGACGCGGCCGCCGCCCGCACCCGGGCGAGCGCGGCGATCCCGCTCGGCCGGTACGGCACCCCGGAGGAGTTCGGCAAGGTCGCCGCCTTCCTGCTCTCCCCCGCCGCCTCCTACCTCACCGGCGTGATGGTGCCGGTCGACGGCGGCGCCCTGCGCGGGCTCTGACGAACCGTCAGACCACCCGAGGGGGCTTCGGCCCGGCGCGCCTGCGCCGGGCCGACACCTTGAGCCGCAGCTCGGCCGGCAGGGCATCGAGCCCGAGGCTGCCGCGGGCGTTCTCCAGCGGCCCGGCGTCGAGCGCGTCCACGACCTCGCCCACCCCGCCGCCGGGCACGAGGCGCAGGGCAGCGCGCACCGACGGCCGGCGCGCCGTACCGGTCACGGTCACGGAGACCTTCTCGACGTCCGGCAGCGCGACGGCCTCGGTCTCGACGGCGTCCGCGAGTGCCCGGGTGCGCAGCCGCAGCGCCGTGCCGTCGCCGTCGGGCACCGGCACGGTGACGGTGCCCGGGCCGGTGCGGCGCAGTTGGGTGTAGAGCCACCAGAGGGCTCCGGCCACGACCAGGGCGGGCACGGCGATCGCCACCGGCCACCACCAGTCCCGGTCCGACCAGTGGTGGCGTTCGGCGTCGCTGAGCACCGGCTGGTAGGTCTCGGTGAGCGGCCAGCCGTGCGGCATCGTGACGTCGAGCCGGTTGTAGAGGTCGAGGCCGCCGGCGAGCACCGCCAGCCCGCCGACGAGCAGCGCGAGGCCGGTGACGGCCAGGATCGTCCGGTTGACGGCGGACCTGCTCATCGGGGCGCCTCCTGGGCGAGCCGCCGGTGCCCGTGCCGCCGGTCGTGCGGGTCCGCGGGGCGTGACAGCCGGTGGCGGACGTCCAGCCGGTACGGGCCGGCGAGGTGGACACGGGCCAGCTCCTCCCGCAACTCGCGCTGCACGAAGGCCGGTTCGGCGATGCCGGTGACGGTGGCGCGGGCCTTGCGGCGGCCCGCCTTGACGGTGCAGCGCTCCACCCCGGGCAGCTCGGCGGCGCGCGCCGCGATCAGGGCCTCGATCCCGGCCCGGTGGACGGCCGCGCCCGGTCGCCGCAGCGGCAGCCAGCCGCGCAGGCCCGGCGCGAACGCCAGCACCCAGAGGAGGACGCCGAGCACCACGGCCCCGCCCGCCACACCGAGCGCCCAGGGGTCGTCGACCCGGCGGTCCGCCAGGTCCCGGGTGACGTCCGTCCGCCACTGCGAGCCCGTGTGGCCGGTGCGGACGGCCACGGCGTCGTACAGCAGCGCACCGGCGAGTACGAGCAGGCAGGTGACGACCGTCGCGGTCGCGACGGTCCGGGCCGCCCGGGGCCGCCGGGGCGGGCCGGGCGGCGCGGTCGGCCGCGGCCGGTCGTCCTCCGGCAGCGGGCCGGGCCCGTCCGCGGACTGCGCTCCGGGGTCCGGCAGCGGGCCGGGCCCGGAGCGGGTCGCGGGGTCGGGCCGCGGGTCGGGGTCCGGCAGCGGGTCCGGACCGGGCCCCGGGGGCGGCGGGCCGCTCACCGCAGGGCCGCCGGTGCGAGCCGTTCGACGAGCACGGAGACCTCCACCACCGGGGTGCCGGTGAGCGCCACGACCTGGTCGGCCGCCGCGTGGCGGGCCTTGCGGGAGAGCTCGGCGAGGTCCGCGGGGTAGGGAAGCTCCAGGTGCAGGGTGATCCGCACGGTGCCGCCGACCACCAGCACGGTCGCCCTGGGCGGCGCACCCCGGGCGGCGCGCTCCGCCCAGGTCTCCGCGAGCGCCTGCCGGACGGCCTGTTCGGCGAGTCGGGCGTAGACCCGGTCGGCCATCCGCAGGCGGCCCCGCCGGGGCCGGGCGGTGGTAGCGGCGGTCGCCATCAGTGACGCCGGTCCCGGCCTCGCAGGAGATCGCCCAGGTCGCCGAGGTCGAGGTCGCCCTCCAGCAGGCGGCCGACGACGAATCCGACCGCCCCCAGCACGGCGACGAGCAGGAAGGCGGCGAAACCGCCGAAGTACCCGGCGAATCCCAGGGCCATGCCGGCCAGCAGGCCGACCAGGGCCAGGCTCATCCACTTCTCCTCGCGTTGCGGCGACAGGTGCTGCGACAGATACGGCGACAGGTACGGCGGTGTGCGGCGGCGGCCCCCGGGTCGGGGGCCGCCGTGGTGCGCTACTGGACGCGGCCCTTGCGGGGCTCCTCCTCGTCCTCCTCGTCGGGCTCGTCGGGCAGGTGGACGTCGTTGACGGAGATGTTGACCTCGACGACCTCCAGCCCGGTCATCCGCTCGACGGCGTGGATGATGTTCTCCCGCACCTCGGAGGCGAGTTTCGGGATGACCACGCCGTACTCCACGACGAGGGCGATGTCGATGGCGGTCTGGCGCTCGCCGACCTCGGCCTTGATGCCGCGGCCGACACCGGCCTTGGATCCGGGCACACGGTCGCGCATGGCGCCGAAGGTACGGGAGAAGCCGGAGCCGAGGGCGTGGATGCCCGAGACCTCACGGGCTGCCATTCCGGCGATCTTCTCGACGACGCCGACGGCGAGCGCGGTGCGGCCGCGTTCGGACGCGTCGGTGGCGGCGTCGGGCGCGTGGGCGGACTTCTGCAGGTCGGCGGGGGTCGGGGTCTGCGGCATGGCGGGGTCTCCTGTGGTTGCGTCTCCAGCTATATCGCAAATCAGCTCAACTCTGACATTCCGCCACACAAGCCGCGCGCCGGAGCCGTCACTCCCGGAGCGGGCCCGCCCCCGGGGCCACCCCGGCCGGAACGCACGAGGGCCCGGACCACCACGTGGTCCGGGCCTCGCGCAGGCGCAGGCGCAGGCGCAGGCGGACGCTCAGTCGCCGATGCCGGCGAGGTCGCGCATCCGGCGGTGCTGCGCGGCCCGCTCGGCCGCACGCTGCTCGTCGTACGTGCGGTCGGCGGCGCCCTGCAGCAACGCCTTGGTCTCGATGACGGCGTTGCGCGGGGCGGCGAGCAGGGCGGAGGCGAGGTCGCGGGCGGCCTCCTCCAGCTCGGCGGCGGGCACGGCGAGGTTGGCCAGACCGATGGCCGCGGCCTCCTCCGCGCCGACCCACCGGCCGGTCGCGCAGATCTCCAGCGCCCGCGCGTAGCCGACCAGTGCGGTGAGCGGCTTGGTGCCGCCCAGGTCGGGGACGAGGCCGAGGACGGTCTCCTTCATGGCGAACTGCACGTCGTCGGCGACCACCCGGAGGTCACAGCCGAGCGCGAGCTGGAAGCCCGCCCCCACGGCGTGGCCCTGCACGGCGGCGATCGTGACGACGTCGGGGCGGCGCCACCAGGTGAAGGCCTCCTGGTAGCCGGCGATGGCGGCGTCCGTCCCGGCGTCCGGGGCCGCGGCGAGCTCGGGGAAGGTGCGTTCGCCGGGGATGCCCTCGGGCGTGAACATCCGGCGGTCCAGACCGGCCGAGAAGGAGACGCCCTCGGCGCGCAGCAGGACGACCCGCACGGTGCCGGGCAGGGTGGAGCCGATCGCGGTGAGCGCGCGCCACAGGGCGGGGCTCTGGGCGTTGCGGCGCTCCGGGTTACACAGCGTCACCACGGCGAGTTCGCCGTCGACGTCGAGGCGGACGCCGGTCTTCTCCCAGTCCTGCGGGTCGGTGCCGACGGCGGGAGCGGTCATGAGGGTACCTCCAGTGCGGAACAGCGGGGCTACTGGAGAGTAACAAAACCGGGTGCGGCCGAAAAGAGCCGCCCGGAAACGGCGAACGGCGGCCCGGGAATCCCGGCCGCCGTACCGTCCTTCGCCGTCGGCCGCGTCGCGTACCGTGCGGTCCGGCGCAGCTGCTCCGCCCCGGACCGCCGCGCACTCGCCGCTCCGGGGCTGCCCGCCCGGCGCGGAGCCGAATTGTCTGATGAACCGTCAGGAACCCGCTGCAGCAGTCGCCTTGTTCTTGCCGCGCGTCGCACCGCCACGACCCCGGAGGATCACTCCGGACTCGCTGAGCATGCGGTGCACGAAGCCGTAGGAACGACCGGTCTCCTCCGCCAGCGCACGAATGCTCGCCCCGGAGTCGTATTTCTTCTTGAGATCGGCCGCGAGCTTCTCACGCGCGGCACCTGTTACCCGGCTGCCCTTTTTCAGAGTCTCGGCCACCCGTGCCTCCTCGTAGCTGTGCTCGGTCAGATTCCCATGATCACCCATTGCCGGTCTCCTGGCCACCCATTCGACAAGGTCGATACCGGGAAAGCGCAGTCTGCCGGTGGTGTCCGGGCGGCACAAGGGCGCTCACCCTCGGTGCACGCGCCCCCGGGGTCGGCCGTCGCGCCGGGTGAATGGGCTGATCAGAACGGACGGCCCCACCGCGCAGAGGCGGTGGGGCCGTCGTCAACAGAACCAGGGGGACCGGAATTCCCGGACACGCCCGTGGACCGGTCTTTCTACGACAGAAAGCTGACCCTGCGTCTACCCGCCGGTCAGGCCAGCGAGACGAGGTCGACGTAGGCCGGGCTCCAGAGGTCCTCGACGCCGTCCGGCAGCAGGATGATCCGCTCCGGCTGGAGCGCGTCGACGGCTCCCTCGTCGTGGGTGACGAGCACGACCGCGCCGCTGAAGGAGCGCAGCGCCCCGAGGATCTCCTCGCGGCTGGCCGGGTCGAGGTTGTTGGTGGGCTCGTCGAGCAGCAGCACGTTGGCACTGGACACGACCAGCGTGGCCAGGGCCAGACGGGTCTTCTCGCCGCCGGAGAGCACACCGGCCGGCTTGTCGACGTCGTCGCCGGAGAAGAGGAACGATCCGAGGATCTTGCGGATCTGCACCAGGTCGGTGTCGGGCGCGGAGGACCGCATGTTCTCCAGCACCGTGCGCTCCGGGTCGAGCGTCTCGTGCTCCTGCGCGTAGTAGCCGACCTTCAGGCCGTGGCCGGGGATGACCTCGCCGGTGTCCGGCTTCTCCACGCCCGCCAGCATCCGCAGCAGGGTGGTCTTGCCGGCGCCGTTGAGGCCCAGCACGACCACCTTCGAGCCGCGGTCGATCGCCAGGTCGACGTCGGTGAAGATCTCCAGCGAGCCGTACGACTTGGAGAGGCCGGCCGCGGTCATCGGCGTCTTGCCGCAGGGAGCCGGGTCGGGGAAGCGCAGCTTGGCGACCTTGTCGGAGACCCGGGCCTGCTCCAGGCCGGAGAGCAGCTTCTCGGCGCGGCGCGCCATGTTCTGCGCGGCCACCGTCTTCGTCGCCTTGGCGCGCATCTTGTCGGCCTGCGCGTTGAGGGTCGCGGCCTTCTTCTCCGCGTTGGCGCGCTCGCGCTTGCGGCGCTTCTCGTCGTCCTCGCGCTGCTGCTGGTACTGCCGCCAGCCCATGTTGTAGATGTCGATCGCGGCGCGGTTGGCGTCCAGGTAGAACACCTTGTTGACGACCGTGTCGACGAGCTCGACATCGTGGGAGATCACGATGAAGCCGCCCTTGTAGGTCTTCAGGAAGTCGCGCAGCCAGACGATCGAGTCGGCGTCGAGGTGGTTGGTCGGCTCGTCGAGCAGCAGGATGTCGGCGTCGGAGAAGAGGATCCGGGCGAGCTCGACCCGGCGGCGCTGACCGCCCGACAGGGTGTGCAGCTGCTGGCCGAGGATGCGGTCGGGCAGGCCGAGCGCGGCCGCGATGGTGGCGGCCTCGGCCTCGGCGGCGTACCCGCCCTTGGTGAGGAACTCGGTCTCCAGGCTGGAGTACCGCTTCATCGCCTTCTCGCGGGTGGCGCCCTTGCCGGTGGCCATCCGCTCCTCGTTCTCGCGCATCTTCCTGAGCACGGTGTCGAGGCCGCGGGCGGAGAGGATGCGGTCGCGGGCCAGCACGTCGAGGTCGCCGGTGCGCGGGTCCTGCGGCAGGTAGCCGACCTCGCCCGACGTCGTCACGGTGCCGCCGGCGGGCAGGCCCTCGCCGGCCAGCACCTTGGTGAGGGTGGTCTTGCCGGCGCCGTTGCGCCCGACCAGACCGATGCGGTCGCCGGGGGCGACACGGAAGGAGGCGGACTCGATCAGGACGCGGGCGCCGGCGCGCAGCTCCAGGGCGTTCGCGGAAATCACGGCTGGGTCTCTCCAGGGACGGGGGCGGGGCACGGCGGCCGGGCATGGTGCAGGCGGGGGCGGGGATGCAGGCGTGAAGCCGGGGCGGCGGAACTTCGCGAGTCCGCCGGCCGGCGCCTATTGCCCGGGGAACACAGCCATACGGCCCAGTCTACCGGGCGCCCGGGGGTTGCCTCCGGGCGTGCGTCCGCCGGCCGCGCTCAGGCCGCCGGACAGCCCTCCACCGGGGGGACGGCGGCGAACGGCAGCTGGGCACCGGAGCACAGCGTCTCGGGCGCACCGCGGCGGGTGTCGTACACGCGGCTGCCGAGGACGGGCCCGTCCTCCACGACGACCCGGTGGCCGTCGAGCCGGCGCAGCTCGGCCAGCGGGCCGGCGTTCAGCTGCCAGCCCCGGCCGGACAGCCGGAAGCCGTTGACGCCGCCGGGCAGCAGCTTGGCCGTGGTGCCCCCGGACGGGCAGGCCCGCGGCACCAGCACCGCGTCGTCGGTGTGCACCGCGCGCAGCGGGTCGTACGAGCAGCCCTGCGGCGGGCGGGAGTTGAAGCGGAGGTCACCGTCGCGGTCGCGGAAGCCCATGGTGAGGGACGGGGTGACCACGGCCACCCACGGCTCGTCCTCCACCGCGGTCTGCAGGGCGGCGGCGGCCCGCTGCGTGGCCGTGGCCCGCTCCTGCTCCTCGGTGCGCTCGTCCGCCCCGGGCTCGCCCTCGGCGTGCAGCCAGTCGGCCAGGCCCGGCACCGCCCGGTGCCAGCGCACCTGGTGGTCGCTCGGGCGGACGGAGGTGACCAGGCCGTCGTCCCAGACGACGACGGCGCTCTCCCCCGCCATCGCCAGGTGCAGCGCGGTGGCACCCTCCCGGCGGTACGACCAGGCGTGGCCGCCGGTGACCCGGTCGTACGCCTCCAGGCCGGGGCCGACCTTCAGGTCCAGCGAGCCGGTGGTCAGCGCCTGGGCGCCGACGGGGCCGGCGACCGCCGCGCCGGGCTCCGCGACGACCCGGTCGCCGAAGGGCACCGGTCGGTTCGCGTGCGCGGCGGCACCGGCTCCGAGCACCAGCAGTACGGCCAGCGCGGGGAGCACGGAGCGGCGGGTCAGGCTTCGCAGCGGCTTCCAGGACACGGGCGGAGCGTACCCGCCGTACGCGTGTACGTCAGCCGGAATACGGGCCGCCCGGGGACGTGCGCTTCGTCACGCCGCAGCCGCGCACGGGTCCGCCCACCTGCGGTGTCGGAGGGCCGGTCACGGGGCAGGCGGCTACGGTGGCCGGGCGGCGGCCGGGACGGACTGTTACAGAGGTGGTACAGGATGCAGTTCGACGACCAGGGCGATCTCGACACCTCGCAGGTCGACGACCGGCGGGGCCTCTCCGGCGGCAAGGTCGCCCTCGGCGGCGGCGCGGCAGGGCTGGTCGTGCTGCTGCTGGCCGTCTTCCTCGGCGTCGACCCGAGCACCCTCGGCCTCTCCGGCGGCACCTCGGCGAGCAGCGGGCCGCGCACCGGGGGCGAGGTGCGGCAGTCGTGCCGGACGGGGGCCGACGCCAACCGCCGGCAGGACTGCCGGATCGTCGCCGTGACCAACAGCGTGCAGACCTTCTGGCAGGACGATCTCGCCCGGCGCGGGGCGGCGTACACGCCCGCCGAGACCGTGCTCTTCACCGGGCGGGTGTCGACCGCGTGCGGCGCGGCGACCTCGGCCGTCGGCCCGTTCTACTGCCCGGGCGACCGCCGGGCCTACCTCGACCTCGGCTTCTTCGACGAGCTCTCCACCCGTTTCGGCGCGCAGGGCGGGCCCTTCGCCGAGGCGTACGTCCTGGCGCACGAGTACGGCCACCACGTCCAGAACCTCACCGGCACGACGGACAGGGTCGGCCGCGACCGGCAGGGCGCGGACAGCGCCTCGGTGAAGCTCGAACTCCAGGCCGACTGCTACGCCGGCGTCTGGGCCCACCACGCGACCACCACCCCGCAGCCGGGCACCGGGCGGCCGCTGATCAGCAGCCTCACCGACGCGGACATCGCGCAGGGCCTGGACGCGGCGGCGGCCGTCGGCGACGACCGCATCCAGCAGCAGTCCACCGGCCGGATCGACCCGGAGCGCTGGACCCACGGCTCCTCGGAGCAGCGCAAGGCGTGGTTCACCGCGGGCTACCGCAGCGGCGACCCCACCCGGTGCGACACCTTCGCGCAGGGCTGACCCGCCGCACCGCCCGGCGGCCGTCCGTACGAATTGCCACGTACGGGTGATATGAGGTGTTTCTGACGGCCTGTGGGCTTTACTGGCGGAGCGAACGCCCCACCGTCCACCCCGGGAGTGCCCATGCGACTCGGCCGTCTCGCGCTGGCCGCCGGCGCGCTCCTGCTGGTGACCACGGCGAGCGTGCCCGACGGCACACCGCTCAGCCAGACCGAGCGGCACGACGCGTACTCCTCCGACGCCGCACGCGGGGTGCGGCCGCGCGGCGCCGCACCGGACCCGGCCGTCGTGCGGCCGCCGCACGAGGTGCCGTTCGGGGCGTTCGTCGGCTCCTGGGACACCTACATCCCGCAGATCGCGAAGTTCTCCGGCTGGCTGGGCGGGGCCCGGGTGCAGGTCGGGCACACCTACCTGGCCGGCAACGGCTGGGCCGACGTCGAGGGCGAGAACCAGGTGCTCGGCCTGTGGTCGCAGTGGAAGCTCAGCCGGCCCGACCGCGGCCTGGTGCTGGGCGTGCCGATGCTGGTGCCCAACGAGGGCGACCTCTCCGACGGCGAGGTGGTGAAGCTGCTCGCCCGCGGCAACCGGGGCGAGTTCGACCGGCACTTCCTCAAACTCGCCCGCAAGCTCGTCGCGTTCGGCGGCGGCGACACCGTGGTCACCCTCGGCTGGGAGATGAACGGCACCACCTACACCTCCCGCTGCCGGCCCGACCCGGCCGCCTGGAAGGCCTACTGGCGGCGGATCGTCACCGTCATGCGCTCGGTGCCCGGGCAGCACTTCCGCTTCGACTTCACCCCCACCCGCGGCCTCGACGCCATCCCGTGGACCCGCTGCTACCCGGGCGACGACGTGGTCGACATCGTCGGCATGGACGCCTACGACATGCCCGCCGGTGCGACCTTCGACGACATGGTCGCCGAGCCCTACGGCCTGCAGGACCAGGTGGAGTTCGCCGCGAGGCGCGGCAAGCCGGTCTCCTACCCGGAGTGGGGGCTGTTCCGCAACGGCGACAACCCGGAGTACGTGCGGCGCATGACCGAGTGGATGCGCACCCACGACACCGCCTACCAGACCGTCACCGACTACTGCCCGCACGGCTTCTGGGGCTGCACCCGCAACCCCCGCTCGACCACCGCGTACAGGCAGCTGATGACGGGCTCCGCGGGCGCGCCCGGCGGGCTCGGCTCAGGACAGCCTGCGCGCCGCTAGCACCGCCTTCAGCCCCGGCAGCCGGGCGGTCAGCACGCTCACCGCCGCCTGCCGGGCCCGCACCCGCAGCGCCCGCACGGCCGCGGCCGGTGCCGGACCGGGCGGCGCCGCCACCAGCCGCTCGTTGCGGAACGCGTCCGGACGCCAGCGCTGCTTGTACGGCTCCCGGCCGCGCAGCAGGCCGAGCAGCGGGATGCCCGCCGCACGGACCTCGTCCAGGGCGGCGCCGAAGAGCAGGCCCGCGATGTCCAGGCGCTCGCGCAGCTTCGGGTGCGCGCCGTACAGGTAGAGGCCGCCGAAGGACGGGCAGAGCACCACGATGTTGACCGCGACGACCTCGCCGTCCAGCCGGAAGCGGTGCACCGCGGCACGGCGGTCCGCCACCATCGCGGTCGTCGACTCGGTGAGGTGCGCCGCGAAGCGGGCCGTGCGGTGCTCGGGGGTGACCCCGCGGTCCTGCCACTGCAGCACGTGCAGCCGCAGCAGCTCCGCGACCGCCTCCGGCACCTCCTCCGGCGGCACGGCGTCGACCACGACGCCCGACTCGGCGATCCGGCGCAGCTTGACCCGGCTGCGCTGCGCGGTCTTGCCGGGCAGCCTGCGCAGCAGCTCGTCCATCGGCAGGGCGGGCAGCGTCTGGCAGAACGAGTCCGGGTAGCGCCGGACGGTGCCGCGGTGGCGGGCGAGCACCCGGTGGACCGCCGCCTCCGGGGGCACCTCGCGCAGTTCCAGGCTGTGCCAGGGGCGGCGCAGCGGCAGGGCGGCGGCCAGCCCGGCGGCGGCCTCGTCCGCGCAGTCGTCGTCGAGCAGCACGTCGGTGAAGTCGGCGAGGGCGCCGCCCAGGTTGGTGAGACCGCCGAACGGGCCGCGGCGGCACAGCGCCGCCGCGGCCACCGCCAGGCCGTCACGGCGCACCAGGACGAGCACCAGCGTGCCCGGGCGGCCGTACTGCCGCCACCAGGAGCGCAGCCAACCACCCTGCTGGAACGGCGTGGTGGTGCGGCATCGGGCGGCGAGGGCGTCCCACTCCCCGGCGAACCGGTCGAGCGCGTCGTCGGCGCGGTGCACCTCGGCCGTCCACACCGGGCGGGCCGTCGCCCGCACCGGTGCCGGGGTGTCGGTGGTGCTCATCGGACGGCCCCGGCCGGTTGCTGCACCCGCGGCTGCGCCGGTACGGGCGGCGCCCCCGCGTCGGCCTCCGGCTCCGTGCCGGGCCGCCGCCGGGCCATCACCGCCAGCGCGCCCACCAGGACGCCGGCCGCGGCACCGACCGCGGTGTCCAGCGCGGCGGACGGCGACGACGGGGCGTCCGGCGAGGCCGCCCGGGCCAGCGGGACGAGCTTCACGCCGGTGTCGGTGGTGCTGGTGTTGGCGAACGCGATCAGCGAGGTGGCGACCGCGTCGGCGGCCTTCACCGCGTCGGCCGCGACCGGGCCGGTGCCGGTGATCTCGATCATCGGGGCGTCCGGCGAGGTGGTGCCGCGCACCGCGGACTCCAGGGCGGAGACCGTGCGGCCGGTCCTCGCCGCCGCGGCGGCGAGCACCTGCGGCTGCCCGGCGAGCCGCCCGTACGCCTGGGCGAAGTTGACCGCGGTGCCCCCCTCCCCCGGGCCCTGGGCGACCACCACCACGTACGAGTTGGCGGTGTAGACGACGGGCGCGACGGCGGCGTACCCGGCGCCCGCCGCCGCACCCAGCGGCACGGCGAGGGCCAGCGGCCACCAGCGGCGCAGGACGGGGGCGGGTCGGCGCGGATCGGACATCGGTGACTCCTTGGCTCGTTCGGGGGTGGCGGGTCAGGCCCGGCGGGCGGGCGGCCGCGGCCCGGCCGGGGCGGGGCCGAGCCGGTCGTAGAGCTCCGCGAGCCCGGCGGCGATCCGCGTGATGTCGTAGTGCTCCACCGCGGGCGGCGGCGGCAGCCGGCCCGGCCCGGCGGCCCGCACGTCGCGCAGCGAGGCGGTGAAGGCCGCCGCGGTGCAGGGCAGGGCGACGGCGCCGGGGGCCGCGTCGGGGCCGAGGCCCTCCAGGGCCGGACACGAGGTGTAGCGGACCGGCAGGCCGGCCGCGAGGGCCTCCAGCACGGTCAGGCCGAAGGTCTCCCCGATCGACGGGGCGGCCAGCACGTCCATGGCGGCGAGGAGTTCGGGGACGTCGTCGCGTTCGCCGGTGAGCAGCAGACGGCCGGTGACGCCCCGCCGGGCGGCGAGCGCCTCCAGCGCCCGGCGTTCGGGGCCGGCGCCCACCAGCAGCAGCCGGGTGTCGCGGGCACCGGGCTCGGCGGCGAGCCCGGCGAGGGCCTCCACCAGGACGTCGAACCGCTTGCCGGGCACCAGCCGGCCCACCGCCCCGACCACGAACGCGTCCGCGGGCAGGCCCAGGGCGGCCCGGGCGGCCGCGCGGGCCGACGCCGGGAGGACGTACCGGGCGGGTTCGATGCCGTTGGGCAGCAGGTGCACCCGGTGCGACGGCACGCCCCAGTCGTGCAGGGCGGCGGCCACCTGCCCGGACACCGCCACGGTCGTGCTGCCGAGCCGCTCCGCGGCCAGGTACAGCGCGCGGACCCCGCGCCCGGCCGGGCGGCCCTCGATCACCCCGGGCTGCAGCGAGTGCTCGGTGGCGAGCACCGTGCGCACCCCGGCCAGCCGCGCCGCGAGCCGGCCGTACAGCCCGGCGCGGTAGAGGTGGGTGTGCACCGCGTCGTAGCGGCGGGAGCGGACGAGCCGGGCGAGCCGGGGCAGCACCGCGAGGTCGCGGTTGCCGCGCATCGCGAGGTCGTGCACGGCGAAGCCGTCGGCGCGCAGCGCGTCGGCGACGGTGCCGGGGTTGGTGAGGACGGCCACCTCGCAGGCGTGGCGGTCCGGCAGGTGCCGGAGCAGCAGGTGGAGCTGGCGCTCCGCGCCGCCCGCGGCGAGCCCGGTGACGACGTGCAGGACCTTCACCGCACGGCCTCCCGCTCGGCGGCCTGCGGGCCGGGGACCCGCCGGCCGGTGACGGCGTCCCGCCAGTGGTGCCGGCCCTGCTTGGCGAGCAGCCGCAGGCCGCCGTCCCGGTCGCCGACGTAGCAGCGCGGCAGCGCGAACCGGCCGGTGAGCTCGCTGTGGCCGATCGCGCAGGCGTACTGGTACCCGGCCTCGCGGACGGCCTCGGCAGCGGCGCGGTCGACGGCGCCGTACGGGTAGCAGAAGCCGGTGACCGGACCGCCGACCAGGTGCTCCAGCGCCCGGCGGCTGCCCTGCGCCTGCTCGGCGAGCTCGGCCGCGGAGAGGCCGGGCAGCGCCTTGTGCGACAGCCCGTGGGAGCCGATCTCCCAGCCGGCGGCGGCGAGTTCGACGACCTCGTCGGCGGTGAGCAGCGGCTTGCGCGGCCCGTCGGGATCCCAGCCGTTGTGCCCGCCGAGCAGGTCGGGCACCACGTACGCGCTCGCGGTGAAGCCGTGCCGGCGCAGCACCGGCGCGGCGTGCCGGGCGAAGTCCGCGTAGCCGTCGTCGAAGGTGAGGCCGACCAGGCGGGCGGCCCGGCCGGCGGCCCGGGCCCGCAGCAGCTCCCGCACGCCGACCCCGCGCCGGCCGCTCCGGGCCAGCCAGGCCATCTGGGCGGCGAAGCGCTCCGGGCTGACGGTCAGCAGGTACGGGTCGTGTTCCTCGTAGGTGACCGAGTGGTACATCAGGATCCACGGCGCCGTCCTGGCGGCGTCGGCGGGCAGGCCCCGGCGGAGGGCGGGTTCAGCGTCCATGCGGCTTCCTCTCAGCAGCCTGGGTGACCGGGACCGCGGCCCGGAGGAGGGTGCGCACGGGGCCGCGGACCTCGGGAGCGCCGAGAACCGTGCCGAGCCCGGCGAACACGAGGGCGACGGTCAGGCCGCCCAGCAGGGTGGCGACCGGCGGCGCCGGCAGCCGGGCGGCGACGAGCGCGCCCGCGGCGGCGGCGCCGACGGCCGCCGCCAGCAGCCGCGCCTGGCCGGCGAGCACCGGCCGCAGCCGCAGGGCGATGCCGCGCAGCAGCAGCCCCCGCATCAGCAGGACGGCCGTGACGGTGATGCCCGCCGCGTTGCCCGCGGCCAGGCCGGGCGCGCCGAACCGGGGGGTGGCGGCGAGCCCCACCCCTGCGGTGACGAGCAGGCCCACGGCCATCGCGGCCACCGGGTACCAGTCGAGCAGTCGGCCGCGGGAGCCGGCGGGCGGCGCGTCGTCGGCCCGCCGGACCGCCGGGCGGACGGAGAAGTACGGCCGCACCACCACGCCGATCATCGCCTGGGCGGGCAGCCCGATGCTGTACACCCGGATGACCTGGGCGGTGGCCGCGGTGTCGTGCGGGCCGAACGCGCCGCGCTGGAAGAGCAGGGCGACCACCGCCGGTGCGCAGGCCAGCAGGAAGGCGGTGCCCAGCAGCACGACGGCGGAGGCCTGGCCGAGGTCCTTCTCGACCCGGTCGCGGGCGGCCCGCAGGTCACCGGCGGCGAGCGCCCGCGCCACCAGCGGGAACGTCACCGTGACGATCAGGATGCCCGCGGTCATGGCGAGCTGGGAGACCTTGGCGGCGTAGTTGAGGTGCGAGATGGTGCCCGGCGGCAGGCCCGAGCCGAGGTAGCGCTCGATGAAGACCTGGGCCTGCCGGGTGAGGGTGAACGCGGCGACGGGCAGCATCGCCGACGGGATCAGCACCAGCCCGCCGCCGATCGCCCCGGCCGTCCGCAGGGCCGCCGGGGCGGCCCGCAGCCGCCGTACCGCGGGCCCCACCAGCAGGCCCGCCATCAGCAGGCCGCCCAGGGCGACGCCGACCGCGGCCGAGCCGACGCCGAGCCAGGCGTGGCCGCCCAGCAGCACGGCCAGGATGCCGAGGTTGTAGGCGACGTAGATGCCGGCCGGCGCGGTGAACACGTGGTGCGCGCGCAGCATCGAACAGAGGTAGCCGACGACGCCGAACGGCAGCACGGTGAGCGCGGTGATCCGGGTGAGCCGGACGGCGAGCGCCGGGTCGGCGAGACCGGGGGCGAGCAGGCCGACCAGCGGACCGGCGCCGAGTGCCGCGCCGAGGCCGAGCGCGCACAGCCCGAGCAGCAGCCAGGGCAGCGTGGCGCGCACCAGCTCCCGTACCGGGTCGGGGCCGTGGCGGCGCTCCTCGCGGAGCACCAGGGCCAGGCTGAACGCGGGCACCATGAGGAACGACATCGCGTCCTCGATGAGCAGCGGCGCGGCGGTCTCCGGCACCGTCCAGGCGACGAGGAAGGCGTCGGTGCCCTGGTCGGCGCCGAAGTAGCGGGCCAGCAGCAGGTCGCGGAGCAGGCCGAGACCCGAACCCGCCGCGCTCAGCACCGCGGTGATGCCGAACGCGCGCGCCACGAACCCGCCGCGCCGGGAGCCCGCGGCGTGCCGGGGCCCGGGCACGGCTCCGGCCGCCGGGCGCCCGGCCAGCCGCGACCGCTCGGCACTCACCGGGTCTCCCCGCCGCCGGGGCCGGGGAAGGCGGTACGGGCGGCGAGGCCCAGCACCACCGAGGTCAGCACGGTGGTGGTGCCGCCGATGTCGGCGTAGAGGAAGTCGACGAGCACCCAGACGAGCAGGCCCGGCGCGGCGAGCGCGGCACCGGCGGCGCGGCGCAGGCAGCCCCCCAGCAGGGCGAGGAACAGCCCGGTGTAGGCGACGATCCCGAGCAGGCCCTGCTCGCTGAGCACCAGGAAGTACATGTTGTGCGGGGAGAGCAGGGGTTCGCGCTGGAAGCCGATGGAGGAGTCCTCGGCGTCGCTGCCGGAGGAGAGCCGCAGCGGGGCGTGGCCGTCGCGGAGCTGCTGGAACGCCTTCGGGCCGGCGCCCGTCAGCGGGTGGTCCTGCCAGATGCGGGTCGCCGTCGACCACAGGTCGTACCGGTCGGTGACGGACTGGTCGGGGGCCGCCTGCACGGCGCCGATGCTGCCGAGCCGCTCGGCCACTCCGGACGCGCCGAGGCCCAGGCCGCCGACCAGCACGACGGCGGCCGCCGCGGCGAGCACGGCGCCGCGGACGGCGAGCCGGGCGTCGGCGCGCAGCAGCAGGACGGCGGCCGCGCAGCCGCAGGCGATCCAGCTGCCGCGGCTGAAGGACACCGCCAGCGGGAAGGTGAGGAACGCGGCGGCCGCGTACAGGCCGCGGCGCAGCGCCGGACGCCCGTGCGGGCCGCGTTCGGCGAGGGCGAGGGCCAGCGCGGCGAGCAGGCCGAAGCTGACCACCGTCGACATCGCCATGATGTCGAGCGCACCGAACGTGCCGACCGCGCGGATCGGCCGGCCGGTGTAGGAGGCGCCGGTGCCGGTCAGGTACTGGTGGGCGCCGACCGCGCCCTCGACGAGCGCCGCGGCGACGAGCGAACCGAGCACCAGGTGCAGGTCGCGGCGGTCCCGGGCGGCGCACGCGACGGCGGCGGGCACCAGCACGAAGACCTGCACCAGCCGCACGAAGCCGGTGGTGCTCGCGGCCGGGTCGACGGAGTGCAGGGTCGCCGCGGCGGCGGCGAGGACGATGCCGGCGAGCAGCACGCAGACCCGCCGGCCGGGCCCGGCCGTGCGGCCGCGCAGCAGGTCGGCGCCGACCAGCGCGACGAGCAGCATCGACGCGAGGTCGGCCGGGGTGACGTGCACCGCCGCGGCCACGTCCTTCTCGCCGGTGGGCACGCACACCAGCAGGACGGTGGCCGCGGCGGCGTGGCCGGTGCGGAGGCCGAGCCGGCGGAGCACCGGCAGGGGCGCGGTGGCGCGGAGCGGGAGGGCCACCGTCAGCTCCCGTCCGGGTGGAGCATGAGGGCGGCGGTCCGCAGCAGGATCTTGGCGTCCTGCCAGAGGCTCCAGCTCTCGATGTAGCGGTTGTCGAAGCGGGCACGGTCCTCGATGGAGGTGTCGCCGCGCAGGCCGTTGACCTGGGCGAGGCCGGTGAGGCCGACGGGCACCCGGTGGCGGTCCCGGTACTCGGGGTAGGCCTGGCCGAACCGCATGACGAAGTAGGGGCGTTCGGGCCGGGGGCCGACGAGGCTCATGTCGCCGCGGACGACGTTCCACAGCTGCGGCAGCTCGTCCAGCGAGGTGCGGCGCAGCAGACGGCCGACGGTGCCCATCCGGTGGTCGTGCGAGATGTTCCAGCGGGTCGCCGACTCGTGCTCGTTGCTCGGGCGCAGCGTACGGAACTTGAGGAGCGTGAAGACCTGGCCGTCGAGGCCGGTGCGCTGCTGGCGGAAGAGCACGCCGGGGCCGGTGTCGCAGCGGACGGCCAGGGCGACGGCGGCGAGCAGCGGGGAGAGCAGCAGCAGCCCGAGGCCGGCGGCGGAGACGTCGACGGCGCGCTTGGCGAGCCAGCCGGGCCGGTGCAGGGCCGGACGGGCGAGGGCCAGGCAGGGGAAGCCCCACAGCTGGTCGGTGCCGCGGCGGCCGAGGGCCGCGTACTCGCGCAGCTGCGGCACGACCCAGACCCGGCAGCCGAGCCGGGCGGCGGTGCGCAGGGCGGCCGCGGTCGCGGCGTCGTCGGCGGTGCCCTCGGTGGCGACGACGTGCCGGATGCGCTTGCGGCGGATCTGGCTCTCCACGGCGTCGTGGCCGCCGAGGATGCGCAGGGGGGCGTCGGGGGCGAGCAGGGCGGGCCCGGAGTCGAGGTAGCCGACGGGCCGCAGGCCGTACTCGCGGTGGTCGAGGAGGGCGGCGGCGATCCGCTGGGCGGTCTGGCCGGCGCCGAGGACGAGGGTGGGGCTCGGCCGGCGGCGGCGGGCGCGGCGCAGCCTGCGGTAGACGGCGGCGCGGGCGAGGCAGGCCAGCAGGGTGTGGGCGGCGAGGAGGCCGGCGAGGCGCAGGGCGGAGCCGGTGCCGGCCGGGTGGCCGGAGCCGAGGCAGGCGTCGAGGGTCACGGCGAAGGCCGCGGCGACGGCGGCGCGGGTGGCGAGGGCGGGCAGGTCGTCGAGGGCGGAGACGGTGAGGCGGGTGCGGTAGAGGCCGGCGGCGGCGTAGAGCGGGAGCAGGGCGGTGAGGAGGACCGCGGCGGCGGCCAGCGGGCGGGCCGCGGCGGTGAGGGCGACGGCGGCGGTGAGGGCGAGGACGTCGGAGCCGAGCAGGGCGGCCGGGAGTGCGACCCGAGAGCGGAGGGGCCGACGGTGGCGGCCGACGGCCGCCGCCGGACGGGCCCGGGTGCCGGCGGCGGGGCGTTCGAGCAGCTCCGTGCCGAGCTGCCGCCGGGCGGACAGGGGCCCGCCCGGCCGTGGCACGCTCTCGTGGTCAATGGTCATCGGTGCGCGGACTCCCCTGCTGTGCAGCCGCCGTCGCGGGGCGGCCGGCCGGATCGCACCGGCCCGGCGCGGGGCACGGCACAGCCGACCCTCCGAACGGGTACGAAACAGGCAAACTCAGACATTAGCGATCGTCGTTGTCGGGACGGCGAGTTGGCGTGCCGTGTCTTCCACCTGCTCATTCGTCGGACTGTCGGACGACCGGTGCACGGCTCCCCCGCCGGCCGCCGGCCCCGACCGGCCCGCCCCGCGGAAAGCACGCACAGTCGGATAAACGATCAGACTCCCTGGGGGACACGGGAATCGGACCGCCCGGCCGAGCCCGCCGGCAGCAGGGCGCGGTACACCGCCTCGACCTGCGCCACCACCGTCCGCACGTCGTGCCGGCGGGCGACGTGCGCCCGGGCCAGCTCCCCGCGCCGGGCACAGGCGGCCGGATCGGCCAGCGAACCGGCCAGGCGTTCGGCCAGCGCCACCGGGTCGCCGGGAGGCACCGGCAGCTGCCCGGCGGGCAGGCACTCCCGGGCCCCGGGCACGTCCGTGAGCAGCACGGGCCGGGCCGCCGCCATCGCCTCCAGCGGCGCCAGCGCCATGCCCTCCCACCGGGAGGGCAGCACGACCAGGTCGGCGGCGGCCAGCCACGGCCGCGGGTCGGCGACGTCGCCCGCCAGGTGCACCCGGGACAGCCCGCGGGCCCGCGCCGCCAGGGCCGCCGCGTCGGGTCCGCCGCCGACCAGCACCAGTCCGGCGCCGGGCACCGCCCGGGCCACCTGCGGCCACGCGTCGAGGAGCACGTCCTGGCCCTTCTGCCGGCACAGCCGCCCCAGGCAGACCGCGAGCGGCGCGTCCGGGTCGAGACCGGGGGCTGCGGGCAGCAGCGCGGCCCGGGCGGCGCGGCGCTCGCCGGCACCGGCCGGGCCGTGGCGGACCAGGTCGACGCCGTTCGGCACCACCTGCCAGGCGGCGTCGACGCCCGCGGACACCCCGTCGACACGCTCCTGCTCGCTGACGCACAGCAACGCCCCCGCCCACCGGGCGGCGAACCGCTCCCAGCGGACCCCGGCGGCGGCGAGACGGCCCTCGACGGCGGCGAACGACCAGGCGTGCGGCTGGAAGACCGTCGGCACGGTGCCGTGCACGGCGAGCCGGCCCGCCAGGCCGGCCTTCGCGCTGTGCAGGTGCAGCACGTCGGGCGCGGCCGCGCGGACGATCCGCCGCAGCCGCAGCGCCTCGCCCGCGGTGGACGGGCCCGGGGAGCGCCCGGCGGGCCAGTCGAGGAGTTCGGCGCCGGCGGCGGCCGCCTCCGGGCCGAGCCGGCCGCCGGGCGGACACGCCACCAGCACGCGGTGGCCCGCCGCGCGCTGGCCGCGGACGAGGTCCACCACCACGCGGGCGACACCGCCCTCGACCGGCTGAGCTGCATGAAGGATCGTCAGATGCACGGCGGCGAGCCTAGGTTGGGGCTCGCCGCGCGGGCCCGGGCGTCACACTTCCCGGTGAAAATCACCACCCGTACGGCGCGCCGCACCGTACGGGTGTTCCCTCGTTCGTCCGTACGGGCGGACCTACTCGACCTCCTCCGCGAGGCGGGCGAGCAGCGCGCCGTGGATGCGGTTCAGGCCCTTGGGGGCGAAGGTGCGCTCGAAGAAGCCGCCGACGCCGCCGGCCCCCTGCCAGGAGGCGTCGACCACGACCCGGGCCGCGCCCTCGCCGGCCGCGGTGACCGTCCAGGTGATCACCATGCTGGAGTTGGCGTCGGTCTCGACGAGCGTCTCCGGGCGCGGCTCGGTCACGGTGAACACGCAGTCGCGGACGCGCTTCTCCGTCGCCTGCAGCCGCCAGTGCACCACGGTGCCCGCGCCGGTGCCGCCCTCGCGGACCTCGAAGCCGCTGTACTGCTCGGGCAGCAGCCGGGGACGGACGGTGGCGTAGTCGGCCAGCGCCTCGTACACCCGCTTCGGGGAGGCCTGGTAGACCCGCTCGGTGGTGGCCTGGACCTTGCCCATGGGGGCTCTCCTTCGGTGGACTTCGCCGCCGTCCTCCCGCGGAGGGCGGCCGATCGCACCCAAGCCAACCACACCGGCCCGGCCGCTCCCGCGGCTCACCCCGGCGGGCCCGGGTTAGGCTGGCCGGTGTGCTCGATCAGGTGACCGCCCTCCGCTACGTCGACCCGCTCCGCGCCGGGGGTTCGGTGCCCGGGGTGGTCGAGACCGACGACCTGGGCACCTACGTGGTGAAGTTCACCGGCGCCGCGCAGGGCCGCAAGGCGCTGGTGGCCGAGGTGGTGGTGGGCGAGCTGGCCCGGCGGCTGGGCCTGCGGGTGCCGCCGCTGGTGCTCGTCGACTTCGACCCGGCGGTCGCCGCGCACGAACCGGACCCGGAGATCCAGGACATCCTGCGGGGCAGCCCCGGGCTCAACCTGGGCATGGACCTCCTGCCCGGCGCCCGGGACTTCACCCCGGGCAGCCTGCCGGTGGACGCGTCGGAGGCCGGCCGGGTGGTCTGGCTCGACGCCCTGACCGGCAACGTCGACCGCACCGTGCACAACCCCAACCTCATGGTCTGGCACGGCCGGCTGTGGCTGATCGACAACGGCGCCGGCCTGATCTTCCACCACCGCTGGTCGGGTGCGGCCGCGTCGGTGCTCAAGCCGTACCCGATGAGCGCGCACGCGCTCGGCGCGTACCGGCCCGCCGTCGCGGCCGCCGACGCCGAACTCGCACCCCGGGTCACCGAGGAGCTGCTGTGCGAGGTCGTCGGGCTCGTACCGGACGCCTGGCTCGCGGACGAGCCGGGCTTCGACTCGGCGGCCGCGGTGCGGGCGGCGTACGTCGCCCACCTGGCGGAGCGGGCGGCCGGCTCCGCCGCGTGGCTGCCCGCGGAGTTCGCCACCGCGGAGGAGCTGCGGGAGGCGGAGGCGCGCCGGGCGGCGGCCACCCTGGCGGCCCGTCCGGACTGGCTCAAGCAGGTGCCGAACCGCCACGGGAAGGCACAGGTCGAGGCCGACTGGAGCCGGCACGTCGGCTGACGCGCCGCCACTCCGCACCCCCGGCGAGCACGCTGCCCCGCCCGGGCGCGAAATCCCGGACGGGGCAGGCGTTCTCGGCTGGGGCGGGTCTGACCATTCGCGATGGTCGGACCCGTTTTAGCCGCGGTGGCGGCTCACAGCCGCCACCACTGGGCGGCCGCGGCGGCGTCCACGACGCCCGCGCCGTAGAAGCCGTTGTCGTGCGGGCCGCCCTCGCAGACGGCGGCCCAGGCGCCGTCGCCGCTCGGGTCGTAGGGCGCGGACGGGCAGGCGTGCTCGGCGGCCTGGTGCAGCAGCATGGCGCGCAGCTGGTCCGGGCCGGCCCACGGGTGGGTGCTGGCGAGCAGCGCGGCGACGCCGGCGGCGTGCGGGGACGCCATCGAGGTGCCCTGCATGTAGGCGTAGCGGTTGCCGGGCACGGTCGAGAGCACCCGGCCGTTCTTGTCCGGGGTGTCCGGCAGCTGGTAGCGGGAGTCGCCGCCGGGCGCCGCCACGGCGACCTTGCCGAAGCCGTACGTGGAGTAGAAGGACTTGTCGCCCTTCACGCCGACGGACGAGGTGGCGACGATGCCGGGCAGCTCGGTGGGCAGCGAGAGGCAGGCGCCGTCGACCGGGCGGGGCACCGGGGTGGTGTCGTCCGGGCTGGTGGTGTCGGTGGTCTTGTGCGCGAGGTCGATGTTCTCGTTGCCAGCGGCGGCGACGCTGAGCACGCCCTTGCGCTGCGAGAAGGCGACCGCCCGCTTGACGGCGGTGGTGATGGCGGCCTGGTCGGGGTCGTTCTTGCAGGTGAACAGCCACGGGTCGATGTAGTAGCTGTTGTTGGTCACCTGGAAGTGGTGCTCGCCGGCCCAGACGAAGCCGCAGATCGCGTACTCGGGGTAGATGAAGCCGCCGTCGTCGACGACCTTGACCGCGGCGAGGCGGACGCCGGGGGCGATGCCCTCGATGCCCTTGCCGTTCTTGGCGGCCGCGACGGTGCCGGCGACGTGGGTGCCGTGGTCGCTGGTGGTGGGCTGCCAGGACTGCCAGGAGGTGTCGGCCTTGCCGCCGTCGATGCAGGAGGCGGAGAGCGAGGCGTCGACGTTGGCGGCGAGGTCCTCGTGGGTGGCGTCGATGCCGGAGTCGAGGATGCCGACGACGACACGGCGACTGCCGAGCGTGGTGGCGTGGGCCTTGTCGACGCCGATCTGGCGCATGTCCCACTGGTTGGCCCAGAGCGGCTCGGAGCCGTCGGCGGGGGCCGCCGCGGGCACGGTGGCCGGTTCGGCCACCTCCACGTCGTTGGCCTGCACGATGCCGGCGGTGCGGCTGGCGCCGACCGACTCGACGGCCTTCGACTTCCGGAGCTCGGCGGCGAACTGCGCGTCCGTCGAACGGGCGACGACGACGCCGATCTGCTCGTACGAGACCACCACGGTGCCGCCGAGTGCGGCGATCTCGCGCTCGGCCTTCTTCACGTGGCCGTGGTCGGCCTTCGTGTTCACGACGTAGCTGAGCAGCGGGCCGGGCGCATCCGCGGAGCCGGCCGCCGATGCGGTGGCGGACGGCAGGGCGAGGGTGCCCGCCGCGACGAGGGCGATGCCCAGCGCCACCGACCTGGTCCGGCGTATCCGGGGAACACTCATAGGGGTTGACCCTCCCGAGTCTCGTGGTGTGCACGCGGTGTTCGACGGCGGGCACGTGAGTGCTCGGACGCTATTGAAAGATCACGGTCACGCGCAAGAGGCAGGCGTACACGGAATGCACACACGGAAACGGCGGTGCCCGACCCGCTGTCAGTCGGGCCGGGCACCTGTCCTGTCGGTGTGTCAGGAGTTGAACAGCTCACCGTACGTCGCGAGCGCGGTGGCGATGTCCGCCTGCGCCCAGAAGCGGTGGTAGGTGAACGTCGGCGCGGCGCCGCCGTTCAGGTAGGTCTGGACCTTGGCGAAGTCCGGGTCGTTCTTGAGGAAGGAGCGGATGGAGAGGAAGGTGGACGACGAGTTGATCGGGTCACCGTTGGGCATGGTGCCCGTCCAGCCCGAGGGCACCGAGACGGAGTCGTTGAACCGGCTGTAGTCCGTCCGGGTCTCCGGCACCGAGACGCCGAGGGCGTCCTGGTTGTTGGCCCACATGCCGTCGAGCAGCTTCTGCGCGGCGGTCTTCGCCGCGGCGTTGCCGGACTTCTTGGCGTAGTACGCCAGGAGCTTGGCGTAGGAGCCCGCGACGCCGACGTCCTGGGTGTAGTCGACGACGCTCACGTGGAGGCCGGTGTTGGCACCCGGGGTGGTGGCGTTCCAGGTGTCGGGCTTGCCGGTCCAGGCCAGCGTGGACGGGATCTTGAAGGTCCCGTTGGCGTTGAACGTGGTGTTGGCGAGCGCCCAGCTCACCCACTTGTCCAGCACCGCCTTGGCCTTGGCGTCACCGCTCGCGTAGTAGTACTCCGCGAGGCGCTCGACGCCCCAGGCCTGGAAGCCGAACCACTGGTTGGACGGCGGGTCGTGGTAGACCGGCGCCTCTTCGTACGACATGCCGTAGAAGGTCGGGGTGCCGGCCGGCGGGGTGCCGTAGGCACCGTCCCAGCTGTTGGTGGCACCGCCGGCGATCGCGCCCTCGCTGGACTGCAGCCACTGCAGGAACTCGACCTGGCGGCCGAGGCTGGTGGTCCAGTCGGACTTGCCGGTGGTCGACTTGGGGGCCAGGGCGGCGTTGTTCACCAGGGCGTACGCGGCCATCGGGTTCTGGTAGCCGCCGTGCGCGGAGCTGTCACCGATGCGCCAGGCCCAGCCGGCGCTGGCGTCGGTGGCGCCGCCCCAGGCGTAGTACCAGGAGAGCAGGTAGTGCTCGCTGGTCTTGCCGTTGCCCGCGGGGCAGGCGGTCGGGCTGGTGCAGTTGCCGATCTGCTTGAAGTACTTGTCGAAGAACGAGTACCGCAGGTAGTCGCCCATCTTGCCGGCCTTGGCGACGGTCGTCGCGACCTGGGTGCCGTTGCCCTGGGCCTTGGCCCACGTGTCGGCCCAGTAGGCGGCCTGGATGGCGCGCGCGTCGGCGTCCGGGGCGTCGGTGTACTTCCACTGCTTGGCGTAGCTCGTGTCCTTGATGAACAGGTCAAGGTAGCCGTTCTTGCCGCCGTAGGCGAACTTGTCGCAGGTCGGCTGGGGAATGGTCTCCCAGACGGACTCCTGCGGGCCGCGCTGGTAGGTGTTGATGTAGGACGGGCCGGTGTCGGTCGGGCCGGCCTCGCACTTGCCGGGCGAGTTGCCGTAGCCGTACACGTTGTCGACGTCCTGCAGCCAGTGCATGCCGTAGACGTCGTCGGTGCCGTAGGCGCTCTTCAGCTCGGCCGCGATCGGGTCGTTGCCCGGCGTGACCGCACTGTCCATCTGCGACGGGTAGTCGCTCGGCAGCGGGTGCTCGGGGGCGTAGGTGGCCGGCTTGCTCGCGTTGTAGAACGAGTTCGTCGACTGATCGGCGTGCGTGGGGATCATGTAGGTTTCCATGAGCGTCCACGCCGAGTTGAACTTCGTCCAGTCCTTGGTGACCCGGCCGTACTGCGCCTCCAGCCACAGCAGGTAGCTGTAGGCCTCGGAGGTGGTCTCGTGGCCCTGGTCGGGCGCCTCGACGAGCAGGGTCTCCACCGAGTGGTACGGGATGCCCTCGGGCGAGAAGTACCCGTTGGCCGGAGCCTTGATCTTGTTGTAGAGCTGCAGGAACCGGTCGTCGTAGACGCCGGTGCCGGCCGCGAGCTCGGTCACCGTGACGACGGAGCTGGTGTAGCCCGTGGCCGCCGAGGTGAAGGTCGCCGAACCAGTGGACGCGGCGTCGGCCGTCAGCGTGACGGTCTGAGCGGTCGACCAGTTGGACGGGGTGAAGGTCAGCGTCGTGCCACCGCTGACGGCGAGCCCGGTGTTGCCCGCGGTGCGGGTGGTGGTGACGGTGACGTTCGCGGTGGGCTGCGAGGACAGCTTGAGCGCGAAGGTGCCGGTCTTGCCCTGGGTCACGGACAGCGTGGTCGGCACCGCGGTGATCGACGGCCCGGCCGCGACGGTGACGCCCGCCGGGGTCGACTCCTTGCTGGCACCCAGGCTGTCGTACGCCTTCGCGTAGACGGAGTGGCTGCCGGAGGCGGCGCCCGTCCAGCTGAAGGTGTAGGGCGCGCTGGTGGCGGTGCCGAGCAGCGTGGTGTTGTCGTAGAACTCCACCTTGCTGATGGTCGCGCCGTCGGCCGCGCTCGCGCTCGCGGCCAGCGGGATGGTCGCGCCCGCGGCGTAACTCGCGCCCGCCGTGGGGCTGGTGAGCGCGACGGTCGGCGCGGCGTGGGCACCGTTGCAGGCCGTGCCGTTGACCGAGAAGGCGGTCGGCGCGGTGTTGGTGCCGCTGTAGGCGAAGTTGGCGCCCGCCGTCGCGTTGCCGCCCGCCGGGATGGCGGTGGCGTACGACGGGTTGACGACGGTGACGTTCTTGCCGGACTGCGACCAGACGCCGTTCCAGCCGGTGCCGGAGAGCGTCTGGTTGCCGGCGTAGGAGTAGGTCAGCGACCAGCCGTTGAGCGCGGCGGTGCCGACGTTGTTGATCTTGACGTTGGCAGTGAAGCCACTGCCCCAGTCGTTGGCGGAGTAGTCCACCGAACACTGGACCGCGGCGGCCACGGCGGGGTTCGCGACCATCGTGGTGAGACCGGCCGCGAGCACGGCGAGGGAGACGCCGAGCGTGGACAGCCTGGTGGTACGGGAAGGGGTGGGGGGTGCCATTCACGGCTCCTGCGGGTGGGGGAATTCGACGGCGAGGCGGCGATGCACACGCGCTCGATTCGGTACAGGTTCTGTGGGAGCGCTCCCAAGGATGAGGACGGGTTAAGGGCGTGTCAAGAGATTGCGCAGCAGAGAGGCTTGGCAACTCCCTTGCCGCTGGCTATGTTTCTGGGCGGGCCTGTGGGAGCGCGCCCACAATGCACTCTCACGAGGAGCGGAAATGTCCCTCCGCAGCACCGCCCTGGCCCTCGGATCCGCGCTCGTCGCGACCGCCGCCGCCGGGCTCGCCGTCATCAGTCCCGGCACCGCGTCGGCCGCCACCACGGCCTGTACGGTCGACTACACCGTCAACGACTGGGGCAGTGGCTTCACTGCCAACGTCAAGATCAACAACGTCGGCACCGCCGCGCTCAACGGCTGGTCGCTGACCTACTCCTACGCCGGCAACCAGACGCTCTCCGGCACCGGCTGGAACGGCGTCTGGTCGCAGTCCGGCAAGAACGTCACCGTCGTCAACCCGTCGTACGCCGCCACCATCGCCGCCGGCGGCTCGGTCACCGCCGGCGCCAACTTCGCCTACAGCGGCACCAACACCGCGCCGACCGCCTTCGCCGTCAACGGCCTCGCCTGCAACGGCGCCTCGCCCACGTCGGCCAGCCCGTCGCCGTCGCCGTCGCCGTCCGCCTCCGCCTCGCCCAGCGCGTCGGCGTCGCCCAGCAGCTCGGCCTCGCCCAGCGCGTCCGCCTCGCCGAGCACCTCCGCCTCCCCCACCGGCGGCACCGGCACGGCACCCTCCCTGCACGTCTCGGGCAACAAGCTGGTCGACGCCTCGGGCGCGACCGTCACGCTGCACGGCGTCAACCGCTCCGGCACCGAGTTCATGTGCGTCCAGGGCTACGGCTTCTTCGACGGTCCGGTGGACACCGCCGCGATCAACGCCATCAAGAGCTGGCACGTCAACGCCGTACGCGTTCCGCTCAACGAGGACTGCTGGCTCGGCACCTCCAACGTCAACGCGGCCTACGGCGGTGCCAACTACCGTACGGCGATCAAGGGATGGGTCGACGCCCTGCGCGGCGCCGGCCTCACCCCGATCGTCGAGATGCACTGGAGCCGCGGCCAGTACACCGGCAACTCGTCCGGCTGCTCCGACGTGAACGCCACCTGCCAGAAGCCGATGCCGGGCGCCAACGCGGTGCCCTTCTGGACCTCCGTGGCCGACACCTTCAAGGGCTCGACCCAGATCGTCTTCGACCTGTTCAACGAGCCCTACCCGGACCGCTCCGAGTCGTCCACCGCCCAGGGCTGGCTCTGCTGGCGCGACGGCGGCAGCGCCTGCCCCGGCATCTCCTACCCGGTCAGCGGTTTCCAGACGCTGGTCAACACCGTCCGCGCGACCGGCGCCCAGAACGTCATCCTGCTCGGCGGCCTCGCCTACTCGAACGACCTCGGCCAGTGGCTGACCCACAAGCCGACCGACTCCACCGGCAACCTCGCCGCGGCCTGGCACGTGTACAACTTCAACACCTGCTCCACCGCGTCCTGCTGGGACTCGACGCTCTCCCCCGTCGCGGCCCAGGTGCCGCTGGTGGCCGGTGAGATCGGCGAGAACACCTGCAGCCACGGCTTCATCGACCAGGTGATGTCCTGGTTCGACGCCAAGAAGCTGAGCTACCTCGGCTGGACGTGGAACACCTGGGACTGCGGCTCCGGCCCGTCGCTGATCAGCAACTACGACGGCACGCCGACCAACTTCGGCGTCGGCCTGCGCGACCACTTCCTCGCGATCGGCTGATCCCCGACGCCCGCCGGCCGTCAGATCCCGTACAGCCGGCGGGCGTTGCCGTACGACAGCAGCCCGGTGATCCGCACCGCGTCGGCCTCCGTGCAGGCGCCGTCGGCGCGCCAGCCGTCCAGCACCGCGGCGAGCGCGTGCCGGAACTGCGCCGCGCCGACCGCGTACAGCTCCGGCAGGCCGTACGCGTCGGTGGAGAACACCACCTTGCCGAACGGGGCGAGTTCGAGCACCTCGCCGAGCACCGCCGCGGCCCGCGGCCCGGCGTACGACAGCGTGAGACCGACGTCCGCGTACACGTGCGGGAACGCCTGCGCGAGCCACGCCGCCTGCCGGTGGTACGGGTAGCCGTGCAGCAGCACCAGCGGCACCCCGGACGGCTCGACCGCGCGCACGAAGTCCACCAGCAGCGCCGGGTCGGCCCGGTGCAGCCGCAGGTCGGGGTCGCCGAAGCCGGTGTGCAGCTGCACCGGCAGCCCCGTGGCGACCCCCTGCCACAGCAGGTGGCGCAGCAGCACCGGGTCGGCGACCGGCCCGTCCGTGCGGCCCGCGGCCGCCCGCACCACCTCCGCCCGGGTCGGCGGGGCCGCCGGGACGTCCAGCCCCCAGCGGTACGCCAACACCGACTTCACCGCGACGGCCCCCGCGCACGCCGCGGCGAGCGCCTCGCCGACCGCCTCCGGCCACGCCGGGGCGGCGCAGCGGACGGTCGCCGCGACCGACTCCAGCCGCACCACCTCGTGCACCCGGGCTCCGGCGAGCGCCGCGAGGCCGTCCGGCGGAAGCAGCGGGCGGCCGCCCGCCTCGGTCAGGCCGGTGTCGACCAGCAGGTCGGTGAAGCCTGCGGCGGCCAGCATCCGGCGGGTCACGGCGTCCGCCCCGGCGGCCCTGCGGGCCTCCAGGTAGGCGTCGGGTCCGGCGAGCGGGGGCAGGCCGAGCAGCGGCGGGCACCAGCGGCGCACCGCCAGCCCGATCGCGCTGTCGAAGGGGGAGGTGCCCGGCGCGGGCGGCCGGTCGGACTCGGTGATCAGTGCGCCGAACTCCGCCTCGTCGAGGTCGGCGACGGCCACGCCGTGGCAGTGCTGGTCGACGAGCACCGGTCAGTACCGCCGGCGGGTGGCGGCGATGACCTCCCGGTCGTCGCGGCCCCGGAACAGCTCCGTCTCGGCCGTCCGGACGGCCAGCACCGCCCGGTACAGCTCCTCCCCCATCGCCGCCCGGAGCGCGCCGTCGGCCCGGTAGGCGGCGAGGGCGGCCGCCTGGTCGTGCGGCAGCCGTTCGACGCCGTGCGCGAGCGCGGGGTCGCCGGGCACCTCCCCGGGCAGCCGCAGGCCCGCGTCGAGGCCGGCCAGGCCGGCCGCGAGCACCCCGCCGACCGCGAGGTAGGGGTTGGCGGCCGCGTCGAAGCACTTGATCTCGGCGTTGGCCTGCTCCGGCGCCGAGCCGGTGATCAGGCGCAGCGCGGCCTCCCGGTTCTCCAGCCCCCAGCAGCGGTAGGGGCCGGACCAGCGCCCGGGGACGAGCCGCAGGCGGCTGGCGGGGCTGGGTGCGCCGAGCACCAGCAGGGCGGGCAGTGCCTCCAGCACCCCGGCGAGGAACGCCTCGGCGCGGGCGGTGAGGCCGTGCCGGCCCGGGCCGCCGCTGCCGAGGTTGCGGCCGTCCTGCCAGAGGCTGAGGTGCAGGTGGCAGCCGTTGCCGACGCCGCCCTCGGCGACCACCGGGGCGAAGGAGACCCGCAGCCCGTGCCGTGCCGAGACGGCGCGGACGGTCTGGCGGACGAGCAGCGCGGTGTCGGCGGCCCGGACGGGGGTGTCGGGTGCGACCGACACCTCGAACTGGCCGGGTGCGTACTCGGGGTGGATCTGCAGCACGTCGAGCCGCTGCTCGGTGAGTGCCCGGAGCACGGCGCGGAGGTAGTCGGAGCGGGCGACGAGCCGGTCCATGCCGTAGGCGGCGCCGGTGTCGTCCGCGGCCTCCCGCGCGGCGTCCTGATCCTCGACGGTCCATTCGATCTCGAAGCCGGCCAGCACCTCCAGGCCGCGGGCGGCGAGCGCCTGTTCGGCCCGGCGGGCGAACCCGCGCTGGCAGCCCGGGTGGGGCCCGCCGGCCTGGGTGCGGCGGTCGACGGGGGCCCAGGCCCAGCCCGGCTGGGCGGCGAGCGGCGTCAGCGCGTCCAGGTCGGGGACGAGCCGGAGGTCGCCGACGGGGCTGGCGCCGGGGGCCGTCGAGTCGTCGAGGAGGAAGGAGTCGAAGCAGGGGGAGGCGCCGACGCCGTGCCGGACGGCGTGCGGGAGCCGTGCCACCGGCACGGCCTTGGCGCGGGTGATCCCGGCGTTGTCGACCCAGCCGAGGGCGACGGCGTCGATGCCGGCCGCGGTCAGCCCGGCGGCGGTGCGGTGTGCCTGTTCGGCCCGGTCGTCCGCGCTCCGGGCGGGCGTGGCCCGGGCGGCCGGGCGGGGGGCGGGGCTGCCGTCGCCCGGTGCGGTGCTGCCGTCGGTGTCCTGTGCTGGGCCCATGCGGACCATGCTGCCGCCGTCGTGCGCGGCGGGCCGGGGGCGCACCGCGGCGGCCGCCCCCACGGGTGAATTATTCTGTTCTTTTGCGCCGATTCGACCGGTGTGACGCAGCTCACATTCGATCGGGAATCAACGGGGAGTCTTTCCCCGTTTAGACCATCGTCCGCACAAACGGGGAGAGACTCCCCGGAATGGAAAGGAGTCCGCATGACCACCGTCAGCAGCCGTCCGGCCGGCCCGCGGCTCCGTGCGGACGCCAGCCGGAACCGTGCGCGCATCATCGGTGCCGCCCGGGAGACGCTCGTCGAGATCGGCGCGGAGGCTCCGCTCGACGAGATCGCCCGGCGGGCCGGCGTCGGCAACGCGACGCTGTACCGTCATTTCGCCGACCGCCGCGACCTGCTGCACCACGTCACGCTGTCCGTCCTGTCACGGGTGCTGGAACACGCCGAGGCCGGGCTCCGCGAGCCGGACGCCTTCGAGGCGCTCAGCCGTTTCACCCACATCGCCGCGGACGAGCGGATCGGCGCACTCTGCCCGATGCTCGCCGACCACATCGACCACGACAACCCCGAGCTGGAGAGTGCCCGCCTGCGCCTGAAGCAGGCCACCGCGGAACTGATCGCGCGCGCCCACGCGTCCGGGCAGCTGCGCGCCGACATCGGCGTCGGCGACTACTTCCTCGGTGTCATTCAGCTCACCCGCCCGCTCCCGGGCACCGGATGCATCGACCTCGACCAGTTCCTCCACCGGCACCTGCAGGTCTTCCTGGACGGCCTGCGCGCACCGGCACCCTCCGTACTTCCGGGCCGCCCCGTGTCGCTCGACGACCTGAAGCGCGCCTGCTGACCGTCCCCGTAGCTCTCCTCGCACCGTTAGTGGGTACCCCCATGTCCGACACCGGCCTCCAGGCCGATCCGCGCCGCTGGAAGGCTCTCGCCTTCATCGGCCTGGCCCAGCTGATGGTCGTGCTCGACGCGACCGTCGTGAACATCGCCCTGCCGTCCGCGCAGCACGACCTCGGCATCTCCGACGGCAACCGCCAGTGGGTGATCACCGCCTACGCGCTCGCCTTCGGCGGACTGCTGCTCTTCGGCGGCCGGATCGCCGACCTGTGGGGCCGCAAGCGCACCTTCACCGTCGGCCTCGTCGGCTTCGCCCTCGCCTCGGCCCTCGGCGGCGCGGCCGTCAACACGCCGATGCTGCTCGGCTCCCGCGCCCTCCAGGGCGTCTTCGGCGCCCTGCTCGCCCCGGCGGCGCTGTCGCTGCTGGCCGTGATGTTCACCGACGCCAAGGAGCGCGCGAAGGCGTTCGGCATCTACGGCGCCATCGCGGGCGGTGGCGGTGCCATCGGCCTGATCCTCGGCGGTCTGCTCACCGAGTACCTGAACTGGCGCTGGACCTTCTACGTCAACATCCCGTTCGCCGCCGTCGCCATCGCCGGCGCGGTCCTGGTGATCAAGGAGCCCACCGGCAGCCGCAACCGCAACCGCCTGGACATCCCGGGCGTGCTGCTCGTCACCTCCGGCCTCGTCTCGCTGGTCTACGCCTTCACCCGCGCCGAGTCGGACGGCTGGGCCTCCGGCACCACGATCGGCTTCTTCGTCGCCGCCGCCGTGCTGCTGGGCGCGTTCGTGCTCGTCGAGAGCAAGGTCGCGGCGCCGCTGCTGCCGCTGCGCGTCGTCACCGAGCGCAACCGCGGCGGTGTCTACCTCTCGCTGGGTCTCGCCATCATCGGCATGTTCGGCCTGTTCCTGTTCCTGACCTACTACCTGCAGGTCGTCCTCGGGTACTCCCCGGTCACCAGCGGCCTGGCCTTCCTGCCGATGGTCGCGGGCATGATCACCGGCTCGACCCAGATCGGCGCCCGCCTGATGACCCGGGTCGCCCCGCGGCTGCTCATGGTGCCGGGCTTCCTGACCGCCTCCGTCGGCATGCTGATCCTGACCCAGATCGACGTCGGCAGCTCCTACCCGGCGCTGATCCTGCCCGGTCTGATCCTCATGGGCCTCGGCATGGGCACCGCGTTCATGCCCGCCATGAGCCTGTCCACGCACGGCGTCCAGCCGCGCGACGCGGGCATCGCCTCCGCGATGGTCAACACCTCGCAGCAGGTCGGCGGCGCCATCGGCACCGCGCTGCTCAACACCATCGCGGCCAGCGCCACCACCGCGTACCTCGCCTCGCACGCCAAGGACGGCTCCCCGCAGCAGCTGCTCCAGCTGCAGGGCATGGTGCACGGCTTCTCGACCGCGATCTGGTGGTCGTTCGGGATCCTGGTGCTCGCCGCCGCGGCCGCCGGCTTCCTGATCAACACCGGCAAGCCGGACATGTCCGCCACCGGCGAGGGTGCCGCCAAGGAGGACGCGATCCCGGTCATGGCGCACTGACGCCGTACCGCACGCACGCACGAACGGCCCGCCGGGACCTCCCGGCGGGCCGTTCCGCGTCCGCGCTCAGCGCACGTACGCCTTGAGGTCCTCGGTGTCGAGGGTGACGCCCACCGGGTCGGGCAGCACCACGGTGTGCCCGTAGGAGAGGGTGACGGCGCTGGTGTAGGCGCCGTGCTCCGGCTCGCTGAAGACCGTCACCGACCGGGCGTCCCGGTCCACCAGCAGGTAGACGGGGATGTACGCGGCGGGCTTCTCCACCCGGTCCCGCCGGTCGGCGTCCGCGTCGTGGGAGGTCACCTCGACGACCATGAGCACCCCCTGCGGCTCCGCCCACTCGCCCTGGCCGGCGAACGTGCCCCGAGCGGTGAGCGCGCCGTCGGGCCTGGCCCGGCCGCTGCGGCAGCTCTCCACCTTGAGGCCCCGCCCGGGGTAGAGGCGTAGGTCCGGACGCTGCTGCAGGCAGCGCTCCAACAGCCACATGACGATCTCGCCGTGGTCGCCGTCGGGCGCCGGCTTGACTCCGATCCTGCCGCCGATCAGTTCGAGCGTGACGTTCTCCCGGGCGGCGGTCATGGCGATGGCCTCGAAGGCGTCGCGTTCCATCCGGGGTCGATCCGTCGTCATGGCGGCCGTGGTCTCCTCCTTCGGGCGGCGCGGCCACGGTACGACGCGCACGACCTTCGCGGGGGCCGAAGCCCTCTTCCTACCCGCCGGTAACTCCGCTACAGTGACCGCACGCACCAGCGCCGGGCCTCGGGAGCCGCACCGGCGTGGTCGGCACCGCGGCACGACGCGGTCGCCCGGGTGTGTGGTCACCGGCCCTCGGGCCGTTCACGGCGCGGCACGCACGCGCCGACCCGCCCTTTTCCTCAGCGCGCCTGAGCACGTCGGCACACCCGCGGCACGACCGGAGCGGACCGGTCCGTGCCGCGCGGAGCCGTACCCGCCCTCCCGCACTCCCGCGCCGCCACACCCTCCTCCAGCGCACCGGCCGACGCTCGCCGCCGAGCGGTCCGGCCGCGCCGGAGCGCGGCGCGGGGCCCCATTTCAAGGAGTCTGGACAATGGAGCGTCCCTTCCCCACCGTCGCCGTCGTCGGTCTCGGCACCATGGGTGCCGGCATCGCCGTGGCCATCGCGCAGAGCGGCCGCCGGGTGATCGGCATCGAGGCCGACGCCGACGCCGCCGGCCGCGCCCTCGGCCGGATCGAGGAGGCCACCGCACGTGCGGTGCGGCGCGAGCGGCTGACCGACGCGGAGCGCACCGCCCTGCTCGGCCTGATCTCCGTGGGCGACCGGCTCGACGCCGCCGCCACCGCCGACCTCGTGATCGAGGAGGTGCCCGAACAGCTGGAGCTGAAGCGGGAGATCTTCGCCGAACTCGACCGGATCTGCCCGCCGGAGACGGTGCTCGCGACCGGTACCACCGCACTGTCGGTGACCCGGATCGCCGCCGCCACCGCCCGCCCGGAGCGCGTGCTGGGCCTGCACTTCTTCAACCCGGTGCACACCATGAAGCTGGTCGAGGTCGTGCGCACCGTGCTGACGTCCCCGCAGGCCTCGGAGGAGGCCGCCGCGTTCGCCCGCGAGCTCGGCAAGGAGCCGGTCGCGGCGGGCGACCGGGCCGGGTTCATCGTCAACGGCCTGCTCTTCGCCTACCTCAACCAGGCCGCCGCGATGCTGGAGTCGCGCTACGCGACCCGCGAGGACATCGACGCGGCGATGCGGCTCGGCTGCGGCCTGCCGATGGGCCCGCTGGCCCTGCTCGACCTGATCGGCATCGACACCGCGCGCACCGTGCTGGAGGCGATGTACGAGCAGTCCAGGGACCGCCTGCACGCGCCGGCGCCGATCCTGGGCCAGCTGGTCGCCGCGGGCCTGCTCGGCCGCAAGACCGGCCGGGGCTTCTACGCGTACGACGCGCCCGGCTCGTCGCGGGCCGTCGCGGAGGCCTCCGCGGGCGGCACGGCGCGGGTCGCCGGACGTCCGGTGGCGAGCGTCGGCGTCTGCGGCTCCGGCACCATGGCGACCGGCATCGTCGAGGTGTTCGCCAAGGCGGGCCTGCCCGTGCTGCTCGCGGCACGCAGCCAGGAGAAGGCCGACCGCGCCAAGGCGCAGCTCGCGAAGTCGCTGGAGCGCTCGGTCTCACGCGGCCGGCTGGCCGCGGAGCAGCGGGACGCGGCGCTCGCCCTGGTCACGGCGACCGGGAGCTACGCGGACCTCGCCGGGGTCGACCTCGTCGTGGAGGCGGTCGCCGAGGACCTCGCGGTCAAGCGGGACCTCTTCGCCGTCCTCGACAAGATCGTCAAGCCGGGTGCGGTGCTCGCGACCACCACCTCCAGCCTGCCGGTGATCAGCTGCGCGACGGCCACCTCGCGGCCGCACGACGTGATCGGCATGCACTTCTTCAACCCGGCGCCGGCCATGAAGCTCGTCGAGGTCGTCTCGACCGTGCTGACCTCCCCGGACGTCACCTCCACCGTGCTCGACCTGTGCACGAAGGTGCGGAAGCACCCGGTGGAGTGCGGCGACCGGGCCGGCTTCATCGTCAACGCGCTGCTCTTCCCCTACCTGAACGACGCGGTGCGGATGCTGCAGGAGCACTACGCCACCGTCGACGACATCGACACCGCGATGAAGCTCGGCTGCGGCTACCCGATGGGCCCGTTCGAACTGCTGGACGTCGTCGGCCTGGACGTCTCGCTGACCATCGAGAAGGTGCTGCACCAGGAGTTCCGCGAGCCCGGCCTGGCCGCCGCGCCGCTGCTGGAGCACCTGGTCGCGGCCGGCTGCCTGGGCCGCAAGACCGGACGCGGCTTCCGCGACCACGCCCGGCGCTGACGCCGGAGGCCGTCGCCGTGCAGCCCCCGGGCGCACGGCGGCGGCCGCCCCGCACCACACGGACACGACCGGCCGCCGTCGCTGCAAGGAGTCGCAGATGAACACCGAGCCAGGGGGCAGACCGCCTCGGAGCACCGTCGGACCGGGCGGCGGGCCCGCGTGGAACCCGGCCGCGGCCTCGCCGCGCTGGTCCCGGCCTGCGCCGGTGCCGCCGGTGGCACCGGTCAGGCGGGTGAGGCCGGCCGGGGCGGTGCCGGGGGCGTGTAGCGTTCCGGGCATGGATCGGGAAGAGTCGTCCGCGCCGGCCCGGCCGTCGCGCGGACCCGCGGACACCGCCCGCCCCGCCGAGGGCGGGGCGGGCAGCCGGCGCGCGGCGGCCCAGCGCCGGCAGATGCGCCAGGAGCTGGCGTCGGCAGCGATGGACCTGTTCGCCAACCAGGGCTACGAGGAGACGACGGTCGATCAGATCGCCGCCGAGGCGGGCGTGGCGCGGCGGACGTTCTTCCGCTACTTCCGCTCCAAGGAAGAGGCGATCTTCCCGGACCACGACGACACCCTGATCCGGGTCGCCGACCTGCTGGCCAGCGCCGAGCAGGACGAGCACCCGCTGGACGTGGTCTGCCGCGGCATCAAGGAGGTGCTGCGGATGTACGCCTCCACGCCGGGCGTCTCGGTGGCGCGCTACCAGCTGATCCGGCAGGTGCCGGCGCTGCGCGAGCGGGAGATCGCGGTCGTGGCACGGTACGAGCGGCTGTTCACCCGGTACCTGCTGGGCCGGTTCGACGCCTCCGAGCAGATCCCGCCGGGCTGGCAGCACGGCGGGGACGACGACTCGATGCTCGCCGAGGTGTCCGCGGCAGCCGTGGTCGCGGCGCACAACCACGTGCTGCGGCGCTGGCTGCGGGCCGGCGGTCTGGGTGACGTGGAGGCGCAGCTCGACCACTCCTTCGAGGTCATCCGGCGCACCTTCTGGGCGACGCCGCCGAGCGGCGTGCGGCGCCGGGGTGCCGTGGTGGCACCCGGTGCCAGTGGGGAGGGCGGATCGGCGCTGGAGGCGGCCGCGGTGAGCGCCCTGAGCGCCAGCCCCGGCGGTGAGGTGCTCATCACAGTGGCCCGCACCGACGCCCCGCTCGACCTCGTCCTGGACTCGATCAGGTCCGCCCTCAGCACCCCCCGAACGGCCTGAACCCGCAATCACCGCAGGTCAAAGCAGTTTCCACGGCCCGTCCCGGACCTCCGGGGCGGGCCGTCGCGCGTGACGGGCCGACCGCCGCCGAACAGCGATTTACATCACTCGAACTGGTGACACCCGGTGTCTTTACGCGTGGCACAGGGTGCCATTAACGTGTTACTCACCAGTCGCGGCGCCGCGGCTCCCCACCTCGGCGCGCCGTGTCCGGCGTCCCCAGACCTCGGGGTCGAGCACCACCCTGGCGACACTCCACACCTCGGACCGTCGCCTCCTTCCACCCACAGACCCTCAGCGAAGCCGGTGTCCGCTCCCGGCTCCCCCAGACGCCCTGTGCCCTCACACAGGTACGCCTTCGGAGGCAGCCATGAACGAAATCCTCGACGCGATCCTCAGCTCCGACAGCACCTCGGCGGACTTCGCCGCGATCCCGCTGCCGGAGTCCTACCGGGCGGTGACGCTCCACAAGGACGAGGAGCAGATGTTCGCGGGCCTCGACAGCCGCGACAAGGACCCCCGCAAGTCGCTCCACCTGGACGAGGTCGCCCTCCCCGAGCTCGGCCCGGGCGAGGCGCTGGTCGCCGTCATGGCGAGCGCCGTGAACTACAACACGGTGTGGAGCTCGATCTACGAGCCGGTCTCCACCTTCGGCTTCCTGGAGCGGTACGGCCGGCTCTCCCCGCTCACCAAGCGCCACGACCTGCCGTACCACGTGCTCGGCTCCGACCTCGCGGGCGTCGTCCTGCGCACCGGCGCCGGCGTCAACGCCTGGAAGCCCGGCGACGAGGTCGTCGCGCACTGCCTCTCGGTCGAGCTGGAGTCCTCGGACGGCCACAACGACACGATGATGGACCCGGAGCAGCGCATCTGGGGCTTCGAGACCAACTTCGGCGGCCTGGCGCAGCTGGCCCTCGTCAAGACCAACCAGCTGATGCCCAAGCCGAAGCACCTCACCTGGGAGGAGGCCGCCTCCCCCGGCCTGGTGAACTCCACCGCCTACCGCCAGCTGGTGTCGCAGAACGGCGCCGGCATGAAGCAGGGCGACAACGTGCTGATCTGGGGCGCCAGCGGCGGCCTCGGCTCGTACGCCACCCAGTACGCGCTGGCCGGCGGCGCCACCCCGATCTGCGTGGTCTCCAACGACCAGAAGGCCGACATCTGCCGGGCGATGGGCGCCGAGGCGATCATCGACCGCAGTGCCGAGGCGTACCGCTTCTGGAAGGACGAGAACACCCAGGACCCGCGCGAGTGGAAGCGCCTGGGCGGCCGGATCCGCGAGCTGACCGGCGGCGAGGACGTCGACATCGTCTTCGAGCACCCGGGCCGCGAGACCTTCGGCGCCTCCGTCTACGTCACCCGCAAGGGCGGCACCATCGTCACCTGCGCCTCCACCTCCGGCTTCATGCACCAGTACGACAACCGCTACCTGTGGATGTCGCTCAAGCGCATCGTCGGTTCGCACTTCGCCAACTACCGCGAGGCGTGGGAGGCCAACCGCCTCGTCGCCAAGGGCAAGATCCACCCGACCCTCTCCAAGGTCTACTCCCTGGACGAGACCGGCCAGGCCGCCCTCGACGTGCACCACAACAAGCACCAGGGCAAGGTCGGCGTGCTCTGCCTCGCCCCCGAGGAGGGCCTCGGCGTCTCCGACCCCGAGTTCCGCGCCAAGCACCTCGACGCGATCAACCGCTTCCGGAACATCTGATGGCGGACCGCGACCGTCCGTGGCTGATGCGGACCTATGCAGGCCACTCCACCGCGAGCGACTCCAACGCGCTCTACCGGCGGAACCTGGCGAAGGGTCAGACGGGCCTCTCCGTGGCCTTCGACCTGCCCACCCAGACCGGCTACGACTCCGACCACGTCCTCGCCCGCGGCGAGGTCGGCCGGGTCGGCGTGCCGGTGGGCCACGTCGGTGACATGCGTGCCCTGTTCGACGGCATCCCGCTCGAACAGACCAACACCTCCATGACGATCAACGCCACCGCGATGTGGCTGCTGGCGCTCTACCAGGTGGTCGCCGAGGAGCAGGGCGCCGACGTCGCCAAGCTCACCGGCACCACCCAGAACGACATCGTCAAGGAGTACCTGTCCCGCGGGACGCACGTCTTCCCGCCGGGACCGTCCGTCCGCCTGATCACCGACATGATCGCCTACACGGTCGCGAACCTCCCCAAGTGGAACCCGATCAACATCTGCAGCTACCACCTGCAGGAGGCGGGGGCCACCCCCGTCCAGGAGATCGCGTACTCGATGTGCACCGCGATCGCCGTCCTCGACGCCGTCCGCGACTCCGGCCAGGTGCCGGCCGAGCGGATGGGCGAGGTCGTCGGCCGCATCTCCTTCTTCGTCAACGCGGGCGTCCGCTTCGTCGAGGAGATGTGCAAGATGCGGGCCTTCTCACGGCTGTGGGAGAAGGTCACGCGCGAGCGGTACGGCATCGAGGACACCAAGCAGCGGCGCTTCCGGTACGGCGTGCAGGTCAACTCGCTCGGCCTCACCGAGGCGCAGCCGGAGAACAACGTCCAGCGGATCGTGCTGGAGATGCTCGCCGTCACGCTCTCCAAGGACGCCCGCGCCCGCGCCGTCCAGCTCCCCGCGTGGAACGAGGCCCTCGGCCTGCCCCGCCCGTGGGACCAGCAGTGGTCGCTGCGCATCCAGCAGGTGCTCGCCTACGAGTCCGACCTCCTGGAGTACGGCGACATCTTCAACGGCTCCGAGGTGATCGAGACCAAGACCGCCGAGCTGCTCGCCGGCGCCGAGGCGGAGATCGCCAAGGTGCTGGACATGGGCGGGGTCATCCCGGCCGTCGAGTCCGGCTACCTGAAGTCCAACCTGGTCTCCTCGCACGCGGCCCGCCGCGCCCGCATCGAGGCCGGCGAGGACAGGATCGTCGGGGTCAACTGCTTCGACACCACCGAGGAGAGCCCGCTGACGGCCGACCTCGACACGGCCATCATGGTCGTCGACCCGGCCTCCGAGCGGTCCGTGCTCGCCGGCCTGGAGCGCTGGCAGGCCGAACGCGACGAGACCGCCGCCCGGGCCGCCCTGGAGCGGCTGAAGGCCACCGCGGCCACCACCGACAACCTGGTGCCCGCCACCCTCGCCTGCGCCCGCGCCGGCGTGACCACCGGCGAGTGGTCGTTCGCCCTGCGCGACGTGTTCGGCGAGTACCGGGCACCCACCGGCGTGGGCGGTGCCCCGGTCGCCGTCGCGGCCGAGCCGGGCGGCGAACTCGCCGCCGTCCGCGAGGCGGTCACCGCGACGGCCGCGGAGCTCGGCACGGGCAAGCTGCGCCTGCTCGTCGGCAAGCCCGGCCTGGACGGCCACTCCAACGGTGCCGAGCAGATCGCGGTCCGCGCCCGCGACGCCGGCTTCGAGGTGGTCTACCAGGGCATCCGGCTCACCCCGGAGCAGATCGTCTCCGCCGCCGTGGCGGAGGACGTCCACTGCGTGGGGCTGTCGATCCTCTCCGGCGCCCACCCCGAGCTCGTGCCCGACGTGCTGCAGCGCCTGCGGCGTGCCGGGGTGGAGGATGTGCCCGTGATCGTCGGTGGCATCATCCCGGCAGCGGACGCCGAGGCCCTGAAGGCCGCCGGTGTCGCCGCGGTCTTCACACCGAAGGACTTCGGCATCACCACCATCATCGGCCGGATCGTCGACGAGATCCGGCTCGCCAACAGGCTCCAGCCGTGGGCCGCCCTGCACCCGTCGGCCGACGGGGCCCACGCGAGCAGCTGACCGGGAAGGACGTACCACCCTCATGACCACCTCCGACCGCCTCCGGCCCCGCCGTTCCTGCCTGGCCGTACCCGGCAGCAACCCGCGCTTCCTGGAGAAGGCCCAGGGCCTGCCCGCCGACCAGGTCTTCCTCGACCTGGAGGACGCGTGCGCCCCGCTGGTCAAGGAGAGCGCCCGGCACAACATCGTCGACGCGCTGAACAACGGCGACTGGGGCGCCAAGACCAAGGTCGTCCGGGTCAACGACTGGACGACCCACTGGACGTACCGCGACGTCATCACCGTCGTCGAGGGCGCCGGCCCCAACCTCGACTGCATCATGCTGCCGAAGGTGCAGGACGCCGAGCAGGTCAAGGCCCTCGACCTGCTGCTCACCCAGATCGAGAAGACCATGGGCTTCGAGGTCGGCAGGATCGGCATCGAGGCGCAGATCGAGAACGCCAAGGGCCTGATCAACGTCGACGCGATCGCGACCGCCTCGCCCCGGCTGGAGACGATCATCTTCGGCCCCGCCGACTTCATGGCCTCGATCAACATGAAGTCCCTCGTCGTCGGCGAGCAGCCGCCCGGCTACGACGCCGACGCCTACCACTACATCCTGATGCGCATCCTGATGGCCGCCCGCGCCAACGACCTGCAGGCCATCGACGGCCCCTACCTGCAGATCCGCAACGCCGACGGCTACAAGGCCGTGGCCCGCCGCGCCGCCGCACTGGGCTTCGACGGCAAGTGGGTGCTCCACCCGGACCAGGTCGCCGCCGCGAACGAGATCTTCTCGCCCGCGCAGGAGGACTACGACCACGCCGAGCTCATCCTCGACGCCTACGACTGGTGCACCTCCGAGGCGGGCGGCGCCAAGGGCTCCGCCATGCTCGGCGACGAGATGATCGACGAGGCCAGCCGCAAGATGGCCCTGGTCATCTCCGGCAAGGGCCGCGCGGCAGGCATGGAGCGCACCTCGAAGTTCGAGCCCCCGCAGAGCTGACCCCTGCTTTCGGGCCCGGCCCGCTCGCACCACACACCCGAGGACGACACCCATGCAGTTCGGACGCACCTACGAAGAGTTCGAGGTCGGCGCCGTCTACAAGCACTGGCCCGGAAAGACGGTCACCGAGTACGACGACCACCTCTTCTGCCTGCTCACCATGAACCACCACCCGCTCCACATGGACACCAACTACGCCGAGAAGACGACGGACTTCGGCAAGAACGTCGTCGTCGGCAACTACATCTACTCCCTGCTGCTCGGCATGTCCGTCCCCGACGTCTCCGGCAAGGCCATCGCCAACCTGGAGATCGAATCGCTGCGCCACATCGCGCCGACCTTCCACGGCGACACGCTGTACGGCGAGACGACCGTCCTCGACAAGTGGCCGTCGAAGTCCAAGGACGACCGCGGCATCGTGTACGTCGAGACCAGGGGCTACAAGCAGGACGGCACCGTGGTCTGCATCTTCCGCCGCAAGGTGATGGTGCCGACCGCGACGTACACCCTGGCGCGCGGCGGCGAGCAGCCCGGCCGCCCCGAGCCCCGCGCCTGACGGACCCCGGACGGGCAGGCCGCCGTCATCGGCCACGCCCCACCCGGCCCCTCGGGGGCCCTGCTGCCGCAGCCACGCCGGCAGGGCCCCCGTACACCTCTCCCCCACCCTCACGCACAACCCAGAGACGGAGCCGCACGATGGGACGCCTCGCACAGACCGACGGCCTCACCGAGATCCAGCGGGACATCCTCGCCACCGTGCGGGACTTTGTCGACAAGGAGATCATTCCGGTCGCGACGGAGCTGGAGCACAAGGACGAGTACCCGACCGCCATCGTCGAGGGGATGAAGCAGCTCGGCCTGTTCGGCCTGACCATCCCCGAGGAGTTCGGCGGCCTCGGCGAGTCGCTGCTGACGTACGCGCTGGTGGTCGAGGAGATCGCCCGCGGCTGGATGTCCGTCTCCGGCATCGTCAACACGCACTTCATCGTCGCCCACATGATCAACGCGCACGGCACCCAGGAGCAGAAGGAGTACTTCCTGCCCCGCATGGCCGCCGGCGAGATCCGCGGCGCCTTCTCGATGTCCGAGCCCGGCCTGGGCTCCGACGTCGCGGCCATCTCCACCAAGGGCGTCAGGGACGGCGACTCCTACGTCCTCAACGGCCAGAAGATGTGGCTGACCAACGGCGGCACCTCCACTCTCGTCGCGGTGCTCTGCAAGACCGACGAGGGCGGCAGCACGCCGTACCGCAACATGACCACCTTCCTGATCGAGAAGACGGCCGGATTCGGTCCGAACCCGACCGTCCCGGGCCTGACCGTGCCCGGCAAGATCGAGAAGATGGGCTACAAGGGCGTCGACACCACCGAGCTGGTGCTGCAGGACGTCCGCGTCCCGGCCGACCGCGTGCTCGGCGGCGTCCCCGGCAAGGGCTTCTACCAGATGATGGACGGCGTCGAGGTCGGCCGCGTCAACGTCGCCGCCCGCGGCTGCGGCGTCGCCCGCCGCGCCTTCGAGCTGGGCATCTCCTACGCCCAGCAGCGCACCACCTTCGGCAAGAAGATCTGCGAGCACCAGGCGATCCAGTTCAAGCTCGCCGAGATGGCCACCAAGGTCGAGGCCGCGCACCAGATGATGGTCATGGCCGCCCGCAAGAAGGACAGCGGCGAGCGCAACGACCTCGAGGCCGGCATGGCGAAGTACCTCGCCTCCGAGTACTGCAAGGAGGTCGTCGAGGACGCGTTCCGCATCCACGGCGGCTACGGCTTCTCCAAGGAGTACGAGATCGAGCGGCTCTACCGCGAGGCCCCGATGCTGCTCATCGGTGAAGGTACTGCGGAGATCCAGAAGATGATCGTCGGACGCCGGCTGCTGGAGGAGTACCGGCTGGCCGACTGAGCCCGCCGGTCACCGACTTTCCGCATGGTCGGGCGCGGGCGTGCGGGCCCGCGTACGACCCCCCGCCGTGCCGTACGGCCTGGTCAGCCGACGGGGAGGCACGGCGGGCCCGGAGGCGGCCGCAGGGCGCGTATCAGCAGGTACACGCCCTGCGGCCGCCTCCGAACACCGGGCCCGGAGCCGCCCGCGCGCCGTCCCGCACGGCGCCGGACGCGCCCCCGCCGACATGAGACGTGGGTCACCCGCCACGCCGGACCCCTTGGGGAACCACCGGCGCTCGGCTACGGTCGTATACACAGCAGGCATGGCTAGGCTCCGTGCCCGGCATATCCATGAACAGGCGGCTTGCCCACCTACCGCCTGGTCCCGATAGCATCCACCGGGACAGCGTCCCCTTGTACCCGATCCCCGCGGTGGCCCCCGTCCAGCGGCCATGATCCCCCGCGACTAAGGTCTTCGATGCCCATCAGCCCGTCCCCTCACACCTCCGTCCCGGACGGCGATCCCTTCGCCGCTCCGACGGCCGGTCGGCGTCCGCGCGTGACGATCGCGCGCGGCGCGACCCCCTGGTTCGCCCCGACCCTGGCCACCGCCGCCGTGACGACCGCCCTCACCCGGCGCAACGGCAAGTGGGCCCTGGCGGCTGTTCCGGCCTGTGCGCTCGGCGCCGGCATGCTGTGGTTCTTCCGCGACCCGGAGCGTGAGATCGGCACGGGCAGAGTGATCTCCCCGGCGGACGGCGTGGTGCAGTCGATCGACGCCTGGCCGGACGGCCGGACCCGGGTGGCCGTCTTCATGAGCCCGCTCAACGTGCACGTCAACCGGGCTCCCCTGCCCGGCACCGTGACGTCCGTGGAGCACGTCGCCGGCGGCTTCGTCCCGGCGTTCAACAAGGACAGCGACCAGAACGAGCGGGTCGTCTGGCACTTCGACACCGAGCTCGGCGACATCGAGATGGTGCAGATCGCGGGTGCCGTCGCACGCCGCATCGTGCCGTACGTCGACGCCGGCACCAAGGTCGAGCAGGGCGAGCGGATCGGTCTGATCCGCTTCGGCTCCCGCGTCGACACCTACCTGCCGGCCGGCGTCGAGGTGGGCGTCGAGGTCGGCCAGAAGACCACAGCCGGGGTGACGCGCCTTGACCGTGACTGATCCCGAGACTCTCGTCGGCCTCGACGACGAGGCCGCCGAGCTGCGTCGCCGCCGCTGGGCGCGCGACCGCGAGCTGCGTGCGCCCCGTTCGCCGCAGCACCTGTCGACCGCCGACTTCCTGACCCTGGGGAACGCCGTCTGCGGCTTCCTGGCGATCTACTCGATCACCACCGGGGTCCTGATGCCCCACCTCACCGGTGAGACGACCTCGCCGAACCGCAACAGCGCCGCCACCGCGGTGACGCTGCTGCTGATCGGCGCCATGTGCGACCTCTTCGACGGCCTGGTGGCCCGCAAGCTGCGCTCCTCGGCGCTGGGTGCGGAGCTGGACAACCTGGCCGACCTGATCAGCTTCGGCATCGCCCCGGCGTACTTCGTGGCGGTCTGGGGCATCGTGTCGCCGGACAGCAACCAGCAGCTCTCGGCGTTCATCGCGCTGACCGTCCTGCTGTCGGTGGTGCTGCGGCTCGCCCGGTTCTCGGCCGTCAAGATGCGGCCGGGGATCTTCCAGGGCATGCCCTGCCCGATGGGTGCGATGACGGTGATCGCCATCGTGCTCCTCGACCCGCCGTTCGTGCCCGGCCTGCTGATGATCTTCGGCGTGGCGTACCTGATGGTCAGCCGCATCGAGTACCCGAAGCCGCAGGGCCTGCTGGCCACGGCGACGCTCTGCTGGATCGTCGTCTCCATCGGCTGCCTCGCGGCGTGGGCCACGGGCCTGCCCGGCGGCAACACGCTGATGCACATCGGCGCGGTCGCCCAGATCACGCTGGCCGCGATGGCGCCGCTGCTGGTCATCCGCCGCAAGGTGGGCCAGAAGGTCGGCGACGTCCGTGCCCGCCGCGCGGAGTCGCGCGGCTGCTGACCGGCACGTAGCACGACGGAAGGGCCCGGATCCGCAAGGATCCGGGCCCTTCCTCGTTCCCGCCGTGTCTCTGCGTTCCCGCCGCGCCTCTGCGCCGCACGGTACGCACCGGCCGCGCCTCTGCGCCGCGCGGTGCGTACCCGCCGCCGGAAGCACGGCGGGTACGGGCGGTCAGCGGCCCGCGCCGCCGTCGTGGACGGCGAACGCGGAGCGGCGCGCGGCGCGGGCCACCGCCGGGTCCGGGTGGACCCCGGAGACCGCGGTGAGCACGGACGCCGCCCGGGGGTGCCCGGACTGCCGGGCCCGGTTGAAGAGCCGTACCGGCTCGCCCGCGGAGGCGCCCTCCACGTGCGGCACGAGCAGTGCGGTGTCGCCGTGGTCGAGCACGGCGGCGGCGGTGTCCACCCACAGCCAGGCGGCGTCCTCCGCGCCCAGCACGTCGGCGGGGGCCACCGGGCCCTCGTCGGAGCGCTCGGCCAGCCAGAGCAGCGCGTAGGGCCGCAGCACGGTCTCCTCGACGGCCGCGCGGACGGCCTGCTCGGCGGTGCCGCCGGCCACCCGGAGGGCTTCGAAGGCGAGACCGCGCACGAGGGCGTCCTCGCCGCGGGCGGCGTCGAGGAGCTCGGCGACCGCGCGGTCGGCGGGTCGGGCGGCGACCCAGGCCCGGTACTCGGCGCGGGCCGGGCCGGGGGTGTAGTCGGCGCAGGCGCTCAGGAGCTCCTGGGCGCTCTGCTCGATGTGGCCGGCCGCGGTCTGCGCGACGGTGCAGATCTCCTCCAGCTTGGCGCGCACCGCCCAGTGGCCGAGGGGGGAGAGCTCGGCGGCCTCGTCACGGCGCTCCAGGGCACCCACGGCGGCCAGACCGTCCAGCATCCAGTCGAGGACCGCGGCGGCGTCGGCGGCGGCCGTGGGGGTGTCGATCTGCGGTTCGCGGCAGGTGCCGCGGACGGCGGACATCGCGGAGGCCGCGTGCGGCACGGGCGAGAGCCCGAGCGCGCCGGGGACGACGCCGTGCCGGCGCTCGTCGAGGCCGCGGCGGAGCAGCTCCAGCAGTTCGCCGTCCGACACCGGGCCGTCGACGAGGTGCAGGAAGGAGAGGAGTTGCGGCGCCTGGTCGACGGCCTGGCCGGCGAGCACGGCGAAGACGCCGCGCATGGCGGCGGGCGGCACGGGCGCGAGGAGGGTCCAGGCGTCGAACAGCGCCGACCAGCCGCGGATCACCGCCTCGTCGTCGTGCTCCCAGGCGTTGAGGCGCCAGCCCGGCCCGGCTCCGGCGTCGCGGAGCTCGACCAGGCCGACGAGCAGGGCTTGCCCCCAGGCCTTGGCGGCCGCGCCCACGGTCATCGCGAGGGCGCGGCCGGCGGCCCTGGCGTCGTCGGGCAGGAGCTCGCCGCGCTTGTCGACCTCGGCGAGCTCGCCGGCCCAGCGGGAGATCCGCACGGCGTCGGCGAGCATTCGGCGGGCCAGCGGGGCCAGCTCTGCGGGTGCGGGGAAGCCCTCGGGCACCGGCACGCGGCCGCGGCCGGGCTTGGGCCCGGGGGTGCGGCGGCGGGCGGGTCCGCCCGGCTGCTCATGGTCGGCTCGGCGGGCCGCTCCTGGCAGACGGGTCACCGTCGCTCCGGTGCGGATCGCGGGCTGGAGCGGGGCATCACGGTCGCGCGGGTTCCGAGACGTCACGCCGTGCAGTCTTCCCCGCGCAGGGGCCTTCTGTCACATCGAGTTCTACGCGCGCTCGCACGTCCGGTCCGCGGACGGGGGATGAGATCGGGCATCCGGCATCAAACCGGGCTCACGATCACGAAATATGACATGAGCACAACCGTCGCGGAGGCCCGGAGGACGCCTCAGAGCAGCGGCGTCAGCCACCGCCGCAGCGCCTCCGTGTACGCGTCCGGGTCCGCGTTCCAGAGGGCGGCGTGCGCGCCCTCCGGGACGGGCCGCAGGCTCACCAGGTCGGGCCGCCGTTCGGCGAGCCGGGCCGCGGCGGCCCACGGCGCCACGGCGTCGTCGGGGCTGTGCAGCAGCAGCGCGGGCACGTGGAGGTCGGTGCCGTCCGCGAGCCGGGCGAAGCCCGCCAGGTCGACCCGGGTCCGGCCCTCGGCCGCCAGCGCGCCGAGCTCCGCCAGCGGCGCCGGCACGCCCGCCCGGGTGGCCTCGCGGCGCACGGTCGCGCGCCAGTCCAGCACCGGCGAGTCCAGCACCAGGCCCGCCACGGACTCCCGCCAGGCCGACCGGGCCGCCGTGTGCAGCGCCATGGTGGCGCCGAGCGACCAGCCGTACAGCACCACGCGGTCGGCGCCGTGGGCGCGGGCGAAGCGGAGGGCGGCGTCCACGTCCTGCCACTCGGTCTCGCCGAAGTGGCTCAGCCCGTCGGGCGGGGGCGGCGCCCCGTCGTCCCCGCGGTGGGTGACGACCAGCGCGGGCAGCCGCAGCGCGTGCAGCAACGGCAGCACGGGCAGGGTCTGCTGCCGGTCGGCGCCCGGGCCGTGCACCAGCACCACCCACAGCCCCCGCATGCCCGGCAGGTACCAGGCGGGCATCGGCCCGAGCTCGCCGTCGACGGCGGCCTCCGTGAAGTCGAGGCCGAGGGCGGAGTGCGGGTCGCCGGTCCCGACGCGGGCGGTCACCCGCACCTCGGCGCCGCCGGCGAGCGGGGCCCCGGCCGACAGCAGGCGGCGGGTGACGCTCTGCGGGGCGGTGCCGAGCAGCTCGCCGACGACGGCGTGCCCGCCCCCGGCCCACTCCAGGGCGTAGCGGCCGGGCCGCTCCGTCTCGACGCTGCGGGTGAGGGTGACGGAGTCCGGCCCCACGTGGTGGACGCGGACGCCCGCGGCCGACCCGAAGACGCCGCCCGCGGAGCCGGGACGGACGGACCGTTCGGAGGCGCGGCGGCCGGCCAGGAGCACGGCGGCGGCCCCGGCTCCGACGACGGCGGCAGCGACGGCGGTGGCGGTTCCCCAGCTGCGCATGGCATCCCCGGTCTGCTGGCTTCGGACATGGCGCTCCCAGTCCACGCCCGGCAGGCGGCATCCGGCCACCCGGGCGGGCCGTCCGGGCGGCGGCGCCCCCGCGGGCTCAGACCGGGACGTCGCCGGGCCACCCGGCGAGCAGCTCCCAGAAGCGGTCGGCGGGCGCCTGCGGGCGGGCGGGCACCGCGGGGGCGGCTCCCCAGTGCGCGGGCACGAGGTAGGTGTCCCGGAGGGCCGCGAGGACCTCCGCGAGGACGTCGTGCGACGCCGGGACGATCCGGGCGACGGCTGCGAGCTGCGCCTGCCAGCGGCCGTCGACGACCTGCCGCAGCAGGCGCTCCAGGGCGTCCTGACGGCCGGTCACCGCCACCAGGGTGCGCAGCGGGACGCCGAGCACGTGCGCGAGGGCCCGGCCCACCTCCTCGGGCGCGTCCCACCGGCCGGCGGCCTCGGCGCGGGCGTACACCTGCGGGGCAACGCCGATCCGCCGCGCCGTCTCGGCCGGGGTGAGCTCGCGGGCCAGCCGGAAGTCGCGCAGCGAGGCGGGGCCCGCGTCCATCAGCCGGACAGGCGGGCACCACAGCGCCCGGGCCAGCGCGACGAACTCCTCCTCGGAGGGCCGCAGCGCGCCGCTCTCCCAGGCGAGGACGTGCGCGGGCAGCAGCCGCACCCCGTGCGCGGCCATGCCGTCGGCGACCTGTTCGGGCGTCAGGCCGAGCCCGGCGCGGTGGGCCCGGGCGGCCCGGGGGGAGAACGGCACCGGGAGCGGGACGGGCGGGGTGCGTCGCATGCGACAAGAACGTACGGCGGGCCCGCGGCCGGCCCCAGCCGCCGAACGCACGAAGCGGCGGCGCCGGGCCCCGTGCGGGGGCTGGAGGATCGTACGGACCGCGGGCCCCGCGGACGGCGACGGTGTGTGACCAACCCCTCCGCACGCTTGGTTGACTCCCGGTCGGAGCGCGTGATGGTATCGCTGGGCCATACGGAGGCATGCAGAGGAAGCCGGTGCGAATCCGGCGCGGTCCCGCCACTGTCACCGGGGAGCACGCTCGAACACATGGTCACGACGGTCCGCCACAGGGCCGTTGGAAGGCCCGGGGGTGTGTCGGACCCGGAAGCCAGGAGACTCTCGCCGCCGGTTCGTCGATCCAGGGCGCGGACCCTGAGTGAGGACACGCACGCCATGCAGGCTGCCCGGCGGTCTCCGCTGCGCCCCGACCGGGGAACCGGGCGGTGAGCCGTCCGACCCAGGCGTCCCCCTATCTGCTGGGCGCCGTCGCGGGGTACCTCGCCGACACCGCGTTCGCCGACCCGCGCCGGGGCCACCCGGTGGCCGTGTTCGGCAGCGCCGCGGGACGGCTGGAGCGGGCCCTGTGGCGCGACCACCGGGGGGCGGGTGCCGCCTACACCGCGCTCTGCGTGGGCGCCGTGGCCGCCGGGGCGGTGCTCGCCGAACGCGCCCTCGGGCGCAGCCGCCCGGCCCGTACGGCGCTCGCCGCGGCCGCCGTCTGGACGGTGCTCGGCGGCACCTCGCTCACCCGGGAGGCCCGCACGATCGGCCGCGCCCTGGAGGCCGGCGACCTCGCCGCCGCCCGCGAGCGGCTCCCGCACCTGTGCGGCCGCGACCCGAGCGCGCTGGACGGGCAGCAGATCGCCCGCGCCGTCGTCGAGTCGGTCGCCGAGAACACCGCCGACGCCGTCGTCAACGCGCTCACCTGGGGGGCCCTCGCCGGCACGCCCGGCCTGCTGGCCTTCCGCGCCGTCAACACGCTGGACGCCATGGTCGGTCACCGCACGCCGCGGCACACGCGCTTCGGCTGGGCGTCGGCCCGGCTCGACGACGTCGCCGGCTGGCCCGGCGCCCGGCTCACGGCGCTGCTGGCCGTCGCCGCGGCGGAGCACCCGCGGGCCGCCTGGACGGTCTGGCGGCGCGACGGCTCCGCCCACCCCAGCCCGAACGCGGGCCAGGCCGAGTCGGCGTTCGCGGGGGCCCTCGGCGTCCGCCTCGGCGGCACGCTGCGGTACGGGACGCGGGTCGAGCACCGGCCCGTCCTGGGCGCGGAACTGCGGCCGGTCGCCGCCGCCGACATCGAACGGGCCTGCGCGCTCTCGCGGCGGGTCGGCGTGCTGGCGCTGGCCGTCACGCTCGCCGGCCGGGCCGTCCGGGCCCGCCGCCGCGCACGCAGGACGACAGGAGGAGTGGGCCGATGAGCCGGGCACTGCTGGTCGCGGGGACGACCTCGGACGCGGGCAAGAGCGTGGTCACGGCGGCGGTCTGCCGCTGGCTGGTCCGCCGGGGCGTGCGGGTCGCGCCGTTCAAGGCGCAGAACATGTCGCTCAACTCCTTCGTCACCGCGGACGGCGCCGAGATCGGCCGGGCGCAGGCGATGCAGGCGCAGGCCGCCCGGGTGGAGCCGGAGGCCGCGATGAACCCGGTGCTGCTCAAGCCCGGTGCGGACGGCCGCAGCCAGGTCGTGCTGCTCGGGCGGCCGGTCGCGGAGGTCGGCGCGCTCGACTACCGCGAGCGCAAGCCCGTCCTGCTGGAACGGGCCCTGGAGTGCCTGGCCGACCTGCGCAGCCGGTACGACGTGGTGGTCTGCGAGGGGGCGGGGTCGCCCGCCGAGATCAACCTGCGCGACCGCGACATCGCCAACATGGGCCTGGCGACCGCCGCGAACCTGCCCGTCGTGGTGGTCGGCGACATCGACCGCGGCGGGGTGTTCGCCGCGATGTACGGCACGCTGGCGCTGCTCTCCGCGCAGGACCAGGCGCTGGTGTCGGGCTGGTTCGTCAACAAGTTCCGCGGCGACGCGCGGCTCCTCGCGCCCGGCCTGGAGATGCTGGAGGGCCTGACGGGCCGTCCGGTGCTGGGCACGCTGCCCATGCTGCCGGGGCTGTGGCTGGACGCCGAGGACTCGCTCGACCTGTCGACCGTCGCCGAACGCGCCCCGGTGGCCGCCCCCCACGGCACGGACGTGCTGCGGGTCGCCGTCGTGCGGTTTCCCCGGCTGTCGAACTTCACCGACGTCGACGCGCTCGCCCAGGAGCCCGGCGTGCTGGTGCGCTGGGCGACCCGGCCCGAGGAACTCGCCGACGCCGACCTGGTGATCCTGCCCGGCACCCGGGCGACCGTCGCCGACCTCGCCTGGCTGCGCGAACGCGGCCTGGACCGCGCGGTGCGCGCCCGGGCGGCGGCCGGCCTGCCGGTGCTCGGCGTGTGCGGCGGCTACCAGATGCTCGCCCGGGAGATCACCGACGACGTCGAGTCGGGGGCCGGCACGGTCGCGGGCCTCGCCCTGCTGCCGACCCGGGTCGTCTTCGGCCGGGAGAAGGTGCTCGCCCGCCCGGTCGGCGAGGCGTACGGGGAGCGGGTCGAGGGGTACGAGATCCACCACGGCGTGGTCACCGTCGAGGGCGGCGAGGCGTTCGTCTCGGACGGCCGCGGGCGTGCCCTCGACGGCTGCCGGGCGGGCGCGGTGTGGGGCACGACCTGGCACGGCGTGCTGGAGAACGACGGCTTCCGGCGGGCCCTGCTGCGCGAGGCGGCCGCCCTCGCCGGACGGGCGTTCGTGCCCGCGCCGGACACGTCGTTCGCCGCCGCCCGCGAGGAGCGGCTCGACCGGCTCGGCGACCTGATCGAGGAGCACGCCGACACCGAGGCGCTGTGGAAGCTGATCGAGGGCGGGGCGCCGGCCGGCCTCCCGTTCGTCCCGCCGGGTGCGCCGTGAGCGGCGCCGGGAGGCATGGAGTGCAGATGACCGACGTCCGTTATCCCTTCACCGCGATCGTCGGCATGGCCGACCTGCGGCTCGGGCTGCTGCTCAACGCCGTCTCCCCGGCGGTCGGCGGCGTGCTCGTCCGCGGTGAGAAGGGCACCGCCAAGTCGACGATGGTCCGCGCCCTGGCCGGCCTGCTGCCGTCGATCGCGGAGGCCGGCGGCTGCCGGTTCGCCTGCGACCCGGCCGCACCCGACCCGCACTGCCCGGACGGCGCGCACACCGACGGCTCCGCGCACACCCGGCCCGCGCACCTCGTGGAGCTGCCGGTCGGCGTCACCGAGGACCGCATCGTCGGCTCCCTCGACCTGGAGCGGGCCCTCGCCGACGGCGTCAAGGCCTACGAGCCGGGCCTGCTCGCCCGGGCGCACCGCGGGGTGCTCTACATCGACGAGGTCAACCTCCTCCAGGACCACCTGGTCGACCTGCTGCTCGACGCCGCGGCGATGGGCCGCTCCTACGTGGAGCGCGAGGGCGTGTCGGTGCGGCACGCGGCGCGCTTCCTGCTCGTCGGCACCATGAACCCGGAGGAGGGCGAACTGCGGCCGCAGCTGCTCGACCGCTTCGGCCTCACCGTGGAGATCGCCGCCACCCGCGAGCCCGCCGAACGCGCCGAGGTCGTCCGCCGCCGGCTCGCCTACGACGCCGACCCGGCGGGCTTCGCCGACCGGTTCGCCGCGGACGAGCAGGCGCTCGCCGACCGCATCACCGACGCCCGGGAACTGCTGCCGCGGGTGGAGCTCACCGACGCGGCCCTGCGGCAGATCACCGCGGTCTGCGCGGCCTTCGAGGTGGACGGGCTGCGCGCCGACATCGTGATGGCGCGCGCAGCCGTCGCCCTCGCCGCCTGGGCCGGCCGCACCCGGGTCGAGGAGGAGGACGTCCGCAAGGCCGCTCAGCTGGCCCTGCCGCACCGCCGCCGCCGCAACCCCTTCGACGCACCCGGCCTCGACGAGGAGCAGCTCGACCGCACCCTGGAGGAGCACGCCGACCGGCCCGAGCCCCCCGAGGACCCGCAGCGGCCCGACGGGGCCGACGGGGCCGACGGCGGTGACGACGGCGACGGTGACGGTGACGGTCCGGACGGCGGCGGGCCCGACGGCGGAGGCCCGGACGGCGGCGCACCCGCCCCCGGCGACGCCCCCGACGGCTCGGCCGCGTCCGACCCGGCCGACGGCCCCCAGGAGGCCGCCCCGCCCGCGCAGCGCCCCGCCCCGGGCGCGGGCCGCGAGAGCGCGCCGGTGGCCGCCGCGGAGCCGTACCGGACCCGGCTGTTCAAGGTGCCCGGCACCGGCCGCGGCGCCCAGGGGCGGCGCTCCCCCGCCGAGACCGACGGCGGCACCACCGTGCGCGCCCGCCGCCCCCGCGGGCACCTGAGCCGACTGCACCTGACCGCCACCCTGCAGGCCGCCGCACCGCACCAGCACGCCCGCGGACGCTCGGGGCGGGCGCTGGTGCTCGCCAAGGACGACTTCCGCGAGCAGGTGCGCCGCGGCCGGGAGTCCAACCTCGTGCTCTTCGTCGTCGACGCCTCCGGCTCGATGGCGGCCCGGCAGCGGATGGGCGCCGTGAAGGGCGCCGTCATGTCGCTGCTCATGGACGCCTACCAGCGCCGCGACAAGATCGGCCTGATCACCTTCCGCGGCGCCGGCGCCGAGCTGGCGCTGCCGCCGACCTCCTCCGTCGAGGTCGGCGCGGCCCGCCTGGAACAGCTGCCGACCGGCGGCCGCACACCGCTCGCCGCCGGGCTGCTGCGCGCCCACGAGGTGCTGCGCGTCGAGCGGATGCGCGACCCGGACCGGCGTCCGCTGCTCGTCGTCGTCACCGACGGCCGTGCCACCGGCGGCCGCACCGCCCTCGCCGACGCCGACCGCGCCGCCGGGCTGCTCGCCGGCCAGGGCCTGGCGAGCGTGGTGATCGACTGCGAGGCGGGGCACGTGCGGCTCGGCCTCGCGCGCACGCTCGCCGCCCGGCTCGGCGGGCCCGCCGTCACCCTGGACGAGCTGCGTGCCGAGGGCGTGGCCGCCCTCGTCCGCGACCACCGTTCCGCCCACCTCCTCCGAAAGGCCGCCTGATGCCGCAGGGAAAGATCGAGACCGTGCCCGACGACGGCCTGACGACCCGCCAGCGCCGCACCCTGCCGATCACCGCCGTACACACCGGCCCCGGCAAGGGCAAGTCGACCGCGGCGTTCGGCATGGCCCTGCGCGCCTGGAACCAGGGCTGGCCGATCGGGGTGTTCCAGTTCGTGAAGTCCGCCAAGTGGAAGGTCGGCGAGGAGAACGCGCTGCGCGTGCTCGGCGCCTCCGGCGAGGGCGGCACCGTGGCCTGGCACAAGATGGGCGAGGGCTGGTCCTGGGTGCAGCGCGGCATGGAGTCCAGCGAGGAGGCGGCGAAGGAGGGCTGGGAGCAGGTCAAGCGCGACCTCGCCGCCGAGACCTACCGCTTCTACGTGCTCGACGAGTTCACCTACCCCATGCACTGGGGCTGGGTCGACGTCGACGAGGTGGTGTCCGTGCTGCGCGACCGCCCGGGCAGCCAGCACGTGGTGATCACCGGCCGGTACGCCAAGGAGCCGCTCACCGGGCTCGCCGACCTCGTCACCGAGATGACCAAGGTCAAGCACCCCATGGACGCCGGCCGCAAGGGCCAGCGCGGCATCGAGTGGTAGCCCGTTGAACATCCCCCGCCTCGTCGTCGCCGCACCCTCCTCGGGCGCCGGGAAGACCACCGTCGCCACCGGGCTCGTCGCCGCCCTGACCGCGCGCGGTCTCACGGTCTCGCCGCACAAGGTCGGCCCGGACTACATCGACCCGGGCTACCACGCGCTCGCCGCCGGACGCCCGGGCCGCAACCTCGACGCCTGGATGTGCGGCGAGGAGCGGATCGCCCCGCTCTTCCTGCACGGCGCGGCCGGCGCGGACGTCGCCGTGGTCGAGGGCGTGATGGGGCTCTTCGACGGCGCCGCCGGACGCGGGGAGCTCTCCTCGACCGCGCACGTCGCCAAACTGCTCCGGGCGCCCGTGGTGCTGGTCGTCGACGCCTCCTCGCAGTCGCGCTCCGTGGCGGCCCTCGTGCACGGCTTCGCCTCCTGGGACCCGGAGGTGCGGCTGGCCGGCGTGATCCTCAACCGGGTCGCCTCCGACCGGCACGAGCACCTGCTGCGCGAGGCCCTGGAGGAGGGCTCCGGCGTGCCGGTGCTCGGCTGTGTCCGGCGCGCGGCCGCGGTCGCCACGCCGTCGCGCCACCTCGGGCTGGTCCCGGCGGTGGAGCGGTCCGCGGACGCCCTGCGGGCCGTCCGCGACATGGGGGAGCTCGTCGGCGCCTCCGTCGACCTCGACGCCCTGCTGGCACTGGCCCGCACCGCACCGCCGCTCGCCGCCGCCCCCTGGTCGGCGGCCGAGGAGGTCTCCGTGGTGCCGGGCCGTCCGCGGATCGCCCTCGCGGGCGGCGCCGCCTTCTCGTTCTCGTACGCCGAGAACGCCGAACTCCTCGCCGCCGCCGGGGCGGAGGTGGTGTCCTTCGACCCGCTGCACGACGCGGCCCTGCCCGACGGCACGGCGGCACTCGTCGTCGGGGGCGGCTTCCCGGAGATGTACGTGGGCGAGCTCAGCGCCAACGAGCCGCTGCGCCGTTCGATCGGAGCGCTGGCGGCCGCCGGGCGGCCGATCGCCGCGGAGTGCGCCGGCCTGCTCTACCTGGGGCGGGAACTGGACGGCCGCCCGATGTGCGGCGTGCTGCCCGGCGCGGCCCGGATGACCGAGCGCCTCACCCTCGGCTACCGGGAGGCGGTCGCGCTCGGCGACAGCCCGCTCGCCGCGGCCGGCACCCGGGTGCGGGGGCACGAGTTCCACCGCACGGTGTGCGAACCGGGTGCGGGCGAGCAGCCCGCCTGGGTCTGGCGCGGCCCGGCGGGTGCGCAGACCGAGGGGTTCGTGCAGGGCCCGGTGCACGCCTCGTACCTGCACCTGCACTGGGCGGGGGCGCCGCAGCTGGCGGAGCGGTTCGTCCGGGCGGCGGCCGCGGGGTGAGGGCCGGCCGGGCCCCGGCGGGCGGTCACGCGTCGGCGAGGCGGAAGACCGGGTAGCCGGGCGCGATGCGCAGCAGTTCGTCGTCGGAGGCGGTGTCGTCGACCCCGTCGAAGAAGACGCCCACCTCGAACTTCCAGCGCTTCAGGTAGGCGCGGAGGATCGCGGGCTTGTCGGCGTCGGGGATCTCGGCGGCCGCGAAGGGCTCGGCGCGACGGCCGAGCCGGAGTTCACCGGTGCCGGCGACCCGCAGGTTGCGCACCCACTGGGTGTGGCCGCGGGGGGCGACCAGGTAGCGGCGTCCGTCGAGGGTGAGGAGGTTGACCGGGGTGGTGCGCCACTCGCCGCTCGTACGGCCGCGCACCGCGAGGACCCGGGAGCCCCAGACGCTCAGCCCGGCCCGGGTGAGGGCGGCGACGGTGCGGTTGGAGAGGGAGAGCAGGGCCGCGGAGAGGCGGCCGGTCGGCATCACGTAGCGGCTGGTGTCGGACATGGGGACCCCCGGAGAGTGAGAGCGGCGGACGTTTTCGAGAGCAGCGCTCTCGTCCTGGTACGACTCTGACACGCCCGGCGCCTTCGGTCAAGAGCACTGCTCTCGTTTCGGTGCGTCGCTTCCATCTGTGGCAGTCTGTCCGTATGACCGCCATCAGGACCGCCCGCGAACGGGCCCGCGAGGAGCTCACCCGCGAGATCAAGACCGCCGCCCGCCGCCACCTCGCCTCCGAGGGCGCCCAGCGGCTGTCGCTGCGCGCCGTCGCCCGCGAACTCGGCATGGCCTCCTCCGCGCTGTACCGGTACTACCCCAGCCGCGACGACCTGCTCACCGCACTGATCGTCGACGCCTACACCGACCTCGCCGACGCCGTCGACGCCGCCCTCGCCGCCCACCCCGGCCCGCGCGCCCGCTGGCGGGCCCTGTGCACCGCCGTCCGGACCTGGGCGCGGGCCAACCCGCACGAGTACGCCCTCGTCTTCGGCACGCCGGTGCCCGGCTACAGCGCGCCGCAGGAGACCGTCGCACCGGCCGCCCGGCTGCCGCTCGCGCTCATCGGGGTGGCCCACCAGGCCGCCCGGGCCGCGGGCACGACGGAGGACCGCGCGGCGACCGGCGGCGCGGCACCCGCCCTCACCGGGCCGCTGGGCGAGCAGCTCGCCCGGCTCCGGGAGGAGTTCGCCCCCGGACTGCCCGAGCCGGTGCTGGCCCGGGCCGCGATCGCCTGGACCCAGCTCTTCGGCATGATCGGCTTCGAGCTCTTCGGCCACTTCGTCGGCTCCTTCGACCCCGCGGACGCCTTCTTCGCGCACGCCGTCGAGGAGATGGCCGACCTCGTGGGCCTGCCCGCCGGGTGAACCCCGGCGGGCAGGAAGGACCGGGAGCCGGCCCGGGTCAGACGGCCACGACGCCACGGGCCTCGGGGCGGCCCGCGGTGCGCAGGTCGGCGACGGGCGCCGCGGTGGACAGGCCCGCACCGGAGCCGCTGCCGCGGCCCCCCACCGGGCCCCCGGTGTCGGTCAGGCCGAGCGCCGTACGGAGGACGGCGGCCCGCTCCGGCCCGAGGTGTTCGTCGGCCTTCCCCAGCTCGCGCTCCAGCGTGGCGGCGTCATCCGCGGCGGCCGCGGCCCGGACGTGCAGGAGCGCCTTCTCCAGCTCCCCCTTCAGCGCGCCGGCCGGCTCGGCGGCGACCCCGCCCCAGCTCCGGTGCTGCAGGACGTAGATCTCCTTGTCGAGCGCCACCGCCAGCTGGACGGCCCAGGTGCGGTAGCCGCCCAGGTCGGCGCCCGGGTCACTGCTCGGCTGCTGCGCGAACTCGTAGTCGACGCCGAACTCGACCTCCAGGTAGGCGGTCTGGATCTCGGTGAGGGACCCGGCCTGCCGGAGCGAGCCGGTCGTGTCGGGACCCGTCCCGAGGAAGCAGGTGACGTGCCGCCGGCTCCCGCCGACCGCACGGAGCTCGGAGGGCCGGAAGTACGACAGCTCGGCGTCCTCCGGGATGGCCCAGGTGTCCGGGGCGAAGTCGCGCAGAACGAGCAGGCACCTGCTGTCCGCGTCGGCGACCAAGGCGGCCTCGTCCTTGTACGAGGTGGTGCCGAGGTCGGCGATGCCGTACACCTCGGCGTCGTGCGGTTCGCCGCAGGAGACCACCTCGACGTCGCGGACGTCGTCCTCAGTGTCGCCGCCCGGGTCGAGGAAGCAGTCGCCGTTCCGCAGCTCGAAGACCTCGGTACGGCCGCTCTGCGTGCCGCTGAGGTCGTCCTCGCCGAACGGCTCGGAGCCGTCCCCGCCGAACACGATCACCAGCACCAAGGCGGTCGCCAGCACGAACGCCCACACCGAGCCGAGCACGATGCCGGCGACGGCCATGCCGCGGCCGCGCTCGTTGCGCTGCCGGACGGTGCGCAGCGCGGCGATGCCGAAGGCGATCGCGCCGACCCACATGAAGCAGGCGCCGCCGAGGATGCCCAGCACCAGGGAGGCGATGGCGTAGCCGCTGAAGGTGGTCGGCGGGCCCGCGGGCGGCTGCCAGCCGCCGACGCCGGGCTGCCCCCAGCCGCCCCAGGCCGTGCCGGGGGCCGCGCCGGGCGCACCCGGGGCCGCGTACGGCGGTGCGCCGTAGGGGCCGGCCTGCGGCGGTGCGAAGGGGTCGGCCTGCGGCGGTGCGGCGTAGGGCCCGGTCTGCGGCGGTGCGGCGTAGGGGTCGGCCTTGGGCGGTGCGTAGGGATCCGTCCCGTACGGCGGGCCGGCGGGCGGCGGGCCCGCCGGTGCGGCGAAGGCGCGGGCGAAGGCGTCGTCCTGACCCGTCGCGCCGTCAGGCTGCGGGCTGAACGGGTCGGACGGCATGCGGTGCTCCCTGGACGTCGTACACGCCGGACACGAATCGTTCGACGGCGGCGCGAATATAGCGGATCCCCCGGACATGCGTCCTGCGGTATTCGGGCGGCGGACGACCGGGCCCTGCGACGGTGCGTCAGCCGAGGTCGCGGCGGTGCAGCCCGGCGAGGCCCGCCGCCGTCAGGACGGCGGCCGCCGCGGTGAGGAGGAGCGTGGGGGCGACCGGTACGGGGCCGCCGGGCAGGTGCGGGGCGTGGGTGAACGGCGAGACGTCCAGGACCCACTGCGGCAGGCGCAGGACCGGCCCGAGCCAGCCGGCCGCGGCGGCCCCCGCGAGCACGCCCCGGCCGGCGGCCGTCCACCGGGGCAGCAGGCCGTACACCGCGAGGGCGGCGGCGGCCGTGCACCAGACCGCGGGGAGCTGGGCCAGGGCCGCGGGCAGCAGCCGCACCACCGCCCGGCCCGTGCCCCCGCCGGCGGCGCCCCGGCCGAGGCCGGTGGCCAGGCCGGCCGCGGCGAGCAGGGCGGCCGCGCCGAGCAGCGGGAAGAGCAGGTGTCCGGCGGCCCAGCGGAGCCGGGGGACGGCGGTGGCGAGCAGCGGTTCGGCCCGCCCGGAGGTCTCCTCGGTGCGCAGCCGCAGCACGGCCTGCACGGCGTAGCCGGCGGCCGCCATGCCGAACAGGCCCGTGGTGGTGGCGAGGTAGGAGTCGGCCAGGCCGCTCCGGCCGCCCAGCCGGGCCATGAGGTCGGCGACCTGCGCGTTGCCGCCGGCCAGGTCGGCGACGCCGCCCGACACCCCGCCGAACACCAGCCCGGCCACCGCGGCACCCGCCGTCCAGCCGGCCAGCGGGGCGCGCTGCAGACGGGCGGCGAGGGCGGCCGCGCTGCGCAGGGCCGGTGCGGCCGCCGCGGGCCCCGGACGCTGCGGGAGCAGGCCCGCACCGAGGTCGCGGCGGGCGGCGAGCGTGTGGGCCGCGACGGCGGCGAGGGCGAAGGCCGCCGCGGGCGGCAGCAGCATCCACCAGCGGTCGGCGGCGAACGGCCTGACCTGCTCGGCCCAGCCGAGCGGCGAGAGCCGGCCCAGCACCCGGAGCGGGCCCGGCCCGGCGTCGCCCGCGGCCCGCAGCACGAACGCGGCGGCGAGCAGCGCGCCGGCCAGCCCGTTGGCGGCGCGGGCGGTGGCCGCGACCTGGGCGGTGACGGCGGCGACCCCGGCGAAGACGAGCCCGCAGCCGCCCGTGGCCAGGCCTAGGGCGAGGGAACCGGCGGGGCTCTGCCCGGCGGCCGTCAGCGCGGCGGCGACGAGGAGGGCGAGCAGCAGGTCGGCGGTGGCGGCCGCGAGGAGGGCGGCGGTGAGCGGGGCGCGGCGGCCGACCGCGCCGGCGCCGACGAGTTCGAGCCGGCCGTCCTCCTCCTCGGCCCGGGTGTGGCGGACCACGAGGAGGGTGCTCATCAGCGCGGCGACGACGGCGGCGAAGACGCCGGTCCGCCAGACGGTGAGCCCGCCGACGGTGGAGGCGTCGTACAGCGGGCCGTACAGGGCGCGGAGGGAGGAGTCGGCGCCGATGCCCGCGGCGAAGGCCTGCCGGGCCTCCGCGGTGCCGTAGAGCGACCGGAAGGAGAGCGCCGTGGAGGCGGTGGAGGCGGTCAGCAGGCCGAGCCAGGCGGGCAGCGCGACGCGGTCGCGGCGCAGGGCGAGCCGGAGCAGCACGGGGGTGCCGGCGAAGGCGTTCACCGACTGGCCGCCGGTGCGGTGGGGCCGCTGCCGTCGCGCTGCTGCGGGGGCTGCGCGTAGTGCCGGAGGAAGATCTCCTCCAGGGTGGGCCGGCGGCACGTGAGGCTGCGGACGCCGACGGCGGTGAGGGCGCGGAGCACCGCGTCGATCCGGTCGGCCTCGACCTGGCAGCGGATCCGCCGGCCGTCGGTGACGAGGTCGTGGACGTCCGTCAGGCGGGGTGGCTCCCCGGCGAGTTCGGCGTCGACGAAGGTGCGGGAGAGGTGGCGGAGGTCGGTGAGGGTGCCGGTCTCGACGGTGCGGCCGGCCCGGACGATGCTGACGCGGTCGCAGAGCGCCTCGACCTCGGAGAGGACGTGGCTGGAGAGCAGCACGGTGCGGCCGCGGTCGCGCTCCTCGGCGATGCAGCTGCGGAAGACCTCCTCCATCAGCGGATCGAGGCCGGAGGTGGGTTCGTCGAGGACGAGGAGCTCGACGTCGGAGGCGAGCGCGGCGACGAGGGCGACCTTCTGGCGGTTGCCCTTGGAGTAGGTGCGGCCCTTCCTGGTCGGGTCGAGGTCGAACCGCTCCAGGAGGCGGGCACGGCGGGCCGGGTCGAGCCCGCCGCGGAGCCGTCCGAGCAGGTCGATGGCCTCGCCGCCGGAGAGGTTGCGCCAGAGCACGACGTCTCCGGGCACGTAGGCGAGGCGGCGGTGCAGGGCGACGGCGTCGCGCCAGGGGTCTCCGCCGAGCAGGCGGACGGTGCCGCCGTCGGCCCGGAGCAGGCCGAGCAGGATGCGGACGGTGGTGGACTTGCCGGCGCCGTTGGGGCCGAGGAAGCCGTGCACCTCACCGCGGGCGACGTCGAGGTCGAGCCCGTCGAGGGCACGGGTCCGACCGAAGGACTTGGCCAGGCCGTTCACGGAGATGGCGGTCGTCATGCGCGTGACCGTACTCGCGGTGCACGGCCCGGGACAGGGTCCGGACGGCCCGGATCCGCGGGGTCCGCGTCGGGGTCGTCCGCCGGAACGGGCCCGGCGCCGCGCGGTCGGGCCCGGCGGCCGCCCGGCGCCGGAGGCGGTCAGCCGAGGTAGGCGGGCGCCAGTGCGGAGCGGGTCAGCACGGCGGGCGTGCCGGAGCCGTCGGCGGGCACCGTCCACAGGTCGGCGCCGTAGTCGCCCGGCATCGCGTAGAGCAGGGTGTGGCCGTCGGCCCACAGCGCCTGGTCGTCGATGCTGCGCCGCTCGGCGGTGGCGGTCTCGGCCATGGTGGCGAGGTCGAGCACGTACAGCCGCCAGGGGGCGTCCGGGGACGCCCCGGCGACGCGCTTCTTGTAGGCGACGCGGGTGCCGTCCGGGGAGAGTGAGGGGCACTCGACGTTCTCGTGCAGGGTGGTCAGCGTGCGGGCGCCGAGGTCGCCGTGCGCGAGGTACGTCCGGCCGCCGGTGGCGACCGTGGCGTAGAAGCCCCGGTCGTCGGCGAAGGTGACGCCCCAGACGTTGACGTCCGGGGCGCGGTACGTGCGGCCGTCCCTGACGACGGTGAAGTCCTCCAGGTTGTCGTACAGCGTCCAGTCGCGGGTGTCGACGATCGCGGTGCGGGTGGAGAAGTCGGTGCCCGCGTACGAGTCGCCGCTGACGAAGACCGTCCACGCCGCGAGGTGCCCGGACGGCGACACCCGGGAGCGGGTCGGGATGCCGCCCGCCGGATAGCGCTTCAGCTCGTGCAGCGAGGCGTCCAGGACGACCGCGCGGTACGTCTCGGCGAGCGCGTCGCCGTCCTTCTGCAGGCAGATGCCGGTGCCCGCGGCGGCGTGGAAGCGCAGGCAGGCGACGCCGGAGGCGGCCCGCGGGCCGTCCGGCCGGTCCGCGGGCACGGAGGTGATCTCGTCGCGGTGCGGCCCCCACGCCGTCGACCGGAACAGCAGCCGACGGCCGCTGCCCGCACCGAGCGCGACAGGGCCCGGCGTGACCGCCGGGCCGCCCGCCTGCTCCCGGTCCTTGCGGCCGGAACGGTCCGCGGCGTGCAGCACGGCCCCGGTGCCGACCGCCCCCAGCAGGACGACGGCGACCAGCAGGGTCAGCAGGCGGACGGTCCTGGTCATACGGTGTGCTCCTCGGCGGTACGGGACTCCCCGGCCCGGGGATCGGGCAGGCGGATCAGCAACGTGGCGGCGACGGCGGCGACCGCCAGCGCCCCGGCGGCGACGGCGAGCACGGTGTGCCCGCCCCAGAGCGACCACCCGGCGCCGAACGCCAGCGAGCAGCCGAAACGGGCCAGCGCCTGGCCGGTGCCGACCAGGGCGAGCCCGGCGCCCAGCTGTCCGGCCGGCACGGTGCCGGCGGCCGCCGCGGCCAGCACGCCGTCGGTCGACGCGTAGAAGCAGCCGTGCAGCACCAGCACGGCCACCGCCACCCACCCGGCGTGCAGCGGGGCGAGCACCAGCCCGTACCCGGCCAGCAGCACCAGGTGCCCGGCCAGGAAGAGCCGGCGGCGGCCCAGCCGGTCGGCGACCGAACCCAGCGGCACGGCGAGCAGCAGGAAGGCCGCCGCCGTGCCGAGCGGCAGCAGCGGGAAGAGGTGCGCGGGCAGGTCGAGCCGCCGCTGCAACAGCAGGTAGAGGAAGGCGTCGCTGACGGTCGTCAGCCCCAGCAGCACCGCGACGACCGTCAGGCGGCGCAGCGCCGGCACCCGCAGCAGGGCCGCCGAGTCGCGCAGCGACGGCCGCGGACCGGGGTCGGGCACGCCGGTACGGCCCGGCACGAAGAGCAGCAGCACGAGCACGCCGAGCGCGGCGACGCACGCGGAGACGGCGAACACCGCGTCGTAGCCGTCGACCGCGAGCCGCAGCACCCCGAAGGCGACCAGCGGGCCGAGCAGCGCGCCGGTGGTGTCCATGGCCCGGTGCACGCCGAACGCCCGGCCGCGGTGCTCGGGCTCGGTGGCGAGCGAGATCAGGGCGTCGCGCGGGGCCGTCCGCAGGCCCTTGCCGGTGCGGTCCACGGCGAGCACCGCGCCGATCAGCGGCACGGTGTGCGCGAGCAGCAGCAGCGGCTTGCAGAGGGCGGACAGGCCGTAGCCGATCGCGGCGACCGTCTTGTGCCGGCCGTCGCCGCGGTCGGCGGCGTGCCCGCCGACCAGCCGCACGAGGGCGCCGACACCGTTGTTGATGCCGTCGAGCAGGCCGAAGCCGAGCGGCGAGAGACCGAGACCGGCCACCACGTACAGCGGCAGCACGGCGCTGACCATCTCCGAGGAGACGTCGGTGATGAGGCTGACCGCGCCGAGGGCCACGACGGTGCCGGGCACGGCGGCGCGCCGCCCCGGGCGGGGGCCCGGAGCGACGGCGGCCTTGGTGCTGCGGCTCCTGTCGGTGCTGCTCGCGGCGGTGCGGGAGTCCGCGACGTACACGGTGTCAGTTCCAGATGCCGGTGATGTCGGTGGCGGAGGCGGCGTTGCCCGCGTGCGCGGACAGCCCGGCGAGGTCCTCCAGCGTGCGGAGCACGTTGTAGTGGTTGTAGGTGGTGGCGGTGGAGGAGGCCGGGGTGACGTGCTCGCCGTAGAAGACGGTCGGGATGCGGTTGCCGGCGAGGCGGTTGTCCTCGTCGAAGGTGACGACGAGCATGCTGTTGTGGGTCTTGGCCCAGGTCGCGTACGCGCCGAGCTTGTTCTTGATCCAGGTGTCGCCCGTGCCGACCGAGCAGTCGTGCATGTCGTTGCAGAGGTCCGGGACGACGAACGACACCTTCGGCAGCGTGGTGTAGTCGGTCGGGAACTGCGTCATGGTCTTCGCCGTGCTGGTCGGCACGTTGCTGAAGCCGAACCACGGGTTGTGCTTCTGCGCGTAGTTGCCGCTGCTGCACACGGTCGAACCCTGGCTGGGCAGGCCCTCGTTGTAGCTCGCCCAGGTCTTGCCCGCGGCGATCAGCTCGGAGGCGAGGTTCGCCGCCGACATCGAGCCGACGGACACGCAGCTGTCGTCGGTGCGGCCCTGGTTGGAGCCCGAGAAGAGCTGGTAGTAGTTCGGCTCGCTGGGGTGCGTCAGGCCGTACGACTGGGTCAGGCTCGCCCCGCCGGCCTTGAGGGTGTTGTTGATGTACGGCGCGCCGGAGCTGCCGATGACCTGCGAGTAGGCGTGGTTCTCCATCACCACGACCACGATGTGGTCGGGGGCCGGGAGGGTGGCGGCCTGGGCGGTGGCGCCGGTGGCGGCCCAGATGCCGAGCGAACCGGCGGCCAGGGTGGCAGCGCCCGCAAGGGCGGCGAGGGTGCGGCGGGTGCGCTTCGGACTCCGAGCGGCGATCATGCTTCCTCCGTACGAGGGGCTGCGGTTGGGGACGGTGCGCCCGGCCGGCCGCGGCCGGCCGGGCGGTCCGAACCCTAGGGCGGCACCCGTGACCGGGGCGTTGCCGCGGACATGAAGAACGGGAGAACAGCTCGGTACAGGTTGTACGTCCGACTTCACACCGGTCTCGATTGACCCGCGCGCCGCACCCGTGGTGGGATTTCGGCCAGGTCGGACGGGGTGCGGAGGACGTGTGGAGAAGCTGGTCGGCCCGCTCGTGGCCGGGGTCGGCGCCCGCCCGGGCACCACCGCGGACGAGGTCCTGCACCTGCTCGACGCGGCCCTGGACGCCGCCGGGCTGCGGCGCGCGGACCTCGCCGTGCTCGCCACCCTCGACACCCGCACCGCCGAACCCGGCCTGCAGGAGGCCGCCCGCGCACTCGGCGTCCCCCTCACCGGCCACCCGGCCCGGGCCCTCGCGACCGTCGGCGTGCCGCACCCCTCCGCGGCCGTCCGCGACGCCGTCGGCACACCGAGCGTCGCCGAGGCCGCCGCCCTCGCCGAGGCCCCCGGCGGCAGCCTGCTCGTGCCCAAACAGGCGTCCGCCCGCGCCACAGTGGCGATCGCCCGCCGCCCGCCCGCCGGCCCCGGGCCGCAGGACGACCACGACCTGCGGCACCACGGGGACGCCGAGGTGCGCGCCGCCGGACTCGTCGACCTCGCCGTCAACGTCCGCACCGGCACCCCGCCCGCCTGGCTGCGCGACCGCCTCACCGCGACCCTCGCCGACCTCGCCGCCTACCCGGACGGCACCGCCGCCCGCGCCGCGGTGGCCGCCCGGCACGGCCGCCCGGCCGAGGAGGTGCTGCTCACCTCCGGCGCCGCCGAGGCGTTCGTCCTCCTCGCCCGCGTCCTGACGCCACGTCACGTGTGCGTGGTGCACCCGCAGTTCACCGAACCCGAGGCCGCACTGCGGGAGGCCGGGCACACCGTGCACCGCGCGCTGCTGCGGCCCGCCGACGGCTTCCGGCTCACCCCCGGCGCCGTCCCCGAGCAGGCCGACCTGGTGGTGATCGGCAACCCCACCAACCCGACCTCCGTCCTGCACCCCGCCGAGGACGTCGCCGCCCTCGCCCGGCCCGGGCGCACCCTCGTCGTCGACGAGGCGTTCATGGACACCGTGCCCGGCGAGAGCGCCGCCCTCGCCGGGCTCCGCGACCTGCCCGGCCGGGTGGTCGTGCTGCGCAGCCTCACCAAGACCTGGGGCCTCGCCGGGCTGCGGATCGGCTACGTGCTCGGCCCGGCCGACCTCCTCGCCGCGCTGTCCGCCGCACAGCCGCTGTGGCCGGTCTCCACCCCGGCGCTGGCCGCCGCCGAGGCCTGCTCGGCACCCGCCGCCCTCGCCGAGGCCGAGGACGCCGCCCGCACCCTCACCGTGCACCGCGCCCACCTGCTGCACGGGCTCGCCGGCATCCCGGGCCTGCGGGTGCACGGCGAGCCGCGGTCGTCGTTCCTGCTCGTCGAACTCCCCGGCGCCGACGGCGTCCGCACCCGGCTGCGGGCCGCCGGTTTCGCGGTGCGGCGCGGGGACACCTTCCCGGGGCTGGGCCCGGACTGGCTGCGGATCGCCGTCCGCGACCCCGCCACCAGCGACCGCTTCCTCACGGCGCTGGCCGCGGCGGCCCGCTGACACCGGGACGCCCGGCCCGGCCCGGCGGCCGCGGTCAGCGCGGCGCCGGTGCCCGGGCGGCCCAGTCGGCGAGGACGGCGACGTGCTCGGGCTGCAGCCCGTGCCGGTGGTCGACCGCGAGGGCGAGCGCCGGGGCGGGGTGGTGCGCGGCGATCCAGGCGGTGTCGACCGGCTCGATCTCGTCGTCCACCCAGGCGAACGGCCGGCCCGCGGCGTACGCGGTCAGGTGGCGGGTCTTCCAGTGCAGGCCGTCCGGGTCGCCGTGGTGTCTCCGCGGCCAGGGGACGAACGGCAGGGGCGGCAGCCCGATCGCCGGGCCGATCCAGGTGTTGGCCTCGCCTTCCCGGGCGGTGCACCAGACGAGCCGGAACGGCAGGGCGAGCAGCGCGGGCCCGTGCGCGGGATTCAGCCACAGCCGCGGCGGCTCCCCGTCCGCCGGGAGCACCGCCGGGCGGCGGGCGGTCGGGACCTCCGGCTCCGCCCGGTGCTCGACGCAGCCCTCGGGGCGGCTCCGCGGATCCGCCCGGTACGGGGCGAGCGGCCCGTCCACGTCGAGCAGCAGGAGCGGCCGGGTGTCCTCGTCCACCTGCTCCACCGGTTCTCCCTCGTCGTGCCCGGCCCGGGCCCCGCCGGACCCGGGCGGCGCGGCCGGGCGGACCGCGGGTCGGCGCCCGGCGGGTCGGCGGGGCGGATCGGCAGGAGCGGCCGGGGCGATCAGGACCGGCAGGTCGGCACCGGCGGGTCAGGCCTTGCGGCCGAGCAGGAGCTTCCACGGGGCGAGCGCCGACTCGACCTGCACGCCGAGGCTCATCTTGGACGCGCCGACGACCCGCTCCTCGAACCGGATCGGCACCTCCACGATCCGCAGACCGCGCTTGACCGTGCGGTAGTTCATCTCCACCTGGAACGAGTAGCCGTTGCTGTGCACCGACGGCAGGTCGATCGCCCGCAGGGTCTCGGCCCGCCAGGCCTTGAAGCCGGCGGTGGCGTCCTTCACGTGCAGCCGCAGGATGGTGTTGACGTAGAGGTTCGCCCAGGCCGAGAGGGCCTTGCGGTGCCACGGCCACTCGGCGGCGGTCGACCCGCCCGGCACGTAGCGGGAGCCCAGCACCACCGCGGCGTCGCCGGTGAGCAGGGTGTCGATCATCACGGGGAGGACCGGGGCCGGGTGCGAGAGGTCGGCGTCCATCTGGACGACCACGTCGGCCCCCTCGTCGAGGGCGCGCGTCATGCCGGCGATGTAGGCCCGGCCGAGGCCGTCCTTCTCGGTGCGGTGCAGCACGCCGACCCGGTCGGGCGACTGCTCGGCGAGCTTGTCGGCGATCTCGCCGGTGCCGTCGGGCGAGTTGTCGTCGACGACCAGCACGTGCAGGTTCGGCAGGCCCAGGTCGGTGAGCAGGCCGGTGAGGACGGGCAGGTTCTCCCGCTCGTTGTACGTGGGTACGACGACAACGACCTTGGGGGAAACCTCTACCATGGATCAGATCCCTCGTTAGCTCCGAAGCCGGTGGACCGGGCCGGGAAGCCCGGGCGGCGCCGTCCGGCGGCGGGCCGCGGCGGCTGTCGTGAGTCTACGTCCGACGGGCGGCACGGTGGGCCGGGGGCTCAGGGGGCGGGCCGCCAGGCGCGGGCCGCGGCGATGCGGCGGGTCGCGCTGGGGTGCGTGCCGAAGAGCAGCACCAGCAGCCGGGGCGGGTCGACGTCCGAGACGTTGGCGACCGCCAGGCGGCGCTGCATCGCGATGAACTGCTGCGGGTCGCCGGTGAGTTCGAGGGCGTGCCGGTCGGCCCTGGCCTCGATGCGGCGGCTCGTGGCGGCCTGCAGCGGGCCGGTCGCGGCACCGATCAGGCCGGCGAGGGCGGCCAGCAGCGGCAGCGAGCGCGGGTCGGCGGCGCCGTCCGCACCGGCGGCGTCGAGCAGCGGCCCCCACCTGCTCAGCAGGCCGACGAGGACGACGGCGACGGCCGCGCCGACGGCCCCCAGCACGGTGCCGGTCAGTACGTCGCGGTGCTTCACGTGGCCGAGTTCGTGGGCGACCACCAGCTCCACCTCGCGCGGCGCGGCGGTCTCCAGCAGCGTGTCGTAGGCGACGATGCGTCGGGTCGAACCGAGGCCGGAGACATAGGCGTTGAGGGCGGTGGTGCGGCGCGAGGCGTCCGCCACGAGCACGTCGCGCACCGTCACGCCGTCGCGCCGGGCGAGGGCGAGCAGGGAGTCGCGCAGCGGGCTCGCCGCCATCGGCGTGAAGCGGTTGAAGACCGGCTCGATCAGCAGCGGGTGGAGGAACGAGAGGGCCACCACGAGGACCGCGGCGAGGCCCGCGCCGGGCAGCCACCAGTCGTCGGGCCGGTGCCCGGTGAGGGTGTACAGGCCGAGGGCCGCCGGCAGGAGCAGGCCGAGGGTCAGGGCCAGCCCGCGCAGCACGTCGACCGCCCAGCCGCCCCAGCCCTGGGTGACCAGGCCGTAGCGTGACCGGACGGCCCGCACCCGGGCGCCGAACGGCAGCGCGACGGCCCTGCCGAGGAGGACCAGTGCGGCCGTCCCGGCCAGCACCTCGGCCGCCCACGAGCCGCCGAACGGCCCGCCGGCCGCCGAGACCAGCCCCGCGCCGGCCGGGGTCAGGCCGAGCACGAGGGTGAGGGTGCCGGTGGCGAGCGCACCGCCGAGCGCCCAGGGCGTCTGCGCCCGGCGCAGGGCCCTGCCGCGGGCCGTCTCGGCCGGGGTGAAGTCGTCGTCGTCCGCGGTGTCCGCCATGGCATCAGGGTAGGGGGAGAAAACACGCCCGCCGCCCTCCTCCGCACGGGTGCGGAGGGGAGCGGCGGGCAGGAGCTCTGCGGGAGCGGGGATCAGACCTGGCCGGCCTTCTCCAGGGCCTCGCAGCAGGTGTTGATCAGGAGGCGGGTGACGACGTAGGGGTCGACGTTCGCGTTCGGGCGGCGGTCCTCGATGTAGCCCTTCTGGTCCACCTCGACCTGCCACGGGATGCGGACCGAGGCGCCACGGTTGGACACGCCGTAGGAGTAGACGTTCCACGGGGCGGTCTCGTGCTTGCCGGTGAGGCGGGACTGGATGTCGTCACCGTACTGGGAGACGTGCTCCAGGACCTTCTCCTCGGAGGTGCCGAGCGACTCGCAGGCGGTGATGATGGCGTCGTAGCCCTCACGCATGGCCTTGGTGGAGAAGTTGGTGTGCGCACCCGCGCCGTTCCAGTCGCCACGGGCCGGCTTGGCGTCCAGGGTGGCGTCGATGCCGAACTCCTCGGCGGTGCGGTAGAGCAGGTAGCGCGAGATCCACATGTCGTCGGACACGGTCAGCGCGTCGACGGGGCCGATCTGGAACTCCCACTGGCCGGGCATGACCTCGGCGTTGATGCCGCAGATCGCCAGGCCGGCGTCGAGGCAGCGGTCGAGGTGCAGCTCGACGATCTCGCGACCGAAGACCTCCTCGGCGCCGACGCCGCAGTAGTAGCCGCCCTGCGGGGCCGGGAAGCCGCCCTCGGGGAAGCCGAGCGGGCGCGAGCCCTTGAAGAAGGTGTACTCCTGCTCGATGCCGAAGATCGACTCCTGGGCGGCGTACTGCTCGGCGATCGGGCGGAGCTTGGCACGGGTGTTGGAGACGTGCGGGGTGCCGTCGATCTCGAAGACCTCGCACAGCACCATGATGTTGTCGCCGCCGCGGATCGGGTCCTTGACGACCTTCACGGGCTCCAGCACACGGTCCGAGGCGTGACCCTCGGCCTGGTTGGTCGACGAACCGTCGAAGCCCCACGTGGGGATCTTGTCCGCGTTAGGCAGCACCCGGGTCTTGGAACGGAGCTTCGCGGTCGGCTCGGTGCCGTCGATCCAGATGTACTCGGCCTTGATTGCCATTGCGGAGAACCTCACTGCTTCGGTGGTGGGTGCCCGCGTAGCGTCGCAAGTCGCCGTTTCCCCGTTGTTCCTCCCATGTAACGCCCGTGTGAACCAACCGTCTGCGGTGACACGCTCACGGTCGGGCAGTGTACGTCTCACCATGCGGACGATCCGTGGGACGGCTGGTCCACGAAAGGTGTCAGCGGTGGCGTGCGCGGACCCGGCGGCGGCGGGTCGCCCAGGTCACCGCACCCCCTGCGACCAGCAGCGCCGCCGCCCCGGCGAGCAGGGGGCCGGTGCCGCTGCTGCCGGTGGCGGCGAGCACCGGCACCTCCCTCGGCAGCGCCGGGCGGGCGGCCGCGGCGGTGGACGGAGCCGCCGAATTGGTCTGGACCACACGGGAAGAGCCGGGCTTCTCGCACGAGACGGAGGCGACCGACACGCGGCCGGTCACCCGGGCGACGTTCAGGTTCAGCGGATTGACGTCGACCGACAGCTCCAGCGCGGACGCCGCCGCCGTGGCCGAAGTGACGTTCCTGCGCGAGAACTCCACCTCCACCGTGCCGACCGCGGGCACCACCACCCGGGTCGGACCGTTCAGCCCGACCGTGACCGGACGGCCCAGGACGGTCAGCCGGACCGGCGAGGACACCTTCGCCACGGGCTGCCCGTCGACCGGGCACGTCACCTCCGCGGTGAGCGCCTCCACGCCGAGCAGCGCGAGACCGGACAGGCCCGGGACGTGCAGATCGGCCCCGGCCAGCGTCACGGAGGCGGAGGTGCCCCGCGCGTCCGCGTGCGTGACCGACTTCCCGGCCTCGGCCTTCACCAGCGTGACCGGCCGGCCGCGGTCGACGCCGTCGACCTTCGCGGCGAGCACGGAGCCGTCGCGCTCGGCGGGCGTCTGCACCTTGTTGAGCGTGACGTCCACCGGCACCTCGATCGCCCTGTCGAGCAGCGAGACGTCGAGGTCGAGCTCCGCCGTCACGGCACGGGCGCTGCCCGCGGACGGTCCGGGGGTGTCCGCGTGCGCGACGGAGGGGAGGGCGAGCACCGAGGCGGCGAGACCGGCGGCGGTGACGGCGCGCGCCGCGGCGGCGGCACGGGAGGCAAGGGACGGCATGACGGGAGGACCCCCAACACATGGTGTTCCGGGAGAGCGCGCCACCGGCGTCACCCCGCACGGGCGCAGCAGTGCGCACACCGGGCGGGGGATGGGGCTCGTGCTCTGGACTGACATCCAGTCTCACTCGAACGATCCGTCACATCGGCATCACGGAGCGTCAGTCCACTCCTTCGAGTGAAGTTGACCCCATGGGCTGACGCCCGCCCTTCGGCTCCGACCCGCCCGCAGGCCTACGGCAGGCGCCAGTCCACCGGCTGCGCGCCCTGCCGGGCCAGCAGCTCGTTCGCGCGGCTGAACGGCCGCGAACCGAAGAAGCCGCGGTCGGCGGACATCGGACTCGGGTGCGCCGACTCGATGGCCGGCACCTCGCCGAGCAGCGGACGCAGGTTGCGGGCGTCCCGGCCCCAGAGGATCGCCACCAGCGGGCCGCCGCGGGCCACCAGGGCGCGGATCGCCTGCTCGGTGACCTCCTCCCAGCCCTTGCCGCGGTGCGCGTTGGGCGTGCGGGGGGCGACGGTGAGCGAGCGGTTGAGCAGCAGGACACCCTGCTGTGTCCACGGAGTGAGATCCCCGTTGGACGGCGGCGGGAAGCCGAGGTCCTGCCCGTACTCCTGGAAGATGTTGACCAGGCTCGGCGGGATCGGCCGCACCTCGGGCGCGACCGAGAACGACAGCCCCACCGCGTGGCCGGGCGTCGGGTACGGGTCCTGACCGACGATCAGGACCCGTACCGACTCCAGCGGCTGCTGGAACGCGCGCAGCACGTTCGGGCCGGCGGGCAGGTAGGTGCGGCCTGCGGCGATCTCGGCGCGCAGGAAGTCGCCCATGGCCGCGACCCGGCCCGCTACGGGCTCCAGGGCGCGGGCCCAGCCGGGCTCGACGATCTCGTTGAGTGGACGCGGTGCCATGGGCGTCACCCTATCGGCCCGCACGGACACGCCCGTCAGACGACCACGCGCCCCCGCAGCACCACGGCCCGCGGATCCGCCAGCACCCGGACGTCCGCGCGCGGATCCTCGGCGTACACGACCAGGTCGGCGGAGGCCCCCTCCGTCAGGCCGTCCCGGCCGAGCCACGCCCGGGCGCCCCAACTCGCCGCCGACAGAGCCTCGGTGGCGGTCAGACCGGCCTTCACCAGCTCGGCCGCCTCCTCCGCGACCAGGCCGTGGGCGAGCGAGCCGCCCGCGTCGGTGCCGACGTACAGCGGGACGCCCGCGTCGTGGGCGGCGCCGACGGTGGCGTAGCGGCGCTCGTGCAGCCGCCGCATGTGCGCCGACCAGGCGGGGAACTTCTGCTCGCCGCCCGCCGCGAGCCGCGGGAAGGTCGCGATGTTGACCAGGGTCGGCACCACCGCCACGCCGCGCTCGGCGAACAACGGGATCAGCTCCTCGGTCAGCCCGGTGCCGTGCTCGATGCAGTCGATGCCCGCGGCGAGGAGGTCGGGCAGCGACTCGGCGGCGAAGCAGTGCGCGGTGACCCGGGCGCCCTCCTCGTGCGCCGCCGCGATCGCCTCGCGCAGCGCGTCGCCCGGCCAGCAGGCGGCGAGGTCTCCGGTGCCGCGGTCGATCCAGTCGCCGACCAGCTTCACCCAGCCGTCGCCGCGCCGGGCCTCGTGCCGGACGAACGCCGCCAGGTCGCCCGGCTCGATCTCGTGGGCGTAGTTGCGGATGTAGCGGCGGGTGCGGGCGATGTGCCGCCCCGCCCGGATGATCCGCGGCAGGTCGTCGCGGTCGTCGATCCACCGGGTGTCGGCGGCCGACCCGGCGTCGCGGATGAGCAGCGTGCCGGCGTCACGGTCGGTGAGCGCCTGCTTCTCGCTGGTCTCCGCGTCGACGGCGCCGTGCGCGTCCAGGCCGACGTGGCAGTGCGCGTCGACCAGGCCCGGCAGGGCCCACCCGGTGACCGACCGCACGTCGGCGGCGTGCGCGGGACGGTCGAAGGTGATCCGGCCGTCCACGACCCACAGCTCGTCCCGGACGTCCTCGGGCCCGACCAGCACCCGGCCCCTGATGTGCAGCACCGCACCGTCGCTCATGCCCGGCACTCTACCGACGGCGGCCGGGCGGCCCGGCGCCTGCCGCAGGCGGGCGGTGCGGCAGACTGGACCGCACGAGCCGTCCGTACCCGAAAGGTCGTCGCGCATGTCCCCGTTCCTGGACCTCCCGCCGCTGACCGCCGCCCGGTTCGCCGCCATCGAGGACCGGGTGGCCGCGCTGCTGCACACCACCGCCGACGTGATCGTCACCCAGGGCGAGGCGCTGCTGCCGCTGGAGGCCGCGATCCGCGGCGCGGTGCGCCCGGGCGCCACGGCGCTCAACATCGTCACCGGCCCGTACGGGCAGACCTTCGGCGGCTGGCTGCGCGACTGCGGGGCCGAGGTCGTCGACCTGGCCGTGCCCTACGACACCGCGGTCGGCGCCGACCGGGTCGCGGAGGCGCTGCGGGCGCACCCGGAGACCTCGTTCGTGTCGCTCGTGCACGCCGAGGCGGCGACCGGCAACACCAACCCGGTCGCGGAGATCGGCGCCGTCGTCCGGGCGCACGGCGCGCTGCTGATGCTGGACGCCGTCGCGTCGGTCGCCGCCGAACCGCTGCACACCGACGCCTGGGGCGTCGACCTGTGCGTCATCGGCGGGCAGAAGGCCATGGGCGGCCCGGCCGGCGTCTCCGCCGTCTCCGTCTCCGCCCGCGCCTGGCGAGCGATCACGGACAACCCGCGGGCCCCCCGCCGCTCCTACCTCTCGCTGCTCGACTGGAAGGAGCGCTGGACGGACGCCGGACGCACCGCGCTCCCCCACGCACCGGCCCAGCTGGAGATGCTCGCACTCGACGCCTGCCTCGACCGGATCGCCGCCGAGACACTGCCCGCGACCATCGCCCGGCACCGCGCCGCCGCCGCGGCCACCCGGGCCGGCCTCCGCAGCCTCCGCCCGCTCGCGCCGTACGTGACGAGCGACGGGCACGCCGCACCCGTCGCCACCACCGTCCGCACCCCGGCCGGGCTGGACGCCCGCGAACTCGCCGCCGCCGCCCTGCGCAGCGACCCCGCCGTGCCGGTGCAGGCCGGCGGCGGGGCCCTCGCCGCGGAGATGCTGCGGATCAACCACTACGGCCCGGCCGCCGCGCTCGGCACCGTGCAGGCCTCCCTCACCGCACTGGCCGCCGCCCTGGAGACCGTGCACGCGGACACCGTGCACGCGGACGGCGCCGACGCCGAGGCGGCCCGCGGTGCGGCCGCCGCCGCCTGGACGGCGGCCCTCGCCGGCTGACCGGCCGCCGTCACGCGGCGGCGCACGGGTCGACGACGGTGTGCGGGTCGACGGCGGTGTGCGGCCGCCGGGCCGCCCGCTCGTGCCGGCACCGCGACGCGCCCGGCCGGAGGTCCGGCCGGGCGCGTCCGTGGGCAGGGCGGGTCAGCGGTGGGCCAGCCAGCTCATGGCGGCGGTCGGCTTGTGGCTGTAGTCGAACAGCGCCTGGTTCTCCCAGGCGTTGCCGGAGGAGGCGTCGGCCGGGTCCCAGCCGTTGCCGGTGACGGCCGTCCAGGCGGGCTCCCAGTAGAAGGCGCCGAGGCCCTTGCCGTTGGGCACGGCCTCCAGCACGTTGAGCACGTCGCGCAGCGCGGCGGCCTGGCCGGCCTGGGTGGCCGGGTAGCCGGTGGTCAGCTGGGAGCTGGTGGCGAGGTTGTTCTCCAGGGAGTCGTTGTTGTCGAGCGTGAACGCGTACGCCGTCTCGGCGACGATGACCTTCTTGTTGTAGCGGGAGGCCATGTCGTCGAGGGTGGTCTGCAGGTCGTTCAGCGGGCCGTGCCAGTAGCTGTAGTAGGACAGCCCGATGACGTCGAACGGCACGCTGCGGGAGACCGCGTTGTCGAAGAAGGTGCGGGCACCCGCGTCGTCACCGCCCTTGGCGAGGTGCAGCACGACCTGGGTGGAGGAGCTGACCGCCTTGGCCGCGTTGGCGCCCTGGGTGAGGAACGAGGCGAGGTTGGTCCAGTTGGAGGTGGAGCCCTCCGGCCAGAGCATGCCGCCGTTGATCTCGTTGCCGATCTGCACCATGTCGGCGGTGGTGCCCTGCGCCTTCAGGGCGTTCAGCACGTCGTAGGTGTGGTTGTAGACGGCGGTGGCGAGCTGGGCCGCGGTGTAGGACGACCAGGCCGCGGGCTTGGTCTGGGTGCCCGGGTCGGCCCAGATGTCGGAGTAGTGGAAGTCGATGAGGATCTTCATGCCCTGGGCCTTGGCACGGGTGGCCATCGCCAGCACCTTGGCCTTGGTGTTGTAGCCGTCGGCGGGGTTCACCCAGACCTTCAGCCGCACGTAGTTGGCGCCCGCCGAGTGGAGGACGGTCAGGGCGTCGGCGGCGGTGCCGTTGGCGTACGCGTAGGTGCCGCCCTTGTCCTCGCTCTTCTTCAGGGTGGAGACGTCGACGCCGCGGGCGGCGACGGTGGTGGTGCCGGAGGTGAACGTGAGGTCGTCGACGTTGAGCCAGTTCCCGGCGTTCGCGTCGGAGTTGATGCTGATGGTGCACTGGCCGCCGGTCACGGAGACCGGGGTGACGATCCGGATCCAGCCGCCGTTCGGGGTGACGGGGAGGTCGGTGCGCTGCTCGGTGCCGCCGCAGTTGCGCAGCGCGAGGTAGGCGGAGTTCTGCCCGCCGCTGGAGCGGACCCACGCGGTCAGCGTGTAGCTGCCGTTGGTGAGCCCGGAGAGGTACTGGTAGGTCTCGACCTTGTAGGCGGACGCGGACCAGTGGGTGAGCCGGTACGAACCGGTGTGGCCGCCCGCCTCGGTGTAGGAGGCGGCGGTCTGGCCGGCGGCGGAGTACGCGGTCCAGCCGGTGGGGGTGGCGGTCGCCGCGCCGCCGGTCTCGAAGCCGGGGTTGGTGATCGTGGCGGCCGCCTGCGCGGAGGCCGCGGGGAGGGCCACCGTGGCAGCGGTGGAGATCATGAGCGAGGCTGCGCCGCTGACCAGCAGGCGCTTGATTCCCTGATGCATCGTCATCCTTGGCGATGAGGTGGGGTGGGGGAGGTACTGCCGTGGGGGTGACGGCGGGTGCGGCGGCGTGTTGGGGAACACCGCCGCACCCGCCGGGCAGGGCACCTGCCCGGTCCGACCCTCGGCGGGCCGGGCAGGGGATCGGGGTGGAGGGGTGGGGTGGGGTCGGGTGGGGGCCCGGCGGCGGTCGAGCCGGGCCTGCCTGTCTGCCTGCCTGCCCGGGCCGCCCCTCTACGGCCCGGGCAGGGGATCAGCGGCGGACGACCCGCGTGGTGCCGGCGGGGATGTCCAGGTGGCCGCCGACCGGGCTGCCGGTGAGCAGTTCGGTGCCGCCGCCGGGCAGCGGGATGCGGGCGTCGGCACCGGTGTGGTTGACGGCGAAGAGGTAGCGGCCGGTCGCGCCGACCCGCTCCACGACCTCGACGTCGCGCGGCAGGTCGCGTGCGGGCAGCCCGGCGTCGGCGCAGGCCAGGGCCAGCACCGCGTCGAGGCCGGAGGCGTCGAGCCGGGTGGAGACGTACCAGGCGGTGCCGTCGCCGAGGGAGTTCCGGGTGACGGCGGGACGGCCGGCGGCCGGGCCGTCGGCGTACGTCCAGCGCGTCTCGGCGCCGCGCGGCACGACGAACTCCGCCCAGGCGTCACCCGTCGGCTCGCCGGCCGGGCCGGAGAGCCGCACGGTCTGGTGCTGCCGCAGCGGGGCGAACTCCTCGACGGTGAGGCCGAGGACCTCGCGCAGCGCCCCGGGGTGCGGGCCGGGGTGCACGGCGTCGTACTGGTCGACGATGCCGGAGAAGTACGAGACGGCGAGGGTGCCGCCGCCCTCGACGTACCGGCGGAGGTTGCGGGAGGCCGCCTCGGTCGTCAGGTAGAGCGCGGGGACGAGCACCAGCGGGTGGCCGGAGAGGTCGTCCTCGGGGTGGGCGAAGTCGAGCGTGAGGTGGCGGTCGTAGGCCGCGGCGTACCAGCGGTCGGCCTGGTCGCGGGCGTCGAGCTCGACGCTGGGCCGCCACTCCAGCTTCTGCGCCCACCACGACTGCCAGTCCCACAGGAGGGCGGCGTCGGCCACGACGCGGCTGCCGCGGACGTCGCCGAGGGAGCCGAGCGAGCCGCCGAGCTCGACGACCTCGCGCCAGATCCGGCTGTCGGTGCCGGCGTGCGGCAGCATCGCGGAGTGGAACTTCTCGGCGCCGTAGCGCGAGGCGCGCCACTGGAAGAACATCGCGCCGTCGGAGCCGCGGGCGACGTGGGCGAGGCTGTTGCGGGCCATCTCGCCGGGCTGCTTGACGAGGTTGCGGGGCTGCCAGTTGACGGCTCCGGTGGAGTGCTCCAGCAGCAGCCACGGGCGGCCGCCGGCGACGGAGCGGGTGATGTCGGCCGACATCGCGAGGTTGATGTGGTTCCGCTCGCCCTCGGCGACCAGGTAGTGGTCGTTGGAGACGAGGTCGACCTCGCGGCCCCACGCCCAGTAGTCGATGGACTCGCACTGCGAGAGTGCGGTCATGAAGTTGGTGGTCACCGGGATGCCCGGTGACAGCCGGTGCAGGATGTCGCGCTCGCGGACGAAGTTGGCCAGCAGGGCGTCGCTGGTGAAACGCGCCCAGTCGAGCTGCTGGCCGGGGTTGCCCGCGGTGGGGGTGGTCCGCGGCGGGCGGACGTCGTCCCAGCGGCTGTAGCTCTGCCCCCAGAAGGTGGTGCCCCAGGCCTCGTTGAGCTCCTTGAGGGTGGTGTACCGGTCGCCGAGCCAGCGGCGGAAGTGCGCGGCGGAGGTCTCGCAGTAGCAGGCGCTGACCGGTACGCCGTACTCGTTGTGGACGTGCCAGAGGGCGACCGCGGGGTGGCTGCCGTAGCGCAGGCCGAGCTGCTCGGTGATCGCGGCGGACGCCTCGTGGTAGGCGGGCGAGCTGTGGCAGATCGCGCCGCGCGAGCCGAACTCGTAGCGCACGCCCTCGCGGGTGACCGGGAGCGCGTCGGGGTGCTCGCGGTAGAACCACGCCGGGGGCACGACGGTGGGGGTGCCGAGGTCGGCGCGGATGCCGTGCTCGTGCAGCAGGTCGAGGAGGCGGTCGAGCCAGGCGAAGTCGTACACGCCGCGCTCGGTCTCCAGGAGGGCCCAGGAGAAGATCCCGACGCTGACCATGGTGACGCCGGCCTCGCGCATGAGGCGGACGTCCTCGTGCCAGACCTCTTCCGGCCACTGCTCGGGGTTGTAGTCGCCGCCGTAGGCGAGGGCGTCGAGACCGACCGGCCATAGCGTGCGACCGGCGTCCCCGGTGGGGGCCTTGTCGTGAGTCAGCGGGTGATCCATGGCGGCTCCATCTGGCAAGACTGTGAACGTACACAGCCTTGGGCTTGCTGTGTTTCGGCAAGATAACCGTATGAGGCAGGGGATTGACAAGTGTCCGCCGCGTTTCCGTACTGTGAACGTGCACAAGCGACGGTCGCGGTTCCGGGTGTCACCGGGAACCAGCGCCGGTCATCGCACAACCCTCACCGCACGCCCTTCACCGCTCACCCCCACCTCGCTCCCCCACGCAGTGATCCACGGGAGGATCCATGCACCGTCGCCTCGCCCTCGCCTCGGCCGCCGCGCTCTGCGGCACGCTCGCACTGACCGCGTGCGGCAGCAGCGGCACCGACTCCGATGCGGCCAAGCCGGCCGCCGGCCCGGTCAAGCTCACCTTCTGGTCCTGGACCCCCAACATGGACAAGGTCGCCGCGCTCTGGAACACGTCGCACCCCGACATCCAGGTGTCCGTGCAGAAGCAGGCCTCCGGCGACGACCTGGTCACCAAGACCATCACCGCCGCCAAGGCCGGCAACGCCCCCGACCTCGTGCAGGCCGAGTTCCAGGCGCTGCCCACCCTGGTCAGCAACGACGTCCTCGCCGACATCTCCAAGCAGGCCGGCGACACGAAGAGCAAGTTCGCCGAGGGCGTGTGGCAGCAGGTGACGCTCGGCTCCGACGCCGTCTACGCGATCCCCGAGGACACCGCACCGCTCGCCCTCTACTACCGCCAGGACCTCTTCCAGCAGTACGGCCTCAAGGTGCCCACCACCTGGGCGGAGTTCGCCGACGCGGCCCGGCAGCTGAAGCAGAAGGACGCCTCGAAGGCGCTCACCACCTTCTCCTCGAACGACTCCGGCCTCTTCGCCGGCCTCGCCCAGCAGGCCGGCGCCAAGTGGTGGACCACCTCCGGCGAGACCTGGAAGGTCGCCCTCGACGACAGCGCCACCAAGAAGGTCGCCGACTTCTGGGGCGGCCTCGTCAAGGAGGGCGCCATCGACAACCAGCCGATGTACACGCCCGCCTGGAGCAAGGCCCTCAACGACGGCACCCAGATCGCCTGGGTCTCGGCCGTGTGGGCGCCGGGCGTCTTCACCTCCTCCGCGCCCGACACCAAGGGCAAGTGGGCGATCGCCCCGCTCCCGCAGTGGAACGCCGGCGAGTCCGTCACCGGCAGCTGGGGCGGCTCGACCACCGGCGTCACCACCGGTGCCGCCAAGGCCGGACACACCGACGCCGCCGCGCAGTTCGCCACCTGGCTGAACACCGACCCGGCGGCCGTCGCCGCCCTGGTCAAGGAGGCCGGCATCTACCCGGCGGCCACCGCCGCCCAGACCGGCGGCGCCCTCGCCACGGCACCGGACTTCTTCGCCAACCAGCCCGACTTCTACACCAGGGCCGCGGAGATCGCGAAGACCACCGCCCCCGCCGCCTGGGGCCCGAACGTCAACGTCGCGTACTCCACCTTCAAGGACGCCTTCGGCAAGGCCGCGCAGGACAAGAGCGACTTCTCCGCCGCGCTGACCGCCATGCAGCAGGCCACCGTCGCGGACCTCAAGAAGAACGGCTTCACGACCGAGGGCTGACCCTTCCCGCACCGTCCGGCCCGGGGCCGCCGCCACCTGCGCGGCCCCGGGCACCGCCCCCGAGCACCCCAAGGACTGCCATGGCCTCCCCGAACACCAGGCCTGCCAGGCGCCTCGCCCCCTACGGCTTCCTCTCCCCGGCCGTCGTCCTCTTCGCCCTCTTCTTCGCCCTGCCGATCGGCTACGCGGTCTACCTGAGCTTCCGCGCCGTCCGGGTGAAGGGCCTCGGCCTGGGCGCGCACGCCCGCCAGGAGATCTGGGCCGGCCTCTCCAACTACACCTCCGCGATCTCCGATCCCGAGCTGCTGGCCGGCTCCGGCCGCACCCTGCTCTACGGCGCCCTGCTGGTGCCCACGATGCTCGGCGCGGCCCTCTTCTTCGCCCTGCTGCTGGACGTGCCGCGGGTACGTCTGCGCGCCTTCTCCCGACTGGCGATCTTCCTGCCGTACGCGGTGCCCGGCATCGTCGCGTCCCTGCTCTGGGGCTTCCTCTACCTGCCGACCGTCAGCCCCGGCTACTTCATCCTCGACAAGGCCGGCATCGGCGGGCCCGACCTGCTGCACGGCAACGGCCTCTTCGTCGCCCTCGCCAACATCGCGGTCTGGGGCGGCACCGGCTTCAACATGATCGTCATCTACACCTCGCTGCGGGCCATCCCGGCCGAACTGTACGAGGCCGCCCGCCTCGACGGCGCCTCCGAGCTGCAGATCGCCCTGCGGATCAAGATCCCCATGGTGGCGCCCTCCCTGGTGCTCACCTTCTTCTTCTCGATGATCGCCACCCTGCAGGTGTTCAGCGAGCCGATGACCCTCAAGCCGCTGACCAACTCGATGAGCTCCACCTGGAGCCCGCTGATGAAGGTCTACCGCGACGCGTTCGTCCAGGGCGACATCTACTCCGCCGCCGCCACCTCGGTGATCGTCGCCGGCTCGACCCTCCTCCTGTCCTTCGGCTTCCTCAAGCTGGTCAACAAGCGCTCCGACGGAGGCAGCTGAGATGAGTACCGCCCTGGCCACCGGCCGCCGCACCGCCCCCGCCGCCGGCACCACCCCCGGCAACGCCGCCGCCCCGCCTCGCCGCTCCGCGTGGATCCCCTCGCTGCTCCTGCTGCTCGGCGCGGTCTACTGCCTGATCCCGATCCTCTGGGTCGTGATGGCCTCCACCAAGAGCAGCGGCGAACTCTTCACCACCTTCACCTTCTCCCCCGGCAGCGGCCTGCTCGACAACCTCTCCGAGCTCTCCGCCTACCGCGACGGCGTCTACTGGCAGTGGATGGCCAACTCCGCCCTCTACGCCGGCGTCGGCGCCCTGCTCTCCGCGGCGCTCTCCGGCGTCACCGGCTACGCCCTCGCCAAGTACCGCTTCCGCGGACGCAACGCCCTCTTCAACATCCTGCTCGCGGGCGTCCTCATGCCCCCGATCACGCTCGCCGTCCCGCAGTACCTGCTGATGGCGAAGGCCGGCCTCGCCGACAGCTACTGGTCGGTGCTGCTGCCGAGCATCGTCAGCCCCTACGGCATCTACCTCGCCCGCATCTACGCCGCCGCCGCGATCCCCGACGAGGTCGTGGAGGCCGCCCGGGTCGACGGCGCCAAGGAGTGGCGGCTCTTCCGCAGCGTCGCGCTGCCGATGATGGTGCCGGGCCTCGTCACCGTCTTCCTCTTCCAGTTCGTGGCGATCTGGAACAACTTCCTGCTGCCGTACATCATGCTCGGCGACGACCACAAGTTCCCCGTGACCGTCGGCCTGTACTCGCTGCTGCAGCAGGGGGCGAACGCCCCCGCGCTCTACACCCTCGTGATCACCGGCGCCCTGCTGTCGATCCTTCCGCTGATCGCGCTGTTCCTCGGACTCCAGCGGTATTGGCGCATCGATCTGCTCTCCGGAGCCGTAAAGTCCTGACTGTTCATCGGCACCATTCGACGAGGATCCACCCCATGACGGAACCCGCGCCCCGCGGACGGGCAGCCGGCCGGACCCGCCGCGCGCCCACCATCCACGACGTGGCCGCCGAGGCCGGCGTCTCGCGCGGCACCGTCTCCCGCGTCCTCCAGGGCGGCCACAACGTGAGCCCGGCCGCCCTGGAGGCCGTCAACGCCGCGATCGACAAGCTCGGGTACGTCGTCAACCGCGCCGCCCGCAGCCTCGTCATGCAGCGCTCCGGCTCGGTGGCCTTCCTGCTCACCGAACCGCAGGAGCGCTTCTTCGAGGACCCCAACTTCACCACCCTGCTGCGCGGTTGCACCGCCGCACTGGCCGAGCACGACATACCGCTCATCCTCATGACGGCCGGCAGCGAGGCCGAGCAGCGACGGGTCACCCGCTACCTCGCCGGCGGCCACGTCGACGGCGTGCTGCTCGTCTCCTCGCACAGCGGCAGCCCCATGCTCGACCAGCTCCGCCAGGCCGAGCTGCCGGTCGTCTCCTGCGGCAAGCCGCTCGGCCAGCGCGGGCGGGTCTCCTACGTCGCGGCCGACGACCGCGAGGGCGCCAAGGACATGGTCCGGCACCTGATCGAGGCCGGACGCCGCCGCATCGCCACCATCGCCGGCCCGCAGGACACCCCCGGCGGCGTCGAGCGGCTCTACGGCTACCGCGAGGTGCTCGGCGAGTACGGCATCGCCCACGACGACGCCCTCGTCACCGTCGGCGACTACAGCCGCGCCGCCGGCGAGGACGGCATCGCCCGCCTGCTGGCCGCCGCCCCCGACCTGGACGCCGTCTTCGTCGCCTCCGACCTGATGGCCGACGGCGCCCTCGACGCCCTGCAGCGCAGCGGCCGGCGGGTGCCGGAGGACGTCGCCGTCGGTGGCTTCGACGACTCGGCGGTGGCACTCGGCGCCCGCCCGCCGCTGACGACCATCCGGCAGCCGTGGGACCGGATCAGCGACTCGATGGTCCGCCTGCTGCTGGCACAGATCGCCGGCGAGGAGCCGGCCAGCGTCATCCTGCCGACGGAGCTGGTGGTGCGGGAGTCCGCGTGACCCGCACCGCCCCGGGCAGCCGGAGCGGCGGCCCGGGGCGGTCCCCGTCCCGTCCCCGACCCCGTCCCGTCTCGTCCCGGCCGCGCCCGCGACCGGACGACCCAGCGCGGCGGAGGGTGGCCTGCCCTCCGCCGGGCGGGTTCAGCGCGGGGCCGGTTCAGCGCGGCAGCCGGTGCCATTCGGTGACCGCCTGCCAGGTGTCCCCGAGTTGCGGAGGTGTCACGCCGACCGCCCAGGCGCCGTCCGTGCCGGGCACCGCCGCCACCGACAGCAGGGACGCCGCGCTCTCCGTTGACGCCTCCCGTCCGGTGGGCGGGTACGACCAGCGGCCGCCCCGGCCGCGCCGCGCGACACCCGGTCCCCCGGACGGGCGCTCCCCTGTGGCCCACAGGACGCCGTCCTCGGCGGCGTCCAGCGCGTGCAGGGCGCCGTCCACGGCGCCGGGGGCCTCGGCGGGCCGCCAGCGGGCACCGTCCCAGTGCAGGAGGGCTGGTTCGGTCGGGCCGTCGGCCGGGCCGGTGCCGCCGGCCGCCCACACGTCGTCGGGGGCGAAGGCCGCCACCGCCTCCAGCGTGGTGCTCGCCCCGTCCGTGGACGGCACGTCGAGGAGCCGCCAGGCGGTGCCGTCCCAGTGCGCGGCGAGCGGCCGTCCGGTGCCGTCCGGGTCGTAGGCCGCACCGACCGCCCAGACCCCACCCGCGCCGTCGGCCGCGGCGGCGAGGAGCACGGCGTCGCCGCCGGGCGCCGGGACGTCGGTGCGGTGCCACGCGGTGCCGTCCCACCGGTAGGCAAGCGGGCGCGGGTCGGCGGTGCGCTCGCCGGTGCCGGCCCCGACCGCCCAGACGCCGTCGGCGTCGGCGGTCAGCGCGAAGGGGTGCGCGGAGCGCCCGGCGGGCTCGTCCGGCAGCGGCACCTCGCGCCACGCGCGGCCGTCGAAGTGCAGGGCGAGACCGCGGTCGCCCGCCGGGCCGGTGGCGCTGCCGACCGCCCACACGTCCCGTCGGCCGAGCGGCAGCACCGCGTCCAGCCCGCCGGGGCCGCCCGGCACCGCGACCCGCCGCCAGGCCCGGCCGTCGAACTGCTCGACGAGCGGGGCGCGGGCCTGCGCGTCCTCCTCGTGCCCGACCGCCCACGCCGTGTGCGGGCCCGTCGCCCGCACCGCGCGGAGCTCCCGGCTGAGGCCGCCCGGCCCGGACGCGACACCGGACGGGGCGCCGGTCAGGGTGGTGTCCGGGGTGCCGATCGGGGCGCCGTTCAGAGCGCCGTTCGGGACGGTGGCGGCCGGCGGGGCCGCGGCCGTGGCCGCGGCGAGCGCGGCCAGGATGACGGCGGCCCGGCGGACGAGTCGGCCCGCCCGGCGGACCGGCACCGGCCGTGCCACGGGCCCGGGCGCCCCTCGCCCCGAGCCCTCTCGTCCTGAGCCCTCTCGTCCTGATGCCCGTCGCGCGGTTGCCGTCCACGCCGTTGCCGTCCGCGCCGTTGCCGTCCGCGCCGTTGCTGCCCGCTCCATGCGGCGGCCTCCCCGTCCTCCATGACCCGCCGCGGCCCCTGCCGGGCCGCTCGGAACGAGTGCATCAACAGGGAGGCGGCCGGGCGAGCGACCGTGCCACGGACCGGGTGCAGTCAACCCGATCGGGTGACACGGCGGCCCCGGCACGTCCGGCGGTGCGCCCGGAGTTCGCCTGCGCGCCATCCGGCGGACGGCCCCCGTCGGCCGGGCCGGTCCAGCCTGATGGGCCACAGAGTTGGCTGTACAACCGGAGGACCGATGGACCCGACGCACCTCTCGCCCCACTGGCTCCGCGACAACTGCCCCTGCACCGGCTGCCGCGACCCGCGCAGCGGCCAGAAGCTCTTCCAGATCCACGAACTGCCGGACGACCTGGCGATCACCGCCCGGTCGGGCCCGGCGGACGCCCCGGAGATCAGGTGGTCCGACGGCCACCTCTCGCGGTACCCCGCGGGGTTCCTCGACGCGCCCGCGGAGACGGACGGCCGGGGCGAGGACGCCAAACGCCTCTGGCAGGCGGCCGACTTCGCCCGTGGCATCCCCGAGGCCGCCTGGGCCGCCCACCGCGACGACCCCGACGAGCGCGCGGCCGTGCTCACCGCCGTGCTCCGTTCCGGCTTCGCCCTGCTGCGCGGCGTACCGGCGGAGGAGGGGCAGGTCCTCGCGGTGGCGCGCAGCTTCGGGTTCGTCCGGGAGACCAACTACGGCGAGCTGTTCGACGTCCGCGTCGAACCCGACCCGAACAACCTGGCCTTCACCACCACCGCCGTCGCCCCGCACACCGACAACCCCTACCGCGACCCGGTGCCCACCCTGCAGCTCCTGCACTGCCTGCACGACGCGGCCACCGGGGGCGACTCCGGACTCGTCGACGGCTTCGCCGCGGCCGCCGCGCTGCGCGCCGAGGCGCCGGACGACTTCGCCGTCCTGACCCGGACCCCCGTTCCGTTCGTCTTCCGCGACCGGCGCACCGAACTGCGCGCCGAGCGGCCGCTGATCGAGACGGACGGGTCCGGCCGGATCCGCGGCGTACGGTTCAACAACCGTTCCACCGGCACCCTGCGGCTGCCCGCCGCCGAGGCCGACGCGTTCTACGCGGCCTACCGGCGGTTCGCCCGCGTCATCCTGCGGCCGGAGCTTCGGCTCGGCCTGCGGCTGACGGCCGGCGACTGCCTGATCTTCGACAACACCCGGGTGCTGCACGCCCGGACGGCCTTCGCGCAGGACGGCCGACGGCACCTCCAGGGCTGCTACGCCGACCTCGACTCCCTCGTCTCCGCGCTCGCGGTGCTGCGCCGCCGGGCCGCCGCACTGGACGAGCTGGAGGAGGCGTTCGAGGGCGAGGGGGCGGCCGAGTACCTCGGCGAGGACGTCACCCTGGCGCAGCACATGCGGCAGGCCGGTGCGCTGGCCGAGGCGGCGGGCGCGCCGGACCACCTGGTGGCCGCGGCACTCCTGCACGACCTCGGCCACTTCGGCGGCTCGGGGCAGGAGTTGATGGAAGGACGGGACAACCGGCACGGCTCGGCGGGCGCCGACCGGCTGGCCCGGTGGTTCGGCCCGGACGTCACGGGGCCCGTCCGGCTGCACGTCGCCGCGAAGCGGTACCTGTGCGCGGTGGAGCCGGAGTACGCGGCGGGGCTGTCGCCGGCGTCCGTGTACACGCTGGGGGTGCAGGGCGGCCCGATGGACGCGGTGGAGGCGGAGGCGTTCGCGGCCCTGCCGGGTGCGGCGGACGCCGTCGCGGTGCGGCGCTGGGACGACGGGGCCAAGGACGCAGCCACGGAGGCCCCGCCGTTCGCCCACTTCCGGCCGCTGCTGGCCCGGTTGATGGCACACGCTCCGGCCTGACCCGGGCACCGGCCCCTGCGTGACGCAGGGGCCGTGGCCGCGGGCGCGGCGGGCGCGGCGGGTGCAGGGGCGGCGGGTGCAGGGGCGGCGGGTGCAGGGGCGGCGGGTACGAGGACGGGTGCAGGGGGCGTGGTCCGCCGCGGTCAGTCGCCGTCCCGCGCGTGGCGTGAAAGCGCCGACGAGGCGAGCGAGTTGTGGATGCTGAAGGCCACCGTCCCCGGCAGGTAGCGGTCCTGGGACCACTCCACGGGGGTGCCGGTCGGGTCGGTGGTGCGGCGCTTCTCGCGCAGCAGCGGGCTGCCCCGGCGGCAGCCGAGCAGCCGGGCGTCGTCGGTGTTCGCGGAGACCACGTCGATGGTGTGGTCGGCGTCGGTGAAGAGGATGCCGTGCTCGCGCAGCGGTTCGGTGTGCGAGACGGCGTCCGGCGGCAGTTCGGCGACGATCTCGCCGACCCGCGGCGGGTAGACGGTGCGCTCGACCATGACCGGGGTGCCGGAGAGGGTGCGCAGTCGGAGCGTCACGTACACCTCGGTGCCGGGTTCGAGGCGCAGTTGCTCGCACTCCGTGGCGTCGGCACGGCGGCGGACGAGCGAGTCGAGGCTGCCGCCGGGCTCCTCGCCCATGGAGCGGGCCCAGTGGGTGAAGCTCAGGAGCTCGGAGAAGCTCTGCACGCGGGCGGCGCCGAGCACGACGCGGCGGGTGCCGCGGCGCGAGGTGACGAGGCCGTCGGCGCGCAGCAGCGCCAGGGCCTGCCGGACGGTGCCGCGGGAGACGCCGTACTGCTCGGCGAGGGCGCCCTCGGCGGGCAGGCGGCCCACCTCGCCGAAGCGGCCGGCGGCGATGCCCTCGCGCAGGTCGGCGGCCACCGTGCGGTAGAGGGAGCCGGTCGTGCGGCCGGGTCCGGGCTCGGGGTCGGATGCCATGTCGCTCGGGTGTCCTTTCCACCGGTGGTGTCCTGCGCGGTGGTTCGGCGCGGACGGCACCGACTGTAACCGTTGTCGATCACCGGCTTCCGCCCGGTGTCCACCGTTCCCGCAGCCGCCCCCTGGCCCGCGATGTCCGTTCACCCTGCCGTCACCGGGCTCCGGCGTACTTACGACGTCGGTGAAGTTGGCTGGCCAACTTGGCGGCCCACGGCACCGGCGCCCTCCATGCGAATCCCGCGCCCGTCCGGCGCACAGCCTCGGCGACCCGCTCGCCGCAGCCCTCACCAGGAGAACCACTCGTGACCGTGCACCGCGCCCGTGCCGCCGCCCTCGCGGCCGTGCTGACCGCCGCCGCGCTCTCCCTGTCCGCCTGCGGTTCCGCGGGCTCGACCGCCGCCTCCGGCGACGCCAAGGCCGGCGCCAAGTCCGCCAAGGACGCCACCTCCGCCGCCGACCTGGGGGGCATGGACGCCCTCGTCGCCGCCGCCAGGAAGGAGGGCAAGCTGCACGTCATCACGCTGCCCCACGACTGGGCGAACTACGGCAGGATCCTGGAGGGCTTCAAGGCCAAGTACGGCATCGAGGTCGAGGAGGAGAACCCGGACGGCTCCAGCCAGGACGAGATCAACGCGATCACCTCCCGGAAGGGCCAGGACCGCGCCCCCGACGTCGTCGACCTCGGCAGCGCCTTCGCCCTGCAGGCCGCCAAGGACGGGCTGCTCGCCCCGTACAAGGTCGCCTCCTTCGACCAGGTCGCCGACACCATGAAGGACCCGGCGGGCCTGCGGGTCAACGACTACGGCGGCTACATCTCGATCGGCTGCGACGCGAAGAAGATCGGCACCTGTCCGAAGACCTTCGCCGACCTGCTCAAGCCGGAGTACAAGGGCAAGGTCGCGCTCAACGGCAACCCCACGAAGTCGGGTTCGGCGTTCGGCGGGGTGTACGCGGCGGCGCTGGCCAACGGCGGTTCGCTGGACGACATCAAGCCCGGCATCGACTTCTTCGGCAAGCTGAAGCAGTCCGGCAACTTCAACCCTGTCGAGTCGACCCCGGCGACCATCGAGAAGGGCGAGACCCCGATCTCGATCGACTGGTCGTACCTGAACGCCGGCTACACCGACGAGTTCAGGACCAAGGGCATCGACTGGCAGGTCGCCGTGCCCACCGACGGCAGCTACGCGCAGTACTACAACCAGGGCATCAACACCTGGGCGCCGCACCCCGCCGCCGCCCGCCTGTGGCAGGAGTACCTCTTCAGCGCCGAGGGCCAGAACCTCTTCCTCGGCGGCTACGCCACCCCCGCCCTCTTCGACGCCCTGAAGAAGGACGGCACCCTCGACACCGCCGCGGCCGCCAAGCTGCCGGTCGTCGAGAAGCCCTTCACCACCTTCCCGTCCCAGGACCAGATCACGGCCGCCAAGAAGGCCGTGACCGAGGGCTGGGCCAAGGCGATCGCGGGCTGACGGGCACCATGACCACGGCTCCCACCCCGGTGCCGACGCCGGCCGCCACCTTCCCCGGTGGCGGCCCGGCGGCCCCGGCCCCCGGCTCCCCCGCACCCGCATCCCCGGCCGTACCCGCACCCGCACCCGCGGCCGCGGCCGGACGTCGCCGCCGCCGCACACCCGCCGGCCCCTGGACGGCCGCCCTGCCGCTGCTCGCGTTCTTCGCGATCGGCTTCGGCCTGCCGGCCGTGGCCATCGTCACCGGCGCGTTCACGCTCTCCTCCGACGCGGAGAGCGGCGCGGGCTCCTTCACCACCGCCAACCTCACCGACTCGGTGCAGGGCGCGTACCGGACGGCGCTGCTGAGCAGCGTCGAACTCTCCGCGGTCACCGCCCTGATCGGCACCGCGATCGGCCTGCCGCTCGCCCAGGCGGTCGTCACCTCGCGCTTCCGGGTCGTCCGCGAGGCCGTGCTGACCGCCTCCGGCGTGCTCGCCAACTTCGGCGGCCTGCCGCTCGCGTTCGCGTTCGTCGCCACCCTCGGCAACGCGGGCGAGGTGACGAAGATGTTCCACCTCACCGACCACGGCTGGTCGTTGTACAGCTTCACCGGCCTGGCCGTCGCCTACCTGTACTTCCTCGTCCCGCTCATGGTGCTCACCATCACCCCCGCCCTGGACGGCCTGCGCCGGCAGTGGCGCGAGGCCGCCGCCAACAACCGGGCGACCACGGTGCAGTACTGGCGTCACGTGGCCCTGCCGATCCTGCTGCCCTCGCTGCTCGGCGGCTTCGTGCTGCTCTTCGGCAGCGCGTTCGCCGCGTACGCCACCGCCTCCGCGATGGTCGGCGCGACCGTGCCGCTGATCAGCCGCCAGATCGCCGACGCCCTGTCGGGCAACGTGCTCGTCGGACAGGGCAACCTGGCGCTCGCCCTCAGCCTCGACATGATCGTCGTCGCCGTGCTGGTGATGGCCGTGTACCTGCCCCTCCAGCGCCGGAGTGCCCGATGGCTGAGCTGATCTCCCGGCTGCGCGTGTGGCGCGGCGCCGTCCTGCTGGTGGCGGGCGTGTACTTCCTCGTCCCGATGGCCGCCTCGGTGTGGTTCTCGGTCGACAGCCCGGGCGGCGTCGACTTCGCCGCCTACACCGGCCTGTTGTCCGCGCCCGGCTTCACCGACTCCCTGGTGCTCACGCTGGAACTCGCCGCGGTCACCGTGGTCGTCCTGCTCGCGCTGCTGGTGCCCGCGCTGATCGCCGCCCGGCTCGGCCCGGCCCGGCTGCGCACGGTGCTCGAAGTGGTCTGCACGCTGCCGCTGGTGGTGCCGCCGGTGGCGCTCACGGCAGGGCTGATCGGCGTGCTGCGCTGGGGCCCGGACCACCTGATGGACACGCCGTTCTTCCAGACGGTCGTGTTCGTGCAGCAGCCGGAGTTCCCGCTCGTGCTGGTCGTCGCGTACGTGCTGATGTCGCTGCCGCTCGCGTACCGCGCCCTCGACTCCGGCCTGCGCGCGGTCGACGTGCGCACCCTCGTCGAGGCCGCCCGCAACTGCGGGGCGGGCTGGCCGCGCGCGGTCGTCACCGTGGTGCTGCCCAACCTGCGCGGCGCGCTGCTGAACGCGGCGTTCCTCACCCTGGCGCTGGTCCTCGGCGAGTTCACCGCGGCCTCGATCCTCGGGTACCAGCCGTTCGCCGTCTGGGTGTACTCGGTGGGCAACTCCAAGGGCCGGATGTCCGTCGCGGTGTCCGTCCTCAGTCTGCTGATCACCTGGGTGCTGCTGCTGATGCTCGCCGCCGCCGGCCGCGAGCGCCGCACCGCACCCTCCACCTCCTGACCCGGAGTCCCTGCCATGAGCACCGTGACCCGTACCTCCGGCGCCACCGTCGAGTTCCGCGGCCTGCGCCGCGCCTTCGGCGCCACCACCGCCCTCGACGGCCTCGACCTGGCCGTCGAACCGGGCGAACTTCTCGCCCTGCTCGGCCCGTCCGGCTGCGGCAAGACCACCGCGCTGCGCATCCTCGCCGGCTTCGAGACCCACGACGGCGGGGACGTCCTGGTCGACGGCGCGGCGATCACCTCGATCCCCGCGCACCGCCGCGACGCCGGCATGGTCTTCCAGTCGTACAGCCTCTTCCCGCACCTGAGCGCGGTCGACAACGTCGCCTTCGGACTGCGGATGCGCGGCATCGGCAAGGCCGAACGGCGCTCCCGGGCAGAGGAGTTGCTGGAGCTCGTCGGGCTGCCGCAGCACGCCGCCCGCTACCCGCACCAGCTCTCCGGCGGCCAGCAGCAGCGCATCGCGCTCGCCCGCGCCCTCGCCCTGGAGCCCCGCGTGCTGCTCCTCGACGAACCGCTGTCCGCGCTCGACGCCAAGGTGCGGCTCAGCCTGCGCGAGGAGATCCGCCGCCTCCAGCAGGAGCTCGGCATCACCACGCTGTTCGTCACGCACGACCAGGAGGAGGCGCTGTCGATGGCCGACCGGGTCGCCGTGCTGCGGGCCGGCCGGCTGGAGCAGTGCGCGGCCCCCGCCGAGCTGTACGCCCGCCCGGCGACCGCGTTCGTCGCGGAGTTCGTCGGCACCATGAGCCGCATCCCGGCCGAGCGTTCCGGCGACGGCGTCGAGGTGCTCGGCCGCCACCACGCCGTGGACGGCACGCTGCCCGCCGACGGCCGGGTCGACGTGCTCGTCCGCCCGGAGAACGTCCGGCTCACCCCCGCCGCGGACGGCCCGGCGCAGGTCGTCGCCGCGTCGTTCCTCGGCGCGGTCACCCGCCTCACCGTACGGTTGGCCGACGGCACGACGGTCAAGGCCGACCTGCCCACCGCGGAGGCCGCCGCGCTGCCGATCGGCGGGCGGGCCGAACTCGCCCTGCCCGAGCGGCCGGTGCTCGTCGACCACCGCGCCTCCTGATCATCCCTGAACACCGAGGTACCGCCATGCCCGCCGCACCCGACGCCCCACCGCCCGCCGCACCCGGCACCACCGCGGACGCCGCGCCTCCCGCCGTCCTCCTCGACATGGACGGCACCCTCGTCGACACCGAACCGCTCTGGTGGCAGGCCGCCTCCGAACTCGCCGCCGAACTCGGCCTCACCCTCGGCGAGGCCGACCTGCCCGACGTTCTCGGCCGTGCCGCCGAACACACCGCCGCCCACCTGCGGCGCTCCGGGTCGTCCGACCGCAGCGTGGACGACCTCACCGGCGCGCTGAACTCCGGCTTCGCCCGCAGGGTCGCCGCCGAGGTGGTGCCGAGGCCCGGCGCGCTCGCCCTGTTGGCCGGCCTGCGGGCGGCGGGCGTGCCCACCGCCCTCGTCTCCGCCTCGCCCCGGCGGGTCGTCGACCTGGTGCTGGGCGCCATCGGCCCGCAGTGGTTCACCGTCACCCTGGCCGCCGAGGACACCCCCCGCACCAAGCCCGACCCGGCGCCGTACCTCGCCGCCGCCGGGCGGCTCGGCCTCGACCCGGCGGACTGCGTGGCCGTCGAGGACAGCCCGGCCGGGGTGGCCTCCGCCACCGCGGCGGGCTGCGCGGTGCTCGCCGTGCCGTCCGCGGTGCCGATCGACGCCGCCGGACGGGTCACCCTGCTCGACAGTCTGGAGCAGGCCGACCTGGCCCTGCTCGGCCGGCTCGCCGCGGACCGCCCCGCCTGATGCCCTGGCTGCTGCTCGCCCTCGCCATCGCGGCGGAGGTCTGCGCGACGAGCCTGCTCAAACTCACCGACGGCTTCTCCCGGTTGTGGCCCAGCCTCGGGGTGACGGCGGGCTACGTGCTGTCGTTCCTGCTGCTGGGCCGGGCCCTGCGGGAGCTCCCGGTGTCGGTGGCGTACGCCGTGTGGTCGGGGGCGGGCACCGTCGCGGTGGCGGCGATCGGCGTGGTCTTCTTCGCCGAACCGCTGGGCCGCGCCCAGTGGTTCGGCATCGCGCTGGTGGTCCTGGGGGTGGCCGTGATCAACCTCCGCGGCAGCCGGTGACCCCCGCACCCACGCCCTGGACGGACGAGCGGCGCGTGAGCCGCGGCCAAGCGGCGGACGAGCGGCGGGTGGGCCGCGGCCGGGTGCCGAAGCGGGTCGCGAGCTCGCGGAGCCGGCCTCCCGCGCGCACTCAACCGATTACGGCGCCGACGCCTCCGCCCCGCAACACACCGAGCCCTCACGGGTATTGACCGGTTCATGTCGAGACTGGTTCCATCGGGGGCGTCACTCCCCGGCACGGCCCCGCACGCCGACGGGCCCGCGCTCCCGGGCCCCGTCGGCACGTGATGCGGCGCGCCTCCCGCCGGGCCGGTCCCGTCGCGTCCCGACTCCCCCGGAAGGCCCCCGCATGACGAATCGTGCCGTCACGGTTACCGTGCCCGCCGCGCTCACCCTCCTCCTGGCGCTGTTCGCCGGCACCCCGGCCGCCACTGCGGCGAACGCCCCCAACGGCTACCCGTACTGCGTCAACGGCAGTTCCACCGACCCGGACGGCGACGGCTGGGGCTGGGAGAACAGCCGCTCCTGCGTCGTCCCCGGCGGCCGGGCCGACACCGGCGGCAGCGCGGCCTGCCCGTCGGGCCTGAGGTGCGGTTCGTACAGCGTCGGCGGGCTCGGCTCCCGCAAGCAGCAGCTGCGCGGCGCGGGGGCGGACGCCCTCGACCTGGCCACCGCGATGCTGGAGACCGACACCATGACCACCGGCTATCCCTACGGCGACAACAAGAGCGGTGACGCCGCCAACTTCGGCGTGTTCAAGCAGAACTGGATGATGCTGCGGGCCTCCTGCAACCAGTTCAGGGGGCAGAGCGCCGGGCAGTGGAACAACGGGTCCGCGCTCAACTCCGGCCTGGGCTCCGACGTCTCCTGCCTGCACCAGAGCCGCAGCCACTACGGCGAGAGCACGTGGTTCGCCGGGCACCGGAACGGCGCCTCCGGCCTCTCGAACCCGAACACCCAGGACATCCGCAACTACCGTGCCGCGGTGTACTGGATCCGCGACCGGATCAACAGCAACCCGGCCAACCTGGGCAACGACACCCGCTTCTGGGTCGAGGTCCCGGCGATCTGACCCCGCCCGCCGGGCCGCCCGCGCCGAACCCGGCCTCTCCGGGGAGAAGTTGGACGGCCCTCCGGCGATGCGTCACCCGTCGTTCACGCCCGGTCCGCCGGGCTCCGGGTCAATGGTCGAGTTGTTCGGACAACTCGACCAGCCGCCCGGAGTCCGCGGCGGCGGACAGGACCCCTGTGGCGACCGGATCGACCCTCGCACCCACCACGACCACCGGCCCGGTCGAAGGCGACCGCCTCACCTTCCACTGGACGACCGACGCACCCGACCCGAAGAACTGGGTCGGCATCTACGACGGCACCCGGCAGCCCGGCACCGGCTCCTCGCTGCTGTGGAAGTACACCCCGGGCGCCTCCGGCGACGTGCAGCTCGACACCTCGGCACTGACCGGCGGCCCGTACACCGCCTACCTGCTGGCGAAGGACGGGTACGGGATCCTCGCGCAGAGCGCGCCGTTCACCTTCCGTCCGAAGCCCGCCGCCCCGCGGCCGCACGCCGTCGTGGACGCCCTGACGGCCGCCCGGGTCGCGCCCGGGGCCGCCGTGTCGGTGAAGCTGGGCGGGCTCTGGACGAAGGCCGCGGGCACGCCGGTGTTCCGCCGGACGGGCGGCGACGCGTGGCTGTCCGTCGCCGCCGACGGCACGGTGAGCGGCACGGCCCCGGCGACCGCGCCCGCCGACCCGGCGGTGGTGACCGTCGGAGTGAAGGACGGCGCCGCCACGGACACCGTCACCGTGCAGGTGCCGGTGCGGGCCCCGGCCGCGCCGCTCCGCCTCAAGGCCGCCACCTGGAACCTCGCCGCCGCGGGCGCCGCGTTCACCGACGCCCTGGAGAAGCAGCTGCGGGTGGTGCTCACCCAGGACCTCGACGTGCTGGCCCTGCAGGAGACCGCGGGCACCGCCGCGCAGGCCCTCGCCGCCGCGCTGGGCTGGTACGCCTACCAGAGCAGCGGCAGCGTCGGCATCCTCAGCCGTTACCCGCTGGCCGCGGTCACCGCGCCGACCACGGCCCTGCCCGCCGCCGCGGCCACCGTGCAACTGCCGGGCGGGCGCAGCGTCCGGTTCTGGGCGGCGCACCTCGGCGAGGCCGGCTACGGCCCGTACGCCGTCCAGGACGGGCAGGGTGCCGCCCAGGTGGCGGCCGCGGAGGCGGCGTCCACGCGCGGGCAGCAGGCGGAGGCGCTCGCGGCGGCGGTCGGTGCCGACGTCGCGGCGGGCCGGCCGGTCGTGCTCGGCGCCGACCTCGCCTCCCCCTCCCACCTCGACTGGACGGGCACGCCCGGCCGGCCGGTCCTCGCGTGGCCGGTGACGGTGGCGCTGCAGGGCGCCGGGCTCACCGACGCCCTGCGGGCGGCACACCCGGACCCGGTGGCCGTGCCGGGCGACACCTGGTCGCCCACGCGCAAGCTCCGCGGCGGCCGCCCGGAGCCCCAGGACCGCACCGCGCAGGTGCAGTTCGCCGGTGCGCTGGCGCTCGTCGAGGCGCACACCCTGGCCACCGGCTGGCCGCAGGCCGAGCCGGGCGCCGCCGCCAACGGCTGGCCGAGCGACACCGCCGCCGCCGTCGCCACCTTCACCCTCTGAGAGGCCCGCCATGACCCCCCAGCTCAGCCGCCGCGGCTTCGTCGGCGCCACCGCCGCCGCCGGTGCGGCCTCCGTCGTCGGCCTGCCCGCCGCCGGGGCCGCCGCGGCCACCGCGGGCTCGATCGCGGACGTCCGGCACGTGGTGATCCTCATGCAGGAGAACCGCTCCTTCGACCACTACTTCGGCACGCTGAACGGCGTCCGCGGGTTCGGTGACCGGCAGGCGCTGCAGTTCCCGGACGGCACCGACGTCTTCCGTCAGCCCGACGCCGCCCGCAGCGACGGCGGCGCGATGCTGCCGTACCGGATGGACACCACGAAGTACAACGCGCAGAACGCGGGCGGCCTCGCGCACGACTGGGCCACCGGCCACCAGGCCATCAACGGCGGCGCCATGAACAAGTGGATCGCCGCCAAGGGTGAGCGCGCGATGGGCTACTTCACCCGCGCCGACATCCCCTACCAGTACGCGCTGGCGGACGCGTTCACCCTCTGCGACGCGTACTTCTGCTCGATGGCCGGCCCGACCGACCCCAACCGGCTCTACCTGTGGACGGGCACCGCCGGGCCCGGCCGCGACGGCACCACCGGCCCGTGGATCGACAACACCCCCGTCACCGACAACCCGGTGGCCGACTGGACGACCTACGCCGAGCGGCTGCAGAGCGCCGGGGTGAGCTGGCGGGTCTACCACAACCCGAGCAAGGACGACCGTACCGGCGACTACGACGACAACGCGCTCTCGTACTTCGAGCAGTTCCACGCCTTCGCCGCCACCGACCCGCGGTACGTCAACGCGATGACGAAGTGGGACCTCACCGCCTTCGACCAGCACTGCCGGGCCGGCACCCTGCCCACCGTCTCGTGGCTGGTCGCGCCGTACCTGTTCTGCGAACACCCCAGCGCCGGCCCCGGCTACGGCGCGCACTGGGTGAACACGGCGCTGCAGTCGCTGACGGCCAACCCGGAGGTCTGGCGGCACACCGTCTTCCTGGTGATGTACGACGAGAACGACGGATACTTCGACCACGTGGTGCCGCCGACCCCCGAGCCGGGCACGCCGGAGGAGTACACGCAGGGCCGGGCGATCGGCCTCGGCAACCGGGTGCCGCTGTGGGTGGCCTCGCCGTGGTCGCGCGGCGGGTGGGTGAACTCCCAGGTCTTCGACCACACTTCGGTGCTGCGGTTCCTGGAGCTGGTGACGGGCGTGCAGGAGCCGAACATCTCGGCCTGGCGCCGCGCCGTGTGCGGCGACCTCACCAGCTGCCTGGACTTCACCGCACCGGACTTCACCCTCCCGCAACTCCCGGACACCGTCGCCCTGATGGCGAAGTCCGACGCCGGGGCCAAGCTGCCCGGCGTACAACTCCCGGCGGCCGGAGCGCAGTCGATGCCCGTCCAGGAGCCGGGCGGCCGCCCGCACCGGAAACTGCCCTACCGGCCCTGGGCCGACGCCGCGGTGGACCGCACGACCGGCCGGATCACCTGCACCCTCACCAACACCGGCCGGGTGGCGTTCCCGTTCACGGTGTACCCCAACCTCGCGTACGCCTTCACCGGCACACCCGTCACCGTCGCGCCGGGCGCCTCCGGCACGTACGTCTGGGAGGCCTCGGCGACCGACGGACGCTACGACTTCACGGTGCACGGCCCGGACGGCTTCGTCCGCCGCTTCGCCGGCACGGTGGTGCGCGCCCCGCAGGACGACGTCGCGGTGCCGTCCGTGACGGCCGTCCTCACCGCGCAGGGCCTGGAGCTCCGGCTGGCCGACGACGGCGGCACGGCGGTGTCGTTCACCGTCGCCCCCAACGACTTCGCCGGTACCGCCCGCACCGTCCGGGTCGGCCCCGGCGGCCGGGCCACCGTGCCGTGGCCGCTCGACCAGGGCCGGTACGACGTGGTGGTGACCGCCGGCACCGGCACGCGCTTCCTCCAGCGGTACGCGGGCACCGTGCACTGACCGGGCCACCCACCCGCCGGGCGCCGCCCACGCCGCGCCTGCTCAGCGCAGGCCGGCGCGGAGCGCGGCGACCCGGGCCGCCGCCGCCGCGGACTCCGCCCGGTCGAGGCTGCCGTCGGCGAGCGCGCGGGCCAGGGCGGCGGCGGCCTCGTCGCCCTGCGCGGTGTCCCGGGCCGAGCAGAGCAGGAGGTCCATGCCGGCCGCCGCGGCGGCGACCGCCCGCTCGCCGGTGCCGCCGAAGCCCGTCAGCGCACCGGCCTCCAGGGCGTCGGTCAGGGTGACCCCGCGGAAGCCGAGCCGGCTCCGCAGCTCCCCGCCGACCACCGTCGGCGACAGGCCGGCCGGGCGGGCCGCGTCGAGTGCCGGGTAGACCGCCCACGACAGCATGACCAGCGGCACGCCCGCGGCGATCGCCGCCGGGTACGGCGCCTCGTCGACGGCCCGCAGCGTCTCCAGCGGCAGGGTCAGCGTCACCGGCCCGGTGTCGGTGTTGCTCCCGGCCGGGGCGGAACCGAGCCCCGGGAAGTGCTTGGCCGTCGCGGCGACGCCGGCCGTCCGCTGGGCGGCGGCGAACGCGCTGGCGAGCGTCGCGACCGCCGACGGGTCGCGGCCGTAGGAGCGCTGCTTGGTGTCGATGAAGTCGCCGGGCGTGCGGTAGACGTCGAGCACGGGCGCGAGGTTGGTGTTGAGCCCGGCGGCGGCGAGGTTGCCGCCCGCCTCGGCGCCGGTGCGGGCCGCCGTGCCGACCGGGTCGGCGGACTCGCCCACCTGGCGGGCCGAGAGCTCGGGCGCGCCGGGCAGCCGGCGCACCGCGCCGCCCTCCTGGTCGGTCATCAGCAGCAGCGGTGCGTCGACCGGGCTCTGCCGCTGCGCCTCGGTCAGGCGGTCGACGGCCGTCCGGAGGGCGGCCGGGTCGGCGGTGTTCTCCTTGAAGAAGATCACCCCGGCGGCCCGGCCCTCGCGGACCGTCGCCAGCAGCGAGTCCGGCGGCACCGCGCCGGGGTACGAGTAGACCACCCGCTGTCCGGCGGCCTGTTCGGGCGAGACCGGGGCCGGTTCGGGCTCGGCCGGCGAGGCGGGCGAGGCGGGCGAGGCGCTCGGCCGCGGCGAGGGCGGCGGGGTGCCCGGGCCGGTGGGCGTGCGCCCGGCGGGGCTCGGGGCGGTCGTGCAGGCGGTGAGCAGCAGCACGAAACAGGCAATCGTCCAACGTGTGTGCGACGACACGGGTGCTCTCCTCTGCCCTGACCTGGCCCGACCGACCCCAGCAGGCTAAGTCGCCCGGGGCCGAACCGCGTCCGCGGCGCGCTCGGACCGCCGGTGCGCGGCGGCCCCGTACGGCCGGGCGGGCGGCCCCGTACGGCCGGGCGGGCGGTCAGCGCGGCAGTTCGGCCCAGGTCGCCTTGCCGTACGGGGTGGGGGTGGCGCCCCAGGCGGCGGCGATCGCGTCGACGAGGGCGAGGCCGCGGTGGTCCTCGTCCTCGTCGCCGGCGGTGAGGAGGCGGGGCAGCGTGCGGCAGGCGTCCTCCACGGTGATGCGGACGGTGCCGCCGGGCCGGCGGCGGACGGTGACCCGGATGCGCCCGCCGGTGCCGTGGCGGACGCTGTTGCCGACGAGTTCGGAGACGACGAGCGCGGCGTCCTCGACGAGTCGGGCGAGGCCGAGGAAGGCGAGGCGTTCGGCGACGAACCGGCGGGCGAGGGCGGCGGACCGCTCCTGGCAGGGCAGCTCGGCGGTGGCGGGCGGCGCCGCGCCGGTGACGGCGGTCGTCATGGGCTCGCTCCTGGTCTCCTGGGCTTCTCTCCCGGACTGCGTTCCCGGCCGTCCCGGCCTCGGGGCAGGGTGCGGCCCGCCGCCGACGGGGGGAGCGACGGCGGGCCGCGTCGAGCCGTCGGGTCCTTCGCTCCATCGGCTCACGTTCAGTCAACTCGTTTACGGAGCGCCCGGGAACGGTCCATGCTGGGGTCAGGGTTGAACCGGTTGAACACGATGCGGGGGCCGACATGGGTCGACGGACGCGCACACCGAACACCGCGCTCGCCGCGCTGATGCGCGAGGCGGACTGGGGCAACGACCAGGTGGCGCGGGCGGTCCGCCGCACCGGGGCCGAGGCCGGGCTCGCCCTGACGTACGACAAGACGAGCGTCTCGCACTGGCTGGCCGGGTCGCGGCCGCGCGCCGAGGTGGCCGGGGTGGTGCGCGAGGCGTTCACCCGACGGCTGGGCCGCCCGGTCGCCGCGGAGGAGACCGGGCTGGGCGGCGGCCCGGGCCCGGCGGCCGACCCGGTGGCGGGCCTGGTGGCGCTGGGCCGCTCCGACATGGACCCGTCCCGCCGCAGCGTGCTGGCCGCGGGCCTGTACTCGGCGGCGCTGGCGGTGCCCGGCTTCGGGGAGGCCGCGGACCGGATCGACCGCACCGCGGCCGGCCGCACGGTGCGGATCGGCGACGGCGAGGTCGCGACGGTGCGCACGATGACCGACCGGCTGGCCGGCATCCTGGACGAGCTGGGCGCGGCGCACGCCCGTCCGATGATGGCGAGTTTCCTGGTCAACAGCGTCGGCCCGTGGCTGCAGGCCGCGGGCACCGCGCGGGCCCGCAGCGGGATGCTCGCCGCGGCCGCCGACCTGACGTACCTGGCGGGCTGGTCCGCGGTCTACGAACTCGCGCAGGGCCTCGGCCAGTCGTACTACGTGCAGGCGCTGCGGCTGGCGGACCAGGCGGGCGACCACGCCACGTACTGCCGCACGCTGCGCGGCATGTCGCTGCAGGCGTCGAGCCTCGGGCACGGGCCGCGGGCGCTGGAGTACGCGGATTCGGCGGCGCAGGCGGCGCCGGCGGCCGGGCCGCGGCTCACGGCGTTCCTGCGGGGCCAGCAGGCGCACGGTGCGGCGATGGTGAAGGACCGGCGGCAGGCGTTCGCGCGGCTGTCGGAGACGGAGAGCGCGCTGTCGCGGGCGGACGGGCGCAACGACGCGGTGGGCGGGTACGACCGGGCGGCGTACCAGTTCCACGTGTCGCACGTGCTGTACGAGCTGGGCGACCTGCCGGGGTCGATCCGGGCGCTGGAGTCCTCGAACCGGGTGCGGCCCCCGGCGGAGCGGCAGGGGCGGGTGCACGGCCTGGGCCTGCTGGCGCGGCGCCAGATGGAGCACGGCCACGTGGAGGCGGCCGCGGCGACCTGGTCGTCGTTCCTCGACGACTACGCGGGGATCAGCAGCGTGCGGGGCGACGAGCACTTCACGGCGCTGCGGGCCGGGGTGCGCCCGCACCTGGGCAACCGTGCGGTGGCCCGGCTCGACCAGCGGGCCCGCGACGTCGGCCGGCTCAAGGCCGCCTGACCGCCGCGGGCCCGTTCCCGCGGTCCCCCGTCCGCGGGTCAGCGGGCGAGGAGTCCGGGCAGGTCGGCGACGGACGCGAGGACGTGCGTGGCGCCGTCGGCGCGCAGCCGCGCCTCGTCGTGGGCGCCGGTGAGGACGCCGGCGACGACGGACGCCCCGGCGCGCACGCCGGTGAGCATGTCGTAGCCGGTGTCCCCGGCGACGGCGACCTGCTGCACGGAGCCGGTGCCGGTGCGCAGCAGCGCGGTGAGCACCATGTCGGGGTGGGGGCGGCCGCGGCCGGCGTCGGCGGGGCAGAGGGTGAGGTCGGCGAGGTCCTGCCAGCCGAGGGCGGCGAGGATGCGGTCCTGGGTGGCGCGGGAGAAGCCGGTGGTCAGGGCGACCGTGAGGCCTGCGGCGCGCAGGGCCTCGACGGCGTCGGCGGCGCCGGGCAGCGGCGCGCAGTGCCCGGCGTCGACGAGGTCGTGGTAGGCGGCCTCGAAGGCGCGGTTGGCCTGCCGGGCGCGGTCCTCGTCGCCGAGGAGGTGGCGGAAGACGGAGATCTTGGACTCGCCCATGGTGGCGCGGACGTGCGCGAGCATGCGGGCGCGTTCGGGGGTGCCGTCGGCGACGCCGAGGCCGTCCGCGGCGGCGGAGAAGGCGTGTTCGACGAGGCCGCCGTCGGCGACGGTGGTGCCGGCCATGTCGAGGACGACGAGGCTGATGTCGTGGGTCATGGTGCGCGGGGCCCTTACAGGTCGGTGAGGTCGGCGGTGGTCTCGGCGAGGGCGGGCGAGCAGGTCATGCCGCGTCCGCCGGGGCCGGTGACGATCCAGAGGCCGTCGTCGAGTCGTTCGCGGTGGACGACGCGGGTGGTGTCGGTGCACTGGGCGTAGACGCCGGCCCAGCGGCGGCGGATGCGGGGCAGCGGGCGGCCGAGCAGGTCCTCGGCGACGGCGGCGAGGTGCTCGTAGGGCTCCTCGACGGTGTCGAAGCCGAAGGGTTGGTCGTACTCGTGGGTGTCGCCGACGGTGAGGCTGCCGTCGAGGCGCTGCACCAGGAGGAGTTGCATGCGGTGCTCGGCGGCGACGGGCGGCTGGGGCCGGTGGGCGGCCAGGGCGTCGAGGGCGGGGCCCCGGTAGGCGGGGTAGTAGCGGAAGCTGTCGGCGTCGGCGACGGAGGTGGTGAGCGGCTCGTCCAGCGGGTCGGTCTGCATCATCTGCAACCGGACGCGGCGGACGGGGAGTTCGGGGGCGAGTTCACGGACGAGCCCGCCCGTCCAGGCGCCGGTGCAGAGGAGTACGAGGTCGCCGCGGTGGATGTCGCCGTGGTCGTCGCGGACGGCGGCGGTGCCGACGACGTCACGCACCTCGCGGCCGGGCAGGTAGGTGTAGCGGCCGCTCGCCTCCAGGGCGGCGCGGAGGGCGGGTTGGGCGGTGCGGGGTTCGACGGCGGCGTCGCGGGTGCAGTGCAGGGCGCCGAGGTGGCGGCCGCGCAGGGCGGGGTTGAGGGCCCTCGTCCCGGCGGCGTCGAGCAGGCGGTAGCCGCGCTCGTCGGCGTCGTCGCGCTTCAGAACCTCTTCGGCGACGGCGAGTTCGGCCTCGGTGCGGAGCACGGTGAGCGAGCCGTTGGGGCGGAACCCGACACCGGGGACGCGTTCGCCGATGCGCTGCCACAGCTCGCGGGCGCGCCGGGCGGTGGCGAGTTCCTCGCCGGACGCGCGGCCGCCGACCCAGACCAGGCCGAAGTTGCGGACGGAGGCGCCGCGGGCCTCGGCCTCGCGTTCCAGGTGGACGACCTCGTGGCCGCGTTCGACGGCCTGCCAGGCGTGCATGGTGCCGAGCACCCCGGCTCCTACGACGATGACTCTCATGCGTCCAGGCTGGGGCGCCGAGGTGTCCGCGGGCCGTCGGGGCGGCGGCCCGCGGGTGAACCGGGCCGTAAAGTTGTACAGACAACACCGCCGGGCTCAGGTGCGGGCCACCACTTCCAGCCGCCCGTCGTGCACCTCGGCGACCTGGTCGGCGAGCGCCAGGTGGCTGCGGTCGTGGGTGACGAGCACGGTGGCGGTGCCCTGCCGGCGGGTCAGGTCGGCGAGCAACTCGACGACGGCACGGCCGCGTTCGCTGTCCAGCGCACTGGTCGGCTCGTCGACGAGCAGCACGGTCGGCTGGTTCACGAGAGCCCGGGCGATGGCCACGCGCTGCCGCTGCCCGCCGGAGAGCCGCCCCGGCCGGCGCCCGGCCTGCGCGGCGAGGCCGACCGCGTCGAGCAGGTCGAGCGCACGGGCCCGGGCCGTCCGGGCGGGACGGCCCGCCAGGTGCGCCATCAGCTGGAGCTGCTCGACGGCGGTGAGCGAGGGCAGCAGGCCGGGCTGCTGGAAGACCAGGCCGATGCTGCGGCGGCGCAGCGCGGTGAGCGCCGCCCGGCCGAGCCCGGCGGTGTCGGTGCCGTCGACGACGACCCGGCCCGCGTCCGGGGTGACGAGGGTGGCGGCGACGGCGAGCAGGCTCGACTTGCCGGAGCCGGACGGCCCGGCCACCGCGGTCAGGCTGCCGCGGGGCACGTCCAGGCTCACCCGGTCGAGGGCGGTGAGGCGGGCCTCGCCGTCCGGGTAGGTGAGGGTGACGTCGGCGAGGTGCAGGCTCATCGGATGCCCCCCAGGGCGGTCAGCGGGTCGACGGAGGTGATGCGGCGGACGGAGAGCGCGGCACCGGCCGTGCCGAGCACGACCATGACCGCCGCGGGCCCGAGCAGCGTGGCGGCGTCGAGGACGAACGGCACGGCACCGCCGAGCAGCGCGCCCACCGCGGCGGCGACGGCGCTGCCCAGCACGGTGCCCGCGGTCAGCAGGACGAGGGCCTGGCCGAGCGCGTCCCGCAGGAGGTAGCCGGTGGAGGCGCCGAGCGCCTTCAGGACGGCGATGTCGGCGCTGCGCTGCACCGTCCAGATGCCGAAGAACGCGCCGACGACCAGCGCCGAGATCGCGAACAGGAACGCCCGCACCATCTGCAGCGAGCCGTTCTCCGCGGTGAACCCGCCGATCGCGGCGAGCGCCGCGGCGCGCGTCACGGTGCGGGTGCCGAGCCGGGCGTCGGCGGCGGCCGGGTCGGCGCCGGGGCGGGTGGTGAGCGCGACGACGGTCGCCCGGGTGCCGGGCTCCGCCGGGCCGGGGGCGACCGCCTGCCAGTCCGCGAGGCTCGTCCACACCACCGGGGTGTGGCTGTACGCGGCGTCGCCGGCGACCGCCCCGACGGTGAACGGGCGGCCGGCGAGGGTGATCCGGTCGCCGGGGCGCGCCGCGAGGCCGTCCGCGGCGGTGGCGGAGAGCACGGCCGTGCCCTCGCGCACGGCGGCGGGTGCCAGCGGCGATCCCGGGCGGACGCCGAAGGCGGAGACCGCGGCGGCCCGCGGCCCGGACCGCGCCCGGGTGGTGGTGATGCCGAGCGGTTCGGCGGCGGCGACGCCCGGCTCGGCCGCCCACGCCCGCCAGGCCGACTCGGGCAGGACGGAGTCCGTGAAGGACGGCCCGCGGCCGTCGGCGGGGGCGGCGAAGACGATCCGGTCGGCGGACAGACCGGTGATCGCGGAGGTGCTGCCCCGGGCCAGCCCCTCGGTGAGACCGGAGACCAGCCCGACCAGCACGGTGATCAGCACGACCACCGTGCCCATCAGGGCGAACCGGCCCCGGGCGAACCCGAGGTCCCTCCAGGCGACGAACATGCGGCGTGCTCCCTCTCGGCGGTGCACCGGGCCTCCCCCGGCGGCGTGCCCGGCGCATCGGTCGGCCGGGCAGGGCTGACACCCCCACGGTCTCCGCCGGCACCCTGCCGCCGCATCGCGCGGCGGTTCGCTCTCCCCGGATCGAAGGGCGGGGTGGCGAATCAACCTTTCGATCGATCGGCGGGCCCGGCCCGCCCGGGTACGGTGAAAGGACCATGACCCCTCGCGCCCTGACCCCCGTACCGCGCGCCGTCACCGGGTGCCTGCACCTGCTGACGGCCGGCCTGCTGGGGCTCGCCGCCGCCCGGGCGCTGGCCGACGGCGGTCCGGACGCGCTGCCGGCGGTCCTCGCCGCGGTGGCGACCGGCGCCGTGTACGCCGCCGGTCCGCTGCTGCCGTCCGTGGGCCGGAGCCGCGCCGCGACGGCCCTGTGGCTCGCCGTGCTCACCGCCGCCTGGCTCACCCTGACCGTACTCACCCGGGACGGCGTGTGGCTGGCCTTCCCGCTGTACTTCGTCGAGCTGCACCTGCTGTCGCGGCGGACCGGCCCGGCGGCCGTGCTGGCCACCGCCCTCGCCGCCGCGGCCGGTTTCGCCCGGCACCAGGACGCGCCGGGCGTCGCGGCGGTGATCGGACCGCTGATCGGCGCGGGCGTCGCGGTCGCCACCGTGGTCGGCTACCGGGCGCTGCACCAGGAGAGCGAGCGGCGGCGGCACCTCCTCGGCGAGCTGGTCGCGGCCCGCGCCGACCTGGCCGCCGCCGACCACGCCGCCGGGGTGCTCGCGGAGCGCGAGCGGCTGGCGCGGGAGATCCACGACACGCTGGCGCAGGGCCTGTCCTCGATCCAGCTGCTGCTGCGGGCCGCCGAGCGGGCGCTGCCCGGCGATCCCGCGGCGGCGCAGGGGCACGTCCGCGTGGCGCGCGAGGCCGCGCGGGACAACCTGACGGAGGCCCGCCGGTTCGTCCGGGCGCTCGCCCCGCCCGTCCTCGACGACCTGCCGCTGCCCGGTGCGCTGGAGCGGCTGTGCGCGACCTCCGCGGAGCGGTACGGCCTGCCGGTGCGCTTCACCCTCTCCGGGGACGCCGTCCCGCTGCCCGCGGCGTACCCGCCCGCCCTGGTGCGGGTGGCGCAGTCGGCGCTGGCCAACGCGGCGCAGCACGCCCGCGCCCGGAGCGTCGAGGTGACACTCAGCTACATGGACACCGAGGTCGCGCTGGACGTCGTCGACGACGGCGTCGGCTTCGACCCCGCGACCGCCCCGCCGGACGGGCCGCAGCACGGCTCCCCGGACGGGTCGTCCGGCGGGTCGCCGGACGGCTTCGGCCTGACCGCGATGCGCGCCCGGACGGCCGCCCTGGGCGGCACGCTGACCGTGGAGTCGGCCCCCGGCCGCGGCACCGCGGTGGCGGTGCAGCTCGCCGTCCCGCACGGCACCCTGCCCGGCCCGGCGGGTGCCCGCGGGGCCGTCCCCGTGCCGGCGGCCGCGGGCGGGGCGGTGCGGCCGTGACCGGCCCGATCCGGCTGCTGATCGCCGACGACCACCCGGTGGTCCGGGCCGGGCTGCGGGCCGTGCTGGAGACCGAGCCGGGGCTGGAGATCGTCGCGGAGGCCGCCACGGCCGAGCAGGCCGTCCGGCTCGCGGCGGAGCAGCCGGTCGACGTGGTGCTGATGGACCTGCGGTTCGGCGGCGGCATGACGGGCTGCGAGGCGACCGCCGCGATCACCGCCCGGCCGGGCGCGCCCCGCGTGCTGGTGGTCACCACCTACGACAGCGAGGCGGACACCCTCGGGGCGATCGGGGCCGGCGCGACCGGCTACCTGCTGAAGGACGCCCCGCCGGCCGAGCTGGCCGGCGCGGTGCGGGACGCCGCGGCGGGGCGCACCGCGCTCGCCCCGGCCGTCGCCGACCGGCTGATGGACCGCATGCGCACCCCCGCGGTCGCGCTCAGCCTGCGCGAGGTGCAGGTGCTGGAACTCGTCGCCCGGGGCCTGCCCAACCTGGAGGTCGCCCGGCGGTTGCACATCAGCCAGGCCACCGTGAAGTCGCACCTGGTGCACGTCTACGCCAAGCTCGACGTCGACTCGCGCACCGCGGCCGTCGCCGCGGCCACCGACCGCGGCCTGATCCGCCGCTGAACCCCTCGACCCCCTGCGGGTGGCGGCCCGGCGGCGGTGTCAGGCGCGGGCGCCCGCGCCGAGCAGGCCGCCGAACGGGCCGCCGCGGGCCCGCCCCACCAGGGGCTCCGCCCGTCCGGCGAGCAGGGTGAGCGGCACGGCGACGAGCACCCCGACGAGCGCCCCCGCCGCGACGTCGTGCGGGTAGTGCACGCCCACCCAGACCCGGGACGCCGCCATCGCCACCGCCGCGGCCAGGGCGGCCGCGCCCAGCCGGCGGTGCACCAGCCACAGCGACGCCGCCGCCGCGAAGGCGATCACCGCGTGGTTGCTGGGGAACGACCAGTCGCCCGCCACCGGGCAGCCCTCCAGGGTGGCCCGCACGGGCAGCTGCCGGCACGGCCGCACCTCCTCGATCACCCGCTTGAGCCCGGAGTTCACCGCGTACGCGGCGACCACGGCGAACGGCGCGGCCAGTGCCCTCGCCATCAGCACCGGGCCGGCCCCGCGCGCACGCGCCCAGCCGCACACCGTCAGCACCGCGAACAGCACGAGCCCGTACGCGGACCAGTCGGCGGCGAGCCGGTCGAGCCAGGGAGGCGCGGCGTCGGCCCAGCCGACGACCCGGGTGTAGAGGCCGCCGTCGATGCCGCTGCCGTCGAACGCGAGCGCGCCGGTGCCGCTGCCGGTACCGGGTGGGGCGGCCGTCACCGGCCACCGCCGGGGAGCGGCACGGGGAACGGGGAGCGAAGGAGGGGAGTCACAGGGACAACCAATACCAGACCGTCGGTGCACGACGGATCCTCCCGCAGGGCGCACGGCCGCCCGCGCGGGCCCCGGATCGCACCTCCACGCACCGGCGCCGGGCCTGCCGGGGCCCTGGCGGACCCTCGCCGCCGCGGATGAGAATTCCGTCACTCTGGGCATGTCCAGATCGAGCGGCCGTACCCTGTCCCGGGGACCGGGGACCGGAGACCGGGGAGACGACACCAGGGGCGGGGACGGGAATGCGCAGCACACGCCGGGCCGTCCAGACCCGCCCCGCGCCACCTACCGCCGCCGCCCTCGCCCGCACCCACGAACGCACCCTCGGCGGCCCCGCGTCCGACGGCGACGACGGCGGCGACGGCGGGGCGCTGCCGCCCCGGCCCGAGATCAACGACTCCTGGGAGCGGCTGCGCCGCCTCGGCCTCGACCCGGACACCGGCCGCAGCGTCCGGCGGATCGGCACCGCCGAGATCCAGCACCGGCGCCACGAGTCGCAGCTCGACACCGTGCTGCCGGTGCTGCGCACCACCCTCCTCGCCTCGGACGACGCCCCCGTGCTGCTCGCCATCGCCGACCCCGAGGGCCACCTGCTGTGGCTCGACGGTGCCCGGCACCTGCGCCGCCGCGCGGACGGCATCGGCTTCGAGAACGGCGCCCGCTGGACGGAGGACGAGGTCGGCACGAACGGCATCGGCATGGCCCTGCGCGTCGAACGCCCCACCGCCGTGCACTCCGCCGAGCACTACCTGCGCAGCCACCACACCTGGACGTGCGTCGCCGCCCCCGTGCACGACCCGCGCACCGGCCGCCTCCTCGGCATCCTCGACCTCAGCGGTCCCGCCCACCAGGTACAGCCCCACCTGCTGCGGCTCACCGCGACCGCCGCCCGCCTCGCCGAGGCCGAACTCCGGGCCGCCCAGCTGGAATCCCTGCACCGGCTGCGCACCCTCGCCACCGGGCTGCTCGCCCGGATCACCGACCCCGCGCTCGTCGTCGACGGCGCCGGCTGGACGGCCGCCGCCACCGGCCTGCCGCCCGTACGGCGCCTGCGCCCGCCCTCCGACGGCTGGCACAGCGGGACGCAGTGGCTGCCGACGCTCGGCCGGTGCGCGGTCGAACCCCTCGGCGGCGGCTGGCTGGTGCGTCCGCTCGACGGGTCCGCCGACGCGGTCGCGGAGCAGAGCACGGGCACCCGGGTGCACCTCGACCTGAGCCGCCCCGGACGGCCCGAACTCCGGGTCTCCGGCGCGGCCGGCGCCTGGTCGCACACGCCGAGCCCGCGCCACGCCGAGATGCTCCTGCTGCTGGCCGTCCGCCGCAGCGGGCTGAGCGCCGCCCAGCTCGCCGAGGCGCTCTTCGGCGACGCCGCCCGCACCGTCACCGTGCGGGCCGAACTCTCCCGGCTGCGAAGGCATCTGGGCGCGCTGCTCGACCACCGCCCGTACCGGCTGACGGACTCCGCGGAGGTGTCGGTGAGCGGGCCGGCCGACGTGGGGGACCTGCTGCCGACCTCGTCGGCGCCCGCCGTGCGCGAGCTGCGGGCCGGGCTGCTGGCCGGGACCGTACGGCTGCCGTGCGCGGCGGCCGGGTCGTAGGGCGGGTCCGACACGCCCTCGCGGGGCGCCGGGACCGGCCGGTCTAACCCGCCAGCAGGGCGGCGAGTTCGGCGTCGGTCGGGCCGCTGCCCAGCTCCTCCTCGGCGGAGAGCAGCGCGTAGGTGCGGTCCAGCCATGCCCGCACCTCGGTACGGGGGGCCTCCAGCAGGGCGCTGCCGTGCGGGGAGTCGAGCGCGACGTGCAGCGTCGCGCCGTGGCACGGGCAGTACGCGGGCCAGAGCTTGATGTCGCCCTGGCCGCTCAGCGTGTCCAGCCCGGTCTGGAGGAGTTCACGCGAGAACACCCAGTCCGCCTCGTCGGGACGTCCCAGGTGGAAGGTGAGCAGCACCTCGCAGGGCCGCTCCGTGTCGTACCTGAACCGGGTACGCACCTCTCCCACCTGGTCGTCGTCGAGCGCGATCCGCAGCGTCATCACCTCGTCCAGCACCGCGCGGGCGGTGCGGAAACGGCCCAGGTCGTCGCCCGTGGGGGTGGCGGCGATCGGGTCGGAGGGTACGGACAGCGGGTCGCGCGGCATGACGGTCTCTCCGAGGCGGCTGGGGTTCGGTCAAGCCTGCGGCACACCGGGACCGGAGGGCAACGGTTGCAAGGGGTTGCAGCACGGGCCGGTACCGATTGGACGGTCCGTCAGATATCCGCCACAGTAGGTCATTACGCTTAACACATTCCGTTGCGTCGCGGGTCTGGCGCCCCGTGCGGTGGCCGCTGGTACATTCGTCCCCCTGTCACGTCACGGCGGTCGAAGACCCACGGCGGACCCGGGCGCACCGGGCACCGTGTGGGGAGGAGGGGAGCCGGTGACGCTCCGCGAGGACATCGGTCCGGTCCGTGCGGCCGTGCGGTACGGGCGGCACAGCCGGCCCCGGCCGGTCGGCGGCAGGTTCCGGCTGCCCACCATCCGCTTCTCCGGCGCGGCGATGGCGATGTCGACCGTGGTCGGGATCAGCATCGCGACGACCTGGCTGCTGAGCGAGCAGCAGGGCGTCGGCCGCCGCCCCGGCATGTCGAACGTCGGGGCGAGCCCGCCGCTGCCCAGCCCGGACACCGCGCACCCCGCCCCCGCCGCGGCGACCGCGAGCAGCCGGCGCACCACCGCCGAGAGCCGTCCCCGTGCCTCCGCCGTGCCCGCCGCCGACCGGGGCGCCCGGCCCTCGGCCGGCCCGTCGGGCGCGTCCGGACCGCCCTCGGGCTCGCCGTCCCCTGGTACGCCCGGGCCGTCCGCCTCGCCGGGCGGGGCCCCCGCCGCCACCCCGGTGGCGGTCGATCCGGTCGGGCCGGCGCCGATCGCGCCGAAGCCGCCGACCGCGGACCCCGTCGCGAAGCAGCCCGCCACCGACCCGCTCTCCGGCCGCGCCGTGCTGGAGCTGATCGGACCGACCGGCACCCGGCACACCGTCGACCTGACGGTGCGCGAGGAGCTGACCGCGCTCCAGGTGGAGCTGCGGCTGGCCCGCCCGGACGTCCTGCCCGGCACCACCCCCGCCAGCACCCTGCCGGGCGTGGTCACCACCGTCTCGCAGGAGCACGGCACGCTCGTCTACCGCTTCACGCTGTCGGCGGGGCTCGGCCTCGCCCCCGGCCGGTACACCTTCGAGGTGTACGGCAGCCGCCCGCCCGCGCCGTCCGCGACGGCCACCCCGCCCGCGGGGGGCGGCAAGGCGACCGCCGCCGTGCACGAGACGTGGAGCGCCGCGGCGTTCGTGCCGCAGGGCAGAGAGCCGCACGCGGTCGCCGTCCGCGGCTCCTTCGACTGAGCCCGGGCGCCCTGCGGCGCCCGGGGCCGCGCCGGTTCAGCCGCGGTGCGTCAGCGCGCGCCGCAGGTCGTCCAGCTCGTCGGAGACCAGCCGGCGCAGGGTCGGCGTGAGGTCCGTCCGTGCGAGGCACTCCTCGGCCGCGCGCACCGTGCCGGGGCGGGCCGAACCGGACGGGAAGAGCACCTGGCCGAGCGCCCGGGCGACCGCGCCGCCGCGCTCGCCGGCCGACGGCACCTGCGCGAAGTACCGGTCCACGTAGCCCTGCCGGAGCTCCTCGGAGCCGGAGCGCCAGAAGCCGTCGGCGGTCGCCGCGAGCAGGTGGTTGGAGAGCAGGTCGGGGGTGAACAGCTCCCGCCAGGCCCGCTCCTTCGCGTCGGGGGACGGCAGCGCGGCCCGGGCCCGGGCCGCTCCCTGCTCGCCGGTGTCGCTGGGGTCGGCGGCGAGCTCCGCGGCGATCCGGTCCTCGCCCGCCGCGCCGCCGGCGGCCAGCTGCAGCAGCGCCGACCAGCGCAGGTCGTTGTCGAACGGCACCCCGCCGGGCAGGTCGCGGCCGTCCAGCCAGGCGTCCAGCACGGCCAGCCGCTCCGGGTCGCAGGCGGTGGCGACGACGCCGCGCAGCGCGGCGATCCGCAGGCTCTCGTCCGCCCCGGGGCGGTCGAGCAGGGTGCGGGCGGTGCCGCCGAGCCGCCGGAGGGCGTCCGGGCGGGCGGCCGGGTCGAGGTAGCGGGCGACGACGTGGTCGGCGGCGAAGCGCAGCACCGCCTCGACGATGGTCACCGCGGTCTCGGCGGGCAGGTGCGCGGCCACCAGGTCGAGGTAGCCGGCCGCGGGCAGCTCGCCGGCGCGGACGAGGTCGCGGGCGTGCTCCCAGAGCACGGCGCGGGTGAGCTCGTCCTCGATGCGGGAGAGCGAGGCGGCGGCGGTCGCCGCGGAGTGCGCGTCCAGCCTGACCAGCGCCCAGGTGAGGTCGCCGTCGTTGGGCAGCAGCAGTGCGGGGCGGGCCGCGCCGGCCAGTTCGGGCAGGGGGGTGCGTCCGCCGGCGGCGACGTCCGCGTCGAGCCGCTCGCGCAGCACGACGGCGCCGCCGTCCGCGGTGTCGTAGACGCCGACGCGGACCCGGTGCGGGCGGGTGCCGTCGTTGACCAGCACCGCCGAGGCGAGGGTGGTGCCGTCGGCCCCGGTCTCGACCTCGACGCGCAGCGTGTCGACGCCGCTGGTGCGCAGCCAGGCGTCGGCCCAGGCGGAGACGTCCCGGCCGCCGGCCTCGCCGAGCGCGGCGAGGAAGTCGGCGAGTTCGGCGTTGCCCCAGCGGTGCCGGGCGAAGTACGCGTTGAGGCCGGCGAAGAAGGCCTTGTCGCCGAGCCAGTGCACGAGCTGGCGGAGCACCGAGGCGCCCTTGGCGTAGGAGATGCCGTCGAAGTTGACGAGCGCCTCCGCGACGGAGCCCATGGCGGTCGCCGCCACCGGGTGCGTGGAGCCGCGCTGGTCGGCGTCGTAGCCCCAGCCCTTGCGCTTGACGGAGAACGAGGTCCAGGCCCCGGTGAAGCGCGTGGAGTCGGCGGCGATGCGGTAGCCGAGCATCTCGGCGAACGACTCGTTCAGCCACAGGTCGTCCCACCAGGTCATGGTGACCAGGTCGCCGAACCACATGTGGGCCATCTCGTGGCACACCACCATGGCCCGCATCTCGCGCTGCGGTTCGGTCGGCGCGGAGCGGAAGAGCAGCTCGTCGCGGAAGACCACGCAGCCGGGGTTCTCCATCGCGCCCCAGTTGAACTCGGGCACGAACGCCTGGTCGTACGAGCCGAAGGGGTAGCGCTCCTCGAAGAGGCCGTGCAGCCGGTCGAGGGAGGCCCGGGTGACGGCGAAGAGCTCCTCGGCCTCGCGGTCGAGCTCGGCGGCGAGCGAGCGCCGCGCGTACAGGCCCAGCGGGATGCCGTCGTGCTCGGCGCGCACGGCGTGCAGCGGGCCGCCGACCACGGTCACGAGGTAGGTGGAGACCGGTCCGACCGGGGAGATCTCCCAGCGGCCCTCGCCGAGCCGGGCGGAGGTGCCGTTGCCGATCACCGTCCAGTCGGCGGGGGCGGTCACGGTGAAGGTGAACGGCGCCTTCAGGTCGGGCTGGTCGAAGCAGGCGAACATCTTCGGCGCCAGGTCGGGCCCGCAGCTGGCGTAGACGTACGCCGCGCCGTCCGCCGGGTCGGTGAAGCGGTGCAGGCCCTCGCTGGTGCGCGAGTACGCCATGTCGGCCTCGACGACGAGTTCGTTCTCCGCGGCGAGGCCGGGCAGGGCCAGGCGGTTGCCGTCCAGGGCGGCGGGGTCGAGCGGGCGGCCGTTCAGCTCGGCGCGCAGCAGCGCGGACGGGTCGACGTCCACGAAGGAGTCCCGGCCGGGCTCCGCGCAGCCGAACCGGATCACGGTCGTGCTGCGGTAGAGGGTCCCGCCCCGGGTGAGGTCGAGATCGACGGAGTACGACCGCACGTCGAGCAGACGGGCACGGACGGCGGCCTCGGTACGTTGCAGAGCTGGCATCCCAGCACTCTCGCCGCTCCGGCGGGCCCGGGCAAGCGTGTTCTCCGAGAGCAGGAGGCAGCTGACAGCGGGTCACCCGGCGAGGGGCGGCCGGGGTGCCCTAGGGTGGCCCCGGGAGCGCCGGGGGCGCCCCCGAGGAGCGAGGAGGAGCACCGTGACCACGGTCCTGACCCAGGGCGGCAACGCCCCACTGAACGCGGCCACCGTGACCGTCGAGGTCACGGCACCGAAGGCGCTGGACGTCTCCGGCCTGCTGCTCACCGAGGCCGGCAAGGTGCGGTCGGACGACGACTTCGTGTTCTTCAACGCCCCGCACGGCCCCGGGGTCACGCACCGGCCCGCGTCCGGCGGCACCCCCGACGCCATCACCGTCGACACCGGCGCGGTGCCGGCCGGCATCGACAAGATCGTCATCACCGCCAGCCTGGACGCCGGTGCCACCTTCGCCGGCACCGAGCCCACCGCGACGCTCCGCGACGCGGCCACCGGCGCGGTGCTGATGACCTTCACCCCGCCGCGGCTCGGCCGGGAGACCGCCCTCGTCGTCGTCGAGGTCTACCGGCGGGCCGGCAGCTGGAAGGTCCGCGCCGTCGGCCAGGGCTACGACAACGGGCTGGCCGGCATCGCCACGGACTTCGGGGTGAGCGTCGAGGAGCAGGCCCCCGCGGCCCCGGCCGCCCCGCCGATGCCCGCCGCCCCGCCGTCGCCGATGCAGAAGCCCGCGGCGCCGCCGATGCCCCCCGCTCCCCCGGCCCCGCCCGCCGCACCGCCGTCCCTCACCAAGGTGACCCTCGACAAGGGCCGGGTGAGTCTGACCAAGGGCGGCTCCGTCTCGCTGGAGAAGGGCGGCAAGCCGTTCCTCTCCGCCGTCCGGATGGGCCTGGGCTGGGAGCCCGCCGGGCGCGGGCGCAACGTCGACCTCGACGCCTCCTGCATCGCCTTCGACGCGCAGCGCAAGCGCATCGAGACCGCGTGGTTCATGAAGCTGTCGATCTTCAACGGCGCCGTCGCCCACTCCGGCGACAACCTGACCGGCGCCGGCGCGGGCGACGACGAGTCGATCACCGTGCACCTCGACGGCCTGCCCGCCGAGGTCTGCGGTCTCGTCTTCGTCGTCAACTCGTTCTCCGGGCAGAAGTTCACCGACGTCAAGAACGCGTACTGCCGCCTCCTCGACGCGGGCACCGGCGAGGAGCTCGTGCGCTTCGACCTCACCCACGCCGAGTCGCGCACCGGCGTCGCCATGTGCAAGCTCGTCCGCCAGTACTCCGGCGAGTGGGTGATGACCGCCCTGGAGCACTACGTCGACTCCAAGACCGCCCGGGGCATGGTCGAGCCGGCGTCGTCGATGCTGTGACCCTCGGCGCCCCCGGGGAGGGGGCGCGGAACGCGCCGGAGGGGACGGGCACCCACACGCCCGTCCCCTCCGCGTCGCTCCCCCGTGTCCTGCGGCAGGCCGCCCGCGTCAGCCGCGGGTGGCCATGGCGCGCAGGAAGAACGTGAGGTTGGCGGGGCGCTCGGCGAGGCGGCGCATGAAGTAGCCGTACCACTCCTGGCCGTACGGGAGGTAGACGCGCACGGTGTTCCCGGCCTCGGCGAGGCGCAGCTGCTCCTCGGGGCGGATGCCGTAGAGCATCTGGTACTCGAAGCTGTCGCTGCCGCGCTTGTTCCACTCGGCGAGCTGGCCGGCGATCCGCACCATGTGCGGATCGTGGGAGGCGACCATCGGGTAGCCGTCGCCGCCCATGAGCACCTTGAGGGCGCGCACGTAGGCCAGGTCGACGGCCTTCCTGCCCTGGAAGGCGACGGACTCGGGCTCCTTGTAGGTGCCCTTGCACAGGCGCACGCGGGAGCCCGCGTGGGCGAGGTCGCGGCAGTCGGCCTCGGTGCGGCGCAGGTAGGCCTGGAGGACGACGCCGAGCCACGGGAAGTCGGCGCGCAGGTCGCGGGCGATCCCCAGGGTGGAGTCGGTGGTGGTGTGGTCCTCCATGTCGAGGGTGACCGTGGTGCCGGCGCGGGCGGCGGCCTCGCAGATGCGGCGGGCGTTCTCCAGGGCGATCTTCTCGCCGTCGTCCGGGAGGAACTGGCCGACGGCGGAGAGCTTGACGGAGACCTCGGCGTCGGCGGCGAGGCCGGTGTCGGCGAGGGCTGCCAGGAGGTGCTCGTACGCCTCCGCGGTGCCGGCCGCCTGCGCGGCGTCGAGGGTGTCCTCGCCGAGGTGGTCCAGGGTCACCTTGCGGCCGGTGGCGACGAGTTCGGCGGTGGCCGCGATGCCCTGGTCGAGGACGTCGCCGGCGACGAAGCGCTGCACGATGGCCTGGGTCGGCGGGAACTTCTCGACGACGGTGCGCACCTGCGGGGAGCGGGACGCGGCGAGGAGGGCGGAACGGAGCATCGGTGACTCCTGGGCTTTCTTCCAAAGGGGTGGTGAAGAGGGGTGGGGGCGGCGGCCGGGGGTGGGGCCGCCGCCCCGGGTGGCACGGGGTGGTCAGCCCATGTGCGGGTAGCGGTAGTCCGTGGGCGGGACGAGCGTCTCCTTGACGGAGCGGGTGGACGTCCAGCGCATCAGGTTCTGCTTGGCGCCGGCCTTGTCGTTGGTGCCGGAGGCGCGGCCGCCGCCGAAGGGCTGCTGGCCGACGACGGCGCCGGTCGGCTTGTCGTTGATGTAGAAGTTGCCGGCGGCGTGCCGCAGCACGTGCATGGCGTGCTCGACGGCGGCACGGTCCTGGGCGATGATCGAGCCGGTCAGGGCGTACGCGGAGACGGCCTCCATCTGGGCGAGCATGGCGTCGTAGGCGTCGTCCGCGTAGACGTGCACGGCGAGGACGGGGCCGAAGTACTCGTCACGGAAGTACTCGGACTCCGGGTCCTCGCAGACGAGGACGGTCGGGCGGACGAACCAGCCGACCGAGTCGTCGTAGCCGCCGCCGGCCAGGACCTCGACCTGCGGGTCGGCCTTGGCGCGGTCGATGGCGGCCTTGTTCTTGGCGAAGGAGCGGTCGTCGATGACGGCGCCCATGAAGTTCGACAGGTCGGAGACGTCGCCCATGGTGAGCCACTCGACCTCGTCGCGGAAGTCGTCCTTGATCTCGGCCCAGATCGAGGCGGGCACGTACGCGCGGGAGAGCGCGGAGCACTTCTGGCCCTGGAACTCGAAGGCGCCGCGGGTCATGGCGGTCTTGAGGACGGCCTTGTCGGCGGTCGGGTGGGCGACGAGGAAGTCCTTGCCGCCGGTCTCGCCGACGATCCGCGGGTAGGTGCGGTAGTTCGCGATGTTCGCGCCGACCTCGCGCCACAGGTGCTGGAAGGTGGCGGTGGAGCCGGTGAAGTGGATGCCGGCGAGCGCGGGGTGCTTGAGCGCGACCTCGGAGACGGCGAGGCCGTCGCCGGTGACCATGTTGATGACGCCCTTGGGCAGGCCGGCGGCCTCCAGCAGCTGCATCAGGTAGTGCGCGGCGAACTGCTGGGTGGGGGACGGCTTCCAGACGACGACGTTGCCCATCAGCGCGGGCGCGGTCGGCAGGTTGCCGGCGATCGCGGTGAAGTTGAACGGCGTGATCGCGTAGACGAAGCCCTCCAGCGGGCGGTGGTCGCTGCGGTTCCACACGCCCTCGGAGGAGACGGGCTGCTCGGCGATGATCTGCCGGGCGAAGTGCACGTTGAACCGCAGGAAGTCGACCAGCTCGCACGGGGTGTCGATCTCCGCCTGCTGGACGGTCTTCGACTGGCCGAGCATGGTGGCGGCGGCGAGGGTCTCCCGCCAGGGGCCGGCCAGCAGGTCGGCGGCGCGCAGGAAGATCGCGGCGCGGGAGTCGAAGGAGAGCGCCTGCCAGGCCGGGGCCGCGGCGAGGGCGGTGTCGACGGCGTCGCGCGCATCGTCCTGGGTCGCGTTGCGCAGCGTGCCGAGGCGGGCCGCGTGGTGGTGCGGCTGCACGACGTGGAACTCGGAGCCGCCGCCCATGCGGCGCTCCCCGTCGATGGTCATGGTGAGCTGGAGCGGCTCCTGGCCACCCAGCTCCTTCAGCCTGGCCTCCAGTCGGGCCCGTTCGGGGCTGCCCGGGGCGTAGCTGCGGACCGGCTCGTTCACCGGCGCGGGGACCTGGGTCACAGCATCCATGGCGCGCACGCTCTCCTTCTCGTCATGGGGCCGACGAGGGTCGCAGGTCGGCCATGGGGCCACGCTATTCCCGGCGGCGGGCCCCCGTGATTGGCCGGGCCGCCAAAGTGCGGCCGATACCCTTGTACGTGTGAACAGAACCGCCGACCGGCCGACAGCACGCGGCCCGCGGGGCGCCGTCCGGTGACGGTGCCCGCCGCCGGGCTGCCGCTGCGGCAGCTGCTGATGTCCCTGGGCGAGCCGCTCGTCGAGCTGCAGGCCGCTCCGGCGGGCCTGGACGTCCCCGTGCGGGACGTCGCGATCCTCGACCCGGAGGACGAGCCGACCGCGGGCCCCGGCGAGCTGGTGCTGGCGATCGGCGCCCGCGGCCGGGCCGCGCTGCCCGCGCTGCGGGCCGCCGGACGGGCCGGGGCGGCGGCCGTCGCCGTGAAGCTGGACGCCCCGGGCCAGGCGGCCGCGCTGCGCGAGGCCGCGACGGAGGCCGGGGTGGCACTGCTGTCGGTGCGCCGGGAGACCCGCTGGGAGCACCTGGACACGCTGGCGCGGATGCTGATCGCCGGTCCGGACACCCCCGAGGCGGCCGAGCCGGACGCGGGCGACCTCTTCTCGCTCGCGCAGACCGTCGCCGTGCTCACGCACGGCGTGGTGTCCGTCGAGGACACCTCCAGCCGGGTGCTGGCCTACTCGCGGTCCTCCGACTCCGACGAGCTGGACGACCTGCGGCGGCTGTCCATCCTCGGCTGGCAGGGCCCGGAGCCGTACCTGTCGAAGCTCCGCGAGTGGGGCGTCTTCCAGCACCTGCGCGGCTCCGACACGGTGATCGAGATCGACGCGCACCCGGAGCTCGGCATCCGGCGGCGGCTGGCGATCGGCATCCGGGCGGGTGCGCAGCCGCTGGGCACGATCTGGGTGCAGGAGGGCGCGCAGCCGCTCGCCGCGCAGGCGGAGCAGGCGCTGGTGGGTGCGGCCCGGGTGGCCGCCGGCCGGCTGGTGCGGCGGCGGCGCGAGCTGTCGGCGGACGTCCGCCTGTCGCAGACGCTGCTGACCGGTCTGCTGGAGGGCTCGACCGGCCCGCAGTCGCTGGCCACCCACCTCGGGCTGGGGCTGCGCCGCCCGGCGGCGGTGCTGGCGTACGCGGCGTACGCGCCGTCGGAGGGCTCCGACCTGGAGCTGTCCCGGGCCGAGGTGACCGGCCTGATCCAGGTGCACGCGGCGGCGCGGCACCGCGGCGCCCTGCTCGCGCCGGTGGAGTCGCGGGTGTACGTGCTGCTGCCGGACGTGCCGTCCGAGCTGCCGGCGGCGACGCTGCGCGGCTGGGCGCAGGAGGTCGTCGACGCGGCCCGCGAGCACCTGGGGGTGCGGCTGCGGGCGGCGATCGGGCCGACCGTGGACGGGCTGGCGCGGGTGCCCGACTCGCGGGCGCAGGCCGACCGGATCCTGGACGCGATGGGCCGCGGCGGGGTTGCGCCGGAGGTCGCGGCGCTGAGCGACGTGCAGGCGGAGGTGCTGGTCAGCGAGGTGCTGGCGCTGCTGCAGGACCACCCCGGCCTGCGCGACCCGCGGATCGCCGCGCTGGCCGGCTACGACCGGCGGCACGGCACCCGGCTCGCCGAGTCGGTGCTGGCCTGGCTGGACGCGCTGGGCGAGGTGCGGGTGGCCGCGGACGCCCTGCACATCCATCCCAACACGCTGCGGTACCGGGTGCGCCGGGCGGAGCAGCTGACCGGCCTCGACCTGGCGCAGCCGCAGCAGCGGCTGCTGGCGATGCTGCAGTTGCGGCTGCCCGCCGAGGACGCCTGAGGGGCGTCGACGGCGGGCGGCGGCGCACCCGTCCGGTCAGTGGCGGCGCAGGCGGTGCCACGGGCCGGTGATGGCGAGCATGACGCCCGGCTCCTGGATGTTGGCGAAGAGGGTGTCGCCGTCCTCCGAGAAGGTGACGCCGGTGAACTCGCTGTACTCCGGCTCCTCCTCGGTGCCGAGGTTGAGCTCGTTGCGGGCGATCGGGAAGGTGCGGCCGTCGTCGGTGGTGCCGAAGAGGTGCTGCTGGCCGGCGCCGTCCTCGGCGATGACGAGGCCGCCGTGGGGCGAGACGGTGATGTTGTCGGGGCCGTCGTAGTTGCCGTTGTCGGCCCAGACGTCGGCGTTGACCCCGAGCAGCACCTTCAGGGTGACGGTGCGGCGGGCCGGGTTGTAGAACCACACCTGGCCGTCGTGCTGGACGGGGCTCTCCTCGCGGGCGTAGCTGGCGACGAAGTACGTGCCGCCGTCACCCCACCACATGCCCTCCAGCTTGCGGGAGCGGGTGATCTCGCCGTCCTTGAACTGCTTGCGGACGGAGACGGTCTTCGCGTCGCGGTCCGGCACCCTGACCCAGTCGACGCCGTAGGTGGTGCCGATCTCGGTGGCGCGGGAGAGGTCGTCGACGAGCTTGCCGTGCGAGTCGAAGCACTTGAAGGCCTCCAGCACGCCCGCGTCGTCGGCGAGGGTGCGGAGCTTGCCCTTGCCGTGGCGGAAGCCGGCCGGCGGGGTCCAGCGGTAGAGCAGGCCGTTGGGGCCGGAGGCGTCCTCGGTGAGGTACGCGTGGCCGCGGCGGGGGTCGACGACGACGGCCTCGTGCGGGTAGCGGCCGAACGCCTTGACCGGCTTCGGGTCGCGGTTGGCGTCCTGGTCGTGCGGGTCGACCTCGAAGATGTAGCCGTGGTCCTTGGTCATGCCGTTCTGGCCGGCCCTGTCCTCGGTCTCCTCTCCGGACAGCCAGGTGCCCCACGGGGTGGTGCCGCCCGCGCAGTTGGTGGAGGTGCCGGCGATGCCGACCCACTCGGTGACCTTGCGGCCGTGCCGGGGCACCTCGACGACGGTGCAGCCGCCGGCCGCGGCCGGGTCGTAGACGTGACCCTCCAGCAGCGGCACCGGGTGCGGCCAGTTCTCCCGCTTGCCCTTGAGCTCGTGGTTGGTGACGAGGACCGTCGCGCCGTGCCGGCCCTCGAACGCGGCGGTGCCGTCGTGGTTGCTGGGCGTGGACTCGCCGGTGACGAGGGTGGTCCTGCCGGTCTGCGCGATGATGCGGTACTCGAAGCCCTTGGGCAGGGCGAGCACGCCCTCCGGGTCGGAGACCAGCGGGCCGTAGCCGAGCGCGCCGTGCGCGCCCTTCGCCGCGGGGGCGTCGCCCCCGGCCGGGGCGGCGATCGCGCCCGGGGCGGTGGCCAGCACCTCGGCGCTGCCGGCGACGAGCACGCCGGCGCCGAGCATGGTCGAGCGGTTCACGAAGTCCCGGCGGGACAGCGACATGTGGTCTCTCCAGTGGTGTCGGGGGAGGTGCGGCGCGAGCAGACTCGACGCCGGGGATGAACCGGGCGTGAATCCCGGGCTGCGGACGGGTGGTGTTTTGCCGTCCTCATGCGATCCCTCGACCTGCCCGCCACCTGGGCCGACACTCCGACAAGCACCGGATCAGCGCAGGGAGCGCTCTCTGCGCCACTGCTCCCAGGCGGAGAGCCACGCCTCCTCGGCGCCGGACGCGCCCACCCCGTCGCCGCCCGACCGCAGCCGCGCCCAGGCCTGCTGCGCGGGCAGGCTCGCGACCTCGCTGGCGAAGGCCGTCCAGCGCACGACCTCGGCGACCGCGGCCTCGCCCTCGGCGGTGCCGACCAGCCAGTCCGTCGTCCGGGCGAGCCGCGCCAGGTGGTCGGCCATCACGGAGACCGCGGCCTCGGCCTCCTCGCGGCTCTCCGTGGCGAGCCGCATCTGCTGCCGCACGGCGGCCTCCCGGAGTTCCGCGCCGGCCTCGCCGCGCAGCCGCCGGGGCAGCCGGGCCGGCCGCTGGGCGCGCAACTGCGCCTCCAGGGCGAGGGCTTCGGCGATGCGGTGGTCGACGACGGCGCGGTGCGCCTCCAGGCCGACGGGCGACGGCAGTTCGCGCTCCCGGACGGGCACCCGGCCGGCCGCCAGCCGGTCGGCGACCCGGCGCAGCTGCGCGGTGCGGCCGCGGACGTACGGGTCGAGGTCGCCGACGCGGTGGAGCTCGACCGCGCCGGGGGCCACCCCGCGGCCGGTGACGGTGAGCACGAGGCCGTCGACGCGCAGGCGTCCGCACCAGACGGGGCACTCCCAGCCGTCCTCGGTGCCGTCGTCGACCCGGTCGCCGGGCGGCCTGCGGTCCTCGTGGAGCTGGACCGCGCACGGCTCGCCGTCGACGCTGATCCACTCGCGCAGGGCGCGGACCCTCCCCGGCCCGTCGCCCTCGTCGATGCCGGCCTGCTCGTAGACCCGGTCGCGCTCGTCCTCGACGACGTCCTCCAGGTCGGGGAGGGCCAGGGCGAGTTCGGTGCCCGGGCGGTGCGTGCGCACCGAGACGTACGGACCGTGCGGCGACGCCCAGTCGCCGCAGCCGAGCTCGACCCAGTCGGGGCAGCCGTCGGCCGCCGCCCACGCGGCGAGCGTGCACCGGTCCTCGGTGTCCCCGGCGGGGGCGGCGCCGAAGAGCGGGAAGTCCGCGTCGGCGAGAGCCCGCCGGGCCCGCTGTTCGTGCTCGGCGTAGCAGGCCTCGGGGTCCTGCGGCCTGCTCCTGCCGTGCCTGTTCATGCTCCGCCGTACCCCCGCGTCCTCGCACCCGCCGTCCGGCCGCCGCCCGCCGGGCCCCGCCCGGCCGCCGCGCCGCGATGGCCCCACGATACGGGCCCCGACGCCTGCCGGGCCATCAACCCGCCCCGATCGCAGGGGGATCCGCCGTGGCGCGGCGGCCGGGCGGGGGCCCGGGCCCGGCGACCCGCCGACCCGGCGGCGTACCCCGGGTGATGTCGGCGGGCCTGCCTACCCTGGCGGCATGACATCGACCACGGCCTTCCCGGCCCGCATCTCCATCGTCACCCTCGGCGTGGCGGACCTCGCCCGGTCCGTCGCCTTCTACGAGGCGCTCGGCTGGCGCCGGTCGTCGGCCTCCAGTCCGGAGATCGTCTGGTTCCGCACCGCGGACTCGGTGCTCGGCCTGTTCCCCGTCGACGAGCTGGCCGCGGACGCGGGGGTGCCGTCCGGCGGGGAGCCGTCCTTCCGCGGCGTCACCCTGGCGGTCAACCTGGAGTCGCCCGACGTGGTGGACGCCGCCCTCGCCGCGGCCGTCGAGGCGGGCGCCACCGTGGTCAAGCCCCCGGCGACGACCTCGTGGGGCGGCTACTCCGGGTACTTCGAGGACCCGGACGGCCACCTGTGGGAGCTGGCCCACAACCCGTTCTTCCCCTTCACCGCGGACGGCAGCCTCGACCTGCCGTGACGCACCGGGGCGGCCCGGCCGGTCAGCCCTGCCCCTGCTGCGACCTGGCCTTGAACGCCGCCTTCCGGGCCTCCTTGGCGACCTGCCGGTCGAGGTGGAGTTCGCCGACGGTCTCCAGCACCTGCACGGTGAAGGGGTGCGGCACCCGCCAGAGCTCGCCGAAGTAGCTCGCCGGGTTGTCGGTGACGGGCAGCTCGGCGACGAGCGGCCGCAGCTGCGCGGCGTCGCCGCGGGTGGCGAGGAGGACCGCGGCGATGCCGTCGACGGTGCGCCACAGGGCGACGGGCCGCTCGGGGGCGGCGACGTCGGCTCCGTGCCCGCGGAGCGTCTCGCGGGCGAGGCCGCCGAGCTCGGGGTCGTCCACGACCTCGGTCAGGGCCGGGTCGGCGGCGGCACCCAGCAGGGAGAGCCCGAGCTCGCAGTGCATCCGGCGGACGGGCCCGTACGCGTCGCGTCCGCGGGCGGCGTCGAGGAGGTCGCGGGCCGCGTCGGCGGGCTCCCGCAGGGCGAGCCAGACGGTGATCTCCCGGTCGGGGATCACGTTGGCCGACTCGGCGAGGCCGCTCAGCAGGGCGGCCGCGTCACCGCGGGCGAGGTCGCCGATCAGGGGGGCGTCGTAGCCGTCGGCGAGGAGCCACTCGCGCACGCCGTACTGGCCGAGCGGGGTGAGGCGGACGAGGCCGAAGCGGCCGGTGTCCTCCTCGGAGCCCGGGTCCGGGACGGCCACGGGCGCGGCGGCGTCCTCGGCGTCCTCCTCCTCGAAGAGGTCCGGGTCGATCGGCCGGTGCTCGACGACGCCGAGCTCGGCGAGGTCGGCGAGCATCGGGTCGAGCATGACCATGAGGTCGGTGATCTCGCCGAGCATCGCCTCGTCCGGCTCCTCGCCGTCGGGCACGACGAGGAGGGCGGCGAGCACCCCGAGGGGCACCGTCTCGTCGCCCGGCTCGGCGAACGCCGTGAGCTCGTAGAGCACCTGCAGGGCCTCGTCGAGGATCTCGGCCGCGGCCTCGCCGGCCTCCTCGACCTCGGCGAGGCCGCGCTCGTCGCCGTCCTCCCCGTCCTCGTCGGCGCCCTCGGCGGACTCGCCGTCGAGGTCCAGCGAGTCGGCCTCGACGGCGAGCTCCCGGACGATGCCGGCGGCGGTCAGCCACAGGTCGAGGACGACGGCGGGGTCGCCGCCCTCGGCGTCGGCGGCCTCCTCCATGGGCACGGCCACGTGCTCGCCGGCCCGGGTGGTGCCGAGCTCGACGAGGTCGAGGTCGCACGCCAGGGACCAGGCCCGCATGGCCTCGACGACGGCCTCCTCGGGCACGTCGCCCTCCTCGGGGGCGAGGCCGACGAGCCGGGCGGCGGGCTCGCGGTCGGCCTCCACCAGGTCGCCGAACTCGTCGACGACGCGGTGCGGCGCCGACCAGCGGGCCAGCTTCAGGGCGTGCGCGAGGAGCGGCACGGCGAGCGCGGCCGCGGTGAGCTCCTGCTCGGAGGGCAGTTCGATCGGGGGGACGAGCACCGCGGTGTCGTCGAGGTCCTCGTCGTCCTCGTCCCGGCCGCCTGCGCCGTAGAGCTCGGCCAGGTCGTAGTCGGCGGGCAGCAGGCTTCCCGCCGGTGCCGCCTGCGGCCCGGACTGGGCCGAGTGGTCGGGGGTGGTGCGGCGTCGTCCGGCCATGGTTGGCGATCTCCCGTGGTGGCTGTGGTGCGGCCCGGGCCGTCGCGTGTCGGCCCATCCACTCAGCGTATCGGGCGGGGCGGTCCGCCGCCCGACCCGGCGGGCGCGTGCCGCTCCCCGGGGTGCCCCGTGCGGGTGGCGCGCGACCGTCCGGTCCGTGGGACAGGCCTTGCGCGGGAGCGCGTATCCTGCTTCGGGCGCCGTGCACACCCCGCGCGGACCCTCCCGGGCAACGATGCCCGCTCCCCTCCGCAGCCGGTCCCCGGCCGGAGGGCACCCCCGCACACCGCCCCATCCGGGCTGCGGACCGCGGCCACCACCCCGGGCCACGGCCTTCCCCGGTGGTGCCCGGCCACAGGAGATCCCTGCCATGGCGGACCTCTCCCCCGCCGGCCCCGGCCTGCGCTCCGCGCAGTACCCCGGGCGCCGACTGTCGGAGGCCCTGCTCCCCCCTGAGCTCGCCCCGCGCACCCAGCTGCAGCTGGCGGCGATCAGCCGCTGGAACGCCGTGCGCGGCATCCGGGTCGGCCTGGTGGCCGCCGCGCTGCTCCTCATGCTGGTCGGCGCCAACCTGGCCACGCCGATCTATCCCGTCCTGCAACAGCGGCTGGGTCTGACGCCGCTGCACACCACCGTGCTGTTCACGGTGTACGTCTTCGCCCTGGTGCCGGTGCTGGCGGCGGTCGGCCACTGGTCGGACCACCTGGGGCGGCGGGCCCTGATCCTGCCCGCGGTGGCCCTGGCGGCCGCGGGAGACGTCGTCTTCGCGCAGGCGGACAGCTTCGCGACGCTGGTCGCTGGCCGCGCGGTGCAGGGCGTGGCGGTGGGCCTGTCGACCGGTGCGGCGGGCGCCGCGCTGGGCGACCTGCTGCCCGACCGGCCGTCGCTGGCGGCCAGGCTGACGCTGGCGTGTTCGGCGGGCGGGGTGGCGCTGGGCCCGGTGGTCGGCGCGAGCCTGGCGACCGGCGCCGACCCGCTGCTGACGCCGTTCCTGCTGCACGCGATCGCGCTGCTGGTGCTGTGCGTGCCGCTGGCCCTGGTGCACCCGCGGATGCCGGGCCGGGAGCGTCCGCCGGCCTCGCCGCCGCGGGTGACGACGCCGGCGCACCTGCGCCCGCGCCGGCTGCGGCTGCCGCGCAGGGGACGCCGGGAGTTCCTGCTGGCAGCCGGTGCGGGCTTCGTCTCGTACGCGGTGTTCGGGGTGTACCTGAGCCTGGCGCCGGCGTTCGCCGCGGACCTGCTGCACTCCCGGTCGCTGCTGACCGGTGCGGTGGTGGCGGCGCTGCTGCTGGGCTCGTCGGCGGCCGCCCAGCTGCTGGTGCCGCCGACGGCGGACCGGCAGGTGGTGGCCCTCGGCCTGGCCGGCCTGGCGGCCGGGCTGGCGCTGGTGGTGGCGGCGGGCTGGTCGGGCACACCGGCCCTGCTGTTCGTCGGCAGCGTGCTGGGCGGCGCGTGCCAGGGGGTGGCGTTCCGGTCGCTCTTCACGACGGCGGTCGGGGCGATGGACCCGGAGCGCCGGGGCAGCGAGATGTCGGCGCTCTGGGTGATCGTCTACCTGGGGAGTTCGCTGCCGATCGTGCTGGTCGGGGCGCTGACCCGCCGCTACGGCCTGCTGCCGGCGGTGAGCGGGTTCGCCTCGGTGGCCGCGGTGGTGTGCGTGGGGCTGGCGGTGGCCGTGGTGCTGCGGCCCGGGCCGCCCGCACCGTAGTCGTAGCCGTCGTCGCTGTTCGAACCGAACGAGCCGGAGACGCCGGCCGCGATGCCGAGCACGAGGAAGAGCACGACCAGGGCCTTGGCGCCGCCGGTCAGCATCAGCGGCCGGGTCGCCGAGCGGGGGGCGGCCACCGGCAGCAGCCCGTCGTCGCCGAACAGCCGCTTCGGGTAGGCGGAGGTCAGCATCAGCGCGTACGCGGAGAAGCGCATCGCGTAGCGCAGGATCGCCGCGGTCGCGCCGAAGAGCGGCTGCGGCATCCGGCCGAGCACGAGCACGATCAGCCAGAGGACGAAGCTCACCGCGTACCAGCCGCTCACGGCGAGGCTCTGCACGATCGCCGCGGGGATCATGAGGATCAGGCGGAAGAACACCGCGAGCCGGTTGAGCTCGCCGGGCCGCAGCTCCACCCGGACGAGATGGTCGTTGCCGTCCCAGGCGAACGGCGGGTAGTCGTCGACCAGCAGCATCGCGGAGGCGCGCACCCGGGTGTCGTACGCGACGAAACCGGCGAGGTAGCGCTCGACCGGGTCGGGCAGCCGGCCGAGCACGAGCGCGCCGAACCAGCCGACGATCGCCGCGGGCACGGCGAGCACCGAGAGCACCCAGACGACGACGAACTGCGGGATCAGCAGGAGCCAGCGCAGCAGGACGGTCCACCGGCGCTGGCGGTCCGGGCCCGGGACGTCGAGCTCGGGGAGGAACTCCAGCGGCCCGGTGGCGCCTTCGGGGGCCTGCCAGGTACCTGTCGCCACGATGTGCTCCTGTTCGTCGACCGTGCGGACAGGGAGCATTCCCAGCCGGGCGGGCGGGCGATACCCGGCGCTCCCCGGACGGAGCAAGGACCGGGCGCGGCACGGGCGGCGGCGGAGCGGGCGCGCGCGGGCGGAAACGCCGCTGCCCCCGCCCGGTGGGGCGGGGGCAGCGGCGGCCCGTGCGGGACGGGTCAGACGTTGAAGCCGAGCGCGCGGAGCTGGTCGCGGCCCTCGTCGGTGATCTTGTCCGGGCCCCACGGCGGCATCCAGACCCAGTTGATCCGGAGGTCCTTGACGAGGCCGTCGGTGGCCGTCTTCGCCTGGTCCTCGATGACGTCGGTCAGCGGGCAGGCCGCCGAGGTGAGCGTCATGTCGATGGTGGCGATGTCGCCCTCGTCGATGTGGATGCCGTAGATCAGGCCGAGGTTGACGACGTCGATGCCGAGCTCGGGGTCGACGACGTCCATGAGGGCCTCGTGGAGGTCCTCGACGGACACGGTGCCCGCACTGGTGAAGGCCACCTGGCCCTCGGCGACGGCGGGGGCGCCGTCGTCCGTGACGGCCTGGCCGGCCGGGGTCTCGCTGTCACTCATGGGAGTCCGTCCGTTTCAGTCGTTGATGGCGGGCTGGGCGCCGAGGGCCTGGGCGGTGGCGTCCTTCCATGCCATCCAGCTCAGCAGCGCGCACTTCACCCGGGCGGGGTACTTGGAGACGCCGGCGAACGCGACCGCGTCCTCCAGCACCTCCTCGTCGCCCTCGCCCTGGCCCCTGCTCTGCATCAGCGCCAGGAACGCCTCCTGGACGGCCTGGGCGTCGCCGACGCTCTTGCCGACCACCAGGTCGTTGAGCACCGATGCGCTGGCCTGGCTGATCGAGCAGCCCTGCGACTCGTAGCTGACGTCCGCGACGGTGGACCCGTCGAGCCGCACGCGCAGGGTGATCTCGTCGCCGCAGGTGGGGTTGACGTGGTGCACCTCGGCGTCGCCCTCCCGCAGCCCCTTGCCGTGGGGGTTGCGGTAGTGGTCCAGGATGATCTCCTGGTACATCGAGTCGAGCTTCATTCCGTCACCTCAGCCGAAGAAGTTGCGGACGTGGTGCAGGCCGTCGATCAGTGCGTCGACCTCCGCCGGCGTCGAGTACAGGTAGAACGACGCCCGGGTGGTCGCCGGAATTCCGTACCGCAGGCAGACGGGGCGCGCGCAGTGGTGGCCGACGCGCACGGCGATGCCCTGCTCGTCGAGCACCTGGCCCACGTCGTGCGGGTGGATGTCACCGAGCGTGAAGGAGATCGCGGCACCGCGGTCGACGGCCGTGCGCGGGCCGATGATGCGCAGGTCCGGCACCTCCAGCAGGCGCTCGACCGCGTAGGCGGTGATCGCGTGCTCGTGCGCGGCGATGTTCGCCATGCCGATGTCGGTGAGGTAGTCCACCGCCGCGCCGAGGCCCACGGCCTGGGCGATCGGCGGGGTGCCGGCCTCGAACTTGTGCGGCGCCGGGGCGTAGGTGGACGAGCCCATGGTGACGGTCTCGATCATCTCGCCGCCGCCGAGGAACGGCGGGAGGTCCTCCAGCAGCTCCTGACGGCCCCACAGGACGCCGATGCCCGTCGGGGCGAGCATCTTGTGGCCGGTGAAGGCGACGAAGTCGGCCTCCAGCGCCTGCACGTCCATCACCATGTGCGGGGCCGCCTGCGAGGCGTCGATGAGCACCAGGGCGCCGACCGACTGGGCCTTGCGGACGATGGCCTCGACCGGGTTGACCGTGCCGAGCAGGTTGGAGACCAGCGTGAAGGAGACGATCTTCGTCTTCTCCGTGATGAGCTCGTCGATGTTCGACAGGTCGAGCCGGCCCTCGTCGGTCAGCCCGAACCACCGCAGCTTCGCGCCGGTGCGCTGCGAGAGCAGCTGCCACGGCACGATGTTGGAGTGGTGCTCCATCTCGGTGATGACGATCTCGGCGTCCGCGTCGACCCGGTAGGGCTCGTCGGCCCAGCCCAGCATGTTCGCGACCAGGTTGAGCGACTCCGAGGCGTTCTTGGTGAAGATCACCTCGTCCCGGCTCGGCGCGTTGATGAACGCCGCGACCTTGTCGCGGGCGCCCTCGTACAGCGCCGTGGCCTCCTCCGCCAGCACGTGCACACCGCGGTGCACGTTGGCGTTGTGCCGCTCGTAGTACGCCGTCATCGCTTCCAGCACCTGACGCGGCTTCTGCGAGGTGGCCGCGTTGTCGAGGTACACCAGCGGCTTGCCGTCGTGCAGGACGCGCTGCAGGATCGGGAAGTCCTTGCGGATCGCGTCGGTGTCCAGAAGCCCGGTCAGCGCCGAGCCGGGGAGTGTCGTCACTCGGAAGCGCCGCCCTTCACGTAGCTCTCGTAGCCCTCTTCCTCCAGCTTGTCGGCCAGTTCGGCGCCGCCGGACTCGACGATGCGGCCGGCCGAGAAGACGTGGACGTAGTCGGGCTTGATGTACCGCAGGATGCGGGTGTAGTGCGTGACCAGCAGGGTGCCGACCTCGCCGGTGGAGCGCACCCGGTTGATGCCCTCGGAGACGACGCGCAGCGCGTCGACGTCCAGGCCGGAGTCGGTCTCGTCGAGGATCGCGATCTTCGGCTTGAGGAGCTCCAGCTGGAGGATCTCGTGGCGCTTCTTCTCGCCGCCGGAGAAGCCCTCGTTGACGTTGCGCTCGGCGAAGGCCGGGTCCATCTGGAGCGCGGCCATGGCCTCCTTGACCTCCTTCACCCAGGTGCGCAGCTTGGGGGCCTCGCCGCGGACGGCGGTGGCGGCGGTGCGCAGGAAGTTGGAGACGGAGATGCCGGGCACCTCGACCGGGTACTGCATGGCGAGGAAGACGCCCGCGCGGGCCCGCTCGTCGACCGCCATGGCCAGTACGTCCTCGCCGTCGAGGAGCACCTCGCCGCCGGTGACGGTGTACTTCGGGTGGCCGGCCAGCGAGTAGGCGAGGGTCGACTTGCCGGAGCCGTTGGGGCCCATGATGGCGTGGGTCTCGCCCTGCTTCACGGTCAGGTCGACGCCGCGGAGGATCTCGCGCGGGCCGGACTCGGCCTCGACGGAGACGTGCAGGTCGCGGATTTCAAGCGTTGCCATGGGTACTCAGGACTCCTGGTTGACGGAGACGAGCACATCGTCCCCTTCGATCTTGACGGGGTAGACGGCGACCGGCTTGGTGGCGGGCAGCCCGGACGGCTTGCCGGTGCGCAGGTCGAAGCTCGATCCGTGCAGCCAGCACTCGATCATGCAGTCCTCGACCTCGCCCTCCGAGAGCGACACGTTCGCGTGCGAGCAGATGTCGTTGACCGCGAACACCCCCTCGTCGGTGCGGACGACGGAGACCGGCACACCGTTGAGCTCGACCCGCCGGGGCACGTCCTCGGCGAGCTCGCTCAGCGCACAGGCGCGGAGGAAGCTCATGCCACGTTCGCTTCCAGCTCGGCCTCGATCTTCTCCATGAGGTGCGCCTGGATCTCGGTGACGCCGATCTGCTGGACCAGCTCGGCGAAGAAGCCGCGGACCACCAGGCGGCGGGCCTCCTCGGCCGGGATGCCGCGGGCCTGCAGGTAGAACAGCTGCTCGTCGTCGAAGCGGCCGGTCGCGGAGGCGTGGCCGGCGCCGACGATCTCGCCGGTCTCGATCTCCAGGTTGGGGATCGAGTCGACGCGGGCACCGTCGGTGAGCACCAGGTTGCGGTTGAGCTCGTAGGTGTCGGTGCCGAGCGCGGCGGCGCGGATCAGCACGTCGCCGACCCAGACCGCGTGGGCGTCCTGGCCCTGGAGCGCGCCCTTGTAGACCACGTTGGACCGGCAGTGCGGCGTGTCGTGGTCGATGACCAGGCGGTGCTCCAGGTGCTGGCCGGCGTCGGCGAAGTACAGGCCGAACAGCTCGGCCTCGCCGCCGGGCGCCGCGTAGGTCACCCGGGGGTGCAGGCGCACGACGTCGCCGCCGAAGGTGACGACCACGGACTTGAAGGTGGCGTCGCGGCCGACGAGCGCGGTGTGCTGCGCCACGTGCACCGCGTCGCGCTCCCAGTCCTGCACGGAGACGAAGGTGAGCTTCGCGCCCTCGCCGACGAGCAGCTCGACGTTGGCGGCGCGGGTGCCGGTGCCGGTGTGGTTGATCACCACGACGGCCTCGGCGAACGCCTTGACGTCGACGACCACGTGGCCGAAGCGGACGCCGCCCTCGCCGTGCACGTCGATGCGGACCGGCTCGGTGAGCACCGACTCCTTGGGCACGGTGACGACCAGGGCCTGCTCGAAGGCGCTGAACGCCTGCGCGGCCACCCGGTCGACCGGCTTGCCGGCGGTGCCGATGCGGGCGTCGTCCCGGCCGACGGTCTCCGCCGTGACGCCGTCGGGCAGGCCGAACTCGACCTTGTCCTGGCCGGTGGCGTGCTCCGCGGCGGTGCCGTCGTGCAGGCCGGCGAGGCGGTGCAGCGGGGTGAACCGCCAGTCCTCCTCGCGGCCGTGCGGCACCGGGAAGTCGTTCACGTCGTAGGACGGCTTGACCGCGACGCGGGCGTCGATCGGCTGCTGCACGGAGGCCCGGCCGGTGCCGGGGCCGGCCAGCTGCGCACCGGCGCCGGCGGTGCCGACCTCGATCGAACCGGCGGTGGTGGCGCCGCTGGGGGTGTTGACGTCAGCCATGGCTGTCGTGGTGCTCTCTTCCTCGGATGGTGGATGGAACGCGGGTCGGAGCGGCGTCAGCCGACCGAGCCCTCCATCTGCAGCTCGATCAGCCGGTTGAGCTCCAGCGCGTACTCCATGGGCAGCTCGCGGGCGATCGGCTCGACGAAGCCGCGGACGATCATCGCCATCGCCTCGGTCTCGGCCATGCCGCGGCTCATCAGGTAGAAGAGCTGGTCCTCGCTGACCTTGGAGACGGTCGCCTCGTGGCCCATCGACACGTCGTCCTCGCGGACGTCGACGTACGGGTACGTGTCGGAGCGGGAGATGGTGTCGACCAGGAGCGCGTCGCACAGCACGTTGGACTTGGCGCCGTGCGAGCCCTCGCCGATCTCGATCAGACCGCGGTAGGAGGTGCGGCCGCCGCCGCGGGCCACCGACTTGGAGACGATCGACGACGAGGTGTTCGGCGCCATGTGGACCATCTTCGCGCCGGCGTCCTGGTGCTGGCCCTCGCCCGCGAAGGCGATGGAGAGCGTCTCGCCCTTGGCGTGCTCGCCCATCAGGTAGACGGCCGGGTACTTCATGGTGACCTTGGAGCCGATGTTGCCGTCGACCCACTCCATGGTCGCGCCCTCGTACGCCACGGCACGCTTGGTGACCAGGTTGTAGACGTTGTTCGACCAGTTCTGGATCGTCGTGTAGCGGCAGCGGCCGCCCTTCTTCACGATGATCTCGACGACCGCGGAGTGCAGGGAGTCCGAGGAGTAGATCGGGGCGGTGCAGCCCTCGACGTAGTGGACGTAGGCGTCCTCGTCGACGATGATCAGCGTCCGCTCGAACTGGCCCATGTTCTCGGTGTTGATCCGGAAGTAGGCCTGGAGCGGGATTTCGACGTGCACGCCCTTCGGCACGTAGATGAACGAGCCGCCGGACCACACGGCCGTGTTCAGCGCGGCGAACTTGTTGTCGCCCGCCGGGATCACGGTGCCGAAGTACTCCTCGAAGAGCTCCGGGTGCTCCTTCAGCGCGGTGTCGGTGTCCATGAAGATGACACCCTGCGCCTCCAGCTCCTCGTTGATCTGGTGGTAGACGACCTCGGACTCGTACTGCGCGGCGACACCGGCGACGAGGCGCTGCTTCTCCGCCTCCGGGATGCCGAGCTTGTCGTACGTCGCCTTGATGTCGGCGGGCAGGTCCTCCCAGGACTCGGCCTGCTTCTCGGTGGAGCGCACGAAGTACTTGATGTTGTCGAAGTCGATGCCCGTCAGGTCGGAGCCCCAGGTCGGCATGGGCTTCTTGCCGAAGAGCTTCAGACCCTTGAGGCGCAGGTTGAGCATCCAGTCGGACTCGCTCTTCTTCGACGAGATGTCGCGCACGACATCCTCGCTGAGACCGCGCTTGGCGACCGCGCCGGCCGCGTCGGAGTCGGCCCAGCCGTACTCGTAGGTGCCCAGGCCTTCGAGCTCGGGGTGTGCGATGTCAGTCATGCGAGGTTCCTCCGCGCGGACGAGCCGATTCGTTGGGGGACGTAGGGGGCGTACCGGCAGTCGGCACGGCACCGGGCGCCCGCTCGGCGGCGGACGACGGTGCGGCACCGGATGCCGGCACATACGTGGTGCAGACCCCGTCGCCGTGGGCGATGGTGGCCAGCCGTTGGACGTGGGTGCCCAGGAGCTGCGAGAAGACCTCGGTCTCGGCCTCGCACAGCTGCGGGAACTGCTCGGCGATGTGCGCCACCGGGCAGTGGTGCTGGCAGAGCTGGGCACCCGGCGGCGTCTTCGCCGCGGCCGCCGACGGCACGCGCCGCACCGTGGCAGCGTACCCGTCGGCGCTGAGGGCCTCGGCGAGCGCCTCGGCGCGACCGCCGGAGCCGGCCCGCTCCAGACTGCTGCGGTACTTCTGGCCCTGCTTGGCGAAGCGGGCCCGGGCGAAGGCGGCGACCGCCTCCTCGCCCGCGGTGCCGCCGCCCACCGACTCGGAGATCCAGCGCAGCGCGTCGGCGGCGAGCTGGTCGTACGCCTGGTAGAAGGCGTCCCGGCCGGATTCGGTGAGGCCGAAGACCCTGGCCGGACGGCCCCGGCCGCGGCTGCCGTAGACCCGCTGCTCGCGGGACTCGACGAGGCCTGCGGCGGCCAGCGAGTCCAGGTGGCGGCGGACGGCTGCGGCGGTCAGGCCCAGGCGGCCGGACAGGTCGACGGCCGAGGAGGGGCCGTGGTCGAGGATCGAGCGGGCGACCCGGTCACGGGTGGCCCGGTGACCCTCCAGCAGCACCTCCGTCGCGGTCGCGGGCACGGCACAGCCGGGGGCCGGCTCGGCCACCCTGTCCTGTGCGGGATGCTCGCGCATGTTTTTCACAACACCATTGTTGCGTAATTCGTTCCGGAGGGACAAGCCGTGATCCACACCTCACCGGTGGCGTCAGTCACGCAGGTAAGCCTTACCTGACCTGCGAGGACGATCACTGCGGGGCGGTGTGCGGGACGCCCGCACACCCCTCCTACACTCGCCGGTATGCGACTCGAACCCGCCGTAGAGGTGGCCGGGCTGGTCAAACGGTACGGCGAGAAGACGGCCGTCGACGGCCTGGACCTCACCATCGCCCGTGGCACCGTCACCGCCGTGCTCGGCCCCAACGGCGCCGGCAAGACCACCACGATCGAGACCTGCGAGGGCTACCGCCGCCCCGACGCCGGGCGCGTCCGCGTGCTCGGCCTCGACCCGGTCGCCGACGCCGCCGCCCTGCGGCCGCGGATCGGCGTGATGCTGCAGGCCGGCGGCGTCTACCCCGGCGCCCGCGCCGTCGAGATGCTCCGGCACACCGCCGGCCTGTACGCCGACCCGCTCGACGTGCCCGCCCTCGTCGAACGCCTCGGTCTCGGCAGCTGCGGACGCACCCCCTACCGCCGGCTCTCCGGCGGCCAGCAGCAGCGGCTCGCCCTCGCCATGGCCGTCGTCGGCCGCCCCGAGCTCGTCTTCCTCGACGAGCCCACCGCCGGCCTCGACCCGCAGGCCCGCCGCGCCACCTGGGAACTCGTCCGCGAGCTCCGGACCGCCGGCGTCACCGTCGTCCTCACCACCCACCACATGGACGAGGCCGAGCAGCTCGCCGACGAGGTCGCCATCGTCGACCACGGCCGCGTCATCGCCACCGGCACCCCCGCCGAGCTGTGCCGGGCCGAGGCCGGCGTGCGCTTCGACGCCCCGGCCGGGCTCGACCTCGACACGCTCCGCGCCACCCTCCCGGCCGGCGCCGCCGCCACCGAGCCCGCCCCGGGCACCTACCGGGTCGAGGCCCCGGTCGACCCGCAGCTGCTCGCCACCGTCACCGCCTGGTGCGCCGGCGCCGGCGTCATGCCGGAGAGGCTGGCCGTCGAACGGCGCGGCCTGGAGGACGTCTTCCTGGAACTCACCGGACGGGATCTGCGCTCGTGACCGACCACACGCCCCGCCCGGGCGCCGCCCCCGTCGGCAGGATGCTGCTCGCGCAGACCTCGCTGGAGACGCGGATGCTCCTGCGCAACGGCGAGCAGCTGCTGCTCACCGTGATCATCCCGACCGTGCTGCTCGTGCTGTTCAGCGCCGTCGACGTCGTCGCGGCGGAGGGCCCCGGCAAGCGCGTCGACTTCCTGGCACCCGGCCTGCTGGCCCTCGCCGTGATGTCCACCGCCTTCACCGGCCAGGCCATCGCCACCGGCTTCGAACGCCGCTACGGCGTCCTGAAGCGGCTCGGCGCCACCCCGCTCCCCCGCTGGGCGCTGCTCACCGCCAAGACCGGCTGCGTGCTCGTCACCGAGGTGCTGCAGGTGGCCCTGCTGTCGGCCGTCGCGCTGGCGCTCGGCTGGTCACCGCACGGCAACCCGCTCGCGGTCGCCGGGCTGCTGGTGCTGGGCACCGCGGCGTTCTCCGGTCTCGGCCTGCTGATGGCCGGCACCCTGCGGGCGGAGGCCACGCTCGCCGCCGCCAACCTCGTCTTCGTCCTGCTGCTGCTCGCGGGCGGCGTCGTCGTGCCGCTGTCGAAGTTCCCCGGCGCGGTGCGCCCGGTGCTGGAACTCCTGCCGATCTCCGCGCTCTCGGACGGGCTGCGCTCGGTGCTCCAGCACGGTGCCGGGGCGCCCTGGTCGGACCTCGGCGTCCTCGCGGTCTGGGCGGTGCTGGGCCTGGCCGCCGCGGCCCGCTGGTTCCGCTGGGAGTGAGCCGCCGCCGCCCTGGCGTGCCGGTGCCCCCGGTCCCGCGGAGTCTCCGCGGGACCGGGGGCACCGTCGTGTCAGGCCCGGCGCCGGCGTGCGGCGACGGCGATCCCGGCACCGGCGGCGAGCACCACCGCACCGCCGATCGCGATCGGGACGACGCCCGCGGCGCCGGTGAAGGCGAGCCCGCCGCCGGTGGTGCCGCCCGTGCCCGTGGCGGGCGGGGAGGCCGGGGCGGAGCCGCTGCCGGACGGGGTCGGCGACGGCGTGCCGCCACCGGTCGTGGTGCCGCCCGTCGTGCCGCCGGTGGTGGTCGTCCCGCCGGTCGTGGTGGTGCCGCCGGTCGTGGTGGTGCCGCCGGTGGTGGTGGTGCCCGGGGTGGAGCCGGACGGCACCGGGGTCGGCGTGTCCGTGCCCGGCAGGCAGCCGGTGAACGGGTAGTGGTGCGTCTCGGCACCGCCGCCGCCCTTGAGCGACTTGGCGACGACCGAGCCGTTGACCGGACCGCCGGTGCCCAGGTCGAAGGCGGCGTTCGGGGCGAGCACACTGCCCGGCCAGGCGTTGCCGCTGTTCTTGACGACCTTGGTGGCGGTCGGCAGGTTCCACAGCAGCCCGGCGCGGACGGCACCGCCGGACGCGCTCTGCGTCTTGTCGTCGAGGACGTACTTCTTCTTCGCCGCGTCCCACAGGAAGAACCCGGTGGTGCGGGCCGCCGCCTGGTCGTACGAGGCGCCGGTGACGCTGACGACGGTGGCCGCGCCGGCCGGCACGTGGAGGTAGACCTCCTTGGCGCCCTGGAGCTGGGCGGCCGTCAGCACGAAGGAGTTGAAGGACGCGTCCGTGCCGGTGAGGGTCAGCGTGTCGCCGGAGGCCTTGACGGTGACGCCCGCCGAGGGGTTCAGGGCGAGCTGCGCGGAGACCTTCCGCAGGTGGGTGAACTCGGCCCCGAAGTCGATCGGCGAGGCGCCGTGCACGATCTTGCCGCGGTGGGCCTCGGCGACACCGGCGAGGGTGCCGGCGTACACGCCGTTGCCCTTCATCACGTACACGGGGCCCTTGAGGTTGCCGCCGACGACGAGCGTGTTGCCGCCCGGCAGGGCCTTGACCTGCCCGTCCGTCAGTTCGTTGGCGACCGAGAAGCCGCCGCGGAAGTCGGCGTCGCCACCGACGGCCACCGCGCCCTCGGCGTCGGGGCTGTGCGTGTCGTCGCCCTCGACGAACTCGCCGTACAGGCCGGCCGTGCCGAGGCCCCGGCACTGGCCCGCGCCGGGCGAGGCCTGTGCGGCGGGGGCGGCGGCGAGGACCGCGAGGGCGAGGGAGCCGCCGAGGGCGAGGGCGGCGGCAGGTCGGGATATGCGCATGGAACAGGACTCCGCGGTGCGAAAGGGGTGGATCACCCCGCACTCTCCCGGGCAGCCCGACGAATGGTCAAGACCACTGGGTGCTCTGCCCCGTACGCCCCTTTTGCCCCCCGCGCCCGCGCCGCCCCTCAGCCGCGCGGCGCCGGGTGGCCGAACCGGTGGGCTCCGATCGCCGCCACGGCCGCCGCGGCCGCCGCGGCCGAGCTGTCGACCCGCCAGTCCGTCCGGTACGCACTGCCCGGCCAGTCCTTGCGCAGGTCGAACCAGACCAGCCCGACCAGCCCCTCGGTCGCGGCCGCCCCCTTGAACAGGTCCGCGATCTGCCGCGCCTTGTGCGGGCCCTCGGCCACGCCCGTCTCGGAGATCACCAGCGGCTTGCGGGTGAAACCGCGCAGCTCCCGCGCCATCGGGGCGAACAGGCTGCCGTACGCGCTGCCGTCCTCCGGGCCGTAGTAGCCGACCATGCCCACCCAGTCCGTGTAGGCGTCCCCCGGGTAGTAGGGGCGGGAGCCCACCGAGGAGTGCTGGTCCGACACGTGCGGGGACCACACCCAGAGCACGTTGGAGACACCGTGGTCCGCGAAGAGGCCGTGCACGTGGCGCCAGGCCCGGACGAAGTCGGCGGCGGTGGCCCTGCCGGGGCCCCAGGGGTTCCAGGCGCTGTTCATCTCGGGCGCGAGCGCGATCGCCAGCGGTCCTCCGTAGGAGGCGACCCGGTCGGCGAACTCCGCCAGGTAGTCGTCCTGGTCGCCGTCGGCGATGGCGGCGAGCGGCGTCTCCCCCGGCACCCAGGAGATCAGCGGTACCTGCCCGGCCGCCCACAGCGCGGCGTTGCCGGCCGGGTCGAAGGCGGCGCCCCACAGCAGGTAGTACTCCCGGAGGTCGGGCTTGCGGCCGGTCTTCGCGGCGAAGGCGTCCACCGGCGCGGGGTCGCCCGGGCCGCCCTCCGAGGCGACGCCGATCATCCGGCCCTGCGGGGTGCGCAGCAGGGCCGCGTCGTAGGAGGCGGGCCCTTCCGGAGCGCCCGGCTCCGACTCCTCGGACTCCTCCGGCCCGTCGCCCTGCCCGCCGGGGTGCGCCCCGGCGGGCACCGCGTCCGGCACGAGCCGTTCGCTCGAACAGGCGGTGACGAGCAGCAGCGGCAGCACGACGGCGGCGAGGATCCGGGCCGCCGCCGCACCCGCCCCGCCGGTGGCCGAAAGTCGTCTGATCACGGGCCTGTCCGATCCTGTGCCGATACCGACCTCGCAAGGCGCGCGAAGTGTTCGGGCATCCTACGAGGTTGACCGGGCCCGGCCGAAAACGAGCCCCCGACGTCTCAATCCGGTCACAAGGGCTCCGCATATGTCTACACATCGGACATTGACACCGATTCAGGTCCAGCAGGTCCACTACGGTCTCGATGGCGGTGCCTGTGCCCGCCCAGCGCCTGACCTGGAAGGGCCCGGAGCCACCTTGTCCACCTCCTCACAACGGACCGCCGACCCGACCGGGACCCGGGTGTCCCCACCGGTGACCGCCGGACCCGAGGCCGCGCCGGTCTTCGTCGACCAGTCCGGCGTCCGCGGACGACGGCTCCGGCACCTGGGCTGGTTCGTCGGTGCGGGCGCCCTGCTGTTCACCGTCGGGCTCGTCGTCAGCCTCTTCGGCGCGGGCGCCCAGGCACCGCCGCTGAAGCTCCCGGACTCCCTCCGCTCACCGGCCGCGGCCGGCCCCGTGCCGCAGGCCCCCGCGGTGTCCCCGTCCGCACTGCCGTCCACGTCGGGCAGCGCCTCGGGCAGGTCCTCCGCGAAGCCCGGTGCCGGGCACTCGGGAAGCCCCTCCGCCCGGCCCGGCGGGTCGGCGTCGCGCGGCGCCGCCGCCACGACCGCGAAGAGCACCGCCACGACCGCGAAGACCGGCGCCACGCGCTCCCCCGGTACCGCGCAGACCTCCGCCGGCGCGAAGCCGAGCACCGCCACCGCCGCCGCGCACTGACCCGGCACCCTCGCCCGTTCACTTCACCGCCCACCAGGAACCCCCATGCCCCGCCCCTCGCACCGCCGGCAGACGATCCTCCGGTCGCGTCGACTAGCCGCCCCGCCGCTGCGCTTCTTCCTGCCGGTGACGCTCCTGGTCTGCCTGCTCGGCCTGATGGTGCTCCGCGGCATGGCCACCAACGAGGTGTTCCACGACACCCGCACCACCGAGTCGGCGGACAGCGGCACCGTCCCGGAGAACCTCCTGGCCGGCGGCCCGGTCGTCGACGCGCGCGGCGACCTCAACGACGACCCGGTCAGCTACTCGATCCCCGACCGCACGATCGTGCTGAGCTTCGACGACGGCCCGGATCCGCTCTGGACCCCGAAACTGCTCGACGAGCTCGCCGAACGGCACGTGCACGCGAGCTTCTTCATCACCGGCGCGATGGCCGCGCAGCACCCCGACATCGTGCGGCGCATGGTCGCCGAGGGCCACGAGATCGGCCTGCACACCTTCAGCCACCCCGACCTCTCCCTGCAGTCCAAGGCGCGGCTGACGTACGAGCTCAGCCAGACCCAGCTGGCCCTGGCCGGCGTCGCCGGGATCCACAGCTCGCTCTTCCGGCCGCCCTACTCGTCCACCGCCTCGGCGGTCGACGACTGGACCTGGCCGGTCGTCAAGGAGATCGGCTCCCGCGGCTACCTCACCACGTTCATCGACGCCGACACCGAGGACTGGCAGCGGCCCGGCGTGAAGGCCATCGTGGACGCCGCCGTCCCGAAGCAGCCCGGCAAGGGCGCCATGGTGCTGATGCACGACGCCGGCGGCGACCGCTCGCAGACCGTCGAGGCGGTCGGCACCCTGATCGACACCCTGGAGGAGCGCGGCTACCGCTTCGCCACGATCGGCGAGGCGCTCGGCGACTCCGAGACCATGGTCGAGGTGCACGGCTACCAGCTCTGGACCGGCAGGGCCTACATCTCGGCCACGCAGCTCTCGGTCGAGCTGCTGCCCTGGCTGGTGTCGCTGCTCGCCGTCGTCGGCGTCCTGGTCTTCGGCCGCTTCGCCCTCATGCTCGTGCTCTCCACCGTCCACGTGCGCCGCACCCGCAGACCCGGCTTCGGCTGGGGCCCCGCGGTCACCGGACCGGTCACCGTGCTCGTGCCCGCCTACAACGAGCAGGAGTGCATCGCCAACACCCTGCACTCGCTGAGCGCGGGCGAGCAGCCGATCGAAGTGATCGTCATCGACGACGGCTCCAGCGACGACACCGCCCGGATCGTCCGCGACCTGGACCTGCCCGGCGTACGCCTGATCACCCAGCCCAACAGCGGCAAGCCGCAGGCCCTCAACACGGGCATCGCCAACGCCTCCCACGACATCATCGTCATGATGGACGGCGACACCGTGTTCGAACCCTCCACCGTCCGCGAACTCGTCCAGCCGTTCGGCGACCCCACGGTCGGCGCCGTCGCCGGCAACGCCAAGGTCGGCAACCGCGACACCCTCATCGGCGCCTGGCAGCACATCGAGTACGTGATGGGCTTCAACCTCGACCGCCGCATGTACGACGTCCTCAACATCATGCCCACCATCCCCGGCGCGGTCGGCGCCTTCCGGCGCTCCGCCCTGGAGCGCGTCGGCGGCATGAGCGAGGACACCCTCGCCGAGGACACCGACGTCACCATGGCCCTGCTGCGGGACGGCTGGCGCATCGTCTACGCCGAGAAGGCGCGCGCCTGGACCGAGGCCCCGGCGAGCATGAACCAGCTGTGGTCCCAGCGCTACCGCTGGAGCTACGGCACCATGCAGGCGATGTGGAAGCACCGCCACGCCCTGGTCGAGCGCGGCCCCGGCGGCCGCTTCGGCCGGATCGGCCTGCCGCTCGTCGTCCTCTTCGGCGTGCTCGCCCCGCTGCTCGCCCCGCTGATCGACCTCTTCCTGCTCTACGGCATCCTGTTCGTCGACGCGCCGCGCACCCTGACCGCGTGGGGCGGCGTGCTGATCGTCCAGGGCCTGCTCGCCTACTACTCCTTCCGGCTCGACCGGGAGAAGCCTTGGCACCTCATCACTCTGCCGGTCCAACAGCTGGTGTACCGGCAGCTCATGTACCTCGTGCTGCTCCAGTCCTCGATCACCGCGCTCACCGGCGGGCGGCTGCGCTGGCAGAAACTGCGGCGCACCGGCGAGGTCTCCGCACCGATCGTGGAGGTCTGACCGTGTCTGCACCCACCGACGACAACGCACCGGCGGACGGCTTCTTCACGCCCCGCAAGCGGCCCCCCGTCCCCTCGGCCGAGGAGCCCCCGCGGGCGCCCGACGAGACCGCCGCCCTGCGCGTTCCGCCGTCCCCGCCCGTGCCCGGCCCCCGGGCCGGGCGCCCCGCCACCGAGCGGCCGCGGCCCGAGCAGCGCCCGCAGGAGCGCGGCGCGCCGGAGCCGCGCGGCACGGCGACGCGTCCGCAGGGGCCGCGTGCCGGCGGGCAGGAGCAGCAGCGCCCGCCGGAGCGCCGGTCGCCCGAGGAGACGATGGCCCTGCGCGTGCCCCCGCCGCCTCCGCGGTCGCAGGACGCTTCCCGGTCGCAGGACGCCCCGCGGCCGGGGCGCGTGCAGGCGGCGCCGCAGCAGGAGCAGCGGGCGGGGGCCCGGCAGCCGGGCCCGCCGCGGTCCGACCGCGGCCAGCCGGACTTCCGGAGCCAGGAGCCGCCGCGCCCGCGCACCGCGCCGTCGCCCGAGGAGACGATGGCCCTGCGGGTGCCCAGCGGTCTGCGGCTCGCCGGCACCACGGCGCCGGACAACTGGATCAAGCCCCCGAACTGGCCGAGCGATCCCGGGCCCGACCCGGACGAGGAGGCAGCAGGCGGCGACACCGCCGTCGCGGCGGAGGAGGAGCAGGAGACTCCTGCGGCGCCGAGGCGCAAGGGCGGCCGTGACCGCTACCTCGACATGCTCCGCGCCCTGGCACTCGTCCGCGTGGTGCTGTACCACAACTTCAGCTGGGCGTGGCTGCCGCTGCTGTTCCCGTCCATGGGCGTGATGTTCGCGCTGGCCGGGTCACTGATGGTGCGGTCGCTGAGCCGGCCGGCGCTGACGGTCATCCGTGACCGTCTGCGCCGCCTGCTGCCGCCGATGTGGCTGTTCGGCGCGGTGGCGTTCACGCTGTGGACGATCGACGGCTGGGGCCCTGACTCCGAGGGCCATCCGGCGTGGTGGTGGGGCAAGCTCGCGTTCTGGGTCCTGCCGATCAGCACCCCGCCGTTCCCGCAGACGGAGCTGCCCGGCCTGCACGGGCTGATGGAGGGCAGCTGGGGCGAGCAGATCGGTGTGCCGCTCTGGTACCTGCGCGCCTACCTCTGGTACGTCCTGCTCTCGCCGCTGATGCTGAAGGCGCTGCGGCGGTTCCCGCTGGTGACGGTGCTGACCCCGCTGGCGCTGGCCATGTGCTCGGGGCTGCTGCCGGAGGACGGCCGGATCTGGGAGACGTTCTCGGACTTCACGACGTTCGGCTCGTGCTGGATCCTCGGCATGGCCCACCAGGAGGGCCTGCTCAAGAAGCTGCCGCAGTACGTCGCCCCGTCGGTGGCGCCGCTGGTGATGGTGGCGGGGTACTGGTACTACGTCAGCCGCCCGGTGCTGGATCCGACCGAGATCGGCGACCTGGAGAACTTCCCGATCGCGCAGGCGGTGTGGTCGTTCGGCTTCGTCCTGCTGCTGCTGCACCTCAGCCCGTCGTGGGAGCAGTGGCCGCGCCGCCTGGAGCCGTTCAACGGTCTGATCAGCCTGCTCAACGCGCGCGCGGTGAGCGTCTACCTGTGGCACACGCTGGCACTGGAGCTGTCGGTGCCGGTGATCGACCAGCTCTACCGGGTGGACTACCTGTCGGACCACTGGGGTGCGGTGCTGGGCAGCAACTATCCGCAGCTGTTCGTCGCGATCCCGCTGCTGGCGCTGTTCGTCGTGACGTTCGGCTGGATGGAGGACCTCGCCGCGAAGCGGTCGCTGAGACTCTTCCCGTACCCGCGCAAGCCGCGGGGCAGGCGGCGCGCGGCGCTCTGAGGGCGCGCCGCGGGCCGGGGCACCCGCCCCGAAGATCGGGATCGGGACAACCTAGGATGAAGCGGTGCTGAACCCCTCCGCTCTCCTTGCCGCCCGCTGGCGGCCGTCGGCCGTGACCGTGCGCCGGGCGGCGCTGGCCGCTCTCGTGATGAGCGTGGTCATCGTGCTGACCGGCGGCGCCGTGCGGCTGACCGCCTCCGGCCTCGGCTGCACCACGTGGCCCCGCTGCACCGGCGAGAGCCTGACGCCGACGCCCGAGATGGGCGTGCACGGGGTCATCGAGTTCACCAACCGGATGCTCACCTACGTGCTGTGCGCGGCGATCGCCTGGGCGACGCTGGCGGCGCGCTGCTCGCCGCCGTGGCGGCGGAGCCTGACGCGGCTCGGCTGGGCGCAGTTCTGGCTGGTGATGAGCAACGCCGTGATCGGCGGCGTCACCGTGCTGACCGGTCTGAACCCGTACGTGGTGGCGGTGCACATGGTCGCCGCGATGGGCCTGGTCTGGGTCGCGGTGCTGATGTGGGAGCGGTCGAAGGAGGGCGACGGCCCGCCGGAGCCGTCCGTGACGCGGCCGCTGACACAGCTGTCGTACGTGCTGGTGGCGGTGGTGGGCCTGCTGGTGCTGGCGGGCACGCTGGTGACCGGCGCGGGCCACCACCCGGGGGCGTCGAGCAGCGGCGGCGAGCCGGTGTGGCGCATCCCGGTCGACTACGACCGGCTGGCGCAGGCGCACGCCGACCTGGCGTTCCTGTCGGTGGGCCTGACGCTGGCGGCCGTGTTCGTGCTGGCCGCGGTGAAGGCCCCGCCGGCGGCCCGGGCCCGGGTGCGGGACCTGCTGGTCCTGCTGCTGCTGCAGGGCGTGCTGGGCTTCGTGCAGTACTTCACGGACGCCCCGGAGGTCATGGTGGGCCTGCACATGCTGGGTGCCGCGCTGGTCTGGGCGGCGGCCCTGCGCGTGCCGCTGGCGCTGCGCACGCGCCCGGCGGTGACGGCGGACGTGCCGCACGCCGCCGTCCCGGCCGCGGAGACCGCGGCGGTCTGAGACACGGAAACGTCCCCCCGGCCCGCGGGCCGGGGGGACGTTCGCGGTGGGGCGGGCGGGCGGGTCAGCCGCCGATCTGGATGCCGGCCATCCGCTTCCACTCGTAGGCACCGGTCCGCACCCTGAGGCCGAGCTCGCCCTCGAAGCTGTCGTGCAGGGTGATGCCGGAGAGCTCGGCGGCCCGCAGTCCGACGGCGTGGGTGGGGGCGACCTGGTCGCCCCAGGCGCCGTCCGCGCCGACCAGCACGATGCGGGTGGCGGTCCGGCCGACGTACTCGACGACGCCGTCCGCACTGCCGCCGTGCTGTGCGGCGAAGGCGGTGATGTGCTTGGCGATGCGCTTGGCGCGGCGCTCGGCGCGGGCGTCCTGCGCGGCGGGGGTGGCGGTCTCTGCGCTGGTCATGCCCGCATGCTACCGAGCGGTAGCCGCGCTGGCGACGGGAGAGGCCTGTGCGGCGGGCCACACCGCCGCCCCTACCCTGGCCCCATGACCTTCGATGGCTGGCCCGCCGAGGCGCTCGAGTTCTACGAGCAGCTGGAGGCCGACAACTCCAAGACCTTCTGGACGGCCCACAAGGACCGCTACGACCGGGTGGTCCGCACCCCGACGGCCGACCTGCTGGACGCGCTGGAGGACGAGTTCGGGCCCGGCAGGATCTTCCGGCCGAACCGCGACGTACGGTTCAGCGCCGACAAGTCCCCGTACAAGACGCACGTCGGCGCCTACCTGGAGGCCGGCGGCTACGTCCAGCTCTCCGCGGACGGCCTCGCCTGCGGCAACGGCATGTACCGGCTCGCCCCCGACCAGCTCGCCCGCTACCGCGAGGCCGTCGCCGGGGACGTCACCGGCGCCGAGCTCGAACGCGTGATCGCCGCCGTGGAGAAGGCCGGCCCCGCCGTGGTCGGCCGCGACCCGCTGAAGTCGGCGCCGCGCGGCTACCCCGGGGACCACCCGCGGATCGTCCTGCTCCGCAACAAGGGCCTGATCGCCTGGCAGGAGTGGCAGCCCGCCGCCTGGCTCGGCACCGCCGAGGCGTACGAGCGGATCGCCGGGTTCCTCCGGGCCTCCCGGCCGCTCAAGGACTGGCTGGACGACCGTGTCGGGCCCAGCGAGCTGCCGCCGCGCTGAGGCGCGCACCCTGGCCGCGCCCGGCGGGCTCTGGTAGGACTGCCCCATGCAGGACCCGAACCGGCCGGCCGGGCCGGCCCGCCGCACCCCGTCCCGCGGCCGGTACGACGTCGTCGTGGTCGGCGGCGGCCACAACGGCCTGGTCGCCGCCGCCTACCTGGCGCGCGCCGGACGCAGCGTCCTCGTGCTGGAGCGGCTCGGCCGCACCGGCGGCGCGGCCGTCTCCACCCGGGCCTTCCCCGGCGTCGAGGCCCGGCTCTCCCGGTACTCGTACCTGGTGAGCCTGCTGCCGCGGAAGATCGTCGACGAGCTGGGCCTGCGGTTCGCCGTCCGGCGCCGACGCTTCTCCTCCTACACGCCCACCGCCCGCGACGGACGGCCGACCGGCCTGCTGGTCGACCGCGGCGACCCCGCCCGCACCGCCGCCTCGTTCCGCGCCCTCACCGGCTCCGACCGGGAGCACGCGGCCTGGCAGGACTTCTACGGCCTCACCGGGCGCGTCGCCGAACGCGTCTTCCCCGGCCTCACCGAGCCGCTGCCCACCCGGGACGAGCTCCGCCGCCGGGTCGGCGACCCCGAAGCCTGGACCGCGCTCTTCGAGCAGCCGCTCGGCGAGAGCGTCGAGCGGCGCTTCGCCGACGACCTGGTGCGCGGCGTGGTGCTGACCGACGCCCTGATCGGCACCTTCACCCACGCCCACGACCCCTCCCTGCGGCAGAACCGCTGCTTCCTCTACCACGTCATCGGCGGCGGCACCGGCGACTGGGACGTACCCGTCGGCGGCATGGGCGCACTCACCGACGCCCTCGCCGACACGGCCCGCGCCGCCGGGGCGGAGATCCTCACCGACTGCGAGGTCACCGCGCTCGACCCCGGCCCCGACGGCGTGGAGGCCGCCTACCGCACCGGCGACGCGGAGCACCGGGTCGGCGCGGACACCGTGCTGTGCAACGCAGCCCCGCACACCCTCGCCCGGCTGCTCGGCGAGGACCCCCGGGAGGAGGCGCCGGTGGGCTCGCAGCTCAAGGTCAACATGCTGCTCCGCCGGCTCCCGCGGCTCCGCGACCCCGCCGCCGACCCGCGGGAGGCCTTCGCCGGCACGCTCCACCTCGCCGAGTCGTACCGCGAGCTGGAGGCCGCCTACCGGCAGGCCGCCGCGGGGCGGCTGCCCGCGCCGGCGCCGTCGGAGATCTACTGCCACTCGCTGACCGACCCGTCGATCCTCGGGCCGGAGCCGGCCGCGCAGGGCTTCCACACCCTGACGCTCTTCGGCGTGCACCAGCCCGCCCACCTCTTCGCCGGCGACCACGACACCGCCCGGTCCGCGGCGCTGGCCGCCGTCCTCGCGCCCCTGCAGGACAGCCTCGCCGAGCCGCTCGCCGACTGCCTCGCCACGGACGGGGAGGGCCGCCCCTGCATCGAGGTGAGGAGCCCGCTCGACCTGGAGGCCGACCTCGGCCTGCCCGGCGGCAACATCTTCCACCGCGACCTGGCGTTCCCGTACCGCGACGGCCCGCCCGACGGCACGGCCGCCGACCGCTGGGGCGTCGCCACCGGCCACCCCCGGGTCCTGCTCTGCGGGGCGGGCGCGCCGCGCGGCGGCGGGGTCAGCGGCATCCCCGGCCACAACGCGGCGATGGCCGTCCTGGGCCGGTAGCCGGGTCGGCCCGGCGGCACCGGCACCGGTCCGGCGGCCCGCCCCGCGGACGGCACGGCCGTGCCGAGCCCGACGCCGCCCCCGGGCCCTGGACACGACGGAGCCCCGGGGCACACGCCCCGGGGCTCCGTCCTGCAGCGGTGACGGCTACTTCACGAACGGGTCGACCGCGATGACCACGAACAGCAGCGTCAGGTAGGTGATCGACCAGTGGAAGAGCCGCATCTCCTTCAGCTTGGCACCGACCACCCCGGCCTTGGCGCGGGCGTGCAGCCCGTGCGCCTCCTTCAGCCAGAACACGCCGAGCACCACCGCGGAGACCGGGTACAGCCAGCTGGTGTCGGCCAGCGGCCACAGCGCCAGCGAGACGGCGACCATCACCCACGAGTAGGCGACGATCTGCCGCGCCACGGCGAGGTTGCCCTTGACGACCGGCAGCATCGGGACGCCCGCCTTGGCGTAGTCGTCGCGCACCTTCATCGACAGCGGCCAGTAGTGCGGCGGCGTCCAGAAGAAGATGACGAGGAAGAGCACCAGCGCCGACCAGGACAGCTCGTTCGTGACGGCGGCCCAGCCCACGAACACCGGCATGCACCCGGCGATGCCGCCCCACACGATGTTCTGCGTCGTGCGGCGCTTCAGGCCGAGCGTGTACACGAACACGTAGAAGAGGAGCGCCGCGAGCGCGAGCGCCGAGGCGAGCGCGTTGACGAGCAGGCCCAGCCAGAGCGTGGAGGCGACGGCGAGCGCGATGCCGAAGACGAGGGCCTCGCGCGGCGACACCATGCCGGTGACGATCGGACGGCGCTCGGTGCGGGTCATCACCGCGTCGATGTCGCGGTCGATGTACATGTTGAGCGCGTTGGCGCCACCGGCCGACAGGTAGCCGCCGACGACCACCCACAGCACGAGGAGGGGGTCCGGCACTCCCCGCTGCGCCAGGAACATCACCGGCACGGTGGTGATCAGCAGCAGCTCGATGATCCGAGGCTTGGTCAGTGCGACGAATGCCCCGACACGGGCCCCGAACGGCCGGTGCGCAGGCGTCGCCCCGACCGCCCCGGCGGGGCGGGATTCGACGGCGGTCACGAACACCCCAACTCACGATGAACTTCCACAGGCGTTCCCCTGGGCCCGCTGGGCTCCGGTGCGTCCGCTCTGCGCGTACCACGCCACCTTAGACGCTCCATATGTCCCGTCCGGCCTCGGGGTGCCCCGGCGAGCCGAAGCCGCACACCCCCGGGTGAATCACCGCAGATCGGGCCCGCCGGGCGGGCCGCCCCGTCTTGCCCTTCGGACGGGCGGACGGACCGCCTCCGGGTGAGGGTAGGACAGGAACCGTGCGGCCTTCAGGAATGCCGATACCGCCACCCCGGGTTGTCCTGGCACGAGGGTGAGGGCCCTTCCGGGCGGTAGGCTCGCACAGAGAAGCGGGATCAACCCTCCGTGACCGGCACCAGCGCAAGTCAGGCCCACAGCGACGTGGCCGACCCGGTCCCCTTCACGGGGTCACTCTTCACCACCATGGAAGGAGCCCTGAGACAGGGTGAGCACCACGCCGACGAACGCTTTCGAATGGACCGACCTGGACCAGCGGACCGTCGACACGGCCCGGGTCCTGGCGATGGACGCTGTGCAGAAGGTGGGCAACGGTCATCCCGGCACGGCGATGTCGCTGGCCCCCGCTGCGTACGTGATCTTCCAGCGTTTCCTGCGTCATGACCCGACGGACCCCGCCTGGGTGGGACGCGACCGCTTCGTGCTGTCCCCCGGACACACCTCTCTGACGCTGTACACGCAGCTCTACCTGTCGGGTTACGGTCTGTCGCTGGACGACCTGAAGGCGTTCCGGGTCGCGGGCAGCCGTACGCCGGGGCATCCGGAGCACGGGCACACCGCGGGTGTCGAGACGACGACGGGGCCGCTGGGTCAGGGCATCGCGAACGCGGTGGGGATGGCGATGGCCGCCCGCTACGAGCGCGGCCTGTTCGATCCGGAGGCGGCGGCGGGCACCTCGCCGTTCGACCACACGATCTGGGCGATCGTCTCGGACGGTGACCTGGAGGAGGGTGTCTCCGCGGAGGCGTCCTCGCTGGCCGGGCACCAGAAGCTGGGCAACCTCGTCGCGCTGTACGACGACAACCACATCTCGATCGAGGGTGACACGGAGACGGCGTTCTCCGAGGACGTCCTGGCCCGGTACGAGGCGTACGGCTGGCACGTGCAGCGGATCACGCCCAAGGCGGACGGCGACGTGGACGTGCACGCGCTGGCCACCGCGCTCGCCGCGGCGAAGGCCGAGACCGCGCGTCCGTCGATCATCGCGATGCGGACCATCATCGCCTGGCCGGCGCCGAACGCGCAGGACACCGCGAAGGCGCACGGCTCGGCGCTGGGCGACGCGGAGATCGCGGCGACGAAGAAGGTCCTGGGTTTCTCGCCGGAGAAGTCCTTCGAGGTGTCCGAGCAGGTCGTCGAGCACGCCCGTGAGGTCGTGCAGCGCGGCAAGGCCGCCCGCGGTGTGTGGGAGCAGGGCTTCCACGCCTGGCGTGCGGCGAACCCGGAGCGCGCGGCGGAGTTCGACCGGATCCGGATCGGGGAGCTCCCGGACGGGTGGGAGAAGGCTCTGCCGGTCTTCCCGGCGGGCAAGGACGTGGCGACCCGCAAGGCCTCGGGTGACACGCTGAAGGCGATCGGTGGGCTCATCCCCGAGCTGTGGGGCGGCTCCGCCGACCTCGCGGAGTCGAACCTCACCACGATCGACGAGGAGTCCTCGTTCCTTCCCGAGGGCAATCCGCTGAAGTCGGCGTCGCCGTACGGGCGGACGATCCACTTCGGGATCCGTGAGCACGCCATGGGTTCGATCATGAACGGTATCGCCCTGCACGGCGGCACCCGCATCTACGGCGGCACCTTCCTGGTGTTCTCCGACTACATGCGCCCCGCGGTGCGTCTGGCCGCCCTGATGAAGCTGCCCGTCACCTACGTGTGGACGCACGACTCGATCGGTCTGGGCGAGGACGGCCCCACGCACCAGCCGGTGGAGCACCTGGCGGCGCTGCGGGCGATCCCGGGTCTGTCGGTGGTGCGTCCGGGTGACGCGAACGAGACCGCGGTGGTGTGGCGGACGATCGTGGAGCGGCACACCAGTCACCCCGGGCCGGTGGGTCTGGCGCTGACCCGTCAGGGCGTGCCGACGTGGGACCGGGAGGAGTTCCACTCCGCGGAGGGCGCGGCCAGGGGCGGCTACGTGCTCGCCGAGGCGTCGGGTTCCTCGCCGAAGGTGATCCTGATCGGTACCGGTTCCGAGGTGCAGCTCGCCGTCCAGGCGCGTACGGCCCTGGAGGCCGACGGCATCCCGACCCGCGTGGTGTCGATGCCCTCGATCGAGTGGTTCAACGAGCAGGACCAGGCGTACCGCGACAGCGTGCTGCCGCCGAACGTCCGGGCCCGGGTCTCCGTCGAGGCCGGCATCGCCCAGGGCTGGCGCGAACTGGTCGGCGACGCCGGCCGGATCATCAGCCTCGACCACTTCGGCGCCTCCGCCGACTACCAGGTGCTCTACCAGGAGTTCGGTCTGACCGCCGACGCCGTCGCCGGCGCCGCCCGCGCCTCGCTGCGCACGGTCGAGGCCGTCTCCCGCTAAGCCGCCGAGGCCGGGTATCCGACCGCACATCGGGTACCCGGCCTTCCGACGCACCCCACAGAACGTACGAAAAAAGAGGATGTAGCACCATGACTGACGCACTGAAGCGCCTCAGCGACGAAGGCGTGGCGATCTGGCTGGACGACCTCAGCCGCGACCGGCTCAACAGCGGCAACCTGGCCGAACTCGTCCAGGAGAAGCACGTCGTCGGTGTCACCACCAACCCGACCATCTTCCAGAAGGCCATCGGCGGCGGCAGCACCGCCTACGACGGCCAGCTCGACGACCTCGCCGTCCGCAAGGTCACCGTGGACGAGGCCGTCCGCATGATCACCACCTCCGACGTCCGCGACGCCGCCGACGTCCTGCGCTCCGTCTACGACGCCTCCAACGGCCGCGACGGCCGCGTCTCGATCGAGGTCGACCCCCGCCTCGCCCACGAGACCGCCGCCACGATCGCCGAGGCCAAGCAGCTGTGGTGGCTCGTCGACCGCCCCAACGTCCTCATCAAGATCCCCGCCACCAGGGCCGGCCTGCCCGCCATCACCGAGGTCGTCGCCAGGGGCATCAGCGTCAACGTCACGCTGATCTTCTCCCTGGACCGCTACCGCGCCGTCATCGACGCCTACCTCACCGGCCTGGAGAAGGCGAAGGCCGCCGGCCACGACCTCTCCCAGGTCGAGTCCGTCGCCTCCTTCTTCGTCTCCCGCGTGGACACCGAGATCGACAAGCGCCTGGAGAAGATCGGCGGCGACGCCAAGGACCTCCGTTCCAAGGCCGCGATCGCCAACGCCCGCCTCGCCTACCAGGCGTACGAGGAGGTGTTCGGCTCCGCCGACGGGAGTCGCGGTGGCTCGGAGCGCTGGAAGGCGCTGGAGTCCGCCGGCGCCAACGCCCAGCGCCCGCTCTGGGCGTCGACCGGCGTCAAGGACCCGAACCTCCCCGACACCCTGTACGTGACCGAGCTCGTCGCCCCCGGCACCGTCAACACCATGCCCGAGGCCACCCTCGACGCCACCGACGACCACGGCACCGTCACCGGCGACACCGTCACCGTCAACTACGCCGACGCGCAGGCCGTCATGGACGCCGTCGCCGCCGCCGGCGTCGACTACGACGACGTCGTCCAGGTCCTGGAGGACGAGGGCGTCGAGAAGTTCGAGATCTCCTGGAAGGAACTCCTGGAGACCGTCTCGGCCTCGCTCGCCCGGCACGGCGACCAGAACTGATCACTGCTCACGAACAGCGCACGGAGAGCGGAGCCAACACCAGTGAGCAACACCCCTGCTTTTCCCGATGTCGAGGGGGCCGAGGTCGGGCAGGGCGATCCCCTGCAGTCCTCCAACCCGCTGCGCGATCCGGCGGACCGCCGGCTGCCGAGGATCGCCGGGCCGTCCGGCCTGGTGATCTTCGGCGTGACCGGTGACCTCTCGCGCAAGAAACTGATGCCCGCCATCTACGACCTCGCCAACCGCGGCCTCCTGCCGCCGGGCTTCTCGCTCGTCGGCTTCGCCCGCCGCGAATGGGAGGACGAGGACTTCGCGCGGGAGGTGCACGACGCGGTCAAGGAACACGCCCGCACCCCCTTCCGCGAGGAGGTCTGGCAGCAGCTCGCCAAGGGCATGCGCTTCGTCCAGGGCGACTTCGGCGACGACGAGGCCTTCGACACCCTCCGCAAGACCATCGAGGAACTCGACCAGGCCCAGGGCACCGGCGGCAACTTCGCCTTCTACCTGTCGGTACCGCCCAAGTTCTTCCCCACCGTCGTCCAGCAGCTCAAGAAGCACGGCCTCACCGACCCTCCCAAGGGCTCGTGGCGGCGCGCGGTGATCGAGAAGCCGTTCGGCCACGACCTGGAGAGCGCGCAGGAGCTGAACCGGATCGTCCACGAGGTCTTCCCCCGCGACGAGGTCTTCCGGATCGACCACTACCTGGGCAAGGAGACCGTCCAGAACATCCTGGCCCTGCGGTTCGCCAACCAGATGTTCGAACCGATCTGGAACCGCTCCTACGTCGACCACGTGCAGATCACCATGGCCGAGGACATCGGCATCGGCGGCCGCGCCGGCTACTACGACGGCATCGGCTCGGCCCGCGACGTCATCCAGAACCACCTCCTGCAGCTGATGGCCCTGACCGCCATCGAGGAACCGGCCTCCTTCCACCCCAAGGCCCTGGTCGCCGAGAAGCTCAAGGTCCTCTCCGCCGTCCGCCTCCCCGCCGACCTCGGCGCGCACACCGTGCGCGGCCAGTACGCGGGCGGCTGGCAGGGCGGCGAGGAGGTCGTCGGCTACCTCGACGAGGACGGCATCAACCCCTCCTCCACGACCGACACCTACGCCGCGATCAAGCTGGAGATCAACAACCGCCGCTGGGCCGGAGTGCCGTTCTACCTGCGCACCGGCAAGCGCCTGGGCCGGCGCGTCACCGAGATCGCCGTGGTCTTCCAGCGCGCCCCCTACCTGCCCTTCGACTCCTACGCCACCGAGGAACTCGGCCAGAACGCCCTGGTCATCCGGGTCCAGCCGGACGAGGGCGTCACCGTCCGCTTCGGCTCCAAGGTGCCCGGCACCGCCCTGGAGGTCCGGGACGTCACCATGGACTTCGCCTACGGCGAGTCCTTCACCGAGTCCAGCCCCGAGGCCTACGAGCGCCTCATCCTCGACGTGCTCCTCGGCGACGCGAACCTCTTCCCGCGCCACCAGGAGGTCGAGCTGTCCTGGCAGATCCTCGACCCGGTCGAGAAGTACTGGGACACCCACGGCAAGCCCGCGCAGTACCCCTCGGGCACCTGGGGCCCCGCGGAGGCCGACGAGATGCTCGCACGAGACGGCAGGAGCTGGCGCCGGCCATGAAGATCGACCTCACGGACACCACGTCCAGCAAGATCAACGGCGCCCTCATGGAGGCCCGCCGCGCCGCCGGCGCGGGCGCCGCCGGGATGGTCCTCACCCTCGTCATCGTCACCGACGAGGGCAGCGCCTACGACGCCCTCAAGGCCGCCAACGACGCCTCCCGCGAACACCCCTCCCGCACCCTGGCCGTCATCAAGCGCGCCGGGCGCTCGCCGCGGGCCCGCGCCCAGGCCCGCCTCGACGCGGAGATCCTGGTGGGCTCCGACGCGGGGTCGGGCGAGACCGTCGTCCTGCGCATGCACGGCGAACTCGCCTCGCACGCCCAGTCCGTCGTCCTGCCGCTGCTGCTGCCGGACGCCCCGGTGGTCGTCTGGTGGCCGGAGAACGCCCCGCAGGCGCCGGCCAAGGACAAGCTGGGCGCGCTCGCCCAGCGCCGCATCACCGACGCGGTGACCGCGGAGTCCCCGGTCGACCAGCTCGCCCAGCGGGCCGCGACCTACACCCCCGGCGACACCGACCTCGCCTGGACCAGGATCACCGGCTGGCGCTCCATGCTGGCCGCCGCCCTGGACCAGCGCCCCACCAAGGTCACCCACGCCAGCGTCGAGGGCGAGCCGTACAACCCCAGCGTCGAACTGCTCGGCCTGTGGCTGCACAACCGCCTCGACGTCCCCGTGGAACGCGTCGTCACCGCCGGCCCCGGCATCACCGCCGTCCGCCTCGGCACCGAGGACGGCGACATCGTCCTCGACCGGCCGGACGGGCTCATGGGCACCCTGTCGATGCCCGGCGCGCCGGACCGGATGGTCGCGCTCAAGCGCCGCGAGGTCGCCGAGCTGATCGCCGAGGAGCTCCGCCGCCTCGACCCGGACGACATCTACGCGACCGCCGTCCGCACCCCGGTGGCGGAGCTCGGTACGCCCGCCGCGGACGGCGCCGACGGCGCGACGCCCGCGGAGACCGCCGAAGCGTCCGGCGGGGCGACCGCCGAGGCCGACGCCGGTGCGGCGGCGGAGAAGGCGCCCGCCAGGAAGGCCGCGGCCCGCAAGCGGAACGCGTCATGACGGCGACGGCCCCGCAGCTGGTCGTCCACCGCGACAAGGAGCTGATGGCGCAGGCCACCGCGGCCCGCCTGATCACCCGGATCGTGGACGCCCAGTCCGCCCGCGGCACCGCCTCGGTGGTGCTCACCGGCGGCCGGAACGGCAACGCCCTGCTGGCCGCGATCGCCGCCTCCCCGGCGCGCGACGCGGTCGACTGGGCCCGGCTCGACCTCTGGTGGGGCGACGAGCGGTTCGTCGCCGCGGACGACCCGGAGCGCAACGCCGTCCAGGCGGCCGCGCTGCTCGACCGCGTCCCGCTGGACCCGTCCCGGGTGCACGTGATGCCGGCTTCGGACGGTCCCGACGGCTCCGACGTCGAGGCCGCGGCCGAGCGGTACGCCGACGAGCTCGCGAAGCACGCCGAGCCGGGCTCCGGCCTCGGCGTGCCCGCGTTCGACGTGCTGCTGCTCGGCGTCGGCCCGGACACCCACGTCGCCTCGCTCTTCCCCGAGCACCCCGGGGTGCGCGAGACCGAGCGGACGGTGATCGGCGTGCGCGGCGCGCCCAAGCCCCCGCCCACCCGGATCTCGCTCACCCTGCCCGCGATCCGCGCGGCCCGCGAGGTCTGGCTGCTCGCGGCCGGCGAGGACAAGGCCGGGGCGGTCGCCCTGGCCCTCAGCGGCCCGGGCGAGCTGCAGGCGCCGGCCTCCGGCGCGTACGGCACGGACCGGACGCTGTGGCTGCTCGACCGCACGGCCGCGGCCGGGCTGCCGAACCTCCACGGCTGAGCGGCCCCCGCCGCACGCGGAACGGCCCGGCCCCCTTCGCAGGGGGCCGGGCCGTTCCGTATGCGCTCGCAGGTGGCGCCGGGACGGTGCGCGGAGGACCGCCTCCACGCCGCCCCCGGCGGCGGCTCAGATCTCGCCGCGGAGCTTCGCCAGCGCCTCGGCGAGGATCGCCTCGCCGTCGGCGTCGGTGCGGCGCTCGCGCACGTACGCGAGGTGCGTCTTGTACGGCTCGTTGCGCGCCGGGGCCGGAGGGTTGTGCTCGTCCTGGCCTGCCGGGAACCCGCAGCGCGGGCAGTCCCAGGTCTCCGGGATCGCCGCCTCCGCCGCGAAGCTGGGACGGGTCTCGTGCTTGTTCGCGCACCAGAAGGAGATCCGATTGCGGGGGGCGGACTCGCCGCGCTCCGCCTCGCCCATCGGGCCTGCGCCGACCCTGCTTCCTCGAATGGCGTTGCCACTTGCCACGGTCTGACTCCCTGCGTGCTGGTGCCCGCCGGCCGCGGCGTGCGGACGGTGGCGAAGTCGTCCTAGTGTAAGCGGGAGTTAAAAAGCTCTGCCACTACCGCCTCTGCCACCAGGACCCTCCCAGCATAGGCGGGAGTCGACGGAGCGTCAGCTCTTGTACTTGAGCAGCAGGCTCAGCACCACGACGGAGGCGAACCAGGCGAGGCCGACGATGACCGTGATGCGGTCGAGGTTGCGCTCGGCCACGGCGGAACCGCCACCGGTCGACATCGCACCGCCACCGAACATGTCGGACAGGCCGCCGCCCTTCCCCTTGTGCAGCAGCACCAGGAGGATCATCAGAAGACTGAAGATGATCAGGGCAATCGAGAACCCGAGAACCACGGCGGGACCAACTCTCTCGTATCTTCGGCGACGGGGCCGGACCGCATGGAAGCGGTCCGGCCCCAAAGCCTACGTTGCTGCAGCGGCGTTAGCCTACTGCCTGGTCCCGGAAGCGCACGATCCTGACGAACTCCTCGGCGTCCAGGGAGGCGCCGCCGATGAGACCGCCGTCCACGTCCGGCTTCGCCATCAGGCCGGCGACGCTGGAGGACTTCACCGAACCGCCGTACAGGACACGGACCTTGTCGGCCAGCTCGGCCGAGTAGAGCTCCGCCAGGCGGCCGCGGATCGCACCGCAGACCTCCTGCGCGTCCTCCGGGGTCGCCACCTCGCCGGTGCCGATCGCCCAGACCGGCTCGTACGCGACGACGATGCTCTCGGCGTCCGAGGCCGGGACGCCGTCGAGGGCGCCGTCCAGCTGCGCGAGGGTGTGCTCGACGTGGGTGCCGGCCTTGCGGATGTCCAGCGGCTCGCCGATGCACAGGATCGGGGTGATCCCGGCGCGGTAGGCGGCCTTCACCTTGGCGTTGACGATCGGCTCGTCCTCGCCGTGGTACTGGCGGCGCTCCGAGTGGCCGATCACCGCGAAGGTGCACTTCAGCCGGGAGAGCATCGGGCCCGAGATCTCGCCGGTGTAGGCACCGGAGTCGTACTGCGAGATGTCCTGCGAGCCGTACTTGATCTTCAGCTTGTCGCCGTCGACCAGGGTCTGCACCGAGCGGAGGTCGGTGAAGGGCACGAGGACGGCGACCTCGACGGCCGCGTAGTCCTTGTCGGCCAGCGCGAACGCCAGCTTCTGGGTGTGCTGGATGGCCTCAAGGTGGTTGAGGTTCATCTTCCAGTTGCCCGCCATCAGCGGGAGACGCTCAGTCATTGCCTCAGCCTTCCAGGGCGGCGAGACCGGGGAGGGTCTTGCCCTCCAGGTACTCGAGGCTCGCGCCACCGCCGGTCGAGATGTGCCCGAACTCCGTCTCGTCGAAGCCCAGGATGCGCACGGCCGCGGCGGAGTCGCCGCCGCCGACCACGGTGAAAGCGTCGGAGTCGAGCAGCGCCCCGGCGACGGCCTTGGTGCCGTCGGCGAAGGCCGGGTGCTCGAAGACGCCCATGGGGCCGTTCCAGAAGACGGTGCCCGCGTCCGCGATCTTGGACGCGAACAGCTCGCCGGACTTCGGACCGATGTCCAGGCCCAGGGTGTCGGCGGGGATCTTGTCCGCGTCGACGACCCGGCGGTCCTCGACCGGGGCCTTGGTCTTCAGGTCGGGGAAGCCCCCGGAGACCACGGCGTCCACCGGGATCACGAACTCGACGCCGTTCGCCTTCGCGCGCTCCAGGTACTCCAGCACGGTCGGGATCTGGTCCTTCTGCAGCAGCGAGGTGCCGACCTCGTGGCCCTGGGCCGCGAGGAAGGTGAACGCCATGCCGCCGCCGATCAGGATGCGGTCGGCCTTGCCGAGCAGGTTGTCGATCACGCCGACCTTGTCGGAGACCTTCGACCCGCCGAGCACGACCACGTACGGCCGGGCCACCTCGTCGGTGAGGCGCTTGAGCACGCCCACCTCGGTGGCGATCAGGTCGCCGACGGCGTGCGGCAGGCGGGCCGGCAGGTCGTACACCGAGGCGTGCTTGCGGTGCACCGCACCGAAGCCGTCACCGACGTACACGTCCGCGAGGGCGGCCAGCTCGTCGGCGAACGCGCCGCGCTCGGCGTCGTCCTTGGCGGTCTCGCCGGCGTTGAAGCGCAGGTTCTCCAGCAGCGTGACCTCGCCGTCGGCCAGGGCGGCGACGGTGGCCTTCGCGCTCTCGCCCACGGTGTCGGTGGCGAAGGCCACCGGCGCACCGAGGATCTCGCCGAGGCGGACCGCCACCGGCGCGAGGGAGAACTGCGGGTCGGGCTCGCCCTTGGGGCGGCCCAGGTGCGAGGCGACGACCACCTTGGCGCCGGCCTGGACCAGCTTGGCGATGGTCGGGGCGACGGCGCGGATGCGGCCGTCGTCGGTGATCTCGCCGCCGGAGAGCGGCACGTTCAGGTCGGCGCGGACGAACACCCGCTGGCCGGCGACCTGGAGGTCTTCGATCGTCTTCACGGTCTTCGGTCTCCCGGGGAGAAGGGTGGAGCGTGTCGGCGGCACGACGACGGGCCGCCGGGAACACGGCGCGTGAGGGTGAAGGACGCGAAGCGAGGGCCCGGACGGCCTGTGGCCTTCCGGGCCCTGCTCCTCACATCACGTCAGCTCCCGCTGAGGTCAGAGCTGGCCACCGACGAGGGAGGTCAGGTTGACGAGGCGGTTCGAGTAGCCCCACTCGTTGTCGTACCAGCCGAAGACCTTGACCTGGTTGCCCTGGGCCATGGTCATCAGGGAGTCGAAGATGGTCGAGAACGGCGAGTTCACGATGTCGGAGGAGACGATCGGGTCCTCGGTGTACTCCAGGATGCCCTTGAGGTCGCCCTCGGCCGCCTTCTGGAAGGCCGCGTTGACCTCCTCGACGGTGACCTCGCGCTCCAGGGTGACGACCAGGTCGGTGATCGAGCCGGTCGGGACCGGGACGCGCAGCGAGGTGCCGTCCAGCTTGCCCTTGAGCTCGGGCAGCACCAGGGCGGTGGCCTTGGCGGCACCCGTCGAGGTCGGGATGATGTTCAGCGACGCGGCACGGGCGCGGCGCAGGTCCTTGTGCGGGAAGTCCAGGGTGACCTGGTCGTTCGTGAACGCGTGGACCGTGGTCATCAGACCCTTGACGATGCCGAAGTTCTCGTTCAGCACCTTCGCCAGCGGCGCCACGCAGTTGGTGGTGCAGGAGGCGTTGGAGATCACCGTGTGGTTCGCGGCGTCGTACTTGTCGTCGTTGACGCCCATCACGATGGTGACGTCCTCGTCGGTGGCGGGCGCCGAGATGATGACCTTCTTGGCACCGGCCGTGACGTGCTTCTTGGCCTGGTCGGCCTTGGTGAAGATGCCGGTGGACTCGATCACGATGTCCACGCCCAGCTCGCCCCAGGGCAGGCTGGCGGGGTCGCGCTCGGCGATCACCTTGAAGGTCTTGCCGTCGACCGTGATGCTGTCGGCGGTGTGCGAGACCTCGGCCTGCAGGGTGCCCAGGATGGAGTCGTACTTGAGCAGGTGCGCCAGGGTCTTGGTGTCGGTCAGGTCGTTGACACCGACGATCTCGATGTCCGCGCCCTGGGCCCGAACCGCACGGAAGAAGTTGCGGCCGATGCGGCCGAATCCGTTGATGCCTACCCGGATCGTCACGAACCGATCTCCTCGTTAGGTACGCCGGAGCTATGCCGACGGGGTGGAAATGGGATGTCCCCGACCACCCATGACCCTACCCCTCCCCGGGTCGGGTGGGCACATCGCCTCTCCGGCGGGCCCGTCGCAGGCCGGCCCGCACACCGGCCCCCCGGCCGCTCCACCCGGCCCGGGCCGGGCAGTTGGCCCCGCAGGGGGCCGCCGCCCGGCGCCGCTCCCCGCGGGGCCGCGGCCCGCCCCCGACCCGCACCCACGTTCGGACACGGAACGACCGGCGCCCGCTCTGCGGGACGCCGGCCGTCCGACGGGTGGGACGCTGGGCTCAGCTGAGCGCCATCTCGTCGGTCAGGTTGGCCTCCGTGCTCGGCAGGCCGAGCTCCGAGGCCCGCTTGTCGGCCATCGCCAGCAGGCGGCGGATCCGGCCGGCCACCGCGTCCTTCGTCAGCGGCGGGTCGGCGAGCGCGCCCAGCTCCTCCAGCGAGGCCTGCTTGTGCTGCATCCGGAGCTGGCCGGCGGCCGCCAGGTGCTCGGGCACCTCGTCCCCGAGGATCTCCAGGGCGCGCTGCACCCGTGCCCCGGCCGCCACGGCCGCCCGCGCGGAGCGGCGCAGGTTGGCGTCGTCGAAGTTGGCGAGCCGGTTGGCCGTCGCCCGGACCTCGCGCCGCATCCGGCGCTCCTCCCAGGCCAGCACGGACTCGTGCGCACCCAGCCGCGTCAACAGCGCGCCGATCGCGTCACCGTCACGGATGACCACGCGGTCGACGCCGCGGACCTCGCGCGCCTTCGCCGGGATGCCGAGCCTGCGGGCCGCGCCCACCAGGGCGAGCGCCGCCTCCGAACCGGGGCAGGTGACCTCCAGGGAGGAGGACCGGCCCGGCTCGGTCAGCGAGCCGTGCGCCAGGAAGGCCCCGCGCCACGCCGCCTCGGCGTCACAGGTCGCCCCGGAGACCACCGCCGGCGGCAGGCCCCGGATCGGCCGCCCACGGCCGTCCACGAGCCCGGTCTGCCGCGCCAGCAGCTCGCCGTCCTTGACCACGCGCACCACGTACCGGCTGCCGCGCCGCAGCCCGCCGGGGGCCATCACCACGAGGTCCGAGGAGTGCCCGAAGATCTCCAGCAGGTCCTTGCGCAGCCGTCGGGCCGCGATGCCCGTGTCCAGCTCCGCCTCGATCACGATCCGGCCGCTCACGATGTGCAGACCGCCCGCGAACCGCAGGATCGCCGAGACCTCCGCCTTCCGGCAGCAGGCCCGGGTGACCGGGAGCCGGGAGATTTCGTCCTTCACCGCAGGAGTCATCGCCATGGGCCGATCCTTCCATGTGTCCGGAAAATCCGGTCGTACGCCGCAGCCAGGAGCTCCGGGTCGTGTCGCGGCGTACCATCCGCCCGGGCGACCCGGCCGAGCACCAGTGCGGCGCCCATCCGCTCCGCGGCCTTCTCCAGGCCCGCGAGGTCGGCCAGGCCGAAGGCACCGCCGGTGACCGCCCGCTCGTCGACCAGGATCGCGTCGACGGCCAGGTCGGGGGCGTGGTCGGCGATCACGTCGAGGTGGCGCTGCGGGGTGAAGCCCTCGGTCTCCCCCGGCTGGGGCGCCAGGTTGAGCGTGAGGAGACGGCGCGCGCGGGTCTCGGTGAGCGCCTTCGCGAGCTCGGGCACCAGGAGGTGCGGCAGCACGCTGGTGAACCAGGAGCCGGGGCCCAGGACCACCCAGTCGGCCTCCAGGACGGCGGCGACGGCCTCCGGGACGGCGGGCGGCTCCTCGGGCAGCAGCCGGACGGACTCCACGGTGCCCGGGGTCACCGCGACGCTCGCCTGCCCCCGCACGGCGGTCACCTCGTGCGGGCGGTCCGGGTCGTGGCCGCGGACCTCCGCCTCGATGTCGAGCGGGACGGCGGACATCGGCAGCACCCGGCCCTGGACGTTCAGCAGCCGCCCGACCCAGTTGAGCGCCTCCACCGGGTCGCGGAGCTTCTCCCACAGGGCCACGATCAGCAGGTTGCCGACGGCGTGCCCGCCGAGGTCGCCGTCGCCGGTGAAGCGCTGCTGGAGCACCTCCGACCAGGTGCGGCCCCAGTCGTCGTCGCCGCAGAGGGCCGCCAGGGCCTTCCGCAGGTCACCCGGGGGCAGCACGCCGAGCTCGGCGCGCAGCCGCCCGCTGGACCCGCCGTCGTCGGCGACGGTGACGACGGCGGTCAGCTCGTTGGTGAGCCGGCGCAGCGCCGACAGCGAGGCGGAGAGGCCCTGCCCGCCGCCGAGCGCGGTGATCCGGGGCGCGCCGGGGCGCGTCTTGTGGGCGGCCGGACTGTTCCCGGCCAGGGCTCGCTCGCCAGACCTCTGCTGCAACTGCCGTGCTGGCGAGTATCCCGTCACACCGACCCCACGTTCCTGTACTGGTGCCCCGTCGAGCTGCCGGGCGGGGCGGCCCGGTCAGCCCCGGGGTGTCACTCCCTGCCCATGTCGCGGTGGACGAGCACCGTTTCGACGCCGTCCGCGATCAGACGCTTGGTCAGCCGCTCGGACATGGCCACGCTCCGGTGCTTGCCACCGGTGCAGCCTACGGCAAGAGTCATGTACCGCTTGCCCTCGCGGCGATACCCTTCGGTCACGATCCGCAGCAGCTCGGCGTACCCGTCGAGGAACTCCTGGGCGCCCGGCTGCTTGAAGACGTAGTCCGCCACCTCACCGTCGGTGCCCGTCCGCGCACGCAGTTCCGGCACCCAGTGCGGGTTCGGCAGGAAGCGGCAGTCGACCACGAGGTCGGCGTCGACCGGCAGGCCGTACTTGAAGCCGAACGACATCACCGTGGCCCGCAGCTCCGGCTCGTCGTGGTCGGCGAACTGGGCGTCGAGCTTGGCGCGCAGCTGGTGCACGTTGAGGTTGGACGTGTCGATCACCAGGTCGGCCTCGCCGCGCAGGTCGCGCAGCAGCTCGCGCTCCTGGGCGATGCCGTCGACGATGCGGCCGTCGCCCTGCAGCGGGTGCGGGCGGCGCACCGACTCGAAGCGGCGCACCAGGGCCTCGTCCGAGGAGTCGAGGAAGACCACCCGGAGGTGGACCCCGCGCTTCTCCAGCTCCTCCAGCGAGGTCAGGAGGTCGTCGAAGAAGGAGCGGCCGCGGACGTCGACGACCGCGCCGATCCGTGGCACCGCGCCGTGGGAGCGGGCCCCGAGGTCGACCATGGTGGGGATCAGCGCGGGCGGCAGGTTGTCGACCACGAACCAGCCCAGGTCCTCCAGGCACTTCGCGGCGGTGCTCCGGCCCGCGCCGGACATCCCCGAGATGATCACCAGCTCCGGTGCCTTCTCGCCCACGTCGGACACAGTCACTTCGGTTCCCCGCTCTCGGTGGTTCGCTTCGGAAGAACGCTCCGGGCACCGGTGTGCTTCCCGGGCCCGCCCCAGCGGGCGCGGCCCGGACACCGGTGATGACGGGCGGCGTCGGCCGTCATGGCGTCTCCCGGGGTTCGCCGGGCCCGGCCGGGTCGGCGCTGTCGTCAATGATCTCGCCGGTGGCGGTGTTCACCGCGGGTGCGGCGGGTGTCCGCGAGGCCAACGCCGCCACAACAGTCTCCGCGGTGCGGCGGCCGACCCCCGGCACCTCGCACAGCTCGTCGACGGTGGCGGCGCGCAGGCGCTTCAGCGAACCGAAGTGCTTGAGCAGGGCCTGGCGGCGAGTCTCGCCCAGCCCGGGCACCGAGTCCAGCTCCCCGGAGGTGAGTCGCTTGGACCGCTTGGCCCGCTGGTAGGTGATCGCGAAGCGGTGCGCCTCGTCGCGGACGCGCTGCAGCAGGTAGAGGCCCTCGCTGCTGCGGGGCAGCACGACGGGGTCGTCCTGGCCGGGCAGCCAGACCTCCTCCAGGCGCTTGGCGAGACCGCACAGGGCGACGTCGTCGATGCCGAGTTCGTCGAGTGCCCGGCGGGCCGCGGCGACCTGCGGCTGACCGCCGTCGACGACGAGCAGCTGCGGGGGGTAGGCGAAGCGGCGGGGACGCCCGGTCTCCGGGTCGACCGGGCCGGCCACCGCGCCGTCGTCCGCCTCGTCGCCGGCGGCGACCTCCTCGGGCACCGCCCACTCGCCGGTCTGCTCGCGCTCCTGCAGGTAGCGGCGGAAGCGGCGGCCGATGACCTCGTGCATCGAGCGGACGTCGTCCTGGCCGGCGAAGCCCTTGATCTGGAAGCGCCGGTACTCGCTCTTGCGGGCCAGGCCGTCCTCGAAGACGACCATGGAGGCGACGACGTCCTCGCCCTGCAGGTGCGAGATGTCGAAGCACTCGATGCGCAGCGGCACGGAGTCGAGTTCGAGGGCGTCCGCGATCTCCTGGAGGGCGCGGCTGCGGGTGGTGAGGTCGGAGGCGCGCCTGGTCTTGTGCAGCGCGAGCGACTGCTGGGCGTTCCGCCGGACGGTCTCCATCAGGTCCTTCTTGTCGCCGCGCTGCGGCACGCGCAGGTCGACCTGGGCGCCGCGGAGGCCGGCCAGCCACGTGTGGATGGGCCCGGCGGGCTCCGGCAGGGCGGGCACCAGCACCTCGCGGGGCACGGTCTCGCTGCCCGAGCCGTACAGCTGCTGCAGGGCGTGCTCGACGAGGCCCGCGGTGTCGACGTCCTCGACGCGGTCGGTGACCCAGCCGCGCTGGCCGCGCACCCGGCCGCCGCGGACGTGGAAGATCTGGACGGCGGCCTCCAGCTCGTCCTCGGCGAGGGCCAGCAGGTCGGCGTCGGTGCCGTCGGCGAGCACGACGGCGTTCTTCTCCATGGCGCGGGTGAGGGCGCCTATGTCGTCGCGCAGCCGGGCCGCCCTCTCGTACTCCATGGCGACGGCGGCCTCCTTCATCTGGAGCTCCAGCCGGCGCAGGTGACCGCCGGTGCGGCCGGCCATGAAGTCGCAGAACTCCTCGGCGAGCGCGCGGTGCTCGTCGGCGGAGACCTTGCCGACGCAGGGCGCGGCGCACTTGCCGATGTAGCCGAGGAGGCAGGGGCGGCCGACCTGGGCCGCCCGCTTGAAGACGCCGTTGGAGCAGGTGCGCACGGGGAAGACCCGCAGCAGCAGGTCGACGGTCTCGCGGATCGCCCAGGCGTGGCCGTACGGGCCGAAGTAGCGCACGCCCTTCTTGTGCGCTCCCCGCATCACCTGCACGCGGGGGAACTCCTCGTTGAGCGTGACGGCGAGTTCGGGGTAGCTCTTGTCGTCGCGGTACTTGACGTTGAAGCGCGGGTCGAACTCCTTGATCCAGGAGTACTCCAGCTGGAGCGCCTCGACCTCGGTGCCGACGACGGTCCACTCCACCGACGCGGCGGTGGTGACCATGGTCGCCGTCCGGGGGTGGAGGCTGGCGATGTCCTGGAAGTAGGAGGACAGCCGCGGGCGGAGGCTCTTGGCCTTGCCGACGTAGATGACCCGGCCGTGCGCGTCGCGGAACCGGTAGACCCCGGGTGAGAGCGGGATCGCGCCGGGCGCCGGACGGTAGGTGGACGGGTCTGCCATGTCCCTACCGTACCGACTGCCGGTGACGGTCCGTGGCCGGTTTCGCGGGCCGCCGCGGCCGACCCGTCAGACCGGGGTGACCTGGAGGTTGCCGCCCGCGACGACGACCGTGTAGGCGGGCAGCGGGGTGGGCGCCGGGCCGGCCTCCACGGCGCCGTCGGTGATCGAGAAGCGGCTGCCGTGGCAGGGGCAGTCGATCTGCTTGTCCTTGACCTCGTCGACGATGCAGCCGGCGTGGGTGCACTTGGCGCTGAACGCCTTGTACTCGCCCGCGACGGGCTGGGTGACCACGATCCGCTGCTCGCGGTAGACCTTGCCGCCGCCGACCGGGACGTCCGCGGCCGCGCCCAGGTCGACCGGGGCCGCGGGGGTGGTGGCGGCCCCGGTGCCCGCGCCGCCGGAACCGGAGCCGCTGCCGGAACCGGTGCCGCCGCCGGAGGAGGACGAGCAGCCGGTGACCGCGACGGCCCCGCCCGCGGCGAGCACGGCGGCGGCGCCGCAGAGCAGGGTCCGGCGGCTGGCGGCCTGGCCCTGGGAGGGGCCGACGGCGGCGGGTGCGGCGGGGACGGGCTCGGTCATGACGGCTCCTGGGACGCGGGTGACGGGCGGACCGGCCGCAGTCTACGTCGCGGGGATGAGCGGGCCGCCCCGGTACCGCCGGGGCGGCCGACGCCGCGTCAGTTCCCGCCCGGAGGGCGGGCGCCGGGTCACTTCTTCGCGGCGGCCCGCTTCCGCGCGGCGGGTGCCTTGGCCGTGGCCGCCTTGGTCGCGGCAGTCTTCGTCGCGGTGGCCTTCGTCGCGGTGGCCTTCGTCGCGGCAGTCTTCGTCGCGGCGGCCCGGCTGCCCGCGCTGCGGGCGGCGGGCACGGTCGCGTCGGAGGCGCCGCCCAGGATGTCGCGCAGGAACTTGCCGGTGTGGCTGGACGTCGTCGCCGCGATCTCCTCGGGCGTGCCCTCGGCGACCACCAGGCCGCCGCCGTTGCCGCCCTCGGGGCCCATGTCGACGACCCAGTCGGCGGTCTTGATGACATCGAGGTTGTGCTCGATGACGATCACCGTGTTGCCCTTGTCCACCAGGCCCTCCAGGACCCGGATGAGCTTGGAGATGTCCTCGAAGTGCAGGCCGGTGGTGGGCTCGTCGAGCACGTACACGGTGCGGCCGGTGGAGCGCTTCTGGAGCTCGGAGGAGAGCTTGACGCGCTGGGCCTCGCCGCCGGAGAGCGTGGTGGCCGGCTGGCCGAGACGGACGTACCCGAGGCCGACCTCCTTGAGGGTGCGCAGGTGACGGGCGATCGCGGGGACGGCCTCGAAGAAGTCGAGCGCCTCCTCGATCGGCATGTCGAGCACCTCGGCGATGGACTTGCCCTTGAAGTGGACCTCCAGCGTCTCCCGGTTGTAGCGCGCCCCGTGGCACACCTCGCAGGGGACGTAGACGTCCGGCAGGAAGTTCATCTCGATCTTGATCGTGCCGTCGCCGGAGCAGTTCTCGCAGCGGCCGCCCTTGACGTTGAAGGAGAACCGGCCGGGCAGGTAGCCGCGGACCTTCGCCTCCTGCGTCTCCGCGAAGAGCTTGCGGACGTGGTCGAACACGCCCGTGTAGGTCGCCGGGTTGGACCGCGGGGTGCGGCCGATCGGCGACTGGTCGACGTGCACCACCTTGTCGACCAGGTCGGTGCCGGTGATCCGGGTGTGCCGGCCGGGCACGCTGCGGGCGCCGTTCAGCTCGCGCGCGAGGTGGGTGTACAGGATGTCGTTGACCAGCGTCGACTTACCTGAGCCGGAGACTCCGGTGACCGCGGTGAAGGTGCCGAGCGGGAAGCCGACCGTGACGTCCTGGAGGTTGTGCTCCCGGGCGCCGTGCACGACGATCTGGCGCTTGCGGTCGCGCGGCCGGCGGACGGACGGGGTCGGGATGAACCGCTTGCCCGAGAGGTACTGGCCGGTCAACGACTCGTCGTTGGCGAGCAGTTCCTTCAACGAGCCGGAGTGCACGACCTTGCCGCCGTGCTCGCCCGCGCCCGGGCCGATGTCGACGACCCAGTCGGCGGTCTTGATGGTGTCCTCGTCGTGCTCGACGACGATCAGGGTGTTGCCGATGTCCCGCAGCCGGACGAGGGTCTCGATCAGACGGTGGTTGTCGCGCTGGTGCAGGCCGATGGAGGGCTCGTCCAGCACGTACAGCACGCCCACCAGGCCGGAGCCGATCTGGGTGGCCAGCCGGATGCGCTGGGCCTCGCCGCCCGAGAGGGTGCCGGCCGCGCGGTTGAGCGAGAGGTAGTCCAGACCGACGTCGACGAGGAAGCGCAGCCGCTCGTTGACCTCCTTGAGCACCCGCTCGGCGATCTTCTTGTCGCGGGCGGTCAGCTTCATCGCGCCGAGGAACTCGGCGCAGTCGCTGATCGACATCGCCGCGACGTCGGCGATCGACTTGTCCTGGACGGTCACGGCGAGCACCACCGGCTTGAGCCGGGTGCCGCGGCACGCGGGGCAGTGCACCTCGCGCATGTACCCCTCGAAGCGCTCGCGGCTGGAGTCGCTCTCGGCCTCCGAGTGGCGGCGCTGCACGAACGGCACGGCGCCCTCGAAGGACGTGGTGTACGAGCGGTCGCGGCCGTACCGGTTGCGGTACTTCACCTCGACCTGGGTCTTGTGGCCGTACAGCAGGGCCTTGCGGGCCCGCACGGGCAGGCCGGCCCACGGGATGTCGGTGCGGAAGCCCAGCTCGCCGGCCAGCGCGTCGATCAGGCGCTGGAAGTACTCCTTCGTGTGACCCTGCGACCACGGGTGGATCGCACCCTCTTCGAGTGACTTCTCCTCGTCGGGGATGACGAGCTCCGCGTCGACCTCCATCCGGTTGCCGAGGCCGGAGCAGTCCGGGCAGGCGCCGAACGGCGAGTTGAAGGAGAAGGAGCGCGGCTCCAGCTCCTCGAAGGAGACGTCGTCGTACGGGCAGTACAGGTGCTCGGAGAACATCCGCTCGCGCTCGGGGTCGTCCTCCGCGAGGTCGACGAAGTCGAGCACGACCATGCCGCCCGCGAGCTTCAGAGCGGTCTCGACCGAGTCGGTGAGACGGCGCTTGGCGCTCTCCTTGACGGTGAGGCGGTCGATCACCACCTCGATGGTGTGCTTCTCCTGCTTCTTGAGCGTGGGCGGCTCGGTCAGCTGGATGGTGGCGCCGTCGACGCGGGCCCGCGCGTAGCCCTTGGACTGCAGGTCGGCGAAGAGGTCGGCGAACTCGCCCTTGCGCTCGCGGACCACCGGGCTGAGCACCTGGAAACGGGTGCCCTCGGTGAGCTCCAGCACCCGGTCGACGATGGCCTGCGGGGACTGCCGGGCGATCGGGCGGCTGCAGTGCGGACAGTGCGGCTTGCCGATCCGGGCGAACAGCAGGCGGAGGTAGTCGTAGACCTCGGTGATGGTGCCGACGGTGGAGCGGGGGTTGCGGCTCGTGGACTTCTGATCGATCGAGACGGCCGGGGAGAGGCCCTCGATGAAGTCGACGTCGGGCTTGTCCATCTGCCCCAGGAACTGCCGGGCGTACGACGAGAGCGACTCGACGTACCGGCGCTGGCCCTCCGCGAAAATCGTGTCGAAGGCCAGGGAGGACTTGCCGGACCCGGAGAGGCCGGTGAAGACGATGAGGGAGTCGCGGGGCAGGTCGAGCGAGACGTTCTTGAGGTTGTGCTCGCGAGCACCACGGACGATCAGGCGGTCGGCCACTGCTTCTGGCGCCTTTCTCCGGGGGAGGTGGCTGGTGGGGACGGGGCTGCGGGGCCACCCTGGCCCGGCGGCTGCAGCCGCAACGGCACCCCAGGGAAGCCAACGAGCGAGATGGGCGTTTTCTTCCGGCTCGGGCTCGCCAGCCTATAGCGCACGCGTTCGAATATCGAGCTTGTCCAGTGGAGACCACCCGAACGAGTGATGAGGCCTCGCCACGTTGATCATCGGGACGGGGATTCCCGCCGTTCCGCGGCGTCCGTGACGGGTAGCGTCACCGTGTCAACGACCGACGGGCCCCCCGGGCAACGCCGGTCGGCACCACGGGAACCATCCGGGAGACTGCCATGCGCGACACCGACACCGACACCGACACCGGCACCGACACCGCCGGGCTCCGGCCCGAGGAGGCCGCCGCCACGGCCGACGCCCGGCTGGCGGCCGTGGCCGAGGCCACCGGGCACCTCCTGCGGACCGTCGCCGCCCTCGATCCGGCCGCCGTCACGGGCCCCTCCGCCCTGCCCGGCTGGACCCGCGGCCACATCCTCGCGCACCTGGCCCGCAACGCCGACTCCCTCCTCAACCTGCTGGAGGCCGCCCGCACCGGCACCGACATCCCGCAGTACGCCACCCTCGAAGCCCGCGACCAGGGCATCGAGGACGGTGCCCCCCGGCCGGCCGCCGAACAGCTCGCCGACCTGGACGACACCGCCGGACGCTTCGCCGCCGCCGCCGCGACCCTCCCGGACGAGGCCTGGACGGCCACGCTCCGCCACCGCACCGGCTACCTCTTCCCGGCGTACGACCTCCCGTGGAAGCGGCTGATGGAGCTCGAGTACCACCACGTCGACCTGGACGCCGGCTACACCCCCGCGCACTGGCCGGAGGAGTTCGCCGCGGCAGAACTGGCCCGGCTCGCCGCCCGCCTGGACGGCGCCGACGGCCTGCCCGCCCTGCTGCTGGTCGCCGAGGACACCGGCGCCCGCACCCGGACCGGCGCCCCCGCGGCGGGCGCCCCCGCGGCGGACGCCCTCACGGTCGAGGGCCCGGTGCGGGCGCTCACCGCCTGGCTCTCCGGCCGCTCGGACGGCGACGGCCTCCAGGTGCACCGCGCGGGCGCGCTCGTGCCGGACCCGCGCACCGCCCTGCCGCCGCTTCCCCCGCTGGGCTGAACACGCGATGATGCAGGTGACAGGCTTTCAGCCCGGACCCGGACCGGACGATCGAGGAGCAGTGCGATGACGTACCACGGAGCGGTGAAGGTCGGCGGCCCGCCGGACGTCCGGGAGCTCGCCCACCTGATCGTCACCAAGGTGGCGGTCGGCCCGTTCGACAACAATGCCTACCTGCTGCGCTGCCGGGCCACCGACGAGCAGCTGCTGATCGACGCGGCCGCCGACGCGCCGACCCTGCTGGAGACCGTCGGCGACCGGCTGGCCACCGTCGTGACCACTCACCGCCACCACGACCACTGGGCGGCGCTCGCCGAGGTCGTGGCCGCCACCGGCGCCCGCACCGCGGCGGGCCGGATCGACGCCGAGGGCATCGACGTACCCACCGAGCTGCTGCTGGGCGACGGCGAGGTGCTGCACGTCGGCCAGGTCGAGCTGACCGTCCGGACGCTGGTCGGACACACCCCGGGCGCGATCGTGCTGGTCTACGACGACCCGCAGGGCCACCCGCACGTGTTCACCGGCGACTGCCTCTTCCCGGGGGGCGTCGGCAACACCCGGAAGGACCCGGAAGCCTTCGCGAGCCTCTTCCGGGACGTCAACGAGAAGATCTTCGACGTCCTCCCCGACGAGGCGTGGGTCTACCCCGGCCACGGCGCCGACACCACCCTCGGCGCCGAACGCCCGCACCTCGACGAGTGGCGCGAACGCGGCTGGTGACACCCCCGGCGGGGCCGCCTGCGCGCGGCGGCCCCGCCCCGGTGCCGGCACACCCCGGCACGGCCTGACCCGACTCACCCGAATGCCCGCGGAGCCCGGCTGCGTCCTCCCGGGTGCCCTGGGCCTCCGGCCTGGGCTGCGTCATCCGAACCGGTCCACGCGGCCCGTCCTCCAGGACGGGCAGCGCGGGATCGCGGAGGCGTGCCGGGCCGCTCACGCCGGGTGTGCGTCGCCGCTGCCCGGCCGGAATCGGGTCGAGCCTTCGCGCCTGTGGCGGAGTCGGCCGAGCACGTCCTCGGCCGACTCCTGGCGCCCCCAGTCGGCCAGGGCGACCACCGTCAGGTACTCCCCGTGCACGCGCTCCGCTTCGACGAGCCAGGCGGCCAGGTCCGCCTCGGTGCGAACGCCCGAAGGCTCCAGGCCGGCGAGAAACGGATGCTGCGCGATGAGTTCGGCCTTGCACACGTCAGTGGCGCGGGGAATCTGCGACGGCTCCAGAAGGTCACCGGTCATCCAGTTGAGGAGGTCGGCGACACCGTCCGTGCGACGGCGGGACGGGAGCTTCTCTGTGGTGACGGACACGATGTCGGCGAGCGGGAAGCTGAAGGTCGTCATGCGCGGGAGCCTATCCACGACTCCCGGCCCGACCGACCCGACCGACCGGCCGACGACCGGCCCGGCGAAGCCGCCCGCGACACCTCCGGCGGCGGCGGAGACACGGCGCCGGCCGCAGCGGCGTGGAGCCGCTGCGGCCGGCGCCGCAGACGCACGGCGGGGTGCTCTCCCGTCCCCACGGTCGCACCCCGCCGTGCGGGATCGGGGTGGATCAGACGTCGATCTTCTCCGGGTGGTCCTCCTGCTCCTGCTTGCGGGAGGCCATGAGGCTGGCGACGGTGGTCACGGTGAGCACCACGACGATGAAGCCGAGCGAGAGCGGGATGCCGATCTCCGGCACGTGCACGCCGCTCTCGTGCAGGGCGTGCAGGACGAGTTTCACCCCGATGAAGCCGAGGATCACCGAGAGGCCGTACGAGAGGTAGACCAGCTTCTTGAGCAGGCCGCCGATCAGGAAGTACAGCTGGCGCAGGCCCATGAGGGCGAAGGCGTTGGCGGTGAAGACGATGTACGGGTCCTGGGTGAGGCCGAAGATCGCCGGGATGGAGTCCAGGGCGAACAGCACGTCGGTGGTGCCGATGGCGATCATCACGATGAGCATCGGCGTCATCAGGCGACGGCCGTTCTCCCGGATGAAGAGCTTGGTGCCGTGATAGACGTCCGTGGCGGGGAAGTGCCGCTCGATGGACTTGAGGAGGCGATTCTCCTCGAACTCCTCGTCCTCGTCGGAGCGGGCGTCCTGGATCAGCTTCCAGGCGGTCCAGATCAGGAACGCGCCGAAGATGTAGAACACCCACGAGAAGGTGCTGACGAGGGCCGCGCCGCCGGCGATGAAGACGGCACGCAGCACCAGGGCGATGATCACGCCGAACATCAGGACGCGCTGCTGGTAGATCCGCGGCACCGCGAACTTGCCCATGATCAGGATGAAGACGAACAGGTTGTCGACGCTGAGCGACTTCTCGGTGATGTAGCCCGCGTAGAACTCGCCGGCCGGTGTGGCCCCGGAGTGCCACCAGAGGAAGCCGCCGAAGAGGATCGCGAGCACGACCCAGACCACGGTCCAGACTCCGGCCTCCTTGATGGAGACCTCGTGGGGTTTGCGGCCGCCGATGAAGAAGTCGGCCACGATCAGGGCGATCAGCACCCCGATGGTGCCGATCCATAGTCCAAGGGAAACGTCCACAGCTGCTCCTCCGGCAGGTAGGCGAACAGGCATCGTCACTGCCGGAGGTCTCCTCCGCCCTGCGGCTCGCCGAAGCGGCACGCGGGCGGGCACCCCGGGACACCCGATGGGCGGGCGTCCGTGCTGACGGGGTCACCGCTTGGGGAGTACTCCCCTCCGCTGCACCGAGGCTAACAGAATTCCCAAGAAAGGGTAAAGAAGGTAAAGGCCGGGCCGGGGCTCCGCCACCGACGGGCCTCCGGTCGGCCCGAGCGTGCCTGCTCAGCCGGCCCCGGGGGCGTGGCGGAGGACCTCGGGATCCTCCGGGCGGGCTGGGACGGTCGGCACACGACCCGAACGCCCCGGCCGGGCGGACGAGGCCTGCGCGGAAGAGGCACGGATGGAAGATGCCTGGGCGGAGGAGGCACGGGTGGAAGCGGCCCGGGCGGGGGAGTTCCCGGCCGAGGAGCCCCGGGTGGACAGGCCCCGGCCGAGGAGGCACTCAGAGGAAGGGCTCGATCGCCGGGAGCATGTCCTGGAACGTCCGGGCGCGCGCGGGCGCGCCGAGCGCCTGCATGGCCCACCCGCCGGCCTCCTCGCGGAAGACCTTGGCCATGATCTGCCCGGTGTGCCGGCCTCCCGCGGCCAGCTGGTAGCGGGCGAGCTCCTGCCCGGTGGTCTCGTCGACCAGGCGGCAGTGGGCGTCCTGCACCTCGGCGAAGGTCTGCCCGGTGTACGAGCTGACGGTGAACACGATCTGCGTGATGTGCACGGGCACGTGCTGGAGGTCGACGAGGATCGCCTCGTCGTCGTCGCCCGCGCCGGAGCCGCCGGTGAGGTTGTCGCCGGTGTGCCGGACGGAGCCGTCGTTGCTCTCCAGGTGCCGGAAGAACACCACGTCCGACGGGGTGTGCTCGGCGTAGAGCAGCGCCGAGGCGTCGAGGTCGACCTGGCGCGTCCGGGTGCCGAAGAGGCCGCGGCGGGTGGCGGCCTTCCAGCCCAGGCCCATCCGCACGACGGTCAGCGACTCCCCCGTGCTCTTCTGCAGGCTGACGCTCTGCCCCTTCGCCAGATTCACCGACACGGTGCTTCCCTCCCACTCCTCCACCGGGCGGGCGCTCGCCCGGCCCCGGCACGACGACGGAACACCCCGTTGCCGTCCCCCGGCTGAGGCCCCCTCTTCTGCGGCCGGCCCCCGCGCCGCCGAGTGCGGGCAGGCGCCGGTGCCTGCAGGCCAGCCTAGGGCCTGCACGCACCGGCGCTGCCGGGTGCTCCACCCGCCTGCCCCTGCGGGGTCAGGCCATGCCGGCCTCGCGCATCTGCCGCAACTCCTTCTTGAGTTCGCCGACCTCGTCGCGCAGCCGCGCGGCGACCTCGAACTGCAGCTCCGCGGCCGCGGCGTGCATCCGCTCGGTGAGGTCCTGGATGAGCTGGGCGAGCTCGGCGGCCGGCAGGCTCTTGGCGGGCTTGCGGTCGGCGCCCAGCGCCGGGACGGGCGCCCGCCCCTTGCCGGCCGCGCCGCGGTAGCCGGTGGAGAGCAGCTGGTCGGTGTCGACGTCCTCGCGGGCCATGGTGGCGAGGATGTCGCCGATCTTCTTGCGCAGCGGCTGCGGGTCGATGCCGTGCTTCTCGTTGTACGCCTGCTGGACGGCTCGGCGGCGGTTGGTCTCGGAGATCGCGAGGTCCATCGCCGGGGTGATCCGGTCGGCGTACATGTGCACCTGGCCGGAGACGTTGCGGGCGGCGCGGCCGATCGTCTGGATCAGCGAGGTGCCGGAGCGCAGGAAGCCCTCCTTGTCGGCGTCCAGGATGGCGACGAGGGAGACCTCCGGCAGGTCGAGGCCCTCGCGGAGCAGGTTGATGCCGACCAGCACGTCGTACTCGCCGGCCCGCAGCTCGCGCAGCAGCTCGACGCGGCGCAGCGTGTCGATGTCGCTGTGCAGGTACCGGACGCGGATGTCGAGGCCGAGCATGTAGTCGGTGAGGTCCTCGGACATCTTCTTGGTGAGGGTGGTGACGAGCACGCGCTCGTTCTTCTCGACGCGGGTGCGGACCTCGTGCACCAGGTCGTCGATCTGGCCCTCGGTCGGCTTGACGACGACCTCGGGGTCGATGAGACCGGTGGGGCGGATGATCTGCTCGACCGCGCCGTCACCGCGCGAGAGCTCGTACTTGCCGGGGGTCGCGGAGAGGTACACCGTCTGGCCGACGCGCCCCAGGAACTCCTCCCACTTGAGCGGGCGGTTGTCCATCGCGGACGGCAGCCGGAAGCCGTGGTCGACGAGGGTGCGCTTGCGGGAGGCGTCGCCCTCGTACATCGCGCCGATCTGCGGCACGGTGACGTGCGACTCGTCGATGACGAGGAGGAAGTCCTCGGGGAAGTAGTCGATGAGCGTGTTGGGCGCGGTGCCGGGCGCGCGGCCGTCGAAGTGCATCGAGTAGTTCTCGACGCCCGAGCAGCTGCCGATCTGGCGGAGCATCTCGATGTCGTACGTGGTGCGCATGCGGAGCCGCTGGGCCTCCAGCAGCTTGCCCTGCTTCTCCAGGACGGCGAGGCGGTCCCCGAGCTCCTTCTCGATGTCGTTGACGGCGCGTGCCATCCGCTCCGGGCCGGCCACGTAGTGGGAGGCGGGGAAGACGTAGATCGAGTCGCTCCGGCTGATGATCTCGCCGGTGAGCGGGTGCAGCGTGTACAGCGCCTCGATCTCGTCGCCGAACATCTCGATCCGGACGGCGAGCTCCTCGTAGACCGGGAAGATCTCGATCGTGTCGCCGCGCACCCGGAAGGTGCCGCGGGAGAAGGCCAGGTCGTTGCGGGTGTACTGGATGTCGACGAAGCGGCGGAGCAGGGCGTCCCGGTCGATCTCCTCGCCGACCTTGAGCTGCACCATCCGGTCGACGTACTCCTGCGGGGTGCCGAGGCCGTAGATGCAGGAGACCGAGGCGACGACGACGACGTCGCGGCGGGTGAGCAGCGAGTTGGTGGCGGAGTGGCGGAGCCGCTCGACCTCCTCGTTGATCGAGGAGTCCTTCTCGATGTAGGTGTCCGTCTGCGGGACGTACGCCTCGGGCTGGTAGTAGTCGTAGTACGAGACGAAGTACTCGACGGCGTTGTTGGGCAGCAGCTCGCGGAACTCGTTGGCGAGCTGGGCGGCGAGCGTCTTGTTGGGCGCCATCACCAGGGTGGGCCGCTGGAGCTTCTCGATCATCCAGGCGGTGGTCGCCGACTTGCCGGTGCCGGTGGCGCCGAGCAGGACGACGTCGTTCTCGCCGGCTCGGATGCGGCGCTCCAGCTCGGCGATGGCCGCCGGCTGGTCGCCGTTGGGCTGGTAGGGGCTGACGACCTCGAAGGGCGTCGTGGACCGCTCGATACTCGTGATGGGGCGCACCATCCCACCGTACGGCCCCGCACCGACAGTGCAGGGCCGTACGGGGAGCCGGGCCCGGATGCGGGCGGACGGGACGGACCGCGGGCGCCCGGGGCCGCCGTCACCGGGCGTTTCCGGTGCGCGGGGCGGCGGACGAGCAGCCCGGAAGGCCGCGCCCGGCCTGCGGCGCGGCGGCAGCCGCTCAGGGCTTGGAGCTGTCCCGGGCGAGGGCGACCAGCCGGGAGACGGCCCGCAGGTACTTCTTGCGGTAGCCGCCGCGCAGCATCTCCTCGGGGAAGACCTGGTCGAAGGGGACACCGGAGGCGGTGATGGGCAGTTCGCGGTCGTACATGCGGTCGGCGAGGACGACCAGGCGCAGCGCGGTGGACTGGTCGTCGACCGGGCGCACGCCGCGCAGGAAGACCGCGTGGACGTCGTCGAGCAGGGCGCCGTAGCGGCTGGGGTGGACGGCCGTGAGGTGCGCGAGCAGGGTGTCGAAGTCGTCGAGGGAGGCGCCGGGGGCGGCGGCCGCCCGCTCGGTGACCTCGGTGTCGGTGTACGGCGGCGGGGCGGCGGGCAGGCCGCGGTGCCGGTAGTCCTGGCCGTCGATCCGCACCGGGCGGAAGTGCGCGGACAGCCCCTGGATCTCGCGCAGGAAGTCGGCGGCGGCGAAGCGGCCCTCGCCGAGCTTGTCGGGCAGGGTGTTGGAGGTGGCGGCGAGCTTCACGCCGTTCTCGACGAGGCGGCCGAGGAGGCTGGAGACGAGCACGGTGTCGCCCGGGTCGTCGAGTTCGAACTCGTCGATGCAGAGCAGGCGGTGCGAGGAGAGCGTCTCGACGGCGCCCTTGAAGGTGAGTGCGCCGACGAGGTTGGTCAGCTCGACGAACGTGCCGAAGGCCTTGGGGCCGGGGGTGGCGTGCCAGAGGGAGGCCAGCAGGTGGGTCTTGCCGACGCCGTAGCCGCCGTCGAGGTAGACGCCGGCCGGGCCGGCGGGGGCCGGGGCGGAGCGGCGGAACCACGTGCGCCGGGGGGCCTCGGTGCCGCCGTTGAGCGAGGCGGCGAACTGCTCCAGCACCTGCACGGCCTCGTACTGGCTGGGCTGCGTCGTGTCCGGCAGGTAGCTGCCGAAGCTGACCCCGGCGAACCGTGGCGGCGGGATCATCTCGGCCACCAGTCGCTCGGCCGGGACGACCGGGCGGCGGTCGGTGAGCGCTGTCACGGTGGCGGCACCTGGGGTGGTGAGGTCGGACTGCGGGGCTGCGGGCACGGTAATAGAGGGTACGCCCCGTGGAAGACTCGGATCCATGCAGTTGTTGATGAGTCCGCTCACAGTGCCGGTCGGCGACCCGGCGTCGTTGGAGTCGCTGGCCGCCGTCTACGCCTACCCGGAGCAGGTGGCGGCCGGGCGGCCGTGGCTGCGCGCGAACATGGTGGCCGCGCTGGACGGCTCGGCCCGGCTGGAGGGCCTGTCGGAGGGGTTGTCGGGCGAGGCCGACAAGCGCGTCTTCGGGGTGCTGCGGGCGCTCGCGGACGTGGTGCTGGTGGGTGCGGAGACCGTGCGGGCCGAGGGCTACCGGCCGGCCCGGGCGCGTGCGGAGTTCGCCGGGGCGCGCCGGGCGGCGGGTCAGGAGGCCGCCCCGGCGATCGCGATCGTCAGCCGGGGGCTGGAGCTTGACCTGTCGGCCCCGCTGTTCACCGGGCCGCTGGTGCGCACGGTGGTGATCACCACCGAGGACTCCCCCGCCGAGGCCCGGCGGGCGGTGGCGGAGGTCGCCGACGTGGTGGTCGCGGGTGAGCGGTCGGTGGACCTGCGGGAGGCGGTCGCGGCCCTGGGGCGCCGGGGCTGGACGCGACTGCTGACGGAGGGCGGGCCGCGGCTGCTGGGCGGTCTGGCCGGGGCGGGCCTGCTGGACGAGCTGTGCCTGTCGGTGGCGCCGCTGCTGACGGGCGGCGACGGCCCGGGGATCCTGCGGGGTGCGGGAATCCCCGGTGCGCAGCACATGCGGCTGGTCTCATTGATCGAGGAGAAAGGTTTCCTCTTCACCCGCTACGTCCGCCCGGCGTCTGCCGGTGGCAGTACCGGGTAGCAGTACCGTCGGTCACCCGTGTGGCGCACGTGGTGCGTGTGCAGCGTGAGGAAAGCTTCCGCCGGGCAAGATGAGGGCAGGCGGACCCGGGGGCCTGCAACGTCGAAGGGACTCAGGTGTTCAAGACCGTACTGATGATCGAGAAGGCGCTCTCCGACGCCGACGTGGAGCTCGTCACCACGCTCCACGGCGAGGAGAAGGTGTCGTTCGTCGTCCTGATGCAGCCACGCGGCAGACAGGACGAGTTGCTCCGGGCCCTCGACGACGTGGCCCTCGGCCATCTCGACAGAGCGGTGCACGAGCACGAGGAGCCCGGCGGGCCCACCGTGGCCGGGGAGTCGCTGGAGCACAGCCTCCGCCACCTGCGCACGGCCGGCGCCGAGGCCACCGGCCGGGTCGTCGAGGACAACCCGCTCGACAACCTGCGCGCCGTCGTCGAGGAGCACGCCGCCGACGAGGTGCTCGTGCTGACCTCGCCGCACTTCGTCGAGGAGTTCTTCCACCGCGACTGGGCCTCCCGCGCCCGCCACACGGTCGGCGTACCGGTGCTCAAGCTGTTCGCCAGCGACTCCTGAGCCTCACCCCGGGCCCGCCGCCGGGCAGGAGGAGCCCGTCTCCGGTAGGGCAGAATCGTCCTTGCGGAACCACCGCGAGGACGGTTCTCGTCCTCCCAGTCCCCGGCTGTACGGAGCATCCCTTGAACGACGCCGCGCACGACCTGCACGCCCCGCACTTCATCGGCATCGGCGGCGCCGGCATGTCCGGTCTGGCGAAGATCCTCGCGGTCCGCGGCGCGAAGGTCTCGGGCAGCGACGCCAGGGAGTCCGACACGGTGCTCGCGCTGCGCGCGCTGGGCGCCGAGGTCTCCGTCGGCCACGCCGCCGAGAACCTGCCCGCCGGCACCAGCAGCGTCGTCGTCTCCAGCGCCATCCGGGCCGACAACCCCGAGCTCGCGGCCGCCCGCGAGCGCGGCATCCCGGTGGTGCACCGCTCCGACGCCCTGGCCGCGCTCATGGGCGGGCGCCGCGCGCTCGCCGTCGCCGGCACGCACGGCAAGACCACCACCACCAGCATGCTCGCGGTGAGCCTCGCCGAGCTCGGCCTCGACCCGTCGTACGCCATCGGCGGCGACCTCGACGCGCCCGGCTCCAACGCCCACCACGGCGGCGGCGACATCTTCGTCGCCGAGGCGGACGAGAGCGACCGCAGCTTCCACAAGTACGCGCCCGAGGTGGCGATCGTGCTCAACGTGGAGCTCGACCACCACGCCAACTACGCCTCGATCGAGGAGATCCACGAGTCCTTCGAGACCTTCGTCGGCCGCATCGTGCCGGGCGGCACGCTCGTCGTCTCCGCCGACCACGACGGCGCCCGCGAGCTCACCTCCCGGGTCGCCGGGCGGGCCGGGCTCACGATCGTCACCGTCGGCACGGCCGAGGACGCGGACGTCCGGGTGCTGGAGGTCTCCGCCCGCGGCATGACCAGCGAGGTCACCGTGGTGATCGGCGGCGAGGAGCTGACCTTCACCGTCTCCGTGCCCGGCCGCCACTACGCGCACAACGCCGTCTCCGCGCTCGCCGCGGGCGTGGCCCTGGGGGTGCCCGCCGGCGACCTCGCCAAGGCGCTCGGCAGCTACACCGGCGTCCGCCGCCGGCTGCAGCTCAAGGGCGAGGCCGCGGGCGTCCAGGTGATCGACTCCTACGCGCACCACCCCACCGAGATGGTCGCCGACCTGGAGGCGATCCGGGAGGCGGCGGGTCCCGGGCGCGTCCTCGTGGTCTTCCAGCCGCACCTCTTCAGCCGCACCCAGCAGCTCGCGGAGGAGATGGGCGCGGCGCTGGCACTCGCCGACGCCTCCGTCGTGCTCGACATCTACCCGGCCCGCGAGGACCCGGTGCCCGGCGTCACCAGCGAGCTCATCATCGACGCCGCCCGCCGCGCGGGTGCCGACGTCACCGCCGAGCACGACTTCGCCGCCGCGCCCGCGCGCCTCGCGGCCCTGGCCGGGCCGGGCGACCTGGTGCTCACCATGGGCGCCGGCGACGTCACCGACCTCGGCCCGGAAATTCTCGGCAGCCTCGCGGACGTTGCATCCGAAGCCTGATGGGAGGCCCGACGTGAGCCAAGAGATCCGCAACCACGAGGTCCGGAAGACCGACGCCGAGTGGCGCGACCAGCTGAGCCCCGCCGAGTACCACGTCCTGCGTGAGGCGGGCACCGAGCCCGCCTTCGTCGGCGAGTACACCGACACCAGGACGGTCGGCGTGTACGGCTGCCGGGCCTGCGGCGCGGAGCTGTTCAGCAGCACCACCAAGTTCGAGAGCCACTGCGGCTGGCCCTCGTACTACGCGCCGCTGGCCGAGGACCGTGTCGAGTACATCCAGGACGTCTCGCTCGGCATGCGCCGGGTGGAGGTCCGGTGCGCCCGGTGCGGAAGCCACCTCGGCCACGTCTTCGAGGGCGAGGGCTACGACACCCCGACCGACCAGCGGTACTGCATCAACAGCATCTCGCTGACGCTGCGGCCCGCCGAAGGCGCCTGAGCCCCGGCGGCGCGCCCCTGCACGCCCTGCCACCCCCGCCCCGCACCGTGCCAGACTGATCATCAGTTCGGTACGGCACGAGAGGACCACGGTGGCAGGGCGTCGCAGTTCCGGAGTACTGGCCATGCTGGCGGAGGCACAGCGCCAACAGCACCTCCGGGAGGAGGCCCAGCGCCGCGCCGCCGCCGAACAGCAGCGGCAGCACGAGCGGGCCCGGCGCGACGCCCAGCGGGCCGCCGCCCGCGGCGAACGCGAGGCGCTGCGGGCCTACCAGCAGCAGCGCGAGGCGGACGCCGCCCGCCGTACCGCCGAACTCGACGCCCGGGTCGCCGCCCTGGGCGGCGTCCTCACCGCCGGGCTCGCCGGCCCGGCCTTCCGGCTCGCCGACCTGCGCGCCGACGTCCCGCCGTTCGACCCCGGCCCGCTCGGCGGCCCGGTGCCGATGCCGCTCCAGCAGGACTACCTGACAGCGCCGCTGACCGGGCCCGACGCCTTCGACCCCGCCGCCCGTCGGCACTGGGACGAGCAGGCGGCCCGCGCCCGCGCCCGCTTCGAGCACGACTGGTACGCGGCCCAGGCCGCCGAACAGCACCGGCAGCGGGAGCTCGTCGCCTACCGCGCGCAGTACGAGGCCTGGGCCGCCGAGACCCGCGGCCTCGCCGCCCGGCAGGCCGAACGCGTGGCCGGCCTCGGCGCCGAGGTGCGGGCCGGGTCGGCGGAGGCCGCCGTCGAACTCTTCGAGACGGCACTGCACTGGCGCGACGACTGGCCGGAGGGCGTCCCCGTCCGCGGCGAGGTCGCCTGGGACGCCGCCGCGCGGCACCTCACCGTCGGCTGGCAGCTGCCGCCGTACACCGCCGTGCCCGCCACGGCCCGGCACCGCTACGTCAAGGCCGACGACCGGGAGGCGGAGGTCGCCCGCCCGGGCGCCGCCCGCAAGGCGCTCTACCGCACCCTGCTGGCCCAGTGCACGCTCCGCGTGCTGGCGGAGGTCTTCCGGGCCGACGAGTACGGCCTGCTGCACGCCGTGACCGTCGACGGGCACGTCGCCGCCGTCGACCCGGCCACCGGGCGCGAGGAGCACCGCTGCCTGGCCTCGGTCACCGCCACCCGGGAGGAGTTCCGGGCCGTCGCCCTGGACCGGGTCGACGCGGTCGACTGCCTGGTCGACGGGCTGCGCGGCCGGCTCTCGGCCCGACCGGAGAAGGCCGAGCCGGTCCTCCCCGGCACCGGCCCGGCGCCCGCACCGCCGACCGCACCCGCCGCCGGGATCGCCGAGGCCTCGGACGGCCCCGGCCCCGACCTCTACGCCATGGACCCGATCGCCTTCGAGGAGCTCATCGCCGAGCTGTTCCGCCGCCGCGGCCTGCGCACCCGCACCACCGCCCGCAGCGGCGACGAGGGCGTGGACGTGCTCGCCGAGGACCCGGACCCGATCACCGGCGGCCAGATCGTCATCCAGGCGAAGCGGTACCGGCACACCGTGCCGCCCGCCGCCGTCCGCGACCTCGACGCGACCATGCAGCGGCAGGGGGCCAACCGCGGCATCCTCGTCACCACCTCGGGCTTCGGGCCGGGCTCGCGCCGCTGGGTGGAGGGCCGGCCGCTGACCCTGGTGGACGGGCCCATGCTGGTCGCCCTGCTCCGGGAGCACGGCCTCGCCGGCCGGCTCGGCGACGGCGGCACCCGGCGCGCGAACGGCAGCCGCCCGCGGCCCGCCGTCCTCACCCCCGGGCAGAACGCGCAGCTGCCGGAGTCCGCCCTCGGCGGCCTGACCGTCCGCTTCTCCGGCACGGGCGCGGACGCCGACCTCACCCTGCTGCTGCTGACCTCCGACGGGGTGGTGCGCGGCGACGACGACTTCGTCTTCTACCACCAGCGCACCGCCGCCGCGGGCGCCGTCACCCTGGGCGCGAAGGACCGGACCGGCGAGCGGTGCACCGAGACGGCCGTGCTCCGGCTCCGCGACCTGCCGCCGGACGTCCACCGGGTCGCCGTGTCGGTGAACATGGACAGCGACACCGTGCTGACCTGCGCCGCGCTGGCCGACGCCGAACTCCTGCTGCACGCCGCCGACGGCACCGGCTGGTCGTTCCGGCCGCCGTCCGACCCGGCGGTCTCGGCCATGCTGGTCGCCGAGGTGTACCGGCACCGGCCGGGCGGCGGGCCCGCGGTGTGGAAGGTCCGCGCGGTCGGCCAGGGCTGGGCGGACGGCCTGGCGGGCCTGGCCCGGGCCCACGGCGTCGCCGTGGCGTGAACGCCCCCGCCCGTCCCATCCGCCCGGTCCCGCCCGGTCCCGCCCACCCGGCCCGGTGCGGGCTCCGCCGGGGCCGGTCGGCCGGGCCGGTCAGTCGGCCAGCTCGCGCGTGTACTTCCACTCGGCGGCGCAGCGCTCGTAGCCGAGCCAGGCGTTGACCGCCAGCATCGGCGCGTTGCTGCCGTCGTTGTGCGTGAACGCCTCGGTGAACCCGGCGGCCCGCGCGCGGTGCAGGGAGTCGGCCTTCGCGAGGCGGGCCAGGCCGCGGCCGCGGTACGCGGCCCGGGTGGTGGTGAACGACGACCAGTAGCGCCCCCGGCCGTCGGTCTGCGCCGCGGAGAACGCCACCGGTCCCCCGTCGGCGACGACGACGCTGGTGAGGGCGCGGTCGAAGTCGGGGCGCTGCCAGATCTCGGTGAGCCACGAGTCGTACGCCTGGTCGGCGAGGCCGACGTCGCCCGGCTCGTCCTGGGTGCCCTCGATGTCGACCAGGTAGAGCGGGCGCGGATCGTCGAGGAAGTCCGCCGCGGTGCACAGGACGGCGCCCGGCGGGGCGGCGGGGACGGCGGGCAGCGGTGCCGCGAGGTCCCGCCGGGCGAAGTACCCGACCCGGCCGCGTGTGTAGCCGCGGGCGGCCGCGAAGGCGTGGGCCGCGGGATCGTCGTCGGCCCAGCAGTGCAGGTGGCGGACGCCGGCGGCGGCGAGTTCCGCCTCGACGGCGCGCAGCAGCGCGGAGCCGGTGCCGCGGCCGCGCGCGCCGGGCACGACGTGGAGGCCCGCGAAGCCGTGGCCGGGGGTGTCGCTGTCCGGGTAGGCGCCGTAGCGCGCGGTGCCGGTGATCCGCCCGCCGGTCTCGGCGACGAGCATGCGCAGGTGGGGCTGGGCGGCGACCTGCCACGCGACGGCTTCGGGGGTGGTGACAAGATGCGGGCGGCCGTCGCGGAGGGCCGCGGTCGCGGCCTCCGCGTCGGCGGGCCGGAAGGAGCGGATCGTGGGCGTCATAGACGCGTCACGTTAACCACTCGGCCGTCGCGGCGCCGCCGAATATCCCGTCCCGGCACCGGCTTCGGCACCCGGCCGGGCAGAAAGCTCAAGTTCAGCTCTGAGTTCGGCAGTTAACGGTTGGCAGTCAGGCCCGGCCGGTACACCCTCAGCAGCGAGGGAAAGGGGGAGGACCCATGGAGGAACCGTCGGTGCAGCCCCGGCTCGGGGTCGGGATCGGCTGGCGCGCGGAGATCGACACCGCGGTGGAGCGGCTGCCCGGGATCGACTGGGTCGAGGTGGTGGCGGAGAACGTCTGCCCCGGCCATCTGCCGCGCTCACTGGAGGTGCTGCGGGAACGGGGGGTGACCGTGGTGCCGCACGGGGTGTCGCTCGGCATCGGCGGCGCGGAGCCGCCGGAGCTGCGGCGGCTGGCCCGGCTCGCGGAGGTGGCCGGGGCGGTGGGGGCGCCGCTGGTGACGGAGCACCTGGCGTTCGTACGGGCGGGGGGCATGGAGACCGGGCACCTGCTGCCGGTGCCGCGCTCGTGGGACGCGCTGCGGGTGGTCGCGGAGAACGTCCGGATCGCCCAGGCCGAACTGCCGGTGCCGCTCGCGCTGGAGAACATCGCGGCGCACCTGGCCTGGCCCGACGACGAGCTGACCGAGGGCGAGTTCCTGGCCGAGCTCGTGGAGCGCACCGGCGTACGGCTCCTCGTGGACGTGGCCAACCTGCACACCAACCGCGTCAACCTCGGCCTGGACGTCACCGCCGAGCTGGCCCGGCTGCCGCTGGACGCCCTCGCGTACGTGCACGTGGCGGGCGGTGTCGAGCGGGACGGGGTGTGGCACGACACGCACGCCCACCCGGTCACCGGGCCCGTGCTGGACGTCCTCGCCGAGCTCTGCGACCGGGCCGTGCCGCCCGGTGTGCTGCTGGAGCGGGACGACGCCTACCCGCCGCCGTCCGAGCTGGCGGGCGAACTCGCGGCGATCCGCGGCGTGCTGGAGCGGGCCCGGCCCGGTCGGGGGGTGCCGCAGCATGTCTGAGCGGGACGAGTACCTGGTGCGCGGCGACGACGCCGAGCTGGCCGTGGCCCGCGCCCGGCTGGCGCGGCGCCAGACCGAGCTGACGGCCGCGCTGGTGGCCGGCGGCCCGGTGCCGGAGGGCTTCGACCCGGGGCAGGTCGCCGTCCAGGCGCGCGGGCTCCTCGACAAGCGGCGGGAGACCGTGGCCCGGGTCGCACCGGAGCCCGCCCGCATCCTGGGCCCGGCGTACCGCCCGCTGTTCGCGCGGTACGCGGCCGGGGGACCGCAGCGCGGCGGCTACCGCGCCGACGCGCGGGAGTTCGCCCGGTGGGCGCTGGCGGCGGAGCCGTCCGCGCCGTGGCGGGCGGAGCTCGCGCACTGGCTGGACCCGGGCGCGGCCCCGGGCCACGGCACCCGGGCCGCCCGGACGGTACGGGCGGTGCACGGACGGCTGTTCCGGCGCGGCCGGCCGGCAGCGGGTGACCCGCACACGGAGCACTCGACGGAGCACACGACGGAGCGTTCGACCGAAGGACGGGGGACACGGGGGAGATGACGATGTGGAGCGGTGAAATCGAGGTGGCCCTCGTCCTGGTCGTACCGACCGGGGTGGCGCTGCTGGCCGCGTCCCGCAGGCTGCGGCGCGTGCCGCAGCCGCGGGGGCTGTCCGGCCGCGGGCTCGGCCTGCTGGACACGGCGTTCCTCGCCGGCGGCCCCGCCCGGGCCGCGGACGCGGCCCTGATACGGATGCAGCAGCAGGGCCGCGTGATCATCTCGCGCGACGGCACGGTGACGGTGACCGACCCGCGGCCCGCGGACGCCGTGGAGGCCGCCCTGATCGACGCGGTCGGCCCCGGCCGCCGCCGTGACGGCACCGCGGTCCGCCGGGAGGTGGCGCGCAGCGCCGCGGTCCAGCAGATCGGCAACGCGCTGGCGGACCGCGGCCTGATGCGCCGCCCGGACCGGCAGCGCACGGTCGTGCGGCTGCGCCGGCTCTTCGGGCTGACGCTCCTCGCGACGCTCGTCCTCGGCGTCGTGGCGACGGCGTCCTGGGCCGGGCACAGCTTCGACGAGGGGTACTCCGGCGCCCCGCCGGTCTTCCCGTTCGTCGCCGTGCTGATCATCGGTGTGATCGTGATGGTCGGCACCAGGCCGGACCGGAGCCGGATCACCCCGGCCGGACGCCGCCAGCTCTCCCTGATGCGGGAGGGCGCGCCCTGGTACCCGCACGACGTCGTGGGCGCGCCCGCCGGGCTGCTGCTGCTCGGCGCCCTGGCCCTCGAAGGCGTCGACCTGCTGCCGGACGAGGACCTGCGCGCCTTGCTGCTGGCCCGCCAGCAGGCCGTCGGCACGCCCGGCTCGTCCGGTGACTCCGGTTCGTCCTGCAGCGGCTCGGTGACGTGGTGCGGGTCGTCGGGGTCGGACGGCGGCTCGTCGAGCAGCTGCGGCTCGTCGTCGACCTCGTGCGGGTCCTCCTCCGGCTCGTGCGGCTCGTCGGGCAGTTCGTGCTCGTCCGGCAGCTCGTGTTCCTCGGGAAGCTCCTGCGGGTCCAGCTGCGGCGGGGGCGGCGGCTGCGGTTCGTGAGGACGCGGACCGGTCACAGTTCGGTATCGCGGGCCGGGGACGTGTTCCCCGGCCGCATGCCGCGGGGCTAGAACAAGCCCATGTGGGTGCTCTTCCTGATCCCGGCCTGCGCGGCTGCCGCGTACTCCTGCCTGCGGCTGGTCCAGGTGGCGACCCGGGCCGACGTGCTGGAGGTCCCCGGTTCCGCGCAGCCGTCCGCCGCGGTGGGCATCGGCCTGTACGAGACGGCGTACCTCGCCGGCGGCCCCGCCCGGGTGGTGGAGCTGGTGCTCGTCCTGATGGCCGGCCGCGGCCGGCTGCACCTGGCGCACACCGGCTGGACGACCGTCGTCGACCCGCGCGGGCGCACCCGGCTGGAGCGGGCGCTGATCGAGGCGATCGGGCCCGACGGCCAGTGCCGGACGGGCCCGCTGCGGGCCGAACTCGCCGCGCACCCGACGGTGCTGGAGGTGGGCGAGCGCCTCGCGCGGGCCGGACTCGCCACGCCGGAGCCCGTCCGCGTCGGCACCTGGCGGGCGGTGCGGCAGGTGCGCCGCTCGCTGCTGCTGTGCCTGGTGCTGCTCACGGCGGCGCTGGCGCTGAGCGCGCCCGGCACGGACGACGCCCGCGCGGCCGTCGCGTGGTTCTCGCTGCCGCTGGTCCTCACCTGCGGCACCCTGCTGATGGCCCGGGTGGACGTGCACGCCTACACGCGTTTCGCGGCGCCCGCCGGCATGGAGGTGCTGCGGACGGCCCGCCTGCCGCGGCAGGCGGACCGTGGCCGCGACCCGGAGCAGGCGCTGCTCCGGGCCGTCGCGATGGTGGGCCCGGCGGCCCTGGCGGACGAGCGGCTGCGCGCCGCCCTGCGGACCTGAGGCCGCGGCCGCCCGGCCGGGCGGGCCTGCGGTGCGGTCAGGCCAGGCCGGCGAGCAGCTCGGCGACGGGCTTGCGGCGGCCGGTGTAGAACGGCACCTCCTCGCGGACGTGCAGCCGGGCCCGCGAGGGGCGCAGGTCGCGCATCAGGTCGACGATGCGGTGCAGCTCGTCGGCCTCGAAGGCGAGCAGCCACTCGTAGTCGCCGAGGGCGAAGGACGCGACCGTGTTGGCACGGACGTCCGGGTAGCCGCGGGCCATCTTGCCGTGCTCGGCGAGCATGGCGCGGCGCTCCTCGTCGGGCAGCAGGTACCACTCGTAGGAGCGCACGAACGGGTAGACGCACACGTAGTCGCGGGGCTGCTCGTCGGCGAGGAACGCCGGGATGTGCGACTTGTTGAACTCGGCCGGGCGGTGCAGCGCCATGTTCGACCAGACCGGCTCCAGCGCCCGGCCGAGGCCGGTGCGGCGGAAGCGGTTGTACGCCTCCTGCAGGTCGTCCGAGCTCTCGGCGTGCCACCAGACCATGACGTCGGCGTCGGCGCGCAGGCCGGAGACGTCGTAGGTGCCGCGCACGGTGACGTCCTTGGCGTCGAGCTGCGCGAACAGCCCGTCGGCCTCGGCGGCGAGCGCGGCCCGGTCCTCGGGCAGCTCGCCCTTGAGCTTGAACACCGACCACATGGTGTAGCGGATGACCTGGTTGAGGTCGCGGGCCTTCTTCTTCACGGGCTGCTCGGTGCTCTCAGTCATGGGGCCATTCTCCCCTCCGCGACGGGTGCTCCGGCCGCCGGGGTCAGCACCTCGCCGGCGGCGCGCCGGGCGCTCGCGATGCAGGCCGGGATGCCCACCCCGTCGTACGCCGCGCCGCACACGGCCAGGGCGCCGGCATCGGCGACGTGCCGGCGGATCCGCTCGACCCGGTCGAGGTGGCCGACCGGGTACTGCGGCAGCCCCTGCCGCCAGCGGGTCACGGCGGTGGCGTACGGCGCGGCCCGCAGGCCCACCGCGTTCGCGAGGTCGGCGAGCGAGCGGCCGACGAGTTCGTCGTCGGCCAGGTCGAGCGCGGCCTCCTCGCGGTGCCGCCCGAGCGAGGTGCGGAGCACGAAGGTGTCGGGCGCGGACTGCCCCAGCCACCCCCACTTGTTGCTGGAGAAGGTCGAGGCCTTGATCGCGCGGCCGTCCACCGGCGGCACCAGGAAACCGCTGCCCTGCGGCAGCCGGTCGAGGTCCGCGCGGCGGAACGCCAGGGTGACGAGCGCCATCCCGGCGTACTCGACGGCGGCGAGCTCGGCGGCGGCGAGGGGTGCGTCGGCCCGCAGCAGGGCGGCGGCCTGAGCCGCCGGGACGGCGAGCACGACCGCGTCGGCGTGCAGCACCTCGCCGCCGGTGACGACGCGCCAGCCGTCCGGGGTACGCCGCAGTCCGTCGACGGGGGTGCCGGTGCGCACGTCGGCCCCGGTCCGGCGGAGGTGGGCCGCGGCGGCCTCGGGCAGCGAGCCGAGCCCGCCGCGGACGCCCTGGAAGACCGGGCCCGCCCCGGGGCGCGGCCGGCCGACGAGCGCGCGCACGCCGTCGACGAGCGGCTCGCCGGACTGCACGAGCGGCAGCAGCTGGGGGACGGCGGCGCGCAGCGAGATCTCGTCGGCGTGGCCGGCGTAGACGCCGCCGAGCAGCGGTTCGACCAGCCGGTCGACGACCTCGCGGCCGAGGCGTGCGGCGACGTACGCGCCGATGGCGACGTCCGGTCCCGTCGGGGCGGGCCGCTCGTGGCGGGCGCGGTCGAGGCCGGCGTCGGAGAGCACGGTGGAGGCCGCGAGGGCGTCGAGGTCGCCGGGCACGCCCATGAGCTGTCCGCCGGGCAGCGGGCGCAGCGCGCCGCGGGTCCAGATCGCGGCCTTCGCGGTGGTGGGCGGCTCCAGGGCGTCGGCGAGGCCGACCTCCTCGGCGAGCGCCACGGCCTCGGGGCGACGGGCGAGCATCGACTCCGCCCCGAGGTCGACGCGGACGCCGCCGACCTCACCCGTCATCAGCTTGCCGCCGAGCCGCCCGGACGCCTCCAGCAGCGTGACCCGGCGCGGCCCGCCGCTCAGGAACACCGCTGCGGCGAGTCCGGCGATGCCGCCGCCGATCACCACGACATGAGGTTCTGCCATGCCTGGCAGTCTCGCACTCCTTACCTCCCGCGCCCCGCCGGGTCGGGCCGCCGACCGCCGCCGTGCGGGCCCCCGCCCGGGAGCGGGCCGTCAACTCCGTTCGGTGCGCGAGGCGGTGTACATCGGAGCGAGGCCGAGACGTGATCTTTTCGGGATGAACGCGGCGGGTCCCGATCGGCGGCTTCCGCGTCCAATAGGCGAAGAACCGGACGCGACAGGGGAGGACCGGCATGAGGGCGAGAGGCAGACGGCTGTTCGCAGGAGCAGCCGTGGCGGCGGCGCTGCTGCTCAGCGGATGCGGCGCGGACGGCGGGGGCAGCGCGTCGTCCGACGCGGCCGTGGCACCGGCGGCCGACGCCGGCGGCGCCGCGAAGGCGGCGCCGCCGGGCACCGCCCCGGCGGGCGCGGGCGGGGCGGAGAAGGCGGTCGGCACGGCCGCCCCGTCGGCCGGCCCCACCGCGAACGCCGCCGACCGCCGGTACATCGCGTACACCGGGCGGATCGTGCTGGAGGTGAAGGCGGCCGACCTCGACCGGGTGGCGGACGCCGTCCGCGGGGTGGCGACCGGCGGCGGGGGCTTCGTCGGCGGCGAGTCGCTGAACGGCGGCCAGGGCGGCCCGTCGAGCGGCCGGATCGAACTGAAGGTGCCGTCGGCCCGCTTCCAGCAGGCGATCGAGCAGCTGGCGGGCCTCGGCACGGTGCTGTCGCGGTCGAGCCAGGCCGACGACATGACGCAGCAGGTCGTCGACACGGAGAGCCGGCTGAAGACGCAGCAGGCCTCGGTCGACCGGGTGCGCGCCCTGCTCGCCGACGCGAAGACGCTCTCCGAGGTGGTGTCGCTGGAGAGCGAGCTGACCCGGCGGGAGGCCGACCTGGAGTCGCTCAAGCGGCAGCAGCAGGAGCTCGCCGCGCAGACCTCGCTGTCGACGATCACCGTGGAGCTGCGCCGGCCGTCGGTGACGGCCGTCGAGGAGGAGGAGAAGCCGGACGGCCTGTGGACGACGGTGGCCGACGCCTTCCGGGACGGCTGGCGGGTGCTGTGGGCGATCCTGCGGGGGCTGCTGATCGCCCTGGCCGCGCTGTCGCCGTTCGTGCTGCTGCTCGCGCCGGTGGCGTGGCTGGTGCGCCGGTCGGTGCTGCGCCGCCGGAGGACCGCGCCGCCGAAGCCGCCCGGGCCGGTCTGGCCGGCGCCCGCGCCGGGGCCCCGGCCGCAGGGCGGGCCCGGCTCCGTGCCGGGTCAGCGGATGCCGGAGGCGCCGCAGCAGTCGGACGGGCCGGCGGCGGGCGAGTGACGTCCGCCGGGGGGTGACCGCCGTGGCGGGGGCCGGTGCACCGGCCCCCGCCACGGTGTCAGCGGGCGCTCGTCTCGTGCACGAAGGCGACCAGGCGGCTCAGGGCGTCCGGGTCCATCGAGGGCATGACGCCGTGGCCGAGGTTGAAGATGTGGCCGGTGCCGCCGAGCGCCTGGGCGGCGTGGAGCACCTCTCGGGCCTTGGTCTCGACGACCCGGGTCGGGGCGTAGAGCACGGCGGGGTCGAGGTTGCCCTGCAGCGCCTTGTTGGGGCCGACCCGGTCGGCGGCGACGTTGAGCGGCACGCGCCAGTCGACGCCGACCACGTCCGCGCCGGCCTGGCCCATGAGGCCGAGGAGTTCGCCGGTGCCGACGCCGAAGTGGATCCGCGGGACGCCGTAGGAGGCGACCGCGTCGAAGACGCGGGTGCTCGCGGGCAGCACCGAGCGGCGGTAGTCGTCGGGGGCGAGCGCGCCGACCCAGGAGTCGAAGAGCTGGACGGCGGAGGCGCCGGCCTCGATCTGGATCTTCAGGAAGGCGGCGGTGATGTCCGCCAGCCGGTCGACCAGGCCCGCCCACAGCTCGGGGGCGCCGTACATCATGGCCTTGGTCTTCTCGTGGCTCTTCGACGGCCCGCCCTCGACCAGGTAGCTGGCCAGCGTGAACGGCGCGCCGGCGAAGCCGATCAGCGGGGTGCCGCCGAGCTCGTCGACGAGCAGGCCGACCGCCTCGGTGATGTACGGCATGTCGTCCGGCTCCAGCGGGCGCAGCCGGTCGAGGTCCTCGACGGTGCGGATGGGGTCGGCGATGACCGGGCCGACGCCCGGCTTGATGTCGACGTCGATGCCGACCGCGCGCAGCGGCACCACGATGTCGCTGAAGAAGATCGCCGCGTCCACCTTGTGGCGGCGCACGGGCTGGAGGGTGATCTCCTTCACCAGCTCGGGGCGCATGCAGGACTCCAGCATCGGGATCCCCTCGCGCACCTTGAGGTACTCGGGGAGCGAGCGGCCGGCCTGCCGCATGAACCAGACCGGGGTGTGCGGCACCGGCTCGCGGCGGGCCGCGCGCAGGAACGCGGAGTCGTGCGCGGCGCTGCGCCGCTCGTGGGGCTGCGGGCCGGGCTGGGCTGCGGGGGTCACCGCGGGAGTCTCACTCACGCCTCGAATCTTCGCACGCGCGCCGGGTGCGGCCGTCGCGGGCGGCTCGTAGGTTCGTCCGAGATCGGCCTCCCGGGGCCCTACGGCACGCCGCACCGGCGGAAGTTGCTCGGATTGGGGCCGCGGGCGACCTAGGCTTCCCCCCATGGCAGCGGTCGGCGGGCACCCCGCACAAGGTGGCGGAACGGACAAGGAAGCGGCGCCGATCGAGTTCCGCCGCGCGTTGGAGGCGATGGCCGGCGCCCGGCTCCGCCCCGAGGTGCAGCTCTCCCCCGCCCCGGCCCCGCGCCGGCTGGCCCCGTTCGCGTACGCCCTGACGGCCACCGTGGAGGTGGACGGCGAGGAGCTGGCCGACGGCCGGCTGGTGCTGCTGCACGACCCCGCCGGCCAGGAGGCCTGGCACGGCGACTTCCGGGTGGTCACCATGACCCGGGCCGAGCTGGAGCCGGAGATGGCGGGCGACCCGATGCTCGGCGAGGTCGGCTGGGCCTGGCTGATGGACGCGCTGCAGGCGCACGGGGCCGGGTACGCCGAGCCGGGCGGCACCGTGTCGCGCTGCGCCTCCCACTACTTCGGCGCCCTGGCGGACCGGCCGGCGTCGACGGAGATCGAGGTACGGGCGTCCTGGACGCCCGCGGACCGCCGCTTCGACCGGCACCTCGCCGCCTGGGGCGACCTGCTGGGCATCTGCGCCGGCCTGCCCCCGGTCACGGCCGGCGCGGCCGCGCTGACGGACTCCCCGTCCCTGGGCGGCGTCGTGCCGATGCCGGCCCGCCGCCGGCCGCGGCCGCACTGACCCGGCGGGCCCCGGGGCGCTCCCCCGCGCCCGCCCGCCCGTCCTGACGCCCCGTTCCGGGCCGTACCGCGCCGTCCCGCCGGCGGCCCCGCCGCACCCGCCCCGCGCCGTCACCCCGCCGCGCCGCCGTGCAGGCCGTCGGGCCGGGCCCCGGGCGGGCCGCCGCACGTCCGGGGGACGTGCGGACCGTCACGGCGCACCGCCACCCGCAGGGCTGACGGAGTGTGGCTTCCGTCGCGCTCTGCGTCAATTACCGCCACAGAGTCGATCATCTCGTTTCGGTATCGATCGAGGATGAGCGATACCGGAGCATGTCGAATCAGTCGACTGCGCGGTTTGTCCGTATTGTTACTCACCAGATCGTGATCTTTCGCTAAAGCCGGGCACGGATGATGCCGAAGGTGTCAGTGACCCTTTCCGAACGCGGAACACTCCGACCGCCCCATCGGGGTTCCGTCCGCCACTCCCCACAGGAGGCCTGGTGTCGGTCCTTCTCGAGCACCCCGCACACGTGGCCGCGTACCGTCCGACGAAGCCCACCGCCATGGTGGTCATCGCGGACCCGCGCGTCCGAAACACCGTCACCCGGCATCTGTGGGCCCTCGGTGTCCGCGACGTCATCGAGGTCTCCTCGATCGCCGAGGCCCGGCCGCGGGTCGCCACGCCCCGCGACATCTGCATCGCCGACGTGCACCTCCCGGACGGTTCCGGGCTGACCATCCTGGCCGAGACCAGGGCCGCGGGCTGGCCCAACGGTCTCGCCCTCTCCGCCGCCGACGACATCGGCGCCGTGCGCTCCGCCCTCGCGGGCGGCGTGAAGGGCTACGTCGTCACCGGCACGCGCACCAACCTGGCGATGCCGGGCCGACCGGGCATGCCGCTGGGCGCGGCACACCTGGCGGGCCGGATGCGCCGTCCGGGCATGCCCGGCGTGCCCGGCGCACCGGGTGCCCACGGCGCGCCCGGAGCACCCGGTGCGCCCGGAGCCCCGGGGGCCCAGCCCACGGCGTACCGGGAGCTCTCCGGCCGCGAGGTCGAGGTGTTGCGGCTGGTGGCGGAGGGCCAGTCCAACAAGGCCATCGGTGTGGCCATGGGCCTGTCCGCCCTGACCGTCAAGAGCCACCTGGCCCGGATCGCCCGCAAGCTGGGCACCGGCGACCGGGCCGGCATGGTCGCGGTGGCGCTGCGCACGGGCATCATCCACTGATCCCCGCACCGTATCGGCGGAGGCCCGGAGGAACGTTTCCTCCGGGCCTCCGCCGTGCCGGCGGCGGCCCGCCGTACGGGCGGCCGCCCTGCTCACCGGCACCACCGGGGGCGGGCGTCCGGCCGGCCACGGCCCGGCGGCATATGTCGGAACACAGTCTGACCAGTCCGACAACACTCCCGGCCGCGGACACCGTCGTACCCTTGGGGGGTGACCGACGCCGTAGCAGCCATCCCTGAAGAGACAGCCCCGGTCCCGCTCCTCGAACCGCGGGAGGGGCTGCCACCCGTCGTGGCCGACGAGCAGGCGCTCGCGGCGACGGTCGCGGCCTTCGCCGCGGGCAGCGGGCCGGTCGCCGTCGACGCCGAGCGCGCCTCCGGCTACCGCTACGGCCAGCGGGCCTACCTCATCCAGCTGCGGCGCGCCGGGGCCGGCACCGCGCTGATCGACCCGATCGCCTGCCCGGACCTCGCGGGCCTCGGCGAGGCGCTCGCCGACGCCGAGTGGGTCGTGCACGCCGCCACCCAGGACCTGCCCTGCCTCGCCGAGGTGGGCATGCGGCCGCGGCGGCTCTTCGACACCGAGCTCGCGGGCCGGCTGGCCGGCTTCCCCCGGGTGGGCCTGGGCCCGATGACGGAGAACGTGCTCGGCCTGTCGCTCGCCAAGGAGCACTCCGCGGTCGACTGGTCGACCCGCCCGCTGCCCGAGCCGTGGCTGCGCTACGCGGCACTGGACGTCGAGGTGCTGGTCGAGCTGCGCGACGCGCTGGAGGAGGAGCTGGACTCCCAGGGCAAGCTCGGCTGGGCGCTGCAGGAGTTCGCGGCCCTCGCCGCGGCCCCGCCGCCCGCGCCGCGGGTCGACCCGTGGCGGCGCACCTCGCAGCTGCACAAGGTGCGCCGGCGCCGTCAGCTCGCCGCCGTGCGCGAGCTGTGGCAGGCCCGGGACAGGATCGCCCGCGAACGCGACGTCTCCCCCGGCCGGGTGCTGGCCGACGCCGCGATCGTCAACGCCGCGCTCGCCATGCCGCTGAACGCCGCCGCGCTGGTCGCCGTGCAGGGCTTCGGCCCGCGGGTGAACCGGCGTCAGCTCGACCAGTGGCTGGCGGCCCTCCAGCGGGCCCGCGAGCTGCCCGAGGCCCAGCTGCCGACCGCCACCGCACCGCACGACGGCCCGCCGCCGCCGCGCGCCTGGGCCGAGAAGGACCCGGTCGCGGCCGCCCGGCTCACCTCCGCGCGCGCCGCGGTCACGGCGCTGGCCGAGAAGAAGAACCTGCCGGCGGAGAACCTGATCACGCCGGACCTCGTGCGCCGGGTCACCTGGGAGCCGCCGGCCGGGCAGGGTGCCGCGCCGATCGCGGCCGCGCTGCGGGCGCTCGGCGCCCGCGCCTGGCAGACCGAGCTGGTGGCCCCGGCCCTCGCCGCGGCGTACGCCGATGCCGACGCCGCCGCGGCTGCCGCCGCCGAGGCCGCCGCCCACGCCCACGCCGAGGCGGACGCCGAGGACTGACCGGCCGCGGTACGGACACCGAGGGGGCGCGGGAGACCGCGCCCCCCGGCATTTCCGCCCGGTCCGCGCCGGACGTGTCGCGCGACACACGCGGTCCGGGGGGTGTCGCCCCTGGGCAAGGTAGTTACCGACGGGTAGCATGGCCGTGAAGCAGCGCCGCTCCACCCGTGAGCTGTGCGGACTGCACTCAACGTCATGTCCCCTGGGAGGAGAGCCCCCGTGCCTCGTACCGCGAGGGACGTCGTCTTCGTCGACGGCGTCCGCACCCCGTTCGGCAAGGCCGGCCCGAAGGGCATCTACCACGAGACCCGCGCGGACGACCTGGTCGTCAAGTGCATCCGTGAGCTGGTGCGCCGCAACCCGAACCTGCCCGTCGAGCGGATCGACGAGGTCGCCATCGCGGCCACCACGCAGATCGGCGACCAGGGCCTCACCATCGGCCGCACCGCCGGTCTGCTGGCAGGCCTGCCGAAGTCCGTCCCGGGCTACGCCATCGACCGCATGTGTGCCGGTGCGATGACCGCCGTCACCGCCACCGCGGGCGGCATCGCCTTCGGCGCCTACGACATCGTCGTGGCCGGCGGCGTCGAGCACATGGGCCGCCACCCCATGGGCGAGGGCGTCGACCCGAACCCGCGTTTCGTGTCCGAGAAGCTGGTCGACGAGTCGGCCCTCTTCATGGGCATGACCGCGGAGAACCTGCACGACCGCCTCCCGCACATCACCAAGGAGCGCTGCGACGCGTACGCGGTGCGCTCGCAGGAGAAGGCCGCCAAGGCGTACGCCAACGGCGACATCCAGCCCGACCTGGTGCCGATCGCGATCCGCAACACCAACCCCGAGATCGGCGAGACCGGCTGGGGCCTGGCGACCACGGACGAGCCGATGCGACCGGGCACCACCATGGAGTCGCTGGCGAAGCTCAAGACGCCGTTCCGCCCGCACGGCAACATCACCGCGGGCAACGCGGCCGGCCTCAACGACGGCGCCACCGCCTCGCTGCTCGCCGCCGAGGACGTCGCCGAGGAGCTCGGCCTCCCGATCAAGATGCGCCTGGTCTCCTACGCCTTCGCCGGCGTCGAGCCCGAGGTCATGGGCATCGGCCCCGTCCCCGCGACCGAGAAGGCCCTGGCCAAGGCCGGCCTGACGATCGACGACATCGGCGCCTTCGAGATCAACGAGGCCTTCGCCGTCCAGGTGCTCTCGCTCCTCGACCACTACGGCATCGCCGACGACGACGAGCGCGTCAACCCGTACGGCGGTGCGATCGCGTTCGGCCACCCGCTGGCCTCCTCGGGCGTGCGCCTGATGACGCAGCTGGCCCACCGCTTCGAGCAGCGCCCCGACGTCCGCTACGGCCTGACCACCATGTGCATCGGCTTCGGCATGGGCGGCACGGTCATCTGGGAGAACCCGCACTTCGAGGGTGGTAAGTGAGCATGAGCACCACTGAGCTGCTGAAGCGCGCGGCCGAGCTGTTCCCCGGCGAGGTCGTCACCACCGCGCACGTACGCCACCTCGACCTGCCGCAGCAGGCCGGCCGGCTGGCGCTGATCACCCTGGACAACGGCTTCGACCACACCAAGCCGACCACCTTCGGCCCGGGCTCGCTGGCGAAGCTCTCCGAGGCGCTCGACCAGGTCGAGGCCGAGGCCGCCGAGGGGAAGATCGCCGCCGTGGCGATCACCGGCAAGCCGTTCATCTTCGCGGTCGGCGCCGACCTCAAGGGCGTCGAGGTGCTCAAGGAGCACAGCGACGCGCTGGCCATCGGCAAGGGCGGCCACGACGTCTTCAAGCGGATCGCCGCGCTGGCCGTCCCCTCCTTCGCCTACTACAACGGTGCCGCGATGGGCGGCGGCGTCGAGGTCGGCCTGCACTGCACCTACCGCACGGTCAGCTCGGGCGTCCCGGCGTTCTCGCTGCCCGAGGTGTTCCTCGGCCTCGTCCCCGGCTGGGGCGGCTGCACCATCCTGCCGAACCTCATCGGCCCGGCGAAGGCCGTCAAGGTCATCGTCGAGAACTCGATGAGCCAGAACAAGCAGCTCAAGGGCGCCGAGGTGTTCGAGCTCGGCATCGCGGACGCGATCTTCGAGCCGGCCGACTTCCTGGAGCAGTCCCTGCACTGGACGGCCGCGGTCCTCAAGGGCCAGATCGCCGTGCAGCGCGAGGAGATCGACCGCGGCAAGGCCTGGGACGACGCCGTCGCCTGGGGCCGCCTGGTCGCCGACGCCAAGGTGCACGGCGCCGCGCCGGCCGCCTACAAGGCGCTCGACATCATCCAGCAGGTCAAGGACCAGGACCTGCAGGCCGGCTTCGACGCCGAGGACGCGGCCCTGGCCGACCTCATCATGAGCGGCGAGCTGCGGGCCGGCCTGTACGCCTTCAACCTGGTGCAGCGCCGTGCCAAGCGCCCCTTCGGCGCGCCGGACAAGTCGCTGGCCCGCCCGGTCTCCAAGGTCGGCGTCGTCGGCGCGGGCCTGATGGCCTCCCAGCTGGCGCTGCTGTTCGCCCGCCGGCTGGAGGTGCCGGTCGTGCTGACCGACATCGACCAGGCGCGCATCGACAAGGGCGTCGGCTACGTCCACGGCGAGATCGACAAGCTCCTCGCCAAGGGCCGTATCGGCAAGGACAAGTCGAACAAGCTCAAGGGCCTCGTCACCGGCCACCTCGACAAGGCCGTCGCCTTCGGCGACGCGGACTTCGTCATCGAGGCCGTCTTCGAGGAGATGGGCGTCAAGCAGAACGTCTTCGCCGAGCTGGAGGCCGTGGTCTCGCCGACCACCATCCTCGCGACCAACACCTCCTCGCTGTCGGTCACCGAGATGGCCTCGAAGCTGGAGCACCCGGAGCGGGTCGTCGGCTTCCACTTCTTCAACCCGGTCGCGATCCTCCCGCTGCTGGAGATCGTCCGCGCGGAGAAGACCGACGACGCCTCGCTGGCCACCGCCTTCGGCGTGGCCCGCAAGCTCCGGAAGACGGCCGTCCTCAGCAAGGACGCCCCGGCGTTCGTGGTGAACCGGATCCTCACCCGCTTCATGGGCGAGATCCAGACCGTCATCGACGAGGGCACGCCGTTCGAGACCGTCGAGAAGGCCGTGCTCCCGCTCGGCCTGCCGATGTCGCCGATCGCCCTGCTGGAGCTGGTCGGACCGGCCATCGCCCTGCACGTCTCGGAGACCCTGCACGGTGCCTTCCCGGAGCGGTTCGCCGTCTCCGAGAACCTCGGCAAGGTCGTCACGGCGGGCAAGCGCGGCTTCTACGTCTGGGAGGACGGCAAGCAGGTCCTCGACCCGACCGTGCTGGAGCTGCTCTCCTTCGGCGACACCGTGCTGACGGAGGAGCAGGTGCGCGAGCGCACCCTCGCCGCCGTCGCGCAGGAGATCGGCCTGATGCTGGCCGAGGGCGTCGTCGGCGAGGCGCAGGACATCGACCTGTGCATGATCACCGGCGCGGGCTGGCCCTTCCACCTGGGCGGCATCACGCCGTACCTGGACCGCGAGGGCGTCTCCCAGCGGGTGAACGGCAAGCCGTTCCTCGCCCCGGGCGTGGCCTCCGTGCCGGCCTGACGCTGCCGGCCCGGCACTTCCAGGCCCGGCACCACCGCACCACCACCGCAGGACCCACGAAGGCCCCCGCCGCACGGCGGGGGCCTTCGGCCGTCCGCGGCGGCACCGGGAGGCACGCCCGCGCGGAGCGGGAGACGGGAGACGGCCACCAGGTGACAGGTGGCGCCAGGAGGCCCGTACCGTCGTCCGGGGCGCGCACGCCGGGCCGGGCGGCCGGGGCGGGGCCCGGAGGACCGGACGCGCGCGGAGACGGCCGTGCAGCGGCCCTGCGGGGGGCGGCCCGAGGGGCGGCCGGGCGCGCTACTTCTTCAGGCGGTAGATCACGGTGTCGCCGGTCACGCCGACCACCTCGTAGTGCGAGTCGAGCATGCTCTCGATCCGGGGGATCAGCAGCGGCTGGTACGGCGCGGTGCCGGAGTCGTCGACGACGATCTCGGGCAGCCCCTTGGCGGCGAGCTCCGCGTCGAACGTCTGCCAGGCCTCGCTGACGCTGTAGTCCTCGCCGACCTTCTGGCCGTCCTTGCCGCCGCTGAAGTTGGTCAGGAAGCCGGCCGTCAGGTAGCGGCTCGCGGGCCGCCGGTCGGCCAGCCAGTACAGCTCCGGGTGCATGCCCCACACCAGCACGGTGTCCTTGGGCGTGGTCTGCGCGGCGACCGCGGTGGCGACCTCGGTCGTCTCGGTGAGCTTCTGCCCGGGCCAGAACACCGCCAGCGCCCAGAAGACCGTGCACGCCACCGCCGAGTACGTCAGCACCGGCCGCCAGCGCACCGCCGAGGTGGAGACGGCGCCCACCCCGAGCAGCACCAGCGGCGGCATCAGCTGCAGGTAGTAGTGGCCGAAGAAGTGGAAGCCCACGCTCACGGCGACGACCGAGGAGAGCAGCCACACCCACAGGTCGGCGGTGGAGCCGTGCTCCTCCCCCGCCACCGGTACGGACCCGCGGCGGCGGCGCAGCCACAGCCGGTACCCGAGGGGGACGACGAAGCCGAGCCCGGCGGCCAGCAGGATCGCCGAGTTGCCGAGCGCCCGGCCGATCATCTGGAGCCACGCGCTGCCCGGCGAGGCGTAGTCGCCGCTGCCGGTGACCACCCAGAAGAGGAAGCCCTTCGGCTTGGTCAGGATGAGGGCGACGAGCGCTATCGGCAGGGCGAAGCCGAAGCCGATGCTGCCCAGCACGGGCGGCCAGCGCACGCCGCGCCGCCGGGCGTCCTGGAGGAGCATCCAGAGCACCGGCAGCATCACGGCGCCGCCGGTCTGCTTGGTGAGCGAGCAGACCGCCACGGCGATGCCCGCCGCCAGCCAGCGGCGCCGCTCCGCGTAGCGGAAGGCGGCCACCATGGCGGGCAGCATGAAGACCTCGAAGGTCGCGGCCTGGGTGTCCTCCGGCGCGAGGCCGATGGAGAGCAGCAGGTAGAGCGCGCCGGCGGCGCCGCCCGCCCGGTTGCCCCAGCGTCCGCGCGCGATCGAGGCGAGCAGCACCGCGGTGACGAGGTGCGCGACGATCGCGAGGCTGCGCAGCGGCCAGAGCGAGCCCGAGCCGAAGAGCGCGAAGCAGGCCTGGTAGAGCCAGGGCAGCAGCGGGGGCTTGCGGTCGACCACCGTGTCGTAGAGCACGCCGCCGTCGGCGAGCATGCGGGCCTGGGTGGCGAGGTAGCCCTCGTCGGGGCTCCACACCGGGCGCAGGAACGACGGGATGTGGGTGAGCGTCGCGAGGAGCGCCAGCACCGGGACGAGCCTGGTCCAGTAGCCCGTGCGGACCTGCGCGCGGACGCGGGCGGTCACGGGTGGGCGGCTGGAGGTCTCGGTGGGCACGGGTGACAACCTACCCGGCGTCCGCGACAGCAGTACCGGTGGTCCCGATATCCGTACGGGGGTGCCCTGGTTCCGGGCATGCCGCGGCCCCGGGCGCACGGGGGCGTCCGGGGCCGCGGGGTACGCCGTCGGCGGGCCGGTCAGGCCTGGACGGGCTGCGCGTCGAGGCGCGCCACCAGGGCGGTCACCTGGCGGGCGACGTCCGGGGCGGTGAGGCCGATCTCGGCGAGGATCTCCTCGCGCTTGGCGTGGTCGAGGAACTGCTGCGGGATGCCGAAGTCGCGGAGCGGGAGGTCGACGTCGGCGTCGCGCAGGGCCTGGGCGATCGCGGAGCCGACGCCGCCGGCGCGGCCGTTGTCCTCGACGGTGACGACGACGCGGTGCTCGGCGGCGAGGCCGGGCAGGGCCTTGTCGACCGGCTTGACCCAGCGCGGGTCGACGACGGTGGAGGTGATGCCGTGGGCGTCGAGCAGTTCGGCGGCCTCCAGGCAGAGCGGGGCCATGGCGCCGACCGAGACGATCAGCACGTCGGCGCGGCGGTCGCCGTGCTCGTGCGAGGTGTTCTCGCGGAGCACGTCCATGCCGCCGACGCGGCCGACCGCGGGGACGGCCGGGCCGACGGAGCCCTTGGAGTAGCGGACGACGGTGGGGGCGTCGGCGACCTCGACGGCCTCGCGGAGCTGCGCGCGGACCTGGTCGGCGTCGCGCGGGGCGGCGAGCCGCAGGCCGGGTACGACCTGCAGGATCGACATGTCCCACATGCCGTTGTGGGAGGCGCCGTCGGTGCCGGTGACGCCGGCCCGGTCGAGCACGAAGGTCACGCCCAGCTTGTGCAGGGCGACGTCCATCAGCACCTGGTCGAAGGCGCGGTTGAGGAACGTCGCGTAGACCGCGACGACGGGGTGCAGGCCGTTGGTGGCCAGGCCCGCGGCGGAGACGGCGGCGTGCTGCTCGGCGATGCCGACGTCGAAGATGCGCTCGGGGAAGGCCTTGGCGAACGGCGCGAGGCCGACCGGGTGGAGCATGGCGGCGGTGATCGCCACGATGTCCTTGCGCTCGCGGCCGAGCGCGACCATCTCCTCGCCGAAGACGGACGTCCAGTCCTTTCCGGAGGTCTTCACCGGCAGGCCGGTGTCGGGGTGGATGACGCCCACCGCGTGGAAGCGGTCCTCGTCGTTGTTCTCCGCGGCGTGGTAGCCGCGGCCCTTCTCGGTGATGCAGTGCACGATCACCGGGCCGCCGAAGCCGCGCGCCTTGGTGAACGCCGACTCCAGCGCCACCATGTCGTGGCCGTCGATCGGGCCGATGTACTTGAGGCCGAGGTCCTCGAACATGCCCTGCGGGGCGATGAAGTCCTTGAGGCCCTTCTTGGCGCCGTGCAGGGTGTCGAAGAGCGACTGGCCGACCACGGGGGTGCGCTGGAGCGCGTCCTTGCCCCAGGAGAGGAACCGCTCGTAGCCCTGGGTGGTGCGCAGGGTGGAGAGGTGGTTGGCGAGGCCGCCGATGGTCGGGGAGTACGAGCGCTCGTTGTCGTTGACGACGATGACGACCGGCAGGTCCTTCCCGTCGGCGATGTTGTTGAGCGCCTCCCAGGCCATGCCGCCGGTGAGGGCGCCGTCGCCGATCACGGCGACGACCGGGCGGTCCTTGTGGCCCTGGATCTTGTTGGCCTTGGCGAGGCCGTCGGCGTAGCCGAGCACCGTGGAGGCGTGCGAGTTCTCGATGACGTCGTGCTCGGACTCGGCACGGCACGGGTAGCCGGAGAGGCCGCCCTTCATCTTGAGCCGGGAGAAGTCCTGGCGGCCGGTGAGCAGTTTGTGCACGTAGCTCTGGTGGCCGGTGTCGAAGAGGATCCGGTCGCGCGGGGAGTCGAAGACGCGGTGCATGGCGATCGTGAGCTCGACCACGCCGAGGTTGGGGCCGAGGTGGCCGCCCGTCTTCGAGACCTCTTCGACCAGGAAGCCGCGGATCTCCTCGGCCAGGTCGGCCAGCTGCGCCGGGGTGAGCCGGTCGAGATCGCGCGGTCCCCTAATGCGGGTCAGCAGGGCCACCCGTTCCTCCTCGTTCTCGGTTCCCGGGCCCGTGACGGGCCCGCCGGGCTTCGCCGCCCTTGTCTGCGGGGCGCTCCGATCGGTCGGAGTACCCCGGCTGGTCGAGTCTAATGTCCGACAGACGGACACCCTGCGCCGCAGGGGGCTTCGAAGGACATGACGAGGCCCGGCACCCGATCGGTTCGGGTGCCGGGCCTCACACCGTGCCGGGCGTGTCGTCAGCCGCGTCCGGAGGACTTCTGGGTCCGGCGGGAGACGGAGTCGAGCACGACGGCGCCGAGGAGCACCGCGCCGGTGATCATGTACTGGATCGCCTGGTTGACGTGCACCAGGTCGAGGCCGGTGATGATCGACTGGATGACCAGGATGCCGAGCAGCGCGGACCAGGTCTTGCCGCGGCCGCCGAAGAGGCTGGTGCCGCCGATGACGGCCGCCGCGATGGAGTTCATGAGCACGCTGCCGCCGCCGAGGAGCTTGTCGGCGGAACCCTGCTGGGAGGCGATGAACAGACCGCCGAGGGAGGCCATGCCGGCCGAGATCATGAAGACCGAGATGCGCACCCAGGCGACGTTGATGCCGGAGCGGCGGGCCGCCTCGACGCTGCCGCCGACCGCGAAGATCTGGCGGCCGTAGGAGGTGCGGCGGAGCACGAAGTCCGTGACCACGACGATGCCGAAGAAGACGACCAGCGGCATCGGGAGACCGCGGTCCTGGTTGAGCATGTAGGCCGCGACCAGCGCGATCACGGCGATGACGCCGGTGCGCAGGGCGATCTCGCCCATCGGGCGGGCGGGGAGGCCCGCGGCGGAGCGGCGGCGGCTGTCGATCAGCTGGCCGGCGGCGAAGAGGGCGATGCCGAGGATCGCGAACGCCCAGGTGAAGATGACGTCGCCGTCGCCCAGGAAGTACGTGTCCATCTTGGCGATCACGCCGTCGTTGATCACGTTGACGGTGCCCTTGTCGCCGAGCACCGAGTTCTGCAGGCCCATCCAGGCGAGCATGCCGGCCAGGGTGACGACGAAGGCCGGGACGCCGATCTTCGCGAAGAAGAAGCCGTGCACGGCGCCCATGCCGATGCCGACCGCCATCGCGATCAGCACGGCGAGCCACTCGTTGAGGCCCGAACGCACCGACAGCACGGAGGCGATCGCCGCGGAGACGCCCGCGACGGAGCCCAGGGAGAGGTCGATCTCACCGAGCAGCAGCACGAAGACGATGCCGACGGCGATGAGGCCCGGGCCGGCGATCCACTTGGTGATGTTGGTGATGTTGTCGGCGTTGAGGAAGTCGCCGGTGATGCCCTGGAAGATGGCGCCGATGAGGATCAGGCCGAGCACGACGGGGACGGAGCCCAGGTCGCCGCTCTTCATCTTGCGCCGGAACTCCGCGATGTAGCCGGCGAAGCCGGCCTCGCGGACGAGGAGACGCGGGTCGACCGTGGGCGCCAGCGGGGTCTCGGCCGCCGTGGCGTCGGTGGTGGTCTGGTCGGTGGTCACTTCGCGTCCTCCGCGATACGTGCCTGACGCCGGGTGACGGCGTTCTCGGTGGCGCCGGTGATGGCGGAGATGATCTCCTCGTGCGAGGTGCTGGCCACCTCGAAGATGCCGTTGTTACGGCCCAGGCGCAGCACCGCGACGGTGTCCGCGACGGCCTTGACGTCGGCCATGTTGTGGCTGATCAGGATGACGCCGAGGCCGCGGTCGCGCAGGCGCTCGACCAGGTCGAGCACCTGGGCGGTCTGCTCGACGCCGAGGGCGGCGGTGGGCTCGTCGAGGATGACGACCTTCGGGTCGCCGACCAGGGCGCGCGCGATGGCGACGACCTGGCGCTGACCGCCGGAGAGCGCGGCGATCGGGATGCGGACGCTGGGGATGCGGATCGACAGCGTGTCGAGCAGCTCCTTGGCGCGCTTCTCCATCGCGACCTCGTCGAGCGCGCCGAAACGGCGCAGCTCGCGGCCGAGGAAGAGGTTGCCGACCACGTCGAGGTTGTCGCAGAGCGCGAGGTCCTGGTAGACGGTGGCGACACCGAGGGCCTGGGCGTCGTGCGGCCGGTTGATCGCGACCTGGGCACCCTCCCACTCGATGGCGCCCTCGTCGATCGGGTGGACGCCGGCGATGGTCTTCACCAGCGTCGACTTGCCCGCTCCGTTGTCGCCGACCAGGGCGACAACCTCGCCGGCGTGGACCTCCAGGTGCACATCGGTGAGCGCCTGAACGGCACCGAAGCGCTTGGAGACACCGCGCAACGCCAGTACGGGTGCGCCTGTCACGTGAACCATCTCCTTCATTCCGCGCCGCCCTCACGAGGGCATGGCACGGCCTGCCGTGCACCGGCGGGGGCACGGGAGGGTAGTGCGAGAAAGGATTGTCCGGCGCTGCGGTTGCGGTCACGCGGCGCCGAGGGGGCGGCCGCACCCCGGTGGTGCGGGGTGCGGCCGCCCGTCGGTGTTACTTCAGGCCCGCGGTGGCGCACGCGGCGGCGTAGCTGCCGGTGCAGATGTCGGCGACGGTGTAGAGCTTGTCGGCGATCACGGTGTCCTGGATGTTGGCCTTGGTGACGACCTTGGGGTCGAGCAGCTTGGCCGGGATGCCCTTGTCGGTGTCGCTGTCGATGGTCGACGAGGCGATGGCCTTGACGTCCTTGCCCTGGAGGAGGGCGACGGCGAGCTCGGCGGCCGAGTCGGCGAGCGGCTTGTACGCCTTGTAGATGGTGTACGACTGCTCACCGGTGACGAGGCGCTGGATGGCGTCGAGACCGGCGTCCTGGCCACCGACCGGGACGTTGATGCCCGCGGACTTCAGCTGGGTGATGATCGCGGCGGCCATGCCGTCGTTGGCGGAGTAGACGGCCTGGAAGCCGCCCTTGCCGAGCTGGGTGATCGCGGCGCCGATCTTCTGGCCGGCGACGGTGGGCTTCCACTCACCCGACTGCTCGTAGACGACGCCCTTGACCTTGCCGTCGAGGACCTTGTGGGCGCCCGACTTGAACTTGCCGGCGTTCGGGTCGGCCTCGTCACCGTTGATCATGACGATGTTCGACTCGGCGGCCTTGGCACCCAGGGCGTCGAGCAGGGCCTGGCCCTGGAGCTCGCCGACCTTCTCGTTGTCGAAGGAGACGTACGAGGAGACCGGGCCGGTGGCGAGGCGGTCGTACGCGATGACCTTGACGCCCTTCTCGGCCGCCTCCTTGACCCAGGACTGGGTCGAGGCGGCGTCGAACGCGTCCAGGATGATGACCTTGACGCCCTGGGTGATCAGGGTGTCGAACTGCTGCTTCTGCTTCGCGGCCGAACCCTCGGCGTTGCTGTACTTGACGTTGCAGTCGCCGCACAGCTCCTTGACCTTGGCCTCGATGAACGGCTTGTCGAAGGACTCGTAACGGACGGAGGACGCGTTCTCCGGGAGGAGCAGACCGATCGACTTGGTGTCGCCGGCCGAAGCGCTGTCCTTCTTGTCGTCGCCGGCCTTGCCACAGGCGGCCATGGAGAGGGCCATCGAAACAGCGGCGGTACCGATGACAGCGCGACGCATCATTGCGTTCATGGTGGGGGTGCCTCCCTGACAGAGCCGCAACATTGCGGCGAGGTTGGTGGGAGTCAACCCGGCCTGCCCGTTTGCCGTCAATAAGTAAAACCGTAACTGCGCTGATCCGAACCTTTTCGTTATCTTCCTGAAGGCGAAGCCGAGATCAAACGACCTCGGCCACCCCCGTCCGCCCAGCTCGGGCGGTGGATGCGGACGCCAGTCCGGTATGCCGGATAGCGCCCGATTCGCCCATTTCACTCATCACCAGAGCCAGCGCGCCCAGCACCTCCGCGCGGCCACCGAGCGTGCCCGGCACGATCGACAGCTGACGCGCCGCACTCGGGATCGCATACCGCGCCACCGAGTCCCGGATCGGGGAAAGCACCAGCTCACCGGCCTCGGCGAGCTCACCCCCGAGGATCACCCGGCGCGGGTTGAGCAGGTTGCACAGGGTCGCCACACCGCTGCCGATCTGCCGGCCCGCGTCCGCGATGACCCGGCGGCAGCCCAGATCGCCCTGCTGCGCCAGTTGCACGACCTTGGTCAGGGTCAGCTCACCGGGATGGCTAGCGTTCAAGAGGTTGAGCAGGTAGCGGGAGCCCACGAACGTCTCCAGGCACCCGCGGTTGCCGCAGCGGCAGACCGGACCGGCCTCGTCGAGCGTGATGTGCCCGATCTCGCCGGCCGTGCCCCCGGGGCCCCGGTAGATCTGCCCGTTGATGACCAGGCCGGAGCCCACACCGCTGGCCACCTTGATGTACGCGAGGTCGCTCAGCCCCCGCCCGGCGCCCCACACCAGCTCGCCGAGCGCACCCAGGTTGGCGTCGTTGTCGACGTACACCTGCATGCTCAGGCGCTGCGAGAGCTCCCGGCCCGGGTTGACGCCCGTCCAGCCCGGCAGGATCGCCGTGGAGCCGAGCGCCCCGGTCTCCACGTCGATCGGCCCGGGCACGCCCAGCCCCACCCCGATCACCTTGTCCGAGCGGAACCCCGCCTGCGACAGCAGCCGCTCGACCAGGGCCTCGGCCCGGTCGAAGCCCTGCTGCGCGGAGACGTCGGTGTCGATCGGCTCGCTCTCCTCGGCCAGCACCCGGTGCGCCAGGTTGCCGACGGCGACCCTCAGGTGGGTGTGGCCGAAGTCGACGCCCACCACGATCCCGGCGTCGCCGCTGAGCGAGACGCTGCGGGCGCGTCTGCCGCCCGAGGAGGTGTCGGCCACCACGACGGTGCCGGTCTCCTTCAGCTCGCGGACGATGTTGGACACCGTCGCCGCCGACAGTCCGGTGGACCTGGCGATCTCGGCCTGGGTCAGCGAGCCGGCCATTCTGACGGCCCGCAACACCCGTTCGAGGTTCGCCCGGTGCAGCGATGACTGCGATCCCGGCGTGTCCATCGGCATGATTCACCCTCCCAGGGCACGGGAACCCGACCGCTCCCGCCCCTGCCGCGCCCTTGCGGCGGAGCTCGTTGTGACCGGCGGTCCGTCACCCTGCGGTGTCGGATCCTCAACCGGGCGTTCATCTTCAACTTATGAACTCTAAGCTCAGCCAGGCTCGCAAGACAGAGTCAAGGGCGAAGACAGATCGTTGCGAAACCTCAGCCGCAGCCCTACGTCGAGTGTCGTAGGCATACGGCCGCCCCGCCCGGCGACCCGGAAATCGCAGGTCCGCGCGGGTCACGCGCGTGGGAGGATGCCCCTACCCAAGCCTGACGAAGGAGTCCTGCGAGTGCCTGGCACCAACTTGACCCGTGAGGAGGCCCGCACCCGGGCCGCGCTCCTGCATGTGGAGTCGTACGACATCGAGCTCGACCTGGGCTCCGCCCGCGACGGCGGGACCTTCCGGTCCACCACCGTGGTCCGTTTCTCCGCCGCCACCCCGGGCGACTCGACGTTCATCGACCTGGTCGCGCCGAGCGTCGCGGAGATCGTGCTCAACGGCGAGCCGCTCGACCCCGCCCACTTCGCCGACAGCCGGATCGCCCTGCCCGGCCTCCTGGCCGACAACGAGCTCAGAGTGGTCGCCGACTGCGCCTACACCAACACCGGTGAGGGCCTGCACCGCTTCGTCGACCCGGTCGACGGCGAGACGTACCTGTACACGCAGTTCGAGGTGCCGGACGCCCGCCGGGTCTTCGCGAACTTCGAACAGCCCGACCTCAAGGCGGCGTTCCGGTTCACCGTGACCGTCCCCGCCGGCTGGGTCGTCGTCTCCAACTCGCCCACCCCCGAACCGTCCGGCGAGGGCGACACCCGCGTCTGGGCGTTCGAGCCCACCCCGCGGATGTCCACCTACATCACCGCGCTGGTCGCCGGCCCGTACGTCGGCGTCTTCGACGAGTACACCGCCGGTGCGCAGCGTGTGCCGCTCGGCGTCTACTGCCGTCCGTCGCTGCGTGAGTTCCTGGACGCCGACGCCGTCTTCGCCGTGACGAAGCAGGGCTTCGACTACTTCCAGGAGAAGTTCGACTTCGCCTACCCGTTCGCCAAGTACGACCAGCTGTTCGTGCCGGAGTTCAACGCCGGCGCCATGGAGAACGCGGGCGCGGTCACCCTGCGCGACCAGTACGTCTTCCGCTCCAAGGTCACCGACGCCTCCTACGAGATGCGCGCCGCGACGATCCTCCACGAGCTCGCCCACATGTGGTTCGGCGACCTCGTCACCATGGAGTGGTGGAACGACCTCTGGCTGAACGAGTCGTTCGCGACCTTCGCCGAGGCGGTCTGCCAGGCGGAGGCCCCCGGCTCCAAGTGGCCGCACTCCTGGACGACCTTCGCCAACCAGATGAAGACCTGGGCGTACCGGCAGGACCAGCTGCCGTCGACGCACCCGATCATGGCGGAGATCAACGACCTGGAGGACGTCCAGGTCAACTTCGACGGCATCACCTACGCCAAGGGCGCCTCGGTGCTCAAGCAGCTGGTGGCCTACGTCGGCCAGGACGCGTTCTTCCAGGGCGTGCAGGCGTACTTCAAGCGCCACGCCTGGGGCAACACCACCCTCCCCGACCTGCTCGGCGCCCTGGAGGAGGCCAGCGGCCGCGACCTGAAGACCTGGTCGAAGGCCTGGCTGGAGACCGCCGGCATCAACGTGCTCCGCCCCGAGCTGCACCTCGACGGCAACGGCGACATCGAGTCCTTCACCGTGCTGCAGGAGGCCCCCGCCCTCCCGGCCGGCGCCCGCGGCGAGGCCGTCCTGCGCCCGCACCGGATCGCGGTCGGCCTCTACGACCTCGTCGACGGCGCCCTGGTGCGCACCGACCGGATCGAGCTCGACGTCGACGGCCCGCGCACCGAGGTGCCCGAGCTCGTCGGCCGGCACCGGCCCGCCGTGCTGCTGCTCAACGACGACGACCTGTCCTACGCCAAGGTGCGCCTCGACGAGGACTCGCTGGCCGTCGTCACCGAGCACCTCGGCGCCTTCACCGACTCCCTCCCCCGCGCCCTGTGCTGGTCCTCCGCCTGGGACATGACCCGCGACGGCGAGCTGGCCACCCGCGACTACCTGTCGCTCGCGCTGTCCGGCCTGCAGGGCGAGAGCGACATCGGCGTCGTCCAGTCGGTGCAGCGCCAGACCAAGCTCGCGCTGGAGATGTACGCCGACCCGGCGTGGCGCGAGGAGGGCCTGCAGCGCTGGGCCGCCGCCGCGGAGGAGCAGCTGCGCGCCGCCGCCCCCGGCAGCGACCACCAGCTGGCCTGGGCCCGCACCCTGGCCGCCGCCGCCCGCACCGACGGGCAGCTCGGCCTGCTCGCCGGCCTGCTGGACGGCTCCGAGGTGGTCGAGGGCCTCGCCGTCGACACCGACCTGCGGTGGACCCTGCTCGCCCGGCTCGTCGCCACCGGCCGCGCCGACGACAAGGCCGTCAACGCCGAGCTGGCCCGCGACAGCACCTCGTCCGGTCAGGAGCACGCCGCCAGCTGCCGGGCCGCCCGGCCGACCGCGGCCGCCAAGGCCGAGGCGTGGGAGTCCGTGGTCGAGTCCGACACCCTGACCAACTACGTGCAGGAGGCCGTCATCGGCGGCTTCCAGCAGGCCGACCAGCGCGAGCTGCTCGCCCCGTACGCGGCGAAGTACTTCGCCGCGGTCAAGGGCATCTGGGAGACCCGCAGCCACGAGATCTCGCAGCAGATCATCGTCGGCCTGTACCCGGCCTACCAGGTCGAGCAGGCCACCGTGGACGCCACGGACGCCTGGCTGGCCTCCGCCGACCCGGCGCCCGCACTGCGCCGCCAGGTCGTCGAGGCGCGGGCCGGCATCGAGCGGGCCCTGCGGGCGCAGGCCGCCGACCGGGCCGCGGGCGCCCAGGGCTGACGCCCCCGCCGCCGTACCGGCCGCCCCGGGCCCCGTGCCCGGGGCGGCCGTCGCCGTCACGGCGGTCCCCGGCCCGCCGTGCTCACGCCCCGGGTGCCGCGTCCGCGCGCGGGGCGGGCAGCCGCACCGCGAAGACCGTCCGGCCCTCGGTGCTCGTCAGGCCGACGGTACCGCCGTGGGCCTCGGCCACCGCCAGGACGATCGCCAGCCCCAGGCCGGTGGAGCCGGTGGTGCGCGACCGCGACCTGTCGCCGCGGACGAACCGCTCGAACACCCGCTCCGCGAGCTCCGGCGGGATGCCGGGCCCGTCGTCGGCGACGGTCAGCCGGACCTCCCCCGCCGCCTGCCGCAGACTCAGCGTGACCTCGGTTCCAGCCGGGGTGTGCGTCCGGGCGTTGGCCAGCAGGTTCGCCGCGACCTGACGCAGGCGGTCGGCGTCGCCGCGTACGAGCACCGGGTCCTCCGGCAGTTCCAGGCGCCAGCGGTGCTCCGGGCCGGCCGCCCGGGCGTCGGCGACACCGTCCAATGCGATCCGGGTCAGGTCGACCTCGTCGTCGGCGAGGGGGCGGCCCGCGTCGAGGCGGGCGAGCAGGAGCAGGTCCTCGACGATGGCGCCCATCCGCTCGGCCTCGGCGCCGATCCGCTCCAGCGAGTGGTGCACCGGCTCCGGCACCGGCCCCGGGTGGCGCAGGGCGAGCTCGGCGTGACCGCGGACGGACGCGACCGGGGTACGCAGCTCGTGCCCGGCGTCGGCGGCGAACGCCCGCAGCCGCTCCTCCAGGGCGTGCCGCCGGGCGAGCTCCGACCCGACATGGCCCAGCATCCGGTTGAGCGCGGCGCCGACCCGGCCGACCTCGGTGCCCGGGTCGTCGTCCGGCAGCCGCTCGGACAGCACGACGGCCCCGCCGGCCAGCGGCAGCGCGCTCACCCGCTCGGCGGTCGCGACCACCCGGTCCAGCGGACGCAGCGACCAGCGCACCCAGAGCGCCCCCGCCACGCCCGCCCCGGTGAGCGCGATCCCGAACACGATCAGCTCAAGGTTCGTCAGGCGCTCCACCGTCTCGTCGGCCTGACGCAGCGGAAGTCCGGTGACCAGCACGTCACCGTCGTGCCCGGCGACCGCGTTCAGCCGGTACGGACAGCCGTGCGGCCCGAGGGTGACGGTGCGGGCCGGACCGCCGACCGGCAGGGCGACGAGGGCGCGCCGCTGCGCGTCGGTGAGGGTGATCCGGTCGTCACCGCCGGGGTCGTCGGCGTCGTCGGCGTCGCCGTCCACCACGCCCACGGCGGTGACCCGGCCATCCATCAGCCGGGCGCCGAAGGTGCCGGGGGTCTGTGCCCGGGTGTCGGTGCGCCCGCCCTCCCCGGCGTGCTCCAGGCTGGCCGCGTAGCGGCCGCCGGTGTCGGCGAGCTGCTGGTCGAGGCGGTCGACGAGGAAGTGTCGCAGGGCCGCGGTGGTCGCGAGGCCGACGGCGCCGCAGGTCACGACGAGGAGGACGAGCAGGCCCGCGATCAGGCGGGCCCGCAGGGTCCGCGGCAGGAGGCGGGCGGGCCTCCACCGCCGCCTCGACGCGGTCACGGGGCGGCCTTGATCAGGTAGCCCGCGCCGCGCACGGTGTGGATCATCGGCGGGCGGCCGTGGTCCAGCTTCTTGCGCAGGTAGCTGATGTAGAGCTCGACCACGTGGGCCTGGCCGCCGAAGTCGTACGACCACACGGCGTCGAGGATCTGCGCCTTGCTGAGCACCTGCCGCGGGTGGTGCACGAGGAGGGCGAGCAGCGCGTACTCGGTGGGGCTGAGCTCGACCGGCTCGCCGCCGCGGGTCACCTCGCGGGCCCGCTCGTCGAGGACGAGGTCGCCGAGCACCAGCGCGTGCGGGGGCGGCGGCTGCGCCGGGGCAGGCGGCACGGCGCGGCGCAGCAGCCCGCGCAGCCGCACCACCACCTCGGCGAGGCTGAAGGGCTTGGTCACGTAGTCGTCGCCGCCGGCGGCGATGCCGGCGATGCGGTCCTCGACGGCGTCCCGGGCGGTGAGGAACAGCACCCGGGCCTCGGGCTGCGTGGAGTGGATGCGGCGCAGCACCTCCAGCCCGTCGAGGTCCGGGAGCATGACGTCGAGCACCACCGCGTGCGGGTGCCACGCGGCGGCGGCCTCGACGGCGGCCAGCCCGGTGGTGACGCCGCGGACCTGCCAGCCCTCGTAGCGGATCGCGCCGCAGACCACGTCGACCAGGTCGGGTTCGTCGTCGACGACGAGGATGCGCCAGGCCGGCTGCTCGGCGGTGTCGTCCATGGTGCTCCTCGGGTGGGACGGTGCGGCCGCTTCTCATTCTGACGCCCGCGATGAGAAAGCCGTGAGATCCCCGGAGCCGCACACGGATCGCAAAAGCGGCTCCGACCTGCACGGACATCGTGACGGCGGGCCTCGGGAGGGCCGCACACTCAGAGGCGCCTCAGAGCTTCCGGTGCCATCGTGGGCGACCTCGGCGGCACCCCGGCCGCCGACGGCAGGAAGGAGGAGCCGATGGCTGCCGTCGCCCCGCCCCGGCCCGCCCGGCCCGCGCACCGCACGACGGTGCCCCGCCTCCCGGCGGGCACCGTCCCGGCCGTGGTGCTCGCCCTGATCGGTGCGGGTGCGCTCGCGGTGCTCGCCGTGTGGTGGCAGGACACCGCGTCGGTCTCCGGCGCGGCCGGATGGCTCACCGGCGCCGGCCGGATCACCGGCCTGCTGGCCGGGTACGCGGCGCCCGTCCTGCTGCTGCTCATGGCGCGGATCCCCCTGCTGGAGCGGGAGGTCGGCGCCGACCGGCTGGCGCGCTGGCACGCGTCCGGCGGCCGCTGGACGGTCCTGCTGGTCCTCGCGCACGTGCTGACGATCGTCTGGGGCTACGCCCTGACCGACGGCCGCGGGGTGCTCTCCGAGGGGGTCGAGATCGTCTTCCACTTCCCGGAGATGATCAAGGCCTCGCTCGGCACCCTGGCGCTGCTCGGCACCGGCGTCGTCTCCGCGCGGGCGGCCCGCCGCAGGCTCTCGTACGAGACCTGGTACTACCTGCACCTGGTGACGTACCTCGCGGTGGCGCTCGGCTTCGGCCACCAGCTCACCACCGGCGCCGACCTCGGCGACGGCCCGGCCCGGGCCGGCTGGTACGTCCTCTACCTCGGCACCGCCGCCCTGATCGGCTGGTACCGCCTCGCCGTTCCGTGGCTGCGCGACCGCCGGCACCGGCTGGAGGTCGCCGAGGTGCGCACCGAGGCGCCCGGGGTGGTCTCGGTCTTCCTGACCGGCCGCCGGCTCACCGAGCTCCGCGCCGAGCCCGGACAGTTCTTCCGACTGCAGTTCCAGGCGCCCGGCCTGCGCTGGGCCGCCAACCCGTACTCGCTCTCCGCGCCGCCGCACCCGCGGTTCCTGCGGTTCACCGTGAAGGACCTCGGCGAACACAGCCGTGCCGTGGCGGCGCTGCGGCCGGGCACCCGGGTGCGTGCCGAGGGCCCGTACGGGGCGTTCACCGCCCGGCTGCACCGGGAGCGCCGGGTGCTGCTGCTCGGGGCCGGTGTGGGGATCACCCCGCTGCGCGCGCTGTTCGAGACGCTGCCCGGCGAGGTGACGCTCGTCCAGCGCGCGCGGCGGGCCGAGGACGTGATGTTCCGGGCCGAGCTGGACGCCGTGGCCGCGCGCCGGGGTGCCGCGGTGCACACGCTGCTGGGCTCCCGCGAGCAGGTCGGCGACCTCGGGGTCGCGCTGGCCCGGCTCGTGCCGCACCTCGCCGAGCACGAGGTGTACCTGTGCGGCCCCGAGGCCCTGGCGGAGGAGGCCGTCCGCGCGCTGCGGGCCGCCGGGGTGCGGCCGGGCCGCATCCACCGCGAGTCCTTCGTCTTCTGAACCCGCCCCCTCATGCATCCCGCCTCGTCTGCACCCTGCCTCCCGGAGGAGTCCGTCCCATGCGCAGAGCCGTCGTCAGCAGCACCGCCACCGTGGCGGGGATCCTGCTGCTGCTCTCCCTCAAGCCCCACGACGCCACCGGGTCGGCGGCGGTCATCAGCTCCGGCGGATCCTCGGGTACGTCCGGGTCGTCCGGCTCGTCCGGGTCCTCGGGCACGAACGGCTCGGACACGACCGGCTCGACGGCTGGCGCGGGCTCGGCGTCGACCCGCTCGGTCACCGGTGACGCCGCGGACACCCGGTACGGCCCCGTCCAGGTGAAGGTCACCCTCTCCGGCACCCGGATCACGACCATCGACGTGGTGCAGTACCCCTCCCAGGACCACCGCGACCAGGAGATCAACAGCTACGCCCTGCCCGTGCTCAACCAGGAGGCGATCGCGGCCCAGAGCGCCGACATCGACGTCGTCAGCGGCGCCACCTACACCAGCGACGGCTACACCGCCTCGCTGCAGAGCGCCCTCGACAAGGCCGGGCTGTGACGGGGCGGACCGCGCCGCCGGCGCCCGCCACGCCCGTCCTCCGGCACGCCGAGCACGTGATGGGCACCGTGTTCTCGTTCGCCGTCCGCGACCCGGGGCCGGACACCGAGGAGACCCTGCGGCGGATCACCGCCCGGCTGCACCGCATCGACGCCGTCCTCTCCCCCTACCGGCCGGACAGCGACATCAGCCGGCTCGACCGCGGCGAACTCGCCCTCGACGCCTGCCACCCGGACGTGCCCGCGGCGCTCGCCCACTGCCGCACCGTCGCCGAGGAGACCGACGGCTACTTCAGCGCACGCCCCGCCGGCCGGCTCGACCCGAGCGGCTGGGTGAAGGGCTGGGCCGTCGAGGAGGCCTCCAGGATGCTCACCGCCGCGGGCTCCCGGCAGCACTGCGTGAGCGGCGGCGGCGACGTGCAGACCACGGGCGGCCCCTGGCGGATCGGCCTCGCCGACCCGCTGCGGCCCGGCCGCGTCGCCGCCGTCCTCGCCGGGCACGACCTGGCCGTCGCCACCTCCGGCACGGCGGAGCGCGGCGCGCACGTCGTCGACCCGCACACCGGCCGCCCGGCCGAGGGGCTCGCCTCCCTCACCCTGGTCGGCTCGGCGGGCACCGGCATCGCCCGCACCGACGCGTGGACGACCGCGGCGTTCGCCATGGGCCCGGAACGCGGCCTCGCCTGGGCGGGCCGCCACCCGGGGGTGGAGGCCCTCGCGCTGCTGCCGGACGGCGCCCAGCGGTGGACCGCCGGCTTCGCCCGCCACCTGCCGCCCGCAGGACCGGCGGACTGGCGCCTGCCCCCGGCCGCCCCCGCGAAAGCACCCGCGACCGCGACCGGACACGCCCCCGGACACGCCTGAGCGCCGCCGGGGCGACGGCCCCGACGGCGCTCGGACGGTGCCGCTACTTCTTCTTGCCCTTGCCCATCGAGGGCAGCATGACCAGACCGGAGATGATCAGGAACAGCGCGATCGGCAGGAGCACGTACAGGCCGATCACCTCGCCGAGGCCGATCCCCGCGCCCGGCTGGTCGCCGTCGTCGGGGGTCGCGGCCATCACGGGCGACGTCATCAGCATCATCAGCGTGGCCGCCGCGGTGACCGCACCGGCGCGCATTGCGTTCCTCTTGTCCACGTCACCCACGGTACCGGCCGCTCACACCGTGCCGCTCGGCGGGGTGCGCCTTCCGAGGGCGTCCGCGAGCGCCCCCGCGAGACGGGCCGTGGACGGCTCCGCGGCCAGCCGGTCGAGCGTCACCGGGTGGCCACCGCCGTCCGCGACGGGCAGCCGCCAGTTCGGGTACTGGTCCCAGGTGCCGGGGAGGTTCTGCGGCCGGGGATCGCCCACCGCGTCGGGCAGCCACACCCCCACCAGCGACGCCGGGGTCGCCAGCAGGAAGGCGTACAGGGTCTCCGGCGTCAGGTCGGCACCCTCGGGGAGCAGCCCACGGGCGGTCAGCTCGGTGCGCCACTCGGCGAGCTCGGTGCGCGCCGCGTCCTGCTCCTCGCCGAGCGGGTGCACCAGCAGGCCCAGGCGGTGCCGCAGCTCCACGTGCTCCCCGCTGAGGCGGGCCGCCGTCGGCGGCAGGTCGTGCGTGGTGAGGGTGGCTAGGCAGCCGGAGCGCCAGCGGTCCGGCGGCAGGATCTCGCCCTTGCGCTGCCAGTCCCGTTCGAACCACAGCACCGACGTGCCGAGGATCCCCCGCTCCGTCAACTGCTCGCGCACCCCGCGCTCCACCGTGCCGAGGTCCTCGCCGATCACGTACGCGCCCGCGCGGTGCGCCTCCAGCGCCAGCACGCCGAGCATCGCCTCCGCGTCGTAGCGCACGTACGCGCCGCGGGTCGGCGGATGCCCCGCCGGCACCCACCACAGCCGGAACAGGCCCATCACGTGGTCGATCCGGATCGCCCCGGCGTGCCGGGCGGCGGCCCGCAGCAGCTGGGCGAACGGCTCGTAGCCGGCCTCGGCGAGCGCGTCCGGGCGCCACGGCGGCAGGCCCCAGTCCTGGCCGTGCGCGTTGAAGGCGTCCGGCGGGGCACCCACCGAGATGCCCTCCGCCATGACGTCCTGCAGCGCCCAGGCGTCGGCACCGTCCGGATGCACGCCCACCGCGAGGTCGTGGATCAGGCCGACCGCCATGCCCGCCTCCTCGGCGGCCCGCTGCGCGGAGCCGAGCTGCTCGTCGACCAGCCAGGCCAGCCAGCGGTGGAAGTCGACGCGCTCGGCGAGCTCCGCCCTCGCCGCGGCCACGTGCGGGCTGTCGGGGCGGCGCAGGCCCTTCGGCCACTCGTGCCGGTTCGGCCCGTGCACCTCGGCGAGCGCGCAGTACGTCGCGTACCGCTCCAGCCACTCGCCCTCGCGTGCGGTGAACGCCCGGAACGCCGCCGCCCGGCCGACCGTCCGCGGCACCGCGTACAGCTCCTGCAGGGCCTCGCGCTTCAGCGCCCAGACGGCGTCCCGGTCGATCAGGCCGTCGTGCTCCAGCACCTCCGCCCGCAGCCGCCGCGCCCTCGGCCCGTACCCGTCGAGCGGTGCGTAGGCGTACTCGGGGACGGCCTCCACCCGCAGGTGCACGGGGTCGGCGAAACGCCGCGAGGACGGACGGTACGGCGACGGGTCCGACGGCGCACCGGGCATGCCCGCGTGCAGCGGGTTGATCTGCAGGAAGCCCGCACCCAGCTCGTGCCCCGCCCACCGCGCCAGCTCCGCGAGGTCGCCCAGGTCGCCCATGCCCCAGGAACGGTCCGACAGCACCGAGTACAGCTGCGCCAGGAAGCCCCAGCTACGGCCCTGCGGCTCCGGCAGCCGGGCCGGCGCCACGATCAGGGCCACGGACGCCTCCCGCGGGCCCGCCTTCGCCGTCAGCCGGTGCCGGCCGAGCGGCAGATCGGCCGGCAGCCAGTGCGAGTGCCCCTTCGGCAGCGCCCACCGGCCGCCGTCCTCCAGCTCGACCGCGAGCTCCGCCCCGGCGGGCACGTCCAGTGCGGTGCGCCGCCCCTGACGCACCACCACGCACGGCGGCAGCAGCCGGGCCGCCACCGTACGGCGGTGCTCCGCCAGCTCCGACCGGACGGCCTCCGGCGTCGACGCGTCCACCCCGAGCGAGGCCAGCACCGCCACCAGCGTGTCCGGCCCGACCGGCACCGGCCCGCTGCCCGGGTCGTACGTGTCGTCCACCCCGTGCGCGTGCGCCAGCGCCACCAACTCCGGCGGCGGGGGCGGCGCGTCCTGCGCGGGCACCTGCTCGCTCCCGGTCTGGTCACGGTCGAGGTATGCGGCCACTCTGCGGCTCCCTGCGGTCAGCCCGACACAGTCAGCACAGTCCTACCCGCCCCACGGCCCCGCGAGACCGAGCGACACGGGGAGACGACCCAACCGCGTGCGGCGGAAATTCGTGATCGCCGTTCGAGCCGATAGCGGACGCTGGAAGGTTCCACCCTTCCAGACTTACAAGACCTCTCCATTAGGCCCTGCCGGTTCAGTGTGCACGAGGGTTTCAAGCCACCTCCGGACAGCCACCCTCTCCTGCTGTGGTGTCCCCGGCCAGCTGGCTTTCCACTCCGCGAGCTCGCGAAGGCCAGCAAGATTTCGAAATTCATTCACCAGGACTGCGCCAATAGAAGAATTCCCCGCCGCGCCACAGACGATAACGTCTCCGGTCGATGACATCATTGCAAACTCCGGTGCGCCGAAACCGCCGCCGAGACCGGCAGCGGAGCCCGCGCCCATAATATCCCACGATTCAGCCAACCTGACGCGCGCCCACCACCAGTCGACCTCACCTTCACTAAGCGCAACTGCAACCAGAAATTCTCGATCAGAACCGAAAAGTCCACCTTCACAGGAAAGGTCAAACCAGCCCCTGTTCGCCCTGGATATAAAATTTGGAGAATCGTCACGGACGACCGATCTCGGCCACTTTCCGGACACTGCCGGATACCCCGAAGCCAGGGTGGCGAGCGTCGGCGGGATAAGGGGGCACTCCGAACCCATCAACCCTAGGAAGATCAGGCCGCCCGGGGAAAGTCGCTCAAGGTAATCCATTATTCCAGCCCCTCCGGAGAGCATAATGGGAAATCTACCGGTTCGCCAATGGAGCAGTGCACGGCATCCGCGGGGATGCCGTGCACTGCTCATATTCGGAACTTCTACCAACCGTAAAGGCTTGGCGACCCATAGTTATGCACGCCTTGTCCCGTCAGGGGAAAGTGTGCAATTTGACCGGTTGCCTGGTTGATCATGATTCTGATCTGATTTCCAGGTCTACCGTTCCAATAAATCGGCGACCCCACCCAAGAACCCCAGAACCTCCTGGCCGTGTTACTAAGATTATTGCCCAGGAACGTGTCTACGGTGCCGTTCGGATTGGACCGTGGCGCCATGTTGGGATTCGCGGTCACCATGTTCACTAGCTCGTGAGTTTCCGGATGAACCGAGTAGAAGGCTTCGTTTGCATCGCTCCTTGCCTTCACTTCCGCCGGCGAATAATTCTCGTTGGGCGTCCAAGTGCTGGGCTCTACGTCATGACTGCCGCCTGTAGGGCAGGCATCGTTGTGAACGAGAATCGCCGCCGGTCCGGCCAGCACATAGTACGTGTGCAGGTCGGCGACGGTGAGGTTGTAGGCGGTCTGCGGCGCGGTGGTGTAGGAGCGGACGGTCAGCACCGTGCTGGTGGTGCCGTCCAGGTTGCGCAGCTGGTCGCCGGTCTTGAGGTTTTCGGCGTCGGTCCACCGCTGGGTGGTGATGTCCCAGTACGGGTGGTGCGCCGTGGAGGTGATGCTCTCCTCGTCACTCGGAGGGCCCCGGGGCCCGGCCGTGGTGAGGACGAGGTCGGTGTACTCCGTGTCGTGGTGACCGACGATGAGCGCCGACACGGCGCGGGTGGCGGTGACCCCGGTCTGCGGGTCGGTGGCGGCGACCTGGTCGCCGAGCTGGACCTGGTCGATGGCCTTGGTGCTGCCGTCGGCCAGCTGGACCTGCGTACCGGCCGGGAAGCTGTTGCAGCCGCCACCGCCGGAACTGGTGCTGGGACGGGCGGCCTTGCTGCCCTCCGTGGCCTCCTTCGCCGCGGTCTGGCTGGCACGGCCGCTGACGCCGGCGGCCGACTGCTCCGCCTTCTGGGCGGTCTTGGCCGCGACCGCGGCACCGACCCCGAGGGTGGCCAGTGCGGTTGCCCCGACGGCAATGCCCGCCTCGACGGTCACCGCCGCGGCAGCACCGGCGACCATGGCGGCCGCGCCGAACTCGGCTGCGGCCAGGGCGCCGTTGGCTGCTGCGGGCACGATGATCGCGGCACAGGCCGCGGCCGTCATGATGATGCAGGCAGCCGCACCCACCACCACCGCGGTGATGACCATCGCGGCGATGACCGGGTGCTCCTCGACCACCTTGACGACGGCGTGCGCTGCGCTCTTGGCCTTGCACTTGAGCCAGCCGCCGAAGCCGCCGCACTTCTTCTTGTTGTCCTTCTTGCCGCCGCCGTTGTCACCGGTGTCACCGTTGCCGGCGTTGCCGCTGCCGTTGGTGGGGGTGGTGGGCGGTGCGCACGGCGGGTGCCAGTTGGAGGCGCAGTCGTTGCCGCCGCCGCCACCGCCGCAGTTGACGACGAACATGCCGCAGCCGCTGCTGCTGCTGTTCTTCTCCATGGTGTCCTGCATGAGACCCGACGGGTCGCTGGCGTTGACCGGGTCGTTGCCGCTGTACGCGTAGCCGTTCCACTGCTGGGGGCTGGAGACCGCCAGGAGCGGGTCGGGGTTGAGGAAGCGGCCGTGGACGGGGTCGTACTCGCGCGCCCCCAGGTTGGTGAGCCCGGTGGCCGTGTCGAGCGTGCCGCCGACGAAGCCCTTGTCGCCGGCCCAGGCGCCCGGCGCGGGCTGGGTGCCGCGCTGGTTGCCGAACGGGTCGGTGGGACGCCGGCTCACGGTCTGCTGGGCGTCGGTCTCGATCTGGACGCCGTTGGTGCCGTGCGGGTCGGAGGCCTGGTAGACGAGCTTGCCGCCTCCGGTGGCCGCGGTGACCCGGGTGATGGTGATGCCGCCGGGGGCGGCGTAGTAGCGGACGTCGGACATGGACCCGGAGGCGGTGTCGAGGGTGAGCTCGTCCGACCCGAGGTTGAGCGTCGTCTTCCCGGGGTTGCGGCGGATCAGCTGGTTGCCGTCCGCGTCGTAGAGGTAGGTCGTGCCCGCGGGGTCGCCGGTCTTGGCGATGCCGTCGAGCTTGTCCTCGCCGTTCCACGTCAGGTTGGTGGTGCCGGCGGTCTCGGTGACGGCCGTGGTGTTGCCGAGGACGTCGTACTGGTACGTGGTGTCCTTGGTGGTGCCGGCCGCCGTGACCGAGGACTTCAGCAGGGCGTGCGGGCCGCCGGTGCCGCCGCCGGTGTTCGGCAGGGCGGTGGCGGTGTTCACGGTGGTGCCGAAGGTCTGGGCCGTGGTGACGTCCTTGGTGGTGTCACCGGTGACGTCGTGCTGGACCAGCGAGGTGCGGTTGCCGGTCTTGTCGTAGCCGTACGTCTGCCAGTAGGGCGCCGGACCGCCGACGCTGGGCTTGGCGGGCGAGCCGGTCATGGCCGGGCCCGACGCGTTGGTGCAGCCGCCGACGCCGGGGACGGACGGGGCTGCCGCCGTGGTGACGGAGCCGGTGTCGGTCCAGGCGTTGGTGAGACGGCCCAGGTAGTCGTAGGTGAAGCACTGGCGGTCGGTCGCCGTGGCGCTCTGGAGGTCGCTGACCGAGGTGAGCCGGCCGGCCTGGTTGTAGGTGTAGCTGGTCTGGTCGAGCGAGGTGGTGCCGACCTGGCGGTCCAGGTTGTTCTGGATCAGCCGCCCGGTCGCCCAGTCGTACTGCTGGGTGGAGACGACCTGGTTGCCCCAGTCGCCGACGGTGGTGCGCACGGCACGGCCGGCCGCGTCGTACTGGACGTCGGTGACGAGGGTGCTGTTGCCGCCGGAGGCGAGCAGCAGGCCGGTGTCGCTGTAGAGGTAGTCGACGCCCTCGGCGGGCAGGCCGCCCATCGCGGGCATGTCGGTGTGGACGAGCAAGCCGAGGATCGGCGAGTAGTCGTTGTGCGAGGTGTAGGTGCCGGTCAGGGCGCCCTCACCGGCCGGGATCGTCACCTTGGTGTCGGTGGGCCGGTACATGGTGTCGTACGCGGTCACCTCCGAGGTGTAGGCCTTGCCGGTGGCGCCTCCCACGTAGCGGGTGGAGCTCGCCGGCTGGCCCTTGGCTCCGGCCACCGTGTCGTACGTCCAGCTCGCGAGCAGGTTGGCCGGGGCCGCGCTGCTCTTGTACATCGCGGTCTTGCGGCCGAGCAGGTCGTACGCGTAGGCGAGCTTGTTGCCCTTGGCGTCCGTGGTGGAGGCGATCCGGGAGTCGGCGTCGTACGCGGTGGTGGTCGTGCCGGTGTCCGGGTCGGTGACGGCGGTCTGCCGCCCCCGCAGGTCGTACTGGTACGACCAGACGTTGCCGGACGCGTCGGTCCGCTTGTCCGGCTGGCCGGCCGCCGTGAACGTGTACGAGGTCACGTCCGCGTCGAGGGCGTTGCCGGTGGCGGTGGCGGTGCGGTACTGCCACAGCTGGGTGGTGCGGCCGCGGGCGTCCGTGAGGGTCGTCGTGGGCTTGGCACCCTGCGGCGGGGTCGAGTCGGTGCGGTCGACACCCGGGTAGGCGGTGGACGAGGTCCACTGCTGCTGCCCGTAGGAGACGAACGCACTGCTGGTGACCCGGCCCTGGCCGTCGTAGGTGGCCCAGGTCTGGGCGGGCACCTGCGAGTCCTGCGGGGCGTAGACGCTGCCGTTCGGCTGGGTGGTGCTCTCGTAGTAGGGCTCGGAGGTCTTGATCGCCCAGCCGTGCGAGTCGTACACGGTGTCGGCGATCAGCCGGCCGGCGCCGCCGGTCGGCAGGCTGGTCTGTGTCTGGCGGGGTCGGCCGAGGCCGTCGTAGAGCTCGGTCCTGACCGAGTAGGTCTCGCTCTCGGTCAGCGCCTTGGAGGTGACCACGGACGGCGCCGTGACGCCGTTCACCGCGTAGGAGAACGTGTAGTTCGGCGTCAGGCTGGTGGCGCGGTCGGCCGTCCAGACGTCGGTGAGCCGGCCGAGCGCGTCGTACTTCCGCGTGGTGTGGCGGTTGTTGGCGTCCGTCGACTCCAGCGGCAGGTTGCGGCCGGGGTCGAAGGTCTGCGAGGTCGCCCAGGTGGCGCCCATCGGCGTGGTGAGCGTGACCTTCGTCGGAATCGTGCCGGTGGCCGGCGAGAGGTCCGTCGTGGTCGCCCTGCCGTCCGGGCCCGCCGAGGTCCTGACCCGGCCGTAGGCGTCGAACGTGGCCGTGGTCAGCGTGGTGTACACCGCGTTGCCGGAGCCGTCGTAGGAGTTGACCGTGTCGGACGACGTCGGGTCACCCGTGCCGCCGGCCTGGCCGAAGACCTTGCCGTCGTAGAAGGTCCGGGTGTCCTTCTGGGTGTTGGCCGCGGTCGGCGTGGTGCCGCAGGGGCCGGTGACGACCAGCTCGCGGGAGACGAGCACGAGCAGCATCGGGTTGGTGCTGGTCGCGTAGCTGTTGGTCGAGCAGATCTCCGGTGCGGCGGCGGTGCCGTCGCCCTTGTCGTCGATCTGCAGCGGCCGGTTGCCGTTGGCCGGGTCGGTCGTCATGACGGTGCCGGTGGACCGCCAGGTGCCGTCCACCTTGCGTGCCCAGGAGGTCGACGTGGACATGGTGCTGCCGAAGCGGGCCACCAGGTCCGGCATGCTGTTCTTCTGCTTGTGCGTGGCCGTCACGAGGTCGTTGCCGGTGACCGTGGCGGAGGCGCCGATGATCGTGCCGCCGGCCTGGTCGTAGCTCTGGCTGCCGAGCACGCCACCGGCACGCCAGGTGTCGTCCGTGACGGAGACGGCGGTCGCGCCCGGGTACGGGGTGAAGGAGACGCTGACCGCCCGCTTGGAGCCGTCGGCCTTGTAGTCGCCGTCCATGCCCCGCAGGTAGGTGGTGACCTGCTGGGTCTTCGGCGCCTCGCCCGGGTAGGCGCTGCCCGAGGTGGAGGTGACGGTGGCGTAACCGCGGAACTCGTCCCAGGTACGGGACTTGGGGTCGGTGTACTCACCGTCGTTGCGGTGCCAGGCCGCGCCGCCGCCGTAGGTGTAGTCGGTGGACTTCACCAGGGCGCCGGTGACCGCGTCCTGCTCGGTCACGGAGGACACCAGGTACTTGTGGAACCAGTCCTTCACCGGGTCCTCCGAGGACGAGCCCGGGAGGTACCAGTTGACCGGCATGCAGGCCATGGTGTTGGAGTCGGCCGCGGCCGGCATGTGGTTCGCGGTCCGGGAGCACTCGGTGTCCCGGTAGTTCACGTTGATCTTCCCACCGGTCTCGGTGGTGATCTGCTGCATGCGCGGCCGGTTGAACGCCGGCTGGGCCGGGACGAGCCCGTCCACCCGGTTGGCCAGCTCACGCGGGGTGAAGGTCACCGCCGGCAGGGCCTGTGCGGCCTGGCCGTTGGTGGCGGAGCGGGTGATCGAGTCGAGCCACAGCGACGGCTTGGTGCCGTCACCCGGGTTCGGGAAGGAGTGCTTCAGCGTCCACAGGTCGACCGAGCGGTAGTCGGTGCCGACCAGCACCTGCGTCTCGATCTTCGACAGCATCAGCGGAGACCAGAACGACGGCCCGTAGTTGGTGCAGGTGCCGGTGGAGGCGCAGTTGAGGTCGAGCGGGGTGTCCGGCCAGTTGTTCTGGTTGGCCACGGTCCGCTGCGCCGTGGTGCAGGTGATACTCCCGGACTGGAAGCACCGCTCCTCGGTGGTGAAGAGGACCTTGGACGCCGCCTTGAGCGTACCCTTCGCCGTGACCTGCGCGGCCAGCTGCTGACCGTAGGCGATCTGCTTGAGCTCGGTGGCCCGGACGTAGGCGGTCAGGGTGCCGGTGCCGTTGTTCTGGCCACCGCCCCGGCTGTAGTAGTTGAGGTCCTGCTGGTAGCCGAAGGTGACCAGGTTCTGGTGCGGGTCGACGACGTAGTCGAGGTTCCAGCGCCAGGCCTCCTGGCACCACGAGGCGGTGCCCTTGGCGGAGTCGTAGCAGTCGTCGCCGCTCTTCGGCGAGTAGACCGGCTCGTAGGCCACCGAGTTGGCGGCCGGGTCGGAGTGGTCGCCGCCCGGCAGGTGGTTCTGGCCGAAGTAGTACTGGGTGCCGTCCGTGGTGGTGACGCGCCAGAACTCGCCGTTGCGGGCCTCGTTGGCGGCACCGGTCAGCTGCTCGATCTTGGAGCCGTCGTCGCCCTGCAGGCGCCACGTGCCGGTGGTGTCGTCCTTCACCAGGGTGCCGGAGTGGCCGCCCAGGTTGAGCACGGCGTTCTGCCCGGACCAGCACATGTCGCTGGAGTGGGCGAGGCCGTCCTTGTCGCAGCCCTGGTAGGAGCGCTCGACGAAGCCGGGCTGGTAGTCCCAGCCCTCACCCGCCCAGGAGGACTGGGAGTTCTGCGCCGACGTCTTGCCGTCGACCGCGGAGGAGTCGTAGCCCAGGGAGACCGAGGGCGCCGCCCCGCCCAGCGTGGGGGGCGTCGAGACCGGGTACGAGTACGTGAAGTTGCCGACGTTCGTGCCGGAGCCCCAGGCCGCCGACGGCGACAGCGGGGTCGCCGCGTAGGTGCCCGAGGGACCGCCGGCCGCCGACTCGGTGGCGAGCACCGCGGACGAGGTCGCGGCCGCGGCCTGCACGAAGTCCGCCCGGACGGTGCCGCTGCCGCTGCTCTTCGCGGCCTTCGGCGCGCTCGCGGCGGAGAGCGGGACCTCGGCGGTCAGCACGCCCGTCTTCGGGTCGACGGAGGACGCCACCGGCGTCTTCGTGCGGCAGTCCGCGGCGTCGGGCGTGACCGCCGCACAGGCGGGCAGCGCCACCAGACGGGTCCGCTCGGTCCACGCCGCGCCCTGCAGGGCCTTCAGGTCGAGCGCGACCTTCACGCTCTTCGCCTGGCCGGCCCCACCGGGGGCGGCGTCGGTCAGGGTGACCCGGCGGCCGGTCGTGGACTTCCCCTCGGAGTCCGCGACCTCCACCGCGACGGAGTGCACCGAGCCCCGGGTGCCCGGGGCGACCTTGACGGGCAGCTGCCCTGCCTGGACGGCCTTTCCGGCCTCCAGGGCGACGGTGGCCGACCCTGCGGGCACCGCGGTAGCGGCGGACGGCTTCCACGTCGCCGGGACGGGGTAGGCCGGAGCCTTCGGGGTGGACGGCACGAGGTTCTTGCCCTTGACGGACTTCATGCCCGTGCCGGGGGCCGCCCCCGGCGGCGTCCAGACCTTGCCGTGCGGCCGGCGGGCGGCCAGCGCCTCGGCGGACGGCGCCGCGAGAAGTGTGGTGATGACTGCCAGAAGACTTATCAGGCCAACCCATCGAGACCGCGTTCGCAGCCATCGACCGGCCGGCCCCCGAGCGTGTATCGCTCTCAAGGAAACCGAACTCCCACTGGTTCAGCCCGTATGGGCTTGTCGACATGATGATCCGAGGATCGGTCAGACCTTACGAGTGCGACCAAAACTGACAGTCCGCCAATCTCCTTTTGGTCGCGACTGTTTACCAAGATTTTGCCCGCGCTCTTCTGCCTGATCGGGACATATGACGACATGGAGAGAACCCGTTTGACGAATCCCACACGGGGGCCCCATCGTTCCGTCTCGAACATTCGCGCGGCGATCGCGCGAGCAGGAGGGGAGAGGTCGAACCGTCATGACACAAAGGGAACAGAGACCCCCGGATCAGCAGGTTTCACGCCGCACCCGGGCAGGGTTCCGGATGCTCGCCGGCACTGCCGCCGGAGCCCTGGGAATGGCCCTTCTCGCGGCCCCCGCGGCCTCGGCCGCCGGCACCGGAAATGCCGTCTCAGCACCGGTTCTGACGGATACTCAACAAAAAGTTCTGGACGCGCGTGCCGCGGCGAAGGCATCGGGCAGGGCCGCGGCCGTCGACGCGATGACCACCGAGACGTCGACCACCGTCGCCAACCCGAACGGCACCCTGAGCACCACCGACTACGCCAAGCCGGTGCGCACCAGGCGCGGCACGGCGTGGGCGGACCTCGACACCACCCTCCGCCGCGCGGCGGACGGCACCGTCGCCCCCGCGGTCACCTCCAGCGGGCTGACCGTGTCCGGTGGCGGCAGCGGCCCGCTCGCCACGATCACCACCGCGGACGGCAAGAAGCTGGCCGTCACCGCACCGTTCGCCCTGCCCGTCCCCTCGCTGGCCGGCGACACCGCGACCTACGCCGACGTCCTGCCGGACGTCGACCTCCAGCTCACCGCGCTGCCCGACGGCGGCTGGCGCGACGTCATCGTCGTCCGCACCGCCGCCGCGGCCGCGAACCCGAAGCTGAAGAGCCTGCACTTCCCGGTGAAGACCACCGGTCTGAGCGTCGCCACCGACGCCGCGGGCAACGTCAGCCTCAAGGACGCCGCGGGCAAGGTCCGCCTGCAGGCGCCGACCCCGTTCCAGTGGGACTCCACACCGGCCCCGGCCCGGAAGGCCGCCCAGGCGAGCCCGCAGGGCAGGAGCGGCGGGGACGCGGACGAGGCCTCGTCCGCCAAGGGCCCCGGCTCCGGCGCCAAGGTCGGGAAGATCGGCATCAGGGCCGACAGCAGCGGTTTCGACCTGACCCCGGACCCTGCCACCTTCGGCAAGGGCACCGGCCCCTGGTTCATCGATCCGACCATCAGCGCCGACAGCGCCTCCGCGATGTCCGCCCAGGTCCAGGAGTACAACCCGGGCACCAAGTACGCGGACTCCGTCAGCAACCTCGGTGTCGGCTACTGCGGTTACAGCGACTGCACCGGTTACGGCCGCGAGCGCGCCTACTACCGGATCAGCATCAACTCGGCGATCTACAACACGCCGACCGGCGCCCCCGCCGCACCGACCGTCTACGACTCGACGTTCTACGCGAGCGTGACGGGCGCCTCCAGCCCGAGCACCAGCACCCCGCTGGGCCTCTACTGGACCGGTGCCATCAGCAGCAACACCACCTGGAGCAACCAGCCCTGCAACGGCAGCGGCACCTTCGGCGGCTGCACCAAGGTCGGCAGCTCGGTACCGATCACCGGCACCGGACCGATCGCGTTCAACGTGACCTCGCAGATGCAGCAGGCCGCCGCGAACCACTCCCCGGACTGGACCGTCGGCATCGCGCCCGACGACGAGAACAACAAGCTCTACCGCAAGCACCTGGCGAACAACCCGCACATCACGACCAACTACGACCTCACGCCCAGCATCTGGTACCCGCGGACCAGCCCCACCCCGGGCTTCGCGAGCACCAACCAGCACAACGACTGCCAGACCCCCGGCGGCGGCTACGCCTGGTACAACCCGGGCTGGGTCGGCGCCAACCAGAGCATGGGCCTTCCCCCGCGGAGGTGGACACGCGTCGGGTTGGTTATGCAGCCAGCGTGAGCCTATCGGACTCCCGCCGGTACTGGTTTTCGTAGGCTATGGGGCTGAGCTGTCCGTTGGCGGAGTGCCTGCGGCGGGTGTTGTAGCGGGTGAGCCACCGGAAGACGGTGCGTCGGCAGAGTTCCGTTCCCGGGTAGTGGTGGGCCCCGCGTAGGGTCTCGCGCTTGAGGGTGGCGTGGAAGCTCTCGCAGGCGGCATTGTCGGCGGAGGTGCCCACCGTGCCCATGGACTGGGTGACGCCCAACTCGCCGCACAAGTCGGCGAATTCACGCGATGTGTACTGGGCTCCGTGGTCTGAGTGAAAGATCGCGCCGCCCAGGCCGCCGCGGGTGGCGGCAGCCATCCGCAGGGCATCGGCAACGAGTTCGGTGCGCATGTGGGCGGCGACGGACCAGCCCACGACCCGGCGGCTGAAGCAGTCCAGGACGGTGGCCAGGTAGAGGAAGTCGCCTTCACCGGTGGGGAGATAAGTGATGTCGCCCATGTACTTCAGGCCGGGCGCGGGGGCGGTGAAGTCCCGCTGGAACAGGTCCGGCACCGGTGTCGCCGACGGCTCGGGGATCGTGGTGCGGACCCGCTTGCGCAGGCGTATGCCCTGGATGGAGAACTTGCGCATCACGCGGGCCACTCGTTTCTCGTTGATTTTCCGGCCGTCGGCGCGGAGCTCGGCGGTGACCCGCGGGGAGCCGTAGGCGCCGTCGGAGTCGGCGTGGACGGCCCGGATCTGTTCGGCCAGGGCCTGGTCGGCGGCCTCCCGCGCGGTCCGCGCGTCGGCCCCGCCCCGCCACTTGTAGTAGCTGGAGCGGTTCACGCCCAGCACCTGGCACAACCGCTTCACGCCGAAGGCGTCCCGGTGGTCGTGGACGAACTGGAAGCGGTTCACCAGTTCGTCTCGCCGGCGAAATACTTGGCCGCCTTGCGCAGGATGTCCCGCTCGGTGGCCAGCTTCCGCTCGCTCGCCTCAAGCTCGGCCACCCGGGCCTCCAGCTGCCGGATCCGCTCGTCCGAGTCGGCGGACGGTGCCGGCTGTCCCGTCCGGGCCGGCGCTGCCCCACCTGCCCGAGCGGCCGCCGGGGCCCCGACGCGACGTTCCCGGTCCCGCAGCACCCAATCGCGCAGCGTCGCCCTGTTAATGCCCAGGTCGGCGGCGATGCTCTTGTAGGTCGCCCCGGGCGTGGACTCGTACAGGGCCACGGAATCGGCCTTGAACTCGTCCGAGTAGTCCTTCATCGCCATCGGCGGTGTTCTCGCTTCCTCCGGATCAAGCAGATCCAGTATCAGCGTGTCCGCTACTCAGGGGGAGGCCCCCATCACCCTCGCCGTCTCCGACTGGTCGCCCGCGGGCCTCCCGCTCTACGCGAAGTTCCGCATGTGGGACGACAACGACGGCGCCAACGGCTTCAACGGCAACTCCCCGAAGACCAGCTCGTACAACAACGAGGTCGTCTCGGTCGGTTCGCTGATCGACGGTCACCAGTACGGCTGGACGGCCAACGCCACCGACGACACCCTGACCTCGGCCGAGAGCCCGTGGTGCTACTTCCGCGTCGACAAGACCGCCCCGGCGGTCGCCGTCGGCTCCACCGACTTCCCGCCGTCCGGCACGCCGAACACCACCCCGGCGAAGTACGCGACCGACGCCGGCACCTTCACCATCTCCGGCAGCGACCCGGCGCCCGCCTCCGGCCTCAACGCCTCCGGCCTGGCCTGCTTCCGGGTGAGCACGAGCTCGACCCCGGTCACGGGCTGGCACTGCGGTGACGCGGGCACGGTCATGGCCGACGCCAACGGCAAGGCCTCGTACAGCTACACCCCGGGCCTCTGGGGCACCAACATCCTGTACGTCCAGGCACAGGACAACGCCGGCAACTACAGCCAGCCGTCCGCCTACAGCTACTACGCCCCCTGGAAGCCCGGCACCCTGCCGGTCTTCGGCGACCTCACCGGTGACCAGAAGCCCGACCTCGTCCTGCCGGACGCCAACGGCAACCTGCGGCTGATCAACACCAGCAACGACCCGGCCAACGCCAACCCGATCGCCGGTGCCGGTGCGACCTCGCCGACCGGCACCTGGAACGGCGTCCAGATCACCCACCGCGCCTCGCTGCTCGCCGGCAAGCCGGTCGACGACCTGATCGCCCACCCCGCGGGCGACCCGAGGCTCTACCTGTACGCCAACGACGGGCACGGCAACTTCGTCACCCGCACCGCGTTCTACAAGTCCGGCACCACCATCAACTCCGCGGTGACCTGCCAGGACATCGACGGTGCAACGATCCCCTGCCCGGCCGACTTCGGTACGGACTGGACCAACGCCACGCAGATCCTGGCCGTCGGCACCCCCGAGGGCGAGAACGCCGCCAAGGACGCCAACAACAACTACGTCCTCACGCGGACCTCGATCCTCGCGGTGATCAACCACCAGCTGTGGCTGTTCCCGCCGGGCACCAGCAGCGCCCGCCTTCTCAAGCCGACCGACACCCAGGTCTCCACCGCCGACTGGACGAACTACGACCTGATCGGCCCGGGCCCCGCCAACGGCGGCAACCAGCCCACCCTGTGGGCCCGTGACCGGGTCAACGGCACCGTCCACGCCTACCCGATCACCACCAAGTCGGGTGGCGGCGTGGACTTCGGCGCCCTCACCGACCCGACCACCGGCACCGTCGCCGGCACCGGCGGCTTCGACCCGGCGACCTACCCGACGGTCGGCTCCAACGGCGACCTCAACAGCGACGGCGTCGCCGACCTGTGGGCCAAGGCCAACGACGGCCGGCTGGTCGTGTGGCCGGGCACCGCCGACACCAACGGCAAGGTCACCGGCTTCGCCGCCTCGCGCACCCTGGGCGACCTGCGCACCCCTTCGGCCCGCTGGCAGCTCAACGAGGCCGCCGGAGCGACCACCGCCGCCGACACGGCAGGCCAGCACCCCGGCACCGTCAAGCCCGGCGTGAGTTTCGCCCCGGCCACCGTCGACGGGCGCACCGTCAACGCCGCCACCTTCAACGGCACCACGGGCGAGATCGACACCACCGGCACCTCGATCGACTCCACCAAGTCGTTCACCGTCAGCGTCTGGGCCAACCCGGCCCAGGGCGGCGGCCCGGTCCTCAGCCAGGACGGCACCAGCACCAGCGGCTTCATCCTGTGGCCCGAGGCTTCGGACGGCACCTGGCGGTTCGGCATGTCGACCGCCGACGACACCAACTGGAGCTACGACCAGACCGCGATCGGCATGACCGGTGCCGCCCGCTTCCAGGCGGGCCGCTGGGACCGCCTCACCGCGAGCTACAACGCCGCCGGCGGACAGATCCAGCTGTACGTCAACGGTGTGCTCGCCGGATCCGGCTTCCACACCAGCAAGTCGGGCATCACCGGCCCCGTCGTCCTGGGCCGGTACAAGTACCAGGGCGCACCGACCTCGTGGTTCAAGGGCAGTGCGAGCGACGTCGTCGCGTACAACTACCCGACCGACCCGTGGTCGTCGACCACCGGCCAGATCGCCCTGACCGGCTTCGCCGGCAAGTGCATGGACGTCAACGGCGGCGCCACCGCCGCGGGCACCGCCGTCCAGGTGTGGGACTGCGCCGGCGTCCCCGCGCAGCGCTGGACGGTCAACGCCAACGGCACGCTGAGCAACAACGGCATGTGCCTGGACGCCACCGGCGGCGGCACCGCCAACGGCACCGTCATGGAGATCTGGAACTGCGGCAGCAACCCGGTCTGGCCGAACCAGGTGTTCATCCCGCTCGCGAACGGCTCGATCTACAACCCGGTCTCCGGCCGGTGCGTGGACGTGCCCAACGCGGACACCACCAACGGCATCCGGCTCGCGCTCTACGACTGCAACCGGACGCCCGCCCAGGTCTGGTCCGTCAGCCGCGGCTGACCCCCCGACCGCACCACCCGGGGCCGTCCCCGGTGCGCCGCACGGCGCGCCGGGGACGGCCCGGCGCTTTTTCTCCACATATCGGGCATACCTGTCAGCGGCGTTGACACCCGACCTGTCACCTGGTGGGCTGGCCCGTCGAGGCGGGTGCAGGCGGTCGACCGGGCGGCAGGGCCGGTGAGCTGCACGTTCGGGTGCGGAGGAGGTCCGGTGCAGGCACGGGTGTCGGTGGCCGCCGGGCGGCGGCTGAGGCAGCAGCTCGACCAGAGCGCTTCGCTGCGTGAAATCCTCGACCATCCGGTCGCGCTGACGGCCCGTCGGACGGCTGCGCGCACCGCGCGACAGCTCGCGCCGAAGGCCGCCGACCGCTTCATCGCCGACCTCAAGGGCACCGAGCCGCTGCTCGCCTCCGTGCGCGCCGAACGCCGCACCACGGCGCCCGGCCGCCGCCGCAGCACCCTGCAGCTCGCCGCCACCCTCTCCGCCGCCGCCGTCGTCGGCGGGCTGCTCGCCGGGCCCGCCGCGGTCGCCGCCGCGCCCGCGATCGGCGACCGCACCGTCAGCACCGCGCCCGTCGCCCCGCTCGGCTCGATCACCGAGCCGCAGGTGTACCCGCGCCCGCAGCAGCTCGTGGCCGCCGGCGAGGCGGTCTCCGTGCCGGACACCGTCGGCCTGGTCACCGCCGGGCACGCCGACGCGTCCGCGGTGGCCGCCGTCCGCCGGGTGCTGGGCATCGCGGGCGCGACCGACATCATCGGCGCGGACCCGTCCGCGGCGCCCGTCGCCGGCTCGCTGGTCGTGTACGTCGGCGGCCCCGCGGAGGGCGCCGGCGGCGACACCGACCGGGTGCTGCGGCAGCTCGCCGCGGCGGGCGGCCGGGCGGCCTCCGACCTCTCGCCGGCCGGGCTCCCGTCCGGCGGCTACGTCCTGGCGGCCGGACGCCTGCCCGCCGCGGGCGGCGGCACGTACGGCGCCGTGGTGCTGGCCGGCGTCGACGCGACCGGCACCTTCTACGCCGCGCAGAGCCTGCGGCAGCTGCTCGCCCCGATCGCGGCGGGCCAGGGTCAGGCCGCCGCCGCGGCCGGTCGGGGCCTGCCGGGCGTCCTGATGCGGGACTGGCCGACCGGCGCGCCCGTCCGCGGCACCGCCGAGTCGTTCTACGGCACGCCGTGGACGACCGGCGAGCGCCTCGACCAGCTGGACTTCCTCGGCAGCACCAAGCAGAACTTCTTCCTGTACGCGCCCGGCGCCGATCCGTACCGCACCGCCCGCTGGCGCGAGGCGTACCCGGCCGCGCAGGCCGACGCGCTGCGCCGGCTCGCCGAGCGCGCCCGGGACAACCACGTGGTGCTCGGCTACTCGATCGACCCCGGGCAGTCGTTCTGCTACAGCTCCGGCAAGGACGTCGACGCGCTCGTGGCGAAGCTCGACGGCCTGCGCCGGCTCGGTTTCGGCGCCTTCCAGCTGCAGTTCCTCGACGTCAGTTACGAGGAGTGGCACTGCCCGGGCGACCGCCGCACCTTCGGCACCGGTCCGGCCGCGGCCGCGAAGGCCCAGGGGGCGCTGGCGGCCGAGGTGCAGCGGCGGCTGATCGCCGCCCACCCGGAGCTGGCCCCGCTGACGGTGGTGCCCACCGAGTACCAGAAGCAGGGCGCCACGCCGTACCGCAGTGCGCTGGCGGCGGCACTGCCCGCGGGCGTGCAGGTCGCGTGGAGCGGCGGCTCGGTGATCGCCGCGGAGGTGACGGGCAGCGGGCTCGCCGAGACGGCCGGGCTGTTCGGCCGCCCACTGGTCACGATGGACAACTACCCGGTGAACGACTCCACACCGGACCGGCTCTTCCTCGGCGGCTACACCGGCCGCGACCCGGCGGTGGCGACGCGTTCGGCGGCGCTGCTGACCTCGGCGATGACGCAGCCGGTCGCCTCCCGGCTGCCGCTCGCCACCGCCGCCGACTTCGGCTGGAAGCCCGACGGCTACCGCGTGGCCGACTCGGTGCGGGCCGCGGTGCACCTGGTGGCGGGCGGCGACGCGGGCGCGCGGGCGGCACTGACCGCGCTGGCGGGCAACAGCGCCTCCTCGCCGCTCGACGGGCGGGAGTCCGGCTACCTGGTGCCGCTGCTGGAGCGGTTCTGGGCGGCGCTGGAGCCGTCCTCGGGCGGGGCGCCCGACCAGGCGCGGCTGCAGGAGGCGGCGGAGCCGGTGAGGGCGGCGTTCGCGACGATGGCCGGGGCCCCGGCGGCACTGGCCGCCGAGCCGGTCGCGGAGGACGCCGGCCCGTGGCTGGAGCGCCTCGCCGCGTACGGGCGCGCCGGGCAGGCCGCGCTGACGATGCTGATGGCGCAGCGCAGCGGCGACGGCAGCGCGGCCTGGCAGGCCCGGGTGGGCCTGCGGGAGCTGCGGGAGGAGCTGGCGCACGGCACGGTGACGGTCGGCGGCGGGGTGCTGGACGGCTTCCTGGAGCGGGCGCTGCGGGATGCCGACACCTGGGCGGGGTCCGGGGCGGGTACGCCGGTGCCCACCACGACGATCGGCACGGCGAACGACCACGTGCCGGGGCTGATGACGGACGGCGCGGCGGACACGTTCTACTGGAGTGCCGAGCCGCCGCACACCGGCGACGCGGTCGGCCTGGACCTCGGTGCGGGTCGGCCGCTCGGCCGGGTGACCGTGCTGATGGGCTCGTGGGGCGACGGGCCGGACGCCGCGTCGGCCGCCGACGACTACCTGCGGGACGGCGTGCTGGAGTACACCACCGGCAGCGGCGGCTGGCGGCAGCTGGCGCTGGTGCAGGGCCGGAAGAGCGTCTCGGTGAGCGCCCCGGCGGGCACGGTGGCGAAGGCGGTGCGGCTGCGGGCCGTGACGGGCCAGAAGACCGCGGTGGCGGTGCGGGAGTTCTCCGTGACGGCGCCGGACGACAACCCGGCCGTGGTGACGGGGCCGGCCGCGGCGCCCGGTTCCTCGGCGGACGCGGTGCTCGACGGCGACCCGGACACGGCGTTCCGGGCGGCCGACGCGCCGACGGTGGCGTCCGAGCCGCTGACGGTGGAGCTGGGCGCGGCGCGGCCGCTGGACCGGGTCACGGTGCTCACCGACCCGACGGTGCTGGCGACCGCGACGGTGTCGGTGCGCGGTGCGGACGGCGGGTGGACGCCGATCGGCGACCTGAAGCCGGGCTACAACGAGCTGGCCGCGGGCGGCCGGGCCGTCGACGCGATCCGCCTGGTGTGGGCGCCGGGCCTGCAGGCGCCGGTGGTCAACCAGATCGTGCCCTGGTACGCGGACGCCCCGGCGGCGCAGCTGAACCTCTCCGACGGCAGCGTGGACGTGGTGTCCGGGCAGGCCGTGCCGGTGATCACCAAGGCGGTGCTGGAGTCGGGCCGTCCGGAGGGCACCAGCGGGGAGCTGAAGGTCGAGGTGCCGGCGGTCGCCAGGGGCCTGACCGTCACCCAGGGCTCCGCCGTGGCGGTGCCGCGCGGCAGCCGGGTCGGGGTGCCGCTGAAGGTGGCCGCGGCGGCGGACACGCCGTCCGGCACGTACCGGGTGCCGGTGACGTTCACGGCGGGCACGCTGACCCTCCGGCAGGAGCTGGAGGTGCACGTGGTGCCGCCGACCGGCGGGCAGGACCTGGCCAGGCTGGCGACGGCGACCTCGTCGGCGGACCGGACCCCGGAGTACCCGGCCGCGCGGATCAACGACGGAGACCCGCAGACCCGCTGGTCCTCGCCCCCGGTGGCCGGCTCGTGGATCCGGCTGGAGCTGCCGCAGGCCGTCCGGCTCGGGTCGGCGGTGCTGCACTGGCACGAGGACGCGTACGCCTCGGCGTACCGGCTGGAGTCCTCGTCGGACGGCGTCACCTGGACGACCGTGGCGGCGGTCGAGGACGGCCGGGGCGGGGTGGAGACGGTGCGTTTCGACGCCCCGAACACCCGTTTCCTGCGGATGCAGGGCGTCACCCGGGGCACGCAGTACGGCTACTCGCTGTGGGGCGTCGAGGTGTACGCGGTCACGGGCTGAGTCCTGCCGCCGGGAGCAGCTCCGTGAGGGAGGTCAGGGCTCCCGGAGTGCGGCCGCTGCGGTCGAGCAGCCGGGCCTGCATCCCGGCGGCGCGGGCCGCGGCGACGTCCTCGTCGGGGTGGTCGCCGACGTGCAGCACCTGCCCGGGCGGGACGCCGAGGCGGGCGGCGGTGAGCCGGTAGATCGCCGGGTCGGGTTTGCGCAGGCCGCAGTCGACGGCGCGGACGACGACGGCGAAGTGCGGCTCCAGGCCGGTCCAGGCGAGTTCGGCGTTGCCGTTGGTGGTGAGGGCCAGCGGCAGCCGCCGGGCCAGCGCGGCCACGGCGGCGGCGACCTCCGGGTAGAGCGTGGTGGAGCGGGCGCGGGCGGCCATGAACGCCTCGTACGCGCGCGGCCCGAGGTCGGGGCGGTCGGGGGCGCGGCGGCGGGCGGCCTCGGCGAACGCGGCCTGCCGGAGCTCGGGCAGGGAGGCCGCGGGGTGCAGTGCCTCGACCTCGGTGCGGATCCGCTGCAGCCAGGCGACCTGCACGGCCGGTCCGCCCAGCTCGGCGCCGAGGAAGGCGGCGGCAGCGGCGATGGCGGTGCCGAAGGAGGCACCGAAGTCCCAGAGGGTGTCGTCGCCGTCGAAGGAGAGGGCGGCGATCGTCGGTGGCACGGGTCGGGCTCCCGGAGGTGGTGGCAGACGGCGGGCCGCCGACGATCCCGCTGGGGGTTCGCCGGCGGCCCATGAGGCGTACCGAAGTCTGACGGGCAGGCCCTTTGTCTGTCAGGCGGAGAGCGGTTCGGGCTCCCCGCGGCGGTGCGGGTGGGTCCTGACGGCCGGGACCGGCAGTGCACCCGCGTGGTCGAGATGGTCGTGGTGCTCGTACTCGCGGAACTGCTCCAGGCCGCCGTACGGCTCCAGGTAGGGGCGCCAGCGGGGATCCTTGATCCCCGTGCCGATGACGCGCCAGGCCAGGCCGATGGGCGGGGCCGGGGGGCGCTTCATCCGCCAGCCCAGCTCGGTGAGGTGGCGGTCCGCCTTGGTGTGGTTGCAGCGGCGGCAGGCCGCCACGACGTTGTCCCACCGGTGCTGGCCGCCCCGGCTGCGCGGAATGACGTGGTCGACGCTGGTCGCGGCGGCCCCGCAGTAGACGCAGCGCCCGTGGTCGCGGGCGAACAGGGCGCGGCGGGTGAGCGGGACGGGCCCGCGGAAGGGGACCCGCACGAAGCGGGTCAGGCGGACGACGGACGGTGCCGTCAGGGTGTCGGTGGCGCTGTGCAGAGTGATTCCGGAGTCCTCCAGGCTGACCGCCTTGTGGTTGAGGACCAGGATGAGGGCGCGGCGGGTGGAGACCACTCCGAGTGGCTCGTACGACGCGTTGAGGACCAGGACATGCGGCACGGATGCCTCCTTGGACGCCTGCGGCGCGTGGCTCGCGCCGGGACGAGCGGGTGATCGCATTGCGGCGCGATCTCCCCCAGTGTCGCCTCACGTCTTCGTGCGGCGCCACCATTCCCGTGTAACGGACCGGATGTGGAATCCGTCATAGGCGGTATGCCCACGCACCGGGCGTGGTGCACACGTCGCCCCCGGTGAGGGCCCCTGCGGGCAGGCCGGGGGCGGGTCGACGGAGCCGCCGGGCGGGTCGGGACGGCCGCTAGGGTTGGACGGGACGGTCCGCCAGGCGGGCCGCGCCGGCGCCGTGTGCGCCGGCCCGACCCCGCTCCACGGAAGGCCCGCACGTGTTCCGGTCCGGTCCCACCGGTCTCCTCGCCGAAGCCACCCCATCGCCCGCCCAGCCGTCCCTCGACCTGAAGCTGCCGACCAGCGCGGGCGAGGTGTCGGCCTCCACCAAGCAGGCCGCGAGCTGGCTGGACCAGAACTGGCAGAGCTGGGTCGAGGGCGGGGTGCGGATCGTCTTCGTCGTGGTGCTGGCGCTGGTGCTGCGGGCCGTCGTCCGCAAGCTGATCACGCAGCTGATCACGCGGATGGGGCGCGCCACCGAGGAGGAGGCGGAGGTGGGCCGCCTCGGCGGTCTGCTGGCCAACAGCGGGGTGGTGAACACCGAGCGGCGCCAGCAGCGGTCCGAGGCGATCGGCTCGGTGCTGCGCAGCGTGGCGTCGTTCACGATCCTGGGGACGGCGGCGCTGATGGTGCTGTCGGCGCTGGGCGTGAACCTCGCGCCGCTGCTGGCGAGTGCCGGTGTGGCGGGTGTGGCGATCGGCTTCGGCGCGCGGAACCTCGTGACGGACTTCCTCTCCGGCGTCTTCATGATCATGGAGGACCAGTACGGCGTCGGCGACGAGATCGACACCGGCGTGGCGAGCGGCACGGTGCTGGAGGTCGGTCTGCGGGTGACGAAGCTGCGCGGCGCGGGCGGCGAGATCTGGTACATCCGCAACGGCGAGGTGAAGCGGATCGCCAACATGAGCCAGGGCTGGGGCACCGCGACCGTCGACGTGCAGGTGGGCTACAAGGAGGACCTGGCCCGGATCGAGGGGCTGATCACGGACACCGCGGAGCAGCTCTCCAAGGAGGCCCCGTACGACGAGCTGATCTGGGGCCGGGCGAAGGTGCTGGGCGTCGACTCGGTGGCCACCGACTCGCTGGTGCTGAAGATCGAGGCGCGCACGACGCCGGGCAGGTCGATGCAGGTGGCGCGGGCGCTGCGGCAGCGGCTCAAGCTGGCCTTCGACGAGGCCGGGGTGAAGCTGAAGGACGAGGCGGTGACGGTGGCGCAGCCGGCCGGTCCGGTGGCCGGGGAGATCGGGGCGCCGTCGGCGCTGGCCGACCCGGCGTCGCCGCAGTCGGCCGCCGCCAAGCCGATACCGGCGCAGCAGCACGTGGAGTAGTGCGCCGCGGCTGTGGACGAGGGCCCCCGGGATCCGACGGATCCCGGGGGCCCTTCGCGTTCGGCCGGTAACGCTTCGACCTCGGTCCATTGACACCCCCGGGGCGACGATCTACCGTCCTCCCAGGGATTGGAAACTTTCCTAACAGTCTCCCGGGAAAGCACCCCTGGCGGCACCGGCCCGCCCCGACGGAGGAGGATGCGAGACGTGACCGACACCACCCGCACCCCGCTCGCCGGGACGCCCAGCCTGCTGCGCGCCATCAACGACCGCGCCGCACTCGAACTCCTGCTCGCCAACGGGCCGCTCTCCCGCACCCAGATCGGCACCCTCACCGGCCTGTCGAAGCCCACCGCCTCCCAGCTGCTCGCACGGCTGGAGGCCGCCGGCCTGGTCGTGCCGGTCGGCACCACCGCCGGCGGCCCCGGCCCCAACGCGCAGCTCTACCAGGTCAACCCCGCCGCCGGGTACGTCGCCGGGCTCGACGTCAGCACCACCCACGTGCGCATCGGCGTCGCCGACATCACCGGCACCACCCTCGCCGAACACCAGGTCGCCACCCGCGGCTGGCCCGCCGCCGCCACCGTCGCCAACGTCGGCGCCGCCGTCGCCGAGACCGTCCGCCAGGCCGGACTCGCACCCGGCAGCCTCCGCGAGATCGTCATCGGGGTGCCCGGTGCCCTCGACCCCGCCACCGGCCGGCTCCGCTACGCCTCCCACCTGCCCGGCTGGCACTCGCCGCGGCTCGTCGCCGAACTGGAGGCCGGGCTCGGCGCACCCGTCGCCATCGAGAACGACGTCAACCTGGCCGCCATCGCCGAGCAGGCGTTCGGCGCCGCCGCGGGCTGCGAGGACTTCGTCCTGCTCTGGGCCGAGGAGGGTATCGGCGCCGCCATCGTCATCGCCGGCCGCCTGCACCGCGGCTTCACCGGCGGCGCCGGCGAGGTCGGCTACATGCCGGTGCCCGGCGCCCCGGTCGTCCACGACGTCCGCCGCAAGAACTCCGGCGGCTTCCAGGAGCTCGCCGGCGCCGACGCCGTCCTCGCACTGGCCGTCGAACACGGGCTCGGCGCGGCCGGCGCGCAGGAGGCCGTGGCGCTCGCCCTCGACACCCCCGGCGCCGGCGACACCTTCCTCGGCATCCTCGCCGAACGGATCGCCGTCGGCCTGGCCTCCATCGTCTCCGTCGTCGACCCCGAACTCCTGGTGCTCTCCGGCGGCGTCCCCGCCGCGGGCGGCGAGCGGCTGCGCGCCCTCGTCCAGGAGTCGCTGGCCCGGATCGCCATCCCCCGGCCCGAGGTGCGGTGCACCAGCGTCCCGGGCTCCCCCGTCCTGCACGGCGCACTGCAACGCGCCCTCGCCACCGCCAGGGAAGCGGCCTTCACGACCCACTGACCGCCGACCCCGTGCACCCCGCACCGATCCCCCCGCACCGCACACCATCCCCCACGCACGGGCCGAAGGGCGATGACGCCTGCCCACGCACCCCCAGGAGGACCCTCCAGTGCACACCACCCCCAGCGCGGCGCGCCGCGCGATCGCCGCCCTCGCCGGCACCGCCTGCCTCGCGCTGCTCGCCACCGCCTGCACCGGCCAGCAGCAGGGCGGCGGGGACGACGGCTCCGCCCAGGGCAAGGACGTCACCATCACCTTCTGGCACGGCTGGAGCCAGGAGAGCGAGACCAAGGCGATCGACGCCAACGTCGCGGCGTTCCAGAAGCTGCACCCCAACATCCACGTCAAGGTGGTCGGCAACATCGCCGACGACAAGAGCGAGCAGGCCCTGCGGGCCGGCGGCGACGCCGCCCCCGACGTCGTCTCCTCCTTCACCACCGACAACGTGGGCAAGTTCTGCTCCGCCAAGGTCTGGGCCGACCTGGCGCCGTTCCTCGGGAAGGACGGCATCGACCCCGCGAAGACCTTCCCGTCCGCGATGCTCACCTACAGCGCCTACCAGGGCAACCAGTGCTCGTTGCCGCTGCTCGGCGACGCGTACGGCCTCTACTACAACAAGACCGCCTTCGCCGCCGCCGGGATCACCGCACCGCCGAAGACCTTCGGCGAGTTCGAGGCCGACGCCGTCAAGCTGACCGTGGCGAAGGGCGACGGCTACCGGCAGCTCGGCTTCATGCCGAACTACCACGGCTACGAATCCACCCCCACCCACTTCCTCGGCCAGTACGGCGCCTCGTACTTCGGCGCCGACGGCAAGTCCGACATCGCCACCGACCCCCGGGTCGCCGCGATGTTCACCTGGCAGAAGAACCTCGTCGGCAAGCTCGGCGGCTTCGAGAAGCTGGAGAAGTACCGCGCCGGCTTCGGCGACGAGTTCAGCGCCAAGAACCCGTTCACCACCGGGCAGGTGGCGATGGCCATCGACGGCGAGTGGCGCACCGCCTCGCTCGCCGAGGACAAGCCGGACTTCGAGTGGGCCACCGCACCGTTCCCGGTGCCGGACGACCAGGCCGCCACCTACGGCCGCGGCTACCAGACCGGCACCATCATCGGCATCTCGGGCACCAGCCGCAAGCAGACCGCCGCCTGGGAACTCGTCAAGTACCTGACCACCGACACCGACGCCGTCGTGGCCTTCGCCAACGCCATCCACAACGTGCCCAGCACCCTGGCCGCCCTCGACTCGCCGAAGCTCGAAGCGGACGCCGACTTCCGCACCTTCCTGGACATCGCCCGCAACCCGCACTCCTCGACCACGCCCGCCTCCGTCAACGGCGGCGCCTACCAGGTCTCCCTGCAGAACCTCGGCTACGCCTACGAGTCCGGCACGCAGAACGACCTCGCCGCCGGCCTGCGCGCCACCGCGGGCGAGATCGACGCCGCCGTCGACCAGGCGAAGTGACGGCCGCCCCATGGCCCTCACCGCACCCGCCGTCCCGGCGGCGCTGAAGCGCAAGCGCCGCCGGGAGCGCGCCCGCACCCTCGCCTTCCTCTCCCCCTGGCTCATCGGCTTCGGCGTCTTCTTCGCCTACCCGCTGCTGTCCACCGCGTACTTCTCCTTCATGAAGTACGACGGCTTCACCGCCCCCGCCTTCAACGGGTCGAAGAACTGGACGTACCTCTTCACGCACTACCCGTTCTTCTGGCAGGGCCTGCGGAACACCCTCTGGCTGGTCGTCGTCATGGTGACCCTGCGGGTGGCCTTCGGCCTCGGTGTCGGCCTGCTCATCACCAAGGTGAGGACCGGCGCCGGGTTCTTCCGCACCGCCTTCTACCTGCCCTACCTGGCACCGCCGGTGGCCGCCACGATGGCCTTCGCCTTCCTGCTCAACCCCGGCACCGGACCCGTCAACCACCTGCTCGGCGAGATCGGCCTGCCGCAGCCGGGCTGGTTCACCGACCCGGCCTGGTCGAAGCCCGCCCTCACCCTGCTCGGCCTGTGGGGCGTCGGCGACCTCATGGTCATCTTCATGGCCGCCCTGCTCGACGTGCCGCGCGACCAGTACGAGGCCGCCGAACTCGACGGCGCCGGGCCCTGGCACCGGTTCCGCTTCGTCACCCTGCCGAACATCTCCCCCATCGTGATGTTCGCCGTGGTCACCGGGGTCATCCAGACCATGCAGTACTACACCCAGGCGATCGTCGCCGGAAAGGTCGCCAGCGGCGTGATCGGCGGCTCCGGCCAGCAGTTCGAGCCCGGCTACCCGCACGGCTCCACCTGGACGCTCCCGCAGATGGTCTACAACCTCGGCTTCCAGCGCTTCGACACGGGCACCGCCTGCGCGGCCGCCCTCATCCTGTTCGCGATCTCCATGGCCTTCACCGCCCTGCTGCTGCGCCGCGGGGCCGGCCTGATCGGTGAGGACTGACCCATGACGATCACCTCCACCGGCGTCCGACTGCCCGCGGCCGCCGCCGGCACCACCCCCGCCGCCCGCGCCGCCCGCCGCCGGGCCGTGCTCTCCTGGGTGGCCGTCCACTCGCTGGCCGTCACCGCCGCACTGTTCTTCCTGCTGCCGTTCGCGTTCGTCCTCCTCACCTCGGTGATGAGCGACCAGCAGGCCCTCACCCCGCAGTTGTGGCCGACGAGCTGGCACTGGGGCAACTACGCCGAGGTCTGGAGCACCCCCGGTTTCCTCACCTGGTGGCGCAACACCCTGCTGTACGCGGTCGCCGGCACCGCGCTGACCGTCGCCTCCAGCGTGCCGGTGGCGTACGCCCTCGCGAAGTTCCGCTTCCGCGGCCGCCGGCTCGCCCTGATGGCGGTCGTCTCCATGATGATGCTGCCGCCGCAGGTCACGGTCGTCCCGATGTACCTGTTCTGGGCGAAGCAGCTCCACCTGACCGGCACGCTCTGGCCGTTGATCATCCCGATGGCCTTCGGCGACGCCTTCTCGATCTTCCTGCTGCGGCAGTTCCTGCTCACCATCCCGAACGAGTACGTCGAGGCCGCCCGCATGGACGGCTGCGGCGACCTGCGCACCCTGCTGCGGGTCGTGCTGCCGATGGCGAAACCCGCCGTCGCGGCCGTCGCGCTCTTCCAGTTCTTCTGCTGCTGGAACGACTACTTCGGGCCGCAGATCTACGCCAGCGAGAACCCGGGCGCCTGGACCCTGAGCTACGGCCTGGAGTCCTTCAAGGGTGCCCACCACACCAACTGGAACCTCACCATGGCGGCCACCCTCCTGGTGCTGGCACCGGTGATCGTTCTCTTCTTCTTCGCACAGAAGGCCTTCATCGAAGGCGTGACACTGACAGGGGTCAAGGGCTGATGTCCGCACTGAAGTTGGCAATCGTCGGCGGCGGTTCCACCTACACACCCGAGCTGATCGACGGCTTCGCCCGCCTGCGGGACACCCTGCCGGTCGGCGAGCTCGTCCTGATCGACCCGGCCGCCGACCGGCTGGAGCTGATCGCCGGCCTCGCCCGGCGGATCTTCGCCCGGCAGGGCCACGGCGCGGTCGTCACGACGACGACCGACGTCGCCGCGGGCGTCGACGGCGCCGACGCCGTACTGCTGCAGCTGCGCGTCGGCGGCCAGGCCGCCCGCAACGAGGACGAGACCTGGCCGCTGGAGTGCGGCTGCGTCGGCCAGGAGACCACCGGTGCCGGCGGCCTCGCCAAGGCCCTGCGCACCGTGCCGGTCGTCCTCGACATCGCCGAGCAGGTGCGGCGGGCCAACCCGGCCGCCTGGATCGTCGACTTCACCAACCCGGTCGGCATCGTCACCCGCGCCCTGCAGACCGCCGGGCACCGCGCGGTCGGCCTGTGCAACGTCGCGATCGGCTTCCAGCGGAAGTTCGCCGCCCACCTCGGCGTCGCTCCCGAACTCGTACGCCTCGACCACGTCGGCCTCAACCACCTCACCTGGGAGCGCGGCGTCACCCTGCTCGACTCCCCCGGCGCCGCCACCGGCCGCGAGGTGCTGCCCGAACTCCTCGCCGGCCACGGCGAGGAGATCGCCGCCGACCTCCACCTGCCGGTCGGCGTCGTGCGCCGGCTCGGCGTCGTGCCCTCCTACTACCTCCGCTACTTCTACCAGCACGACGTGGTCGTACAGGAGTTGAAGGAGAAGGGCTCGCGCGCCGCCGAGGTCGCCGCGATCGAACGCCAACTGCTGGAGATGTACGCCGACCCGGCCCTCGACACCAAGCCCGAGCTGCTCGGCAAGCGCGGCGGCGCCTTCTACTCCGAGGCCGCCGTGCAGCTCATCGCCGCCCTGCTGGGCACCGACGGCAACACCGGCGTACAGGTCGTCAACACCCGCAACGACGGCATCCTGCCCTTCCTCCCTGACGACGCCGTCATCGAGGTGCCCGCCGAGGTGGACGCCGCCGGGGTGCGCCCGCTGCCCCAGCGGCCCGTCGAACCGCTCTACGCCGGCCTCATCGCCAACGTCACCGCGTACGAGCACCTCGCCCTCGACGCCGCCCTCAGGGGCGGCCGCGACCGGGTCTTCGACGCCCTGCTCGCCCACCCGCTGATCGGCCAGCTCGACCGCGCCGAACAGCTCACCGACCGGCTGATCGCCCACAACCGCGCCCACCTCGGCTGGGCGTGACACCGCACATGACCACCTCGCGCCACCCCTGGGGAATCCGATGAACCGTCACTTCGGCGGGCAGGTACCCGGCGTCCTCGCCATCGACGCCGGAAACAGCAAGACCGACGTCGCCCTCGTCGCCGCCGACGGCACCGTGCTCGGCACCGCACGCGGCGGCGGCTTCCAGCCCCAGCCCGACGGCGCGGACCGGGCGATCGCCGAACTCACCCCGCTCGTCGAGGCCGTGGCCGCCCAGGCCGGGCTGCGGCCCGGCACCCCGCTCACCAGCCACGTGAGCGCCTGTCTCGCCAACGCCGACCTGCCCGTGGAGGAACAGCGGCTGCTCGCCGCGGTCGAGGCCCGGCCGTGGGGCGTCACCGGCGCCGTCGCCAACGACACCTTCGGCCTGCTGCGGGCCGGCACCGACGGGCCGCGCGGTGTCGCCGTGGTCTGCGGCGCCGGCATCAACTGCGCCGGCCTCCTGCCGGACGGCCGCACCGCGCGCTTCCCCGCCCTCGGCATGCTCACCGGCGACTGGGGCGGCGGCGGCGGGCTCGCCGCCGAGGCCATGTGGCACGCCGCCCGGGCCGAGGACGGCCGCGGCGGCGCCACCGCCCTCGCGCCCGCGATCGGCGCGCACTTCGGCCTGCCCGGCGCGACCGCCGTCGCCGAGGCCGTGCACCTGGGCGACCTCCCCCGGGAGCGGCTGCACGAGATCGTCCCGGTGCTGTTCGCCGCCGCCGAGGGCGGCGACCCGACCGCCCTCTCCCTGATCGACCGCCAGGCCGACGAGATCGTCCGCCTCGCGGTGGTCGCGCTGACCCGCCTGGACCTGCTCGACGAGCCCGTGCCGGTCGTCCTGGGCGGCGGCGTCCTGGCGGCGCAACACCCGCTGCTCCACGACAACGTGACGGCGCGTCTGGCCGCCGCGGCCCCGCTCGCCGAGCCGCGGGTGGTCGTCGCACCGCCGGTGCTCGGCGCGGCCCTGCTCGGCCTCGACCGGCTCGACGCGGGCCCGCAGGCGCAGCAGCGGCTGCGGGCGGCGTACACCGCCCGGCGGTCGGCCGCGGCCTGACGGACCCCGCCGCCGCGGCCGCCCCGGGTCCGCACACCCGGGCCGGCCGCGGCGGCGGCCTCCCGCCCCGGCGGGCGGGCGCACCGACGTGCTCGAACGGTGAACACCGGGTCACGAATCGACCCGCGCGGGCTCGCACGTTTGATCGGACGGCCCGATGGCCGCTACGCTCCCGGCTTCGCAGGGCAGGCCCGCACCTCGGGCCCGCTGACCGTCCCCAGGGGGAGCACGCCAGATGGCGATCCGTAAGTCCACCATGCAGGAGCAGGTCGCCGCGGCGATCGCCGCGATCGAGCCGAACGACCGGCCCGTCGTCACCTTCCACACCGTCACCGGCCCCAGCCCCTGGCTGATGAGCCAGCTCGGCGTGATCGGCCAGCTCTTCGTCAAGTACTACTTCGTCACGCTGACCGAGCGCGTCGTCGTCGTGCACCGCGCCGCCCGCATGAGCAACCGCCCGCAGGAGCTCGTCCACGTCGTGCCGCTGGAGCAGGCCCGCGCGCTGGTCACCGAGGTGAAGCGGGCCACCCTGTGGAGCTCGATGCGCTTCCACTTCCCCGGGGAGGAGAAGCCGACCCGCCTCAACGTGGCCCGCTACTGGCGCACCGAGCTCGACCAGTTCGTGCCCGCGCTGACCGGCGTGCAGATCACCGCCTGAGCAGCGGGACGCACAGCACGAAGGCCGGGACCGTGGTGGTCCCGGCCTCCGTGCGTGCCGCGGGCGGGCACCGGCGTCAGAGCCGGTCGTCGGCCCACGCCGCCAGGATCTTCGCGCAGCCGTCCACCGACTCGCGCCAGGTGCGGGCCGCGCCGTCGCCCGCCTCGTCGCTGACGTGCTTCACCAGGCGCACCGGCACCCCCGCGCCCCGGGCGACGGTGACGAGCGCGTAGCCCTCCATGTCGACGAGGTCGGCCTCGCGGGCCAGCCGGTCGCGGGCGTCCGGGTCGGAGACGAACAGGTCGCCGGTGGCGAGCGTGAGGCCGTCGCCGTCGGCCAGGGTGATCGCCTCGCCGTAGCTGCGGCCGGTGAGTTCGCGCAGCACCGGGGTGTCGATGTCGTGCTGCAGCACCCGGGCGATCTCGTGGGTGCCGCCGGCCAGGCCGGGCCGCAGCGCGCCGGCCGTGCCGAGGTTGACGACCTCCGACGGGTGCGGGCCCCGGGCGAGCACGGTCGCCAGCGAGGCCGCGGCGTTGATCTTGCCCATGCCGGTCAGCAGCACGGGGAGGCGCTCGCCGAGGTGTGCGGCCTCCTCGCGGACGGCGACGACGAGGAGCGGACGGTCCGGGGTGATGGTGCCGAGCAGACGCATGCGCCCATGCTACGGGCCGCCCCCACGGCCCCGGCAGGCCCTCCCGGCCTCCGGCGCACCCGTGCCGCCCCACCGGCAGGCCGCCGAATGTTCACCGGCAGCGCACGAAAAGTACGGATAGGTGTCGGATCGGGTCTTTGGTGCGACCTCAAGATCAGCACAACTCGCGTGTGGCCGTCACACGGGACGGCCATACTGCTGGCGTCGGGGATGCCCCGGCACCGGGGTGGGGCGAGGGGGAGGTGGGCCGGGTGACGAGACCGGCGGTCATCGGGGCGACAGCACCACTGCCGTCGCCGGGCGGACGCGGCGGCACGTCGCGGCTGCCCGGGCTGCAGGACGGCCGGGAACGGCTGGCCGAAATCCGGCTCGCGTCCCGCACACCGCCCGGCCGACTGCGGCTGGCGGGCGCGGTGCTGGTCGCCGTGGTGCTGCTCTTCGGCGCCGTGGCGGCCTGGCAGGCCTCCGCCCGGGCCGGCGCCGCCGACCGGCTGGTGGCGCACAGCCAGCCGCTCAGCCAGGACGCGGCGGACATCTACCGCTCGCTCGCCGACGCCGACACCACCGCCGCCACCGGGTTCCTCCTCGCCGGCGAGGAACCCCCCGAGGTCCGCAAGCGCTACGAGGACGACCTCGCCACGGCGGCCCGGCTCCTCACCCGCGCCGCGGCCCGCAGCACCGCCGACTCCCCCGCCCAGCGCTGGATATCCGAGCTGAACCAGCAACTGCCCCAGTACGCCGGTCTGGTGGAGGCCGCCAGGGCCAACGACCGGCAGGGCCTGCCGCTCGGCGGCGCCTACCTCCGGTACGCCTCCGGGGTCATGCAGAACACCGTCCTCCCCGCCGCCGAACAGCTCGTCACCGCCGAGGCGCAGCGCCGCGACGACGACTCCGACCGGGCCGAAGCCCTGCCGTGGGGCGCGGTGCTGGCCGGCCTCGCCGTGCTGGTCGCCCTCGGCACGTACCAGCTGCACCTGTTCCGCCGCACCAACCGGGTGTTCAACCCCGGCCTGGTCGCGGCCTCGCTGGCCGTGCTGCTCGCCACCGGCTGGCTGGCCGTCGGCGGCCTGGTCGCGTCGGCCTCCCTCGCGGCGGGCCGCACCGAGGGCGCCGAACCGCTGCAGCACCTCGGCCGTGCCCGCACCGAGGTGCTGCAGGCCCGCGCCGCCGAGAACCTCCACTACATCTCCCGTGGTGCCAGCGAGAGTTACGCCAAGCGCTGGCAGGCCGTCACCGACGAGCTCGGTGGCGCGCCCACCGCCGACGGCAAGGGCCGCACCGGCACCGGATCGCTGCACACCGCCGAGAGCGGGGCGCCCGCCGGCGAGGCCCGGGCCCACCTCGCGGCAGCCGTGAAGCAGTTCACCGAGTGGGACGCCCGGCACGCCAAGGCTGCCGCGAGCGACCGCGCCGGCGACTACGACACCGCCCTGCGCACCACCGTCGCGGTGGGCGCGGACACCACGGCCGACGCCGCGTTCACCGCGACGGACCGCGAACTCGCCGCGGCCGGCGCCGCCGAGCAGGCCCGCTTCACCGCCGAGACCTCCGGGGTCGCCGGCGGGTACGACGCGCTCGCGGTCGGCGCGGCGGTCCTCGCCGTGGCCGCCGCGGCCGCCACGGTCCGCGGCATCGGCCGCCGACTGGCCGAGTACCGGTAGAGGGGGACGGGCATGACGGCGATCCGTACGACAGGCACCCGGGCGGCGGCCGGCGCGGCCGCGGCCGCCCTCGCGGTCACCGCGGCGGTGCTCGGCACCGGCGGCGACGCCCGCACCGCGCCGGACCTCCCGGTGCCGGCGGCGGCCGTGGCGGCCGCCCCCGGGCTGGCCCCCGCCGCGGACTGCGACCCGACGAGGAGCGCACCCCCGGCGAAGGACGCCTCCGGGGCGAAGATCCGGCAGATCCGGCAGCGCGGCACGCTGATCGTCGGTGTCGACCAGAACAGCTTCAACTGGGGCTTCCGCAACCCGCAGAACGGCAGGATCGAAGGCTTCGACATCGACCTGGCGCGGGCCGTCGCGGCGTCGGTCCTGGGCGACCCGGACAAGGTCACCCTGAAGACCGTGCCGACCGCCCGCCGGATCGACGCGATCAAGAACAACGAGGTCGACATCATCACCCGCACGATGAGCATCACGTGCGACCGGCTGAAGGAGGTCGCCTTCTCGGTGCCGTACTTCCGCTCCGGGCAGCAGGCGGTGGTGCCCCGCTCGTCGAAGGCCACGACCGTCGCGGAGGCCTTCCGGGGCAAGCGCGCCTGCACGCCCGCCAGTTCCTCCTCCGACGTCGAGCTGAAGCGCGATCCGCGCGGCGCCTCCGAGGTCAAGGTGGTGGAGAACCAGCTCGACTGCCTCGTCCTGATGCAGCTCGGCCTGATCGACGTCACGCTCACGGACACGACGCTGGCCGCCGCGCAGGCCGCCCAGGACCCGACCGTCCGGGTGCTCAAGGAGACGATCCTGCCCGGCTACACCGGCGTCGCCGTCAACAAGTCCGCACCCGACCTGGTCGCCTGGGTCAACCAGACCCTGGCCGACTACCGGGCGGGCGGCGGGTGGCAGCGCAGTTACGACCGCTGGCTGGCACCCAGCATGGGTGCCTCCTCCGCGCAGTACCTGCCGTAGTCTCGTCACCCCGTCACCCCGTCACCCGTCGTCCCGTCACCCGAGGCCCCGTCGTCCGGGGCCGCCGTCACCGCGGCTCCCCGCGCCATCGCAGCACCGCCACCACCGGCCGGCACCGCCGGCCGTCGCGGGCGGTGGCCGACGGCTCCGGAGCCCCGGGGAACGGACGACCGCACCGGAGAGGAAAGGACCGTGGCAGGAACTGCCGGCCCGGCGATGAGCCGGGAGGAGGTGGACCGCGCACTCGCGCGGCTGGGCGCCGAGCGCGACGCCGTGGAGGCGGCGCTGCTGGACCTGCAGGACCATCCGGGCCGTCGGCTGCTGGAGGGCGCCGCCCTGAGCGGACGCACCGAGGAGCGCTGGTCCGTCGCCGGGCAGGGCCTGTCGGCGCTCTGGACGCTCTTCGACCGCTACTCGGAGACGCTGGCCTCGGCCCGCGCCGTCCGCTCACGCCGCGCACGGCCCGGCGCGGCCGAGCTCGCCGAACTCGGCGAGCTGCTCGGCGGCGCCTCGGTGACCGTCGCCGGCGGCCAACTGCCCGACAGCGCCGGCCGGATCGGCGCGCCCGCGCGGCTCGTCGAGCAGGTCAGCCTCGCCGACGTGCTCGACCGCATGAACGGCTGGTACGCGGCCGTGCTGGAGGTGGTCACCGCCGTCGACGCGGTCTGGTCGGCCCTGCCCGCCCGGATCGACCTGCTCCTCACCGAACTGCAGCGCGTGCAGATGCTCGCGGTCTCCGTCGGAGTCCGGCCGGGCGGCCACCCGCTCGCTGACGACCTCGCGCAGCTCGCGGACGACCTGACGGCGCAGCGCGCCGAGGTGATCTCCGACCCGCTGGCCCTGTGGCGGCCCGCCCGGGTGCCCGCCCAGCGCGGCGACGGCGGCCCGGCCGCGGCCGGCCGCGCCGGCGGTGCGGTCGACACCGCGCGGTTCGACCGGGCCGGGCGCGCGCTCGACGACGTCCGGGTGGAGCTCGAAGGGCTGCTGCGGCTCCGCGACGAGTCGCACGAACGGCTGCAGCAGGTCGCGGACCTGCTGCAGCGCGCCGACGCCACGCTCTCGGAGGCGCGGCGGGCCCGCGGCGAGGTGCTCGCGAAGATCGCCTCGACCGAGGTCCCGGCCGTGCCCGGCCCGGCCTCCGCGCTGCGCGAGCGGATCTCGCTGGCCGTCGACCTCCAGCACGGCGGCCAGTGGCACCGGCTCGGGCCGGTGCTGGACGCCCTGGAGGACGCGGCCGCCAAGGAACTCGACCGCGCCCGGCAGTCGCTGACCGAGGTGGCGCAGCCGCTGGCCGTCCGGGCCGAACTGCGCGGCCGGCTGGAGGCGTACCGGGCGATGGCCGCCAGGCTCGGGATCACCGAGGACCCGGAGGTCGTCGAACGCTTCGAGAAGGCCCGCTGGCTGCTGTGGAGCGCACCCTGCGACCTCCGCGCGGCTGCGGAGGCGGTGGCCCGCTTCCAGCACGCCGTACGGCCCGGACCGGCGGCGCTGCCCGCCGGGACGGGCGACCCGGCGGGCAGCGCCGCCGGTCCGGGCCACGGATACGGGTACGGGTACGGACACGGACAGGACGCGGAGACACCGGCACCACGGGACGCCCGGCCGGTGCAGGACGCGCAGGGGGGCGGGGGAACCGATGGGTGAGACGTGCACGCGGCCGGAGTGCTCGGGCGCCGGGACGATCGACGCGGACGGCTACTGCGACGAGTGCGGCCTCGCCGCCCCCGCGGGCGGCACCGGCCGGTCCGCGGCGGGCGCACCCGCGCCGGCGGGCCCGCCGACCGTCGTGGGGCTGACGACCGTCGTGGGCACCGGGCCGGTGCGGTGCACCCGGAACTGCCCGGGGACGATCGACGCGGACGGCTACTGCGACGAGTGCGGTCTCGCCGCCGAGGCCGCGGCGACGGGCGGCGCCGCCCTGCCCGCGCAGCGGAACTCCCCGGGCTCCTCCGGCACCGGCCGGACCGGGTCCGCCCGGACGATGTCCGGCCGGTCGCGCTCGCACCGGTCCGCCCGCACCGGCAGCGGCCGCTCCGTCTCCGTGCGCAGCAGCAAGGGCTCGGCGGGCACCGGGCGGCGCGGCAACCTCGGCGCCGGCCTGGTGATCGTGCCCCCCGTGCCGCGGCCCGACCCGGCCGCGGCCGTGCTGACCGACCCCGAGGTGCCGGAGCGCAAGCGGTTCTGCTCCAAGTGCGACGCCCCGGTGGGCCGCTCGAAGAACGACGTGGCCGGCCGCCCCGACGGCTTCTGCACCTCCTGCGGCACGCCGTACTCCTTCACGCCCAAACTGCGCGGCGGCGACCTCGTCGGCGGCCAGTACGAGGTGGCCGGCTGCCTCGCGCACGGCGGCCTCGGCTGGATCTACCTCGCCATCGACCGCCGGGTCAACGACCGGTGGGTGGTGCTCAAGGGCCTGCTCGACACCGGCGACGAGGACGCCCTCGCGGTGGCCATCGCCGAACGCCGCTTCCTGGCCGAGGTCGACCACCCCAACATCGTCCGCATCATCAACTTCGCCGAGCACCCCGACCTGCGGACGGGCTCCACCGACGGCTACATCGTCATGGAGTACATCGGCGGCCGGTCGCTCAAGGACATCGCCAACGACCGCCGCACACCCGACGGCCGCCGCGACCCGCTGCCGGTCGAGCAGGCCCTCGCGTACGCGCTGGAGGCACTGCCCGCGCTCGGCTACCTGCACGGCCGCGGCCTGGTCTACTGCGACTTCAAGATAGACAACGTCATCCAGAGCGAGGACTCGCTCAAGATCATCGACATGGGTGCCGTCCGCCACGCCGACGACGACGGGCCGATCTACGGCACCGTCGGCTACCAGGCGCCCGAGATCGCCACCGACGGACCGTCACCCGCCTCCGACCTCTACACCGTGGCCCGCACCCTGGCCGTGCTCACCTTCGACTTCCAGGGCTACGCCACCACCCACCGGCACGAACTCCCCGGCCCCGAGCAGGTGCCGCTCCTCGCGCAGTACGAGTCCTACTACCGGCTCCTCGTCCGCGCGACCGACCCCGACCCGGCCCGCCGCTTCGCCTCCGCGGAGGAGATGGCCGACCAGCTCACGGGCGTCCTGCGGGAGGTCCTCGCCCTCCAGGACGGCCGGCCCCGACCCGCCCTCTCCACGCTCTTCGGGCCCGAGACCCGGGTCGTCGACACCGAACTCGCCGCCGCCCCGCCCGAGCCGGCCGCCGCCGCGCTCGCCCTGCCCGTCCCCCGCGTCGACACCGCAGACGCCAACGCCGGCTTCCTCGCCGCGCTCGCCGGCGGCACGCCCGCCGAGGCGCTCGCCGCACTCGCCACCGCCCCCGCGCCCTCGCTCGAACTCCGGCTGCGCGCCCTCCGCGCCCACCTGGAACTCGGCGACACCGCCGCCGCCGACACCGCCCTCGACGGGATCGAGAAGGACCACCCCGGCGACTGGCGGGCCGTCTGGTACCGCGGCCTGACCGCCCTCACCCGCGGAGCCGCTGCCGCCGCGGCCGAGGCGTTCGACGCCGTCTACGACGCCTTCCCCGGCGAGACCGCCCCCAAGCTGGCGCTCGCCGCCTGCGCCGAGCTGCTCGGCAACGGCGAGGACGCCGCCGAGTTCTACCGGCTCGTCGCCACCACCGACCACGCCTACGTCGGCGCCGCCTTCGGCCTCGCCCGGGTACGGCTCGCGGCCGGCGACCGGCCCGGCGCCGTCGCCGCCCTGGAGGCGGTGCCCGAGTCGTCGGCGCACCACACCGCCGCCCGGATCGCCGCCGTCCGCGCCCGCCTGCGCGAACGCCCCGCGACCGACCCCCTCGGCACCGACCTGGCCCGCTGCTCCGAGCAGCTCACCGCGCTCTCCCTCGACGCCCGGCGACACGAGGAGCTCTCCGTCGAGGTGCTCGACGCGGCACTCGGCTGGGTGCTGGCCGGCCGGCCCGGCGTCCCGGCCGCCGGAACCGCCGCCGGAACCACGGCCCCCTCCGCCGGAACCGCCCCCGAAGTGCTCGGACATCCTGCGGACGAACGGGAACTGCGCTTCGCTCTGGAACACTCCTACCGGATGTTGGCGCGGTTGTCCGACCGGGCCGAGACGAGGATCGAGATGGTGGAGCGCGCCAACCGGTGCCGCCCCCGGACGTGGGTGTGAGCAATGCCGCAGCAGACCGTGTGCCCGAGCTGTGCCGAGCCACTGGACCCGCAGGACGCGTACTGCGGGTCGTGCGGGCGCGACCTGAAAGCCCCCGCGGCGCCGCCCGCGCCCCCGGTGGTCACCGACCACCGGCCCGCGCCCGGCGGCACGCTCCCTGACATGCCCTCGGCCGCCCCCGCGACCGTCACCTGCGTGCACTGCCAGGCCCCCGGCGTCGCCGCCGACGGCTACTGCGAAGCCTGCGGCAGGTCGCAGCCCCGGCCGCGCGACCACCAGGAGCGGGCCATGGCCGGCGTCGCCGGGGTCAGCGACCGCGGCCTGCGCCACCACCGCAACGAGGACGCCTTCACCATCGCCGGCACCTCGCTGCCCGGCGGCTCACCCGCCGTCATCGCCGTGGTCTGCGACGGCGTCTCCTCCTCCGCCCGCCCCGACGAGGCCTCCGCCACCGCCGTGGACGCCGCGTCCGAATCCCTGCTCAGCTCCCTCGAACAGGGCATCGACCCCGGCGCCGCCATGCGCCGGGCCATCGACGAGGCCGCCCGCGCCGTCACCGAACTCGCGTACGACGGCCGCACCCCCGCCCAGCCCGGCGGCGGCCTCAACGCACCCGCCTGCACCTACGTCAGCGCCATCTCGGCGGCCGGACTGGTCACCATCGGCTGGGTCGGCGACACCCGCGCGTACTGGATCCCCGACGACCGCGAGTCCGCCGAGCCCTACCGGCTCACCGAGGACGACTCCTGGGCCGCCCGCATGGTCTCCGCCGGCTTCATGGCCGAGGCCGAGGCGTACGCCGACCCGCGGGCCCACGCCATCACCGGCTGGCTCGGCGCGGACGCCGAGGAACTCCTGCCGCACACCGTCTCGTTCACCCCGCACGTGCCCGGCGTGCTGCTGATCTGCACCGACGGGCTGTGGAACTACGCGGAGGCCGCCACCGACCTGGCGTTCTTCGTGCGCGCCGACGCCCGTACGGAGCCGCTCGCCGCCGCCCGGACACTGGTCGACTTCGCGATCACCGCGGGCGGCCACGACAACATCACCGTCGCGGTGCTGCCGATCACCCCGGACGACGGCGACCACGAAGCCACGCTGCTCGACCTGCCGGTGCAGCGCGCCGCCGCACCGGCGCGGCCCGCCGCGGCGGTCGGTCCGTACGCGGCGGTCGGCCCGTACCCGGGCGGGAGCGGGGACGACGGGTACGACGGGTACGACGTCACGCTCGCGGACCTCGCCGCGGCGGCGCCCGTGCCCCCGGCACCGCCCGCACCGCCCGCACCGCCGAGGCCGGCCTTCCCGCCGGGTGCACCGGCCGCCCTGCCGACACCTCCCGCGCCGCTCGCCCCGCCCGCCTCCGCCCCGCCGGCACCGGCACCGGCACCGGCACCGGCACCGGCACCGGCACCGGCACCGGCACGCAACGACTGAGCACGACCGACGACCACCCGCCTGACCGCTCGACAGGAGCTCTCACGCCATGGCAAGTCTGTCCAAGCCGAACGCGCCCCACTTCAGCGTCGACATCTTCCAGAACGAGTACCTCGCCGAGGGCTCACGGGAGGTCAACGCGATCGTCACGGTCACCGCCACCGGCGGCGGCACCTCGGGCGGGCGCCCGCTGACCGCCGGCGCACCGGCCGACGCCGCCGTGGTGATCATGATCGACTGCTCCGGCTCGATGGACCACCCCGCCGCCAAGATGCGCAACGCGCGGGAGGCGACCGCGGCCGCCGTCGACACCCTGCGCGACGGCGTCGCCTTCGCCGTCGTCGCGGGCACCCACGAGGCCGCCGAGGTCTACCCCGGCGGCGGCGTGCTCGCCGTCGCCTCCCCCGCCACCCGGGAGGCCGCCAGGACCGCCCTGCGCAAGCTCACCCCGATGGGCGGCACCGCCATCGGCACCTGGCTCGCGCTGGCCCACCGGCTGTTCGACACCCGGCCCGACCTCTCCATCCGGCACGGCATCCTGCTGACCGACGGCCGCAACGAGCACGAGAAGCCCGCCGCGCTGCAGGCCGTCCTCGACCGCGCCTCCGGGTCCTTCACCGCCGACTGCCGCGGCGTCGGCACCGACTGGGAGGTCGCCGAGCTGCGCCGGATATCCTCCGCGCTGCTCGGCACCGTCGACATCGTGGCGGAGCCCTCCGGCCTCGCCGACGACTTCCGCACCATGATGGCCAAGACGATGGACAAGCAGGTCGCGGACGTCGCGCTGCGGGTCTGGACCCCGGCCAACGCCGTCGTGAAGTACGTCAAGCAGGTCGCCCCCGCCGTCGAGGACCTCACCGGCCGCCGCTCCGACAGCGGCCCGCGGGCCGGCGACTACCCGACCGGCTCCTGGGGCGACGAGAGCCGCGACTACCACGTCTGCATCGAGGTGCCCGCCGCCGCCGTGGGTGACGAGATGCTCGCCGCCCGTATCAGCCTGGTCCTGCCGCAGCCCGACGGCACCGCCGAGGTACTCTCGCAGGGTCTCGTCCGGGCCGTGTGGACCGACGACCTGGCCTCCTCCACCCGCATCAACCAGCAGGTGGCGCACTACACGGGACAGGCCGAGCTCGCCTCCTCGATCCAGGAGGGGCTCGCCGCCCACCGGGCCGGAGACGTCGACCGGGCCACCGCCAAGCTCGGCGCGGCCGTCCGGCTCGCCCACGCGACCGGCAACGACGCCACCTTCCGTCTGCTCGAGAAGGTGGTGGACGTGGTGGACGCGCGGGAGGGTACGGTTCGATTCCGTAAGAACGTGAGCGAGGCCGACTCGATGACACTCGAGACCCGGTCGACCAAGACCGTGCGTGTGAAGAGATGACCGGCCACCTCCCGGGGCCGGACCTGCTGGAATGTGGGGGACTTGATGCCGATCTGCCCTAGGGGCCATGAGTCGCAGGCCGAGGACTGGTGCGACTTCTGCGGCTTCCCGATGACTCCGCCGCCCGGCCTGGCCGTCCCGGGCGCCCCGTCGGGTGCGGGTTCACCGTTCGGTGCCCCCGCCGGTCCCGGCTACCCCCCGCCGCCGCCCCCGGCGTCCACCGCCCCGCCCCACCCGGGCCAGGGCGGTCCTGGCCAGGGTGCTCCCGGTCACGGTGGTCCTGGTCACATCGGTCACGGCGGCCCGGGAGAGTCGCCGTACGGCGGCGGGAGCCCCTACGAGCGGCCCTCGTACGAGCGCCCCGGCTACGAGTCCTCGCCGTACGGCCGGTCGCCGTACGAGGAGCAGGGCTACGCCCCCGACCAGGGGTACGAGGAGCCGTCGTACGAGCGCCACTCCGGCGGCCTCGGCGGGCTCTCGATCGGCGGCGGCTCCCACGGCGGCTCCCCCGACATCACGGCCGGCCTCGTGACCTGCCCGATCTGCCGCAGCCCGCAGACCGGCCGGTACTGCGAGGAGTGCGGGTACGACTACGACCTGTCGGCCCCGCCGCGCGCCCAGGCCCCGGCCGCACCGCCTGCGGCACCCCCGACCGCACCCCCGCCCCCGCCCCAGGGCGGCCCCGGACGTCCGGGCGGCTACGGCTTCCCGCCCCCGGCGGGCGCCCCCGGCCCCGGCCCCGTGCCCGCACCGCCGTCGGGCCCGTACCAGCCGTCGGCGTTCGAGAAGCAGGGCTTCGACCGGCCTGCCCCCGCCCCCTTCGGCGAGCCGGAAGGCTTCGAGCGGACCGGCCCGGTCTACGCCGAGCCCGGCACCGGCGCACCCGGCAGCGACTTCGGGACGTCGTTCCGGCTCGCGCCGCCCGGCACCGAGCGGCAGGGACCGCCCCCCGGCCACACCCCCGGCTACCCGCCGGGCCAGGCCCCCGGTCAGGGTCAGGGTCCGGGGCAGGCGCCGGGCCGCCCGCCCGGTCAGGCACCGGGCCGTCCGCCGCAGGGACACGGACACCCCGGCGGCCCGGCCTCGCCGCCGCCCACCCGCACCCAGTGGATCGCCGTGGTCAGCGCCGACCGTGACTACTTCACGGACATGATGACCCGCAGCGGCCCCGACGCCTCCGGGCTGTACTTCCCGCCGTACAGCCCCGAGCGGCGGATCCCGCTGACCGGCCGCGGCCAGCTGCGGATCGGCCGCCGCAGCCAGCAGCGCGGCACCGTGCCGGAGATCGACCTTTCGGTGCCGCCGGAGGACCCGGGCGCCTCGCACCAGCACGCGCTGCTCGCCGAGCAGCCGGACGGCAGCTGGGTGCTGGTCGACCAGGACTCCACCAACGGCACCACGATGAACGGCGGCGCCGAGCCGGTGCCGCCGCACACCGCGATCCCGTTGAACGACGGCGACCGCATCCACATCGGTGCGTGGACGACGATCACGATGCACCGCGCCTGACGGAGCGTCCGCACGACGAAGCGGGGCCTGCGCCGGAACTCCGGTGCCGGCCCTGCTTTGTCGGCCAACCACCTGCAGGAACGCCGTCGCACGGCCTAGGGTCATGTGACATGACTGCAGCGATATCCGCCGAGGAAATACGGAAGCGGTACGGGGACGTCCAGGCCGTCGACGGTGTGTCACTCACCGTCGACACCGGCGAGTTCTACGGGATCCTCGGTCCCAACGGCGCCGGCAAGACCACCACGCTGGAAATTCTGGAAGGCATCCGCGAGCCCGACGAGGGCCGCGTCGAACTGCTGGGGCTGAAGCCCTGGCCGCGCAACACCGCCCTGCTGCCGCGCATCGGCGTGCAGTTCCAGGCGTCCGCCTTCTTCAACCGGCTCACCGCCCGCGAGACGATCCGCACCTTCGCCTCCTTCTACGGCGTCGGGCCGAAGCGGGCCGACGCCATGCTGGAACGGGTCGGCCTCACCGACTCCGCCGGGGTGCAGACCGAGAAGATGTCCGGGGGCCAGGCACAGCGGCTCTCCATCGCCTGTGCCCTCGTCCACGACCCGGAGCTGGTGTTCCTCGACGAGCCGACCACCGGACTCGACCCGCAGGCCCGCCGCAACCTGTGGGACCTCCTGCGCGACATCAACGCCGAGGGACGCACCGTCGTCCTCACCACCCACTACCTGGACGAGGCCGAGGTGCTCTGCGACCGCGTCTCGGTCATGGACCACGGAAAGGTGCTCAGGACGGGCGCCCCCGCGGCCCTGGTCCGGGAGATCGACGACACCGTCCGGATCAGCGTGGAATCCGGACTGCTAGCCCCGGAGTCCGCCCGTGAGCTCTTCACCGCGGCCGGGGCCGACGTCTCCGCGCTGGACGACGACGGCGTCTCCCTGAGCGTCTCCACCCGCATCCCGGCGCCGGTGCTCTCCGTCCTCGCCGAACAGAACGCCCTGCGTGGCCTGGAGGTCCGCGGCGCCACCCTGGAGGACGTCTTCCTCCGGCTGACCGGACGGGAGTACCGGGCATGACCGTCACCACCCCCACGACGGCCGGGCCGCGCCCCGCCGAACGCCCGCCGGCCGACAACGAGCGCGCCAGCGCGTTCGTCGGGCTGGTCAGGGTGATGCTGCTGGGCTTCGTCCGCGACCGCGGCACGCTCTTCTTCACCCTGATCATGCCGCTGATCTTCCTGCTGCTCTTCGGCACCCTCCTCAAGGGCGCGGGCACCGCCCACGTCGAGATCGCCCAGGTGGGCCCGGTGCAGGTGCTGGACGCCGTGCAGGGCGACGGCCGCGCCGACCTGGAGAAGGTCCTCAAGATCACGAAGTTCGAGGACGAGGGCGCCGCCCTGGAGAAGGTCCGCAAGGGCGACCTCGACGCCCTCGTGGAGCAGGGCCCCGGCGGCCGGGTGGTGCTCCGCTACAGCGCGTCCGACCAGGTCACCGCTGGCAGCGTCCGGGCGATCGTCGACTCCGTCGTCCAGGCCGCCAACCAGGCCGCGGCGGGCAGGCCGCCCGCGTACACGCTGTCCCCGAGCCAGGTCGAGGACGAGTCGCTCAAGCCGATCCAGTACCTCACCCCCGGCCTGTTGGGCTGGGCCATCGCGATGGGCGCCGTCTACGGCGCGTCGTTCACCCTGATCAACTGGCGCACCAAGCGGGTGCTCCGCCGGCTGCGGCTGGCCCCGGTCTCGATCGGCTCCGTGATCGGCGCACGGGTCATGGTCAACTGCATCGTGGCCCTGGCCCAGACCGCGATCTTCCTGGTCATCGCCACCATGCCGTTCTTCGGGCTCAAGCTCACGGGCAGCTGGTGGCTGGTGGTGCCCCTCGTGCTCTGCGCGACCATCGCCTTCATGTCGATCGGGCTCGTGACCGGCAGCCTCGCCAAGACCGAGGAGGCGGCCAACGGCATCAACCAGCTGATCATCCTCCCGATGTCCTTCCTCGGCGGCGCGTTCTTCCCGCTCGACGGCGGCCCCGGCTGGCTTCAGACGGTCTCCAAGCTGCTGCCGCTCCGCTACCTGGTCACGGCCGCCCAGTCCGTGCTCAGCCGCGGCGGCGGCGTGATGGACGCCCTGCCCACCATGGGCGGCCTGCTCGCCTTCTCCGCGGTGCTCTGCCTGGTCGCATGGCGCTTCTTCAACTGGGACGACGTCTAGCCGTCCTCGCCGGGAGCTGCTCCCGGCCGACGCGTTCCGGCCGGAGCGTTCCGCCCGGGGCGTTCCGGCCGGCACCGTCCGGGCCGCCGCAGTCGCGGAGGTCGTACGCCGAAGGTCCTGGTGTACGGCCCCGCGGCCGTCTGCGACCATGGTCGGGTGAACGAGATCCGGCAGAGCACGCTTCCCGAGGAGACCTTCTTCGACGCCGTCGGCGGCGAGGACACCTTCCGCCGGCTGGTGCACCGCTTCTACCAGGGCGTCGCCACGGACGAGTTGCTGCGGCCGATGTACCCGGAGGACGACCTGGGTCCCGCCGAGGAGCGCTTCGCGCTGTTCCTCATGCAGTACTGGGGCGGACCCCGCACCTACAGCGAGCAGCGCGGTCACCCGCGGCTGCGCATGCGGCACGCCCCGTTCCAGGTGGACCGCGCCGCGCACGACGCCTGGCTGCGGCACATGCGCACGGCGCTCGACGAGCTGGCGCTGCCGAAGGACGCCGAGCAGCAGCTCTGGGAGTACCTGACCTACGCCGCCGCCTCGATGATCAACACCGCCGGCTGACCTACGGGCCCGGGACCCTGGCCTCGTGAGCCTCATTTGAGCCGCACCCGGGCCGCACCGGGCCGCACCCGCCGGCGTCCGTGTGTCGTGCGAGCGTGCTGCCGGGCGTACGTGGTGCCGGGTGCACGTGTGCCCGGCCCACGCGCACCGGACAGCCGCTCCCGGACAGCCGCTCCCGGGCGGGCGCGTCAGCGCAGGGGGCTCAGGCCGAGACCCGCGCCGGGCGCGGCGGCACTGCGGACGGCGATCGAACCGGCCGGCGCGCTGAGCCGCAGCCACCCGCCCGCCCGGTGCACCGTGAGCGGCACGGCCGGCCGCAGGAAGCCGATGACGTGGGCCGCGTGCGCCGCCCGCAGGGGAAGCCCGGGGACGCCGCCGAGCGGCCTGGCCCAGATCTCGTCCGCGAGGGCGTCCAGCACCTGGCGGTTGCGGTGGTGCTCCGGGACGGCCTCGCTGCGCTCGCGGAACTCCCGCACGGCTGCCATCACTTCGGGGAAGACCTCGAACGCCGCGGGTTCCGCGACGAGCTGCCAGCCCGTCCGGGGCGGCAGCAGGCCGGCCCAGGCGGGACCGGTGACCGCCGCGGGCAGGCGGACGGTGCCCGAGCCGGTGTCGATGGCGTCGAGGAGCTGCCCGGCGGAGACCGTGACGTCGGCGGAGACGGTGATCCCGACGGCGGCAGCCGCCGTGCCGGCCGACGGCTCCGCCTCCACCGGGCGGTCCTGGGCGGCGGGGCGCGGGGCGCCCATCGCTCCGGGCACCGTGCCGGGGGTGCCGGAGCCACCGGCGGTGCCGGGTCCGGCGAGACGGGCGGGTCCGGCGAGACGGGCGGGTCCGGCGAGACGGGCGGGTCCGGCGAGACGGGCGGTACGGATCGCGAGGGCCCCGGAGGTTCCGAGCGGGAGCCGGCCGAAGACGGCGAGGACGCCGTCGTCGCTGCTGCCGGGGACGGCCTGCAGCCGCACCGCTGCGGCGCGGTCGAAGCGCAGCAGGCGGGTGAGGAAGGCGGCGAGGTCGGCGGCACCGCCGCTCTCGGCCAGGAGGAGGACGGGGGGGCTGCCGGTCACCGGGGTGCGGTTCACGTCGGTTCGTACCGTCCGGCTCAGGCGGCGGCCACGGCGGGCACGTCCATGAAACGGGAGAGGAACTCCCGCTCGACGGGGCTGATCCGGCGCGGCCGGCCCTCGGCGAGGTCGTAGGGGACGACGACGGTCGAGGCCTTGACGTAGACGGTGTCGGTGCCGTCGGGGGCCGTGTCCTTGATCTCGTACGAGACCGTCAGCGAGGCGCCGCCGATCTTGGTCACCCAGGTCTCGATGGTCACCGGGGCCGGTCGGTGGACCAGCGGTCGCTTGTACTCGATCTCGTGGCGCGCCACCACGGAACCGCCCGCGAACTCCCCTGCACCGGCCTCGGCGGCCTGGGTGAACATGAAGTCGATCCGGGCCTCCTCCAGGTAGCGGAGGAAGACCACGTTGTTGACGTGGCCGAAGGCGTCCATGTCGGACCACCTCAGCGGGCAGGCGTAGATGTGGCGTGCCACGAACGTTCTCCTCAGACTTCCGTTCGCCCGTGGATCGACGAACCCGGGCGGGTGGCCGGGCGGGCCGCCCCGAGAGGCAGCCTGCCCGGCCGTTGTTGCGTCGGCGTTGCCGCCGGCTGTCCATCCGTGGACGATCAGCCGCGGGTCAGCTTCTTGTAGGTGGCGCGGTGCGGGCGGGCCGCATCCGCACCCAGCCGCTCGATCTTGTTCTTCTCGTACGAGTCGAAGTTGCCCTCGAACCAGAACCACTTGCTGTCACCCTCGTACGCGAGGATGTGGGTGGCGACCCGGTCCAGGAACCAGCGGTCGTGGGAGATGACCACGGCGCAGCCGGGGAAGTCGAGCAGGGCGTTCTCCAGCGAGGAGAGGGTCTCGACGTCGAGGTCGTTGGTCGGCTCGTCGAGGAGCAGCAGGTTGCCGCCCTGCTTGAGGGTGAGCGCCAGGTTGAGGCGGTTGCGCTCACCGCCGGAGAGCACGCCGGCCGGCTTCTGCTGGTCCGGGCCCTTGAAGCCGAACGCGGACACGTAGGCGCGGGACGGCATCTCGACCTGGCCGACGTTGATCCAGTCGAGGCCGTCGGAGACGACCTCCCACAGGGTCTTCTTCGGGTCGATGTTGGCGCGGTTCTGGTCGACGTAGCTGATCTTGACGGTCTCGCCGACCTTGACCATGCCGCCGTCCGGCGTCTCCAGGCCCTGGAGCATCTTGAAGAGCGTGGTCTTGCCGGCACCGTTGGGGCCGATCACGCCGACGATGCCGTTGCGGGGCAGGGTGAAGCTGAGGTCGTCGATCAGGATCTTCTCGCCGAAGCCCTTGGAGAGCTTGTCGACCTCGACGACGATGCTGCCCAGGCGCGGGCCCGGCGGGATCTGGATCTCCTCGAAGTCCAGCTTCCGCATCTTGTCGGCCTCGGCCGCCATCTCCTCGTAGCGGGCGAGGCGGGCCTTGGACTTGGCCTGGCGGCCCTTGGCGTTGGAGCGGACCCACTCCAGCTCTTCCCTGAGCCGCTTGGCGCGCTTCGCGTCCTTCTGGCCCTCGACCTTGAGGCGGCTCTGCTTCGACTCCAGGTAGGTGGAGTAGTTGCCCTCGTAGGGGAACGCGCGACCGCGGTCGAGCTCCAGGATCCACTGGGCGACGTTGTCGAGGAAGTACCGGTCGTGGGTGACCGCGACGACGGTGCCGGCGTACTTGGCGAGGTGCTGCTCCAGCCAGTTCACCGACTCGGCGTCGAGGTGGTTGGTGGGCTCGTCGAGGAGCAGGAGGTCGGGGGCCTCCAGCAGCAGCTTGCAGAGCGCCACCCGGCGCTTCTCGCCGCCGGAGAGCTTGGTGACCGGCCAGTCGCCGGGCGGGCAGCCCAGGGCGTCCATGGCCTGCTCCAGCTGGGCGTCGAGGTCCCACGCGTTGGCGTGGTCCAGGTCCTCCTGGAGGCGGCCCATCTCGTCGAGCAGCGCGTCGGAGTAGTCGGTCGCCATGAGTTCGGCGATCTCGTTGAACCGGTTGAGCTTGCCCTTGATCTCCTTGACACCGTCCTCGACGTTCTCGAGAACGGTCTTGGAGTCGTCGAGCGGGGGCTCCTGGAGGAGCATGCCGACGGTGAAGCCCGGAGACAGGAAGGCGTCACCGTTCGAGGGGTGCTCGAGCCCGGCCATCATCTTGAGCACCGTGGACTTGCCCGCGCCGTTGGGGCCGACGACGCCGATCTTCGCTCCGGGGAGGAAGGAGAGCGTCACGTCGTCAAGAATGACCTTGTCGCCGTGCGCCTTGCGCACCTTGCGCATGGTGTAGATGTATTCCGCCACGTGAGATCGCTCCGGCGTCGTCGGGAGTATTCGGCTTGCAGCCTTCCATTGTGCCGCACCGGGCCGGGCCTCCCGAACTCCTGCCGGTCGCGGGCCCGGGAACGGGGACGGCCCCGCCCTCCGATCGGTACGGAGGACGGGGCCGGGGGTGGTGCCCGGTCCGGCGGTGTCACCGCCGGGCGGCGGCTGCCGGGTGCGGGCACCGCCCCGGTGCGGTTCGCTCAGGCCGCGGGGTGCGGCCGGGGCGGTTCGTTCAGGCCGAGGTGCGGCCGTGGCGTCCGCGGCGGCGCAGGGCGAAGACCGCGGCACCGCCTGCGAGCACGAGGGCACCGGCGACACCGGCGATGACCGGGGTCTCACTGCCGCCACCGGTGGTGGCGAGGCTGCCACCCGTGGTCGTGCCGGTGCTCGGGGTCGGGGTCGGAGTGGGGGTGCCGCTTCCGCCGCCCGTGGTGCTGCTGGTCTTGCAGTCGAGGATGCCCTTGAACTCCTCGGTGAGGCCGGGGCCGCTCACCTTGATGTCGTAGGTGGCGTCCTCGGCGACGGGCACGAGCACCGTCTCGGTCTTGCCTGCCGGGACGGTGATGCTCTTACCGGGGGTCACGGTGACCGTGGCGGACTGGTCACCCGAGTTGGTGACGCCGACCCGGACGCCGTTCGCGGTGCAGTCGACCTTGGCGGAGGTGGCCAGCAGCGGGCCCTTCGCCTGGGTCCACGTCGCCTTGGCGGCCTTGGAGACGCTCAGCTCCTCGGACCCGGCGAGGATCATCGTCTGGCTGTGCTTGGACGGGGTGTAGCCCACGCTGAGGAACACCCGGCCGGTCGGCACGGTGACCGTGGCGGAGGCCTTGACGGAGGCCGAGCCGGCCGCGGTGCCGGCGGGGACGTCCAGGAACAGCTGGGTGTCCTTGGCGATCGGGCCCTTGAGGTCGGTGACGGACTTGCCGTCCTTGTCGAGCAGCTTGACCTTGCCGCCGGAGGAGTCACCCGTCAGGGAGAGCTTCACCTGGTCGGCGCTGCTGTTGAGCGTGAACGGGCCGAGCTTGGTGCCGGACTTGCCGGTGACCTCGGCCGGGTCGAGGTCGAGCGAGGGCGCCGGCTCGGCCGGCAGGCCGGTGTTCTTGCTGCCGGCGAGGTACTCGGTGAGCTGCTTGGCCTCGGCGTCGAGGGGGGTCGCCGCGGTCTTGTTGTCCGAGTAGCGCCAGATGGCGGCCTGGGTGCCGGCGGCGGCGTCCTCCTTGGTGAACTCACCCGTGATGCCCACGGCGGTCTTGACCGTGTCGAGGGAGAGCTTCGGGTAGGAGTGCTCCAGGATCCAGCGGATCTTGCCCGCCGCCTCGGCCTTGCCGGGGGCGCCGAGGGAGCTGGAGGCCCAGTTCGACTCCTGGTACTTGACGGAGTCCTTGATCTTGACGCCGTGGTCGATGTCGATGCAGTACGTCTGGATGTACTTGCCGTCGTCCGTCTTGAGCGTGAACAGGCCGCCCTGGATCACGTGGCCGCCGCCGGTGTCGACGGAGCCGCTGAGCAGTGTGGGCTGCAGCGTCGCGGTGATACCCGCGCCGCCGTCGGCGAACGCCGCCCCGGCGGCCATCAGGCCGCCTGCCACGGCCACGCCGGACGCGAGCATGACAGTAGCTATGCGGGAGACAGCCCGCTTCTGGGTGTGGAACATGAGTGATCCCTCCGGGCCGGGTTCTGCCGATGGCAGCCCGCCTGCAAAGCGGTGCCCCCTGTGGCACCGCTGCACATCTGTGGACCAGACGCATCATATTGAGCCGCGAGACGCATCCCCCGGCTGTGCCGAACCAGGACAGTTCCGTTGCTGTTTCGTTATCAAGGATCTTGCGCATCGGCGCGGTTGACGCCCCACCAGAACTTACGGCCAATCACGCTGCCGCACTGATTGATCCGTGGGCGACCCAGTGGCCTTCGCGAGGGTCAGTCCGCATCCGACCCGGCCGCCCCGGCCGTGGCGGACAGCACCGGCGCCCCGGACGCCGGGGGTGCGGTTACGGCATCGCCCACGGGGTCCGCCGCACCGGCCGCGGCCCGTTCGGCGGCCTGCACCGCGGCCTGTTCGGCCGCGCGGCGGGCGCCGACCGCGGCGACGATCCACTCCGGCACCGCCTCGCCGATGCCGGTCGGCCCGCCAGCACCGGCCCGTACCGGGCGCGCCGCGCCGCTCCCGGCGCCCTGCGGATCGGACCGCCCCCGGACGGCCCACCTGAACGCCGAGGTGCCGCGCGACAGATCGTGCCCCACGGAGCGCGCGTCGATCTCGACGCTCGTACGCCGACGGTCGTCCTCACCCCACTCCCTGACCCTCAGTCGGCCGCTGACCAGCACGGGGTCTCCCTTGTTGACCGAGCTCACGAGATTGGTCGCCAGCCACCGCCAGGCCACCACCGTCACCCAGCTCGTCTCGCCGTCCACCCAGTCGCCGGCCGCCCGGTCGAAGCGGCGCTCGGTCGTCGCCATCCGGAAGTTGGCCACGGGCACGCCGGCCGACGTCTGCCCGTACGTGACCGTCGACGCGACATTGCCGACGATCGTCACGAGGGTCTCGTTCACGGAAAGCCTCCCTGCTGCGGAAATACCCGGGCGGATTCGCCCGCACCGAGATGTTGCCGCGCAGGCGGAAATTCCGGGGCGCACCCCCCGAACCTGTGGAAAACTCGGGGGTGTGGACAACTCGACACGCTCGGAAGAATGAATTTCGGCGGGAATTCCACCACTCCGGAACCCCTGCGGCCTGCGAGGTCATGACAATCGCTCGGCCACCCCGGCCCACCCCCGGGCCCCGAACGGGTGGCCCCGCTCCGCTTCCGTCCAGGTCATCCGACCGAAGGAAGCCATATCCGGCCCCCACCCCGCGGACGCCGGGGCAATCCCCCCGCGCGGCGAATCCATAACAGGTGGGGCGGCAGCCCCGTAACGACTGCACAACGTCCGGCTCCAGATGCTCCCAGACCGCTGCACGTCCGGCCTTCACCTGCGATTATCGGACCGCTCCGCCCGGGCCGACACACCCGGCGCGGCGCTGCAAGGCCCGGTGAAGGATCCGGTCACCCTTATCCTGTCCCGGGCATGCCCTGCCGGTACGGGTGGAGGTCCGGTCACCGGAGCACACCACGGAGCCCGGCCACGGGCCCCGCCGCGTGCCCGCAGGCAGGCCGCCCCGGCGGTCGGCGCGCGGCGGGCCGACCACGGTCTTGCCCCCATAGCTCAGCGGATAGAGCACCCGCCTTCTAAGCGGTAGGTCGCAGGTTCGAATCCTGCTGGGGGCGCCACCGCGGCGCACGCGCGCCGCACCACCCGCCCGCCGGGCCGCACCACCCACCCGCCGCACCACCCGCCGGGCCGCGGCCTCAGGCGGTCGCCAGGCCCGCCAGGAATCCGTCCAGCAGGGCGGTCTGGCGCTCCGCGGAGAACTCCTCCGCCGCGAACAGCGCCTGCACGACCAGGCCCAGCACGAAGCTCTGGGCGGCGGCGGCGACCGCGGCGGCGGAATCCCGGGCGGGCAGTTCGCCGCACCGCTGCGCCTCGGCGACGAGTTCGGTGAGCCGGCGCCGCGACCGCCGGTAACGCTCGGCGTGCTCCGCCGCGAGCTCGGCGTCGGCGAGCGCGACGTCCCACGAGCTCACCCAGATCCGGTTGCCGGCCGCACTCTCGGCGTCCAGCGGCAGGATGTCGAGCAGCACGGCGCGCAGCAGTGCGAGCCCGCCGGCCGGGGCGGACGCCTCGGAGGCGGGCCTGGGCCGTGCCGCCGACCGCCGGTCCAGCAGGTCGAGCGCATGGGCGACCAGGGCGCGCTTGTTCGGGAAGTAGTGGGTGAGCAGTCCGGTGGTGGCGCCCATCTCGGCGGCGACGGCGCGGAGGGTCAGGCCGCCGAACCCGCGGTCCGCGAGCACCCGCCACACCGCCTCGGAGACGTCGCGGCGGCGGGCGTCGTGGTCTCCGCGGGCGGGCGTCATGGGCGCTATGGTACCTACCAAACGTTTGTTATGCAGACGCCGCCCCGACCGGAGGGACCCACCGTGTACGCCGTACCGCTCGCCGAGGATGCCGAGCTGCGCCCGCTCGAACCCTGGCAGGCCGAGGAATTCCTCGCCCACATGGACCGGGCCCGTGCGAACACCGACCCGTGGATACCGTGGGCCCGGCGGTCGGTCGATCTCGAATCCGCCCGCGCGACGCTGCAGGGATATGCCGACCGGCAGGCCGCCGGCGGCGGGCGCATCTTCGGGATCCGGCTCGGCGGCGTGCTGGTGGGCGGCGTCATGTTCGTCTCCTTCGACGCGGCCGCAGGGGTGTGCGAGATCGGCGCGTGGACGGAGAAGCAGGGCGAGGGCCGCGGCCTGGTGAGCGCGGCCGTCCGGTGCCTGATCGACTACGCCCTCGTCGAGCGCGGCCTGCACCGGGTCGAGTGGTGGAACGGCGCGCACAACGCCCGCAGCCGGGCGGTGGCCCTGCGGATGGGCATGCACCTGGACGGCGTCATGCGCGAGCACTTCCTCAACGACGGCGTCCGGCAGGACATGGAGGTCTGGTCGGTGCTCGCGCACGAGTGGCGCGGCGGTCCGGCGGGCCCGGAGGGGGACGCCGCGAAATCCGGGTGACAGCAGGTCACCGGCGGCCGATCATCGGGGCGGGCGCCCGTCCGCAGGCCGCCTCCCGACACCCGACCGAGGAGCCCCCTCATGGCGCAGAGCATGGTGCAGCGCAGTACGGTCCCGAGCCTGTTCCCGCCTCCCGGCTACGCCCACACCGCGGTGGTGGGTCCGGGCACCCGGCTGGCGTTCCTGGCCGGCGGTGTGCCGCTGGACGCCGGGGGCGGCCTGGTCGGCCCGGGTGACCGGGTCGCGCAGACCCGGCAGGTGCTCGCCAACCTGGAGGCGGCGCTCGCCCACGTCGGCAGCAGCCTCCCGGAGGTGGTCGCCAGCACCGTGTACGTCGTGTCGGACGAGCCGGCCGCGCTGTCGGAGGTCTGGGACGTCGTCGACGCGTCCGGTCTGGCCGAGGGCCCGCACACCTCGACGCTGCTCGGGGTCTCCTGCCTCGGCTACACCGGCCAGTTGGTGGAGATCACAGTGACGGCCGTGGTGGGCGGCGAGGCCGCTGTGGAAGGGTGAGGCGCACCCCGTCCCACCCCCGGAGGCAGTGATGGCCGAAGTGTTCGAGACCGGTGTCGCCGGGCTGCGCGCGGCGCTCGACGGCCCGGTGGCCACGCTCGTCCTGGACCGGCCGGCCCGGCGCAACGCCATGACGCTCGCGATGTGGCAGGGCCTGCCTGGCGTGCTGGAGCGCCTGGCGGCGGTGCCCGCCGTACGCGTCCTGCTGGTGACCGGCGCGGAGCGCACGTTCTGCGCCGGCGCGGACATCGCCGAGCTGTCCGAGGTGTACGCGGACCCGGCGCGGGCCGACGCCTACCACGCGCAGAACGTGGCCGCCGAGGAGGCGCTGGCGGCCTTCCCGCATCCGACCGTCGCGGTGGTGCACGGTGCGTGCGTGGGCGGCGGGTGCCAGTTGGCGGTCGCCTGCGACCTGCGGTTCGCCGCGCACGACGCGCGATTCGGCATCACCCCGGCGAAGCTGGGCGTGGTCTACCCGGCGGTGCCGACGGTGCGGCTGGCCGGGCTGGTCGGGCCGGCCCGCGCGAAGTATCTGCTGTTCTCGGGCGAGTTGGTGACCGCCGAGCGGGCGGAGCGGTTCGGGCTGGTGGACGAGGTGCTGCCGGCCCCCGAACTCGACGGGCGGGCGGCGGAGTTCGCCAGGCTGCTGGCGAAGCGCTCGCCGCAGTCGATCGGCGCGGTGAAGGCGGCGCTGGCCGTCCCGCCGCAGGAGGCGGCCGCCGCCGTGGCGCCGTGGGAGCGCAAATCCCGTGCGGCGCCGGACGTGCGCGAGGGCCTGGCGGCGTTCCTGGAACGGCGCGAGCCGCGGTTCTGAGCGCGGCGGCCCGCGGGTGGCGAGAGCGCCGCGAGCCGCGGTTCCGAGCGCGGCGGCCCCGGTCGCGAGAGCCCCGCGAGCGGCGAGCCGCGGACCGGGCACCGGCGGCGGGGCGGCCGGTGCCCGGTCCGGTTCGCGTCAGCGGATCGGCATCCCCGAGACGGCCCGCGCGATGACCAGGCGCTGGATCTCGCTGGTGCCCTCGAAGACGGTGTAGATCGCGCTGTCGCGGTGCATCCGCTCGACGGGGTACTCGCGGGTGAAGCCGTTGCCGCCGAGGATCTGCATCGCCTGGGACGTCACCCACTTCGCGGTCTCGCCCGCGTACAGCTTGGACATCGATCCCTCGGCGCTGGTGAACGGCTGGTTGTTGGCCGCCATCCAGGAGGCGCGCCAGACGAGGAGCCGGGCCGCGTCGATGCGGGTCTTCATGTCGGCGAGCTGGAAGGCGACGCCCTGGTTGTCGATGATCGGCCGGCCGAACTGCACGCGGGTCTTCGCGTAGTCGAGCGAGACCTCGTAGGCGGCGCGGGCGATGCCGATCGCCTGGGCGCCGACCGCGGGCCGCGAGGCCTCGAAGGTGGCCATGGCCGCGTTCCTGCCCTTGGCCGAGGGGGATCCGCCGCCCGCCGCCCGCTCGCGGGCCCGGGCGAGTCGCTCGTCGAGCTTCTCCTTGCCGCCGAGCAGGCAGTGACCGGGCACCCGGACGCCGTCGAGGACGACCTCGGCGGTGTGCGAGGCGCGGATGCCGTGCTTCTTGAACTTCTGGCCCTGCGCGAGGCCCGGGGTGCCGGGCGGTACGACGAAGGACGCCTGGCCGCGGGCGCCGAGCGCCGGATCGACGGTGGCGACGACGACGTGCACGTGCGCGATGCCGCCGTTGGTGGCCCAGGTCTTGGTGCCGTCGAGCACCCACTCGTCGGTGGCCTCGTCGTAGACGGCCCGGGTGCGCAGGGCGGAGACGTCCGACCCGGCGTCGGGCTCGGACGAGCAGAACGCGGCGACCTTGACGTCGTCCGGGGTGCCGAACATCTGCGGCGCCCAGGTGCCGATCTGCTCCTCGGTGCCGTTCGCGAGCACCGCGACGGCGGCCAGCGTGGTGCCGACGATGGAGAGGCCGATGCCGGCGTCGCCCCAGAAGAGCTCCTCCATGGCGATCGGGATGCCGATGCCGGAGGGGTCGAAGTACTGCTGGGCGTAGAAGTCCAGCGAGTAGATGCCGAGCTTGGCGGCTTCCTGGATGACCGGCCAGGGGGTCTCCTCGCGCTCGTCCCATTCGGCCGCGGCGGGCCGGATGACGTCGGCGGCGAAGCCGTGCAGCCAGTCGCGGACGGCGATCTGGTCCGGGCCGGGGTCGAGGGAGAAGGTGCTCATCGGGGCGTACCTCCGCAGGAGTGTGCGCAGGGGCGTGCGCAGGAGGGGGACGCGGCCGGGGCGGCGGTGCCCGAACGCGTGTTACCTCGGGTAACATCGACGGAGTCTGCTACTCATTGGTAGCCCATGTCAACGCCCGTACCGAGGAGGCGCACCACCGTGCCGACCCCAGCCCCAGCACCCTCCGGCGGGCACCGCCGCGAGCAGTTGCTCGACGCCGCGGACCGGGTGGTCCAGCGCGAGGGCCCGGCCGCCAGCATGAACACCATCGCCGCCGAGGCCGGCATCACCAAGCCGATCCTCTACCGGCACTTCGGCGACCGGAACGGCCTCATCGGCGCGCTCACCGAGCGCCACACCGCCGGCCTGCTGACCGCCGTACGCGCCGCGCTCACCGAGCCCCTGGAGCGCCGCGACCAGGTCGAGCACGTCATCGACACCTACCTCGCCGCGATCGAGTCCCGGCCGCAGGTCTACCGGCTGCTCACCCACCCCGAACCCGGCGACCCGACCGGCGCCGGCAACGCCCTGGCCCCCGCGCTCCGCCAGATCGCCGAGGAGATCACCGGCGCCGTGCAGCGGCAGGTCGACCTCGGCGCGGACGGGCCGCTGCTCTCCGAGGCCTGGGGCCGGGCGATCACCGGCATGGTGCTCGCCGCCGGCGACTGGTGGCTGGAGCAGCGGCCCTGCCCACGGGCCCGGATGGTGCAGGCCCTGGCCGACCTGCTGTGGGGGCGCCTCGCGGCGGCCGCCGCACTGCCGCCCGTCCTGCCGCCGGTGACGCCGCCGACCGGGGACGGCTGAGCCCCGGCCGGCGGCGGACGGCCCTCAGCCGAGCCGGCGGCGCTCCAGCAGCGGCCCGATCTCCGGGTCGCGGCCGACCACGGCCCGGAAGCAGTCCAGGGCGGGCCGGCTGCCACCGCGGGCGAGGAGCTCGCGCCGGAACACCTCGCCGCTGCCGCGCACGTCACGGCCGTTGGTGCGGAACCACTCCACGGTGTCGGCGTCCAGCACCTCCGACCAGATGTAGGCGTAGTACCCGGCGCTGTAGTCGCCCGCGAAGACGTGGCTGAAGTACGCCGTCCGGTAGCGCGGCGGGATCGCGTCCACCGCGAGCCCGTACCCGCGCAGCGCCTCGCGCTCGAACTCCTCGGCGTCCGCGACCTCCCGGCCGGCGGGCAGCGTGTGCCAGGCCCAGTCCAGCAGGGCCGCGGCGAGGTACTCGACCGTGCGGAAGCCCTGACCGAACGCCTCGGCGGCGGCCATCCGCTCGACGAGCGCGGCCGGCATGGGCTCCCCCGTGACGTGGTGGCGCGCGTAGGCGGCCAGCACCTCCGGTCGCACCATCCACATCTCGTTGACCTGCGAGGGGAACTCGACGAAGTCGCGGGGCACCGCGGTGCCGGAGAACAGCGGGTAGCGCACGTCGGAGAACAGCCCGTGCAGGGCGTGCCCGAACTCGTGGAACAGCGTGCGCACCTCGTCCCAGGTGAGCAGCGCGGGCTCGCCCGGCGCGGGCTTGGCGATGTTGAGGTTGTTGACCACCACCGGGCGCTTGCCGAGCAGGCCGGACTGCGGGACGAGTTCGTTCATCCAGGCACCGCCGCGCTTGGAGTCGCGCGCGTGGAAGTCGCCGATGAACAGGCCGAGCGCCGTGCCGTCCTCGTCGGCGACCTCGAACACCCGGGCGTCCGGGTGGTAGGCGGTGAGGTCGGGCCGCTCGGTGAGCGTCACCCCGTAGGCCAGCCGGGCCGCGTGGAACACCCCGTCGTGGAGCACCCGTTCGAGCTCCAGGTACGGACGCAGCACGGCCGCGTCCACCTGGTACGACGCCTGCCGCACCCGCTCCGCGTAGTACGCCCAGTCGTGCGCGGCGATGGTGTCGAGGCCGTCGGCGCGGGCGGCGGCGAGGAGTTCGGCGGCCTCCCGCTCCGCGTTGGCGACGGCGGGCGCGACCAGCCGTCCGAGCATCGCCTCGACCGCCGCCGTGGTGCCGGCCGTCTCGTCGGCGACGACGTACGCGGCGTGGCTGGGGTGGCCGAGCAGGGCGGCGCGTTCGGCGCGCAGGGCGGCCATCCGGATCGCGAGCGGGCCGTTGGTGCCGGCGGCCCGCCCGAGCGACGCGGCCAGCAGCTGCTCGCGCAACGGGCGGTCGGTGAGCTGGGCCAGCTCCGTCTGGTTGGAGAAGTTCTTCAGGCTGAGCACGTGGCGGCCGTCGTGCCCGAGGGCACGACCGTTCGCGGCGGCGGCGGCGATCGCGTCGGACGACAGCCCGGCGAGCCGGGCGGGATCGTCCACGACGACCGCACCGGCCCGGGTGCCGTCGAGCAGGTTGCGGCGGAACTCGGTCGCGCACGAGGCGAGTTCGGCGTTGATGGCGCGCATCCGCAGCTGCTTGCCGGCCGGCAGTTCGGCACCGGCCCGCACGAACGCGGTGTGACGGCGCTCCAGCAACCGCAGCGACTCCAGGTCCAGCCCGAGGGTGCCGCGGGTGCGGTGCAGGGCGTCGATCCGGGCGAACAGCCCCGCGTCGAGGTGGATCGCGTCCTGGTGGCCGGCGAGCCGCGGACTGATCACCGCGTCGAGCTCCTGCAGACCGGGGGTGGTGTCCGCGTCGCCCTTGTTCTCGAAGGCGAGCCGGACCCGCCGCAGCAGTGCCCCCGAACGCTCCAGCGCGACGAGGGTGTTGTCGAACGTCGGCGGCTCCGGGTCGGCCACGATCCCGGCGATCTCGGTGAGCTGCAGCGCCATGCCCTGCTCGAACGCCGGCAGGTAGTGCTCCTCGCGGATCTCGGCGAAGGGCGGCAGCTCGTGGACCAGGGTGCTGGTCGTGAAGAAGGGATTGTCGCTCATTCCGCCGACCCTACGCGCCGTCATGACCGCCGCCTACGGACTGCGGAGGCGGGTTCCCTCGCTGGCGGAAGCTCGCCGCGCACGGCCGGGACCGGGCGTTGTCGGCCCACCGCGCTACGGTCGGAGCAGGCCCGCCGCCGTACCCGCGCCGGGCTGCGACGACCCGAGGAGAGGAGGCCGCCGATGGCCCCCCGCTACGCCCTGGCGCCCGACCCGCACGGCCCCGGCGGCCGGCTGCAGCCGCTCGCCGACGACGGCACCCCCCTCGGCCCGCCCGAGCACGCCGCCCTCCTCGGCCCCGCCGTCGCCGCCGTCGAGGCCGCCGGACAGCCCCGCTGGGTGTACGCGGCCGCCGACAGCGCCTACGCACCGCTGCTGCCCGTCCGGCTCGCCCGCTGCCACGACCTGCGGCTGACCGAGCCGCTGCTGCTCGGCCACGAGGGCGGGTGGGGCGAACCGCGCTCGCTGGGCGCCGCGTGGGCCCGGCTGCGCGGCCTGCCCGTGCCCGCCGACCTGCCCGAGGCGGCCGCCGACGACGACGAACAGGCCGGCCTCTTCGCCCCGGACCGGCTCCAGCTCCCCCCGGGGGCCGACCCGCTGGAGGCCGTCGTCGCCGTCCACGCGGAGCAGCTGCGCCGGATCGCCGCGATCGGCGACGACGCCGCCCGCGCCCGCTTCCGGGTGCTGGTGGCCGCCGAGTCGGCCGGCGGCCTGCTGGCCGCGGAGATGGCCCGTGACGGCCTGCCCTGGCGCACCGACCTGCACGACCTCCTGCTGACCGAGCTGCTCGGCCCGCGCCCGCAGATCCCCGGCGCACAGCCGCGCCGGCTCGCCGAACTGGCCGGCGAACTGCAGCAGGCCCTCGGGGGCCGCCCGTTCAACCCGGACTCGCACACCCAGGTGCTGCGCGCCTTCGCCGACCAGGGCGTGCACCTCTCCTCCACCCGCAGCTGGGAGCTGCGCGGCGTCGAGCACCCCGCCGCGGAGCTGCTGATCCACTACAAGGAGCTGTCGCGGCTGCACGCCGCGCACGGCTGGGCGTGGCAGGCCACGTGGGCGCGCGGCGGCCGCTTCCGCCCGGAGTACGTCGTCGGCGGCGTCGTCTCCGGGCGCTGGGCGAGCCGCGGCGGCGGCGCCCTGCAGATCCCGCGGATCCTCCGCCGCGCGGTGGTCGCCGACCCGGGCTGGTCCCTGGTCGTCGCCGACGCCGCCCAGTTGGAGCCCCGGGTGCTCGCCGCGCTCTCCGGCGACGCCGGCCTGGCCCGCACCGCCGCCGAGGGCGACCTGTACGAGGCGCTCGCCGCGACCGCCTTCCACGGCGACCGGGCCAAAGCCAAGCTCGGCCTGCTCGGCGCCATGTACGGCCAGACCAGCGGCGACATCGGCCCGCTCCTCGCCACCCTGCGCCGCCGCTACCCGGCCGCCATGGGCCACGTGGAGGCCGCGGCCCGCACCGGCGAGGACGGCGGCATCGTCCGGTCCCGGCTGGGCCGCACCTGCCCGCCGCCGTCCGCGGACTGGCTCGACCTGACCGAGGCCCCCGAGACCGCGGGCGAGGCCGGCGGCCGCTCGGCCCGGGCCCGCGGCCGGTTCACCCGCAACTTCGTCATCCAGGCCAGCGCCGCGGACTGGGCGCTGGCCCTGCTCGCCGCGCTGCGCCGCCGCCTCGCCGCGCTCGGCTCCGGGGCCGACCGGCCGCACCTGGTGTTCTTCCAGCACGACGAGGTGCTGGTGCACACCCCGACGGACCTCGCCGACGGGGTCGCCGCGGAGATCGCCGCGGCGGCGGAGGAGGCCCGGGCCCTGGTGTTCGGCGACTCGCCCGTCCGCTTCCCGATGACCACCGCGGTCGTCGACTGCTACGCGGACGCGAAGTAGCGGCCGGGCGGAGGCGCGGTCGGGCGGGGATTGCGGCCGAGCGGAGGTACGACCGGGCGTCGCGGCCGGTCAGAGTTTGCGCAGGTGCCGGGCCTCCTCCGCGGCCCGCACCACCTCGTCCAGGCCCGCGCCGGCGGACGCCGTGACGGTGGCCGCCACCGCCCCCTCGACGAACGGCGCGTCCACGAGGACGGCGCCGGGGCGGTCGGCGAGCGCGAGCCGCGCGGTGAGCACCGCGCTGCCGAGGTCGGGCACGACGACCACGCCGGCCCCGGTGTCCGCCGCCTCCACGGCCCGGGCCACGAGGTCGGCGCTGGTGCCGAGCCGACCGTCGGCGGTGCCCGCGGCGATCGCCACCGGCACCCGGCCAGCCCCGAGCTCGGCCAGCAGGTCGCGCAGCCCGGCGGCGAGTGCGGGGCTGTGCGAGACCAGGACGACACCCACCGGAGCAGCGGTCATACCGGCCACCCTAGGACCGGAGGGCTGCTGCGGCGGGCGGCCCGGGGGTGTCCGGCGTAGCGTCGGGCCGGGAGCCGCACGAGGGAGTGCCGCCGTGAAGAAGCTGATCAACAGCCCGGAGAGCGTCCTCGCGGACGCCCTCGCCGGAGTCGCCGCCGCCCACCCGGACCTGACCGTGGACACCGCCGCACGGGTGGTGCGCCGGAGGGTGCCGAAGGCCCCGGGCCGAGTGGCGCTGGTGTCCGGCGGCGGGTCGGGGCACGAGCCGCTGCACGTGGGCTTCGTCGGCCCGGGCATGCTTGACGCGGCCTGTCCGGGCGAGGTCTTCACCTCTCCCGTGCCGGACCAGGTGCTCGCCGCCGCCCGGGCCGTCGACACCGGTGCGGGCGTGCTGTTCGTGGTCAAGAACTACACCGGCGACGTGCTGAACTTCCGGCTCGGCGCCGATCTCGCCGCCGAGGAGGGCATCGCGGTGGCCACCGTCCTGGTCGCCGACGACGTGGCCGTGGAGGACTCCACCTGGACGGCGGGCCGGCGCGGCACCGGCGCGACCGTCGCCGTGGAGAAGATCGCCGGTGCGGCGGCCGAGGCCGGGGCCGCCCTCGACGCGGTCGCCGCGCTCGGCGCCCGCACCGCCGCACCGCCGCGGCGTCGCGGTCGTTCGCGATCGCGCTGACCGCCGCGACGGTACCGGCCGCGGGCCGGCCGGGTTTCGACCTCCCCGACGACGAGATCGAGGTCGGTGTCGGGATCCACGGCGAGCCGGGGCGGCGGCGCGCGGCGCTGCGTCCGGCCGCCGAGCTGGCCGCCGAGGTGGTCGACACCGTGCTGGCCGACCAGGGGCTCACCGCCGGGGACGAGGTGATCGCCCTGGTGAACGGCCTGGGCGGCACGCCGCTCCTGGAGCTGTACGTCGTCTTCGGCGAGGTCGCGGCGCACCTGGCGTCCCGCGGGATCCGGATCGTCCGCAGCCTCGTCGGCCCCTACGTCACGAGCCTCGACATGGCCGGCTTCTCGCTGACCCTGACGAAGGCCGACGCCGAGCTGCTGCGGCTCTGGGACGCCCCCGTCGCGACACCCGCCCTCACCCGGCCCTGAGCCGGGCGGCCCGCCCGAGAGGACCCGTCACGGTGCACACCGTCCTGGACTCCGCCCGCGGCGGGCGCTGGCTGCGCGGCGCGGCCGCCGCGGTGGCCGCCCGTCAGGCCGAGCTCACCGCCCTCGACGCCGCGATCGGCGACGGGGACCACGGCACCAACCTGCACCGCGGCTTCACGGCCGTCGTCCGCTCGCTGGCGGCCGATCCTCCGTCCTCCCCCGGGCCGGTGCTGTCGGCGGCCGGCAGCACTCTGATCTCCACGGTGGGCGGGGCGTGCGGGCCGCTGTACGGCTCCGCCCTCCGGGCGGTCGGCCGCGTGCTCGACGCGCCGCAGGCCGGGGCGCCGGAGGTCGCGGCCGCACTGGAGGCGGCCCTCGCCGCGGTGCAGGACCTCGGCGGGGCGCAGGTGGGCGACAAGACCATGGTGGACGCGTTCGCCCCCGCGGTCGCGGCGTTCCGCGTCTCCGCCGGGGACGGCCTCCCGGTCGCGTCCCGGGCCGCGGCGGACGCCGCCCGGGCGGGCGCGCGGGCCACCCTGCCGCTGGTCGCCCGCAAGGGCCGCGCCTCGTACCTGGGCGAGCGCAGCGCCGGTCACCTGGATCCCGGGGCGGTCTCGACGGCACTGCTCTTCGACGCGCTCGCGGAGGCGTGCACGGCCTGACGTGCACGGCCTGAGGCACGTGGGCCGGGCACGCGGGCCTGAGACACACGGGCCGGGGGCACCCGACGGGGCCGCTGCGGCCCGGGCGGCACCGGTGCGGTGGTCAGGCCCGTTCGGGACGGCTGACGAGCATCAGCAGCGCGTCGTCGCCGAGCTCGCCCCCGGTGTGGGCGAGCAGGTCCGCGTAGACGCGGCCGACCGCGGCCTCCAGCTCGCCGGCGGAGCGCGCCGCGCCGCGGACGAGCGGGCCGACCCGGGCGGCGAGCGGGTAGAAGTCGCCGGTGCGGCGGTGGCGGGCCTCGACCACGCCGTCGGTGCAGAGCACCAGCACGTCGTGCGGGCCGAACCGCACGCGGGATCCGGTGGGTTCGCCCGAGACCAGGGGGCCGAGGCCGAGCGGCACCCACGGCTCGTCGGCCTCCAGCACGCTCACGGTGCCGTCCTGGCCCACCCGGATCGGCGGGACGTGCCCGAAGTGCAGCAGTTCCACCGAGCCGGGTTCGCGGAAGTCCGCGAACAGCGCCGTGGTGAACTCGCCGTCCGGCACGTGCCGCTCCACGCTGGCCTCGACCCGCCCGGCGACCGCGGTGACGCGTTCCTCGTCGTACGCAGCCTCCCGGAAGGCGCCGAGCACGACGGCGGCGGTCTGCACGGCGCCGAGCCCCTTGCCGCGGACGTCTCCGACGAGCACCCGGGTGCCGTGCGGGGTGTCGAGCACGGAGTAGAGGTCTCCGCCGATCCGGGCGGTGTCCGCGGCGGAGACGTACCGCACGGCGAGGTCGAGCGGTCCGACGGTCGGTCCCGGACGTCGCAGGAGGGCGCGCTGGGCCGCCTCGGCGACGGAGCTGACCGCGGCGAACACGGCGGCGCGCCGCATGCGCAGCTCGGCGACGTACGCGCTGAAGGCGGTCAGCACGGTGTAGCTGAGCAGTGCGCCGTAGAGGAAGCGGCCGTCGTCGAAGGTGGCGACCTGGTCGTAGTTGCTCAGCCACAGCAGGGAGAGGAAGCCGACGCCGCACACCAGCAGGAGTTCGACCGGGGTCAGCAGGAGCGCGGAGATGGACGGCACCATGACCATCAGCGGGGCGAGGTAGCGGTCCTGGCCGGAGACGAAGTCGACGACGGACACGGCGAGGATGGCCAGCAGGGACGGGGTGGCGCGGCGCCGGAACGACAGGTCCTGGAGGTCCGTCGCCAGCAGGGCGGTCCTGCGGCGGGCGGGTGCCAGGCCGGTGGGGTCGGGCGCTTCGGCCCGCTGGGCTCGGCTGATCCGGAACACAGGCCGAACATAGCGGACGGCGGGGCGGGTGGCCGTGCGCGCCGCCGTCGGCCGGCGGGTGACACGCGAGGGCCGGGCCGGAACCCAAGGTGCCGGAGCGGCTACTGTCTGCTGTCGGCAGGGCCTTCCGCGATCCACGCCACATCCTCCACCCCGGGCGGAAATACCCCAGGGGGGTATGGTGTTGTGAGAGGAAGGGAGCACGGGCGCCCACCGCCCGCGCCCGACAGACCAACCGGAGGCACCCGATGTCCAGCACCGTCACCTACACCGTCACCGGCATGAGCTGCGGTCACTGCGAGAAGTCGGTGAGCGCGGAGGTCTCCGGCATTCCGGGCGTCACCGAGGTCGCCGCCGACGCCAGGGCCGGCACCGTCACCGTCTCCTCCGCACAGCCGGTCGACGACGACCGCATCCGTGCCGCGGTCGACGAGGCCGGCTACGAGCTGGTCGGCCGCACGGCCTGACGCCGGCCCGGGGGCGCGGCCCCCGTCCGGGCCCCCCACTACGCTCGTCCTAGGAGCAGATGAGATGAGCACCACCACGCAGGGCATAGGCCCCGCCGCACGGCAGCGCGTCGAGCTGACGATCGGTGGCATGACCTGCGCCTCCTGCGCCGCCCGGGTCGAGAAGAAGCTCAACCGGATGGACGGCGTCGAGGCCACCGTCAACTACGCCACCGAGAAGGCCCGGATCGACTTCGGCGAGGGCATCGCCGTCGACGACCTGATCGCCACCGTCGAACGGACCGGCTACACCGCCGAGCTCCCGCCGCCGCCCGCCGCCGAACCGGCCCCGGCGGACACCCCGGGGGCCTCCGCCCCCGACCCGCTCCGCGACCGGCTGCTGACCGGCGTCGCACTGTCCGTGCCCGTGGTCCTCCTGTCGATGGTCCCCGCCCTGCAGTTCGACAACTGGCAGTGGCTTGCGTTCGCCCTCACCGGTCCGGTCGTGGTGTACGGCGGCCTCCCGTTCCACCGCGCCGCCTGGACGAACCTCCGGCACGGCGCCGCCACCATGGACACCCTGATCTCGCTCGGCACCCTCGCCGCGTTCGGCTGGTCGGTCTGGGCCCTCTTCCTCGGCGACGCCGGCATGCCCGGCATGCGCCACGGCTTCTCCCTGACCACCGGCCCCGGCGACGCCTCCTCCACCCTCTACCTGGAGACCGCCGCCGCCGTCACCACCCTGATCCTGCTCGGACGCTGGCTGGAGGCCCGCTCCAAGCGCCGAGCGGGCGCCGCCCTGCACGCCCTCATGGACCTCGGTGCCAAGGACGTCTCCGTCCTGCGCGACGGCCGCGAGGAGCGCATCCCCGTCGACCGGCTGGCCGTCGGCATGCGCTTCGTCGTCCGCCCCGGCGAGAAGATCGCCACCGACGGCGTCGTCACCGACGGCACCTCCGCCGTCGACGCCTCCATGCTCACCGGCGAGTCCGTGCCGGTCGAGGTCGCCGTCGGCGACACCGTGACCGGCGCCACCGTCAACGCGGGCGGACGCCTCGTCGTCGAGGCCACCCGGATCGGCGCCGACACCCGGCTCGCCCGCATGGCCAAGCTCGTCGAGGACGCCCAGAACGGCAAGGCCGCCGCCCAGCGACTGGCCGACAGGATCTCCGCCGTCTTCGTGCCGGTGGTCATCCTCGTCGCCCTCGCCACCCTGGTCGCCTGGCTGCTGCTCGACCGGAGCCCCACCGAGGCCTTCACCGCCGCCGTGGCCGTCCTGATCATCGCCTGCCCCTGTGCCCTCGGCCTCGCCACCCCGACCGCCCTGATGGTCGGCACCGGACGCGGCGCCCAGCTCGGCATCCTCATCAAAGGCCCCGAAGTGCTGGAGACCACCCGCCGCGTCGACACCGTCGTCCTCGACAAGACCGGCACCGTCACCAGCGGGCGGATGGCGCTGATCTCCGTCCACACCGCCGACGGGGTCGACGAACGGCAGGCACTGCGCCTCGCGGGCGCCCTGGAGCACGCCTCCGAGCACCCGATCGCCGCCGCCGTGGCCGCCGCCGCGGCCGCGCGCACCGGCGACCTGCCGCCCGTCGAGGGATTCCGGAACGTGCCCGGCCGCGGCGTCCTCGGCACCGTCGAGGGCCACGCCGTCGTCGCCGGACGCGAGGCCCTGCTCGCCGACCACGCCCAGCACCTGCCGCCCGAGCTCACGGCCGCCCGCGCCGCCGCCGAACAGGCCGGGCGCACCGCCGTCGCCGTCGGATGGGACGGCGCCGCCCGCGCGGTCCTCGTCGTCGCCGACACCGTCCGGCCCGGCAGCGCCGAGGCCGTGGCCGACCTGCGCGCCCTCGGCCTGCGGCCGGTGCTGCTGACCGGCGACAACCGGGCCTCGGCCGAGGCGGTCGCGGCCGAGGTCGGCATCCCCGCCGAGGACGTGATCGCCGAGGTGCTGCCGGAGGACAAGGTCGCCACCATCCGGCGGCTGCAGGCCGAGGGCCGCTCCGTCGCCATGGTCGGGGACGGCGTGAACGACGCCGCCGCGCTGGCCCAGGCCGACCTCGGCCTGGCGATGGGCACCGGCACCGACGCCGCCATCGAGGCCGCCGACCTGACCCTCGTCCGCGGCGACCTCCGGGCCGCCGGCGACGCCATCCGGCTCTCCCGGCGCACCCTCGCCACCATCAAGGGCAACCTCTTCTGGGCGTTCGCCTACAACGTCGCGGCGGTGCCGCTCGCCGCGGCAGGGCTGCTCAACCCGGTGGTGGCCGGCGCCACCATGGCGTTCTCGTCGGTCTTCGTCGTCACCAACAGCCTCCGGCTGCGGAGCTTCGACGCCGCCTGAACACCCCCGCACGCCCACGGACCCTGCACGCCCACGGCCCCGGCCGGCAACCGCCGACCGGGGCCGTCCGGCGTCCGGGCTCGGCGCCCGGGCAGCTCGCCGCCGTCGCAGCGGAGGCTCAGCGCCCGAGCAGCTCGCCGCCGTTGCAGTGCAGGATCTCGCCGGTGATGAACGCGGCCTCCGGCGACGCCAGGAAGTACACGGCGGCAGCCACCTCGGCGGGCTCGCCGATCCGGCCGAGCAGGGTGCGGGCGGCCCGCCGGGACACCTCGGCGTCGTCCAGCCGCGGCCCGAAGAACTCGGTGCCCGCCACCGTGCCCGGGGCGACGATGTTGGCCGTGATGCCGGACGGCCCGAGCTGTGCCGACAGGAAGTGGTTCCAGGCGTGCAGCGACGCCTTCGCGGCGCCGTAGGAGCCGGCCCCGCGCAGTGCGGCGATGGAGCTGACGGTGACGACCCGGCCGGAGCCCGGGGGGAGCCGGTCACGGATCGACTCGGTGAGCAGCACGACGGTGAGCACGTTCCGCTCGAAGTCGCCGCGCCAGCGGGCGAGGACGGCGTGCGGGCCGGCGCCGATCACCGTCTCGCGGCTGCCCGCGTTGTTGACCAGCACGTCGACGGTGGCGGGGAGTGCGCCGAGCGCCGCCTCGACGGCGTCGGGGTCGGCGAGGTCGCACACCAGCGGGGTGACGTTCCCGCCCAGCTCCGCGGCGGCCTGTTCGAGCACGGCCCGGCGGCGGCCGACGATCACGACCCGTTCGCCCGCATCGGCGAACCTGCGGGCCACCTCGTAGCCGATGCCCGTACCGCCACCGGTGACGACGACGTTCCTGGTCATCCTCGCGTTCCCTCCCTGTCCGGGTACGGCCCGGCGGAGGTGCGGGCGGACCGCACCGGCGGGGCCTCCCCGGCCGCGGCCGGGGACGGGACGATTCGTATCACGCTGGGTCGCGGGAAATGCGGGGAGGGTGACGCAGCACGCCGGAAAGCGTGTGATAAGGGACAGCGCGGATCCGGCACGCCCGCACACGGAGGGTGGAGAGAGCGAACTCACACTGCCGGAACGTAACTCCCGGGCCCCCGATACGTCATACCGTGTGTAGTGCAGCGGGTGTCCGGCCCGCGGCGACGCGGCGAACGGCTTCGCGTCCCCGCTCCGGACGGCCGCCGCACACGGGGCTCCGGCGGGCCCCGGAACGGCTGCCGACCTTATCGGCGGCACGGCGCACGGCACCGGGTGCGAGGGGTCAGGGACGCTTTGAGCGGCCGTTCCTGGCACTGTCGCACCTGGGTGCCGTGCGCCGCAGACCTCGTCAGCGGCCCCCGGGCCGCACACGGCGGAGGGCCCGGCCACTCCCCCTCGCGGGGGTGCGGCCGGGCCCTCCGTACGAGCCGGGTCAGCGCTCGCCGAGCTCCACGTAGTCGCGGATCGCGGTGCCGGTGTAGATCTGCCGCGGGCGGCCGATGCGGCTGGTCGGGTCGTTGATCATCTCGTGCCAGTGGGCGATCCAGCCGGGCAGGCGGCCGAGCGCGAACAGCACGGTGAACATGCTGGTCGGGAAGCCCATCGCGCGGTAGATCAGACCCGTGTAGAAGTCCACGTTCGGGTAGAGCTTGCGCGAGACGAAGAAGTCGTCGCTGAGCGCGTGCTCCTCCAGCTTGAGCGCGATGTCGAGCAGCTCGTCGGACTTGCCGAGCTGGCCGAGCACCTCGTGCGCAAGGATCTTGACCTGCGCGGCGCGCGGGTCGAAGGCCTTGTACACGCGGTGGCCGAAGCCCATCAGCTTGACGCCGTCCTCGCGGTTCTTCACCTTGCGGATGAAGGCGTCGACGTCGCCGCCGTCCTTCTGGATCTGCTCCAGCATCTCCAGCACGGCCTGGTTGGCGCCGCCGTGGAGCGGGCCCCACAGCGCCGAGATGCCGGCCGAGATCGAGGCGAAGAGGTTCGCGTGGCTGGAGCCCACGAGGCGCACGGTGGAGGTCGAGCAGTTCTGCTCGTGGTCCGCGTGCAGGATCAGCAGCTTGTCGAGGGCGTTCACGATGACCGGGTTGATCTCGTAGTCCTCGGCGGGGACCGCGAACATCATCCGCAGGAAGTTCTCGACGTAGCTCAGGTCGTTGCGCGGGTAGACGAAGGGCTGGCCCATCGCCTTCTTGTACGCGTAGGCCGCGATCGTCGGCAGCTTGGCGAGCAGGCGCACCGTCGAGATGTGGCGCTGCTCCGCGTCGAACGGGTTGTGGCTCTCCGGGTAGAACGTGGAGAGCGCGCCGACGACCGAGGACAGCATGGCCATGGGGTGCGCGTCCCGGGGGAAGCCCTGGTAGAAGCGCTTGACGTCCTCGTGCAGCAGGGTGTGCTGGGTGATCTCGTTGGTGAAGACCGAGAGCTCCTCGGCCTTCGGCAGTTCACCGTTGATCAGCAGGTACGCGGTTTCGATGAAGTTGCCCCGCTCGGCGAGCTGCTCGATGGGGTAACCGCGGTAGCGCAGGATGCCGTTGTCGCCGTCCACGAAAGTGATCGCGGACTTGTACGCGGCGGTGTTGCCGAAGCCGTTGTCCAGGGTGACCAGGCCGGTCTGCGGGAGCAGCTTCGAGATGTCGAAGCCGGCGTTGCCCGCAGTGCTCTCGACGACGGGGTACTCGTACTCGCCGTCCTGGTACCGCAGTACTACCGAGTTGTCGCTCACGTCTTCCTCACCGACGAAATGAATCCTCATCCGACTGCCCTGACTGTCTCTACGATCCCCCATCCGGAGGACAGCCGCGCACCCGGGGTGGGCCGAAAAGGGGCCCGCCATACAAAACCTGTCGCCATGACCGGTCCGAACCGGACAAGATCGGCGCCCAACCAGGTTCCGCCCTAAATCTCTTCACGTCAAGACAACCCGGGACGGTAGCCCACCCTGGGACGATCATCCAATCGCGAGCCGATGATCGAGCGCAGAGTGCCTGCGACCTGCACTTACGGCCCGAACGGCCTGTGCGATCGCCCTCCGTGACCCCACGAGCACAACCAGCTTCTTCGCCCTCGTCACGGCCGTGTACAGCAGGTTTCTCTGCAGCATCGACCATGCCGATGCAGTGACCGGAATCACCACGGCCGGGTACTCGCTGCCCTGCGACCGATGGATCGTCACGGCGTACGCGTGCGCCAGCTCGTCGAGCTCGTCGAAGTCGTACGGCACCTCCTCGTCCTCGTCGGTGCGCACCGTCAGTCGCTGGTCCTCCACGCTCAGCGACGTGACGACCCCGACGGTCCCGTTGAAGACGCCGTTCTCGCCCTTCTCGTAGTTGTTCCGGATCTGCGTCACCTTGTCGCCCACCCGGAACGTCCGACCGCCGAAACGACGCTCCGCCAGACCCTCCCGCGCCGGCGTCACGGCCGCCTGCAGCAGCGTGTTCAGGTTGCCCGCACCTGCGGGACCGCGGTGCATCGGCGCCAGCACCTGCACGTCACGCCGCGGGTCCAGCCCGAACCGCTGCGGAATCCGCCGCGCCACCACGTCGACCGTCAGCCCCGCCGCCCGCTCGGTGTCCTCCTCCGCGAAGAGGAAGAAGTCCGGCAGACCCTCCGTCACCGGCGGCAGCCCCTCGTTGATACGGTGCGCGTTGGTCACCACCCCCGACTGCTGGGCCTGCCGGAAGATCCTGGTCAGCCGCACCGACGGGATCGGGCTCGCCTCCGACAGCATGTCCCGCAGCACCTCACCGGCGCCGACGGACGGCAGTTGGTCGACGTCCCCCACGAACAGCAGGTGCGCGCCCGGCGCCACCGCCTTCACCAGCTTGTTCGCCAGGATCAGGTCCAGCATCGAGGCCTCGTCCACCACCACCAGGTCCGCGTCCAGCGGACGGTCCCGGTCGTACGCGGCCTCGCCGCCCGGCCGCAGCTCCAGCAGCCGGTGCACCGTCGACGCCTCGGCCCCCGTCAGCTCCGCCAGCCGCTTGGCCGCCCGCCCGGTCGGTGCGGCCAGCACCACCTTCGCCCGCTTCGCCAGGGCGAGCGTCACGATCGACTTCACCGTGAACGACTTGCCGCATCCCGGGCCGCCGGTCAGCACCGCCACCTTCCGGGTGAGCGCGAGCTTCACCGAATCCCGCTGCTCGGGCGCGAGTTGAGCACCCGTCCGGCCTGCGAGCCAGCCCAGCGCGGCCTCCCAGTCGAGCGCGGCACCGGCCGCGCCGGAGAAGGCCGGCATCCGGTCCTCCGGCGTGTTCAGCAGCCGCAGCAGCTGGTTGGCCAGCGAGATCTCCGCCCGGTGGAACGGCACGAGGTAGACCGCCGAGACCGGGTCACCGCCCCCGCCCGGCAGGCTCTCGCGGACCACCCCCTCCTCGGCCACCAGCTCCGCCAGGCAGTCGATCACCAGCCCCACGTCGACCTGCAGCAGTTTCACCCCGTCGGCGATCAGCCGTTCCTCGGGCAGGTAGCAGTGCCCCTGGTCGCTGCTCTGCGAGAGCGCGTACTGCAGGCCCGCCTTCACCCGCTCCGGGCTGTCGTGCGGGATGCCCACCGCCTGCGCGATCCGATCGGCCGTCAGGAAGCCGATGCCCCAGACGTCCGAGGCCAGCCGGTACGGCTCGTTCTTCACCACGCCGATGGAGGAGTCCCCGTACTTCTTGAAGATCCGCACCGCGAGGGAGGTCGACACCCCGACCCCCTGCAGGAAGACCATCACCTCCTTGATGGACTTCTGCTCCTCCCACGCCGCCGCGATCATCTTCGTCCGCTTCGGCCCGAGACCCGGCACCTCGATCAGGCGCTTCGGCTCGTTCTCGATGACCTCCAGCGTCTCCACGCCGAACCGCTCCACGATCCGCTCGGCGAAACGCGGGCCGATCCCCTTGATCAGCCCGGACCCGAGATAGCGCTGGATACCCTGCACCGTGGCGGGCAGCACCGTCGTGTAGTTCTCCACCGTGAACTGCCGCCCGTACTGCGGGTGCGAACCCCACCGGCCGAACAGCCGCAGCGACTCCCCGGGTTGGGCACCCAGCAGCGCCCCGACCACCGTCAGCAGGTCGTTGGCGCCGCGCCCGGTGTCGACCCGGGCCACGGTGTAGCCGGTCTCCTCGTTGGCGTAGGTGATCCGCTCCAGCACGCCGTCCACCTGCGCGAGCTGCCGGGGCACCTCCGGCTGCTGCTTCGTGTCCACGTGGCCCCTCCCGGTGCTGGCGACGCTCGACGCGGTGACCGCCGTGCCACGCACCGTACCGCCCGGCACCGACAACCGGACACCTCACCCGGAACCGCCCGACCCGCCCGACGGCGCCGGCCCGTAGGGTCGGTCCATGACCGACCCGATCATCCGACCCGCCACCAGCGCCGACCTGCCCGCCGTGGTCGCCATGCTCGCCGACGACCCGCTCGGCGCCGGCCGGGAGACGCCCGACGACCTCGCGCCCTACCGCGCGGCGTTCGCCCGCATCGCGGCCGACCCGCAGCAGCACCTGGTCGTCGTCGAACGCGACGGCCGGACGGTCGGCACCCTCCAGCTCACCCTGGTGCCCTGCCTCGCCCGCCGCGGAGCGACCCGGGCGATCATCGAGGCCGTCCGGGTCCACGCCGAGGAGCGTGGCAGGGGCCTCGGCGGCCACCTGGTCGAATGGGCCGTCGAACGCGCCCGCGAGCTCGGGGCGGACCTCGTCCAGCTGACCTCGGACGCCTCCCGGACGGACGCCCGCCGGTTCTACGAGCGCCTCGGCTTCACCGCCTCCCACGTGGGCTTCAAACGCGCCCTCTGACCGCCTCGCACGCCCTCCCTGCCGGTCCCTCCCGGTCCCCGCGGGTCACCGCCCGGGGGTCCGGATCGGATGTCCGGATCGGATGTCCGGATCGGGTGCGACACTCGGCCGATGACCGACCCCCGATCACCGATCACCGATCAGCACCTACTGGGACACCGCGGCCGCCACCTTCGACGAAGAACCCGACCACGGGCTCCGCGACCCGGCCGTCCGGGCCGCCTGGGCCGCACGCCTCCGCGACTGGCTCCCGGCCTCGCCCGGCCACGTCCTGGACCTCGGATGCGGCACCGGATCGCTCACGGCCCTGCTCGCCCGGCAGGGCCACCGGGTGACCGGCATCGACCTCGCCCCGCAGATGATCGCCCGGGCCCGCACCAAGCTCACCGCCGCCGGCCTCGACGCCGACCTGCACGTCGGCGACGCCGCCGCCCCGCCGGCCCGCCTCACCGGCTACGACGCCGTGCTCTCGCGGCACCTCGTGTGGACCCTGCCCTCGCCGGAGAGCACCCTCCGCCACTGGACGACACTGCTCCGGCCCGGCGGCACCCTCGTGCTCGTCGAGGGCCGGTGGGCCCAGGCCGACGGCGACGACCGCCCGTACGCGCCAGGGGCGCCCCGGCTGCCCTGGGCCGGCGGTGTACGCGCCGAGACCCTCGCGGCGGCGCTCCGACCGCACGTGCGCGAGCTGACGGTCACCCCGCTCGCACACGACGCCGCGCTCTGGGGCCGCGTCGTGCCCGACGAACGGTACGCCCTGGTGGCGCGGACCTGAATTTCCGGGAACTCCCGCCGGCAGAAACGTCCCGTAAACGCAGTCAAGCCCCCTCCCGGACGGGAGGGGGCTTCACTGGAATGATTGTTCGGCGGCGTCCTACTCTCCCACAGGGTCCCCCCTGCAGTACCATCGGCGCTACGAGGCTTAGCTTCCGGGTTCGGAATGTAACCGGGCGTTTCCCTCACGCTATGACCACCGAAACACTATGAAACTGTCACCACCCACCCGCGAACTCAGGACACAGCCTGGTGCGATGGGGGTCGTTGTTTCAGAACAACACAGTGGACGCGAGCAACTGAGGACAAGCCCTCGGCCTATTAGTACCGGTCAACTCCACCCCTTACAGGGCTTCCATATCCGGCCTATCAACCCAGTCGTCTACTGGGAGCCTTACCCTCTCAAGGAGGTGGGAGTGCTCATCTCGAAGCAGGCTTCCCGCTTAGATGCTTTCAGCGGTTATCCCTCCCGAACGTAGCCAACCAGCCATGCCCTTGGCAGGACAACTGGCACACCAGAGGTTCGTCCGTCCCGGTCCTCTCGTACTAGGGACAGCCCTTCTCAACACTCCTACGCGCACAGCGGATAGGGACCGAACTGTCTCACGACGTTCTAAACCCAGCTCGCGTACCGCTTTAATGGGCGAACAGCCCAACCCTTGGGACCTACTCCAGCCCCAGGATGCGACGAGCCGACATCGAGGTGCCAAACCATCCCGTCGATATGGACTCTTGGGGAAGATCAGCCTGTTATCCCCGGGGTACCTTTTATCCGTTGAGCGACGGCGCTTCCACAAGCCACCGCCGGATCACTAGTCCCTACTTTCGTACCTGCTCGACCCGTCAGTCTCACAGTCAAGCTCCCTTGTGCACTTACACTCAACACCTGATTGCCAACCAGGCTGAGGGAACCTTTGGGCGCCTCCGTTACTCTTTAGGAGGCAACCGCCCCAGTTAAACTACCCACCAGACACTGTCCCTGATCCGGATCACGGACCCAGGTTAGACATCCAGCACGACCAGAGTGGTATTTCAACGTCGACTCCACCATGACTGGCGTCACGGCTTCAAAGTCTCCCACCTATCCTACACAAGCCGAACCGAACACCAATATCAAGCTATAGTAAAGGTCCCGGGGTCTTTCCGTCCTGCTGCGCGAAACGAGCATCTTTACTCGTAATGCAATTTCACCGGGCCTGTGGTTGAGACAGTCGAGAAGTCGTTACGCCATTCGTGCAGGTCGGAACTTACCCGACAAGGAATTTCGCTACCTTAGGATGGTTATAGTTACCACCGCCGTTTACTGGCGCTTAAGTTCTCAGCTTCGCCCGACCGAAATCGGACTAACCGGTCCCCTTAACGTTCCAGCACCGGGCAGGCGTCAGTCCGTATACATCGCCTTACGGCTTCGCACGGACCTGTGTTTTTAGTAAACAGTCGCTTCTCGCTGGTCTCTGCGGCCACCCCCAGCTCAGAGTGCAAGACTCATCACCAGGAATGGCCCCCCTTCTCCCGAAGTTACGGGGGCATTTTGCCGAGTTCCTTAACCACAGTTCACCCGAACGCCTCGGTATTCTCTACCTGACCACCTGAGTCGGTTTGGGGTACGGGCCGCCATGAAACTCGCTAGAGGCTTTTCTCGACAGCATAGGATCATCCACTTCACCACAATCGGCTCGGCATCAGGTCTCAGCCTCAATGAACGGCGGATTTGCCTACCGTTCGGCCTACACCCTTACCCCGGGACTACCACCGCCCGGGCTGGACTACCTTCCTGCGTCACCCCATCGCTCACCTACTACCCCGTTGGGTCACCGGCTCCACCACGTCCCATTGTCCGAAGACTCCGGGCCGGCTTCGCGGGCTTAGCATCAAGAGGTTCGACGTTGGCGCTTCAAAGCGGGTACGGGAATATCAACCCGTTGTCCATCGACTACGCCTGTCGGCCTCGCCTTAGGTCCCGACTTACCCTGGGCAGATCAGCTTGACCCAGGAACCCTTGGTCAATCGGCGCAAGAGTTTCCCACTCTTGTATCGCTACTCATGCCTGCATTCTCACTCGTGAACCGTCCACAACTGGATTCCTCCGCTGCTTCACCCGGCACACGACGCTCCCCTACCCATCCACAGCGCCGTTGGGCGTATTCTGTGAATGACACGACTTCGGTGGTGTGCTTGAGCCCCGCTACATTGTCGGCGCGGAATCACTTGACCAGTGAGCTATTACGCACTCTTTCAAGGGTGGCTGCTTCTAAGCCAACCTCCTGGTTGTCTCTGCGACTCCACATCCTTTCCCACTTAGCACACGCTTAGGGACCTTAGTCGGTGTTCTGGGCTGTTTCCCTCTCGACCATGGAGCTTATCCCCCACAGTCTCACTGCCGCGCTCTCACTTACCGGCATTCGGAGTTTGGCTAAGGTCAGTAACCCGTTGAGGCCCATCGCCTATCCAGTGCTCTACCTCCGGCAAGAAACACACGACGCTGCACCTAAATGCATTTCGGGGAGAACCAGCTATCACGGAGTTTGATTGGCCTTTCACCCCTAACCACAGGTCATCCCCCAGGTTTTCAACCCTGGTGGGTTCGGTCCTCCACACGGTCTTACCCGCGCTTCAACCTGCCCATGGCTAGATCACTCCGCTTCGGGTCTTGGGCATGCAACTATGACCGCCCTATTCGGACTCGCTTTCGCTACGGCTACCCCACACGGGTTAACCTCGCTACACACCGCAAACTCGCAGGCTCATTCTTCAAAAGGCACGCAGTCACACCCCACAAGGAGATGCCCCCACGGCTTGTAGGCACACGGTTTCAGGTACTATTTCACTCCGCTCCCGCGGTACTTTTCACCATTCCCTCACGGTACTATCCGCTATCGGTCACCAGGGAATATTTAGGCTTAGCGGGTGGTCCCGCCAGATTCACACGGGATTTCTCGGGCCCCGTGCTACTTGGGAGAAGCTCAAGCAAGCCGTACAGATTTCGTCTACGGGGGTCTTACCCTCTACGCCGGACCTTTCGCATGTCCTTCGACTACCCATACGGTTTCTGACTCGCCCAGCCGCCGGCAGACGACTGAAGAACTTTCCCACAACCCCGTCATGGCAACCCCTGCCGGGTCTCACACCATGCCGGTTTGGCCTCATCCGGTTTCGCTCGCCACTACTCCCGGAATCACGGTTGTTTTCTCTTCCTGCGGGTACTGAGATGTTTCACTTCCCCGCGTTCCCTCCACATACCCTATGTGTTCAGGTATGGGTGACAGCCCATGACGACTGCCGGGTTTCCCCATTCGGACACCCCCGGATCAAAGCTCGGTTGACAGCTCCCCGGGGCCTATCGCGGCCTCCCACGTCCTTCATCGGTTCCTGGTGCCAAGGCATCCACCGTGCGCCCTTAAAAACTTGGCCTACAGATGCTCGCGTCCACTGTGCAGTTCTCAAACAACGACCAGACACCCACCCTCCCACACCGAACGGTGCAGTCACGTGAGGCCGGCACCCAGAGGCAACAGACCAGACGGCCGTCCCCTCAGGACCCAACAGCGTGCCCGACCCACCAAGCCGTATCCCTGTTTTCCACGCCGAAGCAGTACTTACAGAGCCGTACTCGATGTGCCGAATAGTCAACGTTCCACCCATGAGCAACCGTGCGAGACATTCGCTCGCAACCGGCTATGTGCTCCTTAGAAAGGAGGTGATCCAGCCGCACCTTCCGGTACGGCTACCTTGTTACGACTTCGTCCCAATCGCTGGTCCCACCTTCGACGGCTCCCTCCCAAGGGTTAGGCCACCGGCTTCGGGTGTTACCGACTTTCGTGACGTGACGGGCGGTGTGTACAAGGCCCGGGAACGTATTCACCGCAGCATGCTGATCTGCGATTACTAGCAACTCCAACTTCATGGGGTCGAGTTGCAGACCCCAATCCGAACTGAGGCCGGCTTTTTGGGATTCGCTCCGCCTCGCGGCATCGCAGCCCTTTGTACCGACCATTGTAGCACGTGTGCAGCCCAAGACATAAGGGGCATGATGATTTGACGTCGTCCCCACCTTCCTCCGAGTTGACCCCGGCAGTCTCCTGTGAGTCCCCATCACCCCGAAAGGCATGCTGGCAACACAGAACAAGGGTTGCGCTCGTTGCGGGACTTAACCCAACATCTCACGACACGAGCTGACGACAACCATGCACCACCTGTACACCGACCACAAGGGGGCGCCTATCTCTAGACGTTTCCGGCGTATGTCAAGCCTTGGTAAGGTTCTTCGCGTTGCGTCGAATTAAGCCACATGCTCCGCTGCTTGTGCGGGCCCCCGTCAATTCCTTTGAGTTTTAGCCTTGCGGCCGTACTCCCCAGGCGGGGAACTTAATGCGTTAGCTGCGGCACCGACGACGTGGAATGTCGCCAACACCTAGTTCCCAACGTTTACGGCGTGGACTACCAGGGTATCTAATCCTGTTCGCTCCCCACGCTTTCGCTCCTCAGCGTCAGTAATGGCCCAGAGATCCGCCTTCGCCACCGGTGTTCCTCCTGATATCTGCGCATTTCACCGCTACACCAGGAATTCCGATCTCCCCTACCACACTCTAGCCTGCCCGTATCGAATGCAGACCCGGGGTTAAGCCCCGGGCTTTCACATCCGACGCGACAGGCCGCCTACGAGCTCTTTACGCCCAATAATTCCGGACAACGCTCGCACCCTACGTATTACCGCGGCTGCTGGCACGTAGTTAGCCGGTGCTTCTTCTGCAGGTACCGTCACTTGCGCTTCTTCCCTGCTGAAAGAGGTTTACAACCCGAAGGCCGTCATCCCTCACGCGGCGTCGCTGCATCAGGCTTTCGCCCATTGTGCAATATTCCCCACTGCTGCCTCCCGTAGGAGTCTGGGCCGTGTCTCAGTCCCAGTGTGGCCGGTCGCCCTCTCAGGCCGGCTACCCGTCGTCGCCTTGGTAGGCCATTACCCCACCAACAAGCTGATAGGCCGCGGGCCCATCCTGCACCGCCGGAGCTTTACACCGTCAACCATGCGGAAGACGGTCATATCCGGTATTAGACCCCGTTTCCAGGGCTTGTCCCAGAGTGCAGGGCAGATTGCCCACGTGTTACTCACCCGTTCGCCACTGATCCACCCCGAAGGGCTTCACCGTTCGACTTGCATGTGTTAAGCACGCCGCCAGCGTTCGTCCTGAGCCAGGATCAAACTCTCCGTGAATGATTACCCGTCATCGGGTTCACACCCGCGTTGAGCGGCACGGCAACCCCCGGAATAGGGAGCCCCGCGCACTGCGTCCTCGCTGTGTTATTTACTACAAAAGGAATCTCCAACCCCAGGAAATCCTGAGGCCGGGGATGTCAACATATCTGGCGTTGACTTTTGGCACGCTGTTGAGTTCTCAAGGAACGGACACTTCCTTCGGACCGCCTTCCAGCGGACCCTCCGGGTGTTTCGCTCTTTCGTGTTCCCAGCTTATCAGAGTGTTTCCGGCCCGTTTCACCGGGCTTTTTCTCTCCGACTCGCTTTTGCCGCCCCTCTCGGTGCGACTCCGGAACTGTACGGGGACCGGACCCCCGCAAGCAAATCGCCTCCGCCGGGCGGCGGCCCGGCGGAGGCGGAGCTGTCGGTTCAGTGGACCTCGGTGATCTCCGGGCCACGGGCGAACGGGTCGAGAGCGCCCCCGCCGAAGCGCGGGTCGCCCTCGGCGGGCGCACCGTCGGCCACCATCTGGGCGTCCTCGGGGAGCTTCAGCACGATCGGGTCGCGCGGCGCCATCGGCGTCTCGCCGCGGACGACGACCGTCTGCTGGAAGACCTGCTCCAGGATGCCGGCCATCTCGGGCTGGACCGCGGCCTGGCCGGAGATCACACCCCGGAGGAACCAGCGCGGCCCGTCACAGCCGACGAAGCGGACGAGCTGCACGCCCTGGGTGCCGTCGGGAAGCTGGACGGGGACCTGGGCGCGCAGGTGCCACCCGAGCGTGCCCTCCTCCTCCTCCACGAGGCCACCCTGCTGGGTGATGCCGTTCGCGATCTCGTCGCGGACCTCGCCCCAGATGCCCTCGGACTTCGGTGCGGCGAATGCCTGGAGCTGGATCGCGCTGTTGCCGAGGACCAGAGTGGCGGCGACGATGGCGTCCCCGGCCACCTCGACCCGGAGCTCCATGCCCTCGACCCCGGGCACGAGCAGACCTCCGAGGTCCACGCGGCCCTCCTCGGGCTTCTCGAGCTCCGAGACGTCCCACGGACCGTCCGGGCGCGGGGCCGGCGGCAGGCCGACCCGCTCCGTCGGGTCCAGCTCGGTGTCGTTCTCGCTCTCGGCGGAACCTTCGACGTCATCGGCCGTCTCGTCGGCGCTGATGGCGTCCTCGGCGAGCTGCTCGACAGCGTCCTCGCTCTTCTGGCGACGACGGAACACGGTCACTGTCCTTCCCGGTCCGGGGCTGAGGCCCGGGGACCGAAGTGAATACCTGCTCGGCTACTGCGAGACCGCGGGCATGCTAGACCGCGGCGTGGCCGCCGGTCGACCCGAACCCGCCTTCGGCTCGCGCCGAGCCGGGCAGCTCGGCCACCTCGTGGAACCGCGCTCTCTCGACCTGCTGGACGACCAGCTGGGCGATACGGTCCCCTCGGCGGAAGCTGACGCCTTCGCGCGGGTCCAGATTGACGACGATCACCTTGATCTCACCACGGTACCCGGCATCGACCGTCCCCGGGGCGTTCACGAGGGCAACTCCGCAACGAGCTGCGAGCCCGGATCGCGGGTGCACGAACGCCGCGTAACCGTCCGGCAGCGCAATGGCGACACCGGTGGGGAGAACCGCCCGCTCGCCGGGCGCGAGCTCGGCGTCGACGGTGGTGCGGAGGTCCGCGCCGGCGTCGCCGGGGTGCTCGTAGCCGGGGAGCGGGAGCTCCGGATCGATCCGCCTGATCAGGATGTCCACCGGCGGACGGGCAGTGCTGGTCACGGGTTCACCTCGAAGGCTCGGGCGCGCTTGAACAGATCCGGGTCGTCCAGGGCCTGCTTGATGTCCTCCGGACGACCGTGCGTGGTGAAGTGTTCCAGCTTCACCTGGACGAAGAGCGCCTGGGCCCTGACCGCCACCGGCCCGTCGGGGCCGCCGATGCGGCCCTCGGCCGCGCTGTAGACCTTGCGCCCGTGCACGCCGGTCACCCGGGCGTGGATATGGAGGTCGGCGTCGACCGGCACCGGGCGGACGAAGTCGGTCTCCAGCCGACCGGTCACCGCCGGGGCGTGCAGCAGCCAGCTCAGCGTGCCGAGCGCCTCGTCCATCGCCGTGGTCAGCACGCCGCCGTGGGCGAGGCCGGGCGCGCCCTGGTGGACCTCCCGGACGGTGAACCGCGAGTCGACGGTGAGGCCCTCGCCGGCCACCGCGGTCAGCCGCAGTCCCTGCGGGTGGTCGGGGCCGCAGCCGAAGCAGAGGTCGTAGTGCGGGTCGAGCACCGTCCCGGGGGCCGGCGCGCCGGAGGCCCGGGGCGGCAGGACCGCGCCGGGCGGCGGCGTGGTGGGCAGGAGCGCGACGGGGCGGGCCGCGGGGTCGTCGTCGGCGCTGCCGGGCGTCGGGGCGGAGGCGATGGATCCGGTCACAGCGGGGACCTTACCTGCCGGTAGCAACGGTTGAGGAGGGGTCGCGGCCGGAGTCCGCGGTCGGGCCGCCCACAATGGGGGCATGTACGACGAACGCCTCACCGTGCCCCGGTCCTGGTGGCTGCTCACCCTCGCCACCGGGTTCTCGTTCGCCCTGATCCTGCTGCGCTTCAGCGCCCTCGGCGCGCTGATCGGACTGGTCGTCGGCATCGCCGCGACCGCGGCGGCCCTCAGCAGCTACGGCTCGGCCCGGATCAGGGTGGTGCAGGGGTCGCTCGTCGCGGGGCAGGCCCGGATCCCGGTCGACGCCCTGGGCGGCGTCGAGGTCCTCAACCCGTCCGAGGCGGTCGCCTGGCGCTCGGTGAAGGCCGACCCGCGCGCCTTCATGCTGCTGCGGAGCTACGTCCCGACCGCGCTGCGGGTGGAGGTCACCGACCCGGCCGACCCCACGCCGTACCTGTACCTCTCGACGCGTTCGCCGCAGAAACTGGCCGACGCGCTGCAGGGCTCCCGCCGGGGTCCCCAGCGCTGACCCCCTGACGCCCCCTGGAGGGCCCGTGGCAGGCCGTACGGCCGATGCCCGGGCCCTTCTCCGTCTTCCGGCCGCTCCGGGCGGAGGCGGGCGGGAGGCGTCCTCCCGCTCGCGCCCGGTCGAGCCGCGCGGGGACGGGCGGAGGCGGGCCGTCCGGGCCCGGAGACGGAGGAGGGACGGCTCCGCGGGTGCGGACCGTCCCCATGCTCCTCGTGTCGCAGGCCTGACTCCTGCGGGTGCGGCACCCCGTGGGGTCCGCGTCGGCCTCCGGCCCTGCTGCCCAGGGCCGGCGGGATGACCTGCCGGGCCGACGGTGAGGCGTCGGGCCCGGGCCGTTCCCCGCGGTGCTCAGGCGCCGCAGTCCCGGCAGATCGGCTGCCCGTTCTTCTCGCTGTACAGCTGGCTGCGGTGGTGCACCAGGAAGCAGCTCATGCAGGTGAACTCGTCGGCCTGGCGCGGCAGCACCCTGACCGACAGCTCCTCGTTCGAGAGGTCTGCCCCGGGCAGCTCGAGGCCCTCCGCCGCGTCGAACTCGTCGATGTCGACCGAACCGGTCGTCTTCTCGTTTCGGCGCGCCTTCAGTTCCTCGATGCTGTCCTCGTTGAGGTCGTCATCGGTCTTACGTGGGGTGTCGTAGTCCGTTGCCATGTTTCGCTCTCCCCCTTTGGGTGTGTGCGGGTATCTCCAGCGCACGTAACGCGTGGGGGGCCGGTCTTGTGCCCGACCCGAGGCGGAGATTTTGCCTTACTTCAAGCCCCGTTACTCAATCGACACCCGGTTTCGGACCCGTTGGGGTGACCGAATGGCGTTCGGACACCCTGGCCGGGCCTCACCCGTATGGGTGCGCATCCCGGACGGGGCGGCTACCGAAGGTAGCCGGACCCCGCCACTCCGGCGGCCAAATCACCTCAACTGCAGGCTATTTGGCGCCAGATCGACAAATCGGTGAACTTCGGGGGCCGTCACCCTGCGCCACGGTCCGCGACGGCGCGTCCGCGGCCGGACGGCCTCGGCCGAACGTGTCGGGCGGCACGGTGTGAGCCTGCTCACACCGGGGGCCTTTCCGAAAAATCATGACAATCCGGCCCGCCCCGAACGCCCGCCACGGCGGGGCAGGACGGGCGCGGATCACTTCCGGGCGGCGTTGGCGGCGCGGCGCGCGAGCAGCGCGGCCTGCCGCTCGTCGAACTTCGTGGCCTGCGCGTCGAGGCCTTCCAGGAAGACGCCGAGGCGGTCCTGCGCGGCCTGGCCGGACGCGCCCAGCCCGGTGGTCTCCATGACCTTCAGGTTGCGGAGCACGGGCTGCAGGACGTCGTCGAGGTGGATCCGCAGGTTGTACACGCCGCCGATGGCGATCTGGACCGCCGAGCGCTCGAAGCCGGGCATGCCGTGGCCCGGCATCCGGAAGTCGGTGACGACCTCGGTGATGGCGTTCATCGCCTCGTCCGGCGCGATCTCCAGGGCCGCCCGGAGGAGGTTCCGGTAGAAGACCATGTGGAGGTTCTCGTCGTTGGCGATCTTCGCCAACAGCTGGTCGCAGAGCGGGTCGCCGGAGTGGTGGCCGGTGTTCCGGTGCGAGATGCGGGTGGCGAGCTCCTGGAAGGCCACGTACGCGACGGAGTGCAGCATGCTGTGCGAGTTGTCCGACTCGAAGCCCTCCGCCATGTGCGTCATGCGGGCCCGCTCCAGCTCCACCGGGTCGACGGCCCGGGTGGCGAGGAGGTAGTCGCGGATGGCTATCCCGTGCCGGCCCTCCTCCGCCGTCCAGCGGTGCACCCAGGTGCCCCAGGCGCCCTCGCGGCCGAACATCGTCGCGATCTCGTGGTGGTAGCTCGGGAGGTTGTCCTCGGTGAGCAGGTTGACCACGAGCGAGATCCTGGCCAGCGGGGTGACCTTGGACTGGTCCAGCGACCACGCCTCGCCGCCGAGCACGCCGTCGAAGTCGCGCCCCTGGCCCCACGGCACGTACTCGTGCGGCATCCACTCCTTGGCGACCTTGAGGTGGCGGTCCAGCTCGGTCTCCACGACCTCTTCCAGCGCCATGATCAGCTTGGCGTCGGTCCAGGCGGTCGACACGGGCGGGGCGGTGCGCTGCGGGGGTGCTGTGGTCATGGCTGGTGCTCCTTGGGCGGCGTCCGGCGCATCGGGCGCGAGCGCCGGGCGGCGCACGGACGGTGTCGGGAACGGATCGGGGCGGGGGCCCGGGAGGGGGCCTGACGAGCGGGACGCGGGCCCCGGGCCGACCTCTCGCGAGGTCCGGGACCGACTCACTTACGGATGCGTAGGTTACGACACCGTAAGTTGTTCCGGCAGCAAAAGACAAGCCGCCCCTGCCAGCGCTTATGTCGTTCTGACACGGCGGCAGGGGCGGGCGTTCGCGGTCGGTGATGGTGAGCGCACGGAGCGGCGCCGGGCGACGGGGCCGGCCCGGCCGGGGAGGCCGCGCAGGGCGGCCTCAGAGGCCGGGGATCCGCACCCGGACGGTCAGGCCGCCACCGGGGCGCGGGGCGGCCTCGATGGTGCCCCCGTGGGCCCGCACGACGGACCGGACGATGGACAGGCCGAGGCCCACCCCCTTGTCGCTGCGCGTGCGGTCCGCGCCCTTCACCCGGCGGAACGGCTCGAAGATGTGCTCCATCTCGTAGCCGGGCACGACCGGGCCGGTGTTCGAGACGGTGAGCTCGCCGATCCCGCCCGGGGCCGGCGCGGTGGAGATCTCCACCCAGCCGTCGGGGCTGTTGTAGCGCACCGCGTTCTGCAGCAGGTTCAGCGCGATCCGCTCCAGCAGGATGCCGTTGCCCGAGACGGTCACCGGGTTGAGCTCGGGCCGCAGGTCGACCTCCCGGCCGGCCGCCTCCGGGCGGAGCTGCTCCAGGGCGCGCAGCGCCACCTCGGACAGCTCGACCGGCCGCCGGTCGAGGATCTCGTTGTCGCTGCGCGCGAGCAGGAGCAGTCCCTCCACGAGCTGCTCGCTGCGCTCGTTGGTGGCGAGCAGCGTCTTGCCGAGCTGCTGGAGGTCGGCGGAGGCCGCCGGGTCGGAGAGCTGCACCTCCAGCAGGGTCCGGTTGATCGCCAGCGGGGTGCGCAGCTCGTGGGAGGCGTTGGCGACGAAGCGGCGCTGCGAGTCGAAGGAGCGGTCGAGCCGGTCGAGCATGTCGTCGAAGGTGTCGGCGAGCTCCTTGAGCTCGTCGTCGGGGCCGTCGAGCTGGATGCGCCGGTGCAGGTCGGAGCCGGCCACCTCGCGGGCGGTGCGGGTGATCCGGCCGAGCGGCCGCAGCACCCGGCCGGCCATGGCGTAGCCGGCGACGAAGGCGATCACGGCCAGGCAGATGAGCGCGGTGAGGGCCTTGCGGAGCAGCAGGTTGAGCGAGCGGTCGGCCTCGGCGTCCTGGTAGTGGTCGAGCCACCGGGTGAGGTCGGCCTGGGTGGTGATGACCGTGCCGTCGGGGGTGGTGATGGTGACGCCGGGGCCGAGGCGGAGCGAGGGCAGGGTGGCGTTCTGCATGGCCTCGCGGACGAAGTAGTACATCAGCAGCAGCAGGACGACGCCGGCCATCAGGAACATGCCGCCGTAGAGCAGCGTGAGGCGGATCCGGACGGTGGGGCGGAGCGAGAACCACGCGAAGAGGCCGTCTCCTGGCTGGTACTCCGTGGTGGCCCTCGGCGTGGAGGTGGGGCCCAGTGGCGGGCGGGCGGGGCGCGGGGGCACCCGGCCCGGGCCGCCGGCGGGCGCGCCGGGGGCCCCGCCGGCGGGGGGCGGGGTGGTCATGGCCTGTCCTCTCGGGTGCTGCGGGTCGGTCCGGGGTGCCGGGTCAGATGCGGTAGCCGGAGCCGGGCACGGTGACGATCACGGCGGGGTCGCCGAGCTTGCGGCGCAGGGTCATCACGGTGACCCGGACGACGTTGGTGAACGGGTCGGTGTGCTCGTCCCAGGCCTTCTCCAGGAGCTGTTCGGCGGAGACGACGGCGCCTCCGGCGCGCATCAGCACCTCCAGGACGGCGAACTCCTTGGGGGCGAGCTGGACGGTCCGGCCGTCGCGGAGCACCTCGCGGCGGCCGGGGTCGAGGCTGATGCCCGCGCGTTCCAGCACCGGCGGCAGGGGGACGGTGGCGCGGCGGCCCAGGGCGCGTACGCGGGCGACGAGTTCGCTGAAGGCGAACGGCTTGGGCAGGTAGTCGTCGGCGCCGATCTCCAGCCCCTCGACGCGGTCGCTGATGTCGCCGGACGCGGTCAGCATGATGACCCGGGTGGCCAGGCCCTGCTCGACGACCTTGCGGCAGACGTCGTCGCCGTGGACCAGCGGGAGGTCGCGGTCGAGGACGACGACGTCGTAGTCGTTGACGGCGATGCGCTGCAGGGCGGCCTCCCCGTCGTACACCACGTCGACGGCCATGGCCTCGCGGCGCAGCCCGGTGGCCACGGCCTCGGCGAGCAGCTGCTCGTCCTCGACGACGAGTACCCGCACGGTGGTTGTCCCTTCCTCAGGAGCGGCCCGCCGTGCTCCGCCCGGGCGAGCCGTGGTGCGCCGGACGCGGAGCGGGCCCGGGGGCGGGCTCCGACGGTGCCTCCATCCTGCCTGGTCCCCGGGTAAAGCAGCAGTAAGCGGGGGCGCTCCGGCGGGCTCGGCCCCCGCCGACCGGCGTCGACGTGCGGGGAGCGGCCCGCGACGGGCGGTCGGGCCGGTGGTCCGCGCTCCGTTTGGACTGTGACACGGGCAACTTTTCCGCCTTTTCCCTCCGGGGGAGGTTTCCCCGCGACGGGGCTGGGGAGGACAAGCTCACACCGCGATCGCGCCGTGCGCGGATCGCACCCACCCGCCGTGTGTTCATCCGCACCGGTTCGGGGGATCGATGTCACCGGGAGCGGCCGACGAGCCGTCTCCGCGCCCACCCCGGGGAACCAGCACCGCCCCGCCGTGGCACGTCCCGTGACAGGACCGCCGACCGGGGAGCACGCGGATCCGTGCCCGTCCGACACAGCAAGGGGGCCGTATGGACGCCTTCACCACCGGAATCCTGCAGCGCATACAGAACGCGGAGCAGGACCTCCACCGCGCTCTCGAGTCCGGGGACGAGTTCCTGGCCGAGGTCGAGCAGTCCGAGCTCGAGGACCTGCGCCGGCTGGCCGCCGAGCACGGCGTCGATCCGGTGCACGAGATGCACCGGTCGGCCGCCTGACCCGGGAGCAGGCCCGGCACCGTCCGTCCCGCTCCGGCGGGGCCCGTGACATCAGCAGCATCGCAGGACCCATCAGCGAGCCCTGGCACCGTCCGTGTGCCAGGGCCCCTTCGCTGCCCGGGCCCGCAGGCGCCCCGCCCGGGGGGCCTGCGGGCCCGTCGGCGTTCCCGGGCCCGTCGGCGTTCCCGGGGCGGGCGGCGGGTGTCCGGTCGCGGGCTCAGTCGTGCCAGGCGCCGAGGGCGTCGAGGCGGGCCCGGAGGGGTTCGAGGACGCCGGGCACGCCGGCGACGGTGAGTTCGCCGTCGGCGGGGCGTCCCGGGCGGCCGCCGGAGAGCGCGCCGGCCTCGTGGGCGATCAGCAGGCCCGCCGCGTGGTCCCAGGGTTTGAGGCCGCGCTCGTAGAAGGCGTCGATCCGGCCGGCCGCGAGGTCGCACAGGTCGACGGCGGCGGCGCCCGCCCTGCGGATGTCCCGCACCTCGGGCATCAGGGCCAGCAGGACCTCCGCCTGGTGGACGCGGACGGCCTGGACGTAGTTGAAGCCGGTGGCCACCAGTGCCTGTCCCCACGGCGGTGCCGGGCGGACGGCGGCAGGGCGGCCGTCGAGGTGGGCGCCGCCGCCGCGGACGGCGTGGAAGAGCTCCCCGCGGGCGGGTACGGCGACGACGCCGACGACGGCCTCGCCGTCGAGTTCGGCGGCCACGCTGACACCCCAGGAGGGTAGCCCGTACAGGTAGTTGACGGTGCCGTCGAGCGGGTCGACGACCCAGCGCACCCCGGAGGTGCCGGGGCGCTCGGTGCCCTCCTCGCCGAGGTAGCCGTCGTCGGGGCGGCGGGTGGCGACGAGTTCCTGGACGAGCTTCTCGGAGGCGAGGTCCATCTCCGTCACGACGTCGACGGGGCTGCTCTTCGTGGCGGCGACGCCGAGGTCGGCGGGCCGGCCGTCGAGGAGCAGCGCGCCGGCCGCGCGGGCGGCCTCGACGGCGACGGCGAGCAGGTCGGCGAGCAGGGTCTCGGACGCGTCGGGTGCGGGCACGCTGGTTCCTCCTGGGGTACGGGCGGGCGGACGGGCCGGTGGCCGGGTCACTGCTCGGCGGCGGCGGGCCTCGGCGCCCGGGGGTTGGGGCAGCAGGCGACGGCGCAGACGTCGTGGCTCGGTCCGAGGGCGCCCAGGGCGCAGCGGTCCACCGGGGCGCCGCGCTCGGTGGCGGCGCGCTCCAGGACGAGCTCGCGGACGGCGGCGGTGAAGCGGGGGTCGGTCCCGACGGTGGCGGCGCGGGTGAGCGGCAGGCCGAGCTCGGCGGCCTTGGCCACCGCCTCGGTGTCGAGGTCGTAGCGGACCTCCATGTGGTCGGAGACGAAGCCGATCGGCACCAGGACGGCGGCGGGCGTGCCCTCGGCGTGCAGCTCCGCCAGGCGGTCGCAGACGTCGGGCTCCAGCCACGGGGTGTGCGGGGCGCCGCTGCGGCTCTGGTAGACGAGCTCCCAGGGGCGGTCGGCGACGCCGGTGGCGTCCGCGACGGCGTCGGCGACGAGCCGGGCGACGGCGAGGTGCTGGGCGACGTACGCGCCGCCGTCGTGGCCGCGGGCCGGGTCGTCGGGGGCGCCGGAGGTGTCGGCCATGGCGACGGGGACGGAGTGCGTGGTGAAGACGAGGCGGGCGCCGTCGCGGACGGCGGCGGGGATCCCGGTGAGCGCGGCGAGGGTCGCGTCGGTCATCGGTCCGACGAAGCCGGGGTGGTTGTAGAAGTGCCGGAGCTTGTCGACGCGCAGCGCGGGCAGGCCCTCGGCGTCGAGGGTGGCCAGGGCGTCGGCGAGGTTCTCGCGGTACTGGCGGCAGCCGGAGTACCCGGCGTACGCGCTGGTGGCGAGGGTGAGCACGCGGCGGTGGCCGTCGGCGGCGATCTCCCGCAGGGTGTCGGTCAGGTAGGGGGCCCAGTTCCGGTTGCCCCAGTAGACCGGCAGGTCGAGTCCGTGGCCGGCGAAGTCCTTGCGGAGCGCGGCGAGCAGCTCGCGGTTCTGCTCGTTGATCGGGCTGATCCCGCCGAAGAGGAAGTAGTGGCGGCCGACCTCGGCCAGGCGCTCCTTGGGGATGCCGCGGCCCCGGGTGACGTTCTCCAGGAACGGGACGACGTCCTCCGGTCCCTCCGGGCCGCCGAAGGAGAGCAGCAGCAGCGCGTCGTAGGGGGCGTGGTCGGTGGAGGTGTGCGAGTCGGACATGGCTCCGATCCTGCCACCCGGTGCGGAGGCGCAGGCGGCGGGCGGCCGTTCGGGGCGAAATGTCGTCGCAGGAACGTCGGGACGGTTCGTAAGCTGGAGGTTCGTAAGCTGTCCATACGATCGACGTTCCTTACCGACCCGCCGGAGCACCAGTGCTGTCCAGTTACCGCCAGATCTTCGCCGCACCCGGCAGCCTGGCCTTCTCCGCCAGCGGGTTCGTCTCCCGGCTGCCCATCTCGATGACGGGCATCGGCATCGTCACCATGCTCTCCCAGCTGCGCGGCTCGTACGGCATCGCGGGCGCCGTCTCCGCGCTGCTCGCACTCTCCGCCGCCGCCCTGGGGCCGCAGGTCTCGCGCCTGGTCGACCGGTACGGGCAGCGCCGGGTGACCCTCCCCGCGACCGCGCTCACGCTGGTGGCCGCGACCGCGCTGCTGGCCTGCGCCCGGCTGGGGGCGCCGGACTGGACGCTGTTCGTGTGCGCGGTCGGGATGGGCGTGATGCCGAGCACCGGTTCGATGGTGCGGGCCCGCTGGGCGCACCTCTACCGCGACCGGCCGGAGCGGCTGCACACCGCGTACTCCTTCGAGGCCGTCATGGACGAGGTGTGCTTCATCGTCGGGCCGATCCTGTCGATCGGGCTCGCCACGGCGGTGTTCCCGGAGGCCGGGGTCGCGCTGGCGGCGGTGTTCCTGCTGGTCGGCGTGGTGCTGTTCACCGCGCAGCGCCGTACCGAGCCGCCGGTGCACCCGGCGGACCACCGGGCGGGCGGTTCGGCGATCCGCTCGGCCGGCCTGCAGGTGCTGGTGGTGACCTTCGTGGCCACTGGTGCGATCTTCGGCTCGGTCGAGGTGGTCACGGTCGCGTTCGCGGAGGACCAGGGCCACACCGCCGCGTCCAGCCTGGTGCTCGCGGTGTACGCCCTGGGCTCCTGCCTGGCCGGGGTCGTGTTCGGCGCGCTGCGGCCGAAGGGGTCGATGGCCGGGCGGTTCCTCGGCGGGGTGGCGGCGATGGCCGTCGGCATGCTGCCGCTGGTGCTGGTGGCGACGCTGCTGGACGGCACGGCCGGCCTGGCGGGCATCGGTGCGGCGCTGTTCCTGGCCGGGCTCTCCATCTCCCCCACGATGATCACGGCGATGGCACTGGTCGAACGGCTCGTCCCGGCCGCGCGGCTCACCGAGGGCATGACGTGGACCACGACCGGGCTCGCCCTCGGCGTGGCGCTCGGCTCCTCCACGGCGGGCTGGGTGGTCGACGGCGCGGGCAGCGCCACCGCGTACTGGGTGCCGGTCTCCGCGGCGCTGTTCGCCGTGGTCACCGCGGTCGGCGGCCTGCCGAGGCTGCGCAGCGGCCTCCGCAGCCCCGATCCGGAACCGGTCGCCAGCACCACCGGCCCCTGAGGGCGCCGTGCCGGGGGCCGGGCTCCCCCGACCGGGCATGGACCGGCGGGAACCGAGTGACTACGCTCCCCCTACTTGACGGTAGTTTCGTGAGCAGGAGGCACCCCGCATGCCCCACGGCACCACCCCCGGCACCTGGAACAACTGGGCTGGCAACCAGAGCGCCCGGCCCGCCCGGGTCGCCGTCCCGTCCTCGGCCGAGGAGATCGGCGAGACGGTGCGCCGGGCCGCCGGGCAGGGGCAGCGGGTGAAGGCCGTCGGCTCGGGCCACTCCTTCACCGCGATCGCCTCGGCGGGCGACGCGGTGCTCGTCCGGCCCGACGCGCTCACCGCCGTCCGCGAGCTGGACCGGGAGGCGGGCACGGTCACGGTCGAGTCCGGGCTCACCCTGGACCGGCTGAACCGGCTGCTCGCCGCCGCCGGGCTATCGCTCACCAACATGGGCGACATCGAGGTGCAGACCGTGGCCGGCGCGACGAGCACCGGCACGCACGGCACCGGCCGCGAGTCGGGCTCGCTCGCGGCGCAGATCCGGGCGCTGGAGATCGTGCTCGCGGACGGCAGCGTGCGGCACTGCTCCCCCACCGAGAACCCCGGGCTCTTCCAGGGCGCCCGGCTGGGCCTCGGCGCGCTCGGCGTGGTCAGCGCGATCACCTTCGGCGTCGAGCCGGCCTTCCTCCTCACCGCGCACGAGAAGCCGATGACGTTCGACGCGGTGCTCGCGGAGTTCGACCACCTGGCGGCGGTCAACGAGCACTTCGAGTTCTACTGGTTCCCGCACACGGACCTGTGCACCACCAAGCGCAACAACCGCAGCCAGGGCCCGGCCGCGCCGCTGCCGCGGTTCAGGTCCTGGCTGGAGGACGACTTCCTGTCGAACACCGTGTGGGAGGGCGTCTGCCGGGTGGGCCGCCGCGTCCCCGCGGCGATCCCCTCGATCGCGCAGGTCGCCGGGCGCGCCTGGTCGGAGCGGACGTACACCGACACCGCGTACAAGGTGTTCACCAGCCCGCGGCGGGTGCGCTTCATCGAGATGGAGTACGCCGTGCCGCGCGAGGCCGGCACCGCCGTGCTGCGCGAGCTGAAGGCCCTCGTGGAGCGCTCCGACTGGCGGATCAGCTTCCCGGTGGAGGTGCGGGTGGCCCCGGCCGACGACCTGTGGATGTCCACCGCGAACGGCCGGGACAGCGTCTACATCGCCGTCCACCTCTACCGGGGCACGACGGACCCCGGCTACTTCACCGAGGTCGAGCGGCTCATGACGGCCTACCGGGGCCGCCCGCACTGGGGGAAGCTGCACACCCGCGACGCCGCGTACCTGGCGGACGTCTATCCGCACTTCGGCGACTTCACCGCGCTGCGCGACGAGGTCGACCCGGACCGGGTCTTCACCAACGACTACCTGCGCCGGGTGTTGGGTTCCTGAAGCCGCGTCAGCCCGCCGCCGGGGCATCCGAAATGAGGACGATTCGGCTCATCGGGTACGCCACGGGACACAACGGACGACATGTCGGTGCCGGGCGGTCGATATATGTGAAGATGATCACTGTTCGGCGATCGACCCGCCCGCTCCGGTGCGCCCGCTCTTGAGATTCCGGTGAATCGCGGGAGACTTGAGCGGCGAGCCGCCCCGCCGGATGCCACGAATGGAGTACTGTTCGTGGGGCCTGAGCCTTCGGTGATCCTGTTGACCGCCCGTCTGACAGCGGCCCTGGGGCCCGGACGCGACGTCGACCGGCGACGTGGCGAACAGGCAACCGTGCCACAACGGCGTACCGGGTTCGAAGCCCGACACGCCGGGTAACTCTGCAAGGTTGTGGCCAGTCGCAGGCGGGCAGGCCACACTCAGTACGGGAGCAGCGACGCAGGTGACGTCGGCAGGCACCACCCGGGAGGTAACCGTGCCCGAACTGCGCGTCGTGGCCGTCAGCAACGACGGCACACGGCTGGTGCTCAAGGCTGCCGACAGCACGGAGTACACCCTCCCCATCGACGAGCGGCTGCGCGCCGCCGTCCGTGGCGACCGGCCCCGCCTCGGCCAGATCGAGATCGAGGTCGAGAGCCACCTCCGCCCCCGCGACATCCAGGCCCGGATACGAGCCGGTGCCTCCGCCGAGGAGGTCGCACAGGCCGCGGGCATCTCCGTCGACCGCGTCCGGCGCTTCGAGGGCCCCGTGCTCGCCGAGCGCGCCTTCATGGCCGAACGCGCCCGCAAGACCGCGATCCGCCGGCACGGCGAGTCGACCGGCCCCCAGCTGGGCGAGGCCGTCGCCGAACGCCTGACCCTGCGCGCCGCCGAGAAGGACACCGAGCAGTGGGACTCCTGGCGCCGCGACGACGGCACCTGGGAGATCGTCCTCGTCTACCGCGCCGACGGCGAGCACCGCCGGGCGTGCTGGACGTACGACCCGCCCCGCCGCCTGGTCCAGCCGACCGACGACGAGGCCCGCGCACTGATCGGCGAGAGCGTCGAACGCGACGAGGACTCGGTCTTCCCGTTCATCCCGCGGATCGCCCGGCTCCCCCAGGACCGGCCGGCCCGCCCGATGATCGAGCGGCCCTCGGCCGACCGGATCATGTCGTCGCGGGAGGTCCGCGAGGTGCGCGAGGCCACGGCCGAGAACCGCGACTCGCTCACCAGCCTGCTCGACGTGGTGCCCGCCTACCGCGGCGACCTGGCGATCGGCCCGGCGCCCGAGCCGGTCGTCGCCGAGGAACCCGAGGTGGTCGAGGAACCGGCCGCCCCCGCCGCCCAGGTCGGCGCCGGATCGGCGTACGCGGACATCCTGATGCCCCGCGCGGTCGCCCCGCACCGCGAGCGGCTCGTCGGCACCACCGACCGGCAGGCCGAGGCCGACGGCGTCCGCCCCGGCCGCCGCGCGACCGTGCCCAGCTGGGACGAGATCGTCTTCGGCAGCCGCCGCAAGAAGCAGGAGTAGGCAGCACCGCACGCACGGAGGGCGGCCACCCGGTCGGGTGGCCGCCCTCCGTGCTGCCGGGCCCGGTCCGTCAGCCGGGAAGCTCCCCGGTGGCCGCCGGACGCGACGCGTCACCCGACCACTCGCTCCACGAACCCGGATACAGTGCCGCGCCGCCGATCCCCGCCACCTCCAGCGCCAGCAGCGCGTGCGCGGCCGTCACCCCGGAACCGCAGTACACCGCCGTCTCCCGGCCGCCCGCGCCGAGCGCGGAGAACCGCTCGGCCAGCTCCCCGGCACTGCGGAACCGGCCGTCCGGACCGACGCTGTCACCGGTCGGCGCCGACACCGCCCCCGGGATGTGCCCGGCCCGCGGGTCGACCGGCTCCACCTCGCCGCGGTACCGCTCGCCCGCCCGTGCGTCCAGCAGCAGCCCCGTCCGCGCCAGCTCCGCCGCACCGTCGGCGTCCACCGTCCGCACCTGCCCCGGCACCGGCTTGAAGTCGCCCTCGGCCGGCGCCGCCGGCTCGACCGACTCGGGCAGCCCGGCCGCCCGCCACGCGGTCAGCCCCCCGTCCAGCACCCGGACGTCGCCGTGCCCCGCCCAGCGCAGCAGCCACCAGGCCCGGGCCGCCGACATCGCCGGCCCCGCGTCGTACACCACCACCGGACGGTCCGCCGTCACACCGGCCCGGCGCATGGCCGCACCGAACACCTCCGGGTCGGGCAGCGGATGGCGGCCCGCCGCGCCCGGCGCCGCGGCCAGCTCGGAATCGAGGTCGACGTAGTGGGCACCCGGCAGGTGCCCGGCCGCGTACTCCCCGGCACCGGGCGGACCGCCCAGCTGCCAGCGGACGTCGAGCAGGACGGGCGGGCGCGGGCCGGCGAGCGCGGCGGCGAGCCCGTCGACGGAGATCAGGGGTGAGAGGGCACCGGAAGACGTCATGACGGCCATTCTTGCGCCTGCCGCCGCCCCGGTCAGCGGATTGCCCGCCCCGGCCCCGATCAGGCCGGCTGGTCGCCGAACGGCAGGACGTCCGGGGAGAGCACCGACGCGCGGGCCGTCGCCGCCGTCAGCCGCCGCCGGTGGTGGCGCCGGCACAGCACCTCGTACCCGATCTGGTCCTCCGACACGGCGACGTCGCCCACGACGACCTGCGCCCCCTCGACGACCATCACCCCGCCCACCGTCCGCGCGTTGTGCGTGGCCCGCGCCCCGCACCAGCACAGCGCCTCCACCTGCAGCACCTCCACCCGGTCGGCCAGCTCGATCAGGCGCTGCGAACCGGGGAACAGCCGGGTGCGGAAGTCCGTCGTGATGCCGAACGTGTAGACGTCGATGCCGAGTTCGTCGACGACCCGGGCCAACTGGTCGATCTGCTCGGCGGAGAAGAACTGGGCCTCGTCGCAGATCAGGTAGTCGGCCTTGCCGCCCGCCGACAGCAGGTGCACCACGTGCGACTGGAAGTCGAAGTCGTCGGCGACCTCCACCGCGTCGGCCCGCAGACCGAGCCGGCTGGAGATCGTCGCCGTACCGGCACGGTCGTGGCGGGTGAAGATGATGCCCTGCCGCCCCCGCGCCGCGTGGTTGTGGTCCATCTGGAGCGCCAGCGTCGACTTGCCGCAGTCCATCGTGCCCGAGAAGAAGACCAGTTCAGCCATGGGTGGGACGAGGACCTTTCGGGACGGACGGTCGGGGCGGATTCGGTGCCGGAACGGATCAGGTACGGACGTCGAGCAGCGGCACGAGCTGCTCGACCGCGGTCATCGAGCCGTGCAGCCCGATCATCGAGGACTCGCCGGGCTCGGAACGCGAGGCCGTCACCGCGACGTCGTCACGGGCCGCCGCCACCACGTCGCCGATCCGGTCGTAGACCCGGTCGTCGACCACGGGGCCGAACCAGCCCGCCGCTATCGCCTGGTCACGGGTGGCCACCCACATGCGGTCGCCGAGCACCTCGCTCCACACCGTGAACACGTCGGCCGCGGCACCCGGCACCGCGTACACGTGCCGGGCCCGGCCCTCGCCGCCGAGCAGCGCGACACCGGCCGACAGCTCCCAGTCGTCGTCGAAGTCCACCCGGTCCTCCGGCGCGATGTCGATCATGCCGTGGTCGGCCGTGACGTACAGCGCCGACCGCGGCGGCAACTGCTCCGCGAGCCGCTTCACCAGCCGGTCCACCGTGTTCAACGTCATCCGCCACTCGTCCGAGTCGACCCCGAACCGGTGCCCCGCACCGTCGAGCTCACTCACGTACGTGTAGACCAGCGCCCGGTCGTGCTCGGCCAGCCAGCGGGCCGCCAGGTCCATCCGCTCCTCACCCGTCGTCCGGCCGAGGAACGTGCCGCCCGACAACGCCACCTGCGTCAGCGGCGTCTGCGCGAACAACGGCGACGACACCTGCGCCGTCGCCACACCTGCCGCGTCCACCCGCTCGAACACCGTCGGGTACGGCTGCCACTCCCGCGGCGGCACCGGCGGCTGCCAGCGCAACTGGTTCATCAACTGCGCCCGGCCGGGGATCCGCACCGTGTACCCCGCCAGCCCGTGCAGACCGGGCGTGAGACCGGTGCCCACCGACGCCAGCGAGGTCGCCGTCGTCGACGGGAAACCCGCCGTGATCGGACGGGCGCCCGCCGTCAGCGACGTCAGGAACGGCGCGTACTCCGGGTGCCGGCGGATCAGCTCCCAGCCCATGCCGTCGACCAGGAAGACACAGACCCGGTCCGCCGGCTCCAGCAGCAGCCCGCTCTCGAAACCGGGCACGCCGAGGCCCGCCGCCACCGCGGGCAGCAGATCGGCCAGGGACCCGCAGCCGTAGGCCGGGACCGGGGCGTCGGAAGGATCGAGGATCTCGAAGGCGTCGTAACCCAGCATGCGGCGCGGCGGCCCTCAGACCCCGGCCGAGGTGGTCGCCTCGGACAGCGCGCGCGCGAACACCAGCGCCTGCGCGACCGTCTCCGGCCCGTCACCCGCCTCACTGACCCGCAGCGACAGGTCGTCCGCGGTCGCCGAACCCGTGTAACCGTGATCGGCGTCGCAGTTCGGGTCCGAACAGCCCGCCGGCTCCAGATCGAGACGCTGCACCGCACCCCAGCCGATCGTCAGCACGACCTCGCGCGGCAGCGTGCCCGGCGTGTACGTCTCCGGGTTCGCGACCATGCGGCTCAGCACCACCGAGGTGATCCGGTCGAGCCGCACGCTCTCCGTCGACGTCGTCGCGTACGGCACCGGCGTCGCCGCGTCGCCGTTCTGCTCGTCGGTGTGGCTGACCACGAACCGCGAGGCGGTCAGCACCAGCACGGTCACGTGCCGGCGGACCTCGTTCGCGTCGAAGGTCGTCTCCTGGTGCACCAGGTAGGAGGTGATCGGCTCGGGGCCCACCGCGGCTTCCACGGCCTCGGACACCAGGGCCGGGTAGTAGCCGCTGCGCTCGATCGCGGAACGCAGGTCCTGCGTGGTGGTGGTACCGGTCTTGGCCATGTCTCCATCCTGGCATGTCCCGCCGACGAAGCGGGCGGCACTGCGCCGAGCTTCCGGAGGCCCCGTCGAGCGGGCGTGTGGCGCGCCGCCGTCCGGCGCAGCCAAGCAAGGTTACAGGCTGCTCATGGCCCGCGGTCCCAGGTCGGTGCGCACCGGCAGCGGCGCGATCCGCACGGTGGCCCCCAGCACCGCGAGCCCGTGCGGTGCCACCACCACCGGTTCGAGGTCGACCGAGGCCACCTCCGGCAGGTCGTCGACCAGGCGTGACACCCGCAGCAGCACGTCCTCCAGGGCATCCGTGTCGACCGGGTCGGCACCGCGCCAGCCGAACAGCAGCGGAGCCGCCCGCACCTCCCGGATCAGCGCGGCGACGTCCTGGTCGGTGGCCGGGACCAACCGGTGCGCGAGGTCGCCCAGCAGCTCGGCCGGGGCCCCCGCCAGGCCGAAGCTGAGAATCGTGCCGACCGCCGGGTCGACGCTCGCCGCGATCACGGTGTCGACACCGCGCGGGGCCAGCTGCTGCACCACCAGCCGGGCCCCGGCCGCGCCGCCGAGCAGGGCGTCCAGCTCGCGGTGGGCCCGGCGCAGCCCCTCCTCGCCGGTCAGGTCCAGCCGCACACTGCCCAGGTCCGGCCGGTGCCGGAGGTGGTCCGCGGTCGCCTTGAGCGCGACCGGGTAGCCCAGCGCGGCCGCCGCCCGCACCGCGCTCTCCTCGTCCGGGGCGGGCAGCACCGGCCGCACCTCGATGCCGTAGCAGCCGAGCAGCGTCGCGGCGTCCGCCTCGGGCAGGGTGATCCGGGCGCCCCCGGGCTGGGTCCGGGCCGCCACCGCCTGACGGGTGTCCAGCGCGGCCTCGACCAGCGCCCGGGCACGGCTCTCCGACACGCCCTCCAGCTCCGGCACCCGCGCGGTCCGCTCCGCCTCCGCGCTGCTCCGGCGCCAGTCCGCGTAGCGCACGGCGTTGGCGAGGGCGTGCACCGCACGCTCCGGCGCCGGGTACGCCGGGATCCGGCCCGCCCGGAGCCGGTCCGCGAGACCGGTCAGCGCGAGGTGCGTCAGGAGCAGCGGCTTCCCGACCTCGCGGGCGCGCACCCCCGCGTCCAGCAGGGCCGCGGCGACGTCCGCGTCGTCCTCGGCGAGATCCGCGTCGTCCTCGGCGAGATCCGCGTCGTCCTCGGCGGCGTCCGGGCCGGGCAGCGGCGCACCGTGACTGCCGATCGGCGGGATGGCCACCGCGATCACCGCGTCGACGGACGGGTCGAGCAGCGCGACGTCCAGCGCGATCCGGAAGTTCTCCCCGGTCGCCGCCGTGGTCAGGTCGACGGGCGTCCGCGGACGGAGCCCGCTGCCCAGGCAGGCGTCGTGGGTGAGCAGCCCCAGCGAGTCGGAGTTGCCCACCACCGCGACCCGGTCACCCGCCGGCAGTGGCTGCCCGGCCAGCAGCTCGCCCGTGTCGAAGAGATCGGTGATGGTCTCCACCCGCACCACCCCCGCCTGCTGGAACAGCGCGTCGACGGTCGCGTCCCGCAGTCTGCTGGAGGCCGGCTGGACGGCGTGCCCCGGCGGCAGGCTGCCCGTGTGCCGGGCGCCCTTCACCACGACGATCGGCTTCGCCGCCGCGAGGCGCCGGGCGATCCGGGTGAACTTGCGGGGATTGCCGAACGACTCCAGGTACAGCAGGACGACCTCGGTGGCGTCGTCCTCCTCCCAGTACTGCAGCAGGTCGTTGCCGGAGACGTCCCCCCGGTTGCCCACCGAGGCGAACGACGACACGCCGAGCCCCCGGCGCCGCGCGGCCTCCAGCAGCGCCACCCCGATCGCACCCGACTGGCAGAACACGCCGAACGGGCCGCGATCCGGCAGCACCGGCGCCAGCGAGGCGTTCAGCGGCTGCTCCGGATCGGTGCCGATCAGCCCGAACGCGTTCGGGCCGATCACCCGCATCCCCGCCGCCCGTGCCTGCCGCACCAGCGCCCGCTGCCGGTCACGGCCGTCCGGCCCGGTCTCCGCGTACCCGGCCGTCAGCACCACCAGACCCTGCACCCCGTGCGCACCGCAGTCCGCGACCACCGACGGCACCGCGGACTCCGGCACCGCGATCAGCGCGAGATCGACCGGCCCCGGGATGTCCAGCAGCGAACCGTGCGTCGGCACCCCGTCGAGCACCGTGCCCGCCGGAGCACCCCGGTTCACCGCGTACACCGGGCCCCGGAACCCCGCGAGACTGCGCAGCAGGCTGCGGCCCACCGACTGCGGGTTGCGCGACACACCGACCACCGCGACCGAGCGCGGCGTCAGCAGGCGCTGCACCGAGCGCGCCTCGGCACGGTGCTCGCGGGCCCGCATCACCGCCAGCGACGCCGCGGTCGGCTCCAGGTCGAACTCCAGGTGCACGACACCGTCGGCGAAGCTGCGCCGCTGGGTGTAGCCGGCGTCGGTGAAGACCTTCACCATCTTGCGGTTCTCCGGCAGCACCTCCGCCGTGAACCTGCGGATGCCGCGCTCCTGGGCGACCGCCGCGATGTGCTCCAGCAGGGCCGAGGCCACGCCGCGGCCCTGGTGGGCGTCCTGGACGAGGAAGGCCACCTCGGCGTCGGTGCCGGTCTCCGAGGGCCGCCCGTCGGCGTCGATCCGGTCGTAGCGGACGGTGGCGATGAAGTGGTCGCGGACGACGACGGCCAGGCCGACCCGGTTCACGTAGTCGTGGTGGGTGAAGCGCCGGACGTCCCGGTCGGACAGCCGCGGGTACGGGGCGAAGAACCGGAAGTACTTCGACTGGTCCGACACCTGGCCGTAGAACGCGACGAGCCGGTCGGCGTCGGCGGGGGTGATCGGCCGGATCCGGGCCGTGCCGCCGTCGCGCAGCACGACGTCGGCCTCCCAGTGCTGGGGGTAGCCGTGCGCGCCGGCCTCGTCGGTGCGCGGTCGCGCCGCGGAGTCGTCCACAGTCGCCAGGTTATCCGGGACTACGGGCGGCGAGCCGCATGGCGGGCACCCCGGGGACGGGCGAGGGTGAAGAGGTCGCGGGCGCACGGCCTGCGCGGACGCCTCGCGCCCGCCTCGCGGAGAGGTGCGGCGGCGTGCGGCGGAACGTCCACGTCGTGCGACACTGGTCTAGACAACTTGCACCACCCAGCACCACCGAAAGGCACGTCCCATGGCAGAGCGCCGCGTCACCGTCGGTTGGGCCGAAGGCCTGCACGCCCGTCCCGCCTCGATCTTCGTCCGCGCCGTGACGTCCACGGGCGTGCCCGTCACCATCGCCAAGGAGGGCGGCGCACCCGTCAACGCCGGCTCCATGCTGGGCCTGCTCGCCCTCGGCGCGGCCGGCGGCGACGCCGTCGTCCTCGCCTCCGCGGCCGACGGCGCCGACGAGGCCCTCGACCGCCTCGCCCAGCTCGTCCAGAACGGCCTCGACGCGCTGCCCGAGGCCTGAGAGACAGGCCCACAGGTCCGGCAGAACGGCCCGAAGGGGTGCACCGCGGTGGGCGGTGCACCCCTTCGGCGTGATCCGACCCGTGACCGGCGGGAGCTCGGGCCGGCACGGCAGGCGGAGAGTGGGCGCTCCTCAGAACACCGACCAGCCGGTCGCCGTCGTCAGCGCGTCCAGCGCGGCCACGCCCAGCACCGAGTTGCCCGCGGCGTCGAGGCCCGGGCTCCACACGCACACCGCACCGCGGCCCGGCAGCACCGCCAGCACCCCGCCGCCGACCCCGCTCTTGCCGGGCAGCCCGACGCGGTACGCGAACTCGCCCGCCGCGTCGTACGTGCCGCAGGTCAGCAGCACCGCGTTGATCCGCTTGGCCTCACTGCGGCTCAACAGCCGCGAGCCGTCCGTCCGCAGGCCGTGCCGGGCCAGGAACAGACCCGCCAACGCGAGATCACGGCAGCTCGCCGAGATCGCGCAGTGCGCGTAGTAGTGCGCGAGCACGCTGTCGACCGGGTTGCGCAGGTTGCCGTAACTCGCCATGAAGTGCGCCATCGCCGCGTTCCGGTGCCCGTGCCGGGCCTCCGAGGCCGCCACCGCGTCGTCCGTCACGACCGCGTCGTTGCCCGACTCTCGGCGCAGGAACTCCCGTACCGCGCCGACCGCGTCGCCCGTCAGCTCCAGCAGCCGGTCCGTCACCACCAGCGCGCCCGCGTTGATGAACGGGTTGCGCGGGATGCCGTGCTCCGACTCCAGCTGCACCAGCGAGTTGAACGGATTGCCGGACGGCTCCCGCCCGACCCCCCGCCACAGGTCCTCCCCGCCCTCGGCGAGTGCCAGCGCCAGGGTGAAGAGCTTCGACACCGACTGGACGGAGAAGGCCTGCTGCCACGCCCCCGCACCGAACACCTCACCGTCGACCGTGGCGATCGCCATCCCGAACGCCTCCGGGTCGGCCGCGGCCAGCGCCGGGATGTAGTCGGCCGGCTTTCCCCGGGCCGGCTCCCGTCGGGCGGTCTCCATCGCGTCCTGCAGCAGTACCTGGTAATCCACGCAGGCCATTGTGACCGGTCGGCGGCCGGCGGGTCCGCCCCGTCCAGGCCCGACGACGGGGACCCGGAACACGTCGGCTCGCGGAGGACCGCACCCCCGGATGATCCGCCGACGAACGGGCTGCGCCGGGGCCGGATCCGCCGCGGAGTGGCGGCACGAACGGCTCCGACCCCGGCCGCACGGTCAGCAGTTGCACCATGCGCCGGCGGCGGCTGCGCGGGCAGGCGGAGGCCGGGGCACGCGGACTGCGCGCCCCGGCCCGAGGTCAGCCCTTCACGCAGATGACCTGCTTGAGGTGGGCGACCACCTCGACGAGGTCCTTCTGCTGGTCCATCACCTTCTCGATCGACTTGTACGCGCCAGGGATCTCGTCGACCACACCGGCGTCCTTGCGGCACTCCACACCCGCCGTCTGCTCGACGAGGTCGCGCGTGGTGAACCGCTTCTTCGCCGCGGTGCGGCTCATCTTGCGGCCCGCGCCGTGCGAGGCCGAGTTGAACGCGGCGTCGTTGCCGAGGCCGCGGACGATGTACGAACCGGTGCCCATCGAACCCGGGATGATGCCGTAGTCGCCCGACCCGGCCCGGATCGCGCCCTTGCGGGTGACGAGCAGGTCGACGCCGTCGTACCGCTCCTCCGCCACGTAGTTGTGGTGGCAGCTGATCATCTGCTCGAACGCGATCTTCGCCTTCGGGAACTCCCGGCGGACGACGTCCTGGAACAGCGCCATCATCATCGCGCGGTTGTGCTTGGCGTACTCCTGCGCCCAGAACAGGTCCTGACGGTAGGCGTTCATCTGCGGGGTGTCCGCGATGAACACCGCGAGGTCGCGGTCGATCAGGCCCTGGTTGTGCGGCAGCGAGCGGGCCACGCCCATGTGGTGCTCGGCGAGCTCCTTGCCGATGTTGCGCGAACCGGAGTGCAGCATCAGCCAGACCACGCCGGTGCCGTCAACACACAGCTCCACGAAGTGATTTCCGGATCCGAGCGTGCCCATCTGCTGCGCCGCCCGCTCGCGCCGCCACCGAACCTCGGACGCGATGCCGTCGAAACGGTCCCAGAAGTCGTCCCAGCGTCCCGCGGCGAAGCCGTGCAGCTTCCCCGCGTCGACCGGGTCGCTGTGCATGCCGCGGCCGACCGGGATGACCTGCTCGATCTTCGAGCGCAGCCGGGACAGGTCGTCCGGCAGGTCCTTCGCGGTGAGCGAGGTCTTGACGGCGGTCATGCCGCAGCCGATGTCCACGCCGACCGCGGCCGGGCAGACGGCGCCGTTCATGGCGATGACGGAGCCGACGGTGGCGCCCTTGCCCAGGTGCACGTCGGGCATGACGGCGAGGCCGTGCAGCCACGGCAGGGTGCTGATGTTGCGCAGCTGCTGCATGGCCTGACCCTCGACGGTGGCGGGGTCGGTCCACATCCGGATCGGGACGCGGACGCCGGGTACCTCGGTGTACGTCATGGTGGTTCGACCTCCACGGGTCGGCTGGTTCCAGCGTAGGTGTGATGCCGCGCGAAGGGTCCCGGTGCGGCTCGGGGAAGTCCTGTGGGGCGGGCGGACCGCTCAGGCGGTCGGACAGGCGGAGGACGGTCGCGAGGACGGCCTCGGGGAGCGCCGGTACATGGGCTCGACCCGCATGACGACCGTCTCCTTCCGCTCTGTTGCCCGGGTGTGGCCGGCGTATGGCCGCCGGTGCCGGAAGACATCTAGCCACGCGCGGGCAGGCCGCCGCAACGGAGTTTCGGGGCCCCTTCGCGCGCCGCCGGGGTCGTTCGCGGTGGCCGTTCGCCGTGATCGTTCCGCGGGGAACGCGGGCCCGGGCCGCGGTGGTTGCGGCGACACGGCCGCGGGCCCGGCCGAGCGGGTGCTCGGCCGGGCCCGGTGCCGGTGCCAGGTGGTGCGGGTGTCAGGTGGTGCTGGTGTCAGGTGGTGCGGGTGGTGCTGGTGCCGGGTGCCGTCAGTTGGAGACGACGGTGACCTCGCCGATGCCGAGGTCGCGGACGTCGTCGGCGATGACGGAGGCGTCGCCGACGAGCACCGTGACGAGGCGGTCCGGCGGGAAGGCGCCGACCACGGCCTCGGTGGCGGCCTCGGCGCCGAGTGCGGCGAGCCGGCGGTAGAACTCGGCCTGGAAGTCGTCGGGCAGGTACTGCTCGACCTGGTCGGCGAGGGTGCCCGCGACGGACCCGGCCGTCTCGTACTTGAGCGGGGCGACCCCGACGAGGAACTGGACGGCCTCGTCGCGCTCGGAGTCGGTGAGGCCCTCGGCGGCGAGGGTCCGCAGGATCGTCCAGGTGTCGGCGAGGGCCGGGGCGGTGGACGGGGTGTCGACGGAGCCGCTGATGGCGAGCATCGCGCGGCCGGAGCCGTCGGCGGCGGAGCGCAGCGGCTGGGCGAACGCGCGGACGCCGTACGTGTAGCCCTTCTCCTCGCGCAGGACGCGGTCGAGCCGGGAGGTGAGGGTGCCGCCGAGGCAGTAGGTGCCGAGGATCTGGGCGGCCCAGGCGGGGTCGTGGCGGTCCGGGCCGATGCGGCCGACGAGGAGCTGGGTCTGGACGGAGCCGGGGCGGTCGACGATGATCACGCGGCCCTTGTCGTCCGCGGTGACGGGTGCGTGGACGGCGGGCGGCGCGGTGTCGGCGGTCCAGCGGCCGAGGGTGCCTTCGAGGAGTCCGGCGAGGTCGTGGCCGGTGAGGTCGCCGACGACGACGGCGGTGGTGGTGGCCGGCCGGACGTGGGCCCGGTAGAAGGCGTGGACGGCGGCCCGGTCGATGGTGCGGACGGTCTCGGCGGTGCCGCTGCGGGGGCGGGAGAGCCGGTCGGCGCCGTCGAAGAGGGCGGCGTAGAGGGCCTTGGCGGCGCGGCGGGCGGGGTTGGCGAGTTCGTGGGTGATCTCGTCGAGGCGGTTGGCGACCAGGCGCTCGATCTCGTCCTCGGGGAGGGCGGGCGCGCGCAGGGCGTCGGCGAGGAGGGTGAGTCCGCGTTCGAGGCGGGAGGCGGGGACCTCCAGGGAGACGCGGATGGCGGGGTGGTCGGCGTGGGCGTCGAGGGTGGCGCCGGCGCGTTCGAGTTCGCCGGCGAACTCCTCGGCGCTGAGGGTGTCGGTGCCCTCGTTGAAGGCGCGGGCGAGGATGTTGGCGACGCCGTCGAGGCCTGCGGGTTCGGCGGCGAGGGGGGCGTCGAGCACGAGGTCGACGGCGACGAGCTGCTGGCCGGGGCGGTGGCAGTGCAGCACGGTGATGCCGTTGGCGAGGGTGAGTCGCTCGGGGGCGGGGAACGCCCACGGGGCGGGGGTGCCGGCGGTGGGCCGGGGGTGGAAGGTCATGGCGGATTCGGTGGTCATGCGGCCGTCTCCTGCTCGGTCTGGTCGTCCTCGGTGTCGGCGTCGGGTGCCGGGGTGGTGGGCTCGTACACGAGCACGGCGCGGTTGTCGGGGCGCAGGCGGGCTGCGGCGACGGCGCGGACCTCTTCGGCGGTGACGTCGAGGACCTTGGGCAGGGCGGTGTTGAGAAGTGCCGGGTCGCCGAAGAGGACGGCGTAGCGGCAGAGTTCGTCGGCGCGGCCGGCGACGGTGGTGAGCCGGTCGAGCCATTCGCGTTCGATCTGGGCCTGGGCGCGTTCGAGTTCCTCGGGCGTGGGGCCTTCGGCGGCGAAGCGGGCGAGTTCCTCGTCGACGGCGGCGTCGATGCTGTCGATGCCGGCTTCGCCGGAGGTCTTCACGTCGAGCCAGCCGAGGGAGGGGGCGCCGGCGAGGCGCAGCAGGCCGAAGCCGGCGGTGACGGCGGTGCGGTCGCGGCGGACCAGCCGGTTGTAGAGGCGGCTGGATTCGCCGGAGCCGAGGATGGTGAGGGCGAGGTCGGCCGCGTCGGCCTCGCGGGTGCCGTCGTGCGGGAGGCGGTAGGCGGCCATGAGGGCGCGGGAGGGGACGTCCTCCTCGACGAGTTCGCGGATCTCGCGGCCGACGGTGTCGGGGAGGGTGCCGTCGCGCGGGGGCTGCTTGCCGTTGTGGGCGGGGATGGTGCCGAAGTACTTCTCGACCCAGGCGATGGTCTGCTCGGGGTCGAGGTCGCCGACGATGGCGAGCACCGCGTTGTTGGGCGCGTAGTAGGTGCGGAAGAAGGCGCGGGCGTCTTCGAGGGTGGCGGCGTCCAGGTCGGCCATCGAACCGATGGGCGTGTGGTGGTAGGGGTGCCCGTCCGGGAAGGAGAGTGCGGTGAGCTTCTCGAACGCGGTGCCGTAGGGCACGTTGTCGTAGCGCTGGCGGCGCTCGTTCTTGACGACGTCGCGCTGGTTCTCCATGGACGCGTCGTCGAGCGCGGTGAGCAGCGAGCCCATGCGGTCGGCCTCCAGCCAGAGCGCGAGCTCCAACTGGTGGGCGGGCATGGTCTCGAAGTAGTTGGTGCGCTCGAAGCTGGTGGTGCCGTTGAGGGAGCCGCCGGCGCCTTGGACGAGCTCGAAGTGCCCGTTGTTGGAGACGTTGGCGGAGCCCTGGAACATGAGGTGCTCGAAGAGGTGGGCCAGACCGGTGCGGCCCTTGACCTCGTGGCGCGAGCCGACGTCGTACCAGAGGCAGACGGCGGTGACCGGGGTGAGGTGGTCCTCGGAGAGCACCACGCGCAGGCCGTTGGCCAGGCGGTGTTCGGTGATGGCGAGGCCTCGGTCGGAGGCGGGGGCCGGGTTGGCCATGCGCTGTGGGTCCTTCCCTGGTCGACTGCAGGTCGGGGGCGGTGTGCGTTCCCCATTGTGGTGCAACGTGCGGGAGGCCGGGATGTGTCCGCGCGTGGTGGGCGTTCGCCGCTGGCTGAAGTCGTGGCGGAAGTGAGGGCGGAGGCGGCGGCCGCAGGAGCACCGGGGCGGCGGGAGGCGGTGCGGGGTTCCGGGAGGCAGGTGCGGGGTTCCGGCCGGACGGTAGGGGGGCGGGGGTGGGCGGCATTGTGGGTGGGAGGGTCCACAATGGGGGGCGCCGTGCCCCCGTAAGGTTCGACGCAGTTGTCACCGGTTCGACTGTCACGGCGTCGATGCCGCCCGTCAGCCGCACACCCGATACGCAAGGAGCCCCGCCGCGATGGCCCGCCGCAGTTCGCCCACTCCGCCGCCCGGTGATTTCGAGGAGCGCATCCTCGATGTCGATGTGGTGGACGAGATGCAGGGTTCGTTCCTCGAGTACGCGTATTCGGTCATCTACTCCCGTGCACTGCCGGACGCGCGGGACGGCCTGAAGCCGGTGCACCGCCGGATCCTCTACCAGGCCAACGAGATGGGCCTGCGCCCGGAGCGCGGGCACGTGAAGTGTGCGCGCCTGGTCGGTGAGGTGATGGGCCGGCTGCACCCGCACGGCGACGCGTCGATCTACGACTCCGTGGTCCGTATGGCGCAGCCGTTCTCGATGCGGCTTCCGCTGATCGACGGCCACGGGAACTTCGGTTCGCTGGGCAACGACGACCCGCCGGCGGCGATGCGGTACACGGAGTCGCGGCTGACGGCGGCGTCGATGTCGATGGTGGAGTCGATCCACGAGGACACCGTCGACTTCGGCCCGAACTACGACGGCAGCGAGCAGGAGCCGCTGGTCCTGCCGTCCGCGTTCCCGAACCTGCTGGTCAACGGTGCTTCCGGGATCGCCGTCGGCATGGCGACGAACATGCCGCCGCACAACCTGACCGAAGTGGTGGCGGCGGCCCGGCACCTGATCAAGCACCCGGGTGCGGACCTCGACACGCTGATGCGGTTCATCCCGGGCCCGGACCTGCCGACGGGCGGGCGGATCGTCGGGCTGTCGGGCATCCGGGACGCGTACGAGAACGGCCGCGGCACGTTCAAGATCCGTGCGGCGACCTCGATCGAGAACGTGACGGCGCGCCGCAAGGGCATCGTCGTCACCGAGCTGCCGTACAGCGTCGGCCCGGAGAAGGTGATCGCGAAGATCAAGGACCTGGTCAACGCGAAGAAGCTCCAGGGCATTGCCGACGTGAAGGACCTGACGGACCGCGAGCACGGTCTGCGCCTGGTCATCGAGGTGAAGAACGGGTTCGTGCCGGAGGCGTTGCTGGAGCAGCTGTTCAAGCTGACGCCGCTGGAGGAGACCTTCGGCATCAACAACGTGGCGCTGGTCGACGGGCAGCCGCTGACGCTGGGCCTGAAGGAACTGCTGGAGGTGTACGTCGACCACCGCTTCGAGGTGGTGCGGCGACGCAGCGACTTCCGGCGGCGCAAGCGGGAGGAGCGGCTGCACCTGGTCGAGGGCCTGCTGGTGGCGCTGGTCGACATCGACGAGGTCATCGCCCTCATCCGGTCGAGCGACAACGCGGCGCAGGCGAAGGAGCGGCTGGTCGAGCGCTTCTCGCTGTCGGAGGTCCAGACGGCGTACATCCTGGACACGCCGCTGCGGCGGCTCACCCGGTTCGACCGGGTGGAGCTGGAGGACGAGCAGCGGAAGCTGAACGCGGAGATCGCCGAGCTGACGGAGATCCTGGAGTCGGACACCCGGCTGCGCTCCGTCGTGTCGGGCGAACTGGCCGCCGTGTCGAAGCAGTTCGGCACCGAGCGGCGGACGGTCCTGCTGGAGGCGGGGGCGGTGCCGACCGCGGCGCTGTCGGTGCCGCTGGAGGTGGCGGACGATCCGTGCCGGGTGCTGCTGTCGTCGACGGGCCTGCTGGCGCGGACGGTGGACGGCGGTCCGGCGGAGGACGAGGACGCGGGGACGCGGCGGGCGAAGCACGACGTGCTGATGTCGGCGGTGCCGGCGACGGCGCGCGCGGACGTGGGCGTGGTGACCTCGACGGGCCGGGTGCTGCGGCTGCCGGTGATCGACCTTCCGCAGCTGCCGCCGGGTGGCGCGGCCACGATGGCGGGCGGCGCGGCGGTGTCGGAGTTCCTGCGGCTGGAGACCGGCGAGCGGGTGCTGGCGCTGACGACGCTCGACGAGTCGTCGCCCGGCCTGGCGCTGGGCACGCTGCAGGGCGTGGTGAAGCGCGTCGTGCCGGAGTGGCCGTCGAACAAGGACGAGTTCGAGGTGATCGCCCTCCGGGAGGGCGACGAGGTGATCGGTGCCGTGGAGCTGCGGACGGGCGAGGAGGACCTGGTGTTCATCGCGTCCGACGCCCAGCTGCTGCGGTACCCGGCGGGGCAGGTGCGGCCGCAGGGCCGTCCGGCGGGCGGCATGGCGGGCATCAAGCTGTCGGACGGGGCGCGGGTGCTGTCGTTCACGGCGGTGGATCCGGCGGCGGACGCGGTGGTGCTGTCGGTCGCGACGGCGTCGGGCACGCTGGCGGGCGGTGAGCACACCTCGTGGAAGCTGACGCCGTTCGAGCAGTATCCGCGCAAGGGCCGGGCCACGGGCGGTGTCCGCTGCCAGCGCTTCCTGCGCGGCGAGGACGGCCTGACGTTCGCGTGGGCGGGCACGGTGCCGGCGCTGGCGGCGACGGCGGCGGGTGCGCCGGTGGAGTTGCCGGAGCGTGATCCGCGCCGGGACGGTTCGGGCACGCCGGTGACGGCGAAGATCGCGGCGGTCGGCGGGCGCGCGTAGCCCTGCGGGCGGACGGAGGGGGTGCCGGATCCCGGCGCCCCCTCCGTCGTCGTGCGGCGGCAGGTGGCAGGCGGTAGGCGGCAGGCAGTGGGCGGCACGCAGCGAGGTGTGGGCGCGGGTACGGGACTGTCCGGGCGCTCGCCATCAGGTCCGTGCACGTCGTGAAGGGTAGGCTTCCCTGGGTGATCACCTGCACGACACTGTCGCGTGAACTGACCGAGCCGCTGGCCGCCACCGCGGCCACCGCGACGACCTGGCTCCTGGTCGAGCAGTCCGGCCCGTGGGGTGCGAAGGCCCTCACGGAGAGCCATCTGGACACGGAGGTCGGGCGGGCGCTGGACGCCGCCTCGACCGGTACCGGTGTGCGGGTGGCGCTGATCCGGCGCCCGGGGCGGCACGCGGAGGCGGCCGGGGCCCGTCATGAGGTGCTCGTCGCGCACACCGTGCCGGGCCGGTCCTGGGTCAGGCGGCTGACGGTCGGGGCGCCGACGGAACTGCTGGATCTGGACTTCGCCGCGCTGGGCGCGGGCGAGCACGGCGGGCTGGGCACGGCGCACACGGGCGGGCCGGTGGCCCTGGTGTGCACCAACGGCCGCCGGGACCGCTGCTGCGCGCTGCTGGGACGCCCGCTGGCCCTGGAACTCGCCGCGTCCGGGCACAGCGAGGTCTGGGAGGTGACGCACCTGGGCGGTCACCGATTCTCGCCGACGATGCTGGTGCTGCCGTACGGCTACGCGTACGGGCGGCTGTCGGGGGCGAGCGCCAAGGAGGTGCTGGCGTCGACGGCGTCGGGGCACACGGTGGCGGAGTTCTCCCGGGGCCGCTCGTGCTGGGGGCGGCCGGGGCAGGCCGCGGAGCACGCGGTGCGGCTGGCGTACGGGGAGACCGCCGCCGATGCGCTGACGGTCCACCAGGAACGGCGCGGGGCGGACGGCTGGGCGGTGGTGGTCGGCCATGCGGACGGGCGCCGCTGGGAGGTGCCGGTCACGGAGGGGGCGGCTTCGCCGCCCCGCGCGGAGAGCTGCGGCAAGGCGGCGGGTACGCCGTCCGTGATGATCGCGGGCACCGTCCGCCCGATCTGACGATCCGACGGCCCGGCAGCCGCCGACCCGAGGGCCAGGCGACCGGGTGCCGCACAGGGCCCGGGGGTCGACGGGGCACGGTGTCGGCGCGACTGCGGAAGCAGCCGGGGCCGCAGTCGCGACCGTGAGCGTGACCGTGACCGTGACCGTGACCACTGCACACTCTGACGTTCGGTCATTCGGCGGATACACAGGGTGGCTTTTTTGTTGCGCGCATGACATAGTCACACGCATCCAACCAAGGCTCTGATTCAAAGGAGAACAGTGCCATGATGTCCCGTATCGCAGGCCTGACTTCCATCATGGCAGTGATCCTCGCCTTAGCGCCCGTCGGCGACGCTGCTGCCGCGTCGCCCGCACCGGCCTGCCCGGCGTCGGCCGTCCGGCCGTGCGTCTGGCAGCAGCCCAGCGGCGACGGCGTGGTGGGCGCTGCCCGGATCGACGCGGGTGACCCGTCGCGGCCGGGCCTGCTGACGGTGGAGGTGAGGATCCAACGGGCCTGGGGCCGGCCGTGGGAGACGGTCGCCGCCTCCTCGCTGATCGCCACCGGCCCCCTCGCCCTGACGACCCCGGCGGTCCGCACCGACTACCGCACCATGGTGTGCGCCACCGGCGGCCCGGCAGGCCTGCCCGAGCTCCACACCACCAGCTGTACGGTCTGACGGCGCGCTCACCGGGCGCCGGACCGGGCGGCTAGACGGCTCCGGCCCCGGTGAGCGAGCGGACCTCCATCTCGGCGTACCGGTCCGGGTCCGCGGGCTCCCGCGAGGTGACGGTGCCGATCCAGCCGGCCAGAAATCCCATCGGCACCGAGACCAGGCCGGGGTTCTCCAGCGGGAACCAGTGGAAGTCGACCCCGGGCATCAGCGCGGTCGGCGAGCCGGACACCACCGGCGAGAAGACCACCAGCAGGAGAGCCGGCAGGAGCCCACCGTAGACCGCCCAGACCGCCCCGCGAGTGGTGAACCGGCGCCAGAACAGGCTGTACAGCAGGGTCGGCAGGTTCGCCGACGCCGCCACCGCGAACGCCAGGCCGACCAGGAACGCCACGTTCAGCCGCTGCGCGAACAGGCTCAGGACGATCGCCAGCGCGCCGATCACCACCGCGGAGACCCGTGCGGCCAGCACCTCCTGGCGCTCCGTCACCTCGGGTCGGCCCTTGCGCCGCCAGGCGCGTGCGTAGAGGTCGTGCGCGAAGGCGGCGGACGCGGCCAGGGTCAGCCCGGCGACCACGGCCAGGATGGTGGCGAAGGCGATCGCCGAGATCAGCGCGAACAGGAGCACCCCGCGGGTGGTGCCCGTTCCGCCGCCGAGTTCCGCGGCGAGCAGCGGAACGGCGGTGTTGCCCGCCGGATTCGCACTCCGCACGGCGGACGAGCCGACGAGCGCCGCCGCCCCCAGCCCCAGGACGACCGCCATCAGGTAGAACCCGCCGACCAGGCCGATCGCCCAGATCGTCGAGCGGCGGGCCGCCCGGGCCGTGGGCACGGTGTAGAACCGGCACACGATGTGCGGCAGACCGGCCGTGCCGAGCACGAGGGCCAGGCCGAGGCTCACGAAGTCCAGCCTGCTGGTCAGGCCCTCGCCGTACTTCAGCCCGGGCTCCAGGTAGGCGCGCCCCGCTCCGCTGCGGTCGGCCGCGGCCTGCATCAGTGCCCCGAGGTCGCCGTGGAAGCGGACCAGGACGAGCACCGTGAGCAGGACCGAACCCGCCACCAGCAGCACGGCCTTGATGATCTGGATCCAGGTGGTGGCGCGCATGCCGCCGACCGTCACGTAGACGATCATCAGGCCACCGACCGCGACGATCGTCCAGGCCTTGGCCGGGCCGTCCCCCGTCCCGAGGAGCAGGGCGACGAGACTGCCCGCACCGACCATCTGCGCGATCAGGTAGAGCAGCGAGACCGCCACGCCCGCGGTGCCGGCCGCCGCCCGCACCGGGCGGGCCCGCATCCGCAGGGCCGGCACGTCGGCCAGGGTGTAGCGGCCGGCGTTGCGGACCAGCTCGGCGACCAGCATCAGCACGACCAGCCACGCGACCAGGAAGCCGATGCTGTAGAGCACGCCGTCGTAGCCGTACAGGGCGATCAGGCCGGTCACGCCCAGGAACGACGCGGCCGAGAGGTAGTCGCCGGTGAGGGCGAGGCCGTTCTGCAGCGGGCTGAAGTCGCGGCCGCCGGCGTAGAAGTCCTCGGCGGCGCGGCCGCGGCGGCCGGCCCAGAGCGTGATGCCGAGGGTGACGAGCACGATGACGGCGAAGAGGGCGACGGCCAGGCCGTGGTGGGCCTCCGGGGCGGCCCCGGCCGTGAGCACGGTGGGCCCCTTCACCGGAGCTGGTCCTGGGTGTCCCACCGCAGCTCCAGGGCGGCGCGGTCACGCCGGGTTCGCGCGTTGCGGGCGTACAGCCAGGTCAGCAGGAACACCACGGCGAACTGCCCGAGGCCGAGCAGCCAGGCGATGTTGAGCGGCCCGGCGACCCGATGGCGCATCAGACCGGGTGCGGCGGCCAGCGCGAGGACGTACAGCAGGTACCAGCCGAGGAACGCGGCGGTGGCGGGGACCACGAACCCGCGGTAGCCACGGCGGATCTCCGCGAAGGCCTCGCTCGCCTGCACCGCGCGGTACACCTCGGCCGCGTCCGCGGGGCTCCGCCCGCCGACCGGGTCCGCGGAGGGCATGGAAGCCCCGACCGTCGGCTCCGCCGGGGCAGCAGGGGCGGGCTGCGCGGGCACCCGGACCGCCCGCACCGCGGAGCGGCCCATCGACCGCCCGGCCCACCAGTCGAACCTCTCCTGCAGCACCACGGACACTCCTGGACGGAGGCGTGCTCGGGTGCACGCCGACTCGACGGGCCGGAGTCGATGATTCCGGTCGCGCTGACCCGTCCAGCATGGAACCCGGAACGGCCGGTCCGCCAATCAGCGCAGATACGTTCACTCGAACTGATGACGGAAGACGCCGTTCGGGTGTCGGTCGTTCCTGACCGGACGTCAGAATCCCTCCCCCGCCGGTCCGATCGACCCGTCCGACAGGCCCCGCAGATCCGCCGGCGGCCGGCCCCGCGACGCCGCCCCGTCACGCGCCGGCGCCCTCCGCCGCCTGCGCCCTCCGCCCGCGAGGCGGAGGGCGCGGGAACGGACGGCGCTCAGGCGTCGATGCGCGAACGGTCCAGCGTGGCGGCGGAGTCCACGATGAACTCCTTGCGGGGGGCCACGTCGTTGCCCATCAGCAGGTCGAACGTGCGCTCGGCGGCGTCCAGGTCACCGAGGTTGATCCGGCGCAGGATGCGGTGGCGCGGGTCCATCGTGGTCTCGGCCAGCTGGTCGGCGTCCATCTCACCGAGGCCCTTGTACCGCTGGATCGGCTCCTTCCAGCGCTGCCCCTTCGACTGGAACTCCAGCACCGTGCGGCGGAGTTCGCCGTCGGAGTAGGTGTAGTGGTACTTGTCCTGGCCGCGCTTGGGGTTGGTGAGTTCGAGGCGGTGCAGCGGGGGCACGGCGGCGAACACCCGCCCCTGCTCGACCATCGGGCGCATGTAGCGCTGGAAGAGGGTCAGCAGCAGGCAGCGGATGTGCGACCCGTCGACGTCGGCGTCGGCCATGAAGATGACGCGGCCGTAGCGGGCCTGGTCGATGTCGAAGGTGCGTCCGGAGCCGGCCCCTATCACCTGGATGATCGAGGCGCACTCGGCGTTCTTGAGCATGTCGGCCACCGAGGCCTTCTGCACGTTGAGGATCTTGCCGCGGATCGGCAGCAGCGCCTGGAACTCCGAGTTGCGGGCGAGCTTGGCGGTGCCGAGCGCGGAGTCACCCTCGACGATGAAGAGCTCGCTGCGCTCGACGTCGTCGCTGCGGCAGTCGGCGAGCTTCGCGGGCAGCGAGGAGGTCTCCAGCGCCGTCTTCCGGCGCTGCGCCTCCTTGTGCTGGCGCGCGGCGACCCGGGTGCGGGCGGCCGCGACGACCTTCTCCAGGACGGACCTGGCCTGCACCTTCTCGTCCTTCTTCGCGGACGTGAGGAACGCCTTCAGCTCCTTGGCGACGACGCCGGCGACGATCCGGTTGGCCGCGGAGGTGCCGAGCACCTCCTTGGTCTGCCCTTCGAACTGCGGCTCGGCCAGGCGTACCGTGACGACGGCGGTGAGGCCCTCCAGGGCGTCGTCCTTGGTGATGTCGTCCTCGGCGACGCGCAGGAGCTTCGCGCTGCGCAGCGCCTCGTTGACGGTCTTGGCGAGCGAGCGCTCGAAGCCGGAGACGTGGGTACCGCCCTTGGGGGTGGCGATGATGTTGACGAAGGAGCGCAGCGTGGTGTCGTAGCCGGCGCCCCAGCGCAGGGCGATGTCCACGCCGAGGTCGCGGGTGACCTCGGTCGGGGTCATGTGCCCGAGCTCGTCGAGGACGGGGACGGTCTCCTTGAAGGTGCCGTCGCCGTGCAGCCGGACGACGTCGCAGATCGGCTTGTCCGGGGCGAGGAAGTCGCAGAACTCGGCGATGCCCCCGTCGAAGCGGAAGGTCTTCTCGTCGACTCCGTCGCTCTCCGTCAGGCGCTCGTCACGGACGACGATGGTGAGGCCTGGCACGAGGAAGGCGGTCTGCCGGGCGCGGGCGTGCAGGCTCTCCAGCGAGAGCTTGGCGTCCTTGAGGAAGATCTGCCGGTCGGCCCAGTAGCGGATGCGGGTGCCGGTGCGGCCGCGCGGCGCCTTGCCCTTCCGGGTCATGCCGCTGCCCGCCTCGAACGGCGCGTCGGGGCTGAGCTCGGTGAAGATGCCGGGGGTACCCCGGCGGAAGCTGATGGCGTGGGTGTGGCCGCTGCGGTCGACCTCGACGTCCAGGCGCGCGGAGAGCGCGTTGACGACGGAGGCGCCGACACCGTGCAGACCGCCGGAGGCGGCGTAGGAGCCACCGCCGAACTTGCCGCCGGCGTGCAGCTTGGTCATGACGACCTCGACGCCCGACAGGCCCGTCTTGGGCTCCACGTCGACCGGGATGCCGCGGCCGTTGTCGCGGACCTCGACCGAGCCGTCCTCGCGGAGGAAGACCTCGATCCGGTCGCAGTAGTTGCCGAGGGCCTCGTCGACCGAGTTGTCGATGATCTCCCACAGGCAGTGCATCAGGCCGCGGCTGTCCGTCGACCCGATGTACATGCCGGGGCGCTTGCGGACGGCCTCCAGGCCCTCCAGGACGAGGAGGTGCCGAGCGGTGTAGTTGGAACCGTCGTCTTTCGCCAGCACGGCGGACGGCACTGATTCGGCACTCATGCGGCGTTGCACTCCTCAATGAAGTTCTCTGACTCGTCTGCTCGGACCGCCCGTTGCCCCCGGCGCGCTCTCACTGGGCGAGACGCGGGGTCGTGACGGCCATCGCAGCCTGTACGCGCTGCGCGAACACGACCATGGCCTCGCCGCCGGACGCCGGGGCGCCATTTCCACCTGCCACCACGGTTCCTGGCGGACCGTGGCACCGGGCTCAGGCGGCGGAGCTGCTGCGATGCAGGCTACCGGTGCTCGGGACGGGGCTTATGCTCCAACCCAGCAGAGGATTATGCTACGCGGACCTCGGACATCGCTTCGATCGGGCGTTCGAGGGCTGTGATCCGTCACGGGAATCGGTACGCATGAACCGCCGGTCCCCGGGGCACCTCCTCATCAACACAGCAGAATCCTCAGAGAAGAAAAGCCACGAGCGGGAACGAAATCGTCCTGGTTGGATGTTGACCCTGGTACGAAAGCTCGTCGAGCTAGAGAAGAGGCGACGTGACTACTGTTCTGACCCCTGCGAGCCCGCTCACCGCGGCTGACCGCTGCGACCGTTGCGGAGCCCAGGCCTACCTGCGCATCGTCCTCACCAGCGGCGGTGAACTTCTGTTCTGCGCCCACCACGGGCGGAAGTTCGAGCCCGAGCTCAAGAAGATTGCCGTGGAGATACAGGACGAGACGGGTCGCCTGACCACGACGCCCGCCACGGCCGAACCCGACGAGCGCTGACCCCAGCCCTCGCACGACGAGCCGTTCCGGCCCAGGCCGTGAGGCCGGGCAGCAGATCGACAGACCTGCTGCCCGGCCTCTGCCGTACCGGGACGCTCGCCATCCGTGAGGCTGCGGACACGTTCTGACACCACGTCGGACGGTGACCGTCAGAACACGGAGCGCACATCGTCGCTCACGGCGGCGATCCGCGTGTACACCCCGGGGTGGGCCGCCTCCGCGCAGCCCGTCCCCCAGGAGACCAGGCCGGCCAGGCGCCCTCCGACGACAAGCGGGCCACCGCTGTCGCCCTGGCACGCGTCCCGGCCGCCGCTCTCGGCGCCGGCGCACACCATCACGCGGGCGTCGTACGGACTGTCGCCTCCCGCAGGGTAGGCGCGTGCACACGCCTCGTCGGCGACGACCGGCACCTCCACCTCGCGCAGCGCCGGGGAGTAGCTCCCGTTGCCCCGGGTGTCACCCCAGCCGTACACCAGTGCGCCCGTCCCCGCCGCGTAGGGCTCGGACTCGCCCTGGCCCACCAGCCCGATCACCGGGCGGTGCGCCTGCGGCTCCGCCAGTGTGAGCACCGCCACATCCCGCAGGTTGTGTCCGAAGTCGTAGTCGGGATGGATCCACACGCTGCGCACCGCCACCTCCCGCCCGTCACGCGTGCGCAGATCGTCACGGCCGACCACGGCCTGCAGCCCCGGGCGGTCCACCCGGCGACCGGTGCGCTCGTCGTAGAAGCAGTGCGCGGCCGTGACCACCTTCGTCGGCGACACCAGCACCCCGCCGCAGAACTGCCCGGACCGGGCACTCCCGAACTGCTGGCGGCTGGCGAGGGCGACCATCCATCCGTGGTCGGCGTCGGCGACCGCGGTGCCGCCGACGATCCGCCGCTGCGCCTCGGCGGGGCCGGCCGCACCGAGCGCCGCCGAGGCCGGCAGCACGGCGAGCAGGGCCAGGGTCACCACCCGGCGGTGACGGGGGCGGCCGGGACGGCGCCCGGCCCCGCCGACGGGCCGGGCGCGCGCACCGGGATCGGGGGTGCGGAGCGGGAGGGCGGAGGCATCCAGGGAGAACACCGGGTCTCCAAGCGTGGCTCGACGACAGACAACCGCCACAGCGTAGTCAAGCCGTCACTGCAGGTGTGCGCAACCCGGGCCGCGTCCACCCGTACGAGGGATGCGGCGCCAGGCCGCCGACCCACCCGGCCGCCTGCGGGAACGACGCGAAAGGGCCCGGAGCGGGAAGCTCCGGGCCCTTTCGGCAGGTCGCCGGCGGTGCCGGCGGCCTGCGGATCAGTCCAGGTAGTCGCGCAGGACCTGCGAACGCGACGGGTGGCGCAGCTTGGACATGGTCTTCGACTCGATCTGGCGGATGCGCTCACGCGTGACGCCGTAGACCTTGCCGATCTCATCGAGCGTCTTCGGCTGGCCGTCGGTGAGACCGAAGCGCATCGAGACGACGCCGGCCTCACGCTCGGACAGGGTGTCGAGCACCGAGTGCAGCTGTTCCTGCAGCAGGGTGAAGGAGACCGCGTCGGCCGGGACGACCGCCTCGGAGTCCTCGATCAGGTCACCGAACTCGCTGTCGCCGTCCTCGCCGAGCGGGGTGTGCAGCGAGATGGGCTCGCGGCCGTACTTCTGGACCTCGATGACCTTCTCGGGGGTCATGTCGAGTTCCTTGGCCAGCTCCTCCGGGGTGGGCTCGCGGCCCAGGTCCTGGAGCATCTGCCGCTGGACACGGGCCAGCTTGTTGATGACCTCGACCATGTGCACCGGGATACGGATGGTGCGCGCCTGGTCGGCCATCGCGCGGGTGATGGCCTGGCGGATCCACCACGTCGCGTAGGTCGAGAACTTGTAGCCCTTGGTGTAGTCGAACTTCTCGACCGCACGGATCAGACCGAGGTTGCCCTCCTGGATGAGGTCCAGGAAGAGCATGCCGCGGCCGGTGTAGCGCTTGGCCAGCGAGACCACCAGGCGGAGGTTGGCCTCCAGCAGGTGGTTCTTGGCGCGGCGGCCGTCCTCGGCGATGATCTCCAGCTCGCGCTTGAGCTTGGGAGCGAGCTTGTCGGCGGCCGACAGCTTGTCCTCGGCGAACAGTCCGGCCTCGATACGCTTGGCGAGCTCGACCTCCTGCTCGGCGTTGAGCAGCGGGACCTTGCCGATCTGCTTGAGGTAGTCCTTGACCGGGTCGGCGGTGGCACCGGCGACCGCGACCTGCTGGGCCGGCGCGTCGTCCTCGTCGTCGTCGGAGAGGACGAAGCCCTCCGACTCCTCCTCCGGGGCATCGCCCTCGGCGGCGGCGGGCTTGTCGCCGGGGAGGGCGACCTCCTCCAGCTCCTCGCCGAGGTCCTCCTTGCCGGCCTTGCCGGCGGCGGTCTTCTTGGCGGCGGTCTTCTTGGCGGGCGCGGCCGCCTTCTTGGCCACGGCCTTCTTGGCGGTGGCGACGGCCTTGCGGGCCACCGGCTTGCCTTCGACGGTCTCGATCGTGGCCGTCTCGACGACGGTGATCTCGGCGGAGACCGCCACGACGGCAGGAGTGGGAGCGGCAGCCGGGATCGCACCCGGGGCGATCCGCACCGGGGGCTTGGTCGGGGCGGCCGGGGTCCGAGTGGTGACCGTCTTGGTGGCAGTGCGCTTGGCAGTGCTCTTGGCGGCAACGCTCTTGCGCTTGGAGCCGGCCGGTTCGGCCGCGCTGACCATGAGGTCAACTCCTTCCTCAATCAGCACCTGGTTGAGGCTGCGCATGACGTTCTTCCACTTGGTGACCGGGATCTGGTCCGCCTCGAAGGCCTGACGCACGTCGTCACCGGCAATCTGCCCCTGGGCCTTGCCCCGCTCGATGAGCGCGAGCAGAGCTGCGGACTCGGCGATCTCGGGGGGGAGCGAACGGGATGTGCTGGCCGACACGAACAACCTCTCGGACGATGAGTGGACTCGAACCCTGACCCGACCACCCGAGCGGACGGGAGACGATCACGCACACTCACGTGCGAGGTCGGCTCCGAACGGCTCGGGTTCGAGGACGAGGACCGGGTTTGCGGGACGGCAGCAGCGCCGCAGACCAACACAGCATTCTGACATGGTGGTGGTATTCCGGAGCTGCTTCCGCTCCGTACACATCGCTGCCACCCCTCAAGTGTTACGCATGCCGTTCGTGGCGCCGGTCACACCCTCGTCCGTGCCTCCGCCCGGTGCCTCCGCCGCCCGGTGCCGGCGCCCTCCTCCTGCCCGGCCGTCTCGGCTCAGGTGCAGGTGGGAGGGGGTGCAGCGGCACGATGTGGCGGCGGGGCGGGCGTGACGACGGTCTCAGTGAACGATCCCGGTGCGCGCGGACTCAGTGCTCGCGGGGGGCGGGCACGGAGGGCTCGACGTCGGGGTGCACGGTGAGCAGCGCACGGACGGCGGCGTCGGCGGCGGTGCCGTCCCCGGTGCCGAGCGCGTCCACGAGGCGGACGTGCAGGCTGATCGCGGAGTCCGAGGGGCGCTCGCAGGTCGCGCCCGGGCCGCCGGACACCTGCAGGGCGCAGGAGACGATGCTGGAGAGGTGCTCCAGCATGCGGTTCCCGGCCATCTGCAGCATGAGGCCGTGCAGCTCGGCGTCGGCGCGGCCGTAGCCGACCATGTCGCCCTGGGCGGAGGCGTGGCCCATGATCCCGGTCAGCTCGACGAGGCGGTGCTGGACGTCCTCGCGGCCGTGGCCGGCGGCGAGCCGCGCGGCGAGCGGTTCGATCGCCCAGCGCAGCTCGAAGAGTTCGCGGCGCTGCTCGTCGCGCTGCGGGCCGAAGGCGCGCCACTCGATGATGTCGGGGTCGAGGAGGTTCCAGTCGGCGACCGGGCGGACCCGGGTGCCGACGTTCGGCCGGGCGCTGACCAGGCCCTTCGCCTCCAGCACGCGCAGCGACTCGCGGACGACGGTGCGCGAGACCTCGAAGCGCTGGCCGATCTCCTCCGGCACGAGCGGGCGGTCGGCGCCGAGGTCGCCGGAGACGATCATCTGGCCGAGTTGCTGCACGAGCTGCCCGTGCAGGCCGCGGCCGCGGCTGCTGGTGGTCTTGCGGCTGGGCCGGCCGAAGTCCGACTCGGAGCCCTCCCATCGGGGGGCAGGGGGGATGGGCCGTTCGGCGTAGGGAAATCGGTCGAGGTCGCCGGAGGCGATCGGGTCGGCCGAGCGGGCGGTGGTCATGGCGGGGTGCGCAAGGGTACTCACACGTCCTTTGTCGGCGATCCGCGGACCCGGCTTGAGGATTCTCCTGAAAAGCACACGAAAGGGTGATCGTCCGTGGCTGGATCATTGACTTCTTATCAGGCATAACGCCCCATTTCGATCGGCGACCCCTCACCGATCGCCACGCCTGGTCGACGCTACGTCATCACGGTTGCGGCGCGGGCGACTTGCGCGCACCGCTCCGGCGGTCCCGGCGCCCGCCCCCGGGCGGCGCGGAGGCCGCGGGAGCGCCGGTTGACGGGGCTCCCGCCCCGGGACGGATCGCCCCGCGGGGGCTCACCCCGTCGGCGGACACCCGAACGGGCGACCATCCGCCGGTCCCCGTCCGCAGCGCCGCCGCGCGCGTCCGTGCACCGCACGCTCCTCCGCCCGTCACGCGCGTCCCGGGCCGGCGGCCCACGCCCCGGGCCCCGCAGGTATCAGCTCCGTCCCGGAAGGTCGGGCTCCGGGCGGAGCATCGGGGGGTTCAGCACCGTCGCACCGCCGGCCGTGAAGAGCTGCGCGGGGCGGCCGCCCTGGCGCGTGGTGGTGCCGCCGGACGGCAGGAGGAACCCCGGGGTGCCGGTGACCTTCCGGTGGAAGTTGCGCGGGTCCAGGACGACGCCCCACACCGCCTCGTACACCCGGCGGAGCTCGCCGACCGTGAACTCGGGCGGGCAGAAGGCGGTGGCCAGCGAGGAGTACTCGATCTTGGAACGGGCCCGCTCCACGCCGTCCCCGAGGATCCGGCCGTGGTCGAACGCCAGCGGCACCCCGTCGGCGGGGCCGTCCTCGATCAGCTCCCGGACGGGGGCCCACCGCGCACTGCTCGCGTCGCCGCCGGGACGCGGGGTCGGCAGGTCGGGGGCGAGCACGAGATGGGCGACGCTGACCACCCGCATCCGGGGGTCGCGCTGCGGATGCCCGTACGTGGCGAGCTGCTCCAGGTGCACACCGGCGGCCGACTGGCCGGTGGAGTGCGCACGCAGCCCGGTCTCCTCCGCCAGCTCGCGGGACGCCGCCTCGGCGAGCCCCTCGTCGGGGCGGACGAAACCGCCCGGGAGCGCCCAGTAGCCCTGGAACGGCGGCTCACCCCGACGGACCAGGAGCGCGCACAGCTCGTGCTCCCGCACCGTCAGCACCACCAGGTCGACGGTGACGGCGAACGGGGGAAAGGCCGACGGGTCATAGCGCGACATGGCGACGATCATAGTCGTCTCTCTGACGATAATCACAGACTCCGGCAAGCCGCCCGCGCCCCGGCCGAGCCTCACCCGCCCGCAGGTCAGCCGCCACGGCCGACCTGCACGTCGCAGGCAGCGGAACGGCGGGCCGGGCCGCGGCCGTACTGCGGGCCGTACCGCGGGCCGTACTGCGGGCGCGCCCCGCTCCCCGGCCGAGGCGCCCGGCCGGTGCGGGCGGGCGCCTCGACGGACAGCCTCAGCCCGCGCCGAGCTGCAGCTGCGGAGGAGCCTCCTCCACCACGGCGACACCGATCCGGCTGACCCGGACGGAGAACGGCTCGCCCGCCACCCGGAGGCCCGTCAGTTCCAGCTCGCCCAACGGGGTCGTACTGGCCGGCCGCACGACCACCCGGCCGCCGGGGACGTCGGGCCGTATGCCGGCCAGTGCCAGCACCGCGTGCACCCCGGCGGCCGCGGAGAGCGCCGCCGGACGGCAGGCCGCGGGGTGCGGCACCGGCGGGCAGCCCGCCACCCGCTGCTCCCCGGCGTACATCTCGGGCAGCCGCCCGTCGAAGTGTTCGGCGGCGCCGAGGAGTCCTTCCAGGAGCACGCCCGCCTCCCGCTCGAAACCGGCGTCGGCGAGACCGGCGACCGCGAGGGCCGTCTCGTGCACCCGGACCGCCCCGCTGCGGTGCCCGAGCGGGTTGAACCTCGGAGACTTCGCGCTCAGGGTCCGGAGGCCCCAGCCGCAGTCGAGCTCGGGGGCCACGAGTCGCTGCGCGAGAATCCGGGTCTGCTCGCGGTCGAGCAGACCCTCAAGGAGTTGGCCTTCCCGGGACAGCCCGACGTCGAGCAGGTGGACGAACGACGAGGCCACCGCCGGCACCGACCGCCCGCCGGTGAGCAGCGCTGCGGCAGGACGGCCTCCCGACAGGTCGTCGATCCAGAACTGCTCCCTGAACCGCTCGCGCAGCGCGGCGGCCCAGCTGCGCCACTCCGCGGCCCCCGGCCGGGCGAAGGCCGCGAGCAGCTCGGCCCCGTGCATCGCCGCCCGGTACGCCTGGGCCTGGACCTCGCAGCGGGCGGCCGCGGGACGGCTCGCCCGCTCCTCGGGTGACCGGCCGAGGTCGAGGACGAAGCCCTCCGGGCCGTCGGACCCGTCGCCGACCGCGGCGCGCATCGCCGCCAGGGCCCGTTCGACCGCCGGGAGGAGCTCTATCACCTCGGGACGGCCCAGGCCCCAGCGCCACGCCTCGGCCAGCACCGTGACGAAGAGCAGGGTGGCCTCGGTGGCCGTGCACGTAGGGGGGAGTTCGGGACCGCCGTGCCGGATCGGACCGGGGATCACGCCCTCCTGGCGCGGGGCCGTACCGGCCGTGCCGACCGCACCTGGAGCGGCGGCGGACTGCTGACGGCGTGCCATGGCCCGCAGGGTGCCGGCTGCCATGCGGGTGCCGAACGGCAGCGTCCAGCGCGCCGCCCACAGGGCGTCCGCCGCTGTCAGACCGAAGCGCCAGGGGGCACCGGACGCCGCGTACAGGTCGGTCGGGCGGTCCGCGTCGGCGAGCAGCAGGGCGGCGAGGGCGTCGAGGGAGCGCGGGACGAGGCGTTCGGCCCGGGAGTCGTCGCACCGGACCTCGGGCTCGGTCCAGGGCAGGGGGACGCCCTGGCCGCGGCCGGTGGGCGGCCGGGTGCCGACCGGGGCGCTCTCCAGCGCCGTGTGCAGTTCGACCGACCAGCGGGCCCCGGGCTGCAGTTCGAGGTCCCAGCGCAGCACGCCCGCGCCGGCCAGGACGGCGTGCGGCGTGGGGCGGGCGGAGACGGTGGCGCTGCGCCCGCCGGCCGCCCAGCGCAGACCGGCCGACTGGACCTGGCTCGGCAGGTCGGCGGCGCGCTGTCCGGCGGCGATGTCGGCGAGCAGCCCGAGGTCGGTGCCGAAGGTGATCTCCAGCGGGAGCCTGGCCGGGCGGCCTCCGGCGTTGCGGACGGTGACCGTCTCCGAGCCGTCGGCGTGGCGGAGGCGCTCCACCGTGAGTGCGGGATCGGGGTCGGGATCGCCGGGGACCCGGATGCTGCCCACGAACCGCGCCTCGGCGGCGGAGGTGAGCGCACCCTGCAGCGGCATCGGCTCGATGCCGCCGAGGCGGACCTCCATGCGTGCCAGGGTGCGAATGCCGGCCCGGTAGAAGCCCTGCAGCCCTTGGCCGCGCAGTTGGCCGTCCATCCCGGACGCCGCCATCGCGGGTGCGTCCACACAGAGCAGCGCGTCGTGGGCGCTGACCGCCTGCGGGCGCGGTGCGGCGGGCGATCGGGGTTGCCCGGCGGGAGCCGGGTACCCCGGAGCCGCGACCGACGCGGGGTACGCCGGCGGGGGTGCCGGGGAGTGCGGTGCCGGGGTCCGGGACATCGGGGACTGCGCCGGATGGGAGGCCTGCACCGGCCCGCGGCCCGGCGGGGGCGAGGCCGGCTGGGGCGGGGCGGGCGGTCTCGTCGGGGTCGTCGGCGGCGGGCCGGCGGGCCCGGTGGCGGGGGCCGGCGGCCGCTGGGGCTGCGGTGGCGTCGCCGGGGCAGGCGCCGTGGTCGGCGGAAGGGGTGGCATCGCCGGATACACCCCCGGCGCAGACGTCGGTGTGGTCGCCGACGACGCCGGTGTGCCCGGCTGTGGTGGCCTGGTGACGGTCACCGGACTCTCCTCCCTTCGGTCGGCCGGCTGCTGCGGGGCCGGTCGACCGCGAGCGTGCTCGTTCGCGGTCTGTACTGCGCTGCCGTGGGCAGGGTCGATCGAGTGGGAGCAGGACCGGGCGGCCCGGGCGGCGTACCGGCCTCGGTCGTCCGGACATCGCGCCGGTCGGGCGGAGCCGTACGACATCGGGCGCTGTGCGCGTCGGCGCCGCGTTCGGGTCGGCCGTGCAGGGCTGCCGGGCGGATGCTGCCACCCGTGGCCCCGTTGGGTGAACGTCCTGCACGCCTCACAGGTCACGCCGACACGCGCGGCGGCGATGGCGCACCGTGTCGTTGCGACCGTCCGGCCGGTACGCCGCCGCCCCCACCGACGCTGCCCGGCCCGTGGGCCGGTTGCGGGGCTGCCACTTCCGTGGCTGTCCTCCACCGGCTCCTGTCCGCGGCCAGGATACGGTGCGGGAGCGGCGGCACACGCACCGGGAACCACAGCCTGTCGACCGCCGCACCGCACCTGTGACCAGTACGCACCAAGGAGTTGCATGTCCACCGCCAGCCGGCTGCCGGGGATCGTCACCACCGACCACGTCTTCCGGGTGCCACTCGATCATCGGCGTCCCGAGGGTGAGCGGATCGAGGTCTACGCCCGCGAGGTCGTGGCCCCCGGCCGGGAGCACGAGAACCTGCCCTGGATGCTCTATCTGCAGGGTGGGCCGGGCGGGAAGGCCGGACGCCCCCTGGGCCGGGACAACTGGCTCTCCCGCGCGCTCGACGACTACCGGGTCCTGCTGCTCGACCAACGCGGGACCGGACGGTCCACCCCGGCGAACCGGCAGACGCTCGCACGACGCGGAGGCGCCGCCGAACAGGCCGACTACCTCGCCCACTTCCGGGCCGACTCGATCGTCCGGGACGCCGAACTCGTTCGCCGCCTCCTCCTCGGCGAGGACGGGCAGTGGAGCCTCCTCGGCCAGAGCTTCGGGGGCTTCTGCACGCTGACCTACCTCTCGCTGGCGCCCGAGGGTGTCCGGGAGGCGTTCGTCACCGGCGGCCTCGCCGGGCTGCGGGTGTCGGCAGACGACGTCTACCGCGCCGCGTACCCGCGGGTGGCCCGGAAGAACGCGGCGCACTACGCCCGCTATCCGCAGGACGTAGCGGCGGTCCGCCGGATCGCGGCGCACCTGGCGGGGCGCCCGGCCGAGCTGCCGGACGGCGGCCGGCTGACGGTCGAGGCCTTCCAGGCGATCGGGCTGCTGCTCGGCGGCGGGTCCGGCTCGGACACCCTGCACTACCTCCTGGAGGAGGCCTGGGTCGAAGGAGTGGACGGCGCCGAACTGTCCGACACCTTCCTCGCCGGGGCGCAGGCGCAGCTGTCCTTCGCCGGGAACCCGCTCTACGCCGTCCTGCACGAGTCGATCTACGGGCAGCTCTCCGTGGACCGGGCGGGCACCGAGTGGGCCGCCGAGCGGGTGCGGAAGGAGTTCCCCGCGTTCGACGCCGAGCAGGCGCTCCGCTCGGAGGCCCCGGTGCTGTTCACGGGGGAGATGATCTACCCGTGGATGTTCGACGCCGATCCGGCGCTCGTACCGCTGCGCGAGACGGCTCAGCTCCTCGCCCAGCGGCGTGACTGGCCCGACCTCTACTCCCCCGAGCGCCTCGCGGCGAACGAGGTGCCCGTGTTCGCCGCCGTCTACCACGACGACATGTACGTGGACACCGGCCACTCGCTGGAGACCGCGCAGGCGGTCGGCAATCTGCGGTACTGGATCACCAACGAGTGGGAGCACGACGGCCTGCGGGTGAGCGGGCGGGCGGTGCTCGACCGCCTGATCCGCATGGCGCACGGCGAGGTCTAGGGCAGCGGCCCGGCCGTGCCCTGCGGACGGGCCGCAGGGCACGGAGCCGTCAGACCGTGCCGGTGCGATCGGTGCCGTACGGCCCGGGCCGCACCGACGGTGTCCGGTCGCGGGACGACCGGGAGCGGGATCGCAGCCGCAGCCGCCCGAGGCCGGGCCTCCCCGCCCGGGCGGGCGGTCGGCAGCGACCCACCCCGCCCGGCAGGCCCGAGGTTCCCGGTTCACCCTGGTCCTCCCGTCTCCCGTGCTCCGCGGACTCCGGGAACTCCTGGGCCTCCCGGGACTCCCGGGACTCCCCCGGAGCCTCCGGTTGCTGGACCGGCTCCGGCCCTGCGGGCCCGCCCGGTTCGACCGTCCGGGTCGCGGGACGGGCCGTCCGCATCGGGCCGGCCGAGTCCACGTCCGACTCGTCTCCAACGCCGCTACCGGGTCGCCCGGTCGCCGAGCCGTGGGTCGACGGCGCGGGAGCCGAAGCAGGGGCGGGCGGAGCGTCGGGGCCGGCGGCTTCACCACCGTCCGGCGGGTCCTCGCGCGCGCGGTCGGCCCGCTGCTCCCGGACGTTGTCCCGCAGCCGTTCCGGGTCGAGCCCGGCATTGATCGATTCGTAGAGCAGTTGGGCCAGCGTGTAGCCGGCGTCCACTTCGAGTGCCTGGGACAGCATGATCCGCGCGGTGGCAGTGTCACCGGCCAGCCAGGCCGTCCAGGCGAGCAGGGTGAGCGGCGGCGCGGCCAGGTGTTCGAACGGGTCGACGCATCGCCGGACGAGGTGGCGCCACAGCCGCTGGGCCGTGGCGAGCTCGTGCGGTTCCGCGTACTCGGCTCCGCGGTCGCGGCCGAGCTTGTCCTGGAGCCCGAGCAGGAGCCTGGCACTGCGCTCGGCGTCGATCTCGCGCGCGCCCGCCCTGAACTCGGCCATGGCCTCGGCGAGCAGCAGGCCCGTCCGGCGGACCGCGGCGAGCCGCCCGGCCGCGAGCTCCCGGATGAACCCCGGACCGGCGAGCTCGATCTCCTGCCGCTGGAGGTCCGCCGTCGGTGGGCCGACCGGGGCGAGCCCCGCGACGATGGCCCGGCGGCTGCCCCGCGGGGCGAGCCCGGCGAAGGTCGCTGCAGCCGCGATGGCGCTCGGCAGGTGGGCGGGCCGGATCGGGGTGCCGCCGGGGTCGCAGCAGCCCGACTGCCGGCAGAGGAAGGACCACCAGCGGCCGCCGGAGACGCAGAGCGACTCCTTGACCAGCACGCCGGCCTCACGGAAGGCCGTGGCGAGGTGGTCGGCGAGCGGACGGACGGTCTCGGGCCCGCCGTCGGGCGGCGTCGTGCCGGCGGCCGCGTCCACGGGATCCCGGACGAGGTACAGCAGGACCTGTTCGGGGCGGCGGTCCCGTTTCTCGGAGAGTTCGAGGAGGAGCGCGGCCACCTCCCGGGCGACCCGCTGCCACTGCTCGGGGTCGTCGGGGATGTCCAGGCGGATCACGCCGCCCTGCTGGAGGGCCGGGCCCTGGAGCCCGACGGCGACGATGCTGTCGTCGGGGAAGAACCCGAGCAGGTAGGGCAGCATCTCGGCCATGTCGGCCGGGCCCCGCATCTGCATCGGAAGGACGCCGGCCGTGGTGGCGGACACGCCGCCGGAAGGGGTGCGGTGTTCGTCGTTGGTCATGCCCTGAAGCGTGCCGCGCCTCCCGGGACCCGGGATCCGCCCTGTGGATAAACCCCGGGGGTCAGCATTTGGTCCCTCGTTCGGGGGACAAGGGGTCTGCCCGGACCTCCTTCTGACGATCGCTCGCTCCCCGGCACGCGGCGGGCCGTTCCGCGCCGCGCCGCCGCATTCGCCCCCTGTCGGTGCCGCGCGGTATGCATGGGGCATGGACGAGCGCACCCCCCGCCCCGACCCTTCGCACCACGACACGACCGGCCACGACACGGCGGCCGCCGCCCCGGACGGGGACCGTGCCGCGCCCGGCGACCGCTCCGCCGTGCGGGAACGGGCGGAGGCGGTGCTGCGCGAGCTGGCCGGTCCGGCCGCCGTCCTGCGCGAGGACCAGTGGCGTGCGATCGAGGCCCTGGTCGTCGACCACCGCAGGGCCCTGGTGGTGCAGCGCACGGGCTGGGGCAAGTCGGCCGTCTACTTCATCGCCACGGCGCTGCTGCGCTCCTCGGGCGCCGGCCCCACGGTGATCGTCTCGCCGCTGCTCGCGCTCATGCGCAACCAGGTCGACTCCGCCGCCCGGGCCGGCATCCACGCGCGGACGATCAACTCCGCCAACCCGCAGGAGTGGGACGAGATCCAGGCGGAGGTGGCGGCAGGGGCCGTCGACATCCTGCTGGTCAGCCCCGAACGGCTGAACAACCCGGACTTCCGCGACCAGGTCCTGCCGAAACTGGCCGCCTCCACCGGCCTGCTGGTGGTCGACGAGGCGCACTGCATCTCCGACTGGGGCCACGACTTCCGGCCCGACTACCGGCGGCTGCGCACCATGCTCGCCGACCTCTCCCCCGGTGTGCCGGTGCTCGCCACCACCGCCACGGCCAACGCCCGGGTCACCGCCGACGTCGCCGAGCAGCTCGGCACCGGCGGCGCACCGGCACCCGGCCGGCAGGAGGACGAGGCGGACGGCGGCGCCGGTGCGGACGCCGACCGGCAGGCCCTCGTCCTGCGCGGGCCGCTGGAACGCGAGAGCCTCAGCCTCGCGGTGCTGGACCTCCCGGACCCCGCCCACCGGCTGGCCTGGCTGGCCGACCACCTCGCGGAGCTGCCGGGCTCGGGCATCGTCTACACGCTGACCGTCGCCGCCGCCGACGAGGTGACGGCCTTCCTCCGCTCGCGGGGCTACCCGGTGGCCTCGTACTCCGGCCGGACGGAGGACGCCGAGCGGCGCAGCGCGGAGGCCGATCTCCTGGCGAACCGGGTGAAGGCGCTGGTGGCGACCTCCGCCCTGGGCATGGGGTTCGACAAGCCCGACCTCGGTTTCGTCGTGCACCTCGGGTCGCCGGGCTCGCCGATCGCCTACTACCAGCAGGTCGGCCGGGCCGGCCGCGGTGTCGACCGCGCGGAGGTGCTGCTGCTGCCCGGCCGGGAGGACGAGGCGATCTGGCGGTACTTCGCGTCGCTGGGCTTCCCCGCGGAGGAGCAGGTGCGCCGCACGATCGACGCGCTCGCCGAGGCGGGCAGGCCGCTGTCGACCGCCGCGCTGGAGACCCGGGTGGACCTGCGCCGGGCCCGGCTGGAGACGATGCTCAAGGTGCTGGACGTGGACGGCGCGGTGCGCCGGGTGCGGGGCGGCTGGGAGGCGACGGGCCGGCCGTGGGCGTACGACGGGCCGCGGTACGCGAAGGTCGCCGAATCCCGTGAGGCCGAGCAGCAGGCCATGCGGGCGTACGCGGCCTCGGACGGTTGCCGGATGGAATTCCTGCGCCGCCAGTTGGACGACCCCGAGGCGGCGCCCTGCGGGCGCTGCGACAACTGTGCCGGGGTCCGGCACGGCACCGGGGTGTCGCCGGACGCGCTGGCCGCGGCTCGCGCCGCACTCGGCCGGCCGGGTGTGACGTTCGAGCCGCGGCGGCTGTGGCCGACGGGCATGGAGGCGCTCGGCGTGCCGCTCAAGGGCCGGATCCCGGCCGGGGAGCAGGCAGAGACCGGGCGGGCCCTCGGCCGGCTGTCCGACATCGGCTGGGGCACCCGGCTGCGGGCCCTGCTCGCCGACGCGGCGCCGAACGGCCCGGTGCCGCCCGAGGTGGTGGACGCACTGGTGAGCGTGGTGGCCGACTGGGCGCGCGGCCCGGGCGGCTGGGCCGGGCCTCCGGACTCCGCCGGTGCGCAGATGGCCCGGCCGGTCGGTGTGGTCGCCATGACCTCCTCGACCCGGCCCGCGCTGGTGGAGAGCCTGGCCGCGCGGATCGCCGCGATCGGCCGGATGCCCTTGCTGGGGCAGGTGGGATACGCGACGGGCCGACCGCCGCACGGGCCGCGCAGCAACAGCGCTCAGCGGCTGCACTCGCTCGCGGGCACGCTGGCCGTGCCGGATCCGCTGCGGGAGGCGCTGGCCGCGTCGCCGGGCCCGGTGCTGCTGGTCGACGACCTGGTCGACTCCGGGTGGACGGTCACGGTCGCGGCTCGCCTGCTGCGGAAGGCCGGCGCGACGGCGGTGCTCCCGCTGGTCCTGGCGGTCCAGGCCTGAGCCGCCCGCTCCCGGCCGCCCGCTCGTGGCCGCCCGGGCAGAATCCGCCGCCGGGCCCGATCCTTCCGGGGCCGCCTCCGATCCCGGGGCGGCCCGGCCCCCCGGCGTGCACGGAAGCAGTCGCGGGCACCGAGCCGCGGCAGGCACGAGGGCCCCGGCCAACGACCTCGTAGGCGCACGGGCGGTTCACCGGGCGGCCATCGGGAGGAAACCGGCGCTTCGGCCCGCAGCCGCACACCCGTCAGCCGAATGGGTCAGCGCAGGCCGCGGAATATATCCGGCAGAACACCGATTTTCGGGCGGCAGCCGTTATCTCGTCATTGCCGCTCGCACTGATCTGACGGGAGAATCGGAGAGTACCCGACACCTGGTCGCACGACCCGGTGTTCGGCATACCCGCGGGCCGGTGTGCCCGCAGACGGCCGGAAGGAGGATCGTGATCAACCGTAGCGACCACGGTCGGGATCCTTCCGTCAGACGCACCATCGCCCTGCAGGCCTGGGCCGAGTCCGGCGTTCCGATGCTCCGCGCCCCGCGCCAGTTCGTCCGCGAGCTCCACCAGCGGCACCTGCCGCAGCCCGGCACGACGGTGGTCGCGGTGCTGGACGCCGCGCACCAGCTGGCCGCCTCCGCCTCGTTCTCGGCGCGCCAGCACGTCACGGACGGCTGGCACCACCGCAACACGATCCTCTCCCACCTGCGGCAGGTGATCCCGCACGACCTCCGGCTCGCCGCACCCGTGCGCACCGCGGTGCTGATGCGCTGCCGCGAAGGCACCCCGGAGTGGACGGAGCAGGACGGCGCCTGGATGTGGGCGCTACGTGACGCGGCCGCGTTGCACGGTCTGCGCTGCGGCTCGTACATCGCGCTCACGCCTGCGGGCTGGCACGTGATCGGGCACGACTGGCGGGGGCGCAGCCCGCACTCGGGTTCGTGGGCGGACGGGCCGGTGCACACGGTGACGGAACTGCCCCCGCGCAGCGCCCGCGAGCCGGAGCGGATCCGCCCCGCGGCGGCGGTGACCCCGCTCGACGCGATACGCCGGGCCGCCGCCCGCTGAGGGCGGGCGGCGACACGGCGGGCAGCGCAGCAGGACAGGGACGGACGGACCCGGTCAGGCCGGGACGGGACGCTCCGCGCCCGGGAACAGCGCGGCGACGGCCTCGGTACCACCGCAGACGACGAGCAGGGAACCCGCGAGTTCGGCCGCCCGGACGGCGGCGCTGCCGGCCCGGTTGGTACCGCTCGCGTTGACCACGAGCACGACGACCTCGCGGCGCACCTGGCGGACGGCGGCAGCGTCGGCGTAGAACACGTCGGCGGCCTCGGCGAGCTGCGCCCAGTAGCGCTCCTCGCCGAACGACAGCTCGTGCTGCTGCCAGGGGTGTGCTTCGCCGACGGTCAGCACGAGCACGTCGCCGGGCCGGCGGCCGGCTTCCAGCAGTTCGTCGACGACGTCGTCGGCGCAGCCGAGTGCGTCCTGCGGCGCGGCCGGCAGCAGCCGGACGGTCGGGGACTTCGGGCGCGCGGCGGAGCCGGACCCGGAGGCGGGACGGGGCCCCGGAACGGTGCCGGCCGCCCGCGCCGCGGCGGGTCTCGGCGGCGCCGGGCGGGGCGGTGCGGGCCGCGGACCCGGCACGACGCCGGACGCAGCAGGGTTGGTGGAAGGCGTACGGGGGCTGGGTGCGTCCGACGTGTGGGGGGAGGGAACGCCGGGGCCCGGGATACTTTCGCGAATCTCCGGCTCCTCGGGGAAGACAGGCATACCCGGATATCTATCAAATGCCGGACGGCCGCGCACAGGCGCCCCACCTGTTGAGCACCGCCCGTGGTCGGCGGAGGTGCGCGACCCGGGGCCGACGGCGCGTCAGAAACCGAGGGTGAGCTGCTGGTCCGCGGGTTCGGGAGTCCGTTCGCGCTTCAGGTGCTGCCACGCCGGAAGCGAGTCGAGGTAGGCCCAGGACAGCCGGTGCTCGGCGGTCGGCCCGAACTCCTCCAGCGCGGCGCGGTGCACCGGGGAGGGGTAGCCGGCGTTGTCCTCGAACGCGTAGCCCGGGTGTTCGGCGCCCAGCTCCGCCATGTAGCGGTCGCGCTGCACCTTGGCAAGGACGGACGCGGCGGACACGCACACGCAGGACTGGTCGCCCTTGATCACCGTACGGACCCGCCAGGGCCCGCCGAGGTAGTCGTGCTTGCCGTCGAGGATCACGGCGTCCGGACGGACCGGCAGGGCGGCGAGCGCCCGGCCGGCGGCGAGCCGGAGGGCGGCGGTCATGCCGAGTTCGTCGCACTCCTGCGGGGACGCGTGGCCGAGCGCGTAGGCGGTGACCCAGTCGGCGAGCACCGGGGCGAGGGCCTCCCGGCGCTTCACCGTCAGCAGCTTCGAGTCGGTCAGGCCCTCGGGGGCGCGGCGGAGCCCGGTCACGGCCGCGCCGACGGTGACCGGTCCGGCCCAGGCGCCGCGTCCGACCTCGTCCAGGCCGGCCACCACGGTGGCTCCGGCCCGGCGCAGCGAGCGCTCGACCGAGTGGGTCGGGGGGTCGTAGGGCATGGCGGTCCGTTTCGTCGGGCTCCGGAGACCACCAGCCTACGTCCACGGCGGCACCGCCCCGACCGGCCCGGGCGAGGGCCCGCGCCGGTGGAAGCGGGGCCCGCGCCGGTGGAGGCGGAGGCGGAGGCTAGGCCCGCACCATGGGGACCAAGACCTGGTCGACCAGCTCCGTGGCGAACGCCTCGTCGAGCGTGTTCTCGCAGCCCTTCGCGTGGAAGAGCATCATCGCGGGCGCGACGTCGGCGACGATCTGCGTGGCCGCCCCCGGCCGGACGTCCCCGCGGATCTCGCCGCGCCGCAGGATGGCGAGGGTCGCCGCGTTGGCCGGCTCAAGGACCCGGCCGAGCAGGAAGTCCTTGAAGGAGGACGCCTGTTCGTGGTCGAGCTCGGCCATCAGGACGCGGATGGCCGCGCCCGCCCGCGAGTTCATGATCGCGCCCAGACCGGCCACGAGCTGCATCAACTCGGCACGCACCGACCCGAGGTCGGGGATGTCCGTGCGGGGTGGAAGAGTGGCTGCGAGGGCCTGCACGACCAGGTCGGCCTTCGATGCCCAACGCCGGTACAGCGCGGCCTTCCCGGTCTGTGCCGCCCCGGCGACGCCTTCCATCGTCAGGCGTGCGAATCCGCCGGAGGTGAGGAGTTCGAGGGTCGCGTCGAAGATCGCGGCCTCCAGTGCGCGGCCGCGCCGCCGCGACTGGGCGACGCCACCGGGGGCGGGCACCACGCGGTCCGGGGCCGGAGCGCCGGGAGCGCCCACGGCACAGGGGGGCACCACGCAGGCGGACGGCACGGCACGGACGCCGACGGGGGCCGCGGGGGCGCCCGCGGACGGCACGACGCGCATCCCCGCCACAGGGGGCGCACAACCGGCCGCGACCGCCCCTGACGGCCCGTCCGACGCCTGACGCCGCACCATCTGATCCATCGCCACCACTCTCAAAGAACGCTTGCGTTCACAATCTCCGACCCGATATGGTCCCACGATAGTGAACGAGCCCGTTCCTCGACAGTGTTCGCGCGCCGTCATCGGTCGCGCGGCCGCGGATCCACGCACGTCGCGGGCTCCACCGGCACCACCTCACAGTGCGCGAACAACCAGGGGGAACACCGCGTGGCCATCTCCGACAAACTCAGTACACCCTCCCCGCCGAAGGCCGGCCCGGGACGGAGCAAGGGCATCACCCTCGCCGTCATCGCAGGCTCCCAGCTCATGGTGGTGCTCGACGCGACCATCGTGAACATCGCCCTCCCGCAGATCAAGGGCGACCTCGGCTTCTCCGACACCACCCTCTCCTGGGTGATCAACGCCTACACGCTCACCTTCGGCGGCCTCCTGCTGCTCGGCGGACGTCTCGGCGACATCCTCGGCCGGCGCCGGGTCTTCATCGTGGGCGCCCTGCTCTTCGGCTTCGCCTCGCTGCTGGGCGGGTTCGCCCAGGACTCGACGCTGCTGCTCGCCGCCCGCGCCCTCCAGGGCCTCGGCGGCGCGATCTGTTCGCCGACGGCGTTCGCCCTGATCGCCAGCAACTTCGAGGAGGGCCCGGACCGCAACCGGGCGTTCGGCGTCTTCTCCGCGGTCGCCGGATCCGGCGCCGCGATCGGCCTGCTGGCGGGCGGCCTGCTCACCCAGTACCTCGACTGGCGCTGGGTGTTCTTCGTCAACGTGCCGATCGCCGTCCTGATCGCGATCGCCGCCCCGCGGTACATCAAGGAGTCGGAGCGCCGTCCCGGACGGTTCGACCTGCCGGGCGCGCTCACCTCGACGGTGGGCCTGGTCGCCCTGGTCTACGGCTTCATCCGTGCCGCCTCGGACGGCTGGACCGAGCGCCTGACCCTGGGGTCGTTCGCGCTGGGCGCGGTGCTCGTCGCCGCCTTCGTGGTCATCGAGCGGCGGACGGCGCAGCCCATCACCCCGCTGCACCTCTTCCGGAACCGCAACCGCACCGGCGGCCTGATCATGATGCTCTGCCTCGCCGCGGCGATGTTCGGCATCTTCTTCTACATCACGATCTTCGTGCAGACCGTGATCGGCTACAGCCCGCTGAAGGCCGGATTCGCATTCCTGCCGATCAGCGGCGCGATCATCGTGGCCGCGCAGATCGCCTCGGTCTTCCAGGCGAAGCTCGGCCCCAAGGTGTTCATGGCGGGCGGAGCCGCCCTCGTGGCCGTGGGCCTGACCTGGCTGACCCAGCTCAAGGCCGACAGCGGCTACGTGGACGGCATCCTCGGCCCGACGGTGATCTTCGGCTTCGGCATGGGCCTGATCTTCGTGCCGGTCATGCTGATCGCGGTGGCCGGCGTGTCCGACCACGAGACCGGCGCGGCCTCCGGCCTGCTCAACTCGGTCCAGCAGATCGGCGGCGCCCTCGGCCTCTCCATCCTGACGACCGTCTTCAGCACGGCCGCCAAGTCGAAGGCCACCGAACTCGTGCCGGGGTTCCTCAAGGGCGCGAGCCCTGAGCAGGCCGAGCAGTTCCAGCGCACCCACGAGTTCCCGGTGGGCAGCGCCGCCTACAGCGAGACCCTGGCGCACGGCATCGGCCAGGGCTTCATCGTGGGCGCCGTCCTCGCGGTGGTGGCCCTGCTCGTCGCGGTCTTCATGGTGACGGCGAAGGCCAGCGACCTCCCGTCCGAGGCTCCGTCGGGCATCGCGGTCTGACGCACCGTGCGGCGGCGGCCCCCGGGTCCGCCGCCGCACCGGCCGTCAGTAGCCGTCCACCGAGCGGTACAGCGACACGCCCGCCCTGACGCACGCCGCCCGGTCGGAGGGCACCGGCCGGTCACGGAGGATCTCCCGAGCCCTGGCCTCGGACAGGCTCGTCGCGTACCAGGGCAGGTGTTCCTCGTCGAGTGCCTGCGCGATCTCCTGCAGGGCGCAGGTACGGCGGTCACCGGTGAGCCGGTCCAGCGCGGGCACCGCGTCGGCGGAGAGGCTCCGCAGATAGGCGACGTCGATCGTGTCCGAGTGCTCGTAGCGGCGGACGTTCTGCTCGGCTATCAGAGCGTCGGGGCTGATCAGCCCGAAGACCGCGGTGGCGGCCACGGCGCTCAGCACCACAGCGCGCGGAAGCCAGCGCGCCGAGGCGGTGATGCTGCCGACGATCACCAGGACGAGCACCGCACCGAGCCAGATCTCGACGGCGGCCACCGAGATCCGCAGCCGGGTCAACCCGAACACGTCGACGTAGCGGTGCATCCGGTACAGGGCCGAGCCGACCACGACCAGGGTCAGCGCGCACAGCAGCGCGAGCAGCCCGGTGGACGTCCAGCGGTCCCGCGGCGTCGTCCGCGGGGCCCACCGGCGGGCGAGGGCCACGACGACCAGAACGAGCAGCGTGACGATCAGCAGCTGCCAGAACCCCTGCCGGGCGTACTCGGCGGGAATGACCCCCGGCTTGCGCATGACCGATTCGTAGCCGCCGACGAACACCACGGCCTGGACGGCGGCGAAGCCTCCGAACAGCAGGTTCAGCAGGACGATCGGCAGACCCCACTCCAGGCGGCCGCGCTCACGGGCCGGCGTCACGGGGTAGCGGTCGAAGCGGCGCGGACCGGCCGCGGTGTGCGCGGCACCGAGCGCCAGCAGCAGCCCCACGAGGAACATCAGCAGCCGCATCGGCGAGTCGTCGACGTCGACGTCGGGCAGCAGGTCGCCGAGGAGCTCGGCGACGGCCGCGTCCGCGCTCGCGAAGAGCCCGCCGAAGACCAGCAGCAGCACCAGGGAGACGCCCGCGGCCTTGGCCACCGAGGCCATCCGCGCCCGGGCCGGGTAGCGGCGGGTACGCAGCGCCACGACCGCCCACGCCAGGCCGGGGATCAGGTGCGACCACAGGCCGACCGCCCCCAGGAGGACGCCGGGCCAGCGGCGTCCACCGTGCAGGGCGAGCGACCCGGCGGCGGTCGCGGCGAGCACGGCCAGGACCACCGGCCAGGACGCCTCCGTGAGGGCGGGTACGAGCAGCAGCACCAGCGCCGAGAGCGTCCAGACGACCGTCCACGGCCTGACCCGGCGCCCTGCGGCGGCCGAGGCGAGGGCGGCCCCGACGGCGCCGACGACGGCCCAGATCAGGACGTTGACACCGAGACCCTCGGAGAGGAGGGCCGCCGCCAGCAGACCGGCCGCCACGCCTGCGCCCACCACGCCGAACCCCGGCAACGCCGGACGGGTCGGTGCGGTGGCGGCGATCCACGCGGGGTCCGGCGCCTTGGCGGGCGGCGCCCAGACCCCGCCCGCCCCGAAGGCGCCCTGCGGCGGCACCCGCGAGCCCGCCGGGGCCGCCGGACGGACGCCCGACGGCGGGGACCCGGCCCCCGGTGCGGACGGCGCCGGGGTCGAGGACGGCGGACGCGGCGAGGACGGTGCCGCACTGCTCTGCGCGGGCCGGGCGGAGGCCTTCACGGACGACACCGGGGCCTCGGGCACCGGTCCGGCGGCCGCCGCCGGGTCGGCCGACGAGGACGCCGGGGCCGGGGCGACCGGGACAGCCGCAGGAACGGACCCCGCACCCGGAGGATCGGCGACCGGACCATCGGCGACCGAGGGGTCCGTGGGCGTGAGGTCGGCAGGCGTGGGGTCCGGACGTGGCGTGGGCTCGGGCGGATTCTGCTCGGGCTGGTTCGACATGAGTCCCCCTCGGACGTGGCGGGGCACACGGGATCCAGGTGTTCGGCCCCGCGGCGATGATCGCGACTCTAAGCCGACCGAGATATTTCTGAACAGGTTCAAATGCCCGGGGAGGGGCTTGTGTCGCAGAGTTGTGACACAAGCCCCCTCCGCCGACCCGGCGTCAGTAGGCGCCGTAGAGCGAGTAGACGAGGGTGTCCTTCACCGCCGGTCCGAACGTGGCGGGCCATGTGCCGAACGGCACCACCGCGTTGCTGTAGGCGCCGGAGCCGGCGGCACCGGTCGAGAAGTGCATGTTGTTGACGGTGGAGCCGGTCCCGTTGCTGTTGTAGACGAACCAGTACGTGGTGTTCGCCGCCAGCGTGAAGGAGACCGGCACCGGGTTCCAGGCGTTGGGCGTCAGCGTGCCGGAGGCGGTCGGGACGAGCAGCGTGCCCGGCGATCCGGAGCTGTCGCTGTAGACGGCCAGCTGGAACTGGTTGTTGGGCGCCGCGCTGACGGTCCCGACGTGCACGCTGAGCGAGGTGAGCGTCACCGGGGACGAGCCGGTGGTGACCTTGGACCCGTTCAGGTGGTTGGAGTCGGTGTCGTCGGTGAGGGTGCCGACCGCGCTGGAGCCGATGGTCAGCGGCGGGGCCCCCGCCGTGGTGAACGCGGTGTTCACCGGACCGGCCAGAGTGTTGCCCGCGACGTCCTTCACCCCCTGGACGGTGGCGGTGTAACCGGTCGTCAGGGCGAGTGCGGCACTCGGGGTGAGGACGGCCGTGCTGGTGGCCGCGTCGTAGGTGACGGTGCCGGCGACCGGCGTGCCGCCGGTGGTCGTCCGCAGGGTGACGGCCGCGGAGGTGACCGTCGCCGCGTCCAGCGGCTCGCTGAAGGAGAACTTCACCGGTCCGGTGGCGGACACCCCGGTCGCGCCGGTGGCCGGGGTGGTCCCGGTGACGGTGGGTGCGGTGGCGTCCTGGCCGTAGACGGCGGTGTACGAGCCGACCGTGCCGTCGAAGAAGGCGTAGGCCGTGCCCTTGATCGTCTCGATCCGGTACGGCACGGCCTGTCCCTGCCGGGAGATCCCGGTGAGCGTGCCCGAGGCGGAGTTGACCGGCACCATGGCGCGCAGGCCGCGGGTGCCGCCGGTGATGCCGAAGGTGAGCGAGGAGCCGCTCCAGGCGAGACCGGTGAAGGCGGAGCCGTTGCGGCCGTCGAGCCAGGTGAGCATCTGGCGACCGGAGACCACCGGCACTCCGCGGGCCCTGGCGGCGGCGATGACCGCGTCGGAGGCGCTGGAGGCGGCGAAGTCCGTGTGGATGTTGGCACCGATCGCCGCGTAGTAGCCCTTGCTGCCGTACGCGCCGTCGAGCAGCGCGGTGATCGTCGACGGGTAGGACTGTCCGGACTCGTCGGTGAGCTGTGTGGTGGCCTGGTACTCGTCGATGACGCCGGCGTCGGTGTCGGCGAACTTCATGATCATGCCGGTGCCGTTGAAGTAGCCGGGCCGGTCCTGCACGAGGGCCGACGGATAGTAGTAGTAGTCCATGTCGAGCCGGATGCCGTTGGCGAGCTTGGTCTTCGCCTGCGTCGCCCAGTCGTCCCACTCCACGCAGTGCGTGCGGCTGCTCGACGGGCCGGGCAGCGAACCGTACTTGGCCTTCCAGGCGGTCAGCTGACTGCTGTAGAGGCTCTGCAGGTCGGCGGGGGTGCCCCACGGCTTGCAGTTGGTCGTGACGTGCACGCCCACCTCGAAGCCCTCGTCGGTGTAGGCCTGGGCCTGCGCTGCGGTCATCGGGTCGTTGGTGTAGATGTACGAGGAGCCGCGCACGCACTCCCAGTCCGCGACGGAGCATCCGGCGGGCGACTGTCCGATGTAGCTGTCCCAGCGGCCCACGGTGCCGCCGATGCCGTGGTCGTCGCCGCTCATCACGACGACGGCCTTCACGTCGCGCGGGAAGTACCAGAATCGGGGCAGCGGCTTCTTCGGTGCGTCCATCAGGCCGACGAGGTTGGCGAGGAGCCGCTGCTGCTCGTCGGCGATCGGGATCAGCGCCTTGCCGAGGTCGTTCCAGTCGGCCTGGCCGTTGGTGCCGAAGAACATCTCGGCGGCCTCGTAGCCGTCCGTGCCGTCGCGCTGCTGCCCGGCCCAGGCGATGTTGCCCTGGCGGGTCTGCACGACGGACTTCGCGAGGTCGTAGGTGAAGGCGGCGGCCTGGCCGCTGCCGGCGGTGCGCAGGGTGACGGCCGGGTTGGCGGTGGCGGTGGTGGCGTCGTCGTAGAGGGTGGCGACGGCGGTGGCGCCGTTGAGGGTGTAGCGGTCGGCGGTGCCGTGGAAGCCGATGGTGTCGGCGGTGAGGCCGGTTCCCGGGGCGGCGGCGGTGTCGATCCTGAGGTAGGCGTCGCCGAGGGTGCCGGTCGTCGCGGTGAGGCCGAGCAGGCCGGCGAGCTGCTTGTCGGGGCGCATGGCGATCAGCCGGCCGCCACCGTTGGTCCAGGTGGTGAACATCGAGACCTGGGCGGCGGTGAGGGCCGTCTCGGCGAGGAGCACCACGTCGTGGGCGGCGAGCGTGGTGGCGGTGACGTCCGCGAGGTCGGTCCGCCGGTAGTAGTTGAGGCCTTCGGCCTTGAGGATCTCCGCGTAGTACGCGGTGTACGGGCTGGCGGCGCTGCCGACCAGCAGGATCGGGCCCTCGGTGCCGGGGCCGCTGCCGGGCGGGGTGGTGCCGCCACCGTCCTGCGTGTAGGTGGCGTAGATGGAGAAGGTGGCGCTCATGGAGCTCATCGCGCCGAAGGCGGCGGGCCAGGTGCCGTAGGCGGTGCCGCCGGTGGAGTAGCCGCTGGTGCCGCCGCTCGCGTAGTGCAGGTTGTTGACGGCGCCGCTCGTGCCGTTGGTGTTGTACGCCAGCCAGTACGCGGTGTTGGCGGTGAGCGGGGCGCTGAGGGCGAGGGTGTTCCAGGCGTTGGCCGTGAGGGTGCCGGCGGGGCTGGAGGCGACGAGCGCGCCGGGCTTTCCGGCGGCGTCGGCGTAGACCGCTACCTGGTACTGGTTGTTGGGTGCCGTGCCGACGGCACCGACGTGCACGCTGATGCCGGTGACGGTGCCGCCGGTGGAGCCGGTGACGAACCGGGAGGTGTTGATGTGGTTGGAGTCACCCGAATCGGTGGAGCCGCCGATCGCGGTGCTGCCGAGGGTCGCGGTGCCCGCCGCTGCCGCCGGTCCCGCGGCGGGCCCGGTGGCCAGCGCGGCCCCGGCCAGTACGGCGGCCACCAGACCGGCCAGTCGTCTTCTGAACCTCACGCCATCCCCCATATTCCGATCACCGGATCAAAGGCGGAACTGCCGCTACCGGTCTACCGGTCGGGCGAGGGGCGCGTCCTCGAAATCCGCACATTCCTGGGCCATGTCACGCACAGTCAGACGGAACGCCCGCCGACCCGGATCAGGGGCGGCGGGCGTTCGGGGTCTGTGGGCGATCGGGCCGGCGGGCCCGGCGGCCGCGGCCCGTGGGCGCGTGCGGATCCGCGGGTCGCGTCAGCCCTTCACGGAACCCGCGAGCAGGCCCCGGACGAAGTACCGCTGGAGGGCGAAGAAGACGATCAGCGGAATGATCAGCGACAGGAACGCGCCTGCGGTCAGCAGCTCCCAGCGGCCGCCGAAGGAGCCCGTGAGCTGTGCCAGCCGTACGGTCATCGGCGCCACCTCGGGCGTGCCGCCCGCGTAGGTGAGGGCGACCAGCAGGTCGTTCCACACCCAGAGGAACTGGAAGATCGCGAACGAGGCGAGCGCCGGCGTGCACAGCGGCAGCACGATGGACCGGAAGATCTTGAAGTGCGAGGCGCCGTCGACGATGGCGGCCTCCATGAGGTCCCGCGGGAGCTGCGCGATGAAGTTGTGCAGCAGGAAGATCGCCAGCGGGAGCGCGAACATCGTGTGCGCCAGCCACACGGGCGCGTACGTCCCGCTCAGGTCGAAGGCCGGGATGATCGTGACCGAGCCCAGGTGGGCGCCGCCGGAGAACAGCTGGAGCAGCGGGATCAGCGCCATCTGCAGCGGCACGATCTGCAGCGCGAAGATCAGGAAGAACACCACGTCGCTGCCGCGGAACCGCACCCAGGCGAGCGCGTACGCGGCCATCGCGGCGAGCACCAGCGGGAAGATCGTCGCCGGGATGCTGATCGCCACCGAGTTGACCAGGTACGGCAGCAGGCCGCCGCTGACGCCGAACCCGCCCTCGAACAGCACCGTGTGGTAGTTGTCCAGCGTGGCGTTCGGATCGGTGAAGAACGTCCACCAGCCGCTGGTCGCGACGTCCTCCTCCGGTCGCACCGAGGTGACCAGGAGGCCGATCGTGGGGACGGTCCAGAGCACGGTGACCACGATCATGAACAGCGAGGCCAGCGGGCTGCTGAACGCGCGCCGTACGGACCGCGCGGGCGGCGCGCCCTCGGCGGGCGTGGCCGGGGAGAGCTTGGCGCTCATCGGTGCTCACGCTCCTTGCGCAGCTGGACGATGTTGTAGACCACCAGAGGGGTCACGGCCAGGAAGAGGATCACCGCGAGTGCGCTGCCGTGCCCGACGTTGAACTGCACGAAGGACTGCGAGTACATCTCGTTGGCGAGCACCTGGGTGCCGAAGTTGCCGCCGGTCATCGTCCGCACGATGTCGAAGGCCTTGAGTGTGGTGATCATGACCGTGGTGAGCACCACCACCAGGGTGGTGCGGATCATCGGGATGGTCACGTGCCGGAAGAGCTGGAAGCCGCGGGCGCCGTCGAGCCGGGCGGCCTCGGTGATCTCGTCCGGGATGGCCTTGATCGCCGCCGACAGGACGACCATCGCGAACCCGGTCTGCACCCACACCATGACGATCATGAGCAGGAAGTTGTTCAGGGGGTGGCTGAGGATCCAGTTCGGCGGGTCGTCCCAGCCGAGGCTGATGGCCAGCTGACTGAGCAGGCCGACCTGCGGCTGGGAGGGGTCGCGGTCCTCGTAGACGAACTTCCAGATGATCGACGCGCCGACGAGGGAGATCGCCATCGGCATGAACAGCAGCGACTTGTAGACCGCCTGACCGCGCATCCGGTCGACCAGCAGGGCGAGCAGCAGGCCCGCCCCGGTGGCCGCCAGCGGGGCGATGACGAGCCACTGGAAAGTGTTCCACAGCACCTGGTGGATCGAGTCGGTGGTGAACGCCCAGCCGTAGTTGCGGCCGCCGACCGCCTTCGTCGAGTCGTCGTTGTAGAAGCTCAGGTACACCGTGCGGATGAGCGGGACGATGAGGCCGATCACCAGCAGCAGCGCGGCCGGGCCCAGCATGACGCCGATCGACAGCGGCCGGGAGAGCCGTCCGCTCGCCCGGCCAGCGGCGAAGAAGACCAGGAGCAGGATGCCGAGAAAGCCGGCGACCGCGCCGACGCTGTTGCCGAGCTTGATCGTCGCGTCCGTCCACGCCGAGTCGGCGAGGTGGACGGCGTACACCGGTGCCGTGGGCATGCGGAGGGTCCTTCCTCGGACATGGGGAGGGGCAGCGCGGGTGGGTGGAACCCGCGCTGCCCGGGGTGACCGACGGTTACTGCGGCCAGGCCGCGTCGATGTCGGCCGCCACCTTCTGGATGGACTGGCCCTCGGCGAACCACGCCGTGAACGACTTCCACTCCTGGCCCGCACCGACGGCGGCCGGCATCAGGTCGGAGGCGTCGAACCGGAAGGTGGCCGCCGGGTCGGTCAGCGCCTCGGCGGACAGCTTGTCGATCGGGTCCGTGTAGAGGCTCTTGTCCACGCCCTGGTTGGCGGAGACCCAGCCGGGCGTCGTCTTGACCCGGCTGCTCGCCCAGTCGCTGCTCGACAGGTAGTTCTGCACGGCCTGCACCTCGGGCCGGTCGGAGAACGCGGCCAGGAACTCGCCGCCGCCGATGACCGGGTTCTTGATCTCGGGGTTCACCGCCGGCAGGTGGAAGGCGAAGATGTCGCCGTCCGGGTCGATCTTGGTGCCCTTGGGCCACTGCGCGCGGTAGAACGACGCCTGCTGCAGCATCGCGCACTTGTTGGTGAGGATCGGCGTGCCCGCGTCCTGGAAGGTCGTGGTGGCGATCGACTTCACATCGCCGATGCCCGCGTTGACGAACGCCGGGTTCTGCATCCAGTCGGCCACCGTCTTCATCGAACCGGTGATCTGTGCGTCGCTGAACTTGATCTTGTGGGAGACCCACTGGTCGTAGACGTCACCGCCGTACGAGCCGAGCACGGCCTGCTCGACCCAGTCGGTGGCCGGCCAGCCGGTCGCGGTGCCGGAGGCGATGCCGCCGCACCACGGCTTGGCGCCGCCCGAGGTGGCGATCCTGTTGCTGAGGCCCATCAGCTCGGCCCAGGTCTTGGGCACCTCGTAGCCGGCCTGCTTGAACGACTTCGGCGAGTACCAGACCAGCGACTTCATGTTGGCGCTCATCGGCGCCGCGTAGAAGGTGCCGTTGACGGAGCCGTAGGTCTTCCAGACCGGGCTCCACTTGTCCTCGTTGGTGACGGTCTGCGCCGGCGGTTTGGCGACCTTCCCGGTCTTCACCATCTGGGCGAGCAGGCCCGGCTGGGGGATGATCGCGAAGTCCGGGGCGTTGCCGCCGCTCACCCGGACGGGGAGCTGGGACTCGAAGTCGTTGGATCCCTCGTACGAGATCTTGATGCCCGTACATTTGCTGAAGTCGGCCCAGGACTTCTCCAGCGAGTCGGACTCCGGGCTGAGGATCGATGCGAACATCGTCACCTTCTTGCCCGCATGGCCCGCGTACTGCTGGAACTGGGCGCAGTCGCCGGTGAGGGTCGGTGCAGCGGACGAACCGGAGTCGTCCTTCGAGGAGCTGTTCGAACACGCCGCAGTGAGTGCCAGGGCGAGTACGGCGGGGGCGGCCAGCAGGCGCCGCCGCGTGTGGGGAGTCATCGGCAGGCCTCGCAGGCGATCGTCGTGGTGGTCAATGCGGTCCTCCTCGCCAGGGCACCGAGATGCCGGCCGTAAGACAGAACAACACTGCGCTGAACCGGTTGATCGGGCTGTGCCCAGCAGTCGCTGGCTTGAAGACGTTAACTCACGGGTTACCCCACGCCAAGATCCACGTTCGACCTTCATCACGCGGTGTCCCGGTCGTAATACGGCCGTGCTGGAGGGCCGCCGTCCCCGGCGGCCCTCCGTCGCCGGTCAGAGCCTGACGGGCAGTTCCCTCAGGCTGTTGACCACCATCGTCGGGTTCGGCCGCAGATCTCCCTCGCCGACCGCGAGCCGGAGCCGCGGGAAGCGCGCGAACAGCACCGGGAGCGCCACGACCGCCTCCAGCCGGGCCAGCGGGGAGCCCGGGCACACGTGCGGGCCGTGCCCGAAGGACAGGTGCCGGGAGGGGGCCCGGGTGACGTCGAACAGCTCGGCGGTGACACCGTGCTGCAGGGGGTCGCGGCCGATGGCGTTGTAGGAGATCAGCACCGCGTCGCCGGCCGGGATCACGACCTCCCCGACCGCGACGTCCTCGGTGGTGAAACGGAACAGGAAGTTGCTCGTCGGAGGCGTCCAGCGGAGCGACTCCTCGACCACCGCGGACCACGCCACCTCACCCGCACGGGCCAGCTCCAGCTGGTCCGGATGCGCCAGGAGCGCCCGCACCGCGTTGGTGATCAGGTTGACCGTCGTCTCGTGCCCCGCCGCGATGATCACCCGCAGGGTGGCGGCGGCCTCCGCGTCGCTCAGCGCGCCGCCCTCGACGTCGGCCGCCAGCAGTGCGCTGATCAGGTCGTCGCCGGGATCGGCACGGCGGCGGGCCACCAGGTCCGCCACGAGCGCGTTGAGGGCCGCGATGGTGGCGGGCACGTCCGCCGGCCGGGTGGTGCTGGAGAAGAACCGCTCGTACAGCTCGCGGATGTACGCGTGGTCGTGCTCCGGCACGCCGAGCAGCCAGCCGATCACCGACATCGGCAGCGGGAAGGCGAACGCCGTCTTGAGGTCGACGACCGGGCCGGCCGCCTCCACCTCGTCGAGCAGCCGGGCGGTGATCCGCTCGATCCGGGGCCGCATCAGCTCGACCCGCCGCGGGGTGAACGCCTGCGCGACGATCGCCCGCAGGCGGCGGTGCGCGGCACCGTCCGTGGTGACCATCGACGGGCCCGGGACGGCGAGGCCGATCAGCGGCCACGTCGCCGGCACCTCGCCCCTCCGGTGGGCCCCCCAGTGCGTGGCGTCCTTCACCAGCCGGGCGTCGGTCAGCAACCGCCGGGCCTCCGCGTGCCGGGTCACGGCCCAGCCGCGCACGCCCAGCAGCTCGACCGGCACCACCGGGCCCGCGGCGCGCAGCAGCGCGCCCTCCGCGGCGTTGTCCCGCGCCAGCGGGTCCATCACGATCGGCTCGGCCGTCATCGCCCCTCCAGGGGAATCGTCACTCCAGGAACCCCCGTTCCCGCCGCCGCCCTCCCGGGTCACCCCGCGACGTAGCCGGGCGTGAACGCCACCGGCAGGGCCATCAGGCCGCGCACCCACGCCGAGGGACGCCACACGAGGGCGCTCTCGGAGACCGCGAGACGGATGTCCGGCAGGCGGTCCAGCAGCACCTCGATCGCCGTGGCGGCGATCACCTCGGCCGCCTCCCGCGCCGGGTAGGGGCAGCCGTGGTCGCCGTAGGAGAAGCTCAGGTAGGCGCGGTTGCCCTCGGCGGGGCGGCCGGCGTCGTCGCGGACCGTCGGGTCGGCGTTGGCCCCGGCGAAGCCGAGGAGCACCATGTCGCCCTTGGCGATCTGCTGCCCGCCGAGCTGTACGTCCCGGGTGGCCCAGCGGCCCGCGAAGATCTGCGTCGGCGGGTCCTCCCAGAGCGCCTCGCCGAGTGCCTGCCCGATCGACCGCCGTCCGCCGGAGAGCGAGGCGGCGAAGCGGTCGTCGGTGAGCATGAGCCGCAGCGCGTTGGAGATCCAGTACGCGCACGGCTGGTGGCCGGCGATGAGCAGCACCCGCAGGTCGCGCATCAGCTCGTCGTCGTTGAGCCCGGCCTCGTGCGCGAGCAGCCGCGACGCGAGGTCGGCGGCGGGTCGCTCCCGGCGGTGCCGCACCAGGCCCTGCATGACGGACAGCAGCTGCTGCGCGCCCTCCTGCGCGTCGGGGCCGCCGTCGAGCATCGCCAGCAGGCCCTTGATCAGCACCGGCGCCTCGTCCTCGTCGAGGCCGAGCACCCGGCAGAGGACCATCAGCGGCATCCGGTGTGCGTACTCGGCGACGAGGTCGACCTCGCCGCGGCCCGCGAAGCCGTCGACGAGGCGGTCCGCGACCTCCTCGGAGATGCTGCGCAGCTCGTACGGGTCGATGCCCGCCAGGGCGTCGGTCACGGCGGCGCTGCGGCGCTGGTGCTCGGCGCCCTCCGTGTAGAGGATCGACGGGACGGGCGCCATCATCGGCTTGAGCGGCCAGTCCTCGGGGATGTGCGGCCACTGGTTCCAGCGGGTGGAGTCGCGGCCGAACACCTTGGGCCGGCCGGTCACGAGCTGGAGCTCGCGGTAGCCGATGACCAGCCAGGCCGGGACGCCGCCGGCCAGCTCCACCGGGGCGACCGGGCCGTGCCGGTCGCGCAGCTCCTGGTAGACGGCGCCCGGGTCGGTCTGGAACCGCGGCCCGTACAGCGGCGCCGCGTCCGCGTGGGCCGGGCAGCCGGGCGGCGGGGTGGACGCGGGCTCGGTCACGGGGTGTCCTCTCCGGTGGTCTGGGCCTGGGCCAGGTGCTGCAGGTGGCGGACGAGTTCGATCAGCACCTGTTTGCTCGACGTGCGGTCCCGGGCGTCACAGTCGATCAGCGGCACGTGGGCGCCGAGGTCGAGGGCGGCCCTGATCTCGTCGAGGGTGTGCTCCTGCGGCCCGAAGTTGTTGCGGGCGACCACGAACGGCGTGCCGTGGTGCTCCAGCCGGTCGATGGCGTACCAGGACTCCTCCAGCCGGCGGGTGTCCACCAGCACGACCGCGCCGAGCGCGCCGCTGAAGAGCCGGTCCCACAGGAACCAGAAGCGTTCCTGCCCGGGCGCGCCGAAGATGTAGAGCACGTTCTCGGCGTTGAGCGTGATGCGCCCGAAGTCGAAGGCCACCGTGGTCGACCGCTTGTCCTGGATGCCGGAGAGGTCGTCGATGCCCTCCCCCGCCCGGGTCATGGTCTCCTCGGTGTTGAGCGGGCGGATCTCGCTCACCGAGCCGACGAGCGTGGTCTTGCCGACGCCGAAGCCGCCCACCACGACGATCTTCAGACCGTTCGTCGCGGTGCTGCTCAGCGGCGCTCTGGCCGGGGCGGCGGTGTCAGAGCTGTTGGAGACCATGCAGTACCTGCTTCAGCGTGTCGAGGTCGGGCAGCCGGGCCTTGGTGGGCGCGAACCGCGGATGGCGGGCGGTGATCCGGCCCGTCTCCAGCAGGTCGCCGAGCAGGATCCTCACCACGCTCACCGGCAGGCCGAGTTCGGCGGCGATCTCCACGACGGCGATCGGGTCGGCGCACAGGGTGAGGATGCGGGCGTGCTCGGACTGCATGCCGGGCACGGGCTCCTGCTCGGCGACGATCAGCGTCACCAGGTCGAACGCGTGCTCCGGCGGCCGGCTGCGGCCGCGGGTCACGGTGTAGAGCCGGTCCGGGTCCTCGTCCCGGCCGGGCAGCTGCCGGGTCACACCCCGGCCTCGGTCTCGCGCGGCGGGGCGCTCAGGAACACCCCGATCTGCTCGATCAGCCCCTGCATGTTGTGCCCGACGACGCCGACGTCGGCGTCGTCGTCGGTGACCACGGCGAGGTGTGCGCCCTCACCGGCGGCGACGATGCACAGGATGCCGCCGTGGAACTCGGTCATCGACTGCCGGACGCCGCCGCTGCGGTCGCCGAACTCCATGGAGGCGCCGTGCGCGAGGCTCTGCATCCCGGAGGCGATGGCGGCGAGCTGGTCGGCGCGGTCGGCGCCGAGGCCGGCGGTGTGGCAGAGCTTCAGGCCGTCGGCCGAGAGCACCAGGGCGTGCCGGGCACCGGGGGTGGCGCTCAGCAGGTTCTCCAGGAGCCAGTCGAGGTCGCGGTCGGTGCTGCTGCTCATCAGGCATCGTCCTTCGGATGGGCGTCGGGGGACTCGGCCCCTTGCAGGGCCTTGCGGAAGGCGCCGAACCGGGCGGCCGAGAGGGCCGCCGAGGCGCGGTCGGAGCGCGGTGCCGGGGTGGGCTCGGCCTCCGGGGCGGCGGCCGCCAGGGTCTGGCCGCGGCGACGCTGCGGCAGGCCGGTCCCGGGGGCGGCCGGGGCGTCGTGGCCGGCCCCGGTGCGGGCGCCGGCGGGGGTCTGCGCGGTCTCCGGCGCCGGGCGGACGGCCTGCGCCGGGCGGGCCGCGGGGAGTGCGGGGGTGGCGCTGCGGCGGTCGGCCGCCGCGAGGGCCTTGGTCAGCACGGGCGCGGGGTGGGTGACGAGTTGCTCGGGGATCAGCACGACGACGCCCGTGCCGCCCCGGGCGGAGGGGCGGAAGGAGATCGACAGGTCGTGCTTGCGGGCCAGCGAGCCGACGACGGCCATGCCGAGCCGGGTGCCGGCGGAGAGTGCGGTGAGGTCCAGCGGCTCCGCGGAGACGGCGTGTTCGGCGCGGCGCAGCCAGCTCTCGCTGAGGCCGAGGCCGCCGTCCTCGACGGTGATGACGAGGCCGGAGTGCACCTCCTCGACGTAGACGTGCACCTCGGCCGGCGGGGCGGAGAAGTTGGCCGCGTTGTCGAGGAGTTCGGCGAGGGCGTGCATGACGCCCTCGGCGGCGAAGCCCGCGACGGCGGCGGTGGAGGCGGCGTGCAGGCGGACGCGCTGGTAGGCGCCGATCCGTCCGAGGGCGCCGCGCAGGATCGACTCGACGCCGATCGGCTTCGTCCAGCGGCGGCCGGAGCGGGCGCCGGTGAGCACGGCGATGGAGTCGGCCATCCGGCCGACCTGGGCGGTGGAGTGGTCGAGGGCGAGGAGGTCGCCGAGGACCTCGTCGCCGTGCCGGTGCTGCATCTCGCGGAGTTCGGCGTGCATGCTGGTGGCCAGCGCCTGGACGCGTCCGGCAGCGGTGGCGCAGACGGCCAGGGCGGCGGCCCGCTGGCGCTCGCCGCGGGAGACCTCGACGGCGATGTGGCGCAGCAGGGCGTGGTGCACGGGGAGGTCGTGCCGGGCGAGCACGGAGTCGACCGAGGCCCCGGCGCGCAGGCGGGTGACCACGTCGGGCAGCACCGTGTCGCGCAGCGCGGTGAGTTCGGTGCGCTCGCGGACGGCGGTGGTGTGGGCCTCGTGCAGGCGGGCGAGTTCGTCGCGCAGGGATTCCTCGACGGCGTGGGCGTGCGCGAGGTCGGCGCGGTCCTCGCGGGCCTCGGCCTGGGCGGTGACGAGGGCGGCCCGGAGTGCGCCCGCGGTGGTGTGGGCGGCGTTGAGTTCGGCCTGCAGGGTGCCTGCGGAGGCGGTGCGCTCGGCGAGTTCGCGGCGGGTGTCGGCGAGTCGGCGCTCGGCCTGCCGGGCACGGCCGTCGAGGCGGGCGGCGTGCCACACGAGGAGGCACCAGAGGGCGGTGGTGACGGCCAGGGCTCCGGCGACGGCGGCGCGGTGGGTCGAGGGGGTGAGGGCGAGGGCGGCCGCGGCGGCCCCGGCTCCGAGGACGATCCCGGCCGCGGCCCGGATCGCGGGCCCGCCGTCGTGTCCCTGGGTCGCTGCCCGGGCGGGGCGCGTGCGGGCTCTCATCAGTCTGGGTCCTCGTGCGGGCGTCGGCTGCGGAACGGACGACCGCGCGCCGGACGACCGGAGGCGCACCCGTGGCGCGCACCGGGCATTTGATCGGTACACGCGGTCAGCAGATCATAACCATTCAGCTTCGGTCCTCGACGCGCGAGTTGACTGCCCGTCGCGATCCCCGGACGCTCCGCACCTGCACCACCCGACGCCTCCACCAGGCCTCCACGGATCCACCATCCCGCCGCCGCCCGCCGGTCACCGGCGGGCGGGCGGCGGGCGGCGGGCGGCGGGCGGCGGGCGGCGGGCGGCGGGCGGCGGGCGGGCGGCGACCCGGATCAGACGAGAGCGGCCTCCACCTCCCGGCGGAGCCGGACGACGTCCACGCCGTGGGCGGAGATCACCTGGCCGCCGAGGCCCCGCTCCTCCCTCAGCAGGCCGAGCAGGATGTGGCCGTCGGAGATCTCGCGGCCCTTGAGCCGGACCGTCTCGCGCAGCGAGAGTTCCAGTGTCCGGCGGGCGTCGGCCGCGAACCTGCTGCGGGTGCGCTCGCGCCGTCCGGAGACCGGCTTCCGCTCCAACGCCCCCTCCCCGAAGGCCGATTCGACGGCCTCCCGGACGGCGTCCAGGTCGACGCCGATGGCGGCCAGGGCCGGGCCGTCGACGTCGCCGCCGGCCAGTCGCCGCACGCCGGCGCGGACGGCCGGGTGGTCGAGGCCCACGCCGGCCAGCAACTCGGCCACCGGGGTGGCGGGTTCGCGGACCAGGGCGAGCAGGAGGTGTTCGGTGCCCACCCGCTCGTGCCGGAGTTCCTGCGCTTCCTGCTGGGCCTGCACCACGACGCGTCGCGCGCTGTCGGTGAACCGTTCGAACATGGTCAGCCCTCCTCTCTCGAACCGAAGATCCGGCGCGCGTACTTCTTGTGCACCGCCTGCCGGCTGACGCCCAGGCAGGAGGCGATCTCCTGCCAGGACCATCCCTGTGCGCGGGCGTTGCCGACCTGGAGGTCCTCCAGTCGGTCGGCGAGGTCACGCAGGGCCCGGACGGCCCGGAGGCCGATCGCGGGGTCGCGGCTGCTCGCGTCCGCCGCGAGCTGTTTCGTCTCGCTCATGACGTCAACCTAGGTTGACATCATGCGAATGTCAACCCAGGTTGACACCTGCGCCGGTGCCGTCCACGTCGCTACGTCGACCAGTGGGCCCGGTCGTTGGGGTTCCGCTCACCGTCCGCCGGCGTTCTTCGCCCACGCCGCTTGCCGGTCCGCCGCGAACGGGCGTACGCCTCCAACTCCGCCAGCCAGCGGGCCCGGTCCGCCTCCAGCACGGCCAGCGCACGCAGCAGCGCGGCCTCGTCCCGCTGGTACGGGCCGGCCAGCCCGGCCAACCGGTCGAGCGTGCCGTTGAAACCGAACGGACGGTACAGCTGCACGCACGAGCGCAGCGCCGCCACCCGCGCCCGCAGCGGCAGCGCCGGGTCCGCCACCCGGCGCGCATGCCAACCGAAGCTCATCCCGCCGCCACCTCCAGAAGTCGAGCCTGCCTCCGCGCGCTCCCCCCAGCGCCCCGTGTTCGTCAGTAACATGCCAACAAATGCGTCCGGCGGCCACCCCGCCCCCGCGCCGCGGCCCGAGCCGCACCGGCCCCCGCGGCGCCGGGAGGGAACGTCCGCGACGGGATAATCCCGGACCGTCCGGAATTGCTACCCTCGCAGCATGAGCACGAGCACCCCAGGCCCCCAGGTCACCGACGTCTCGGCCCTGCTGGCCCACACGAGCCACGTCCTCGCCACCCGGATGACGGCCGCCTTCGGCGAGCTCGGCATCTCACCGCGCGCCTTCTGCGTCCTCCACCACGCCCTGGAGGAGGAGCGCACCCAGATCCAGCTCGCCGAGCTCTCGGACCTCGACAAGACCACGATGGTCGTCACGGTGGACGAGCTCGAACAGGCCGGGCTGGCCGAGCGGAGGCCGTCCACCACCGACCGCCGAGCCCGGATCATCCACGTCACCCCGACCGGCGAGGTGGCCGTGGCCGCGGGCGCGGGGATCGCCGACCGGGTGCACCAGGAGGTGCTCGACGCCCTGCCCGGCGACGAGCGGGAGGTGTTCGCCCGGGCGCTGGCACGACTGTCGGAGGGCATCCTCGCCACCCCGGTGGAGTCCGGCCGCCCGGTGCGGCGGGCACGCCGGGCCCGGAGCTGATCCCGAAAAAGATAGTCCCGTACAAAACCATCTGCTAGCGTCTCACCTGTTCCCGACGAAGCAGGAGGCGACGCCATGCGCCCGCACGCCCTCACCACCCCGCGCACCACCCCCCGCACGCGGCCCACCGAGGCGCCCGCCGGTTCCCGCCGGGCCGCCCTCGCGGTGCTCTGCGCAGCCATGCTCATGGTCATCCTGGACGGCAGCATCGTCACCGTCGCCCTCCCGGCCATCCAGCGCGACCTGGACTTCTCCCCCGCCGACCTCACCTGGACGGTCAACGCCTACGCCATCGCCTTCGGCGGCCTGCTCCTCCTCGCCGGACGCCTCGGCGACCTCCTCGGCCGCCGCCGGATCTTCGTCGCCGGAATCGCCGTCTTCACCCTCGCCTCGCTGCTCTGCGGCCTCGCCACCAGCCGCGAGATGCTGGTCGCCGCCCGGTTCGGACAGGGCGCCGGCGGCGCCATGGCCTCCGCCGTCAGCCTCGGCATGATCGTCACGCTCTTCCCCGAACCCGCCGAACGGGCCCGCGCCATCGGTGCGTTCAGCTTCGTCGGAGCCACCGGGGCCTCCATCGGCCAGGTCCTCGGCGGTATCCTCACCGAGGCCGCCGACTGGCACTGGATCTTCTTCATCAACCTGCCGATCGGACTGACGGCCGCCGTCGTCGCCCTGCGCGTCCTCGCCGACGACCGCGGGCCCGGCCTGTCCGGCGGACGCGCCGATCTCCTCGGCGCCCTGCTGGTCACCGCCGGCCTGATGCTCACCGTCCACACCATCGTCGGAACCGCCGCCCACGGCTGGACCTCCCCCCGCACCCTCGGCGAGGCAGGCGTCTCCGCCGCCCTGCTCGCCGCGTTCGTGGCCCGTCAGGCCACCACCGACCGGCCGCTCCTGCCGCTCCGCACGTTCCGCTCCCGCAACGTCACCGTCGCCAACCTCGTCCAGGTGCTCGCCATCGCCGCGATGTTCGGCTTCCAGATCCTCACGGCCCTCTACCTGCAGAACGTCCTCGGCTACGGCCCGCTCGCCACCGGCCTGGCCCTGCTCCCCGCAGCCGTCCTCATCGGCGGCGTCTCGCTCGGCCTCTCCGCCCGGCTCAACGCCCGCTTCGGCGAACGCGCCACCCTGCTCGCCGGGCTCACCCTGCTGACCGCCGCCCTCGCCCTGCTCGCACGACTCCCCGTGCACGCCGACTACGCACTGCACCTGCTGCCCACCATGCTGCTCGCCGGCGGCGGCGGGCTCGTCCTCTCCGGCCTCACCGTGCTCGGCATGTCCGGCGCCGGGCCCGAGGACGCCGGAGCGGCGTCCGGCCTCTTCAACACCACGCAGCAGGTCGGCGCCGCGCTCGGAGTCGCCGTCCTCTCCAGCCTCGCCACCGCCCGCGCCGACCGCCTCACCGCCGACGGCCACGCCCGGGCCGAGGCCCTGACGGCCGGCTTCCACCTCGCCTTCGGCACCGGTGCCGGCCTCCTCGCCGCCGCCCTCGTCGTCAGCGCGGTCCTGCTCCGCCGCCCGGCACCCCGGTCCGCCGCCGCGGGCGCGCCCTCCTCGGAGACCCCCCGCCCCTGATCCGGGCCCGGCCCCGGACACGCCGGGGGCGGCGGAGACGATCGACGTCTCCGCCGCCCCCGGGCGGTTCCCTGAAGCAGCGGGCACCGTGCACGGGAAGAGCGGTGGAGCCCGCAACCGGCTCCACCGCTCTTCCCCGGGCTACACCCGCGGGGTGCCCGTGATCAGCTGCAGCCGCTGGTCGAGCCGCAGCCCTCGCAGAGGTAGCAGCTGCCGGCGCGGCGCATCTTCGTGCCGCAGGAGAAGCAGAGCGGCGCGTCGGCGTTGAGGCCGAGCTGGATCTCCACGAGTTCCGTGGAGTTGTGGGCCTTCGCCGGGGCGGCCTTCGGCTTCTCGACCACGGGCTCCACCGCCTTGGGGGCGGCCGCGAGCGGCGCGGACTGCGCGAGGCCCTCGACGTCGACGTCCTCCTCGACGGGCTCGTAGGAGCCGGTCTCCAGGTGGCGGGTGCGCTCCTCCACCGAGTGGATGCCGAGCGCGGAACGCGTCTCGAACGGCAGGAAGTCGAGCGCCAGGCGGCGGAAGATGTAGTCGACGATCGACTGCGCCATCCGCACGTCCGGGTCGTCGGTCAGACCGGCCGGCTCGAAGCGCATGTTGGTGAACTTCGAGACGTACGTCTCCAGCGGCACGCCGTACTGCAGGCCGACGGAGACGGCGATGGAGAAGGCGTCCATCATGCCCGCGAGGGTCGAGCCCTGCTTGGACATCTTGAGGAAGACCTCGCCGAGGCCGTCGTCCGGGTAGGAGTTGGCCGTCATGTAGCCCTCGGCGCCACCGACCGTGAAGGAGGTGGTGATGCCCGGGCGGCCCTTGGGGAGGCGCTTGCGGACGGGCCGGTACTCGACGACCCTCTCGACCGCGGCGACGGGCGCCGCCGGCTTCTCCTCGACCGCGGGGGTCTTGGTCTTGGCGGAGAGCGGCTGGCCGACCTTGCAGTTGTCGCGGTAGATCGCGAGCGCCTTCACGCCGAGCTTCCACGCCTCGAAGTAGATCTCCTCGACCTCTTCGACGGTGGCGTCCTGCGGCATGTTGACCGTCTTGGAGATGGCGCCGGAGATCCACGGCTGGATCGCCGACATCATCCGCACGTGGCCCATCGGCGAGATGGAGCGCTCGCCCATCGCGCAGTCGAAGACCTCGTAGTGCGCGGCCTTGAGGCCGGGGGCGTCGATGACGTTGCCGTTCTCGGCGATGTGCGCGACGACCGCCTCGACCTGCTCCGGCTGGTAGCCGAGGCGCTGGAGGGCGCGCGGCACCGTGCCGTTGACGATCTGCATCGAACCGCCGCCGACGAGCTTCTTGAACTTCACCAGGGCGAGGTCCGGCTCGACACCGGTGGTGTCGCAGTCCATCATCAGGCCGATCGTGCCGGTCGGGGCCAGCACGGACGCCTGGGCGTTGCGGAAGCCGTTCTGCGCACCGAGGCGGAGCACGTCGCCCCAGGTGTCGGTGGCTGCGGCCCAGACCGGGGCGTCGAGGTCGTCGACGGCCACGGAGGCGGCGTTCGCGTCGGCGTGCTGCCGCATGACCTGCTGGTGCGGGGCCGCGTTGCGGGCGTAGCCGTCGTACGGGCCGACGACGCCGGCGAGTTCGGCGCCGCGGCGGTAGGCGGTGCCGGTCATCAGCGAGGTGATGGCGCCGGCGAGCGCGCGGCCGCCCTCGGAGTCGTACGCGTGGCCGGTGGCCATCAGCAGGGCGCCGAGGTTGGCGTAGCCGATGCCGAGCTGGCGGTAGGCGCGGGTGGTCTCGCCGATCTTCTCGGTCGGGAAGTCGGCGAAGCAGATGGAGATGTCCATCGCGGTGATGACCAGCTCGACGACCTTGGCGAAGGTCGCGGCGTCGAAGGTGTCGTCGTCGCGCAGGAACTTCATCAGGTTGAGCGAGGCGAGGTTGCAGCTGGAATTGTCCAGGTGCATGTACTCGGAGCACGGGTTGGACGCGTTGATGCGGCCGGACTCCGGGCAGGTGTGCCAGCGGTTGATGGTCGAGTCGTACTGGATGCCGGGGTCGGCACAGGCCCAGGCGGCCTCGGCCATCTTGCGGAAGAGCTTCTTGGCGTCGACGGTCTCGATGACCTCGCCGGTCATGCGGGCGCGCAGGCCGAACTCGGTGCCGTTCTCGACCGCGGTCATGAACTCGTCCGAGACGCGGACGGAGTTGTTGGCGTTCTGGTACTGGACGGACGCGATGTCGTCGCCGCCCAGGTCCATGTCGAAGCCGGCGTCCCGCAGGGCGCGGATCTTCTCCTCCTCCTTCACCTTGGTCTCGATGAAGGCCTCGACGTCCGGGTGGTCGACGTCGAGCACGACCATCTTCGCCGCCCGGCGGGTGGCGCCGCCGGACTTGATCGTGCCGGCGGAGGCGTCGGCGCCGCGCATGAAGGAGACCGGGCCGGAGGCGTTGCCGCCGGAGGAGAGGAGCTCCTTGGAGGAGCGGATGCGGGAGAGGTTGAGGCCGGCGCCGGAGCCGCCCTTGAAGATCATGCCCTCTTCCTTGTACCAGTCGAGGATCGACTCCATGGAGTCGTCGACGGCCAGGATGAAGCAGGCGGACACCTGCTGGGGCTGCTTGGTGCCGACGTTGAACCAGACCGGCGAGTTGAAGCTGAAGACCTGGTGGAGGAGGGCGTGGGTCAGCTCGTGCTCGAAGACCTCGGCGTCGTCCGGGGACGCGAAGTACCCGTTCTTCTCGCCGGCGGCGCGGTAGGTCAGCACCACGCGGTCGATGATCTGCTTGAGGCTCCACTCGCGCTGCGGGGTGCCCACCGCGCCGCGGAAGTACTTCGAGGTCACGATGTTGACCGCGTTGACCGACCAGGAGTCGGGGAACTCGACGCCGCGCTGCTCGAAGTTGATCGAGCCGTCACGCCAGTTGGTCATGACGACGTCGCGGCGCGCCCAGGTGACCTCGTCGTAGGGGTGGACGCCAGGGGTGGTGTAGATGCGCTCGATCCGCAGACCGCCCTTGGGAGCCTTGCCGGCCCCCTTGGTCGCCTTATCGGACTTCGACCCGCGTGCGGAACCGCTCGTCGTGTCTGTCACTTCTTCTCCTCCTCCTGGGCAAACGCCCTGGACGCCCCGATGCTTCCGGCTTACGGGGCACCCGGTGGTTCGCTTCTCCTGGTGTGCGGGCAGCCTCGGACACGGGCCGCTTTCGCACGATGTGTGGTGTTGTGTGCCGTCGGTGAGGGCACGCCTCGGCCGCGGACGGCCGGGGGGGCCGCGCCGGTCAGGGCGCGGCGGCGGGGGAGGGCAGCGCGGTGCCGCCCTCCGGGACGAACGGCTGTTCGGCGCGGAGCTCCGCGATGGCGGCCTCGAAGTCCTCCAGGCCGTCGAAGGCCCGGTACACGGACGCGAACCTGAGGTACGCGACCACGTCGAGTTCCTTCAGCGGCCCGAGTATGGCCAGGCCCACGTCGTGGGTGGACAGCTCGGCGCTGCCGGAGGCGCGCACGCACTCCTCGACCCGCTGGCCGAGCTGCGCGAGCGCGTCCTCGGTGACCGGCCGGCCCTGGCAGGCCTTGCGGACGCCCGAGATCACCTTCTCCCGGGAGAAGGGCTCGGTGACCCCGCTGCGCTTGATCACCATCAGGGTCGCGGTCTCGACGGTGGTGAACCGCCGACCGCAGTCGGGGCACTGCCGGCGACGGCGGATGGAACTGCCGTCGTCACTGGCGCGGCTGTCCACGACACGGCTGTCCGGATGCCGGCAGAAGGGGCAGTGCACCTGGGGACTCCCTCTCTGGCGGCGTAGCAGCGGACCACGACACTCTACGCGATGGATGCGGGTCAACAGCAACCTCGACCACAACCTGTGGGCCCGCGCGGAGAGACTGGCACAAGATCTGGTCCCCGGAGGCACGCCACGCCGGACAGGAGAGCGGCTTTCCCGGGGCTTCGGCGAGGTCCGGAACCGAGCGGGTCGAAATCTTCGGCAAGGGTGAAATAGACTGCCGGAGTCGAACATTTAATCGATGTACACCCAAAGCCTTGATCGAGTCAGCAGAGTGCTAAATAATTCACTCGAACGTGTGTTTGGCGCAACCTTTCGATAGGGGCACCAGTTGAGCGGGGCAAGGGAGAAACGCCTGTCCAAGAGGGGCCGCCATGAACACCGTAGATCTCAAGAGCAACTCCATCCCGGTGCAGGAGCGCTCCGCTCGCACCACGGACCAGCAAGGCGTGGACCACAGCATGAGCCGTAGCCAGCCGATCGAGCACGCTGCCGTGCAGGATGCCGTGCTCGGCGCGCCCACCCCGACCCGCTCCCTCCCCGGCCGCCCCCCCGGCATCCGCACCGACGAGGCCGGCCTGACCGAACGCCAGCGCCGCGTGATCGAGGTCATCAGGGACTCCGTCCAGCGCCGGGGCTACCCGCCCTCCATGCGTGAGATCGGCCAGGCCGTCGGCCTGTCCTCCACCTCGTCCGTCGCCCACCAGCTGATGGCCCTGGAGCGCAAGGGCTTCCTCCGCCGCGACCCGCACCGCCCCCGCGCGTACGAGGTCCGCGGCGTCGAGGTCGCCCGCCCCAACACCGCCGAGACGGCCGGCCGGCCGTCCACCTCGTACGTGCCGCTCGTCGGCCGGATCGCCGCCGGCGGCCCGATCCTCGCCGAGCAGACGGTCGAGGACGTCTTCCCGCTGCCGCGCCAGCTCGTCGGCGAGGGCGAACTGTTCGCCCTGACCGTCCGCGGCGACTCGATGATCGAGGCCGCGATCTGCGACGGCGACTGGGTCACCGTGCGCCGCCAGCCGGTCGCCGAGAACGGCGACATCGTCGCCGCGATGATCGACGGCGAAGCAACCGTCAAGCGGCTGAAGCGCGAGGACGGCAAGATCTGGCTGATGCCGCACAACGCCGCGTACGACCCGATCCCCGGCGACAATGCGACCATCCTCGGCAAGGTCGTCGCGGTGCTCCGCCGCCTCTGACCGCCGACGGCGACGAGCACCACCCGCCGCCGACCCGCACAACACCCGCAGCGGCACCGCAGCGGCTTCGACAGCAGTACCGGCGGCAGCGCCGGTACACGGCAGGGCCCGGAAGGCGCACGCGCACCTTCCGGGCCCTGCCGTGTACTCAGCCCGCTCAGCCCCGCTTCGCCACCGGGCGCACCGGCGGCGCCGCCGCGTCGATCGCCGCGAGCGACCGCCGCACCTGGTTGCGGTCGGTGGTGTACCAGAAGTCCGGCATCGACGAGCGGAAGAACCCGCCGTACCGGGCGGTGGACAGCCGCGGGTCGAGCACCGCGACGATGCCCTTGTCCTCCGCCGCCCGGACCAGCCGCCCCGCGCCCTGCGCCATCAGCAGCGCCGCGTGGGTGGCGGCGACCGCCATGAAGCCGTTGCCGCCGGCCTCCTCCACGGCCTTCTGCCGGGCGCTCATCAGCGGGTCGTCGGGCCGCGGGAACGGGATGCGGTCCATCACGACCAACTGGCAGGCGGCACCGGGCACGTCCACGCCCTGCCAGAGCGAGAGCGTGCCGAAGAGGCACGTCTCCGCGTCCGAGGCGAACGTCCGGATCAGCTCGCCCAGCGTCTCCTCGCCCTGCAGGAGGATCGGGTTGTCCAGTCGCTCGCGCAGCGCCTCCGCGGCGGCCTGGGCGGCCCGCATCGAGGAGAACAGGCCGAGGGTGCGGCCGCCGGCCGCGCCGATCAGCTCGGCGAGTTCGTCGAGCATCTCCGGGCGGTCCGGCTCACGGCCGGGCGGCGGCAGGTGCCGGGCGACGTAGAGGATGCCCTGCTTCGGGTAGGTGAACGGCGAGCCGACGTCGAGCCCGCGCCAGAGCAGCGGCGGGTCGTCCCCGGCCGGGGGCTGCGGTTCGCCCTCGGCGCGTTCGTCCGGCAGCCGGCCCTCGCCGGGCAGCCCGACGGAGGCGGCGACACCGGTGAAGTCACCGCCCAGCTTGAGCGTGGCCGACGTCAGGACGACCGAGCGGTCCTTGTAGAGGCCCTCGCGGAGCAGCCCGGAGACGTTCAGCGGGGCGACCCGCAGCGAGGCGGCGCCCATGCCGAAGCGGTCGCTGCGCTCGATCCAGACGACGTCGTACTCGGAGCCCTCCAGCAGGCGGGCGGCGGTCTCGTGGAGGTGCTCGGCGGAGGCCATCGCCTGCTTGCGCACGGCGTCCTCGTCGCTGAGCGCCTTGTCGCGCGTCTCCCCGAGCGAGGTGATGATCTGCCGGCACGCGTCCCGGATCCCGCCCACGGCGTACGCGAGGTACTCGGGCAGTTCCTCGACCCGGCCGGGCTGGGCCGTCTCCATCAGCCCGTGGTAGTTCTCCGCGGCGGCCTGCAGCGCGTCGACCGCCTTCTCGTTGGCGAGCTTGGCGGCCCGCCGGACGGCGCGGTTGACGGCGTGCACGGTGAGTTCGGCGGTGGCGGCGCCGGTGACCCGGTTCACCAGCTCGTGGGCCTCGTCGATGATGAGCAGGCCGTGTTCGGGCAGCACCGGGGCACCCTCGATCGCGTCGATCGCGAGCATGGCGTGGTTGGTCACCACGACGTCCGCGAGCTTGGCGCGCTCGCGGGCGGCCTCGGCGAAGCACTCCTGGCCGTAGGGGCACTTGGTGGCGCCGAGGCACTCCGAGGAGGTGACGGCGAGCTGGGCCCACGCCTTGTCGGAGACGCCCGGGGAGAGGTCGTCGCGGTCGCCGGTGTCCGTCTCCTCGGCCCACTCCCGCAGGCGCAGGACGTCCTGGCCGAGCTTGCTGCTCGGCCCGCCCAGCACCTCGGCGGCGTCGAAGAGGCCCTCGCCCTCGTCCGCCGGGGTGCCCTCGTGCACGCGGTGCAGGCAGAGGTAGTTGGAGCGGCCCTTGAGCATCGCGAAGAGCGGCCGGCGGCGCAGCACCGGGTGCAGGGCGTCGACGGTGCGCGGCAGGTCGCGTTCGACGAGCTGGCGTTGCAGGGCGAGGGTGGCGGTCGCGACGACCACCCGGTCGCCGTGCGCGAGGGCGGGCACCAGGTAGGCGAGGGACTTGCCGGTGCCGGTGCCGGCCTGGACGAGCAGGTGCTCGCCCTCGTCGACCGCGTCGGCGACGGCCTCGGCCATCCTGACCTGGCCGGGACGTTCCACGCCGCCGACGGAGGCGACGGCGGCGTGCAGCAGCTCGGGGATCCGGGCACGCGGGACGGGGGCCGGGGCATCGTCGTCCGGCTGGGGCAGGGATTCGGAGTCGTTCGTCATGACGCCGACCACCCTACGGCGCTGCTGTGACAATCGGCTTCCGTCGCGGCGGACCGGCGGGCGGGCGGGGCCGCGGGGGTGTCAACGGTGGGCGGCGGCACGGCCCGCCTCCCCCGGCGGCAGTGGGGCCGGGCGGCCCGGCCCGGCGTGGGGTGGATCGGTGACGGGCGGGCCGGCGACGGGTGGCCCGGCCGGCGGGGCCGCCGGGTGTCCGGGCGGTGCGAAGGACGTCCAGGCGGTGCGGGCGGGGAGCGGGTGGAGCTCCTTGCCGGCGACGGCGTTGAGGATCACGGCCGCCCGGTGGGCCCCGAGTCCCAGGTCGGGGGTGCCGACGCCGTGGGTGTGGAGTTCGGCGTTCTGCACGTAGAGGCCGCCGGAGAGGCCGGGCCGGGTGGCGACGCGGTGGCGCAGGTCGACGCGGTAGCGGCCCTGGTCGTCCCAGTCGATCAGGTCGGCGACGGGGTCGAGGACCGCGGGTCGGGTGGCGCGGTAGCCGGTGGCGAGCACGACGGCGTCGGTGCGTACGAGGTGGCGGGTGCCGGAGTCGGTGTGCCGGCAGTGGAGTTCGAGGCTCCCGCCGGGGCCGGCCTGGGCGTCGGCGACGGCGGTGCCGGGCATGATCTCCACCGGGTCGCCGCCGGGCGGGCGGCCGACCGACCGCTCGTAGAGCAGCTCGTGGATCTCGGCGAGGGTCTCGGCCCCGGCGGCCTTGTGCAGTTGCCACTGGGCGGGCACCAGGGCGTCGCGGACCTCTCCCGGCAGGCCGTGGAAGTAGCGGGTGTAGTCGGGGGTGAAGTGTTCGAGGCCGAGCTTGGAGTACTCCATGGGGGCGAGCGCGCGGGACCGGCTGAGCCAGCGCAGCCGGGTGCCGTCGTCGGCGCGGTGGCGCAGGAGGTCGAGGAAGACCTCCGCGCCGGACTGTCCCGAGCCGACGACGGTGATGTCGCGGGCGGCGGAGAGGCCGGCGCGGCGTTCGAGGTAGTCGGCGGAGTGCCAGACCTGCGGATGTGCCGTCAGGGCGGCGAAGGCCTGGGGCCGGACGGGCACGGTGCCGACCCCGAGCACGAGGTTGCGGGCGCGGATCCGCTCGCCGGCGGCCTCGGCGGTGAAGACGGCGTCGCGGGCGTCCCAGTGCACGGCGGTGACGGGTGCGCCGAAACGGCAGTTGGGCAGTCGGTCGGCGGCCCACCGGCAGTAGTGCGCGTACTCGCGGCGGGAGAGGTGGGAGCGCTCGGCGAAGTAGAACGGGTAGAGCCGCTCGTGCTGCCGCAGGTAGTTGAGGAAGGACCAGGGGCTTGTCGGGTCGACGAGGGAGACCAGGTCGGCGAGGTACGGCACCTGCATCCGGGCGCCGTCGACGAGCATGCCGGGGTGCCAGCGGTAGTCGGGCTCGGCCTCGCAGAAGAGCGCGGAGACCACCCCGGACGCGCCGTCGGCGAGCGCGGCGAGCGACAGGTTGAACGGTCCGATGCCGATGCCGAGCAGGTCGTACGGTTCCGCGGCCGGGCTGCCCGGTCCGGCGCGGTGCGGGTCGGGGGCGCGCCGCACCATGAGGGCGGCGCGCTTGTCGGGGAGCCGCAGGTCGGCGGTGCGGCGGAAGCCCGCGGCGGCGAACGCCCGGACGGACCCGGTGTTGCGGACGTCCGGTTCGGCGACGACCCGGCGGCAGCCCGGGCGGTGGGCGAGGAGGTGCGCGGCGACGGCCGCGATCAGGGTGCTGCCGAGGCCGCGGTCGCGGTCGCCGGCGGCGCCGATGAGAAGGTGGAGGCCGGCGTCGTGGGGTTCGGCCCGGTAGTGCCGGGCGAGCGGGTCGAGGTCGGCCCGGTAGATCTCCCAGTAGCTCATGGGGGTGCCGTCGAGGACGCCGATGCGGGGCAGGCTGCTGCCGTCGCCGTCGAGTTGGGCGCGCAGGTGGCGCTCGGTGGTGTCCGGCGGGCCGGCGAGGTGCCAGTAGGCGTCGACGGCAGGATCGTTCATCCAGCCGGTGAGCAGCGGGAGGTCGTCGGGGAGGCGCACGGGTCGCAGCCGGAACTCCCCGGCCGGGGTGGCGATCGGGCCGTCCGTTCCTGCCGGGCCTGCGGGCCCTGCCGGGCGGGTGGGGGGTGCGGTGCCGGTGGCGTCGGCAGGGCCGGCGGGGTCGCCGGACCGGCGGCTCACGCCGCGGCCACGGGGTTGGCGATGGTCACGTAGACGGACTGCGTCTCGACCGGTCCGACCAGTTCGTCGAGGCCGTGGAGCCGGGTGAGGAGGTTCGCCTTGCAGCGCAGGGTGGCCGCGTCGAGCAGGTGCGCGGGCAGGGTGGAGCCGGTGGCGGCGGCCCGCGGTCCGGCGAGGAACCGGCGGAGGGCGGCGAGCAGCAGGGCTTCGTCGGCGAGCCCCTGGGCGCCGAGGGCGCCGATCAGTCCGAGGACGTGGTTGATGCCGAGGTAGTAGGCGAAGTGCTGGTCGACGACGTGGTCGGGGAGGAAGGTGTCGCTGGCGGCGCCGATTCCGGGCAGGGCCGTGGTGAGCCGGTCGGCGTGCGAGTCGCGGTAGTAGTAGCCCTGGTTGTCGCGGTAGCGGCCGCCGACGGGCCAGCCGTCGGGGTCGAGCAGCACGAGGGTGTTCTGCTGGTGGGCCTCCAGGGCGATGCCGGCCCTGCCGTCGAGCCAGAGGACGGGCAGGACGACGGCGTCGAGGTAGCGCAGGAACCATTCGGCGGTGACGGTCGCGGGGGTGCGCCCGCTGCGGGCGGCGAGCCCGGCGACGAGGCGGCCGAGCATGGACGTGCCGCCGTCGGCGGGCTGCTCGGCGAGGAGTCCGGCGGCGCACAGCGCCCTGTCCTCGGGGCCGAACGGCTGGCGGCGGAGCACGGTGTCGAGTCCGTTGGGGTCGCCCAGGGCGGGGTGGTCGACGCCGATCCAGGCCGGGTCGCGGACGATGTCGAAGCCGGGGTGGGCGGCCCGCCACGAGGCGCCGAGGCCGTTCTCCAGCAGGCGGTGCACCTCGGTGCCGCGGTGGAGTTCCTTTCGGAGGTTCTCGCGGCGGGAGTTGGTGATCCGCAGGCCCAGCGAGAGCTTGAGCATCCACGGGGTGCCGGGGCGGGTGACGGTCCGCACCGAGGAGGTGGGGTGCCAGGGGTCGCCGTGCGGGCCGAGGTCGTGCAGCAGTTCGCGGTCGAGGAGGGCGGCGACGGCGGGCCGCAGGGCGAGGTCGCGGGCCTGCCAGGGGTGCAGGGGCAGGGCCGCGGTGCAGGGGGGAAGCGGGGTGCCGTCGCCGAGCAGGGCCGCGGTGATGCGGTCCGCGGGGAGGTCGTCGGCGGAGTCGGCGGCGAGCAGGGAGCGGTCGACGGCGAACCAGTGCATCCGGAAGGCGCCGTGGAGTTCGGGGGCGTAGGCGCGGCTCTCGGCGGGGCCGAGTCCGTCGCGGCTCTTCGGGGTGGGGTGCAGGGGGTGCCCGAGCAGCAGGGCCTGTTCGGCCCGGAGGAAGGGGGTGGTGCCGGCCGGGGGGACGGCGGTGCGCCGGTGGTCGAGGATCTCGGCCGTCCGGGCGACGGAGTCGGCGACCCGGGCGACGAGGTCGGCGACCCGGCCGGGGTCCGCGGTACGGCCGGGGGCGGGGCCGTCGGCGAGGGTGCGGGCGAGGAGGGCGGTCACGGTGACGGCGTCGACCGGTGCGGCGGGGCCGCCCGGGCCGGTGCCGAGCACGACCGGGCCGAACCGGTGGCGGCCGCAGGCGGACCAGTACCGGACGGGCGCCACGAGTTGGGCGGCACCGCCGAGGACGGGCACGGTGAGGCGTCCGGCGGTGTCCGGGAGGGCCCCGGTCTCGCGGGCCCAGCAGCGCAGCACGGCTTCGGCGCCGGCGTGTTCGGCGGCGACGGCCGGGTCGGGGTGGAGCAGCGGGTCCTCGGCCGTGGCGGGTGCGTGGCGGGGGGCGGCGGGGCCGGGCAGCAGGGCGGTGGGCGGGGCTCCGGTGAGGGCGGTGCTCAAGGCTGCTCCTTCGGGCGCCCGCGGGCGGGCGCGTGGGGGGTCGAGCGGGTGCGGAGGGGGCGCGCACCCGGAAGGCGACAGGTAAGCCGTACCTACCTCGACCGGGGGATCACAAGATCACCTCACTCGTTGTGGTGAACTCCCGCTCCGCATACACCCGTGGGGGTGGTTCCGGCGGACGGTGCACCCGGATCACGGTTGGGTGACCTCTCGTGGTGGGCCGGTGCGGGGCCGCCCGTCCGGGCCCGCACCGGTGGGAGACTGCACCGGCGGTCGGTGCGGGCCGCGAGGGGCGTCAGGGGGCGTGGGGGATGGGGGCGTGGGGGATGGGGCGGATCCGACGGGTGGGGCCGGTGGCGGCGTTCGCCGCCGTACTGGTGCTCACGGTGGGGGCGTGCACGCCGGTGGGCGGGGGCGCGGCGGCGTCGAGCAGTGCGCCGGGGGCGCAGGCGGGCCGGATCCGGCTGCCGAACGACGTGCCGCCGGGGCTGCTCGCCGGGCTGCCGCGGAGCTGGGACGAGCTGAGGCGCTGGAGGTTCGCCGACTGGGACAACTGGGCGTCGAAGCACGTCTTCCACAACCCGGTGGTCAGGGACCTGTGGAGCCCGGACCGGATGGACGCGGCGCAGCCGCAGCAGCCGGCGCCGCCGGCCGCTCCCCCGCCGGCGGGCGACAACGGCACCGAGCCGGACCCTGCCCCGGTGGCGGCGGTGCCGGTGGCGCGCCCGTACACGCAGTACCCGGCGTCGGGGAAGGTGTTCTCGACGGCGCCGGGCGGCGGGATCGGCCAGTGCTCGGCGACCGTGGTCGAGGATCCGGCGCACCCGGGGAAGTCGAACCTCGTGTGGACGGCCGCGCACTGCGTGCACGAGGGCAAGGGCGGGGACTGGTTCAGGAACCTCATCTTCGTTCCCGCGTACAACAGTTCCGGGGCGGCGAGCGGCGGGCACAAGGCGACGCTGGCGCAGGTCGCCCCGCTCGGCCAGTGGTGGGCCGACAAGGTCATCACCTCGCCGCTGTGGACGGTCGAGGGCGGGCACAGCGGCGATGCCGCCAACCAGTACGACTTCGCGGTGCTGCGCGTGCACAGCCCGGACGGCGGGGCGGCGTCGCTGGAGGAGACGATCGGCGGCGCCGTGCCGGTGTGGTTCGACGCCCCGCGGGAGAAGCTGTCGGTCTCGGCGTGGGGGTATCCGGCCGTGAAGCCTTTCAACGGCCAGGAGTTGGACCGGTGCGACGGCGGGCGGCCCTCCCGGCTGTCGTTCGACCCGGCCCGGCCGGCGATGCTCACCATCGGCTGCACGATGACGGCGGGGGCGAGCGGCGGGGGCTGGTTCGCGCCGATGCCGGACGGCCGTCCGGCGCTGGTCAGCAACACCTCGATCGGCACGTCGGCGCACACCACGCTGAGCGGGCCGTACCTGGAGGGCGTCGCGCGGCAGGCCTTGGCGTACATCGCGCAGAAGTGACCCGCGCCGCCCGGGACCTGTCCTCCGGGCAGCGCAGGCGGCGTTCGGCGGGCGCCGGCCGTCGGGCCTGCCTCGGCGGCAGGGTCACGGCGGGCGGCGGGCCGGTGACGGCGGGCGGCGGGCCGGTGACGGCGGGCGGCGGCCCGGTGACGGCGGGCGGCCCGCTCAGACGTAGCGCCCGACGACGTCGGTGATGACCTCGTCGCGGATCAGGTAGGCGTAGGTGAAGTGCTCGGTGACGCCGGAGCCGGTGGTGAAGATGTACTCGACGACGGTGCGGCCGTCCCGCGTGGTGACGGCGATCTCGCGGTAGTGGCCGTCGTCGTCGACGACGTCGGGCCGGAGGAAGGCCTCGACGATCTCGTCGCGCCCGGTGAAGTGGGCCCCGGCCCGGTCGAAGTGCGCGTCGGGCGCGTAGGACGCGGTGATGCGGGCGACGTCCCCGCGGTTGGCGGCGTCGGTGAAGCCGCGGATCACCTGGAGGTCCTGCGGGCCGGGCGTGCCCCGGACGGCGGGGGCCGCCGTGTCCGCGGCCTGGGCCGCGGGGGCGTTGGCCGTCACGGCGGCCGCGGGCGCCGCCGTCCCGCCGCTCCCGCTCGCGCAGCCGGTGGCGAGTGCGGCCACCGCGGCGAGGGCGGCGGCGGCCCGCACGGCGGTGGCCCGGACGGTCGTACGGGGTCGGTGCAGTGGCATCGCGATCTCCCTCGTCTCGTTCGACTGCATGGTCAGCGGGCCTTCTGTACGTGGAAGTTGAAGTCCCAGTCGCCGAGCGCGCCCCAGATGCGCACCCACAGGGGCAGCACCTGCTCCAGGCCGCGGGCGCTGGTGATGTCGCCGAGGTCGAGGACGGACTCCCGGGACCACCCGAAGGAGAGCAGCAGGTCGACGGTCTCCTTCTTGGCCGCGTCGTCGTCGCCGCAGACGAAGACGTCGTGGGGGCCGGGGAGCCGTCCGGGGTCGACCATGACGGCGCAGTTCATGGTGTTCAGGGTCTTCACCACCCGCGCGGTCGGGAACGCGCGCTGGATCTGCTCGCCGAGGCTGTCGGTGTTGACCGGGTCGAGGGTCGGCGGCATGCCCTGGGAGAAGTCCAGCGGGTTGGCGACGTCGATGAGGAGTTTGCCGTCGAGGTTGGCCGGGCCCGCGGCGGTGAGGGCGGCGAGGCTGGCCGATCCGAGCGAGGCGTTGATGACGGTGTCGGCACCGGCGGCGGCGTCCGCGAAGGTGGCGAGCCGGACGTCCGGGTGCTCGGCGCTCCAGGCCTGGAACGGCGGGTTGCCGTAGACGTCGGGCCCGGTGCGCTCCAGCGTCTCCTGGACGTCCCGGGTGCCGAGGAGCACCTCGTGTCCGAGCGAGGCCAGCTTGGCGGCGAGGGTGCGGCCGACGGTGCCGGTTCCGATGACTGCGTAGCGCATGGCGGGTGTCCTTCTCGTGCGGAGGCGTCGGGGACGGCCGTGCCCGGACACCACTTAACCAAGTGATTTGACTAATTGTCAATCACTGAGTCATATCCCTGGGCGTGGACATGCGGACGGGCCCCGACCCGTGAAGGTCGGGGCCCGCCCGGAGTGCGGCGGCCTGTCAGGCCTGGGCGACCACCGCGAAGCGCTCCAGCTCCGCAGCGAGCTCCGCAGCCACCTTGGCGCGCACCAGCGTGCCGTCACCGGTGTGCTCGGTGGCGATCAGCTCGCCCTCCGCATGCACCCGGGAGACGAGGTCGCCGCGGGTGTACGGGATGAGCGCCTGCACCTCGATCGCCGGCCGCGGCAGCTCGTCGTCGATGAGCTGCAGCAGCTCCTCGATGCCGAGGCCGGTGCGGGCCGACACCACGATGGCGTGCGGCTCGCGGCGCAGCAGGCGCTGCAGCACGTGCGGGTCGGCGGCGTCGGCCTTGTTGATGACCACGATCTCCGGCACGTCCTGCGCCTCGACCGACACGATCACCTCGCGGACCGCCGCGAGCTGGGTCTCCGGCTCCGGGTGGGAGCCGTCGACCACGTGCAGGATGAGGTCGGCCTCGCCGACCTCCTCCATGGTCGAACGGAACGCCTCGACCAGGTGGTGCGGCAGGTGCCGGACGAACCCGACGGTGTCGGCCAGGGTGTACACCCGGCCGCTCGGGGTCTGGGCCCGCCGGACGGTCGGGTCGAGGGTGGCGAACAGCGAGTTCTCCACCAGCACGCCCGCGCCGGTGAGCCGGTTGAGCAGGGACGACTTGCCGGCGTTGGTGTAACCGGCGATGGCCACGGACGGCACCTGGTTGCGCCGGCGCTCCTGGCGCTTGGTGTCGCGGCCCTTCTTCATGTCGGCGATCTCCCGGCGGAGCTTCGCCATCTTCTCGCGGATCCGCCGCCGGTCGGTCTCGATCTTGGTCTCACCGGGACCACGGGTGGCCATGCCGCCGCCGGACGAGCCGGCGCCGCCACCACCCATCTGCCGGGAGAGCGACTGACCCCAGCCGCGCAGGCGCGGCAGCATGTACTGCATCTGCGCGAGCGAGACCTGCGCCTTGCCCTCACGGGACTTGGCGTGCTGGGCGAAGATGTCGAGGATCAGGGCCGTGCGGTCGACGACCTTGACCTTGACGACGTCTTCCAGGTGGATCAGCTGGCCGGGGGTGAGCTCACCGTCGCAGACGACGGTGTCGGCGCCGGTCGAGGCGACGATGTCACGGAGCTCCTTGGCCTTGCCGGAGCCGATGTACGTGGCGGCGTCGGGCTTGTCGCGGCGCTGGATCACGCCGTCCAGCACCTCGGAGCCGGCGGTCTCGGCGAGGGCGGCGAGCTCGGCCATCGAGTTCTCCGCCTCCTCCACCGTGCCGTCCGTCCACACGCCGACGAGCACCACGCGCTCCAGGCGGAGCTGGCGGTACTCGACCTCGGTGACGTCCTGGAGTTCGGTGGAGAGGCCGGCGACGCGACGCAGGGACGCACGCTCGGAGCGGTCGTACTGGTCGCCGTCGTAACGGTCGAGGTCCTCGTCGATCGCCGCGAGGTCCTCGTCCATCAAGGCGTCGGCCTTGTGGTCGGCGAGCCGTCGGGTGGACTCGCTGGTCTGGGTGCGGCTGTCGAACGTGGAGGTCATCTCATCCTTTGCGGTGTCGGGAGGCCGGCGCAGCGGTGCTGCACCGAGGAGTCTGCCCAGCTGCCGCCCCTGCCTACCGTCGGACGGGATCGAGCTACCCCTGCGGACCGTCGGGGTCACCGGTGGTCCTGCCTCCGGTGAACGCCGCGGACCGGCCGTGCATTCCCGACGATGGTCGCACGGCCTCCTCCGCGGGGTCATCCCCATTTCCGCCCGGACCTCCCCAGGTGTCGCCGCCGTCGGCCGTTGCGGCGCCCGGCCCGCCGGGGCGGTAGACGTCGTACACGCCGGGTACGCGGAGCATCGCGCGCATGACCGCGGGCAGCGTCGCCGCGGGCAGTTCGACGGTGTAGCTGTGCCGCACCCGCAGCTCGCGCGGCGGCTCGACGTCGGCGGAGAAGATGCCGGCGCCCTCGGCGGAGATCGCGGCGGTCAGGTCGGCGAGCAGCCGGGGCCGGTTCAGCGCCTCGGCGTGCAGGGTGACGCGGTGGCCGTTCGCCGGTTCGGCGCCGGGGACCCACGCGAGCGCGAGCGGGCCGCGGCCGTCCTCGCGCATCCGCTCGCCGACCGGACAGCCGGTGCGGTGCACGGCGACGGCGCCGCCGCGGATCGGGAACCCCGTCACCGCGTCGGGCGGCACCGGGGTGCAACATCGGGCGAGCCGGACGGGCGTGCCGGGCCTGCCGAGCACGGCCACCGGGGCCCGGCCGCGGACGGCCGCCGGCCCGGACGGCGGTGCGGCGGGGCGGTCGCCGGCCGGGGCGGGGTCGGGCTCCTCGACGGGGGCGGGCCGGTCGGCCAGCCAGCGCTCGATGGCCAGCCGGGCGGCCGGGGTGCGGGCGTGCTCCAGCCACTGCGGCGCGGGGCCGGAGGGCTCACCGGCGGGTGCGGTCAGCACCGCGACCATGTCGCCGTCGCGCAGCACGGTGGAGAGGGCGGCGAGGCGGCCGTTCACCCGGGCCCCGACGCAGCGGTGCCCGGTCTCCTCGCCGAGGAGGTAGGCGGCGTCCACGCAGCTGGCGCCGACCGGCAGGTGGAGCCGTTCGCCGGTCTCGGTGACGGCGGTGATCTCGCCGTCGTCGGAGAGGGTGTCCCGGAGGGTCGACCAGAAGGCGTCCGGGTCCGGGGTCTCCTGCTGCCAGGCGAGGAGGCGGCTGAGCCAGCCGGGGCGGGCCGGGTCGGTGCGGTCGAGCTCGTCCCCGGGGCCGCCCGCGGCCGCGCCGCCCTGCTGCTGGTGCGGGTCGCCGAGGGCGACGACGCCGAACTCGGCGATCCGGTGCATCCGGCGCGTCCGGACGAGCACCTCGGCGACCTCGCCGCCGGGCAGCTGCACGGCCGTGTGGAGCGACTGGTAGAGGTTGAACTTGGGGGTGGCGACGAAGTCCTTGAACTCGCCGGGCAGCGGTGTCCAGCAGGTGTGCAGCTCGCCGAGGACGGCGTAGCAGTCGGCGTTCTCCTCGACCACGACGAGCACCCGGCCGATGTCGGCGGGCTGGAGGGCCTGCGGGCGGCCGTCGTGCCCGGCGGCGGCGTCCCGCTTGAGCAGCACCCGGTGCACGGAGACGCAGTGCCGGGGCCGTACGGAGACCTCGGCGGCGATGCCGGCCTCCGCGAGCTGGCGGCCGAGGGTCTCGGCGAAGGGCTGCAGGACGTCGTCGGGCCGGTCCTCGTGGACGGTGAGCACGGCGCGGGTGCGCGCGTAGTCGTCGGGGTGGAGGGTCGCGAAGACGATGTCCTCCAGCTCCGCCTTGAGCACCTGGATTCCGAGCCGTTCGGCGAGCGGGATGAGGACGTCGCGGGTGACCTTGGCGATCCGCGCCCGGCTGGCCGGCTTCATGTGCCGGATGGTGCGCATGTTGTGGAGCCGGTCGGCGAGTTTGATCACCATGACCCGGACGTCGTCGCCGGTGGCGACGAGCATCTTGCGGAACGTCTCCGCCTCGGCGGCCGCACCGAAGTCGACCTTCTCCAGCTTGGTGACGCCGTCGACGAGATAGGCGACCTCGGGGCCGAAGTCGGCGGACACCTGATCGAGCGTCACCTCGGTGTCCTCGACGGTGTCGTGCAGCAGCGAGGCCACCAACGTCGTCGTCCCGGCCCCGAGCTGAGCAAGGATCATGGTGACGGCGAGCGGATGCGTGATGTACGGCTCGCCGCTCTTGCGCATCTGGCCGCGGTGCCCCTCCTCCGCGAGCCGGTACGCGCGGGCGAGCAGCGCGAGGTCGGCCTGGGGGTGGTGACGCCGGTGCACCTGCACGATGGGCTCGATGGCATCGGGCGTGGGCTGGCGTCCGGTGGCCAGCACCGCGGCCCGGCCGGCACGGCCGATGGCGCTGCGGCTCAGCCTGCCGAGCGGCCGCTTCGGGGCGGCTCCGGGCTGAGCGGTCTCGATCGGTCCTGCTTCGATGGCCATCCGCACCTCCGGCAGCGATCACCGGAGCGACTCCCGACCCGGTGGTCCATGCTACCGAGGAGAGCACGTTCCGCGACGCACTGCTCCCGGTCCGTGAGACGGATCACCCGATCGGGCGGATTCGCACACGACGGAATCGGGAAAACAGCGCGTTCGTCCGCGACGAATGGCGGCTCAGCCGGAGAACGCGGCGTACCAGGCCGGGTCGAGGGTGCCGGCGGCGACGATCTCGGCGGGGCCGGTCATCTCCACGCGGCCGTCCGGGAACTCCTCGATCAGCAGGCGCCCGCCGGGCAGGTCCACGGTGTAGCCGACGGCCTCACCGGTGACGGCGGGGTCGAGTCCGTCGCGGCGGGCGGCCGCGACGGCCACCGCGCAGGCGCCGGTGCCGCAGGAGCGGGTCTCGCCGGAGCCGCGCTCGTGGACGCGCATCGCGACGTGGCGCGGGCCGCGGTCGACGACGAACTCCACGTTCACGCCGTCCGGGTAGACGCCGTCGGGGCCGGTGCGCGGGGCGGTGTGCAGGTCGCCGGCGTCGGCGAGGTCGGCGACGAACGCGACCGCGTGCGGGTTGCCCATGTTGACGTTGCGGGCGGGCCAGACCCGGTCGCCGACCGCGACCTCGATGCCGTCCGGGCCGGGCAGGACGGCGTGGCCCATGTCGACGGTGACCTCGCCGGGAGTCCCGTCGGCGGCGTCCTCGGCGACCCGTGCCCGCCGGACGCCGGCCCGGGTGGCGACCGCCAGCGGGCCGGGCTTCGCGAGGCCGGCGTGCACCAGGTAGCGGGCGAAGACCCGGACGCCGTTGCCGCACATCTCGGCGATCGAGCCGTCGGCGTTGCGGTAGTCCATGAACCACTCGGCCTCACCCGCCATCGCGGCGGCCGCCGGGTCGGCGGCGGAGCGCACGACCCGCAGCAGACCGTCGCCGCCGATGCCCGCGCGCCGGTCGCACAGCCGGGCGACCGCGTCGGGGCCGAGGTCGAGGAGGCCGTCCGGGTCGGGGACGATCACGAAGTCGTTCTGGGTGCCGTGCCCCTTGAGGAAGGAGGGGCCGGGAGTGGTGGGTGCGCTCACACCGCCGATGGTACTGATCAGCCGCGCAGGTGGACGACCCGCCAGAGGGCCAGCGCCACCACGGCACCGGCGATCAGCGTGTAGGCGGCGATCGCGCGCCAGCCGGCCCGCAGGCCGCTGCCGCGGCGGGGGACGCCCGGCCACTTGTACCCGGCGTGCCGGGCGGCCATCGCACCCCAGCCGCCGGAGGCGGCGGTGAGGAGCAGGCCCAGCATGCCGATCATCGCGGACGCCGCGTCGCCGGAGAAGGCGAGCGGGAAGGCGAACATGAGCGAGCCGGTGGTGGCCATCAGGACGATCGGCAGCAGCTGCCACCACCGCAGCCTGCGGGGAGGGCGGATCTCCCGTTCGCGCACCGCGCCGGGGGCGGCGAGGCCGTCGATGGCGGGCAGCGCGATCGTGTAGGAGGCCGAGGCGACGAGGTCGGGCAGCGACTGCTGGGCGCCGAGCGCCAGCTCTTCGGTTTCGGGGCCGGTACCCGTAGACACGCGACCTCCCCTGACGGATCGACACGGGTTCACGGACTCGTGAACGGTGAGGCCGGACCGCGCGACCAGCCTCCGATGACACCGATGATGGCATGTCCAAGGTTGCCGACAGGGCGTCCCGGCGGTCGTCGGGTGATCCGTGGCCATGACGTGATCGGCCTGTAACCGCGGGTTCGTCCTGCACCTGCCGCTGCGTGCGCAGGTGCACGGCCGGAGTGGCCGGATCCGGCCGGTGCCGCCCGGGCGGCCGAACGCGGTCTAGCCGGCGACGAGTTCGAGCGAGCGCGCCAGCAGGGCGACCGGGTCGGCACCGGCCGGCCGGTCGAGCCAGTGGATCCGGTCGTCGCGCCGGAACCACGACTCCTGGCGGCGGGCGAAGCGCCGGGTCGCCCGGACGGTCTCCTCCCGGGCCTCGTCCTCGGTGCACGTGCCGGAGAAGTACGCGAGAACCTGCTGGTAGCCGAGCGCGCGCGAGGCCGTACGGCCCTCCCGGAGGCCGGCCTTCTCCAGCTCCCGCACCTCGTCGAGCAGCCCGGCCCGCCACATCCGGTCGACCCGCAGGCCGATCCGCTCGTCGAGTTCCGGCCGTGGCACCCGGACGCCGATCTGCACGGCGTCGTAGACCGCGGTGTGGCCGGGCAGGCTGGCGGTGAACGGGCGGCCGGTGATCTCGATGACCTCCAGCGCGCGGACGATCCGCCGGCCGTTGCTCGGCAGGATGGCCCCGGCGGCCGCCGGGTCCTGCTCGGCGAGGCGGCGGTGCAGCGCACCGGAGCCGGTTTCGGCCAGCTCCGCCTCCAGCCGTGCGCGCACGGACGGATCCGTGCCGGGGAACTCCATCTCGTCGACGGCCGCCCGGACGTACAGGCCCGAGCCGCCGACGAGCACCGGGGTGCGGCCGGCCGCGAGCAGCCGGTCGATCTCGGCGCGCGCCAGGCGCTGGTACTCGGCGACGCTGGCGGCCTCGGTGACGTCCCAGATGTCCAGCAGGTGGTGCGGCACCCCGCCGCGCTCGCCGGGGGTGAGCTTGGCGGTGCCGATGTCCATGCCCCGGTAGAGCTGCATCGAGTCGGTGTTGATCACCTCGCCGTCGAGGGCGCGGGCGAGGGCGACGGCCAGGTCGGACTTACCGGCGGCGGTCGCGCCGACCACGGAGACGACGCGGGGCGGGAGGGGGCTGGAGCTGCTCACCCGTCCAGTCTCCCAAACCGGCGGCCCGGCCCGGGCACCTGGACCGCCATGTCGGCTTTCGCCTGGTTTGCGACCGAGAACAACCGGGCACATCCGAACGTTGGACCTGATGGGCACGCTCCCGGGCGCGATGCCCCCGACCGGACGAGGAGACCAGCCATGGGCCTGATGGACACGCTCAAGGGCAAGGCCGGCGAGCTCAAGGACAAGGCCGGCGAGCTCGCGGGCAAGCACAACGAGAAGATCGACGAGGTCGTCGAGAAGGCCGGGCACGCCGTCGACAAGGCCACGAAGCACAAGTACAGCGGGACGATCGAGCAGGGCACCGCGAAGGCCCGGAACGCCGTCGACGACTTCGCCTCCCGGCCCGCCGGCGGTCGGCCGCCCGGCGCGGCCGGAGCCGACCCGGCGTCACCGCCGCCGCGGGAGCCCGGCGCGCCCGGCCCGACCGGCTGACCCGTCACCGTCCGCCGCCCACCGTCCGCCGCCCGCCGTTCAGCGTCCGCCGCCCGCCGTTCAGCGTCCGCCGCCCGCCGGCCCGCACCCGGCCGCAGAGGCCGATACGAGCCGCTGCGGGCCGCTGCGGGCCATTGCGGGCGGGCGGCGGGGAGGTCCGGTGTCAGAGCCAGGAGGCGACCAGGTAGCCGACGCCGTACGGCGCCTCGTCGTAGCGCAGCCGGCCGCGCAGGCCGGCGCCCTCCGCCGCGCCCGCCAGCACCTGCCAGGGCGCCCGCCCGTCGGCCTGCAGCTCGGCGGAGAGCTGCGGGTCGAGGGCGTTCAGGGCGGCCGTGTCGGCGGCGGCCAGCGCCGCGGCGGCCGCCGCGTCGTAGGCCTCGGCCCGCTCGTCGAGGTAGCCGGGGGCCTTGACGGACCGGCAGGCACTGCCGCCGCCGAGCACCAGCAGGCCGACCCGGTCCGCGAGGTCGGCCAGGCCGCGGCCGAGCCCGTGCAGGCGCTCCTGCGGGGTGTCCGGGCGCACCGCGCACGCGTGCGCGGGCAGCACGGCCCCGGCCCGGGCGAGCAGCCAGGCGCCGACCGTCAGCGAGGGGGCCAGCTCCGGCCCGGCCACCCCGGCGGCCGGCAGGCGGACGGCGAGGTCCACCCCGTAGCGGCGGAAGGAGCCGGCGCCGCCCTCGGTCCACACCCCGGCCTTCGGGCCGGTGCCGACGACCACGATCAGCTCGGCGTCGGCGGCCAGCAGCTCCCCCACCGCATCGGAGCAGGCGGCGCGCAGCGCGTCCAGCTCGGGGGCGGCGCCGGCGGCGACCTCCGGGACGATCAGCGGCGGGCAGGGGCAGACGGCGGCGGCAACCAGCATGGCGATCACTCTAACCGGCGGCCCGCGCACGCAGCGGGCCCGCCGGGGTGATTCCCCGGCGGGCCCGTACGCACGGCGGGTCAGTCGCAGCCGCAGCCGTTGGACGGCGCGGCGGCGAGCGGGGCCGGGGCGCCGATGCCGGGCAGGCCCAGCATCACGCCGGCGGGCTTGGCGGCGGGCACGGCCTGCCGCTTCTCCCAGGCGTCGCCCGCACGGGTACGGCGCACGCCCAGCGGTGCGCCCTCGGCGAGCAGGTGGTGCGGGGCGGCGTAGGTGATCTCCACGGTGACCATGTCACCGGGGCGCACCGGCTCCGACGGGCGGGTGAAGTGCACCAGCCGGTTGTCGGGGGCGCGGCCGGAGAGCCGGGCGGTGCGGTCGTCCTTCTTGCCCTCGCCCTCGGCGACGAGGATCTCCAGGCGCCGGCCGACCTGCTTCTTGTTCTCCTCCCAGGAGATCTCCTCCTGGAGGGCGATGAGCCGGTCGTAGCGCTCCTGCACGACGGCCTTGGGCACCTGGCCGTCCATCTCGGCGGCGGGGGTGCCGGGCCGCTTGGAGTACTGGAAGGTGAAGGCGTTGGTGAAGCGGGCCTCGCGGACGGCGTGCAGGGTCTGCTCGAAGTCCTCCTCGGTCTCGCCGGGGAAGCCGACGATGATGTCGGTGGAGATCGCCGCGTCCGGCATGGCCTCGCGGACCTTGCGGATGATGCCGAGGTAGCGGTCCTGCCGGTAGGAGCGCCGCATCGCCTTGAGCACGGTGTCCGAACCGGACTGCATCGGCATGTGCAGCTGGTGCATGACGTTCGGCGTCTCCGCCATCGCGGCGATCACGTCGTCGGTGAAGTCGCGCGGGTGGGGGGAGGTGAAGCGCACGCGCTCCAGGCCCTCCACCTCGCCGCAGGCGCGCAGCAGCTTGGAGAACGCCTCGCGGTCGCCCAGGTCGGAGCCGTACGAGTTGACGTTCTGGCCGAGCAGGGTGACCTCGACGACGCCCTCCGCGACCAGTGCCTCCACCTCGGCGAGGATGTCGCCGGGCCGGCGGTCCTCCTCCTTGCCGCGCAGCGCCGGGACGATGCAGAACGTGCAGGTGTTGTTGCAGCCGACCGAGATGGCGACCCAGGCGGCGTACGCCGACTCGCGGCGGGTGGGCAGCGTGGAGGGGAAGGTCTCCAGCGACTCCAGGATCTCGACCTGCGCCTGCTGCTCGACCCGGGCGCGCTCCAGCAGGGCGGGCAGGTGGCCGATGTTGTGGGTGCCGAAGACGACGTCGACCCACGGCGCCCTGCGCACGATGGTGTCGCGGTCCTTCTGTGCGAGGCAGCCGCCGACGGCGATCTGCATGCCCGCGTGCTGCTGCTTCGCGGGCGCGAGCCGGCCGAGGTTGCCGTACAGCTTGTTGTCCGCGTTCTCGCGCACGGCGCAGGTGTTGAAGACCACCAGGTCCGGGTCGCCGTCCTGGCCGGCCTTCGCGTAGCCGGCGTCCTCCAGCAGACCGGACAGCCGCTCGGAGTCGTGGACGTTCATCTGGCAGCCGTACGTGACGACCTTGTAAGTTCGCAAGCTCTCCTCCATACCCACAGCAGCAAGGGTACGGGCATGCGGCGGGGCCTCCCGCCGGGCGGCCGGGCCTGGCAGTATCCCTGCATGGCCCATTCCGCGTTCCCCGCCAGGCTCGGCGCCGCCGTGCGCCGGGCGGCCCGCCGGCCGCCGGTGCGGATCGGCCTCGCCCTGCTGCTGGTGGCGGGCGCCCTGAGCGGCTGGTGGATGTCCACGGCGTCCGGACCGACCTATCCGCGGGGCGAGATCGGCTTCGCCTCCGGCGTCCGCGGCGGCGTCTACGACCGCTACGGCCAGCTGCTGCGCGGGTACGTCTCCACGGCGATGCCCGGGGTGCGCCTGCGGCTCGACAACTCCGAGGGCTCGCTCGACAACCTGGAACGCGTCGGCTCCGGACGCGACGGGTTCGCGATCGCCACCGCCGACTCCGTGGCCGCGTTCGACGGCGCCGGCAAGGACCGGGTCCGCGCCATCGCCCGGCTCTACGACGACTACCTGCAGCTCGTGGTGCCCGCCGGCTCCCCCGTGCAGCGCACCGCCGACCTGCGCGGGCTGCGGGTGGGGGTCGGGCAGGCCAAGAGCGGCGTGAACCTCGTCACCCGGAAGCTGCTCGCCGCGGCCGGCCTCGACCTGGACCACGACATCGTGCCCGCCCAGCTGGGCGTGGTGGACGCCGCCGACCGGCTCGCCGCCGGGCAGCTGGACGCCTTCTTCTGGTCCGGCGGGCTGCCGACGACCGCCGTCAGCGACCTCTCCGAGCGGTTCAGGATCAGGATCGTGCCGCTGGCCGACCTCGCCGAGGCCCTGCACCAGCAGGAGGGCGGCGGCAGCGACGCCTACCGGGCGGCGACGATCCCCAAGGACGCGTACCCGAAGGCGGAACCGCAGGGGACGGCCGTGCCGACCGTCGCCGTGCCCAACCTGCTGATCACCCGCGACGACGTCGACCCCGGGCTCGTCCAGGGGGTGACCGCCGCGGTGATCGGCAGCCGGGACGCGATCGGCTCCGAGGTGCACGCCGCGCAGCTGGTGGATCTGCGCACCGCCGTCTACACCGATCCGCTGCAGCTCCACGAGGGCGCCCGCCGGTACTACACGTCGATCAAGCCCTGAGCGCCGCGGCCGACGTGCGGCCCGGGACCGGGCGCCACGCCGCCGGGCCGCGCACCGCGGGGCCGCGGGACGCCGGTCCCCGGGAGGTCGCGCGCCGCAGGGAGGCCGCTCAGCGTCGTTGGCGCGGCACGGTCAGCACCACGGTGAGGCCGCCGGGCTCGGCCGGGGCGAAGTCGAGCGAACCGCCGCCGGCCAGCAGCAGGGTGCGGGCGATGGACAGCCCGAGGCCGGAGCCGTCGACGTTCTGGTGACGGGGGCTGCGCCAGAAGCGGTCGCCGATCCGGGCCATCTCCTCCTCGGTGAGGCCCGGCCCGGAGTCGGTCACCGCGACACCGACCTCGCGCTTGTGCAGGACGACGTCGACGGCGACCCGGCGCCCCTCCGGGGTGAACTTCAGGGCGTTGTCCAGCACCGCGTCGAGCGCGCTGCCGAAGCCGATCGGGTCGGCCAGGCCGTAGGCCATCGGAGGGCCGTCCCAGGCGAGGGTGATGCCGCGCCGGACGGCGACCGGCCGCCAGGCGTCGAGCCGGGCGAGCACCAGGGCCGTCAGGTCGACCGGTTCGGGCTCGGGCCGGGCGTGCTCTGCGGTGGCGAGGCCGAGCAGGTCGTCCAGCACCCGGGCCAGCCGGATGCCCTCCTCGCGGACGGCGCCCACCTCGTCCTGGTGCCGCTCGGGCAGGTCGAGGCCGAGCAGTTCGACCCGCAGCAGCAGCGCGGCGAGCGGGTTGCGCAGCTGGTGCGAGGCGTCGGCGACGAAGGCCCGCTGCTGGTCGATGGCGAGCACGACGTGGTCGGCCATGTCGTTGAAGGAGCGGGCCAGGCGGCGCAGCTCGGGCGGGCCGCCGCTCGCCGCGACCCGGGCGTTGAGCCGGCCCGTCGCGATGTCGTGGGTGGCGCGGTCGAGGGTGCGCACCGGCCGCAGCACCCAGCCGGTCAGCCGGAAGGCCAGCAGCACCGCGACGATCATGGCGAGCGCCTCGCCCGCCCCGATCCACAGCCAGCGGTGCAGCACCCGGGCCCGCATCGGGCCGGTCGGCGACTCGGTGATCACCACGGCGACCACGTCGCCGTCGCGGACGACCGGCAGCGCCACGGTGAGCGTGCGGTCCGGCGTCCACGGCCACACCTGCGGCGGGTTGTGGCTGCGGCGGCCGTCCAGCGCCTCCTGGAAGGCCTGCCCGCCGGGCCCGCCGCCGGGCACCTGCCAGTCCGCCGGGGCGACGGCCACGGCACTGCCGTCACGCTGGAAGATGCCCACCCGCACGCCGTACAGGTCGTGGTAGCGGGCGGCCTCCACACCGAGCGCGTGCAGCCGGGTGGTGTCGCCGGCGGCCGGCTCGGTGCCGCCCTTGACGGCGGTGTCCGAGCCGGCCCGGCCCTGGGTGGGGAGGTCCTGCGCGAAGCGGGCGATGTCGTCGATGCGGTCGACCACCACACGGCTCTGCTCGGCGGCCGCGACGGCGGCGGCGAGGGGCAGCCCGAGGGCGGCCAGCACGCAGGCCATCAGCGAGAGCAGGATGCCGAGCAGGCGGTTGCGCACCGGGGGTCAGCGCTCCGGGTCCTCGTCGGGGACGGCCCGCGCCCCGTCGGCCGGGGAGCCCTCGGTCCTGGCCCCTTCCGCCCGCGCAGCGTCGGCCCGGGCCTCGTCGGCACGGGCTTCGTCGGCACGGGCCTCCTGGGCGGACCGCTCCTCGGCCGGCTGCTCCGGGATCAGCCGGTAGCCGACGCCGCGGACGGCCTCGACGAGGCCGGGCAGGCCGAGCTTGGTGCGCAGCGAGCCGATGTGCACCTCCAGGGTGCGGCCGTTGCCCTCCCAGCCGCTGCGCCAGACCTCGCTGAAGATCTGCTCGCGGCGGTAGACGACGCCGGGGCTCTGCGCGAGGAGTGCGAGCAGGTCGAACTCCTTGCGGGTGAGGGGCACGTCCCGGCCGTGCACGCTGACCCGGCGGCGCTCGCGGTCGATGACGATCCCGCGCGACTCCAGCGGGCCGCCCGCCGGCTCGGCGGGCGCGCCGGCGGCCGCGGGGAGGCCGCGCCGGGCCACCGCGTGGATGCGGGCGAGCAGCTCGCCCATGTCGTAGGGCTTGGTGATGTAGTCGTCGGCGCCGAGGTTGAGGCCGTGGATGCGGGAGCGGACGTCGGCGCGGGCGGTGACCATGATCACGGGTACGCCGCTGCCCGCACGGATCCGGCTGCACACCTCGAAGCCGTCCCGGTCGGGCAGCCCGAGGTCGAGCAGCACCACGCGGAAGGGCTCGTTGCCGTCCGGGACGAGGGCGTCCAGCGCCTCGTGCCCGCTGCGCGCGTGCTTGACCTGGAAGCCGTGCCGGCCCAGGACAGCGGTCAGCGCGGCGGCGACACGGTCGTCGTCCTCGACGAGCAGCAGTCGCATCCGGTACCTCCTTCGTCTCGGTTCGGCGGCGGTCCGTCCGGCCCAGTGTGCCTGCCCTCCGGCCGGGGCCGGTACGGCACGGGTGGTCCGGAGTATTCTGCCGTCCGCCCGGCGGCCGCGGCGCGGCCCCGGCGGACCACTGCCGCCCATCCGCATCCATGCCCATCCCGGGGCGCCGGGTCAATGCCCGGCGGCCCGGGGCCGCCGACCGTTACCGAGCCGGTACCGGACGCGCGGAGCAGCCGCGCCGCCACGGTGCGTGGCCGGATCGTGATCCTCAAGTTCCGCTCAGATCGACTGACATGGCATCGTCGGGACTCCTATGGTCGGCCCACCGGGGGCTGCGGGCTCCGCCGGCTCCGGCCCCCGGCACCACGAGAACCTCAGCAGCACCGCATCCCACGGGAGTTCACCCTGGGTCAGAGACGAGGGAGCACCGCGCGATGACCAAGACCGACGCCACCGATGCCGTGGCCGGATCGGCTCCGCTGGTGGTGCTCGACGGGGTGAACAAGCACTTCGGGGCGCTCCACGTGCTGCAGGACGTCGATCTGACGATCCGGCAGGGCGAGGTCGTCGTGCTGATCGGCCCGTCCGGCTCGGGCAAGTCGACGCTCTGCCGCACCATCAACCGGCTGGAGACGATCGATTCCGGCACGATCACCATCGACGGCCTCCCGCTGCCCGCGGAGGGCCGCGAGCTGGCCAGGCTGCGCGCCGAGGTCGGCATGGTGTTCCAGAGCTTCAACCTCTTCGCGCACAAGACGGTGCTGGAGAACGTCGTCCTCGCGCAGGTGAAGGTGCGCAAGGTGCCCCGCGCGGAGGCGGAGGCCGACGGCCTGGCCCTGCTGGAGCGGGTCGGTGTCGGCGCCCAGGCGGACAAGTACCCGGCGCAGTTGTCGGGCGGCCAGCAGCAGCGGGTGGCGATCGCGCGCGCGCTGGCGATGAAGCCGAAGGTGATGCTCTTCGACGAGCCGACCTCCGCGCTCGACCCGGAGATGGTCAACGAGGTGCTGGAGGTCATGCGCCAGCTCGCGGCCGACGGCATGACCATGGTCGTGGTCACCCACGAGATGGGCTTCGCCCGCTCCGCGGCCAACCGCGTGCTGTTCATGGCGGACGGCCGGATCGTCGAGGAGAACACCCCCGACGCCTTCTTCACGTCCCCGCGGTCGGACCGCGCGAAGGACTTCCTGTCCAAGATCCTTCACCACTGAGCGGGTCGGCGCCGCCGCGCGCCGGACAACCACGGCCGGGCCCGAGGGGGTGCCCGGCCGCACGTACGGAAGGTCATGCCAGCGCCCCGGTCGTCCGGGGGCAAGAACCGAGGAGAGCCAATCCCATGAGGACTCGTCGCACCATCGCCGCCGCCCTGTCGGTGCTCGCACTGACCGCCGTCGCCGCCTGCGGCAAGGAGGGCTCCCCGGCGGGCTCGGGGGACGCCGCCCCGTCGCTGCCCACCTACACCGTCAACACCTCGGCCAACTTCGACGGCTCGCCGGCCTGGAAGGCGGCCAAGGCCAAGGGCAAGCTCGTCATCGGCGCCAAGGCCGACCAGCCGTACCTCGGCTTCGAGGACCTGACGACCAACACCCGCAACGGCTTCGACATCGAGGTCGCCAAGATGATCGCGGCCGACCTCGGGTTCGCGCCCGACAAGATCGAGTGGAAGACCGTCGTCTCGGCGAACCGCGAGACGGAGATCAAGAGCGGCGGCATCGACTACTACGTCGGCACGTACAGCATCAACGACAACCGCAAGAAGGACGTCTCCTTCGCCGGGCCGTACTACATCGCCGGCCAGGACCTCCTGGTGAAGAAGGACAACACCGACATCACCGGCCCGGAGTCGGTCAAGGGCAAGAACGTCTGCTCGGTCACCGGCTCGACCTCGGTCAAGCAGATCCAGACCTACGTCGGTGCCGACAAGAAGGTCACCCAGTACGACACCTACGCCCTCTGCGTGGACAAGCTGCTGACCGGTGAGGTCGACGCGGTCACCACCGACGACGCGATCCTGAAGGGCTTCGGCGCGAAGAACGCCGGCAAGCTCAAGGTCGTCGGCAAGACCTTCTCCACCGAGAAGTACGGCGTGGGTCTCGGCAAGGAGGACAAGGTGCTGCGCGACGCCATCAGCGACGCGCTCGCCGCGCACGAGCAGAACGGCGACTGGAAGAAGGCGTACGACGCCACGCTCGGCCTGTCCGGCGCCACCGCCCCGGCCATCCCGACGCTCGAGCGCTACTGACCGCGGGTGCGGGCCGACCGGACCGACCCGGCCGGCCCGCCCATCCGTGCGACCGCGTGACCGCGTGACCCGATAGACCCCGAGAGAGAGGAGGGCCGCCGGCATGGGCATCCTGTTCGAGGACGACAACCTCGCGCTCTTCCGCGACGGTTTTCTGCAGACGCTCGAACTGAGCGCGCTCAGCGCCCTGTTCGCGCTGCTGCTCGGCACCGTGCTGGCGGCCTTCCGGGTCTCGCCGGTGCCGGCGCTGCGGGTGTTCGGCACCGTCTGGGTGCAGACCTTCCGCAACACCCCGCTGACGCTGCTGTTCTTCGCGATGGTCTTCAGCCTCCCCCGGCTGGACGTCCACCTCAGCAGCTTCGCCTTCGCGGTGATCGCGCTCAGCGTCTACACCGCCAGCTTCGTCTGCGAGGTGCTGCGGGCCGGCATCAACACCGTGCCGCTCGGCCAGGCCGAGGCGGCCCGCAGCCTGGGCATGACGTTCGGCCAGACGCTCACGCAGGTCATCCTCCCGCAGGCGGCGCGCACCGTGCTGCCGCCGATGAGCAGCATCTTCATCGCCCTGCCCCGCAACTCCGCGATCGCCGGCGCGTTCAGCGTCTCCGAGCTCTACGGGGTGCAGGCGACACTGAACGACAAGGGGTACGCCATCTTCGCGATCTTCTTCTGGGTGGCGCTGGCGTACCTGGCGATCAGCTTCGCCGTCGGCGGCCTGTTCCGCGTGCTGGAGAACCGCCTGGCGGTGGTCCGATGAGCACCCGCACCGCCGCCGCGTCCGTCCTCTACGACACCCCCGGGCCCAAGGCCCGCTTCCGGTACCGGGTGTTCGGCGTCGCCTCGCTGCTCGGCATCGCCGCGCTGCTCGGCTTCGCCGTCCTCCGGCTCGCCGACGCCGGGCAGTTCGACGCCGGGCTGTGGGAGGCGTTCCAGTACTCGACCGTCCAGCAGCGGATCGTCGACGGCGTCCTGGCCACCCTGAAGGCCTTCGGCCTGGCCGCGGTCTTCTCCGTCGTGCTCGGCGCGCTGCTCGCCGCCGGCCGGCTCTCCGACCACCGCCCGGTGCGCGCGGTGTCCACGACCGTGGTGCAGTTCTTCCGTGCCATGCCGCTGCTCATCATGATCTTCGCGCTGTACCACGCGCTGTTCGGCTCGCAGCCGATGTGGGCGCTCGTCCTCGGGCTGACCCTCTACAACGGCGCCGTGCAGGCGGAGATCATCCGCACCGGCGTGCTGGCGGTGCCCCGCGGCCAGGGCGAGGCCGCGTTCGCCCTGGGCCTGCGCAAGACCCAGGTGATGTCGGTCGTCCTGGTGCCGCAGGCCGTGCGGTCGATGCTGCCGGCCATCATCGGCCAGCTCGTGGTCACCCTCAAGGACACCTCGCTGGGCTTCGTGATCACCTACCCCGAGCTGCTCTACGCGGGCAAGCTGATCGCCAGCAACTCCCCCGGCTATCCGTACCTGCCCATGACCCTGGTCATCGCCCCGCTCTACATCGGTCTGTGCCTCGCGCTCACCGGCCTCGCCCGGTGGATCGAGGCGCGCGGCCGCCGCGGCGCGAACCGGCGCACACCTGCTGCTGCTTGACGGCACCCCGGGTGATCTGTTGCATTGCTCTTCGTGACACCACCAGGGACCACCCGCCCGGCATATGCAGTTCCCGCACGCCCGGAGGTCCCCGCGTGGACCCGGTGATCCTGGTCGGGGCCGGGCCCGTCGGCCTGGCCCTCGCCCTGGCGCTGGCCCGGCACGAGGTGCCGAGCATCGTCCTCGACGAGGGCGCGGGCCTCAGCCCGGAGAGCCCGCGCACCGTCGTCCTCGGCGCCGACACCGCAGCCCTCCTCGCCCGCCTCGGCTACGGCCGGGCGGCCGCGGACGCCGCCGCCTGGGACGCGTTCACCATCTGGCGCCGCCGCGCCGAGGTGCTGCACATCCCCCTCGACGGCGAGCCGGTGCTGCACCTCGCGCAGCACCGGCTGCAGCGCGGGCTGCGCGACGCCGTCACCGCGGCCCCGCTCGTCCAGCTCGTACCCCTGACCCGGATCGTCGAACTCGAACAGGACCGCGACGGCGTCAGCGTGCGCACCACGGGCACGCGCGACGGCACGACCACCTGGTGGCGCGGCAGCCACCTGGTCGGCTGCGACGGGGCCCGCTCCACCGTCCGCAAGCTCCTCAGGATCCGCTTCCCCGGACGCCCCGCCGTCGACCGGCACGCCGTCGCGACCGTCCGCGTCGACCTCCCGTTCGCGGGCCGGGCACGGCTACACCGCGAGCCCCCGTGGCGCGGCGACCGCGAGGCCTCCGCCCGCCCCCTCCCGGACGGCCTGTGGCGCCTCGACTGGCGTCTGCCCCCCGGACGGCCCGCCCCGACCGAACCCGTCGACCCGCACGCCACCTGGCCCGGCATCGTCACCGGCGACACCCTGCTCACCCGGGTCCGGGCCACCCTCACCGGCTGGTGCGGCGAACTGCCCCCGTACGAGCTCCTCGCCGCCGCCGACCACACCGCCCAGCAGCGCCTCGCCGCACGGTTCCGCTCCGGCCGCTGCTTCCTCGCCGGCGACGCCGCGCACCTGCACGGCGCCCTCGGCATGCAGAACCTCGTCGACGGCCTCCGGGACGCCGACAACCTCGCCTGGCGGCTCGCCCTCGCCTGGCACCCGCACGGCGGACGGCAGTCCGGCGGGGCGCTCCTCGACGGCTACGAGACCGAACGCCGCGGCGCGGTCGGCGCCCGCCTGCGCGCCGTCGACCAGGCGATGCCCCTGCTGCGGCCGCTGCGCGGCTGGCAGCAGACCCGGCGGTCGCTGCTCACCGGCTCCTTCCGCAAGCACGCCGCCCTGCTGGCCGACGGGCAGCTCGGCACCGGACGCTTCGGCGGCGCGCCCGCCTACCCGGCCGCGCCCTCCGCCGGGCCGGACCGGGTGCCCGTGCAGCGCGGCCCCGGCCGCGGCACCTCGCTCACCGAGAACCTCCCGCCCACCGCACCCGGAGTGCAGGTGCCCGACCTGCCGGTGGTCACCACCGACGGCAGCGCCGACCTGCTGCGCGCCCGTCTCGGGCAGGGCTTCGTCCTGCTCCTGGTCGCGCCCGGCACCGCGGTGTGGTCGTCCCGGCACTGGCTCGGCGCCGGCCTGATGCCCAAGCTCTCCGAGGTGGCGGCCGCCCTCCCGGTGCCCGCCGAGGTACTGGTCACCGAGGCCTACCCGGGCGCGGAGCCGCACACCGTGCTGCTCGTGCGGCCCGACGGCCATCTCGTGGGCACCACGCAGGGCTGCAACGCCGAGGCCCTCCGGTCGCTGGCCGACGACGCCCGCGGCGGACCGGCCGTCCTCACCGCCGGTCCCGACCAGGGCCCGGGGCCGGTGTCGGGCGCGGGCGCGGGCACAAATCCGGGCTCCGGCGACCCCGCCGGCACCCCGGACGGCGCGCGCCGCTGAGCGCACCGCCGAGCACACGCACCGGACGACCACACCGGACGACCACACCGGAAGACCGTGCGGGAAGGCCGTGCAGGAATGCCGTCCAGGGAGAGGGGCCGCCGGGCCGACCCGGCGGCCCGTCAGCGCGCGAACTCGGTGGCCCGGCTCTCCCGCACCACGGTGATCCGTATCTGGCCGGGGTAGGTCAGCTCCTCACGGACCTGCCGGGCGACCTCGCGGGCGATGGTCTGCGCCCGCAGGTCGTCGACCTTCTCCGGCTGCACCATCACCCGCACCTCGCGGCCGGCCTGCATGGCGAAGACCTTGGAGACGCCGTCGTGCGCCCGGGCGATCTCCTCCAGCCGCTCCAGCCGCCGCACGTACGCCTCCAGGGACTCCCGACGGGCACCGGGCCGTCCGCCCGAGCAGGCGTCGGCGGCCTGGGTGAGCACGGCCTCCACCGTCTTGGGGTCGACCTCGCCGTGGTGCGCCTCGATCGCGTGCACCACCTCCGGCGACTCGCCGTGGCGGCGGGCGAACTCCGCCCCGATCGCCGCATGGCTGCCGGGCAGTTCGTGGCTGAGCGCCTTGCCGATGTCGTGCAGCAGGGCCGAGCGCTTGACGAGTTCCGGGTCGACGCCGAGCTCGGCGGCCATCATCCCGGCGATGTGCGCGGACTCCACCAGGTGCCCGAGCACGTTCTGGCCGTACGAGGTGCGGTAGCGCAGCGTGCCGAGGGTGCGCACGAGCTCGGGCTCCATGCCGTCGAGCTGCACGGCCAGCAGGGCGTCCTCGCCCGCCCGGACGCAGAGCTGCTCGACGTCGGCGCGGCTGCGCTCGTGGACCTCCTCGATGCGCAGCGGGTTGATGCGGCCGTCGGCGGTGAGGGTCTCCAGGGTGAGCCGGGCGGCCTCCCGCCGGACGGGGTCGAAGCACGAGAGCTGGACGAGTTCCGGGGTGTCGTCGACGATCAGGTTGACGCCGGTGACCGCTTCGAAAGCACGGATGTTGCGGCCCTCACGGCCGATGACCCGGCCCTTCATGTCCTCGTTCGGCAGCCGGAAGGACGTGACCACGGTGTCGGCGGTGTGCTCGGAAGCGAGCCGCTGGACGGAACCGGCGATGATCTCGCGGGCCCGCTGGTCGCCTTCGGCCTTCGCCTGCCGCTCGATGTCCCGTACGGTGACCGCCGCCTCGCGGCGGGCCTCGGCCTCGATGCTGTGGACGAGGTCCTGGCGGGCGCGGGCGGCGGTGAGGCCGGCGGCGTGCTCCAGGGCGCGGCGGCGCTCGCTCTCCAGCGCGGCCAGACGTTCCCGGGTGTCGGCGTTCTCCTCGGCGCGGCGCTCGAGTTCGTCCTCCTGGGCGCGGAGCCGACGCAGTTCCTCGGCCAACCGGTCCTCCCGGCGGTCGAGTTCGGCGCGGAGCTGGGCGGCCTGGGTCTCGGCCCAGGTGCGGGCCCGTTCGGCCTCTCCGACGGCGCGGCGCTGGGCGGCCTGCAGCCGGCGGATCATGAGCCCGGTGAGGGCGAGGACGAGACAGAGGACCCCGGTGAGCAGCAGGGAAGCGACCGATCCGGTGCCCATTGCGATCTTCATCCCGGCCTCACTTCCCCGTTCCTGCGCACTGTGCCGATGCGGCGGTGAGGGAACTGCCGAGGACCGGGGGTGGTACGCGGAAAAGCTCCGAACATGGCTGCGCACAGCGGCCCGTAGCGCGTTCGAAGTGATCCCTCACTGCTTGTGAGGCTAAGTGCAGGTTACGAAACGGTCAAGATGCGATCGAGAGTTGATGCCGATGACTGACGATCTGTCACCAGTCCTCGCCAAAGCCTTCACTCTCCGCCCCCAGGGCGTCCCGGACGACGCGGTAGGCCAGACCCTCGGAGTAACCGCGGCGGGCGAGCATCGCGACCAGGCGCCGGGTGCGGGTCTGCGTCTCCAGGCCGCGGGTGCCGGGGAGTTTGCGCTCGACCAGCGCGCGGGCCGCTTCGGCCTCGTCCTCCGCGTCGACCCGGGCGAGGGCCTGCTCGGCGTGGTCGCCCGAGACGCCGCGCCGGCGGAGCTCCTGGGCGAGGGCGCGCCGGGACAGCCCCCGGTTGCCGTGCCGGGAGTCGACCCAGGCGGCCGCGAAGGCGGCGTCGTCGATCAGCCCGACCTCCTCGTAGCGGGAGAGCACCTCGTCGGCGACGTCGTCGGGGATCTCGCGTTTGCGCAGGGCGTCGGCGAGCTGCTTCCGGGTCCGGGCGTGGCCGGTGAGCAGCCGCAGGCAGATGTCACGGGCGCGGGTTGCCGGGTCGACCTGGTCCTCGGCGCGGCCGGCCGGGCGGGCCTCGGTCCGCTCGGTGCGGCCGCGGCGCCGGGTGGCGCGGGCGGGCGGCTCGGGCGCGTCCTTGTAGGCGGCCTCGTACCCGGTCGTGTCCGCGGCCGGGGCGGGCGGCTCGGGCGTGAGGGCGCTGCGTCGCCGACGGCGGCCGGAGGGCAGCGCGGAGGCGGTGAGCAGGCCGGGCACGCCGAGCGCGCCGGGTGTGCCGGCTCCCTCGGCAGCAGACTCCTCCGGCCCGGGGGGCGGCTCGGGCCCTGGCTCCGGCTCCGGCAGGGCGACGGCGGCGAACCAGTCGGGCGGGCCGAGGTCATCGGGCTCGGCGGCCGGAGCGGCCGAGCCCGATGGGCGGTCGTGGCTGTGCATGGGCTGATCAGGCCTTGGCGGCGGCTGCCGTCTTCTTGGCGGCGGTCTTGGTCGCCGCCACCGCCGGAACCTCGGTGGCCGGGGCCGCCGCGGTGGCGTCGGCCGTGGCCGGCTCCTCGATCTTGGGGCCGATGCCGAGCTTGCTCTTGATCTTCCGCTCGATCTCGTCCGCCAGCTGCGGGTTGTCCTTGAGGAAGTTGCGGGCGTTCTCCTTGCCCTGGCCCAGCTGGTCGCCCTCGTACGTGTACCAGGCGCCCGACTTGCGGATGAAGCCGTGCTCGACGCCCATGTCGATCAGGCCGCCCTCGCGGCTGATGCCGACGCCGTAGAGGATGTCGAACTCGGCCTGCTTGAACGGCGCCGCGACCTTGTTCTTGACGACCTTGACGCGGGTGCGGTTGCCGACCGCCTCGGTGCCGTCCTTCAGGGTCTCGATGCGGCGGATGTCCAGGCGCACGGAGGCGTAGAACTTGAGGGCCCGGCCACCGGTGGTGGTCTCCGGGGAGCCGAACATCACGCCGATCTTCTCGCGGAGCTGGTTGATGAAGACGGCGGTCGTGCCGGTCTGGTTGAGCGCGCCGGCGATCTTCCGGAGCGCCTGGCTCATCAGGCGGGCCTGCAGGCCGACGTGCGAGTCGCCCATCTCGCCCTCGATCTCGGCGCGCGGGACGAGCGCCGCGACGGAGTCGATGATCACCAGGTCGACCGCGCCCGAGCGGATCAGCATGTCGGTGATCTCGAGGGCCTGCTCGCCGGTGTCCGGCTGGCTGACCAGCAGGGCGTCGGTGTCGACGCCCAGCTTCTTGGCGTACTCGGGGTCGAGGGCGTGCTCGGCGTCGACGAACGCCACGGTGCCGCCGGCCCGCTGGGCGTTGGCCGCCAGGTGCAGGGTGAGGGTGGTCTTGCCGGAGGACTCCGGCCCGTAGATCTCGACCACGCGGCCGCGCGGGATGCCGCCGACACCGAGTGCGACGTCGAGCGCGGTGGACCCGGTCGAGATCACCTCGATCGGCTCGTTGGCCTTCTCGCCGAGGCGCATCACCGATCCCTTGCCGAACTGCCGCTCGATTTGGGCGAGTGCGGTCTCAAGGGCCTTCTCGCGGTCCATACCTGCCATGGCTTCCACCCTCGGGTTCTGTGCTGTGCGCTTCATCGTCCTCGACGCTAGCGCGTCCCACCGACAATCGGCCCGGACCGGGCAGCGCCTGTGGAAAACTCGTCGCCCTCGAGTATAGGGAACATTCGTTCGAATTCTGCCGGGATCCCTACGCCGGCCCGTCGTCACCGTCCTGACCTGCGTTCCTGTCCGACGATCCACTTCCCATCATGCGCCGCAGACGGCGCGCGGCCTGCCTCCTGCGCTCCCTGCGTTCCCTGCGTTCCACCCCGCGGTCGATCCGCGGATCGGTGGCCACCTCGTAGCGGCGCACGTACGTGCTGACGAATCCCTGCAGCGTGGCCGCCGCCGGGATCGCGATCAGCGCGCCCACCGCGCCGAGCAGGGCCGCGCCCGCGATGACGGACCCGAACGCCACCGCCGGGTGCACGTCCACCGTCCGCGCGGTGATCCGCGGGTGGAGCAGGTAGTTCTCGATCTGCTGGTAGACGATGACGAAGCCGAGCACCCAGATCGCGTCCACCGGCTGGTCGGTCAGCGCCACGAGCACGGGCAGCGCGCCGGCGATGTACGTGCCGATGGTGGGCACGAACTGCGACATCACGCCGACCCAGATGCCCAGCGCCGCCGCGTACGGCAGGTCGAGGATCTGGAACGCCACCCAGTGCGCCACCGTCGAGACGACGGCCAGCAGCGCGCGGGAGTAGAGGTAGCCGCCGGTCTTGGCCAGGGCGATCTCCCAGGCCCGCAGCACCTCCGCCTGCTTGGCCGGCGGGAGCAGGGAGCAGACCGTGCGCCGCACCCGCGGGCCGTCGGCGGTGAAGTAGAAGGTGAAGAGGCCGACGGTGAAGGCCTGGAAGAGTCCGCCGATCACGGTGCTGGAGACGCCCCAGACGTTGCCCGCCGCCTGCTGGGCGTACTTCTCGACGGTGCCGGAGTCCTTGAGCACCCGGCGCTGGAGCTCGTCGAGCGAGAAGTCCTGGTGGAACGTGCGGTTCACCCAGGCGATGAGGTTCTCCAGCAGGTGCGGCAGCTCTCCGGCGACCCGGGAGACCTGGTCGACGAGCAGGGTGCCGAGCGCCGCGAGGAACCCTCCGACGGCGACCACCACCGCGATGAACACGAGGAGGGTGCCGACGCCGCGGCGCACGCCGCGGGCGGCCATCCGGTCGACCGCGGGCTCCATGGCCAGCGACAGGAAGAAGGCCACGATCAGCATCACGAAGAGGTCGATCAGCTGGTGGAACGCCCAGTCGGCGAGCTGGAACAGCCCGACCAGCACCAGGGCCATCACCATCGCCTTGGGCAGCCAGCGCGGCATGGCGCCGCCCCTCAGGTGCGGCCTGCGTCCGGGGGGCGCGCCGGTGGGGGTGCCACGGCCGGCCGGCCGGTCGGCGGGAGGCGGTCCTTCCGGGGTCCCGGGCACCGGGATGCTGGGTTCTGGGCTGCTGTCCACCCGCCCAGTCTCGCCCATGGCCGCGGCGGACCGTCCCGGCCGCGGCGCCTCAGCGCAGCCGGGCGGTGACCCCCTGGGTGCGGCAGACGACCCGCCAGACGTCCTTGGCCTCCCAGCCGGCGTCCAGGGCCTGACACACCGTCCGGCCGCCGAGCTCGCTCATCACGTGGTCCTTCGCGAAGGATTCGGCGTAGACCTCGCCGAAGTGCTCGTGCATCCGTCGCCAGAACTCGGTCAGCCTCATGCGCCCCAGTATCCCCCGTCGGCGGGGGCGTCCCGGCGGCCGGGCGGTCAGGGCAGGGAGAGCACGCCGGCGCCGTAGTAGCGGTGGTCCCGGCAGGTGTCGGGACCGGACGGGCAGTTCGACGCGGCGGCCTGGGCCAGGGCGGTGGCGATCCGGTCGGGGCCCCAGTCCGGGTGCTCGACGGCGACCACGGCGACCGCCCCGGTGACGTGGGCGGCGGCCATCGAGGTGCCGGCGAGGGCCGCGTACCGGCCGCCGGGCCAGTCGGAGACGATCGCGGTGCCGGGTCCTCCGTCGGGGTCGCCGCCGGGCGCGGCGATCGAGACCCGGCCGCGTCCGAAGTTGGTGTAGCCGGCGGGCAGGCCGGCGCGGTCGAGCGCGGTGACCGTGACCACCCCGGGGAGCTCGCCGGGCAGGCGGATGCACTCGGTGCCGAGCACGCGGTCCTGGGCGGGGCCGGAGGTGCGGTCGTTGGGGCTGCGCTGGTCGACCCGGACGTCCTCCAGGTTCTGCCCGTCGTTGCCGGCGGAGGCGACGACGACCGCGCCTCGGCGCTGGGCGTAGGCGACGGCGCGGCCGACGGCCTGGGCGAGGGCGGCCTGGTCCGCGTCCTCCGGGCAGTTGTACTTCCACGGGTCGGCGAAGTAGCTGTCGTTGATGGCGCGGGCGCCGTGGTCGGCGGCCCAGAGCATGCCGCAGACGATGTTCTCCGCGTAGTACTGCCCGAGCGGTCCGAGCAGCCGGACGGCCGCGATCCGGACGCCGGGGGCGACGCCGGTGACGCCGTGGCCGTCGCGGGCGGCGCCGACGATTCCGGCGACGTGGGTGCCGTGGCCGCTCTCGGAGACCCCCTCGTCGGGCCGCCAGGCGCCGTGGCGGGAGTCGGGCCGGCCGTCGGCGCAGGAGGCGGACGCCCGTGGGTCGACGGCGTCGCGCAGGTCGGGGTGGGTGTCGTCGACGCCGGAGTCGAGCACGGCCACCAGCACCCGGCCGAGGGCTTCGGGGGTCGGGGCGACGGACGCCTCCGCCCGGTCGGCGGCCGGGGTGCGCAACAGGGCGTCGCCGGCGGCCGCCGGTCCTCCGGCGCCGATCATGGCGAGGTTCCAGTCGTCCTGCTCCGCGGGGTCGGCGAGGCTCTCCTGCGCGGCGTCGCCCGCGACGGCCTCCTGGCTGAAGTCGGCGCCGTCGAGGGAGCCGGGCGGACCGGGCACGGCGACCGTGCGGGTGGCCCCGACGGCGGCTATCCCGGGCCGGTCGCGCAGCCGGTCGGCGAAGCCGCCGGTCGCGTAGGCCAGGACGGCGCCGATCTGGGGGTAGCCCTGGACGACGCGGCCGCCGGCGGCCCGGGTCTCCTCGGCGGCGCGGGCGGTGCCGTCGGCGTCCTGGCGCTCGGCGAGCACGAGGTAGCTGAGGTAGGCGCGGTCCGGGCCGGAGACGAAGGGGATCGCGCCGCCGAGGACGAGGGCGACGAGCAGCATCGCCAGCAGGAGGTGGACGGACCTGCGGTGCTGCCGGCCGGTGCGGTCGGTGGCCGCGCTGCCGTGCGCCATGGCGCCCTCCGCTCGTCCGTCGGGCCCGGACCGGTCGGGTCCGGTGTCCGCGACTCCCATCATGTGACCGAATCATCACCATATGAGCGGTAAGTCCGTTTCTGCCCGCCGGGCTGCGGCAGACGGAGGGCCGACGCGGCCGGGCCGCCGCCGCCGGCCTGTCGGTGGCACCGGGCACCATGGGGGCATGGCGCAGCAGAGCTCCGGAGACCCCCTCGACGGATTCGCCCCCGCGACCAGGGCGTGGTTCACCGGCGCCTTCGACGCGCCCACCCCGGCGCAGACCGAGGCCTGGGCCGCCATCCGGCAGCAGACCGACGTCCTGGTGGTCGCCCCGACCGGCTCCGGCAAGACCCTCGCGGCGTTCCTCTCCGCGCTGGACAGGCTCAGCGCCGCCCCGCCGCCCGCGGACGCCCGGCGGCGCTGCCGGGTGCTCTACATCTCGCCGCTGAAGGCCCTCGCGGTCGACGTCGAGCGCAACCTCCGCGCCCCGCTGACCGGCCTGCGGCAGGCCGCCGTCCGGCTCGGGCAGCCCGAGCCGGAGGTCGAGGTCGGCATCCGCTCCGGCGACACCCCCGCGGCCGAGCGCCGCCGCTTCGCCACCCACCCGCCGGACATCCTGATCACCACCCCCGAGTCGCTGTTCCTGCTGCTGACGTCCGCCGCACGGGACGCCCTGCGCGGCATCGACACGGTGATCCTCGACGAGGTGCACGCGGTCGCCGGGACCAAGCGCGGCGCCCACCTCGCGCTCAGCCTGGAGCGCCTCGACGAGCTGCTCGACGCCCCCGCCCGCCGCATCGGGCTGTCCGCGACCGTCCGCCCGGTCGAGGAGGTCGCCCGCTACCTGAGCCCGCGGCGCGGGGCCGTCGTCGTGCAGCCGCCCTCGGCCAAGCGGTTCGACCTGTCGGTGGTCGTCCCGGTGCCCGACCTCGACGAGCTGCCCGCCGGCACCGACGACGACCCGGCCCGGGCCGCGTCGATCTGGCCGCACGTCGAGGAGCGGATCGTCGACCTCGTCCAGGCGCACCGCTCGACGATCGTCTTCGCCAACTCCCGCCGCCTCGCCGAGCGCCTCTGCAACCGGCTCAACGAGATCGCGTACGAGCGCGCCACCGGCGAGCCGCTGCCCGAGGCGCACGCACCGGCCCGGCTCATGGCCGAGTCCGGGGCCGCCCGCGGCGCCCCGCCCCTGCTCGCCCGGGCCCACCACGGCTCGGTCTCCAAGGAGCAGCGCGCGCAGGTGGAGGAGGAGCTGAAGGCCGGACGGCTGCCCGCCGTGGTCGCCACCTCCAGCCTGGAGCTGGGTATCGACATGGGCGCCGTCGAGCTGGTCGTCCAGGTCGAGTCCCCGCCGTCGGTCGCCTCCGGGCTGCAGCGGGTCGGACGGGCCGGCCACCAGGTCGGCGCGGTCTCCACCGGCGTGGTGTTCCCGAAGTACCGGGGCGACCTCGTGCAGGCCGCGGTGGTCACCGAGCGGATGCGCGTGGGCGGCATCGAGGCGCTGCGCATCCCGCGCAACCCGCTCGACGTCCTCGCCCAGCAGCTGGTCGCCATGACCGCCCTCGACACCTGGCCGGTGGACGAGCTGCTCGCGGTGGTCCGCCGGGCCGCGCCCTTCGCCGGGCTGCCGCAGTCCGCGTTCGACGGCGTCCTCGACATGCTCGCCGGGCGGTACCCGTCGGACGCCTTCGCCGAGCTCCGGCCCCGGGTCGTCTGGGACCGCGTCGCGGGGACGGTCACCGGTCGGCCCGGTGCGCAGCGGCTCGCCGTGACCTCCGGCGGCACCATCCCGGACCGCGGCCTGTTCGGCGTCTTCATCGCCGGCGCCGACCCGAAGAAGGGCGGCGGCCGGGTCGGCGAACTCGACGAGGAGATGGTCTACGAGTCCCGCGTGGGCGACGTCTTCACCCTCGGCACGACCTCGTGGCGGATCGAGGAGATCACCCACGACAAGGTGCTGGTCACCCCGGCACCGGGCGTGCCCGGCCGGCTGCCGTTCTGGAAGGGCGACACCCTCGGCCGCCCCCTGGAGCTGGGCCGCGCGGTCGGCGCCTTCGTCCGCGAGCTCGGCGGCCTCGCGCCCGGGGAGGCGACCGCCCGGCTGAGGGCGGCCGGCCTGGACGACTGGGCGGCCGGCAACCTGCTCGCGTACCTCGACGAGCAGCGCGCCGCGTGCGGCCATCTGCCCGACGACCGCACCATCGTGGTCGAGCGGTTCCGCGACGAGCTGGGCGACTGGCGGATCATCGTCCACTCCCCCTTCGGGGCCCAGGTGCACGCGCCGTGGGCGCTGGCCATCGGCGCCCGGCTTCGGGAGAAGCACGGGCTCGACCCGCAGGTCATGCACGGCGACGACGGCATCGTGCTGCGGCTGCCCGACGCCGACCTGCTCGACTTCCCGAGCCCCGACCGGCCCGCGGACGAGGAGGCCCCGGTCGGCGCGGACGCCGCCCTCTTCGACTCCGGCGACATCGAGCGGCTCGTCACCGACCAGGTCGGCGGCTCCGCCCTGTTCGCCTCACGCTTCCGGGAGTGCGCCGGCCGCGCCCTGCTGCTCCCCCGCCGCAGCCCGGGCCGCCGCACCCCGCTGTGGCAGCAGCGCCAGCGCGCCTCGCAGCTGCTGGAGGTGGCTGCCGAGTACGGGTCGTTCCCGATCGTGCTGGAGGCCGTCCGCGAGTGCCTCCAGGACGTCTTCGACGTGCCCGGACTGGTCGAGCTGATGGGAGACCTGGAGTCCCGCGCCGTCCGCCTGGTGGAGGTCACGACCTCGGAGCCGTCCCCCTTCGCCCGGTCGCTGCTCTTCGGGTACGTCGCGCAGTTCCTCTACGAGGGCGACTCCCCACTCGCGGAGCGCCGCGCCGCCGCGCTCTCCCTCGACTCCCGGCTGCTCTCCGAGCTCCTCGGCCAGGCCGAGCTGCGCGAGCTGCTCGACCCGCAGGTCCTCGCCGACCTGGAGGCCGAACTCCAGCGCCTCACCCCGGAGCGCCGGATCAAGGACGCCGAGGGGGTGGCCGACGCCCTGCGCATGCTCGGCCCGCTCTCCGAGGCCGAGCTCGCCGTCCGCGGCGCCGAGCCGCTGTGGGCCCTCGAACTCGAGGCGGCCCGCCGCACCGTCCGGGTCAGGATCGGCGGCGAGCAGCGCTGGGCGGCGATCGAGGACGCCGGGCGGCTGCGCGACGCCCTGGGCACCCCGCTGCCGGTCGGTGTGCCGGAGGCCTTCACCGAGCCGGTGAAGGACCCGCTCGGCGACCTGCTGGCCCGCTACGGTCGCACCCACGGCCCGTTCACGGCCGCCGAGGCCGCCGCGCGCTTCGGCCTCGGCACCGCCGTCGTCACCGGCACGCTGCACCGCCTCACGGCGGCGGGCCGCCTCGTCCAGGGCGAGTTCCGCCCGCTCGAAGGGCACACCTCCACCGTCGAGTGGTGCGACGCCGAGGTGCTGCGGCGCCTGCGGCGGCGGTCGCTCGCCGCGCTGCGCCAGGAGGTGGAGCCGGTGCCGCCGCGGGCGCTCGCCGCGTTCCTCCCGCAGTGGCAGCACCTGGCCGGGCACCGGCTGCGCGGGGTCGACGGCCTGTACCGCGTCGTCGAGCAGCTCCAGGGCACCGCCCTGCCGGCGTCCGCCCTGGAGAAGCTGGTGCTCCCCGCCCGGGTGTCCGACTACTCCCCCGAGCTGCTGAACGAGCTCATGATCGCCGGGGAGGTCGGCTGGGCCGGGGCCGGGGCCCTCCCGGGCAAGGACGGCTGGATCAGCCTCCATCTCGCCGAGAACGCGCCGCTGCTGCGCCCCGAGCCGGTGCCGCCCGCCGTGACCCCCGTCCACGCGGAGCTGCTCTCGGCCCTCGCCGGCGGCTACGGCCTGCTGTTCCGCCAGCTCGCCGACCGCCTGCCGGACACCGCGGAGAGCGAGGTCGCCACGGCCCTGTGGGACCTCGTCTGGGCCGGGTACGTCACCAACGACTCGCTGGCCCCGCTGCGGGCGCTCCTGGGCTCGGGACGGACCGCCGGGTCGACCGCCCACCGGGCGGCGCGCGGCACCCCCCGCGGCCGGATCGGCGGCGCCGGCCGCCCGTACGGCACCCGTCGGCCGGGGCCGCCGACGGTCGCCGGCCGCTGGTCGCTGCTGCCCGAGGTGGACGCCGCCGCGACGGCGCGGGCCGCCGCCCGGGCGCAGAGCCTGCTCGACCGCCACGGGGTGCTGACCCGCGGCGCGGTCGGCGCCGAACGGGTGCCCGGCGGCTTCGCCGGGGTGTACCGCGTGCTGTCCGCCTTCGAGGAGCGCGGCCGGGCCCGCCGGGGCTACTTCGTGGAGGGCCTGGGCGGTGCGCAGTTCGCGATGGACGGCGCCGCCGACCGCCTCCGGTCGGTGAACGGCCGACTGGAGCGCGCCGCCGCCCAGGGCTGGTCGGCCACCCCCGGCCACGGCGGCGACGAGCAGCCGACGGCGCTGGTGCTGGCCGCGGCCGATCCGGCCAACGCGTACGGCGCCGCCCTCGCGTGGCCCGACCCCGTGTCCGGTCCGGCCGCGAAGGGCTCCGCGCACCGGCCGGGCCGCAAGGCGGGCGCCCTCGTGGTGCTGGTCGACGGTGAGCTGGTGCTGTACGTGGAGCGCGGCGGCAGGTCGCTGCTGTCGTGGGCGGAGGGCGAGCCGCTGGCGACGGCCGCGCGGGCCCTCGCGGGGGCCGTACGGGCCGGTGCCCTGGGGAGCGTGACCGTGGAGCGGGCGGACGGCGAGGCGGCGCTCACGTCGGCGCTGGGCCCGGTGCTGGAGGAGGCGGGCTTCCACCCGACGCCGCGCGGCTACCGGCTGAGGCCCTGAGGCTCGTCCTCGGCGGACGCGGGCGCGGACGCCGGGGCGGGCTCCGCGGGCGGGGGGCGGCGGCGGGCGGGACCGGTCAGCCGGCTGTCGCTGTGGACGGGCAGCAGGCCCAGTCCCCAGCCGCCGGCGGCGAGTATGCCGAGCACGGTGCCGTCACCGCCCGTGGCGGGGCCGAGGAGCCACCAGCCGGTGCCCGCACACAGCAGAGCGGCCGGGCCGGCCCACCTGAGGTGGTCCCGCCCGGCCGCCCGCACGAGCCGTGCGGCTCGCAACGCTCCGTTGGTGGTCATTCCGGCCTCCTTCTCTCGCTCCCCGGGGAGGGCGAGGTCCGGTCAGGCCGCGACCACGTCCATGGCGGCAGCCTTGGGCACCGTGCTGCCGGCACGGTCGCCGGGCGACTGCAGCGGCACCGGTTCGAGCACCGGCCTCAGGAGATCACCCTCGGAGAGGGTGGCCATCGCCGCAAGTTCGGCGAGCGACAGCTCGTCGCTGACCTCGCGCATGACCTCGGACATCCGGACGTCGAGTGCGTCGCAGATGGCGGAGAGCAGCTCGGAGGACGCCTCCTTCTGCCCTCGCTCCACCTCGGAGAGGTAGCCGAGTGAAACCCTGGCGGCCGCCGACACCTCGCGGAGTGTGCGGCCCTGGCGCTGGCGCTGCCGACGCAGCACATCGCCCAGCAGGCGACGGAGCAGGATCATCGGTGCCTCCCTCCTCGGACTGCGGATCGAGATGTCACGACCCCACCGTACCGCCTCGTCCGCATCGCGTGCGGGGACCGTGGTCGTGTTCACTCTGGGCTGCAAGGCTGTCCCCTCCCGTTCTGGGCCCCACCCGGGCCGTCGTCGCGCCCGTCGGGCGCCCCCGGCCCCGGTACGCGGCTGGTCGGCTTCCTGTGTTCTGCCCGCCGCGGGGTGGTGATGTAACACGATCCTCCAGCTCGGGCCGTGAGTTCAGCGATTTCAGGAAAGCTCAGCGCGGACGCCCGCGACTCGCTAGGTGCCCGAGGAGCAGCTCCAGGGCCTCGCTGACGGTCGCCGCGCGGATGTCCGCGCGCTGCCCGGACAACACCGGGGAGACGGCCGCTGTTCCGTCCGGGCCGGCGAATCCGACGTGCACGGTGCCCACCGGCAGGCCGTCCTGCGGGTCCGGTCCGGCCACCCCGGTGGTCGCGATCCCGTACGTCGCGCCGAGCAGCCTCCTGGCCCCCTCGGCCATCTGCCGTGCCACGACGGGGTGCACGGGGCCGTGGACGGCGAGCAGCCCCTCGTCGACGCCGAGCACGGCGGCCTTCAGCTCGGTGGCGTAGGCCGTGACCGACCCGCGGAAGGTCGCCGAGGCCCCGGGGACGTCCACCAGGGCGGCGGCGAGCAGCCCGCCGGTGAGCGACTCGGCGACCGCCACCGTGGCTCCCTGCTCCCGCAGGGCCGCGTGCACCTTCTCCGCGAGCACCCGGTCGTTCACCCGCCGGCCGCCCGCTGCCGGGCGAGGCCCTCGCGGCGCAGCCGCAGCGCCTGGCCGACGTAGTCGAGGCCGGTGGCGACGGTCAGCAGCACCGCGGCGCCCATCACCACGGCGCGGGCGGTGGCGAGCGGGCCGGTCAGCACCAGCACGTACATGCCGACGGCGATGCCCTGGGTGAGCGTCTTCAGCTTGCCGCCGCGGCTGGCCGGGATGACGGCGTAGTGGATCACCCAGAAGCGCATCAGCGTGACGCCGAGCTCGCGGGCCAGGATGACGACGGTGATCCACCAGGGCAGGTCGCCGAGCACGGACAGGCCGATGAGGGCCGCGCCCATGATCGCCTTGTCGGCGATCGGGTCGGCGATCTTGCCGAAGTCGGTGATCAGGCCCTTGCGCCGGGCGATCTCGCCGTCGAAGACGTCGGTGATCATCGCGACGGCGAAGGTGGCCCACGCCACCGCCCGCCACTTGGGGTCGTGGCCGCCGTCGGCGAAGAGCAGCACCACGAACACCGGCACCAGCAGCAGCCGGAGCATCGTCAGCATGTTGGCGATGTTCCAGACCCCGGGCTGCGGGGGCTGTGCGGCCCCCGGGCGGCCGGGGCGGGCCGCGGCGGGGGCACCGGGCCCCTGGGTCATGCGTCCGCTCCCGGGGTGGCTTCCGGCTCCGCGGCCACGGCCTCGGCGACGAGGTCGACGCCCTCGGTCCCGACGACCACGGCGCGGTAGTACCGGCCGACCTCGGCGTCGTCCGCGCCGAGCAGGGTCGTGAGGCCGTCGGTCTCGGGCGCCTGGTGGGCGGCGCGGCCCTCGACCGTGCCGTCCTCGACGGACTCGACGAGCACGAGCACCTCGGTGCCGATGCGCTCCTCGGCGCGCTGCGCGGTGAGCTCCTCGGCGAGGCGGGAGAGGCGGGCGAGGCGGTCGGCGACGACGTCGTCGGGCAGCTTGCCGTCGAGGGTCGCGGCCTCGGTGCCGTCCTCGTCGGAGTACCCGAAGACGCCGATCGCGTCGAGGCGGGCGTGCGAGACGAAGCGCTCCAGCTCGGCGTAGTCCTCCTCGGTCTCGCCGGGGAAGCCCACGATGAAGTTCGACCGGGCGCCGGCCTCCGGGGCCTTGCCGCGGATGCCCGCGAGCAGCTCCAGGAACTGGTCGGTGGAGCCGAAGCGGCGCATCCGGCGGAGCACCGCGGGGGCCGAGTGCTGGAACGACAGGTCGAAGTACGGCACGACCTTGTCGGTCGAGGTCATCGTGTCGATCAGGCCCGGGCGCATCTCGGCGGGCTGCAGGTAGCTGACGCGGATCCGCTCGATGCCGTCGACCTCGGCGATCTCGCCCAGCAGCGTCTCCAGCAGCCGGATGTCGCCGAGGTCCTTGCCGTACGAGGTGTTGTTCTCACTGACCAGGACGACCTCGGTGACGCCCTCGCCGGCGAGCCAGCGGGCCTCGTTGAGGACGTCCGAGGGGCGGCGGGAGACGAAGGAGCCGCGGAAGGCCGGGATGGCGCAGAACGAGCACCGGCGGTCGCAGCCGGAGGCGAGCTTGATCGAGGCGACCGGGCTGTCGTCGAGGCGCTTGCGGAGCGTCCGCGGGCCGGAGGCGGGGGCGAGGCCGTCGGGGAGTTCGGCGGGGGCGCCGTGGCCCGGGAGTGCGACCTCCGCGGCGGCGGCCTGCCGCTCGACCGGGGTGAGCGGCAGCAGGGTGCGGCGGTCGCGGGGCGTGTGGGCCTCGACGTGGCCGCCGGAGAGGATCGTCTGCAGCCGGGTCGAGATGTCGGAGTAGTCGTCGAAGCCGAGCACGCCGTCGGCCTCGGGCAGCGCCTCGGCGAGCTCCTTGCCGTAGCGCTCGGCCATGCAGCCGACCGCGACGACGGCCTGCGTGCGGCCGTGGCCCTTGAGGTCGTTGGCCTCCAGCAGGGCGTCGACGGAGTCCTTCTTGGCGGCTTCCACGAACCCGCAGGTGTTGACGACGGCGACGTCGGCGTCGGCGGCGTCGTCGACCAGGAGCCAGCCGTCCGCCTCCAGTCGCCCGGCGAGTTCCTCGGAGTCCACCTCGTTGCGGGCGCATCCGAGCGTGACAAGGGCGACAGTACGGCGTTCAGGCATGACGCCAAGATTAACGCGCGGCCCCCGGTGCCGTTCGCCCCGGAGGCCGCGCGCGTGGTTCGAAGGCCCGGACTCAGCCTGCCTGGGGGTCTCCAGGGGTGTACGTGACGTGCACCACCTGGCCGTCCGCACCGGCCGGACCGAGGTCCTTGCCGTTGACGTACACGTGCACGGCGCCCGCGTTGCCGATCACCAGGCTGATCTGCTTGCCGTCGGTGAACGTCTGGTCCTGGCCGGATTCGAGGTTGTTGGAGAAGATCGTCTTGTTCTTGCCGTCCTTCGCGGACACCCAGCTCGTGGCCTTCTCGGCGACGAGCTTCACGGTGACCTTGTCGGCCGGGGCCGCCGCGATCGGCGCCAGGCTGGGCGCCGGGGCCGGCGGCTGGGCGGACGGCGAGGCGGCGGCCGGGCCCGGGCCGCCCGCCAGCGGGGAGCTGGCGGTGCCCGCGGCGGGCTGGCCGGAGCCGCCGCCGACCAGGTTGAAGCCGATCAGCGCGACGACCGCGACGATGGCCACGACCATCGGCGTGGTCCAGTTCGGCCGGCGGTGGTCGTTGACCTTGATCGGGGTGGGGTCCATCAGCGGGGTCGGCCGGCGGTCGGCGGGGGCGCCGCCGTGCGCGGCGTCGTACCGGGCGACCAGCTCGTCGGCGTCGGCCCCGACGGCCTTGGCGAGCAGCCGGATGTGGCCCCGGGCGTAGAAGTCTCCGCCGCAGCGGCTGAAGTCGTCCTGCTCGACGGCGTGCACGATCGGCACGCGGACGCGGGTCGTCGAACTCACCTGATCGACGGTCAGCCCGGCGTCGATCCGGGCGACGGTGAGTACACGGCCGATGGTCGGGAGGTCGGTGGCGGGCTGGTCTGCCGGCGCCGGCTGTCCCGATGCGTTCCGGGACGTGCGGGCTGAGGGCCGGCGGCTGCCTCGGTCGGGGGACTTGCCGATGGTCACTGGACGCGCCTTTCGAGCGTTGGCCACCTGCTGAGAAGACAGTCTAGGGGCGGGGGTGGAACGTTTCTCAAGCGGAACAGGCCCGAACGTGGGCGGCCGCCCGACCCGGCCTGACGGCGGATCAGCGCAGGCCGGGGCGATGGTTCGCCTCCGCCCCGAAGGGGACGTGCCGGGTGCCCGGCGTGGTTCCCTTACCTATCACATTCCACCGAACGGGTGAGAAGCGGCTACCCACGGAGTGTCAGGAGCACACTGTCCAGTTCATCGGGTTTCACGAGGACGTCCCGGGCCTTGGAGCCCTCGCTGGGCCCGACGATCCCCCGGGACTCCATGAGGTCCATCAGCCGTCCGGCCTTGGCGAAGCCCACCCGGAGCTTGCGCTGGAGCATCGACGTGGAGCCGAACTGCGTGGAGACCACCAGCTCGGCCGCCTGGATCAGCAGGTCCATGTCGTCGCCGATCTCCTCGTCGATCTCCTTCTTCGGGCCGCCGCCGACCGAGACGTCGTCGCGGTAGACGGCCGACATCTGGTCCTTGCAGTGCTGCACGATCCGGGCGATCTCCGCCTCGGTGACGAAGGCGCCCTGCATCCGGACCGGCTTCGAGGCGCCCATCGGCAGGAACAGCGCATCGCCCTTGCCGATGAGCTTCTCCGCGCCGGGCTGGTCGAGGATGACCCGGGAGTCGGCCATCGCCGAGGTGGCGAACGCCAGCCGGGACGGCACGTTCGCCTTGATGAGTCCGGTCACGACGTCCACGGAGGGCCGCTGGGTGGCCAGCACCAGGTGGATGCCGGCCGCGCGGGCCAGCTGGGTGATGCGCACGACCGAGTCCTCGACGTCCCGCGGGGCGACCATCATGAGGTCGGCCAGCTCGTCGACGATCACCAGCAGGTACGGATAGGGCGTCAGCTCGCGCTCGCTGCCGAGCGGCGGCGTGACCGTCCCGGCCCGCACGGCGGCGTTGAAGTCGTCCACGTGGCGGAAGCCGAAGGCCGCGAGGTCGTCGTAGCGCATGTCCATCTCGCGCACGACCCACTGGAGGGCCTCGGCGGCCTTCTTCGGGTTGGTGATGATCGGCGTGATCAGGTGCGGGATGCCCTCGTACACGGTCAGCTCGACGCGCTTGGGGTCGACCAGCACCATCCGGACCTCGTCCGGGGTGGAACGGACCAGCACCGAGGTGATCAGGCAGTTGATGCACGAGGACTTGCCCGCGCCGGTCGCACCGGCGACCAGGATGTGCGGCATCTTCGCGAGGTTGGCCATCACGGTGTGGCCCTCGACGTCCTTGCCCATGCCGACGACCATCGGATGGTCGTCGTCGGCGGCGCTGCGCGAGCGCAGGAGGTCGCCGAGGGTGACCATCTCGCGGTCCCGGTTGGGGATCTCCACGCCGACCGCGGACTTGCCGGGGATCGGGCTGATGATCCGCACGTCGGGGCTGGCGACGGCGTACGCGATGTTCTTGGCGAGGGCGGTGATCCGCTCGACCTTGACCGCCTGGCCCAGCTCGACCTCGTAGCGGGTGACCGTCGGGCCGCGGGTGAAACCGGTGACGCGGGCGTCCACCTTGAACTCCGTGAAGACGCCGCTGAGCTGGGCGGCGACCTCGTCGTTGAGCCGGGACCTGGCCTTGGCCGGGGGGCCCTGCTCCAGCAGGTCGAGCGGCGGCAGGCTGTAGGTGACGTCTCCGGCCAGCCGCAGCTGCTCCATCCGCACCGGCGCCGGGCCGTGGCCGTCCGGGGCCCCGGCGGACCGGGCGGCCGGCACGGCCGGCTCCTCCGGCGGCGCCGTGTTGTCCTGCACCTGGTGCATCATGCTGGCGACCGCGGGCGAGCCGGGCACGCCGTACAGCAGGGCGCCGTCCAGGTCGGCGGCGACGCCGGCGGCGATGTCGCGGGTCTCGTACGGGTCCTTCACGAACATGTCGGGGAGGGCCGAGCCGAGCTCCGGCTCGTCGACCTTCTTGCGGCGGCGGCGCCGCGAGCGGCCGGACTCGCCGTCCCGGCCGTCGATCGTGAAGGGCAGCGCCTCGGGGTCGGCGTCCTCGGGGGGCTCGGAGGAGAACTCACGGGCCCCGGGGGCGTCCGCGCCGGCCTCGCCCGCGAACGCCGGCTCGACGACACCGAGCCGCACACCCACCTGGCGCAGGCGCTCCGGAATCTTGTTGACCGGCGTGGCGGTGACGACCAGCAGCCCGAAGAACGCGAGGAGGAGGAGCAGCGGCACCGCGAGCGGCGGGCCCGCCGCGGCCATCATGGGGGTGGACGCGCCCCAGCCGACGATCCCGCCCGCAGCCCGTATCCGGGTCGCCCCGCTCGACATGACGGGGGCTCCGCAGCCGATGTGGACCAGACCGAGCACACCGACCACCAGCGCGGTCAGGCCGATCACGATCCGGCCGTTGGCCTCCGGCACCTCGGGGTGGCGCATCAGCCGCACAGCGACCGCGCCGAGGAGGAACGGCACCAGGACGTCCAGGCGGCCGAAGAGTCCGGACACGACGTTCGTGGCGGCGCCGCCGAGCCAGCCCTGCGGGCTGAACCACGTGCCGGCGGCGGTGACCAGCGCGAGCGCGAACAGCAGCAGCCCCAGGCCGTCCTTCCGGTGCGCCGGGTCGAGGTTCCTGGCGCCGTGGCCGAACCCGCGGAACAGCGCCCCGACGGAGTGTGCGAGGCCGAGCCAGACCGCACGCACGGCGCGGAAGAGTATCGGCCGCGGAGGGGGCGGGGGCGGCGCGGCCGCCTTCTTCGTCGACGCCTTCTTCGCCGTGGCCGCCTTGCGCGGGGCGGCGGGCGCGGCGGCGGCCTTCCGGGCCGGAGCCTTCTTGGCCGGCCCGGGCTTCGGGTTGCGTGCCTGGCTGCCGGGCGTACGTGTGGCCATGGCTCAGCAGCCTACCGGCGGGCGGCTCCCCAGCACATGTGACCGAGCGCGGCCGCGGGGGCGTGTCGCCGGCGCGCCCGCCGCGGACGGCCCGCGGGGCGGGGCCGACACGGTGTCAGGACCGGCTCAGGACGAGCCGGGGCGCAGCGCGTCGAGGGCCCGGCGCAGACCGGCGAGCTTGCGCTCCAGGTGCGCGGCGCCCGCGGCGGCGGCAGGGTCCGGGGAGCCGTCGAGCTGCTTCGCGAGCGCCTCCGCCTGCTCCTCGACGCTGGCCAGCCGGGCCGACAGCTCGCCGAGCAGCGCGCCGCCGAGCGCGGACGCCTCGCCGGCCTCCAGCTGCAGGCGCAGCAGTGCCGCCTGCTCCTTGAGCTGGCAGTTCTTCATGTAGAGATCGACGAAGACCGACACCTTGGCGCGCAGCACCCACGGGTCGAACGGCTTGGAGATGTAGTCCACCGCGCCGGCCGCGTAGCCGCGGAAGGTGTGGTGCGGGCCGTGGTTGATCGCGGTGAGGAAGATGATCGGGATGTCGCGGGTGCGCTCGCGGCGCTTGATGTGGGCGGCCGTCTCGAAGCCGTCCATGCCCGGCATCTGGACGTCCAGGAGGATCACCGCGAAGTCGTCGGTGAGCAGCGCCTTCAGCGCCTCCTCGCCGGACGAGGCGCGCACCAGGGTCTGGTCCAACGCGGACAGGATGGCCTCCAGGGCAAGGAGGTTCTCCGGCCGATCGTCGACCAGAAGGATCTTCGCCTTCTGCACCAGGACCCGCCCTCCTGCCGGTTGCCTGCCCAGGGCGGGCACCTGCGTGCCGCCCGCTACTGACCCGGTCATGCTAGCCGTACCCCCTGGCCCGTCACATCGCTCCCGGCGATCCGGGGCCGGACCGCCGCCGCTGCGGGGTCGACGGAACGGCCGGGCGGGGACTCGGCGTCACCGTTCGGTCACCGTTCGCAACGATTGCGGCACCTTACCGGGTTCCCGACCGGACCCGCCAGTGCGGGCCGGCCGGCGGCCCTGGCGGCTACCCGACCGTCAGCCAGTGGCGCATGACCGCCAGCAGATGGTCGGTCTCGACCGGCTTGGTGACGTGGTCGTTCGCCCCGGCCTCCAGGCTCTTCTCCTTGTCGCCCTTCATGGCCTTCGCGGTCAGCGCGATGATCGGCAGGCCCGAGAACTGCGGCATCCGCCGGATCGCCTCCGTGGTCGCGTAGCCGTCCATCTCGGGCATCATGATGTCCATCAGCACCAGGGAGACGTCCTCGTGCTGCTCCAGCACCTCGATGCCCTCGCGGCCGTTCTCCGCGTACAGCACCGCCAGGCCGTACTCCTCCAGCACGCTGGTCAGCGCGAAGACGTTGCGGATGTCGTCGTCGACGATCAGCACCCGCTGGCCCTCGAAGCGGCCCTGGAACTGCGCCGCCCGGCCCGGCCGGTCGGCGGCCTGCACGGGCTGCCGGGGGAACTGCTCCTGGCCCGCGGTGAACGGCTCGGCCGCGACCGCACGGGCCTGCGGCCGTCCCTCCGCCGCCCGGCGGCGCTCGGCGGCGCCCCTGCGGCGCTCCTCGGCCAGTTCGCGCACCTCCTGCGCCCAGTGCTCGGCCGGGTTCTCGCCGATCGGCACGGGGAGGCCGACCGGCGTGAACCCGACCGCGGCGCGCGCGCCCGGGCCCGCCGGGCGGTCGGGCGCGGCCTCCGGGCCCTCGGTCCGCAGCGGGAGGTACAGCGTGAAGGTGGAGCCGTCGTCGAGCTCGCTCTCGGCGTGGATCTCGCCGCCGAGCAGCCGGGCGATCTCCCGGCTGATCGACAGGCCCAGGCCCGTGCCGCCGTACTTGCGGCTGGTGCCGCCGTCGGCCTGCCGGAACGGCTCGAAGATCTCCCGCAGCTTGTTGCCGGGGATGCCGATGCCCGTGTCGGAGACGGAGAAGGCGATCAGCTGCTCGTCCGGGTCGCCGATGGCCCCGGCCTCCAGCAGCTGCTCGCGGACGTGCTGGGGGACGTCCGCGTCGGTGACCGGCCGGATCAGCAGGTCGACCGCGCCGGCGTCGGTGAACTTCACCGCGTTGGAGAGCAGGTTGCGCAGCACCTGCTGGAGCCGCTGCTCGTCCGTGTGCAGGGTCGCCGGGAGTTCGTCGGAGACCCGCACCGCGAAGTCGAGGTTCTTGTCCGCGGCGAGCGGCCGGAACGCGGCCTCCACGTAGTCGACCAGCTGCACCAGGGCGATCCGGGCCGGACGGACGTCCATCTTGCCCGCCTCGACCTTGGACAGGTCGAGGATGTCGTTGATGAGCTGCAGGAGATCCGAACCGGCGCCGTGGATGGTCTCGGCGAACTCGACCTGCTTCGGCGAGAGGTTGCCCTCGTTGTTGTCGGAGAGCAGCTTGGCGAGGATCAGCAGCGAGTTGAGCGGGGTACGCAGCTCGTGCGACATGTTGGCGAGGAACTCGCTCTTGTAGCGCGAGGCGAGGGCCAGCTGCTCGGCGCGCTCCTCCAGGATCTGCCGGGCCTCCTCGATCTCGCTGTTCTTGATCTCGATGTCGCGGTTCTGCTGGGCGAGCTGCTCGGCCTTCTCCTGCAGCTCCTCGTTGGTGCGCTCCAGCTCCTCCTGCCGCGCCTCCAGCTCGGCGGAGCGCATGGAGAGCTCGGCGGTCAGCCGCTGCGACTCCAGCAGCAGGCCCTCGGTCTTGGTGTTGACGCTGATGGTGTTGACCGTCACGCCGATCAGGTCCGCGATCTGGTTGAGGAAGTCCAGCGCGACCCCCGTGAACGAGCTGAACGTCGCCAGCTCGATCACCCCGAGCAGCCGGCCCTCGAACAGCACCGGCAGCACCACCACGTGCGCGGGCGAGGCCTCGCCGAGCCCGGAGGCGATCTTCAGGTAGCCGGGCGGGGTCTGGCTGACCACGATCGACCGGCGCTCCACCGCGACCTGCCCGACCAGCCCCTCACCGGGCCGGAACGTCGTGGGCATCGTGCGCCGCTGGTAGCCGTAGCTGCCGATCAGGCGCAGCACGGTGTCGTTCTCGTCGTCGTCCTCGGTGACCAGCTCGGCCGTCCGGCCGGACGGCTGCGCCAGGAAGAACGCGCCGTGCTGGGCGGAGACCACCGGCGTCAGCTCGGTCATGATGAGCGCGGCGACCGCCTCCAGGTCGCGGCGGCCCTGCAGCAGGCCGGACATCCGGGCCAGGTTGGTCTTCAGCCAGTCCTGGTCCTTGTTGGTGCGGGTGGTCTCGCGGAGGTTCGCGATCATCTGGTTGATGTTGTCCTTGAGCTCGTCGAGCTCGCCGGACGCGTCCACGTCGATCCGCGGGGAAAGGTCGCCGCGGGTCACCGCGGTGGCGACCTGGGCGATCGCGCGCACCTGCCGGGTCAGGTTGTTGGCCAGCTCGTTCACCGACTCGGTGAGGTCCTGCCAGCGGCCGGCGACGCCGGGGACGCGGGCCTGGCCGCCGAGCCGTCCGTCGGTGCCCACCTCGCGGGCCACGCGGGTCACCTCGTCGGAGAACGCGCCGAGCTGGTCGACCATCGTGTTGATGCTGGTCTTCAGCTCCAGGATCTCGCCGCGCGCGTCGACGTCGATCTTCTGCGACAGGTCGCCGCGGGCGACCGCGGTGATGACCAGCGCGATGTTGCGGACCTGGCCGGTGAGGTTGTTGGCCATCAGGTTGACGTTGTCGGTCAGGTCCTTCCAGATGCCGGCGACGCCCGGCACGGACGCCTGGCCGCCCAGGGTGCCGTCGGTGCCCACCTCGCGGGCCACCCGGGTCACCTCGACGGCGAACGCCGACAGCTGGTCGACCATCGTGTTGAGCGTGCTGGCGAGCGCCTTGACCTCGCCCTGCGCCTCGATGGTGATCTTCTTGGAGAGGTCGCCGCTGGCCACCGCCGACGCCACCTCGGCGATGTTGCGGACCTGGCTCGTCAGGTTCGACGCCATGAAGTTCACGTTGTCGGTCAGGTCCCGCCAGATGCCCGAGACGCCGCGCACCCGCGCCTGGCCGCCCAGGATGCCCTCGGTGCCCACCTCGCGGGCCACGCGCGTGACCTCGTCCGCGAACGCCGACAGCTGGTCGACCATCGTGTTGACGGTCGTGACCAGCTCGCGGATCTCGCCCTTCGCGTCGACGGTGATCTTCTTGGAGACGTCGCCGCGGGCCACCGCGGTGGTCACCTCGGCGATGTTGCGCACCTGGCTGGTCAGGTTGTTGGCCATCAGGTTCACGCTGTTGGTGAGGTCCTGCCAGGTGCCGGAGACACCCGGCACGCTCGCCTGGCCGCCCAGGATGCCCTCGGTGCCGACGTCCCGGGCGACCCGGGTCACCTCCGCCGCGAACGCCCCGAGCTGGTCGACCATGGTGTTGATGGTGTTCTTGAGTTCGAGGATCTCGCCGCGCGCGTCGACCTGGATCTTCTGCGACAGGTCGCCCTTGGCGACCGCCGTCGTCACCTGCGCGATGTTCCGCACCTGGCTCGTCAGGTTGTTCGCCATCGAGTTGACGTTCTCGGTGAGGTCCTTCCAGACCCCCGCCACACCCGGCACCTGCGCCTGACCGCCCAGGATGCCCTCGGTGCCCACCGCGCGCGCCACCCGCGTCACCTGCTCGGCGAAGCCGGACAGCTGGTCGACCATCGTGTTGATGGTGTTCTTCAGCTCCAGGATCTCGCCGCGCGCGTCGACCTCGATCTTGCGCGACAGGTCGCCCTTGGCGACCGCCGTCGTCACCTCGGCGATGTTCCGCACCTGCGCCGTGAGGTTCGCCGCCATGAAGTTCACCGAGTCGGTGAGGTCGCGCCACACCCCGGCCACGCCGGGCACCTGTGCCTGACCGCCCAGCCGGCCCTCGGTGCCCACGTCGCGCGCGACCGTCGTCACCTGCGCGGCGAACGAGTTGAGCTGGTCGACCATCGTGTTGACGGTGACCTTCAGCTCCAGCATCTCGCCGGCGACGTCCACCGTGACCTTGCGCGACAGGTCGCCCTTGGCGACCGCCGTCGTCACCTCGGCGATGTTCCGCACCTGCGCGGTCAGCCGCCCGGCCATGGTGTTGACCGAGTCCGCGAGGTCCTTCCAGCTGCCCGAGACGCTCCGCACCCGGGCCTGCCCGCCCAGCTTGCCGTCGGTGCCCACCTCGATGGCCACCCGGGTCACCTCGTCGGTGAACTCCGACAGCTGGTCCACCAGCCCGTTGACGGTGCGGCCCACCTTCAGGAACTCGCCCCGCAGCGGGTAGCTCGCCCCGTTGGTGTGGATCGACCGCAGCTCCATCCGCTGGTCGAGGTCGCCCTCCGCGATCGACCCGAGCACCCGGCCCACCTCGGCCATCGGGCGCGCCAGGTCGTCGATCAGCGCGTTGCAGTTGTCGATCGCCGCCATCCAGGCGCCCTCGCCGACACCCGTCTCCAGGCGCTCCGACAGCCGCCCCTCCCGGCCGACCGCCCGCCGCACCCTCGCCAGCTCACCGGTGAGGTGCTGGTTGCGCTCCGCGACCTCGTTGAAGACCGCCGCGATCTCGGCGAGCGGACCGTCCCCCGGAACGGTCAGCCGTCGCCGGACGTTGCCGTCCCGCATGGCGGTCAGCGCCGCCAGCAGCTTGCGCAGGTCGGCGGGCTCGGCGCCGCGGCCGTACCCTCCGGCCCGGCGGCCGGGTACCCCGCGCGCCCGGCTGCCGGCATGGGTCGCTTCCCCGGTCGTGGCGATGGCGTCCTTGGTGGCCGAACTCAACGGGGGCCCTCCCACATCGTTACTGTGCGGTACCGCTTCAGTACCGTTCGGGAGCGGTCCGGTGACTGCCCAGCCACCGGCACCACTTCGACCGTACTTCGCCGGCCGGGTGCTGCGGACCCCCCAGTCTGTCAGCACCTGCGGTCGGTGTCCGTCCGCTTGCACAGGGTTCACGCCTCCCGCACCCCCGGCGTGGGCAGAATCACCCCCACGCGCCTGTTTCCGCTCCCCGGGCCCGCGGGGTACCAAGCGGAAAGTAGGGTGGAACGCTGCACCGGGCACAAGGGGGCACAACTCCCGTGAGCCGGACAGCCGGACCAGAGCAGAGGAGACGTGGCACGTGGTCACCGCACGCGCAGCCGCCACCTTCGGACCGGTCGACCGGTCCGCCGCCGCTGCGCGCGGCTTCGTCCGCGACGCACTCCTCGGCTGGGGGTTGCCGGAGGTCGTCGACGACGCCGTCATCCTCGTGAGTGAACTCGTCACCAACGCCGTGGTCCACGCCGGCACCTCCGCCGAGGTCGGCTGCATCCGCGAGCAGGAGACCGTCCGGATCGAGGTGACCGACCATCACCCCGAACGCGGCCTGCCCTCCTTCGTCAACGTGCCGACCGCCTCCGAGCGGTACGCCGACCCCGACGGCGAAGGCGGCCGCGGCCTCCTCATGTGCTCCGCCCTCTCCTCCTGCTGGGGCGTCGAGTACACCGCCGGCCGCAAGACCGTCTGGTTCCGGCTCGCCCTGCCGGAGCACGTCCTCGGCACCCGCTACGCCGTGCCGAGCCTGCCCGGCGGCGAACTCCCCGGCGCCGCGGGCCCCGTCCGCGTCGCCGTCGTCCAGCTCGACGACGAGGGCACCGTCCGCGGCTGGAACGCCGACGCCGAAGCCCTGCTGCGCCACACCGCCGACCAGGCCGTCGGACGCCCCTGGGCCGACCTCGCCGACTGGCCGCAGTCCCCCGGCACCGGACTCGGCCTCGCCGAGACGCTCCGCCTCGCCCGCTGGGAGGGCAGCTACGGCGTCCGCACCGGCGACGGCCGCACCCTCGACGTGTACGGCGTCCAGGTCCGACTGCGCGACACCCACGGCACACCGTCCACCCTCTGCCTGCTGGTCGACGACGCCGACCGGGCCGTCCTGCGCACCCCCGGCACCACCGCCGAGACGCCCCCCGCCATCGAACCCCTCGACCTGCTGGTCGGCCCCGTCTCCGCGGGCGACCTCGGCGACATCGACGGACTCCTCCAGCGCATCGTCGACCGCGCCCGCGACCTCCTCGACGCGGACGCCGCCTACCTGCTCCTCACCACCGACGACGACACCGAGTTCGAGGTGCGCGCCGCCACCGGCCTGCCGACCACCGGCCGCCGCTACGCCCGCCTGCCGATCGACGGCGGCGCCGGCCGCTACGACTCCGCACGGCTGCCCGCCGTCCACGAGGACCTGGCCGTCCGCCCGTTCGCCGCGCCGCTGCTCGACGGCAGCGGACTGCGCTCCCTCATCACCGTGCCGCTCAAGGTGGAAGGCCGCCTCACCGGTTCCCTCGGCGTCGCCGCCGGCGCTCCCGCCCGCTACGACAACGAGGACGCGCTGCGCCTGCAGTTCGCCGCCGACCGCATCGCGCTCGCCCTGGAGAGCGCCCGGCTGACCGAGCTCGAACAGCTCCGCCGCGGCTCCCTCTCCTTCCTCGTCGAGGCCTCCGACCTGCTCGCCGGCACCCTCGAACACGAGCAGACCCTCGCCCTCATGGCCCAGATGGCCGTGCCCAAGCTCGCCACCTGGTGCGCCGTCTACACCACCGGCGAACAGGGCGGCGCCGCCGACCTCGCCTTCCTCCTGCACGAGGACGAGGACCGGATCGACCCGCTGCGCGAGATTCTCGACAAGACCGCGCCGCCCGCCACCGGGCCCGCCGCCGGCGTCCGGTTCTGGAAGGCCCCCGCGGAGACCGCCCACAGCCTCGGCCTGGCCGACGGCCCCGCCCTCGCCGGGCTGCTCGGCGAGACCGTCGTCCTCCCGCTCGCCGCCCGCAACCGGGTCATCGGGCTGCTCGTGCTCGGCGCCGCCGCCGGCGTGCGCTTCCGCCAGGAGATCCTCGAACTCGCCGAGGACCTCTCCCGCCGCGCCGCCCTCGCCCTCGACAACTCGCGCCTCTACTCGGAGCGCACCGCCACCAGCCAGGCCTTCCAGCGGGCCCTGCTGCCCCCGGAGCTGCCCAAGATCCCCGGCGTCGACGTCGAGGTGTTCTACCAGGCGGCCGGCGAGGGCAACGAGGTCGGCGGCGACTTCTACGACATCTTCCCGATCCGCGAGGGCACGTACGGCTTCGCGATCGGCGACGTCTGCGGCACCGGCCCGGAGGCGGCCTCCGTGACGGGCCTCGCCCGCAACTCCCTCCGCCTGCTGGCCCGGGAGGGACTCGACGCACCCCAGGTGCTCACCCGCCTCAACGCCGCCATCCTCGGCGAGGGCACCCGGAGCCGCTTCCTCACCCTGCTGTACGGGGAGTTGACGCCCCGGCCGGACGGATCGACCGCGCTCTCCCTGGTCTGCGCCGGCCACCCGCTGCCGCTGCGGCTGCGCACCGACGGCAAAGTCGACCAGGCGGCGTCACCGCAGCCGCTGCTCGGCGTCATGGAAGAACTCGACCTCATCGCCGAGGAGTTGATCCTCGCACCGGGCGAGGTCCTGCTCTGTGTGACGGACGGCGTCACCGAACGCCGCGAGGGCCTGCGGATGCTCGGCGACGACGGCCTCGCCGAGGTGCTCACCGGGTGCACCGGACTGACCGCCGGCGCGGTCGCCGCCCGCGTCCAGCGGGCGGTCGAACGGTTCGCCCCGGAGCCGCCCTCGGACGACATGGCGATCCTCACCCTCCGCGTGCCCGAGCAGCGCCACGGCTGACACCACCACGGGCCGCCGCGCGGAGCCGAGTCGGCCCCGGCGCCCGCACGGCACCGGCCGCGCCACGGACCGCTCGGCAGTCTGCCTGACGGGCCGTCACATCTCCACCCGGAGGGGCGGCCCGCACCCGGCGGGCGGCCGCCCGGTCGGTTGTCGCCACCGAACGGTCGGCGAGCGACGGATGGCGGCCCCGCACAGCTGACGACCGAACAAATTGTGGCATTCACAAGGGTACAAGGGCGTGTCGGCCGGGTACACCGTCATCACCGGGGACTCCCCCGGAGGGGCACCCGACCAGCGGCCCACCGCCGGTCCTCACCCGCCGGCCTCCGCCCGCACGCACCGTCCGTGCGCCCGCGGTCCGGCATCGCGCAACCACCTGCCGCACCCACCGTGCACCGTCACGCACGTGTTCCGTGCGCCCTCACGCACCGCGCCCCCGGGCCGCGGTGCACCCTCGACCCTTCACCGCCGCCATGCCGGCACCCAGTGAAAGGAGCCTCCGGTGAGCAACGACGCTACCGAGGCGAACGCCCGACCCGCAGGAGCCGACGCGGGTCCTCTCGGATACCTGGCCCTCGGACTGACCCTCCTCGCCTACGGTCTCCTCTCCACCGGCCTCCTCGACGGGGCCGGGGTCAAGGACGCCGTGTCGCTGGCCCACCTGGTCGGCGGCCTCACCCTCTTCGTCGCGGGCCTCTGGCAGCTCCGCGCGGGCGAGGGCTTCACCGGCACCGCCTTCACCTCCCTCGGCGCCTTCTGGGCCGTGTGGTCCGGTGCCGGCGGGGCGGGCAAGAACGCCGCCGGCCTGTTCCTGCTGCTCTGGGCCCTGCTCGCACTGAGCCTCACCCTCGCGAGCTGGAACGCCAACGGGCTGCTCGGCCGCGCCGTCTACGGCCTGTTCTCGGTCTCCCTCCTGCTCGGCGCCGTCGCCGCCTTCGCCGACAGCGGCGGGCTCGGCAAGGTGGCCGGCTGGGTCGCCGCGGCATCCGGCCTGGCCGCCTGGTACTGGGCGACCGCCACGCTGACCAACAGCGGCGGCGGGCTGAGGGCCCTGCCGGTCAGGTAGCCCTCGGGACCGCCGGTGGGCCGGGCCTCACCCCCACGGGGCCCGGCCCACCGGCATGTCCGCGGCCGTCCGGCAGGCGCCGGGCCGGCACCCGTCCCCGTACGGCCCGGCGTCCGTACGGCCCGTCGCGGCGCCTGGGAGGCCGGTCAGCGGGCCGTCAGCGGGCCGTCAGCAGGCCGTCAGCGGCCCGGCGTGACCGTGGCCGGTCACGGTTGCGTCACTTCGTTGTCGGGGCCGTACGCGGTCGGGAGACTGGCCCGCATGACGCCGCCACGCCGCCCTGTTCCGCCCGGTCCCCGGACCACCCTCCACCCGGCGCCGGCCGCGCTGTCCGCCCTCCTCCTCGCAGCCACCGCACTGACCGGATGCACGGCTTCGGGGACGGACGCCCGGACCACCGTGGTCTTCACCCCGGAGCAGCCCCTCGACAAGCCCGTCCTGCAGCAGGCCGCCACGGTGCTGACCAGGCGCGCCGCCAGGATCGGCCTCAAGGACGTGAAGGCCCGGATCGGCAACGGCACCATCGAGGTCTCCGCCGCCGGCGACGAGGGGAACCGGCTCGCCGGACTCGCCGCCGGGGCGCTCCTCACGTTCAGGCCGGTCCAGGCCGTGGCCGACGCCGCCGACGGCACGACCGAGGGCACGGTGCCCGACGAGCTCAGGTCCGCGTTCGACACCCTGAAGTGCCCCGCGGACCTCCGGCCCGCCGCGCCAGCGAAACCCACCGTCGCCTGCGGCAAGGAGCCCCGCACCCTCGCCGACCGCAGGTACGTCCTCGCCTCCTCCGCGATGCACGGCAACACCGTCGCCAGGGCCGAGCTGAAGGACTCCACGGGCGACGGCACCGCCTGGGTCGTCTCCGTCCTGTTCACACCGGACGGCACGAAGGAGTTCACCGCCGTCACCACCGCACTCGCCGAGCCCGACGCCGCCACCGGCGAACTCGCGATCACCCTCGACGGCCGGGTCGTGTCGAGCCTCGTCATCGTCGTGCCGATCACCGACCCGACCACCGACATCCACTTCCACGGCGACCGGGAGGCCGCCGCGGAGGTCGCCGAACGCCTCTCCGACGGCAGCCTGCCGATGCCGATGCGGGTCTCCGCACCGAAGCCGGGCTGACGCGGGAACGGCGACGGGCCGACCGGCCGGTCAAGGCGTTCTCAGCGGCCGGCCGGGCTCCGGTCCGACTCCTCTTCCTGCGCTTCCGCGCCCGAGCTCAGCACGACGCCCGGCACCCCGCTCTGGCCCCGCCAGCCCGCCGCGGCGTGCTGCACCAGGTAGACGACGAGCAGCAACGCCACGGCGACCACGCCGTCCGCCCAGAAGTGGTTGGCGGTGACGACCACGACGGCCACGGTCAGCACCGGGTGCAGCACGACCAGCCAGCGCCACGGGCCGCGCCCGATCACCACGACGGCCACCGCGACGATCACGCACCACGCGACATGCACCGACGGCATCGCCGACAGCTGGTCCGCGACCACGCCGGCCACGCCGCCGCCGTACACGGACTGGCCGTACTGCACCGCCAGGTCGACGAAGCCGTTACCGGGCAGCATGCGCGGCGGGGCGACCGGGATGAACTGGATCAGCAGACAGGCGGCGGTCGTCAGCACGACCGTCGTCCTGACCCACGCGTAGCTCTCCCGGTGCCGGAGGAAGAGCCAGAGAAGCAGCACCAGCATCACGCCGAAGTGCATCGTGGCGTAGTAGTAGTTCGCCCCCTGCACGAGCCAGGGGTGCGGCACGACCGCGCGCTGCCAGGCCACCTCGTCGGGCAGGCCGAGCGCCAGCTCCGTCCGGTGGATCCATTCGGCGCGGTCGAGCGCGTGGGCCGTGCTCATCAGCGAGAGGTGCCCGACCATCTGCCAGAGCGCGAACAGGGCCAACAGCGTTCCCGCCTCGCGCAGCAGCGCCGCCGGCAGCGCCCGGCGCGTCCGCCCGGCGGCGTACGCCGAGCCGAACAGCACCACGGACGTCACGGCCGAGGTCTGCCAGGTGAGGGTCAGGTTCTGCATTGGCGAAGGTTAACGCAGAGAAGCCCCCTCCCGGGTGGGAGGGGGCTTGACTGGAATGATTGTTCGGCGGCGTCCTACTCTCCCACAGGGTCCCCCCTGCAGTACCATCGGCGCTACGAGGCTTAGCTTCCGGGTTCGGAATGTAACCGGGCGTTTCCCTCACGCTATGACCACCGAAACACTATGAAACTGTCACCACCCACCCGCGAACTCAGGACACAGCCTGGTGCGATGGGGGTCGTTGTTTCAGAACAACACAGTGGACGCGAGCAACTGAGGACAAGCCCTCGGCCTATTAGTACCGGTCAACTCCACCCCTTACAGGGCTTCCATATCCGGCCTATCAACCCAGTCGTCTACTGGGAGCCTTACCCTCTCAAGGAGGTGGGAGTGCTCATCTCGAAGCAGGCTTCCCGCTTAGATGCTTTCAGCGGTTATCCCTCCCGAACGTAGCCAACCAGCCATGCCCTTGGCAGGACAACTGGCACACCAGAGGTTCGTCCGTCCCGGTCCTCTCGTACTAGGGACAGCCCTTCTCAACACTCCTACGCGCACAGCGGATAGGGACCGAACTGTCTCACGACGTTCTAAACCCAGCTCGCGTACCGCTTTAATGGGCGAACAGCCCAACCCTTGGGACCTACTCCAGCCCCAGGATGCGACGAGCCGACATCGAGGTGCCAAACCATCCCGTCGATATGGACTCTTGGGGAAGATCAGCCTGTTATCCCCGGGGTACCTTTTATCCGTTGAGCGACGGCGCTTCCACAAGCCACCGCCGGATCACTAGTCCCTACTTTCGTACCTGCTCGACCCGTCAGTCTCACAGTCAAGCTCCCTTGTGCACTTACACTCAACACCTGATTGCCAACCAGGCTGAGGGAACCTTTGGGCGCCTCCGTTACTCTTTAGGAGGCAACCGCCCCAGTTAAACTACCCACCAGACACTGTCCCTGATCCGGATCACGGACCCAGGTTAGACATCCAGCACGACCAGAGTGGTATTTCAACGTCGACTCCACCATGACTGGCGTCACGGCTTCAAAGTCTCCCACCTATCCTACACAAGCCGAACCGAACACCAATATCAAGCTATAGTAAAGGTCCCGGGGTCTTTCCGTCCTGCTGCGCGAAACGAGCATCTTTACTCGTAATGCAATTTCACCGGGCCTGTGGTTGAGACAGTCGAGAAGTCGTTACGCCATTCGTGCAGGTCGGAACTTACCCGACAAGGAATTTCGCTACCTTAGGATGGTTATAGTTACCACCGCCGTTTACTGGCGCTTAAGTTCTCAGCTTCGCCCGACCGAAATCGGACTAACCGGTCCCCTTAACGTTCCAGCACCGGGCAGGCGTCAGTCCGTATACATCGCCTTACGGCTTCGCACGGACCTGTGTTTTTAGTAAACAGTCGCTTCTCGCTGGTCTCTGCGGCCACCCCCAGCTCAGAGTGCAAGACTCATCACCAGGAATGGCCCCCCTTCTCCCGAAGTTACGGGGGCATTTTGCCGAGTTCCTTAACCACAGTTCACCCGAACGCCTCGGTATTCTCTACCTGACCACCTGAGTCGGTTTGGGGTACGGGCCGCCATGAAACTCGCTAGAGGCTTTTCTCGACAGCATAGGATCATCCACTTCACCACAATCGGCTCGGCATCAGGTCTCAGCCTCAATGAACGGCGGATTTGCCTACCGTTCGGCCTACACCCTTACCCCGGGACTACCACCGCCCGGGCTGGACTACCTTCCTGCGTCACCCCATCGCTCACCTACTACCCCGTTGGGTCACCGGCTCCACCACGTCCCATTGTCCGAAGACTCCGGGCCGGCTTCGCGGGCTTAGCATCAAGAGGTTCGACGTTGGCGCTTCAAAGCGGGTACGGGAATATCAACCCGTTGTCCATCGACTACGCCTGTCGGCCTCGCCTTAGGTCCCGACTTACCCTGGGCAGATCAGCTTGACCCAGGAACCCTTGGTCAATCGGCGCAAGAGTTTCCCACTCTTGTATCGCTACTCATGCCTGCATTCTCACTCGTGAACCGTCCACAACTGGATTCCTCCGCTGCTTCACCCGGCACACGACGCTCCCCTACCCATCCACAGCGCCGTTGGGCGTATTCTGTGAATGACACGACTTCGGTGGTGTGCTTGAGCCCCGCTACATTGTCGGCGCGGAATCACTTGACCAGTGAGCTATTACGCACTCTTTCAAGGGTGGCTGCTTCTAAGCCAACCTCCTGGTTGTCTCTGCGACTCCACATCCTTTCCCACTTAGCACACGCTTAGGGACCTTAGTCGGTGTTCTGGGCTGTTTCCCTCTCGACCATGGAGCTTATCCCCCACAGTCTCACTGCCGCGCTCTCACTTACCGGCATTCGGAGTTTGGCTAAGGTCAGTAACCCGTTGAGGCCCATCGCCTATCCAGTGCTCTACCTCCGGCAAGAAACACACGACGCTGCACCTAAATGCATTTCGGGGAGAACCAGCTATCACGGAGTTTGATTGGCCTTTCACCCCTAACCACAGGTCATCCCCCAGGTTTTCAACCCTGGTGGGTTCGGTCCTCCACACGGTCTTACCCGCGCTTCAACCTGCCCATGGCTAGATCACTCCGCTTCGGGTCTTGGGCATGCAACTATGACCGCCCTATTCGGACTCGCTTTCGCTACGGCTACCCCACACGGGTTAACCTCGCTACACACCGCAAACTCGCAGGCTCATTCTTCAAAAGGCACGCAGTCACACCCCACAAGGAGATGCCCCCACGGCTTGTAGGCACACGGTTTCAGGTACTATTTCACTCCGCTCCCGCGGTACTTTTCACCATTCCCTCACGGTACTATCCGCTATCGGTCACCAGGGAATATTTAGGCTTAGCGGGTGGTCCCGCCAGATTCACACGGGATTTCTCGGGCCCCGTGCTACTTGGGAGAAGCTCAAGCAAGCCGTACAGATTTCGTCTACGGGGGTCTTACCCTCTACGCCGGACCTTTCGCATGTCCTTCGACTACCCATACGGTTTCTGACTCGCCCAGCCGCCGGCAGACGACTGAAGAACTTTCCCACAACCCCGTCATGGCAACCCCTGCCGGGTCTCACACCATGCCGGTTTGGCCTCATCCGGTTTCGCTCGCCACTACTCCCGGAATCACGGTTGTTTTCTCTTCCTGCGGGTACTGAGATGTTTCACTTCCCCGCGTTCCCTCCACATACCCTATGTGTTCAGGTATGGGTGACAGCCCATGACGACTGCCGGGTTTCCCCATTCGGACACCCCCGGATCAAAGCTCGGTTGACAGCTCCCCGGGGCCTATCGCGGCCTCCCACGTCCTTCATCGGTTCCTGGTGCCAAGGCATCCACCGTGCGCCCTTAAAAACTTGGCCTACAGATGCTCGCGTCCACTGTGCAGTTCTCAAACAACGACCAGACACCCACCCTCCCACACCGAACGGTGCAGTCACGTGAGGCCGGCACCCAGAGGCAACAGCCAAACGGCCGTCCCCTCAGGACCCAACAGCGTGCCCGACCCGACCGGATCACCACCACGTTCCACGCCCCGAAGAGCAGTACTAGCAGTCGTCACCGACCGTGCCGAATAGTCAACGTTCCACCCATGAGCAACCGTGCGAGACATTCGCTCGCAAGCGGCTATGTGCTCCTTAGAAAGGAGGTGATCCAGCCGCACCTTCCGGTACGGCTACCTTGTTACGACTTCGTCCCAATCGCTGGTCCCACCTTCGACGGCTCCCTCCCAAGGGTTAGGCCACCGGCTTCGGGTGTTACCGACTTTCGTGACGTGACGGGCGGTGTGTACAAGGCCCGGGAACGTATTCACCGCAGCATGCTGATCTGCGATTACTAGCAACTCCAACTTCATGGGGTCGAGTTGCAGACCCCAATCCGAACTGAGGCCGGCTTTTTGGGATTCGCTCCGCCTCGCGGCATCGCAGCCCTTTGTACCGACCATTGTAGCACGTGTGCAGCCCAAGACATAAGGGGCATGATGATTTGACGTCGTCCCCACCTTCCTCCGAGTTGACCCCGGCAGTCTCCTGTGAGTCCCCATCACCCCGAAAGGCATGCTGGCAACACAGAACAAGGGTTGCGCTCGTTGCGGGACTTAACCCAACATCTCACGACACGAGCTGACGACAACCATGCACCACCTGTACACCGACCACAAGGGGGCGCCTATCTCTAGACGTTTCCGGCGTATGTCAAGCCTTGGTAAGGTTCTTCGCGTTGCGTCGAATTAAGCCACATGCTCCGCTGCTTGTGCGGGCCCCCGTCAATTCCTTTGAGTTTTAGCCTTGCGGCCGTACTCCCCAGGCGGGGAACTTAATGCGTTAGCTGCGGCACCGACGACGTGGAATGTCGCCAACACCTAGTTCCCAACGTTTACGGCGTGGACTACCAGGGTATCTAATCCTGTTCGCTCCCCACGCTTTCGCTCCTCAGCGTCAGTAATGGCCCAGAGATCCGCCTTCGCCACCGGTGTTCCTCCTGATATCTGCGCATTTCACCGCTACACCAGGAATTCCGATCTCCCCTACCACACTCTAGCCTGCCCGTATCGAATGCAGACCCGGGGTTAAGCCCCGGGCTTTCACATCCGACGCGACAGGCCGCCTACGAGCTCTTTACGCCCAATAATTCCGGACAACGCTCGCACCCTACGTATTACCGCGGCTGCTGGCACGTAGTTAGCCGGTGCTTCTTCTGCAGGTACCGTCACTTGCGCTTCTTCCCTGCTGAAAGAGGTTTACAACCCGAAGGCCGTCATCCCTCACGCGGCGTCGCTGCATCAGGCTTTCGCCCATTGTGCAATATTCCCCACTGCTGCCTCCCGTAGGAGTCTGGGCCGTGTCTCAGTCCCAGTGTGGCCGGTCGCCCTCTCAGGCCGGCTACCCGTCGTCGCCTTGGTAGGCCATTACCCCACCAACAAGCTGATAGGCCGCGGGCCCATCCTGCACCGCCGGAGCTTTACACCGTCAACCATGCGGAAGACGGTCATATCCGGTATTAGACCCCGTTTCCAGGGCTTGTCCCAGAGTGCAGGGCAGATTGCCCACGTGTTACTCACCCGTTCGCCACTGATCCACCCCGAAGGGCTTCACCGTTCGACTTGCATGTGTTAAGCACGCCGCCAGCGTTCGTCCTGAGCCAGGATCAAACTCTCCGTGAATGATTACCCGTCATCGGGTTCACACCCGCGTTGAGCGGCACGGCAACCCCCGGAATAGGGAGCCCCGCGCACTGCGTCCTCGCTGTGTTATTTACTACAAAAGGAATCTCCAACCCCAGGAAATCCTGAGGCCGGGGATGTCAACATATCTGGCGTTGACTTTTGGCACGCTGTTGAGTTCTCAAGGAACGGACACTTCCTTCGGACCGCCTTCCAGCGGACCCTCCGGGTGTTTCGCTCTTTCGTGTCTCAAGCTTATCAGATCCGAGCTCGTGCTCTTTCCCGACTTGCTTTCGATTTCTTTCACCGGAACCGGCCTGACGGCCTGTCCGACGTTTCAAACCTTAGCCGATCCCCGCCCCGAAAAGCGAATCCGACCGCAACCCATATAAACGCGCACACCGAATTCGCACAGGGGCGCGACAAAGACACAGCCCTGCCCGGGAATCGGGAAGTGGTGGTTCAGAGGATTGGCCGCCCCGGGACCGTCCGCGCAGATGCGTGTCCGGTGCTCCCTGCCGAGCGACCAGGTAACACTACGCCGACGGGCGGGTGGATGCAAACAGGCCGGCCGGACCCTCGGGGGAAGGGTCCGGCCGGCTCTGCGGGGCGGGGTGGGGTGGGGCGGGACGGTGGAGGCCGTCCGCCTCAGCTGTTGGTGGGGAAGCCGAGGTTGATGCCGCCGTGCGACGGGTCGAGCCAGCGCTGGGTGACGACCTTGCCGCGGGTGAAGAACTGCACGCCGTCGGGGCCGTACGCGTGGGCGTCGCCGAAGAGCGAGGCCTTCCAGCCGCCGAAGGAGTAGTAGGCGACGGGCACGGGGATCGGCACGTTGATGCCGACCATGCCGACCTCCACCTCGTTCTGGAAGCGCCGGGCCGCGCCGCCGTCGTTGGTGAAGATGGCGGTGCCGTTGCCGTACGGGTTCGCGTTGATGAGGGCGAGGCCCTCGTCGTACGAGGAGACCCGGACGACCGAGAGCACCGGGCCGAAGATCTCGTCGTTGTAGACGGACATGCCGGGCTTGACGTGGTCGAAGAGGGTGGGGCCGAGCCAGAAGCCGTCCGCGGTCGGCGCGCCCTCGGTGTCCTCGGCGGTGACGGCGTGCTTGCGGCCGTCGACGGCGAGCTCGGCGCCGTCGGCGACACCGGACTCCACGTACGAGGTCACCTTGTCGCGGTGCTGGCCGGTGACCAGCGGGCCCATCTCGGAGTCACCGTTGCAGCCGGGGCCGACCTTCAGCGTGGCGACCCGCGACTTGATCTTGTCGACGAGCTCGTCGCCGATCGGGTCGACCGCGACGAGCACGGACACCGCCATGCAGCGCTCGCCCGCGGCACCGAAGCCCGCGTTGACGGCGGCGTCGGCACTGAGGTCGAGGTCGGCGTCGGGCAGCACCAGCATGTGGTTCTTGGCGCCGCCGAGCGCCTGCACGCGCTTGCCGTACCGGGTGCCGGTCTCGTAGACGTAGCGGGCGATCGGGGTGGAGCCGACGAAGCTGACGGACTTGACGTCCGGGTGCTCCAGCAGTCGGTCGACCGCGGCCTTGTCACCGTGCACGACGTTGAAGACGCCGTCCGGCAGGCCGGCCTCCTTCCACAGCTCGGCGAGGAAGTTGGCGGCGGACGGGTCCTTCTCCGACGGCTTCAGCACCACGGTGTTGCCGGTCGCGATGGCGATCGGGAAGAACCACAGCGGCACCATGGCCGGGAAGTTGAACGGGGAGATGATCGCGACCGGCCCGAGCGGCTGCCGGAGCGAGTAGACGTCGATGCCGGTGGACGCCTGCTCGCTGAAGCCGCCCTTCGAGAGCTGCGGGATGCCGCACGCGTACTCGACGACCTCCAGGCCGCGGGCGAGCTCGCCGAGGGCGTCCGAGTGCACCTTGCCGTGCTCGGCGACGATGATCGACGCCAGTTCGTCCTTGCGGGCGTTGAACAGCTCGCGGAAGCGGAAGAGCACCTGGGTGCGCTTGGCGACCGACGCCCGCCGCCACTCGGTGAACGCGGACGCCGCGGCGGCCACGGCCTGGTCGACATCGGCGATCTCGGCGAAGTCCACGTGGCCCGAGACCTGTCCGGTCGCCGGGTCGAAGATGTCACCGCGGCGCGGCGCGGGTCCCGAGGAGGCCACCGGGCCGCCGTCGATCCAGTGCATGACGTGCTTGTTCGGGCTGGGCTTGGTCAAGGTCGTCTGCCTCCGAAGTCCCGGGCGGTGTGTGGGCCGCCGGTACCTTTGTGCGGCGCCGCCCGGCTTCGGCCGGGCGACGGGATCACGGGGCTCCCGCGCTCGCTGTCCAGTCTGCGGACCCGGACCGCCCCGCTCAACGAGCAGCATGACGGGGATCGGAGATTCACCCTTACAGGTCGTCGGACTGCTCCGCTTCGACCGCCTCCAGGTACGGGTCGTGGAGCCCGTCGGCGGCCTCCTGCGTCTCCAGCAGGTCGAGCCGGAGGTCCTGCGCCCACACCTGGGCCCAGGCGGAACGGGCCGCGGCACCCGGGTGGACGAGTTCCGCCGCCGCCTCCAGCCGGTCGGCGAGCACCCCCGGCTGGAAGTCCTCGTCGAAGGCGCGCGCAAGGGCCACGAGCTCCCCCTCGGGGAATCGGGACACCAGGACGTGGAGCGCCGCGAGGTCCTCGGGGAGCGCCCGGTCGCAGAGCCGCAGCACGGCGAGGGCCGCGGCGTCCGGCAGGGCGACCACGGGCACGGGTGTCCCAGGCAGCAGCAGCACGGGGTGGCGCAGCGGCTCCTTGCGGAGCTCGATCGGGCAGGGCGTGCCGGTGAGCTGGATCTGCCGCGGGGTGCCGGTCGCGATGCCGGCGCGGTGCCCGGCCGCGCGGAGGTGCTCGACGAGGCCGGTGGCGATGTCGGCGAGCGGCGGGTTCTCCGCGGTGACGAGGACCAGGCCGGTGGAGCGGGTGGCGCGGAGGCCGTGGGCGGCGAGTGCGTCGGGCCCGGCCAGTGCGAGGGCGTGGCGGAGGCAGAGCGGCTGAGCGGTCTCCAGCAGCGAGAGGTGGTCCTCGGCGAGGGCGGTTGCGGTCATGGGCCCAGTCTTGCGCGGACCGGCCGTCCGGCGCGGCGAGGTGCGGCGGCATCCGCGGCCGGGTGCGCAGGTGTCGGTACGGCGGGTGGTGGTCACGGGGTGCCTCCGAGGGTGGCGGCGGCTTCGTGGAGGGCGAGTTCCAGCCGGGCCGGGTCGACGAGGCGGCCCGATCCGTCGGGTGGGACGAGCCAGTGGACGCCGGGACCGCGGCTGCCGGGCCCGGTGGGCGGCGGCACGGGGACGAGGGTGCCGTCGCCGGCGGCGTGGATGCCGGTGGCGGTCCAGCCGGCGGAGGTGCCGGGCGGGACGAGGAAGCCGAGGCGGCCGTCCTCGGGGCGGACGAGCACGGGCCCCGGGTCGGGCCCGGTCGCCAGCAGGGCGAGGGCGGGGCTGCCGAGGGCGGCGGGCACGAGGAGGACGTCCCAGAGCCGGCCGGTGGGGAGGAGGGCGGGGGCGCCGCGGGCCCAGGCGGCGTGGCAGGTCTGCGGGTCGGTGGCGGCGGCGGCGAGCCAGTCGGCGGCGGGGTCGGGGTGCGGCACGGTCTCTCCTCCGGTGACGGTCGGTCAGCGGAGGAGAGTGCGGTGCGGGCCGGTTCTTACACGCTTTCGGCCCCCTGCACCCGACGGGGGTCGGGTGCAGGGGGCCGGGGGCGGACCGGGGGCGGAAGGGCGGAGGTGCCCGGTGCCCAAGACCAGCTGTCGGCGTCAGCCGTCGGGTGTCAGCTGTCGAAGCCGAGGCCGAGGCGATCGAGGGTGCGCAGCCACAGGTTGCGGTGGCCGCCGCGGCGGTCGGCGCGGTCGAGGGACCAGCGGGTGAGTTCGATGCCGGCCCAGCGGACGGGCTCGGGCGGGAAGGGCATCGGCTTCCTGCGGACCATCTCCAGTTCGGTGCGTTCGGTGCGTTCGCCGGCGAGGAGGTCGAGCATCACCTCGGCGCCGAAGCGGGTGGCGCCGACACCGAGGCCGGTGAAGCCCACGGCGTAGGCGACGCGGCCGCGGTGGGCGGTGTCGAAGAACGCGGAGAAGCGGCTGCAGGTGTCGATGGCGCCGCCCCAGGCGTGCGTGAAGCGCAGGCCGTCGAGCTGGGGGAAGGTCTCGAAGAACTGCCGGGCGAGGGTGCGGAAGGTGTCGGGGCGCTGGTCGTGCTCGGCGCGCACCTTGCCGCCGTAGTGGTAGATGGCGTCGTAGCCGCCCCAGAGGATGCGGTTGTCGGCGGAGAGCCGGAAGTAGTGGAACTGGTTGGCGCTGTCGCCGAGCCCCTGGCGTCCGTGCCAGCCGATGGAGGCCAGCTGCGCGTCGTTCAGCGGTTCGGTCATGAGGGCGTAGTCGTACACCGGGACGACGTACGGGCGGACCCGCTTGACGAGGGACGGGAACACGTTGGTGCCCAGGGCGACGCGGTGCGCGAGGACGCGGCCGTACGGGGTGCGGACGGCCATGCCGGGGCCGGACTCGGTGAGGGTGAGGGCCTTGGTGCGCTCGTGGATGCGGACGCCCTGGGCGAGGCAGGCCTGCTTGAGGCCCCAGGCGAGTTTGGCGGGGTGGAGCATGGCGACGCCGTCGCGGTCCCAGATGCCGCCGAGGAAGGTGGGCGAGTCGACCTCGCGGCGGAGCTCGTCGGCGTCGAGGACGGTGATGTCGAGGCCGTGGCGGGTGACGGCCTCGGCGACCTCGTGGAGCTCTTCGAGCTGGTGGGGCTCGGTGGCGACGTCGATCTCGCCGGTGCGCTCCCATTCGCAGTCGATGCCGTAGCGGCCGAGAGCGGTCTCGATGGCGTCGAGGTTGGCCTGGCCGAGCTGTTCGAGGCGGCCGAGTTCGGCGGGCCAGCGCTGCAGGCCGTTGCCGAAGCCGTGGGTGAGGCTGGCGGCACAGAATCCGCCGTTGCGCCCGGAGGCCGCCCAGCCCACCTCGTTGCCCTCGACGAGGACGACGTCCTGCGAGGGGTCGCGCTCCTTGGCGAGGAGCGCCGTCCAGAGGCCGGAGTAGCCGCCGCCGACGACGAGGAGGTCGCAGGTGGTGTCGCCGACGAGGGCGGGCAGCGCCTCCGGCCGGCCCGGGTCCTCCAGCCAGAACGGGGTGGGTCGGACGTCACTGAGCGCACGGGCGGAGTCCATGCCGTATCAGCCGCTTTCTGCTGGTCGATGGAGCGGTGGTGGTCAGTAGAACGGGGAGGTGGAGTAGAGGGGCATCAGACGCGCGCCTTCCTGCGGTTGCCTATCCACTGGCCCGCGACGGTGAGGACGACGGCCGCGATGAACATCGCGGTGCCGATGACGTTGACCTGCACGGGGATGCCGCGCTGGGAGGCGCCCCAGACGAACATCGGGAAGGTCACCGTGGTGGGGCCGGAGTTGAACTGCGTGATGATGAAGTCGTCGAAGGACAGCGCGAAGCTGAGCAGCGCGCCGGCCGCGATGCCGGGGGCGGCGAGCGGCAGGGTGATCCGGAGGAAGGTCTGGGTCGGGGTGGCGTAGAGGTCCTGGGCGGCCTGTTCGAGGCGCGGGTCCATGCTCATGACGCGGGCCTTGACGGCGGTGACGACGAAGCTCAGGCAGAACATGATGTGCGCGATGAGGATCGTCGTGAAGCCGAACGGGATCCGCATGTTGAGGAACAGGGTGCCGAGGGAGGCCGCCATGACGACCTCGGGCATGGCCATCGGCAGGAAGATCAGCCCGCTGGTGGCGGAGCGGCCGCGGAAGCGGTGCCGGGCCAGCGCGAAGGCGACCATGGTGCCGAGGACGGTCGCGCCGAGCGTCGCCGCGAGGGCGAGCTGCAGGCTGAGCGCGAGGGAGCCGCACATGTCGGCGACCCCGCAGGGGTCCGTCCAGGCGTCGGTGGAGAACTGCGACCACTCGTAGTTGAACTTGCCGACGGGCTTGTTGAAGGAGAAGGCGAGCACGACGAGGTTGGGCAGGATGAGGTAGGCGAGCGCGAGGACGCCCGCGATGGTGACGACGTTCCGGCGGAGCCGGGTGAAGACGCTGTTCATCAGACGAGGTCCTCCGTTCCGGCCTTGCGCATGTAGACCGTCACCACGCCCAGGATCAGGGCCATCAGGATGAAGCTCAGCGCGGCCGCCGTCGGGTAGGCGAGCACGTTGAGGAACTGCTTCTGGATTCCGTTGCCGACCATCTGCTCGGCGGGCGAGCCGAGGAGCTGGGCGTTGATGTAGTCGCCGGAGGCGGGGATGAAGGTGAGCAGGGTGCCCGCGACGACGCCGGGCATCGAGATCGGGAAGGTCACCGTGCGGAAGGTGGTGAACGGCCGGGCGTACAGGTCGCCGGCGGCCTCGTGCAGCCGCGGGTCGATCCGCTCCAGCGAGGTGTAGAGCGGCAGGATCATGAACGGCAGGAAGTTGTACGTCAGGCCGCAGACCACCGCGAGCGGGGTGGCGAGGACGCGGTGCCCGGAGGTGATGCCGAGGGCGTCGGTGGCGCCGAGGACGTGCAGGGCGTTGAGGGCGCCGACGACCGGCCCGCCGTCGGAGAGGATCGTCTTCCAGGCGAGCGTGCGGATGAGGAAGCTGGTGAAGAACGGCGCGATCACCAGGATGAGGATGACGTTGCGCCAGCGCTTGCTCGCCTTGAAGGCGATCGTGTACGCGAGCGGGTAGCCGACCGCCAGGCAGAGCACGGTGGCGCTGGCCGCGTACGCGAAGGAGCGGACGAAGTGCCACTTGTACTCGGTGAGGGCGTCCCAGTAGGTGGCGACGTGCCAGGTGACGCGGAAGCCCTCTTCGAGGGAGCCGGTCTGCAGCGAGGTCGAGGCCTGGTAGACCATCGGCACGACGAAGAACACCACGAGCCAGGCGATGCCGGGCAGCAGCAGCCAGTACGGCGTGAGCCGGCGGCGGGTGCGGGCGGGCGCGGCGGGGGGTTCGGTGGCGGCGGGCGGGGCGGCCGCCTCGGTGGCGGTGGTGGTCACGCGTCACCCTCCGTGGTGCCGGCGTCGATCGCCTGGGCGGCGTCGAGGGCGAAGGAGTGGGCCGGGTTCCAGTGCAGCAGGACGGTGGCGCCCGCGGTGACGCGGGTGTCGCGGTCCATGTTCTGCTCGAAGACGGCGAGCTCCTGGCCGGTGTCGGTGCGCACCACGTACTGGGTGGAGACGCCGATGAAGCTGGAGTCGACGACGGTGCCGGTGAGGCGGTTGCGGCCCTCGGCGATGTCGGCGTCCGCGTGGGTGAGGGTGATCTTCTCGGGGCGCACGCCGAGGTGGACCCGGGTGGCGTCGGTGGTGCAGCGGGCGCGGGGCACGGTGAGGCGGGTACTGCCGGCGGTGAGCAGCAGGTCGTCGCCGGAGGCGCCGGTGACCTCGGCGGGGATGAGGTTGGACTGGCCGAGGAAGTTGGCGACGAAGGTGGTGGCGGGGTTCTCGTAGAGGTCGGCGGGGGCGCCGAGCTGTTCGATGCGTCCGGCGTTCATGACCGCGATGGTGTCGGCCATGGTCATGGCCTCCTCCTGGTCGTGGGTGACGTGGACGAAGGTGATGCCGACCTCGGTCTGGATGCGCTTGAGTTCGAGCTGCATCTGGCGGCGCAGCTTGAGGTCGAGGGCGCCGAGGGGCTCGTCGAGGAGGAGCACCTGGGGGTGGTTGATGAGCGCGCGGGCGACGGCGACGCGCTGCTGCTGGCCGCCGGAGAGCTGGTGGGGCTTGCGGCGGGCGAGCGGGCCGAGCTCGACGAGTTCGAGCATGTCCTCGACCTGCTTCTTGACGTCCTTCCTGCCGCGGCGGCGCAGGCCGAAGGCGACGTTCTCGTAGATGTCGAGGTGCGGGAAGAGCGCGTAGCTCTGGAAGACGGTGTTGACCGGCCGCTTGTAGGGGGGCAGGGCGGTGACGTCCTGGCCGCCGATGACGACGGTGCCGGAGGTGGGGTCCTCCAGTCCGGCGATCATGCGCAGGGTGGTGGTCTTGCCGCAGCCCGACGCGCCGAGCAGGGCGAAGAAGGAGCCCTGGGGGACGGTCAGGTCGAGGGGGTGGACGGCGGTGGCGGTGCCGTAGGTCTTGCCGATGCCGGTGAGGCGGACGTCGCCGCCGCCCGCGGCGGGGGTCGCGGCGGGAGCGGGTGCGGAGGTCTCGGCGGGGGTCGGCGCGGGGATCGCGGTGCCGGTGGTCTGCTCAGTCATGGGGCGTGGGGTCCTTCGGTCCGAGGAGGTCGGTCGGGTGCGGGGGTCAGGCGCCGATCAGTTTGGAGAACCTGTCCTCGAAGTCGCTCTCCTCGGCCTCGGTGAGGCTCCGGAAGTTGTGGACCTTGGCGGCCATCTCGGGGGTGGGGATGACGAGCGGGTTGGCGGCGGCGTCGGGGTCGAGTTTGGCCAGCTCGGCCTGGGCGCCGGTGACCGGGGAGACGTAGCCGATGCCCGCGGTGAGCTGGGCGGCTATCTCGGGCCGGTAGTAGAAGTTGATGAGGCGTTCGGCGTTGTGCTTGTGCTGGGCCCGGGCCGGGATGAGCAGGTTGTCGGTCGAGGCGACGTAGCCGGCCTCGGGGACGGCGAACTCGATGTCCGGGTTGTCGGCCTTGAGCTGGATGAGGTCGCCGCCCCAGGCGACGCAGGCGGCGATGTCGCCGGAGGAGAGCTCCTGGCCGTAGTCGTTGCCGGTGAACTTGCGGATCTGCTTGGAGTCGACGGCCTTCTGCAGGCGGGCGAGGGCGGCCGCGTAGTCGTCCGCGGTGAAGGTGGCCGGGTCCTTGCCCATGTCGAGGAGGGTCATGCCGACGGTGTCGCGCATCTCCGAGAGGAAGGTGACGCGGCCCTTGAGCTCGGGGTCGTCGAGCAGCTGGGAGACGCTGGTGACGGCCTTCCCCTTGGTGGCCTTCTTGTTGTAGGCGACGACGACCTGGATGCCCGCCCACGGGTACGAGTAGAGGCGGCCCGGGTCCCAGTCGGGGGCGCGGAAGCGCGCTTCCAGGTTGGTGATGGCGTCGGTGATGTTGTGCTGGTCGAGCTTCTGCACCCAGCCCAGGCGGATGAGGCGGGCGGCCATCCAGTCGGTCAGCACCATGAGGTCGCGGCCGGTGTCCTGGCCGGCCGCGAGCTGTGGCTTGACCTTGCCGAAGAACTCGACGTTGTCGTTGACGTCCTCGGTGTAGCGGACCTTGACGCCGGTGGCGGCGGTGAAGGCGTCCAGGGTGGCGTGCTTCTGCTCGTCCTTCTCGTCGACGTCGATGTAGAGCGGCCAGTTGGAGAAGTTGACCGCCTTGTCGGTGTCGGAGAGGTCCTTGGCGGCGTTGGCGGAGGCGTCGTCCGAGAGGTTCGCGGAGCTCTTCGCCGGCGGGATGCCGCAGGCGGTGAGGGTGCCCGCCCCGGCGGCGAGGGCGCCGGCGCGCAGCAGGGTCCGGCGGCTGAGGGCGGCGCGGCCGCTGGTCAGGCTGCGTTCCCAGGCCTTGCGGACCGGCTCCGGCAGGCCGGCGGGGATCTCGTGGAGCTGCATGCGGGCACACCCTCCTGGGGGGTGGTGGGTCAGGGGACGGACGGAATTATCGGTCCCCGAAGATCGTGCGGTGCCAGTCCTTGCGGGCGACCGCGGTGGTGTCGTACATCACATGCTTGACCTGCGTGTACTCGTCGAGGGAGTACTGCGACATGTCCTTGCCGTAGCCGGACGACTTGTATCCGCCGTGCGGCATCTCGCTGATGATCGGGATGTGGTCGTTGATCCAGACGCAGCCGGCCGCGATCTCGCGGGTGGCGCGCAGGGAGCGGTGCACGTCGCGGGTCCAGGCGGAGGCGGCGAGACCGTAGGGGGTGTCGTTGGCGAGGCGCAGGCCCTCTTCGTCGGTGTCGAAGGGCAGCACGACGAGGACGGGGCCGAAGATCTCGCCCTGGACGACCTCGCTGTGCTGGGCGGCGCCGGTGACGAGGGTCGGCAGGTGGTAGGCGCCGAGGGTGAGGTCGGTGCCGTCGTGGCCCTTGGTGGCGGTGGTGCCGCCGGTGACGACGGTGGCGCCGTCGCGGCGGGCGCGGTCGACGAAGCCGGCCACGCGGTCGCGGTGGGCGAAGGACACGAGCGGGCCCAGGTCCGTGCTCGGGTTGCGCGGGTCGCCGACCCGGACGGCGGCGTACAGGTCGGCGACACCGGCGACGAAGGCGTCGTAGAGCGGGCGCTGCACGTACGCGCGGGTCGCGGCGGTGCAGTCCTGGCCGCTGTTGATGAGCGACGCGGCGACCGCGCCGTGCACGGCGGCCTCCGGGTCGGCGTCGTCGAAGACGACGAACGGGGCCTTGCCGCCGAGCTCCAGGTGGGTGCGCTTGACGGTGGCGGTGGCGAGTTCCGCGACCCGCTTGCCGACCGGGGTGGAGCCGGTGAACGACACCATGGCGACGCCGGGGTGGGAGACCAGGTGCTCGCCGGCGGTGCGGCCGGCGCCGGTGACGACGTTGACGACACCGTCGGGGATGCCCGCCTCGGTGCACGCGGCGGCGAACATCAGCGAGGTCAGCGGGGTGAGCTCGGCGGGCTTGAGCACGATCGTGTTGCCGGCCGCGATCGCCGGGAGGATCTTCCAGGCGGCCATCTGCAGCGGGTAGTTCCACGGCGAGATCGAGCCGACCACGCCGATCGCCTCGCGGCGCACGTAGGAGGTGTGGTCGCCGGAGTACTCCCCGGCGGCCTTGCCCTCCAGGTTGCGGGCGGCGCCGGCGAAGAAGGCGGTGTTGTCGATCGTGCCGGGCACGTCGAACTCGGTGGAGAGCTTGATCGGCTTGCCGGTCTGCGCGGTCTCGACGTGCGCGAACTCCTCGGCGTGGTCGGCGAGGACGCCTGCCAGCCGGTTCAGGGCCTCGGAGCGGCTGCCGGGCGTGGCCCGGGACCACTCGGGCAGCGCCGCACGGGCCGCCGCGACGGCGGCGTCGACGTCCGCGGTGGAGGCCAGCACGACCTCCTGGACGGTGCTGCCGTCGGCCGGGTTGACGACCCGGAAGGTTTCGTCGCCGCTCCCGCGTACCGGCCGTCCGGCGATGTACTGGGCTCCGCTGCCGAAGCTGGTCAGGTCCATCAGGTCTTCCTCCATGTGGCCGGTGTTCGGCTTCCGCGTACGGCGGCGGGAGCGCGCTGCACGCCCATGGTGACGCGGCGGAGCGGCAAGGCCCGTGCGCCAGGACGTACGACTGGTCGAGTCGCCGGTAGCAGACGGAGGAATCCGAGACGGCGGATCACCGGGATTGCGCGATCCTGACAGGCCCAGTTTGCTTCCACAAGGGATTCCGCTGTTGCCTTCTGGTTACGCCACGGATTCCGCTGCCGATCCCCGGATTTCGCCACTACCCGACCCGCCGACCATGCCTTCTCCGGCCGACGGGTGACAAGGCCCACTCCGACAGGCCCGGCCGCAAGGGCCTTACAGGGTGCAAGGGCGCGCGGCGGGTGGCCGGGCACCGCGGCGAGGCAAGATTTCCCTGACACCCTTGATCAGCTGGAGGCGCGCGATGCTCCCCACCGTCGCCCGGGTACTCGACCTGGACGTGATGCGGCGCGGCCTGCCCCAGGTCGTCGCCGGCTCCGACCACCTGGAGCGCCCGGTCCGCTGGGTGCACGTGAGCGAGCTCCCGGACGTCGCCGGGGTGCTCCAGGGCGGCGAACTGGTGCTCACCACCGGCATCGCCCTGCCCGAGCAGCGCGAGGGCCTCGCCCGGTACGTCCACGAGCTCGCCGACGTCGGCGTGGCCGGCCTGGTCGTGGAGTTCGGCCGCCGCTACTTCGACACGCTGCCGCGCGCCCTCGTGAACGCCGCCGAGCAGCGTGGCCTGCCGCTGATCGCGCTCCGCCGCGAGCTGCGCTTCGTCGCCGTCACCGAGGCCGTGCACGCCCTGGTCGTCAACGCGCAGCTGGAGCAGCTGCGCACCTCCGAGGCGGTGCACCAGGTCTTCAACGAGCTCGCTGTCGAGGGCGCCGAGCCCGGCGAGGTCGTCCGGCAGGTCGCCCAGCTGGCCGGCGCGCCGGTCGTCCTGGAGAACCTCGCGCACCAGGTGCTGGCACACGACAGCGCCGGACGCACCGAGTCGGAGCTGCTGGAGGACTGGGAGGCGCGCTCGCGCGGCGTGCGGCCCGCCGGCCGCACGGGCCACGACCCGCGCAGCGGCTGGCTGGTCACCGCGGTCGGCGCCCGCGGACAGGACTGGGGCCGCCTCGTGCTGATCGGCGACCCGGGCCCGCTGCCGGAGGGCGTGCCGCACCCGCACGCGATGATGCTGGAGCGCGGCGCGGCCACGCTGGCGCTCAACCGGCTGGTCGTCCGCGACCGCGAGAGCCTGGAGCGGCAGACCCACCGCACCCTGCTGTCGGGCATCCTCACGCACGCCCTGACCGTCAGCGAGGTCGCCCTGCGCGCCCAGGCGCTGGGCGTGCCGCTGGAGAGCCGCCGGCTGGTCGGTGTGGTGCTGCGCCGCCGCCGCGGTCCGGTGCCGGCCGCGCTGGAGGCCCAGGCCCGGCTCCGGGACTTCACCGAGCTCGCGGCGACGGCGGTCCGGGTGAGCCGGCTGTCGGCGCTGGTCGGCGCGCTCGACGACGAGGGCGTGGGCGTGCTGATCGCCCTGGGCTCGCAGCAGGACGAGCACACGGCGCTGGAGGCGTTCGCGGCGGCCCTGCGCAGGCTCGTCGCGGACAGTGCCCGGGACACGGGCGCGGCCGCCGCGGAGCCGGTGATCGCTGTCGGCTCGTCGGTCGGCTCGGTACGGGACGCCCGGCGCACCCTGCTGGAGGCGACGCAGGTCGCCGACGCGGCGCTGCACGACGCACCGGGCGGGCGGGCCGCCGCGTACTACCGGCTGCCGGACGTCCGGCTGCGCGGCCTGCTGCACCTGCTGCGCGACGACGAGCGGCTGCAGACGTACGTGGAGCGGGAGCTGGGGCCGCTGCTGGCGTACGACGCCGAGCACGGCGGGCAGCTGGTGCGGATGCTGCGGATCTACCTGGAGCAGGGGCGCAACAAGTCGGCGGCGGCGGACGCGGCGCACCTGTCGCGGCCGTCGTTCTACGACCGGCTGCACAAGGTGGAGCGGATCCTCGGCGTGGACCTCGACCAGGTGGAGTCGTGCCTGTCGCTGCACGTGGCACTGCTGGCGCTCGACGCGGTGCGCCGCTGACACCCGGCCGGGTGCCGACGGCGCACCGCGTCCGCCGCCGTCAGCGGGCGGCGGGCGGTGGCACGGCGCCGCGGCCGAGCGCCTCCAGCGCGGCGGCGTCGCGCGCGCGGACCTCCAGGGCGGCCCGGGAGCCGTCGGCGAAGTGCGCGTCGGCGCGGCCGGAGACCGCGGTGAGGCGCAGCTCGACGCGCCGCAGGTGCTCGCGGGGGACCTCGCCGAGCCGCACGATCCGCTGCCCCCGGCCCTCGGCCGCCAGCAGGATGCGGCGGTCGGTGACGACCACGAGCAGGTCGTGGTTGTCGAAGGCGGGCGTGGCCTCGGTGCCGGTCAGCACGGCGATCGCGAAGCGTCCCGCCTGGCTCTGCCAGCCGCCGCTCAGCCCGCGGCCGCGGACGAGGCGCCGGACCGTCCGGGCGAGGCCGAAGACGGCCTCCTCCAGGAGCTCGACGACCACGCCGACGAGGTCCGCCAGGAGGAACAGCACCCGGAGGACGCCGTCCTTCCGCGGCCGGTGACGCCGCGGCACCCGCCGGATCAGGTCGGAGAGTTCGAGGTCGACGACGCCGAGCAGCCGCTCGCCCGGCGGTACCAGGGGGGCGACGAGCGGCACGAAGGAGTCGGTGGCGGACCCGACGGCGTGGCGCACCGAGGAGTACACCGGCACCGGGTGGCCGGGAGGTGCGTGGCCGGCGGGTGCGGGGGCGGTGCGGCCGGGCGGCGCGTGCTGCGGGGCGCCCTGGGGGGTGGTCATCCGAAGGCCTCCTCGACGCGGTTCGTCGGCACCCGGTACGGGTCCTGCTCGTAGGTGCCGTCGAGCCGTCCCGCGAGGCCGTCGACGACGGTGTCGTCGCCGAGGTGACCGGTGACGGCTCCGGCGAAGTCGCCGGCCCCGGTGACGGCGCCGAGCCCGCCCTTGAGGCCGCCCTTGACGGTGCCGAAGACCTGCTGGACGCCCTTGGCGGCGGCGTACTCGCCGAGGTTCTCCACGGTGGGGTTGCGCAGGGCGTTCATGCCGCTCTCCCAGCGGTTGCCGCGGCCGCCGATCTTGCGGACGGCTTTGGCCGCCTTCCAGCCCTTCTTCAGGTTGCCGAGGCTCTTGCCGGCGGTCTCGATCTCCTTCACCGCGTCGAAGAGCCGCTTCAGGGCCTTTTCGAGCTTGACGGAGACGCGGCCGACCCGGGCGACGAAGACGGCGATCTCGGCCTCGGCGACGAGCGCGTTGACGATGGTCGCGGCGCCCAGGGTGACGATGTCGACGACGACCATGACGGCGAGGGAGACGATCAGTGCCTCGATGGCCTCGCGGATGATCTCGACGACGAGTTCCTCGGCGAGTTTGCACTCGGCCGCGGCCTGGCTGATGATCTGCGCGACCTGGTCCATGTCGGCGGCGGTGTCGTCGATCGCCTGCACGACCTCGCCCATGTGGCGGCCGAAGGCGCCGGACGCCTCGCCCTCCCACCGGCCGGCGAGGTCGGCGCCGCCGGCCCGGAGGGTGTCGGCGACCTCGTGCATGGCCCTGGCCTGGGCCTGCCACTCCTGGGCGGCGGCGGTCAGGGCGGCGAGGTCGCCGGTGACCTCCTCCAGGCGGTCCATCAGGCCGGTCGCGTCGAGGGCCATGCGGACGAGGTCGTCGAGCCCGGCGTCGAGGCCGTCGCTGACCGGGTTCTGCAGGTCGGGCAGCGGTGCGAGGGCGGACTGCACGCGGTCGCGGGTCCACCGGTAGGTGTCGGCCGCGCCGGTGAACGACGGGGTGGGTGCGGTCACCGGGTGCCTCCGTAGCCGTCGGCGACGGCGGCCTCGTGCTCCTCGTAGTTCTCCGCGGAGAACCGCAGGCCGTCCGCGGTGTCGAGCAGGATGTCCTGCAGGTCGGCGAAGTTCTGCTGCTCGGCCTCGGCGTGCTCCTGGTAGGCCCCGAAGAGGTCCTGGGAGCCGGGGAGCTTGCCGAAGTCGGTGGACGTCAGTCGGACGGACGCCAGGCGTGAGCGGATCTGCGTGATCTGCTCGGCCTGGCCGCGGATGACGGCCGCGTAGGCCCTGAGTGCTTCGGGCTGTACCCGAAAGCCGTGTTCCCCCATGATCGGTACCCTCCGGTTCGCGTAAATCAGCACATCATCGTACTGATCGCGACTTCCGGGCCCCGCCCGGCCACCGCCCGCACACGCGGAGGAGCGGCCCCGGGCCGTGCCCGGGGCCGCTCCTCCGCGTGTGTCGGACCGCGCGTCAGACCGTGTGCGCGTCCGTCAGGGTCAGCACCTCGTCCAGCACGGCGAGGCCCGCCTTGGCCTCCTCCTCCGTGACGGTGCACGGCGGCACCACGTGGAAGCGGTTCATGTTGACGAACGGCCACAGCCCGCGCTGCTTGCAGGCCGCGGCCAGCTCGGCCATCGGCGCGTTCGCGGCGCCCGCCGCGTTGTACGGCACGAGCGGCGCACGGGTGGCGCGGTCCTTCACCAGGTCGAGCGCCCAGAACACGCCCAGCCCGCGGACCTCGCCGATCGACGGGTGACGCTCCGCCAGCTCGCGCAGACCGGGGCCGAGCACCGTCTCGCCGATGTGCCGGGCGTTCTCGACGATGCCCTCCTCCTCCATCGCGTTGATGGTGGCGACGGCCGAGGCGCAGGCCAGCGGGTGGCCGGAGTAGGTGAGGCCGCCGGGGAAGGGGCGCTCGGCGAAGGTCGCGGCGATCTCGGCGGAGATGGCCACGCCGCCCAGCGGCACGTAACCGGAGTTGACGCCCTTGGCGAAGGTCAGGAGGTCGGGGGTGATGCCCCAGTTGTCGGCGGCGAACCACGCACCGGTGCGGCCGAAGCCCGCCATGACCTCGTCCAGGATGAACACGATCCCGTAGCGGTCGCAGATCTCCCGGACACCGGCCAGGTAGCCCGGCGGCGGCACGAGGACACCGGCGGTGCCGACCACCGTCTCCAGGATGATCGCGGCGACCGTGCCCGGGCCCTCGAAGGCGATGACCTCCTCCAGGTGCGCCAGCGCCCGCTCGCCCTCCTGCGCCTCGTTCTCGGCGTGGAAGTTCGAGCGGTAGGCGTAAGGGCCCCAGAAGTGCACGATGCCGGAGACGCCCGTCTCGTTGGCCCAGCGACGGGGGTCGCCGGTCAGCGCGATCGCGTTGGCGGTGGCGCCGTGGTACGAGCGGTAGGTGGAGAGCACCTTCTGCCGGCCCGTGTGCAGCCGCGCCATGCGGATGGCGTTCTCGTTGGCCTCGGCACCGCCGTTGGTGAAGAAGATCTTGTCGAGGTCGCCCGGGGTGCGCTCGGCGATCAGCCGGGCCGCCTCGCTGCGCGGCTCGACCGCGAAGCCCGGTGCGATGGTGCAGAGCTTCGCCGCCTGCTCCTGGATCGCGGCGACCACCTTCGGGTGCTGGTGGCCGATGTTGGTGTTCACCAGCTGCGACGAGAAGTCGAGGTAGCGGTTGCCGTCGTGGTCCCAGAAGTAGGAGCCCTCGGCACCGGCCACCGCGAGGGGGTCGATCAGCGCCTGGGCGGACCACGAGTGGAAGACGTGCGCGCGGTCGGCTGCCTTGACGGCCTGCCCGACGGCCGAGTCAGCGGTGGGGATGCTCATGCCGCCAGCGTATTGAGAAGCCCGGCCCGGGGGCAGTTCCACCTTGTCACGCCATCCGCGCGTCGTCGTGACACCCTGCCAAGCCGAGGCCCTGCGGCGGGCCGCCGCGGACCCGGCCCCGCAACGCCGGAACGGCCGTGCGGCGGGAGCCGTACGGCCGTTCCGGTGCGTCCCGGTGCGTTCCGGTGCGTTCCTGCGGGAGTGTCAGATCGCGGTCATGACGTGCTTGACGCGGGTGTAGTCCTCGAAGCCGTACGAGGAGAGGTCCTTGCCGTAGCCGGACTTCTTGAAGCCGCCGTGCGGCATCTCGGCGACCAGCGGGATGTGCGTGTTGATCCACACGCAGCCGAAGTCCAGGCGGCGCGACATCCGCATGGCGCGGGCGTGGTCCTTCGTCCAGACCGAGGAGGCCAGCGCGTACTCGACGCCGTTGGCGTAGGAGACGGCCTGGTCCTCGTCGGTGAACTTCTGCACGGTGATGACCGGGCCGAAGACCTCGTTCTGGATGATCTCGTCGTCCTGGTTCAGGCCGGAGACCACGGTCGGCGCGTAGAAGTAGCCGACCTCGCCGACCCGGTGGCCGCCGGCCTCGACCTTGGCGTGCGCCGGGAGGCGGTCGACGAAGCCCACGACCTGCTTCAGCTGGTTCGCGTTGTTGAGCGGGCCGTAGAGCACGTCCTCCTCGTCGACACCGCCGGTCTTCGTGTCGGCGGCGGCCTTGGCGAGCGCGGCCACGAACGCGTCGTGGATCGACTCGTGCACCAGCACGCGGGTGGCGGCGGTGCAGTCCTGGCCGGCGTTGAAGAAGCCCGCCACCGAGATGCCCTCGACGGCCTCGTCGATGTCGGCGTCCTCGAAGACCACGACCGGGGCCTTGCCGCCGAGCTCCAGGTGGACGCGCTTGACGTCCTTCGCCGCGGACTCCGCGACCTGGATGCCGGCCCGCACGGAACCGGTGATCGAGGCCATCGCCGGGGTGGCGTGCTCGACCATCAGCCGGCCCGTCTCGCGGTCGCCGCAGATCACGTTGAAGACGCCGGCCGGCAGCCCCATGTCCTTGAGGATGCCGCCGATGATCCCGGCGAGCAGCACGGTGGAGGCCGGGGTCGTGTCCGAGGGCTTGAGCACGACGGTGTTGCCCGCGGCGATGGCCGGGGCGAACTTCCACACCGCCATCATCATCGGGTAGTTCCACGGGGCGACCTGGGCACAGACGCCGACCGGCTCGCGCCGCACGATCGAGGTCATGCCGTCCATGTACTCGCCCGCGGCCTTGCCCTCCAGCAGGCGGGCGGCGCCGGCGAAGAAGCGGATCTGGTCGACCATCGGGCCGATCTCCTCGGAGAGGGTCAGCCCGCGCGGCTTGCCGGTGTTGCGCACCTCGGCGTCCACGATCTCGTCGGCGCGGGCCTCGACCGCGTCGGCGATCTTCAGCAGCAGCCGCTGCCGGGTCGAGGGGGTCGCGTCGCGCCACACCGGGAAGGCCTCGGCGGCGGCGGCCATCGCGGCGTCGACGTCCGCGGCACCGGACAGCGGGGAGGTCGCGTACACCTCGCCGGTCGTCGGGTCGGTCACGTCGAGCGTGCGGCCGTCGGCCGCGTCGACGAACTCGCCGTTGATGTGGTTGCGCAGCGTACGAAGCTCGCTCACGGGTCTCTCCTCGGTCTGGGCCTGCGCCGTTGCAGGGAATCCGGCGCCAGGGTACCTCCGGCGGACGGCGCGCCGGGCATCTGCGGCCGCGGTCCGCGCAGGGGTGCGCAGGCCTGCACGTGTACGTCGCCAAGACTACCGGGGCACCGACCTTATCGGCAGGCCGCCTCTTGATGAACGACGCAATCCGCACGCAATTTTGGAAACCGCGACGAAATCAGCAGCTCTCCGGGTTGCGCCCCCGACCACGATCGTGCACAGTGGCGACGTGGCCAACCGCGACCGGAACGCCAGCGTTCCCCTCGACTCCGCCTCCAAGGCGATCATCGAACAGCTCCAGGAGGACGGGCGCCGCCCGTACGCCGCCATCGGCAAGGCCGTCGGCCTGTCCGAGGCAGCCGTACGGCAGCGCGTCCAGAAGCTGCTCGACCAGGGCGTGATGCAGATCGTCGCCGTCACCGATCCCCTCACCGTCGGGTTCACCCGCCAGGCCATGGTGGGCATCCGGGTCGAGGGCGACATCGAACCGGTCGCCGACGCCCTGGCCGCCCTCGACGAGGTCGACTACGTGGTCTGCACCGCGGGCTCCTTCGACCTCCTGGCGGAGCTGGTGTGCGAGGACGACGAACACCTGCTCGAAATGATCAACAAGCGCATCCGCGCGCTTCCCGGCGTGCGGAGCACCGAGAGCTTCGTTTATCTGAAGCTCCGGAAACAGACCTACACCTGGGGCACCAGATGACAGCCGACCCGGCGCAGAAGGACCTTTCCAAGACCGCCTACGACCACCTGTGGATGCACTTCACCCGCATGTCGTCGTACGAGAACTCCCCCGTGCCGACCATCGTGCGCGGCCAGGGCACCTACGTCTGGGACGACAAGGGCCGCAAGTACCTCGACGGCCTCGCCGGCCTCTTCGTGGTGCAGGCCGGCCACGGCCGTGAGGAGCTCGCGGAGGCCGCGGCCAAGCAGGCCAAGGAGCTCGCCTTCTTCCCGGTGTGGAGCTACGCCCACCCCAAGGCCGTCGAGCTCGCCGAGCGCCTGGCGCACTACGCCCCCGGCGACCTCAACAAGGTCTTCTTCTCCACCGGTGGCGGCGAGGCCGTCGAGACCGCGTGGAAGCTCGCCAAGCAGTACTTCAAGCTGATCGGCAAGCCCACCAAGTACAAGGTCATCTCCCGCGCGGTCGCCTACCACGGCACCCCGCAGGGCGCGCTGTCGATCACCGGCCTGCCGGGCCTCAAGGCCCCGTTCGAGCCGCTGGTGCCCGGCACCCACAAAGCCCCCAACACCAACATCTACCGCGCCCCCGAGTACCTCGCGGGCCCCGACGGCACCGTCGACCCCGAGGCGTACGGCCGCTGGTGCGCCGACCAGGTCGAGCAGGCCATCCTCTTCGAGGGTGCGGACACCGTCGCCGCCGTCTTCGTCGAGCCGGTGCAGAACGCCGGCGGCTGCTTCCCGCCGCCGCCCGGGTACTTCCAGCGCCTGCGCGAGATCTGCGACCGCCACGACGTACTGCTCGTCTCGGACGAGGTCATCTGCGCCTTCGGCCGCCTCGGCACCATGTTCGGCGCCGACAAGTTCGGCTACCAGCCCGACATGATCACCTGCGCCAAGGGCATGACCTCGGGCTACTCCCCGATCGGCGCCACCATGATCTCGGACCGCATCGCCGAGCCGTTCTACAAGGGCGACAACACCTTCCTCCACGGCTACACCTTCGGCGGCCACCCGGTCTCCTCCGCCGTGGCGCTGGCCAACCTCGACATCTTCGAGCGCGAGGGCCTCAACCAGCACGTGCTCGACAACGAGTCGAAGTTCCTGGGCACCCTGAACAAGCTGCGCGACCTGCCGATCGTCGGCGACGTCCGCGGCAACGGGTACTTCTACGGCATCGAACTCGTGAAGGACAAGACCACGAAGGAGTCGTTCAACGACGACGAGATCGAGCGCGTCCTCTACGGCTTCCTCTCGAAGGCCCTCTTCGAGAACGGCCTGTACTGCCGCGCCGACGACCGCGGCGACCCGGTCGTGCAGCTGGCCCCGCCGCTGATCTCCGACCAGTCGACCTTCGACGAGATCGAGCAGATCCTGCGGGTCAGCCTCACCGACGCGTGGGCCAAGATCTGACCTTCCGCCCCACCCTCCGCCGAAGGGCGGTCCCGGACCTCACCCCGGGACCGCCCTTCGGCGTTCCCCTTCGGCGTTCCCCTTCGGCGGCCCGACCTCGCCCCGCCGTCGCCCCGCCGTCGCCCCGCCGTCGCCCCGCCGTCGACCTGCCGTCGCCCCCGGCCCGGCGTACGGGCGCCGGACCCCGCCGATCGCCGCATCCCGGCCGTTCCGTGTGCCGGAATGACGGCGATTTGCCCCTGGATGAGCCAGTGTGCCGCAACCGCACCGCGACCTGTTCGTTCTAATCTGACGACTGTCATATCCGCAGAGCCCCCAGGATGGATCTCCATGTCAGCGGCCCCGCCCGACAACGACGTGCTGTGGGCCCGAGGGATCGTCAAGTCCCACCACGGCACCCCCGCCCTGCGCGGGGTATCGCTCGGCGTCCGGGAGGGCGAGGTGCTCGCCGTCACCGGCACCCGCGGCTCCGGCAAGAGCACCCTCCTCGGCTGCCTCTCCGCCCGGCTGCCCGTCGACGAGGGCGAGGTCTGGTTCAACGGCACCCCCGTCCACACCCTCACCCCGGCCCGCCGCGAGCGCCTGCGCCTCCAGCACTTCGGCCACGTCGGCTCCGAGCCCCACCTGGTGCCCGAACTGACGGCCCGGGAGAACGTCGCGCTGCCCCTGCTGCTCGCCGGCACTGGCCGCAGGGCCGCGTACACCGCCGCCGCCGAATGGCTCGACCGCCTCGACGTCGCCGACTGCGCCGCCCTGCGTCCCGCGGAGCTCCGCCAGAACCAGCGCCAGCGCGTCGCCGTCGCCCGCGCCCTCGCCCCCCTGCCCCCGGTCGTCCTCGCCGACGACCCCGGCGCCCCGCTGCACCGCGACGAGCGCGAGCAGGTCCTGCGGATACTGGCCAGCGCCGCCCGCTCGCACCGGCTCACCCTGGTGCTCGCCACCCACGACCCGGAACCCGCGGGCCAGGCCGACCGCACCCTCACGCTGGTCGACGGCCTGCTCACCGCCGCCCCCGCCGCACCGTCCGAGACCGGCTCCACGGCCGTCTCGGCCGCGCGCTGAAAGGACGACGTGTTCCATCTCCGACTGGCCAGGAACTACCGGGCCACCGACCTCGCCCGCCTGCTGCCCGCCGCCGCCGTCGCCGCGGCCACCGCCGCCCTGCTGCTGCGCGCGCTGGGCCGGGCACTCGGCGAACCGGCCACCGCCTCCGTCCCCCGGCTGCTGTGGTGCCTGCCCGCACTGGCCGCCCTCGGCTGGCTCTGCGCCGCCACCGCCCGTGCCGTACCCGCCCAGCATCCCGAGCGGATCGCCGGACTCACCGCCGCCGGACTCGGCCCGCGCCGCATCCGGCTGCTGCTCGCCGTCGAGACGGCCGCCACCACGGCGCTCGGCAGCCTGCTCGCCCTGCTGGTCTTCCTGATCCTGCGCAACGACGTCGCCGGCCCCCGGCTGGCCTCCGACATCGGCATGGGCATCCCGCTGCCGGCCGCCGCCCCGGTGACCCTGCTCGCCCTCGTCCCGCTCGCCGCCGGCTGCGCCACCGCCGCGGCCGTCCGACTCCCCGAGGCACTCCCCGGCCAGCACCCGGAGGCCCCCGCACGGGGCTTCCACCCCCTCCGCATCGCGGTGCCGATCGGATTCGTCCTGGTCGGCATCACCCTGGAGCTGTACGGGCTGCGCCCCGGCGCCGAACAGGACGGCCGCCCCGTCCTCCTGCCCGCCCACCTCGGACCGGTCGGCACCGCCGCCCTGACCGGATGGGCCATCACCGCGCTCGGGCTGCTCCTGCTCACCGCTCCGCTCACCGGCCTCGCCGGACGGCTCCTCGCCGTGCACCGGCCCGGGACGGTCCGGCTGCTCGCCGGACGGTCGCTCGCCGCCGAGGCCCGGAGACTCGGCAGCACGCCGGCCGTCGTGTCCCTCGCCGTCGCCGTCCTGACCGCCGCCCTCGCCGAGGGCCACGGGCCGGGCCTCCCGGCGGTCGCCGGGGCCGTCCTCGTCGGCGGCTGCGCGGCCGGGGCCGCGACCGCCCGCATCGCGGAGATCCGGGCGTCCCGGCGGCCCGGCACCGAAGAGCTCGTCCGGCTCGGCGCCGCGCCGGGAATCCTGCGGCGCGCCGCCGCGGTGCGTGTCACGGCGGCCTGCGCCGTCCTGCTCTGCACCGGCGCGCTGACCGCACTGCTGGGCGTCGCCGCACTCGCCTGAGACGCGCACAGGGCCGGCCCCCCTGAGGGGGCCGGCCCTGTGCTGTGCGGGTGTCCGAGCGGGTGCGGTGCCGTCAGCCGGCCGCGGCGAGCTGACCGCAGGCGCCGTCGATCTCCTGCCCGCGGGTGTCGCGGACGGTCGTCGGCACGCCGTGCGCCTGGAGCCGGCGGACGAACTCCCGCTCGTCCTCGGGCCGCGAGGCCGTCCACTTCGAACCCGGCGTCGGGTTCAGCGGGATCAGGTTCACGTGCACCCGGTGGTTCTTGATCAGCCTGCCGAGCAGGTCGGCACGCCAGGCCTGGTCGTTGATGTCCTTGATCAGCGCGTACTCGATGGAGATCCGCCGACCGGACTTCTCCGCGTAGTTCCACGCGGCGTCCAGCACCTCGTCGACCTTCCACCGGGTGTTCACCGGCACCAGCTCGTCACGCAGCTCGTCGTCGGGCGCGTGCAGCGACAGCGCCAGACGGCAGCTGAGCCCCTCGTCCGCCAGCCGGTGCATCGCCGGCACGAGGCCGACCGTCGACACGGTGATGCCGCGCTGCGACAGACCGAAGCCGTCCGGCGCCGGGTCCGTCAGACGCCGGATCGAGGCGAGCACCCGGTTGTAGTTGGCGAGCGGCTCACCCATGCCCATGAAGACCACGTTGGACAGCCGCGCCTCGCCCCCGGCGACGGCACCGCTCTTCAGGTCGCGCATCCCCGCCGCGATCTGCTCCACGATCTCCGCGGTCGACAGGTTGCGGGTCAGCCCCGCCTGGCCGGTCGCGCAGAACGGGCAGTTCATGCCGCAGCCGGCCTGCGAGCTGATGCACATCGTCACACGGTCCGGGTACCGCATGAGCACCGACTCGACCAGCGTGCCGTCGAAGAGCTTCCACAGCGTCTTGCGGGTGGCGTCGTCGTCGCACGAGACGTGCCGGACGACCGACATCAGGTCGGGCAGCAGGCCCTCGGTCAGCTTCCCGCGGCTCGCCGCCGGGATGTCCGTCCAGGTCTCCGGGTCGCTCGACAGCCGCCCGAAGTAGTGGTTGGACAGCTGCTTGGCGCGGAACGGCTGCTCGCCCAGCTCGGCGACGGCCTCCTTGCGCTCGGCGGGACTGAGGTCGGCAAGGTGTCGCGGGGGCTTGGCGCCGCGCGGCGCGACGAAGGTGAGTTCTCCGGGCTTAGGCATGGTCCACCCAGTGTCGCAGATCCGGAGCACTACCCCATGTCCCGCTTGGGGTGGAGCGCTCGGCCTCAACCGTCGTCCGTCATCGTTGGCCGACCTCCACGGCCCACAGACGGCCCAGGAAATCGGATTGCCCATGGCGCTGGTCAGCATCCTCGGCTGCGGTCCTGCTCTGCCGCCGAGCCGGCATCAGCGCTGTGACCGCACCGATCAGGCCCGTCATCGCAGTGACAAGGCCTGCGGACACGGCGAGGACCTCGACAGTGGCGCTACCGCCTACGTCGTTGCTTGAACCCGTCCCCGGATTGGCGCTGACCCCAAAATCGGTTGGAGAGGCTGCTGCGGGGCCGGGAGACGGGGTTGACGATGGTCCGGCGCCGACGCCACCCGCGCCGCTTCCCTCGGGTGGAGATGCTTCCGCGGAGGCGGCAGATGGGGCTGACGACGGTCCGGAGCCGCTCCCACCCTCGGAGCCGGTCAGGTTGATCCACACGCCCAAAAGCAGCAGCGCCGCGAGTAGCAGTGCTCCGCTGATTACGGCCGGCCCTGGCCAGTAACGTGCCCGCAACCACCGGAGATCGCAGTCGATCCATCACTGGCAGCTACCAAGCCGCGCAGTGGTGAGCGCACAACGCGGGTGGTGTAGCGGTTTTGGCCGGTGTCCTGTCTGGTCCGGGTCCGGGCATGATCGGGGGGCTACGCCTCGGTGCTGCTCGACGCCGGGGAGAGCATCCGAGCCGTCAGTGACTACCTCGGTCACGCGGACCCGGCCCTGACCCTCCGGGCCTACGCCCACCTCATGCCGAACAGCCGGGACCGCGCGGAAGGCCACCGACGACATGCTCCGACCCGGTGAACCGACGGCCTGACGGCCCGGCACCAACGCGAAGACGCCCTGCCGGCGGAGAACCCGCTGCGGGTCTGTACGCTCCCACCCGTGAACGATCTTCGGGTGGGAGCGTCCGTCGTTGCGGGCGGGATGGTCTTCGCCACACTCACCGTCATCGGCGGCTGGTGGGCCCTCAACGGCGGAATCTACGGCTGCACCTTCGCGGACGCGGCACTGCAGGACCCGATGGCCGCCCAGGTCCGGACAGTCGGCACCCCGCAAGGAGCACAGGCCGACGGCGAGTCGTACACCGGCTGCGACGACGACGACCGCTTCGCGTACTTCGGCCAGGGGTACGCCGAGCCCTCCCGGCGGGCTGACGTCGTCGCCTATTACCGGACGGCCGCCGCCCGCAACGGCTGGCTGCCGGCACCGCCCGAGCCGGACGAACCCGACTGGCGCCACGACCCGGCCGGCGAACGGATCGGCCTCTGCTTCACCAAGCAGATCGACGGCGCCACCTCCCATCTCGCCGTGTCCTGGGCATTCGGCGGGGAGCAGGGCTACACGGTGGAGGCCCGGGCGAGCCGGAGCGACGGCTCCTGGTGTCCGTGAGCCCGGCACCGGGAACGGCTGTGGTTCGCCCGCCGGGTGTACGCCCACCTCATGCCGAACAGCCGGGACCGCGCGCGGAAGGCCATCGACGACATGCTCCGACCCGGTGAACCGACGACCTGACGACCCGGCACCAACGCGAAAGCCCCCTTCCAGCGGAGAACACGCAGGTAGGGGGCTTTTCGTCACCTCGCCGGAGCATGTTCTCCGGGCTTGGGCATGGTCCACCCAGTGCCGCAGATACGCGAAAGCCCCGGACGCCAGGCGTCCGGGGCCTTCGTCACGGCCGGAGGGCGGGTCAGCCGCCCACGAAAGCCGTCAGCAGCAGCCAGACCACTGGCGCGGTCGGCAGCAGGGAGTCCAGCCGGTCCATGATGCCGCCGTGGCCCGGCAGCAGCGTGCCCATGTCCTTGATGCCCATGTCCCGCTTGATCATCGACTCCGCGAGGTCGCCCAGCGTCGCCGTGACCGCCGCGCACGCCCCGAGGATCAGACCCTGCCACCAGGCCCCGTCGTCGATGACGAACTCCATCAACAGCGCGCCGGCGACCATGGAGAACGCGATGCCGCCCGCCAGGCCCTCGCGGGTCTTGCCGGGGCTGATCGCGGGAGCCAGCTTGTTGCGGCCGAACTTGTAGCCCACCGCGTAGGCGCCGGTGTCGCTGCAGATGGTGACGACGAGGAACAGCAGGATCCGCCAGGAGCCGTCGTCCGCGGCCAGCATGAGTGCCACGAAGGTCGCCAGGAACGGCACGTAGAACGCCGTGAAGATTCCGGCCGTTATGTCCCGCAGGTAGTTCTCCGGCGGCCGGCTCATCCGCTGGACGAGAACGGCCAGCCCGGTCAGCGCCAGCACCGCCGCCGACCATCCGGCACCCGCCAGGTAGCCGACCAGCGGCATCGCCACCGCGCCGGCGGCGAGCGGTGCCAGCGGCACGTGCACGCCCTTGGTCTCCGCCAGCCGGGAGTTCAGCTCCCACACGCCCACGGCCACCGCTGCGATCACGACCACCAGGAACAGGACCTTGACCACGAACAGGGAGGCCACGATCACCGCCCCGAGCCCCACCCCCACGCCTATCGCGGCCGGAAGGTTGCGGCCGCCGCGTTGCTTGCGGGGCTGCTGGTCGGGTGGGGCCACGGGTGTCTCCTGGGCGCGGGGCATGGTCCGATTCTGTGCCGCAGTGCCCCTTCGGTACACCACAGGCTGCTGCGAGTGACCCGTTCGGTGCCGGATCGACCGGCGCCGCACCGTGTCGGCGACGCGGGGGCCACCCGCAGCAGAGAACTCGGTGGCAAGCGTTTCAAGATCGACCCCGGCGGCCGTGCACGGTGGCGCGGGCGTCCGGGGCGTCGTTCGTCAGACTTCGAGAAGCTCGGCTTCCTTGTGCTTCAGCAGCTCGTCGACCTGGGCCACGTAACGGGCCGTCGTGTCGTCGAGCTCCTTCTCGCCGCGGCGGCCGTCGTCCTCGCCGATCTCGCCGTCCTTCACGAGCTTGTCGATCGCGTCCTTGGCCTTGCGGCGCACCGAGCGGATCGAGACCTTGGCGTCCTCGCCCTTGCCGCGCGCGACCTTGATGTACTCCTTGCGGCGCTCCTCCGTCAGCTGCGGGAAGACGACGCGGATCAGGGAGCCGTCGTTCGACGGGTTCACGCCCAGGTCGGAGTCGCGGATGGCGATCTCGATGTTCCGCAGGGAGCTCTTGTCGAACGGCGTGATCACCGCCATGCGGGGCTCCGGCACGGAGAACGAGGCGAGCTGGTTGATCGGCGTCAGGGCACCGTAGTACTCGGCCACGATCTTGTTGAACATCGCCGGGTGGGCACGGCCGGTGCGGATCGCGGCGAAGTCGTCCTTGGCGACCGCGACGGCCTTCTCCATCTTCTCCTCGGCCTCGAGGAGGGTCTCTTCGATCACTGTCTGCTCCCTGTCCGGTTCATCTGCTGTAGTCCCGTACCGGTGCCCCGGACGGCTGATTGCTGCTCAGGGCCGGGCCGAGTCCTGGCTGATGAGTGTGCCGATCTTCTCACCATTCACCGCCCGGGCGATATTGCCCTCAGCCAGCAGCTCGAAGACCAGGATCGGCAGGGCGTTGTCCTTGCACAGGGTGATCGCGGTCAGGTCCGCCACCTTGAGGTCGCGGGAGATCACCTCGGTGTAGTCCAGCGAGTCGAACCGGACGGCCTCCGGGTTGGTGCGCGGGTCCGCGTCGTAGACGCCGTCGACGCCGTTCTTGCCCATCAGCAGGACCTCGGCGTGGACCTCCAGCGCGCGCTGCACCGCCGTCGTGTCGGTGGAGAAGTAGGGCATGCCCATCCCCGCACCGAAGATCACAACGCGGCCCTTCTCCAGGTGCCGCACCGCACGCAGCGGGAGGTACGGCTCCGCGACCTGGCCCATCGTGATGGCGGTCTGCACCCGGGTCTCGATGCCTTCCTTGATCAGGAAGTCCTGCAGCGCCAGGCAGTTCATCACCGTGCCGAGCATGCCCATGTAGTCGGAGCGGGCCCGGTCCATCCCGCGGACCTGCAGCTCCGCTCCGCGGAAGAAGTTGCCGCCGCCGATCACCACGGCGACCTCGGTGCCGGAGCGGACCACGGTGGCGATCTCGCGGGCGATCTTGTGCACCACGTCCGGGTCCACGCCCAGGCCGCCGCCGCCGGCGAAGGCCTCACCCGACAGTTTCAGCAGCACCCGGCGGCGCGAACCCTCCTGCGTGTCCCGGCCGGTCTCCAGCGTCTCCTGCATGGCCTTCTCCTTCTCCACCTGCGGGCTCGCAGGGCTGCATGTGCTGCTCACAGCGCCGGGGGTACGGTGCCCGACCCTGTGCGTACGCGCGAGGAGGCCACTGCCGCGGGAACCGGTACGGTGTCCTGCACGGCAATGGCCTCCTCGTCGTTCATGGTGCCGACGCGCCCCCCGTGGGGTGCCGGAGAGCCCGCTCGGCGCGTTCCTGCCGCGTCTGCGACGCGCAGCGCTTCCTACCTTAGGCCGGAAGCGACGGGGAACGGGTCTCAGGCGCCGACGCGGAAGCGGACGAAGCGCTTGAGGGTGACGCCGTTCTCCTCGAGAACCTTGGCGACGGTCTTCTTGTTGTCCTTGGCGAACGCCTGCTCCAGCGCGGCGTTCTCCTTGACGAAGCCGGTCACACGACCCTCGACGATCCGCGGGAGCGCAGCCTCGGGCTTGCCCTCCTCGCGCGCGGTGGCCTCGGCGACGCGACGCTCGTTCTCGATGTCGGCGGCCGGGATCTCCTCGCGGGAGAGGTACTTCGGCGCGAACGCGGCGATGTGCTGCGCGACGTCCTTCGCGACCTCGGCGTTCTCCTTGTCGAGCTCGACCAGGACGCCGACCTGCGGCGGCAGGTCCGGAGAGGTGCGGTGCATGTAGGCGGCGACGAAACCGTCACCGGCGAACTGGGCGAAGCGCTTGAAGACGATCTTCTCACCCAGGTTGGCGTTGGCCTCGTCCACGAACTGCTGGACGGTCTTGCCGGGCTCGATCTCGGACGCCAGGGCGGCCTCGAGGTCGGCCGGGGCGGCCGCGGCGACGTGCTTGGCGATCGCGTCGGCGACGACGACGAACTTGTCACCCTTGGCGACGAAGTCCGTCTCGCAGTTCAGCTCGACCAGGACACCGGAGTTGCCGCCCTCGAGGACGACGGTCAGGGCGCCGTTGGAGGCGTCGCGGCCCTCGCGCTTGGCAACGCCCTTCTGGCCCTTGATGCGGAGCAGCTCCTGGGCCTTCTGGACATCGCCCTCGGCCTCGTCCAGGGCCTTCTTGCAGTCCATCATGCCGGCGCCGGTGAGCTCACGGAGCTTCTTGACGTCCGCGGCGGTGAAGTTCGCCATGGTGTGATCTCTTCTCACGTCTCGCGTGTCTGCGTGGGGTGGCGCCGGGGCTGATGGTTCGGCCCCGGCACGGGAGAGAGGGGCACCTACCGGTGTCGTACCCGGCGGGTGCCCCTCACCCTTGGTACGTCAGGCCTGCTCGGCCTCGGCGGCCGGAGCCTCGACCTCGGCGGCGGGGGCCTCAGCCTCGGCGGCCGGAGCCTCGACCTCGGCGGCGGGGGCCTCAGCCTCGGCGGGGGCCTCGGCAGCAGCGTCGGCAGCAGGAGCCTCGTCGGCCTTCTGGCCCTCGAGGATGTCCTTCTCCCAGTCGGCCAGCGGCTGGTCGGCGCCCGGGTCGGCCTTGGTGTCGCCCTTGGCGACACCGGCACGGGCCTTCAGGCCCTCCGCGACGGCGTCGGCGATCACACGGGTCAGCAGGGTGACGGAGCGGATCGCGTCGTCGTTGCCCGGGATCTTGTAGTCGACCTCGTCGGGGTCGCAGTTGGTGTCGAGGATCGCGACGACCGGGATGTGGAGCTTCCGGGCCTCGCCGACCGCGATGTGCTCCTTCTTGGTGTCCACGATCCACACGGCGCTGGGAACGCGCTGCATGTCGCGGATACCGCCGAGGGTCTTCTCCAGCTTGTCGTACTCACGCTGGAGGACGAGGAGCTCCTTCTTGGTGAGGCCGGAACCGGCCACATCCGTGAAGTCGACCTCGCCGAGCTCCTTGAGGCGCTGCAGACGCTTGTAGACGGTCGAGAAGTTGGTCAGCATGCCGCCGAGCCAGCGCTGGTTCACGTAGGGCATGCCCACGCGAGCGGCCTGCTCGGCGATGGCCTCCTGGGCCTGCTTCTTCGTGCCGACGAAGAGGATGCTGCCACCGTGGGCAACCGTCTCCTTGACGAACTCGAAGGCGCGGTCGATGTAGTTCAGCGACTGCAGGAGGTCGATGATGTAGATGCCGTTGCGCTCCGTGAAGATGAAACGCTTCATCTTCGGGTTCCAACGACGGGTCTGGTGACCGAAGTGGACGCCGCTCTCCAGCAGCTCCCGCATCGTGACGACGGCCATGGCCGTGCTCCTCAGTGTTGCGCCCGGCGCGCCGCAGCTAGGGCAGGGTGCCGGGTCTCTCGGTTGTCTCCGTGCCGGCCAGGTGACCGTCACGCCTGACGACCCGCGCGTGCCAAGCCACCGAAACCTGGGCGGCCGGGGCCGCGACAGGCTCGGCGGACCGAGCGGCACTCGCACCGGGAAGCATCGGCCGACCCTTTGAAGAGGCGGCCACTCCACCGGTGGCGGGGCGTGCGAAGTCGACCCGGTGGACCGGGTCGCGTGTGAAGTGTACGGGAAGGCCCGAGTTGCGGGCGACTCCGGCGGCCTGCGGACGCCGCACGGCACGCCCGGCCTCCCCGCGCGAGCACCCACCGGACCCCCACCGGCCGGCCGTGGGTGAAGGGTCGGGACGGAGCACGGCCGGGCCCTGCGACTGACGGGGCCTGCGACTGCCTGGGCCGGGCGCTGGCGGGACGGCCGCGCGCGAGCGGGCCCTACCGGGTTCCGGCCGGGCCCGCTCGGGAAGGGGGCGGGTGCGCGGTCCTGCTGCCGACGGCCGCCTGCCGGTCCCGCGCGTTCGTCCCGCGCCGGTGGATGTTCACCCGGGCGGGTGGACGTGGTTGTCCACAACCCCCGGTTGTCCACAGGACCGGGGCTCACGCCGAACCGTCCACGCAGTGACGGCGAGCCTGAACCATATGACCCGCGATCCTGTCACCCGGCCCCTTCTCCTGGCACCGCCCCCGACCACGGGGCAGCCCACACCGCACGCCCTGCCGCCACCCGCCCCGGATCACCGGCAGCGGACCCTGCTCATGGCCCTGCTGCTGGCGAGCCTGCTCACGATCACGCTGCCTCCGGCCGGTGCACGGGCAGGCACCGATGCCGATACCGGCACCAGCACCGGCATCCGGCAGCGCGTCGGGGTGGACGGCGGTGCTCGGCCCTTCGAGGGCACCGCCGACGGCAGGAGGGTCTGGCCGGTCGGCGGCCCCGGCGCGCTGCTCCGCCGCTTCGAGCCACCCGCGTTGCGCTGGGCCGCGGGACACCGCGGGGTCGACCTCGCGGCCGCGGACGGCAGCCCGGTCAAGGCTGCGGCCGCCGGTGTGGTGACCTTCGCGGGCAGCGTGGCCGGCAGACCGGTGGTCGTGGTGACCCACCCTGCCTCGGGGACCCCCCCTCTGCGCACGACGTACCTGCCGGTCGAAGGAGCACCGCCGGTCGGTACCGCCGTCTCGGCCGGCGACGTGATCGGTGCGGTGGCCGCCGAGTCGCACCGGCACTGTGCGGCGGAAGCCTGTCTGCACTGGGGGCTGCTGCGTGGGCAGCGCTACCTCGACCCCCTGGCCCTGTTCGGATCCGGGCGGGTCCGGCTGCTGCCGCTCGGCACGGCCGTCCACGCGGAAGCGGCCCGGCGGGCCGGGACGGGCGAGCCTCTGCGGCGCGACACCTGGGGTGGGTCTCGGGGCGAGTCTCGGGACGGGCGGTCGCCGGCCCGGTGCCGCGCACCGAAGGGAGCGGCGCAGCTCTCTCAGGAAGGTGTTCCCAGCCCGTTGAGCGCCACCGCCACCGCCGTGTCGGCAATCGCCGCGGCCTCGGTCGGCGCAGCCCGTTCGATCTGCCGCACGGCGGACTCGACCACGCCTTGGAGCAGGGCCGCGGTGAGTCGCGGACGTTCGTGGCCGAGATCGCCGAGCGCTTCGACGACGAGCGTGATCAGGCCGGTGTGCGCCGCGCGGATCCGCTCGCGGGCACCGTCGTCGAGCTCGCGCTCCGAGATGGCGACCACGGCGACGTGCCGGGGGTCGGTGGCGAGGTGGAGCTGACCCCGGACGTACGCCTCCAAGCGGTCCCGGGCACCGTCGCACGCGGCCATGCCGGCCTCGATCTCGGCCGCCCAGAGCGGAAAGTCGACGGCGCACAGCTCCTCGACGACGGCAGCGCGCGAGCCGAAGTACTCGTAGACGGAGGAACGGGCGAGCCCGGTACGCGCGGCGAGCGCGGCGAAGGTCAGCGCGTCCCGCCCGCCTTCCGCCAGCAGGGCGCGGGCAGCGTCGAGAAGGGCTGCCCGTTGCAGTTGACGATGCTCGGCCACCGAGGCCGCCCGGATCTTCGGCACCCGTCCACTCTACGGAGGTGCATTGGCGCACCGGACCGCCACCACGCGAACGAGCCAGGACGGGCGAGCAGTCCGGGCGGACGAGCGGTCGGGCCGGACAGCCGAACGGTCGGGTGCCTCCCACGACGCACGTTCGGTGGCTCGGCCGCTGCCCTGTGCGGTTCAGCGGACGTCGGAGAGTTTCGCGCGCAACTGGAGTACGGACTTGGTGTGGATCTGGCTGACCCTGCTCTCGGTCACCCCCAGGACCTGCCCGATCTCGGCCAGGGTGAGGCCCTCGTAGTAGTAGAGGGTCACCACGGTCTTCTCCCGCTCCGGCAGGGTGTTGACTGCTGTGGCCAGGAGGCGTCGTAGCTCGCGGTCCTCGGCGATCTCCACGGGGTTGTCCGCCCCGGAGTCCTCCAGGGTGTCCATGAGGGTCAGCGCGTCACCGCTCTCCCCTACCGGGTGGATCAGCTCGTCCAGGGCCATCACGTTGGCGAGCGAGAGCTGGCTGAAGATCGTCCTCAGATCCTCCAGCGTGATGCCCATCTCCGCCGCCACCTCGGGCTCGTGCGGTGTGCGACGCAGCCGGGCCTCCAGGGTGGCGTAGGTTCGCTCCACCACCTTGGCCTTCTGCCGCACCGAGCGCGGGATCCAGTCGAGGGCTCGCAGTTCGTCGATGATCGCGCCGCGGATCCGGCTGATCGCATAGGTCTCGAACTTGATCGCCCGGTCGATGTCGAACTTCTCGATGGCATCGATCAGGCCGAAGACACCGGACGAGACGAAGTCGGCCTGCTCGACGTTGGCGGGCAGGCCAACCCCCACACGGCCGGCGACGTACTTGACCAGCGGTGAGTAGTGCAGGATCAGCTGCTCCCGCAGCCGGGCATCGCCGGACTCCTTGTAGGAACGCCAGAGCGTTTCGAGTGCGCTGCGTTCGGCGGGAGGTGTCGACACCTTGGCCTGGAGCCGCGGGGGGTCTGTGGAAGCCGGAGCATCAGGGGCGCCACGGGTGCCGGCGGTGTCCGGGTTCTGAGCGGTGCCAGCAGCACCGCAGCCTTCCGGGGTGCCCGGCCTGGGGACCGGCGGCTCCGGGCGTACGGGCTCCCGCGGCGCGGCCACCGGACGGCCGGTGTCCACCGAACCGTCAGGTACGCGCTCGTGCCCGTCCTCCCTTGCCCGAGATCCGCCGGACGAGTGCGTGGGGGACGGAAGTCGGTGCGGCAGCACCGGCCCGGATCCGTCGGCGGCCTGCCCTGGCGTACGGGAGGCGGTCGGCCGGGAGCCGCCCACGCGCGGGGGCACCGTTCGAGGGGGCACGGTCCGGGACGGGGTCGCGCGCGGCGCAGTCGCCGGCGCCGGGTTCACGCGCGGCGCGGCTGTGCCGGGTGCAGTGCCGCGTGCCCCGCTCGCACGCGAGGTGCCGGGCCGCGCGGAACCTGGGCCCGAGCTGCCCGAACTACCTGAACTACCCGAACGCGGTGAGCTCGGACGCGGCCGCCCTGCGGTATCCCCGGACGGATCGTCCGGCGCTGCCGGAGCGTGCTCCCCGTCGGCTGCTCCGCGTGAGTGGTTCGGTTCGGTCCCATTCCCGCTCCCGCTACCGACCCCGGCACTGCAGCGGGTGTCGCCCCGCGCCTCCTGGCCGGGCCGGATGCCTGCGTCCGCCACCGCCTCGGACGGAGCAACACGTGTCGGTTGGTCGTACGGCGCAGCCGGGTGCGGTCGGGTCGGCGCGCTGATGCCGACGGGGGGCGCGGGTTGGGCAGCGGGCGCCGGAGTGAGGCCCCCCGACGTGCGCCGGCCGGGCTGGGCCGCTGGTCCAGCTGCCTGCGGGGTCGGCTGTGGGGCGGCTCGAACTGCCGACAGCCCTGAGGCGCCTGATGCGCCGTGATGTTCGTGCGGACCTGGAGTGAACGCGCGGTCCGCGGGCCCGCCGGGGCGCAGCACGGACGGCTCCTGAGGGACGCGGTCCGCTGCGGGTCGGGCCTCGGCCCCCGCCCTTCCCGCAGACAGGGCGTCACCGGTCACCCTGTGTCCCGGAATGTGTGTGGGCATGCGTTGGTCTGCGCCGTTCTGCCGAGTCATGTGCTGATAGGGAAGCCTTAAAGAAGCGTAGCGTGACCGAGTCAATGCGGTGTGCTACCGCCACTCGGGCGTCGCCCGATCCGGTGGCGCACCCGGCGCGTGAACACAACACGCGCCGGGCGCGCCGGGTCGCGTTCAGCGTCTGCGCATCAGCCTCCAGTGCGTGCCGGACCTCTCCACGTAGCCGAGGGACGCCAACTCGTAGAGCCGCTGACGTACCTCGTCGGGCGGCAGGCCTGCTTCCCTGGCCACGGCGTCGACGGGCGCGCCGCCGGCTGCGGCCGGGACGGCCTCCAGCACCCGGGCCACCGGCGGTTCGAGCAGGTCGCGAGGGAGGACCGGGCCCGACCGGCACGGCGCGAGATCGTCCCCGATGGCCCCGATCAGCTCGCCGATCTCGGCGGCGTCCGTGACCAAGGTGGCCGCACCGCTTCTGATCAGGGCGTGCACCCCTGCCGAGAGCGCCGACGTGACGGGGCCGGCGACCCCCATGGTGTGGCGGTTGAGGTCACGGGCGCGGCGGGCCGTGCTCAGTGCACCACTCCGCACGGCTGCCTCGACGACGACCGTGCCGCGGGTGAGGGCCGCTATGACGCGGTTGCGCAGGACGAAGCGGAATCGGTTGGGATGGACTCCGGGCGGCAGCTCACTGATGACCAGGCCCTGCTCGGAGATGCGGCGGATGAGTTCGGCGTTGCCCGGCGGGTACGCCACGTCGACGCCGCAGGCGAGGACGCCGATGGTGGCACCGCCGACGGCCAGCGTGCCGCGATGTGCGGCGGCGTCGATGCCGTAAGCAGCGCCGGAGACGACGACCCACCCGCGTTCGGCCAGTTGGGCGGCGAGTTCGCCTGCGACGTGGGCGCCGTAGGCCGTGCACGCGCGGGCACCGACCATGGCGACGGACCGGAGCGCGAGCAACCGGAGCGAACCCGATCCGCGCACCCAGAGACCGACCGGTCGGCCGTCGCCGAGGTCGTCCAGTTGGCTCGGCCATTCCGGGTCGCCGGGGATGACGAACCGTCCTCCGCCGCCCTGGATCCGTCGGAGGTCCGCGACCGGGTCCGGGTCCGGACAGCGGGCCCGGTAGTCGGCGAGGCGCCCCGGGTCGAGTCCGAGCCTGCCGGGCGGGGTCAGACCACGGATGGCATCAACCACGCTGGATGCGCTCAGATCGCGAAGCCAGCGGCCCATCACTGCGTCCCCCGGCTCGATCAGCCGCGTCAGTGCAGCTCTCGCCAAGCGCTCGGGCCCGGGAAGCGGCGCGGAGGAGGACGGGAACGACGCCGGGGCCGCAGCCTGGGAGGCGCGTGCGGCGCCGTGAAGTGGACGGGTGCCGGCTTCCCCGGCACCGCGCGGCGGTGCGCCGGACGCGGACTCCGGCGCGGTTCCGGTTCCGGCTCCGGCTCCGGCTCCGGCTCCGGGCTGGTCGTTGACGACGGCCGGCTCAGGCGGCTCCACGCGAGTCGGCGCGGCTGGGGTAGCTGGCAAGGGCAGATCGGTGGTGTTCATATGGTCCACGGCGGTCTCCGGAACGGGCAGGTCCGACAGGGGCAGGATGGGGGTACGGGGTTCAGCCCGGAGGCGACGAGCCCGGAACCTGGTAGGTGGGCCGAGGCTCGTGCAGCACCACGGTTCGCAGGGTGGGAAGAGCAGTAACGGCCGGCACAGGACTCAGCGGGGCACCCCGGTGCGCAGGGCGAGGCCGGCGCGGACGTCGGACCGCACCGGGCGGGCGCGTCCGGCGAGGTCGGCGATCGTCCAGGCCACTCGCAGCACTCTGTCGAGGCCCCGGGCCGTCAGCAGTCCCCGTTCCAGGTCGTGTTCGGCGTCCGCCAGCGCGCCGGGGGCCAGGCTCCACCGGGTGCGCAGTTCGTGCCCCGGCACTTCGGCGTTGGTCCGCCACGGAGTTCCGGCGAGCCTGGCGGCGGCCCTACGGCGTGCCTCCAGGACACGCGCGGCCACGATCGCCGAGTTCTCGGCCGAGGTGTCCCGGGCCAGCAGTTCGGCTTTGGTCACCGATGACACCTGCACTTGGAGGTCGACGCGGTCGAGCAGCGGTCCGGACAGCCTGGCCTGGTAGCGATGGACCATGGTCGGCGTGCACTGACAGCCGTCACCCCTGATCGAGTGCCGACCGCAGGGGCACGGGTTCGCGGCGAGGCAGAGCAGGAAGCGGGCGGGAAGACGCATCGAGCCGGCTGACCGGGCGATCGTCACCTCTCCCGACTCCAGCGGCTGGCGCAGCGCGTCCAGCACCCGGACGGGGAACTCCGGTGCCTCGTCGAGGAACAGCACCCCACGATGGGCGAGCGACACGGCTCCCGGTCGCGGTATCCCGCTGCCGCCGCCGACGATGGCGGGCATCGTCGTGGAGTGGTGGGGCGCGCAGTAGGGCGGAGTGCTGATCAAGGGCCGGCCCGGCGGGAGGAGTCCCGCCACGGAGTGCACGGCCGTGACCTCAAGGGCCTCCGACTGCGTCAGGGGTGGCAGCAGGGCCGGAAGCCGTTCCGCCAGCATGGTCTTGCCAGCACCGGGCGGCCCCTTCAGGTAGAGGTGGTGCCCGCCGGCGGCCGCGATCTCGAGCGCACGACGGGCCTCGTACTGACCCGCGACGTCGGCCATGTCCGGCCGGTGCGCGGTCTGCGATCCGAGGTCGCGTACGCCCATGCCGGGCAGCATCAGACCGGCCAGCAGCGGATCCGGGCGGCCGAGGGCCGCCGTGGGCTCCTCCTCCGGCGCCGGAGCCCCGGTGAGCAGGGCGATGAGCTGGCGCAGGCTGCGTACTCCCAGGACGGACACACCGGGCACCAGCGAGGCCTCGGCTGCGGTCTGTTCCGCGACGACGACCTGGCGGTAGCCCGCGTCGGCTGCGGCGAGCACCGAGGGGAGCACGCCGCGGACCGGCCGGACCCGGCCGTCGAGGCCGAGCTCTCCGATGATGAGGAGCTCGGCGATGGTGTTGGGGTCGAGCCGTTCGGCGGCGGCAAGGACGGCGCAGGCGACGGCCAGGTCGAAGCCGCTTCCGCTCTTCGGAACGGAGGCGGGGCTCAGGCCGACGGTGAGCTTCCGCTGCGGCCAGCTCTCGCCACTGTTGACGACGGCTGCGCGGACCCGGTCGCGTGCCTCGGAGAGCGCCTTGTCGGGCAGGCCGACGAGGGTGAATGCCGCCACTCCTGGTTCGAGGTCCGCCTGGACCTCGACCACGACGCCGTCCACGCCCATCAGCGCGACGGAACAGGTGCGGGCGAAGGGCATCTCAGACCGCCCCGCGCAGGTGCTCGACCACGGCAGCGCCTTTGATCCGGTTGACGACCGCGATCAGGTCGATCCGGACTCCGCCGGGCGGCGGCGGAACGGCTGCGCCGTCGGCGTCGGGCGGGCCTCCGCCGTGGGTGCCCCCGGGGGCGGCGACAGGGACGCCGGCCCCCGGGAGGGTCCGGGCAGACTCCCGGTCTGTCGGTACGCCACCGGTCGGGGCATCCGCCGGGTGAGGGCCGACGAGCTGCGCGAGGAGCTCGAAATGGGAGGGCCAGCGTTCGATCAGCCAGCGTTCGGCAAGTCGGCGAAGCCGCGCCGCCTTGGGCCGGTCGATTCCCTCGGTCGGCTTCTGGAAGGCGCGCTCGGATCGGGTCTTGACCTCACACACGGCCACGGTGTCGCCGTCGAGCGCGACGATGTCGAGCTCGCCCTCCGCACAGCGCCAGTTTCGTTCGAGAATGCGCAGGCCGTCGCGGGCAAGCCTGCGGGCGGCCACTTCTTCGCCGTATCGGCCGAGGCCGGTGTTGGAACTCTGCACGGCTATCACCTCCGGGACAGGAGGTTGCCGCGGGAGTGCCTGCACGACGGACCGGGACTCAGACCCTGTGGACAACCCGGGGCTGTGGATAACCCGTGTCCCCCTCAGGGGTGACCGACCAGGGCGGAACTCGACACGGAGCGATGTCCCGCTCCATGCTCGGTGACCTGGACGCGCTTTCGATCAGTTTCCGAAGGACGTGTCGTCGGACGGCAGCTCCAGGTCGCTCTTCGCCAGCTCCTCGATGTTGACGTCCTTGAAGGTGAGGACCCGCACCTTCCGCACGAAACGGGCCGGCCGGTACATGTCCCAGACCCACGCATCCGCCATCGACACCTCGAAGAACACCTCGCCCTGCACCGAGTGCACCTGCAGGTCGTAGTCGTTCGTCAGGTAGAACCGTCGCTCGGTCTCGATCACGTACTTGAAGAGGCCGACCACATCCCGGTACTCCCGGTAGAGCTTGAGCTCCATCTCGGTCTCGTACTTCTCGAGGTCTTCGGCACTCATCCAGGCGTCCCCTCATTCGTCACGTCCACCCCATTGTGGACCACCACACCCACCGTCAGAGCCGTACCGGCACGACTGGCGGGCCATCCGCGACCAGGCGCTCGACCACATCGGCCAGGCCGGCCGGGTAGACGGTCTCCCGGGTGGCCCGCAGCTCGGCGACCGTCCACCAGCGGGCGGCCAGCAGCCGGGCGTGCTCGTCGCCACCGCCCGTACGGGCGGGCTCAACGGCGACCTGGCCGACCCTGGCCAGGTGGAACCACTGGTCCTGCTCGTACAGCTGTCCCTGAAAGGAGAACGACACCGTGCCGTACGCCACCAACGGCCCCAGCTCCACGCCGGTGAGCCCGACCTCCTCGGCGAGCTCACGCTCGGCCGCCTCCCCCGTGCTCTCCCCCGGTTCCAGCCCGCCGCCCGGGGTGATCCACCAGGTCACGTCCGGAACGGCCGGGTCGCATCCGTGCAGGAGGAGCAGCCTGTCCTGCGGGTCGAGCAGGAGGACGCGCACCGCACGTCGGCGACGGGGTACCAGCGCACTCACCTCCTCGGGCCGGGCAGGACGGAACGGCTCAGGTACGCCGTCGCCTCAGCAGCCGAGCGGTCAGCCCGGCGATCCCGCCTGCGGCCCCCGCCGCGAGGACCAGCAGCGCACCGCCCACCGCAGCGTACGTCGCGGGTACGAGAAGCCCGTGCCGGGAGGCAGACCTGCCTGCGATCGCGTCGAAGGCGTCGGCACGTGGCACGGAAGCCATCCGGTCGGAAGGCCAGGCGATCGCCTCCACCCGCGCCACCACGTCGGACGCGGCGACGGTGCCGCCGGCAACGTCGAGGTGGCTGCGGGAGTCGAGCGAGTTGGCCCGGGAGTCACCGAGCAGGAACAGCCGGCCCTCCGGCACGGTGATGCTGAAACCGGCGCCGGGCCCGAGCTTCTCGTCGGCGTAGGACTCGTCGACGCCCACGCCGTTGACGGTCAGACGCTGTCCGGCATCGCAGCAGGCGACGGTGTCACCGCCGAGGGCGACCACCCGCTTGACCATGGTGGCACCGCCCCAGAGCGGCTCACTGAAGACGACGATGTCACCACGGCCGACCGTGCCGCCGTCGGTCTTCCTGGCGAGAACGGTGTCCCCCACCTGGATCGTGGGCGACATGGAGGTGCTGGGGATGCGGTACGGCCGGTACTGGACGGCCACCAGGGCAACGCCGCCGACCAGCATCGCGAAGCCGACGGCGATCGCCACGCCTTGCAGCAGCGATGCGATGCGCTTCGGGGTCGAGCGACGCACCGGCGCGGCCGACGGACGCTGTTCCGTGAGACTGCTCATCGCGGTCGTGCCTTCCTGGTCGGCTCGGCCGTGTCCGGCCAGCGCCTCCGGTACAGGCGCTGTGCCGAGCCGACCGAAAAGGGCGAGCCGCGGCACGTCCGAGCAGATTACTCGTCGGTACCGCGGCTCGCGCAAGAGTCGGCCTCGGATCGGCACCCGATCGGGAGCCGGATCGCCGTGTTCAGCGACGGCGGCGCAGCCACCAGACGGCCGGCACCGCGAGCGCCGCCCCGGCAGCCGCCGGTGCGAGCGGGCCTGCCGCGGAGAGCCCCTTCTGGTCGAAGGTGGACGGGACCGGAAGCGTGGCCCAGTCACCGATCGGCCAGGCGACGACGAAGGCCCGCCCGACCACGTTGTCGACCGGCACGGTGCCGCCGCCGGGCTGGTCCTGGTGGTAGCGGGAGTCGAGCGAGTCACCGCGGTGGTCACCCATCACCCAGATCCGGCCGTCCGGCACCTTGACCGGCCCGAAGGGCTTCTCGCCGCACGGGGTGTTGCCGGGGAAGATGTACGGCTCGTCCAAGGCGATGCCGTTCACCTTGACGGGTCCGCTGCCCTGGCACTCGACGGTGTCTCCGCCCACGGCGATGACCCGCTTGATCAGGTCCTTCTCGTCGGACGAAGGCATCAGGCCGATGAAGCTGAACACGTTCTGGATGCCGCGCACGACGGCGCTGTTGCTGCGCTGCGTGGGCTCGTCGTTCAGCCAGCCACCCGGATCGTGGAAGACGACGACCTCTCCGCGCTCCGGCTCCGAACCGAACCAGGGGGTGAGCTTGTCGACCAGAACACGGTCACCGATCTTCAGCGTCTGCTCCATGGAGCCCGACGGAATCGAGAACGCCTGGACGAAGAACGTCTTGATCACCAGGGCGAGGATCAGAGCGATGCCGACGAGGATCGGCAGCTCCTTCCAGAACGATCGCTGGCGCTGCTGCTGCGAGCCGCGGTCGCCGGATCCGTCCTTGTCGGTCGTGCTGTCCTCAGCCGCCTCACCCACGGGGCCCTCCGAGTCGTCCGGGGCGCCGACGGAACCACCGTCGGCGGCTGCCACCACTCCCGCGTCCATCCCGCCCACGGACTGTGCGGCCTGGGCCGACCGGACCGCATGGCCACCCGGGCCTTCGGGCTCCGGGCCGCCCGAGCGGGCACCGATCACCAGATCCCCCACGACATCTCCTCCCTGCTCTGCGGGCATGCGTGCGCCCGCGCTCACCAGTGCCGGACAGCGGGCACCACGCTACGTAACCGACTGTCGGCCCGCCTCAGGCCTGCCCCCGAGGGCGGGTCCTGACACCGGTGGCGTCCCCGGGAACCGGGAAACTCCCACGACCATGCGCCGGGCATTCCAGCACTTCTCTATCACTCCTGTCGGACCCGGCCGTGCTCCCACACGGCAGGCCCGGCCATCAGCCGGGCCACCGTCGGCGGCGCCGCCCGGCCGGGCTCCACCCCGCAACGAGCGGGAGGAAACCCAACACACCCATAACGAGCGAAGGTTCCGCAGGAGTCGGTGCCCGGCCGGGCAAGCCTGCCCGAATCTGCGCGGCGGCGCTCTGAGGCACGGTCGCGGAGGCCGCCGGGCGGGCCTGGATCGAGGAGAGTGACGTCGGCACGTCGAGTTGACCGAGCCGCGGCAGCGGCCAGGCGATGAGGAACGCACGACCCACGACGTTGTCCACCGGGATCGTCCCGCCACCGGGGTTGCCCATGTGGAAGCGGGAGTCCGCCGAGAGGTCCCGGTGGTCTCCCATCACCCAGAGACGTCCCGCCGGCACCGTGATCTTGAACGGCTGCCGCGAGGGAACGTTGCCCGGCGCGATGTACGTCTCGTCGACGGGCGTGCCGTTGACGCTGAGCCGGCCCTTGGCGTCGCAGCACTCCACGGTGTCGCCCGCGACACCGATCACCCGCTTGATGAGGTCGTGCTCGTTGTCGGACGGCAGGAGGCCGACTGCGGAGAAGACCTGCTTCACCCGGCGGACCACCGGCCCGTCCGTCGACGTCTTCCGCTCGTTCTCGAGCCAGCCGCCCGGGTCGCGGAAGACGACGACCTCGCCGCGCCCGGGCTCGTTGCCGAACCACGGGGTGAGTTTGTCGACGAGTACCCGGTCGCCGATCTGGATCGTCTGCTCCATCGAACCGGAAGGAATCACGAAGACCTGGATGAAGAACGTCTTCAGCACCAGCGCGATCACCAGGGCCACCACGACCACCAGTGGCAGCTCGCGGAAGAGCGAGCGCCGTCGGCGGCGTGCGGCGCGCTGGGCCGTCCTGCGGCGTTCCGCCCGGCCGCGGGCGGGCGTCGCCGCGGTCTCGCTCTCCTCGGGCCGGGCCTCGGCGATCCGGCCTCTACCCCTGGTCCCCATGACCACCAGTCCCCCCTGCCGCGGCGAACGCCGCAGGCCGCTCCAACGAGGTCCAGCGGCCGAACGGGAAGACCACCCAGGCTGCCCGGCCGATCACCCTGCTCTCCGGGACGAAGCCGCCACCGGGCTCGCCGAGGTGGTCCCGCGAGTCCCGGGAGACCGTCCGGTGGTCCCCCATCAGCCACAGCTTTCCGGCCGGCACCACGATGTCGAACGCCACCTGGGAGGCGGTGTCGCCGGGAGCAAGGTAGGAGCTCTCGTCGAGGGCCACCCCGTTCACCCTGAGCCGCCCGTCCGCACCGCAGCAGGTCACCCTGTCCCCGCCCACGCCGATCACCCGCTTCACGAACACCGAGTCCTCGCCGGAGGCCAGCCCCAGGCGCGCCAGCAACCGCCGGCCTGCGGACGGCTCGGCCGCGTACGGCAGGAAGGAGCCCGTCCCGTCGAACACCACCACGTCACCGCGCTGCACGTGCCCGCCGAACGCGTACGCGAGTTCGTTGACGATCAACCGGTCGCCCGGTCGCAAGGTGTTCTCCATGGAGCCGGACGGCACGGCGAACGGCCGTGCGGCGAAGGCGTTGACCAAGAGGAGTACGGTCACGCAGGCACCCGCGAGAAGCAGCAGGTCACGCAGCCATCGCCCCTGGCCGGTCCCGCCGTCCTCCGGTCCGTCCCGATCGGCCGAACCGCCGGGTTCGCCACCGTCGCCGGTCTCGCCACCGTCGCCGGTCTCGTCCCCGCCGGCGGCCTCGGCCGGGTCACCGGGTCCGTCCGGGTCGTCCGACGCACCCTCCGCAGAGCCTCGACCGTCTGTCGGATCGCCAACCGGATCGCCGGCCGGTTCCAGCACCGGTTCCAGCACCGGTTCCAGCGCAGGTTCCCGCACCGACTCCCCCGCCGGACGACCTGTCGGATCCGCCGTCGGCGCCTCGGAGGAGACGACGGCGGTGATGCCCGACGGCTCGGCTGTCCGCCGGTCGGCAGAAACGACCACGGACCGCGTCGGCGAGCCTGCACCTGAGGGTGCGGATCTTCCGACGCGGTCCGTGGAGGGTTCGTGCGTGGTCATCGGGCTGAGCTTATCCTCCAGGCCTGAAAGGCCAAGGGGTGCGGCCCATCGGGCTTGCCCGAGCCGATCGATCCCCGCCCCGGCAAGCCGGGGCAGCGGATCACTTGTCGCGCTTCTCCTTGATCTTCGCGGCCTTGCCGCGCAGGTCACGGAGGTAGTACAGCTTCGCGCGGCGGACGGCGCCGCGGGTCACGACCTCGATCTTCTCGACGACCGGGGTGTGCACCGGGAAGGTGCGCTCGACGCCGACGTTGAAGCTGACCTTGCGGACGGTGAAGGTCTCACCGATGCCGGCGCCGTGGCGGCGGATGACAACGCCCTGGAAGACCTGGACGCGCGAGCGGGTGCCTTCGATGACGCGGACGTGCACCTTGAGGGTGTCACCCGGACGGAAGGACGGGACGTCGGTACGCAGCGAAGCCACGTCGACAGCAGCGAGCTTGTTGCTCATGATGCTCTCCATCGCAGACGCCACAGGCCGTCCACGGAATGTCGTGAGTAATGGTGGTGCTGCGGGCCGCATCGGCTGACGACACACCCCCTGCGGCGGGTGCGCCGGTCCACGACGAGCCCGAGGGAACGTCCAGCGACAGACAACAGTCGCCTATTGTTCCACAGCATCGCCGGACGGCCGAAATCGGCCGAGCGGCTCGTCCCAGACCAGGCCGAGCAGGTTGAGCGCCTCGCGCTCCTTCTTGTCGAAGGACGCCGCCTTCCAGCGGGTGACGAGATCCGGCCGGTTGGCGAGGGTACGGGCGAAGGCCTGCTCCCGCCGCCAGCGCGCGATCTTGCCGTGGTGGCCGCTGAGCAGGATGTCGGGAACGACACGGCCGCGCCACTCGGCGGGCTTGGTGTAGACCGGGCCTTCGAGCAGGTCCGCCATCGCACCGGGGGCGAAGGAGTCGTCCCGGTGGGACTCCGCGTTGCCGAGCACGCCCGGCAGGAGCCGGGCGATGGCCTCGACCATCACCAGGACGGCGACCTCACCGCCGGCGAGGACGTAGTCGCCGATGGAGGCCTCGACGACCGGCATGCGCTCGGCTGCCTCGTCGATGACCCGGCGGTCGATGCCCTCGTACCGCGCCGGCGCGAATGCGAGCCACGGGCACGCGGCGAGCTCCTGCGCGAGCTCCTGCGTGAACGGGCGCCCGCTCGGGGTGGGGACGACCAGGGTGGGGGTGCTGTCGGCAGGGCCCGCGTCGAGCACGGCGTCCAGCGCGGCGCCCCACGGCTCGGGCTTCATCACCATGCCGGGGCCGCCCCCGTACGGGGTGTCGTCCACCGTGCGGTGCACGTCGGTGGTCCAGCTGCGCAGGTCGTGCAGGTGGACGTCCAGCTGGCCTCGCGCCCTGGCCTTGCCGACGAGGGAGACGTTCAGCGGTTCCAGGTACTCCGGGAAGATGGTGACGATGTCGATGCGCATCTCACTCATGCCCCGGCACCGCTCTCCGGCCGGTCGGCATCGTCGGCCGCGCCCGCCGCCGCACCGTTCCCGTCCCCGTCCCCGTCCCCAGCCTCCGCAGACTCTGCCTCAGCCTCAGCCGTGTCGGATGCGACCGCGTCGATGAGGCCAGGCGGAGGCGTGATCACGGCCCGCTGCTCCTCAAGATCGATCGTCGGCACGATCTGCTCGACGAAGGGCACCAGCACCTCGGTGCCGTCCGGCCGCGTCACGGTCAGCAGGTCCTGGTACGGCAGGTGCAGGACCTCGGTGAGTTCGCCCACGAGGGTGCCGTCGCTCAGCACCACGTCAAGGCCGATCAGCTGGTGGTCGTAGTACTCGTCCGGGTCGTCGGGGCTGTCCTCCGGGTCGACCTCCGCGATGAGGATCGTGCCGCGCAGGGCCTCGGCCTCGGTGCGGTCCTTGACGCCGACGAAGCGGAGCAGCAGTCGGCCGCTGTGCACCTTGCCGCTCTCCACGGTGAGCGGGCCTGCCGACGCGGGGTCGGTGAGCAGGACGGCGCCCGGTCCGAGCCGGAGTTCGGGTTCGTCGGTGCGGACCTCGACACTGATGTCGCCCCTGATGCCGTGGGCGCGGCCGATCCGACCGACGACGAGCTGCACGGTGATCGTTCTCCTGGGTCTTCCCGCGCCCCGGGGCGCGTGTGGTGTGTCTGCGCTGTTCGTTCCTGTGCGCCCGCTCCGGAGCGCTCCTGCATGCTGCTGTCGGTGCGGCCGCGACCACGGGCGCCGTGGGCCCCCGCCGGCCACCACCGACCTGTTGCGGCCAGGGCTGCCCGGTCAGTCCGAACCGCCCGGACGACGCGAGCCACCCGAACACGGCCCGGAAACGCCGGCAGGGGCCGGCCGGGACGACGTGCGTCCCGGCCGGCCCCTGAATACCTGACGAGTGTCCGGTGGCCTGGTGTCAGCGAAGGCTGTCCACGTCGACCAGGTCGACCCGGACGTTCCGGCCGCCGAGCGCTCCCACCACGGTACGCAGCGCGCGGGCCGTACGGCCTCCGCGGCCGATCACCTTGCCGAGGTCGTCGGGGTGCACCCGGACCTCGATGGTGTTGCCCCGGCGCAGGTTGCGCGCGCGCACCTGCACCTCGTCGGGGTGCTCGACAATGCCCTTCACCAGGTGATCGAGGGCTTCCTCGATCATGCTCAGGCCTCGGTGGAGGGGGCCTCGGCGTCAGCCTCGGCCTTGTCCGCCTTCTTGGCCTTCGGGGTGATGGCAACACCGGTGGTGCTGTCCTCGAAGCCCGCGACGGCCTTCGCGAAGAGGTGCGAGAAGTCCTCGACCTTGGGGGCGGCGACCTTCAGCGGCTCCGGGGCGGGCAGGCCCTTGAACTTCTGCCAGTCACCGGTGAGCTTGAGGATGGCGAGGACCGGCTCGGTCGGCTGGGCGCCGACGGACAGCCAGTACTGGGCGCGGTCGGTGTCGACCTCGATCTTCGAGGGGTCGTAGGTCGGCTGGTAGATGCCGATCTCCTCGATGGCGCGACCGTCACGCTTGGTGCGGGAGTCCGCGACGACGATGCGGTAGTGCGGGGCGCGAATCTTGCCGAGACGCTTGAGCTTGATCTTGACTGCCACGGGAGTGGAATCTCCTGGTGTTGACGTGGGTGAGCGGCCGCTGTCACCACGTGGGGTTGCGGCGACCGGCCGTTCAGTGGACACGCCAGCCGTAGGAGAGAGGGGTCCTGCTCGGCTGCCGAGTACTCAGCTGTCTATTCTGCCACAGCCCGGCCGAGCGCCCGACATGGCCCGCTCCGGCCCGCCCGGTCCCGGGCCCACCACTCCTCGACGTCCGGGCGCACCACCCGGGCCACGCACCCGACCCAGGAGCCTCCGGCTCCACGCACCCGGTTCAGGCGCCTCCGGTCCGTGCACCTCCGGTCCACCGGCCCAGCCCACCGGCTCCGGTCCACCGGCTCCGAGACGGATCCCCGGGCATCCCGGGCCTGCACCCCAAGGGGCTTACTGCCCGCGGCGGCCGTGCACCGTCCGCGGCACCGCACACGTCATGACCTCACCGCATCATCACCCCACCGCGCCGCGTCGGCGGGCGGTGGACCTGCACGGACCACGGGTGGCGGACGTCACGGAGTCCGCCGACCGGTCCGCACTGCGGACCGGCCCGACCGAGGGCCCCCGCCCCCGGTAGAGCCGAGCACAGCGAGCGACCACCGACGGCGCTGGGCCGCCGGTGGCCCTCAACCGATCTTGAACGGCTGCTGGCAGGCGCCGCAGACGATGGACGCCTGGGCGAGCACCGACGGAACGACGCGGACGTTGCGGCCGCAGCCGCACACGGCCTTGACGCGCACGCCGCCACCCGACGAACCATGTCGGGCCGCCGGACCGCGGAAGGCGCGCTGGGTGCCCTCACCGGTGACGGCGAGCTGGTGTGCGCCGAGGGCGTGCTCCAGCCGCTCGATGGTGTCGGTGTATCTCTCCCGGGTCTCCTGGAGCATGGTCACCTGGGAGAAGCCGCTGCTGGCGTGCGGCTCGACCGGGTGGGCCAGCCCGAGCTCGGAGGCGAGCATCAGGAAGCGCCGGTTGTGGTAGCGCCCGGCCCGGGAGGTGTCGCGGATCTCCCGTGCTGCGGCCAGGCCGTGGGCGGCTTCGTGCAGCAGGCGCTCGAATCCGAGCCGGGTGCCGCACGCCGAGGAGGACTCGCCGATCAGGGCCTCGGGAGAGGCGAGGTCGGGGAGGTCCTGGTGATGGGCCTGGATGTCGCTCCAGGCGGCGGCCAGTTCGGCCGCCAGGACGAGGGGCTGTGTCGTGCTCACGCTGGACCAACGAGGGAGAGCGTGGCGATGTTCCGCGAGTTCCCGTTCACCGGGAATTCACAGCGATCTCCCAGGAATGCACATGTGCACCTGAATTGCGTTGTTCTGACCTGACGCAAGACCAACCCCCTGCATCTGTGGGCCCGTCGAATCTCGGCGGGCTCTCGGCTATCGCCCGGGACGCGCACGCCGCCCCCAGGCGGACGGCCCGCGGCCCCGGTCGAAATTGACAGGGCCACGGGCCGTATACCGTACCGCTTGTTCAGCACCGCCGGGAGTTGACCGGCGAGTAGTCTCAACGAGCAGTATGCAAACCGGGGTTAACATTCTGCCGAATCGCCGCGGAAATACAACGGAAGTGCATCGGGAAGCGCTCGGGGCTTGCAAACATTCCCTGTCGTCCGGTCAGTTCCGGGGGCCGGGGAACACCTCTGGCGCTCTCCGTTCCCCTGCGTACCCTCCACGACCGAACCGGCCGAACCGACCCGGGCCGAGACCTCGACCGAACCGCAGCCCGACCGAACCGCAGCCCGACCCGGCGGGCCCGGCAGGAGGTCCTGCCGGGCCCGGCCGGTCCGGGCCGAGTGGCTCAGTACGCGCGGGCGACGATCGCGATGTTGCCGTCCTGGTCGTCCGTCGCCGGCACGGAGCCGTCGGCGGCGACGATGCAGCGCACCGAGACGCCCTGCTCGGCCAGCTTGGCCTCGCCCGCCGGGCCGAGCTCGGCCCAGGAGATGCGGCCCCAGCCGGTGGCGGCGGCCTCGACGGCCTCGTCGATCGAGGCGACGTCGACCGTGCGGGCGATGCGGCGCTCGCGGGACTGGCGGAGCAGCAGCGCCTGGTCCTCCTCCAGGATCCCGGGCACGAGGGTGGTGAGCCCGTCGACGGAGACGGGCTCCTTGCCGCCGGCGATCCGGCGGACCAGCATCGCGGTGCCGCTCTCCAGGTCGCGCGGGCCGACCTCGATGCGCAGCGGTACGCCCTTGAGCTCCCAGTCGACGGCGCGGCGGCCGAACGGGGTGTCGGTGCGGTCGTCGACGACGACGCGGACGCCGACGGCCTCCAGTGCGGCCCCGATCTCGCGGACCTTGGCGAGCACGGCGTCGTCGCCCTTGATGGCGAGGACGACGGCCTGCACGGCGGCCAGGCGCGGCGGGACGCGCAGCCCGTTGTCGTCGCCGTGCGACATGATCAGGCCGCCGACCATGCGGGTGGAGACGCCCCAGGAGGTCTGCCAGACGTGCTCGCGCTCGGCGCCCTGCAGCTGGTAGGTGGTGTTGAACGCCTTGGCGAAGTTCTGGCCGAGCTCGTGGCTGGTGCCCATCTGCAGGGCCTTGCCGTCGCCCATCATGCCTTCGAGCGTGAGGGTGTTGATGGCGCCGGCGAACCGCTCCCGGGCGGTCTTGCGGCCGAGCACGACGTCGATGCCGAGCACGTTGGTCATGAAGTCGCCGTAGACCTCGGTGTGGATGCGCGAGGCGTAGGCGCGGGCGTCCTCGTAGGTGGCGTGGGCGGTGTGGCCCTCCTGCCAGAGGAACTCGGTGGTGCGCAGGAAGACGCGGGGGCGCAGCTCCCACCGGACGACGTTCGCCCACTGGTTGATCAGCAGGGGCAGGTCGCGGTGGCTCTGCACCCACTTGGAGAAGTACTCGTTGATGATCGTCTCGGAGGTGGGGCGGACGACGACGGGCTCGTCCAGTTCCTTGCCACCGCCGTGGGTGACGACCGCGAGCTCGGGGGCGAAGCCCTCGACGTGCTCCGCCTCCTTCGTCAGGTACGACTGCGGGATGAACATCGGGAAGTAGGCGTTCTGGGCACCCGCCCGCTTGATGCGGGCGTCCATCTCCTGCTGCATCCGCTCCCACAGGCTGTACCCGTACGGTCGGATGACCATGGTGCCGCGCACCGGACCGTTGTCGGCCAGCTCGGCCTTGTTGATGAGGTCCTGGTACCAGCGCGGGAAGTCTTCCGCCTGGGGGGTGAGAACGGGTGCCTTAGCCATGGGGCAGATGGTACGGGGATCGGGGCGTGGACCGTGAATCCGTTTCACCGGCGCACTGCCGGGGCGCACGCCTCGGCGCACGGACACTCCCTGCACACCTCTGGACGGCAGGCTCCGGCCGCTGTTCGCTGGAGGCGGGGCGGAGCACCACCGGGGGAGCCGGAGCATGGGATGCACACACCGAATGGGAGGCCGCGATGGCTTCAGCGCAGGTGACCGGTACGACCGTGCAGCGCCCGCACGCGGGTGGCGGAGCGGGGTCCCGCGGTCGGGCGCGCGATTGGGCGGAGATCCAGGAGCGGATGCTCGTGCCGCTCTACCAGGCGGTTCACCAGCGGCTGGAGGTCGGCCCGGCGACGAGCCTGCTCGGTCTCGGGTGCCGTTCGGGACTCGCTCTGCTGCTGGCGGCGGAGCGGGGCGCCCAGGTCGCCGGGTCGGAGTCGGAGGCGGAGCTCCGGGAGCTGGCGGAGGGCCGGCGGCTGCGGGTGTCCGGCGCCGAGGGCATCGACCGTCCGGGGACTCCCGTCGCCCGCTCGGCGTATTCGCTGGTCACCGTTTTCGAGGAGCTCGCGTACGTGGGTGAGCCGGCCCGTCTGGTGGCCGAGGCGGCCGCGCTGACGCTGCAGGGAGGTCACGTGGTGCTGGCCGGCTGGGGGCCGCCGGAGCGGTGCGAGAGCGCCTCGGTGCTGGACGTCGCCCGCCGACGGTCGGGCCGGGTCCCGGCCTGCGACCCGTTCGCCCTGAGCGCGCCCGGCGCACTGGAGGGGCTGTGCGCCGGGGTCGGGCTCCGGGCCGCCGGCAGCGGCCGGGTCAGCTGCCCGTTCGCCTACCCCGACCTGGACAGCGCCGTCCGCGGCATGCTGTCGACCGGCTTGTACGAGGTCGCGATCGAGGAGTGGGGTCCGGCGCTGGTCACCAAGGAACTGGAGGAGGCGCTGCACCCGTTCGTGCAGCGGGACGCCTCGGTGCGGATGGCCAACGTCTTCCGGTACGTCGTCGCGGAGCAGCCGCACTGACGGGACGCCGCACGGCACGGCGGCCGCGACCGCGAACGCAGCCGCGACCGCATCCGTAGCCGTAGCCGTAGCCGTAGCCGTAGCCGTAGCCGTAGCCGTAGGGACCGGTCGGGCCGGGCAACCGGTTCCCCGGTCTGCCGGGCGGCTGTGGACCACCGGAAGCCCCGCACCGCACCCGGCCTCACCGGTCGAGCGGTGTCCACTCCTCCGCGGTGAGCGCGAACCGCTCGTGGTCGCGCCAGGCGCCGGCGAGGAACAGCATCCGCGGGGTGAAGCCCTCGTGGCGGAACCCGAGGCGCCGGGCCAGTGCGATGGAGCGGGCGTTGTCGGGCTGCACGTTGATCTCCAGCCGGTGCAGGCCGAGGCCGCCGCGCTCGGGCGGCGCGAAGCAGCGGTCGATCACCAGGCGCAGGCCCTCGGTCATCCGGCCGGTGCCGGCGAAGGGCACGTAGGAGTCGTAGCCGAGCGCGGCGTTGCAGAACCGGCCCATGACCATGTTGGCGACGTTGCACTTGCCGACGAGGCCGCCGGTGGCGGTGTCCTCGATGAGGAAGGTGCGTAGCCCGGCGCCTTGGCGGTCGATCAGTTCCGTCAGGCCGTCGGGCTCCACCGGGTTCCACCGCCCGATGTGCTCGGCGGACCGGCGGACGGCTTCTGCGTAGGGGCCCGTGTCCGCGGGCCTGGGCGCCCGGATCGTCACTCGCACACCACCATCATCGGTCATGTGTGCGGCCCGGTGCCGACCGGGCTCCGGGTCGGGTGCGTGCCGCGTCCAGCCGCCGCGGGTGCGAGCCGCGTCCTGCCGCCGCCGCGCACCCGCGTACCCGCGCCCACGGCCGGTCGGGCGCCCCGACGGTGCCACAGGGCGCCCAGAGCGCCTCGGGGCACCTCAGAGCGCCTCGGGGCGCCTCGGGCCAGGAACGCCGTCGGCCCGCGGCCCCGGGAGGGGCGGCGGGCCGACGGGCACGGGCGGTGGCCCGGGGGACCTCAGAGGAGGTCCTTGAACTCCTTGGGGAGTTCGAAGTCGGACGGGCCCTTGCCGGCGCCGAGGCCGAACGCCCCGCCGGGGGCGGCGGGCTGCTGCCCGGCGGCCGGGCCGAGGGCGCGGCGCTCGGCGGCCGCGGCCTCCTCCTGCGCGCGCTTCAGCGGGTTGCCGGACTTGCGCTTGCCCTTGGCGGCCGGGGCCTTCTTGGCGGACTTCCTGCCGCCGCCGCCCATCCCGGGGATGCCCGGCATGCCGGGGATGCCCTTGCCGGAGGCCATCGCCGACATCATCTTGCGGGCCTCGAAGAACCGCTCGACCAGGTTGTTGACCTCGCCGACCTGGACACCGGAGCCCTTGGCGATGCGCAGTCGGCGCGAGCCGTTGATGAGCTTCGGGTCGGTGCGCTCGGCCGGGGTCATCGACTTGATGATGGCGCCGACGCGGTTGACGTCCTTGTCGTCGATGTTGTTGATCTGGTCCCGGATCTGGCCCATGCCCGGGAGCATGCCGAGCAGCTTGGAGATCGAGCCCATCTTCTGGACCTGCTCCAGCTGGGACAGGAAGTCGTCGAGGGTGAAGTCCTTGCCGCCGCCCTGGAGCTTGGAGGCCATCTTCTCGGCCTCGGCCTGGGAGAAGGTCTGCTCGGCCTTCTCGATGAGCGAGAGCATGTCGCCCATGCCGAGGATGCGCGAGGCCATCCGGTCCGGGTGGAAGGCGTCGAACTCGTCGACCTTCTCGCCGTTGGAGGCGAACATGATCTGCCGGCCGGTCACGTGCGCGACGGAGAGCGCGGCACCGCCGCGGGCGTCGCCGTCGAGCTTGGAGAGCACGACACCTGTGAAGTCGACGCCGTCGAGGAAGGCCTGCGCGGTGGTGACCGCGTCCTGGCCGACCATGGCGTCGACGACGAAGAGCACCTCGTCCGGGTCGACCGCGGCACGGATGTCGGCGGCCTGCTGCATCATCTCGGCGTCGATGCCGAGGCGGCCGGCGGTGTCGACGATGACGACGTCGTACTGCTTCTGCTTCGCGTACTCGATGGAGTCGCGGGCGACCTTGACCGGGTCGCCGACGCCGTTGCCGGGCTCCGGGCCGTAGAAGGCGACGCCGGCGCGCTCGGCGACGACGCCGAGCTGGGTGACGGCGTTCGGGCGCTGGAGGTCGCAGGCGACGAGCAGCGGGGTGTGCTTCTGGGTCTTGAGCCAGTGGCCGAGCTTGCCGGCGAGGGTGGTCTTGCCGGCGCCCTGGAGGCCCGCCAGCATGATCACGGTCGGGCCGCTCTTGGCGTAGCGCAGGCGCCGGGTCTCGCCGCCGAGGATGCTGATGAGCTCCTCGTTGACGATCTTGATGATCTGCTGGGCCGGGTTCAGCGCACCGGACACCTCGGCACCGAGGGCACGGTCCTTGATCTGCTTGATGAACGCCCGGACCACCGGGAGCGCGACGTCCGCCTCCAGGAGTGCGATGCGGATCTCGCGGGCGGTGGCGTCGATGTCCGCCTCACTGAGGCGGCCCTTGCCCCGGAGGTTCTTGAACGTCGCTGCGAGGCGGTCGGAGAGAGTGTCGAACACGTCGGTCGCGGGTCCCTTGCGGCATCGGTTGGCTACGGTCGTCGTCCCCCAGGGTATCCGGCCGCCCGGCGAACGGTCTCCACCCGGTGTCGGCCCGGCTTCCCCGCCCCGGGTGCGGGCGCCCTCGGCGGCGGCCCGTACGCCTGCCGGACGCCGGCCCGGCGGCCTCCCGGAGCGCGCGGAGCAGCGGTGCGAGCGGCTGGGAGCGGCGGTGCAGACGACAGGGAGCGGTACTGCGGAAGGGCCGGGGGCAGCGCAGCGGAGGGCCGGGCCCGGTGGTGCCGGGCCCGGCGTGCGGGCTCACCCGAGGGCGGTCTGCACGGCTTTCGCCACCTCGCGGGCGTGCGCGGGCTCCAGCGGCAGGCCGGCCGGGTCGGTGACGTAGAACGCGTCGACGGCGTCCGCGCCGAGGGTGGAGACGTGTGCGGTGCGCACCCGTACGCCGGCGGCGTCCAGGGCCCGGCCGATGCGGTGCAGCAGGCCGGGGGCGTCGTGCGCGCGGACCTCCAGGATGGTGGCGCTGGAGGACGCCCCCGGGGCGACCGACACCACCGGCGGCGGGGTCGCGATGCCGCGCCGCTTGGGCGCGGCGGCGTCGCGTTCGGCGAGCTTGCGGGCGACGTCGAGCGAGCCGTCCAGGGCGCGTCGCAGGTCCGCGCGGAGCCGGGCCGCCTCCGGCAGTTCGCCGAACTCGGCGGCGACGGTCCACGACAGCAGCAGCACGGGCCCGGCGCCGACCGGGTCGAGCTCGCGCAGACCGGCGGAGCGGACGGCCAGCCGGTGCAGGGCCAGGACGCCGGCGACGGTGCCGAGCAGTCCCGGCTGGTCCGGGATGGCGAGGGTCAGCTCGACGCCCATCGGCTCCGTGCCGCCCTCGCCCTGCTCGGCCTGGGCCAGCAGCGAGAGCGCGGGGGCGCCGGTGCGCCCCGCCTCGACGGCGAGGCGTTCCTCCTCGGCGGTGGGTTCGCCCGCCGGGGGGTACGTGACGCCGCCGGCGAGGCGGGCGGCGGCGAGCCCCGCCAGGTTGGCGACCAGCGAGGCCCGCCAGGTGCTCCAGGCGGCGGGGCCGGTGGCGGTGGCGTCGGCCTCGGTGAGGGCGTGCAGCAGTTCGAGGTGGGAGAGGGTGCCGACGACCTTGGTGATGGCGTCGACGGTGGCGGGGTCGTCCGGGTCGCGCCGGGTGGCGGTGTCGACCAGCGTCAGGTGGTGGCGCACCAGCAGCGCGAGGGTGTCGGTGTCGTCCTTGTCGAAACCCATCCGCACGGCGACGTCGCGGACGATCACCTCGCCCGCCTCCGAGTGGTCGCCCGGCCAGCCCTTGCCGATGTCGTGCAGCAGCGCGGCGACGAGCAGCAGGTCGGGGCGGGCCACGCGCCGGGTCATGGCGGCGGCCCGTACGGCGGTCTCGATGAGGTGCCGGTCGACCGTCCACCGGTGCACGGCGTTGCGCTGGGGGCGGCACCGCACCCGCTCCCAGTCCGGCAGCAGCCGGGTGATCAGTCCTTCGGCCTCCAGGGCCTCCCAGACGGGCAGGCAGGCCTCGCCGGCGCCGAGGAGCGTGACGAGCTGTTCCCGGGCCTCGTCGGGCCACGGCACCGGCAGCGGCCTGGTCTCGGCGGCGAGGCGCCGCACGGTGGCGTACGAGACGGTGAGCCCGGCCTGGGCGGCCGCGGCGGCGGCGCGCAGCGGCAGCACCGGGTCCTGGGCGGGGCGGGCGCCCTGGGCGAGGACGGCCTCGCCGTCCTGCTCGACGACGCCCTCGGCGAGCGGGCGGCGGTCGACGGTGCCCTTGGCGACCGCGCCGGAGCCCCGGCCGACGCCGCTGAACGGGAAGGCGATCCGCGAGATCCGCCGGCCGCGGCCGCTGCGGGCGGCGAGCACCCGGTCGACGGCGCGCCAGGTGACGTCGGAGGCGTAGGTGATGGTGCGGGCGGCCTCGTAGACCTGGCGGAGCAGGGTGTCGGCGTCGAGGACGCCGAGGCCGGCGGCCACCTGGTCCTGGTCCTGGAGGCTGAGGCGTTCGGTGGCGCGGCCGGTGGCGAGGTGCAGGGCGTCGCGGACGTCGGCGAGGCGGGCGGCCGCGGCGTCCAGGCCGTCGCGCGGGGCGTCGGCGAGCCAGGTGGCGGCGATGGCGTTGAGCGCGACGACGTCGCGCAGGCCGCCGCGGGCCTCCTTGAGGTCGGGCTCCAGGAGGAAGGAGAGTTCGCCGTGGCGTTCGGCGCGCTCCGCGCACAGCTGCTGGAGTTCGGGCAGCCGCTGGGCGGCGCTGGCGCGCCAGTCGGCGAGCAGGGTGGAGCGCAGCGAGGCGGTGAGGGCGGCGTCGCCGGCGATGTGCCGGGCGTCCAGGAGGCCGAGCTGGGCCTTGAGGTCCTCGGCGGCGACGGCGCGGGCCTCGTCGAGGGTGCGCACCGAGTGGTCGAGGGCGGCGCCGGAGTCCCAGACGGGGTACCAGATGCGCTCGGGCAGCTGCGGGTCCACGGGGCCCTCGTGCACGAGCAGGACGTCGAGGTCGCTGCGGGGCGAGAGTTCGCCGCGGCCGTAGCCACCGACGGCGACGAGGGCGGTGCCGGCGGGGGCGCCGGCCTCCCGGTACAGCCCGGTGAGCCAGCGGTCGCTGAGACGGGACAGGGCGGCCCGGCGCGCCGCTCCGCCGAGGCCGGGCTCCGCGAGCAGCCGGGCGCGGGCGGCGCCGTGGTCGTCGGACCGGGCGGGGTCGGAGGGGTGGGCTTCGGTCGTGGTCACGTCGCAGATCCCATCCGTGGGGCGGGCGGTGCCGGATACGCGTCCGGCGGACCTGCCGGTGGGCAGGTCCGCCAAGAGCGTGTGGTGCAGATGCTAGAGCGCGTCGGGCCCGCGCTCGCCGGTGCGGACCCGCACCGCCGTGTCGACCGGGACGGACCAGACCTTGCCGTCACCGATCTTGCCGGTGCGGGCGGCCTTCACGACGACGTCGATCAGCTGCTCCGCCTCCTCGTCCTCGACGAGGATCTCGATGCGCACCTTCGGCACCAGGTCGACGGTGTACTCCGCGCCCCGGTAGACCTCGGTGTGGCCGCGCTGCCGGCCGTAGCCGCTGGCCTCGGTGACGGTCAGGCCGTGGACGCCGAAGGCCTGCAGGGCCTCCTTCACGTCGTCCAGGCGGTGCGGCTTGATGACTGCGGTGATGAGCTTCATCAGGCGTCGACCTCGGCCTTCGTGGCGGCGGGGGCAGGGGTGGTGGTGACGGCACGGGCCAGGCTCGCACCGACCGCGGTGAAGTCGTAGGCGGACTCGGCGTGCTCCGACTGGTCGATGCCGGAGACCTCGACGTCCTCGGAGACCCGGAAGCCGAGGGTCTTGTGGATGGCGAGGCCGAGGACGTAGGTGACGACGAAGGAGTACACCGCCACCGCGACCACGCCGAGCGCCTGCTTGCCGAGCTGGTCGAAGCCGCCGCCGTAGAAGAGGCCCTTGGCGGTCTGGCCGACGTGGCCGGTGGCGAAGAAGCCGATCAGCAGGGAGCCGATGACACCGCCGACGAGGTGCACGCCGACCACGTCGAGGGAGTCGTCGAAGCCGAGCTTGTACTTGAGGCTGATCGCGGCGGCGCAGGCGACACCGGCGATGAGGCCGATGGCGATGGCGCCGAGCGGGGAGACCGAGCCGCAGGCGGGGGTGATGGCGACCAGGCCGGCGACGGCGCCGGACGCGGCACCGAGGGTGGTGAAGGCGCCGTGCTTGATCTTCTCGTAGGCGAGCCAGCCGAGGACGGCGGCGGCGGTGGCGACCTGGGTGTTCATGAACGCCATGCCGGCCAGGCCGTTGGCGGCGAGCGCCGAGCCGGCGTTGAAGCCGAACCAGCCGAACCAGAGGAGGCCCGAGCCGAGCATCACCAGCGGGAGGCTGTGCGGACGCATCGGGTCCTTCTTGAAGCCGATGCGCTTGCCGAGCACGAGGGCGAGGGCGAGACCCGCGACGCCCGCGTTGATGTGGACCGCGGTGCCGCCGGCGAAGTCGATGACGCCGTGGCGGTCGCCGAGCCAGCCGCCGTTGCCCTTGTCGAAGGCGAACACCCAGTGCGCGACCGGGAAGTAGACGACGGTGACCCAGAGGCCCACGAAGAGCGACCAGGCGGTGAACTTGGCGCGGTCCGCGATGGCACCGCTGATCAGCGCCGGGGTGATGATGGCGAACATCAGCTGGAAGGCCGCGAACCCGGTGACCGGGATGGTGCCGCTGAGGTCGTTCATCCCGATGCCGCGGAAGCCGAGGAAGTCGAGGTTGCCGATCAGGCCTGCGCCGGCGTCGGGGCCGAAGGCCAGGCTGTAGCCGTAGAGGATCCAGAGCACGCTGACGATCGCGAGCGTGATGAAGCTCATGACCAGCATGTTGAGTGTGCTCTTGACCCTGACCATGCCTCCGTAGAAGAAGGCCAGGCCCGGGGTCATCAACATGACCAGGGCCGCACAGATGAACACAAAGGCGGTATCGCCCGCGCTGAAGCCGTCCGGCATCGGCGTCTCCTCGTGAATGGAAGCCGCACCACACCCGGGACCCTGTCCCGTACAACCCGGGGTGTCGGCGATGTGAAGGAGAGTGCCGAAGGCTGATTTCGGCCGATGCGGCTCGGTGTTTCGTGGCCGTGACGCGAGCGACGAGCGCGTTACGACCGCGTGAACCACGGCCGTGCCATGACAGATCTTGCGCTACCGTGCCGCGCACACGACAGCAGGTAGGCGGATGATCACCGACCGTGGGGGCCCGCGGCCCAAGGGGCGGGGGAGCCCGTACGGTGACGGAGCCGGAGGGGCTCCCACGGTCGGGGTTCGGGGGCGGGGGTGGCCGAAAGCGGTTCCCGCAGGGGGTGGTGCGGCACGCACCGCCGGTCCGGACGGCACGAGCGGACGACCGAGGCCGGCCGTCCGGCGGGTGCGGACGGTCAGACCGCCGAGGCGAACTCCGGGATGTCCTGCACGACGCGCTCGGCCAGCCGGGAGATCCCGGGCACGCCCGTGAACTGCCGGTTCGCGGCCTCGGAGGTCTTGCGGACACGGGTGTTGAGCCGCTCGGAGCGCACCTTCGCGGCGATGTCGACGGCCTGCTCGGCCATCACGGCGGCCTGCTCGGGCTCGTTCTGCAGCAGGTGGACGCTGGCCATGCCGATCAGGTTGAAGGCGTAGCTGCGGACGTGCTCGCCGTCCTGCCGGAAGAGGTCGACGGCGCGCTCCATGACCGGCGCGGACATCGACGCGTACAGCTGGCTGCGGCTGGAGTGGTAGGCGAGGTCGCGGTAGGAGTGCGCGTTCTCGGCGTTGAGCTCGGCCTCGGAGAAGAACTTCAGCCAGTTCGGGTCGCCGTCGCCGGCACGGCAGTCGCTGAAGGTGTCCTCGGCGAGCCGGGCGGCCCGGGCGCAGCGGTTGACCTCGCCGATGGTGGCGTAGGCGCGGGCCTCCATCGCGTACAGCAGGGCCTGCTGGCGGGGGGTGGCGGTGTCGCGGCTGCCGTACTGGGCGAGGTGGATGAGTTCGAGCGCGTCCTCGCCGCGGTTGAGGTGGATCATCTGGCGGCTCATGTCGGTGAGGATGAGCGCGCCGAACGGCCGGTCGCCGGCCTCCTTCGCGGCGTGCAGCGCCAGCACGTAGTACTTCTGCGCGCTGGGGTGCATGCCGACGTCGTACGACATCCAGCCCGCGAGGTGGGCGAGTTCGGCGGTGAGGCGGAACAGCCGTTTGGTGGTGGGCTCGGGGTACGACTCCTGCAGGAGGTCGGTGACCTCGTGGAGCTGGCCGACGACGGCCTTGCGGCGCAGGCCGCCGCCGTTCTGCGCGTCCCACTGGCGGAACATCACGGTGGTCTGTTCGAGGAGTTGGAGCTCCGGCTCGGAGAGCCGGCCGGTGTGCGGTTCGCCGCCGTTCGCGGCGGTGAGGATCGGGGTGGGGGCGCCGGACGGGCCGGGGGTGAGCCAGCGCTGCATCGGCTCGATGAGCGCGGCGCCGGCCGTGAGGGCGAGTGAAGTGCCCAGGAAGCCACGGCGGTTGAGCATGAGGTCGCTGCGCGAGTACTCGCTGATCAGCTGGACGGTCTGGTCGCCGCTCCACGGGAGATCGACGCCGCCGCCGACGGTCGAGACCGGTACGGCGGTCCGCAGGCCGAGGTCCTCGACGGAGACGACGGAGCCGAAGCGCTCGGAGAACAGCTCCGACATGATCTTCGGGATGGGCTCGCGGGGCTGTTCGCCGTCGAGCCATCTGCGCACCCGGGACGTGTCCGTGCTGACGTGGTGCGCGCCGGTCTGCCGGGCCCGACGGTTGACCTGCCGCGCCAACTCGCCCTTGGACCAGCCGCTGCGGGCGAACCACGACGTCAGCTTCTCGTTCGGTTGCTTCTCTCCCATGGGAACGTCCCCATCCCGCCCGGCCCCGCCTCGGGGCCCCGCTCGTGGTGCCCGACGGTTCGGGCGCTTGCTCGACGTACCGTGCTGCTCGACTGCCGTGGATCGCACGGGAATCCCGGCCACTGTGGACTCTCCGCTGCGATCCGCGTGCCGAACGTAACGTGATTTCCGCCATCCGGGGGAGCACCGCCGTGGAAACGCCACCTTTCGCCACCCCTGCGGGTGAAGAAACGGTGACCTGGGCGCGCTTCACTGGTAACCGGGTCGGGTTGACCCCGGCACATGCCCGACGACTGGGCCACCCGCCCCGCGGACGGATCAACTGCCGCCGATGCTACCGGCTTTGACGGCACCGGAGACGACGGAGGAATCCTCGTGCGAACGCAACGACCGGGTATCCGCAGCTCCGGGGCACGCCTGCTGCTGGAGCGCGCGACACGAATCGGAGCACGCCGCACGGCGCGCGCCGCCGGTGCGCCACCCGCACCGCCGCGGCCCTCGGACCGGATGTCACGGTCCCGTAACCACGGACCGGCAGAACCTGTTGGGGGAGGCATGGACAACCTGTTCGGCGAACTCCGGCTGCGGCACCTGCGGCTGGCGCCGCGCGGCACCCTGCGGCGTACCCGGGCCACGGCCCTCGACGCGGCCGGCGACTACACCGCCCGCCTCGGTTGGACGGTGGCCGCCGGACCGGCCCGCGCCGCGTACCGCTCCACCACCGCCTGCGACTGCGGCACCCCGCACTGTGCGGCGCCGGGGCTGCACGCGCTCGCCGGCCCGAAGGCCGCGCCCGGCACCCCGGCGCACGAACTCCGCACCCTCTGGGCGTCCGACGCCCCCGTCCTCCTGCCCGCGGGCCTGCACTTCGACGTGCTGGACGTCCCCGAGCAGGCCGGCCTGCAGGCCCTCGTCCGGCTGGAGCGGATGGGCACCCAGGTCGGCCCGGTGATCTCCTCCCCCACCGGCCGGATGCTCTTCTTCGTCGCCCCCGGCACCGCCGGCCGCCTGCCCGAACTCCTCTACCGGACGGGCTGGGACGACGCCGCGCTCGACCTCGTCTGCCACGGCGCCGGCACGTACGTCGCCGCCCCGCCGACCGTGCTCGACGGCCTCGGCCCGATGCGCTGGCTGCGCCGCCCGACCCGGGAGAGCGCCGCCTGCCCGCCCGAGGCCCGGCTGCTGCTCGGCACCCTCGCGTACGCGTGCCACCGCGGCCGCATCCGCAGCGCCGAACCGGCCTGGCCCGCCGCCTGATCCCCTCCTCCCCCGCACCGACGGCCGGAAAGAATGCAGGGCCGCCGGGGGAAAAGCAGGACGGCCGGGGAAAAGCAGGACGGGCCGCCTCCCGAAGGAGACGGCCCGCCGGGACGGACGGTGCCGGACTCAGTCGCCGATCAGCGCGTCCACGAACGCGGCCGGCTCGAAGGGCGCCAGGTCGTCCGCGCCCTCGCCGAGGCCGATGAGTTTGACCGGTACGCCGAGTTCGCGCTGCACCGCGATGACGATGCCGCCCTTGGCCGTGCCGTCCAGCTTGGTCAGCACGATGCCGGTGATGTCGACCACCTCGGCGAACACCCGGGCCTGTACGAGCCCGTTCTGACCGGTGGTGGCGTCGAGCACGAGCAGCACCTCGTCGACCGGGCCGTGCTTCTCGACGACGCGCTTGACCTTGCCGAGCTCGTCCATGAGTCCGGTCTTGGTGTGCAGGCGGCCGGCGGTGTCGACGAGCACGGTGTCGACGCCCTCGGCGATGCCCTGCTTGACCGCGTCGAACGCGACGGAGGCCGGGTCGCCGCCCTCCGGCCCGCGCACGGTGTGGGCGCCGACCCGCTCGCCCCAGGTCTGCAGCTGGTCGGCGGCGGCCGCACGGAAGGTGTCGGCGGCGCCGAGCACCACCCGGCGCCCGTCGGCGACGAGCACCCGGGCGAGCTTGCCGGTGGTGGTGGTCTTGCCGACGCCGTTGACGCCGACGACGAGGACGACCGCCGGCCCCTCCTCGTGCTTGGTGGAGCGCACGGTGCGGTCGGCGTCCGACCCGATCAGGGCGACGAGCTCCTCGTGCAGCAGCGCGCGCAGCTCCGCGGGGCTGCGGGTGCCGAGCACCTTCACGCGGGTGCGCAGGTTGTCCACGAGCTCCTGGGTGGGGGCGACGCCGACGTCCGCGGTGAGCAGGATCTCCTCGATCTCCTCCCAGGTGTCCTCGTCGAGGCGATCCCGGGAGAGCAGGGCCAGCAGGCCCTTGCCGAGCGTGTTCTGCGAGCGGGAGAGCCGGGAGCGCAGCCGCACCAGGCGGCCGGCGGTGGGCTCGGGCACCTCGACGGCGGGCGGGGCCGCGGCCTCCGCCGGGGCCTGCTCCTCGGCTTCGGGGAGCGGCACCTCCTCGATGGTCTGGGCCGGCGCCTCGGTGGGCGGGGCGGATTCCTCGCCGACCTGCGGCTCGCGCGGCGGCGTGATGACGGGTGCCTCGGGCCTGGGAGGCAGCGGCTTGCGTCGTCTGCCGGTGACGACGAGGCCCGCGATCGCGCCGATGGCGACCACGGCGATGACTACGGCAAGGATCACGTATTCCATAACCCCCCCAGTATCGGCGACGCCCGCAAGGGCCGGGAGCAGCCGGACGGCGTGGCTCAGCCCGCGGGTGCCGCCGCGGGCCGTTCCCGGGGCTCTCCCCCGGCCGGGCGGGCGGGGGGTGTCCCGGTGCGCAGCCGCTGGCTGATCACCTGCGAGATGCCGTCGCCCTTCATGGTGACGCCGTAGAGGGCGTCCGCCGACTCCATGGTGAGCTTCTGGTGGGTGATGACGATCAGCTGGGAGCTCTCCCGGAGCTCCTCCATGATCGACACGAGTCGGCGCAGGTTGGTCTCGTCGAGGGCCGCCTCCACCTCGTCCATCACGTAGAACGGGCTGGGCCGGGCCTTGAAGATCGCCACCAGCAGGGCGACGGCGGTGAGCGAGCGCTCGCCGCCGGAGAGCAGCGAGAGCCGCTTCACCTTCTTGCCGGGCGGGCGGGCCTCCACCTCGACGCCGGTGGTCAGCATCGACGCGGGGTCGGTGAGCAGGAGACGTCCCTCGCCGCCGGGGAAGAGGCGGGAGAAGACGCCTTCGAACTGTGCGGCGGTGTCGTGGAACGCGGCGGTGAAGAGCTGTTCGACCCGGGTGTCGACGTCGCGGACGATGTCCATGAGGTCGCGCCGGCTCTTCCTCAGGTCGTCGAGCTGCTCGCCGAGGAAGCGGTGGCGTTCCTCCAGCGCCGTGAACTCCTCCAGGGCCAGCGGGTTGACCTTGCCGAGCTGCTGGTAGGCGCGTTCGGCCGCCTTGAGCCGCTTCTCCTGCTCGGCCCGGTCGTACGGGCGCGGCTCGCCGGGCTCCCGGCCCTCCTCGGGGGTGGGCGGCGGCACGGGCGTGTCCGGGCCGTAGCCGTCGAGCAGTTCCTCGCCCCCGATGCCGAACTCGTCGAGTGCGCGGGCCTCCAGTTGCTCGATGCGCAGGCGCTTCTCCGCGCGCAGCACCTCGTCGCGGTGGCCGGCGTCGACGAGGCGGTCGCGTTCGGCGGTGAGGCCGCGGCCGTGTTCGCGGGCAATGCGCAGTTCGGCCTCGCGGCCGGTCCGGTCCTGCTCGACGGCGGTGCGTTCGGCGTCGGATGCGGCGAGGGAGGACTCCACGGCCGCGAGGAGTCGGCGGGCGCCGTCGGCGACGGCCGCGGCCGACTCGGCGTCGTGGCGGGCGCGGTGGCGGCGTTCGGCGGCGCGGGCGCGGCTCTCGCGTTCTGCGGCGGCGGCGCGGTCGAGCTGGTCGGCGCGGCCGGTGAGGGAGCGGACGCGTTCCTCGTGGGTGCGGACGGCGAGCCTGGCTTCGAGTTCGCCCTGCCGGGCGGCGGCGCCGGCGGCGGCGAGGCGGTCGCGTTCGGCTGTGTCGGGCTCGTCCTCGCCGTCGGCGGCGAGTTCCTCGGCCGCCTCCAGGCGGGCGGTGAGCTCCTCCGCGGCCTCGGTGGCGTCGGCGAGGCCGAGTTCGGCGCGGTCGGCGGCGGCGGTGAGGCGTTCGGCCTCGCCCTCGGCGGCCCGGGCCTGGCCGGCGGAGCGGCCGAGGGAGCCGGCGAGCCGGGCCCGTTCCTTCTCGGCTCCGCGCCGGACGGCGGTCAGCTGCTCGTGGGCGAGGGCGAGTTCGCGGCGGCGTTCGTCGGCGGCGGCGAGTTCCTCGGCCGACTGGGCGCAGCGGGTGTCGAGTTCGTCGATGCGGCGGGCGGCTTCGGCGACCTGGGCCTGGGTCTCCAGCAGGCTGGGCGCGCCGGCCGCGCCGCCCTGGGCGAAGCCCGCCGTGAGGAGGTCACCGTCCAGGGTGACCGCGGTCAGCCCGGGGTACCGGGTGACGAGCAGGTGGGCGGCGGCGAGGTCGGCGACCACGGCGGTGCCGGCGAGCAGGGCCGCGACGGCGCCGCGCAGGGCGGCCGGGGCCTCGACCGAGTCGGCGGCCCAGGTCGCGCCGTCGGGGAGGCCGGGTGCGGCCCGGGCGGGCGCGGGGGCGCCGGCGACGAGCAGGGCGGCCCGGCCGGCGTCCTGCTTGCGGAGCTGCCGCACGGCTTCGGCCGCGGTGTCGAGGCCGTCCACGGCGACGGCCTCGGCGGCGGCGCCGAGTGCCGCGGCGAGGGCGGCCTCGTGGCCCGGGCTGACGGTGAGGAGTGCGGCGGCGGAGCCGAGCACGCCGGGCGGTCCTCCGGCGGCGAGCAGGGTGCCGCTGCCGTCCTTGCGGCGCAGGCCGAGGGCGAGTGCCTCGTGGCGGGCGGTGAGGCCGGCGCGTTCGCGTTCGGCGGCGCCCGCGGTGTCCCGGGCGTCGGCGAGGGCGTGTTCCGCGTCGGCGAGCGCGGCGCGGGTGCGGGCGTCGGCGCTGTCGTGGTCCCGGTCGGCGGCCGCCAGGCCGTCCGCCTCGTCCTGGAGCAGCCGGTACTCCTGCCGGGCGGTCTCGGCGCGGTCGAGGGCGGCGTCGCGGGCCTCGGCGAGCCGGCCGATCTCGGCGCCGGCGGCGGTGGCCCGGGAACGGGCGGCGGCGACCTGGCCCTGGAGGCGGGCGAGGCCTTCGCGCCGGTCGGCGATGGACCGGGCGGCCGTCCGGAGCCGTGCCTCCTCGGCGGTGAGGTCGCGTTCGAGGGTGCTGCGGGTCTCGACCGCCTCGGCGAGGGCGTACTGCGCCTCCTCCAGTGCGTCGGTGAGGGCGGCCTCCTCCTCGCGGATGCGGGCGGCCTCGGCGGCGAGTTCCTCGGGGTCGCGGCCGCGCCGCTCGTCGGTCCGGGCGGCGGTGCGGGCGTGGCGGACGCGCGCCTCGGCGAGGCCGATGGTTCCGCGGGTGCGTTCGGTGAGGGCGGAGAGGGCGTACCAGGTCTGCCGGACGGCTTCCAGGCGTGGTCCGAGCTGCTCGACCTGGGCCTCCAGGACGGCCTCGCGCTGGACGGCGGCGGCGAGTTGCTGTTCGACGGTGGTACGGCGCAGTTTGAGGGCGAGTTCGTCGGCGATCTCCGCCTCGACGGCGCGGCGCAGGGTGAGGAGGTCGTCGGCGAGCAGGCGCAGCCGGGCGTCGCGGAGTTCGGCCTGGATGCCGGCGGCGCGGCGGGCGATCCTGGCCTGCCGGCCGAGCGGGCCGAGCTGGCGGCGGAGTTCGGCGACGAGGTCCTGCACGCGGTTGAGGTTGCCCTGCATGGCGTCCAGCTTCCGCAGCGCCTTCTCCTTGCGCTTGCGGTGCTTGAGGACACCGGCGGCCTCCTCGATGAAGGCCCGGCGGCCCATCGGGTCGGCCTGGAGGACGGAGTCGAGGCGGCCCTGGCCCACGATGACGTGCATCTCGCGGCCGATGCCGGAGTCGGAGAGGAGCTCCTGGATGTCGAGCAGGCGGCAGACGGTGCCGTTGAGCGCGTACTCGCTGCCTCCGTTGCGGAACATCGTCCGCGTGATGGTGACCTCGGAGTAGTCGATGGGCAGGGCGCCGTCGGTGTTGTCGATGGTGAGGCTGACCTCGGCGCGGCCGAGCGGGGCGCGCCCGCCCGCGCCGGCGAAGATGACGTCCTCCATCTTGCCGCCGCGCAGCGACTTGGCGCCCTGCTCGCCCATGACCCAGGAGAGGGCGTCGACGACGTTGGACTTGCCGGAGCCGTTGGGTCCGACGACGCAGGTGATGCCCGGTTCGAAGCGGAGCGTGGTGGCCGAGGCGAAGGACTTGAACCCGCGCAGCGTCAGGCTTTTCAGGTGCACCCGTCCGACCTCCTCGCGCATGCGCCGACGCCCTTCCGGCGACTGTATCCGGCTGGGTGCGGGACGGAAGGTGAGGAGGCGGTTTGGCCACGCCGTGGCAGGGGCAGCATTGGCGCGGGGGAGGGCTCCGGACACGACGAAGGGACGCCACACCGGACGTCCCTTGCAGGCTGCGATCCCTTTCGGGAAGCTCAGTGCACCGACTGCGTCGATCGTTCGGACGGGATCAGGTGAGCGCGGGCTCCCGGTGATCCATGCCGATGCTGGAGAGCAGCGAGTGCTCGTCGGCGACAGCGGCAAGAGCGTCGTTCTCGGACTGGAGGCGGTTGAGCTCGGCCTCCAGGTCCTGGACGCGCTGCTGCAGCCGTCGCATCTCGGAGAGCATTCGCGGGTCGGGGCCGCCGACGTACCCGAGAAGCGCCTTTGCCATGATGTATGGTCCTCCACGCTGAGTGACCGAACCGTTTTGCGGTATTGGTCTTGGGGGGAAGGGTGCGCACTCGTCCTCGCCCCGGGCGTGCTGGCTGGGCACATCAGGACGACCGCAGTGAGCTGGGCACACGGCGACTCGACCCTTCCGGGGAAACGCAGACTGGTGCGCGGGCTTCCAGCGTCTCACCAAAGACCCTACGGGTCAACACGATCACCGCACGCTACCGCGCGCCTCTCACCTGCATGGCGGGACGGGCACACCACGGGCGGGGCGGACCACCGGAGCCGGTGGATCACTGCTGGTGCGGAGTCAACCATGAGTCTGCCCGGATGGCAACCGGATGACACCGGCAGTTGCCGGAAGGTCTCTCCACCCTCCGGCAACCGCGGTGTGCTCAGCGGATCGCGAACCCTTCGTACCCGCCCTCGGTCGCGGTCCAGATCTCGGTGACACCACTGACCTGGCCCGGAGTGCCCGGGCCGCGCAGCAGGGCGAGCAGGGCCTCGCACTCGGCGTGCAGCCCTTCGGCCACGACCTGCACGCGCCCGTCGGCGAGGTTGCTCGCGTACCCGGTCAGTCCGATCTCCAGGGCCCTGGCCCTGGTCCACCACCGGAAGCCGACTTCCTGCACGCGCCCGCGGACCCACGCGGTGGCCCGGACGGGCCGGCGGAGGTCGAGCAGGTGGGCGTGGTGGCTGTCGTGACCGTGCATGCCACGACCATAGTCGGGCGTGGCGCGGGCGGATCCGAGGGCTTTCACGGCACGTCCACCGCTCCTCCCGGACCTCCGCGCGCGGACGGCCGGGTGCCGCCGGTGCGGGACCACCCGTCCGGCCCCCTCGCCGACCGTCCGGGCTGCGGTACGGCCGGGGCGGGTCAGGGCCGGGGCGGGGCGCTCACGGGGCCTGGCGCTCGCGGGGCCGGGTCAGAAGCCGCCGCCGAAGTCGCCGCCTCCCCCGCCGCCGAAGCCTCCGCCGCCGTCGAACCCGCCGAAGTCGCCCTGCTGGAAGTCGGCGCCGGAGTAGTCGCCCCCGTCGGGGCCGCCGTCCGCCGCCCACGCGCCGGACGGGGCCAGCACCGAGCCCATGACGGTGCCCGCGACGAGGGCGGGCAGCAGGCCGGTGCCGTAGTAGCCGCCGGCCCAGGGGCCGTAGACCGGGCCGGCGTTCCAGTACGGTTCGCGGCCGCGCGCGGTCTGCACGGTGCGGGCGTCCGGCTCCTCGCCGGCCGCGAGCCGGAGCGCGTCGCGGGCGCAGACCGGCACCGCGCGCGGTGCGCCGCCCTCCGGCGCCCAGTCGGCGTCCTTCACGGACGGACCGTGCCGGGGATCGAAGAAGCAGGGCGGGCGGCGCTCCGGCGGCGGCCGGCCCTCGCGGCGGAAGGCGAGCGCCACCAGGGCGAACCGGCCCTCCGCGAGCTCCTCGGTGACGGGCCTGACCTCCTGCGGCCGGGTCGCGGCGTCCATGCCGCGCCTGGCCCGCTCGTACGCGTCGAGGGCGCGGGCGTAGTCGGCGCGCTGGGCGTCGTCGGCGCCGGGGGCCGCGGGGTCGAAGTCGAGCCGGTCGAGTTCCTCGCCGAAGGCGGTGATGTCCTCGTCGACGACGGTGCGCAGCCGGGCGAGGTCGGCGCGGTTCTGCTCGTCCCGGCGCCGGCGGGACCGGCGCACGTACAGGAACGCACCGGTGCCGGCGAGCGCGAGGAGCACCAGCGGTACGACGATCGCCGCCGTGCTCACGCCGCCGGAGGCGACGCCGTGGCCGCGGGTCTGGGCGACGGCCTGGGCGGTGAAGTCGTCGAGGGTGCCGGCGATGTCGCCGGGGTGGGCGCGGGCGGCGGCGTCGGCGATCCGGTCGGCGGCGGCGGGCGCGAGGGCCGCCCGGTCGGAGAACGCCCGGAACTCGTCGCCGCGCCAGATCCCGTACACGCCGACGATGCCGGTCTCGGTGCGCAGGTCGCGGGCGACGGTGGCGGCGGGGTAGTCGTCGTCCGCGGGGACGACGGCGACGAAGACGGGCTTGTCGGCGTCGGCGATCGTGCGGGTGAGGGCGGCCGCGCGGGCCTCGGGGTAGCGGCCGGCCATCGCGGGGTCGACGTACACCTGTCCCTGCCTCAGGGCGGCGGCGGCGTCCGACACCCCGGCGTACGCGGTGGCGGGCACCAGGAGCAGCAGCATCCCGGCCAGCAGCGCGACGAGCGCCGCCACCGGTCCACGCGAAACGGTTCTCATACGTCCGACGCTACGCCGGTCGGCGCGCCTGGCCCCCGGACACGCGGCCGCCGTACGCCCCGGGGACGGGACCACCCCCGCCGACCGGCCGGAATCCCCGCCGGTGCGGCCGCGCGGGGCCGCCGGCCCGGCATAGTGGTGCCTGCCCGTCCCGCCCCGATCGGAGTCCTCCGTGTTCATCGGCCTTGCCACCGCCGTCGCGGCGTCCGTCTGCTACGGCACCGGGTCCGTCCTGCAGGCGGTGGGCGCCCGCAGGTCGGCGCGCGAGGAGGCGGCCCGGGCCGGCGGGGCGTCCGCCGTGACGCAGCACGGCGGCCCGAGCCTCGCGTCGACCGCCAAGGCGGCGGTGACCTGGGAGTTCATCCTCGGCACGGTGCTCGACTTCGTGGGGTTCATGCTGGGAGCGCTGGCGGCGCGGCTGCTGCCGCTGTTCCTGTCGCAGACGATCATCAGTGCCAACCTGGTGATCACCGCGCTGCTCAGCGTCCGGCTGCTGGGGCTGCGGCTCAAGGGGATGGAGTGGGCCTCGATCGGCGTGCTCTGCGGTGCGCTGGTGATGCTCGCCGTGGCGGCCGGCCCGGAGGGCGAGCACCACGCGGCGCGGGCGGTGCACTGGTGGCTGCTGGCGGTGACGGTGCTGCTGATCGCGGGCGGCGGCCTGCTGGTGCGGCGGCTGGGGCGCGGTGCGGCGGTCGTGGCGGGTCTGCTGTCCGGTCTGGGGTTCGGCGCGCTGGGTGTCGGCGTGCGCGTCCTGGACGGCGTCGAGCCGTTCGACCTGGTGCGGCTGCTGGCGGACCCGGCGCTGTACGCGATCCTGGTGGGCGGCCTGGGCGGGATGTACCTGCACACGGTGGCCCTGCAGGTCGGTTCGGTGAACGCCGCGACCGCGGCGCTGGTGGTCGGTGAGACGGTGGTGCCGGGCGTGGTCGGCGTGCTCTGGCTGGGCGACTCCGCCAGGGCCGGACTGGGCTGGCTCGCCGCGTTCGGCTTCGTGCTCGCGGTGGCGAGTGCGGTCGGCGTGGCCTGGTTCGGTGAGGACGAGGGCGCGCTGCACGGCGTGGAGCCGCAGCAGGAGACGGCGCCGGCCTGACCGCGGGTACGGCGCCGACCGGGCCGAGCGCGGCCGCGGGGTCAGGCCGCGCGGGGCGTCCGCTGGCAGCGGGGGCAGAAGTAGCTGGAGCGGTTCATCCAGGCGGCGCGCCGCATCGCCGTGCCGCAGCGGTGGCAGGGCTCGCCCTCGCGGCCGTAGGCGTCGAGGTCGCGGGAGAAGTAGCCGCTCTCACCGTTGACGTTGACGTAGAGGCTGTCGAACGTGGTGCCGCCGACGGCGAGCGCCGCGTTCATGACGTCCCGGGCGTGGCCGAGGAGTTCGGCGGCCCGGGGGCGGGGCAGCGAGGCGGTCGGCCGGTCGTAGTGCAGCCGGGCCCGCCAGAGCGACTCGTCGGCGTAGATGTTGCCGACGCCGCTGATCAGGGTCTGGTCGAGCAGCGCGCGCTTGACGGTGGTGCGCCGGGCGCGCAGGGCGGTGAGGAACGCCTCGTCGTCGAACCGCTCGTCGAGCGGGTCGCGGGCGATGTGCGCGAGCGAGCGGGGGGTGACCTCCGGGTCGCCCGGTTCGGCGTCCTCGACGGCGAGGCCGCCGAAGGTGCGCTGGTCGACGAAGCGGAGTTCGCGCCCGCCGTCGGTGAAGCGGAACCGCACCCGCAGGTGGGTCTCGTCGGGGGTGGCCGGGTCCTGCACGAGCAGCTGCCCGCTCATGCCGAGGTGGCCGACCAGGGTGTGGCCGGTGCCGTCGAGCGGCACCCAGAGGTACTTGCCGCGCCGCCGGGCCTCACCGAGCGTGGCGCCGGCGAGGCGGTCGGCGAAGTCCGGCCCGCCCGCGAGGTGCCGGCGGACGGAACGCGGGTGCAGCACCTGGACGTCGGCGACCGTCCGGCCGCTCACCCAGCGGGCGAGCCCGCGGCGGACGACCTCGACCTCGGGGAGCTCGGGCATGGCGGCGGCCTCAGGCGGTGGAGTCGGGCGTGCTCTCGGCGTACTTGGCCTTGATCGCGCGCCAGGCGCTCTCGGCGGCCTTCTGCTCGGCTTCCTTCTTGGAGCGTCCGCTTCCGTGGCCGTAGTCCTGACCGGCGACGCGGGCGGCGGCGTCGAAGTTCTTCTGGTGGTCCGGGCCCGACTCGGCGACGACGTACTCCGGCACGCCGATGCCGACGGCGGCGGTGAGCTCCTGGAGGCTGGTCTTCCAGTCCAGTCCGGCGCCGAGCTGCGAGGACTCCTCGATCAGCGGGTCGAACAGCCGGTGGACGAAGTCGGTGGCGGCGTCGAGGCCCCGGTCGAGGTAGACGGCGCCGATCACGGCCTCGACGGTGTCGGCGAGGATCGACGACTTGTCGCGGCCGCCGGTGCCCTCCTCGCCCTTGCCGAGACGGATGAAGGCGCCGAGCTCCAGGGTGCGGCCGACCTCGGCGAGCGCGCGGGAGTTGACCACCGCGGCCCGGAGTTTGGCGAGCGTGCCCTCGGCGACCTCGGGGTGGAGGCGGTAGAGGGTGTCGGTCACCACGAGGCCCAGCACCGAGTCGCCGAGGAACTCCAGGCGCTCGTTGGTGGGCAGCCCGCCGTTCTCGTACGCGTACGAGCGGTGGGTCAGGGAACGCACCAGAAGGGCGCGCTCGAGTACGTACCCGAGGCGCCCTTCCAGGACGTCGTAATCGGTCGAAGCCGGCCCGCCGGGCCTGCCCCCGTTCGAGGGAGCCGACCTGCGGGAAGAGTTACCGTCCGACATCGATCCGTACACCCGCCGATCAGACCGAGAGGACCTGGCGACGGTTGTACGTGCCGCAGCTCGGGCACGCGATGTGACCCAGCTTCGGCTCGTGGCAGCGGTCGCACGCCACGAGGGCCGGAACGACGGCCTTCCAGTTGGACCGGCGGTGGCGCGTGTTGCTGCGCGACATCTTCCGCTTCGGAACAGCCACGGCTACTTCTCCTGGTTCTCGGCGAGACCCTCACGGGTGTCGCTGTTCTTGATTCCGTCACCCTCGTCGCCGGGGGCGGCGGAGAGTCCCTGCAGAGCCGCCCACCGGGGGTCGGCGGCCTCGTGGTGGTGGTCCGGGTCGTCGCTCAGGCGTGCCCCGCAGGCGGAGCAGAGGCCCAGGCAGTCGTCCTGGCACACCGGCTGCAGCGGCAGTGCGAGCACCACCGCGTCACGCAGCACCGGCTGGAGGTCGAAGAAATCGCCCTCCAGGCGGTAAGTCTCCTCGTCCGACTCCTCGTCGAGGACGTCGGCGACCGGCGTCCGGGCGCGGTGGCGCTCTTCGGACTCCGGGTAGTAGTAGAGCTCCTGGAAGTCGACCTCCAGGTCGTCCTCCACCGGCTCCAGGCAGCGCGAGCACTCGCCCTCGACGTGCGTCTCGGCCGTGCCGGTGACCAGCACGCCCTCGACGACCGACTCCAGGCGGAGCTCCAGCGTGATCGGGCTCTTCCCCGGCACACCGATGACGTCGGCGATGCCGAGGCCCTCGGGCGCCTCCAGGGTGCGGGACACCTTGCGCATCGAGCCCGGACGACGGCCGAGCTCGTGCGTGTCGAACACGAGGGGGTCGCGGTGGTCGAGGCGGTTCAAGGTGTCCTGACTTCCTGTGGCGGCGCGCATCCCTGCGCGGCGCGGATCGTTCATGCGGTGTGCACGGCCCTGCGGTGTGCACGGTCCTGCGGTGGACGCGCAGCCCGTGTGCGGGCACGCGACGAGGCCGGTACGAACAGGCCGGAGTGGTCAGACTACCCGAGACTCCGGCCAGGCCCAAAGTCGGTGGCCGGCCCCCGCGTCAGCGGCCGCCCAGCTCCCGCAGCCTGGTCATGTCGATCATGCTGGTGTCGAAGAAGCTCGTCTCGTCCAGCCCGGGCTGCTGCTGGTGCGGCATCGGCACCTGCTGCTGGGGCTGCTGCGGGTAGCCGTAGGCGTTGCCGTACGCGTCGGTCTGGTAGCCCTGTTGCTGCTGCTGGTAGTAGGGGTCGACCCCCTGCTCCTGGCCCTGGTAGGCCTCCTGCGCGGGGTAGACGTCCTGCCCCTGGTACGCGGCGGCGGGCTGCTGGTAGCCGTAGCCGCCGTACGGGTCGGCCTGGCCGCCCGCCGCCGGGTCGTAGCCGCCGTTGTAGGCGTCCGCGTACTGCGGCGCGCCCTGGCCCGCGTACGGATCCTCGCCGGGGGCCTGCCAGCCGGCCGCGGCCGGGGTCCGGTCGGGCCAGCTCTGCTGCTGCGGGATCTCCTCGCGGTACCAGGGCTGCTCCTCGCCCTCGGTGGCGAAGCCGGAGGCGACCGCCTCCGCGCGGTCCTTGGCCTGCTGCGCCTCGTCGGCGGCGGCGAGGTAGGCGCCGAGCTCGTCGATCGGGGCCTTGCCGAGCAGCTTGTCGCGCCCCTTGCCGACCGCCTCCAGGGTCGCGCCGAGCACGGCCTGCAGGGTGGCGAGCTTCACGTCGACGTACTCGTCGGCCTCGGGGCTGGGGCTGACCCGCGGCCGGAACTCCTCGCCGTCGGTGTCGGCGTCCGCGTCCGGCTCGTAGACCCCGGCGCCGCGCAGCTTCTGCCGGCCGCGGCCGACGGCGCCGAGCGTCTTGGTGAGGACGACCTCGAAGTTGGCGAGCTTGGAGTCGACGTAGTCGTCGGCCTCGGCGCGCTTGGTCTCCACCTCGGCGCGGGCCTCGGCCAGGATGCGGTCGGCCTCGTTCTGCGCGCGCAGCACGACCTCGGTGTCGGAGATGAGCGAGCCGCGCTCGTCGTGCGCACCGCGGATGATCTCGTCGGCCTGGGCCTGCGCGTCGGCCACCACCTGCTGGTGGTCGGCGACGACCGACTGGGCCTGGGCGAGCTCGGCGGGCAGGGCGCCCTGCAGGTCGCGGAGCATCGAGACCAGCTCGGCGCGGTTGACCACGCACGAGGCCGACATCGGCATCGCGCGGGCGTTCTCGACCGACGCGACGATCTCGTCGAGTTTCTGCTGCACGTCCACGGGCGCTTCAGTCTTTCCGTGTGCCGCCTGGCTAGTGGCGGAGGCAGTCCCCGACGACACGGCGGCGCCGCGGGGCAGGACTACAGACTGTACGACCACAGGGGCCGCCGCTCACAACGTCCGGCACGACCGGTGCGCGGCGGCGCGGGCGGATTGTGACGGTTGGCCAGAACTGTCCGTTTCAGCCCCGGCGTTCGGCGATCCGGTCGACCAGCCGGCGGTGCACCGTCTCGGGCAGCAGGTGCGAGACGTCGCCGCCGAGCGAGGCGACCTCCTTGACGAGGGTCGAGGAGAGGAAGCTGTACGTCGGCGAGGTCGGCACGAAGAGCGTCTCCACGCCCGTGAGGCCGTGGTTCATCTGGGCCATCTGCAGCTCGTAGTCGAAGTCGCTGACCGCCCGCAGGCCCTTGATGATCGCCGGGATGCCGCGCTCGCGGCAGAAGTCGACCAGCAGGCCGGTGTGCGACTCGACCACGATGTTGCCGAGCTTGGCGGTGGTCTCCTCGATCAGCGCGATGCGCTCCTCGATGGTGAACATGCCCTGCTTGTTCTGGTTGACCAGCACGGCGACATGGACGACGTCGTAGAGCTTCGAGGCCCGCTCGATGATGTCGAGGTGTCCGTTGGTGATGGGGTCGAAGGATCCCGGACAGACGGCGCGGCGCATGTCGTGTGCTCCCTAGTGGGGTGACCGGTGCTACGAGTGTCGATCGGCCTCGTCGGCGGCGCGACCGTACCAGAGCGTGCCCTCGCCGTAACGGCGCGAGCGCAGCGCGTCGAAGCCCTCCGGCCAGCAGAACTCACCGCCGCGCGTGCTGCGTTCCACGGTGACGAGTGCGTCCTCCGCGATCCAGCCCCCGGCACGGAGTGTGATCAGCATCTCGCACAGCTCGCCGTCCGTCACGGAGTACGGCGGATCGAGGAACACCAGGTCGTACGGGGTCTGCGGGGCCGGCCCGGCCGCCACCCGCTCGGCCCGGTCCGCCCGCACCTCGGCGCCCGGCAGGCCCAGGGTGCGGACGTTGTCGCGGATGACGCGGGCCGCGACCGCGTCGGCCTCGACCAGCAGCACGTGCTCGGCGCCGCGGGAGAGGGCCTCCAGGCCGACCGCCCCGGAACCGCCGAACAGGTCGAGCATCCTGGCGCCCAGCACGGTGCCGCGCAGCGCCGCCAGGGTGGAGAACATCGCCTCCCGGGCCTTGTCCGAGGTGGGGCGGGTGGAGCGGCCGGGCGGGACGGCCAGCCGGCGGCCGCCGGCGACACCGGCGATGACGCGGGTCATGGGGAGTGCGGTCCTTACGTGTGGTTGGGGCGGGCCGGGCGCGGCGCGTCCGGCACGGCGGGAGCCCCGCCGGCAGGCCGGCGGGGCTCCCCCATTCAAGCGCGCCGGGCGGCGCGGTGCGTCACTCGGCGGGCGCCGTGGCCCCCAGCAGGGCGGGCGAGGCGAACCGCGACCACGACAGGCAGCCGTCGGGCGGGCAGTACTCGGGGCGGCGCGGGTCGTGGCCCAGCTCGCGCAGCTTGGTACGGACGGAGTCGGGGGTGCGGCCGTACCGTGCGGCGATCCGGGCGACGGTGTCGCCCTCGTGGAACCGGCGGACCAGCTCCTCCTCGTGCTGCGGCACCCACGGCGCGCCGTGTCCGGGGTAGAGCTCGCGGAGCACGTCGCGGTCGGGGATGGGCTCGGAGACGTCGGCGACGATCGCCAGCGCCCGCAGCGCGCGGTTGAGCGCGATCCGCAGGCTGGCGACGTCCTCCACCGGCAGACGGATCTTGCCGGAGGCGAGCGGGGTGGCGGACGCGCCCTCGCGCCAGCCGGCCAGGGTGAGGGTGACCTCGCGGTCGTCCTCGCTGGCGAGTTCGATCCGGAAGATCTTGTCGCCGAGCGGGAGCTCGTTGAGATGACGGAATGCCATGGGCTGGACCCCCAAGTGTCGTGCCGGGAACGCACCTTGGGGGTGCGTCCCGAACACTTACATTCTCTCTCCGAGCACTGACAATCCGCCCCGGCGGCGGGCTGCGTGACGCCGGGTCAGCCCTTTTCGAGGTACTCGGCGCGGTCCTCGTCGAGCAGGCTCTCCAGGGCGGTCCGCAGTTCCGGGTGGTCGGCCAGGTCGGGGTCGGCGGCGACCAGCCGGGCGGCCTCCGTCCGGGCGGTCGCGATGACGTCCTCGTCGTCCAGCACGGACAGCACCTTCAGCGAGGACTTCACGCCGGACTGCGCCTGGCCGAGCACGTCGCCCTCGCGGCGCTGCTCCAGGTCGATCCGGGAGAGCTCGAAGCCGTCCAGGGTGCCGGCCACCGCGTCGAGCCGGGACCTCGCCGGGCTCGCCGCGGGCATGTCGCTGACCAGCAGGCACAGGCCCGCCGCGCTGCCGCGGCCCACCCGGCCGCGCAGCTGGTGCAGCTGCGAGACGCCGAAGCGGTCGGCGTCCATGATGACCATCACCGTGGAGTTGGGCACGTTGACGCCCACCTCGATCACCGTGGTCGCGACGAGCACGTCGACCGCGCCCGCCGTGAAGCGCCGCATCACGTCGTCCTTCGCCTCCGGGGTGAGCCGACCGTGCAGGATCTCCACGCGCAGCCCGGCCAGCGGTCCCTTCGCGAGCATCTCCGCCGTCTCGACGACCGCCAGCGGCGGCCTGCGGTCGTCGGACGCCGCGCCCACGTCCTCCAGGTCGTCCTCGGCGGCCTTCCGCTTCTTCCTCGGCTCCTCCGGCTCGTCCCCGATCCGCGGGCAGACGACGTACGCCTGGTGGCCCTTGCCGACCTCCTCGCGCACCCGCTCCCAGGCGCGGGCAAGGAAGTTGGGCTTCTCCAGTGCGGGCACGACATGGGTGGAGATGGGCGAGCGGCCGGCCGGCAGCTGGTCCAGGACGGAGGTCTCCAGGTCGCCGAAGACCGTCATGGCGACCGTCCGCGGGATCGGCGTCGCCGTCATCACCAGCAGGTGCGGGGGGCGCTCGCCCTTGGCCCGCAGGGCGTCGCGCTGCTCCACGCCGAAGCGGTGCTGCTCGTCGACCACCACCAGCCCGAGGTCCTGGAACTGCACCTTGTCCTCGATGAGGGCGTGGGTGCCGATGGCGATCCCGGCGTCGCCGCAGGCCATGTCGAGGAGGGCCTGGCGGCGGGCGGGCACCCCCATCGAGCCGGTCAGCAGCGCCACCTTCGTGCCGAGGTCGGAGCCGCCGAGCATGCCGCCCTCGGCGAGGTCGCCCATCATCTCGACGATCGAGCGGTGGTGCTGCTGGGCCAGCACCTCGGTGGGGGCGAGCAGCACGGCCTGGCCGCCGGCGTCGACCACCGCGAGCATCGCGCGCAGCGCGACGAGGGTCTTGCCGGAGCCGACCTCGCCCTGGAGCAGCCGGTGCATCGGGTGCTCGGCCGCGACGTCGTCGAAGATCTCGGCGCAGACGGTCTTCTGACCGTCCGTCAGCTCGAAGGGCAGCCGTGCGTCGAAGGCGTCGAGCAGGCCGCCGGTGCGGCGGTGCCGCGCGGTGGCGGGCAGCGCGGAGTCCGCGGCGCGGCGCCGGGCGAGGGCGACCTGCAGGACGAACGCCTCGTCCCAGCGGAGGCGGCTCTGCGCGCGTTCGCGGTCGGCCTGGCTGCGCGGGCGGTGGATGAGTTCGAGTGCCTCGGCGATCGGCAGGAGGTCGTGCTCGGCGCGGAGTTCGGCGGGCAGCGGCTCGCCGACGTCGCCGAGGTGCGCGTCGAGCGCCATCTCGACGCACTTCACCAGCTTCCAGCTGGGCAGTTGGGCACTGGCCGGGTAGACGGGGATGAGCCGTCCGGCGAAGGCCGTCGCGGTGCCGGAGTCGGCGTCCTCGTCGAGCAGCTGGTAGTCCGGACCGGCGAGCTGCCGGGTGCGGTTGAAGAGCCCCACCTTGCCGGCGAACAGCCCCTGCGCGCCCGGACGGAGGTCCTTCTGGCGCCAGCCCTGGTTGAAGAACACCAGGGTGAGCCGGCTGCGGCCGTCGGTGACGATCACCTCCAGCCGGTCGCCCTTGCGCCCGCGGAAGGGGATCAGCGTCACCTTCTCGATCCGGGCCAGCACGGTGACGTGCTCGTCGACCTCCAGCTCGTCGAGGCTGGTGAGCTGCCCGCGCTCCACGTACCGGCGCGGGTAGTGGTGCAGCAGGTCGCCGACCGTGCGCAGCTTGAGCGAGTCGGCGAGCACCTTCGCGGTGCGGTCGCCGACCAGCTTGGTCAGTGGTTCATCGAGAGCGCCCATCAGGCCCTATTGGACACCACGGGGGCGACAGAACGGGTCACTCGACGCCGATGAGCAGGAGCTCGGACTCCTGCCCGCCGCGGTAGACGACCGTGTCGACCTCCGGGCGCTGGCGCCGGGCGTGCGCGACGAGGTCGTCGGCCAGGCCGCCGGGGGCGCCCGCGCCGAGGACGAGGGTGACGAGTTCACCGCCCGAGGCGAGCATGCGTTCCAGCAGGGTGCCGGCGACGGCGGCCGGGTCGGCCCCGATGAGGACGACGTCGCCGTCGATCAGGCCGAGCACCTCACCGGCCTGGCAGACGCCGGCCATCGTCCAGGACTCCCCCTCGGCGACCGCGAGTTCGGCGTAGCGGGTGGCTCCGGCGGCGGAGGTCATGGCGACGACGTCCTCGTCGAAGCGGCGCGAGGCGTCGTGGACGGCGAGCGCGGCCAGGCCCTGCACCGGCGAGCGGGTGGGCAGGACGGCGATCCGCAGGCCGTCCGCGCGCAGCTGGTCGGCGGCGGCGCCGGCGGCGGCGCGCAGCTCCGGATCGTTGAGCAGCACGACGACCTCGGGGGCGGCGCAGCGGCGCGCGGCGTCGGCGAGTTCGGCGCTGACGGGCGGGCGGTCCGGGTCGGCGTGCAGCACCGCCGACCCGGCCTGCTCGCAGAGCTCGGCGAGGCCGTCGCCGCTGACGACGCTGAGCACCGCGCGGCCGGGCGCGGACGGCTCCGGACGTCGGCCCGCCTCGCCGGCCCGCGCGGCGGCCTCGGCGAAGTGCGTGATCCGGATCCGGTAGGGGCGGCCCGCCCCGACGCCGGCCTCGACGGCCGCGCCCGCGTCGTCGACGTGCACGTGGACCCGCCACAGGCCGTCGCCGCCACCGACGACCAGCGAGTCGCCGAGGGCGGCGAGCCGGTCGCGCAGGGCGGGCAGCGCCTCGTCCGGCGCCTCCAGCAGGTAGATCACCTCGAAGGCGGGGTGGCCGGCCGGGCGGGCGTGGCCCTCGCAGTGGCCGGCGTGCTCGGTGTGGCCGACGTGCTCGGCGTGGTGGTCCGGGTGGCCCGTGGCGGGCAGGTCGGCGGCGTGCCGCAGGGCCATCGGGCCCATCGGCGTGCGGCCGAGCACGGTGTCGGCGAGCGCGCCGAGCACCGTGACGAGGCCGCGGCCGCCGGCGTCGACCACGCCGGCCTCGGCGAGCACGTCGAGCTGCTCGGGGGTGTGCAGGAGGGCGGTGCGGGCGGCGATGCACGCGGTGCGGGCGGTGTCGGCGAGGGTGCCGTCCTGGTCGGCGGCGGCCCGGGCGGCGGCGGCCGCGACGGTCAGCAAGGTGCCCTCGACGGGGTCCGCGACGGCCTGGTAGGCGGCCTCGGCGGCGCGCGGCAGGGCCCGGCGCAGGGTGGCGGCGTCGCCGCCCTCGGCGAGCACCTCGGCGAGGCCGCGCAGCCACTGGGCGAGGATGACGCCGGAGTTGCCGCGGGCGCCGATCAGGGCGCCGCGGGCCATCGCGGCGGTGGCGGGGCCGAGGCCGCCGCCGTCGGCGGACGCCCCGGCGGCGCCGTCCGCGCTCTCCACGGCCTCGGTGGCGGCCTCCACGGTCAGGTAGAGGTTGGTGCCGGTGTCGCCGTCGGGCACGGGGTAGACGTTGAGCGCGTCGATCTCCTCCCGGGCCTGGCCGAGGGCGGTCAGCGCGAGGCGGCACCAGGTGCGGACGGCCGTGGCGTCGAGCGTGTCCAGCACCAGGTCTCCTCCGGGTGAACGCCACGGGAACGCGGACCGGCGGAGTGACGGCCGGACGCGGTGGCGGTGGGGCGATGCTGGCAGGTTATCGGGGCCGCCCGCGGCCGTCGCGGCCGGGAGCGGGCCCGGGCGGGCCGTGCCCCGGGCCGGGGGCCGTCCCCGCCGCCGGACCCCCGGGCCGGACCCAGGCCGCAGCCGGGGACGCACCCGGGCGGCCCCGGCGCCAGGGACGATCACCCCCTCCGACGTGGTAGTTTCTTGGGGCGGGAACAGCCGTTGTATGCTCTTCCGGTTGCCTGGAACAACCCGGGCTCCCCCTTGATCCGATTCGCACCACGTGAGTGGTGCCGGTGGGTTCAGCCGGGGTTTTCGAACGTAACTGATCTGAAGTCTTGGAGTGACTCCTGTGGCTGCCAACTGCGACGTCTGCGGCAAGGGGCCGGGCTTCGGCAACAGCATCTCCCACTCTCACCGCCGTACCCCCCGTCGTTGGAACCCCAACATTCAGACGGTGCGCGCTGTGATTGGGCGGACGCCGAAGCGGCTCAACGTCTGCACCTCGTGCATCAAGGCCGGTAAGGTCTCGCGCTGACGCGCAGACCGGTACGCCGGTCCTCCGGTAAGCCGATCCACCCTCGGGTGGGTCGGCTTTCCTGCGTTGCCCCGGACACGGGCACCGCGCCGGGCGACGGCACGGACATCGTCCCGGGCTCCGGTACGGACCCGCGACGGGGAACGGGCGCGGCCCCGGCCCGGTGAGACCGGGCCGCGGGCCGGATCGGCTCAGCGCGTGCGCCACGCGTGGTCGACGGGCCCGATGCCGGCTCCCAGGGCGAACCCGGCCCGGATCGCCCCCGTGACGTACTCCTTCGCCGCCGCGACGGCCTCGGGCACCTCCGCGCCCTTGGCGAGTTCCGCGGCGACGGCGCTGGCCAGGGTGCAGCCGGTGCCGTGGGTGTGCCGGTTGTCGTGGCGGGGCGCGCGGTACCAGTGGCGCTCGCCGTCCGCGCCGCACAGCAGGTCGGCGGCCTCGCCTTCGAGGTGTCCGCCCTTGACGAGCACCCAGCGCGGGCCGAGCGCGAGCACGGCCTCGGCGGCGGCGGGCATGTCGTGCTCGCCGGTGACCGTGATGCCGGTGAGCTGGGCTACCTCGTGGAGGTTGGGAGTGGCCAGGGTCGCGACCGGCAGCAGGCGTTCGCGGACGGTCGCGACGGCCTCCGCGGCGAGCAGCGCGTCACCGTGCTTGGAGACGCCGACCGGGTCGACGACGACCGGGGCGTCGATGCCGGCGAGCAGCTCGGAGACGGTCTCGACGAGCTCGATCGACGCCAGCATGCCGGTCTTCACGGCCTGCACGCCGATGTCGTCGACGACGCTGCGGAACTGTGCCCGGACGGCCTCCGCGGGCAGCTCCCAGTAGCCCTGCACGCCCAGCGAGTTCTGCGCGGTGACGGCGGTGATCACGCTCATGCCGTGCACGCCGAGGGCGAGCATCGCCTTGAGGTCGGCCTGGATGCCGGCCCCGCCGCCGCTGTCCGACCCCGCCACGGTGAGCACACGGGGCGGCGCGGCGGAGCCGGCGGAGGTCGGGACGTGGGGCGCGGCGGCGGTCGGATCCATGACCGACAACCTACCGGGGGCCGGTCAGAGCACGGCCTCCGACTCCAGCCAGCGCTCCTCGGGCACGGTCTTCAGCTCGGCGACGGCGTCGGCGATCGGCACCAGGTCGATCTCGGTGCCGCGCAGGGCCGTGAAGTGCCCGAAGGCGCCCTTGTGGACGGCCTCGACGGCGTGCCAGCCGAAGCGGGTGGCGAGCACCCGGTCGCGCGCGGTGGGCGTGCCGCCGCGCTGGGTGTGGCCGAGGATGACCGGCCGGGCCTCCTTGCCGAGCAGGTCCTCCAGCTCGTGCGCGAGCCGGTTGCCGATGCCGCCGAAGGTCTGGTGGCCGAACTGGTCGACGCCGCCGTGGTCGAAGCGCAGCGTGCCGGGCATCGGCTTGGCGCCCTCGGCGACCGCGATGATCGCGAAGGTCTTGCCGCGGCGGAAGCGGTCCTCGACCATGCGGGCCACGGCCTCGATGTCGAAGGGCTTCTCGGGGATGAGGATGCCGTGGGCGCCGCCCGCGACGCCCGCGGTGAGGGTGATCCAGCCGGTGTGCCGGCCCATCAGCTCGACGACCATGACCCGCTGGTGCGACTCGGCGGTGGTCTTCAGCCGGTCGATCGCCTCGGTGGCGACGTGCACGGCGGTGTCGAAGCCGAAGGTGACGTCGGTGGCGTCGATGTCGTTGTCGATGGTCTTGGGCACACCCACCACGGGCAGGCCGGCGTCGCTGAACTTCCGCGCGGCGGTGAGCGTGCCCTCGCCGCCGATGGCGATCAGCGCGTCGATGCCCAGCCGGTCGGCCAGCGGGCGGCACTCGCGCACGGCCTGCTCGATCCGCTCGCGCTGGACGCGGGCCGAGCCGAGGATCGTCCCGCCGAGCGTGAGCAGGCCGGTGACGTCGTCGTGCGAGATGGGGCGGGCCCGGCCCTCGATGAGGCCGAGGAAGCCGTCCTCGATGCCGACGATCTCGTCGCCGTGGACGTCGGTCCCGCGGTGCACCACGGACCTGATCACCGCGTTGAGGCCGGGGCAGTCGCCGCCGCTGGTGAGGACGCCGATTCGCATGGTGGCCTGCTCTCCCTCGGGGCTGGCGGCCCCAATTCCGTACGGTCCGGGCCGGTCGGCACCGGGCGGCCGGGCGTGGCGGACTCACCCACCCGGCTCCAGCGCAAGACTACGCGCTGCGGCGGGGGCTTCCGGACCCAGCGCGCCCGGGTGCGGCCCGCCGGGCGGCGGTCACTGCTCGGCGAAGTGGTCCCAGCCGCCGGCCCGCTCCCACGGGGCGCCGTCGACGGTGACCCGGCCGCCGCGGCCGGGGCGGGCGGTGCGCACCACCTCACCGACCACCCGCCAGCGGGCCGGGAGTTGGACGCTCCGCGGGAAGGTCGCGACGATCGCGTGGTCCTCGCCGCCGGAGAGCACCCACAGCAGCGGGTCGACGCCGACCGCCTGCCCGATGTCGGCCATCTGCGCGGGCACGTCGAAGTCGGCGGCGTGCAGGTCGATGTCGACGCCGCTGGCGGCGGCCACGTGCCCGAGGTCGGCCACCAGGCCGTCGCTGACGTCGACCATGGCGGTCGCGCCGAGGTCCGCCGCGGCGGGGCCGGCGTGGTACGGCGGCTCGGGCCGCCGGTGCGCCTCCACGAAGGCGCGCGGCGAGCGGAAGCCCCGCTGCAGCACGGTGAGGCCGGCGGCCGACCAGCCCAGCCAGCCGGTGACCGCCACGACGTCGCCGACCTGCGCGCCGGAGCGCAGCACCGGGGAGCGGCCCTGGAGGTCGCCGAGGGCGGTGATGGCGAGCGTGACCGCGTCGCCGCGCACCACGTCGCCGCCGACGACGGCGGCCCCGGCGACCTTGCACTCGTCGCGCAGGCCGTCCATCAGCTCGGTGGCCCAGGTGGCGGGGAGGTCGGCGGGGGCGACGAAGCCCAGCAGGATCGCGGTCGGCACGGCCCCCATCGCGGCGACGTCGGCGAGGTTCTGCGCGGCGGACTTGCGGCCGACGTCGTAGGCGGTGGACCAGTCGCGGCGGAAGTGCCGGCCCTCGATGAGGACGTCGGTGGTCGCCACGACGCGCCCGTCGGGGGCCTTGACCACGGCGGCGTCGTCCCCGGGGCCGAGTACGACGGCGGGCGTCGGTGTCAGCCGGGCGGTGAGCTCCCTGATGAGTCCGAACTCGCCGAGTTCGCCCACGGTCCCCTGCATCTGCCGTCCTCTCGACTCGAATGAAGCGGTGTTCGCGCGCCCCCGCGCGCAGCGTACGCCCTCCGGCGGTGCACGGGTCTCCCCTCCCCGCGGAGGTGAGCGGTAGCGTGGTGATCAGGCTGGCCCGCCCACCCCCAGCCGCCCGGAGGTCTCCCGTGGTACAGGCGTACATCCTGATCCAGACCGAAGTGGGGAAGGCCACCTCCGTGGCCGAGTCCATCGCGAAGATCCACGGCGTGGTCCAGGCCGAGGACGTGACCGGCCCCTACGACGTGATCGTCCGGGCCGAGGCCGACTCGATCGACGACCTGGGCCGGCTCGTGGTCGCCCAGGTGCAGCAGATCGAGGGCATCACGCGGACGCTGACCTGTCCGGTGGTGCGCCTGTAGCGCGCGGCTACCATCGGCGGGTGGCCCTCTCGCGTCTGTCCGCCCTGCCCGCCCCCGTCCGCTGGCTCGCACCGCCCGCGGCGCTGCTGGGCTGCGGCCTGCTGCTGCTCGGCAACCTGGGTTCCGGGGAGGTCGCGCCGCCGGTGCCGTCGGCCGGTGCGGCGCCGTTCTGCGCCGCGCTCGACCGCGCCCTGCCGCAGAGCGTGCAGGGCCACCGCCGGCAGGACCCGTCGCCGGCCTCGCCGTACACGGCCGCCTGGGCGAGCTCGCCGCGGACGGTGCTGCGCTGCGGCATCGCCCGCCCGGACTACCTCGACGACGACCCGCTGGCCAACGCCCCGGAGATCAACGGCGTGCAGTGGGGCTTCACCTCGGACGGTGCGGGCGGCCACCGCTTCGTCACGACGCTGCGCAGGGCCTACGTCGAGGTGACGGTGCCCGAGGGCGCCTACCCGAACTACGCCGACCCGCTGCCCGCGCTGTCCGACGCGGTGAAGGCGACGGTGCCGGAGGGGCTCTGACCGCGGAACGGCCCGCGCCCCCGCCGGTGGGCGGGGGCGCGGGCCGATGGTGCGGGGGGCGGGCGTCAGCGCAGGCCGGTGGAGCGGCGCAGCGCGGCGGCCAGCAGGCGGTCGATCAGCTCGGGGTAGGGCACGCCGGTGGCCTCCCACATCTTCGGGTAGGCCGAGATGGGGGTGAAGCCGGGCATGGTGTTGATCTCGTTGACCACCCAGCGGCCGTCCTCCAGCAGGAAGAAGTCGACCCGGGCGAGGCCCTCGCAGCCGAGCGCCTCGAACGCGGCGACAGCCTGGCGGCGGATCTCGGCGGTCTCGTCCGCGCCGAGCTCCGCGGGGATCCGGACGTCCGAGGAGTCGATGTACTTCGCCTCGAAGTCGTAGAACTCGAAGTCGCCGCCGACGAGGATCTCGGCGGGCACGCTGGCGCGCGGGCCGTCCTCGAACTCCAGCACGGCGCATTCGATCTCGCGGCCGGTGACGCCGCGCTCGACGATGACCTTGGGGTCGTGCCGGCGGGCCTCCTCGATCGCGGTGTCGAGGTCGGCGAGGTCCTTGACCTTGGTGATGCCCATGGACGACCCGGCCCGGCAGGGCTTCACGAAGAGCGGCAGGCCGAGCGCGGCGATCCGCTCGCGGGCGGCGGCGCGGCCGTCCTCGCTCTCCCACTCGCGGGGGCGGACGACGGTCCAGTCGCCGACCCCGATGCCGTGCGAGTCGAGGACGCGCTTGGTGAACTCCTTGTCCATGCCGACCGCGCTGGCCAGCACGCCGGAGCCGACGTACGGCACGCCGGAGAGCTCCAGCAGGCCCTGGAGGGTGCCGTCCTCGCCCCAGGGGCCGTGCAGCAGGGGCAGCACGACGTCGACGTCGCCGAGGGCCTTGGGGGCCTCGCCGGGCTCGCTCCAGACCACCTCGCGGCTGCCCGGGGAGAGCGGCAGGGAGACCTGGCCCTCGACGGACTCGGCGACCTGGGCGACGTCGGGCATCCGCCCGTCGGCGATGGCCATCCGGGACGGCTCGTCACCGACCAGCGCCCAGCGGCCCTCGTGGGTGATGCCGATCGGCAGCACCTCGTACTTGCTGCGATCGATGGCGCGCAGCACGCTCGCGGCGGTGACGACCGAGACGCCGTGCTCGGAGCTGCGGCCACCGAAGACGATCGCGACCCGGGGCTTGTCGGGCTGGTTCAGGGAGGTCTGTTCGATGCTCATATCGGCTGTGAGACTACCGTGCGACCGCCGCCGTTCCCGTCACCGTCGCTCCGCCTTCGCCGAGCGCGCCATGAGGCCGGCCAGCACCTCCTGGGTGGGGCGGCCGTTGTGCACCACGTCGACGACGGCCTGCACGATCGGCATGTCGACGCCGTTGCGCCGGGCCAGGTCGAGCACCGACTCGCAGGACTTCACGCCCTCGGCGGTCTGCCGGGTCGCCGCGACGGTCTCCTCCAGGGTCATGCCGCGGCCGAGGTTCATGCCGAAGGTGTTGTTGCGCGACAGCGGGGAGGAGCAGGTCGCGACGAGGTCGCCCATGCCGGCGAGGCCGGCGAAGGTGTGCGCGTCGGCGCCGAGCGCCAGTCCGAGCCGGGTGGTCTCGGCGAGGCCGCGGGTGATCAGGGTTGCCTTGGTGTTGTCGCCCAGCCCCATGCCGGCCGCCATGCCCACCGCGAGGCCGATGACGTTCTTGACGGCGCCGCCGAGCTCGCAGCCGACCACGTCGGTGTTGGTGTAGGGGCGGAAGTACGGCGTGTGGCAGGCCTTCTGGAAGCGCTGTGCGACGGACTCGTCGGTGCAGGCGACCACGCTCGCGGCCGGCTGGCGGCGGGCGATCTCCGGCGCCAGGTTGGGGCCGGAGACGACGACGACCCGCTCCGGGCCGACCCCGGCGACCTCCTGGATCACCTCGCTCATCCGCTCGGCGGTGCCGAGCTCGATGCCCTTCATCAGGCTGACGAGCACGGTCTGCGGCTCGATCAGGGGCGTCCACGCGGCGAGGTTGGCGCGCAGGGTCTGCGAGGGCACGGCGAGCACCGCGAAGTCGGCGCCGGCCAGCGCCTCGGCGGCGTCGGTGGTGGCGCTCACGGACGGCGGCAGCGGCACACCGGGCAGGTAGTCGGGGTTCTCGCGGGTCGCGGTGATCGCGTCCACCAGCTCCCGGCGGCGGCCCCACAGCACGACCTCGCAGCCGGCGTCGGCGAGGATCATCGCGAAGGCGGTGCCCCAGGAACCCGTCCCGAAGACGGCGCAGCGCGTCACTCGGCGCTCCCCTCGGCGTCGCTCTTCTTGGCCCGGTCGCCCTTGGCCGCGGCGGCGGCGGCACGCTCCCGGGCGGCCTTGCGCATGTCGTAGCGCTCGACGGGGGCCTCCTCGCCGCGGATGCCCTCCAGGACGGCGGTGATGGCGTTCATGATGTCGGTGGTCGCGTCCCGCAGCACCTGCGCGGTCAGTTCCTGGCCCTGGTAGCGGCTCAGGTCGACGGGCGGGCCCGCGGAGACGATCACCTTGTGCCGGGGGAAGAGGTTGTACTTGTTCGGGCCGCGGCCGTAGGGCGGGACGATCTCGTGCGCGCCCCAGTGCGCCACCGGGATGACGGGTGCGCCGGTCATCAGTGCCACGCGGGCGGCGCCGCTCTTGCCGGTCATCGGCCAGAGGTCGGGGTCGCGGGTGAGCGTGCCCTCGGGGTAGAACTGCACGCACTGGCCGCCGTTGACGGCGTCGATCGCGGCGCGGAACGCCTCCGCCGCGTCGGTGGACTCGCGGAACACCGGGATCTGGCCGGTCTTGCGGAGCATGAAGCCGATGAACGGTACGGAGAACAGCTGGGACTTGCCGAGTATCCGCGGCGGTCGGCCGCTGTTGTACTGCCAGTGGGCGTAGAACACCGGGTCGATCACCGAGTTGTGGTTGACGACCGCGAGGAAGCCGCCCTTCGTCGGCAGGTGCTCCCAGCCGCGCCAGTCGGTCCTCGCCAGCGCGTTGGTCACCGGCTTCACGAGCACGGCCGCGAAGCGGTACCAGATCCCGTAGTCGGCGTTGCCGAACTTGGCGTACGAGCGGCGGGCCACTCCAGCTCCTGTCCATCCGTGCGGCACGCGGTGCCGCGGTCGTCCGTCGCCTCCCGGTGTCCCGGCAGGGGCCCCCGGTGCACTCCCGGAGCGGCGTTCGCCGCCGCGTCCGGGCGATGTGACCTGCGGCTCCCCGGCCGGAGGGCCGGGAGGACCCGGGGCGCCGACCAGTCTCACCCGCGGGCGGACCGGCTGTCGAGCAGCCGCCCGGCCGGGCGCCGGGCGAGTGACCAATCGCACGCAGGAGGCGGTTGCCTGGTCAGGGCCTGGCAGCCGGAGCCACAATGGCGCCGATGACCGAGGACACCGTACGCCCCGCCGGGCCTCCTGCGCTGCCACCTGCCCGGCCCGGCTGGTCGCTCGTACTGCCGGTGAAACCGCTCGGGCTCGCCAAGAGCCGGCTGGCGGACTTCGCCGGCGCGCACCGGCCGCGACTCGCCCTGGCCTTCGCCCTGGACACCGCCGCGGCGGCGCTGGCCTGTCCGGCGGTGGCCCGGGTGCTGGTGGTGACCCGGGACGACGAGGCGGCCGCGCAACTCTCCCGGCTCGGGGTGCTGGTGATCGGCGACGAGCCGGGCGGCGGGCTGAACGCCGCGCTCGCGCACGGCGCGGCCCGGGCCGCGGCGATCGCCCCGCACGCCCCGGTGGCCGCCCTCTCGGCCGACCTTCCGGCGCTGCGGCCGGAGGAACTGGCCCGGGTGCTGGCCGCGGTGCCGCCCGCCGCGCGCGCCTTCCTGCCGGACGCCCCCGGCCTCGGCACGACCCTGCTGGCCTGCCCGCCCGGCGGTCCGCTGCGACCGGCGTTCGGCGACGGCTCGCGGGCGCGGCACGCCCGCGGCGGGGCGCGCGAGCTGAGGCCCGCGCAGGTCGCCTCGGTGCGCCGGGACGTGGACACCGGCGACGACCTGATGGAGGCGCTGGCGCTCGGGGTGGGCCCGCGGACGGCGGCCGCGGCGGCCGCCCTGGTCTGAACGGCCGCTCGCTATGCTGTCGGCCATGCAGGCCACCGCGTTCACCTTTGACCCCGGCACCCGGGCGGGCTCCGTGCTCCTCGACGACGGCACGCCGGTGCCCTTCGACTCCGCGGCCTTCGACGCCGGCGGCCTGCGGCTGCTGCGGCCCGGCCAGCGGGTGCGGATCCGCACCGAGGGCGAGGGCGCCGGGCGCCGGGTGGTCTTCGTGACGCTGCAGACGTTCCCCGACCCGGGCGCCGAGGGCTGAGGGCGCCCGCACCCGGACGAGAGAATGCGGCGGCCCGCACCCGGTCTCCCGGTGTGCGGGCCGCCGCAGCTTGTCGCCGAGCTCTGACCGGCCGTCGCCCGAAGGGCCGGCAGAGGCTACTTGGCGGCGGTCTTGCGCGCGGTGGTCTTGCGCGTCGTGGTCTTCTTCGCGGGGGCGGTCTTCTTGACCGCCGCCGTGGCCTTCTTGACGGTGGCGGTGGTCTTCTTGGCCGCCGCGGCCGTCGTCTTGGCCGGAGCGGCCTTCTTGGCGGTGGCGGTGGTCTTCTTGGCCGCCGCGGCCGTCGTACGGGCGGGGGCCGCCTTCTTGGCGGTGGCGGTGGTCTTCTTGGCCGCCGCGGCCGTCGTCTTGGCGGGAGCCGTCGTCTTGGCGGGAGCCGCCTTCTTGGCGGCGGTCTTCTTGGCGGCGGCGGTGCCGGCGGCGGCCGCGACGCGCTTGGTGGCGGCGCGCTTGGCCGCAGCGGTGGTGGCACCGCTCTTGCCCGGGGTGAGCGAGCCCTTGGGGGCCTTCTTGACCGACGGACCCTCCTTCGGCAGCTTCTTGGAGCCGCTGACGAGGTCCTTGAAACCCTGGCCCGGGCGGAAGCGCGGCACCGAGGTCTTCTTGACCTTCACGCGCTCGCCGGTCTGGGGGTTGCGGGCGAAGCGCGCCGAGCGCTCCACCTTCTCGAAAGTGCCGAAGCCGGTGACCGAGACCCGGTCACCGGCCACGACGGCACGCACCATGGTGTCGAGCACTGCGTCGACGGCCTCTGCGGCAGCCTTGCGACCGCCCAGCTGCTCGGCCACCGCTTCGACAAGCTGAGCCTTGTTCACGTCTTCCCCTTCGGAAACGGGCGCCGGATGAATCCATCCGTTCATTTCGCACGTTAGGTATGTATCTGCGGACTTTCAATTACCAAACGCGTGAATCACCCTAGTGTCGCAATGGATTTGCGCGTTCGCGACCTCAGCCGAGCGGCGGGCGCCCCGCGTCGAGGTCCTGCACAAAGCGACTCAACCGCCGGGCCGCCCCCGGGAGATCGCGCTTGGCGGTCTCCGTGACGATCAGCAGTTGACGGGTGAGAGCGGTCTTTGCATCCGTTGACACGTTCAGCGCAGATACGCGAGCGTGCGCTTGCTTCAACCGCTCGGCCACGAGCGCGTAGAGCGCTGCGACTTCCGGGTCGTCCGGTTCCTCAGCAGGTGAGGTCTGGTCGTCCGTCCGGTCGTCGTCCCGACCACCGGCAGCACCGCCGTTGTCCTCCGGGTACACGGGTTCGCCACCCGCGTACGGAGGTTCATCGTGCCGGTGCATGCAACGATTGTGCCATCTGTTGCGAGATGCCCTGCGCAAGGGGCCTCTTGGGCAAATGCCCGGTCCTATCCCGAGTGCGTGTCAGACCCGAACTCCGGCTCGAACTCCGCTCCCCCGGTCGGCCGTACCGCCCCCCGCGGCACCCCGAACGGCGGATGGCCCGCCCCCCCGAGGGGAGCGGGCCATCCGGCGTACGTGCGGGACTGCGGGCGGTCAGGCCACCGGCAGCGTGCGCGGCTTGAAAGAGGGGCGGGTCGCCTCGAAAGCGGCGATGTCGCCCTCGTTCTGCAGGGTGATGCTGATGTCGTCCAGGCCGTTCAGCAGGCGCCAGCGGACGTTGTCGTCCAGCTCGAAGGAGGCGGTGACGCCCTCGGCGCGGACCTCGCGGGCCTCCAGGTCGACGGTGATCTCCGCCGTCGGGTCGGCCTCGATCAGCGTCCACAGCTGCTCGACGGTCTCCTGCGGGAGGACGACCGTCAGCAGGCCGTTCTTCAGCGAGTTGCCGCGGAAGATGTCGGCGAAGCGCGAGGAGACGACGGCCTGGAAGCCGTAGTTCTGCAGCGCCCAGACGGCGTGCTCGCGGGAGGAGCCGGTGCCGAACTCCGGGCCGGCGACCAGGACGCTGGCGCCCTGGCGCTCCGGGCGGTTGAGGACGAAGTTCTCGTCCTTGCGCCACGCCTCGAACAGCCCGCCCTCGAAGCCAGACCGGGTGACCTTCTTCAGCCAGTGGGCCGGGATGATCTGGTCGGTGTCGACGTTGGAGCGGCGCAGCGGGACGGCCCGGCCGGTGTGGGTGGTGAACTTCTCCATGGCTGCTCAGACCTCCACAGCGACGTTGGACGACAGGTCGGAGGGCGACGCGAGCGTGCCCAGCACCGCGGTCGCGGCGGCGACCTGGGGCGACACCAGGTGGGTGCGGCCGCCCTTGCCCTGGCGGCCCTCGAAGTTGCGGTTCGAGGTCGAGGCGCAGCGCTCGCCGGGGGCCAGCTGGTCCGGGTTCATGCCGAGGCACATCGAGCAGCCCGCGTGGCGCCATTCGGCGCCGGCCGCGGTGAAGACCTTGTCCAGGCCCTCCTCGACGGCCTGCAGAGCGACGCGCACCGAGCCCGGCACGACCAGCATCCGCACGCCGTCGGCGACCTGGCGGCCGTCGAGGATGGCGGCGGCGGCCCGGAGGTCCTCGATCCGGCCGTTGGTGCAGGAGCCGACGAAGACGGCGCCGACGGCGACCTCGCGCAGCGGGGTGCCGGCCTCCAGGCCCATGTACGCCAGGGCGTTCTCGGCGGCGATCCGCTCCTGCGGGTCCTCGAAGGACGCCGGGTCCGGCACCGAGGAGCCGAGCGGGGCGCCCTGGCCCGGGTTGGTGCCCCAGGTGACGAACGGCGTGAGCTCGTCGGCGTTGATGAAGACCTCGGCGTCGAAGACGGCGTCCTCGTCGGTGGCGAGGGTCTCCCAGTACGCGACGGCGGCGTCCCAGTCCTCGCCCTTGGGGGCGTGCGGACGGCCCTCCAGGTAGTCGAACGTGGTGCGGTCGGGGGCGATCATGCCGGCGCGGGCGCCCGCCTCGATCGACATGTTGCAGATCGTCATCCGGGCCTCCATGGAGAGGCTGCGGATCGCCGAGCCGCGGTACTCCAGGACGTAGCCCTGGCCGCCGCCGGTGCCGATCTTGGCGATGATGGCGAGGATCAGGTCCTTGGCGGTGACGCCCTCGGGCAGTTCGCCCTCGACGGTGATCGCCATGGTCTTGAACGGGGCCAGCGGCAGCGTCTGGGTCGCCAGCACGTGCTCGACCTGGCTGGTGCCGATGCCGAACGCCAGCGCGCCGAAGGCGCCGTGGGTGGAGGTGTGCGAGTCGCCGCAGACCACGGTGGTGCCGGGCTGGGTCAGGCCCAGCTGCGGGCCCACCACGTGCACAACGCCCTGCTCGATGTCACCCAACGAGTGGATGCGCACGCCGAACTCGGCGGCGTTGCGACGCAGCGTCTCCAGCTGGACCCGGGAGACCGGGTCGGCGATCGGCTTGTCGATGTCGAGGGTGGGGGTGTTGTGGTCCTCGGTCGCGATCGTGAGATCGGTGCGGCGGACCGGTCGGCCCGCCAGCCGCAGGCCGTCGAAGGCCTGGGGGCTGGTGACCTCGTGGAGCAGGTGCAGGTCGATGAACAGGAGGTCGGGCTCGCCCTCGGCGCGCCGGACGACGTGGTCGTCCCAAACCTTCTCTGCGAGTGTCCGTCCCATCGCTTTCCCTCCAGCCGGCCGCATTGCCGGCCTTCTCGTGTGTCCGAGGTCTTGTCCCATGCCGCCCTGGTGAGGCTCGCTGCGAGGCGTGACCTGCACACCGGATCGTCGTGTCCAGGATGTGGACACCTTGGTGAGGGTCGATCCTGGACGTCTCCCGGGCTGCTCCATCAAGAGTGACGCTTTTCTCGGGAGATTGAACTTGCGTCTCGCCCACTGAGACTGCAGTATCGAGACATGGACAACACTAGCGGCGTCGGCGTTCTCGACAAGGCCGCTCTGGTGCTCAGCGCACTGGAGTCGGGCCCCGCCACGTTGGCGGGGCTGGTCGCCGCCACCGGTCTGGCGCGGCCCACGGCCCACCGTCTCGCCGTCGCACTCGAACACCACCGCCTGGTCACCAGGGACATGCAGGGCCGTTTCATCCTCGGCCCCCGACTCGCCGAACTCTCCGCCGCCGCGGGCGAGGACCGGCTCCTCGCCACCGCCGGCCCGGTGCTCACGCACCTGCGGGACGTCACCGGCGAGAGCGCCCAGCTCTACCGCCGCCAGGGCGAGATGCGGATCTGCGTCGCCGCCGCCGAGCGCCTCTCGGGCCTGCGCGACACCGTACCGGTCGGCTCCACGCTGCCGATGAAGGCCGGCTCCGCCGCCCAGGTGCTGCTCGCCTGGGAGGAGCCCGAGCGCCTGCACCGCGGCCTCCAGGGCGCCCGCTTCACCGCCACCGCCCTCAGCGGCGTGCGGCGGCGCGGCTGGGCCCAGTCGATCGGCGAGCGCGAGCCGGGCGTGGCGTCCGTCTCCGCCCCCGTGCGCGGCCCGTCCAACCGCGTGGTGGCGGCCGTGTCGGTCTCCGGTCCGATCGAGCGGCTGACCCGCCACCCGGGCCGGATGCACGCCCAGGCCATCATCGAGGCCGCGAACCGCCTCACCGAGGCGCTGCGCCGCGGCTGACCGCCCGGCGCCTCCGGCGGACCCCGCGCGGAGGCCGGCACCGGGAAAGGACCCGTCCCGGAATACCGGGCGGGTCCTTCGGCATGCTCCGGAGCCGTTCAGGGCCGGAGCGGAAAAACAAAAAAGCCCCGGTTTCCCGGAGCTTCGTTTGGCTGGGGTACCAGGACTCGAACCTAGACTAAATGAACCAGAATCACTCGTGCTGCCAATTACACCATACCCCAAAAGTACCCCCGACCGGATTCGAACCGGCGCTACCGCCGTGAGAGGGCGGCGTGCTAGGCCACTACACAACGGGGGCCCGCACCATCACTGGTGCTGAGTACCCCCGACCGGATTCGAACCGGCGCTACCGCCTTGAGAGGGCGGCGTGCTAGGCCACTACACAACGGGGGCATACTCATTATTCACTCTGCAATTATAGAACTGCGTACCCCCGACCGGATTCGAACCGGCGCTACCGCCGTGAGAGGGCGGCGTGCTAGGCCACTACACAACGGGGGCCTGTACTGCTCTGTACTGCGCTGGGGTACCAGGACTCGAACCTAGACTAACTGAACCAGAATCAGTCGTGCTGCCAATTACACCATACCCCACCAGAGTTCAACCCCTCGGGGTCTTCCTCGGTGTCTCACGCCACCCTGCCCGGGCGGCGCAGAAAGAACATTACCCGACGCCCGGCCCCGCTCCAAAATCGATAAGCGCAGGCAGCACCCCCGGCGGCTGCGGGCCTGGTCAGCGACCGGGGCCGCAGCCGCCCGGGGAAGGGCTCAGGAGGCCGGTACGTGCTCCAGCGCGGCGGCGAGCCGGCGCAGCGTCTCGGCGCGGCCCAGCAGCTCCATCGACTCGAAGAGCGGCGGGGAGACCCGGCGGCCGGTGACGGCCACCCGCAGCGGCGTGAACGCGAACTTCGGCTTGATGCCGAGCCCGTCCACCAGGGCCTCGCGCAGCACGGCCTGGATCGGCTCCGGGCTGAAGTCCTCCAGGGCCTCCAGCGCCCTGGCCGAGGCCTCCAGCACCGGGCGGGCGTCGGCGACGAGCACCTTGGCGGCGTCGTCCGGGTCGACGGCGAAGTCGTCCGGGCTCACGAAGAGGAAGCCCGCCATGCCGACGATCTCGCTCAGCACGACCATGCGCTCCTGCGTGAGCGGGGCCACCTTCGCGAGCAGGTCGAGCTGCTCCGCGGTGGGCTCCGCCGGCAGCAGGCCGGGGGCCTGCAGGTACGGCACCAGGCGGCGGACGAAGTCCTCCGGGGCCAGCGCGCGCAGGTGCTCGGCGTTGATCGCCTCGCACTTCTTGAGGTCGAAGCGCGCCGGGTTGGCGTTGACCTTGGAGACGTCGAAGGCCGCGACGAACTCCTCCATGGAGAAGCGGTCCTGGTCCTCGGAGAGCGACCAGCCCAGCAGCGCCAGGTAGTTGAGCAGGCCCTCCGGGATGAAGCCCCGCTCGCGGTAGAGGTTGAGCGAGGCCTGCGGGTCGCGCTTGGAGAGCTTCTTGTTGCCCTCGCCCATCACGTACGGCAGGTGGCCGAAGCGCGGGGTGGTGCCGGGGCCGACGCCGATCTCGGCGAGCGCGGCGTACAGCGCGATCTGACGCGGCGTCGAGGAGAGGAGGTCCTCGCCGCGCAGCACGTGGGTGATGCCCATCAGCGCGTCGTCGACCGGGTTGACCAGCGTGTAGAGCGGCGCGCCGTTGGCCCGGACGATGCCGTAGTCGGGCACGTCCTTGGGGTCGAAGGTGACCGGGCCGCGCACGAGGTCGTCGAAGGTCAGCGCGGTGTCGGGCATCCGGAAGCGGAGGATCGGCGTGCGGCCCTCGCGCTCGTACACGGCGACCTGCTCGTCGTCCAGCGCGCGGCAGTGGCCGTCGTAGCCGGACGGCTTGCCGGCCGCGCGGGCGGCCTCGCGGCGGGCGTCGAGCTCCTCGGTGGAGCAGTAGCAGCGGTAGGCGTGGCCGGCCTCCCGGAGGCGGCGGGCGACGTCGGCGTAGACGTCCATCCGCTGCGACTGCCGGTACGGCGCGTGCGGGCCGCCGACCTCGGGGCCCTCGTCCCAGTCGAAGCCGAGCCAGCGCATGGCGTCGAGCAGCTGGTCGTAGGAGTCCTCGGAGTCGCGGGCCGCGTCGGTGTCCTCGATCCGGAAGACCAGCGTGCCGCCGTGGTGGCGGGCGAAGGCCCAGTTGAAGAGGGCGGTGCGGACGAGACCGACGTGCGGGTTGCCGGTCGGGGACGGACAGAAACGGACCCGGACGTCGGAGCCCGGGGCGGAGTTAGCCACGCTTGATCACCTTGTTGGCGAGAGTGCCGATGCCTTCGACGGAGACGGCGACCTCGTCGCCGACGTTGATGGGTCCGACGCCCGCGGGGGTGCCGGTGAGGATGACGTCGCCGGGGAGGAGCGTCATCGCCTCGGAGATGTGGACGATCAGTTCGGCGATCGAACGCACCATCAGGGAGGTGCGGCCGGCCTGCCGCAGCTCGCCGTTGACCGTGCACGTGACGGCCAGGTCCGACGGGTCCAGCTCGGTCTCGATCCACGGGCCGAGCGGGCACGAGGTGTCGAAGCCCTTGGCGCGCGCCCACTGGCCCTCGCGCTGCTGCACGTCGCGGGCGGTGACGTCGTTGGCGCAGGTGTAGCCGAGGATCACCTCGGGCACCCGCTCCGCCGGCACCTCACGGCACATGCGGCCGATCACCACGGCGAGCTCGGCCTCGTGCTGCACGTCGGAGGAGAAGGGCGGGTAGGCGATGGCCTCGGTCGGGCCGATCACCGACGTGGACGGCTTGAAGAACGTCAGCGGCACGTCCGGCACGTCGTGGCCGAGCTCCGCGGCGTGCGCCGCGTAGTTGCGGCCGACGGCCACGATCTTGTTCGGGAGCATCGGGGTCAGCAGCCGGACGTCCTGCATCCGGTAGCTCTCGCCGGTCAGCTGCGGCGGGCCGAAGGGGTGGCCGGCCAGCGCGTGGACGACCAGGGAATCGGGTTGCGCCGCATCGCCCTCGACGACACCGAAGGAGACGCTGCCCGCGGCAGGACTCCCTTCCCGGACGGAAAACCTGGCGATTCGCACCCTGCAGCCTCTCGGTTCGTCGACCTGCTCGATCATCCCCAGGCTATCGCGTGGGCCGCCCGCCGCCGGGCCGCACGGGCCCGGGGACGCCGCGAGGGGCACCGGCCGTACGGCCCGTGCCCCTCGGTGTGCGCGGGCGCCCCCGGGGGGCGCGTCCGCGGCGGCGCGATCCGGCGGCCGCTCAGTCCTGCGGGGTGCGCGGGGCCGGGGCCACCATCAGCCGGGTGCGCCGCGGGTTGGCGGTGACGGCGGGCAGCTCCAGGCCGTACTCGCGGGGCTGCTGGGAGGCGGCGACGCCGGGGAGGAGCGCGAGGTCCCCGACCGCGGCCAGGGTCGTCCGACGCGGGTTGGCGGTGGCCTGGTCGGAGAGCGTGGACTTCGTGGCCGTGATCGGCTGCGACATGGGCGGGGCACCTTGGTTTCCGGGAGGGGGACTTTTACGGCGGCGGGAGCCGGGCAGGCTCCCCGCGACCGTGCCAAGGCTAAGGATCTCCTGTCACAGGAGCCGTGACCAAAGCTACACATCAGGCTGTGACTTTGCTCACAATTTGGCATGCATTTCGGTCGTGCGGGGCATTCTGGATCGCCGCAATATTCCGTCATTCCACACATCTCGGACATTTTTCGCACATGTCGGGACGCCGCAGGCTTGGCATGCAACCCTCCAGTGTCCGAAAAAGGCCGTATTACCGACCGGTTGCCACACACTCCGTGAGATGGCGCGCGCGGTCAGTAGCTCAGGACACCGTGTCATAACGCCCCTTGTTGGACTTCCCGCGCTGTGCTGGAATGCCACGGAAAAACTCGACACCGTCCCCCTCCGCGCCAGCGGGGAGGGGCGCCCGGTCCAGAGGTTGCGACGCCAGTGCAGGGACGTTTCAAGAAGGGCAGCGGCGCCGCGGGTGACCCGGAGTCGCGCGAGCCCGCCGCAGGCCCCCACCAGGCAGCGCCGATGACGGGCCAGGGCGACCGGCCGCCCACCGGCAACGCCGAGCCGGCCACCGACACCGTCACGGACGGAAGTGATCAAGCCGACAGGCGGGACGCCCGCGGGCGGCTCCGCAGCACGCTGACCTACCGCCGGGCAACCGGCTTCAACAGGTTCGCGCTGCGCAACTGGCGCATCCGGACGCGCCTGATCGCGCTGCTGCTGCTCCCCGTGATGGTGGCGCTCGTGCTCGGCGGCCTGCGGGTGCAGGTCTCCATGGAGAACTCCCGCCAGCTCGCGCAGATGACCGACCTCGCGGACCTCGCCCGCAAGGCGACCGCGCTGGCCGACGCGCTGGAGACCGAGCGCGACATCAGCGCCGGCCCGCTCACGGTGAGCCAGGGCAACCGCCAGGACCCGGACATCGTCGACTCGCAGAAGACGACGGACCAGCTGAGCAAGGCCTTCGCCGCCAGCGCCGACAAGTTCGACGAGCTCGACCTCGCCGGTGGCAAGGCGCTGCTGCTGCAGGTCCGCAAGGACCTCAACCAGCTCTCCGAGGCCCGTGGTTCCGCCTACAGCAACCGCGACAACATCCAGGCGACCGTCCTCAACTACGACGTCATCATCAAGGGTCTGATCGGGATCACCGAGGAGATCGCGATCGCGTCGAACTCCACCGAGCTGATCAAGATCACCCGGGCGCTGAGCCAGTTCGCCCTCTCGAAGGAGAACAGCTCCATGCAGCGGGCGCTCATCGCCGCTGCCCTGGCGCGCCCCGAGCGGGCCGACCTCACCGGTTCCGACGAGACCTTCGGCATCCGCCTCCAGGTCTCCGAGGAGAGCGCCCTCGCCAACTTCACCGCCATCTACGGCGATGCCGAGGCCCGCAGGCTGCGCTCCAGCCTGAGCTTCAACCAGACGATCGCGGACACCGACCGGTACACCCAGCAGGTGCTGAACACCAACGGCATCCGCCAGACCGACCCGCGCAGCTACCAGGACTGGTACGAGGCCGCCAGCGTCAAGATCAACGCCGAGCAGCGGATCGAGAGCCAGCTCCTGGAGGTGCTGGACGGCAAGGCCCAGGAGCTGCAGTCCACCGCCGACACCGAGGCGCTGCTCAACGCCGCGCTGATCGCCGTCGTGCTCATCGTCGCCATCGCCGGCGCCGCGATCGTGGCCCGCTCGATGGTGCGCTCGCTGACCCGTCTGCAGGCCGCGGCCGAGGACGTCGCCGAGCGGCGGCTGCCCGAGCTCGTCAAGACCCTCTCCGAGAGCGACCCGCACGACGTCGACGTCACCGTCGAACCCGTCGGCGTCGACTCCGCGGACGAGATCGGCCACGTGGCCCACGCGTTCGACATGGTGCACCGCGAGGCCGTCCGCCTCGCCGCCGAGCAGGCCCTCCTGCGAGGCAACATCAACGCGATGTTCACCAACCTCTCGCGCCGCAGCCAGGGCCTCATCCAGCGCCAGCTGTCGCTCATCTCCGAGCTGGAGAGCCGCGAGGCCGACCCGGACCAGCTGGCCAGCCTCTTCAAGCTGGACCACCTCGCGACCCGCATGCGCCGCAACGGCGAGAACCTCCTCGTCCTCGCGGGCGAGGACCCGGGCCGCCGCTGGACCCGCCCCGTCCCGCTGGTCGACGTGCTCCGCGCCGCCGCCTCCGAGGTGGAGCAGTACGAGCGCATCGAACTCGCCGCGGTGCCGTCGACCGAGGTCGCCGGCCGCGTCGTCAACGACCTCGTCCACCTGCTCGCCGAGCTGCTGGAGAACGCGACCTCGTTCTCCAGCCCGCAGACCCGCGTCCGGGTCACCGGCCACGCGCTGCCCGACGGCCGCGTGCTGGTCGAGATCCACGACACCGGCATCGGCCTCAGCCCCGACGACCTCGCGGACATCAACGAGCGTCTCGCCAGCCCGCCCACCGTGGACGTCTCCGTCTCCCGCCGCATGGGCCTCTTCGTGGTCGGCCGCCTGTCCCTGCGACACGGCATCCGCATCCAGCTGCGCCCCAGCGACTCCGGCGGCACCACCGCGCTGGTCATGCTGCCCGTCGACGTCACCAACACGGCCGACCGCCGTGGCGCGGGCCGTCCGGGCGGTGCGGCCGGCAAGGGCCGCGGCGCCGCTCCGACGCCCCGCCAGCAGGGCCGTGCCAGCACCGCCGAGGCACTCGCCGGCCGGGCCGCGGCCGCGCTCGGCCAGTCCTCGGCCGCGCCTTCCGGCGGCCCCGGCGGCCGGCCGCAGCTCGGCCAGGGCCCGATGGGCGGCCAGCAGGGCCAGCAGCAGGGCCAGTCCCCGCAGCAGCAGGCGCCGCAGCAGCCTCAGGGCGGCCGCGCCGCCGGCGGCCTGCCGACCCGTGAGGTCGGCCAGGCGATGCGCGAGAGTGCCGCCCCCGGGCAGCAGCCGCGCCGCGTGCCCGGCGCGTCCGGCGCCCCGGGCGTTCCCGGGGCCCAGGGTGGTCCCGGTGCGCAGGGCGGTCCCGGTGTCCAGGGCGGTCTCCCCCGCCGTGGCCCGGGTCAGGAGCAGGCGCCCGGCGCCCGGCGTCCGATGCCCGAGCGTCAGCGGCCGGCCGACGGTCCGGAGACCCGCGGGCAGCGCCCCGGCATCCCCGCCCAGCAGGACCCGCAGCGCCGCCCGCAGGCGCCGCTCCCCCAGGGTCAGGACGACCAGCAGCCGGTCGACTCGACCGTGCAGTTCTCCCGCCCGCGCTTCGAGGCCAGCGACATCGACCCGCGCGACCCGCTGGGCCTCGGCCTGGTCGCGCCGGTCCTGCCGGACCCGTCGCAGGCGCCCGGCCCCGGCCAGGCGTACGGGCAGCAGGCCCAGCAGCAGGCCCCTCAGCAGGCTCCGCAGCAGCAGAACCAGCCGATGGCCCTGCCGACCGGCCCCGCCGAGGACACCCAGCAGTGGTTCCGTCCCGAGGACGCGGCCCAGGGTGCCCCGCAGCAGTCCCGGCCGCGGCCGCAGCAGGAGCAGGAGCGGCAGTACCGTCCGCAGCGTCCCGGCACCGCCTCGCCGGCCGCCGCCGCCCCGCAGGGCCGCCCCGCCCCGCAGCAGCAGAGGCCGCAGGCCCCGCAGCGTCCGCAGGCTCCTCAGCAGCAGCAGTCGCAGCAGCCGCCGCAGGGCCGCCCCCAGGGTGGCCCGCAGGGTGGTCCCCAGGCCCGCCCGCAGGGTGGTCCGCAGCAGGGTCAGGCCCGGCCCGGCGGCGAGCCGCAGCGGGACCGCGAGGCGGCGGACGCCCCGTGGCGTCCGTCGGCGAACGACGAGCGCTGGCGCCGTGCCGAGCAGGTGCGCGAGCCCTCGACCGGTGGGCTGACCACGTCGGGCCTGCCCCGGCGCACCCCGCAGGCCAACCTGGTCTCCGGCACCGCCGAGGCGGCGCCGCTGACCGGCCCGCAGGTCTCCCGGAGCCCCGAGGAGGTGCGGGGCCGTCTGACGAACCTGCGCCGGGGCATCCAGCAGGGCCGGCAGGCGGGTCAGGGACAGGGACAGAACTTCGGCCAGCAGCCGCAGGGCTTCGACGGCTTCGGCCAGAACCACCAGGAGCGATGAGTTGAGTCAGATGAGCCAGGCCGCACAGAACCTGAACTGGCTGATCACCAATTTCGTGGACAACACCCCCGGGGTGTCGCACACGGTGGTGGTCTCCGCAGACGGTCTCCTGCTGGCCATGTCCGAAGGTTTCCCCCGGGACCGCGCCGACCAGCTCGCCGCCGTCGCCTCCGGCCTCACCTCGCTGACCTCCGGCGCAAGCCGGATCTTCGAGGGCGGCGACGTCAACCAGACCGTCGTCGAGATGGAGCGCGGCTTCCTCTTCCTCATGGCCGTCAGCGACGGCTCCGCCCTCGCCGTCCTCGCCGCACCCGACTCGGACATCGGCCTCGTCGGCTACGAGATGGCCCTCCTCGTCGACCGCGCCGGAGCCGTCCTCACCCCCGCCCTCCGGGCAGAACTCCAGGGCAGCCTGCTGCACTGATCCCGACCCCCATGCGCCCGGCCCGCCTGGTCGGGCGCACCGACCATCGGCCGCCCCCGGGCGGCCGACCGCCTCAGCCGGCACCGTCCGGCTGGAACCCCGCTGCGAACGGCGGCAGCACGAGGAGGACCTATGACCCCGCCCCCGACACCGGCCGGCTCCTACGGCAACGGGTACGGCAGTGGCTACGGCGGCCAGCAGGCCGGCGGCTACGGTGGGCAGCAGCAGTCCGGCGGCTACGAGCAGCAGCCGCTCGTCCGTCCGTACGCGATGACCGGTGGCCGCACGCGGCCCAGGTACCAGCTGGCGATCGAGGCGCTGATCTCGACCACCAGCTCGGCCGAGCGCTCGGGCGGACTGCTGCCGGAGCACGCCCGGATCGTCGGGCTCTGCCGCGAGGTCAAGTCCGTCGCCGAGATCTCGGCGCTCGCCGGGGTCCCGCTCGGGGTCGCCCGCATTCTCGTCGCCGACCTGGCCGAGGCCGGCCTGGTCACCATCCACCAGCCCGCTGCGGCGGGCGAGTCGGGCGGTGCGCCTGACGTCACGCTGCTCGAAAGGGTCCTCAGTGGACTTCGCAAGCTCTAACGCGGCCGCCCCCAGCCGCGCCACCACCTCCGCGAAGATCGTCGTCGCCGGCGGCTTCGGTGTCGGCAAGACCACGCTGGTCGGCGCCGTCTCCGAGATCAACCCGCTGCGCACCGAAGCCGTCATGACCAGCGCCAGCGCCGGCATCGACGACCTCAGCCACGTCTCCGGCAAGACCACCACCACGGTCGCCATGGACTTCGGCCGCATCACCCTCGACGAGGACCTCATCCTCTACCTGTTCGGCACCCCCGGACAGGACCGGTTCTGGTTCATGTGGGACGACCTCGTCCGCGGCGCCATCGGCGCCGTCGTCCTCGTCGACACCCGCCGCCTCGCCGACTGCTTCCCCGCCCTCGACTACTTCGAGAACAGCGGCCTGCCCTTCGTCGTCGCCCTCAACGGCTTCGACGGACATCAGCCCCACACCGCGGACGAGGTGCGGGAAGCCCTGCAGCTCGGCCCCGACACCCCCGTCGTCACCCTCGACGCCCGACGCAGGGACAGCGCCAAGAGCGCCCTCATCACCCTGGTCGAGCACGCCCTCCTGGCCCGTCTGCGCTGACCGGGGACGGGAAGACCGATGACGGCGCGCGCCCGCTCCACGGCCCGGCAGGGCTCGGGGGCGGGCGCGTGTTTATCCGCTCATAACAGTTCGGTAGGCATTTCGAGATCAACAGTGACAGTTGGTGAAGATTTCGATCCACTGTGCACTGTCAACCCGCCGGTTCGACCCGAGTCGTCACCATTTGTCCGATTTTTTCGGCACAGGTCGGTCGGGGGGACCTGTTTGTCCCCCATCCCTGCACGTGCTGAAATTCCAGCTACCCCGTAGTCACCCCATATGGCAGTTTCACCCAGCAGCGGGCTGCGGCCGGCGGGGGTAGCCGCTGGATTGATCCATGGCCGAACCATCGGCCGAGAGGTTGTTGTCGAGTGAGGCGTAAGCAGCCAGACACCCCGCAGCGGCGTACCGAGCCCCGCCAGGACGAGCCGGGCACGAACGGCCAGGCATCCGGCGGTTTCTCCGCGTTCGCCGCGAACGAGGACCGGACGGGCCGAGGCCCCGCCGGGCCGCCGACCCAGATACTCAGCGGCCCGGGCAACCGCCCGGGCCCGTCGTCGGGACCGGCCGGCCAGGGCAAGGCCGCATCGCCGGCACCGGGGAAGAGCGGCCGGTACGACAGCCTCTCCCCCCGGAACTGGCGCGTGCCGACCCGCCTCGTCGCGATCATGATCGTGCCGGTCATCATCGGCCTCGTCTTCGGTGGTCTGCGCGTCAACTCCTCGCTCGACGACTTCCACACGGCCGACCGCGCGGTGAAGACCGCCCGCCTGGCCAACGCCGCGACCGACCTCGCGGACGCGCTGGAGAACGAGCGCGACCTCTCGATCGTGCCGATCCTCACCGGCACCGACTCGCAGAACAAGCTCCCTGACCTGCGCAAGAAGACCGACGACGCCCTCAAGGCGTACAACGCGGCCTACGCGAAGATCGCCGACGACGAGACGCTCCAGCGCCGCAACGCCGCCTTCCAGGAGCTCGTGGTCGCCCTTCCCCACCTGCGGGAGAACGCCTACAAGCCGGAGCTGCTCGCCTCGGCCACCCAGGCCGCGTACTCGGTGATGTTCGCCCCGCTGCTGGCCATCGACAACTCGGTCGGCTTCGGCAGCTCCAACATCACCAGCAAGGGCCGCGCGATCTACGCGATGTCGCTGGCCAAGGCCTCCGCCTCGACCCAGCGCGCGCTGATGCTCAGCCTGCTCGCCGGCATCTCGCAGGGCACGGTCACCAAGTACGAGACCACCGAGCTCATCCAGTCGCTGCTGGTCGCCGCGAAGCTGGAGCAGACCGCGATCAGCGAGTTCAACACCGGCTCCAGCGCCGCCGACGCCAAGGTCTACGCCGACGCGCTCGTCGCCCAGGGCGCCGCCGACCAGCGCAGCCCGCTGCGCATGCCGGACGGCCAGACCGTGCCGACCGTCACCAACCTGCTCAACATCGGCCTGGCCTACTCGGACGCCGCGCTGCGCGTGACCGACAGCAAGGACAAGGACAAGGCCGACCAGCTCTTCAACACCGCGAAGAACGCCGGCCTCACCGTCCAGAACTGGCAGCAGGCCAGCGCCAGCCACATGAGCGGCCTGCGCGCCACCGAGGCCAAGCTGCTCACCGAGGTCGTCGGCGACGCCGCGAACATCAAGTCCCGCGCGCAGAACGACGCCATCCTCAACTCCAGCATCGTGATCGCCGCGCTCGCGCTGGCCGGTCTGCTCACCGGCTTCATCGCCCGCTCGATGATCCTCGGCATGCGCACCCTCAACAGCGCCGCGCTGGAGATCGCCAACCACCGTCTGCCCGACCTGGTCGAGAAGCTCTCCAAGACCGACCCGGACCGCGTGGACACCTCGGTCTCGCCCATCCCGCTGTACGGCACCGACGAGATCGGCGAGGTCGCCCGCGCGTTCGACCAGGTGCACTCCCAGGCGGTGTCCCTCGCCTCCGAGCAGGCCCTGCTCCGAGGCAACCTCAACGCGATCTTCTCCAACCTGTCGCGCCGCAGCCAGAGCCTGATCCAGCGCCAGCTGGCGCTGATCACGGACCTGGAGAACAACGAGGCCGACCCGGACCAGCTGGAGAACCTCTTCAAGCTGGACCACCTCGCGACCCGCATGCGCCGCAACGGCGAGAACCTCCTCGTCCTCGCCGGCGAGGAGCCGGGCCGCCGCTGGAACACGCCCGTCCCGCTGGTCGACGTGCTCCGCGCCGCCGCCTCCGAGGTGGAGCAGTACGAGCGCATCGAGCTGGCCGGCATCCCCGAGGCCGAGATCATCGGCGCGGCCGTGACCGACCTCGTCCACCTCCTGGCCGAGCTGCTGGAGAACGCCACCACGTTCTCCAGCCCGCAGACCCGGGTGCTCGTCAACGCGACGCGCCTGCCCGACGGCCGTGTCCTGGTCGAGATCCACGACAAGGGCATCGGCCTCACCGCCGACGACTTCGCGGAGATCAACGAGAAGCTGGCCGAGCCGCCCACGGTCGACGCCACCATCTCGCGCCGCATGGGCCTCTTCGTGGTCGGCCGGCTGTCCCAGCGGCACGACATCCGCGTGCAGCTGCGCCCGTCCGGCGAGTCCGCCGGCACCACCTCGCTGGTGATGCTCCCGCAGCCCCTGGTGCAGCTGCTCGACGCCCCGGAGCCCGAGGAGGAGTTCACGGTCTCCCGGATCTTCTCCGAGCAGGAGCCCACCCAGGGCTGGCAGCAGGACCTCCAGGGCCAGCGCAGCGCCGCCGAGCTCGGCTTCGACGACCACCTGACCGGCGCTGGCAACAGCGGCTTCAGCCCCGCGCTGGAGGCCATGCAGCGCTCGCAGCGCCTCGACGAGCGCCGCCGGACGGCCGCGCTGGAGGCCGGCCCGGACGACCGGGTCATCGACGCCGAGGCGATCGAGACCGACGCCCCCTACGCCGACGAGTACGCCCCCCAGGGCTACGAGCAGGACGGCGGCTACCAGGACCAGGGCTACTCCCCGGACGGCTACCAGGACGCCTACGACGGCGACTACCAGGGCTACGACCCGAACGCCTACCAGGGCCAGGGCAGCCAGGGCTACGACGCCCAGGACGGCTACGACCAGTACCAGGGCCAGGCGCCGTACGCGCAGGACGGCGGCTACGACCGCATCCCGCAGCAGACCGGCTACCAGGGCGACGGCTACCAGCCGTACGGCTACGAGAACCAGCCCGCGGCGCCCGCCTACGGCGCGGACACGCCGCCGGCGCTGCCCGCGGCCCCGGCCGCGCACACGGCCGACAGCGGCCTGCCCCAGCGGCGTCCCGGCCAGCAGCTGGCCGGCGGCGGCGGCGGTGCCTTCGGTGGCGGCAGCGGCTTCGGCGGCGAGTCGGCCGAGGACAAGCCGAACTGGTTCACCGGTGCGAAGGACAACTCCGACCTGGACGAGTCCCGCGGCCACGAGGTGTCGTCGCTCGGCGGCTACGGCCCGACCGGTCCGACCGGCCCGTCGACCGCCTGGCAGTCGGCGAACGACGGCAGCTGGCAGCGCGCCGAGCAGGTGCGCGAGCCCTCGTCCGGGGGCACCACGCCCTCCGGTCTGCCGCGCCGCGTGCCCAAGCAGAATCTCGTGCCCGGCAACGCCAAGCCTGCTCCGACGGAAGGCCCCCAGGTCTCCCGCAACCCGGAGGAGGTCCGCGGACGCCTGACCAACCTGCGCCGCGGTGTGGAGCAGGGACGTAACGCCGTCGGTGACCCGGGGGCCACCGGCAGCTTCCGCGTGGACCCGAACCGGGGTCGTGGCGGCAACCAGAACAGCAGCACCGATCTCTTCGGCGGCTCGAACCACCAGGAGCGATGAGTTGAGTCAGATGAGCCAGGCCGCACAGAACCTGAACTGGCTGATCACCAATTTCGTGGACAACACCCCCGGGGTGTCGCACACGGTGGTGGTCTCCGCAGACGGTCTCCTGCTGGCCATGTCCGAAGGTTTCCCCCGGGACCGCGCCGACCAGCTCGCCGCCGTCGCCTCCGGCCTCACCTCGCTGACCTCCGGCGCAAGCCGGATCTTCGAGGGCGGCGACGTCAACCAGACCGTCGTCGAGATGGAGCGCGGCTTCCTCTTCCTCATGGCCGTCAGCGACGGCTCCGCCCTCGCCGTCCTCGCCGCACCCGACTCCGACATCGGCCTCGTCGGCTACGAGATGGCCCTCCTCGTCGACCGCGCCGGAGCCGTCCTCACCCCCGCCCTCCGGGCAGAACTCCAGGGCAGCCTGCTGCACTGACGGTTCGTCGGATACCGTCCTGGTATTCGAATGACCTCATTGCCCGTCCCCGAGTCCTCCGGCACCCGCCGGCGGACTCGGGTTCGGGCGTTGTACGGCCTTCGCACCACCGGTCCGGACACCCCCGTGTCCGGACCTGCAAAGCACCGCCGCACCTTGTGAGGAGAGGAACCGTGACACCGCCAGACGACCGCAGCGGTCAGTACGGCGTCCCGTACCCCGGTACCGGCCATGACGCGTTCGGAGCCCCCGGCGTCGGCCACGGACAGCCGTACCAGCAGCAGCCGTACGCCGCCCCCGGAGGCCGGCAGTACCACCCCGGTCCCTACGGGGACCGGCAACAGCCCTACGGCGACGGCCAGGGCGGCCACTACGGCGGCCAGGACGCCGGGTACCAGGACTACCCGGGGCCGGAGGGCTTTCCCGAACACGCCCCGCAGGACCCGGGCCACGTCGAGGAGTTCGAGGACGACTCCGACTCCGGGCCGCTGATCCGGCCCTTCGCGATGACCGGTGGCCGCACCCGGCCGCGGTACGAGCTGGCGATCGAGGCACTGGTGTCCGCCGCCGTCGATCCCGGCCGCATGGCCACGCTGCTGCCCGAGCACCAGCGGATCTGCAGCCTGTGCACCGAGGTCAAGTCCGTCGCCGAGGTGTCGGCGCTGCTCGGACTGCCCCTGGGTGTGGCCCGCATCCTCGTCGCCGACCTCGCCGAGGCCGGCCTCGTCACGATCCACCAGCCCGCTGCCGGCGGCGAATCCGGCAACCAGCCCGACGTCACGCTGCTCGAAAGGGTCCTCAGTGGACTTCGCAAGCTCTAACGCGGCCGCCCCGAGCCGCGCGACCACCTCCGCGAAGATCGTCGTCGCCGGCGGCTTCGGTGTCGGCAAGACCACCCTCGTCGGCGCCGTCTCCGAGATCAACCCGCTGCGCACCGAAGCCGTCATGACCAGCGCCAGCGCCGGCATCGACGACCTCAGCCACGTCTCCGGCAAGACCACCACCACGGTCGCCATGGACTTCGGCCGCATCACCCTCGACGAGGACCTCATCCTCTACCTGTTCGGCACCCCCGGACAGGACCGGTTCTGGTTCATGTGGGACGACCTCGTCCGCGGCGCCATCGGCGCCGTCGTCCTCGTCGACACCCGCCGCCTCGCCGACTGCTTCCCCGCCCTCGACTACTTCGAGAACAGCGGCCTGCCCTTCGTCGTCGCCCTCAACGGCTTCGACGGGCACCAGGCCCACACTCCCGACGAGGTCCGCGAGGCGCTGCAGCTCGGCCCCGACACCCCCATCGTCACCCTCGACGCCCGACGCAGGGACAGCGCCAAGAGCGCCCTCATCACCCTCGTCGAGCACGCCCTCCTGGCCCGCCTGCGCTGACCGCGAGGAGCCGTCCGCGGGAACCGGCCGCGGACATCGGAAGGGGCCGGCCGGACCACCAGGTCCGGCCGGCCCCTCCGCGCGTCCGGCCCCGTCGGACCGTGACGGGCCCGTCAGGCCGCGTCGGGCTCCAGCCCGGCCCGCAGCAGCCCGTAGGTGTAGGCGTCCTCCAGGGCCAGCCAGGAGGCGCCGATGACGTTGTCGGCGACGCCGACGGTGGCCCAGGTGGCCTCGCCGTCGCCGGACTCGATGAGCACCCGGGTCTTGGAGCCGGTGCCGTGCTGGCCCTCCAGGATGCGCACCTTGTAGTCCACCAGCTCCAGCTTGCCGAGCTGCGGGTAGATGCGCTCCAGGGCGGCCCTCAGGGCCTTGTCGAGGGCGTCCACGGGCCCGTTGCCCTCCCCGGTGGCGATCCGCCGCTCACCCTTGGCCCAGAGCTTCACGGTGGCCTCGTTGCCGGCCGTGCCCTCGGTGCGCTGCTCGCTGATGGTCCGCCAGGACTCCAGCGTGAAGAAGCGCTCCCGGCGGCCGCGCACCTCGTCGCGCAGCAGCAGCTCGAAGGAGGCGTCGGCGGCCTCGTACGTGAAGCCGAGGTTCTCCTGCTCCTTGACCTTGGCGACCACCCGGCCGACGAGGTCGCGGTCGGCGGAGAGGTCGTAGCCGAGCTCCTTGCCCTTGAGCTCCACGGAGGCCCGGCCGGCCATGTCGGAGACGAGCATCCGCATGGTGTTGCCGACCCGCTCGGGGTCGATGTGCTGGTACAGGTCGGGGTCGACCTTGATGGCCGAGGCGTGCAGGCCGGCCTTGTGCGCGAACGCGGAGAAGCCCACGTACGGCTGGTGGGTGGAGGGCGTGAGGTTGACGACCTCGGCGACGGCGTGCGAGATGCGGGTCATCTCGGCGAGCCGGCCCTCGGGGAGCACCCGGCGGTCGTACTTGATCTCCAGGGCGCCGACCACCGGGAAGAGGTTGGCGTTGCCGACCCGCTCGCCGTAGCCGTTGGCGGTGCACTGCACGTGGGTGGCGCCGGAGTCGACGGCGGCGAGGGTGTTGGCGACCGCGCAGCCGGTGTCGTCCTGGGCGTGGATGCCGAGCCGGGCGCCGGTGGCGGCGAGCACCTCGGCGACGGTCTCCCGGACGCCGAGCGGCAGCATGCCGCCGTTGGTGTCGCAGAGCACGACGACGTCGGCGCCGGCCTCGTGGGCGGTCCGGACGACGGCGAGCGCGTACTGCGGGTTGGCCTTGTAGCCGTCGAAGAAGTGCTCGCAGTCGATGAAGACCCGGCGGCCCTGCTCGCGGAGGTACGCGACGCTGTCGCGGATCATCTCCAGGTTCTCGTCGAGCGTGGTGCGCAGGGCGAGTTCGACGTGCCGGTCGTGCGACTTGGCGACCAGGGTGACGACCGGGGCGCCGGAGTTGACGAGGGCGGCGAGCTGCGGGTCGTCGGCTGCGCGGCCGCCGGCCCGGCGGGTCGCGCCGAAGGCGACCAGCTGGGCGTGCTGCAGGTCGAGTTCGACGGCGGCGCGGGCGAAGAACTCGGTGTCGCGGGGGTTGGCGCCAGGCCAGCCGCCCTCGATGAAGCCGACGCCGAACTCGTCCAGGTGCCGGGCGATGGTCAGCTTGTCCGCGACGGTGAGGTTGATGCCCTCACGCTGGGCGCCGTCGCGCAGCGTGGTGTCGAAGACGTGGAAGCTGTCGTTGGGGGTGCTGGCCTCGGTCATGGCCCTGGGTTCTCCGTTCGGGGAGTTACTGCTGTTGCCGGGTCTGGGGACCGGCTCCACTGTCCAGCATCCCGCGCGCTCCCGGTGTCCCTCCGCCCCTTGTGGGGGCTCCGGCCGGTCCGGGGGGCAAAACAAAAGACCCCTCGCGGGTGCGAGAGGTCTGCGCGCGGGTCTGGACGCTCGTGGGCGCTCCGCATCGGGTACTGCGGAGCGGTCACTGCGGACCGGCGCGCCTGCTGCTAATGATCAGCGAGAGCGAGGACACGTTCGCAGTCTGGCACACCATCCGGAATGCGGCGCCGGCGTCTCGCGATGCGGAACGGCTCAGGTGAGGCGGTCGGTGGCGAGCGTGAAGCCGAACGGCCCGGGCAGCGGTAGCGGATCCCCCGCCGGCACACCGGTGACGGTGGTGTACTCGCCGTTCCGGGGGTCGCTGTGCAGGACGATCCGGTCGAACTCGCGGTCGGCGAGGAGGTGGAGCGGGATGCCGGCCGCGGCGTAGCCGACGCGCTTGGCCTCGCGGTCCTTGCCGGGGCGCCGGGACGTGACCTCCAGCACCATCAGCACGCCGTCCGGCTCCGACCAGGAGCCGCGGCCGCGCAGCGCGTCGGCCTCGGTGAACGTGCCGTCCGGGACGTAGCGCCCGCCGGGGACGATCAGCCCCTTGCCGGGTGCGAAGTCCAGGTCCGGCGGGCCGTACCGGTGGACCTGACGGACGATCCGGCCGATCGCGGTCTCGTGGCCGCCGTCGGGCGGTGGCGTCACGACGATCTCCCCCTCGATGAGCTCCGCCGTGAACCCCTCGGGGGTGTCCAGCGTGAGGAAGGCCTCCAGCAGATCGTCGTCGCCGCTCGGCCAGGTGTCGTGAAGGTCGTGCGTCACCGCGCTCACGGCCGCTCCTTCCGATGTCGTCCGGCTCAACGAGCGGAGCACTCCGAGGTTACCCGGGCCGGGCGTCCCGCCGAGGCGGGACGCCCGGGCCCGCGGGTCAGACGATCTTGTGCAGCCAGCCGTGGGTGTCGGGGGCCTGGCCGCCCTGGATGGCCAGCAGGGCCTTGCGCAGCTCCATGGTGACCGGCCCGGGCTCGCCCGCGCCGACGGTCCAGTCCGCACGGGTGGACTTCACCGAGCCGACCGGGGTGATGACCGCGGCGGTGCCGCAGGCGAAGACCTCGGTGAGGGTGCCGTCGGCGTTGGCCTGCTTCCACTCGTCGGTGGAGATCTTCCGCTGCTCGACCTGGTAGCCGAGGTCGGCGGCGAGCTGCAGCAGCGAGTCGCGGGTGATGCCGGGCAGGAGGGCGCCGGACAGCTCGGGGGTGACGATGGTCGCGTCCCGGCCCTCGCCGAAGACGAAGTACAGGTTCATGCCGCCCATCTCCTCGATCCACCGGTGCTCGGCGGCGTCGAGCCAGACGACCTGGTCGCAGCCCTTCTCGGCGGCCTGGGCCTGGGCGATGAGCGAGGCGGCGTAGTTGCCCGCGCACTTGGCGGCGCCGGTGCCGCCGGGCGCGGCCCGGACGTACTCCTCGGAGAGCCAGACGGAGACGGGCTTGATGCCACCGGGGAAGTAGGCGCCGGCCGGCGAGGCGATGATCATGAAGAGGTAGGAGTTGGCCGGGCGCACGCCCAGGCCGACCTCGGTGGCGAACATGAAGGGCCGCAGGTAGAGGCTCTGCTCGGGCTGGTCCGGCACCCAGGCCTGCTCCTGCTGGACGAGCAGCTCGACCGCCTCGACGAAGGTCTCGACCGGCAGCTCGGGCATCGCGAGCCGGCGGGCGGAGGTCTGGAAGCGGGCCGCGTTGGCCTCCGGCCGGAAGGTGGCGATGGAACCGTCCGCCTGGCGGTACGCCTTGAGGCCCTCGAAGATCGACTGGCCGTAGTGCAGCGTCATGTTCGCCGGGTCGATCTCCAGCGGGGCGTACGGCGTCAGCTGGGCGTCGTGCCAGCCCAGGCCCTCGGTCCACCGGATGGTGACCATGTGATCGGTGAAGATCCGGCCGAACCCGGGGTTGGCCAGCCGGGCCTCGCGCTCCGCGTCGGACAGCGGGTGCGCGGAGGGCTTGAGGTCGAACGCGATGGGCGCCTGGGTGGGCGTACTCATGACTGCCTGTCCTTCACCGTGGGGTTGGTCGGGGCCGACCCGCCGGAGTGAAGAACGCACGACGGCACGGCCCACTGTCGATACTCGCATCCAGAGGGCCGTGCCGAACAGCCGGTGGGCTGCCGTGCTGGGTCCGGCCCGAGGCCGGAACCGATCGTTCCCGGCCCGTCAGCCGGATACTCGGGCGGCGAGCGCGTCGCCGACCTCGGAGGTGGAGCGGGTGCCGGAGCGCTCGGCGAGGTCCGCGGTGACCGCGGCCTCGACGGCGGCGGCCTCGGCGGCGTAGCCGAGGTGCTCCAGCAGCATGGCGACGGACAGCACGGTGGCGGTCGGGTCGGCCTTGCCCTGGCCGGCGATGTCCGGGGCGGAGCCGTGCACCGGCTCGAACATCGACGGGAACGCGCCGGTGGGGTTGATGTTGCCGGACGCGGCCAGGCCGATGCCGCCGGTGACGGCCGCGGCGAGGTCGGTCAGGATGTCGCCGAACAGGTTGTCGGTGACGATCACGTCGAAGCGCTCGGGCTGGGTGACGAAGAAGATCGTCGCGGCGTCGACGTGCAGGTAGTCGGTGGTGACCTCGGGGAACTCCCGGCCGACCCGCTCGAAGATCCGGGTCCACAGGTGGCCGGCGTGCACCAGCACGTTGTTCTTGTGGACGAGCGTGAGCTTCTTGCGGGGGCGGGCCTGGGCCCGGGCGAACGCGTCGCGCACGGCGCGCTCGATGCCGAAGGCCGTGTTGAGGCTGACCTCGGTGGCCACCTCGTGCTCGGTACCGGTGCGCAGCGTGCCGCCGTTGCCGACGTACGGGCCCTCGGTGCCCTCGCGGACGACGACGAAGTCGATCTTCGGGTCACCGGCCAGCGGCGACTTCACGCCGGGGAAGAGCTTGCCCGGGCGGAGGTTGATGTGGTGGTCGAAGGCGAAGCGGAGCTTCAGCAGGAGACCGCGCTCCAGCACGCCGGACGGCACGCTCGGGTCGCCGATGGCGCCCAGGAGGATCGCGTCGTGGCCCTTGAGCTCCTCCAGCACGGAGTCCGGCAGGGTTTCGCCGGTGCGGTGGTAGAGCCGGGCACCGAGGTCGTACTCGGTGGTCTCCAGCTTCACGTCGGCGGGGAGGGCGGCGCCGAGCACCTTGAGGCCCTCGGCCACGACTTCCTGGCCGATGCCGTCACCGGGGATCACTGCGAGACGAAGGCTGCGAGACATGCCCCGGACCCTACTCCGCGTCCCAGTGGATGACACCTTATGTCCACTATTCGGACGTCCCGGAAGGGTCGCCGTCCGGGGGGCCGGGCCGCACCGGAAATCGCTCGGTTAAAATCCAGCAGATCTACACGGGGAATTCACGGGGGAAAGCACCATGGGGGGTCGGATCCGCAGACGCCGCCTGCTCTGGCTGGCCGGCGGGGCACTCGCCCTGCCCGCCGCAGGCTGCGGCGTCGCCCAGGCCGTGCGCGAGGACCGGGGGCCCGCGGCGCAGCCGGCCGCGCCGGTCCGGGCGACCGCGATCGCCGCGCACGACATCACCGAGTCGTTCGTGCACGTCATCGCACATCCGGACGACAATCTCTACTTCATGAATCCCGACCTCGACCACGCGCTCGCCTCCGGCGCCGCCTGCGTCACGGTCTGCCTCACCGACGGCGAGTCGGACGGCCGCAACGTGCTCCACAACGAGCTCGGCCGCGTCACCCGCGCCGACCGCCCGGCCTACACCCGGGCCCGGATCAACGGCCTCACCGCCGCACTGTCCCTGCTCGCCACCGGCGACGAGACCGGCGCGTGGGACATATCCCTGGTCAGCTACATCGACGGCCACCAGGTCGAGCAGCACACGCTGCGCGCCGCCCCGTACGTCCAGCTCATCCTGCTCGCCCTGGTCGAGGCCCGCTCCGTCAGCCTCCACCGCAAGGACAGCCTGCGCGGCCTCTGGGTCGGCGAGACCCCGCGCCTGGCCACCCTGCCGCCCGTCCGCAGCGGCCTGCCGCCCGGTGCCGGGTACAGCCGCGAACAGCTCGTCGCCACCCTCCACGCCGTGCTCGACCACTTCCGCCCGACCGTCGTGCGCACGCTCGACCCGAACCCCGAGCACTCCACCAAACCCGGCCGCACCCCGCAGGCCCCCCCGGTCTACCTCGACCACCAGGACCACACCTACTCCGCGTACTTCGCCCAGGCCGCCCTCGCCCGGCACTGGGCCGGCGGGCGGGCCCGCGCCGCCTCCGTCGAGCACTACCTCGGGTACGTCAACGCCGTCCTCCCCCACAACCTCGACCAGGCCGCCGTCGGCCGCAAGGTCGTCGCGCTCAACAGCTACGGCTGGGCCGACAACCGCCACTGCGGCGACCCGGCCGGCTGCGGCGACCGCAAGGTCGGCGCCGGAGCGCTGCGCAACGGCTGGGCCCAGTCCACCCGGTACCGCGCCCCCGGCAGCGGCGCCTGGCTGCAGCCGCTCACCGGCGGCGGGCTCGCCGCCTTCGCCCTCCTCAACGGCACCGCCGTGCACTGGACCCGCACCGGCAGCCGCTGGACGGGCCCGCACCCCGTCGACGGCACCGGCCTGGAGGGGCAGCTGCACGCGCTCCGCCAGGCCGACGGCCGGCTGCGGCTGCTCGGGGTCCGCACCGTGCTCGGCCACGCCCCGGCCGACCACCGCCGCGAGATCGTCACCGCGGTGCAGACCGGGCCGGCCGCGTACGGGCCGTGGCAGAGCCTCGGAACGCCCGAGGGCGAGGATCCGGTGCGGTCGATGGAGGCCGGCTACCCGATCGGGCTGGCCCTGTCCGACGGCACCGTGCAGGTCGCCGTCCGCAGCTGGAACGGCTCGGTCGCCGTCCGCACCCTGGACGGCCCCTGGACCGTGCTGTCCCTGCCGCCGGAGGCCGGCCCCGGCGTCCAGGACGGCCTCGGCGCCGTGGTCGACGCCGACGGCAACAGCCACCTCTTCGCCCCGGGCCGCACCGTCGCGCACTGGGCCTCCGACACCCCGGGCGGCCCGCTGCGCCCGGCCCGCCCGACGGGGCTGCCCGTACCGGCCGGGCCCGTCACCGCCCGGCTCGCCGCGGACGGCGCGCTGCGGGTGCACTACCGCGAGCCCCGCAGCGCCCGCGTCCTCACCGCCGAACGGCGCCCGGGCACCGCGGTCTGGCGGGTGGTCGCCGAGTCCGCGCCGCCCGGCGGCTTCGGACGGGTCGCCGTCGCCGACGGCGCGATCGCCGTCCGCGACGACGGCGGGCGCACCGCGCTGCGCGCGGACGGCCGGGACTGGCAGCACGACGGGCCGCTGCTCGCGCACACCCCCGCCCTCGCCTCCGACGCCGACGGGCGGATCACCGCCGCGGCGCTCGGCTGCGACGGCCACCTCTACACCGCGCGTCAACCCGTGCCGGGCGCCCCGTTCGGCACGTGGGGCCAGGCGGGCTGACGCCATGCCTATGCTCGGTGACCGCCCGGCCCGACGCCGCGCGACCGCATCATCCGTGGGGCCCGCACGGGCCGGACAGGAGCACCCCGCAGTGAGCCAGCGATCCATCGCGCGCCGCCTCCGGAGCAGCGGGGCGGCCGCAGCAGGTCTGGCGGCGGTGCTGTCGATGTCGGCGTTCTGCCTGGCGACGGCGCTGCGCGGCACGTACCCCTTCGGCGGCCGCTCGCGGGCGGTGAACGACCTCGGCAACCAGTTCGTGCCGTTCCACGCGCACCTGTGGGACCTGATGCACGGCGAGTCCACCGGCGACCTGTTCTTCAACTGGAACAGCGGGTACGGCGCGCCCTTCCTCGGCGACTTCCTCACCTACCTGATGAACCCGTTCTCCTGGCTGGTCGGCCTCTTCCCGCGGGACGCCGTCGACCTGCCGGTCTTCCTCGTCACCCTGCTGGGCATCGGTGCGGGCTCCGCCGCCATGACGGTGCTGCTCGGCCGCATCGCCCCGGGCGCGGCCTGGCAGCGGGCCCTGCTCGCGGTCGGCTACGGCCTGTGCGCCTGGGTGCTGAACGACGGTTCCCCCGACCCGATGTGGATGTGGGGCCTGCTCTCGCTGCCCGCCGTCGGCCTGGCCTGCGACTGGTGCCTGCGCGGCCGCCACTGGGTGCTCGGCACGCTGCTGGTCGCCGCCGCGTGGGCGGGCAACTTCTACACCGCCGCGATGGCCACCCTCGCCTCCGCCCTCGTGCTGCTGCTGCGCCTGGCGCTGGACGGCCGGCCGGTGCGTGCCCGGCTGCGGCCGGCCGGGCGGGCCGCCTCGATGTTCGCCGTCGGCATCCTGCTGGCCGCACCCGCCATGACCGTGTCGCTCAAGGCCAGCAAGGCGTCCCAGCCGGCCCCGCCCGCCGTGTACGAGGGCGCGCCCGGCCTCACCGACTACCTCGCGCAGCTGCTGCCCGGCGGCCGCGCCGACCACCAGCTGCCGAACGTCTTCGTCGGCGTGCTGGGCCTGCTGCTGGCCGCCTCGCTGCCGTTCAACCGGAAGGTCCGCCCGGCCGAGCGCGCCGGATGGTGCGCCCTGCTCGTCCTGGTCGGCGCGAGCTTCGTGTGGGAGCCGACCATCCTGCTCTGGCACGGGCTGGCCATCCCCAACGGCAGCCCCTACCGGGCCTCGTTCGTGCTCAGCGGCCTGCTGGTGATGGCCGCCTGGGTCTCGCTCGCCCGCCGCCCGGACACCCGGGCGCTGCTCGGCGGCGCCGGCCTGGTCGCCGTGCTGGCGCTGGCCGGGCACGGACAGAGCTCGGTGCGCTGGTCGACCTGGATCGCCACGGCGGCCGGCGGCGCGCTCGTCCTCGGTGCGCTGCTCGCGCTCGCCCACCGGCCGACGCGCCCGCTCGTGCGCCGGTCCGCCGGCGTGCTGCTCGTGGCAGGGGTGTTCGCCGGTGCGGTGCACACCACCTGGGCGGTCACGAGGATCCGCGACGGGCTGCCGTTCTACGTGCCCCGCACGACGCTCTCCGCGCAGGCGCTCGACGCCCGCGACGCCCTGCGGCGGGCGGAGCAGTGGCCTCGGGGCCGCACCGACCCCGGTCCGCACGAGTTCGCCAACAACGACCCGCTGCTGCTCGGCGGCGAGGGCGGCTCGTACTACAGCAGCTACCTGCCGGCGGTCACCGCCGGGATGCTGCAGGGGCTCGGCGCCGGCTGGTACATCCAGGGCCGGCACACCCTCAGCCCGGCCGACCCGGTCGGGCAGGCGCTGTTCGGCGTCACCACCCACCTCGACGGCACCGCCGCCCCGGGCGGCTTCGTCGTCCGGCACGCCCCCGCCGCGCCGCTGGTCACCGTGCACCCCGCCGTCGCCCCGGACACCCGCTCGGTGTGGAGCCGCCAGGAGTCGCTGCTCGGCGCGCACGTGTACGAGACCCCCGAACCGCGCTGGACCGACGGGCCCCGGCCGGTCCGGTCCGCCGGCGGCTGGACCGTCCCGGCGACCCGCAAGGGCGGCACCTGGACAACCCTCGCCGCGTCCTGCACCCCCGGCCGCACCGCCTTCCTCTACGCCCCGTGGCTCGGCGGCGCCGTGATGGGCCCGCGGGGCACGTCCAACAGCTGGGGACGGCAGCCGATGACCGCGATGCCGATCCGCGAGCTCGGCGAGGTGCCCGCCGACGGCACCCTCACCGTCCGGCTGCGAGCCTCCCACCGGACGGAGATCCCCGGCCTGCCGGTCGGCTGCCTCGACCGCTCGGCGCTGCACGCCGCCCTGGGCGGGCTCACCGGTGCGACGAAGGTCACCACCGGCGGCCACACCCTGCACGCCCGGCTGCCGGCCGGGTCGACCGGCACCGCGCTCGTCTCCGTGCCGGCCGTCGACGGCTGGCACTGCTCGGTGGACGGAGGGCCCGCCCGCGCCCCGCGCTCCGAGCTGGGGATGATCGGCGTACCGCTCGGCGCCGGGGCGTCCACGGTCTCCTGCGACTACCGTCCGCCGGGCCTGACGGCGGGACTCGCCGCGAGCGGAGCGGCCGCCGCGGTGCTCCTCGGCGTGGCGGTGGTCACCCCGCTGCGGCGCCGGAACGCGCCTGCGGTGAGTGGCGGACCGGTACCATCTGTGTGAATTCAGACAGGCAGGGCCAGGGGGCTAAGCGTTCGGCCGCCGACTGCGGGAAGGCCGGAGGTACGCGGGTGCGACTGTCCGTCGTGGTGCCCTGCTACAACGAGGAAGCGGTCGTCGAGCTCTTCGACGCCGCGATCCGGGAGACCCTCGACGCGCTCCCCGTCGACTACGAGCTCTGCTACGTCGACGACGGCAGCGCCGACGACACCCTCGACCGGCTGCGCAAGATCGCCGCCGAGCACCCGGACACCACCCGCTACGTCTCCTTCAGCCGGAACTTCGGCAAGGAGGCCGGCATGCTCGCCGGCCTCAAGGAGGCCACCGGCGACGCGGTGGTGCTCATGGACGCCGATCTCCAGCATCCGCCGGAGCTCATCGAGCGGATGCTGGAGCTGTACGACCGCGGCCACGACCAGGTCATCGCCCGCCGCAGCCGGACGGGCGACCTGCCGCTGCGCACCGCGGTCAGCAAGCTCTACTACCGGCTCGTCAACCGCTGGGTCGACGTCGAACTCCAGGACGGCGTGGGTGACTTCCGGCTGCTCTCGCGCCCCGCGGTGGACGCCCTGCTCGCGCTGCCGGAGTACAACCGCTTCTCCAAGGGACTCTTCTCCTGGATCGGCTTCGACACCGTCACCTTCGACTACGAGAACGTCGCCCGCGAGGCCGGCGAGACGAAGTGGCACTTCGGCGCCCTGCTCAACTACGGCATCGACGGCCTGATCTCGTTCAACAACCGGCCGCTTCGGATCGCCATCTACCTGGGCCTCGCCCTGGTCGGCGTCGCCGCGCTGTACGCCGCGTGGATCACCGGCGTGGCCCTGATCGACGGCGTCGACTCCCCCGGGTACGTCACGCTGATCGTCGCCATCGTCGGCCTGGGCGGTCTGCAGATGGTGATGCTGGGCCTGATAGGCGAGTACATCGGCCGGATCTACTACGAGACCAAGCGCCGCCCGCACTTCCTGGTCAAGGAGACCAACGTGCCGCGCGCCGCGTTCCGCGCCGAGGGCTACCGCGCCGGGGAACCGGTGTGAGGCCGCAGCTCTGGCAGCTCGTCCGGTTCGGCCTGGTCGGCGCGGTCAACACCGGCACGTTCTACCTGCTGTACCTGCTGCTGCACCCGCACCTGCCGTACTTCGCGGCCTTCACCGGGGCGTTCTTCCTCAGCATGGTCGGGTCGTTCTTCATGAACACCTACTTCACGTACCGCACCAGGCCGACCTGGCGGAAGTTCCTGCTCTTCCCGCTGCCCAACGTCACCAACTACCTCGTGCAGAGCGGCGGCGTCTTCGCGCTCGTCGAATGGGCGCGGATGGACGACCGGATCGCGCCGCTGCCGGCCGCGGCGGTCGCGATCCCGATCACCTACGTGCTGTCGAAGATCGTGCTGACCGGGCGGGGGGAGCACCCCGCCCGGCCCGCACCGGACCGGGCGGCCGGCTCAGCGCAGAGTGACGACCTCGGCGCGGCGCCCGTCCGCGTTGAGGTGGTGGAGCAGTAGCAGCCGGGCCCCGGCGTCGTTCCGGGTGACCTGCAGCACCGCTCCCGGTCCCTCCGGCACCACGACCGCCGGCGGTCCGTCGACGCCGTGCCGGACGTCCAGCGCCGGGTGCAGCACGTCGAGGGCCAGGCCGGGACGGCCCCCGTCCAGCCCGATCGAGGCGATGGCGTCCTGCTCGCTCGGCGCACCCGGCAGCACCTGCGCCGTCCACACGGCGTACCGGACGGTGCTCGCGCCCGCCCGCAGGCCCGGCAGTGCGGAGAGCCGGACGGGCAGCACCAGCACGTCGCCGTCCAGCAGGGCGGTGTCGGTGTCGCCCCAGCGCGCGTTCAGCGGCTGGACGTCGAGCTCCTTGCCGGTCCGGGCGTCCGTGGTGCGGGCCACCAGCACGTCGCTGCCGCGCAGCCGGGCGGCGGCGGTGATCGCGTCGGTGCGGCCGTCGCCGTCGGTGTCGAGCGAGGCGCGCACGCCGAAGATCCCGACGGGGGTCGGGGCGGGCGCCCACAGGGCGGCGGCCAGGTAGAGGGTGCCCTCCGCGAGCGGGTCGGCGTGCGCGGGCGCGTCACTGGCGGCGCCGGCCGCCCGCAGGTTGGCGGCCCGCTCGCCGGGCCGGTCCACGCAGAGGTCCTCGGGCTGCTGCTCGGGGTTCGCCGAGCAGTCCGGCCAGCGCGGCGCCTCCCCGCCGAGCACGAACGCGCTCAGCAGGCCGGACCCGTCGGCGGTCGGGGCGCCGCTGCCGGTCAGGGCCAGCAGGTCCGTCCCGGCGCGGGGTGCGGCGACCTGCGGACCGGCCGTGACGGCGGACGCGGCCCGGGGCGCGGCGAACAGCGGGACCCTCAGCACCGGCACGTCCGCGCCGACCGGCGTGAGCCGCAGACGCCCGGAGAGCTCGCCGCGCAGGCTGCGCGCGTGCCCCGCCTGGGTCAGGTCGAGCGTCTGGTCGGGGGTGCGGTCGAGGCGGCCGGGCACGCGCAGGGTCACGGTGACCCTGGCCGTGCCGCCGGGCTCCACGGTGACCTGCGCCGGCGAGAGGCCGAACGAGGCGCCCGGCTGCTCGGTGGCGGGGGCGTAACCGATGGCGTACGTCAGCGGCGCCTCGCCGAAGTTGCGGACCTCCACCTCGCGACGCAGCTCGGTGGGCCCGGTGACGGCGACCGGGCCGAACGAGACGCCGACCGCCCCGTCGACCGCGCCCTCGCCCGCCGCGTAGGCGACGGCGGGGGTGGCGACGGCGGCGTCGACCTCGGCGCGGCCCGCGCCGGTGCGCTCGGGCCCGTACACCGGGCCGTCGGGGCCCTCGCCGCGGTGGGTGTCGACCGCGGTGTTCATGAGTGCGGCCTTGACCTCGGCGACCGTCCGGTCGGGGTGGGCGGCGCGGACGAGCGCCGCGAGACCCGCCACGTGCGGGGCCGCCATCGAGGTGCCGTCCTCGCGCATGCCGTCGGCCCCGCTGCCGGCCTTGGCCGACCAGATGGTCTCGCCGGGCGCGGCGACGTCCGGCTTGACGATGCCGGGCACGCCGATGCCGCGGGAGGTGAAGGCGGTGAGGGTGTCGGTGCGCCCTGGCTGCTCCTGGCCGACGGCGCCGTGCAGCGTGTTGCCGGGGGCGGCGAGCTGCACGCGGACCGGGCCTGCGGCGGCCGCGGCGGTGAGCCGGTCGCCGTCGGCGCGGCCGAGGAGGACGGCCGGGATGCGGTCGTTGCCGGCGATCTCGGCGAGGCCCTCGGCGTCGGCGGCGAAGAGCGCGCCGACCGCGCCGGCGTCCGCCGCGTGGTCGGCGCGCGGGGCGGAGCCGCAGGCCCGGTCGGAGTCCTTGCTGCGCCAGGCGAGGACGGCGATGCGGCCCTTGAGGCGGGCGGCGTCGGCGGCGTCGAAGGCGGTGCAGCCGTCGGTCTGGCCGACGGGCAGGGCGAGCTCGGCGGTGACGTCGTGGTCGGCCCAGCCGCGGTACTCGGCGCTCCAGTGGCCGGGCACGGTGCCGGCGATCGGCTCGGGGGCGAGCACCCGGATGCCGTCGGCGTCGCTGTGCGGGTCGACGGAGGCGGCGACGGTGACGGCGCGGGCGGCGCTGCCGGGGCTGCCGCCGATGCCGTACACGTCGCCCTCGTTGCCGGCCGAGGCGACGACGACGGTGCCGAGCTCGGAGAGCCGGTCGGCGGCGAGCGCGTCGGCGTCGTCGGGGCTGCCGAAGCCGCTGCCGAGGGAGAGGTTGACGACGTCGAGGCGGTCGGTGAGGTCGCCGTCGCCGTTCGGGTCGGCGGCGAGGTCGAGGGCCTGGGAGAGCTGGTCGGTGGAGCCGTCGCAGCCGAAGACGCGGATGGCGTGGAGCTGCGCGCCGGGGGCCGCGCCGGGGGCGACGGTGAACCCGGCCGGGTCGAGGCCGGTGCGGTAGGGCCCGGTGTAGGGGTGGCCGTCGCGGGTGACGCCGAGACCTGCGGCGGTGCCGGCGACATGGGTGCCGTGGCCGTTGAGCGCGCAGTCGATGGGGTTGGCGTCGGGGTGCGGCACGGGTTGGTAGTGCTCGGCGGACGGGTCCGGGTTGTAGTCGTCGCCGACGAGGTCGGTGCCCCCGGTCACCTTGGCGTTCGGGAAGAGCCCGGCGGGTGCGGGGCGCGCCCCGTCGACGGCGGTGAAGGCCGCGACGGTGCCGGGCCCGCCGAAGTCGGCGTGGGTGTAGTCGATGCCGGAGTCGATGACGCCGATCCGCACCCCCGTGCCGGTGTTCCCGGCGGGGCCGGACCAGACGGCGGGCGCCCCGGTGAGCGGCACCGAGTAGGCGTTGGCCCGGTGCTTGAGCGCGATCCGGTGGACGGCGCGCACGCCTGGCAGCGCCGACAGCCGGGGCACGGCCGCGGCGGGCACCGCGACGGCGAGCCCGCTGACCAGCGTGTGGGTGCGGTAGACGACGCGCGCCCCGGGGGCGGCGGCGCGCACCGAGCCGGCGAGCCCGTCGAGGGCACGGGCGGCGCGGGCGCGCTGCTCGGCACCGGCGCCGGCGGCCCGGGCGCGGACGGCCTCCGGGCTGCGGCGCTGCCGCCGGGCGTCGGCGGCGGCCCGCTGCCAGGCGGGGGCGGCGGCTTCGGTGTCCAGTTCCAGCAGGACGGTCACCGGGGTGCCCGGTGGTGCCGGGGCACGGTCAGGGCCCGGTTCGGCCCAGGCGGCCGGGGCGGCGAAGGTGACGAGGGCGAGCGCGAGGGCTGCGGGCATACGCACGGGAGGGGCCTCCCCGGCAGGGGTGGCCTGATCCTGCGGCCGCCCGCACCGTGCGGACGTCGATCACCCTCCCGGACGGCCCAAATTAGGATCATCGCGCCGGGGAGGGCGAGCCCTTTCGCTCGTCCGTGGCCATGGTGCACTCGTTGGAGTGACGCCACGTCAGTCTTTCGGCCCAGCGGGGTCGTCAGTGCAGGTGATGACCCGTCACCCCGCCGTTGTCACGGCGGTCGAGGGCGCGCTGCAGCGCGTCGGCGGCGCGCCGGGGAGCGGGTTCGCTGCGCCGGCGGCGGCGCGGCGCGGGGGCGGTGGGGGTGGCGGGGGCGTGGCGGTCTGCGACGGGGGGCATACCGACTCCTTGATGCATGCGCCGCTCGAGGGCGCCGGGGTGGGGAGGGTTGGTACGCCGCGGGCAGGGATCGCCTGCCGGATGCGCGTACGTGCGCGCACACGGGCCACGCGCCCCGGGCTTCGGGGGTGGCTCACCGTATGACCCTTTCACCGTACGACGGTCCGGCCGGGTTGTCTGCACGAATAGTTGGATTTCCTAGTATCTGAGACGCGAACGGCCGCCAACACCGGCGGGAACGCGCAGGGCCCGGACCGCCGAAGCGGTCCGGGCCCTGGTCACAGCCCTGGGGGGACTCAGCCGAGGTTCACCGCGCGGGCGAACTTCGCGCCGATCTCGGCGGCGATGGCGTTCAGCACGTCCTGCGAGATCTCGCTGTCGACGGTGATGGACGCGAGCGCGCCGGAGCCGTCCCGGGCGACCTGCATGCCGGCGATGTTGATGCCGGCGTCGCCGAGGATGCGGCCGAGGGTGCCGACCACGCCGGGCCGGTCCTCGTAGGTGAAGAACGCCATGTGGTCGGTGAGCGCCACGTCGACGTCGAAGCCGTCCACGCCGACGATCTTCTGGATCTGCTTCGGGCCGGAGAGCGTGCCGGAGATGGCCACCTCGCCGCCGTCGGCCAGCGTGCCGCGCACGGTGATGACGTTGCGGTGCTCGGGGCTCTCGCTGGAGGTCGTCAGGCGTACCTCGACACCGCGCTCCTGCGCGAACAGCGGGGCGTTGACGTACGACACCGTCTCGGCCACCACGTCCTCGAACACACCCTTGAGGGCGGAGAGTTCGAGCACCTTGACGTCGTGCTGGGTGATCTCGCCGCGGACCTCGACATCGAGGCGGACGGCCACCTCGGCGGCCAGCGCGGTGAAGATCCGGCCGAGCTTCTCGGCGAGCGGCAGGCCCGGGCGCACGTCCTCGGCGATCACGCCGCCCTGGACGTTGACCGCGTCCGGCACGAGCTCACCGGCGAGCGCGAGGCGCACCGACTTCGCGACGGCGATGCCGGCCTTCTCCTGGGCCTCGTCGGTGGAGGCGCCCAGGTGCGGGGTGGCGACCACGTTGTCGAAGGCGAACAGCGGGGAGTCGGTGCACGGCTCCTTCGCGTAGACGTCCAGGCCGGCGCCGGCCACGCGGCCGTCCTTCAGCGCGGAGGCGAGCGCGGCCTCGTCGACGATGCCGCCGCGGGCGGCGTTGACGATGCGCACGGACGGCTTGACCTTGTGCAGCGCCTCGTCGCCGATCAGGCCGATCGTCTCGGGGGTCTTGGGGAGGTGGACGGTGATGAAGTCCGACACCTCCAGCAGCTCCTCCAGCGAGACGAGCTTGACGCCCATCTGGGCCGCGCGGGCGGCCTGGATGTAGGGGTCGTACGCGACGATCTTCATGCCGAAGGCCGACATGCGCTGCGCGACCAGCACACCGATGCGGCCGAGGCCGACGACGCCCAGCACCTTCTCGGAGAGCTCGACACCGGTGTACTTGTTGCGCTTCCACTCGCCCTGCTTGAGCGCGGCGTTGGCGGGCGCGATGTGCCGGGCGCTGGCGATCAGCAGACCGCAGGCGAGCTCGGCGGCGGTGACGATGTTGGAGGTCGGCGCGTTGACGACCATCACGCCGGCCTTGGTGGCGGCGGAGACGTCGACGTTGTCGAGGCCGACACCGGCCCGGGCGACGACCTTCAGCTTCTTCGCGGCGGCCAGGGCCTCGGCGTCCACCTTGGTGGCGGAGCGGATGAGGATCGCGTCCACGTCGGCGATGGCGGTCAGCAGCTCGGTGCGGTCGGCACCGTTGCAGTGCCGGATCTCGAAGTCGGGACCGAGGGCGTCGACGGTGGCGGGCGACAGCTCTTCGGCGATCAGAACGACGGATTTGCTCACGACAGTGTTGTCCTTAACTGTCCGGTTCGCCCCGGCACGTAGGTGGCGTGTTCGGCGGGGGAAGGTGGCATGCCGCGTAGGAGACGCACGACGCTGTGGGCCTGACGCGCACTCGGAAGTGTATCGGCGGGCTGGTGCACGGGCTGCTCCCGTCCGGCGAAATCACCCGGACGGGAACAGCCGTGTTGTACAAGGAGGAAGGACCTCCGGAGGCGCTTACGCCTCCTCGTCGACCCAGCTCATCAGCTTGCGGAGCTTCTTGCCGGTGGTCTCCAGCAGGTGCTCGGCGTCGGCGTTCTTGTACTCGTTGTACTTCGGCAGGCCGGCCTTGTACTCCGCGATCCAGGTGTTGGCGAAGGTGCCGTCCTGGATCTCGGTGAGGACCTTCTTCATCTCGGCCTTGGTGTCGGCGGTGATGATGCGGGGGCCGGTCACGTAGTCGCCCCACTCGGCGGTCTCGGAGACCGACCAGCGCATCTTCTCCAGGCCGCCCTCGTACATGAGGTCGACGATGAGCTTCAGCTCGTGCAGGCACTCGAAGTAGGCGATCTCCGGCTGGTAGCCGGCCTCGACCAGGGTCTCGAAACCGGCCTTGACCAGGGCGGCGGTGCCACCGCAGAGGACGGCCTGCTCACCGAACAGGTCGGTCTCGGTCTCCTCGGTGAAGGTGGTCTTGATGACGCCGGCCTTGGTGCCGCCGATGCCCTTGGCGTACGAGAGCGCCAGGTCGAAGGCGCCACCGGTGGAGTCCTGCTCGACGGCCACGATGCACGGGACGCCGCGGCCCTCCTCGTACTGGCGGCGGACCAGGTGGCCCGGGCCCTTCGGGGCGACCATGCAGACGTCGACGTCCGCCGGGGGCTTGATGAAGCCGAAGCGGATGTTCAGGCCGTGGCCGAAGAACAGGGCGTCGCCCGGGTTGAGGTTCGGCGCGATGGCCTCCTCGTACACGTCGGACTGGATCGGGTCCGGCACCAGGATCATGATGACGTCGGCCTCGGCCGCGGCCTCGGACGGGGTGACGACGCGCAGGCCGGCCTCCTCCGCCTTGGCACGGGACTTGGAGCTCTCCAGGAGGCCGACACGGACGTCCACGCCCGAGTCGCGGAGCGACAGCGCGTGGGCGTGGCCCTGGCTGCCGTAACCGATGACCGCGACCTTGCGGCCCTGGATGATGGAGAGGTCGGCGTCGTCTTCGTAGAACAGCTCGGCCACGGGGGCACATCTCCTTGCGTGATGGTGATGCCGGGTGGTGCGGTCTCCACCGTACGGTGACCCGGCGGGGTGTGGGGCGTTGCTTCAGGTGGTGAGACGGCTCGGCTACGCGCTGCGGTCGAGGGCGCGCAGCGAGCGGTCGGTGATCGACCGGGCACCGCGCCCGATCGCCACCAGACCGGACTGGACGAGCTCCTTGATGCCGTACGGCTCGAGCATGCGGAGCATCGCCTCCAGCTTGTCGCTGCTGCCGGTGGCCTCGATGGTCACCGCGTCGGGCGAGACGTCGACGGTCTTCGCGCGGAACAGCTGGACGATCTCGACGATCTGCGAGCGGGACTCGGCGTCCGCGCGGACCTTCACCAGGACCAGCTCGCGCTGGACGGCCTGGGCCTGGTCCAGCTCGACGATCTTTATCACGTTGACCAGCTTGTTGAGCTGCTTGGTCACCTGCTCCAGCGGGAGGTCCTCGACGTTGACCACGATGGTCATCCGGGAGATGTCCGGGTGCTCCGTCGGGCCGACGGCGAGGGAGTCGATGTTGAAGCCCCGCCGGGAGAACAGGGAGGCGATGCGGGCGAGCACGCCGGGCTTGTTCTCGACCAGGACGGAGAGGGTGTGCTTGGACATGACGGTCATTGGCTCTCTATCTGTCCGTGGGGGCTTCAGTCGAGGTCGTCGCCGAAGTCCGGGCGCACGTCCCGGGCGGCGAGGATCTCGTCGTTGCTGGTGCCGGCGGCCACCATCGGCCAGACCATGGCGTCCTGGTGGACGATGAAGTCGATGACGACCGGGCGGTCGTTGATCTCCATGGCCTGCTTGATGACCGCGTCGAGGTCCTCCGGGCGCTCGCAGCGCAGGCCGACGCAGCCCATCGCCTCGGAGAGCAGCACGAAGTCGGGGATGCGGGTGCCGCGGGCGGGCGGCTCGATGCCGTCGTGCTCCGGGCCGGCGTGCAGCACGGTGTTGGAGTACCGCTGGTTGTAGAACAGCGTCTGCCACTGGCGGACCATGCCCAGCGAGCCGTTGTTGATGACGGCGACCTTGATCGGGATGTTGTTGAGCGCGCAGGTGGCCAGTTCCTGGTTGGTCATCTGGAAGCAGCCGTCGCCGTCGATCGCCCAGACCGGGGTGTCCGGCTTGCCCGCCTTGGCGCCCATCGCGGCGGGCACGGCGTAGCCCATGGTGCCGGCGCCGCCGGAGTTCAGCCACGTGGCCGGCTTCTCGAAGGTGATGAACTGGCTGGCCCACATCTGGTGCTGGCCGACGCCCGCCGCGTAGATGGCGTCCGGCCCGACGAGCCGGCCGATCCGCTCGATGACCTGCTGCGGGGACAGCTCGCCGGGCGGGGCCGGCTCGTAACCGAGCGGGTAGGTCTTCTTCCACTCGTCGAGCTTCGACCACCACTCGGTGTAGTCGCCGCGGTGGCCGGCGTCGTACTCGGCCTGGACGGCGACGATCAGGTCGGCGAGGACCTCGCGGGCGTCGCCGACGATCGGCACGTCGGCCGGGCGGTTCTTGCCGATCTCGGCGGGGTCGATGTCGGCGTGCACGACCTTGGCGTTGGGGGCGAAGCTGTCGAGCTTGCCGGTGACGCGGTCGTCGAAGCGGGCGCCGAGGGTGAAGAGCAGGTCGGCCTTCTGCAGCGCGGTGACCGCGGGCACGGAGCCGTGCATGCCGGGCATGCCGAGGTGCTGCGGGTGGCTGTCCGGGAAGACGCCGATCGCCATCAGGGTGGTGACGACGGGGGCGCCGGTCAGCTCGGCGAGGATGCGCAGCTCGGTGGCGGCCTGGGCCTTGAGCACGCCGCCGCCGACGTACAGCACCGGGCGCCGGGCGCCGACCAGCAGCTTGGCGGCCTCGCGGATCTGCTTGGCGTGCGGCTTGGTGACCGGGCGGTAGCCGGGCAGCGAGGTCTCGACGGGCCAGCGGAAGACGGTGGTGGCCTGCAGGGCGTCCTTGGCGATGTCGACCAGGACGGGGCCGGGCCGGCCGGTGGCCGCGATGTGGAACGCCTCGGCGATGACCCGGGGGATCTCGGCCGGGTCGGTCACGAGGAAGTTGTGCTTGGTGATCGGCATCGTGATGCCGCAGATGTCCGCCTCCTGGAAGGCGTCGGTGCCGATCGCCTTGGAGGCGACCTGGCCGGTGATCGCGACGATCGGCACGGAGTCCATGTAGGCGTCGGCGATCGGGGTGACCAGGTTGGTGGCGCCGGGGCCGGAGGTCGCCATGCAGACGCCGACCCGGCCGGTGGCCTGCGCGTACCCGGTCGCCGCGTGGCCGGCGCCCTGCTCGTGCCGGACGAGGATGTGGCGGACCTTGGTGGAGTCCATCAGCGGGTCGTAGGCGGGGAGGATGGCCCCGCCGGGGATGCCGAAGACCGTGTCCGCGCCTACGGCTTCGAGCGAGCGGATGAGCGACTGCGCTCCGGTCATGGTCTCGACGGTCGTCTGGGGACCCGGAGCGTGGGCTGCCGGGGTGTCCCCGCGGCGGGGGGATGCGGCGTGCTCAGTCATCTGCCTGTCTCTTCTCGGGTTCTGCCGGCCCCGGCAGTTGAGGGTCCTGCCGTGCGGTGGGCCGGTCTCCGGCTCTGCCCCAATCGTCCCGATGTGTGGCGTTTGGGGCCAGTGGTCTGGCGAAGGTGGAACGGTTCGCGTGCAACAAAAAACCCCTCGTGCCCAGGGCATGCGAGGGGTGGCGCGTCGGTCTCATGCAGTGGAGCACACAGGCCCACTCAGCCGACGCGCCCGCCAAGTACGAGAATTCGGGTGCGCATGGCACCGACCTTCCTCCCCTGCGGCATGGGGTGTCAAGCTGGTGGGATTGCAGTCTCGCCATGCGGACCCCCTTGCGGACCGCCCACGACATGGCGTTCGGGCAGGTCGGAGGCGGTGTGGAGCGGGCCGGCCCGGCCCTGCCCGCCGTCCGCCCGGCCACCCGGTCGGGCCTCCGCGCCGGGATGCGACCGCCGGCCCGCGGGCGCCCCCAGCGGCCGCGGCACCGGGTACGCGCGGCGGGCCAGCGCCCGTCTCAGCCGCGCCTCGTCGAGTGCCGGGGCGAACGCCTGGCCCTGCGCCTGACGGCAGCCGAGCTCCCGCAGGACGGCGGCCTGGCGCGGGTGGTCCACCCCGTCCGCCCCCGTCACCAGGCCGAGATCGCGGCCCAGCCGCAGCGCGTGGCCGGCCAGGGCGCGGGCCAGGGCCGAGTCGGCGACGTCCTGGACGAGGCTGCGGTCGAGCCCGAGCAGGTCGAACGGCAGCCGGGCCAGCGCCCCCAGAGAGCCGCTGCCCGCGCCGAACCCGCCGACCGCGGTCGACACCCCGAGCCGGCGCAGCGCGGCGAGCCGCCGGCCGAGCTCGTCTGCGGTGCGGTCCGGGCCCGTCCGGGCCAGCTCCACCACCAGCTGCTCGGCGGGCAGGCCGGTCTCGCGGAGGGCGGCCGCGACCGCCTCGTACAGGCCGGGGGCGCAGAGCCGCTCGGCGCTGAGGCGCACCCGTACCGGCACGGTGCAGGACCACTCGCGGCGGCGGGCGGCGGCCGCGGCCACCGCCTCCTGCAGCATCCAGCGGGCGAACCTCGCGGCCGCGTCGCCCTGCTCCGCGGTCCGCAGGAACTCCGCCGGGGTGAGCAGCAGCCCCTGCGCGGAACGCCAGCGGGCCTGCGCGTCGACCCCGACGACCTGGCCCGTCGCGAGGTCGACGACCGGCTGGTGGAGGAGGGTGAAACCGCCCTCGCGCACGGCGGTGCGCAGGCGGCTCTCCAGGTCGGCCCGGCGCTCCAGGTCGGCCCGCATCCCCGCCTGGTAGAGCACCACCCGGCCCTTGCCCTCGGACTTCGCCCGGTACATCGCGAGGTCGGCGTTGCGCATCAGCTCGTCGGTGGCGGCCTTCGGGCCGGCGCCGGGCCCGTGGTCGCGCGGGGCGATGGCGATGCCGATGCTGGCGGCGACGCCGAGCTCGGTGCCGCCGATCCAGTACGGCTCGGAGAGGGCGGCGCGGACCCGCTCGGCCAGGTCCTGGACGCGCTCGGGGTCGAGCCGGCCGCAGACGAGCACGGCGAACTCGTCGCCGCCGAACCGGGCGACGGTGTCGCCGGAGCGCACCGCGCGCCGGAGCCGGCCCGCGGCCTGCACCAGCAGCTGGTCGCCGGCCTGGTGGCCGACGCTGTCGTTGACCGCCTTGAAGCCGTCGAGGTCGACGAAGAGGACGGCGGCCCCGGTGCGGCCCGGGGCCGGCTCGCGCCCGCCGCCGGCCCGGCCGCCCGCGGGGCCGGCGAGCGCGGCGCCGAGGCGCTGCGCGAACAGCGCCCGGTTGGGCAGGTCGGTGAGCGGGTCGTGGAAGGCGTTGTGCTGGAGCTGCGCCTGGAGCCGGACCCGCTCGGTGACGTCCCGGCTGTTGAGGATCAGTCCGTCGCGGTGGCGGTTGACGGTGGACTCGACGTGCAGCCACTCGCCGGTGCCGGAGCGGATCCGGCACTCGACCCGGGCGGAGGGCTCGGTGCTCTCGGCGAGCCCGGGCAGGTGGCCGCGGGCCAGGAAGCGGCGCACCTCGCGGAGCACCCGGTCGACGTCCTCGGGGTGCACCAGGGTCAGCAGGTTGCCGCCGACGAGGTCCTCCGGGTCGCGCGAGTAGACGCCCAGCGCGGCGGGGCTGACGTAGGAGAGCACGCCGTCCGCCCCGGCGATCATGATGACGTCGCTGGAGCCCTGCACCAGGGAGCGGAAGTGCGACTCCTTGTGGGCGAGCTCCTGCGCGAGCGACAGGTTGTCGAGCAGCATCACGCCCTGCCGCACGATGAGGGCGAGGCCCACGGTGCAGGCGGCGGCGAGCACCACGCGGTCGACCGGGTGCTCGTCGCCGAGCGCGTTGTAGAGGATGCCGGCGGTGCAGACGGCGGCGGCCGCGTACGGGGTGAGGGCGCTGAAGGTGGAGGCCACCCGGCGCCGCGGGACGCCGCCCGCGGAGGGGTGCTCGCGGGAGGGGCGCCGGGCGCCCGGCGACCACGGCGCCCAGGCCAGCAGCAGGCTGCCGGCGAACCAGCCGGCGTCCAGGAGTTCGCCCGAGTGGTAGCTGCTGCGCAGTTCGGGCGAGGTGAAGAGGGCGTCGCAGACGACGGTGACGGCGAGCGCCACCATCGCGGTGTGCACCGCGGCGCGGTTGCCGTCGCGCCGCCGGAAGCGCAGACCGACCACCAGGCTGACCAGCAGGATGTCCATCACCGGGTAGGCGAGCGCGAGGGCGACGTCCAGCGGGTCTCCGGACTGGCCCTGTGCGGTGCGGCCGAGCGCGAGGCTCCAGCTCAGCGTGAAGAGCGACCCGGCGACCAGCCAGCCGTCCAGCAGCAGGCAGAACCATCCGGCCGCGGTGCGGGGCCGCTGGGCCAGCACCAGCAGTCCGGTGATGGCGAGCGGCGCGAACAGCAGGAAGGCGTAGTCGGCGGGCGAGTCCTGCGGCAGCGGGGTCCGCAGGACGACCTCGTACCAGCCCCAGGCGCCGTTCCCGAAAGCCACGACGGCGGAGGCGAGGCCGAAGAGCAGCCAGGCCGGCCGGGCCGGGCCGCCGATCCGGAGGCTGTGCACGAGGCAGGAGAGCGCGGCGGCGGCCGCGGCGGCGGCGAGGCCGAAGTCACCCATGACCAGGGCGAGCTCGTGCGTCCCCCAGCCGAGCGCCGCCCCGACGGTGTACGCGGCGGCGACCACGAGCAGCACGCCGGCCGGCAGCCCCGGGAGCCCGGGCCTGCGGGCGGGGCGCGCCGCGGACCGGCGTCGCGGGCCGGCGGCGTCCTGCGCCGCGGAGGCCGGGGCTGCGGCGGGCAGCAGCGCATCGGTGGAGTTCACTCGACATCTCCCCCTCCGGCCCGGGGCTCGTCCGCTCCCGGACCTCGGCTTCGCAGCGATCAGACGCACCCTGACGCCACGTCACCATCGCGTCGCGGGGGGCCTGTTCCGCCGTGCCGTACCAGTGTTCCCACCCGGGACACTACACCACAACGGTCACTCAACGGCACGCATGCTCAACTTAGAGTAATGGTGCCGGTGGCGGCGGAGGCTTCCGTGCCGGTCCGGCGGGCGGCGGCACGGGCGCCCGGAATGTGCCGTGCGCCCCGTTGTGCCGGTCACGCCCCCCGATCGGCCCAACCGGCGGACCTCAGGCGCCCGCCCGCGCGGGGCCGTCCGCACCGAAGAGCCGCAGCCGGTGCGCGACCGCCGCCGCCTCGCCGCGGCCCGCCACCCCGAGCTTCGCCAGGATGTTGGAGACGTGCACGCTCGCCGTCTTCGGCGAGATGTACAGCTCCTCCGCGATCTGCCGGTTGGTCCGGCCCAGGGCCAGCAGCCGCAGCACGTCGTGCTCGCGCGGCGTGAGACCGAGGACGGCCTCCGGCCCGGCCGCCTGGACGGGCACCCGCGGGCCGGCGGGCGCCGCGGCGAGCCCGGCCCGGTCGGCGAGGTGGGCGGCCTCCGCCGCCAGGTGCCGGTCCCCGGCCCTCCCGGCGAGGTCGGCGGCCTCCCGCAGCAGCGTCCGCGCCTCCTCGCGCCGCCCGGCCGCGGCGGCGCACTCGGCGGCCCGCAGCAGGGCCAGGGCCGTCGGACCGGGCGGTCCGCACGGCCGCAGCACGTCGATCGCCGCCTGCCAGGAGGCGGCGGCCCGTTCGTCGTCGCCGGCCGCGCGGGCGAGTTCGCCCTCCAGCAGGAGGGCCCAGCCCGTGTGCAGCGGCACGCCGGTGCCCGGCGGCGCCGCCGCGGCGATCCGGGCCAGGACGGCGGCCCGGCCCTCGGCCGCGGCGGGCAGCGCGCGGGCGTCGGCCTCGGCGGCGGCGGCGGCCGCGAGCAGCGGCAGGACGGTCGCGGCACTGCCCGCGGGCAGCCCGGCGTCGAGCACGGCCAGCAGCTCCGCCCGGGCCGCGAGCGGCCGCCCCAGGCGCGCCTCGACGCTGACGGCGACCCGTGCGGCCGGCAGCGTGTGCTGCGGCTGGTCGTTGCGCCCGGCCGCGCGGGACTGCGCGAGGTGGGCGGCGGCGCTCTCCGGGTCGGCGTCCAGCAGGGCGAGTTCGGCGTGCAGGCGGTACCGGAACTCGTGGCTGGAGGCCCGGGCCGGGTCGGTGTCCCAGTCGTCGAGCACCTCGGCGGCCCGCCGGGTGCGGCCCGCCGTGATCAGCGCCTCCACCAGGTTGCCCGACAGGATCGACCCGGTGTTGCCGAGCAGGCCGGTGCGGCCGGCCGCCTCCAGGCCGCGCTCGGCCGCCTCGGCGGCCCGCTCGGAGCGGCCGAGGTCGTTGAGCAGGCTGGCCAGGTTGTTGAGGCCGCGGAGGTAGAGGTCGGGGGTGCCGATCTCGCGGGCGCGCTCCACCGCGTCCGCGAGGAGCGCCTGGGCGGCGGCCGGGTCTCCGAAGTCGGCGGTGAGGCCCGCCAGGGTCATCCGGGCGTGCTGCTCGACGTCCACGGCGCCGACCTCGCGGGCGATCCGCACGGCCCGTTCGGCGAGTTCCAGGTGGCCCGGGCCGGGCCGGCGCAGCATCGCGTGGGAGGCCTCCAGGGCGAACACCTCGGCCTGCACCGCGGACGGCCCGAGGTCGGCGACCAGCTGCCGGGCGTGCTCCAGTTCGGTGTCGCCGCCGGGCCGGTGCAGGTGGCCGAGCATCCGGGCCCGCTGCATCCGGAACCACGCCGCGCGCAACGGGCTGCGGCCTTCGTCGACCATGCCGACGGCGCGCTTGGCGAGGCTGAGACCGCGTTCGCGTTCGCCGCTGCGCCGGGCGGCGACGACGGCCTCGGCGAGCACGTCGACGATCTTCAGCCGGTCGCAGGCCTCGTCGTGGGTGCTGCGCGCGCACGTGCAGGCGGGGTAGGTCTCCGCCCAGTCGTAGGGCCGCAGGGTGCGGGCCATGTCCTCCTCGGAGACCTCGTCCCAGAGTTCCAGGGCCCTTTCCAGCATGCGCAGTTGCTCGGCGAAGGCGTTGCGGCGGCGGGCGGCGCGGGCGGCGTCCAGGGCGGCGGGGAGGGCCCGGGCGGGGTCGTGCGCGTGGTACCAGTAGTTGGCCAGCCGGGCGGGCCTGACGTCCCCGCCGACGAGGGAGGGGTCGGCCTCCAGCGCGGCCGCGAAGCGGCGGTTGATGCGGTGGCGCTCGCCGGGCAGGAGGTCGTCCGAGACGGCCTCGCGGACGAGCGCGTGCCGGAAGCAGTAGCCCTCGCCGTCGGGGTCGGGCCGCAGGATGTTGGCGCCGACGGCGGTGCGCAGCGCCTCGATGAGGCGTTCCTCGCCCTCGTCGAGGACGGCGGCCAGCAGGGCGTGCTCCACGCAGGATCCGCCCTCGGCGGCGATCCGCAGCACCTGCTGGGTGGCGTCGGGCAGGGCCTCGACGCGTACCAGCAGGATGTCGCGGAGCGAGTCGGTCATCCCGGCGAGGCAGCCCTGTTGGTGGGCCGTGGCGAGTTCCTCGACGAAGAACGGGTTGCCCTCGGAGCGGCGGTGGATGCGGTCGACGAGGGCCAGTTCCGGGGCCTCGGTGCCGAGGATCCCGGCGAGCTGGGCGGTCACCTCGGGCCGGTCGAAGCGGTCGAGTTCGAGGCGCTGCACGGTGCGCTGGCGCTCCAGCTCGGCGAGGAAGGGCCGCAGCGGGTGGCGCCGGTGCAGGTCGTCGGTGCGGTAGGTGGCGACGATCATCACCCGGGCGCGGTGCAGGGTGCGGATGAGGTAGGCGAGCAGTTCGCGGGTGGAGCGGTCCGACCAGTGGAGGTCCTCGACGACGAGGACGAGGGTGCGCTCCGCGCCGAGGCGTTCGAAGAGGCGCTCGGTGTGCTCGAAGAGCCGGGCGCGGCCGTACTCGTTGTTGGGCTCGCCGTCGGCCTCGCCGAAGTCCGGCAGCAGGCGGGCGAGGTGGCCCTCCATGCCGCGGGCGGCCTGTTCCAGGTCTGCGCCGAGCAACCGGTGCAGGCGGCGCAGCGCGGTGGCCAGCGGGGCGTACGGCAGGCCTTCGGCGCCGATCTCCAGGCAGCCGCCGAGGGCGGTGACGGCGCCCGCGGCGGCGGCCGTGGCGAGGAACTCCTCGACGAGGCGGGTCTTGCCCACCCCGGCCTCGCCGCCGACCAGGACGGCCTGGGGTTCGCCGGTGTCCGCGCGGCGCAGCGCGGCGGCGAGCGCCTCGCACTCCGTGCCGCGGCCGACGAAGACGGGGCTCACCGAGTACTGCTGCTCCATGGCGGCGAGCATGCCACACGGGCCGGACGGGTTCGGAGGGGTTTTCCCACGGTCCGGACGGCCGGGAGGGGAGGCGCCGTCGGCGTCCTCCCCTCCGTGCGCCGGCCGGAGGGCCGGGTCGTACCGTTCTGTCAGCATTCGGCCGTGCGCGCGGGGCGCCGGCCGGCCGGGCGTACGCCGTCCGCGAACCGCCGCCAGCGGGCGGGCGTCCGGTCGCCGCGGGCGGCCTCGGCGGCCTCCCGGGCGAGCCGGGCGTGGGCTGCCTGCCGGTGGAGTTCGGCCTGCTGCTGCCGGATGAGCTCGTACTCGATCATCGGGGTCCCCTCGTTCGTCGTCGACCACGAGCCTCCTCGCCCAGGGGGGTGCGCCGCATCGGCAGGATGCCGGATCTCCGCGGGGTGCGGGGCCTTAGGGGACGTCCGGGGGTGCCTTAGGGCGTCTGCCGGTCGGGGCCGGACGCACGGAACCCGCCCGGTCGCCGGGGCGACGGGGCGGGTTCCGTGGAGTGCGGGGCCTCAGACCAGCTTGGCCAGGATGAGGTCCTTGACGCGGGCCGCGTCGGCCTGGCCGCGGGTGGTCTTCATGACCGCCCCGACCAGTGCGCCGACGGCCTGCACCTTGCCGTCGCGGATCTTCGCGGCGACGTCCGGGTTGTCGGCGATGGCCTGGTCGACGGCCGCGCCGAGCGCGGAGTCGTCCGAGACGACGGCCAGGCCGCGGGCGGCGACGACCTCGTCCGGCTCGCCCTCGCCGGCGAGGACGCCCTCGATGACCTGGCGGGCCAGCTTGTCGTTGAGCTTGCCCTCGGCGACCAGGGCGCAGACCCGGGCGACCTGGGCCGGGGTGATCGGCTGGTCGGTGAGGTCGGTGCCGGCTTCGTTGGCGCGGCGGGCGAGCTCGCCGAGCCACCACTTGCGGGCCTGGTCGGCGGGGGCGCCGGCGGCGATGGTCTCCAGGATCGGTGCGACCGCGCCGGCGTTCAGCACGGCCTGCATGTCCTTGTCGGACAGGCCCCACTCGGCCTGCAGGCGGGCGCGGCGCACCCGCGGCAGCTCGGGCAGCGACGCCCGGATCTCCTCGACCCACTCACGGGCCGGGGCGATCGGCACGAGGTCGGGCTCCGGGAAGTACCGGTAGTCCTCGGCGTTGTCCTTGATCCGGCCGGCGGTGGTGCTGCCGTTCTCCTCGTGGAAGTGCCGGGTCTCCTGCACGATGGTGCCGCCGTCGGTGAGGACGGTGGCGTGCCGCTGGATCTCGAACCGGGCGGCCCGCTCGACGCTGCGCAGGGAGTTGACGTTCTTCGTCTCGCTGCGGGTGCCGAACGTCTCGGTGCCGTTGGGGCGCAGCGACAGGTTGACGTCGCAGCGCATCTGGCCCTTGTCCATGCGGGCCTCGGAGACGCCGAGCGCCCGGATGAGCTCGCGCAGTTCGGCGACGTACGCCTTGGCGACCTCGGGGGCCCGCTCGCCGGCGCCCTGGATCGGCTTGGTGACGATCTCGATGAGCGGGATGCCGGCCCGGTTGTAGTCGAGCAGCGAGTGGGAGGCGCCGTGGATGCGGCCGGTGGCTCCGCCGACGTGGGTCGACTTGCCGGTGTCCTCCTCCATGTGGGCGCGCTCGATCTCCACGCGGAAGATCTCGCCGTCCTCCAGCTGCACGTCGAGGTAGCCGTCGAAGGCGATCGGCTCGTCGTACTGGGAGGTCTGGAAGTTCTTCGGCATGTCCGGGTAGAAGTAGTTCTTCCGGGCGAACCGGCACCACTCGGCGATCGAGCAGTTCAGGGCCAGACCGATGCGGATCGCCGACTCCACGCCGACCGCGTTGACGACCGGCAGCGAGCCGGGCAGGCCGAGGCAGGTCGGGCAGGTCTGGGAGTTCGGATCGGCGCCGAGCTCGGTCGAGCAGCCGCAGAACATCTTGGTCTTGGTCCCCAGCTCGACGTGGACCTCAAGGCCCATCACCGGGTCGTACGAGGCAAGAGCGTCCTCGTACGAGACCAGGCTAATGGCGCTCACTGCGCCCCCTTCGTTGAAATCTTGAGAGGTGCGGGCCCGTCAGCCCAGCAGGACGTCGTCGTCGCCGAGCTGCCTGAGCTCGCGCAGCAGCAGGGCGGTGCCGGTGATCAGGGCGGCGGCCCCGACCAGGGCGTTGATCAGCTTGAGGGTGTCGTGGTCGCCGCGGGCCTTCTTGACGTCCTTGGCGATCGAGACCGCGCCGAACGCGGTGGTGCCGATGGACAGCCAGAGGCCGGGCTTGGAGTGCTTGAATCCCTTGGCCTTCGCGATGCTGCTCACAGAGCCGGTGCCTCCTCCAGCAGGGGGTGTCCCCACTTGTCGTTGAGTGCGGCCTCGACGGCGCCGCCCACGCGGTACAGGCGGTCGTCCGCCATCGCGGGGGCGATGATCTGGAGGCCGACCGGGAGATTGTCCTCCGGGGCCAGGCCGCAGGGCAGCGACATGGCCGCGTTGCCCGCCAGGTTCGACGGGATGGTGCACAGGTCGGCGAGGTACATGGCCATTGGGTCGTCCGCGCGCTCGCCGATCGGGAAGGCCGTGGTCGGGGTGGTGGGCGAGATCAGCACGTCCACGCCGGCGAAGGCCGCGTCGAAGTCGCGCGAGATGAGCGTGCGGACCTTCTGCGCGGAGCCGTAGTAGGCGTCGTAGTAGCCCGAGGAGAGGGCGTACGTGCCGAGGATGATGCGGCGCTTGACCTCGGCGCCGAAGCCGGCCTCGCGGGTGAGGGCGGTGACGTCCTCGGCGGAGCGGGTGCCGTCGTCGCCGACGCGCAGGCCGTACCGCATGGCGTCGAAGCGGGCCAGGTTGGAGGAGGCCTCGCTGGGCGCGATGAGGTAGTAGGCGGGCAGGGCGAGGGTGAACGACGGGCAGGAGACCTCGACGACCTCCGCACCGAGCTCGCGCAGCAGTTCCACGGACTCGTGGAAGCGCTGCATGACGCCGGCCTGGTAGCCCTCGCCGCCGAACTCCTTGACGACGCCGATGCGCATGCCGCGGACGTCGCGGAGCTTCGCGGCGGCGACGACGGCGGGCACGGGGGCGTCGACCGAGGTGGAGTCGAGCGGGTCGTGCCCGGCGATGGCCTCGTGCAGCAGCGCCGCGTCGAGGACGGTGCGGGCGCACGGGCCGCCCTGGTCGAGCGAGGAGGAGAACGCGACGAGGCCGTAGCGCGACACGGTGCCGTAGGTCGGCTTGACGCCGACGGTGCCGGTGACGGCGCCGGGCTGGCGGATCGAGCCGCCGGTGTCGGTGCCGATGGCGAGCGGGGCCTCGTACGCGGCGAGCGCCGCGGCGGAGCCGCCGCCGGAGCCGCCGGGGATGCGGGAGAGGTCCCACGGGTTGCCGGTGGGGCCGTAGGCGGAGTTCTCGGTGGAGGAGCCCATCGCGAACTCGTCCATGTTGGTCTTGCCGAGCACGACGACGCCGGCGTCCTTCAGACGGGTCGTCACGGTGGCGTCGTACGGCGGGACCCAGCCTTCGAGGATCTTCGAGCCGCAGGTCGTGGGGACGCCCTTGGTGGTGAAGACGTCCTTGAGGGCGAGCGGGACGCCGGCCAGCGGGCCGAGTTCCTCGCCGCGGGCGCGCTTCTCGTCGACGGCGCGGGCGGCGTTCAGCGCGCCCTCGGTGTCGACGTGGAGGAAGGCGTTGACCTTCTTGTCGACGGCGTCGATGCGGTCCAGGTGCGCCTGGGCGACCTCGACGGCGGAGACCCGGCCGGCGGCGATCGCGGCGGCGGTCTCTGCGGCGGTGTAGCGGATGAGCTCGGTCATCGGTCAGTCCTCCCCGAGGATCTGGGGCACACGGAAACGCTGTTCCTCGCTGGCCGGTGCGCCGGAGAGGGCCTGCTCGGGGGTGAGCGAGGGCCGCACCTCGTCGGCGCGCATGACGTTCGTCAGCGGCAGCGGGTGGGAGGTCGGCGGGACGTCCTGTCCGGCGACCTCGGATACGCGGGCGACCGCGCCGATGATCACGTCGAGCTGCTCGGCGAAGTGGTCCAGCTCTTCGGCCTGCAACTCCAGACGCGACAGCCGGGCGAGGTGGGCGACCTCCTCGCGCGTGATGCCAGGCATGCAGCGATCCTCAGGTTCGGGTTCGGGTGAGACCGGGGGCGGGCCCGTCCTCTTGGTCTAGGGACACATCCTAGGGCGCACACCGCGGCGCCCCGTGACGCAGAAGCCCGCGACGCCGGGCGGGGCGGTCGCGGGCGCGGGCCCGGCGCGGCGGCCGGCGGTCAGAGCGGCAGGCCGACGGGGTTCACCGGCTCGGGCTCCGACGGCTCGGACGGCTCCGCGGAGCCGGACGGGTCGGCGGGGTCGGACGGGTAGGCGGGGTCGGCGGACCCGCTGCCGTCGTCGGTGCCGCCGCCGTTCAGCGCGTCGAGGTCGACGGTCTCGGCGGGCGAGGGGGTGGTGGTGGGCACGGGCACGCCGAACTCCTTCAGGTCGACCCGGCCGGTCTCGACGCCGCCGGTCCGCTCCACCTGCAGCGGGTACGGCGCGCCGCGGGTGGCCACCGCCAGCGTGCTGCGGCCGTCCTCGCCGTCGCCGGTGACGGTGACCGCCGGGACGCCCGCCACGGTGGCGGTGCCGCCGACCGCGAGGACGCCCGCCCGGTCGGCGAGGGAGCCGCCGAGGGCGTCCAGGTCGCAGACGGTGCCCATGGCGGAGAAGTCGGTGTTGTCGGTGGTGGTCTTCAGGTACTTGTCGCCGACCAGGTCCTGGGCGGCGGGCCCGCCGTGGCCGAGCCAGAACACCGCGTCGGGCTTCACCCACAGCTGGGTGCCGAGCTTGACCAGCCGGAAGCTGCCCTGGCCGCTCAGGCCCATGGTGCCCGCGCAGTTGCCGTCGGTGTCGGCGGCCAGGTCGAAGGTGACCGACTGGCCGCCGCTGGTGCCCTTGCCGGTGATCCGCACCGAGCCGGCCCCCTTGAGGGCGGCCACGGAGCGGTCGACGATCTCGCCCGCGGGGAGCGCCTCCACGCCGTTCGCGGGAGCGGCCGAGGCGGCCGGGGCCGCCGGGGAGGACGCGCCGGACGGGCCCGCGGAGGCCGTACCGCCGCCGGCGGAGCCCGTGGCCGCCGCCGCGGCCGGGCCCGTGCCGCCGGCCGCGGGGCCGTTCCCGGCCTGGCCGCACGCGGCGGCACCCGCCAGCAGGGCGAGGCCGGCCAGCACTGCGACCGTGCGCTGCTCGCTCACGGGGTCTCCTTCGACGCGTCCGGTGTGTGCTCAGAGGGTCACACTCCACCGGAGTCACCGCATCCGCAACAAGGACGGGCCCGGGTCAGGTCTGGGTGGTCGGCGCGGGCGCGGGCAGTTCGGCCTGGGCGGGCACCACCGGCAGCGACCGCGGCTGCGGCACGGGCGGCACGTGCGGGGCGGACGGCTGCGGCGCGAGCCGCTCGACCCGGGGGGTGCCGGCCTGCCGCACCATCAGCCAGGCGGTGGCCTGGTCGGCGGGGAGCGCGGCCGAGACGAGCCAGCCCTGCACGGCGTCCACGCCCATGCCCTGCAGCCGCTCCCAGGTCTCGTCGTCCTCGACGCCCTCCGCGACCACGGTCAGGCCCAGCGAGTGCGCGAGCTCGACCGAGCAGCGCACCACCGCGGCGTCGTGGTCGTCGGCGACCATCCGGGAGACGAACGAGCGGTCGATCTTCAGCTCGCCGACCGGCAGGCTGCGCAGCCGGGCCATCGAGGAGTGGCCGGTGCCGAAGTCGTCCAGCGACATGCCGACCCCGTAGCGGCGGAGCTCGGCGAGGGTCTCGGCGGCGCGGCGGGAGTCGTCGAGCAGCAGCCGCTCGGTGATCTCCAGCTGGAGCGCGTGGGCGGGCACCTGGTGCCGGGTGAGGTGGCCGGCCACCCGGGCGGCGAAGCCGGGGTTGAGGACGTCCCGCGGGGAGACGTTGACCGCCACCGGCACCAGGAGGCCCTGGTCGCGCCAGGCGGCGAGCTGGCCGACGGCCGCCTCCAGCACGTAGTCGGTGAGCCGCGGCATGAGGCCGCTGGACTCCGCGAGGCCGATGAACTCGTCGGGCGGCACCCGGCCCTGCCCGGGGCGGTCCCAGCGCAGCAGGGCCTCCAGGCCGACCACCCGGCCGTCGAAGGCGACCTTCGGCTGGTAGTGGAGCTGCACCTCGCCGGTCTCCAGGGCGCGCCGCAGGTCGCCGAGCAGGCCGATGCGGAAGGGCGTGTCGATGTCCTGGGCCTCGTGGTAGACCTCGACGCCGCTGCGGCCGCGCTGGGCGTGGCCCATCGCGACGTCCGCGCGGCGCAGCAGCGCCTCGGCGTCCTGGGCGTGGGTGGGGTAGACGCAGACGCCGGCGCTGGCCTCCAGGACGAGCAGCAGGCCGTCCAGGCGGATCGGTGCGGCGAGTTCGGCGATGAGGGCGCGGGCGAGCCGCTCCAGCGTCCCGGGGTCGCCGAGGCCGGGCAGCAGCACCGCGAACTCGTCGCCGCCCATCCGGGCCACCACCGGCCGGGCGCCGCGGTGGCCGGGCGCCGACAGGGCGGCGGCGACCTCGACCGGGGCGGAGCGGGAGGTGACGCCGGAGGGCCGGGCGTGGCCGGCCCGCAGCGCCCGGTGCAGCCGGCGGGCGATGTGCACCAGCAGGCGGTCGCCGGCGGTGTGGCCGAGGGCGTCGTTGAGCGACCGGAAGCGGTCGAGGTCGAGCAGGATGACGCCGACGCTGTAGTCGTCCTCGCCGTCGTGCCGGGCGATGGCCTCCTGGGCCGCGAGGAGCAGCGCCTGACGGTTCGGCAGGTCGGTGAGGTGGTCGGTGAGCTGGTCCCTGGCGCGGTCCCGGGCGATCCGCCAGGCGGCGACCAGGACGGCCAGCGGGACGGCGAACAGCGGCAGCAGTTCGGGTTCGTACCGGTAGACCAGGACGGCCAGCGGGATGAGCGGCGCGGCCCCGGCCAGCAGCACGCCGAGCAGCAGGACCGCCCCTGCCACCCCCTGCGGCGGGCGTGTGGGCGCGCCGCCGGTCGTACGATCCATATGCCCAGTCCTCCGTCGGGCCCCGCCCCCGCCGGGCCGCCTTACGGTGAGGCACCGCATCCGGTGCCGGTGGACGTCAGGTTCCGGTGATCCCCACGGGCAGCGGCCCAGGCCGCCGCCGTTCACCCGCCTGACTCGCTGTTGCGCCAAGGGTAAGCCGGTGTCCGCCGGCAGGGCGGAGTTTCGGACAACCCTGGGCGCGTCACCGGCAGACCGCTGCCGGACAGTGACAGAATGCCCGACTTTCCGGCCGGCGCACCCCGTGACGCGGTGTCAGGACGATAACAGGATGCGGCGGTCAGGCTCCGGCGGCCTCGTCGCCGGTCCCGTCCGCGGCGGCTCCGGCGGTGTCCGCGGGGGCGTCGGCGGTCCCGTCCGCGGGGGCGTCGGCGGGGGCGGCGCCGGGGGTGTCCCCGGCCTCGCCGGTGTCGAGGCCCAGGTGGGCGCGGGCGGCGTCGGGCCCGTCGGCGAGCAGGACGGCGAAGCCGGCGTCGTCGAGCACCGGCAGGCCGAGCTGGACGGCCTTGTCGAACTTGGAGCCGGGGTTGTCGCCGGCCACCACGAAGTGCGTCTTCTTCGACACCGAGCCGGTCACCTTCGCCCCGCGGGAGGTCAGCGCCTCCTTGGCGCCGTCCCGGGTGTGGCCGGCGAGGGTGCCGGTGACGACGACGGTGAGGCCCTCCAGCGGGCGCTCGCCCTGCTCCTCGACGCCCTCCTCGGTGAACCGCACCCCGGCGGCCCGCCACTTCTCCAGGATCTCGCGGTGCCAGTCCTCGGCGTACCACTCGCGGACGGCGCGGGCGGTGCCCGGACCGACGCCCTCGGTGGCGGCGAGCCGCTCCTCGTCGGCCGCGAAGACCGCGTCGAGGTCGCGGAACTCCCTGGCCAGCGCCTGCGCGGCGACCGGCCCGACGTGCCGGATCGACAGGCCGTTGAGGAACCGCCAGAGCGGCCGCTCCCTGGCCTTCTCCAGGTTGTCCAGGAGCAGCCCGGTGGTCTTCTTCGGCTCGCCCGCGGTGGTGGCGAAGAAGAACACCTCCTTCTCCTCGCCGGTGGTGTCGTCGAGCTTGGGCATGCCGGTCCTCGGGTCGCGGACGAGCACCCGGATCGGGAGCAGCTGCTCCGCGGAGAGGCCGAAGATGTCCCCCTCGTCCTTGACAGGCGCGTCGGCCGGGTCCAGCGGCTGCGTCAGCGCGGTGGCGGCGACGTAGCCCAGCCCCTCGACGTCGAGCGAGGAGCGTCCGCCGAGGAAGGCGATCCGCTCGCGGATCTGGGCCGGGCAGTGCCGGGCGTTCGGGCAGCGCAGGTCGATGTCGCCCTCGGCCATCGCCCGCAGCGCGGTGCCGCACTCGGGGCACGCGGCGGGCATGACGAACTCCCGCTCGCTGCCGTCGCGCAGGTCGTACACCGGGCCGAGGATCTCGGGGATGACGTCGCCCGCCTTGCGGAGCACCACGGTGTCGCCCAGCAGCACGTCCTTGGCCTTGACCACCTGCTGGTTGTGCAGCGTGGCGTACTGCACCATCGAGCCCGCCACCTTCACCGGCTCGGCGAGCACCGCGTACGGGGTGGCCCGGCCGGTGCGGCCGATGCCGACCTCGATGGCGGCCAGCTTCCCGGTGACCTCCTCCGGCGGGTACTTCCAGGCGATCGCCCAGCGCGGCGACTTGGAGGTGGCGCCGAGCCGGCCCTGCAGGGCGATCTCGTCGACCTTGACCACGACGCCGTCGATCTCGTGCTCGACGGAGTGCCGCTGCTCGCCGTACTGCCGGATGAAGGCGCGGACCTCGTCGAGGGTGCCGACGACGCGGTTGTGGCGGGCGGTGGGCAGGCCCCAGGCGCGCAGCAGCTCGTAGGCGTGCGACTGGCAGTCGATGTCGAAGCCGGTGCGCGCCCCGATGCCGTGCACGACCATGCGCAGCGGGCGGGCCGCGGTGACGTGCGGGTCCTTCTGGCGCAGCGAGCCGGCGGCGGCGTTGCGCGGGTTCATGAAGAGCCGGACGAGCGCCTGCGGACGCCTGCCCTCCTTGGCGCGCTGCTCGTTCTCCGCGGTGCGGCGCTCGTTCTCCGCGGCGAAGGAGGCGTTGAGCGCGTCGAAGGCCTCGGTGGGGAAGTACACCTCGCCGCGGATCTCGACCAGCGCGGGCACGTCGTCGCCGTGGAGCCGGTGCGGGATCTCCCTGATGGTGCGGACGTTGGCGGTGATGTCCTCGCCGACCCGGCCGTCGCCGCGGGTGGCGGCCTGCACCAGGCGGCCGTTCTCGTAGGTGAGGTTGACGGCGAGTCCGTCGACCTTGAGCTCGCACAGGTAGTGGTAGTCGATGCCGGTGAGCTCGGTGGCGACCCGGTCGGCCCAGGCGGCGAGTTCGTCGCCGTCCATGGCGTTGTCGAGGCTGAGGAGGCGTTCGCGGTGCTCGACGGCGGCGAACAGCCCGGTGACGGCGCCGCCGACCTTCTGGGTGGGCGAGTCGGGGGTGCGCAGCACCGGGTGCTCGGCCTCGACGGCCTCCAGCTCGCGCATCAGCCGGTCGAACTCGGCGTCGCTGACCACGGGGGTGTCGAGCTGGTAGTACTTGAACCGGTGGTCCTCGATCTCGGCCGCCAGCGCGGCGTGCCGCTCCCGTGCCTCCGCCGGGACCTGGTCCCAGCCCTCGACAGCCGCCACCGTGCTCCTCCTACCGTCTCACTCCGGGTTGTCCACCAGGCTCCGCGCCGCCTTCACGCTGTGTGACAGCGCCTGCCGGGCGTACGCGGGGGACGCCCCCGACAGCCCGCAGGTGGGCGTCACCAGCACCCGGCGGCCCAGCAGCTCCGGGCCGAGCCCGAGCCTGCGCCACAACCTCCTGACACCCTGGACACTACCGGCCGGGTCGGACAATCCGTCACCGGCGGAGGGCACCACACCGGCCAGGATCACGGTGCCGGCCTCGACCGCCTCGCCGAGCTCGTCGTCGTCACGTTCCGTCAGGAGCCCGAAGTCCAGGGAGATCCCGGCGACCCCGGCACGGCGCAGCAGCGGCAGCGGCACGCCGGAGGCGCAACTGTGCACCACGACGGGCACGTCGAGGGCGCGGACGACGGAGCGCAGCGCCTCCTCGGCGACCTGCCGGTCGACGGAGCGCAGCCGCTGGAAGCCGCTGGCGGTCCGCACGGATCCTTCGAGCACGGCGGGCAGCGACGGCTCGTCGAGCTGCAGCACGACCCGGGCGCCGGGGATGCGGCGGCGGACGTCGGCGAGGTGGCGGCGCAGGCCCTCGGTGAGGGAGCCGGTGATGTCGCGGCAGGCGCCGGGGTCGGCGAGGGCCTTCTCGCCGTGCTTGAGCTCGATCGAGGCGGCGAGCGTCCACGGGCCGACGGCCTGCACCTTGACCGCGCCCTCCCAGCCCTGGGTGAACTCCTCCAGGGCGTCGAGGTCCTCGCCGAGCCAGGAGCGCGCGCGGCGGGTGTCGCGACCGGGCCGGTCGGTGAACCGCCAGCCGCTCGGCTCGGTCTGGGCGAAGAGCTCGACGAGCAGCCCGGCACCACGCCCGATCATGTCGGCGCCGGGGCCGCGGGCGGGCAGCTCCGGCAGGTGGGGCAGCTGCTCCAGGGCGCCGACGGCCGTCCTGGCCGCCTCGCGGGCGTCGGTGCCGGGCATCGACCCGACGCCCGTCGCGGCGCCGTACAGCTCGGGGAAGGGGTGCTCAGTGCTCACGGGCACGAGCCTAACGGGCGGGGGCCGGGCGGGCGGGCGCCGGACGGGACCTAGCGCCCGGGCCGGACGGTGATCTCGGTGATCTCGGCGTCCCGCGGGAGGTCGAGGGCGGTGACGACGGCGGTGGCGACGGACTCCGGGTCGATCCACTGCGCGGGGTCGTAGTCGCGGCCCTCCTGGCGGTGCACCTTCTCCTGCATGGGGGTGGCGGTGCGGCCGGGGTAGACGGTGGTGACGCGGACGCCGTTGGCGTGCTCCTCGGCGCGCAGCGCGTCGGCGAGCGCGCGGACGGCGAACTTGCTCGCGGCGTACGCGCTCCAGTTGGCGTGGGCGGCCAGCCCGGCACCGGAGTTGACGAAGACGACGTGGCCGCGGGCCTGGCGCAGCGAGGGCAGCAGGAGCCGGGTGATCTCGGCGGGTGCGACGGCGTTGACGTTCAGCTGCTCCTGCCAGGCCTTGACGGGCAGGTCGCCGACGTGGCCGAGCTCGACCACCCCGGCGACGTGCAGCAGGGAGTCGATCTCGACGGGCAGGTGCTGGTGGCCGAAGGCCCAGGAGAGCTTGGCGGGGTCGGCGAGGTCGCCGACGAGGGTGGCGGCCCCGGGGAACCGCTCGCGCAGCTGGGTGGCGCGGCGGGCGTCGCGGGCGAGCAGCAGGACCTCCTCGCCGCGGGCGAGGAGGCGGGTCGCGACGGCGGCGCCGATGCCGGAGCCCGCGCCGGTGATCAGGTGGGTGCCCATGCGGGGGCGTCCTCTCAGGCGGCCCGGCCGAGCGCCGCGAGGGCCTCGGCGGGAGTGGTGGCGAAGATGACCAGCTCGGCGAGCGGGCGGGGCAGGAAGCCCTCGGTGTCCATGCGCTCCAGCTGGGTGCGCAGGCCCGTGTAGAAGCCTTCGGTGTCGAGGACGACGACCGGCTTGGCGTGCAGGGCGTGCTTCTTCAGCTCCAGCACCTCGGTGACCTCGTCGAGGGTGCCGAGGCCGCCCACCAGCACCACGAGGGCGTCGGCCCGCTCCAGCAGCAGGGCCTTGCGGGCGGCGAGGTCGGGGGCGGAGACGAGCTCGTCGGCGCCCTCGTACGCCTTGTGCGCGAGCAGGTCGACGGAGATGCCGACGAGCCGGCCGCCGGCCTCCTTGACGCCGTCGGCGAGCCGGCCCATGAGGCCGGCGTGCGAGCCGCCCCAGACGAGGGTGTGGCCGCCCTCGCCGAGGAGCCGGGCGAATTCCGCGGCGGGGGCGGTGTAGCGGTCGTCGAGCGAGTACGCGGAGCAGAAGACGGTGATGTTCATAGGCCCTCAGGTCTACCACGGCGCGCCGGAGCCGCTCACCGGGTTTCCGGCCCGTCGGGTCAGGGGGTGAGGGCGTGCCGCTCGGTGGTGGCGATGGTGGCGGAGCCGACGACGCGGGTGCCGTCGTACAGCACGACGGCCTGGCCGGGCGCGATGCCGCGGGCGGGGGCGTCGAGGCGCACCCGCAGCTCGCCGCCGTCGACGGCGGCGGTGACGGGCACCTCCTCGCCGTGGGCGCGGAGCTGGGCGGTGTAGCGGCCCTCGCCCTCGGCGGGGGTCCCGCACCAGCGCGGTCTGATCGCGGTGAGCGCGTGCACGTCGAGGCCCTCGGCGGGGCCGACGGTGACGGTGTTGGTGACGGGTGAGATGTCGAGCACGTAGCGGGGCTTGCCGTCGGCGGCGGGGCGGCCGATCCGCAGGCCCTTGCGCTGGCCGATGGTGAAGCCGTACGCGCCGTCGTGCTCGCCGAGCTTGGTGCCGTCGGCGTCGACGATGTCGCCGGTGGCGGTGCCGAGGTGGCGGGCGAGGAAGCCCTGGGTGTCGCCGTCGGCGATGAAGCAGATGTCGTGGCTGTCGGGCTTCTTGGCGACGGCGAGTCCGCGGCGCTCGGCCTCCAGCCGGATCTCGTCCTTGGTGGTGTCGCCGAGGGGGAAGAGCGAGTGGGCGAGCTGGTCGGCGTCGAGCACGCCGAGGACGTACGACTGGTCCTTGGCGGCGTCGACGGCGCGGTGCAGCTCGCGGGCGCCGCCGGGGAGTTCGACGATGCGGGCGTAGTGGCCGGTGCAGACGGCGTCGAAGCCGAGGGCGACGGCCTTGTCGAGCAGCGCGGCGAACTTGATCTTCTCGTTGCAGCGCAGGCACGGGTTGGGGGTGCGCCCGGCGGCGTACTCGGCGACGAAGTCGTCGATGACGTCCTCGCGGAAGCGCTCGGCGAGGTCCCACACGTAGAACGGGATGCCGATGACGTCGGCGGCTCGGCGGGCGTCCCGGGAGTCCTCCAGGGTGCAGCAGCCGCGGGCGCCGGTGCGGAAGGACTGAGGGTTGGACGCGAGCGCCAGGTGCACGCCGGTCACCTCGTGTCCGGCCTCGGCGGCGCGGGCGGCGGCGACGGCGGAGTCGACCCCGCCGGACATCGCGGCGAGCACGCGCAGGCGGCGGCCGTCGGAGGGGGTGGTCGGGGCGCCGGGGAAGTCACTCATGATGCCCACCAGGGTACGGGGTCGGCCGCGGTCAGCGGCGGGCGGCGGCGGCGAGGCCGGCGTTGCGGGCGCGTTCGACGGCGGGGGTGATCGCGCGGACGAGCGCCTCGACGTCCGCGGGCACCGAGGTGTGGCCGAGGGAGAACCGCAGGCTGGCGCGGGCGAGCAGCGGGTCGGCGCCCATGGCGAGCAGCACGTGGCTGGGCTGGGGCACGCCGGCGGAGCAGGCGGAGCCGGTGGAGCACTCGACGCCCTGGGCGTCGAGCAGCATGAGCAGGGCGTCGCCCTCGCAGCCGGGGAACGAGAAGTGGGCGTTGGCGGGCAGCCGGCCGGCCGGGTCCGGGTCGCCGTTGAGCACGGCGTCGGGCACGGCCTTCCGCACCCGGGCGACGAGGTCGTCGCGGAGGGCGGCGACGGCGGAGGCGTGGGCGGCGCGGCGTTCGACGGCGAGGGCGGCGGCGGCCGCGAAGCCGGCGGCACCGGGCACGTCGAGGGTGCCGGAGCGGACGTCGCGCTCCTGGCCGCCGCCGTGCAGCAGCGGGACGGGCGCGGCGCTGCGGGCCAGCAGCAGGGCGCCGACGCCGTACGGGCCGCCGATCTTGTGGCCGGTGACGGTGAGCGCGGTGAGCCCGGAGTCGGCGAAGGAGACCGGCACCTGACCGAGCGCCTGCACCGCGTCGGCGTGCATCGGAATGTCGAACTCGCGGGCGACGGAGGCGAGTTCGACGACCGGCTGGATCGTGCCGACCTCGTTGTTGGCCCACATGACGGTGATCAGGGCGACGCCGTCCGGGTCGCGTTCGACGGCCTCGCGGAGCGCCGCCGGGTGCACCCGGCCGTGCGCGTCGACCGGCAGGTACTCGACCTCGGCGCCCTCGTGCTCGGCGAGCCAGTGCACGGCGTCCAGCACCGCGTGGTGCTCGACCGGGCTGCACAGCACCCGCCGGCGGCGCGGGTCGGCGTCCCGGCGGGCCCAGTAGAGGCCCTTCACGGCGAGGTTGTCGGACTCGGTGCCGCCGCCGGTGAGGACGATCTCGCTGGGGCGGGCGCCGAGCGCCTCGGCCAGCGACTCGCGGGACTCCTCGACGACCCGGCGGGCGCGCCGGCCGGCCGTGTGCAGCGAGGAGGCGTTGCCGACCGTCCCGAGGTGCGCGTGCATCGCGGCGATGGCCTCGGGCAGCATCGGCGTGGTGGCGGCGTGGTCGAGATATGGCATGGCGGCTCCCAGTGTAGGGGCCGTCACCGGGTGGGCCGGGCCACGGGGTGGCGGGGGTCACGATTTGGCCATTGCAGCCCGTGCAACGCGCCGTTAGCCTCCTGGCTCACTGGCGTGCCGCGGAGGGTGGACGGATGTCGCAGACGGTGGACCGGGCGCTGACGATCCTGGCCTCCCTGGGGGAGGGTCCCGCCTCGCTCGACCAGGCCGCCGCACGGATCGGTGTGCACAAGTCCACCGCCCTGCGGCTGTTGCGCACGCTCCAGGAGCACGGCTTCGTGCACCGGCAGCCCGACCACCGCTACCGCCTCGGCGGCCGGCTGTTCGGCCTGGCCCAGCAGGCGCTGGAGAGCATCGACATCCGGCAGGTCGCCGCCCCCTACCTGGCCTCGCTGAACGAGCGGTACGGGCACACCGTGCAGCTCGCCGTGCTGGAGGACGGCGTGGTGCTGTGCCTGGACCGCGTGGAGGGCCGCTACCCGGCGCCGCCCGGCGGCTCCCCCGCCCCTGCCGGCCGGATCGGCGCCCGCGTGCCGGCGGCGGCCACCGCGGTCGGCAAGGTGCTGCTGGCCGACCTGCCGGAGGATCAGCTGACGGCCTATCTGGACGACCTGGGTGCCGGGGCGCCGACCGGGCCGGGCGCGGCGGTGGCCGCGGACCGGTTGCGCACCGAGCTGGCGGACGTCCGCCGGCAGGGCTGGGCCGTCGACCAGGAGCCGCAGGGCCGCCGGGAGACCGTGTCGTGCGTGGCCGCGCCGATCGTGGGCGCCGAGGGCCGGTCGATCGCCGTGTGCTCGATCTCGGCGCCGGGCCGGCTGGCCGCGGAGGCCGAGCTGGGCCGGCTGCTGCCGGAGCTGCTGTGCACGGCCGAGGCGATCTCGCTGGCGTACGGCGGCGCGCCTACTCCTCGCTGGTGCGAGAACCGTTGCGGTGCCAAGCACGTGGTGCGCGCCAGCCGTACCTGAGGGCGAGCATCCGGATGACGAAGGCCGTGAGGGCGGCGGCGCAGGCGTTGAGCGGGGTGAGCCGGCCGGCGGCGATGAGCAGGGCGACCAGCGTGGCGCCGACCAGGGCGGGCACCGCGTAGATCTCGCGGTCCCAGCGCAGCAGGGCGGGCGGGTCCATGGCGAGCAGGTCGCGGATGACGCCGCCGCCGGCGGCGGTGAGCATGCCGAGGGCGACGCTGGCGACGAAGCCCAGGCCGAAGTCGTGGGCCTTGATGGTGCCGGTGACGCAGAAGAGTCCCAGGCCGGCCGCGTCGAGGGTCTGCACGGCGCGGTTGATCCGCTCGACCTCGGGGTGGAGGAAGAAGACGACGAGCCCGGCGGCGAGCGGGGTGGAGAAGTAGCCGAGGTTGCTGAAGGCGGCGACCGGGGTCGCCCCGATGACGAGGTCGCGCATCACGCCGCCGCCGAGCGCGGTCGCCTCGGCGAGCACGCAGATACCGAAGATGTCCATGTTCTTGCGGACGGCGAGCAGGCCGCCGGACAGGGCGAAGACGAAGATGCCGACCAGGTCCACGGTCTGCTGCAGCGCCGGAGGGAAGATTTGCGAGCTCACCGCCCCATCCTCCCTGGTCGGATTGTCCGGTTGTGCACCGGCCGGCGGGACGGCGGGCGGCCCGGCACGGCGCAGGGGGCCGCTCCGGCGGGACGGCCCGGAGCGGCCCCTGCGGCCGGGAGCGCGGTGCGTCAGGCGAAGGTCTCCTGCGGGACGGGGCCGCCGAGGGCGTTCAGCCGTTCGGGCATGGTGAGGCTCGTCATGCGGTGCCAGCCCGCGGCGCACTCCCACGCGTACACGGAGCGGACACCCGCCGCGAGGGCCGCGGACTTGGCGCGCGGCCAGTCGAGGACGACCCCCATGTGGGCCATGACGGCGAGGCTGACGTCGCGGTAGGTGCGGATCTCGGCCCGGGCGGTCTCCTGGAGGTGCCGCAGGATCGTGCGGCCGTGCCCGGCGGCGGCGAGGCGGAGCAGTTCCTCGTGGCAGAAGGCGAGGTGGTTGTCCTCGTCGTTCGAGATCATCCGGACGGCGCGGCCGATGTCCGGGTGGCCGCCGAACACCTTCGTGAGGAGCCGCATCTGCTCGGAGGCGCGCTGCTCGGTGACGCGGCTGTGGGCGAGGTAGACGATGACGTCCTCCTCGGAGAGCGGTTCGTCACGGCGCAGCCGGCTGTGGGCGAGGCCGATGCCCTGGCGTTCGAGGCGCATCGTGTAGTCGGTGTCGTCGGGGACGTCGACGGGGGCGAGCCCGCGCTTGTGCAGCAGGGCCTTGAAGATGCGCCCGTGCTTGTCCTCGTCGGCGCCGTGCCGGGCGACCTTCGGGGCGAGGACCTGGTCGGCGACGAGCGCGGAGATGCGCCCGTTCTCCCAGCCGCCCTGGTCCTCGCCCTTGGCCGCGATGCTGCAGAACAGGCGGAACGCGTCGTCGTCGTCGTGGATCTCCTGGAACAGGCTGCGTGCCGAGAGCATCTGCCCTACTCCCCCGGCCACCGGGCGGGGCCGTGCGTCGATCGGGTCCGGACACCGTCAGTGAACGCAGGCGGCGGGCGGTGTGCAACAGCAGGCCCCGGTGGCTGGTCCGGACGAATGACCCCGTTCAGCGGGTGCCGGTCACGACGAGCGCGGCGACCGGGAAGCCGCCGGCGGCGTACGGGGCGGCGAGCCGGAGGTACTCCTGCCGGATGCGCTCGGTCTCCTCCGGCGGGCGGCCCTCGACCAGCGCGGCGGTGAGCACGGTGCCGGCCAGCACGTCGCGCCACCAGCCGTCGGGGTCGGCGCGGTGCGTCCAGCGGGCGCGGTCGATCCGGACGCGGCGGAAGCCGGCCCCTTCGAGCAGTCCGGTGAGGCCCTCCGGAGAGGCGTACCGGGCGAACGGCGGCGGGCCGGGGAGCACCGGCGGGGTGCCGCCGACGGCCCGGACGGCGTCGAACACGAGGCCCTGGGCCCGGTTGCGCGCCAGGGTGTCCCAGCAGGCGAGGGCGGTGCGGCCGCCGGGGGCGAGCACCCGGTGCAGGTCGGCCGCGGCGGCCGGCGGGTCCGACACGTGGTTGAGCACGAAGGCGCCGACCGCGGCGTCGAAGGAGCCGTCGGGGTGGGGCAGCCCGGGCAGCACGGCCTGCTCCACCCGGGCCGCGGGCACGGCCGCGGCGGCGAGCGCGACCATCTCCGGCACGGCGTCGGTGGCGACGGTCTCGGCGCCGCGGCCGCACGCCAGGGCGGCGAGGCGTCCGGTGCCGCATCCGACCTCCAGCAGCCGGGTGCCGGGGCTGGCGGCGACGGCGTCCAGCAGGGTGCCGTGCACGCCGGCGGTCATCGCGCCGAAGCCGTCACCGTAGGTGCCGCTGCGGCGCGCCCAGCCGCGCCGTTCGAACTCCGCGAAGCTTTCCATCCGCCCAGGGGATCACTGCACGCAGAACTCGTTGCCCTCGGGGTCGGCGAGCGTGACGTGCCGGGTGCCGGGCTCGTCGATCCGGGCGAGCACGGTGGCGCCGAGGGCGAGCAGCCGGTCGACCTCGGCCTCGCGGCGGTCGGGGCCGGCGTGCAGGTCGAGGTGGAGGCGGTTCTTGGTCCGTTTGGGTTCGGGCACCTGCTGGAAGAGGAGGCGGCGGCCGAGGCCGACGCCGTTCGCCGGGTCGACCGGGTCGTCGGGGTGCCGCACGGCGGCGAGGGTGCGCCAGGCGGGCCGTCCGCCGCTCTCGGTGACCAGGGCGGGGGTGATCGCCCCGGCGGCGAGGAGGTGCTCGATCAGGGCGGTGTGGTCCTCGACGAGGTAGCCGAGCGCCTCGGCCCAGAAGGCGGCCTGACGGTGCGGATCGGCGCAGTCGACGACGACTTTCCAGTCAAGGGTCATACCACCGGTTGTAGTGGGTGCGCGGCGCGGGCGGCAACCGCACGGGCGACGCCCCCCGGCCGGGTGTCCCGGCAGCACGCGGCCCGGGCGCCCTGGTCGGGCGTCCGGGCCGTGCGGGCCGCGGGGCGGGCGGCGTCAGGCCGGGCCCGGGACCGCCCCGCCGGTGTTCTCCGGGAAGTGGCAGGCCACCTGATGGCCCGCGCGGGCCGCGGTGAGCGGCGGTTCCTGGGTGGCGCAGACGTCCTGCGCCTTCCAGCAGCGGGTGCGGAACCGGCAGCCGGACGGCGGGTTGAGCGGCGACGGCACGTCGCCGGTCAGCAGGATGCGGTCGCGCTGGCCGCGCTCCTTGCGGCGCGGGTCCGGCACCGGCACCGCGGACATCAGCGCGGTCGTGTAGGGGTGCATCGGCGCGCCGTACAGGGCGTCGCGGTCGGCGATCTCGACGATCTTGCCGAGGTACATCACGGCGACCCGGTCCGAGACGTGCCGGACCACCGAGAGGTCGTGCGCGATGATCAGGTAGGTCAGGCCGAGCTCGTTCTGCAGGTCGTCGAGGAGGTTGACCACCTGCGCCTGGATCGAGACGTCGAGCGCGGAGACCGGCTCGTCGGCGACGATCATCTTCGGCTTGAGCGCGAGGGCGCGGGCGATGCCGATGCGCTGCCGCTGGCCGCCGGAGAACTCGTGCGGGTAGCGGTTGTAGTGCTCCGGGTTGAGGCCGCACAACTCCAGCAGGTCCTGGACGGCCTTCTTCACGCCGCCCTCGGTGGCCACCTTCTGCAGCCGGAACGGCGCGCCGACGATGGTGCCGACGGTGTGCCGCGGGTTCAGCGAGGAGTACGGGTCCTGGAAGATCATCTGGATGTCGCGGCGCAGCGGGCGCATCGCCGAGACCCCGAGGTGCGTGATGTCGGTGCCCTCGAACTCGATCTTCCCGCCGGTCGGCTCGTCCAGCCGGGTCACCAGCCGGCCCATGGTGGACTTGCCGCAGCCGGACTCGCCGACCACGCCGAGGGTCTCGCCGGCCCGGATCTCGAAGTCCAGGCCGTCCACCGCGCGGACGGCGCCGCCGCCACGGCGCAGCAGCCCCTTGGCGATCGGGAAGTGCCTGGTCAGGCCGGTCACCCTGAGCAGCGGCTCGCGGTCCGGTGCGGGCGCGGGTGCGGGCGCGGGGATCGCCGCCGTCGACGAGTCCGTCATCGGTTGTCTCCTGAGGTTGGTACTGGCGGCCGGGTCACAGCCGCGGCGCGATCTCGTCGGCGAAGATCCGCTGCCGGTCGGCGATCGGCAGGTGGCAGGCCGCGAGGTGCCGGGGGGCGGACTCCTGCAGCACGGGCACCTCGGTGGAGGAGCGGCCGCCGGTCTGCCCGGCGTACGGGCAGCGCGGGTGGAAGGCGCAGCCGGACGGCACGTTGATCAGGCTCGGCGGGGTGCCCTTGACCGGGATCAGCCGGTCCTGGATCTCCCGGTCGAGCCGGGGCATCGAGCCGAGCAGGCCCCAGGTGTACGGGTGCTCGGGCGCCTCGAAGAGGCGCGCGGCGGGGCCGTGCTCGACCGGCTTGCCGCCGTACATCACGAGGATGTCGTCGGCGAGTTCGGCGACCACGCCGAGGTCGTGCGTGATGATGACGACGGCCGAGCCGAACTCCTGCTGGAGGTCGCGGATGAGGTCGAGGATCTGCGCCTGGACGGTGACGTCGAGGGCGGTCGTCGGCTCGTCGGCGATGAGCAGCGAGGGGTCGTTGACCAGGGCCATGGCGATCATCGCGCGCTGGCGCATGCCGCCGGAGAACTCGTGCGGGTAGGAGTCGACCCGGCGGTCGGGCTGGGGGATGCCCACCCGGTCGAGCATCTCGACGGCCCGCTTGCGGGCCGCCTTGCGGCCCTCCTTCGGGTGGTGCACCCGGTAGGCCTCGGCGATCTGCTGCCCGACCGTGTAGTACGGGTGCATCGCGGTCAGCGGGTCCTGGAAGATCATCGCCATCTTGCGGCCGCGGAGCCGCCGGACGCGGTCCGGGTCGGCCGCGACGAGCTCCTCGCCGTCCAGGTGGATCTCGCCGGAGATCCGGGCCCGCTTGGAGCGGTGCAGGCCCATGATGCCGAGCGAGGTGACGGACTTCCCGGAGCCGGACTCGCCGACGATCCCGAGGGTCTTCCCGCGCTCCAGGTCGAAGCTCACCCCGTCGACCGAGCGGACGAGGCCGTCGTCGGTGTCGAAGTGGATGCGCAGGTCGCGCACGGAGAGGAAGGCGTCCGCGGAAGGCTTCACAAGGTCGGTCACGAGAGCCTCACGCGGGGGTCGACGGCGGCGTAGAGCAGGTCCACCAGCAGGTTGCACAGGACGATGAAGAAGGCGGCGACCAGCGTCACGCCGAGCACCTTCGGCAGGTCGTTCTCGCCGATGGCGGCGACGGCGTAGGCGCCGATGCCCTTGAGCGAGAAGACCTGTTCGGTGATCAGCGCGCCGCCGAGCAGCAGGCCGAGGTCCATGCCGAAGATCGTGATGATCGGCGTGAGTGCGGCCCGCAGTCCGTGGCGCACCACGACCTGCCGCTCCGGCAGGCCCTTGGCCCGCGCGGTGCGGATGTAGTCCTCGCTCATCGTGTCGAGCATGCCCGCGCGGGTGAGCCGGGCGTAGAGCGCCGAGTACAGGAACGCCAGCGAGATCCAGGGCAGCACCAGGTGGGTGGCCCAGGCGATCGGGTCGGCGGTGAAGTCGACGTACTCGACGCTGCCGAAGACCGGCCACGTGAAGTGGAAGAGGAAGAGCAGCAGCGCGCCGGTGAAGAACACCGGGCTGGAGACGCCCGCGAGGGCGACGCCCATCGAGAGGCGGTCGAAGAGCGACTTCGGCTTGAGCGCGGAGACCGCGCCGGCGGAGACGCCGAAGACGAGCCAGAGGACGGAGGCGCCGACGGCCAGCGAGAACGTGACGGGGATGCGGGTGACGATCTCCGGCCACACCTCGACGTGGTTCTTGAACGAGTACCCGAAGCACGGCACGTGGCAGCTGACCGGGTCGGGGCCGAACTTGTACTCGGCGCCGGTGACGAGGCCCTTCAGGAAGCGGCCGTACTGGACGTACAGCGGCTGGTCGAAGCCGAGGTTCTGCTTGACCGCGGCGATGGCCTCGGGGCTCGGGTTCTTGCCGACGTACTGGGCGGCGAGCTGGTCGGTGGTCTCCCCCGCCAGGGCCGGCAGGAGGAAGAAGATGCCGAACGTGACGGCACTGACCACCAGGAGCAGCAGGACCGCCGCGGCCGTCCTTCGGATGATGTAGGCGAACATAGTCGGTCGGCGGCGGCCGCCCGCCTCCGCCCGGGGTGTCCGGGCCGGAGGCGGGCGCCGCTGCCTTCACCTGCCTTCAGGGTGTGGAGCCAGGTCTTACTTGGAGAGACCGATGTTGAGGTAGTCGTACTCGCCGGAGAAGGCGGGGGTGGAGCCGTAGTTGCTGCCGCTCACCGGACGGTAGAGGAAGACCTTGTAGTAGGTGAGCGGCACGATGACCGCGGCCTCCATGGTCTTCTTGTCGATGTCGGCGTAGATCTTCTCGCGGGCGGCGCGGTCGGGGTTGGCGATCGCGTCGTCGAGGAGCTTGTTGATCGCCGGGTCGTTCAGCTGCGACAGGTTGGTGTTGCCCGACTTCTTGATCGCGCGGCCGTCGACGACCTGCTGCAGGAAGCCGTAGCCGGTCGGCCAGTCGGCGCCCCACTGCATCATGATCAGGCCGGTGTTGTGGCTGTCGGTGTAGGCCGGCACGCCCGCGAAGTCGGAGAAGTACTTGCCCTGCGGGAACTGCTGGATCTCGACCGTGATGCCGACCTTCTTCAGGGCCGCCTGGATCGCGGTGGCCGCGGCCACCTCGGTGGAGCGGTCCTGACGGGCCATGATGTTGGTCGTGAAGCCCTCGGGCTTGCCGCAGGCCTTCAGGGCGTCCTTGGCCTTGGCCTCGTCGCCCTTGTTGCCCTCGGTCTTGTACAGGTCGAAGTCCTGGTGGCCCGCGATGTCGGGGGGCATCACCGTGGAGGCGATGTCGCCGCGGATCGGGCCGCCGATCGCGGTCTGCACGGAGACCTTGTCGATGGCGTACTGGACGGCCTGGCGGCACTCGATCTTGTCGAACGGCGCGACCTTGGAGTTGATCGCGGTGTAGACGAGGCGGCCGCCGTAGGCGTTGTCGGTCTGCGCCTTGAGCTTCGGGTCGAGCAGCAGCTTGGCCTGGGTCTGCGGGTCGACGCCCTTGCCGGCCAGGTCGACCTGGGCGTTGCCGGCCAGCAGGTCCTGGTCGATGGTCGCCTGCGCGATCTTCAGCTTGACCTGGATCTTGTCGGCGAGCTGCTTGCGGATCGGGTCGGTCTTGGCGTCCCAGTTGGTGTTCGGGACGAGCACGACCTCCTTGCCGTCCTCGTAGCTCTCGAACTTGTAGCTGCCGGACGACACGATGTGCTTCACGTAGTCGGCGCCGGTGTCCTTGGCCTGCGGCACCGGGACGGTCTGCGGGGCGGAGACCAGGTAGTCGAAGTCCGCGAAGGCCTGCTTCAGGTGGAAGACGATCGTCAGGTCGTCCGGGGTCTCGATGGACTTGAGGCCCTCGGGGCTCTTGTCCTTGTAGGGGCCCTGGTACGGGGTGTCGTTGTCCTTGAGCAGCTCGTGGAAGTACGTCGGGCCGTTGGAGAGCACGTCCGGCGCGAAGTTGGAGCGCTCGACCGCGTACTTCACGTCCTTGGAGGTGATCGCGGTGCCGTCGTCGTACTTCAGGCCCGCACGCAGCTTGTACGTCCAGGTCAGGCCGTCGGCGCTGACCTTGCCGAGGCCCTCGGCGAGGTCCGGGACGACGGTGTTGCCCGCGTCGCCGGCGGCCGGCTGGAAGGTCGTCAGCGGGCGGCCGTACAGACGCGAGAAGTTGTACATGTACGCGTAGTACGTGTTGCCGGGGTCGAAGGAGTCCGGCACGTCGGAGTGCTCGTAGACGACCGTGCCCCCCTTCTTGTCCGACACGTTGACGATCTTCGTGGTGGCCGCGTTGGCGCCGGCGGAGCCGGAGCCCGCGCCGCTGTCGCTGCCGGTGGAGCCCTTGCTGCTGGTGCAGCCGGTCAGGGCGATCGCCGTGGCTGCGGCGAGCGCGGTCAGTGCGGTGATACGGGTCCTGCGCATGGGCGTGATCAACCCCTTGGGGGACGGTGACTGACGGTGGGGACTACCTGACCGGGGGTCAGTTGTTCTTGGGGTCGAGGGCGTCGCGCAGCCCGTCGCCGAGCAGGTTGAAGGCGAGCACGGTGGCGAAGATCGCCAGGCCGGGCACCATCACGAACTGCGGGTCGACCTGGTAGTAGGTGATCGCGTCGCTGAGCATGCCGCCCCAGGAGGCCTGCGGCGGGGCGACGCCGACACCGAGGAAGCTCAGGCCGGCCTCGAAGAGGATGTTGGTCGGGATCAGCAGCGTCGAGTAGACGAGGATCGGGCCGACCAGGTTGGGCAGCAGCTCGCGGAAGAGGATGAACGGCCCCCGCGCACCGAGGCTGCGGGCCGCGTCGACGAACTCCCGCTCACGGAGCGACAGCGTCTGCCCGCGCACGATCCGGCCCATGTAGGGCCAGTTGAAGAAGCCGATCACGAAGATGAGCACGGCGAGGTGGAGCGGCGTGCCGTGCAGGCCGAACGCGCCGTCCTGCAGCGAGGCGGAGATGGCGATCGCGAAGAGCAGCAGGGGGAAGGCCAGGAACATGTCCATCATCCGGCTGATGACGGTGTCGGCCCAGCCGCCGTAGTAGCCGGCGACGATGCCGAGCACGGTGCCGATGACGTTGGACAGGGCGGTGGCGCCGAAGGCGACCAGCAGCGAGACCCAGGAGCCCTCGATGATGCGGGTCATGATGTCGCGTCCGTACTGGACGTCGACACCGAGCGGGTGGTCCCAGCTCATGCCGCCCCAGTCACCGAGCGGGATGCCGCCGAGGTTGGCGTCCAGCTGGTCCTGGTGGAGGGCGTTGGGGTCGAGTCCGAACACCGCCTCGATCGGCTTGGCCAGGACGGCCAGCAGGATCAGGAGGATCACCACGACGCCGCCTGCGACGGCCAGCCGGTCGCGCTTGAAGCGCGTCCAGGCGATCCGGCCGAGGGAGCGGCCCTCGATGCGCGTCGCCGGTGCGGTGGCGGGACCGACCGTGGTGCCGGTGGTCTCGGTGGGTGTGGTCATGAGTCAGTTCGTTCCCCTCGCCGACGGTGGCCGGCCCACGGCTCCGGCCGGCGAGGCGCCCCGGGCCCGGTCCGGGCCCGGACCTCGGTCGGTCCGGAGTGCGCGACAGTGCGGTGCAGAGCGGTGCGGTGGTTCCGTACGCCGGTGCGGCGGTGCAGGTTTCGTTATCGGGGTGCCGCGGACCGCCGCTCGGTCGTCCGGGGTCCGGACGGGGCGGTCTGACGGCGTTGCAGGTGGTGCGGTTGGTGCGGGCGCCGGGCGCGGCATGCACATCGCGCGTGGTCGGCCGAGGACGCGCTCACCCTTGTGGGGGTCGACACGCGCACTGCGTTGGGCAGCACTCTCTGTCATCGGAGTGTCGTTCCGCCAGAGGAGGCAACCGAAGGATGCCCAACTGTGATCTGTCGGCATGCACCCGTGTCGAGCCCGAATAGGCGTCTTCACACGGTTGAAACATTACGGTCAAGACGCCCACTGACCAAAGCCCGCCAACGGCGGAAACCCGCCACCACCTGGGCATGACGCTGCGCGAGGGGATCGCGCGGAGGTGGTGGCGAGGCGGGGCGGAGCGGGTCGCCGGGTGCTGCGGGTCAGCGGCCCGGGTAGCCCGGCCACGGCTGCTGCGGCCATCCCTGCGGACCCGGCGCCGGCTGCGGAGAGTAACCGTAGGGCGGGTAGGGGGCCGCCTGCTGCGGGTGCCCGTACCGGGCGTCGCGGTCGAAGAAGGGGCGGGCGTTGGCGCGCATCCACATCGCCACCGGGTCGAACTCGTCGGCCATCGCCACCGTGGAGACCGCCGTCCCGTCCGGGACGAGGGCCGCGGCCCGCTGCACCAGCGCCCGCGCCGCCTCCACCGACGGCGGCGAGTTGTCGTACAGGTCGAGCCCGATCGCGACGTACGGCTCGCCGAGCGCCGGCTGCACCCACGCGCGCCGCAGCGAGCGCAGCGGACGGATCTCGGCCGCCTGCTGCTCCAGCACCGCCCAGAACCGCGGGGCGTCGAGCCGGGGCTCGGAGATGCGCAGCGGCCCGGCCGGCAGCCGGTCCAGGCCGAGCGCGACCCGTCTCAGGTCGGCCCACGGGATGCCGACCCCGCCGCCGGGGACGTGCGGGTTGAGCCACAGGCCCCAGCGGGTGCGGAACAGCGCGCCGGCGATCTCCGCGCCGGAGACCACCTCGTGCGCCCGGGCCCAGCCGCTGGCGGCGAGCTGCTCGGGGGAGGTGGCGGCGGGGGCGTAGCCGTGCCCGCCGATGTCCATGTTGCCGTACTGCGCGTCGGGGCTGCCGGGGGTGCCGTGCCAGAGCAGCATCCAGACCTGCCCCCGGGCGAGCGCCCGCAGCAGGTCCTCGTACGCGTCGTAGCGCTCCGGGGCCACCGCGCCGAGGGCACGTTCGATGCCGCCCGGGTCGCCGCCGGGGCGCGCCACGGGTGCCTGGCCCCACCGGCCCGGCCCGCCGTCTGCCGCTCCCGCGCTCATGCGCCCGCCTCGCTCCGCTCGCTCACGTCGCCGTGCCCCGTCTTGTCGCGTGTTCCGCCGTTCGTCCGGACTCCCGGGGAGCACCCTATTGCGCGGGGCGGACACGCGTCATGCCGCACACCCCTGCACGGTCTCCCGGCCGGGTCGCTCACCCGCGCACGTAGAAGGGGGCGACCCGGGTGAGCAGCCACTCGACCACCGGGTCGTCGACCATGTCCAGCAGCACCAGGTGGACGCCCCAGGCGGGCGGCGCGGTTGCGAGCGCACGGCCCAGCGCCTCGTTGACGGCTCCCGGATCGGCCGGCCCGGCGGGGTCGAGCTGCACGCCGACGTAGAGCTGCACGGGGTCGGCCTCGACCCGGGCGAGGGTCCGCCGGGCCGTCAGCACCCCGCGCAGCGAGGCGAGTTCGGTGGTCGCGGCGGCCAGGAACGCGTACGGCTCCTGGTGCGGCTCGGGCTCGCGCAGCGCGACGGCGGCGCCCTCGGAGAGCGGCTCGGCGGCCCAGCGCTCGTCGCGCGGGCCGCGGCGCAGCTCGCCGACGCCCTCCGGCGGCACCGGGATGCCGACCGGCGCCTCGGGGTTGACCGCGATGCCGATGCCCGGCGGCAGGCCGCGGGCGAACTCCCACACCGGGGCGATCGCGAACGCCATGCCGGGCGCGTGCCGGAGGAACTGCTCCTGCGAGGAGAACACCGGCACGTACGGCGTGCCGGCCAGCTCGATCGTCGGCAGGTCGAGCGAGGCGCCCTGCGGGTCGGCACCGGCCGGCAGCGGGATCCACACCTGGCTGCGGGCGAGCACCTCCACCACGCGGGGGGTCGCGCCGGGGTCGCCGAGCGCCGCGGTGAGCACCTGCTCCAGTTCGTTGGACGGCCAGCTGCCGCCCTCCGGCGCCGTGCCGGGTGCGGCCCACGCCTGTGCCTCGCCCGCCGGATACCCCATGAACCGCCCCTTCGATCGACCCCTGCACAGAGCCTAGCGGGCCGCCCCCCTCTCCCATCAGGCCCGGCGGCATGCCATGATGAGCGCGCTCGACACCACCAACTTCATACAGGCCGCTCGAACCCGCGCGGGAGAGTCCGGAACGCCCCTGGGGTGTGGCCGGCGCCGAAGGAGCAAGTCCTCCCCGGAATCTCTCAGGCACAGATACCGCACGGGCGAGGCACATCTGGAAAGTGGACACGGCCGCGCCGTGCGCCCACCCACGGTGCAAGCCGCCATCCTGTAAGGAGGCGGTGAAGCTCTCAGGTTGTTGACGACAGACGGGGAGACTCCACCCCAGCATGCCCTTCAGCAGCCTAGGAGTCCTGCCGTCATGTCCCTCCGCCACACCGCCCTCGACGCGCTGCACCGTTCGCTCGGCGCGACCATGACCGACTTCGCGGGCTGGGACATGCCGCTGCGCTACGGCAGCGAGCGCGAGGAGCACCTCGCGGTCCGCACGAAGGCCGGCCTGTTCGACCTGTCGCACATGGGCGAGATCACCGTCAGCGGCCCGCAGGCCGGCGAGCTGCTCGACCACGCGCTGGTCGGCTTCATCTCCGCCCTCGGCGTGCTGCGCGCCCGCTACACCATGATCTGCCGCGAGGACGGCGGCATCCTCGACGACCTGATCGTCTACCGCACCGCCGAGGACGCGTACCTGGTGGTCGCCAACGCCTCCAACGCGCAGGTCGTGCTCGACGCCCTGACCGAGCGCGCCGCGGGCTTCGACGCGACCGTCCGCGACGACCGCGACGCGTACGCGCTGATCGCCGTGCAGGGCCCGGAGGCGAACGGCATCCTGGGCTCCGTCACCGACGCCGACCTGCCGGGCCTCAAGTACTACGCGCTGCTGCCCGCCACCGTCGCCGGCCGCGAGGTGTGGCTGGCCCGCACCGGCTACACCGGCGAGGACGGCTTCGAGGTCTTCTGCGCCCCCGCCGACGCCGAGCACCTGTGGCAGGCCCTCACCGGCGCCGGCACGGACAAGGGCCTGGTGCCGTGCGGCCTGTCCTGCCGCGACACGCTGCGCCTGGAGGCCGGCATGCCGCTGTACGGGCACGAGCTGTCGACCGACCTGACGCCGTTCGACGCGGGCCTGGGCCGGGTGGTGCGCTTCGACAAGACCACCAACGACGGCGCGTTCGTCGGCCGCAAGGCGCTGGAGCAGGCCGCCGCCGAGGCGGAGTCCGCCCCGCCGCGCAGGCTCGTCGGCCTGGTCTCCGAGGGCAGGCGGGTGCCGCGCGCCGAGTACGCGGTGGTCGACGCGGACGGCGCCGTGATCGGCCGGATCACCTCCGGCGCGCCCTCCCCCACCCTCGGGAAGCCGATCGCGATCGCGTACGTGGACGCCGCGCACGCCGAGCCCGGCTCGGCCGTGGCGGTGGACGTCCGCGGCCGGCCCGAGCCGGTCGAGGTCGTGGCGCTGCCGTTCTACAAGCGCGCCCGCTGAGCCCGTTCCCCGCCCCACAGCCCGGTCCGCTCAGCGGACGGCTCCGCCCTACCCTCTTGCGATCCTGGAGAATGACGCCATGAGCAACCCCACGCACCTGCAGTACACCAAGGAGCACGAGTGGCTGACGGCCGCCGAGGACGGTGTCTCGACGGTCGGCATCACCAAGCACGCCGCCGACGCCCTCGGTGACATCGTCTACGTCCAGCTCCCCGCCGTCGGCGACACGGTGACCGCGGGCGAGACCTGTGGCGAGCTCGAGTCCACCAAGTCGGTCAGCGACCTGTACTCGCCCGCCACCGGCGAGGTCACCGAGATCAACGAGGGCGTCGTCGACGACCCGGCGCTGGTCAACGGCGACCCGTTCGGCGAGGCGTGGCTGTTCAAGGTCCGCGTCGAGGCGACCGACGAACTGCTCGACGCCGACGCGTACACCGCCTTCACCACCGGCGTCTGACCGCCGCTCCACCCCGGGGGCGGCCGCAGCGCAGCAGCCGCCCCACCCTGGCCCCAGCCCGCTCCGCCCACGGGGAGACCCCACCTCATGACGGTTCTCAACCAGTCCCTGCACGCGCTCGACCCGGAGATCGCGGCCGCGGTCGACGCCGAGCTGCACCGCCAGCAGACCACCCTCGAAATGATCGCCTCCGAGAACTTCGCCCCAGTGGCGGTCATGGAGGCCCAGGGCTCGGTCCTGACCAACAAGTACGCCGAGGGCTACCCCGGCAAGCGCTACTACGGCGGCTGCGAGCACGTCGACGTCGCCGAGCAGATCGCGATCGACCGGGTGAAGGCGCTGTTCGGCGCCGAGCACGCCAACGTGCAGCCGCACTCCGGCGCGCAGGCCAACGCCGCCGCGATGTTCGCGCTGATCCAGCCGGGTGACACCATCCTGGGCCTGAGCCTGGCGCACGGCGGCCACCTCACCCACGGCATGAAGATCAACTTCTCCGGCAAGCTCTACAACGTGGCCGCGTACCACGTCGACGAGAAGTCCGGCCTGGTCGACATGGCCGAGGTCGAGCGCCTCGCCAAGGAGCACCAGCCCAAGCTGATCATCGCCGGCTGGTCCGCCTACCCGCGCCAGCTGGACTTCGCCGAGTTCCGCCGCATCGCGGACGAGGTCGGCGCCCTCCTCATGGTCGACATGGCGCACTTCGCCGGCCTCGTCGCCGCGGGCCTGCACCCCTCGCCGGTGCCGTACGCGGACGTGGTCACCACCACCACCCACAAGACCCTGGGCGGCCCGCGCGGCGGCGTCATCCTCTCCAAGGCCGAGTGGGCGAAGAAGATCAACTCCGCGGTCTTCCCCGGCCAGCAGGGCGGCCCGCTGGAGCACGTGATCGCCGCGAAGGCCGTGGCCTTCAAGGTCGCCGCGTCCGAGGAGTTCAAGGAGCGCCAGCAGCGCACCCTGGAGGGCGCGAAGATCCTCGCCGAGCGCCTCCTGCAGCAGGACACCGTCGACGCGGGCGTCTCCGTGCTCTCCGGCGGCACCGACGTGCACCTCGTCCTCGTCGACCTGCGCAACAGCGAGCTCAACGGCCAGGACGCCGAGGACCGCCTCCACGAGGTCGGCATCACGGTCAACCGCAACGCCGTCCCGAACGACCCGCGCCCGCCGATGGTCACCTCCGGCCTGCGCGTCGGCACCCCGGCGCTCGCCACCCGCGGCTTCGGGGCCGACGACTTCCGCGAGGTCGCCGACATCATCGCCGAGACCCTGCTGCCGGGCTTCGACGAGGCCAAGGCCGCCGCCCTCAAGGACCGCGTCACCGCGCTGGCCGCGAAGTACCCGCTCTACCCGGACCTCTAGCAGCACCCCTCCGGTGACCGGCACCACCCCCGTCGGCCACCCGGAACCCCCGGGGCACCGCGCACACTGGACAGTGCGCGCGGTGCCCCGTCCCGTGTCACCCGCAGTCCTTCCACGAGACCCAGACAAGGACGTCCCCCCGTGGCCATCAGCGTGTTCGACCTCTTCTCCATCGGCATCGGGCCGTCCAGCTCGCACACCGTCGGCCCGATGCGTGCGGCGCGGATGTTCGCCCGCCGCCTCAAGTCGGAGGGGCTGCTCGCGCAGACCGCCGCCGTCAAGGCCGAGCTGTTCGGCTCGCTCGGCGCCACCGGCCACGGCCACGGCACCCCGAAGGCCGTCCTCCTCGGCCTGGAGGGCAACAGCCCGCGCACCGTCGACGTGGAGCTCGCCGACACCGACGCCGAGCGGATCCGCAGCACCGGACGGCTGCGGCTGCTGGGCGACCACGAGATCGCCTTCGACCCCGCCACGCAGCTGGTGCTGCACCGCCGCCGGTCGCTGCCGTACCACGCCAACGGCATGACGCTGGCCGCCCGCGACGCCGCCGGCGAGCTGCTGCTGGAGAAGACGTACTACTCGGTCGGCGGCGGCTTCGTCGTCGACGAGGACGCCATCGGAGCCGACCGCGTCAAACCCGACGACACCGTGCTGCGCCACCCCTTCCGCACCGGCGAGGAGCTGCTGCGGCTGACCCGCGAGACCGGCCTGTCGATCTCCGGCCTCATGCTGGAGAACGAGAAGGCCTGGCGCACCGAGGCCGAGATCCGCACCGGCCTGCTGGAGATCTGGCACGTCATGCAGGAGTGCGTGGCCGCGGGCATGGGCCGCGAGGGCATCCTGCCCGGCGGGCTGAAGGTCCGCCGCCGGGCCGCCGCCGGGGCCCGCGCCCTGCGCGCCGAGGGCATCGGCCCGGCCAACGCGATGGAGTGGGTGACCCTCTACGCGATGGCCGTGAACGAGGAGAACGCCTCCGGCCGCCGCGTCGTCACCGCGCCGACCAACGGCGCCGCCGGCATCGTGCCGGCCGTCCTGCACTACTACCTCAACTTCATCCCCGGCGCCGACGACGACGGCATCGTCCGCTTCCTGCTGGCGGCCGGCGCGATCGGCATGCTCTTCAAGGAGAACGCCTCGATCTCCGGCGCCGAGGTGGGCTGCCAGGGCGAGGTCGGCTCGGCCTGCTCGATGGCGGCGGGCGGCCTCGCCGAGGTGCTGGGCGGCTCCCCCGAGCAGGTGGAGAACGCCGCGGAGATCGGCATCGAGCACAACCTCGGCCTCACCTGCGACCCGGTCGGCGGCCTCGTGCAGATCCCGTGCATCGAGCGGAACGGCATGGCCTCCGTGAAGGCCGTCACGGCCGCCCGGATGGCGCTGCGCGGCGACGGCCGGCACCACGTCTCGCTCGACAAGGCGATCAAGACGATGAAGGAGACCGGCGCCGACATGAAGGTCAAGTACAAGGAGACCTCGCGCGGCGGCCTCGCGGTCAACGTCATCGAGTGCTGACGGGGCGACCTCACCGACACCGCCGGGCGCTCGCAGAATCGGAGGCGCAACTGTCCGGTTTGCCAGCAGAGTCGAGGATTTGTGAGCTAAATACCTTGAGATCGATTTTGCCCACCTGGTGAGACCGTGCGAAGGTAGAGGCAGACCACGGCCTTCCCCGACCCGGTTCGGCCGTCTCCACCGCGCAGCACGCACCCCCCTGGCCGCGCGGTGACGCGCTGGGCCCCCACTCCGCACACACGGCGGAACGGGGGCCCTGCTTCGTTCCCGGCCCGCGGCGCGCCCTCGCCCGCGGCGTTCCCGGCCCGCGGTCAGACCGCGCGCTCGCGCACCCGCAGCTCGCACCAGACGGCCTTGCCGCGCGGCATCAGGTCGGCGCCCCAGCGGTCGGACACGGCGTCGACGAGCACCAGCCCGTGGCCGTTCTCCGCGACGCCCCGCTCGGCCGCCACGATCATGCAGGGCAGCGCCCGCGAGGAGTCCCGCACCTCGATCCGCACCCACCCGGGCCGGCGCGCGAGCTTCAGGCCGACCGTCCGCCCGCCCGCGTGCCGGACGGCGTTCGCCACCAGCTCGGCGGCCAGCAGTTCCCCGGCCTCCGACTGGTGCGGCAGCTCCCAGGCGCGCAGCACCGCGAGGACCAGCCGGCGGGCGACCCGCGCCGAGTCGGGGCGGGACGGCAGCCGCACCTCGTCCTGCGCCGCGGGGTCGCGCAGCAGGTCGAAGAAGACCCGCTCCAGCTCGCGTCCGGTGAGGCGTTCCAGCTCCGCCAGCGCGAGCACCGGACCGGCCGACGGGTCGTCACCGGCTGTGCCCGGCAACCGATCCGACGCCTGGTCCGCCTCACGCCATCCCGCCATGGGGCCATCATTGCGGAACGCATGCGGCCGCGTACGGACAATGAGCAAACGATCACAGCGCGTCGGGACATATGACGTTGGCACGGCGCACGGGCCGCCGGACTACCAGGCGCTCCAGTCGGTGTTCCACCCGCTGAGGCCGTTGCTCGCGCCGACCTTCGGGCCCCTGGAGTTCACGACGGTGACGACGTCGCCGATCATCGACGCACCGTAGAAGCGGCCGGCGTCGGTGCCGCTGCTGCCGTAGCGGGTGTCGGAGATGCCGAGGCAGCCGTGGCTCGCGTTGGAGCGGCCGATCGCCGACGGGGCCCAGCTGTTGCCGTGCACGTACGTGCCGGTGTCGGTGAGCCGCATCGCGTGCGGGACGTCGTCGAGGTCGTACTCGTCGCCGGCCCGGATGCCGCTGACGCCGTCGGAGGACATCCGGGTGGTGCGCTCCATCGCCTCGATCACCATCGTGCCGTTCCAGCTGTCGAAGCCGGGCTTGCCCGCGGTGAACTTCACGGTGTCGACGGTCTGCCCGTTCTCCACGACGGTCATCCGGTGGGTGGCGACGTCGGCGGTGGTGACCCGGGAGCGGCCGACGGTGAAGTGCACGTCCTCGTCCAGGTCGCCGTACGTGCCGGCGGCGACCTCGACGCTCTTCAGCCGGTAGTGCACGGTCACCGTCGTCCGCGGCGTCCAGAACGCCTGCGGCCGGAAGTCGACCCGGCCGTCGTCGAACCAGTGCGGCTCGACGACCGTGCCGTCGGAGGTCTCGAAGACGACGCCCTTCTCGATCTCGGCCCGGTTCTTCACCGGCTTCCTGAAGCGCAGCGAGACGATCATGCCGACGCCGTACGTGGCGTTGTCGGTGACGTTGTCGTAGGCGCCCGTCCGGCGGCTCGGGGTGAGCGTCGAGAAGGAGCTGCCGACGGTCGTCACCAGCCCCTCGGCGTCGGTGGCCTGCGCGCTGACCCGGTACTGCTCGGAGACCGCGAGGGCGCCGTCGGGCGCCCAGGAGAGGCCGTCCGCGGTGACCTTGCCGGGCACCTCGCGGCCGTCCCGGCCGGTCACCTTCACCGTGGTCAGCCGGCCGCCCGCCGCCGTGACCTTCAGGGTGCCGGACGGCTTCACGTCGGACGCGCCGTCGGCGGGCTCGACGTGCACGGTGGCCGCCGGGGCGGTGGCCCGCGGCCTGGCCGCCGTCGTGCCGGCCGTGCCCGTCGCCGTCCGGGCCCCCGGCCCGTCGGCCGCACCGCAGGCGGTCACCGCCAGCACCAGCACTCCGCCGAGCGCACCCACCGTCAGACTCCTGCGCGCCGAGGCCATGCCGGTCTCCCTCCGTGCCCGGCCGCGGCCCCCTGCCGCGGCCTTCCCCCGGAGACACGCGCCGGGACGGCACCGGGTTGCGGCCCGGCCTGCGACGATCCGGTCACGAAGCGGCAACGGCCCGGCCGCGCGCATCGCGTGGCCGGGCCGTCGGTGGTGCAGGGCGCTGCGGGGTGGTTACCACGCGCTCCAGGCGAGCGTCCAGCCGCTGAGGCCGTTGTCCGGGGAGACCGTCCTGCCCACGGAGTGCTGGATCTTCACGACGTCGCCGATGAGCGAGCTGTTGAAGAACTTGCCCGCCGTGGAGGACTCGCTGCCGCCCCGGGTGTCGCGCAGGCCGACGCAGCCGTGACTGGCGTTGGACTTGCCGAAGGCGCTGCCCCAGTAGTTGCCGTGGATGAAGGTGCCCGAGGTGGTGAGGCGCATGGCGTGCGGGACGTCCGGCACGTCGTACTCGTCGCCCTTGAGGTTGGCCACGTTGGCCGAGCTCATGTGGGTCACCTTCTCCTTGCTGGAGACGACCATGGTGCCGTTCCAGGACGGGTTCAGGTTGGTGCCCGCGGTGATCGGGATCGTCTGGGTCTTTCCGCCGCCGTTGTCGACCGTCATCTGGTGGGTGCCGGCGTCGACGGTGCTCACCTGGTAGCGGCCGATGGTGAACGGCTCGTCGCGCTCGACGTCGCCGTAGACGCCGGAGGAGACCTCGACGTTCTTCAGGCGGTACTTGACGGTCACCTTGGTGCCCGGCTTCCAGTACTCCGCCGGGCGGAAGTCCAGGCGCTGGCTGCCGAACCAGTGGCCCTTCACCACGGTGTCGTTGCTCGTGGCGAAGGTGATGCCCTTGAGCACCGCGTCCTTGTTCTTGACCGGCTTGCTGAACACCACGGAGACGATCATGCCGACGCCGTAGGTGCCGTTGTCGGCGATGTTGTCGTTGGTCGCGACCTTCTTCGCCGGGGTCAGCGTGGTGAAGCCTGACGTGACCGCCGCGGGCAGCCCCGCGGCGTCCTTGGCCTGCGCGTTCACCGTGTACGCCATGCCGACCGCGAGCGCGCCGGACGGCTTCCAGCTGAGTCCGTCGGCGGATATCGCGCCGGCGACCGCCTTGTCGTTCTTGTCGGTCACCTGGACGGAGGTGAGCGTGCCGCTCGCCACCGCCACGGTCAGCCCGCCGTTCGGCTGGACGTCGGTGGCGCCGTCCTTCGGCGTCACGGTGATCACCGCGGCCGAGGTCTTGGGCGCGGCCTGCGTGGTCGAGCCGCCGTCCTCGGCACCGGCGGACGCGCCTCCGGCGGCCGCCGTCCCGCCCGAGCCGCCCGAGCCGCCCGATCCGGTGTCGCTGTTGCACGCCGCGGTGAGCAGCAGGACGCCGCCCATCGCCAGTGCGACCATCGCGTGTCGGGCCGCGGCACCCCGGCGGCCGTGACCGGCCGCCCCCCTGACTGCTGCGGCCTCGGCCGCCTGAACCGGCTTCACTCGGTGTGCTCCCCTCCCGGTATCCCCGGTCCATACACGCGCCACGGCATGGAACGGTTTCGCCGGGGCCGCAGAATGTGTGCCGCTCTTCGTCCGCGCCGGCTCCGCCGGGGAGATCCCGCCGGGCAGGCTTCGCCGGACGGGCCGGGGGCGGCGCGGGAGGACAGGATAACTGGCCCGAATGAGTGAATCTTCAGAGGGAGGGCCGTGTGCCCGCGGTGAACGTCTACGGCCGCGTCGCGCCGCTCGCGCCACCGGCCCGCCAGGCCGCCCACGGGAGGTTCCAGCCGTTGAGGCCGTTCGCCGGCTGCACCTCCTCGCCGGTGCCGCCGCGCACCTCGACGACGTCGCCGACGAGCGTGTGCGCGAAGAACCAGCCGGCCGGGGAGTCCGCGTCACCGCCCTTTCCGTCGGCCAGCCCGATGCAGCCGTGGCTGGTGTTCTCGGTGCCGAAGACCTCCTCGTCGGCCCAGTAGTTGCCGTGCAGGAAGGTGCCGGACGCCGTCAGCCGCATCGCGTGCGGCACGTCCTTGATGTCGTACTCGTCGCCGAGGCCGACCGTGCGGGAGTTCATCCGCGTCTCGGCGTACTTCTCCGCGACCACCATGACTCCGCGGTAGGTCTGGTGCTCCGGGCCGCCCGCGGAGACCTTCAGGGTGCGCACCGGCACGCCGTCCTCACGGACGGTCATCGTGGCGGCGTCCAGGTCGACGGTGGAGACCCGGGAGCGGCCGACGGTGAAGCGGACGTCCCGCGTCTGCGTGCCGTACTCCCCCGGCGCCAGCTCGACGCCCTGCAGCCGCACCGCGACGGTCACCTCGGTGTCCGGCGCCCAGTAGTGCTCCGGCCGGACGTCCAGCCGCCGGTCGCCGAACCAGTGCGCGGCCACCGGCACCGGCGGGTCCGCGGTCACCGTCACCGCGCGCTCCGCCGCCGACCGGTCGGCGACCGGCCGGGTGAAACGCAGCGACACCGGCATGCCGACGCCGACCGTCGCCCCGTCCTCGGGCGTCGGGAACGCCGCCACGGTGTGCGCCGGGCCCGCGGTGGCGAACGCCGCGTGGTGGGCGGCGTGCAGCCCGCCCGCGTCCTGGGCGACCACGTCGATCGTGTACGGCGTGGCCGGGGTCAGCGGCTCCAGCGGCGCCCAGCGGGTGCCGTCGGTGCCCGTGCGCCCGGGCACCTCGACGCCGCGGTCGTCGGCCAGCCGGACGGACAGCAGCCGGCCCTCGGCGACCGTGGCGGTCACCTCCGCCTCGACCGACACGTCCTGGGCTCCGTCGGCGGGCACCGTGGCGATCGCCGCCCGGGAGACCGGCGGGGCCGCCCGTCCGGCCCCGTGACCGTCGTCGGCGCCCGGCACCGGACCACCGGAGCAGGCCGCGGCCAGCGCGACCCCCGCGCCCGCCGCCCGCAGCGCCCAGCGCCGAACCACCGGATGCATGCCGTCCCCCGTCCGCCACCGGCGTGCGCCGCCGCACCGGCGCGAGGCCGCGCCGCCACCTGGTGCAACGACCGCGCGGCCGCCCGGACACGAGCGTCCGCGCCACCCGGCGTCCCCCTCCGCGTTCACCCTGCGTCACAACACGATCGGCCACGTGACACCTGCACGGGAACAGGGAAGAACTGGAGGGCGGGCTCGGGATCCCCGCGTCGGGAGGGTGCGGCCATGACGGCGTGGCAGGAGCTGGGACGGAGCATGCTCCACGGGAACGGCCGCCCACCGGCGGCCGCGGCGGCCCTCGGCGCGCCGGCGCCGGGAACGGTGCCCGGCGCGCTGCCGGGCACGGCGCGACCGGACCCGTGGCCGGGCAGCTGGCAGCCGCTCGGCGCCCGCTACCGCATCGCACCGGACGGCGGCAGCGGCACGAACTTCGCCCTCTGGGCGGCCGGTGCCGAGGCGGTCGACCTGTGCCTCTTCGACGAGGACGGTACGGAGACCCGGCACCGCCTCACCGAGCAGACCTTCCAGGTCTGGCACGGCTACCTGCCCGGCGTCGGGCCCGGCACCCGCTACGGCTACCGGGTGCAGGGCCGCTGGGACCCGTGGACGGGCGCCCGCTGGAACCCCGCCAAGCTCCTCGTCGACCCGTACGCGCGCGCCATCGACGGCCACTACACCAGCCACGACTCCGTCTGCAGCGCGGTCCGCAACTGGCCCGAGCCGGAGGTCGCCGACACCGTCCGCGACAACCGCGACTCCGCCGCGTACGTGCCGCGGTCCGTGGTCGTCCACGACGACGACGACTGGTACGACGACCAGCGGCCCAAGACGCCGTGGGCCGAGACGGTGCTCTACGAGCTGCACGTGCGCGGCTTCACCATGCGCCACCCCGGCGTGCCGGCCGACCTGCGCGGCACGTACGCGGGCCTCGCGCACCCCGCGGCGATCGAGCACCTCACCCGGCTCGGCGTCACCGCCGTCGAGCTGCTGCCCGTCCACCACCACGTCAGCGAGGACCACCTGCAGGCCCGCGGCCTGACCAACTACTGGGGCTACAACACGCTCGGCTTCTTCGCCCCGCACGCCGGGTACTCCGCCTCCGGCAGCCGCGGCGGGCAGGTCGGCGAGTTCAAGCGGATGGTCCGCGCGCTGCACGCGGCCGGCATCGAGGTGATCCTCGACGTCGTCTACAACCACACCGCCGAGGCCGGCGCCATGGGCCCGGCGCTCTCCCTGCGCGGCATCGACAACGGCGGCTACTACCGGCTCGACCGCAACCGCCGCGGCTACGCCGACTACACCGGCTGCGGCAACACCCTCGACACCAGACAGCCGCACGTGGTGCGCCTGGTCACCGACTCCCTGCGCTACTGGGTCACCGAGATGGGCGTGGACGGCTTCCGCTTCGACCTGGCGGCGGCCCTGGCCCGCGGCAGTGACGGCGTCGAGATGCACCACCCGTTCCTGGCCGCCGTCTCGCAGGACCCGGTGCTCAGCCGGGTGAAGCTCATCGCCGAACCGTGGGACGTCGGCCCCGGCGGCTACCAGGTCGGCGGCTTCCCCCCGCTGTGGGCGGAGTGGAACGACAAGTACCGCGACACCGTGCGCGACTTCTGGCGCGGCAGCCGCCCCGACGTGCGCGAACTCGGCTACCGGCTCTCCGGCTCCTCCGACCTCTACCAGCGCGGCGGCCGCCGGCCGCACGCCTCCGTCAACTTCGTCACCGCGCACGACGGCTTCACCCTGCGCGACCTCGTCTCGTACAACCGCAAGCACAACGAGGCCAACGGCGAGCACAACCGCGACGGCACCGACGACAACCGTGCGTGGAACCACGGCGCCGAGGGCGAGACCGACGACCCGGCCGTGCTCGCCCTGCGCCACCGCCAGTTGCGCAACCTGCTCACCACCCTGCTGCTCTCCACCGGGGTGCCGATGCTCACCTCCGGCGACGAGATGGGCCGCACCCAGCACGGCAACAACAACGCCTACTGCCAGGACAACGAGAACGGCTGGCTCGACTGGTCGCTCCTCGACGACCCCCGCTGGCAGGAGCTCACCGCACTCGTCGGCCGGCTCGTCCGGCTCCGCCGCGCCCACCCGGTGCTGCGGCAGCGCGCGTTCTTCTCCGGGCGCGAGACCGTGCCCGGCGGCCAGCGCGACCTCGCCTGGTTCACCCCCCGCGGGCGGCAGATGACGGAGGCGGACTGGTTCGCGCCGACCGCCGTCCTCGGCATGCTGCTCTCCGGCTCCGCCATGGCGGAGCGCGACGAGCACGGCCGCGCACTGCGTGACGACAGCTTCCTGCTGCTGCTGAACGCCGGCTCCGAACCCGTCGCCTTCACCCTGCCGGGCGCACCCTGGGCCGCCGGGTACCGCACCCTGGTCGACACCGCGGACGCCACCGACGGGCAGCGGCACCCCGCCGGGGCCGCCGTGACGCTCGGCGGGCGGTCCTGCCGGTTGTTGCAGGTCACCGAGGAGGCGGAGGACCGCCCGGGCCCGGACCCGGATCATGGCCGGGATACGCCGTCAGGTGCGTAAAACCGGATGAGAAATGACGGGCGAGCGCCTACCCTCGGGCGCGATGTCCACGAACCACGCCCCCACTGCCCCGCGGCGCTCCACCGTGCGGTCCCTGCTGCGCCTGTGGCCGTACGCACGGACCGCCCGCTGGCGGATCGCCGGCTCCGTCACCGCCGCCCTGCTGGCCTCCGGAAGCGTCCTGGCGGTGCCGGTCGTGCTCCGCCGGATCGTCGACGGCCCGATCGCCCACCACGACACCGGGGCGCTCTGGCCGCTCGCCGGCGTCCTCCTGCTGCTCGGCCTGGCCGAGGCCGCCCTGTTCGGCGTCCGCCGGGTGATCGTCGCCCGGCCGCTCGCCAGGGTCGAGGCCGCCATGCGCGGCGACCTGTACGCCAAGCTGCAGCGCCTGCCGGTCTCCTTCCACGACCGCTGGCCGTCGGGCCAGCTGCTGTCGCGGGCGACCTCCGACATGTTCACCATGCGGCTCTTCCTGGCCTTCCCGCTGGTCTTCCTGATCGTCAACACGACGGTCTTCCTGATCGGCACCGGCCTGATGTTCACCCTCGACTGGCGGCTCGCCGTCGTGGTGCTGCTGCCGATGGCACCGCTGACCTGGCTCACCCACCACTTCGAGCGCGGCTACTCCGGTGCCGCCCGGCAGGCCCAGGACCAGAACGGCGACCTCGCGACCGTCGTCGAGGAGTCCGTCCTCGGCATCCGCATCCTCAAGGCGTTCGGCCGGCACCGCACCATGGCCGAGCGCTTCGCCGGGCACGCGCGCGACCTGCGCACCACGGAGCTCGGCAAGGCCGGGATGCTCGCCAACCTGTGGGCCGTCATCGTCGGGCTGCCCGAGCTGGCACTCGGCGCGGCGCTCGCCTTCGGCGCCGTCCGGGTCGCCGACGGCGACCTGTCGACGGGCACCCTCGTCGCCTTCCTCTCCACCGCGCTCGCCCTGCGCTGGCCGGTCGAGTCACTCGGCTGGCTCGTCGCGTACGCCAACGAGGCGGCCACCGCCACCGACCGCTTCTACGAGGTGATGGACGAGCCGGAGGCCGAGGAGCCCGCCGCCGCCCCGGCCTCCACCGGCACCGCCGGCGACGGCATCCGGCTCACCGGCGTCCGCTACCGCTACCCCGACGCCCCCGCCGACACCCCCGACCTGCTGCGCGGCGTCGACCTGCACATCCGCAGCGGCGAGACGATGGCCCTGGTCGGCGCCACCGGCAGTGGCAAGACCACCCTCACCGCGCTGCTGCCCCGGCTGTACGAGGCCACCGGCGGCACGATCACCCTCGACGGCCGGGACATCCGCGACATCCCGCGGCCGCACCTGCGCGAGCTGGTCGCCGTCGCGTTCGAGGAGCCCACGCTGTTCTCCGCCTCGGTGAGCGAGAACGTGCTCATGGGCGCACCCGACGCCGGGCCCGACCGGCTCGCGTCGGCCCTCGCCACCGCCCAGGCCGGCTTCGTCGAGGCCCTGCCCGCCGGTGCCGCGACCCAGGTCGGCGAGCAGGGCCTCAGCCTGTCCGGCGGGCAGCGGCAGCGGCTCGCCCTGGCCCGCGCGGTCGTCGGAGACCCCCGCTTCCTCGTGCTGGACGACCCGCTGTCGGCGCTCGACGTGCACACCGAGGCGCTCGTCGAGCAGGCCCTGCGGCGCGTCCTGGAGGGCACCACGGCGCTGGTGGTCGCCCACCGCCCGAGCACCGTGCTGCTCGCCGACCGGGTCGCCGTGCTCGACGGCGGCCGGATCCGCGCCGTCGGCACCCACCACGAACTCCTGCAGAGCTCCGCCGTCTACCGCGAGCTGATGACGGGCGAGACCGCCCCCGTAGCCGAAGGGATCAGCGCCCGATGAGCAGCGCCACGACGACCGCCACGACCGCCGACCCGGCCGGCGAACCCGACGGCAGGACGGACGGGGAACCGCCGGAGCCCTCGGACGACGAGGACATCCCCGTCCCGGCGGGCGCCGCCCGGCGACTGCTGGGCGAGCTGCTCGGCCCGCACCGCGGCCGGATCGCCCTCGCGATGCTGCTCATCCTCGTGCAGCAGGCGGCCCTGCAGTCCGGGCCGCTGCTGGTGGCCGTCGCGATGGACCGCGGCATCCCGGCCCTGCGCGACCACGACGGCGGCCCACTCGTCGCGGTCACCGTCGCCTACCTGGGCTGCGCGGTCCTGTCGACCGTGCTGCAGCGCGCGTTCATCCGGTTCAGCGCCCGGATCAACCAGGACGTGCTGCTCGACCTGCGCGGCCGGATCTTCCGGCACGCCCAGCAGCTCAGCCTGGACTTCCACGAGCGCTACACCTCCGGCCGGATCATCTCCCGCGCCACCAGCGACGTCGACGCGCTGCGCGAGCTGCTCTCCGAGGGCCTCCAGGAGCTGCTCTCGGTGGCGCTGTCGGTGTTCTACATCTCGCTGGTGCTGCTGGTCATGGACTGGCGGCTCGGCCTGCTGTCGCTGCTGTCGTTCCTGCCCATGTACCTCGCCGTCCGGTCGTTCCGCCGCCGCTCGCAGCGCGTCTACCGGCGCTCCCGCACGGCGGTGGCCTCGGTGATCGTCCGCTTCACCGAGACGATGAACGGCATCCGCCCCGTGCAGGCGTTCCGCCGCGAGCGGGCGAACGAGCAGGCCTTCGACACCGTCAACCGGCAGTACGCGGGCGCCACGGCCGACGGCCTGCTGGAGATGGCCCGCTACGTGGCGACCTCCCGGGCCGTCGCCAACGTGTGGATCACCGCCGTCGTGGTGGCGGGCGCGCTGCTCGTCGGCGGCGGCTCGCTGCAGGTCGGCGTGCTCACCGCCTTCGTGCTCTACCTGCGGCGCCTCTTCGACCCGATCGACCAGCTGGCGATGTTCCTCAACAGCTACCAGTCGGCGGCCGCCGCGCTGGAGAAGATCGCCGGGCTGCTCGCGCACGAGCCCTCGGTGCCCGAGCCCGCCGCACCGGCCGCGCTGCCCGAGCACGCGGTGAAGGGCCGCACGGTCTCCTTCGACGGCGTGCGCTTCGCCTACCGGACGGGCCGCGAGGTGCTGCCCTCCTTCGACCTGGTGCTGCCGGCCGGGCGGACGACCGCCGTGGTCGGGGCGACCGGCGCGGGCAAGTCGACGCTGGCGAAGCTGCTCGCCCGGTTCTACGACCCGACGGACGGCCGGATCGCGCTCGACGGCGTCGACCTGCGGGAGGTCTCCACCGCCGAGCTGCGGCGCAACGTCGTCATGGTGACGCAGGAGTCGTTCCTCTTCTCCGGCACCGTCGCGGAGAACATCGCGATCGGCCGCCCCGGCGCCACCCGCGAGGAGGTCGAGCAGGCGGCCCGGGACATCGGCGCGTACGACTTCGTCGCCGCGCTGCCGGACGGCTTCGACACGGACGTCCGCAAGCGCGGCGGCCGGATCTCGGCCGGCCAGCGCCAGCTGGTGGCCTTCGCCCGGGCCCTGCTGGCCGACCCGGCGGTCCTCGTCCTCGACGAGGCGACCAGCTCGCTGGACGTGCCCGGCGAGCAGGCCGTGCAGCGGGCGATGCGCACCGTGCTGGCGGGGCGCACCGCGATCGTCATCGCCCACCGGCTCTCCACCGTGGAGATCGCCGACCGGGTGCTGGTGATGGAGCAGGGACGGATCGTCGAGGACGGCACCCCGGCCGAGCTGACCGGCGGCCGCGGCCGCTTCGCCGACCTGCACCGGGCCTGGCGGGACAGCCTGGTCTGACCCCGTCGGCCTCCGCGGCCACGCCACCCGTGCGCCGGGCCCGGGACCAGCTGGTCCCGGGCCCGGCGCGTTCCCGGCTCAGGCCCGGGGCGCGGGGGCCCGCAGCCAGGCGCCGAGGGCCGTGAAGTCCTCGTCGGTGAGCCCGCGCCGGGCGTCGACGCGGTGCAGCAGCGCCGCGCCGGGGTGGTGGGCGGCGACCCAGGCGCGGTCGGCGGCGGTGATCTCGTCGTCGACCCAGGCGAAGGCGCGTCCGGCCGCACGGTCGACGAGCGGGCGGGTCTTCCAGTGGAGGCCGGCCGGGTGGTCGTCCTCGTCCTCGGGATCCGGCCGGTGGACGACGGGGAGGGGCGGCAGCCCGAGCAGCGGGGCGAGGCAGGTGTTGGCCTCGTCCGTCCAGGTCGTGGCCCAGACCGGTTCGCAGGGCAGGGCGGCGAGCCGGGGGCCGAGGCCGGGGTCGAGGCGGGCGAGCAGCGGGTTCGCCGCGCCGGCGGAGCCCGGGGGGACGGGCCAGGTGGGGTAGCCGTCCGGGAGGTCACGGGGGTCGGCGCCGAAGGGCAGGAGCGGTCCGTCGACGTCGAGGAAGAGCAGGGGCGGCCTGGCGGTCATGGCCCGGAGGGTAGCGCGCGGCCGGGCGGGTGACGGGGATGCGGAGGCGGATGCCGGGGCCTCGACTCTGACTAAGCGCTTGCTTAGACTCTCGTCCCGAGCCCTGTGCCGCATCGGCGCGGCACGGCCGCCCGCACCAGGAGGCCGCCATGCCCACCCCGAACCGCCAGATCCGCCTCGCCGCCCGGCCCGTCGGCGAGGTCGCCCCGACCGACTGGGAGCACGCCGAGGGCGAGGCCGCCGAACCCGGCGAGGGCGAGTTCGCCGGCCGCACCCGCTTCGTCTCGCTCGACCCGGCGATGCGCGGCTGGCTGGACGACCGGCCCTCCTACCTCCCGCCGGTCGGCATCGGCGAGGTCATGCGGGCCGGCTCGGTGGTCGAGGTGACGGCCTCCCGCCACCCGCGCTACCGGGTCGGCGACCTGGTGGTCGGCACCTTCGGCGTCCAGGAGCACGTCGTCTCCGACGGCCGCGGCACCGTGCGGGTCGACCCGTCCCTGGCGTCCCCGTCGACGTACCTCGGCGCGCTCGGCATGCCCGGCATGACCGCCTACTTCGGCCTGCTCGACGTCGGCGCCCTCAAGGAGGGCGAGACGGTGGTGGTCTCCGGCGCCGCCGGTGCGGTCGGCAGCCTGGTCGGCCAGATCGCCAGGGTGAAGGGCTGCCGGGTCGTCGGCATCGCCGGCGGGCCCGAGAAGTGCGCCCTGCTCACCGGGGAGCTCGGCTTCGACGCGGCGATCGACTACCGCGGCGAGGACGTCCGCAAGGCCCTGCGGACGCACTGCCCGGACGGCATCGACGTCTACTTCGACAACGTCGGCGGCGACATCCTGGACGCCGCGCTGGCCCGCCTGGCGATGCACGCCCGGGTGGTGGTCTGCGGCGCCATCAGCCAGTACAACGCCGACTCGAAGGTCGCGGGCCCGTCCAACTACCTGTCGCTGCTGGTGCGCCGGGCCCGGATGGAGGGCTTCGTCGTGTTCGACTACGCCCCCCGCTACAAGGAGGCCGCGGCCGAGCTGGCCGGCTGGATCGGCGAGGGCCGGATCACCGTGAAGGAGCACGTGGTGCGCGGCACCGTCGACGACTTCCCGGCGACCCTGCAGATGCTCTTCCGCGGCGAGAACGTCGGCAAGCTGGTCCTGGAGCTCGTGTGACCACCCCGCCGCCCCCGCGCGACTGGGCGTCCTTCCAGTTCGAGATCTACCTGAACGGCATGACGGGCGCCGTGCCCCGGCTGCCCGCCGACCTGAGCCGGCTGGAGCGGCTCGCCGAGCAGCGGCTCGGCCCGGGCCCGTTCGGCTACGTCGCGGGGAGCGCCGGCAGCGGCGCCACCGCGCGGGCCAACCGGGCGGCGCTGGACGCCCACCGGATCGTGCCGCGGATGCTGCGCGACGTCAGCAGCCGCGACCTGCGCACCGAGCTGTTCGGCCGGACCCTCCCGGCGCCGCTGGCGCTGGCCCCCGTCGGGGTGCTGTCGATCCTGCACCCGGACGCCGAACCGGGCGCCGCGCGGGCGGCCGCCGCGGAGGGCGTGCCGTTCGTCCTGTCGTCCGCGTCGAGCACGCCGATGGAGCAGGTCGCGGAGGCGATGGGGGACGGCGAGCGCTGGTTCCAGCTGTACTGGGCCAAGGACCGCGAGGTGACCCGCTCGTTCCTGGACCGGGCGAGGGCGGCGGGCTTCACCGCGCTGTTCGTCACCCTGGACACGCCGCTGCTGGCCTGGCGCCCGCGCGACCTCGACCAGGCGTACCTGCCGTTCCTGCACGGGGTCGGCACCGCCAACTACTTCACCGACCCGGCGTTCCTCGCCGGGCTGGCGAAGCCGGTGCACGAGGACCCGAACGCGGCCGTGCTGCACTTCGTGTCGATGTTCGCCGACCCCGGCAAGACCTGGCCCGACCTGGCGTTCCTGCGGGAGCACTGGGACGGCCCGATCGTGCTGAAGGGCGTCCAGCACCCGGACGACGCCCGGCGGGCCGCCGACGCCGGCATGGACGGCGTCGTGGTCTCCAACCACGGCGGCCGCCAGGTGAACGGCGCGATCGGTGCGGCCGAGGCGCTGCCGGGCGTCGCGGCCGCCGTCGGCGACCGGCTGGCGGTGCTGTTCGACAGCGGTGTCCGCACGGGCGACGACGTCTTCAAGGCGCTCGCCCTGGGCGCCCGCGCCGTCCTGCTCGGCCGCCCGTACGCCTACGGGCTGGGGCTGGACGGGCAGGCCGGGGTCACCCATGTGATCCGGTCGCTGCTCGCGGAGTTCGACCTGACGATGGCGCTCTCCGGGCACCGCACCCCGGCGGGGCTGGACGCGTCCGCGCTCGCCTGACGGCGCCGCGCACGGCGGAGGGGCGGCACCGGTGGCCGGTGCCGCCCCTCCGCCGTTCCACGTGCCGTCAGCGCAGCACGCCGGCGTCCATCCCGGCCGACTCCGGCGGCAGCGCCACCAGACCCAGCTCAGCCGTCGAGGCCAGCAGGTGGTGGGCCGGCAGCACCCGGACGGTGTAGCCGAACGGCCCGGTGCGGCCGAGCTCCAGCGAGCCCTCGTAGCGGTACCGGCCTTCGAGGTCCGGCCCGCCGGCCGGCTTGAGGGCGAGCACGGCGGCGTCGGAGATGCCGTCGGACTCGTCGACGCGGCCGGAGACGACCTGCACCTCCACGTCGGCCGGTTCCAGGGTGCCGAGTGAGACCTGCACCCGGAGCTCCAGGGCCGAGCCGAGCTCCTGGGCCTCGCGGCAGCCCTCGGCGTCGGCGTGCTCGACCCGGACGGCCGGCCAGGCCTCCCGGACCCGCGCCTTCCAGTCGGCGAGCTCACGGGCCCCGGCGTGGCCGGTGGCGGCCAGCGACCGCTGGGCGCTCGCGGCGGGGGCGTACAGCTTCTCGACGTAGTCGCGCACCATCCGGCCGGCCAGCACCTTCGGGCCGAGGGTCACCAGCGTGTGGCGGACCATCGCGATCCAGCGGTGCGGCAGGCCGTCCGAGCCGCGGTCGTAGAACCGGGCGGCGACCTGGTGCTCGATCAGGTCGTACAGCGCGGTGGCCTCCAGGTCGTCGCGCCGCTCGGCCTCCGGGCTGTCCGGGTCGAGCCGCTCGGGGCCGGAGCCGTCGGCGGTGGGGATCGCCCAGCCGTTGCGGCCGTCGTACCACTCGTCCCACCAGCCGTCCAGGATGGACAGGTTGAGGCAGCCGTTGAGGGCGGCCTTCATCCCGGAGGTGCCGCAGGCCTCCAGCGGGCGGAGCGGGTTGTTCAGCCAGACGTCGCAGCCGGGGTAGAGGTGCTTGGCCATCGCCATGTCGTAGTCGGGCAGGAAGACGATCCGGTGCCGTACGGCCGGATCGTCCGCGAACGCGACCAGCTGCTGGATGAGCCGCTTGCCGCCGTGGTCGGCGGGGTGCGCCTTGCCCGCGACGACGATCTGCACCGGGCGCTCCGGGTCGAGCAGCAGCGAGCGCAGCCGGTCCCTGTCGCGGAGCATCAGGGTGAGCCGCTTGTACGACGGCACCCGGCGGGCGAAGCCGATGGTGAGGACGTCCGGGTCGAGCACGGAGTTCACCCAGCCGAGCTCGGCCTCGCCGGCGCCGCGCTGGCCCCAGGAGACGCGCAGTCGGCGGCGGGCCTCGTCGACCAGCTGCGAGCGCAGGAGGCGGCGGACCTCCCAGATCTCCTCGTCGCCGATCCGCTCGACCCCGGTCCAGCGCTTGGCGTCGCCGGTGGTGATGGCCTCCTCGGCGCGCTCGGCACCGATCTGGCCGGCGCCGAGCCGGACGACCGCCGGGTCGATCCAGGTCGGTGCGTGGACGCCGTTGGTGATCGAGGTGATCGGCACCTCGGCGGCGTCGAAGCCCGGCCAGAGGCCGTTGAACATCGACCGGCTGACCTCGCCGTGCAGGGTGGAGACGCCGTTGGCGCGCTGGGCGAGCCGCAGGCCCATGGCGGCCATGTTGAAGAGCGTGGGGTCGCCGCCGTGCCAGCTCTCCGCGCCGAGTGCCAGCACCCGGTCGGCCGGCACGCCCTGCATCGCCGCGTCGCCGCTGAAGTGACGCGCGACCAGGTCGCGGTCGAACCGGTCGATGCCGGCCGGCACGGGCGTGTGGGTGGTGAAGACGGTGCCGGCCCGGACGGCCTCCAGTGCGGCGGCGAAGTCCAGCTCGCGGCCGCCCTGCGCGGCGGGCGCGACCAGCTCGCGGATCCGCTCGACGCCGAGGAAGCCGGCGTGGCCCTCGTTGGTGTGGAAGACCTCCGGCGCGGCGTGGCCGGTGAGCCGGCAGTACGTCCGGACGGCCCGGACGCCGCCGATGCCGAGCAGCATCTCCTGCAGCAGCCGGTGCTCGCTGCCGCCGCCGTACAGGCGGTCCGTCACGTCCCGGTCGGCGGGGGTGTTGGACTCGATGTCGGAGTCGAGGAGCAGCAGCGGGACGCGGCCCACCTGGGCCCGCCACACGTGCGCGGCGAGGGTGCGGCCGCCGGGCAGGGCGAGGTCGACGCGGCAGGGGGTGCCGTCGTCCTCGCGGAGCAGGCTGACGGCCAGTTCGTCGGGGTCGAGGAGCGGGTAGCGCTCCTGTTGCCAGCCCTCGCGGTCGAGGGACTGCCGGAAGTATCCGTGCCGGTAGAACAGCCCCACGCCGATGATGGGCACGCCGAGGTCGCTGGCGGCCTTGAGGTGGTCGCCGGCGAGGATGCCGAGCCCGCCGGAGTACTGGGGCAGCGCGGCCGCGATCCCGTACTCGGGCGAGAAGTAGGCGACGGCCTCCGGAAGCGGGCTGCCGCCGTCGCCGACGGGCGGCGCCGACTGGTACCAGCGCGGGCCGGCGAGGTAGTCCCTCAGGTCGTCGTGGAGGTCGCCGAGCCTGCGCAGGAACCGGCGGTCGGCGGCCAGGGCGGCGAGCGTCGCGGCCGGCACCTCTCCGAGCAGCCGGACCGGGTCCTCCCCCACGGCGGCCCAGACCTCCGGATCGACGGAGCGGAAGAGCTCCCTCGTCTCGGGATGCCAGGACCACCGGAGGTTGAGCGCGAGCTCGTGCAGTGGCTGGAGTTGTTCGGGCAGGACGGTGCGGACGGTGAATCTGCGGATTGCCTTCACGTCGTGAAGCCTAGAGCCTGACGGCGCCTCGAATGTGCGTCAACTGTCGTATTCCACACCCGTTCGGACCATTGTTGAGATCGCAATCGGCGCAGTGCGGCGAACGAGGGGCGCACGGGGCGCACCCGGCCGGAAAGGCGCGCCCCTGGCGCGTGAATATCCCGCTACGACTGCGTTTCCATTGGCCTATATGCCTCTGCATACCGTCCGAAATCGCGCGATTACTACCCCGTAGGTCTTGCCGGTGGTGCGAGGATGCAGAAAGGTCGTTGGTGCGGCAGGGAGTGTGAGCCGGTTGGCGCCCCTTGCTGCCCCATGGCCGGATCCTGTCCCGCTGACGTGCCCTCACCCTCCATCGCCCATTCGGCCGCTGCCGTTGCCCGCTGGCGTGTCCTCACAGCTCACCCCGTCGTTTTTCGGGTGGGTTGGGTCGCTCCGGGGCGCGCCCCACGAGGCGCGCGCCGGGACGCGCGCGCCCCGTGGGGCCGGCCGCGGCACGCGGTCCGGCGGTCGGGTCTCCGGGCCCGCCGGCACGGACCGCGTTCCGGTCGTTCGGCCTTCCCACCCACAGTCCTCCCGGCACTCCCCCGGCGTCGCGCCGGCCGTCGGGAGCCGCCGCCGATTCGGGCAGGAGTTTGGCATGCACGGCGAGACGCGGGATCAGCCCACCGAAACGACCGACGGCCCTGAGACGCCGTCGACGGCGGAGCCGCCGTTGCCGGCTCCGCGCGCCGCCCGCACGGCCGCGCCCGCCTCCGGGGTGACGACGGCCAGGAAGACCGCGGCGAAGGCCCCGGCACGGAAGACCACCGCCCGGACCACCACCACGACGACCACCGGCACCGCCGCGGCCACCGGGGCCCCGGCCAAGAAGGCCACCGCACAGAAGACCACCGCCAAGAAGACCACCGCCAAGAAGACCACTGCGCGCAGGAGCACCGCCCGCAGGAGCACAGAGAGCGACACCGTGATCGGCCGCATCCCCGTCCTGGACGTCAGCCCCCTCGTCGACTCGGGCCGCCGCCCGGCCAAGGCCGTCGAGGGCGAGAGTTTCCCGGTGACCGCCACCGTCTTCCGCGAGGGCCACGACGCGGTCGGCGCCAACGTGGTGCTGCGCGACCCGCGCGGCCGCAGCGGGCCCTGGACGCCGATGCGCGAGCTCGCCCCCGGCACCGACCGGTGGGGCGCCCACGTCACCCCGACGACCCCCGGCCGCTGGTCCTACCTGGTGGAGGCCTGGGGCGACCCGATCGCCACCTGGCGCAGCACCGCCTCCGTGAAGCTGCCGGCCGGCATCGACACCGCGCTGGTCCTGGAGGAGGGCGCCCAGCTGCTGGAGCGGGCCTCCGGCGGGGTGCCGAAGAAGGACGGCCGGGCGCACGTGCTCGCCGCCGTCGACGCGCTGCGCGATCCCGGCCTGCCGCCGCTCAGCCGGTACGCCGCCGCGCTCGCCCCCGAGGTGCTCACCCTGCTGGAGCGCTATCCGTTGCGGGAGTTGGTGAGTGCGTCGCGGCCGATGCCGTTGCAGGTGGACCGCAAGCGGGCGCTGTACGGGGCCTGGTACGAGTTCTTCCCGCGGTCGGAGGGCGCGGTCGTCGACCCGTCCGGGGTACAGCCGCCGGTCTCCGGCACCCTGCGCACCGCCGCGGAACGGCTGCCGGCGGTCGCCGCGATGGGCTTCGACGTCGTCTACCTCCCCCCCGTCCACCCGATCGGACGCGCCTGGCGCAAGGGCCCCGACAACACCCTCACCGCCGGCCCCCACGACGTCGGCTCCCCCTGGGCGATCGGCTCGCCCGAGGGCGGCCACGACACCGTCCACCCCGACCTGGGCACCATCGAGGACTTCGACCACTTCGTCACCGAGGCCGGCGCCCTGGGCCTGGAGATCGCCCTCGACTTCGCCCTCCAGTGCTCCCCCGACCACCCCTGGGTCAACAAGCACCCCGAATGGTTCACCCACCGCCCCGACGGCACCATCGCCTACGCCGAGAACCCCCCCAAGAAGTACCAGGACATCCACCCGATCAACTTCGACCAGGACTTCGACGGCCTGGTCAAGGAGACCCTCCGCATCCTGCGCTTCTGGATGGCCCACGGCGTGCGGATCTTCCGCGTCGACAATCCCCACACCAAGCCCGTGGTGTTCTGGGAGAAGGTCCTCGCCGACATCGCCCGCACCGACCCCGACGTGATCTTCCTCGCCGAGGCCTTCACCCGCCCCGCGATGATGCACACCCTCGGAAAGATCGGCTTCCACCAGTCGTACACCTACTTCACCTGGCGCACCACCAAGCAGGAACTCACCGAATACCTCACCGACCTCGCCGGCGACACCGCCGCCTGGATGCGCCCCAACTTCTTCGCCAACACCCCCGACATCCTCCACGGCTACCTCCAGGACGGCGGCCCCGCCGCGTTCGCCGCCCGCGCCGTCCTCGCCGCCACCCTCTCCCCCTCCTACGGCATCTACGCCGGCTACGAGCACTACGAGAACCAGGCCACCCACCCCGGCTCCGAGGAGTACGCCCGCTCCGAGAAGTTCGAGCTCCGCCCCCGCGACTGGACCCGCCAGGACACCCTCGCCCCCCTGCTCACCGCGCTCAACCGGCTCCGCCGCCGCCACCCCGCCCTCCAGCAACTGCGCGACCTGCGCTTCCACCCCACCGACAACGACCACGTCATCGCCTACTCCAAGCGCGCCGCCACCGAGGACGGCATCGAGGACCACGTCATCACCGTCGTCAACCTCGACCCCCACCACGCCCAGGAAGCCACCGTCACCCTCGACACCGACCTCCCCCTCCAGGTCCACGACGAACTCACCGGCGCCACCTACCACTGGACCCGCCACAACTACGTCCGCCTCGACCCCGCCACCGGCCCCGCCCACCTCCTCACCGTCCGGAGGCACCCATAGGGCGTCCTGCGGCCGGGGAGCGGTGCCGCGTGCCGACGGCTCCCGCCCGCACCGTGCCGACGCCAGTCGCCGGTGCCCCGCACCGGCCCCCTCAGCCGCTTCGCCGGACTCGGCTCTCGACCCGCTCCTCTTCCCACCCCGCACACGCCGGAGGCTCTCTGTGACAGTCAACGAGCCCGTTCCCGACACCTTCGCCGAGACCCCCGCCCGGGACCGTGACCCGGAGTGGTTCAAACGGGCGGTCTTCTACGAGGTCCTGGTCCGCTCGTTCCAGGACAGCAACGGCGACGGCGTCGGTGACCTCAAGGGGCTCACCTCGAAGCTCGACTACCTGCAGTGGCTGGGGGTGGACTGCCTCTGGCTGCCGCCCTTCTTCGCCTCGCCGCTGCGGGACGGCGGGTACGACGTGGCCGACTACAAGTCGGTGCTCCCGGAGTTCGGCGACCTCGCCGATTTCGTGGAGTTCGTCGACGCCGCCCACCTGCGCGGCATGCGGGTGATCATCGACTTCGTGGTCAACCACACCAGCGACCAGCACCCGTGGTTCCAGGCGTCCCGCAACGACCCCGACGGGCCGTACGGCGACTTCTACATGTGGGCCGACGACGACAAGCAGTACCCGGACGCCCGGGTCATCTTCGTCGACACCGAGAGCTCCAACTGGACGTACGACCCGGTGCGCAAGCAGTACTTCTGGCACCGGTTCTTCTCCCACCAGCCCGACCTCAACTTCGACAACCCGCGGGTGCACGAGGAGGTCATCGCGGCCCTGCGGTTCTGGCTGGACCTCGGCATCGACGGCTTCCGGCTGGACGCGGTGCCGTACCTGTACGCGCGGGAGGGCACCAACTGCGAGAACCTCCCGGAGACCCACGAGTTCCTCCGCAGGCTCCGCAAGGAGATCGACGCCGACTACCCGGACACCGTGCTGCTGGCCGAGGCCAACCAGTGGCCCGAGGACGTCGTCGACTACTTCGGCGACTTCGCCTCCGGCGGCGACGAGTGCCACATGGCGTTCCACTTCCCGGTGATGCCGCGGATCTTCATGGCGGTGCGGCGGGAGTCGCGCTACCCGGTCTCCGAGATCCTCGCGAAGACCCCGGAGATCCCCAGCGGCTGCCAGTGGGGCATCTTCCTGCGCAACCACGACGAGCTGACCCTGGAGATGGTCACCGACGAGGAGCGCGACTACATGTACGCGGAGTACGCGAAGGACCCGCGGATGCGGGCCAACGTGGGCATCCGCCGGCGGCTCGCCCCGCTCCTGGAGAACGACCGCAACCAGATCGAGCTGTTCACCGCCCTGCTGCTCTCCCTGCCGGGCTCGCCGGTGCTGTACTACGGCGACGAGATCGGCATGGGCGACAACATCTGGCTGGGCGACCGGGACGGCGTCCGGACCCCGATGCAGTGGACCCCGGACCGCAACGCGGGTTTCTCCTCCGCCGACCCGGGCAGGCTCAGTCTGCCGCCCATCATGGATCCGGTGTACGGCTATCAGGTGACCAACGTCGAGGCACAGCAGAGCAGTTCGAGCTCGCTGCTGCACTGGACGCGTCGCATGATCGAAATCCGCAAGCTCAATCCTGCGTTCGGCCTCGGCAGCTACACCGAGCTGCCCTCCAGCAACCCCGCGGTGCTGGCCTTCGTACGTGAGTACGAGGGAGACCTGGTCATGTGCGTGAACAACTTCTCGCGGTTCGCGCAGCCGACCGAACTGGACCTGCGGCGGTACGGCGGGCGGTACCCGGTCGAGCTGATCGGCGGCGTCCGCTTCCCGTCCATCGGTGAGTGGCCCTATCTGCTCACCCTCGCCGGGCACGGCTTCTACTGGTTCCAGCTCCGGAAGCCCGGAATCAAGTAGCGGCGGCACGCCCGTCCCGAAGTAACGATCCACCAGGTCGCCGGGCCATCCGCCCTCCGGGGCGCGGACGACACCCGTCCGTGCCCCGGAGGTTCTTCGCACCACCGCGTACGGAGAACAGCCCAACGGCCACCCACACTATGGCGTGACACCCGAGCCCCGCTCGCGTGCCGTCGCCGCCGCGCCGCCGAAATCCGGAAGACTGACGGGCCCGGCCACGACCCGTCGGGCAGTCCGCCCGCTTCCGGGGAAAGGGAGTCATGTCCGAAACCTCCCGTTCTCAAGCCCATGTGCACCGCGACGCACCCGACAGCGCCCCCGGGCCGGTCGGAACGCGCGGCACCGGGCGGAGAACCACAGCGGGAATCAGCGAACTCGTGGGCGCCGCCCTGCCGCTGATCGCCGACTGGCTGCCCACCCAGCGCTGGTACGCCGGGAAGGGGCGGCCGATCACCGGCCTCACCCCCGTGGTCGGCACCCCGCTGCAGGTCGGCGACCCGACCCTGCTCCACCTGCTGCTGCGGGTGGAGCACGGCACCGGCGCGGGAGCGCAGGGCGACATCTACCAGCTGCTGCTCGGCATCCGCTCCCAGGACCCCTCCGGGATCGGACCGGCGGCCGTCCTCGGACGGCTGGCCGGCGGCGGCCCGCACGACGGCGCGGTGCTGTACGACGCGGTGCACGACCCGGAGCTGACCGGCCGCCTGCTGGAGCACCTCGCCACCGGCGACCGCTTCGGCGCGCTCTCCTTCCGCCGCACCCCGGGCCCGGGGCTGCCCGGCAACCTGCTGGGCCGGGCGTCCACCGCCGAGCAGTCGAACAGTTCGGTGATCTACGGGACGTCGTTCATCCTCAAGCTGTTCCGGCGGATCAGCCCCGGCACCAATCCGGACCTGGAGCTCTCGCTCGCGCTCTCCCGGGCCGGGTCCACCCGGATCCCGCGGGTCGCCGCCTGGTTCGAGTCCCGGCTGGAGCGCTCCGAGCCCGCCACCCTCGGACTGCTCCAGCGCTACCTCCCGGACGCCGAGGACGGCTGGGAGCTGGCGCTCGACCAGGTCGCCCGGCTCAAGGGCGACCCGTCGCCGGGCAACTTCGCCATCGAGGCGCACCGGCTCGGCCGGGCCACCGCCGAGGTGCACCGGGTGCTCGCGCGCACGATGCCCACGGCCCGGCTCGACCACACCGAGACCGGCCGGCTCGCCTCCGCCATGGCCGACCGGCTCGACAGCGCCGTCGCCGCCGTGCCCGGACTGCTGCGCTACCGCTCCGCGCTGCGCGGCGCCTTCCAGCAGCTGACCGCCGACCACCTGGAGGGGCTGCCCGTCCAGCGGATCCACGGCGACCTGCACCTGGGCCAGGCGATGCGCACCCCGCACGGCTGGGTGCTGCTGGACTTCGAGGGCGAACCCGCGAAGCCGCTGGCCGAGCGCCGGCTGCCGCAGCCCGCGCTGCGCGACGTCGCCGCGATGCTCCGCTCCTTCGACTACGCGGCCGCCCACCTGCTCGCCGGCGCCCCAGGCCCCGACCCGGAACTCGCCCACCTGGCCGCCGCGTGGGCGGCACGCAACCGGACCGCGTACTGCGCCGGCTACACCGCGGGCGGGGGGATGGACCCGGCCACCGCGCCGGAGCTGCTGCGCGCCCTGGAGATCGACAAGGCGGTGTACGAGGTCGTCTACGAGGCGCGGCACCGGCCGAGCTGGCTGCCCATCCCGCTGGCCGCGATCAACCGTCTGGCCCTGACCGTCTGACCCGACCCCATCCGCTAGCAGGAGGACCCGACGTGACACCGCTCGGCCCCAAGCCCGACCGCTCCACCACCGCCCTGCCCGACACCTTCCGGTCGGGCACCGGCGCGCCCGCGCCGGGCGCGAGGACCCGGGTGGCCCGGCGGCGCGAGCCTGCGGCGCCGCGCCGGGCCGGGCAGGCCGCGTCCGCCGTACTGCGGCTGCCGGAGGCACCGCTGCCGCCGGCCGAGGTCGACCGGCTGGTCTCCGGCATGCACCACGACCCGCACGCCCTCCTCGGGGCGCACGCGACCCTGGAGGGCACCGCGATCCGGGTGCTGCGCCCGTTCGCGGAGCGGGTCGTGGTGGAGACCGACCACGGACCGGCCGAGCTCACCCACCAGCAGTCCGGTCTCTTCACCGGCCTGCTGGCGGGCCGGGAGTTCCCGGCGTACCGGCTGCGGGTGACGTACCCGGGCGGCGAGCCGCTGCTGCAGGACGACGGGTACCGGATGGGGCCGACGCTGGGTGAGCTGGATCTGCACCTGATCGCGGAGGGCCGGCACGAGCAGTTGTGGCGGGCGCTGGGCAGTCATGTCCGCACGGTCGACGGGGTGGCGGGGACGGCGTTCGCGGTGTGGGCGCCGAACGCGGTGGGGGTGCGGCTGGCCGGCGACTTCAACCACTGGGACGGCACCGGGCACCCGATGCGCTCCCTGGGTTCCTCGGGCGTGTGGGAGCTGTTCGTGCCGGGCCTGGCGGAGGGCGCGCTCTACAAGTACGAGATCCGCGGCCGGGACGGCGGGGTGCGGCAGAAGGCCGACCCGCTCGCCCGCGCCGCGCAGTGCCCGCCCGGCACCGCCTCCGTCGTCCACACCTCGGACTTCACCTGGAACGACAGCGCGTGGATGGCCGAGCGGGCCCGCACCGTCCACCACCGCGCCCCGATGTCCGTCTACGAACTCCACCTCGCCTCCTGGCGCCCCGACCTGACCACCTACCGCGAGATCGCCGACGTGCTGCCCGGCTACCTCGACGGCCTCGGCTTCACCCACGTCGAGTTCATGCCCGTCATGGAACACCCCTTCGGCGGCTCCTGGGGCTACCAGGTCAGCGGCTTCTACGCCCCCACCGCCCGCCTCGGCACCCCCGACGACTTCCGGCACCTCGTCGACACCCTCCACACCGCAGGCATCGGCGTCATCGTCGACTGGGTCCCCGCCCACTTCCCCAAGGACGACTTCGCCCTCGCCCGCTTCGACGGCGAACCCCTCTACGAGCCCGCCGACCCGCTGCGCGCCGAACACCCCGACTGGGGCACCCTGGAGTTCGACTACGGCCGCACCGAGGTCCGCAACTTCCTCGTCGCCAACGCCGTCTACTGGTGCGAGGAGTTCCACGTCGACGGCCTGCGCGTCGACGCCGTCGCCTCCATGCTCTACCTCGACTACTCGCGCGAGGGCGGCGCGTGGACGCCGAACCAGCACGGCGGGCGGGAGAACCTCGACGCGGCCTCCTTCCTTCAGGAGATGAACGCGACGGTCTACCGGCGCTGCCCCGGCGTGATCACGATCGCCGAGGAGTCCACCGCCTGGGACGGCGTCACCCGCCCCACCGACACCGGGGGCCTCGGCTTCGGCCTGAAGTGGAACATGGGCTGGATGCACGACTCGCTGGTCTACATGTCCAAGGAGCCGGTGCACCGGCGTTACCACCACAACGACATGACGTTCTCGATGGTCTACGCGTACTCCGAGAACTACGTGCTGCCGATCTCGCACGACGAGGTCGTGCACGGCAAGCAGTCGCTCGTCTCCAAGATGCCCGGCGACTGGTGGCAGCAGCGCGCCAACCACCGCGCCTACCTCGGCTTCATGTGGGCCCACCCCGGCAAGCAACTCCTCTTCATGGGGCAGGAGTTCGCACAGGGTGCGGAATGGGACCACGAGAGCGGGCCGCAGTGGTGGGTGCTCGCCGACGACTGGCCCGGGGCCTCCGGTCACCGGGGGGTGCGGCAGTTGGTCGCCGACCTCAACCACACCTACCGCGCCACCCCCGCCCTCTGGGAGCAGGACACCACCCCCGACGGCTTCCGCTGGCTCGACGGCGGCGCGGCCGACGACAACGTGCTCTCCTTCGTGCGGTACGCCGCCGACGGCTCGCCGCTCGTCGCGGTCTGCAACTTCTCCCCCGTCGTCCGGCACGGCTTCCGGGTCGGCCTGCCGCCGCTGACCGGCACCGACCAGCTGTGGGAGGAGGCGCTGAACACCGACGCCGAGGCGTACGGCGGCAGCGGCACCGGCAACTCGCACCCGGTCAAGGCCGAGACGAGCCCGTGGAACGGCCAGGAGCGCAGCGCCGAGCTCGTGCTGCCGCCGCTGGCCACCGTCTGGCTCCGCCCGGCCTGAGGCCGCACCGGCACCCGCCGAGCACCGCCGACAGGCCCCGGGAGCGGCCCTCCCGGGGCCTGTCGCGCGCCCCGGCCGCGGCAGGCCTCCGCCGGGCCGTCGCGGTCCCTCCGACGGTAGGGTCGGGAGAGGGACTGCCCGAAGCACCGGACGGAGATGACGCGTGGCGCGCAGCGTGTACGTGACCGGGATCGACCGGGGGGACGGCCGGCAGGCCGTCGAACTCGGGGTCATGGAACTGCTCACCCGCCAGGTGGACACCGTCGGGGTGTTCCGCCCGCTGGTGCACGCCGACGACCCCGGTGAGCGCGGCTCCGACCACGTCGTCGAGCTGCTGCGGGCCCGCTACCGGCTCGACCTGCCGGCGGCCGACCTGTACGGCCTGACCTACGAGGACGCCGCCGCGCTGCAGGCCGCCCAGGGGCAGGACGAGCTGGTCTCGACCCTGGTGGACCGGTTCCGGGCGGTGGAGCGGCGGTGCCAGGCCGTGCTGGTGCTGGGCACGGACTTCGCCGGCACCAACATCCCGGACGAGCTGGCGTTCAACGCCCGGCTCGCCAACGAGTTCGGCGCCTGGGTGCTGCCGGTGGTCGGCGGCCAGGACGAGGACCCGCACGCGGTGATCGCCGAGGTCCGCAACGCGCACCGCGCGTACTCCGACCTCGGCTGCTCGACGCTCGCGATGATCGCGAACCGGGTGGCCGCCCCGGCGAAGCAGCAGATCGAGCAGACCCTCGCCGAGAAGCTGCCGGTGCCGGTGTACGTCATCCCGGAGGAGCCGGCGCTCTCGGCGCCGACCGTGGCCCAGCTGGTCGAGGCGACCGGCGCGGAGGTGCTGCTGGGCGACGCGGCGGGCCTGGCCCGGGACGTGCGCTCGTTCGTCTTCGGCGGCGCGATGCTGCCGACCTTCCTCACCGCGCTGACCGAGGGCGCGCTGGTGGTCACCCCCGGCGACCGGGCGGACCTGGTGATCGGCTCGCTCGCCGCGCACGCGGCCGGGGCGCCGCCGATCGCCGGAGTGCTGCTCACCCTCGGCCAGCACCCCGGGCCGAACGTCATGGCGCTGGCGGCGCGGCTGGCCCCGGGCACGCCGGTGGCGGTGGTGCCGGAGGGCAGCTGGCCGACCGCGGCGGCGCTCACCCACCTGGAGGGGCGGATCGGCCCGGCCAGCCTGCGGAAGGCCGAGATCGCCCTCGGCCTGTTCGAACTACACGTGGACACCGCCGAGTTGACGGAGCGCATCGAGCTCGGCCGGTCCGAACGGGTCACCCCGATGATGTTCGAGCACGCCCTGCTGGAGCGGGCCCGCGCCCAGCGCCGGCACATCGTGCTGCCGGAGGGCACCGAGGAGCGGGTGCTGCGCGCGGCGGAGGTGCTGCTGCGCCGCAACATCTGCGACCTCACCCTGCTCGGCGAGCCGGAGGCGGTGCATCGCCGGGCCGCTTCGCTGGGCATCGTGCTGCCGCTCGCCGACGACAGCGCCGACCGGGCCCGCGTGCAGGTGGTCGACCCGGCGACGAGCCCGCTGCGCGAGGGGTTCGCGGCGCTGTACGCCCGGCTCCGCGCGCACAAGGGCATGACGGTCGAGCGGGCGCTGGACGTCGTCACCGACGTCTCGTACTTCGGCACGCTGATGGTGCAGGAGGGCATCGCGGACGGCATGGTGTCGGGCGCCGTGCACTCGACGGCGGCGACGATCCGCCCGGCGTTCGAGGTGATCAAGACCTCGCCCGGGGCGGCCATCGTCTCCTCGGTCTTCTTCATGTGCCTCGCCGACCGGGTGCTGGTCTACGGCGACTGCGCGGTCAACCCCGACCCGGACGCCCAGCAGCTCGCCGACATCGCGATCCAGGCCGCCGCGACGGCCGCGCAGTTCGGCGTCGAGCCGCGGGTGGCCATGCTGAGCTACTCGACCGGGACCTCCGGCTCGGGCGCCGACGTCGACAAGGTGCGCGAGGCGACCGGGATCGTCCGGCGGGAGCGGCCCGACATCCTCGTCGAGGGCCCGATCCAGTACGACGCGGCGGTGGACGCGCACGTCGCCGCGACCAAGCTGCCCGGCTCGGCGGTGGCCGGGCGGGCGACGGTGCTGGTCTTCCCCGACCTGAACACCGGCAACAACACCTACAAGGCGGTGCAGCGCTCCGCCGGCGCCGTGGCGGTCGGCCCGGTGCTGCAGGGCCTGCGCAAGCCGGTCAACGACCTCTCGCGCGGCGCCCTCGTCGAGGACATCGTCAACACCGTGGCGATCACCGCCATCCAGTCGCAGCGTCCCGCCGAAGGAGCAGAGCAGTGACCGACGGCACCCGCGTCCTCGTCCTGAACGCCGGATCGTCCTCCGTGAAGTACCAGCTGATCGACATGGTGGACGGCTCGCGCCCGGCCGCCGGGCTGGTCGAGCGGATCGGCGAGGCCGACGGGCGGCTCGTGCACACCGCAGCGGACGGCACGAAGCGCGAGCGGGCGGAGGTCTTCGCGGACCACCCGGCGGCGCTCGGCGCGGTCGCCGGGGAGCTCGCCGCGGACGGCCTCGGCCTGGACTCGCCCCGGCTCGCCGCCATCGGCCACCGGGTGGTGCACGGCGGGCAGCGGTTCACCGCGCCGACCCTGGTCACCGACGAGGTGGTCGCCGAGATCCGCCGGCTGATCCCCGTCGCCCCGCTCCACAACCCGGCGAACATCACCGGCATCGAGGTGGCCCGGACGCTGCGCCCGGACCTGCCGCAGGTCGCCGTCTTCGACACGGCCTTCCACACGACGCTGCCGGAGGCCGCCGCGCGCTACGCGATCGACCGGAAGACCGCGGACGAGCACCGGGTGCGCCGCTACGGCTTCCACGGCACCTCCCACCAGTACGTGTCGCGGGCCGCGGCCCGGCTGCTCGGCCGCGACCCGGCCGAGGTGAACGTGATCGTGCTGCACCTGGGCAACGGCGCGTCCGCGTCGGCGGTCGCCGGCGGGGTCTGCGTGGAGACGTCGATGGGCCTGACGCCGCTGGAAGGGCTCGTCATGGGCACCCGCTCCGGCGACGTCGACCCGGGCCTGGTCTTCCACCTGCACCGGGTCGGCGGGCTGACGGTCGATGAGATCGACGACCTGCTGAACCGCCGCAGCGGCCTGCTCGGGCTCTGCGGGGACAACGACATGCGCGAGGTGCTGCGCCGCGCCGGCGAGGGCGACGAGGAGGCCCGGCTGGCCTTCGACGCGTACGTGCACCGGCTGCGCAAGTACGTCGGGGCGTACTACGCGGTGCTCGGGCGGGTGGACGTGGTCGCGTTCACCGCCGGGGTCGGCGAGAACGCGGCGCCCGTCCGGGAGGCGGCGTGCGCGGGGCTGGAGGCGCTGGGGATCGCGGTGGATCCGGAGCTGAACTCCGTCCGCTCAGGTGCCGCCCGGTTGATCTCCCCCGGATACGCCCGAGTGGCGGTCGCCGTGGTGCCGACCGACGAGGAGCTGGAGATCGCGCAGCAGGCGTTCGCCCTCGTGCACGGCCGGAATTGAGATGACGGTGGGTCAGCGTCCCACCCTTCGGGATGGTTCGTTGGCGATACCTCCCGAACCGGGCGGAATGCACCGATAACACGAACGGATAGACTGACGGATATGCGCCGAGCGAAAATTGTCTGCACCCTGGGTCCGGCGACGGACTCCTACGAACAGCTGAAGGCCATCGTCGAAGCGGGCATGAACGTCGCCCGACTGAACATGAGCCACGGCTCCCACCGGGAGCACGAGGAGCGGTACCACAAGGTCCGCCAGGTGTCCGAGGACACCGGCCGCACGATCGGTGTGCTGGCCGACCTCCAGGGCCCCAAGATCCGTCTGGCCACCTTCGCCAACGGACCGGTCACCGTCGACAACGGTGACACCTTCACCATCACCACCGAGGACGTGCCGGGCGACCAGCACATCTGCGGCACCACCTACAAGGGCCTGCCGGGCGACGTGAAGCCGGGCGACCCGATCCTGATCAACGACGGCGTCATCGCCCTGGAGGTCGTCAGCGTCGACGGCCCGCGGGTGAAGACCGTGGTCGTCGAGGGCGGCGTGCTCTCGAACAACAAGGGCATCAACCTGCCCGGCGCGGCCGTGAACGTGCCCGCGCTGTCCGAGAAGGACAAGGACGACCTCCGCTTCGCCCTGCAGCTGGGCGTCGACATGGTCGCGCTGTCCTTCGTCCGCAACGCCGCGGACATCGACGACGTGCACAAGGTCATGGACGAGGTCGGCATCCGCGTGCCGGTCATCGCCAAGATCGAGAAGCCGCAGGCCGTCGAGGCGATGGAGGAGATCGTCCTCGCCTTCGACGCGATCATGGTGGCCCGCGGCGACCTCGCCGTGGAGTACCCGCTGGAGCGGGTGCCGCTGGTGCAGAAGCGCCTGATCACCCTGGCCCGCCGCAACGCGAAGCCGGTCATCGTCGCCACCCAGATGATGGAGTCGATGATCCACGCCTCGCGGCCCACCCGCGCCGAGGTCTCGGACGTCGCCAACGCCATCCTGGACGGCACCGACGCGGTCATGCTGTCGGCCGAGTCCAGCGTCGGCAAGTACGCCGTCGAGACCGTCCGCACCATGAGCCGGATCGCCGAGAAGGCCGAGGAGGAGCTGCTCTCGCAGGGCCTCCAGCCGCTCAACCCGGGCCGCAAGCCGCGCACCCAGAGCGGCTCCATCGCCCGCGCCGCGTGCGAGCTCGGCGACTTCCTGAACGGCAAGGCGCTCGTCGCGTTCACCAAGTCCGGTGACACCGCGCGCCGCCTCTCCCGCTACCGCTCGCCGATCCCGGTGATCGCGTTCACCCCGGACGCCGCCACCCGCAACCAGCTCTCGCTGAGCTGGGGCGTCGAGGCGTACGTCACCGAGCAGGTCGAGACCACCGACGAGATGGTCCACCAGGTCGACCGCGAGCTGCTGCGCCTGAACCGCCTCGCCGAGGGTGACACCGTGATCGTCACCGCCGGTTCGCCCCCCGGCGTCCCCGGCAACACCAACATGGTCCAGGTCCACCACCTGGGCAGCCGCGACGGCAACTGACCGCCGGCGCACCACGCCCGACGCTCGCGGGGCGGCCCCCTCCGGCCAGGAGGGGGCCGCCCCGCGGCGTGTGCGGACGGCGGCGGGCAACCGGCGCCGGACACGCAGGACGGCCCGGCCGGAGATGCTCCGGCCGGGCCGTCCGCGTGCCGCGCGGCCTCGGGTTCAGTCCTCGTACGGCGCGTCGTCGTTGAAGAGGTGCATGCCCGGGATCTTCAGCGTGCCGCCGAACTGGCCGGCCTGGACGGCCTTGGCGTCGTCCAGCGTCAGGTCCAGCGGGATCGGGACGGTGCCGATCAGGTCCCACAGCCACTTGGGCAGGGTGTCCGGGGTGAGGGTGATCTCGCCCAGGTCGATCGGGATCGGCAGGCCGTAGACCGCCGAGAGGTGACCGGAGAGGCTCTCCACGTACATGGTGATCGGGCCGTTGCGCATCGTCGAGGTGGTGCCGGGCGCGGCCTGCACGTGGAAGGTCTTGCCCTTCACCTCGATCGTCGACATGTCGAGATCACCGATGTCGACCGAGGCGGTGGTGAACTTCAGCACCCGCTTGGTGCCGGTCGGGGTCCTCACGTCGTAGACGCCGTTGAAGACCGAGCCGTGCAGGGCGAGCTTGCTGGAGCGCAGCGTCCAGTTCTGGTCCGGCACGACGTCGCCGCCGGGCGCCGCCGCGGCCTTCGCCCCGCTGGTGTCGACCAGGCAGTTCGGGCCGGTCGCCGAGGGCGACGGGGTGGCCGACGCGGTCGGTGCGGCCGACGCCGCCTTCGAGGCGGAGGCGGAGGCGGAGACCGTCGGCGCCGCCGAGGACGCAGCGGCCCGCGGTGCGACGGCCTGCGTCGCGGTGGGCTTCGGGGCCGCGGCCGGCGTGGTGGTCTCCGCCGCCGGGGCCTTGGTGGGGGTCGCGGTCGACGGGGTGGCGGTCGGCGCGGGGCTCTGGCCGCCCGGGTGGAGGATGCCGTCCAGGATGTCGCCGATCAGCCCGTGCGCCTGCGTGTCCGCCGTCGCGGACGGGGACGCCGCGGCCGGGGCCGCCACCGCGTTCGGCTTCGCCGCGGTGGCCGTGGACGTCGGCACCGGCAGCTTCACCGTGGCCGAGGAGGTGGGCGACGGCGTGGCCGTCGGGCCCTTCGTCGCGGTCGGCACGGTCGTCGGCACGGAGGTCGCGGACGCCGGGCGCGTCGGCTGCACGGCGATCTCGCTCTTGGGGACGGGCGTCTCGTCGAGCACGGTGTCCGGGGCGCTGGCGCAGGCCTTGCCCGCCTGGGTCTCGGCCACGGCGGGCGTGGTCGGCGTGTAGGCGGCGCCCACGATCAGCGCGGTCGGCACGGCGGCCATGGCCATCGCGCGGCCGCGGATGCGGCTGCGGACGCTCACGCGCGGTGCGGCGTGGCGGGGGCCGGGCAGGGAGTCGTCGCGGTCGGTCACCGCGGCTCCCCGGAGTCGGCCACCGGGGCGTCGGCGGGGTGGTGCTGCGCGGGCAGGAGCGGGTGGATGGTCTCCACCGCAGGCTGCTCGGCCGTGTGGGCGGCCGCGGCCTCGCCGTGGTCGGCCGCACGGTGGGCGTGGCCGACGGGCACCGCGTCGGCCGCGGGGGCCGGCGGGTTCGGGGCCCAGGCCATGAGCAGGCCGCCGGCGAGCAGGCCGGTGACGAGGCCCACGCCGAAGCCACCGAGGTTGGAGACCGGGATGGAGATCAGGGCGAGCAGCGTGGTGGCCACGCCGCAGAAGATCCGCACCAGCGGCTGGAACCAGGCGGTGACGCCGAGTGCGATCATCAGCAGGCCGATGATCATGGAGCCGGCGCCGGCGGTGGTCGCCATGGTGACGGTCATGCCGCTGAGGTTGAGCTTGGCGTACGGGAAGTACAGGATGGGCACGCCGGCGATCATGGCCAGCAGGCCGCCCCAGAAGGGACGAGAGCGGCGCCAGTTGCGGAACCGCAGCCGCAGGTTGATACCGCCGTTGTTCTCGGGCCACGCCTGGGTAGTTGCGCTGGACACGATGCAACTCCTCGATGTTTCGCTGCGAGGTGGGGGGAGGACCCCCTGAGGTGCGGCCGGGTGCGGGACGCGCCCGCCCCCGGCCGCCGGGATCCGTCGTCGCGGCGCGCCGGGCGGCGCGCCGTCAGACGAGGATCAGTAGCACTCCTTGCCGTTGCCCTGGTCGCCGACGTACAGCTTCAGGTCCAGGCCGTTCAGCTTGAAGGTGCCGGCCGAGGTGGCCCACGCCGTCTGCTTCACGTTGGTCAGGTGGGCCTTCGGGGCGGTCTGCGAGAAGCCGAGCGGGCCGCTGGGCTTGCCGTGGCCCTGGATGTCGGCCCAGTTCGAGGTCGCCGAACCCTTGAGGGTGGAGGCGTCCTGGCCGATGTTGATGTCGGTGAACTCGGCGTCGGCCGACAGCTGGTCGAGGTCGATCAGCAGGTTCTTGGCGATGACCTGCTTGTTGACGTCGTCGCTGTTGCCGGCCTCCAGGCGCAGCGTGACCTTGGGCAGCTTGAGGCCGAGCAGGGCCGGCTCGCTGACCACGGACTGGCACATGCCCTTGATGGTGGCCGAGTCGAACGCGGAGATCGCGACCGCGTGCGGGGTGCCGTTGGTCTCGACGTCGAAGGAGCCGAACTGGGCGAAGTTCTCACCCTGCAGGTCCTGGGCGCTGACCTTGAACTTCTGGCCGGAGACGCTGAACGAGGCGGCGAGGGCGTTGTTGGCGAGACCCACGCCGATCGCGGCGGTGGCGGCGATGCCGGGCACCATCACGAGGCCGAAGCGCTTCCAGCGGGTCTTGCCGAAATCCTGGGACATGCGAGTCCTCCTTCTAGGACGTACATCTCCGGCCTGGCCGCGCGGTGCGCGGATCCCGGCCTGGGATGGGAGAGAGCTACGTCCTCGGTAGCGGAGAGCGCCATGGCGTCGTGAGCCGACGGCCGCGGCGATCACCCCCGAGCGACAACCGGCGACCGCGCGGGGCGCGCGGCCGCAGGAAGGACAGGAACCGCGAGTGGGATCTGCGGCTACCCCCCTGCCCTCCAACCGCCGACCGGGGCCGGCGGTTACCCGATGGGGATTCCCCTGAGGGGACCGGGCGTCGCCGATCGTGCTTGAATCCCGGGCGAAGCACAAGGGGTCCATTACTGACGGGTAATCCAACAACAGATCCTGTTGATCATGGAATCGAAGGCGTGATTACGCTGCGTGACATTGACCGGTGGCGGACCCACGGCAACCCACTGGAAACACGCGCGAAACACCCCCGGCCGGTCACAGGACGTGACCAACCGGGGGTGTTGTCAAGATTTGATTAAGCTCTACAAAATCTTCCGGATTGTCGCCAAATCTCCGACGACACCGCAGGTCACCTGCCGTGCCACCGGCACCCCGTCAGAACAGCACCCGTGCCAGCGCGCCGCGCGCCGCGGTCACCCGCGGGTCCTCCGGGCCGATGACCTCGAAGAGCTCCAGCAGGCGCAGCCTGGCGGTGTCGCGGTCCGCGCCGGCCGTCCGGCCGACCGTGGAGACCAGACGCCCGAAGGCGTCCTCCACGTGGCCGCCGACGAGGTCGAGGTCCGCGGCGCGGAGCTGGGCGGCGACGTCCTTCGGGTCGGCCGCCGCGTCCGCACGCACCTGCTGCGGGTCGATCGACTCCACCCGCTGCAGCAGCTCGGCCTGGGCCAGGCCGAGCTTCGCCTCGGTGCTGGCGGGCCGGTCGGCCAGGACGTTGCGGTAGGCCTGGACGGCGCCGCCCAGGTCACCGCGGTCCAGGGCGTCGTGCGCGGCCTCCAGCGCCGGGTCCGTCGGCACCCGCGGAGCGGTCGGGGCCGCCTCGCCCGGGGCGCCCGGGGCGCCGCCCTGCAGGCCGGTGATGCCGAAGCGCTGCTCGGCGACGGCGATCAGCTGGTCGAGGATCTTGCGGACGTTGGCCTCGTTCTCGGCGCCCTGGAAGAGCGGGACGAGCTGGCCGGCGACGACGGCCATGACCGCGGGAATGCCCTGGATGCCGAACTGCTGGGCGATCAGCTGGTTGGCGTCGACGTCGATCTTGGCGAGGACGATCCGGCCGGCGTACTCCTCGGCGAGGCGCTCCAGGATCGGACTGAGCTGCTTGCACGGGCCGCACCACTCGGCCCAGAAGTCCACGACCACCGGGACCTCGGCCGAGCGCTGGACGACCTCGGCCTCGAAGGTCTCCTCGGTGACGTCGAGGACAAGCTCGTAGGGGGCGGGTGCCGGCTCCTCGCCGGCCGCCGCCTGGCGGGCCCGCTCGGCCCGGGCCTGCTCGGCCTTCTGGGCGGCCTCGCCGGCCGCCTTGACCGCGGCGAGGTCGACCGCTCCGCGCAGGGCGGCGCTGTTGGGACGCGAATTCCGTGACTGCATGGCACCATCCTCCCCCGTTCGCGCGGGTGACGGGCACCATCCGGCCGGAAACGTCGCCGTGCCGTGGTGCCTGCGCCGCCCGCCCGCGCGACGGTGGCGTTCTCCGGTGCGGCCGCTCCCGGCGCGGATCCCCATCCGCGCCCCGCACCGGCCCGATCCCGTGGGTCCGGCGCGTGGTTGCCGCTCTTTCGCTACGAGTCGTAGCGTATCTGCATCCGGGGCCGGTCCCGCAAGACCCCCTCGGCCCGGGAGGACGTGAGCTGCCCCACTTTCGGGGGGCGGCCGGGTGGTGACCGGGGCCGCCGGTCGCTACCGTGGCCCGGTCCGACCAAGTTACCCACCGGTAGAACAGCTAGGAGGCTCGGTGGCCCCCACCACCAGGCAGCCGGCTCCCGAGGACGGCGCCGCGCCCCCGCGCGGCAAGGGCCGACCCCGCAGCGCCGCCGCCGACCGGGCGATCCTCGACGCCACCCGCGAAGCCCTCGCCGAACTCGGCTGGGGCGGCCTCACCATGGGCGACGTCGCCACCCGCGCCGGAGTCGCCAAGACCACGCTGTACCGCCGCTGGCCGTCCAAGAACGACCTCGTCGTGGACGCCGTCGCGAGCCTCTTCGACGACCTGGAGATGGCCGACCTCGGCAGCCTGCGCGCCGACATCGGCGCGACCGTCACGCAGTTCGCCGACCTGCTGGCCCGCCCGGAGTCCCAGGCCGCACTGCTCGCGCTGTTCGCCGAGGGCAGCCGGGACCCCGACCTGCGCCGGCGGATCCGCGAGCGCATCGTCGACCCGCAGAAGCACCTGGTGCGCACCGGCCGGGCCCACGCCCAGGCCCGCGGCGAGATCCGCTCGGACGTCGACCCCCGGATCGCCTGCGAGGAGATCGACCTCGTCTTCGACATGATCGCGGGCGCCGTCGAGCACCGGCTGCTGGTCGCCGGCGAACCGGTCACCCCGCGCTGGCTCGACCGGTTCACCACGCTGATGCTCGGCGCCCTGACGGGCCTCGCCGAGGACGCGCAGCCGCCCGCGCCCTGACGGGCCCGCCGGGGCCGCGCAGGGCTGCGCACGGGCCCGGAGGCGGCCGGGAGGGTGCGCGCGCACGGACGCCGAGGGGCCGCCCGAACCTCCCGGGCGGCCCCTCGGCGCGTGGGTCCTGCGGTCCGTCAGAAGGACGCGGGCTCCCGGTAGACACCCCACTCCGCGCGCAGGACGTTGCAGATCTCGCCGAGCGTCGCCTCGGCCCGTACGGCCTGCAGCATCGGCGGGATCATGTTGGCGCCGGAGCGGGCGGCGGCCAGCATGGCGTCGAGCCCGGCCTTCACCCCGGCCTCGTCGCGGGCGGCCCGGCGCTCGCCGAGCAGCCGCACCTGGTCGCGCTCGACCTCGTGGCCGACCCGCAGGATCTCCAGCTCCGGGGTGACCGAGCGCGGGTGGCAGTTGACGCCGACGACCCGCTTCTCGCCCTTCTCCAGCGACTGCTGGAAGCGGAAGGCCGCCTCGGCGATCTCGCCGGTGAACCAGCCCTCCTCGATGCCGCGCAGGATGCCGGAGGTCATCGGGCCGATCGCGTGGCCGTCGGAGCCCTTGTCGAGGATGCGGCGGAAGATCTCCTCGGCCTGCGCCTCGATGCGGTCGGTGAGCGCCTCGACGTACCAGGAACCGCCGAGCGGGTCGGCGACGTTCGCGACGCCGGTCTCCTCCATCAGCACCTGCTGCGTGCGCAGGGCGATCTCGGCGGCCTGCTCGGAGGGCAGCGCGAGGGTCTCGTCGAGCGCGTTGGTGTGCAGCGAGTTGGTGCCGCCGAGCACCGCGGAGAGCGCCTCCACGGCGGTGCGCACCACGTTGTTGTAGGGCTGCTGGGCGGTGAGCGAGACGCCGGCGGTCTGGGTGTGGAAGCGCAGCCACTGCGCCTTGTCGGTCTGCGCGCCGTACCGCTCGCGCATCCAGCGGGCCCAGATGCGGCGGGCGGCACGGAACTTCGCGATCTCCTCGAAGAAGTCGAGGTGGGCGTCGAAGAAGAACGACAGGCCGGGGGCGAAGACGTCGACGTCGAGCCCGCGCGAGAGGCCGAGCTCGACGTAGGCGAAGCCGTCGGCGAGGGTGTAGGCGAGCTCCTGCGCGGCCGTCGACCCGGCCTCGCGGATGTGGTAGCCGGAGACCGAGAGCGGCTTGTACGCCGGGATGTTCGCGGCGCAGTGCTCCATGAGGTCGCCGATGAGGCGCAGGTGCGGCTCGGGGGCGAAGAGCCACTCCTTCTGGGCGATGTACTCCTTGAAGATGTCGGTCTGCAGGGTGCCGTTGAGCAGGCCCGGGTCGACGCCCTGGCGTTCGGCGGCGACGAGGTACATGCAGAAGATCGGCACGGCGGGGCCGCTGATCGTCATGGAGGTGGTGACCTCGCCGAGCGGGATGCCCTCGAAGAGGACGTCCATGTCGGCGGCGGAGTCGATGGCGACGCCGCAGTGGCCGACCTCGCCGAGCGACTTGGCGTCGTCGGAGTCGTAGCCCATGAGGGTCGGCATGTCGAAGGCGACGGAGAGGCCGCCGCCGCCGGAGTCGAGGATCATGCGGTAGCGCTCGTTGGTCTGCCGGGCGTTGCCGAAGCCGGCGAACTGCCGGATCGTCCACGTGCGGCCGCGGTAGCCGGTGGCGTGCAGCCCGCGGGTGTACGGGTACTCCCCCGGCCAGCCGATCCGCTCGAAGCCCTCGTACGGCTGACCGGCGGGCGGGCCGTAGACCGGCTCGACCGTGTCCCCGGACAGGGTGGTGAAGTCGGCGTCCCGCGTGCGGGCCCTGTCGTGGCGCTGCTGCCAGCGCAGGCGTCCGGCCTCGATCTCCTGGGCGTCCATCGGCGACGACTCCGTTCCGTGCGGCCGCCGGGGTGGGACCGGCGGAAATTACTAGGACGTCCTAGTAATTTACCCGGGTCCCCCGCGCACTGTCGACGGGACAGGCCGGGGAACACGGAAGGACCGGCCGCGGGCAGGACGCCCACCGCCGGTCCGGGGCGGACCGCCTACACGCGCGACCAGCGCTGCACCGCGCTCCCCGAGGCGCAGGACGGCGTGGACACGTCGGCGTACCCGGCCTGCAGGCAGCCCCCGTTGTAGACGCTGACCAGGGTGGAGCCCGAACCGGAGCGCCACAGGCGCGGCCCGGCGCCGTCGCAGGAGCCGACGAAGGTGGCCTGGCCGAGCAGGTTCGCGCTGAGGCACCGGCCGCTCGCGTTGACGAGCTGGTAGGCGCCCCCGGGGGCCGCGCGGACCGTCCAGGAGGCGGCGGAGGAGCCGCACGCGCCGAGCCCCGCCGCGCCGAACACCTGCGTCAGGCAGGAGCCGGTGGAGGCGTTGCGGTAGCCGGCGGCCGCGGAGCCCGTCCCGGTGCCGGACCCGGTCGTGGAACCTGATGCGGACCCTGTCGTGGAACCTGATGCGGACCCGGCCGTGGAGCCCGTCGTGGAGCCCGGGGTCGACCCGGCGGACGACCCGCCCGTCGAACCGGCGGCCCCCGAGCCCGCACCCGGGGCTCCCCCGCCCGAGGAACCTGAACCCGAGGCTCCCCCGGAGCCGGCCGAGCCCGACGACCCCGCCGCACCGCCACCGCCCGCCGCGGTCCCACCCGCCGCGGTCCCGCCCACCGCGCCGACCCCGCCGGGCGTCGCGGAGGCCCCGCCCGACGGCGGTACGGACGCCGCACCCTGGGCGGCCGACGCCGCGACGGACCGGCCCGCGGACGGAGAGCCGGTGGAGACCGCGACGGAGCCCGGCAGGGTGGACCGCGCCCCGTCCGCCGGCGACCCGGCGTACGGCAGGAGCTGGAGGGCGACCGTGGTGCCGGTCGCGACGACCGCCACCGGGAGGACGGCGAGGAGCACCCGGGTACGCCGCCGCCGGCCGGGCTCCTCCGCGCGCCGAGCACGCTCCCCCCTGCCGTCCTCGGTCCCGCCCGTGACCCCGGCAGCGGTCCCGGTGCCGTCGGCGGCCTCCGGCGCCTGCGGAGGCCGGACCAGGTCGGCCGGGTCCGGCGCCGTCGCGGCGAAGGCGGCGCGCTCGGCGAGCCGGGCGGCGAGGCCCGCCGGCCACGGGGGCTGCCGTGACGGGCCTCTGGCCGCGGCCCGTTCGGCGAGTCCGGCGGCGGACGGGCGGCGCTCGGGGGCCTTGTCGAGACAGGAGGCGACGAGGGCGGCCAGCTCCGGGTCGACGGCGTGCAGGGCGTCGAGGTCCGGCTCGTCGTGCACCACGCGGTAGAGCAGTTCGACGCCTCCGCCGTCCCCGAACGGCGCCCGGCCGCCCGCCGCGTACGCGAGGACGGAGCCCAGCGCGAAGACGTCGGTGGCGCCGGTCAGGCGCCGCGCCCCGGACGCCTGTTCCGGCGCCATGTAGGACGGGGTGCCCACGACCACGCCGGTCCGGGTGAGGGCCGTCTGTCCGACGGCCCGGGCGATGCCGAAGTCGATGAGGGTGGCGCCGCCGAGGGTGAGCATGACGTTCGAGGGCTTGAGGTCGCGGTGGACGACGCCCAGCGCGTGCACCGCGGCGAGCGCCCGGGCGGCCTCCCCCAGCAGCAGCCACAGGGCGTCCGCGGGCAGCGGCTCCAGGCCCGGTCCGACCGCCTCGGCGAGGGTGAGGCCGGGCACGTACGCGGTGGCGCACCAGGGCGGGGTGGCACCGCGGTCGCAGGCGAGCAGTGCGGCCGTGACCTCGGCCGGCAGGCGGGCGAGGTTGTCCAGCTCCTGTCCGAAGCGGCGGGCGAAGCCGCTGTCCTCGGCGAAGACGGACGGCAGGATCTGCTTGACGGCGACGTAGCGCCCGTCGAGCACGCCGAGGAAGACGCGGCCCATGCCGCCCGCCCCCAGGAGGCCGAGCAGCGGGATGGGACCGATGCGGTCCGGGTCACCCGCCCCGAGGGGCTCGGCGCCCCCGCGCCTCGGATCGAACCGTGCTGCCCCGTCCACGTGCTCCCCGTTCCCCGTACGGTCAGGCTCCGGTCCCGTGACCGGCGCTCCACGGCAGGGGCGGTCCCGGGTCCGGCACGGAGCCAGTCTGAGGGAGAGTCACCTCGATGTGGAAGTTTTTTCTAGAAAAGAATTCTGGAAAACTCTGCTCTACGCTGTCCGCCACGGTGACCATGGAGAAACCGGCAGCACGACAGCGAGGACGGTCGCCCATGAGCCCCAAGCAGCAGCGCGGCGAGGCCACCGTCGAACTCGTCCTGGACGAGGCGCTGCGCCTGTTCGCCGCCTCGGGCGAGGCCGGGCTCACGGTGCAGGCGGTGACCCGGGCCAGCGGGGTGAGCGCCGGCAGCCTCTACCACCACTTCGGCAGCATCGACGGCCTGGTGTCGGCACTGACGGCGCGCTGGCTGGGCCGCCTGCTGCAGGAGATGGCCGGGGCGCTGGCGCACACCCGCACCGCGCGCACGGGGGTGGAGGCGCTGGTCCGGGCCTACCTGGCCTTCGTCCGCGACCACCCGGAGGCCGCGCTGCTGCTGCACTCCGCGGCCGCCGACCGGGGCACCATGGCGCGGGGCCGGGAGCTGCGGGACGCCCAGGAGGCCCGGTTGTCGCCGTTCGCCGCCTGGATCGGGCAGCACGTCGCGGCCGGCGGCCTCGCACCGCTGCACCCCGCCCTCGTCGAGTCGCTGGTGATGGGGCCGGTCGTGGCCGTGGTCCGCCGGGCGCTGTCCGGCATCGACGACGTGGACCTGGAGGAGGCGTCCCGCGTCCTGCCCGACCGGATCTGGCGGTCGGTCGCCCCGTGACGCCACCGGGGCGACGACGAGGCGACGACGGGCGGACCGGCCGGCGGGGCGCCGCGGGGACCGCCGGGACCGGCAGCGGACGGCCGGGGCGACGGGCCGGGGAACGCGAGAAGCCCCTCCCGGGGGGAGGGGCTCCACGGACGTGGGGGGCGGGGGCCGGTCAGGCGTTGACCGGCTCGCCGGCGGCGATCAGCGGGGCGACCTCGCGGCTGACCCTGCGCTCCACGAAGAAGACGGCGGTCGGCACGGTGCCGGCGAGCAGCACCCAGGCCAGCTTGCCCAGCGGCCACTTCGCCTTGGTGCCGAGGTCGAAGGCGAGCACCAGGTAGACGACGTACAGCCAGCCGTGCGCGATGCCGACGGCACTGGTGAAGCCGCTCGCGCCCGAGATGTCCAGCACGTACTTGGCGATCACGCCGAGGGTCAGCAGGATCAGCAGGACGCCGGTGATGTACGCCAGCGCCCGGTATCGGGTCAGCACGCTCTGCTTCATACCGTCGAGGGTAACCGCCGCCGCCGGGCGCTCCTGCCGCACCCCGCCCGCCGCGCGTCCGGGCCGGGAGCACCGGGCCGGGCTCAGTCGCCGGCGGGCGTCTCGGGGGCCGGGGAGAAGTCGCCGGCCGCCACCCGGAGCGGGCGGAGCAGTTCGAAGACCTGGTGGCACCGGTCGGCGTCGTAGCCCTCCATGCCGAAGTCGACGGCCATGAGTTCGCGGGTGGCCTGCTCGACGACGTCCCGGCCGCGGTCGGTGATCGCGGCGAGCACGCCGCGGCCGTCCGCCGGGTTGGGGCGGCGGGCGACGAGGCCGTCCCGCTCCAGGCGGTCGACGGTGTTGGTGACGCTCGTCGGGTGCACCATGAGGCGCTCGCCGATCTTGGAGAGCGGCAGGCGTCCGGTCCGGCTGAAGGTGAGGAGCACGAGCGCCTCGTAGCGGGCGAAGGTCAGCCCGTAGGGCTTCACCACCGCGTCCACCCGGGACAGCAGGATCTGGTGGGCGCGCATCACGGAGGTGATCGCCGCCATGGACGGCACGCCGCCCCAGCGGCGCGTCCAGAGTTCGTCGGCGCGGGCGATCGGGTCGAAGTCGAGTGCGAGGGGCTTGGCCACCCTTCCACCGTACCGGCGGGCGGGGGGCGGGGTAGCAGGCGTCCACGATGGTGGACAAGTGAGCGGAATGGCGGGTTCACGCCAAGTGCGCTCCGGCCGGAACCAGCACTCCTGCGAATGAAATATGACAGCAACACGCATGCCACAGACCGAAGTTGTCGCTGATTGACCGTCACTCCCGGCCTCATTCGCACACAACCGACCGTACGGACGGGCGATATGCACCCATGTGTGCACCCCCTCGCCCCCTGTCCACCTGGCGAGACGTGGCCAACTCCCTTCGCAGGCCTGTCGTTTCAACTTTTCGATTGTCATGCTTCTGCCCAGCCCCGTTCGACTCGCCGGCCCCCACCCTCCGGCCGAAGTCGTTGACCGCACGGAGCAGCACGTCAGCGCCCGTCCCGCCCCAGCAGGCACTAACCCCGGTGCCCCGGGACGAGGTGCGACCGCGCACACGCGGTTGATCCGGAAGGAATCCGTACGTGAAGCGAAAGCTTGCCTTCGGAGCCGTTCTCTCGGCGTCGGCAGTCCTCGCCGGCGCCATCCAGGTCAGCGCCGGGATCGCGCAGGCCGCCCCCGCCCCGGTCGGCCCGGCCGGGACCGTCCAGCAGCGTGCCGCGCTGATCGCGCAGGCCGGTGCGGACGCCCCGTCCGCCGCCCGTACCCTCGGGCTCGGCAGCCAGGAGTCCCTGGTCGCCACCGACGCCGTCGTCGACGCCGACGGCAGCCGGCACGTGCGCTACGAGCGCACCTTCGCCGGCCTGCCCGTGCTCGGCGGCGACCTCGTCGTCCACCGCAGCGCCAAGGGCGCGGTCACCTCCGTCGACCGCGCGGTGCCCGGCACCGTCGCCCCGGCCTCCCTCACCCCGAAGCTGACGGCCGCCCAGGCCGCGGCGAAGGCACACGGTGCGGTGCAGGCCACCGTCGGCGCCGCACACGACGCCGACGAGTCGGCGCTCGCCTCGGTCGCCCCGGCCGGCGGCGCGCAGCTCGTCGTCTGGGCCGCCTCCGGCGCCCCGCGCCTGGCCTACCGCTCCACCGTCGAGGGCCTGCGCGCCGACGGCACGCCGAGCCGCCAGATCCTCGTCACCGACGCCACGACCGGCGCCGTCCTCTCCACGCACGAGGAGATCCAGACCGCGACGGGCAGCGGCAAGGGCGTCTTCGTCGGCAGCGTGACGCTCACCACCACGCTCTCCGGCTCGACGTACCAGCTGAAGGACGCCTCGCGCGGCAACCAGTACACGACGGACCTCGCCCACAAGACCTCCGGCACGGGCACCCTCTACACCGACGCCGACAACGTGTGGGGCACCGGCCTGGTCTCCAGCGGGCAGTCCGCCGCGGTGGACGCGCAGTACGGCGTGGCCGCGACCTGGGACTTCTACAAGAACACCTTCGGCCGCAACGGCATCAAGAACAACGGCGTCGGTGCCTACAGCCGCGTCCACTACGGCAACAACTACGTGAACGCGTTCTGGGACGACTCCTGCTTCTGCATGACGTACGGCGACGGCGCGTCCAACACCCACCCGCTCACCGAGATCGACGTCGCGGGCCACGAGATGAGCCACGGCGTCACCGCCAACACCGCGGGCCTGAACTACTCGGGCGAGTCCGGCGGCCTCAACGAGGCCACCTCCGACATCTTCGGCACCGGCGTCGAGTGGTACGCCAACCTCGCCAGCGACAAGCCCGACTACCTCATCGGCGAGCTCATCAACATCAACGGCAACGGCACGCCGCTGCGCTACATGGACAAGCCCTCCAAGGACGGCGGGTCCGCCGACTACTGGTCGTCCTCGGTCGGCAGCAAGGACGTCCACTACTCCTCGGGCGTCGCCAACCACTTCTTCTTCCTGCTCGCCGAGGGCAGCGGCGCCCGGACCATCAACGGGGTCAGCTACAACAGCCCCACCTACAACGGCGCCGCCGTCACCGGCATAGGCCGCGCCAAGGCGCTCCAGGTCTGGTACCGCGCGCTGTCCGTCTACATGACCTCCACCACGAACTACAAGGCCGCCCGCACGGCGACCCTGAACGCGGCGAAGGACCTGTACGGCTCCGGCTCCACCGAGTACAACACGGTCGCCGCCGCCTGGACCGCGGTCAACGTCAGCTGACGCACCACCGCCCCCGCACACGGCAGCCGGGCCCCCGCACAGGGGGCCCGGCTGCCGTCACGTGCGCGCAGGGGTCAGGCCGTGGCGGCCGCGGCGCCGGGCACCTCGCCGCGCTCCTCGCGGGCGAGCATCCGCTCGGCGAAGAAGCCGCCGGTCGGCAGCACGGAGAGCACGAAGAGCAGGGCGCCGCGCCTGGCGTCCCAGCGCTGCTGCTGCCAGGCCAGCGCGAGGAAGACCACGTAGAGCACGAAGAGCACGCCGTGCACCATGCCCATCACCGGCACCGCGTTGAAGTCGGTGGTCCGCTTGAGCACCGAACAGACCAGCAGGAGCAGGAAGGAGAGGCCCTCCGGCCCGGAGACGAGGCGGAGGCGGTGGACGGCGGGACTGGTCTTCACGGGGCACCTCGGGGGCGGTCGGCGGGTGAGCTCGTGAACGCGATCACAAGCCGCGTCCATTATCACCGACCGCACACCGCGCCCGGTGCCGGGGTGGGGGCGCCGTCGCCGCCCGGTCATATCCTGCTGCGGCACGGCCCGACGACCGGGCCGACGGACCACGGGGGAACGACGGCATGCTCCGCATCGACTGGAACCGGCGCACCTGCTCGCGCAAGGGCCACATCACCTACGCGCCGGACGAGGCCGAACTCCGCGACCGGCTGCACGCGCGGACCTCGCTCGGCGACGCCTGGCGCTGCCTGCGCTGCGGCGACTTCGCCCTCGGCGAGCCGCACGGCGCCGGGCCGGCCGGGGACGCGCCCCTGGTGCCGCGCGGCCGGGCGCTGCGCGACCTGTTCATCCTGCGGTTCCTCGCCGTCGAGCGGGCGCTGCGCGGGCTGCTGATCCTGGTGGTGGCCTGGGGGGTGTGGAAGTTCTCCAACAGCCAGGACGCGGTGCGCCGGATCTTCGACGAGAACCTCTCGGTGTTCAAGCCGGTGACCGAGCACTTCCACTGGGACCTGGAGCACTCGCCGATCGTCGACACCATCCGCAGGACCTTCGAGTACAAGCACTCGACGCTGCTGGTCGTCGCCCTTGCGCTGATCCTCTACGCGGTGATCGAGATCGTGGAGGCGGGCGGCCTGTGGGTGGGCGCCCGCTGGGCGGAGTACCTGACGGTGGTGGCGACCGCGGCCTTCCTGCCGCTGGAGGTCTACGAGCTCACCGAGCACGTCAGCGTGCTGAAGATCGGCACGCTGGTGCTGAACGTCCTCGCGGTGCTGTGGATCATGCTGTCGAAGCGGCTGTTCGGACTGCGCGGCGGCCTGGCGGCCTTCGAGGCGGAGCGGCACTCCGCCTCGCTGCTGGAGGTGGAGCAGGCCGCGGGCACCGCCCCGGGACGGCTCGCCGCCCCGGCCTGACACGCCGGGACGGGACGCCCCTGACGCGGCGTGATTTGTCCCGAGTCGGTACCAGAGGCCCGTGCCCCCTCCCGGGGGACGGGCCGGTGCCGCTACATTCGCCCGGTGGCACAGTTTCGACTTCAGGGTTCCAAGGTGCTCGCCGTCGACATGGCGGGCGACTCGGTCAAGGCCCGCAACGGCACCATGGTCGCCTACACAGGGCAGATGAATTTCAAGAAGATGTCCGGCGGCGGTGACGGCCTGCGCGGCATGGTCACGCGTCGGCTGACGGGTGAGCAGATGGAGGTCATGGAGGTGAAGGGGCAGGGCACCTGCTACTTCGCCGACCGGGCCACCGAGGTCAACCTGGTGCGGCTGAACGGCGAGACGCTCTACGTCGAGTCGGAGAACCTGCTCTGCACCGAGGCCTCGCTGAACACCGGCACGAGCTTCACCGGCCTGAACGGCATGGCGTCCGGCAACGGCCTCTTCACCACCAAGGTGGAGGGCCACGGCTGGGCCGCGCTCACGTCCAAGGGCCCGGCGATAATCCTGCGGGTCTCGCAGGGCATGCCGCTGCGGGTCGACCCGGGGGCGTACGTCGCGCACACCGGCAACCTCAACCGCAGCCTGAAGTCGGGCGCGGGCTGGACGACGATCATCGGCGAGGGCGGCGGCGAGGCCATGCAGGTGGAGTTCGCCGGCGAGGGCCTGGTGTACGTGCAGCCGTCCGAGAAGATGACCTTCGGGGGCGACGTCTGATGCCGTTCACCAAGATCAACAACAAGATGGTCGAGGCGAAGGTCATGCCCGGCCAGCGGGTCTTCAGCCAGCGCGGCTCGATGCTCGCCTACACCGGCGAGGTCAGCTTCACGCCCAACGCGATGGGCGGCCAGGGCGGCGTCATGTCGATGATCGGGCGCCGGGTGGCCAACGAGGACACCCCGCTGATGACCGTCGAGGGCCAGGGCAGCGTGATGTTCGGCCACGGCGGCCACAACATCCACGTCATCGACCTGACCGGCGACACCCTCTACGTGGAGGCCGACCGGCTGCTCGCGTTCGACGGCACGCTGCAGCAGTCGACGATGTTCATGGGCCAGCAGGGCGGCGTGATGGGCATGGTGCGCGGCCAGGTCACCGGCCAGGGCCTGTTCACCACCAAGCTCGACGGCCACGGCTCGGTCGCCGTGATGGCGCACGGCGGCGTCTTCGAGGTGCCGATCGGCCCCGGCCAGCCGGTGCACGTCGACCCGCAGGCGTACGTCGCGCACCGCGGCCAGGTGACCAACAAGCTCTCCACCGCGCTGGGCTGGCGCGACATGGTCGGCCGCGGCTCGGGCGAGGCGTTCCAGCTGGAGCTGTCCGGCCACGGAGTGGTGTACGTGCAGGCGAGCGAGGAGAAGCTCTGATGTCCTACCCGCCGCAGCCGCCCTACGGGCAGCAGCCGTACGGCCAGCCCCAGCCCGGCCAGCCCTACCAGCAGCCCGGCTACCCGCCGCCCGGGCAGCCGTACCCGCCGCAGCAGCCGGGCTACCAGCAGGCGTACCAGCCGACCCAGGCCGGCCAGCCCTACCCGCCGCAGCAGCCGGGCTACCCGGCGCCGCCGCAGGGCGCGTACGGCGCTCCGCTGCCGCAGACGCCCGGCGGCGCGGGCCCGGTCGTGCACGACGTGACGAGCCTGCCGGTCAACGACAACGTCAACCCGTACGCCTTCTCGGTGGACCTCAACGGCGCGTACTACCTGCAGAAGGGCAAGATGATCGCCTACTACGGCGAGATGCGCTTCTCGGGCATCGGCCGCGGTGCGATCGACCAGATGCTGGAGCGGAACTTCAACTCCCCGCTGCACGCCTCGGACTGGGTGGTCGCCGAGGGCCGCGGCAAGCTGCTGCTCGCCGACCGGGCCTTCGACCTGAACTCGTACGACCTGGAGAACGGCAACCTGACCGTCCGCTCCGGCAACCTGCTGGCGTTCGAGCCGACGCTGCAGCTGAAGCAGTCGATCATCCCGGGCTTCCTGACGCTGATCGGCACCGGCAAGTTCGTGGCGGCCTCCAACGGACCGGTGCACTTCGTTGAGCCGCCCATCCGGGTGGACCCCCAGGCGCTGGTCGGCTGGGCGGACTGCCCGGCGCCGTGCCACCACTACGATCACGGCTACATGCACGGGCTGATCGGCGGCCTGCGGCACCTGACCGGACTGGGCGGCGCCTCCGGCGAGGAGCACCAGTTCGAGTTCATCGGGGCCGGCCAGGTGCTCCTGCAGTCGACGGAGACGCTGATGGCGGAGCGCTCGGTGGGCGTGGTGCACGCCGAGGCCGGTGTGCCCGGCAGCGGCGTGCCGCACCAGCCGGGTGCGCACGGCGGCGGGCAGCAGCAGCTGCCGAACGTGAACATCCCCGGCCTGGGCAACCTCGGCGACCTGGGCCGACGGTTCGGCCTCTGACGACGGACGCCGGGCCCGGCCGACACGGCGGGCCCGGCGGATTCGTAAACTTGTACAACATTTAACTAGCCGGGCTATGCTGGGGTCATGGACACGCACGTCACCGACGCCCCCGCCGCGTCCTCCTCGGCCACCGCGGAGGAGACGCCCTGGCTCAGCACCCGCGAGCAGCAGTTCTGGCGCGCCCACCTCGAAGTGAGCAAGCTGCTGGAGTACCAGCTCAGCCGGGAGCTCCAGCCGCACAACCTGGCCATCAACGACTACGAGATCCTCGTCGTCCTCTCCGAGCAGCCCGAGCGCCGCATGCGGATGACCGACCTGGCCACCGCCACGCTGCAGTCCAAGAGCCGGCTCTCGCACCAGATCACCCGCATGGAGAGCGCCGGGCTGGTACTCCGCCAGGAGTGTCCGGGCGACCGCCGCGGCCTGTTCGCCCACCTCACCGACGAGGGCTGGAACACCCTGCAGCGCGTCGCCCCGGACCACGTCCGCAGCGTCCGCTCCCACTTCATCGACCGCTTCAGCCCCGACCAGCTCGACGCGCTGTACGAGGCCCTGGCCCCGGTCGCCGAACACCTGCGCACCCTGCGCGGCCGGGCCTGAGCCGGCCGCCCGGCCGATCCGGGGCCGGGCGGTCCCGGATCGGCCGGGGCCGCGCGCGTCAGCCCGCGGTGAGGTCGGCGACGAGCTGGTCCGCGGCGCCGTAGGGGTCGAGCTCGCCGGCCACGACCCGCTCGGCCAGACCCGCGAGGTGGCGGTCGCCGTGCAGGTCGCCGATCCGCGCGCGCAGCGCGGCCAGCGCGATGGCCTCGATCTCGTCCGCGGCCCGGCGGCGGCGGCGCTCCGCCAGGGCGCCGGACTCCTCCAGCCAGGCGCGGTGCTTCTCCAGCGCCTCGACCAGTTCGTCGAGGCCCTCGCCGCGGGCGGCGACCGTCCTGACGACGGGGGGCCGCCAGGCACCCGGCTCCCGTGCCCCGCCGAGGCCGAGCATGTGGTTGAGCTCGCGGACGGTCGCGTCGGCGCCGTCCCGGTCCGCCTTGTTGACGACGAAGACGTCGCCGATCTCCAGGATGCCCGCCTTCGCGGCCTGGATGCCGTCGCCCATGCCGGGGGCGAGCAGCACCACCGTGGTGTCCGCCTGCGCGGCGACCTCCACCTCGGACTGCCCGACGCCGACGGTCTCCACGAGGATCACGTCGCAGCCGGCGCCGTCCAGCACGCGCAGCGCCTGCGGGGCCGTCCAGGAGAGCCCGCCGAGGTGGCCGCGGGTGGCCATCGAGCGGATGAACACCTCCGGGTCGGTGGCGTGGTCCTGCATCCGCACCCGGTCGCCGAGCAGCGCGCCGCCGGAGAACGGCGACGACGGGTCGACGGCGAGCACCCCGACCCGCTTGCCGAGCCGGCGGTAGGCGGAGACCAGCGCCGAGGTGGAGGTCGACTTGCCGACACCGGGTGAGCCGGTGAGGCCCACGGTGTAGGCGCGGCCCGTGTACGGGGCCAGTGCGGCCATCGCCTCGCGCAGCTGCGGGGCGGCGTTCTCGACCAGCGAGATCAGCCGGGCCACGGCCCGCGGCCGGCCCGCTCGGGCCTGCTCGACCAGGGTCGCCACATCGACCATCAGAAGTGCTCCTCGATCCGGAACGGGGGCGCACACGACTCTGTGTGCGCCCCCGACGGTACGTCGACCGGTCAGCCCTGCGCGGGGACCCGGATGATCAGGGCGTCGCCCTGGCCGCCGCCACCGCACAGCGCGGCAGCACCGACACCGCCGCCGCGGCGCTGCAGCTCCAGCGCCAGGTGCAGCACCAGGCGGGCGCCGGACATGCCGATCGGGTGGCCCAGCGCGATGGCGCCGCCGTTGACGTTGACCTTCTCGTCGGTGACGCCGAGGTCCTTCATCGACTGGTGCGCGACCGCCGCGAACGCCTCGTTGATCTCGATCAGGTCGAGGTCGGCGACGGTCAGGCCCTCCTTGGCGAGGGCGTGGTCGATCGCGTTCGACGGCTGCGACTGCAGCGAGTTGTCCGGGCCGGCCACGTTGCCGTGGGCGCCGATCTCGGCGATCCAGCTCAGGCCCAGCTCCTCCGCCTTCGCCCTGCTCATCACGACCACGGCGGCGGCACCGTCGGAGATCTGCGAGGCGGAACCGGCCGTGATGGTGCCGTCCTTGGCGAACGCCGGGCGCAGCCGGCCCAGGCCCTCGGCGGTGGTGTCGGCCCGGATGCCCTCGTCCTGGCTGAACAGCACCGGCTCGCCCTTGCGCTGCGGGATCGGCACCGGCACGATCTCGGCGTCGAAGACGCCGTTCTGCTGGGCCTTGGCGGCGCGCTGGTGGGACTGCGCGGCGATGGCGTCCTGGATCTCGCGGCCGATGCCGAGCCGGGTGTTGTGCTTCTCGGTCGACTCGCCCATCGGGATGTTCTCGAAGGCGTCGGTGAGGCCGTCGTACGCCATGGCGTCGAGCATCCCGATCGCGCCGTACTTGAAGCCCTCGCGGGACTTCGGCAGCAGGTGCGGGGCGTTGGTCATGGACTCCTGGCCGCCGGCGACGACGACCTCGAACTCGCCCGCGCGGATCAGCTGGTCGGCCAGCGCGATGGCGTCCAGACCCGAGAGACAGACCTTGTTGACGGTCAGCGCGGGGACGTTCATCGGGATGCCCGCCTTCACGGCGGCCTGGCGGGCCGGGATCTGGCCGGCACCGGCCTGCAGCACCTGGCCCATGATCACGTACTGGACCTGGTCACCGGTGATGCCCGCGCGCTCCAGCGCCGCCTTGATGGCGACACCGCCGAGCTCCGCGCCGGAGAAGCCCTTGAGCGAGCCCAGGAGGCGGCCCATCGGAGTGCGTGCACCCGCGACGATCACTGAAGTAGTCATGAGACGAGCCCCTTCGCGCGTCAGGCATGAGGGTGGAGGGATGCGGCTCAATGTACTGACCCGTAACCCGTGCGTCACCGCCGCGACGGTGTGATCAGCGGCACTGGCACTCCCGAGTCAACACCGTGTCAGCGCGCACGGGGTGAATATCCTCGCACCCCGCCCCGGTGCGTCGGGTCGGGACGCGGCGCCGACCCGCCCGCCCCGGTGTGAGCAGGCTCGCACCGGCCCCTGTGGCCAACCCTCCGCCCGATGCGCTGCACTGGTGCCGTCCCCCTCCCACCCTCACCCCGGAGGCCACCCGTGCTGACCCGTATCGACCACATCGGCATCGCCTGCTTCGACCTCGACCGCACGGTCGAGTTCTACCGGTCGACCTACGGCTTCGAGGTCTTCCACAGCGAGGTCAACGAGGAGCAGGGCGTCCGCGAGGCCATGCTCCGGATCAACGAGACCGGCGACGGCGGCGCCTCCTACCTCCAGCTGCTGGAGCCCACCCGCGAGGACTCGACGGTCGCCAAGTGGCTCGCCAAGAACGGCGAGGGCGTGCACCACATCGCCTTCGGCACCGCCGACGTCGACGCCGACGCCGCGGACATCCGCTCCAAGGGCGTCCGGGTGCTCTACGACGAGCCGCGCACCGGCTCGATGGGCTCGCGGATCACCTTCCTGCACCCGAAGGACTGCGGCGGCGTCCTCACCGAACTCGTCACCTCGGCGGCCGGCGCGCACTGAGCGGGCCCGTCACCGGGTCCGGCCCGGCGTCGCGCGGAGGGGGCCGCACCGCAGGCGGCCTCCTCGGCAACCCGTCGGTAACCTCGGAAAACCCCCACTCGGCCATTCCGCTGCAAGCTGCGCACACTACAATGCCCAGGTGCGCCAGAGCTCCGGGCAGGATCCGGACCGACGGGCACCGCCGAGGCAGGACCGGACGGGCAGGAAACCGGCCGGTTCACGCCGCAGGAGAGTCCATCGGCCGGGCACGACCGAACGGTCGCAGCCCGGATCTGTCACCATTCTCCACGAGGCAGGAGTTCGCCCAGGAGTCCACCCGGACGAGGGAACGCGGTACACCCGTGCGCCCCCGGCCGACGGCCTCCGACCGCGGCACGATCCGCGGCTGCAAGGACCAGCCGGTCCGGCCCCCGGCAACAGCATCACGGGGCGCCGGTAAGGCCCGGTCGAGGACGCGACCAGGAGATGGATGGGACCGCGGAGTGCGGGGCTACGACCGCTACGAGGTTGAGGATCACCTCTCCAAGTTCGAGGCCGAGATGGATCGGACTCGCAAGGAGCGGGACAAGACCGTCGAGCATGCCGAGGACCTCGCCTACCAGGTGGAGGTGCTCAGGGCCAAGCTGCACGAGGCCCGGCGGCAGCTCGCGCAGCCGCGCGCCTTCGACTCCGTCTCCGGTCAGGCCGAGCAGCTCCTGCGGACCGCGGAGATGCAGGCCGAGGCCCTGCGCGCCGACGCCGAACGCCAGCTGCGGGAGTCGCAGGCCGCCACCCAGCGGCTGATGGCCGAGGCCGCCGAGCGCACCGCCCGGCTGGAGGCCGAACTCTCCGCCCGCCGCCGCCACCTCGACGACGAACTCGCCGAACTGCGCCGCAACGCCGAGCAGCACGTCCACGAGAACGTCAACTGGGCCGAGCAGACCCGCGCCGGCACCGAGCAGGAGGCCAAGCGCCTCCTCCAGGAGGCCCGCGCCGAGGCCGAGCGCATGATGGCCGCCGCCCGCGCCGAGGCCACCGCGCTCGCCGACCAGGCCCGTGCGCAGACCGCCGCCGACGTCGACGCCGCCCGCGGCGAGGCCCAGGCCGCCGCCGAGGCCGCCCTCCACCGCGCCCAGACCGACGCCGAACGCCTCCTGCGCGCCGCCTCCGAGCAGGCCCAGCAGGCCAACGCCCAGGCCGCGGAGCTGCGTGGCACCGCCGCCAACGCAGCCCAGCAGCAGATCGCCGAGGCCCACGCCGCCGCCGAGGACCGCCTCGGCGCCGCCCAGGCCGAGATCGCCAGCCTCAAGCGCCAGGCCCTGTACGACCAGGAGCGCGCCGAGGCCGCCCTCGCCCGTGCCCAGGCCGAGATAGAACGGCTCCGCGCCGAGGCCCACGCCGAGGCCGAGCGGTCCCGCCAGGAGGCCGCCGACCAGCTCGCCGCCGCCCGCGCCGCCGCCGAACGGCTCCACGCCGACGCCACCGCCACCGCCGAGCAGCGCGTCGCCGACGGCGAGGCCGCCAGCGAGCAGCGCTCCCTCACCGCCAAGGCCGAGATCGCCAAGATGGTGGCCGCCGCCACCCGCGAGGCCGACCTCATCAAGTCGTCCGCCGCCACCGCCAAGGCCGAGGCCGACGCCGCCCGGGCCGCCGCCTCCGAGGAGAGCGAGCGGCTGCGCGGCGCCGCCGAGTCCGTCGCCGCCGAACTGCGCGCCGACGCCGAGGCCGCCATCGCCGACCTGCGCGCCGAGGCCGAGGGCGAGGCCGCCGCGATCCGCGCCGAGGCCGAGGCCGCCGCCCAGGCGCTGCGTGCCGACGCGGAGGAGCGCGGCCGCGCCGACGGGGCCAAGGACGCCGCCGTCCACCTCGCCAAGGCCGCCCGCCAGGCCGAGGAGGTGCTCGCCCGCGCCACCCGCGACGCCGGCACCACCCGCGAGGAGGCCGCCGCCGAGGCCGACCGGCTGCGCACCGTGGCCTCCGCCGAGGCCGAGCGCCTGCGCGAGCAGGCCATGGCCGCCGTCGAGGAGGCGCAGAACGCCGCCCTCGACGACGCCGCCTCCATCCGCGAGCAGATGGAGCGGATGCACGAGGACGCCGCCCGTCTGCGCGCCGAGGCCGAGGAGCTGCGCGCCCAGGCCGCCGCCGAGGCCGACCGGGTGCGCGGCGACGCCCGCCGCCAGGCCGTCGTCCAGATCGAGGAGTCCGCGAAGAGCGCCGAGGAGCTCCTCACCCGCGCCAAGGCCGACGCCGACGAGCTGCGGGCCGGCGCCACCGCCGAGACCGAGCGGCTGCGCGCCGAGGCCAAGGAGCACGCCCTCGCCACCCAGGGCCGGGCCGAGCAGACCCTCGCCCGGGCCCGTACGGAGGCGCAGAAGCTCACCGCCACCGCACAGCAGCAGAGCCAGGAGGCGCTCGCCGCGGCCCGCGCCGCGGCCGCCGACAACCGCGCCGCCGCCGAACGCGAGACCGCGGAGCTGCGCCGCGAGGCCGCCGACCACGCCCAGCAGGTGCGCACCCAGGCCGCGGACGACGCCGCGTCCCTGCAGGCCCGCGCCGAGGAGGCCGCCGAGGCCGTCCGCGAGGCCGCCGCCACCGCCGCGCAGCAGCTGCGCGAGCGCGCCGAGGAGTCCGCGGAGGCACTCCGTACGGAGGCCGAGGACGCCGCCGAGACCGTCCGCACCGAGGCCGGTGCCCACGCGGAGACCGTCCGCACCGAGGCCGGCGAGGCCGCCGACACGCTGCGTGCCGAGACCGACACGTGGGTCGCCCGGGTCCGCACCGAGGCCGAGGCCGACGCCGCGGCCCTGCGGGAGGAGAGCCGCCGCGCCCGGGAGGCCGCCGCCGAGGGGCTGCGCCGCGAGCAGGAGGAGACGGCGGAGCAGCTGGCCGCCGCTCGCAGCGCCCGGGAGGCGGCGGAGCGGGAGGCCGCCGAGCTGACCGTGCGCACCGCCGCCGAGACCGCCGCCGTGCGGCAGGCCGCCGAGACCGAGTCGGAGCAGTTGCGCTCCGAGGCGGCGGAGATCCTGGCCGGCGCGCGCGAGCAGGCCGGGACGCTCGCCGTGGAGGCCGCCGAGGCGCTGGAGCAGGCCCGCGCCGAGGCCGAGGAGACCGTCCGGCTGGCGTGCGAGCAGGCCGACGCCCTGGCCGTGGAGGCGGCCGAGACGCTGGAGCAGGCCCGCGCCGAGGCCGAGGAGGCCGTCGGCCGGGCGCGCGAGCAGGCCGACGCCCTCGCCGCCGAGGCCGCCGAGACGCTGGAGCAGGCCCGCGCCGAGGCCGAGGACACGGTCGGCCGGGCGCGTTCCGACGCGTCCGCGCTCACCGCCGAGGCCGAGGACGAGGCCGCCGGTATCCGCCAGTCGGTGGCGGGGCTGCACGAGTCCGCCTCGCAGCAGATCGCCGAACTGCGTGCCGCCGCCGAACGGGAGACCGCCGAACTGCGTGCCGCCGCCGAACGGGAGACCGCCGAACTGCGTGCCGCCGCCGAACGCGAGACCGCCGAACTGCGCGAGCGCACCGCCGCCGAGCTGTCCGCCGAGCGCGACGCCGCCGTCGCGGAGGCCGAGCGGGTGCGCGAGGAGGCCCGGGCCTACGACGCCGCGCTGCGCGAGGACGCCGAGGCGGAGCGCCGCACGGCCGCGGAGGCCGTGGAGCGGCAGCGTGCCGAGGCCGAGGCCGAGGCCCGCCGGGTGGTCCGGGAGGCCGAGGAGCGCTCGGCCGCGTCGCTCCAGGAGGCGGAGGAGTTCTCCGCCGCCCTGAGGGCGGAGGCCGAGGAGTACGCACTGGCGACCCGGACGCTCGCGGAGGACTTCGACTCCTCGACCCGGCGCCGGGCCGAGACGTTCGAGATGGAGACCCGGGCCGCGGCCGAGACGTTCGACCGCACCACCCGGGAGCGGGCCACCTCGCTGCTGGAGAAGGCCTTCGGCGACGCCGAGCAGCTCGGCGAGGAGGCCCACACCACGGCGCTGGCGACGACCGCCGCCGCCGAGGAGCAGGCCGACGCGATGGTGGCGGCCGCCCGCAAGGAGGCCGACCGGCTCGTCGCGGCCGGCGAGGCCGCCGGCCAGGCCGAGGTGGAGCGGGCCCGCGCCGACGCGGACGCCCTGCTCTCCGAGGCCCGTCGTGACTCGACGGCGATCCGCGAGCGGGCCGAGGAGCTGCGCGAGCGCACCGACGCCGAGATCGAGGCGCTGCACGAGCGGGCCCGCAGCGAGAACGCGCAGGCCATGAAGTCGGCCGGCGAGCGGGTCGACACGCTGGTGACCGCGGCGCAGGAGCAGCTGACCGAGGCCGAGGACCAGGCGGTGGCGGCCGTCGCCGAGGCGGAGGAGCGGGCGGCGAAGCTCGTCGCGGCCGCCGAGGAGCGGGCCGCCGAACTCACCTCGGAGGCCTCGGCGGAGGCCAGCAAGGTGCGCATCGCGGCCGTCCGCAAGGCGGAGGGCCTGCTCAAGGGCGCCGAGCAGAAGCTCGCGGACTCGGCCGACCGGGCGGAGACGCTGATCGCGAAGGCCGAGGCGAAGCTCCGCGGTGCCGAGGAGGAGGCCGACGAGAAGATCGAGGCCGCCGCCGCGGAGGCGGAGAAGCGCCTGCAGCGGGCCGACGACTCGGCCGCGGAGCAGCTGCGGCTCGCCGAGGAGGAGGCCGAGCGCCTGCTGGGCGAGGCGAAGGCCGAGGCGAAGCGCGTCACCGACGAGGGCCGGCACGAGCTGGACGAGCTGGTGCGCCGCCGCAAGGACATCAACACCGAGATCTCCAGGGTGCAGGACGTGCTGTCCGCACTGGAGGCTTTCGAGGCACCGTCACCGGTGCAGCAGGCCAACGGGGGAAGTACGGCAAGGAAGGACGCGGCGCCCAGGGCGGGAGCGGGCGTGGGCGCCCAGCGGTCGGCGGGCAATCGTCCCGGGAGCCCGCCACCCGATTGAGCGGACATTGTCCGCGAAGCCTCGACATTTCGACGTTGACACTCCGATAACGTGTCAGGATTCCCTCAACCAACCCAGCGGTCTGACGACAGGAAGCCCAGAACCCCATGAGCGACAGTCACTCCCCCCACGGCTTCGACCTGGTGCGCCGTGGGTACGAGCGCGCCCAGGTCGACGAGCGGATCACCAAGCTGGTGGCCGACCGGGACAGCGCGCTGTCCCGCATCGGTGCGCTGGAGAAGCGCATCGAGGAACTGCACCTGGAGACGCAGACCGCGCAGGCCGCGGTGACGGAGTCCGAGCCGTCCTACGCCGGTCTCGGAGCCCGCGTGGAGAAGATCCTCCGCCTCGCGGAGGAGGAGGCGAAGGACCTGCGCGACGAGGCGCACCGCGCCGCCGAGCAGCACCGCGAGCTGGCCGAGGCCGCCGCGCAGCAGGTCCGTTCCGAGGCGGAGAACTACGCCAAGGACCGCAAGGCCAAGGCCGAGGACGAGGGTCTGCGGATCGTCGACAAGGCCAAGAGCGACTCCGCGCAGCTGCGTGCCGAGGCCAACAAGGACGCGCAGAACAAGCGCGAGGAGGCGGACGCCCTCTTCGAGGAGACCCGCACCAAGGCCGCGCAGGCCGCGCTGGAGTTCGAGACCAACCTGGCGAAGCGCCGCGAGCAGTCCGAGCGCGACCTGGCGGCCCGTCAGGCGAAGGCCGAGAAGCGCCTCGCCGAGATCGAGCACCGCGCCGAGCAGCTCCGTCTGGAGGCCGAGAAGCTCCGCACGGACGCCGAGCGCCGGGCCCGCCAGACGGTGGAGACCGCGCAGCGCCAGGCCGAGGACATCGTCGCCGACGCGAACGCGAAGGCCGACCGGGTGCGCAGCGAGTCCGAGCGCGAGCTGGCGGCGCTCACCAACCGCCGCGACTCGATCAACGCGCAGCTCACCAACGTGCGCGAGATGCTGGCCACGCTGACCGGTGCGGCGGTGGCCGCGGCCACCCTGCCGTCCGACGACGGCCTGGGCGTCCCGGCGCAGCAGTCGCGCTGACGCCGTACCGCTGACGCGGCATCACCCGAGCGGCCCCCGCCTCACGGCGGGGGCCGCTCGGGCGTTCACCGGACCGTCACCGGCCCTTCCGTCCGAATCCGCGCGCCGGACGGGCCGCGGGCCGCAGGCTGGTGCGCCATGCGACTCTCCCGTATCGCCCCGCTCGCTGCGGCCGTGCTGGCCCTGACCGCCCCTGCGACAGCATCTGCCGCCGGCTGCCCACCGACCTGCCGGCCCCTCGGCACGACGGCAGCTGGACGTACCGCTCCCCCGCTCCGATCGGTGCGGGGCTGGGCCTGGGCGGCTTCAGCGACCTCGTCCCGGCCGACTCCTCCGGCCGGGAGTTCTGGACGGTCACCGACCGCGGCCCGAACGCCGACGCCGCGGTGGACACCGACAAGATCTTCCTCAAGCCCGACTACACGCCGCAGATCCTCCGCATCCGGCTCGGCCGCGACGGCGGCATCGAGATCGTCCGCCGCATCCCGCTGCGCGTCCCGGCGGGACGGACCGACCCGGTCACCGGCACGCGCTTCCTGACCGGGCTGCCGCCCGCCGCGCTGACCGCCGAGCGCCCGGTCGGCCTCGCGGGCGAGGTCCTGCCCGACGACCCGTACGGGCTCGACAGCGAGGGCCTGGTGCGGCTGCACGACGGCTCGTTCTGGATCAGCAGCGAGTACGGCTCCAGCCTGCTGCACTTCTCCGCCTCCGGTGTGCTCGACACCGTGCTGGTGCCCGCCGGGTCGGCCTACACCGCGCCGGGCGTGCGGGTGCTGGCGATCCTGCCGGCCGTCGAGGCCAAGCAGAAGAACAACAAGGGCCTGGAGGGCCTGACGGTCTCCGCGGACGGCCGGACGCTGTACGCCGCGCAGCAGACGCAGCTCTCCAACCCGGACTCGAAGGCCGCGAAGAAGTCGCGGGTGCAGCGGGTCTTCCGGATCGACGTCTCGCGGAGCACCCCGAGGCTCACCGGCGAGTTCGCGTTCGCCCGCGAGGCGGACAGCGCGACGGACGGCGGCTGGTCGACCTCGGCGATCAGCTGGCTCGGCCCGGACCGGCTGCTGATCGAGGAGCGGGACGGCCTGCGGCCGACGGTCTGGACGCGGCTCTCCGAGGTCGACTTCGGCGGGGCCACCGACCTGCTCGGCAGCCGCTGGGACGACCCGGCGACCGTGCCCGCGCTGGAGCTGGACGCCTCCTCGGTGGTGCTGGGTGCGAAGCGTCCGGTGTTCGACGCCGCGGCGGCGGGTCTGACGAACGGCAAGATCGAGGGCATCTCGGTGCTGCCGGGCCGCCGGGGCACCGTCGAACTCTTCCTCGTCGGCGACGACGACTTCGGCGTGGGCGCGGTCGAGAACGGCGTGGTCGTGCCGAACGGCGCGGTGAGCCGGGTCGACCGGTACACCCTGCCGGCCGGCGCGGTCGTCCTGGACCGCCGCTGAGGCGGGGCCGGGGCGGGCGTCCTGTGCGCGCCCGCCCCGGCACGGCCCCCGGGGGCCGGGTCAGCCGCGGACGCGCTTGAGCAGCGCCCGGACGGCCGCGTTGAACGTCTCCGGGGCCTCCAGGGAGCTCAGGTGGCCGACGGCGGGGATGACGGTCAGCTCGGCGTCCGGCAGGGCCGCGGTCATCAGCCGGGCCTCGGCGAGCGGGGTGACGGTGTCCGCCTCGCCGACGATCACCGCGGCCGGCACCCGGACCCCGGCGAGCACCTCCAGCGAGTCGCCGCGGGCGGCCATCGCCCGCTGTGCCCAGGCGACGGCGGCCGGCGGCGCCTCGGCGATCATCGCGCGGACGTGGGCGACGAGGTCGGGGTCGGTGGCCGGGCCGAGCAGCCCCTCCTCGATCTTCTCCTCGGCGAGGATGCTCACGCTGCGGCGGGCCTCGACGGCGCCGGCGATGCGCTCGCGGTTGGCGCGGGCCTGCTCGGTGTCGGGGGTGGCCTTGGTGTCGGCGAGCACGAGGCCGGCGAGGCGGTCGCCGTGGCGGCGGGCGAAGGCCATCGCCGCGTAGCCGCCCATGGAGAGGCCGCCGAGGACGGCGCGCTCGATCCCGAGGCCGTCCAGCAGGCGGGCAACGTCGTCGGCGACCGCGTCGAGGGAGGGCTCGTCGTCGCCGAGCGGCGTGCTGCCGAAGCCCCGCTGGTCGGGCACGATCACGCGGGCCGCCTCGCCGGCCGGGCCGGGCAGCCTGTCCAGCTGGCAGGCCCACATCCGGGCGGAGAGCGGGAAGGCGTGCAGCAGGACGAGCGGGGTGCCGGTGCCGTTCTCGGGCGCGGCCGGCGCGTTGGGGAGGGTCATACCGCCACCGTATTGCGGCTCGCCGAGCCGGTGCAGCCATCGCGAGCATTTGTCCCCTTTGTCATAGCCTGACGGGGACGAGGGAGCGGACATGATCGAGCTGCACGAGCTGACGAAACGTTACGGCGACACCCTGGCCGTCGACCGCCTGAGCTTCCAGGTCCCCCGCGGTGTCGTCACCGGGTTCCTGGGCCCGAACGGCGCCGGCAAATCCACCACGATGCGCATGATCCTCGGCCTGGACCGGCCCACCGCCGGACAGGTCACCCTGGACGGCCGCCGGTACGGGCAGGTGAACGACCCCCTCCGCTACATCGGAGCCCTGCTGGAGGCCAAGGCCGTGCACCCGGGCCGCACCGCCCGCGACCACCTGCTGTGGATGGCGCAGAGCAACCGGCTGCCGGCCGCCCGGGTCGACGCGGTGCTGGAGATGGTCGGCCTCACCGCGGTCGCCCGCAAGCGCGCCAAGGGCTTCTCCCTCGGCATGAGCCAGCGGCTCGGCATCGCCTCCGCGCTGCTGGGCGACCCGGAGATCCTCATGTTCGACGAGCCGGTCAACGGGCTCGACCCGGAGGGCATCCTGTGGATCCGCACCCTCATGAAGGGCCTCGCCACCGAGGGCCGCACGGTCTTCGTCTCGTCGCACCTGATGAGCGAGATGGCCCTGACCGCCGATCACCTCGTCGTCATCGGCCGCGGCCGGCTCCTCGCCGACCTGCCGATGGCCGACTTCATCAAGCAGAACTCCCGCTCCGCGGTGCGCATCCGCACCCCGCAGCCCGAACTCCTGCTGGACGTCCTGCACCGGGCCGGTCTCGGCGCCGAACCGGGCCCCGACGGCGCGTACGAGGTGCCCGACGGCGACCTCGTCTTCCTCGGCGACCTCGCCACCGAGCACCGCATCACCCTGCACGAACTCAGCCCGCAGCAGGCCTCGCTGGAGGAGGCCTTCATGCAGATGACCGCGGAGTCGGTGCAGTACCACGCCGGTGCGGGCGGGCGGCCGGCCGGCCTTCCCGCCGGCCCCGCACCCGCGGTCGCGCCCGGCCCGGCCCCCGCCTGGGGCTCCGACTGGCAGGCCCGCGGCACGAAGAAGGAGAACTGAGCATGGCCGCATTCCCCGCCGTCCTGCAGTCCGAGTGGACGAAGCTCCGCACCGTCCGCTCGACGGCGTGGACGCTCGCCCCCGCCTTCGTCGCGACCGTCGGCCTCGGCGCCCTCATCACCACCCTGGCCAACAACAACTTCGACGACTTCGCCCCGGACAACTCGCCCTTCGACGCCACCGGCACGGCCTTCGCCGGCATCATCCTCGGCGAGATCGCGATGGTGGTCTTCGGGGTCCTGGCGATCGGCAACGAGTACAGCAGCGGCATGATCAGGGTGTCGCTGGCGGCCGTGCCGCAGCGCATCACGCTGCTCGCCGGAAAGGCCGTGGTGGTCTGCGCGCTGGCGCTGGCCGTGTCGCTCGTGACGGTCTTCACCGCCTTCTTCCTCGGGCAGGCCCTGCTCGGCGGCCACAGCGTCGGCATCGGCGACCCGCACGTGCTGCGCGCGGTGTTCGGCGCGGCCGGGTACCTGACGATGATCTGCCTGTTCTCGGCGGGCGTGACGGCCATGCTGCACAACCAGACGCTGGCGCTCGGCGTGCTGGTGCCGTTCTTCTTCCTGCTGTCGCCGATCCTGAGCGCCGTGCCGAAGGTGAAGTCGGTGGCGCACTACTTCCCCGACTACGCGGGCCAGCGGATGTTCCTCGTCTACCAGGAGTCCGGCCAGCCGTACGGCCCGGGCACGGGCTTCGCCGTCTGCCTGGCCTGGACGCTCGCCGCACTCGCCGGCGGCGCGCTGGTGCTCCGCGGCCGCGACGCCTGAGCGGGCCGTCCGCGCCGTCGGCGCCGCCCCGGGCGGTGCCCGGCGGCGGATCAGTACTTCGGCGCCCCGCGGCCGCGCAGCAGGCCCGCCCCGCGGCGCTCCCTGGCCCCCCAGCAGGCCCGGTGCCAGTGCCGCCGGTCCTCGACCCCCGCACCGAGGTCCGGCCAGGCGACGACGTGGCCGACGCCCGGCGGGATCTCCTGGTCGCAGCCCGGGCAGCGGTAGAACCGTCCCGGCGACCCGGCCACGGTCTGCACGACCCACTCCTCGCCCCGGTAGCTCTCGGTACGGCGCAGCGAGCCGCCGAACGGGGCCGCGGGCGGCTGCCCGCCGTCGTCGGCACTGCTGACTCGATTGCGACGGGGCGACACGACAACCACCTCTCGGCCGGGCACGGAACACCTCCAGGGTACGGGCCCGGGCGGCCGCCGGGGTGCCACTATCACGACATCGAAGGGCACTCCGGTGTTTCTCCCGAGATCCACCCGATCTCCTGGGAAATTGGTGAAACGACGTGCCGTTGGCACATGACATCGGCTACTCACAAGGTGAGACAGCGGAGTTCGCAGCCACTGCGCACTCCCGAGGAGGCCCCCGATGACCCAGACCACCCAGCGCCCCGCCGACGGACCGGCCGGCACCGCCGCCGCGCCCGAAACCGTACCCGCGGCCGGCGGCGGCCATCCCGCGGACACCGACCGGATCCGGGTCGGGGCGTTCCTGCTCTCGGCGCAGTTCCCCGGGCAGGGCCACGGCGAGGTGCTGCAGCGCACGGTCGACGCGGCGGTCGCCGCGGAGCGGGCCGGACTGGACGCGGTCTGGCTCGCCGAGCACCACTTCGTGCCGTACGGCGTCTGCCCGGACGCGGCGACCCTCGCCGCGATGCTCCTCGGGCGCACCCGGCGGATCGGGATCGGCACCGCGGTCAGCGTGCTGTCGACGGTGCACCCGGTGGCGCTCGGCGAGCGGGCGGCGCTGCTGCACCTCACCTCGGGCGGGCGGTTCACCCTCGGGGTGGGCCGTGGCGGGCCGTGGATCGACCTGGACGTCTTCGGCACCGGCGTGGCCGCGTTCGAGTCGGGCTTCCCGGAGCGGCTCGACCTGCTGCTGCGGTGGCTGCGCGGCTCCAGAGTGGGCGCGGACGGCCCGCAGTTCAGCTTCCCGGAGGTCGCGGTGGTGCCCCGCGCGAGCGAGCCGGCCCGGCTGCCGGACCTCGCCGACTGGCTGGGGCTGGGGGTCGAGGACCGCGAGGGCGGGCCGCTGCGGCACTTCCCGCGGCAGCGGCAGGAGGTCGGCGCCCTCCCCGCGGCCGGCCCGCCGGTGGTCGTCGCGTGCACCTCGCCGGGCGGCGTCCGCACGGCCGCCGAGCGCGGTCTGCCGATGCTCCTCGGCATGCACTCCGGCGACGACGACAAGCAGCAGATGCTCGCCGCCTACCGGGACGCCTGGCGGGCCTGCGGGCGCGGCGAGGAGCAGCTGGCCGCGGTCGAGCGGGAGCACGTCGCGGCGGGCGTGGCCCAGGTCGACGACCGGACGTCCGCGGCCCGCGCCAGTCTGCTCCGGGCGATGCCCGGCTGGTTCGAGTACGGGCTCGGCGCGCACCGCACCGTCGACGGCCGCGAGCGCCGGATGCGCGACCCGCACGCGTACACCGAACTCCTCTGCGACCTGCACGCGGTGGGCACGCCGCAGCAGTGCGCGGACCGGCTGCTCGCCACCGCCGAGCGGACCGGCATCCGCCGGTTCGCCCTGCTCGCGGAGGGCTCCGGCGACCGGGCGGCGACCCTGGACAACATCGCCCGGCTCGGCCGGGAGGTCCTCCCCCGGCTGGGCTGACGCCCGCACGCCGCGGGGCCGCCCGGCACCGGAGTGCCGGACGGCCCCGCGGACGGCCTCAGCAGTCCCGCAGCTCGGGAGACTGGTTGAGCAGCTGCGCGCGGACGGACGTGAAGCGCCTGTACCGCTCCCCGTTCTTCTCGGACGGTGCGAACACCGCCACCCGGTGGCAGTTCTGGAACGCCAGCTGCACCCCGAAGTGCCGCTGCAGGGCCCCCCGGATCGCGTCGCTGGCCATCGCGCGGAGGAGCTGACCGCGGGCCTGCTCACTCGGCGGCGGGACGTGGTTGTCGGCGAAGTCGGTGCCGTCGACCTTGGTCTGGGCAACCAGCGAGCTGATCAGCTCCCAGGCGTACGGGAGGGAGGTGCGGACGCAGTCGACGAACTCCCTCTCGTCGACCTCGCCTCTCTCGGCCATCTCGAGCAGGGCCGGTGAGACGTCGAGCGACATGGGTTCTCCTCTCGCGGTCCACCACGGCGCGGCCCGCCGGGGTGGTCGTGCGTTGGTGCCGGTGGTGCGTGGTGCGGACAGGACGCGTCCGCGGACTCCTGGCGCGGGCGACCGACCTGACGGCCGGTCGGCTCGGCAGTGGACCGGGGCGCACCCGGGGCGCCCTGTCCTGGACTCCGCGGGTGCGTCGACAGCATGGGCGGGTGGCGCTCGGGCGCACGACCGGCACCCGGGCAGGCGTCGACGCCGGAACACGTGGTCGCGCAGGGCGACGGACGCTCACACCAGAGTGACAGGCGATTGCTCAGTGCGACGGCAGAATCCGTCGAATATCATCAGGTTCGGCCCCGACCGACCCAGATTGGCCGGATCGTGTCGGAGTGTTCGTCCCGCGTCCTCGCCCCCGTCGGGCGGCTACCGGCCGCCGTGGGCAGGCGGAGTTCGCGTGCACGGCGTGTGACCGCGCGAACACCATGGTTCGCCGTTCGCGCGGATTCTTCACCCCGTCGTCGCGGAATCGCATCAACTGGCCCCGGTGGGCTAGCGTGGTCGACCGTGCGTCTCGTAATTGCCCGCTGCTCGGTCGACTATGCCGGTCGGCTCTCCGCCCATCTCCCGTCCGCCACCCGGCTCATCCTGGTGAAGGCCGACGGGAGCGTCAGCATCCATGCCGACGACCGCGCCTACAAGCCGCTCAACTGGATGTCGCCGCCCTGCACGCTCAAGGAGGCGGGCGACACCTGGACGGTCGTCAACAAGGCCGGTGAGAAGCTGATCATCTCCCTGGAGGAGGTGCTGCACGACTCCTCGCACGAGCTCGGGGTCGATCCCGGTCTCGTGAAGGACGGCGTGGAGGCCCACCTCCAGGAACTGCTCGCCGACCGCATGGAGGTGCTCGGCAGCGGCTGGTCGCTGATCCGCCGCGAGTACCCGACGGCGATCGGCCCCGTCGACATCCTGTGCCGCGACTCCGACGGCACGACGATCGCCGTCGAGATCAAGCGACGCGGCGAGATCGACGGCGTCGAGCAGCTCACCCGCTACCTCGAACTCCTCAACCGCGACCCGCTGCTGGCCCCGGTCAGGGGCGTGTTCGCGGCCCAGGAGATCAAGCCCCAGGCCCGCGTCCTCGCCACCGACCGCGGCATCGGCTGCGTCGTGCTCGACTACGACGAGCTGCGCGGCATCGACGGCGACAAGCTGAAGCTCTTCTGACCCCTGCTCCGGCCCGGGCACCACGGCGGTGACCCGGGCGGGGCGGTGCCCGCCCGGACCGCCTGCCTACGGCGAGACCGAGTCGCTGGGGCTCGGGCTCGCCGAAGAGCTTTCCGTGGGGGTCGGGCTGCTGCTCGACGGCGGCGCCGAAGACGAACCGGGCTTGGTCGAACTGGACGTCGTGCCGGTCGGCGGGGTGGTCCGCGTCGTCGCCGTGCTGCCCGGCTTCGTCGGGGTGGGCTTCTTCGTCCCCGTGGCGCCCGGCTCGGGCGGGGCCTCGCCGGTGGCCGTACCGGTCGCCGTGCCGGTCGGGCTCGCGGCCGGGCTGTCGGACGGCGCGGACGGGTCGGCGGACGTGGTGGCCACGGGAAGGGTGCCGGCACCGTCGCCGCCGGTGGTCGACCCGGAGTCGGCCGAGCTGCTGCCGGGCCCGATGGTGCCGGGGCCGGCCGGATCCCCGCCGCCCACGGTGAGGCCCACCGCGGTGCCGAGCACGCCGAGGGCGACCACGGCCGCCGCCGCGGCGATCACCGTGCGCCGGGTGTCGCCGCTCCTGCGGATGCTGCGGAACCGCTGCGGAACCCGCGCGATGACCCGGATGACGGGCCGTCGGCCGACCGGGGGCAGCTCCTGCTCGCCCGCGGTCAGCTGCCGCGTGCCGGCCTGGAGGAGGTCGAGCATCCGGCGCCCGGCGGCGCCGGTCCGCGGGTCGCCGAACGCGGCCCGCAGCGCGACCGCCGACTCCAGCTCGGCCAGCGCCCGCTGGTCGGCCCCGGTGCACAGCGCCAGCACGCCGAGCTCGTGGTGGAACCACGCCTCCTCGACGGCCGCCCGCAGGACCCTCGCGGCCTCCAGGCCGAGCTTGAGGACCCGCTCCCAGGCGCCCCAGCGCAGGGACAGCGCCAGCGCCGGGGCGGCCGCCCTGGCGAGCCGCAGGACGGCCTCCGGGCGGCCCGCCTCGCGGTCGGCGACGAGCGCGCCGACGACGACCTCGGCCTCGGCGGCGATCTGCTCGGTCGTCACGGACGCGTGCCCGACCCACCAGGAGAAGTGCTCGGCGGCGCCGTACGCGACCGTGCCGAGGTCGAAGCGGGGGGCGAGCATCTCGGTGGCGCCGGTGGTGAGCCGGTGGTGGCCGCCGATGGACACCGCCAGCCCGACGTCGACGAGTTCGCGCAGCGCGCTCTCGCCGAGGCCGACGTCGATGAGCGCCGGGAGGTGCGGGGCGGTGGGGCACTCGCCGCCGAAGGCGAGGGACAGCCGCAGGACGGCCTGGGCCGGCTCGCTGAGCCCCTCCGCCAGCCGGACGGCGGGTGCGGCGCTCTCCGCCACGGTCGGCAGCGGCACGGTCCGGCGGAGTTCGCCCTCCAGCACCGCCGGGTCGTCCGGCTCCGCTATCTCCTTGACGAGGCCGAACACGTGGTGCCGGTCCTCCTGTGCGGCGACGAGCGTGTCGACCGCGAGGTCGCGCTGGCGCAGCAGCGCGGCGGCCTGGACGAAGCGCAGCGGCAGCCCCTCGGACTCGAACCAGAGGTCGACGGCCCAGGCCCGTTCGGAGTCGTCGAGCTGACGACCCGCCAGGCGGCCGACGAGGGAGAGGCAGGCGCTGCGGGAGAGGCCGGCGACGAGGTGGTCCTCCAGCCGGGCGCCGGGCGGCATGGCGGGGCTGCCGGGCGGGGCGCTGACCAGGAAGGCGCATTCCGGTGCGGCGGCGAGAAGTTCGTCGAGTTCGCGGTCGTCGACGTCGAGGTCGTCGATGACGACGACGGCACCGACCCGGGCGAGCAGGCCGGCGAGGGTCCGCGGGTCCGGCCGGAAGCCGGGCGCGTGGTGGGTGGCGGCGAAGAGGTCCTGCTGGAGGTCCGGGCCGGTGCGGTGGTGCCCGCTGAGGCGGACCACGCCGTCCGGGGCGATGCCGTCGGCGGCGTCGGCGACCGCCGCCAGCAGCGTGCTGCGGCCGGATCCGGCCTGGCCGACGAGGCGGACGGACCGGCCCTCGGCGAGCAGGGCGAGGACCTGGGAGACGTCCTCCGCCCGGTCGAGCAGCGGGAGGTCCTCGGGGGCGCCGCCGAGGGCGAGCGGGCCGACGGCCGGGCTGGGGCCGAGTTCGGGGCGGTCCTGGCGGCGGCCCCGGATGCGGCGCGGTTCGGGGCGCCAGCCGTCCGGGCAGGGGCGCGCCTCCGAGCCGTCCGGGCCTCCGATGGCCAGCAGGAGGTCGCCGGAGACGACCTCGCCGGTGCGGGGGCGCACGCCTTCCTGCGCGAAGTCACCGGTCGGCTGTCCCACGTTGTGCTCCACCCAGGGTCCGGCCGCCCGGCGAGAGCCGGCGGCGCTGTGGAATGGCCGCGCACCGGGGCCGTCGGGCCCGCGCAGCCGTGCTTCTGAGCGCAGACTTTTCCACACTCGTGAGCCGGAGCACAGACCGGTACCCCGAAGTGACGCCGCGGGGGGGCGGGGACGGCGGTGCCGTCAGAGGGTGGGCAAGGCCAGCGGGCCGGTCGGCAGGGCCCCCAGGGCGGGGAGGGTGGTGCCGTACGCGTCGGGGACGGTGCCCTCGACGGCGAGGATGCGGTGCAGCCGGGTGGCGACCAGCAGGCGCTGAAGCTGGGCGGGCACGTTGCGCAGGACGAGCCTGCGGCCGATGCGGCCGGCGCGGCGGTGGGTGCCCATGATGACGCCGAGACCGGTGGCGTCCCAGAACTCCAGCCGGCCGAGGTCGAGCACGAGGTCGCCCTGACCGCCGTCGACGGCCGAGTGCAGGAGGGCCCGGGCGTCGGCGGCGCTGCGGACGTCGAGCCGGCCCTCGATGGCCAGACCGGTGTGGTCGCCGGTGATGCGCACGCTCTCCTCCTCCGCTCGCCGTTCGGGTGGTCCGGGGCCCTGGCCGGCCGGGGCGTGGTGCTCCGCGCGCCGGTGCCGTGCCGGTGTCCCCCTCATCTGACGGTCAACCAACTCCGCAGGTTTCTCCCCTTCGGCGGAGTCTCCGGAACTTCACCCGTCCGAGGGAATATACGCAGGAACTCCCCATACCTACGCTCGATTACCGCCCAAATCACCCGTCCGCGGCAGCATCGTGAGCAAACTCACCCGCACGGGTGCGCCCCTGTGAGGGGCGGGTCACACGGCGGGCCGTACGCCGGTCGGCGCACAGCCCGCAGCGGGTCCGTCAGGCCTCGTACGGGTAGAAGCCGCGGCCGCTCTTGCGGCCGAGATCGCCCGCGGTGACCATGCGCGCCATGATCTCCGGCGGGGCGAACTTCTCGTCCTGGGTCTCGGTGTAGATGTTCCGCGCGGCGTGCAGCAGGATGTCGACGCCCGTGAGGTCGGCGGTCTGCAGCGGGCCCATCGGGTGGCCGAAGCCGAGGCGGCAGGCGGTGTCGATGTCCTCCGCGCTGGCCACGCCCGACTCGTAGAGCTTCGCGGCCTCGACGACGAGCGCCGTGATCAGGCGGGTCGTGATGAAGCCGGCGACGTCCCGGTTGACGACGACGACCTCCTTGCCGACGCCCTCGGCGAAGGCGCGGGCCGCGGCCAGCGTCGCGTCGGAGGTCTTGTAGCCGCGCACGAGCTCGACGAGGCGCATCAGCGGCACCGGGGAGAAGAAGTGCACGCCGACGACGCTCTCGGGGCGCCCGGTGGCGGCCGCGATCCGGGTGATCGGGATGGCGGAGGTGTTGGACGCCAGCACCGCGCCCTCCTTCGCGACCTTGTCGAGCTCGCGGAAGACGCCTTCCTTGACGTCGAGCTGCTCGAAGACCGCCTCGACGACGATGTCGGCGTCGGCGACCGCCCCGAGGTCGGTGGTGGTGGTGATCAGCCCGAGGGCCGCCTCGGCCTCGTCCGCGGTCATCCGGCCCTTGCCGACGAACTTCGCGTACGACGCCCGGATGCCGTCCAGGCCGCGCTGCAGCGCGGCCTCGGTGACGTCCCGCAGCACCACCGGGTACCCGGCCTGCGCGGACACCTGGGCGATGCCGGCGCCCATCAGGCCCGCGCCGATCACGGCGATCCGCTGGGTGGGTGCGTTGCTCATGGCTGGTCTCCCGAGTCCTGGTCCTGGCCCTCCGCCGGCCTGGGGCTCGGGGCGCTCGCTGGGGGCGGCCACGGGCAGGGGTCACCCGCCGGAGCCGCGCCGCTCACGGCCCGGACTCTAATGCCCGCGGGCGCTCCGTGGTGAGAATGGGATGTGTGATCTGTACCCGAGCTGAGGGGTTGCGGGCGATGACCGGGGTGCATCCGCTGGTGGGCCTGGTGGTGGGCCTGGCGCTCGTCGGCGTGCTCGTGCTGCTGCTGCGCCGGACGTACGGGCGCGGCCGGTCGCCGGTGCCCGGACGGCCCAGCGCGGGCAACCCGGACGAGTACGGTCTGCTGGTCAGCGTCGCCGCCCCGCCGGACGCCGCCGAGGCCTCCCGGATGTCCGCCCTGCTGACCGTCGAGGGCGTGCGGAACACCCTGGTCGACACCAGCGCGGGGCCGCGGCTGATGGTGTGGCCGGACGACTCGGCCAGGGCCCGCCGGGTGCTGGACCGCCGCTGACGGCCCGCCTGCGCGCACCCGGTCCGCCGGAAGGTGCACCCGGCCACCCCCGCGGCCGGCGGATCAGCGGTTCTCGCCGGGCACCCACAGCACGTCGCCGACCTCCTTGTTGGCCGTCCGGGCCAGGATGAACAGGAGGTCGGAGAGCCGGTTGAGGTACTTCGCGGTCAGCGGGTTGACGGTGTCGCCGTGCAGGTCGATCGCCGCCCAGGTGGAACGCTCCGCGCGCCGCACGACCGTGCAGGCCAGGTGGAGGTGGGCGGCGCCGGGGGTGCCGCCGGGGAGGATGAAGCTCCGCAGCTTCTCCAGCGACTCCAGGTAGTGGTCGCAGTCGGCCTCCAGCCGGTCGATGTACCCCTGCTCGACCCGCAGCGGCGGGTACTCGGGGTTCTCGGCCACCGGCGTGGCGAGGTCGGCGCCGACGTCGAAGAGGTCGTTCTGGACCCGGGTCAGCACCGCCGACACGTCGTCCGGCAGGGCACCGGCCGCGACGGCCACGCCGATCGCGGCGTTGGCCTCGTTGGTGTCGGCGTACGCGATCAGCCGCGGGTCGGTCTTGGTGGTGCGGCTCATGTCGCCGAGGGCCGTCGTGCCGTCGTCGCCGGTGCGGGTGTAGATGCGCGTCAGGTTCACCATGGCCGCAGCCTAGCCTGCCGGTTAGGCGACGTTAACGCGCTGCCCCGGAGGGGCCGCCTCCAGCCAGGCGAGGAAGCCGGTGAGCGCGTCGTCGCTCATCGCCAGCTCCAGCGGGGAGCCGTTGTGCAGACAGCGCAGCACCACGGAGCCGGAGAGCAGGGCGAGCTCCTCCTGGCCCTCGGGGTAGCGCCGGCCGAGCACCTCGATCTCGGTGCGCGGCAGCGTCCGGCGCGGGCGGGGCGCGTACGAGAACACCCGGAACCACTCGATGGAGTCGCCGCTGTACCGGCCGATACCGAAAACCCACCCCTTGCCGTCGGTCGTGGGGACCGGGGCCGAGGTGGGTTGGCCGTTCTCGTCGAGGTCGGGCTTCGTCGAGGCGTCGGCGGGCATTTTGAGCCGGTAACTGCAGTCGAACGTCCCTCCGACGCGCTGGATGACGCGGCGGCGTACTGCGAACGCCACCAGGCCCACCACCGCGACGGCCACGACGGCCGCGCACACCACAAGGGCGAGGACCATGCTCACCGACCTCCTCGCTACCCGCGTCCCCGTGACGGCCGTGTCACCGGCCGCCCTGTCCTACCAACTGATACGACAGTCCCGGGGTCACGCTTCCGCGTCCCCGGGACCGTCGGTCGACCCCGTAGTCAGGGTCCGGTGCTCAGACGTGCGCCTTGAGACCGCGCGTCGCCGCCAGGCGGACCTCCGCGCGGCGCTCGGCGTGCGCGTCGATCTCGGACCGTGCCGACTCCAGCGCGCGCTCGGCCCGGGCGACGTCGATCTCGTCCGCCAGCTCGGCGATCTCCGCGAGGATCGACAGCTTGTTGTCGGCGAAGGAGATGAAACCGCCGTGGACCGCGGCGACGACGGTGCCGCCGTCGGTGGTGCGGATGGTGACCGGACCGGTCTCCAGCACGCTCAGCACCGGGGTGTGACCGGGCATGATGCCGGTGTCACCGGAAGCCGTGCGGGCGACGACGATGGTGGCCGCACCGGACCACACCTTGCGGTCGGCTGCGACCAGCTCGACGTGCAGCTCAGCCAACGTGGGCTCCTAAGCTCTTGAAACCGTCGATTACTCGGCGGTTTCGGTAAGAATAACGGGCCCGCACCCCCGACATGAAACCAGGGACACGGAGATGACCGGGATCACAGCCGGTTGCGCCGTGAGGGGTGGCCCCCGAAAGCCGGGGTCCACCCCTCACGTCACTCAGCCGTCGGCCGGTCCGATCACTTCTTCAGCAGCTCGGCAGCGTTGCGCTCGAGGTCATCGATGCCACCGCACATGAAGAACGCCTGCTCCGGGACGTGGTCGTACTTGCCGTCCGCGATCGCGTTGAAGGCCTCGATGGTCTCCGACAGCGGCACGGTCGAGCCCTCGACACCGGTGAACTGCTTCGCCACGTAGGTGTTCTGCGAGAGGAAGCGCTCGATGCGGCGGGCACGCTGCACCGTGATCTTGTCTTCCTCGGACAGCTCGTCGATGCCGAGGATCGCGATGATGTCCTGGAGGTCCTTGTACTTCTGCAGGATCCCCTTGATACGGATGGCCGTGTCGTAGTGGTCCAGCGCGATGTACCGCGGGTCCAGGATGCGGGACGTGGAGTCCAGCGGGTCGACGGCCGGGTAGATGCCCTTCTCGGAGATCGGACGGGAGAGAACCGTCGTCGCGTCGAGGTGGGCGAAGGTGGTGGCCGGCGCCGGGTCGGTCAGGTCGTCCGCGGGGACGTAGATCGCCTGCATCGAGGTGATCGAGTGACCGCGGGTCGAGGTGATGCGCTCCTGGAGGAGGCCCATCTCGTCGGCCAGGTTCGGCTGGTAGCCCACCGCGGAGGGCATGCGGCCGAGCAGGGTCGACACCTCGGAACCGGCCTGGGTGAACCGGAAGATGTTGTCGATGAAGAGCAGGACGTCCTGCTGCTCCACGTCACGGAAGTACTCCGCCATGGTCAGCGCGGAGAGCGCGACGCGCAGGCGGGTGCCCGGCGGCTCGTCCATCTGGCCGAAGACCAGCGCGGTCTTGTCCAGAACGCCCGAGTCGACCATCTCGTGGATGAGGTCGTTGCCCTCACGGGTGCGCTCGCCGACACCGGCGAACACCGACACACCACCGAAGTTCTCGGCGACGCGGTAGATCATCTCCTGGATCAGAACGGTCTTGCCGACACCGGCACCACCGAACAGACCGATCTTGCCACCCTGGACGTACGGGGTGAGAAGGTCGATGACCTTGATGCCGGTCTCGAACATCTCCGTCTTGGACTCGAGGTCCTTGAACTCCGGAGCCTTGCGGTGGATCGGCCAGCGGACCTCGACCTGGGACTCGAACTCGTCCTTGTCGACGTTCAGCACCTCACCGAGGGCGTTGAAGACCTTGCCCTTGGTGATCTGGCCGACCGGCACGGAGATGGCCGAACCGGTGTCGGAGACCTGCGCGCCACGGACGAGGCCGTCGGTCGGCTGCATCGAGATGCCGCGGACCATGCCGTCGCCGAGGTGCTGCGCGACCTCCAGGGTGAGGACCTTCTTGCCCGTGCCGTCGGGGCTGTCCACCTCGACGTGCAGGGCGTTGAACATGTTCGGAATCGCGTCGACGGGGAACTCCACGTCGACGACCGGGCCGATGACCCGCGCGACGCGGCCCGTCGCCGTGGTCGGCTCAACTGTGGTGGTCATACTCATTCGCTCCCGCGGCTAGCGTCGGCAAGCGCGTTGGCGCCACCGACGATCTCGCTGATTTCCTGGGTGATCTCGGCCTGACGGGCCGAGTTGGCAAGCCGCGTGAGCGACTTGATGAGCTCTCCCGCGTTGTCGGTCGCGCTCTTCATCGCGCGCCGGCGAGCGGCGTGCTCCGAGGCGGCCGACTGCAGCAGCGCGTTGTAGATCCGGCTCTCGACGTACCGCGGCAGCAGGGCGTCGAGGACGCCCTCCGCCGACGGCTCGAAGTCGTACAGCGGGAAGATCTGGCTCGTGGCCTTCGACGCGTCGCTGAGCTCGACCTCGTCCAGCCGGAGCGGCAGCAGTCTGGCGTCGACCGCCGTCTGCGTCAGCATCGACTCGAACTTGGTGGAGACCAGGTGCAGCTCGTCCACGCCGCCGGTCTCCGCGGTGACCGCCTCGATGAGGTCGCTCGCCACGATCTTGGCGTCACCGTACGACGGCTTGTCGGAGAAGCCCGTCCACGACCCCGCAACGGTCAGGTTGCGGAAGTTGTAGTACGAGACACCCTTGCGGCCGACGACGTACGTCACCACGTCCTTGCCCTCGGCACGCAGCCGCGCGGTGAGCGCGATCGCCTGCTTGATGGCGTTGGTCGAGTAGCCGCCGGCCAGGCCGCGGTCCGCCGTGATCAGCAGGACTGCGGCCGTGGTGGCCTGCGGGTTCTCCGTGGTGAGCGGGTGCTTGGCGTTGGACCGGGTGGCCACCGCCGTCACCGCCCGGGTGAGCTCGTCGGCGTACGGAGTGGAGGCGGCCACCGCGCGCTGCGCCTTGACGATGCGCGACGCGGAGATCATCTCCATCGCCTTGGTGATCTTCTTCGTCGCGGTGACAGAGCGGATCCGGCGCTTGTAGACCCGAAGCTGTGCTCCCATGGGTCGTTACGTCCTTTCCCTCGTTACCGGACTCAGGCCTGCTCGGACAGGAGCTTGCCGTCGGCCGTCGTGAAGCCCTGCTTGAAGCCCTGGATCGCGGTGGTCAGCGCCTCGATGGCGCCGTCCTCCAGCTTCTGGGTCTCGACGATGCCGGCGAGGATGCCCTTGTGCTCCAGGCGCAGGTGGTCGAGGAACTCGCGCTCGAAGCGGCGGATCTCGGCGACCGGGACGTCGTCCAGCTTGCCGGTGGTACCGGCCCAGATGGAGACGACCTGCTCCTCGACGGGGAACGGCTGGTACTGGCCCTGCTTGAGCAGCTCGACCATGCGCGCGCCGCGCTCCAGCTGGGCCTTGGAGGCCGGGTCCAGGTCGGAACCGAAGGCGGCGAACGCCTCCAGCTCGCGGTACTGGGCCAGGTCCAGGCGCAGACGGCCGGCGACCGACTTCATGGCCTTGATCTGGGCGGAGCCACCGACGCGGGAGACCGAGATGCCGACGTTCACGGCCGGGCGGACGCCGGCGTTGAACAGGTCGGACTCCAGGAAGCACTGGCCGTCGGTGATGGAGATGACGTTGGTCGGGATGTACGCCGACACGTCGTTGGCCTTGGTCTCGATGATCGGCAGACCGGTCATCGAGCCCGCGCCCAGCGCGTCGGAGAGCTTCGCGCAGCGCTCCAGCAGGCGGGAGTGCAGGTAGAAGACGTCACCCGGGTACGCCTCGCGGCCCGGCGGGCGGCGGAGCAGCAGGGAGACGGAGCGGTAGGCCTCGGCCTGCTTCGACAGGTCGTCGAAGATGATGAGGACGTGCTTGCCGTCGTACATCCACTCCTGGCCGATGGCCGAGCCGGTGTACGGGGCGAGGTACTTGAAGCCGGCCGGGTCGGAGGCGGGAGCAGCCACGATCGTGGTGTACTCCAGCGCGCCGGCCTCCTCCAGGGCGCCACGGACCGACGCGATGGTCGAGCCCTTCTGGCCGATGGCGACGTAGATGCAGCGGACCTGCTTCTTCGGGTCGCCGGAGCGCCAGTTGTCGCGCTGGTTGATGATCGTGTCGATCGCCACCGCGGTCTTGCCGGTCTGGCGGTCGCCGATGATCAGCTGGCGCTGGCCGCGGCCGATCGGGGTCATCGCGTCGATGGCCTTGATGCCGGTCTGCATCGGCTCGTGGACCGACTTGCGGACCATGACGCCGGGGGCCTGCAGCTCCAGGGCACGACGACCGGTCGAGGCGATGTCGCCCAGGCCGTCGATCGGGTTGCCCAGCGGGTCCACGACGCGGCCGAGGTAGCCCTCGCCGACCGGGACGGAGAGGACCTCGCCGGTGCGCTGCACCCGCTGGCCCTCCTCGATGCCCGAGAACTCACCGAGGACGACGACACCGATCTCACGGGTGTCGAGGTTCAGTGCGAGGCCGAGGGTGCCGTCCTCGAACTTCAGCAGCTCGTTGGCCATGACCGAGGGCAGGCCCTCGACCTTGGCGATGCCGTCCATGGCCTCGGTGACCGTGCCGACCTCTTCACGCGAGGCCGCGTCCGGCTGGTACGACTGGACAAAGTCGGCCAGCGCGTCCCGGATCTCCTCCGGACGGATCGTAAGCTCCGCCATCAGGCTTCCCTGCTCTCCTAGTTTGCGATCCTCGGCCCGCCATTGAGGGCCGCAAGTACTCGACTCTCGGCCGGGTCGGGTGAACCGGCCGTACGATTTGCCGGCTCACCTGGTGTGAACCGACGCCCGACCGAGGGTCGGATGATGCTCTGGGGGGGGTTGGTCAGCCCTCGAGGCCCTGACGAGCGCCTTCAAGGCGGCTCGACACCGTGCCGTCGATGACCTCGTCGCCGATCTCGACCCGGATGCCGCCGACGACCTGGGGGTCGACGTCGATGTTCAGGTGGACCTGCTTGCCGTACAGCCCGGCCAGGGCGGCGGCGAGCCGCTCCTTCTGGGCGTCCGACAGCGGGACGGCCGTGGTGACCAGGGCCACCACACGGCCGCGGCGGGCCGCGGCGAGCTTGGCGTAGGACTCCAGGCCCTGCTCCAGGCTACGGCCACGGGGGGCCGCCACGAGGGAGACGACCAGGCGGACGGTGCCCGCGTTGGCCCGGCCACCGAGCAGCTTGGCGACCAGCGCGGCCTTGGCGGCCTTGCCTGCCTTGGGCTCGGTGAGTGCGGACCGCAGGTCGTGCGAGCCCGAGGCGATCCGCCCGAAGCGGAACAGCTCGTCCTCGACGTCGTCCAGCGTGCCGGCGCGGTCGGCGGCGATGATCTCGGCGTACGCCGAGAGCTCCTCCACCGCGTCGACCAGGTCGCGGCCGCCGGACCAGCGCGAACGCACCAGTCCGGAGACCAGGTCGACCGTCTCGCCGGAGACCTGGCCGGACAGCAGCGTGGTGACGAAGCCGGCCTTGTCCTGGCCCGACCGCGAGGGGTCGGTCAGCACGCGGCGCAGCGAGACCTCGCGGTCCAGCAGGGTGGTGACGGCGGTGAGGTCCTCGGCGAGCTTGGCCGCGTCCACCGAAGTGTTGTCGGTCAGGCTCTCGAGGTTCTCGCGGCCGGCGGCCAGCGCCTCGCGGCTGGCGCCGATCACTTGGCGCCCGCCGATGCAGCGGCCTTGGCCTCGAGCTCGCCGAGGAACCGGTCGATGACGCCGCTCTGGCGGGCGTGGTCCTCAAGGGACTCACCCACGATGCGGGAGGCCAGCTGGGAGGCCAGCGAGCCCACGTCCTGGCGCAGGGCGGCGGTCGCCTGCTTCTTGTCCGCGTCGATCTGGGCATGGCCGGCGGCGACGATGGCCTCGCGCTGACGCTGGCCCTCCTCGCGCATCTCGGCGACCAGGGCAGCACCCTGCTCACGGGCGTGCTCGGTGATCCGAGCGGCCTCGTGACGTGCCTCGGCGAGCTCGGCACGGTACTGCTCCAGCAGGGCCTGAGCCTCGGCCTGAGCGGCCTCCGCACGCTCCATGCCGCCCTCGATGGCGTCCCGACGCTCCGACAGCACCTTCTCGATGCTGGGGAGGAGCTTCTTGCCGAGGATGCCGAAGACGATGAAGAAGCAGATCAGGCCGATGATGACCTCGGGCCACGCGGGGAGAAGAGGGTTCATCTTCTCCTCTTCCGCGAGGAAGACCACGGGGTTCATATCAGAACCTTTCGTCGAAAAGGGCTACCGGTGTGCCGGAATCAGACACCGAACACGAACGGCATGACGATGCCGATGAGCGCCAGCGCCTCGGTCAGCGCGAAGCCGATGAACATGTTGGAGCGGATCAGGCCGGCAGCCTCGGGCTGACGGGCCATCGCCTGGACACCGTTGCCGAAGATCAGGCCGACACCGATGCCGGGGCCGATCGCGGCGAGACCGTAGCCGATGGACGCGACGGAACCGGAAACCTCAGCGAGAGCGGACATCTCAGCTAATCCTTTGCGGGATGGGGTACCGGTGGGTGTTGGCCACCGGGAGTTCGGGACGCAGCCTCGGGGCTGCGGTGCTCAGTGCGCCTCTTCGAGGGCACCGGCGATGTAGCTGCTGGCCAGCATCACGAAGATGTAGGCCTGCAGGAACTGGACCAGCAGCTCGAAGGCGGTGAGGCCGATGGTGACCACGAAGGACGCCGTGCCGTAGAGCGCGCCGAGGCTCGGGCTGAGCAGGTACCAGGAGGCGATGGAGAACATCACGATCAGCAGGTGGCCGGCGAACATGTTCGCGAAGGCTCGGACCGCGAGCGTGAAGGGGCGCACGAAGATGTTCGAGAAGAACTCGATCGGCACCAGGATGAACATGACCCAGCCGGGGATGCCCGACGGCCAGCAGAGGTTCTTCAGGCCGCCCACGAAGCCGTGCTTCTTGAAGGTCAGGCTCATGTAGGTGACCCACACGACGGCTGCGAGGCCGGCGGGGAAGGCGATCGCGGCCGTCACCGGGAACTGGGCGAACGGGATGATCGACATGATGTTCATCAGCCAGATGAAGAAGAACATCGAGACGAGCATCGGGACGTACTTCTCGCCCTTCTTGCCGATCGTCTCCAGCACGATGCTTCGCTTCACGAAGTCGTAGCCGATCTCACCGACGAGCTGGAGCTTGCCGGGGACGAGCTTCGGCTTCGCGAAGGAGGCCCAGAAGAACACGACCACGAGCATCGCGACGATGATCGAGAGCAGCATCGGCTTGTTGAACTCGATGCCTCCGACCGTGAAGATCGGCTCGAAGTCGAACTCGTTCAGGCCCGGTGCCGGGAAGCCGCAACCGGAGAACAGGTGGCACCCGGCCTCAGAGGCGAGCTGTACGTCAGCACCCACCACAGACTCCTTCGTCATGACGCATGGTTACGGCAACCTCGGTGTGTCGGCGCGGCCTTGGGCCACGGAGCGGCACTGGAACTTGATGGATGTCTCGCGGACCCTGCACGGCGCGTATCCCTGCCGCGGGATCTTCGAAGACTTCGTGGAGTCGGGGGGCGATCCGTCCGATGATCGGAGGGACCTGGCCGCATCCCGTACTCCGTTGTTGGGACGGACGATAGCAGTCCGTCAGGAGGGCATAAACACCGCCCCCCGTGCGAGGGGGACAGCCTGCCCCCTTCACGGTTGACGCCCCGATTTCGGTTTGTCGTCGCGGGATTCGGGGTCGACGTAGTAGATCTTCGCCTTCATGGCGGCGCGCACCTGGAAAGCCGTCCAGACCAGGGCGCAGCCCAGCAGCGTGAAGCCGAAGACCTTGGTGTCGAAGAGTGTCGTGTGTTTGAACACGGCGAGAACGATCGCGATCAGCAGGATCTGCGTGGTGTACACCAACAGCGCCGCTGCCATGAGGATCTGCGGATTGTTCCGGGTCAGCCGGTCGAGTGCGACCTGGCCGAAGGTGAAGAACGCCATCACCAGGAGTGTGGCGAAGACGGCGCCGATCAACCCCTTCGTCCCCACGACGGCGGTGGAGATCGCAGCGGCGATCACGCCGGCGACCGCAGTGGGGATTGCGGCGCCGCGGATGATCCGGGCGTCGGGGGACGGCATGTCGGCAGCTCCGGCGGCATGTCGGTGACGGGGGGACGGGCGCATGTGTGCGGTGGTGACACCGCACCGAGGTCCACAGCCGCAGGCCGGCCGCTCGACAGCGAGCCGGACGAGGAAGACCGACCGGGGGCGGAAGCACTCCACCTGTCGGTTCTTTTCGGCGTGTTCTCGGTACTCGTGAACGGTATCACAAACTATTTGATGAGAGCTTTACCATGAACGTGTGGTACCTGTCACACCGTTGGTCCAAGGGTGCCGCCGTGCGGGTGAGCCTTGTTGAGCGGCCGTCAGCTCTTCGTGCGGCCCCGGGCGCCGACCGCGGTGGCGCCGCTGCCGACCCTGCTCAGCAGGGCCTTGTCCTTGGCCGAGAGCTCGGCCATCGCCGGGGCGCCGGCGGGCTCCTCGCCGGCTTCGGGCGCCTCCCCGGCGGTCTCCACCGCGTCGTCCTCGGCGGACCGCCGGGCCTTGCGGTAGCGCGGCGGGACGATCGCCTGCACGGCCCGTGGCGCGTGCGGCCGGAAGCGCGGCATCAGCAGCACCACGAGGCCGATCAGGCAGAGTCCGGCGAACGCGAGGACGACCGTGCGGCCGGTGTTGGCGATGGAGAACGCGACGGTGCCGAAGGCGATGAGCGCGGCCCAGAAGTACATGATCAGGACGGCGCGGCTGTGCGAGTGCCCGACCTGCAGCAGGCGGTGGTGCAGGTGCTGCTTGTCGGCCGCGAACGGCGACTTCCCGGCCCAGGTGCGGCGGACCACGGCGAGCAGCAGGTCGGCGAGCGGCAGCGCGATGACGGTCAGCGGCAGCAGCAGCGGGATGTAGATCGGCACGAGGGCGTGCACGGTGGCGGTCTGCGATCCGGTGACGGCGGTGACCAGGTCGGGGTCGACGCGGCCGGTGATCGAGATGGCGGCGACGGCCAGCATCAGGCCGAGCATCATCGAGCCGGAGTCGCCCATGAAGATCCGGGCGGGGTGCAGGTTGTGCGGCAGGAAGCCGAGGCACATGCCGATCAGCACGGCGCTGAAGAGCACCGCGGGCGCGGCGTCGTTGACGCCGTAGCCGATCCACAGCCGGTAGGAGTAGAGGAAGAACGCGATCGCGGCGATGCAGACCATGCCGGCGGCGAGGCCGTCGAGGCCGTCGATGAAGTTGACCGCGTTGACCATGACGACGACCAGCGCCACCGAGATGATCATGCCCTGGGTGGGGGTGACGGCGACCGGGCCGACGCCGGGCACGGGGATCGAGATGACCGTCACGCCCTGCCAGACCATGACGCCCGCGGCGATCATCTGACCGCCCAGCTTCACCAGGGCGTCGACGCCCCACTTGTCGTCCAGCACGCCGAGGATCCACATGATCCCGGCGCCCGACAGCAGCGCACGGACGTCCGCGCTCTGGATGAACAGCCGGCCGATGGTGGTGAGCTGCGAGGCGACCAGCAGGCCCGCGCACAGGCCGCCGAACATCGCGATGCCGCCGAGCCGCGGGGTGGGCTCGCGGTGCACGTCGCGCGCGCGCACCGGCGGCATGGCCCCGGCGACGATGGCGAACTTCCGCACCGGGCTGACCAGCAGGTACGTCACGGCTGCGGTGACGAACAGCACCAGGAGATACTCACGCACCACTGGCCTCCTGCAGCGCGGTCCGACGGATGAGTACGCAGGGTACTCCCGGGAGAGTTCGGGGTTCGAGGTGCGTCGCCACCCTCACACCTTATTGAGTGGGACGGGCGGGATGTGCACCGCGGTTCTCCCTGCGGCCCGAACAGTGGCGGACGCCACCCCCGGCGGGGGTCCCGACCGCGGCCGCCGGCCCTCCCCGGGCCCTCCGCCGGGCTTCCGTCCGGGGCCCGCCCGGGCCGGGCCGGCCGGGTTGGCCCAGCGGGTTGGCCCAGCGGGTTGGCCCAGCGGACTGGCCCGGCCGCGTCGGCCGGCCGACCCCGGCCGGTGTCAGTACCGGACCGCGAACGACCGGGCGAGCGCGCGCACCCGGTCCGTGATCCGGGGCTGCGGTCCGCCGCTCAGCAGCTCCCCGATCAGGGCGCCGACCTCGGCGAGCTCGACGGGCCCCATGCCCTGGGCGGCCGCGGCGCCGGTGCCGAGCCGGATGCCGGAGGCCTCGGCGGCCGGCGCCGGGTCGTACGGGAGGGCGCACTTGCCGAGCATGAGCCCGGCCGCGGCGCAGCGGCGCTCCGCCTCGACGCCGCTGAGCCCGAGCGGGCTGACGTCCGCCGTGACCAGGTGGGTGTCGGTGCCGCCGGTCGTCGGCGGCACACCGTGCCCGGCGAGGGCCGCGGCGAGGGCCCGCGCGCCGTCGACGGCCCGCCGGAGGTAGGCGGCGAACTCCTGCGTGCCCGCCTCGGCGAGGGCGACGGCCTTGCCGGCCACCTCGTTCATGGCCGCGCCGCCCTGGGTGAACGGGAAGACGGCGCGGTCGACCCGGTCGGCCAGTTCGGCGGTGCAGAGCAGCATCCCGCCGCGGGGGCCGCGGAGCAGCTTGTGGGTGGCGGCCACGGTGACGTCGGCGTAGGGCACCGGGGAGGGGGCGAGGCCGGCGGCGACGAGGCCGGTGGTCTGGGCGGCCGAGGCGACGAGGTAGGCGTCGACCTCGTCGGCGACGGCGCGGAAGCCGGCCCAGTCGATGTGCCGGGGGTAGGAGATGCCGCCGGCGATGATCGCCTTGGGGCGGTGGCGGTGGGCGAGCTCGCGCACCTGGTCGAGGTCGACGAGGCCGTCGTGCTCGCGGACGCCGTAGCCGACGAAGTCGAACCAGCGGCCGGAGAAGTTGGCGCGGGAGCCGCAGCTGAGGTGGCCGCCGTGCTCCAGGGACATCGCGAGGACGACGTCGCCGGGCCGCAGCAGTGCCGCGTAGGCCGCCAGCATCGCCGAAGTCGCTGACCGGGGCTGGACGTTGGCGTGCGGGGCGGCGAACAGCTCGCGGGCCCGGTCGACGGCGAGCAGTTCCGCGGTGTCGGCGAGCGCGCATCCGGTGTGGTGGCGGTGGCCCGGGTAGCCCTCGGCGTACTTGTCGATCAGCGGTCCGCCGAGGGCGGCGAGCACGGCGGGGCTGGTGACGTTCTCGCCGGCGAGCAGTTGCAGGCTCTCGGTGCGCCGCTCGGCCTCGGCGGAGAGCAGGTCGGCGAGGAGCGGGTCCGCCGTCCGGAGGGCCTCGGAGGGCTGCCAGGGCGCTCCGCCGGCGGCGCGGGTGTCGGTGGGGCCCTGCTCGGCGTGGATGACGGACATGGCGCAGCTCCCGGGCAGCGGCGGGTGGATCCTTCCAGCGTAGGTCGGGGCCTCCGGGCGGGCCCGCCCACGCGGCACGGCGTACCGCCGTCAGGGTCGGGCGGGTCGGGCCTCGCGGGAAAGGCACTGTTCGATCACGCTTCCTTCACGCGATCCCCTGTACTCCCCCACGCGTACCGGACCTCGATCGGGGCCTGCGGCCGTCCCGCGCGCCCGCCGGGTACGCGCACGCCCCGGCAGCACCGCCCGCCGCACCCCGGGCGGGGGCCGGCGGGACGCCCGGGCGGCCGCGGGACGGCCGCGGGGGTTCAGACGCGCCCGTGCACGCCCGTGAGCGCGGTGACCACCGGGTCGAGCGCGCCGAATATCTCCTCGCCGCAGTTGCGGAACATGCCGATCGGCGCACCGTACGGGTCGTCCACCTCGTCCGACTCGGGCGAGGCCGCGAGCAGCCAGCCGCGGAGCGCGGCGGCGGCCCGCACGAGGGCGCGGGCGCGCTCGGGCAGCTGCGCGCCGCCGCGCGGGTCGGGCAGCGTGCTGGGGTCGATCCGGCGGACGAGCCGGGTGAACTCCTTCAGCGTGAAGGTCCGCAGCCCGGCCGAGTGGCCCATGGAGATGACCTGCGCCCGGTGGTCGAGCGTCGCGGTGAGCACCAGGTCGGCGTCGATGACGTGCTCGTCGAGCAGCTCACGGCCGGCGAAGCCGGCGCTGTCCACCCCGTACTCGCCGAGCACGGTGGCGGCGTGCACCTCCATCGGTGCGCCCTCGTGGCCCCAGGTGCCGGCGCTCTCCACCACGAACCGCCCGGAGGCGTCGCCGAGCCGGGCGTCGAGCTCGTGGCGGGTGAGCCGTTCCGCGATGGGCGAGCGGCACACGTTGCCGGTGCAGACGAAGAGGATCCGGAAGCCGTCCACCGGGCGGGGGGAAACCACCGCGTACGGGGATATTCCGGGACCCGCGGCGTACAGCGACGCAGCGGTCAACTGCCGGCCTCCAGGTCCGGGACGACCTCCCTCAGCTGCTCGACGCTGATCGCGCCGGCCCGCAGCACGACGGGGATCTTGCCGGTGACGTCGACGATGGTGGAGGCCGTCGCGTGGTCGGCCCGGCCGCCGTCGAGGTACACCGAGATGGTGTCGCCGAGCTGTTCCTGGGCCTCGTCGCAGGTGGCCGGCGACGGGCCGCCGGTCTTGTTCGCGCTGGAGACGGCGAGCGGGCCGGTGGTGTTGAGCAGTTCCAGGGCGACGGGGTGCAGCGGCATCCGCACCGCGACGGTGCCGCGGGTCTCGCCGAGGTCCCAGCGCAGCGAGGGCTGGTGCCGGGCGACGAGGGTCAGGCCGCCGGGCCAGAAGGCGTCGACGAGCTCCCAGGCCTGCTCGGAGAAGTCGGTGACCAGGCCGTGCAGGGTGGTCGGCGAGCCGACGAGCACCGGGGACGGCATGGACCGGCCGCGGCCCTTGGCGTCCAGCAGGGCGGCGACGGCCTCCGGGGAGAACGCGTCGGCACCGACGCCGTACAGCGTGTCGGTCGGCATCACGACGAGCTCGCCGCGGCGGATCGCCGAGGCGGCCTCGCGCAGTCCGGTGGCGCGGTCCCCGGTATCGGCACAGTCGTAGCGGCGGCTCATCGGTGCGGTCCCCTTCCGAACATCACAGCGAACACGGTGAACTCACGAAATCCACGGGGCGGTGCTGCGCACCGCCGGCTCCGGCCGGGGCCTCACAGCGTCGCCTTCCGGGCGGTGGTGAAGCGCGGGCGGTTGTTGAGGTCGCGGTGGTCGGCGGCGTCCGTCCAGCCGGCTTCCTCGTTGAAGATCCACGGCACCTGGCCGCCCTGGGTGTCGGCGTGCTCGATGACCACCGCACCGCCCGGGCGCAGCAGCCGGGCGGCGACGCGCTCGATGCCGCGGATGGTGTCGAGGCCGTCCTCGCCGGAGAACAGCGACATCTGCGGGTCGTGGTCGCGGGCCTCGGGCGCCACGTACTCCCACTCGGTGAGCGGGATGTACGGCGGGTTGCTGATCACGAGGTCGAAGCGGCCGTCCCAGCCGGGCTCGCCCTCGAACGCGCGGGTGGCGTCGCCCTCGTGCAGGGAGACGCGGGCCCGGTCGGGGCTGGCCGCGACGTTGCGCCGGGTGTAGGCCAGCGCGCCCTCGTCGAGCTCGAAGGCGTGCACGGTGGAGCGCGGCAGTTCCTGGGCGAGGGCGAGCGCGATCGCGCCGGAGCCGGTGCACAGGTCGGCCACGAGCGGCTCGGCGACGTCCATGTCGCGGACCGCGTTTATGGCCCACTCGACGACGCTCTCGGTCTCGGGCCGGGGCACGAAGACGCCGGGGCCGACCTCGAGCTCCAGGTAGCGGAAGAACGCCCGCCCGGTGATGTGCTGGAGCGGCTCACGGGCCTCGCGCCGCGAGACGGCCGCCCAGTACCGGGCGTCGAAGTCGGCGTCCGCGACGGTGTGCAGCTGGCTGCGCTTGACGTCGTGGATGTACGCCGCGAGTTCCTCCGCGTCGAAGCGCGGTGACGGCACCCCGGCGGCGGCCAGCCGCTGGGTGGCCTGGGCCACCTCGGCGAGCAGCAGGTTCATCCGACCGACCCCTCGTACTCAGTTCTCCTGGGCGGCGGCCAGCTTGGCCGCTGCGTCGGCGTCCACGCAGGACTGGATCACCGGGGTCAGGTCGCCGTCCAGGACCTGGTCCAGGTTGTACGACTTGAAGCCGGTGCGGTGGTCGGAGATGCGGTTCTCCGGGTAGTTGTACGTGCGGATGCGCTCGGAGCGGTCGACGGTGCGGACCTGGCTGCGGCGCGCGTCCGAGGCCTCCCGCTCGGCCTCCTCCTGGGCGGCGGCGAGCAGCCGCGACCGCAGGATGCGCATGGCCGACTCCTTGTTCTGGAGCTGGCTCTTCTCGTTCTGGCAGGAAGCCACGATACCGGTCGGCAGATGGGTGATCCGGACGGCGGAGTCTGTGGTGTTCACGGACTGACCGCCGGGGCCCGACGAGCGGTAGACGTCGATCCGCAGGTCGTTCGCGTGGACCTCGACCTCGACCTCCTCGGCCTCCGGGGTGACGAGCACGCCCGCGGCGGAGGTGTGGATGCGGCCCTGCGACTCGGTGGCCGGCACGCGCTGCACGCGGTGCACGCCGCCCTCGTACTTGAGGCGGGCCCAGACGCCCTGGCCGGGCTCGGCCCCGCCGCGGGTCTTCACGGCGACGGAGACGTCCTTGTAGCCGCCGAGGTCGGACTCGTTGGCGTCGATGAGCTCGGTCTTCCAGCCCACCCGCTCGGCGAACCGCAGGTACATCCGCAGGAGGTCGCCGGCGAACAGCGCGGACTCCTCGCCGCCCTCGCCCGCCTTGACCTCCAGGATGACGTCCTTGTCGTCGTTGGGGTCGCGCGGCACGAGCAGCAGCCGGAGCTCCTCCGTGAGCTCGTCACGGCGCGCCTCGGCGGTCTTCGCCTCGGCGTAGAAGTCCGGGTCCTCGGTGGCGAACTCGCGGGCGGTCTCGATGTCCTCGCCCGCCAGGCGCCAGGCGCGGTAGACCGTGACGATCGGGGTCAGCTCGGCGTAGCGCTTCGCGGCCTTGCGGGCGTTGGCCTGGTCGGCGTGGACCGCCGGGTCGGCGAGCCGCATCTCGAGGGCGGCGTGCTCGACGAGGAGCTCTTCGACTGCCTCGAACATCGGATGGGCCTACTTCCCGGGGGTGCGGTTGGGACGGAGATGCGAACGGCGCCGGCCCGGCGCCCCCGCGGTGATGCGGGAGCGCCGAGACCGGCGCCGTGGAAGCGCTAGGCCTTGCCGCCGCTGAGCTTCTTGCCGAAGCGGGCCTCGAAGCGGGCCACGCGACCGCCGGTGTCCATGATCTTCTGCTTGCCGGTGTAGAACGGGTGGCAGGCGGAGCAGACCTCGGCGCGGATCTCGCCGCTGGTCTCGGTCGAGCGGGTCGTGAACTGGTTGCCGCAGGTGCAGGTCACGTTGGTCACGACGTACTCGGGGTGAACGTTGGCCTTCAAGGGAATCTCCTAGTGATCGGGAGGGACCCGGGTCGGCAGCAGGCAGCCGCACGTGAACCGGGACCGACGGACCAGTGTGCCAGCACCGGCCGCATCTTCCCAAACCGGGAGACGGGTGCGGCTATTCCCGCGGGCCGCCCCCGGCCGGGGCCCGGACGCCCGACGCGGCCGGGGCGCTCGGGGTGGTGTCGGCCGGGTTGGACGGCTGGACGCTGACGACCGCCTCCGGCACCCCCGTGTCGGCCTGCAGGGAGGCCCACAGCAGCCCGGCCTGGGGCGTGCGCGGAACCACCCGGTTGGGGTCCACGGGGGCGGTGACGACCGGCAGGGTGACCATCGTCAGCTGGGCGGGGCCGATGCCCTTGAGCGTGTTCGCGAGGCCCACCAGGGCACTGACCGAGGCGAGGTCGGAGTCGGTCGTCATCGCGCTGGTGAGCTTGTCGGCCAGCGACCACATCCGGGCCGGGTTGGAGGTGACCCCGACCGTGCCCACCTGCTCCATGATCGACCGCACCATCTGCTGCTGGAGCTCGATCCGGCCGAGGTCGCTGCCGTTGCCCACGCCGTGCCGGGTGCGGACGAAGGCCAGCGCCTCGGCCCCGGCCAGGTGGTGGTGGCCGGGCGCCAGGTGCAGGCCGCTGTCCTGGTCGGAGATGGCGACGGTGGTGGTGACGTCCACCCCGCCGATCGCGTCGACCAGCTTGGCGAACCCCGCGAAGTCGATCTCGACGAAGTGGTCCATCCGCAGGCCGGTCAGCTTCTCGGCGGTCTTCACCGCGCACGCGGGCCCGCCGACCTCGTACGCCGAGTTGAACATCGCGCTGCGCGCGGCCGCCACGGGGTCCCCCTCGGGGGACGTGCAGGCCGGCCGGGCGACCAGGGTGTCCCGCGGGATGCTGACCACCGACGCGGCGCTGTGCTCGCGGTTGACGTGCACGACCATGGCGGTGTCCGAGCGGGCGCCGTCGCCGACCGCGCCGCCGGCCAGCGAGCCGTTCGCGCCGGCCCGGGAGTCCGAGCCGAGCACCAGCAGGTTGAAGGCGCCGCCGACGGAGGCGGGCGGGCGTCCGGTGCCGAGCTGGTTGTCGATGTCGACGCTGCGGATGTTGCCGTTGAGCTTCCAGTAGGCGTAGCCGGCCGCGCCGGCGCCGATCAGCAGCAGTCCGACCGCCGAGAACACCGCGATCCGCAGGACGCGGCGACGCCTGCTGCGGGGCTTCGGCTCATCGGTCATTTCATCCCATTTCTCTCGAACGGGTCATTCGAGCATAAGGGAATCCCCCGTCCGCCGACCGGTGGACGGCCGGCGCCCGCCGCGGCACCGGAAAACGGGTGGGCCCCGGACCGCCGAAGCGGTCCGGGGCCCACCCGGGGACGAGGCCCGTCAGTCGCCGGAACCGGGAGTGGTCTTGGCGATCTGCATCAGGAACTCGGCGTTGCTCTTGGTCTGCTTCATCTTGTCGAGGAGCAGCTCGATGGCCTGCTGCGAGTCCAGCGCGTGCAGCACCCGGCGGAGCTTCCAGGTGACCGCCAGCTCCTCCTTGCCGAGCAGGATCTCCTCCTTGCGGGTGGACGACGCGTCGACGTCCACCGCGGGGAAGATCCGCTTGTCGGAGAGCTTGCGGTCGAGCTTGAGCTCCATGTTGCCGGTGCCCTTGAACTCCTCGAAGACGACCTCGTCGGCGCGGGAGCCGGTCTCCACCAGGGCGGTGGCGAGGATCGTCAGCGAGCCGCCGTTCTCGATGTTGCGCGCGGCGCCGAAGAACTTCTTCGGCGGGTAGAGCGCGGTCGAGTCGACACCACCGGACAGGATGCGGCCGGAGGCGGGCGCGGCCAGGTTGTAGGCGCGGCCCAGGCGGGTGATCGAGTCGAGCAGGATCACCACGTCGTGGCCCAGCTCCACGAGGCGCTTGGCACGCTCGATGGCGAGCTCGGCGACGACGGTGTGGTCCTCGGCCGGGCGGTCGAAGGTCGAGGAGATGACCTCGCCCTTCACCGACCGCTGCATGTCGGTGACCTCTTCCGGACGCTCGTCGACCAGGACGACCATCAGGTGGCACTCGGGGTTGTTGTGGGTGATCGCGTTGGCGATCGCCTGCATGATCATCGTCTTGCCGGTCTTCGGCGGGGCGACGATCAGACCGCGCTGGCCCTTGCCGATCGGCGACACCAGGTCGATGATCCGGGTCGTCAGCACGCCCGGGTCCGTCTCCAGGCGCAGCCGCTCCTGCGGGTAGAGCGGGGTCAGCTTGCCGAACTCGGGACGGTTGCGGGAACCCTCCGAGTCCATGCCGTTGATCGAGTCGAGGCGCACCATCGCGTTGAACTTCTCGCGGCGCTCGCCGTCGCGGGGCTGGCGCACCGCCCCGGTGATGGCGTCGCCCTTGCGCAGGCCGTGCTTGCGCACCTGGGCGAGCGAGACGTAGACGTCGTTCTGACCCGGCAGGTAGCCGGAGGTCCGCACGAACGCGTAGTTGTCGAGGATGTCGAGGATGCCCGCGACGGGGATCAGGACGTCGTCCTCGCCGATCTGCGGCTCGGGGGCGCCGGTGTCGAAGCCCTCGCGACGGCCGCTGCCGGTGCCGGTGCCGCGGCCCCGGCGGTCGCGGTAGCGGCCGCGACGGCCGCGACGGCCGTCGCCGAACTCGTCGTCGTCGTAGCCGCCGGCCTGCGACTGCTGCTGGCCCTGCCCGGCGGACTGGCCGCCCTGGCGGGGGGCCTGCTCCTGCTGGGTGCTGCCGCCCTGCTGCTGCGGCTGGCCGCCGCCCTGACCGCCCTGGCCGCCGCCCTGGCCGCCCTGACCGCCCTGGCGCTCGGCCCGGTCGCGGTCACGGCGGTTGCGGCGGTCACGGCGGGACTCGCGCGAGTCGGCGTCCTGGGCCTCGACGGCCTCGGTGCGCTCGCCCACGTCGCGGCGGTCACGACGGTCACGACGGTCGCGGCGCTCGGTGCGGCCCTCGCCGTCGAACGCGCGCGGCTCGGCCGTCCTGGTCTCGGAACGGGTCTCCGCCTTGGCCTCGGCGACGACCGCACCGGCCGACTCGGCGGCCTCGGCGACGGGGGCGCCCGCGGCGGAGGTCGCACGGCGGCGGGTGCGCTCGGCGCGGACCGGAGCGGCCTCCGCGGCGGCCTGGACCGGGATGTCGATCTGGGCCTGCGGCTGCTCCTCGGCGGCAGCGGCCGCGGCGGGGGCGGTACGGGTGCGGCGGGCCGGCTTCTCGGCGGCGGCCGGGGCGGCGGCGGGCGCCTCCTCCGCCGGGGCGGCGGCCTTGGCGGCGGCGCGCTTGGCGGCCGGAGCGGGCGCGGCGGCGGAGGCGAGCAGCGGGTCGCCGCCGCTCTTCTCCTTGATCGCCTCGATGAGCTGGCTCTTGCGCAGCCGTCCGGTACCGCTGATACCGAGGCCCGTGGCGAGCTTCTGAAGCTCGGCCAGGACCAGGCCGTCGAGGCCTGCGGCAGCGCTGCGACGGCGCTTCGCCGGGGCCGCGGGGGCGGCGGCTGCGTCCGACGCTTCGGCGTCCGGGCGCGCGCCCATCAGATCGGTGGTGTCGCTCACTAAGGGTCCTTCCCTGGAGCGGACGTCGGCCTGTCTGGCTCGGCGACCGGTTGTGCTGTCCTGACCAACGCCGAATCACGCTGGTCCGAGGCGGTTGTCCCCCGAAAGGACCAGCCGATCGGGAGAAGCTGCGATGTGCGGTGCACTGTGGTGCGAATCGGCGCGGTGGGCCGGTCTCGTGCCGGCCTCGCTGCCTGTTGTGGTTCCCGGGCCCCCGCCGCGTGGCGGTACCTCGGGCTCCGCCCGCCCGTGCCTCAGTCCGGAGGCCGCGGGTGGGAGTCAGGTGCCGTCACGGCTTCGGGATGCGCCGCAGTCGCGCAGGCAGGCTGCGTACGCGCCGTGGTGGGCTCCCGGAAAATCGTGGTCCCGTCCTTCCGGACCCTGCAGGTGCGAACACTGCGAACCTGAAGGGGCGGGATCGGGACGCGGCGCACCGGGCCCCGGAGGGCACCTGGTGCAGCATTGAGGTTAACACTACCGACCCCCTGACACATTCCCCAGCCCAGTTCTTGTCAATCGTGTCCGTCCCCGCGGGTCCGTCCGCGTGCCGTTTCCGCTCACACGTCGAGCGGCAGGACGCAGGCGCCGGTGCGGTCCAACTCCAGCCGGTTCGCGGCGAACTCGGGTCCGGCGAGGCCGAGGACCTTGTCGGCGCCCGCCTCGTCGGAGAGGGCCAGCACGGTGGGGCCGGCGCCGGAGATGACGGCGGGCACCCCCTGCGCGCGCAGCGCGGCCACGAGGGCGGCGCTGTCGGGCATCGCGGAGGCCCGGTAGTCCTGGTGGAGGCGGTCCTCGGTGGCGGTCAGCAGCAGCTCGGGACGGCGGGTGAGGGCCTCCACGAGCAGTGCCGCCCGGCCGGCGTTGACCGCGGCGTCGGAGAGCGGGACGGTCTTGGGCAGCAGGCCGCGGGCGGTAGCGGTGAGCACCTCGGTCGCGGGCACGAAGACGACCGGGACGACCCGGTCGGAGGGGTCGAGCACGATGGTGTGCGCGCCGTCCTCGGCCGTCCAGGCCACCGTGAAGTTGCCCCGCAGGCAGGCGGCGACGTTGTCCGGGTGGCCCTCGATCTCGGAGGCCAGGTCGAGCAGCGCGTCGTCGTCCAGCGCGGAGTTGCCGCCGATGGTGACGGCGCGGGCGGCGACGATGCCGGCGCAGATCGCGGCGGAGGAGGAGCCGAGGCCGCGGCCGTGCGGTATGCGGTTGGCGCAGACGACCTCCAGGCCGCGCGGCTGTCCGCCGAGCCGCTCGAAGGCGGCCCGCATCGAGCGGACGACCAGGTGGCGCTCGTCACGCGCGAGGTTGTCGGCGCCCTCGCCCGCGATGTCGACGGAGAGCCCGGAGTCGGCGACCCGGACGACGACGTCGTCGTAGAGCCCCAGGGCGAGTCCGAAGGCGTCGAAGCCGGGGCCGAGGTTGGCGCTGGTCGCGGGGACCCGGACCCGGACGGCGGCGGCACGGAACGCAGGACCGGCCATGCGGTGGACTCTCCTGGGGAGTGAGGGCTGCCCGGTGGGGTGGGGCCAGCGGTGGTACGGCTGCGGACCCTGGACTACAGGACCCGGCGGAGCGGGAGAGCACGCGTCCACGCGTGTCCCGTCGGAACCAGCCTATCGAAGAGAGGTTCCACAGCGGTACACCCCGCTCCCCATTGGTCCGCCGTGTTGCCGTTTCCGGCCGAAAACGGCAGGGAAATGGGCGGGGAAATCGCGGATGAATCAACACGTACGTGTCATCCGCACACAACGGCGGGCCGACCCCCGAAAGGGTCGGCCCGCCGTGTCGGGCGTCGCGCGGCCGTCAGTCGAGCAGTCCGAGGCGCTGGGCCGCGGCGTACGCGTCGACCGGCACGATCTCCGGGCGCTGCGGCGCACCGGCGACCGCCCAGTCCGGGTCCTTGAGGCCGTTGCCGGTCACGGTGCAGACGATGCGCTGGCCCGGGTCGACCAGTCCGGCCTCCGCCTTGGCCAGCAGGCCCGCCACGCCGGCCGCCGAGGACGGCTCGACGAACACGCCCTCCTGCGACGCCAACAGGCGGTAGGCGGTCAGGATCTGACGGTCCGTGACCTTGTCGATCAGGCCGCCGGAGTCGTCGCGCGCGGTGAGCGCGAAGTCCCAGGAGGCCGGGTTGCCGATGCGGATGGCGGTCGCCAGGGTCTCCGGCTTGAGCACCGGGGCGCCGTCGACGATCGGGGCCGAACCGGCCGCCTGGAAGCCCCACATCCGCGGCTTGCGGGTGGACATGCCGTCCGCGGCGTACTCCCGGTAGCCCTTCCAGTACGCGGTGATGTTGCCCGCGTTGCCGACCGGCAGGACGTGGATGTCGGGGGCGTCGCCGAGCATGTCGACGATCTCGAAGGCCGCGGTCTTCTGACCCTCGATGCGCACCGGGTTGACCGAATTGACCAGTGCCACCGGGTACTTCTCGGACAGCTCACGGGCGAGCGTGAGGCAGTCGTCGAAGTTCCCGTCCACCTGGAGGATCTTCGCGCCGTGGATGATGGCCTGGCCCATCTTGCCGAGCGCGATCTTGCCCTGCGGCACCAGCACCGCCGGCACCATGCCCGCGCGCACCGCGTACGCGGCGGCCGAGGCGGAGGTGTTGCCGGTGGAGGCGCAGATGACGGCCTGGGCGCCGTCCTCCTTCGCCTTCGAGATGGCCATCGTCATGCCGCGGTCCTTGAAGGACCCGGTCGGGTTGGCGCCCTCGACCTTGAGGTAGACGTCGCAGCCGGTGCGCTCGGAGAGCACCCGGGCCGGGACGAGCGGCGTGCCGCCCTCCAGCAGGGTGACCACGGGCGTCGCGTCGCTGACCGGCAGGCGGTCGCGGTACTCCTCGATGAGGCCGCGCCACTGCTGCGTGTGGGCGCCTCTGGCGATGACGGCATTCATGATCGATTACTCCCCTTCGACCCGCATGATGCTGGCCACGTCACGCACGCTGTCCAGCGCGCGCAGCTTGTCGACCGTCGCCGACAGCGCGGCGTCGGTGGCGCGGTGGGTGACCACGACGAGCGACGCGTCGCCGTCGCGGCCCTGCTGCCGCACGGTGTCGATCGACACGCCGTGTTCGGCGAAGACCGACGCGACCTGGGCGAGCACGCCCGCACGGTCGTCCACGTCGAGGCTGACGTGGTAGCGGGTGACGACCTCGTCCATCGGCTTGGCCGGCAGCCGGGTGTACACGGAGTCGCCGGGGCCGGTCGCGCCGTTGATCCGGTTGCGGCAGACCGCGACGAGGTCGCCGAGCACCGCGGACGCGGTCGGCGCGCCACCCGCACCCGGCCCGTAGAACATCAGCCGGCCGGCGGCCTCGGACTCCACGAACACCGCGTTGTACGCCTCGCGGACCGAGGCCAGCGGGTGGCTCAACGGGATCATCGCCGGATGCACGCGGGCGGTCACCGACGCGCCGTCGGCGGCCCGCTCGCAGATCGCCAGCAGCTTGACCACGCAGCCCATCTGCTTCGCGGACGCGATGTCGGCGGCGGTGACCTCGGTGATGCCCTCGCGGTACACCTCGGCGGCGGTCACCCGGGTGTGGAAGGCGATGCCGGCCAGGATCGCGGCCTTCGCGGCGGCGTCGAAGCCCTCGACGTCGGCGGTCGGGTCGGCCTCGGCGTACCCGAGCGCGGTGGCCTCCTCCAGTGCCTCGGAGTACCCGGCGCCGGAGGAGTCCATCTTGTCGAGGATGAAGTTGGTGGTGCCGTTGACGATGCCCAGCACCCGGTTGACCTTGTCGCCGGCCAGCGACTCGCGCAGCGGGCGGATCAGCGGGATCGCCCCGGCCACGGCGGCCTCGTAGTAGAGGTCGACGCCCGCCGCGGAGGCCTTCTCGTGCAGTTCGGCGCCGTCCTGGGCGAGCAGCGCCTTGTTGGCGGAGACCACCGATGCGCCGTTCGCGAAGGCGGAGAGGATGTGCTGTTTGGACGGCTCGATGCCGCCCACCACCTCGATCACCACGTCGATGTCACCGCGGCCCACCAGGGCCTCCGCGTCGGTGGTGATCAGGTGCTCGGGCACCCCGGGCCGCGGGCGGCCGGCCCGGCGCACGGCGATGCCCGCCAGCTCGACCGGTGCACCGATCCGCGCGGCGAGGTCGTCGGCCGTCGTCGTCATGATGCGCGCCACCTCGGAGCCCACCACACCACAGCCCAGCAACGCCACCTTCAGCGGGCGCGTACGCATCATCCGACTCCGCTCTGCATTCTCGGTCTCCCTCGGGCGATTCCCGGTGCCCGACGGTATTCGGTCTCCACCAGTCTCCGGGACTTTCCGCACAGATCTACGGCCGGTCCACGTTCTGAGACAAGAATTTCGTCAGCCGATATCGAGGCGCAGGAGATCCTCCTCCGTCTCGCGCCGGACGATCACCCGGGCCGATCCGTCCACGACGGCGACCACCGGGGGCTTGAGGGCGTGGTTGTAGTTGCTCGCCATCGAGCGGCAGTACGCACCGGTCGCCGGCACCGCGATCAGGTCGCCCGGCACCAGGTCGGCGGGCAGGAAGGCGTCCTTCACGACGATGTCGCCCGACTCGCAGTGCTTGCCCACCACGCGGGCCAGCACCGGCTCGGCCTCGCTGGTCCGCGAGACCAGCGCGACGGAGTAGGCGGCGTCGTACAGCGCGGTGCGGATGTTGTCCGACATGCCGCCGTCCACGCTGACGTACGTGCGCAGGCCCTCCAGCGGCTTGACCGTGCCCACCTCGTACAGCGTGAACGTGGTCGGGCCGACGACCGCCCGGCCCGGCTCCACCGACAGCCGCGGCGGCGTCAGGCCGGCGCCCGCGCACTCGCGGCGGACGATCTCCGCCAGCGAGGCCGCGATCTCGGCCGGCTCGCGCGGGTCGTCGTCGCTCGTGTAGGCGATGCCCAGGCCGCCGCCCAGGTCGATCTCCGGCAGCTCGACGCCGTGCTCGTCCCGGACCTCGGCGAGCAGCCCCACCACCCGGCGGGCCGCCACCTCGAACCCCGCCGTGTCGAAGATCTGCGAGCCGATGTGGGAGTGGATGCCGCGCAGCTCCAGCGTCTCCGGGTGCGCCAGCACCCGGCGGACGGCCTCCGCCGCGGCACCGCCGCTCAGCGACAGCCCGAACTTCTGGTCCTCGTGCGCGGTGGCGATGAACTCGTGGGTGTGCGCCTCGACGCCCACCGTCACCCGGATCAGCACCGGCTGCCGCACGCCCTGCCGCTCGGCGACCGCGGCCAGCCGCTCGATCTCCTCGTACGAGTCGACGACGACGTGGCCGACGCCCGCCTTCACCGCCTGCTCCAGCTCCAGCACCGACTTGTTGTTGCCGTGCAGCGCCAGGCGCTCGCCCGGCATGCCCGCCGCCAGCGCCACGGCCAGCTCGCCGCCGCTGCACACGTCGAGGTTGAGGCCCTCCTCGCGCAGCCAGCGGACGACCGCCTTGGAGAGGAACGCCTTGCCGGCGTAGTAGACGTCCGCGTCCGCGCCGAAGGCGTCCCGCCAGGCGCGCGCCCGGGAGCGGAAGTCCGCCTCGTCCATGACGTAGACCGGCGTGCCGAACTCCGCCGCCAGCCCCTTCACGCCGAGGCCGCCGACGGTGACCTCACCGTCGGCGCCGCGGGCGACGGTGCGCGACCACACCTTGGGGTCGAGCGCGTTCAGGTCGGCCGGCGGGGCCTGGTAGTGGCCCTCGGGCAGGACGTCACCGTGGCGCGGGCCGGCGGGGTGGGCGGAGCGGCTCATCTGTGGCTACTTCCTTGGCTTATGGCGAGGGGCGGTGAGCGGTCTCCGTCGACCGTCCACCGCCCCCTCCGTGCGCTTGGGGGTCGTACTTACATCCGCTCGGGCGAGGAGACGCCCAGCAGCGTCAGCCCGTTGGCGATCACCGTGCGCGTGGCGTCGGCGAGCCAGAGGCGCGCGTGCGTGAGGTCGGTGACCTCCTCGTCGCCCTTGGGCAGGATCTGGCAGTGGTCGTAGAACCGGTGGTACTCCCGGGCGAGCTTCTCCAGGTACACCGCCACCCGGTGCGGCTCGCGCAGCTCGCCGGCCGAGGCCAGCACCCGCGGGAACTCGCCGAGCTGGCCGAGCAGCACGGACTCCCACTCGGTGGAGAGCAGCTCGGGTTTGAAGTCCGCGCTGCGGACGATGCCCTTCTCGGCGGCGTTGCGCTGCACCGAGCACATCCGGGCGTGCGCGTACTGCACGTAGAAGACCGGGTTCTCGCTGGACCGGCTGGTCACCAGGTCGATGTCGATCGTGATGGTGGAGTCGGTCGAGGAGCGGGCCAGCATGTAGCGGGCGGCGTCCACACCGATCCAGTCGACGACGTCGTCGATCGTGATGATGTTGCCGGCCCGCTTGGACAGCCGGACCTCCTGGCCGTCACGGACCATCTTGACGAACTGGCCGATCCTGACCTCGATGTTCCGGTCCATGTCGTCGCCGGCGCAGGCCGCGATGGCCTTGAGGCGGTTGACGTAACCGTGGTGGTCCGCGCCCAGCATGTAGACGGAGACCTCGGAACCGCGGTCCCGCTTGCTCAGGTAGTAGGCGGCGTCGGCGGCGAAGTACGTGGTCTCGCCGTCGGCCTTGACGAGGACGCGGTCCTTGTCGTCGCCGAAGTCCGTGGTGCGCAGCCAGATCGCGCCGTCCCGGTCGAAGACGTGGCCCTGCTCGCGCAGCCGGCCGATGGCCGTCCCGACGGCGCCCGAGTCGTGCAGGCTCTGCTCGGAGAAGTAGGTGTCGTACTGCACCCCGAACTCGTCCATCGAGCGCTTGATCTCCGCGACCATGAGCCGGAGGCCCTCGGTGCGGAAGACCGTGAGCTGCTCGTCCTCGGGCAGGTCGAGGACGCCGGGGACACCGTCGGTGATCGCCTTCGCGATGTCGCCGATGTACTCGCCGACGTAGCCGTCCTGCGGCACCTCTCGGCCGTTCGCGGCGGCCTGCAGCGACGCGGCGAACTTGGTGATCTGCACGCCCGCGTCGTTGAGGTAGTACTCGGTGGAGACCTCGGCGCCGGTGGCCTTGAGCACCCGCGCCAGCGAGTCGCCGACGGCCGCCCAGCGGACGCCGCCGATGTGGATCGGGCCGGTCGGGTTCGCCGAGACGAACTCCAGGTTGATCCGCAGGCCCTTGAGCGCCTCGTTGCGGCCGTACGCCTCGCCGGCCTCGACGATCGTGCGGGCCAGCTCGCCCTGGGTCGCGGCGTCGAGGGTGATGTTGAGGAAGCCCGGGCCCGCGATGTCGACCCCGGCCACACCGGCGATCCCGCGCAGGCGGCCGGCGACGAGCTCCGCCACGGCTCGCGGCGGCCGGCCGGCCGGCTTCGCGAGCTGGAGGGCCACGTTGGTGGCGTAGTCGCCGTGGTCCCTGTTCTTGGGCCGCTCGATCGTCACGTGCTCGGGCACGGCGACGGCCAGCTCGCCCGCCTCGACGGCGGCGCTCACTGCGGCCTGGACTGCCTGGGAAAGCTCTGCGGGTGTCACGACGCCAAGCGTAGGCGAGACGGGGTACCCGACCGCCACCCGGTTTACCCGTTGAGACGCCTTGCACCGGTGACGGGCGCCGTCAAGGCCGATCTGTTCGCCGAGAGCGGAATTCCACCGGCCGCTCCCCGGGCCCGGCGCCCGACCTGCCCGGCTCGGCCGCGCCCGCGGGCATCAGCCTCCGCACCAGCGTCACGAGGTCGGCCGGCTCGAACGGCTTCGCCAGATACCCGTCGACCCCGACCGACTCCCCCCGGTCGAGATCCGACGGGGTGCACGCGCTCACGATCGCGATCGGCAGCGCCGACGTCTCCGGCGCCGCCCGCAGCCGGGCCGCCGTCCGCAGCCCGTCGAGCCTCGGCATCATGACGTCCAGCGTCACCACGTCCGGGCGCACCCGGCGGACGACCTCCAGGCACTCGGCGCCGTCGGCGGCGGTGACCACCTCGAAGCCCTCTAGCTCCAGGTTCACTCTGATCAGCTGGCGGATCACCTCGCTGTCGTCCACCACGAGGACCCGCCCGGACGTTCCCGGCACATCACCGAGGGTAGCCGCGCCCCCACCGCCGCGTCCGGCCTTTGCCCGTTTCCGCCGCCGACGGGCCGCCGGCCACCCCGCCGTCGACCGCGCAAACCCTTGCACGGATCACGCCCCGGGCCTGGTAGTGTTCTCCACGTCGCAGCAAGTCGCGACGGCCGACAGGCCCCCGTAGCTCAGGGGATAGAGCACCGCCCTCCGGAGGCGGGTGCGTAGGTTCGAATCCTACCGGGGGCACTTCGCAGGAAGTGCAAGTGAGGCTCAGATCGGCGGAGTTGATCCGCAGATCTGAGCCTTCGTCGTTTTCCGGGCCGGGCCCGGCCGCCCCGGCCCGTGCCCCTCGGACGCCGGCGCCCACTCCCCGGCCGACGGCGCGGGTGACGGTCCGCCAGCCCCGCACGCGCGGGGGCGGCGCCGGGCCGGGGTCAGCCGCGGGGGGCGGGGACGCCGAGCTCGTAGGAGAGCCGGCAGTGGTCGGCGGCGAGCACGATGTCGGCGGTCTCGACGGGGAGGTCGCCGGCCCAGTGGGTGCGCTCGACGGCGAGGACGGTGGCGCCGAGGGGAATGCCCAGCGGCACGGACTCGGCCTCCAGGACGGGCCGGGCGGTGACGTCCTCGGTGACCCTGGTGACGGTGAGGCCGATCCGGGCCATGCGTTCGACGACGCCGCGGCCGGCGAGCGGGCCGAGCTCGGGGAGGACCGCGGTGGTGCCGCCGGTCAGGGCGAGCGGCTCCCAGCTGGTGGAGAGCCGGGCGGGGCCGTCCTCGGCCACCCGGACGTACTGGGTCTGCATGATCGGGTCGCCCTCGGAGATGCGGAGGCGGTCGGCGAGGCCGCGCGTGGCGTAGGACTTCTGCGAGTCGTGCGTCCAGGGCGGGCCGCCCTCCGCGGTGCCGTCGGCGGCGAACGGGCTGCCGGCGGCGTCGTGGCGTTCGCGCGGGATCCGGGCCGGGGCCGGGCGGAGCCGGACGTACGTGCCCGAGCCGGGGCGCCCCTCGGTGAGTCCCTCGGCGGCGAGCACGCGGAGGGCCTGGCGGACCGGCTGCTCGGAGACCTCGTGGTCGCGGCCGAGCTCGGCGATGCTCGGCAGCCGCGCGCCCGGGGTGTAGTCGCCGGACAGGATCCGGGCCCGCAGCGCGTCGGCCAGCCTCAGGTAGGCCGGTCGTCCCAGCTCGCCCATGTCGATCCCCGTCTCTCGGTTCCTCCGATCAGCTTGACAATCCCGCTCCCGGGCTTTCAAGCTCGTATTCGAGATGTACCGAACGTAGCGGGACGTGAGCGCAGAGATATCGGAGGGGTGCGGCCGCATGATGTGGATCGCCCGTTTTCCCGGGGTGCCCGAGACCGTACGGGCCGCGCGCCGGATGGCCCGTGACGCGCTCCGGCCCTTCCCGCAGGCGGACGACGCCGAGCTGATCGTCTCGGAGCTGGCCACCAACGCCATCGTGCACAGCCGGTCCGGCGCGGCCGGCGCGCTCTGGGTCGAGCTGCGGTGGCGGCGGGTCACCGCGCGGATCGCCGTGACGGACGACGGGCCGCTCGACGGCGAGCCGGCGTACCGGTCGCCGGAGGAGCTGACGGACTTCGGGCGGGGCCTGACGATCGTCGACGCGCTGGCCGACCGGTGGGGTGCGAGCGGCGAGGCCGGCGGGCGGCGCACCGTGTGGGCCGAGCTGGGCCCGGCGGCGGGGCCGTCCGCCGGGCCGCACCGGGCGTGGTCCGGCGGACGGTCCGCACCACCCGGCGTGCCCGGCGGCCCGGACGGCGGCGACGGGCCCGTGCTCCCCCGGCCGCGGCCCGCCGTCCCGGCCGGCGTGCTCGCGCGGGACCGGTCGGAGGATCCGTCGCCCGGCGGCCGCACCGGCGACGGTCCCCGGCTGCCGTCCGGCCGCGGGGACGCGCCCGTGCACCGCCCGGGGCCGTCCGTCAGGCGGTGTCCGTGACGGCCTGGCGGTAGAGACCGGCCAGAGCCGCGCCGAAGCAGGCGGTGTAGGAGACGTCGGGGGTGTCGCCGCCCTCCTGGTAGCCGCCGATCACGCCGATCACCTCGCCCGTCCGGGTGCTGATCCAGGGGCCGCCGCTGGTGCCGCCGGGGTATCCCGGGCATTCGATGCGGCGCTGGGTCGCGGAGTACGCGGTGACGGCGTTCGTACAGAGCAGGGGCGCCTCGCTGCCGGAGGGGTAGCCGTAGAGGCGGACGGTCCGGGTGAGGGTGTCGTCGAGGCCGAGGGCGTTGCCGCCGACGACGTCCTCGATGCGGTGCCCGCCGTTCGGGGCGATCCGCAGCACGGCGAAGTCCTCGTCCGGGTCGCGGGCGGCGGACCATCCGGCGGTCGTGAAGATCCGGGTGACCTTCCAGCTGCCGTACGGGGCGGTGCCGTCGCGGTAGCCGGGGACGAAGAGCAGCCCGTCGGTGGTGCCGACGCAGTGCGCGGCCGTGACGACCAGGTCGCGGGTGGGGCTCTGCAGGACGCTCGCCGAGCAGAAGTGCCGGCCGGGCCCGACGCCGCCGGTGAACAGCGCACCCACCCGGGCCGCGCTGCCGTCGGCCGGGGCGACGGCGGTCGTGCCGAGCGTGGTCCGGACGGACGCGACCACGCCCACCGGCACCCCGACCAGCGACAGGCCCAGGGTGTTGGCGCCGGCCAGCAGCAGCGCCGTCAGGGGGAGCAGGGTGCGGCCGGCGACCCGCGGAAGGGTGCGGCGCGGCATCCGGTCACGGCTCATCGGCGGTATCCCTCCTGGCCACGGGCGGTCGTGGGCCCAGCCTGCTCGACGGGGCCGACCGCCGGGTGATCACCGGATGGGAACCCGGTGAGAATCCGTACACGATCCCGTTCCCGGCGGTCGGCGTCCAGCGCACGCGGTGGGCGTGTCGCGGGCGGTGCGCGCCGGGGCGGGTCCGGCACCGCCCGCGCCGCCGCTGTGCGACGGGCGCGGGCGGTGCGGTGCGGGCGCCGGTTCCGTGATCCGGGCACGGGGGCCGTTCGACCGGTGCGCGGCGGGTGGTGTCAGGGGGTCTCGGGGGACGCCCCCGCGGCGGCGGCCCTGGACGGGGTCTCCGCTCCCGCGCCGGCGGCCTCACCGGGCGCGGGCCTGTGGTCGATCATGAAGAAGGCGATCACGGAGGCAGCCAGCAGGATGCCCATCGCGACCGTCGTCGCGACCGCGTAGCCGTGCACCGCGCCCTCGTTGACGACGAGCGGATCCGCGGCGTCGCGGCCCACCAGCCAGGAGGCGGTGACGCTGGCGGCGATGGTGTTGAGCAGCGCCGTACCGATCGAACCGCCGACCTGCTGGGCGCTGTTGATGATGGCGGAGGCCGCGCCCGTCTCGTGCGGGGCGACGCCGAGGGTGGCGAGGCTCATCGACGGCATGAAGACCAGGCCCATGCCCAGGCCGAGCAGGATCTCGGCGGGCAGCACCATGCCGACGTACGGGCTGTCGACCTTCATCTGGGTCAGCCAGGCCATGCCGCCCGCGGCCAGCAGGAGGCCGGGCACGACGAGGGTCCGCGTGGGCACCCGGGTCATGAGGCGGGCCGCGATGCCGGTGGCGCTGATGACGATCGCGGCGGTCATCGGCAGGAAGGAGACGCCCGCCATGATCGGGGAGTACCCCTTCACGACCTGCATGTAGTAGGTCAGGAAGAGGAACAGGCCGAACATGCCGATCACCGCCAGGCCGACGGCGATCGCGCCGCCGCCCCGGTTGCGGTCGGCGATGATGTGCAGCGGCAGCAGCGGGTGCGTGGTGCGGCGCTCGAAGAGCACGAAGACGAGCAGCAGGACGGCACCGCCGATGAGGCAGGTCAGCACCAGCCAGTCGCCCCAGCCGCGGCTGACGGCCTCCGAGGTGCCGAAGACGATCGCGAGCAGGCCGCCGCAGCCGAGGACGGCGCCGGGCAGGTCGAGCCTGATCCTCCGGCCCTTCTCGATGTGGTCGCGCTTGAGCAGGTAGAACGCGGCGACGGCGGCGCCCAGGGCGATCGGGATGTTGACGAAGAGGCACCAGCGCCAGTTCAGGTACTCGGTGAGCAGGCCGCCCATGATCAGGCCGATGGCGGCGCCGCCGCCGGCGAGGGCTCCGAAGATGCCGAACGCGGTCGCGCGCTCCCGTGGGTCGGAGAAGGTGTTGGAGAGCAGCGAGAGGGCGGAGGGCGCGAGCACCGCACCGAAGGCGCCCTGCAGGGCGCGGGCTCCGAAGAGCATCCACGGTTCGGTGGCGAAGCCGCCGATCGCGGAGGCGAGGGCGAAGCCGATCAGGCCGACGGTGAAGGTGCGTTTGCGGCCGTAGAGGTCGCCGATGCGGCCTCCGAGGAGGAGCAGGCCGCCGAACGCGAGGGTGTAGGCGGTGATCACCCACTGCCGGTTGGCGTCGGATATGCCGAGCGCCTTCTGCGCGGACGGCAGGGCGATGTTCACGATGGTCGCGTCGAGGACGATCATCAGCTGGGCGATGGCGATGACCGCCAGGGCCCACCAGCGGCGGGGGTCGACCGTTTCCTCGTCCTGTGCGTGCTGGAGGGACACCGGGGGGCCGCCTTCCGGAGGGGACGGAGGGGAGAGGTGCGCACACGGCGCTTCCTCCAGACAAGCCCTCGGGCCGCCCGACGGCAAGGCGGATTGTGCAGAAATGTACGAATTGGGACTAAAGTCCTAAACCTGCCCGGTCCTGCGGCGGGGGCTCAGCCCTCCGCAGGACCGGATCCGCGGCCTCGGCGCCCGTCAGAGCGCGGAAAGCTCGGCGACCAGGTCGTCCAGGCCGAGCGAACCCTGCGAGAGGGCGGCCATGTGCCAGGCCTTGAGGTCGAACTCCTCACCGCGGGCCGTCGCCGCGGCCCGGGCGGCGGCACGGCCGCGCAGCCAGGCGCGCTCGCCGAGCTTGTAGCCGATGGCCTGACCGGGCATCCCCAGGTAGCGGACCAGCTCGCTGTCCAGGAAGTCGGCGGAGAGCCCGCAGTACAGGCCGAAGAACTCCCGGGCGTCGTCCGGGTGCATCGGCTCGCCGGGCCGGTACGGGGAGTCCGCGGGGAACTCCAGGCCGGCGTGCATGCCGATGTCGACGATGACCCGCAGCACGCGCATCATCTGGGCGTTGAGGTAGCCGAGCCGGTGCCCGGCGTCCGTGAGGTAGCCGAGCTCGTCCATCAGCCGCTCCGCGTAGAGCGCCCAGCCCTCCAGGTTGGCGCTGACCGCACCGAGGCTGACCTGGTAGGTGGAGAGCCGGTCGGCGATGTACGTCCACTGGGCGAGCTGCAGGTGATGGCCGGGGACGCCCTCGTGGTACCAGGTCGACACGAGGTCCCACTCCGGGAACGACGCGCGGCCCAGCGTGGGCAGCCACGTGCGGCCCGGACGGGAGAAGTCGAGCGACGGCTGGGTGTAGTAGGGCGCGGCGGCACTGCCGACCGGCGCGATTCTCGACTCCACGCGCAACAGCGGCTCGGCGAGATCGAAGTGGGTGCCCTGGAGGTCGCCGATGGCCTGGTCCATCAGGCCCTGGAGGTAGGACCGGGCGCTCTCCGCGCCCTCGATGGCGGGGCCCTCGGTCTCCAGCCAGCGCATCGCCTCCATCGGCGTCGCGCCGGGCCGCACCTTCTCCGCCTCGGCGCGCATCTGCGCGTCCAGGTCGTGGAACTGCTCCCAGGCCCAGCCGTACGCCTCGTCGAGGTCGAGCTCGGCGCCCGTCCAGTAGCTGACCCAGCGGGCGTACCGCTCCCGGCCGACCGTGTCGGAGGTGCCGGCCGCCGCCGGGCCGTACACGTCCCGCAGCCAGTCCCGCAGCCCGGCGAGCGCACCGGACGCCTCGACCGCGACGGCGGTCAGCCGCTCGCGCAGCGACTCGGGGGCGTCCTGCACGAACGCGCCGAACCAGCCGCCCGGCGTTTCGCCCTCCAGCCACTCGGCGATCTGGCCGACCACCGTGGTGACCTGCTGCGGACCGGACAGCAGACCGCGGGCCATGCCCTCGGCGAGGGTGCTGCGGTACTGGTCCAGGGCGGCGGGCACCCGGGCCAGGCGGCGGCCGACGAGCTCCCACTCCGCCTCGGTGCCGGTGGGCATGAGGGTGAAGACCTCGCGGACGTCGTGCACGGGCGAGCCGAGGTTGCGCAGCGAGCGGAAGTCCTCGCCCGCCTCGTGGAGGGCGAGTTCGGCGGAGAGCCGTTCGCGCAGCAGGCGGGCGCAGCGGCGTTCGGCGTCGTCGGCGGCGGCACCCGCGGCCTCGGCGGCGTCGAGCCGGGCGAGGGTCGTGCGGGCGAGGCCGACGATCGCCGCGCGGCCGGCCGGTGAGAGGTCGGTGATGCGGTCGTCATCCGGGTTGAGGCCGAGGTATACCGCGGTCAGCGGGTCGAGCTCGGCGAGGGCGTGGACATAGGCGTCGGCAATACGGCGGGGGGTGGTGCCGTCGACGTCGAGGGTGATCGGTTCTTGGACCATTCGGCCATCCTGTCGCAGCGCCGGGCGATTTCAAGACCCTCCGGGCCGCCTCTCGCAGGTTTGACGGACGGTCGGGCGCCGGGGCCGCCGACCGCCCGGCGCCCCGACCCCGCGGTGTCACGGGGCGTGCCCGCGAGCACGCCCAACGTGTTGGCCGGGGAAGGGCGGTGGACTCCGCGTCCACCCCGCGCGGGCAGGCCGGCAGCGGCCCCGGACGCCGCTTCCGGGCAGGGCCTAGGCTGGCGGGCATGGCAGTCAGAGACGTACCCGCGCGCGGTGCCCGACGGGCCTCGCGCTCCGTGGAGAGCCCCGGCGGCGCGTCCGCCCCGGACGGCGGCGCGGCGGGCGCCGGTGGCGTGGCGGGCGGTGGCGCGGCCGGCGACGGCGGGACGGCCGCGGGTGACGGCGGGACGGCCGCGGACCGGCCGCGCAGGGCCGGGTACCGGCGGCTGACGGTGGAACAGCGCCGCGAGCAGCTGATCTCGGTGGCGCTGGAGCTCTTCAGCACCCGGGCCCCCGAGGAGGTCGGGCTGGACGACGTGGCGCAGGCCGCGGGTGCCTCCCGGCCACTGGTGTACCGGTACTTCGCGGGCGGCAAGCAGCAGCTCTACGAGGCCGCGCTGCGGACCGCGGCCGACGAACTGAGCCGCCGGTTCCGGGTGTCGGGGGTGGGCACGCCCACCGAGCAGCTGGCCGAGGTGCTGGACGGCTACTTCGCGTTCGTCGCCGGACACGCGGCGGGCTACGGCGCGCTGCTCCGCGGCGGTTCGGTCGTCGAGACCGGGCGCACCACCTCGATCGTCGACGAGGTCCGCCGGATCGCGCTCCGCAAGACGCTGCGCCACCTCGGCGTGCGCTCGGCGGGACCGCGGCTGACCCTGCTGGTGCGGGCCTGGATCTCGGTGGTCGAGGCGACCGCGCTGAGCTGGCTGGACGAGGGGCGGCAGATCCCGCCGGAGTCCCTGCGGGACTGGCTCGTCGACGAGTTCGTGGCGATGAGCGCGGCGACGGCGGCACACGACCCGCAGACCGCGGACATGCTGGCCGGGCTGCTGGCCATGGAGCGCCCGGACGGTCCGGCGGGCCTGCTGGTCACACGCCTGCGCGGCCTGCTGCCGGGGCCGGGCGACCGCCCGGACCCGGCGTGAGCCCTGGCGCAGCGTAATCCCGGGCCCGGCGTGAGCCCGGGGCGGGCGCGAAGGTCCGCGCTCAGGCGGCGCCGAACACCTGCCGTTGCCGGCCGAGCCGGTCGACGGCGAGTTCGACCACGTCGCCGGGCTGCAGGAACGCCACGCCGGGGTGGCCGAGGGTGACGCCCGCCGGGGTGCCGGTGACCACGACGTCGCCGGGCTCCAGCACCATGAACCTGCTGAGGTAGCGGACGATCTCCAGCACCGGGAAGATCATGTCGGCGGTGGAGCCGTCCTGCCGCAGCCTGCCGTTGACCCAGAGCCGCAGCCCGAGGCGCTGCGGGTCGCCGACCTCGTCGGGGGTGACCAGCCAGGGGCCGAGCGGGGTGAAGGTCTCCGCCGCCTTGCCCTTGTCCCACTGGCCGCCGTGTTCGAGCTGGAAGGCCCGTTCGGTGACGTCGTTGACCGCGGCGTAGCCGGCGACGGCGGCGGCCGCCTCGGCGTCGGACTCCAGGTAGCGGGCGGTGCGGCCGATCACCACGGCGAGCTCGGCCTCGTAGTCGGTCTTGCGGCTGCCGCGCGGCACCAGGACCTCGTCGTTCGGGCCGACGACCGTGTTGCCCGGTTTGAGGAAGACCACCGGTTCGGAGGGGATCGCGGCACCCGCCTCGGCCGCGTGGTCGCGGTAGTTGAGGCCGATGCCGACGACCTTGCCGGGACGGGCGACGGGTGCGCCGATCCGTACGCCGTCGAGGTCGATCCGCGGCAGCGTGCCGGAGGCGGCCAGGGCCGCGAGGTCTGCGGCGGCCGCCGGGTCGAGCCCGGAGAGGAACGCCCCGTCGATCTCGGGGACGCGGGCCGACAGGTCGTACGCGGCGCCGTCGGGTCCGAGAACGGCGGGCCGCTCGGAGCCCGCGGGGCCGACGCGGAGGAACTTCACTGACCGTCACCGCCTTGTCTCGTCGCAGGTCGGCGGGGGTGCCGATCACCGGCCCGCCCTGTGCATCCGAGGTATATCAACGGCGTTCCCCGGTGAACCAGGGAGTGCGTGTGGGCGAGTTCCTCCGAAGTCGGCGCCGCGCGGCGGGGCCGGAATCGGGGGCCCGTACGGTTGACACCGCCGGGCGCCGGGCCGGGGCGGGACGGCCGGCTCAGGTCTCGCGCTGCGGCCGGTACTCCTCCTCGGTCACCCCGAAGGTCCAGGCGACGCCGGCCCGGGCGGTGCGGGTGGAGGGCGGCACACGGAGCCAGTAGGTGCGGAACGTGCCGTCCGGCTCGGCGGTGGAGTTGACCACCTCCACCATGACGACCGCCTCGTCGCCGGGCAGCAGGATCCGCCAGAGCACGCCGGTGTCGTCGCGGTGCACGGGCTCGGCCCCGGACTCCGCGAGATAGCGGTCGTAGCCGTAGAACTCCAGCATCACGCGCCGAAGTTCGGCGTTCTCCTCGGTGCGGATCCGTTCGGCGGTCACCTCGGCCAGACCGGCGAGGAAGTCGGCCGGCACCGGCATGCCGCGCCACGCGTGCAGGGCGAAGCCGTCGGCGAAGGCCAGCGCCGGGCCGTCCGCGCGGTCGAGCCGGCCCGCCTCGTCGCGGTGGAGTGCGACGGGGCGCTCGGCGATCAGCACGACCCCCTCGTACGGCCACCACCAGCCGGTCTGCGCGGCGACCTCGGCCAGCGGGCCGAGGCCGTCGGGCCCGTCGAGGGCGCCGGCCGCGTCGAAGGCGGCCAGCCAGGGTGCGTCGTGCTGGCCGAGCACGGCATCGAGCAGGGCGAGGCGGGTGGCGGTGCGCTCCGCGGCGGCCCGGGTGCGGGCGTCCGGGTCGGCACCGGCCGGCGCCTCGGGGGCGAGGCGGTCGAGCACGGCCTCGCGGAGCCGCCCGGCCAGGCCCTGGGTCTGCGGCAGGAGTTCGCCGCCGGTCAGTGCCCACAGCCCGGCCCAGCCCTGGGCCCCGATGCGTCCGTGGAGGGCGGTGCGGGCCTGCTCCCACGGGCGGGTGCGCACCGCGTCACGGACGCTGACAGCGCCCTCGGCGTGCAGGTGCAGTGCGGCCCTCGCGGCCTCCAGCGGCGAGCCGTACCAGCGGACGAGGCCGGGTTCGGCGAGCCCGGCGGCCCGGTAGGCGGCGCGCACCGCCCGCTCGGTCCGGGTGCGGTCGGCGGGGCCGGTGGCCGCCGCCACGGCGCGCCAGCGGGCGGTCGCCGCGTCGGGGGCGTGGGGGACGGCCGGGGACGTCCCGTGCGGGTGCGACACGTCCTCGCCGGTCACGGGCGAAGTGGCCGGGGTCGAAGTGGTCATGGGCGAAGTGGTCACGGTCGCTGCTCTCCTCGTCGTTCCGGCCGGTCAGTCCGCGACCACGCGGACGGAGCCCGGCACGTACTCGCGCTGCCGCACCACCCGGTGCCAGCCCTTGGGCAGCGGGATCGCGGCGTGTTCCTCGTGCACGACCCGGCCGCCCTCGGGCAGGTGCAGCCAGGCGGTGCCGAACGCACCCGACTCCCGCCGCAGCGTGCCCGGCCCGACCACCGCGTGGGCGTGGCCGGTGACCTCGCCGAGGGCCAGCACCATCCGGCCGCGGACGTCCCGCGGGAGCGGGACGAGGTCGGCCACGACCTGCGGCACGGCGCTCTCCTCCACCGGCACGATCAGCACATCACCCTGGCGGTACATCGGCCCTCCCCTGGTTCAGGACCGGCGGGTCCGCCGGCCTCGACGACACGAAAGCTAGGGCCGGGGTCCGACAACCCGTCACCGGTGCCGCCCTCGCTGCCGGGCCGTCGGTGGCGCCTGGTAGACAGGTGCCCGGCCGAGCGGATCTCCCCGGACCTCCCAGGAGCAGCGCATGACGATCAACAGCCACATCGAGCGGTTCCACGGGTTGCCCGTGGTCGAGCTCCGCAACGCGCCGAAGGTCGAGGACCGGCCCGCCGCGGACGCCGCCGCCTGGAAGATCGGGCTCGACTACGAGGACGAGCAGAGCTTCGACGACGCCTGGCAGCACTTCCTCGACACCGTCGACACCGCGCGGGTCACCGCCGTCGTGATCGGCAACTGGTCGCCGGAGGAGCCGGACCGGCTCGAAGCACCGCTTCGGACGATCACCGGCTCGGCGGACCGGCTGCCCGCCCTGCGGGGGCTCTTCGTCGGTGACATCACCTACGAGGAGTGCGAGATCTCGTGGCTCCAGATGTGCGACATCACCCCGGTCTTCGAGGCCTTCCCGCTCCTGGAGGAGCTGGTCGTCCGCGGCGCGGGCGACGACTGGGAGGGCAACGGCGGTCTGTCCCTGACGCCGCTGCGGCACGAGCACCTGAAGGCGCTGCGCTTCGAGGCCGGCGGGCTGCCCGGGCACGTGGTGCGGGCGGTCGGCGCCTGCGACCTGCCCGCGCTGGAGCGCCTGCAGCTGTGGCTGGGCGTGGACAACTACGGCGGCGACTGGGCCTTCGACGACCTGACGCCGTTCCTCACCGGCACCCGGCTGCCCGCGCTGCGCACGCTCGGCCTGCAGAACACCGTGCACCAGGACCGTGTCGCGGAGCTGGTCGCGCAGGCCCCGGTCGTCGCCCGGCTGGAGAGCCTCGACCTGTCGATGGGCGCGCTCACCGACGAGGGCGCCGCCGCCCTGCTGGACGGCCAGCCGCTGACCCATCTCGCCTCCCTCGACCTGCACCACCACTACCTCACCGAGCCGATGCGGCAGCGCCTGCGCGACGCCCTGCCAGGCGTCGCCCTCGACCTGTCCGACGCCAAGGAGTGGGACGACGAGTGGCGCTACGTCGCCGTCGCAGAGTAGGAGTGCCCCGATGACCCGAACGTTCCACGGACTACCCGTCTGCGACGTCCTGGCCGCCCTCGACCGGGGCGAGCCGCTGCCCCCGGCCGACAAGGCCGCCTGGCGGATCGCCCTCGGGTACGGCCACCGCGAGCCGTTCGAGGCGGCCTGGCAGCGCTTCCTCGACGCCGTCGACCTCGTGCACGTCCGCGCCCTGGTGCTCGGCGCGTGGTGGCCCGGCGAGTACGACGGCCTCGCCGGGCCGCTGGCCGCGATCACCGGCGCCGCCGGGCGGCTGCCCGCCCTGGAGGCGCTCTTCCTCGGCGACGTCGAGGCCGAGGAGTGCGAGATCTCCTGGCTGGAGATGTGCGACATCACCCCGGTGTTCGAGGTCTTCCCGCACCTCACCGACCTGACCGTGCGGGGCGGTTCCGGCCTGCGGCTGCGGCCGGTGCGGCACGGGCGGCTGCGCACGCTGGCCTTCGAGTCGGGCGGCCTGCCCGGCGAGGTGGTGCGGGCCCTCGGCGGCTCCGAGCTGCCCGCGCTGGACACGCTCGACCTGTGGCTCGGCGTCGACGAGTACGGCGGCGACCACGGCCTCGCCGACCTCGCGCCGTTCCTCACCGGCACCCGACTGCCCGCGCTGCGCACGCTCGGCCTGCAGAACAGCGAGTACCAGGACGACATCGCCGCGGCCGTCGCGCAGGCCCCGGTCGTCGCCCGGCTGGAGCGGCTCGCGCTGGGCCTGGGCGTGCTGACCGACGAGGGCGCCGCCGCGCTGCTGGCCGGGCAGCCGCTCACCCACCTCGCCGCGCTCGACCTGCACCACCACTACCTCACCGAGCCGATGCGGCAGCGCCTGCGCGACGCCCTGCCCGGCGTCGCCCTCGACCTGTCCGGCGCGGAGGACGAGGAGGACGAGGAGGACCGCTACGTGGCGGTCTCCGAGTAGGCGATGACCGTGCAGCTCACCGTCCTCGGCAACCCCGGCCACCGGCGCGTCGTGCTCTTCGCGGCCGCCGCCCGGGCCGCCGGCCTGCCCGAGCCGGCCGTCCTGCCCTGGCTGGACGTGCTGCGCGGCACGGACGGCCCGCCGCCCGGCACGCTGCTGCGGGTCGAGTCGCCCGGCGAGGAGCCGGCCGTCGACGCCCTGCTGCGCGGCCCCGCCCTCGGCGCCGGGTACGCGCCGACCCGGGTGGAGGGCGGCGCGGCGTGGCACGCGGGCGTGACGGCCGCCCTGCACCGGGTAGCTGCGCGGCCCGGGGTGCGGCTGCTCGGCGACCCCGCGGAGATCGCGGTGATGTTCGACAAGCGGCGCGCGCACCGGCTGCTCGCGCAGGCGGGCGTGCCGGTGCCGCGCGCCCTGGACGGGCCGCCGCCCGCGGGCTGGGCCGACCTGCGGGAGCGGCTGGCCGCCGCCGGGATGCGCCGGGTGTTCGTGAAACCGGTGCACGGGTCGTCGGCCTCCGGCGTGGTGGCGCTGGAACTCGGGCCGCGCGGGCAGGTGCAGGCGACGACGTCCGCGGAGCTGACCCCCGGCGGGCTGCACAACTCGCTGCGGGTGCGGCGCTACCGCACCGTGCCGGAGGTCGCCGAGCTGGTCGACCGGCTCGCCCCGGACGGCCTGCACGTCGAGCAGTGGGTGCCGAAGGCCGCGCAGTCCGGCCGCGCGGCCGACCTGCGGGTGGTGGTGGTCGGCGGCCGGGCCGCCCACGTCGTGGTGCGCACCAGCACCCGGCCGATGACCAACCTGCACCTCGGCGGGGCGCGCGGCGACCTCGCGCTCGCCCGCGAGGCGGCCGGCCCGGCCTGGCCGGTGCTGCTGGAGACCGCGGAGGCGGCCGCGGCCTGCTTCCCGGCCACGCCGACGGTCGGCGTCGACGTGCTGCCGACGGCGGGCTGGCGGCGCGCCGTCGTGGGCGAGGTCAACGCCTTCGGCGACCTGCTGCCGGGCCTGACCGGCCTGCCCGGCGGACCGGCCGAGGGCCTGGACACGTACGGTGCCCAGATCGCCGCCCTGCTCGCCGCACCACCCCGGACGGAAAGCCCCCGATGACCCACCGCACCCCCGACCCGGTCACTCCCGACCCGACCGGCCCCGACCCGGCCGCGGGCGGCCCCGGCATCCCCGACATGAACGCCGTGGTCGGCAGTCACGACCTGCTGCTCGTCACCCTCGACACGCTGCGCCTCGACGTCGCCGAGGAGCTCGCCGCGGCGGGCCGCATCCCGCACCTGGCCGCGCACCTGCCCGGTGGCCGCTGGGAGCGGCGGCACGCGCCCGGCAGCTTCACGTACGCCTCGCACCAGGCGATCCTGGCCGGGTTCCTGCCGACGCCGGCGAGTCCGGACGGGCCGCACCCGCGGCTGTTCGCGGCGCGTTTCGCCGGGTCGGAGACGACCGAGCCGCGCACCTGGGTGTTCGACACCCCGGACCTGCCGTCGGCGCTCGCGGGCGCGGGCTACCGCACGGTCTGCATCGGCGGTGTGGGCTTCTTCAACCGGCAGGGCCCGCTGGGGTCGGTGCTGCCGGGGCTGTTCCAGGAGAGCCACTGGACGCCGGGCATGGGCGTGCCCTCGCCGACGTCGTTCGAGGAGCAGGTCGCCTGCGCGGAGCAGGTCTGCGCCGAACAGCCCGCCGGGCAGCCGCTGTTCCTCTTCGTGAACGTCTCCGCGCTGCACCAGCCGAACTGGTTCCACCTGCCCGGGGCGGGCCGCGAGCACGGCGACACCCGGGCCAGCCACGCGGCGGCCCTGGAGTACGTCGACGCGCACGTCGGCCGGCTGTTCGCCGCGATGAGCCGGCGCCGCCCGTGCTTCGCGATCGTCTGCTCCGACCACGGCACGGCGTACGGCGAGGACGGCTACACCGGCCACCGGATCGGCCACGAGGTGGTCTGGTCGGTGCCGTACGCGCACTTCACCCTCCCCGCGTCCGAGAGGCCCGCCCGATGACGACGGCCACCACCGAGACCCCGTACCGCGGTTACGTGTACGCGTACCCGCACAAGACGGCGTACCGGCCGCTGCCGGGGCGACCCGCGCTGCGCGGCCTGTGGGCGGGCGAGCCGCAGCACGCGCTCTCGCTCTACCTCCATGTGCCGTTCTGCGAGGTGCGCTGCGGCTTCTGCAACCTCTTCACCCGGATCGGCAGCCCGGAGGGGCTGACCACCGCCTACCTGGACGCGCTGGAGCGGCAGGCCGTGGCCGTCCGGGACGCGCTGGACCCGGGCGCGCGGTTCGCGCTGGCGGCGTTCGGCGGCGGCACCCCGACCTACCTGACCGCGGCCGAGCTGACCCGGCTCTGCGACATCGCCGAGCAGCGGATGGGCGTCGACCTGCGGGCGGTCCCGCTGTCGGTGGAGGCCTCCCCGGACACCGCCACCGCCGACCGGCTGGCCGTGCTGGCGGAGCGCGGCACCACCCGGCTGAGCCTCGGCGTGCAGTCGTTCCTCGACGAGGAGGCCCGTTCGGCGGTGCGCCCGCAGAAGCGCGCCGCCGTGGAGGCGGCACTCGGGCGGATCCGGGCGGCGGGCATACCGGTGCTCAACCTCGACCTCATCTACGGCATCGACGGCCAGACCGAGGCCAGCTGGCTCGCCTCGCTGGACGCCGCGCTCGCGTGGCGGCCGGAGGAGCTGTACCTCTACCCGCTGTACGTGCGCCCGCTGACCGGCCTCGGCCGGCGCGCCGCCGACGAGCCGTCGCCCGAGTGGGACGCGCAGCGGCTCGCCCTGTACCGCGCGGGCCGCGACCACCTGCTCGCCGAGGGCTACGAGCAGGTGTCGATGCGGATGTTCCGCCGCGCCGGCGCGGCCACTGCGAGCGCGGGCGAGTACGCCTGCCAGACCGACGGCATGGTCGGGCTCGGCTGCGGCGCCCGCTCGTACACCGCGGGCCTGCACTACTCCTTCGACTACGCGGTGGACGCCCGCGAGGTGCGCGGCATCATCGACGACTACGTCGCGACCGCGGACTTCACCCGGGCCGAGGTCGGCCGGGCGATGGACGCCGACGAGAGCCGCCGGCGCCACCTCCTGCAGACCCTCCTGCAGGCCGAGGGGCTCGGACTCGCCGACTACCGGGCGCGGTTCGGCTCGCTGCCGGCCGACGACTTCCCCGCGGAGCTGGCCGCGTTCGAGGCCCGCGGCTGGCTGGCCGGGCGGCCCGGGCGGCTGGTGCTCTCCCCCGAGGGCCTGGCGCACTCGGACGCCGTCGGCCCGATGCTGTTCTCCCCCGCGGTGCAGGCCGCGATGGCCGCGTACGAGCAGAAGTGACCGTCGACCTCGGCCTGCCGGGCCGCCGCCCCGACGAGGTGCCGACGGACCTCACCCTGCTCTACCGCGGGCCGCTCTCCTCCTGCGACTACGACTGCCCGTACTGCCCGTTCGCGAAGCGGCGGGACACCCCGGAGCAGCTGCGGGCCGACCGGGCCGCGCTGGAGCGGTTCACCGCCTGGGCGGCCGGGCAGACCGCCGACACCCTCTCCGTGCTGTTCACGCCGTGGGGCGAGGGCCTGGTCCGGTCCTGGTACCGGAGGGCGATGGTCGAGCTGAGCCGGCTGCCGCACGTGCGGCGGGTGGCGATCCAGACCAACCTCAGCTGCCGCACCGACTGGCTGGCCGAGGCCGATCTCGGCACGCTGGCGCTCTGGGTGACCTACCACCCCGGGCAGGTGCCGCGCGAGCGGTTCCTCGCCCGGATCGGCGAGCTGGCGGCCATGGGTGTGCGGCACAGCGTCGGCATCGTCGGCGAGCCGGAACACCTGGACGCGGCCCGGGAGTTGCGCGCCGAGCTGCCCGCCTCGACCTACCTGTGGGTCAACGCCGCGGACGGCCGCCGCTACGACGACGCCGAAGCCGCCGTCTGGACGGCGGTCGACCCGCTCTTCGGCTGGAGCCGCGAGCCGCACCCCAGCGAGGGCCGGCCGTGCCGCACCGGGGAGTCGGTGGTCTCGGTCGACGGCGACGGCACGGTGCGCCGGTGCCACTTCGTCCGCCCGCCGCTGGGCAACCTCTACGACGGCTCGTACCGCTCCCGGCTGGTCCCGCGGGACTGCCCGCTGCCGGTCTGCGACTGCCACATCGGCTACGTGCACCTGGAGTCGCTGCCGCTCCACGACGTCTTCGCCGGGGGTGTCCTGGAGCGGATCCCGCACGGCTGGTGAGCCGTGCGGGACGCGGGCCTCCCCTCCGCGGCTCAGCCGATCTTCGGCAGGCCGGGCGGGTTGATCTCGGAGGTCTGCACGGCCTCCTCCCCCAGGCCCCAGCGCTTGAGCACCTGGGCGTAGGTGCCGTTCCTGATGATCTCGTTGACGGCACCGCTCAGCGCCTTCACCAGGCCGCTGTCCTTCTTGGTGGTCGCGGCGATCTTGCCGAGGACGTCGGCGCCACCGCCGGAGTAGGTGCCGATGACCTCGGTCTCGCCGGTCTGCGCGGCGTGGAAGGCCTCGGTGGGGTTGGGGCCGAGCCAGGCGTCGATCCGGCCCGAGCCGAGGGCCAGGTAGTAGTCGGAGGAGTTCTGGTAGTACTTGATGTCGACCGGCTTGAGGCCCGCCTTGACGTTCTGCTCGTTCCAGGAGATCAGCAGCTTCTCCTGGTTGGTGCCGGACGACGTGCCGATGACGTGACCGGCGACGTCCTTCGGACCGGTGACCTTCCAGCTGCCGCCCTTGCGCGCCTCGAAGCCGAGGATGTCGAGGCGGTAGGTGGCGAAGTCGTACTTCTCCTTGCGGGCCTCGGTCACGGTGATGTTGGTGAACCCGACGTCGTACTTGCCGCTGTCGAGACCGACGAAGACGTTCTCCCAGGAGACCGTGTTGCGCTGGACGTCGAGCCCGAGCACGTTGCCGACGAGCTGGGCGATGTCGGTCTCGACGCCGATGACGGTCTTGTCGTCGGTGGCGGTGAACTCCAGTGGCGGCACCGTGCCGGCGTTGCCGACGACCTGGAGGGTGCCCCGCTTTCTGATCTCCTCCGGGACGAGTGCGGCGACGGCGTCGACCTTGGGCGTGGTGACGCGCTTCTGGTCGGGCGTCAGGTTGACGGTGATCCCGTTCGGGGCCGTCCCGGCCTTCGCCGTGCCCGTCCCGTCACCGCCCCCGGCGGTGGACGCGGACCCGCAGGCGGTCAGGACGAGCGCGGCGGCGAGGGCCGCGACGGCGGCGGGCGTACGGCGGGACAGGGTCACGGCATGGCTCCTTGCAGGACGGTGGACCACGGGGCGCAGGGTCGGAAAGCTCCGGGTCACAGGACTTTGGACAGGAAGGCGCGGGTGCGCTCGTGCTGCGGGTGGTCGAGGACGGCCGCCGGCGGCCCCTGCTCGACGACGACGCCGCCGTCCATGAAGACGACGGTGTCGGCGACCTCGCGGGCGAAGCCGATCTCGTGGGTGACGACGATCATCGTGGTGCCGGCCGCGGCCAGGTCCTTGATGACGTCGAGCACCTCGCCGACGAGCTCCGGGTCGAGGGCGGAGGTCGGCTCGTCGAAGAGCAGCACCTTGGGTTCGAGGGCGAGTGCGCGGGCGATCGCGACGCGCTGCTGCTGGCCGCCGGAGAGGCGTCGCGGGTAGTCGGCGGCCTTGTCGGCGAGGCCGACCCGGCCGAGCAGCTCCAGTGCGCGCGCCCTGGCCTGCGCCTTCGGCAGGCGGAGCGCGCCGATCGGCGCCTCGGCCACGTTCTCCAGCACGGTGAGGTGCGGGAAGAGGTTGAAGTTCTGGAAGACGAAGCCGAGGTTGGTGCGCTGGCGCAGCACCTCGCGCTCGCGGAGTTCGTGGAGCCGGTCGCCGGAGCGCCGGTAGCCGATCAGCTCGCCGTCGATCGTGACGGTGCCGCGGTCGAGCTTCTCCAGGTGGTTGACGGCCCGCAGCAGGGTCGACTTGCCGGAGCCGGACGGGCCGAGCACGACGGTGACCGAGCCGGCCGCCACGCTCAGGTCGACGCCGCGCAGCACCTCCAGCCGGCCGAAGCTCTTGTGCACGCCGCGGATGTCCACCATCGCGGGGGCGGGGGCGGTGGTCACGGTCGGCCTCCGGAGGGTGAGGGCGGGCCGGGCCGGGCCGCGACGGCCCGGCGGGCGAGTTCGCGGGCCTGCTGCAGCGGGCCGGGCGGCGGGATGCGGTCGGTGCCGCGGGCGAAGCGGCGTTCCAGGTAGTACTGGCCGACCGACAGCAGGGTGGTGAGCAGCACGTACCAGGCGGTGGCGACGAGCAGCAGCGGGACGACCCGGCCGGTGCGGCCGTAGATCACCTGCACCTGGTAGAAGAGTTCGCCGATGGCCATGACGTAGACCACCGAGGTGGCCTTGAAGAGCGAGATGATCTCGTTGGCGGCGTTGGGCAGGATGCCGCGCATGGCCTGCGGGAGGATGATCCGCCGGATCTGCCGCAGCCGGGGGATGCCGAGGGCGGCGGCGGCCTCCCGCTGGCCGGCGTCGACGGAGATGACGCCGGCCCGGATGATCTCGGCGGCGTACGCGGCCTGGTGCAGGGCGAGCCCGACGACGGCGGCGCCGAGCGCGCCGAGCGCGTTCACGGTGTCGAAGTCGACGAGCACCGGACCGAACGGGATGCCGAGCCCGAGCCGCCGGTAGAGGTACGCGAGGTTGAACCAGAAGACGAGTTGCACGATCAGCGGGATCGAGCGGAACGCCCACACGTACGTCCAGGCGATGGTCTGCAGCACGGGGCTGCGGGAGAGCCGCAGCGCGGCCACCGCAGCGCCCAGTGCGAAGCCCAGCACCGTGGCGTAGAAGGTGAGTTGGAGGGTGGTGCCGACGGCCCGGAGGATCGTCGGGGTGAGGGCGTACGCCCGGAAGGTCGGCCAGTCCCAGCCGGGGTTCGTGGCGAGGCCGTGAACGAACTGGGCGACGAGGACGAGCGCGGTGGCGCCGGCCGCCCAGCGCCACGGGTGCCGGGCGGGGACGACCCGGAGCCCGGCCTCGCCGGGCGGGCCGGTGGCCGGCCCGGCGGTCTGCTCGGGTGCGGTGGTGGTCATGGCGGGGTTCCTCTGCGGGGCTGCGGCGGGACGGGCGGGCGCGGCGTCACGTGTGCTCGGGCGGGCTGATCCGCGATTCCGTGATGGCGGAGTCCGCGGTGCCCCACTTCTGCAGGATCCGTGTGTACGTGCCGTCCTTGATCAGCTGGTTGACGGCGGCGCGGAAGGCCGGGGTGAGCGGCGAGCCCTTCTTGAAGGCGAAGCCGACGTCGAGCCGGTGGAACTCGCCGAGGAACCGCGTGCCGGCGGCGGGCTGGGCGGCCTGGTGGCGCAGCCCGTTGATGGTCGACATGACGACGTCGATGCGGCCCTGCTGGAGGCCGGTGAGCACGGCGCCGTTGTCACTGAACGCCTTGACCTCGTACGGCTTGCGGCCGGCGTCGGTGCAGACGTTCTTCTTCGCGTTGAGGGTCGCCTCGAAGGTGGTGCCGGCACCGGTGCCGACGGTCAGGCCGCAGAGCTGCGCGAGGTCGGTGACCGACTGGAGGGAGGTGTCGTCCTTGCGGACGGCGAAGCCCTGGCCGTCGTCGATGTAGGTGACGAAGTCGACGGTCTTCAACCGGGCCGTGGTGACGCCGAAGTTGCCGGTGCCGACGTCGTACTTGCCGCTGCCGAGGGCGGGCAGGATGGTCTCGAAGGCGGCGTCCTCGCGGGTGATGGTGAGGCCGAGGACCTTCGCGACGGCGTCGGCGAAGTCGACGTCGAGGCCGGCGGGCTTCTTCGTGGCGGCGTCCGGGTAGAACGCGCTCGGCGGGGTGCCGACCGAGCCGCCGAGCTTGAGGGTGCCGGCGGCACGGACGTCCGCGGGGAGCAGGGCGGCCGCCGCGTCGGACTTCTGCACGGCGGCGAGGACGTCCTGCCGGGCGGCGGACGCGGCGGGGTCGCCGGCGGCCGGGCCGGAGGCGTCGGGCCCCGCACCGCAGGCGGCCAGCAGGAGCAGGGCGGCGGCCGCGGCCGCCGCGGCGGGGAGTCGGTGTCTCACGGGTGGCGCGTCTCCTCGGGTCCGGGGTGTCGTGCGGTGGTCAGGTGTTTCTCGAAGGGCAGCGGGTGGGGCTCGACGGGCACCGCCGCCGGGTCGAAGAGCGGGGTGTAGCCGGTCGCCAGGTAGAGGCCGCGGGCCTCCGGCTGGAGCGGTCCGGTGGTGAGGAAGATCCGGCGGTAGCCGTGGGCGGCCGCGGCCTGTTCCAGTTCGGCGAGGACCCGGCGGGCGAGTCCGCGGCGCCGGTGCGCGGAGTGCGTCCACATGCGCTTGACCTCGGCGGTGCCGGGGTCGGCGTGCCGCCGGTACGCCCCGCCGGCGACGGGTGCGCCGTCCTCCAGCAGGAGGAGCAGCAGGCCGCCGGGCGGGGCGAACTCCTCCGCGGGGTAGCGGGCCATCTCGTCGTGCGCGCCGGGCCCGTAGCGGGTCAGGTACTCGTGGGTGAGCTCGCGGACGAGGGGTTCGGTGAGCGGGTCGCCCAGCCGGACGGCCCGCACCTCGGTGGTGAGGGTCATGCCTGGGCCGCGATCAGCTGGTGGCGGTCGTTCTCGCGGGCGGCGGCCTTGGCGGCGTCCCGCTTGGCGACCTCCTCGCGGACGATCGGGATGACGTACCGGCCGAAGTCGATCGCGTCGTCGATGTGGTCGTAGCCGCGGGCGGAGAGGATGTCGACGCCGAGGTCGTAGTAGTCGAGGAGGGCTTCGGCGACGGTCTCGGGGGTGCCGACGAGGGCGTTGGAGTTTCCGGCGCCGCCGGTGGCGGCGGCGGTCGGCGTCCACAGCGCGCGGTCGTAGCGTTCGCCGGCCTCGGCGATCTCGATCAGCCGCTGCGAGCCGGTGTTCTCCGGGCCGTCGGTGACCAGGCGGCGGCGCACGAGGTCCTGGCCGGCGCGACGGGCCCTGATGGCGTCGACGGTGCGGTGCGCCTTCTCCCAGGCGAGTGCCTCGGTGGGGGCGATGATCGGCCGGAACGCCACCTGGATGCGCGGGGTGTCGGTGCGGCCCGCGGCGCGCGCGGCGGCGCGGACGCGGTCGATCTGCTCGGCGGTGCGGGCCAGCGGTTCGCCCCACAGGCAGTAGACGTCGGCCTCGGCCCCGCCGACCGCGTACGCGGCGTCGGAGGAGCCGCCGAAGGAGACGCCAGGCCGGGGCTGCTGCACGGGGAGGACGTCGGAGACGAAGTCGCGGAAGCGGTAGTGGGTGCCCTCGTGGTCGAAGGGCTCGCGGCTCGTCCAGGCCTTCTTGACGATGCCGATGTACTCGCGGGTGCGGTCGTAGCGCTCGTCCTTGGTGAGGAAGTCGCCCTCGCGCTGCTGCTCGTGGTCGTTGCCGCCGGTGATGAAGTGCACGGTCAGCCGGCCGTCGCTGATGTGGTCGAGGGTGGCGAAGGTCTTGGCGGCGAAGGTCGGGTAGGAGACGTTGGGGCGGTGGGCGAGGAGGATCTGCAGCCGGTCGAGCCTGGTGGCGAGGAACGCGGCGGCGGCCGCGGGCTCGGGCGAGCCGGCTCCGTAGGCGAAGAGCACGCGGTCCCAGCCGTGGTCCTCGTGGGCGCGGGCGAGGCGCAGCGTGTAGTCGCGGTCGAAGGCGGCGGTGGTGCGGGGGGTGGTCTCGGAGCCGTCGCCGGTGGCGGCGATGCCGAGGAACTCGACGGGCATGGCGGGCCTCTCTTCGGGGGTGCCGGACGTGCCCGGGGCGCACGGGGCCGGCCCGGCGGGCGGGCGTGGTCCGGCGCGCGCACGGCGCGGCGCGGCCCGGTGGTGCGGGCGGGGGTCGCGGGGGGCACGGGCAGGCGGGCGGGACCGCGGACGGGCAGGGCCGCGGCGGACGGGACGGGCGGGGTGCGCGCGACGGGACCCGGCGTGTCACCGGGTGGAGCGGGTGCGCGGAGGAGGCGGCAGCATGCGCCTGGTGCTGGTCCGCGGGCGCGGACGGCGTCCCGGCCCCACACGGCGGGGCGGACGAGGGAGAGTCTCCCGGGGGAAGAAAGGGCCGGTCAGGCGGCCTGCTGCCGGGTCAGACGCAACACGCTGCGGACCACACCCGACCGAAGTCGATGTGGTCGCGCGTGACCAGGCGCTGCTCGGCGTTCATGGCGTCAAGTTGAGCAGTGACCAGGGGAGTTCGTCAACCACTGTCCGGCGGCGGCCGGTCGCGGGCGGTGCGGGGGCGCCCTTGACAGGCGGCGTTCGGATACGCGTACGATCCTGCCCGGAGCGAGGTGCCCCGGAGCCCGGCCGATGTCCCGGCGGCTCCCGCCGTGTTGAGGGACACGGCGCGCGCGACGGACCGCAGGCCCGCCTGTCCGCCCGCACCCTGGAGTTCCCCATGGCCACGTCGCACGACGTCCTGCCGCCCGCCGTCGCACCGCCGCCCGTCCCCGTCGAGCCGGTGATCGTGCCGCGCCGCCGCGCCGGACGCCCGCTGGCCGCAGGCCTCGCCCTGCTCGTCCTCGCGCTGGTGCTGCAGTCGGTGGCCCGCAACGCCGCCTTCCGGTGGGACGTCGTCGGCCGCTACCTCACCAGCGCCGCGATCGTGCAGGGGCTGCTGCTGACCCTGTGGCTGACGGCCGCCGTGATGGTGCTGGGCTTCGCCCTGGGCACGCTGCTGGCGGTGGCCCGGCTGTCCGGCAACCCGGTGCTCTCGGCACTGAGCTGGGGCTACGTCTGGGTGTTCCGGGCGACGCCGGTGCTGGTGCAGCTGCTGCTCTGGTTCAACATCGGCGCGCTGTACCCGACGCTGTCGCTGGGGGTGCCGTACGGGCCGGAGCTGTTCAGCGTGCGGACGGTGAACCTGCTCGGGCCGACGGTCACCGCGATCCTCGGACTCACCCTGCACGAGGCCGCGTTCGCCGCCGAGGTGGTGCGGGCGGGCATCCTCTCCGTCGACCAGGGGCAGGTGGAGGCCGCCCAGTCGCTGGGGCTGCGCCGCGCCCGCGTGCTGCGGCGGATCGTCGTGCCGCAGGCGATGCGCTCGATCGTGCCGACCGCCGGCAACATGCTGGTCGGCACGCTCAAGGGCACCAGCATCGTCAGTGTGCTGGCCGTCCACGACCTGCTGTTCTCGGCCCAGTTGATCTACAACCAGACGTACGAGGTCATCCCGCTGCTGCTGGTGGCGACGCTCTGGTACATCGCGGTGACCAGCGTGCTCTCCGTGGTGCAGTACCACGTGGAGCGGCACTACGCCCGGGGCTCGACCCGCGGGGCGCTGCCGCCGACGCCGTACGCCCGGGTGCTCGCCGGCCTGCGCGCCGCACGGCCGGGGGTGCGGCGGTGAGCACCCTGGTGATCGTCGGCGCCGGGCCGCGCGGCACCGGGCTGCTGGAGCGGATCGCCGCCAACGCGCCCGAACTCCTGCCCGCCGACGCGCCCCTGCACATCCACCTGGTCGACCCGTACCCGCCGGGGGGTGGCCGGATCTGGCGGTACGCGCAGTCGCCGCTGCTGCGGATGAACTCGATGGCGGAGGACGTCACGATGTTCACCGACACCTCCTCGACCCTGGAGGGGCCCGTCCGCCCCGGGCCGTCGCTCGCCGCGTGGGCCGCCGAACCGGAGCGGTACCCGCCGTACCGGCCGCCCGCCGACCCGGGGCTCGCGCAGGAGCTCCGCGCGCTCGGCCCGGCGGACTTCCCGACCCGCCGCGCGCAGAGCGCCTACCTGGACTGGGTGTTCCGCCGGGCGGTCGCCGACCTGCCCGCGCACGTCACCGTCACGGTGCACCGCGACACCGCGCGGGCCGTCTCCGGCCCGGACGACGGGGTGCAGCGGGTGCGGCTCTCCGACCGCGTGCTGACGGCCGACCAGGTGGTGCTCACCCTCGGCCACCTCGACTCCTCGCCCGAGCCGCAGTACCAGGGCACGGCGGAGTTCGCCGCCCGGCACGGCCGCTTCCACCTGCCGCCGGCGTTCTCCTCGGACGCCGGCCTGGACGGCCTGCGGCCGGGCGAGCCGGTGATCCTGCGCGGCCTGGGCCTGGCCTTCGTCGACCTCGTCGCCCTGCTCACCGAGGGCCGCGGGGGCCGGTTCGAGGAGACGCCGGACGGGCTGCGCTACCTGCCGTCCGGCCGCGAACCGGTGATCCACGCGGGCTCCCGGCGCGGTGTGCCGTACCACTCCAAGACGCACTACCGCCTCCAGGGGCCGCCCGCCCCGCTGCCCCGCTACTTCGGCGCGGACGCCGTCGACGCCCTGACGGCCCGGCCGGAGCCGCTCGAACTCCGCCGCGACGTCTGGCCGCTGATGGCCAAGGAGATCGGTTTCGGCCACTACCACGAGCTGTTCCACGCCCACCCGGAACGCACCGCACTCCCCTGGGCGGAGTTCCTCGCGGCCTACGACCCGCTCGACTGGTACGGCCCGGAGCGCGTCGCGCTCGTCGCCGCCGCCGTGCCCGACCCCGCCGACCGGCTCGACTTCGAACGGCTCGACCGCCCGCTCGCCGGCCTGCGGCTCGCCGACGGCGACCGGCTCCAGCAGCACCTGCGGGCGTACGTCCGGGCGGACGCCGACCGCCGCGCCGACCCGGCCCACAGCGCCGACCTCGGAGCCTTCCTGGCCCTGCTGTCGCTCTACGGGCAGCTGCCGCGGCTCGCCGCCTCCGGCCGCCTCACCGCCCGCTCGGTCGCCGAGGAGCTCGACGGCTGGTGGAACGGCTTCTTCAGTTTCCTCGCGTCCGGGCCGCCCGGCTTCCGGCTGCGGCAGTTGCTCGCCCTGTCGGAGGCGGGCGTGGTGCACTTCCTCGGCGCCGACGCCACCGTCACCGCCGACGAGAGCGACGGCACGTTCCGTGCCGCCTCCCCCACCGTGCCGGGCCGCACGGTGCGGGCCACCGCCCTGATCGAGGCGTACCTGCCGCGGCACGCCCTCGACCGCACCGCCGACCCCGTGCTGCACCGGCTGCACCGGGCGGGCCGGGTGGCCGAGGAGGTCACCGCGGACGCCGGCCACGTCCACCGTTCGGGGCTGGTCGCCGTCACCCCCGCCGACGGCCGGCTGCTCGACCCGGGCCTCGGCGGCGCCCCGCACCCCCGCCGCACCGCGCTCGGCCCGCACACCTCGGCCCGCAGCTACGCGGCCTTCGCCCGGCCGTACACGAACGCGCCGGGCTTCCGCCAGAACGACGCCGCCGCGCGGGCGCTGCTGCGCGTCCTCGCGGGCGACGGCCCGACCGGCGGCGCTCAGCCGGGCCCGAGCAGCATCGCCGTCGCCTGATCCGCCGACAGCTCGTCCGGCACGGCGGCGAGCCGGCCGGCCAGGTCGCGGTGGCCGGTGGCGCGCTCCAGCTCGGTGAGGAAGAGGTCGGCCTCCCGGTCGGAGTCGAAGTCCCAGACCAGCAGCCGGTGCACCATCGCCACCGCGGCGACCGGCAGCAGCCCTCCACCGCCGGAGAGCCGCCGCCACTGCGGCACGAGCCGGCCCAGCAGGCAGCGGGCCTCGCCGAGCAGCGGATGGGCGGGGCCCAGGTGGTGCTGCACGACCGGAACGATCTCCAGCAGCACGCCGACGGCCGACACGACGTCCCCGGCCCGGGCGAGCGCGTCGGCGAGCCCGCACTGCGCGGCGAGGGCCCGCACGTCGTACGGCCCGACGGCCTGCACGAGCGCGGGCTGCACCTCGCGCAGCAGGTGCACGGCGCCGTACGGGTCGCCGGCGGCGCCGACCGCCCGGGCGTGCGCCGTGCGGGTCTCCAGGGTGTCCGGGTCGTGCGGGCCGAGCGCCTGTGCGGCGTCGGCGGCGACCTGGCCCAGCAGGTGGGCGGCGCCGGACGGATCGCCCGCGGCGGACCGCCGGAGCCCGAGCCGGCGCCAGGCGGTCAGGGTGTCGCGGTCGTAGCGGCCCAGCAGGGCCGTCGCCTCGCGGGCGACCGCCTCCAGCAGGTGCACCGCACCGTCGGGGGTGGGCGCCGTGTCGGCGGCGTCGCTCAGCCGCACCAGCAGCGCCCGGACCTCGGCGCCCGCCCCACCCGGCGCCGCGTCGACGGGCTGCACGGCGGCGGGCCCGGGGGCGGCGGACGGCTCCGAGGGCTGCGCGGGCACCTGCGGCACGGCCGGGGGCGGCGCGTCCACGGGCTGCGCGGGCGGCACCGCCGGGGCCGGCGGCGCTACCGGTGCGGCCGGTGCCGCGGCCGGGTCGGCGGGCGGGCCGAACCGGCCCTCGGGCTTCTCGACGGACGGCATGGTCGACCTCGTTCACGGCTCGGCGGCGCTGGCGCCGCACATCCTGCCACCGCCCCGACCTCGGCGGACCGCGCGGGCCGGACGGTGGAAGGATGGATCCGGTGCCGCGGCGACGCTGCCGGGCCCGGTGGAGGAGGAGCCCGTCATGGCCAAGCAGGCCCCGCAGGTCGACCCGGCGCAGGACGCGCCGCGCATATCCGCCCCGCAGCACGCGGCGGCCGGCACCCCCGCGGTACTGCACACCCTGCGCATGGCGGGCGAGCAGATGGGCGCCCGGCGCACCCTGGCCACCCTGCGCAAGGTCAACCAGCCGGACGGCTTCGACTGCCCGGGCTGCGCCTGGCCGGAGCCGGAGCACACGCACACCGCGGAGTTCTGCGAGAACGGCGCGAAGGCCGTCGCCGAGGAGGCCACCGAGCGTCGGATCACCGCGGAGTTCTTCGCCGCGCACCCGGTCTCCGAGCTGGCGGAGCGGTCCGGCTACTGGCTGGGCCAGCAGGGCCGGCTGACCGCGCCGATGCTGCTGGAGGAGGGCGCGGACACGTACGTGCCGGTCTCCTGGGAGCGGGCCCTCGGGATCGTCGCCGAGGAGCTGCGGGCGCTCGACACCCCGGATGCCGCCGCGTTCTACACCTCGGGCCGCACCAGCAACGAGGCCGCGTTCCTCTACCAGCTGTTCGCCCGGCGGCTCGGCACCAACAACCTGCCGGACTGCTCCAACATGTGCCACGAGTCGTCCGGTTCGGCGCTGGTGGAGACCCTGGGCATCGGCAAGGGCAGCGTGCACCTGAAGGACCTGTACCAGGCCGACCTGATCATCGTCGCCGGGCAGAACCCGGGCACCAACCACCCGCGGATGCTCTCCGCCCTGGAGCGGGCGAAGCGGGCCGGCGCGACGATCGTCTCGGTCAACCCGCTGCCGGAGGCGGGGCTGGAGCGGTTCAAGAACCCGCAGAACGCGCGCGGCCTGGCCGGCTCCGGCACGAAGCTCACCGATCTGTTCCTGCAGATCCGGCTCGGCGGCGACCTCGCGCTCTTCCGGGCGCTGAACCAGCTGGTGCTGGCCGCCGAGGACGGCGTCGACGAGGCGTTCGTCGCCGAACACTGCCACGGCTTCGAGGAGTTCGCCGCGGAGGCGGCGACGACGGACCGGGCGGAGGTGCTCGCCGCCACCGGCCTGCCCTGGGAGCAGATCGAGGAGCTCGCCCGGCTGGTGCTCTCCTCGCAGAAGATCGTCGTCTGCTGGGCGATGGGCCTGACCCAGCACCGGCACGCCGTGCCGACCATCCGGGAGGTCGTCAACTTCCTTCTGCTGCGCGGCAACGTGGGCCGGCCCGGCGCGGGCGTCTGCCCGGTGCGCGGGCACAGCAACGTCCAGGGCGACCGCACGATGGGCATCTTCGAACGCCCCGCGGCCGCCTTCCTCGACGCGCTCGGCGCGGAGTTCGGCTTCGAGCCGCCGCGCGAGCACGGGCTCGACTCGGTCGACACCATCCGGGCGATGCGCGACGGCCGGGTGCGGGTGTTCTTCGCGATGGGCGGCAACTTCGTCGCCGCGACCCCCGACACCGCGGTGACCGAGGCCGCGATGCGCCGCTGCCGGCTCACCGTGCACGTCTCCACCAAGCTCAACCGCTCGCACGTGGTGACCGGTGCCCGCGCGCTGATCCTGCCGACGCTCGGCCGCACCGACCGGGACCTGACGTCCGCCGGGGCCCAGTTCGTCACCGTCGAGGACTCGATGGGCATGGTGCACTCCTCGCGCGGCGGGCTGCGGCCGCCGTCCGACACGCTGCTCTCCGAACCGGCGATCGTCTGCCGGCTGGCCCGCGAGGTCTTCGGGCCCGACGACGCCACGCCCTGGGAGGAGTTCGCCACCGCGTACGACACCGTGCGGGACCGGATATCCCGGGTGGTGGCCGGTTTCGACGGCTTCAACGAGAAGGTCCGGCGGCCGGGCGGCTTCGCCCTGCCGCACGGCCCGCGCGACACCCGCACCTTCCCGACCGCGACGGGCCGGGCCAACTTCACGGTCAACCCGCTGACCGCGCCCGAGGTGCCGGCCGGCCGCCTGCTGCTGCAGACGCTGCGCTCGCACGACCAGTACAACACCACGGTCTACGGCCTGGACGACCGCTACCGCGGCATCACCGGCGGCCGCCGCGTGGTCCTGGTGAACCCGGCCGACGCCGAGCGGCTGGGCCTCGCCGACGGGCGGTACGTCGACCTGGTGAGCGAGTGGAGGGACGGCGTGGAGCGCCGCGCCCCGCACTTCCGGGTGGTGCACTACCCGGTCGCGCTCGGCGGTGCGGCCGCCTACTACCCGGAGACGAACGTCCTGGTGCCGCTGGACTCCACCGCGGAGGTCAGCAACACGCCGACCTCCAAGGCGGTGGTGGTCCGCTTCGAGCCGGACAGCGGGGCCTGACGGCCCCCTCCGCCGTCCCCGCCGCTACTGCTACTGCTCCGTCGGGGCGGCGGAGGACGGCGACGTGGCCGCCACCGAGGCCGAGGCCGACCGCGAGCCCACGGTCGAGGGCGAGTCGGCCGCGGAGGGCGTGCCGGTGCCGGACGGCGTGCCCGGGACGGAGGGGGTGCCCGGGACGGAGGGCGTGCCCGGCGTCGACGGGGTGCCCGGGGCGGACGGCGTGCCCGTGGGGCTGCCGGACGGGGTGCCCGTGGCCGGCGGGGTCGGCACGGTCGGCGGGGTGGGCCGCGGCGGGATCGTGGTCGGCTTGGCGGGGGCGATCTTCACCTCGCCCACCTTCACGTCCGGGACCTTCCACTGGCCGCCCTTGTCGTCGCCGGCCGCGTCGGGGTCGGGCCGGACGGCGCCGAGGATCGGCATCGCACCGATCTTGGAGACCTTGACGACGTCGCCGGTGTGCGGGGCCTGCACGATGAGGCCGCCGCCGATGTACATGGCGATGTGGGTGGCGCCGCCGAAGTAGACGATCAGGTCGCCGGGGCGGATCTGGTTGAGCGGCACGTGCTTGAGCTGCGCCCACTGCACCTGGCTGGTCCGCGGGATCGGCACGCCGGCGTGCAGCCAGGCCTGCGAGGTCAGGCCGGAACAGTCGAAGACGTTGGGCCCGGCACCGCCCCAGACGTAGTCCTTGCCGAGCTGCTTCAGCGCGTACGCGACGGCCTGGCGGCCCGCGGCGGAGGGCGTGCGCTCGCCCTTGCCGAGGGCGCCGGAGGCGAGGAAGGCGAGCTGGGCCTCGTCGGCCTGCTGGCGCTCCAGGGCCTCCAGCTCGCTGCGCTGCGCGCCGGTGAGGGAGGCGACCATGTCCTCGACCGCGGTCAGCCGCTTGGCGACGTCGGTCTTGGCGGCCTCCTGCTGGGTGGCGAGCACGCCCGCCCGGGCGAGGGCGAGCTCGGCCTGGGAGCGGAGCTCGACCAGGGTGGCGCGGTCCGAGGTGAGGCGGTCGAGGAACGCCTTCTGGGAGCGGCCGGCGGCGTCGAGCAGCTGCGCGATGACCACGGCCTGGTAGGGGTTCTCGGCGAGCATCAGGTCGGCGAGGTCGGAGGCCCGTCCGTTGCGGTACTGGGCGGCGGCGAGCTGGGCCGCGATCTCCACCCCGGCGTCGACGGCGGTCTGCTGCGAGACCAGCCGGGCCCTGAGGTCGTCGACGAGCTGCTGCTGCGCGGCCTGCTGGGCGACGGCCGTGTTGTACTGCTCGGTCGCGGCCTCGGCCTCCTGGTACAGCTGGTGCAGCCGGTCGAGCATCGGGCCGAGGGTGGCCTTAGCCGCCGCGAGCGGGTCGGCGCCGGCGGAGACGCCGATCGACGGACCGGGCTCGGGCGCGGCGTACGCGGCGGTGGCCATCGGGAGGGACAGGGCGGCGGCTGCGAGCACCGCTCCGCAGCGCAGCGCTGCGCGCACCCATGGGCGGATGCCGGTCTCCGTGCGCTGTCCAGCCGTCATCGGCCGCCCTCCCCAGTCCAGCACTGCCGGGCCCGGTGCCCGGTGATCTGCGCAGAATCCTGCCATGTGACGCACCGGTAACGGCAGGGGGCCGGCGGTCGGGCCGGTGAATTCTCAGCCACTCCTCACCGGGGGGCGGGAACGGGTGTGAGACACCTCTCAGCAAACCGCCACCAAGCGGGACCCAAGCGGACATAACCGCGGTACGAGGCCTCGGAGTCCACGCTTTCACACCTTCCCCGCAACCCCTTCGCAACCCTCGGAGCCGTGATGCCGGGCCCAGTTAACCTTCCGTTCACCCAGGCTCCCTACGGTCACGCAGGACAGCAGCGTCAGTCCGACAACTACGACGATTGTTTGGTTATGGAACACATCACGTTCCTGGTGGCCGTTGTGATCATCACGGCGCTCGCCTTCGACTTCACCAACGGCTTCCACGACACCGCCAACGCGATGGCCACCTCCATCGCGACGGGAGCCCTCAAGCCCAAGGTCGCGGTCACCATCGCCGCCGTCCTCAACTTCGCCGGGGCCTTCCTCTCCGTGAAGGTGGCCACCACCATCTCCGGCGGCATCGTGAACGAGAAGGTCGGCGTCGAGCCGTCCATCATCTTCGCCGCCCTGGTCGGGGCGATCCTCTGGAACCTGCTGACCTGGCTGCGCGGCCTGCCGTCAAGCTCCTCGCACGCGCTGTACGGCGGCCTGATCGGCGCCACCGTGGTCGGCGTCGGCATGGACGGCGTGAACTTCGACGTCGTCGCCACCAAGATCCTCATCCCGGCCGTGGCCTCCCCGCTCGTGGCCGGCCTGGCCGCCTTCGGCGCCACCAAGCTGGCGTACCTGATCACCCGCGGCGGCCGTGAGACCACGACCGACAAGGGGTTCCGGCGCGGCCAGATGTTCTCGTCGTCGCTGATCTCGCTGGCGCACGGCACCAACGACGCGCAGAAGACCATGGGCATCATCACCCTGACCCTGGTCTCCGTCGGCGCCCTGAAGCCCGGCGCGCTGCCGCCGGTCTGGGTCATCGTGAGCGCGGGCGCCGCCATCGCCCTCGGCACGTACATGGGCGGCTGGCGCATCATCCGCTCGATGGGCAAGGGCCTGACCGACATCCGGCCGCGGCAGGGCCTGGCCACCGAGACGGCCGCCACCGCGGTCATCCTCACCTCGACGCACATGGGCTACGGCCTCTCCACCACCCAGGTCTGCTCCGGCGGCATCATGGGCGCGGGCCTCGGCGGCCCCAAGCGCGAGCTGCGCTGGAGCCTGGTGCGCCGTATGGTCTACACCTGGGGCCTGACCCTGCCCGCCGCCGCCACGGTGGCCGGTGCCGCGGCCTTCGTCGCGGACCAGGGCGCGTGGGGCGTCGCGCTGGTCGGTGCCGCCCTGGTCGCCGGTTCCGGCGCGATGTGGCTCCTCTCGCGCCGCCAGCCGGTCACCGCCGGCAACGTCAACGACGTGCAGGAGGTCGAGGTGCCGGTCCAGGCCGCCGCCCCGACGCCCGCCACCACCACCGTCGCGGCCTGACGGCCCGGTCACGGACAGGACGGAGAGAACCATGGACATCAAGTGGAGCGCCCTCGCCCAGACCGCGGGCATCAGCTTCGGCGTGACGGTCGCGGTGGTCGCGGCCTTCGCCCTCGGCATCCTGGCGCTGTCGCGCCGCGAGGCCGCGCAGGAGGCCGTCCGCTCGGGCATCCCCGGCGCGGGCAGCGGCAACCTCGCACTGGCCGGTGCGGCCCTGTGCTTCAGCGCCTGCGCCTCCGTGGTCTTCTACGGGATCACGATGATCGCCGGCCGCTGAGGCGACCGGCGCACGACGTACGGCGAAGGGCCCGACCTCGGAGGTCGGGCCCTTCGCCGTACGCGCGTGCCGGGCTCAGTCCTTGACGAGCTCCGGCGCCCGGGCGGCCGGGGTGTCCACGGTGCCGCGCAGCGGCGCCTCGCGGATGAACAGCACGACCACGAAGGCCGCCAGAGCGAACGGCGCAGCCAGCAGGAACACCATGCCGACACCGCGGCCGAAGGCGTCCGTGACGAGCGGGACGACCGGTGCGGGCAGCGCGTGCAGGTCCGGGATCTCGCCGCCGCCGAGACCCCCGGCGGCGGGGTGGACGCCCGCCTTGGCGAGGTTCTCGGCCAGGTAGCGCGCGACCCGGTCGGACATCAGCGCGCCGAGGGCCGAGACGCCGATGGCGCCGCCCATGGTGCGGAAGAAGGTGACGGTGGAGCTGGCCGAGCCGAGCTCCTCGCGGGGCACGGTGTTCTGCACGGCGAGCACGAGGTTCTGCATGGTCAGGCCGAGGCCGATGCCGGCGAGCGCCATGTAGAGGGCGAGCAGGCCGTACGCGGTGTCGGCGCGGGCGGTGCCGAGCAGGCCGAAGCCGACCGCGAGCAGCAGGGTGCCGGCGACGAGGTAGCCCTTCCAGCGGCCGTAGCGGGTGATGAGCTTGCCGGCGACGGTGGAGGAGACCGCGAGCCCGAGGATCATCGGCAGGGTGAGCAGGCCGGCCATGGTGGGCGACTTCTCGCGGGCGAGCTGGAAGTACTGGCTGAGGAAGGTCGTGGCGCCGTACATGCCGACGCCGACCAGCACGCTCGCGATGGCGGAGAGGGTGACCGTGCGGTGCCGGAAGAGGTCGAGCGGCACGACGGGCTCGGCGGCGCGGCGTTCGGCGGCGACGAAGAGCACGACCAGCACGGCGGTGCCGCCGAGCATGGCCGCGGTCTGCCAGGAGGCCCAGTCGTAGTTCTTGCCGGCCAGGCTGACCCAGATCATCAGGAGGCTGGCGGCGGCGGTGATGAGCAGCGCGCCGAGGTAGTCGATGCGGGCCTTGGTGGCGCGCGGGGTGACGGGCAGCCGCAGGGTGCGCTGGAGGACGGCGATGGCGAGCAGCGAGAACGGGATGCCGACGTAGAAGCACCAGCGCCAGCCGAGCCAGTCGGTGTCGACGATGACGCCGCCGATCAGCGGGCCGCCGATGGTGGCGAGGGCGAAGACGGCGCCGAAGTAGCCGCTGTAGCGGCCGCGCTCGCGGGGCGACACCATCGCGGCCAGGCAGATCTGGGCGAGGGCGGTGACGCCGCCGGCGCCGATGCCCTGGAGCACGCGGCAGCCGATGAGCTGGCCGGTGTTCTGGGAGAGACCGGCGAGGGCGGAGGACGCGATGTAGATGACGAGGGCGATCTGGACGAGCAGCTTCTTGCTGACCAGGTCGGAGAGCTTGCCCCAGATGGGGGTGGAGGCGGTGAGGGAGAGCAGGGTGGCGGTGATCACCCAGGTGTAGGCGGATTCGCCGCCGTGCAGGTCGGTGAGGATCGTCGGCAGGGCGTTGGAGACGACGGTCGAGGAGAGCACGGCCACGAAGAGGCCCAGGAGCAGGCCGGAGAGGGCTTCCAGGACTTGGCGGTGCGTCATGGGGGTCGTCGGGGTCATGGGCTTCCTTCGACGTGAAATTTCGTTGCCTCAAGCAACCGTAAGCTCGATGGTTGAGTAAGGCAACTTTCGCCAAGCGCAAGTAAAGCCCGGCCCCGAAGGGCCGGGCGGTGCCCGTTCAGGACGCGCAGGACGCGCAGGACGCACGGGACGCGCTCAGACGGACATCGACTCCGCGGCGATGTCGTTGAAGCGGTGCAGCAGTTCGGCGAACCGCTCGACGTCGTCGTCGCCCCAGGCCGCCATCAGCTCGCGGAAGCGGTCCATCCGGGCGTCGCGGGCCCGCTGGTAGCGGGCGGCGCCGTCACCGGTGAGGGAGACCAGCGAGGAGCGGCGGTCGAGCGGGTCGACCTCCCGGCGCACGAGCCCCAGCTCCTCCAGGTGCTTCACCTGTCGGCTGATCGAGGCCTTGCCGATGCCGAAGTGCACCCCGATGTCGGTGAGTCGCACCCGGCCGGTCTCCTCCACGAAGGCCAGCAGACTGTAGGCCCCGCCCTCCAGCTCGGGGTGCACCCGCCGCGACATCTCGGCCGACCGCGCGCGGCCGCGCCGGAACAGCAGCGCCACCTCCCGCTCCACCGCGCGGAACGCCTGCTCCGCCGACTCCTGGTCACTCATGGCGCCCAGTATCCCGCAGGCGGCGCCTCCCCCCTCCGGCAACTGCTTCATGCTATGAAGTGTCCGCTTGATCCACTTTCGTCCCAGTCCGATTCCCGGAGGCAGTCGATGGCCGGTCCGCGCCGCGGATTCCCCGCCGAGATCAGGGACGCGGTCACCCCGCGCGCCGCCCTCCTCGTGCTCGCGGTGCTGCTGCTGCAGCTCGGCTTCATCGCCAGCTACGTCGGCGCGCTCCACGACCCGAGCCCGCACCGGCTGTCGATCGCCGTCGTCGCCCCCGCGCGGGCCGCGCCGCAGTTCGTCGCCGCCCTCGACGCCGTCCCCGGCGAGGCCGTCCGGTCGAGCACCGCTCCTGACCGGGCCACCGCCGTCCAGCGCATCCGCGACCAGGAGATCTACGCCGCCTGGCTGGTCGACCCCGCCGGCACGAAGGACACGCTGCTCGTCGCGGCGGCCCGCGGCCCGGCCGCGGCGACCGCCGCCGAACAGATCGTGGGCGGCCTCGACAGCCGTCAGCGGCGCACGCTCGCCGTCGAGGACGTCGTGCCGCTCGCGGAGGGCGACGCCGAGGGCCTCTCCTCCTTCTACCTGGTGGTCGGCTGGTGCGTGGGCGGCTACCTGGTGGCGTCGATCCTCGGCATCAGCGCCGGCTCCCGGCCCGCCAACACGCACCGGGCGCTGATCCGGCTCGCCACCCTCGTCGTCTACTCCGTGGCGGCGGGCCTCGGCGGGGCGGTGATCATCGGGCCGGTCCTGAACGCGCTGCCCGGCTCCGGCTGGGCCCTGTGGGGGCTCGGCAGCCTGGTGGTGTTCGCGGTCGGCGCGTTCACCATGGCGCTGGAGTGCCTCTTCGACGTGGTCGGCATCGGGCTCGCGGTGCTCGTGTTCGTGGTGCTCGGCAACCCCAGCGCGGGCGGGGTGTTCCCGCCGCCGCTGATGCCGCCGTTCTGGCGGGCGATCGGTGCGTGGATCCCCAACGGCGCGGGCACCGACGCGGCCCGGTCGATCGCCTACCTCGGCGGCAGCCGGCTGACGCAGCCGTTCCTGGTGCTGGCGGCCTGGGCGGTGGTGGGCGTCGGCGTCACCCTCCTCGCGGTGGCCCGCCGGCCGGGCGCCGCCCCGGGTCCGGCCGGGGCCGGCGCGGCGCCCGGCACCGTGGCGTCCGGCTGAGGCCGCCCGGGCCTCAGCCCTCGGCGGCGGCGAACCGGCCCGGGTCGGCGACGACCGCGCGCACCACACCGGTCGCCGCCCCGAGCAGCGGGCCGCGCCGCCCGAGCCGGGAGACCGACAGCCAGTCGTCCCGCCAGGCGCGCACGGTGACCCGGGCGGCGAGTTCGGCCCGCATCGCGGGCAGCAGCCACTCGGCGAGTTCCGCGTAGCCGCCGCCGAGCACGAGCGCGGCCGGGTCGAGCAGGTTGACGGACCCGGCCGCGGCGACGCCGAGCGCCGTACCGGCCCCGGTCAGCGCGGCCCGGACGGCGGGGTCGCCGTCGGCGGCGCGCCGGGCGAGCAGCGCCACCCAGTCGCCCCCGGCGTCGGTGAGGCCCGCGGCCCGCAGCACCGCGGCCTCCCCGGCGTACTGCTCCAGGCAGCCGCGTGCGCCGCACGGGCACGGCGGGCCGTCGGGGTGCACGGGCAGGTGGCCGATCTCCCCGGCGTAGCCGCGGGCGCCGCGCAGCAGTCGGCCGTCGACGACGAGGGCCGCGCCGATGCCGGCCTCGGCGGAGAGGTGCAGGAAGTCGTCGGGGCCGTCGCCGAGCCAGAGTTCGGCGAGGCCGCCGAGGTTGGCCTCGTTGTCGACGTCGAGGGCCAGGCCGGCGAGGCCGGTGGCACCGGCCCCGCGCAGCGCCCGGCGGAGTTCGGCGGCGAGCGGCACGTCCGACCAGCCGAGGTTCGCCGCGCGCTCGACGGTGCCGTCGGCCGCGCCGACCAGGCCGGGGACGGCGACGGCGAGACCGGCGGGTTCGAGGCCGCAGCCGTCGGCGACCTCGCGCAGCAGCGCCGCGAGGTCGGCGAGGACGGCGGCGGGGGTGCGGCCGCGGTTGGGGACGTCGCGGCGCAGCCAGGCGCGCACCTCTCCGCGCAGGTCGACGACGCAGGCGGCGAGGTGTTCGACGCCGATCTCGCCGCCGAGGCCGGCCGGGCCCTGCGGGTCGAGGGCGAGTGCGGTGCCGGGGCGCCCGACCCGGCCGCTCGGCACGGTGGGTCCGCTCTCGGCGACGAGCCCGGCGGCCGACAGCTCGTCGACGAGCGAGGAGACCGCCGCGCGGGTGAGCCCGGTGGCGGCGGCGACCTCGGCGCGCGACCGCGGCCCGGCCGCGAACTCGCCGAGCACGAGCGCCAGGTTGGCCCGGCGCATGCCCTGCTGGCTCGCGGGCCTGGCCCGTCTCGTCGCCGTGTCGCGCATCCCCGTCGCACCTCTCGTCCACCGGCCGGGCCGGTGCCCTCGTCGGGCGTCCGCCCGGCCCCCTGCCGGTCATCGGGCCGAACACCAGGTCGACCGCTTGCAGCGTATCCGCGCTCGGCCGCGCGTTCCGCACGGCGCGGCCCCGGGGCTCGCGACCCCGGGTGCCGTGTCGGGTCAGCGGGCGCCGAGCAGCGGGCCGCCGTCGGCGAGCACGGCGGTGATCCGCGCCGCGGTGGCGGTGTCCCGTTCGACCGCCGCCAGGACGGGCCCGGCCGCCGTGTCCCAGCGGCGGGCGACCGCCGCCGGGTGCTCGCCGCTGAGCAGTCCGGCGGCCTGGGCGGCGGCGCCGAGGGCGACGAGTTCGCCGGCGGCCGGCACCTGCACGGCGCGGCCGGAGAGCCGGCGGACGGTGTCCTGCCAGGCCCGGCCGCGGGCGCCGCCGCCGATCAGCAGCAACGGCTGGTCGCCGCCGGTCTCGCCGCCGGACTCCAGCACGAGGTCGAGGGCGGTGAGCAGGGCGTGGGCGGCGCCGTCGTAGGCGGCCTGGAGCAGCTGGCCGGGGGTGGTGTCGTGGCGCAGGCCGTGGATCAGGCCTGCGGCGTGCGGCAGTGCGGGGGTGCGCTCGCCGTCGAGGAAGGGCAGCACGACGGCCTCGCCGCCGGGTTCGACGGCCTGCCGGTCGAGGCCGAGGAGGGTGGCGACGCGGTCGACGGCGAGGGTGCAGTTGAGCGTGCAGGCGAGGGGCAGCCAGTCGCCGTGGGCCGCGGCGAAGCCGGCGACGGTGCCGCTGGGGTCGGCGGGGCGGCCGCGGGTGACGGCGTAGACGGTGCCGGAGGTGCCGAGCGAGAGGGCGGGCCGTCCGTAGGCGGCGCCGGGGCCGCCGCCGAGGCCGAGCCCGAGGGCGGCGGCGGCGTTGTCGCCCGCGCCGAGGGCGACGGGGATGCCGGGCCGCAGGCCGCCGAGGGTGCCGAGGGTCTCGCCGGCCGGGGTGCCGGGCTCGACGAGGGGTGGCAGCAGGGCGGGGTCGAGGCCGGCGAGGGCGAGGATCTCCTCGTCCCAGCCGTGCTCGCCCCACCAGCCGGTGCCGGAGGCGTCGCTGCGCTCGGCGGCGGGGCGGCCGGTGAGCTGCTCGGTGAGGTACTCGTGCGGGAGGCGGACGGCGGCGACCCGGCCGGCGAGGCCCTGGTCGCGCAGCCAGGCCCACTTGCTGACCGTGAAGGAGGCGTTGGGCACGCTGCCGGTGCGCCGGGCCCAGGCGTCGGGGCCGAGCGCGTCGACGAGGGCGGCGGCCTGGCCGGCGGAGCGGGTGTCGTTCCACAGCAGGGCGGGGTGCACGGGGGCGCCGTCCGCGTCGAGGGTGACGAGCCCGTGCTGCTGGCCGCCGATAGCGACGGCTTCGGCGCGGTCGGCGTGGCCGGTGGCGGCGACGGCCTCGTCGAGGGCCTGCCGCCACTGCCGGGGGTCGCTCTCCCGGGCGCCGCCGCTGCCGGTGACGGTGTGCGCGGCGCGGCCCTCGCCGAGGACCTCGCCGGTCTCCGTGTCGACCGCGAGGGCCTTGGTGGCCTGGGTGGAGCTGTCCACCCCGATGACGATCCGTGCCATGTCTCACTCCGTGTGCCGCGCCGGGACTTCCCATCCGTGCCTGGGGATATTAGTTTGTTTTCTGCCCTGACGAATAGCCCCCGGCAGATCTGGAGTACTCCGCCATGCCCACCCCCACCCCCGCGGACAAGTTCACCTTCGGCCTGTGGACCGTCGGCTGGCAGGGCCGCGACCCGTTCGGCGACGCCACCCGCCCGGCCCTCGACCCGGTCGAGACCGTCCACCGCCTCGCCGAGCTCGGCGCGTACGGCGTCACCTTCCACGACGACGACCTGATCCCGTTCGGCTCCTCGGACGCCGAGCGCGACGCCGTCGTCAAGCGCTTCCGCGCCGCCCTGGACGCCACCGGCCTCACGGTGCCGATGGCCACCACCAACCTCTTCACGCACCCGGTCTTCAAGGACGGCGGCTTCACCTCCAACGACCGCGACGTGCGCCGCTACGCGCTCCGCAAGACCATCCGCAACATCGACCTGGCGGCCGAGCTCGGCGCCACCACGTACGTCGCCTGGGGCGGCCGCGAGGGTGCGGAGCACGGCGGCTCCAAGGACGTCCGGGTGGCGCTGGACCGCCTGAAGGAGGCCTTCGACCTGCTCGGCGAGTACGTCGACCAGAAGGGCTACGACCTGCGGTTCGCGATCGAGCCCAAGCCGAACGAGCCCCGCGGCGACATCCTGCTCCCGACCATCGGCCACGCCCTGGCGTTCATCAACAGCCTGGAGCGCCCGGAGAAGGTCGGCCTCAACCCGGAGGTCGGCCACGAGCAGATGGCGGGCCTGAACTTCACCCACGGCATCGCCCAGGCGCTGTGGCACGACAAGCTGTTCCACATCGACCTGAACGGCCAGTCCGGCATCAAGTACGACCAGGACCTGCGCTTCGGCGCCGGCGACCTGCGCAGCGCGTTCTGGCTGGTCGACCTGCTGGAGTCGGCCGGCTACGCGGGCCCGCGCCACTTCGACTTCAAGCCGCCGCGCACCGAGGACTTCGACGGCGTCTGGGCCTCGGCCGCCGGCTGCATGAGCAACTACCTGATGCTGAAGGAGCGGGCCCTGGCGTTCCGCGCCGACCCGGCCGTGCAGGAGGCGCTGCGCGCCGCCCGCCTCGACGAGCTGGCCACGCCGACCGTCGCGGACGGCCTGGACGCCCTGCTCGCCGACCGCTCGGCGTTCGAGGAGTTCGACGTGGACGCGGCCGCCGCCCGCGGCATGGCCTTCGAGCAGCTCGACCAGCTCGCCATGGAGCACCTGCTCGGCGCCCGCTGAGCCGGGCCCCCCGAGGGGCCACCGGGGCCGCCGCCCCCGGGGAGTTCAGACCCGTTCGGGTTCGAGCTCCTCGGCGGGCGGCTGCAGCCGTGTGCGGGTGAAGACCCAGCGGTTCATCGCCCAGAAGCGGAAGACCATGGCCAGCAGCGTGCCGACGATCATGCCGCTGAGGAAGTCGGCGACCTCCTGCACCAGCGGGGTGACGTCCGGCTCGCGCAGGTCGAGCACGTAACGGGAGAACACCAGCGGCAGGTCGTTGACGGCCACCGCGAGGGCGCTCACCACGAGGAAGAGGATCGCCTCGCGGTGCTTCCCGTTGGCGCGGAAGGACCACTGGCGGTTCAGCACGTACGACACGACGGTGGCGATCACCGTGGCGACGGTGAGTGCCACGACCGGCTTGTGCTGGAGCACGGTGAACTTGAGGCCGAGGTCGACGGCCATGGTCAGCACGAAGCAGGTACCGCCCACCAGCAGGAACTTCACCAGTTTGCGGTGCTGCACCAGCGTGGGCTTCCAGCGCTCCGGGACCCGGGCCAGGGCCCGCTGAGTTGGCGACGGCATTCCGGCAGTCTCCCACGCCCGGATTGCCGGCGGGTACTCGGCGGACCCTCCCGGGGGACTACCCGTTGGTAATGCGCAGCACGCCCGTCGTGGTGCCCTGGAGCACCACGCCGCCCGGCGCGATCGACCCGACCATCTGCAGCGTGTCGAAGACGAAGCCGCTGCCCAGCCACTTCGTCCGGACCACCCGGCCGGTCGCCGGGTCGACCTCGGCGTAGCTGTACGGGTCGAGCTCGGAGGTGGTCGTGGTGCCCGGGATCACCGGGTCGCGGAGCACCGTGCGGATCAGGCCGTCCGCGGTGGAGAGCCGGGGCACCGCGGCCGAGCGCACGAGGGTGTCCCAGCGCAGGTCGCAGCCGGAGCCGTCGGCCCGGACGTCGACCCGGCTCAGCCCGCCGCGGAACGCCGCCGACGCGGGCACGCTGGTGCCCGCGCCCTCCGGCAGCTTCGGGTACGGGTAGCCGTAGGTCGAGGCGACGAACACGGCGTTGCCGACCGCGACCGGCGAGTTCTCGCTGCCGCTGCCGCCGGCCTTCAGCACGGGCACCGAGCAGACCTGCGCGCCGGAGTCCGCGCGGTACACCAGCAGGTTGACGGTGGGGGCGGCGTTGTCGACGACGGTGACGTACTCGCCGCCGGTGCGCGGGCCGAAGAAGGTCGGCGTCGACCCGGTGCCCCAGCTCAGCTGTCCGGGCTTGCGGCCCGGCCCGCGGTCGTACGGCTGCCGCCAGACGATCTGCGGGGTGCCGTCGGCGGCGGCGGTCAGCAGGTAGGTGGCGTACGTGGTGGCGACGGCGGTGCCGCCGGGCGCGGTGGAGATGGAGTTGGCCACCGTCTCGCCGGCGGGGAGCGCGAGCGTGCGGACGGTGCCGGTGCGGTCGTCCGCGGTGCCGACCGTGCCGCCGCCGGTCGCGAACCACACCCGGCCCTGCCAGTCCGGGGAGATCCCGGTGACCGCGTCGCCGGACGGCAGCGCGGACGCCAGCGGCAGCGAGGAGTCGACGGAGAGCTGCCAGGCGCCGGTGGCGGTGCGGTGGTGCCCGACGCGCAGCAGGCTGCCCCCGCCGTCGACGGCGACCAGGCGGTCCCGGTCGTCGAGGTAGGCGTAGACGCCGCCGAGCAGCGAGCCCTTGGCGATCGGCAGCGACGCCAGCGAGTCACCCGTCGCCGGGTCGAGCAGGTGCACGGTCGGGGTGAGGCCGAAGATCGCGGTGCACAGGGCGACCGGGTAGCCGTCGGCACCCACCAGCACGGTCGGGCAGGCCGAGGCGAGCGCGGCCCGGTGCGAGGTCAGCGACCCGGCGGCGGGCCCCGGCAGCGGGGTCGCGTCGGAGGATCCGGTGTCGCCGTGCATGGTGGCGGTGCCGTCGGGGCCCGCGTACGGGTTGTGCGGGGGCAGCGGGCCGAAGGCCTCCGCGCCGGCGGCGGGGGCCGCCGGGGCGAGGGCGAGCAGCACGGCGGCGGCGAGGGCGGGCAGCGCGAGGCGCATGGGGTTGTCCCGTCGGGTGAGGTGGGCAAGGGAGGACCGCGCGGCGGTGCTCACACCCGGACGTGCTCCCGGCCTCGGCCGGGCGGGGACACCGCGCTCAGAGGGCGCGGTGACAGATCGCGGAGCACGCGTACGCCAGGTCGACGTCGAGTCGACGGCTCAGGTACGCGTGGCGATGCATGGGGCCAGCGTGGCGTGCTGACGGTCCGTCGCACAAGAGTCGTCTCACCTTCCGGGCACGCCCGTGGGGCCGCGGGCGGCTCCTCCGCCGCCCGCGGCCCCACGACCCCCGCCGCTACGCGGCGGCCGCGGCCACCGGTACCTCGGCCGGCTCCAGGGCCAGCGCCAGCACCTCCCGCACGTCGGCGACCGGGTGCACGGCCAGCCGCTCCAGCACCTCGGCCGGCACGTCGTCCAGGTCGGCCTCGTTGCGCTTGGGAATGATCACCGTGGTGATCCCGGCCCGGTCGGCGGCGAGCAGCTTCTGCTTCACCCCGCCGATCGGCAGCACCCGCCCGGTCAGCGACACCTCGCCCGTCATCGCCACGTCGGTGCGCACCTTGCGGCCGGAGAGCAGCGAGGCGAGCGCGGTCGTCATGGTGACGCCGGCGCTCGGCCCGTCCTTGGGGACGGCCCCGGCGGGCACGTGCAGGTGGATGCCGCGCTCCCGCAGTCCGGTGACGGGCAGTTCCAGCTCGGCGCCGCGCGAGCGGAGGTAGGAGAGCGCGATGTGCGCGGACTCCTTCATCACGTCGCCCAGCTGCCCGGTCAGGGTCAGCCCGGTCGAGCCGGTCTCGGCGTCCGCCAGCGAGGCCTCGATGTAGAGGACGTCGCCGCCGGCGCCGGTGACGGCGAGGCCGGTGGCCACGCCCGGCACCGCGGTACGCCGCTCCGCTGGCTCCTGCGCGGACTCCGGGGTGTGGTGCGGCCGCCCGATGAGCGCCCGCAGGTCGTCGGCGCCGATCGCGACGGGCAGCTCCCGCTCGCCGAGCTCGCTCTGTGCCGCGACCTTCCGCAGGATGCGGGCGATCGAGCGCTCCAGGGTGCGCACGCCCGCCTCGCGGGTGTACTCGCCGGCCAGCCGGCGCAGCGCGCCCTCGTCGAGGGCGACCTCGTCCGCCTTCAGCCCGGCCTTCTCCAGCTGGCGGGGCAGCAGGTGGTCGCGGGCGATGACGACCTTCTCGTCCTCGGTGTAACCGTCGAGGCGCACCAGCTCCATCCGGTCGAGCAGCGGCTCGGGGATGGCCTCCAGCACGTTGGCGGTGGCGAGGAAGACCACGTCGGAGAGGTCGAGCTCGACCTCCAGGTAGTGGTCGCGGAAGGTGTGGTTCTGCGCCGGGTCGAGCACCTCCAGCAGGGCGGCGGCCGGGTCGCCGCGGTAGTCGGAGCCGACCTTGTCGATCTCGTCGAGCAGGACGACCGGGTTCATCGAGCCGGCCTCCTTGATCGCGCGGACGATCCGGCCGGGCAGCGCGCCGACGTAGGTGCGCCGGTGGCCGCGGATCTCCGCCTCGTCGCGGACGCCGCCGAGCGCCACCCGGACGAAGGAGCGGCCCATGGCGCGGGCCACCGACTCGCCGAGCGAGGTCTTGCCGACGCCGGGCGGGCCCACCAGGGCCAGCACGGCTCCGCCGCGGCGGCCGCCGACGAGACCGAGCCCCCGGTCGGCGCGGCGCTTGCGGACGGCCAGGTACTCGACGATGCGGTCCTTCACGTCCGCCAGGCCCGCGTGGTCGGCGTCGAGCACGGCGCGGGCGCCGGCGATGTCGTACGCGTCCTCGGAGCGCTCGCTCCAGGGCAGCTCCAGCACGGTGTCCAGCCAGGTGCGGATCCACGAGCCCTCGGGCGACTGCTCGCTGGAGCGCTCCAGCTTGTCGACCTCCTTGAGGGCGGCCTCGCGGACCTTCTCCGGCAGGTCGGCCGCCTCCACCCGGGCCCGGTAGTCGTCCTCCTCGGAGGCCGTGCCGCCGTCGAGCTCGGCCAGCTCCTTGCGGACGGCCTCCAGCTGGCGGCGCAGCAGGAACTCCTTCTGCTGCTTGGCCACGCCCTCCTCGACGTCCTTGCGGATGGTGTCGTTGACCTCCTCCTCGGCGAGGTGGTCGCGCAGCAGCGTCAGCGCGTAGCCGAGGCGGGCGAGCTGGTCGGCCTCCAGGAGCACCTTGAGCTTCTGCTCGGCGGTGGCGAAGGGCGCGTAGCCGATGTTGTCGGCGAGTTCGCCGACGCCGTCGATCTGGGCGACGCGGTCGACGATCTGCCAGGCGCCGCGCTTGCGCAGCCACTCGGTGGAGAGCGCCTTGTACTCCTTGACCAGCTCGGCGGCGCGGCCCGCCACCGGGGTGCCGACGGAGGACTCGCGGAAGGGCGTGGTCTCGACCCAGAGCGCGGCGCCGGGGCCGGTGGTGCCGGCGCCGATGCGCACCCGGCGCACGGCGCGGACCAGCGCGGCGGGGTCGCCGTCGGCGAGGCGCCCGACCTGCTCGACGGTGGCCAGCGTGCCGACGGCGGCGTAGGAGCCGTCGAGCCTCGGCACCAGCAGCACCTGGGGCTTGGCGCCGGCGGCCCCGGCCGCCCGGGCGGCCTCGACGGCGGCGCGGACCTCGGCGTCGGAGAGGTCGAGCGGGACGACCATGCCGGGGAGCACGACCTCGTCGTCGAGCGGCAGCACGGGCAGGGTGAGCGGTGTGGACGTCGATGCCATGATCTCTCCCCAGTCAGTGAAGTTGAGCTGACCTGACTAAGGATTGGCGGGGCGCGATTGTTCCCCGGTCCGTGTTCGCCCTGGGCGATCGCCGGCGGCCCGGGGAGAGGTGCAGCTCAGGCGCGGGACGGGAGGGCCGGACGGCCCGCCGTCCGGGGCGGCCCGGGGCGGGCCCGGCGCCGCAGCGGCCGCCAGAGGGCGATGCCGACGAGGAGGGCGGCCGGGTGGCCGGTGACGGTCACCGGGTCCGCCCCGAGGAGGGACGACTGCCCGACGTACACGGCCGCGGCGGCCAGCACGGCCGCCCGGGCGCGCGGGCGGAGCAGCCCCGCGAGGGCCCCGAGGCAGGCGAGCACGCCGTAGCTGACGCCGATGTCGAGGGCGTCGAGGAGGTCGGGGGAGAGCCGGCCGGCGGCGACCGAGGCGAGCACGACGCCCTGGGAGAGCAGGGTGGCGCCGACGTGCCCGGCGGCGAACACCGCGGCGGTCGGGCCGGCGCCGACCCGGCGTTCGAGCGGGGCCACGGTCAGGGCGAAGGCCCAGAGGTAGGGGGTCCAGATCGGCCCGGCCACCCACAGGCCGCTGGCGAGCAGGGCGGGCGCGGGGTGGTGCAGGAGGTTGTGGACGTCCGTGCTGGAGAGCGCCTGCAGCCGGTGCACCCGTACGGGGTCGGCGAAGCGGGCGAGGAGCGTGGTGCCGAGCAGCAGGGCGAGGTACGCGACGGTGAAGGGGGTGCGGCGGGGGGTCGGCACCGCGTCGCGCAGCCGGACGGCCGGGTGCGGTCCGCGCGGGTCCGCCGGGTGGCCGGCGCCTGCCATGGGCCCTCCGTCCGCCGCCGGCGGACCGGCGCGCGAGGCCCTCGCAGCGGCGGTGAGGGCGCACGGGGATGCGCACGGACGGTGCCCGCGAGGACACCGGCGGTCCTTGTCGTGACCACGATACGTTCCCAGCCTGGGAGCCTGCTGGGGAAGAGCTGTGAAGGTTGCTTGAGCTTCGGCGACGTCCACGGCCCCCTTGGTCCGTACCTTCCCTCCGTTCACGGACGAGCATCGCTTCCGTAAGGACCGCAGCCGCGGTGAGGGGTCGTACAGCGCGTTCCGGCCGGGAAAATCGCCCGGTAAGGTATCGCCCCGTGCCCGGTCCCGGACGGGAACCGGCACGGCCGTGGCCCGGATCCACCCGAGCCATCTGCCGGAACGCCCACGGTGTCCGTACTCTGCGTGGAGTGCGGGCCGGGTGTGCGAGCCACACGGCGCATCCACGCCGCGCGGGAAGCCGTCGGCGGAACGGCGCCCTGCGGGACACGGCAGGCCGGGCACAAGCCCACGACGGAACAAGACGACTACGACGCGGCGCCCGCCACCCCCACAGGTGGCCGGCCCGCAGCCCTGGGGGCGGTGGCGTGACCGTGACAGAAATTCAGCAGGAGACCGGCAGCAGCCAGGTCGGTACGCAGCGGCGGGTGCTGGTGGTGGAGGACGAGCCCACCATCGCCGAGTCCATCGCGGCCAGGCTGGGCGCGGAGGGCTTCAAGGTCGCCGTGGCCCACGACGGCCCCGGCGCGGTGGACGGGTTCCACACCTGGCAGCCCGACCTCGTGGTGCTCGACATCATGCTGCCCGGCTTCGACGGCCTGGAGGTGTGCCGCCGGATCCAGGCGCAGCGCCCGGTGCCCGTCCTGATGCTCACCGCCCGCGACGACGAGACCGACCTGCTGGTCGGCCTGGGCGTCGGCGCGGACGACTACATGACCAAGCCGTTCTCGATGCGCGAGCTGGCCGCCCGCGTCAACGTGCTGCTGCGCCGCGTGGAGCGCGCCCAGCAGGCCGCGAGGACGCCGGCCCTCGGCTCGCTGCGCTTCGGCGAGCTGGAGATCGACCACGTGCAGCGCCGGGTGCGGCTCGGCTCGGGCGACGTCCACCTGACGCCGACCGAGTTCGATCTGCTGGCCTGCCTCGCCGCGCAGCCGCGCGCGGTGCTCACCCGCGAGCAGCTGCTCGCGGAGGTCTGGGACTGGACGGACGCCTCGGGCACCCGCACGGTCGACAGCCACGTCAAGGCGCTCCGCCGGAAGATCGGCGCGAGCTGGATCCGCACGGTGCACGGCGTCGGGTACGCCCTGGAGGCACCGCTCTCCTAGCTGTTCTCCGACGGCGTCGCGCCGAGGGCTGGGCCGCCGGGGGGCCCACGCTCTCGTCCCGCGGGGTACCGACACCCAGGGACACCATGACCTTTCCGCAGCAACGCAACAAGGACGCCGCCGCGCGTCCGCGCCCCGGCCTGGCCGGCCGGGCCGCCCGCCGGGTGTGGGCCGACATGCGCCCGTTCGACCCGGTGCGATCGATCAAGGGCAAGCTCGCCCTGCTGGTGATCGTGTCCGTCTTCCTGGCGACCGGCATGGTGGTCGTCGCGATCCGCTCCGAGACGCAGATCCGGATCATCATGATCTTCTCGATGATCGCGTCGCTGCTCTTCATGCAGTTCCTCGCGCACGGGCTGACCGCCCCGCTGCGCGCGATGACCGCCGCCGCGAGCGCCATGGCCCGCGGTGACTACAGCACCCGGGTCGACACCGCCTCCCGGGACGAGATCGGCGAGCTCGCCGACTCGTTCAACCGCATGGCCGCCGACCTGGAGGCCGCCGACCGGCACCGGCGCGAGCTGATCGCCAACGTCTCGCACGAGCTGCGCACGCCCATCGCCGCCCTCCGGGCCGTCCTGGAGAACGTCGTCGACGGCGTCGTGCAGCCCGAGCCGAGGACGCTGGGCGCCGCGCTGGAGCAGACCGAGCGGCTCGGGCGGCTGATCACCCACCTGCTGGACCTCTCCAAGCTCGACGGCGGGGTCGTGCCGCTCGACAGCCGCCCCTTCGAGGTGCGGCCGTTCCTGGACGGCGTGCTGCGCGGGGTCACCGTCGACGGCGCCACCGCCGGCGGCGCGTACGGGCGGCGCGGCGACGTGCGACTGAGCCTGGACGTCGATCCGCCGGGCCTGACGGCCGTCGCCGACGAGGAGCGCCTGCACCAGGTGGTGGCCAACCTCGTCGACAACGCCTGCAAGCACTCGCCGGCCGGCGGCACCGTGACGGTGCGTGCCCGGGCCGGCGAGGGGCACGGCGGGCTGCGGCTGCAGGTCGAGGACCAGGGGCCGGGCATCCCGGTCCAGGACCGCGAGCGGGTGTTCGAGCGCTTCGGGCGCAGCGGCACCGCGACGGCCCAGGGTCCGGGCAGCGACGGCGGCACCGGCCTGGGCCTGGCCATCGCCCGCTGGGCGGTCGACCTGCACGGCGGCGAGATCCGGGTGGCCGAGGCCGCGCCGGGCTGCCGGATCGAGGTCTCGCTGCCGGGTGAGTCGCCCATAGCGGTGTAGTTGTCACACAACCGGTACATACCGGGGCCGGTCCCGCTCGGGGCCGGCCCCGGAGTCCGTATTGTCAGGTTTTCAGGTGATAATGATGGTGAGCGAAGGTGTCAGGTTCCCTGCCTGCGCGGTTTTGTAACGCGCACAATCGGCCCAAAATCGGCCGGTCACTGTGATCTGGGCGACGCCTGGCCTCGGAGGACTGCGCGATCACTGGTCGGAGGCGTAGCCTTAATCCCCGCTGTCCACCATCCAAAAAGGAAGCGGAAGAGGGCGGTTGCCCCGATGTCGCCACACCCTGAAACCCCCAGCTCGGCAAGTACCACTGGCTTCGGCCCCAACGAGTGGCTCGTCGACGAGATCTACCAGCAGTACCTCCAGGACCCGAGTTCCGTAGACCGGGCCTGGTGGGACTTTTTCGCCGACTACAAGCCCGGTACCGAGGTGACTCCAGTGACCCAGGCCGCAACCCAGGTCGGCTCCGCGCCGACCACCGTTGCAGCTCCTGCCGCTCCTGCCGTCGAGGCGGCGCCCGCCCCCGCTGCACCGGCCGCGCCGGTCCAGCCGGCGCCTGCGCCACTCGCCGCAGCCCCTGCCGCACCGCCCGCGCCGAAGGCCGCCGCTCCGGCGGCCGCCGCCGCTCCGGCCGCGCAGGGTCCCGAGCTCGTCCAGCTGCGCGGCCCGTCCAAGGCGGTCGCGACCAACATGGACGCCTCGCTGGAGGTGCCGACAGCGACGTCGGTGCGTGCCGTCCCGGCCAAGCTGCTGATCGACAACCGCATCGTCATCAACAACCACCTGCAGCGCGCCCGCGGCGGCAAGGTGTCCTTCACCCACCTGATCGGTTACGCCCTGGTCCAGGCCATCAAGGCCTCCCCGGGCATGAACCACAGCTACAAGGTGGAGGACGGCAAGGCCTACCTGGTCAAGCCCGCCCACGTGAACCTCGGCCTCGCCATCGACCTGGTGAAGCCGAACGGCGACCGCCAGCTCGTCGTCGCGGCCATCAAGAAGGCCGAGACGCTCGACTTCTTCGGCTTCTGGCAGGCCTACGAGGACATCGTCCGCCGGGCCCGCGCCAACAAGCTGACGATGGACGACTTCACCGGCGTCACCGTCTCGCTGACCAACCCCGGCGGCATCGGCACCGTGCACTCCGTGCCGCGCCTCATGCAGAACCAGGGCACCATCGTCGGCGTCGGCGCCATGGAGTACCCGGCCGAGTTCCAGGGCTCCTCGCCCGAGACGCTGGCCCGCCTCGGCGTCTCGAAGATCATGACGCTGACCTCGACCTACGACCACCGGGTCATCCAGGGCGCGGCCTCCGGCGAGTTCCTGCGCACGATCCACCAGCTCCTGCTGGGCGAGCACGGCTTCTACGACGAGGTCTTCGAGTCGCTGCGCATCCCGTACGAGCCGGTGCGCTGGGCGACGGACGTCGCCGCCACCCACGACGACGAGGTCAACAAGACCGCGCGCGTCATGGAGCTCATCCACGCGTACCGCGTGCGCGGCCACCTCATGGCCGACACCGACCCGCTGGAGTACAAGCAGCGCAAGCACCCCGACCTGGACGTCGTGCAGCACGGCCTCACCCTGTGGGACCTGGAGCGCGAGTTCGCGGTCGGCGGCTTCGGCGGCAACAAGATGATGAAGCTCCGCGACATCCTCGGCCTGCTGCGCAACACGTACTGCCGCACCGTCGGCATCGAGTACATGCACATCCAGGACCCGAAGCAGCGCAAGTGGCTGCAGCAGCGCCTGGAGAAGCCGTACACGAAGCCCGAGCGCGAGGAGCAGCTGCGCATCCTGCGCCGGCTGAACTCCGCCGAGGCCTTCGAGACGTTCCTGCAGACCAAGTACGTCGGGCAGAAGCGCTTCTCGCTGGAGGGCGGCGAGTCGCTCATCCCGCTGCTGGACGCCACGATCGACGCCGCCGCCGAGCACCGCCTCGACGAGGCCGTCATCGGCATGGCCCACCGCGGCCGCCTCAACGTGCTGGCCAACATCGTCGGCAAGCCGTACGGCAAGATCTTCGGCGAGTTCGAGGGCAACCTCGACCCGAAGTCGATGCACGGCTCCGGCGACGTCAAGTACCACCTGGGCTCCGAGGGCACCTTCACCGGCCTCGACGGCGAGACCATCAAGGTGTCGCTCGCCGCCAACCCGTCCCACCTGGAGACGGTCGACCCGGTCGTCGAGGGCATCGTCCGCGCCAAGCAGGACGTCCTGGACCAGGGCGGCACGACCTTCCCGGTACTGCCGATCCAGGTGCACGGCGACGCGGCCTTCGCCGGCCAGGGCGTCGTCGCGGAGACCCTGAACATGTCGCAGCTGCGCGGCTACCGCACCGGCGGCACGATCCACCTGGTGGTCAACAACCAGGTCGGCTTCACCGCCGCGCCGGCGTCCTCGCGCTCGTCGATGTACTGCACCGACGTCGCGCGCATGATCGAGGCGCCGATCTTCCACGTGAACGGCGACGACCCGGAGGCCGTGGTCCGCATCGCGCGGCTCGCCTTCGAGTTCCGGCAGGAGTTCCACAAGGACGTCGTCATCGACCTCATCTGCTACCGCCGCCGCGGTCACAACGAGGCCGACAACCCGTCGTTCACCCAGCCGCTGATGTACGACCTGATCGACAAGAAGCGCTCGGTGCGCAAGCTGTACACCGAGGGCCTGATCGGTCGCGGCGACATCACCATGGAAGAGGCGGAGCAGGCGCTCCAGGACTTCCAGGGCCAGCTGGAGAAGGTCTTCGCCGAGGTCCGCGAGGCTGCGGGCGCCCCGGCGTCCGCCGCCGGCGGCAGGCCCGTCGCGGACTTCCCGGTGAGCATCCAGACCGGCATCTCGGAGGAGATGGTCAAGCGGATCGCCGCCTCGCAGGTCAACCTGCCGGACTGGCTGACCGTGCACCCGCGTCTGCTGCCGCAGCTGCAGCGCCGCGCCGCCTCGGTCGAGGACAACACCATCGACTGGGCCACCGGCGAGGCGCTCGCCATCGGCTCGCTGCTGATGGAGGGCCACCCCGTCCGCCTCGCCGGCCAGGACAGCCGCCGCGGCACCTTCGGCCAGCGCCACGCCGTCCTCATCGACCGCAACACCGGTGAGGACTACACCCCGCTGCTGTACCTGACGGAGGACCAGGCCCGCTTCACCGTGTACGACAGCCTGCTGTCCGAGTACGCGGCGATGGGCTTCGAGTACGGCTACTCGCTGACCCGCCCGAACGCGCTGGTCATGTGGGAGGCGCAGTTCGGCGACTTCGTCAACGGCGCGCAGACCATGGTCGACGAGTACATCGCCTCCGCCGAGCAGAAGTGGGGCCAGCACTCCGGCGTCACCCTGCTGCTGCCGCACGGCTTCGAGGGCCAGGGACCGGATCACTCGTCCGCCCGCCCGGAGCGCTTCCTGCAGCTGTGCGCGCAGAACAACATGACGGTCGCAATGCCCACCTCGCCGTCGAACTACTTCCACCTGCTGCGCTGGCAGGCGCACAACCCGCACCACAAGCCGCTCATCGTCTTCACCCCGAAGTCGATGCTGCGCCTGAAGGCCGCGGCGTCCGCCGCCGCCGAGTTCACGTCCGGGGCGTTCCGCCCGGTCATCGGCGACAACACGGTCGACCCGGCGCAGGTGCGCAAGGTCGTCATCACCTCCGGCAAGTTCTACTACGACCTGGAGGCGGCCCGTACCGAGCGCGGTGTCACCGACACCGCCATCGTCCGGGTCGAGCGGCTCTACCCGCTGCCGATCTCCGAGCTGCAGGAGGAGCTGGGCCGCTTCGGCGACAACGTCCAGTTCATCTGGGCCCAGGAGGAGCCGGCCAACCAGGGCGCATGGCCGTTCATCGCCATGAACCTGGTCGACCACCTGCAGGTCGTCATCGGCCGCAACGCCAACGGCGCGCGCCTGCGCCGTGTCGCCCGGTCGGCCTCCTCGGCCCCCGCGGTCGGCTCGGCCAAGCGCCACGCCGCCGAGCAGCAGGGCCTCGTCGACGAGGTGTTCTCGCTCTGACGCGGCACCGCTGACACGGCGTCGCCGACGCACCGTCACGAGGCCCGGTCCCGCTCCCGCGGGGCCGGGCCTCGGCGCGTGCGGCGGCACCCCGCCGGTCTGCCGGTGCGTCAGGTCGCTACGGTGTGACCGTCCTGTCGCACCGTGGGGGAGCCGCCGCAATGTCCGCCGATCTGCCGTCCGTCTTCCAGCCGCTCCACCCGGACGACCCCCGGGAGGTCGGCGGCTACCGGCTCTTCGCCCGCCTCGGCGCGGGCGGCATGGGGCGGGTGTACCTGTCGTACACGCCCGGCGGGCGGCCGGTGGCGCTCAAGGTGGTGCGCCCGGAGTTCGCCGAGGACGGGGAGTTCCGGCGGCGGTTCGCCCAGGAGGTGACGAGCGCCCAGCGCATCCACGGCCTGTACACCGCCCAGGTGATCGACTCGGGCGCCGACGCGGACGCGCCGTGGCTGGTCACCGCCTACGTGCCCGGCCCCTCGCTGCAGCAGGTGATCCGCGAGCACGGGGCGCTGCCCGTCCGCACGGTGCTGCTGCTGATCGGCGGCATCGCCGAGGCCCTCCAGGCGATCCACAGCGTGCAGGTGGTGCACCGCGACCTCAAGCCGGCCAACGTGCTGGTCGCCGCGGACGGCCCGCGGGTGATCGACTTCGGCATCGCCCGGGCCGCCGACGCCACCGCGCTCACCGGCACCGGTTTCCGGATCGGCTCGCCCGCCTTCATGTCGCCCGAGCAGGCCCAGGGACGACCGGTCACCCCCGCCACCGACGTCTTCGCGCTCGGCGCCCTGGCCGCGTACGCGGTCGGCGGCACACCGCCGTTCGGCGAGGGCCCGGAGACGGCCGTGCTCTACCGCGTGGTCCACGAGCAGCCGGACCTCGGGAACGTGCCGGCCGACCTGCGCGGCCTGCTGGAGCGCTGCCTCGCCAAGCAGCCCGAGGACCGGCCGGCCCCGGCCGAACTCATCGACGCCGCCCGCAGCCACCCCGAGGTCGGCGGGCAGCTCCGCTTCTCCGACGACTGGCTGCCCGCCCCCGTCGGCACGGAGATCACCCGGCGCTCCGACCTGCCGCGGACCCCGCCCACCCCGCTGCCGGCACCGCCCGCGGGGCCGCCGACCCTGCGGGCCACCGCACCCTCGCCCGCCGCTCCCCCGCCGCCGGCCGGACCGCCGGCCGGTGCGGTGGCACCGCCGCTCGGGGCGTTCGGGCCGCCGCAGGCGCCCGTGGGCGCACCGGCCCCGCACGTACCGCCGGCGGCGTACCAGCACCCGCACCCGGGCTTCGCCGCCACGGTGCCGCGTCCGGCGCCCCACCCCGGCCCGGTGCCGGCGCGGCGGGGCGGGGTGGGGTGGCGGACGGTGCTCGGCATCGCCGCGGCGACCGCGGTCGCCGGCACCCTCGTCGGCGTCCTGCTGACGGACGGCGACGACCCGGCGGGCGGCGCCGCGGGGCAGCGGCACCCGACCGCGCAGGGCACCGCGCCCGGTGCCGGCACCGGGACGGGCAGGGCGCCGGCGGCGTCCGGGGAATCGGCGGGGGCCACCGGGGCGGGCGGCTCCGCCGCGGCGGCGCCCGGCGGCACGTACACCGAGCTGTACCGCGACCGCGAGCTGGCGAGCCCGGACTACACGTACCTCTTCGACCTGTCGAACGGCAAGGTCGTCTCCTCGTCGACGTACCCGGCCTGGGCGCTGGAGCCGACCTACGGCCACTTCAACTGGTCGAGCGGTTCGGACGTCTACTTCGACAAGCAGCCGCGGCTCACCCCGGCGGCGTGCACCGCCGGCATCGAGCAGCAGCCGCTGACCGAGCTGAAGTACGACGACCTGCCGGTCGGCCGGCTGTTCTGCGTGCGCAACCGGGAGAGCGGCGACGTGGTCGTCGCGAAGGTGGTGGAGCAGGGCCGGGCCAGCGGGGCGGCCAGGGTGTCGCTCACCTACTACCGCAACGACGCCTGACCCGCCGGGACTATTCTGACCGGGTCACACCCCACCGGACCGGAGCACACCGTGTACTTCACCGACCGAGGCATCGAGGAGCTGGCGAGCCGGCGAGGCGACGAGGAGGTCACCTTCGAGTGGCTGGCCGAGCGCCTGCGCGAGTTCGTCGACCTCAACCCGGACTTCGAGATCCCCGTCGAGCGGCTGGCCACCTGGCTGGCGAGGCTCGACGACGAGGACGAGGACTGACCCCGAGACGACCCCGAGAGGGCCCGGAAGCAACCCCTGCTTCCGGGCCCTCTCCGTCGCCGGCCCTTGACTTCCGCGATACGCGACATATCGTGTTGAGAAGTGAACGCGATACATCGCGATCGGGAGGACGGGGAACAGTCATGAGCCAGTGGACGGTCGAGGGACCCGAGAAGATCACCATCGACGAGCCGGTCACCGCACTGCACGTGCGGATCATGGGCGGCGCCGTCAACGTCGTCGCCTCCGACGGCCCGGCCCGCCTGGAGGTCACCGACCTGGAGGGCGAGCCGCTGCTCGTCACCCTCGACGCCGGCGTCCTCACCGTGGCCTACAAGGACCTCAGCTGGGCGGAGCTCGGCGAGGCCGTGAAGTCCGTGCAGACCGTCAAGCTGTTCCTCGGCTCCCTCCGCCGCCGGCGCAGCGCCTCGGTCTCCCTCGCCGTGCCCGCCGGCACCGAGGTCCGCTCCGGCTCCGCCTCGGCCGAGACCACCGTCTCCGGCCTCACCGGCCCGGTCACCGTGCACGGCGCCAGCGGCGCCACCACCCTGGTCGGCCTCTCCGGACGCGTCCAGGCCAACACCGTCTCCGGCGACGTCGACGCGCAGTCCGTCTCCGGCGAGCTGCGGGTGCACACCGTCTCCGGGCAGCTCACCGTCGTCGCCGGCACCGCCGACAAGGTGCAGGCGAAGACCGTCAGCGGAGCGGTCACCCTCGACCTCGACGTGCAGACGCCCACCGACATCGCCGTGACCACCGTCAGCGGCCCGGTCGCCGTCCGGCTGCCCTCGGTGGCGGACGCCAAGGTCGAGGCCGGCACCACCACGGGCGACGTCAGCTCCACCTTCACCGAGCTCACCGTGGCCGGCAGCTGGGGCGCCAAGCGGCTCTCCGGCCAGCTCGGCAGCGGCGCCGGCCGGCTGCAGGTCACCACCGTCTCCGGGCCGATCACCGTGCTCCGCCGCCCCGACACCGACGACGACGCTCCGGCCAAGGAGCTCGCCCCCACCGCCGACACCGCCGCGCCGGACACCGCCGGCCCCGACCTCACCAAGGAGGCCTGAGCGATGACCCCCGTCTTCGGCCACGGCCGGCTCCGCCTCTACCTGCTCAAGCTGCTCGACGAGAGCCCGCGGCACGGCTACGAGGTGATCCGCCTCCTGGAGGAGCGCTTCGAGGGCCTGTACGCGCCCTCCGCCGGCACCGTCTACCCGCGGCTCGCCAAGCTGGAGAAGGAGGGCCTGGTCGCCCACAGCACCGAGGGCGGCCGCAAGGTCTACCGCCTCACCGACGCCGGGCGCACCGAGCTGGCGGCCCGCCAGGGCGAGCTCGCCGAGCTGGAGGTGGAGATCCGCGACTCGGTCGCCCAGCTCGCCGGGGCCATCCGCGAGGACGTCCGGGACACCGCCAAGGACCTCCGCGAGGAGCTGTGGGGCGCCGCCCGGCAGGCCCCCCGCCCGGAGGCCGCCCCCGGGACCGGCGACCCGTGGGCCGGCCCCTGGGGCGACCGGGATTCCTGGCAGCGCGCCAAGGAGGAGTACGAGCGCTTCCGCGCCCAGGCCAAGGAGCAGGCCAAGCGCGCCAAGGAGCAGGAACGGGCCGCCAAGGCGCAGGCGAAGGCCGCCGAGGAGGAGGCCCGCCGGCTCCGCGCCCAGTCGAAGGCGGCCCGCAGCGCCACCCAGCAGGAGGCCCTGCGGATCAAGCGGCGCGTCGAGGAGCAGGTCCGCGAGCACGCGGCGCGCGGCGACTGGTCGACCGGCCTGGCCGAGGGCCTGGCCGAGCTGACCCGCAGTCTCGGCGGGCTCGCCGACGCCGCCCGCTGGGGACAGCCCGGCTCCGCCGAGGACGTCCGGGTGACCCGGATCGACCTCGACAAGGACACCGGCCCGGACGGCGCGGACGCCGGCGCGGACGAACGGCCCACGACACCCGCCGAGGTGCCGGCCTGGGCCCGCACCGACGCCGCCGGAGACCCGGCGCGCGAGCTGGAGCGGCTGCTCGACCGGTTCCGCGACCGGGTCCGCGACGCCGCGCGCGACGGCGGCGTGACGGCCGGCCGGCTGGACGACGCCCGCGCGGTGCTCGTCTCCGCCGAGGAGCGGCTGCGGCGGCTGCTCGGCTGACGGGCCGCCGGCGCGGGCCGGGCCCGCCGTCGCCGAGGGCGGCGGCGGGCTCCTCCGTGCCCGACCCGTTGCCAGCCCGACCCGCTGTCAGGGCGTCAGGGCGTCAGCACGATCTTGCCGAAGACCTCGCCCCTGGCCAGCCGCGCGAAGCCGTCCCGGGCGTCGGCCAGCGGCAGCACCGAGTCGATGACCGGCCGTACGCCGGAGTTGGCACAGAGGGCGAGCAGTCCGGCCAGCTCCTCCTTGGTGCCCATGGTCGAGCCGACCACGCGGAGCTCCAGGAAGAAGATCCGGTTGAGCTCGGCGGCCTTCGGGCTCGGCCCCGAGGTCGCGCCGGAGATCACGATCGTGCCGCCGGGCCGCAGCGACTTCACCGAGTGCGACCAGGTGGCGGCGCCGACGGTCTCCATCACGGCGTCGACCCGCTCGGGCAGCCGGGCGCCGCTCTCGAAGGCGGCGTCGGCGCCGAGGTCGACGGCCCGGGCGCGCTTGGCCTCGTCGCGGCCGGTGACCCAGACGCGCAGCCCGGCGGCCTTGGCGAGGACGACCAGCGCGGTCGAGACGCCGCCGCCGGCGCCCTGGACGAGCACGGTGTCGCCGGGCCTGACCCCGGCGTTGGTGAAGAGCATGCGGTAGGCGGTCAGCCAGGCGGTCGGCAGGCAGGCGGCCTGCTCGAAGGTGAGTTCGGCGGGCTTGGGCAGCAGGTTCCAGGTGGGCACGGCGACCTTGGTCGCGAAGGTGCCCTGGTAGCGCTCGGTGAGGATGGAGCGGGGCTCGGCGGCGCCGACGCCGTGGCCGCTCTGGCCGACGACGGAGTGCAGGACGACCTCGTTGCCGTGCTCGTCGATGCCGGCGGCGTCGCAGCCGAGGATCATCGGCAGGCGCTCGGCGGGCAGGCCGACCCCGCGCAGCGACCACAGGTCGTGGTGGTTCAGGGTGGCGGCCCGGACGGTGACGACGCTCCAGCCCTCGCGCGCCTCGGGCTCCGGCAGGTCGCCCAGCTCCAGGGCGCTCAGCGGGTCGTCGGCGTCGGTGCGGGCGGCGTAGGCAGCAAACATGCCCCGGACGATAGCCGCGCCGACCGGGGCCCGGTACCACGCGTCGGTGTGACCCTCGTTGCGTGTCGGTGCCCCGGCCGGCTCTGGTACGGCCGGGCGGACGCGGCGGGCGGCGGGCGCCCGCCGGTGCGTCAGCGGCGGGCGACGCCCTCGGCGCGGGCGGCCTCGGCGACCGCCTTGGTGACGGCCGGTGCGACCCGCTCGTCGAACGGCGACGGGATGACCTTCTGCGGGGTCAGCTCGTCGGCGACGACGGCGGCGAGGGCCGTGGCGGCGGCGAGCTTCATGCCCTCGGTGATCCGGGTGGCCCGGACCTGCAGCGCCCCGGCGAAGATGCCGGGGAAGGCCAGCACGTTGTTGATCTGGTTCGGGAAGTCGCTGCGTCCGGTGGCGACCACCGCGGCGTACTTGTGGGCGACCTCCGGGTGGATCTCCGGGGTGGGGTTGGCCATCGCGAAGACGAAGCAGCCCGGCGCCATGGTGGCGACGACCTCCTCGGGCACGGTGCCGCCGGAGACGCCGATGAAGACGTCGGCGCCGACGAGCGCGTCGGCGAGCGAGCCCTTGAGTCCGCTGCGGTTGGTGAGCGCGGCGATCTCGGCCTTGACGTCGGTGAGGTCGCCGCGGCCCTCGTGCACCACGCCGCGGCGGTCGCAGACGGCGACGTCGCCGATGCCGGCGGCGACGAGCATCTTGGCGATGGCGATGCCGGCCGCGCCGGCGCCGGAGATGACGGCGCGCAGGCCGTGGACCTCGCGGCCGGTCACCTTGGCCGCGTTGCGGAGGGCGGCGGTGGTGACGATGGCGGTGCCGTGCTGGTCGTCGTGGAAGACCGGGATGTCCAGCGCGTCCTGCAGGCGGCGCTCGATCTCGAAGCAGCGCGGGGCGGAGATGTCCTCCAGGTTGACGCCGCCGAAGGACGGCGCGAGCCGGACGACCGTCTCGACGATCTCGTCGACGCCGGTGCAGGCGAGCGCGATCGGCACGGCGTCGACGCCGCCGAACTGCTTGAAGAGGATCGCCTTGCCCTCCATGACGGGCAGCGACGCCTCGGGGCCGATGTCGCCGAGGCCCAGCACCGCGGTGCCGTCGGTGACGACGGCGACGGTGTTGGCCTTCCAGGTGTAGTCGTTCACGAGTTCGGGCTGCTCGGCGATGGCGGTGCAGACCCGGGCGACACCGGGGGTGTAGGCGAGGGACAGGTCGTCCGCGTCGCGGACCGGGACGGTGGCCCGGACCTCCATCTTCCCGCCCCGGTGGAGCGCGAAGACGGCATCGACCGGATCGTCGGTGTCCTGGGTGTTGGGGTGGATGATCTCCGCTGCCACAGTGACCTCTTCGTCAATGATCAGCGAGCGCGCACGGGCCGACGGTGGTTCGGCCCCGCGGACCCTGCCGTGAGGACGGCGATACCGGGTACGCCGCACGGCGTACCCGGGGTCCGGGGGTCGGGGCGCCGTCGGACGGCGCCCTCGAATGAGGGTTTTGGGGTGTTCTGCGCTGTGCTTCCGGTCGCGTCCAGGCGTACCCGCACGGGTACGTACGGTGACGCGCACCGCTTGAGCCTAGATCGGACGAAGGCACCGCACCTGTGCCTTTGCGTCCTCGTCGCGCGCCGTTCACCGCGCTGCCGCACGTGACGGGCGCCGGGCCACGGGGGCCGGGCCGTCGCGGACGGAGCGGCTGCGAGGCGGCGCACGCACCCGCAGGAGTGAATGCAGGCCCGGAGGGGATCTGGTGCCTCGGCTACGGAGTCGGCGTCGTCGACTTCCGGTCCTGCGCACCCCGAAATCCGCTCTGCCCGATTGTGAGCAGGGGAATCGGCGGCCTGCGTTCGTTCGTCGGGGGTCACCCGATACCAGATTCTGACATACCCGCGACCTCCGACAGCAGTGCGGGATGGCAGGATCACATTTCCCGCACCGGCATCCGGACGGGGGCGTCTCTTCGGCGGACACCCCGGTCCGCCCCAGGCGCCGATCCGCGCCGGCACCACCGCTCCCACAGGAGGACCCTCGCATGCACGCCACCGCGCCCATATCCGCCCGCGCACTGACGGTCGGTGCGGCGCTCGCCGCCGGCTCCCTGGTGCTGACCGGGTGCAGCAGTGCCGGGTCCGGCACGAGCAGCGCCGACGATCTGCACGGCAGGCTGCCCGCGCGGATCCAGCAGGCGGGGGTCCTGAAGATCGCCTCCGACCTGAACTACGCGCCGGTGGAGTTCAAGGGCGCCGACGGCACCGCGACGGGCATCGACCCGGACATCGCGCTGGCCATGGGCAAGGTGCTGGGCGTGAGGGTGGAGTTCACGGACACCGCGTTCGACAAGCTGATCCCGGGGCTCCAGGCGAAGGAGTTCGACGTCGCGATGTCGGCGATGACGGACAACCGCCAGCGCCGGGAGGGCACCGACGACAAGGGCGTCCAGATCGACCCCGGGGTCGACTTCGTCGACTACTTCATCGCCGGCACGTCGATCCTGGTCGCCCAGGGCAACCCCAAGAAGATCAACAAGCTCGACGACCTGTGCGGCCACACCGTGGCGCTGCAGCGCGGCACGACGCAGGCCGCGATCGTCGAGCGGCAGGTGGGCGCCTGCAGCCGGGTGCGCAAGCCGCTCACCGTGAACCTCTTCGACAACGACAGCCAGGCGCTGGCCGAGCTGGCGGCCGGCCGGGCGGACGCCGACCTCAACGACTTCCCGGTGGCCGCCTACGTCGCCGCCAAGGGCGGCCCGAACGGGACGAAGTTCTCCGTGGCGGGCCCCCAGCTGCAGCCGTCCCCGTACGGCATCGCGGTCGCCAAGGCGGACACCGAGCTGCGGGACGTCATGGTGAAGGCGCTCAACCAGATGATCCGTAACGGTGAGTACGCGGCGGTGCTGGAGAAGTGGGACGTCTCGGCCGGTGCCGTGCAGAACGCGGTCGTGAACGGCGGATTCTGATCCGTTCCGGTCGCGCGGGGTCCGCCCTTCGAGCGACACACCCGAGCTCGGCTGCATACTTATACACAGGGTGACAGGGGCACGGAATTCGTCCGGATAGCGGACGTCAAAGCCCCTTGTTATCCGATTTTGATCTGAATCAGCGTCCTTTCACCCTCGGTGAGTGGCAGGATTCCACCCAACTCGGATCGAAAAACGCCTCTTCGCGGGCACTCCCCCGGCGAGGCGATCCGGCTGTCGCTCACCTCGGCGGAGGGTGGCGACCGCACGAGCCCGACACCTGAAGACCTGACCGACCGGTGGTCCGCACGGCACGACGGTGTGCCGGTGCGCGGACCGGTCGACCGCCACCCCCGGCGGAGCGTTCCGCCCGTCTCTCCTCAGGAGGAGATCCTTCTCATGACCGCTCGCACCCTGCGCCCCCGCATCGTCGCGGCTGGTGCCGCCCTCGCGGCCGGAACGCTGCTCCTCACCGCCTGCGGCAGCAGCGGCGACAGCTCCACCGGTGGCAGCAGCGCCGGCTCCTCGGCCCCCCTCTACAGCAAGCTGCCCGCCGACATCCAGAAGGCCGGTGTCGTCAAGGTCGGCTCCGAGGTCGCCTACGCGCCGGTGGAGTACAAGCAGGGCGACAAGATCACCGGCATCGACCCGGACCTGGCCGAGGCGCTCGGCAAGCAGCTCGGCGTGAAGTTCCAGATCCAGGACGCCGGCTTCGACACCCTGATCACCTCGCTCAGCACGGGCCGCATCGACCTGATCATGTCGGCGATGACCGACAACAAGGAGCGCCAGGGCAAGGGCGTCGACTTCGTCGACTACTTCAGCGCCGGCACCTCGATCCTGGTCCAGAAGGGCAACCCCAAGGGCATCAAGACCCTGGAGGACCTCTGCGGCCAGACCGTCGCCCTCCAGAAGGCGACCGTCAACGAGGACACCGCCAAGGCGCAGTCCGAGAAGTGCAAGGCCGCCGGCAAGGCGGAGATCACCATCCAGGGCTACGAGCACGACGGCGAGGCGCTCCTCAAGCTGAAGTCCGGCGCAGCCGTGGCCGACCTCAACGACTACCCCGTCGCCGCGTACAACGCCCAGACCTCGGGCGGCGGCAAGGACTTCGAGGTCGTCGGCGAGCAGATCGACCCGGGCCTGTACGGCATCGGCGTCTCCAAGGACGACGCCCAGCTCCGCGACGCGGTCAAGGCGGGCGTGGACGCGCTCATCGCCAACGGCGAGTACGCGAAGATCCTGGAGAAGTACAACGTCAAGCTCGGCGCGGTCACCGAGGCGAAGATCAACGGCGGTTCCTGACCCCGTGCGACCGGGCCCGCGGCTTCCGCGGGCCCGGTCCCGCCCTCGCTCCCACCGCCCGCCCGAGAGGCCCCCCACATGACTAACACCCCGACCGGTGCGGATCAGGTGCCCGCCGAGCACGTGATCAAGGCCATTCCGGTCCGCCACTACGGCCGCTGGGTCGCCGCGGTCGTCGTCGTCGGCCTGCTCGTCGCGCTGATCGCCGCCTTCGCCAACGCGAAGATCGACTGGTCGATCACCGGCGACTACCTCTTCACGTCGTCCATGCTCCAGGGCGCCGGCAACACGCTGCTGATCAGCGTCTGCGCGATGGCGCTCGGCCTGCTGCTCGGCGTGGTCGCCGCCGTCATGCGGCTCTCCCACAACCCGGTCACCTCCACGGTGGCCTGGGGCTACATCTGGCTGTTCCGCGGCACCCCGGTGCTCGTCCAGCTGCTGATCTGGTGGAACCTCGCGCTGATCTTCCCCACCATGTTCGGCGTCTCCACGAACGACCTCATCACCCCGTTCATGGCGGCCCTGCTCGGCCTCGGCATCAACGAGGGCGCCTACATGGCGGAGATCGTCCGGGCGGGCATCCAGTCCGTCGACGAGGGCCAGACCGAGGCCGCGCACGCCCTCGGCATCTCCCGCGCCAAGACGATGCGCCGCATCGTGCTGCCGCAGGCGATGCGGGTGATCGTGCCGCCGTCGGGCAACGAGTTCATCAACATGCTGAAGACCTCGTCGCTCGCCTACGTGGTCACCTACCCCGAGCTGCTGACCAAGGCCAAGGACGTCTACACCGGCAACCTCGCGGTGATGGAGCTGCTCTTCGTCGCCTGCTTCTGGTACCTGGTGCTCACCACGATCTTCAGCGTCGGCCAGTACTACCTGGAGCGGCACTACGCGAAGGGTTCCAGCCGGAGCCTGCCGCCGACCCCGCTGCAGAAGATCAAGAAGAACCTCTCGTTTGGGCGGACGCGATGACCGATCTCGAAAAGCCCGCCTCCGGCCAGGTCCTGGTGCGGTCCGAGGGCGTCCGCAAGTCCTTCGGCCTGGTCGAGGTGCTCAAGGGCATCGACCTGGAGGTCCGGACCGGCGAGGTGTTCTGCCTCGTCGGACCGTCCGGCTCCGGCAAGTCGACCTTCCTGCGGTGCATCAACCACCTGGAGAAGATCAACGCCGGCCGGCTCTGGGTCGACGGCGAGCTCGTCGGCTACCGCCAGAAGGGCGACAAGCTCTACGAGCTCAAGGACAGCGAGGTCGCACTCAAGCGCCGCGACATCGGCATGGTCTTCCAGCGGTTCAACCTGTTCCCGCACATGACGGCGCTGGAGAACGTCGTCGAGGCGCCGATCCAGGTCAAGGGCGTCAACCGGACGGCCGCCAGGGAGAAGGCCCGCGAGCTGCTGGAGCGCGTCGGCCTGGCCGACAAGGCCGACAACTACCCCTCGCAGCTCTCCGGCGGCCAGCAGCAGCGCGTCGCCATCGCCCGCGCGCTGGCGATGGAGCCGAAGCTGATGCTCTTCGACGAGCCCACCTCGGCGCTCGACCCGGAGCTCGTCGGCGACGTCCTGGACGTCATGCGGCAGCTGGCCCAGGACGGCATGACGATGATCGTCGTCACCCACGAGATGGGCTTCGCCCGCGAGGTCGGCGACGCGCTGGTGTTCATGGACGGCGGTGTCGTGGTCGAGTCCGGCCACCCCCGCGACGTGCTCACCAACCCCCGGCACGAGCGCACCCGCGCGTTCCTGTCCCGCGTGCTGTAGTCCGGTGGCGGCCGCCCGGCCGCCCGGACGCCTGCCGTACGGTCCCCGCCGCACCCCGGCGGGGACCTCGGCGTTTCCGGCCCCCGGCACCCCGCCGGCCGGGCAGCCGGGCGACCCGGTACCGGTGGCCGCCCGTCGGTAATACCCTTAAGGCAGCTTGCCCGTTACCGGCCATGGAAGGACCCCCCGTGGAGCTCGCCTCGTACGCCGACTTCGCCGTCCGGCTGGTGAACACCGAGGAGCCGGAGCGCGGCCGGGACGCGCTGACCTCGGTGGACGCCGTCCGCACCCTGTTCGGCAGCCCCTCGCGTGCGGCCGCCCTCGCCGACGAGTCGGACCTCCCCCGGCTGCGGGCCGTCCGCACCCGGCTGCGCGGCGTCTTCGAGGCCGCCGCCGAGAACGACGAGATCCGGGCCGTCGACCTGCTCAACAGCCTCATGGTCGAGTACCCGGTCAGCCCGCTGGTCTCCGGGCACGACTACCTCGACGAGGCCGGCCGGCCCCGCTGGCACCTGCACCTGGCGGACAACGCCGCCACCGCCACCGCCAACTTCACCGCGGTGGCCTGCATGGGCCTGGCGATCCACCTGACCCAGCTCGGCGCCGACCGGCTGGGCATCTGCCAGGCCCAGCCCTGCCGCAACGCCTACCTCGACACCTCCACCAACCGCTCGCGCCGCTACTGCTCCGACCGGTGCGCCACCCGCGCCAACGTCGCCGCGTACCGCGCCCGCAAACGGGAGGAGGCGGCCCGCACGGCGCTCGCCGCCCACGCCCAGGGCTGACGGGACGGCGGCGCCCGGCCCGGCCGCTCAGAGCTCGGCGTCGACCGGGCGGAAGGCGCCGAGCCGGGCCGCCAGGCCCGGCAGCCGGGCGGACAGCGTGCCGTGCAGCAACCGCTCCAGGCCGCGCGGCGGCGCCAGCCAGGCTGGCCGCGGCGCGAAACGCAGCAGCACCCGGCCGAGCACGAGGTCGTCGGGCACCGGCCCGAACTCGCGGCTGTCGGTGGTCACCAACGGGTTGTCGGAGAGCAGCCACCAGCCGCCGCGGCGGCGTCCGGCGGCGCGCTTCACCACGAGCAGGTCCTGCCGCAGCGGGTGCCGTACGACGACCACGGCGCCGGGCCGCAGCCGCGCGCCGTAGCGGACGAGCACCCGGTCGCCGTCGCGCAGGGTGGGACGCATCGAGGGCCCCGCGACGTCGACCACCCCGAAGGGCAGCAGGCCGCCCGGCCCGGTCTCCTCGGCCATCCGCTCTCCCCTGCCTGCCGGCGTCGCCGTCCAGTCTCCCCCATGGAACCCCGCCCGCGCCCGTCCGAAATCCACCGGTTGGGGCTCCGTCTTTCGCCCTAGGTCACCGGGCCGACCGCGAAACGTACGGGCTGTCGGGGTAATCTCGCTCGCGGGAAGACGATCTAAGGAAGGACTTCCATGTTCTCTCGTCTGTTTGCTCCGCGCGCCACCGTGCACGCCCACTGCGACCTGCCCTGCGGTGTGTACGACCCGGCCCAGGCCCGTATCGAGGCCGAGTCGGTGAAGGCCACTCAGGAGAAGTACCAGGCCAACGAGGACCCGCACTTCCGTGCGCGCGCCATCGTCATCAAGGAGGAGCGCGCCGAGCTGGTCAAGCACCACCTCTCCGTGCTGCACACGGACTACTTCAAGGCCCCGCACTTCGAGGCCTACCCGCAGCTGCACGACCTCTTCAACAAGGCGGGCAAGGCTGCTTCGGCCGCCAAGGCCTCCACGGACCCGGCCACCGGCCAGGCCCTGCTCGACCTGATCGCCGAGATCGACCGCATCTTCTGGGAGACCAAGAAGGCCGCCTGATCCCGCATCAGCACGAGGGCCCGGCCGCGGCGCACGCCGCGGCCGGGCCCTCGCCGTTCCCCCGTCCACGCGCGGCCGCTCCTCGCCCGCTCCCCCGCCGGGCCGGGCCGCCGGCGACCCGGCCGCCCGCGTACCGGGGACCGGCCGCGCGGCGTACGCTCGGAACAGCGGGTCGAACCGCACCGGTCCGTCCCGCCGTCACGAACGAGGGAGACCGCGATGGGCACCGCTGCGGCACCGACCTTTGACACCGAGGCCCTGCGCCGGGGCATCGAGCGGCAGGACGCGTCGACCCTGCTGGCGCTGTACGCCGACGACGCCGAGATCCGCATGATCGACCACCGGACCCAGCCGAGCCACCCGATGGTGATGCACGGCCGGTCCTCGATCTCGGAGATGCTGACCGACGTCTACGGCAGGGACATGACCCACACGCTCGAACAGGTGGTCGTCGACGGCGACCACCTCGCGTTCATGGAGTCCTGCAGGTACCCCGACGGCACCCGGGTGCTGGCCACCTCCATGGCCGACCTGCGGGACGGCCGGATCGTCGACCAGACGTCGATCCAGGCCTGGGACGAAGGGTGATCGTCGGGATTACCCTTTCCGCCCCGCCGGTGCGTCCGAGTACCCTCGCCGTATGATCCGCTCCGCACAGGCCCCCGACGTCCCCGTCATCCACGCCATGATCCGCGAACTCGCGGAGTACGAGAAGGCCGTGCACGAGGCCCGGGCCACCGAGGAGCAGCTGCACGACGCGCTGTTCGGCGAGCACCCCGCGGTGTTCGGCCTGATCGCCGAGGACGACACGACCGGGGAGCCCGTCGGGTTCGCGCTGTGGTTCCGCAACTTCTCCACCTGGCGCGGCACCCACGGCATCTACCTGGAGGACCTCTACGTGCGGCCCTCCCGGCGCGGCGGGGGCCACGGCAAGGCCCTGCTGACCGAGCTCGCCCGGATCTGCACGGAACGCGGCTACTCCCGGCTGGAATGGTCCGTACTCGACTGGAACGAGCCGTCGATCGGTTTCTACAAGTCCCTCGGCGCCGTGCCGATGGAGGAGTGGACGGTCTTCCGGCTCACCGACGACGCCCTCGCCGACCTGGGCGGATCCACCCGATAGTCGCCCTTTCCCGTGATCGTGGCCGGAGATCGCGACATCGGCCCGCCCCAGGCGGTAACGTCTCGGGCGGATGCGCGGCGTTCGGACTCTCCCGGGTGGGTATGACCGGTACGTACCGCACCACCCCTCGGACGAGTTGGGGCGAAGCAGTTGAGCCAAGCAAGTGGAAGTGCCGAGGCCGTCCGGCCGCAAGCACCGCACGTCACCCAGGAGGTGAGGGTGTCCCAGATCGACGGCGAGCCCGACGTGAAGGACTTCGTGGAGGTCCGGCTGCCCGCGGCGGGGGCCTACCTCTCGGTGCTGCGAACAGCGACGGCGGGCCTCGCGGCCCGCTTGGACTTCACCCTCGACGAGATCGAGGACCTGCGGATCGCGGTGGACGAGGCCTGCGCCATCCTGCTCCAGCAGGCCGTCGCCGGCTCCGTGCTGAGCTGCGAGTTCCGGTTGATCGGCGACTCGCTCAAGGTCACCGTCTCCGCCCCGACCACCGACGGGCGCGCTCCCGAGCGCGACACCTTCGCGTGGACGGTGCTCTCGGCGCTGGCGGGCGAGGTCGAGTCCTCGGTCGCCGAGGACCGGACGGTCAGCATCAGCCTGAACAAGAAGCGCGGCGGCGCTCCGGCCCTGCCGTAGCGCCCTGCACCCGAGGGCCGTACGCGCGGGTGCCGTTCGTCAGGGACGGCGCCGGACGCGTACGGCCTCCCCGTACCGCAGGCCACTGCGGTGCAGTCAGTGAAGTGCTCCCGGAACGGAACGGGTGATCGCCATGAGTGATCTGGACCGCACAGGTGCCGCCGCGGTGCCGGCGGCCACCGCAGACGTGGCCGTACCGACCCAGGCGAGCGCTGCCCGCATCGCCGACGCCTCCCCGACCGACGACGCGTACCCGAAGGACGCCCACCGGATGACCCAACCGACCGATCCGACACCGGAGCAGCCCGCCGCCACGGCGGACGCCCCTGCGGAGGAGGAGCTGCGGACCGCCGCGGCGTTCGTCCGCAGCGCGGTGCCCGCCCAGGGCCACCGCTCGGGCGCACCGGACCGCGAGGCCGCCCGGGCCCTGTTCGTGCGGCTCTCGCAGCTGCCGGAGGGCTCGACGGAGCGGGTCGAGATCCGCAACCAGCTGGTGCGGATGCACATCCCCCTGGTCGAGCACCTCGCCCGGCGCTTCCGCAACCGCGGCGAGCCGCTGGACGACCTCACCCAGGTCGCCACCATCGGCCTCATCAAGTCGGTGGACCGCTTCGACCACGAGCGCGGGGTGGAGTTCTCCACCTACGCGACCCCGACGATCGTCGGCGAGATCAAGCGGCACTTCCGCGACAAGGGCTGGGCGGTGCGCGTGCCGCGCCGCCTGCAGGAGCTGCGGCTGTCGCTCACCACGGCGACCAGCGAACTCTCGCAGCGGCACGGCCGCTCGCCCACCGTGCACGAGCTCGCCGAGCACCTCGGGATCAGCGAGGAGGACGTGCTGGAGGGCCTGGAGTCCGCCAACGCGTACTCGACGCTCTCGCTCGACGTGCCGGACAGCGACGACGAGTCGCCGGCCGTCGCGGACACCCTCGGCACGACCGACGAGGCGCTGGAGGGGGTCGAGTACCGCGAGTCGCTGAAGCCGCTGCTGGCCCAGCTGCCGCCGCGCGAGCAGAAGATCCTGGTGCTCCGCTTCTTCCGCAACATGACGCAGTCGCAGATCGCCGCCGAGGTGGGCATCTCCCAGATGCACGTCTCCCGGCTGCTCGCCCGCACCCTGGCCCAGCTGCGGGAGAAGCTCCTCGTCGAGGAGTGACCGCGCACCCGCACCGCACGGCGGAGGCCCGGAGGGATCACCCTCCGGGCCTCCGCCGTCGGCCGTCCGTCGTCGGGCCGTCCGCCGTCCGTGCGCTCCCGGCCCGGACGTACGCGCGGGTGACGGGGGTGCGTCCGGGCCGGGTCAGCCGGCCCGGTACAGCACGTCGGTGACCCGCGGGTGCAGCAGCGACGCGATGCCGGCCAGGCCGAGCACCGCCACGGCGGCGGCCACCGCCTTCATCGCGCCGCCGACCTCCCACATGTAGTAGGCCACCGGCAGGCAGATCGAGTTGGTCAGGAGGGCCGGGCTGCGGCCCCAGCGGCGCAGGCGCAGCAGCGCGCGCCCGGCCAGCAGCGGGAAGAGCCCCATCAGCAGCAGCACGACGGCGCCGGCCTCGCTGCGCCCGAGCCACGCCTCGTCGCCGGCCAGCCCGGCGACGACGTCGTAGAGCCCCCAGACGGCCAGTGCGGCGCCCTGGAGCAGGGTGATCGCCGCACCGGCGACCAACGGGGCGGGCCGGTCGCCGAAGGCGCCGGGGGCCGCCTCCTGGCCGGGCGCGGGGGCGGGGGACGGCTGGGCGGTTTCTGCGGTCACCCCAGCAGGGTAGCCGTCGCCCCTCGCGTACCGACCCGTAGGCTGATGGTCATGCGCGCTCTCCTGGTCGTGAACCCGAAGGCGACCACGACCAGTGGCCGCACCCGCGACGTGCTGATCCACGCCCTGCGCAGCGACCTGGAGCTGGAGGTCGCGCACACCGGGTACCGCGGGCACGCGGGCGACCTGGCGCGGGAGGCCGCCGAGGGCGGCGGGGTCGACCTGGTGGTGGCGCTGGGCGGCGACGGCACCGTCAACGAGGTCGTGAACGGCCTCCTGGCGCACGGCCCGTCCGACCGGGTGCCGCGGCTCGCGGTGGTGCCGGGCGGTTCGACGAACGTCTTCGCCCGGGCGCTGGGCCTGCCGAACGACCCGGTGGAGGCGACCGGCGCGCTGCTGGACGCGCTGGCCGGGCGGCGGGAGCGGTCGATCGGGCTGGGCAAGGCCTTCACGGAGGGGCATCCGGACCGCTGGTTCACCTTCACGGCGGGGCTGGGCTTCGACGCCGGCGTCGTGGGCCGGGTGGAGGACCAGCGCACGGCGGGCCGGAAGTCCACGCACGCGCTCTACGTCAAGCAGGCGTTCCGGCACTACGTCACCGAGCGTGAGCACCGGCGGAACGGCCCGGTCACCCTGGAGATCAACGGCCAGGAGCCGGTGCCGGGGCTGGTGCTGTCCATAGTGTCCAACACCTCTCCGTGGACGTATCTGGGGAACCGCCCGGTGCTCCCTTCACCGTCCGCCTCCTTCGACACGCACCTCGACATCTTCGGCATCACCCGGATGACGGCGTTCGGCACGGCTCGAACGGTCCGTCAGATCCTGCGGTCGCACACCCCTGCGGACGGCGGCCGCAACGCCTCCGGACCGACCGGAAAGCACGTCGTCTCCTATCACGACGTCCGGCACTTCACCTTGGTTTCACAGGAACCAGCCCCGTTTCAGGTCGACGGGGACCACCTTGGAGACAGGAGTCGCGTCAGTTTCACAGGCGTTCGGCGGGCACTGCGTGTGATTGTGTGACCAGAAGGGGCCTCGCCCCTTCTTCTCGAACGCGCTAGCCCCCTTCACCCCATAGAAGTACGGGCTGTGAGCTAGGCGACACCGAAGAATCAAAAATTCATTGCCGAAGGGGGTTGTATACGGGCCCGAGGTTTGCGAACCTCTACATGGCGATCGGGACGGGCCGCAGCGGAACACGCGGCACTCCCTCGAATCGCCCGAACCCCACCTCAGCGCAGACCACCCGGGCCCGATGGGCCTCTGGTCCGTTTTGCTGTCGGGGGATTCGTGAAAGCGTTCACATTCACAAGCCGTCGATTGCGTCGGAGGGGCCACCCCCGCCGACCGGAGGAGTTGGACGACCATGGACTGGCGCCACCGCGCTGTCTGCCGCGAAGAGGACCCGGAGCTGTTCTTCCCGATCGGGAACACCGGCCCTGCTCTGCTGCAGATCGAGGAAGCCAAGGCCGTGTGCCGCCGCTGTCCCGTCATGGACCAGTGCCTGCAGTGGGCGCTCGAGACCGGGCAGGACGCCGGCGTCTGGGGCGGTATGAGCGAGGACGAGCGTCGCGCGATGAAGCGCCGCGCAGCCCGCAACCGCGCCCGCACCGCCTGACACACCGTCGCAGTACACCTGATCAACCCATGATCAAAGGCCTTGTCTCCCGCTCCACGCAGGGCCTTCCGCACGACGGGTCCCGCATCACGGCGCGACCCCGACGACGCCGGGCGGCCAGGGGCCTTGATACTGCTCACTGAGAGCAATATCGTGGACCTGGGCCGCTCACCGTGCGCAACGCACGACTGCGTCGCCCCACACAGAGCCCCCGTTCCGGCCGACTCCCCCCGACGGCCGGAACGGGTCGAGAGGCCCTGCCGACCCACCCCCCCGGTCGGCAGGGCCTCGTTTCTGTTGTCCGGCGCTTCCTCCCCGGGCCGGAGCGGCCGGCGACGCCGGGGCAGTACCGGGATCACCGGCTCGGCGTCCGCGGCAGCCGCGGGGGCGGGGCAGGGGCGCGAGTGAGGGCGCGAGTGGGGCGCACACCCCGCGTGAGCCGTAGCCGGGGGGCGTGCGCCGCGGGCCTCACTTCACCGGGATCTCCAGGACGACCCGGGTACCGCCGTCCTGCGCCGCCACCATGTCGAAGGTGCCGCCGAGTTCGCCGGTGACGAGGGTGCGGACGATCTGCAGGCCGAGGTTGCCGGACCGCTGCGGGTCGAAGTCCTCCGGCATGCCCCGGCCGTCGTCCTGCACGGTGATCAGCAGGTACTCCTCGGGCTTGACCCCGCCGTTCCAGCTCTCCGACCAGCCCATGCCGGTCGAGGGCGCCCGGCCCCGCAGGGCGCTGATCTCCAGCGTGCCGGGGGTCTTCGGGCCGAAGGCGTGCTCCAGGGCGTTCTGCAGCAGCTCGGTGAGGATCATCGCGAGCGGGGTGGCGACCTCGGCGCCGAGGATGCCGAAGCTGCCGGACCGGCGGGTGGAGACCATGCCGTCCTGCGAGAGCTCCAGGGCCATGGCGAGCACCCGGTCGGCGATCTCGTCGAAGGCCACCTCCTCGTCCAGGGTCTGCGAGAGCGTCTCGTGCACGAGGGCGATCGACCCGACCCGGCGCACCGCCTCGTCCAGCGCGGCCCGGGCGGCCTCCGAGTCCATCCGGCGCGACTGCAGCCGCAGCAGGGCCGCGACGGTCTGCAGGTTGTTCTTCACCCGGTGGTGGATCTCCCGGATGGTGGCGTCCTTGGTCATCAGCTCGCGGTCGCGGCGGCGCAGTTCGGTGACGTCGCGGCAGAGCACCAGGGAACCGGTCAGGGTGCCCTTGGGCTTGAGCGGGATGGAGCGGATGGTGACGACGCCGCCCTGCGCCTCGACCTCGGTCTGCCGCGGGGCCCAGCCGCTGGCCATCTTGACCAGGGCCTCGTGCACGGCGGACCGCGACGGGGGCGCCAACTCGGCGGTGGCGCGCCCGAGGTGACTGCCCACCAGGTCGGCGTTGAGGCCGAGCCGGTGGTAGGCGGAGAGGGCGTTGGGGCTGGCGTAGGTGACCACCCCGTCGGCGTCGAGCCTGATCAGGCCGTCGCCCACCCGCGGGGCCGCGTCCATGTCCGCCTGCTCGGCGGGGTAGGGAAACGTTCCGGCGGCGATCATCTGCGCGAGGTCGGACGCGCTCTGCAGATAGGTGAGCTCCAGCCGGCTGGGCGTGCGGACGGTGAGCAGGTTGGTGTTGCGGGCGATCACCCCGAGCACCCGGCCCTCGCGCCGGACCGGGATGGACTCGACGCGGACGGGCACCTCCTCGCGCCACTCGGGATCGCCCTCGCGGACGATCCGGCCCTCGTCGAACGCCGCGTCGAGCAGCGGCCGCCGTCCGCGGGGCACGAGGTGGCCGACCATGTCGTCGTGGTACGAGGTCGGTCCGGTGTTGGGCCGCATCTGGGCGACCGAGACGTACCGGATGCCGTCCCAGGTCGGGATCCACAGGACGAGGTCGGCGAAGGAGAGGTCGGAGAGCAGCTGCCACTCCGAGACCAGGAGGTGCAGCCATTCCACGTCGGCACCGGTGAGGGTGGTGTGGCGGCGGACGAGTTCGTTCAACGAGGGCACAGGGCGAGCCTAACGAAAACGGCCGTCCGGGACCTTCCCGCCTGTTGTCCAGACCAATCGCGGCGGACCCCTGGACAACCCGGATTGGTCTAGTCCACAATGGAGAAGCACCATGGAGACGTCCCCGCGCTCACTGCCCTGACCGCGCGAGGAAGCTCCACGGTCGGCACCGGAGAACCGGGAGTCCCGCACAACTCCCGGCCACACCGGCCGCCGACGACAGCTCCGGGCTGCGGTGCCGCTTGGGTTGAGGGTCCCGACGCGGCGCCGTGGCCCGTAGTGCTGTCCGCACCCGTCCGGCGCGCCCGCGCCGCCCGCACCGCCCGCACCACGCGAAGGAGCCCCCGGCCGAGGCCGGGGGCTCCTTCGCGTCCGCGTCAGTGCGTCTCGGTGACCTTCGCCAGGGCGCGCGGGGCGTCCGGGTCCTGGCCGCGGGCGATGGTGACCTCGTACGCGAGCTGCTGCAGCGGCAGGATCTCCAGGATCGGCTGCACCTCCTCGGGCACGCCCGCCGGCAGGGCGAAGCCGGCCGACGCCGCCTCGACCTGCGACTGCTGGCCGACGACGACCAGGTCGGCGCCGCGGCCGCGCAGGCGGTCCAGCACCGGCTGCAGGGCCTCCCCGCCCTTGCCGTCCGGCACGATCGCGATGACCGGCGAGACGTTGTCCACCATGGCCAGCGGGCCGTGCAGGAGGTCCGCGCCGGAGAACGGCGAGGCCGGGATGTAGGTGGTCTCCATCAGCTTCAGCGCAGCCTCGCGGGCGGTCGGGTAGCCGAAGCCGCGCGAGGTGATGACCAGGCGCTGCGCGAAGCGGTACCGCTCCGCCAGGGCCTTGACCTCGGGCTGGCGGGCGAGGACGGCCGCGGCGAGCTCCGGCAGGTCCTTGGCGGCGGAGCCGTCGCCGCCGCGCAGGCCCTCCACGAAGAGGTACAGCGCGAGCAGCTCGGCGGTGTAGGTCTTGGTGGCCGGGAGCGCCTTCTCCGGGCCCGCCAGGACGTCGATGTGGAACTCCGAGACCTCGGCCAGCGGCGAGCCGGCGTTGTTGGTCACGGCCAGGGTGATCGCACCGGCCTCGCGCGCCGCCTTGGTGGAGGCCACCAGGTCGGGCGAGCCGCCGGACTGGCTGACGGTGATCACCAGGCAGTCGGTGAGGTCCGGCCGGGCGCCGTACGCGGTGGTGGTGGACATCGAGGTGAGGCCGGCGGGCTTGCCCAGCAGCACCTCGATCAGGTACTTGGCGTACAGCGCGGCGTTGTCGGAGGTGCCGCGCGCGGTGAGCAGCACGAAGCGCGGGTTGCGGGCGGCGATCTCGGCCGCGATCTCGCGGATCTTCGGCGCGCCCTCGTCGAGGATGCGCTGCAGGACGGCCGGCTGCTCGGCCATCTCCGCCGCCATGATCCTGCCGGGGACGGACGAGACGGTCTGCTGGTCGGACATCGGGGGTGCCTCCGTTGAGATGGTTCTACCCCGGACGGGCGGCTGCCCGGCGGGGACCTCACGGCGGCGAGTCCGCACACTCGCTGCGAATGGTGTGTCGCGTCGATCCTACGGTGCCCGGGCGCCGGAAAACATTCCGGCGCCCGGGCGGCCCGTTCAGGACGGGTTGTTGATCAGCTGGTCGATGCGGGCGTCGGCGGCGGTCGTCGCGGCCTCCACCGAGGCGCCGGCGAGGATGTCGTCGAGCATCTCCACCAGCACCTTCTGCTTCTCGATCGCGGCCCAGCCCGGGGCGACCGGGGTGAACCAGGCGTCCGGCACGGCGTTCGCGGCGGCCGCGGTGGCGGGCTTGGACTTGAGCGGGGCGAGCTGCGTCAGGTTGTTCGGCAGGGTGTCCTTGTCGGCGAGCACCTGCTGCGACTTGGCACTGGTGAACATCCGGACCCAGTCCTCGGCGAGGCCGTGGACCTTCGAGCCGGCCGTGACCGCGAGGTCGGAGCCGCCGATGAAGGAGGGCAGCGGCTTGCCGTTCGGGCCGGGCATCGTGGTGACCTTGAGGACGTCCTTGAGCTTCGGGTCGCCGGAGAGCGGCTCCAGCGCGCCCGCGACCTCCCAGCCGTTGCCGTAGAGCATCGCGGTGCGGTGCTTGCCCAGCACCGACGCCTGGTCGAGCTCGTCGGCCTTGAGGTCGCCGTGGTTGTACTTCTTCACCAGGCCGACGAAGTGCGAGATGCCCTGCCGGGCCTTCGGCTCGCTCAGCGTGCCGTGCCAGCGGCCGGTGTCGTCGAAGCGGGCGATGCTGCCGCCGTACGCGGCGACGTAGGACATCGCGGCGTACCAGTAGGGGCCGGGCAGGTAGAGGGCCGAGAAGGACTTCTGGCCGCGGTTGTCGGACTGGACGCGGTCGAGCGCGGAGAGCAGCTCCTCCTCGGTGGCGGGCACCGCCTCGGAGCCGGTGGCCTCCTTGAACATGGCCGAGTTGTAGAGCGCGACGCGGGCGCCGGCGTAGTAGGGCACGCAGAAGAGCTTGTCCTGGTAGGTGCAGGTGTCGACGAGGCCGCGGATCCAGGTCTCGTTGTTGTCGTAGCTGGAGCGGTCGACCGGGGCCAGGGACCCGTTGAGGATGTACTTCATGGTCTCGGTGTTGCCGAGTTCGACGACGTCCGGGGCGTTGTTGGCCTTCAGGGCCTCGTCCAGGTTGCCGACCTTGTCCTTCCAGGTCTGGTACCGCAGGTGCAGCTCGGCCTTGGGGTACTTGGCGGCGAACTCGTCGTTGACCTGCTGGACGAGTTCGGGCCAGTTGGTCTGGGCCTCGCCCATCAGCCAGACGGTGACGACGCCGGTCTCGGCGGCGGCGGAAGCCGCGGCGTCCTGGCCCGCGGACCCTCCGCTGCTGCATCCCACTGCCCCTGCCACCAGGGCCGCCAGGCCGATCGCCGCCGTCAACTGCCGCTTCACGTTTCCTCCGGAGGGTCGGGGCCGATCTGCGCTCTGGTACAGACCAGTTCGCCGAGAGTGGACCAGACCACTGGGGGAGTCAACGGCGGGCCGGTGCGTACGCACCAGTCGTTGCAGACCCGTTGTCAAGCAACTGCGAAGAGTGAGCACACCCTCACCACATGCTTCATCAAGGCGCCCTTAAGGCTCACTTGAGGCCGGGTTAGGACTGGGGGCCGATCGCCGTCCGCCTATGCCCTTTCCTGGGGGATTCGCCGCTTTCGCCCCCTGGATGGTCCAGGCCAAGCCCGGCCGGCCACCAGAAGCGCACGGCAGTGTCAAGCGTTGATAACGGTGTGCACCGAGCCGCCGAGAACCCTTGACGGTCTTCTTTGGTACGTGCCAATCTCCAGGGCAGTTGGTCTACACCAATGGTCTACTCCACCAGGCCGGTTGCCGCTCCACCCCCGCTCTTCCGCATCCGCGTTCACCGGTGACACTCCCCCCAAGGCACGTCGCTTCAGGGCCATGGCCCAACAGCCCGGTGCCCATTCCTTGCTCATCCCTCTGGAGGATGGTTTGAACCGCAAGATCGCCGCCGTGGCCGCCATTGCCACTGTGCTCGTCGCCTCGGCCTGCTCCTCGTCCGGGTCCTCCGGTGACGCCAAGCAGGCGACGCTCAGCACGGACGGCAAGGGCAAGAAGATCACCGTCTGGCTGATGGACGACGCCCAGAAGGGCTGGCCGGCCGTCGTCGACGCCGCCAAGAAGGAGTTCACGGAGAAGACCGGCGCCGAGGTCGACATCCAGTGGCAGACCTGGACGAACTACACCACCAAGCTCGACACCGCGCTGCTCTCCGGCAACGCCCCCGACGCCCTTGAGCTCGGCAACACCCAGACCGCGAAGTACATCGAGGCCGGCTCCTTCGTCGACCTGACCGGCGTCAAGGGCCAGTTCGACAACTCGGACAAGTACCTGGACTCGCTGGCCGCCTCCGGCCAGACCCCGGACGGCACCAAGACCTACGCCATCCCGTACTACGCCGGCGCCCGCGTCCTGATCTACCGCAAGGACCTCTTCGAGAAGGCCGGCGTCACCCAGGCCCCGACCACCCTGGCCGAGCTGAAGGACGCCCTGACCAAGGTCAAGGCCGCCAACGCCTCCACCCCGGGCTTCTCCGCGCTCTACCTCCCGGGCCAGAACTGGTACACCGCCGCCTCCTTCGGCGCGAGCACCTTCGGCGTGAAGAACATCGTCGCCAAGGCCGACGGCGACAAGTGGACCGGCACCCTGAGCGACCCGAAGTTCGTCGAGGGCGTCAAGACCTGGAACGACCTGCAGAAGGAGTTCTCGGTCGGCGGCACCACCACCGACGAGGCCACCCAGGACGCCCTGATGGCCAAGGGCAACATCGCCGCCATCGTCGGCAACGGCTGGGAGCTCGGCTCCGTCGCCGACCCGAAGACCGGCGACCCGAGCCTGAAGGACAAGCTCGCCTCCATCGCGCTCCCCGGCACCGCCGCGGGCCAGCCGACCCCGGCCTTCCTCGGCGGCTCCGACCTGGCCGTCCCGGCCAAGTCCGCCAACCCGGGCCTGGGCGCGACCTTCCTGCAGATCTACACCAACACCAAGCAGCAGACCGAGCTCGCGAAGTTCGCGATCCCGAACGCCAAGAACCTGGTCGCCGCCTACAAGGCCGCCGCGCCGGCCAACAAGGCCACCGGTGACGCCGCCGAGGGCCTGACCTGGTTCATCCCGAACTCGCCGCTGTGGTCCGGTGCCGACGAGACCGCGCTGAAGACCGCCTTCGGTGCGATCGCCGCCGGCGGCGACCCGGCCACCGAGCTCAAGAAGGTCGAAGAGACCGTGGTGAAGGACCTGAACGGCTGACGTGACTGACCGCGGGCCCGGGACGAACCGTCCCGCCGGCCGGCACTGAGGGCAGGGGGTGGGCAGTCCGCGACGGTTGCGGGCTGCCCACCCCTGCGCCAGGTAGCGACCAGTTCCGCGGGCCCGGGAAGGACCCTGATGAGTGTGACCACCAACGAGACCGTGCCCCGGTCCGAGACGTCCGGGCCCGCCCCTGCCCAGGAGCCGCGGCGCAGCGGCTTCCTGGCCGCGGGCCACTACATCCCGTACGCGATGATCCTGCCGGCCGCCGCGGCCCTGGTGGGCGTGCTGGCGTACCCGCTGTACAAGCTGTTCGACCTGTCGTTCCTGAACATCAACCGGTACGCGTACCTGGTCAACCCGGCGCTCGCGAAGTACATCGGGTTCGACGGCTACACCAAGATGTTCGGCGACGACCAGTTCTGGGAGGTCGTGCTCCGGTCCGTGTACTTCACGGTGGAGCTGGTCGTCCTCTCGATGGTGCTGGGCATGCTCTTCGCCCTGCTGCTCAACCGGGTCTCCGGCTGGGTGAAGATCATCTGCATCACCGTGATGATGTTCGTCTGGGCCATCCCCGCCCTCGTCACCGGCACCGTCTTCCGCTGGCTCTTCGCCTCCAACGGCGGCGTGGTCGACTACATCGGCTTCCTCTTCACCGGTGACGAGAAGACCAAGCACTACGACTGGTTCGCGAACCCCACGGTCGGCCTGTACGTGGTCGGCGCGGCCGTCATCATCTGGGGCGCGCTGCCGTTCCTGGTGCTCGGTCTCAACGCCGCGCTCACCCAGGTGCCGAAGGAGCTGCTGGAGGCCGCCACCCTCGACGGGGCCGGCCCCTTCCAGGCGTTCCGGCACGTGGTGATCCCGGTCATCAAGCCGTTCCTGATGATCAGCGCCGCGCTCAGCTTCATCTGGGACTTCCAGGTCTTCGCGCAGATCTTCTCGCTGCGCAACACCTCCCCGGAGCCGGGCTACTGGACGATCGGCACCTACCTGTACCAGAAGGGCATCGTCGCCTCGCACTACAGCGACAGCTCGGTGATCTCGATCGTCATGATCCTCCTCATGCTGGCGGTGCTGGTCTTCTACATCCGCCAGATGCTCAAGATCGGAGCCCAGGACCGATGACCTCGACCCTCGACGTACAGGCCCAGGCCCCCGCCGCCGCCGCCCCCAAGGTCCGGGCCAAGGCCCGTGTCACCGGCCGCAGCCGCGGCATGACGGCGTTCTGGAACACCCTCGGCCTCGGCTTCGCCGTGGTGATGGGCTTCCCGATCTACTGGATGATCATCACCACGTTCAAGACGAACAAGGACCTGATCGCCAAGGACCCGACCTTCTGGCCGAGTTCCTTCTCGTTCGACAGCTACACCACGATCTTCGACGACGTGGACTTCCTGCCGGCCCTGCAGAACACCGTGCTCATCACGGTCGGCGCGGTGCTGCTCGGCCTGGTCGTCGGCTTCCTCGCCGCCGTCGCCGTCGCCCGGTTCAACTTCCGCGGCCGCAGCTTCTTCATCGTGACCATGCTGGTCGTCCAGATGGTGCCGCTGCTGGCGATCATCGTGCCGCTCTTCGTCGTGATGAACAACGCCGGCATGACCGGCACGCTCTTCGGCGTGATGCTGGCCTACCTGGTCTTCACCGTGCCGTACGTGATCTGGACGCTGCGCTCCTTCATCGTCAACATCCCGGCCGAGCTCGACGAGGCGGCCATGGTCGACGGCTGCACGCAGTGGGGCGCCTTCTTCCGGGTCATCCTGCCGCTCACCCTCCCGGGCCTCGTGACCACCGGCGTCTACAGCTGGATCCAGGCCTGGAACGAGTTCATCGTCGCCAACGTGCTGCTCTCCACGGGCGGTCAGAAGACCTCGATGATCTGGCTCACCTTCTACGCCACGACGCCCACCCGCGGCGCGGACTACGGCTCGCAGATGGCCGGCGCCCTCATGGTGTCGCTGCCCGTGATCCTGCTCTTCGTGATCTTCCAGAAGAAGGTGTCGGCGGGCCTCACCGCCGGTGCGGTCAAGGGCTAGTCCCTCGCCCCCCGCACTCCCCGCACACCACCCACCCAGGGAAGGAACCATGGCGACTCCCGGTACGGAAAGCGTCGAACTGCTCACGGACGCCGGTGCGGTGCTCCAGCCGGGCTTCGTCGGGCTCACCACCCCCGAGTGGCTGCGCCGCAGACTGGGCTCGGGCGAGCTGGGCGGCGTCGCGCTGTTCGGCCGCAACATCCGTACCCCGCAGCAGGTCGCGGCGCTGACCGGGGAGATGTACGCCCTCAACGGCGACCTGCTCGTCGCCACCGACGAGGAGGGCGGCGACGTCACCCGCCTCGAAGTGGCGAGCGGTTCCTCCTACCCGGGCAACCTCGCCCTCGGTGAGGTCGACGACACCGACCTCACCGAGCGCGTCGCCCGCTCCATCGGCCTCGACCTCTCCTCGGTCGGCGTCAACCTCAACTACGCGCCGGACGCCGACGTCAACTCCAACCCGGACAACCCGGTGATCGGGGTGCGCTCCTTCGGCGCCGACGGCGACCTCGCCGCCCGGCACACCGCCGCCTACGTCCGCGGCCTGCAGTCGGCCGGCGTCGCCGCCTGCGCCAAGCACTTCCCCGGCCACGGCGACACCTCCGGCGACTCCCACCTCGGCCTGCCCCGGATCGACCTCACGCCCGAGCAGGTGCAGGAGCACCTCAAGCCCTTCCGCGCCGCCATCGCGGCCGGCGTGAAGTCGATCATGACGGCGCACATCCTCTTCCCCGCGTACGACGAGCGGCTGCCCGCCACCATGTCGCGCGAGATCCTCACCGGCCTGCTCCGCGAGGAGCTCGGCTACCGCGGCCTGATCGTCACCGACGGCATCGAGATGGGCGCCATCTCCGGCACCCACGGCGTCGCCGCCGGCTCCGTGAAGGCCGTCGCGGCCGGCGCCGACACCATCTGCGTCGGCGGCGGCCTGGACGACGAGGCCGCCTTCCTCTACCTGCGCGACGCCCTCGTCTGGGCCGTCCGCGAGGGCCGCCTGTCCGCCGAGCGCCTGCACGAGGCCGCCGAGCGCAACCGCGCGGTCGCCCGCTGGTCCGCCGCCGAGCGCCGTGCGCAGGCCGGCGCGCACGCCGAGCCCGGCATCGGCCTCACGGCCGCCCGCCGCGCGCTGCGCGTCCACGGCGAGCTGCGGCCCGTGAACGGCGTGCCGCACGTCGTGGAGTTCTCCCCGGGCGCGAACATCGCCGTCGGCGACCAGACCCCGTGGGGCGTCTCCGGCCCGCTCGCCGAACTCGTCCCCGGCACCACCCACACCCGGGTCGGCGCCCCCGCGACCCGCATGGAGGGCTCCGGCCTGCTGCACGTGGCGGTCGCCGCCGAGGGCGCCGACGTCGACGTACGGCCGGTGCTCGGCGCCGCGGTCAACCGGCCGCTCGTGGTCGTCGTCCGCGACGTCCACCGGCACCCGTGGATGCTGCGCGCCGCCCGCGCGCTGACCGCCGCCCGGCCCGACGCCGTCGTGGTGGAGATCGGCACGACCCACGACCTCGCCGGCGCCTTCGGCGCCCCCGGCGTGACCGTGCTGGCCACCCACGGCGGGGCCCGCGTCTGCGGCGTCGCCGCCGCCGAGGCGCTGGCCGGCCTCGCCCTGGGCGCGGCGTCCGCCTGACGCCCCGAAGGACGGACCCGACCGCAGGACGGGACCAGGGCCGCCGGAGCTCCCCTCCGGCGGCCCGCGCGTGCAACCATGTGCGCAGACAACGACGGAGGAGCCGGTGACGGCTGCAGCGCGAGGAGTGAGAGCGGCCATGAGCGGCGACAGGGGCACGGCGGCCCTCCCGGAGGGCACCTCGGTGCCGGCGCAGTCCACGGCGGCAGCCGGCGCGGTTGCGCGCGTACCGAAGTACTACGGGCTCAAGCGCCACCTGCTGCAGCTGACCGAGACGCAGCCCGCCGGCACGCCCGTGCCGCCGGAGCGGGCGCTCGCCGCCCAGTTCGACACCTCGCGCACCACCGTCCGACAGGCCCTGCAGGAGCTGGTCGTCGAGGGCCGTCTGGAGCGCATCCAGGGCAAGGGCACGTTCGTCGCCAAGCCGAAGGTCGCGCAGGCCCTCCAGCTCACCTCGTACACCGAGGACATGCGCGCGCAGGGCCTGGAGCCGACCTCCCGCCTCATCGAGGTCGGCTACGTCAGCGCCGACGACCGGCTCGCGCCGCTGCTCGACATCAAGCCGGGCAGCCGGGTGCTGCAGATCGAGCGCCTGCGCCTGGCCAACGGCGACCCTATGGCGATCGAGGTCGCGCACCTCTCCGCGAAGCGCTTCCCCGCGCTGCGCCGCAACCTCGTCAAGCACAACTCGCTCTACACCGCGCTGCGCGAGGTGTACGGCGTCACCGTGGCCGAGGCCGAGGAGACCATCGAGACCACCCTGGCGAACCCGCGCGAGGCCGGCCTGCTCGGCTCCGACCTGGGTCTGCCGATGCTGCAGCTCTCCCGGCACTCGTTCGACGCCGAGGGCGCGCCGGTGGAGTGGGTCCGCTCGATCTACCGCGGCGACCGGTACAAGTTCATCACCCGCCTGCAGCGCCCGGCGTGAGGATCCTGCGCCCGGTCTGATCGGACATGGCGAAAGTTCGCCCGTACGTAGTGACACAGGTCACGCCGTGCCCTAAATTTCGCTGCGTCCTGTCGATCACCCAGGGTGCTGCTCGGCGGGCGCACAGCGATGTGCGCTGCGGCGCCGCAGAGGTGACACCTCTTCAGCCGGAGCCGATCCATGTCCTCGGAAACTCCCCCGGGCAGCCTGCCCGCGGTCACACCCGCCCGGGTGCTGGCCGGACTCTGCCTCGCCGTGCCCGTGGTGGTCATGCTCTGGGTGTCCTCGTACACCAAGGCCACCCCGGAGCTCGGCGGGGTGCCGTTCTTCTACTGGTACCAGCTGATGTGGGTGCCGGTGTCGGCGCTCTTCACGGTCGGCGCCTACGTCCTGATCAACCGCGACGAGAAGGCCCGCAAGGCGGCCCGAGCGGCGGGTGAGCAGTGATGCACACCGGCATCAACGTGACGGCGCTGACCGTCTTCCTGCTCTTCTTCGCCCTCGTCAGCGTGATGGGCTTCCTCGCCGCCCGCTGGCGCCGGGCGGACGACGCCCTGCACCTCGACGAGTGGGGCCTGGGCGGCCGCAGCTTCGGCACCTGGGTCACCTGGTTCCTGCTGGGCGGCGACCTGTACACGGCCTACACCTTCGTGGCCGTCCCGGCGGCGATCTACGGCACGGGCGCGGCGGGCTTCTTCGCGGTGCCGTACACGATCATCGCCTACCCGCTGGTGTTCCTGTTCCTGCCGCGGCTGTGGTCGGTGTCCCGGGTGCACGGGTACGTCACCCCGGCGGACTTCGTGCGCGGGCGGTACGGCTCGAAGTCGCTGTCGCTGGTGGTCGCGCTGACCGGCATCCTGGCGACCATGCCGTACATCGCGCTGCAGCTGGTCGGCATCCAGGCGGTGCTGGACGTGCTGGGCGTCGGCGGCTCGGGCAACTGGTTCATGAAGGACCTGCCGCTGTTCCTGGCGTTCGCGGTGCTCGCCGCGTACACGTACTCGTCGGGGCTGCGGGCGCCCGCGCTGATCGCCTTCGTCAAGGACACCCTGGTCTACATCGTGATCATCGTCGCGGTGATCTACATCCCGATGCGGCTCGGCGGCTACGGGCACATCTTCGACGCGGCCGCGCAGAAGTTCTCGACGGTCAACCCGGCGACCGGCAAGCCGTCCGGCTCGCTGGTGCTCGGCCCGAGCGCGCACTGGACGTACGCCACGCTCGCGCTCGGCTCGGCGCTGGCGCTGTTCATGTACCCGCACTCGGTGACGGGCGTGCTGGCCTCGAAGTCCCGCAACACGGTGCGCCGCAACATGGCGATCATGCCGGCGTACTCGCTGATGCTGGGCCTGCTCGCGCTGCTCGGCTTCATGGCCATCGCGGCCGGGGTCGGCAAGGGCGTGAAGGGCTTCAACGCGCAGCTCTCGGTGCCGCAGCTCTTCGAGAACATGTTCCCGGACTGGTTCACCGGCGTCGCCTTCGCGGCGATCGGCATCGGCGCCCTGGTGCCCGCCGCGATCATGTCGATCGCCGCGGCCAACCTCTTCACCCGCAACATCTACAAGGAGTTCCTCAAGCCCGGGGCCACCCCGGCGGACGAGACCCGGGTCGCCAAGATCGCCTCGCTGCTGGTGAAGGTCGGCGCGCTGGCCTTCGTCCTCGCGATGGACAAGCAGTTCGCGATCAACCTGCAGCTGCTCGGCGGCCTGTGGATCCTGCAGACCTTCGTCACCATCGTCGGCGGCCTCTTCACCCGCTGGTTCCACCGCTGGGCGCTGCTCGCGGGCTGGGCCGTCGGCATGGGCTACGGCACCTGGACGGCGTACGGCATCAAGTCCGCCGCCACCAAGCACTTCGGCGGCAGCTCGCACGAGATCCCGTGGATCGGCGAGATCGGCTACATCGGCCTCACCGCCTTCGTGCTGAACCTCGCGGTCGCCGTCGTCCTCACGCTCGTCCTGAAGTCCCTCAAGGCCCCCGAGGGCGCCGACGAGACCGTCCGCACCGACTACACCGCGGACGCCGGCGACACCGCCGTGGACACCGCCCCGCAGCCCGCGACGGCGCACTGACCGCAGGGCCGCCCGGCCACGGGCGCGCCGTGCGAGACGGCGCACCGGGTCGCCCCTCGTGCGCCCTGTGCTCGCGCCGCCACCTCCGACAACACTGGAGGCGGCGGCGCGGGCACCGTGTCGGGCGCGGCTCCCCACGGGCGCGCCACCCCCACCAGCCGGGGGCGCCGCCACGGCGCCGGCGCGACGGCGCGGAACGACGACGCAGACGGGGAGACGCCGATGGCCGAGGCCGGCACCATCCTGAACGGACACCGCACCGAACGCGACGGAGGGCGCCCGCTCCCGTCCGTCCTGATCGCCACCCGGCACGGCGAGTCCGTCGCCAACGTCGAATTCCGGCGGGCCGACGAGACCGGCGCGCTGAGCGTGCCGATCACCAGCCGCGACGCCGACATCCCGCTCACCATGCACGGCCAGGCGCAGGCCCAGGCCCTGGGCCGCTGGTGGGCCGACCTGCCGCCCGCCGACCGCCCGCGCGCCGTCTGGTGCTCCCCGTACGTCCGCACGGTCGAGACCGCGCGGATCGCCCTCGCCCAGGCCTCCGGGCTCGGCGCCGTACCCGTCGGGCTGCCCGTGCGCCACGACGAGCGGCTGCGCGACCGGGAGCTCGGCGTGCTGGAGATGCTCACCCGGGCCGCCATCGAGAAGGAGCACCCGGCGGAGGCCGCCCGGCGCCGCCGGATGGGCGAGCTCTACTACCGGCCGCCCGGCGGCGAGTCCTGGCTGGACGTCGCCCTGCGGGTGCGCGGCGTGCTCCGCGACCTGTCCGAGGAGGAGGCCGGCCGGCCGGTGCTGGTCGTCGCGCACGACTGCACCGTGCTGATGCTGCGGCACGTCCTCGACCGGCTCACCGAGCCCCAGCTGATGGCCCTCGAACCCGTCCGCAACTGCTCCGCCAGCCTCTGGCGGGCCGCCGACGGCCGCCTGCGGGCGGACGGCTGGAACGCCACCGGCCACCTGCCGGGGTGAGCCGGGCCGCGGGTCACCGCAGCAGCCGGCGCTCCTTCGCCGCCGCCACCGCGCCCGCCCGGGTGTTGACGCCGAGCTTGGCGTAGATCCGGCCGAGGTGCGTCTTCACCGTCGCCTCGCTGACGAACAGCGCCCGCGCGATCTCCCGGTTGCCGAGCCCTTCGGCGAGCCGGCCGAGGATCTCCAGCTCGCGCCCGGTGAGCCGGCGGGCCGGGGCCCGCATCTGGGCCATCACCCGGGAGGCGACCGGCGGGGAGAGCACGGTGCGGCCCGCCGCCGCCTCCTGCACGGCGGTGAACAGTTCCTCGGGCCGCTCGGCCTTCAGCAGGTAGCCGGTCGCACCGGCGTCGACGGCCCGCGTGATGTCGGCGTCGGTGTCGTAGGTGGTCAGCACGAGCACGTACGGCGCGTCCGGCCCGGCGGTGATCCGCCGGGTGGCCTCGACGCCGTCGATGCCCGCGCCGAGCTGGAGATCCATCAGCACCACCTGCGGGCGGAGCCGGGCGGCCAGCACGACGGCCTCCTCGCCGCTGCCCGCCTCGCCGACGACCTCGATGCCGGCCGCGCTGGCGAGCAGCGCGAGGAGCCCGGCCCGGACGACGGCGTGGTCGTCGCAGACCAGCAGCCGGACGGGCGCGCTCATGCCGGCCGCCCGGGGCCGACCGGCACGGCGGCCGAGACGACGGTGCCCTCGCCCGGGGAGCTCTCGACGGTGAGGGTGCCGCCGAACTGCCGCAGCCGGGCGTCCATGGCCCGCAGCCCGTGGCCGCGCCGGGCGTCCGGACGCCCGGCGGGCGGGGTGCCGGCCGCCGACGGCCCGGGCGGGAGGCCGCGGCCGTCGTCGGCGATGTCCAGCACGGCCTGGTCGCCCAGGTAGGAGAGCGTGAGCACGGCCGCCGAGGCGTCCGCGTGCTCCCGGACGTTCGCCAGGGCACCCTGCGCGATCCGCAGGAGGGCGGCCTGCGCGGCGGGCGGCAGCGGCGCGGGCGCGCCGTCGACGTGCAGGCGGACGGGCAGCCCGGACTCGGCCCGCTCGCGCTCGGCGAGGGCGTGCAGCGCCCGGTCGAGGCCGCCGCCGTCGGCGAGCTCCGCCGGGGCGAGGTCGTGGACGAAGCGGCGCGCCTCGGCGAGGTTGCGGGCGGCGACGGCGGCGGCCGTCCGGACGTGCCCGCGGGCGGTGTCCGGGTCGGTGTCCCACGTGCGGTCGGCGGCCTGCAGCAGCATCTGCTGGCTGGACAGCCCCTGGGCGAGGGTGTCGTGGATCTCCGCGGCGAGCCGGCCGCGCTCGGCGAGCGTGCCCTCGCGCCGCTCGGTCGAGGCGAGGTCGCGCCGGGTGCGGACGAGGTCGTCGAGCAGGGCCCGCTGCCGCTCGGTCTGCCGCTGCATCGACAGGAACACCGCGGTGGCCAGCACCGCGACGGCGGGCGGCAGGAGCAGCAGGGTGGCGTCGACCGGGCCGGGGAGCCGGGCCTGGCCGACCGCCACCAGCACGGTGAGCGCACCGACCAGCGGCAGCGCGGCCCGCGCGGGCAGCGTGCGCAGCACCGTGTACACGAGCGGCACGGCGCACCAGGCGAAGCTCGGGGCCAGCAGCACGAGCACCACCCACAGGGCGACCACGGGGCCGAGGGCGGCCCGGGCGGCCGGACGGCTGCGCAGTCGGGGGCCGGTGAGCTGGGCGGCGGCCAGTGCGGCGCCGAGGCCGGTCACCCACGGGGCGGCGGGGTTGCCGGGGTGGTGGGTGAGGTAGCGGGTGAGGGCCGCGGCGAGCAGCAGCAGGAAGGCCGAGTCGAGGACGGCGGGGAGCCACCGGGCGTCCGCGGTGCCGGTGCCGGGCGCCTGGGCCTGCACCCGGGCCCGGGGGTCGCGGGGGGCCGCGGGGGTTCGGTTCATCTGCTGCGACCTGCTCCGTCTCTCGTGCGTCGTGGCGATCCTCACCCGTCCCGGGCGGCCGCGCATCATCCGATCGGCCGACCCCCCTGTCGTCCATGATGCCTGCGGAAGCGGGCCCGGGGGACGACCCGGCAGGGCCCGCGGCGGCCGGAGGATCGGGGTGTGGCGGCGGCCGTAGGGGCCCTGCCGGTGATCGCAGGAGGAGCGGAACCATGCGGAAGACGTCGGTGAGGGCCCGGGTGCTCGGCGGTGCGGTGGCGGTGGCGGCGCTCGGTGCGGGCACGTTCGGCGCGGTGTCGGCGAGTGCGGACACCGCGGGCGGCGCGGCGGCGGGCAGGGCCCCTGCGGTCGCGGTGGACGGCCGGAACGTGGTCACCTCCTCCCACCTGTCGGTGGACGCGGCGACGCGGGCCGCCCAGGCGGCGCTGCACGCGGCGGAGGAGGCCGGGCAGCGGGTGTCGGTGGCGGTGGTCGACCGCGACGGCACCACCGTGGTCACGCTGCGCGGTGACGGCGCGGGCCCGCAGTCGCCGGAGTCGGCGGTGCGCAAGGCGTTCACGGCGGTGTCGTGGAACGCGCCGACCTCGGAGCTGGCCGGGCGGCTGGCGCAGGCCCCGAACCTGAAGGACATCCCGGGCACGCTGTTCCTGGCGGGCGGCGCCCCCGTGCAGGTGCAGGGCGCGCCGGTGGCGGGGATCGGGGTGGCGGGCGCGCCGAGCGGCGACCTCGACGAGCAGTTCGCCCGGGCCGGGGCGGCGGCGGTCGGCCGCTGAGCGGCCCCGGCGGCGGTCAGACGCCCGGCAGGAGCACCTCCGGCCGGGCGTCCGGCGTGCCGCCGGGTCCGGCGAACGCCCGCCGGTACGCCTGCGGTGTGGTGCCGAGCCGGCGGGCGAAGTGGTGGCGCAGGGTGGCCGCGTTGCCGAAGCCGCAGCGGGCGGCGACCGTGTCGACGGGTTCGTCGGTGCCCTCCAGCAGCCGCTGGGCGAGGAGGATGCGCTGGCCGGTGAGCCAGCGGTGCGGGGTGGTGCCGGTCTCCTGCCGGAAGCGCCGGGCGAAGGTGCGCGGCGACATGTGGGCGAGGGCGGCGAGGCTGTCGACGGTGGCGTCCTGGTCGAGGTCGCGGCGCATTTGGTCGAGGACGCCGGTGAGGGAGTCGACGCCCGGTTCGGGCAGCGGCCGGCTGATGAACTGCGCCTGCCCGCCGTCCCGGTGCGGGGCGACGACCATCCGCCGGGCGATCCCGCGGGCGACCTCGGCGCCCTGCAGCCTGCGCACGAGGTGCAGGCAGGCGTCGATGCCGGCGGCGGTGCCCGCGGAGGTGATCACCGGGTCCTCGTCGACGTAGAGGACGTCGGGTTCGACGGTGGTGAGGGGGAAGCGGCGGGCCATCTCGGCGGCGTGCCTCCAGTGGGTGGTGGAGCGGCGGCCGTCGAGGAGGCCGGCGGCGCCGAGGAGGAAGCTGCCGCTGCAGATGGACAGGGCCCGGGCGCCGCCGTCGACGGCGGCGCGCAGGGCGTCGACCAGCGCCGGCGGGTAGGTGTCGCGCAGGCCGGTGGCGGTGAGCACCACGAGGTCGGCGGCGGCGAGGCGTTCGGGGCCGTGCGGGACGTCGACGGAGAAGCCCGCGTGGGTGCGCTTGGGCCCGGGGGTGTCGGAGGCGAGGCCGAACTCGTAGACGGGCAGGCCCTCCTCGGACCGGTCGAGTCCGAACACCTCGCAGGCCACGCCGAGTTCGAAGGGGTGGACGTCCTCCAGCACGACGGCGACGACGTTCTTCAGCATGGCTCCAGCATGACGCTGGCAGGATTTCGATGCAAGTGGTCTTTCCTGCCACTCGTCGGTGCCGCGGCCCCCGGCCAGAGTGGAGCGCATGACCTCCTCGATGCTCACCGACGCGACCGTCCTCCTCTCCGTCATCGGCGGCTTCGGCCTGCTCGGCGCCCTCGTCGGCCGCGACGTCGACCGGAACTCCCGCCAGGGGCGCGACAACTGGCACCGCCCCGGCGGCTACCCGGCCGACCCGGACCTCCCCGGCCGGCTGCACGGCACCCCGGCCGGTCCCGACGCCCCCGGCGGCGGCACACTGGACGGATGGACATCGTCATCCGCCGGGCCCTCGCCGAGGACCTCGCAGGGGCCGGAACCGTCACGGTCGAGGCCTTCGTCGCCGGCGGCCACACCGCGCCCGGCAGCGCCTACGCGGCCCGCCTCCGTGACGCCCGTCCCCGCAGCGAGGAGGCCGAGCTCCTCGTCGCCGTCGACCCGGCGGACGGACGTGTCCTCGGCAGCGTGACCTTCGCCCCCGGCGGCACCCCCTGGGCGGACGTCGCCGGGCCGCACGAGGGGGAGATCCGGATGCTCGCCGTCGCCCCGTCCGCCCGCGGCCGGGGCGTCGGCGCGGCGCTCGTCACGGCGGCGGCGGACCGCAGCCGCGCGCTCGGACTCGCGGGCATGGCTTTCTCCACGATGGCGGACATGTCCGCCGCCCACCGCCTCTACGAGCGGCTCGGCTTCCGCCGCAGCCCGGACCGCGACTGGTCGCCCCGGCCGGGCCTCGGACCGCTGATGGTGTACTCACTGACCTTCTGACGGTTAGCCCGGCCCGTCCGGCGGACACGCAGCGTGTCCGTACGGGCGGGCCTCCGTTGCGCCGCCGCGGCCGGACGCCATCAGGACGACACGTAGCGTGCACAAGATATGGGGGCACATCAACGAGCGACCACTACATGTATGCTCACTCTCGCTGTCGACGCAGGGGAATCCGGTGGAAGTCCGGGACTGCCCCGCAACGGTGAGCGGCCCGCGACGCCGGGGACCGCACAGTCCGAGGACCTGCCGACGGTGTGCCACACGGCTTCCCCGCAGATGCCTTGAAGCACAGCAGTACCGTCCAGGCCACGCGGGTGGGCCGGGTAGACGACGCGCGCCCCTTCGCGGTCCGGCGTGCCGTCCTCCCCTGCCACGCACGGCCCGGGCAACGCCGCCGTCCGCTGCCGCCACAGGAGAGAGTGCGCCTTGACCGTCGCTGCCTCAGTCACCCTGCCCTCCCAGGGATCTGCCGGATCCGACCGGCCCGACCCCGGTGCTGCTCTGCTCCGGCTGCTCACCGACCGCAGCACCGATCTCCCCCAGGTGGACCCCGGCCACGTCGCCGCCGCCGCGCTGCGCGGCCGCCACGCCGGTTCGGACTTCGCCGAGCTGCGCGGGCTGGCCGTGGAGGCCGCCGCGTCGATGATCGCCGAGGACCCGCAGTACTCGAAGCTCGCCGCCCGGCTGCTCGCCCTGGAGATCCAGGACGAGGCCGTCTCGCAGGGCGCGGTGTCCTTCGCCGCCTCGGTCGCCGTCGGTCACGCCGAGGGTCTGATCGGCGACACCACGGCCGCCTTCGTCGCGAAGCACGCCGCCGCCTTCGACGCCCTGATCGACCGACAGGGCGACGACCGCTTCGAGTACTTCGGCCTGCGCACCGTGCAGTCCCGCTACCTGCTGCGCCACCCGATCACCCGCAAGGTCGTCGAGACCCCGCAGCACTTCCTGCTGCGCGTCGCCGCGGGCCTCGCGGTCGGCGACACCGTGCAGTCGGTGGCCGAGGTCGCCGAGCTGTACCGGCTGATGAGCCGTCTGGAGTACCTGACGTCCTCGCCGACGCTCTTCAACTCCGGCACCAAGCACCCGCAGATGTCGTCGTGCTACCTGCTGGACTCGCCGCTCGACAACCTCGACTCGATCTACGACCGGTACGCGCAGATCGCGCGGCTCTCCAAGCACGCCGGCGGCATCGGCCTGTCGTACTCGCGGATCCGTTCGCGCGGCAGCCTGATCCGCGGCACCAACGGCCAGTCCAACGGCATCGTGCCGTTCCTCCGCACCCTGGACTCCTCCGTGGCCGCGGTCAACCAGGGCGGCCGGCGCAAGGGCGCCGCCTGCGTCTACCTGGAGACCTGGCACGCCGACATCGAGGAGTTCCTGGAGCTCCGCGACAGCACCGGCGAGGAGGCCCGCCGGACGCACAACCTCAACCTGGCGCACTGGATCCCGGACGAGTTCATGCGCCGGGTCAACGCGGACGCCGACTGGTCGCTCTTCTCCCCCGCCGACGTGCCGGAGCTCGTCGACCTGTGGGGCGCCGACTTCGACGAGGCGTACCGCAAGGCCGAGCAGGCGGGCAAGGCGGTGCGCACCATCCCCGCGCAGACCCTGTACGCCCGCATGATGCGCACCCTGGCGCAGACCGGCAACGGCTGGATGACCTTCAAGGACGCCTCCAACCGGGCCGCCAACCAGACCGCGCTGCCCGGCCGCACCGTGCACTCGTCCAACCTGTGCACGGAGATCCTGGAGGTCACCGACGACTCCGAGACGGCCGTCTGCAACCTCGGCTCGGTCAACCTGGGCGCGCACGTCGCCCCCGGCGCCACCGTCGACGACCTGCTGAACGCGATGGACTGGGACCGCCTGGACGCCACCGTGCGCACCGCGGTGACCTTCCTCGACCGGGTCATCGACATCAACTTCTACCCGACCACCGAGGCCGGCACCTCCAACTCCCGCTGGCGGCCGGTCGGCCTGGGCATCATGGGCCTGCAGGACGTCTTCTTCCAGCTGCGGATCGACTTCGACTCCGCCGAGGCGGCGGCCCTCTCCACCCTGATCTCCGAGCGCATCATGCTCACCGCGTACGAGCGCTCCGCCGACCTCGCCGAGCAGTTCGGCCGCCACGAGGCGTACGGCGAGACCCGCGCCGCCCGCGGCGAGCTGCACATCGACCACTTCGGCTCGGCCACCCCGCGGTGGACGGAGCGCTGGGAGGCGCTGCGCACCCGCATCGCCGCGACCGGCCTGCGCAACTCGCTGCTGCTGGCGATCGCGCCGACCGCGACGATCGCCTCGATCGCCGGCGTGTACGAGTGCATCGAGCCGCAGGTGTCGAACCTCTTCAAGCGCGAGACCCTCTCCGGCGAGTTCCTCCAGGTCAACCCGTACCTGGTGCGGGAGCTGAAGGCGCTCGGTGTCTGGGACCAGCAGACCCGGGACGCGCTGCGCGAGTCCAACGGCTCCGTGCAGGAGCTCAACTGGCTGCCGGCCGAGGTCCGTTCCCTCTACCGCACGGCATGGGAGCTGCCGCAGCGCGCGCTCATCGACCTGGCCGCGGCCCGCATGCCGTACATCGACCAGAGCCAGTCGCTGAACCTCTTCCTGGCGGCGCCCACCATCGGCAAGCTCAGCTCGATGTACGCGTACGCGTGGAAGGTCGGCCTCAAGACCACGTACTACCTGCGGTCGCGCCCGGCCACCCGCATCGCGCAGGCCGCCACCGGCGCCCGCGCCGCCGCCCCGGTGCCGGTGCCCGCCCCGACCATGAGCCAGGAGGAGCAGGACGCCATCGCCTGCTCCCTGGAGAACCCCGAGTCCTGCGAGGCCTGCCAGTGACCACCCCGACCGACGCCGCCCGTCAGAAGATGCTGCTCGACCCGGGCTTCGAGCTGACGCTGCGCCCGATGCGGTACCCGTCGTTCTACGACCGCTACCGGGACGCCATCAAGAACACCTGGACCGTGGAGGAGGTGGACCTGCACTCCGACGTCGCCGACCTCGCCAAGCTCAGCGAGGGCGAGCGGCACATGATCGGCCGGCTGGTCGCCTTCTTCGCGACCGGCGACTCGATCGTGTCCAACAACGTCGTGCTGAGCCTCTACAAGCACATCAACTCGCCCGAGGCCCGGCTCTACCTGTCGCGCCAGCTGTTCGAGGAGGCCGTGCACGTCCAGTTCTACCTGACGCTGCTCGACACCTACCTGCCCGACCCGGACGACCGCGCGGCGGCCTTCTCGGCGGTGGAGAACATCCCCTCCATCCACCAGAAGGCGCAGTTCTGCTTCACGTACATGAACGCGGTCGACCACCTCGACTCGCTGCAGACCAAGGACGACCGCCGGGCGTTCCTGCTCAACCTGATCTGCTTCGCGGCCTGCGTGGAGGGCCTGTTCTTCTACGGCGCCTTCGCGTACGTGTACTGGTTCCGCAGCCGCGGCCTGCTGCACGGCCTGGCGACCGGCACCAACTGGGTGTTCCGTGACGAGTCCATGCACATGGACTTCGCCATGTCGGTGGTCGACACCGTCCGCGAGGAGGAGCCCGACCTCTTCGACGACGCGCTGGCGAAGCAGGTCACCGCGATGATGGAGGAGGCCGTCGAGGCCGAGCTCCAGTTCGCGCAGGACCTGTGCGGCGACGGCCTGCCCGGCATGAACACCGCCTCCATGCGCCAGTACCTGGAGGCCGTCGCCGACCAGCGGCTCGCCCGCCTCGGCCTGCCGGTCCGCTACGGCTCCACCAACCCGTTCGGGTTCATGGAGCTGCAGAACGTCCAGGAGCTGACCAACTTCTTCGAGCGCCGGGTCTCCGCGTACCAGGTCGCCGTCGAGGGTTCGGTCTCCTTCGACGACGACTTCTAGCGCACCCCGCCGCCGGAGCGTCCTGCCGCCGACGGACCTGCCACGCACCGAGGGCCGCTCCCCCACCCGGGGAGCGGCCCTCCGTGCGCGGGTGCGCGTCAGTCGTTCGGCACGGTCGCGTAGCGCGGGGTGCCCTCGGCCATCTGCCGCAGCGCGTCCTTGCGGTCGCGCTTGGAGAGCCGGTCGACGTAGAGGTAGCCGTACAGGTGGTCGGTCTCGTGCTGGAGGCAGCGGGCGAAGAAGCCGGTGCCCTCGACGCTGATCGCCCTGCCGTCCTTGTCCTGGCCGGTGACGGCGGCGAAGTCCGGGCGGGCGAGGTCCATGTACGCGGTGGGGACGGAGAGGCAGCCCTCGGCGGAGTCGTCGAGGACGCGGCGGCCCGCCGGAAGGTCCACCAGCACCGGGTTGACGACGTGTCCGACGTGCCGCACACCCTCGTCGTCGGGGCAGTCGTACACGAAGACCTTCAGGTCGACGCCGATCTGGTTGGCGGCCAGGCCGACCCCGTCGGCGGCGTACATCGAGGCGAACATGTCGTCGATGAGCGAGGCGAGTTCGCCGTCGAACGCGGTCACGGTGGCGACCTCGCGGTGCAGCACCGGGTTGCCGAACACGGTGATCGGCCGGGCCGACCCCTTGCCGGGGTCGGGCAGCTCGCCGACGACCTTCTGCACCGGGCTCTCGTCCTGCTCGCTGTGCGCGTGCTCGTGGTCGTGGTCGTGCGCGTGCTCGTCGGCCATCGCTTGTCTTCCGCTTCCGTGGATCCGTCCGGGTGTACCGCTCAAGGGTACGGCTCCGCACGGTGTCCCGGCCCTTACCCTCGGGGTCAGCAGACCTCTTCGAGGTCACGGTAGGCGCGGGTCACCGGGGAGGCGGCGACCCACCGGTCGAGCAGGGTGCGGACGAGCCCGGCGGGCGCGGCGATGCCGCACTCGCGCTCCACCAGCCAGGCGCTGCCCGCGCTGCCCTGGCTGAGGTGGCTCAGGTGGCCGGGGTGCAGCGGGTCGCCGTCGTCGTGCGGGTCGTGGTGGGCGGTGTGGCCGTCGTCGATGGCCATCCGGCTCTCCGAACAGGCCCGGCACAGCAGGCGCACGGAGGCCGTCCAGTCCTCGGCGGCGTACCCGGCGTCGGCGACGAAGCGCTCCAGGGCGTCCCGGTCGGCGGCGGTGGCCGCCTGCAGCAGCACGACGAAGGTCGGCACCGGCGAGGGCGCCCACAGCTCGATCTCGTCGAAGACGGGGTAGGCGACGCCGTCCGCGACGCGCTCGCCGTGCGGGGCGCCGTCGTGCAGCACCACCTCGCCCCAGCGCCGCCCGGAGGACGGCAGCGGGATGGAGAGCACCTCGATCCGGGCCGGGTCCAGCCTGCGGCCCCACACCACCTCGGACTCGCCGTCCGGGGAGAGCCGCACCGGGGTGGTGCCGAGGTCGAGGTCGACCGGACCGTCCGCCGGGCCGCCCGCGCCCCCGGGGAGGCGCAGCCCGTACGCCTGCCAGGCGCGGCGGGCGAGCGGCCAGTCCTGGAGGGCGGTGGCGGTGATGCCGAGGTTCCACCAGTCCGGGGCGCCCTGCTCGCGGTCGAGGAGGGCGACGGCGCGCAGGCCGGCGGCGCGGGCCTGGTCCCAGTCGCGGCGGAACTTGTGCAGGAGGGCGAGGTTGAACCACGAGTCGGAGAGCCAGGGCTCCAGGTCGGCTGCCATCACCAGCAGGGCGCCCGCGTCCTCGAAGCGGCCGTCGCCGATGAGCGTGAAGGCGCGGTCGGTCGTCTGCCGCCAGGTGGCCGACGGCCGGTGCCGTGCGCGGTGGAAGATCCTCACGTTCCGTCCCTGCCGTTGTCGTCCGCCTCTTCCCGGCACCTGCTCCGGGGCCGGCTGCCGCAGCGGGAACGATCCGGGGCGTCCGGGCCCCGCATCCGGTGTTCCACGCTACGACCGCATCCAACCACGCCTGTGGTGGCCCGCGCTTCCCGCGAGGCGCTTCATTCCGGTTCGCGGACGCCGCTGCCCACTCTGGCCAACGCGTCGACCACCGCGGGGTCGTACGAGCGGCCGCGTTCGAGGCGCAGCCGCTCCAGGGCCGCGAGGCCGCCGCCGGCCTCGGAGAGGCCGCGGGCGAGGGCGTCGGTGAGGAGGTCGTCGTGGGCGTTGGCGACGCGCACGATGCGGGCGGCGAGCGGCAGGGTGCGGTCGGCGGAGCCGTCGGGCAGCCGGCAGGGGTCGGCGAGCCGGGCCACCTGGGCGCCGACCCGGCGCGGCACGCCGGTGCGCAGGATGACCTCGCTGCCCAGGCGGGCGATGCGCTGCTGCTCGGCCGCGGGCAGCAGGGCGGTGGCGCCGCCGGGCACCGGTTCGACGAGGGAGAGCTGGCCGATGTCGTGCATCAGCGCGGCGTACTCCAGGAGGGCGAGGTCGCGGGTGCCGAGGCCGAGTTCGCGGCCGATGGCGCAGGCGGTGTCGGCGACCCGGCGGGCATGCCCCGGCGGGGTGTAGCCGGCGACCTCGGTGGCGCGGGCCAGGGCCTCGATGGTCTGGCGGGTGGTGGCCCGGATGGCCGAGGCCCGCCGGAAGGAGGCCTGGGCGAGCAGCAGCGGCGTGCAGAACACCGGCAGGGCCCAGAGCCCGACCTCGCCCGCGAGGAGGCTCACCAGCATGCCGGTGGCGACGATCGCGGAGCCGATCCCGGGCAGGGAGCGCAGCTCGTCCTCCAGGGCGGCGGCGAACCGCAGGCCCGCCCGGTCGCGGTGCAGGACGGCGGCGAGGACGGCGTCGCAGAGCGCGCTGAGGGCGGCCACGGCGGTGAGGACGGCGCCGTAGGCGGGGCCGCTGAGGGGGGCCCGGTCGAGCAGCCCGCTGGTGTAGAGCGGCTGGAAGAGCAGGGCGGCGAAGGCGACGGTGAGCAGCCTCCGGGAGGCGGTGTCGGCGCGCAGGGCGTCACGCGGGCGCTGGCCGGGCGCGCGGCGGGTGCGGACGGCGGGGACGGCGAGCGGGAGCAGGCCGGCGAGGGTGCCGAGGCCGGTGACGGCGACGACCTGCAGGACGCCGTGGGCGGTGGGCAGGCCGTGGAGCGGGCCGAGCAGGGCGTACGCGAGGGCGGCGGCGGTGGCGACGGGGGCGTGCTCCCGGTCGCCCGGGAGGGTGATGCGGGCCCATTCGCCGGCGGCGACGACGGCGCCGAAGGCGAGGGCGACCCGGGGCTGCGCGGCGCCGTGGCCCGCGAGGTGCAGGAGCGATACGCCCAGCAGCAGGGCGGCCGCGCCGTGGACGGCGGCCGACCGGAGCCGGTTGCCGCCCGGGCGCAGTCTCACGAGGACCCGCCGGTGGGGATGCGGTGGCCCGGGGCGGGCACCCTCGGGGCGGGTTCCGGGACGCCGAGCGGGATGTCGGGCACCTCGCCGTCCCAGCCGCCGGGCGGGGGCGGTTCGGGCTGCCAGCCGTGTTCGTCGACGGCGGAGACGAGGGCGGCGACCATCGCCGGGTCGAACTGGCTGCCGGCGCAGCGGCGGAGTTCGTCGACGGCCTCGGTGACGGGGCGGCCGCGGCGGTAGGAGCGGGTGGAGGTCATGGAGTCGAAGGCGTCGGCGACGGAGATGATCCGGGCGAACTCGGGGATGCGGTCGCCGGCGAGTCCGGCGGGGTAGCCGCGGCCGTCGAGCCGTTCGTGGTGGTGGAGGATGCCCTCGCGGGCCTCGCCGAGGAAGGCGAGGTCGCGGACGAGTTCGTGGCCGAAGACGGGGTGCACCTCGACGGCGCGGCGCTCGGTGTCGGTGAGCGGTCCGTTGCGGCGCAGCAGTTCGGTGGCGACGCCGAGCTTGCCGACGTCGTGCAGGGTGCCGGCGAAGTGGAGGGTGCGGATGCGTTCCTCGGCCATGCCGAGCTGGCGGGCGATCAGGACGGCGGCCCGGCCGACGCGTTCGCTGTGGCCGCGGGTGTAGGCGTCCTTGATCTCGACGGCCTGGACGAGGGCGCCGACCGTCGCCCGGTGGGCGTTGGCCTCGCGGTGGCCCTGGGCGAACATCCAGGCGGAGATGGAGAGCGGCAGGAGGGCGAGCACGGCCGCGAACGCGCCGTACGGGCCCTGCCAGAGCACGGCGACCATCAGGCCGCCGGCGCCCTGGACGAGGGCGGGGAGGACGACGGCGCCGGTGGCGCGGGCCAGGGCGGCGGGGTGGGCGGCGCGGTGCGGTGCGGTGGTGTCGAGGCTGCGCATGACGCCGACCAGGGCCGCGTTGACCAGGCAGAAGACGGCGACGGCGGCCATGGCGCCGAGCGCGGCGGAGGGGAAGCGGGCGCCGAGCAGCCGGTCCGGGCCGCCGAGCAGCCGGTGGACGGCCGAGGCGGTGAAGGCGGCGACGGCGAGCTGGGCGGCGTTCCAGAGGCGGTGCAGGTGGCGGGGTCCGTGGGGGCCGGGGGCGTGGGCGCCGAGGGCGCCGGGTACGGCGACGAGGGCCGCGGCGGCGGGCGGCAGCAGCAGGACCCCGGCGAACAGCACCGGGAAGAAGCCCCGGCCGGGCAGGGCGCGGGCGGTCTCGCAGGGCTCGCGCGGGGGGATGCGGAGCAGCCGGCGGCCGAGGCGGGCGCACGGGGTGGGCAGGCCGACGGCGAGCGACTCGGCGCAGGCGTGGAGGAAGGCGAGCAGTCCGAGCCGGGGCCAGTCCACGGGGCCGCCGAGGGGGGCGGGGGCCGGGAGGGCCAGCGGCAGGGTGCAGCAGACGGCCGCGGCCAGCACCGCGACGGCGTACCGGGCCGCCGCGCCGGTCAGGGCCTCGCTCTCGCGTTCGCCGGTGATCTCAGCCTCCCCGCGCCCGGCCCGTCCGTTCTGCGGGCCAGTGAGGAGAATAGGCCCCGGTGTGCGGGCCGGGGCGCGTGATCGGGCAACACCGCAGCCGACGGGCGTTCAGCTCACCCGAACGAGTGAAGCCGCCCGGCGCGGGGGAACGGGTGCGGGGTCGAGCGGCTCCTTCGGATGACCGACCGCACGACGACAGGGGCCGCCCGCCGGGGTGTTTCCCGGCGAACGGCCCCTGTCGGGTCGTTCCGTGCTACTCCGCTGCGGCTGCGGCGGTGGCCCCGTGTCCGGCCCCGCCCTCGGCGGTGATCTGGGCGGCCCGCTGGCCCGCCCGGATGGAGTCGATCCGGGCCAGCACCTTGGTGCGGAGGTCGACCGGCGTGTCGTCACATCCGCAGGAGCGCTTGATCAGGGCCTTGATGGCCTGTTCGAGCCCGTACTTCTCCAGGCAGGGCGAGCACTCCTCGAAGTGCACGCGCAGCTTGGCGCAGTCGCCCTCGGCCATCTCGTTGTCGAGGAATTCGTAGAGGTGGTCGAGCACCTCGCCGCACTCGGTGTCGTGCGGATCGCCGCAGCTCATGAGCCCGCGCCCTTCGCTTCCTGCCCTGCACCGCTGCCCGCCGGGACGAGCCCACGCTCACGGGCGTAGTCCTCCAGCATGCCGCGCAACTGGCGGCGGCCACGGTGCAGTCGGGACATCACCGTACCGATGGGTGTACCCATGATGTCCGCGATCTCCTTGTACGCAAAGCCCTCGACGTCCGCCAGGTACACGGCGATCCGGAATTCCTCCGGGATCGCCTGCAGCGCGTCCTTGACGTCGCTGTCCGGCAGGTGGTCGAGCGCCTGGGCCTCGGCGGACCGCAGCCCGGTCGACATGTGCGACTCGGCCCGGGCGAGCTGCCAGTCCTCGATCTCCTCGGCCGCCGTCCGCTGCGGTTCGCGCTGCTTCTTGCGGTACGAGTTGATGAACGTGTTGGTGAGGATGCGGTACAGCCACGCCTTGAGGTTCGTTCCCTCGCGGAACTGGTGGAAGGACGCATACGCCTTGGCGAACGCCTCCTGGAGCAGATCCTCAGCATCGGCCGGGTTGCGGGTCATCCGCAGCGCCGCCGAGTACATCGGGTCCAGGAAGGCCAGGGCGTCGCGTTCGAACCGTTCGCGGCGGGCGTCCTCGCTCTCGTCGGCGGACACGCGGAACGTGTCCTCGCCGATCGCTTCGGCCAGCTCTTCACCGGTGAGCGCACCGCTCTCCGGCAGGCTGCCGCCCGGTACGGCCTCGTCCTCGGTCCCGACGACCGGACCCACCTCCTCGGTTCTGCGGGCCGGGCCCACGGCGGGCCGACCCGAGATGGAGGATATCGGGCCGACCGGCTTCTCGCCCGCGACAACCCATTCGGACCAGTCGGGTAGCAGGGAATTCCGGGCCGAGCGCTCCTCCGGCCGTTCGGGGCACGCGATCGAACCCATGGGCACTGCCTGCCTTTCACCGGGACTGTCCTGACGACCGTGTAACCGCACGGCGGCCCGGGGCATTCCCGGCCGGCGTCAGCGGGCGGGCAGGACGCCGTCGAGCCAGGCCGCCACGGCGCCGGTGATCCCGGCCAGCGTCTCCTCCTGGCCGACCGGTGCCCGCTTGGGCACGGCGAAGCCGTGGCTGCCGTGCGGCACCTCGACCAGCGTGTGGCCGGCCGGCAGCGCGGGGAACTCCGCGGGCGTGCCGAAGGTGTCGGCGGTGCCCTGCACGACGAGGGTGGGCAGGCCGGAGCCGAGGAGCTCCTCCAGGCGGCTCTTCTCCGGCCGGCCGGGCGGGTGCAGCGGGAAGGCCAGGGCCAGGACGGCGACCGCGCCGGTGGCGGCGCCCGTCCGGCAGGCGACCCGGGCACCGGCGCTGCGGCCGCCGGCGACCACCGGGGTGCCGCCCGCGGTGAGCACGGCCATCACTGGCCGCCACGCCTCGTCGAGGGCCTTCGGCGCCGGGCCGAGCCGCTTCCCCGCGACCCGCCAGGGCTGCTCGACCAGCGCGACCGTGACGCCGAGCGGCGGCAGGGCGGCGGCGAGCGCCAGGAGGTCGCGCGCCTCGGTGCCGCCGCCCGCGCCGTGGCCGAGGGCGAGCACGCCGCGGGGGGCGTCGGCGGGGTGGGTGGTGATCCGCGCGTCGCCGACCGGTGTCGGCACCGACTGCTGCATGGCGGCAGCGTAGCCCCGGCGGCCGTGCGGCCCGGTGGGGCGCGACCCGGCGCGGCCCGTCCCGGGGCAGGCCGGTGCGGGCGGCCCGGACGGAACGGGCCCGGATCGGAACAGCGTGGATCAGAACAGCGTGGTGCGGTCGTCCTCGGTGAGTTCGCGGACGAGGTCCGGCCCGTTGTTGCGGATGTTGCCGACCGCCGCCCCGACCGGGTGCACCCGCAGGGCGCCGGGCGGGGGCGGCACGAGCAGGCCGCGCAGTGCGTCCGGGTCGGTGAGGCCGGGGTCGAGCCAGGCGTCGAAGGCGCCCGGGTCGAGGAAGAGCGGCATCCGCTCGTGGATCGGCGCGAGCAGCGGTTCGGCCTCGGTGGTGACGACGGTGCAGGTCACCCGCCAGGCGAGCGGGTCGTCGGCGGGGCGGGTGCGGTCGCGCCAGAACTCGTACAGGCCGGCCAGGGCGAGGGGGGTGCCGTCGGCGCGGGAGACGAAGTACGGCTGCCTGCCGGGCCGGGCGCGTTCGCCGGGGACGGTCTGCCACTCGTAGTAGCCGTCGACCGGGAGCAGGCAGCGGCGGGAGGCGAAGGCCTGACGGTAGGCGGGTTTCTCGTGCACGGTGTCGGCGCGGGCGTTGATCATCCTGACCGCGCCCTCCGGCGACCTCGCCCAGGCCGGCACGAGGCCCCAGCGCAGCACCCGCAGCTGCCGCACCGGCTGCCGCGACCCGTCCCGGGGGGTGCGTTCCAGCACGGCGTAGGCGGGGTCGGTCGGGGCGACGTTCCAGCTCGGTGCGATCGTCTCGGCAGGATCCCACTGCCGGACGCCGAACATCCCGACGATGTCCCCGGGCGTGGTGGTGGAGGCGAAACGGCCGCACATGCGGGTCAGCTTGCCACGCCGTTCCCGGCCGCCGCCGGGTGACCGGCGGAAGGGGATCCGAACCGGGCGCTACCGCCGCGCGTCCTGGCATGGGAGGCTGCCGGACCGGCACGACCACGGGAGGCGGGACGGGAATGGACATCGCGGACGTGTGGCAGCAGGTGACGGGCGTCCAGCCCGACCCGCCGCAGTGGCTGGTGCTGGTCACCGCCGCCGTGGCCCTGCTGGCGGTGCTGCCCGCACCGATATGGCGCTGGAGCCGGACGGTCGTGACGATCGCGCACGAGGGCGGCCACGGGCTGGCCGCCCTGCTGACCCGGCGGCGGCTGTCCGGCATCAGGCTGCACTCGGACACCTCCGGACTGACGATCTCCTCCGGACGTCCGACCGGCCCCGGCATGATCCTCACCGCGGCGGCCGGCTACCTCGCACCCTCGCTGCTCGGCCTCGGCGGTGCCGCGCTGCTCGCCTCGGGCCGGATCACCGCGCTGCTGTGGATCGCGATCCTGCTGCTGGCCGGGATGCTCGTGATGATCCGCAACGGCTTCGGCCTGCTCGCGGTGGTGCTGACCGGCGCGCTGTTCCTCGCGGTGTCCTGGTACGCGGAGAGCGGCACCCAGGCGGCGTTCGCGTACCTCGGGGTGTGGTTCCTGCTGCTGGCGGGCGTCCGCCCGGTGGTCGAGCTGCAGCGCAAGCGGCGCTCCGGCGGCGCCCCCGACTCCGACGCCGACCAGCTGGCCCGCCTGACCGGGGTGGGCGCGGTGCTGTGGGTGACGCTGTTCCTGGTGACCGCGCTGGCCAGCCTGCTGGCGGGCGGCAGCTGGCTGCTGGAGTGGCGCACCCCGTAGCCGCGCGCGGGGTGCGTGCCCACACCACCCGCACGGCGCCCGCACACCGCCGCCACGGAAGGCGTGCAGCACCCGCGTCCGCCATTCGAATGCGGACCGGTCGGGGGACGGGCGGCCCCCTAGACTTGGCGGCATGACCGATGCCCTGTGGCCCGCCCCCGTCGCCACCGCCGCCGTGGACGCGACCGTGACCATCCCCGGCTCCAAGTCGGCGACCAACCGCGCCCTCGTGCTGGCCGCGCTCGCGGACAGCCCCGGCTGGGTGCGGCGCCCGCTGCGCAGCCGGGACTCCCAGCTGATGGCGGACGGCCTGCGGGCCCTCGGCGTCACCGTCGAGGAGACGGTCAACGAGGCGAGCGGCGGTACCGGCGGCGGCGAGGCGTGGCGGGTCATCCCGGCCGCCCAGCTGCGCGGCCCGGCCCAGGTCGACGTCGGCAACGCGGGCACGGTCATGCGCTTCCTGCCCCCGCTCGCGGCGCTGGCCGACGGCGCGGTGCACTTCGACGGCGACCCGCGCGCGTACGAGCGGCCGCAGCACGGCGTGATCGACGCCCTGCGCGTGCTCGGCGCCCGGATCGACGACGGCGGCCGCGGCGGCTTCCCGCTGACCGTGCACGGCACCGGCGCGGTCGACGGCGGCGCGGTCGACGTGGACGCCTCCTCGTCGTCGCAGTTCATCTCGGCCCTGCTGCTCTCCGGCGCCCGCTACAACAACGGCGTGGAGATCCGGAACACCGGCGGCACCGTGCCGTCGCTGCCGCACATCCGGATGACGGTGGACATGGTCCGCAAGGCCGGCGGCCAGGTCGACGCGCCCGAGGACGGCGGCGAGAAGGACATCTGGCGGGTCACGCCGGGCGCCCTGATCGGCCGCGACGTCGTCGTGGAGCCGGACCTCTCCAACGCCGCGCCGTTCTTCGCCGCCGCGCTGATCACCGGCGGCCGGGTGACCGTCCGCGACTGGCCGAAGCACACCTACCAGCCGGGCGACCAGCTGCGGGACATCTACACGCAGATGGGCGGCGCCTGCCGCTTCACCGACGAGGGCCTGGAGTTCACCGGCACCGGCAGGATCCACGGGATCGAGGCCGACCTGCACGACGTCGGCGAGCTCACCCCGGTGATCGCCGCGGTCGCCGCCCTCGCCGACTCCGAGTCGCACCTGTACGGCATCGCCCACCTGCGCCTGCACGAGACGGACCGGCTCGCCGCGCTCGCCAAGGAGATCAACGACCTGGGCGGCGACGTCTCGGAGACCGAGGACGGCCTGCGGATCCGTCCGCGCCCGCTGCACGGCGGCGTCTTCCACACCTACGAGGACCACCGCCTGGCCACCGCCGCCGCGGTGATCGGCCTGGCCGTCGACGGCGTGCGGGTGGAGAACGTGGCGACCACCGCCAAGACCCTGCCCGACTTCCCGCAGATGTGGGCCGATCTCCTCGGCCAGGGCTGACGGGGCCGAGCAGCATGCGCCGATACGGCAAGGACGCCGACGAGGACGACATCCGCAACCGCCCGGGACGCAAGGGCTCCCGGCCGCGGACGCGGATCCGGCCCAAGCACGACGACGCCGCCGAGGCGATGATCCTCACCGTGGACCGGGGACGGCTGACCTGCCTGGTCGACGCGGGCACCGGCAAGGAGCGCGAGGTCGTCGCCATGAAGGCCCGCGAACTGGGCCGCAAGGGCGTCGTGGTCGGCGACAACGTCGGCGTGGTCGGTGACCTGTCCGGGGAGCCGGACACGCTGGCCCGGATCGTCCGGGTCGCCGAGCGCAGCTCCGTCCTGCGGCGCACGGCGGACGACGACGACCCGTACGAGCGGATCGTCGTCGCCAACGCCCAGCAGCTGGCCATCGTCACCGCGCTGGCCGACCCGGAGCCTCGGCCGCGGCTCATCGACCGCTGCCTGGTGGCCGCGTACGACGCGGGCATGGAGCCGCTGCTGGTGCTCACCAAGTCCGACCTGGCGTCGGCAGAGCCGCTGCTGGAGTCGTACGCGCCGCTCGGCATCTCCTACGTGGTGACGCGGCGGGACGAGCTGGAGACGGCCGGGGCGGAAGCCGTCCGCGCGCACCTGCGCGGGCGGGCGACGGTGTTCATCGGGCACTCCGGCGTCGGCAAGACCACACTGGTCAACGCCCTGGTGCCGCTGCACCAGCGGAGCACCGGGCTCGTCAACGCGGTGACCGGCCGCGGCCGGCACACCACCGTGTCGGCGCTCGCCCTGCGCCTGCCGCCGCCGCCCGGCGCCAAGCCCGGCTCGAAGAAGGCCCGCGACCCGGGCTGGGTCATCGACACGCCGGGCTTCCGCTCGTTCGGGCTGTCGCACATCGACCCGTCCCGGGTGATCCTCGCCTTCCCCGACCTGGAGCCCGGCACGGAGGGCTGCCCGCGCGCGTGCAGCCACGACGAACCGGACTGCGCCCTCGACGCCTGGGTCGCGGACGGCCACGCCGAGCAGCCCCGCCTCTACTCGCTGCGCCGGCTGCTCGCCAGCCGGGAGACGCGCGAGGGCGACTGACCGCTCCAGGGCGCCCCCGCCGCGGGAACGCGGCCTGTCGGAGGTGTCGGACGGCACCGGGCCGGTGATCATAGGAAAGTCGGCCCGGATCGGGCCGGCCTTCCGAGGGGCAAGGGAGTCAGCCCGATGGCATGGGCCATGGTGATCCTCGCCGGTCTGCTGGAGACCGGTTTCGCGATCAACCTCAAACTGAGCCACGGCTTCACCCGCATCTGGCCCACCATCAGCTTCTGCGCCTTCGCCCTCGGCAGCTTCGGTCTGCTCACGCTCTCCCTGAAGTCGCTGCCGGTCGGCTCCGCCTACGCGGTCTGGACGGGCATCGGCGCGGCCGGCACCGCGATCTACGGCATGGTCTTCCTGGACGAGTCCACCAGCACCCTCAAGCTGGTCTCGATCAGCCTGGTGATCGCCGGCGTCGTCGGCCTCCAGCTCTCCGGCAGCGGGCACTGACCGAAGACCGGCCGGCAGTGGGGAAACCGCACGCGTTCGACCGGCTCGGTCCGCTGTGCGAGCCGCGCCGCCCGGACGGGCGCAGGGTCGCTAGGGTTTCCGCATGGCCGATTATCACGACGATCTCCGACTCGCCCACGTCCTCGCCGACTCGGCCGACTCGGTCACCATGGAGCGCTTCAAGGCACTCGACCTGAAGGTCGAGACCAAGCCCGACCTCACCCCCGTCAGCGACGCCGACAAGGCCACCGAGGAGCTCGTGCGCAGCGTGCTGCAGCGCGCCCGCCCGCGCGACGCGGTGATGGGCGAGGAGTACGGCCTGCAGGGCTCCGGCCCGCGCCGCTGGGTGATCGACCCGATCGACGGCACCAAGAGCTACGTCCGCGGCGTGCCGGTGTGGGCCACCCTGGTCGCGCTGCTGGAGGAGGGCATCGACGGCGAGCTGCAGCCCGTGGTCGGCATCGTCTCGGCCCCCGCCCTGAACCGCCGCTGGTGGGCGGCGAAGGGCCTGGGCGCGTACGCGGGCCGCAGCCTCGCCAAGGCGAGCCGCATCCACGTGTCGGAGGTCGGCCGGATCGAGGACGCCTCGCTCTCGTACTCCTCGCTGAGCGGCTGGGAGGAGCGCGGCCGGCTCGACCCGTTCCTCGACCTGACCCGCGCCTGCTGGCGCACCCGCGCGTACGGCGACTTCTGGTCGTACATGATGGTCGCCGAGGGGGCCGCGGACATCGCGGCCGAGCCCGAGCTGAGCCTGTGGGACATGGCGGCGCCGTGCATCGTCGTGCAGGAGGCGGGCGGGCGCTTCACCGGCCTGGACGGCATCGACGGGCCGAACGGCGCGGACGCGGTCGCCAGCAACGGGCTGCTGCACGCCGAGGCGCTGCACCGGCTCAGCGTGTGAACGGCGACTGACGGCCCGTCCGGCGGGCGTGTTTCGGCGGGTGGTCGGTGGTGTTGCCGACCACCCGCAGTGCGTCCCGGGGGGCACTGAGGTCACGGCAACTCCCTTGCAACAGGCGGACCCTAGGCTCGGAGGCGCAAGGGCCGGCAGTCGCTGCCGAGCCTTCCGTTCCCCGTGCGCCCACCCCGCCGGGCCACCCGCGAGGGGGACCCCCCGACGTGCCCACGCTCCGCAGCATCCGCCACCGGCTCGCCCTGCTCCTCGTCCTGCCGACCGGCGCCCTCGTGGTCCTGGGGGCCGCCGGCACCGCCGCCCAGGCGGGCCGTTACGCCGACGCCGGACGGACCGGCGACCGGGTGGCCCTGGTGGCCGCCACCGGCGAGTTCGTCCACCAGCTCCAGCGGGAGCGCGGCCTGACGGCGGGCCTGCTCGGCGGCGAGGAGTCCTTCCGCGACCGGCTCGGCCCGCAGCGCACCGCCGCCGACCAGGCCCGGCACACCCTCGACGAACACCTCGCCGCCGACCCGCCGGGCGCCGACCGGGTCCGCAGCGCCCTCGGCGGCCTGAGCACGCTGGCGCAGCTGCGCGGCCGGGCCGACACCGGCGCGGCCTCCCGCACCGAGGCGCTCGGCTTCTTCACCACCGCCGTCACGGCCCTCGGGTCCGCCGTCCTCGCCGACCGCGACGGCACCGGCGACCGGGCGCTCCAGGACGCGCTCGGCACGCTGCGCGCGCTCGGCGACGCCACCGAGGCCGCCGCGCTGGAGCGCGGCACGCTCAACGGCGTCCTCGCGGCGGGCTCGTTCGGGAACGGCGACTACCCGGCCTTCGTCCGGATCGTCGCCGTGAAGAACGCCGCGCTCGCCCAGGCGCCGCGCACCGCCACCGCCGCCCGCACCGACGCGCTCGACGCGGTGCTGCGCAGCCCGGCCGCGGTGACGGTGGCCGGCATGGAGCAGCAGGCGCTGGACGGCTTCGCCGCCGGCCGGCTCCCGGTGCGCGCGGACGCCTGGTGGCAGGCGGCGTCGACGCTGGTCGACGACCTGTACGCGGTGCAGTCGCAGGCCGCGGACGAGAGCCTGGCGCGGGCCGGGGACCTGCGCGCGGCGGCCCTGCGGGCGCTGCTGCTGGACGCCGGGCTGACGCTGGCGGCGGTCGCCGGGGCGGTGCTGCTGGGCCTGCTGGCCACCCGGTCGATCACCCGGCCGATGGCGGCGCTGGTCGGCGAGGCGGAGGAGCTGGCCGACCGGGTGCTGCCGGAGGCCGTGGAGCGGGCCCAGGCGGGCGGGGAGGCGGTGGCGCCGGGTTCCACCGCGGCGGCGGGCACGGAGGAGCTGGAGGTGCTCGGGGCGGCCCTGGACCGGGTGGCGGGCACCGCGCTGCGGCTGGCGGTCGAGCAGTCGGTGCTGCGGCGCAACACCGCGGAGTCGCTCGCCAATCTGGGGCGTCGCAACCAGGCGCTGGTGACCCGTCAGCTCGGCTTCCTGTCGACCCTGGAGCGCGGCGAGCACGACCCCGCCGCGCTCGCGAACCTGTTCGAGCTGGACCACCTGGCGACGCGGATGCGGCGCAACGCGGAGAGCCTGCTGGTGCTGGTCGGCGAGACCAGCCCGCGCCGCTGGGCGCAGCCGGTGGCGCTGGGCGACGTCGTGCGGTCGGCCCTGGGCGAGGTGGAGGACTACCGGCGGGTGGTGCTGCGGCAGGTCGACGACGCGATGGTGGACGGCGGTGCGGTGGCGGAGGTCGCGCACCTGCTGGCCGAGCTGATCGAGAACGCCCTGGCCGCCTCGCCGCCGGACACGGACGTCGAGGTGTTCGCGCGGCTCCGCCCGGACGGCTGCCTGGTCGCCGTGACGGACCGCGGGCCGGGCATGGACGAGGCGGCGCTCGACCGGGCGAACGCGCGGCTGGCGGGCCGGGAGAGCTTCCTGGTGGGCCGGGACGGCCTGCTCGGCCACTACGTGGTGGGCCGGCTGGCGGAGCGCCTCGGCGCGGTGGTGCGGCTCGCCGCGGCGCCGGTGCACGGGGTGACGGCGACCGTGGTGCTGCCCGCCGCACTGCTGGCGCACGCGCCGGTGCCGGCCGGCGGGGTGCGGGCGTGACGGGGTTCGAGACCGGCGAGGTGGTGCGCCCGTTCGTGATCACGGCGGGGCGGACGCGGCCGGTGCGGGACGAGCTGCGGATCGAGACCCTGGTGACGGCGCCGCCGGCCGCGCTGGCCGCGCCGCTGGGCTTCGAGCGGCACCGGATCGTGGAGCTGTGCCAGTACCCCCGGTCGGTCGCGGAGCTGGCGGCGCTGCTGCCGGTGCCGCTCGGGGTGGCCCGGGTGCTGGTGGCCGACCTCGCGGCGGAGCGGTACGTGCAGGTGCACGAGCGGGCGGCGGAGGACGTGTCGGTGGCGCTGCTGGAGCGCATCCGGGACGGCCTGATGCGGCTGTGAGGCGCGGGCGGGCCCGGGGTGCGGCGTGCGCCCCGGGCCCGCCGCGGCGTCACTTCTGCGCGGGCCGTGGGCGGCGGGCGCCGGGGGACCTCTTGAAGGTCAGGCGCTGAGCTCGGCGTTGAGCGCGCCGAGCAGCCGCGCCGCCCGCTCCGCGACCTCCGCCGGTCCGGCCTCCGCGGCCCGCCGGCACCAGCCCTCGGCCTGCACCGGCTCCCCGCGGCGCAGTGCGAGCAGGGCGAGCCGCAGCGCGGCCCGTCCGTGTCCCGCGTCGGCGGCCCGGGTGTACCAGACCATGGCCTCGTTCTCGCTGTCCTGACGGGCGAGCAGCAGCCCCAGGTTGAACGCCGCGCTGCGGCTGCCCGCCTCCGCGGCCCGCCGGTACCAGTGCTCCGCGCTCTGCAGCTCGCCTCGCTCGGCCGCCCGCACGCCCATCCGCACCTGGGCACGGCGGTGGCCGGCCTCGGCCGCGACGAGGTACCAGTGCTCGACCTCGGCCTCGGAGTCGCCCCGGCGCTCCAGCATCGAGGCGAGCCGGAACGCGCCCTCCGCCGAACCGGCCGCGGCGGCCTGCCGGTAGCGTTCGAGCGCCCCGCCGGGGTTGCCGCGCTGCTCGTGCACCACGGCCAGCTGGAGCGCGGCCTCGCCGTGCCCCTCGGCCGCCGCACGGGCGTACCACTCGTGGGCCTGCGGCAGTTCGCCGCGGCCCGCGTGCAGCACGCCGAGGTTGAAGGCGCCGTCCACGCTGCCCGCCTCGGCGGCCTTGGAGAACCACGGCTCCGCGCCGGACTCCTCGCCGCGCTGCAGCAGCACGACGGCCAGCGCGTTGCACGCCTCCCGGTGCCCGGCGTACGCGGCCCGGCGGTACCACTGCTCGGCCTGTGCCTCCCGGCCGGCGGTCGCGCAGAGCAGGCCGAGGTTGAAGGCGCCGTTGTGGTCGCCGGCGTCCAGGGCGGCGCGGTACCAGCGCTCGGCGTCGGCGGCCTCGCCGCGGCCGGCGTGCAGCGCGCCGAGCGCGTTGGCGGCGTTGCCGTCACCGGCCTCGGCCGCCTCCTGCCACCACTCGGCGGCGGCCACGAGGTCGCCGGCGTCGCGCAGCAGGAAGCCGAGCGCGCACGCCGCCCGCGGTTCGCCGTTCTGCGCGGACTGCCGGTACCAGCGGGCGGCCTCGTCGAGTTCGCCGCGCTCCTCCAGCAGCACGCCGAGGCGCAGCGAGGCGCGGGCGTGGCTGCGGGCGGCGGCGGTGCGGTACCACGTCTCGGCGGTCTCCTTGTCGCCCGCCGACTCGCGCATCCGCGCCAGCCGGTACGCGGCCTCGCGGTGGCCGGCCTCCGCGGACGCCTTGAACCAGCGCTCGGCGCGGACGTCCCGCCGATGCTCCATCAGATCGCCGAGTGCGTAGGCCCCGAGCGGGTGGCCGTGCTCGGCGGCGAAGTGCAGCCAGTACTCGGCGGCCTCCTCCTCGCCCTGGTCGCGCAGCTGCAGGCCGAGCGCGTGGGCGGCCGGCGCGGAGCCGGCGACGGCGGCCTGCCGCCACCACTGGGCGGCCTCGGCGCGGTGGCCGCGCTGGTGCAGCAGCACGCCGAGGTTGTTGGCGGCCGCGCGCAGACCCGCCGCGGCCGCGGACCGCAGATACGGTTCGGCGTCCTCCAGTTCGCCGCGGCGCAGCAGCAGCGCGCCGAGCTGGCTGGACGCGTTGGGGTCGCCGGCGTCCGCGGAGGCCCGGTGGCGGGTCTCCAGGGCGGCCTGTTCGCGGGCGGCGAGCGCGGTCTCGAAGCTCGTCTCCTCCTCGGACTCCTCGGAGGGCTCGTCGGTGGTGGCCGGGTAGCGGCCGACGGCCTCGACCAGCTGCTGGGAGGAGATCCGGACGAGGCTCTCCGGGCCGGAGCTCCGCTGGGCGGGCAGGCCCTGCTGGGTGTCGTCGGCGGACTGCGCCCAGGTGTCGGTGTCGACCTCGGCGTGCACGCGTTCGGCGCGCGCGCCGCCCGGTGCGGGTCCTGCCCCCGTGTCGTTCCTGCCGATCAGCTTCATGCCGGCTCCTGCTCCCCCAGAGTGCTACGGCATCCGCCGGGGGCGCCGGTGTGAACGGCCGCAGCCCCCCTGCCCGTTCGATGGGGGGTCAACAGCCTTTCCGCATCCCCCATGTGGTCCATCGTCGCATCACCCGGAGCCCGCGTACACCGCCCCCGGGCCATGTCCGGCGGAGGCGGGCCGACGCCGGCGGGCACCGCCTCGGCGCTTTGTCGATTTCCCGACATCAGGCCGCGCAAACCCCGGCGGCGCCGGCAGGACCTGGCCGACCGCGTCGATAGTACCGGAGAAGGGCCCACCTTGATCGGAAAAACGCCAGGGCCCGGAGGGCCAGATGATCTCTGGCGGCCTCCGGGCCCTGGACTTCAGTAGCGGGGACAGGATTTGAACCTGCGACCTCTGGGTTATGAGCCCAGCGAGCTACCGAGCTGCTCCACCCCGCGTCGTTGAATGAACAGTAGCACGGACGCGGGGTGGACGGACAATCGGTTCTCGCAGCTCAGGGGGTGGCCGACGGCGCCGGCGACGCCGGGGCCGAGGGTGCCGGGGTGGCTCCGCCCGTGGACGGCTGGGCCGCCGCGGCCCGGTCGAGCGCCTCCTGGAGCGCCTTCTGGGCCTGCCCGTAGGCCGCCCAGTCGCCGGTCTTCAGGGCCGCCTGACCGTCGTCGAACGCCTTCTGCGCGTCCTTCAGGGCCTGCTGCAGTTCCGGCGTCGTGCCCGCGGCGGTGCCCGGCGCGGTCGGCCCGGGTGTGGTGGGGCCGGGCGTGGTCGGGGTGGTGGGGGCGGTCGGCGGGGTGGTGGCGCTGCCCGCGGCTCCCGGGAGGACGGCGGCGAGCGCCTTCTCCAGGTTGTCCTCCAGGGCGACCTTGTCGCCGTAGACCGCCAGCACCTTCTGCAGCACCGGCGCCTTGGCGCCGCGGCCGAGCAGGTAGACCGGCTCGACGTTGAGCAGGCCGCCGCCGACCGGGAGGGTCAGCAGGTTGCCGTACTCGATGTCGGAGTCGGTGCCGGTCTTCAGCAGCGTGAGCTTGTTGGCCACCGCCTGGTCGGAGTTGAACTTCGCCTGCGTCAGCTTCGGTCCCAGCGCGCCGGATCCGCCCGGGATCTTGAGGATCCGGATCTTGCCGTAGTCCGGCCCCGGGTCCGCGGTGACGGCCATGAAGGCGGCGAGGTTGTCGCGTCCGCTCGGCACGAAGCTCGTGGAGAGCGAGAAGCTGGTGTCGGGCGCACCGGGCATCCGCAGCGTCAGGTAGTACGGCGGCTGCACGTCACCGGTGTTGGTGGTCGGGTCGACCGGCACCTGCCAGATGTCCGTGCCGTTGAAGAAGGCCGTGGCGTCGGTCATGTGGTACTGCCCGAGCAGGTCGCGCTGCACCTTGAAGAGGTCCTGCGGGTAGCGCAGGTGCGGCATCAGGGTCGACGGGATCTTCGACTTGGGCTGCACGGTGCCGGGGAAGGCCTTCATCCAGGTCTTCAGCACCGGGTCGGCGTCGTCCCACTGGTAGAGGGTGACGGCGCCGGTGTACGCGTCGACGGTGGCCTTCACCGAGTTGCGGATGTAGTTGACCGTGTTGACCGCCGTCAGGGTGCGGCCGCGCTGGTCGGTCAGCGAGTCCTTGGTGGACTCGCCCAGGGTCGTCTTGGACGAGAACGGGTAGCCGTCCGAGGTGGTGTAGGCGTCCAGCACCCACACCAGCTTGCCGTCCTGCACGACCGGGTACGGGTCGGCGTCGATGGACAGCCAGGGGGCGACCTTCTCGACCCGCTCCTTGGGCGTGCGGTCGTAGATGACCCGGGCGCCGTCGGTGATGGCGCCGGAGTAGAGGATCTGCGGCTCGGCGAAGCGCATCGCGTACGCGGCGCGGGTGAACGGGTTGTCCAGCGAGACGCCGCTGCCGCCGTCGTACTGGAAGGTCTGGTCGGCGCCGCTCTCCGAGGTGTAGTCGATCTCCTGGTTGGAGCCGCCCACGATCGAGTAGGTGCCGGTCTTCTCGCCGTAGTAGACGCGCTGCTTGTACGCGCCGAGCGAACCGGTGGTCGGCAGGCCGGACTCGGTGTAGACCGGGTTGCCGTTGCCGTCGACCTGGTTGCCCTTGGCGGCGACCATGCCGTAGCCGTGGGTGTACTTGAAGTGGTCGTTGATCCAGTTGCGCTGCTGCACGCCGCTGAGGTCGAGCTCGCGCAGGCCCAGCACGGTGTCCTGGTCGCCGTACCGGTCGACGTCCAGCGTCTTCGGGAAGGCGTAGTACTTGCGCAGTGCCTCGTTCTGCTGGAACGTCGGCGCGACCACGTTCGGGTCGATCAGGCGGATGTCCGCGATCGTCTGCGGATCGGGCGCGGGCGCGCCGGACTTGGCGCCCTCCTTGGGGTCGTACTGCTGGGTCTCGGCCCCCGTGATGCCGTACGCCTGGCGGGTCGCGTCGATGTTCTTCTGGATGTACGGCGTCTCCTTGGCCTGCTCGTTCGGCTTGACCTGGAACTGCTGCACGATCGCCGGGTACACGCCACCGATCAGCACGGCGGAGAGCGCCATCAGGCCGAAGCCGATCAGCGCCGGCGCCCAGGTGCGGCGGATCGGGGTCATGAAGAACAGCAGGGCGCAGATGATCGCGACGAAGAACAGGATGGTCTTGGCCGGCAGGAACGCGTTGGCGTCCACGTAGCGCAGGCCCGTCCAGCCGTCGACGCCCTTGTACGCACCGGACTTGACCGCCAGCGCGTACCGGTCGAGCCAGTACGCGACCGCCTTCAGCAGGACGAACACGCCGAGCAGCACGGCCAGGTGGCCCTGTGCGCCGCGGCTCGCCCGGCGGCCAGGCCCCTGCAGCCGCAGACCGCCGTAGAGGTAGTGCACCAGCGTCGACGCCAGCAGCGAGACGATCACCGCGCTGAACGCGAAGCCCAGCAGGAACTCGAACCACGGCAGGTCGAACGCGTAGAAGGCGACGTCCCGGTGGAACTGCGGGTCCTTCACGCCGAAGGGCGTCTGGTTCGTCCACAGCAGCCAGGTGCGCCACTGCCCGGAGGCCGCGGCGCCGGCGACGAGGCCGACCAGCAGCGAGGCGGCCAGGAGCAGCCACTTCTTGTACGGCGCGACGCCCATCCGGTAGCGGTCCAGGCTCTGCTGCTCGACCGACATCGCGGCGAGCGGCGGCCGGAGCCGGTGCGCCAGCCAGATGTTGAAGCCGACCGCGACGGCCATCAGCACACCGAAGACGCCGAACAGGCCGGCCTTCGTCCGGAGCTGGGTGGTGAACACCCGGCTGTAGTCGACGGACTTGTACCAGAGCCAGTCCGTCCAGAAGCCGGACACCATGACGAACAGCAGGAAGAGCGCGACGAGGACGCCCGCGGTGAGCACCAGCACGCGGGTGCGCCGGGAGGGCGGGCCGACTCTGGCACGGAAGCCCGGTTCGGGGCGGTCCGGCATCTGGAAAACCAAGGGGGCACCTCTGCTGTGTCGTCTGCGGTCGTAGCGGTCCTAGCCGTCCTCAGAGCAACTTAATCTGTCTTTACCTGAGTTCCCCGCGGTTTGCCCCGAGATCCGACCGTTACCGGGAACCCCTCGGCCGCCGGGATCGCCTCGACCGCCGGAACCGGGCGGCATGTGAGGATGGTGTCCATGTCCGATGCACCCCTCACGCCCGCCGGCGACGGCCTCCCGCCGGCCGCCTCCCCGCTCACCCGGGCCGCCCTGGAGATCGACGAGTACGCGGCGACGCTCGGCTGGGACCTCCCGGCCCGGCTGTTCGCGCTCGTCGACACCGCCGCGCTGCGCAAGGCCGATCCGCGGCTGGCCAAGCAGCTCGGCCTGACCGCCGACGAGAGCACCGGCTTCACGCCGGTCGAGCAGGAGGAGCTGCCGGCCGGCTCCGAGCTGGACCGCTTCCTGGGCACCATCGCCTGGCCGGACCAGGTGGTCGGCTGCGCGCTCGTCGTGGAGCGGCTGATGCTGCCGCCGGGTGCGGAGCAGTCCCGGCCGAAGAACGCCACCGAGAAGGAGCTGTCGGCCTGGGTCGAGAACCACCCGCAGCGCCAGGAGGTCCGCATCACGGCCGCCGTGCTGCGCGACGGCTCCCGCGAGATCGCCCTGCGGCTGCGCGAGAAGGACATCGCGCGCGAGGTGCTGACCGGCCCGGACCTGGTGCCCGGGCTCAGCGAGGCCCTGCTGTCGACCTTCTCCTGACGCCCGCCGCCGGTGTCACCGCGGGCAGGACGGCAGTCCCGCGGTGCCGCCGGCGCGGATCTTCCCCAGCGCGTCGAGCGCGCCGTCCAGGGTGTCGACCTTCACGAGGGTCAGCCCGGACGGGGTGTCGCGCACGGCCTCGGCGCAGTTCTCGGAGGGCGTGAAGAAGTACTCGGCCCCCTTGTCGCGGGCGGCGATCAGCTTCATCTGGATGCCGCCGATCGGGCCGACCGCGCCGTCGTCGTCGATGGTGCCGGTGCCGGCGACGAACCGGCCGCCGGTCAGGTCGTCCGGCGTGAGCTTGTCGATGATGCCGAGCGAGAACATCAGGCCGGCGCTGGGCCCGCCGACGTCCTGCAGGCCGATGTCGATGGTGAACGGGTAGGTGTGGTCGCTGCCCGGCAGGATGCCCACCACGGCCCGGCCGTCGTCGGCCTTGCCGGTGGTGATCGCGACCTTCTTCCCGGCCGCGGCGGCGCCGGACGTGCCGGACCCGGCGTGCGGCACGACGGTGAACTCGACGGTCTCCCCGGGCTTGTGCCGGGTGACGAGCGCGGCCACCTGCTCCTTGGCGGTCACCGCGGTGCCGTCGACCGCCACGATCCGGTCGCCCGCGTGCAGCTTCCCCTCGGACGGGCCGCCCGCCACCACCGAGGAGACGACCACCTGCGACTCCACCGGGATGTCGAGCTCCTTCAGTGCGGCGGTCTTGGCACTGTCCTCGGAGGAGGCGAACTGCTCGGCGTTCTCCTGCTGGGCCTCCTTGTCGGTCTGGCCCTTCGGGTAGACGTTGTCGTGGGGCACCACCAGGACGTCCTTGCGCAGCCAGCCGACCACCGCGGAGATCAGGCTGGGCTCGTACTTCGCCCCGGTCACCTGCACGGTGGTCATGTTGAGGTGCCCGGTCGTCGGGTACGTCTCGTGCCCGGTGATCGCGATCACCGGCACCGAGCCGCCGCCCTTCTTCGCCTGCTCGCCCAGGGTGTTGTACGTCGGCCCGGGGCTCATCTCGGTGTACGGCACACGCATCAGCACGGAGGCGCAGAGCAGGCCTATGAGGAGCAGGGTGGCGGCGAGCATCGTCGCTGAGCGGCGTGGCATGGCTCGACAGTACGGGACCGGGGCGGGCCTGCGCTGCCCGGGCGCCGGGCTCAGCCGCGGGGCCGGTCGGCCTGGCCCGCGGTGGAGCGTTCCATCGCGGCGCGGAAGCGTTCGTGCTCGGCGAGCGAGGCCGGGTCGCCGGTGGCGCGCGGGGTGCGGGCCGCCCAGCCCGCCCAGACCATGGCGGCCAGTGCGGCGGCGACGGGGATGATCAACCAGGCGAGCGCAGCCATGTCCGTACTCCCAGCTCGTCGTGTCTATCAGCAGATTAACCGGCCGCGCTGACAACGGTGACGGCACCGTCCGGGTTACGGCCCGGATTGGGACCGGACGGGTGGGAAGGAGCGCGGAAGGGCGCGGGCGCGGGTCAGCAGGAGCCGGCCCCGACCCACTCCTCGCTGCCGTCCTCGAAGACCTGGTGCTTCCAGATCGGCACCTCGTGCTTGAGGTCGTCGATCAGGCGGCGGGCCGCCTCGAAGGCCTCCCCGCGGTGCGCGCAGGAGACCGCGACGATCACGGCCTTGTCGGTGATGCCGAGCCGGCCGACCCGGTGCACCGCGGCCAGCGCCCTGACCGGGAAGTCCGCGACGATCTTCTCCGCGATCCGGCGCATCTCCTGCTCGGCCGTCGGGTGGGCGCTGTACTCCAGCGCGGTGACGGACCTGCCGCCGTCGTGGTCGCGGACCGTCCCCACGAAGACGGTGGTGCCGCCGGCCGCGTCGTGGCCGACCGCGTCGTACACCTCGTCCAGCGACAGCGGGGTGTCGCGGACGGCGAGGAGGCGGATCGGATCGTCGTTCTCGGGCATGGTCACCATGATTCCCCATCTCCGGTGCCGTTCGGCAAGGACTTCCGCATCACGATTACACCATTCCGCAGAGCGGAACGGACCTCAGAACCGGCGGCGCTTCCTCGCCCGCCGCACCAGCGCCGCCGTACCGACCAGCGCCACCGTGGCGCCCGCCGCGCCCAGGCTGGTCGCGGCCTCCTTGCCGCCCAGCCGGCGACCCGCCACCGCGTGCTTGCCGGCGACCTGGGCCAGCAGCTCCGCCAGCACCTCCTCGTTGCCGTACCGCGGCCGCCACCCGGCCTCGTGCAGCCGGCTGCCCGAGACCACCCACGGGTACATCGTGTAGGCCAGGTCACCGGCGGGGGCGGGCGTCAGGCCGAGCCGGTGCAGCCGGGCCGCCGTCCCGAGCGCGAGCGACGCCGGCAGCTCCATCCGGCGGATCCCCGACAGGTTCTCGACGTCCTCCTGCTCCAGCCAGCCGTCGCAGCCCACCGTCACCTCGCCCTCCACCAGGCCCAGCGCCGCGTACTCCAGCGCCGAGGCCAGGTCGTCGACGTGGCAGAACTGCCAGCACGGCCGGGAACCCGCCACCACCAGCAGCCGGGGCGCCTCGAAGTGCCGGGTCAGCACGGTGTCGACACCGGGGCCGACCACCACCGCCGGCCGCAGCACGGTCACCTGCAGGCCGGGGTGCGCCCGCGGGGCGCGCCGGGCCAGGCGCTCGATCTCCAGCAGGTCGCCGACCAGCGACGCCTCCTCGGTGGCCCGCAGCTCGGAGTCCTCCGCGAGCGGCACCTCGTTGTCCGGCAGCGCGCCGTAGACCATCGCGGACGTGCAGAGCACCACCCGCGACACGCCGGCCGCCGCGGCGGCGGTCAGCACCGTCTGCGCGCCGCGCACGTTGTAGGCGCTGCGGGCGCGCGGATCGGTCTCCATCCCGAGGTCCATGGCCAGGTGGACGACCACGTCGACCCCGGCCAGGCGCTCGGCCACGGCGGGGTCGCGGACGTCCAGCACCCGCCACTGGACGCCGGGGACGTCGCCCCGGCGGTCGTCGATGGCGAGCACCCGGCGCACCCCCGGCGAGCCGACGAGGCGGGAGGCGACCCGCTCGCCGAGCACGCTCGCCGCCCCGGTCACGGCCACGGTCAGCGGCCTGCCGCCGTAGGCTGGAGACGGCGAACCCGCGGGGGCCGCGGCGCCGTCCTCACCTCCGGTCAGCCCAGAGCGAACGTCCGAAGGCGGGGAACTCACCGGCCATCCTCCACGGTTAGCTTATGTGCGTACGGACGAGTGTCACGTACCGCCCATCCTGCCCGAGGCACGGGCCCGGCGGTTGCACCCTGAGCCATCGGACCACGAGACCATGGACACGTCCCGCCCTTTCGCGGGTACACGAAGACCCCGCCACACCTCCGCGTGACGGCCGAGCAGATCGAGGACCCCGTGAGTGACCTTCCCTTCGGATTCTCCAATCCGCCCGAGGAGCCCGAGGACGGCAAGGGCAAGAAGGACGACCAGGGCGGCGAGGGCTCCGGCGACAACCCGCAGCAGCCGTTCGGCTTCGGCGGCCCCGGCAACCCCTTCGGCGCGCTGTTCGGCATGGGCGGCCCGGCCGGCGACAACCCGTTCGGCGCGATGATGGGCGGCCTGGACCCGAACGACCTGGGCGCCGCCTTCCAGCAGCTCGGCCAGATGCTGTCCTTCGACGGCGGCCCGGTGAACTGGGAACTCGCGCAGAACATCGCCCGGCAGACCGTCGTCGCCGAGCCCGCCGAGGGCCGCAGCAAGGACCGGTCGGTCGGCGCGGCCGAACGCACCGCCGTCACCGAGGCCGTCCGGCTCGCCGAGCTGTGGCTCGACGCCGCCACCGACTTCCCGTCCGGCTCGACCACCGCCGTCGCCTGGAGCCGCGCCGAGTGGATCGAGGCCACCCTGCCGGTCTGGAAGGACCTCGTCGACCCGGTCGCCGAGCGGGTCGGCACCGCCATGGGCGGCGTGCTGCCCGCCGAGATGCAGGCCATGGCCGGCCCGCTGATGGGCGTCATGCGCTCCATGGGCGGCGCGATGTTCGGCACCCAGATCGGCCAGGCGCTCGGCGCGCTCGCCGCCGAGGTCACCGGCTCCACCGACGTCGGCCTGCCGCTCGCCCCCGCGGGCAAGGCCGCGCTGCTGCCGCAGAACATCGCCGAGTTCGGCGAGGGCCTCAGCGTGCCCGCCGACGAGGTGCGGCTCTACCTCGCCCTCCGCGAGGCCGCCCACCAGCGGCTCTTCGCCCACGTGCCGTGGCTCCGGGCACACCTCTTCGGCGCCGTCGAGGCCTACGCGCGCGGTATCAAGGTCGACAGCTCCCGCATGGAGGAGCTGGTCGGCAACCTCGACCCGAACAACCCCGAGGCGCTCCAGGAGGCACTGGCCGGCGGCCTGCTGCAGCCCGAGGACACCCCCGAGCAGAAGGCCGCGCTCGCCCGCCTGGAGACGGCCCTCGCGCTCGTCGAGGGCTGGGTCGACGCCGTCGTGCACGCCGCCGCCCAGCCGCACCTGCCGCAGGCCGGCGCGCTGCGCGAGACGCTGCGCCGCCGCCGCGCCACCGGCGGACCGGCCGAGCAGACCTTCGCGACCCTGGTCGGCCTGGAGCTCCGTCCGCGCCGCCTGCGCGACGCCTCCCGGCTCTGGGCCTCGCTCGCCGACGCCCGCGGCATCGACGGCCGCGACGCGCTCTGGGAGCACCCCGACATGCTGCCCACCGCCGCCGACCTCGACGACCCGGACGGCTTCGTGCACCGCGCCGAGGAGGGCGGCATCGACTTCTCCGCACTCGACAAGCTGCTCGGCGACGCCGCCCGCGGCAGCGGCACCGGGGGCCGGGACGCCGCCGGCGACGGCACCGCCGGCGGGAAGGACCCCGGCACGGACGCGGACGGCACCGGCACGGAGGACGGCAGGTGACCGGGCTCCACCACGACGCCGTCCGCACGCTCGACGCCTGGGCCGTCGCCGACCCCGCGCAGGACCGGCTCCGGCAGGACTACCTCGCGCACCTCGCCGAACGGCCCGACGGCCTGTGGCGGGAGTGCCTGCCCGCCCACATCACCGCCAGCGCGGTCGTCGTCGACCCCGCCGGCGGCCGGGTGCTGCTCACGCTGCACCCCAAGGTCGGCCGGTGGCTGCAGATGGGCGGCCACTGCGAGCCGGGCGACACCACCCTCGCGGCCGCCGCCCTGCGCGAGGCCACCGAGGAGTCCGGCATCCCCGGCCTGACGCTGCTGGCCGACGGCGGCCGGCCCGCCCCGGTCAAGCTCGACCGGCACCAGGTGCGGTGCACCGGCAAGGACCGGCCGGAGAACACCCACCTCGACGTGCAGTACGTGGCGATCGCCCCCGCGGGGGCCCGCGAGCTCATCAGCGAGGAGTCGCTGGACCTCCGCTGGTTCGGCTACGACGAGCTGCCCGGGCTCACCGACGGCTCGGTGCGCACCCTCGTCGGGCTGGCCCGCGCGCTGACCTGATCCGGACCCGCCGCCCCGCGGCGGGGGTGCGCGCGGTCAGCCGCGCGGCACCCGCCGCGGGGGCAGCAGCTCGCTCGGCTGCACGATCACGTGGCCGCGGCCGGTGAACGCCAGCTCCCAGCCCTCGGTGGCCGTGCCACGGCGCCGCCACGCCTCGGTGTTGCTGCTCTGCGCCTGCAACTGCACCTCCAGCCCGGACGACCAGCCGACCACCGCGTCGGCGTCGCCGTACACGTACCGGCCCGGCTCCACCGGCAGGACGAGCGGACGGCCCGAGGTCATCAGCACGAGACTGCCGGAGCCGGAGAACTCCAGGCACCGCGAGCCGACGCCCGCGATCCGGTCGCCGTTCTCGATCGCCACGGTGTGCCAGGCCAGCGAGGTGTCCAGCGCCAGCACGTAGGAGTTGGTGACCACCAGCCGCTCGTCGCGCAGCGACAGCACGTGCAGGTGCTGCGCCAGGTTGGCGAGGTAGACGGTGCCGGTGCCGGAGCAGCTCATCATGTCGAGCACGCCCGCGTCGCGCCGCGGACCGCGGCGGTTGCCGGTCTGCGGCGACCAGCTGGTGAAGGCGACCTTGCCGACGTGCGCGACCATCGCGCCGCTGCGGGCCAGCACCTTCGACTGGCCGTCCAGCGACACCCGCAGCATCTGCGGGTTCTGCAGGGCGAAGCGGTCGGTGCCGGTGCCGGCGGTGTGCGCCAGGAGGGGGCTCTGCACGGAAGGGCTCCTCGAACTCGGTTCTCAGCCGCGGATCTTGAGACGGTCGGCGGTGTCCTCGCTGGGCTGCACGACGACGAAGCCCGAGCCGCGGAAGCCGAGCTGCAGGGCCTCGCCGCTGCCGCGGCCCACCAGCGCGCCGACCTTGACCGTCCGCCGGGTGCGCACCTCCAGCCCGGTGGTCCAGGCGACCAGCGCGTCCGGGTCGACGTACGTCTCGGCCTCGGCGCAGTCCAGCACCACCGGCACTCCGCGGGAGGTCACGGACACCCAGCCGGTGCCGGCGACGGTCGCGTTGTACAGGCCGGTGCCGGCGAGCAGGGCCGCACCGCGCACCTTCTCCACGCTGCAGCTCAACGCGGCGTCCATGGCCAGCAGGTGGGCGCCGTTCACCGACAGCGACTCGTCGGCGAGGTGCAGGTTGAGCACGTCCGCGCCCATGTCGGCGAGGTAGAGCGCGCCGTCGCCCGTCCAGCGCAGCAGCGGGCTCCGCTCGCCCGACGCCCACTCCCCGAGCGCCCGGCGGAACGACTGCGACACCGGCTCGTACTGCAGGAAGCCGTCGTAGGCCACCATCGCCCCGGCCTTCGCGTACACGTCCGCCCCGGCCGTGAGCCCGACCCGGCACATCGCCGCGCCGTGGTTGCTCATCCGCGCCGCGGTGTCGGCGGCCCGGTACGCGTCCAGCCCGCCACCCGCGAGGAACTGTGCCTGCATGACTCCTCCTGGACCTCAGACCTCGAACGGCTGGACGATGACGAAGTTCCCCGGGGCACCGCGGAACTGCAGGCTGTACGACTCGGCCGCGTGCCCCGCGTAGGCGGAGCGGCGGATCCGCACCGGCGCCGTGGTGATCACCTGCGACCCGCGCGACCAGGCCACCAGCGCCTGCACGTCGACGTACGTCTCCGGGGCCGGGGTGACCGGCAGCACCACCGGCACGCCGTTCGTCTTCACCACGACCACGCCGTGGCCGCTGAACTGCAGGGTGAAGAAACCGCCGTTCGGCAGGCCCTCGCCCTCGATGCGGCGCACCTCGTGCTCCAGGCCCGCCTCGAAGGCCAGCACCCGGTCGGAGCCGACGCAGAGCGTGTCGCCCTCCAGCCGTACGACGTGCAGGTCGCAGGCCTCGTCGGCGAGGAAGACCTGGCCCTCGCCGGTGATCCGCATCAGCTTCAGCTGCTGGCCGGTCAGGTTGCCGACCAGCTTGCGCAGCATGCCGGAGCCCTCGTGCGCGAAGTCGGCCTTGCCCTGGTAGGCGACCATGCTGCCCTGCAGGGCGAGCACGTCCTGGCCCTTCGTCAGCAGGACCCGCACGAGGTTGTCGTTCTGCTTCACCCAGCCCGGGCTCTCCGGCACCTCGACGTACTTCGTCAGCGAGACGCGCACACCCACCGGGACGCCCCCGGCCTGCTGCGGGACCGCGGCGGCGGGGACCGCTGCCGGGACGGCGACCAGCGTCGCGTCGTACGACGGCGCGGGGGCCGGAACGCTCACCGGCGGGGCGGGCGGGGCGGCCGGCGCGGGTGCCGCAGTGGACGGGGCGGGCGGGGCAGCCGGCGCGGGTGCCGCAGCGGGCGGGGCGGCCGGCCCGTCCTCGTCGAGGGCCTCGCCGCCGAAGTTCTCCAGGAGGGCCCGCAGGCCGCCGTCGAAGCCCTGGCCGACCGCCGCGAAGCGCCACTCGCTGCCGCGCCGGTAGACGTCCGCCAGCATCACGGCGCGCTCGGTGGAGAACTCCGCGCCGGTGAAGCTGTAGCGGCCGACCTCGGTGCCGCCGGCGACGATCCGGACGTACCCGGAGGCGACCTGGGACATCTGCCCGTCGCCGTCGATGGTCGCGGTGAGCGACAGCTTGTGGACGGCCTCCGGCACCGAGCCGAGCGCCACCGCGAACGACTCGGAGTCGCCCTCCCGCGCGCCCAGCAGACGGATCGACTGCTCGGGGCTGGCGGGCTGGTTGAAGAACACGAAGTAGCGGTCGTCGCTCAGCTTCTCGTCGGCGTCCAGGCCGAAGCAGCTGATGTCGAAGCTCAGCCCGGGCCCGGTGATGTGCACCCCGAGGTACAGGTCGGTGCCGGGCGTCAGCTCACTGATCCGCACCCGGGACGCCTTGGCGAGTTCTCTGGACATGGCGCGGGCCGGCCCCCTCCCGTACGGCGACTGATCCCCGCGACCCTATCCCAGGCCGGCGGGTCCGCAGCAGCCCCGGTGGACGGCGGATCCCGGAGCGGGACGCCTCAGTCGCAGCCGTCCGCCGCCGCCGTCCCCTGCGGGTCGGGGGCGCCCGGCAGCCGCCCGGCGGCGGCCACGCCCTCCAGGTAGCCGCGCGCCCGCTCGGTGCGCGGATACGCCTCCAGGAGCGCCCAGAAGCGGGGCCCGTGGTCCGGCACGAGGAGGTGCGCCAGCTCGTGCAGCAGCACGTAGTCGACGACGTGGCCGGGCATGCCCTGCAGCCGGTGGGAGAGCCGGATGCTGCCCTCGCCCGGGGTGCACGACCCCCAGCGGGAGTTCTGGTTGGTCACCCAGCGGACGCTGCGCGGCACCGCCCGGCCACCGAGGTACGCCACGGACAGCTCCCGGGCCCGCGCCGCCAGGACGTCGTCGCCGGGGGCCCGGCGGCTCTCCTGGCGGGCCAGCCGGTCGAGCATCTGCGCCACCCAGCGCTGCTCCTCGGCCTGCGACATCCGGGCGGGGATCAGCACGACCGTCCGGTCGCCCTCGCGGTACGCGGAGACCGTGCGGCTGCGGCGGGTGCTGCGGCGCACCTCGACCGAGGCGGGGTCGATCGGGGCGGGGTCGACCGGACGGCGCACGCCGGGCGCGTCCGCCTCGGCGACCCCGGCCTGCGGCGCCTGGACCGCCAGGAGGGCATCGGACGCCGGCGCACCGGGGAGCGGTGCGCCGGGCGCCGCGGCGCCGTACCCGGAGGCAGCCCGGGAACGCCGACGCGGCGACGTGGATCGGGTGTCCCGTTCGGCCGCCATGGCACACGACGTTACCCGGAGGCGCCGACAGAACCCCGGTGCCGGGGCCGAGGCGCGGGTGCAGGGCTCGCACACGTCCGGCGAACGGAGGTTGTCCACAGGGTGTACGCACCAGCGGTGTGATGATGCGACCGGGCCTGTGGACAACGCGGGGCACGGCCGGCGGGGCATCGGGCATCCTGCCCTCACTGCGACCGTGATCGATACCTTGCGAATGAGATCCACAACTTGCGAGTGGCCTCATCGGCTCGGTCGCTTCCCCTGCCCAGGTCCTGTCGGTGGCCCCGGATACGGTGGCACGGTGGTGAGACCCCTTGATCCCGAGGCCGCTGCTGCCGTGATGCGCTCGGGTGGATACGAGCCAGAGGCGCCGTATCCGGGCGCGGGCAAACCGTGGCCGGCTCGCTGCATCGCCGCCGGGCACCGGTCCGAGCCTCGCCTGACCAACGTTCGCGCTGGTCGGGGGTGCAAGGAATGCGCTGCGGCGAACCTCTCGGCTTCAAAGCGGATAGATTCCGGGCAAGCCCTTGCGGAGATTCAGGTAAAGGGCTGGACTCCTCTTGAACCCTATCCGGGGCTTGCCAACCACCCCTGGAAAGCGAAATGCGCCAACGGCCATACTCGGTCTGTGACCCTGACCGGGCTGCGCCTGAGTAAGACCTCTGGCTGCAAGCTCTGCTCGGCCGGCAAGCATCTTCGAGTATCCGACCAGGATGCCGAACAGGAGATGATTGAAGCTGGCTTCATTCCGCTGGAACCATATCCAGGAGCAAACGAATCATGGCGTTGCCGCTGCACAACCTGCAATCAGGAAGTCACTCCTGGGCTAAGTCGCATCCGGGTCGGTGGTGGATGCTCGGTGTGCTCTGCGGCAAATCGTCCAAGGATCCCGGATAAGCAGGCTTTCACTGAAATGATGAGCGCCGGGTTCAAGCCGCTGGATCCCTACCCCGGCCAAACGGGGATTCCTTGGAAATCTCGCTGCTTGACGTGCGGTCGAACGCGGAAGCCGACGCTCAGCGCTGCTCGCGGGGCCAAGCAGCGTCTTTGCAGTCACCGCGATGGTTCGGGCAAACTTCCCGTGCCTGAAAGTGAAGCGCTGGCCCAGATGAAGGCTGCGGGATGGGAACCGCTTGCGCCATATCAATCGACTAATAGTCCTTGGTCGAGCCGATGCATGCGCTGCGGAAAGGTTGGCAACCCCGCCCTGGCGAATATCCGGTCGGGCAGCAAGCGCCGATCGGGCTGTTGGTCGTGCGCGCATCAGGACATGGCGCGGGATCGCCTTCACGATGAGGCGGTCGCAGTTGAAATCATGACACTGGCCGGCGTCACGCCGACCGCCCCATATCCCGGCATGAACAAGCCCTGGCCGGGAATCTGCCAGAAATGCAATCGTTCCGTTAGCCCGCATTTCGGAAATATCTACAAAGGCCAGGCAGGTGGGTGCCGGTACTGCGCAACCAAGGGAATCGATTACGCGGCACCCTCCCTGGTTTACCTTGCCGTTCACTACTGGCACCTGTCCTACAAGATCGGCATTTGCAACAGCGACAACGAGGCTCGCCGCCTGGGAGCCCACCGGAAGGAAGGCTGGCGAATCGTACGGACGCTGGAGGTCCAGGACGGCTGGACAGCCAGGCTGATCGAGAAATCGTCGCTTGCGAAGGTTCGAGCAGATGGATACCCGAGGCATCTAACCCCTCAGCAGATGCCTCAAGGCGGCTATACCGAGACGCTCTCCGCAGATGCCTACAGCGAGTCCCGCTTGTGGTCTCGTATTTGCGAGGAGGCTGCCCTATACTCGCCGACGATCCCCGCTCAACCACAGGAGTCAGAATGAGTCCCGCACCGCTTCGCGGCCGGAATCTGATCGCGCTCTACATGTTCATCGACACGAACACGCTGATTGGTGCTGTCCACCGGGATGATGCGGACACCCGGGAGCTGTTCCGTCTCTGGGAGGAGGGCTGGATCGGTTTGGCTCGCACTGACACGATGAACACAGAGCGACTCGAAGGGCAAGATGAAGCAACCCAAGCAGAGCGAGAAGAGGAGGCTGCCGACTTCCCTGAAGCGTTCGGGCCCTTCGTTTTTGATAACTCTCGCCTTGACGCTTCTGTGTTCGCCTCTGAAGAAGATGGGCAACGGATCCAGGATGCTTTCGCGATCCTGTTTCCTTCGGCTTCTTGGGAGACGGTGCGAAAGAATTCCAGGCGTGACGCTATGCATGTCGCAACAGCGGCCCGTTACGGCGGGCACGCCTTCGTCACGAACGAGAAGGACCTGCTGAAGAAGGACGAGCAGATCGCCGCAGCCCTCGGGATCCGCATTTGGTCACCGAAAGATGCATTGGCGAGGGCCCTGGCCGGGATCACGGCGCTTCGCACACTCCACCAGCTCGAACCTGCTCGCGGCTCGCTCCCGGAGTATCCGGGGTCAGCAGCGGACTGACCGCGAACTGCTTCGTATCAATCACGATCTGTTTGCGTTCCGCTCGGATTCGCAGACACAGTGTGACGGGGATCGATACCTTGCGAGCACTTCCAGCTGCTCCCGCTGCCCCAGGTTGGGCCAGTGCTGCCTGGTCTAGTGGCACCGGCGGGGGAGATCGCTATGCCCTGAGGGGGCCTACCGACATGCAGGGGAGCGGGTCCGAGCCCATAGCATCCCACCCGGTCGGGGTAAACCGTAGCCGTTAAGGATTGGCCGATACTCCAAGGTCGACCCGCATGGCCGCGCGCATTGCTGCAATGATTTCCCAACCACGAACTCTCATATTCTGGGCCAGCTCGAAATTCTCCGCCTCGGTAGCCCTGCCGGCTTCAATTCTCCTCAGGATGCCATAGGTGTCTCCGAGATGTCTATTTACGGCACTTGCATGTCGGAGGATCTCATCTTGGAACATCATCTGAGCCTCTGCGTATCTGGCACGGTGAATTTGCCGAGCTTCTTCAACCGCCTCTCGTGCCTCGTGCACCGATACGCCACCCCTTTGAGCATGAAGATAATTTGCCAGCTCAGTCTGATAGTGGCGGGCCGCCGAGTTAAGGGAAATATACGAAGAGCGGCGGGCCTCAAAGTCGGAAACCTTGGAGGCGTGTGATCGATCTGCATCCTTCTGCCTGTCGGCGTGCTCAAGCTCGCGCATTCTGGTTTTTCTGGATCCCATTTGAATGAGCACTCCAGAGGTGAGCGTTCCAATAATTCCTATTCCGGCTACAGCCAGTGCACTTGTCGCTGCATCCATATCCGCCGCCCCCTTCGAGCAAAGAATTCCTAAGAATAAGTGCGGCCGATCTTGTATGTGGCAATCGATTCGGGATCCATGACCAGATGGGCCTCCTTGTCCAGGTCGATCCGAAGGAATCCTTCGTGAACCACCTCGACTCCCCTGTCGACGCACATGCTGTTTGGGATATTCAGAACGACGCAGGGCTTTCCGGTGATTGCGGAACTGTACATTAGGCCGTCCGCTGACTCCTCACCCCGGGCGTGAGCTTTCAGGAGGTACTCTGTCAGGACCTGCGTCGGAACGTAGTCAACCTGCTCGTACGTCTCTCGGATGGGTTCACTGAGACGGCGAGTGAAGTCATGCAGGAACTGAATGCTGTCCCTCTCCGGGAGTTTCTCGATGTCGAATTGGGATGGAATCAAGGGGAGCTTGGCATTTGTCAGGTCGATTACTGAGAGCGTCCGACCGACGGCGAACGCTGCTGCCGTAACATGGGTGGCCGTCGCCCTTCCCAGCGTCTCCCTGATCGCAGTGTCGCTATCGCTGGCCCCATAGAACATTGGGATTCCCGCAGGACTCATTCGGTTCGCCTGCTTGGAATGCTCGATCCTGGGGGTGCCGAGGTCCCTTGCGCTCCAGTCAGGAGTCGGCATCATTCCAGTCCTTGCTCTCCAGAATCGAGTTCCGGGAACAATTTCGCTATAGAGGTAGTGCAGGTCAACCATGGCGCCTACCGCTTTAAGCATCTCCCCAGGGGACAGTTCGCGAAAATCCCTTTCGGTCTTCGGTCTTTCCACCATGAAGACGTACCTGGTCTCATGCTTGAGTGAATGACAGAAGGACTCCCAGCCCGTAGTGAGAATCTCCCTTGTGGTGTCTCCAGCCCAGGCGCCGCGCTTTACCCAAAGGCTACTATCATCTAGCAGGGCAGCTACCGCCTCTGCAAGACCATCTCCCACTAGCACGTCACTGTAGTCGTCAAGCACCAACTCTTCGGCAGTCTTGGGAGTGAGTAGGTAACCATATTCTTCAGGGTCGTATGGGACGCCCTCCTCATCCACGGTGGCGTAATCGACGCGCATTCCCTTATAGAAGGCATCGACTAGTACATCGAGCGGAGCTGCGGGAGCTTGTTCGCAAAAGGTGCATTCTTCTTCGGGGTCTGCGGCCGCCTTGATCTTATTTTCGAGGAATTCCTCATCGACGCAGCTTTTGCAAACCCAATCGTCGCTGCCCCAGTAGCCTCGGGCTTCAGCTTCTTCCATTGCGCGCTTGGCCATACCCATGGAGGTGAGGCTACTAGCGATCGTGTCGATGGATCTACACGTTGCGCACGGGCTTTGGCCTTGCTTGCCGGTCACCCTATGGAGACACGCTTGGGTGCCTCCACGACCCAGTCAAGATTCTGATCGAATGTCTGGTAATAGACTGGTGGTGGCTGGTTCTCGGTGTGGCTCTGACCTAGGCCTAGGCAAGGTTGACGATCACCGATGGACACTTTCCTCTTCAAGTTGCGCTCATGACGATTGATGTCGGTCTGGTTCGACAACATGCCTGGTTAGGAGCTGCGACGGTGGTTCCATGACCGTGTGGATGCGCCAGCGAAGCCCGCGGTGAGCTCTGATGCGTGCGGCTTGGATGACCTACTTGTTCCCTTCACTGCTGATGTCGCCGCGCGGGAGCTGTTGACGCTGGGTGGCGACTGGCTCCGGCGGTGGGTCGGGTCCTGGCTGATCAGCGAAGGCAAGGTGTCATGGCCGCTGAGGGACACCGCCTCAGTGCCGGTTCTCTCCTCGCGTCCGGTCCGGAGGTTCACCTGGCGTGCTCGGCAGAAGCACCGTCCCGGCCTGCAGTTCATGGTGTCGACGGGCCGGCAGCATGGGTTCGAGTCCTTGGAGGAACAGCGTTTGCTCCTCGCGCTGGACTTCGTGACCGTGGCCGAGGTGCTGCCGCAGCCGTTCGAGCTGGATTTCGAGCATGTAGGCGGGCGCGGTCGCCACATTCCGGACTTCCTGGCTGTCCTTCCAGGTGGCGGGTTCTGGCTGTTTGATGTCCGCCCTCGGCGGCTGGTGAAGGAGGACGATCTCCTGAAGTTCGCTGCGGCCCGGGAGGCCGCGGCGGCCTGCGGCTGGCACTACAGCGTGGTTGCTGGCTGGAAGCCACACGTCCAGACTGTTCTGGATCATCTGTCGTCCCAGCGCCGGCCGTTGGAGGATCGGCTGGGGTTGGAGGCCGAACTGGTGGAGGCGGTCGGCCGCGGCCCGATCCGGTTCGGTGATCTGGTGGCGGCGACGAGGCTGCCGGTGATCGCTCGGGCTCATGCCACGCACCTGATCTGGCATCGCCGTCTGGGGATCGACCTCGGTCAGCCGCTCGGTGACGGGTCATCAGTCTGGCTGGCTCCCGGTCGGAGGGAAGCCTGATGACGGGCGGGCGGGGGCTGCTGGATCTGAGCCCCGGGGCGGTGCTGGTGCTCAACGGGGTCGAGTGGACGGCCCGGGAGATCGCCCCGCAGCTTGGGCGACTGGTGCTGGAGCATGCGGACGGCAGGGTCGAGACACGGTCGATCAGCTGGCTCGTCAACCACCGTGATGCCCGTCTCGCCCGGGCCGTGGTCGCGTCAGCGGCGGCTGGCTCAGGCATCCAGCCGCGGGCGGCAACGGATCTGACGGAGAGCCAGCTTCGCCAGGCGGTGAATCGGGCCGAGCATGTCCGGGAGGCGGTGACGGGGTTCCGGGAGGGGTCCGCGGAGCGGGCCCGCCCAGGTGAGCCGCGTCCGGCCTACAATCCGGACAACACGACGTTGACCGAGCGCCGGCAGGCGAAGGTCGATGAGGTGAAGGTAATGGATCCGCGGGAGGCCCAGATGCTGGGCCTGTCGGGTCTTGGCCTTCGCACCCTGCAGGGTCTGTCGACGGTCGCTCCGCAGGATCTGGTGCTGGCCTGCGCGGACGGCCGGTGGACCCGGCGGCGTGGTGGGCGCCGGAGTATCACAGTGGAGATCCGCGAAGCGATCTTCGCGGTTCGGAGGGAGTGCGCGGAGCGGTCCCGGATCACCATGAGTGCGAAGCACCGCTTGCTCCACCAGTACGTCAATGAGACGTTCCCGGACTTTCCGCAGGAGAAGGTGCCCTGTCGGCACACGCTGGCGGCGGTCTGGCTGGAGTGGTTCGGGTCGGAGGGCGGCCGGCAGCGCTACGTGAGGTCGGCCGCAGCAGCAGCCGAGGCAGGTGTCCAGTCACGGATAGTCGTCCACCGGCCGGGGCAAGTGCTGGCGCTGGACTCGACACCGCTGCCGGTCAAGCTGCGGGAGACTGTGTTCGGCGAGCCGACTGACATGACGCTGACCCTTGCACTGGACCTCTACACGCATTCGGCGCCGGCGTTCAGGCTCACCCCGAAGGGCGAGCGGTCGGTCGACGTCGCGATGCTGCTGCGGGACGTAATGCTGCCCCTGCCGATGCGGGCGAGCTGGGGCGAGGAGATGCAGTGGCCCTATCCCGGTGTCCCGTCGGAGATCGTGGCGGAGTTCGCGGGGCACGACGTCGCGGCTCTGCCGTTCTTCGCACCGGAGACGGTGACGACCGATCACGGGGGCTCCTACAAGAGCCACGACCTGGTCGCCGCCGAGCGGGAACTCGGCTGCAACGTTCTGCCGGCGCGGGCGCTTCGACCTACCGACAAGTTCGCGGTCGAGCGGGCGTTCTCCGGGTTCAAGACACTGCTGTTCGAGCACCTGCTCGGGTTCACGGGGACGGATGTCGCCGACCGCGGGAGCGACCCGGAACTCGACGCAACGCTGACGGTCAATCAGATGGAGCACCTGATCGCGACCTGGATCGTCCAGGTCTGGCAAAACCGGGAGCTCGGAGAGTACGCGCCGGCCTGGGGCCCGGGCGAGCGCCACAGCCCGAACTCGCTGTTCGCCGCAGCGATGAACCAGGGCGGATTCAGCCTGCGGATCCCCGATCCGTCGCTCTACTACCGGCTTCTGCCCAGGCACAACGTCAAGATCCACCCCCGCCGCGGGGTCAAGATCCTCGGACTCTGGTATTCCGCTGACCTCTTCGCGGAGGACCGCTACCAGCATCCGTCGGCCCGGGGCGGCCGCCATGCCGGGCGGTGGGTGGTCAGCAGCGACCGGCGTGATCGCCGGACGGTGTTCTTCCAGGACCCGGACGACCACTCGCTCTGGCACACCCTGCGCTGGAACGGCCTTCCCCCCGAGGGGGAGATCCCGGCATTCTCCGACCGGACCGCCGCCGACCTGCTGGCGGAGGTCGCCCGTCACGGGCTCGCCCCGAAGTCGGACGCCGAACTCCTCCCGCTCCTGCTAGGGCTGCTGGGCGATGTCACCCCGGTCTCCGCCTGGCCGAGCCGGTCGGCGAAGAAGAAGCGCGTCGCCCGCTCCCACGAGCAGTCGCGCGCCGCAGCTGCAGCTGCCGACCGGCCGACGCCCGAACCGGTGTCCGCCGAGCCGGCAGTCATGCCCGCGCGCTGGCGAGACCAGTCACGGGCGGTCCAGGAAGCCGTCGACTCCGACCGCCGACGCCGTCGGCAAGCCGCGACGGCGTCGGGACCAACCGCACCACCGCTGCTGGACGACTCGCTGCGGGGCGGTCTGTTCCTCCTGCCCGCTGCTGTCCCAGACAGCGAACCCCTGGAGAACACGTGACGGCACAACAGCCCGACGATCCGCAGGTCCAATGGCCGACCCGCGAGCGGATCGCCGAGTTGATCCTGCGGCCCCGCCCGCACCGAAACACCTTCGAGGGCTGGCAGCACTACCGTCGCACCCGCGGCGAGCTGACCTTGCCTCCAAGACTGACGTTCCGCCAGTGGCAGATGTTGACGCCAAATGCACGATTCGACCGGGACATCTACCGGCGCCTGACGAACGTCAACCTGCCACTCCAGCAGACACCGATGGCCGCGAAGGTGACCCGCTTGATCAAGCGGCGCCTGCACGGCAACACCTACAAGCAGGACGATCCGACGCTCGCCGGCGTGATGGTCAGCGGCTTCGGCCACTACGGCAAGACCGCCACGGTCAGCGCGGTCTGCGCGGCGTTCGAGGACTCGTGGCTCCAACTGCACCAGTTCCTCAACCCTGCGACGGTCCCGGGGACCACGGACATCCACGCCCCGATCGTGTTCGTCTCCACTCCTGTGACCGCGACTCCGAAGAGCACATGCACGGCCATCCTGCGGTTCTTCGGCGCCGATATCCGCAGCGCGGCAACCCTGCCCAACCTGGTCCAGTTGGTCGCAGAGTCACTCCGCGACCACGGGGTCAAGGCGCTGGTACTCGACGACATCAGCCGATTGCGGATGCACCGCGCGGACGACCAGGACGTCCTCGACCTCATCCGTGCGTTCATGAGCCTGAACGTCACCCTGATCCTGACCGGCGTGAACATCCCCGGCACCGGCCTCCTCCGAGAGGCGTGCTGGCAGCCGAAGCAGCAGCAGTGGGTCCTGCCGCCGTTGGAGTCGACTCGCGTCCACGGGCTGGAGATCACCCAAACCGAGCACCGCTTCGAACTCGTCGAGATGGACCGCTTCCGCTACTCGACCGCCGAACAGATCCAGGCGTTCGTCAACCACCTGCACGGCATCGAGGTCCATTTGCGACTGCTGAACGCCAAGCCGGGGATGCTCACCTCCGGCACCATGCCGGAGTACCTCCTGAACCGCACGGGTGGCGTGGTCGGTCTGCTGGGCCGCCTCATCGAGGACGGCTGCCAGGAGGCGATGGACACCGAGCGCGAGGTCATCGACCAGAACCTCCTGGACGAGATCGTCATCCGCCGCGAAGACTCCGACCTGGCACCGGAGGAGCTCGCCCCGGACGCGCCGGCGGAGGCTGCTGCACGACCGGCCCGGCGGCGGCGCGGCCGGAACACCGTCTTCGACGACAAGGGCCCTCAGGCCTCGGTCGACGCGGCCGGCTGAGCATGGCCCCGAACGCGACGCCGTTTCCACGCAGTTTGGTGCCGCTGCCCGACGAGAGCCTGCCGGGGTTCCTGCTGCGGCTCGGCCACCGTCTGAACCTGGCGCCGGGGTTCGTCGCCTGGCGGGTCGGCCTCGCCGGGGAACGCCCGATGGTGACGACCGCTCGTGCCGGTCAGCTGTTCATGATCGAGGCCAGCAAGCTCCAGCACTTCGCGCAGGTCGCGCGGATCTCACCCGAGGACGCCGACCGGCTGACTCTGCGGCCGTGGGTCAACCGCTGTCCGCCGGTCACCCACGCTCTCGTTCCGCCGAAGGACCCCACTGCGACCCCCCGGCCGCTTCACCGCTTCCCGCCCGGGATCCTAGTCCCGGGTGGCCGCTACTGCCCGGAATGTCTGGCCGGGGACGGTTCTGAGATCCAGGCCCGGCACGGAGGAGCCTGGCTCCGGCGCTGGCGTCTCGCGACTACGTTCGCATGCCCCGAGCACAACGTTCTCCTCCGCCATACCTGCCCTGACTGCCACCAGCCTCCCGGGACTGCCTACAGGTCCCATCAGTTGCTGACGCTTCCCGGCGCCGCCGGTCTCCACCCCGCTCAGTGCCGCAATGAGACCAGCTCGGGACAGGCCTGTGGGCAGCGGCTGGACGATCTCACCGGGCATCCCGCCCAGGGCACCCTTCATGACGACCTCGCGGACCTCCAGATCCGCCTGCACAGCCTGCTGCAGCCAGACACCCCTGCCCGAGCCAGCTTCGAAATCTTCGCGGACCTTCAACTTCTGGCCACACTAATCCTCGCCACCTGGCCGGCCACCGCCCACCAGATGTCCTCGGAGCAGGCCGCAGAAGTCAATTCCCACGTCACCAACCAACTGCGGCAAGTCGACGCCCTGCCGCCAATACGACATCGGGATCAAGAGCTTTCTTGGACGCTCCCGCCCCGCGCTTCCCTCGCCGTTGCAGCGGTACTGAGCCTCGCCGACAGAATCCTTCGAACCCCCGAACAGAAGAGGGCCGATGCGATCGGTCAGCTCGCCAGCACAGCGCCCGAGAAAGCAGTCCGCCGCTGGGGGAATACCTGGAAGACCCTCATTAAGGACTCCACCCCAGCCTGCCGAGAAGCTGTGGAAGCGGGCCTCCCCTGGGACCTTCGCCCCAAGCCCCGCCTGATCAAGCCCCGTTCAGCCGAATGGACCCGGTTCCGAACCGTTCCCTACTTCCTGCATGTCCCCGTCGAAAGACTTGACGGATACTCGATCGAATCGATCCCACAGGAAATCCCGGACGACTGGTTCAACAAATTCCATGACGGGCTGGCCGAACCCTTGATCCCCACGACCCGCAGAGTCCGCCGCGCGGCCGCGATCCATCTCATCCAGGCAGCATCCGAGATGGATTCCCAGCAAGCAGCCAACTACTTGGGGATCCCGGCAGACTGGGGACTTCTTGAATTCGAAGACCCCAATTACCGGCCAAGCAACCCCGCCCGCGAGGCCGAGTTTTCCCAAGGAATCAAGCGGCTCGCACAATGCGCGTCCGGGATTCCGATTCGAGACCGAATCGACTATCGAGCGAGGCGAAAGCGATTTGCTACATGGCATCTCGAAACCGAATCATTCTTCAAGTTCCTTGACCACTACACGGCAGCGGTCGGTCGACGGCCGCCAGCCCCACGGACGCGACTCCATGAAGCCCTCTCCGCGGTCATCTGGCACCGTCTCACCGCCAGCGAGTACTACCTCGCGCCCTGCTTCCACCCCCCGATCTCGCCGGCAAAGCGGCAGACGCACTCCAACAGCACAGAGCTCGTACTAGCCGCGCGGGTCGACAGCGCCGGCTACCGGTCCCCCTACTTCCCCTTCCAGGCGCTGATCGACCAGCACGTTCATGGCCTGCTGACCGCCCAGCCGGTCAAGCCCTCCAGCTCCGGACTCGCAAACTAGAGCTCTCAGCCAGTCGCAAACTACCTATCTCATCGGGGTTCCACCTGTGGATCTCGCCCATCAACTCGCAAGATATCGATCTCGGTCACACTCACCGCGCCACCGACCGCCCCGCCAGCTCCCCGGAGAACCCCGTGCGCCCGATGCTCAAGCCTGCCCTCTCCCGCCTCTGGCGCGACGAGCGGACCCTCCAGTTCGGCACCGTCCGCCGACACGCCCGCGTCGTCGAACAGGTCGACCAGGGCATCGCCGCCTTCCTCGAACTCGTCGACGGCAGCAGGGACACCCCCGAGCTGATCGCGGCCGGCCGGGGGCTCGGCCTCGACCGCCCCGCCTGCGAGGGCCTGCTCGCCTCGCTCGCCCGCAGCGACCTGCTCGACGACGCCGAGGCCCTGGAGACGGCGCTCGGCGACTACCCGGCGCCCCGGCGCGAGATGCTCGGGCCCGACGCCGCCGCCCTCTCCCTCGTGCACCCCGAGCCCGGCGAGGCCGCCGACGTGCTCGCCGCCAGACGCCGCACCCGGGTCGAGGTGCGCGGCGCGGGCCGGGTCGGCGCCGCCGTCGCCGCCGTCCTGGCCGCCGGCGGGACCGGCACCGTCACGGTCGTCGACCGCGGACGCGTCACCGGCCGCGACTGCGCCCCCGCCGGGCTCCCGGCCACCGACGTCGGACGGCTGCGCACCACCGCCGCCCGGGAGGCCGTCCACCGGGCCTCCGGTGCCGCCGGCGACCGGCCACGGCCCGTCCCGGTCGGCGCCGGGCCGCCCGCCCTCGTCGTCCTCGCCCCGCGGGACGGCTCCGCCGCCTTCACCGGGTGCGCCGCCGAGGCCCACGAGCTCATGCGCGCCGGTGTCCCGCACCTCTACGTCGGGGTGCTGGAGCACCTCGGCGTGGTCGGCCCGCTGGTCGTGCCCGGCGCGACGGCCTGCGCGGGCTGCGCCTCCCTCACCCGCCAGGACGAGGACCCGGGCTGGCCGAGGCTGCTCGCCCAGCTCGACGGCCCCGGGCCCGGCCGGGCCCGCACCCCCGCCTGCGACACCGCCCTCGCCACGGCGGTGGCGGGCCTCGCCGCCCTGCACACCCAGCTCTACCTGGACGGCGTCGTGCCGCCGAGCGTCGACGGCTGGTGCGAGATCTCCGCGGCCGACGGGATGGCCCGGCGCCTCCGGCTGCCCGCCCACCCGGCCTGCGGGTGCCTGTGGCCGGCGGCCCCGGCCCCGGCGACCACGGCGGACGGCCGGCGGTGAGGGCGCCCGCTGCCGGCCCCGCGCCCCCACCTCGCCCCGGCCGCCCCGGCGCCGACCCGCGTACCGCGCGCCCGGGACCGCGCGCCCGCGGCGCCGGCCGCCGCCCCGGCCCGCCCCCGGCACGGCGTGCGGGAAATCCGCACAGGACGGCCCGAATACCAGTCCGGATGATTCGGCGGACACGGCCGAACGAGCGGGCACAATGGCGTGGTGACCACTGCCGGTGGCAGGCCACGCCCGGCGGCCCGCGCCGGAGGGCCGGCACCGGCGATCCGACTGGAGGCACCGGGTGAGCGATCTTCCGCGCAAGGCCGTGACGCGTACCGCCCGCCTGGCAGCCCTCCCCCTCGGCTTCGCGGGCCGGGCGACGCTCGGGCTCGGCAAGCGCCTGGGCGGGCGGCCGGCCGAGGAGGTCACGGCCGAGCTGCAGCAGCGCACCGCCGAGCAGCTCTTCTCGACGCTCGGTCAGCTCAAGGGCGGCGCGATGAAGTTCGGGCAGGCGCTGTCCGTCTTCGAGTCCGCCCTCCCCGAGGACGTGGCCGGGCCCTACCGCGCCGCCCTCACCAAGCTCCAGGACTCGGCACCCGCGATGCCGTCCACGACCGTGCACCGGGTGATGGCGGAACAGATCGGCGCCGACTGGCGGTCGCGCTTCCGCAGCTTCGACGACCGGCCCGCCGCGGCCGCCTCCATCGGGCAGGTGCACCGGGCGGTCTGGCACGACGGCCGCCGGGTCGCCGTCAAGGTGCAGTACCCCGGCGCGGGGGACGCCCTGCTCACCGACCTCGGCCAGCTCGCCCGGCTCGCCCGGGTGCTGGGCCCGCTCATCCCCGGCATGGACATGAAGCCGCTCATCGCCGAGCTGCGCGCCCGGGTCGCGGAGGAGCTGGACTACGGGCTGGAGGCCGAGGCCCAGCGGGTGCACGCCGAGGAGTTCGCCGGCGACCCGGACATCGCCGTGCCCGGCGTCGTCGACCGGTCGGGCCAGGTGCTGGTCACCGAGTGGATGGACGGCACCCCGCTGGCCCGGGTGATCGGCACCGGCACCCCCGCCGAGCGCGACCGCGCCGGTCAGCTGCTCGCCCGCTTCCTCTTCGCCGGCCCGACCCGGACCGGCCTGCTGCACGCCGACCCGCACCCCGGCAACTTCCGGCTGATCCAGGACGACGGCCCGCCGGAGGGCTGGCGGCTGGGCGTCATGGACTTCGGCACCGTCGACCGGCTGCCCGGCGGCCTGCCCGAGCCGATCGGCGCCGCCCTGCGGATGGCGCTGGCCGGCGAGGCCGGGGAGGTCTACGACATGCTCCGCCAGGAGGGCTTCGTGCGGCCCGGCATCACCCTCGACCCCGACGCCGTGCTCGCCTACCTGCACCCCATCATCGAGCCCACCCGGGTCGAGGAGTTCACCTTCACCCGGGACTGGATGCGCGCCCAGGCGGCCCGGATCGCCGACCCCCGCTCACCCGCCTACAACCTGGCCAAGCAGCTCAACCTGCCGCCCTCCTACCTGCTGATCCACCGGGTGACCCTGAGCACGATCGGCGTGCTCTGCCAGCTCGGGGCGAGGGTACGGCTGCGCGAGGAGCTCGCCACCTGGCTGCCCGGCTTCGACGGCCGGCCGCCGCGCGGCTGACCCGGCACCGCGCCCGGCGAGGCCCCCGCCCCGGCGGGCCGCCCGTCCCGTGGAACGACGGAGGCCGCCCCCTTCCGCAAGGGGGCGGCCTCCGGTCTCTCCGCTGTCCGTCGGTGGGCCCGGCCTCCGCAGGACGGGGCACGCACCGGCGGCCGGTTACATCAGGGCGGCGGCAAGCGCCCTGCGGGCGCGCAGCGACGCACGTTCGGCCTTCCGCCGGAGGCGGTCGGCCCGTGCGAGGCGCGCGCCGAGGCGTTGGCGCTCGGCCTCGCGGGTTAGTTCCTGCATATGGGCGCGCGCCAGGGATTCCTGGAGGAGTTGCATCTCGAAGTTCCTGTTCCGGATCTGAAGTTCGGGGGTCCGCTCGGTGAGTCGGACGGGCTTTTCGGCAAGGGGGATCATGTGGTGGTCCTGCTCGTGGTGCGTGCTCGGGAAGGGGCGGTGGGCTGCGGCGTCGGCCTTGGCGGCGGCGACGCGTACGGATCGGCGCAGGGCGTTGACCGGCGGGGGCTGCTCTCCCCGTCGGACGCCCGCGGTTCCGTGACCGGAGGGCGGATCGGCGCGGTTCACGCCATGACCTCGGTCTTGCGCGGACGGCCTCGCGGCCGCTTGCGGGCCACGATCACGCCCTGGACGAAGAGCTCGCCGCCCCAGACGCCCCACGGCTCGCGCCGGTCGAGCGCACCGGCCAGGCAGGACTCCTTGACCGGGCAGGTCCCGCAGAGGGACTTGGCGTACTCGACGTCCGCCGGGGTCTCGGCGAAGAAGACCTCCGGGTCGAAGGCGCGGCACGGGACGGTCTGGCCGAGGGCGTCGGCTTCGTCGAACGAGTTGAGCTGCTGCATCAGGGTTACCTCCGGGGGGGCGGCCGGGTCGGCCTGGGTGAACGTGTCTGTCGGTACGGACGGGAGGGGCGGTGTGATGACCGTGGACACTTCTTCCTCGTCTTTTCTGTGGTTCCGGTCCGCCTGCTGGTGGGGCGGATCCGGAGGCCCCGAGGGGCCAGGGTTGTCATGACGTACCGGACAAACAGAAGGGCCGCGGATCCCGGTTGACGGGTTCCGCGGCCCTGGAGACCGACCTGAGGGTTCCTCAGGTTCGTTCACTCCAGGGTTTCGGGCCGCGGAAGGCCCCCATCCGGACGGCTCCGGCTCCCTTGCGGGCGGCCTCGGCCTGGTTGATCAGCTGCTCGTCCTGCTCGGCCCCGGCACCGGAGACCCGTGCATAGCCGCCATGAATGGCTGCTGCTGCCACTGCCTTCGGTGCCTGGGTCGGTCGCTCGTCGCGCATCACGAGGCCGCGGTCGAACGTCGCCCAGTCGCGGGACAGACCCGTCTCGAAGGAGGCGCCGCCGAAGCCAGTGAAGCCGTGACCACTGACAGTGGGGACACCGGTGCCGTCGAGACCCAGCCCGTTGCCGGCCACCACGACCACGCCGCACAGCGGGGCGACGGTCGAGGAGCCACGGGTGCCGAACGGTGAGACGGCGCCCGAGGGCATGGCGATAACGGTGTGGCCGGTCAGTTTGGTGATCGTCTTCGTGGTTTCCACTGTCTTCGCCTCCTCTCGGCGTCTCGCGGTGCCCGGTTTCCCGGGCTCCGGTGTTCGGATGTCGGTCGGTCCTGCAGGTGGTGCGGTGGGGCGGGAGATCCCGGTCGTGGACGGACGGCGCGCGAAAGCCTGCCTTTCACGGCCTTGCGATCTCGTCCCCTTGACCGCTCCGGCAGGCTATTGCGCGCGGCGCACGGGGCGCAAACTATTTTTCCGGCGAGTTCCGGGTGATGTGCACGAGCGGCTCAGGCCGGCTCGGTCGGCTCCCCCTCGAGCTCGTCGCCGAGCTCTTCCCCCGCACACAACGAGAGCACGGCGGCGCCGTACTTGTCCAGCTTCATGGCGCCCACCCCGGAGATCAGGGCGAGCTCGCGCTCGCTCCCGGGCACCTCCTCGGCGATCGCCATCAGCGTCGCGTCGGTGAACACCACGTACGCGGGGGCACCCTGTTTCCTGGCCTGCCGGGCCCGCCACTCCCGCAGCCGCTCGTAGAGCGCCTCGTCCATCGAGGAGGGGCAGTCCTCGCAGCGGCGCAGTTTGCGTTCGACCGCCTCGGTGAGGGTGCGGCCGCAGACCCGGCAGACGACCGGGCCGCGGGGGGCGCGCCGCCCCGCCGCGCGGCCCTCGCCGTGCTCGACGCCGCCGCGCCCGCCGCGGGTGCCGGCGCGCGGGCCGCCCGAGCCGGGGCGCAGGCCGTCGAGGAACCGGCTGGGCCTGCGGCTCGCGCGCCCGCCGGGGGAGCGCGAGAGGGCCCAGGAGAGCGTGAGGTGGAGGCGTGCGCGGGTGACGCCGACGTAGAGCAGCCGGCGTTCCTCCTCGATCTGCTCGTCGGTCTTGGCGTAGATGATCGGCAGGGTGCCCTCGGTGAGGCCGACGAGGAAGACGGCGTCCCACTCCAGGCCCTTGGCGGCGTGGAGCGAGGCGAGGGTGACGCCCTCGACGGCGGGGGCGTGCTGGGCGGAGGCGCGGCCGTCGAGCTCCGTGACGTAGGCGGCGAGGTCGGCGGGGGCGCCCGCCGCGCGGCGGCCCGCCTCGAACTCCCCGGCGAGGCGGACGAGTGCGGCCAGCGACTCCCAGCGCTCGCGGACGGCTCCGGAGCCGGAGGGCGGGGTGGCCGTGAACCCGCGGGTCGCGAGGACCGCGCGGACCTGCGCGGCGAGGTCGGGCTCGTCGGCGGTGAGCGGGTCCGAGGCGGCGCGGGCCGCGCCGCGGATGAGGAGGCCGGCCTCGCGCACCTCGGGCCGTTCGAAGAACCGCTCGGCGCCCTTCAGCTGGTAGGAGATGCCGAGGTCGGCGAGGGCCTGCTCGTACACCTCGGACTGCCCGTTGGTGCGGAAGAGCACGGCGATCTCGCTGGCCCGCACGCCGGCGTCGAGCAGCTTGCGGATGCGCTGCCCGGTGGACTCGGCCTCGGTGGGCTCGTCGGGGTGCTCGACGTACTCGGGCTCGGGGCCGGCCTCGCGCTGCGAGACGAGTTCCAGGCGGTGCTGGGCGGCGTGCCCGCGGGCCTGGGCGAGCAGGCCGTTGGCGAGGTGGACGACCTGCGGGGTGGAACGGTAGTCGCGGACGAGCTTGACGACGGTGGCGTCGGGGTGCCGGGTGCGGAAGTTCAGCAGGTAGTCGGGGGTGGCACCGGTGAAGGAGTAGATGGTCTGGCTGGCGTCGCCGACCACGCAGAGGCCGGCGCCCCCGGCCGTCCACTGGTCGAGCAGGCGCTGCTGCAGCGGCGAGACGTCCTGGTACTCGTCGACGGTGAAGTGCTTGTACTGGGCGCGGACCTGCGCGGCGATCTCCGGGCGGTCCTCCAGGATGGCCGCGGTGAGCAGCAGCACGTCCTCGAAGTCGATGACGCCGCGGTCGCGCTTGGTCTGCTCGTAGGTGGCGTAGACGCGGGCGATCTCCGCCGGGTCCCGCGGGGCCTCGCGGCCGGTCTTCACGACGGCGGCCGGGTAGTCGTCGGGGACGATCTGGGTGACCTTCGCCCACTCGATCTCGCCGGTGAGGTCGCGCAGCTCGGTGCGCTGGACGCGCAGGCCGGTGCGGGCGGCGGACTCGGCGACGAGCTGCACCTTGCGCTCCAGCAGGCGCGGCACCTCGCCGCCGACGGCGCGCGGCCAGAAGTACTGGAGCTGGCGGAGTGCGGCGGAGTGGAAGGTGCGGGCCTGGACGCCTTCGGCGCCGAGCTGGCGGAGGCGGCCGCGCATCTCGCCGGCCGCGCGGGCGGTGAAGGTGACGGCGAGGACCTGCTGCGGCTGGTAGACGCCGCTGCGGACGCCGTAGGCGATGCGGTGGGTGATGGCGCGGGTCTTGCCGGTGCCGGCGCCGGCGAGGACGCAGACGGGGCCTCCGAGGGCCGTGGCGACCGCGCGCTGCTCGGGGTCGAGCCCGGCCAGCACGGCGTCCGCGTCGGCGGGGGCGCCGCCGTACGCGGCGTAGGGGTCGTGCGGGCCGGACATGCCCGAGAGCTCTTCCTGCATGGCATCCATCCTCTCAGCCCGGCGCGCGCCGCGGACCGGGCGGCCATCCTGGCAGGCGCCGCCGACGGTCGGCCCCGGTCGTCCACAGACCCGGGGCGACCGGGCCGCGGCGGTAGGACGATCACTCCGGTGGTCGGCGTGTGGCGTGCGGCACGCGCTCCCGCGGGTGCGGAATGACGGCCGCATGCCGCGCGTTGGGATCCTCGACCGTACGCCCCCTCCCCGAAGGAGCCCCCCGCCATGTCCGGCACCGTCACGATGTACAGCACGTCCTGGTGCGGCTACTGCAACCGCCTCAAGAGCCAGCTGGAGCGCGAGGGCATCGCCTACACCGAGGTGAACATCGAGCTGGACCCGGCCTCGGCGGACTTCGTGGAGTCGGTCAACAACGGCAACCAGACGGTGCCGACCGTGCTGGTCACCCCGAAGAGCGGCGGCGAGCGGGTCGTGATGACCAACCCGAGCCTGCGCCAGGTGCAGGCGGCGCTGGCCGGCTGACGGCGCGTCCGGGGCCCCGGCGGGCGGTGTCCGCCGGGGCCCCGTCACGTGCCCGGCCCGTCACGTGCCCGGCCCGTCACGTGCGCGGCCCGTCACGCAAGCGGGCGGCGGGTCGGGCGGGTGGCGGGTCAGGCGGGCGCTCCGGCGGTGACCCTCGTCCCGGCGGCGGCGGGCACCGGGCCGAGCCCGTAGAGCAGCCGGCAGCGGTCCGCCGCGTAGCGGGTCTCGACGACCCGGACGGGTCCGCGGTCGTCGTGGGTGACCCGGGTCTGCACCATCAGCGGCACACCGGGGCCGACCTCGAACCAGGCGGTCTCCTCGGGGCCGGGCATCCGCGCGACCAGGTGGTCGACGGCGGACGACTCGGCGCGGCCGATCGCGGCGAGCACGGTCTCGTCGCCGCCGGGCACCGGCTCGGGCTCCATGAGCGGCGTGCCCGCCGCGAGGCCCGCCCGGTAGTGGCTCTCCTCGATGGAGTACGGCTCACGGTCCGTCAGCCGCAGCTGGCGCCGGACGACCACGGCCTCGCCGGGCGCCATGCCGAGCAGTTCGGCGACGTCGGCGCGGGCGCGTACGACGAGCATCTCGAAGTCGCAGCCGAGCCGGCGGCCGGCGGCGAGGGCCTCGTCCGCGTAGACGGCCGTGGGCCCGGCCAGGCAGTCCTCGGACCCGGGGCCGGGTGACGGGCCGTAGACGCGGTGGTCCAGCAGCGGCTGGTGCTTCAGGTAGGTGCCCTTGCCCTGGAGGCGGATCAGCCGCCCCTCGTTGACGAGCACGTCGACCGCCAGGCGCACGGTGTTCCGGGCGACTCCGTAGTGGTGTTCGAGTTCGGTCTCGACGGGCAGCTGGGCGCCTCCCTGCCATTCGCCGGATTCGATCCGGCGGCGCAGGTCGGCCGCGAGGCGCTGATACTTGGGGGCGGGTACGCCGGCTCGGGGGATCGTCACCCCCGTGAATCTAGCCACGCGGCTCCGCGCATTTCAGGGAAACCGGACAACACCGCCGCCCGCGGTGTTCTGCGGGCGCCGAACGGCGGCGCGCGCCGCCGGATGCGCCCCGGCGGGGCGAAGACCCGCAGGTCGGGGACGGGCGCCCTGGCGGGGCGGGGCCCGGGGCCCGGGCGGAACGCGGGGCGGCGGCGCGGCCCGGTCGGGTGTGGTCCTCGGCGGTCGGCACATGCCGGATTCCGGAGAACGGCCGCCCGGGAACGGGGGCACGCAGGGGCGCGCGGTCGTTCACCGCACGCCCCCTGCGTCCTGTCCGTCCGGCCGGACGGACGGTCACCGAGCGGCCGACCGGCCGGTCACCAGCGGGCGGCGGCGGGCAGCGGCTCGCCGTACCAGAGTTCCACGAGGTGGCGGGCGATCGAGATGCCGGACGGCGGCAGGATCTCCCCCGCCGCCATGCCCGCCGCCAGCTCCTCGCGGGAGAACCAGCGGGCCTCCGACAGCTCCTCGCCGTCCACCGTGATCGTGGTGCCCGACGGCTCGGCGACGCCCATGAAGCCCAGCATCAGGCTGGACGGGAACGGCCACGGCTGGCTCGCCACGTACGCGACCTCGCCGACCCGCACGCCCGCCTCCTCCAGCACCTCGCGGGCCACGGCCTGCTCGATCGACTCGCCGGGCTCGACGAAGCCCGCCAGCGTCGACCAGCGGCCCTCCGGCCACAGCGCCTGCCGGCCCAGCAGGCAGCGGTCCTCGCCGTCGGTGATCAGCATGATCACCGCGGGGTCGGTCCGCGGGTAGTGCTCGGCCGCGCAGGAGGTGCAGCGGCGCACGTGCCCGGCGCCCGCCTTCTCGGTGGGGTGGCCGCAGCGCGAGCAGAAGCTGTGCAGCCGGTGCCAGTGCTCCAGCGCCACCGCGTGCACGAGCAGGCCCGCGTCGCGGTCGGAGAGCGCCGCGCCGACCTCGCGCAGGCCGGCCGGGCGGGCGTCGCCGTCGAGCCGGCCCGGCAGGCTCTCCCCCGCCAGGGCGAAGTAGGAGACGCCGTCCTCGTCGGTGCCCAGGTAGAAGCGGTCACCGGCCTCGGGGGCCTCGAAGGAGGGCATCAGCACGAGCTCGGTGCCGAGCTCGGTGTCGACCACGAAGACCTCGCCGCCGGAGATCGGCAGCACCTTGGTGGCGGGGTGGCTCCAGGCCGCGGCGAGCCACGGCTCGTCGAACCGGTGGTGCGCCGCCCGGTCGACGCCCGCGCGGGCCAGGGCGAGGTGCTTGGTGTCGGATGCGCCGCTCAACTGGATCCATCCCCGTCCGAAGTCCGCATGGTTCGATTCGTCCGCATCGCCGCCGCCGTGGCGGCCGCCGCCCGCCGGCTCACCGCGGCCAGCTCTCGGCGAGGTCGCCCCACAGGTACGCCGAGGTCTCGACGCCCTTGCGCAGCAGGTCCAGCTCGACCTTCTCGTCGACCGAGTGCCAGCCGTCCGAGGGCACCGAGATGCCGAGGAAGAGCACCGGCGCCCCGAGCACGTCCTGGAGGTCCGCGGCCGGGCCGGAGCCGCCCTCGCGGGTGAAGAGGATCTTCTGCCCGAACGCCCGGCCCATCGACCGGACGACCGACTGCAGCGCCGGGTGGTCGAGCGGGGTCAGGCAGGGGCGGGTGGCGCCGGGGAAGACGATCTCGTGGCGGATGCCCTCCGGCACCTGCTCGGCCACCCACGACCGGACGGCCTCCCGCACCTTCTCCACCTCCTGGCCGGCGACCAGCCGGAAGGACAGCTTGAGGTGCGCCTCGGACGGCACGATGGTCTTGCCGCCGGGGCCGGTGTAACCGCCCCAGATGCCGTTCACCTCGGCGGTCGGGCGGGCCCAGACGCGCTCCAGGGTGCTGTAGCCGGCCTCGCCCTGCGTGCCGTACGACTTGGCGACGCGCAGCCACTGCGCCTCGTCGAAGGGCAGCTCGGCGATGAGCTCGCGCTCACGTTCGGTCAGCTCGATCACGCCGTCGTAGAAGCCGGGCACCGCGACCCTGCGGTCGCCGTCGTGCAGCGCGGCGGCCAGCGAGGCGGCCACCTCCGCCGGGTTGGGGACGGCGCCGCCGAAGGAGCCGGAGTGGACGTCGGTGTCCGGGCCGAAGAGGTCGACCTGGCAGTCGGCCAGGCCGCGCATGCCGGTGCAGACGGTCGGCGTGGTCTCGGACCACATGCCGGTGTCCGAGATGATCACGACGTCGGCGGCGAGCCGCTCGGCCTCGCGGCGCACCAGGGCGGCGAAGTTCGGCGAGCCCGACTCCTCCTCGCCCTCGATGAGCAGCTTGAGGTTGACCGCGGGCGCGGTGCGGCCGGTGGCGGCGAGGTGGGCGCGGACGCCGAGGGTGTGGAAGAGGACCTGCCCCTTGTCGTCGGCGGCGCCGCGCGCGTACAGGCGGCGGCCGACCACGGTCGGCTCGAAGGGCTCGGTGGCCCAGCCGTCCTCCTTGGCGGCCGGCTGCACGTCGTGGTGCCCGTACACGAGGACGGTCGGTGCGGAGGCGTCCCCGGACGGCCACTCCGCGAACACCGCGGGCAGGCCGTCGGTCTCCCACACCTCGGCCACCGGGAAGCCCGTGCCGCGCAGGGCGTCCGCGAGCCATTCGGCCGAGCGGCGCACGTCGGCGGCCCGGTCGGGGTCGGCGGAGACCGAGGGGATGCGCAGCCAGGCGGCGAGCTCGTCGAGGAACGCGGGCTCGTGCCCGTCGATGAAGGAGCGGACGACGCTGTCCGGGGTTTTCGTCATACGGACGACTTTAGTTCGCCCGGACGGGTGTGCGCCGCCGTCCCCCCTGGCCCCGTCCGTTACCTCGGTCACCTCCCGTCCCACCGGGAGGCGACCGAGGACGGGGCTCAGGCGGCGCGCCGCCCGAGCTCCAGCCGGGAGCGGGTGAACAGCATGGCCAGGCCGACCGCGAGCAGCGGCAGGCCGACGAAGGTGACCGCGAGGTCCCGCCACGGGAAGACGATCACCGCCTCGGAGCTGCGCCCCATCGCGGCGGACATGCCGGACACCTCCAGCTTCCGCAGCGCGACGGCCGGGACGACGCCGCAGACGGCGCCGAGCACCGTGCCCATGGCGGCGATCACGCCGCACTGGAAGCCGGAGAGCCGTCGCCGGATGCCGCCGGTCGCGCCGACCGCCGCCAGGGTGGCGAGGTCACGCTGGGAGTCGGCGGCGGCGAGGCCGGTGGCGATGCCCGCGGCACCGAGTGCGACGAGGGCGGCGAAGCCGGTGAGGGCGAGGCCGACCAGGGTCTGCTCGGACTGGTAGCCGCGCTCGATCCGCAGGTCGGCCCGGTCGTCGACCTTGCCGACGGCGGCGGTGGCCCGCTGCTCGGCGGCGGAGGACGGCACGGTGTCCGGCAGCCAGACGCTGCCGCTGAGTTCGACGGTCAGGCCGAGGCGCCGGGCGGTCTCCGGACTGACGACGGCCTGCGAGCTCGCCGCCTCGGCGGCCACGACGACGGCGTCGACGGTGACCCGGGTGATCTTCGGCTCGGCGGGCCGTCCGTCGGCCGTGGTCCCGTCGGCGGGCCACTGGGTCAGGTCGACGGTGATCCTGCCGTCCTTGCCGAGGTAGCGCGGGTCGAAGACGACCGCCTTGCCGGCCGCCAGGGCCTGCGCACCAGCCGGGTCGTCCGCCCGGAACATCGCGTGCAGCAGCCGGCCGTCACCCGCGGCGATCGTGCCGTCTCCGAACATGCCGTAGTTGAAGGAGTCGCGGCAGCGCGCGTCGTCCCGCTGCCGCTCGGTCTCCGCCGCCGGGCCGGCGGCCGGGTCCGGCTCCGGGCACCGGTTCTCCTCGGGCACCTCCACGTTGACCCCGCCGCAGCCGGAGGAGGCGCCGCAACCGGCGGAGTAGGTGGTGCCGTAGAAGTCGGCGTGCGCGCCGAGGGCGGGAGCGGCGCGTTCGACGGCGGCGCGCAGCGGGTCCAGTGCGACGCGGTCGGCCGGCCCGTCGGGGTAGACGTGCACCATGACGGCCCCGGCGGGCAGCATCGCCTGGTACTCGCGGCGGTTCTGCTCGTCGGCGCTGGCCGTGTAGATGCCGACGGCGACGGCTCCCGCGACGGCGGCCATCACGGCGGCGACCGCGGGGGCGGTGCGGCCCCGGTGGCGGACGGCGTCGCGGAGGGCGAGCCGGGGGCTGAGCGGCAGGTGGCGGCCGAGCCTGCCGAAGAGGCCGATCAGCATCGGGGCGCAGCAGACCATGCCGAGCTCGGCGATCGCGGAGCCGCCGAACAGGCCGAGGGTGCGGACGGAGGTGTCGGTGGCGGTGCCGAACAGCGCGACCGCGGAGCCGCCGACGACCATGAGGAGGCCGAGCACGGCCAGTCTGCGGCTGGCGGGCTTGACGGAGCCGCGTCCGGTGAGCGCCTCGACGACGTCCTGCCGGGCGGCCTGGACGGCCGGGACGACGGCCGCGAGCAGGCCGGTGACGAGGCCGATCGCGGCGACGCCGAGCAGGTCGAGCGGCTGGAGGTCGAGGTGGCCGAAGCGGCTGCCCGCCTGTTCCTCGGCCCACGGCCGCAGCACGGCGACCGTGGCGGTGGCCAGGACGACGCCGACGACGGCCCCGGCGATGCCGAGCACGACGCCGCCGCCGAGCACCACGGCCCGGATGTGCGAGCGGTCGCCGCCGCCCGCGGCGAGCAGGCCGAGCTGGCGGCGGGAGCGGCGGGCGCCGACGGCGAAGGCCGGGCCGGCGAGCAGCACGATCTCCAGCAGGGCCATGCCGGCGACCGTGCCGAGGACGACGAACGCCACCGGGTCGGGGCCGCCCGCGCCGTAGCGGTCCATCTCCGTGTAGTACGGCACCCGGGAGCGGGGCGGCGGGTCGAGGATCACCGAGCGCGAGGCGACGGTGAGGCCGTACGCGTTGAACTTCTGGACGGCGGGCCAGTCGAGCGCGGCGCCGGCGGGCAGCCGGACCAGCCAGGACGGGCCGGCGGAGCGCTCGCCGGCCGGGTCGAGGGCCTTCACGAGCGCGCCCGGCCGGCCGACGAGGACGGCTCCGTCCAGCGAGTCGGGGTACTCGACGACGGCGGTGACGGTGAGCGTGCGGCCTTCCAGCCCCTTGAGGGTGGTGGTGTCGCCCTCGCGGAGTCCGGACTGGTCGAGGAAGGCCCGGGTGGCCGCGACCTCGTCGGCGGCGGCCGGGGCGCGGCCGTGCAGGAGGTTCAGCTTGCCGTGCCAGACCGGGTCGGCGAGGTCGGCCTCCGCGGTGTCGGTCCTGAGCAGGCCCTCCTTGGTGGCGGCCTGGACGCTCGGGCCGGACCGCAGCGCGACGAGGGTGGAGCCGGGCGGGAGGAGTTCGGCGGTGAGCTTCTCCGGCGGGGTCTGCTCGGCGTGCTGTTCCTGGGGGGTCCGGGCCCGCTGCTTCCCGTTGCCGTCGGCGAAGCTGCCGGCGCCCTCGCGCGGGTCGGGCGCCTGCAGCAGGGCCTGGCCGGCCGAGCCGATGTCGACGAGGGCGTCGGCCCGGCCCATCTGACGGGTGATCCGCTCGACGGGGTCGAGGTCGGCGCTGCGGTAGACGATGTCGGCGCCGGCGACGCCGAGGACGGGCAGGGCGATCATGGCGAGGACGAGGGCGCTGCGGCCCTTGGCCCGCAGGGCGTCGCGGCGGGCTATGCGCAGGGCGGCCCGCCAGGCGGTGAGCTTCACTCTGCCGGGCCCTTCACGCTGTTGGTGGCGGCGGTGACGAGCAGGCTGGCCGCGTCGCGGCTGACGCTCTGGTCGACCACGCGGCCGTCCCGCAGGAAGACGACGCGGTCCGCCCAGGCGGCGTGCCGGGCCTCGTGGGTGACCATCATGGCGGCGGCGCCGGCGTCGCAGCGGGTGCGGAGGACGGCGAGGACGGACTCGCCGGTGGTGGAGTCGAGGGCGCCGGTGGGTTCGTCGGCGAGGACGAGCCGGCGGTCGCCGATGAGGGCGCGGGCGATCGCGACGCGCTGCTGCTGGCCGCCGGACATGTCGTCGGGGAAGCGGTCGGCGAGGTCGGCGATGCCGAGCTCCTCCAGGGCGGTGACCGCCTCGCGGCGGGCGGCCCGGCTGGAGACGCCGTCGAGTTCGCGCGGCAGGGCGATGTTCTCGGCGGCGGTGAGGGCCGGTATGAGGTTGTAGTCCTGGAAGACGTAGCCGACGGCGCGGCGGCGGACCCGGGCCTGCTGCTTGCGGGAGAGCGAGCCGAGGTCGGTGCCCTCGATCAGCACCCGGCCGGTGGTGGGGCTGTCGAGTCCTCCGGCGAGCGTGAGGAGCGTGGACTTGCCGGATCCGGACGGGCCCATGACGGCGACGAGTTCGCCGGGGCGGACGGCCAGGTCGACGCCGCGCAGGGCGTGCACCTCGGCGGCGCCGTGGCCGTGCACGCGGCCGACGCCGTCGAGGTGCAGGACGGGTGGCAGGTGCTCGTGGTGGTCGGTACTCACGGTGTCCCCCTGTGAGGTCGGTGGTTCAGGTGCGGGCGCGGCGGCGGGGGCCGGTCTTCGGGGCGGGCGCGGCGGCGGGCCCCGGTTCCGGCGGCGCGGGCCGGGCGGCGTACTGGGCGAGGCGGGTCTCGCAGTGGTCGAGCCAGCGGATCTCGGCCTCGGTCTGGAAGATGAGCTGTTCCAGGACGAGCAGCCAGGCGAGGTCTCCCTGCTGTTCGGGGGAGGCGACGAGGGCCTGGCCCTTGAGCCGGGTGTAGTCCTGGAGGGCCTTCATGCTGTGCCGGCGCTGGCCCTGGACGACGGACTGCACGTCGACGCCGGGCACGGTGACGGCCATGGCGAGCTTGATGGCGAGTTCGTCGCGGGGCGGGTTGGTGCGGGGCACCGGGGTGTCGAACCACTGGCGCAGTTCTGCGCGTCCTGCTTCGGTGACGGCGTAGAAGAGGTGGCCCTCGCCGTCCTCGCCGGCGGGCTGGACGAGGCCGTCGCGCTCCAGCCGCCCGAGGGTGGTGTAGACCTGGCCGACGTTCAGCGGCCAGGTGGCACCGGTCCTGGCCTCGAACTCGGTGCGCAGCTGGTACCCGTAGCGGGGGCCCTGGTCGAGGAGGGCGAGAAGACCGTGACGGATCGACATACCGAGTATGTATACCCGGTATGCCACAGTGTCTCAAGTTCCGGAACGGGTACGGTCGGGTCGTGAGCCAGCTGCGCATCGCCACCTTCAACCTGCTGCACGGGCAGCCGCTCGCGGACGACGGCGGGCCGCTGCCCTACCCCGACGACCCCGGCGCGCCGCTCGCCGACGCGGTCGCCGCGCTCGACGCGGACGTCCTCGCGATCCAGGAGGTCGACCGCCACCAGCAGCGCTCCGGCCTCGTCGACCAGGCGGCCGTCGCCGCGAAGGCCATGGGGGCCTCCGACTGGCGGTTCGCCGCCGCGCTGCACGGCACGCCCGCCCCCGTCGCGGGGTGGCTGCCCGACCCGTCCGTCCGCGGCCTGCGGGTGTACGGGCCCGACGAGGTCGGGACCGCCGCCGGCCTGCCCGCGTACGGCACCGCGTTGCTGACCCGGCTGCCGGTGCAGCACTGGCGGGCCCGCCGGTTCGCGCCGGCGCCGTTCGGGCTGCCGCTGCGGGTGGCCGGGCGGCGCGGCCTGACCCCCGTGCCGGACGAGCCGCGGGCGGCCGTGGCCGCCGTCCTGGTGGGCGCCGGAGGGCCGTTCACCGTGGTCGCCACGCACCTGTCGTTCGTGCCCGGCTGGAACGTCGCCCAGCTCGCCGCCGTCCGCCGCTGGATCGCCGACCTGCCGCGGCCGCACCTGGTGCTCGGCGACTTCAACCTCATCGGCGCGGTGCCCCGCACGGTGCTCGGCGGCGCCACCGCCCTCGACCGCACCACCTCGCGGGAGCGGCTGCGCGCCGCACGGGCCGCCCGCCGCGACCGCCGCGCCCAGCCCGGGCCGTACCGCCGCCGCACCCGCGGGCACCGGCCCCGGCTGCACGGCTGGTACGACCTGGCCAGCACCCCCACCTACCCGTCGCACCGGCCCGCGGTGCAGTTCGACCACGTGCTCGCGGCGGGCGTGCCGAGGTCGGCGGTCGGCACCGCCGAGGCTCCCCGCACCGGCGTCTCGGACCACCGGCCGCTGGTGGTCGAGGTCAGTCTCTGACCGGCGGGGCGCCCTTCGCGAGGATCGGCCGGCCGCCCTGCACGGGCAGGTGCGGGCCGGCGGGCTCGTACTGCAGGAGCAGCATCGCCGCGTCGTCGCCGAGCTTGTGCCCGACGTGCCGCACGACGTCCTGGTGCAGGCGGTTCAGCACCTCGACCGGGCCGCCCTCCGCGCAGTGCGGCAGCCGGTCGACCAGCGGGTAGAAGACCCCGGCGCCGTCGCGGGCCTCGATCACGCCGTCGGTGTAGAGCAGCACCCGGTCGCCGGGGCTGAGCGGCAGCCGCTGCACGGGCGGGCAGACGTCCGCCGGGTCGAGCACGCCCAGCGGCGGCACGGGCTCGGACGGCTCCAGCAGCCGCACCGGCTCGCCGGCCCGCAGCAGGACGGGCGCCGGGTGCCCGCAGTTGACGATCTCGGCGGTGCCGTCCGAGCGCAGCCCGATCAGCACGAGGGTGACGAACTCCTCCTCGATGCCCGGGTGGTCGTTCTCGTGCAGCGCCCGGTCGAGGCTGACGGCCAGCCAGCCGGCGACCCGGTCGAGGGCGGCCTCCTGGTGCGCGGCCTCCCGGAAGGCCCCCAGCACCGCGGCGGCCGTCTCCACGGCGGCCAGGCCCTTGCCGCGGACGTCGCCGACCACCGCGCGCACCCCGTGCCGGGTGTTGACCACCTCGTACAGGTCGCCGCCGATCGAGACGTGCGCGTGCGCGGCCGCGTAGTGCACCGCCGCGCGGACGCTGCCCACCCGCTCCGGCACGGGCCGCAGCAGCACCCGGCGGGCGATCTCGGCCACCAGCTGGGCCTCGGCCAGCGCCCGCTCCTGGCGCAGCCGCAGCGTGGTGGAGACCCAGCCGATGCCGGCGACCAGCGCGATCGCGAAGACGGTGGCGCTGTGCACCGACTCGCCGAGCACCTCGTTGTAGCCGGCCATCAGGAACGCCGCGATCTCGGTCAGCACGCCGATGAGGAGCGGGTACCAGGTGCGCCGGCTGACCACCGCGGCCAGTGCCGGCACCGAGGTGAGGGCCGGTTCGACGGTGACCTCGGTGTTGCTGAAGAAGTCCAGGGAGAGCACCAGGGCCATGCCGATGAACGGCAGCGCCAGTGCGGTTCTCGGCCAGGTGCCCGTCACCCGGCCCGGGACGGCTCCCGGGGTCTGCCCCGCGAGCCGGTCTCTGATCCATCCGGTCGCGCTCAACGTCGGTCTCTCCAGCAGAGGGTGGCCGGTGTCAGGGGACACCTGCGGTGATGACGGAAAGTCAGGGGCTGCTGCCCCTGCGGGCGGCCGGAGCGCCGGTGTGACCGGTTACCGACCCCACAATAGGCGCGAAAAGTGCACGATGCACAGGTTTCGCGCGCTCCCGTGACGGCTTGGATGCTCTGAGTGACTCATTCTTCACTATTCCCGATCAGGAGCCTGGTCAACTCTTTTCGGTCGGGAAGTCCTGACGGTCTGTCCACCCGTCCGCTGCGCACGTACAGGAACGCCGCACTGACCTGCTCCGGCTCCACGCCCGTCCGCTCGGCCCAGGCCAGGCGGTAGACCGCGAGCTGCAGCGGGTCCGCGGTCTCCTCGCGGTGGGTCTTCCAGTCGACCACCTCGTACCGCCACGGATGCCGTGACCCTGCGCCACCGTCACGCTCCCGGTAGACCGCGTCGATCCGGCCGCGCACCACGCGCCCCGCCAGCAGCAGCTGGAACGGCGCCTCGACCCGGTACGGCGTCCGCCCGGCGTACGGGCTGCGCAGGAACGCCTCCTTGAGCTGCTCCAGGTCGCGCTCGTCCTCGATGCCGTCGTCGTCCGCGCCGGGCAGCGCGTCCGGCTCGACGAGCACCAGCTCCTCCACCGCGAACCGCGACTCCACCCAGCTGTGGAAACGCGTGCCGCGGCGGGCCGCCGGCTGCGGCGGGCGCGGCATCGGGCGGGCCAGGTCGCGGGCGAAGCCGTCCGGGTCGGCGGCCAGCCGGAGCAACTGCGACGCGGAGAGCGACGACGGCAGCGGCACCTCGCGCACCGAACGCCGGGAACGCTCCAACTCCCCTGTCAGTGCGTCGAGATCACGGTCCCAGGAGGCGATCAGCCGGGTGTCCTCGGGAGTCGTCCGCTCCGGCTCCGCGGCCGGGGTGCCGGCGAGCCGGCCGAGGACGACCTCCGCGACCCGGCGGCGGGCGAGCTGCGCGGCGGTGTCCAGCGGCAGCGGCCAGGGGGTGTCGACCGTCCGGGTCAGGGCCGGGTTCTCCGCGTCCGGCAGCGGCTCCTCGGCCCACGCCTCGACCTCGCCGTTGCCGGGCTGCTCGCAGTGCGCCCGCAGGTCCAGCAGGAAGCCGGACGGCCCGCGGCGGCGCTTCTGGCTCGGCCCCCACCAGTGCCCGGAGGCCAGCAGCAGCTCGCGGGGGCGGGTGAAGGCGACGTAGCCGAGCCGGAGCTCCTCGACCTGGGAGTGCGCGGCCATCTCCTTCTTGAACAGCCCCATGCCCTTGGCCGTCCACGGCGGGTCGACGGGCAGCGTGTCGGCGTCGCCGCGCAGCGCGTGCGGCAGCACCCGGCGGGTGCTCGTCCAGCGCTCCCGGCCCTGGCTGCTCGGGAAGGCCCCCTTGACCAGGCCGGGCACCGCGACGACGTCCCACTCCAGGCCCTTGGACTTGTGCGCGGTGAGCACCTTCACGGTGTCCTCGCCGCCCGGGAGGCTGCTGTCGAGACCCCGCTCGTACTCCTGCGCCGCCCGCAGGAACGCCAGGAACGCGGCGAGGCCCGGATCGCCGTCCAGGTCGGCGAACCCGGCCGCGATGTCCAGGAAGCCGTGCAGCGTCTCCCGGCGCCGGGCGGCCAGCGCCGTCGGCGACGCCGACAGCTCCACCTCCAGGCCGGTGACCCCCAGCACCCGGTGCAGGACGTCCATCAGCGGTTCGGCCAGCGCCCGGCGCAGCTCGCGGACCTCCCGGGCCAGCCGGGCGAACCGCACCCGGGCCTCCGGCGAGAACGCCAGCTCGTCGGGCTGCCCGGCCTCCAGGAAGGTCTCCAGCGCGTCGGCGAGCGACACCACCTCCGTCGGGTCGGTGCCGGCCACCGCCGCGGCGAGCACGTCCCCGTGCGCCCGCTCGGTCCGGACGAGGTCGGCGGCCCGGCGGCCGAGCAGGGCGAGGTCGCGCGGGCCGATCCGCCAGCGCGGGCCGATCAGCAGGCGCACCAGCGAGGCGTTGGCGGTCGGGTCCTGCAGCACCTCGCAGACCGCCACCAGGTCGGCCACCTCGGGCAGTTGCAACAGCCCGCCGAGGCCGACCACCTCGACCGGCACCTCCCGGGCGACCAGCGCCGCGTGCACGTCGGGGAAGGCCGCTCCGCCGCGGCACAGCACCGCGATGCGGCCGGGCGCGGTGCCGGTGCGCACCAGGTGGGCGATCCGGTCGGCGAGCCAGCCGATCTCCTCGTCGTGGGTCGGCAGCAGGGCGCAGCGTACGAAGCCGTCCGGCTCGGCGCCGGGCGCGGGGCGCAGGGCCTCGACGCCCTCGTGCATGGCGCGCAGCGGCGCGGCGAGGCCGTTGGCGAAGGCCAGCAGGCGGCCGCCGCTGCGGCGGTTCTCGCTGAGCGCGAACCGGGCGGCGGGGGTGCCGTCCTGCCGCGGGAAGTGGACGGGGAAGTCGTCGAGGTTGGCGACGGAGGCGCCGCGCCAGCCGTAGATCGCCTGGCAGGGGTCGCCGACGGCGGTCACCGGGTGGCCGGTGCCGCCGCCGAAGAGCCCGGCCAGCATGAGGCGCTGGGCGACGGAGGTGTCCTGGTACTCGTCGAGCAGCACGACCCGGTACTGCTCGCGCAGCAGCGCCCCGACCTCGGGGCGTTCCTGCGCGAGCCGGGCGGAGGCCGCTATCTGGTCGCCGAAGTCCATGAGGTCGCCGGCCTGCTTGCGGCGCCGGTAGTCCTCGACGAGGCGCAGGAGCTCCTGGCGGGCGCGGGCGGTGCCCGGCACGGCCCGCAGGTCGTCGTTGGTGAGTTTCACCCCGGCGAGGGCGTCGAGGAGGCCGGTGTCCCAGGCCCGCAGGCGCTCGGGGTCGACGAGGTGCTCGGCGAGTTCGGAGTCGAGGGAGATGAGGTCGGCGACGAGGGTGGAGAAGGTGCCGGTGAGCGCCGGGAAGGGCCCGCGGGCGGCCCGCAGCACCTTGGCGGCGAGCTGGAAGCGGGTGGCGTCGGCGAGCAGCCGGACGTCGGGCTCGATGCCGAGGCGCAGACCGTGCTCCTTGAGGAGGCGGCCGGCGAAGGCGTGGTAGGTCGAGATGTCGGGCTCGCCGAGCGCGTCGGCGTCGTCCGGGTCGGCGACGCCCGCCCGCAGCAGGGCGGAGCGCACCCGCTCCGCGAGCTCGCCGGCCGCCTTGTTGGTGAAGGTCAGGCCGAGCACCTGCTCCGGGGCCACGGCGCCCGAGCCGACCAGCCAGACCACCCGGGCGGCCATCACGGTCGTCTTGCCGGAACCGGCGCCGGCGACGATCACGGCGGGCTCCAGCGGGGCGCCGATCGCCTGCATCTGCTCGTCGTTGAAGGGGATGCCGAGCAGGTCCCTCAGCCGGGCGGGGTCATCGAGCACAGGACGCACACCCCCACGCTAGCCGCCCGCGCCGACACTCCCGGCACGGAGCGGGCGCCCGCGGGCCCTGTCGCCGGCCGGTCTCAGTCGACGACCTGCCGGCCGTCGCGCTGGGCGGAACAGCTGCTGCGGAACGAGCAGCGCGCGCAGCCGTCGCCCCGGGTCGGCACGAAGCGCTCCGCGAGCACCCGGCCGGCGGCGTCGGCGAGGAGGTTCTCGATCCAGGGTTCGCCGTCGGGCGGCGCCTGCTGCTGGACCTTCGGCGCCTCCTTGTCGGTCTTGCCGGGCTCGCGCAGGTGCACGAGCTCGGCGCCGCCGGAGGCGGTGCCGGCGGCCACGCCCGGCAGGCCGTCGAGGGCGCCGTTGCGGACGGCGAGCTGGTAGACGGCGAGCTGCTTGTGCTCGGGCAGCGACTTCTCGGTGGGGATCTGCTTGCCGGTCTTGAAGTCGACGACGTAGGCGCGGCCGCCCTCGTCCTGCTCGATGCGGTCCATGGAGCCGCGGATCCGCACGGCGACGCCGCCGACGGTGAGGGTCAGGTCGAAGCCGTGCTCGGTGGCGACGGTGGTGCGGCCGCGTTCCAGGACGTGCCAGTGCAGGAAGCGCTCCAGGGCGGACCGCGCCTCCGTCTTCTCCTGCTGCGACTTCCAGGGGGCGTCGAAGGCGAGGGCGTCCCAGACGGTGTCCAGGCGCTCCATGAGCACGGCGAGGTCGGCCGGGCTGCGGCCGGAGCCGACCTCGTCGGCGAGGGCGTGCAGCACGTTGCCGAACCCCTGGGCGGCGGTCGCGGTGCCGGCCGCGCGGACGTCCTTGTCGAGGAACCACTGGAGGGCGCAGCCCTCCAGCTGCTCCAGCCCGCTCCCGGAGAGCCGGACGGGCGTCTCCGGGGACCGCAGCGGGTCGGGGGCCGCGGTCTGGTCGAGCAGGCCCCACCAGCGGTCGGGGTGGGCCGCGGGCACCAGCGGGAAGCCGTCCTCGTCGGCGGCGGAGGCCAGCCGGGCGAGGCGTTCGGCGGCGGCCCGGCGCAGCTCGGGCGTCCGTGCCGGGTCGACGGTCACCGCGCGCAGCTCGGCCACCAGGGCGGCCACCGACAGCGGGCGGCGCGGCCGGTGCGTGATGTCGGCGACCGTGACCTGCGGCACGCGGGAGCGCACCGCGCCGGTGCGGGGGTCGAGCTGCTCGCGGTAGAGCTCGCGCAGGAAGCGCGACGGCTCGTCGCCGTCCTCGGCGGGGGCCTTCACGGCGGTGACGATCAGCCGGTCCTTGGCGCGGGTGGCGGCGGTGTAGAAGAGCCGCCGCTCCTCGCCGAGCAGGGCGGCCGGGGAGAGCGGTTCGGCGAGGCCGTCCCGGCCGATCCGGTCGGCCTCCAGCAGGGAGCCGCGGCGGCGCAGGTCGGGCCAGAGGCCCTCCTGCACTCCGGCGACCACGACGACCCGCCACTCCAGGCCCTTGGAGCGGTGCGCGGTCATCAGCCGGACGGCCTCCGGGCGGACGGCCCGCACGGTGAGCGTGTCGGCGGCGATGTCCTGCGCCTCCAGCTCGGCGAGCAGGTCGGGGGCGCCGCGGTGCCCGGCGACGCGTTCCTCCGCCCGGGCGGCGGTCTCGAAGAGGGCGCACAGCGCGTCGAGGTCGCGGTCGGCGTTGCGGGCGGCGGCGCCGCCGCGCAGGGCGGTGCGTTCCAGGCGTTCGCGCCAGCGGCGGCTGCCGTCCCACAGCGCCCACAGGGCGTCCTCGGCGCTGCCGCCGCCGGCCAGCAGCTCCCGGACCTTGCGCAGCAGGGTTCCGAGGTCGCGGGCGCGGCGGGCGTACGCCGGGTCCATGGCGACGAGCCGCTCGGGCTCGGCGAGGGCCTCGCGGATCAGCTCCTCGGCGGGGCGGACGGCGGCCGGGTCGCCGGCCTCGCGCAGGGCGGCGCGCTCCTCCTCGCGCAGCGCCCGGCCGAGACGGCGCAGGTCGGAGCCGTCGAGGCCGCCGAGCGGGCCGGTGAGCAGGGTGTGGGCGAGTTCGGCGGTGGGCCGGTCGGCGGGCTCGGCGCAGACGCGCAGGGCGAGCAGCAGCGGGGCGACGGCGGGCTCCTCGCGCAGCGGCAGGTCGTCGCCGTCGATCTCCAGCGGCACGCCGGCCGCGGCGAGGGCGCGCCGCACCCCGGGGATGGAGCGGGCGCCGGCGCGGACGAGCACGGCCATCTCGCCCCACGGCACGCCGTCCTCCAGGTGGGCGCGGCGCAGCAGGTCGGCGACGGAGTCGAGCTCGGTGCCGGGTGTCGGGTAGGTGTACACCTCGACGGCGCCGCCCTCGCGGGAGGGCAGCAGGGCGCGGTGCTGGGCGAGCTTGTCGGCGGGCAGCCGGCCCATCGGCATGCGGCGGGCGAGTTCGCGGGTGGCGGCGAGGAGTACGGCGCCGGAGCGGCGGGAGACCCGCAGCACCTTCACCTCGGCGGGGCCGCCGTCGGCGCGGCGGAAGGTGTCGGGGAAGTCGAGGATGCCGTTGATGTCGGCACCGCGGAACGCGTAGATCGACTGGTCCGGGTCGCCGACGGCGACGAGGTCGCGTCCGCCGCCGGCCAGCCGGCGCAGCAGCCGCACCTGGGAGGGGTCGGTGTCCTGGTACTCGTCCACGAAGACGACGTCGTACCGCTGCGCGAGGTGCTCCGCGGCCTCGGGGCGTTCGGCGAGCAGCACGGCGCGGTGCACGAGCTCGGCGTAGTCGAGGACGCCGCGCAGGTCGAGCACGTCGAGGTAGTCGGCGAGGAAGTGCGCGGCGGCGGCCCAGTCGGGGCGCTGCACGCCCTCGGCGAAGCGGGCCAGCTCGGCCTCGCCGAGGCCCAGCTCGCGGCTGCGGGCGAGCACCGCGCGGACCTCGTCGGCGAAGCCGCGGGTGGTGAGGCAGGCCCGCAGGTCGAGCGGCCAGGAGATCCGTCCGGTGCCGAGCCGGGCGTCCTCGGCGCCGCCGGCGAGCAGCTCGCGCACCATGACGTCCTGTTCGGGGCCGGAGAGCAGGCGCAGCGGTTCGGCGGCGGCCTCCGGCTCCTGCTGGTCGCGGAGCAGCGCGTAGCAGAAGGAGTGGAAGGTGGTGGCCTGCGGGGCCGCGCCGGTGGCGCCGATCCGGGCGGTCATCCTGTCCCGGAGCTCCATCGCGGCCTTGCGGCTGAAGGTGAGGACGAGGATCCGCTCCGGGTCGGTGCCGCGCTCGATGCGCCGGGCGACCGCCTCGACGAGGGTGGTGGTCTTGCCGGTGCCGGGTCCGGCCAGCACCAGGAGCGGCCCGCCGGCATGCTCGGCGACCGCCTGCTGGAAGTCGTCCAGGACGGGCGGGGCGGGCTGTGCGAGCGGGCTGCGTACCAGGCGGAATGGGGAGGTCACTGCGGTCCAGGCGGTCGTGCGGCGGTTCGTGCGACGCGTCGGGCGTCTCGGGCGGGCGTGCCGGTCGGCGTCGGCCGGTGGCGCGCGGGCTGCGGTGCCTTCCGTCGCCCCGGGGGCGGGGGTGTCCGCACCGAGCCTACGATCCTGCACCGTCAGACCGTCCCGCGCACCCCTTTCGGGGGATCGGCGGGGGTGACGTCCGCCTCCCCCGCCTCCCCGCCGTCCCGTGCGCCCGTCACGCCCCGGCCGACGCCCCGGCCTGGCCGCCGTCCCAGCGGGCCGCCCGCAGGTCGACCCGCGGTTCGCCGCCGACCGTGCGCAGCGGCGTGCCCTCGGCGCGGTACTCCGGCAGCGCCCGGTGCTCGTGCCCGGGCAGCGGGCGGCCGTCCGCCCGGATGACCCGCCACCAGGGCACGCCGCCGCCGTAGAGTGCCATGACCCGGCCCACCTGGCGGGGGCCGCCCTGGCCGAGGTACTCGGCGACGTCGCCGTACGTCATGACGCGTCCCGGGGGGATGCGCTCCGTGAGATCGAGCACGGCCTCCGCGAAGGGCGGCGGTGCGCCCTCCGCCCCGGGATCGTCGGTCTGCTGTGGCATTTCTCCCCATCCGGTCGATTCCTGGGGCCCGTGCGGGCGATCCGCCGCGCCCGATCAGGCCCCTGTCCCGCACGAGACGCCGGGGCATGGCAGCATCTTCGGGGCAAGTGCGTGGGTGATACGAGGACAAGACCAGATGACCGGGACGGCAGACGTGAACGTGGACAAGGGCTCGGACGAGTCCGCCACCGACCGGTCTGCGGGCCCCGCCCCCGAACCGCCGACAGTCTCGCCGCCGCGGCAGCCCGCGGGCAAGGACGACCGCGCGGCGGACGCGCACGGTCCGGAGGCCCCCGGGCCCGACGGTCCCCCCGGGGACGGGCAGGAGGACGACGGACACGTGGCGGACGTGGCCGCGGCGGCCGACGAGCCGACCGGCGAGTTCGTGGCGGTGGACGAGCCGCTGCTCGCCGCCCGCGCCCACCGCCCCACCGACCTGCTGCGCTTCCTCGCCGGCGTGCTCGGCATCATCGCGGTCTTCGTGCTCGCGCAGGTCGCCGTCTCGACGACGACCGGCATCGAGACGGACATCTCCTCGAACGCCGACAAGGTGCCGAGCGTGCTCAGCACCATCGCGGCGCTGGTCTCCAGCGTCGCCGTGCTGGCGGTGCCGCTGGCCTTCGCGGTGGAGCGGCTGATCAAGCGCGACGGCCTGCGCGTCGCCGACGGCGTGCTCGCCTCGGTGCTGGCGTACGGCGTGTCGCTCGGCATCGACTGGTGGGTGGCCGCCGGGGCGCCCCCCGCGATCCGGGACGCCCTGACGCAGCTGCCGCCGGGCGGGGGCAAGACGCTCACCGACCCGGTGCACGGCTACCTGGCGCCGGTGATCGCCTACATGACGGCGGTCGGCATGTCGAGCCGTCCGCGGTGGCGGGTGGCGCTGTGGGTGGTGGTGGTGCTCAGCGGCGTCACCGAGCTGATCAGCGGGTACACGACGCCGCTGTCGCTGCTGCTCACCGTCCTGATCGGCTGGTCGGTGGCGTACGGCACGCTGTACGCGATCGGGTCGCCCAACATCCGGCCGACCGGCCAGCACCTGCTGATCGGCCTGCGCAAGGTCGGCTTCACGCCCTCGGGTGCGCACCGCGCGCCGGACGCGCCCGGGGAGACCCGCCGCTACCTCGTGACGCAGACCGACGGGCCGCTGCTCGACGTGCACGTCATCGACCGGGAGCAGCAGGCGTCCGGCTTCTTCTACCGCGCCTGGCGGCGGATCCGGCTGCGGTCGGTGGCGGTGCGGCGCAGCCCGCAGTCGCTGCGGCAGGCGTTGGAGCAGGAGGCGCTGATCGCGTACGCGGCGGCCGCGTCCGGGGCGCGGGCCCCGCAGCTGGTGGCGACCTCCGAGCTCGGCCCGGACGCCGCGATCCTCGTGTACGAGAACGTCGCCGGGCGCACCCTCGACGAGCTCGCCGACGACGAGATCACCGACCAGGTGATGGGCTCCCTGTGGGACTCCGTGCAGTCCCTGCACGAGCGCCGCATCGCGCACCGCAGGCTGACCGGTGAGTCGCTGCTCGTCGTCGACGAGAAGTCCGGCGCGCTGGTGAACCTCTCCGGCGGCGACATCGCGGCCGGCGACCTGACGCTGCGCATCGACGTCGCCCAGCTGCTCACCACCTTCGCCCTGCGGGTCGGTCCGGCCCGCTCGGTGGCGGTGGCCAACCTGGTGCTCGGCGCGGACCGGGTGGCGGCCTCGCTGCCGCTCCTGCAGCCCGTCGGCATGAGCCGTTCGACCCGGGTCGACCTGCAGCGGATGACCAAGGAGCGCAAGGCCGCGGCCCGGGCGCTCGCGCTGGAGCAGGTCGCCGCGGGCGAGCGCACCCAGCAGCAGGCCGAGGAGGACATCGCGGTCGCCGGCGAGGACCTGCTGAGCCGGATCCGCGGGCAGATCCTGCAGATCGCGCCGGAGGCGCCGCTCGCCCCGGCCCGGCTGGAGCGGCTCAAGCCGAAGACGCTGATCACGGTCATCGCGCTGACCTTCGCCGCGTACCTGGCGCTGACCACCATCAAGCCCGCCCAGCTGAAGCTGTCGCAGATGGACTGGGGCTGGGCGTCCGTCGCGCTGGCGGCGGCCGCGGTCACGTACGGCGCCGCGGCGATGAGCCTCACCGGCTTCGTGCCGGAGCGCCTGCCGTTCCGGCGGACGGTCGCCGCGCAGCTGGCCGGCTCGTTCGTGAAGCTGGTCGCGCCGGCGGCGATCGGCGGCATCGCGCTCAACACCCGCTACCTGCAGAAGGCCGGGATCCGTCCGGGCCAGGCGGTCGCCAGCGTCGGTGCCTCGCAGCTGGCAGGCCTGGCCGGGCACCTGCTGCTGCTGTTCAGTTTCGGCCTGGTCACCGGCAGCCAGACCAACGGCGATCTCGGCGCCTCCCGCGCGGTGATCATCGGCGTGCTGTCGGCGTCGGTGCTGGGCCTGGTGGTCGCCGCGGTGGCGCCGCTGCGGCGGTTCGTGGTCACGCGGGTGCGGTCGCTGTTCTTCGGCGTGGTGCCGCGCATGCTCGACCTCATGCAGACCCCGACGAAGCTCGTCACCGGCTTCGGCGGCATCCTGCTGCTGACGCTGTCGTTCACGGCCTGCCTGTACGCGTCGGTGCGGGCGTTCGGCGGCGAGATGACGTACTCGGCGGTGGCGGTGGTCTTCCTCACCGCCAACGCGGCCGGGTCGGCGATCCCCACGCCGGGCGGCATCGGGCCGGTGGAGATCGCCCTGATCGGTGCGCTGACGGTCGGCAACGTGCCCCCGTCGGCGGCGACCCCGGCGGTCTTCCTGTACCGGCTGCTGACGTTCTGGCTGCCGGTGCTGCCCGGCTGGATCTCGTACAACCTGCTGCAGCGCCGCGGCGCGCTGTAGGGCCCCCGGGCACGCGGAAGGGCCGCCCCGGTGGGGCGGCCCTTCGGCACGATGGTGCGGCTGCGGCTGCGGCTGCGGCCTAGTAGACCGGCTTGTGCGGCTCGATCTGGTTGACCCAGCCGATCACGCCGCCGCCCAGGTGGACGGCGTCGGAGAAGCCGGCCGACTTGAGCACGGCCAGCACCTCGGCCGAGCGGACGCCGGTCTTGCAGTGCAGGACGATCTTCTTGTCCTGCGGCATCTTCTCCAGCGCGTTCCCCATGAGGAACTCGTTCTTGGGGATGAGCGTGGCGCCGGGGATGTTGACGATCTCGTACTCGCCGGGCTCGCGGACGTCGATGAGGAAGATGTCCTCCTCGTCGTCGAGCCACGCCTTGAGCTGCTTCGAGGTGATGGTGGAGCCCGCGGCAGCGGCCTGGGCCTCCTCCGACACGACGCCGCAGAAGGCGTCGTAGTCGATCAGCTCGGTGACGGTGGGGCTGTCGCTGCAGAGCGCGCAGTTCGGGTCCTTGCGGACCTTGACCGAGCGGTACTGCATCTCCAGGGCGTCGTAGATCATCAGGCGGCCGACCAGCGGCTCGCCGACGCCGGCGAGGAGCTTGATGGCCTCGGTGACCTGGATCGAGCCGATCGAGGCGCAGAGCACGCCCAGCACGCCGCCCTCGGCGCAGGAGGGGACCATGCCCGGCGGCGGGGCCTCCGGGTAGAGGCAGCGGTAGCAGGGGCCGTGCTCGGCCCAGAAGACGCTGGCCTGGCCGTCGAACCGGTAGATCGAGCCCCACACGTACGGCTTGCCGAGCAGCACGGCCGCGTCGTTCACCAGGTACCGGGTGGCGAAGTTGTCGGTGCCGTCCACGATCAGGTCGTAGCCGGCGAAGATCTCCATGACGTTGGAGTTGTCGAGGCGGTCCTCGTGGAGGATCACGTCGACGTAGGGGTTGATCTCCTTGACCGAGTCGCGCGCCGACTCCGCCTTCGAACGGCCGATGTCCGACTGGCCGTGGATGATCTGCCGCTGCAGGTTCGACTCGTCGACCGTGTCGAACTCCACGATGCCGAGCGTGCCCACGCCGGCCGCGGCCAGGTACATGAGGGCGGGCGAGCCGAGGCCGCCCGCGCCGACGCACAGCACCTTCGCGTTCTTCAGCCGCTTCTGCCCGTCCATGCCCACGTCGGGGATGATCAGGTGGCGGGAGTACCGGCGGACCTCGTCGACGGTGAGCTCGGCGGCCGGCTCGACCAGGGGTGGCAGCGACACGGGGACTCCGATGGTCGTCAGTTCGGTAGGTCTTTGCTACGCCAACAGTGTCACGTGCCGTTGTTATTCCGAGACGTCGGGTCCGTCATGTGAGACCGCCCGCCCCGGATGCCGAGACCCGCCCCCGGCGGGGTGAACGGCGCTGGTCAGCGCCGTCCGCTCCGACCTGCGCGGTCACACCCGGCAGGCCGTCTCCAGCCACACGTCGCCCAGCGACTCCTCCAACGGCACCTGCGTCCGCCAGCCGAGACGGTCGCGCGCGGTACGGACGTCGGCCTGCCGCCACGGCACGGGCTCCGGCAGCAGCCGGGGCTCCACCGGGCGGTGGTACTCGCCCGCCTGGCCCGGCACGAGCACCGGACGGCCGTCCTCCGCCACGATCCCCTCGAACCCCGAGGCCCGGACGAGCAGATGGGCCGCGTCCCGGGCCCGCACCGCGTGCCCGCTGCCGATGTTGATCACGCCGGTGGCGGCCGACACCGCCGCCGACTGGACCGCCCGGGCGACGTCCCGGACGTCGACGAAATCCCGGTATCCGGACAGGTCGGGCATCCGCACCTGCAGCTCGTCCTGCTCCAGCGCCCGCCGCAGGCCGTCGGCGAGCCGGCCGAAGAGCGAGGCCGACGGCGCGCCGGGCCCCACCACGTCGAACACCCGCAGCACCGCCGCGTCCAGCCCGGAGGCCAGCACCAGCTCCGTGCCGGCGAGCTTCGACACCCCGTACGGGCCGACCGGCCGCGGCTCGGTGCTCTCCGCGATCGGCGCACCGGGCTGCATCGGCCCGTACTCGGCGGCCGAGCCGACGTGCACGAGCCGGGCCGGCTCCCGGCTGCGCCGGATCGCCTCGCAGACGGTGGCCACCGCCAGCGTGTTGGAGCGGATCAGCGAACGCGAGCTGCCGTACGTCGCGCCCGCGCAGTTGATCACCACCTGGGGGGCGACCGCGTCCAGGAAGCGGGACAGCGCGCCGGGGCTGCCCGCCGTCAGGTCGAAGCGGATGTCGGCCGAATCCCGGCGGCCGAGCACCGTGACCTGGAGGTCTGACTCGGCGAGCAGGCGGTCGGCGACCCGTCGGCCGATGTAGCCGTCGGCGCCCAGCAGCAGCACCCTCATCGGGGGTGTCCTTCCACGAGGCCCGGCCGGGTGGCGGCCGGGCTGGTTGGCAAGATCGGTGATCGGGACGGCCTCAGCCGGCCGGCCCGCCGGCGGCGGGCGCCGGGTGGTGCGTCCAGGGGCGGCCGAGCAGCGACCGGACGGCCGGCAGCAGCACCGCGACCACCGCCGACGCCACCCCCAGCCGCAGACCGGCCCCGGCCTGCGGCAGCAGCGCCAGCGCCGCGCCCGTGAGAGCCGTCGCACCGGCCGCGACGGCCGCGCGGCCGCAGCGCAGCAGGACGACGGCGAGCAGCAGCAGCACCGCGAGCACGCCCTGCCCGGCCCATCCGGCCGGGCCGGGCAGGCCCTCCGCGCCGAGCGGCAGCAGCGCGCCGGCCAGACCCGCCGCGGCGAACTGGACGGCCGCCGCGAGCGGCAGCAGCGGCCGCATCCGGGCACGGAACTCGTCCGCGGTCTTGGCGGCCGCGAGGTGGCTCCGGCCCGCGGCGCGCAGCCGCCGGGCGGCGAAGTCCGCGGTGCCCGCGCCGAGGGCGAGCACCGCCGCCGACGCCGGGCCGCCCGCCGCCGCACCCGGCACCAGCAGCAGCGCGGCCCCCAGGGCGTAGCCGATCCGGGCCGCCGGTCGCGGGGCCGGGGCGGCGAGGGCGAGCCAGCCGATCGCGACGAGCGCCGCCGCGACGGCAGCGCCGGGGCCGAGCACGCGCAGCAGCCAGGGCACGGTGGCCAGCAGGCCGGCGGCCGGCAGGTGGAGCAGGGCGGTGCCGAGGGCCCGGGCGGCCTGACCCGGCCAGGGCGCGGCGGGCGGCGGAGGGGCGGGCGCGGCGGGGCGGCGCTCCACCCGGGCGTACAGCTCCTCGGCCAGGGCGAAGAGGTCGGCGTGCCGGAAGCGGGCCGCGGCGCGGTCGGTGAGCCCGGCGTCCTCCAGTCCGGCGGCGATCTCCAGCGGGTGCACGGCCTCCTCGCAGAGCCGTCGGTGCTCGGCCATCAGCGCCCGGACGGGGTCGCCGGACGGCGTTCCGGCCGGGGTGTCCGTGCGCGCGGCGGGCGGTGCGTCCGGCGGCGCGGGCGGACCGGCGGGGCGGCTCATCAGAGCGCCTCCGCGAGCACGCCGGGGGCGGACCGGCCGCCGTCCCCGGCCGGGCCCCCGGCAGGTGCGGCCCCGGCAGGGCCGGCCTCGCTGCCGGTGCTGGTGCCGGTGCCGGCTTCCGGGGTCGGCGCGACGGTGACCGGCGCCCCCGCGACCCAGTACTCGGCCGGACGGGCGAAGGGCCGCAGCCGCGCGGCCGCCGCCGGGAAGGCGGGCCAGCGGGAGACCAGCTCCAGGTAGATCTCGCGGAACGCCGCCGTCTCCGGCTCCACCGCGAAGCGCTCCTGGGCGCGGAGCCGGCCCGCGAGGCCGAGTCTGGCCCGCCGCTCGGCGTCCGTGAGCAGGGCGAGGCAGGCCTCGGTCAGCGCCCGGGGGCTGCGCGGCGGGACGAGCAGGCCGGCGGGCCCGACCACCTCCGGGGTGACGCCCACGTCGGTCGCGACGACCGCACGGCCGCTGAGCATGGCGTCGGTGAGCAGCCGGGGGCTGCGCCGGGCGCGGGCGGTGAAGACGACGGCGCTGCCTGCGGCCCAGGCGTCGGCGGTGAGCGGGGGCCGCCCGGCGAAGTCGACCGCCCGGGTGACGCCGAGCTTCTCCGCGACGGTGCGGCAGTGCTGCAGGTAGCCGGGGGCGGCCTCCTCGCCGTACATGCGCAGCCGGGCGGCGGGCAGCTCGGCGCGGACCCGGGCGAAGGCGTGCAGCATGAGTTCGGCGTCGCTGCCGGGCTCCAGGGCGCCGGCCCAGACGAGGGTGGGGTGCTCGGGCTCGGCGCCCGCGGGCTCCCGGGACGCCTCCGGGGTGCCTTCGTGGACGACGCGGATCCGCGCGGGGTCGGCGCCGCAGGCCTCCTGCCAGCGCCGGTCGTAGGCGCTGCCGGGGGTGAGCACCGCGGCCTGCCGGTAGGTCTCCGCGGTGAGCAGCCGGAAGAAGGAGAGGAGCAGGGCCCGGACGGGCCAGCGGTAGGGGGCGGTGCGGTAGCCGCGGTACTGCTCGCGCAGGTGCAGTCCGTGCTCGGTGAGCACGAAGGGCACGCCGTGCAGGTGCTTGGCGACGAGGGCGGGCAGGGCGGCGGGGCCGCCGCCGACGACGTGGCAGAGGTCGGCGCCGCCGAGCCCGTCCGGCCCGGTGCCGTACCAGGGGGCGGAGAGCGGCCGCAGGAGCTGTTCCAGCAGGTCGCCGGCGACGAGGACGTCCTGCAGGAGCGGCTGCCCGGCGGCGGTCTCGGCGCCGGGGGCGCGCCAAATACGCTCCAGGGCCCGGCGGGCCCGTCCGGAGGCGAGGAACGCGGGCAGGGCGCCGTCCTGGCCGGCGAGCTCGGCGAGGCGGTGGAGCGCGGGTCCGAAGAGCTCGCGCTCGGTGGGCCGGACGAGGGCGCGCACGAGGTCCTCGTACGCGGCGGCGCAGGCCCGGCGGCGGTGCACGGCGGGGCGCGGGCCGCCGGGGCGGCGGCCCCATATCGGCAGGCGGTGGACGGCGGTCAGGCCGCGCGGCGGCGGGCCGTCCGGGCCGGGGCCGGTCTCGGCGCCGAGCAGGTACAGCCGGAACTCGTGCTCGGCGAGCGCGCCGGCGAGGCGGCCGCACCAGCCCGTCCCGCCACGGGGTGCGAGCGGGCGGGCACTCTCGGTGAGCAGGGCAATGCGCACGACGACCTCCGGAGCGGTGCGACGGATCGGGATGCGACGACGCGACAGGGAGCCTGATCACCCAGTGACACCAATGCCCGGAAAGCCGGCGGAGCCGCGCGGGCACCGCTCCCGCTCCCCGCGGTCACGGTGTCCGGCTCCACCGGGCGGACGGTCCGGGACCCGTTCGGGTCCGGTGCCGGCCGCCTCTCCCCCACACCTGTTCGGTCTGACAGCTCGAAGGTAGAGCGGAACGCCGACGACTCCTCGTCCGCGTGCGGGCATGCCACCTGAACGAGTGAAAGGCCGTGACCTGAGGCGCCGCGGCGCGTTCACCGTGGCGCGTCGACGCAGGCCGGGCGGCCGCTCAGACCTCGGCGAGCAGCTCCCGGACGGCGCGGGCCACCCGCTCCGGGTGCTCCATCATCGCGACGTGCCCGGAGTCGGGCAGCACCAGCAGCCGGGCGTCGGCGAACGCCGCGCAGGCCCGGCGGGCGGAGCGGTACGAGACCAGCTTGTCCTTCAGGCCGTAGACGAGGAGGACGGGCGCCTTGACCTGGGCGGCCTGCCGCCACAGCGCCTGCTCGCCGCGCTCGGTGTAGGCGGAGACGATGCCGCGGGCCGAGCCGACGGTCGCCTGCAGGGCGTACGGCAGCCCCAGGCGGCGGCGGTACTCGGCGACGGCGCGCTCGCGGCGCTCGGCCGGGATCGTGTCGATGTCGCCGTAGACGAGCCGCAGCAGGTCCTCGGTGGCCTGCTCGGCGGTGCGGCCCGAGCCGGCCGCCCGGCGGCGCAGCAGCGCGGGCACCCCGGGGACGGCGAGCACGGCGGTGGGCCAGGCGCTGGCCTGCGGGGGCATCTCGGGCAGCGCCGGGGAGATGAGGGTCAGACTGCGGACGAGGTCGGGGCGGAGGGCCGCGAGGCGGACGGAGACCGCGCCGCCGAGCGAGTTGCCGAAGAGGTGGACGGGCCCGCGGCCCGACTTCTCCAGGTAGCCGATGACCGCCCGGACGTGGCCGGAGAGCGTCAGGTTGCCGTCCTGCGGCGGCGCCGACCAGCCGAAGCCCGGCAGGTCGACGGCCTCGCCGGAGATCTCGTCCGCGAGTGCGGCCATGAGGTCGGTCCAGTTGTCGGCGGAGCCGCCGAGTCCGTGGACGAAGAGCGCGGGCGGCAGGCCGTCCGCGTCCGCGGGCACCGCGGGCCCGACCGCCAGCACCGCTCCGGGCACCTCCACCGTGCGGTGGGCCGGGGCACCGCTCTGCACCTGCTGATCAGCGCTCATGGAGCACGATCGTAGTGATCCGCGGGGGGTACGCACCGGTACCCGACCCGGTCTCACCCCTCGGACACGGCGCACGCTGGTCGTATTGTGGGCTCCCGACAAGCCTGTTTCTACGCTTTACTCGGCTTCCGCAGGCGCAGATCCGGTTACCGAAAAGTAGACTCAAGGCCCTGCCGGGTACGCCCAAACCGTGAAGTGAGGACCGCCGTGACGGCCATCCAGGAGGCGCAGGAGCGTCCGCGAGGTGCTCGCCTGCCGCGAAGCGCCCGCCGTGAACAGCTGCTCGGAGCCGCCCAGGAGGTGTTCGTCGCCCAGGGCTACCACGCCGCGGCCATGGACGACATCGCCGACCGCGCCGGGGTCAGCAAGCCCGTGCTCTACCAGCACTTCCCCGGAAAGCTGGAGCTCTACCTCGCCCTGCTCGACAAGCACTGCGACTCCCTGGTCGACGCCACCCGCAACGCGCTGGAGGCGACCACCGACAACAAGCAGCGCGTGGCCGCGACGATGGAGGCGTACTTCCACTACGTCTCCAGCGAGTCGGGCGCGTTCCGGCTGGTCTTCGAGTCGGACCTGACCAACGAGCCGGCCGTCCGCGAGCGGGTCGAGCGGGCCTCGGACATGAGCGCCACGCTCGTCAGCAAGGTCATCGCCGAGGACACCGACCTCCCGGAGGCCGAGTCGAAGCTGCTGGCCGCCGGGGTCTGCGGGCTGGCGCAGATCACCGCCCGCTACTGGCTCTCGCAGGGCCGGGAGATCCCGCAGGACGAGGCGGTGCGACTGGTGGCCAGCCTGGCCTGGCGCGGGCTGAAGGGCTTCCCGATGCACCCGACCGACGGCAGCGGTCCCGAGGGCGGCGAGTAGCGATCTCCCGACCTTCGCCGCACGGCCGATCCGGTGCTCTAAGGTGAAGCCGTACGGCGCGGTGACCTCGGACATCCGTCCGAACAGCGCGCGTGAATGGCTGCAACCCGGAGGGACGGAAGCCGTGGAGGTCAAGATCGGCGTGCAGAACGCGCCCCGAGAGATCGTTCTCGAGAGCCCGCAGACTGCCGACGAGGTCGAGAGCGCGATCGCCAAGGCGCTGGAGGGCACGTCCAAGCTCCTGGTGCTGGCGGACGAGCACGGCCGCCGCATCATCGTCCCCGCCGAGCGCCTGGCGTACGTGGAGATCGGCGAGCAGGCCGTCCGCAAGGTCGGTTTCGGCACGCTCTGACGCAGGACGACGTACCCGGTGCCCCGGCCCTCCCCGTGAGGGCCGGGGCACCGTGGCGTCCGCGGACCGCGCGGGTGGGATCGTCCCGCGCACGCGTACCGACCCGCACCTGCGGGTATGGCCGGAACGAAGCACCGTGCCGTACGACCCCCGGGAGGCCGCCCGTGCTCGTCGAGACCGTCGCCTACGTCCTCATCGGCCTGGCCGTGGGGGCGGGCGCCCTCGTGCTGCTGCCGGAGTACTTCCCCGCGCCCCGCGTGCTGACGGCCGCCACCGCGGTGGTCGCCGCCCTGCTCGCCGGCCTGATCTCCCGCTACGCCCTGGACGGGCACGGCACCGGCCTGTCGATCGCCGTCAGCGCCGTCTGCTCCGGCCTGCTGGTCTCCGTGCTGGCCCGGCCCGACCTCGCCGCCCGCCCCGGCGGCCACCGCCGGCACCGCCCCGCCTGAAGGGGGCTCCGCCGGCGGCGCCGCGACCGCAGCCAGGGCGTGTCGGACACGCCCTAGGAGGCCAGCCCCAGGGCGGCCATCCGCCGGGTGTGCGCCTCGGTGATCCGGGTGAACATCTTGCCGACCTCGACCAGGTCGAAGCCCTGCACCGACGCGCCGCCGACCAGCAGGTTCGACAGGGCGTCGCGCTCGGCGACGACCCGCTGCGCCTGGCTGAGCGCCTCCCCCATCAGCCGCCGGCCCCAGAGGGCGAGCCGCCCGCCGACCCGCGGGTCGTCCGTGATGGCCTGCCGCACGCGGTCCACCGCGAACTGCGCGTGCCCGGTGTCCGCCATGACGCCGAGCACGAGGTCGCGGGTGTCGTCGTCGAGCCGGACGGCCACCTCGCGGTAGAAGTCCGTGGCGATCGAGTCGCCGACGTACGCCTTGACCAGGCCCTCCAGCCAGTCGGACGGCGCGGTCAGCCGGTGGAAGGCCTCCAGCGGCTCGACGAACGGGGTCATCACCTCGGTCGGGTCCGCCCCGACCTCGGCCAGCCGGTCGTGCAGCTGCTGGTAGTGGTGGAACTCCGCGGACGCCATCCGCGCCAGCGCCGCCTTGTCGGTCAGGCCGGGCGCGAACTTCGCGTCCTCGGCCAGCCGCTCGAACGCGCTCAGCTCGCCGTACGCCAGCGCGCCGAGCAGGTCGAGCACCGCGGCGCGGTAGCCGGGGTCGCCCGAGCAGGCCGCCCAGTCGCCGATCGACGCGACATCGCCAGATTCCTGTGACTCCATGGTCCGCCACCCTAGCCGGGCCCGCGGATGACCGAGTAAGGCGCGTCACGTGTTCGAGTGGTCGCGCCCCTGTATGGTGGTAGTGAGGCCTGGTGTGATCGCGCGGCCCGCCGGAGGACGGCAGGCCGCGCAGACGTGCACAGCACGGACACCGCACCGGGCGCTCACGTACGCGGATGCCCGGTCGGAGACCCGATCGGCTCCGACCTTGGCTTGGACCCCAAGCCAGGCACCGCATCAGTGGCCGAGCGAGGGCCGCCGCGGACCGCGCCGCACGGCGCAGGTCCCGCGCCAGCCCCACACGGGATCCCTCCCCCACGCCGCCGGACGACGCGACCCGAGACGGGCCGCCCCGACCGGCAGGCGCACCGGGGCAGGCGCGGTTGTGCGACCCCGGCGATGACGGGCCCCCGGGCCCGCACGCGGTGGTCGCCCGCTGCTCATCCCTCGCTCTCGGCCCCCACATGGAAGAGGCAGCACCCTGTCCACCACCGATACCCCCAAGACCACCTTCCGCGATCTGGGCATCCTTCCGGAGACCGCGGAGGCGCTGGAGTCCGTCGGCATCCTGCACCCGTTCCCGATCCAGGAGATGACCCTCCCGGTCGCGCTGACCGGGCACGACGTCATCGGCCAGGCCAAGACCGGCACCGGCAAGACCCTCGGCTTCGGCCTGCCGCTCATCGAGCGGGCGGTCGTGCGCGCCGACGTGGACGCCGGCCGGGCCACCGAGGAGCAGCTCACCGACAGCCCGCAGGCGCTCATCGTGGTGCCCACCCGCGAGCTGTGCACCCAGGTCACCAACGACCTGCAGACCGCCGGCAAGGTCCGCAACGTCCGCGTCCTCGCGGTGTACGGCGGCCGTGCCTACGAGCCCCAGGTCGAGGCGCTCCGCAAGGGCGTCGACATCGTCGTCGGCACCCCGGGCCGTCTGCTCGACCTCGCCGGCCAGCGCAAGCTCGACCTCTCGAAGGTCCGCTCGCTGGTCCTCGACGAGGCCGACGAGATGCTCGACCTGGGCTTCCTGCCCGACGTCGAGAAGATCATCACGATGCTGCCGGCCAAGCGGCAGACGCTGCTCTTCTCGGCCACCATGCCGGGCCAGGTCATCAGCCTCGCCCGCCGGTACATGAGCCAGCCGACGCACATCCGTGCGGCCGCGCCGGACGACACCGGCACGACCGTCGCCAACATCGAGCAGCACATCTTCCGTGCGCACTCGCTGGACAAGGTCGAGGTCGTCTCGCGCATCCTGCAGGCCGACGGCCGCGGGCTCGTGATGATCTTCTGCCGCACCAAGCGCACCGCCGCGGACGTCGCCGAGCAGCTCACCAAGCGCGGCTTCGCCGCGGGCGCCGTCCACGGCGACCTCGGCCAGGGCGCCCGCGAGCAGGCCCTGCGGGCCTTCCGCAACGGCAAGGTCGACGTGCTGGTCTGCACCGACGTCGCCGCCCGCGGCATCGACGTCGAGGGCGTCACGCACGTCATCAACTACCAGTGCACCGACGACGAGAAGACCTACCTGCACCGGATCGGCCGCACCGGCCGCGCCGGCGCGTCGGGCACCGCCGTCACCCTCGTCGACTGGGACGACATCCCGCGCTGGCAGCTGATCAACAAGGCGCTGGACCTGCCGTTCACGGACCCGCCGGAGACCTACTCCACCTCCGCGCACCTCTACGAGCTGCTCAAGATCGCCCCGGGCACCACCGGTGTCCTGCCGCGCGCCGAGCGCACCCGCGCCGGCCTCGGTGCGGAGGAGGTCGAGGACCTCGGCGAGACCGGCGGCCGCGGCGCCCGTCCCCGCACCCGCGGGGGGCGGCCCGGCAGCGCCCCCGAGCCCGAGCCGGCCGCCGAGCGCCCCGCCCGCAAGGCCCGCGAGCGCCGGCGCACCCGCGGCGGCTCCGGCGAGACCGCCCCGGACACGGCCGTGACCGAGTCCTCGGACCTCCCGGACGCCCCCGCGGCGAACCCGGCGACGGCCGACCACACGGTGACCGAGGGCGACGCCGCACCGCGCCGCCGTCGCCGCCGCACCCGCACCACCGGCACGGACGGCGCGGAGACCGCGACGGACACCGCGGTGCAGGCGCCGGACGCCCCGGCGGCCGTCGCCACGGAGACGGCCCCCGCCGCGGAGGCCGTCGCCGCGGTGGAGACCGTCCCGGCCCCGCGCCGCCGCACCCGCGCCGCCGCCCCCAAGGCGGAGACCGCCGACACCGCGGCGGACGCCGCGGCCGAGGCCGTCACCGCACCCGCCCCGCGCCGCCGCACCCGCGCCAAGGCCGTCCCGGCCGAGGCCGCGACCGAGGCCGCCGGCACCGCGACGGAGACCGCCGAGGCGACCGGGGAGGCCCCGCGCCGCCGCACCCGCACCCGCCGCGCCGTCGCCCCGGCCGAGGCACCCGCGGAGAGCTGACCGCACCCGGAGGGCGGGTCCGATCGTGTCGATCGGACCCGCCCTCCGGCGCGTCCCGGCGGTGCACGGGGACGGCGGCGGCGGACGCCTAAGCTCGGAACGCCGTCACCCTCCGCGCCGCCTGGAGCACCGCCATGAGCACCCCGCCCTTCCTGACCCTGCCCGGCTGCGCGCGCGCCCTGCGCCTGTCCACCGGGCGGGGCGCGTTCGCCGCGCTGCTCGCGGAGCCGTCGGGGCCGGTGCGCGGCTCCGCCCTCCTCGTCCCCGGGTTCACCGGCAGCAAGGAGGACTTCATCGCGCTGCTGGAGCCGCTCGCCGCGGCCGGGTACCGGGTGGCCGCCGTCGACCAGCGCGGGCAGTACGAGACGGGCGGTCCTGCCGACCCGCGGCCGTACCGGGTGGAGGAGCTGGCGCAGGACGTCCTGGCGCTCTCCGCGGAGCTCGCCGGCCACGGGCCGCTGCACCTGCTCGGGCACTCGTTCGGCGGACACGTCGTCCGCGAGGCGGTGCTGGCCGCCGACGGGCCGCTGCCGTGGCGTTCGCTCACGCTGCTCTCCACCGGGCCGGGCGCCATCGACCCGACCGAGGCCGCGCGGACGAAGCTGCTGCTGGACGCCCTCCCGGTGATGGACCTCGCGGCGATCTGGCAGGTCATGCAGCAGATGGAGGAGGGCAGCGGCGGCCGGGCGGACCTGCATCCCGAGGTGGCGGCCTTCCTGGAGCGCCGCTGGCTCGCGAACGTGCCCGAGGCGCTGGCCGCGATGGGCGAGCACCTGGTGACCGCGCGGGACCGGGTCGCCGAGCTGGCCGGGGCCCCGCTGCCGGTCCAGGTGGTGTCGGGGGTGCGGGACTACGCCTGGCCGGTCGAGGAGCAGGCGGCGATGGCGCGGCGGCTGGACGCCCGGTACACCGCGGTGCCGGAGGCCGGGCACTCCCCCAACGCCGAGCAGCCGGCCGCCACGGCCGCGGCCCTGGCCGGTTTCTGGGGCTGAGCGGGCCTCCCGGGCGGCCGCCCGCAAAAGTCCAGGACAAAAACCTTTAGCTCGGGTAATATTTGACTCTGTCCGGGAATCGTTGCGCCGCAAGCGCGGTTGCCCCTCACGGCGGGATACGCCGAAACCAGGACTTCACGGACGGGCAACCGTCAGGAATCAGCAGTGCGGCACTGTGGAGCACCTGAGGCACTGTCGCCTCGGCGCACAGGCCGCACGGTCCGCGAGGGGGGACGATGCGGCCAGCAGCAGCCGCCGGACGACAGACCCAGCAGGAGCCGGCCGCCGACCATCCGGTCGACGGCCCGCCACAGCCGCCTCGGTCCACCGGGCCGGGAAGGGAGAGGCACATGCGTTTCGAGATCCTCCGACTGGACGACGCCTCCGGCGCCGCCACCGACCGACTGGTCGTCGACGCCGACACCGTCCGCCAGTACCTGAAGGACGCGGCCGCCACGGGCGAACGCCTGTACATCCGACCGTTCCCCAACGCGTGAACCGGTCCGGCCCGCACCGGGCCGGCCCTCCGCACCACCGACGCCCCGTCATCCTCCGAGGACGACGGGGCGTCAGTGCGCCGCCCCCGCGCACCCCGCGCGACCAGCGTGACGTTTGCCGCCCCCCGGGACGGGACATTTCCCAACGGGGCCGTGCCGCCCCGACGCGAGGCACCCCGTACGGGTGATCGTCCTTGACGCGGCGGTCCGGAGGGAGGAGCGTTGTCGGCTATGAGGGGCGAGCCAAGCTGCCCGAGGTGCGCCGGTCGGGTCCGCGCCCCCGGTCTCTTCTCCGACACGTGGCAGTGCGACCGCCACGGCGACGTGCACCCGATGCAACCCGTGCTGCCGCCGAGCGTGGAGGCCTTGAACGTCGCGGTCGCCCGGTCCCAGGTGCCGGTCTGGCTGCCCTGGCCGCTGCCGGTCGGCTGGCTGTTCACCGGCATCGCCCACGTCGGTGACGACCTGTCGGGCGCCCGCGCCACTGCGGTCGCCTGCTCCGGCCCGGCACCGCTCGGCGGGTTCGGCGAGCTGGTGCTCGTCGCGGAGGAGCTCGGGGTCGGCCTCGGGGCCCGGTACGCCGGCCTGTCCGGTCCCGACCCCGGCGAGTCGGTCTCGCTGTACAAGCCCGCCGACGCCAAGCTCATGGCCGCCGGGCGCCCCACCCCGATGTTCCACGTGCCCGACGCCCCCGACGACCGCGCCGTGTACGTCGGCGAGGCCCGCGGGCTCTGGCTGTGGGCGGTGGCGTGGCCCGAGCAGTCCGCCCTGCTCATGCACGACGAGCTGGTGCTCACCGACCTGCGCGACGCCGGCGCCGAGCTGGGGCTGCTGCCCTGCGGCGCCCTCACCCCGCGCCTCCTGGGCTGAACGGCCTCCACGGCCGGAGCCCCGGAGGCCCCGGCCCGCCGGTCTAAGCTGGGCGGCGCCGGGCAGCCGGCACCGCCCGCCCCCGAGGCCCCTGGAGCCCCGCCCGTGCGCATCGACCTGCACGCCCACAGCAACGCCTCCGACGGCACCGACAGCCCTGCCGAGCTGGTCGCGGCCGCGGTCGCGGCCGGCCTGGACGTCGTCGCGCTGACCGACCACGACACCGTCGCGGGGCATGCCGAGGCCGCCGAGGCCGTGCGCGGCACCGGACTGACCCTGGTGCCGGGCGCCGAACTCTCCTGCCACGTCGACGGCATCAGCCTGCACCTGCTGGCGTACCTCTTCGACCCGGCCGAGCCGGCCTTCGCCGCCGAGCGCGACCTCGTGCGCAACGACCGCTTCCGGCGCGGCCGCGCGATCGTCGAGCGGTGCCGGGAGCTCGGGGCGCCGATCAGCTGGGAGCAGGTCGAGCGGATCGCGGGCAACGGCTCGGTGGGCCGCCCGCACATCGCCAGTGCCCTCGTCGAGGCCGGCGTGGTCGCCACCGTCTCGGACGCCTTCACCGCCGAATGGCTGGCCAACGGCGGCCGGGCCGACGTCCGCAAGCACGAGACCGACCCGGCGACCGCCGTCCGGCTCGTCCGCGCGGCCGGCGGTGTGCCGGTGTTCGCGCACCCGGGCGCGGTGAAGCGCGGCCGTACGGTCTCCGACGAGGTGCTGGCCGATCTCGCGGCGGCCGGGCTCGGCGGGCTGGAGGTCGACCACATCGACCACGACGAGCCGACCCGCGCGCACCTGCGCGGCCTGGCCGGCGACCTCGGCCTCTTCACCACCGGGTCGAGCGACTACCACGGGCACCGCAAGACCGTGCGGCTCGGCGAGTTCACCACCGACCCCGCGGCGTACGAGGCACTGGTCGGCCAGGCGACCGGCGCGGCGCCGATCGCGGGCTGAGCCGGCCGCGGGGCGCGTGATTCGCGTCACGCCCCGGCGCTCACGGCACCGCGGCGGCGTGCGGACCGGCCGGACGCCCCGTGCCCGCGGCCGGCGCACGGACGACCCGCCGCCGGATCAGTCGAGCGGTACGCCGCGGCGGTCCGGGTCGCGCAGGTCGGTGCCGTGCCGCAGCCACCGCTCCTCCAGCGCGGCCGCGCCCTGGACGCGCTTGTGCGCCGCCTCGTTCGGGGTCATCGGGAGCAGCGGCAGGAAGCGCACCGGCTCGGCCGGGTCGGCGAGTTCGAGGTCGGCGACCAGGCCGCCGGGCTCGGCCACCAGGACCGAGGTGAACGGTGCGCCCTCCCACAGCGGCGCGCCGAGGTCGAGCGAGCCCCCGGGGGTCACGACCAGGCCCTCCACCTGCGGCGTCGCGGCGAAGGTGGCCAGCGTGCGGAGCACGTCGTCGCGCCCGCCGCGGACGGTGAGCACCAGCTCCGCGCGGGGGCCGCGCACCGGGTCGGCGACGGCCGCGGTGGGGTCGGCCATCGGGCTCACGGCCATGCCGAGGGTGGCGTAGCGCACGAGGCCCTCGGGGTCGGGGCCGAAGCGCAGCACCTCGATCCGTTCGGTGCCGAGGAAGGTCACCGCGGCCCGGCCGCTGCTCTCGCCGAAGGTGGTGAGCAGCCGCGCCTCGACGGCGGCCAGCACCGCGCTGCGGGAGAGCTCCGAGGAGCCGCCCGACGGGTCGGAGAAGTCGCCGAACAGCGGGAAATCGTGGGCCATGTCCGCGACCTTAGCGCCCCGGCGCGTCCGCTTTCGCGCACACCCCAGCGGCGGCGCACCGACAACTGTTAGTGTGGGCGGCTGGCTACCGGGGACACTGAACCCTGGAGCCGCGGCATGAAGGAGGTGGTTGCGGTGGATACCAGCCGACCATGCAGTACCGGCAGCTCTGCCCGGCCTGTCCTCCTCCTCCGCACCCGTCCCTGACGAGGTAACCGAGGCGGCGTCACACCCGGCCGGGAGAGCACCTTCCCGGGAGCCGAGGCGCCCAAACCGACTCTCCGTCGATTTTCCGCGGAGACGCGGGGCCTCCGTCGGCAGCCCGGTACATCCATCGGTGTTCCTCGCCGTCGCACCACGGCCGTCACCGCCTGCCGTGCGGCGGTTCCTGCCCCAGGGAGCCTGCCATGTCGATGATCAACAACCTGCGCGCGGCCGTCCGTCCGAACCGCCGCCGCGACACCTCCTTCGACACCCTGCGTCCGGGCCACGCCCCGTCGGCGGTCGTCGACTGCGCCGTGTACCAGGACGGCAAGCGGGTCGGCGAGAGCTGCAGCCCGCGCGAGGCCGTCCAGCGGGTCAAGCTGTGCCGCCAGCAGGACGCCGGATCGTTCAGCTGGATCGGCCTGCACGAGCCCACCGAGGCGGAGTTCGAGGGCATCGCGCAGCGCTTCGGCCTGCACCCGCTGGCCGTCGAGGACGCGGTGCACGCGCACCAGCGCCCGAAGGTCGAGCGGTACGACGACGTGCTGTTCGCCGTCTTCAAGACGATCCGGTACGTCGAGCACGACCAGCTCACGCCGACCAGCGAGGTGGTCGAGACGGGCGAGCTGATGGTCTTCGTCGGCCAGGACTTCGTCATCACCGTCCGGCACGGCGGGCACAGCGCGCTGAAGGAGCTGCGGCACCGGCTGGAGGCCGACACGGACGGCAGCGGGCTGCTCGCCAAGGGTCCGTCCGCGGTGCTGCACGCGATCGCCGACCTCGTGGTCGACAACTACCTGTTGGTCGCGGACCGGCTGCAGAACGACGTCGACGAGGTCGAGTTCGACGTCTTCACCGCCAAGGCGGGCCGCGGCGCGGACGTCGGCCGGGTCTACCAGCTCAAGCGCGAGGTGCTGGAGTTCAAGCGGGCGGTGACACCGCTGCTGCGTCCGATGCAGCTGCTCTCCGAGCCGATCCAGCGGCTGATCGACCCGGACATCCAGAAGTACTTCCGCGACGTCGCCGACCACCTGGCGCGGGTGACCGAGCAGGTGCACGGCTTCGACGAACTGCTGAACTCGCTGCTCCAGGCGAACCTCGCGCAGGTGTCGGTCGCGCAGAACGAGGACATGCGCAAGATCACCGCCTGGGCGGCGATCTTCGCCGTCCCGACCATGATCACCGGCATCTACGGCATGAACTTCGACTACATGCCCGAGCTGCACCACACGTACGGCTACCCGCTCGTGCTGGGCAGCGTCGCGCTGATCTGTGTGGCGATGTACCGCGGCTTCCGCCGCAACGGCTGGCTCTGACCCCTGCCGCGCGCTCCGGCCCTCCGCCGCGCTCCGGCCCTCCGCCGCGCTCCCGCTCGGCGGACCGCGGGCGTCAGGGGCGGCCGCGCCCGCCGCGGGCGACCAGCACCAGGCCCACGAGGATCAGGCCGACCGCCGGGTACGCCGCCGCCGGCGGCCACTGCCCCAGCCACACGGCCGCGATCAGCGCCGCGCCCGGGGTCTCCAGCAGGATCGCCGTCGAGGTGATCGACGGGCCCAGGGTGCGCACCACCCGGTTGCTCAGCGAGTGCCCGAGCAGCTGGGCCGCCACCATCAGCAGCGCGATCTGCCACCACACGCCGGCCGGCCAGCCCGCCAGCGGGGTGCCGGCCGCCAGGCAGACGCCGAGCAGGGCGACCGCGGTCGTGGTGTAGCAGACCAGGGTGTAGGCCGTGGTGCTGACGGTGCGCCGCACCTCGGCGCCGAGCAGCATGTACCCGGCCGCCGCGGCACCCGCGGCCAGGGCCAGGGCGTCACCGAGCAGGGCCCGCGGCGAGAGCGTGAGGTCGACACCGGTGAGCACCAGCACTCCGGCGAACGCCACGCAGACGCCCAGCCAGACCGCGCGCGGCGGCCGGGTGCCCGCGAGCCGCATCATCAGGATGGCCCAGAGCGGGGTGGTGGTGACCAGCGCGGTCGAGGAGGCGACCGAGGTCATCCGCAGACTCGGCATCCACAGCGCGAAGTGCAGGGCCAGCAGCAGCCCGGCCGCCGCCGCGAGCACCAGCGCCCGCCGGCCGATGCCGCGGAGTTCGGCGCGGTGCCGGAACAGCGCGTACGGGCCCAGCACCCCGACCGACATGAGGTTGCGCCAGAACGCGATGGCCAGCGCGGGGGCGGCCGTGGCGCTGATCAGCGGGGCGGAGAGCGAGATGCCGGCGATGGAGACGCCCAGGAGCAGCAGGTCCGTCCTGGGCAGTGCGGCCCCGCCCGGGGCGGGGGCGGGCCTCACGCTCGCGGGGGCGGTGGTGGCGGGCCGGGCTGGCACGGCGCTCCTCGACATCGACGGGGCGGACGGACGGGCGGGCAGGCGGACGGCCGAGCGACCGGCCGACGAGCCGACCGGACAGGCGGAAGGGCCGCCGGGCCGACCGTCCAAAGGTAAGGGCTCAAATACTCCCACGGAACTGTCATTCCGGTGGGTGGGACGCTCTCCGGACGGCCCTCCGGCCGCCGGGCCGCCAGGCCGTACGCTGTGGACCATGGAGCGTTTGACGACCACCGCAGAGGACTTCCAGGACCGCGCCCTGCTGGAGGAGGCGGCCAAGAAGTCCGGCCTGCTCTGGGTGCGCGCCGACGGGCAGGAGCAGAGCCGGGCCCTGTGGCACGCCTGGCACGACGGCGCGGTGGTGGTCGTCGGCGACGGCGCCGAACAGCCGCTGCACGGCCTGCGGGCGGGCGCCGCCGCGGTGGTGACGGTCCGCAGCAAGGACAAGGGCGGCCGGCTGACCGGCTGGCCCGCCACCGTCACCGAGCTCGCCCCGCACGGCGAGGCCTGGCTCGGTGCCGTCGAGGAGCTCAAGGGCAAGCGGCTCAACGCCCCCGACACCGACACCATCGGCGACCGCTGGGCCCGCGAGTGCCGGGTGCTCCGGCTGGAGCCGTCCGGCCCCCTCGCCGAACGCCCCGGTGCCATGCCCGACACCTCGCACACCGCCGTGCCGATGCCGAGCCCGGCCACCACCCGCCGGCCCGCCCCGGCCGGCCTGCCCCGGCTGCTGCTGAAGCGCCGCAAGGGCTGACCCCGCCCGGCCCCCACGGCCGTGCCGTGCGGCCCGGCACCCCCGGGCCGCCCGCGGGTTCCTGCCGGGCTGCCCCGCACTCCCCCGGGTAGCCTTGGCGCGGAACCGACGGGGCACCGACGGCACACCGTCGGCGCCGACCCACGGGCCGCCACGGGAGAGGAGAGGGGAAGCCGATGGCAGGACCAGGCAGCCGGGTCTTCATCTCGCACCTCTCCGGAATCGCGGTCTTCGACCCGAACGGCGACCAGGTCGGCCGCGTCCGCGACGTGGTCGTCTCGCTGCGCCTCGGCGGCCGCCCGCCCCGCGTGCTGGGACTGGTCGTCGAGGTGATCGGGCGCCGCCGCATCTTCCTGCCGATGACCCGGGTCACCAGCCTGGAGTCCGGCCAGGTGCTCACCACCGGCGTCATCAACATGCGCCGCTTCGAGCAGCGGACCTCCGAGACGCTGGTGCTGGCCGAGCTCCTGGACCGCACCGTGCAGCGCACCAAGACGGAGGAGGAGGTCACCGTCCTCGACGTCGCGATGGTGCAGACCCGCGTCCGGGAGTGGGAGATCCGCAAGGTCTTCGTGCAGACCGGCCGGGTGAGCCGGCTGCGCAAGGCGCGCGGCGAGAGCCTCACCCTCGACTGGTCCGAACTCACCGGCTTCTCCCTCACAGAGGAGGGCCAGGGCGCGGCCAACCTGCTCGCCACCTTCGAGCAGCTGCGCCCCGCCGACCTCGCCAACGTGCTGCACCACCTCTCCGCCAAGCGCCGCGCCGAGGTCGCCGCCGCCCTCGACGACGACCGGCTCGCCGACGTCCTGGAGGAGCTGCCCGAGGACGACCAGGTGGAGATCATCGGCAAGCTCAAGGATGAGCGCGCCGCCGACGTGCTGGAGGCCATGGACCCGGACGACGCCGCCGATCTCCTCTCCGACCTCCCCGAGGAGGCCGCCGAGCGGCTGCTGCGCCTGATGGAGCCCGAGGACGCCGCCTCCGTGCGCCGCCTCCTCTCGTACGAGGAGGACACCGCGGGCGGGCTGATGACCACCGAGCCGATCGTGCTGGAACCCGACGCGACCGTCGCCGAGGCCCTCGCCCGGGTGCGGATCGCGGAGAACAAGCCCGCGCTCGCCGCCCAGATCTTCGTCTGCCGCCCGCCGAACGAGACGCCGACCGGCAAGTACCTGGGCACCGTGCACTTCCAGCGCCTGCTGCGCGAGCCGCCCTTCACCCTGGTCGGCTCGCTGGTCGACGACGACCTCGACCCGCTGCCGCCGGACACCCCGCTGCCCCTGGTCACCAGCTACCTCGCCGCGTACAACATGGTCGCCGCACCCGTCGTCGACGAGGCCGACCACCTGCTCGGCGCCGTCACCGTCGACGACGTGCTCGACCACCTGCTGCCGGAGGACTGGCGCGAGGCCTCGCTGCACGGCACCGAGAGCGAGGTCGTGCATGGACAGTGACCGCAAGCGCGGCCGCGAGGACACCCCGCGCCAGCGCATCCAGGGCGAGCTGCGGGAGCTGCGCCAGCTGCGCGAGCTCCGCGCCCGCGAGGGGGTGCGGCCGCAGCGCCCCGAGCCCGGCACCGGCCGCAGCCGGCTCGACCAGCCGCGCGCCGCCCGGCGCGGGCTCATCCCGATGCCGACCTACGACCCGGAGGCGTTCGGCAGGCTCTCCGAGCGGATCGCACGCTTCCTGGGCACCGGACGGTTCATCGTCTGGATGTCGGTCGTCGTCATCGTCTGGGTCGTGTGGAACACCCTCCTGCCGACCGTCGTGCGGTTCGACGAGTACCCGTTCATCTTCCTGACCCTGATGCTGTCGCTGCAGGCCTCGTACGCCGCTCCGCTGATCCTGCTCGCGCAGAACCGCCAGGACGACCGCGACCGCGTCAACATGGAGCAGGACCGCGCCCGCTCCGACCGGAACATCGCCGACACGGAGTACCTCACCCGCGAGGTGGCCGCCCTCCGGCAGGGCCTCGGCGAGGTCGCCACCCGCGACTTCGTCCGCTCCGAGCTGCAGTCGCTGCTCAAGGAGCTCGACGACCGCCGGGAGGCCCCGGACCGGGTGTGACCGGACGGGCCGCACCGTGTGACCGGGCGCACGCTACCGGCGGGTCGGGCCCCCGGCCCGGCGCCGTACCATCAAGGCATGGCCAACGAGACAGAGGTTGGGGCCGGCGTCACGGAGGAGTCCGTGCGCAAGGCCCTGGGGACCGTCCACGACCCGGAGATCAACCGTCCGATCACCGAGATCGGCATGGTGAAATCCGTCGAGATCGCCGACGGCGGCACGGTGAAGGTCGCGGTGTACCTCACCGTCTCCGGCTGTCCGATGCGCGAGACGATCACCAGCCGGGTGACCGAGGCGGTCGCGAAGCTGCCCGGCGTGACCGGTGTCGAGGTCGAGCTCGACGTGATGAGCGACGAGCAGCGCAAGGAGCTGTCGCAGCTGCTGCGCGGCGGCGCGCCCGAGCGCGAGATCCCCTTCGCCAAGCCGGGCACGCTGACCCGGGTGTACGCGGTCGCGTCCGGCAAGGGCGGTGTCGGCAAGTCCTCCGTGACGGTCAACCTCGCCGCCGCGATGGCCGCGGACGGCCTGAAGGTCGCCGTGGTCGACGCCGACATCTACGGCCACAGCGTGCCCCGCATGCTGGGGGTCGAGGGCCGGCCGACCCAGGTCCAGGACATGATCATGCCGCCGTCGGCGAACGGCGTGAAGGTCATCTCCATCGGCATGTTCACCCCCGGCAACGCACCCGTGGTGTGGCGCGGCCCGATGCTGCACCGCGCGCTGCAGCAGTTCCTCGCCGACGTCTACTGGGGCGACCTCGACGTCCTGCTGCTGGACCTGCCGCCCGGCACCGGCGACATCGCCATCTCGGTCGCGCAGCTGGTGCCCAACGCCGAGATCCTCATCGTCACCACCCCGCAGATGGCCGCCGCCGAGGTCGCCGAGCGGGCCGGCACCATCGCCCTGCAGACCCACCAGAAGATCGTCGGCGTCATCGAGAACATGTCGGGCATGCCCTGCCCGCACTGCGACGAGATGATCGACGTCTTCGGCACCGGCGGCGGCCAGATCGTCGCCGACGCCCTGACCCGCTCGGTCGGCGCGACCGTGCCGGTGCTCGGCTCGATCCCGATCGACGTCCGGCTGCGCGAGGGCGGCGACGACGGCCGCCCGGTCGTCCTGGCCGCACCCGACTCCCCGGCGGGCGCCGCCCTGCGCGCCGTCGCCGGCAAGCTCGGCGGCCGCCAGCGCGGCCTGTCGGGCCTCTCGCTGGGGCTCACCCCCAGGAACAAGTTCTGACGCGGTAGGCGGTCGGCCTGTCGGGGCCCCGGGAGCGGATCGCGCTCCCGGGGCCCCTGCCGTGCGCGGTCAGGTGGCGGTGCCGGGCCTGCACAGACGGCGCAGGGCGCGCACGGTCAGGACGAGCACGACCACCAGGAACAGCCCGCCCGCGGCATCGGCGGTCAGGACGACGGCACCGGGTGCGCCGAGCAGGGACGGCACGCGCCGCGTGAGCTCCGCCGACCCGACGGCCGCCGGCACCCATCCCGCGAGGAGGCGGGCCGCCCGTGCGGCCTCGGTGCCCGCCGCGAAGCGGGCGGTGACCCAGTGGTGGCCGACGGCGCCGAGCACCGCCATCGCACCGGCGAGCACCACCACGAGCCAGCCGGTCGCCTGCACGTGCGCTCCTCGTCCCGTCGCGGTGGTACGGACATTCTCCCGTCCTGCCGCGAGCGGGACGAGGAGCGCCCGGGGCCACGCGGCTCCGGGTCCGGCTCTCGGCGCCGGGGGCTCGGCGGCTCGGCGGCTCCTCCCGGGGGCTCCGGGCGGCCGCTCAGCGGCCGTTGTAGGCCGACAGCTGCGCGACCGTGCCGAAGCCGATGCCGTACGCGCTGACACCCCGCCCGTACGCGCCCAGGAGGACCCCCGGGGCCTCGCCGGCGAGCACCCAGCCGTACGCGGACTCGCGGTAGCGGAACTCCTGCGGGGCGCCGTTCACCGGCAGGGAGAGCACGGTCCAGCCGGGGCCCTCCAGGTCGTCGGCGAGGTCCCAGGCGAGGGCCGTCTGCTGGTCGAGCCAGTCCTGCCGCAGGGCACGGTCGAGCTGCCCCGGCGGGACGGTCGCGATCAGGCCGGACGCGGCCAGCCAGGCCGCGGAGGAGGCCGAGGTCGCCTCCAGCGTGCCGGTGTTGTCGGCACTGCGGCGTCCGGGCCTGCGGGCGACGGTGACCACGACGGCGAACCGGCCGGGCTCGCGCGCCTCGTAGGGGCGGGCCGGCTCGTCGCCGTGCCCGAGGGAGCCGTAGTCGGTGCCCGCGCCCTGCCCGGCCCGGCCTGCCCCGGCGGGCAGCAGCCAGCGGCGGCCCGTCCAGCCCTCGTCGAGGCCGTACCAGGGGAAGTCGGCCTCCAGGTAGGACGCCAGCGGGTCGGCGGGGCCCGCCTGTGCGCCCACCACGGGCGTCGTCCGCCCGTCGGGGGCGACCGCTCCGCCCGCTCGGCTCGTCACGTCCATCGCCGGCCTCCTCGTGCCCTTGTCACCGTGCGCGGTGCCGCCGCGGACCCGACGGGCGCACCGGGCGCCCGGCCGGGGCCGGCCGGCGACACGTCGTGGAACGACCGCCGGGCGCAGCGGGGGTGCTGCGGGCGGTCGACCTGAACACCATAGCGGCGGACACGGCGGCGCCCCGCGCGGTCGGTTCACCGGGCGGGGCGCCGGGGCGCGTCGGGGCGTCCCGTGTCAGGTGGCGTCGAGGTCGAAGGGCGGGCGCTCCCCGGTGGGGAGCGGCGCGCCGGCCTCGGCGGGCGCCTTCGTCATGTTGGCGGCGCCCGCGACCCGGGCGGGCGGCTCCTCGTTCAGCACGGACTTGATGTCGAGCCCGTCCTTGAGCTCCTTGAAGCCCAGCGGGTCCTCGTCACCGCCCATGAACTGCTTGCGGACGAAGGTCTTGGGGTGCAGGTCGGTGAACTCGAAGTCCTGGAACTCCGGGCCCAGCTCGCTGCGGATGTCGTCCTTGGCGCTGTCGGCGAAGGCCCGGACCTTGCGGATGAAGCCCATGGCGTCCTGGATGAGCTTGGGCAGCTTGTCCGGCCCGAAGATCACCACGGCCAGGATGGCCAGGGTGACGACCTCAAGAGGGCCTATGTCAGTGAACACGTACGCTCCCAGCTCCTGATCGACGCACCCGACGAGGTCGGCGGACAGCCGTCCGTACCAGGGTAATGGGCGGAGGTCCGTCTGTGACCCCGCAGCCTGCGGAATGCGGCCCGGACCACCCGGTGGCCGAACCGCCGCCCGCCTATCGGAGCAGGTTGTGCGGGCCGATCGGCCCTGCGCCGTACCCGCTGGACTGCGGCTGCGGGAAGCCCGCGGGCGGTGCCGAGGCGACCGCCGGGACGACCGGGAGGCTGGCGGGCAGCTGGGCGTTGACCGGGACGGCGGCGCCGCCCGGGTCGCTCACCGGGCTGACCCGGGTGCCGTGCTGTTCCTCGCCGCCGACGGCGGACGGGCCGCCGACACCGCCCAGGGTGACCGCGGCCACCGAGAACGCACCTGCGGCGGCGAACACGAAGCGGCGGCCGAAGGGCGAGGCCGGCCGGGGTGCCGCGGCGGCCGCGACGGGCTCCGGAAGGGCCGCGGGGCGACCGCGGGAGGGCAGGACGCCGCCCAGGCGTCCGCGCGCCTCGGTGAGGCTCCGCAGGGCCGCCGCGGGGCCGCTCGCCGGGGCCAGGTGCAGACGTCCGCCGGACTGCGGCAGCCCGGGCATGCCGGCGCGGGGGTCGACACCGGGAAGCGGTGCCCCGGCGCCGAGCGCGCCGGATCCGAACGAGGAGCCGGCGCCGCGGCCGAACGAGCCGCCGGTCAGCCGACTGCCGCCGAGGGTGGGCGCGGAGGCGGGCAGGGCCGGCCCGGCGCCCGGACCGCCGCCGGACTCGTCGTCGGGCGGCGCGGCCACCGCGAGCAGCCGCGCCATCAGCAGGGTGGAGGGGCCGGGGGTGTCCGTCCGGGCCAGCAGGTGCTTGACCGCGCGCGCCTCGTCGGCCTCGGCGAGGCAGTCGGGGCAGGTCGCGAGGTGGGACTGGACGCGCTCACGGGCGTCGTGGCCGAGCTCGCCGTCGAGGTAGGCGGAGAGCCGGTCGCCGAGATGGTGCCCGTCCGGGGGCTCGGCGGTGCGCATCGCGAGGACGCGCAGCTCGGCGACGGGTGCGTCGTCGGGCTGCCGGTCGTCCTGCGCCCGGCCGGGGGCGTGGTCGGTGCCGCGCCGGGCGAGCTGCGCCCACGACGGACCCCGGCGGGAGCGTCCGGCCGGCTCGGGCCGGCCGTCGCCCGCGGGGCCGACGGCGCTCACGAGCCCCTCCGGTCCAGTCCGCCGGCAGCGCCGGGCTCGGCGCCCACCACGACGGGCTCGGCGGAGCCGCCGCGGCGCAGGCGGCCGGGGGCGGCGTTCGGTGCGCGGTGCTTGAGGGCGGCGCGCAGGTGCGAGCGTCCGCGGTGGATGCGGCTGCGGACGGTGCCGAGCTTGACGCCGAGGGTGGCGGCGATCTCCTCGTAGGAGAGGCCCTCGATGTCGCAGAGCACGACGGCGGCACGGAACTCGGGCGCGAGGGTGTCCAGCGCCTGCTGGACGTCGGCGTCGAAGTGGGTGTCGCTGAAGTGCTGGGCCGGGCTGGGCTCGCGGCTGGGGAGCCGCTCGGCGGCGTCCTCGCCGAGGGCGTCGAAGCGGATCCGCTGGCGGCGGCGCACCATGTCGAGGAACAGGTTGGTGGTGATGCGGTGCAGCCAGCCCTCGAAGGTGCCGGGCGTGTAGGTCGAGAGCGAACGGAAGACCCGGACGAAGACCTCCTGCGTGAGGTCCTCGGCGTCGTGCTGATTGCCCGTCAGCCGGTAGGCCAGGCGGTAGACGCGGGCGCTGTGCGCCTCGACGATCTCCTCCCAGGAGGGCGGGGTCCAGCTCTGCGCGTCGGGGCCCTCGGCGAAGGTGGCGACCACGGCGGGCTCGGCCGCCGTGTCGTGGGCCGCGGGCTGTGCGTCCAGGGGGGTGTGCGCGGGCTGGTTCATCACGGGCTTCGGCGTACGGGCCGACGAGGTGCCGCGGACGTGCCGCCGCACGGGGACGTCGCCCTCGGCCACACCTCCTCGGTCGGCTCTTCTGCCCAGCAGGGCCACCACCATATCCACCTCGCCCGTCAGATCCGGATAAAGTGCACGACCGCCGTCCGTGCGGGCTCCCGGCCCGCCGCTCCGGCGTCGTACGTACCCCGATCGCCAAGTCCTGTCCCACTCAACGGCCCGCCGAGGAACGCGGTTCCCGGGCGGCCAGTAATCTGTGGCTGAAAATGTCGACATCGGGTCGGCATCCGTCGCTTCGGAGAGGCAACCATCACCGAGTTCGGGCCCGAGCGGGCGGCCCTCGCCGACACCTACGTCGGCGAGGACGCGGTGCTGACCTACGCCCGGGCCCAGTCCGCACGGACGGGCATACGGGCGATCGGCCCGAGCGGCGGCGCCTTCCTGCGGCTGCTCGCCGCCGCCCTGGGGGCGAAGTCCGTCGCGGAGATCGGCACCGGCACCGGCGTCTCCGGCGTGTACCTGCTGCGCGGCATGCGGCCGGACGGCGTGCTGACCACCGTGGACACCGAGCCGGTGCGGCAGCAGTACGCCCGCGAGGCCTACCTGGCGGCCGGGTTCGCACCCAACCGGGCCCGGTTCATCCCGGGCCGCGCGCTCGACGTCCTGCCGCGGCTCGCCGACGGCCAGTACGACCTGGTGTTCTGCGACGGCGACCCGGCCGAGTCGCAGGCCTACCTCACCGAGTCGCTGCGGCTGCTGCGGCCCGGCGGCACGGTCTGCTTCGAGGGCGTCTTCCAGGAGGGCCGGCTCACCGAGCCCGACCAGGACGACCCGCAGACCCACGCGGTGCGCGAGCTCGTCCGCGAGGTGCGCGAGAGCGACCGGCTGCTGCCCGCGCTGCTGCCGGTCAGCGACGGCCTGCTCTGCGCCGTGAAGCGCTGAGGCGCGGCAGGCGGCAGGCGGCACGGCGGGCAGCGGCACGGCACGGCAGCGGCACGGCGGGGGGCGGGGAACCGCTCCGGGCACGGCACAGGGCCCGGATTCTCGCTCGAATCCGGGCCCTGTCGGCATCTCCGGGAGAGATGAGGGGAGCACCCGCTGCGTCAGCCGCAGGCCTTCTTCAGGGCCTCGCCCAGGGCGTCGGCCTCATCGGGCGTCAGCTCCACCACCAGGCGACCGCCGCCTTCGAGCGGGACACGCATGATGATGCCCCGCCCCTCCTTGGTGACCTCGAGCGGGCCGTCACCCGTCCGCGGCTTCATGGCCGCCATGCTCGTTCCCCTTCCTGCAACCGCTCAGCTCCGTACCGGCGGTCCGTCCACCACCGGTATCGAACGCATTGATCGGAAGCCATTATCCCGCATCCCGCACCCCGATGACCAACATCACCCTCCACGCGACGGTGCGCACACCCTCCCACCCTGCCCGGACACCGGCCCGGAGGGCCGTTCCGGCGGTCCCCGGGCGGACATCCGGAGGTGCGATACCTCACACTCCCCAGCCGGGCCCCCGCTCCGTCATGCTGGGTCAGGCGCCGGCCCCCGGCCTGCGGCGCCGCGCCCGACCGACCGACGATCAGGGAGCCCTCACCCATGTCCGACCCGGTGCTGTACGAGCTCGACGGCGGCCTGGCCGTCATCACCATCAACCGGCCGGAGGCGATGAACGCCCTCGACGTCGCGACCAAGGTGGCGCTGCGCGACACCGTCACCGAGGCGGCGGCAGACCCGGCGGTGCGCGCCGTGCTGCTGACCGGCGCCGGCGACCGGGCGTTCTGCGTCGGCCAGGACCTCAAGGAGCACCTGGGCCTGCTCCAGCAGGCCGAGGTGACGGGCGAGGGCGCCCTCCGGACGGTGGCCGAGCACTACAACCCGCTGCTGAGGGCCCTGGCCGGGATGCGCAAGCCGACCGTCGCCGCGGTCAACGGCGTCGCGGCGGGCGCCGGCGCGGGCCTCGCGTTCGCCTGCGACTTCCGGATCGTCGCCGACACCGCGGGCTTCAACACGTCGTTCGTCGGGGTCGCGCTGACCGCCGACTCGGGCGTCTCCTGGACGCTGCCGCGGCTGGTCGGCCATGCCCGCGCCACCGAGCTGCTGATGTTCCCCCGGACGGTCAAGGCCGACGAGGCGCTCGGCCTCGGGCTCGCGACCCGGGTCGTGCCGACCGTCGAACTCGCCGACACGGCGCGGGCGTTCGCCGCCCAGCTGGCCGCCGGTCCGACCGTCGCGTACGGCGCCGTGAAGGAGTCGCTCGCCTACGGCGCCTCGCACGGCCTGAGCGAGGCGCTCGACAAGGAGGACGAGCTGCAGACCCTGGCCGGCGAGGCCGAGGACCACCGCATCGCGGTGCGCGCCTTCGTCGCCAAGGAGCAGCCGCGCTACACCGGCCGCTGAGCGGGCAGCCGCGCTACACCGGCCGCCGAGCGGTGCCCGCACCCCGCACGTGACAGTCCACCAGGTGGTCGTCGACCAGGCCGCAGGCCTGCATCAGGGCATAGGCGGTGGTCGGGCCGACGAAGCGGAAGCCCTGTTTCCTGAGTTCCTTCGCCAGCGCGGTGGACTCCGGGGTCACGGCCGGCACCTCGGCGAGCGTCCGGGGGGCCGGCCCGCCCCGGTCGGGGGCGAAGCCCCAGATCAGGGCGGAGAGGCCGCCGTCCAGGTCCTGGGCGGCGCGGGCGTTGGCCAGCGTCGCCTCGATCTTGGCGCGGTTGCGGATGATGCCGGCGTCCTGCACGAGGCGCTCGACGTCGTCCGGGCCGAACCCGGCCACCTCGGCGATCGAGAACCCGGCGAACGCGGCCCGGAAGCCCTCCCGGCGGCGCAGGATGGTGATCCACGACAGGCCGGACTGGAACGCCTCCAGGCTGACGCGTTCGAACAGCGCGTCGTCCCCGTGCACCGGCCGGCCCCACTCGGTGTCGTGGTAGACCCGGTAGTCGTCCGCGGACTCGCCCCAGCCGCAGCGCAGCAGGCCGTCCGGGCCGGGCACGGCGCCGGTCACGGCTGCCCCGCGCCGGGCTTCTTCTCCAGGTCGGCCTTGGGCGCGGCGGCCGTCTCCGGGCCCTCGGGCTCCGGTTCGACCACGGCGGCGAACGCCTCCAGGCCGGGCAGCGGCTCGTCCGTCGCGGCGGCCGCCGGGGCGGCCTCCACCGCGCCCCGGACCACCGCGGACGCCTCCAGCTCGGCGATCCGTGCGTCGCGCAGCGCGAGCTCGGCGCCGAGCCGGTCGAGCACGGTGTCGACCTCGTCCATGCGGTAACCGCGGACGGCCATCGGCAGCCGCAGTTCGTCCACGTCATGCCGGGCCAGCGGACGGTCGTGCGGAAGCCGGGCGGCGATCCTGTCCGGCACCGCCTCCGCCAGCGTCCCGCCCCCGCCGAGTGCCACCAGCGCGGCACCCCCGACCACCACGGCCATCGCGGCCACGATCACCCAGAACACGAGCCGTCCTCCGTCTGTCCCCGGCCCGTCTCCGGCAATGGTGGGATCATGGTCCCCGGACAGGCCGGGGCCCATCATTGCACCCGGGCGAGCTGTGGAGGAGATTCCGGTGGCACTGCGCCTTGGCCCGCGTGAGTTCGGCGACGACGAACTGGTGATCATGGCCATCGTCAACCGCACGCCCGACTCCTTCTTCGACCGGGGCGCCACCTTCGCCGACGAGGCCGCCTTCGCCGCCGCGGACCGCGCGGTCGCCGCCGGGGCGGCCATCCTCGACATCGGCGGCGTCAAGGCCGGACCGGGCGAGGAGGTCACCGTCGAGGAGGAGCTGCGCCGCACCGTGCCGTTCGTGGCGGAGCTGCGCAAGCGCCACCCGGACGCGGTGATCAGCGTCGACACCTGGCGGCACGAGGTCGGGGAGGCGGTCTGCGAGGTCGGCGCCGACCTGCTGAACGACGCGTGGGGCGGGGTCGACCCGAAGCTCGCCGAGGTCGCCGCCCGGCACGACGTCGGCCTGGTCTGCACGCACGCGGGCGGGGCCGAGCCGCGCACCCGTCCGCACCGGGTCGGCTACGAGGACGTCATGGCCGACATCCTGCGGGTCACGGTCGGGCTGGCCGAGCGGGCCGCGGGACTGGGCGTGCGGCGGGACGCGCTGATCATCGACCCGGGCCACGACTTCGGCAAGAACACCCGGCACTCGCTGGAGGCGACCCGCCGGCTGCCCGAGATGACCGCGACCGGCTTCCCGGTGCTGGTCTCGCTCTCCAACAAGGACTTCGTCGGCGAGACGCTGGACCGCCCGGTCGACGAGCGGCTGCTCGGCACCCTGGCCACCACCGCGGTCTCGGCCTGGCTCGGCGCGCAGGTCTACCGGGTGCACCAGGTGGAGGAGACCCGCCAGGTGCTCGACATGGTGGCCTCGATCCGCGGGGTCCGGCCCCCGGCGGTGGCCCGCCGGGGGCTCGCGTAGCGGACGGCGGGGCGGGCCCGGTGCCGGACGGCGGCGCGGGCCCGGTGCCGCCCGTGCCGCGGTTCAGACCGCGGTGCCGTTCGGGCGGCGGCTCGCTTCGAGGATCTTCAGGACGTCCTCGATGTCGTCGGTGACGTGGAAGAGCTCCAGGTCCTTCGGCGACGCCTTGCCCTGCGCGATGAGGGTGCCCTTCAGCCACTCGACCAGGCCGCCCCAGTACGCGGTGCCGAAGAGGATCACCGGGAAGCGGGTCACCTTGCCGGTCTGCACGAGCGTGAGCGCCTCGAAGAGCTCGTCCAGCGTGCCGAGGCCGCCGGGCAGCACCACGAAGCCCTGCGAGTACTTCACGAACATCGTCTTGCGGACGAAGAAGTAGCGGAAGTTGAGCCCCAGGTCGACGAACTCGTTGAGGCCCTGCTCGAAGGGCAGCTCGATGCCGAGGCCGACGGAGAGCCCGCCCGCGTCGGAGGCGCCGCGGTTGGCGGCCTCCATCGCGCCGGGGCCGCCGCCGGTGATCACCGCGTAGCCGGCCTCGGCGAGGGCCCGGCCGATCGCCACGCCCGCGGCGTACTCGGGCGAGTCGACCGGGGTGCGCGCGGAACCGAACACGCTCACCGCGGCGGGCAGTTCCGCGAGCGCGCCGAAGCCCTCGACGAACTCCGAGGTGATCCGCAGGACCCGCCACGGGTCGGTGTGCAGCCAGTCGGTGGGGCCGGTGGTGTCCAGCAGTCGCTGGTCGGTGGTGCTGGTGCCCACCTGGTCGCGGCGGAGGAGCACCGGGCCCTTCTGCTTCTCCGGCCAGGGCTTCTTGGCCGAGGGCGCGTCGACTTCTTCGGGTCCGTGCCCGTAGTGGTGTACGTCTCCAGTGCCTGTCATGACGAAACCCTACGCCCGCCGTCCACCGTTTTCGGTGAACGGCGGTCCACCTCCGGGCGGCCTTCAGGCGAGCCAGGCGCGCAGCCGCTCCTCGACCGTGGCGATGGCCGTGAGCGAGCAGTGCTCGTCCCGCTTGTGGGCGAGGTTCGGGTCGCCGGGGCCGTAGTTGACCGCGGGCACGCCGAGCGCGGTGAACCGGGCGACGTCCGTCCAGCCGAACTTCGCGCGCGGCTCGCCGCCGACGGCCTCCAGGAAGGCCCGGGCGGCCGGGCGGGCGAGGCCGGGCAGCGCGCCCGGGGAGCTGTCGGTGACGGCCACCGGGAAGCCCGCGAACACCTCGCGGAGGTGCTCGACGGCCTCCGCCTCGCTGCGGTCCGGCGCGTAGCGGAAGTTGACCTGCACCGTGCACTCGTCGGGGATGACGTTGCCCGCGACACCGCCGTCGATCCGGGTGGCGTTGAGGCCCTCGCGGTACTCCAGGCCGTCGATGAGCACCCGCCGCGGCTCGTACGCGTCGAGCCGGCGGAGCACCTCGACGGCCTTGTGGATCGCGTTGTCGCCGAGCCAGCTGCGGGCCGAGTGCGCGCGGGTGCCGGTGAGCGTGACCTCGACCCGCACGGTGCCCTGGCAGCCGCCCTCGACGACGGCGCCGCTCGGCTCCATGAGCACGGCGAAGTCGGCCTCCAGCCAGTCCGGGTGCTCCTTGGCGAGGTGCCCGAGGCCGTTGCGGGTGGCCTCGATCTCCTCGCAGTCGTAGAAGACGTACGTGAGGTCGCGGTTGGGCTCGGCGAGGGTCGCGGCGAGCCGGAGCTGCACGGCGACGCCGGACTTCATGTCGGAGGTGCCGCAGCCGTAGAGGAGGTCGCCCTCGACGTACGAGGGCAGGTTGTCGGCGATCGGCACGGTGTCGAGGTGGCCGGCGAGCAGCACCCGCTCGGCGCGGCCGAGGTTCGTGCGGGCGACGACGTTGTTGCCGTACCGGTCGACGGTCAGGTGCGGCAGGTCCCGCAGGGCGGTCTCGACGGCGTCCGCGAGGGCCTGCTCGTCGCCGCTGACGGACGGGAAGTCGACCAGCCGGGCGGTCAGCGCACCGCCGTCGAGGGTCAGGTCGAGGGACGTGTTCGGGCTGCTCATGGTCGTTCAGCCTATCGGTGCGGGACCTCCGGCGGGCGCAGCGCGCAACCGGCGGGGGCGCACCGCCGTCCGAGTGGGTACGGTGTGCGCGGAACGCGAGCGAGAGGTGCGGCGGTGGCAGGGACGGATGGCGGGCCGGAGCGGGTCGCGGGGCCGCGGCGCCGGCGTCGGCGGTCCCGGTTCCTGCGGCGGCTGCTGGTCGGCGTCGTGGTGCTCGCGCTGGCGGGCGGCCTGGTGCTGTACTTCAACCGCGACAAGCTGATCGTGCCGCCGGAGGGCTGCCGGATCACCACGGCCGCGGGCACCGGCACGCTCGACCTCACGCAGGCCGCCAACGCGGCGACGATCACCGCGGTGGCGCTCTCCCGCGGGCTGCCGGAGCGTGCCGTCACGATCGCGCTGGCCACCGCCATGCAGGAGTCGAAGATCTACAACCTGGACGGCGGCGACCGCGACTCGGTCGGCCTCTTCCAGCAGCGGCCCTCGCAGGGCTGGGGCACCGCCGCGCAGATCAGGGACCCGGTGTACGCGACCAACAAGTTCCTGGACGGCCTGGTGAAGGTGCCGGGCTACGCCCGGATCCCGCTGACGGACGCCGCCCAGCAGGTGCAGAAGAGCGGCTACCCGCAGGCGTACGCGAAGCACGAGTCGAACGCGACGCTGGTCTCCTCGGTGCTGACGGGCCGCGAGCAGGCCGCGCTGGACTGCGTGGTGCACGAGCTGTCCGCACCCGCGGCGGCGTCCTCCGCCCCGGGCTCCCCGTCCCCGTCGGCCTCCGTCTCGGCGGCGCCGTCGACGGGGGCGCAGCGGTCCGCGGAAGTCTCCGAGCGGGTCCGGCGGGAGTTCGGCCGGGTGGTGGCGGTGGGCCCGGCGGAGAAGTCCCCGGAGGACCCGCGTCCGGCCCTGGCGCTGGCCCCGCAGACCTCGGCGTCGACGGGCTCCGGCCCGGAGGGCGTGCGGCAGGCGGGCTGGGCGGTCGCGCAGTGGGCGGTGGCGCAGTCGCGGGAGCTGGGGATCGGCTCGGTGGAGTACGACGGCAGGGTGTGGCGGTTCGACCGGCCCACGGACGGCTGGAAGCCGCTGCAGGAGGGGGCGCGGGTCGACCGGGTGCGGCTCACCCTCGGCGCGCCGGTGCGGGCATGACGACGCGTTGACGAACGCGTGAGCAGCCGTCGCCCCCGGGGGTGATCCGGGCGGGGCGGCGTGGACGCCGCCCGGTGGCGCGCGCCCGGCCGCGGACGGCTCCGCGCGGGTGGCGTCCGGCCCCTGCGGGACAAGGGGAGTGACGGTTCCTCGGGGGCCCCGGAACGCCTCCCCGGCAGGGCGGTACCGGTAAGAGGATCGTCGGATCTTTGCCCGCCCTTTACCTTCACCGGCCGAAACCTTCCCGACGCCTGAGCGGTAATCACGTCGTCCGCTCGCGGACCGTCATGTCCTCACCTCTTAGGAGCACCATGTCTCACCCCCTCAAGCGCCGGATCGCCCAGGCCGCCCTGCTCGTCGCGGCCGGAGCGACCCCGCTGCTCGCCGCCGGCCACGCCTCGGCCGCCGACCTGGTGCCGCAGGGGACCGACCTGGGATCCGGCCTCACCCAGCTCGACTCCCCCGGCGGCACCGTGCAGGGCGCGGCCCACGAGCTCGGCCAGTCCGCCGGTGCCACCGGCGCCGCGACCGTCGCGACCGGCGTGCCCGCCACGAGCGACGCGGCCGGCCACACCGTGGCCTCCGCCCTGCCGGACGCCGACCAGGCCCTCGGCCCGATCAGCGGCACCGCCGGGAAGACCACCGCCGCCACCGGCGCGCTCACCACCGTGGCCGGCCAGGTCGCCCCCGCCCTGGTCGACCGGGCGGGCCCGGCGCTCGCCGAGAAGGTGCTGCCCTCCGTGCCCGGCACCCGCAGCGCCAACGCCGCGTCCCCGCTCGGCGCCGTCACCGGCGCGCTGCCCACCAGCGGCCTGCCGACCGGCACCCTCACCAGCGCCCTGCCGACCGGCGGCATCCCGCAGGCGCTCCCGGGCGCCGACGCCCTGGGCACCCTGACCGGCGCCCCGGCCGCGAGCAACCGCCTCGGCGGCGTGCCGTCGCTGGGCTCCAACCCGGCCGACCTGCTCGGCGGCGTGGGTGCGCTCGGCCCGGTCGGCGGCCTGCTCGGCGGCATCGGCGGCGGCGGCATCGGCGGCTGATCCCGCCCCCGCAACGCCGTGAGGGCCGGCCCGTCGGGGCCGGCCCTCACGCGCGTCGTCCGCCGGTCTCAGCCGCCGAGCCGCTCCACCGCGGCCCGCACCCGCTCGTCGGTGGCGGTGAACGCCACCCGCACGTGCCGCTCGCCCGCCGGGCCGTAGAAGTCGCCCGGCGCCACCAGGATGCCGAGCCCGGCGAGTTCGCCGACCGTCTCCCAGCAGGGCCGCCCCTGGGTCGCCCACAGGTAGAGGCTCGCCTCGGAGTGCTCGATGGTGAAGCCGTACGCCTCCAGCGCCGCCCGCAGGGCGGAGCGCCGGGCCGCGTACCGGTGCCGCTGCTCCTCGACGTGCGCGTCGTCGGCCAGCGCGGCGACGGTCGCCGCCTGCACGGGTGCGGGCACGATCATGCCGCCGTGCTTGCGGATCTCCAGCAGCTCCCGGACGACGACCTCGTCGCCCGCGACGAAGGAGGCCCGGTAGCCGGCCAGGTTGGAGCGCTTGGAGAGCGAGTGCACGGCCAGCAGGCCCTCGTGCGAGCCGCCGCACACCTCGGGGTGCAGCACCGACACCGGCTCCGCCTCCCAGCCCAGCTCCAGGTAGCACTCGTCGCTGACGAGCAGCACGCCGTGCTCCCGCGCCCAGGCGACGGCGCGGCGCAGCGCGTCCGCCCCGAGCACCCGGCCGGTCGGGTTGGACGGCGAGTTCAGCCAGAGCAGCCGCACCCGGGAGCCGTCGAGCTCGTCCACGTCGTCGTACGCCACCGGCTCGGCACCGCACAGCCGCGCGCCGACCTCGTACGTCGGGTAGGCCAGGCGCGGATAGGCCACCTGGTCGCCCGGGCCGAGGCCCAGCTGTCCGGGCAGCCAGGCCACCAGCTCCTTGGAGCCGACGGTGGGCAGCACGGCCTGCGGGCCGATGTCGGCGCCGACCCGGCGGTGCAGCCAGCCGGCGACGGCCTCGCGCAGCTCGACCGGGCCCCAGACGGTGGGATAGCCGGGGGTGTCCGTGCTGGCGGCCAGCGCCTTCTGGATCACCTCCGGCACGGGGTCGACCGGGGTGCCCACGGAGAAGTCGCACAGACCTCCGGGGTGGGCGAGCGCGGTGCGCTTGTACGGCTCCAGGCGGTCCCAGGGGAAGGCGGGCAGCAGCTCGGATACGCGGCGCGCCGCCCCCGGGTGTCCCGGGAACGGCGCGCGCGCGGTGTGGTTGGTGCTCACGGCTCAGTTGTCACCGATCGGTTGGTCAGTGGCCGGCGTTCTGCGGCGGGAGCGCGGCGATGAACGGGTGGTCCTTGTCGATCACACCGAGCTTGGAGGCGCCACCGGGCGAACCGAGGTCGTCGAAGAACTCGACGTTCGCCTTGTAGTAGTCCTTCCACTCCTCGGGAGTGTCGTCCTCGTAGAAGATCGCCTCGACCGGGCAGACCGGCTCGCAGGCGCCGCAGTCGACACACTCATCCGGGTGGATGTAGAGGGAACGCTCGCCCTCGTAGATGCAGTCGACCGGGCACTCTTCGATACAGGCCTTGTCCTTGACGTCGACACAAGGCTGCGCGATGACGTAGGTCACGCTGTCGTTCCTCCTCGGAAGGGCTGGCGGCCCAAACTGTTTGCTTGCGTGCGCGGGTGAGCGCGGCGTCGTCGATGCCCGCCCCTAGTATCGCGGGTCGGGGACGGCAAATGCACAGGAGGTGCCCTTGATGGCGGACGGAAGCGTGGCGGCGGGCCGCCCCGAGGTCCGGATGGACCGCTCTGACGTGGGACGACGGGTCTCCGCCCGGCGGATCTCCGAGCTGGTCGACGGACGTCCGGTGTTCCGCGATGTGGTCGGCGTGCTCGTATCCTGGGACGACACGGGCCTCACGGTGGTGCCGCGCAGCGGCGGACCGGTCTCCTTCGCCGAGAACCTGCTGGTCGCGGGGAAGCCCGTGCCGCCGTTCCCGGCCCGTCCCGCCCGGACGCCGTCCGCCGGACCGGTCGAGCTCCAGCGGATCGCCGCCCGCAGCTGGCCGGCCGTCGAGCAGGAGCGGCTCGGCGGGTGGGTGCTGCGCGCCTCGGCCGGCTTCACCCGCCGGGCCAACTCCGTCCAGGCCCTCGGCGACCCCGGCCGGCCGCTGCCGCAGGCCCTCGCGGAGGCCGACGCCTGGTACGCCGCCCGCGGCCTGCCCGCCTACGTCGAGGTGGTCACGCCCGGTTCGCCCGACGACCTGGCCGCCGAACTCGACCGGCTCGGCGCCGGCCTGGCGAAGACCCTCTTCCGCACCGCCCCGCTGGCACCGCTCGCCCGGCTCGGCGGCCCGCACGAGCGTGTCCGGCTGTCGCGCACCGCGGGCCCGGCCTGGATGTCCCGCTACCGCCGGGTCGGCCGGGACCCCGCGCTGGAGCAGGCCGCGGCCGCGGTGCTGCACGGCGGGCCGTCCGTCTGGTTCGCCACCGTGCCCGGCCCGCCCGGTGCCGCGCCGCTCGCCATCGGCAGGCTCGCCGTCGACGGCCCGTGGGCGTGCTTCGGGGCGATCGAGGTCGATCCGGAGGCCCGGCGCTCCGGCCTGGCGACGGCCGTGATGGCCGTGCTCGCCGCGCGGGCCGCCGAGGAGGGCGCGACCGGCGCCTACCTGCAGGTCGAGGAGGAGAACACCGGGGCCGTCGCCCTCTACGATCGTCTGGGTTTCACCACCAGTCACACTTACCACTACGCCCGGCTCCCGCAGCGGTAGCGTTCCCCTCGCCAGTTCTGTCCCCACGAAGGCTGCTGTGACCGAGCAGAGCAGATCCCGCTTCCGTTCCGAGGCCCGGGCCGAGCACCCCGATCCGGTGCTGCTCTGCCTGCTCGCGGCCGCCGAGCACCTGCTGGACCCCGCCCCCGGCGAGGCCGAACCCGGCCCGCCGCCCACCCTGGAGGAACTGCTCTCCGGGTGCCAGGCGGCGCTGGACCGGCACGCCGCCGCGGTGCGCCTCGCCGTCGCCGAACGCCGGCCGTCGGGGCCGGAGGAGACGGCCGCGCTGCTCGCCGCGGTGCTGGGCGGCCGGGAGCGGTTCCACGGCCGGAAGGGCGACTACCGGCGGCTGGGGTCGTCCCTGCTGCCGGAGGTGCTGCGGCGCCGGCGCGGCCTGCCGATCACGCTGTCGCTGGTGTGGATCGGCGTGGCGGCGCGGGCCGGTCTCACCGTGCACGGCGTCGCCCTGCCCGGCCACTTCATCGTCGCGGTCGGCGGGCCGGGCGGCGGCAGCGACTACGTGCTGGCCGATCCGTTCCACGGCGGGCGGCTGCTCGACCTCGACGACGCCGGCCGGCTCGTGACCGCTTCCGGTCACGACTTCTCCGCCGAACTCCTCACCCCTGCGCAGCCGCTGGACATCGTGCTGCGGGTGCTCGGCAACATCCGGGCCTGGGCCGCGGACCGTCCGGAGCAGGCCCGCACCCAGCTCTGGGCGACCGAGCTCGCCCTCCTGCTGCCGCGCCACCCCGCGCAGTTGCGCCTGGAGCGCGCCGAACTCCTCGTCCGCACGGGCGACTTCCTCGGCGGTGCGGCGGAGATGGACGCCTACGCGCAGATCCTGGACGCGTTCGACCCGGAGAACGCCGGCACGGTGCGCCAGGCGGCCCGCGCCGCCCGCCACCGCCTCAACTGATCCGGACGGCAGGGCCGTTCACAACCAGCCCTTCTCCTTCGCGATCCGCACCGCCTCCGTGCGGTTGCGGGCGCCGGTCTTCTGGATCGCCATCGACAGGTAGTTGCGGACGGTGCCCTCCGACAGGTGCAGCCGGCGCGCGACGTCCGCGTTGACCGAGCCGTCGGCGGCCGCGGCGAGCACGTCCGACTCCCTTCCGGTGAGCGGGTTCGCGCCTTCCGCGAGCGCGGCGGCGGCCAGCGTCGGGTCGATCACCCGCTCGCCGCGCAGCACCCGCCGGATCGCCTCCGCGAGCTCGGAGGCCGGCGCGTCCTTCACCAGGAAGGCGTCGGCGCCGGACTCCATGGCGCGGCGCAGGTAGCCCGGCCGGCCGAAGGTCGTGGCGATCACCACGCGGGTCTCCGGACGCCGGCGGCGCAGCAGCGCGGCCGCCTCGATGCCGGTCAGGCCGGGCATCTCGATGTCCAGCACCGCGACGTCGACCGCGTGCGCGACGGCCGCGTCGACGACCTCGTCGCCGCGGGCGACCTGCGCGACCACGTCGATGTCCCCCTCAAGGCCGAGGAGGGCGGCGAGCGCCTCGCGGACCATCCCCTGATCCTCGGCCAGCAGTACGCGAATCACTCGGGCACCCTACCGTCCGCCCCGGCGCGCACGGCCTCGACCGGCACGGAGGCCCGCAGCCGGAAGCCCCGGCCGCGCGGGCCCGGGCCGCTCTCCAGCCGTCCGCCGACCAGGGCGAGGCGCTCCGAGAGGCCCGAGAGGCCGTTGCCGGGCGCGGACTTGCCGGGGCCGCGGCCGTCGTCGGCGACCTCCAGGACGGCGTACCGCGCGCCGTCCGCCTCCCAGCTCTCGTCGAGGGTGACGGTGCAGACCGTCGCGCCGGTGCCGTGCCGGACGATGTTGGTGACGGCCTCCCGCAGGGCCCAGGCGAGCGCCCCGGCCCCCTCGGCGTCGAGTCCGGGCCGTCCGGCGGCGACCTCGGGCGCGACGTCCAGGGTGATCTGCGCCGTCGTCAGGGCCGTCCGGGCGGCGGCGAGTTCGACCGCCAGCGTGGGCCGGCGGAAGCCGCTGACGGCTTCCCGGACGTCGGTGAGCGACTGCCGGGCGACCTTCTCGATGTCGGCGACCTGCGTCCGCGCGTCGTCCTGCCGGCCGGCGTCGAGGAACCGGCCGGCGAGCTCGGTCTTGATGGTGATCAGCGACAGCGAGTGGCCGAGCAGGTCGTGCAGGTCGCGGGCGAGCCGCAGGCGCTCCTCGGAGGCCGCCAGGTGGGCCACCGCGGCCCGCGCCTCCCGCAGTTCGCGCATGGTGCTGATGAGCCGCTGCAGGCCCGTCATGGCCAGGCCGCTGAGGAAGCACGGCAGCAGGATCGCCGCGAGCGTGCCGGCGTCCGTGTGGGCCGCCAGCGCGACGACGAGCGCGAGCCCGGTGACGCCGCCCACCGCGGCCAGCGCGTACCGCGGCGGCGCCACCACGGCGATGCAGGTCGAGGTGTAGGTGAACAGCGTCAGCCAGGGCGGGCCGAGGGTCAGCGAGGCCCCGACCGAGAGGGCCAGCATCCCGGCCACGGTCACCAGGTTGCCCGCCGCCGAGGCCGTCGCGGTCGACCGCCGGGCCACCAGGGCGAGGTACGAGACCACGAACACCGCCAGCGCGAGGGCCCCCGCGACGGTGGCCGCCGTGCCGTGGCCGCCGCCGGTGAGGTCCTCCACCGGGTAGACCAGGTAGATCATCCACAGCGACATCCAGGCGAGCTTGACGACCAGCTGCCGGCGGTTGTCGACGGTCGAGCCGGGCACCGTCCGGAAGGACGCCCCGTCCTCGGTGGTGCGGTCGGCGCGGCGCGGCAGGAGTGTCCTCGGCATGCGGGCCATCATGCCTGGCGGGTGTCGCGGCGGTACAGGTAGGCGGCCGCGGCCACGAAGACGGCGAGGAAGGCGGCCATCCCGGCCACCGCGACGGTGTCCGTGCCGTGGCCCGGCTGCACGAACGCGGCCAGCCGGTTGTACAGGTAGACCGGGTCGAACCGGGCGAACGGCTCCAGCGAGCTCCCCACCGGGAACCACGTGCCGCCGAACAGCGCCATCACCATGTAGACGATCATGACGACCGGCTGCACCGCGTCCGGCTGCGCCGCGTAGCCGAGCGCCACGCCGAGCGCCGCGAAGACGAAGCTGCCCAGCCAGAGCACCGCCGCCAGGCCCAGCCACTGCCCCGCCGACAGCCGGACGCCCTCCACCGCGCCGATCGCGAACACCACCGCGATCGCGGGCAGCGTGGTCACCGCGCACGACGCGATCTTGCCGACGGTGTACGCCCGTCCGGGCAGGGCGGTCAGCCGCAGCTGCCGCACCCAGCCGCTCTTCCGCTCCAGCGAGATCCGCTGGGCCGAGCCGGTGAGCACCGCGCCGACCGCGCCGAAGGTGGCCATGGAGACCATGAAGTACGACTTCGCGGGGACGCCCCCGGCCACGTCGCCGCCGCTGTAGGCGCTGATGAAGAAGACGTACAGCAGGGCCGGGTAGAGCACGGTGAACATCACGTACCGCTTGTTGCGGAGGGTCCGCAGGATCTCCAGCCGGATCAGGGTGGTCATCGCGCGATCTCCTCGTCGTCCGCGGCGGCCCGGTCGAGGGCGGCCTGCTCGCCGGTGATGGTCAGGAAGGCCTGCTCCAGGCCGAGGCCGGTGACCTCCAGGCCGCGGGGGTACAGCCCGGCCCGGTAGAGGGCCGCCACGCCCGCGTCCGCGTCGGTGGAGCGGATCCGCACGGTGCGCACGCCGCCCGGGCGGCCCGTGACCTCCAGCGCGGCGGTGCCCGGCAGGCCGCGCAGCACCGGCTCCGGCACCTCGCCGTCGCCGGGGTGCAGCTCGAAGCTGATCCGGCGGGCCCCGGCCTTCGCCTTGATCTCGGCGGAGGTGCCGTCGGCGATCAGCCGCCCGCGGTGCAGCACCAGCACCCGGTCGGCGACCGAGTCGGCCTCCTCCAGGTAGTGGGTGGCGAAGAGCACGGTGCGCCCGGCCGCGGCCTGCGCCCGCATGGACGCCCAGAACGCCTGCCGGACGGACACGTCCATGCCGGTGGTGGGCTCGTCGAGGACGATCAGGTCGTTGGCCCCGGCGACGGCGAGCGCGAAGCGCACCCGCTGCTCCTGGCCGCCGGAGAGCCTGTCGACCCTGCGGTCGGCGATCTCGGCGATGCCCGCCTCGGCGAGCACGGTGGCGGTGTCGTGCCCGCGGGGGTGGATCCGGCAGGCCAGCTCGACGAGTTCGCGCACCTTGACGTCGGTCATCAGGCCGCCGCTCTGCAGCATCGCGCCGACCCGGCCGGCCTCGACGGCGGCGCGCGGCGTGCCCCCGAAGAGCTCGACCGTGCCGTGGTCCGGTTCGCGCAGGCCGAGCAGCAGGTCGAGGCTGCTGGACTTGCCCGCGCCGTTGGGCCCCAGCAGGGCCACCGTCTCCCCCGCCCGCAGGACCAGGTCGAGCCCGTCGACCGCCCGCACCGGCCCGTAGCTCTTGCTGACGGACCGGAACGCGGCGACCTCCCCGCCCGGTGTCGTGCCCGTCGTGCCGCCCATGTCCGTGGGTCCTCCCGTGTGTGCCCCGCTGTCCCCTCCAGGGTGCGGACCACGGGCCCCCGGGCGGCAGTGCGGCCCGTCGTGTCCTCGGCATGACGGATGTCATGCCGAGGACGTGCACGGCGGCGTCAGAGGCCCAGCGACCTCTGCAGGAACTCGACCTGGAGCAGCAGGAGGTTCTCCGCGACCTGCTCCTGCGGGGTCATGTGGGTGACCCCGGAGAGCGGCAGCACGGTGTGCGGACGCCCGGCGGCCAGCAGCGCGGAGGAGAGCCGCAGGGTGTGCGCGGCCACGACGTTGTCGTCCGCCAGCCCGTGCACGATCATCAGCGGCCGCTCCAGCTTCGGAGCGTCGGCGGTCAGCGAGTTGGCGTCGTACACCTCCGGCCGCTCCGCGGGGTGCCCGAGGTAGCGCTCGGTGTAGTGCGTGTCGTAGAGCCGCCAGTCGGTGACCGGCGCCCCGGAGACCGCCGCGTGGAAGACGTCCGGGCGGCGCAGCACGGCGAGCGCGGCGAGGTAGCCGCCGTACGACCAGCCGCGGATCGCGACCCGGGCGAGGTCGAGCGGGAACTCCTCGGCCAGCGCGTGCAGGGCGTGCACCTGGTCGTCGAGGGTGACCCCGGCGAAGTCGTGGGCGATCGCCTTCTCCCAGGCGGGGCTGCGTCCGGGGGTGCCGCGGCCGTCCGCGACGACGACGGCGAAGCCCTGGTCGGCGAACCACTGCGAGGTGAGGTGCGGGTTGTGGGCCTGCACGACGCGCTGCCCGTGCGGGCCGCCGTACGGGTCCATCAGCACCGGCAGGAGGCCGTCGCGGTCCCGGTCGTAGCCGGTCGGCAGGAGGACGGCGGCGGGCACGCGCCGCGTCCCGGCGAACCGGAAGACGGGCCGGGCGGTGAGCAGCGGCGTCTCGGCGTGCGAGGCGACGGCGGCGACGGCGACGGCGGTACCGTCGCGGAGCACCTGCACGGTGGTGCCCGGCCGGTCGGCGGCGACGGTGGAGAGCACGGTGACGCCGCCGGCGTGGACGGCCGCCGCGGCGCCGTCGCCGTCCGGGCCGAACGGCGCGACGCCGTCCGGCCCGGCCCGGAAGAGGCCGGTCCAGCCGGGCGGGCGGCCCTCGCCGGCGGCGCCCTCGGAGGCGGTGAAGTGGACGGCGTCGGCGGTGACGGCCCACACCGACCTCACGTGCAGCGTGTCGTCGGTGACGGTCCGCCCGTCGACGACCAGGGCGCGGACGCCGCCGGTGTCGCCGATCCGCACGAGGCGGCCGTCCGGGGTCCAGGCGGGTACGCCGGTGAAGAGCTCCAGCCAGGTGTCGTCCTGCTCCTCGACGAGCAGCGCGGTGATGCCGGTCGCCGGGTCGACGGTGCGGATCTGCTGGCTGCGCTGGTCGCGGGCCTGGACGAGCAGCAGCGGGGCGCCGCCCGCCGACCAGTGCACGCGGGCGAGGTACGGGTACGCCTCGTGGTCCCAGATGACCTCGGTGCGGGTGCCGTCGAGGTCGACGAGCCAGAGCCCGACCTCGGCGTTGGGGGTGCCGGCGGCCGGGTAGGCGACCTCGGCGGGGGCGCTGCCGGGGTTGGCCGGGTCGGCGATCCACCAGCGCTGCACGGGCGTGTCGTCGGCCCGGGCGACGAGCAGGCGCCGGCTGTCGGGCGACCACCAGAAGCCGCGGTCGCGGCCCATCTCCTCCTGGGCGGCGAACTCGGCCTGCCCCCAGGTCACGCCGTCGGTCTCGGGTTCGGCGAGGGCCCGGTCGCCGCGTCCGTCGGTGCGGGTCACGTGCAGGGCGCCGGAGGTCGTGGCGTAGGCGACGTGGCTGCCGTCGGGGGCGGGGCGCGGGTCGAGGAGCGGCCCGGCGGCGGGCAGTTCGCGGGTGGTGCCGGCGGCGAGGTCGGCGGTGAAGAGGCGGCCGGAGAGCGCGAAGGCGGCGAGCGAGGCGGAGGCGTCCAGGGCGTAGCCGACGATGCCGGCGGAGCTCTCGCGGCTGCGCTCGCGGCGGGCCCGTTCGGCGGCGGAGAGGTTCTCCTCGCCGCCGCCGAGCAGGTCGGCCGGGTCGGCGGCCACGCGCTCCTCGCCGGTGGCGGGGTCGAGGGTCCACAGCCGGTTGGCGCGGTCCCGGCCCGAGCCGGACCGCAGGAAGACGATCCGGCCGCCGTCGGGTGCGACGGCGAAGGACCGGGGTGCGCCGACGGTGTAGCGCAGGGTGCGCGCGTACTGCCGCGGGAAGGTGTCCGCAGGGTTCTCGGTGGTCATGGCACCCGACCCTACGGCCTGCCCCCGGTGGTGATCACTCGTTCGGAGCAGCCGTGCGGCGCGGCTCGCCGAGGGCCCTCACGCCCCGTCCCACCGGCCGCTGGGCCGTCCGGAGCACCCGTGCGGCGCGGCGCGCCGCGTTCACACAACGTCATGGAACGCTCACCGATCGGGTATGTGTTGCTCATCCCGATACGGATCCGGACCGTCCCCTTCCCTCCGGCCCCGGATCGGGCCCGTCCCGCACGACCGCCGCCCGCCCCGCGGGCCGCGCACCCGAGAAAGGGCGTGAGCCGTCATGGCTTTGTCCGTCTCCGCAGCTGTGCTGATGCTCGTCATCGTCGTGGTCCTGGTCCGCCGGTCGGGCCTGAAACTCACCCACGCGATCATCTGCGCGCTGCTCGGCTTCTACCTGGCCTCCAGCTCGATCGCCCCGTCGATCCAGGAGGTCACCAGCAACGTGGCAGGGATGATCAATGGCCTGAAGCTCTGACGGACGGCCGGTCGCTAGGCTGACGGACATGACCGCAGCCTCCGACCGCCGGCCCCGCCGACTGCTCCTGGTGCACGCGCACCCCGACGACGAGTCCATCGTCAGTGGTGCCACCATGGCGCGGTACGCCGCCGAGGGTGCCGGGGTCACGCTGGTGACCTGCACCCTCGGCGAGGGCGGCGAGGTGATCGGCCCCGAGCTGGCCCACCTGGCGGCCGACCGGGACGACGCCCTCGGCCCGTACCGGATCGGCGAGCTGACCGCGGCGACGGCCGCGGTCGGCGTCGAGGACGTCCGCTTCCTGGGCGGCCCCGGCCGGTACCGGGACTCCGGGATGATGGGCCTGCCCGACAACGACCGGCCGGGCTGCTTCTGGCGGGCCGACGTGGACGAGGCCGCGGACCACCTGGTCGCCGTCGTCCGCGAGGTCCGCCCGCAGGTGCTGGTGACGTACGACGAGAACGGCGGCTACGGGCACCCGGACCACATCCAGGCGCACCGGGTCGCGATGCGCGCCCACGAGCTGGCCGCCGACCCGGCGCACCGGCCCGACCTGGGCCCGGCGTGGCGGATCGCGAAGGTCTACCACGCCCGGATGCCCCGCTCGGTGATCGAGCAGGGCCTGAAGGAGACGGCGGCCGCCGGGCTGTTCCCGGGCACCGCGTCGGTCGCCGACGTCCCCGGCGTGGTGGACGACGAGGTCGTCACGACGGTGCTGGACGGCGCGGCGTACGCCGCCGCGAAGGCCGCCGCCATGGCGGCGCACGCCACCCAGATCACCGTCGACGGCGGGCACTTCGCCCTCAGCAACGACCTCGGCCAGCCGCTGGTGGCGACCGAGTACTACCAGTTGGTGCGCGGCGTGCCGGGCGGCCCGCTGCCGGAGACCGATCTCTTCGCCGGGGTGGACCTGTGAACCCGAAGCACGTCCTGGGCACCCGCGCCGAGCGGCTGGCCGAGCCGCTCCCCCCGCGCGGGCTGCGGGTGGCGATCTACGCGGTGCTGTTCCTGCTCGGCTGCGCGGTGTCGTTGTGCGGAGCCTTCGTGCAGGCCCTGTGGCCGCCGTTCGGGGTGCTGCTGGCGGTCCTCGCGAGCGCGGGGCTCTTCTACGGCGGGCTACGGGCGACCGGCACCAAGCTCGGCGCGGGCATCCCGCTGGCGGGCTGGTTCGTGATGCTGATGGTGCTGATGGCGCCGCGTCCGGAGGGCGACTTCGTCCTGGCGGCCGACCTGACCTCGTACGTCTACCTGTTCGCCGGCGCGGTGTCGGGCGTCGTCTGCGCGACCCTGCCGACCCGGACGGGCTTCACGTTCGGGGTCCCGCCGGCCGACCGCCCACGGCCGGTCAGGCAGCCGCACCCCTAGTGTCATAGCGGAATTATCGGACGTATCGGGTTCTTTCCGTTCCCGATCGCCGCCCGGCGCTTCCCAGTATGGTGGTGCCGGTGCAGGCGCCCCGGCCCTACGGCCGGGGAACGACGGCCCCGGATTCCTCGGGTGCGGGGCGGGAAGGTACCTTCAGCCCCAACCCCGTGGTGGCGGCGCCGTCTCGGCCGGCACGTGAAGAAGCTGGTGTCGGAGGGTCCGTCCGACCCGCACCGCGGCCCCGCCGCACGCGGGACGGCGCCCCACAACCCGTGGTCGGTGCCGTCCGGCGCGAACCGCGAACCCGGAGCAGAGCAGCATTGAGCAGCCGCGAATCTGACAGCGCGTACCCGCCGCCCCGCGGGGGCAACCCCGGCCGTCGGCCGGCCGACGGCGCGGACGCCTACCCTTCCGGCACCCCGCCGTACGGCACCGGCCTGCCCGGCACGGGCCTTCCCGGCGCCGCGGCCTTCGCCCACGGCGCCAGCGACGACCCCTTCGGCACCGCGGCGCAGGCCGCTGCCGTCGGAGGACCCGGCGAGGACGTGCCGAAGACCGAGACCACGCTGACGACCCGGATCCGGATCAACATCCCCGGTTCCCGGCCGATCCCGCCGGTCGTGGTCCGCAGCCCCGTCAAGAACGAGGAGCCCCCCGCCGCCCCTGCCCCGGCACCCGCTCCCGCACCGGCCCCCGCGCCGGAGCCCGGCGCGCGCCGGCACCGCGCCGGCACCGGCGGCTCGCCGGTGCTGGGCGTCATGGACAGCGGCACCTCCACCGCGACGCCGGAACTCCCGCCCGAGTGGCAGGAGCCCCGTCCGGGCCGGCCCGACGGCGGCAACCCCGAATCGACCGGCGAGTGGTTCCGTCCGCGCCCGAGGGGCCGTCAGGACGGACCCCCGGCAGGATCCCCGACCCCCGCCCCTGCCCCTGCCGCGGGCGCCGCACCGCGGGCCGCCGGACCGCGCGGCCCCGTCATCGGCGAGCAGCGGCAGGCCCCGCGGCCGACCGGCGCCCCCGCCACCCCCTTCGCGGGCGGCCGGGACGACGCACCGCAGGACCCGTACGCCGCGCAGCCGCAGGATCCGTACGCCGCCCGGCCGCAGGACGCCTTCGCGGGCGCCCAGAACCCGTACGCACCCCAGCAGGACCCGTACGCCGCGCAGCCGCAGGACCCGTACGCCGCGCAGCCGCAGGACCCCTTCTCGGCACCGCCGCAGGAGCGGGCCGAGCCCGGCCGGGGCCGTCGCCCGGCCGGCCGGTTCGCCGACGACCCGTTCGCCGTCCCGGCGCCGGGGCACGACGAGCACCCGCAGCAGCACGCGGCGGACCCGTTCGCGGGTGGCGCCGGTCAGGACAACCCGTTCCGCACCGGCCCGGCCGACCCGTTCGCCGCGGGCCGTGCGGCCGCCGCAGCGGCGGGCGAGCCGGAGGACACCCAGATCGGCGGCTTCGAGCCGATCCGGGACGACGCCCGGCCCGGCGGCATACCCGGCACGCCGGCCGCCGACCCGTTCGGCACGGCCCCGGCGGTCGCGGACCCCTTCGCCGCCCCGTACGCCCCGCCGCAGGCCGCGGACCCCTTCGCGGCGGACCCGTTCGGCACCGACCGGCCCGCCGACCCGTTCGGCGGCTTCCCGGGCACCCCCGGACCGGGTGCGCCGGAGCCGGTTCCGGCGCCCGCCGCGGCCCCGCCCACCGAGACCCCGGCCGCACCCGCGGCCGCCGCGGCTCCGGCCAAGCGCCGCGGCCGCGGCCGCAAGCTGGTCGCGTACGCGGTCGTCGGCGTGCTGTTCGTCGGCGCGGCGGCGTACGGCACCGGGCTGATGCTCAATCAGGCCGACATCCCCAAGGGCACCACGGTGCTCGGCACCGACATCGGCGGCGACACCCGCGACCAGGCGGTCAGCACGCTCGACGGCACCGTGGCGAAGACCGGCCGGGAGCCGCTCAAGCTGAAGCTCGCCGGGCAGGCGCTGACCCTCGACCCGACCACCGCCGGGCTGAGCTTCGACACCACCGCGACCGTCGACGGGCTCACCAGCCACAGTTACAGCCCGGTCGAGGTGATCGGCTCGCTGGCGGGCGGCAGCAAGGCCGTCGCACCGGAGGTCAAGGTCGACCGGGCCAAGCTGAAGGCCGCCCTGGAGGAACTGGCCGGCAAGGCGGGCCAGGGGCTGCAGGAGGGCCGCGTGGAGTTCACCGCGACCGGCCAGACCCAGGTGGTGGCCGGCAAGCCCGGCCAGGCCCTCGACCCGGCCGCCGCGGCGGACCAGGTGGAGCAGGCCTACCGCAAGCGGGCCGCCGGGCTGGCCGAGGGCGAGATCGCGCTGACCCTGGCGGCCGCTCAGCCGAAGGTCGGCGAGGACGCCCTCAAGGCGGCCGCCGCCGGCCTCGGCAAGCAGGTGCTGGCCGGCAACGTCACGCTCAAGGCGGGCACCAAGAAGTGGGACTTCGGCAAGCTGACGGCCAGCAGGGCCCTCACGCTCGCCCCGGACGCCTCCGGCAAGATCGTGCTCACCTGGGACCTCGCCAAGCTGGACACCGCCCTGGGCGGCGTCTTCGACCGCTCGAAGACCCGGAAGAGCGGCGCGCTCGCGCCGATCACCACGCAGGACGTCGCGGACGGCATCGCCTCCGTGCTCGACAAGACCGGCAAGGAGCGGGTCTTCGTCTTCCCCGCCTGACCCGTTCCACCAGCACCGGCCGAGGAGGCCGGGTCCGCGGCGCCGCCGCAGGCCCGGCCTCCTCGGCGTTCCTGGCGGTTACTCGCCAGTGGCGGGGCAGAACGGGACAAAGTGGCCCACGCGGCGGTCGGCCGGTGCACGTTACCAATCCTTGATCGGTGCACCGTCGACAAGCCGACCGCCCGCTCAGCAGGATTCCCCAAGCCGAGCCGTCCCGCCCCTGCCGTCGGCCACCCCCGCCGCACCGCACCGCTGGGAGACCCGCGTGAACAGACCCCGGTTCCCGATCGCCGTGACCGCCGCCGCGGCCGCCCTCGCCCTGGCGCTCTGCTCGTGTTCGAGCACGGGCGCCGACGGCGGGACGACGCTGGGCGCCCCGGCGAGGGCCGCCGACGCGGGCCTGGCCGGGATGACCCGGACCGACGTCAACGGGCACGCGCGGACGGACCTCCGCCGGGGCGGCGGCCTGCAGTGGGCGATCGACCAGCTGCCCGCCCAGTGGAACCCCCTGCACGTCGACGGCACCGGCCCGGCCACCCTGGCCGTCACCAAGGCACTGCTGCCGACGTTCTGGCGGTCGGACGCGGGCGGCACCCAGACACCGAACCAGGCCTACCTGCTGGACGCCGTCACCGGCACCACGGCCGACGGCCGGCAGACCGTCACCTGGACGCTCAACCCGAAGGCGCACTGGTCGGACGGCACCCCGATCACCTGGAAGGACCTCCAGGCGACCTGGAAGGCGCTGCGGGGCACCGATCCCGGCTACCGGACGGCCTCGACGGCCGGCTTCGACCGGGTCGAGTCGGTGGCCCGCGGGCTCGACGACCACCAGGCCGTCATGGTGTTCCGCACCCGCTTCGCGGAGTGGCAGGCGATGTTCAACAACGCCGCCAACGCCCCGCTGCTGCCCGCGGCGTACGTCGGCACCGCCGAGGGGTTCAACACGGCCTTCCTGGGCCGCCTGCCCGTCTCCGCGGGCCCGTTCCGCCAGGCCGGCACCGACCGCGAGGCGCACACCGTCACGGTGGAGGCCGACCCGGGCTGGTGGGGCGAGAAACCCCTGCTCGACCGGATCGTCTTCCGCGCGATGGAGCCGGCCGACATGGCCGAGGCGTTCACCCGGGGCACGGTCGACTACTTCGACGTCTCGCAGGACGCCACGGGCTACCGCACGGCCGAGGCCGCGCCGGACGGTGCCGTCCGCAAGGCCGGCGGCCCCAGCATGCGCGTGCTGGCGCTGAACGGGCGCAGCCCGCAGCTGACCGACCCGGCCGTGCGGCGGGCGGTGCTGCAGGCGATCGACCGCGAGACCATGGCCCGCACCGGGCTCCAGGGGCTCGACTGGCCGTACACGCCGATGAACAACCACTTCCTCGTGCCCGGCCAGAACGGCTACCAGGACAACTCCGCCGGGCTCAGCCAGTACGACCCGCAGGCGGCCTCCGACGCGCTGGAGGCGGCCGGCTGGCACAGCGAGGGCGGACGGACCCGCACCCGCGACGGCACGGAGCTGAGCCTGCGGCTGGTGACCCCGGCCGGCAGCATGCTGGCGGCGAACGAGGCCGTGCAGGTGGTCCAGGACCTCCGCGCGGTGGGGGTGCGGGTCACGGTGGAGTCCACCGCGACGGCCGGCTTCCTGGACGCCCACGTGAACCGCCACGACTTCGACCTGACCGTCTTCGGCATGGTCGGGACACCCTTCCCGGCGACGTCGTCGCGCGGTACGTTCCAGCAGGGCGCGGGGGGCAACGTCAGCCAGGTCGGCAGTGATGCACTCGACCGGGCGATGGACGCCGCCGCTTCGGCGACGACCACCGAGGAGGGGTACAAGGCGATCAACCGGGCCGATGAGGAGGCCTGGCGGGTGGCCGGCCTGGTGCCGCTCTACCAGCGCCCGGCGATCTACGGCGTACGGCGGGCGCTCGCCAACCTCGGCGCCCCCGGGCTCTCGGACACCGTGTACGAGAACATCGGCTTCGAGAAGTAGGGCGGAATAGGCGGCGAAAACTCGCCAGTGGCGTGAATTTGCCATCAAGGGGACCCCTAATAGGCACCGGACCCGGCCCCAGCGCGCCCCTGAATTCCCCCGGACACACCTGGAAACGGTAGTGTCCGATTATCGGACATCCAATTGCACCGGACAAAGGTGCATGGAGAGCGTGAAATCGGACATCGTGTCTACGCGCATCGACCAACCGCAGAGTCGAACACCGCGTCCTGATAGCGGAGTTGCGTCGCGCGAGTTACGGACTTGTGAACACGCTTTAGATGTTTATGTCCGGTTTCGACCGTCTCACAGCGCGCATGTCAAGCGGTTTCGGGCTACGAAGTGGTTGACATTCCAGCACGAAGCAAAAAATAGGTGTCCGGCAACTGAGGAACTCTTGACGTTCGATAAACGAGTTGCGAGAGTCCGTGCATCCAACTTTTTTCTCCTTGCTGCTACACAGACCACGGTCGGGAGCTTTAGCACCATGACGACGCCAACCGGGACCACGGTGGAGGACGACTCCGTCCTCGTCGGGTCCACGTCGGACCTCGCCGGCAACAAGCCGGCCGGGCTCCTCGGGCGCACGCCGGGCCAGATCGCCTGGAGCCGCTTCAAGCGCAACCGCACCGGAGTGGTGTGCGCCGGGATCGTGATCTTCTACGTCCTGGTCGCCGTCTGCGCACCCCTCATCTCGGCGCTGTACGGCAAGGACCCGTACGCCTTCTACGGGCTGCGTGACGTGACGCTGCTCGACGAGTTCAACATGCCGCTCGGCGTCAACGGCGGAATGAGCGGCGAGTACTGGTTCGGCGTCTCGCCGCAGACCGGCCAGGACGTGTTCACCAACATCATCTACGGCGTCCGCACCTCGCTGGGCATCGCGGTGGTCATCGTGATCGTCTCGACCCTGGTCGGCGCGGTCGTGGGCATCGCCCAGGGCTACCTCGGCGGGAAGTTCGACTACTTCGTCGGCCGCTTCACCGACCTGCTGCTCGCGATGCCCTCGCAGCTCTTCTTCATCGCGTTCACGCCGATCGTGCTGAACCTCTTCGTGCCGCTCAACAAGGAGACGCCCACCCACATCCGCATCGTCGCGATGTGGACGGTGCTGTCGTTCCTCGGCTGGATGGGCCTCGCCCGCCTGCTGCGCGCCATGACGCTGAGCCTGCGCGAGCGCGAGTACGTCGAGGCCGCGAAGATCGCCGGTGCCTCCTCCCGGCGCATCATCTTCAAGGAGCTGCTGCCCAACCTCTCCACCACCATCCTGGTGCAGACCACGCTGATGCTCCCCGCGATGGTCACCGCCGAGGCAGGCCTCTCCTTCCTCGGCGTGGGCATGGTCAGCCCCACGCCGGACCTGGGCCGGATGTTCGCCGATGCCGCGCAGTACTACGACACCGACCTCGCCTACCTGATCTTCCCGGGCCTCACGCTGACGATCTTCGTCCTCGCGTTCAACCTGCTCGGGGACGCGGTCCGGGACGCTCTCGACCCGAAGACCATCCAGTAACACCGCACCCTCGCACCACAGCACAGCACAGCACCCCGTCCGGCAGTACCGAACCGGCCCCGGCTCTCGCGCTGACCAGACATCACATGCCCAGTGACAGGTAGGAATCCATGAGACTTCGCAAGGCAGCGTACGTGCCCGCGATGCTGGCCATCGGCGCCCTGGCCCTGACCGGCTGCTCCAGCAACGCTGGCAGCGGCAAGTCCGGCGACAAGGCCGGCAGCGCCAAGTCCGAGGTGCAGAACTTCGGCCTGGGCACCCTGGCCGACTCCACCGGCCCGGCCCCCGCCGTCGCGGGTTCCAAGACCGGCGGCACCGCGTACGGCATCGAGTCTGCAGGTCTCGACCACCTCGACCCCGGCCAGATCTACGTCAACGAGTACCAGGCCATCGCGGCGCTCTACAACCGCACCCTGACCAACTACAAGGTCGACCCGGTCAGCGGCAAGACCATCCTGGTCGGCGACCTCGCCACCGACACCGGCAAGACGTCGGACAACGGCAAGACCTGGACGTTCACCCTCAAGGACAACCTGAAGTTCGAGGACGGCTCCGCCATCACCTCGAAGGACGTCAAGTACGGCATCGAGCGCCTGTACGCGGCCTACCAGGACCAGGGCCCCGCCTTCATCCAGGAGTGGCTGTCCGGCGCCGACTACCGCAAGGTCTACGAGGGCCCGTACGGCGGCAAGGAGCTCGGCGAGGACGTCATCGGCACCCCCGACGACAAGACCATCGTCTTCCACTTCAAGGAGGCGCACCTCGACGCCCCCTACGCGGCCGCGATGCCCAACATCGCGCCGATCCAGAAGTCGAAGGACACCAAGGAGAAGTACGACGTCCACCCGGACTCGATCGGTCCCTACAAGATCGCGAGCCACGAGCCGGACAAGTCCATCAAGTTCGTCAAGAACCCGATGTGGGACCCGAAGTCGGACCCGATCCGCCACCAGTTCGTGGACTCCTGGGAGTTCGAGCTCGGCATCACGAACCCGGCGCTCACCACCCGCCTGATGGCCGGCAACGGCAACGACAAGAACGCCATCACGCTCGTCCAGGCCGCCGACGCGCCGAACATCGCGAAGATCTCCGGCGACGCGTCCTACAAGGACCGCCTGGTCAGCAAGTTCATGCCGTTCGTCGACGTCTTCGACATCAACAACACCCGCGTGAAGGACCCGAAGGTCCGCAAGGCCCTCGCGCTCGCCTTCCCGCGCGCCCAGGTCTACAAGCTCCTCGGCGGCGCCGCCACCGGCGACATGGCCAACAACCTCATCAGCCCGACCGTTTCGGGCTGGAAGGACACCGACCCGCTGGGCCTGAAGGCCAAGCCCGAGGGTGACCCGGTGGCCGCCAAGGCCCTCCTGAAGGAGGCCGGCGCGGAGAACTACCCGATCGTCCTGGCGTACGCCAACACCCCGCGCTGGCAGCCGATCTCGGCCGCCGTCCAGGAGGCCCTGAACTCGGCCGGCTTCAAGGTCGAGCGCAAGGAGCTGGACCCGACGACCTACTACTCGGTCATCGGCAAGAAGGACAACCCGTACGACCTGTACCGCACCGGCTGGGGCGCCGACTGGCCGGTCGCCTCGACCGTCATCCCGCCGGTCATGGACGGCCGCAAGATCGCCGACGGTTCGCCGAACTACTCGCACTACAACAGCGAGGCGAACAACGCGGAGATCGACCGCATCCAGGCGATGACGGACCAGAAGGCCGCTGCCGACGAGTGGATGAAGCTCGCCGACAAGATGCTCGCCGACGCCCCGAAGATCCCGACCACCTACTCGAAGTTCTACCAGGTGTACGGCGCGGGTCTGGGTGCCGTGGGCTTCAACGAGGTCATCGGTGCCATCGACGTGAGCAGCATCTACGTCAAGTAAGCACCGCACGGCGGCGGGAGACCCTCCTGCCACCCCACCCGGTGGGGGCCGCTCGACCGAGCGGCCCCCACCGGGCCCACTGCCGACCACCCACAGGCCCTCATCCGGGCCCCGACCGTGCCAGGCACTCTCCACGACGCGGCCGCCGCCGGCGCCCTCACTCGGAAGAGCCCAACCCATGCTCAGATTTCTCATCCGCCGGGCGCTCGGCGCGATTGTCATCCTCTTCCTGCTGGTCCTGTTGACGTACCTGGCGGTCATGACGCTGCCGGTCGACCAGGCCATGCTCAGCTGCCCGAAGACCTGCACCCCCCAGCAGCTGGAGAACCTCAGACACAACATGGGTCTGGACAAGTCCATGCCCGAGCAGGTGTGGACGTACATGCGCGGCCTGGTGGTCGGCACGCAGTACAGCGACGGCTTCTGCCACGCTCCCTGCCTGGGCTACTCCTACGGGCGCAACGACTACGTGTGGAACATCATCGTCTCCAACTACCCGGCCACCTTCGTGCTGGCCTCGGGTGGGGCGATCTGCTTCCTCGTCATCGGCGTGACCCTGGGCATGCTCTCCGCCTGGAAGCAGGGCAGCACCTTCGACAAGATCGCCAGCTCGGTCTCCCTGCTCGGCCAGTCGACGCAGATCTACTTCATCGCGCCGCTGTCGATCGCGCTGTTCGTCACCACGCTGCACTGGATGGACAAGCCCGGCTACACCCCGTTCACCGAGGACCCGGCCGCGATGTTCGCCGGGATGCTGCTGCCGTGGCTCGTGATGTCGGTCATCTTCTGGTCGAACTACAGCCGCCAGGTACGGTCGCTGATGATCGAGCAGCTCTCCGAGGACCACATCCGCGCGGCCCGCGCGAAGGGCATGTCGAACCGGTACGTCTGGTGGCGCTACGCCCTGCGCGGTGCGATGGCCCCGGTCATCACCATCTTCGGCATCGACCTCGGCGCGGTCTTCTCCGGCGCGATCATCACCGAGTTCTCCTTCGGCATCCACGGTCTCGGCATGCTGGCGGTGCGCTCGGTCGTCACCCAGGACACCATGCTGGAGCTGGGCGTCCTGATGATCAGTGCCGCGTCGATCCTGATCTTCAACATCATCATCGACGCCGCGTACGGCCTCCTCGACCCCCGGGTGAGGATCGGATGACCGGCCCCGCATCCGTCCCCGCCCCGCACCGCCCGCTCCCCGAGGAGATCCGACCGTGAGCACCCTCACCAAGGCCGAAGACACCCAGGCGCCGAAGGCCGGCACCCCGTTCCTCAGCGTCCAGGACCTGCGCGTCCGCTTCCGCACCGAGGACGGCGTCGTCAAGGCGGTCAACGACCTGAGCTTCGAGCTCGAAGCCGGCCGCACCCTCGGCATCGTCGGCGAGTCCGGCTCCGGCAAGTCGGTGTCCAACCTGGCCGTCATGGGCCTGCACAACCCTCGCAACACCACGGTCGAGGGCTCCGTGAAGCTGGAGGGCCAGGAACTCCTCGGCCTGCCGCAGCGGGAGCTGGAGAAGCTCCGCGGCAACAAGATGGCGATGATCTTCCAGGACTCGCTGGCCGCGCTCTCGCCGTACTACACGGTCGGCCGGCAGATCGCCGAACCCTTCATGAAGCACACCGGTGCGAACAAGAAGGAGGGCCGGGCGCGCGCCATCGAGATGCTCGACAAGGTCGGCATCCCGCAGCCCGACAAGCGCGTCGACTCGTACCCGCACCAGTTCTCCGGCGGCATGCGCCAGCGCGCCATGATCGCCATGGCGCTGGTCTGCAACCCCAAGCTGATCATCGCGGACGAGCCGACCACCGCGCTCGACGTGACGGTGCAGGCGCAGATCGTCGACCTCCTGAAGGACCTCCAGCAGGAGTTCGGCACCTCGATCGTCTTCATCACCCACGACCTCGGCGTGATCCGCGAGATCGCCGACGACGTGCTGGTGATGTACGCGGGCCGGGCCGTCGAGCGCGGCACGATGCGCGAGGTCCTCAAGACCCCGCAGCACCCCTACGGCTGGGGCCTGCTGAGCTCGATCCCGCGGATCAACGCCTCGGTCGACGTGCCGCTGGCGCCGATCCCGGGCACCCCGCCGAGCCTGCTCAACCCGCCGTCCGGCTGCGCGTTCAACCCGCGCTGCGAGTACCGCGAGCTCGTCACCGGCGACCGCTGCCGCACCGACCGGCCCGCGCTGGAGCTCGCCAACGGCCACCTCAGCGCCTGCCACCTCACGGGCGCGCAGAAGCAGTCCATCCTCACCGAGCAGATCCTGCCCCGGCTGAGCAGCTGATCAGACCTCGGTAAAGGACTAAGGAAATCCCATGAGCGCAGAGAAGACTCTGAGCGAGCCGGCCGCCACGGCGGCTGCCCCCGGCAGCCCGCTGCTGGAGGTCTCCGGCCTCACCAAGCACTTCCCGGTGATGGGCGGCTTCCCGTTCCGCCGCCAGGTCGGCGCCGTCCAGGCCGTCGACGACGTCAGCTTCACCGTCGCCGAGGGCGAGAGCCTCGGCCTGGTCGGCGAGTCCGGCTGCGGCAAGTCGACGACCGGCCGTCTGATCACCCGGCTCTACGAGCCCACCGCGGGATCGGTCAAGTACCTCGGCCAGGAGATCGCGCACGCCTCGCGCAAGGAGCTCGCGCCGATCCGGTCCGAGATCCAGATGATCTTCCAGGACCCGTACTCCTCGCTGAACCCGCGCCACACGGTCGGCACGATCATCACCGGCCCGATGGAGATCAACAACATCAACCCGGCCGGCGGCCGCGAGGCCCGGGTCAAGGAGCTGCTGGAGATCGTCGGGCTCAACCCCGAGCACTACAACCGCTTCCCGCACGAGTTCTCCGGCGGCCAGCGCCAGCGCATCGGCGTCGCCCGCGCGCTCGCGCTCAACCCGAAGCTGATCGTGGCGGACGAGCCGGTCTCCGCGCTCGACGTGTCGATCCAGGCGCAGGTCGTCAACCTGCTGCAGAAGCTGCAGCGCGAGCTCGGCATCGCGTTCGTCTTCATCGCGCACGACCTCTCGATCGTGCGGCACTTCTCGCAGCGCGTCGCGGTCATGTACCTCGGCAAGATCGTCGAGATCGCCGACCGCGAGTCGCTGTACGCGCGGCCCCGCCACCCGTACACGCACGCGCTGCTCTCCGCCGCGCCGGACGCCGACCCGGACAACATCTCCGCCGAGCGCATCCGGCTGGTCGGCGACGTGCCGTCGCCGCTCAACCCGCCGTCCGGCTGCCGCTTCCGCACCCGCTGCTGGAAGGCGCAGGACAAATGCGCGACGGAGGAGCCGCCGCTGCTGCAGATCGCCGGCAGCACCGACGGCCACCTGACGGCCTGCCACTTCCCGGAGGACAAGGCCGTCGTGGCGACCGCCCCGGCGGAGCTGCCCGAGCAGCGGGCCGCCAAGACGCTCTGACGCGTCCCCCCGGCACGACGGCGGCGGGCCCCTTCCTCCGGGAAGGGGCCCGCCGCCGTTCGCCGTCCACGGCCGCCGCGCTCAGGGCCTGATGTCGCGCTCCGCCGCGAAGTGACACGCCGCGTCGTGCGCCGCCCGCCCCTTGAGCCACTCCCGCACGGTCAGCTCCGGCACCTCCTCGGCGCACTTCTCCTGGGCCTTCCAGCAGCGGGTGCGGAAGCGGCAGCCGGAGGGCGGGTTCGCCGGCGAGGGGACGTCGCCGGTGAGCACGATCCGGTCCCGGTCCTCGCGGGCGGTCGGGTCGGGCACGGGTACGGCGGAGAGCAGCGCCTGGGTGTACGGGTGCGTGGCGTGCTCGTAGATCTCCTCGTCCGAGCCGATCTCGACGATCTTGCCGAGGTACATCACGCCGACGCGGTCGGAGATGTGCCGGACGATCGAGAGGTCGTGCGCGATGAACATGTACGACAGGTTGAACTCGCCCTGCAGCTGCTCCAGCAGGTTGATGACCTGCGCCTGGACGGAGACGTCGAGGGCGGAGACCGGCTCGTCGCAGATGATGATCTCGGGCTTGAGCGCGAGGCCGCGGGCGATGCCGATGCGCTGGCGCTGGCCGCCGGAGAACTGGTGCGGGTACCGGTTGATGTACTCCGGGTTCAGCCCGACGACGTCCAGCAGGTCCTGGACGGCCTTGCGCCGGTCCCGCTTGGGGGCGACCTCGGGGTGGATCTCGTACGGCTCGCCGATGATGTCGCCGACCGTCATCCGCGGGTTGAGCGAGGTGTACGGGTCCTGGAACACCATCTGGATGTTGCGGCGCACGGCCTTCAGGGCCGAGCCCGACAGTTTGGAGATCTCCTCGCCCTTGTAGCGGACGGACCCCGCGGTGGCCGGCTCCAGGTTCATCAGCACCTTGGCGAGCGTCGACTTGCCGCAGCCGGACTCGCCGACGATGCCGAGCGTCTCGCCCTGCATCAGGTCGAAGCTGACGCCGTCGACCGCCTTGACCGCGCCGACCTGCTTCTTGAAGAGGATGCCCTTGGTGAGCGGGAAGTGCTTGAAGAGGTCGCGCACCTCCAGGATCGGTTCGCCGCGGCTCACCGGCTTCTCGAACGCGGCCTCCTCCGGTGCCGTGGCCGAGGAGCCCATCGCGGTGGATCCGTCACTCGTCATGGAGCGTCTCCTTCCAGAAGAAGCAGGCGCTGCCCCGCCCGGGGGCGGGCACGCCGTCGTCGCGGGTCACGTCGAAGAGCTGCGGCACCTCCTGGCGGCAGACGTCCTGCGCGCGCGGGCAGCGCGGGTTGAAGGCACAGCCGGGCGGGATGCGCATCAGGTTGGGCGGCAGGCCCTTGATCGCGTAGAGCTCCTGCCCCTTCTGGTCGAGCCGGGGGATGGAGTCCAGCAGCCCGCGGGTGTACGGGTGCGCGGGGCTGGCGTACAGCTCGTGGACGGGGGCGGTCTCGACGATCCGGCCCGCGTACATGACGGCGATCTTGTCGGCGACGTCCGCGACCACGCCCAGGTCGTGCGTGATGAGGATCAGGCCCATGTGGTACTCGGCCTGCAGCTCGGCGAGCAGGTCCATCACCTGCGCCTGGACGGTGACGTCCAGGGCGGTGGTCGGCTCGTCCGCGATGATCAGGTCGGGCTCGAGGGCCAGCGCCATCGCGATCATGATGCGCTGGCGCATGCCGCCGGAGAACTGGTGCGGGAAGTCGTTCACCCGGTCCTTGGCCGCGGGGATGCGGACGCGGTCCATCAGCTCGATCGCCTTGGCCCTGGCCTCCTGCCGGGAGGCGCCCTCGTGCGCGCGGAACATCTCGCCGAGCTGGTAGCCGACGCTCAGCACCGGGTTGAGCGAGGACAGCGCGTCCTGGAAGATCATCGCGATCTTCTGGCCGCGGATCCGCCGGCGCTCCTCCTTGGACATCGTCAGCATGTTCTCGCCGCGGTAGAGGATCTCGCCCTGCGGGATCCTGGCGGGCGGCATGTCGAGGATGCCCATGATCGCCTGTGCGGTGACGGACTTGCCGGAGCCGGACTCGCCGAGCACCGCCAGCGTCTCGCCCGCGCTGACGCTGTAGTTGACCCCGTTGACGGCCCTGGCGACACCGTCGCGGGTCTTGAACTCGACGTGCAGGTCACGGACGTCCAGCAGCGGCCCCTCGTAGGGCTGCTGCCGGACGCCTTCGACCGACTCGATGGAGGTGTTCACTGTCGCGTCCCCTCGCTCAGCGCAGCTTCGGGTCGAGGGCGTCGCGCACCGCGTCGCCCATCATGATGAAGGCCAGCACGGTGACGGAGAGCGCCGCGGCCGGGAAGAACAGGGCGTACGGGGCGGTGCGGATCACCTTCTGGGCCGACGAGATGTCGACGCCCCAGGAGATCGTCGGATCCTGCAGGCCGATGCCGAGGAAGCTGAGCGTCGCCTCGGCGGCGATGTAGCCGCCGAGCGCGATCGTGGCGACCACGATCACCGGCGCGAGGGCGTTCGGCAGGATGTGCCGGAACATCAGGCGTCCGGTGCCGGCGCCCAGGGCCCGGCCGGCGACCACGTAGTCGGCCTGCTTGACCGTCAGCACGGCGCCGCGCATGACGCGGGCGATCTGGGTCCAGCCGAGGACGGCGAGCGCGATCACCACCGTCCAGACGTTGCGGGTGGTGAAGGCGTTCAGCAGCACCAGGGCGCCGAGCAGGAGCGGGATGCCGAAGAACACGTCGGTGATCCGGGAGACGACGGTGTCGACCACGCCGCCGAAGTAGCCGGCGACCATACCGGTGAGGCCCCCGAGGAGCGTGACGGCCAGGGTGACGCAGATGCCGACGGTGATCGAGGCGCGGGCCCCGTAGATGACCCGGGCGTAGATGGAGCGGCCCTGACCGTCGTAGCCGAACCAGCCGGCGCCGAAGAAGTCCGTCCAGTCCGGCGGCTTCAGGAAGTCGTTGACGAGGTCGGCCGCGCGCGGGTTGGTGTCGGTGAAGAGCTGCGGGACGATCGCCATCAGCAGCAGCAGGACGAGCAGCAGCGACGAGACGATGAAGATCGGCCGCCGCCGCAGGTCGCGCCAGGCGTCGCCCCAGAGGCTGCGCGCCTCCTCCCGCTTGACCGGGTCGGGCTCGACCATCGTCTCGTGCTCCACGGACAGTCCCTGGCTGCCGGCGTATTCGAGGTGGTCGCTGAACGACGGGTTGGGCGGCAGCTGCTCGTGGGGGTCGGGCACGTCAGGCATAGCGGATCCTCGGGTCCAGGACGGCGTAGAGCAGGTCGACGACCAGGCTGGCGACCAGGTAGACGATGACCAGCACGGTGACGATGCCCACCACCGTCGGGCCCTCCTTCTGGCTGACGGCGCGGTAGAGGATGTTGCCGACGCCCTTGACGTTGAAGATGCCCTCGGTGACGATCGCGCCGCCCATCAGGGCGCCGAGGTCGGTGCCGAGGAAGGTCACCACCGGGATCAGGGAGTTGCGCAGCAGGTGGCGGGTGATCACCGTGCGCTTCGGCAGGCCCTTGGCGACGGCGGTGCGCATGTAGTCGGCGCGGAGGTTCTCGCCGATCGAGGTGCGGGTGAGCCGGGCGACGTACGCGAGGGACAGGGAGGCCAGCACGATGCCCGGCAGGATCAGCTGGGTGATGTCCTCGGAGTCCTGGACCGTGGGTGTGACCCACCCCAGATTCGTCGCGAAGACGGTCTGGGCGATGTAGCCGAGCACGAACACCGGGATGGAGATCACCAGCAGGGTGATGACCAGCACCATGGTGTCCACCAGGTGGCCGCGCTTCAGGCCGGAGACGAGCCCGAGCGGGAGGCCGACGAAGATCTCGAAGAAGAACGCGACCAGCGCCAGCCGGATGGTCACCGGGAAGGCGTCGGCCATGATCTCGGAGACCGGCCGGCCGGTGAAGCTGGTGCCGAAGTCCAGGTGGAGCACGTTGTTCATGTAGTGCAGGTACTGCTTCCAGAGCGGCTGGTCGAGGTAGAACTGGTGCCGCAGGTTGGCGACCTGCGCCGGGTCCGCGGCCTTGTCGCCGTACATCGCGGCGATCGGGTCGCCGGGCAGGGTGTAGACCATGAGGAAGATCAGGAGCGTGGTGCCGATGAACACCGGGATCATCTGCAGCACCCGCCGTAGGACGTAGCTGCCCATGGGTGCCTCCTTCCGCTGAGGCGGCTAGTGCCGGGGCCCCGCCCTCCGTGCGGGGAGGACGGGGCCGGCCGGCGGGGTGGTCAGCTCTTGACCTCGACCCCGGTCCAGTTGGGGTTGCCGAACGAGTCGAACACGACGTTCTGCACGTTGGTGGAGAAGCCCGAGTTGGTGCGGTAGTACCAGAGCGGGATCGCCGGGAAGTCCTGCGCCAGCACGGCCTCGGCCTTCTGGTAGCCGGTCGCGGTGGCGTCGATGCTGTCGGCCTGGTCCGCCTCGGTGGAGAGCTTGTCGAACTCCGGGCTCGAGTAGCCGAAGTCGTTCGAGGCCGCGCCGGTGCGGTAGACGTCCGCGAGGAAGTTGGCGTTCAGCGGGTAGTCCTGCACCCAGCCGGTGCGGAAGGCACCGTTGATCTGGTGCCCGGTGATCGCCGCGCGGGCGGTCTTGAAGTCGGTCTTCGGGTCGCCGACGCAGTTGACGCCGGTCGCCTGGCGGATCGAGTTGCAGACCGCGTCGACCCACTCCTTGTGGCCGCCGTCCGCGTTGTACGTGATCTTCAGACTGTTCCCGGGGACGCCGCCGCCCTCCTGGATGAGCTGCTTCGCCTTGGCCGGGTCGTAGGTGCAGAAGTCACCGCAGGTGCCGGCCTTGTAGCCCTGGACGCCCTCGGCGGTCCACGCGGAGGCGGGCGCACGGGAACCCTGGAGCACGGTCTTGGTGATGGTGTCGCGGTCGATCGCCATCGACAGGCCCTGGCGGACCTTGGCCGTGTTCGCGCCGGCCCACTCGGGCTGGTAGAGGGTGAAGCCGATGTTCTGGATCGCGCCCTGCGGGGAGTCGACCGCCCGGTCGCCGAGGTCGGTCTTGTAGGTGGCCAGCGCCGAGGGCGGCACCTGGTCCATCACGTCGAGGTTGCCGGACTGGAGGTCCGCGTAGGCGGCCTCGGCGGTGGTGTACATCTTGAAGACGACACCGCCGTTCTTCGGCTTGTCGACGCCCTGGTAGTTGGCGAAGGCCTTGGTGACCACCTGCGAGTTGTGGTCCCAACTCACGAACTGGTAGGGGCCGTTGCCGATCGGCTTCTGGCCGTAGCCCGCCGGGTCGTTGAAGAAGGCCTGCGGCAGCGGGGAGAAGGCGACGTAGCCGAGCTTGTACGTGAAGTACGAGACCTTGGTGTACAGCTTGATCGTGAAGTGGGTGTCGTCCGTGACGGTCAGGCCCGACATCGTCGTCTTGGTCGGGTTGCCGCTCTCCGGGTGGACGTCCTTGTAGCCCTCGATGTCACCGAACCAGGAGCTGTTGATCTGGTTGTTGGCGGTGGTGGCCGCCCAGTTCCAGGCGTCGACGAAGCTCTTCGCGTTGACCGGCGACCCGTCGTGGAAGGTCCAGCCCGTCTTGAGCGTGACGTTGAAGGTCTGGGCGTCCGAGGTCTCGATGCTCTCGGCGGCCTGGTTGCGGAGCTCGCCGTTCTCGGGGTTGTAGTCGACCAGGCCCTTGAAGAGGTTCTGCACGATCCGGCCGCCGCCGGTCTCGTTGGCGTTGGCCGGCTGCAGCGGGTTCTGCGGCTCGCTGCTCTGGTAGCTGAAGGTCTTGCCGGAGTCGGAGGCCCCGGTGCCTCCCCCGCTGTCACCGCTGCTCCCGCATCCGCTGGCCACGAGGGCCACGGATGTCGCACCGATCAGGGCCCAGCGCTTTCGTGTGGCGCTTGCGGACATGGAGCTTCCTCCTCAGGACGTGTGTCGCATCACACCCCATGAGAAACAAGGTCACGCGGCGGCGCGCGCGGGGTACCGCCGGATGGGTGCACGGAGAGTGATCCCGTCCGCGGACGCCGCAGGGCCCGGACCCGTCGCCGGTGTCCGGGCCCTGCTGACGTGCCGGTCAGACCGCCGCGACCTCGCGGACGGCGGCGAAGTGGCAGGCCGACTCGTGCCGGGCCGGGCCGTCCGGGACGGACGGCACCGCGAGCAGCGGCACCTCGGTCGAGCAGCGCTCCTCCGCCTTCCAGCAGCGGGTGCGGAAGCGGCAGCCGGAGGGCGGGTTCGCCGGCGAGGGGATGTCGCCGGAGAGGATGATCCGCTCGCGGTTCTCCCGGCCGGTCGGGTCGGGCACGGGTACGGCGGAGAGCAGCGCCTGGGTGTACGGGTGCGTGGCGTGCTCGTAGATCTCCTCGTCCGAGCCGATCTCGACCATGGTGCCGAGGTACATCACGCCGACGCGGTCGGAGATGTGCCGGACGATCGAGAGGTCGTGCGCGATGAACATGTAGGAGAGCTCGAAGTCGTGCTGCAGCTGCTCCAGCAGGTTGATGACCTGTGCCTGGACGGAGACGTCGAGGGCGGAGACCGGCTCGTCGCAGATGATGATCTCGGGCTTGAGCGCGAGGCCGCGGGCGATGCCGATGCGCTGGCGCTGGCCGCCGGAGAACTGGTGCGGGTACCGGTTGATGTACTCCGGGTTCAGCCCGACGACGTCCAGCAGGTCCTGGACGGCCTTGCGCCGGTCGCCCTTGGGGGCGACCTCGGGGTGGATCTCGTACGGCTCGCCGATGATGTCGCCGACCGTCATCCGCGGGTTGAGCGAGGTGTACGGGTCCTGGAACACCATCTGGATGTTGCGGCGCACGGCCTTCAGGGCGGCGCCGGACAGCTTGGAGATGTCCTCGCCCTTGTAGAGCACCTGGCCGGCGGTGGCCCGCTCCAGGTTCATCAGCACCTTGGCGAGCGTCGACTTGCCGCAGCCGGACTCGCCCACGATGCCGAGCGTCTCGCCCTTGTGGAGGGCGAAGGAGATGCCGTCGACGGCCTTCACCGCGCCGGTCTGCTTCTTGAAGAGGACGCCCTGGCTGAGCGGGTAGTGCTTGACCAGGTTCCGGACCTCCAGGATCGGCTCAGCCATGGAGGGTCTCCTTCCAGAGGTGGCAGGCGCTGCGGCGGCCGGCGAGCTCGGCACCGTCGCGGTCGAGCACCTGGTGCAGCACCGGGGTCTCGGTGCGGCAGAGGTCGGTGGCCGCCTCGCAGCGCGGGTTGAACGCACAGCCGGCCGGCACCCGGTAGAGGTTCGGCGGCAGACCCTTGATCGCGTAGAGCTCCTCGCCCTTCTGGTCCAGCCGGGGGATCGACCGGAGCAGGCCCTTGGTGTAGGGGTGCGCGGGGTTGGCGTACAGCTCGTGGACGGGGGCGGTCTCGACGATCCGGCCCGCGTACATGACGGCGATCTTGTCGGCGACGTCCGCGACCACGCCCAGGTCGTGCGTGATGAGGATCAGGCCCATGTGGTACTCGGCCTGCAGCTCGGCGAGCAGGTCCATCACCTGCGCCTGGACGGTGACGTCCAGGGCGGTGGTCGGCTCGTCCGCGATGATCAGGTCGGGCTGGAGGGCCAGCGCCATCGCGATCATGATGCGCTGGCGCATGCCGCCGGAGAACTGGTGCGGGTAGTCGCCGACCCGCTGGGCGGCGGCCGGGATGCGCACCCGGTCCATCAGCTCGATCGCCTTGGCCTTCGCCTCCTTGCGGGAGGCGCCCTCGTGCACGCGGAACATCTCGCCGAGCTGGTAGCCGACGCTCAGCACCGGGTTGAGCGAGGACAGCGCGTCCTGGAAGATCATCGCGATCTTGCGGCCGCGGACCTTCCGGCGCTCCTCGTCGGACATGGTGAGCATGTCGCGGCCGCGGTAGAGGATCTGGCCGGCCGTGACGCGGCCGGGCGGCATGTCGAGGATGCCCATGATGGTCTGGGCGGTCACGGACTTGCCGGAGCCGGACTCGCCGAGCACGGCCAGCGTCTCCCCGGCGGCCACCGAGTAGTTGACGCCGTTGACGGCCTTGGCGACACCGTCGCGGGTCTTGAACTCGACGTGCAGGTCACGGACTTCGAGCAGCGGCGTGCCGGGCACGAGGCGGCCCGCGGGCGCCGTGGCGGTCTTCTCGATCGCAGTGGTCATGGTGTCTCCGCCTCTCAGCGCAGCTTCGGGTCGAGGGCGTCGCGCACCGCGTCACCGAGCATGATGAACGCCAGCACGGTGAGGCTCAGCATGCCCGCGGGGAAGAACAGCACGAACGGGGCGGTGCGGATGACCTTCTGGGCCGAGTTGATGTCGATGCCCCAGGAGATCGTCGGGTCCTGCAGACCGATGCCGAGGAAGCTCAGCGTGGCCTCGGTGGCGATGTAGCCGCCGAGCGCGATCGTGGCGACGACGATCACCGGGGCGATCGCGTTCGGCAGGATGTGCTTGAAGAGGATCCGCACGGTGCCCGCGCCGAGCGCCTTCGCCGCGGTGACGAAGTCGGCCTGCTTGACGGTGATCACCGAACCGCGCATCACGCGGGTCATCTGCGTCCAGCCGAGGGCGACCAGGGCGAAGACCACGCTCCAGATCGAGCGCGAGGTGAAGGCGTTGAGGATGACCAGCGCGCCGAGCAGCAGCGGGATGCCGAAGAAGATGTCGGTGACCCGGGAGACCACCGTGTCGACCCAGCCGCCGAAGTACCCGGCGATCATGCCGGTCAGGCCGCCGAGGACCGTCACACCCGCGGTGACGCAGATGCCGACCACGACCGAGGCGCGGGCGCCGTACAGCACCCGGGCGTAGATCGAGCGGCCCTGGCCGTCGTAGCCGAACCAGTCGGCCTGGAAGAGGTGGCCGTAGTTCGGCGGCGTCAGGTAGTGGTTGCGCAGGTCGCCGGCGCGCGGGTCCACCGAGGTGAACAGGCCGGGCGCGATCGCGATCACGACCAACAGCACGATCAGCAGCGCGGAGAGCAGGAAGATCGGGCGGCGGCGCAGGTCGTGCCAGGCGTCGAGGCCGAGGCTGCGGGCCTTCTCCGGCTTGGGCTCGGCGCTCTGCCCGGTGCGCTGCGCGGGGATCTCCGCGTTCTTCTTCTCGATCAGGTCAGGCATACCGGATCCTCGGGTCCAGGACCGCGTAGAGCAGGTCGACGATCAGGCTGGCGGCGAGGTAGACGAGCACCAGCACGACGACGAAGCCGGAGACGGTGGCGCCTTCCTTCAGGTTGATCGCGTGGTAGAGCGCGTTGCCGACGCCCTTGACGTTGAAGATGCCCTCGGTGACGATCGCGCCGCCCATCAGGGCGCCGAGGTCGGTGCCGAGGAAGGTCACCACGGGGATCAGCGAGTTGCGCAGCAGGTGGGTGCCGATGACCCGGCGCCGGGGCAGGCCCTTGGCGACGGCGGTGCGCATGTAGTCGGACTTGACGTTCTCGACGATCGAGGTGCGGGTGAGCCGCGCCACGTACGCGAGCGACAGGGAGCCCAGGACGAAGGCCGGCAGCAGGAGCTGACCGAGGTTCATCGAGTCCTGGACGGTGGGGGTCACCCAGCCGAGGTTCGTCGCGAAGACGTTCTGGAAGACGAAGCCGAGCACGGGCACCGGGATCGAGATCAGCAGCAGGGTGAGCACGAGGGTGCCCTTGTCCAGTGCCTTTCCGCGGCGCAGGCCGGACACGAGGCCGATGCCGACGCCCAGCACGACCTCGATGGCGAAGGCCATCAGGGCGAGGCGGACGGTCACGGGGAGCGCGTCGGAGATCACGTCGATCACCCTGCGGTGGTCCATCGTGGTACCGAAGTCACCGGTGAGCAGGTTGCCCAGGTAGTCCAGGTACTGCTGGACCAGCGGCTTGTCCATGCCCATCTCGTGCTTGAACGCGGCGAGCTGGGCAGGGTCCGGGGCCTTGTCGCCCCACATCGCCGCGACCGGGTCGCCCGGCAGGACGTGCACCATGAGGAAGATCAGGGTGATCGTCCCGAGGAAGACCGGGATCATTTGGAGCAGTCGCCTCGCGACAAAGCGCCCCATCATGCCTCCATCCAATGCTCTGACGGGCTGTCGTCCCGATGTCAGAGGTTCTCGGCGTGACGACGGCCGGTGCCTGCCCGCCCTCGTGGGGCGGGGACGGGCACCGGCCGTGTCGGTCCGGGCCGTGAAGTGGCGCGGATTACTTCTGCTTGACCTCGACCTGGGTGAAGACCGGGTCGCCGAACGAGTCGAACTTCACGTTCTGGACGTTGTTCGAGTAGCCCGAGTTGGTCTTGTAGTACCAGAGCGGGATGGCCGGCATGTCCTTGGCGAGCTGGGCCTCGGCCTGCTGGTACAGGTCGGCGGTCTTCTCGACCGTGGTGGCCTTGTCGGCCTCCGCGGCGAGCTTGTCGAACGCGGCGCTGGAGTAGCCGGCGTCGTTGGCCGCGGCACCGGTGCCGTAGACGTCGCGCAGGTAGTTGGCGTTCAGCGGGTAGTCCTGCACCCAGCCGGTACGCATCATCGACTGGACCTTCTTGTTCTTGATGAGGTCCCGCGAGGTCTTGAAGTCCGGCTTGGCGTCGCCGAGGCACTCCACGCCGGTGGACTGGCGGATGGAGTTGCAGACCGCGTCCACCCACTCCTTGTGGCCGCCGTCGGAGTTGTAGACGATGGTGATCTTGTTGCCGGGGACGCCGCCGCCGGCCGCGATCAGCTGCTTCGCCTTGGCCGGGTCGAAGGTGCAGAACTCGCCGCAGGTGTCGTTCTTGTAGCCCATCGCGCCGGGGGCGACCCAGCTGTTGGCGGGCTGGCGGGAGCCGTTGAGCACCGTCTTGGTGATGGTGTCGCGGTCGATCGCCATCGACAGGCCCTGGCGGACCTTGGCCTTGTCGACGCCGCTCCAGTCACCCTGGTACAGGGCGAAGGAGATGGCCTGGATCGCGCCCTGGGCCTGGTCCACGGCGCGGTCGCCGAGGTCCGTCTTGTAGGAGGCGAGGTCGGTCGGGTCGACCTGGTCGAGGACGTCCAGGGTGTCCGAGGTGAGGTCCTTGTAGGCCGCCTCGGGCTGGGAGTAGTTCTTGAAGACGATGCCGCCGTTCTTCGCCTTGTCGACGCCGGCGTACTTGTCGTAGGCGGCGACGGTGATCGCCTTGTTGTGCTCCCACGACACGAACTTGTAGGGGCCGTTGCCGATCGGCGACTGACCGTACTTCGCCGGGTCGGTGTAGAAGACCTTCGGCAGCGGAGAGAAGGCCGTGTAGCCGAGCTTGTACTCGAAGTACGAGACCGGGCCGGTCAGTTCGATCGTGAAGTGGGTGTCGTCGACGACCTTGAGGCCGGACATCGTGGCCGCGGTCGGGTCGCCGGTCTCCGGGTGCACGGCGGCGTAGCCGGCGATGTCGGAGAACCAGTCCGAGTTGATCTGGCCGCTCTTCACGTTGGCCGACCAGTTCCAGGCGTCCACGAAGGAGGCCGCGGTGACCGGGGTGCCGTCGTGGAACGTCCAGCCGGACTTCAGCGAGACGGTGTAGTGCTGCGCGTCGGTGGTCTCGATCTTGTCGGCCACCTGGTTGCGGAGGTCGCCGGTCGCGGGGTCGTAGTCGACGAGACCCTTGAACAGCTGCTTGATGATGCGGCCGCCCTGGTTCTCCATGGCGTTGGCCGGCTGGAGCGGGTTCTGCGGCTCGGCGCTCTGGTAGCTGAACGTGCCCTGGGCGTTGACCGCCCCGTCGGACGAACCGCCGGCAGAGCTTCCGCCGCTGCCGCAGGCGGTCGCGGCGAGGGCGACCGCGACGGCTGCGACGACCCACTTGGCCTGGCTGGCACCGCGCATGGGTGTGCCTCCTGAATCCGTGTTTCAACGTGGAGAGCACCGCGGGGAGGTGGCCGGCATCGGTGCCGTGACCAGGCGGTGCTTCCTCGCCCGAGGTTCGGCGCGCACCCCTGCGCGTGACCCGTGACCCGAGCTCGACTTGTCCCACTATCGGTCACTCAGGGATGCGGAACGGACCATTACGGATCTCAATTTGGTCACATGCAGGACGAATTAGTTTCATACATCGGACATTCAGGACATACGCAACCGGGGTGAAACGGACAGTTTCCATGGATGACGGTGGGTCACGTCCGACTATCGAACACAGACCGGGCTCTTGCGCTACGCGCGTCGACAGCGCAGCGTCACAAAGAAGCCGGCCGGTCCCACCCCGGGGGGTGGGACCGGCCGGCCCGGGGACGGTCTCCCGTCAGCTCTTCTTGGCGCGCGAGGCCGTACGGCCGCGGTCCTTGGCGTCCAGGACGACCTTGCGGATGCGCACGCTCTCCGGGGTCACCTCGATGCACTCGTCCTCGCGGCAGAACTCCAGCGACTGCTCCAGCGAGAGCTTGCGCGGCGGCACGATGGACTCGGCCACGTCCGCGTTGGAGGAGCGCATGTTGGTGAGCTTCTTCTCCTTGGTGATGTTCACGTCCATGTCGTCGGCGCGCGAGTTCTCACCGACGATCATGCCCTCGTACACCTCGGTGCCCGGGTCGCAGAACAGCACGCCGCGCTCCTGCAGGTTGGTCATCGCGAACGCGGTGACGACACCGGAGCGGTCGGCGACCAGCGAACCGTTGTTGCGGGTGGTCAGGGTGCCGAACCACGGCTCGTAGCCCTCGTGGATCGAGTGCGCGATGCCGGTGCCGCGGGTGCTGGTGAGGAACTCCGTGCGGAAGCCGATGAGGCCGCGCGACGGCACGACGAACTCCATGCGGACCCAGCCGGAGCCGTGGTTGGACATGTTGTCCATCCGGCCCTTGCGGATGCCCATGAGCTGCGTGACCGGGCCCATGTGCTCCTCGGGCACGTCGATGGTCAGGCGCTCGACCGGCTCGTGGGTCTTGCCGTTGACCTCGCGGGTGACGACCTGCGGCTTGCCGACGGTGAGCTCGAAGCCCTCCCGGCGCATGGTCTCGATGAGGATGGCCAGCGCCAGCTCGCCACGGCCCTGCACCTCCCACGCGTCGGGGCGCTCGGTGTCCAGCACGCGGAGCGAGACGTTGCCGATGAGCTCGCGCTCCAGGCGGTCCTTCACCTGGCGGGCGGTGACCTTGCGGTCCTTGACCGTGGCCTTCGCGTCCGCGCCCTTGCCGCCGCCGCCCTTGCCGACCATCGGCGAGGTGTTGGTGCCGATGGTCATCGAGATGGCCGGCTCGTCGACGGTGATCAGCGGGAGCGCGATCGGGTTCTCGGTGTCGGCGAGGGTCTCGCCGATCATGATCTCCGGGATGCCGGCGACGGCGCAGATGTCGCCCGGGCCGGCCTTCTCGGCGGGCTTGCGGGTGAGCGCCTCGGTCATCAGCAGCTCGCTGATGCGGACGTTCTGGATCGTGCCGTCGCGCTTGATCCAGGCCACGGTCTGGCCCTTGCGCAGCTCGCCCTGCTCGACGCGGAGCAGCGCGATGCGGCCGAGGAAGTTGTCGGCGTCCAGGTTGGTGACGTGAGCCTGGAGCGGGGCCGCGTCGTCGTAGACCGGGGCCGGGACGTGGTCCAGGATCGTGGAGAAGAACGGCTCCAGGCTGTCGCTGTCCGACGGGACGGTGCCGTTCTCCGGCTTGGTCAGCGAGGCGATGCCGTCACGGGCACAGGCGTAGACGATCGGGAACTCGATCTGCTCCTCGTCCGCGTCCAGGTCGAGGAAGAGGTCGTACGTCTCGTTGACGACCTCGTCGATCCGGGAGTCCGGGCGGTCCGTCTTGTTGATGCAGAGGATGACGGGCAGCCGGGCCTGCAGCGCCTTGCGGAGCACGAAACGGGTCTGGGGCAGCGGGCCCTCGGAGGCGTCGACGAGGAGGACGACCGCGTCCACCATCGACAGGCCCCGCTCGACCTCGCCACCGAAGTCGGCGTGGCCGGGGGTGTCGATGATGTTGATGTTGATCGGCACACCCCCGTCCTTGGGGTGGTACTTCACGGAGGTGTTCTTCGCGAGAATGGTGATGCCCTTCTCGCGCTCCAGGTCGTTCGAGTCCATCATGCGGTCGTCGAGGTGCTGGTGGGCGGCGAAGGCGCCGGCCTGCTTCAGCATGGCGTCGACCAGCGTGGTCTTGCCGTGGTCGACGTGGGCGACGATGGCGACGTTACGGATGTCGTTGCGCGTGGGCATGCTGAGCGGAATCTCCCGGTTCGTGGGTTTCGGCGCCCGGCTGCGTGACGCCGACTGGGCGATCCATGTCGATCGCCGCCGCCCGTTCCGCCTGCTACTACCGGTCCACCCGCCGGGCACACCATGCCACGGCTCCTCCTATGGTACGGGGAACCGCCCCCTCAGGCCGAAACGGCGGGTGGCACCGCGTGCAAGATCACAGGAAAGGGCCGGTCAGAGACTGTCGACCTCCGTCAGGTCGATGTCCGCGGCGAAGGGCACGGACACCTTCAGGCGGTCGCGGTGGACCCCGTCGGCGACGTACCGGCGGGTGACCGGGTCGAGGGTGTGGGCGAAGACGACGGGTCGGCCGTCCTCCTCCTCGACCAGCCAGAAGTACGGGATGCCGGCCCTCCGCGTACAGCTCGGGCTTGCGGTCCCGCTCCTCGAAATCCGGCGAGACGACCTTCACCGCGAGCAGGACGTCCGCGGGGGCGAAGGAGGTGAGGCCGCCCTCCGGCGGGACGGCCCGGTCCGGCAGTGAGTGGCGTGTCATCGTCGGCGCTCCCATGGGACGGAAGTGTGGCCCCACCACTCGGCGTAGCGGGGCGATATGCGCCCGCGTTCACGCTTTCGAGCGGTTTGACCCACCCGGTCCGGCTCAGGCGGTCCGGCTCAGGCCGTCCGGAAGCCGACGTCCTGGTAGCGCGGGGTGGTGAAGCCGTACGCCCCGGCCCCGGCGACGCCGTCGCGGACGGCGACCAGCTCGGGGCGCCGGTAGAGCGGCACGACGTCGGCGAGCTGCCAGAGCCGGGCGTCGGCCTGCTGGAGGAGGCCGGTGCGGACGGCCGGGTCGAGCTCGGCGGAGGCCCGGTCGAGGAGCCGGTCGATCTCGGCGGTGCCGGTGCGGCCGTAGTTGCGGCCGGGGAGCGGCTGCCCGTCCGGGCCGGGCTGCGGCTTGGCGTACAGCGCGCGGGCCTCGGCGGGGTAGCCGGTGGCGGGCCAGGAGAAGAGCGCGAGGTCGAAGTCGCCCTTGTCGAGGCGGTCGGTGACGAAGGTGTCCGCGGGGACGGGCGTCGAGGTCAGCGCGATGCCGACGGCGGCGAGGTCGGTGGTGAGGGTGTCGGCGGTGCGGCGGGCGGTGGTGGAGCCCTCGGGGATGACCAGGGTGAGGGCGAGCGGCTTGCCGTCCTTGGTGCGCTTGCCGTCGGCGGCCTTCCAGCCGGACCGGTCGAGCAGGGTCGCGGCGCCGATCGTGCCGAGGGCGGCGCTGTTGTCGCGGTAGCCGTCCTGCCCGGCCAGCAGGAGGTGGTTGCCGAGCGGTACGGCACCGAGCCCGAGCGGTACGAGGGCGGCCTCGGCGGTGCGGCGGCGGTCGGTGGCGCGGGCGACGGCCTGCCGTACGCCCTGGTCGGCGAGCGGTCCGCGGGCGGCGTTCAGGGTCAGCTGGGTGAAGGCGGCGGCGGGGGCCCGGTGCAGGGTGAGCCCGGGGGTGGTCTCGGCGCGGCGCAGGGCGTGCACGGAGGCCTCGACCATGGCGGCGGCGTCCGGCGGGGCGGCGTCGGCGGTGCCGCCGGGCACGGCCCGGTCGACGGAGGCGGTGACGGCCGCGATGTCGAGCTCGCCACGGGCCAGTGCGTCGAGCCGTTCGGCCGCGGGCACGGCCACGAACTCGACCGCGTCGGCCTTGGCCTTCTCGCCCCACCAGCGGGGGTTGCGGACGAGCCGGGCGCTGCCGCCCTCGCGGTCGTAGGCGTCGAGGACGAAGGGTCCGGCGGAGGTCCGGAAGTCGCCGTCGAGCGGCTCGTCGAAGGTCTCCGCGGTGGCTGTCCGGGCGGCCGGGTAGAGCGGCGAGAAGAGCGCCCGCCAGTCGGCGTACGGGTGCTTCAGGACGACCTCGACCTCGCCGGGCCCGCTGCCCGGGGAGACGGAGGCGATGGCGTCGTAGCCGGCCGGCCGGTCGCTGTGGAAGGCCGGGTCGGCGCCGGAGAGTGCCTTCCACTGGGCGGTGAAGTCGGCGGCGGAGAGCGGGGAGCCGTCGCTCCACACGGCGGCCGGGTTGAGGCGGTAGGTGATGCGCTGCGGGCTCCGGCCGGGCGGGGTGGACTCGGCGCCGGCGAGGTAGTCCGGGTCGGGGGCGGTGCGGCCCCGGTCGTCCATCCGGAAGAGGCCCGGCAGCAGCGCCCGGGCGATGAGTTCGGAGTCCGCGCCCGCGCCGGGCCGGTAGACGTTCAGGGTCTCCGGGATGTCGTCGACCGCCCAGCGCACGGTGCCGCCGTCGCGGGTGCGGGCGCGGTCCGCCGCGGTGACGTCGGACGCGGCCGGGCCCGCGGGGGAACCGTCCGTGCAGCCGGCGGCCGCGAGGGCCAGGCAGAGGACGGCGGCCGCGGCGGCGGTCCGGTCGGCGGCTCGGCTGGCGCGCATGCGCTCCTCCGTCAGGGGTGTCGGCCGACCCGAGGGATCCGGGACTGCCGCCCACTGAAGGCCATCCGCGCGCACGGCGGGGTCCGACACGGCGCCCGGGCGGCACGATCCACCCGGGCGGCGTAGCGCCTGGTCAGAGCGCCAGTTCGAACCAGACGATCTTGCCCTTGGGGGTGCGCCGACTGCCCCAGCGCTCCGCGAGGAGGCTGACGAGCTGGAGGCCGCGGCCACCCTCGTCGGTCTCCTGGGCGCGGCGCTGCCGCGGCTGGGCGTAGCCGTCGTCCCAGACCTCGCACACGACCGTCCGGTCGTGCAGCAGCCGGACCCTGATCTCGCCGCGGCCGTGCCGCAGGGCGTTCGTCACCAGCTCGCTGACCAGCAGCTCGGTGGTGTCGACGAGTTCGTCGAGGCCGCGGTTGATCAGCCAGTCGCAGGCCTTCTCGCGGGCCCGGCCGACGGAGGTCGGCTCCGGGGGGAGCCTCCAGTCGCCGACGGAGTCGGCGGGGAGAGCCCCGATCTTGGCCATGAGCAGGGCGATGTCGTCCTCGCCGTGGTGCGGGATCAGCTCGTCGAGCACCTCGTCGCAGAGCCGTTCGAGATCGCGGGAGCCGTGGGTGAGCGAGGCGCGGAAGGCCCGCAGGCCCTCGTCCAGCTGGTGCTTGCGGGATTCGACGAGGCCGTCGGTGTAGAGGCCGAGCACCGCGCCGTCGGGCAGGGTCTCCTCGACCTCCTCGAAGGGCTCGCCTCCGACGCCGAGCGGCAGGCCGGGCGGCACGTCGAGCATCCGGGCGGGCTCGCCGGGTTCGAGCAGCACCGGCGGCAGGTGGCCGGCGCTGGCGAAGACGCAGCGCTGCGTGACGGCGTCGTAGACGGCGTAGACGCAGGTGGCCAGGTACACCTCGGAGATGCCGTCGCTCGGGCTGCCGTAGGCGTCTTCGGCGCCGCCGAGACCGCGGGCGATCTCGTCGAGGCAGCCGAGCACTTCCGCCGGGTCGAGGTCGAGCATGGCGAGGGTGCGGACGGCGGTGCGGAGCTGGCCCATGGCGACGGCGGCGCGCAGGCCGCGGCCCATGACGTCGCCGATCACCAGGGCGGTGCGGCTGCCGGGCAGCGGGATGACGTCGAACCAGTCGCCGCCGACCTCGGTGTTGTTGTTGCTCGGCAGGTAGCGGCGGGCGATCTCCAGGCCGGTGGCCTGCGGCTTGCCCGGGGGCAGCAGGCTGCGCTGGAGGATCAGGGCGCGCTCGTGCTCGCGGCGGTAGAGGCGGGCGTTGTCGACGCAGACGGCGGCACGGGAGACGAGCTCCTCGGCGATGGCCACGTCGCGGGCGTCGAAGGGCTCGGAGCCGATCGCGCGGGACAGCTGGACGAGGCCGAGCACCTGGTCGCGGGCGACCAGCGGCACCACCAGGGTCGACCGCAGCAGCGGGTCGGGGCCGGGCTGCGGCACGACGCTGCGTCCGGTGCGCAGGGCGCGGGCGTGCGGGGAGCGGGGCGGGTAACAGAGGGTGCCGCCGGCTTCGGCGACGGGCACGGCCGGGTGGCCGCCGCCGTCCGCACCGAGCACCGAGGAGGCGCCGCCGACGACGCTGGAGACGGCGACGCGGCGCAGTTCGCCGGAGCCGTCGAGCAGGCCGGGGCCGCCGGACACCGGGCCGGAGTCGCCGGAGAGCAGGGCGGTGTAGAGGTCGACGGTGGCGACGTCGCAGAACTGCGGGACGATCACGTCCAGCAGTTCCTTGGCGGTGGTCTCCAGGTCGAGGGTGGAGCCGATGTGGGTCGAGGCCTCGTTGAGCAGGGCGAGGCTGCGGCGGACGCCGGCGGCCTCGCGCTCGGCGACGTGCCGGCCGGTGACGTCCTGGACCTGTCCGGCCACGCCCATGGGGGTGCCGGAGGGGCTGGTGAGACGGAAGAGCGCGATCGACCAGCGGCGGCCGTCGCGGGTGCCGCCGGCCGGTGCTCCCCCGCTGAAGCGCAGGTCGAGGATGGGGTCGCCGCCGGCCAGCACCTTGCGCAGGGCGACGAGCAGCCGGTCGGCCTCGCTTGCGGGGAAGAGCTCCGAGGGATGCAGACCGGGGAGTTCGCCCGCGGGCCGGCCGACGCTGGCGGCGAACGCCTCGTTGACGCGCTGCAGGCGCAGGTCGGGGTCGAAGAGGAAGAAGCCGGTGGGGGCCTGGCCGATGACGGCCTCGCCCGCGAGGAGGCCGGTCTCGATGGTGCGCAGGCGGCCGACGTCGACGGCGAGGCAGGTGGCGCCGGGGGCGGGCCGGCCGTCGGAGGGCATCAGGTAGAGCTCGGCGAGGCCTTCCTGGCCGTGGGCGTCGCGGTAGGGCGCGGTGCCGATCCACTCCTCGCCGTCGAGGACGCGTTCGAGGCGGGCGCGGCCGCGCTGCCACAGGTCGCGGGGGACGAAGGCGGCGATGGGGTCGGCGCCGAGGGCGTCCGCCGCGCGGACCCCGAAGAACTCGGCGGCGCGCGCGCTCCACTGGCTGATCCGGCCGTCGGGGCCGATGGCGAAGGTGGCGACCCGGATGTAGTCGTAGATCGACCCGGGCCCGCCGTGGCCCCAGCCCGCGGCGGTGCCGCGCGGGACGGCGTCCTCGCCGTCGGGTGCGCCGGGCTGGCCGGGCACGGCGGCATGACCGCTGCTGCTCGGTGCCTGCGGCGCCGGGATGCTGTTCAACCGACCGACCCCTCCAACCAGTGCCCATCCGGATGTCGAGAAGACCGAGTATTCATCATCCGGGCGCGGGCGCACATGCCCCCGAGCATCACAACATCGAATCGGGGGAGTCCCGCCCGCTGGTCCTTACCCGACGGCTGCTGTTCGAACCGGCCTGGCCTGCACGGATCGGCGGGCCAGGTCAAGAGCCTCGCAGGAGATGGCGTCACCGTGCACGGTTATGGCAGGAACGGGCCTCAACGTGACTCGAAACCTCGTACGGATTCGGGCATTTCATCACATGACACGTCATCAGCACCAGCCCGGAACCCGGCGCGCGCCCCCGGCGCACCCGCCCCGGGCGGCGACCCCGCACGACACCGCCCGGGCGGGGCCGGGCAGGTCCGCCGGAGGGTGGCGGGCCGGACGGACGGACACGCACGACCCTTCGGGCGACCACGGTGCGGACGCGGCGGCCACGCCGGGTAGCCGGGAGGAACCGCTCCGCGCCGGCCGCCGCTCCCCGGTGTGACCGGGCCCCGACGGACTGTGGCCATCGGACGCGCCCTAGCGCGTCCAGTCGGCCTCGGTCTCGTCCAGCGGCAGCTCGAACCAGACGACCTTGCCCATGCCCTCGGCCCGCGCACCCCACCGCAGCGCGAGGCGGCGGACGAGCTCCAGCCCCCGGCCGCCCTCGTCGGCCTCGGCGGCGTGCCGCTCCCGGGGCGGGTCTGGCAGCGGGTCGCTGATCTCGACGAGCAGGGTGTCGGCGAGGGTGAGGCGCACGCCGATGGGGGCGCTGGCGTACCGGACGGAGTTGGTGACCAGCTCGCTGACGAGCAGTTCGGCAGTGTCAGTGAGGTGCTCGATCGCCCACTCGGCGAGCGTGCCGCGCACCAGGCGGCGGGCCCGGGAGACGGCGGTCGGCTCGGCCGGGAGGGTCCAGCCGGCGGTCGGGGTGTTCGTCTCGCCGTGGCTGAGCCGGGCGAGCAGCAGGGCCACGTCGTCGGGCTCGCGGCCCTGCTCCATGGTGTCGAGCACGGCCTCGCAGGCCTGCTGGATGGAGGCGTACGGCTGCTCCAGCACGGCGACCAGCCGGCCGAGGCCGATGTCGAGGTCCTTGTCGCGGGACTCCACCAGGCCGTCGGTGCACAGGGCGAGCAGCGCGCCCTCCGGGATGTCCATCTGCACCGACTCGAAGGGCACCCCGCCGACACCGAGCGGCGCCCCGGACGGCAGGTCCAGCACCGTGCCGGTGCCGCCGGGCAGCGGGCCGCCCGAGGACGGCGCCGGGCCGTCGGCGTCCTCGGGCACGATCAGCACCGGCGGGATGTGGCCCGCCTTGGTGACCGTCAGCCGCCGGCGGACGGGGTCGAAGACGGCGTAGACGCAGGTGGCGAGGAGCGCCTCGTCGGGGCCCTGCGCGAGGTCGTCCGCCAGCTCGTTGACGTGCCGCAGCAGGATCTCCGGCGGCAGGTCGAGGGCGGCGAGCACCCGGACGGCGGTGCGCAGCCGGCCCATCGTCGCGGCCGCGCGCAGGCCGTGGCCCATCACGTCGCCGACCACCAGGGCGGTGCGGTCGCCCGGCAGCGGGATCACGTCGAACCAGTCGCCGCCGACCTCGGTGCCGCTGCTGCCGGGGACGTACCGGTAGGCGACCTCGACGCCGGGCGGCTGCGGCACCTGCTGCGGCAGCAGCGTGCGCTGCAGGGTGAGGGCGGCGGCCCGCTCGCGGGAGTAGAGGCGGGCGTTGTCGAGCGAGCTGCCGGCCCGGTCGGCGAGCTCGACGGCGAAGGCCAGGTCGTCGCGGTCGAAGCCCTCCCGGTAGCCGGCCCGGCTGACCACCAGCAGGCCGATGACGATGCCGCGGGCGCGCAGCGGCACGACCAGCCGGGAGTGCACGCCGAGCTCCTGGGCGGCCAGCGTCTTGGGGTCGCCCGGGTAGCTGAGGTCCTCGGACTCCTCCTTGCCGGTGAGGAGTTCGGGGATGCCCGTGCGCAGCACCCGGCCGAACGCGGACTCCTCGGTGAAGGTGATGCGGGCGCCGCGGCGCAGCATCACCTCGACCTCGGGGCCGTCCTGCACGGAGGCGGTGCCGAGCTGGAGCAGCGAGGTCCGGCGGTCGTGGCCGTGCCGCGGCAGGTCGTCGCCGTGGGCGACCGCCTGCAGGAGGATCACCGCGGAGTAGTCGGCGAGCCGCGGGACGACCGCGCCGGCCAGCTCCTGGGCGATCCGGGAGGCGTCGAGGAGGTCGCCGATCCGGGAGCCGAACTCGTTCAGCAGGGAGAGCCGGCGGCGGGCGTGCTCGACCTTGGAGACCGCGCGGTAGCGCTCGGTGACGTCCATCACGGTGCCGGAGATGCCGAGCACGCGGCCGGCCCGGTCGGTCATCCGGCTGTACGAGATGGAGCGGAAGCCGGCCCGGGCGGTGACGGGTGCGGCGAGGGTGACGTCGATGACCGACTCGCCGGTGGCGAGCACCTGGCGCTGGATGGCGGTGATCTCGTCGGCGGCGCGTTCGGGGAGCGTCTCACCGGTGGTGCGGCCGACGTGTTCCTCCACCGGCACGCCGTTCATCTCGGCGAGGGTGCGGTTGACGGCCGTGTAGCGCAGCTCGGTGTCGAGGACGGCGATGCCGAGCGGGGACTGCTCGAAGAGGGCGTCGCGGACGGCGAGGTCGCGCTCGACCGCGGCGACGGTACGGGCGTCGGCCAGCGCCACCTGGAGGAAGGGCGTGCCGTCGCCGTCGACGAGCAGGGAGATGCGGGCCTCCACCGGCACGCTCACGCCCTCCCGGTCGGTGAGTCGGGTGACGCCGTGCCAGCTGCCCTGCCGGAGGGTCTCCTGGATGGCCTGGCGGGCCTGGCCGACGAGCTCGTCGTCGCCGATCAGCTGGTCGATGCTGCGGCCGACGAGCAGTTCGCTGGGCCAGCCGAGCATGTCCTCCGCGGCGGGGCTCCACAGCACCACGCGGCCGGAGGTGTCGAGGATCGCGATGGCGACCTTCACCACGTCGAAGAGGCTGCCGCGGGCCGGCTCGGTGACCGTGGCGCCGGCCGTCGGGGTGCCGGGGAACGGCAGGATCGGACGGCCGCGGCCGGAGGCCGGGGTGTCGCGGAGTTGCGGCCGCCGCGACGGCTGGTCGGCCGGCGGGCGGGCCGGGCCGCGGCGGAGGCGGGCCCGCGCGGAGGCGCTGCCGGCGGGCCGGGAGGGGCGGGCGGGCACGCCGGGGGCGGCCGCGCGCTGCGTTCCGCGTCGGGGGAGGCGCCGGGTCCGCCGCTCTCCCCCGCCGTCTCCCGTGCTCGACACCGACGGGGCCTCCGGCTCGTGGGCTGTGCGTGCCCGGCCGGGGCCGGGTACGGGTGGTCCGGCGGGGCGCCGGTGCGCCTCACCGATCGTGACGATTTCTGTCGAACTGTGACATACCCCACCACATGTGCGGCTATCCCGGCGGGGCGGGACCGTCTTCGGTGATTGCGCTACGTGGAGCAATCGCGCCGGAAGAGGGCGGGAGAGGGCCCGGAGGGGCCGTCAGCCCGCGGCGAGCAGGGCGGCGACGTGCGGGAGCACCTCGCGGTCGTGCGGCAGCCAGGGGAGGTCGTCGAGCTCGTGGGCGGCGAGCCAGCGCAGCTCGGAGTGGTCCTGCAGGGGCCGGGGCTCGCCGGAGAGCAGCTCGGCGGCCCAGATCCGGAGCTCCAGGCCGGGCCGGACCTCCCAGCTGCCGGGCAGCGGGCGCAGGGCGCGGGCGCGGACCCCGAGCTCCTCCGCGAGCTCGCGCTCCAGGGCCTGCTCCTGGGTCTCGCCGGGCTCGGCCTTGCCGCCGGGGAACTCCCACGAGCCGGCCAGCTCGGGCGGCCCGCTGCGGCGCGCGGCGAGCACCCGGCCGCGGTGCAGGAGAGCGCCGCCGACGACGTACCGGGGTTCCCCGGCGGGCGGCTGCGGGGTGCGGGAACGGCCGGCCTCGACCCAGTAGAACTGCTTGTGCCCGCGGGCCTCGAACTCGGCGGCGAGCGCGTCGGCCTCGGCCCGGCCGAGACCGTCGGCGACCCGGAAGCGGTTGCCGTTGTCGTCCTGGCGCATCACCCGATAGCCGTCCATGGCGTCACCGTAACGGGCCCGGCCCGGTGGGGGACGGACCGGGCCCGTGGGCTCGACGGTAGGCGCGATTTGCTACCGGACGGTACGCCGGTGGTTAACGCGCGGTAAGACGACCGCGCCGACGCGGGGCCGGGCAGCCGTCCGGACAGCCCTCGCCGGCGGGCTCCACCGCCGGGTGTCCGGACGGGCGTCACCGGCGGGCGAGCAGCTCCCCGTGGAGCACCGCGAACCAGCCGTCCGGGTCGGCGGCCCAGCGGCGCCAGCCGTCGGCGACGGCGGCCAGCTCCTCGGCGGTGGCGAGGCCCTCGGCGACCGCGGTGGCGGCGGTGGCCGACCGCTCGGTGCGCTCGGCCCAGGTCTCCCCCCACCAGGTGCGGCGCTCCGGGTCGGCGAAGGTCCAGGTGCCCGATCCGGCCGTGAGGTCGGTGAAGCCGGCGGCGCGCGCCCAGGCGGCCAGGCGGCGTCCGGCGTCGGGCTCGCCGCCGTTGAGCCGGGCGATCCGGCGGTAGAGCGACAGCCAGGTGTCGAGTTCCGGCAGCTGCGGGTACCAGGCCATGGCCGCGTAGTCGGCGTCGCGGACGGCGACGACCCCGCCGGGGGCGGCGACCCGGCGCATCTCGCGCAGCGCCGCCACGGGGTCGGCGACGTGCTGGAGGACCTGGTGGGCGTGCACGACGTCGAACGCGCCGTCGGCGTACGGCAGCCGGTGGATGTCGGCGACCTCGAAGACGACGGTGTCCACGCCGAGTCCGGCGGCGTGCGCGGCGGCTTCGACGAGCACCTCGGCGGAGGTGTCGACGGCCGTGACGCGGCCCTCGGGGCCGAGCCGGGCGGCCAGGTCCGCGGTGATCGTGCCGGGTCCGCAGCCGACGTCCAGGAGCCGCTGCCCGGGGCGGAGTTCGGGGATCAGGTAGGCGGCGGAGTCGGCCACCGTCCGGCTGCGGTGCGAGCGCAGTACGGACTCCTGGTGGCCGTGGGTGTAGGCGGTCCGACGGTTCGTCATGAACGGCTCCTCTCGGGGTGCGACGACCGTACGCCTCGTCTCGCTTGTCGAGAAATCATGTCTCGAATGGCAAGATGATGCGCCGTCGGGCTCGCCCCCGGAAGGGTGGTGCGACGACAATCGACACCATGGGAAAGACGTACGAACGCATCGACGGACGTCTGCGCACGTTCATCGAGAACCAGCCGGTCTTCTTCACCGCCACGGCCCCGCTCGCCGGGGACGGGCACGTCAACCTGTCCCCCAAGGGCCGGGCGGGCACGCTCGCCGTCCTGGACGACCGGACCCTCGCCTACCTCGACTTCGGCGGCAGCCACGCCGAGACCATCGCCCACCTGCGGGAGAACGGCCGGATCACCCTCATGTGGTGCGCCTTCGACGGTCCGCCGACCGTCGTACGGGTGCACGGCCACGGCGAGGCGGTGTTCCGCGACGACCCGCGGTTCGCCGGGCTGATCGGACACTTCGACCCCGCCGCGGACGGCCCCGCCCTGCGGGCCGTCGTGCTGGTGCACGCGGACCGGATCAGCGACTCCTGCGGCTTCGCCGTGCCGTTCATGGACTACCGCAGCGAACGCAGCCTGCACGCGGACTACTTCGCCCGCAAGAGCGACGAGGAGTTCTCCGCCTACTGCGAGGGCAAGGACCACGTCGCCACCAGCATCGACGGGCTGCCCGCCCTCCCGCTGCCGCTGCCACCGCGCACCGGCTGACCGCCCGGCCCGCGGGCTCCGGACCGCATGCGGACGGGCCCGCCCCGGCCGGAGCCGGGACGGGCCCGCGGTCGCGAGCGCCGGATCAGCCGAGCGTGAACCACGTGGAGCGGGACTTCTTCCACTCCGCGTGGGTCAGGTCCTTGGCCTCGGTGCCGTCGTTGTAGAGGTCGGCCGAACCGTCGTCGGTGATGACCTGCACCCGGGCGCCGGAGACGGAGAGGTCCGGCACGTCGACGACGGCCTCCCAGCCGCCCGCGTCCGTGGTCGGCAGGTCCTTCACCTTCACCGGGGCGTCCGCGGCCAGGCCCGTCCAGCGGTAGAGCGCGTACGGGTCGGAGTTGTCGTCCGCGGCCCAGGAACCGGCCACGATCAGGTACTGGTCGGCCGCGTTCTTGCGGATGTCGCGGATCGACAGGCCGCCGAGGTCCAGGGTGATCGGCGTGCCGAACGTGGCGTGCACCGAACCGCCGGGCAGCTGGTTGAAGTTGGTGACCGGCACGATCAGCGCCTTGCCGCCGTTGGCCGGCGGCACCAGCGGCGCGCGGAAGCCGACGAACGCCGTGGTCGTCGAACCCGGGGCGAACTCCAGGCCCTCGACGTTGAAGCCGTCGATCTGCTTCGGCACCTCGCCGGACGCGGCACCCGCCGCGAAGCCGTACCGGTTGCCGTTGGCCTTGTCCCAGGCGATCAGGTCCTCGCGCAGGCTCTTGTACTTGCCGCCGTACGTGAGCTGGGTGGAGGCGCCGGAGCCGCTGACGGTGGTGGTGAAGACGGTGTTGCGGTCGGCCTTGATCTCGCCGTCCTTGTTGTTGCCCAGCGAGCCCGTCCAGTAGATCGTGTTGCCGACCCGGGTCGCGCCCTCGATGTCGACCTCCTTGGAGACGCCCAGCGAGGACGTGAAGTCCCAGGTCTTCACCGGCGCACCCGAGGTGTTGCGGTCGTAGAGCCGCAGCACGTTCGACTCGTCGTCGGCGACCACGATGTAGCCGCCGCCCGCGTCCACCGCGGCGGAGGCGTCGCTGGAGCCGGTCAGGTAGCGGGCGTCCGCGGAGTACTGCACGGCGGGGGAGGCCGCGTAGTACAGCGTCTTGGTGGCCGTCTTGCCGCCCAGCCCGGTGACCTTGATCGTCAGGTTGGTGTAGCCGACGCCGCGCGCCGCGACCTTCAGCGTGCGGGACCCGGTCGTGCCGGTGACGGTGACGTCGCCGGTCTGGGCGACCGCGCTCCTGCTCGTCGCGCTCGCCGCGACCGTCAGCGCGGAGACGTCCGCACCGCTCTGCGCGACGGTCACGGTGACCGTCGGGTCGCCGGTCGCACCGACCGCACCCGACAGGTAGGAGGCCGAGAGGGAGATGGTGGGCGTGCCGTAGCTGGCGGCCGACGCGGGGACGGCGGCGACCGGGACGGCGGCAAGCACGAGCACGGCCGAGGCGAGCGCGAGCGAGCGGTGACGGGACACGGGGGTGGGCCCTTCGACGGGGGGTGCGTGGTCCGGACCAGCGTCGGGGCCGCCGGCGAACGCCGCCCCTACGGCACCGGGCCGGGCGGCGAACGGCGCCGTTCGAAAGCGTTCTCCCGGCGTACCGTGGTCGGCAGCCGACCGAAGGGACCCTTCCCCGTGCCCAGCCGCCCGTACGTCCTGCTGAGCGCCGCCGTCTCCGTCGACGGGCGGCTCGACGACGCCTCCCCGGACCGGCTGCTGCTCTCCGGACCCGACGACTTCGACCGGGTCGACGAGGAACGGGCCCGCTGCGACGCCCTGCTCGTCGGCGGCAACACCCTGCGCCGCGACAACCCCCGGCTGCTCGTCAACTCCCCGGCCCGGCGCGCCGCCCGGGTCGCCGACGGCCGCCCCGCGTACCCGCTCAAGGTCACCCTCAGCGCGAGCGGCGACCTCTCCCCCGGCCTCAACTTCTGGCACACCGGCGGCGCCAAGGCCGTCTACACCACCGACACCGCCGCCCCCCGGCTGCGCACCGCGCTCGACGGCCTCGCCGACGTCGTCGCGCTCGGCCCCGAGGTCGGCCTCGGCGCCCTGCTCGACGACCTCGGCGCCCGCGGCGTGCGGCGGCTCATGGTCGAGGGCGGCGGCAGCGTGCACACCCGCTTCCTCGCCGAGGGGCTCGCGGACGAACTCCAGCTCGCCCTGGCCCCCCTGGTGGTCGGCCAGGCCGGCGCGCCCCGCTTCCTCGGCGACGCCGCGTACCCCGGCGGACCCACCCGCCGGATGCGGCTCGTCGAGGCGCGTACGGTGGGCGACGTCGTGCTGATCCGCTACGCCCCGAAGGAGTCGACGCCGTGACCGGCCCCGAGCCCTCCCGCGACCTGCACTGGCTGGCCCGCGCCGTCGAACTCTCCGAGCGCTGCCCGCCCTCCGCGACGGCGTTCTCCGTCGGGGCGGTGGTCGTCGGCGCCGACGGGGAGATCCTCGCCGAGGGCTGGAGCCGCGAGGGCGACCCGCACGACCACGCCGAGGAGGCCGCGCTCGCCAAGCTGCCCGCCGGCGACCCGCGGCTGCGCACCGCCACCGTCTACAGCTCGCTCGAACCCTGCGGGCAGCGCGCCTCCCGGCCGCGCACCTGCGCGCAGCTCATCATCGCGGCCGGGGTGCCGCGGGTGGTCGTGGCCTGGCGCGAGCCCGACCTGTTCGTCCAGGCCTGCCAGGGCACCGCCCTGCTCGCCGGGGCCGGCGTCGAGGTCGTCGAGCTGCCGGAGCTGGCGGCCCGCGCCCGGGCGGTCAACGCCCACCTGCTGGGGCCCTCCGGACCGGTGTGACCGGCGTCCCCACCCGAACGGCCCGGCAATTTCGTACCCTGGTGTGACAAACCCCAGTCGCCCGGAGGAGATCGCATGCCCGTCGCCACGCCCACCACCAGCGCCCTGTTGCTCGACATGGACGGCACCCTCGTCAACTCGGACGCCGTGGTCGAGCGCTGCTGGCGCCGCTGGGGCGCACGGCACGGCCTCGACGGCGACGCGGTGATGTCCGTCGTCCACGGACGCCAGGGCCACCTCACCATGGCCCTGCTGCTGCCCGACCGGCCCATGGAGATCAACCTCGCCGAGAACCGCCGCATCCTCGCCGAGGAGACCGCCGACACGTACGGCGTCGTCCCCGTACCCGGCGCCGCGGAGTTCCTCGCAGCACTCTCCGGCCGCCCGCACGCACTGGTGACCTCCGCCGACGAGGCCCTCGCCCGCGCCCGCATGGGCACCGCCGGGCTGCCCCTGCCGGAGACCCTGATCACCGCCGGCTCCGTCGGCGCCAGCAAGCCCGACCCGGAGGGCTTCCTCAAGGGCGCGGCCGCACTCGGCTACGCCCCCGAGGACTGCATCGCCTTCGAGGACTCCGAGGCCGGCATCACCGCCGCCCTCGCCGCCGGCATGCGCGTCGTCGGCATCGGCGAGCGGGCCACCGCCCACCCCGCCACCTGGCACGTCGCGAGCCTGGAGCAGGTCACCGTCACCCCGCGGCCCGACGGCTCCCTGCAGCTCACCCTCACCCACGCCTGACCCTGCGCCGCACCCGCACGGCACCTCCCCCCACCGGTGGGCCGCCCCCGCCACCCGGCGTAGCGTGGAACGGAAGGCCGACCGGTTCACCGTCGGCTCAACGAACCGCACCGGGCCGGCCCGACGGGACCGCACGGTCAGGAGCGGGTGCGATGAGCACAGGGACGATCGAGGAACTGGCAGCCAGGGTGCACGGCACGGTCACCGGACCCGGTGACGCCGGCTACGACGAGGCCCGCAGGGTCTACAACGCGATGATCGACCGCAAACCGGCCGCCGTCGTGCGCTGCGCCCACGCGGGCGACGTGATCGCCGCGGTCGACACGGCCCGGCGCAGCGGTCTGCCGCTGGCCGTCCGCGGCGGATCGCACAGCGTCCCCGGCTACGGCACCTGCGACGACGGGGTGGTCGCCGACCTGGGCGGGATGCGCGGGGTCCGGGTCGACCCGGCACGCCGCACCGCCCGCGTCGACGGCGGCGCCACGCTCGCGGACCTCAACTCCGCCACCCACGCCTTCGGGCTCGCGGTCACCGGCGGCATCATCTCCACCACCGGGGTCGGCGGCCTCACCCTCGGCGGCGGTTTCGGCTACCTCGCCCGCAAACTCGGCCTGACCTGCGACAGTCTGCTGTCCGCGGACGTCGTCACCGCGGACGGCACCCTGCACGTGGTCAGCGCCACGGAGGAGCCCGACCTCTTCTGGGCGCTGCGCGGCGGCAGCGGCAACTTCGGCGTCGTCACCTCGTTCGAGTTCCGGCTGGGCCAGGTGAAGGACGTCGTCGCCGGGCCCCTCCTCTTCGAGCTGGAGCACGCCGAGGCCCTCATCCGGCGCTTCCGCGAGTACATCCCCGAGGCGCCGGAGGAGCTCGGCGCCTTCCCCGGCTTCCAGATCGCCCCTCCGCTGCCGTTCATCCCGGCCGACCGGCACGGCGACACCCTCGCCCTCGCCGTGGTCTGCTGGGCCGGGCCGCCGGAGGAGGCCGAGGCCGCGATCCGCCCGCTGCGCGAGGTCGCGCCGGTCGTCGCCGAGATGGTCGGCCCGATGCCGTACCCGGCGATCAACAGCGCCTTCGACGCCCTGCTGCCCCGGGGTCTCCACCACTACTGGAAGGGCACGTTCGCCCGCGAGCTCACGGACGGCGCGATCGCCGCCCACCTGGAGCACGGGCCCCGCGTACCGACCGTCAACTCCACCTGCCACATCTACCCGATCAACGGCGCCTGCCACCGCGTCGCCCCGGACGCCACCGCCTTCGCCCACCGCGACGCCACCTTCGCCACCGTCATCGTCGGCGCCGGGCCCGACCCCGCCGACACCCCCGCCAACACCGCCTGGGTCCGCGGCTACCACGCGGCGATCGCCCCGCACTCCTCCGACGCCGGCTACGTCAACTTCATGTCCGAGGACGACCAGCACCGGGCCCCCGCCAACTACGGCGCCAACTACGACCGCCTCGTGCAGGTCAAACGCACCTACGACCCGGGGAACCTGTTCCGCGTGAACCACAACATCGAGCCGTGAGGGCACCGTTCACCGCGCGCGGACGCCGAAGGCCGCCCACCCGCTCATCGCGGGCCGGGCGGCCTTCTGCGGGGCGGGTCAGACGTTGAAGCGGAACGGACGGTGGCGGAACCCGACCTGCGACAGGATGTCGACAGCGGCCCTGAGCGGGCACTTCCTGGTTGGCGGGCGACGGCACGCGACGGTCGTGATCGAGTGTCCTGCGGACTGACCGGGCTCCGGCGACGCGGAGGGCGGACCGTCGATCTGCGCGCCTCGCCGCCACCACCGCCCATACTCCTCGCTTGCTACCAGTGGTAGGATCGGCAGCATGAGCAGTAGCAGGAAGTATTCGATCAGCCTGCCCGAGGACCTCGCCGAATCCGTACGCGCACACGTGGGGCCCGGCGGCTTCTCCGCCTATGTTGCCGAAGCCCTCGAACAGCGGGTCGCCATGGACAAGCTCGGGGAGATCGTCGCCGACTTCGAAACCGACAACGACGGGCTCACCCGCGAGGAGGTCGAGGCCGCCCGCGCCCTGCTGCGTCATGACCACCGCCGTGACGACGGAGTCGCCGCCTGATGCCCGGCACGCTCATGCTGGACAGTGAAGGCCTCTCGAAGCTCTACCGCAAAGACCGGACGCTCGTGGCTCTGGTCCAAGCGGCATCGGAAGAGGGCGTCCGCGTGGCCACCAGCGCCATGACCACCCTTGAGGCCGACTACGAGCGCATCCACCCGGCCCGCATCAAGTGGGTACTCTCCCGCATCGACGTTCACGACGTCACCAAGGAGATCACCGACCAGGGCGCCACCCTCCTGCGCACCCACCACCTCCACGGCCACAAGTACGCCATCGACGCCGCCTTCGCCGTCATCGCCCGCACCGCGCCCCCGCCGGTCACCGTCCTCACCTCCGACCCCGAGGATCTGACGCTCCTCTGCGGCCCCACGGTCGAGGTCGTCAAGGTGTGAGCGCGCCCGCCGCGCCGAAGGCGACCAGGCTCGCTCTGCCCGACCCGCTGACAGGCGGGTCGGGCAGAGCTCTTGAGTGACCGTCAGGCGTTGACGCGGAACGTTGAGCACAGGGATCCCACCTGCGAAAACGTGGTTCCCGCCACTCTCGTCCAGCGATGGACCATCGCAGATTCCCGGCGTTGTGTACACATGGGTCACTCCGTGCGCTTGGGCGCATGACGCAGCCGCTGCCCACAGAGTCCATCCGCGACGTGCGCGCCCACCTGGCCGAGGTCGTGGAGCGCGCGGACCGCGACGACGTACCCACGGTGATCACGCGCCGGGGCAGGGAAGTCGCCGCCGTCGTCTCCATCGAGGTGCGCAAGTACCAGGAGTGGGAGGAGCGCGAGATCAATCGGATCATCGACGAGCGCATGGCCAACCCCGCACCCGGCATCCCGATCGAGGACATCATGAGGGAGACGCTGGCGCGCGGTGAGTGAGTACCGAACCGTCTTCCGCCCCGAAGCGCAGGCCGAACTTCGGAAAATCCCTCGCGGCATGGCTCTGCGCATCCTGGCCAAGCTGACCGAGCTGGAGACCGACCCGCTCGGTTTCGGCACCACCGCACTCGTGTCCCAGCCCGAGCGCCGCCGCCTGCGCGTCGGCGACCACCGCGTCGTCTACACGATCGACAACGGAGAGCTGGCGGTCTGGGCCGTTCACGTGGGACACCGGTCCACCGTCCACGAGACCTGACTGCCACTGACCACGCGTCGGAACATCCGGCACCGATCCAGCACGGCAACGACGAAGGGGCCGGACCCAACCGGGCCCGACCCCTCCTGAACTGCATGTTCGCCACATCAGCGACGTGGTGTTGTCTCATCCGCTCAGACGTTGAAGCGGAACTCCACCACGTCGCCGTCCTGCATGACGTAGTCCTTGCCCTCGATGCGGGCCTTGCCCTTGGAGCGGGCCTCGGCGATGGAGCCGGTCTCCACGAGGTCGCCGAAGGAGATGACCTCGGCCTTGATGAAGCCCTTCTGGAAGTCGGTGTGGATGACTCCGGCGGCCTCGGGGGCGGTGGCGCCCTTCTTGATCGTCCAGGCCCGGGTCTCCTTCGGGCCGGCCGTCAGGTAGCTCTGCAGGCCGAGGGTCTCGTAGCCGACGCGGCCGAGGGTGGCCATGCCGGTCTCCTCCTGACCCATCGACTGGAGGAGCTCCAGTGCCTCGTCCTCGTCCATGCCGATCAGCTCGGACTCGATCTTCGCGTTGAGGAAGATCGCCTCGGCGGGGGCGACGAGGGCGCGCTGGGCGTCCTTGAACTCCTCGTCGGTGAGCTCGTCCTCGTCGACGTTGAAGACGTAGAGGAAGGGCTTGGTGGTGAGCAGGTGCAGCTCGCGGACCGAGGAGGCGTCGAAGCCGGCCTCGAAGAGGGTCTTGCCCGTCTCCAGGATCTTCTGGGCGGCCTCGGCGGCGGCCAGCGTGGCCGCCGACTCCTTCTTGAGGCGGGCCTCCTTCTGGAGGCGGGGGATCACCTTCTCGATGGACTGGAGGTCCGCGAGGATCAGCTCGGTGTTGATGGTCTCGATGTCGTCCTTCGGCGAGACCTTGCCGTCGACGTGCACCACGTCGGGGTCGACGAAGGCGCGGATGACCTGGCAGATCGCGTCGGACTCACGGATGTTCGCAAGGAACTTGTTGCCCAGGCCCTCGCCCACGCTGGCGCCGCGGACGATGCCGGCGATGTCGACGAAGTCCACCGTCGCCGGGAGGATCCGCTGCGAGCCGAAGATCTCGGCGAGCTTGGCCAGCCGGGCGTCCGGGACACCGACGACGCCGACGTTGGGCTCGATGGTGGCGAACGGGTAGTTGGCCGCCAGCACGTCGTTCTTGGTCAGGGCGTTGAACAGGGTCGACTTGCCGACGTTCGGCAGGCCGACGATTCCGATCGTGAGCGACATGAAGCGATGTCCCGTGGGCTTGGAGGGCGTGGAGCGGCACCGGTGGTGGCCGGTCCCCCAGTCTACGGGGCCCGTCCGGGCCACCCGGACGGGAAGGCCGCCACCGCGGCCCGGGGACTGCGTCGATCGTGGACGACCCGGTGGACCGGTGGACACGCGCGAACGGGAATTCCCGCATTACACACTGTGGCGATGATCTGACCGTACGTTGGGTGGGTGGAGCAGCAGAGGACCCGTACCCAGACGCCAGGCCCCCGGCGGCGGCCCCCGTCGAGCGGCACCGACCGGGCCGCCGTCCCGGCGCCCGCCGCGCCCGCCGACTCGCGGCTGCGGACGGCCTCCGGCGGCGCGTCCGCGCCCCGGCTGCGGCTGCCGTGGGCAGGCCGCGGCACGTCTCCGAACGGGCGTCCGGCCCGGCTGACGGCGGTCGGCACGGCCGTCGCCGCGGCGGTCGGCACCCTGCTCGTCGCGGGCCTGGACCGGCTGGTCTTCGGCGGCCTCGGCGTGCTGTTCGGCCTCGGCTACCTGGTGGTCTGCTTCCAGCTGGCCGTACGGGTGCGGCTGCCCGACCTGCCGGCGGCACCGATCAGCGGGCCGATCGCGTTCGCGCTGGCGCTGGCCGTGCTGGCGCCGGTGCCCGCGTCCGGGGTGACCGGCCGGGTGGTGGCGCTGGCGAGCGGGCTGGCGGTGCGGGCCGGCTGGCTGTTCGCCGGGACGGGCCTGGCGGCGGCGATCGTCGCGGCCCGGTTCGTGGCCCAGCGGCGCATCCGCCGGGCCCGCTGACCGCCCGGCCCCTGCCGGACCACCGGACCCCGGACCGCCGGACCCGGACCACCGGACCGCCGCGCGGCCCGGCGTGCCGTCTCAGCCGGCCTTGACCGCGGCCATCGCCGCGCCGACGATGCCCGCGTCGTTGCGCAGTTCGGCCGGGACGACGTCGGCCTGGCGGCGGCGGAGCAGCGGCAGGAACTTCTCGTGCTTGCGGCTCACCCCGCCGCCGACGATGACGAGCTGGGGCGAGAACAGCATCTCCACCAGGTCGAGGTACTCGTCGACGCGTTCGGCCCACTCGGCCCAGGAGAGTTCGTGGCGTTCCTTGGCCGCCGAGGAGGCCCGGCGTTCGGCGTCCTTGCCGCGCAGCTCCAGGTGGCCGAGCTCGGTGTTGGGCACGAGGGACCCGTCGACGAAGAGGGCGCTGCCGATGCCGGTGCCGAAGGTGAGCATCAGGACGGTGCCGCCGTGGCCGCGCCCGGCGCCGTAGGCGACCTCGGCGATGCCGGCGGCGTCGGCGTCGTTGACGAGGGTGGCGGGCAGGTCGAGGGCCTCGCGGAACAGCCCTTCGGCGTCGAGGCCGATCCAGTCCTTGTCGACGTTGGCGGCGGTGCGGGTGCGGCCGCCGACGACCACGCCGGGGAAGGTCAGGCCGACAGGCCCGCGGTGGTCGAAGTGACGGACGACCTCGCAGACGGCCTCGACCACCGCCTGCGGCGAGGCGGGGTGCGGGGTCAGCACCTTGTGCCGTTCCTGGGCGAGGGTGCCGCGTTCGAGGTCGACCGGGGCGCCCTTGATGCCCGAGCCCCCGATGTCCACACCGAAAACCGTCGTCATGGCCACGCCCTCCGTCGTCCACAGCCTGTGTACAGAACCTACCGGGATCACGGCCCTGCCCGCCCGCCGATCGCCCATGCACGCTCTGTTACCCGCTCGGGACGGCGTGAAGCCCGGGACCGCCGTGCGGTCCCGGGCTCCACGGGTGCGTCAGACCTTGCCGGCGGCCTCCGCGCGCAGGTCGCGGCGGAGCTCCTTCGGCAGGGAGAAGATCAGGTGCTCCTCGGCGGTCTTGACCGTCTCCACGTCGGTGTAGCCGCGGGCGGCGAGGAACTCCAGCACGCCGTCGACGAGCACCTCGGGCACGGAGGCGCCGCTGGTGAGGCCGACCGTGGTGACGCCCTCCAGCCAGGCCTCGTCGATCTCGTCGGCGAAGTCGACCAGGTGGGCGGCCCTGGCGCCGTACTCCAGGCCGACCTCGACGAGGCGGACGGAGTTGGAGGAGTTCCTGGAGCCGACGACGATCAGCAGGTCGGCGTCCGGCGCCAGCTGCTTGACGGCGACCTGGCGGTTCTGGGTGGCGTAGCAGATGTCGTCGCTGGGCGGGGAGACCAGCAGCGGGAAGCGCTTCTTGATCTCGCCGACGGTGGCCATGGTCTCGTCGACCGACAGGGTGGTCTGGGAGAGCCAGACGACCTTCGACTCGTCGCGCACCTCGACGTTGGCGACGTCCTCGGCACCGTCCACCAGGTGGATGCGGTCCGGGGCCTCGCCCATGGTGCCGACGACCTCCTCGTGGCCCTCGTGACCGACGAGCAGGATGTCGTAGCCCTCGTCGGCGAAGCGCACGGCCTCCTTGTGCACCTTCGTCACCAGGGGGCAGGTGGCGTCGACCGTGGCGAGCTTGCCCGCCTTGGCCTCGTCGTGCACGGACGGCGCGACACCGTGGGCCGAGAAGACGACGATCGAGCCCTCGGGCACCTCCTCCGTCTCGTCGACGAAGATCGCGCCCTTCTTCTCCAGGGTCTGCACGACGTACTTGTTGTGGACGATCTGCTTGCGGACGTAGATCGGCGCCCCGTACTGCTCCAGGGCCTTCTCCACGGCGATCACGGCGCGGTCGACGCCCGCGCAGTAGCCCCGGGGGGCGGCGAGCAGGACACGGCGCTGAGCACTGGTGGACATGGCCCCATCGTACGGGCGCCCCGCCGCGGCGTCCGACCCCCCGGCCCGCGCGCCGGACGGCGGCGCCGCTGGCGGCCGCCCGCCGTCACCGGGCGGCGCTAGCCTCGTACCCATGGCGAACAGCAGCTCTCCCGAGGCGCCCGTGTCGGTCGGCAAGGTGTCCGCCCTGATCGGGGGGTGGGTCGACCGGCTGGGCGAGATCTGGGTGGAGGGGCAGATCGCGCAGCTGAACCGCCGCCCGGGGGCGGGGATGGTGTTCCTGACCCTGCGCGACGCCGAGCGCGACGTCTCGCTCACCGTCACGTGCTTCCGATCGGTGTTCGAGCAGGTCGCGGAGGCCGTGCAGGAGGGCTCGCGGGTCGTCCTGCACGCGAAGCCCGAGTGGTACACGGCGCGCGGCACGCTCTCGCTGCGGGCCACGGAGATCAGGCTGGTCGGCCTGGGCGAGCTGCTCGCCCGGCTGGAGCAGCTGAAGCGGAAGCTCGGCGCGGAGGGTCTCTTCGACGCGGAGCGCAAGCGCCCGCTGCCGTTCCTGCCGCACTGCGTGGGGCTGGTGACCGGCCGCGGGTCCGCGGCCGAGCGCGACGTGCTGGAGAACGCCCGCCGGCGCTGGCCCGCGGTCCGGTTCGAGGTGCGGAACGTCCTGGTGCAGGGCCCTGCCGCGGCCGGCCAGGTCGCCGCGGCCGTCCGCGAGCTGGACGAGCATCCCGGGGTCGACGTCATCGTGGTGGCGCGCGGCGGCGGCAGCGTCGAGGACCTGCTGCCGTTCTCCTCGGAGGAGCTGGTGCGCACCGTCGCGGCGGCCCGCACCCCGGTGGTCAGCGCGATCGGCCACGAACCCGACCAGCCGCTGCTCGACTGGGTCGCCGACCTCCGCGCCTCGACCCCCACCGACGCCGCCAAGCGGGTGGTGCCGGACGTCGGCGAGGAACTCGCCCGGGTGCACCAGCTGCGCGACCGCGCCCGGCGCTCCGTGACCGGCCGGGTGGACCGCGAGCTGCACGGGCTGGCCGCGGTGCGCAGCCGGCCCGTCCTCGCCGCGCCGCAGCGGCTGGTGGACGGCCGGGCCGACGAGGTGGCCTCGCTGCTGGACCGCGCGCGGCGGGTGCTGGGTCACCGTCTCGACCACGCGCAGACCGACCTCGGCCACGCGCTGGCCCGGGTGGTCGCCCTCTCCCCCCTCGCCACCCTGCAGCGCGGCTACGCGGTGGTCCGGAAGGCGGACGGTGCCGTGGTGACCGACCCGGCGCAGGTGGCGGCGGGCGAGGACCTGCACGTACGGGTCGCCGGGGGCGGCTTCGGGGTGGCGGTCGGGCAGGACTGAACCGCACCCGTACGGCGGCCGGGGTCAGTCGCTCCGGATCCGGGCGGGCGGGTCGGCGGGTCGGCGGGTCATGCTCTCCTGCACGAGGGCGTTCCACTCCCGGCTGAGGTCGGCGAGGTCGGCCTGGGCCCGGTCGGCGGCCGCGTGGGCGTGGCGCAGCTCGTGGTGGACGGCCTCCAGCAGCCGCAGCAGCGCGTCCGCGCCGAGCGGCGCCTCCGGGTCGTCGGCCGCGCGCGGCTCGGCGGCGGGCGGCCCCGCGGCGGACGGCTGCCCGGCGGACGGCTGCGCCGCCACGTGCGGCTCCCGGACGGCGGCGGGGAGCGCGGGTGCCCGGACCGCCCCGGCGTCCGGCCTTGTGCCGGGCTGTTCCTGACGTCCTGTCCGGTCCTCGGTCGCGCGCATCCAGCGCCGCATCCGGGCCAGGGCGAGTTCGGTCGTGGAGAGCGCGACGACGGCGAGACAGCCGAGGAACGGCACCCACCGGCTGTCGTAGGTGCCGGCGACGATCAGGGCGATTCCGCCGACCGCGCCCACTGCTCTGAGCACGTCGGCCGTCACCGGCAGGATTCTCGGCATGTCTGGCCTCACCTCTGCATGTGCACTGCGCCTCCCCCGCGACCCTCGTCCGACGGAATGGGGCCACGCTCGCTTTCCCGTTGCAGGCTGATCGCCTGGTCAATCGAGGCGAGGAGGAATTTCCGGATCATCGGGTGGGTGACACCCCATGCGTCCAGCGCTCCTTCGGGGGTGATGGGTGAGCGTACCCCTTGCGAGAGATCGTTTGCGGAATCCTCGGAAATAACTCCGCCGCGCACCAGAAGTTCATGCAGGCCGAGGTGGACGACCTGCGCGATCCGCTCGAATTGCGAGGGCCGCGGGAGCGTTTCACCCCGGAGCATGCGCCCGACGGCGGAGGCGCTCATGCCGGTGTCGCGGGCCAGCGCGAGGCGCCCTCCGGAGCCGGGGGTGAGGTCGTAGCCGGCCCGCTGCGCGGCTTCGTGCACGACGGCTCCGAAGCGGCGGGCGGGGGTGCTCGGAGTGGTGGCCTCGGCGGCGCCCTCAGTCGGCTGCATGGCGGGCAGGCTATCGCTTGTTCATGTCCACGCAGCTTGGCTTGCACGAGTGCAAGCCAAGCTGAAGAGCCTCAAGCCGCCAATTAAAGGGCGCTGGACTGATCGGGCGTCGGAATTCCGGAATCGCTTGCACGCATGCATGCCCACTCGTAGGGTTGCCGCACTGCTCACCGGGAGGTCCGGCATGGATAGGACATCACTCGCGGCACGGCCCGCCACACGGCACGGGACGCGCCACGGAACACCGCAGCTGATCGAGGCCGCCAAGGCCGGCGACCACGACGCCTGGGCGGAGCTGTACCGGCGATACCGCGCACCCGTCCTCGCGTTCCTGACCCGCCGCACCGGGAATCGCGCATTGGCGGAGGATCTCACGCAGGACACATTCGTCCGCGCAATGGCGTGCATCGGCGGCTATCGCTGGACCGGCAAGGACATGGGCGCGTGGATTTTCACCATCGCCCGGAACATCATGTTCGACCACGACAAACGGCGCTCCACCCGCAGCGAGTCCGCGGTGGCGACCGTCGCCGATTCCGATGCCGGAATCTGCATCGAGGATCTCGTGCTCGCCGGCGTCGAGGCGGAACGCATTTCCGCCGCACTCGCCACGCTCACCGACCACCAGCGCACCGCCCTGACCCTGCGCTACTGGAACGACTTCAGCTCGCGCGAGGTCGCCGCCGCCATCGGCATCCGGGTCGGCGCGGTCAAGACGCTCACCTACCGGGCCCGCAGCAGCCTGCGCCGCACGCTCGCACCGCAGCCCGGCGAGCCCTGCGCCCGCGCGGAGGCGGCGCCCCGGAGGCCCGTACGCGTGCACGGCTGCGACCCGACGGCCCGTCAGCCCCCCGCGGCCCGCTGAGCGGACCCGCCGCCGGGCACGGCCGGGCGGACGCCGGGGCCGACCGGGCCCCGACCGCGGCGGGGCATCCGCGGCGACGGGCATGCCGGCGGACCGCCCACCCGCGGTTTGTCGGCCGCAGCGCCTACGCTGGCGCCATGGCAGATCAGCAGCAGACGGGCCGGGCACGGGCCGGCGGGGCGCCGGCCGACGGACACCCCGGCGCGGGCGACGACGACGGCCTCGGTTACGAGCAGGCCAGGGACGCCCTGCTGGAGGTCGTCCGGCAGTTGGAGACCGGCGGCACCTCGCTGGAGGAGTCGCTGGCCCTGTGGGAGCGCGGCGAGCAGCTGGCCAAGGTCTGCCAGCGGTGGCTCGACGGCGCACGGGCCCGACTGGACGCGGCGCTCGCCGCGGAGGAGTCCGACGGGCGGGAGTAGCGCCCGGGGAAATGTGAGACGTGCCACATCCCCTTGCGGAATAGTTTAAGATTCACCCAACGTTGGAGCAGGATGGAACGGCCGTTCGGCCCGTCCGCTCACTGCTTCCCCGTTTCCCGTATGAGGTGGATTCCGCATGACTCTGGCACTCGACGCCGCCGCACAGGACCTGCTCTTCCGTGAGGCCCGTACCGCCAACACCTTCACCGACGAGCCGGTCAGCGACGAGCAGGTCCAGGCCATCTACGACCTGGTCAAGTACGGCCCGACCGCGTTCAACCAGCAGCCGCTCCGCATCGTGCTCGTCCGCTCGGAGGAAGGCCGCGAGCGCCTGGTGCAGCACCTGGCCGAGGGCAACCGCGCCAAGACCGCCACCGCCCCGCTCGTGGCGATCCTCGCGCAGGACAACGAGTTCCACGAGGAGCTGCCGTCGCAGCTCCCGCACTTCCCGCAGGCCAAGGACATGTTCTTCTCGGAGCGCAGCGTCCGCGAGGCGTCCGCGACCCTCAACGGCGCCCTGCAGGCCGCCTACTTCATCATCGGCGTGCGCGCCGCCGGCCTCGCCGCCGGCCCGATGACCGGCTACGACCCGGCCGGCCTCAACAAGGAGTTCTTCGCCGACGGCGAGCACTCCGTGCTGGCCGTGGTGAACATCGGCAAGCCGGGCGACGCCGCCTGGTTCGACCGCTCCCCGCGCCTGGCCTACGACCAGGTCGTCACCACCGTCTGATCGCACCCCGCGCGCACACCCGCGCACGAGGAAAGCCCCCGGCAGCCGCCGGGGGCTTTCCTCGTGCATCGACCCGCCCGGGGGCGGGCGGTGCTCAGCGGCGCGCGGTCACTTCAGCGCGCCCGCGAGCTCGGCGAGTTCCTCGTACGAGGCGGAACCGGTCACCACTGTGGTCGCCCCGGCCGCCTGCTGCGCCAGGGCGCGGTACGGCGTGCCCTGGTAGCGCTGCCAGTCCTGCCCGGCCACGGCCGCGCTGCCGTCCGGCCTGCTCTTCGGCACCACACCCGCGAGGACGGCGTCGTGGTCGCCGTTCGACTGCTCGACCGCCGCGTACATCCCGGACGGCGTCACGAAGCCCAGGTGCCACACGGCATTGCCCTCGCCGTCCTTGCGGTACTCGACCGAGGTCGCCCGCCACTGCCCGGAGAGCCCCTGCGGGCCGAGCAGCGGGTACGGCGCCGCCCGCTTCGCCGAGGAGAGCGCCACCCGGTAGTCCACCACGCGCACGCCGTCACCGGCCTCGTGCGGGAGGAAGAGGTACCCGACGTAGACCACGACACCGACTGCCAGCATCGACAGGATCATGTCCCGTACCGTCTGCCGGCCTCTCGTACTGCTGCTGCCTGCCACCCGACCATGGTGGACCATCGCCCCCGCCGCCCCGACCACCGGGTGCCCCGCAACCGGGTGGGACGCGACGGACCCCGCGTCGCCGCTGGTCCTGACGGGTGCGCCACAGACACCCCTCCGAGACCCGGATACGATCGCAACTACCCTCACCACGGCGTTCCGACCAGGCAGTAGTCGGACGCCTACTGGCCGTCGCGTACAGAGAGGTATCGACGATGACCACGCACGCTTTTGATGAACTCCGGCCGCATGCCATGCCCAGCTCGCTGGAGGTCGCACCGGAGGCCCCGGACCGCAACCTGGCCCTCGAACTCGTCCGCGTCACGGAGGCCGCCGCCATGGCGGCCGGCCGCTGGGTCGGACGCGGCGACAAGAACGGCGCCGACGGCGCGGCCGTGAAGGCCATGCGCACCCTCGTCTCCACCGTCTCGATGAACGGCATCGTCGTCATCGGCGAGGGCGAGAAGGACGAGGCACCCATGCTCTACAACGGCGAACGGGTCGGCGACGGCACCGGCGCCGAGTGCGACGTCGCCGTCGACCCGGTCGACGGCACCACCCTCACCGCGAAGGGGATGAACAACGCGGTCGCCGTGCTGGCCGTCGCCGACCGCGGCACGATGTTCGACCCCAGCGCCGTCTTCTACATGGACAAGCTGGTCTGCGGACCCGAGGCCGCCGACTTCGTCGACATCACCGCCCCGGCCGCCGTCAACATCCGCCGGGTCGCCAAGGCCAAGGGCAGCAACGTCGAGGACGTCACCGTCGTCGTGCTGGACCGCCCCCGCCACGACGGGCTCGTCAAGGAGATCCGCGAGGCCGGCGCCCGCATCAAGTTCATCTCCGACGGAGACGTCGCCGGCGCCATCATGGCCGCCCGCGAGGGCACCGGCGTCGACCTGCTCATGGGCATCGGCGGCACCCCCGAGGGCATCATCGCGGCCTGTGCCATGAAGTGCATGGGCGGCGTCATCCAGGGCCGGCTGTGGCCCAAGGACGACGCCGAGCGGCGGAAGGCCCTGGACGCCGGCCACGACCTCGACCGGGTGCTCGGCACCGACGACCTCGTCAGCGGCGACAACGTCTTCTTCGTCGCCACCGGGATCACCGACGGCGAGCTGCTGCGCGGCGTCCACTACCGCCAGGAGACCGCCACCACCAGCTCGCTGGTGATGCGCTCCAAGAGCGGCACGATCCGCCGGATCGACTCGACCCACAAGCTGTCGAAGCTCCGGGCCTACAGCGCGATCGACTTCGACCGCGCCAACTGAGCGACGCCACCGGCGCGCGGCCCCGCCGACGCGCCACCGGACGGGCCGCGGCCCCGGGCACACCGCCCGGGGCCGCGGCCCGTCCGTCGTCCTCGGCGCCCGGTCAGCCCGCTATCCGGCGGGTCGTCGACCGGCGCGCCTCGCGCAGCTCCGAGTCGCGGCGCCGCCGCCGGGCCAGCACCACCCGGCGCTCCGCCGCCGTCAGACCGCCCCACACCCCGTACGGCTCCGGCTGCACCAGCGCGTGCTCCCGGCACTCCAGCAGCACCGGGCAGCGGGCGCAGACCTGCTTGGCCCGCTCCTCACGCGCCAGACGGGCCGCCGTCGGCTCCTTGGACGGCGCGAAGAACAGGCCCGCCTCGTCGCGGCGGCACGCCGCCCCGGTGTGCCACGGGTTGTCCTCCAGCGGGTCCGCCGGGGCCGGTGCCGCCACGGGGCTGCGGCGGGCGGCGGCGGTGCCGGTGGCGCTGGACTCGATCGGATGCAGCACGGCAACTCCTACGCGGATCGTGACTCGGGGAAGCTCGCGTCCCTGCCCGGCCGCCCCGTGCCCACCCGTCGCGGCACCGCCGCCCTTCGGGGTCACAGCCGTAACAAGAACCGATGTGCGTGGGGAACTACCCCCTCGGTCCCCGATTCATGCACACCGCACGCAACCGACTACTCCCTGCACTCGCCGCAACGACGAGTGCCCTCAGTCCAGTTGGGAGGCCATCCGGGCGCGCCGCCGCACCGCGGTCAGAGGTCGAGCTGCTTGCGCGCCCACTCCCTCAGCTTCTTGCCCCGCCGCGGCCGGGCGTCGCAACCGCCGAAGACGGCCGCGCCCTTCACCCGCACCACCGGCGCGTACGGGTCTGCGGAGGTCTGCTCGCGCACCGAGAAACCACCGAAGATCCCCACCCCGGTGCCGTGCAGGCTGACGTTCTCCGGCACCTTGATGTCGACGCCACCGAAGACCGCGATCACCTCGATCACCACCTCGGGCGACTCGAACACCGCATCGGTCAGATCGATGTCGACCCCGCCGAACACCGCCACCGCCCGCAGGTGCGAGCCGACCCGCCAGCGGCCCTTGCGCTCGGCCCCGCCGAACACCGCGACCATCGTCGGCGCCTCCTGGCGCGCCGGAGGCAGCGGCGGACGCTCGTGGCGCACCGTCGGCTTCTCCGTCGAGAGGGGCCGGCCCGCCGCCGCCGGCAGGTCACGGGTCAGCGGGGCGAGATCGCCGAACGTCTTCGCGGTGTACGCGGCCTCGATCCGCTCCGCGTGCTCGTCGACCGTGAGCCGGCCCTCCGCGTACGCGTCGCGGAGCAGGTCGGCGACCTGCTCGCGGTCCGCGTCCGAGACCCTCAACTCGGCCTCGGCGACGGGCGCGGCCACCTGCACGGGGACCGCGGCCGGGACGGGCACGGGGACGGGCACGGGCTCCGGCGCCGCCTGCGCGGCGGCGGACCCGGCCTTGGTCATGGGTACGGGCTGCTGCCCCTGGCCGTCCTGCGACGGCTCGTCCTGCGACGGCGAATTCTCCACGGCACGAGCCTAGCCACCGGGCCGCGCCCGAACGAGGGTTCGCCCGAGAAAGGCGTGAGCCCGGTCACGCAGGCTCACCTGAGCACCTGCGGTCCTCCTCCTGCGCCTACCCTGGAGGGTGCTTCGCAGACGCAGCCGACCTCGCTAAGGATCACCCCCCATGGCTCCCACGCCGGACTTCGAGTACCGCGACCTCCTCCCGCTCGGTGCCGACCCCACCCCGTACCGCAAGCTGACCTCCGAGGGCGTCTCCACGTTCGAGGCCGACGGCCGGACCTTCCTCAAGGTCGAGCCCGAGGCGCTGCGGCTGCTCACCGCCGAGGCGATGCACGACATCTCGCACTACCTGCGCCCCGACCACCTCGCCCAGCTGCGCCGCATCCTGGACGACCCGGAGGCCAGCCCCAACGACCGCTTCGTGGCGCTCGACCTGCTGAAGAACGTCAACATCTCGGCCGGCGGCATCCTGCCGATGTGCCAGGACACCGGCACCGCCATCGTCATGGGCAAGCGCGGCCAGAACGTCCTCACCTCCGGCGGCGACGAGACGGCCATCGCCCGCGGCGTCTTCGACGCGTACACCAAGCTCAACCTGCGCTACTCGCAGATGGCGCCGGTCACCATGTGGGACGAGAAGAACACCGGCAACAACCTGCCGGCCCAGATCGAGCTGTACGCCACCGACGGCGACGCGTACAAGTTCCTCTTCATGGCCAAGGGCGGCGGCAGCGCCAACAAGTCGTACCTGTACCAGGAGACGAAGGCGATCCTCAACGAGTCGTCGATGCTCTCCTTCCTGGAGCAGAAGATCCGCTCGCTCGGCACCGCCGCCTGCCCGCCGTACCACCTGGCGATCGTCGTCGGCGGCACCAGCGCCGAGTTCGCGCTCAAGACCGCCAAGTACGCGTCCGCGCACTACCTCGACCACCTGCCGACCTCCGGCGACGCGAAGACCGGCCACGGCTTCCGCGACCTGGAGCTGGAGCAGAAGGTCCACGAGCTCACCCAGAAGATCGGCATCGGCGCGCAGTTCGGCGGCAAGTACTTCTGCCACGACGTCCGCGTCATCCGCCTGCCCCGGCACGGCGCCTCGCTGCCCGTCGCGATGGCCGTCTCCTGCTCGGCCGACCGGCAGGCGCTCGGCAAGATCACCGCCGAGGGCGTCTTCCTGGAGCAGCTGGAGACCGACCCGGCGAAGTACCTCCCGGACACCACCGACGAGCACCTCGACGACGACGTCGTGCGCGTCGACCTGAACCAGCCGATGGCCGACATCCGTGCCCGGCTCGCCAAGTACCCGGTCAAGACCCGGCTCTCGCTCAGCGGCACCCTCGTCGTCGCCCGCGACATCGCCCACGCCAAGATCAAGGAGCGCCTCGACGCCGGCGAGGGCATGCCCCAGTACATGAAGGACCACCCGGTCTACTACGCCGGCCCCGCCAAGACCCCCGAGGGCTACGCCTCCGGCTCCTTCGGCCCCACCACCGCCGGCCGCATGGACTCCTACGTCGACCAGTTCCAGGCCGCCGGCGGCTCCATGGTCATGCTCGCCAAGGGCAACCGTTCCAAGCAGGTCACCAAGGCCTGCAACGAGCACGGCGGCTTCTACCTCGGCTCCATCGGCGGCCCCGCCGCCCGCCTCGCCCAGGACTGCATCCGGAAGGTCGAGGTGCTGGAGTACGCCGAACTCGGCATGGAGGCCGTCTGGCGCATCGAGGTCGAGGACTTCCCGGCGTTCATCGTCGTCGACGACAAGGGCAACGACTTCTTCGCCGAGGTCACCGACGGCCCGCTGATCACCAGCCTCCGGGTCCGCTCGGCGGAGTAGCGGCGGCACCCGCGCCCCGGACGGCCCGCCGCCCGGGCGCGGACACGGAAACGCCCCGGTCCGCGAGGACCGGGGCGTGCACGTCGCACGGGGAACGTCAGGGGCAGTTGCCGACCGAGCCCATCGGCTCGAAGACCTCGTCGCCCTTGGGCTTGTCGGTCGCCGGCGGCTCGTCGGCCTGCGGCTCGGCGAGGACCTCAAGGGCCTGCTCGAAGGCGTTGGGGTCCACCGGAGCGATGGTGTGCTCGGCGGGAGCGGATTCGGCCACGGGCTCGGTCGCGGTGGTGGTGGTGTCGTCGGCCATGGGATGGGCCGCCTTTCGGGTCATCAGATCTCAGCCGCCCAGCCGGATCGCTCAGGGCGCCCGGACAGTATCGTAGAGGCCGTTAAATGTCTTATAAACGCTCGGCCGTCCAGGCGCTTTGCCGCCGTTTGCGAGCCCTCTCGTAAGCTGACGCCCCCGCATCCGCGGACCGCACCATCTTCATGCACCACCAACAGAGGTATTCGGGGGAGGACATGGAGCTCAACGGGACGCCGTCGGCCGCAACACTGCGCTTCCAGGTGCTCGGCCCCGTCCAGGCCTGGCGCGGTACCGAGCAGTTGGCGCTGGGATCACCGCAGCAGCAGGCCGTGCTCGCCGCCCTTCTCCTCGGCCAGGGCCGGCCGGTCACCACCGACGACCTCGTCGACGGCGTCTGGGGCGACCGGACGCCCCCACAGGCGGTCGCGGCGCTGCGCACCTACATCTCGCGTCTCCGCTCGGTGATCGAACCCACCCGCGCCCTGCGCAAACCGGCCGAGATCCTGGTGTCGGTCAGCGACGGGTACGCGCTGCGGATCCCGCCCGAGTCGCTCGACCTCGCCGCGTTCGAACGCCGGGTCGCCGAAGCCTCCGAGGCGCGCGCCGACGGCGACTTCAGAGCCTCCCACGACACCCTGCTCGGAGCCCTGGCCCTCTGGCGCGGCCGCCCCCTGCCCGGCGTGCCCGGCCCCTACGCCGAGACGCAGCGCACCAGGCTGTCGGAGCGTCAGGCCGCCGTCTCGGAGGAGCGCTGCGCCGTCGCCCTGGAGATCGGCCTGCACGCCGAGGTGGTGTCGGACCTCAGCGCGCTCTGCGCCGCGCACCCGCTCCGGGAACGCCTGCGCGAACTCCTCATGCTGGCGCTCTACCGGTGCGGCCGGCAGGCGGAGTCGCTCGGCGTGTACGCGGACACCCGCAAGCTGCTGATCGAGGAGCTCGGGGTCGAGCCGGGCACCGGCCTGGCCGCCATGCACGCCCGCATCCTGGCCGGGGACCCGGCGCTGATGCCGGCGGCGGCCGCGAGCGCCCGGGTGAGCACGGAGGACGTCCCGGTCTTCGTCCCGCCGGCCCAGCTCCCCGCGGACGTCTCCGACTTCAGCGGCCGAAGCAAGATCGTCAACGAGCTCCGCGACGTCCTGCGCGGCGGCTCCGGCCAGGCCGTGGTGGTGACCTCGCTGGCCGGCATCGGCGGCGTCGGCAAGACCACGCTGGCCGTCCACGTCGCCCACGGCCTCCGCCCGGACTTCCCCGACGGGCAGCTCTACGTCGACCTGCGCGGCGCCGGAGCCTCCCCGGCCGACCCCGCCGTCGTGCTCGGCGACTTCCTGCACACGCTCGGCACCCCCGACGCCCCGGAGACGCTCGACCAGCGATCGGCCCTGTACCGCTCGCTGCTCGCCGACCGCCGCATGCTCATCCTGCTCGACAACGCCAAGGACGCGCGGCAGCTGCTGCCGCTCATCCCCGGCGTCTCCGGCAACGCCGTGATGGTCACCAGCCGTTCGCGGCTGGCCGAGATCCCCGGCGCGCACCTCGTCGACATCGAGGAGCTGACGCCCGAGGAGGCCCTCGCCCTCTTCTCGGCCATCGTCGGGGTCGAGCGGGTGGCCGCCGAACCGGAGGCCGCGCTGGCCGTGGTGACCGCCTGCGGCTTCCTGCCGCTCGCCGTGCGCATCGCCGCCGCCCGGCTCGCCAGCCGCCCGCGGTGGAGCGTCTCGGACCTCGCCCGGCGGTTAGCCGACCAGCGCAACCGCCTCCAGGAACTCCAGCTCGGCAACCTCGCCGTCGAGACCACCATCGGGCTCGGCTACGCCCAGCTGCGGCCGGACGAGGCAAGGGCCTTCCGGCTGCTCTCGACGGTCGACGCGCCCGACCTGCCGCTCGCGGCCGTCGCCGCGCTGCTCGGCGCCGACGAACGCCGGGCCGAGGACCTCGCCGAGGCACTCGTCGAGGCCAACATGCTCGAATGCTTCACCCCGGGCCGCTACCGCTACCACGACCTCCTGCGGCTGTTCGCCCAGCGGCAGAACGAGAAGCTGGGCGACACCGACGAGCAGCGCGCCGCGCTGCTCCGGCTCCTCGACCTGCTGCTGGCGACGATGCAGAACGCCGCCCGCGTCATCGAACCCGACGACCTCCAGGCGGAACTGCTGCACCACCCCGGCTCCCCCGGGCTGCCGATGGACGACAGCGGGACCGCGCGCGCGTGGATCAGATCCGAGGTGGCGCTGCTCCTCAGCAGCGTCGAGGCCGTCGTCGGCGAGCCGATGGAACTGCTGCGGCCCGCCGTCGACCTCGTCCTCGTCCTCCGGGCCCTGGTCGAGGACCCGACGCTCGGCCCGCGGATCCGGGCCGCCCTCAACGCCGCCGCGGACAACGCACGCCTGCACCGGGACACCGCGGCGCTGGCCCGGGTCCGGTACGCCGTCGGGCACATCCACCAGATGGCCGGGGAGCTCCAGGAGGCCGAGGCGTCCCTGCGGCAGAGCCTGGCCCTGCAGTCCGAGGACGACGGCACCCAGCTGCACATCTCGGTGGCCAACGAGCTCGCCATCGTGCTGATCCTCGCCGGACGCCCCGCCGAGGCGCTGCCGTTCTACCAGCAGGCCCACGCCATCAGCCGCAGCCTCGGCGCGGCCATCGGTGAGGCCAGGCTCCTGGGCAACATGGCACGGGCGCAGCTCCACCTCGGACAGCACGAGGAGGCCGTCGCGTCGGCCGCCTCCGCCGTGTCCGCGGCCCGGGCGTCGGGCAACGCGCCCTGCCTCGCCGACACGCTGTACCAGTTGGGCGTCGTCCTCCGCTCGACCGGATCCCCCGGGGACGCCGCCGAGCACCTCCGCGAGGCGCACCGGCTCTACCAGGCTCAGCAGCACCGGATCTGGGAGGGCTACGCGCTCGCCCGGCTGGCCGCCTGCCTGCTGGCGGACGGGCGTCCGGCGGAGGCGGCGGAGGCGGCGGACGAGTCGCTCGTGATCGCACAGGAGCTGGACGCCGCGTACTGCCAGGGCCTGGCGAACGCCTCGCTCGGCGAGGCGCTCCTGGAGCTGGGCCAGCCCGCGCGCGGGCTGGCCTGCCTCCAGGAGGCGCACGCGGTCTTCGTACGGCTCGGTGTGCCCGAGGCCTCCCCCGTGCAGGCCCTCATCGACCGGCAGCACACCGAGCCCTCTCTCCCCCCGGCGCCGTAGGCCCGCTCCGTCCCCCCGGACGGTCGGGCTCCCCCCTGGTGCGTCGGCGTTCCCGCAGCCCCCCGGCTGCGGGAACGCTTCGACGCTTCCCCGGCGCTGAGGAAGACTCTGGCAGCCGCCGATTGACGTTCGATAAACGCGCACGTTCGGGGCGTTTCCGCAGGTGGGAGCAGTGCACCGGCGCACGGTGGCGGCTGCGCGACCCCGGCCCGCTCCGGTCTGCCCCCGGATTGGCCCCCACTGTCCCCGAAAGTCGGCCACCTGATGCGCCGATGACGCGAGTTGGCCGGAAAGCGGCCCCACGGTGCAGTGATCACGCATATTCTCGAAGGCCAGTCACACTTCGATCGGCCGACGCGGGGGCGGTACGCCGGGCGGGCAGTGCTCGCCGGGAGCCAGGTGGAGAGGTGCCTCACGCGTGACAACCGGACAGATCTCCGACCAGGCCCGCGCCCGTCATCGGCGACGCTCCGAACGGGCCCTGCAGGCCGTCGCGTTCGACGCGATCGGACACCGCTATGCCGAGGTCTTCCCGGACCGCGCCGGCCAGCTCGCCTGCGGCGACTGGCTGCTCTCCGAACTCCCGCCCGGCGCCCGGGTGCTGGACGTGGGCTGCGGAACCGGTGACCCGACGGCCCGCCAACTCGTCGCCGGAGGACTCCGCGTGACAGGGGTGGACCTCTCGGACGGCATGCTGGCGCAGGCCCGGCAGGTGGTGCCGGGCGCGGAGCTGCACCGGATGGACATGTACGACCTGGCGACCGAACGGGCCGCGACCGTGTGGGACGCCCCGTCGCTCGGCCCGGGCGCCGCGGGGTCGTTCGCCGCGGCGACCGCGTTCTTCTCGCTCGCCCTGCTGCCGCGGGCCGAGATCGGCGTGGTGCTGCACCGGATGCGTACGCTGCTGGAGCCGGGCGGACTGCTGGCGCTGGGCCTGGCCGAGGCGGACCTGGACGCGGCGCCGCTGCCGTTCCTGGGCCGGGAGCTGCGCATCAGCGGCTACCTGCGGGAGGAGCTGGTCCGCACGCTGGTGGGGGCGGGGTTCACGGTGGAGTCGTGTACCGGCCACCCGTACGCACCGGCGTCGACCGCCCTGCCGCCGGAGGAGCAGCTGTTCCTGCGCTGCCGGCGCACCACCTGACGGGCGCCGCACCCCGCCCGACCGCACCCGCCCGACCGCACCCCCGCCCGACCGCGCCCCCGCCCGACCCATCCTCCCGCCACTGACGAACGGGCAACCCGTGCACGACCAGACCGCACCCACCACCGGGCGGCCGGCCACCGCCGCGCCGCTTCCCGGCGTGCCGCTCGTCGGCGCGCAGCGCAGCGCCACGGGGGCGGACGACCGGCCGGGGATCACCGAGCGGCTGGGCTACCTGGACGCGGCGACCCGGCGGATCAACGGTTCGCTGGACCTGCGGACCACGCTGCGCGACCTCGGGAGGGCGCTGGTGCCCGCGCTGGCGGACGCCGCCGTGGTGCACCTGCGCGACCCGCTGCCGTCGATGGAGCGCGACCCGGGCCCGCCGGCGACCCTGAAGCTGCACCACGGGCAGGGCACCCGGCTGGGCCGCCGGGCCCGGCTGTGCCGGCCGGTGCCGGACGGTGCGGTGGCGGCGCTGATGGCGGGCGCCGCACCGTACGGCCCCGCGGTGCTGGGCACGCCGTCGGCGGAGCGCCTGCGGCCGCTGCTCACCGAGCTGTACGGGGCGCGGACGCTGGGGCGGCTCGCCGCGGGCACGGCGGTGCTGGCGCTGCCGCTGCGCGGGCGGAAGGCGGCGCTGGGGCTGCTGCTGCTGATCCGGCGGCCGGGCAAGGCGGGTGCGGCGCGGTTCGATCCGGCGGACACCGCGATGGCCCGGCACCTGGCGACCCAGGCGGGGCTGGCGGTCGACACGGCGCTGCGGTACGCGCGGGAGTTCGCGACCGCGCGGGAGCTGCAGCGGCGGATGCTGCCGGCCCACCTGCCGCAGCCGCACGGGGTGCGCCTGGCGCACCGCTACCTGCCGGGCGAGCGCGGGGCGCAGGTCGGCGGCGACTGGTACGACTCGGTGGAGCTGCCGGGCAACCGGGTGGCACTGATCGTCGGTGACGTGATGGGCCACTCGCTGACGTCGGCGGCGGTGATGGGCCAGCTGCGGACGAGCGCGCAGACGCTGGCCGGGCTCGACCTGCCGCCGCACGAGGTGCTCTACCACCTCGACGAGCAGGCGCAGCACCTCGGTGCGGAGCAGCATCTGGCGACGTGCGTGTACGCGGTGTACGACCCGATCGCGAACCGGGTGGTGATGGCGAACGCGGGTCACGTGCCGCCGGTGCTGATCGGCCCGGACGGGCGGGCGGAGCTGCTGGAGCTGCCGGCGGGTGCGCCGATCGGGGTGGGCGGCGTGGACTTCGAGTCGGTGGAGCTGCCGGCGCCGCCGGGTTCGGCGCTGCTGCTGTTCACGGACGGGCTGGTGGAGAGCCGGCGGCGCTCGCTGTCGACGGGGCTGGAGCAGTTGCGGGGCCGGCTGGCGTCGGTGCACCGGCACTCGCCGGAGCACGTCTGCCAGGAGGCGCTGCGGGTGCTGCCGCCGGGCGAGCGGGCGGACGACATCGCGCTGCTGGCGGCGGCGTTCGACGGCATCCCGGCGGAGGACGTGTCGTACTGGTACCTGCAGCCGCGGCACGAGACGCCGGGCCGGGCGCGGCGGCTGGCGGCGCACGCGCTGCGGCGGTGGGGGCTGGAGGAGCTGTCGGAGTCGACGGAGCTGATGGTGAGCGAGCTGGTGACGAACGCGATCCGGCACGCGACCCGGCCGGTGACGCTGCGGCTGGTGCGCACCTCGCGGCTCCGCTGCGAGGTGGGCGACGACAGTCCGGCGCTGCCGCGGGCGCGCCGGGCCGGGCCGGACGACGAGCACGGCCGGGGCCTGCAGATAGTGGCCAGGTGCGCGGACGACTGGGGCGCGACCCGGCTGGGTGCGGGCAAGGTGGTCTGGTTCGAGCAGCGGCTGCCGGCGGGCGGCGCCGGCTAGGGGCAGCCCTGGGCACTCACCCGAAGCCGGGCTCGGCTGCGACGAGCCGTGGGAGCACGGCGGCGAGGTCGGGCCCGAGCACGGCGTCGGCGAGTGCGGGGGTGCGGTGCAGGGCGACGACGCCGCGCAGCACGTCGGCGTGCTGCAGCAGGCGCAGGGCGGCGAGGTACTCGCGCTGTTCGGCGGTGCGGCCCGCGGTGCCGGCGGCGCTCCAGGCGGCCAGGAGCGACTTGGTGACGGTGAACATCATCCGGCGGCCGCGGACGAGTTCGGCGCGGGCGTTGAGGCCGAAGACGTCGATGGTGGCCTCGCCCTTGGCGGTGAGCGGGTCGTAGGCGCCGGACTCCAGGTAGAGGACGAGGTGGTCGGCCGGGTCCTCGCGGGCGGGGTCGACGAGCAGGTGGTCGCCGGTGAGCGGGTCGCAGGGGAAGCGGTCCCGCTTCTGGTTGCTGTTGCAGTGGGCGCAGGCGAGCAGGTGGTTCTGCCAGTCGAAGGTGCGCAGCGGGTCGCGGGCGATCGGTTCGAAGTGGTCGATGTCGGTGCCGAGGTTGTCGCCGCAGTACATGCAGCGTTCCAGGCCGGGGGCCATCCGGCGGAGCATGAGGCGCAGTTGGGCCTTGGGCTGGCGGGCGGTGCGCCAGGCGGCGCGGCCCGCGGCGGTGGAGGGGCCGGCGGCGCGGATGGCGTCGGTGCGGCGGGCGAGGTCGGCGGCCAGCGTCTGCTGGAGGGGCGGCCGCCGGAGCGGGATCACGGCCGGTCGCCGAGGAGGCGGGCGGCGAGTTCGTCGGCGCGGGCGCCGAGGGAGCTGTTGAGTTTGGCGCCGAGGCGGCGGTAGGCGTCGAGTTCGGCGCTGGTGGCGCGTCCGGTGTAGAGCTTGCGCTCCAGCCGGACGAGGAGGCGGCGTTCGGCCTCGGCGGTCGCGGAGTAGGCGCTGGGCAGGCCGAAGAGCTCGGAGAGGGCGGTGTCGTCGCCGCTGCCGTAGAGGACGCGCTGGTGCACGTCCTCGTCGAGGACGCGGGGCGGTGCGGCGTCGCCGGGCGCGGCGAGGCGGACGAGGGTGCCGGGGTCGGCGGCCTGTCCGACGTACGGGCTGTGGGTGGCGACGAGGAACTGCACGTGCGGGAAGTGCGCGGTGAGCCAGCCGCCGATGCGCTGCTGCCAGACGGGGTGCAGGTGGAGGTCGACGTCGTCGATCAGGGCGATGGCGCGGCGGGTCACGGTGGGGGTGCCGTCGGTGGTGCCGGTGCGGGCGCCGCCGTCGGTGAGGGCGGCGACGAGCGCGGCGAGGGCGGTGTGGCCGCTGCCGAGGGCGGTGAGGGGTCGCGGCGGCCCGTCGGGGGGTGCGACGAGGGCGCGGGCCGGGTCGGCGACGCACCAGCCGTCGGGCAGCAGGCCGTCGTCGAGGAGCAGGGAGGCGGCGCGGGTGAGGGCGGTGGGGGCGGGGCGGCTGCCGTCGAGGTGGTGGGTGCGGGTGCGGCGCGGCCGGACGGCCTGGCCGGTGCTCCAGCGGCCGAGGCCGGGCAGGTGCACCTCGCCGGGCGGGCTGCCGGGGTCCGGCGGGGTGGTGCCGGGCCGGGCGCCGAGGGCGTCGGCGAGGGCCCGCAGCAGGGTGGTCTTGCCGGAGCCGTTGGGCCCGGCGAGGACGGTCCAGCCGGGTTCGGCCCCGAGGGTGAGGTCGACGGCGCGCGGGCCGTCGAAGCAGCCGAGCCCTGTCACCCTGATCCGCGACACGTACACGCGCCCACCCCCGTCCGAACGGTGCCCCGCAGGAGGTATGCCCCGTGGGCTAGTCGGCGATGCGGACGGGGAGGTCCCGGAGCACGTCCTTCAGTGCGGCGGCGAAGTGGTCGTACTCCTCGCCGCGGGCGGATCCGGGCCGGGTGGCGAGGCCGATCCGCCGGCCGGGCGCGGGGGCGGCGAAGCGGGCGGCGGCGAGCCGGTCGGAGCGCCCGGCCTCGACGTCGAGCGCGGTGGCGGGCAGCAGGGTGACGCCGAGGCCGCCGGCGACGAGCTGGACGAGGGTGGAGAGCCCGGCGATGCGGGTGGTGCCGGGGGTGGGGGCGACGCCGGCCTCGCGGCAGACGTCCGTGGCCTGGTCGCGGAGGCAGTGGCCTTCCTCCAGGAGCAGGACGTCGAGGTCGAGGAGGACGTCGCGCGGGAGGCCGGTGCGGCCGGCGAGCGGGTGGCCGGGCGGGGTGAGGAGGACGAAGTCCTCGTCGAAGAGCGGGATGTCGCGGGTGGCGGTGGTGCCGCCGGCGGGGAGGGCGAGCAGGAGCACGTCGAGCCGTCCCGTGGCGAGGCCCTCGGTGAGGGCGGGGGTGCGCTCCTCGTGGACGTGGAGTTCGAGGGCGGGGAAGCGGTCGCGGACGAGCCGGAGCACGGCGGGCAGCAGGTAGGGGGCGACGGTGGGGATGACGCCGAGGTGCAGCGGGCCGGTGAAGGGGCGGCGGGCGGCCTCGACGGCCTCCGTGAGGGAGTGCAGGGAGCCGAGGACGCGGCGCGCGTGCTCGGCGACGCGCTCGCCCAGCGGGGTGATGATCACGCGGCGGGTGGTGCGTTCGAGCAGTTGGGCGCCGAGGGTGTCCTCCAGGGCGGCGACCGCGCCCGAGAGGGCGGGCTGGCTGGTGCCGGTGGCCGCGGCGGCCTCGCGGAAGTGCCGGTGCTCGGCGACGGCGAGGAAGGCGCGGAGCTGGGCGACGCTGGGGGTGCGGGTCTTCGGGTGGTGCGGGGCGGTACTGATAGCTCTCTCCGATCAGATGCATCGAGTCTAGCTATTTCCCCGATCAGTCCAGCATGTGGGAAGGTTGAACCCGCTCGAATCCGTCGAACCACAGGCAATCCGGGCAGAATTCCCTCATATCTCAACCCAGGAGTAGCGAACGTGCTCACGATCGGTGACAAGTTCCCCGAGTTCGAACTCAACGCCTGCGTCGACCTCGACGCCGCGAACGCCTTCGCCGAGATCAACCACAAGTCCTACGAGGGCAAGTGGAAGATCGTCTTCTTCTGGCCGATGGACTTCACCTTCGTCTGCCCGACCGAGATCGCGGCGTTCGGCAAGCTGAACGAGGAGTTCGCCGACCGCGACGCCCAGATCCTCGGCGTCTCCGGCGACTCCGAGTTCGTGCACCACGCCTGGCGCAAGGACCACAAGGACCTGCGCGACCTGCCCTTCCCGATGCTGGCCGACGTCAAGCACGAGCTCATGCAGGCGTGCGGCGTCGAGGCCGCGGACGGCACCGCCCAGCGCGCGGTGTTCATCGTCGACCCGAACAACGAGATCCAGTTCGTCATGGTGACCGCCGGCTCCGTCGGCCGTAACCCCAAGGAGGTCCTGCGCGTGCTGGACGCCCTGCAGACCGACGAGCTGTGCCCCTGCAACTGGACCAAGGGCGAGGACACCCTCGACGCCCGGTCTCTCCTGGCGGGCTGACCCGTGTCCCTCGACGACCTCAAGGCGGCCCTGCCCGACTACGCCAAGGACCTCAAGCTCAACCTGAGCGCGGTCATCGGCAACTCGGACCTCCCCGAGCAGCAGCTCTGGGGCACCGTGCTGGCCTGCGCGATGGCCACCCGCTCGGCCGCCGTGCTGCGCGCGCTGGCGCCCGAGGCCAAGGCGAACCTGAAGCCGGAGGCGTACACCGCCGCCAAGGGCGCCGCCGCGATCATGGGCATGAACAACGTCTACTACCGCACGCTGCACCTGCTCTCCGACAAGGAGTACGGCAGCATGCGGGCGGGCCTGCGGATGAACATCATCGGCACCCCGGGCGTCGAGAAGGCCGACTTCGAGCTCTGGTGCTTCGCGGTCTCCGCGATCAACGGCTGCGGGCAGTGCCTCGACTCGCACGAGGCCGTGCTGAAGAAGGCCGGCGTGGAGCGGGAGACCGTCCAGGCATCCGTGAAGATCGCCTCGGTGATCCAGGCGGTCGCCGCCACGCTCGACTCCGAGGCCGTGCTCGACACCCTCTGACGGGGCCGGAGCGGACGGAAGGGGCGCGGGTCACCGCGCCCCTTCCGCGTGTCCCGCGCCGCACCGTCCGCCGGGCGGCGGCCCGGGTCAGATCACGGGCGTCCCGGTGTCGAGGTCGGCCTCCGCCTCCGCCTGGGCCTCGGCGTGGGCGGCCTCCGCCTGGCGGGCGTTCTCCAGCGCCTCGAAGACCTCCATGCCCGCGGCGTTGCGGCGGCGCAGGTGCCCGACGACCGTGTTGGTGACGGCGATCAGCGGCACCGCGACGATCGCGCCGCCGATCCCGCCGACGATCGAGCCCGCCGCCACGCCCAGCACCACGCCGAGCGGGTGCACCGCGACCGCCCGGCCGAGGATGAGCGGCTGCAGCAGGTGGCCTTCGAGCTGCTGCACGGCCACCAGCACCACCAGCACCATGAGCGCCGTGAACGGGCCGACCGTCACCAGGGCGATCAGCACCGCGATGGTGCCGGTCACCAGGGCGCCGACCAGCGGCACGAACGCCCCCAGGAAGATGATCACCGCGAGCGGCAGGGCCAGCGGCACGCCGAGCAGCTGGATGCCGATGCCGATGCAGAGGGCGTCGATGAACGCCACGAAGACCGTGCCGCGCACGTACGCGGTCAGCGTCGCCCAGGCCTTGGGGCCGGCCCCGGCCATCGCGTACCGGGAGTGCCGCGGCAGGCCGCGGAGCACCCACGACCAGATCCGGGCCCCGTCGTAGAGCAGGAAGAACGTCGTGAACGCGGCCAGCACCACACCGGTGAGCACCTCGACGGCGATCGTCACGCCGGTGAAGCCCGCCGAGGTGATCTGCTCGGAGTTGGTGCCGATGGCCGCCGAGATCTGCTTCGCGAAGTCGTTGATCTGCTGCTGCGTCAGGTGCAGCGGCCCGGTCACCAGCCAGTCGCGCAGCTGGTTCACGCCGGCCTGCACCTTGCCGGTGACCGACTCCAGGTTGGTCGTCACCTGCCACACCACGAACCAGCCGACCAGCCCGATGCCGGCGATGCCGCTGAGGAAGGTGCCGGCGGCCGCGAGCGAGCGCGGCACCCCGAGCCGCCGCAGCCAGGAGACGGTGGGCTCCAGCAGGGCGGAGATCAGCAGGGCGGCCAGCCCTGCGAACGCCACCAGGCGCAGCATGTCGACGACCTGGAAGACCACGTAGAGCGCGACCCCGAGCAGCAGCAGCCGCCAGGTCGACTCGGCGGCGACCCGCAGCGCCCACGGCACGGCCTCGGCCGGGGTGGCCGGCCGGCCGGGGTGGTGGACGTCGCGGGCGGTGTACGCCTGGCGTTCGGCCTCGGCGTGGCGGGGCGGCGGCACCGGCAGGGCGGGATGCCCCGCGGCGGGGGCCGGTTCGGCGGCGGCCCGGGCGGCGGCCCGGCGGCGGCGTTCGACGCCGGCCCACACCCCGGCGGCGACCGCGCCGGTTCTCGCCATCGCCTTGAGTGCCTTCGTCTCCCGCGACACGTTGCGTCGCCCTCCCCGTCGGTCCCTGCGCCGCGCCGATGGTGCGACCGTCAGGGCGACGCTACCCGCCCGGGGTACGCGCGGTCCCCGGACCCCGCGGACCGCCGCCGGGGCAGAGGATGACGAATCAACATGAAACCGTCGGTTTCGGACACCGGTGAGCGGGGAGGAGTCCGGCACAAGGACCAACTGCCGGCGGACCGGCCGGTGCCGGAGGTCCAGGACCCGCTCCGGCGCCCCGCGTCCGCATCAGGCCGCACCGCCCGTGGCGCCCTGGTCAGCGCCGCCCGGGCGGCGCGGCCCGCTTCGTCGCGGCGGCGACGCGAACGCGAGGGGCCCCCGACCGGATGCGGTCGGGGGCCCCTCGCGTTCCGCGCGGTGCGCGGCAGGATCAGTACCAGTGGTGGGACTGCCAGAACGACCAGGCGCCGCAAGGGCTGCCGTAGCGGCTGTTCATGTAGTTGAGGCCCCACTTGATCTGGGTCGCCGGGTTGGTGCGCCAGTCGGCACCGGCCGAGGCCATCTTCGAACCGGGCAGCGCCTGCACCAGGCCGTACGCGCCGGAGGACGCGTTGGTGGCGGTGTAGTTCCAGCCGCTCTCGCGCTTCACGATCTCGCTGAAACAGGAGAACTGGCTGGCGTCGCCGATGATCTGGGCGGCCAGTGCCTGCACCGAGCCGGCCGGGATCGCGGCGAGCGCGGTCCGTGCGGCGGCGCGGTTGGCGGCCTCCTGGTCGGCCTTGCGCTTCGCCTCTTCCGCGGCCTTGGCGGCCTTCTCCGCGTCGGCCTTGGCCTGCGCGTCGGCGGCGGCCTTCTGGCGCGCGGCTTCCTCCGCGGCCTTCTTGGCCGCGGCGTCGGCGGACACCTGCTGAGCGGTCGCCTGGCGGACGAGGTTGTCGCTGATGGTCTGTGCCTGGGCACCCGAGGGGACGTCGGCGAGCAGCGTCGCGCTGGCGACGTCGACCGTCTGCACGGCCGAGCCCTCGCTTCCCGAGGCCGCACCCACGACGGCACCGACAGCGGTGACGGCGGTGGCGGAGGCCACGGCAACTCCCCGGACCGAGATCCGAGTCACATGGTTTCCTTCCAGCGTCGCCCATGCGTGACCGTACGGGCGCAACATGCCCCTTGCCGCTCGCCTCCGTACGGTCCTGGTCACGGGAGACACTGGCCCGCCGCGGCGCCGAGCGGGCTCGGAACTGCGTGGTGATCGGGCGGCGTACGGCTCATCGGTGTTCAGTTGACCGCCCGCCGACCGGAGTTGCCGGGCGTGATTCTGCCGTACGCGGGGCCTGACAGAACCCACACCATGCCGCACGCAGACGTGTCTACGCAATTCCCGGTTGCGTGGCGGATCTCACAATCTTCGCGAGCTGGGCGTTTGTCCGAAAGGTCGTCGACGATCCGACCGATCCGACGACAGAACGAGAGGCCTGCCGCTATGCGGCAGGCCTCTTGACGGTCATTCATCCACCTTTGTCCGCTTTGTCACCGTTGGGTCGGGACGCCGACCGGGCGGCGGACCGGACCGCTACGGCTGGACGTCCTCCAGCATCTCGGTCACCAGCGCCGCGATCGGCGACCGCTCGGACCGGGTCAGGGTCATGTGGGCGAACAGCGGGTGCCCCTTCAGCTTCTCGACGACGGCCACCACGCCGTCGTACCGGCCGACCCGCAGGTTGTCGCGCTGGGCGACGTCGTGGGTGAGCACCACCCGCGACCCCTGGCCGATCCGGGAGAGGACGGTGAGCAGCACGTTGCGCTCCAGCGACTGCGCCTCGTCGACGATCACGAAGGCGTCGTGCAGCGAGCGGCCGCGGATGTGCGTGAGCGGGAGGACCTCCAGCATCCCGCGGGAGATCACCTCCTCGATCACGGCCGGGGTGGTGACCGCGGAGAGCGTGTCGAAGACCGCCTGCGCCCAGGGGCTCATCTTCTCGGACTCGCTGCCCGGCAGGTAGCCGAGCTCCTGCCCGCCGACGGCGTAGAGCGGACGGAACACCATCACCTTGCGGTGCTGCTGCCGCTCCAGCACCGCCTCCAGGCCCGCGCACAGCGCCAGCGCCGACTTGCCGGTGCCGGCCCGGCCGCCCATCGAGACGATGCCGATCTCGGGGTCGGTGAGGAGGTCCAGCGCCACCCGCTGCTCGGCGCTGCGGCCGCGCAGGCCGAACACCTCGCGGTCGCCGCGCACCAGGCGCACCCGGCCGTCGTGGGTGACCCGGCCCAGCGCCCGGCCGCGCTCGGAGTTCAGCACCAGACCGGTGTGCACGGGGAGTTCGGCGGCGCCGTCGATGTCGACCGCGGCGTCGTGCGGGGCGGCGAACAGCTCGTCCACCTGGTCGCCGGACACGTGCAGCTCGCTCATGCCCGTCCAGCCGGAGGTGATCGCCAGCTCGGCCCGGTACTCCTCCGCGAGGAGGCCGACCGAGCTGGCCTTGATCCGCAGCGGCAGGTCCTTGGAGACGACGGTGACGTCGTACCCCTCGGCCTGCAGGTTGCGGGCGACCGCCAGGATGCGGGTGTCGGCCTCGCCGCCGCCCGTCCGGTACCCGGCCGGCAGTATCGACGGGTCGGAGTGGTTGAGCTCGACCCGGATCGTGCCGCCGAAGTCGCCGACCGGGATCGGCTCGTCGAGCCGGCCGTGGCGGACGCGGTAGTCGTCGAGCAGGCGGAGCGCCTGACGGGCGAAGTAGCCCAGCTCCGGGTGGTGGCGCTTGGCCTCCAGCTCGGTGACCACGACCACCGGCAGGACGACCTCGTGCTCCTCGAAGCGGTTCATGGCGAGTGGGTCCGCCAGGAGCACGCTCGTGTCGAGAACGTACGTGCGCCGGTCTGGTGTCCGGCGGCTCTTCGAACTGACCACTAGGCCTCCAGAGCGGATGACCCAGCGTCACCCGCGGCTCACCGGTCCCCGCGACCCCGGTGGCCGGGGTACCGGTCTGACCGGTGTATGCCCCGGTGAGGTGCCCGGCATGCCCGACGGCGCGAACTGGCGGATCACAACTGGCGAACGTTTTGGGGCGGTGGCCTGCGGGTATGTCGCTTGACCCGGCGTCAGCGGGAACCGGGCACGGCCGGCGCCCGGCACCCCGGGAGGGGAGCCCGCCGCGGACCGACGGCCGGGTGCCGGCCGGTCAGAGCCCCATGCGCCGGTTGCGCACCTGGAAGTCGCGCAGCGCCCGCAGGAAGTCGACCTTGCGGAAGGCCGGCCAGTACGCCTCGCAGAAGTAGAACTCGCTGTGGGCGCTCTGCCAGAGCAGGAAGCCGGAGAGCCGCTGCTCGCCCGAGGTGCGGATGACGAGGTCCGGGTCGGGCTGGCCCTTGGTGTAGAGGTGCTCGGAGATGTGCTCGACGTCGAGGATCTCGGCGAGCTGCTCGATCGGGGTGCCGCGGTCGGCGTGCTCCTGGAGCAGCGAGCGGACGGCGTCGGCGATCTCGCGGCGGCCGCCGTAGCCGATCGCGACGTTGACGGTGATGCCCTCGATGTGGGCCGTGTCGTGCGCGGCCTCCTTGAGCACCTGCGCGGTGGCCGGGGGCAGCAGGTCGAGGGCCCCGACCGGGTTGACGCGCCAGCGGCGGGCGGCGGCGAGGCCGCGGACGGCGTCCTCGATGATCCCCAGCAGCGGCACGAGCTCCTCGGCGGGCCGGGAGAGGTTGTCGGTGGAGAGCATCCACAGGGTGACGACCTTGACGTGCGTCTCGTCGCACCAGCCCAGGAACTCGCTGATCTTGTCGGCGCCGCGCTGGTGGCCCTGGGCGGTGGTGCCGCCGGTGGCCTTCGCCCAGCGGCGGTTGCCGTCGAGGATGACGCCGATGTGGCGGGGGGTGCTGTCGAGGTGCACCTCGACCCGGCGGCCGTAGAGGCGGTAGGCGTTGTCGAGCAGGGTCCGCAGACCCGGCGTGCGCTCGACCACATCGCGCAGACCCATGTTCCTCGGCCTCTCCGTGCTCGTCGCCGTTCGCCGACGTGGTGCGAAAATCCCTCGGGCAGCCTACTCCGGAGGGATGGTCGGAGGTAAAGCCGCAGGTACCGATGGGGTTACGGCCTTGTCCCCGGTCCGTCCCGGTGTGTCCGCCCGGCTCGGCAACGGTCCGGTCTCGCCTTCCTTAAATCGGCCTGAAGTCGGGCTCAAAGCGGCGTCCGGTTCTTGACGGCCCCTATTGGTCTAGTCCAGCTTGTGTGACCGGGGGCACGCCGGACGCCCTCCCGGACCTTCCTGCGGACCGCACCGAACCCTCCCCCACGCGGAGCCGCCGCGACCCCCACCGCGGCGGCTCCTCCCCCTCCCCCTCCCCCAGGAGCTCGACATGGCCCGTCCCGTCGCGCAGCCGTCCCATCGGCGCCGCCGCTTCTCGCTCCCCGCCTCCGTCGCCGCCGGCTCCACCGTTCTCGCCCTGGCCGGCGCCGGCCTGGCGCTGACCGCCGGCGGCGCGGACGCCGCCGTGGGCAACCTCGTCACCAACGGCGGCTTCGAGACCGGCAACCTCTCCGGCTGGGTCTGCACCGGCACCGCGAGCACCGTCTCCTCCCCCGTGCACGCCGGCTCGAACGCGCTGAGCGCCGCGCCGAGCGCCTCCGACACGGCCGAGTGCACGCAGACCGTCAGCGTGCTGCCGAACACCGGCTACACGCTGGCCGGCTTCGTGCAGGGCCCGTACGTCTACCTCGGCGCCCGCGGCACCGGCTCCACCGACCCGTCGACCTGGTCGAGCCAGAGCAGCTGGAACCAGCTGTCGACGACCTTCACGACCGGCGCCTCGACCACCAGCGTCACCCTCTACGTGCACGGCTGGTACGGCCAGGCCGCCTACAACGCGGACGACATCACGCTGACCGGCCCCGCCGGCACCGCCACCCCGACCGCCCCGCCGACCTCGGCCTCCCCCACCGCCTCGCCGACGCCGTCCGCGACGCCGACCAAGAGCCCGACGCCGACCGCCTCGCCGACCCCGACGAGCAGCCCGACGCCGACCTCCTCCCCGACGCTGCCGCCCGGCGGCGACCTGCCCAAGCACGCGCTGACCGGCTACTGGCAGAACTTCGACAACGGCGCGCCCGTGCAGCGCCTGCGCGACGTGCAGAGCGCGTACGACATCATCGCCGTGTCGTTCGCCGACGCCACCACCACGCAGGGCGGCATCAGCTTCACCCTCGACCCGGCGCTCGGCACCAAGCTCGGCGGCTACACCGACGCCGACTTCAAGGCCGACATCGCCACCAAGCGCGCGGCCGGCAAGAAGGTCGTCCTGTCGGTCGGCGGCCAGAACGGCGCGATCAGCGTCGCCAACGCCACCGCCGCCACGAACTTCGCCAACACCGCCTACGCGCTGATCCAGCAGTACGGCTTCGACGGCATCGACATCGACCTGGAGAACGGCGTCGACCCGACGTACATGTCGCAGTCGCTGCACACCCTGCAGTCGAAGGTCGGCTCGAAGTTCGTCCTGACCATGGCCCCGGAGACCATCGGGATGTACAGCACCGCCGGCGCGTACTTCCAGCTGGCGCTGAACACCAAGGACATCCTGACCGTCGTCAACACCCAGTTCTACAACTCGGGCGGCATGAACGGCTGCGACGGCAAGGTCTACACCCAGGGCACGATCGACTTCATCACCGCGCAGGTCTGCACCCACATCCAGGGCGGCCTCCGGCCCGACCAGGTCGGCATCGGCGTCCCGGCGTCCTCGCAGGCGGCGGGCGGCGGCTACGTCAACTCCACCGTCGTCAACAACGCGCTGGACTGCCTCGCCACCGGCACGCACTGCGGCAGCTTCGTCCCCCCGGCGAAGTGGCCCACCATCCGCGGCGCGATGACCTGGTCGACCAACTGGGACGCGAAGAACGGCAACGACTTCTCCACCAACGTGGGCGCCCACGCCCACGCGATGCCGTAACACGACCAGGCGCGCCGCCCCTTGAGGGTGGGGCAGGTGCGCCGCAGGGGCCCGCCGTACCGCTGGGGTACGGCGGGCCCCGTCCATTCCCGGGCCCGGAAGCCGGCCGCCGCCCGCCCGGGCCGCGGCTCACACCGCGGCCCGGGCCGCGGCGAGCAGCGCGACCAGTGCTCCCAGCAGCAGGGGCGGTCCGAAGGGCAGGGCGTCGCCGCGGCCGGCCCGGCGGGTGAGCAGCAGCAGCACGCCCCACAGGCCGCCCAGCAGGAACGCGGCGAAGACGCCGGAGGCCACCGTGCCCCAGCCGTACAGGCCGAGGACGGCGCCGAGGCTCGGCGCGAGCTTGGCGTCGCCGAGGCCGATCGGCACGAGCAGGGCCAGCCCGCCGTAGAGCAGTCCGAGTGCGGCGGCGGCCAGCAGGCAGCGCAGCAGCACGGCCGGGCGGTGGTCGGCGAGCGGCAGGAGCACGGCGGTGCCGAGGGCGAGCGGCAGGGTCAGTGCGTCGGGCAGCCTGAGCACGGCCGTGTCGACGAAGCCGAGCAGCACCCCGAACAGGCCCGCCCAGCAGAGCAGTGCCGCGTTGCCCGGGTCGGCGGCCAGGCCGAGCGCGGCACCGACCGCGGCGGCGACCGCCTCGACCGTGCCGGGCGCGGGCCCCGCGGCCCGGTCGCCGCAGCCGGGGCAGCGGCCGCCCGGCAGACGGCCGAAGCGTCCGGCGGGGCAGCAGAGACGGAGCGGTTCGCCGTACGGCACGGCGTACCGCACGACGGCTGCGCGCAGTGGTGCGGCGGCGGCGAGGCCGATCAGCGCCCCGGCCCACGGCCCGATCATCGTGGTCCCCCCTCATCGGTCCTGCCGATCCTTGCGCAGCCCGGGCGACCTGTGGTGCGGAACACGTGATGATCCGGGTAACACCGCCGTAAAGTAGGCAGGCATGCAGGTCATCCAGTCCAGCAAGCTCGCCAACGTCTGTTACGACATCCGCGGCCCCGTGCTCGACGAGGCGATGCGGTTGGAGGACCAGGGCCACCGCATCCTGAAGCTGAACACCGGCAACCCCGCGGCGTTCGGCTTCGAGGCCCCGCCGGAGATTCTGCAGGACATCCTGCGGAACCTCGCCGGCGCGCACGGCTACGGCGACTCGAAGGGCCTGCTGTCGGCCCGCCGCGCGGTGGTGATGCACTACGAGGAGCGCGGCCTGCACGGGCTCTCGGTCGAGGACGTCTTCCTCGGCAACGGCGTGTCGGAGCTGATCCAGCTCGCCATGACGGCGCTGCTGGACGACGGCGACGAGGTGCTCGTGCCAGCGCCGGACTACCCGCTGTGGACGGCCTCGGTCTCGCTGGCCGGCGGCACCGCCGTGCACTACCGCTGCGACGAGCAGTCCGAGTGGTACCCGGACCTCGCCGACATCGAGGCGAAGGTCACCGACCGCACCCGCGCCATCGTGGTGATCAACCCGAACAACCCCACCGGCGCGGTGTACCCGCGCGAGGTGCTGGAGGGCATCGTCGAGATCGCCCGCCGCAACCGGCTGGTGGTGTACGCGGACGAGATCTACGACAAGATCCTCTACGACGACGCGGAGCACGTGCCGCTGGCCACGCTGGCACCCGACCTCTTCTGCGTCACCTTCAACGGCATGTCCAAGGCCTACCGGGTGGCGGGCTTCCGCTCCGGCTGGATGGTGCTGTCGGGCGACCGCCAGCGTGCGACCAGCTACATCGAGGGCCTGACGGTGCTGGCGTCGATGCGGCTGTGCGCCAACATGCCGGCGCAGCACGCGGTCGCGGCCGCGCTCGGCGGACGGCAGTCGATCAAGGACCTGCTCCTGCCGGGCGGGCGACTGCTGGAGTCGCGGGACACCGCGTACCGGCTGCTGAACGACATCCCCGGCATCAGCTGCGTGAAGCCCAAGGGCGCGCTGTACGCCTTCCCGCGGCTCGACCCCCAGGTGTACAAGATCAAGGACGACGCGCAGATGGTGCTCGACCTGCTGCGCGCCCAGCGGATCCTGATCGTGCAGGGCTCCGGCTTCAACTGGCCCGAGCCGGACCACTTCCGGCTGGTCACCCTGCCGCGCGCCGAGGACATCGCGGACGCGGTCACCCGGATCGGCGACTTCCTGAGCGGCTACACCCAGCCCTGAGCCCGCACCCGGACGCGTCCCCACGCCCCGCAGCCCCCCGGGCCGCGGGGCGTACGCGTGACGGCCGGAGGCCCGATCCGGACGATCCCCCGCGGTGGTCGGGGTGGGGGGATCGTCCGGCCGGGGCTCCGGCCGTCGGCGTCCGCGGGCGGGCGGGGCCGCGATCACGGCCCCGCCCGCCCGGGGTCGTCAGCCCAGGCGCTTGACCAGCGCGCGGTACTCGTCCCAGAGCGCGGCCGGCGTGTGCTCGCCGAACAGCTCCAGGTGGGCGGGGACGAGCGCGGCCTCCTGGCGCCAGATGTCGGCGTCGACGGAGAAGAGCAGGTCGAGGTCCTCCTGCGCGAGGCCGAGGCCGGACAGGTCGAAGCCGTCCGCCTCCGGCAGCACGCCGATCGGGGTCTCGACGCCCGCGCCGGTGCCGTCCAGGCGCTCGACGATCCACTTCAGCACGCGGATGTTCTCGCCGTAGCCGGGCCACACGAAGTCGCCGGCCGGGTTCTTGCGGAACCAGTTGACGTAGTAGATCTTCGGCAGCTTCGCGGCGTCGGCCTGCTCGCCGAGCCCCAGCCAGTGGGCGAAGTAGTCGCCCATGTTGTAGCCGCAGAACGGGAGCATCGCGAAGGGGTCGCGGCGCAGCTCGCCGACGGTGCCCTCGGCGGCGGCGGTCTTCTCCGAGGCGATGTTGGCCCCGAGGAAGACGCCGTGCTGCCAGTCGAAGGACTCGGTGACGAGCGGGACGGCGGTGGCGCGGCGGCCGCCGAAGAGGATGGCCGAGATCGGCACGCCCGCCGGGTCCTCCCACTCGGGCGCGATGGTCGGGCACTGCGCGGCGGGCACGGCGAACCGGGCGTTGGGGTGCGCGGCCGGGGTGCCGGAGGCGGGCGTCCAGTCGTTGCCGCGCCAGTCGGTGAGGTGCGCCGGGGCCTCGTCGGTGAGGCCCTCCCACCACACGTCGCCGTCGTCGGTGAGGGCGACGTTGGTGAAGACCGTGTTGCCCCACAGGGTGTCGATGGCGTTGGCGTTGGTGTCGACGCCGGTGCCGGGGGCGACGCCGAAGAAGCCGGCCTCGGGGTTGATGGCGTAGAGACGGCCGTCGGCGCCGAAGCGCATCCAGGCGATGTCGTCGCCGATCGTCTCCACCTTCCAGCCCGGGATGGTGGGCTGGAGCATCGCGAGGTTGGTCTTGCCGCACGCGGACGGGAAGGCCGCGGCGATGTACTTCGGCTCCGCCCCGCCCGTGGGGCCGGCCGGCGGGGTGAGCTTGAGGACGAGCATGTGCTCGGCCAGCCAGCCCTCGTCGCGGGCCATGGTGGAGGCGATGCGCAGGGCGTAGCACTTCTTGCCGAGCAGGGCGTTGCCGCCGTAGCCGGAGCCGAAGGACCAGATCTCGCGGGTCTCGGGGAAGTGCGAGATGAACTTGGTGGTGTTGCAGGGCCACGGCACGTCGTCCTGGCCCTCCGCGAGGGGCGCGCCGACGGTGTGGACGGCCTTCACGAAGTCGCCGTCCTCGCCGAGCTGGTCGATCACGGCGCTGCCCATGCGGGTCATGACGCGCATCGAGACGGCGACGTAGGCGGAGTCGGTGATCTCGACGCCGTAGGCGGCCAGCGGGGAGCCGACCGGGCCCATGGAGAACGGCACGACGTACATCGTGCGGCCCTTCATCGAACCGCGGAACAGGCCGTCGGCGCCGGAGAAGATCTCCCGCATCTCGGCGGGGGCCTTCCAGTGGTTGGTCGGGCCGGCGTCCTTCTCCTGCTCGGAGCAGATGAAGGTGCGGTCCTCGACGCGGGCGACATCGCTCGGGTCGGAGGCCGCGTAGTACGAGTTGGGCCGCTTCTCGTCGTCGAGCTTCCTGAAGGTGCCTTGGGCGACGAGCAGTTCGGCGAGGCGGTGGTACTCCTCCTCCGAGCCGTCGCACCACTCGATCCGGTCGGGCTGGGTCAGCTCGGCGATCTCGGCGACCCAGGCCAGCAGGGGCTTGTGGCGGGTCGGCGCGGACTCGGCGATCGCAGACTTCAGTGGCGACACGTTCGCTCCGTTTCACACCATCTCGGCCAGGAGACGGCATCGCGGGGGGTTGAGGGTGGTTACACCGTAGCTCCGGACACCACCCCGCCTTTCGCCATTACGTCGGACACTTGCCTTGGTTTCATCCTTTCCGGCGCTATCAAGTGCCACATCGGCCCGATGTGGATCACTTCGGAGCACTCGATGAGACCTGGCTAACACTCCACATTGTCCAAAACGTCGAACCGCCATCTCCTACTTGTCGGTAACCTACGGTTCCGTAAGATGTCGCGCATGACTGCGGACCTCACTGCCGACCCCATCGCGGACGCCATCGGCCCCGCCGACGAGGAGTGGAAGCCACGGTGGCGCGGCTGGCTGCACGCCGGCATGTTCCCCGCCTCGGTGGCCGCCGGAATCGTCCTGATCTGCCTGGCCGACACGCCCACCGCCAAGGCCGCCTGCGCGATCTACTCGGTCAGCGCCTGGCTGCTCTTCGGCGTCAGCGCGGTCTACCACCGGTTCACCTGGGGGCCGCGCGGCGAGGCGGTCCTCCGCCGCCTCGACCACGCCAACATCTTCCTGATCATCGCGGGCAGCTACACCCCGTTCACCATCCTGCTGCTGGACGGCGGCGCCCGGCAGGCCCTGCTCTGGGCGGTCTGGGGCGGAGCGCTGCTCGGCATCGCGTTCCGGGTGTTCTGGGTCGGCGCCCCGCGCTGGCTCTACACCCCGGTCTACCTCGCGCTCGGCTGGGCCGCGGCCTTCTTCATGCCCGACTTCCTGCGCGCCGGCGGGGCCGCCGTCCTCACCCTGATGATCGTCGGCGGCTGCCTCTACAGCCTGGGCGGCGTCGTCTACGGACTGAAGCGCCCGAACCCGTCACCGCAGTGGTTCGGGTTCCACGAGGTCTTCCACGCCTTCACCCTCGGCGCGTTCGTCGTGCAGTACGTCGGCGTGTCACTGGTGGCGTACAGCGCCGCCACCTGACACGCCCCTCGCATCGAGCCGCTCCTGGGCCCGGCGGCAGCGCTCGCAGTGCGCCGCCGCGCCCGCACCCCGGCCCGGCGCCGGTCTGCGGCGCGCCTTCCCCCGGAACCGCCACGCGACGTACGCCATCACCAGGAGCGTCTCGACCGCGGAGACGATCCAGACCAGCCGCGTCCCGCCGGCCAGGTACCCGGCGATCACCGCCAGGGCGGCGGACACCGCCACCACTCCGCCCCAGAACCGCGCATGCCGCAGCGCCATCGCCTCGCCCCCCGTCAGGTGATCGACCGTCAGATACACCCACCCAGGGTGACATGTCCTGCACGCTCCGAGGCGAACTCCGGATCAACTCTGCGTCAACACCTCGTGCGGACCCGAACACCCCGGGGGAGGCCCGCCCGGCGGCGCCGGGACGGGAAGTGGCGGCCGGCGGCCTACCGGGCGGTGAAGTCCAGCACCACGAGGTCGCCGACCCGGCGGTAGCCGAGCCGGTGGTAGATCGCGTTGCTCGTCCGGTTGGCGAGGTCGGTGTAGAGGAGCACCTCCGACGCACCCTCGCGCAGGGCGTGCGCGGAGCCGGCCGCGACCAGGCCGCTCGCGTAGCCGCGGCCGCGCAGGGCGGGCGGGGTGTACACCGGGCCGATGCGCGCCATGCCGGCGATGACGGGGCTGACCCCTGCGAAGGAGACCGGGAGACCGCCGTCCTCCCAGAGGTGCAGGGTGCCGTCGGCGAGCCGGTGGTCGACCGCGGCGGCGTGGTCGGTGGCCCGGCCCCCGGCGATCTCGGCGGTGAACGCCTCGTGCCAGGCGACGAGTTGCTCCCGGTCGTCCGCCCCGGCGGGCCGGACCAGGCCGCTCGGGGCCGGCGAGGGCGGCACCAGCACGGCCAGCCGGTGGAGCCGTTCGTCGACGGCCACGGTCACGGTGACGCCCCCGTCGGCCGCCACCCAGGCCGCCGCGAACGCCTCCGCGGTCTCCCGGATGCCGCCGACGCCGCGCACCGGCACTCCCCGCGCGTGGAGGGTGCGGGCGAGTTCGGCGGCGGCGGGCACCGGCATCCGGCCCAGCCGGAGCGGGTACGGCGGGGTCCGCAGGAACACGCCCTCGACGGGGCCGTCCGGTGCGGGCCGCCACCAGCCGAGCAGCGGGTCGTCCGGCCCGTAGGCGTGCGGGCCGTCCTTGGCGAACCGGTCGAGCACCGTGAGCAGCACGGTGTTCTCCGCCGGGTGGTCGGTGACGAAGGCTCCGGCCCCGGCGCGGAAGGCGGCCGGGTCGTGGGTCAGGGTCCAGGTCATGGCCCATGGTGGCGCGGGCCGGCCGCCCGCCGCACGCGGATTACCCGAGCCGCTCGGCGAGTCGGGACGCGTCCGCGGTCGGTGCGTCGCATGTGAAGTGCCGGCAGACGTACGCCGCGGGCCGGCCGTCGAGGAGCGGGCGGCCGGCGAGCAGCGGGACGTCCTTCGAGCCGGGCGCGCCGACCGCGACGACGGCGCCGGGGGCGGTGCCGCGCAGGGCGGTGCGGTGGAGCTCGGCGGTGGCGGGGTCGTCGGCGGGGCCGACGACGGCGACCTCGCGGGGGCCGTCGACGAGGGCCTCCGCGACGGCGAGTCCCCAGCCGACGAACCGCGGGGCGCGGGTGCCGAGCGCGGTGACGATGCCCAGGGCCTTCTCGGCGGCGGTGCGGTGACGCTCGGAGCCGGTGTACGCGGCGTAGCCGAGCAGGGCGCCGGCCGCGGCCGTCCAGCCGGAGGGCGTGGCGTTGTCGGTCGGGTCCTGCGGGCGGCGGATCAGCTCCTCCGCGTCGTCCGCGGTGTCGTGGAAGGCGCCCGACGCGGGGTCGGCGAAGTGCGCGAGGACGGTGTCGAGGAGGCCGCCGGCGAGGTCCAGCCAGGCGGTGTCGCCGGTGACGGCGTACAGCGCGAGGAAGCCCTCGGCGGTGTCGGCGTAGTCCTCCAGCACGCCGGCGTTCGGGCCGGGCCGTCCGTCGCGGGAGGTGCGCAGCAGCCGGCCGTCGGCGGTGAGGTGCACGGAGAGCAGCAGGTCGGCGGCGCGTTCGGCGGCCTCGACGAGGTCGGGACGCTCCAGCAGGGCGCCGGTCTCGGCGAGGGCGGCGACGGCGAGGCCGTTCCAGGCCGCGACGACCTTGTCGTCACGGGCGGGGGCGGGGCGTTCGGCACGGGCCTCGGCCAGTCGGGCGCGGATCCGGTCGTACGCGGCCGGGTCGGCGGGGTCGCGGAGGAGCTGCAGCACCGAGCTGCCGTGCTCGAACGTGCCGGTGACCTCGAAGAGTCCGGCGGCGGTCGCCGCGTCGTCGGGGCCGAGTGCGGCGGTGAGCTGCTCGGGTGTCCAGGCGTAGTAGGCGCCCTCGGCGGACTTCCCGGCGGCCGGATCGAGCGAGTCGGCGTCCAGCGCCGAGGCGAACCCGCCCTCGGGGGTGCGGAGTTCGCGGAGCAGGAAGTCCGCGGTCTCCAGGGCGATGCGGCGGGCCTGCGGGTCGCCGGTGGCCCGCCACAGGTGCAGGTAGGCGCGGAGCAGCAGGGCGTTGTCGTACAGCATCTTCTCGAAGTGCGGCACGACCCAGTCGGCGTCGACGGAGTAGCGGGCGAAGCCGCCGCCGAGCTGGTCGTAGAGGCCGCCGCGGGCCATGGCGTCGCAGGTGCGCCGTGCCATCTCCAGCGCCGCCTCGGAGCCGGTGCGGGCGTGGTGGCGCAGCAGCCACTCGACGACCATGGACGGCGGGAACTTGGGGGCGCCGCCGAAGCCGCCGCGGCGCTCGTCGAAGCCGCGGGTGAGCTCGACGACGGCGGCGTGCAGGTCGGCCTCGCCGGGCGGGGGCAGGGTGCCGGCGGCGTAGACGCGGGCGCGTTCGGCGAGGTCGGTGCGGATGCGGCGGGCGACCTCGTCGACCTCGTCGCGGCGGTCGCTCCAGGCGGAGACGACGCCTTCCAGCACCTGGCGGAAGCCGGGCATGCCGTGCCGGGGCTCGGGCGGGAAGTAGGTGCCGAAGTAGAACGGGTCCTTGGCGGGGGTGAGGAAGACGGTCATGGGCCAGCCGCCGTGGCCGGTCGCGGCCTGGACGGCCTCCATGTAGACGGCGTCGACGTCGGGCCGCTCCTCGCGGTCGACCTTGACGGCGACGAAGTGCGCGTTCACGTAGGCGGCCGTCCCGTCGTCCTCGAAGGACTCGTGGGCCATGACGTGGCACCAGTGGCAGGCCGCGTAGCCGACGGAGAGCAGCACCGGCACGCCGCGCCGTTCGGCCTCGGCGAAGGCCTCCGGCCCCCAGGGCCACCAGTCCACGGGATTGTCGGCGTGCTGCTGGAGATAGGGCGAGGTCGCATCGGCCAGACGGTTCGTCATGACGGCAGTATCCAGGAGCCCGGCGCTCCACGGGGTGTCCCCCCGCGCGCGCCGTGACCGTCCGCGGCAGAGGGACGTGTGGCGAGCACGGAACACACTGCTGCGGCGCCTGGGCGCTATGCGACGGCACCACCTGGACGCCTGGCGGCGCGGCTCACGGAGGGCCTGGCCCTCGCGGAGGTGATCGAGCTCTGCGATCCGGACGGACGCCGGAAGCTCGGCGCCTTCGATCAGCTGCCCTACGGGGATTACCAGCAGGTCCTGGGCAATCAGGAGCAGTGGGACAAGCCGGGCTGGCCGTTGGATCGCAAGCCCTTCATCGCCCGCCTCGACGAACTGCGCGAGATCCGCAACGAACTGATGCATTTCAACGACAAGGACAAGGCCGGCGACTCGGCGATACCCGTGCTCCGCAACATGATCGAGCTTCTACGCGAACACGGCGGCCGAGGTGAGGCGGTTGCCCGGCCCCAGCCGGGTGATCGTCCGACAGGCACAGTCACCCTCCGAGGGCACCTGTGGAGCGCCGAAAGCCCTCGCTCCCCCATAGACCCTCTCTGTAATAGATAGTGTCTTACACTGGGGTCATGAAGACGACCCGAGCCGGGACCACCGAGAACATCTCCGTGTCCATGCCCACCGAACTGGTCACTGAGCTCCGCTCCCGAACCGGCCGTCGCGGGCTGTCCGGCTACATCACCGAGGCCGTCAGGCACCAACTCGCCATGGACGGGCTCGCCGAGATCGTGGCGTCCCACGAGGAGGAACACGGCGCGCTCACGGAGCAGGAGATCGAAGCCGCTCGTCGTGAGCTGTTCGAAGACGGGAACGCCGAGGATGTCGAGCGGGGCGCTGCATGAAGGAGCAGCCGGCCCGCTCGCTGGTGCTGGACTCCGAGGCGCTCTCCCTGCTCCTGCGCAACGACCGCAGGATGGCGGCTCGCATCGAGGCATCCCGGCAGGTCGGGGTTCCCGTCCTCGTGTCTGCGCTGACCATCGTTGAAGCCGTGCAGGGGAAGACCGATCTGGCGCGCTTGAAGTGGGTGCTCTCCCGGCTGCGGGTGGAACCGGTCAGCCAGGAGGACTCCCTGACCGCGGTGGCGCTACTTCAGGACGCGGGCGGGCTGCACGGGCACAAGTACGCGATCGACGCCCTGGTTGCCGCGCTCGCGCTCCGCGTCCCGGCCCCCGTGATCGTTCTGACCTCCGACCGGGACGACTGGTCGAAGCTCTGCGGGAAGCGCGTGATCATCAGAGAGGTATGAGCACTGCCGACTACCGGGTCTGCGATTTCACTGACACCAGTGGCAGGCCGCGTAGCCGACGGAGAGCAGCACCGGCACGCCGCGCCGTTCGGCCTCGGCGAAGGCCTCCGGCCCCCAGGGCCACCAGTCGACCGGGTTGTCGGCGTGCTGCAGCAGGTACGGCGAGGTCGCGTCGGCGAGACGGTTCGGCATGGGGCCGTCCTTGCGCATCACCACCGCCGTCCGGTGACCCGCACGCCGTGGAGGTGCGCGTGCTGCGGCGCCGTCAGGTGGCCGGCCCGCGGCTTCCGGGGGCCGCGCCCCGGTCGGCGGTGCCGTCGGGACGCCGGGCGGGCCGGACGGTCGCGGCCGCCGTCGCGGCGCGGCGCCGGGGCCGTGCCCTCCCCGGCGGGGTCACTCCTTCGGGGATTCGGGCTCCTCGGCGAAGTCGATCTTCTTGAACCGGCTGTTCATCGACTTCAGCAGGTACCAGGTGGCGACGCCGAGGGCCGCGAAGACGACGAAGCCCAGCAGGCCGGGGGTGACCTTGGTCTCGTCGAGGGCGAGGTCGGCGGCGAGGTGCGTGAGGTTCACGGGGGTGCTCATCTCTCCATGGTGGCCCGGCCCTACGGGGGCCGGGCCACCGGGGTGGGGCTACTTGCGGAGGCCTGCGAAGAGGTCGTCCTCGGGCAGGTCGGTGTCGACGTGCGAGCGGGCGAGTTCGTAGTCCTCGGTGGGCCAGACCTCGCGCTGCACGTCGATCGGCACGCGGAACCACGGGCCGTCCGGGTCGATCTGGGTGGCGTGCGCGATGAGGGCCTTGTCGCGGATCTCGAACCAGTCGTCGCACTTCACGCGGGTCGTGATCTCGCGCTCCTTGCGGCCGCTCTTCTCCCAGCCCTCGATCCACTCGCCGTACGGGGAGTCGTGCCCGTTCTCGGAGAGGTAGGCGTGGAGGGCGCGGATGCGGCCCATCGGGAAGCCGTGGTTGTAGTACAGCTTCTGCGGCCGCCAGGGCTCGCCCGCCTCCGGGTATGCCTCGGGGTCGCCTGCGGCGTCGAAGGCCACCATGGTGATCTTGTGGGTCATGATGTGGTCGGGGTGCGGGTAACCGCCGTTCTCGTCGTACGTGGTGATCACGTGCGGGCGGAACTCGCGGATCAGCCGCACGAGGGTGCCGGCCGCGGTGTCCACGTCCTCCAGGGCGAAGCAGCCCTCGGGGAGCGGGGGCAGCGGGTCGCCCTCGGGCAGGCCGGAGTCGACGTAGCCCAGCCAGGCCTGCTGCACCCCGAGGATCTCCCGCGCGGCGTCCATCTCCTTGCGGCGCACCTCGTGGATGTTCTCCTCGACCCAGGGGTCGCCCTGCAGCTTCGGGTTGAGGATCGACCCCCGCTCGCCGCCGGTGCAGGTGGCCACCAGCACGTCCACCCCCTGGGCCACGTACATCGCCATGGTGGCGGCGCCCTTGCTGGACTCGTCGTCCGGGTGCGCGTGCACCGCCATCAGTCGCAACTGCTCGCTCAACGCCTGGTTTCCTTCCAGGTATGTCCGGTTCGTCGGGTCGCCTCCCCCGCCGCCTCCGGCGCGGACGTGCCCCTCCTATAGTGACGGACTGGGGAGCCCCTCCATTCCCCCGCCAGCCCGAGAGCTCCTCGTCGAAAGGACCGAGCCGCCCATGGACCGGAGCCGTACGACCGCCGCCGTGCCCGTCGGCCGGTACAGCCGCCGCTCCGACGCGGAGGCCGACCGCCGCCTGCGGAGGGCCGCCGTGGTGTGCGGGGTGCTGTTCCTGGGCTTGGTGGCGTGGCTGGGCGGCTCGTACATGCTGCGGGAGAGCACCATCAACGCGAGCGTGCCGACCTTCCAGGCGGTCTCGGACAGCGAGCTGCAGCTGCAGCTGTCGGTGCGCAAGAAGTCCGGCACGGCGGGGGTGTGCACCGTCCGCTCGATGAGCTCGGACAAGGCCGTGGTGGGCCTGTTCGACTTCCCGGTGCCGGCCGGGGGATCGACGTACTCGAAGGTCGTCACCCTGCACACGACGGCCCGCGGGGTCACGGCCGAGGTCCTGGGCTGCACGCCGCGGAAGTAGGTGCCGCCCGGGCCGTCCCCTTTGCACATCCCACCCGGCCTGGCGCATATTCGGGGATGAGGGCGGGCATCCCCACGGAGTGCCGCGGCCCTGCGCCGCGGCCGTTGCCGTACCCGGACACCTGCGAGCGCCCCTCCCGCCGGGAGGCGGAAATTGTTAGGCTCGTGGTTTCGCCCCTTCCGAGCACGCACACGGGAGCGGGCGTTGCTTTGTAGTGACACAGAATCCTGCTGACGACCAACCCTCAGCACAGCCCAGTACCGACGAGGAGCACCTGTGACCCAGACCAGCGATGACGTGACCTGGCTCACTCAGTCCGGCTACGACCAGCTCAAGGCCGAGCTGGAGCACCTGACCGGCCCCTGGCGCATCGAGATCGCCCAGAAGATCGAGGCGGCGCGCGAGGAGGGTGACCTCAAGGAGAACGCCGGTTACCACGCGGCCAAGGAGGAGCAGGGCAAGTACGAGGCCCGCATCCGCCAGCTCACCCAGCTGCTGGAGCGTGCGAAGGTCGGCGAGTCCCCCGCGGACTCCGGCATCGTCGCGCCCGGCATGATCGTGACCGTGGCCTTCGACGGCGACACGGACGACACCATGCGCTTCCTGCTCGGCTCCCGCGAGGTGGCCGGCGAGGACCTCGACATCTACTCCCCGCAGTCGCCGCTCGGCCGCGCGATCAACGGCAAGAAGGTCGGCGAGGACGCCACGTACGAGATGCCGAACGGCAAGCGTGCGAGCGTCACGGTCATCGAGGCCAAGCCCCACGCGGGCTGAGCACGGCACCGCGCACGGAGGGGCGGGCCCGGCGACACGCCGGGCCCGCCCCTTCTTTTTCTCCCGCGGTTCGCGGCTTCTCCCGCGGTTCGCGGCGCCCGTGCCGCCGCGTCGTCCCGCTCCTGCTCAGCCCGCGGCGGAGCGGTACTTGCGCACCGAGAGCCAGGAGAACAGCGCCATGATCACCAGCGACCAGACGATCGACACCGGCACCGCGTGCTGCATCGGCCAGGCCTCGTCGACCGGGCCGACCTGGTTGCCGAAGAGGTCGCGGCAGGCCTGCACGGTCGCCGAGAACGGGTTCCAGTAGGCGATCGGCTGCAGCCAGCCAGGCATCGAGCTGATCGGCACGAAGGCGTTGGAGATGAACGTCAGCGGGAACAGCCAGATCAGGCCGGCCGAGGTGGCCGCCTCGGGGCTGCGCACCGACAGGCCGATGAGCGCGCCGATCCAGGAGAAGGCGTAGCCCAGCAGCAGCAGCAGGCCGAAGGCGCCGAGCGCCTGCCAGATGCCGTCGTGGATGCGCCAGCCCACCAGCAGCGCCACCAGGGCGAGCACCAGCAGGATGAACGCGGTCTGCACCAGGTCGGCGAGGGTGCGGCCGACGAGCACCGCGGAGCGGGTCATCGGCAGCGAGCGGAAGCGGTCGACCAGGCCCTTGGTCATGTCCTCCGCGATGCCGGCCGAGGCGCCCGCCACCGCGAAGGTGACGGTCTGCGCGAAGATGCCGGCCATCAGGAACTGGATGTACGCGTCCTGGCTGGCCTGCGTCCCGGGGATCTGGATCGCGCCGCCCATGACGTACGAGAACAGCAGCACGAACATGACCGGCTGCATGAGCCCGAAGACCACGATCTCGGGGATGCGCATCATGCGGCGCAGGTTGCGCCGGGCGATGACCCAGGAGTCGTGGAGGATCGCGGCGATCCCGGTGCGCTGCCGGGGGACACCGCCGCCGATGGCGTGCTCGGTGGTGGAGGCGGTCGTCATCTCAGGACTCCTTCCCTTGGCCGCGGCGGGCCTTCGCCTGCTTCTGCGAGCCGTCCGTGCCGCCCTCGCCGTTCTCCTCGGCCTCGGTGGCGTGGCCGGTGAGCGACAGGAAGACGTCGTCGAGGGTGGGGCGGCGCAGGCCGATGTCGTCGATCTCGATGGTGCGGGCGTCGAGTTCGCGGATGACGTCCGCGAGCACCTTGGAGCCGCCGCTGACCGGCACGGTGATCTTCCGGGTGTTGCGCTCCACCGCGGGCTCGCCGAGCGCGTACGGCGCGAGTGACGCGACGGCCTCGGCGACCTCGTCGGCGCGGTGCACGACGAGCTCGATGCGCTCGCCGCCGATCTGCGCCTTGAGCTCGTCGGCGGTGCCGCGGGCGATGACGCGCCCGTGGTCGACGACGGCGATGTCGTGGGCGAGGCGGTCGGCCTCCTCCAGGTACTGCGTGGTGAGCAGCAGCGTCGTGCCCTGGTCGACGAGGGTCTCGATGACCTCCCAGAGGGCGAGCCGGTTGCGCGGGTCGAGGCCGGTGGTGGGTTCGTCCATGAACATCACCGGCGGGCGGACGACCAGGGCCGCGGCGAGGTCGAGGCGGCGGCGCATGCCTCCGGAGTACGTCTTGGCGGTGCGGTCCGCGGCCTCGGTGAGGTTGAACCACTCCAGCAGCTCGCGGGCGCGGGCCTTCGCGTCGCGGGCGCTCATCTGGTAGAGCTCGCCGACCATCTGGAGGTTCTCGAAGCCGGTGAGGTACTCGTCGACGGCGGCGTACTGGCCGGAGAGGCCTATCAGGCTGCGCACCTTGTTGGGGTGGGCGAGCACGTCGACGCCGGCGACGGTGGCGCGGCCGGAGTCGGGGCGGAGCAGCGTGGTGAGCACCCGCACGGTGGTGGTCTTGCCTGCTCCGTTCGGGCCGAGCAGGCCCAGCACGGTGCCTTCGGGCACGTCGAGGCTGACGCCGTCGAGGGCGCGGACGTCGCCGAAGGTCTTCACGAGGTTCTCGGCTTGGATGGCTGGCGCCATGGCCTGCCTCATCTCCTGTTTTGTCCGGAATGTCTTCTGATCGTCACACGGCCGCCCGGGCGGGCGGAGGTCGAGCATCGCGATACATCGCGAGAGGATGGCATCTCGCGATATATCGCGTCAAGCGATTTTGTCCCGACACTCCTCCGGGCGACACCCCGGGCCCGCACGCCCAAGGGCGTGTCCGACCATTCCGTCGGGAACGGTCGGACACGCCCTAGTGGGAGACGACGTAGCCCGCCTCGCGCAGTTCCCCCAGCACCAGCGCGCAGTGCTCCGGCCCCTTGGTCTCCAGGTGCAGGTCGACCTCCACCTCGGAGAGCCCGAGCTGCGGATCGATCCGCACGTGCGCGACGTCCAGCACGTTCGCGTCCGCCCTGGTCAGCACCGAGAGCATGCCTCCCAGCGCCCCGGGCTTGTCCGCGAGGCGCACCCGCAGCGAGAGGTACCGGCCCGCCGCCGCGAGACCGTGCCGCAGCACCCGCTGCATCAGCTGCGGGTCGATGTTGCCGCCGGACAGCACCGCCACCACCGGGCCCTCGAAGGAGTCCGGCTGCTCCAGCAGCGCCGCGATCGGACTCGCCCCGGCCGGTTCGACGACGAGCTTCAGCCGCTCCAGGCCGACCAGCAGCGCCCGTGACAGCGAGTCCTCGGAGACCGTGCGGATGCCGTCCGCCAGGGTGTTCACCACCTCGAAGGGGATGTCGCCCGGCCGGCCGACCATGATCCCGTCCGCCATCGTCGCGACCCGCTCCAGCGACACCGGACGCCCGGCCGCCAGCGACGGCGGGTACGCGGCGGCACCCGCCGCCTGCACCCCCACCACCCGGACGTCCGGCCGCAGCGGCTTGACCGCCGCCGCGATCCCCGCGACCAGCCCGCCGCCGCCCACACCGACGAGGATGGTGCGCACCTCCGGGCACTGCTCCAGGATCTCCAGACCCACCGTGGCCTGGCCGGTGACGACGTCCCAGTGGTCGAAGGGGTGGATGAACACCGCGCCGCTCGCCTCCGACCAGCGCTGCGCGGCCTGCAGGGCCTCGTCCACCGTGGCGCCGTGCAGCCGCACCTCGGCGCCGTAGTCGCGGGTCGCCGCGACCTTCGGCAGCGGCGCCGCGAGCGGCATGAAGACGGTGGAGCGCACCCCGAGCAGCGCCGCCGCGAGCGCCACCCCCTGCGCGTGGTTGCCCGCGCTCGCCGCGACCACGCCGCAGGCCTTCTCGACCGGCGTCAGCCCGGCGATCCGCACGTACGCGCCGCGCAGTTTGAACGAGCCGGTGCGCTGCAGGTTCTCGCACTTGAGGTGGACGGGCGCACCGACCAGCGCGGAGAGGTACCGGCTGCTCTCCATCGGCGTGACACGGGCGACCCCGGCCAGCATCTTCTGCGCACCGCGGACGTCGTCGAGGGTGATCGGCCAGCTCTGCATGCGGATCAGCGTACGGCTGCGCCGGTGCGCCCACGGGCAGCGCCGGGCCTGTTCCCGGGCCGGGCCGTCCGGCGTACCCTGCTGGCTCGGAGCACCCGCACCGCCTCGTGAACGTGAGCCGCGATGACGACGCCCTCGCCCCCGGCCGCCCCCGGCGACGACCCCCTCCACGACCGGCTCCAGTACCAGCTGGCGGTGTTCGCCCGCCGCCTGGACCAGCTCCGGCACGGCGTGGTCGGCTCCCTCGACCGGGCCGCCTACCTGCTGCTCGACGAACTGCACCGGTGCGGCCCGGCGAGCGTCAAGGCGCTCGCGGCGGCACTCGGCGTCGACTCCTCCACCGTCACCCGGCAGGCCGCGCCGCTCATCGCGGCGGGCCTGGCCGGGCGGGTGCCGTACCCGGCGGACCGCCGGGCCGTGCACCTCGCCCTCACCCCGCTCGGCGACCGGCGGCTCGCGGAGGTGCGGGCCGGCCGCGAGGAGCTGATGCGCCGTCTCACGGCCGACTGGCCGGCCGACGAGCAGCAGGTGTTCCTCACCCTGCTGGCCCGGTTCACCGACTCGCTGGGGACGTACGCGGCCGACGGCCCGCCGTGAGACGGCCCGGGCCGTGCCGCGAAAGCCCGGCCCTGAAAACCCGGTCCCGAAAGCCCGGCGGCCGCGAAAGCCCGGCCCCGAAAGCCCTGCCCCGAAAGCCCGGCCCCGGAGCCTCAGCCCAGGGCCTGGCGGAGGTCGGCGAGCAGGTCGTCCACCGACTCGATGCCCACCGACAGCCGCACCAGGTCGGCCGGCACCTCCAGCACCGAGCCCGCCACCGAGGCGTGCGTCATGCGGCCGGGGTGCTCGATGAGCGACTCCACGCCGCCCAGCGACTCGCCCAGGGTGATCAGCTTCGTGCGGTTGCAGACCTCGACCGCCGCCTCCTCGCCGCCGTTCACGCGGAAGGACACCATGCCGCCGAAGGCCTTCATCTGCTTGGCCGCGATGTCGTGGCCCTGGTGCCCGGGCAGGCCCGGGTAGAGCACCTGGTGCACCTTCGGGTGGCCGGTCAGCAGCTCGACGATCTTCTCCGCGTTGGCGCTGTGCCGGTCCATGCGCACCCCGAGCGTCTTGATGCCGCGCATCACCAGCCACGCGTCGAACGGGCCGGAGACCGCGCCCATCGCGTTCTGGTGGTAGGCGACCTCCTCGCCCAGGCCGGCCTCGGCCAGCACCAGCGCACCGCCGACGACGTCGGAGTGGCCGCCCATGTACTTGGTCGTCGAGTGCACGACGGCGTCCGCGCCGAAGGCGATCGGCTGCTGCAGGTACGGGCTCGCGAAGGTGTTGTCGACCACGAGGAGCGCGCCCGCGCCGTGCGCGACCTCGGCGAGCGCCGTGAGGTCGGTGATGCCCAGCAGCGGGTTGGACGGCGTCTCCACCCACACCGCACGGGTGTTCGGGCGCAGCTGGGCGCGGACGTCCGCGAGGTCCTGGGTGTCGGCGACGGAGAAATCCACGCCCCAACGCGTCAGCACCTTCGCGAACAGCCGGAACGTTCCGCCGTAGGCGTCGTTCGGGATGACGATGTGGTCGCCCGGCTTGAGGATCGTGCGCAGCAGGGTGTCCTCGGCCGCGAGGCCGGACGCGAAGGCGAGGCCGCGGGCGCCGCCCTCCAGCGAGGCGAGGCACTCCTCCAGCGCGGTGCGCGTCGGGTTGGCGGAGCGGCTGTACTCGTAGCCCTCGCGAAGGCCGCCGACGCCGTCCTGCTTGTACGTGGACACCTGGTAGATCGGCGTGACGACGGCCCCGGTCCGGGGGTCTGCTTCCTGACCTGCGTGGATGGCGAGGGTCTCGAAGCCGTGGTGAAGCTGGTGCTCGGTCATGTCTCCGAGCCTAGTGCGCCCGCGGCCGCGCGCACGGGCACAGCGCGGACACGGCACCGGCACGGCACCGGCACGGCGCGGGCGCGGAGGGCCTGCCCGCCGTCGTACCCGGTCGGTACGATCACGGCTCCGCACCGCTGCCCGATCGGCGCCCCGGGGGAGGCGCACAGGCGCGGCCCGCCGCACGTCCGTCGGCGCCCCGCCCTCCTGCGGCCCTCCCGCGCGGCCCGCCCTCCCGCCCGGCCCCACCTGCTCGGCAACCCCCGCGCGGCCCCGCACGGCCGTCGCCGGACCCCGGAAGGAACCGCATGACCGTCTGGATCGCCGTGGCCGTGGCCGTCCTGTTCGTCGCCGAACGCACCCTGCGGTGGTACGCCGAGCGGCGGGTCGCCCGGCTCGACCGCCGGATCGAGGCCCTGGAGGCCCGGGCGGCCGCCGCAGCCCCCGGGGCCTCCGACGCGCTCGACCCCACCGCCTTCGGCCTGCCCGCCCGGGCCGACCTGGACACCGAACACGGCGCGCCCCCCTCCCGTGCGAGCAGCGCGGCCGACCGGGCACGGGCCGCCGCACGGTCCGGCGACTGGACCCCCTCGGCCGCCCACCTCACCGCGGCCGGCACCGACTGGGACGAGCGCCACCTGCGCATCGAGGCCCTCGCCCGGCACGCCGTCGAGGACGACACCTGGCTGCGCAACTGGCTCCGCAAGCAGCCGGACTCCCCGGACGCGGCGGTGGTGCACGCCGCGACCCTGGTCACCCGGATCGGCCGCCTCCGGGCGATCCAGCCCGAACGCCGGCTCCGCCAGGAGGAGCTGCGCACCCTGCGCCTGCTGCTCGACGGGGCACTGCCCGCCTGCACGCGGGCGGCCGCGCTCGCCCCCGACGACCCGTCACCGTGGGCCTGGCGGCTGGAGGCCGTGCTGGGCCGGTCCCGGACGGAGTTCGACGCGGTCTTCCAGGAGGCCGTCGACCGCGCCCCGCACCACTACGGCGCCCACCGGTCGGCGTTCCGGCACCGGACACCCATGCCCACCGAACCGGTGGAGCCGATGATCGCCTTCGTCGAGGGGATCGCCGCCACCGCCCCGCCGGAGAGCCTCCTCTCCGGCCTGGTCCTCGAAGCGCTGCTGGTGGTCGACTCCCGCCAGCAGGACTTCGCCGCGTGGACCACCCCGGCCGCCCGCCGGGCCGTCGACCGCGTGCTCGCCGACCTGGGCACCGTGCCCGCGGACGACCCGCGCGCCGCCGAGCTCCGCCACCTCGTCGCCTACGGCCTCACCCACGACGGGCGGTACGCGGAGGCCGTCGGGCAGTTCCGGCTGATCGGCCGCCACGTGGGCAGCCCGCCGTGGTCGTGGGCGAGCGACCCGGCCGCGTGGTTCGGCACCGTCCGCAACCGTGCCCTGGCCGGCTGGGACGCGGCCGGCCGGCCCGCGCCCCCGGAGGCGCCCGGTCCGCGGCCCGCTGTCGGTGCGGGGTGACAGGATGCCCCGGTGCACGCCGCCCCGACACCGCCGTTCGCCGGTGACTTCGAGATCCATCTGACCGTCGCCCCGCACCACGGGCCGGGCCTCACCGCCTGGGCGGCCGGGCGCGGCCTGAAGGTCGTCGACATCGAACTCGCCCGCGGCGCCGCCCCCGTGCAGCCCATGCTGACCCTGGCCGTGCGCGGACCGTTCGCCGAGGCGGCCGCGCTCGCCGCGCGGACCGCCGGGGCCGCGGGCCGCGACGGGTTCGCCGTGCTCCGCACCAAGATCGAGGCCGCGCCGTGGGCCGACGGCGTGCCCGCCACCGACGCGGCGGCGCGCGCCCTCGGCCCCGCGTACTACTTCGAACACCACGTCAAGCTGCTCCTCGGCGGACCGCCCGACGCCCGGCTGGCCGCGGCCGCCGAACGCCACGACGCCCACCTGTCCCGCAACGCCCGGCGCACCCGGCCCGACGGCCGGCAGGAGCACTTCGTCACCCAGCGCTGCCGTATGGTCGGCTCCACCACGGCCCGGCAGCGGCTCGACGGACTGCTCGACGAGCTGAGCGGCCACCACATCGTCTCCGTCGAGAGGGAGTTCGCGGTGCTCGACACCGACGAGGCCCTGGACTCCGGCTGGATCACCGAAAGGCTCACCCGATGACCCGCCCCAGCACCGACCAAGGCCCCTGGCACGACCTCGGGTACGGCCCGTGGAGCCCGGAGCTCCGGGTGCCGCAGCAGCGGCCCACCGCCGACGAGAGCGCGGACCTCGGTCTGCCCCGCTCGCTCCGTCCGGTGGTCGGCGACGGCGTCGTCCAGCGGCCGGTCTTCGACCCCTCCCTCGCCGAGTTCACCCGCGCCCTGCGGGCCGGCGACCCCGAGTTCGCCGACCCCGCCACCGGTGCCGCCTGGTACCGCGCCCGCCGCACCGCGCTCGACACCGTCCTCGCCGCGGTCGCCGCCTCCCCCTGGGCCGAACACCTGGTGCTGCGGGGCTCGGTGCTGCTCACCGCCTGGTACGGCGCCGAGGCCCGCGAGCCGGGCGACCTCGACTTCATCGTCACGCCCGCCGACTGGGAGCTCGACGACCCGCGCACCGGCGAGATGCTCCGCGCCCTCGCCGTGGCCGCCGGGGAGCGCTCGGCCGCCGTCCGGCTGCACGCCGACGACGCCGCGCAGGACGAGATCTGGACGTACGCCCGGGTGCCCGGCCGCCGGCTCGTCGTGCCGTGGAGCGCCGACGGCCTGCCCGGCGGCAGCGTGCAGCTCGACTTCGTCTTCACCGAGGCGATCCCGACCGAGCCCGTGCGCACCGCCGTGCCGCCGCTCGCCGGCCCGGCCGACGGCGGCCCTGGTGACGGCGCGCCCGCCGTCCTGCGCACCGCCGACCGGGAGCTCTCCCTCGCCTGGAAGCTCCTCTGGCTGATCACCGACGGCTTCGCCCAGGGCAAGGACCTGTACGACGCCGTGCTGCTCGCCGAGTCGACCCCGCTCCGCTACGAGCTGCTGCGCCGCGTCTTCGACGGCGTCGACGACGACTGGTACGCCACCCGTCCGATCGTCCACGACGACCTCGCCGAGGCCCTGGAGTGCGTCGAGTGGGACGAGTTCCGGAAGGACCACCCGCACCTCGGCACCGCCGACGAGTACGCCGCCCGGCTGCTGGCCGCGCTCGCCCCGACCTTCGGCGACCGCAGCGAGGACGAACTGCGCGCCCTGTGGACCGCCCCGGAATCCGCAGCCGCCGCACCGCGTTGAACGGGACGGAACCCCGACCCGCCGGACACCTGGAGCAGGCCTTGCTGTTCAACCGCCACAAGAGCGCGCTCGTCCCCGCCGACCAGGCACTGCCCGGCCGCCCCTCCCCCGCGTTCGCCCTCACCGAGCCGCACACCGTGCTCGGCCACCCCCTCGACGGCCCCTACCCGGCCGGGCTGGAGGTCGCCGACTTCGGCCTCGGCTGCTTCTGGGGTGCCGAGCGGACGTTCTGGAAGCTCCCCGGCGTCTGGACGACCCTCGTCGGCTACCAGGGCGGCCACACCGAGAACCCGACGTACGACGAGGTGTGCAGCGGTCTGACCGGCCACACCGAGGCCGTCCGCGTCGTGTACGACCCCGCACTCGTCCCGTACGACACCCTCCTGAAGACCTTCTGGGAGTCGCACGACCCGACCCAGGGCTTCCGCCAGGGCAACGACGTGGGCACCCAGTACCGCTCGGCCGTCTACACGCACTCCCCCGCCCAGCAGGCCGCCGCGGAGGCCTCCCGCGACGCCTTCCAGCCGGCCCTGGGCGCGATCGGCCTCGGCGCCATCACCACCGAGATCGCCCCCGCCGGCCCGTTCTACGCCGCGGAGCCGTACCACCAGCAGTACCTCTCCGACGCGAAGAACCCCAACGGCTACTGCGGTCTCGGCGGCACCGGCGCGAGCTGCCCGATCGGCGTGGCCCGCACGCAGGGGTGACCGGGGCGGCGGCGCCGGAGGCGGACCGGGCGGGCTCAGGCGCGCCGCACCGCGTGGAAGAAGCAGCCGAACCCGAGGGCCCGCACGTGCACCACCGCGACCTCCGGGTCGGTGAGCAGCGCCTCGGCCCGTGACCGGGCCTCGGCGGGTTCGACGGGCACGCCGCGCAGGATGTGGCCCCGCCGGTCGTACGCGCGGAGCACCCGCGACCCGGTGTGCAGGCCGTCGGGCCAGCCGGGGGCCGGGCCGTCGCACGGGTCGGCGTGGAGGAAGACGGGCCCCTGCTCGTCGTACGGGCCGGGGTCGGCGCCCGTCTCGGCGGCCCAGCGGCGCAGCGGGGCGTAGCTGACGAGGGCGACCGGCTCCCCGGGGCGGGCGCGGGTGAGGCAGCAGCGGAGCGGGGCACCGCCCTCGGCCGGGGTGGAGAGGACGGGGGGTCGGCCGGCGTCGTCGCTCCGGAGGAGGCGGGCGCAGGTGTCGGCGGGGATCGGTTCGATGCGCAGGGTCGTCATGCCGGCCAGCCTGCCGGGGCCCGGGCGCGGGCACCGGCGGGTTCGCGACGTGGCGCTGCGGGCGACGTGGCACTGGGCGGCGCGGGCGCTGCGGGCGGCCGCCGCCGTGGAACCCCGGGGGCGGGCGGGGCGTCAGGAACGGTCCGCCGCACGGGACCGGTCCGGACCGGCCGGTGCCGGTCCGGCGGCCCTGGCCGCGTTCCCCGGACGGGCGCAGACTGGGGGTACCAGCAGGGCCGCGCCCGACGGGGCGGGATCGCCGCCCCCCGTCGGAGGGAGCACCGCCATGTCCGGCCTCGTCCGTATGAGCCTCGACGCACCCGAGGAAGTCCGCCCCTTCGAAGAGGGCAGCGGCAAGGTGGAGCTGGTCAACCTCGCCGGTGGCGGGGTCGGCCGGGGCACGTTCGAGCCGGGCTGGCGATGGTCGCGGCATGTGAGGCCGATCGCCGGGACGGGGACCTGCCAGGCCTCGCACGTGGGGTACGTGCTGTCGGGCCGCATGCGGATCGTGATGGACGACGGCCAGGAGGACGAGTTCGGCCCTGGTGACTTCATGGTGTGCCCGCCCGGCCACGACGCCTGGGTCGTCGGCGACGAGGCGTGCGTCGTGATCGACTGGCAGGGGTTCGCGGACTACGCGAAGCGCTGATCCCGCCGGCCGGGGCCGCCGACCACGACGGCGGCCACCGGGCGCCGGGGCGGGTCAGATCGCGCTGCCGGCCTTCCAGTCGGCCCAGCCGAGGTTCCAGCCGTTGAGCCCGTTGGACGGCGTGACCGTCTTGTCGCCGGAGTTGACGACCTCGACGACGTCGCCGACGAGCGAGCCCTTGAAGAAGGCGGCGCCGTCGGTGGTGTCGTCGCCCGCGCCCTGGACGTCCCGGAGGGCTATGCAGCCGTGGCTGAGGTTCTCCCGGCCGAAGGCGGCGGACGGCGACCAGTAGTTGCCGTGGATGAACGTGCCGGAGGTGGTGAGCCGCTGGGCGTGGGGCACGTCGGGGATGTTGTACTCGTCGCCGAGGCCGACGGTCTGGGAGTCCATCTTGGTCTGGAGGTACTGCTCGGAGATGACGAGCTTGCCGCCCCAGGTCCGGGTGGCGGGGGCGCCGCCGATGATCGGGTGGACCGCGGTGACCTCGCCGTCGGTGGTGACGGTGAGCGTGTGGGCGGCGAGGTCGGCGACGCTGGTGCGGCTGCGGCCGACGGTGAAGCGGATGTCCTTCGACTGGGTGCCGTACACGCCCTTGGCGCCTTCGACGTCCTTGAGGCGGAGGCTGAGGGTGACGGTGGTGCCCTTGGCCCAGTACTCGCGGGGGCGGAAGTCGAGGCGGGTGCTGGAGTACCAGTGGCCGACGACCTCGACGCCGGTGTCGGCGGTGACGGTGATGGCCTGCTGGACGGCCCTGCGGTCGGTGACGGCCTTGTTGAAGGTGATCGAGACCGGCATGCCGACGCCGACGGTGGAGCCGTTCTCGGGGGTGAAGTGCCCGACGAAGGTGTGGGCGGGCGAGGCGGTCGCGAACTCGGCGTGCGCCTCGGTCTCCAGGCCGTCCGGGTCGGCGGCGGAGGCGGCGACGGTGTAGCCGGTGCCGCTGGCGAGCGTCGCGGTGGAGGTCCAGGAGCGGCCGCCGGCGGCGAGGGTGCCGGCGACGGTGCGGCCGGCCCCGTCGGTGACGGTGACGGTGGAGAGTGTGCCGCCGGTCACGGTGACCCGGATCGGTGCGGTGAAGGAGGCCGAGGTGCTGCCGTCGGCCGGGGTGACGGATATTCGGGCGGCGGAGGTCTTCGGGGTGCCGCTCGCCCCGTCGGTGGCGCCGTTCTCGGTGCCGTCACCGTCACCGCCCGCGCCGCCGGCGGGCAGGCCGGCCGCCGCGGTGGAGCCGGCGGCGGGGCCGCCGGAGTCGCCGTTGCAGGCCGCGACCAGGAGGACGGGCGCGCCGAGCAGGCCGGCCAGGACGCCTCGGCGGCTCCAGCCGGTCGTGGTTCCGCGCTCCTGGTGGTGGGGTGCCGTCACGGTCGTTCTCCCTGCTGCGGTGCCTGCGCGGGTCGGCGCGCCTGTACGGATCAAGCATGGCAATTCGGATCAATGGCATGGTCCGTCACAAATGCTTGAGACCGTACGAGAGTACTTGCCATACCTCCATAACGGACAAATGCCCGGTCCGGAAAAGTCCGGACCGGGCATTAGGTGACGTGATTCCCGTCACGGCGACTACTCGACGGTGTACTCGTCCCAGCTCTCTTCCTCGGGGTCGAACTCGGTGTGGGCGGATTCCCACGTGGCCGAGGTGAGCTCGATGCCGGGGACGTCGCCGAGCAGGGCGACGGGGTCGATGAAGTGGGCGAGCGACCCGGAGGGGTCCACCTCGATGGCCTCGACGGACTGGGCGCGCTCCTCGTCGTCCAGGTACTCGTCGTTCTCGACCTGGGCGAGGGCGGCGGCCTTGAGGGCCTGCTCATCGGTGATCTCGGCGATGAGCTCGATGCTGAGGCGTACGTAACGCGGGGCGTCCTGCGCGGGCAGGTCAGTGCTGGTCATGGCGGCGAGCCTAGGTCAGCGGGCCATCGGACCCAAACCGCACCCGCTCGGGCCGGAAAACGAAGCAGGGTTCCCGGTCGGCCCACCCGCCGACCGGGAACCCTGAGTTCGGGAGGGGCCGGCCCCCGGGATACCCGGGGACCGACCGCTCCGACTCCGCCCAGCTCCCCCACCCGGGAGCCGCGGAGACGCGCCTTTCGGCGCGATGGGTGCCGCGGGGGTCACCGCACCCTGTCGATCGCCTCGACCCGAAGGCCTCGGTCTGACAGGGGCGGGACGACGGCAACCCCCGCGGGCGGGACACGGAGGGCCGGGTCAGGGCCGACCGACGTGTCCGTGGTGACTGCGGTACCGGGGAGCCGCTCCCGGTATCCGCTGCCACCATGCTTTGGCGTCTTGCCGTTGACCACTACATTGCACGGCCGTTGTTAATGGCGTGATGCGCAGAGGTGACGTCGGTGTACCAACCGAGCGGCCGGCGGACTTTCACTCCTTCAGCGCACCGATCGGGCCGGGGGCGGTGACGGCTCCTCAGTGCCCGGCGCGGCTGGTGAGGAAGGACAGCAGGTCCTGGCGGGTGACGATGCCCTGCGGCTTGCCGTCCACCAGCACCACCACGGCGTCGGCCTTCTCCAGCACGGTCATCAGGGTGGTGACCGACTCGCCGGAGCCGACGACCGGCAGCGGCTTCGACATCACCTTGTCGAGGGTGTCGGTCAGCTGGACGCGCTGGGCGAAGAGGCCCTCCAGCAGCTCGCGCTCGACGACGGAGCCGATCACCTCGCCCGCCATGATGTCCGGGTGCCCGGCGCCGGGGGAGACCACCGGCATCTGGGAGACGCCGAAGTCGCGCAGCACGCGGACGGCCTCGGCGACGGTCTCGCCCGGGTGCATGTGGACGAACTGCGGGATGCCCTCGTGCTCGACGGCGTCCTTGCGGGCGAGCACCTCGCCGATGTGCTCCTCGTCGGTGGCGGTGGGCAGGAAGCCGTAGTCGGCCATCCAGTCGTCGTTGAAGATCTTGGAGAGGTAGCCGCGGCCGCCGTCCGGCAGCAGCACGACGACGACGTCGTCGGGGCCGAGCCGCTTGGCGACCTCCAGCGCGGCGACGACCGCCATGCCGCAGGAGCCGCCCACCAGCAGGCCCTCCTCCTTGGCGAGGCGGCGGGTCATCCGGAAGGAGTCCTTGTCGGAGACCGCGACGATCTCGTCCGCCACGGTGCGGTCGTACGCGGTCGGCCAGAAGTCCTCGCCGACGCCCTCGACGAGGTACGGGCGGCCCGTGCCGCCGGAGTACACCGAGCCCTCCGGGTCGGCGCCGACGACCTGGACGCGCCCCTCGGAGACGTCCTTCAGGTAGCGGCCGGTGCCGGAGATGGTGCCACCGGTGCCCACGCCCGCGACGAAGTGGGTGATCCTCCCGTCGGTCTGCTCCCACAGCTCCGGGCCGGTCGAGTGGTAGTGCGAGGCCGGGTTGTCCGCGTTGGAGTACTGGTCCGGCTTCCAGGCGTTCGGGGTCTCACGGACGAGGCGGTCGGAGACGTTGTAGTACGAGTCCGGGTGCTCCGGGGCCACCGCGGTCGGGCAGACCACGACCTCGGCGCCGTACGCGCGCAGCGTGTTGATCTTGTCGGTGGAGACCTTGTCCGGACAGACGAAGATGCACTTGTAGCCCTTCTGCTGGGCCACGATCGCCAGGCCGACGCCGGTGTTGCCCGAGGTCGGCTCGACGATCGTGCCGCCGGGCTTGAGCGCGCCGGAGGCCTCGGCGGCCTCGATCATGCGCACCGCGATCCGGTCCTTCACGCTGCCGCCCGGGTTGAAGTACTCGACCTTCGCCAGGACCGTCGCCGTGATGCCCTCGGTGACCTTCGTGAGCTTCACCAGGGGCGTGTTGCCGACCAACTCGATGATCGAATTGCTGTACCGCACGGGGATCCTCCCGGGTAGTGGCGCGTGTGACTGTGGGTATCTAAAGGGTATGGCCACGGATGGCCGACGGCTGCCGGTAGGCACGCGGCGCCGACGGGTACCAAGGGGTACGAGGACTCTGGAAACCGCACAAGGGGGTGCAGGATGCCAGGGGCACAGGCGTCGCGGGCACGGGTCGCCCGCCGGATCGCCACCGCGGCCGCGTACGGCGGCGGTGGGCTCGGACTGCTCGGCGTGGGACTCGCCGGACTGCTGCTGACCGAGAGCCGGCTCGCCATCCGGGCGATCGGACTGCTGGACGGCGATCCGCCGCGGGCGGACGGGGTGTACGGCGACGCGTTCGCCGACACCGGCACGGCGGGCACCGCACCGGACGGGGCGCCGCTCGTCCTGGCGTTCCTGGGCGACTCGACCGCGGCCGGGCTGGGGGTGACCCGCGGCCGGGAGACGCCCGGGGCGCTGCTCGCCTCGGGACTCGCCTCGGTGGCGGAGCGCCGGGTGCGGCTGGTCAACGTGGCCCGCTCGGGCGCCCGCTCGGCCGACCTCGGCCCGCAGGTGGAGCTGGCCCTGCCGCACCGCCCGTCGCTCGCGGTGATCATGATCGGGGCGAACGACGTGACCCGGCGGAGCCCGGCCGCGCAGTCCGTCCGGGAGCTGGGCGACGCCGTCCGGCGGCTGCGGGCGGGCGGCTGCGAGGTGGTGGTCGGCACCTGCCCGGATCTCGGCACGATCAAGCCGGTGCGGCCGCCGCTGCGCTGGGTGGCCCGGCGGGTGAGCCGGCAGCTGGCCGCGGCCCAGACGATCGCGGTCGTCGAGGCGGGCGGCCGGACGGTCTCGCTGGGCTCGCTGCTCGGCCCGGAGTTCGCCGCACGGCCCGAGATGTTCGCCGCCGACCGCTACCACCCCTCCTCGCAGGGGTACGCGACGGCCGCGATGGCGATGCTGCCCTCGCTCTGCGCGGCGCTCGACCTGTGGCCGCAGGACGCGGAGAGGGCCGGGAGCGAGCCGGCGATGGCGCAGGCCGTCCTGCCGGTGGCGGTGGCCGCGGCGGCCGCGGCGGGCCGGTCCGGCACGGAGGTGGCGGCGGCCGGTCCGGACGCGGCCGCCCGCTGGGCCCTGCTGCGGCACCGGCTGCGGCTCGGACTGCCGGGGACACCGGTGCCGGAGGGGGCGTCGGCCAACTCACACCCGGGACCGGGTGACGCCGGAGCTACCAAGCGGTAATTTTCCTCCCGAGCGTCATTGGGGGCCGATCCGCTCCCACAAGTGAATGCTCGCTAGCCGGTCACTCAGCGAGGAGCCCACCATGCCCGAAGCCGTCATCGTCAGCGCCGCCCGTTCGCCGATCGGCCGGGCGTTCAAGGGATCCCTCAAGGACGTCCGCCCGGACGACCTCACCGCCCAGATCATCGCCGCGGCCCTCGCCAAGGTGCCCGGCCTCGACCCGCGGCAGATCGACGACCTGATGCTCGGCTGCGGCCTGCCCGGCGGCGAGCAGGGCCACAACCTGGCCCGCATCGTCGCGGTCCAGATGGGCATGGACTACCTGCCCGGCACCACCGTCACCCGCTACTGCTCCTCCTCGCTGCAGACCACCCGCATGGCGCTGCACGCCATCAAGGCCGGCGAGGGCGACATCTTCGTCTCCGCGGGCGTCGAGACCGTCTCCCGCAGCATCAACGGCAGCTCCGACGGCATGCCGAACACCGAGAACCCCCTCTTCGCCGACGCCAGGGCCCGCACCACCCGGCGCGCCGAGCAGGGCGGCGGCGAGTGGCACGACCCCCGCGAGGACGGCCTCGCCCCCGACGCCTACATCGCCATGGGCCAGACCGCCGAGAACCTCGCGGCGCTCAAGGGCATCACCCGCGCCGAGCAGGACGAGTTCGCCGTCCGCTCCCAGAACCTCGCCGAGGCCGCCATCGAGGCCGGCTTCTGGGCACGCGAGATCACCCCCGTCACCACCCCGGACGGCACCGTCGTCTCGCAGGACGACGGCCCCCGCGCCGGCGTCACCGTCGACGCCGTCTCCGGCCTCAAGCCGGTCTTCCGCCCCGACGGCACCGTGACCGCCGGCAACTGCTGCCCGCTCAACGACGGCGCGGCCGCCCTCGTGATCATGTCCGACACCAAGGCCCGCGAGCTCGGCCTGACCCCGCTCGCCCGCGTCGTCTCCACCGGCGTCAGCGGCCTCTCCCCCGAGATCATGGGCTACGGCCCCGTCGAGGCCTCCCGGCAGGCCCTCGCACGGGCCGGCATGACGATCGGCGACATCGACCTCGTCGAGATCAACGAGGCCTTCGCCGCCCAGGTCATCCCCTCCTACCGCGACCTCGGCATCGACATCGACCGCCTCAACGTCAACGGCGGCGCCATCGCCGTCGGCCACCCCTTCGGCATGACCGGCGCCCGCATCACCACCACCCTGATCAACTCCCTCCAGTGGCACGACAAGCAGTTCGGCCTGGAGACCATGTGCGTCGGCGGCGGCCAGGGCATGGCGATGGTGATCGAGCGGCTGAGCTGAGCCGCGGCGCGGGGCGGGGGTCGCCGGCCGAGGCGGCACCCGCCCGCACCGCACCGCGGGCGGGGACGTGACGCTGCTCGCACCACCCGTTCGGAGTGACACTCCGTAATTGAGGGCCGGATCACATCCGAAAGGTGATCCGGCCCTCGATTTTGCATTTCCGGGCCGTTTCATCGACGCAGCGGAATGGCTCGACTGCGCTGCGTAGAAGGGTTGTACCTAACAATTTGGGGACAAGTGCGGAAGTCCGGCATGAATGGGACATCAGCCACTGCAGCAAACCGCCCGCATGCGGCACTGTGGATGTGCACCCCCGTTCCACTCCGCGCAAGGAGTACATTCCGTGAGCGTCGTCTACATCTCTCTGCTGCTGATCCTGATCGCCGTCGCCACCGCTGTGCTGCTCCAGGTCCGCGCGCTGTCGCGCCGCCTGGAGGCCCGGCACACGTCACCGGTCGCGGCGTCGACCGCGGTCGACGAGGCCTCGATACGCCGGGCGGTCACCGAGGCGCTCGCGGCCGACAGGGAGCGGGAGATCACCGAGGCCCGGGCGTTCTGGGCCGAGCAGGAGGCGCGCGCCGCGGAGGACTCCCCGCTGTTCGACGGGCCGTTCCTGAGCGTGGGCGAGGAGTGGCCGCTGTTCTTCCCGCGGCCGACCGGCCCGGAGAGCGCCGCCGACAACGCGGGTTCGATGGACCCCGGCTTCGGCGAGGCGCTGCGGAACGCGCTGGAGGACATCGTCACGGACGGCCCCGCCGAGGGCGGCCTGCGACCCGGTCACCCCTCCCAGGGCGGCGGCGCGCCGCTGCCCTCCGAGGCCGGCGGTGACGCCCGGGCCCGCCGCGAGGCCGATCTGCTCGCCACCGGCCTGGAGTCCGGCCTGCTGGACGCCGAGGCCGAGCCGGCCGCCGCCCCGGACCCGCGCCGCCACCCGTCGCACCCCGACTTCGTGCCCAGCCAGACGCCGTCCCGCGAGTGGACGGACACCCGGCTCGCCGTGCTCGCCGACGAGCGGATCGCGCTCACCGACGTCCGCCCGGGCCCGCTCGGCACGCTCGACGTGTACGCCTTCGCCGACGGCACCTCGCTGTGCGTGGCCCCCGGCGACCGGGAGGCCGCCTACCGGCTGATCGACGCCGTCCGGGCAGGCGAGGACGTGCGGCTGCTCGGCGGCTCCCGGTTCTCCGGCTCGTACTCGCTGACCTTCTCGACGGACGAGGACGCGGTGTACGTGCTCGCCGACCGCGTGGTCGCGAGCATCTGACACCGGCGGCACGACCAGCAGGACACCGGCCGAGGGCCGGTCGGGCGGCCCCGGGGCTGCGCGCCCGACCGGCCCTCGGCCGTCTCCGCCCACGGCGACGACGACGGGCACCGGCGCGCGGCCGGCCGGGCCGCGAGGCCACGACGGGGGTGCGGCCGGGGGGTCAGGCGGTGACGGCCTCGGCCGCCGCGACGGCCGCCAGGGCCTCCGCGAGCACCTCGGGGCGTCCCCCCGCGGCGGCGGCGAGGTCGTACCCGGCCACCGCGAGCTGGTCGCCGACGGCGAAGGCGCCGGCGTCCGGGACCGTGCGCGGCGGCTCGCCCTCCAGGGCGAGCGCGGTCGCGGCGAACCCGCGGACGAGGGCCAGGACGGCGGCGGCGCGGGACGTGTGGCCGGGTACGGCGGCGAGCAGCCGGCTCTGCGGCATCGAACGGAACCGGTCGGCCAGGCGCTCGACCGCGTCCAGCAGGGCGGCCTGCGGGGCGATCCGCGGGACGGCCTCGGGGTCGGCGGGCCGGACGGCCGCCGGGGGGTGTGCATGGGACATGCGGGGAGCGTATCGGCCCCGGAACGGGTCCGGCCCCGGGAGCGCGTGCTCCCGGGGCCGGACCGTCGTGCACGCGGTACCGGTCAGTCGTCGCCGCGGAGGATGGCGATCAGGCGCAGCATCTCCAGGTAGATCCAGACCAGCGACAGGGTGAGCCCGAAGGCGGCCCGCCAGGCCTCCTCCTGCGGGGCGCCGTAGCGGATGGCCTCCTCGATCTGGGCGAAGTCCAGCGACAGGAAGAAGGCGCCGAGGGCGATGCCGACGAGGCCGACCACGATGCCGAGCGGGCCCGAGCGCAGGCCCATGTCGGCGCCGAAGGCCGAGGCCACGAGGTTGACGAGCAGCAGGCCGAGGAAGCCCATGGCGATGGCCAGGCCGATCCGCATGTAGCGCGGGGTGACCCGGATGCGGCCGCTCTTGTAGGCGACGAGCATCGCGCCGAAGACCACGGCGGTGCCGAGCACGGCCTGGATGGCGATGCCGGGCCAGATGGTGTTGAAGACCTTGGTGATCGCGCCGAGGAAGAAGCCCTCCAGGCCGGCGTAGAGCAGGATCAGCGGGGGGCTGACGCTCCGCTTGAAGGTGACGACCATGCCCACGACGAAGGCGGCCAGCGCGGCGCCGACGGCGAAGCCGTAGTTGTCGGAGGGCAGGGTGAACCACGCGAGTGCGCCGGCGGCGACGAGGGTGAGGAGCGTGAGGGCCGTGCGGGCGACCACGTCGTCCATGGTCATCCGGCCGGTCTGCAGCGGGCCCGCGGAGGGGGCCTGGTACATCTCGGCGAGCTGCTCGTCCGTCAGCTGCGTGCCTGCGGGGCCGGCGTACGGGTTGTTGCCGTACGGGTTGTTGCCGTAGGGGCTGCCGCCGGCCGGGGCGCCGGGGCCCTGCGTGCCGGGGTGGGGCTGCTGGGTGGTGCCGAACCCCGCGTAGCCGGTGTCGCGGGTGAAGGAGCCCTCCCGCGAGAAGACCGGGTTGCTGCTTCTCATGTCATTCCCTCCGGGGCGGCACGGCGCTGCCCACGGAAACAGGGTAATGGTTTGGCAAAGCATTACGCGTACGCCGTGAGGAGGATCTTGCGAACGGCGAAAGTGTGCGCTGGTGCCCGGAGCCGGACTCGAACCGGCACGGCCTCGCGGCCAAGCAGTTTTAAGCTGCCCGTGTCTGCGTTCCACCACCCGGGCGTGAACCGCGCGCCCCTGTACGGGCCCCCTGAGCCTAGTCGTCCGGATCCCCGTTTCGCATGTTCCGGGCATCGGAAGTTGTCATGTTTCCTTGCCATCTGACGAACTGTCCGATATTCACCCATGCCTGCACCCCGATCCGGCCACGCCGGGCGGTCGGGGTCGGGGTCATCCCGGAGGAGGAGGCCCACGGGGGCCGGGTACGCCTGGCGGGGGTCGTGGCAACCGTCCGCCGGAGCGACGTCATCCATGATCGCGCACGGGAGGATCGAACGGTCAGCCGCACTCTCCCGACAGGAGCCCTCCCGTGACCACGACGACCGCATCCGCCGTCCGCACCGGCCAGGCGGCCGCCCGAGCGACCGGCCTGAACAAGGTCTACGGGGAGGGCGAGACCCGCGTGGTCGCCCTGGACGACGTGAGCGTGGCCTTCGGCCGCGGCGAGTTCACCGCGATCATGGGCCCCTCCGGCTCGGGCAAGTCGACGCTCATGCACTGCATGGCCGGGCTCGACACGGTCTCGTCGGGGTCCGCCACGATCGGCGACACCGAGCTCGTGGGGCTGCGCGACAAGCAGCTCACCCGGCTCCGCCGGGACAAGATCGGCTTCGTCTTCCAGGCCTTCAACCTCCTGCCGACGCTGACCGCCCTGGAGAACATCACGCTGCCGATGGACATCGCCGGCACCGCCGTCGACCGCGCCTGGCTCGACCGGGTCGTCGACACCGTCGGCCTCTCCGGCCGGCTCTCGCACCGGCCGTCGCAGCTCTCCGGCGGCCAGCAGCAGCGCGTCGCGTGCGCCCGGGCACTGGCCTCCCGCCCGGAGATCGTCTTCGCCGACGAGCCGACCGGCAACCTCGACTCGCGTTCCGGCGCCGAGATCCTCTCCTTCCTGCGCAACTCCGTGCGCGAACTCGGCCAGACCGTCGTGATGGTGACGCACGACCCGGTCGCCGCCTCCTACGCCGACCGCGTGGTGTTCCTCGCCGACGGGCGGATCGTGGACGAGCTGCTCGCGCCGACCGCGGACACCGTGCTGGACCGGATGCGCCGCTTCGACGCCAAGGGCCGGACGAGCTGACGCTCCGTACGCAGCCCGCCCGACCCCACTCCCCAGGACGCATCCATGTACCGCACCGCACTGCGCAACGTGCTGGCCCACAAGGGCCGACTGCTGATGACGGCGCTCGCCGTCCTGCTGGGCACGGCCTTCGTGGCCGGCACCATGGTCTTCTCCGACACGTTCGGCAAGGCCCTGCAGAACAGCTACTCCAAGAGCTACGCCGACGTCTCCGTGCTGGTCACCGACCCGGCCGCGGACAGCTTCCGCCGGGCCCGGGAGCGCGGCGACAAGCCGCAGGACCAGCTCACCGACGCCACGGTCGCCCGGCTCGCCGCCCTGCCCGGCACGGGGCGGGCCCGCGGCCTGGTCTCCGGCTTCGTCGGCGTCGCCGACCGCAGGGGCGAGCTGATCGGCCAGGGCTGGAGCGCCCGCGGCGCCAACTACCTGCCGGACGCGTCCGGCGCGGACGCGCGGTACCCGATGGCCCGGGGCCGCGGGCCGCGGAGGAGCGGCGAGATCGCCCTCGACCGGGAGACCGCCGACAAGGGCGGGTACACGGTCGGCGACACCGTCAGGATCGCCTCCGACGGGCCCGCCTCCGACGTCCGGCTGGTCGGCGTCTTCACCACCGACGACCCCGAGGTCGGCTCCGGCAGCTCGCTGACGCTGTTCGACAACGCCACCGCCCAGCGGCTGCTGCTAGACCCCGGCCGCTACAGCGGCATCGCCCTCACGGCGAAGCCCGGCGTCGCGCAGGGCGCACTGCTCGCCCAGGCCGTCCCCGCCCTCCCCGCCGGTGACCGGATGGAGGCCCGGACGGGGCAGGAGCTGACGGACACCCAGGCGAAGCAGATCGCCGAGGGCACGTCCGGCATGAAGACGGCGCTGCTGGCCTTCGCCGCGATCTCGCTCTTCGTGGGCGTCTTCATCATCGCGAACACCTTCACGATGCTCGTCGCCCAGCGCACCCGGGAGCTCGCCCTGCTGCGGGCCGTCGGGGCGTCCCGCGGGCAGGTCGTCCGCTCGGTGCTGGTGGAGGCGCTGCTGATCGGCGTGATCGCCTCGGCCGCCGGTCTCGCGACCGGTGTGGGCATCGGCGCGGGCATGCAGGCCCTGCTCGGGGCGATGGCCCCCGGCATGCCGTCCGGCAGCCTGGTGGTCGCCCCGGCGACCGTCCTCGTGTCGCTGCTGACCGGCGTGCTGGTGACGGTGGTGTCGGCCGTGCTGCCCGCCCTGCGGGCGGCCGGGATCGCCCCGGTCGCCGCGATGAGCAGCGGCGACCAGCCGGTGAGCCAGAAGAGCCTGATCGTGCGCAACAGCATCGGCGGCGTGATCGCCGGCGGCGGTCTCGGCCTGGTCGCGTACGGCGCCTCGCTGGGCGGCGACGCCGGCCGGATGGCCGTCGGCGGCGGCGCGGGCGTCGCGCTGATCGGCATCTTCCTGCTGCTGCCGCTGCTCTCCCGTCCGGTGGTGGCCCTGGCCGGGCCGCTGCTGCGCGGCACGGCCGGCACCGCCGGACGGCTCGCCCAGCAGAACGCGGTGCGCAACCCGCGCCGCACGGCGGCGACCGCCGCGGCCCTCACCATCGGCCTGACCCTGGTGAGTTCGCTGACCGTGATCGGCACGTCGGTGGACGACGCCGTGGGCCGCGCCGTCACCAGCGGCATGCGGGCCGACTACAGCATCAAGACGGCCAACGGCATCTCGCCGGACCCGGCGCTGGCGGACGCGGTGGCCAAGGTGCCCGGGGTGTCCGCGGTGAGCGCGATGACCGACGTGTACTGGAAGCTGGGCACCCGCGAGCGGGCGATCAGCGGCGTGGACCCGGACGCGATCGACCGGCTGGTCGCCCTGGACATGGCGGGCGGCACGGCCGCCGCGCTGAAGCAGGGCCTGGTCCTGGTCGAGGCCGAGACCGCCCGCAACAACGGCATGACCGTCGGTTCGACGCTGCCCGTCGAGTACCCGGACGGGCAGAGCGGCACGGTGACCGTGGGCGGGCTGTTCCGGAAGAACGAGCTGCTCTCCCCCGTGGTGATGGCCAACGCCGACGTCCTGCGGCACACCGGGGACCCGTACGTCACGCAGATCCTGGTGAAGGGCGCGGACGGTCCGTCGGCCGGCCTGCGGGCGGCGATCAAGGACGCGACCGGCAGCAACCCGGTGATCGACGTGAAGACCAAGCAGGACATCCGGGAGGAGTTCAGCTCGATCATCACCTTCATGCTGAACCTGATGTACGGCCTGCTGGCGATGTCCGTCCTGGTCGCGGTGCTCGGCGTGGTCAACACGCTGGCGATGTCCGTCTTCGAGCGCAAGCGCGAGATCGGCATGCTGCGCGCCATCGGCCTGGACCGGCGGGGCGTCAAGCGGATGGTCCGGCTGGAGTCGGTGGTGATCTCGCTCTTCGGCGCGGTGATCGGCGTCCTGCTCGGCTGCTTCCTCGCCTGGGCGGTCAACGGCACCCTTGAGACGAGCCTGCCCGGCCTGGACACGGTGCTGCCCTACGGCAAGCTCCTCGCCTTCCTGGCGCTGGCCGGGCTGGTGGGCCTGGTGGCGGCGATCTGGCCCGCCCGCCGGGCGGCCCGGCTCGACATCCTCGGCGCCATCAAGACGGACTGACGCAGCGCCACAGGGCCCCGGCCACCCCCGCACGGAGGGGGCCGGGGCTCTGCCGCGCGCCCCTCGCGGCAGAGCCCGCGCACAGGGCGCCCGCGGGGTCGCGTACGCCCCGCCCGGGGCCTCCCCGGCCGGGCACGCCGAAGGCCCCCGCCCGGTTACGGCGGGGGCCTTCGGTCACTTCTGTACTCCGCCCGACTCGCACGGCCGGCTGAGCACCACGGAGGTCGTGGTCCGGCGTCGTTGCCGGGCGGAGGGCCTCCGACTCATACCCGGCCCACCAGGGCCGGGTCGCAGTCGCCTACTTGCTGGTCGCCAGCTCCTTCTCGGCCGGCTTGGCGGCCGCCGGGACGGCGGGCCGGGCGGCGGGGGCCGCCGCCTCCTGGAACGCCTCGAACGGCTTCTCCATCTCGGCGAGGCCGACGGTCTCGCGCTTGAGGAACATCGCCAGCGTCCAGTCGGTGAAGACGCGGACCTTGCGGTTCATGGTGGGCACCCGGCTGCCGTGGTACAGGCGGTGGAACCACCAGGCGGGACGGCCCTTCAGCTTGTACTTGCCGAAGAGGATCGCCACACCCTTGTGCAGGCCGAGACCGGCGACCGCACCGAGGTTCTTGTGCTTGTACTCCTTCTGCGGGAAGCCCCGCATGCCGGAGATCACGTTGTCCGCGAGGACGAGCGCCTGACGCACCGCGTGCTGGGCGTTCGGCGGGCACCAGGCACCCTCGCCGACGGCGAGGTCCGGCACCTGGGCGTTGTCGCCGGCGGCCCAGACGTAGTCGAAGCCCTGCACCTGGAGGGTGGTGGCGGTGTCCACGTGGCCGCGGGGGCCGAGCGGGAGGCCGAAGTGGTTCAGGACCGGGTTCGGCTTCACGCCGGCCGTCCACACGATGGTGGAGGCATCGGCCTCGACGCCGTTCTTCAGCACCACGTGCCGGTCGACGCAGGACTCCATCGAGGTCTCGATGTAGATCTCGATGTTGCGCTCTTCGAGCTTCTCCTTGGTCCACAGACCGAGGTCCGGGCCCATCTCGGGGAGGATCCGGTTGGCCGCCTCGACGAGGATGAAACGCATGTCCTCGCGGCTGACGGTCTTGTAGATCTTCGCCGCGTCCCGGGCCATGTCCTCGACCTCGGCGATGGTCTCGACGCCGGCGAAGCCGCCGCCGACGACCACGAAGGTCAGGGCCTTGCGCCGGATGTCCTCGTCCGTGGTGGACTCGGCCTTGTCGAGCTGCTGCATGACGTGGTTGCGGAGGCTGATCGCCTCCTCGACCGTCTTCATGCCGATGCCGTGCTCGGCGAGGCCGGGGATCGGGAACGTGCGGGAGACCGAGCCGGTGGCCACGACGAGGTACTCGAAGGGCAGCTCGTAGGACTCGCCCGCTGCGGGCTGGATGGTGGCGACCTTGCGGGCGTGGTCCACACCGGTGACAGCACCGGTGAGCACCTCCGCCTTCTTGAGGGCGCTGCGCAGCGGCGCGACGAGGTTGCGAGGCGCGACGTTGCCGCCGGCCGCCTCGGGAAGGAAGGGCAGGTACGTCATGTACGACCGCGGGTCGACGACCGTGACGGTCGCCTCCCCGTAGCGCATCTTCTTGAGGATGCGCATCGCGGCATACAGGCCGACGTAACCACCGCCGACAATGAGGATGCGAGGACGCTCCGTGGTGCTCATATCCGAAAGTATCCACCCCCCTCGGACCGGCACTTCGTGAGGCCCTTCACAAGCCTCTGGACACCCTCTGCTACACTGCGCGGCCGCGTTTCCGGGGCATGGCGGTCCGCTCACGCGGACGGACGGGCGGGGGTGAGCCCGCGGGGGGCGGTGCCCTCGCTGAGCAGCAACGTTCCCGGCGGAGGCCGAGTTCCCGAGCATTTTTTCGAATCCATCGCCGCGCAGCAGGCCGGGCCTGTGATCCGGTGGTTCGACACGGAGGGCGACCTTGGGTCCCACATATCGGACGGACCGGGCCCCGGAGTCCGACGAAAGACTGGTCGGCCATGTGAAGAAATTCACGAAGGTTCTCGTGACACGCCGTGCAGCGCGCGGCCCCGGGTGCCACCAAGGCACTCCGGGGCCGTTTCCGTAAGGACCGCCGACCGTCAGGAGGCAATACTCCAGGCGATGCCGTCGAGGATGTCGTGCTCGCTGACGACCACCTCCGCGGCCCCCGTCCGCTCCATGATCTCCAGCAGCACGAGCGCACCGGCCGCGATCACGTCGACCCGCCCGGGGTGCATCACCGGGATCGCCGCCCGCTCCGCGTGCGTCGTGGTCAGCAGCCGCCCGGTGACCTCCCGGACCTGCTCCACGGTGAGCCGCGCGTGGTGGATCCGCTCCGAGTCGTACGCCGGCAGGCCGAGCACGATCCCGGCGACGGTGGTGACCGTGCCGGCCAGGCCCACCAGGGTGGCCGCCCGGGTCAGCGGCACCGCCTCGGCCGCGGTGTCCAGCGCCGCCCGGACGTCCGCCCTGGCGCGCGCGATCTGCCCCAATGTCGGCAGCTCGGACTCGGCGAAGTGCCGCTCGGTCATCCGCACGCAGCCGATGTCGACCGAGCGGGCCGCCTCCACCTCCGCGCCGCCGAGCACGAACTCGGTGGAGCCGCCGCCCAGGTCGAAGACCAGGTAGGGAGCGGCGAACGGCTCCCCCGTCAGCTCCTTGGTGGCACCGGTGAACGAGAGGCGCGCCTCCTCGTCCCCGCTGACCACCTCGGGGGAGACCCCCAGGATGCCGCGGACGCCCTCGGTGAACTCGGCCGCGTTCTCGGCGTCGCGCGAGGCGCTCGTCGCGACGAAGCGGATCCGGTCCGCGCCGACGCCGTGCGCGGCGACGACCCCCGCGTACTCGCGGCACGCCGCGAACGTGCGCTCCAGCGCGTCCGGGTGGAGCCGGCCGGTGGCGTCGACGCCCTGGCCCAGCCGGTTGATGACCATGCGGCGGTCCAGGTCGGTGATCCGCCCGGTCGCCGGGTCGAGATCCGCGATCAGCAGCCGGACGGAGTTGGTGCCGCAGTCGATGGCGGCGACCCGGGTGGTGGTCACTTCTCCCCCTCCTCGTCCGTCAGGCGCTTCTTCTCCGCGCGCTCGACGGCCTTGCGCTCCTTCTCCGCGATCACCGCGGTGTGGTCCTGCGCCTTCGCCCGGTTCTTCGCGACCCGGGCACCGGCCGCCTCGACCTCCGCCGGGGAGACGCACGGGCCCTTGGCCCACCAGTCCTCCAGCATGCCGATCGCCTCGTCGCCGAGCGGGTTGACCCCGGGACCCGCCGCGAGGGAGTGGCCGACCAGCACGTGCAGGCACTTCACCCGGTCCGGCATGCCGCCGGCGCTCGGGAAACCCTCCAGCACCTCGACGGCGTCGCGCCGCGCGATGTAGTCGTCGTGCGCGGCCCGGTACGACGCGGCCAGCTCCGGATCCTCGGCGAGCCGGGCGGTCTGGTCCTTCATCACGCCGCCGGCCTCCAGCGTGCCGATCAGCGACGCGGCCCTGGGGCAGGTCAGGTAGTAGAGCGTGGGGAACGGCGTGCCGTCGGGCAGGCGGGGGGCCGTCTCGACGACGTCCGGGTTGCCGCACGGGCAGCGGTGGGCCACCCCGCGCAGACCGCGCGGGACCCGTCCGAGCTGCGCGGCGATGGCGGCGACGTCGGCCTCCGCGGTGACGCCGTCGGAGGCGGGCTGGGGGTGCTGTTCAGAGGTCATGGGGCGCTGTCTTCGTGAGGGGCGGGGGCCTGGTCGGCCAGGTCGACCGATTCCAGGACGGTGGTGTACCAGGGCTTGGCGGCCCTCGCCTGGCCGGAGGGCAGGGCGTCGGCGGAGTCCGGGCCCGGCGCGGCGGACCGCGAGGGGTCGACCGAGACGAACGGCGTCTCCCCGGGCATCGCGAAGTGCAGCCGGGCCCGGGCCTGCGCCTTCACGTACTCCGGGTCCTGCCAGCGCGCCCGCTCACGGCGGAGGTCCTCCACCTGCCGGCGGGCCTGCTCGGCGCGGGCCCGCTGGTCGGCGATCTCGGAGCGCTGGGTCAGGAACTGGCGGGTGGGGTAGGCGAGGATCGCCACCAGCGAGCAGAGGACGAGCACGAGCACGGTCGCGCGGCTGGTGAAGCGCGGACGCCCCGCCAGTCCCGGGATCTTCCACATCGCTCGTGCCCCTCCTGCTCGCACCGGTGCCCCGGCCCCACCCTACGGGGTGGGAGCCGGGGCACCGGTCCTGCGGCTGTGTGTCAGCGGCGGTTGTCAGCCCTCGTGCTTGAACCGCGGGAACGCGCCGCGGCCGGCGTACTGCGCGGCGTCGTCGAGGATCTCCTCGATGCGCAGCAGCTGGTTGTACTTGGCGACGCGCTCGGAGCGGGCCGGGGCGCCGGTCTTGATCTGGCCGCAGTTGGTGGCGACGGCGAGGTCGGCGATGGTGACGTCCTCGGTCTCGCCGGAGCGGTGCGACATCATGCAGCGGTAGCCGTTGCGCTGGGCGAGCTCGACGGCGTCCAGGGTCTCGGTGAGCGAGCCGATCTGGTTGACCTTCACCAGCAGCGCGTTGGCGGTGCCGGACTCGATGCCGCGGGCCAGACGGGTCGGGTTGGTGACGAACAGGTCGTCGCCGACCAGCTGCACCTTGTCGCCCAGCTTGTCGGTCATGGCCTTCCAGCCGTCCCAGTCGGACTCGTCCAGCGGGTCCTCGATGGAGACGAGCGGGTACGCGGCGACGAGCTCGGCGTAGTAGTCGATGAGCTCGGCGGAGGAGATCGCCTTGCCCTCGAAGGTGTACGCGCCGTCGTTGTGGAACTCGGAGGCGGCGACGTCCAGGGCGAGCGCGACGTCCTTGCCCGGGGTGTAGCCGGCCTTCTTGATGGCCTCGACGATGAGGTCGAGCGCCTCGCGGTTGGAGTCGAGGTTCGGCGCGAAGCCGCCCTCGTCGCCCAGGCCGGTGGAGAGGCCGCGCTCCTTCAGCACGCCCTTGAGCGTGTGGTAGACCTCGACGCCCCAGCGGACGGCCTCGGAGAAGGACTCCGCGCCGATCGGGGCGATCATGAACTCCTGGATGTCGACGTTGGAGTCCGCGTGCGACCCGCCGTTGAGGATGTTCATCATCGGCACGGGCAGGACGTGCGCGTTCGGGCCACCGAGGTAGCGGAACAGCGGCAGGTCGCTGGCCTCGGAGGCCGCGTGCGCGACGGCGAGGGAGACGCCGAGGATGGCGTTGGCGCCGAGCGAGGACTTGTCCGGGGTGGCGTCCAGGTCGAGCATGGCCTGGTCGATCAGGCGCTGCTCGGTGGCGTCGTAGCCGACGAGCTCCGGGCCGATCTGCTCGATGACGGCCAGGACGGCCTTCTCCACGCCCTTGCCGAAGTAGCGGTTCTTGTCACCGTCGCGCAGTTCCAGGGCCTCGAAGGCACCGGTGGAGGCGCCGGACGGGACGGCGGCACGGCCCGTGCTGCCGTCGTCGAGACCCACCTCGACCTCGACGGTGGGGTTGCCGCGAGAGTCGAGGATCTCACGGGCTACGACGACATCAATGGACGGCACGAAGCATCTCCTAGCGGAAGCGGATGTGGGTCGTTACGACCTGAGCCTAACGGCACGGCGCCCCAGGGCCATGCCGGGCATGGCGCTGTCTCACCGTGTGACCGGGCTACTCGCCGGTAGTTCACCTGGGGGACCCGTACACCGGACCGCCCCGCCCCCCGGGTGGCGGCCCCGGGGGCGTGCGGTCGTACGCGCGGTGCCGGTCCGTCAGTCGAGCTGCAGGAGCTGGCCCGGGAGGATGAGGTCCGGGTCCTCGCCGACGACCGGGCGGTTGCTCGCGTACAGCCGCTCCCAGCCTCCGGTCAGGCCGCGGGTGGCGACGATGCCCGACAGGCAGTCACCGGGCTGCACGGTGTACGCCTCGCGGCCGATCGCGGGCACCGGCACCGCCTGCGGGGCGTGCCCGGCCCCGCCGTCCGCCGCGTCGCCCGACCCGTCGCCCGATCTCTCCTCCGACCCGGTGCCGGCCGGTTCGATCTCGGCGGGTTCGGTCTCGGCCGGTTCGGTCCGGGCGGGTTCGGCGGGGGCGGGCGGCACGTGGCGCTCGAAGATGTCGCGGTGCGCCGTCCAGTACCAGCCGCCGTCCTTCTGGTACCAGTACACGCTGCTGCCCGCGTCCCAGCCGCCGCGGCCGGAGAAGACCGGCGCACCGCCGGAACGGGTCGCGGTGGCGGGCGCCGCGGCCGGCGCGGTCGTCGCGGTCGTCGCGGAGCCGCCGCCTCGGGTCAGGCCGGCGCGTTTGGAGCAGACGGGCCAGGCGCCGGGCCCCTGCGAGGCGAGCACCTTCTCGGCGACGGCGATCTGCTCGGTCTTGCTGGCCTGGTGCGCGTAGGCGGCGTACCGGGCGCCGCCGAAGCCCTTCCAGGTGCGGGCGGTGAACTGCAGTCCGCCGTAGAAGCCGTTGCCGGTGTTGATCCGCCAGTTCCCGCCGCTCTCGCACTGGGCGACCTTGTCCCAGACGGAGACGGGCGCGGCGTGCGCGGCGGCCGCGGTGAGCAGCGGCATGGCGAGGCCGACGCCGGTGACGCCCGCGACGGCGACCGCCTTCTCGGCGGACGTCCGACGACGGTGGCGGCCAGGTCCGGTGAAGATCATGGGTGGTCCCTCTCCGAACGCCTGCGAGGTGAGCTGTCGGGTTCGGACCGGGAGGCTGGCCCGGCCGCGGCCGCAGGAGGGGACCTGCTGACGCGGCTTCACCCCTAGCCGTGGGGACGGCGACGTACGTGGTTCCCCCGCCCCTGTCCTGGTCTCGGTCGGTCGTCCCGGGGCGCGGCGGACAGGATTCGGCGTTGTCGCGCCCGGGGCCCGCTGGCGCGAGCTGTCCGGAGAGTAGGCAGATGCGATGACCGATCACAAGCTCATATCGGCGTTATCACGCAAGAATTACGACGCACCGTTCATCGGGCACGAACAAAGCCGTTTTGTCCTGATTCGCTCGTGTTCACCCGGACGGCCCGCCCGCCGGTCGACACACCGTCAGTCCGCGGCCCGCCCCGTCTCCGGGGTGAAGGAGACGGGCAGCTCGCGCAGGCCCCGCATGATCAGGCCGCCGCGCCAGCGCAGGTCCGCCGGATCCGCGTCCAGCGCGAGGTCCGGCAGCCGGGTGAGCAGAGTCGCGAGGGCGGCCCGGCCCTCCAGCCGGGCGAGCGGCGCGCCGATGCAGTAGTGGATGCCGTGCCCGAAGCCCAGGTGCGGGTTGTCCGTCCGGGCGAGGTCGAGGGTGTTCTCGTCGGCGAAGCGCGCCGGGTCGCGGTCGGCCGCGGCCAGCACCACCAGCACCGGGTCGCCCTCCGGGATCGCCATCCCGCCGATCTCCAGGGGGCGGGTCGCGAACCGCCAGGTGGCGAGTTCCACCGGGCCGTCGTAGCGCAGCAGTTCCTCGATGCCGGTCTCCAGCAGGCCGCTCTCGCCGCGCTCCACCGACGCCTGCAGCAGGGCCCGCTGGCCGGGGTTGCGCAGCAGCGCGTACAGGCCGTTGCCGATGAGGTTGACGGTGGTCTCGAAGCCCGCGAACAGCAGGATGAAGGCCATCGCGGCGGCCTCGTTCTCCGTGAGGTGCTCGCCGTGGTCGCTGGCGCGGATCAGGCCGGAGATCAGGTCGTCGCCGAGGTCGGCGCGCTTGCGGTGGATGAGGTCCGCCAGGTAGGTGCGGATCCGCTTCACGGCGCGCCCGACACCGCCGCGCTGCGGCGCGCGCTGCCCAGGCTTCGTGTGGCGCAGCATCATGCCCGCCCAGTCGCAGAAGTCGTCCTGGTCCTCGGCGGGCACCCCGAGGAGGTCGCAGATCGCGTAGATGGGCAGCGGGAACGCGAACTCGTGGATGAGGTCGGCCGTGCCGCGGGCGGCGAAGCCGTCGATCAGCCGGTCGGTGAGCTGCTGCACCCGCGGCTCGAAGGCGGCGATCCGGCGCGGCGTGAACGCCTTCGACACGAGCCGGCGCAGCCGGGTGTGGTCCGGCGGGTCGATGTTCAGCAGATGCGTCATCAGGTCGGCCTGCCGCTCCCCCGGGATGCCGACCCGGCCGCTGCGGTGGGCCTGCGCGCTGTGGTGCCCGGGGTTCTTGGAGAGCCTGCCGTCGGCCAGGGCCTGCCGTGCGTCGGCATACCGGGTGACCAGCCACGCGTCGACGCCGCTGGGCAGCGTGGTGCGGTGCACGGGCGCGTGTTCCCGCAGCCAGGCGTACGCGGGGTAGGGGTCTGCGGCGAACTCCCACGTGAAGAGTTCGGGCCGGTCGGGCCGGTGTGTGTCGGGCATGTCCCCGACGGTATCCGCTGCCGTCCGGCGAGCCGGTCGGCCCCGGGAGGCGTGAGCCTGGTCACCTGGGGGGTAATTCCTGTTGCGGAGGGTCTCGGCGTGCCTACGATCCTCCGAACAACCGTTGGAGACGGCAGTGCGGGCCGTCCACGGGGTGTCGCTCTCGGAGAGGAGCAGGCCATGCGGGTAGCCGGGGCAGTGGTGGTCATCGCGGTACTCCGCGGCGGGGACGGCGGCGGCCTCGCCCGCCGCTTCGCCGCCGCGGGCGCCGCGGGTCTGCTGATCGCCGATCTGCGCGCCGGTGTGGCGGAGGACCTCGCCACCGAGCTCGACCGCCCCGGCTGCCCCGTCGTCGGGGTCAGCGGCGACGCCCACCAGCCGAGCGACATCGCCGCGCTGGTCGACACCGCCGCCAAGCACCTCGGCCCGATCGACCTCTTCGCGGTGGCCGGCCCGGACGGCGAGCGGATCGTCGTCCTCGCCGACCTGCCGGACCACCTCGACCCGCTGGCCGAGCTCCTCGCCCTGGTCGGCGAGGCGATCATCGAGGTCGTGCCGCCGCAGCGTCAGCCGGTGAGCCCCTCGGCGGTCCGCACCGCCGTCCGGTAGCGGCGCGCGGCCCCGCGCAGCGCGGCGTCCACGTCGACCCCGGCGTCGTACGCGCGCTGCGCGACGGCCAGCAGCAGGTCGCCCGCCGACTCGGCGGTCAGGCTGTCGGGCAGCGCGTACGCCGTGTCGGGCACCGCCGTGAAGCCGGCCCGGCGCACCCGGGAGACGAGCTTCGCCGCGTAGGCGAGGGCGGGCAGGCCGCCGGGCACGCCGTCCAGCACGGACTCGCGCTGCTTCTCGGCGGCCTTCAGCTGCTCCCAGTTCGCCTCGACCTGCGCGGACCCGCTCGCCTCGACGTCGCCGAAGACGTGCGGGTGGCGGTACATCAGCTTCTCGACGATGTCACCGGCCACGTCGTCGATCGAGAACGGGTCGTCCGGGTGCTCCTCGGCGATCCGGGAGTGGAAGAAGACCTGGAGGAGCACGTCGCCGAGCTCCTCGCGGAGCGTGCCGCGGTCGCCCTCCTCGATCGCCTCGACCAGCTCGTACGCCTCCTCCACGAGGTACTTCACCAGCGTCTCGTGGGTCTGCTCGGCGTCCCACGGGCAGCCGCCGGGCGAGCGCAGCGTGTCCATCACCGAGGCGAGGTCCAGCAGCCGGGCCCCCGGCAGGTCGTACGAGCCGGGCAGCAGCTCGATCTCCGGCGCCGTGCCGGCCTCCTCGACCGCGAGCCGGGCGAGCGCGTCGGTCAGGCCGGGGTCGCCGTCCGGGCTGCCCAGCCACAGGACGGGGGCGGCCGTCACCAGCGTCCGGGCCAGCGCGGGCGCGGACGCCCGTTCGACGATCTCCACCTCGACACCGGCCTGCCGCAGCGCCGGCAGCTGCGGGTGCGCCGGATCGGCCGCCAGGACGCGCCCGGCCGCGCGCAGGGCCTCCCACGCGGGCCAGGACAGCAGGCCCGGGGCGACCCGGTGGGTGGTGGTCAGCAGGATCAGCTTCGGAGTCTCCACCCCCCGAACCTACCTCCCGCGGCGGGCCCGTCCGGCGGCGTCCGGCGGCGTCCGGCGGCGTCCGGCGGCGTCCGGCGGCGTCCGGCGGCCCGGGGTCAGGCGGTGGCGCGCTTCGCCGGCAGCCAGTCGGTGTCCGCCTCGACGAGCGTGATGCGCTGCGGGTCCCACCGGCCGTAGCGGGGGTTCACCTCGACCTTCAGCGCCGTGCCGGCGTCGGCCAGCGCCTTGCGCACCACGGTGTCGCCCTGCTCGGTGCGGGCGTCCTGGCCCGCGGCGGCGGCTATCGCGCGGATACCGAGCTGCTGGCGGTAGAAGCCCGGCACGTCGGCGGCGGCGACGCCCTGGCGGAGCAGCAGTTCGCGCCGCAGGGCGGCCTCTCCGCCGAGCAGTCGGGCGTCGGCGTCCCGCACCTGGGCGATCTCCCCGTCCGTGACGGTGAGGCCGCGGTCGGCGAGGGCCCGGGAGATCACCCGGTCCAGTACGAGGCCGGCGACCGTCCGGCGGACGAGCCCGGCCTGCTCCTGGGCGGCGGCCTCCGGGGCGGCCGCGGCCGTGGCGTCGCGCAGGGCCCCGACCTTGGCCTGCACGGTGGCGATCCGGATCTGTTCGCCGCCGACCACCGCGGCCGCCCCCTGGTGGGCCGGTGCGCCGCCGCACGCGGACAGCACGGCGGCCGCGAGGAGGACGCCGGCGGCCGTGCGGGCCGGCCGGAGGGCGGAGCGGGTGCGGATCACGGGGGGCCTCCCGGGCTGGGGTGTCCCGGCCCTGCGGCCGGGGGGTGCGGCTGGTGGGGTGTCCGGTGGTTCTCCTGGCTGGAGTGAACAATAGGCAGCCGCACGGCCGTTGCCCAGACCCCGAACCGTCCCGTGCGGATCTTCCGGTCACTCGGGCCACGCCGGCCGCTCGGCGGCCGGTGGCGTACGGGCCGCCCGGCACCGGCGGCGGGGCCGGCCCCCCGGGGAGCCGTGGCCCGGCGGGCGCCGGACACGACGGCGGCGGTCCCGGGCGCACCGCCCGGGACCGCCGTGCGCACCGGCCGGCGCGCTACGTCCGCCGACCCGCCATCTCGTCGAACATCGTGCCGAGGAACTCCGTGCTCCAGCCGAGCAGGTCGCGGCCCAGCAGCGGCTTTCCGCCGATCCGGCCGCCGCTCACCGGGCGCGGCACGAGCAGCTGCGCGGTGTTCGCCTTCACCTGGCTGCGCGGGTAGAGGCGGTTGAGCCGCAGGTGCTGCGACTCCCGCAGCTCGACCGGCCCGAACCGCACGAAGTTGCCCTGCAGCGTGATGTCGCCGATGCCGCAGCGCCGGGCGTACAGCCGCAGGGCCGCCACCATGAGCAGGTTCTCCACCGGCTCCGGCAGCTTGCCGTAGCGGTCGGTGAGCTCCTCGCGGACGTGCACGATGTCGTCCTCGGAGTTGACCGCCGCGATCGACCGGTACGCCTGCAGGCGCAGCCGCTCGCCGGGCGCGTAGTCGTGCGGCACGTGCGCGTCGACCGGCAGCTCGATCTTCACCTCCAGCGGCTCCTCCTCCGGCTCGCCGCCGCCCGTCAGCTGCTCGCGGAACTCCGCGACGGCCTCGCCGACCATCCGCATGTAGAGGTCGAAGCCGACACCGGCGATGTGCCCGGACTGCTCGCCGCCCAGCAGGTTGCCGGCGCCGCGGATCTCCAGGTCCTTCATGGCGACGTACATGCCCGCGCCCATCTCGGTGTGCTGGGCGATCGTCGCGAGCCGCTCGTGCGCGGTCTCCGTGAGCGGCTTCTCCGGCGGGTAGAGCATGTACGCGTAGCCGCGCTCCCGGCCGCGGCCGACCCGGCCGCGCAGCTGGTGCAGCTGGGAGAGCCCGAAGGTGTCGCCGCGCTCCACGATCAGGGTGTTGGCGTTGGAGATGTCGATGCCGGACTCGACGATCGTGGTCGAGACGAGGACGTCGAACTCCTTCTCCCAGAAGTCGACGACGACCTTCTCCAGCTGGCTCTCGCCCATCTGCCCGTGCGCGGTGGCGACCCGCGCCTCGGGCACGAGGTCCTTCAGCCTGGCGGCCGCCTTGTCGATCGACTCGACCCGGTTGTGGATGTAGAACACCTGGCCCTCGCGCAGGAGTTCACGGCGGACGGCGGCGGCGATCTGCTTCTCGTCGTACGGGCCGACGAAGGTCAGCACCGGATGCCGCTCCTCCGGCGGGGTGGTGATGGTGGACATCTCGCGGATGCCGGTGACCGCCATCTCCAGGGTGCGCGGGATCGGCGTCGCCGACATGGTCAGCACGTCGACGTTGGCCCGGAGCTTCTTCAGCTGCTCCTTGTGCTCGACGCCGAAACGCTGCTCCTCGTCGACGATGACCAGGCCGAGGTCCTTGAAGCGGGTCTCCGAGGAGAAGAGGCGGTGGGTGCCGATGACGACGTCCACCGAGCCGTCGAAGAGGCCCTCCAGCACGGCCTTCGCCTCGGCGTCGCTCTGGAACCGCGACAGCGCCTTCACGACCACCGGGAAGTTGGCGTACCGCTCGGCGAAGGTCGAGAAGTGCTGCTGCACCAGCAGGGTCGTCGGCACGAGGACGGCGACCTGCTTGCCGTCCTGCACCGCCTTGAACGCCGCCCGCACCGCGATCTCGGTCTTGCCGTAGCCGACGTCGCCGCAGATCAGGCGGTCCATCGGCACGGACTTCTCCATGTCCGACTTGACCTCGGCGATGGTGGTGAGCTGGTCGGGCGTCTCCGCGTACGGGAAGGCGTCCTCCAGCTCGCGCTGCCACGGGGTGTCCGGGCCGAAGGTGTGGCCGGGGGCCGCCATCCGGGCCGAGTACAGCTTGATGAGGTCGGCGGCGATCTCCTTGACCGCCTTCTTCGCCCGCTGCTTGGTCTTCGCCCAGTCCGCGCCGCCGAGCCGGTGCAGCGTCGGGGCCTCGCCGCCGACGTACTTGGTGACCTGGTCGAGCTGGTCGGTCGGCACGAAGAGCCGGTCGCCGGGGTGGCCGCGCTTGGCGGGCGCGTACTCCAGCACCAGGTACTCGCGGGTGGCGCCCTGCACGGTGCGCTGCACCATCTCGACGTACCGGCCGACGCCGTGCGCCTCGTGGACGACGTAGTCGCCGGCGGCCAGCGCGAGCGGGTCGATGGCGTTGCGGCGCCGGGACGGCATGCGGCGCATGTCCTTGGTGGAGGACTTCTGGCCGGAGAGGTCGGTCTCGGTGACGACGGTCAGCTTCAGCGCCTCGTCGACGAAGCCGTGCTCGATGGAGCCGCAGGAGACGTACACGACGTCACGGGTCGGGGCCTCGGCGAGGTCGGCGACCAGCCGGGCCGGGATGCCCTCGTTGGCGAGCACCTCCGCGAGCCGGGACGCCGGGCCGTGGCCCTCCGTCACCATGACGACCCGCCAGTCGGCGTTCAGCCGCTCCTTGGCGTCGGCGATGGCCCGGGCGGTGTCGCCGCGGTACGCCTCGACGGCGTGCATGCCGAGCGTGAGGGTGTCGGCGTCGAACTCGAGGATGTCGTGCACGGTGGCGTCGCTGGTCGCGAACGGGCTCACCGACCACCACGGCAGGCCGATGCCGGCCGCGTGCTCGCGGACGTCCGCCAGCGACCACAGCGAGGCCGCCGAGACGTCGATCTCCTCCACGTCGATCGGCCGGTCGCCGCCCGCCGCCGCGGCCACCCACGAGGCCTGCAGGAACTCGTGACTGGTCGCCACCAGGTCGGCCGCCCGGGTGCGCACCCGCTCCGGGTCGCAGACCACGGTGACCGAGCCCTGCGGCAGCACGTCGACCAGCAGCTCCATGTCGTCCACGAGGACGGGCGCCAGCGACTCCATGCCCTCGACCGCGATGCCCTCGGCGATCCTGTCCAGGATCTCCGCCAGCCCCGGGTGCTCGGCCGCCAGCTCCGCCGCGCGCGCCCGCACCGCGTCGGTCAGCAGCAGCTCACGGCAGGGCGGCGCCCACAGGCCGTGCTCGGCGATCTCCAGCGACCGCTGGTCGGCGACCTTGAAGTAGCGGATCTCCTCGACGTCGTCGCCCCAGAACTCCACCCGCAGCGGGTGCTCCTCGGTCGGCGGGAACACGTCGAGGATGCCGCCGCGCACCGCGAACTCGCCGCGCTTCTCGACCAGCTCCACCCGGGCGTACGCGGCCGCCGCCAGCCGGCGGGCCACCTCCTCCAGGTCGTGCTGCCCGCCGCGCTGCAACGCCACCGGCTCCAGCTCGGCCAGGCCCTTCACCTGCGGCTGCAGCACCGAACGCACCGGCGCCACCACCACCTGCACCGGGCCCGACGCGACGTCCCCGGCCCGCGGATGGACGATCCGCCGCAGCACCGCCAGCCGGCGGCCCACCGTGTCGGACCGCGGCGACAGCCGCTCGTGCGGCAGCGTCTCCCACGCCGGGTACTCGGCCACGGCGTCGGGCGGCAGCAGCGAACGCAGGCTCGCCGCGAGGTCCTCCGCCTCGCGGCCGGTGGCCGTCACCGCCAGCACCGGGCGGCCGCGCTCGCCGGCCTTCGCCGCCAGCGACCGGGCCAGCGCCGCGATCGCGAACGGCCTCGCGGCGGGCGGACCGACGAGGTCGAGGTGCTGCCTGTGCCCCGCGGCCGCCGCCTCGATCGCCTCGGCGAGGGCGGCGTCCCGTACGACGACATCGAGCAGTCCGGACAGGCTCATGCTTGTAGGCTCCACGGCTGGAGTGGCCCGGCGCCGAGCGGCAGGCCGGGCAACGCGAACAGCCCGGTACGCGGTGCGCCCCGGGGGTTCCCAGCCTACGCCGCACCGTCTGCGGACACCCCCGCGCACGCCTCGCGGCACACCAACACCGGGTGTCGCACAGCGGGGCAGAACGTCAAGAACTCGACATACTCCTGTCACTGCCCGTCCATGGTCACCGCGCAGGATGGATCACGTGCCCGCCGCACCCAACCGTGGGGGATGGCTGCAGCGGCGCCGTCGCAGCCCGATGGGGGTCGGGAGTGCGAGAGCCGGTCGACCCTGGGTGGGGGCGCCCGGCAGATGTGCGGGGCCCGGGTGGCCGCCCTTCGGCGGCGGCGACCCGGGCCCCGGCCCTTTCCCGCGGCTTCCGCCACCGCTCTCCCGGACGGCTTTGCGGGATCCGGCCCGCGTGCGGGCCCGCCTCCGTACCCTCGTGTGAAGAAGGTGTGGGGCCGCTCCGCAGAGGGTGTGCGCACCACCGCCGCGATGGAGGGGGTACTTCGTCATGCGCGTCGTCATCGCAGGCCAGGGCTATGTCGGGCTGCCGCTCGCCGTCCGGGCCGCCGAGGTGGGTCACCGGGTCGTCGGGTACGACGTGGACGAGCGCCGCATCAAGCGCCTCGCGGTCGGCGAGTCGTACGTCGAGGACATCCCCGCCGAACGGCTCCGCCCGCTCCTCGACTCCGGCGCCTACCTCCCCAGCGCCGAACCCTCCGACGTCGCCGGCTTCGACGTCGCCGTGATCACCGTGCCGACCCCGCTGCGCGACGGCGTGCCCGACCTCTCCTACATCGAGGCCTCCGCCCGGCTCCTCGCCCGCCACCTGCGGCCCGGCGCCACCGTCGTCCTGGAGTCCACCACCTACCCCGGCACCACCGAGGAACTCCTCGCACCGCTGCTGGAGGAGGGCTCCGGGCTCCGCGCCGGCACCGACTTCCACCTCGGCTACTCCCCCGAGCGGATCGACCCCGGCAACCCGCAGTGGAAGCTGGAGAACACCCCCAAGGTCGTCTCCGGCACCACCCCCGAGGGCCTGGCCGCCGTCGAGGGCTTCTACGGCCGGCTCGTCGAGCGCACCGTGCCGGTCTCCTCCTGCAAGGAGGCCGAGCTCACCAAGCTGCTGGAGAACACCTTCCGGCACGTCAACATCGCCCTCGTCAACGAGCTCGCGATGTTCGCCCACGACCTCGGCATCGACGTCTGGGAGGCCATCGACGCGGCCTCCACCAAGCCGTTCGGCTTCCTCCGCTTCACCCCCGGGCCGGGCGTGGGCGGGCACTGCCTGCCCATCGACCCGTCCTACCTGTCGTGGCGGGTCGAGCGGGCGCTCGGGCAGTCGTTCCGCTTCGTCGAGCTCGCCAACGACGTCAACAGCCACATGCCCGACTACGTGGTGCGGCGCCTCACCGAGGCCCTCAACGACCGGCAGCGGTCCGTCAACGGCTCCCGGGTGCTGCTGCTCGGCCTCGCCTACAAGAAGAACACCGGCGACGCCCGCGAGACCCCGGCCGCCCGCGTCGTCGAACTCCTCACCCGCATGGGCGCCGACGTCCGCGCCGCCGACCCGCACGTGGTCGCCGGCGTCCACGTCGCCGAACCCGGGATCCCCGGGCAGCGCGCGGCCGCCGACCACGACGGCGGCCCGCTGGCCGCCGTCCGCCGCGTCGACGCCACCCCCGAGGAACTCGCCGCCGCGGACGCGGTCGTCCTGCTCGCCGACCACGACGACTTCGACTACGCGGCGGTCACCGAGCACGCCCGGTACGTCCTGGACTGCCGCCGGAGGCTCACGGGGTCGGCGGTCGAGGTGCTGTGACGCGCCCGGTTCCGCGCACGCCACCGGACCCGGCACCTCGGGAACGGCGGCCCCGGCGGGCCGGCACCGCCGTTCCCGGCCGCGGGATCAGCCGCGGGATCAGCCGCGGCGGGTGACGTTGCTGCGGCGGGTGTCGTGGTCGATGCCGTCGTCCACGATGACGATCTTGGGGACGATCTTCGGCTCGTCCTGCGCCGTGGGCTCCGCGGGAGCGCCGGCGGCAGGCGGTGCGGCGGGCGGCGCGGGCGGGGCCGGGGGCGCGGCGGGTGTCGCGGGTACCGGAGGCGCGGCGGGTGCGGCGGGGGCCGCGTCGGCGACGGGCTCCGGCTTCAGGAACAGGTCGAGGGTCAGGTCCGGTGCGTCGGCCTCGCGGGGCGCCGCCTCCAGCGCGGCCGGGCGGCGGCCCGGCTCGATCGCGCCGACCGCCGCGCCGGTGAGCTCGGCGAGGGTCTTCTTGATGCTGTCGAGCTGCTCCTGCATCTCCTGGTGCCGGACGGCGAAGTCGCGCTGGTCGGTCTCCCCCGCGACGCGGAGGCGCTCCGCCTTGACGCGGGCGGCGGAGAGGAGGCCCTCGGCCTTCGTCTGGGCGTCGCCCTCGATGGTGCGGATCTCCGCGAGGACGGCCTCGCGGTGCTGCTCGGCCTCGCGCAGCCGGCGGTTGGCGCCGGCGAGGGTCTCCTCCTCCTGCGCGTCGGCGTCGGCCTGCGCCTGGGCGAACATCTCGTCGGAGCGGCGGCGCAGTTCGGCGAGCTTCGCCTCGGCGCGTTCCTCGGCCTCGGCGGCGGAGAGGCGCACGCGGGCGGCGTCGGCGGTGGCGGCGTCACGGGTGGTGTTGGCGTCGTACTCGGCCTCGATGCGGATCCGTTCGGCCTCGGCACGGGTGGTCGCCTCGGTCTCGCGGACGGCCTGCTCGGCCTCGCCGCGGGCGGTGGCGGCGTGCGCCTCGGCGGCACGGGCGGCGGACTGCCCGGTCTTCTGGGCGTCCTCGCGGATGGTCCCGGCGGCGCGCAGGGCCTTGGAGCGGACGGCCTCGGCCTCGTTGTCGGCGATGGCCATGAGGGTGGCGGCCTGCTCGCTGAGCCGGCCGTAGTCGGGCTCGGGGGCGTCCTCACGGGCCTGGACGATCTCGCCGAGCCGCTTCTCCATCTCCCGCAGACCCGACCCGAGCACGCTGAGCCGCTCCCACGCCTCGTCTCGGTCGGCGGTCAGCGCCCGGAGGGTCGCATCGACCTGCTCGGGCGCGTAGCCGCGCCGGGCAACCGTGAAGCCGTGCTGGGAGACGGCGTCGCTCATCGGTTCTTCCCCTCGTGGTCCGGAGTGAGTGGTTCGCGGACCCACCGAAAGGCGGCCGCTTGACCTATTTTGCGCAGATACGGTCGAAAGCCCAATCAGGCGAACCGGGGGCGGGCCGTCACGGCCCGCCCCCGGCCGCTACATCAGGCCGTCCCAGAGCTGCTCCAGCAGCACCGCCCACCAGCCTTCGGGGGTGTGCAGCGCGGCCGGGTCGACCGCGAGCAGCTGGGCCTGCAGGTCGGTCGTCCAGCGGCCGGCCTGCTCGGGGGTCAGGCCGTACCGCAGCCGCCACATCCGGCCGAGGACGGCCAGGCTGCGGACGAACTCCGGCACGCCGGTGTTGACGAACCGCGGCGGTTCGCCGGTTCCCTCCAGGTCGACGGCGACGACGGCGGCGGTGCCGTACTGCACGCACAGCTGCCGTCCGTAGTCGTTGCCGAGCACGAGGTAGCCGCCGAAGTCCGGCCCGGCCGGGCGGCCGCGCTCGGCGGCGAGCTCGGCGAGCGTCGGGATCGGACGGCCGGGCTGCGCCTGCGCCCAGAAGAACGGTGCGAACTCGCCGGGCAGGCCGGCCCACACGAGCGTCTGCGCGACCGCCTCCGGCACGCCCTGCCGGGAGACCGCGCGCTGCTCGAACCGGAAGACCGCGGGCCCGAACGCCTGTCCGAGCTCGGCCGCCAGCTGCTGCGGGGCCAGCGGCGGCAGCTGCTGGACGGAGCCCGGCGGCGGCAGCGGGGCCTGCACCGGCCGGGGCCGCAGCGGGGCGGCGGCGAGCTGGCTCATCTGGTCGAGGTGGTCGAGCAGCACCGCCATGCCGGCCTGGCGGGCCTGCCGGTCACGGCCGTACGGCGCGGTGTGGGTGATCCGCACGTTCGGCCAGGAGGCCTTGACCATGCGGGCGCAGTAGCCGCCGGGCAGGTCGCACAGCTCCAGCTCGGTGTGGAACTCCAGCACCTGGTCCGGCGGCACGCCGAGGCGGCGCATCTCCTGCAGGGCCTTCCACTCCGGGTGCGGGGTGCCGGGCTCGGAGCGCATGACGAGCGACTGTTCGGAGCCGTCGGGACGGCGGTAGCTGATGACGGCCTGGGTGCCCGGGCCGATCGTGGGCACGCCGGCGGGCGGCGGCGGCACCGGGCCGGGGCCCGGCTGCGGGACGGGCGCGGGCATCGCGGGCGGGGCGCCGACCGGCCCGGCGCCGGGGTAGCCGTAGCCGGGCGGCGGCGGGCCGGGCACCGGGGCCGTGCCGACGGGCGGCGGGGGCAGGCCGGGACCGCCGGGACCGCCGGGCAGGTCGACGGCGTGCGCGAGCTGGGTGGCCGCGTACGCGACCCCGGCCGCGTCGGGCGAGGCCGGCGGCGGAGACGCGGGGCCGCCCTGCAGGCCGACCGGGGCGGGCGGGGGCGGGGCGCCGGGACCGGTGCGGCCGACCGGCTGCCCGGCGGCCGGACCCGCGGCGCCGCCGCGGAGCTCGGCGGGCGGCGGCGGGGGCGGCGTGGAGGGCGCGGCCCGGCCGCCGGGGCCCCCACCGGGGCCGGACGTGCCGCCGCGGAGCTCGCCCGGCGGGGGCGGCGGCGGAGCGGACGGGCCGGAGCGGCCGAGCTGCACGCCGGGCCCGGCCGGGCCGGGTGCCCCGGGCAGGCCGAGCAGCCCGGGCGGGCCGTCGGTGGCGAGCATGGTCGGCGCGTGGTCGAGCGCCGGGCCGGCGGGCACCGGGGCGCCGGGCCGCGGGGGCAGGCTGTGGGGGGCGGCCAGCACGGTCGGCGCGTGGTCGAGCGCCGGCGGCGGCACGGCGGGCGGGCCGGGGGGCACGGCCGGGGGCGGGCCGGCCGCGTGCTCGTCGAGGAAGCCCTCGGGCAGCGGCATGGTGGCGCCCTCGGGCATCGGGGCCTGCGGTGCGGCGGCCGGGCGGGCGGTGGCAGGCATCGGCACCGTGAGCCCCTCCGGGCCGGGTCCGGACGGGACGGCGGGCGGGCCGCCGGCGAAGCCGCCGGGCGGCGGCGCCAGCATGGTCGGGGCGTCACCGGCCGGCCGGTCGGAGACCGGCGGCATGGTCTGCAGGGCCGGTCCGGGCAGGGCCGTGGGCGGCGGGGCCGGTGCGGGCGAGGGCACCGGCGGGGGCGGGGGTGCGCCCAGCCGGGCGGCCTCGGCGGCGATCGCGGCCGCGCCCGCCTCCTGCAGCCACTGCGGCGGGCTGAGGAGGAACGACGTGGCCTCGACCGCGCCGGGCACCGGCCGGGCCGCGCCGGCCGGGTTGGGCTCGGTGCGTCCGCCGTACGTCTCCTCGAACTGCCGGACCACCTCGTTGACCGGCATCGGCGGCCAGAGGGTGCTCGCCCCGCTGTCGCGGGCGATCACCAGCCGCACCTCGCTCGCCTCGGACGCGTCGTCCCCGGCCCTCTCCACGGCCCAGCAGACGTAGCCGAGGTCGAACTCCCGCACCCGCACCTCGCGCTGCTTCGCACGCGGCACGCCGGCGTTGATCCAGTCCTCGGCGGTCTCCTGCGCCTGCGCGTACGTCACCACGCCCGGTTCACCCCTCCGTTGCTCAGTTCACCGGGACGGCCCGGGCGAACCCGCCGTCCACCATCAGCTCCGCGACCGTCTCCAGCTCGGGCGGACTGCCCGCCAGCCGGAGCAGGAACGCGTCGAAGCTCTCCCCGCAGGGCAGGAGCAGCCGCTCCACCCGTTCCTCCGGCGGCTCGGCGCCGTTGCCGTCGCGGGCGTCGTCGTACGGGCAGAACCACACCGAGCCCGTCCGGTCGCCGCGCACCTTCAGGACGAGCAGGCCGCCCTGGACGTACGCGATGCCCAGGTAGTCCTTGGTGAGGTGGTCGCGCAGGCACTTGTTGGCGTACACGAGGTCGTGCACGCCGTACTCCTCGCTCAGCGTCAGGAACGGCTGGTCGAGCAGCACGCCGTACTCGGTGTCGAGGGCGACACCCGCCGGGCCGCGGCCGCCCGCGAGCTTGAGGAAGCTGCGGTAGGCGCCCGGCAGCGGGTGGCCGAGGCGCTGCTCGGCGCGCTGCACGAGGTCCTCGGTGACCGCGATCGGGTCGCTGCCGTCCAGCGCCAGCGGGAAGTGCACCGGGCGGTGCTCCTGCAGCGGGCGGGTGCCGCGGCGGCCGTGGTCGGCGGAGGAGCGGGCGAGGCCGCCGTGGTGCCGCAGCAGCGCCTTCACCTCGACGGGCACCAGCTCCATGCGGCGCCAGCCGGGGGCGGCGCCGCCGACCGCGTGGTGCCACGTCCAGCCGGGCGGGGTGGCGACGGCGGTGGCCAGGTCGGCCCAGAGCCCGTGGCCCTGGGTGAACAGCGCGGCGTTCGCCGAGACGTAGTCGGTGAGGCGGAGTTCGTCGACGCCGAAGCCCTCGGGCGGGTCGGCGACCTCGGCGGCCGCGGCCGCGTACGCGCCGAAGTCCGGGAAGCCGTACTCGTCCACGCGGACGCCGGCGGGGTGCCGCTCGGCCCGGACCGGGTCCGGGAAGTGCACCACCTGGCCCGCGTACGCCGAGTTGGGCACGGCGGCGGTGCCGGGCCGACCTGTCGTCATCAGGGCTCCCCCACAGGCTGCTGGAACATCGTCCAGAGGCGATTGCTGGGGACCAGCGTAGGGGAAGCACCGGCCCCCCGAGCGAGGGGCGACCTCCGGGCTCCGGACGGACGGCCCGCGGGCTCGCGGCAGGCGGCCCCGGGGGCCGCCGGAGCCGTCAGCCGGGCCGGGGGACGGCGGTGCCGAGCGAGTCGGCGGCGAGGAACCTCGGGGCACCCTTCTCGTAGAACACGTCGGCCCCGGTGACGGTGAAACCGCCGGACTCCAGCAGCTCCACGATCGGCCGGGTGAGGTGGCAGCCGCCGAGGAGCCGCTCCTGCAGCGGGTCGAGGCGGTACTGCCACCGGCGGACGGCGGGGTCGTCCGCCGGGGCGAGGCCGTGCTCCACGAACCGCAGGAAGCCGCCCGGCCGGAGCACCCGCCGCAGCTCCCGCAGGGCCGCGCCCGGGTCGGGGACCGTGCACAGCGTCCAGGTGGAGAGGGCCGAGTCGAAGGAGGCGTCCGCGAACGGCAGCACCTGTCCGTCGAGGGCGGCCCGCCGCACCGGGACGCGGCACTCCGCGAGCCGCCCCTCCGCCAGGCGCCAGGCGAGGCCGGACGGTTCGACCGCGGCGACGGCGGTCACCGCGGGCGGGTAGAACGGCACGTTGTGGCCGGAGCCGAAGCCGAGTTCGACGACGTCGCCCACGAGCGGGCCGCAGACCCGGCGGCGGATCGGCCCGGACTCGCCCGCCCCGCAGGCGACATCGACGACCCGCGGCAGGACCTGTGCGCTGTAGAACCCCATGGCGACCTCCGTGCCCCTGTTCCAGCATGGCACCGCGGGCCGCCCGGCGCCGGGGCCGACCGCGGCACCGGCCCGGCGCCGCCGGGGGCTCAGCGGTGCGCGGCGACCGCCTTCGCGAGCACCTCGACGACCCGGGTCTGCTGGTCCTCGGTGATCTGCGGGAACAGCGGGAGGGTGAGGACCTCCGCGGCCGCCCGCTCGGTCACCGGGAAGGCGCCCGGGCCGTGGCCGAGATGGCGGAACGCGGGCTGCAGGTGCACGGGCACCGGGTAGTGCACGCCCGCGCCGATCCCCGCGGCCTGCAGCTCCGCGAGGACGGCGTCGCGGCCGCGGCCCACCCGCACCGCGTACAGGTGCCAGACGTGCACGTTGCCGGGCAGCGTGCGGGGCGGGGTGACGCCGTCCACGCCGGCGAGCAGCGCGTCGTAGCGGGCGGCGGCGGCGCGGCGGGCCTCGTTCCAGGCGGGCAGCCGGCGCAGCTTGGCCCGCAGCACGACGCCCTGCAGGGTGTCCATGCGGGAGTTGAAGCCGAAGCGCTCGTGGACGTACTTGCGGCCCGAGCCGTGGTCGCCGATCAGCCGGACGGCGGCGGCCAGGCCGTCGTCGTCGGTGGTGACGGCGCCGGCGTCGCCGTACGCCCCGAGGTTCTTGCCGGGGTAGAAGCTGGTGGCGGCGATCCGGCCCCACAGGCCGGAGGCGCGGCCGTCCTGCCGGGCGCCCTGCGACTGTGCGGCGTCCTCGACGACCGGCCGGTCACCGGCGATCTCCAGCAGCGGCGCCATGGGGGCGAGCTGGCCGTTGAGGTGCACGGGCAGCAGCACGGCGGCGTCCGGCAGGACGGCCTCCACCGCGGCCGGGTCGATCAGCAGGTGCTCGGGGTCGGCGTCGACGAGGACGGGCCGCAGGCCGGCCCGCACCACGGCCTCGGCGGTGGCGACGAAGGTGTTCGCGGGCAGCACGGCACCGGCGCCGGGCGGCAGGCCGAGGGCGCGCAGGGCGAGTTCGAGGGCGTCGGTGCCGTTGGCGGTGCCGACGGTGTGCCGCACGCCGGAGAACGCGGCGTACTCCGCCTCGAACGCGGCGACGTCCGGGCCCTTGACGTACGCGCCGCTCGTCAGCACCCGGTCGAAGCCCTCGCGCACCTCCTCGGCGACCTCGGCGTGGGCGGCGTGCAGGTCGACGAGCGGGATGTCGGTCATGGGAGGCGCCCCTCAAGCTCGGTGGACGGGTTCGGTACGGATCCGGCCGGGGCGGGCCCGGCCGGCAGGGCTTCGACGCGCAGCGGCAGGCTGCCGCCGGACACGCAGGCACCGGTCTCGGCGGACCAGCGCCAGTGGTGCCGGGGGCACTCGACGACGCCGTCGGCGATCAGCGCGTGCGCGAGGTCCTCGCCGGCGTGCGGGCACCAGCGCTGCAGCCGCAGGCCGTCGCGTTCGACGGTCTCGCCGGTGCCGGCCCGTTCCCGGACCAGTCGGCGGGTCTGCGCGGGCTGGTGGCCGTAGCGGAGCAGCGAGAGGAGGGTCAGGTCGAAGACGTCCGGGTCGCGGTGCAGGCCGATCCGCATCGACAGCAGCGCCTCCTCCCAGCCGGCCCGGCCGTCGAGGACGGCCCGCAGGACGCGCGGCGGCACCCGCAGCGTGTACGCGGGGTCGACGGGGTCGTCCTCCAGCTCGACCTGCGCGGCGAGGTCGCCGAGGGCCGTCCGCCAGGCGGCGCCGCCGGCCTCCAGGGCCAGTCCGGTGCGGTAGCCGGCGAGGAGCGGCCGGTTGAGGCGCTGGAGGCGGTCGAAGTGCGCGTGCACCTCGTCGGCGGTGGGCGGTGCGGGCTCGTCGCGGTGGAAGGCCTGCCACGCGTCGCGGCGGCGTTCCCGGTAGTCGGCGAGGTAGCCGGCCGGGTCGGTGAGCCAGCGCCCGGGCGGGGCCGGGGGCACCTCCCGGCCGTCGGACCGGGGCAGGGCGTGGACGGTGTCGCCGGGCGCGGTGCGGACGACGGCGGTGCCGGGGCAGGCGACGGCGAAGTCCGCGGCGACGTCCTCCCAGTGCGGGAAGATCGTCCGCTGCCGGTCGTTGAAGCGGTCGAGCTCCGGGTCGAGGAAGCAGGCCGGCCCGGCGGACGGCAGGTAGGTGCGGGCGCCGGTGAGGTGCACCTTGCGGGCGAGGCTGTCCATCAGGTCGGCCCGGACGGCGGCGGTCTTCTCCGCCATCACCTCGGGCGGGTAGTCGTAGGCGTTCGGGTACCACATGGCGCCGGAGTACTGGGCGGCCAGCAGGTCGACGCCGGCCGGCAGGTCGGAGAGCGGCGGGCTGCAGTCGTTGAGGTCGAGGAAGCGGAAGCCCCCGAGGTCGAGCAGGAGGCCGCTGTCCTCCTTGTGGCTGGTGTCGAGCAGCATGGTGGCGGTCGTGCCGGGGCCGAGCGGGTGGGTCTGCCGGTGGCCGAGCCGCACCTGGCGGGTGAAGCCGAGCGCGGTGAGACGGCGGGCCAGGGCGCCCGAGCGGAACCGCGGCACCAGCACGGTGGTGTCGCGGGAGAGCCGGGCCAGCAGCCGCTCGTCGAAGTGGTCCTCGTGGGTGTGCGAGACGTACAGGTAGTCCCAGCGGCCGGCGACGACCTCCGGCAGCAGGTCGGCGTTGTCCGGGTAGGGGAACCAGGCGTCCAGGAACGCCGGGTGGAACCAGGGGTCGATCAGGAGGCGCAGGCCGGCGTGCTCGACCGTGAAGCCGGCGTGCCCGAGGTGCCTGATCGACGTCACCCGACGGCCGCCCGCACCGCGGCGACGACGGTGTCCTGCTGCTGCTCGGTGAGCGTGTGGAAGAGCGGCAGGATCAGCGAGCGGCGGGTGATCAGCTCGGTGGCGGGCAGCGGCACCCGGGCGCTGCCCTTGTACGGGGTCTCCAGGTGGGCGGCCATGATGCCGCGCCGGGCGGAGACGCCGGAGGCGGCCAGCCGGGCCAGCACCTCGGTGCGGTCGGGGGCGCCGTCGGGCAGCAGCAGCCAGCAGGCCTGGAAGTTGCCGGTGCCGTGCGCCGGGTCGGCGACCATCCCGGCGGCGAGCGGGCCGAGCAGGTCGCGGTAGCGGGCGGCGAGGGCGCGGCGGCGGGCGACCATCGCGGGCAGCTTGCCGAGCTGCACGAGCCCGACGGCGGCCTGGATGTCGGTCATCCGGTGGTTGAAGCCGATCTCGTCGTACGTCTCGACGACGCTCGCCCCGCCCGCGGCGGTGTGCCGGTCGGCGGCGGAGACGCTCATGCCGTGCTCGCGCAGCCGCCGCAGCCGGGCGGCGAGGGCCGCGTCGTGGCAGGTGACCATGCCGCCCTCGCCGGTGGTGAGGAGCTTGCGCGGGTGGAAGGAGTAGGCGGCGATCTCGGCGGCGGCCCCGGCGGGGCGGCCCCGGTGGGTGGAGCCGGCGGCGCAGGCCGCGTCCTCGACGACGGTCGCGCCGTGCGGTTCGGCGACGGCCCGGATCGCGTCGAGGTCGACGGGCACGCCGCCCTGGTCGACGGCGATCACGGCCTTCGTCCGGCCGGTGATGACCTCGGCGACGGTGTCGGCGGTGAGGTTGCCGGTGGCCGCGTCGACGTCCGCGAAGACCGGGGTGGCGCCGACGTACGTGACGGCGTTGGCGGTGGCGATGAAGGAGAGCGAGGGCACGACGACCTCGTCGCCGGGCCCGACGCCGGCCCCGATCATCGCCAGGTGCAGGGCGGTGGTGCAGGAGGAGACGGCGACGGCGTGCGGCACGCCGAGGTGGTCGGCGAAGGCCTGCTCGAAGGCGGCCACGCGCGGCCCCTGGGCGACCCAGCCGGAGCGGACGGCCTCGGCGGCGGCCTCGGCCTCCTCCTCGCCGAGCCAGGGGATCATCACGGGGATGGTGGACACAGGCGGTCTCCGTACGGGTGCGGGTCGGTTGCTGCGCGGGGCCGCCGCCCGGGCGGGGGCGGGCCGTCCGCGCGGGTCACGGCTCGCGCGGGCGACTGCTCACACGGTCACCGCCGCACTGCTCGGACGGCACTGCTGCGGTGCTGCGGTGCTGCTTCAGTGCTTCACTGCTCGCGCCACCAGGTGACGAGCCGGCGCAGCCCGTCCTCCAGGCCGAGTTCGGGCTTCCAGCCGAGGTCGCGCTCGGCGGCGGAGATGTCGGCGAGGCGCCGGACGACGCCGCCGGCGGTGTCACGGGCGGCGCCGTGCTCGACGTCGAGGTCGGTGCGGTCCATCGCGGCGAGGAGGGCGTCGGCGAGGCCGCGCAGCGACACCTCGGTGGCGGAGGCGATGTTGTAGACGCGGTCGGTGACGGGGGCGGCGGCGGCCAGCAGGTTGGCGCGGGCGATGTCCTCGGTGTAGACGAAGTCCATGGTCTGCGCGCCGTCGCCGAAGATCAGCGGGGGCTGTCCGGCGTTGATCCGCTCCATCCAGCGGATGAAGACCTCGGTGTACCGGCCGTGGACGTCCATCCGGGGCCCGTACACGTTGAAGTAGCGCAGCGCGACGTAGTCGAGGCCGGTCATGGCGTGGAAGCTGCGCAGCATGCCCTCGTTGAACGCCTTCGCGGCGCCGTAGAAGGTGTCGTTGTTGTACGGGTGCTGGGTCTCCGGGGTCGGGAAGGTGTCGGCGAGCCCGTACACGGAGGCGGTGGACGACGCGATCAGCTTGCGGACGCCGCGTTCGGCGGCGGCCTCGACGACGTCGAAGGTGCCGTCGACCATGATCTCCAGGGCGAGGCGCGGTTCGGCGGCGCACTGGGTGATCCGGATCGCGGCGAGGTGGAAGAGCAGGTCGGTGTCGTCGCCGAGGAGTTCGCGCAGCAGGGCGCGGTCGCGGATGTCGCCGTCGACGACGCGCAGCCGGCCTGGGGCGGCGAGTTCCTGCGCGCGGGCGAGGTTGGCGGCGCGCCCGCGGACGAAGTTGTCGAGCACGACGACCTCGCGGGCGCCGGCCTCGATCAGCTGGTCGACGACGGTGGAGCCGATGGTGCCGGCGCCGCCGGTGACCAGGCAGCGGGATCCTTCGACGGGGACGGCGTTCATCGGGCGGCGGCCCTCTCCTGAGCGGTGATCAGCGGGACATCGGCGTCGGTCCCGACGGGCACGGTGGCGCCGCCGAGTTCGAGGCTGCGGGAGGCCGCGTGCAGCAGTTGCAGCACGCGCAGGCCGGAGCGGCCGTCGGTGAGCGGGGCGCGGCCCTCGGTGACGGCCGCGGCGAACTCCGCCATCACGTTGCGCAGCGCCTCCTGCTCGACGAGCGCGGGGGCGACCATGTCGCCGACCCGGTAGGAGATGAGGGCGCGGTGGCGGATGGCGTCGGTGAGCTCGTCGGGCGGGGTGAGGTCGACGCCGCGGTCGTGCACGGTGAGCCGGGCCTGCGGGTTGAGGTCGTCCCAGACGAGGGTGCGCCGCGAACCGCCGATGAGGGTGGTGCGCACCTTCGTCGGCGAGAGCCAGTTGACGTGGCAGTGGGCGAGGGCGCCGTTGCTGAGGCGGACCGTGAGATAGGCGACGCAGGCGCGTCCGGCGCCGATCGGGTCGGCGCCCTGCGCGGAGACGCCGACGGGCTCGACGCCGGGCGGCAGCACGAAGTCGAGGATGGAGAGGTCGTGCGGCGCGAGGTCCCACAGCACGTCGACGTCGGGCTGGACGAGTCCGAGGTTGATGCGCACCGAGTCGAAGAACTGGATGTCGCCGATCTCGCCGCCGTGCACGAGTTCGCGGATGCGGCGGACGACCGGTGTGTAGCAGAAGGTGTGGTCGCACATGAGGACGAGGCCGCGCCGGTCGGCGAGGTCGCACAGGTCGGCGGCGTCGGCCGCGGTGGTGGTGATCGGCTTCTCCACCAGGACGTGCTTGCCGGCCTCCAGCGCGGCGCGGACCAGCCGGTAGTGCGCGGCGGCGGGGGTGGCGATCGCCACGGCCTCGACCCGGTCGTCGGCGAGCACCTCGTCGAAGGAGGTGGTGGAGCGCACCGTGCTGTACTCGCCGAGCACCCGCCGGGAGCGCTCCTCGTCGAGGTCGCACAGCCAGTGCAGGCGCAGGGCTGGGGTCTGCTGGGCGTTGCGGACGAGGTTGGGTCCCCAGTAGCCGGCGCCGACCACGGCGAGGCCGATCCGGCGGACGGCGGTCGGGTGGGCCGCACCCGGTGTGGGGACGTGCTCGCCCGGCGCCTCGTGCGCCTCGGGCGTCGGCCCGTGTTGCGTCGACATCGACAAGACCCCCCTTGTCCGGTGCCGGAGCGTCACTGCTCCGGGCACCCCGCGTCCGACCGGGCACCCCGGCGCAGCCGCCCCGGCCGGCCCTTCGACCGGCGGCGCACCTGCGGTGTGCCCAGGTGGCTCCGCTGTCGGAACGGTACCGGCCGCCGTGCGCCCCGGGGGCCCGAATTCCCAAACCCGCGGCGCGCCCGCGAGGGCTTCGCAACGCTCCGTACACCCCGGGTCCGTGGCGCTGCGAGGGGTTTGACAGTCTTGAACCCCACAATGTCAGCGGGCCGGATGTCACCGCCCGTCAGCACACCGCCCGTCGGCCGGAGACCGGCGGGGCTTCGCACCCGGAGGAGTGGTATGGCAGCGAGCCCGTCGGCCGGTCGGGAGACCGGCCCAGCGGACCGTCCGGCGCCCGACCGGGCGGTACCGCACCTGGCGCATCTCCGCGACAGCGTGCTGCCCGCCGTCGCCGCGGCGCTGTCGCTGAAGAACGGCGAGGTGCACACGCTCGCCGGCGACAAGGCCGACCTGGCACCGCTGCTGCACCCGCTGGTGGGCGACTTCCTCGTCGGCCTGCCGGTCGAGCACCGGGAGCGGTTCCTGGGCCGCTGCCCGGAGGCCGTACTGCTGTCGCAGTTCCTCACCACGGTGGACGCGGCCCGTTCCAAGCGGGCCGCCCGCAAGCCGCTCGGCCTGAACGAGGCCCGGAAGGCCCTGAAGGGGGCCCGGCTGACCACCGTCCGCATTCGCGAGGAGGGGGACCCGGCGCACGGCACGCACGCGCCGCCGTGCCGCTCCTGCGCACCCCTGCTGGACCACCTGAACGTCGCGAGCGTCGCCGTCGGGCCCACCACCCGCTGACCGCCCGCCGTCCTTGTCCCCCGACCACGGAGCAGACCCTGAACCCGACCGCCGTCCGCACACAGCCGCGTTTCCCCGCCGACGTGGCAGCCGCGCTCAAGCAGGCCGGCTGGCATCCCGGCCGCTGGGAGATCCGCCAGGCCGAGGCCTGGGCGGACACGCTCGCCCTGCACGGCGGGCCCTCGGACACCGCGCACACCGTCTTCCCGGCCGCCGTCGAGGCGTGGGCGGAGTTCGGCGGCCTCGCCTTCGACCTGACGGGGGCGGGCCGGGCGCTGGCGCGTACGCCGTTCCTGCTGGACCCGTGCTGCGGCCTGCACCAGCCGCGCACCCTGGCCGACCTCGGCCGGGCGCTCGACACCCGTGTCGCGCCGCTCGGCGAGGAGCGGTACGGGCAGGCCCTGCTCGCCATCGACGAGGCCGGGCGGGTGTTCAGCCTGGACCACACCGGCGAGTGGTACCTCGGCGCGACCATCGACCAGGCGCTGGCCACGCTCGTGCTGGGGCTCGCCCCGGAGCGGCTGCACGCGGGCGTCTGAGGCCGTCCGGGCCGGTCCGGCGGCCTGCCGGACCGGCCCCGCCCGGGCTCGCGGGCCGGTTGTGCCCGTGGTTCGGGCGGGTTCGGCCGAACCCCTCCCGCCGCGGGGCGTCCACCGCCACACTGTGTGGACGTTCCGAGGAGAGTGCAGGGAGGAATGGCGATGAGCGCCGCCCCGACCGCCCCCGCGGCCCAGGCCGCCGGGGCCGCCCCCACCGCGACCGCCCCCGCCGGAGCCCCTGCGAAGGCCCCTGCCGACGAGCGGGCCCCCACCGCCGTGCCGGAGGGCCGCGAGCGGCGCCCGCTCTTCGACAACGCCAAGTTCGCCGCGGTGGCCCTGGTCGTCTGCGCCCACACCTGGATGCCGCTGGTCGGCGCGGACCGCACGATCGCCGCCGCGGTGCTCACCGTCGCGGCGTTCGCGATGCCGGTGTTCGTGACGCTGTGCGGCTGGTTCGCGCAGCCCCGTCCGGGCCGGCCCGTGGTCGACGGCCGCCGCCTGGTGGCGCAGGTCGCGCTGCCGTACGTGGTCTTCCAGGTGCTCTACAACGTGGTCGGCATGGTGCTGGAGCGGCGCGCGGCGGCGTTCTCGCTGCTGGAGCCGCGCTGGCTGACGTGGTTCCTGCTGTCGCTGTTCGTCTGGCGGCTGACCGTGCCCGTGTGGACGGCGCTGCGGCACCCGCTGGCCGTGGCCGTGCTCGTCGCGGCCGGGTCGGGCGCCGTGCAGGAGCTGCCCGCGGAGCTGGCGCTGAGCCGCACGCTGGCGTTCCTGCCGTGGTTCGTGCTCGGGCTGGTGCTGCGTCCGCACCACCTCCGCGTGCTGCGGCGCCCGGCGGCGCGGCGGTGCGCGCCGGCGGTGCTGGCGGCGGTGTTCGCGGTCCTGTGGCTGGTGGCGCCGAAGCTGCTGAACCCCGGCTGGGTCGAGTACACGGACAGTGCCGCGCAGCTGCACGTGCCGTACCCGGTGTGGCTGGCCGTGCGGGCCGCGCTCGGCCTGCTCTCGCTGGCCGCGGCGGCCGCCTTCACGGCGCTGCTGCCCGACCGCCGCACCCGGTGGACGGCGCTCGGCGCGGCCTCGCTCTACGTCTACCTGCTGCACGGGCTGCCGCTGAAGGCCGTCCAGGCGTCCGGGATCTACCACCTCCGGGTGCTGCAGCACGCGTACACGGCGCTGCCGGTGCTCGGCGCGTGCGCGCTGACGCTCGCGGTGGTGCTGGCGCTGCCCGCGACCCGCCGGCTGACCGCCCCCCTGGTGCAGCCGCGGACGGGCCCGCTGCTGCTACCCGAGCGGAAGGTCGGGCGCGGCGAGGCGTGAGGGCAGGACGGCCTCCACGCGGAAGCCGCCGCCCGGCTCCGGCCCGGCCTCGAAGCTGCCGCCGAGCGCCACGACCCGTTCGCGCATGCCGACCAGCCCGTTGCCGCCACCGGGCAGGGCGACCGGCTCGCCCTCCCCCGGGCAGGTGTTGACGACGGCGAGGCGTACGCCGTTGGGCACGAACGCCAGCAGCACCGACACCCGGGCCCCGCCCGCGTGCTTGTGGGCGTTGGTCAGGCCCTCCTGGACGACGCGGTACGCGGTCTGCTCGGCCTCCTCCCGGTAGCGGCGCCGCTCGCCGCTGACCGTCAGCGACACCGCCATGCCGGCGGCGCGGGACTGCTCGACGAGCCCCGCCAGCTCGGCGAGGCCCGCGGCGTCGGCCTGGGCGGGCGGTTCGGACATCCGCAGCACGCCGAGGATCTCGCGCAGCTCGTCCAGCGCCTGCCGGCCGACCTCGCCCATCAGGCGGGCGCTGGCCCGCGCCTTCTCCGGGTCCTTCGCGACGACCCGCTCCAGCGCCCCGGCGTGCACCACCATGAGGCTGACCCGGTGCGCGACGACGTCGTGCATCTCGCGGGCGATCCGGGTGCGTTCCTCCAACCGGGCCCGCCGGGCCCGCTCGCTGGCCTGCTCGGCGAGGAGGCCGAGTTCGGCCTCCAGGCCGTGCGCGCGGTCCTTCAGCGAATCGACGAGACGCCGCCGGGCACCCACGTACAGCCCGGTGACGACGGGCGGCACCGTCAGGCCGACCGCGACCAGCGCGGCGAGCACCACGAACACCCAGGTCGGCGGCAGCTCCTCGGAGGGCGCGGGGGACGGCGCGAGCATGGTCACCAGCACCATGCCGAACGACTCCGCCAGTGCCAGCGCCGACAGCGCGACCACCCGGCGCCGCCGCGACGGCCACTCCCACGTCGCGGCGAGCGTGTAGAGCGACACCACGAGCAGCACCACGCCGAACAGCCCCGGCACGAACACCAGCGCGACCACCACCGGCACGGCCGGCCAGCGCCGCCGCACCACCAGCGTCGCCCCGGCCAGCGCGCCGAGCAGCGAGGCGGCCAGGGCGAGCGGCCCGCCCAGGTGCAGCCGGCCCTCCACCATCGTGTAGGCGCCGACGGCGCACTCCAGAGCGGCGAGCGCGGCCAGGCCCACGTCCAGCAGCGCGCTGCGGCGGCGCCGCCACCACCACGGGCCGGCGCCGCCCGGCCCGCCCCCCTCAGGCGACTTGCTCATGGGGGACAGCGTACGGCGGCCCGGCGGGCGGTACCGGCGAGTTTCCGGGCAGCCGCCCGGCCACGCCCGCCGGGCCCGGCGGCAGGGCCGCGCGCCGGCCCGCTCCGCCCTGTCGGGACCGCGCCGACCCGCCCCGGCCTGCGGGGCGGCCCGCCACGGCGCTGTCCGGCATCCGGCCACCTCTCGGACGCGGCACGGGGTGCCACCTATGCTGTTTCCCGAGCGGAGCGGGGGAGACTTCCCACGCTGTGCGGCGGACAGCGCGGTCCGCACACATCGCCACGACAAAGGTGATGAGAGCCGTTGCCGAACCCCACCACCACAGGGAGAAAGCTGTGACCGCTCCGGTCCCCGCCTCGGCGGACAACCCGTCCGCGACCGCAGGCCCCGACGCCGAGGCCGACAACGCCGCCCTGCGTGCGGACATCCGCCGCCTGGGCGATCTCCTCGGCGAGACGCTGGTCCGGCAGGAGGGCCCCGAGCTGCTCGGTCTGGTCGAGCAGGTCAGGCTGCTCAGCCGCACCGACGGCGAGGCCACCGCCGAGCTCCTCGGCGGCATCGACCTGGCCACCGCCGCCAAGCTCGTCCGCGCCTTCTCCACCTACTTCCACCTCGCCAACGTCACCGAGCAGGTGCACCGCGGCCGGGAGTTCGCGACCCGCCGGGCCCGCGAGGGCTCGCTGCTCGCGCAGACCGCCGACCAGCTGGCGGACGCCGACCCGAAGCACCTCCAGAACACCCTGGCCAACCTGGCGGTCCGCCCGGTCTTCACCGCGCACCCCACCGAGGCCGCCCGCCGCAGCGTCCTCAACAAGCTGCGCCGCGTCGGCGAGCTGCTGGAGCGCATCCACCGCGAGCACGCCGCGTCAGGGCTCGCCGCCGCCGACCCCGGCCGCCACAACTCGGCGCGCCGCCAGGCCGACCGCCGTCTCGCCGAGGTCATCGACCTGCTCTGGCAGACCGACGAGCTGCGCATCGCCCGCCCCGAGCCCACCGACGAGGCCCGCAACGCCGTCTACTACCTGGACGAGCTCTACCGCGAGGCCGTCCCGGAGGTGCTGGAGGAGCTCCACGAGGAGCTCGCCCGGGTCGGCCTCTCGCTGCCCGAGGGCGTGCGCCCGCTGACCTTCGGCAACTGGATCGGCGGCGACCGCGACGGCAACCCGAACGTCACCCCGCAGGTCACCTGGGACGTCCTCAACCTGCAGCACGAGTACGGCATCAAGGACGCCCTCGCCACCGTCGACGACCTGCGCAACGCGCTCTCCACGTCCGTCCGGCTGGCGGGCGCGTCCGACGAGCTGCTCGCCTCGCTCGACGACGACCTGGCGGCGCTCCCGGAGCTGAGCCCCCGCTACAAGCGGATGAACGCCGAGGAGCCGTACCGGCTCAAGGCCACCTGCATCCGCCTCAAGCTGGAGAACACCCGCGAGCGGCTCTCCACCGGCACCGCGCACGTCGACGGCCGCGACTACGTCGGCACCCGCGAGCTGGTCGCCGACCTGCGCCTGATCCAGGACTCGCTGCGCAGCCACCGCGGCCAGCTGATCGCCGACGGCCGGCTGGCCCGCGCGATCCGCACCATCGAGGCGTTCGGCCTGCAGCTGGCCACCATGGACGTCCGCGAGCACGCCGAGGCCCACCACCACGCGCTCGGCCAGCTCTTCGACCGGCTCGGCGAGGAGGCCTGGCGCTACGCGGACATGCCGCGCGAGTACCGCCAGCGGCTGCTCGCCAAGGAGCTCCGCTCGCGCCGCCCGCTGGCGCCGGTGCCGGCCCCGCTCGACGCGGCCGGGGCGAAGACGCTCGGCGTCTTCCACACCATCCGCGAGGGCTTCGAGCGGTTCGGCGACGAGATCGTCGAGTCGTACATCATCTCGATGTGCCAGGGCGCCGACGACGTGTTCGCCGCCGCCGTGCTCGCCCGCGAGGCCGGCCTGATCGATCTGCACGGCGGCATCGCCAAGATCGGCATCGTGCCGCTGCTGGAGACCACGGACGAGCTCCAGGAGGCGGACCGCATCCTCGACGAGATGCTGTCCGACCCCTCCTACCGCCTGCTGGTGTCGCTGCGCGGCGACGTCCAGGAGGTCATGCTCGGCTACTCCGACTCCTCGAAGTTCGGCGGCATCACCACCTCGCAGTGGGAGATCCACCGCGCCCAGCGCCGCCTGCGCGACGTCGCGCACCGGTACGGCATCCGGCTGCGGCTCTTCCACGGCCGCGGCGGCACCGTCGGCCGCGGCGGCGGCCCCTCGCACGAGGCGATCCTCGCGCAGCCCTGGGGCACCCTGGAGGGCGAGATCAAGGTGACCGAGCAGGGCGAGGTGATCTCCGACAAGTACCTGCTGCCGTCGCTGGCCCGCGAGAACCTCGAACTCACCATCTCCGCCACGCTCGCCGCGTCGGCCCTGCACACCGCGCCGCGGCAGGCCCCCGAGGAGCTGGCCCGCTGGGACGCCGCGATGGACCAGGTCTCCGAGGCCGCGCACACCTCGTACCGCGCGCTGGTCGAGCAGGAGGACCTGCCGAAGTACTTCTTCGCGGCCACCCCGGTCGACCAGCTCGCCTCGCTGCACCTGGGCTCCCGCCCGTCGCGCCGCCCGGACTCCGGTGCGGGCCTGGACGGCCTGCGCGCCATCCCGTGGGTGTTCGGCTGGACGCAGTCCCGGCAGATCGTCCCCGGCTGGTACGGCGTCGGCTCCGGCCTCGCCGCCGCCCGCGAGGCCGGCCTGGGCGACGTGCTGGACGAGATGTACGGCCAGTGGCACTTCTTCCGCAACTTCCTGTCCAACGTCGCCATGACGCTGGCCAAGACCGACCTGCGGATCGCCCGCCACTACGTCGAGCAGCTCGTGCCCGGCGAGCTGCGGCACGTCTTCGACCAGATCACCGCCGAGCACGAGCTCACCCTGCGCGAGGTGCTGCGGCTGACCGGCGAGAGCGAGCTGCTGGAGCACAACCCGGTGCTGAAGCAGACGTTCACCGTGCGCGACGCCTACCTCGACCCGATCTCCTACCTGCAGGTGGCGCTGCTGCGCCGTCAGCGCGAGGAGGCCGCCCAGGGTCTCAGCGAGGACCCGCTGCGGGCCCGCGCGCTGCTGCTGACCGTCAACGGCATCGCCGCCGGCCTGCGCAACACCGGCTGACCCCGGCCCCGGTACGACGGAGGGCGGGCCCGCGCACGGCGGGCCCGCCCTCCTCGTCGTCACGGCCGCCGGGTGCCGGGCGGCGGGTGCCGACGGGGCGTCAGTGCACCTCGGCGCCGTCGCCGCGGCGCCGTCGCAGCCAGGTCGCCGCACCGCCGGCGACGACCACGAGGCCGCCGGCCACCGCGTAGAGGCCGGCCGATCCGCCGACCGCGCCGGGGACCGGCGGCACGAGCTGCGCCGCGGCGGGCTCGGGCGACGTCACGGGGCCCGCCGTCGCGTCGGCGGCCGTCGCGGCGGAGGCTCCCGCGCCGGTCGCGGCCAGGCAGACCGCCGCCCCGCCGACCATGCGCGCCACCCTGTAGGACCGAGCCACCCGTCATACCCCCAGATCGAACCCCGCAACCCTTCGTACGGGACTGACCGTATCCGATGGACACCGGGCGCCTGACCCCGAATCAGCTCCCAGCGGCCAAGCGTTGCACGACCGTTGTGTACGTAACACATCCGTCGCGGGAGGAGGCGGCACCCGGCTCCGGTCAGGAGTTGTAGGTGCTCTGCGCGCGCTCCAGTCCTTCGGTGACGAGCGCCTCGACGGCGTCGGCGGAGCGGTCGACGAACCAGTCGAGGTCCTTGCGCTCGGCGGCCGAGAAGTCCTTGAGGACGAAGTCGGCGACCTCCATGCGTCCGGGCGGGCGGCCGATGCCGCAGCGCACCCGGTGGTAGTCGGGGCCGAGCGACCTGGTGAGGGACTTGAGGCCGTTGTGGCCGTTGTCGCCGCCGCCGCACTTGAGCCGCAGGGCGGAGTAGTCGAGGTCGAGCTCGTCGTGCACGGCGACGACGGCGGTGTTGGGCACCTTGTAGAAGTCCCGCAGGCCGGTGGTGGGGCCGCCGGAGAGGTTCATGAAGGTCATCGGCTTGGCCAGCACGACGCGGCGGCCCCCGAGCCGGCCCTCCGCGACCTGGGCGCGGCTCTTGTGGGCCTTGAAGCGCGCGCCGATCCGCTCGGCGAGCAGGTCGGCGACCATGAAGCCGATGTTGTGCCGGTTGCGGGCGTAGCCGTCCCCGGGGTTGCCGAGGCCGACGATCAGCCAGGGCCCGTCGTACGTGTCGTCACTCATCGAAACCGCTCCTCACTCACGACACCATCATCCCGGACATGCCGCTGCCCCGGCCGGTCCGGACGGAACGGTCGGGGCAGCGGTCGAGGAGGGGGAGGCTCAGGCCTCGGTGGCCTCGGCGGCCTCGTCCTCGGTGGCCTCGGCGGCCTGGGCGCCGATGACCTGCAGGACGACGGTCTCGCCGTCGACGGCCAGCGTGGTGCCCTTGGGGAGCTCGATGTCCTTGGCGAGGATGGAGGCGCCGGCCTCCAGGCCCTCGACGGAGACGGTGACGGACTCGGGGAGGTGGGTGGCCTCGGCCTCGATCGGGAGCGCGTTCAGGACGTGCTCCAGCAGGTTGCCACCGGGGGCGAGCTCGCCCTCGGCGTGCACCGGGATCTCGACGGTGACCTTCTCGCCGCGCTTCACGAGGAGGAGGTCGACGTGCTCGATGGAGCGGCGGATGGCCTCGCGCTGGACGGCCTTCGGCAGGACGTACTCGTCCTTGCCCTCGATCGGGACGACGAGCAGCGCGTTCGGGGTCTTGAGCGCCATCATCAGGGCGTGGCTCGGCAGGTTCAGGTGGACCGGGGCGAGGCCGTGGCCGTAGACGACACCGGGCACCAGGCCGGCGCGGCGCGCGCGGCGGGCGGCACCCTTGCCGAACTCGGTACGGGCTTCGGCTGCAAGGCGGATCTCGGACACGACTGCACTCCTCGTTGAGAAAAGACTGGCGCGGGTGCAGGAACGACAAAACCGCCGGGCCACACCCTCAAATACCTTGGGGTCGCTCGGCGGCAGACGACTACTCGAAGCAGCGCGTCGATCACGGTTGCGGCACCCGGTGGGGCACACGGCATCCCTCGCCGGGCGTCCCACGAGTCTAACCGCTGGCGCGTCAACCGTGAAATCGGCCCCCGTGCGCGGCGCGCGCGGGGGCCGACCGGGCCGTACGGGGCGTCAGTGCACGCCCTCGAAGAGGCTGGTCACGGAACCGTCCTCGAACACCTCGCGGATCGCCGCGGCGATCGAGGGGGCGATCGAGAGCGTCGTCACCTTGTCCAGCTGGAGCTGGGCCGGGGTGGGCAGCGTGTTGGTGAAGACGAACTCGCTGACGCGGGAGTTCTTCAGGCGGTCCGAGGCCGGGCCGGAGAGCACGCCGTGGGTGGCGGCGACGATGACGTCGGCGGCACCGTTGTCGAAGAGCGCGTCGGCGGCGGCGCAGATCGTGCCGGCGGTGTCGATCATGTCGTCGACCAGGACGCAGACCCGGTCCTTGACGTCGCCGACGACCTCCGCCGAGAGGATGGTGTTGGCCCGGGTCATGTCGCGGCGCTTGTGGATGATCGCCAGCGGGGCGTCCAGGCGGTCGCACCACTGGTCGGCGACCTTCACCCGGCCGGCGTCCGGCGAGACGATGGTCAGCTTCGCGCGGTCGACCTTGTCACCGACGTAGTCGGCGAGCATCGGCAGCGCGAAGAGGTGGTCGACCGGGCCGTCGAAGAAGCCCTGGATCTGCGCCGTGTGCAGGTCGACGGCCATCAGGCGGTCGGCGCCGGCGGTGCGCAGGAGGTCGGCGACCAGGCGGGCCGAGATGGGCTCGCGGCCGAGGTGCTTCTTGTCCTGCCGGGCGTAGCCGTAGAACGGCAGGATGGCCGTGATGCTGCGGGCCGAGGCCCGCTTCAGCGCGTCGATCATGATGAGCTGTTCCATGATCCACTGGTTGATCGGAGCCGTGTGGCTCTGGATCACGAAGCAGTCCGCGCCTCGCGCGGAGTCCAGGAAGCGGACGTAGATCTCGCCGTTGGCGAAGTCCAGGGCCTTGGTGGGGACGAGTTCGGTGCCGAGTTCCCGGGCCACCTCCCCCGCCAGCTCGGTGTGGGCACGGCCGGAGAAGAGCCGCAGCTTCTTCTCTCCCGACGTCGTGATCCCGCTCACTGCACCGTCTCCTCGCGTTTTGACCGCATGAACCCGCTGCGGCACACCCGGGCAGCGCTCGGGCCGTCGGTCAGCGGGGGATTTGGGGTACGCCTGGACGCGGACGGTTAGCCCAGTGGCGCACGTATGTACTCCAGGTTACGCGCACCGCCGGGAAGCGTCCGCCCCGGGACCGGATGCCAAGACCCCCCGCAGTCGGCTCAGCCCTCGTCGGGGGCGGCGGCGGCCGCCTCGTCCGCGGCCGCGGCAGCAGCGGCGGAGGCCGTGCCGGGGCGCCTGCGGGCCACCCATCCGGCGACGTTGCGCTGCTGCGCGCGGGCGACGCCGAGCGACCCGGCCGGCACGTTCTGGTAGATCACGGAGCCGGCGGCGGTGTAGGCGCCGTCACCGACGGTGACGGGGGCGATGAACATGTTGTCGGAGCCGGTGCGGCAGTGCGCCCCGATCACCGTGCGGTGCTTGTCCACACCGTCGTAGTTGACCGTCACGGAGGCCGCGCCGACGTTGCTGCCCTCGCCGATCGTGGCGTCACCGATGTACGACAGGTGCGGCACCTTGGCGCCCTCGCCGAGCTCCGAGTTCTTGATCTCGACGTAGGTGCCGGCCTTCGCCTTGCGGGCGAGCCGGGCGCCCGGCCGCAGGTACGCGTACGGGCCGACCGAGGCGAGTTCGCCGACCTCCGCGTCGACGACCGTGGCGTTGCTCACAGTGGCGCCGGCGCCGATCACGCTGTCGGTGACGGTGGTGTTCGGGCCGACCTCGCAGCCCTCGCCGAGGTGCGTCGCGCCCTGCAGCTGGGTGCCGGGCAGCACGACCGCGTCGGGCTCGTAGGTGACCTGCACGTCGAACCACGTGGTGGCCGGGTCGACCACGGTGACGCCGGCGCGCATCGCGCGCTCCAGCAGCCGGTCGTTGAGCATCCGGCGGGCCTGGGCGAGCTGCACCCGGTCGTTGATGCCGACGATGTCGCGGTGGTCGGCCGCGACGACGGCGCCGACCCGGTGGCCGGCGGTGCGCAGGATCTCCAGGGTGTCGGTGAGGTACTCCTCGCCCTGGCTGTTGTCGGTGGTGAGCCGGGAGAGCGCCTCGGCGAGCAGCTTCGCGTCGAAGGCGAAGACGCCGGAGTTGATCTCGGAGACGGCGCGCTGCTCGTCGGTGGCGTCCTTGTGCTCGACGATGGCGGCGACCGCGCCCTCGCCGTCGCGCAGGATGCGGCCGTAGCCGTCGGCGTCCGGCACGACCGCGGTCAGCACGGTGACGCCGTTGCCCTGCCCGGTGTGGGCGTCGGCGAGGGCGCGCAGGGTGGCGCCGGTGAGCAGCGGCGCGTCGCCGGTGGTGACGAGCACGGTGCCGTCCAGGGCGACGCCGTCGGCGGCGAGCGCCTCCAGGGCGGTGCGCACGGCGTGGCCGGTGCCGTTCTGCTGCTCCTGGACGGCGGTGCGCACGCCCGGGTAGCGGGACTCCAGGTGGCCGGTGACGAGCTCGCGCAGGTGGCCGACCACGACGACGAGGTGCTCGGGGGTCAACTCCTGTGCGGCGGCGACGGCGTGGCCGACGAGGGAGCGCCCGCAGATCTCGTGCAGGACCTTCGGCAGCCGGTTGGACTTCATCCGGGTGCCCCCGCCTGCGGCGAGCACGACGACGGCAGCGGTCTTGTTGGCACTCACGCGGGAGGCTCCTCGGTTGTTCTGAGGGAGGGTCGGGCGCGCCTGCCGAGCGGGTCGGGGCTGTGCGCTGAGCTCCCGGAGGAGGATTCGAACCCCCATAAGCTGGACCAAAACCAGCTGTCCTGCCCTTAGACGATCCGGGACGGATGCTGTGCACGGGTGACGCGCCGACGGGCCGTCGGCGGGGCAACGCTGGGCTAAGAGTACGGGCTGTGCCGCTCCGCATCCACCACCCTCCGGCCCCCGCTCCCGACGACACGTCTTCCCATCGGATGCCCCAGTACCTACGATGCCGTAAGTTACGGAAACGTAGGTAACGCTCCTGCCACCGAGGACACCCCTATGACCATGCAGGCCGGTGCAGCACCCACCGTGACGGCGGAGAAGCCCCCCGCCGAGGTATCCGCCACCCGCGGCGGCGAGAAGCAGGGGGCCGCCGAACGCATCACGCTCGGCGTCTTCATCGGCCTCCCGTTCCTCGCCCTCGTGGCGGCGGCCCCGGTCGCCTGGGGCTGGGGCCTCGGCTGGGTCGACCTCACGATCGCCGTCGTCATGTACTTCGTGGCCTGCCACGGGATCACCGTCGGCTTCCACCGCTACTTCACGCACGGCTCCTTCAAGGCCAACCGGGCCCTGCGGCTGACCCTCGCGATCGCCGGGAGCCTGGCCATCGAGGGGCCGCTGGTCCGCTGGGTCGCCGACCACCGCAAGCACCACCGGTTCAGCGACAAGGAGGGCGACCCGCACTCGCCGTGGCGGTACGGCGAGAGCGTGCCCGCGCTGATGAAGGGCCTCTGGTGGGCGCACATGGGCTGGCTCTTCGACGAGGAGCAGACCCCGCAGCACAAGTACGCGCCCGATCTGATCGCCGATCCGGCCATACGGCGCATCTCGCGGCTGTTCTGGCTGTGGACGACCGTCTCGATGCTGATCCCGCCGGTGATCGGCGGCCTCGTCTCGATGTCGTGGGCGGGCGCGCTGACCGCCTTCTTCTGGGGCTCGCTCGTCCGTGTGGCACTGCTGCACCACGTGACCTGGTCGATCAACTCCATCTGCCACGCGATCGGCGACCGCCCCTTCAAGTCGCGCGACCGCTCCGGGAACGTCTGGTGGCTGGCCGTCCTCTCGTGCGGCGAGTCCTGGCACAACCTCCACCACGCCGACCCGACCAGCGCCCGCCACGGCGTGCTGCGCGGGCAGGTCGACTCCTCGGCCCGGCTGATCCGCTGGTTCGAGCAGGCGGGCTGGGCGAGCGACGTCCGCTGGCCGCAGGCCGAGCGGATCGACGCCCGCCGCGCCGTATGACCCGCCCGCTGCCGCATGATGGAGGAGTGAACGGGAGCAACGCGGACACCGCGGACGGCCGGCAGCACGCACCGAGCGGGGAAGGCGGCGGCCCGGTGGCCCGTACCCGGTCCGCCCCGGCCGCACGCGGCACCCGCAGCGGCGGCCGGGTCAGGATGACCGGCAAGCAGCGCCGCGAGCAGCTGCTGGAGATCGGCCGGTCGGTCTTCGCGGAACGCGGCTACGACGGCACCTCCGTCGAGGAGATCGCCGAGCGAGCGGGCGTCTCCAAGCCGGTGGTCTACGAGCACTTCGGCGGCAAGGAGGGGCTCTACGCGGTCGTCGTCGACCGCGAGATGCAGCTCCTCCTCGACATGGTGACCGGGGCGCTCACCGGCGGGCACTCCCGCGAGCTGCTGGAGCAGGCCGCCTTCGCGCTGATGGACTACATCGACACCTCCACGGACGGCTTCAAGATCCTCGTCCGGGATTCCCCGGTGGCGCAGTCCACCGGCACCTTCGCCTCCCTCATCAGCGACATCGCCACCCAGGTCGAGGACATCCTGGGTCTGGAGTTCAAGTCGCGCGGGTTCGACGCGCGGCTGGCCCCGATGTACTCGCAGATGCTGGTCGGCATGGTCGCGCTCACCGGCCAGTGGTGGCTGGAAGTGCGCAAACCGCAGAAGGCCGAGGTCGCCGCGCATCTGGTGAACCTCGCCTGGCACGGGCTGGAGGGCCTGGAGCGGCATCCGAAGCTGGTGGGGGATCGACAGGGGTGACAGCACCGAGGTGGTCCCGTGGCGGTCTTCGTTCTGGCGGTGGGCGCCGCCTGCTTCCTCGGCCTCGGCTTCGTGCTGCAGCAGCACGCGGCCCAGCGGGCCCCGCGCAGTGACCTGCTGCACTGGAGGCTGCTGCTCGACCTCGCCCGGATGCCGGACTGGCTCCTCGGCGTGGGCTTCATGGTCGCCGGCCAGGTGCTCAGCGCCCTCGCCCTGAGCGAGGGCGAGGTCGCCCTGGTCGAGCCGCTGCTCGCCACCAACCTGGTCTTCGCCATGGGCCTGGCCCGCGTGATGACCGGCACCCGGCTCGGCCGCTCCGGCTGGGGCGGGGTGGTGCTGATCGCCCTCGGGGTGGCGGCCTTCATCGTGGCCGGGCAGCCGGGGGCCGGCGGCCCCGACGCGGGACCGCTGCGCTTCTGGCTGGTGGTGGGGATCGTCAGCGGCCTCGCGCTGCTGCTGGTCGTCCTCGCCAAACGGATGCCGCTCTTCGAGGAGGCCACCCTGCTGGCCCTCGCCGCCGGCCTGCTCTACGGCCTGCAGGACGCCCTGACCCGGATGACCTCCGAACGCCTCGACACGGGCGGCATCGGCGAGGTGCTGCACAGCTGGCAGCCGTACGCGGTGCTGGCGATCGGGGTGGTGGGACTGCTGCTCGTGCAGTCCGCCTTCGAGGCGGCGCCGCTGCGGATGTCGCTGCCGGCCCTGACCGCCGCGCAGCCGATCGCCGGGATCGCCTGCGCGGTGGGATTCCTCGGCGACGAGCTGCGGACGACTCCCGCCGCACTGGCCGGCCAGGTCCTGGGGCTGCTCGCGGTGGTCACCGGCGTGGTGCTGCTCGGCCGGCACCCGGCGATGCCGGGGCACCACCACTTCCACCGCTGACCCGCCCTGACCGGCGGCGCCGGGCGGGTGCTCAGCGGCGCGGCCGGGCGGGTGCTCAGCGGCGCCGGGCGGGTGCTCAGCGGCGCCGGGCGACGGCGAAGACCCGCCGGAACGGGAAGAGGGTGCCGTGCGGCCCCGCGGGGTACGCCTCGCGCAGCAGCGCCCCGTACTCGGCCAGGAAGGCGGCCCGCTCCGCGGGGTCCGGCAGCAGGGCGAGGACGGGGCGCAGGGCGGTGCCGCGGACCCACTCCAGCACCGGGTCCTCGCCGTCGAGGAGGGTGAGGTAGGTGGTCTCCCAGACGTCGGCGGCGCAGTCCGCCGCGAGCAGGGCGTGCAGGTAGTCGGCGGGCGCGTGGGAGCCGGCCCGGACGGCGTCCTCGCCGAGCGCGTCGCGCCAGCGGGGGCTGCGGCGCAGGTCGGCGAGCAGGGTGTGGCTGGGGGCGTCGAAGTTGCCGGGCACCTGGAGGGCGAGGACGCCGCCGGGCCGGAGCGCGGCGGCCCAGCGGGGCAGCAGGGCGAGGTGTCCGGGCAGCCACTGGAGTGCGGCGTTGGAGACGATCGCGTCGGGGGCGGCGGGGGCCGGGTCCCAGGTGCGGGCGTCGGCGAGCAGGTAGGCGGCGCCCGGTTCGCCGGTGGTGCGGGCGGTGTCGAGCATCGCGGCGGAGTCGTCGACGCCGGTCAGGTGGGCGTCGGGCCAGCGGTCGCGCAGGACGGCGGTGGAGTTGCCGGGTCCGCAGCCGATGTCGAGGACGACCGGCGCGGCGGGGAGCGCGGGCATGCGGGCGACGAGTTCACGCAGGGGGCGGGTGCGTTCGTCGGCGTAGCGGAGGTACTGCTGCGGATCCCATGCGGTGGCGGGCACGGCCCTCTCCCAAGTATCTCGACGTCAAGATATCCCGTCGAGAGACTGCGCTTGATAATTCTCGATGTCAAGAGACTTCACATCGACACAACCCCCGATACACTGATCGACATGGAGGACGAGGTCGACCGGCTGGTCGCAGCATGGCGCCGCGAGCGCCCCGACCTCGACGTGGAACCGCTCGAGGTGCTCAGCCGGGTCAGCCGGCTCGCCCGCCACCTCGACCGCGCCCGTCGCACCGCCTTCGCCGAGCACGGCCTGGAGCCCTGGGAGTTCGACGTGCTGACCGCCCTCCGGCGGGCCGGCGACCCCTACCAGCTCTCCCCCGGCCAGCTGCTCACCCAGACGCTGGTCACCTCCGGCACCATGACCAACCGCATCGACCGGCTCACCGGCAAGGGCCTCGTCAGGCGCCTGCCCGACCCGGACGACCGGCGCGGCGTCCTCGTCCGCCTCACCGACGACGGCCGGGACAAGGCCGACCAGGCACTCGCCGGGCTGCTCGCCCACGAGCGCGAGCTGCTCGCCCGGCTCGGCGCCGGCCAGCGCGCCGACCTCGCCGCCCTGCTGCGGCAACTGGTCGCCCCCTTCGACCAGGCCGGCTGACCCCCGGCCCTCCTCCGGCGAGGCCCACGGCCCGGCCGCACGGCGGCCGTGCACCGCCCACCGCTCAGAAACCGTCCGGGTACGGCGCGCCGAGGGCCGGCACCGGCCGGGCCTCCGGTGTCCGGTAGCCCGGCAGCAGCCCGGCCAACCGCCGCCGCACCTCGTCGTCGGAGTTGCCGGCCGCCGCCGCGTACAGGCCGGTCAGCCCGCCCGCCAGGTCCTCCGGGCCCGCGCCGTCGCCCGCCACGGTCGCGAAGATCCGGCCGTGCACGGTGGGCAGCCGCACCTCGCCCTCCGAGAACAGCGCCTCGTTGAGCTTCTCCCCCGCCCGCAGACCGGTGTAGCGGATCTCCACGTCCTCCGCGCCGAGCTGCACCTGCCGGGCGAAGTTGTGCACCAGGTCGACGATCCGCACCGGCTCGCCCATGTCGAGCACGAACACCTCGCCGCCCTCGGCCATCCGGCCGGCCTCCAGCACCAGGCCGACGGCCTCCTCGATCGTCATGAAGAACCGGGTCACGTCCGGGTGGGTGATCGTCACCGGGCCGCCGCTCTGCAACTGCTCGGCCAGCACCGACAGCAGCGAGCCCCGCGAGCCCAGCACGTTGCCGAAGCGGACGGCGGAGAAGACCCCGGTGCCGAGGTTGCGCGCGTCCCGGGCGTTGGCCTGCACGATCAGCTCGGCCAGCCGCTTGCTCGCGCCGAGCACGGACGTCGGGTCGGCCGCCTTGTCGGTGGAGATCAGCACGAAGCGCTCGACGCCGGTGGCGAGGGCCGCCTCCACGAGGTTGTCCGTGCCCAGGACGTTCGACTTCACCGCCTCGCTCGGATGCCGTTCCAGCAGCGGCAGGTGCTTGTGCGCCGCCGCGTGGAACACCACCTCGGGCCGCAGGTCGCGGAAGATCTGCTGGATCCGCGGACGGTCCCGGATGTCGGCGATCACCAGCGACTCGTCGGTCAGCAGCGCCTCGCCCCAGATGTCGAGCTGGAGCCGGTGCAGGTTCGACTCGTCGTGGTCGAGCATGTAGAGCTCCGACGGCCCGAACGCGTTCACCTGGCGGCAGAGCTCACTGCCGATCGACCCCCCGGCGCCCGTCACCAGCACCCGCCGGCCCTCGATCACCGCGCGGACGTCGGACGAGACCACGTGCACCTCGTGACGGCCGATCAGCTTGTTGACGTCCAGGCTGCGCATGTCGGAGCCGACCACCTCGCGGCGCAGCGCCGACAGGAACGACGGCAGGTAGCGCACCGCGACCCCCGCCGCGGCCGCCGAGGTGGCCAGCGCCCGGACCTGCTGGTGCGGCAGACCCGGAATGGCCAGCACCACCACCTGGGCACGGTGCGTGACGGCGAGTCCGGTCAGGTCGGCGAGCGGGCCGAGCACCGGCACGCCGTCGACGGCGAGCCCGGCCTTCGCGGGGTCGTCGTCGAGGACGCCGACCGGCGCGAGCCCGAACTCCGGGGTGCGGAGCAGGTCGCGGACGAGCGACGACCCGGCGGCACCCGCGCCGATCACGAGAGTGCGCATCCCCGGCGGCCCGTCGGACTGCTCCGGGATCGGTGCGAGCGGAACGTTTCGGCGTGCGGCAGTGGTGTGGGGCGACATCGGTCCTCCGGTCTCCCTGACTGACGGAGTCGGTACCTGGGTGTGGCGTCGGGCTGTTCCCCCAGCCCGGCGCCGGGCGTGGACGGCGCGGTCAGCCGGCGCCCGGGCCTGCACTTGAGGCGACGGTCGGCGCGGAGGCCGACGGCACGGACTGGGGCAGCGGCTCGGACGGCGTGATCCCCGCCCGGCGGGCCACCGCGACCGCGGCGAGCGTGGAGTGCACCCCGAGCTTGCCGAGGACGTTCTGCATGTGGGTGCGCACGGTGTGCGGCGAGAGGTAGAGCCGCTCGGCGACCGCCTGCCGGCCGAGGCCGGCGACCATGCACCGCAGCACCTCCTCCTCCCGTGGGGTGAGGGTGCCGACCAGCCGCTCGCTCTCCGTGCGGTCGCGCCGGGCGCTGGTCAGCTCCCGGACGACACCGGTGAGCAGGGCGGGCGACAGGTGGGTCTCGTCGCGCAGCACACCCCGCACCACGGCCAGCAGCCGGGCCAGCGAGCTCTCCTTCGCCACCCAGCCGACGGCGCCGGCCTGCAGCGCGCGCACCGCGCGGCGCGGGTCGTCGGAGCCGGCGAGCACCACCGCGCGCAGCGCCGGGTGGCTGCGCAGGACGCGGGCGAGCAGGGCGATGCCGTCACCGGAGCCGGGGGCGGCGACGGCCAGGGAGTGGGTGTGGGTGTGGGTGTGGGTGTGGACGTGGCCCTGCGGGCGGCCGGGCGGGGCCTCGCGGCGGGGCGGCGGCAGGACGGCGGCCGGCGGGGCGGTGCGGGGGCGCTGCCCGGGCCGGCCGGCGGCCGCGGAGAGGTCCGCGTCGATCAGGGCGACGTCGTAGGGGCGGCCTTCGGCGGCGGCGCGCTCCAGCGCCCGCTCGGCGGCGACGGCGCTGCCGGCCGCTCCGACCTCGATCTCGGGCTCGGCGGCGAGAGCCGTGGCCAGCGCCTCGGCGAAGATGCGGTGGTCGTCGACCACCAGGACGCGAATACGCCCCATCGTCCGTCCCCCCTGTCCGGCGCCGACCCCCTCCGGTACCGGACTCAGGGTACGGGGGTGTGCGCCGGAGGGATGGGGGATTGGTGAAGTTTCTTCATGGCTCGGCGATTTGACCTCCGCGCCGCACGCACGAAGGACCCGCCCGGCACGTCGCGGGGCGGGTCCTTCGCGGACGGTCTCAGGAGATCCGGCGAACTCCTGCGGCGGGCACCGCGGTGAAGGTGCGCGGCTCGGCGTAGCCGGCCGCGGTGAACGCCGCGGTGACGGCGCCGGAGACCGCGTCCAGGGCGGTGTCGGCGACCAGCACGACGACGGAACCGCCGAAGCCGCCGCCGGTCATCCGGGCCCCCAGTGCGCCGGCCGCGACGGCCGTCTCCACCGCGAGGTCGGTCTCCGGGCAGGAGACCCGGTAGTCGTCGCGGAGCGAGGCGTGGCCCGCCGTCAGGATCGGGCCGAGGCCGGCGAGGTCGCCGGCGTCGAGCAGGGCGACGGCCTCCAGGACCCGCTCGTCCTCGGTCACCACGTGCCGCACGAGCGGACGGAGTTCGTCGGGCAGGCGGTCGAGCGCGGCGTCCAGCCCGGTGGCCGGGAGGTCGCGCAGGGCGGCGAGGCCGAGCAGGGCCGCGGCCCGCTCGCAGCCGGCCCGCAGCTCGGCGTAGGCGCCGTCGGCGAGGTCGTGCTTGACCCGGGTGTCGATCACGAGCAGTCGCAGGCCGGCACCGGCGAGGTCGATCGGCACGTGCCGCTGGGAGAGGTCGCGGGTGTCGAGGAAGAGGGCGCCGCCCTCGGTGCAGCAGGCGGACGCCATCTGGTCCATCACGCCGCAGGGCACGCCGACGAACTCGTTCTCGGCACGCTGCGCGAGCCGGGCGATCTCGGGGCCGGTCAGGCCGAGCCCGTGGAGGTCGTTGTAGGCCGCGGCGACCACGCACTCCAGCGCGGCCGAGGAGGAGAGGCCGGCGCCGGTCGGCACGTCGCTGTCGATGTGCACGTCGGCGCCGCCGACGTCGTACCCGGCCGCGCGCAGCGTCCAGACCACCGAGGCCGGGTACTTGGCCCAGCCGTCCACCGATCCGGGGGCGAGGTCGGCGACCGCGAGTTCGACGGCCTCGCCCTCGCCCTGCTCGCTGTACAGCCGCAGCACGCCGTCCGGGCGGAGCCGGACGGTGGCGCGGGCACTGTGCGGCAGGGCGACGGGCAGCACGAACCCGTCGTTGTAGTCGGTGTGTTCGCCGATCAGGTTGACCCGGCCGGGCGCCGCCCAGATGCCTTCGGTGGCGGCGCCGTCGCGGACGGACTGGGTACGTGTCATCAGGCTCGCTTCTCCAGGGTGAAGGCCCAGGCGTCGGCGACGATGTCGTCGAGCTCCGGGCGGCGGGGACGCCAGCCGAGCACCTCGTGGGCACGGGCGGCGGAGGCGACCAGGGAGGCCGGGTCGCCGGGGCGGCGCTCGGCGGTGACGACGGGGATCTCACGGCCCGTCACGCGCTTGACCGACTCGATGACCTCGCGGACGGAGAAGCCGCTTCCGTTGCCGAGGTTGCAGATGAGGTGCTCGCCGGCCCTGGCCGCGCCGAGCGCCAGCAGGTGCGCGTCGGCGAGGTCGGCGACGTGGATGTAGTCGCGGATGCAGGTGCCGTCCGGAGTGGGGTAGTCGTCGCCGAACACCGAGATGTGCGGGCGCTGCCCGAGCGCCGCCTGGAAGACCAGCGGGATCAGGTGCGACTCGGGCTCGTGGCGCTCGCCGTACTCGCCGTACGCGCCGGCGACGTTGAAGTAGCGCAGCGAGACGGCCGCCAGCCCGTGCGCGACGGCCTCGCTGGTGATCAGGTGGTCGACGGCGAGCTTGCTGGCGCCGTACGTGTTGGTGGGTGCGGTGCGCGCGGTCTCCGCGATCGGCACGGACTCCGGCTCGCCGTAGACGGCGGCGGTGGAGGAGAAGACGAGCGTGCGCACGTCGGCCTTGCGCATCGCGGAGACGAGTTCGAGCGAGCCCGCCACGTTGTTGCGCCAGTACTTCTCCGGGTCCGCGACGGACTCGCCGACCTGCGAGGAGGCGGCGAAGTGCAGCACGCCGTCGAAGGACGGGTCGAGCACGTCGCCGGCGTCCTGGATGCGGCCCCGGACGAACCCGGCGCCCGCGGGCACGCCCTCGGCGAACCCGGTCGACAGGTCGTCGAGCACGGTGACCTGGTGGCCCGCCTCCAGCAGGTGGGCGGCGACCACACTGCCGACGTAGCCGGCTCCACCCGTGACCAGGTACTTACTCATGATGCGACCTCCCGCAGGCGCTGCGCCGCCGCCTCGGGCGACACATCGTTGACGAACGCGTCCATGCCGGATTCCACGCCGGCCAGGAACTTGAGCTTGCCCACCGTACGTCGGATCGTGAACAGCTCCAGGTGCAGCGCCAGCTCCTCCCCTTCGAGGGCGGGAGCCTGGTGCCAGGCGGAGATGTACGGCGTCGGTGCGGCCTGCTCATTGTGCCCGGGCTCGATGAAGAGCCGGTCGAAGCGGCGGAGGAGCTCCAGGTAGACGCGGGGGAACTCGGCGCGTTCGGCCTCGGTGAGCGCGGTGAGGTCGGCGACCCGGCGGTTCGGGTACAGGTGCACCTCGTACGGCCAGCGGGCGGCGAACGGGACGAACGCCGTCCAGTGCTCGCCCGCCAGGACCACTCGGACGGGGTCGGCGCGCTCGGCGGCCAGCAGGTCCTCGAAGAGGTTGCGGCCGGTGCGGGCGCGGTGCGCGGCCGCGGTCTCGACCATCCGCCGGGTGCGCGGGGCGGTGAAGGGGAAGGCGTAGATCTGGCCGTGCGGGTGGGCCAGGGTGACGCCGATCTCGGCGCCGCGGTTCTCGAAGCAGTACACCTGCTGCACCCCGGGGAGGGCGGAGAGGGCGGCGGTGCGGTCCGTCCAGGCGTCGAGGACGAGGCGGGCCTGCGCCTCCTCCAGGTCGGCGAAGGAGGAGCCGTGGTCGGAGGTGAAGCAGACGACCTCGCAGCGGCCGGTGCCCGGACCGGACGCGGCGACCGGGTGGTCGAGGCCGGTGACGTGGGAGGCCGCGTCGGTGGCCAGGGAGGGGAAGCGGTTCTCGAACACCGCCACCTCGTACTCGGGGGCGGGGATCTCGCTGAGCCGGCCGTCCCGCGAGGGGCAGAGCGGGCACTCGTCCGCCGGCGGGTGGTAGATGCGGCCCTGGCGGTGGGCGGCGACGGTCACCCAGGCGCCGGTCGCCGGGTCCTGGCGGATCTCCGACAGGCTCGCGGTGGGCTCCAGCGGACGCAGGTCGGCGGAGTCCCGGAGGGCGGAGTCGTCCGCGTCGAAGTAGAGGAGCTCGCGGCCGTCCGCGAGCTTGGTCGTGGTCTTCTTCACGGCGATGTGCTCCGATCTCCTCGTTCTTCAACATTTTCAAACATCTGCGACCATAAGTCAACATCTGGCAGAGCGGGAACAGTCAGACGGGCCCGTCCACGCCGTCCAGCAGGCCGGTTCGGGCCGCCACCGCCGCAGCCTCCAGCCGCGACCGGGCCCCCAGCTTCACCAGCACCCGCTGCACATGGGTCCGGGCCGTGCTGGAGGCGATGCCCAGACCGGCCGCGATCGCGGCGGTGTCCTCGCCCTCGGCGATCCGGCCCAGCACCTGCACCTCCCGCCGGGTCAGCAGGCGCAGCAGCCGCACGGCGTCGTCGTCCGGCTCCGGCAGCGGACGCAGCAGCGCCTCGAACGCGCCCTGCAGCACCTCGACCGCCACCGCCACCTCCCCCGCCCGCACCCGGGCGACGGCCCGCTCGACGACCTCGATCCGCTCGTCGCTCCGCACGTAGCCGGCCGCACCGGCGGCGAACGCCGCCGCCACCCGGCCCGGCTCGCCGACCGGACCGAGCACCACGACGGCCACCTCGGGGCGCTCGGCCCGCAGTCGGCGCAGCTCCCCGAACACCGCGTCCCCGCCGCCCGCGGAGATCCCCAGCAGGCACACCTCGGGGCGCCGCGCGCCGACCAGGGCGCCGACGGCGGTGGCGGGCGCGCCCACGGCGAGCACCCGGTGGCCGCGCAGCTGCAGGGCGGTGGCCAGCGCCTCGGCCAGCAGCCGGTGGTCGTCGACGATCACGAGCCGAACGCCCACGGCGCCCTCCAGTCCCGGTCGGCCGTGTCCGGCGCGGCGGTTGACGCACCATCACAGCGCATCGGCGCCCGGTCCGCCAGGCTCCCGGCCCGCCGCCGCCCGGCCGCCGCCCGGCAGTCGTCCGCGCGGCGGGGTGCGGGGCAGCAGGCCGGGCAGCGGGGTGCGGAGGCGGCGGGGTGCGGCGGCAGCGGGTCCGGTGGTACCGGCCGCGAGAACGCCGAAGGCCCCCGCCGTACCGGCGAGGGCCTTCGTGCTCACTGTGGAGCCCCCATGCGGAATCGAACCGCAGACCTTCTCCTTACCATGGAGACGCTCTACCGACTGAGCTATAGGGGCTTGTTCTCGGTCTTCCCTTCGAACGAGGAAGACATTACACGGCCGTCGGCCGGAACGTGAAATCCATCCGGGCCCGATTTCCACCACGGCCCCGCACGCACGCCCGCGGGCCCTGCCGCCCGGTCGCCCGGTCGGGGCGCGGGGCACGGAGCGCGGGGTATGCGGGGCGCGGGGTATGCGGGGTACGGGGCATGCGGGGTACGGGGCGCCTCAGGGCGCCGGCACCCCGTCGCCGCAGTGCGCCCGGTCGAACCGCTCGCGCGCCTCGACGACCGAGCAGGCGTGCGACTCGACCCAGTCGCTGAGGGGTGCGATCCGCTCGGCGAGGGTGCGGCCGAGCGGCAGCAGCCCGTAGACCACCCGCGGCGGGGTCTGCGGGTGGACGGTGCGCAGCACGAGGCCGTCCCGTTCGAGCGACCGCAGCGACTGGGTGAGCATCTTGCGGCTGACGCCGCCGACCGAGCGCTGCAGCTCGGAGAAGCGCTGCTCACCGCGCTGGTGGAGGCTCAGGAGGAGGAGCAGCGACCACTTGTCGGCGAGCTCCGCGAAGACGTCCCGGCTGGGACAGACCGCGACGAAGATGTCGAACTCCTGGCCGGCCGGAGCGGGCGGGAGCCCGTCGGACGGGGCGGTCTGCGGGGTGGACATGACCCCAGCCTAACTCGAACGGTCTCCGATCGGGAGTTGGTAACCATCGGAGACTTGGTCTATGTTGGAGACCGACAGCCCCGGTCGCACCGTTCGGCCGGCCGGCGCCGATCCGCACTCCGAGGAGCCAACCCCGCCATGACGACCGCCGCCCGTCCCACCGTCGCCGTCGCCTACCACTCCGGCTACGGCCACACCGCCGTCCTGGCCGAGGCCGTGGTCCGCGGCGCGGCCGCCACCGGCGCCGACACGGTGCAGATCGCCGTCGACACGATCACCGAGGAGCAGTGGGCGGAGCTCGACGCCGCCGACGCGATCGTGTTCGGGTCGCCCACCTACATGGGCACCGCCTCCGGCGCCTTCCACACGTTCGCCGAGGAGACCTCCAAGCGCTGGTTCAGCCAGGCCTGGAAGGACAAGCTCGCGGCCGGCTTCACCAACTCCGGCTCCAAGAGCGGCGACAAGCTGCACACCCTGCAGTTCTTCACCGTGCTCGCCGCGCAGCACGGCATGCAGTGGATCAGCCTCGGCCTGCACCCGGGCTGGAACTCCTCCACCGCCTCCGAGAACGACCTCAACCGCCTCGGCCTGTTCCTCGGCGCGGGCGCCCAGACCCACACCGACCAGGGACCGGAAGGCGTCCACCCGGCCGACGTCCTCACCGCCGAGCACCTCGGCGAGCGGGTCGCCCGACAGGCCGCGATCACCCTCGCCGGCCGGGCGGCCCTGGCGGCCCTGGCCGCCTGAGGTCCCGCGCTCAGCGCACCGCCGTCGCTCCCCCGTCCCGCGCGAGGGGGCGGCGGCGCACCGCGTCCAGGTCCGTCCCGCGGGTCTCCGGCATGCCGAGCAGGCAGAGCAGCGAGACCGCGCCCAGCCCCGCCAGGTACCAGCCGACCGGCACCGCCGTGCCGTACGCCCCGGCCAGCCGGACGGCGACCAGCGGCGCGGTCGCCCCGCCGACCACGCCCGCCAGGTTGTAGGTCAGCGCCGCACCGGTGTACCGCACCCGGGTCGGGAAGAGCTCCGGCAGGTACGCGGCGACCGGCCCGAGCATGCCGCCGAGCAGGGCCATCGCCCCGAGCAGAGCCAGCGCGACCGGCCCGGTGCGGGCCGTCTCCAGCAGCGGGAAGAACACCCCGGCCCATCCCCCGGCGAGCAGCGTCGCCACGAGCAGCACCCGCCGCCGCCCGTACCGGTCGGCGGCGCGGGCGCTCAGCACCACCGTGCCGCCCTTGAGCACGGCCCCGGCCAGCAGCAGGCCCAGCACGAGGCGCCGCGGCACCCCGAGGTCGGCGGTGGCGTGCGCCAGCGCGTACGTCGTCGTCAGGTAGAACAGCGCGTACCCCGACATGACGGCGCCGGCACCGAGCAGCACCGGCCGGCGGTGGCCGCGCAGCACCTCGGCCACCGGCATCCGGGCGTGGCCGGGCTGGGCCCGGAAGAGCGGCGTCTCGGCGACGCGCAGCCGGACGAACAGCGCGATCGCCACCAGCACCAGCGAGGCCAGGAACGGCACCCGCCAGCCCCAGTCCAGGAACGCGGCCTCGTCCAGCACCTCGCCGAGCACCAGGAACGCCGCCGTCGCCAGGAAGAAGCCCGCGCACGGGCCGAGTTGCAGGTAGGCGCCCCAGCGACCGCGCTGCCGGGCCGGTGCGTGCTCGGCGATCAGCAGCGCCGCCCCGCCCCACTCGCCGCCCAGTCCCAGTCCCTGGCAGAACCGCAGCACCGTGAGCAGCACGGGCGCCCACGCCCCCCACTGCCCGTACGCCGGCAGCAGGCCGACGGCGGCCGTCGAGACGCCCATCAGCAGCAGCGACGCCACGAGGGTGGTCCGGCGGCCGAGACGGTCGCCGAAGTGCCCGAAGAGCACCGCGCCGAGCGGCCGGGCGACGAACGCCACGGCGTGCACGGAGAGCGCGGCCAGCAGGGCACCGGCCGGGCCGAGCCCGGGGAAGAACACCCGGCCGAAGACCAGTGCCGCGGCGGCCCCGTAGAGGAAGAAGTCGTAGAACTCGACGGCGGTGCCGAGCATCGCCGAGGCGGCCACCCGGCGCAGCGCGCCACGCCCCGTCGGTGACGCTGTGTCATGTGTCATGTCGTCACCCTGACAAGTCGTTGACCTGCAAGGACCGCAGGGACACGACGGGCCGGGAGTGCACCGCCGTACGCCCGCCGGGGTGGTGCGCCGCATCCGCGGCGGCGTATGGTGGCGGCCTCCGGCTTCGAAAGGGCGCACGTGAGAGACGTGTTCGACGAGAACGGGCTGTTCGACAAGATCTTCGCCGGCCTGTGTCTCGCCCTCAGTCTGCTGCTGCTCGACCTCTCGCTGGGCCGGCACCGGCACGGCGGGTCGATCGTCTGGGCGGTGATCGGCGGGGTGATGGTGGTCGCGTCCGGCTGGCAGACCGTCCGCCGGTTCCGCCGCCGCGACTGATCCGCCGCACCGCGGGCGGCCCTACCAGTCGCGCCAACGGTCGGTCAGCTCGGCGCGTTCCAGGCCACGGCGGGCCGTCAGGGCCTCCACGTCGACGCCGACGGTGCCCAGCGCGGCGTCCGCGTACTCGCACAGGTCCTCGCGCTCGGAGGTCTCGAACAGCCCGTGCACGTCGTCTATCGCGTTCAGCGCCTGCACGAGGTGTTCGACGGCCGCCCAGAGCAGTTCGTCGGGCGCGCCGGGCGCCAGCTCGGCCTCGTAGGCGGTCATCGCGTCGTCGGTCGCGGCCAGCATCGCCGGCGGGTACAGCTCCGCGTACTCCGGGTGCCGGGCGGCGAACCGCCGCCACCTGGCGGTGGGGCGGGCCGCGGCCCGACGGGTGTCGTCTGCGTTCATGGACGGGAAGCTACCGGCCGGCACCGACAGTGCCGACCGGGCGGACGACCCGTCAGACCTGCTCGGCCAGCTCCAGCCAGCTCATCTCCAGCTCCTCCTTCTCGTCGCGGACCTTGCGCAGCTGCGCGTCCAGGTCGGCGATCTTCGAGAAGTCGGCGGCGTGCTCGGCGAGCTGGGTGTGCAGCTTCGCCTCCTGCTGGTCCAGCTTGGAGATCTGCCGCTCGATCTTCTGCATCTCCTTCTTCTGGAGGCGGGTGTCGCCGGCGGCCTTCGCGGCCTCGGTCGGCGCCGCGGCGGCGGGAGCGGGGGAACCCGACTCGGCCATCCGTGCCCGGCGCTCCAGGTACTCGTCGACGCCGTTCGGCAGCATCCGCAGTCGGCGGTCGCCGAGCAGGGCGAAGACGGTGTCGGTGGTGCGCTCGATGAAGAAGCGGTCGTGGCTGATCACGATCATCGACCCGGGCCAGCCGTCGAGGAGGTCCTCCAGCTGGTTGAGGGTCTCGATGTCGAGGTCGTTGGTGGGCTCGTCGAGGAAGAGCACGTTCGGCTCGTCCATCAGCAGGCGCAGCAGTTGGAGGCGGCGGCGCTCGCCGCCCGAGAGGTCGCCCACCGGCGTCCACTGCTTGTCCTTGGTGAAGCCGAACTGCTCGCACAGCTGGCCGGCGCTCATCTCGCGGCCCTTGCCGAGGTCGACCCGGCCGCGGATCTGCTCGACGGCCTGCAGCACCCGCACCTGCGGGTCGAGCTCGGCGATCTCCTGCGAGAGGTAGGCCAGGCGCACGGTCTTGCCGACCTTGATCACGCCGCCGGCGGGCTGCACGTCGCCCTCGGTCGCGAACGCCGCCTGCATGGCGCGCAGCAGGGAGGTCTTGCCGGCGCCGTTGACGCCGAGCAGGCCGATCCGGTCGCCGGGGCCGAGCTGCCAGGTGACGTGGTCGAGCAGGTGCTTCGGGCCGGCCTTGATGCTCACGCCCTCCAGCTCGAAGACCGTCCGGCCGAGGCGGGCGTTGGCGAACTTCATCAGCTCGCTCTTGTCGCGCGGCTCGGGCACGTCCGCGATCAGGGCGTTGGCCGCCTCGATGCGGTAGCGGGGCTTGGAGGTGCGGGCGGGGGCGCCGCGGCGCAGCCAGGCGAGCTCCTTGCGGGCCAGGTTCTGCCGCTTCTGCTCCTCGGTGGCCTCGATGCGGCCGCGCTCGGCGCGCGCGAAGACGTAGTCGGAGTAGCCGCCCTCGTACTCGCGCACCTCGCCGCGCTGCACGTCCCACATGCGGGTGCAGACCTGGTCGAGGAACCACCGGTCGTGGGTGACGCAGACGAGCGCGGAGCGGCGGTTCTGCAGGTGCCGGGCGAGCCAGGCGATGCCCTCGACGTCGAGGTGGTTGGTGGGCTCGTCCAGCACGATCAGGTCGGGCTCGCCGAGCAGCAGCTGGGCGAGCGCGATGCGGCGGCGCTCGCCGCCGGAGAGCGGGCCGATCACGGTGTCGAGGCCCTCGGCGAAGCCCGGCAGGTCGAGGCCGCCGAAGAGGCCCTCGATGATGTCGCGGATGCGGGCGTCGCCCAGCCACTCGTGGTCGGCGCGGCCGGCGATGACCTCCTGGCGGATGGTCGCCTTCGGGTCCAGCGAGTCGTGCTGGGTGAGGACGGCCATCTGCAGCCCGCCGGAGTGGGTGATCCGGCCGCTGTCCGGTTCCTCCAGCTTGGCGAGCATACGGACCAGCGTGGTCTTGCCGTCGCCGTTGCGTCCGACGACACCGATCCGGTCCCCCTCGCTGACGCCCAGGCTGACTCCGTCCATCAGGGCACGGGTGCCGTACACCTTGGTGACGGACTCGATGGTGGCGAGGTTGACGGCCACTGCAGCTGCGCTCCTGGGAGGGGGTCGGGACGGGTCTCCGGCCTCCCAGCCTAGTGGGCGGCGGGGCGGTGCCGGTCCGGCGTCGAGGCGCGGCACCGTACGACGGCCGGCGGGGCGGCCTGGTGCCGAACGTCGGGCATCGGCCGCCGGGCACTGGGCGGCGGGCGGCGGGCGGCGGGCCGGTCAGGGCGTGGGTGCGCCGATCGTCGCCCCGGGCACCGGGCCGTACGTCGCATGGGCGGCCCGGCAGGTGCCGGAGGCCGTCAGCGCGACGGCGATCGCCCGGGCGGCGTCGGCGTCCTTGGCGAGGAAGGCGCAGGTCGGCCCGGAGCCGGAGACCAGGGCCGCCAGGGCGCCGGCCTCGGTGCCCGCGTGCAGGGTGTCGGCGAGCGAGGGGCGCAGCGAGACCGCGGCGGCCTGCAGGTCGTTGGCGAGGGCGGCGGAGAGGGCGACCGGGTCGCCGGTCGCCAGGGCGGCGAGCAGGGCCGGGTCGGCGTCCGGGGTGGGTACGTCAGCCTCGGTGGAGCCGGTGCCGTCCTCCTCGCGGAGGCGGTCGCACTCGCGGTAGACGGCGGGGGTGGAGAGGCCGCCGTCGGCCACCGCGAACACCCAGTGGAAGGTGCCGGAGACCGGGAGGGCCTCCAGGATCTCGCCGCGGCCTCGGCCCAGGGCGACTCCGCCGAGCAGGGCGAACGGCACGTCCGAGCCGAGCTCGGCGGCCAGCTCCAGCAGCACCTCGATCGGTGTGTCGAGGCCCCACAGCGCGTCGCAGGCGACGAGGGCGGCGGCGCCGTCCGCGCTGCCGCCGGCCATGCCGCCGGCGACCGGGATGGCCTTGGCGATGTGCAGGTGCACGCCGGGGTCGGCGAGGCCGTGGTGCTCGGCGAGCAGCCGGGCGGCGCGGGCGGCGAGGTTGCTGCCGTCGAGGGGCACGGACGCCGCGTCGGGGCCGGTGCAGGTCAGGGTGACGCCCTCGCCCGGGGTGGCGGTGACCTCGTCGGCGAGGCCGACCGCGAAGAAGACGTTGGCCAGGTCGTGGAAGCCGTCGGCCCGCAGGCCGCCGACCCCCAGCTGGACGTTGACCTTGGCGGGCACGCGTACGGTGATCATCACTGGGCCTTCGGCTTGTGCTCGGCGATCGCGGCGAACTGCTCGACCGTCAGCATCTCGCCGCGTAGCTTGTGGTCGATGCCGGCGGCGGCCAGCGCCTGCTCGGCGCCGGCGGGCGAACCGGCCCAGCCGGCCAGCGCGGCGCGCAGGGTCTTGCGGCGCTGGGCGAAGGCGGCGTCGACGACGGCGAACACCTCGGTGCGGGTGGCGGTCGTCCGCGGCGGGTCGTGGCGCACCAGCGAGACCAGGCCCGAGTCGACGTTCGGCGCGGGCCAGAAGACGCTGCGGCCGATCGCCCCGGCGCGCTTCACGTCGGCGTACCAGTTGGCCTTCACCGACGGCACGCCGTAGACCTTGTTGCCGGGCTTGGCGGCGAGCCGGTCGGCGACCTCGCTCTGCACCATGACCAGGGTGCGCTCGATCGTCGGGAAGGTCGCGAGCATGTGCAGCAGCACCGGGACGGCGACGTTGTAGGGCAGGTTGGCGACCAGCGCGGTCGGCGCCGGGCCGGGCAGCTCCGTGACCTCCATGGCGTCGCTCAGCACGAGGTCGAAGTGCGCGGCCCTGTCCGGCATGCGGGCGGCGACGGTGGTGGGCAGGTGCCGGGCGAGCAGCGGGTCGATCTCGACCGCGGTGACGTGGGCGGCCACCTCCAGCAGGGCCAGGGTGAGCGAGCCGAGGCCCGGCCCGACCTCGACCACGCTGTCCTCGGCGGTCACCCCGCCCGCACGGACGATGCGCCGAACGGTGTTGCCGTCGATGACGAAGTTCTGTCCGCGCTGCTTGGTCGGCTTCACGCCGAAGGCGGCCGCCAGTTCGCGGATGTCGGCGGCGCCGAGCAGGTGGTGGTCGGCTGCGGGTGCGGGGTCGGTGCTGCTCACCCCGCAAGGATACGGGCGCGCGCGGGGCTCGGAGTTCGCCCGCCTGCCGGAGGTCGATCCCGCTCCGCACCGGGTCGTGCCGGGTCGTGCCGGGGAGCCGTCCGCCGCGCGGAGGGCGGTGGCTCCGTCCGGCAGGTCCCGTTCGGACGGCAGGTCGGGCCCCTCGACCTGCTCGTACGTCCCGCCCTGGGACGGCGGATTCCTTCGGTCGGTCGTCTCGGCGGTCATCGCCGTCTCCCTCGCTGCGCTCGTGCCGCGTTCGTGCCGGTCAGCGTGAAGGAGTCGCAGGAGGGTCGGGGCGTTCCGCCGGAATCCGGCATTCGTTCGAACGGGTGACGGATCAGTACGCGAACGCCCGGGCCGTGTTCGCGGCGATCGCGGTGGCGAGTTCGTCCTCGCCGATGCCGCGGTGGGCGGCCATCGCCCGCAGCGTGACGGGGATGAGGTACGGCGCGTTGGGGCGGCCGCGGAACGGGTGCGGGGTGAGGAACGGCGCGTCCGTCTCGATCAGCACGCGGTCGAGCGGGGTGACGGCCAGGGCCTCGCGCAGGGCGTGGTTGGCCTTGTAGGTGACCGGCCCGGCGAAGGAGAGGTACCAGCCGTGCTCGGCGCAGACCTTCGCCATCGCCGCGTCGCCGGAGTAGCAGTGGAAGACGGTGCGCTCGGGGGCGCCCTCCTCCAGGAGCAGGGCGATGACGTCGTCGTGGGCGTCCCGGTCGTGGATGACGAGGGCCTTGCCGTGCCGCTTGGCGATCGCGATGTGGCGCCGGAAGGACTCCTTCTGGATGTCCACGCCCTCCGGGCCGGTGCGGAAGTAGTCGAGGCCGGTCTCGCCGACCGCCTTGACCTGCGGCAGGGCGGCGAGCGCGTCGATCTCGGCGAGGGCGGCGTCGAGCGCGGCGGCACCCCCGGGGGCCCGGTGCTGCCCGGACCAGCCGTCGGGGTCGCCGAGGAAGATCCGCGGCGCCTCGTTGGGGTGGAGGGCGACGGCCGCGTGCACGGCGTCGAACTCGGCGGCGAGGTCGGCCGCCCAGCGTGAACCGCGCACGTCGCAGCCGACCTGGACGACCGTGGTCACCCCGACCGAGGCGGCCCGGGCGAGGCCCTCGGCGGGGGTGCCGTCCTGCATGTCCAGGTGGGTGTGCGAGTCGGCCACCGCCACGGCCAGGGGTTCCGGCAGCGGCGGCGGGGTCGACCGGTCGTCGTCCTTCTTGGCCATCAGGAGGCGGGCTTCTCTTCCAGGCGGGGGAACAGGATGTCGCCCTTGGTGACGATCACCCCGGCGGGCAGCCGGCCCCAGTCGGCGACGGTGCCGATGGTCTGCGCGGCCAGGGCGCCGAGCGGCTCCTCCGCGCCGAGCGAGTCCCACAGCTTCTGCGCGGTGGCCGGCATCAGCGGGTTGAGCAGCACGGCGGTCGCCCGCAGCGCCTCGGCGGCGGTGTAGAGGACGGTCGCGAGGCGGGCCCGGCCCTCGTCGGAGGTGTCCTTGGCGACCTTCCAGGGCTCCTGCTCGGTGAGGTAGCCGTTGACCAGCTTGACGAACTCGAAGATCGCGGCGATGCCGGCGGCGAAGTCCAGCTCCTCGCCGATCTTCAGGTCGGCCAGTCCGGCGGCCTTCACCAGGCCGTCGGCGACGGCCTGCTCGGCGTCGCCCGCGGCGGTGGCGGCCGGCAGCACGCCCTCGTGGTACTTCCCGACCATCGCGGCCACGCGGGAGGCGAGGTTGCCGAAGTCGTTGGCGAGCTCGGAGGTGTACCGGGCGGTGAAGTCCTCCCAGGAGAACGAGCCGTCGGTGCCGAACGGGATCGCCCGCAGGAAGTAGTACCGGTAGGCGTCCACGCCGAAGTGCGAGGTGAGGTCCTGCGGGGCGATGCCGGTCAGGTTGGACTTCGACATCTTCTCGCCGCCGACCATCAGCCAGCCGTTGGCGACGACCCGCTTGGGCAGCGGCAGGCCCGCGGCCATCAGCATCGCGGGCCAGATCACCGCGTGGAAGCGCAGGATGTCCTTGCCGACGAGGTGCACGGACGCCGGCCACAGCTCGGCGAAGCGCTCGGGGTCGGCGCCGTAGCCGGCGGCGGTGATGTAGTTCTGCAGGGCGTCCACCCACACGTAGAGCACGTGCTTCTCGTCCCACGGCAGCGGGACGCCCCAGTTGAAGGTGGAGCGGGAGATCGAGAGGTCCTGCAGGCCCTGCTCGACGAAGCGCAGCACCTCGTTGCGCGCCGTGGCGGGCGCGATGAAACCGGGGTTGGCCGCGTAGAACTCCAGCAGCTTCGGGCCGTAGGCGGAGAGGCGGAAGAAGTAGTTCTCCTCCTCCAGCCACTCGACCGGCTTCTTGTGGATCGGGCAGAGCTTCTCGTCCTCGGTGGCGCCGGGGAGGAGCTCGCCGGGCAGCTTGTACTCCTCGCAGCCGACGCAGTACGGGCCGGAGTAGCCGCCCTTGTAGATCTCGCCCTTGTCGTACAGGTCCTGGACGAACTCCTGCACGCGGTCGGTGTGCCGCTGCTGGGTGGTGCGGATGAAGTCGTCGTTGGCGATGTCGAGGTGCTGCCAGAGCGGCTTCCACGCCTCCTCGACCAGCTTGTCGCACCACTCCTGCGGGGAGACGCCGTGGGCGTCGGCGGTGCGCAGGATCTTCTGGCCGTGCTCGTCCGTCCCCGTGAGGTACCAGACGTTCTCGCCGCGCTGGCGGTGCCAGCGGGTGAGGACGTCGCCCGCGACCGTGGTGTACGCGTGGCCCAGGTGCGGGCGGTCGTTCACGTAGTAGATCGGGGTCGTGACGTAGTACGCCGGGGGCCGGGCCCCGGTGGTGCTGTGGTCTTCAGTGGCCGCCATGCCACGGAATCCTAGTCGCGCGGAGGAACCACCCTCGACCGGTGACCGGTGGGGCGGTCCCTCCGCGGCGGACCTGCCGGGCCGGGGTCAGTCGGCGCGGTGGCTGAAGAAGCCGAACCAGCGGCGCCGCTGCCCGGCCGGCACGGGCGGCTGCTCCGCGGTGCCGTCCTTCGGGCCGGCGGCCGGCGCCGCGTCCTCGGGTTCGGCGTGGAACGGGTAGCCGGGGGCGTGGTGCAGGGAGTGCTCGGCCGTGGCGACCCGGCCCTCCCGCATGATGCGCACCTTGTGCCCGCCGCAGCCCGGGCAGGTCGGCTCACGCAGCGGGGACGGCACACGGACGCCGTTCGCCTTGTACTCGAAGACGATCCGCCCCTCGCGGTCCACGTGGTGCTCGATGTCGTACGCCTGCTCCCAGCCGTAGCCGCAGCTGAGGCACGCGAAGGAGTAGGCCTCCCGGACGGTCTCGACGGTGCCGGCCGGCCGGTTGGTCAGTCCGAGGCCGCTGGGCGCGTTGCCCGTCAGAGGGCTACCGATCGTCTCGCTCATAGCCGTCTCCCAGGTGCCCGCCGGACGGTCGCCCGGCTCGGGTCTTCACCCGGGAGATGCCCGCGGGAGCCGGTTTCCCACCTGACTTGTCAAGTCTTGGACGTGCATTGGTGAGACCTGTACGAAGCCGGCGCGGCTGCGGACACCCGACGGGTGCTTCCCTCCACGGTACGCGCGGCTCCCCCGGCGGGCGCGCCTGCTCAGCCGCCCTTCTTCGCCGCGACGACCGCGTCGAAGACGTCGCGCTTGGGCAGGCCGAGAGCGGCCGCGACCGCGGCGATCGCCTCCTTGCGGCTCTCCCCCGCCTCCTCGCGGACGGCGACCCGGCGGGCCAGCTCGGCCGGGCCGACCTCCTCCGGCGGCGCCGGCGGGGCCCCGGCGACCACCACGGTGATCTCGCCCCTCACGCCGTCCGCCGCCCACGCGGCGAGCTCGGCGAGCGGCCCCCGGCGCACCTCCTCGTACGTCTTCGTGAGCTCGCGGCACACCGCGGCCGGGCGGTCCGCGCCGAAGGCGTCCGCCATCGCGGCGAGGGTCTCGGCGATGCGGTGCGGCGCCTCGAAGAAGACCATGGTGCGCGGCTCGGCCGCGACCTGGGCGAGCTGGCGGGCGCGGTCGCCGGCCTTGCGGGGCAGGAAGCCCTCGAAGGTGAAGCGGTCGACCGGCAGGCCGGAGAGCGCGAGGGCGGTGAGCACGGCCGACGGGCCGGGCACGGCGGTCACCCTGATCCCGGCGGCCACGGCCGCGTCGACCAGGCGGTAGCCGGGGTCGGAGACCGAGGGCATGCCCGCGTCGGTGACGAGCAGCACCCGGGCTCCGCCGGTGAGCGCCTCCACCAGCTCCGGGGTGCGGGCGACCTCGTTGCCCTCGAAGTAGGAGACGACCCGCCCGGTCGGCGCGACGCCCAGCGCCTGGGTGAGCCGGCGCAGCCGGCGGGTGTCCTCCGCCGCGATGACGTCCGCGCCCGCCAGCTCGGTGAGCAGTCGGGGCGGGGCGTCGGAGACGTCGCCGATGGGAGTGCCTGCAAGTACGAGTACGCCTGTCACGGCACCATCCTCCCAGGACGGCGGCGGCGGGCGGGACGGGCGGGGAGAAGCGTGACGAACCGGGCAGGTTCGGAGGGGGCCTCCTACGGCCGGGGGTCCGCCCCTACGATGTGGCGCGTGAGCGGCGACACGGCACCCGAGACGCCTACGGGCGCGGACCACCCCGAGCAGGGCGGCCTGGCACTGCTGAACGCGCCCGGAGCGGCGCCCGGCGACGAGCCGGAGCACGCGGGCCCGCCCGTGCCGCGCGGGGGCGGGGCGGAGCCTCCGCGCTCCTTCTGGCAGCGGCGGCTGGACGCGTACGGCGTGCGGACGGCCGAACCCGTCCCGGCGGCGCGGCGGCTGGTGCCGCCGATGCCGGACGGGCCGGGGGTGACCCCGGACCGGGTGCCGCCCTCACCGGTGCTGCTCTACCTGGGCGTCCGGCTGCCCGACGGCCTCTGGTCGTGGCTGTGCCGGTGGTCGGGCTGGATCGGGCCGCTGGTGATCGCAGCCTTCGGCGGCCTGCTCCGGTTCTGGCACCTGGGCAACCCCAAGGCGCTGATCTTCGACGAGACGTACTACGCGAAGGACGCGTACTCGCTCTGGAAGGGCGGCTACGAGACCAGTTGGGCGGACGACGCCAACAACCTGATCACGGGCGGGCACCCGACGGTGCCGTACCGGATCGATCCGGCGTACGTCGTGCACCCGCCGGTCGGCAAGTGGCTGATCGGCCTGGGCGAGCAGCTGTACGGGATGAACCCGGTCGGCTGGCGGTTCATGACCGCGGTGCTCGGCACGCTGTCCATCCTGATGATCGCGCGGATCGGCCGCCGGCTGTTCCGCTCGACGCTCCTGGGCTGCGTGGCGGGGCTGCTGCTGGCCGTCGACGGCCTGCACTTCGTGATGAGCCGGGCGGCGCTGCTCGACCTGGTGGTGATGTTCTGGTTCCTCGCGGCGTTCGGCTTCCTGCTGCTCGACCGGGACCGCACGCGCGGCATCGTCGCGCGGCGCCTGGAGACGCACCCGGGCGGCGACTGGCTGTACCTGGGGTGGCGTCCGTACCGCCTGGCCGCCGCCGTCTCGCTGGGTCTGATGACCGCCACGAAGTGGAGCGGCCTGTACGCGGTGCTGGCGTTCGCCGTGCTCACCGCGGTGTGGGACGCCTCGGCCCGGAAGGCCGCCGGCAACCGGCACTGGTGGCTGTGGGGCCTCTGGGACGCCCTGCTCGCGACCGTGGTGCTGACGGTCACCACCGTCGGCGTCTACCTCGTCTCGTGGACGGGCTGGTTCCTCAGCAGCTCCGTGCCCGGCAAGGGCGGCTACGGCCGCGACTGGGCGCTGCACCGCGCCGGGCTCTCGCCGGACCACGTGCTGGGCGTGCCACTGCCGCAGTTCGGCATGACCTGGGTGCCGGACGCGCTGCGATCCCTGTGGCACTACCACGCCACCATGTACGAGTTCCACGTCAACCTCACCAGCCCGCACACCTACCAGTCGAACCCGTGGAGCTGGCTGCTGGTCGGGCGGCCGGTGTCGTTCTTCTACGAGTCGCCGAAGTTCGGCCAGGCCGGCTGCCGCACCAACGAGTGCGCCCGCGAGGTGCTGGGCATCGGCACGCCGATCCTGTGGTGGGCCGGCATCGTGGCGCTGGCGTACTGCCTCTACCGCTGGGCCCTGCGGCGCGACTGGCGGGCGGGTGCGCTGCTGTGCGGCGTCGCCGCCGGCTACCTGCCGTGGTTCGGCTACCAGCAGCGCACGATCTTCCTCTTCTACGCGGTCGCGTTCGTGCCGTTCCTGGTGCTCGCGGTGACGATGATGATCGGCGCGATGATCGGCCCGGCCGGGGCCTCCCGGGACCGGCGGCTGATCGGCGCCGCGGCGGCGGGCATGCTCGTCTTCGCGGTCATGTGGAACTTCCTCTACTTCTTCCCCCTCTACACGGGGCAGACGATCCCGATGGACGACTGGCGGGCCCGGATGTGGTTCACCAGCTGGATCTAGCCGGCCCGCTCCCGGCGCGTCCCCGCGGACTCCGCCCGGGGGCACGGCCGACCGCGAACGCCCCGGACCACGAGCGGTCCGGGGCGTTCGGGCGTTCCGTCGGAGGCGGACCGGCGCGGTGCACGGCGCGGTGCACCGCGCACTCCGGCGGGCGACGGGCGCACAGGTCGTGCAGGAAATCGACCGCAGGTGCGGAACTTTCCGCCCGCCCGCCCCCTCTCTATACGGAGGGACGATCCCGGGGCCGCCCGGCGGGGCCGGGAGGCGTCCCATCGGCCGGGTCCGGTCACGGCCCTGCCGGGCGGGTGTTCCACGGATCGGACGTGTCGTAGGTGCACGGACCTCCCGTGTTCTACCGTGTCCCGGTCGGGCGACGGAATCGGCCGGCGGACCAGGACACTGTGGGGGGAAGCAACATGAACAAAGGCGCCAAAATCGGCATCGGCGTGGTCTCCGCGGCCATGCTGGCGGTCGCGGGATTCGGTGTGTACACCATCGCCGACTCGCTGACCGGCGGCTCGGACGCGAAGCCGAAGGGCCCGCGGACGGTCGTCAACGAGGCCCCGACCGCCCAGCAGGCCGCCGAGGCCGCGAAGACGTTCCTGGACGCCTGGGCCAAGGGCGACCTGGAGGCGGCCGGGGCCGCGACCGACAAGCCCGAGACGGCGATCGCCACCCTCACGGCCTTCCGGACCAAGGTGCACCCGAGCGCGCTCACCCTCACCCCCGGCGGCCCGGCCGGTGCCGCGCCGAGCCCGGCCGCGACCGCCACCGACGGGACGGACGGATCGGCCGCCCCGGCCACGTCCGTGTACGAGGTGCCCCTCACCTTCTCCGCCAAGGTCGAGTTCGAGGGCACGGCCGACCCGTGGGCGTACCAGGGCTCGCTCGGCATGGTGAAGATGAGCGACGGCAAGGCGGCGGTGCGCTGGACGTCCGGGGTGATCCACCCGAAGCTGACCGCGGGGCACTCGATCACCGTCAAGCCGATCGTGGCGCCGCCGAGCCAGCTCGGCGACCGCAACGGCAAGCCGCTGACGGGCTTCCCGTCGCTGGCGCCGCTGCTGTCGCAGATCAAGAACACCGGACCGACCGATCCCGGCGACGCTGGCACCGGCGTGGTGATCACCAACGACAGCGGCCAGGGCACCCCGGAGAAGCTCTTCACCATCACCGAGCCCAAGCCGGCCAAGCCGCTGCGACTGACCATCGACGCGAGGCTGCAGCAGGCCGCCGAGGACGCCATGAGGGAGCAGTCCAAGGGCGGCACCCTGAGCGGCTCGGTGGTCGCGATCGAGCCCAGCACCGGCAACATCCTGGCCTTCGCCAACGCGCCGGCGGCCGGACAGAACAGGGCGTTCGGCGGGATCACCGCCCCCGGCTCCACCATGAAGGTGATCACCGCGGCGGCCCTGCTGGAGGCCGGTGTCACCCCCGGCAGCACGATGGCCTGCCCGGCCGAGACGACGGCCGGCGGCCAGAAGGTCCAGAACGACTTCAAGGGCGAGTTCCCGAACTACACCCTCGCGCAGGACTTCGCGCACTCCTGCAACACCGCCTTCATCAACGCCGGGTCGGAGCACCTCAAGCCCGCCACCCTGCCCAAGCTGGCCAAGGACGCCTTCGGCCTCGGCCTCGTCTGGCACACCGGCCTGCCCGCCTTCGACACCGACATCCCGGTGCCGAACTCGATGGCCGCGGCCCTGCCCGAGTTCATCGGCCAGGGTGCGATCCGCACCAACTCGCTGGCGATGGCCTCCGTGTCGGCGACCGTGCAGAACGGCACCTTCCGCCAGCCCGTCCTGGTGCCCGGCATGACCGAGGGCGTCGCCCACGCGCCCCGCACCCTCAGCTCCTCGGTGCTGACCGACCTGCGGAAGCTGATGCGCGGCGTCGTCACCGACGGCACCGCCACGGACGCCATGGCGGGCATCCCCAACGTCAGTGCCAAGACCGGCACGGCCGAGATCGACGGCAAGGACACCAACGCCTGGTTCACCGCGTTCCGCGGCAACCTCGCGGTCGCCGCGGAGATCGAGGGTGGCGGCCACGGCGCTGTCGCCGCCGCACCGGCCGCCGGCAAGCTGCTGCGGATCGGCAACAACTGACGGCACGGCAGGCGGCCCAGTGACATGACGCAGCGGCCCGGTGACGAGCACTCAGCCCCGGTGACGAGCGCTCAGCCCCGGCCGTGGACGGCGTCGACGTTGTCCACGGCCGGGCGGGCCCGCCCCGCCGGGCCCGCGGCGAACAGCCGCAGCACGTTCTCCGTCACCCGGCGCACCAGGTCACCCGCGTGCGCGTCCATGCCGTGGTCGGCCCGGGTGCCGCCGGGGCCGTTCGCGTCCAGCGCCTCCACCCAGCGCATGGTGCCGCTCGCGAACACCCCGGCGCCGCCGGGCGCCGAGTAGTAGGCCGTGTCGGCGAACGACCGGCGGCCGTCGCAGACCACCGGCGAGTGCGCGACGATCTCGATCGGCCGCGGCGTCGGGAAGCCGGTGTTCACCCGGTCGTACTCGACACCGACCAGGTGCGGGAAAGCGTCGCCGGCCTTCACCCCGGTGCCCTCGAACAGCCAGTGCCCGGGCGAGGTGACCACGTACGGGGCGTCCACCGGGTAGCCGTCGTAGATCACACCGAGGAGCGAGCTCTCCGGGTCGGCATCGGGTGCGTCGCGGAAGTCGTTGGTGGCGGGCCGGCCCGGGCCGCGGCCCGGATCGTCCTTCCACGCCGCCTTGTAGCAGACCACCGTGCGGTCCTCGCCCAGCTCGGAGGGCTCGAAGCGGACCCGGCGGAAGCAGCAGTTCGCGCCCAGCACCGCCAGGTTGGTGCCCGCGTCCCGGGCCGCCTCGACATGCCGGCGCTGCTCCTGCGACCAGTACTCGTCGTGGCCGAGCGAGAGCACCGCGGCGGCCCCGCGCAGCAGTTGCGGATCACGTGCGAGATCGACGTTGGTGGCGTACGCCAGCGGCAGGCCGAGCCGCTCGGCGAGCGCGATCAGCGGGGCCTCGTACACGAGGAACAGCCCGGCGCCGTCGTCGTAGCGGTACGGCCGGTCGAAGGTGACCTGCAGCGAACGGCTCGCCAGGCCTCCGCTCGGCCCGTTGTAGAGGTTGTACCCGCCCCACTCGTTGTAGGCCTGCCAGGTGGCGACGGCGTTGACCACCACCGACCGGCCCGCGGTGCTCCGCGAGCGCACGGTGATCGGCACGAACCGCTGGCCCGAGCCGTCCTCGGCGTCCAGCCGCAGCAGGTAGCAGCCCTCCGGCCAGCCGCGGGTCTGCACGGTGGCGGTGCGCGGCCAGCCGGTGCGCACCGTCCGGGTGCCCGGGTCGACCGTCGCGGCGGGGCGGCGGGCGCCGGGCAGCGGTTCGGACTGCCACACGAGGCGTGCCCGGGCGCCGCCGTACCAGCCCATCCGGTAGGCGCGGACGCGGAACGCCGGGGCGGTGGTCGAGACGTGCAGGCCGAAGCTCTCGCCGGGGAGCACGCTCACCCGGTCGGCGAAGCCCTCGATCGCCTCGGCGGGGCCGGGCCGGGTGACGGCCCAGTCCGCGTCACCGGGCAGCTCGTTCTCGGCCCGGGTGGCCGACGGTGCGGGCCTCGCCGGCCCGGACGCGGCCGGTGCGCCGTCGGCCGAGCCGGTGCCGTCCGGCGCACAGGCCGTCAGGCCTCCGGTGGCCGCGCCGACCGCCGCCGCACCGGCCGCGAGGCCCAGGAACCGCCTGCGGGCGGGTCGTGCCGGGCCGTGCTGCTCCGCCGTCGTCATGCCCACCGCTCCCCCTGCCGGGCCTGCGCCGGCCTGCGCGGGCTCCGTCCGGCCCGCTCCGAGTGTTCTGGATCATCGTCGCGCATCGGGGCGGGCGCGCCGGAGGCCGGGGGTCGGATCAGACCCGCGGGGGAGGCCGGGCCGCCCCGGCCGGTGCCGCGGCGGTCAGACCTGGACGAACCCGGTCAGCGGCGGCAGCACCGCGGGCGCCGGGCGGCGCCACGTCAGGACGCGGGAGGCCAGCCGCGGCCAGATCACCAGCACCACGGGCAGCGCCAGGTAGCCGAAGCGCCCGGCCGGTGCCAGCACGAAGGCTATGGTCAGCCCGGCGGCGAGCAGGTCGCAGGCGGCGATCGCCGAGGCCGGCGGGTAGGCCAGCAGCCAGAGGGCCACGGCGAGGCCGCCGATGCACAGCAGGGTGAGCGAGATCGTGTGCCCGGCCGGGCCGAGCTCCGCCAGGACGCGGCCGGGCAGCGGGCTGCCGGCCGGTGTCTGCACCCGGGCGAGGCCCAGCGGGAACCGCACGACCTGTTCCCGCATCTCGCGGCCGTGGGCGATCGCGAACGGCAGCACCACCGCGAGCCCGCCGAGCAGCGCGATGCCCGCCGCGCGGGCGGCCTGGCGGCGTCCGTGGAGCCGCCAGATCAGCAGCGCGGCGACCGGCAGCGCCGGCCAGGCCGTCCACTTCAGCGTGCAGGCGAGGGCCAGCACCAGGCCGGCCGCGGCGGGCCGGCCGCGCCCGGCGAGGGCCATGGCCAGGCAGCAGACGCCGATCAGCGGCAGGTCGACGCCGCCGACGGCGAGTGCCAGCGCGATCAGCGGCGAGGCGGTGAGGACGGCGAGCGGCAGCAGCGGGGCCCGGTCGCCGGGGGCGCGCAGCAGCCGCCAGGTGCCGAGCATGCAGCCGAGGAAGGCCAGGGCGAACCACACCCGGGCGTCGCCCAGCAGCTCGCAGACCGGCCCGGCGCTGCCGAGGACGGCCCGGGGCAGTCCGAAGAGCGTCATCGCGGGCAGGTAGGGGTTGTAGTCGGCGGCCCGTACGGGCGCGGCGAGGTACGGGTTGCCGGAGTGCAGCAGCAGCCGGGCGGAACGCTCGACGACCATCACCTCGGACTGGTGTCGTCCGTGCACGGCCAGCAGGACGAGCGGGAGCAGCACCGCGCCGACCACCGCGACCGCGGCCGCCGCGCGCGGCCCGATCCGCCGCGGCAGCACGAGGCACAGCAGCCCGGCGAGCCCGTAGGCGGGTGCGGAGAGGGTGCCCCAGAACACCTGGTTGGGCAGGTCGGAGACGAGCGGGAAGGCCGCCGCCCAGCCCGCCGCGGCGGTGCAGCCGAGCAGGTGCACCCACCGGCGGCCGACGCGGCGGCGGGGCGGCCGCGCCTCCGTCCGCGGCCGCGGCACGCGCGCGCCGGTGCCGGGCACGACGCGGCGAAGCCGGTCGCGCAACCGGCGGGTCGGTGGGCTCACCATGGCTGAGAGGGTATGGGCTGTGTGGTCCGGTGTCCCGGTGCCCCGGCGGAAGAACGGGTGCGTCCTGTCACAGCGGCCGCCGCGGTTCAGCCGTGGTGCAGGACGGCCTCCATGACCGCGCGGGCGATCGGTGCGGCGACGGCGCCGCCGGTGACGTCGGTGGCCCCGCTGTCGGCGACCACCACGGCCACGGCGACCGGCGGCACGGCGGCGGAGCCCGCGGGGCGGGCCCAGGAGACGAACCAGGCGTACGGCGTGTCGCTCTTGCCGGCGCCGTGCTGGGCGGTGCCGGTCTTGCCGCCGACGGTGGCGCCGTCGATCCGGGCGTTGCGGCCGGTGCCCTCCTCGACGACGTCGACCATCAGCTGCCGCACCTTGTCGGCGACGGAGGCGGTGACGGCTTGCTTGTACAGCGCCGGGTGCATCATCCGGACGACCGTGCCGTCGCTGCGGGTGAGTCTGTCCACAAGCTGCGGGCGCATGACGGCGCCGTTGTTGGCGATGCCCGCGGCGACCATCGCCATGACGAGCGGGGTCGCCGCGGTGTCGTACTGGCCGATCGAGGAGAGGGCCACCTGGGAGGCGTTCATGTGGGTGTCGAAGTTGGACCGCGCGGCCCGGACGGGGGTGTCCAGGGTGGCGTCGTTGAAGCCGAAGCCGGCGGCGGTCGCGGCCATGCCGTCGAGCCCGACCTGGACCCCGAGGTAGCCGAGGACGCTGTTGCAGGAGTTGACCATCGCCTCGTCGAGGCTGAGGCCGGGGTGGTCGCAGGCCCGGGTGTCGTTGACGAGCTCGGTGGTGGTGCCCGGCATGACGTACGGGTAGGGCGCGTCGGTGGGGGCGTCGATGTCACGGACGACGCCCTTCGCGAGGGCGGCCGCGGCGGTGACGACCTTGAAGGTCGAGCCGGGCGGGTAGATCTGGCGCAGTGCCCGGTTGAGCATCGGCTGGTCGGTGTCGGCCCGCAGCTTCGTCCACGCCTCCCGGTCGGCGGCGGAGGTGCCGGCGAACGAGCCGGGGTCGTACGAGGGGGTGCTGGCCAGCGCGAGGATGCGGCCGGTGGCGGGCTCGATCGCGGCGACGGCGCCCTGCTGGCCGCCGAGGCCGCGCAGGGCGGCCTGCTGGGCGTCCGGGTCGAGGGTGGTGTACACGTCGCCGCCGGGGTTCTGCCGCCGGGCGACGGCGTCCCACACGGCCCAGCCGGAGAGGCGCTCGTCGGTGCCGGAGAGCAGGTCGTCGTAGATGCCCTCCAGCTGGGTGTTGCCGTACGTCTGCGAGGAGTAGCCGGTGACGGCGGCCCACCGCGGGCCGTCGGTGTAGGTGCGCTCGTAGTCGTAGCGGCCGCCGGTGGGGGTGGAGCCGGTGACCGGCTCGCCGGCGACGAGGATGTTGCCCCGGGGCTGGTCGTAGCGCTGGATGGTGAGGCGCTGGTTGGCCTTGTTGTGGTCGAGCGAGTCCGCCCGGAAGATCTGCACCCGGGTCGCCTGGGCGGCGAGGGCGACGATGAGCAGCAGGCAGAACGTGCCGGCCCGGCGGCCGGTGGTGGAGATGCCGGGGCGGGCGGGGGCGCCGTTCTCGGCGCGGCGGCTCACGGGTGGGCCCCGACGGGGGCGGCGGCCGGGCCGGGGCGGCGGGCGGTGTCGCTCAGCCGCACGAGCAGGGCGACGATGATCCAGTTGGTGACGACCGAGGAGCCGCCCTGCGCGATGAACGGCAGCGTCATCCCGGTGAGCGGGATCAGCGCGAGGACCCCGCCGGCCACCACGAAGACCTGGAGGCCGACGATGGCGGCCAGCCCGATCGCCAGCAGCCGTCCGAAGGGGTCGCGCAGGGCGATGCCGGCCGCGAAGCCGCGGGAGATCAGCAGCGCGTAGAGCAGCAGCACGGCGGTCAGGCCGACCAGGCCGAGCTCCTCGCCGACGGTGGCGAGGATGAAGTCGGACTTGGCGGCGAAGCCGATGAGGACGGAGTGTCCGAGGCCGAGGCCGGCGCCGAGCATGCCGCCCCAGGCGAAGGCGAAGAGCGACTGCGCGATCTGGTTGGCGCCCTGCCCGGCGGCGATCGAGCCGAGCGGGTCGAGCCAGTCGGTGACCCGGCCGTGCACGTGCGGCGAGAGCCAGCCCACGCCGACCGCGCCCACCGCGGCGAGGAAGAGGCCGATGGCGATCCAGCCGCTGCGGGCGGTCGCCACGTACAGCATGATCACGAAGAGTCCGAAGAAGAGCAGGGACGTGCCGAGGTCGGTCTCCAGGACGAGGACGCCGACGAAGGCCGCCCAGATCAGCAGGACCGGTCCGAGCACCCGGCCGCGCGGCAGCTGGAAGCGCCAGATGCGGCGGCCCGTCAGGGCGAGCGCGTCACGGTGCACGGCGAGGTAGGCGGCGAAGAACACCGCGAGCAGGATCTTGGCGAACTCTCCGGGCTGGATGGAGAACGGCCCGAGGGTGATCCAGATCCGCGATCCGTAGACCGGTGGGAAGAAGATCGGCAGCACCAGCAGCACCAGCGCCACCAGCGCGCAGCTGTAGGCGTAGCGGCGGAGCACCCGGTGGTCGCGGAGCAGCACGACGACGAGGAGGAAGAGCGCGACCCCGAGGGCCGACCAGAGCAGCTGGGCGGGGGCCGCCTCGCTGCCGGGGGTGGCCCGGTCCAGACGGTAGATGACGACCAGTCCGAGGCCGTTGAGCAGCACCGCGATGGGCAGCAGCAGCGGGTCGGCGTACGGCGCCCGCCACCGCACCGCGACGTGCGCGGCGAGGGCGAGCACGCCGAGGGCGGTGCCGTACTCGACGGCGTCGTGCGGTGGCCGGCCGTCGAGGTTGGCGCCGACCTCGATGTAGCCGAGGACCGCGATCAGCACCGCCCCGGCGACCATGAGGAGTTCGGCCGTACGGCGGGTCCGGGGCGGGCGGGCCGTCGCCGGGATGGAGCGAGAGGCCACGGGGGGCGTCCTTGCGGGGCAGGGCGGGGCGGGCCGGGAGGGAGGGGGACCGGGCGCGGTGCCGGTGTCCGCGCGTCCGGCCCGGCCCGGGCGGGGCCGGGCCGGACGCGGGAGGGGGTCAGACTCCGGCGTGCACCGTCCGGGCCGACTGGATGGCCTCGACGAGGTGCTCCTCCTGCTCGGAGCTGAGCGAGGTCTGCAGGATCTCGCCGCCGAACCGGGCGATCGCCGGGACGACCTTGTCCGCGGTGGCGGAGCGCACCAGCATGAACACGGCGGCGGAGCCGGGCTGGAGCTTCTCGCCGACCTGCCGCATGAAGGCGTCGTCGACGCCGACGTCGACGGAGGCGCCCACGGCGGCGCCGGTCGCGCCGCCGATCGCCGCGCCGAGGAACGGCATGAAGAACAGCAGGCCGATCACACCGCCCCACAGGGCGCCGGAGGCCGCACCGGCGCCGGTGGTGCTGGTCGCCTGGTGCAGCTTGGTCCTGCCGTCGGCGCGGCGTTCGACGACGACGATGTCCTCCAGGTCGATCAGCTTCTGCTTCTGCAGGCCGATCGCCGTGTCGCGGACCTGCTGTGCGGTGGCCACGTCGGGGTAGGCGATGGCGAAGAGGTTGCTCACGCGCGGTGTCCTTCCTTCTCGTCGGGCGTGCGGACGGATGCCGCACCGCTGCTGGTGCCCGCAGCCTAACGAGGATTTGCCATATTTATGCCTGTTGGTAGCGGTGTGTCCGATATTCGGCGGCCGTCCGCGGCGGACCCGTCACGGGCCTCCGGCCGACCCGCCGACCCGCCGGCCCTCCGACCCGCCACTCGATCCCCGACCCGCACCCCGCACCACGTACCGCGTACCGCCCGGCAGTCACTCCGCCCCGCAGTCACTCCGCCCGGCGGCCGGCGACCGTGCACGCCACGGCGACCGCGGCGACGGCCACCACCGCCGACACCGCCATGGGCAGCAGCACCCCGGCCACGACGTCGACCCCGCCGTGCCGCCCGCCGCGGACCAACTCCCGCACCACCACGTGCGCGGGCGCCCCCGGCACCAGCAGCAACAGCAGCGAGCCCCCGAGCGAGGCGAGGATCCCGTACGGCCCGCTCACCAGCACCGGCCGGGAGGACAGCGCCCCGACGGCCGCACCCAGCAGCACGGCGACCGCCGTGGCACCGAGCCCGGCACCGAACAGCACCACCGGCCCCACCTGCGAGGCCCCGCCCGCCACCAGGACGGCCGCGTCGGCGGCCAGCCCCAGCACGGCGGCGGCGAGCACGGCCGTCAGCAGCGCGCCGCGGTGCACCCGCACGGCGCCGGCCGCGGACACCCGGCAGGCCCGGGCGGCGGCGGGCTCCACGGTCACGGCGCAGCGCACCAGCCAGGCCGCGAACGGCAGCAGCAGGCCGGCGGCGTAGGCGAGGCCGCCGAGCGGCTCGTCGCCGCCGGAGATGCCGAGCACCATCAGCAGGCCGTAGCCGAGCACCGGGGGCAGCCAGCGCTGGGAGCGCAGCAGCAGTTCCAGCTGGTAGCCGACCAAGGCGGTCACCGGGCCTCCTCACGGTCGGTGGCGGGCCGGTCGGCGGGGACCGCCGGAGCCTCCGTCACGCTGCGGACGTGGACGGCCCGTCCGGGGTCGAGCAGCCAGCGGAGCAGCAGGTCGGAGGCGGCGGCGGGCACCTCCAGCAGGGTCGCGCCGTCGTCGAGCGCCGTGCTCGACGGCCGGCCCGGCATCGGCCCGGCCCCGGCGGGCAGGCCCTCGGCGACGATCCGCACCGGCGGGCGGCCGTCCGGTCCGCCGGCGGGCCGCGCGTCCGGGGCGGCCGTGTGCAGCGTGCCGTCGCGCACGGTGTACGCGTCGGTGGCGACCCCGGCGAGGCGGGTCGGGTCGTGGTCGACGAAGAGCACCCGGCCGCCCGCGGCGGCCCGCTCGGCGGCGGCGGAGTCGAGCTCCGCCCGTGCGGCCCGGTCGAGGCCGGTCCAGGCCTCGTCGAGGACGAGGAGGTCGGCCTCGGCGAGGAGCGCCTGGGCCACCGCGACCTTCTGGCAGGTGCCCTTGGAGAGTTCGCCGAGCGGGGTGCCCGCCCGGTCGGCGATGCCGAAGCGGTCGAGCCAGTGCTCGGCGCGGCGGGCGGCGTCGGCCGTGTCCAGGCCGTGGATGCGGCCGAGGTGCCGCAGGTAGCCGCGGGCGTCGAACGGCAGGGCGGGCGGGAACCGCTCGGGCACGTAGGCCCGCCGGGCGGGCAGGACGGCCCGTCCGGTGGTGGGTCGTTCGATGCCGGCGGCGATGCGCAGCAGCGTCGACTTGCCGCTGCCGTTGGCGCCCTCGATGCGCACCAGGGCCCCGGGCTCCAGTACGAGATCGGCGCCGCGCAGGATCCACGGCCGGTGCCAGCCGTACCTGCGCGTCACGTCCTCCAGTCGCATACGCGTCTCCTCCCCCGATGCGCAGCCTAGTTCGCACAGCGTCCGCACATTCGGCAATCAGAACTGATGATCCATAGGATGCGCGCGTGACGACCATCAGACGACGACCGGCGGCCCGCGCAGCGGGACTGCTGGCAGCACTGGCGATATCCGCCGGAGCGCTGCTCAGCGGTCTCCCGGCCCACGCCGACGAACCCGGCGGCGCCGCCGCCAGCACCGAGGCCCCCAAGGTCGACCTCGTCCTCGACGTCAGCGGCTCCATGCGGGCCGCCGACATCCAGGGACGGAGCCGGATCTCGGTCGCCCAGCAGTCCATCAGCGAGGTGATCGACGCCCTGCCCGCGGAGACCGAGTTCGGCATCCGCACGCTCGGCGCCACCTACCAGGGCAACGACAAGGCGGAGGGCTGCAAGGACACCAAGCAGCTCTACCCGGTCGGCCGGACGGACAAGGTGGAGGCCAAGACGGCCGTCGCCACCCTCCGCCCCACCGGCTGGACGCCCATCGGCCTCGCCCTGCGCGGCGCCGCCCAGGACCTCGGCGACGGCCCGACCACCCGCCGGGTGGTGCTGATCACCGACGGCGAGGACTCCTGCGCCCCGCCGGACCCGTGCGACGTGGCCCGCGAACTCGCCTCCCAGGGCATCAACCTGGTCGTCGACACGCTCGGCCTGGCGCACGACGACAAGACCCGCAAGCAGCTGCTGTGCATCGCCAACGCCACCGGCGGCACCTACACCGACGTGCGGACGAAGGAGCAGCTCACCGAGAAGGTGAAGCAGCTCGTCGACCGGGCCGGCGAGACCTACCGGGTGGCGCCCACCAAGGTGGCCGGCACCGACGCCTGCCCCGAGGCGCCGCTGCTGCGGCCTGGCGTCTACAGCGACCGTGAGAAGTTCGCCGAGCACCGCGTCTACCGCGTGCCGGTGCGGCCCGGCGAGGAGCTGCGGGCCTCCGTCAGCGTCACCCCGGACCGCGCGGTGGCGCGGGACTACGGCGTGCTGCTGCTGGCCACCGACACCGCCGGCCAGGAGCTCGTCCGCGGTACGGACGCGGGCAGCGGCCGTACGGACGTCGCCTCCACCGGCGTGCGCTGGTCGGCGCCCGGCACCGGCGACGACGCCTCGGCGTCCCCGTCCGGCACCGGGGGTGCGGACGGCGTGGTCTGCCTGGTCGTCAGCAACTCCTTCGCGGCGGAGGCGGGCGTGCAGGCGGCGCCCGGCCTGCCGGTCGAGCTGACGGTGGACGTCACCCGGGCCTCCCCGGCCCCCGACGGCCCGGCGATGGGCCTGGGCCGCGGCTGGATCCTGCTGCTCGTCCTGGCCCTGGCCGGCCTGGTCGCGGGTCTGCTGTTCGGCTGGATCGCCCGCTGGCGGATCGCTGTCTGGCGGGAGAACTGACGATGCGTGCACTGATGATGCGTACGATCACCGCCCTGCCGGCCGCGCTCGGCGCGGTGCTGCTGGCGGCCCCCGCGGGCGTCGCCGCCTCGCCGTCCCCGGCCCCGTCCGGGTCGGCGGGCGCCGCCCCGGTGACCAGCGCCGGCACGACCTTCCTCACGGCCACCCCGCTCGCCGCCGGGCAGGCCGCGGACGTGTCCGCCTCCACCGGTGACTACCTGTACTGGGCGTTCGCCGCGGCCGAGGGGCAGACCGACACCGTGCACGTGACGGTGACGCTGCCGCCCGCCGCCGACCGGCACGGCGCCCAGAGCTGGTCGGTGGAGCTGTTCGACGGCCTGCGCCGCCGGCAGTCGTGCACCGCGGGCCCGCAGAACGCCACCGCCGCCAAGGCCGCGGCCTCGGTCACGCTGAGCTGCACCCTGCGCCAGGTCCGCTCCTGGGCGGAGCCGTGGTCGGGCGACCCGCTGCCCGGGACGTACTACGTGCGGCTCTCGGTGGCCGACGTGCCGCAGCAGGACCTCGGCCTCGCCGCCCAGGTGCGGCTGCACGTCACCGCGAAGGGCGGCGCCGACGACGCGCAGCCCGAGGGCGGCAGCCTGAAGGCGCCGCTGGTGCCACCGGTGAACGCCGGGGCCACGGCCGCGCCGGGCGCCGCCCCGGCCGCGCCCTCGCCGGTGGCACCGTCCGCCTCGGCGTCGGCGGCTCCCGGCACCGCCAAGGTCGCCGCCCCGGCCGAGGAGGAGTCGCACTGGTACAGCGACCTCTTCTCCGGGTGGAACAGCCGCTGGTTCTGGACGGTCGCGGGCGGCGCGCTCGCCGCCCTGGCCGGCGTGTGGGGCTTCACCCTCACCCGGCACCCGCGCGGCCGCCGGCCCGCGGGCGGCGCACCGGTGCCTCCGCAGGCACCGGCCCCGCAGGCACAGGGGCAGGGCCAGGGGCAGTACGACCAGTACCGCGGCTGATCCCGCGGGCGGTCGCGTGAAGGGCCCGGCCGGGGCGACGAGAGTCACCCCGGCCGGGCCCTTCCGCGTGCGCCGCGCAGGTGTGCAGGCGTGCCGGCGTCCAGGCGTGCCGGTGCGCCAGTGCGCCGGTGCGTGGGTGGGCCGGTGCGTGGGTGGGCCGGTCAGCCGACCGGGACCGGCGCCGGGACGGCCACCGGCGGCGCGGTCGGCTCCAGGGTGCGGACCGCCGCGACGAGGGGGGCGAGTTCGGGCCGCTGCCCGGCCGCGTCCAGGGCCTCGCGCAGGGCGTGGTCGTTGGTGGGCCTGGCCCGGTCGAGCAGGTCGAGGCCGGCGGCGGTGACGTTGGTGTAGATGCCCCGGCGGTCGGTCGGGCAGAGGTAGCGGGAGAGCAGCCCGCGGTCCTCCAGCCGGGTGACCAGCCGCGTGGTGGCGCTCTGGCTGAGCACGACGGCGTCGGCGAGCTGGTTCATCCGGTAGTGGCCGCCCTCGCCGTCGTGCTGGGAACTCAGCACGTCCAGCACGGAGAACTCGCGCACGCTGAGCTCGTGGGCGGCCTGCAGGGCCCGCTCGATGTGCGCCTCGATCCGCCCGTGCAGGGCGGAGAGTGCGCACCAGCCGTGGGCGAGGACCGGTTCGGGTCGTGTCATGGGTGACCACCTGCTCCTTCGCTGGGGTGTGCTCCCAGGATAGTCCGGCTCCGCGATATCAGGCGTTTGCAACTATCCGCGTCTGCAATTAATGTCGACGGCGGTAACACCTCCACGCAACAACCGGGAAGGCCCATCCATGCCTCTCGCACTCCTGGCGCTCGCCATCGGCGCCTTCGGCATCGGCACGACCGAATTCGTGATCATGGGGCTGCTGCCCCAGGTGGCCCAGGACTTCGGCATCACCATCCCCACCGCCGGCCTGCTCACCACCGGCTACGCCCTCGGCGTGGTCGTCGGAGCCCCCGTCCTCGCCGTCCTCGGCACCCGCTTCACCCGCAAGCGCATGCTGATGCTGCTGATGGGCCTCTTCGTCGCCGGCAACCTGGTGACCGCCCTGGCCCCCACCTTCGAGCTCGTGCTCGCCGGGCGCATCGTCGCCTCGCTCGCACACGGCGCGTTCTTCGGCATCGGCTCGATCGTCGCCGCCGACCTCGTCGCACCGCAGAGGAAGGCGGGCGCCATCGCGCTGATGTTCACCGGCCTCACCGTCGCCAACGTCGTCGGCGTGCCGCTCGGCACCCTCGTCGGCCAGCAGATCGGCTGGCGGGTCACCTTCGTGCTCGTCGCCGCCCTCGGCGTGCTCGGCCTGGCCGGCATCGCCGCGCTCGTCCCCGCCGACCACCGCGCGGGCGCCCCCGCCCGGGCCGGGCTCCGGCGCGAACTGGCCGCCTTCCGCAACGTCCAGGTCGTGCTGGCGATGCTGATGACCGTGCTCGGCTTCGGCGGCGTCTTCGCCGCGATCACCTACATCGCGCCGATGATGACCGACGCGGCCGGCTACGCCGAGTCGTCCGTGACCTGGTTGCTGGTGCTGTTCGGCCTCGGCATGGTCGCCGGCAACCTGCTCGGCGGCCGGTACGCGGACCGGCGGCTGATGCCGCTGCTGTTCACCACCCTCGGCGCGCTCGCCGTCGTCCTCGGCCTGTTCGCCTTCACCGCGCACGACAAGGTGCTCGCCGCGATCACCGTCCCGCTGATCGGCGCCCTCGGCTTCGCGACCGTGCCCCCGTTGCAGAAGCGCGTCCTCGACCAGACCGGCGACGCCCCGACCCTGGCCTCGGCCGTCAACATCGGCGCCTTCAACCTCGGCAACGCGCTCGCCGCCTGGCTCGGCGGAGCCGTCCTCGCCGCAGGCTTCGGCGCCACCGCACCGAGCTGGGTCGGTGCCGCGATGGCCGCGGGCGCCCTCGCGCTCGCCGTCGTCTCCGCCGTCCTGGAGCGCCGCGCCGCCCCGGCCCCGGCCGCCGTCCCCGCGGCCTCCGCGGCCTCCGCACCGCCCCGCGTCCCCGTCCACCGCTGACCGCGGCCGCACCCCGCCGACCCGCCGACCCGCCTCCACAGAACCGACAGAACCGACCGACCGCACCACCGTTCAGGAGCCACCCCGTGAGCACCCTCACCACCGCCGACGCCGACCGACTCGTCGCCGCCGCCCACCGCGCCGCCGCCGCCCAGGGCGTCCGCATCTCCGCCACCGTGCTGGACGCCGGCGGCCACCTGCTGGCCTTCCGCCGCGACGACCGGGCCGTGCTGATCGCCGGCGAGACGAGCACCCGCAAGGCGTACACCGCCCTCCAGCTCGACACCCCGACCGCCGACCTGGCCGAGGCCGTCCTCCCCGGCGGCCCGTTCCACACCCTGCCCACCGCGCTGGACAGGCCGCTGCTGTTCATCGCCGGCGGCATCCCGCTGCACCGCGACGGACGGCTGGTCGGGGCACTCGGCATCGGCGGCGGCGCACCCGAGCAGGACCACGGCTTCGCCGTGACCGCCGCGACGGAGGCCGCCGTCGCCTGACACCGACCCGCACCGGCTGCACCGGCGGCACCGGCCGACACCGCAGGGCGCCACCCGCACGGGACGGCGCCCTGCGGCGTGCTCGCTCCGCGGGGCTACGGCCGGGTGCCGGAGCGCCCCGACGGGCGGGCGGACAGCACCTGACCCAGCGCCAGCACGCTCAGGCCGAACATCAGCACGCCCAGGGGCACGTGGAACGCCGGTATGTGCGCGACGCCCAGCACCACCTGCACCGAGGCGAGCGCGAGGAAGCCGGAGGCGTGGAGGATCGGGCGGGCCGTTCCGCCGCCCGGTCGCCACGCGAGGATCGCGGCGAGCACGTACAGCATCGAGGCGGCGTACATCACGCGCGCTCCGACGCTGTGCAGCACCTCGCCGTACGAGGTGGACAGCAGCAGTCCGGCGGTGGCCGCCTGGAAGAAGAGGGCCGCGGTCTGCAGGGCGATCGCGATCTGCAGGAAGCCGAGGCTGCGGTGTTCTGCCGTCGTCCGGGTGGCCATGGTGTCCCCTGTTCTGCCTCGCGGCGGTGGATCGGTACTCTCTCGCTGGACCGACGACGCAGGCCCGCGAAGTGTGAGGCGGGGCGTCGGCCGCGGTCCGGCGCGGTGCCCCGCCGCCGTGGCGGGAACGGAAGCGGACGAGAACGACCAGGGAGCGGACGCCACCATGAGCACCCCGTCCGGGCCGGTGCGCGACCGGCCCGAACAGCACCCGAGCGCCGTCGTCGGCGAGCGGCGCCAGTTGATCGACGTCGCCTACCGGCTGCTCGGGTCGCCGGCCGAGGCCGAGGACGCCGTGCAGGAGGCGTACGCCCGCTGGTACGCGATGTCGCGGCAGCAGCAGGAGGCCGTCGTGTCGCCCGGCGCCTGGCTGACGACGGTGGCCGGCCGAGTCTGCCTGGACCTGCTCGGCTCGGCCCGGGTACGGCGCGAGCGGTACGTCGGCCCGTGGATACCGGAGCCGCTGCCCGACCGTGCGGAGTGGATCGGCGGGTCGGCGGGCGGTGGCAGGACCGACCCGGCCGACCTGATCACCCTGGACGAGTCGGTGACCATGGCCTTCCTCGTCGTCCTGGAGTCGATGACGCCGGCCGAACGCGTGGCGTTCGTCCTGCACGACGTGTTCCGGTATCCCTTCCCCGAGATCTCCGAGATCGTCGGGCGGGCGCCGACGGCCTGCCGGCAGCTGGCGTCCTCGGGCCGCCGGCGTCTGCGCGCCGCGCAGGCCCCGGCGACCCCGGTGGTGGGGCAGGCCGTCCTGGTGCGGCATTTCAAGGAGGCGTGGGAGGCCAGGGACATCCGGGCCCTCGTCGGCCTCCTCGACCCGGACGCCACGATGACCGCCGACGGCGGCGGCCTGGTCGGCGCCGTCCTGCGCCCGGTCGAGGGCAGCGGGCGCATCGCCCAGTACGTCGTCCACATCGCCGACAGGGCCCCGGGGCTGACCCTCCTGGAGCGGACGGTCAACGGCCGGCCCGGCCTGGTCGCCCAGCACGCCGGCACCACCGTGACCGTGGCGGCGTTCGACCTCACCGGCGGCCGCATCTCCCGCATCTGGGCGGTCCGCAACCCGGAGAAGCTCCGCCGGTGGACCGGGAGCGGACCGAACTGACCCGACCGCACCGCCGCTGACGGTCCATGACGTGCGTGCGCGGCGAACATGCCGGGCCGGAGCGGTACTCGTCGGCCTCGGCACTGAGGTGCCGGCGGCCGGAGGGCGGGGTTCCGGCGGACTCGGCGTCAGCCACGGCAGGATCGCGGTCGCCGTGAAGATCCCCACCCGCGTGCCGCCGAGGGGACCCGGCGGGCACCGTCGCCGAACCGCCCGGAACGCCGGAGCAGTTGTCGTACGCGACCACTCCATGAACGCTCAGAGGCCCTTCCGGACAATCCCGGAAGGGCCTCTGATGTTGGGTGGAGCTGAGGGGATTCGAACCCCTGACCCCCTCGATGCGAACGAGGTGCGCTACCGGACTGCGCCACAGCCCCAACGAAAAAGAACTCTATCACCTCTGCGGACCAGGTCGTGACCATGGCCGGGACACGCGGCGCCCCGCCGCCGGGCGGGCCGGGGCGGGGCGTCGGACGGGGCGGGCCGGGTGCCGGCGATCACTCGTTGGCGGCCCGGGGGCGGCTCGCCAGGTCGGCGGCGGAGGCGGCGGCGCCGGGCGGGGCGGACTCCGCGTACTGGTCGAACAGCGGGGTGCGACGGCTCTCGGCCGGCCGGCCGGAGTCGCGGACGCCGGGCCCGGCCAGGTCGAGGCCGCGGGTCACCCGGGGGGCGACCGGCGCGGTGACGTAGGTGGGCAGCGGGACGGGCACCGGCTCCCAGGAGTCGGCACCGGCGGGTCCGCGTTCGCGCATGCCGTCGACCCACTCCTCGTGGTCGGTGGTCTCCGCGAGGGCGGACGCCGCCGCGGCGGCGGGGCCGGACGCGCGGACCTCGCCACGGGCCTCGCCACGGGCCTCCGCGGGGGCGGGGCCGGTCGCCGCGAGGCGGAGGTGGGTCCGGGCGGGGCGGTCGGCGGCATGGGCCGCGTGGGCCGCGTCGTGCGGGGCGGCGGGGCGCTCCGGGTCGGTGGCGGCCGGGGCGCGGCGGTCGCGCTCGCGGGCGCGCAGCCGCTCCGCGGCCTGGGCGGCGCGGACGCGGTCGAGCTTGACCTCGTACCGCTGGCGCTCCAGGCGGCGCAGGTGGCCGATGTAGAGGGTGAGGAGGGCGGCCGGGACGGTCGGCACCCAGATGAAGGCGATGCCGGCGACGGCCGCGACCACGGCCCCCAGCGCGAAGGCGAAGAAGAGGGCCGTGACCATGCGGCGGCGCCGGGCCAGCAGGCGGGCGCGCCGCTCCGGCGTGGGCCGCTCGGGGGCGGACCGGGGCTGGTGGCGGTCGTCCGGGTGCGCGGGCGCGTCGGCATCCCGGGCGGCGGTGTCCCGGGCGGCGGCGTCGCGTTCCGCGGCAGCGGGCGCGGGCTGCCGGAGCCGTTCGGGCGCCGGGGCGGCGGGGGCCGTCGGGCCGGGCGCGCCGGCCGGCGACGCGTCGCCGGGCGCCGGGGCGTCCCCGGGCGTGCCGGAGACCGCGTCGGCGGCGGGTTCGCCGTCCGTCGTGTCGTCAGCGAGGGACTTGGACACCCGCCGCTCCAGTGCCGACCGGCCGGCCAGCAGGCGGATCGCGGTACTGAAGCGTTCCGTCGGACGCGACTCGTTGAGCTCGTCCTGCCTGCGGAGCCACATCGGCACCAGATAGGCGGCCCAGGCTCCCACGATGACCGCGTAGATAAGGCCGCTACTGCTCACGATTCACACGGTACGGGGGCGCGGTTGGGCCCGGCAGCAATTTGGCACGGCGTGTCGTGTGATCAAGCTGATTCTCCGACTAATTTGCCGGTGTTTGCACCGGTCGGCGCGCTCGCCGATGCCATATCGATATCTATTTCGAACATATATTCAATTACGGCCGGAGCCCGTGCTCCTGACGGAGCGCCACCGGGGCAGCATGCCCTCCGGCACCTCCTCGGCGGTCAGTGCGTAGACCAGGTGGTCGCGCCAGTCGCCGTCGATGTGGAGATAGCGCGGGCGGATTCCCTCCTCGCGGAAGCCGAGTTTCTCGACCACCCTCCGGCTCGGCCGGTTCTCGGGGCGAATACACACCTCGATCCGGTGCAGGCCGAGCGTCGAGAAGCAGTGCTCGACGGAGAGGGCGACGGCCGTGGGCATGATGCCGTGGCCGGCGACCTCCTCGTCGATCCAGTAACCGACGTTGGCGGAGCACATCGAACCCCAGGTGATGCCGCCCACGGTCAGCTGGCCCACCAGCCGGCCGCGGTGCAGCACGACGAAGGGCAGCATCCGGCCCGCGGCGGCCTCGCTCCGCAGGTAACGGACCATCTGCCGGTAGCTCGGCCGGGCCACGCCGTGGCCGGCCGGCACGGGGGGCACGGTGGCCTCCCAGCGGCGCAGCCAGTCGCGGTTCCGGCGGCTGACCTCCTGCCAGTCCCGTTGGTCGCGGGCCCGGATCGGACGCAGGGTGACGTCGCCCTCGGTCAGCTCGACCGGCCAGCCGGCGTTCAGGGCTCGCTCCGGGAGGACGTGCCGGCCGTGGGGGCGACACCGGCGGCACCGGCGGCACCGGGCGCGGGGGCCGCGCCGGGGCGGGGGTGGTCGCCGCCCCGGAGCTGGTCGACGGCGTGCGGGAGCAGCGGGGCGAGCACGGCGAGGCCGTCGCGGACACCGCCGGTGGAGCCGGGCAGGTTGACGATCAGGGTGTGCCCGGCGAGGCCCGCGAGGCCGCGGGAGAGCGCCGCGGTGGGCACCTTGTCGCGGCCGTACGCGCGGACGGCCTCGGGGATGCCGGGGATCTCGCGGTCGAGCACGCGGGCGGTCATCTCGGGGGTGAGGTCCATCGGGGAGATGCCGGTGCCGCCGGTGGTGAGGACCACGTCGTAGCCGGCGGCGACCGCCTCGCGCAGCGCCGCCTCGACGGGCTCGCCGTCCGGGACGACGCGGGGGCCGTCGACGTCGAAGCCCATCGCCCGCAGGCCCTCGACGAGCAGGGGACCGCCCTTGTCGGCGTAGACGCCGGCGGAGGCCCGGTTGGAGACCGTGACGGCCAGTGCGCGCATCATTCGCCCCGCGTCCAGTCGCCGCTCTTGCCGCCGGTCTTGGTCAGCACCCGGACGTCCTCGATGGCGGCGGCCTTGTCGACGGCCTTGACCATGTCGATGACGGTGAGGCCGGCGACGGCGACGGCCGTCAGGGCCTCCATCTCGACACCGGTGCGGTCGGCGGTCCGCACGGTGGCGGTGATCTCCACGGCGTCGTCGGTGACGGCGAGGTCGACCTTGACGCCGGAGATCGCGATCGGGTGGCAGAGCGGGATGAGCTCGGGGGTCTTCTTGGCGCCCATGATCCCGGCGATCCGGGCCACGGCGAGCGCGTCGCCCTTGGGCACGCCGTCACCGCGCAGCAGCTCGACGACGCGCGGGGCGACCCGCACCCGTCCGGCGGCGACGGCCGTGCGCACGGTGGGGGCCTTCTCGGAGACGTCGACCATGCGGGCGGCGCCGGTGTCGTCGACGTGGGTGAGGCGGTCGCCGGGGGGTGTCTCGGTCACGGGTGTGCTCCAGAGGCGCGGGTCGAATACCGCGCTACCGTACAGCGCCTGCCCGGTCAGTCCGTGAGAAGGACCACGTCCACGGCGCTGCCGGCGGGCAGGGCGGTGGTGTCCTCGGGCACGGTGATCAGGCAGTCGGCCCGGGCGAGGGCGCCGACCAGGTGCGATCCGGCGCCGCCGACGGGGGTGACGGTGCCGTCCGGGGCGTACCGGCCGCGCAGGAACTGCCGGCGTCCGGCGGGCGAGCGCAGGGCCTCGGTGCAGACGGCGCGGACGACGGGCCGGTGCACGTCGGGGGCGCCGAGCATGGTGCGGATGACCGGGCGGACGAACAGCTCGAAGGAGATGTAGGCGCTGACCGGGTTGCCGGGCAGGGCGAGCAGCGGGATGCCGGGGCCGTCGCCGATCCGGCCGAAGCCCTGCGGCTTGCCGGGCTGCATCCGCAGCCGCCGGAAGTCGACGCCGCCGTAGCCGTCGAACACCTCCTTGACGACGTCGTACGCGCCGACGCTGACGCCGCCGCTGGTGACGACGAGGTCGGCGGCGCCGAGCTGCTCGGCGAGGACGGCCCGCAGCACGTCCGCGTCGTCGGGGACCCCGCCGACCCGGATCGCGTCGGCGCCGGCGGCGCGGGCCGCGGCGGCGAGGGCGAAGCTGTTGGAGTCGGGGATCCGGCCGGGGCCGACGGGCTCGCCGGGCTGCACGAGCTCGCTGCCGGTGGAGAGCACGGCGACGCGCGGCCGGGGGCGGACCCTGGCGGTGCCGCGGCCGATGGCGGCGAGCAGGCCGATCTGGGTGGGGCCGAGGACGGTGCCGGCGGTGAGCACGGTGGTGCCCGCGGCGATGTCGCTGCCGCGCCGCCGGATGTGGGCGCCCGCCGCGACCGGGCGGAGGACGAGGACGTGTTCGTCGGCGACGGCGGCGGTCATGGCGTCGGCGGGCCGGCCGGTGCCGGTGCCGCCGTCGGTCCACTCGACGGGTGCGACGGCGTCGGCGCCGGGCGGCACGGGGGCGCCGGTCATGATGCGGGCGGCCTGCCCGGCCCCGACGCCGGGGAGTTCGCCGGCGCCGGCGGCGATGTCGCCGACCACGGCGAGGGCGGCGGGGTGACCGTCCGCCGTGTCGTCCGGCAGGTCGCCGGAGCGGAGGGCGTAGCCGTCCATCGAGCTGTTGTCGAAGGGCGGCAGGTCGGTCGCGGCGACGGCGTCCTCGGCGAGCACGCAGCCCTGGGCGTCGAGGAGTGGCAGGTCGGCCGGGGGCAGCGGGGCGATGCCGGACAGCACGTCGTCGCGGTGCTCGTCGACGGTCCACATGCGGGGCGGCCGCGGGGCGGCCGCGGACGGTGCCGGGGCCCCGGCGTCCTCGCAGCAGGGGTCGTCGCTGCTCTGCGCGGGGCCCGCGGTCATCGCCTCACTCGCCTTCGTGGTGGGTCAGCTCTGCATCTCGGTGGTGACGAACGCGCGGAGCCAGCTCCGGAACTCGGGGCCGAGGTCGTCGCGTTCGCACGCCAGTCGGACGATAGCGCGAAGGTAGTCGGCGCGGTCGCCGGTGTCGTAGCGCCGGCCCTTGAAGAGCACGCCGTGGACGGGGCCGCCGTCGGCTTCGTCGCGGGTGGCGAGCTCGCGCAGGGCGTCGGTCAGCTGGATCTCGCCGCCGCGGCCGGGCGCGGTCTTGCGGAGCACCTCGAAGACGGCGGGGTCGAGGATGTAACGGCCGATCACCGCGTAGTTCGACGGCGCGTCGGCGGTGTCGGGCTTCTCGACGAGGTCGCTGATCCGGAAGACGTCGTCGCCGAGGCCGTTGGGCTTGACGGCGGCGCAGCCGTAGAGGTGGATCTGCGCGGGGTCGACCTCCATGAGGGCGACGACGGAGCCGCCGAGCTCCTGCTGGACCTCGATCATGCGGGAGAGCAGCGGGTCGCGCGGGTCGATGAGGTCGTCGCCGAGGAGGACGGCGAACGGCTGGCCGGCGATGTGCTGTTCGGCGACGAGGACGGCGTGGCCGAGGCCCTTGGGGTCGCCCTGGCGGACGTAGTGCATGTTGGCGAGCTGCACGGACTCCTGGACGCGGCGGAGCCGGTCGTGGTCGCCCTTGCGGGTGAGCAGCTCCTCCAGCTCGTACGCCCGGTCGAAGTGGTCCTCCAGCGCCCGCTTGTTGCGGCCGGTGACCATCAGTATGTCGGAGAGGCCCGCGGCGGCGGCCTCCTCGACGACGTACTGGATGGCCGGCTTGTCGACGACGGGCAGCATCTCCTTGGGAGTCGCCTTGGTCGCTGGCAGGAAGCGTGTTCCCAGTCCGGCAGCGGGCACGACGGCCTTGGTGACGGGGGTGCGGGCGTGCGTCTTCGTCATGCGTCGACCTTACTAAGGCGGGTTGGCGCCCTCTGAGAGCGAGGTGAAGCCGGGCTTAGATCCCGTCCCGGGCCACCCGCGAGGCGGCCGCGGTGCGGGCACGGCCGACGGAGGTGAGGGTTGCCTCGCCGACACAAGCGGACACACTACCGGGCTTTCGCCCCGCCTCCGCAGGTCCTTCGGCAGGGTGCTCGGCGGGGCCGCCCAGTGCGTCGGCGGGGGTGCGGAGGCCCGTCCGGACGGCCGCACCGGCCGAGGAGCCGGGCACCGGGTCGACGGGTGCGCCCCGCCAGCAGTCGCCGCCCGCACGGCGGGCCTCGGCGAGGGCGCGGTCGGCGGCGCGGAGCAGCAGGGCCGCGTGGGTGCCGTCACGGGGGAGGACGGCGATGCCGATGGCGGCGGTCAGGCCGTTGCCGCGGACGGCCGCGTCGGTGTCCGGGCGGGTGGCGGAGGCCGCCCGGTCGCTGTCGGGGCTGTCGAGCAGCCGGTGCCGGCGGACGGCCCAGCAGAGGCGTTCGGCGACCTGTTCGGCGCCCTCGGCGGCGGTGTCGGGCAGGAGCACGAGGAATTCCTCGCCCCCGTAGCGGCCGAGGGTGTCGGAGCGGCGGATCTCGACGGCGAGGCGCTGGGCGAGGTCGCGCAGGACGGCTCCGGCCCGGCTGCGGCCGCGTTCGGCGACGACGGCCTCGAAGCCGGCGATCTCCAGCATCAGCAGGGCGAGCGGGCGGCGTTCGTCGGCGGCCTCGGCGCGGCGGGCGCGCTCGATCTCCTTGTCGAGGGTGATCTGCAGGTGGCGGTAGTTCCACACGCCGGTGAGGGGGTCGCAGGACGCGGTGCGCTGCAGTTCGTCCCGTTCCCGGCGGAGCCCGGCGACCTCGCCCCGCAGCGCGGCCTCGCGTCCGGCGGCCCGGGCGGCGCCGCGGCGCATCCGGAGGCCGAGCAGCCCGGTGCCGGCGGCGGCGGGGACGCTCAGCGCGGCGAGCGCCTGGACGAGGAGCGGGGTGGACATGGGGCGCCTTCCGCGTGTCAGGCTCTGTGCACCGACCGACCGGTGCCGAACAGGGGGATCCGTTGACTGCCAATCCATTGCACAACGACAAGGCGGCCCTGAGGTCACGCCTGCTGGAGAGTCGGCGTGCACTGTCACCCGGTCGGCGGGCGGCGGCGGCCGAGGAGCTGGCCGTCCGGGCCGCCGGGCTGGCCTCGCCGGGCTGGACGGTGGCGGCGTACGTGTCGGTCGGCGGGGAGCCGGGGACGGGCCCGCTGCTGGACGTGCTGGCGGCGCGCGGGGTGCGGGTGCTGCTGCCCGTGCTGCTGCCCGACAACGACCTCGACTGGGCGGCGTACGCGGGCCCGGGGGCGCTGGTGCGGGCCGGCCGGGGGCTGCTGGAACCGACCGGGCCGCGGCTGGGCCCGGCGGCGGTCTGCGACGCGCGGCTGGTCCTGCTGCCGGGCCTCGCGGTCGACCGGCGCGGGCTGCGGCTGGGCCGCGGCGGCGGCAGCTACGACCGGGTGCTGGCCCGGCTGGCCGCGGCCGGGGTACGGCCGCTGCTGGCGACGCTGCTGTACGAGGAGGAACTGCTGGACGAGGTGCCCGCCGAGCCGCACGACCTTCCGGTCGACGCGGCGGTCACCCCGTCCGCGGTGGTCCGGATCAGCCGGCGGTGAGCGTCATCGTGTTCCTGGTGTTCTTCGTGACGGCGTCCGCGGAGTACGACCAGGGCAGGAGCCTGCCCTCGGCCCACAGCTCGGTCTGGTCGTTGTAGTTGGTGTGGAAGGCGTGGCCGGAGGCGCCGCCGACGTTGATCCAGTGCGAGGCGTCGAAGTCGCTGAGGTCGACGACCATGCGCATCGAGGGCACCCAGTCGACCTGGTACCCGGCGGCGGCGGTCCAGCCGGCGGCGTTGACCGCGGCGCTGCCGCCGGAGAGCCGGTACGGGCCCCGGTTGAGCAGCCGGTGCACGAAGCCGGAGGCGATCGACGAGTCGTCGCTGCCGAGCGTCGACTCCTTGAGCGTCAGGGTGTGCAGACGGCCCCAGCTCCAGGTGGAGATCGACTTGCCGAGGTAGGCCGTGAGGTCCTGGCGGGCGCTCTTCATGGCCTGGGCGAGCAGGTTGTTCAGGCCGTGCTGCGGCAGGTGGTCGGAGTCGATGTAGTCCCACCACGGGCTGTTCGGGGTGGCGAGCTGGGTGCGCACCACCTCCATCCAGCGGTCGCCGCCGTCGGGCTGCGCCTGCGAGGGCTCGCGGGTGCCGCACTCGGTGACGGCCTGCGGGGTGCCGTTCAGCGCGTCGTCGGGGAGCGTGGAGTCGCGCTTCTGGCGGACGAGCAGGCAGTCGCCCTCGGCGCGCAGCGAGGCGGGCAGCTTCTGGCCGAAGGAGAGGGTGAGCAGGGCCCGCCAGACGCCGTTGTAGTAGGCGGCGGCGGCCGAGTCGGCGTCCTGGTGGTAGTTCCAGTCCTTGAGCAGGTCCTGGGCCTCGCGGACGTACGGGTCGTTGATCTTCACCTTGAGCAGCAGCGGGACGAGGGTCTTGGCCATGACGCTGGTGTTGTCGAGCTGCATGGCCTGCATGTCGTCCGGGGAGATCTTGCCGCCGTTCTTGAGCCTGCCCTCGATCTGGTCGGTGATCTCCTTGGCGCGGGTGCCGTACTCCCAGTCGGTGGTGAGGCTGTAGGGGTAGCTCTTGTCGACGACGGCCTGGTTGGCGGTGACGATGTAGCCGGCCGCCGGGTTGTACGCGTAGGGCAGCGCCGCGAAGGCGATGGGCTTGGGCTCCCAGTCGTAGGCGGAGTCCCAGCCGGGGGCGGGGTAGCGGCCGTCGCCCTTGGCGCGGACGGGGATGACGCCCGGGGCCTGGTAGCCGATGTTGCCCTCGGTGTCGGCGTAGATGAGGTTCTGCGCGGGGACGGCGAAGTCGGCGGCGGCCTTGCGGAAGCCGTCCCAGTCGGCGGCGGCGTCGAGCTCGAAGACGGCGTCCATCGTGGTGCCCGGGGTGAGGGCCGTCCACTGCAGGGCGACGCCGTAGCCGCTGGCGCGGTCGGGGGCGGCGTTGCCGGCGGGCGCGTACGTGCCGACGTTCTGCTGCTCGGAGGACTGGTCGGAGATCAGCGGGCCGTTGGCGGTGGTGCGGACGGTGATGGTGCGGTCCGGACCGCCGGCGACCCTGATGACCTCCTTGCGCGTCTCGAACTTCACCTCCCGGCCGTCGCGGAGGTAGGTGTCCGGACCGGTGACCTTCTCCAGGTAGAGGTCGGTGACGTCGGCGCCGAGGTTGGTGAAGCCCCAGGAGATGTGCTGGTTGTGGCCGATGACCACACCGGGCGTCCCGGCGAAGGTGAAGCCCGCCGTGTCGTAGCCGCAGGCGGCGCCCACGGTGCGGCAGTGCAGGCCCATCTGGTACCAGACGGACGGCAGGCCGGGGCCGAGGTGCGGGTCGTTGGCGAGCAGGGGCTTGCCGGTGGTGGTGTGGCTGCCGGAGACGACCCAGGAGTTGGAGCCGATGCCCTGGCCCTGCGGGCCGAGGAGCTGCGGCATCGCGGCCATGTTGTCGGCGATGCCCTTGAGCAGCGCCTGCGCGGTGGCCCGGCCCTGCGCGGTGGCGGCGGCCGTGCCCGCGGCGTCGTCGCCGGCGGGCTTGTACCGGCCGTTCGCGACGGTGCCGCCCTTCACGATGGTGCCGTTGCGCTCGTACGGGTACTCCGGGTAGAGCTGGTCGATCTCGTCCTGCGAGAAGTTCTGCGCCAGCAGGGAGCGGTCGATCTCCTCCTGGAGGTTGCCGGAGAGGTTCCAGGCCATGGCCTTCAGCCAGGCCACGGAGTCGACCGGGTTCCACTTCTCGGGCTCGTAGTCGCCGTTCACGGTGCCCAGCAGCGCGTACTCCAGCGAGGCGCCCGCACCGCCCGGGTGCTCGGACAGCCAGGCGTTCACGCCGTCCGTGTAGGCCTGCAGGTACTTCTTGGTCTCGGGCGCGAGCAGGGTGTCGTACTCCTGCTGCGCGACCTGGCGCCAGCCCATGGTGCGCAGGAAGGCGTCCGTCTCGACCTGTCCGGAGCCGAACATCTCGGAGAGGCGGCCGGCCGTGATGTGGCGCCGGACGTCCATCTCCCAGAAACGGTCCTGCGCCTGCACGTAGCCCTGGGCGCGGAAGAGGTCCTCGGAGGTGTCGGCGTAGAGCTGCGGGATGCCGTTGGCGTCGCGCTTCACGTCGACCGGCTTGCTCATCCCGGCGACCCGGACGGTGCCGGTGACGTCGGGGAAGGAGGAACGCACGGTGTGGACAGCCCAGTAGCCGCCACCGCCCAGCCCGGCGATCAGCAGCACGGCCAGCACGATCACGATCAGACGGGCGCGCCGGAACTTCTTCGAGCGGGGCATCTGGGTCCTTGGCGGGGTGATGGCGGCCGTGACAGGTCACCACATTAAGGCGGCTCGGATGGCGGACGTGCACCGGGGACGCCCACGGTTGGATCACAGGGACGATACCCCGGCCGGGTGACCCCCGGGGAAGGCCGATCCGCCCCGTTAAAGATCAGGCAAAATGTTAGATTGAGTAACGACTCATCAGCCGCTTCCACCCCCGGAGTGCCCCTGCGTGACCGTCGACCGCCTGAACACGTTCCTGCTCGAGTTCTCCGTGATCCTCCTGGTCGCGGTGGTCGCCGTGCGCATCTCCTCCCGGTCCGGGCTCCCCAGCCTGCTGATCTACCTCGGCATCGGCGTCGCCCTCGGCCAGGACGGCCTGGGCGTGGTCTTCAACAACGCCGAGCTCACCCAGGTACTCGGCTACGCGGCACTCGTCGTGATCCTCGCCGAGGGCGGCCTCAAGACCAGCTGGCGGGACATCAGGCCGGTCATGCCCGCCGCCACCGTGCTCGCCACGGTCGGCGTCGCGGTGAGCGTCTTCGTCACCGCGGGCGGCGCGCACTGGCTGGTCGGGCTCGACTGGCGGACCTCCCTGCTGCTCGGCGCGATCGTCTCCTCCACCGACGCGGCGGCCGTCTTCTCCGTCCTGCGGACGGTGCCGCTGCCGCGCCGGCTCACCGGCCTGCTGGAGGCGGAGTCCGGCTTCAACGACGCACCGGTCGTCATCCTGGTCGTCGCCTTCGCGACCACCGGCCCGCTCGACCCCTGGTACGTCCTGCTCGGCACGATCCTCGGCGAGCTCGCCATCGGCGCCGCGGTCGGCTACGCGGTCGGCCGGCTCGGCGCGTACGGCATCAAGCACGTCGCGCTGCCCTCCTCCGGCCTGTACCCCATCGCGGTGCTCGCGCTGACCGTCCTCGCGTACGCGGGCGCCTCGCTCCTGCACGGCTCCGGCTTCCTCGCCGTCTACACGGCCGCCGTGATCCTCGGGAACTCCAAACTCCCGCACGGCCCGGCCGTCCGCGGCTTCGCCGACGGCCTCGCCTGGATCGGCCAGATCGGCATGTTCGTCGTGCTCGGCCTGCTCGTGACGCCCGCCGCGATGGGCTCCGCGATAGTCCCCGCGCTGGTCAGCGGCGCGGTGCTGGTGTTCCTCGCCCGCCCGGCCTCCGTCCTGGTCTCGCTCACCCCCTTCCGGCTGCCCTGGCGCGAGCAGGCCCTGCTCAGCTGGGCCGGGCTCCGCGGCGCGGTGCCCATCGTGCTCGCCACCATCCCGATGGTGGCCGCCGCACCGCGCGCCCAGGAGGTCTTCAACATCGTCTTCGTCCTCGTCGTGGTGTTCACCCTGCTCCAGGGCCCGACCCTGCCGCTGGTCGCCCGCGGCCTGCGGATCGGCGAGGGCGACATGGGCCAGGACCTCGGCATCGAGGCCGCGCCGCTGGAGAAGCTGCACGGCCACCTGCTCTCCGTCTCGCTCTCCCCCGACTCCCGGATGTCGGGCGTCGAGGTCGGCGAGCTGCGGCTGCCCAAGGGGGCCGCCGTCACCCTGGTCGTCCGCGACGGCAGCAGCTTCGTCCCCGAGCGCGCCACCATCCTGCGGGCCTCCGACGAGCTCCTCGTCGTCACCACCGAGGAGGTCAGCGAGGCCGCCGAGCGCCGGCTGCGCGCCGTCGACCGCGGCGGCAAGCTCGCCGGCTGGCTGCGCGGACGCTGATCCCGCTCCGCCCGGTCGCGAGCCGGGTCTCCGAGGCCGGGCAGCAGCGCGGCCGCGAGCCCGGTCGCCGGGGCCGGTCGGGCTGCGCGGTCGCCGGGGCCTGTCGCCGATGCCGGTCGGCAGCGCGGTCGCCGGGGCCCTCTGGACCGCGTGGACTGTGACGCTCCTTGCATCCACAGCCCCGAACGGCCTCCTGCCGTACAATCGAGCGGTACGGGTCATCCGTACCCACCAACCCGCAACATCTGTCTGATGCAGAGTTGGCGCGACCGCTCGGCGGCCGCGGTCCGCAGCACCCTGCCGCACGCCGGCACCCGCACCACCACGCGGCCCGGCGGGACCCGGTATCAACCCCGGTCGACGCGCGAGAGGACGACTCTCGGCGCCGTCGGGGCCCACCCATGCCCCGGGGCGCTACCAGGCAGCAGGAAGGACCGACCGTGACGGCCCGCCGAACGGTCGACGACACCCACGCCCTCGGAACGCCCGCACCGGCGTCCCCGGCACCCGCCCCCGCGGCCCCCACCCGCGTCGGCTACGCGACACTGCTCCGCACCCCCGGCGCCCGGACGTTCCTCGTCCCCGCCTTCGCCGCCCGGCTCCCCTACGCGATGCTCAGCCTGGGCATCGTGCTGCTCGTCCTCGACACCCACGGCTCGTACGGCACCGCGGGCGCCGTCGCCGCCGTCTCGGCCGTCGCCCAGGCCCTGGTCGGCCCGCAGACCGGCCGGCTCGCCGACCGCTACGGGCAGGCGTCCGTCCTGCTCCCCAGCCTCGCCGTGCACGCCCTGTCGGTCGGCGCCCTGATCGCGCTCGCCCTCGGCCACACCCCGGTGTGGGCGCTCTTCGCCGCCGCCGCCCCGGCCGGCGCCTCCGTGCCGCAGATCGGCGCGATGGTGCGGGCCCGCTGGGTGGCCCGGCTCTCCGACTCCCCCGCCACGCTCAACACGGCGTTCGCCTTCGAATCCGTGACCGACGAGTTCACCTTCGTGGTCGGGCCGGTGCTCGCCACCGCCCTCGCGACCGGCGTCACCCCGGCCGCCGGGCTCGTCACCGAGGCCGCGCTGACCGTCGCCGGCGGCCTCGCCTTCGCCGCACAGCGGCGCACCGCGCCCGCACGGCACCCGCACACCGCGGGCGCCCGGCGCGAGTCCGCCCTCGCCTCCCCCGGCGTCCGGCTGCTGGCCGGCTCGTTCCTCGGCGTGGGCACGGTCTTCGGCGCCCTCCAGGTCTCCATCACCGCCTTCGCGGAGTCCGTCGGCCGACCCGGCGCCGCCGGCACCGTCTACGGCATCTTCGCCGCCGGCTCGATGCTCGCCGGGGTGCTCTACGGCCTCGTCGCCTGGCGGCGCTCCGCCCGGCAGCGGATGCTCGGCAGCTACGCGCTGCTGGTGCTCGGCTGCTCGACCCTCTGGGCCATGCCCGGCCTCACCTCGCTGACCGTCGCGGGCCTGTTCTGCGGCCTCGCCATCGCACCGACGCTGATCACCGGCTACACCCTGGTCGAGACGCTCGTCGGCGACGGCGCCAAGACCGAGGCCTTCACCTGGCTCACCGGCGCCATCGGACTCGGCCTCGCCGCCGGTTCGACCGTCGCCGGGCAGCTCATCGACTCCGGCGGCCCGTCCGCGGGCTTCCTGGTGCCGGTCGCCGGCGCCGGGCTCGGGCTGGTCGCCCTGGTCGCCCTGCGCCGACTGCTCGTCCGGCCCGCGGCGCCGGGACGCACCGTCGCACGAGCGTCCGGCGCGGCGCGGTTCGCCCCCGAAGCGACCGCTCCGCAGCTGGTCGGAGCGGGTGCCGCCCGTAGCTGACACCCGGGACCGCCCCGGATGGAGCCATCTCACACCCGGCATCGCTGGACTGTTCCAGCGGAATGCCGCATCATGGACGATCGTTAGCACTCATCAGGCGAGAGTGCCAGGAGGAAGACAAGTGCCCACGTACCAGTACCAGTGCACCGAGTGCGGCAACGGCCTGGAGGCGGTGCAGAAGTTCACCGACGAAGCACTGACCACGTGCCCCGCATGCCAGGGAAAGCTCCGCAAGGTCTTCTCCGCCGTGGGCGTCGTGTTCAAGGGCTCCGGCTTCTACCGCACCGACAGCCGTTCCTCCTCCAGCAGCGCGGTGGGCTCGGGAACGGCGTCCTCGACGTCCTCCACCGCCTCCGCGGGTTCGGCGTCCTCCGGCTCGTCGGGCTCCGGTTCGTCCGGTTCCAGCTCCGGCTCGGGCTCGTCGGGGTCGTCCTCGACCGGCTCGACGTCCTCGTCGGCGGCCTCGGCCGGCTGACGCACGGCCCGCGAAGCCCGGCCCCACCGACCCGATCGGTGCGGCGCCGGGCTTTTCGCACGCCCGGAGCGGACCCTGCTCCCGGACACGGCGGCCTGCACACGCCCGGGCCGCCTTCCGGGTAACCGGGCACTGCGACGGGCCACGGTGCGAGCCGCCGCATTACTCCTTTCGGGGGAGGAGAGTTTTCCACACCCCCGAGTTGTCCACAGGAATGCGCCGGGCGCTGCGGGTGAACGGCATTCCGGCGGATTCTGGGGTCCGCGGGCCGACCGGTCCCGCGGACCACCGACCGAGGCGGACACCGTGACCACCTGCCCCGTTCCCCCGCTCCCGCTCTCCGTACCGCCCCGGCGCGCGGTGCCCGACTTCCCACCCGTCCGGCGCGGCTCCGGCGGGCGACACCGCCTGCAGCAGGCCGTACGCCACCGTCCCGGCGTCCTCGCCGCCGGGCTGGTCGCCGCCGTCACCGCGCTCGCCGCCGGGCCCCTGCGCCCCGGACCGCCCCCGCCGGCCGCCACCTCCGCGGTCACCGCCGACCCGGTCTCCTCCCCGCGCTGCGCGGGCGCGGCGCCTCCCACCCGGTGACACCGGGACCACCCGATCGATCGGCCCGCTCTGGCGCGCCGCATTCCGCGGCGGCCGAGGCGATGTGATGTCGTTACGGGATGAAAGGCTTCAAGGAATTCCTGTTCCGCGGGAACATCATCGATCTGGCGATCGCCGTCGTCATCGGCGCGGCATTCACGAATGTCATCAACGCGTTCGTGAAGGGCGTCATCAACCCGGTCGTCGGCCTGTTCGGCACCGGGGATCTCGCGTCCTACCGGTCCTGCCTCAAGGGGCCCTGCGCGCTCGCCGCCAACGGGACGGTGTCGTCCGGCATCTACATCCTCTGGGGCGAGGTGCTCAGCGCCCTGCTGCAGTTCATCATCACCGCGGCGGTCGTCTACTTCGTCTTCGTCCTGCCGATGCTGCACTACATGGCCAAGCGCAGAACCCCCCAGCAGGAGGTGCTGGCGGCCGAGGCCCAGGAGGTCGCCCTGCTCACCGAGATCCGCGACGCCCTGGTCCGCCAGGGCTGACGCCGGCGCGGCCTGCAGGCCCGACCCAGGCCTGCAGGCGCCGACCGGGCGCTCCGACCAGGCACTCGACCAGACGCTCCGGCGGGCGCGGCTCCGCGGCGCGCTACCCCCCGTGGTGCGGGGGCCGCTGGTTCAGGTACCAGTCCAGCCCGCGCTCACGCCCCTCGCCGCCGGGACGCTCGCCCCAGCCGAGGTCGGTGTCGTCACTGCTCCGGCGGTCCAGCGGATCCCCGAACCCCAGGGCAGCCGCCGCGGGCTTCGCCTCTTCCGCACCCCGGTCGCTGTTCTGCTCGGCCATACGACCCGCCTCCGACTCTCTCTCCTCCATCGATGCCTCCTCCCCCAGCCTAGGGTCGACCCGGTCAACGACCCGACCGGCCGACGCGTACCGACCGCGCGCACCGGACCGGACCGGAGGCATCGAGCCGCAGGCACCGAGTCGCAGACCCCGAACCTCACGCTCCCGGACACTCACGCTCGCAGGCACTCACGCCGACGAGCACTCACGCTCATGGGGCCGCGAGCCCCGGCCCACCCGGCACGGGGGTGACCGGCACGGGTGACCGGCACCTCCACCGCCGGCCCCCCACCCGGACAGAGGTCAGGCGGCCTCGAAGCCCGCGTGGTCGGCGATCTTCTTGAGCTCCGCCAGCGCGTGCTTCTCGATCTGCCGGATCCGCTCACGGGTCAGCCCGTGCTGCTTGCCGACCTCGGTCAGCGTGCGCTCCCGGCCGTCCTCCATGCCGTACCGCGACCGGATGATCGACGCCGTCCGGTCGTCCAGCCGGCCGATCAGGTCGTCCAGCTCCTCACGGCGGAGCATCACCATGACGGCGTCCTCCGGGGAGACCGCGCCGGTGTCCTCCACCAGGTCCCCGAACTGGGTCTCGCCCTCGTCGTCGACCGCCATGTTGAGGCTCACCGGGTCGCGGGCCCAGTCCAGGACGTCCTTGATCCGCGCCTCCGTGGTGTCCAGCTCCGCCGCGATCTCGGACGGGGCGGCCTCACGGCCCAGCTCCTTCGACTTCTCCCGTTGCACCCGGCGGATCCGCCCGAGCTCCTCCACGAGGTGGACGGGCAGCCGGATCGTGCGGGACTGGTCGGCGATGGAACGGGTGATCGCCTGGCGGATCCACCACGTCGCGTACGTGGAGAACTTGAAGCCCTTCGCGTAGTCGAACTTCTCGACCGCACGCACCAGACCCGCGTTGCCCTCCTGGATCAGGTCGAGCAGGGGCAGCCCGCTGCGCGGGTACCGGCGGGCCACCGCGACCACGAGGCGGAGGTTGGACCTGATGAACACGTCCTTGGCCCGCTCCGAGTCCTCGGCTATCGCCTCCAGCTCCGCGGCCGTCATCCCTTCGGGCAGCGGGCCCGCGTCCAGCAGGTGCTGCGCGTACACGCCGGCCTCGATGCGGAGCGAGAGCTGCACCTCCTCGGCGGCGTCGAGCAGTGGCGTCCTGGCGATCTCGTCGAGGTACATGCCGACGAGGTCGCGGTCTGCCTCAAGGTTGGTCGGCCGGGCCGAGCGAGTCCGGTCGGCCCTGTCGCGAACGACGGCACGAGTGGCCATGCTTGCTCCCTTGCTGATTGCCGGTTACGGCGGCGCCAGCCGCGCGGGCCTGCGCTGCTCACAGTCGTGCGGGCCTGCCGGAGGCTCACACGTAACGATCCAACGCACAGAAAAGCGACAACATTCCCAAGTCGCTCAGATTTCGCCCTGCCGTGCAGTACCCTGCAAAGTTTTCCCGGGGCGGTCGACAACCTGTCACCGCTCGCACACGCCGCGGCGCCGTCGGGGGCAACCGCGCACATCCCCCATCCGGACAACGCACGGGCTGCGCAACCCCTTCCGGGGAACGCCGCACAATCGCGACAACCGCGGCACGCGGCACCCGCGTCGCACGGAACGCCGCCGGACCGCACCGGACCGCGACCCACCTCGGCGCACCGCGCGACGTGCAGCCCGGCCCTGCCCATCGCCCGTCGACCCCGCCCGTCACGCCTGGCCGTCACACCTGGCCAGGGGCCACCGCCAGGGCGCCCGGAGGCGGGTGCGGGCCCGCGCAGGGCCCCGCGTCCACGACCGCCACAGCCGGAAGCCAGTGATAAAGGTCACACGATCGTGCATTCTCCCAGCCGCGGCAGGGAATCGGGCGAGGAGCAGCCAACCCGAACGGACCGCCCGCCCAAGCCACTTAAGCGGACATACCGGAATATTCCATCACCCTTCGCGTTTCCGGGCCCCTCGCGCCCCCGATATCCTCCGTGAACGCAGGGCTGCCGCCCGGAACACCGGACTCCCCAGGGAGTGCCACGGTTTGGCAGACTGCTCCGGCTGGGTGCACCTGTGCGGAGGCCCTGCAGCACCACCGCCCAGGTACCGAGTGACGGGGGTCAGATGACCATGCACACCGCGGGCGAGTCCCCTGACTCGTACGCGTACGGCGACCCGCCGACTATGGCCCTGCGACCGATCCCGGCCCAGCCGCCGCAGTCGGGCCCGGGCGACGCGGGCCACCCCGGTCTACCGCCGCAGCCCCTGTACGCCCCGCAGCCTCCGGGCACCCCGCAGGGGTCGGCCACGCTGCCGGGCCAGCGGCAGGGCGAGGGCAGCGGCGAGCCCGGCAAGCAGTCCTCGTCCGTCGGGCGCAACGGCCTGATCATGGCGCTCGGCACGCTCTCCTCGCGCGCCCTCGGCTTCATCCGCAGCGCGATGATCGCTGCCGCGCTGGGCTCCGCCGCGCTCGGCGACTCCTTCAACGTGGCCAACTCGCTGCCCAACGTCGTCTACATGATGCTGCTGGGCGGCGTGCTCGCCTCGGTCTTCGTGCCGGAGCTGGTCCACGCCGCGCAGACCCACAAGGACGGCGGCGTCGCGTACACCGACCGCCTGCTCACGCTGTGCGGCGTCATCCTGGTCGTGCTGACCGTCGGCGCCTGGACGCTGGCGCCGACCATCGTCGACCTCTACTCGCACTTCCACGGCGCGCAGCGCGACCTCACCATCGCCTTCGCCCGTTTCTGTCTGCCGCAGATCTTCTTCTACGGCGTCTTCACGCTGCTCGGCCAGGTGCTCAACTCCCGCGACCGGTTCGGCGCGATGATGTGGACCCCGGTGCTGAACAACGTCGTGGCGATCGCCGTGTTCGGCCTCTACATCGCCATCGGCAACAACGCGGACGACGCCGAGCAGATGACCTCCGGGCAGACGATGCTGCTCGGCCTCGGCAGCACCCTCGGCATCGTCGTCCAGGCCCTGGGCCTGCTGCCCTCGCTGCGGGCCTCCGGGTTCCGCTGGCGCCCGCGCTTCGACTGGCGCGGTGCGGGCCTCACCAAGCCGATCAAGGCGGCGACCTGGGCGCTGATGCTGGTCGTGGTCACCCAGATCTCGTTCGCCATCATCAGCCAGCTCACCACCGGTGCCCAGGGCCGCGCCAAGGCGGCGGGGCTCACGGTGGGTCTCGGCAACTTCGCGTACACCAGCGCCTACCAGCTGTTCGTGGTGCCGCAGGGCGTCATCACCATCTCGCTGGTGACCGCGCTCCTGCCCGGCATGGCGCGGGCCGCGACCAACGGCGACCTGGCGAAGATCGGCGGCGACCTCTCCGGCATGCTGCGCTCGTCCGCGGCGATGGTCGTCACCGCGACGATGCTGTTCATCGCGCTGGCCCCGCAGATCGCCGCCATCGCCTACGGGCACGGCAAGGTCAGCACCGCGGACTCCTGGGTGATCGCCCAGGCGCTCATCGCCTTCGCCATCGGCCTGCCGGCCTTCTGCGCGCAGTACGCCCTCGCCCGCGGCTTCTACGCCATGGGCGACGCGCGGACCCCGTTCTGGCTGACGGTGGTCTCCACCACGACGAACTCCGGGCTGTCGGCCGTCGCGTACTGGCTGCTGGGCCCGCGCTGGATCATCATCGGCATGGCCGGCGCGCAGAGCATCGCCTGCCTGATCGGCGTCGGCCTGACCGGCTGGGCCCTCGGTCGGCGGCTGCGCAGGCCCCCGACCGGCGCGGAGGCCGCCGCACGGCTCGCCGCCGCACCGGACGCCACCGTCGACCTCGGCCTGCGCCGCGGCAAGCAGCGCAGCGGCCTGAACGGCGGCTCCGTCATCGCCCTGCACCTGGCGATCGCCGCCGCCTGCCTCCCCGGCGCGGCCGCCGCGGTCTGGGCCGCCGCCCGCGTGAGTGCGGCGGTCGGCGACGGTCTGCCGGGCGCCGTCGCGGGTCTGGCCGTCGGAGCGCTCGCCATCCTGCTGTCGCTGTTCGCGCTGGCGCGCCCGCTCGGTGCCGGCGACGCCGTGGCGCCCCTCGCACGCAGGCTGCGCATCCCGTACCCGGAGCCCGCCGTCCCCGGGAACGGCAAGCACCGCCGGTAGTCCGTCCGCCGCCCGTCAACCCGCCCGGTCCACCGCCGTACCGACGGCGTGGGGCCGGGCGGCGGCCGTTCGCCCCCCCCTGCTGCGGCCCGTACGGCACCGCGCACCGCCGCGTACGGCCGTGCCCGTTCCTCCGCGCCGACGCGCACCGCCGCACCCGCCGCCACGGACTGCCGCAGCTCCGCAGGTCAGACCCCCCCCGGTGCACGACGGACACTCCATCGGGTGCTAACTTCTCGTCGCCCTCTGTGCAACCAGGCGTTCCCGACGCACGGCATCGCCGCCCCCACCAGTCGGCTCCGCATGGGTCCGGCCCCCACGGCCGGTTCGGACACGGAAGGTCCGCGACTCCGTTGAGCCCCACACACAGAGCCGGGAGCGGTGCCGCGGGTGCCGCGCACCGCCGCACCCGCCGCCTGCGGATCCCGCTGGCGATCACCGCGGCGGTGGTCGCGTCCGCCACTGGTTTCGCGCTGTTCGCCGGCGCCGACACCACCCCCGACCCGGTGTCGGGACCCGACGTCCTGCAGCACCGGTTCGCGTCGGCGGCGGCCGAGTTCAAGGTGCCGCAGAGCATCCTGCTGGCGCTGTCGTACCAGCAGAGCCGGTGGGAGTCCCACCACGGCGAGCCGAGCACGACCGGCAACTACAACGTGATGGGCCTGACGCAGGTCGACCCGGCCGCCGTGGCGAAGGCCATCGACGCCGGCCCCGGCCCGGAGGCCGACGGCCGCGGCGACGGTTCCCCGGTGCGGGCCGACGCGCCCCCGGTGGAGGTCGAGGACAGCCCGGCGCTGCACACGCTGGACAAGGCCGCCAAGCTGATCGACGAGCCGGCGGCCCGGCTGAGGACCGACCCGTCCCAGAGCATCCGCGGCGCAGCCGCCCTGCTGGTGAAGTACCAGAAGGAGGCCGGGAGGGCGCTGTCGAGCGACCCGGACGACTGGTACGCGGCCGTCGCCCGCTTCAGCGAGTCGGCGGCCGACAAGGGCGGCAACGACTTCGCCGACCGTGTGCTGGGCACCGTGCACGTGGGTGCCGTCCGGGTCACCACCGACGGCCAGCTCGTGACGCTCGCCGCCGCGCCGGCCGTCACGGCGGGCGACACCGGCGGCTTGCGGCTGAGCTCGGCCGACGGCCAGACCACCGTTCCGGTGGCCGCGCCGGTGCCGACGGCCGGACGGCCGGGCGGGTCCGGGAAGAAGGGCCCCAGGACCACCCCCGGGGCCAAGGTCACCAAGGGTGCCAAGGCCACTACCGCCACCACCGCACAGGGCGAGGACGGCAGCGGGGCGACCGCGTCCCGCAGCACCACGGCCGGTGCCAGGACGGCTCTGCAGGCCTCGTTCACCGGCGTGCAGGCGTCCGGCAGCGTCCTCGCCGCGGACACACCGGGCCCGGTGGAGTGCCCGGCCGGCCTGGGCTGCGACTTCAGGCCCGCCGCGTACGCCCTGCAGGACGCCGCGGACCCGACCTCCTTCGGCAACTACACGATCGCGGACCGCCCGACGGACGGCCAGAAGATCGACTACATCGTCATCCACGACACCGAGGGCGGCTTCGACGGCTCGATCGCCACCTTCCGGAAGGCGTCGACCCAGGCCAGCGCCCACTACATCGTCCGCTCGTCGGACGGCCACGTGACCCAGCTGGTCAACACCAAGAACGTCGCCTGGCACGCCGGCAACAAGTCCGTCAACATGCACAGCATCGGCATCGAGCACGAGGGCTACGCGTTCCCGGCGAACAACGCGACCTGGTACTCCGAGCAGCTCTACCAGTCGTCCGCCTCGCTGACCCGCTACCTCGCCGACCGGTTCGGGGTGCCGCTGGACCGCCAGCACATCATCGGGCACGACGACGTGCCGGGCCCGCGCCAGAGCGACATCGCGGGCATGCACTGGGACCCGGGCACGTTCTGGGACTGGAACCACTACATGGACCTCATCGGCGGGCCCGTCCGGGCCAGCACCGGCGGTCCGATCCTGGTCGGCGGCAAGGTCACCATCGCGCCGGCCTTCGACTCCACGAACACACCGCCGGTGGACGGCACCTCCGCCCGCCCGGAGAACTTCGTCTACCTGCGCACCGCGCCGAGCAGCACCGCCTCCCTCGTCGGCGGCGGCACCACGCAGGCCGCCAGCTGGAAGGCCAAGGCCGTCGCCGGCACCAGCTACGTCGTCGCCGACCAGCAGGGCGACTGGACGGCCGTCTGGTACGGCAGTGTGAAGGGCTGGTTCTCCAACCCGAACGGCCAGAGCGCCGCCGCCGACAACCGCACCGGCCAGACCGTCCTGGTGCCCCGCGCCGGCACATCGTCGATCCCCGTGTACGGGCGGGCGTACCCCGAACTCGCCGCGTACGGGTCCCACCCGGCGATCGACACGACGGACATCGGTCCGACGCCGTACACCGCCACCATCCCCGCCGGCCAGGCGTACCTCGCGAGCAGCCCGCAGCCGGTGGCCGGTGACTACTACTACGCGCAGAACATCGACGGCGACGCACCGGACGACCGCACCCTCGTGGTCGGCAGCGACACGTACTACCCGATCCGGTACAACCACCGCCTGGCGTTCCTGAAGTCGACCGACGTCGACGTCGTCACGGCGACCACGCCGACACCGGGCGGCTACACCCCGGTCGCGCCAAAGCGCCTGCTGGACACCCGGCTCGCCATCGGCGCCCCCAAGGCGAAGGTCGGGCCGGGCGGCACGCTGCCCCTCCAGGTCACCGGCGGCAGCACCGGCGTCCCGGCGGGCGCCACCGCGGTGATCCTCAACGTGACCGCGGTCGCACCGACCAGCGACAGTTTCGTCACCGTGTACCCGGACGGCCAGCCCCGGCCGAACGCGTCCAACCTCAACTTCACCGCCGGACAGATCGTCCCCAACCTCGTCGTGGTGCCCGTCGTCAACGGCCGGGTCGACCTCTACAACCGGTACGGCAGCGTCGACCTGCTCGCGGACGTCGCCGGCTACTACGCCCCCACCGGCGGCGCGGACCTCACCACCACGACGCCGACCCGGCTGCTCGACACCCGCTACGGCACCGGTGCCGCACTCGCCCCGGTAGGCCCGGGCGGGGTGCTCACCCTGACCCTGGCCGACGTCCCGGCGGACGCCACCGGCGTGGTGATGAACGTGACGGCCACCCGCCCCACCGCGGACAGCTTCGTCACGGCCTTCCCCTACGGCAGCACCCCGCCCGCGGTGTCGAACCTGAACTTCCGCTCCGGGCAGACCATCCCCAACCAGGTGATCGTCCCGATATCCGACGGCAAGGTCTCCTTCTACAACCGCTACGGCACCGTCGACCTGATAGCCGACATCACCGGCTACTACGCCCCCAGCGGCACCGGGAAGTTCACCAGCACCGGCCCCAGCCGCCTGATGGACACCCGGTACGGCACGGGCATCGCCGGCGGCAAGGCCGCCCGCCTGGGCGACAACAGCATCATGACCCTCACCGTGGCCGGCCGGGCCGGCCTGCCGACCACCGGCGTCACCGCGGTCGTCCTCAACGTCACCGCGGTGAAGCCCACCGCCGGCGGATTCGTGACGGTCTTCCCCGCGGGCACCGAGCGGCCGAACGTGTCCAACCTCAACTTCACCTACGGCCAGATCGTCCCCAACCTCGTGGTCGTCCCGGTGAAGGACGGCAAGGTGTCGTTCTACAACCGCTACGGCACCGTCGACCTGGTAGCCGACATCACCGGCTACTACACCGACTGACCCCGCCCTTCGCACTGACACCTGAACGTGGCAACGCCGTGTTCGCCTGGGTCCCGCAGACCGGCGAGTGGCCGGCTGCAGCCGACAGCCTGGAGGAGTACGTCGTGATTGCCATGGCGGACGAGGGCGACTGGTACCGCCTCCGGCGAGCGGACGCGTGAGCCGAGTCGACGCTGGTGGTGAAGCGGTTTCGACCGGCGCCCTGCCCGGTCCGGGTCGGGGCCGGATCGGGCCCGTCCGACAACTGACCACCCGGTCCTGCCCCCGCGGCGGCAACGGAGGACCAGGCCGGTGACCCGGCCACGGCCCCGGCCCCGGCCGACCCGACGACAAAGGGCCGACTCCCGAGGATCTCCCTCGTGAGCCGGCCAGACCCGTTCGAGCCGGGCCAGGGGGTCTAACCACCAGTGGATCGACGGTGCAGCCCGTGGTGCGGTGGCCTCTTCGTCCCGACCCAACTCATGCACCAACCTGCTGTCGGGGATCGCAGAGGCCGACCGGCAAGGGCAGGCGGGGAGCGGCCGCGATTGTTCACCGAGGTAGTAGCGCAGTCAGGTACTCAGCCCCGCAGCCGACCATTACTACCCGGACGCGACAACCTCGCCGGCCGTGACCTGGGGAGGGTTGGGGAGCAGTGACGCAAGATTCTCACGCACGAAGTCTGCAGCCCTTTTGATCGACTCCACGGCCCCAGCCCGGTCTTCAAAGACGCTGGTCGAGACCATCACCCCATCCCCAGCGGCGACCCAGTAGTAAGCCACGAATCCGGGGACCTGTTGGATGAGTGGTATGAAGCCCTCCTGCACTCGGCGTCCCGCCTCAGCAGGATCGGTCACTCCCTCGTATCGCCGTACCGCTGCATACATGGCTGCCCTCCTCTTGGGCCGAGCTCGCCTCGTAGGAGGCTGTACACCCACCATGCGACTCGTCTCGCCATAAGAACAAGTTCTGATCCAGCACCGGGCTGGTCAGCGGTTGGGCACTTGCCCACTCCGCTGAACAGACCCTTTGCCGTGGTCGGTTGTCAACGTTGGCTAGCGCCGGCCGACCTCACACGGCCCAGATGCGGCCCCGAAGTCGAAGCATCAGCGGCGGGAATCATTGCAGCTTTGCGTCAGGGCCTCCGCCGATCGCACGGGGATACCACACGCCGGGTAGTCACCTCCTCACCGACCGACCGGGGGGAAAGTGGGCTCGCAGCGCACTGGCAGGTGGGGAATACCACGCAGGGCACACACGCCAATCATTCTCGCGGCCGACACATTCTGCATTATTGGACTTGTTGCACTGTCACCCTTTACGCTTCAGCGGATGACGCCAGGGACGGGGGAATACCGGAACAAGTTGAGCGCGATTTGGCAGACCTGTTCCGCCATCGCGACAATTCTTTCCGCGCTCGCAGTGATGGGAATTGTCGCGTCGATCATCATTCAGTCATGCCAGGCCCGAGTTGAACAGTGGCAGGCAACCCGAGGACTCCACAAAGAGCTACTCATAATGGCCCTGGAGGATCCCAGGTATCGTGGATCCTGGGGAGTCTCCCATGGGCTGACCGGCGACGGCTGGGAGCGGCACACGTACACGCGGCTCGTCACCCACTATCTATGAATGGGGGCAGAGACCGGGGCAATCCCCTGGGAATCGATCCAGGCCAACGCGGCCAATATGTTCAAGATTCCAAGGAATATGGAGTCCTGGGAGCGGATGAGGGCTTACTGGCTCATGGATGCCCAATCGTCGCGCGAGCGCCGGTTCGTCGAAATTTTTGAAGCAGAGTATGCCGCTGCTCTCTCTCGGGAACCAGAGGTTGCTGCACCCCGGTCGCCATCTGAGTCGTGAGCTGCGCGGGTGGTGGAGCGGTTCTGGCCGGTGTCCTGTCTGGTCTGGGTCCGAGCATGATCGAGGGGCCGTAAGCTGCTGCGACTCGGTCAGGGCTCTTTGAGCCTGACCGCAATCGCGCCGTGCGCGCCTTGATGAAGTAGCGAGACTCGTAACAACACCCCTCCCACCTCCTCCTCCCGCCGGTACTCGGCAGGCTCGGACGAAGTGGACGCTCAGGCGTCGAAGTCGCACTCCAGGACGTAGGAGGCAGAGTCTCGGGTCATCTCGTTGACCTCGACCGCGCGACCCTACGGTGCCTAGAGAGCAGCGAGGAGCCGACACGATGGCCGGCCCAGACGACCGCCGCCGGCCCAAGTACCTGCAGATCGCCGATGCGCTCAAGGACGCCATCAGGCCTGGTCAGTACGGGCCTGGAGACTGACTCCCGGTGGTGTCCGCGCATGTCCGGGCCGGCATCACCGGGAACGTGCACTTCCACCATCTGCGGCACACCGGCAACGCCCTCGCCCCGCAGAGCGGGGCCAGCACCCGGGAACTCATGACGCGGATGGGACACAGCACCACGCGGGGGGCCGCACTGATCTACCAGCACATGACCAGTGACCGGGACCGGGACCGGGCCATCGCCGACAGGATGGGTGAGGCCGCCCGCAGGGCGCTCGGCGAGCAGGACTCGCCGGAGGTCGCGGGCACGGATGGGGCACGAGAGGACCAGTGGTCCGGAACGAGAGAGGCCCAGGCCGGAGGGTTTCCCCTCCGGCCTGGGCCTCTTTGCGTTTCCGCGTTGTGCCCCAGGCAGGATTCGAACCTGCGACACCGGCTTTAGGAGAGCCGTGCTCTATCCCCTGAGCTACTGAGGCGGGGGTCTGTCGAGGCACCTGCGGCGGGGCAGGTGGCATCGGCCGACGGCAGACAGACTAGCGGATTCGGCGCGTGGGGATCGTGCCCGGCACGGGGAGCGCGGGCGTCGGCGGGTGACGGGCGGTCAGGCCGGTCCGGGCCCACGGATGAGGTTGGGGGCGGTATCGCGGCCGCGCCCGAATGTCCGGTTCGACCTGCTATGAATGGTGAAGTGCGGATCGTATGACAATGCGGTCCGGCTGGTTCCCTCTGTCGTCCCGCTGGTCGTCTGCCTGGTGGGCATCGGCGTCCCCGAACTGTGGCGCGACGAGGTGTCGAGCTGGAGCGCCTCGGGCCGCTCCCGGCGACGCCCCCGGTGTACTGCGGTTCCCACAGCCGTGGCGATGGCGAGCGCCGCCGCCTTCTCCCGGTACGCGCAGGAGGCGCGGGGGTGCGCGGTCGTGACGTGCACGGTCGCGGCGGCCACCGGGTGCCCGCGTCCTGCGTAGGTGACGAGCGCCGGGTGTGGGTCGTTAGCATCGGGACGGGTGACGATCCGTACCAGCAGCTCCCGGCCGGGCAGGCCGAGGCGCTGCGGGCGGCGTACACCCCGTCCGAGGTGCGGCACGTGCCGGGGCTGACCGTGGCGCTTCTGGTGCGCCGGTGAGGCCCGGCTCCCGTGCCCGTCTCGTACCCGCACCCCGTGTCCGCATCCGCGCCGACGTGCGCCCCGCACCGGCGCCGACGCCTCGAAAGGCTCTGACGTGACTGCCCCTGAGGAGAGCACCTTCGCCGATCTCGGCCAGGTGCTGGTGATCATCCCGACCTACAACGAGGCCGAGAACATCGAGCGGATCGTCTCCCGGGTCCGCGCCGCGGTCCCCGAGGTCCACGTTCTGGTCGCCGACGACAACAGCCCCGACGGCACCGGCGACCTCGCCGACAAGCTCGCCGCCGACGACAACCACGTCCGCGTCCTGCACCGCAAGGGCAAGGAAGGCCTCGGCGCCGCCTACCTCGCCGGCTTCCGCTGGGGCATCGACAACGGCTACGACGTCCTCGTCGAAATGGACGCCGACGGCTCCCACCAGCCCGAGGAACTCCACCGCCTGCTCACCGGCCTGCGCACCGCCGACCTCGTCCTCGGCTCCCGCTGGGTCCCCGGCGGCAAGGTCGTCAACTGGCCCAGGTCCCGCCTGCTCCTCTCCCGCGGCGGCTCCACCTACTCCCGCCTCATGCTCGACGTCCCCATCAGGGACGTCACCGGCGGCTACCGGGCCTTCCGCAAGGAGACCCTCCTCGGCCTCGGCATGGACCAGGTCGCCTCCGCCGGCTACTGCTTCCAGGTCGACCTCGCCTGGCGCACCGTCAAGGCCGGCTTCAAGGTCGCCGAGGTCCCCATCACCTTCGTCGAACGCGAACACGGCGCCTCCAAGATGAGCCGCAACATCGTCGTCGAAGCCCTCTGGCGCGTCACCGCCTGGGGCGTCCGCGCCCGCATCGACAAGCTCACCCGCAAGAACCGCACCACCTGACCCCCACCGCACGAGGAGCGGCTGCGGGACGGGCAGCCGGCCCGGCAGCGGCCCGGGACCGGGTGCGGGCGGGCCACGGGCGGGCGAGCATGGGTCTCGGATCGCGCACGGTGCACGTCCGCGGAGGGAGCCGGTGTGGCAGGGTCACAGCAGCCGGGCATGCGGGGCCGGCTCTCGGGTGTCGCCGACACGGTCAAGGGGCTGCCCGAGCGGGTGCCGCTCGTCGCCCGGTCGATGCACCAGCTCGTCCGGGTGAACCTCCTCGACTGCGCCACCCGGCTCGCGGCGCAGGCCTTCGTCAGCGCGCTGCCCGCCCTCTTCGTGGTGGCCGTGTTCGCTCCCGCCTCGGTCAAGGAGGGCGTGGTGTCCGCGCTGCGCGAGCAGCTCGGCCTGCAGGGCGAGGCGGGCAAGCAGGTGGGGGAGCTGATGTCGGCCGGCGACGGCGACGCCACCACCCAGAGCTTCGGCGCTGTCGGCGCCCTGGTGACCCTGCTCTCGGCGACCGCGCTGAGCCGGGCGCTGCAGCGGGTGTGCGAGCGCTGCTGGGAGCTGCCGCGGGCGTCCGGCCGGATCACCGCGTGGCGCTGGCTGCTCTGGCTGGTGGTGTGGATGGTCTCGCTCGTCCTCCAGCACCCGCTGTACCAAGGCTTCGGCGCCGGGCTGTGGCTGGGCCTGCCCCTGGCGTTCACCGTGGAGACCCTGCTCTGGTGGTGGACGCAGCACCTGCTGCTGGCCGGCAGGGTGGGCTGGCGGCCGCTCGCGCCCGGGGCCCTGCTGTGCGGGGTGGCCGTGGTGGGCACGGGTCTGGCGGCGTCGGTGTACCTGCCGCGGGCGGTCGCGCAGAGCGTGTCGAGGTTCGGACCGTACGGCGTGGTGTTCACGATGCTGTCCTGGCTGATCGTGACGTTCACGGCGGTGACGCTGGCCATCGCGCTCGGCCGGGTGCTGTCCGAGGAGCCCGCGGTGGCGCGGTTCGGGACGGGGCGCAGCGACCCGGCCCCGGCGGGGCACTCGGCGTCCGGCCCTGCGGCCGACGGTCCTGGGGCCGGCGGTCCCTCGGTCGCCGAACCTCCCGCCGACGGCCCACCGCCGGTCGGGCCTCCCCCGGTCGGGCCTCCGGCGGACGGGACGCCGGACCGTGCGAGGGGCGGGTCGGCCGAGGAGGCCCCGGCCACGGGCATGTGAACGGCCCCACCGCTGCGGCGGTGGGGCCGGAGCGGTGGGGCCGGGAGGCCGGGACGGACTCTCAGAGGAGCCGGGTCAGCCTCGACAGGATCGACGGCGGCGCCAGGTCGCGCTGCAGGGTCACCGGCACCTCGATCTTCCCGGCGCCCTCGCCGGCCGAGAGGGTGCCGACCTGGGTGCCGGCCTTCTCGGTGTGGCCGAGCTTCGTCGCGTCGAGGGTCAGGGTGGCGGTGATGCCGGACCATCCGGCGACGGTGAGCTCCTTGGCGGCGACGATGGGCACCGTGCCGCCGAGGCCGTCGTCGACCTGGCCGACGACCTGGCCCTGGGCGGCGAGGGTCTGTCCGGTGAGGCCCTTCTGCACCGACTTGATCGTCTTGAGGCTGGGGGCCTGGGCGACCTTCGCCAGGTCGACGCCGGCGACGGCCGGCTGCCGGAGGGTGACGCCGATGATGGTGCGCTGGACGCCGCCGATCTCCTTGACCGCGGCCCACATCAGGGCGGACTGCGCGGCGGTGGAGGAGCCGGTCTTGACGCCGATGACGCTGCCGCGCTGGGTGAAGACGAGGTCGTTGGTGTTCGAGATGCGGACGCCGTTGTAGCGCATCTCGGGCTCGGCGACGATCTGCCGGAAGACGTCGTTCTTCATGACCTGCTCGGCGAGCTTGAGCTGGTCGGCGGCGGTGCTCTTGGTGTCGTCGTTGTAGCCGGCGGGGTCGGCGTAGACGGTGCTGGTCATGCCGAGCTTGGCGGCCTGGGCGTTCATCTTGTCGATGAACGCCTGCTCCGAGCCGGCGTCCCAGCGGGCGAGGAGCCGGGCCACGTTGTTGGCCGACGGCAGCATCAGCAGTTCCAGCGCCTGGTACTGGCTGAGCTGCTGGCCCTCGGTGAGGGTGGCGCGCGACTGGTCGGTGTCGGTGGACTCCGCCGCGGCGGCCTTGTCGACCGTGATGCTCGGCCCGCTCTCCCCCTTCTTGAGCGGGTGCGCCTGAAGGATCAGGTAGGCGTTCATCACCTTGGTGACGCTGGCGATCGAGACGGGGGTCTGCTCGCCGGAGGTGCCGACGCCGCCGACTCCGACCACGGCGGCGGCGGACTGTCCCTTCGCCGGCCAGTCCACGCTGAGCTTCTCGCCGGTGAAGGTGTAGGAGGCGGGCAGGGCGAGGCCGGTCTCCGGGTCCGGCAGCGGGCGCAGCAGCTGGGCCGCCACGACGATGCCGAGGACGAAGGCGAGGAAGAGCGTCCAGATCGCCGTCCGCTTGGCGGCCCGGCGGAGGGGGCTCGCCGGGCGGGCGCTGAGACCGGCGAGCACCTCCATCGCCTCGATGGTGCTCTCGACGGGCAGCGGGGCCGGCGGCGGCAGGGGGGCCGGGTCGGGCACGGGCGGCGGCGGGGGCAGGGGCGGGGCCGCGGGGCGGTTCTCGGGCCGTCCGTGGGCGGCGGGTGCGGGTGCGGGTGCGACGGGTTTCCGGGTGTCCTTTAGCCCGGCACCGGCGGCCTCCCGGCTGTCCCGCATGGCGAGACGGGGATCCGTGGTGGCGGGCCCTGCGGGCGTGCGGGCCTCGGGGGGCAGGCGCAGCGCGGTGGTGGCGTTGTCCACGGGGAGGCGCAGGGCGCGGGTGGCGTTGTCCACGGGCTGCGTCGCGGCGGGCTTCCGGGCTTCCGCGGGGAGGCGGAGCACGGCCGTCGCGTCGCCGGCGGGCGGTTCGGGCTGGTCAGCGGCGGCGGGCGGGGCGGCCGGAGCGTCGGCGGGAGCCTTCGCGGCGGCCGGCGAGGACGCACCGGACGGGGTGCGCGCGGCGGGGCGGCCGTCCTCGGCGGGGAGGCGGAGGGCGGTGGTGGCGTGGTCCGCGGGGAGGCGGAGCGCGGTGGTGGCGCTGTCCACGGTGCGGACACGGAGGTGGACGGTGGAGCCGGACGCGACCGGTTCGCCGGCGTCCGTCCCGTCCTCGCCCGCGGTGTCCTCGTCGGAGGCGCTGTCCGTGGGGGCGTTCTGTGTGGAGGCGTTGTCCGCGGGGGCGTCCTGCGCCGAGGCGTCCTCGGCGGGCGGCGCGTCCTCGGCGTCCTCAGCGTCGTCGGCGTCCTCGGCGGCGGCCGGGTGCCGGTCGCCCGTGCGCGCCGCAGCGGGCTCCGTGGCCGAGTCCGCAGCCTCCGCGGCCTCGCCCGGCCGCTCGCCGGCCCCTTCGGGCCTCCCGGCGGCTGCGGCGGCCTCGGCGGCCTCCGTGCGTTCGGTGTCCTCCGTGCCCTCGGCGTGCGCGGCGTCCTCCGTGCCCTCGGCACCCTCGGCGTCCTCCGCACCCTCGGCGTCCGCTGCGTCCTCGGCGGCGGGCCGTGCCCCGGCAGGCCCGGTGGCGCCGGGACGGTCGGCGGTGCGCCCGGGGTCGGCGCCCTCCGCCGCCCGCGTCCGCGCGGCGGCGGTGTCGTCCGCCGGTTCCGTGCGCCCGGTCGCCCCGTCGCGCTGCCCTGTGTCGGGGGACTCGCCCACTGACCCTCTTCTCCTCGTCCGCCCGGCGGACCGGCTGCCCGGCCGGGCCGGCGGGCCGCGGGCCGCGCCGATCCTTCATTTTTTCCGACGGGTTCTCGTCCTGCCGGGATGTCTGTACAGTCTCCGCCACGAGTGGCTCGTCGGGTGTGCACACCCCGCCCGACCGGCCTCTATTGTCCCCGTCCGGTCCCGTCCCCGGGTCAGACGCGGTGCCTGCCTGCGCCGGTTCCAGCTTGCCGCCCCAAGGTCACGATTCGGAGGCGTACTCGACAAGTCCGTGTGAGAGGCGTCACGCTGTCAGCATCCACGCGGGGAGGCTTGGATGGGCAGGAGCCGCAGAACTATTCCCGAGGAGCTGTTGCTGCTCGCACTGGACCCGGCCACGGGTACCACCGCGCAGCCGCAGACCCTCGACCTCGGACTCGCCGGGGCACAGCTGGTCGAGCTGTCCCTGGCCGGACGCATAGCCCCGGACGGGGACCGGATCGCCGTCGTGCTCGCACGACCGACCGGGGACCCGACCCTCGACCACGCACTGGAACTGCTGCGACGGCGCGGCAGCCCGGTCAGGGCGTCGCACTGGATCGGAGGTCCCAGGCTCGGTCTGAGGCAGACGTATCTGGCGCACCTGGAACGGTGCGGCATGGTGACGGCGGTCCCGGGCCAGATGTGCGGCGTGCTGCCGACGACGCGCTATCAGGCGTCGGACGACTGCACCAACGCCGCCATCAAGCAGCGTCTGGACACGGCGATCCGGACAGGCGTGCCACCGGACCCACGGACGGCGGCGCTCGCAGCGCTGGCGCACGCGGTGGGTCTCGGGAAGCACCTCTACCCGGGCAACGAGGGCCGGTCGTCCCGGTCCAGGTTGCGCGATCTCATCCGCTACGACCCGCTCGGCGGGATGGTGGCGCACGCGGTGATGGACGTGCAGAACGGTCTGCCCGTCCAGCAGGGCCGCAACGCCGCGCCTCCGGCGGTCGGCCGTCCCGCACCGGGTCGGCCGGCGACGGCGCGGCCCGCCGCGGGCGGTGGCCGACCGGTCGCCACGCGGGTGGGTGCGCGTTGATCGGTGCGCGCCGTTAGCAAGGACGGTCAGGGGCGGCCCGCCCGGCAGAACGACTGCCGGGCGGGCCGCCCCTTCGTCGTGTCCGGGCGGGGCGCGCGGCGCGGCGCGGGCGTCCGGCGGGGCCGTGCGCGGGACTGTCGCGTGGTGTCCGCTCTTTTACCGTGATGGTTCGACACATGCAAGTCATGTCATCCCAATTGAACGTTTTTCCGATGATCTGTTCTAGTGCGTCGATGGGATTCCACCGCACGGAACAGAGGTGAGATGGCATGCTCTCCACGTCAGGGGGGGTCGGTAGCAATTTCCACACTGTTCCGAGGCGCGGTGCCGTCGTCCGCGCCAGAGGTCCGGCCGGAGGTCGATGTGTCCGCCAGCGTCAATCCCACCGTGCGCCGACGCAGGCTCGGCGCCGAACTCCGGCGCCTGCGCGAGCTGCGGGGCATGACCGCCGAGGAGGTGGCCGGCCGCCTCATGGTCTCCCAGTCGAAGATCAGCCGACTGGAGAACGGCCGCCGCAGCATCAGCCAGCGCGACGTCCGGGACCTGTGCGACGTCTACGACGTCGGTGACGAGCGCGTGCGGGCCGGGCTGATGGAGATGGCCCGCGAGTCGCGCCAGCGCGGCTGGTGGCACGAGTTCGGCGACATCCCGTACAGCGTCTACATCGGTCTGGAGGCCGAGGCCTCCTCGATCCGCGCGTACGAGTCGTCGTTCGTGCCCGGGCTGATGCAGACCCGCGACTACGCGGAGGCCGTTGTCGCCGGCACGTTCCCCGACTACGACACGCAGTCGGTCAAGCGCCGGGTCGAAGTGCGCATGAAGCGCCAGCTGCGGATAAACGGCGACAGCGACGACCGGCTCGGCAGCCTGTGGGTGGTCATAGACGAGGCCGTCCTCCGACGGGAGGTCGGGAGCAGGGCCGTGATGGCCGACCAGCTCTGCCAGCTGCTGACGCTGAGCGAGCGGCCCAACATCAACGTGCAGGTGATCCCGTTCAGTCACGGCGCGCACCCCGGCATGACCGGGACATTCTCCCTGATGGAGTTCCCGGAGTCAGCCGATTCCACGGTTGTCTACTTCGAAGGAGTGACGAGCGATCTCTACCTGGAGAAGGATGCCGACGTGCGCCGCTATACCAATCTTTACGACCACCTGCGGGCCGCGGCGCTGAGTGTCGCGGACAGTCGGTCACTGATGCACACCATTGCAGAGGGGTTCAAGTAATGACCACCACGTCCACGACCAATCTGACCTGGCGCAAGAGCAGCCACAGCGGCGGCAACGGAGCCTGCGTGGAGATCGCCGTCCCGGACACCCGCTCGATCGCCGTGCGCGACTCCAAGGACCCGGAGGGCCCGCAGCTGCGCTTCTCGAACGCGGCCTGGGCCGCCTTCGCCGCGGACGTCGCGGGCGGCGCCTTCGGCGAGGTCTGACCGCCGCGTCACGACCCCGGCGCTACCCGGCGGGCTCAGCCCGTCGGGTAGCGCACGGCCCACCCGGGCGAGCCGTGCAGCTCCGGCCCGTGCATCAGCTCCAGGGCGAAGTCGTCGGCCAGTTCCAGGATCGTGCCGCGTCCCTCCAGCTCCGCCACCAGGTCGGCGGGCAGCGCCGTCTCCCCGTGCAGCACGCCCAGCAGGTTGCCGCAGATCGAACCGGTGGAGTCGCTGTCACCGGAGTGGTTGACGGCCAGCAGCAGCCCCGACTTCACGTCCTCCGCCACCAGCGCGCAGTACAGGCCGATGGCCAGCGCCTCCTCGGCGATCCAGCCCTCCCCGAGCGCCTCGACCCGCTCGGCCGACGGCTCGCCGGCCCGGACGGCGTCCAGCGCGGCCCGCAGGGCGGCGGTGGTCTCCTCGTGCGAGGGCCGCTCGGAGAGCAGCGCCAGGGCGAGGTGCACCCCCTCCTCCAGGGTGCCGCCGCGGGCCACCGCGTGGACGATCACCGCGAACGCGCCCGCCGAGAGGTACCCGGTCGGGTGGCCGTGCGTCAGGACGGAGCACTCCACGGCGAGCTGGAAGACCAGCGCCGGGTCCCAGGCGGTCAGCAGCCCGAACGGCGCGGCCCGCATCACGGTGCCGCAGCCCTTGGAGTGCGGGTTCCGGGGGGCGTCCACCGTACCGAGCCGTTCGGCGTCCGGGCCGGACAGCCCGGTGAGGCAGGCCTGGCCGGGCGCGCGCTGCGCGTACAGCCACTCCTCGCGGCCGAGCCAGCCGAGGTCCGGCCGGCGCTCGTCCGGGCCCCAGTCCTGCTGGGTGGCGTGCCAGCGCAGGTACGCGCGGTGCACGTCGGTCGGCGGGTGCCAGCTGCCGGTGTCCCGGGCGATGTGGGCGCGTACGAGGCCGTCCAGCGTGAAGAGGGTCATCTGGGTGTCGTCGGTGATCGCACCCCGCCGGCCGTACGCGGGCACGAAGCCGGTCACCCCGAGCGGCCCGTGGGCGGCCCGGATCTTCTCCAGGGAGTCGAACTCGATCCCGGCGCCCAGGGCGTCGCCGACGGCGCCGCCGAGCAGGCAGCCCCGGACCCGGCTGCGGTAGTCCTGTTGCTGGGTGCGTGACCACAGGGGCATCACGGGTCGTTGCCTCTCGTCCGGGACGGTCCAGGAGCCTGCACTGTATTCGAAGATTCGAGCGGGCCTGCGGCGAGGTCGGGCCCCGGCCCACGGCGGCACCCGCCGTGCGGGACGCTCCGGACGGCCCCCGGCCCGTCCGGAGCGGTCCGTCTCCGGGCGGACGCGACCCTGAGCCCGCGTCAGGGTCGGCTGCGCCGGGAGTCTGACGGCGATCCAGCCCTCCCGGGCGATGCCCCCGCGGCCGGGTGCGCCTGTAATGGTGAGGGAGGACGTCGACCGTACGGAGGGGCTGGGGAGATGGCGGAGCAGGGAACGCAGACGACGGAGCAGGGCCTGCCGGGGGCGGAGGAACCGCAGCGGTCGGGGCGCCGCACGGCGGTACGGGTCGCGGTGCCGGTGGCGGTGGCCGCCGCGGTGGCCGCCGGCATCGGGCTGGTGCCCGCGCTGGCGGACGGTCCGGGGCCGAAGCTGCCCGCCGTGTCGGCGGAGCAGCTGGTGGCGAAGGTGCTGGGTGCGGACACCCAGGCGCTGTCCGGCACGGTGCAGGTGAAGGTCGACCTCGGCCTGCCGTCGGCGCTGCTCGGCGCGGCCGGCGACGCACTGGCCGCCGGGCCGGGCGCGGGCGGCGGCTCCGCGGGGCCGGAGGCGGAGCTGGCCTCGCTGCTGGGCGGTCAGCACGCCGTGCAGGTCGCGGTGGACGGGCCGGACCGGCAGCGGATCACGCTGGCGGAGGGACGCGGCGGCTACGAGCTGGTGCACGACGGTGCCGAGCTGTGGGCGTGGGACGGCGCGTCGAACGAGGCCGTGCACCTGACGGATCCGCAGGGTGCGGGCCGAGGCGGGTCGGCGCTGCCGTCGGCGGCCGCGGTGACCCCGCAGGAGGCGGCGAAGCGGTTCCTGCGGTTCGCCGACGGCACCACGACGGTCGCGGTGGACGGCACGACGCGGGTGGCCGGCCGCGACGCGTACCGGCTGAGCCTGGTGCCGAAGGGTCAGGGGTCGACCGTCGCCCGGGTGCGGATCGCGGTGGACGCCGAGCGCGGGGTGCCGCTGGGCGTGCAGGTGACGGCGACGTCCGGCGGCACGGTGCTGGACACGCACTTCAGCAGGCTCGCGTACGGCGCCCCGGCGGCGTCGACGTTCCGGTTCACCCCGCCGAAGGGCGCGAAGGTCACCGAACGGCCGGCCGGCGGCGACCACGCGGCCGCCGACGCGAAGGCCCTCGGCGGGCCCCTCGGGTCGGGTACGGCCCCGGACCCGCAGGTGACCGGCGAGGGCTGGCAGACCGTGGTGTCGTCGCGGCTGCCCGACGGGCTGCCGTCGGCGCCCGGCGGACCGGCCGGGCGGAAGGCCGCCGTGGACGGGCTGCAGCCGCTGGTGAAGATGATCGGCAAGCCGGTCGGCGGCGGCACCCTGGTCTCGACGAAGCTGCTGAACGTGCTGGTGACCGACGACGGCCGGGTGTTCGCGGGGGCGGTGACGCTGCCCGTCCTGCAGTCCGCGGCCGGAGTGAAGGGGTGAGCTGACCCCGGGTGGCGCGACCGGCGGGGGCCGGGCCTTCGGGGTCCGCCCCCGCCGGCGGCGTGCGGCGGGGCGACGCGGACGGGCCGGCCCTGCCGGTGCGCCGTGGCCCGCCCCCCGAGGGGCGGGGAACGGGAGCAGGAGCGGCTCAGTGCACGGGCAGCACGCGCGAGGTGGCGACGGCGCAGGCGAGGACCGGCAGCTGGGCGGGGGCGATGAGGAAGAGCGGCGACCAGTCGGGGCAGACGAGCCGGATGCCGGCGGTGAGGCCGTGCAGGCGGGCGCGGTGCGAGCCCTTCAGCTCGACCCGGTCGAGGCGGTACGGGCCGTCGAGGCCTATCGCCGGTCGGCCGTGCCGCTGCCACTGGATGCGGACGCGTCCGGCGGCGGGGGCGCCGGTGATGACGAGCTCGCCGGTCTCGGCGGCGTCGAGTTCGCGCCGGACGGCGGCGAGTCTCAGGTCGGTACCGCGGGCGAGCAGGTCGTCGGCGCTCTCCTGGAGCGTGAACGCGGCGGGCCGGGGACTCGGTACGGCACGGCGGAACGGCCGGGCGAGCTGCCCTGTGAATTGACCCGTGAGGTGAACCATCACAACCCTCCTGTGGCCCTGCGACGCCCGGGAGAGGGACGGGGTTTCCGTCGGCTCCGGCGGTGGCACGTCGGACGTTAGCAGCCCGGGGCGGGCCTTGAGGAGATCCGGAAACGAGTTCTTCACAGCGGGAGTGCCGATGCGAACGGCCCCCGCGCAGAGCGCAGTCGGACGGTCTCAGCGGGTGACGGCAGGGTCGGCCGGAGGGGCCGGGACGGAGGCTCCGACCGGCAGCTCCGCCGCTGCGGCGCGGACCGCCGCGGCATCCGCGGGCGGCTTCACGGACGCGGCGGCCGCCGCCGCGGCGAGCGCCGCCCGGTCGGCGCGGACGCGGCGGAGCGCGTCGAAGGTGAGCACCGCGAGGGCGGCCCAGACGAGGGCGAAGCCGGCCCAGCGGGCGGGCGGCATCGACTCGTGGAAGACGGTGACGCCGATGAGGAACTGGAAGACCGGGGCGAGGTACTGGAGCAGGCCGAGCGTGGTGAGCGGCACCCGGACGGCGGCGGCGCCGAAGCAGAGCAGCGGGACGGCGGTGATGACGCCGCTGACCACCAGCAGGCCGGAGTGCGCCCAGGCGGAGGTGGAGCCGGCCTGGTGGCCGAGGCTGCCGGTGCCCTGCAGCTGCAGGTGGACGAGGAACACGGCCGCGAAGGGGAACATCACGGCGCTCTCCAGTGCCAGGCTCTCCAGCCCGCCGAGCGCGACCTTCTTCTTCAGCAGCCCGTAGGTGGCGAAGGAGAAGGCGAGGGTGAGGGCGATCCACGGCGGCCGGCCGTAGCCGACGGCGAGGACGGCGACGGCCGCCAGGCCGATGCCGACCGCGGCCCACTGGGCGCGGCGGAGTCGCTCGCGGAGCAGGAGGACGCCGAAGGCGATGGTGACCAGCGGGTTGATGAAGTAGCCGAGGCTGGTCTCGACCACGTGGCCGGAGTTGACGCCCCAGATGTAGACGCCCCAGTTGACCGTGATGACGGCGGCGGCCCCGGCGACGAGGGCGAGGCGGCGGGGCTGGGAGAGCAGCGGCCGGATCCACGCCCAGCGCCGCTGGACGAGGAGCATCACGACGACGGCGACGAGCGACCAGAGCATGCGGTTGGCGAGGATGTCGGCGGCGCCGGCGGGCTCCAGGAGCGGCCAGAACAGCGGGAAGAGGCCCCACATGCCGTAGGCGGCGGCGCCGGACCAGAATCCGCGGCGCGCCTCGTCCTGGTCCGTCATGCCGCCCTGCCCTCCACGCGCGCCGGTGTCGGGTCGACCGTAGCGGGCGGGAGGGCAGACTGTCACGCCCGTATCCGCGTTTTGGTCATGACAGCCGCCCCGGCCGGGCCCGGCCCCCGGACCGCACCCCGCCGACGGCCCGGAGCGGGCGCCGGAACCGCCCGGACCAGGTGCCGGGCGGGCTCCGCGACCACCCGGTCAGGTGCCGAGCGCGGCCTTGACCGAGTCGGCGAGCGGAGTGGTCGGCCGGCCGATCAGGGCGGAGAGGACCCCGCGGTCGCGGGCCAGCTCGCCGCGGCCGATCGCCGCGTCGACGTCCACCAGGATGTCCGCGAAGCCCTCCGGCAGGCCCGCGCCGACCAGCGCCGCCCGGTGCTCCTGCGGGCTCACGTCGACGTACGCCACCGGGCGGCCCGACTGCGCGGCCAGCTCCGCCGCGTACGCGCTCTGGGTCCAGGCCTCGTCGCCGCTGAGCTCGTAGGCGCGGTTCTCGTGGCCCTCGCCGGTGAGCACGGCGACGGCGGCGGCCGCGTAGTCGGCGCGGGACGCGGAGGCGACCGGGCCGTCGCCGCTGCTGCCGAGCACGACGCCCCGCTCGACGGCCCCGGCCGCCTGGTCGGTGTAGTTCTCGGTGTACCAGCCGTTGCGGAGGAAGGTGTAGGGGAGGCCGGAGGCGAGGATCGCCGCCTCGGTGGCCTTGTGCTCGGCCGCGAGGTCGAAGCCGGCCTCGTCGCCGCCGAGCACGCCGGTGTAGACGATGCGGGCGGCGCCCGCGGCGGCGGCCGCGTCGACGACGGCGGTGTGCTGCGCCACCCGGGCGCCCACCTCGCTGCCGGAGATCAGCAGGACGGTGTCGCCGGCCCGGAAGGCGGTCGCGAGCGTCTCGGGCCGGCCGTAGTCGGCCTCGCGGACCTCGACTCCGCGGGCGGCCCAGGCGGCGGCCTTCTCGGGCGAGCGGACGGCGACGGCCAGACCTTCGACGGCCAGACCCTCGACGGCCGTACCCTCGGCGGGCACCCGGGCCAGGAGTCCTTCGACGACCAGGCGGCCGAGCTGTCCGGTGGCGGCGGTGACGACGATCATGGCGTGCTCCTCGTGCAGTGCGGGGCGGCGACCCCGCGGTGGTTTCACCTTCAACCACCACGGTACGGCGGGCACTAACCTTTCGAAAGTACGCACTTCGAAGTAGGGTACTTACATGCAGGTAAGCACCCCGCTCGCACCCGTCTCCGCGCTCCCGCCCCTCACCGGCGACGTCACCGACCGGATGTGCCCCTCCCGCGGGGTCCTGGAGCACGTGACCAGCCGCTGGGGCGTCCTGGTGCTGATCGCCCTGCGCGAGCGCGGCTACCGCTTCAGCGAGCTGCGCCGGGCCGTCGCCGGGGTCAGCGAGAAGATGCTGGCGCAGACCCTGCAGACGCTGGAGCGCGACGGCTTCGTGCACCGCGAGGCGCATCCGGTGATCCCGCCGCGGGTCGACTACAGCCTGACGCCCCTCGGGGAGCAGGCCGCGGAGATCGTCGGCGGCCTGGGCCACTGGGTGGAGCGGGCGCTCCCCGCGGTCGAGGCGGCCCGGCGCGCCTACGACGCCCGCTGACCCGACGACCCCGCCCCCGACGACCCCGCACCGCCGGCACCGCACCGCACCCGAAGGCACCGCACCCGAAGACCCCGCACCGCCCCGTCGGCCCCTCAGGGCCCGACGAGCGCCGCCAGCCCGTCCAGCACGCGCCGGAGACCGAAGGCGTACGCGTGCGCGGCGCTGGACGCCCCGCCGTAGGCCTCACCCGCCGCCGAGCCCACCCGCACGGCGGTCGGGAACCGCTCCGGGTCGAGCACCTTCGCGAGCAGCCCGGCGTTGCCCTCCCACCACTGCGCGTCGTCCACGGCGCTCTCCTGCCGCGCCGCCCGTTCGTCGGCGGCCGCCCGGGCGCAGCCCTGCACGAAGGCGAGCAGGAAGGTGAGCGCCGCGTCCGTCTCGACGTCGCCGAGGCCGAGGCCCTCCAGGGCGCGCAGCTCGTACTCGTACTTGGCCATCAGGCCGGGCCCGAGCGGGGGGCGGGTGGTGGCGATGCCGGCGACCCAGGGGTGGGCGGCGTGGAGGGCGGCGTTGTCGTCGGCGACGGCGGTGAGGCGGGCGCGCCAGCCGTCGTCGGCCGGGGCTCGGCGGGGCATGGCGGCGTAGACGGTGTCGAGCATGAGGTCGAGCAGTTCGGCCTTGCCGGGCACGTAGGTGTAGAGCGCCATCGGGGAGAGGCCGAGCTCCTGGGCGACGCGGCGCATGGTGACGGCCTCGGCGCCGTCGGCGTCGGCGAGGGCCACGGCCGCGGCGGCGATCTCCGGGACGGTCCGGGCCTGGCGGGGGCCGCGGCGGCCGGTGGAGGGCCCGGTCTCGCCCCAGAGCAGCGCGAGGGTCCGGGCCGGGTCGCCTGCACTGGTGCGGTCGGTGGCCATGGCGGGAATTCTTCCACCCTCTTTCTCCGTACGGTGTACAGTGTACTTAGTACGTTGAATTGGAGGCGCATGACCGCGTTCGACCGACAACTGCAACGGCTCGTCGACCTGGGCCACCCCGCCCTGGCCGGGCTGTCCACCGAGGAGTTCACCGCCCTGCTCGCACCGCTGCGGCCCGCCGCCGAGCAGGCCGAAGCCGCCGCGGCCGCCGCAGCCGGAGGAGGCACCGCGGCGGACCCGCCCGCCGAGGACCGGGTGCCGTTCCTGCTGGTGCTGCGGCGCAGCCTGGTGCCCGTCGAGCAGGCGGTGCCGCTGACCACCCTCGCCGGGAGGACCCGGCCGGGGATCGTCGACCGGCTGTACGCCCCCGGCGACCTCGAACGGTTCGTGCCGACCGTCGGGCTGCCGGGCGCCGCCGCCTACCTGCTGCTCGACGTCGAGCGCGGCGAGGAGTTCTGCGGCGCCGTCCCGCGCGACGCGATGGCCGTGGTCGCCGGCCGCGGGCGCACCCCGCTGACCATCGAGGAGGGCGTCGCGCTCGTCACGCAGCACCCGGAGCTGCTCGCCACCAACAAGTGCTTCTCGCTCGGCGGCTCGCGCTGCGGCGACAAGCGCGTGCCCGCCCTGTGGATCAGCAAGGGCGCGCCGAAGCTCGGCTGGTGCTGGGAGGGCAACCCGCACACCTGGCTCGGCATGGCCTCGGCCGGCGGCCGGGCCTGACGGTCGGGCCCGTGAAGCCGGGCCCGTGAAGCCGGGTCCGTACGGCCGCAGGCCCCCGGGAGACGTCCCCGGGGGCCTCCGGCGGCGGGCGGACGGGCGCGGGCGGTCAGACCACCGTCCAGGTGTCGCTGCCGTGCAGCAGCGACGCCAGGTCGCCGCGCCCGCGGGCCGCCTCGGCACGCTCCAGCTGCTCGGCCATCAGCGTGTCGTAGACCGGCCGCCGCACGCTGCGCAGCACCCCGATCGGGGTGTGGTGCAGGGTGTCGGCGTCGGCGAGCCGGGTGAGGGCGAAGGCGGTGGCCGGGCCCGCCGCGTGCGCGTCGTGCACGAGCACGCCCGCCTCGTTCTCCGCGGTGACGTGGTCGACGTGGAGTTCGCCGTCGGCGCCGCGGAAGACGCCCTGGTCGGTGCCGAAGCGGATCGGGCGGCCGTGTTCGAGGCGGATCAGCGCCTCGTCGCGTGTGCCGGGCTCCTTGAGCACCTCGAAGGCGCCGTCGTTGAAGATGTTGCAGTTCTGGTAGATCTCCACCAGTGCGGTGCCCTCGTGCTCGGCGGCCGCGCGCAGGACGGACTGCAGGTGCTGCCGGTCGGAGTCGATGGTGCGGGCGACGAAGGTGGCCTCCGCGCCGACCGCCAGCGACAGCGGGTTGAAGGGCGCGTCGAGCGATCCCATCGGCGTCGACTTGGTGATCTTCCCGACCTCGCTGGTGGGCGAGTACTGGCCCTTCGTCAGTCCGTAGATCCGGTTGTTGAACAGCAGGATCTTCAGGTTGACGTTCCGCCGGAGGGCGTGGATGAGGTGGTTGCCGCCGATGGAGAGCGCGTCGCCGTCACCGGTGACCACCCAGACGCTGAGGTCCTGCCGGGACGCGGCGAGGCCGGTGGCGATCGCCGGGGCGCGGCCGTGGATCGAGTGCATCCCGTAGGTGTTCATGTAGTACGGGAAGCGCGAGGAGCAGCCGATGCCGGAGACGAAGACGGTGTTCTCGCGGCGGATGCCCAGCTCGGGCATGAACGCCTGCACGGCGGCGAGGATCGCGTAGTCGCCGCAGCCCGGACACCAGCGGACCTCCTGGTCGGTCTTGAACTCCTTGGCGGTCTGGAGCGCCTCGGCCTTGGGCACCAGGTGGAGCGAACGGTATTCGGTCATCGCTGGTCCTCCGCTTCGAGGGTGCCGATCGCCGCGTGCAGGACGTCGGCCAACTGGGCCGCCTTGAAGGGGAGTCCGCGGACCTGGTTGTAGGACTGCGCGTCGACCAGGTACTTGGCGCGCAGCAGCAGGGCGAGCTGGCCGAGGTTCATCTCGGGCACGATCACCCGGTCGTATCCCTTCAGTACCGCACCGAGGTTGGCGGGGAAGGGGTTGAGGTGGCGCAGGTGGGCCTGGGCGACGTCCTCGCCGTCGGCACGGACCCGCCGGACGGCCGCGGTGATCGGGCCGTACGTGGAGCCCCAGCCGAGCACCAGGACGCGGGCGCGGCCGGTGGGGTCGTCGACCTCCAGCGGCGGCACCTCGATGCCGTCGATCTTGGCCTGCCGGGTGCGCACCATGAAGTCGTGGTTGGCGGGGTCGTAGGAGATGTTGCCCGTGCCGTCCTGCTTCTCGATGCCGCCGATCCGGTGTTCCAGACCGGGCGTGCCGGGCACCGCCCAGGGGCGGGCGAGGGTGCGGGGGTCGCGCTTGTACGGCCAGAAGACCTGGCTGCCGTCCTCCAGCTCGTGGTTCGGCCCGGTAGCGAAGTCCACGGTCAGGTCGGGGAGTTCGTCGACGTCCGGGATGCGCCACGGCTCGGAGCCGTTGGCCAGGTAGCCGTCGGAGAGCAGCATCACCGGGGTGCGGTACGCGAGCGCGATGCGGGCGGCCTCGACGGCCGCGGTGAAGCACTCGGCGGGGGTGGCGGGGGCGACGATCGGCACCGGGGCCTCGCCGTTGCGGCCGAACATCGCCTGCAGCAGGTCGGCCTGCTCGGTCTTGGTGGGCAGGCCGGTGGACGGGCCGCCGCGCTGGATGTCCACGACGAGCAGCGGGAGTTCGAGGGAGACGGCGAGGCCGATGGTCTCCGACTTGAGTGCGACGCCGGGGCCGGAGGTGGTGGTGACCCCCAGGGCGCCGCCGAAGGCCGCGCCGAGCGCCGCGCCGATGCCGGCGATCTCGTCCTCGGCCTGGAAGGTGCGCACGCCGAAGTTCTTGTGCCGGGACAGCTCGTGCAGGATGTCGGAGGCCGGGGTGATCGGGTACGAGCCCAGGAACAGCGGCAGGTTCGAGCGTTCGGCGGCCGCGATCAGCCCGTACGAGAGGGCGAGGTTGCCCGAGATGTTGCGGTAGGTGCCGGCCGGGAGGCGCGCCGGGGACACCTCGTAGGAGACCGCGAAGTCCTCGGTGGTCTCGCCGAAGTTCCAGCCGGCCCGGAAGGCGAGGATGTTGGCCTCGGCGATGTCGGGCTTCTTGGCGAACTTCTGCCGCAGGAACGTCTCGGTGCCGTGGGTGGGCCGGTGGTACATCCAGGAGAGCAGGCCGAGGGCGAACATGTTCTTCGCGCGTTCGGCGTCCTTGCGGGCGAGGCCGCTCTCCTTGAGGGCCTCCAGGGTGAGGGTGGTCAGCGGCACCCGGTGCAGGCGGAAGGCGTCGAGGGAGCCGTCGGTCAGCGGGTCGGCGGCGTAGCCGACCTTGGCGAGGGCCCGCTTGGTGAACTCGTCGGTGTTGACGATGAGCTCGGCGCCGTGCGGCACGTCCGGCAGGTTGGCCTTGAGCGCGGCCGGGTTCATCGCGACCAGCACGTTCGGCGCGTCGCCCGGGGTGAGGATGTCGTGGTCCGCGAAGTGCAGCTGGAAGCTGGAGACGCCCGGCAGGGTGCCTGCGGGTGCCCGGATCTCGGCGGGGAAGTTCGGCAGGGTGGAGAGGTCGTTGCCGAACGACGCGGTCTCGGAGGTGAAGCGGTCACCGGTGAGCTGCATGCCGTCGCCGGAGTCCCCCGCGAAGCGGATGATCACGCGGTCCAGTCGGCGGACCGGCTTGACGGGCCGCCCCTGCCGGGCCGCCGGCGGCGCCGAGCCGGCGCGGCCCTCGCCTCCGTCCGAGCCGTCCACTGCCTCTGACTGATCGACCTGACTGGTCACTGCCGCGGACCTCCTCGTGGGCGCCATCCGCGGGCGTGAGCCGTGTGCCCCGTCCGCCTGGTGCACCCTTCGCATCCTAAGGCGGGCAGGGATCACCGGACCGTAACTCGCGCAGGACGAATCGCCGGATGCGCCATCTCCGATGGCAGGCCCTTCGCTCTGGACACCGCCCGGCTCAGGACTCCAGATAGGTGAGCACCGCGAGCACCCGGCGGTGGTCCTCCGGGCTCTGGGCCAGGCCGAGCTTGAGGAAGATGTTGCTGACGTGCTTCTCCACCGCGCCGTCCGAGACGACCAGCTGCCGGGCGACGGCCGCGTTGGTGCGGCCCTCCGCCATCAGCCCCAGCACCTCCCGCTCGCGCGGCGTGAGGCCCTCCAGCACGTCGCCGCGGCGGCTGCGGCTGAGCAGCTGCTGGACGACCTCCGGGTCGAGCGCGGTGCCGCCGCCGGCGACCCGCACCACGGCGTCGACGAACTCGCGGACCTCCGCGACCCGGTCCTTCAGGAGGTAGCCGACACCCCGGGTGGAGCCGGCGAGCAGCTCGCCCGCGTACTGCTCCTCGACGTACTGCGACAGCACCAGCACGCCGAGCTCCGGGTAGAGGCCGCGCAGCGCCACGCAGGCGCGGACGCCCTCGTCGGTGTGGGTGGGCGGCATCCGGACGTCCGCGACGACGACGTCGGGCAGGGCGTCGGCCGCGGCCAGGTCGTGGACGGCCTTCAGCAGCGCCTCGCCGTCCCCGACACCGGCGACGACCTCCAGGCCGCGGTCGGTGAGGAGCCGGGTCAGGCCCTCCCGCAGGAGTACGGAGTCCTCGGCGATGACGACGCGAAGCATGGCTGGTGGCCCTTCGGTGGAGCGGGACGGGACCGGCCCAGTCTTCCGCATCCCCGGCGGTCACATGGTGCGAATGGCCACCGCATCGCACAGGCCCTGCAGCGCCGCCTTGGCGGGACACTCGGGCAGCGGGGCGAGGAGCGCGCGGGCCTCCTCGGCGTAGCGGAGGGTCTCGCGGCGGGCCCGCTCCAGCGCCGGGTGGCGGCGCAGCAGGCGCAGGGCCTCGGCGTGCGCGGCGTCGTCGTCGGCGAGGTCGCCGGCGAGCAGCTCGCGCAGCCGGGCGTCCTCGGGGTCGTCCTGGTCGGGCGGGGTCTGGCGCAGGAGGAGCACCGGCAGGGTGGGGACGCCCTCGCGGAGGTCGGTGCCGGGGGTCTTGCCGGACTCGTGGCCGTCGCTGGCGATGTCGAGGACGTCGTCGGCGAGCTGGAAGGCGGTGCCCATGCGCTCGCCGTACTGGGTGAGGATCTCGACGATCCACGGCTCGGCGCCGGCCATCAGGGCGCCGAAGCGGCCGGAGACGGCGATCAGCGAGCCGGTCTTGCCGGCGATGACGTCGAGGTAGTGCTGCAGCGGGTCGTCGCCGGGGCGGGGGCCCGCCGTCTCCAGGATCTGGCCGGTGACGAGCCGCTCGAAGGCGTCGGCCTGGATGCGGACGGCCTCGGGGCCGAGGTCGGCGAGCACCTGGGAGGCGCGGGAGAAGAGGAAGTCGCCGGTGAGGATGGCGACGGAGTTGTCCCAGCGGGAGTTCGCGCTGGGGGCGCCGCGGCGCACCGGGGCCTCGTCCATCACGTCGTCGTGGTAGAGCGTCGCGAGGTGGGTGAGCTCGACGACGACGGCGGACGGCACGACGCCGGGCGCGTACGGGTCGCCGAACTGCGCGGCGAGCATCACCAGCAGCGGACGGAACCGCTTGCCGCCCGCCTCGATGAGGTGGCTGGCGGTCACGGTGATGAACGGGACCTCGCTCTTGACCGTCTCGGCGAGCGCCGCTTCGACGGCGTCCATCCCGGCCTGGACGTCCCGGGTCAAGTCGCGATCCTGCACGGTCAGCCCGAAGGGCCCCACGACGGTCACGAAGACCACTCCTGTCCCTGGTCGATCCCAGCGGCCTGGTCCCTGGTCGCCGCCTCCTGCACGTACTAGGCAGGGTATCCGGTCGGGAGTGGATCACTGCACGGGCGTGCGGGTCCGGCCGCCGTGTGCAGGTCGGGAGCGGGCCCGGGAGGGATCAGGACGGGAACATCCGGGCGAGGTCGATCTCCACCGGGAAGGGGTACGCGGTGCTCAGCTTGCCGGTGTGCACGGCGGTGCCGGGCGCGGGGGCGTAGACGCCGGTCTCCTCGTCGAGGTGGAACTCGTACACCGCCGGGAGGTCGTCCTCGCCGCGCTCGACCCGCCAGAAGAACGGCACGCCGGCCTCGGCGTACAGGCCGGGCTTGCGGAAGCGGTCGTCGCCGCGGGAGCCGTGCGAGACGACCTCGACGGCGAGCGCGACGGAGGCGACGGGGACGCACTCCAGGGTGAAGAAGTCGAGCCCGGTGCGGTCGAAGACGACGACGTCGGGCTTGGGCGGGTTGTAGGCGTCGACGAGGACGCAGCGCTCGGAGTTCACCTCGTACGGGTCGCGCCGGGAGCTCTCCAGAGCGAAGTAGAGCTTGTCCCGCACCGTGTCGTGCCACTGGTTGGTCATGCCGCGGACCACGATCGCCCCGTCCACCAAGTCGAACTCGAAGGGCAGATCGAGGTTCTTGACCTGGTCGTACGTCCAGCCGTCGGCGGGTGGGTACATCCAGTCGAGCGGTTCGGCGGTCATGGTCACCTCCCTGAGCCCAGTGTATGGGCCGAGCCCAGGACGGTCGACGAGTGCCGAACCGTTTCGCCGGGCGCGGATTCACCCTCCGCACACCAGTCCGGCCCCCGCCGTGGTGGCGGGGGCCGGACGGGACGGGCACGGGCGGGCGGGTCTAGCGGACGAAGAGCGACGCCTTCGACGCGAGGTCCAGGAAGTACTGCGGCAGCAGGCCGAGGCCCAGGGTGACCAGCACGCCGACACCGATGACGGTGGCGGTGAGCGGGCTGGGCACGGCCACGGACGCGCCCTGCGGCTGCGGGTCGGAGAAGAACATCAGCACGATGACCCGGATGTAGAAGAACGCCGCGACGGCCGAGCTGAGCACGCCGACGATCACGAGCGGCGTGGCGCCGCCCGCCGCCGCGGCCTGGAAGACCGCGAACTTGCCGGTGAAACCGCTGGTCAGCGGGATGCCCGCGAAGGCCAGCAGGAACAGCGCGAAGACCGCCGCCAGCAGCGGCGAGCGCCGCCCGAGCCCCGCCCAGCTGGACAGGTGCGTCGCCTCCCCCTTCGAGTCGCGCACCAGGGTGACCACGGCGAACGCGCCGAGCGTCACGAAGGAGTACGCGAGCAGGTAGAAGAGGACGGCGCTCAGACCCTGCCGGTTGGTGGCGATGACACCGGTCAGGATGAAGCCGGCGTGCGCGACGGACGAGTACGCGAGCAGCCGCTTCACGTCCTGCTGGGTGACGGCCAGGATCGCGCCGACCACCATGGTGAGGATCGCGACGCCCCACATGACCGGCCGCCAGTCCCACTTCAGACCGGGGAACGCCACGTAGAACAGCCGCAGGAAGGCGCCGAACGCCGCCGTCTTGGTGGCCGCCGCCATGAAGCCGGTGACCGGCGTCGGGGCGCCCTGGTACACGTCCGGGGTCCAGGAGTGGAACGGCACGGCGCCGACCTTGAAGAGCAGGCCGACCGAGACCATCGCCAGGCCGATGAGCAGCAGGGCGTCGTTCTGGGTGGTGACGGCGAGCGCCGGGGTGACCGGGGCGACGCCGGAGACGACGTCGGCGATGTCGCCGAGCTGGACGCTGCCCGCGTAGCCGTACAGGAGGGCGATGCCGAAGAGGAAGAACGCCGAGGCGAACGCGCCGAGCAGGAAGTACTTGAGCGCGGCCTCCTGCGAGAGCAGCCGGCGGCGCCGGGCGAGCGCGCAGAGCAGGTAGAGCGGGAGGGAGAAGACCTCCAGCGCCACGAACATCGTCAGCAGGTCGTTGGCGGCCGGGAAGAGCAGCATGCCGCCGACCGCGAAGAGCGTGAGCGGGAAGACCTCGGTGGTGGTGAAGCCCGCCCGGACGGCCTCGCGCTCCTGCTCGCCGCCGGGCACCGAGGCGCCCTGCGCGGTGAAGGCGTCGACGCCGAACCCGTTCAGGCGGGGCTCCAGCCGGCGCTCCGCGTACGTCAGGACGGCGAGCGCGGCGGTGAGCAGGATGACGCCCTGCAGGAACAGCGCCGGGCCGTCGATCGCGACCGCGCCCATCGCCAGCAGGCCCGCCCTGGTGGTGGCGTGGCCCTGCACGGCGAGCACGACCACGGCCGTGAAGGCGGCGCCGATGCCGAGCAGGGCGATGCCGAGCTGGGTGCCGTAGCGGGCCCGGCGCGGCAGGAACGCCTCGGCGAGGATGCCGGCGATCGCGGCGCCGAAGACGATCAGCATCGGGGAGAGCTGGGCGTACTCGACGTGCGGGGCCGGGATGCTGGGGCTGTTGCCGCCCGCAGCAGCGAGCCAATGGGTCGGACTCACTGGTGCTCACCTCCGGTGGTGGCGGCGACCGGGTGGGCCGGTGCCGGGTCGGTCCGGTGGACCTGCGACAGCGTCGCGTCCACCGCCGGGTTGACGATGTCGGTCAGCGGCTTCGGGTAGACGCCGAGCAGCAGGGTGAGTGCCACCAGCGGTGCCACCACGGCGAGTTCGCGGACCTTCAGGTCGGGCATGCCCTCCATGCGGGGCTTGACCGGGCCGGTCATGGTGCGCTGGTACAGCAGCAGCGCGTAGAGCGCGGCGAGCACGATGCCGAAGGTCGCGGCGATGCCGATCGCCGGGTACCGGCTGAACGTGCCGACCAGCACCAGGAACTCGCTGACGAACGGCGCCATGCCGGGCAGCGACAGGGTGGCGAGGCCGCCGATCAGGAACGTGCCGGCGAGCACCGGCGCGACCTTCTGCACGCCGCCGTAGTCGGCGATCAGGCGCGAGCCGCGGCGGGAGATCAGGAAGCCCGCGACGAGCATCCACGCGGCCGTCGAGATGCCGTGGTTGACCATGTACAGCGTCGCGCCGCTCTGGCCCTGGCTGGTCATCGCGAAGATGCCCATGATGATGAAGCCGAAGTGCGAGATCGACGCGTAGGCGACGAGCCGCTTGATGTCCTTCTGCCCGATCGCGACCAGCGCGCCGTAGACGATGCCGACCAGTGCGAGCACGAGGATCGCGGGGGCGAAGGTCTTCGAGGCGTCGGGGAAGAGGCCGAGGCAGAACCGCAGCATCGCGAACGTGCCGACCTTGTCGACCACCGCGGTGATCAGCACGGCCGTTCCGGCGGTGGACTCCCCCATCGCGTTCGGCAGCCAGGTGTGCAGCGGCCAGAGCGGGGCCTTCACCGCGAAGGCGAAGAAGAAGCCGAGGAACAGCGCCTTCTCCGCCACCGGGTCGATGACGAGCCTGCCGTCGGCGACGGCCCCGGCGAGGGTCGGCAGGTCGAAGGTGGCGAGGTTCTGGTCGGCGGCGATCACGTACAGGCCGATCACCGCGGCGAGCATCACCAGGCCGCCGAGCAGGTTGTAGAGCAGGAACTTCACCGCGGCGTAGCTGCGCTGCCGGGCGGAGTCGGGCCCGCCCGCGCGGTCGCCGAAGCCGCCGATCAGGAAGTACATCGGGATCAGCATGGCTTCGAAGAACACGTAGAACACGAAGACGTCGGTGGCCAGGAAGGACACCAGCACCATCGCCTCGACGGCCAGGATCAGGGCGAAGAAGCCCTGGGTGCGGCGCTTGTTCTCGAAGGTGCCCTCGGGCGCGGGCGCAGGGTCGGCGTCGTGCCAGGAGGCCAGCATCACCAGCGGCACGAGCACCGCGGTGAGCAGGGCCAGCACGGCGCCGATGCCGTCGACGCCGAGCGAGAAGCTGATGCCGAAGGAGCGGATCCAGCTGTACGACTCGGTCAGCTGGTAGCGGGCCCCGCCCGGGTCGAAGCGGACCGCGACGACGGCGGCCAGCGCCAGCGTCACCGTGGCGACGGCCACCGCGACGCCCTTGGTGGTGCGCCGCCGGGACTCGCTGGACCCGGCCGGCAGGGCGGCGGTGAGCACCGCGCCGGCCGCGGGGACGGCGCAGGTGGCGGTCAGCAGGTAGCTCATGGCCGGCCTCCCTCAGCACTCATGTGATTTCCCATCAGACCGACCTCATCAGCAGGGTGGTGGCGACCAGCACCAGCGTGCCGCCGAACATGGAGAGGGCGTAGGAGCGGACGAACCCGGTCTGCACCCTCCGCAGCCGGCCGGAGATCCCGCCGACGGTGGCGGCGAGCCCGTTGACGAAGCCGTCCAGGCCGCGGCTGTCGAACCAGACCAGGGTCGCGGCGAGGGCGGTGCCCGGCCGGACGAGGACGGCGTGGTTGAAGTCGTCCTGAAGGAGGTCGCGGCGGGCGGCGCGGGTGAGCGCGGAGCCGACCGGCGGGACGACCGGCACCGGGGAGCGGCCGTACACGGCGTACGCGAGGCCGACGCCCGCCAGCATGCAGACGGTGGTGATCAGGGTGACGGTCGTCGCGGAGAGCGGGGAGTGGCCCTCCTCGAAACCGGTGACCGGCTCCAGCCAGTGCAGGAAGCCCTCGCCGAAGGTGAACAGGCCGCCGAGGAAGACCGAGCCGAAGGCCAGCACGACCATCGGCAGCGTCATGACGGCGGGCGACTCGTGCGGGTGCGGCTCCTCGCCGGTCTCCGGGTCGGGCTGCCAGCGCTTCTCGCCGAAGAAGGTCAGGATCATCACGCGGGTCATGTAGAACGCGGTGACGCCCGCACCGACGAGGGTGCAGAGGCCGAGGATCCAGCCCTCGGTGCCGCCGGCGCCGAACGCCGCCTCGATGATCTTGTCCTTGGAGAAGAAGCCGGACAGGCCGGGAAAGCCGATGATCGCGAGGTAGCCGAGGCCGAAGGTCACGAAGGTGACCGGCATGTACTTCCGCAGGCCGCCGTAGTGGCGCATGTTCACCTCGTCGCCCATGCCGTGCATGACCGATCCGGCGCCGAGGAAGAGCCCGGCCTTGAAGAAGCCGTGCGTCACCAGGTGCATGATCGCGAAGGCGTAGCCGATCGGGCCGAGGCCGGCCGCGAGGATCATGTAGCCGATCTGCGACATGGTCGAGCCGGCCAGCGCCTTCTTGATGTCGTCCTTCGCGCAACCGACGATCGCACCGTAGAGCAGCGTGACCGCGCCGACCACGACGACGGCGAGCCGCGCGTCGGGCGCCAGGTCGAAGACCGCCGAGGAGCGGGTGATCAGGTAGACGCCGGCGGTCACCATCGTCGCCGCGTGGATGAGGGCCGAGACGGGGGTCGGGCCCTCCATCGCGTCGCCGAGCCACGACTGCAGCGGCACCTGGGCCGACTTGCCGCAGGCCGCGAGGAGCAGCATCAGGCCGATCGCCGTCAGCTTGCCCTCGCTCGCCGTGTCGGCCGCGCCGAAGACCGGGCCGAAGGTGAACGAGCCGAACTCCACGAACATCAGCATGATCGCGATGGAGAGGCCCATGTCGCCGACGCGGTTGACGATGAACGCCTTCTTGGCGGCCGTCGCGGCGGCGGGCTTGTGCTGCCAGAAGCCGATGAGCAGGTACGAGGCGAGGCCCACGCCCTCCCAGCCGACGTACAGCAGCAGGTAGTTGTCGGCCAGCACCAGCAGGAGCATGGCGGCCAGGAAGAGGTTGAGGTACCCGAAGAAGCGGCGGCGGCGCTCGTCGTGCGCCATGTAGCCGATCGAGTACACGTGGATCAGCGTGCCGACGCCGGTGATCAGCAGCACGAAGGTCATCGACAACTGGTCGAGCTGGAAGGCGACGTCGGCCTGGAAGCCGTTCACCGGGATCCAGCTGTACAGGTGCTCGGTGACGGCCCGGTCCTCGCCGGGACGGCCGAGCATGTCGGAGAACAGCGCGAGGCCGAGCCCGAAGGACGCCAGGACGGCCAGTGTGCCGATCCAGTGGCCGGCGCGGTCCAGCAGGCGCCCGCCGAGCAGCAGCAGGGCGGCGCCGGCCAGCGGGACCGCGACCAGCAGCGGAATGAGTGAGTTCACCGTGGCCCTCCGCCTACAGCTTCATCAGGTTGCTGTCGTCGACCGAGGCGGTGTGCCTGGTCCGGAAGATGCTCACGATGATGGCGAGGCCGACCACGACCTCGGCCGCCGCGACCACCATGGTGAAGAAGGCGATGATCTGGCCGTCCAGGTTGCCGTGCATCCGGGAGAAGGTGACCAGGGCGAGGTTCGAGGCGTTGAGCATCAGCTCCACGCACATGAACAGCACGATGGCGTTCCGCCGGACGAGCACACCGGACGCGCCGATGGTGAACAACAGGGCGGAGAGATAAAGGTAGTTGACCGGGTTCACGCCTCGCCCTCCTCCTTCTTCGGGACGGTCTCCAGAGCCTTGCGCGGCTCGGGGGGCGTCGGGCGGGACGAGGGGGCGCGGCCGAGCCGGTCGGCGGTGGCCTCCTCCAGCTCGGCCATCCGCCGGAGCATCTCCTGGCTGACGTCGCGGATCTGGCCGCGCTCGCGCAGGGTGGCCATCACCGAGTCCTCGGCGACCGTGCCGTCGGGCAGCAGGCCCGGCACGTCGACCGCGTTGTGCCGGGCGTACACGCCGGGGGCGGGCATCGGCGGCACCTGGATGTTGTCGCGGACGCGCTGCGCGGCCAGCTCACGCTGGGTCTTCGGGGCCTTCACGTGCTCGCGGTGGGTGAGCACCATGGCGCCGATCGCCGCGGTGATCAGCAGCGCGCCGGTCACCTCGAACGCCCAGACGTACTTGGTGAAGATGAGCCGGGCCAGGCCCTGCACGTTGCCCTCGGCGTTGGCCTCCGAGAGGCCGGTGAAGTCCTTCAGCTTCGCGTTGGCGAGGCCGGCGACGAGCACCACGCCGAAGCCCAGCCCGCAGAGCACCGCGGCGAGCCGCTGGCCCTTCAGCTGCTCCTTCAGCGAGTCGGCGCTCGTGACGCCGACCAGCATCACGACGAACAGGAAGAGCATCATGATCGCGCCGGTGTAGACGACGATCTGCACCACGCCCAGGAACACCGCGCCCTGCGCCAGGTAGCAGACCGCCAGCGCCAGCATCGTCGCGGCGAGGCAGAGTGCGCTGTGCACCGCCTTCTTCATCAGCAGCATGCCGAGCGCACCGCCGACGGCGATCACCGCGAGGATCCAGAACTGGACGGCCTCTCCGGTGGAGGTCATGACTGCGCCTCCTTCTCGTGCTGGTGCCGCTCCTGCTGCACCGTGCCGGGCGCCGCCGCAGTGATCTCGCCCCGGTAGTAGGCCTGCTCGTCGGTGCCGGGGTGGATGGCGTGCGGACTGTCGACCATCCCCTCGGTGAGCCCGACGAGCAGCTGCTCCTTGGTGAAGATCAGGTCGGCCCGGGAGGAGTCGGCCAGCTCGTACTCGTTGGTCATGGTGAGCGCCCGCGTCGGGCAGGCCTCGATGCACAGGCCGCACAGGATGCAGCGGGCGTAGTTGATCTGGTAGACGGCGCCGTACCGCTCGCCGGGCGAGTACCGCTCGTCGTCGTGGTTGTCGGCGCCCTCGACGTAGATGGCGTCGGCCGGGCAGGCCCAGGCGCACAGCTCGCAGCCGACGCACTTCTCCAGGCCGTCGGGGTGCCGGTTCAGCTGGTGGCGGCCGTGGAAGCGGGGAGCGGTGTCCTTCTTCTGCTCCGGGTACTGCTCGGTGAGCCGCTTCTTGAACATGGCCTTGAAGGTCACGCCGAAGCCGGCGGCCGGGCCGAGGATCGAGGGCTTGTCCGTGTCGTCGGACGGCATACCGGCTCAGCTCCCTTCGGAATGGTCGGCCCCGTTGAGGGCGTCCTGGAGTTGCGGGGCGCGACTGCGCCGGCGGGGCACCGGCGGCAGTTCCTGGCCGGGCAGCGGCGGCACCGGGTAGCCGCCCGCCATCGGGTCGAACGCGGCGGGTTCGGCGGGCTGTTCGGCGGCGGGCTTGCGCCGCACGAGGTCCCAGACCAGGGCCAGCAGCAGCACCGCGGCGATCGGGGCGCCCACGTACAGCACCACGTTGGCGAAGTCGTAGCCCTCGTTGCGCAGCGCCCGGACGCTGGCCACCATCACCAGCCACACCAGCGAGACCGGGATGAGGACCTTCCACCCGAGCTTCATGAACTGGTCGTAGCGCAGGCGGGGCAGCGTGCCGCGCAGCCAGATGAAGAAGAACAGCAGCAGCTGGATCTTCAGGACGATCCACAGCATCGGCCACCAGCCGTGGTTGGCGCCCTCCCAGAAGGTCGAGATCGGCCAGGGGGCGCGCCAGCCGCCGAGGAAGAGCGTGGACGCGACGGCGGAGACGGTGACCATGTTGACGTACTCGGCCAGCATGAACATCGCGAACTTCAGCGAGGAGTACTCGGTGTTGAAGCCGCCGACCAGCTCGCCCTCGGCCTCCGGGAGGTCGAACGGCGCCCGGTTGGTCTCGCCGACCATCGCGATGACGTAGACGATGAACGACACCGGCAGCAGCACCGCGAACCACGTGGGCTGCTGCGAGGCGACGATCTCCGAGGTCGACATCGAGCCGGAGTAGATGAACACCGCCGCGAACGACAGGCCCATCGCGATCTCGTAGCTGATCATCTGGGCGGAGGAGCGGATGCCGCCGAGCAGCGGGTACGTCGACCCGGACGACCAGCCGGCCAGCACGATGCCGTAGATGCCGACGGAGGCGGTCGCCAGGATGTACAGCAGGGCGATCGGCAGGTCGGTGAGCTGCAGCGGGGTGCGGGTGCCGAAGATCGACACCTCGTTGTCGGCCGGGCCGAACGGGATCACCGCGAAGGCCATGAACGCGGGGATCGCCGCGACGATCGGCGCCAGGACGTAGACCACCTTGTCGGCCCCGGTGACGACCAGGTCCTCCTTGAGGGCCAGCTTGATGCCGTCGGCGAGCGACTGCAGCAGGCCCCAGGGACCGTGCCGGTTCGGGCCGATGCGCAGCTGCATCCAGGCGACGACCTTGCGCTCCCACACGATCGCGATCAGCACGGTGCCGACCAGGAAGGCGAAGCAGAAGACCGCCTTCAGCAGCACCAGCCACCAGGGGTCGCGGCCGAAGAAGCCGAGGGTCTCGTAGGCAGCGAGAGTGTGCATCACGCCTCCTGTGCCGGGGCGATGGTGACCAGGTGGCCGACGGTGGTGCCGAGCGTGCGCTGGGCGCCGCCCGGGGTGGAGTTGAGGGGCAGCCAGACGGTGCGGTCGGGCAGTCCGTCGGTGACCTCCAGCGGCAGCACCACGGAGCCGGCCGGGCCGGTGACCCGCAGGGCCGTGCCCGCGCCGATCTCGGCGGCCGTGGTCGGCGAGAGCCGGGCGACGACGGGGTGCCGGGTGGCGGCGAGGTGGGTGTCGCCGTCCTGGAGGGAGCCGTGGTCGAGCAGCATCCGGTGGCCGGCGAGCACGGCCTGGCCGGTGGCCGGGCGGGGCAGCGGGGCGGGATGCGTGGAGGGGGCGGCCGTGCGGTCGCCCGTCCAGGGGGTGAGGCGGTCGAGCTCCAGGCGGGCGGCGCGGACGTCCGGCAGGCCGAGCGGCGTGCCGAGCGCGTCGGCCAGCATGTTCAGCACCCGCACGTCGGAGTGCAGCCGGCGCTGCATCAGCTGGTCGGGCTTGAGCGCCGGCTCGAACATCCGGGCCCGGCCCTCCCAGTCGAGGAAGGTGCCGGCCTTCTCGGCGACCGCGGCGACCGGCAGCACCACGTCGGCGTGCGCGGTGACGAGGGACGGCCGCAGCTCCAGGGAGACGACGAACGCGGCGCGGGTCAGCGCCTCGTCGGCGAGCGCCGGGTCCGGCAGGTCGTCGAGCCCGACACCGCCGACGAGCAGCGCGTCGAGCTCGCCGCCGGCGGTGGCGGCCAGGATCTGGTCGGTGTCGCGGCCGAGCCGGGACGGCAGGCCGGGCACGCCCCAGACGGCGGCGGCCTCGGCGCGGGCGGCGAGCACCGTCACCGGGCGGCCGCCGGGCAGCAGCCCGGGCAGCGCGCCGGCCTCGACGGCGCCGCGCTCGCCGGCCCTGCGGGGGATCCAGGCGAGCGTCGCGCCGGTCGCGTGGGCGAGCTTCAGGGCCGCGGTGAGGCCACCGGTGACGGCGGCGAGCCGCTCGCCGACGAGGATCACCGAGCCGGGCGAGCGGAGCGCGTCGGCGGCCCGGCCGGCGTCGTCGGCGAGCACATCGTCGCCGGCCAGCGCGGTCAGCCACTCGGCCTCGGTGCCGGGGGCGGCGGGCAGCAGGGCCCCGCGCAGCTTGGTCAGGCCGCGGGTGGCGTGGGTGGCGATCGCGTACACCCGCTGGCCCCTGGCGCGGACGGCCTTGCGCAGGCGCAGGAAGACGATCGGCGACTCCTCCTCGGGCTCCAGCCCGGCGAGGAGGACGGCGGGGGCGTCCTCCAGTGCGGTGTAGGAGACGCCGGTGCCGTCGAGGTCGACGCCGTGCCCGGCGACGGCGGCGGCCAGGAAGTCGGCCTCCTCGCCGCTGTGCGGGCGGGCCCGGAAGTCGACGTCGTTGGTGCCGAGCACGACGCGGGCGAACTTGCCGTACGCGTAGGCGTCCTCGACGGTGGTGCGGCCGCCCGCGAGGACGCCCGTGCGGGCGCCGCGCAGCCCCTCGGCGGCCCGGGCGAGGGCCTCGGGCCAGGAGGCGGCGACGAGTTCACCGCTGGCGGGGTCGCGGACGAGCGGGGTGCCGAGGCGGTCGCGCTGCTGGGCGTAGCGGAACGCGAACCGGCCCTTGTCGCAGCTCCACTCCTCGTTGACCTCCGGCTCATCGCCGGCGAGGCGGCGCATGACCTTGCCGCGGCGGTGGTCGGTGCGCAGCGAGCAGCCGGAGGAGCAGTGCTCGCAGACGCTCGGGGAGGAGACGAGGTCGAACGGGCGGGAGCGGAAGCGGTAGGCGGCCGAGGTGAGGGCGCCGACCGGGCAGATCTGGATGGTGTTGCCGGAGAAGTACGAGTGGAAGTCGTCGCCCTCGCCGGTGCCGACCTGCTGGAGGGCGCCGCGTTCGACGAGGTCGATGAAGGGGTCGCCGGCGATCTGCTGGGAGAAGCGGGTGCAGCGGGCGCAGAGCACGCAGCGCTCGCGGTCGAGCAGCACCTGGGCGGAGATCGGCACGGGCTTGGCGTAGGTGCGCTTCATGCCGTCGAAGCGGGTGTCGGCGTCGCCGGTCGCCATGGCCTGGTTCTGCAGGGGGCATTCGCCGCCCTTGTCGCAGACCGGACAGTCGAGCGGGTGGTTGATCAGCAGCAGCTCCATGACGCCGCGTTGGGCCTTCTCGGCGACCGGCGAGCTGAGGTGGGTGCGCACCACCATGCCGTCGGCGACCGGGATCGTGCACGACGCGACCGGCTTGCGCTGGCCCTCGATCTCGACGATGCACTGGCGGCAGGCGCCGGCGGGGTCGAGCAGCGGGTGGTCGCAGAAGCGCGGGATCTGGGTGCCGATCTGCTCGGCGGCGCGGATGACCAGGGTGCCCTTGGGCACCGTGACCTCGACGCCGTCGATGGTGAGCGTGACGAGGTCGGTGCTTGTCTCGGTGACGGTCACGCGTGCACCTCCCTCTCGGTGGCGGACTCGTGGGTGGCGGCCCGGCCGGCCCAGACGGTGGAGGCGGCCGGGTCGAGCGGGCAGCGGCGCTCGGTGATGTGCTGCTCGTACTCCTCGCGGAAGTACTGGAGCGAGGAGACGATGGGGCTGGCGGCGCCGTCGCCGAGCGCGCAGAACGACTTGCCGTTGATGTTGTCGGCGATGTCGAGGAGCTTCTCCAGGTCGCCCTCGTGGCCCTGGCCGGCCTCGATCCGCTTGAGGAGCTGGACGAGCCAGTAGGTGCCCTCGCGGCAGGGGGTGCACTTGCCGCACGACTCGTGGGCGTAGAACTCGGTCCACCGGGTGACGGCGCGGACCACGCAGGTGGTCTCGTCGAAGACCTGGAGGGCCTTGGTGCCGAGCATGGAGCCGGCGGCGGCGACGCCCTCGTAGTCGAGGGGCACGTCGAGGTGGGCGTCGGTGAACATCGGGGTGGACGAGCCGCCCGGGGTCCAGAACTTGAGCCGGTGGCCGGCGCGGACGCCGCCGGTGATGTCGAGGAGCTGGCGCAGGGTGATGCCGAGCGGCGCCTCGTACTGGCCGGGGTTGGTGACGTGGCCGGAGAGCGAGTAGAGCGTGAAGCCGGGTGACTTCTCGCTGCCGAGGCCCTTGAACCACTCCTTGCCGCGGCTGAGGATCGGCGGCACGGACGCGATCGACTCGACGTTGTTGACGACGGTCGGGCAGGCGTACAGGCCGGCGATGGCGGGGAACGGCGGGCGCAGCCGGGGCTGGCCGCGGCGGCCCTCCAGGGAGTCGAGGAGGGCGGTCTCCTCACCGCAGATGTACGCGCCGGCGCCGACGTGCACGGTGATGTCGAGGTCGGTGCCGGAGCCGAGGACGTCCTTGCCGAGGTAGCCGGCCTCGTAGGCCTCGGCGACGGCGGCCTGGAGGCGCCGCAGCACGGGCACGACCTCGCCGCGCAGGTAGATGAAGGCGTGGTTGCAGCGGATCGCGTACGACGCGATGATCATGCCTTCGATCAGGCTGTGCGGGTTGGCGAAGAGCAGCGGGATGTCCTTGCAGGTGCCCGGCTCGGACTCGTCGGCGTTGACGACGAGGTAGTGCGGCTTGCCGTCGTTCTGCGGGATGAACTGCCACTTCATGCCGGTGGGGAAGCCTGCGCCGCCGCGGCCGCGGAGACCGGAGTCCTTGACGAGCGCGATGACGTCGTCGGGCGGCATGGCGAGGGCGGCGCGCAGGCCGGCGTAGCCGTCGTGGCGGAGGTACGTGTCGAGGGTCCAGGGCCGGTCGTCGTCCCAGGATGCGGAGAGGACCGGCGTCAGGAGCTTCTCGGCCGGTTCGGCGGAGGTCATCACGCTTCGGTCCCTTCGTGCCGGGGGGCGACCACCTTGGCGCCCGGGGTGCCGGGCAGGGCCTCGCCCTTGGCGAGGCGGAGGCCGGCGAGGGAGGGGTCCCCGCCGGCGCCGGACTCGTCGACGGCGCCGGGGCGGGCGTCGGCGAAGCCGGCGAGGATGCGGGAGGTCTCCTTGAACGAGCAGAGCTTGGCGCCGCGGGTGGGGCTGACCTCGCGGCCGGCCCGCAGGTCGTCGACGAGCTTGCGGGCGCTGTCGGGCGTCTGGTTGTCGAAGAACTCCCAGTTGACCATCACCACGGGGGCGTAGTCGCAGGCCGCGTTGCACTCGATGTGCTCGATGGAGATCGCGCCGTCGCCGGTGGTCTCGTTGTTGTCGACGCCGAGGTGCTGCTTGAGCTCGTCGAAGATCTGGTCGCCGCCGAGGACGGCGCACAGGGTGTTGGTGCAGACGCCCACGTGGTAGTCGCCGGCGGGCCGGCGGCGGTACATCGTGTAGAAGGTGGCGACGGCGGTGACCTCGGCGGTGGTGAGGTCGAGCTGCTCGGCGCAGAACCGGATGCCGGTCGGCGTGACGCAGCCGTCCTCGGCCTGCACGAGGTGCAGGAGCGGGAGCAGTGCGGAGCGGGCCTGCGGGTAGCGGCCGACGAGTTCCGCGGCGTCGGCGGCGAGGCGCTGGTGCACCTCCGCGGGGTAGGGCTTGGCCGGCAGTGCCGGCAGCCCGAGTTCGACGTTGGTCACCGGTCCACGCCTCCCATCACCGGGTCGATCCCGGCCACTGCGACGATGACGTCGGCGACCTGGCCGCCCTCGCACATCGCCGCCATCGTCTGCAGGTTGGTGAACGAGGGGTCGCGGAAGTGCACCCGGTAGGGCCGGGTGCCTCCGTCGCTGACCACGTGCACCCCGAGTTCGCCCTTGGCCGACTCGACGGCCGCGTAGGCCTGGCCGACGGGCACCCGGAAGCCCTCGGTGACCAGCTTGAAGTGGTGGATCAGGGCCTCCATGGAGGTGCCCATGATCTTCCGGATGTGGTCGAGGGAGTTGCCCATGCCGTCGGGGCCGACGGAGAGCTGGGCGGGCCAGGCGATCTTCTTGTCGCCGACCATGACCGGGCCGGGGGCGAGCCGGTCGAGGCACTGCTCGACGATCCGCAGCGACTCCTTCATCTCCTCCAGGCGGATGATGAAACGCCCGTAGGAGTCGGCGGTGTCGGCGGTGGCGACCTCGAAGTCGTAGTTCTCGTACCCGCAGTACGGGTCGGACTTGCGGAGGTCGTGCGGCAGGCCGGTGGCGCGCAGGATCGGGCCGGTGGCGCCGAGGGCGAGGCAGCCCGCCAGGTCGAGGTGGCCGACGTCGACCAGCCGGGCCTTGAACACCGGGTTGGTGGTGGCGAGTTTGTCGTACTCGTGCATGCGGGAGCGGAAGAGCTTGACCGCTTCGCGGATCTGGTCGACGGCGCCGGGCGGCAGGTCCTGGGCGAGGCCGCCGGGGCGGATGTACGCGTGGTTCATCCGCAGGCCGGTGACGAGTTCGAAGACGTCGAGGATCAGCTCGCGGTCGCGGAAGCCGTAGATCATCAGGGTGGTGGAGCCGATCTCCATGCCGCCGGTGGCGAGCGCCACGAGGTGCGAGGAGATGCGGTTGAGCTCCATCATGAGAACGCGGACGACGCTCGCGCGCTCGGGTACGTCGTCGGTGATGCCGAGGAGCTTCTCGACGGCGAGGCAGTAGGCGGTCTCGTTGAACAGCGGCGTCAGGTAGTCCATGCGGGTCACGAAGGTGGTGCCCTGGACCCAGTTCCGGAACTCCATGTTCTTCTCGATGCCGGTGTGCAGGTAGCCGATGCCGCAGCGGGCCTCGGTGACCGTCTCGCCGTCGATCTCCAGGATGAGCCGGAGCACGCCGTGCGTGGACGGGTGCTGCGGGCCCATGTTGACGATGATCCGCTCGTCGTCGGCGCGGGCGACGGCGTCGACGACCTCGCCCCAGTCGCCGCCGGTGACGGTGAAGACGCGCCCTTCGGTGGTGTCGCGGGCGCCGGCCTCTTCGAAGTGTTGAGTGCTCATCAGCTGTACGACCTCCGCTGGTCGGGCGCCGGGATCTGGGCGCCCTTGTACTCGACGGGGATGCCACCGAGCGGGTAGTCCTTGCGCTGCGGGTGGCCCAGCCAGTCGTCGGGCATCATGATCCGGGTGAGGGCGGGGTGGCCGTCGAAGACGAGGCCGAAGAAGTCGTAGGCCTCGCGCTCGTGCCAGTCGTTGGTGGGGTACACGCTGACGACGGACGGCACGTGCGGGTCGGCGTCCGGCGCGGTGACCTCGACGCGGATCAGCCGGTTGTGGGTGATCGAGCGCAGGTGGTAGACGGCGTGCAGTTCGCGGCCGGTGTCGGCCGGGTAGTGGACGCCGCTCACGCCGAGGCAGAGCTCGAAGCGGAGCGCCGGGTCGTCGCGCAGGGTGCGGGCGGTCTGCAGGAGGTGCTCGCGGGCCACGGAGAAGGAGAGTTCGCCGCGGTCGACGACGGTCTTCTCGATGACCTCCGCCGGGTCGAGGCCCTGCTCCTCCAGGGCGCCCTCCAGTTCGTCGGCGACCTCGTCGAACCAGCCGCCGTACGGGCGGGTGCTCGCGGGGGGCAGGACGATCGGGCGGGCGAGGCCGCCGAAGCCGGAGGTGTCGCCGGTGCCCTGGGCGCCGAACATGCCCTGGCGGCGGCCGACGACCTCGACCGGGATCTCCTTGCGGGTGGCGGGCACGGTCTCGGGGGTGCCGCCGGGCGGGGTGGTGCCGGGCTCGCTCATCGCAGCAGACCCCGCATCTCGCTGACCGGGGTGGCCTGCAGGGCGAACTCCTCGGCCTGCTCCTCCTCGCGGCGGCGGTTCACGCCGAGCTTCTCGTGCTGGATCTTGTCGTGGAGCTTGATGATCGCGTCCAGCAGCATCTCCGGGCGGGGCGGGCAGCCCGGCAGGTAGATGTCGACGGGCACGATGTGGTCGACGCCCTGGACGATCGCGTAGTTGTTGAACATGCCCCCCGAGGAGGCGCAGACGCCCATCGAGATGACCCACTTCGGGTTCGGCATCTGGTCGTAGACCTGCCGCAGCACCGGCGCCATCTTCTGGCTGACGCGTCCGGCGACGATCATCAGGTCGGCCTGCCGCGGCGAGCCGCGGAACACCTCCATGCCGAACCGGGCCAGGTCGTAGCGGCCGGCGCCGGTCGTCATCATCTCGATCGCGCAGCAGGCCAGACCGAAGGTGGCGGGGAAGACCGACGCCTTCCGCACCCACCCAGCGGCGGCCTCCACGCTGGTGAGCAGAAAGCCGCTCGGCAGCTTCTCCTCGATACCCATCAGATCCCTCTCAATGCCCTCAAGTCCGGTGGCTTGTCCGCCCGTTCACAAAGTCAGCGGTCAGTCCCACTCCAGACCGCCGCGACGCCAGACATAGGCGTACGCGACGAAGACGGTGGCGATGAACAGGAGCATCTCGACCAGCCCGAAGATCCCCAGGGCGTCGAAGCTGACCGCCCACGGGTAGAGGAAGACGATCTCGATGTCGAAGACGATGAAGAGCATCGCCGTCAGGTAGTACTTGATCGGGAACCGCCCGCCGCCCACCGGCTGCGGGGTCGGCTCGATACCGCACTCGTACGCCTCCAACTTGGCCCGGTTGTAGCGCTTCGGGCCGGTCAGTGAGGCCATCACGACGGAGCCGACCGCGAACGCCGCCGCGATGGCACCGAGTACGAGGATCGGCGCGTAGGCATTCATAGCCCCCGCTCCCTCCGTCCAGTCGTCCTTGACTGCAGATAGGAACTACCAGGTCACACTGCGGTGAACCCGTGATCCACTTCGTGAGATCACCTCCATGTGAGGCAGTTCACAAAGCCCGGATCGCCCGCATCCTATGCCTGTCGGCTTGTGATCTGCGACACGCGGTTCTGAACGATCTTTGTGATCTGCGCCACCTCGCAAACGCCCACCAAGCGGTCGGAGTCGCACCTCAAGCACCCATAGAGCGCGAATGGTCACAAACAGTCTCATTCGCCGGTGAAGCGACTGGTCAGAGCCTTGCGGCTATATCAATCATGCAGCGGCGAACGCAAATTTCGGCATGATCCAGTTGACGTGATATAGCCACTCACCCTCCCGGGGGTGGGGCTGCGGCGCCCGATTGACCTTTCCTTCACAAGCGCACGAAGCGGCTCTCCGGCGGGCCCGCGGCACGGCCGGAAAAGCCCGCCGGACAGCCCGCCGGACACGACGCGTTCGGCAGGGCCGCGACGGGCGCGGTCACGCGGCGGGGCGCGCACCGCTCAACGGGCGCGACCGGCCCGCCGATCCGCACCGCGGCCGCCCGCCACCGCCTCGCGGCGCCGCCCGTCGACCGGGACGTCGTGACCGTGGCCCCGGTCGTCCCCGTCCTCAGGCAGCGCGACGCCCGCCGCCGGCACGACGTCCGAGGCCGGCGCAACGCCCGCCGCCGGCACGACGTCCGAGGCCGAGCGGCGGCCCCACTCGGTGCCCGCCAGCACGCACAGCGCGCCGAGCACCCCCGCCACGCCCAGGTGGTCGCCGGCCAGGGTCACCCCGAACACCGCCGCCCACAGCGGCTCGGTGCCCAGCAGCAGGCTCACCCGCGACGGCGACGTCGACCGCACCGCCCACATCTGCACGAAGAACGCGAACAGCGTGCACAGCAGCGACAGGTGGAGCAGATACCCCCACTGCGCCGGGCCGAAGGACGCCGCGACCGCCAGCGGGGACGGCCCCGCGAAGGGCGCGACGGCCGCGAAGACCGCGGTCGCCGTCGCGAGCTGCACCCAGGTCAGCGCCAGCACGTCGGTGTCGGCCACGGCCCGGCTGCGCGCCATCGCCAGCACGTTCACCGTCCGCACCACGGCGGCACCCAGCACCAGCAGGTCGCCGAGCCCCGGCGCCTCCAGGCCGCCGCCGCCGGTCAGCAGCGCGACGCCGAGCACCGAGAGCCCCGCCGCGGCGAGGAACACCCGCGACGGCGCGGTGCGCCGCAGCACGCTCTCCGCGAGCGGCGTGAAGACCATGGTGAGGCTGATGATCAGGCCCGCGTTGGTCGCCGAGGTGTGCACCGCGCCGTACGTCTCCAGCAGGAAGATGCCCGCCAGGACGAGCCCCAGCAGCGCCCCGCCGCGCCACTCCCGGGCGCTCAGCCCGCGCAGCGGGCGCCATGCGGCCACCCCGAGCAGCGGCAGCACCAGGGCGAACCGCAGCACCAGCACCGCCACCACCGTGCCCGGGTCGGCGACCTGCTTCACGGCGAGGAAACTCGACCCCCACACCACCGCGACGGCGAGGACGGGCAGGTCGCGGACGGACTGCGGGGCGGCACGCATGCGGATCCTCCGGGGTGGCGGGTGGTGGAGTCCCGTACGCCGTCGGACGGATCCGCCGGCGCAGTGCCGGCGGGCCATCCTCGCGCACCGGGCCCGGGTCGATCAATCGCCTTTCCCGGCGCCCCCTCGGCGCCCGCGCCCTCCCGCGCGGCGACGCGCCTCCCGTACGGTGGGAGCCCCGCCACCACCGCACAGGAGCCGCCCGTATGGAGAGCAGCAGCTGGGACAGCATCGACCGGCTGGTCGGCTGGCTGGACGGGGCGAGCGCCCTGCCGCCGGGCGAGGAGCGGCTGTTGCGCGTCCTCAAGCTCTCCGAGGAGGTCGGCGAGGTCGCCCAGGCGGTGATCGGCGCGACCGGGCAGAACCCGCGCAAGGGGGTCACCAACGGCTGGGACGAGGTCGAGAAGGAGCTGTGCGACGTCGTGGTGTCCGCCCTGGTGGCACTGCGCACCCTCACCCCCGACGCGGCCGGGGTCTTCGCCCGGCGGCTCGCCGCCATCGAGGAGCGGTCGCTGGCCGCCCACCGGGAGCCGTGAGCGCACCGTGCTGCTGACCGTCGCCCCCACGCCCCGGCTGGAACTGCCGCCCCTGGGGCCCGCGCACGCCGAGGAGATGGCCGCCGTGCTGGCCGACCCGGCGCTGTACGCGTTCACCGGCGGCACGCCGTACGGTGTCGAGGAGCTCCGCGCCCGGTACGCGCGGCTCGCCGCGGGCTCGCCCGACCCGGCCGTCGGCTGGGTCAACCGCGTGCTGCGGCTGCGCGCCGACGGGCGGCTCGCCGGCTACGTGCAGGCCACCGTCACCGACGGCGGCCGCACCGCGGAGGTGGCGTGGGTGGTGGGCACGCCCTGGCAGGGCCGCGGGCTGGCCGCGGAGGCGGCGACGGCACTGGTCGGCGCCCTCGCGGGGGCCGGTGCGGAGCTCGTGGTCGCGCACGTCCACCCGGAGCACCGGGCGTCGGAGCGGGTGGCCGCCGCGGCGGGCCTGCACCCGACGGACCGCGTGCACGACGGGGAGCGCCGCTGGGAGGCCCTGCTCAGCGCCCGCTGAGGCGGAACGACGTGCTGCCGAAGCCGACCTGGTCGCCGGGCCCCACCCGGACGGGCCCGGTCACCCGGCGTCCGTTGACGTACGTGCCGTTGGACGAGCCCAGGTCGTGCAGCTCCCAGGCGCCGTCCCGGTGGCGGAGTTCGGCGTGCACGCGGGAGACGGTGGAGTCGGACAGCCGCAGCCCGCAGCCGTGGCTGCGGCCGATCCGGAGCGGGGCGGGGCCGGGCTGCGGCAGGCCGAGTTCGGGCAGCTGCTGGTTCTGCCAGGTGCGCCGCAGCCGGACGTTGAACGCCGAGACGCCGCCGACGGCGCGCAGCAGCAGCCTGCCGAGCGGTCCGCCGCTCGGCAGGCCGGTCAGGGCGTCCTGGATCTCCGCGCGGGTGCGGGCGACGAGCACGAGCTCCATCCGCCGCATGAACGTGTCGTGGGAGAGGCGTCCGGTGCCGACACCGTCGCGGAGCGCTCCGAGCGCCCGCTCGCGGTCGGCCTCGGACGGCCTGGCCACCTCTGTGCCGAACTCTGCTGACGCCATGGGGCGATTGTCGGGCGCAGCCGTCGGCGCTGTCCAGCGGCCCTCCCGGCGGAGTTCCGGGGGGCCGCGGAGCGGCGGGCGGGGACGGGCCGTCAGGCGTTCGGCGCGACCTTGGTTCCACCGAGGTATCCATCGGACGGGAAATTTCCTACCGGCGGTGCTACGTTTTGGATATGAGCAGTCACGTCGCACCCCAGGCCGCCGAGCGGGCCGGCAAGAGATCCGTGTCGCTCGCCCAGTCACTGATCAAGGAAGTGGAGGAACGCACCGGCAAGAGCGGGTTCTCCTCCGTCGTGGCCGAAGCACTGGAGGAATGGCTCGCCGCACAGAAGCTCCGCGAGGTCGTGGCCGCCGACCGCAAGGCGTTCGGCCTCGTCTCCGCTGAAGCACGGCGGCAGGCGGAGCAGGAGTGGTAAGCAAGCGCCTCAAGATCAAGGCAAAGAGCGAGGGCACGCTCGTCCTGGACGCCCAAGGACTTTCACTGCACGTCGACGGTGACGAGGGGATGCGCGCGCGCATCGAAGTCGCTCAGCAGAGCGGCCGACGCGTGGCTCTGTCCGCGCTGACACCCTTGGAGGTGCGCCGAACAGGAGAAGCCGCCAAGCGGCTCCGGTTCCTACCGTCCCGGTTCGACGTGAAACCGGTCAACGACGCGGTGACAGACGCCGCAGCGAAGCTGCTGGACGCCTCGGGCCTCGACGGGCACGAATGCCTCGTGGACGCACTCGTGGTGGCAACGGCCGCACTCTGCACTCCCCCGGTCCTACTCGTCACCTCTGACAAGTCCCACATCCCGGCTCTGTGCAAGGCTGCCGAGGAGCTCACCGGCTCACCGAAGGTGAAGATCGTCAACGTGTGACGGCCGCACGTCACGAGCCGAGCCGCTCGACTTCCCGACGAGCGGCCCGGCCTTGACCGCTCAAGCGCGGGGGGCGACCTTGGTCAGGCCGTTGATGATGCGGTCCGTCGCGTCGCCGCCCTGGGGGTCGGTCAGGTTGGCGAGCAGCTTGAGGACGAACTTCATCAGCACCGGGTGGGTGAGGCCGCGTTCGGCGGCCATCTGCATGATCTTCGGGTTGCCGAGCAGCTTCACGAAGCCGCGCCCGAGCGTGTAGTAGCCGCCGTAGACGTCCTTGAGGATCTGCGGGTAGCGGTGCAGGGCGCGCTCGCGGCCGTGGTCGGTGATGCGGGCGAGGGCCTGGACGACGACGCCGGCGGCGATCTGGCCGGACTCCATGGCGTAGGCGATGCCCTCGCCGTTGAACGGGTTGACCATGCCTCCCGCGTCGCCGACGAGCAGCAGGCCGCGGGTGTAGTGCGGCTGGCGGTTGAACGCCATCGGGAGGGCGGCGCCGCGGATCGGGACGGTCATGTTGTCGGGCGTGTAGCCCCACTCCTCGGGCATGGAGGCGCACCAGCTCTTCAGCACCTCGCGCCAGTTGAGGTCGCCGAAGGCCGGCGAGGAGTCGAGGATGCCGAGGCCGACGTTGGAGGTGCCGTCGCCCATGCCGAAGATCCAGCCGTAGCCGGGCAGCAGCTTCCGCTCGCCGCCGCGGGTGTCCCACAGCTCCAGCCACGATTCGAGGTAGTCGTCGTCGTGGCGGGGCGAGGTGAAGTACGTGCGGTAGGCGACGCCCATCGGGCGGTCCTCCCTGCGGTGCAGGCCCATGGCGACGGAGAGCCGGGTGGAGTTGCCGTCGGCGGCGACGACCAGCGGCGCGCGGAACTCGACGGCGCGCTTCTCCTCGCCGAGCTTCGCGGTGACGCCGGTGATCCGGCCGGTGCGCTCGTCGAGCACGGGCCCGCTGACGTTGCAGGCCTCGTACAGCCGGGCGCCGGCCTTGACGGCCTGACGGGCGAGCAGCTCGTCGAAGTCCGCGCGCTTGCGGACGAGGCCGTAGTCGGGGAACGCCGACAGCTCGGGCCAGTCGAGCTCCAGGCGGACGCCGCCGCCGATGATCCGCAGGCCCTTGTTGTGGAGCCAGCCGTTGTCGGTGGAGACGTCGATGCCCATGTCGACGAGCTGCTTGGTGGCGCGCGGGGTGAGGCCGTCGCCGCAGATCTTCTCCCGCGGGAACTCGGTCTTCTCCAGCAGCAGCACGTCCAGCCCGGCCTGCGCCAGGTAGTACGCCGTGGTGGAGCCCGCGGGGCCGGCGCCGACGACGATGACGTCGGCGGTGCTCTCGACGGTGCCGCTCGGGTCGGCTGCGGTCTCGGACACGGGGCACACTCCTGCACTGCGGACGGCTGGGCGTGGACGAGTCTAGCCAGCGCTCACGCGCCGGAGGAGCACCCGGGGAGGGTGCCGCCGGGTGCGGCCGGACACCCGGCCGGGTCCTGGACCTACGCCTTGAAGCCCCGGTGCAGCGCGACGATGCCGCCGGTGAGGTTGCGCCAGGCCACCTTCGTCCAGCCGGCCTGCTGCAGCTTCGTCGCGAGCTCGGGCTGGTCGGGCCAGGAGCGGATCGACTCGGCGAGGTAGACGTAGGCGTCCGGGTTGCTGCTGACCGCGGAGGCGACCGGCGGCAGGGCGCGCATCAGGTACTCGGTGTAGACCGTGCGGAAGGGAGTCCAGGTGGGGGTGGAGAACTCGCAGATGACGATCTTGCCGCCGGGCCTGGTCACCCGCTGCATCTCGGCGAGGGCCTCGTCGGTGTCCTGCACGTTGCGCAGCGCGAAGGAGATGGTGACGGCGTCGAAGGTGCCGTCGGCGAACGGCAGGCGGGTCGCGTCGCCGGCCGTGAGCGCCAGCTCCGGGTGGCGGCGCTTGCCCTCGGCGAGCATGCCGATGGAGAAGTCGCAGGGCACGACCTTGGCCCCGGCCTCCGCGAACGGCAGCGAGGAGGTGCCGGTGCCGGCCCCCAGGTCGAGGATCAGCTGGCCCGGCTCGGCGCCGACCGCGTCGGCCACCGCCCGCCGCCAGGCGCGTGCCTGGCCGAGGGAGAGCACGTCGTTGGTGCGGTCGTACTTCTCCGCGACGTCGTCGAACATGGCGGCGACTTCGTGGGGCTGCTTGTCGAGAGAGGCTCGGGTCACGCCCCCATTGTTCACCCTGGGTGCGACGGCGTGGGAGACGGGTGCGTGTCGGGGCGCCGCGCGCCGCCGCAGCGCGCTTCCTTCGCGGCGGAACGGTGTCACCGCAGGGCGCGCCGGCCGCCCTTGCGTCGGCGCCGGGAGCGCTTGCCGTGGGTGAGCGCGGGCATGCCCTCGGCGGCCAGCACCATCGTCGTGCGCACCCGGGTGCGGCCGGTGCCGGCGGGACGGCTGCGGCGGTGGCGGACGATGCGGGCCAGGCAGAGCACGAGGCAGAGCAGGGCGACGGGCACGCTGATCCGGGCCAGGGTGATGCCGACGGGCTGCGGGTAGCGCTTGCCGCAGACGCGGACGGCGCCCGGGTCGTCGGCGGCGTGCTCCAGGCAGACGGGGTCGCCGACCGCGGCGCCGTGCGGCAGCCACAGGTCGACGGCGGTGAGGCGGCGGCCCTCCGCGGTGTAGCCGACCTGGCTGTAGCTGCCGCTGCCGCCGGGGAGCTGGGTGACGGTGCCCTCGACGCGGACGGGGTTGGCGGTGATCCGGTCGGCCTGGTCGGCCTGGCGCCAGCCGAGCAGGCACATGCCGAGGGCCAGCACGGCACTGAGCACCGCCGCGAGGTACCAGCCTCGGCCCAGCCGCTTGGCGGGCGGGAGGGGAGCGGTGGCGGGTGGCATCGTTCCTGTCCTGGCTGCCGGACACGGGCCCCGGTGTGGGCCCGGTGGTGAGGGGGCCGCCTCAGACTCGCGTCTGAGTGGCTGTCCGGGATCGTAGCCGCTGGCGGTGCCTCAGGTCACGGCGGGAGGTGAGGGGTTTGTGCGGGCGTGCGCGGCGGCGCGTGCCCGGCGGGCCCTCGGCGGGCTCGGCGGCGGGCTCAGCGGCGCCGGTACTGCAGCCGTCCGGCGAGGACGGTCGCCAGGCAGCAGGACGCGCCGGACGCCTCCAGGGCCGCGACCGAGGCGGCGGCGAAGACGGCCAGGTCGGCGGGGCCGCCGACGGTCAGCGGACGGTGCACGGCGGCGGCGAGGGTACGGCCGGCGAGCGGGTCGAGCCCGCCCTCGGCCCCGTCGCCCGGCAGCACGGAGAGCCCGGAGCGGGTGACGGCGGTCCGCACCGCGGGGTGGGTGAACGGCCCGGCGACGGCGGTCGTGCCGTGTGCGAGCATGCGCTGGAGTCCGCGCCGGGCGGAGCCGCCCCGTTGAGCGTCCGGTACGTCCCGGGCGAGCGGTGCCTCGCCGAGGCCGTCCCGCGGGTCGGGGTGGTAGCGGTGTTCGAGCAGCCACCCGGCGGCGGGGTTGAGCAGGCCGGGGGTGAGGATGCCCGGCCACTCCCGGACGCGTGCGCCGCTGTCGGCGAGCCCGGCGTACGGGCCCAGCGCGGCCACCCGGCCGCCGTCGACGAGCACCGCGCCGTCGGGCAGCGGCAGGGCGGCCGGGTCCGCGAGCAGCAGGGCGGCGCGGTGCAGCGTCAGCATCGGGTCGTCGGATCAGGTCGCCGAGAGGATCTTCAGCTCCGGGTGCGCGGTGCCGCCCTCGATGGCGGTGGAGGCGATGTGCGAGGCGACGCGCGGGTCGACCGGGTCGTTCGCCGGGTCGTCGAGGACGCGCAGGTGCTCGTAGGTGGTGGCGCGCTGTGCGGGGGTGCGGCCGGCCGCACGGATCAGGTGGATCAGCTCGGTGAGGTTGGAGCGGTGCTTGGCCCCGGCGGCGGAGACGACGTTCTCCTCCAGCATGACCGAGCCGAGGTCGTCGGCGCCGTAGTGCAGGGAGAGCTGGCCGGCCTCCTTGCCGGTGGTCAGCCAGGAGCCCTGGATGTGGGCGATGTTGTCGAGGAAGAGCCGCGCGATGGCGATCATGCGCAGGTACTCGAAGACGGTGGCCTGGGTGGAGCCCTTGAGGTGGTTGTTCTGCGGCTGGTACGTGTACGGGATGAACGCGCGGAAGCCGCCGGTGCGGTCCTGCACGTCGCGGATCATCCGGAGGTGCTCGATCCGCTCGGCGTTGGTCTCGCCGGTGCCCATGAGCATGGTGGAGGTGGACTCCACGCCGAGGCCGTGCGCGGCCTCCATGATCTCCAGCCAGCGCTCGCCCGACTCCTTGAGCGGGGCGATGGCCTTGCGGGGCCGCTCCGGCAGGAGTTCGGCGCCGGCGCCGGCGAAGGAGTCCAGGCCGGCCGCGTGGATGCGGGAGATGGCCTCCTCGATCGTCACGCCGGAGATCCGCGCCATGTGCTCGACCTCGGAGGCGCCCAGCGAGTGGATCACCAGCTGCGGGAACTCCGCCTTGATCGCGGAGAACGCCCGCTCGTAGTACTCGACGCCGTAGTCGGGGTGGTGCCCGCCCTGGAACATGATCTGGGTGCCGCCCAGCTCGACGGTCTCCGCGCAGCGGCGCAGGATCTCGTCGAGGTCGCGCGACCAGCCCTTGTCGCTCTTCGGCGCCACGTAGAACGCGCAGAACTTGCACGCCGTCACGCAGACGTTCGTGTAGTTGATGTTCCGCTCGATGATGTACGTCGCGATGTGCTCGACGCCCGCGTAGCGGCGGCGGCGCACCGCGTCGGCGGCGGAGCCCAGCGCGTGCAGCGGCGCGGAGCGGTACAGCTCCAGCGCCTCCCCGGGGGTGATCCGGCCGCCGGCGGCCGCACGGTCGAGGACGGCCTGCAGGTCGGCGGCGGGGGCGCCGCCGGGCGACGCCGGGGGGAGGGTCTGCTCGGACACCTGGCGGGCCTTCTTTCTGTCCAACGTCGGGTCGCCTCGGCCGGAGGTGAGGCGCTCGGCCGGCATGACCGAACCAGCCTACGCCAGCCGGTTTCCGCGGCCGGTCACCCCTGCTCGGAGCGGCCGGTCACCCCTGCTTGGCGAGGTCGCCGGACGGGTCCGAGCCCAGCGGCGCCTCGCTGACCTGCAGGTGCAGCGTGCGCGAGGACGACAGCCGGTAGGACTGCTTCTCGGGGACCCCGGTGCAGCCGGGATCGGTGCCCACGGCCTTCTCCTGCAGTTCGATGCTCTCCGGTCCGACCGAGAGCAGCGTCAGTTCGCCGCGGCACACGGTGCCGTCGGTGGCGGAGGTGTTGGAGGTCGTGCCGACCTTCCGGCCGACCCGGCCGGCCGTGAACTCCACCTCGAAGGTGCTGGGCAGCGGGATGATCCGGGTCGTGATGGTGCCCCGCCAGGTGCCGAGGTACGCCGCCGGGAGCGCGTCGCCGCCGGTGGGGGCGCCCGGGGAGGACGCGCCGCTGCCGGACGGGCCGGCGGACGGCGTGGCCGGCCCCGACGTGCCGGGCGCGGCCGGGGAGGATGCGCCGGGGCTCGCACCGTCCTGGCTCCGGGCGGCGTCGTCGCGGTCCCAGGGGGACGTCCACCACAGCGCGCCGCCCGCCGCCAGGACGGCGGCGGCGAGGACGGCGGCGAGGACGCCCCGCCGGGAGCGGGAGGGCCCGGCGGCCGGCGGGGACGACGCGATCCGGGCGGACGGCGCGGCGTGGACGGGAGGGGCGGCGGGGAGGGGAGGGGCCGGCGGGGTTGCCGGCCGCTCGACCTCGGTGGGCGAGCGGTCCCACTGCTGCGGCGCACCGGCCGCCGGGCCGTACGGGGCGGGTCCGGGTGCGCCCGGCGGCGGGCCGTACGGGGCGGCGCCGTGCGCCTCCAGGTCCAGGAGCTCCACGGCGCTGCGCGCCACCGCCGCGGAGACGGCCGGCGGCAGCCACTCCCCCGTGGCGGGCGGCACGGCGCCGGGCGCCAGCAGCGCCCGCAGCTCGGCCGGGCCGGGCCGGGCCGCCGGGTCCTTGGACAGGCAGGCCGCGACGGCCGCGCGCAGCGGGCCGGAGAGCCCGGCGAGGTCGGGCTCCTCGTGGAGCACGCGGTAGAGCAGCACGGCGGCGCTGACGCCCTCGCCGAAGGGGGCGGTGCCGGTGGCGGCGAAGGCCAGCACCGCTCCGAGCGAGAAGACGTCGCCGGCCGGGCCCGCCTGCTCGCCGGCGGCCTGTTCGGGCGAGAGGTAGCCGGGCGAGCCGACCACGTAGCCGGAGCGGGTGAGCGCGGTGGCGGCGTCGAGGGCGCGGGCGATGCCGAAGTCGATGAGGCGCGGCCCGTCGAGGGCCAGCAGCACGTTCGACGGCTTGACGTCGCGGTGCACCAGGCCGAGGCCGTGCACCTGCTGGAGCGCCTCGGCGAGGGCCGCGCCGAGCGTGTGCACGACCGGGACGGGCAGCGGGCCGTGGCGGCGGACGGCGGCGTCGAGGGAGGGCCCGGCGACGTAGCCGGAGGCCACCCAGGGCCGTTCGCCCTCGGTGTCGGCGTCGAGTACGGGGGCGGTCCAGCGTCCGCCGACCAGCCGGGCGGCGGCCACCTCCTGGCGGAACCTCGCCCGGAACTCTCCGTCGTCGGCGAGTTCGCCGCGGACGACCTTCACGGCGACCGTCCGGCCGCCTGCGGTGCGCCCGAGGTAGACGCGTCCCATGCCGCCCGCGCCGAGCCGGCGCAGCAGCAGGTAGGCGCCGATCCGTGCCGGATCCGACCCGCCCAGTGGTTCCATCGCCCCGCCTCCCGCACCGGGGCCCGGCTCCGCGCCCCCGCGCGGGACAGTACTACCCGTCGGCGACGCCCGGGTGGTGATGCCGCGGCGCGGTGCTTCGGCGCGCGGGCGCACCGCGGGCGGCGGCCGGTCGGCAGCGGTCGGTCGGCAGCGGTCGGTCGGCGGCGGTCGGTCGGCGGCGGTCAGCCGACGGCGGGGACCGGCTCCAGGAGGCGAAAGGCGACGTCCGGGGTGAAGCCCGTGTCGTGGGCGACCCGGCGGGCGAACTCCGCGATGCCGGCGAGCTGGCGCCTGCCGAGCGAGTAGTCGAGCGCCTCGGTGAAGTAGCGCTCCAGGAGCGGTGCGTCGAAGGACTCCCAGCGGGCGGCCTGTTCGGCGACCTTCGCGGCCTCGTCGAGGGAGAGGTCGCGGGACTCCAGGAAGGCGCGGTGCACGGCGGCGACCGTCCCGGGGTGCTGCGCGGCGTAGTCGCGGCGGGCGGCCCAGACGGCGAAGACGAAGGGGAGGCCCGTCCACTCCTTCCACAGCGCGCCGAGGTCGTGCACGTCGAGGCCCTGGTCGGGGGCCTGTTCGAGGGAGGCGCGGAGGGCCGGGTCCCCGATGAGCACGGCGGCGTCGGCGTGCTCCAGCATCGCGTCGAGGTCGGGCGGGCAGGAGAAGTACTCCGGCCGGACGCCCACGCGCTCCTCCAGGAGGAGGCGGGCGAGGCGGACGGAGGTGCGGCTGGTGGAGCCGAGTGCCACGGGCCGGCCGTCGAGTTCGGCGAGCGGCACCTTGCTGACGATGACGCAGGACATCACCGGGCCGTCGCTGCCGACCGCGATGTCGGGGAGCAGGACGAGCTCCTCGGCGTGCCGCAGGTACTCGACGCAGGTGATCGGGCCGATGTCGAGCAGGCCAGCGACGAGCTGGTCGCTGAGCTTCTCCGGGGTGTCCTTGGTGAGGTCGAGGTCGAGGAGGTTGCCGGTCCGGGCAAGGCCCCAGTAGAGGGGCAGACAGTTGAGGAACTGAATATGTCCGACCCGGGGCCTCACTGCCACCGAGCTGCTCGCATCCCGACCCGTCACCGCGTGCTCCCTCTGCCGTTCGTACTCTCCCCGGCAGCGTATGCCTGCCCTGCCGGGGCACCGACACCAGGCGTGCGACACACCGGTGCGGCCCTCCGGTCACCCCTGGTCGGGGCCGCCCTCGCGTGCTACCGTCTCCCTCAGTTGCAGTTTGATTCCCCTTGCAGTACTTGAAGCCTGCGGAGCATGTAACCGCAGGCTTTTTGTAGTTTTTCAGCAGTCGCAGCATCAATTGAGTATTGATTGGGCACTGTGCGAAAAACTCCGGGCCCGGACCGGAGGCAGGGCGATCAGCGCAGCGGACCGGCGGTCACGCGGTGTGGCCTCCAATACGTCCCTCGCAAGGAGAACGGCATGGCTCAGGGAACCGTCAAGTGGTTCAACGCTGAGAAGGGCTTCGGCTTCATCGCCCAGGAGGGTGGCGGCCCCGACGTCTTCGTCCACTACTCCGCCATCAACGCGAACGGCTTCCGCTCGCTGGAGGAGAACCAGGCGGTCACCTTCGACGTCACGCAGGGCCCGAAGGGTCCGCAGGCGGAGAACGTCTCCGCTGTCTGACCATCCTCCGATGATCTGATCGCTCGGGACCCCTTCGGGTCCGCCGGCGGCCACCCGGCCGCCACCAGAGCACGACGAGCAGTACCAAGGGGGCTCGCCACCGTCGTGGCGGGCCCCCTGCCCGTGCCCGCCGCTCCCGGCCGGTCGGCACACGACCGGACGGTCGCCGGGAGTGGCGGTCGACCCGTTGTCGATTCGTGACCGGATGATTCGCCCCCGATACGAAACTGCCGGGCCCGCCCGAGCGTCTAACGGGGGGAAGTCGGCGAAGGAGTGGGCAGTGAAGCGGGCGGCAGGCAGGGTTGTGGCAGCGGCGGTACTCGGCGGGGCGCTCGCCCTGACCACCGCGTGCAGCGGTGGTGGCGGCGGTTCGTCCACGGACGGGCCGAAGAAGGCGGAGCAGAAGAAGTCCGCCGCCGTGGTGAGCGTCGAGCCGGCCAACGGCGCCACGCAGGTGAAGCCGAAGGGTGCGCTCAAGGTCGCCGTGGCCAACGGCAAGCTCACCACCGTGACGGTGACCGGCAAGGACGGCAAGGCCGTGCCCGGCACGATCTCCGCCGACGGCCTCGGCTGGACGCCCACGGAGAACCTCTCGGTCTCCACCGAGTACAAGGTCAGCGCGCAGGCCGCGGACGCCGCGGGCCTGGCCACGACCACCGAGAGCAGCTTCACCACGCTCACGCCCACCAAGGGCGCCAGCCCGTACGACAACATCTCCGACGGCCAGACGTACGGCGTCGGCATGATCGTCTCGCTGAACTTCAAGAAGTCGGTCACGGACAAGGCCTCGATCGAGAAGGCCGTCACGTTCGAGACGTCCGACGGATCCGTCGTGAAGCCGCACTGGTTCAACGCCACCAGGGTCGACTTCCGGCCGGAGAAGTTCTGGACGCCGAACACCAAGGTGACCGTGCACTACCGGCTGAAGAGCGTCGAGACCTCCCCCGGTGTCTACGGCGAGGTCGACAGCGACCAGACCTTCACCGTCGGGCGCTCCCGCATCGCGGTCGCGGACGCCAAGAGCCACCAGATGGTGGTGAAGGAGGACGGCAAGCCCGACGCGACGATCCCGATCAGTGCCGGCGCCACCTCGCCCGCCTCGCAGAACACCTTCAACGGCACGATGGTGGTCATGGCGAAGGAGGGGACGACCGTCATGGACTCCTCCACGGTGGTCAACCACGAGGGCCCGGACTACAAGGTCGAGATGCCGCACGCCCTGCGCCTCACCCCCACCGGCACCTACGTGCACGGCAAGTACGCCCCCGGTGTCTTCGGCCACACCAACACCAGCCACGGCTGCATCGGCCTGGAGGACACCTCCGCGAAGGACGGCTCCCCGGGCTCGTCGGCCGGACGCTTCTACGACTCCGCGATGGTCGGCGACGTGGTGACCGTCCAGAACTCGGTCGGCCAGACGGTCCGCGCGGACAACGGCATGAGCGGCTGGAACATCACCTGGGACAAGTGGTGACCCGCTAGTCCCCGAGGGCACGGCGTCGGGGCGGTCACCCGGGAGCACCTCCCGGGCGACCGCCCCGACGCTTTTCCGCACCCCACCGCACCTCGACCCACCCGGCGCGAGGCACGGTGCGGAGACCGGCGGGCGACCGCCCTCGCACGGGCGGCGCCCCCCGGGCGTCATGGCAGGGACGTCACCGCGAGGGACGTCACCGCGCGGACGTCACCACGCCGACGGGGCCGGCGGCGCGACGACCGGCGGGCGGTCGTCGCAGGTGATGGTGTTGGGCAGCTCCCACGAGGCCAGCCAGGGGCCGGTGGTGCCGCCGCCGTCGTTGCCGCCGAGGTCGGTCAGGGAGAACTCCGAGCCGGCCGGGGTGAAGTGGAAGGTGCCGCAGTTGTTGACGCCGACGGCGCCGACGTTGCGGGCGTCCACGTTCTCGAAGGTCGCGGAGCCCGCGACGCGGGCGCTCAGCACCGAGGTGCCGGTGCCGTCGACCTTGATGTCCTTGAAGTGCAGGCCGGTGACGGAGTAGAGGTCCTTCACCGGCCAGTCGGCGACCAGCATCATCGCGTTGTAGGTGCTGTCGAGGAAGTTGTCGCCCGTCACCCGGATGTCGGCGTCGATGTTCTTCTCCAGCGCGTAGAACCAGATCGCGCCGAGACCGATGTTCCAGTTGAGCTCGTGCGTGCCGGCCCGGACCGTGGTGTTGTCCGTGATCCACAGGTGGCCGGTGAACGGCTCGGCGCCGAAGCGGGACCCGACGTGGATCGCGCTGCCCTCGCGGACCGGGTCGGCGATCAGGTTGTTCGACACCGTGTTGTCGGTGCCGCCGTAGATCGCGATGCCGTTCGCCAGCACCGGCGACTGCACGGTGTTGTGGTCGAAGGTGTTGCGGGCGTCCTGGGTCTTCTCGGCCCACATCGCGAGGCCGTCGTCGCCCGAGTTGCGGACAAGGTTGTTCCGGACGACCGAGTCGGTCACGCCGGTGTGGAAGTTCAGGCCGTCCGCGATCTGGTCGGTGATGACGTTGTTCGTCGCGGTGAAGTTCTTCATCGGGCCGTCGAACCACATGCCCACCTTGGTGTGGTGGATGTAGAGGCCGTCGACGGACGAGTCGCTGAGCGAGCCGCCGATGCCGTTCACCTGGTCGGTGTCGATGCGCTCGCGGACGTCGCCCTCGATCGCGAAACCGGACAGGTGGACGTTGCGGCTGCCGCCCTCGGCGGCGCTCCTGCCGTAGAAGCCGACGCCGGTGTGCACCGAGCCGTCCGCCGCCGGGGTGGCGAGGGTGACCTGGTGGCCCTTGACGACGGTGTACCAGCTGCCCGCGCCCTCGATCGTCACGTCGTCGACGACGATGTGGCGGTTCACCTGGTAGGTGCCCGGCGGGATGTACACCTTGAGGTGGGCGCGCTTCGCGAAGGCGACGGCCTTGTCGAAGGCGTCCGCGGAGTCCCGCTTGCCGAACGGGTCGGCGCCGAACGCCAGCACGTTCGCGGCGGCCAGGTTGACGTGCGGCGCGCCGACGAGCTGCGAGTCGAGCAGGTCGACGGCCGTCCACGCGGCGGCGGAGCCGGCCGGCACCGACAGGCGGACCTTGTCACCGGCCTTGTACGTCCGGCCGAGCAGCAGGCGCTGCTCGTCGTAGAAGTGGTTCTGCCGGAACGGCTTGGTGATCTGCGGGGTGGGGGTGGTCGCGCTCGGCACGCAGCCGCACTCGGTGATCCACCAGTCGGAGTGCAGCAGGTCGGCGTTCGGGTCGTTGGTGAACGGGTACTGGTTGTACAGCCAGGAGTACTGCGAGGTCAGCGTCATGGTGCTGCGGTTCCTGCCGTTCACCGTGACGTCGAGCGGCGCGGTGATGCCGCCGCCGTTCGGCGCGTCCGGGAGGCTGTACCGCACGGTGATCGCGTTGGCCGCGGCCGGCAGGGTGAACTCGACGTACTGGCCGGGGGCCAGCTTGACCGCGGACCGGCCGGAGGCCTCCGCGGGCAGCGTGTAGGCGGTGCGGTCGGGAGCGAGGACGGTGCCGTTCGTCGCGGCGTTCTCCGCTTCCTGCTCGGAGATGCCGAGTTCGGCGCCGCGGCCCGCGACGAGCGAGGGGGCGAGGCTGGCACGCGTCACCACGGCGGCGCCGGCCGGGGCGGTGTCGGCGAAGGCCGTGCCGGTGAGACCGGCGGCAGCGGTCACCGCGGCGAGCGCCGTCGCCGCGCCGCGCAGAGGCAGACCCGACCGTCTCGCTGCAGCTCCTGTGATGCTCCGTGACATCGGATGCTCGTTTCTCTCAAGGTGGCACTGAGGACGCCTCACGGCGGAGCGGACGCCGGGGAGTCACGTGACAGTAGGGCGCACGGAGCCCGCCCCACAAGGCTTGTGCAAGATATTTTCGCGACTTTGCTCAGTACATCCGGCCATCAAGTCGATTCTTGCGTCCGTCCGTTCACCCGCCCCACCGGCCCCGGACGCGCCGCAGCCCCTCCCCCGGAGGCCGGGGAAGGGGCTGCGCACGGTCGGCCGTCGCACGGGCCGCCAGGGTCCACGGCCACGGCCCCCGCCGGGGTTCAGAGTCCGCCGGTGTCGAGGTCGATGTCGAACGGATCGGGCAGATGCAGCCGGGCACCGAACGGACGGGGCCCGTCCACCCCGGTGTAGCCCAGCCGCCCCGGCTCCGAGAAGAGGGTGCAGACGGCGTTCTGCCGGTCCACCAGCAGGTAGAGCGGCGCCCCGAACTGCGCGTACCGCCGGCGCTTGACGGTCCGGTCGGTGTCCGCGTTCGTCGGGGAGGTCACCTCCACGACCAGGAGCGTCTGCTCGGGCAGCAGGGCGCCCTCGGTACGGGCGGCGAGTCCGGCCGGGACGACCGCGAGATCCGGGATGTAGAAGTTCTCCGTGCCGGGCAGGTCGAGATTGCCCGAGCCGGCCCGCAGCCCGAGCTCCCGCATCCGCGGGCCGATGCGCTCACGGATCAGGTCGGCCGCGTTCTCGTGCGCCCACGACGGCGACATGGGGGTGATGACTCCCTCGACGATCTCGGCACGGTCACCGGCGATGTGCCGGATCGCGTACTTGAGGGCGCGTTCGGGGTCGGACACCGTGCTGTAGTCACCGGGGCCGGGGGCGGTGCTCATGGCCGTGCCTCCTCTCCTCCCGGACGATTGTGCGCCCCAGGGGTGCCCGCCGCGCCGGGGGCACGGCTGGTCAACGAGCCCGCCGGAGCGACGGACACGGCCGGCCCGGGATCCGCCCGGACGCGCCGCAGCCCCTCCCCCGGAGGCCGGGGAAGGGGCTGCGGAACGGACCGCGCGTCAGGCCGCGGCACCCACCGGCTCGGCGGCCGGGGTGTCGGCGCCGGCCGGCTCGGCGAGCAGGTCGCCGGTCGGCGCGTTGTACGCGGCGAGGTCGAGCGTCTTCTCGCGGGCCGCGACGATGACCGGCACGACGACCTGCCCGGCGACGTTGGTGGCGGTGCGCACCATGTCGAGGATCGGGTCGATCGCGAGCAGCAGGCCCACGCCCTCCAGCGGCAGGCCGACGGTGGAGAGGGTGAGGGTCAGCATGACGATCGCTCCGGTGAGGCCGGCGGTGGCCGCCGAGCCGATCACGGAGACGAAGGCGATCAGCAGGTAGTCGCCGATGCCGAGGTCGACGCCGTACACCTGGGCGACGAAGATCGCGGCGAGCGCGGGGTAGATCGCGGCGCAGCCGTCCATCTTGGTGGTCGCCCCGAACGGGACGGCGAAGTCGGCGTACTCGCGGGGGACGCCGAGGCGCCCGGTGACGCGGCGGGTGACCGGGAGGGTGCCGACGGAGGAGCGGGAGACGAAGGCCAGCTGGATCGCGGGCCAGGCGCCGCGGAAGAAGTGGAGCGGGTTGAGGCCGGCGGCGAAGCGCAGGAGCAGCGAGTAGACGCCGAACAGCACGATCGCGCAGCCGAGGTAGACGTCGGCGGTGAGGGTGGCGAACGGCTTGAGGAGGTCCCAGCCGTAGACGGCGACGGACTTGCCGATCAGGCCGAGGGTGCCGAGCGGGGCGAGCCGGATGACCCACCAGAGGGCCGTCTGCGTGAGGTCGAGGACGGACTCGGCGAGGCGGCGGACGGGGGCGGCCTTCTCGCCGGTCTTCAGGACGGCGGCGCCGGCGACGATGCCGAGGAAGACGATCTGGAGGACGTTGACCTCGACGAACGCGGTGGCGATGTTGGTCGGGATGATGCCGGTGAGGAAGTCGACCCAGCTGCCGGCCTTCTCGGGGGCCTCCAGGCCCTGGGTGGAGAGGCCCGCGCCCTTGCCGGGGTCGGTGAGCAGGCCGAGGACGAGGCCGACGGCGACGGCGATCAGCGAGGTGATGAGGAACCAGAGCAGGGTGCGGGCGGCCAGGCGGGCGGCGTTGGTGACGTTCCGCAGGTTGGCGACGCTGACGAGGATCGCGGTGAAGACGAGGGGCGGCACGGCCAGCTTGAGGAGCTGGACGAAGGTCTTGCCGACGGTCTCCAGGGTGGTGGCGAGCCAGGCGACGTCGTAGGCGCGGGCGATGCCGCCGAGGATCAGTCCGAGGGCCAGGCCGCCGACGATCTGGGCCCAGAACGGGATGCGGCGGATCGTGGCGAGGAGGCCGGGGGTGGGCTCGGCACTGGGCGCGGTGGGCGCGGTGGGCGCGGTGGGCGCGGTGGGCATGGTGGTGCTCCGGGTGTGGCAGGCGGGTGGTGGGGCGAGCGGCGGGCCGGGACGGCAGGCGGGGCGGCACGCGCGGGCCGGGCGCGCCGTGGGGCGCGCTGCGGGGCCGGGCTCAGGACTGGCGTGCCGCCCGGGGACAGCAGCAGACGCGGCAGGCGCGGCGGCCCGGGAGCGGGCGGGCGGCGGCCCGCGGCAGGCGCGGGCGGCAGGGGGCGAGCGGGGTGCTCGTCCCGTGCTGGTGCGCGGCGCCTGGCGTGGTCATGGGCTGGAGATTAGCAGTAAACATTTGAGATGTTCAAAGTTGTTGTTTGAATTGCGGGCACGAACCAGCCGCCCCCGGAGCGGGAGCCGTTTGACGGACCGGATGGTTATACGTATAACTCCCACCATGGGCTATCTCGCGCTGCTCCGCGCCCCGCACGTCACCCGGCTGCTCCTCGGCACCCTGCTCGGCAGGCTGCCCGCCGGCATGACCGGCCTGGTGATCGCGCTCGCGCTGCGCGAGGCCGGCGCGCCGTACAGCCGGATCGGCGTCGCCACCGCCGCGTACGCGATCGCCGCGGCCGTGGGCGGGCCCGTGCTCGGGCGCCTCGTCGACCGCACCGGCCAGCCGCGGGTGCTGCTCGTCACCGCCGCCGTCGCCGGCCTCGGCTACGCCCTCCTGGCCCTCGCCCCCGGCTCGGCCCTGGCCGCGCCGGTCGGTGCCGCCCTGGCCGGCCTCGCGATGCCCCCGCTGGAGCCGTGCCTGCGGGCGCTCTGGCCGTCCGTGGTCCGCGACGAACAGCTCGACACCGCCTACGCCTTCGACTCCGCCTCGCAGCAGATCCTCTACGTCGCCGGGCCGCTGGCGGTGGCGGGCATCGCGGCCGGTCCCGGCCCGACCACCGCCCTGTGGACGGCGGCCGGGCTCGGCCTGCTCGGCTCGCTCGTGGTCGCGACGGCGGCCCCGGCGCGGGCCTGGCGGGCGCCCGCGCGGGGCACGTCGTCCGGGCTGCTCGGCCCGCTCCGCTCCCGCGGCCTGGTCCTGCTGCTGGTCGGTCTGGCCGGGGCCGGCTGGACGGTCGGCGCGCAGAGCGTGCTCTTCATCGCGTACGCCGAACGGCATCCGGGCGCCCTGCCCGGCGGCGCCGGCCTGATGCTCGCGCTGGCGGCGCTCGGCGGGCTCGTCGGCGCGCTCGGCTACGGCGCGGTGCGCTGGCGCAGCGGCACGGCGACCCGCACCTGGGTGATCGCCCTGCTGATGGCCGCCTCCTACCTGCCGCTGCTGTGGCTGCCGGGCCCGTACGCGATGGCGGGGCTGTCGCTGCTGTCGGGCATCGGGCTGGCTCCGCTGCTGGCGGCGGCGTTCGTGCTGATCGCGGAGCTCGCGCCGACGGGCACGGTGACGGAGGCGTTCGCCTGGCTGGTCACGCTGTTCGCGACGGGCAACGCGGCCGGGTACGCGGTGTCCGGGCTCCTGGTGGAGGGGTCGCTGTTCGCGGTCGCGGTCTGTGCGGCGGCGGGCATCGGCGTCGGCGGGCTGCTGCTCTTCGCCTGCCGCGGATGGTTCCGCACGGCCGTACGGCCTGCGGTCGGGGGGCTCGCCGCGGCGGCCTGACCGCCGGGACCGGGCCCGCGGCGCGGCGCGGTGCGGCGCGGTTCAGTCGGCGGGCCGGGTGGAGGCGCGCAGCACCAGGCGGGTCGGCAGCGGCGGCACGGGCGCGGCGGGTTCGCCGGCGAGGAGGGCCGCGAGGGCGGTGACGCCGGTGCGGCCGAGTTCCTCGCCGGGCAGGTCGACGGTGGTGAGGGGCGGCGCGAGCAGGCCGGCGACCGGGATGTTGTCGATGCCGATGACGGAGACGTCCGCCGGGATGCGCAGGCCGAGGTCGGCCGCGGCCTGGTAGAGGCCGGAGGCCACCACGTCGTCGTCGCAGATGACGGCGGCCGGGCGGTCGGGGCGGGCGAGGAGGCTGCGGGCCGCCTCGCGGGCCGCCGGTACGCCCTCGTTGAGGCGGACGCCGACCTCGACGACGTCGAGTCCGGCGGCGGCGGCCTCGAATCCGGCCTGCCGGGTGCGGAAGGTGTGGGCGGAGAGCGTGGCGCGCAGGTGGCCGATGCGCCGGTGGCCGAGGGCCGCGAGGTGACGGACGGCGTCGGCCATGCCGCCGGCGACGTCGAGTTCGACGGTGGGGCGGCCCGGGTTGCGGGCCGGGTCGGCGTCGAGGAGGACGGCGGGGGTGGCGGTGGGCAGGTCGCCGAGCTGGCTGTCGTCCGGCGAGCAGATCAGCAGGCCGTCGAAGCGTCCGGCGACGGCTGCGTCGGCGAGGGTGGCACTGTCCCAGCCCGAGCTGACGACGACGGCGAGGCCGCGCCGTCCGGCCTCCTCGTGGACGCCGGAGTGCACCCGGCCGAAGAACGGGCCGAGCAGGTTGGGCACGGCGAGCATCACCATGCCGCTGCGGCCGAGACGGAGCTGGCGGCCGGCGGCCTGCGGACGGTAGCCGAGGGTGCGGGCGGCCTCGCGGACGCGCTCGCGGGTGGCCCCGGAGACCCGGTGGCCGGCCTCGGGCCCGGAGAAGACCAGGGAGACGGTGGCCTGCGAGACGCCGGCCAGCCGGGCCACGTCGCGTCCGGTGGGGCGGCGCGGCGGCGCGGGGTCGGCCAAGGTCAGTCCTGCCGGGCGACGGCGGCGCGGGCGGCGTCGTCCGCGGCGTCCTCCTCGGCGTTCTGGGCGGCGATCCGCTGGGCGGTGCGGTCGCGCAGGCCCCCGACCTTGCCGGCGATCTGCTCGGACATCGCGTCACGCTGCTTGCTGAGCACGACGTAGCTGATCGGGGCCGAGACCAGGCCCGCGACGAGCACGAGGAAGATCACGCCGGAGGCGCCGCCGACGGGGATGACCCCGAAGTGCCCGAGCAGCAGGGCCAGGAGCAGGCAGCCGAGGAAGATGCTGGCCCGCAGGGAGGTGTAGCGGAGCGTGGCGTGCGACGTACGGCTGCTCACGGGTGACGTCCTTCACTGCTCAGGTACGGCGGTTGCGACGGTACGGCGGTCATGGGGGTGCCGGCCGGGCCGCCGGGTGCGGGCGGCGCCGGTCTCCCAGTGAAGCATGCCGTGCGGCGGCGTCCGCACGGGGCTCAGCGGAGGTCGAGCCACATGGTGACGTCGTCGCGGTCGTCGCCCGGGGCGACCCGGATCGCGCCCGGCACCCGGCCCGTCTCGGTGTAGCCGCACCGGCCGTAGAACGCCTCCAGGCCGAGGCCGCCGCGCAGGGTGAGCTTGAGGCCGGCGAGGCCCCAGGTGCGGGCGGTGCGGGCGGCCTCGGCGAGGAGTTCGGCGCCGTATCCGCGGCCCTGGAAGGCGGGGTGGACCATGACGCGCTTCAGGAGGCGCCAGTGGTCCATGAGGTCGAAGCGCTGGGAGGTGAGGAAGAGGACGGCGGCGAGCCGGCCGTCCCGCGGGTCGCGGCCGACGAGGAGGTGGTCCGGGCCGTGCGGGGCGAGGCCCGCGAACTCCTCGTCGGCGGTGGCGCGGACGCGGTCCGCGGTGACGGGGGCGACGAAGCCGACGGCCCCGCCCGCGTTGGTGACGTCCGTCCACAGGTCGACGATCTCGGCGCGGAGCCCGGGGGTGAGGTCCGGGTCCAGGGTGAAGGCCAGTGTCATGACCGACAAGGCTACCTGACCCTTACGACACCGTGATCGGGGCTGTCACGGAACGGCCACCGCCACGGCCGGGGCGGCCCGCCGGCCGCTCAGCGCGAGGCACAGCACGACGGCGACGGCGCACAGCCCGCCGGCCGCGTACCAGGCGAGGTCGTAGTCGCCGAAGCGGTCACGGGCCAGACCCGCCAGGCCCGCCACCACGGCCGCACCGATCTGGTGCGCCGCGAGCACCCAGCCGAAGACGATCGGGGCGTCCGCGCCGAAGTGCCGGCGGCAGAGCGCGACGGTCGGCGGCACGGTGGCCACCCAGTCGAGCCCGTAGAAGACGACGAACGCGAGGATCGGCGGCTGCAGCGAGTGGCCGAAGAGCTGCGGCAGGAAGAGCAGCGAGACGCCGCGCAGCGCGTAGTAGACGACGAGCAGCCGCCGGGAGTCGAAGCGGTCGGTGAACCAGCCGCTGGCGACGGTGCCCACCACGTCGAACACCCCGACCAGCGCCAGCAGGCTCGCCCCGGTGGTGACCGGCATGCCGTGGTCGTGCGCGGCCGGGATGAAGTGCGTGCCGACCAGCCCCGCGGTGGTGGCGCCGCAGATCGCGAACGACCCCGCGAGCAGCCAGAACGCCCGGCTGCGCATCGCCACCCGCAGCACCCGCATGGAGCGGGCCAGCGCGCTGCCGTCGGTGACCGGCTCGGGCGGCGCCTCGGTCGCACCGTACGGGAGCAGGCCGACGTCGGCCGGGCGCTCGCGCATGAGCAGCAGCACGGGCACGGCCACGGCGGTCGCCGACAGCGAGACCACGACGACGGCGGTGCGCCAGCCCTGGTGCTCGACGAGGGCGGCGAGCACCGGCATGAAGACGAGGTTGCCGGCCGCGCCGGCCGCGGTGAGCACCCCGGTGACGAGGCCCTGCCGGGCGTGGAACCAACGGCCGGTGACGGTGGTGGCGAAGGCGCCCGCCATCGAGCCGCTGCCGAGGCCGACGAGCACGCCCCAGCAGAGGATCAGCTGCCAGCTCTCGGTCATCAGCACGGTGAGCCCGGCGCCGACGGATATGGCGAGCAGGGCGCAGACGACGATCAGCCGGATGCCGAAGCGGTCCATCAGAGCGGCGGCGAACGGCGCGGTGAGGCCGTACAGCGTGAGGTTGACCGAGACGGCGCTGCCGATCGTGGCGTGCGACCAGCCGAACTCGCCGTTCAGGGCGTCCATCATCAGGCCGGGGGCGGAGCGGAAACCGGCGGAGCCGAGGAGGACGAGCAGGGCGACGCCGGCCACCACCCAGGCGTAGTGGAGTCGGGGCGCCCTGGTGCCGGCGGGCGGCGCGGTCGTGCGGCTGGTCAGATCGGTCACCGGTCGAGTGTCCCGGAGCGCCGGCGGCCCGACGAGTGGCCGGACCGCCAGCTTTCGTCAGGATCGGGCCATGGGGGCCGGGCTGCGGCTCACCGGGCGTCGACCCGGCGCAGCCGCCGGATCGGAGCCGCCGCGAACAGGGCCGCGACCACCAGCACCGCGACCCCGCCGCCGGTCGCCAGGACGGCCCGCGGGCCGAACGCCTCCGCCGCGGGCCCGGCGAGCGCCGCGCCGACGGGCGCCATGCAGACCGAGCCGGCGACCTCGTAGGCGTGGATGCGGTTGAGGACGTCGGGCGCGACCTGGGTCTGCACGCTGGTGGCCCACATGACGCTCCAGAACGTGACGCCCGCGCCGGTGACGAGGAAGCAGCCGGCCAGCACGGGCACGGACAGGCCGAGCACGATGCCCAGCGGGTACAGCGGGAACGCCAGCATCGCCAGCGCCCCGGCGCGCAGCGGCCGCACCGGGCGCAGGCGGATCGCGAGGAGGCCGCCGAGCACGGTGCCCGCCCCGAACGCGCAGTTGAGCAGGCCGTACGCGGTGGAGCCGTGCTCCGGCACGAGCACGCCGGCGGCGAGCGGCAGCAGCGGTCCGAAGCAGAGCGCGCTGAAGAACATGAAGATCACGATGACGCCCCACATCCAGCTGCGGGAGCGGAACTCGTGCCAGCCCTCGACGAGGTTGCGCCACAGCCGGTCGCCCGCCGGGCGGGCGGGGGCCGGGCCGAGGCGCAGGGCGAGCAGGCAGCAGGCGCTCAGCCCGTACGCGACGGCGGCGATCACCATCACCCAGCCGGTGGCGGCGGCCCCGGCGAGCAGGCCGGCGAGGGCGGGGCCGAGCAGGGCGGTGAGCGCCTCCGAGGTGCGGAGGACGCCGTTCGCGCCCTGGACGTCGCGCGCGGTCAGCGGGACGGTGGAGGCCGCGCCGGGCTGGAACATCGCGGCGGCCGTACCGGCGAGGGCGAGCAGGGCGTACAGCTGCCAGAGCCGGTCGACGCCGGTGAAGAAGAGGAACGCCATCGCCACCCGGGTCGCGAGGTTGACCAGGTCGGCGGTGATCATCAGGCGGCGGGCGGTGAAGCGGTCCGCGAGGACGCCGCCGACCAGCACCAGACCCGCGAACGGGGCGAGCAGGAAGGCCATGGCGTAGCCCACGCTGCCGAGCGGGTGCCCGGCGCCGATCAGACCGGCGGCGACGGCGACGGGGAGCATGGCGTCGCTGAGCAGACCGGAGCTGCGGGCGGTGAAGTACAGCCGGAAGTTGCGGGTCCAGATGGCGGAGCCGGCGTCGACCGGGGTCGCGGCGGCCTGGGCGGGCGGTGAGATCAGTTCGGGCACGGCAGCAGTTTTGGTCCAGACCACTTGCCGGGGCCAGTGGTTTTCGGGTCACAATGTGGCGGCAACCTGCGGGAACGGAGCGGACGATGACGACAGGACCAGCACCCCACCGGGTCGCGGTGCTCGCGCTCGACCGGGTGATCGCCTTCGAACTCGCGATCCCTGCACGGATCTTCGAATCCGCGAAGGGCCCCGGCGGCACCCCGCTCTACCGGGTCGCCACCTGCACCGTGGACGGCGGTCCGGTCACCACCAGCACGGACTTCCGGATCGTCGTCGACCACGGTCCCGAACTCCTCGCCGAGGCCGACACCGTGGTGATCCCGGCCCAGCGCGACGGCGCCGACGACGTCGTGGCGGGCGTCCTCGACCCGCGGATCACCGCCGCCCTCGCCCGGGTGCGGCCCGGCACCCGGCTGGTGTCGATCTGCACCGGCGCGTTCGTACTGGCCGCGGCGGGCCTGCTCGACGGCCGCCCGGCGACCACCCACTGGGCGTACACCGAGCGCTTCGCCCGGATGTTCCCGCAGGTGTCGCTCGACCCGGACGTGCTCTTCACCGACGACGGCGACGTCCTCACCTCGGGCGGCGTCGCGGCCGGCGTCGACCTCTGCCTGCACCTGGTGCGCCGCGACCACGGCAGCGCGGTGGCCAACGCCGTCGCCCGCACCTGCCTCGTGCCGCCGTGGCGGGAGGGCGGCCAGAAGCAGTACGTCGGCACGCCGGGCCCCGAGGCACCGGGGGCGGGCTCCGGCACCGCGGCCGTCCGCGCCTGGGCACTGGAGCACCTCGCCGGGCCGCTCCCGCTGAGCGCGCTCGCCGCGCGGGCGGGCATGAGCGTGCGCACCTTCACCCGGCGCTTCCGCGAGGAGACGGGCAGCAGCCCCGGCGCCTGGCTGACGGTGCAGCGCACCGAGCTGGCCCGGCAGTTGCTGGAGCAGACCGACCTGTCGATCGAGGAGGTCGCCCGGCGGGCCGGGTTCGGCACCGCGGCGTCGCTGCGCCTCCAGCTGCGGGACCGCCTCGACGTGGCACCGACCGACTACCGGCGCACCTTCCGCACCACGGAGCCGCGCAGCCGCCGGCGGACGCCGGACGGGGCCCCGCCGCGCGCGCCCCGAGCATCGCGCGCCGGGACACCGTCCGGGCTGACGCGCGAGGCCTGAACCCGCGCACCGGCTCTCCGCACTCGCCGAGGAGGCCTGCGGGTGGTCGGCAGCCGGTCCCCCTGAAGTGCTGGCACCACCCGGGCATCCCTCGGCGTCCCCTCGCAACGAAGAGCTGCACCCAAGGGTGATCAGTCGGATACGTCACGTCAATGGCTTGTCGGAAATTCGGCCCGGGACACGGCGCATCGTGGTGAGCGGAGGCACGGCAGGCCGCCCCCGCACCACCCGTACGCCCCCGCACCACCGCCACTCCCAGGCGCGGCGCTGCACGGCACTGCATGGCACAGCACGGCCCGCGGATCGCACCGGCACCGCGGAGGTCCCTGCGAGCGCCCGGCGTCAGGGCTGCCAGGCGTCGGAGCCGCGAGGCGTCAGGGCTGCCAGGCGTCAGAGCTGCCAGGCGTACACGTCGAGCACCGGCTCCGAGACGAGCTCCGGGGCGGGCGCGGCCGGGTCGATCTCGCACCAGACCCGCTTGCCGGACCCCTCCGGGTACCAGCCCCAGCGCTCGCACAGCAGCTCGACGAGCTCCAGCCCGCGTCCGCTGGTCGCCTCGCCGTCGGCGTGGCGGGGGGCCGGCGCCGAACAGCTGGCATCGGCGACCTCCACCCGCAGCGGCGTTGAGGCCGCGTCAACCGACGTGCCGTCGGCCACCGGCATGGTCAGCCGGAGCACGGCCGGGCAGCCCGTGTGCACCACCGCGTTGGTCACCAGTTCGGAGACGACCAGCACGAGCGTCTCCGCCAGCGGCGCCTCCGGGTCGAGGCCGTGACCCCGGAGCCTGCTCCGTACCCACCGGCGCGCCCTGCCGACCTCGGCCGGGTCCGCCTGGACCGCCAGCTGCACCTGAAGTACCTGCACCGCTCCACCACCCGCACTCGGTAATCGGCCACCCTCGCCCTGCCGCCCGGCCCGGGCGGCAGGGGCCTTCATCACGCCGGTCGGCCGGCCGTTCACGGCCGGTCTGCCTGGTCGGATTACCCACGGCTTCGACACGAATACGCCCCAGGATGAGGAGGGCGAAGGGTCGGAGCAAGCGCTTCGGGCATATTCCAGCGATCGGGGGACAGCTCGGTGCATACTGTCCCGCTCACCCTGACGAGCGTCGCACCGATGATCGTCCGGGCGGTCGGGGGCGGTGCACGAGCACAACGACGTTACCGCCACGAGGGCCTGTCGGGGCGACCGCCACGAGCGAACCCGTCCGAGCGGATTCCGGGCCGGAGCCCCGGCCCGGGGAGGACCCACGGGCCCGGCACGCCCTGACGGCACGGAACTTCCCGCCGCCTCATTCCGCCAATCCCCCCGGCCGGTCCGCCCCCTTGGATACCGTGGTGGAGGGACCGTCGGCCTGCGTACCGGCGGCCGCCCGCCCCCGCACCACGGCGTGTGAGGAGAACCCGAGGGCCATGAGCACGCCCGACGCCGACGCCCGGCTCCAGCTCCGCCTCGCCCGCGGCGAGGAGGCCGCCCTCGGCGAGTTGTACGACCGGTTCGCGCCCCTCGTCCACGGCCTCGCCACCCGGGTGCTCAACGACCAGGACGCCGCCGAACAGCTCACCCGCGAGGTCTTCGCCCAGCTGTGGACGGACCCGGCCTCCTGGCGGCCCGACGAGGGCAGCCTGCGGTCCTGGCTCGGCACGCTCACCCACCGCCGCGCCGTGGAGCACCTGCACCGCCTCGCCGGCCACGGCCCGGCGGCCGACGACGCCGCACCCGGGTCCCGCACCCCCGTCCCCGCCGGACGGTCCGCCCCGTGACGCCCGCACAGCGCCACGAAGCCCTGTGCCCCCGGCTGGTGACATGGGCCGCGGGCGCGTGGCCGCACGAGGAGACGGCCGGGCTCCTACGGCACCTCGCGGAGTGCCCGGAGTGCGCCGAGGACGCGGCCCGACTCAGCGGCGCCGCCGCCGAACACACCACCGGGGACCCGCTCGACCTGCCCGCCGCCCTGCGCCTGCAGGTCGTCGACTGGTGCCTGGCCCGGCGCCCCGCCGCGCTGCCCGTACCGCCCTGGGCCGGACCGTACGCGGCCGAGAGCGCCCGGCTCGACGCCCTGATCCGCGACCTCGGCCCGGACGAGTGGCAGGAGGTCGCCGAACTCCCCTGGCACGGCGGCGTGCAGCGCTGGCGCCCGGCCGAGGTGCTGTGCCACCTGACGGCCGTCGACAGCTACCTCTCGACGGCGGTCGGCCTGACCGACCCGCTCACCCCGACCCGCGGCGGAGCCGCGCACCGGCCGGCCGGCGTGCTGGACCGCACCCTGGCCCTCATCACCGCGGCCGGCGGCGACGACCCGGACACGGTGCGGGCCCGCTGGCGCGGACAGAGCCACGCCCTCCTCGAGGGCGCCACCCGCGGCAGCAGCGACGGCAGCGCACCCGTCGACTACGGCTTCGCCGTGCTGCCGCTCCAGGACGCCTTCCTCGACCGCGCCTTCGAGTGCTGGATCCACGGCGGCGACATCGCCCGCGCCGTCGACTACCCGTACCCGCCGCCCGCCCCGCAGCACCTGCGCCGGCTGGTCGACCTCGGCGCACGGAGCCTGCCCGCCCTGATGGCCGCGCAGCGGCGGGCCCCCGGCCCCGCGCCCGGCGGCCCCGGCCGCACCCTGCGGCTGGTGATCGACGGCCCGGCCGGCGGCCAGTGGCTCATCCCGCTGGACGGCACGGAGGGGCCGGAGGGGTCCGGCGAACCGGTCGCCGAGATGGCGCTCGACAGCCTGGAGTTCTGCTACCTCGCGGCCGCCCACCGCGACCCCGACCGGGTGCCGGTCGGCGAGGGCGGCGACCGCGAGGCCATCCGCCGGGTGCTGCACGCGCTGCCGCTGCTCTCCCGGCCGTGAACCCGGCTGTGAGCGTGGCTGTGAGCCCGGCCGGGAGCGCGGCCGTGAGCGTGGCCGGGCGCACGGGCCGACGGACCGGGGCCCGGGCCTGATCGCTCAGCGGATCAGGTGAACACGACCGTGCGGCTGCCGTTGAGGAGCACCCGCCGCTCACTGTGCCACTTCACGGCGCGGGCGAGCGCCTGGCACTCGACGTCCCGTCCGAGCGCGACGAGCTGGTCCGGCGTGACGTCGTGGGTGACCCGGGCCACCTCCTGCTCGATGATCGGGCCCTCGTCGAGGTCGGCGGTCACGTAGTGCGCGGTGGCGCCGATCAGCTTCACGCCCCGGGCGTGGGCCTGGTGGTACGGCTTCGCGCCCTTGAAGCTCGGCAGGAACGAGTGGTGGATGTTGATCACGCGGCCGGACAGCGCCTTGCACAGGTCGTCCGAGAGCACCTGCATGTAGCGGGCGAGCACCACGAGGTCGACGCGCTCCTCGGCGACGAGGTCGAGGAGTTGCCGCTCGGCGTCGGCCTTGGTGTCCCGGGTGACCGGGATGTGGTGGAACGGGATGTCGTACGACTCGGTGAGCGCGCGGAAGTCGGTGTGGTTGGAGACGACCGCGGCGATCTCCACCGGCAGGGCGCCGATCCGGCTGCGGAAGAGCAGGTCGTTCAGGCAGTGGCCGAACTTCGACACCATCAGCACGATCCGCATCCGCTCCGCGGAGGGGTGCAGGTGCCAGTCCATGTGGAAGGAGGCCCCGACGGCGGCGAAGCTGGCCCGCAGCTTCTCCGCGGTGACGGGCTCCGGGGCCGAGAAGTGCACCCGCATGAAGAACAGTCCGCTGTCGGCGTCGCCGAACTGCTGGCTGTCGACGATGTTGCAGCCGGTCATGAAGAGGTAGCTGGAGACCGCGTGCACGATGCCCTGCTTGTCCGGGCAGGACAGGGTAAGGACGTACTGGGCGCGGGCCGGCTGGTCTTCCACTGCGGCTTCCTTCACTCGTTCACGACACGACGGCCAAGCGTGGCACATCGCCGCACGCCGACGCGCCGCCGACCGCACTGCGGACCGCACTGGGGACCGCACTGGGGACCGGCCGACGCCGCCCGCACAGCCGCCCTTCCGTGCCGCCCGCCCGCCAGTCGGACGGGCGGGCGGCCCGGGAGGGGCGGGCGCCACGCGTGGGCGCGGCCGGGGCGCGGCCGGGGCGCGGCCGGGGCGCGGTCAGGCGGCCCGGGTCATGATGCGGAGCACCTCCAGGGTGCGCGGCGGCGCGTCCGGGTCCTCGCCGTCGTTGCCGGCCAGCAGGACGTGGGCCTCGCGCGCCGCCCGGACGGCCTCCGGCCAGAGCGGGTGTCCGAGGTACGCGGCGGCCCGGGCGTCCGCACCGACCTGGTGCAGCACCTGCAGGACGCGCAGCACGGCCGCGTCGACGGCGGCCGCCTCGGTGGCGTCGCGCACGATCGTGCCGACGTACTTCTCGGCCGACCAGCGGTCCAGCCAGGTGTCCTCGACCAGGCGGTAGACGGCGTCGGTGACGTCGCCGTAGCCGTCCTGGCCGGTCAGCCAGGCGTGGTGCTGGAAGGAGGGGTCGGAGAGCATGTGCAGCGCCGAGCGGATCCGGGCCCGCCAGCGCCACCAGGGGAGATCGTTCAGCGGCATGCCGCCCATCGTGCTGGAGCGACGCCCGCCACGAGAAGAGTTGTTGGCGGACCGATACGAAGAATCTGCGGTGTGGGGCATGGTCCTTCGATCGTACGTTCCCCCACCGGCAGGCTCTACACGCGTCACCTCCTGGTGTTCCATCCGCGTTGTCCTGGCGTTCGCTTTTCGTCCCTCCGGCCTTGCCCGACCAGGTCAAGGCTGGATTCGGCCGATCACAACGGCCGCGTGCACCCCGGGGAGGGACAGCCATCATGAGGCGGAACGGATCGCCCGACGTCCATCAGCCTGCCGTTCGTCGCACCACAGGCCTCCGCCGCGGCCGCCGGCGCAGAGCGGCCGCCCTCGCCGCGGCAGCCTTCGTCACCCCGGCGCTGCTCGCCACCTCCGCCTGCGGCGGGCCGGCCGACGCCGCCTCCGCCTCCAGCGACCTCACCGTGATGACCTGGGCACCGTCCGGCACCGGCTCCGCCGACCGCCCGGGCATGACGGCGCTCGCCGAGGCCGTCGGCCGCGAGATCAACGGCACGGGCGGCCTGCACGGCCGAAAGCTGCGGGTGCTCACCTGCAACGAGCACAACACCGCCGAGGGCGTCACCGCCTGCGCCCGCCAGGCCATCGACGCGCACGCGGTCGCCGTGGTCGGCTCCTACAGCCAGTACGGCGGTAGCTTCGTCGCCATGCTGGAGCAGGCCGGCATCCCCTACCTGGGCGGTTACGGCCTCTCCACGCCCGAGTTCAGCAGCCCGCTCTCCTACCCGGTGGCCGGCGGCACGCCCGCGCTGATCGCCGGCAGCGGCCGCCAGCTGGTCGAGGCCGGCTGCAAGAGCGTCTCCCTGGTGCGCCCGGACACCCGTGCCGGCGACACCCTGGTCGGCTACCTCGACGGCGCCCTGCAGCCCGCCGGCATCCGGCTCACCGACATCAAGGCGCCCGAGCAGTCGAACGACTACACCGCGATCGCGCAGCGCGCGATCGGCGACGACCGCAAGGGCCACTGCGTCACGCTCGCCCTCGGTCCGGAGCCGACCGCCAACCTGCTCGATCCCCTCCGCCGGCTCGGGGCGAAGAACACCTCGCTGGCGTCGGTGATCGGCAGCTTCCAGCAGTCGGTGGTCGACGCCACCGGCGGCGACAACGGCCCGCTCGGCCACGCGTACGCCACCGGCTGGTTCCCCGCCGAGGCCTCGCCGGTCTGGGACGCGCTGCGCGACACCGTCCGGACGCACGGCGCCGGCGAGACCGCGATCGACGTCGCCGACCCCGGTGTGCAGACCACCTGGGTCGCGTACGAGGTCTTCCGCGCCGCCGCCGACCGCGTCGACAAGGCCAAGCCGCTCACGTCCAAGACGCTGCGCGCCGTGCTCGACGGCGGCGACCCGATCGACACGCACGGCGCCACGCCGCCGCTCAGCTGGGGCATGACCAACATGCTCGCCAGCGCGGACTCGCCCCGGCTGGTCAACACCTCGGTGACCTTCCAGCAGGTGCAGGCCGGCCGACTGGTCGAGCAGCACCAGGGCTTCGTGGACGTGCGCTGGGTGCTCGCGGGCGGCAGCCCGCCTGCGTGACCCGGGCCGGCAAAGGCGGAGGGCGGACGGGACATCCCGTCCGCCCTCCGCCCGTCGTGCGCCGCGCGTCCTGCGCCCCGCGTCAGAGCTCCTTGTCGGTGCGCTCCGGCAGCTTCGCCTGAGCGGCGATCGCGTTCCACAGCGAGGAGGCCTTCAGCTTGGCGTTGCTGGCGGTGCCGCTCGCCTCGTTGCCGGCCTTGCTGTGCGGGTTGTTCTTGACCGTGGCCGGGTCGCACCCGGCCGTCACGTCGCCCGCCCACGCCGCGTACTCGGCGTCCGCCGCGGCCGAGGCCTGCCAGGCCTTCTTCAGCTGCTCGGCCAGCTCACCGCCGCCGGTGAGCTGGTCCACCTTCAGCGTGCCCAGCTTCGTGACGAGCGCCTGCCGCTGCGCGGCCGCGCCCGTCAGCGCCGCCTGCGACTCCGGGAGCTTCTGGCAGCCGGTGACCGAGGTCACGGCGTTCACCACGGCCTGCCGGCTCGCGCTGGCGGTGCCGAGCAGGTCCGACAGCGCCTTGGCCTGCGCCTGCGCGGCCGGCGTCATGCCGCCCGCACCGGCCTGCGCCGGGGAGCCCGAGGACGCCTGGGCGACCGGCGCGGCGGGCCCGGACTCCGGGTCGTCGCCGCCGCTCATCAGCACCGCGACGAGGATGCCCGCCGCCGCGCAGCCCGCGATCACACCGCCGATGACCAGCCGGTTGGACGGCCGTCCCGCGGCGGCCCGGCGGCCCGACGACCCCTGGGTGCCGTCGTAGGACGGCGCCGGGGCGGCGGGCGCACCCGGGAAGGACTGCCCGCCGAACGTCTGCGGGGCGCCGTAGCCGGGCTGCTGCTCGGCCTGCGCGGGGAAGCCCCCGCCGTACGCCTGCTGCTGCTCGCCGCCGTAGGACGGCTGACCGCCGAACGACTGCTGCCCGCCGAAGGACTGGCCCGCGCCGTAGGCGGCCTGACCCTGGATCGGCTGACCCTGCGTCTGCTGCGGCACGCCGCCCACCGACGGGTCGGCGGACGGGTACGGCGGCAGGTACTGCGTCTCCGGGGCGGCCTCGGCGGGCTGCGCGGCACCGGGCGGCGGCCCCCAGTACTCGGGGCCCCCCTGGCCCGGCACCGGCTGGGCCGGCGGCAGGGGCTGCTGCTGCGCGGGCACGGCAGGCTGCCCCTGCTGTTCCGCCCCGGGCTCCGGCCTGAACAGATCGTCCAGATTGAAGTCCTGGGAGGAATGGGAGTGGGAGAACGAGCGGCGCTGGCTCAACGCGATTCCTCACCTGTGCCGCGCGCTCGCTGACGGCGGACCACAACTGCTCGACGACCTCGGTAACGCTGCATATCACGCCCACGCTACCCGGTCACCGGTACGGGTGACTACGCAGGGAGGGCGTTCCTCACCCGCTCCTCACGAAGCGGACCCGCCCGTTCAGGCCGCCTCCCCCGCCAGCCGGGCCTGGAACTCCCGGACGACCCGGTGCTCCCGGTACGGCTCCAGCCTGGTGCGGAAGTCGTCGAGGTACTCCACGCCCCGGTTGGAGCGCAGCCCGCTCAGCAGCCGCACCGCCTGCGTGCCCGTCTCGCAGGCCCGTTCCACGTCGCGCTGCTGGAGCTGTGCGGTGGCGAGCAGCACGAGGTCCACCGCCCGCCGGCGCACCCGGCTCACGGGGTGCAGCTCCAGCGCGGTACGGGCGTACGCCTCCGCCTTCGCGCCCTGTTCGAGGTCGCGGTGGCAGTGCGCGAGCTCGTCGGCGAGGTAGGCCTCGTCGAAGTGGACGATCCAGTCGGGGTCGTCCTCGGGGTTGCGGTGCGCCATCGCCTCCTGGGCCCGCGCCGCGACCGTCTCGCAGGACCGCACGTCGCCGAGCAGGGCGTGACCGCGCGCCTCCGCGGCGTAGAACATCGCCATCGCGGTGGGGGTGGCCACCGACCGGGCGCCCTCCTGCGCGGCCCGGGCGAGCTGGGCGATCTCGCGCGGGTTGCCGAGGGTCGCGGCGAGGTGGCTCATCGACGCCGCCAGGACGTAGCCGCCGTAGCCGCGGTCGTCGGCGGCCTGGGCGAGCCGCAGCGCCTGGATGTAGTACCGCTGGGCCAGGCCGGGCTGCCCGGTGTCCACCGCCATGTAGCCGGCCAGCTCGGTCAGCCGGGCGACCGCCGCGAAGAGCTGACGGCCCGTCTCGTCCCGGTAGCCGCCCGAGAGCAGGTTGGAGACCACGCTGTTGAGGTAGTGCACGACCACCGGACGCACGTGGCCGCTGCCGAACCGGTGGTCGAGTTCGACCAGCATCTGGGTGGTGGCGCGGACGGCGGCGACGTCCGTGGGGCCGACCCGGGTGGCGCCGGTCCGGGCGACCACCGGGTCCGGCGGGGTGATCAGCCAGTCCCGGCTGGGCTCGACCAGCGCCGAGGCGGCGACGGTCGCGCCGGCGAGGAAGTCGCGGCGGCCGACGTCGCTCCGCCACAGCTCGCACACCTGCTCCAGCGCGGCACCGAGGTTCGGTGCGAAGTGCAGGCCCACGGCGGAGCTCAGGCCCTTGCCGTCGGCCATGCCGATCTCGTCCACGGTGACCCCGCGGCCGAGCTTGCGGCCGAGCGCCTCGGCGATCACCGCGGGTGCCTGACCGCGCGGTTGCTGCCCGCGCAGCCACCGCGCCACGGAGGTCTTGTCGTACCGCAGGTCCAGGCCGTGCTCGGCGCCGCAGAGGTTGACCCGGCGGGCGAGGCCCGCGTTGGAGCAGCCCGCCTCCTGGATCAGCTGCTGCAGCCGCTCGTTGGGCTCCCGTGCCACCAGTGGTCTCGCGGCCATGGACTTCGCCTCCCCAACGCCCCGGGCCCTGACCGCGGGGCGACGATTCTGCTGCTCAGATGGGTACGCCGGCAGGCGGGGGCCCGACCTCCCCCACGACCGGAACCCGGCGACACCAGCGGAATACCCAGCGTGACGTATCCACTCCCCACGCGCCCTGATGAATGCCCCTGTGCGCCCCCGCTGCGCCCGTTACCGCCCCCGGCCGCACGCGCTCGCGCCGGGCCCGCCTCACCGGCACGGGTGACAGCGGCGGCGTCCGGCCGATCGCCCGGCACCCGCCCGTAACCCCCTTCACGCACGGTAGTTGAGCAGCACGTGGACAACACCCCAGGAGCCCGCGAGCAGGGCCTTCCCCCGCTCCTCATCGAAGCCGTCAGCTATGCGGAGGACCGTCACTGGGAGGTCGTCCCCGGCACCCGGCTCATCGACGGCGACGGCCCCGCACACTGCTCGTGCGGGGACGCCCGGTGTCCCCTGCCCGGTGCGCACCAGGCCGAGGACGACTGGCGGAGCCGCGCGAGCGCCGGCCCCGGGGTGGTGCGCCGCTGGTGGACGGAGCAGCCGGACGCCTCGATCCTGCTGCCCACCGGCAGCTCCTTCGACGTGCTGGACGTGCCGGAGGTGGCGGGCTGCCTGGCGCTGGCCCGGATGGAGCGGATGGGCCTGCAGCTGGGGCCGGTGGTGGCCGCGCCGGCCGCCGCCGGGCAGGTCGGCCGACGGCTGCACTTCCTGGTGCTGCCGGGGGTCGCCGCCAAGCTGCCGGAGATGCTCCGCAAGCTCGGCTGGACGGCGGGCCGGCTCGACCTGGTCGCCCGCGGCGAGGGCGACTTCATCGTCGCGCCGCCCTCCCGGGTGGGTCCGTACGGCTTCGCGCAGTGGGCCCGGCCGCCGTCCGCGATCAACCGCTGGCTGCCCGACGCCGCGGAGCTCGTCAACCCGCTCGCGTACGCCTGTGGGCGTGAGGCCGCGCAGCCCGACCGGAAGCCGCTGCGGCCGGTCGCGGCGGGGAGCCGCTGAGCCGCACCTGACGGGGATTCACCCGTCCGCCGACCGCCGCCCTGCTCCTACCGGGTGAGGGCGGGCCCGCGCGTGACCCGCGCGAACGTCCGGCGGGCCCCGCCCCCCCCCGGGGGCGGGGCCCGCCGGACGTGTGTCCGCCCTGAGGCCTCGGTGTACCCGCTGGTCAGAGCGGCAAGCCGCTCGTACGGGTGACATCGCTCAAGGATTGCGGCGATCTGCCGAGGGGACGATGACTGCGGGAGGACGGACCGCACACGGTGAAGGAGGCGACAGGGACCCGGGGGGTCGGGGAGAGGCGTTCGGCCGGGGAAGCCGGACGCGGGGAAGCGGGGGATGCGGGGGGCCGCGGGGGATGCGGGGGGCCGCGGGGGATGCGGGGGGGTGCGGAAGGGGGTTGCGACACCGTCCCGGCTCGGGGTGGCCGGTGTCGCGGCGCAGCAGGTCAGGAGGGGAGCGAGGGGGACGGGAGGGAGCACGGGGCCCGGTGCCGGGGAGCACCGGGCCCCGCGCTGTACCCGGGAGGACATGGCGAAGCCGACCCGGCCGGTACCGGGCCGCGGACGCCGCCGCGCACGCTACGCGCGGACGACGAAGACGTGCGCCGCCATCTCCTTGCCGAGCTCGGCCGCGGTCGTGCCCTCGCCGACGAGGACGCCGCCGACGGCGGAGGCGACCTGCACGGTCGCACCCGGCCGGATCCCGGCCGTGCGCAGCGTGCGCATGAGGTCCTCGTCGGTCTGGATGGGCTCGCCGATCCGGCGGACGACGACGCTGGTGCTGCCGCCGCCGTCGACGACGCTGTCCAGGGTGAGCAGCGCGGCGTCGAAGCCCTCGCCCTCGGCCTTGGTGTCGCCGAGCTCGTCGAGGCCCGGGATGGGGTTGCCGTAGGGCGACTGGGTGGGGTGACCGAGCATGGCGAGCACCTTGCGCTCGACCGTCTCGCTCATCACGTGCTCCCAGCGGCAGGCCTCCTCGTGCACCTGCTCCCACTCCAGGCCGATCACGTCGACCAGCAGGCACTCGGCGATCCGGTGCTTGCGCATGACGCGGACGGCCAGTCGGCGGCCTTCCTCGGTCAGTTCCAGGTGCCGGTCGCCGGCGACCCGGAGCAGCCCGTCACGCTCCATCCGGCCGACGGTCTGGCTGACCGTGGGCCCGCTCTGTTCCAGGCGCTCCGCGATGCGGGCGCGCATCGGGGTGATGCCTTCCTCCTCGAGTTCGAGGATGGTGCGGAGGTACATCTCCGTGGTGTCGATCAGGCCAGACATCGCCGCTGGTCTCCGTTCTTCGGTGTCCTCACCGCCAATTCTGACGCACTGCGCTGACAATCGGCGCCGCCCGTGGTATCCGGCGGTGGAATTTCGTGCCGGTTGACAGCGAGGCGCCGCAGGCAGGACCGTGCTCGCCGTATCTTCCTCCATGCGCGGTCTGGACCACCTGGCCGCCCACACGTTCGGAGATTTCGATGACCGACCTGGTCGGGCAGTACCTCGACGCGGCCGTGGCCCACCTGGAGCGGATTCGGAGCGAGGAGGGTGCGGGCATCGACGCGGCCGCCGAGCTCCTCGCCGGGGCCGTCGCGGACGGCAGAAGAATCTTCGCCTTCGGCGCCGGCCACTCCTCGCTGGCGGCCCAGGACGTGGTCTACCGGGCCGGCGGGCTGGTCGTGGTCAACCTGCTGAACGTGCCGGGCATGACCGGGGTCAACGTGATGCCGGCCCCGCTGGGCAGCGCCCTGGAACGGGTCTCCGGCCTCGCCACGGCCACCCTCGACCTCACCCCGGCGGGCGAGGGCGACCTGCTCTTCCTGATCTCCCTCTCCGGCCGCCAGGTGATGCCGGTCGAACTGGCCCGGCACGCGCGGGACCGCGGCATGAAGGTCGTCGGCGTGACCTCGCTGGCGTATCCGGGCGCGGTCACGTCCAACCACCCGTCGGGGACGTACCTGAAGGACAACTGCGACGTCGTGCTCGACAGCAAGATCGCGGTCGGCGACGGCGAGCTGTCCTGCGCGGGTGCCGAGACGACCTTCGGGTCGGTCTCCACGATCGTCACCAGCGCGCTGATGCAGGCGGTCGTCGCGTCGGCGGTCGGCAAGCTGGCGGACCGCGGCGTCACCCCGCCGCTCTTCCGCTCCGGCAACGTCGACGGCGGCACCGCGTGGAACGCCAAGGTGATGGCGGACAACCGCGACCGGATCTTCTACGCCTACTGATCCACCGGCCTGCTCCCCCGCCGACCCCCGCGCGCCCCCGGTGCGCCGCCCCCGTCGGCGCGGGTTCTGTCCGAACTCCCCCTGTCCGCCGGGGACGGTCCGCACCCATACTGGCCGTTCCCCAGGCGTACCGCGCCGCCGCGCGGGGCACAACTCACCTGCTGGGGTCGGAGCGACGGTGGGGGGCCGACATGACCGCGGGGCCGGCACGTGCGATCGGCTACGTACGCGAGGACGACCTGCTGCCCGAGCTCTTCTGGGCCGCGGACTCGTCCTCGCTGCAGGGGCAGAGCAGGGCGGTGGCGCTCGCCCGCTGGGAGCTCCTGCTGCTGGTGGGGGCCGCCGCCGCCGGCTCCGCCGACGGCACCGCGTGGGCATGGGTCGCGGCGGCCGCGTACCTGTGCACCGTGCTGATGGCCGCACTGGTCTCCGTACAGAATCCCCAGGGCCTCTGGTACGAGGGCCGGGCGGTGGCCGAGTCGGTGAAGACCCTGTCGTGGAAGTACGCGGTGCGGGCCGACTCCTACCAGCCGCCGCCGAAGAAGCTCCCCGACGCCGAACGGCTGTACGCCATCCAACTCGACGGCATCCTCGGCGAGTTCGAGACCGACCGGGTGATCCCGCAGATGGACCGCGTGCGGGCCGACCTGCAGGCCTGGCGCGGCCCGGGCCGGCACCCGCAGATCACCGAGCGGATGCAGCAGCTGCGGGACCAGCCGCTCACCGTCCGGCGCGAGGTGTACCTCCGCGAACGGGTGCACGCCCAGCGGGTGTGGTACCAGAACAAGGCCCGGCAGTGCGCCAACGCCGGACGCCGGGCCGGCCGGCTCGGCATCGCCCTGCCCCTGCTCGGCCTGGTGCTCGCGGTGCTGCGGGCGCTCGGCTGGTTCACCTTCGACGCGCTCGGCACGGTCTCCGCGGTGGCGGCGTCCGTGTCCGCCTGGGCCCAGCTGCGGCAGTACCGGCCGCAGGCGGCCGCCTACTCCCTGGCCGGCTCCGAACTCGTGCTGGTGGAACGGCAGCTGGACCAGCTGCGACCGGACACCGAGGACGCCGAGGAGACCTGGGCGCGGCTGGCCCGTGACGCCGAGGACGCCATCTCGCGGGAGCACACCACCTGGCAGGCACGCCGCGAGGTACGCAGTCTGGATGTTCCCAACTGACCTGGAGGTACTGCGTGGTACTACAACTGGTCGAAGCCGCAGGAGGTCGCAAACTGGCGGTGGAGACCACCGGCGACCCGCACGGCAGACCGGTGTTCCTGCTGCACGGCACGCCCGGCAGCAGGGTCGGCCCGGTGCCGCGCAGCAGTGTGCTGGCCCGCCTGGGCATGCGGCTGATCTCCTTCGACCGGCCCGGGTACGGCGAGTCCGCCCGGCTGCCCGGCCGGGCCGTCGCCGCCGCCGCGGAGGACACCGCGGCCATCGCGGACGCGCTCGGCCTGGACGGCTTCGCGGTGCTCGGCCGGTCGGGCGGCGGCCCGCACGCCCTGGCCTGCGCCGCCCTGCTGCCCGACCGGGTGGTGCGGGTGGCCGCCCTGGTCAGCCTGGCGCCGCGGCACGCCGAGGGCCTGGACTGGTACGGCGGCATGACCCGGTCGAACGTCCGGGACTACACCGACGTGGAGCGCGGCGAGGAGCACTTCGCCGACTCGTTCCGCTTCAGGTCCGGCCTGATCCGCGACAACCCGCACGCCCTGATCAACGAACTCGTTCCGGAACTCCCGCCCACCGACCGGGCGCTGGTGTCCGACGCGGGCATCCGGCGGATGCTGCTCGCGACGTACCAGGAGGCGTTCCGCTACGGCGCCGACGGGTGGATCGACGACGTGCTGGCCTTCACCACCCCCTGGGGCTTCGAGGTCTCGTCGATCACGGTGCCGACCCGTCTGTGGCACGGCGCGGACGACCAGTTCTCGCCCGTCGACCACTCCCGCTGGCTGGCGGACCACATCCCGCGGGCCGACCTCTACCTGGAGCCCGGGGCGGCGCACTTCGGCGCGCTGAAGGTCATGACGGAGGCGCTGAAGTGGGCGGCGGGCTGACCCGGGTCACCGGTTCGCCGCCCGCGAGGACGGCCAGCACGTTGTCGACCGCGAGGTCGCCCATCGCCTGACGCGTGCGGACGGTCGCGCTGCCGAGGTGCGGGACGAGCACGGCGCGTTCCTGCGCGAGCAGGGCGGGGTGGACGGCCGGCTCGTGCTCGAAGTTGTCGACCGCCGCCGCGAACAGGTGGCCCGATTCGAGGGCGCCGGCCAGCGCGGCCTCGTCCACGACGCCGGCGGTCATGCTCACCAGCACCGCTCCGGGCGGCAGTTGTGCGATCCTGCGGGCGTCCATCAGGTGCCGGGTGGCGTCGTTCAGCGGGGCGGTGACCACCAGCACCCGTGAGGTGGCGAGGAGTTCGTCCAGCGGCAGCAGCCCGGCCCCGGCTTCCTGGTCGGCGGGCAGCCGGCGGCGGTTGTGGTAGGCGACGGGCATGCCGAACGCGGCGGCGCGCCGGGCGACCGCCCGGCCGATCCGGCCCATGCCGAGGATGCCCAGCGGCGTGCCGCCGAGCTCCATCCCGAGCATGAAGGTCGGCGCCCACGCCCAGGGCCGCCCCGAGCGCAGCAGCCGTTCGCCCTCGCCGACCCGCCGGGCGGCCGCGAGCAGCAGCGCCCACGCCATGTCGGCGGTGGCCTCGGTGAGCACGCCCGGGGTGTGCGAGACGGCGACCCCGCGGGCGGCGCAGGCCGTGTGGTCGATGTTGTGCGTGCCGACGGCGTGGTTGGCCACCAGGCGGAGGGCGGGGCCCGCGGCGTCGAGGAGTTCGGCGTCGACGACGTCGTCCAGCGTGGTGATCAGTGCGGTGCGGCCGGCTGCGGCGGCGAGCAGTTCGGTGCGCGGCATCGGCTGCTCGCCGTCGTGCACGGTCGCCTCGCACACGGCGGCGAGCCGCTCCACGACACCGGGGGCCAGCCGCCGGGTGACGAGCACCCGGGGTGCGGCCGCGTGGGTGTCGGCGAACGTGCGGATGTCGGTCATCAGGCCCGCAGGCTACACCGCCTGCGGGCCCGGTGACCGGCTCCGACGACCGGACCGGTCAGAGCGGCTGCGGTTCGAGGTCGCGGTTGATCCGCTGCCAGCCGCGGGCCGAGACGATGGTCGGGTGGTCGTCGCCGAAGAGCTCCACCAGCGCCGCGATGGCCTGCCGGCGCAGGGTCTCGGCCTCGTCCTGGCGGCCCGCGGTGCGCAGGGTGATCGCGAGGTTGAGCCCGCAGACGACGGCGTCCGGGTGGCCGGGGCCGTACCGGTTGTGCAGGCCGGCGTAGGCGGCGCGGCCCAGTTCCTCGGCCTTGGCGAGCTGGTGGTTGTCGGCGTACGCGTTGGCGAGGTTGATGGTGGCGTTGAGCGTGTAGGGGTGGTCGGGGTCGAGGGCGTGGGCGAGGCCGGCGACGGCCTCCTCGCCGTGCCGGATCGCCCCGGCGGTGTCGCCGCTGCCACGGAGGTAGATGGCGAGGTTGTTCTGGCACAGGGCGGTGAAGGGGTGGTGGTCGCCGTTGAGGCGCCGGTAGCCGTCGTACGCCTCCTGGGCGATGTCGCGGGCGGTCTCCTTGTCGCCGGCGGCGCTGTGGTCGGCGGCGAGGTTGAGCCGGCAGGCGAGCGCGTCGGCGTTCTCCGGGCCGTACTGCTCGACGTACCGCTCGTAGGTCTGCTCGGTGAGGCGGCGGGCCTCGCGGGACTCGCCCGCGCGGCGCAGCGAGACGGCGAGCGACTTGGCGTTGCGGAGGTTCTCCGGGGCGTCGGGCTGCAGGATGCTGTCGAGCACCTGGGTGACCTCCCGGAGGAGTTCCACCGAGCCCTTGTAGTCGCCGAGTTCGCGGAGGTCGCGAGCGAGGTTCGACTTGCTGGAGAGGGTGTACGGGTGGCGTGCGCCGAGGACGGCGGCCCGCCGGTCGTACGTCTCCTGGTCGAGGTCGCGGGCGAGCTGGGTGTTGCCGACCAGCCGGTGGTCGATGGCCAGGTTGTTGGCGACGGACAGGGTGCGCGGGTTGTCGTCGCCGAAGAGGTCGCGGAACTGGTTGTAGGTGTCGATGTCGAGGATCAGCGCCTCCTGGAACCTGCCGAGGAAGCGCAGGTCGGCGCCGAGCGAACCCGCGGTCATCAGGGTGAAGGCGTTGTGGTCGCCGAGGAGTTCCTTCTGGCCGGCCATGGTGGCGCGGTCGAGTTCCAGGGCTTCGTGGTAGGCGCCCTGGCTGCGCAGCACGTTGCCGAGCTGGAAGTTGAGGCTCAGCATCTGGCGGCGCAGGAACCGGCGTTCGCCGGCCTTGGTCTCGGTCTCGTAGCGCTCCGACCATGCGGCGTCCAGGGAGCGCGCGAGGGCCATGGCGCGGTCGAGGTCGACGCGCTTCCACAGGTAGCGGACGCGGTCGATGAGGAGTTCGCGGGTCTCGCGCTCGTCGCAGTCCTGGGCCTTGGACGGGCCGAGGTGCGGCCAGATCTTCTCGAAGGCGGGCCAGTTCTGCGGGTCGTCGGTGTCGCCGAGTGCCGGGCGGGCGTTGACGAGGATGCGGTGCACGTCGTGCACCGCGTCGTTCTGCTCGTCGGCGGACATGCCGCTGCGGACGACGGCCTGCACGAGCCGGTGCACCTGGAAGCTGTTGCTGTTGGCGTCGGTCTTGGCCAGGGCGTAGCGGCTGACCGCCTGGATGACCTTGCCGAGCATGAAGCTGTCGGTGAGCTCGTCGTCGTAGGGGGCGAGGGCCCGGGTCATCTGGTCGTTGTAGAAGAGGGTGAGCGAGATCGGCTCGGGTGCGAAGAACGCGCAGAGCTGGAGGAGGCGGACGGCGGCCGGGGACTGTTCGCGGAGGCGTGCGATGGAGACGTTCCAGGTGGCGCCGACCGGGGTGGGGTAGTCGACGGGCGTGTCGCCGGCCGCGAGGGCCTTGGTGGCCTCGGCCTGCAGCTGGGCGACGTACGTGTCGACGGGGGTGCGGGTGGTCTCCAGCCAGGCGGCGGCGACCTCGACGGCGAGCGGCAGGTCGCCGACGGCCTCGGCGACGCGGTCGGCGTCGGGGCGGGAGAGGCCGCGGACCCTGCGGCGCAGGTGGTCGATGCTCTCGCCGCGGGTGAAGACGTCGACGCCGAGCACCCCGGCCTGCCCGGACCAGCCCTGGTTCCGGGAGGTGATGAGGATGTGCCCGGAGCCGCCGGGGAAGTACCGGCGGACCTCGGACGGCTCGTCGGCGTTGTCGAAGATCAGCAGCCAGCGGGGGGTCGGGGTGCCGCGGCGCAGTGCCTCGCGGGCGGCCTCGGCGGCCTCGTTGACGCTGTCGCTGACCCGCAGGCCGAGGCGGTCGGCGAGTTCGGCGAGGCTCTGGGCGACGCTCTCGGCCTGCTCGGCGTCGATCCACCAGACCAGGTCGTAGTGCGACATGTAGCGGTGGGCGTACTCCAGGGCGACCTGGGTCTTGCCGACGCCGCCGAGGCCGTACAGCGTCTGCGGGGTGGGCAGGACGGCGGTGGGGCCGCCGACGAGCTGCTCGCGCAGGTCGTCGAGGACGCCGACGCGGCCGGTGAAGGACGGGTTGCGCTGCGGCACCGACCAGTAGGCCGGCTTGGTGCCGGGGAAGCGGGGCGCGCCGGGGCTGCGGTCGACGGGGTCGTTGTGGCCGAGGGCGCGCAGCAGGGTGAGGGCGGCCTGGGTCTCGTCGCGGCCGACGAGGTCGACGGGGTTGCGGTTGTTGAACGGCGCGGTCAGGCGGACGTCGCCGACGCGGACGGGGATGACCTGCCGCCGGGTGCCGGCCGGGTCGCCGCCGACGGTGCGCTCCCACAGCGCCTGGGCCTGCGGCGACACCAGGTAGGCGGAGGAGAGCACGGCGACGGTGCGGAAGGCCGCGTCGATGCCCTGCTCGGTGGAGGCGCGCGGGTCCGAGCCGATGCCGAGGTCGCGCGAGACGACCCGGAAGCCCGCGTCGGTGAGGACGGAGGCGATCCAGTCCGCCCAGACGCGGTCCTCGGGCACGAAGCTGAGGTAGAGGTCGGCGGGGGCGGTGGGCCGGCGGCGGATGAACGCGTCGAGGTTCCGGAGGCGTTCCAGCTCGTCCATGGGCGGGAGGGCGGCGATCCGGCTGCGGGTGACCGCCGAGGTGAGGCGTTCGCAGGCGGAGAGCAGCGACGCCGGCTGGCCTGGGGCGTCGCCGAACGGGGCGAGGATCTCCTCGTACGAGTAGAAGGGCCGGTAGGGGATCTCGACGGACGCCCAGTACTGGGCGAGTTCGGCCTCGCCGAGGCCGCTGGGCAGGCCGGCGAAGCGGATCCGGGCGTGGGCGCGGCCGGCGTCGGCGCGTTCCTTCTCGTTCTCGTCGATCCGCATCGGCACGGGCAGGATGCGGATGCCGCGGTCGCCGTAGCGGCCGTCGACGGTGTGCGCGATGCGGGCGGCGCCGTCGATGCTCTGGTCGCTGAGGGTGAAGCAGACGACCAGGTCGTCGGGCATCTCGACGGTGCAGATGTCGGCGGTGTCGGTGAGGCCGGTGCGGCTGTCGATGAGCACGTAGTCGTAGTGCCGCTTCATGTCCTGCCGCAGGAACTGCAGGAAGCGCTGGCCGTCGTAGCGCTCGTAGAAGTCGTCCCAGTCGACGCGGTTGGCGGCGTAGTCGCGGTTGACCTGGCCGGCGGGGACGTAGTCGAGGCCGCCGGTGCCGGGGAACCGCCAGGCGAGCGAGATCGCGTGCGGGTGGATCCGGGCGAAGTCCTCGTACCAGTGGGCGCTGCGCTCGACGGGCCGCCGGGCTTCCTCGTAGTAGTCGGCGAAGAGGTCCATCATGCCGGTGGTGGCGTCCACCGCGGCCTGGTCGAGGAACGGGTGGAAGAACCGGCCGAGACCGGGCGCTTCGAGGTCCCAGTCGACGGTGAGCACGCGGAAGCCGTTGGCGGCGAGGATCCAGGCGGTGTTGGCGAGGGCCATGGTGCGGCCGGTGCCGCCCTTGTACGAGTAGAAGGTGATGATGCGGCCCTGCCGGTCCTCGGCCGCCGCGGGTGCGGCCCCGCCCGGCACTGTGGCCTCGGTCTGCCTGTCGGTCATGGCTGTCCTCCCCCGGGCGTGGCCCTCACGGTGCCCTCGCCGTCCTCGTCGTGCCGTGCGTCGGGCGGTAACTGGCGGGGCCGCGGTGCGGTGTCGGGCTCGTCCCGCAGGCTGGGCCTGCGGGGGCCCGGCAGGTGGGTGTCGGGTTCGTCGCGGCGTTCGAACCCCTCGTTGGCGCGGATCAGGGCTCGCTGCATCTCGCCGCGGAACTCCTCCAGGGTCGTCGGGGGGCCGGTGCCGGCGCCCCGCAGGGTGGGCCGGTGGGATCCGTGCGCGTGGCGCAGCACGTCGTCGCTGATCCGGCCGAGTTCGGCGTCGTGGGCGGTGCACTCCTCGTCGTCGGTGTTCCACGGTTCGAGGGTGGAGAGCCAGCCGTGGTCGCGGCGGTCGAGGTTGCGGAGCGTCTCCCGGCGGCGGGTGTCGTAGAGCGCCCAGCGGTCGACGAGCACCACGCCGGGCGCGCTGGGCTCGGCGCTGCCGAGCAGGGCGGTGGCCTCGGTCTCGAACTCGTGGATGGTGGCGCGGAACCCCATGTCGCGGGCGACCTCGGCGGCGTCCTCGGCGAGCGGGCGGCGGGAGTCCGGCCGGTAGGGCTGCCAGTCGGTGCGGCGCGCGCCGTAGCACTCGGGGCCTCGCCCGGGGGGCAGTTCGCCGCGGCGGTAGGAGTAGACGGAGATCCGCAGGGTGTTGGTGGGTTCCGCCGGGCCGAAGGCGCTGGGCTGCGTCTCGAAGTCGGTCTGCCGGCCGACCGGGATGACGGTCTGCTCGGCGACGTCGACGATGCGCTGGGCCAGGCGGTGGACGGCGAGTTCGTACTGCGGCCGGTACGCGGTGAGCTTCATGAGGGCGTAGAGGCCCTCGGTGGCGTAGTCCGGGCCGAAGCTGCCGTGGTTGAACTGCAGTTCGCCGGCGCAGCGGGGCAGGGTGTAGTGGTCCATGGCGACCCAGAGCACCGGGACGATGCCGCTGGTCTCCTCGCCGTCGCGGCGCCGCTGGTAGACGGGCCGCTGGCTGAAGGTGTGCCATTCCTGGCCGCAGGCGTGGCTCTTGAAGTAGCGGGGCGAGTAGAGCGGCACGAAGACGCGGCAGTTGGAGAGTTCCTTGGCGAGCCGCTCGGCCCAGAACTGCCCCTGGTGCATCGACTGGTCCATGAAGCCGACGGGCACGCCGTCCGGTACGTCCGTGAGCTGGGTGATCGCCTCCGACAGGTCCTCGTAGAGCTTGGCCACCCAGTGGTTGGGATCGCCGACGCGGCTGGTGGCGCGTGGCGTGTGGGCATAGCTGAGAAAGAAGTACGGGCGTACCTCGTTCTTGCCCCGTCCCCCCGGGTTGTTCACCGGCGCCTCCCCCGAGACCGTCCATCCCTGCCCCTTGCGGGGATTGTCAGTCTAGGAAGGTCATGTTCCCGATGGGAATAGGGCCGTAACGTCCGACACGCGTGAACCCGGTCAACACTCCTGATTCAGAAGCCACTTGTTCGCCAGGTCGACGCTGTCCGCGATCGGCATCAGCAGGCAGGGGGCGTCGCCGAGGCGGCCTCCGACCAGGCCGGGGAGATCGGCGGTGATGTCGGCGGCCATACGTTCGAAGTGCCGGGTCTCCAGGCTCGGCGCCTCGAAGTGCACCCACGTCCGGCGGCCGGTCCGGTCGGTGACGACGGAGGCGTACCGCTGCACCGGGCAGTTCGGCTGCCAGTACTCGGCCAGGTGGAAGACCGTGCAGCACGACCAGGGCACGCTGACCAGCAGCACCCGGGCACCGGCCGCGTAGAGCCTCTGCAGGGGGGAGCGGTCGCCGAGGTGCGACCCCAGCGCGTGCCCGGCCATGAGCGCCTCGGCGCGCGGGCCGACGGCACTGAACGACGTCTGCGGGTGGGCGCTGCGGACGGCCCCGGGCAGCAGCCGGATCTCCTCGGAGATCCGGCCCATGGTCGGCGAGGCGGGTGTCGTCGCGGGGTCGTACGGCAGCATGGTCGCCAGGTGGCGGCGGAGCTCGCGGGGGGTGAGTCCGGCGGTGGCCCGCCGGTGCAGCAGGGAGGTCGCGGAGTTCTCGGGGGTCGCGGTGTAGGCGACCAGGGTGCCCGTGCCGCCGAGGGCCGTCCGGAGTGCGGCGACGACCGTCCGCGCCCGGTCCTCGACCGGCCCGACGGCCCGCGCGGACGCCTGGACGAGCAGCGTCTCCCCCTCGCGGATCCCGAGCAGCCGCAGATGGTCCGTCAGCTCCGCCTGGGAGTACAAACCGGCCTCCAGCAGCCATGGCAGGTCGCGCGGCCCTGCCGCGTCTCGACCGGCCGACCGCATACGGTAGCCGGTCGGGCACGCTCCCGTCTGCGCCGTCCGCGCCCGATCGGGCGCCATGTCCCTTTTCGACGGCGTGCGTTCACCGTCCGGTGCGCCGGACGCCACCGGCCGGGAATCACCCGTTCGGGAGCGCCTCAGCCCTCCCGCTCGAAGGCGGCGACGGCGTCGCGGACCCTCCGGGTGCACGGGTCGTCCGCGCCGAGGATGCCGTCGAGCTCGGGCAGGAGGTCCCGCAGGCGCTGCAGGCCGCCGGTGCGGTCGCCCGCCCGGGCCGTCCAGTACGCGTGGTCGCCGCGGGCGGCGAGGAAGATCGGGTGTTCCGGGGGGAGTACGGCGCCGAGGTCGCCGATCAGCTCGCGGAGCTGCCGGACGGCGTCCGCGGGCGCGCCGGTCTCGCCCGTCCACTGGGCGATCCGGAGCCGGTAGCCGTACGGGGTGGGGTGGCCGGGCCCGAAGGCTGCGGTGATCCGGGGCAGCAGCGTCGGGATGGTCCGCAGCGCGGCGGCCGGGTCGCCGGTGGCGGCGAGCCAGTGGGCGATCTCGGCCTCGGCGATCACGGTGAGGTCGTCGTCGGCGCCGAGGGCGCGCCGCAGGTCGGTGAGCAGGTCCTGCCAGAGCACGAGTGCCGCCGCGGCGTCACCGCCCTGGCCGGTCTGCGAGGCGATGTTGGCGCGGGTGCGCAGGGTCTCCCGGTGGTCGGGGCCCAGCACGCGGGTCTGCCGGACGAGGAGGTCGGTGAAGACGGCGAGGGCTTCCGCGCGGTCGACGTAGACCGTCCAGAAGCCGAGCTGGTGGCGGCTGTACAGGCTGTCGGGGTGGTCCGGGCCGAGGAGGCGTTCCTGGTCCGGCAGCAGGGCGCGGTAGGTGTCCGCGGCCCGGCGCCAGTCGTCGGAGCGGCCGTGCCAGTGGCCGGTCCTGGCCCGCAGCCGCAGTGTCCGCAGATGGTCGGGGCCCAGGCGGCCGGTGAGGTCGGCGAGGAGTTCGCGGCAGAGGCGGCGGGCGGTCTGCGGCGCACCGGCCTCGCCGATCCACTCGGCGAGGTCGAGGCGGCCGCCGAGCACCGCGGGGTGGTCGGGCCCGTGGTCGGCGAGCAGGTGTTCGAGGGCCTGCTCGCCGCGTTCGACGGCCTCGCGCCAGCGCTTGCCGGCGACGGCCGCGGCGAGCTGCGGGTCGTGGTCGGCCAGGGTGCCGAACGGGACGTCGCCGACCGGCCCGGCGGGGCCGCCGGCAGCGGGGGCGAAGCGGGCGAGGAGCGGCGATCCGGTGCCGGCGAACGCGGCCGCGCCCGGCGGCAGTGCCCGGGTGCCCGCGGTGTCCGCCTGCAGAGCGGGCACGTGGCCGCCCTGCGGGACGGTCCGTTCGAGCAGGTCGCCGACGAGCGCGGCGGTGTCGAGGGCGGCCCGGGCGGGCACCGAGTCGAGCAGGAGTTCGCGCAGGCCGGGCCTGAAGTCGTAGCGCTGCCCGCGGCCGCCCGGCCCGGCGGGGCCGGGGGCCCGTCGGACGAGGCCGCCGAGCAGCACCTCGGCGAGCTGGGCGGGGGTGCCGCGGCCGGGCAGCACGGCCCGCTGGACGAGCCGCATCACGGGCAGGGTGAGCGGGCGCACCGCGGCCAGGTGCCCGGCCAGCAGGAAGGCCTCGGGCGAGGCCGCCGCGCGGAAGTGGGTGAGGCGGGCGTGCATGTCGGGGGCGGCCGGCTCGCCGCGGGGCGCGGGCGGCGCGGGCCGGGGGCCGGCGGCGGCCGCGGCGGTACGGAGGACGGCCGGCGCGGTCCCCGCGATCAGGCCGGCGAACGCGGCGAGGGCGGCGGGGTCGCACTCCAGGACCGGCACCGGGATGCCGGCGAAGGGGGCGAGGTCGGCGGGCAGCAGGAGGTCCTCGACCCGCCAGGCGGTGTTCGGGCGGCCCGGTGCGGCGGGCTGCAGGAGCTTGGTCTCGGTGGGCAGTCCGGCTCCGGGCCAGAGGCGCTGCGGGAGCGGTTGCAGGACCGCGGTGGGGCACCGGCGGGCCCAGTCGGCCAGCAGGGGGTCCATCCGGCCGTCGCGCCACGCGGCACCCACGGTGTCGGACAGGACGAGGACGACGCCCCGGCCGTCGGCGGGACGGACCGTGTGCGGGGCGGGCCCTGCCGGGCCGCCGAAGGGGCGGTGGTGGAGCCGCGGACCGGCCGGGTGCCGGGTGTCCAGGCCGTGGCTGCGGACGCGGCGGAAGACGCCCGCGCCGCCGAGCAGGGTGTGCAGCCCGTCGGCGAGTTCGCGCCAGATCTCCATGGACAGGCCGTCGTCCACCAGCAGGACGAGGTCCAGCCAGCGTTCGGTGCGGGGACGGAGGGCGAGGTCGGGCAGACCGGTGTCGGCCATCAGGTCGGCGGTCGCGTTCTCGTCGGGTTCCCCGTCGCGGGGCGACGGCACCGGGCGCTTCAGCGGCTTCAGGGCGCGGACGAGTCTGCGTGCGCCGTACACGGCGCGCTCGCCGCGGACGAGCACCGGCCGGGTGGCGGTGCCCCCGTCGGGCCGGCCGGCGGCCGCGTACACGTCCGTGCTCGGACCGGGCGGGTCGTCCGTCCCCCGGCCGGGCGGCTCGGAGGCGGCCGCGGCGGGCGCCTCGGGCGGGACGGACCCGGGCTCGACCGCCTCGCCGGGCCGGGCCTCGGCCGGCCCCATCCGGTCGGCGAGCCAGAGCACCTCGGCGAGTTCCCTCGCGGTCAGGCCGACGCCTGCGGCGGCGAGCACCGACCGGAGGCGCTCCGGGCCGCCGCCGTTCACACCGGGAGCCCGTCGTCGTCGAGGGAGCGCAGGACGGCCTCGGTGAGGTGGTCCCGACCGAGGTCGACGCCGCTGATCCGCAGGTGCACCGCGTTGAGCAGTTGGTCGGTGGCGAGCAGGGCCTGCCCGGTGTCGCGCCGGTCGAGGAACGCCTCGATGAGGTCCTCGGCGACGGCCAGCCCCTCGTCGCCGAGGTGCGCGCCGACGATGGCGCGCAGCTGGTCGCCGGTCGGCGGCTTCAGGTCGAGACGGACGCAGCGGCGCAGGAACGCGGGCGGGAAGTCCCGTTCGCCGTTGCTGGTGAGCACGGTGACGGGGAACTCCCGGCACGCGACCCGGCCCTGCCGGACGGGGTGGCGGTCCGGTCCGTCCTCCACCATGACCCGGACCTCCTCCTGGTCCGGTCCGAGCCGGGCGAGCTCGGGAATGCGGAACTCGCCGTCCTCGAAGACCACGAGCAGGTCGTTCGGGAGGTCGGCGTCGCCCTTGTCGAGCTCGTCGACGAGCAGCACGCGCGGCCGTCCGGGGGTGCCGGTGGCGAGGGCGGTGCCGAGCGGGCCGAGGCGCACGTAGTCGCCGATGCCGGCCGGGGGCCCGTCCGCCCGGCCTGCGGTTCCCGCGTCCCGCAGGCGGCCGACCGCGTCGTAGCGGTAGAGGCCGTCGGCGAGGACGGTGCGGCTGTTGACGTCCCACCGCAGCGGGCTGCCGAGTCCCAGCTCGTGGGCGACGGAGTGGGCCAGCGAGGACTTGCCGGTGCCGGGCGGGCCGGTGACCAGCAGCGGGCGCCGCAGGAGGAGGGCGGCGTTGACGATGTCGGCCTCGGCGGGGCTGATGTGGTAGCGGGTGGCGTGGCGGGCCACGCCGTCACTCGGGAAGCGGCGCCAAGGCGGGGGCGGCGGGAGCTCCCGCGTGCGGGGCACGCGGTCCCCGCGGTAGAGCCGCCAGTCGCTGTCGTCGGCGTTCATCGTGCGGTGCCTCTCCTCTGACGATCGGTCGGGTGTCCGTGTCGGTCACCGTGTCACTGGGGGTCGTCGAGCGGCAGGGCCGCGGGGAGGCCGTCCGGGCCGTCGTAGACCAGCGCGAGGTGACGGCCCGGTCCGCCGTCGGCCGACCGCACCCTGGCCTCGTACACGGCGCGCGGAAGCCGGGCCGCCGTGAGTCCGGCCGCCAGCCCCTGAAGGAACGGCGCGCCGCCACGGCCGGCGGAGGGCCGTGGCCAGACGACCGCGGGCACCCCGACGGCGAGCGCGATCGCGCGCAGCTGGGCCGTCGCGGCGGACGGGCCGCAGAGGGCGACCCCGGCGACCGGTTCGGGGCGGCCGCGTTCCTGCACGGCGGGCTCGCGCCGGCGCTGGGCGAGGACGGCGGCCCCGTGGCGGGCCTGCCACCGGTAGCGCAGTTCCGGCCAGTACTCGGGACGGCGCAGTTCGGGGCAGCGCAGCACGACCTGGAAGTCCTCGCCGAGCACGCTGGGGAAGATCTCGTCGGGCCGGTACACCCACCGGTCGACGTCTAGGTCGAGCTGGTCCTTCTGGACGAAGACCTCGACCGTCGGCAGCACTCCCGGTTCGCACTCCCGGACGGTGTCGGCGAGCAGGTCGGCGAGGCGGGCCAGGAGCGTGGCACGGGCGACCGGGGTGTCGAGGCAGATCCGCTGCCGCGCGGTGCCGTCCGCGGCGGACGTCCGGACGACGGCGCGGTACGCATCCCCCGGGCCGGCCCGCCACAGCTGCACCTGGACGACGGGCGCGGCGGCGGGCCCCGGCGCGGGCGTCCGGCGGGCGCCGGTCTCGGCCGCCCTGGCGCGCTGCTCGGCCAGGCCCGCGGCGACGCCGAACCGGGCGGCGACCCGGTCGTTCCACGCCCGGAGGTCGCCGCCGACACCTTCGGGAGCCTCCTCCGCGGCGAACTCGACGACGGTGAGCAGGGCCGGTACGGCGCCCTGGCGGGGGCGGTAGCCCTCCAGGTGCCGGACCAGCTCGGGCCAGCCGACGCCGGCGCGGTCCGGGCCGAGCGGCAGGGCCCGGGCGGCCACGGTGCCGGGCCGGGAGGGGTGGTCCTCCAGCAGGCGGAGCAGGTCGCGGTGCTCGGGGGCGGTGAGGAGTTCGTCGGGGGCGGCGAACACTCCGGCGGCCTGCAGGCCGGGGCGGTCGGCCGCGGGCCGCTCGGCGAGCAGGGCGAGCAGGGTCGCGGAGCCGTGGTCGGTGCCGGTGGCGGTGAGGACGAGCCATTCGGGCGGCACGGGCTCGCCGACGGCGGGGCCGGGCACGGCGAGGGCGGCGGCGAGGGACCGGGCCGTGTCGGCGCGGTCGGCGGGGTCGGTCAGGACGCCGCGCACGGTGTCGAGGAGCTGGCGCCAGGCCTGCGGGCGGAGCCGTCGGGCGTCGGCCTCGGCGGCCGGGCCGGCGGCGAGCCGGGGGAGGTGGCCGATGATCACCTGTGCCGGTATGGCGAACGCCCGGGCGTCGCGGCGGCTGACCACGAGGCCGACGACCTGCTGCCGTTCGCGGTCCCACAGCGGGCTGCCGCTGTACCCCTCGACGAGCGGTTGGGCCGAGGCGGGGGTGTCGAGGACGAGCCAGCGGTCGGTGACGCCCTGGATCGTCACGGCGGCGACGGTGCTGGCGTTCCCGCTGCCGAACCAGGCGTAGGCCGAGGGTCCGGTGCGGTGGTCGCCGAGGTGCGGTCCGTCAGGTCCGGGCGGGACGACGTCGACGAGGCGGAGGAGGGCGAGGTCGGCGGCCCACTCCGGATCTCCCTGACGGGCGGGCTCGTGGGCGTCGCGGGTGCCGGGCAGCCAGTGCTCGACGGTCGCCCGCAGCCGGCTGTGGGGCGAGCGACCGGGCAGGCCGACGAGCAGTCCCCGGACGGCGCCGTCGTGCTCGGGGGGCGGCTGCTGTTCGAAGGCGGCACGGCCGAGGGCCAGGTTCACGACGTGTGCGCAGGTCAGCACGCGGCCGTCGGCGACCAGCAGGCCCCCGCCGCACGCCCGGGGGCCCGACGGTCCGTAGAGCGCCGCGTGGGCGGCCTTGACCGCGGTGTCGGGGTCCCGGGCGGACGGCGGCCCGGTGCCCGCGCCGGCCGTCAGGGGGCTGCCGCTTCCGTCTCGGCGGCGGCCTGCCGCGGCACGGCGACGGCCGGGCCGGTCCGCCAGGTCGCCCGGACGGTGAGGGCGGCCTCGGCCCCGGCGGAGACGATGCCCAGCCGGAGGTCCTTGCTGAGCTTCACCCCGAACTCGACCTCGACCTGCTCCGGCGGACGTACGGCACTCCGCACCGCGTCGTGGACGAGGTCCAGCACACCCCCGAGGGGCTGCAGGGCGTCGCGCAGGGCCGTGCCGGTGGTGCGCGCGGCGTCCCGGAGGCGTCCCACCGCCACCGTCTCCCCGGAGCCGCCGGGCAGGTCCGCGCCGTCCTCGGCGGGCGGCGGGCCACCCAGGTCGAAGACCTCCAGCAGCACGGTGGTGCCGTCCGCCAGGGTCACTTCGGTGAATGCCGTCATGCCCGACACTCTGCCACCGCCACCCCGTCCGGCACCGGCTCCTCGCGGTTTTCCACCGTCGGTTTCCGGACGTCACCGCCGGCCCTCCCGGAGCGTTGTGACGCCGGGTCAGCCACCGGCGGCGGCGAGCTGCTCCTCCCAGGCGGTCCGGTTCGCCGCGGCGGCGGCGCGGGCCGCGGCCTCCGCAGCGGCGCCGACGGGCACGGCGAGCCACGGCGTCACGGCGGTGCGCATGCCGGAGACCATGCGGGCGCCGAGGGGGGTGAGGGAGCCGGAACCGGCGAGGGTCTCCACGGCGGTGGCGGTGTGCGCGCGCCAGGTGGCGAGCTGCTGCCGTGCGTGGTCGGCGGGGCCGCCGGGCAGCCCGTCGTAGACGCGCACCCGGGCGGCCCAGAACTCGGTGACGGCGAGGTGGGCGTACGTGCCCTGCAGCAGCCCTTCCAGCGGGCGCGGGTCGGGACGCCAGGGGGCGTGGTAGAGCCGGTCGTCCGCCGGGTCGTACAGGTCGTGCCGGTCGAGCACGGCACCGAGCTTGACGTGCTGGAACTCGTGCACGAGCAGCAGGGCCAGGGTCGGGGCGGTGGCGGGCCGGGCGATGCCGACGGCCCCGAACGCCTGGCGGGCGGAGGCGCTGACGTCGCGGCCCTCGGGGCCGGGCCGCAGCGGGGTGACGGTGGTGAGGCCGGCGGCCAGGCCGGCGACGTGGCCGGGGAGGTCGCGGCCGACGAGTTCCCAGGCCTCGCGCAGCGCGTCGCTCCAGGCGAGCAGGGCGTCCTCGCCGAGCCGGTCGGCGGCGGGCCACTGGTGGCTGTCGCGCTGCGGGTCGGTGTCCTCCAGGGCGACCGTCCAGCCGGGCAGGGCGACCCGCCGCACGGCCTGCCAGGCCGGGGTCGGCGGGGCGTCCCAGTCGAGCCGGGCGCCGCGGGCGGTGAAGCCGTCGGCGGTGCCGGTGAGGCGGGCCTCGCCGACGCCGCCCACGTGGAGGCGGCCGAGGGTGGGCAGGTGGACGGCGCCGCCGCGGACGGGCACCGGCAGGTCGAAGGCGACCCCGGCACGGAGTGCCGCGGCGGCGGCGAGCTCGGCCAGGCCGCCGAGGTCGGCGCCGCTCTCGCCGCGCAGGCAGCGGGCGGCCCAGGCGCGGGCGTACGGGTGGGCGAGCACCGCGTCGAGGGCGTGCGGGGCGCGGCCGTCGAGGTCGGCGAGGAGCTGCCAGGCGTCGGGGCGGCCGTCGGCGAGGGCGGCGACCATGGCCCGGGTGAGACCGAGCTGGCTCGCGGCGAGCGCGGTGACGGTGTCGGTGTCACCGTGCCCGGCGGCGATCCGGTCGAGCTGGTCGTCGGTCAGGTCGGCCTCGACGGGCTTGGCCTGGGCGGGCACGGTGGCGGTGTCGGCGATGCGGTCGCGGACGGTGGTGATGAGGTGCATCAGGTCTCCACAGAAGACCGAAGGGTTGGCGAAGCCGCTGCCGGTGCGGTAGCGGTGGGCATAGAGGCCGCCGCCGCAGGAGCGGACGACGGGGCAGGAGCGGCAGTCGTCGCCCAGCCCGGCGAGGCCGGACTGCCGTTCGCGCATCCCGGGGTGGTCGGCGACCTGGTCGAGGGTGTGCGCGAAGACGGTGAATCCGGTGGCGGGCGCGCCGTCGTAGGCGGTCTTGAGGCTGTCGGCCTGCTCGAACGAGCCGTCCGTCTCGACGACGACGAGGTCGGCGGGGTCGAGACCGAGCGACTCGGTGAGGCTGGAGCGCCCGCGCAGCGTGCGGTGCACCGAGTCGAAGGTGCGGACAGGCACGGGCCGCCCCTGGGCCGTCCAGCGCTCGTGGATCGCGAGCAGCCAGTCGGCGTACGGGTGCCCGCCGAGGCCGGGCGGGCGCTTCGGGGGGGCGTCCCAGGTGGCGTGCGGCAGGAGGAAGTCGATCCGGGGCGGTTCGAGCGCGAGGAGCGCGTCGTACACGGCGAGCGGGTCGTTCTCGACGTCGATGGTGCACAGCAGCCCGGCGTACAGGTGCCGGTACTCCGGGCGGCGGAGCAGTTCGAGGGCGGCGAGGACCTTGCCGTGGCTGCTGCGCCCGTCGGCGTAGCGGCGGTGGCGGTCGTTGGCCGCCCGGTCGCCGTCGAGGCTGATGCCGACCTTGATGCCGTACTCGGCGAAGAGGTCGAGCAGGGCCGGGGAGAGCAGCACCCCGTTGGTGTGGATGCGCAGGTCGAGGCTGCAGTCGGCGGGCAGGGCCCGGTGCAGTTCCTCGGCGGCGCGGCGCAGCAGGGCCGGTCCGGCGAGCAGGGGCTCGCCGCCGTGCAGCACGACGTGCACGGCGGGCAGGGCGTGGGCGGCGGCGTGCTCGGCGATCCGCTCGGCCGTCCGGGCGAGGACGGGGCCGGAGACCGCTCGGGGCCTGCCGCGCCAACTGGTGTCCGCGTGTTCGTAGATGTAGCAGTGGTCGCAAGCGAGGTCGCAGCGGCTGTGCATCTTGAGGACGAACTGGGAGAAGGGCACCAGCGGCGCGGCGGCCGGGCCGTGCGGGCGCCCGGGCGTGGCCACGACCGTCAGATGGACGAGTTGAACGCGGCCACGGCCACCTGGCCGGAGTCGGCGCCCGGCAGTGCCCGCTGGAGCTGTTCGGTCAGTCGGTCGGTTCCCAGAGCGGCGAGGGCGGCAAGGGAGGGCCGTGCGACGGTGTCCTCGGAGGCGGGGCCGTCGGACGTCCGGGCGGCACGTGCAGAAACCATGGGGGTCTCGATTCTTCGGGGGCGAAGCACCTGTAGGGGGAAACGCGGGCCCACAGGGCCTGAGCCACCGCGGGCATGCCCCGGCATGGCGGGCGACGCCGCTCCGACCCGGCCCAGAGCAGCCGGCCCGGCCCCAGGCCTGTACACCCAGTTCTGCACGATACCTTCCGGTGAAGGATTTTTGACGCACAATCAGGGTTTGCGATGGGCCGTTCGGGGAAAACTGCCCGAACGGTCTACCCCCGCTCGACACGGTGCCCGTCAGGGGCACAGCCGCTCGACGCGCCAGCCGTCGCCGTCCGCGACGAAGACCAGGCGGTCGTGCAGGCGGTTCTCGCGGCCCTGCCAGAACTCGACCGTCTCGGGCACCACGCGGTAGCCGCCCCAGAACGGCGGCACCGGCACGCCCTCGCCCTCCGGGTAGCGGGCGGCGAGGTCGGCGTAGCGCTGCTCCAGGACCTCGCGGCCGGAGACCGGGCTGGACTGCTCGCTGGCCCAGGCGCCGAGCTGGGAGCCGTGCGGGCGGGTGCGGAAGTAGGCGGCGGTCTCGTCGCGGCCGACCTTCTCGACCCGGCCGCCGACGATGACCTGGCGGGCCAGGGCGACCCACGGGAAGAGCAGCGAGGCCTGCGGGTTGACGGCGAGCTCGGCGCCCTTGCGCGAGCCGTAGTTGGTGAAGAACACGAAACCGCGGTCGTCGTAGCCCTTGAGCAGCACGGTGCGGGAGCTGGGCCGCCCCGCCGCGTCGGCGGTGGAGAGGACCATGGCGTTCGGCTCGGTCACCCCGGCCTCGGCCACCTCGTGGAACCAGGTGGTGAACTGGGTGACCGGGTCGGCCGCGAGGGCGCCCTCCGCGAGGCCGTCGTGCTGGTAGTGCTTGCGCATGACGGCCAGGTCCGGCCCGGGCCGGTCCTCGGTCGGCGCGGTCAGGGCTGTCGGGGGGTGTTCCGCGGTAGGCACGGCAACATCATCCCGTACGACAAGCGTGGCGGGCTGCTACGTCCCGGCAAACCCCGGTGGGAGTTAAGGTGTCCCCCCACCGCACGGCCACCCGCCGTACGGGGAATCGTGCCGTACGACCCGGTTTCCCCCGGTCCGTCCGCCGCCGGGGCCGAGGCGGCCGGTGGGGGAAACATCACCGTCGTGGTGTATGGCGCAATGCACTCCGTGCCTGCAAGGCTGACACCGAGTGCCAACCCCACCGAACGGTCACCCGGACCGCCGCCCCACTCTCCGCGGCGTCCCGGATCGGATCACTGAAGGAGCCGTCTGATGTCCGACTTCGTACCCGGACTCGAAGGTGTAGTCGCCTTCGAGAGCGAGATCGCCGAACCCGACCGCGAGGGCGGCGCACTGCGCTACCGCGGCGTGGACATCGACGACCTCGTGGGCCACGTCTCGTTCGGCCACGTGTGGGGCCTGCTGGTGGACGGCAAGTTCAACCCCGGCCTGCCCGCCGCCGAGCCCTTCCCGATCCCGGTGCACTCCGGTGACATCCGGGTCGACGTGCAGTCCGCGCTCGCCATGCTCGCCCCGGTGTGGGGCCTCCAGCCGCTGCTCGACATCTCCGCCGAGCAGGCCCGCGACGACCTCGCCCGCGCCGCCGTCATGGCACTGTCGTACGTCGCCCAGTCCGCCCGCGGCCAGGGCCTGCCGATGGTGCCGCAGCGCGAGATCGACAAGGCCGAGACGGTCGTCGAGCGGTTCATGATCCGCTGGCGCGGCGAGCCGGACCCGAAGCACGTCAAGGCCGTCGACGCGTACTGGACCTCCGCCGCCGAGCACGGCATGAACGCCTCGACCTTCACCGCCCGCGTCATCGCCTCCACCGGCGCCGACGTCGCCGCGGCGCTGTCCGGCGCGGTCGGCGCGATGTCGGGCCCGCTGCACGGCGGCGCGCCGTCGCGCGTGCTCGGCATGATCGAGGAGATCGAGCGCACCGGTGACGCGGTGGGCTACGTGAAGAAGGCCCTCGACAAGGGCGAGCGCCTGATGGGCTTCGGCCACCGCGTCTACCGCGCGGAGGACCCGCGCGCCCGCGTGCTGCGCCGCACCGCCCGCGAGCTCGGCGCGCCGCGCTTCGAGATCGCCGAGGCGCTGGAGAAGGCCGCGCTGGAGGAGCTGCACAACCGGCGCCCCGACCGCGTGCTCGCGACCAACGTCGAGTTCTGGGCCGCGATCATGCTGGACTTCGCCGAGGTGCCGGCCCACATGTTCACCTCGATGTTCACCTGTGCGCGCACCGCCGGCTGGTCCGCGCACATCCTGGAGCAGAAGCGCACCGGCCGCCTGGTCCGGCCGTCCGCGCGCTACCTCGGCCCCGGCCCGCGCAGCCCGCGCGAGGTCGAGGGCTACGACTCGATCGCGCACTGACGCTTCACTCGTTCGGGCGGGTCCGGCACGCGGCCGGACCCGCCCGCACCTGTGAAGATCACATCTCACCGTGCGGACGTCCGTCACCTCCCCGCAACACGGCCGGTAGGCTGCGCGCGTGGCTCAGATCCAGATCCCCGCTGACATCAAGCCCGCAGACGGCCGTTTCGGCTGCGGACCGTCCAAGGTGCGCCCCGAGGCCCTGAGTGCCCTCGCCGCCACCGGAACCTCCCTGCTCGGCACCTCGCACCGCCAGGCCCCGGTGAAGAACCTGGTCAAGCGTGTGCGCGAGGGCGTGAGCAGCCTCTTCTCGCTGCCCGAGGGCTACGAGGTGGTGCTCGGCAACGGCGGCTCGACCGCGTTCTGGGACATCGCCGCCTTCGGCCTGGTGCGCGAGAAGTCGCAGCACCTCAACTTCGGCGAGTTCTCGTCCAAGTTCGCCTCCTCGGTGAAGGCCGCCCCCTGGCTGGGCGACCCCTCCGTGATCAAGTCCGAGCCGGGCACCCACCCGCTGCCGGTCGCCGAGGCCGGCGTGGACGTCTACGCGCTCACCCACAACGAGACCTCCACCGGTGTCGCCATGCCGATCCGGCGCCCCGCCGGCGCGGACGCGGGCTCGCTGGTGCTGGTCGACGCCACCTCGGGCGCCGGCGGCCTGCCGGTCGACATCACCGAGACGGACGTCTACTACTTCGCGCCGCAGAAGTCCTTCGCGAGCGAGGGCGGCCTCTGGCTGGCCGCCTTCTCCCCGGCCGCCCTGGAGCGCGCCGCCGAGATCGCCGCCTCCGGCCGCTACATCCCGCCGTTCTTCGACCTGCCGACCGCGATCGACAACTCGTCGAAGGACCAGACGTACAACACCCCGTCGGTGGCGACGCTCTTCCTGCTGGCCGACCAGCTGGAGTGGCTGAACGGCAACGGCGGCCTGGAGTGGGCCGTCGCCCGCACCGCCGAGTCCTCCTCGATCCTCTACTCGTGGGCCGAGAAGTCCTCCTTCGCCCAGCCGTTCGTGGCCAAGGCCGAGGAGCGCTCGCAGGTCGTCGGCACCATCGACTTCGACGACTCGATCGACGCCGCCGCCATCGCCAAGGCGCTGCGCGCCAACGGCATCGTCGACACCGAGCCGTACCGCAAGCTCGGCCGCAACCAGCTGCGCGTCGCGATGTTCCCGGCGATCGACCCGGCCGACGTCCAGGCGCTCACGGCCTGCATCGACCACGTGATCGAGCACCTCTGACCCGTCGCCCGGCGCCCCGCACGGGGTGACGGACCACGGCACCCGCACGACCGACGGCCCCCGGCTCGCCTCACGGCACCGGGGGCCGTCGCCGTTCCCCGCTCCACGGGCAGGGACACGGGCAGGGGACAGGACCGGGGCAGGGCACGGACGGAAGGCCGTCGGCGGTGCCGGGTCCCGCCCGCGGTCGCCGCTGCGGGGCCCCGCCCGCCGTCAGCGCCGGACGAGCGAACTGACGATCACCACGGCCAGCAGCAGCAACAGTGCGCCGGTCACGATCCGCATGCGAGTCTTCGGGTCCACGCTCCGAGGTTAGTCGGTCGCCGGAGCACCGGAGCCACCGCCCTGCGCGGGCGGGAGGCCGCCGCGGTACGCCCGGGCGCGGAACACGCTGGGCGCCGTGCCCACCCGCCGCGTGAAGATGCGGCTGAAGTACGCCGGGTCCTCGTACCCCACCCGTCGGGCGATCTCGGCGACCGGCAGCCCTCCCGCGGCGAGCAGCCGCTTGGCCTCGTCGAGCCGTACCGCCAGCACGTACTCCCGCGGGCCGACCCCGCCCGCCGCACGGACGGCGCGCCGCAGCCCGGCCACCGTCACCCCGGCCCGTCGGGCGTGCCCGGCGACCGGCAGCGGCAGGAACGCGCCCTGCCGCAGCGCGGCGACGACGGGGTCGCCCGCCGGGCCGAGGTCGGCCCGGTGACGGCGCAGCTCCACCAGCAGCTCGTGGACGGCCGCCCCGGCTTCCACCCCGGCGAGGGGCCCGCCGCCGCGGCAGGCGGCGGCGATCCGGGCGATCACCCGCCGGACGGACTCCGCGGCGGTCAGCGGGACGACGTCGGCCTCCGGCAGCAGGCCGAGTTCGGCGTAGGCGGCGAGCGCCGGGCCGGTGAAGTCGACGAAGCACTCCGCCCAGCCGCCGGCGTCCGGCCCGTAGTGGTGGGACACGCCCGGGCGCAGCAGCAGTACCGCGGGGGCCACGACGGTCCGACGGGTGCCGTCGGCGGCGGCGGACCAGCCGCGGCCCTCGGTGACCAGCACCGCCACCCAGTGGTCGAGGGTGCGCGGCCCGACGACGGGGAGCCGCCCGCGCTGCACGCCGGTGCCGAGGCAGGCCAGGCCGGTGGCGAGCTGGGCGGGCCCGGGCGTGAGGTAGTGCCACCAGCGCTCCATGCCGTCCCCTCCCCTCCCTTTCCCCCTCCCGCCCCGGTGCCGGGGTCCCGCCGGCCGGTGCCGGGTGGCACGACAATCCAACACGCCGGGAGGTTCCGTCCATGGCCGCGGCCCGCCCCGGTCGCGCAGGCTTGGCGGCATGCTCACCTACGACTCCGCCGGATTCCGGCTCGACGGCCGCCCGCTGCGCATCCTGTCAGGTGCCGTGCACTACGCCAGGACCCGTCCCGGGCAGTGGCCGCAGCGGCTCGCCGCCGTCCGCGCGATGGGGCTGAACACCGTCGAGACGTACGTGCCGTGGAACCTCCACGAGCCCGCGCCCGGCCGGCACGAGCGGCTCGCGGAGCTCGGGGAGTTCCTCGACGAGGCGGCCCGGCAGGGCCTCTGGGCGATCGTCCGGCCCGGCCCGTACATCTGCGCGGAGTGGGACAACGGCGGGCTGCCGGGCTGGCTCACCGCCCGGGTGGGCCGGCGGGCGAGGACGTCCGACCCGGAGTACCTGGCGGCGGTGGACGCCTTCTTCGACGTGCTGATGCCCGCGGTGGTGGCCCGCCAGAGCGACCGCGGCGGCAACGTGCTGATGGTGCAGGTGGAGAACGAGTACGGGTCGTTCGGCAGCGACGGCGCCTATCTGCGCCACCTCGCGGACGGGCTGCGCGACCGCGGTGTCACCGTGCCGCTCTTCACCTCGGACGGCCCGGAGGACCACATGCTGACCGGCGGCACCCTGCCGGGGGTGCTGGCCACGGTGAACTTCGGCTCCGACCCGGAGGAGGCGTTCGCGGCGCTGCGCCGCCACCGCCCCGCGGACCCGCCGTTCTGCATGGAGTACTGGAACGGCTGGTTCGACCACTGGGGCCGCCCGCACCACACCCGTGACGCGGAGGACGCCGCCGGCACGCTGCGGCGGATCCTCGCCGCGGGCGGCTCGGTCAACCTCTACATGGCGCACGGCGGCACCAGCTTCGGCACCACCGCCGGGGCGAACCACGCCGACCCGCCGTTCAACTCGACCGACTGGGAGCACTCGCCGTTCCAGCCGGTGACGACCTCGTACGACTACGACGCGCCGCTGGACGAGCGCGGTGCGCCGACCGCCAAGTACCGGCTGTTCCGGGAGGTGCTGGCGGAGTTCGCGGCGGCGCGTCCCGAGGAGGCGCGGTACCTGGACGACCGGGAGCCCGGGCCCCCGCCCGTCGCACCGGTGCTGCCGGAGGCCACGGTGCCGCTGACAGAACGGGCGGCGCTGCCGTTCGGCCCGGCCGTCGCCTCGCCCGTGCCGCCCACCTTCGAGGAGCTCGGCCTGGAGCACGGGCTGGTGCGGTACACCGCGGAGCTCCCCGGCCCCCGGCCGCCGCTGCCGCTCACCGTCGAGGGGCTGCGCGACCGGGCCACCCTGCGCGTCGACGGCGGACGGGCCGCCGAGCTGGAGCGCGGCACCGGGCAGGAGCCGCCCGCGGTGGCCGGCGGCGTCCGGATCGAGCTGCTGGTGGAGTCGCTCGGCCGGGTCAACTACGGGCCGCAGGTCGGCGAGACCAAGGGCATCACGGGCGGTGTCCGGCACGAGCGCCAGTACGTGCACGGCTGGCGGGCCGAGCCGCTGCCGCTGGACCCGCTGCCGGCGGCGGAGTTCACCGCCGGTGACGGGGAGGGGCTGGCCCGCGGCACGCTCGACCTCGCGGAGACCGGCGACGCCTTCCTCGCCGTCCCGGGCGGGCACCACGGCTACGTGTGGGCCAACGGCTTCCTCCTCGGCCGCTACGACGCCCGCGGCCCCCAGCGCACCCTCTACTGCCCGCAGCCGGTACTGCGGGCGGGCCGCAACACGTTCGTCCTGCTGGAGCTCGGCGACGCGGCCCCCGACCGGATCGAGCTGCGGCCGGAGGCCGACCTGGGCTGAGACCCCGCCGGGACACCGGGTGCGACGGGCCGGCCGGGTGCGACGGGACGGCCGGGGGACGGCACGGCACGGCGTCCGGGTGCGAGCGGCCTCAGGCCTCCCAGCGGGCCAGCGGCCACGCCGTCAGGCTGCGGTAGCGGGACGGCCCGAAGCCCGTCTCGCTGAGCATCAGGTGCATCTCCGACGCCTCCCACTCCGTACCGCGGAAGCCGTCCAGGGCCGCCGCGAGGTGCTGGAGCGCGGAGGCCGCACCGCGCTGCTCGGCGCGGCGCCGCCCCCGGGTGGACCCGGACCTGGCGAGGGTCAGGTGCGGGTGGAAGCCGTACTGGTCGAGTTCCACGCCCAGCTCGCCCACGGCCGCGCGGACGGCCTCGGCGAGTCGGCGCAGCGCCCACACCTCGCCGTCGACGCCCGCCCAGAGCGCACGGTCGCCGAAGGTGCCGCCGCCGGCCAGCCGGAGCCGGTGGGCGCCGTGCTCGCCGGCCGTCCGGGCGAGCGCGGCCTCCAGCGCCGGAACGTCGGTGACGGGCACCTCGCCGAGGAAGGCGAGCGTGAGGTGCCAGCCCTCGACCTCCGTCCAGCGCAGCCGGTCGGCGCCGGGCAGGCCGTGCAGCGGGGCGGCCGCGTCGACGAGTTCCTGCACCGCCGCGGTCGGCGGGTCGACCGCCACGAAGAGCCTCATGGGCCCATCCTGCCGCCCGGCGGCGCCGGACTCATCCGCTTTACGGCCGGGCCCGTCCGCCGCGCCGCCCGCGTCACCGCCCGGCGAACGGCCGCGCCCGGCCCGGCGGTGGCCGGGCCGGGCGCGGTGCCGCGGTGTCGTGGGGCGCTCAGCAGGCGGCCACGAGGTCGTCCTTGGGCAGGGTGCGCGGCACGACCGTGACCACCCGGCCGCCCGCACCGGGGTGCAGGTCGACGCGGACCTTCAGGCCGGCGGCGCGGGCCAGCACCACGGCGACCGTGCCGGCGGCGGCGGCGGAGACCAGTCCGCAGGCGAGCAGGCCGACCCGCGGCCCGTACACGTCGGTGACCCAGCCGACGATCGGTGCGCCGATGGGGGTGCCGCCGGTGAAGACCAGCACCAGCAGGCCCATCACCCGGCCGCGCATGGCGGGCTCGGTGGCCAGCTGCAGCGCGGAGTTGACGGAGGTGTTGAAGGTGAGGCCGAAGACGCCGGTCAGGGTCAGCAGCAGGGCGAAGGTCCAGTAGCCGGGGGCGAACGCGGCCAGCACCTCCAGCGCGCCGAACGCGAGGGCCGCGCCGACCAGTCGCCGCAGCCGCGGGGCGCCGCGCCGGGCGGCGAGCAGGGCCCCGGCGAGGGAGCCGACCGCCATCGCGGTGTTGAGCAGGCCGTACTCGCCGGCGCCGACCTTGAAGGTGTCGTAGGCGAAGCCGGAGAGCAGCGTCGGGAAGTTGAAGCCGAAGGTGCCGATGAAGCCGGCGAGCACCATCGGCCACAGCAGTTCGGGGCGTTCCCGGACGTACCGCAGCCCTTCGCGGAGCTGCCCGCCGCGGCGGGCGACCGGCTCGACCGGCCGCAGTTCGCTCTCCCGCATGGCGAGCATGCCGCCGATGACGGCGGCGAAGGACAGCGCGTTGACGGCGAAGGCCCAGCCGCTGCCCACCGCGGCGATCAGCAGGCCGGCGACGGCCGGGCCGACCAGGCGGGCGGTCTGGAAGTTGGCGGCGTTGAGGCTGACCGCGTTGGAGAGGTCCTTGGCGGGCACCATCTCGCTGACGAAGGCCTGCCGGGTCGGGTTGTCGACGACGGTCACGAGGCCGAGCAGCAGCGCGAAGACGTAGACGTAGCCGGCGGTCACCGTTCCGGTGACGGTGAGCACGGCCAGGCCGGCGGCCAGCAGGCCCATGACGCCCTGGGTGGCGATCAGCAGACGGCGCTTGGGCAGCCGGTCGGCGAGGACGCCGCCCCACAGGCCGAGCAGCAGCATCGGCAGGAACTGCATGGCGGTGGTGATGCCGACGGCGAACGGGCTGCCGGTGAGGCTGAGCACCAGCCAGTCCTGGGCGATGCGCTGCATCCAGGTGCCGGTGTTGGAGACGACCTGGCCGGCGAAGTAGTAGCGGTAGTTACGGATCCGGAGGGAGGAGAACATCCCGCCGGACCGGGTCGGGCGCGCCCGGGAGGGGGCGGCGGATGCGGCGGTGGTGGCCGCCGCGGTGCGTTCGCAGGGGTCGTCGTCGCCGGTGCCGGGCAGGCCCACGGGGGCGGGTGCCCGGCTCACGGCGGTGGCGGCGTCGGCCGCCCTCCGGTCCGCGGTGTTGTCGTCGGTACGGGTGGCGGCTGCGCTGGCTGCGGCCGGCGGTGTCACGTGGGGCTCCCCTCGGTGCGTGGCGGCGGGCAGGCGCGGCGCCACGCGGCTGATCTCACTCGTGTGTCCTGCGGTGATGCGGTACTCCTTCGTCGGTGCCGTGGGATGTCGCGCCTCAGAGGCCGGCGAGCTTGTAGAGCGCGGGTGCCGCGGCGCGGACCAGGGCCCACTCCTCGTCGGTGAGCCCGGCGGCCAGTTCGGCCAGCCAGGCGTTCCGTCGGCGGCGGCTCTCCGCGAGGATCTCCTCCGCCTGTTCGGTGCTGCTGACGACCACCTGGCGTCGGTCGTCCGGGTGCGGCTCGCGCCGTACCAGCCCCTTCTCCTCCAGCATGGCGATGATGCGGGTCATGGACGGCGGCTGGACGTGCTCGCGTCGGGCGAGTTCGCCAGGGGTCGCCCGGCCGCAGCGGGCCAGGGTGCCGAGCACCCCCATCTCGGTGGGGCTCAGCGACTCCTCGATCCGCTGGTGTCGCAACCGGCGGGCAAGGCGCATCGTGGACGACCGCAGCTGGCTGACGGCTGCAAGATCGTCCTCGGACATCTCGGGCATGGTCATTAGACTACGTCATTACCCTCTCTAAGGAAAACGGAATTTCCGTCACCTCCGGACCGCCGACCCGCCCCCGGCGCGCAGTTCCCCTGGACATCACGTCAATCTCCGGTGACGACTTCTTGCCTCAAACGTGAAGTACCGCTCCCGACCTGCGAGTTCACCGAATCTCCCGGCATTGCCCATGAGTGACGGCGACCACTAGGGTCCGTCTTGTCAGGAACACAGCACGCCGGCACTGTGCACCCCCCACTCCATCCCGGGAGTCCCCTTGGGTCACGTCCACCACGCTGTCTACGGCTGGCTGACACCGGCGATCTCGTACGTCATCGCCTGCCTCGGCGCCCTCGTGGCGCTGCGCAGTACCCGCTGGGCCCTGCTGTCCGAGGGCCGCTCGCGGCGCAACTGGCTGCTGTTCGGCACGGTGTCGCTCGGCGGCGGCATCTGGAGCATGCACTTCGTCGCCATGCTCGGCTTCGCCGTGAGCGGCGTCGAGATCCACTACGCCGTCCCGCTCACCCTGGCGAGCCTGGTCGTCGCCCTCGGCTTCGTCGGCGTCGGCATCTTCACCGTCGGCTACAGCACCCGCCCCCGTGGGGCGATCCTGACCGGCGGCGTGGCCACCGGCCTCGGCGTCGCGGCGATGCACTACCTCGGCATGGCCGCCGTCCGGGTGCCCGGCCACCTCTCCTACGACCCGGTGACCGTGGCGATCTCCGTCGCCATCGCCGTGGTCGCCGCGACGGCCGCCCTCTGGGCCGCCCTCAACATCCGGGGCACCGCGGCCGTGCTGGCGGCCTCCCCGGTGATGGGCATCGCCGTCTGCGCGATGCACTTCACCGGCATGGCGGCCGTCTCGGTGCACCTCTCGGACGACCTGCGGGCCCCGGCCGGGCCGGTGGCGCTGCAGTTCGTCTTCCCGCTCGCCGTGGGCTTCGGCACGTACGTCTTCATCAGCGCGCTGGCCTTCGCGGTGGCACCGAGCAGGCACGGCCGTGAGCGTCCCGTCCTGACCGGTCCGGCCGCACCGCTGCCCGGCGAGCGCACGGCCCGCACCGAACGGCCCGCCACCGAACGGCCCCCCGCTGGTCGACCCGCTGCCGAACGGCCCGCCGCCGCGCCGGTGGCCGGCCGGGTGGTGCCGGCCTGGTCCGGGCCGCAGGCCTTCGACCGACCGGCCGCCGCGCCGCACCGGCGCTGAACCACGGCCCCGTCGCGGGGGAGGACGGCCCACCGGCCGTCCTCCCCCGCGGTGCGTCCGGGCGCGGTGCGCTCAGGCGCGGATGTGGGCGGGCGTCTCCGTCGGGCAGACCTTGTGCACGAAGGCGCGCCGCAGCCCGTGGTAGGGCTCGTCCGGGGCGGTGAAGTTGCGCCGCATCCGGTCCAGCTCCTCGGCCCGGTAGGCGGAGAGCGGCTTCGCCTCCTCGTCGCGGGCACGGCGGCGCTTCTTCTCCAGCAGCCGGGTGTCGAGGTCGGGCGAGGCAGCCAGGGCCGCCGCCTCGCGGTGCACCCGGCGGCGGAACTCCGCGGGGCTGCCCGGCAGCACCCGGTCGGCCAGGCCGAGGCGCTCGGCCTCGTGGGCGCCGACCGGCAGGGCGGCGCCGGTGAGCCGGGCCGCGGTGTCCGCCCCGACGCGGCGGGGCAGGGTGTACGTCCAGTACTCGGAGCCGTACAGGCCCATCAGCCGGTAGTGCGGGTTGAGCACCGCGGAGGTGCGGCACCAGACCTCGTCGGCGGCGATGGCGAGCATCACGCCGCCGGCCGCCGCGTTGCCGGCCACGGCGGAGACGGTGACCCGGTCGGTGGTGGTGAGGATCGCCTCGACGAGGTCGTCCATGGCGTTGATGTTCCGCCAGGACTCCTCGGCGGGGTCGTCGGCGGCCTCGATGGTGTTGAGGTGGATGCCGTTGGAGTAGAAGTCGCGCCCGGGCCCGAGCACGATCACCCCGGTGGGGCGGGTGCAGGCGGCCCGGTAGGCGTCGAGCAGGCGGCGGCACTGGCCGGTGCTCATCGCGCCGCCGGGGTGCGCGAACTCGAGGAAGCCGACGCCGGCGTCCTCGTGGTAGCGCAGCTCCGACCAGGTGGCGCGGCGGGCGGCGTCCCACGGGGTGACCGGCACCTCCGGCACGCCGTCGAGGAGGGCGCCCAGCACCTGTGCGGCGGGCAGCTTGTAGGTGGCCGGGCCGCCGGGCGCGCGGCGCGGGCGGAGCTGGGGGATCCAGACGGCGCCGTCGGTGGTGGCGCGGCAGATCGCGCCGTGCCGGGTGGCGACGACCGTCCCCGGGGTGCCGCGCAGCTCGTCCTCGGGGTGGCCGCCGTGGAGGAAGTACTCGGTGCCGTGGAGCACGTCGAGGACGCCGGGCTGGGAGTCGCCGGAGCGGAGCTTGCGCAGCACGGTGGCGGTGTCGTCGGCGGCCCAGTCGATCCGGCGGTGCTCCTGGGCGTGGTACGGCCGGAGGCGGCCCCGGACGTCCCGGCGGGCGGTGTCGAGCGGCTCGGGTTCGAACCAGCCGCTCTCGTGGCGTTCGACGGCGAGCAGGACGGCCTCCAGGGCCGCGTCGGCGACCTCGTTGCGGTAGGCCTCGCTCTTGCCGCAGGCGGGCACCCGGAACGGGACGGACGCCCAGACGGGTCCGGCGTCCATCTCGGCGACCGCCTGCAACACGGTGACGCCCCACTCCTCGGCGCCCTCGTGGATCGCCCAGTCGAGCGAGGACGGGCCGCGGTCGCCCTTCGGGCCGGGGTGGACGATGAGGACGGTGTGTCGGCTCCAGATGTCCTCGGGGACGGCCCGGGTGAGCATCGGCGCGAGGACGAGGTCCGGTGCGAACCGTGCGACGGCGGCCCGGACGGGCTCGTCGCCGAGGGCCAGTTCGACGGCCACGGTGTGCCTGCGGGCACGGAGTTCGGTGTGGACGCGCTGGGTGAGGCTGTTGAACGCGCTGGCGACGAGCAGGATGCGCAAAGTGGCCCTCCGACGGCATGTCAGCAGTGCTGCGGGTGTGCCCGGCCGGTACGGGCGCACCGGGGTGCGCCCGGGCGCGGAGGCGGCGTCACGGACCGGGGCGCACCCGTCGGCGGGCCGGCGGGTCCGGTCATCCAACCATGGTCATGGACACGCAACATCCTGGATCGCGGCCGGTCGCAGGCCCTCCACAACACTCTCCCCGAACACCCGTCCCGACCGCCGGATCACCGCCGGATCACCACCCGTACGCCACCCGTACGCCACTCGCCGCGCTCCCCCGTGCCCGCCCGCACGCCCGCACGCCCACGCGCCAGCCCCGGTGGACAGGACGCGACCGGCCCCGCCTGCACGGTCGCAGGCGGGGCCGGTCGCGGGACGCGCGGCGCGGGTCAGCCGAGGCCGAGCGCGGGCATCAGGTAGTAGAACGTGAACACCGCGGCGACGGCGTACATCGCGACCGGCACCTCGCGGCCGCGGCCGACGGCCAGGCGCAGGATGCAGAAGGAGATGAAGCCGAAGCCGATGCCGTTCGTGATCGAGTAGGTGAACGGCATCATGACGATCGTCAGGAACGCCGGGATCGCGATCGTCCAGTCGTCCCAGTCGATCTCGCGGATCGAGTTCGCCAGGATCAGGAAGCCGACGGCGACCAGGGCCGGGGTGGCGGCCTGCGCGGGCACCATGGTGGCCAGCGGGGTGAGGAAGAGCGCCACCAGGAAGAGCGCGCCGGTGACGATCGACGCGAAGCCGGTGCGGGCTCCCTCGCCGACGCCCGCGGTGGACTCGACGTAGCAGGTGTTGGCGGAGCAGGAGGCCGCGCCGCCGGCCGCGGTGGCGATGCCGTCCACCATGAGGATCTTGTTGATGCCGGGCAGGTCGCCCTTCTCGTCGAGCAGGTGCGCCTCGTCGGCGACGCCGAGGATGGTGCCCATCGCGTCGAAGAAGCAGGACATCAGCACGGTGAAGGTGAACAGCACGCCGGTGAGGATGCCGACGTGCTGGAAGCCGCCGAAGAGGTCGACGTCGCCGATGAGGCCGAAGTCGGGGGCGGCCACCGGGTTGCCGGGCCAGGTCGGCACGGTGAGGCCCCAGCCCTGGCCGATGTTCGCGACCTGCTCGATCACCAGGGCGACGACGGTGGACACGACGATGCTGATCAGGATGGCGCCGGGCACCTTGCGCACCATCAGCACCAGGGTGAGCACCAGGCCGATGACGAAGACCAGCACGGGCCAGCCGACCAGGTGCCCGGTGCTGCCGAGCTGCAGGGGCACGGTGGTGTGGGCGGCGTCGGGGATCCGGCTGACGAAGCCGGCGTCGACCAGGCCGATCAGGGCGATGAAGAGGCCGATGCCGATGGCGATGGCCTTGCGCAGGCCGAGCGGCACGGCGTTCATCACGCGCTCGCGCAGGCCGGTGGCGACCAGCACCATGATCGCGATGCCGGCGAGCACCACCATGCCCATGGCCTCGGGCCAGGTCATCCGGGGTGCGAGCTGGAGGGCCACGATGCTGTTGACGCCGAGGCCCGCGGCCAGGGCGATCGGCACGTTGCCGATGACACCCATGAGCAGCGTGGTGAGGCCCGCGGTGAGCGCGGTGGCGGTGACCAGCTGGCCGCTGTCGAGGTGGGCGCCGTTCATGTCCGTGGCGCTGGCCAGGATGATCGGGTTCAGCACCAGGATGTAGGCCATGGTGAAGAAGGTCGCGACACCGCCGCGGATCTCGCGGGGCAGCGTGGAGTCGCGCTCGGAGATCCGGAAGAAGCGGTCGAGGGCTCCGGCCGAGGGCTTCGGAGCGGGGGAGGGCACGTCGGCCACGGAGGTCGACTGGGCCTTCGGAGGCATGCGGGGGTCCTCGCGGGTGGTGGGGGGCACGGGGAGGGACCGTGGCGGCGCTGCCTGGTCCACCGGCGGCCTGGGGGGCGGTCCGACGGACGCGCGGGACAGCAACCGGAATGTCCAGTATGAGTTTTCGCTCGTGCACGCGCCATCTTCGCGCGTAGAAAAGGCCCCTTACCCGGCGCGGGCCGTTCCACCCGGGCCTTCCGCACCGGCCCGCACCCGCCCCCGTACCCTAGGGGCCATGGCCAAGACCCCCCTGCGCCCCTCGCCCCCGCCGCTGGAGGCCAACGACGTCGCGATCGTCGGCGGCGGCACGGTGCTGTGGTTCGTCGCGTTCGTGGTGCTGCTGCCCTTCCAGGGCACGCTCTCCGACCACGGCCACGGCAGCTGGCCGTGGATCTGCCTGTCGGGCGGCCTGCTGGGGCTGATCGGCCTCTGGTACTGCCGGGCCCGCCGGGACGCCATCCGGCGCTCCCGCGCCGCGGAGGCCGGGGCCGCCCCCGTCGACGGACCCGCCGCGGACGGCCCCGCCCCGCACCTGGACTGAACCCGCGGACGGCGCCCCGCCCCGCGCCCCGAACGCCGCACAACCGGCGCACCGGACATTCCGCCCACCTAGAGTCGGTGCCATGACGCATCCCGCGGAGGGCACGGCCGAGACCGGGGACCACGGCCCGGGCGGGCGGCACGGCGGGCTCACGGCGGCCGAGGTCGACCGGCGGGTCGCGCGCGGCGAGGTCAACGACGTCCCCGTCCGCTCCAGCCGCTCGACCCGCGAGATCGTCCGCGCCAACGTCTTCACCCGCTTCAACGGCATCATCGGCGTGATGTTCGCGATCATCCTGGTCGTCGGCCCGATCCAGGACGGCCTCTTCGGCCTCGTCATCGTCGCCAACACGCTGATCGGCATCGTCCAGGAGCTCCGCGCCAAACGGACCCTCGACGGGCTCGCGCTGATCGGCGAGGCCAGGCCGCAGGTCCGCCGCGACGGCGCCGGGCAGACCGTCGCCACCTCCGGGATCGTGCTCGGCGACACCGTGCTGCTGGCCATCGGCGACAAGGTCGTCGTGGACGGCTCCGTCACCGAGGCCGACGGGCTGGAGATCGACGAGTCGCTCCTCACCGGCGAACCCGACCCCGTGCTGAAGCGGCCCGGCGACCAGGTGATGTCCGGCAGCTTCGTCGTCGCCGGCTCCGGCGCGTTCACCGCCACCCGGGTCGGCCGTGAGGCGTACGCCGCCCAGCTCGCCGAGGAGGCGAGCCGGTTCACCCTCGTCCGCTCCGAGCTGCGCACCGGCATCGACCAGATCCTCCGCTTCATCACCTTCCTGCTGGTGCCCACGGCGGTGGGCCTGGTCATCAGCCAGCTCGCGGTCGAGGGCCGCGACTGGCAGGAGGCCGTCCGCCGCATGGTGGCGGGCATCGTGCCGATGGTCCCCGAGGGCCTGGTGCTGCTGACATCGGTGGCCTTCGCGATCGGTGTGGTGCGGCTCGGCCGCCGCCGGTGCCTCGTGCAGGAGCTGCCCGCGATCGAGGGCCTCGCCCGGGTCGACACCGTCTGCCTCGACAAGACCGGCACCCTCACCGAGGGCGGCATGGACCTCGTCGAGCTGCGGCCGCTCTCCGACGGCCGCGCCACCGACGACGACCGGCAGGTCCTGCGCGAGGTGCTCGCCGCGCTGGGCGCCGCGGACGCCCGCCCCAACGCGTCCATGCAGGCGGTGATCGACGCGTGCGGGCCGCCCCCGGACGGCCGGCGGCCGGTGCTCGCGGCGATGCCGTTCTCCTCGGCCCGCAAGTGGAGCGCGGCCCGGCTCGCGGACCCGGCGGGCGGCGAGGCCAGCTGGCTGCTCGGCGCCCCCGACGTCCTGCTGCCCTCCGGGCACGCCGCCCTCGGCGAGGCCGACACCCTGGGCGCCCGGGGGCTGCGGGTGCTGCTGCTGGGCCGCTCGGCCGTACCGCTCGACGCGCCCGACCCGGCCGCCGGGCTGGAACCCGCGGCGCTGGTGGTGCTGCAGCAGCGGCTGCGCCCGGACGCCTCCGAGACCCTGCGCTACTTCGAGGACCAGCGGGTGCGGGCCAAGGTGATCTCCGGCGACGCCGCGGTGTCCGTCGGCGCGGTCGCCACGCACCTGGGCCTGCCCGGCGCCGAGCAGCCCGTGGACGCCCGCACCCTCCCGGCGCACGGCTCCCCCGAGTTCGCCGACCTCGCGGACCGCACGTCCGTCTTCGGACGGGTCACCCCGCAGCAGAAGCGCGAACTCGTCGCCGCCCTGCAGTCCCGGGGCCACACCGTCGCCATGACCGGCGACGGCGTCAACGACGTGCTCGCCCTGAAGGACGCCGACATCGGTGTCGCCATGGGCACCGGCAGCGACGCCACCCGGGCGGTGGCGCAGATCGTCCTGCTCGACGACTCGTTCGCCACCCTCCCCTCCGTGGTGGCCGAGGGGCGGCGGGTGATCGGCAACATCGAGCGGGTCGCCAACCTCTTCCTCGTGAAGACGGTCTACTCGGTGCTGCTCGCCCTGCTCGTGATCTGCACGCACGTGCCGTACCCGTTCCTGCCGCGGCACTCCACCGTGCTGTCGACCCTCACGATCGGCGTGCCCGCGTTCTTCCTCGCGCTGGCGCCCAACAACGAGCGGGCCCGCACCGGCTTCGTCCGGCGGGTGCTGCGGCTCGCCGTGCCGGGCGGAGTGATCGCGGGCACGGCCTGCTTCACCGCGTACATGCTGGCCCGGCTCGACACGTCCACCGGGCTGGAGGCGGACACCAGCGTGGCGACGCTGACGCTGTTCCTGGTGGCGATGTGGGTGCTGGCGATCGTCGCCCGGCCGTACACGTGGTGGCGGCTGCTGCTCATCGCGGCGATGGGCGGGGCGTTCGCGCTGGTGCTGCTGGTCCCGTGGCTGTCGGACTTCTTCGAACTGCACCTGGTCGGCCTGCGGGGTCCGCTGACGGGCGTGCTGATCGCCGCGGTCGCCGGGGTGCTCCTGGAGGTCACCTGGCGGATCGTGGTGCTGCGCACCGAGCCGCCGGAGGACGGCGGCGAGGGCTTCGCGGGCGCTCCGGCCGGGTAGCTTCACGCAGGACGAGGGGGCGCGGCATGGGGCGCAGAGGCGGGGAGCCGGAGGCCTTCATGGCCTTCTGCGCGGGGCTGGCGACGGTCTTCGGCGGCTGGCTGCTGGGGGCGGTCGTCCGGGTGCCGGTGTGGGCGGTGACGGTCGCCGCGGCCGTGGCGACGCTCGGGACGTACCACCGGCTGCGGGTGCGCCCGGCCGCCCGCGCCCTGCGGACCGCACGGGCGGCGAGGGCGGCCCAGGAGGCCAAGGCCGGAGCCGCCGGGGCCGCCCCGGCCGTGACGGGCCGGGGCGGAGCGGGCCGGGGCGGAGCGGGCCGGGCGGCTCAGGACTCGTAGTCGCGGGCCGCGAGCAGCTCGTAGGCGCGGTCCGGCTCGGCGAGCGCGGCGAGCACCTCGAAGCGGCGGTGCCACTGGCCGACCGACCAGGCGAGGCCCGCCGCCAGCCCCTCGGGCGTGGCCGCGTGCAGCAGCCCCGGCACCGGCGGCACCTCGAACTCGTCGTCCTCGTCGCCCGGCTCGGCGTCCTCGGGGGCGTACGGCGCCTCCGGGGCCTCGGCGGCGGTGTCCCAGCGCCAGTCGACGTGCGCCTCCCCGCCGTCCGGCCCGACGACGAGCAGCTCGTCGTGCTCCTCGTACACCGCCGGGCAGCCCGGCAGCAGCTCGCGCACGACCGAGGGCACCCGGTGCAGGGTGCCCTCGGAGAGCACCCGGCCGCCCGCCACCTCGCTGGCCAGCGAGACGTGCAGGCGCTCGGCGAGCGCCGCGGCGTGCTCCGGGGCGACCGGCAGCACCGGGTGGTCGTGGAGCAGCGCGACGAGGTCGGGGGCGTCCGCGACGACCGCCGCGGAGGCGTCCACGATCACGGTGGTGTCGGGGCGGCGGCCGGTCTCCGGGTCGAGCGGGGCCAGCGCGCGGACGACGTCCGGCGGGTCGACCCGGTCGGCGGGCAGCGCGGCCAGCGCGGTGTGGATGCCGTGCAGCTGGCGGTGGGTCACCTCGGAGACCTCGTCGACGAGGCGGTCGAGCAGCTCGTCCGGCCCGTGCGTCTCGGCGAGCAGCGCGGCGAGCGTGGTGCGCACCCCGAGGGCGTGCAGGAACGTCTCGTCGAGGGTGGTGCGCGCCTCGTCGTAGAGGCCGCGCAGCAGCGGGTCGGCGCCGGCCGCGCGCAGCCCGGCGGGCTCGCGGCCGTCCAGCACCGGGTGGTCGCGCAGCCACCACGCGGTGTAGGGCGGCAGGTCGACGTACCGGCCGTCCGGCAGCAGGGTGCGGACCGGCTCGACCACGGCCGCCCGGTACGGCGGGCGGGCGAGCACGGCCAGCGCCTCGGGCCACGCGGAGTCGTCGACCAGGTCGAGGTCGCGGACGGCGAGCAGCTCGGCGGCGACCGGCGGCACGCCGAGCTCGCCGGCATCGTCGGCGTGCAGGGCCTCCAGGGTGTCCTCGCACCACTCGGCGAGGCCGTCCGGGGCCTCGTCGAGCAGGCCGGTCGGGGGGCCGCCGGCGGCCCGGTCGGCGGGCGCGGTCGGGTCGAGGCGCTCCAGGTCGTCCGGGTCGAGCACGACGTCCTCGGCCCGGACGAGGACGAAGCCGGCCAGCGCACCGGCCGCGGCCAGCACGTCGGGGCCCCAGCGCTCCAGCAGGTCCTCGTCGACGTACGCGGCGTCGCCCTCGCGGGCCAGCGCGGCGAGCGGGCTGTCGGGCAGGATCAGCTCGCCCGCGCGGCTGAGCTCGCCCTCGTCGTCCGGCAGGGCGAGCCGGGCCAGCCACGGGCGGTCGCCGGGCGAGGCCTCGGCGGCCTTCACCAGTGCGAGGACGGCGTCGGCGAGGTCGACGGCCGCGTCGAAGTCGTCCTCGCCGACCTCCAGCGAGCGGGCGACGGCGGCCTGCACCTCGGGGGTGTCCAGCACCCCGGCCGGGGTGGCGGTGGCCGCGCCCAGCTTGGCGAGCAGCGGGTGGGCGGCCTCGGGGTGGGCGAGCCGCAGGTCGAGCAGGCCGAGGGCCTCGGCGAGGGACTCGGGGTACCCCTCGTAGCCGGCCCAGTCGGAGGCGTCGGAGGGCAGCAGGACGCGGCGCGGCCCGGTCACCGTCCGGCCGTCGGCCAGCGGCACGGGCAGCGCGCCCAGCGACTCCGGGTCGGCGCCGGCCAGCGCCGCGTAGAGGTTGCGCCACCAGGCGGGTTCCCGTTCCAGGCCGCCGAGCTGGTCGACGACCTCGGCGAGCGGCACCCGGCGCACGTCGAGGGCGCGCAGCTCGGGGCGGCGCTCCAGGCCGGCCGGCAGCAGGCCGGGGAAGATCGGGGCGAGGGCCGCGACGACGGAGGTGTCGGCGCCCTCCAGCAGCGTCGCGTCGCGCGGGCGCAGGGCCGGGGTGCCCTCCTCGACGGGGCCGGGGTGCGGCAGGAACGGCGTTTCGGGCAGCCGGTCGAGGATCGCGGCGCGCAGCGCGTTGTCGAGGGCGCCGTTGCCGAGGGGGCCGGGGACGAGGGAGAGCGAGCCGAGGTCGCCGCCGCGGGCGCGCAGCAGGTCGGCGTAGGCGTCCGCGGCGCGCTGGGTGAGGAAGTCGGTGAGCGGGCCGGGTGCGACGTGCCGGCGGGTGGGGTCGAGCGGGTATCCGGCGATCAGCAGTGCCGGGACGCCGAGCGGTTCGTCGCTGGGGGTGGGTGCGTGCACGACGGCGGCGGTGCGCAGCTGCTGCGGCACGCCGGTGTCGGAGACGGGCACGGCCCAGGTGACGGACCAGAACGGGCGGGCGCGCTCCTCGGTGGTGCGGTCGGCGAGGAGGTCGGCCGTGACGGCGCCCCGGGCGCCCGCGGTCTGCCAGACCGTGCGGCGGTCGCCGTCGGTGATGGTGACGGTGGTGATGTCGTCGGGGCGCGGCGCGTCGGCGGAGCGGGTCAGGGTGCGGACCCCGTCCGGGGTCTCGACGACGATCTCGGCGAGGCCGGGCAGGGTGAGCAGGAGGGCGTCGTCGATGTCGGCGAGGAGTCGCCGGGTGAGGTCCTCGGCCGCGGCGTCGCGCAGTGGCAGGACGACCACGGTGTGGTAGCCGTCGGGGGCGGAGCCCTCGGCGGGGAACGGCAGTCGCAGCAGCGGCACATGGCCCTCGCGGCGGCGCAGTTCCCCGGCGAGCTGGGGCCGGGCCTCGGTGAGGGCGTGCGCCTCGCTGAGCGACCAGCGCACCGAGCCGTGCGTGGAGAGCACGGCGGGCTCGTCGGTGACGGCGAGCACGGCGGAGAAGCCGACGCCGAAGCGGCCGACGGTCGGGGTGCCGTCCTCCGCGCGCTTGGCGGAGGCGCGGAGGGTGGAGAGCGACTCCACGGCGGTGGCGTCGAGCGGGGCGCCGGTGTTGGCGACGGCGAGGACGCCCCCGTGCAGGGTGAGGCGGAGCCGGCCGGGGGCGCCGCCGGCCCGGGAGGCCGCGTCGGCGGCGTTCTGCGCGAGCTCCACGATCAGCCGGTCGCGGTAGCCGCCGAGGGCGAGCTCCTCCTCGGCGTTGGCGTCCTCGCGGAAGCGCGCGGGGGCGGCCGTCCAGGCGTCGAGCACCCGGCGGCGCAGCCCTGCCGTGTCGAAGACGTCCGTCGCCTGTCCGTCCGTACCGCCGATGATCCGAGGCTCCACTGACTTTGCCGCCTTCCGCCGTCTGCACCCTGCGCTGCGTACGATCCGCATTCTCCCCTGTCCGGAGCGGACTTCGGACCGGGGGACGGCGCGGGCCGCCGTGGCGGCCGGCGGGTCAGGAGTGGCCGAGCTCCTCGGCGGGGGCGTCGGGCTCGACGGAGCCGCCGGTGCGGTCGGGGTGGAGGGTGAGCGGTTCGACGACGGTCTCGTCGAGGATCAGCTCGGACGGGGTCGGCGGGGCGGGCAGCACGGCGGCCTCGGAGTGGCCTCCGCAGCCGTAGCCGAACGCGACGACCTGGCCGTCGGCCGGGCCGAACTCGTTGCCGCACACGCCGAACGCCTGGCCGAGCGAGCCGCCGATCGGGATGAGGAAGCCGCAGCTGTCGCAGTTCGCCGGGGCGGCCTGCGCCATCGGCGTCTGCGGGCCGTAGGTGGAGTCCCAGCGCTCGGCGGCCAGGTGCAGGCCGAGCCGGGAGAGCACCCGGGGGCGGGCCAGGCCGAGCTCCTCGGCGACCGCGCCGATCCGGGCGCGGGCGGGCGCGGGCTGCACGTGCGGGTCGCTGAGGACGACGTCCTCCTCGGCGGCCTCGCCGAACACGGAGTTGGGGGCGGGCTCGTCCTCGCCGCTCCAGCCGGGCTCCAGGCGGAGGTCGTCGGCGCCGGTCGGCAGGAGGTCGCCGGGGCCCATGTCGCCGGGCCGCAGCCGCTCGCTCCACGGCACCCACTGCGGTGCGAGGACAGCGTCCTCGCCGGGCAGCAGGACGACCTCGTCGAGGGTGACGTTCTTCGCCCGCGGGGCCCTGGCCACGGTGACGGCCCAGTGCCAGCCGCGGTAGGCGGCGTCGAGGCACTCGAACGAGTGGGTGACGACCCGGTCCGCCTCGGCGCGTACGCCGAGGGAGGCCCCGACGGTCTCCGGGCCGACCATCTCGACGGCGGCCTGGCGGGCGAGTTCGACGGCTTCGGCACAGAGCCGGTCGGGGGTACGGCTTCGCATCGCAGCGCTCACGGCGTCGATTCTCTCCCAGTCCTGTTGTCCGGCGGTCACCCTCGCACGGCCCGGCGGGCCGTCCGGGGGAGTCATGCCCCGCCCGCCGCCGGAATCTGCACGAGGGGCACCCTCTATTCTGCGCGACCCGGACGCCTCCCCGGGACCGGCCGCGCCGCCCCCGCGCGGTGCGTCCCGCCCGTACGTGCTTGGTGCAGGCTACCCGCCGGTCGGCGTCCGGGCACAGTCCGGGGCGGCGGCACGGCTCCGGCGAAGCCGTGCGCGGTCTCGGTCGTACGGAAGGGCGTTCTCGGGCAGGATGGCGTATGTGGCGGACGAGACTCCCTCGCAGCACGGCGTGGACGCTCCGCAGCCGGATGGCCCCACCGGGGCGACGGCTGTGCCGCCGCAACAGCCGGATTCCGCCGGCGACACCGCTCCTCCCGACGGCGCGACGGCCCCGCCGAAGGCCGGCCGGGCGAAGAACGTGCTGGTCCGCGGGGCGTCGTCGGCCGGCGTGCGGACCGGGCGGGTGGTGCACGGCACCGGGCGGCGGATCCGCCGGGCGACCTCCGCGGAGGGCGCGGGCGAGTCGGGTCTGGCGAAGCTGATCGAGCTGCACGCGCTGAATTCCTTCGGCGACATGCTGATCACCATCGCGCTGGCGTCCACCATCTTCTTCTCCGTGCCCACCGGTGAGGCCCGCGGCCGCGTCGCGCTGTACCTCCTCATCACCATGGCGCCGTTCGCGCTTCTCGCGCCGGTCATCGGGCCGCTGCTGGACCGGCTGCCGCAGGGCCGGCGGTCGGCGATCGCGATCTCGATGCTCGCCCGGGCGGTGCTGGCGTGGACGATGGCCGGCTCGATCTCGGGCGGCGGCCTCGCGCTCTATCCGGAGGCCCTCGGGGTGCTGGTCGCCTCCAAGGCGTACGGAGTGGTGCGCAGCGTTGTCGTACCACGCCTGCTGCCACCGCAGTTGTCGCTGGTCAAGGCGAACTCGCGGGTGACGCTGGCCGGGTTGCTGGCGACGATGGTCGCGGCGGGGGTGGGCGGCCTGCTGCACCTGGCGGGGCCGGGCTGGCCGCTGCGCGGGGCGTTCCTGGTGTTCGTCATCGGCACGCTGATGGCGTTTCACCTGCCGCACAAGGTGGACTCCGCGAAGGGCGAGCAGCGTGCCGTCATGCACGCCGACGAGCACGGCCCGAAGCGGTCGCGGACCCGGCTGCGTACGGTCGGCCCGTCGGTGATCCTGGCGCTGCGCGGCGTGTCGGGGCTCCGCGGGCTGGTGGGTTTCCTGGTGATGTTCCTGGCGTTCCTGATCCGCAACGACCCGGTGGGCGGCCTGCCGTCGACGGCGGCGCTGGGCGTGGTGGCCGCGTCGGCGGGCGTCGGCAACGCGCTCGGGTCGGTGCTGGGTTCGTGGCTGCGGACGCGCGGCTCGGAGGCGACGGTGACGGCGATGCTGCTGCTGGCCGGGCTCGCGGCAGGCGCGGCGGCGCTCTGGTACAGCCTGGTCACGGTGGCGGTGTTCGCGGCGGCCTCGGGCATGGCGGCCTCGCTCGGCAAGCTGGCGCTGGACGCGCTGATCCAGCGCGACGTGCCGGAGTCGGTGCGCACCTCGGCCTTCGCCCGTTCGGAGACGATCCTGCAGCTGTGCTGGGTGGCGGGCGGCGTGGTGGGCATCTCGATGCCGCTGAACCCCACACTGGGGCTGGCGACGGCCGCCGGGGCGATGGGGCTGATGCTGCTGTGGACGCTGCGGTCGCTGTTCAAGGTGGGGCTGCGCGGGCCGGCGGCCAGACCACGGGTGGCGTAGGCCGGCCGCCCGGCCGCCGCCGGCGCGGGCCGGACCGCTCGGCCGGGGGGTGGCAGGGCCCTGCGCGTCGGCCACCCCCGCGTCGCGTGATCACGAATGCCCGGTAGCCTCTTGCCCATGAGCCTCAGCACCCGTGCAATCGCCGCCCTCGGCGCCGTGGTCGTGATCGGCGCCGGCACGGTCGGCTTCTCCGTCTGGCACGCCGCCGACGCGGGCAAGCCCGACGAGAACGTCGCCACCCTGACGGTCGGCCGTTCCTCGATCACCTCTGCGCCGTTCTGCGAGAACGGCGGCAAGGCGCTCGGGCAGGACGCCCTCGCGAAGTGCCAGGCGGACGCCAAGACGGCCCGTGACAAGGGCGTCCTGCCCACCTCGGACGTCCGCGCGAGCGACCGGATCGGCGTGGGCGTGCCCACCGGCGTCGCCGACCGCGGCTGGTTCGCGTTCACCGACGGCGGTTCGCAGGGCCAGGCGCCGCTCGCCCAGGACTCCCGCGGGACGACCTGGTCCGGCTCGGTCCCGGCCTCCACGGTGCTGAACTCGACCGGCAAGACCCTGGTGACCGTGGTCGAGGCCGACCAGAAGACCCAGGAGATCCTCGGCATCTGGTACTTCGACCTGAACACCAAGGACAGCTGACCGTTCCGGCGATGAGTCCGCACCACGACGACGAGCAGTCCGGCCCCGCGGCCGGGCTGCTCGTCGTCGTCGCCGTGCGGGCCGAGGCGGACGCCGTGCTGCGCGGGGTCGGCGCCGCCGCCCGCCCGGTGCCGGTGCCCGGCGGGACGCTGCACCGCGCCGTGCACGCCTCGGGCGTGCCGGTGGACGTCCTGGCGGGCGGGGTCGGCCCGGCGTCGGTCGCCGCGGCAACGGCGGCGGTGCTGGCCGGCGGCCGCCACCGGGCGGTCGTGTCGGCGGGCATCGCGGGCGGCTTCGCCGGTGTCGCGCCGGTGGGCTCCGTGGTCGTCGCGTCCGCGATCGTGGCGGCCGACCTGGGCGCCGAGACGCCGGACGGCTTCACGGACGTCGCGGCGCTGGGCTTCGGCCGGGTCCGGCACGTGCCGGCGCCGCCGCTGGTGGCCCGGCTCGCGACGGCGCTGGGCGCCGCCGCCGGCCCGGTGCTGACCGTCACCACGGTGACCGGCAGCGCGGGACGGGCGGCCGGGCTGGCGGCCCGCCACCCGGGTGCGGCGGCGGAGGCCATGGAGGGCTTCGGGGTCGCCGAGGCGGCGGCGCTGTTCGGGGTGCCCGTCTTCGAGATCAGGACCGTGTCCAACCCCGTCGGCCCGCGCGACCGCGCGGCGTGGCGGATCAAGGAGGCGCTGGAGGCCCTGGAGCGGGCCTTCGCGGCGCTGCCGTACCGAGAGCTGCTCCAGGAGTCCGCCGATGGCTGAGCCGCTGCGGGTCGCGTACTCGCCCTGCCCGAACGACACCTTCGTCTTCCACGCCTGGGCGCACGGGCTGGTGCCCGGTGCCGACGCGCCCGAGGTGCTCTTCGCCGACATCGACGTCACCAACGGCATGGCCGAGCGGGGCGAGCTGGACGTGCTGAAGATCAGCTACGGGCAGCTGCCCTGGGTGCTCGACGAGTACGCGCTGCTGCCGTGCGGCGGGGCGCTCGGACGCGGCTGCGGGCCGCTGGTGCTCACCCGGGAGCCCGGCGCCGACCTGACGGGCGGCACGGTGGCGGTGCCGAGCGAGCGCTCGACCGCGTACCTGCTGTTCCGGCTGTGGGCGGCGCAGGCGGTGCCCGGCGGCTTCCGGGAGATCGTCGTCATGCCGTTCCACGAGATCATGCCGGCCGTCCGGGACGGCCGGGTCGACGCCGGCCTGGTCATCCACGAGGCCCGGTTCACCTACCGGCAGTACGGGCTGCACAGCCTCGCCGACATGGGCGAGGCCTGGGAGCGGGCGACCGGCCTGCCGATCCCGCTCGGCGCGATCGTCGCCCGCCGCTCCCTGGGCGCCGCCCGGCTGCGGGAGCTCGCCGACACCGTCCGCGCCTCCGTGGAGGCCGCCTGGAAGGAGCCGGAGAACTCCCGGCCGTACGTACTCGCGCACGCCCAGGAGATGGATCCGGCCGTCGCCGACCAGCACATCGGGCTGTACGTGAACGAGTTCACCGCGGACCTCGGCGAGGAGGGCTACGCGGCGGTGGAGGCCCTGCTCACCCGGGCCGCCGGGGAGGGCCTGGTGCCCTCCGTCGACCCGGGTGCGCTGCGCGCCCGCTGAGCGCGGGTCAGACGTCGAACTGGTCGGCGACCGCCCGGAGCAGCACGGCCAGGTTCGGGCCGGTCGGCTTGGCCGGGTAGCGGCCGCGCTGCAGGCCGGGCAGGACCGCGTCGAGCGTCGTGATGAGGTCCTGCACGATCGGCGCCATGTCGTCCGGGCTCTTGCGCTGGGCGGCGGCCACCGACGGCAGGGCCTCCAGCAGGGTGACGCTCATCGCCTGGTCACCGCGGTGACCGGCGACGACGCCGAACTCCACGCGCTGGCCCGGCCGCAGCGTGGTGACCCCGGCGGGCAACGCCTTGGTGTGGACGAAGACGTCTCCCCCGTCGTCGCGCGACAGGAAGCCGAAACCCTTCGTCTCGTTGAACCACTTGACCTGGCCGGTGGGCATCTCGAACTGTCCTCGGTGTGGGTGTGGGCGGGGAACGGGCTGTGGACCGGCCCCGCCGGGCGGACGGCGAGCCGACCACCCTACGCGGACGGCCGGCATCACTCAGCAGATTAACGATCCCTCAACCGCTCACTCGCGAGCGGAGCACGATCGGGACGGGGGCCGGGGACGGCCGGGACGCGGCGAGACGCGATCCACTGGCGAACACCCCCCGGACGAAGCGGGGCAACCGATCAACCCCGTGCGAGGGCTGCATACCCGGCCCGGCCCGCGGTCGAAACTTTGCGTCCCCGGAGAACTGCGGGCAGTGACGGACACCACGTGCCGGTCCGCAGCACATAGGGTGACCGCATGGCCCTCACCGTCGGTTTCGACCTCGACATGACCCTGCTCGACACCCGGCCCGGCATCCGGGCCACGTACGACGCGCTGTCCGCGGAGACCGGCACCCCGATCGACAGCGCGCTCGCGGTGACCCGGCTCGGGCCGCCGCTCCTGCAGGAGCTCGCCCACTGGTTCCCCGCCGAGCGGCTCGACGCGGTCGCCGTCCGGTACCGGGAGATGTACCGCGAGCACGCGCTGGCCCCCACCGTGCTGCTGCCCGGCGCCCGGGAGGCCGTCGCCGCGGTCCGCAGCCACGGCGGGCGGGTCGCGGTGATCACCGGCAAGTACGAGCCGAACGCCCGGCTCCACCTCGACCACGCCGGCCTCGACGCGGACGTCCTCGTCGGCGACCTCTGGGCGGAGACCAAGGGCGACGCGCTGCGCGAGCACGGCGCGGACGTGTACGTCGGCGACCACCTCGGCGACATCATCGGCGCCCGCGCCGCCGACGCCGTCGCCGTGGCCGTCGCGACCGGCCCGTACGGCCCCGAGGAGCTGCGCGCCGCCGGGGCGGACGTCGTCCTCGACGACCTCACGGCCTTCCCCGACTGGCTCGCCGGCTACCGCGCGGGCTGCCTCTCGGCCTGAGCCCGGCGCCTCTGCGCCCGGGCCGACCCCAGCAGGCCCGCCATCGACAGCAGGAAACCCGCCGGCATCAGCATGCAGAGCCAGTAGGCGGCGGACGGCAGCGGCGTCAGGTCGAAGAACAGCGGCACGAACGTCACGAGGGTCGCGACCGCGCCGGCGGCGAAGACGATCACCCCGGCGCGGACGAGGGCGTCACCGCGGTCGGCGGACGGATTGCTCACAACAGGCTCCTCACAGCACGGACACCCGTCAGTCTCGCAGCAGAACGCCCCCGCCGAACGGCGGGGGGAGGTTCACCCTGCGCGCCGAGTCCTCCCGGAAATCCCGCCGCCATCCTTGAAACTGAGGCTGACCACGGGGAACGGGAGCGCATGCCATGGGACTGACCAGCCACAAGGTCCTCGCGCTGTCCGCGCTGATGACCGCGGCCGCCGTTGTGGCCACCGTCTGGCTCTGGCCCCGACTCGCCCGGCCCACCTGGACGGCCGTCGCCGGACGGCTCGGCACCGTCATCGGCACCCAGCTCGCCGTGATGTGCACCCTCGGGCTGCTCGCCAACAACTACTTCGCCTTCTACAGCAGCTGGCAGGACCTCCTCGGCACCGGTGACGACGGCCCGGTGACCATCCAGAACCGGCTCGACGGCCGCGACCACGGCGTACGGCGGATCTCCGCCGAGAACATCCGCAGCAGCAACACCGTCGGCCGCGCCCCCGCCGAGGTCGGCCGCCTGGAGAAGGTCCGCATCCCCGGCGCGGGGACGGGGCTGTCCACCGACGGGTACGTCTACCTGCCGCCGCAGTATTTCCAGCCCGCGTACAAGGACCGGCGCTTCCCCGCCGCGATCGCCATCACCGGCTTCCCCGGCGACGCCCGCAACCTCATCACCAAGCTCAACTACCCGGCCACCGAGCTGCAGCTCCTCCGCGAGGGCCGGACGAAGCCGACCGTGCTCGTCCTGATGCGCCCCTCCCCCGCGATGCCGCGGGACACCGAGTGCGAGGACGTCCCCGGCGGGCCGCAGGCCGACAGCTACTTCACCCGCGACGTGCCCGCCGCCGTCCGCGCCGCGTACCGGGTCGCCGACGGGCCCGGCAGCTGGGGCCTGATCGGCAACTCCACCGGGGGCTACTGCGCGCTGAAACTCGCCATGCGCCACCCGGACGTCTTCTCCGCGGCCGTCTCCCTCTCCGGCTACTACCGGGCCGCCGAGGACGCCACCACCGGCGACCTCTTCCACGGCGACGAGCACCGGCGCGAGGACGCCGACCTGACCTGGCGCCTCGGCCACCGGCCGCACCCGCCCGTGGCCCTGCTCGTCGGCGGCAGCCGCGAGGGCGACGGCGACTACTACCCCGCCACCCGGAGGTTCGTCGCCGCCGCCGGGGACGGCCCGACGAAGATCTCCTCGATCACCCTCGACACCGGCGGCCACAACTTCCACACCTGGTCGCGGATGCTGCCCGCCTCGCTGGGCTGGCTCGGCGAGCACCTCACCGACCCGCGGCCGTGACCGGCCCGCCGCCGACGGCCGCGGCGGGGACGACTCCGGTGCGGACGGCTCCGGCGGGGACGGGGCGGCGGGGACGGGGGCGGGGACGGGGACGGGCACGACTCCGGCGGGGACGGCTCCCCGGAGAAGGCGGGCAAATCACCCATAATCGGTCGGAGATGCCCGCCTCACGGGAGGTCCCGATGCCGCACCAGCCGACCCGCCGGGCCGTCCTGACCGCCCTCGCCACCGGCACCGGCGCCGCCCTGACCGGCACGGCCCTCACCGGCTGCACCACGCACAGCGTCCGCAGCACGGCGCCCGCCGCCTCGTCCGGCGGCGCCACGCCCACCGGCAGCCCCAGCCCGCATCCCACCCCCGGCGTCACGGTGACCACGGCGGCCGGCCCGGTCGCCGTGCCCGGCGGGCCGGTGCGCGTCGTCGTGCTCGGCAGCCCCGAACTCGACTCCGCCATGACCCTCGGCATCACCCCCGTCGGCGCCACCCGGTCCGCGCTCGACCCCGGCCTGCCCGACTACTGGCCCGCCTCCCGCCTCGCCGAGATCGCCCACGTCGGCGACACCGGCAGCCCCGACCCGGCCCGCATCCGCGCCGTGGAGCCGCAGGTCGTCCTCGGCAGCCAGGACCGCGACGGCACCCGCCTCGCCACCCTGCAGCGGATCGCCCCCACCGTCCTCACCCGCACCCCCGGCCCGCCGTGGAAGGACAACTTCCAGCTGCACGCCCAGACCCTCGGCCGCCGGGAGCAGGCCGCGGCCGTCACCTCCGAGTACCGCCGGCACACCGACCGCGCGACCGCCGTGATCCGCGACGCCGGGTCGGGCGGCCGGCGCATCAGCGTCCTGCGGTTCGTCGAGGGGCCGCCGCCCGGCGTCCGCACCTACGGCCGGCAGAGCTTCCTCGGCACCGTGTTCACCGACCTCGGACTCGCCCGCCCCGACGCCCAGAACACCGCCCAGGACGAGATCGACCTGCCGCCCGACCAGCTCGCCCGCGCCGACGCCGACTTCCTCTTCTACGCCACCTACGGCGACCCCGGCCGCGCCGGCACCACCGCGACCCTCGCCGGCCCCGCCTGGCAGTCCCTGGGCGTCGTCCGCGCGCACCGGGCCTTCCCCGTCGACGACCAGCTGTGGTTCCAGGGCGTCGGCTACACCGGGGCCAATCTGCTCATCGGCGAACTCCAGCGCTTCCTCGGCGGCTGAGCCCGCCCGCCGGACTACCCCGCGGCCCGGCGGCGCAGCGTCAGCAGCAGCACGGCCAGCGCCGTCAGCGCCGCCGCCACCCGCAGCACGCCCGGCGCCGCCGCCCACAGCGCCTCGTTCATCGGCGCCCCCTCCGCCAGCGGCTCGCCCCAGCGGCCGGCGGTGCGGCCCCAGTACCAGACCGCCGCGGCGCCCAGCGCGGCCAGCGGGGTGCCGAGCACCACGAACTTGCGGACGGCGTCCGACAGCCGGCGCGACAGGTAGGCCGCGCCCCAGCCCAGCAGCATGACCAGCAGTTGCCCCGTCACCGCCCCGGCCAGCAGCGCCAGGGCCGCGAACAGCAGCAGCGGCGACGGCCGCCGCGGGGCCCGCACGGCGTCCGCCTTCGGGCCGGCCGCCTTCGCGGCCCCTGCCTTCGGGTCCGCGGCTCCGCCCTTCGGGCCGGACGCGGCCCGGCGGCCCCAGAGGCCGCGGCGCCCCGCCGGCGCCGCGGGCACCGCCTCGACGGGCGCGGACTCCGGCGCCGCCCGCGGGGCGGGCACGGCGTCCGCCTGCGGTTCCTCCGGTTCGAACCGCACGTCCCAGCCGGGAAAGCCCTGCACCGGTGCGCCCGATCCGAAGACCGGCCCCCCGGCGGACGGCCCGGACGCCCGCGGCGGGGCAGGCGGCGCGGGAGACACGGGCGGGGCGGGCGGCGTCCGGCCGTCGGAGGCGTACCCGCCCGCCCCGTCCCCCCGGTCGTCGTCGGCGGGCCTGCGGGGCGGCCCGAGTACCCGGGACGGGCGTTCGATCCGCCACCACTCCCCGACGGGACCGCTCCCGCCGGCCCTGCCGCCGCCTCTCGCGCCCTCGCCGCCCGCGCCGTCCTCCGCCGTGCCTCCGGCCCCGCCGTCCGCCATCGCCCGCACCCCTGCCCGCTCGGCCCCGCCCCCGACCGTGCCGACGGTACCGACTCGTGCCCCGTCCCGGCGAGAGGCGCCGCCGGGCCGGCGCATCCCCGCCCGCGGCACCCGCGGCGCGCCCGCCACGCCCGGTGTCCCACCCCGCGGCACCCGGCCGTGTCCCCGGCACTGGGCCGCGGTCACCCGGGCCGACTAACCTGGGTCGGATGACCACGCAGCAGAGCGGCGCCTCCCGTACGCGGGCGACCACACCCCGCACTCTCGCCGAGGAGCTCCGCGCCCGCAGCGACGAGGAGCTCGCCGGCCTGCTGCGGGCCAGGCCCGACCTGCTGAACCCCGTACCGGGCGACCTCACCCAGCTCTCCGCCCGGCTCTCCGGGCGTGCCTCCGCGCTGCGTGCCCTCGAACGCCTCGACCGCTTCACCCTCCAGGTCGCCGAGGCACTGGCCGCCGCGCCGGACGGCGGCCCCGACACCGTCGTCCGCAACCTGCTGACCGGCCCGGCCCGGGTCAGGCCGCACCCGCAGGCCGACCCCGTGGACCGGGCCGCCGTCACCGCCGCCCTGCCCGGCGCACTCGCCGAACTGCGCAGCCGGGCGCTGCTCTGGGGCCCGGACCAGGCGCTCCGGCTCGTCATCGCCGTCCGCGAGGCGCTCGCCCCGAGCGCGGCCAACCCGGGCCGCACCGGCCTCGGTCCGACGGTCGCCGACGCCACGACGGGCATGTCTCCGGCCCGCCTGCAGGAGCTGCTCGCCGGGGCGGGCCTGCCCGCCACCCCCGATCCGGTGACCGCCGTCGCCGCCCTGACCGGGCTGTTCGAGGACCGCAAGCAGTGCGCGGCGCTGCTGGCCGGTGCCCCGGCGCCCGCCCTCGCCCTGCTCGACCGGCTCGTGTGGGGCCCGCCCACCGGCACGCTGCCCGACGCCGCCCGCCCCGTCACCGCCGAGCAGGCGCGCACCCCGCTGGAGTGGCTGCTCGCCCGCGGTCTGCTGCTGCCGTCCGGGCCGGGCTCCGTGGTGCTGCCCCGCGAGCTCGCCCTGCACCTCCGCGGCGGGCGCAGCCACCGCACGGTCGAGGCGGCCCCTCCCGCGCTCACCGCCACCGCCGACCGGGATCCTGCCGTCGCCGACACCGCCGCGGCCGGCCAGGCGTACACCGCCGTCCGCACCGTCGAGGAGGTCCTCGACGCCTGGGGCCTGCAGCCGCCGCCCACCCTGCGGGCCGGCGGGCTCGGCGTCCGCGACCTCAAGCGCGCCGCCCTCGTCCTGGAGTGCCCCGAGCCGACCGCCGCCTTCTGGCTGGAACTCGCCTACGCGGCCGGTCTGCTCGCCGCCGACGGCGAGGCGGACGAGCGGTGGGCGCCCACCCCCGCGTACGACACCTGGCTGCAGCAGCCGGTCGCCGAACGCTGGGCCCGGCTCGCCGGCAGCTGGCTCACCGCCACCCGCGTCGCCGGTCTCGCCGGCACCCCCGACGGCAAGGGCAAGACCCGGGCCGCCCTCGGCCCCGAACTCGACCGCACCCTCGCCCCCGCCGTCCGCCGGGCGGTGCTGCGGCTCCTCGCCGGCCTGCCCGCCGGCGGCACCGCGACCGCCGCCACGCTGCTGCCCGTGCTGCGCTGGCAGCGCCCGCTGCGCGGCGGGGCCAACGCCGCCGACGGCCGCGACCTGCGCGACCACCTCACCGAGTGGACCCTCCACGAGGCCGAGATGCTCGGGGTCACCGGCCGCGGCGCCCTCTCCTCGGCCGCCCGCGCCCTGCTGGACGGCAGGGATCCGGTGCCGCTGCTCGGCCCGCTGCTGCCGAAGCCCCTCGACCACGTCATCCTGCAGCCCGACCTGACCGCCATCGCGCCGGGGCCGCTGCTCACGCCGCTCTCACAGGCGCTGGCCCTGTGCGCGGACGTCGAGTCGAAGGGCGGGGCGACGGTCTACCGCTTCTCCGCGGAGTCGGTGCGGCGCGCCCTGGACGCCGGCCGCACCGCTGCCGACCTGCACGGCTTCCTCTCCCAGCACTCCCGCACGCCGGTGCCGCAGCCGCTCGCCTACCTGATCGACGACGTGGCCCGCCGGCACGGCGTGCTCCGGGTCGGCGCCGCCTCCTCGTACCTGCGGTGCGACGACCCGGCGCTGCTCAACGAGGTGCTCGCGGACCGCCGCGCCGTCGAGCTGCGGCTGCGCATGATCGCCCCGACCGTGCTCGCCGCGCAGGCCCCCGCGGAGACCCTGCTCGTCGTGCTGCGGGCGATGGGGTACGCGCCGGCGGCGGAGTCCGCCGAGGGCGACGTGCTGATCTCCCGGCCGGACAGTCGGCGCACCCCGCCGCGCAGCGCCCCCGTGCCGGTGCCCGACGGGCCGCCGCGGCCCGACTCCGCCCTGCTCGGCGCGGCGGTCCGGGCGATCCGTGCGGGCGACCGCGCGGCGACCGCCGTCCGCCGGGAGACCGTGGCGGGCCCGGCCGCGACGAGGACGCAGACCGGCCCCGCCCGCACCGACCTGCGGCAGTTGCCGCGCACCGCGGCGGCGGACACCCTGGCGGCCCTGCAGACGGCGGTGCTGCTCGGCGAGCGGATGTGGATCGGCTTCGTCAACGCCGAGGGCATCGCCTCCCAGCGGGTGGTCGACCCGGTCAAGGTCGAGGGCGGGTTCGTCACCGCCTACGACCACCTGTCGGACGAGGTCCGGACGTTCGCCCTGCACCGGATCACCGGCGTCGCCGAGGTCGACGAACCGGCCTGAGGCCCGCCGCCACCGGGAGGGGACGGCGGGCGGGCGGGTCAGTGGCCCTGGGCGGCCTTCGCGTCCTGGTCGGCCTTCTGCTGCTTGGCCTGCTCGACGAAGGTCTGCGGGTCCGGGATCTTGGGCTGCATGCCGGTCAGCAGCCCGGTGGTGGTGAAGGCGGCCGCACCGAGCAGCCCGCCGGGCTGCCCCATGTCGGCGACGGTGTCGAGACCGGGCTCCGCGGCGTGGGCCTGGCCCGCCGCCCCGAGGCTGGAGGCGAGGGCGGCTCCGGAGAGCGCGACGGCGGCGAGAAATCGCTTGTTCATGAACAGCCCAACGAGCCGCCCGCCGTCCGGTCACCGCACACCCCCCGAGTGCGGGACACTGGAAAGTCTGCGACACGACGTACCGGAGGCTTCCCGCGTGAACGACGGACCGCTCATCGTGCAGAGCGACAAGACGCTGCTGCTGGAGATCGACCACCCCAGGGCCGCGGACTGCCGGCGGGTGATCGCGCCGTTCGCCGAACTGGAGCGCGCCCCCGAGCACGTGCACACCTACCGCGTCACCCCGCTCGGCCTGTGGAACGCCCGCGCGGCCGGCCACGACGCCGAGCAGGTCGTGGACGCCCTGGTGTCGTACTCGCGCTACCCGGTGCCGCACGCGCTGCTGGTGGACATCGCCGACACCATGGGCCGCTACGGGCGGCTGCAGCTCCAGAAGCACCCCGTCCACGGGCTGGTGCTCTCCAGCACCGACCGGCCGGTGCTGGAGGAGGTGCTGCGCTCCAAGAAGGTCGCCCCGCTGGTCGGCGCCCGCGTCGACCCCGACACCGTGGTCGTGCACCCGTCGGAGCGCGGCCAGATCAAGCAGACCCTCCTCAAGCTCGGCTGGCCCGCCGAGGACCACGCCGGCTACGTGGACGGCGAGGCCCACCCGATCGAGCTGGACCAGGACGGCTGGACCCTGCGCCCCTACCAGCAGCAGGCGGTGGAGGGCTTCTGGCACGGCGGCAGCGGCGTCGTGGTGCTGCCGTGCGGCGCCGGCAAGACCCTGGTCGGGGCCGCGGCCATGGCGGAGGCCAAGTCGACGACGCTGATCCTCGTCACCAACACCGTCTCGGCCCGGCAGTGGAAGCACGAGCTGGTGAAGCGCACCTCGCTGACCGAGGAGGAGATCGGCGAGTACAGCGGCACCCGCAAGGAGATCCGGCCGGTCACCATCGCGACGTACCAGGTGATGACCACCCGCCGGAAGGGCGTCTACCCGCACCTGGAGCTGTTCGACGCCCGCAACTGGGGCCTGGTCGTCTACGACGAGGTGCACCTGCTACCCGCACCGGTCTTCAAGTTCACCGCCGACCTGCAGGCCCGGCGGCGGCTCGGCCTCACGGCGACCCTGGTCCGCGAGGACGGCCGCGAGGGCGACGTGTTCTCCCTGATCGGGCCCAAGCGCTTCGACGCCCCGTGGAAGGAGATCGAGGCGCAGGGCTACATCGCGCCCGCCGACTGCGTGGAGGTGCGGGTGACGCTCTCCGACTCGGAGCGCCTGATGTACGCCACGGCGGAGGCCGAGGAGCGCTACCGGTTCTGCTCGACCACCGCGACCAAGCGGCGGGTGGTGGAGGCCCTCGTCCGCAAGCACGAGAAGGACCAGACGCTGGTCATCGGCCAGTACATCGACCAGCTGGACGAGCTCGGCGAGGTGCTCGACGCGCCGGTGATCAAGGGCGAGACGTCGAACGCCCAGCGGGAGAAGCTCTTCGACGCGTTCCGCAACAAGGAGATCAGCGTGCTGGTGGTCTCCAAGGTGGCGAACTTCTCCATCGACCTGCCGGAGGCGACCGTCGCCATCCAGGTGTCCGGCACGTTCGGCTCCCGGCAGGAGGAGGCGCAGCGCCTCGGCCGGGTGCTGCGGCCCAAGTCGGACGGTCACATGGCGCACTTCTACTCGGTCGTCGCCCGTGACACCGTCGACCAGGACTTCGCGGCGCACCGGCAGCGCTTCCTCGCCGAACAGGGCTACGCCTATCGGATCGTCGACGCGGACGACATCTGACGGACCGGCCGGCGCGTGCCCGGGGCCCGGGGCCGGTGACTCAGGAGGCGACGCCGTCGCGCCCCAGGAGGACGACCCGGGCGGCGGTGTCGAGCATGATCCCGACGTTGCGGACGGCCTTCGCCACCGGGCTGCGGTGCCGGGGGCCCGCGGCGGTGCGCGGGGCGTCGGCGTGGGCGGCGGGTCGGGCTGCGGGGTGGTCCGGCGCGTTTCTCATGCGTTCCACGGTAAGGAGTCGGCCGCCGACCGCACATCGGCCGGAGGTCGGCCGTGCAGCCCCCCGGACGTCGTCCTTCCGGCGGATCCCGACCCCGACGTCCTGCGGGTCCCGTCCCCGAGAGCGGCGGGCCCCGAGGGGCACGGTCCAGCGGCGGAGCGCCTCCGGAGGCCGGATCCGGGAAGCCCGCCAGGACGGGTACGGGCCGCAACTCCGAGGTGTTCGGGACGCCCGGGGCGGAGCGCGGTGGGCGGCTCACGGGCGGTCCGGGCGGACGCCCCCGTCCGGGTGGTGACGGCCCCGGCGCCCGGCGCGGGGCGGACCCCGGAGGCACTCGGCCGTCCCCGGCAAACCCTTGGCACGGTTCGCGGCCGATCGGCTATCATCGCCGGTCTGCCCCTCCCGAACCGTGGTGCCCCGTCGTGCGGCAGCCGGGGGAGGTCCGGCCGCTCGGCAACCGGCCGGTGTCCTTCTGCCGTGAGCTTTGACGATGAGTCCGCTGCCCCCGTACGGTCCCGTGCGGGCGGGGCAGCCGGGAAGGTTCGCCGTGCACTCCCCCACCACGCCCACCATCGGTGCCACCGGCACGGGTGCCGCCGACGCCTCCGATCCGCTGCAGCGCGAGCGCGACCATCTGGCGTCCTCGCGCGCGGCCCTGCGCGCGATGCGCGCGGACGCCGAGTCGCTCGACCTGCGCGACGTCACCGGCACCTGGGTCTCCGCGGCGGTGCTGCGGCACCAGGTCGAGCAGCGCATCCTCGCCCTCGCCGACCTGGCGCACACCCCGCTGTTCTTCGGCCGCCTCGACTACCTGCACGCGATCAGCGAGGAGCTGGCCGAGGGCGGCGCGGGCGAGCGGTTCTACATCGGGCGCCGGCACGTGCACGACGCGGTCGGCGACCCGATGGTGATCGACTGGCGGGCGCCGGTCTCGCAGCCGTTCTACCGGGCCAGCCGCAAGGACCCGCTGGACGTCGAGCGGCGTCGCCGTTTCGGCTACACGGGCGGCGAACTGACGGCCTATGAGGACGAGCACCTGTCCGACCCGGCGGAGACCGACACCCGGTCGGCGCTGCTCGCGGCGGAGATCGAGAAGCCGCGCGTCGGCCCGATGCGCGACATCGTGGCCACCATCCAGCCCGAGCAGGACGAGATCGTGCGCGCCGACATCGGCGGCACGGTCTGCGTGCAGGGTGCCCCGGGCACCGGGAAGACCGCGGTCGGCCTGCACCGTGTCGCCTACCTGCTGTACGCGCACCGGGACAGGCTGGCCCGCACCGGCACGCTGGTGATCGGGCCGAACAGCTCGTTCCTGCGGTACATCGAGCAGGTGCTGCCCGCGCTCGGCGAGCTGGACGTCGCGCAGGCGACCGTCCAGCAGTTGGTGGCGCACGTGGAGGTGCGCGGCACGGACACCGCGGCGGCGGCGACGGTCAAGGGCGACGCCCGGATGGCCGAGGTGCTGCGGCGCGCGGTGCGGTCCGGCATCACGCTGCCGTCGGAGCCCTGCGTCGTCGTCCGGGGATCGCGGCGCTGGCGCGTCCCGGTGCACGAGCTGACGGAGATCATCGAGGAGCTGCGCGCCCGGGACATCCGGTACGGCGCCGCCCGCGAGGCGCTGCCGCAGCGGATCGCCCACGTGGTGCTGGTGAAGATGGAGCACGGCGGCGAGGCGCCGGACGACCGCGTGCAGGACGCCGTGGCGCGCAACACCGCGGTCAAGGCCGTGGTGAAGGAGTGCTGGCCGCCGGTCGACCCGGTGAAGCTGGTGCACCGGCTGCTGTCGGACGCGGAGTTCCTCGCGGCCTGCGCGGACGGCGTGCTGACGGCGGACGAGCAGGAGGCGGTGCGGTGGGCGAAGCCGCCGCGGTCGGTGCGGACGGCGCCGTGGTCGGCGGCCGACGCGGTGCTCGTCGACGAGGCGGGCGACCTGGTGCAGCGGACCGCCTCGCTCGGTCACGTGGTGCTCGACGAGGCGCAGGACCTCTCGCCGATGCAGTACCGGGCGGTCGGCCGGCGGTGCTCGACCGGTTCGGCGACCGTGCTCGGCGACCTCGCGCAGGGGACGACGCCGTGGGCGACGGCGAGCTGGCCGGAGGCCCTGCACCACCTGGGCAAGCCGGGCGCGCACGTGGAGGAGCTGACGCAGGGCTTCCGGGTGCCGGAGGAGGTCATCGCGTACGCGTCGCGGCTGCTGCCGTCGATCGCGCCGGGGCTGGCACCGGCCGGGTCGGTGCGCGACGCACCGGGCTCGCTGGTGGTCCGGAAGGTCGACGACGACCTGCCGGGCGCCGTCGTGGCGGCGTGCCGCACCGCCCTGGACTCCGAGGGGTCGACCGGGCTGATCGCGGCGGACGACCGGATCCCGCTGCTCGCCGGGGCCCTCGCCGCGGCCGGGCTGCCGTTCCTCGCCCCGGGCGCGGAGACGTCGGCCGAGGCCCGGCTGACCCTGGTGCCGGCCTCGCTGGCGAAGGGTCTGGAGTACGACTACGTGGTGCTCGACGAGCCCGCCGCGGTGGTGGCGGGCGAGCCCGACGAGCGGACCGGGCTGCGCCGCCTCTACGTGGCGCTCACCCGGGCGGTCTCCGGTCTGCAGGTGCTGCACGCGGAGCCGCTGCCGGCCCAGCTGGCCGGCTGACGGACGATCGCCGGTCGGCCGGCCGCCGGGTCGGGCGCCGATCAGGTGTCGGCCAGGGTGCGCCAGGCCGCGACCTTGGCGGGGTCGACCGGCGTCGTCCAGCCGTCGACGCGGACGGCCCCGCCGATGTGGAACGCGTCGAAGCCGGCCGCGCGGAGCCCGGGCACGTGCTCGGACCGCAGGCCGCCGCCGACCAGGATGCGCTGGCGGTAGCCGGGGTCGCCGGCCTTGGCGAGCTCGCCCTCCAGGACGCCCTGGCCCGCGTCGACACCGGCCGGGGAGCCGGAGGTGAGGAAGGTGTCCAGGCCGGGGAGGCCGGCGACGGCCGCGCGGACGGCGGAGCGGTCGGCGCTGTGGTCGATGGCCCGGTGGAAGGTCCAGCGGCAGCCCGCGACGGCCTCGGCGACGGCGGTGGTGGCGGCCAGGTCGACCGCGCCGTCGGCGTCGAGGAATCCGAGGACGAACTCCTCGGCACCCTCGGCCCGCAGGGCGGCGGTGCGGGCGAGCAGGTCGTCGAGGTCGCCGGGGGTGAAGCCGTCGCGGATGCGGAGCATCACCCGGAGCGGGAGGGCGACGGCGGCCCGGATGGCCGCGAAGTCGGCCACCGAGGGGGTGAGCCCGTCGGCGGCCATGTCGGTGACCAGTTCCAGGCGGTCGGCGCCGCCGGACTCGGCGGCCAGGGCGTCCTGGGCGGTCAGCGCGATGACTTCCACGATTGGTCTAGACATATCGCTACCTTGCCACACGGGCCCGCCCCCCGGCGAGCCCCCTCCCGCGATCCGGTCGCCCGGTGCCGGGGGGGGCGGCCCGGGGGAGGACCGGCAGCCCGGGGGCGCCCGGAACGGGGGGCCGCCGCACGGGCCGGGGACGGCCGGCGGGGACGGGCGCGGCGGGAGCGGCCGCCGGGAGGAGGAGCGGAACACCCGGTGCAGCAGAATGGCCGTCATGACCGATGTCCTGCTCGACCGCTGGAACGGCCTGCTGGCCCGCTGCGGCGCCACCGCCGACCCGGAGCCGTACGGCCGCGACCTGCTGGCCCGCTGGGCCGAGCCGCAGCGCCGCTACCACGCGGTCGACCACCTGCGCGCGGTGCTCGACCACGTCGACACGCTGGCCGCGCTCGCCGACGACGCCGACGCGGTGCGGCTGGCCGCGTGGTTCCACGACGCGGTGTACCGGCCCGACCGCTCCGAGAACGAGGAGCGCAGCGCCCAGCTCGCCGTCCGCGCCCTGCGGGAGGCCGGACTGGCGGAGGGGTCCGTCCAGGAGGTCGCCCGGCTGGTGCGCCTGACGGCCGGTCACGACTGCGCCGCGGGCGACCGCAACGGCGAGGTGCTGTGCGACGCCGACCTGGCGATCCTCGGGTCGGCCCCGGAGCGGTACGCGGCGTACGCGGCCGAGGTCCGCGAGGAGTACGCGTTCGTGCCGGAGGAGGCCTTCCGGGCGGGCCGCGCCGCGATCCTGCGGCAGCTGCTGGCGCTGCCGGCGCTCTACCGCACCGCGCAGGCCCGGGAACGCTTCGACGCGGCGGCCCGGACGAACCTGGCGGCCGAGCTCAGCCGTCTCGAAAGCTAGCCTTCCGGCGGCGCAGCCCGGCCGCGGTCAGCCGGGCCACCAGCTCCTTGGAGCCCACCGGCTCGGCGCCGAGCGCGACCGCGCGGTCGTACCAGGCCGCCGGGATGTCGTAGTGGTCGCGCTCGAAGCCCTTCGCGGGGGCGCCGAGCAGCACGGCGAAGGCGTGCAGCTCCTCGTAGCCCGTGTCACTCACGAGGTGCGACCACAGCTTGCCGTGGCCGGGCCAGGTCGGCGGGTCGATGAGGATCACGCGAGGTGCCCGACCGCGGCGACGGCCACGCCCTCCTTGCCGCACACCCAGTGCGGCTCGGGGCCGAGCTCGGGTTCGACGCCCAGCGCGTGCGGGTCGCCCGCGGTCGCGCAGGCCTCGCAGAGCGGCCAGCGGCCGTACGCCTCCAGCAGGGCGTCCTGCACGTCCTGGGCGACCAGCCCGAGGACGTACTCCGTGCCGTCGGGCCACTGCTCCAGCCACCACCGGCGGTGCGTGACGGCGTTCTCGACGAGCGAGACGACGGCGGCGTCGGCGACGTCGCGGGCGGTCAGGTCGGCGAGGATCAGCGCACGGGCGGCGTGCAGGGCGGCTTCGATCTCAGGGCTGGCCATCCCCCCATTGTCGCGCAGCGCCCCACGGCGGGGTGAAGCGGGCGAGAACGCCGCGAGGGCGGCCTCCCCGTGGGGAGACCGCCCTCGCGGGACGATCGGAACCGCTGATCCGCCGGGGATCAGAAGTCCATGTCACCGCCCGGCATGCCGCCGCCGGCGGCCGCGGAGGCCTTCTCCGGCTTGTCGGCGATGACGGCCTCGGTGGTGAGGAAGAGCGCCGCGATGGAGGCGGCGTTCTGCAGCGCGGAGCGGGTGACCTTGGCCGGGTCAATGATGCCCGCGGCGATGAGGTCGACGTACTCGTTGGTGGCGGCGTTCAGACCGTGACCGGCGGGGAGGTTGCGCACCTTCTCCACCACGACACCGCCTTCGAGGCCGGCGTTGGTCGCGATCTGCTTGATCGGGGCCTCCAGCGCGACCTTGACGATGTTGGCACCGGTGGCCTCGTCGCCCTCCAGCTCCAGCTTGTCGAAGACGACCGAGGCCTGGAGCAGCGCGACGCCGCCACCGGCGACGATGCCCTCCTCGACGGCGGCCTTCGCGTTGCGGACGGCGTCCTCGATGCGGTGCTTGCGCTCCTTGAGCTCCACCTCGGTCGCCGCGCCGGCCTTGATGACGGCGACGCCGCCGGCCAGCTTGGCGAGGCGCTCCTGGAGCTTCTCGCGGTCGTAGTCCGAGTCGCTGTTCTCGATCTCGGCGCGGATCTGGTTCACGCGGCCGGCGACCTGGTCGCTGTCGCCGCCACCGTCGACGATGGTCGTCTCGTCCTTGGTGATGACGACCTTGCGGGCGCTGCCCAGCAGGTCGAGACCGGCGTTCTCCAGCTTGAGGCCGACCTCCTCGGAGATGACGGTGCCACCGGTGAGGATGGCGATGTCGCCGAGCATGGCCTTGCGGCGGTCGCCGAAGCCCGGGGCCTTGACGGCGACGGACTTGAAGGTGCCGCGGATCTTGTTCACGACCAGGGTCGACAGCGCCTCGCCGTCGACGTCCTCGGCGATGATGACGAGCGGCTTGCCGCTCTGCATGACCTTCTCCAGCAGCGGGAGGAGGTCCTTGACCGAGCTGATCTTGGAGTTGGCGATGAGGATGTAGGGGTCCTCGAAGCTGGTCTCCATGCGCTCCAGGTCGGTGGCGAAGTACGCGGAGATGTAGCCCTTGTCGAAGCGCATGCCCTCGGTGAGCTCGAGCTCCAGACCGAAGGTGTTGCTCTCCTCGACGGTGATGACGCCTTCCTTGCCGACCTTGTCCATCGCCTCGGCGATGAGCTCGCCGATCTGGGTGTCGGCGGCGGAGATCGAGGCGGTGGAGGCGATCTGCTCCTTGGTCTCGACGTCCTTGGCCTGGGCCAGGAGCTGGTCGGAGACCGCGACGACGGCCTTCTCGATGCCGCGCTTGAGGGCCATCGGGTTGGCGCCGGCGGCGACGTTGCGCAGGCCCTCGCGCACGAGCGCCTGGGCGAGCACGGTGGCGGTGGTGGTGCCGTCACCCGCGACGTCGTCGGTCTTCTTGGCGACCTCCTTGACGAGCTCCGCGCCGATCTTCTCGTACGGGTCCTCGAGCTCGATCTCCTTGGCGATGGAGACACCGTCGTTGGTGATCGTGGGGGCGCCCCACTTCTTCTCCAGAACGACGTTGCGACCCTTGGGGCCGAGCGTGACCTTCACTGCGTCGGCAAGCTGGTTCATGCCGCGCTCAAGGCCGCGGCGAGCTTCCTCATCAAAGGCGATGATCTTGGCCATCAGAAGTGGTCCTCCGGGACACGGTCGACTGCTCGGACCAGAGGTGCCCGCGACGGACGGCCCTGTGAGCGGGGGTCCATTCCCCTACCGCTCGCCGGGGCCTCACCGACCCGGTCCGCTTGTCACTCTCATGCTGTGAGTGCTAACGCCAATAGTTAGCACTCTCGGATGGCGAGTGCAAGCCCGATCGCCGTGTCCGCGCGGATGATTCCCGTCCGCGTCCCGCGCCCCGGACACGACGGAGGCCCGTACGACGGTGTCGTACGGGCCTCCGCGAAGACGAGGTGTGACCACCAGCTCGGGACGAGCCGAGGGCTCCGCAGGTCGCAGTGTCAGGCCGCAGCAGCACGGACCATGTCCGCCTGCGGCCCCTTCTGACCCTGGGAGATCTCGAACTCGACCCGCTGGCCCTCCTCGAGGGTGCGGTAGCCGTCCATCTGGATCGCGCTGTAGTGGACGAAGACGTCCGCACCACCGTCGACCGCGATGAAGCCGTAGCCCTTCTCCGCGTTGAACCACTTGACGGTGCCCTGAGCCATTCCGAACTCCCCTTGTGCTGTGCTGGCCATTCACGGGTCCGCAGGATGCGTTCCCAGGTCCGGTGGCCGGCCCGAGGGAACCCCCCCTTGGGCACAGCCTGTACGCCGCAGACCACCGCACGGGCCCCCGCGGAGGGGGCCGACGGGCGAGTGAATGCGTCGACCGCGGCTGAATGTATCCGGACAGGAGCCCTGTGCAACAGAGCCAACTTCTGGGAATTCCCGCACCATCCCGGGGGATATCACGGGATGAAAGCGCCGGATCTTCGCAATTCGCGCGGGACATAACGGGCGCAGCACGACATAACGCTGCAGGAATTCTGACACTTGCCTGACAGATTCGCCCCGGCGCCCTTCGTGCGGCGTCTCAGCGGGCGGACGGGGCCTGCGATCCGCCCGGGCGCCCCGCGCCCGCGGCCCGGTCGGCGCGGCCGCGCGGGGAATTCCGGGTATTACGGCAGATCAGGGGCGACGTCGCGGAGGGAGGCGCTGCCGCTTTCGGCACTCTACTCCTCCCACCGCCGGTCGAATTCCACCGGGCACGGCAGGAGCCGCCGCCGGTAACGGAAAAAGGCATTCCGTTCCCGGCGGCGGCTCCGATGGTGCGTACGCGTCGCGGACGGGCCGGTGCGACCGGACCGCCCGCGCGGCGGGGCCTCAGCAGCCGCCGGCCACCGCGGGGATGATCGAGATGGCGGCGCCGTCCTTGATCTCCGTCTCCAGGCCCTCGGCGAAGCGCACGTCGTCGTCGTTCACGTAGACGTTGACGAAGCGGCGCAGCTTGCCGGCGTCGTCCAGGATGCGCGCGGCGATGCCGGCGTGGTTCTGCTCCAGGTCCGCGATGACGGCGGCCAGGGTGGTGCCCTCGGCGGTGACCTCGGCGGAGCCGCCGGTGTAGGTGCGCAGGATGGTCGGGATGCGGACGGTGGCGCTCATACGGTGCTCCTTGCGGACGTGGTGAGGGGGGCTCAGACGAGGCCGGCGGCGCGGAAGGACTCCAGCGTCGGGCGGATGGTGGCGGTGAGGCCGGAGTCGGCGACCGCGTCGAGGGTCTTCAGGCCGTCGCCGGTGTTGATGGCGACGGTCTCCTTCGACGGGTCGAGCTGCCCGGTCTCGACCAGCTTCTTGAGCACGCCGATCGTCACGCCGCCGGCGGTCTCGGCGAAGATGCCCTCGGTGCGCGCCAGGAGCTTGATGGCGGCCACGACCTCGGCGTCGGTGACGTCCTCGACGGCGCCGCCGGTGCGGCGGGCGATGTCGAGGACGTACGGGCCGTCGGCCGGGTTGCCGATGGCCAGCGACTTGGCGATGGTGTCCGGCTTGACCGGGCGGATCACGTCGCGGCCGGCCTTGAAGGCGGCCGAGACCGGGGAGCAGCCCTCGGCCTGGGCGCCGAAGATCTTGTAGGGGCGGTCCTCGACCAGGCCGAGCTTGATCAGCTCCTGCAGGCCCTTGTCGATCTTGGTGAGCTGGGAGCCCGAGGCGATCGGGATGACCAGCTGCTCCGGGAGGCGCCAGCCGAGCTGCTCGCAGATCTCGAAGGCGAGCGTCTTGGAGCCCTCGCCGTAGTACGGGCGGAGGTTGACGTTCACGAAGCCCCAGCCCTCGCCGATCGGGTCGCCGATCAGCTCGGAGCAGAAGCGGTTCACGTCGTCGTAGTTGCCGTCGATGCCGACCAGGGCGCCGCCGTACACCCCGGCCATGACGATCTTGCCCTGCTCCAGGTCGTGCGGGATGAACACGCAGGACTTGAAGCCCGCCCGGGCGGCGGCCGCGCCGACCGCGCCGGCGAGGTTGCCGGTGGACGAGCAGGAGAGCGTGGTGAAGTCGAAGGCGCGGGCGGCCTCGATGGCGCAGGCGACGACGCGGTCCTTGAAGGAGTGCGTCGGGTTGCCAGAGTCGTCCTTGACGTGCAGCTGGGCGGTGAAGCCGAGCTCGCGGCCGAGGTTGTCGGCCTTGACGAGCGGGGTCCAGCCGGGGTTCAGGTTGGGCTTGCCGGCGACGTCGGCGGGCACGGGGAGCAGCGGGGCGTAGCGCCAGATGCTGGCCGGGCCGGCCTCGATGGCCTTGCGGAGCTCCTCGGCGTCGTAGCCGTCGTAGTCGTACGCGATCTCCAGCGGGCCGAAGCACTCGATGCACGCGAAGCTCGGTCCGAGCGGGAAGCGGGTGCCGCACTCGCGACAGGACAGCGCGGCGGCGGGGCCGAGGTCAACGGCGGCAGGGGTAGCGGTAGCCATGATGGCGGAGGCCTCTCTCCTCATCTTCCCCGTGACGCGGGCGCGCCACAGGACGGAATTGGCACCTGTCCCGCGGGGCCTGTGACCGCCCTGCGAGAAGGTTGCCGGGACGTCGACGGGCCGTTCCCTCAGTCCCTCTGGATGAGCTCTGTGAAGTTGTCGGTCCTGCGCTGCGGCGACCCCGGCGTGCGAAGGCGCGACCGCAGTACGAAGACTGTAACCGAAGGCCTGCGGGCCGAGACCCCCGCGTCCGATACGCGAGATGGAAGTTACGAGGAGCGAGACCGTGACCGAGCTGCCCCGTCCCGACGTCCTCCCGGAGGTGGCGACCTGGTTGCGCCGCCGCTCCTGGGCGGCGGCCGACCGTCCGGTGGAGCTGCTGCTCGCCGCCAAACGGGCGGCGGGACGGGACGGGACGGTCAGCGTGGTGCTGCCCGCGCTGGACGAGGAGCCGACCGTCGGCGAGATCGTGACCGCCATCCGCGAGGAGCTGATGGAGCGCCACCCGCTGGTCGACGAACTGGTGGTGGTCGACTCCGGCTCGGTCGACCGCACCGCGGAGACGGCCCGGGCCGCCGGCGCGCGGGTGGTGCACCGCGACGACATCCTGCCGGGGCTGCCCGCCGTCCACGGCAAGGGCGAGGTGCTCTGGCGGTCGCTGCTGGCGACGTCCGGGGCGATCGTCTGCTTCATCGACGCCGACCTGCGCGAGTTCGACCCGGCCTTCGTCTCGGGGATCGTCGGCCCGCTCCTGACCGATCCCGGCATCGCGCTGGTGAAGGCGATGTACGACCGGCCGCTGGAGACCGACGGCGCGGTCGTGCCGGCCGGCGGCGGCCGGGTCACCGAGCTGGTCGCCCGGCCGCTGCTGAACATGCACTGGCCGCAGCTGGCGGGCTTCGTGCAGCCGCTCGGCGGCGAGTACGCGGCGCGCCGCTCGCTGCTGGAGCGGCTGCCGTTCCCCACCGGGTACGGGGTGGAGCTGGGCCTGCTGGTCGACGCCCTGGAGGCGGCCGGACTGGACGCGCTGGCGCAGGTCGACGTCGGGGTGCGGCACCACCGCCACCAGGACGGGCACGCCCTCGGGCGGATGGCCGCCACGATCTACCGGACCGCCCTGGAGCGGCTCGACCGCGCGGACCGGCTGAAGGCGGCCGAGGACCTCGTGCACCCGCTGCTCACGCAGTTCACCCGCGACCCGGGCACCAGCGGCTTCACCGCGCACACCCACCCGGTGACGGCGCTGGAGCGGCCGCCGATGCAGACGCTCGCCGAGTACCGGGAGCGCTGAGCGGCCGCCGCCGCGACCCGGCCGGAACGGCGCCGAATGGTTTGCCACCCCGGTCCGGCGGCAAGCTAGGGGATATGGCCGATCTCGCGTTCGAACCTCCGCAGCAGTCCGGCGCCGCCCCCGTCCTCGTGGCCTCGAACCGGGGCCCGGTGTCCTTCACCAGCGAGGACGACGGCACCCTGACCCTCCGCAGAGGCGGCGGCGGGCTGGTCTCGGGACTGTCCGCGATCGACGACCCGACCGCGGTGTGGGTGTGCGCCGCGCTCGGCGACGCCGACCGCACGGCCGCCCGGCAGGCGCCGGACGGCCGGCTGGACCGCGCCGGGCACGACGTCGGCGGCCAGGCCGTCCGGATGCTGGACATCGAGCCCGGCACCTTCGCCCGGGCCTACAACGGCATCGCCAACTCGACCCTCTGGTTCGTCCACCACCTGCTGTACGACACCCCGGTCAGCCCGGTCTTCGACGACCGCTTCCGCCGCGAGTGGGACTCCTACACGGCGTACAACACCGCCTTCGCCGAGGCGCTCGCCGCCGAGGCCGCCCCCGGCGCCGCCGTGCTCGTGCAGGACTACCACCTCTCGCTCGCCCCGGCGCAGCTCCGCAGGCTCCGCCCCGACCTGCGGATCGGGCACTTCTCGCACACCCCGTGGGCGCCGCCCGAGTACTACCGGCTGCTGCCCGACGACGTCGCCGCCGAGGTGCTCACCGGCATCCTCGGCGCCGACCGGGCCGGCTTCCTCACCGAGCGCTGGGCGCTCGCCTTCGCCGACTGCTGCGAGGCCGTGCTCGGGGCCACCGTCGACCGGGCGGCCCGCACGGTCACCCACGCCGGGCGCACCACGCACCTGGGCGTGCACGGGCTCGGCGCGGACGCCGACTTCCTGCGGGAGCGCGCGCACCGGCCGGACGTCGACGCCCGGCTCGCGGCGCTGCAGGAGGCCGTGGGCGACCGGCGGACGATCGTCCGGGTCGACCGCACCGAGCTCAGCAAGAACATCGTCCGCGGGCTGCTCGCCTACCGGCACCTGCTGCGCAGCCGCCCCGAGTGGCTGGACCGGGTCGTGCACGTCGCCTTCGCGTACCCCTCCCGGCACGACCTGCCGGAGTACCGCGAGTACACGGCGGCGGTGCAGCGGATCGCGCACGAGATCGACGACGAGTTCGCCACGGCCTCCTGGCAGCCGCTGATCCTGCACGTCAACGACGACTTCCCGCGGTCGCTGGCGGCGTACCGGCTCGCCGACGTCGCCCTGGTCAACCCGATCCGGGACGGCATGAACCTCGTCGCCAAGGAGATCCCCGTGGTCTCCGACCACGGTTGCGCGCTCGTGCTCTCCCGCGAGGCCGGCGCGTACGCCGAGCTCGCCGAGGACGCGCTCACGGTCAACCCGTACGACGTGATCGCCACCGCGGAGGCCCTGCACCAGGCGCTCACCATGCCCGCCGGGGAGCGCGCCGACCGCACCAAGCGGCTCGCCGCCGCGGCCACCGCGCTGCCCCCGCAGCAGTGGTTCCTGGACCAGCTCAACGCCCTGCGCTGAGCTCCCCGGCGAGCGCCTCCAGCAGCTCCACCAGGCCGGCCGGGCCCGCGACGACGACGTCGGCCCGGTCGGCCAGCTCGCGCACCGGCGCCTCGCCGGTGGTGGGCCCGCTGCACACCAGCAGGCCCGGCAGGCCCTCGGTGCGGCGCTTCTCGACGGCGGCGTACGCGGCCAGGTCGCCGAGGTCGTCGCCCGCGTAGACCACGGTGCGGGCGGCGGGCCGCTCGGCGAGGAAGGCCGCCAGGGCGCCGCCCTTGTCGACGCCCGGCGGACGGAGTTCCAGCACGAAACGGCCCGGCTCGACCATCAGGCCGTGCTCGGCGGCCAGGGCGGCGAGCGGGGCGCGCAGCGCGTCCACGGCCTGCTGCGGCTCGGCGGTGCGGCGGGTGTGGACGGCCAGCGCGCGGCCCTTGTCCTCCGTCCAGGTGCCCTCGGGCGCGCCCTCCCGGGCGAGCACGGCGGGCAGCGCGGCACGCACGGCGGCCACGCCGGGCGGCGGCTCGGGGGCGGTGAGCGCGCCGGTGAGGGCGTCCCACCGCTCGGCGCCGTACTGCCCGAGGACGGTCAGGTGCTCCAGGCCGGGCACGCCGGCGAAGCCGCCGTACTCGACGGCCAGGGCGGCGGGCCGGCCGGTGACCACGGCGACCGCGTCGACGAGCGGCGCCAGCGCGGCGAGCGCGGCGGCCGCGGCGGGGTGGGCGCGTGCGGCGTCGGGGTCGGCGACGATCGGCGCGAGCGTGCCGTCGAAGTCGAAGGCCAGCACGGCCCCGCCGGGGTCGGCCCGCAGTGCCGCCAGACCGTCCCGTCCGGCCGCGGTGCTCGGTACGAGGTGCTCAGGAATGCCCATGCCCGGGACCGTACCCAGGCTCGGCGCCCGGACACCGCCGGTCAGCGCGCGGCGCGCCTGCGCTCGCGGATCCGGCGCAGCCTGTTGACCAGCACCGGGTCGGCGGCGAGCGCCTCGGGCCGGTCCAGCAGGGCGTTGAGCAGCTGGTAGTAGCGGGTCGCCGACAGGTCGAGCTCCGCGCGGACGGCGCGCTCCTTGGCGCCGGCCGTCCGCCACGGGCGGGCCTCCAGGGCGAGCACGGCCCGTTCGCGCTCGGTCAGCTCGGTCATCGCCACCTCCCCTTACGGGGTGTCATTGTGCCGTGCGGGTGCGACACACTCTGCCGCACCCGCCGGGGCGCCGCCGCGGTTAGCGTCGGGCCATGACCTTCGTCCTGCACGTCCCCGACGCCGGGCTGGAGCCCGAACCGCTCGACCCGGCGCAGATCGTCTCCGGCTCTCCCGAGGTGACCGGCCGTGTGCTGTGGACCTCTCCGGACGGCCGCGAGCTGCGCGGCCTGTGGCAGATCACCCCGGGCGTGGTGACGGACACCGAGGCGGACGAGATGTTCGTGGTGCTGAGCGGCCGGGCCACGATCGAGGTCGAGGGCGGCCCGGTCCTGGAGGTCGGGCCCGGCGACGCCGCCGTCCTGCGGGCGGGCGACCGCACCACGTGGACGGTGCACGAGACGCTGCGCAAGGCGTACGCGCTGACGCTGTCCTGACCGGGCGGTGCCCGGCCCCGGGGCCCCGGCGGGCCGGGGAGCCGGGGCCGGGCGTCAGCGGGAGCGCCCCGCCTCGGCGGCCGCGGCGGCCTGCAGGGCCGTGAGGGCCCCCGTGCCGTCGTTCTTCACGGCGCCGCCGATCTGCTGCTTGACCAGGCCGCTGACCTTGTCCCAGGACGGGTCGCCGTACGGGTAGAAGTTGGCGGTGGGCAGGGCGTTGAGGAACTCGGTGAGGTCCTTGTGCCTGCCGCTGCCGGTCATCTCGGCACGGGTGTCCTGGGTGACCGGCAGCAGGTTGTACTGCTCGTCGAAGGCGAGCTGGTTGTCGGTGCGGTAGAGGAATCCGAGGAACTTCTTGATCTCGCTCCGGTGGCCGTTGGCCTTGAACGCCATGATCCAGTCGGCCACGCCGAAGGAGGCGGGCTTCACTGAGGCGTCGCGCCGCGGGACGGCGGCCGTGCCGTAGTCGATCCGGGCGGCGGTGGCCTTGCTGATCAGGCCGGGGTGGCCGTTGAGCATGGCGACCTTGCCGGCCGCGAAGTCGTTGAAGGCGGTCTTGCGGTCGGTGGCGGCCGGGTCCGCGTAGGTGAGGTGCCTGGCCACGAGGTTGGTGCGCAGCCAGGCGAACGTCGCCTGGTTCTGCGGGCTGTCGACGGTGTAGTTGCCCGCGTTGTCGGCGAGGGCGCCGCCGCCGCCCATCGTCCAGATCATCGACTCCGCCTGCGCCTCCTCGGGCCCGAGCGGCAGCGCGTACGGGGTCACGCCGGGCACCTTGGAGCGGATCAGCTCGGCGTCGTGCCTGAGCTCGTCCCAGGTGGTGGGCGGTCCGTCGATGCCGGCCTTCTCGAAGATCGTGCGGTTGTAGAAGAAGACGCGGGTCGAGGCGACGAACGGGATGCCGTACTGGCTGCCGAGCACCTGGCCGGCCCGGGCGAAGGCGTCGATCATGCCGGCCTGGGTGTCGATGGAGAGCACGTCGGTGGCGGGGTAGAGCCGGTCGGCGGCGACCTGGTCGGCGAAGCCGCCGGTCTGCACGAGGTCGGGGGTGTGTCCGCCGGCGATGAGGGAGGCGACCCGCTTGTCGATGTCGTTCCAGGTCTGGAGGTCGATCTGGACCCTGATGCCGGGGTTCGCCTCCTCGAAGCGGTGGACGACGTCGTCCCAGAAGTGGGCGGTGCTGGTCGCCTCGCTGTCGCCGTAGTCGGCGGCGACGAGGCGGAGGGTGACGTCACCGCCGGAACCGCTGCCGAACGCGCCGCAGCCAGCGGTGAGGACGACGGCGAGGGCGGGCAGGAGGACGCGCCGGGCGGCGCGGGACGCATGCGTGCGAGCGAGGGTGTTCACGCGGGGACCGCCTTCGGGAGGGGAAGCGCCGCCACCCTCCCAAGCGCCGCGCAAGTGGTCCAGACCTGTCCGCACGGTAGTTATCGAAGTGTCAGATCTCGTTGCACCGGCTGCAATCGGATCGGGACGAATCAGGACACCCCCCACGCGGGTTCGGACGGCGGCCACCGCGGCGCCCGCCGCCGTGAAGGCCCGCGCCACCTCCCCACCCCCGGCGCCGCGCGGTCGGTGCGCCGGCCGCAGGGCACGCCGGGCCCGCGGACGCACGGCCGGCCCGCCCGCGGGGAGGAACCCCGCCGCGCCGGCCCGGACGCTCCGGGCGCCGCGCCCGGCGCCGGGCGAGGCGGCCCGCCACGGCCCCGGCCGGGGCCGCCCGCGCACACCGACCCGCCCGTCCGCGCTCGACCGGGGTGCCGACGGGGAAGGAGACAGGCGACGGGCACGGGAGGGGCAATCCGGCAGGGATCCTCCCGGAAGGGACGAACCTCACCAGTTCCGGACCAGACCAATCAAGCAACTGGACTAGACCTCTCGGACCGCCACAAGGGAGACTGTCCCCCGTGAAGCACGTCATCGCACTCGATGTGGGCGGCACCGGCATGAAAGCCGCGCTGCTCGCCCAGGACGGCTCCGTGCTGTTCGAAGCCCGCCGACCCACCGGGCGGGAGCACGGCACGGACGCCGTCGTCGCCGCCATCCTCGACTTCGCCGCCGACCTGGCGGACGAGGGCCGCACCCGCCTCGGGTGCGACCCCCTCGCCGCCGGCGTCGCCGTGCCGGGGACGATCGACGAGAAGAACGGGATCGCGGTCTTCTCCGCCAATCTCGGCTGGCGCGACCTCCCCCTGCGCAAGCTCCTCGGCGAACGCCTCGGCGGGCTGCCCGTCGCCCTCGGCCACGACGTCCGCACCGGCGGGCTCGCCGAGGGCCGGATCGGCGCGGGCCGCGGCGTCGACCGCTTCCTGTTCATCGCGCTGGGCACCGGCATCGCCGGCGCCATCGGCATCGGCGGGCGGATCGAGGCGGGCGCCCACGGCTACGGCGGCGAGATCGGCCACGTGGTGGTCCGCCCCGGCGGGCCGCTCTGCGGCTGCGGGGCCCGCGGCTGCCTGGAGACGCTGGCCTCGGCCTCCGCCGTCTCCCGGGCCTGGGCCGGCGCCAGCGACGACCCGGACGCCGACGCGGCGGCCTGCGCCGCCGCGGTCGAGGCGGGCGACGAGCGCGCCGAGGCCATCTGGCGCGACGCCGTCGAGGCGCTCGCGGACGGGATCGTGCTCGCGCAGAGCCTGCTCGACCCGTCGACGGTGATCATCGGCGGCGGGCTGGCCGAGGCCGGCGAGACGCTCTTCGCACCGCTGCGCGCGGCGGTCTCCGAGCGGCTGACCTTCCAGATGCCCCCCGAGCTGGTCCCGGCCACGCTCAGAGACACAGCTGCTTCCCTGGGCGCGGGTCTGCTCGCCTGGGACCTGCTCTCCACGGAGGTGACCGCGTGACCGCGGACCGCATTGCCCTGGCCGGCGCCCGGCTCGTCCTGCCGGACGGCGTGACCGAGAACGGCCGGATCACCGTGGAGGGCGCGCGGATCGCCGCCTTCGGCGGGGACTCCGTCCCGGGCGACCTCGACCTCACCGGGTACACGGTCGTTCCCGGCTTCGTCGACCTGCACGTGCACGGCGGCGGCGGCGCGTCCTACACGACCGGCATCGCCGAGGAGGCGCTGCGGTCCGCCCGCGCCCACCTGGAGCACGGCACCACCACCACCGTCGCCTCCACCGTCACCGGCGAGATCGACGAGGTGTGCCGCCAGGCCGCCGTGCTCTCCGAGCTGGCCGAGGACGGCGTGCTGGCGGGCGTGCACTTCGAAGGACCGTTCATCTCGCCCGGCCGGTGCGGCGCGCACCAGCCGGACCTGCTGCGCGACCCGGACCCGGCGCTCGTCCGCAAGGTCGTGGACGCCGCCCGCGGCCACGCCCGGATGGTCACGCTCGCCCCCGAGCTGCCCGGCGGCCTGGAGTCGGTGCGCATGCTCGCCGACCTCGGCATCATCGCCGCCGTCGGCCACACCGACTCCGACTACGCCAAGGCGCTGGAGGCGGTCGAGGCCGGCGCGACCGTCGCGACCCACCTGTTCAACGCGATGCCGGGCATCCAGCACCGCGACCCGGGCCCGATCGTCGCCCTGCTGGAGGACGAGCGGGTCACCGTCGAACTGATCAACGACGGCGTGCACCTGCACCCGTCGGTGCTCGACCTCGCGTACGGCACCGCCGGTGCCGACCGGGTGGCCCTGATCACCGACGCGATGGCCGCCGCCGCGATGGGCGACGGGCGCTACTTCCTCGGCCCGCTGGAGGTCGAGGTCACCGGTGGCGTCGCCCGCCTGGTCGAGGGCGGCTCCATCGCCGGCTCGACGCTCACCCTCGACGTGGCGTTCAAGCGCTCCGTCACCGTCAACGGCCTGAGCCTCGGCCAGGCCGCCCGGTCGCTCTCGGCCGTCCCGGCCCGGCTGCTCGGCCTGGCGGACTCCGTCGGAACCCTGGAGGCGGGCAAGTACGCCGACCTCGTCGTCCTCGACTCCGCCACGTACGACCTGGTCGCGGTGATGCGCCGCGGCGAGTGGATCACCGGCGCGGACCGCCTCCCCAGGACCGTCGCGGCCTGATCCCCGTCCCACCGGGGGCGGGAGGTGGCGTACGTCCCGCCCACCGCCCCCGGGGACGGCCCCGCCCACCGCTTCCGGGACGGCCCCGCGCCGCCGGGCGGCCGGGGCGGCGGTCGTCAGCCCTTCGGGTAGGAGCTGACCGACATCGGGGTCAGCGCGACCTGGTCGAGCAGGATGGTGCCGCTGCTCCCGGCCGGGATCGTCACCGTCAGGGTGTTGCTCCCGGCCTGCAGCTGCGGCCATATGTTCGTGCTGTACCAGGCGTGGTCGGCGTCGGTGCTGCCCTTCGAGTAGTTCTTGAAGGTCACCCCGTTCGCGTGGTCCTTGCCGTTGACCGTGACCTGCGCCGGCAGGTCCGCCGCGGTGTTGTTGAAGTGCAGCCAGAACTTCGCCTGCCCGGCCTGGTCGGCCAGCACCGTCCACGTGACGGTGGAGCCGGCCTGCAGCGTCAGGTAGCCGCCGTCGGTCGACAGGGCGCCCTTGACGCCGCTGCCCGCGGGGGCGTTCTGTGCCTGCAGGGTGCCGGCGTCGGCGATCGGCTCGGCGTCCGGCGTCGGGCTCGGCGCGGCCGACGTCTGCGACGGGGCGGCGCTGCTGGCCGGGGCCGAGGCGCTCGCGGCGCCCTTGCCGTTCTTGTGCGTGCCGTCCGGGTCGCCGGTGGAGAGCGCGATGCCCGCGCCGATCGCGATCGCCGCGACGACGGCGACCGCGCCGATCACCGCGCCCTTGCCGCGGCGGGCGCGCGGGCCGTCCTCGCCCGGCTGCGGGCGGGAGCGCTCGGCGTAGCGGCTCTGCTGCGGCAGCTGGGACGTCGTCCGGGAGCCCTGGTCCGCGGCGGGCTGCTGCGCGTACTGCTGCCCTTGCTGCTGGGCGCCGTACTGCGGCTGTCCGTACGGCTGCTGGGGGGCGGCCGGCGGCTGCCCGTACTGGGCGCGGCCGACCTCCATCGGGCGGCTGTACGCGTTGCGCGGCTGGCTCGGCGCGGTCGAGCCGTCGGCCGGGCGGTAGAGGTAGGCGAAGGGGTCGTCGTCGCCCGCGCCCTCGGGGGCTCCGTTGCTGCCGTCCGTGGTCACGGTGTCACTCCCCGGGCAGATGGTGGACGCTCGTACCGGGGCACCCTACCTAACCTCGGGGACTGCGGGAAAAGCCGATCACCGCCCGGATCACCCGGCACGCCGGTGGGACCGCTCCCCCCGCGCGCCCCGCACAGAACCTCCACGCGCCCGCTTCTCGTCGTACATCCGCTCGTCCGCCGCGCGCAGCACCTCCTCGATGGACATGCCGCACCCCGCCCACCCGATGCCCAGGCTGACGCCGACCCGCATCGCCCGGTTGTCGATCCGCATCGGCGGGATGATCGCGTTGCGCAGCCGGCCCGCGAGGTCCTTCGCCTCCTCGCGGCCGATGCCGTCCGCCAGCACGACGAACTCGTCGCCGCCGAGCCGCGCGACGGTGTCGCCCTCCCGGACGATCTGCTGGAGGCGGCGGGCCACCTCGATCAGCACGGCGTCGCCGGCGTTGTGGCCGAACCGGTCGTTGATCGACTTGAAGCCGTCGAGGTCGCAGAAGAGCACGGCCAGGCCCTTGTCGACGAGCGGCTGCAGCCGGTGCTGGGCACCCCACAGCTCGGTGTCGTCGGGCAGGTCCGCCGGCACGGCGGTGTGCACGTGGGCGGGGCCGTGGTCGAACCGGCCCAGCACCCCGCCGGCGGCGAAGGCCTCCAGGTCGCGGTCGAGCGCCGCGTCGGCGGGCCCGTAGCCGTGCCCGGCCGCACCGGACCCGCCGTAGCCCCCGTAGCCGCCGTGGAGGCCGAGGCCGGAGGCGGCGAGCGCGGTGCCGTGCTCGGCCCCGCCGACGCCCTGCGCGAGGCTGCACAGGCGGCGGCCGAGCCGGGCCTTCAGCTCGGAGCCGTTGGGCAGGCCGGTGAGCGCGTCGTGGCTGGCCCGGTGGGCCAGCTGCAGCTCGTGGCGCTTGCGGTCCTCGATGTCCTCGACGTGCGTGAGGAGGAAGCTCGGGCCCTCGGCGGCGTCGGCCACCACCGAGTTGCGCAGGCACACCCACTGGTATCCGCCGTCCCGGCGGGAGAGCCGCAGCTCGGCCCGGCCGCCCTCGGCGCTGGTGCGCTGCAGCAGGGCGAGGTCCTCGGGGTGGACGAGGTCGGCGAAGCTCTGCTGCCGCAGGGTCGCCCGCGGCCGGCCGAGCAGGCGGCAGAGCGCGTCGTTGACCCGGGTCAGCTGGCCGCGCCCGACCCCGTGCAGCTCGGTGATCGCCATGCCGCTCGGCGCGTACTCGAAAGCCTGCCGGAAGCTCTCCTCGCTGGCCCGCAGCGCCTGCTGCTCCTTCTCCAGCCGGGCCAGCGCGCGCTGCATCTCGGCCCGCAGCCGGGCGTTGCCGATGGCGATGGACGACTGCAGGGAGAACATCTCCAGCGCCTCGCGCGTCCAGGCGCCGGGCCGCTTGCCGCTGCGCGGACGGTCGACGGAGAGCACGCCGAGCAGGTCGCCGCCGGCGCTGTACATGGGGGCGAAGAGGAAGTCGCGGGGGTGCCAGTCGTTGGCGTAGATCGGCAGCGGGCCGTCGCCCGTCCAGGTCGGGACGTCGGTGCCGATGGCCCAGCCGCGGTCGTAGGGCAGGAAGCGCAGGGTGCCCCAGTGGTCGCTGACGCTCAGCATGCGGTCCCAGGACTCCCGGGAGCCGACCTGGCCGAGCAGTACCGCCGGGCCGCCCACGCCGGTCTCCTCCAGCTCCCAGACGGCGGCCACCACCAGGTCGCCGTCGGGCCGGACGAGGCTCACCGCCGCCGCGTCGAACCCGAGCCCGTGGACGGCCCCCTCGACGACCGCCTGCAGCGTTCCGGCCAGGCTGCGGGCAGCATTGAGGTCCGCCACGACCCGGTGCAAGGTGCGGAGGGTCGCGAGGCGGACGTAGGGCTCCGACTCGGCTTCCATGCGGGGTCTCCCCGGCTGCTTCGGATTGGCGGTGATGGTTATCGTCCGATTGCCAGAAGAACTGAATCACAGCGAGCACAGCGATCGGCACGCTCGGTCAGCAATAGGCCACGACTTGTGACCCAAATCACAGACGGCCCCCGTGCCCATACCCAGGTGAGCCGAGGGAAACCCGGACGATACCGGACAACCGGTCCTGCGGGGAGGGGTGCGTCAGCCCGGAGTCCTACGACCGGGGCCCGATTCCGCCCCGCCGACCCGCGGACTACCGTGCGATACGTGCAGAGCTCCCCGCAACCCTCCCAAGCCCGAGCCGCCGGACCCGAAGAATTCCGGGCCGCGCTCTCCCAGCTCGCCTCCGGCGTCGCCCTGGTGACCGCCCGCGACCCCGAGGACGGCGAGGACGCGGGTATGACGGCCACCTCGTTCCTGTCCGTCTCGCTGGAACCGCCGCTGGTGCTGATCTCGGTCCGCGAGGACTCCCGCATGGACGACGTGCTCACCCGCGCCGAGACCTGGGCCGTCTCCCTGCTCGGCGAGGAGCAGCGGGCCCTCGCCTCGCGGTTCGCCATGAAGGGCCGGCTCAGCGACCGCCTGCTCTTCGCCGACACCCCGCACCGGCGGGCCGAGTTCACCGGCTCCCCGCTGGTCGACGGCGCCCTCGCGACCGTCGAGTGCCGCACCGAGGAGCGCATCCCCGCGGGCGACCACACGCTGGTGCTCGGCCGGGTCCTGCAGGCCAGGGTCGACGCGGCGGGCGGGCGGCCGCTCCTCTACTTCCGCGGCGACTACCGCCGGCTGGGCTGAGCACCCGCCGGACGGAACGTCACTCCGCCCCGCGCACCCGGTTCCTGCCCTGCTTGAGCTGGGCCCGGTGCCGCTTGTTCTCCAGCCGGCGCTCGACCATCCCGCGGGACGGCTTGGTCGCCCGGCGCGCCTTCGGCGGCGGCGCCGTGGCGTCCCCCAGCAGCGAGGCCAGCCGTGCGGCGGCGACCTCCCGGTTGCGCCACTGCGAGCGGTGCTCGGAGGCCCGGACGACCAGCACCCGGCCGTCGACCAGCCGGGTCGCCAGGCGCTCCAGGGCGCGCTCCTTCCACACCGGCGGCAGCGCGGTGGACGCCGCCAGGTCGTAGCGCAGCTCGACCTGGGTGTCGGAGGTGTTGACGTGCTGGCCACCGGGGCCGGAGGAACGCGAGAAGCGCCAGACGAGCTCGGCGTCGGGGACGACCACCGACCCCCGTACGCGGATGGGCTCGGACATGCGTTCATCATCCCGCGCCGCACCGCCCCCGGTCACGCGGTTATCACCGCGGATCCGCTCCGGCCCCGGCCGGCACCGCCCCGGGGCAGAATGGGCCCGTGATCGAGCTCGGCTACTCCCTCTCCACCCGCTTCCCCGACCCCCCGCAGACCGACTACCGGGACGCCCCGGTGCGCAGCCTGCGGCACGACCTGTTCTGCGGCGACGTCTACCTGGAGGCGGACGGCAAGGAGTTCGGCACGCGCTGGGGCTGGGTGCCGGTGCTCGACTTCGCCTGGGCGCTGTGCGACATCGTCGAGCAGTTGGACCGCGACCCGCAGGGCAGCCGCGCCGCCGCCGTGCAGACGGCCGACCTCGACTTCACCCAGAACACCGAGCTGCTGCGCTTCGCCCGCCGCTTCGGCTGGGTGGAGGTCACCGCCACCTGGCTGCGGGACGCCGAACCGGCCGTCGTCCGCCACGCCGACCTCCGCCGCGAGGCCCGCGACTTCCTGCAGGACGTGCTCGCGGATCTGGCGGACCTGCACGAGGGCCTGGCCGACAATCCGAACGTCTGGACGGTCCAGGGCCGTTTTCCGCGGATCTGACCGGCCGGACCACGCCGCGCCGCTACGGTTCGTACGAGAAATCCGGCCCGGGCTGGAACCATGGCCCCCGCGACCAGCGTTCTTCCGAACAAAAGCGACCGAAGGGACACACACACCATGCCCGTGAGCCTCTCCAAGGGTGGCAACGTCTCGCTGACCAAGGAGGCCCCCGGTCTGACGGCCGTCACCGTCGGCCTCGGCTGGGACACCCGCACGACCACCGGTGCGGAGTTCGACCTCGACGCCAGCGCGATCGTGCTGAACAACGACGGCAAGGTGTACTCCGACCGTCACTTCGTCTTCTTCAACAACACCAGCACCCCGGACAGCACCGTCGTCCACACCGGTGACAACCGCACCGGCGAGGGCGCCGGCGACGACGAGCAGATCAACGTCAACCTGGCCGGCCTGCCCGCCGACGTCACCCGGATCACCTTCCCGGTGTCGATCTACGACGCGGTCAACCGCAGCCAGAGCTTCGGCCAGGTCCGCAACGCCTACATCCGCGTGCTCAACGCCGCGGGCGGTGCCGAGATCGCCCGCTACGACCTCTCCGAGGACGCCGCCACCGAGACCGCCATGATCTTCGGCGAGCTCTACCGCAGCGGCGCGGAGTGGAAGTTCCGCGCCATCGGCCAGGGCTACGCCTCCGGCCTGGTCGGCATCGCGCAGGACTTCGGCGTCAACGTCTGACCCGCGGAAGCGCGGCACGACCGCGCCCGGGCCGTCAACGGCCCGCCGCCCACGAACGGGCGATGCCCGGACCCCCTCGGGGGTCCGGGCATCGCCCGTTCGCCTGTCCGCCGGCGTCCGCCGGCCGTGCGATCCGTCAGGAACGGCCCGCCCGGAGCTCCGGCAGCTGCAGCATCTCGGTGTCGTCGTGCGGCGTCAGGTCGACCACCTCGGGACGGCGGTGCTCCGTCTCCTCGTCCTCCTCGGGACGGGCGGGCACCGGCGCGGGCTCGGCCACCCGCGGCACGGCCTCCGTCGGGGCCGCGTAGCGCACGCTCTCCGCGAGCGCCTCGTCGCCCACCACGTCGGCGAGGTCGCCGACCGCCGGTGCCGGCACCGCCGCCCGCAGCGCGGCGGCCGTGGCGGGACGCCCGAAGAAGCTGAACCCCGGCCCGCGGCCGATCCGCGGACGGGCCGCCTGCACCACCGTGCCGGACTTCGGGACGGACGGCTCCGGAACGGCCACCACGGCCTGCTGCCGGACCACCGGCACCGGCTGCGGCGACCGCGGGCGGAGCTCCACCTGGGCCCGCGCCGCACCCTCCTGACGACGGGCCGCGGCCTCGGCGCCCTGGCGCTCCATGCGGCGCAGCGCGGCGGCCGCCCGGACGAACGCCGCCGGGCTGACCGGGTGCGCGGGCACCTCGGCGTCGCGCGCACGCCGGGCCGCCTCGGCCTCACGCAGCGTCTGCTCGGCGACCGCCACGGCGCGTTCGCGCAGCAGCCGGGCGATCTCCGTCTCGGCCTTGGCCAGGCGGGACTTCTCCGCGGTCAGCCGGCGGCCGAACCGGGTGGCGCGCTCCTCGGCGACCTCGGCGGCGTACTCGGCCTCGGCGAGCTGCTCCTCGAAGCGCTCCTCGGCGCGCAGCCGGCGGGTGGCCGCGAGCTGCAGGGCGGCGCGGGCGGCACGGTCACGCTGACGCAGCACCAGGCCAAGGCCGACGGCCGCCACGACGGCGGCGACACCCACCGACCGCGCGACCAGCGGGTCCGGCGTGGCCACCAGGGCGGCCACCGCGGCAAGGACCAGCACGCCGACGGCGACAGGAGGCACGGACCGGCCGAGGACGGAGGAATGACGGTGGCGTCCACGAGACATGCCAAGAAACTAGCGTGCGAATCGGGGCGCTGTCAGCCTCGCCACTCATTCGGCTCTTGACAGTCCGTCGGAAACGCACGGCGTGTTCGAACCTGCACGGAGGGCTACCATGGCCGCCGTCCGACCGACCGACCTGCAGAGCGAGGCGCCCGTGTCCCCCGGTTTCCGTGTGCACCCCGGTGAACTGACTGCCGCCGGGCAGGCCGCCCGGCACACCTCCGGACGGCTGCGCGCCGACGCGCGCGCTGCGCTCGGCCCCGCCGACGCCGCCGCCGGGGCCCTCCCGGGCTGGCGGACCGCCGCGGCGCTCCGCGACTGCGCCGACGCCTGGCACCGCGTGCTGGAGCGGCTCGCCGACGAGCTCGACACCATCGGCAGCGACCTCGGCCGCACCGCCGACGGCTACGCGGCCGCCGACGAGGCCGTCCGGCGCTCCCTCACCCCGGCGCGCTGACGTGGACGCCGCCGCACTCGCCGCCGCCCGCCCGGACACCCTGCCCGCCGCCGCGGACGCCTACGCCGCCCTGGTCTCCGCCCTCGAACGGCACCACGCCGCCTGGACGCGGGAGACCGCCGCCCGGGTGCACGGCGCCGACTGGCAGGGCCGGGCGGCCGACCTCGCCACGGCCACCGTCGACCGGACGGGCGGGCGCCTCCAGGCCGCCTGGATGGAGCTGGCCCTGGTGCGGGACACCCTGCGGACGGCCGCGGAGGCGTTCCGGGTCGCCCGGGGCCGGCTGGCGGCCGACCCCGACGGGGCCGTCGCGGCGGCGGAGCACGCCGATGCCGCAGCCGCCGCCCGGCTGACCGCGCTCGCCGCCACCGCCCGCAGCGGTGCGGCCCTCACCGCGGCCGCCGCGGTCGCCGGGCTCGGCCGGCTCTCCGACCCGCGCGAGGCGCTGAACACCGCGCTGGCGTCCCTGCTGCCGCCGCCCGGTGCCGGTCCCTCGGAGGCCGCCGCCTGGTGGCGGGCGCTCGGCCCCGACGCCCGGGCCGCCCTCACCGAGGGACGGCCCGAGCTCGTCGGCGGCCTGGACGGCCTGCCGGCCCGCGACCGCGACCGGGCGAACCGGCTCCGGCTGACCCTCCTGCTGCAGCACCCCGACACCCTGCCCGGACCGCTGCGGACCGGCCTGCAGGCCGTCGCGGATCGCCTGGCCCGGGCCGAGGACGGCATCCTGCTGCTCGCCCTCGGCGCGGAGGGCCAGGGCCGGGCGGTGCTGAGCCACGGCGACCCGGACACCGCGGACGACGTCGCCGTCTACGTGCCGGGCTTCGGCACCGACCTGGCCGCCGCGGGCCGCGGCGACGCCGACCGGGCGGAGCGGATCCGTGACGCGGCCGTCCGCTGCGGCAGCGGCCGGACGACCGCCGCGATGGTGTGGCTGGGGTACGACGCCCCGCCCAACGAGGGGCTGGACCTGCGGTCGGCCCAGGTCGCCGGGGACGACCGCGCCCGGGCCGGGGCGGAGGGCCTGCACGGCTTCCTGGACGGCCTGCGGGCCGCCCGCCCGGGCCCGCCCGCCCACGTCACGGCGGTCGGGCACAGCTACGGCTCGCTGGTCGTCGGACTGGCCGCCCGGCAGGGCGGCGGCATGGACGACGTCGTCCTGGTCGGCAGCCCCGGCGCGGGCGTCGGCCGGGCCGGGGAGCTGGGGGTCGGCGCCGACCACGTGTACGTCGGCGTGGCGGACCACGACCCCGTGGGCCGGCTGCCCGGCGGCGCGTCGGTGGCGGGCGGACTGCTGCTGGGCGGGCTGCCGGCCGCCGCGGCGCTGCAGGCCGCGGGCCCGCACGACCTGTGGTTCGGCCGCGACCCGGCCGGCGCGGGCTTCGGCGCCCACCGGTTCGGGGTGGAACCGGGGGGCGCGGGCGCCTTCGCGAGCCACTCCGCCTACTTCGACGCCGCGGCCGACGGCCGTCCGTCGGAGTCGCTGGCCAACATCGGCCGGGTGGTCGCGGGCCGCGGGGCGGAGGTCACCACCGCGCCGCACCGCTGACCGGCCGCGGCCCGGGGGTGCGGTTCAGCGCGGCGACGGGGCGGCGGGGCGGGTGGGACCGTCGTGGTCCTCGGGGAGCTTGCAGACGTGCTGGAGCCAGAGCGCGGCCGCCATGACGGCCGCGCCGGCCAGCACCGCGAACCCGGCGGTGAGGGCCTGCGACTTGCGGGCGGCGATGTCGAGCTGGCCGAGCAGGAAGACGCCGGTGCCCGCGTACATGCCGGTGACCACGGCGGCCACCAGGCCGCTGGCCTGGGCGAGCACCACGGCCCGCGCCGCGTGCAGCGGGTCGACGCCCTTGGCGCCGGGCTGCCGCTCGCGGACCGCCTTGAGCCGGGCCCGCAGCGACAGAGCGGTGGCCAGCAGCACCACGGCAACGGCGGCCAGCACCACGGGGGCCGCCGCGGGCACGCCGGGGAGGCTGCCGAGCGAGCCCCACAGCTTGGCGCCGGCCCAGGAGAGCACCCCGGCCACGGCGGTGATGCCGAGCAGCAGGCGGAGACGGAGCGGCTTCACGCGGACGATGTCCTTCCCGACGGACGCGACGGACTGCTGTCCCTGACGGACCGTCGCGGTGCGGCGGTGCCAGGCCACCGTACCGGCCCACCGGCCCCCACCTGTACGGACGGTCCGGTGCCGGGGGAAGTTCCCCGGCGGTCGGTCACTCCGGCAGCCTCAGCCGGATGTCGGAGCGGCGACGCACTCCCTGGGCCTCCTCGCCGCCCAGGGCCTTCAGCAGTTCGGCGACCGGGCCGCGGCCGGGCACCTCGGCGTCCGGGTCGGCGTCGAGCCAGGGGGCGAGGACGAACGCGCGCTCGTGGGCGCGCGGGTGGGGCAGCACCAGGTGCGGGTCCTCGCTGAGGGTGCCCTCCACCGCGAGGATGTCGACGTCGAGGGTGCGCGGGCCCCAGCGGACCTCGCGGACCCGCCCGAAGGCGTCCTCGACGGCGTTGCCGCGCTCCAGCAGCGAGGTCGCCGGGAGCGTGGTGCGCAGCAGCACCACGGCGTTGTAGTAGGACGGCTGGTCGGCGGGGCCGCCGACGGCGTCCGTCTCGAAGACGCCGGAGACGGCGGTGATGCGGATGCCGGGAGTGTCCCCGAGCGCGTCGACGGCGCCCTGCAGGGTCTCCAGCCGGTTGCCCAGGTTCGCCCCCAGGGCGACGGCGGCGTGCCGGACCGTCTGCAGGGTGGAGTCCGCCGAGTCGACCCTGCGCTCCAGATCGGACGTGGTCGGCGTGGCGGTCGGGTCGCTGGTGCTCATCGGGTTCCCTCTGCGGCTCGGGGGCGACGCGGCCGGCGCGTCACGTGCGGCCCCGGTGGATGGTGACGGTCACGTCGTCGAACGGGACGGTGATCGGGGCGTCCGGCTTGTGCACGGTGACCTCGACCTCCTCGACCGTGCCGTGCTTCAGGCACTGGTCGGCGATCCGCTGCGCGAGCGTCTCGATCAGGTCGACGGGGTCGCCCGCGATCACCGCGGTGACCTCCTCGGCGATCACGCCGTAGTGGGCGGTGCGGGTGAGGTCGTCCGTGGCGGCGGCCGGGCGCGTGTCCAGGAACAGGACGAGGTCGACGACGAAGGTCTGGCCCTCGGCGCGTTCCCGTTCGAAGACGCCGTGGTGGCCCCGGGCACGCAGGCCCCGCAGGGTGACGCGGTCCAGCAAACGAATCACTGCTCCCAGAAGACGGCCCGGCCGGAGGCAGGGCGACGGCGGGCCCCGTCGCCCGCCACCCGTCGAATCTACCTCCGGGTGCCCGTGGCCCCCGACCGTCTACCCGGTGCCACGGGCCGTCACGCGCGCCGGACCGGCGATCGACGTGAACGTTTCGTGCCGTTCCGGCTGCGGCCGCGCACCGGTGGCGGCGTCAGTCCTCGTCCTCGTCGTCGTCCTCGTCGTCCCCGCTGGTCAGCACGGGTGATCCGTGGTGCGACCAGAGCCGCCAGCCGTCCGGGGTGCGACGGAAGAGGTTGGTGGAGACGACCTTGCCGCCGACGAGCGGGCCCAGCTCGCCCTCCTCCTCGGCCTCGCCGCCGGAGAGGATGTTCTCGGTGCAGGTGACAAGGGCCACATCGCCCTGCACCTCGCACTCGACGTCGGTCAGGAAGAACTGGATGTACTCCGTGTTCATCATGATCAGCATGTACGACCGGGTCACCTGGGCCCGCCCGCGCAGCACCGGCCAGCCGGGGTGCACGCAGACGACGCCGCTCTTGTCGTCGGCGTCCCCGGCTCCGAGCCAGATGCCCTCCACGGCCTCCAGGTCGCCGTTCTCCAGCGCCTCGTACATCGCCTGGTTGGCCGCCAGGACGGCCTCGCGGTCCACTTCCAGGGCCGACGCCCGCTCTCCGCTCACCGTGCCGCCTCCTGACGTACCGCCCGCGTCGTCGTCCCGCACCGTGCCTCCTGCAGGGCTGCTGCTGCCACGCCTACCCCCTTCGGGCGGCCTGCTGCCAGGCCGCGACCACTCGTACGGCGTCGGCCGTGCCGGCCACGTCGTGCACCCGGACGGCCCAGGCGCCCGCCCGGGCGGAGAGCACCGAGACCGCCGCCGTGGCGTCGTCCCGCTGCCTGGCCGGGCGCAGCTCCCCGGTTTCCGGGTTGGCGAGCAGCGTACCCAGGAAGCGCTTGCGCGAAGCCGCGACGAGCACCGGGCGCCCGAGGGCGGTGAGCGCGTCGAGCCGGCCGAGCAGGGCCCAGTTGTGCTCCGCGGTCTTGGCGAAGCCCAGGCCCGGGTCGAGGACGATCTGCTCCTCCTTGACCCCGGCGGCCAGCAGCGCGCCCATCCGGGCGGCGAGCTCGGCGGTGACGTCGGCGACGACGTCGCGGTAGACGGCGAGGGAGTCCATGTCGGCGGACTGCCCGCGCCAGTGCATCACCACGAAGGGCGCGCCGGTGGCGGCCACCACCTCGGCCATCGCCGGGTCGGCGAGGCCGCCCGACACGTCGTTGACCATCCGGGCGCCGGCCTCGACGGCGGCCGCGGCGACGGCCGCCCGCATGGTGTCCACCGAGACGGCGACACCCGCCGCGGCGAGGTCGCGGACGACCGGGACGACCCGGCGCAGCTCCTCCCGCTCGGTGACGCGCTGCGCGCCGGGCCGGGTGGACTCCCCGCCGACGTCGACCAGGTCGGCGCCCTGCGCGGCCAGGCGCAGGCCGTGGGCGACGGCGGCGTCCGGGTCGAGCCAGAGGCCGCCGTCGGAGAAGGAGTCGGGGGTGACGTTGACGACGCCCATCACGGCGCAGCGGTCGAGGGCGGGAAGGCCGGGCAGCGGGTTGTCCATGGGGCCATTATCGAGCCACCCGGGGCGCCGGACCGGACGCCGGACGCCGTCGGCGGGCACCGCGTGCTGCGGTGCCCGCCGACGGCGTCCGTGCGGGGCGGGCCGGGCTCAGGCGGCCTCGGTGACCGATCCGAGCCGGGCCTCGCCGGTCTCGGGCATCAGGCCCTGCCGGGGGCGGGGCCGGCCGATGCGGGGCAGGCCCAGCGTGATGAACGCCTCCGCCTGCATCGCGGCGAAGCCGATCCGCGGGAGGTCGCGGGTCTGCTTGTAGACGAGGAAGCGGGGCTCCCACTCCGGCTGGAACTTGGCGTTGAACTTGTACAGCGACTCGATCTGGAACCACCGGGAGAGGAAGACCAGCAGCCCCCGCCACGCGCGGAGCACGGGACCGGCGCCGATGCGCTCCCCGCGGGCGAGCGCGGAGCGGAACATCGCGAAGTTCAGCGACACCCGGCGCACGCCCATCGCCGGCACGGCCTGCAGGGCGGCGACGATGAGCAGCTCGTTGAGGCCCGGGTCGGCCTCGCGGTCGCGGCGCATGAGCTCCAGGGAGATGCCGTCGGGCCCCCAGGGCACGAAGTGCAGGACGGCCGCGAGGCCGGGGTCGGCCCCTTCATCCACGGGGGCCTTGTGGGCGGTGACCACGATGCAGTCGTCGTCGCCGGCGTCGCCGAAGCGGCCGAGGGCCATCGAGAAGCCCCGCTCGGTGTCGGTGCCCCGCCACCGGCAGGCGGAGTCGGCGATCTGCCGCTTCTCGTCCGCCGTGAGGTCGCCGACCCGGCGGACCTGGCAGGAGTAGCCGTTGCGCTCGATCCGCTTCACCATCTGGCGGACGTTGCGCATCGCCCGACCGGCGAGCGAGAACGTCGCGGTGTCGACGATGGCCTCGTCGCCGAGTTCCAGGGCGTCGAGGCCCGCCTCACGGGTCCACACCTCGCCGCCGACCTCGCTGCATCCCATGACGGCGGGCACCCAGGCGTGCTCGCGGGCCTCCGTCATGAAGACCTTGATCGCCCCGGGCCACGCCTCGACGTCGCCGACCGGGTCTCCCGAGGCCAGCATCACGCCGGACACCACGCGGTAGGAGATCGCCGCCTTGCCGGAGGGCGAGAACAGCACGCTCTTGTCGCGGCGCAGGGCGAAGTAGCCGAGCGAGTCGCGGTGGCCGTGCCGGGCCAGCAGCCCGCGCACCTTCACCTCGTCCTCGGCGGTCAGCTCGGGTTCGGGCCTCTCCGGCCGCAGCGCCAGGTAGGCGGTGGTGAAGGCGGTGAGCAGGCCGAGCGCGCCGAGCGAGTACGCGACGAGGTCGGAGATGCGGTCGGAGCCGTAGCGGATCGGCCCGTCGAAGCCGAAGAGGCCGTAGAACGTCTCCTGGAGCCGCTGGGCGAGCGTGGGGTCGCCGAGCTCCGACTTCGGGTGGACGCTCACGATCAGCAGGCCGAGCAGCACGCTGAAGACGCCCATCACCACGAGGTTGACCACGGCGCGGAGGCGGGTGCGCGGGTCGGCCTTCGCGTAGAACTCTCCGCGGTGCACCAGGATCACCGAGAACAGCACCAGCGACACCACCGCCGGGACGGTCTCGTGCCAGCGCAGCAGGTGCAGGGCCGCGCCGACCGGCAGCAGCACGCAGACCGCCCGCCAGGCGCGCCGCTTGCGGCGGCGCAGCGCGTGGGCGAGCAGCACCAGCAGAATGCCGATCATGAGCGTGCCGACCGCGGCGAGGGCCGTGGTGATGCCCGGCAGCTGTCCGGCGAAGGTGTGCATCCGGGTGTGGCGCAGCCTCGGGAAGACGGCGCTGCAGATGTCGAGCAGGCCGATCAGCAGGCAGGCGTAGCCGACCACGCCGGGGAGCCACACGCGGGGGACGGCCGCCGCCTGGGTGCGCAGCGTCTGCAGCCCGCGGCGGCGGGGCTGCTCGGTCGACGGCTCAACGGACACGGGAACGCTCATGGGGGTTCAGCGTAGGGGCTGGGGCGGCTCGCCCGGTCACGCCGCGGCAGGAGTGGTGATGGACCTTCATGGCTATTCCTCGATCGGGCAATCCGCAGGTCAAGAGGGGTCCGCGCGCGGGCACGCCGGAGCGGGTCCTCCCCGGACGGGGGAAGCATGGGGACGGGTGGGGCCGCCCTCGGACGGGTCGGTGTGGCCGGCCGGTCGCACGGGCGGGTGGCAGAGGTGAAGGGCTCGGACGCTGGGGCACCGTCGCCGAGGGGCGCCGGCTCACGCACTACACACGGTGGGACGCCGCAGTCTAGGGCCTCGGTTGCAGTGTGCCCGGGCAGCCCGACCGGGCGCCGCCGACCGACGCCCGGTCAGGCTAGCCCCGGTGGCCCGGTCCCGTGTGCGAACGGACGATGAACCCTGGCCCACACACCGCCCGATGGAAGGCGCCGTCATGGAACTGACCAGCAGTTCGCTGGTGTACGCACTGGCCGCGACGGCGGTTGCGGGGCTGCTGGCCACCCTCTGGCTCTGGCCCCGGCTGGCCCGCCAGCGGCCGCTGGCGGTGCTCGGACGGCTCGGCCTGCTGACGGTCGTTCAGGTGTCGGTGCTGGGCGTGCTCGCGCTGGCGGTGAACAACTCGTACAGCTTCTACACCTCGTGGAACGACCTGCTGAGCCCGGGCGGTGCGGCGCTGGCGCTGACGAGTTCGGAGCACGCGCCGGGGGCCGCGCCGGAGGACGGGCAGAAGCTCGTGGAGCCCAGCACCGAGGGCGGGCTGGAGACGGTGAAGGACGTGCTGCCAGCCGGCAAGCCGGAGGAGGTGGGCCGGGTCGACTCGGTGAAGGTCACCGGCACCGAGTCCGGGCTGTCCGACCAGGTCTTCGTCTACCTGCCGCCGGAGTACTTCATCGCGAAGTACGCGCGCGAGCGCTTCCCGGTGATGATGGCCATCGGCGGCTACCCCGGCCCGTCCCTGCACCTGGTGGAGGGCCTGCGGGTGCCGCAGACGGCCTCGGAGCTGGAGCGCGCGGGGCGGATGTCGCCGACCGTCATCGTGATGGCCAGGCCGACCGTGGCGCCGCCGCGCAACACCGAGTGCGTGGACGTGGCGGGCGGCCCGAAGACGGAGACCTGGTTCACCAAGGACGTGCCGGCCGCGCTCCGCTCGGCGTACCGGGTGAGCCACTCGACGGGCTCGTGGGGCGTCTTCGGCTACTCGACCGGCGGCAGCTGCGCACTGCGCCTCGCGATGCGCAACCCGGACGCCTTCCCCTACGCGGCCGGGCTGCACGCGGACTACCAGGTGCCGAACGACCGCTGGACTGACGGCGACCTCTTCGGGGGCGACGCCGGGGCCGCCTCGCAGTCGGACCTCGCCTGGCGGCTGAAGAACCTGCCGGCGCCGCACACGTCCCTGCTCGTGGTGAGCACGAAGACCGAGGACAACTACCCGGCGACCCAGCAGTTCCTCGCCGCCGCGCAGCAGGTCGCCGGGGAGCACCCGGAGTTCAGCGCGGAGTCGCTGTTCCTGGACGACGGCGGGCACAGCTTCGAGACCTGGCGGCGGGAGCTTCCGGCGGCGCTGGAGTGGATGAGCGACCACCTGGCGCCGCCGCCGGACCGCGAGCCCCGACCGTGACGCGCAGGCCGTGACGCACAGTGCCGTGGCGCGCAGTGCCGTGACGCGCAGGCGTTCGCGTCGGGCCGCGGCGCCCGGGCCACGGGCACCGCGGCCGGACGGCGTCTAGCGTGCGACGATCAGGCTCATGGCCTCGGCGCGGGTGGCCGGGTCGCGCAGCTGGCCGCGGACGGCCGAGGTGAGCGTCTTGGCGCCGGGCTTGCGGATGCCGCGCATCGACATGCACATGTGCTCGCACTCGATGACGACGATCGCCCCGCGCGGTTCCAGGATCCGCATGAGCGAGTCGGCGACCTGACTGGTCAGCCGCTCCTGCACCTGGGGCCGGCGGGCGTAGACGTCGACCAGCCGGGCCAGCTTGGACAGGCCGGTGATCTTGCCGCTGGTCGAGGGTATGTACCCGACGTGCGCCACGCCGCGGAACGGCACCAGGTGGTGCTCGCAGGTGGAGAAGACCTCGATGTCCTTGACCAGCACCATCTCGTCGTGGCCGAGGTCGAAGGTGGTGGTCAGGACGTCCTCGGGCTCCTGCCACAGACCGGCGAATATCTCCTTGTACGCGCGGGCCACGCGGGCCGGCGTCTCCAGCAGACCCTCGCGGTCCGGGTCCTCGCCGACCGCGAGGAGGAGTTCGCGCACCGCGTTCTCCGCACGCTTCTGGTCGAAGTGCCCGACGACGGGCTCACCACCGAGAGTCACCGGGTCGATCATGCGGGCCTCGCTTGCCTGAGGGAGTGGGCGGGACGGGTGCCCGGGTCGGGGCGCCCGGCAGCACGGATGCCGCGCCTCCAGGGTACAAACCCCGGTGACGCGGCATTCATTCCGTGCGGGTGCTCCGGGCGGTCAGCCCTCGGCGGAGCCGTCGCCGGCCGGCGGCAGCTTCACGACGTCCACCGCCGGGGCCTCGACGGAGGAGGCGGCGACGCCGTTGGTGAGCGCCAGCTCCTTCGGCGACTGGACCGGCGGGCGGGTCGACGGGGTGCGGCGGGAGGAGCCGGTCCACGCGGGACGGGCCGGACGCTTCACGATGGTGGAGAAGACCTCGGCGATCTGCTCCTTGTTCAGCGTCTCCTTCTCCAGCAGCTCCAGGACGAGGTTGTCGAGCACGTCGCGGTTCTCGACCAGGATCTCCCAGGCCTCGTTGTGCGCGTTCTCGATGAGCTTCTTGACCTCTTCGTCGACGAGCCCGGCGATCTCCTCGGAGTAGTCGCGCTGGTGGGCCATCTCACGGCCGAGGAAGGGCTCCCCGTCGGCCGAACCGAACTTGATCGCGCCGAGGCGCTCGCTCATGCCGTACTGGGTGACCATCGCGCGGGCCGTGGCGGTGGCCTTCTCGATGTCGTTGGACGCGCCGGTGGTCGGGTCGTGGAAGACCAGTTCCTCCGCGGCACGGCCGCCCAGCATGTACGCCAGCTGGTCGAGCATCTCGTTGCGGGTGGTCGAGTACTTGTCCTCCTCCGGCAGCACCATGGTGTAGCCGAGGGCCCGGCCGCGGGACAGGATGGTGATCTTGTGCACCGGGTCCGCGTTCGGGGAGGCCGCCGCGACCAGGGCGTGGCCGCCCTCGTGGTACGCGGTGATCTTCTTCTCGCGGTCGGACATGATCCGGGTCCGCTTCTGCGGGCCGGCCACGACGCGGTCGATCGCCTCGTCCAGGACGAAGTTGTCGATCAGCTTCTTGTCCGAACGGGCGGTCAGCAGGGCCGCCTCGTTGAGGACGTTCGACAGGTCGGCGCCGGTGAAGCCGGGGGTGCGCTTGGCGACGGCCTTGAGGTCGACGTCGGGCGCGATCGGCTTGCCCTTCTGATGCACCTTGAGGATGTCCAGACGGCCCTGGAGGTCGGGGCGCTCGACCGCGATCTGACGGTCGAAGCGGCCCGGGCGCAGCAGCGCCGGGTCCAGGATGTCGGGCCGGTTGGTGGCGGCGATCAGGATGACGCCGCCCTTGACGTCGAAGCCGTCCATCTCGACGAGCAGCTGGTTGAGCGTCTGCTCGCGCTCGTCGTGGCCGCCGCCGAGGCCTGCACCGCGGTGCCGGCCGACGGCGTCGATCTCGTCGACGAAGATGATCGCCGGGGCGTTGGCCTTCGCCTGCTCGAAGAGGTCGCGGACGCGGGAGGCACCCACACCCACGAACATCTCGACGAAGTCGGAGCCCGAGATCGAGTAGAACGGCACCCCGGCCTCGCCGGCGACGGCGCGGGCCAGCAGGGTCTTGCCGGTGCCGGGCGGGCCGTACAGCAGCACGCCCTTGGGGATCTTGGCGCCGACGGCCTGGAACTTCGCGGGCTCCTGGAGGAACTCCTTGATCTCCTGGAGCTCCTCGACGGCCTCGTCCGTGCCGGCGACGTCGGAGAAGGTGGTCTTCGGGGTGTCCTTGGTGAGCAGCTTGGCCTTGGACTTGCCGAACTGCATGACCCGGGAGCCGCCGCCCTGCATCTGGTTCATCAGGAACAGGAAGACCAGGACGATGATGACGATCGGGAGCATCGACAGCAGCAGGCTGACGAAGGTCGACTGGCGCTCGGGGCTCACGGTGTAGCCCTCGGGCAGCTGGCCCGCCTTGTAGGAGTCCTGCAGCGTGTTGGAGATGGCGGCAGCCTGGCCGTCGGAGACGTAGGACGCCTCGAACTTGCTGCCGCTCGGGGGCTTGCCCGAGGACTTGGCCGGGAGCTGCTGGCCGTCCTTCAGCTCGATCTTGATGAGGTTCGAATCACCCGTGGTGATCTGCGCCTGCTTGACCTGTTGGTTGTTGATCGCGGCAATGACCTGGCCGGTTGACGCCGTCTTGTAGCCGTTCGAGTCAGAGACGACCTGCATCAGAACGATGACGGCGAGGACGGCCAGCACGATCCACATGATCGGCGCACGGAAGTATCGCTTGACGTCCATCCATGCGGGGCGTTGCCGCCCCGTCCCTCCTGCCACTCAACGGCGCTGCACGGCCCCGAGGGCCGCCGGCGCATCCGGTATGTGCTCATGAGAAGAGCGGTTCATTGGACCGTACCGCAGTAGCACCCGCGCGTGGCGGGAGCACGACGACACGACCTCTTTCCTACGTGCCCTCAACGGGCGGGAACGGTGTGCCGTTCCCGACCTTCGCCCGTACGGTCCTCAGCCACCGTAGACGTGCGGCGCGAGGGTGCCGATGAAGGGCAGGTTCCGCAGCTTCTCGGCGTAGTCGAGGCCGTATCCGACGACGAACTCGTTGGGGATGTCGAAGCCCACGTACTTCACGTCGATCTCGACCTTGGCGGCGTCCGGCTTGCGCAGGAGGGTGCACACCTCCAGCGAGGCCGGGCGGCGCGAGCCCAGGTTGCCGAGCAGCCAGGAGAGCGTGAGGCCGGAGTCGATGATGTCCTCGACGATCAGGACGTCCCGGCCCGCGATGTCGGTGTCGAGGTCCTTGAGGATCCGGACCACGCCGGAGGACTTGGTGCCCATCCCGTACGAGGAGACGGCCATCCAGTCCATGGTCACCTGCGAGTGCAGCGTACGGGCGAGGTCGGCCATGACCATCACGGCGCCCTTGAGCACGCCGACGAGCAGCAGGTCCCGTCCGGCGTAGTCGTGGTCGATCCGCTCGGCCAGCTCGAGCAGCTTGGCGTCGATCTCGTCCTTGCTGATGAGCACCTTCGCCAGGTCGGCGCCCATGTCGTTCTGATCCACCGGGGATACGTCCTCAAACGTTCGGGGTCCTGTGTCGGCGGCGGCCCTGCGACGCGTTGCCGCTAGTCGCCCTGTCGCCGAAACACCAGCGTGCCACACCTGCGGCCCGCCTCGACCCCCCCGGGTAGGTGCAGCGGCCCCTGGCCGCGCCAGCCGGTGACGAGCAGGTCGACGCTCTCCAGGTGGCGGGCGAACAGGTCGCCGGCCGGGCATCCGGCCCTCAGTGCCGCCCGGCGGAGCACCCGGCGGCGCACCGCGGGCGGGAGTTCGGCGAGCTTCTCGACGTCCAGGGCGCCTTCGGCCGTCCGGAGGTCGCGCTCGGCGAGGGCGGCCCACTGGTCGAGCGCGTCGGCGTCGTCGCGGAACAGCCGGGCGGTGCGGGCCAGCGCCTCGACCACGCCGCCGCCGAGGTGCTTCTCCAGGACCGGCAGCACCTCGTGGCGGACGCGGGACCGGGTGTAGGCAGGATCGGTGTTGTGCGGGTCGTCCCAGACCGGGATGGACTGCGCGGAGCAGGCCTGGCGGGTCGCGGCCCGGTCGAGTTCGAGCAGGGGGCGGCGGTAGCGGCCCTTCTGGGCGGGCATGCCGGCGAGGGAGCGGGAGCCGGAGCCGCGGGCCAGGCCGAGGAGGACGGTCTCGGCCTGGTCGTCGCGGGTGTGGCCGAGCAGGACGGCGAGCGCGCCGTGCCGGTCGGCGGCGGCGTCGAGGGCGGCGTAGCGGGCGTCGCGGGCGGCACCCTCCGGGCCGCCGACCCGGCCGACCTGCACGGGGACGGCCTCGACCGGGTCCAGGCCGAGCTCGCGCAGGCGCATCGCGACGAGGTCGGCGCGCTCGGTGGAGCCGGGCTGCAGGCCGTGGTCGACGGTGACGGCGCCGACGCGCAGGCCGAGTTTGGGGGCCTCGAAGGCCGTCGCGGTGGCGAGCGCCATGGAGTCGGCGCCGCCGCTGACCGCGACGAGCACGAGCGGGGAGCCGGGGGCGGCGGGGGTGCGGGGCAGCCCGGACGGGTGGCGGCGGGCGTTGCCGATCAGGGTGGTGGCGCCGGACGGCACCAGCTCGGCGGCGGGTCGGCTCTGCGGCGCGCGCACCGGCGCACCGGCGGGGACGCCGGCCTCGGCGGCGAGGTCGGCGAGCGTACGGCGGACGGCGAGGCGTATCGCCGCGACGGCGGGGTGAGGGCCCACGGGTGCACTCCTTGACGGAGAGGGGGAGGGACGGGCGGCCTGGCCCGGGGCGGCGGGGCGGGGACCTCGCACGCTCACGGTCACCGGGCGCTCACAGATGGTCGCAGAAAGCGGCGGTCCGTCAGGCCGTGCGCGCCAGCGTCGGCTCCACCGTCCCACGTACGGGTGAATGGAGAAACGTTCATTCGGGCGCCGTACGCCCGGCTGGGGGCATCTGTACGGCTCCGGAAGGCCTTCGGCCGGTCCCGGGTCACCGGCTCCGACGAGGCCCCGGCAGGGGTCGGCCCGGCGGTCCCGGCCGGACCGGGCCGGGGATCAGCGCGCCACCCGGGCGACCCAGGCGGCCGGGTCGTGGATCTCCTCCTTGGTGGGCAGCGTGTTCGGCGACGTCCAGACCCGGTTGAAGCCCGCGATGCCGACCCGGTCGACCACGCCCCGGACGAACACCGCGCCGTCCTGGTACTGCCGCAGCTTGGCGTCCATCCCCAGCAGGCGGCGCAGCACCACGTCGAGCCGGCCGGCGCCGCGGTCGCGGCGCCGCTGGAACTTCTCCCGGATCTCGGCGACGCTCGGCACCACCGACGGGCCGACGCCGTCCATGACGACGTCCGCGTGCCCCTCCAGCAGCGACATCACCGCGGTCAGCCGGCCGAGCACCTCGCGCTGACCGGGCGACTGCACCGCCTCCAGCAGCGTCGTCGGCCCGGAGCCGTCGCCGCGGCCGCCCAGGCCGGGGATGCCGTCCGCGATCACCTCGCGGGCCCGCTCCAGCAGGGCGCCCGGGTCGACGTCGGTCTGGGCGAGGAAGCCCTGGACCTCGGACTGGATGTGGTCGCGCAGCCACGGCACGGCGCTGAACTGCGTGCGGTGCGTCTCCTCGTGCAGGCAGACCCACAGCCGGAAGTCGTGCGGGTCGACGTCCAGCTCCCGTTCGACCTGCACGATGTTCGGCGCCACCAGCAGCAGCCGGCCGGGCCCGGGCGGCTCCGGCCCGCGCCGCGGCTTGTCGAACAGCCCGGCCGGGCTGTCCGGCGCCGGCGGCAGCTCGGCCGGCGCGAAGGTCTCGTACTGGCCGAGCACCTTGGTCGACAGGAAGGCGAGCAGCGCACCGATCTCGATGCCGGTGGCCTTCTCCCCCAGGGTGCCGACGAGCTGGGCGCCCGCGCCGTCCGCGCGGCGGGCCTGGAGCCGGTCGACCAGCGGCTGGACGATCGTGCGGAACCCCGCGACGTTGGCCCGCACCCAGCCGGGACGGTCCACCACGAGGACCGGGGTGGCCTCGGCGTCCGCGAGCCTGGCGGGCTGCAGCCCGGTGTAGCCGCGGACGTGCTCCTCGGCCTCCAGGGCGTGGCGGCGCAGCTCCGCGACGACCTTCACCGCCTCCTCGCGGCTCACCTCCGGGCCGGGCCGGGCCAGCCGGGTGGCGGTCGCGACCGCGAGGTTCCAGTCGACCATGCCCGCTCCACCGCTCGCGCTCGTCATGCCCTCACCGTACGTGTTCCACGGCGGCGTGGGGAGGGAACCTGCCGCCGCCCGCGGGCGGCGGCGGGCGGCCGTCCGGCGGGCCGGTCAGTGGCAGCCGCAGGAGGCGATCCTGGCGACGATCCGGTCGACCGCGGAGCGGGCGTCGTAGGCGCCCGCGGCGGTCTTCGTCATGAGGGCGAAGGTCAGCACCCGGCCGTCGGCGTCGACGACCGTCCCGGCCAGGGTGTTGACGCCCGCGAGGGTGCCGGTCTTGGCCCGGACGACGCCGGCCGCCTCCGACGCCCCGGAGCGGGCGCCGAAGCGGTTGACGAGGGTGCCGGTGAACCCGGCGACCGGCAGCCCGGTCAGCACGGGCCGCAGCTCGGGGTGGGCGGGCGAGGCCGCGCGGGCGAGCAGCGCGGTCAGGGTGACCGGCGGGATGAGGTTGGCCTTGCTGAGGCCGCTGCCGTCGTTGAGGACGACCCCGGCGGTCGGCACGTCCAGCGCGGCCAGCGCCCGGACGGTGGCGTCGGCGGCGCCCGCGAAGCTCGCGGGCAGGTGCGCGGCGAGCGCGGCCTGCCGGGCGACGGCCTCGGCGAGGGTGTTGTCGGAGGTGGTCAGCATCCGCTCGATCAGCCGGGGCAGGGTCGGCGACCGCACCTCGGCGACCGTCGGCGCCCCGGCGGGGGCGGTGACCTGCACGGGCCTGCCGTCCACGGCGATGCCCCGGGCGCGCAGCGCGTCGGCGAACGCCGCGGCCGCCTGCCCGGCGGGGTCGTACACCCGGGCCGGGGCCTCGTCGGGCGACCGGGGGTCGATCCGGCCCTCGTCGACCATGAGCGGGGTCACGGCGGCGATGTTCACCGCGTCGTGCTCCGGGTGCAGCAGCGGGCCGGTGTAGAGCGACACGTCGTAGCCGAGCCGGACGGCGGTGGTGCCGGACGCCCGGAGGGCGTCGGCGGTGCGCGCGGCCAGGTCGGCGAGCGAGGCGGGCGTGGTGTCGGGGTCGACCGGGAGCCCTCCGATCCTCACCTGGTCGGCCGGCAGCACGGTCAGCGTCGGGTCGCCGCCGCCGACGAGGGTGATGGTGCCGGGTTCGGTGCCGCGCACCACGGTCGTGGCGAGCCGCGTCGTGGGCGGGATGACGGCGAGTGCGGCGACGGCGGTGGCGAGCTTGGTGGTGGAGGCGGGGACGGCCGGGGTCGTCTCGCCGGACCCGTACAGCAGGCGGCCGGTGACGGCGTCGGCGACGGCGAAGTTGAGGGCGCCGAGCGCGCGGTCCTGCACGGTGGCGCCCAGCGCGGTCTGCACGCCGGGGCCGGTGGGCGCGGCCCCGGTGTCGGCCGGCACCCCGAGCACGGGGGCGGCGGCGGGAGCGGGCCGGTGCGCGGCGCCGGAGGCGCGGGTGCCCGGTCTCCCGGTCGCGCCCGCGCCCCGGGGTCCGTCCTCGCTCCCGACCCGGTCCGGCCGGCCGCTCCGGCCCGGCTCCGGTGACGGGCGGGCCGCCGCCGAGGACGGGACGGCCACCGCGACGGCCACCGCCAGCAGGGCCGCGACGACCCCGTCGGCCGCCCTCGCGCGCGCCCTCCCCGTGCCTGCTCCCACGTTCACCGACCGGCCCCTTTCCCGAGCACTCCCCGCCGTGCGAGACACTGGGATTCTGTCAGTACCTACCTTGGAGGAACCCTTGGAGTTCGACGTCCTGATCGAGATCCCGAAGGGCTCGCGCAACAAGTACGAGGTCGACCACGAGAGCGGTCGCCTGCGTCTTGACCGCATGCTCTTCACCTCGACCCGCTACCCGGCCGACTACGGCTACGTCGAGGGCACCCTCGCTGATGACGGCGACCCGCTGGACGCGCTGGTCATCCTGGACGAGCCGACCTTCCCGGGCTGCCTGATCAAGTGCCGCGCCATCGGCATGTTCAAGATGACCGACGAGGCCGGCGGCGACGACAAGCTGCTCTGCGTCCCCGCGACGGACCCGCGCTGGGAGCACCTGAAGGACATCCACCACGTGTCGGAGTTCGACCGTCTGGAGATCCAGCACTTCTTCGAGGTCTACAAGGACCTGGAGCCCGGCAAGTCCGTCGAGGGCGCGAACTGGGTCGGCCGCGCCGAGGCCGAGGCCGAGATCGTCGCCTCGATCAAGCGCCTGGAGGAGCAGGGCGGCCACTGAGCCGTCCTGTTCCCGCCCGGTTCTCCGACGTGACGAGGGCCGGGACGAGCTGCTGCTCGTCCCGGCCCTCGTGCGTGCGGTGCGGCGTCACGTCCGCGGCTCCGGCGGCGTCGCGCGGTGCCGGTCCCGGGTGCCGCTCCCGCGGGGCGGCGGGTCAGTCCGCGTCGTCGAGGCGGAAGCCGACCTTGAGCCCGACCTGGTAGTGCTCGATCCGGCCGTCCTCGATGTGTCCGCGGACCTGGGTCACCTCGAACCAGTCCAGGTTGCGCAGGGTGCGGGCGGCGCGGTCGATGCCGTTGCGGATCGCGGCGTCGATGCCGTCGGAGGAGGATCCGACGATCTCGGTGACGCGGTAGACGTGGTCGGTCATGGCGGGTCTCCCAGCAATGATGTGACGGGGGGTGGTGTGACAGTCCCTCGTCCACCGTGCCGCAGGACGCCGTGGCCCGCGCGCCGAGCTGCCGTCCGGGGCAACGCGGCCGGGCCGGGCCCCCGCCGGACGCCCGGCCGCTAGAAGGCGGCCCGGACCTCGCCGACCACCGCGCCGCCGCCGTGCAGCGGTTCGGCGCCGATCCGCGCGAGCACCTCGTCCTCCACGCCCAGCCGGCGCAGCGCGGCCGCCAGCACCGGGCCGCGCGCCCGCTCCGCACCGTCGTCGATCTTGAACGCGAGCGCCCGCCCGTCGGCCAGCGCGACGACCTGGACGGCCTCGGCGCCCATCTTGGACAGCGACCCCGGCACGGCCCGCATCAGCCACGTGTCGGCCCGGCGGGTGCCGGCCACGTACTCCGGGTGGGCGCGCATCGCGTCGGCGACCCGCCGCTGCGGGGTGCCGGGCGCGGCGAGCAGGAGGGCGCGGTAGCCGCGGGCGAGGCCGGTGAGCGAGACGGCGAGCAGCGGCGCGCCGCAGCCGTCGGTGCCGACGTGGGCGGCCCGCTCGCCGGTGGCCTCCTCCAGGGCCTCCCGGGCCAGCACCTGGACGGGGTGGTCTGCGTCGAGGTAGGCGGCGGTGTCCCAGCCGTTGGCGGCGCAGGCGGCGAGCCAGCCGGCGTGCTTGCCGGAGCAGTCCATGAGGATCGGCGCGGGCCCGCCGCCGGAGCGCAGCAGGAGGTCGGCCTCGACGCGGTCGAGGGGCAGGTCGGCCGGGGTGCGCAGGTCGTCCTCGGTGAGCCCGGCACCGGCCAGGATGCTGCGGACGCCGGCGCGGTGGAAGGCCTCCGCGGAGTGGCTGGAGGCGGCGAGCGCGAGCAGCTCGTCGTCGAGGACGAGGCCGGCCCGGAGGGTGGCGACGGCCTGGAACGGCTTGGCGGTGGAGCGCGGGAAGACCGGCTCGTCCGGCGCGCCGAGCGCGTACTCGACGGTGCCGTCGGCGGCGAGCAGCACGAGGGAGCCGCGGTGGCGGCCCTCGGTGAAGCCGGAGCGTATGACCTCGGCGAGGGCGGGCAGGACGGGCTGGGGCATGGATGGCTCCTGACGGCTGTGCACTGGGTGAGGGTGGCCCGGCCGCCGCCCGCTCCTCAGCCCCCCGTGAGCAGGTCGTCGACCCGTGCTTCCCCCTCACGGTACCTGCGGGTGATCTCGGCGCTGCAGTCGTCCGCCGTCCGCTGGAGGTGCTGGCGCCGTCCGGAGACCTCGCGCTCGTGCCGGGTGAGGCGCTCCACGGCCGCGAGGAGGTCGTCGGCGGGGTGGGCGTCGAGGTCGGCGAGCTGGACGTCGCCCATGAGCGCGTCGGCCTCGCGGCGGTACTCCTCGCCGCGGGGCGGGCCCAGGGTGACGTGCCGGGCGGGGCGCCGGACCGGTGACGGGAGGTCCGCGAGGATCGCCGGCAGCCGGTCGAGCAGGTCGGCCGGGTCCTGGGGGCGGACGTCGTGCGGCACCCGGCGGCGGGCGAGCTCGGCTCTCAGGATGTCCATCCGGCCCTGCAGCAGGCGGCGGAGGTAGGAGAGGTCCGCCTCCTGCTCCTGCGCGTTCCGCCAGAGCGTCCGGAGCTGGTCCAGGCCCAGCCCGCCGATGTCGCTCGCGTCCATCCACCACCTGCCAATGTCCTGCGTCCCGGTGCCGGTGCGGCCCGTGGGTGAGCACGTACCGGCCGCCCCCGGCGGTTCCCGGCGGGCGTCGCTGCCACCCGGTCGGGCGGCACCGGACGGCGGTTTCCCGCTCCGCTCGGACACGCCGCCACCCTCGGGCCGTCCGACAGCGTCCCACCCCGGTGGGGCCCGGCGCACCGCCCGGCACCCGAACGGCCCCCCTGGCGAACCGCCCTGGCTGGTACGACAATTGGCGCCTCGGCGCTGACCTGCGCCGACATCGGCGCACGCGTGCGCCACCCGGCGCGCACCACCGCCCCGCGCGCCTCCGGCAGAATGGCGGCATGCGAGCAGTGGTGCAGCGGGTGGCCGGGGCCGCCGTCCACGTGGACGGCGCCTGCGTGGGTGCGATCGAGGGACCGGGCCTGTGCGTCCTGGTCGGGGTGACCCACGAGGACACGCCGGCGAAGGCGGCGCAGCTCGCCCGGAAGCTGTGGACGCTGCGGCTGTTCGAGGGCACCCCCGAACAGTCCTGCTCCGAGCTGGGCGCACCGCTGCTGGTGATCAGTCAGTTCACGCTGTACGGCGACGCCCGCAAGGGGCGCAGGCCCACCTGGAACGCCGCAGCGCCCGGCCCGGCCGCCGAGCCGCTGGTGGAGGCGGTGGTGGCCGAGCTGCGGGCGCTGGGTGCGAAGGTGGAGACCGGCCGGTTCGGCGCGGACATGAAGGTCTCGCTGGTGAACGACGGCCCGTTCACGGTGCTGCTGGAGGTCTGAGGCGGCCCCGGGCCGCCACCGCCCTACTGCGGCACGATCACGTCCTGGGTGCCCGGCACGGTGCCGGCCAGCAGCACGGCGTCGACCGGGGTGTTCCGCTTGACGAGCGCCAGGGCGATCGGCCCGAGCTCGTGGTGGCGTGCCGAGGAGGTCACGAAGCCCAGCGCCCGGCCGCCGTCGCCGTCGGCGGCGAGCCGCACCTCGGTGCCGTGCGGGGGCAGCTTCTCCTCGGTGCCGTCCAGGTGCAGGAAGACCAGGCGGCGCGGCGGGCGGCCCAGGTTGTGCACCCGGGCGACGGTCTCCTGCCCGCGGTAGCAGCCCTTCTGCAGGTGCACGGCGGTGGTCAGCCAGTCGACCTCGTGCGGGATCGTCCGGTGGTCGGTCTCGAAGCCAAGGCGCGGCCGGTGGCCCTCGATGCGCAGCGCCTCGTACGCCCACACGCCGGCCGCCGGACCGTAACCGGCCGTCAGCTTCTCCAGCTCCGCGCGGGGCAGGAACAGATCGCGGCCGTGCGGGAGTTCGCGGACGGCGGCGGCGCCCTCGGCCGGGACGGTGGAGCCGGCCGGGAGATGGACGACCGCGAGGTCGCCGGTGGCGTCGGCGGTCTCGACCCGGTAGAAGAACCGCATGCTGTCGAGGTAGGCGAGCAGGGCCTCCTGCGTGCCCGGCTCGACGTGGATCCACGTGGTCGCACCGTCGTCGACCAGGTAGAGCGCGTGCTCGACGTGGCCGTTCGGGGAGAGCACCAGGGCGTCCACGGCCTGCCCCGGGGGCAGAGCGCTGACGTGCTGGGTGAGCAGCAGGTGCAGCCAGGAGAGCCGGTCGGCGCCCGTGACGGTGAGCACGCCGCGGTGCGAGAGGTCGACGAAGCCGCGGCCGGCGGCGAGCTCGCGCTGTTCGCGGAAGATGTTGCCGTAGTGCGCGGCGACGCCCGCGTCGGCACCCTCCGAGGGGACGGCACCTGGCAGGTCGAGCAGCGGGCTCTTGATACCGGTCATACCGGCCAGCTTACGACTGCGGGCGGTGGCGCTTTTCGGTGCAGTCGGCGCAGCGCCCGAAGATCGCGAAGTGCTTGAGGTCGGTGTCGAAGCCGTACTCGGCGCGGAGGCTGTCGACCAGCGGGGCCGCGATCGCGGTGTCGGTCTCGGTGACCTTGTCGCAGTCCCGGCAGACCAGGTGGAGGTGGGTGTGGCGGCCCGCCAGGTGGTACGTCGGGGCGCCGTGGCCGAGGTGGGCGTGCGAGACCAGGCCGAGCTCCTCCAGCAGCTCCAGCGTGCGGTACACGGTGGAGATGTTGACGCCGCTCGCGGTCTTGCGGACGTGGCCGAGGATCTCGTCCGGCGTGGCGTGGTCCAGGGCGTCGACGGCCTCGAGGACGAGCTGGCGCTGCGGTGTCAGCCGGTAACCGCGCTGCCGCAGATCGCTCTTCCAGTCGGTGGGGGTCTCGGTGTTCGCCACGGTGTGTCCCTGCCGGTTCGAGGTGATGCGACAAGTGTAGGGACCGGCCGAGCGGCCGGTCCCTGTCTCACCCGACACCGGGCCGGGGAACGCTTTGCCGCCGGTCAGCGGAAGAAGGCGATCCCATCGTCCGGGAGGTCGTTGATGTCCTTGATCAGCTGGGCGGGGCTGAGCACCTTGCGCAGCTGGGCGGACATGTACGGCCGGAGCGGCACCTCGGGGGCGGCCTTCTCGCCGACCCAGAGCAGCTCGTCCTTGACCAGGCCGAAGAGGCGCTTTCCGCCGGTGTACGGCGCGGCGCCCTCGATCCGGGCGACGGCGTCGGTGGCGAGGTCGATCTGCGGCTTGCCGTCGTGCAGCTTGCCGTACCAGACCTCGACGGTGCCGTCGTCGCGGACGGACGAGACCTCGACCTCGCGCTCGCCGGACGTGCCCTGCTGGTTGGTGGTGATGCGCCAGAAGGCGTGCTCGTTCTCCAGTGGACGGATCTTCTCGCCCTGCTCGTCCAGCACCCAGGTGCGGGAGCGGAACTCGAGGAACGGACGGCCGTCGTGCCGGAAGACGACCTCCTGGCCGAAGTTGCACTTCTCGGACCCGGGGAAGTCGAAGACGCCGGCGCCCTCCCAGGTACCCAGGAGGAAGGCCAGCGGGACGACGTCCCGGTGGAGGTCGGAGGGAATCTCGATCATGTTCCTGCTGCTGTCGTCGGTGTGGGCCTACGGACTCGTGCTACGGCCACCACGGTACGGCAGTGGGCGTCAGCGCTGGCCCTGGTAGAGCTTCATCACCGAGAAGAACGCGAACCAGGTGATCAGCACGGCCATGAGCACGAGCAGGCTGTCGAAGAAGATTTCCAGACCGGACACGGGACGCTCCATTGCGGGCGGGCGGGCAGATACGTACGTCCTGCGGAGTCTATCGGCCGCACCCCGGCCGGGTCTTGGTGAGCCCCGCCACGCCGTCGCTACGCTGGGCGCATGTCGAAGAAGCTGGTCATCAAGGTCACGGCCGGGGCGGATGCCCCGGAGCGCTGCTCGCAGGCCTTCACGGTGGCGGCGGTCGCGGTCGCCAGCGGGGTCGAGGTGTCGCTGTGGCTGACCGGGGAGTCGTCCTGGTTCGCCCTGCCCGGGCGGGCGGCGGAGTTCGAGCTGCCCCACGCGGCGCCGCTCCCGGACCTCCTGGAGTCGGTGCTGGCCGCGGGCACGGTCACGCTGTGCACCCAGTGCGCGGCCCGGCGCGACATCACCGAGAAGGACACGGTGGAGGGCGTCCGCATCGCGGGCGCACAGGTCTTCCTCAGCGAGATCGTGCAGGACGGCGTGCAGGCGCTGGTGTACTGACGCGGCACCCCTCAGGGGCCCTGCTCGTGGTCGGGGTGGTCGCGGTCGTGGCCCGGACGGTCCCAGCGCGGGTCGTCCCACCGCGGGTCGTTCCACCAGTCGTCGTCGGGATCCCGCTTGTTGGCGAAGACCGCGGCGAGCGGGGGGATGACCATGGCCACCACGCACATGCCGATCGCGGCGGGCACGGACCAGAAGCGGACGACGCCCCACGCCAGCACGAAGAGGCCGAGGCAGACGCCCATCATCACGAAGTAGCGGACGTGCCGCCGGCGTGCCTGCACACCTCCAGGGTATGACCGAGGCCCCCTGCGCCGCAGGGGGCCTCGGTCGGGCAGGGTCGCGGATCAGACCGCGATCGCCACCTCGGTGAACTCGCCCTGGGCGGCAACGACCTGGCGGTCGATGGTCGCGCCCGGAACCAGCGCGCGCAGCGTCCACTTGCCCGGACGGGCGAAGAAGCGGAACTGCCCGGTGGCCGAGGTGGGCACCTCGGCGGTGAACTCGCCGCCCTCGTCGAGGAGGCGCACGTAGCCGTTGACGGGCTCGCCGTCGCGGGTCACCGAACCCTGGATGATGGTCTCGCTCGCCACGTCAACTCCTGCCAGGTCCGGGCCGCCGGCCTTCGCACCGCACATGTCTGTCTTCCCTTCCTACGGTTCGAGCCGGAGCTCAGTTGCCGAGCTCGATCGGCACGCCGACGAGGCTGCCGTACTCGGTCCAGGAGCCGTCGTAGTTCTTCACGTTCGACTGCTCGAGGAGCTCGTGCAGCACGAACCAGGTGAGCGCGGAGCGCTCACCGATGCGGCAGTAGGCGATGGTGTCCTTCGCGAGGTCCACGCCCTCGGCCTGGTAGAGCTCGCGCAGCTCGTCGTCGCTCTTGAAGGTGCCGTCGTCGTTGGCGTTCTTCGCCCACGGGATGTTGCGGGCGGACGGGACGTGGCCCGGACGCTGCGACTGCTCCTGCGGGAGGTGCGCCGGGGCGAGCAGCTTGCCGGAGAACTCGTCGGGCGAGCGGACGTCGACCAGGTTGAGCGTGCCGATCGCGGCGAGCACGTCGTCGCGGAAGGCCCGGATCGAGCTGTCGGCCGGCTGCGCGGTGTACGAGGTGGCGGCGCGCTCGGGCACGGCGGCGACCAGCTCGCGGGAGTCGAGCTCCCACTTCTTGCGGCCGCCGTCGAGCAGGCGGACGTCGCCGTGGCCGTACAGCTTGAAGTACCAGTAGGCGTACGAGGCGAACCAGTTGTTGTTGCCGCCGTAGAGCACCACGGTGTCGTCGTTGGCGATGCCCTTGGCGCTCAGGAGCGCCTCGAAGCCGGCCTGGTCGATGAAGTCGCGGCGCACCGGGTCCTGGAGGTCCTTCTTCCAGTCGATGCGGACGGCGTTGCGGATGTGGTTCTTCTCGTAGGCGGAGGTGTCCTCGTCGACCTCGACGATGACGACCTTCGGTGCGTCCAGGCGGTCCTGGACCCAGTCGGCGTCGACCAGGACGTCGCTGCGGCTCATGGTGGTGTCTCCATCCGGGGGCGGTTTGCGGAAGGCTGCTGAAGGATGCCCGGCAGGGTCGCGCCCGGCATCGCGTCCACATGGTGGACACGGCGGGATGCGGGACTGCCGCGCGGTCGGATCGGGGCGCCGGGGAGGCCGCCGACCCGGTGGACGGGTCGGATCGGGACCGGCATGCGGGGTCGGGCAGGACTCAGGGGCTCGTCGGCTGCCCGGTCAGCGCATTCGACACAGGCAGGTGGACACGCGGCACAGGTCTACCGCCCGCCGCTTCGTGAGATCCGCCTGTCGCTTCATGTCGTCGATGCTAGGGACACCGCAGGCCCGCTGTCATCATTGTGTCGAATAGTGAGACCGAATGGCCCGAATGCTGGGATTCTCCGATTTTACGCCAGGCAGGGCGCGGGAATCGCTCCGACGCGCCCGACCCCGATCGGACCGGGTCGGTCGCGGCGTGGCCGGTGATGGACAGCGCGTCTCGCGGATCAAGACGGCGCGACAGGCGGCCGAAGGCCCGTCCGGGGGCGTACGCGGGCGCAGCGCGGGGGCGACGGACGGCGGCAGCGGGCGGCGGCACGGGCGGGCCGACGGACGGCGGCGAGCGGCAGAGGCGCCCTCGCCCTGCGCCGGGGCCGGAACCGGAGCCGTATCCGGTCAGCCGATCAGTTCGACGTGCTCGCCGCTGAAGCTGAGCTGCAGGCCGTCGGGCTGCGGCACCGCGGCGGCGAGGTTCAGCCCGGCCGGGAGCTCGGTCAGCGTGAAGCTGCGCGGCCCCAGCAGCGCCGCCATACGCCCCTTCAGCAGCGACGCCACGCCGGTCAGTTGGAAGCCGTCCGCGGTGATCGTGTTGCCCTTGCTGTGCACGTCGCCCTGCCCGATCGACACGCCCATCACGGAGGCCTTGACCTTGCCGGGCCCGCCGTAGGAGAGCTCCAGCCGCTCCGCGCCCGGGACGAGCCGGGCGGCGTCCGCGTAGCTGATCAGCCCGCTGCCGCTGCCGCTGCGCACCGTGGCGCTGCGGTACCCGTCGCCCACCGCCACGCCGGAGAGCCGGGCGCTGAACGAGCGCAGCGCCACCTGCTCCTTGCCGTCGCCGACGGTCATGCCCTCGCCCGACAGCCGGACCTCGTCGAACTCGCCCGCCAGCGCCTGGGTGAGGAAGGGAAAGCCCTCGATGTGCACGCTCGGCGGCTGCGACATCCGGCCACCGCTCGCCAGCCGGTCCGCGGCCTCGTCCTCCGCCACGCCCACGGCTATCCGGTCCGCCCCGGCCAGCAGGCCGACCAGCGCCACCAGACCGATCGTCAGCTTCAGCAGGCCGCGCATGTCTCTCCCCGGGGTCTGGCTCCGTCTCGTCGTGCCGTCCGGAGAGCTACGACGATCGGCCGCGCCCGCTGGTTCCGGTTCCGGTCCGCCGGCTGGGATCAGCCGCCCGCGAACGGCGGGAGGACCTCGACGGTGCCGCCCTCGGTGAGCCGCACCCCGGCCCGGTCGCGGGTGCCGACCTGCTCGCCGTCGACCAGGTACGAGCAGTGCCCGAGCAGCCCGAGCAGTCGCGGCCGGTCGGCGTGCCGCGCGCGCACGGCGTCGAGCGCCTCCGCCAGCGTCGCGGCCCGGTAGGGCTCCTCCGCCGTGCCGGCCGCCGCCTTCGCCGCGGCCCAGTAGCGGATCGTGCCGGTCACCCGAGTGACCGACGGGGTCACTCCTCCGGGTGAAGCAGCGGTGATGGCGTCCATGGCGGGCCCTCCTCGTCGTCCTCGCCCGGTGCAGCGGCCCGGCTCCGTGCGCCGGGCGCCCACGCCGAAGGTGTACACGTACCGTGCGGCCGGTGCTGCCCCCATGATGGCCCGCCCGGACCGCCGGACGGAAACCCCCCAGCTCCCGGCGGCGGACGCCGGAGGTCCGGATGTGCGCCGGGGCGTGTGTTCTGTGGCCCAACCCTCGCTGCACGCCCCTCCCGGAGCGGGGTGAGGTCGGCTATTCTCGATCCGTAAGGGATCCGGGCAGAGTCGCCCCCGGGTCCTTTTGTGCTTTCAGGACGCCAGTACGGACGTTCTCGCGAGCGGTGCGCTACCCGCACCGGCCGCGGGAACACCCCCGTCGACAGCGGCACGACGGAGTGCTCGCGGTCCGACGGGGCGTCAGGACCCGGCGCCGGGCCCCCGCCCGGTACGGGAGCAGACCGGAAGGTTCGCGGATGAGCAGGGCAGGAACGGTACGCCACGGGTTGCTTCACCCCGGTCGTGCGCCCCGTCGTGCCGTGCGTGCCGACGAATCCCCCGGAGCTCCCCGCACGCGCCCTGCCAGCGTTTCCTCCACCTTCATCGCACCAGTACCGGACGGCGGCGACCGTACGCACGGTGCGACCGCGACGACCCGGAAAGGGGACTACCGGGTATGAGTTCTCTCCTCCTGCTCACCAACGCCCTGCAACCGTCAGCCGAGGTTCTTCCCGCACTCGGCCTGCTGCTCCACAGTGTGAGGGTCGCCCCGGCCGAGGGCTCGGCCCTGGTCGACACCCCGAGCGCCGACGTGATCCTGGTCGACGGCCGCCGCGACCTGCCACAGATCCGCAGCCTCTGCCAGCTGCTGCGGTCCACCGGCATCGGCTGCCCGCTGATCCTCATCGTCACCGAGGGCGGGCTCGCAGCCGTCACCGCCGAGTGGGGCATCGACGACGTGCTGCTCGACACCGCGGGCCCGGCCGAGGTCGAGGCCCGGCTCCGGCTGGCCATGGGCCGGCTCCAGGTCACCTCCGACGACAGCCCGATGGAGATCCGCAACGGCGACCTCTCCGTCGACGAGGCGACCTACTCGGCGAAGCTCAAGGGCCGGGTGCTCGACCTCACCTTCAAGGAGTTCGAGCTCCTGAAGTACCTCGCGCAGCACCCCGGCCGGGTCTTCACCCGCGCCCAGCTGCTGCAGGAGGTGTGGGGCTACGACTACTTCGGCGGCACCCGCACCGTCGACGTGCACGTGCGGCGGCTGCGCGCGAAGCTCGGCGTCGAGCACGAGCAGCTCATCGGCACCGTCCGCAACGTCGGCTACCGCTTCGTCGTGCCGGAGAAGCCCGACAAGGGCGAGCGGCCCGGGGCCGAGCAGCGCCCGGCCGTGCAGGAGGTCTGACCCGCCACCGGGCGGCCGGTCCCATCGATCGGCCGCCCGGTTTGTCCGGCTTGCGGGGGATACCCCGGGGCCGTACCCGCCGGTACGTGAGACTCCTCCTACCGCTGCCGCGCCACCCGCGTAGACTCCCCCCGTGGCCAAGGTGACGCGCGACGACGTAGCCCGACTGGCTGGCACCTCGACCGCGGTCGTCAGCTACGTGATCAACAACGGACCCCGCCCGGTCGCCCCCGCGACCCGCGAGAAGGTCCTCGCGGCGATCGAGCAGCTCGGCTACCGGCCGAACAGCGTCGCCCAGGCCATGGCCTCCCGGCGCACCAACCTCATCGGCATGGTCGTCCCCGACGCCCGCCAGCCCTTCTTCGCCGAGATGGCGCACGCCGTCGAACGCGCCGCCTCCGAGCGCGGCAAGCTCGTCCTCATCGGCAACTCCGACTACGTCGACGACCGTGAGGTGCACTACGTCCGCGCCTTCCTCGGCATGCGGGTCTCCGGCCTGATCCTCGTCAGCCAGGGTCCCTCGCAGCGGGCCGCCGAGGAGTTCGCCGCCATGGAGGGCGCCAAGGTCGTGCTCCTGCACCGCCGGCCCGAGGCGATCGACGACGTCGCGGTCGTCACCGACGACGTCGGCGGCTCCGAGCTCGCCGTCCGCCACCTGCTGGAGGTCCACGGCCACCCGTACGTGGTCTGCTTCGGCGGTCCGGTCGAGTCCCCGGCGCCGGGCGACCCCGTCATCGACCACGTCGAGGGCTGGCAGCGCGCCATGACCGCCCACGGTCTGGACACCGCGCCGCACCTCGTCGACGCACCGTTCCACCGCTACGGCGCGTACGAGGTCGCCGTCGAGCTGCTGCGCTCCCCGAACCGGCCCCCCGCCATCTTCTGCTCCACCGACGACCAGGCGATCGGCGTCCTCCGGGCGGCCCGCGAGGTCGGACTCCGCGTGCCCGAGGACCTCGCCGTCGCCGGCTTCGACGACGTGCCCGAGGCCGCCCTGGCCGACCCGCCGCTCACCACCGTCGCCTCCGACCGCGACGCGATGGCCCGCGCCGCCGTCGACCTCGTGCTCGACGACTCGCTGATGGTGCCCGGGTCGGACACCGAGCGGGTGCGGAAATTCGAATCGCGCCTGGTCGTACGCCGCTCCTGCGGCTGCACCGGGCAGGAGCCCACCCGCTCGGCCTGACCAGGCTTTATGAGAATCCGACAGGCTTCTCGGACCCTTCTGACCCGGCTCTCATCGGAACTTCATCCGGCGGGCGGACCTTGGTCGTCATGAGCGACCAGCACCGCAGCAGCGACGAGCCCTACCGCACCGCCGACGGCAGCCTCGTGTGGCCCGCACCGCCGGCCCACGCCCCGGAGCCCCCGTACGGCACGCCGTACGCCCCGTACGCCCCGCAGGCCCCGTACGCCCCGCAGGCCCCCGCGCCGTGGGCGGAGCACGCCCCCGGCCCGCAGGAGGCGTACCCGCTCACCGCGGGCCTGGCCGACACCCCCGAACCGCCCGGACCCCCGGAGGGCCCCGCCCACGCCGCCCCCGGCGGAGGCCGCGCCCGGCGCGGCAGGCTCGGCCTCGCCGCAGCGGTCGCCGCGGTCGCCGCCCTGCTCGGCGGCGTCACCGGCGGGGTCGTCGCCGGCAGCCGGGACGGCTCGGCCGGCACGGCGAGCACCATCGTCAGCCCGGTCGCCGCGAAGTCCGACGGCACCGCCGACGTCTCCGCCATCGCCGGGGCCCTCTCCCCCAGCGTCGTCCAGATCACCGTCACGACCGACGGCGGCACGGCCACCGGCACCGGCGTCGTCCTCACCGCCACGGGCCGGATCCTCACCAACTACCACGTCGTCTCGGGCGCCGTGGACGGCGGCCGGATGACCGTCGCCTTCAAGGACGGCAGGACCGCGGACGCCACCGTCACCGGCACCGACAAGTCCCTCGACGTCGCCGTCGTCACCGCGTCCGGCGTCAGCGGCCTCACCCCGGCCGTCCTCGGCGACTCCTCCACCGTGCGGGTCGGCGACCCCGTGGTCGCCATCGGCAACCCCGAGGGCCTCACCGGCACCGTCACCTCCGGCATCATCAGCGCCGAGAACCGCGAGGTCACCGTGCAGGTCGACGAGGGCTCCACCCGGGACAACGGCGGATTCGGCTTCCCCGAGCTGCCCGGCATGCCCGGCTCGAACAGTTCCTCCGGCTCCTCCGGCTCGTCGGCCTCCTCCGGCGACACCGCCACCTACAAGGCCCTGCAGACCGACGCCGCCCTCAACCCCGGCAACTCCGGCGGCCCGCTCATCAACGCGAGCGGCCAGGTCATCGGCATCAACTCGGCGATGTACTCGGCGAGCGGCTCCAGCTCCACCGCCGGATCCGGCACCGCCGGCAGCGTCGGCCTGGGCTTCGCCATCCCGATCAACGACGTCAAGCAGGTCCTGTCCACGATGCAGGCCGGTCAGAACCTGTAACCGAGCACCACCCGCAGGACAATGGCAGCACCCCCACGGACTCAGAAAGGGCCCGAGCCCATGACGCCCCCCGCCGACGACCGCACACCCGCCGAGCTCACGGGCACCCCGGCCCGGCTCCTCGTGGTCGACGACGAGCCCGCCCTGCGGGACGCCCTGGAGAGCAGCCTCGCCTTCGAAGGCTACGAGGTCACCACCGCCACCGACGGCTTCGAGGCCCTGGAGGCCGTCGAACGCGACCACCCCGACCTCGTCCTGCTCGACATCATGATGCCCCGCATGGACGGCCTCACCGCCGTCCGCCGGATGCGCTCCCGCGGGGACACCGCCCCCGTCCTCATGCTCACCGCCCGCGACGCGGTCGGAGACCGCGTCACCGGCCTCGACGTCGGCGCCGACGACTACCTCGCCAAGCCCTTCGAACTCGACGAGCTGCTCGCCCGTGTCCGCGCCCTGCTCCGCCGCAGCGCCCTCGCCAGCGAGGCCGCCGCCCGCGCCGCCGCGGAGGACGACAGCGAGGTGATGGCCTTCGGCGACCTGCGGATGAACACCGCCACCCGTGAGGTCACCCGCGGCGGCAAGCCCATCGAACTCACCCGCACCGAGTTCATGCTGCTGGAGATGTTCCTCGCCCACCCCCGGCAGGTGCTGACCCGCGAACAGATCCTCAAGGCCGTCTGGGGCTTCGACTTCGAGCCCTCGTCGAACTCCCTCGACGTGTACGTGATGTACCTGCGCCGCAAGACCGAGCTCGGCGGCATGCCCCGGCTCATCCAGACCGTCCGCGGCGTCGGCTACGCACTGCGCGCCGCCAGCGGTGCGGCGGCGTGAAACTCACCGGGTGGTACCGCAGCCGTTCGCTGCGGAGCCGCATGGCGATGCTGACCGCGGCGGCAATGGCCGTGGCGATCGCCCTGGCCGCCTTCGCCTGCTGGTTCGTCGTCCGGGACCGGCTCTACGACCAGGTGCGGGACAGCCTCGGCGGTGGCCCGCCCAACGTGGTCAACCCGCAGCAGCGGTACGTCTCCTGCGATCCCACCGCGCAGGCCGCGCTCGACCGGGCCGTCGCCGCGAACGCCGTCGACGACCGGCGGTTCCCCGGCGGGTTCGACAAGTGGGACGTCCAGCTGATCACCGCGGACACGGTGTGCTTCCCCCTGTCGAGCACCCGGATCATCAAGACCACCGCCGCCGACCTGGCCGTCCTCGGTACGCACGGCTACTCCTACCGCGACGGCGAGTACGCGAACGGCGAGCCCGCCATGGTCCGGCGGTCCGCCGTCACCATGAACGTCGACGGCGTCACCGGCCAGTACGTCCAGTTGGTCGCGGCCTCGACCGAGAGCGTCCAGACGTCGCTGCGCGAGCTTGCGTTCGTGCTGATGGGGGTCGCCGCGCTCGGCGTGGTCGGGGCCGGGTTCACCGGTCGGCTCGTCGCCCGCTCCGCGCTGAAGCCCGTCGACCGGCTCACCGACGTCGTCGAGCACATCGCCCGCACCGAGGAGGTCGGGGCGACGATCCCCGTCCACGGCAGCGACGAGATCGCCCGGCTCTCCACCTCGTTCAACTCGATGTCGACCGCCCTGCTCAACTCCCGCGAGCGGCAGACCCGGCTGATCGCCGACGCGGGGCACGAGCTGCGCACCCCCCTCACCTCGCTCCGCACCAACGTCGACCTGCTGATCCGCAGCGACGACACCGGCCGGCCGCTCCCGGCCGCGACCCGCGCGAAGCTGCTCGGCAACATGAAGGCGCAGATGCAGGAACTGACCTTGCTCATCGGCGACCTGCTGCAGCTCTCCCGTCCCGACTCCGCCCGGCCCCCGCAGGCGCTCGCCGTCGTCGCCCTGCACGAGATCGCCGACCGGGCCCTCGAACGCGCCCGGCTCCGCGGCCCCGGACTGGTCTTCAACGTGGCCGTCCACCCCTGGTACGTCCACGGCGACGCGGCCGCACTGGAACGCGCCGTCATCAACCTGCTCGACAACGCCGTGAAGTACAGCCCGCCCGGCGGCGCGGTCGACGTGTCGCTGCTGGACGGCCGGCTCTCCGTCCGCGACCACGGCCCGGGCATCCCGTCCGACGAGCTGCAGTACGTCTTCGACCGCTTCTGGCGCTCGCCGTCCTCGCGTCAGCTGCCAGGGTCGGGGCTCGGGCTGTCGATCGTCGCGCAGACCGTCCGCGACACCGGCGGCGAGGTCTCGCTGGGGCCCGCCGCCGACGGCGGTCCGGGCGCGCTCGCGACCGTACGGCTGCCCGGGCAGGCGGACCCGCCGCACTGACACCGGCCCGCACGCGCCGGGGGCGGGGCTCCCTTCCGGGTGCCCCGCCCTCGGCGTGCTGCGACCGGCGGACCGGCCGGTGGGTCAGTCCTGGTCGGCCGCGGCCGTCGCCAGGGTGATGCGGTCGCGGGCCGGGGCGGCCAGCGGGGCGGCCGCCGAGCTGTTGGCCGCCAGGTAGGCGCTGAAGAGGTCCAGGTCGGAGGGGCCGACCAGGGTGCCGGTGCCCGCGGCGAACGCCGGGAAGCCGTCGCCGCCGCCCGCGAGGAACTCGTTCGCGGCGACGCGGTAGGACGCGGCCGGGTCGATCGGGACGCCGTCGAGCTTGATCGAGGAGACGATCACCCGGTCGGCGCCGGCCCGGCTCATGTCCAGCGTGTAGGTGAGGCCCCTGGAGATCTGGAGGATCTTGACGGCGGCCTCGTTGGGCCCGCTCACCTGCTGCTGCAGCACCTGGATCACCTGGGCGCCGGTCAGCGTCTTGACCTGCATCATGTTGGTGAACGGCTGGACGGTGAACGCCTCGCCGTACGTCACGACGCCGTCACCCTCGGCCCCGGAGGCCGTGTAGACCAGGTCCGAGCGGATGCCGCCGGGGTTCATGAAGGCCAGTTGCGCGCCGCCCTTGTCGGCGGGCGCGAGGCCGGCCAGCTGGGCGTCGGCGATGACGGAGCCGAGCGGCTTCTCCAGGTCTGCGGAGCCGCGGCCGTTGATGTCGGACGCGATCCAGCCGATCGGACGGTTGGCGATCGGCGCGGCGATCTTGTTGTAGTAGTCGATCAGCCGGGTGAGGTCCGGGGCCTTCTCGACCGTACGGCGCACCACGTGGTTGGCGGCGGTCACCGACGGGCGGACGATCGCGCCGGTGCGCTTGTCCAGCTGCAGGTTGATCTCGGTGTACAGCCGACCGAAGGAGGCGGCGCTGGTCACCGAGCGCGGCACGCCCTGTGGGTCCGGGATCGAGCAGGCGTAGGCGTTGTGGGTGTGGCCGGTGACGATCGCGCCGACCGCGGGGTCGATGTTCTTCGCGATGTCGACGATCGGACCGGAGATGCCGGTGCCGCCCGCGCCGCAGTCGTAGTTGTACGTGCTGCTCGCCGGGAGGCCGCCCTCGTGGATCAGGGCGACGATCGAGCCGACGCCCTTGCGCTTCAGCTCGGCCGTGTACTTGTTGATCGTGGCGACCTCGTCGCCGAACTTCAGGCCCTTGACGCCCTCGGCCGTGACGATGTTGGGCGTGCCCTCCAGCGTGACGCCGATGAAGCCGACCTTCACGCCGTGCACGTTCGTCACCCAGTACGGGTCGAGGACCGGCTTGCCGGTCTTCTCGGCGGTGACGTTGGCCGCGAGGTAGTCGAAGTCCGCACCCTTGAACTTGCGGCCCTCCACGTAGCAGCCGTCGGTCGGGTGGCAGCCGCCGTTCTGGAGGCGCAGCAGCTCCTTGGCGCCCTCGTCGAACTCGTGGTTGCCCACGGCGGTGACGTCGAGGCCGAGCTTGTTCATCGCCTCGACGGTCGGCTCGTCGTGGAACAGGCCCGACAGCAGCGGGCTGGCGCCGACGATGTCGCCGGCCGCGACGGTGAGGGTGTTCCGGTGGCCCTTGCGGGCCTCCCGCAGCGCGGTGGCGAGGTACTCGACGCCACCGGCCGGGGTGGAGACGACCAGGCCGGTGGCCGGGTCGATCTCCTTGATGGTGCCGGAGGAGCCCGCCGGCGGTTCGAGGTTGCCGTGGAAGTCGTTGATGGCGAGGAGCTGCAGGTCCTCGACCTTCGGCTTCTGGTGGCCGTGGGCCTCGGCGACGCTCGGCACGAGGAGTGTGCCGATCAGCCCGGCGGTCGCCGCGGCTGCGAGTGTCGCGCGGCGGTATCTGCCGGTACGACCTGATTTGGACATGAGGGTACCCCTGCACCGTCGGGGGCCCGGCACGGGCCCGGGACATCGTGGCGTGACCAGTGCAGCCTAGAGTCAACGCGCGTAGCTGTCAGGACATCTGACGTAACGAGCGGGTTACCCGTGGTCGACGCGCGGCCGAGCATCCGTCGTCGCGGAGCCCGGCCGCCGCTCAGATCCGCGGCTCGGCGGCGAGCTGCTGCTCGGCCCGCTGGCGCTCGGCCACCGCGTCCTCGGTCATGGCACGGTCGGTGTAGACGAGCGGCCGCTCGGCCTCGGTGATGATGTGCTTCACCACCTGCACGTTGCCGTTGACGTCCCACACCGCGATGCCCGGGGAGAGGGTCGGGATGATCTCCACCGCCCAGCGCGGCAGGCCCAGCACCCGGCCGGTGGCTCTCGCCTCCTCGGCCTTCTGCATGTAGATCGTGCGGGTCGAGGCCATCTTCAGGATCGCCGAGGCCTCCTTCGCGGCGGCACCGTCCACCACGTCGGAGAGGTGGTGGACGACCGCGACGAACGACAGCCCCAGCCGTCGGCCGAACTTCAGCAGCCGCTGGAACAGCTGCGCCACGAAGGGGCTGTTGATGATGTGCCAGGCCTCTTCGACCAGGAAGATCCGCTTCACCCGGTCCGGGCGGAGCCAGGTGTGCTCCAGCCAGACGCCGACGATCGCCATGAGGATGGGCATCGCGATGGAGTTGCGGTCGATGTGCGACAGGTCGAAGACGATGAGCGGCGCGTCCAGGTCGATGCCGGCCGAGGTGGGGCCGTCGAACATGCCGCGCAGGTCGCCGTCGACCAGGCGGTCCAGCACCAGGGCGACGTCCAGGCCCCAGGACTGCACGTCACCGACGGCCACGCCCAGCGACTCCACCGACGACAGCTCCGGGTTGCGGAGCGTGTTGATGATGTCGTCCAGCACCGGCTGGCGGTCCGTCACCGTGGCGTGCACGTGCCCGTGGGCGGCCTTCAGCGCGAACCCCGCCCGCTCCTCCAGGGGCCGGCCCATCGCCACCTCGATGATGGTGCGCAGCAGCGACAGCTGGCCGTTGGTGGTGATCGACGGGTCCAGCGGGTTGAGCCGCACACCGCCGTCCCGGGCCGCCATCGGGTCGAGCCGGATGGACTTTATGCCCAGCGCGTTGGCGATGAGGTTCCACTCGCCCACGCCGTCCTCGCCCTGCGCGTCGAGCACCACGACCTGCCGGTCGCGGAAGCGCAGCTGGCGCAGCACGTACGTCTTCTCCAGCGCCGACTTGCCGTTGCCGGACTCCCCCAGCACCAGCCAGTGCGGCGCGGGCAACTGCTGGCCGTACAGCTGGAACGGGTCGTAGACGTAGCCCTTGCCGCTGTAGACCTCGCGGCCGATGATCACGCCGGAGTCGCCGAGGCCGGGTGCGGCGGTCGGCAGGTAGACGGCCTGGGCCTGACCGGTGGAGGTACGGACCGGCAGGCGGGTGGTCTCCACCTTGCCGAACATCAGGCTGGTGAACGCGTCGGTGAGGTTGCCGATCACGGGGGGCGCCTCCTCAGCGTCGAATGCCGGTGGCGAAGGGCAGGGTGTTGACGAACGCCCGGTGGTGCTCGCGGTCGCACCACTCCAGCTTCAGGTACGACTTGCCCGCGGAGGCACGGATCGTGCGCTTGTCCCGGGCCAGCGCCTCCGGGCTGCGGGACGACACGGTGATGTACCCGACCAGGTTGACGCCGGCCGCACCGGAGGCGAGGTCGTCGCCGCGCTGGTCGACGCGGCCGGTGTGGGCGAGGTCGCGCGGGTCGACGGTGCGGTTCATCTTGGCGGCGCGGTTGGCCTCCGCCTCGTCGTTGGTCTTCTCCGTCAGCATCCGCTCGATGGCCACGTCGGTCGGCTCCAGGTCCATCGTGACGGCGACCGTGCGGATCACGTCCGGGGTGTGCACCAGCAGCGGGGCGAGGAAGTTCACGCCGACCGGGGTCAGCGGCCACTCCTTGATCCACGCGGTGGCGTGGCACCACGGCTCACGGGTCGCCGACTCACGCGTCTTGGCCCCCAGCAGCTGCGGGTGCGTGGCGTCGAGCTCGGCCGGCCACGCGTTGCGGCGCGACATCGCCTGGATGTGGTCGATCGGGTGGTCCGGGTCGTACATCGAGTGCACCAGCGACGACAGCCGGGCCTCCCCCAGCGGCTGCCGCACCCGGATGTCCGCCTCCGCCAGCCGGGCGCAGATGTCGGTCAGCTCACGGGCCATCACCGTCGCCAGGCCCTCGTCGTCGCGCTGCCGCCGCCCGTCGGCCGTCCGGCCCATCGCGTGCGCCTCGGCCGCCAGATCGCGCGTGTAGTGCATGCACGCCACCAGGTAGGCGCGGTGCTGCTCCGAGGAGGTCGACACCATCGACTGCAGCTGGTCGTACGAGTCCTGCAGCCATCGCGGCGCGTCGTGGGCGCCGCGGCGCTCCACGTCCTTGGCGTGCGCGTCCGGGTCCGCCGGGAGCGTCCGGGCCAGGATCTGCAGGCGCGTCACGAAGCCGTCCCCGTTGGCCACGTGCTTGAGCAGCGTGCCGAACCGGTCGACCAGCGTCTCCTGGTCCTCGGAGTCGCGCAGGCCGACACCCGGGCCCTCGATCTCGATCGCCGCCGTCACCGTGCGCCGCTCCAGGTGCATCAGCACCCCGACCTCGTCCGGACCGAACGGCGCCGACAGCCAGCGCTGCCGTCCGACACCCGGCGGCGGGCCGATCTCCACCTCACGGCCGTCCAGCCGCGTCCCGGCGTCGATCACCTCGGACTTCCACACCGCGCGGCCGCTGCGCACCGTCCGGCGGTACGTGCGGTTGATCTCCACCCACTTGTAGAAGGTGCGGCGCCGGTACGGCACGTACACCGCCATGATCGCGAGCAGCGGCAGGCCCACCAGGCCCGCGATGCGCAGCGGCAGGATCGGCATGAGCAGACCCCACATCATGCCGAGGAACGCACCGAAGATGATCAGCACGATCTCGCCGGACTCGCGGTTGCGCCCGATCGGCGCGTTCGGCCGCGACTTGCCGATCAGGTAGGTGCGGCGCTGGTGCATGTACGGCTGGCCGTACTGGCCGCCGAACTGGCCGAGCTGGTCGCTGCTCACCGGTCAGCCTCCGTTCGTGGGGTTGTTGACCGGGGCGGGTGCCTGCGGCGGCGGAGCGGGGGTACGGCCGGCGTGCGCGGCGATGCCGGGGGCCACCGAGCCCCCGCCAGCGCCCGGGGAGCCGCTGCCGGCCTGCGCGCCGCCGCGCGAACCGTGCGCGGAGATGCCCTGCTTCACCAGGTTCGCCGGGCCGTTGATCATCGCCGAGCCCGCCGACACCGCGCTCGCCCGGGCATGGCGCATCGACTGCAGCTCGTCGCCGAAACCGGGCACGAACCGGTAGACGGCCGCACTGGAGAAGATCGACAGGAAGAGGATCGCCAGACCCGACAGCACCCGGGCGAAGTCGTCGTTCGCCCCCGCGCCAGTGGCGACCGCGCCCGCCAGCCCCAGGATGATCACCACGATGGGCTTCGCCAGGTCCACCGCGAGCATCAGCCCCGCCCAGCGGCGGACGTGCTTCCACAGCTGCTTGTCGACCAGGCCCGCGTACACCGCGGTGCCGAGCAGCGCCCCCACGTACAGCATCGCCGCCCGGATCAGCAGCTCCACCCACAGCACCGCCGCGGCCAGCACCGCCACCAGCGACACGATGATGAGGATCAGCGGGCCACCGCCGATCGACCCCTTCTCCAGGGTGTCCGCGAACCCGCCCAGGTACGTACCGGTGTCGGACTTCGTGCCAGCCGCGACCGCCGCGGTCAGGCCGTCCGTCGCCGACACCACCGTGTACAGGATCAGCGGGGTGAACGCCGACGCCACCACCGTCAGCCACAGGAAGCCGATCGCCTCCGAGAACGCCTGCGTCAACGGAGCACCGCGCACCGCCCGCTTCGTCACCGCCAGCAGCCACAGCACCAGCGTGATGACGGTCGAACCGGCGAACACCACGGCGTACTGCTGCAGGAACGCGGCATTGGTGAAGTCCACCTGCGTCGTACCGTCGATCGCCTCCGACAGCCTCCGCACCACCCACGCCGCCGCCTGCGCACAGCCCTTGGCGAGCGAACCGAGCGGGTCGGCGGCCGTGCCGACGGCACCGGAGCCGGGGATGACGGTGGTGCCGGGCGGGGCGCACTGGGCGCCCGCACCGGGCAGGGGCACACTCTGCGCGGCGCACGACTGCGAGGGTGAGGGACTGGGATCGGCCAGTACCCGCTGGGCGGTCATCAGCGCCGTCGCCTGGAACATCACGAGTGCGCCGCCGAGCACGCCTGCCCGGCGTACGACCGGCCTTGTCGAGCCGTCACCGGGCATAGCGGAAGCCTCCGAACTTCTGGACTGCGTCAGTGATCTCCTGCGCCGTGGCTGCCTGCTGGTCGCCCGGGACGGGAGCAGGGCCCGAGGCCCGTTCGAAGTCGGTCACCTTCCAGTCGCTGCCGGTCCAGCGCATGGTGAGGGTGAGGGTGTACCAGTCCTGGGAAACCGGCTTGGTCGAGCTCTCGCCCGCCAGCCCGTTCAGCCCCGTGCACCACACCTCGACCGATGTTGCCGTGTCGGCGGCGTTGACCGTCTTGGTGCCGACCGGGATCGTCCGGCTGACGAAGGTGAGCCCCTTCGGGGCCCTGCCCTGGGCGTCGAGGCCGAAGCGGGCGTTGTTGTCGGCGCTGAAGGCGGTGTCGAGGCGCTGCTGGAGCTGGGGGGCGACGGTCGGGTCGGCGACGGTGTCGACGATGGTGTGCCGGCTGCCGGTCTGGAACATCTCGGCGGAGCCGAGTGCGGTGGCGTAGTTGGCGGCGGCGGACTGCGCGCCCTGGTCGGTGTGCGGGTAGCCGTTGGCGATGCCGTTGTCGGTGGTGCCGACAGGCTGCTGTCCGGTGGGGGTGGTGGGTGCCGCGCCGGCGGCCCTGCCGTCGCCGGAGCCGGTTCCGGTGCCCGTGGTGGGGCCGGTCGGGTCGGGCTTGCCGCGGTTGGCGACGGAGACGGCGACGACGAGGAGGGTGACGACGACGAGGACGGTCAGCAGGGTCCGTACGGGTTTCGGCTGACGGGGGGCCACCGAGGGCTGTTCGCCGACCGGCAGCCGCGTTCGGGTGTGCGGCTGGTCGTCGGACAACGGCACGGCGGCCCTCCTGGTGCGGGGGGCCCGGCGGGCCCCGGTGACGCGAACACGACTGCGCCGGCAGAGTGGGCACGGCCGCTCCGCCGGGATGACTATCAGATCCGTACGATCGTCAGATCGCCATGCCGTAGACAATGGTGAACAGGGTGCCCAGCGATCCGATGATGAACACGCCGGTCAACCCCGCGATGATCAGTCCCTTGCCCTGCTCGGCACTGAACGTGTCACGCATCGCGGTGGCGCCGATCCGCTGCTTGGCGGCGCCCCAGACGGCGATGGCCAGGCAGCCGAGGATGGCGACCGCCATCACGACCTCGACCATCACGCGCGCCTCGGAGCCGAGGCTGGCGAACGGCCCCCAGTCCGGGGCGATTCCGCCGATGATGGTGTCGATGTTGGCCTTCTTGGGTGGGTCCTCGGCCAGGTAGCCGATCATCTTGTTGTCCACGCTGCTCAGGTTCATTCCATCTCACCGCCCGATCAGGGAAATTCAAGGCCCCGGAGCACGGCTTCGCGAAGGGGCAGGACCTATTCTTGGCCAGATCTGATGTCGACTTGGCTATATCTCGCGGATTGGTCGTGAGGCATAGGACACGTACGACAGGATGTCCACCGTACGAAGGATACCGCTCACCCTTCGTATCTGCGCTGATTGCTCTGAGCAACGCCTTCCGGGACACTCGTAACTGACGCCACGTCGGGGATGGTGCAGATGGTACTCCGCAGAGCGGGCGCGGCAGCTGCGGCGGCCGCGGTCGTGACGGTCGGTCTGATCGGCATCGTCGCCGTCGGCACGTTCGCCGCCAGCGGCACCGTCGGCACCCGGAACGGCGCCGCCACCCTGTCGGCGGGCACCGTGCCGGCCGCCTACCAGCCGATGATCCAGCAGTGGGGCAGCCTCTGCCCGGAGATCTCGCCCCCGATGCTCGCGGCACAGCTCTACCAGGAGAGCGGGTTCGACCCGTCGGCGAAGAGCCCGGCCAAGGCGTACGGCATGGCGCAGTTCCTGGAGGCCACCTGGGCCACCTACGGCGTCGACGCCAACAGCGACGGAAAGCGCGACATCTGGGACCCGGCCGACGCGATCGCCTCCGCCGCGACCTACGACTGCGCTCTCGCCAAGGACGTCTCCCGCGTGCCGGGCGACCGGCAGGCCAACATGCTCGCCGCGTACAACGCCGGACCGTACGCGGTGATAAGGGCAGGCGGCATTCCGCCGTACCGGGAGACCCAGGGCTACGTGAAGAACATCCAGTCACTGGCCCGCAGCTTCACCGCGCCCGAGCCGGCGGCCGGGGTGGCGCTCTCCGCGCAGGCGGCCGGGGCGATCTACTTCGCGCAGACGAAGCTCGGCACCCCCTATCTCTGGGGCGGGGAGGGCCTGCCGTCGCAGAGCGGCCGCTTCGACTGCTCCGGGCTGACCCAGGCGGCGTTCGCGAGCGTGGGCATCACGCTGCCGCGCGTCGCGAACGACCAGTGGTACGCCGGCGAGCACCCCTCCCGCGACCAGCTGCGCCCGGGCGACCTCGTCTTCTTCGCCAACGACCTCGGTGACCCGCGGTCGATCCACCACGTCGGGATCTACGTCGGCGGCGGCTACATGATCGACGCCCCGCACACCGGGGCCGTCATCCGCTACGACACGATCGACCAGCGCGACTACATCGGCGCCACCCGGGTCACGCCGGACGGCGCCGGGGCACTCCCCGTCCGGAACGCCGACGGCACCATCACCAGCGGTCAAGGCCCGGCAAAGACCTGATCCGGGCCCGCGGCGAGGTGTGCGAGGCCGGTGGACGGTGAGTCAAGTTTCCATAACGCGCGGTTTCCGTGGAACCCTGTGGCCTGCTCATGACGTTGTCCGGTGCTGACGGGGCACCCGCAGGTGCGTGAACAGATAGGGAGGTGCGGCATGTCGACGCTGCTCGCCGACACGGCCAACCCGGACCTCGGACTGCTCCGTGCGATCAACGGTCTGGCGCGGTCCGCGCCCGGCCCGCTGGACTCCCTGGTCTCGTGGATCGGCGAGTACGGCATCCTGCTCGGCCTGGCCGCCGTCTGCCTCACCGCCTGGCTGCAGGCCCGCCGCCGCCCGGACGCGCCGGTCGCCGTCGCAGGCCTGCTGTGGGCCCCGCTCGCCGTCGCCGTGTGCGAGCTCGCCAACCTGCCGATCTCGGCGATCGTCGACCGGCCGCGGCCCTTCGTCGACCATCCCGACCTGGAGGTGCTGGTCGAGGGCAAGGAGGGCACGCTCTCCTTCGTCAGCGACCACTCCGCGATGTCGATGGGCATCGCGGTCGCGCTGCTGCTGGTCAACCGCCGGCTGGGCCTGCTGGCGGGGGCGCTCGCGCTGCTGCAGGGCTTCTGCCGCATGTACATGGGCGTGCACTACCCGACCGACGTGATCGGCGGCTTCGCCCTCGCCACGGCCGTGGTGCTCCTGCTGGCCCCGATCGCCATGGCGGTGCTGGTGCCGCTCTGCCACGCGCTGACCCGGACGGCCGCGGCGCCGCTGGTCGTCGCCCGGAACCGCGGGGGCACGGGCGGTACGGGCGGTACGGCCGGTGCGGATCGCAGCCGCCGCAGGCGTGAGCGGGTGTCCTCCGACGACCCGGCCGCCGGGTCGGACCTGGCCGCCTGACCCCGGGTCGTCCGGCCGAGGACGGAGCCCCGGCCCCTGCGGGTCTCAGTCCTCCCCGCACCGCAGGTGCTCGTCGGCGTCCCTGCGGGCCTTGTCCCGCGACCGCCGCGCGGGGGCGGACCATCCGCAGCTGCAGACGGCGAAGCTGAAGGAACCTCGTTCTTCGACCGCCACCCGGTGGGTGTCCGTCGGGGCCGGTCCGGATCCGACGTGGAGCTCACTGCGCACGTGCCTCACGGTAGCGCCCGGCAGACCCGGCGCGCGGCGGATTCCCGCACGCCGGACTACCCGTAACCCCTCGGCCACCTGCTCGTTGGGCGCAGGAGAGCTCTGCCCATCCGGGGTGGTGCTTGCCGGGCCGCGGGGCCCGAGGGGGTTGTGTCGATCGTGAAGAAGCTGAAGCCCGTGCGTGCCGCTGCCGCCGTGGCCGTGCTCACCGCCGTGCTGTCCGGGTGCTCGGGCGGGAGCCGGGCCCAGGGCACCTCGGCGGACGAGCTCTCCGCCGACCCGCTGACGGCGGTGCGTTCCGCGGCAGACATCACCGGCCGGACGGGCTCCGCACGCACCACCACCGAGCTGGTGACGGAGTCTGCGGACAAGAAGGCGGTCTTCAACGGCACCGGCGGCTACGACTACGTGAAGCGGGTCGGCACGCTGGAGGTCACCGTGCCGCCCGGCGCCGCGACGACCGGCACCATCCGGGAGATCGTCCTGCCCGGCACCGTCTACCTGCAGAACAGCGGTGCGAAGGTGCCCGAGGGCAAGTGGGTGCGCCTGGACGTCCGCCAGCTCCCCGACGGCAACCTGGTGAGCAGCGGCGCCACCGATCCGGCGAGCGCCGCGGGTGCGCTGCGCGGGGCGCAGTCGGCCGAGCTGGTCGGCACCGAGACGGTGGGCGGCGTGCTGCTCACCCGGTACAAGGGGACGCTGGACCTCGCGAAGGCCGCGGAGGCGACCGGCGGCCGCGGCGCGGACGGCCTGCGGATGGCCGCGCAGACGTTCACGGTGAAGCAGGTGCCGTACGAGGCGTGGCTGGACGCCCAGGGGCGGCTCCGCAAGGTGGTGGAGACGTTCGCGTTCGCCGGGGTCGCCGGGTCGAAGGAGGCGAAGGACCAGGTCACGGTGGTCTCGACCACCTCGCTGGCCGAGTTCGGTGCGCCGGTGCAGGCCGCCGAGCCGGCGGCGTCGGAGATCTACTCGATGAAGCCCTCGGCCCCGGCGAAGTGACGGTCCGGGCCGCGGCCTAGTGCCTGCGGCCGCAGAGATGACCCGTCCGTGCCATACGGTACGGCCCCGTACTTCCCTACCCTGGGGAGGGGGCGTCGCGGCCCCGGCCGGAGGCGGCGCTGGAGGGGGGTGGTGCAGGTGGCGTCCTCGGACGACCGCGCGGGCGGCCACGACGAGACGGCGCTCGACGAGATCGAGCTGGCCGGTGAGCTGATGATCGCCGCGTCGACCAGTGCCGACGACCGGCTCGCCACCGAGCAGATCGACCGGGTCCTGCTGGACCGGGTCCCCGGGCCCGGCGGCCGTCCGGGCCCCGGGTGTCCGGATCGGTCCGGGCTGGCGGAGCCGGCCGGTGGCCTGAACTGATCGGTCCTCAGGGTCCCTGCCCGGGCGGGGAGCCCTGCCCGCGGAGCCGCCCGTCCTGCGGGATCGCGGGTCCGCAGGTCCGCGGGGCGAACGCCCGGCGTCGGACCCCGGCGCACTAGGTGCGCAGCAGGCGAGCGATGGCAGCGGTCGCTTCCGCCACCTTGCCGTCCAGTTCGGCGCCGCCCTGTTCGGCCGCGGCGGCCACGCAGTGCCGCAGGTGTTCCTCGAGGAGCGAGAGGGCGAACGCCTGGAGGGCCTTGGTGCCGGCGGACACCTGGGTGAGGATGTCGATGCAGTAGACGTCCTCGTCGACCATCCGCTGCAGGCCGCGGACCTGGCCTTCGATCCGCCGGAGCCGCTTGAGGTGCTCGTTCTTCTGGGAGCTGTAGCCGTGCGGGCCGTGGGGGTGGGCGGCGCCCGCCTCGGCGGTGACGTCGTCACCGCCGGGCCCCGGGTCGGGGGTGGCCGCCGTGTCGGGGGTGGTGGTCCGCGCGGTGCCCGTGTGCATCGTGGTCATCCGACCCGCCTCTGTCTCCCTGCTCGCCGTGCCTGGACCTTCAGTGTCCAACACGCCCGCCCTTTCCGGTGTTCCGCCGTCCGGGCGGCCGGGCGGATCTCTCCGTGCAGCGCGGGAGCATTCCGGCCGATGTTCCGCCAGACTGGGGAACTGCTTCAAGACCCCGTTTGCACGTCCGGGACGACGAGCGCCTAGAGTCGTTCAGTCCCTACCCCGCACATCGGAGATATCCGTGCGTTTTAGCCTGACCCCGAAGGAGACGAGCTTCTACGACATGTTCGCCGCCGCGGCGGAGAACCTCGTCGTCGGATCGAAGCTCCTGCTGGAACTGCTGGGGGCAGACGTGTCGGCCCGCGCGGAGATCGTCGAGCGCATGCGCGCCGCCGAGCACGCGGGTGACGACACGACCCACGCGATCTACCACCAGCTGAACTCCTCCTTCATCACGCCCTTCGACCGTGAGGACATCTACAGCCTCGCGGGGTCGCTGGACGACATCATGGACTTCATGGAGGAGGCGGTCGACCTGGTCGTCCTCTACGACATCGAGGCCCTCCCGAAGGGTGTCGAGCAGCAGATCGAGGTGCTGGCCCGGGCTGCGGAGCTGACCGCCGAGGCGATGCCGAACCTCCGGTCGATGCAGAACCTGACCGAGTACTGGATCGAGATCAACCGGCTGGAGAACCAGGCCGACCAGATCCACCGGAAGCTGCTCGCCCACCTGTTCTCGGGCCAGTACGAGGCGATCGAGGTCCTCAAGCTGAAGCAGGTCGTGGACGTCCTCGAAGAGGCCGCCGACGCGTTCGAGCACGTGGCCAACACCGTGGAGACCATCGCGGTCAAGGAGTCCTGACCCCCGTGGACATGGCAGCACTGATCGCCGTCCTCGGCGTGGCCTTCTTCTTCACGTACACCAACGGCTTCCACGACTCGGCCAACGCGATCGCGACCTCCGTCTCGACGCGGGCGCTGACCCCGCGGGCGGCGCTGGCGATGGCGGCGGTGATGAACCTGGCGGGTGCCTTCCTGGGCTCCGGCGTGGCGAAGACCGTCTCCAAGGGCATCATCGAGACACCCACCGGCAGCCAGGGCATGGCGATCCTCTTCGCCGCCCTGGTCGGTGCGATCACCTGGAACCTGATCACCTGGTACTTCGGGCTCCCGTCCTCCTCCTCGCACGCGCTGTTCGGCGGCATGGTGGGTGCGGCGCTGGCCGGCGGTACCGACGTGATCTGGAGCGGCGTCGTCGATAAGATCATCATTCCGATGTTCGTCTCGCCGGTCGTCGGCCTGATCGGCGGCTTCCTGGTGATGCTGGCCATCCTGTGGATCTTCCGCAGGGCCAACCCGCACCGCGCCAAGCGCAACTTCCGGGTCGCGCAGACCGCCTCGGCGGCGGCGATGGCCCTGGCGCACGGTCTCCAGGACGCGCAGAAGACGATGGGCATCGTGGTCCTGGCGCTCACCATCTCGGGGCACCAGAGCGGCAGCGACATCCCGATCTGGGTGAAGATCTCCTGCGCGACGATGCTCTCGCTGGGCACCTACGCGGGCGGCTGGCGCATCATGCGCACCCTCGGCCGCAAGATCATCGAGCTGGACCCGCCGCAGGGCTTCGCCGCCGAGGCGACCGCGTCGAGCGTCATGTACATCACCTCGTTCGTCTACGCGGCGCCGATCTCCACCACCCACGTGATCACCTCGGCGATCATGGGTGTGGGTGCGACCAAGCGGATCCGCGCGGTGCGCTGGGGTGTCGCGAAGAACATCGTGCTCGGCTGGTTCATCACCATGCCGGCCGCGGCCCTGGTGGCGGCGGCCATGTACGGGATCGTCGACCTGATCTTCCTCTGAGCCCCGTCGGCCGCACGGCCGGCACAGGGCAGGGCCCGCCCCCACATCACGGGGGCGGGCCCTTCGTGCTCCGCGGCGGCACCGCCATGCAGCGCCGCGGAGCAGTTCGTGTCTCCGTGCGGGTCGGCTCAGCCGAAACGGCCGGAGATGTAGTCCTCGGTGGCCTGGACGGACGGGTTGGAGAAGATCCGCTGGGTGTCGTCCAGCTCGATCAGCTTGCCCGGCTGCCCGACGGCGGCGAGGTTGAAGAAGGCCGTGCGGTCGGAGACGCGCGCCGCCTGCTGCATGTTGTGCGTCACGATCACGATCGTGTACTGCGCCTTCAGCTCGCCGATCAGGTCCTCGATGGCGAGGGTGGAGATCGGGTCGAGGGCGGAGCAGGGCTCGTCCATCAGGAGCACCTGGGGCTCGACCGCGATGGCGCGGGCGATGCAGAGGCGCTGCTGCTGGCCGCCGGAGAGGCCGGCACCCGGCTTGTTGAGGCGGTCCTTGACCTCGTTCCAGAGGTTGGCGCCCTTGAGGGACTTCTCCACGACGCCGTCCAGCACGGACTTCTTCCGGACGCCGGCGAGCTTGAGGCCGGCCGCCACGTTGTCGTAGATCGACATGGTGGGGAAGGGGTTCGGTCGCTGGAAGACCATGCCGATCGAGCGGCGCACGGCCACCGGGTCGACGTTGGCGGCGTAGAGGTTCTCGTCGTCGAGCAGCACCTTGCCCTCGACGCGGGCGCCCGGGATCACCTCGTGCATCCGGTTGAGGGTGCGGAGGAAGGTGGACTTGCCGCAGCCGGAGGGGCCGATGAAGGCCGTCACGGAGCGGGGCTCGATGGTCATCGAGATGTCGTCGATGGCGCGGGTGGAGCCGTAGTAGGCGGACAGTCCGCTGACGTCGATGCGCTTGGCCATGATTCTTCTTCTCTCGTCTTCTCGTACGTCAGGCGGGTCAGTGTCCGCCCTTGGGCGAACGCCAGCGGGCGATGCCCCGCGCGATGAGGTTGAGCCCCATCACGAGGACGATCAGCACCAGCGCGGCACCCCAGGCACGGGCATAGCCGAAGTCGTTGTTGACCATCGAGTACTGCTGCCAGATGTAGAGCGGCAGTGACTGCTGCGGTCCGTTGAACGGGTCGCCGTTGATCGCGTCGGCACCGAAGACCAGCATCATCACGGGCGCGGTCTCGCCGGTGATGCGGGCGACGGCCAGCATGACGCCGGTCGTGATGCCGCCGATCGCGGTCGGCAGGACGATCCGCAGGATGGTCTTCCACTTGGGCACGCCGAGGGCGTACGAGGCCTCCCGCAGCTCGTTCGGGACGAGCTTGAGCATCTCCTCGGTGGAGCGCACGACGACCGGCATCATGAGGATGGCCAGCGCGAGGCTGCCGGAGAAGCCCGAGTAGTCGAACCCGAGCATGAGGTTCCACAGCGAGAGGATGAACAGACCGGCGACGATCGACGGGACGCCCGTCATGACGTCGACGAAGAAGGTCACCCACGCGGCGAGCCGGCCGCGGCCGTACTCGACCAGGTAGACGGCGGTCAGCAGGCCGATCGGGGCGGCGATGGCCGTCGCGAGGAGGACCTGCTCCAAGGTGCCGATGATGGCGTGGTAGATGCCGCCGCCGGGGCCGGAGGAGATCACGTTCTTCATGGAGTGGGACAGGAAGTCGCCGTCCACGACGGCCAGGCCCTGCTGCACGGTGTAGAACGTCAGCGCGGCGAGCGGCACGACCGCCGTGATGAAGGCGACCCAGACGATCGCGGTCGCCAGCCGGTCCTTGGCCTGCCGGCGGCCCTCGACCCGGGCCGAGAGCGCGTAGCTGACGACCACGTAGAGGGCGGCGGCGATGATGCCCCACTGCAGGTGGCTGGCGAGTCCCGCGCCCGCGCCGACGGCGCAGCCGACGCCCACGGAGAGGACGGCCACGCCGGCCGGGGCCCACTTCGGCAGCCGGGCCGAGGTCAGGTCACGGCGCACCGGCACCGTGTCGGAGAGTGTTGCCGTGCTCATGCGTTGGCCCCCGAGTACTCCTTGCGGCGCGCGATGATCAGTCGGGCGGCGCCGTTCACCAGCAGGGTGATCACGAAAAGGACGAGGCCGGAGGCCATCAGCGCGTCACGGCCGAAGGGCTGGGCCTCGTTGAACTTCAGCGCGATGTTCTGCGCGAAGGTGCCGCCGCCCGTGTCGAGCACGTGCAGCGACAGGACGCTGTTGGCGGAGAGCACGATGGCCACGGCGATGGTCTCGCCGAGCGCGCGGCCGAGGCCGAGCATCGAGGCGGAGATGATGCCGGGGCGGCCGAACGGCAGGACGGCCGTGCGGACCATCTCCCAGCGGGTCGCGCCGAGGGCGAGTGCCGCCTCCTCGTGCATCCGCGGCACCTGCCGGAAGACCTCGCGGCTGACCGCGGTGATGATCGGCAGGATCATGATGGCCAGCAGGATGCCGACGGTGAAGAGGTTGCGCGGGGTGACGCCGGGCTGGGTCTGGTCGAAGACGAAGGTCCAGCCCAGGTACTCGTCCAGCCAGGAGGTCAGGCCGTCGATGTGCGGGACGAGGAAGAGCACGCCCCACAGGCCGTAGACGATGCTGGGGACGGCCGCGAGCAGGTCGACCAGGTAGGCGAACGGCTGGGCGATGCGGCGCGGCGCGTAGTGCGAGATGAACAGCGCGATGCCGACGGCCACCGGGACGGCGATCACCATGGCGATGAGCGCGCTGACGACGGTGCCGAAGGCGAGGACGGCGATGCCGAAGACCGGCTGGGGCGCGTCGGGGTTCCACTCGAAGGTGGTGAGGAAGTTGCCCTCGTTCTTGGAGAGGGCGATGCCCGAGCGGTAGGCGAGGAACCCTGCGATGGCGGCCATGATGACCAGCAGCAGGATGCCCGACCCTCGGGAGAGGTTGAAGAAGATGCTGTCGCCGAGCCGGCTGTCGCTCCGGCTGCGGCGGGCCCTGCCTCGTGAGGCGGCAGGGGGGGATGAAGTCATGATCGTCTACTCCGGTCTGACGGCGCTGTCCCCGTGGGGGACGGCACCTGGCGGCGGTGCCCCGGACTGTGCTGTGGGTGGTGCTCCGGCGGAGCGGCCCGTCCCCCCTAGGGGGCCGCTCCGCCGGTGGCGCGGGATCAGGCCAGGGTCGGGATGACGGCCTGGACCTTGGTGGAGAGCTCCTTCGGCAGCGGGACGTAGCCCTTGGCGCCGATGGCCTGCTGGCCGGCGTCGCTGATCGTGTAGGTCAGGAACGCCTTGAGGGTGTCGAGGCTCTCGGCCTTGTTGCCCTTGTCGCAGACGATCTCGTAGGTGACCAGGACGATCGGGTAGGCACCGTCCGTCTTGGTCGCGTAGTCCAGGCTCAGCGCCAGGTCGCTGCCGGTGCCGGTGACCTTCGCGGTGGCGAAGGTGGTGGCGGCGTTCTCGGCGGTCGCGTCGACCGGCTTGGAGGCGCCGGTCGCGATGGCGGCGCTCTTGAGGCTGTTGGTCTGCGCGTAGGAGAGCTCGACGTAGCTGATCGAGTTCTTGACCTGCTTGACCTGCGCCGAGACGCCGGCCGAGCCGTTGGCGGACTGGCCGCCCTGGCCCGCCCAGGTCTTGCTCGACGGGTACTTCCAGGCGCCGGCCGAAGCCTTCGCGAGGTAGCCGGTCAGGTTGGCGGTGGTACCGGAGTCGTCCGAGCGGTGGATGGCCTGGATCGGCGCGTCCGGCAGGGTGACGCCCGCGTTGAGGGCGGCGATGGCCGGGTCGTTCCACTTGGTGATCTGCGAGTCGAAGATCTTCGCGACGGTGGGCGCGTCGAGGACGAGCTTGTCGACACCGTCGACGTTGAAGACGATCGAGATGAGGCCGCCGACCATCGGGAGGTTGATGCCCTGGCCGGTCTTGCAGGCGGCCTTGGACGCGTCGACCTCGGCGGGCTTCAGGGCGGAGTCGGAGCCGGCGAAGGCGACCTTGCCCTGGTTGAACTGCTGCACGCCGGCGCCGGAGCCGCCACCGCCGTAGGTGACGGTCGAGCTGGAGCAGGCGGAGCCGAAGGCGGCCTTCCAGACGTCGATCGCGTTGGTCTGCGCGGTGGAGCCGGCGCCCAGCAGCTGGCCGCCCTTGCCGCAGTCGATCGAGGCGGCGGAGGCCGCGCCGGAGGCCGAGGAGCCGGTGCCGGTGGTGGTGGTGTTGTCGTCCGTGCCGCAGGCGGCAAGCGACAGCGAGCTGACGAGCGCCACGGCACCGATGGCGAGGGCCTTGGAGCGGCCGTTCCGCTGGAGCTTCACTGGGTGTCCCTTTCTGACGCACGACCAGTGCCCGTGGCGAGCTCGTCGATGGCTCGATCGGCGCAGGTCGTGCTGTGGTCCGGGGCCCGTTCGGCCCTCCGGTAGTCCCGAAGGTAGGCCGGACAGGTGACGCATCACCCGGTCGCAAATGAACGGAGAGTGAACCTCGAACGGATGGCAGGAAACCGCGTCCGGTAGTAACGGTTGCGTCACGGTGAGGGCGCGGTGAGGTCTCCCGGCGCCGGTCGTCGCCACCGGGTCCGACCTGCGGCGCGGCGGCGCCCGGCGGAACGGCCCCGGACCTCCCCGGTCAGCCCTCTCCGGAGCCCAGCAACTGCAGCAGCGCGTCGATCAGCGCCCGGTCGCGGGGGTGCGTGAGGCGGGCCCGGGCCTTCTTCGGGGGCAGCCATTCCAGCCGGTCGACCTCGCGGTTGGGAGTGAACGAACCACCCGTCGGCGAGCCGGCCCAGTACCGGACCTCCTTGGGGCGGCCGTCGACCAGGTAGTGCTGGGCCGGCAGCTCCGGACCGAGCACGCAGGCCAGCCCGGTCTCCTCCCGGACCTCCCGCAGCGCGGCGGCCCGCCAGCCCTCGCCGGGGTCGAGCTTGCCCTTCGGCAGGCTCCAGTCGTCGTACTTGGGCCGGTGGATCAGCGCGATCCGGGGCTTCTTCCAGCCCCGGCCGTCCTTGCGGGGCGGGCCCGGCACCCACAGCACCGCCCCGGCGGCCAGCACCGTGGAGCCGCGGCCCGTGCCGCGCCGTACGACGGGTACGGGGCCGCCCCCGGACGCGGGCCCGCCGGATCCGCCGTCCGGACGGACGGTGAAGGGGTTGGCGGCGCCGGTGTGCGCTGCGGTCAGACGGTCGCCCATTCATGCCATCCGTGGTGCGGGAGCTTCGGCCACTGGACTCCGAAGGCGTACCGGGCCGCCTCCACCTCCAGTCGTTGATCAGCATGCACCACTCCGAGCACGTACGCCGTCGCCGGGGTGATCCTCGGCGTCCGTGCCGCCAGGGAGGCGGTGGCCGCGGCGTCGGAGGCGTCCCGGTGCCGGTCGAGCGCGCGGGCGAGGCCGTCGAGGCCGGTGGCCGGCGCCCCGCACACCTCCAGGGCGTACCGCATCCGCTTGAGCAGGATGCGGACCCGGTGCCAGGGCTCGTCGTCCGCCGCGATCAGGCTGTCGGCGTCGGACGGAGCGGGCGCCGCCCCGCTGCGGGGTGCGGGCAGGGCGGCCAGCCGGTGCAGGCCGTCACCGCCGTACGGCTGCACGGCCCGGTCCAGCGGAAGCCGGCCGACCCCGGCGGCGAGGGCGGCGAACGCGGCGCCGGCCTGCCCCAGCAGGGCCGCCCCGGAGCGGCCCGCGGCGTCGCCGGCCAGCGGCACGTCACCGGTCAGCAGGGTCATCCGGTCGGCGAGGGCGTGCAGCCGGGAGGAGCGGAGCTCCTGCAGCAGGCTCGTGTGCGCCCGGGTCCGGGCCAGGGTGAGCTGGCGCTCCAGCAGGGCCCGCGCCTTCGGGGTGCCGGCGTGGCCGGCCAGCATGCCGGGCGTGTCGGCGGACGTGCCGCCGAGGGAGTCGAGGGCGGCCAGCAGCCGGGCGGCGCGGCGACGGTAGCCCGGCTCGCGGCCGAGCAGGTCGAGCAGCCAGCGCAGCTCGGTGCGGAGCTCCCCGGACCAGCCGGGTTCGAAGACGGGCCCGAAGGTGTGGAGCGCGCCGCCGATCCGACGGGCCGCCCGGAGGAGGTCGTCCGCACCCGCCGCCGAGGCCGGGAGCGATCCCGGTCTCGACCCGGCCTCGCCCACCGCCTGCGGCAGGGCGCGCAGGAACGCGCCGGCCTGGGTGGTGAGGTAGCCGGAGAGGACTTCCCCGGCGGACGCACCCGGCGCCGTCGGGGCCGTCATCGGCGAATCGGTCATGACAAGGACTCCCCCGTGTGGTCGTCCCGGGCCGGCTCCGTGGCCGCCCGCCCCGGCCACCGCCGGGACCGGGACGGCCGACGGGCCCGGGCAGTGGTCGGTCAGCGTCCCGAAGACGCGTTGCGGCGGCGCCGGCGTGAGGCGATCAGCAGATCCTGGACGTGCTGCAGCGGCTTGCCGTCGGCGTCGGTCGCGTGCCGCGTCCAGCTGCCGTCCGCGCCGAGGTGCCAGGACTCCGTCTCGTCGGAGAGCCCGAGGTCGAGCAGCCCGGACAGTTCGGTGCGGTGCGCCGGGTCGGAGACCCGCACCAGCGCCTCGATGCGGCGGTCGAGGTTGCGGTGCATCATGTCCGCGCTGCCGAACCAGACCTCGGGCTCGCCGCCGTTGCCGAACACGAAGATCCGCGAGTGCTCCAGGAACCGGCCGAGCACGCTGCGCACCCGGATGTTCTCGCTGAGGCCGGCCACGCCGGGCCGGATCGCGCAGATGCCGCGCACCCACACGTCGACCGGCACGCCGGCCTGCGAGGCCCGGTACAGCGCGTCGATCAGCGCCTCGTCGACGATCGAGTTGACCTTCAGCTTCACGTACGCCGGGCGGCCGGCCCGGTGGTGGGCGATCTCACCGTGGATCCGCGAGACCAGGCCGTCCCGCAGCCCGCGCGGTGCCGTCAGCAGCCGCCGGTACGACTCGCGGCGCGAGTAGCCCGACAGCCGGTTGAACAGGTCGGAGAGGTCCGCACCGACCTGCGGGTCGGCGGTGAGCAGGCCGAGGTCCTCGTACAGCCGGGCGGTCTTCGGGTGGTAGTTGCCGGTGCCGACGTGCGCGTACCGGCGGAGCGTGTCGCCCTCCTGCCGGACGACCAGCGACAGCTTGCAGTGCGTCTTGAGGCCGACCAGGCCGTAGACGACGTGGCAGCCGGACTCCTCCAGCTTGCGGGCCCACTTGATGTTGGCCTGCTCGTCGAACCGCGCCTTGATCTCCACCAGCACGAGCACCTGCTTGCCGGACTCCGCCGCGTCGATGAGTGCGTCGACGATCGGCGAGTCACCGGAGGTCCGGTACAGCGTCTGCTTGATGGCGAGGACGTGCGGGTCGGCCGCGGCCTGCTCCAGGAAGGCCTGCACCGAGGTGGAGAAGCTGTCGTACGGGTGGTGCAGCAGCACGTCCCGCTCGCGCATGGCGGCGAAGATGTCCGGCTGCGACGCCGACTCGACGTCGGTGAGTCCGCGTGCGGTGCCGGCGACGAACGCCGGGTACTTCAGCTCCGGCCGGTCGAGGCCGGCGATGCCGAAGAGCCCGGTCAGGTCGAGCGGCCCGGGCAGCGGGAAGACCTCCGCCTCGGTGATGTTCAGCTCGCGCACCAGCAGGTCGAGGATGTAGGGGTCGATCGACTCCTCGACCTCCAGCCGGACGGGCGGGCCGAAGCGCCGCCGCATCAGCTCCTTCTCCAACGCCTTGAGGATGTTCTCGGCGTCGTCCTCCTCGACCTCCAGGTCCTCGTTGCGAGTGACCCGGAAGGCGTGGTGGGCGAGCACCTCCATCCCCGGGAACAGTTCCTCCAGGTGGGCGCCCATCACGTCCTCCAGCGGCACGAACCGCTGCGGCGAGGACTCCAGGAAGCGCGACAGCGACTGCGGCACCTTCACCCGGGCGAAGTGCTTGTGGCCGGACACCGGGTTGCGCACCACCACGGCCAGGTTGAGGCTCAGCCCGGATATGTACGGGAACGGGTGGGCCGGGTCCACGGCGAGCGGGGTGAGCACCGGGAAGATCTGCTGGCGGAAGAGCGTGTGCAGCCGGGCCTGCTCCTTCTCCGGGAGGTCCGGCCAGCGCACCACCTCGATGCCCTCGGCGGCCATGTCGGGCAGCACCTCGTGCTGGAACGAGGCCGCGTGCCGGGCCATCAGTTCGCGCGAGCGGCGCCAGATCAGGTCGAGCACCTCGCGCGGCTGGAGACCGGACGCGCTGCGCGTGGCGACGCCGGTGGCGATGCGGCGCTTGAGACCGGCCACCCGCACCATGAAGAACTCGTCCAGGTTGCTGGCGAAGATGGCCAGGAACTTCGCCCGCTCCAGCAGCGGGACGTCCGGGTCCTCGGCGAGTTCCAGCACCCGCTCGTTGAACGCCAGCCAGCTGCGCTCGCGGTCGAGGAACCGGCCCTCCGGAAGCTCACCGAACTCGGACTCGATGTCCGCAGGTGCCGTCAGCACGCCCGCCGCGGGGGTCCGCCCCACCCGGGACAGCGCTCCGGCGACCGGCGCGTCCTTCAGCGGCAGGCCGAGAGCGGCCGACACCCCGGCGGGCGGGACGGCCGCCGCCCGGGGGACCGGGGCCGGCACGGCGGACGGCGCCGCGGCACGGGACGTCTTCGGCGCCCGCGCGCGGCTCTTCGCCGCCGGCTCGCCGGCCGGGCCCGGGTTCGCACCGGAGCCCGCGGACGAGGCGGCACTCGAGCCCGCGCCGGACGAAGCGGAGACAGGGCCAGGAATGCTCATCGGTGCCAGCTCCTCCTGCAGGGCGAAGTCCCGGAAGCACGTCCCGCGGGCGTCCGCCGCACTCGCGGCGCCGTTCGCGGTCGTGCCGTACGCAGTGTCGTCGTCCTGCCACACCAGTGCCCACCCTCCGGGGGCGGCCGCGGGATGCGCGGCCGACCGGCGGGCGGAGCGGGGACGAGGCACTACGGGCGTCATCCTGTGATCTTCGCGGCGTCAATTGAATCCACGGTAAACACCGCATGGCCAGGAGGAAAGCTGAGTCGGTCACCCCTGTGGGTCGGAGCCCCCCGGAACAGCGCCCGCCTGCACGCGGTACATCAGGTCCACCTCGTGCACGGTGAATCCCAACCGTTCATATACCCGCACGGCGGCCGGATTGTCAGCGTCCACATAGAGCAGCACGGACGGCACGCCGCGGTCGCCGTACAGGTGCCGCAGACCGGCCGCGGTCAGCGCACGGCCGAGGCCGCTCCCCTGCTCCTCCGGGTCCACGCCGACCACGTAGACCTCGCCGAGGCCGTCCGGGTGCGTCTTCGTCCAGTGGAAGCCGACCAGCCGGCCACCGCGGGTCGCCAGGAAGAAGCCCGCCGGGTCGAACCACGGCTCCGCGAACCGGTCGGCCAGGTCGGCCTCCGTCCAGGCGCCCTGCTCCGGATGGTGGGCGAAGGCCAGGGCGTTGAGCCGCAGCCACGCCTCGTCGTCCGCGCCGGGACGGAAGGTCCGCAGCTCCACACCGTCGGGCAGCACGACCGGCGGCACCTCGGCGGACGGCCGGCGCATCTGCCGGAGCTCCCGCACCAGGACGGCGCCGTAGCGCTCGGCGAGCCGGCCGGCACCCGGGTGACCGCCGTGCGCCCACACGTCGAGGCCGGACGCCTCCGCCGTACCCGCCTCCGCGGGATCCGCCGCGGCCACCACGGCGGCCGCGAGCCGGCCGCCGAGACCTCGCCTCCGCAGCTCGGGATGGACGGCGAACTCCGCGGTGGCCCGGCCACCGGCCTCCGGCACGTCCAGCTGGCCGTAACCGGCGGGGCGCCCGTCGAGCGTCTGCAGGACGTGCCGCACACCGGGCCGCCCCGCGCCCTCGCGCAACCGGAGCCGACCGGCCTCGGAGACCGCCTCCCGGCCGTCGTCCACCGCGGCGGAGGTCAGGACGGACCGGGCGACCGCCAGGTCGTCGGACGACAGCACGGACGTGACACGGATGCGCTCGCCGCCGGGCGACGCGGGGGTGGTCTCCATGCTGCGACCCTACGTCGCCGAGGATCGAGCTCTCGGGGGAACCCCGGAGAAGAGCCCCGACGACCCCCGAGCCATCCGGCCCGGCCGCGCGGTGAATGTGTGCCGTAAACGCAGTCAAGCCCCCTCCCGGGTGGGAGGGGGCTTGACTGGAATGATTGTTCGGCGGCGTCCTACTCTCCCACAGGGTCCCCCCTGCAGTACCATCGGCGCTACGAGGCTTAGCTTCCGGGTTCGGAATGTAACCGGGCGTTTCCCTCACGCTATGACCACCGAAACACTATGAAACTGTCACCACCCACCCGCGAACTCAGGACACAGCCTGGTGCGATGGGGGTCGTTGTTTCAGAACAACACAGTGGACGCGAGCAACTGAGGACAAGCCCTCGGCCTATTAGTACCGGTCAACTCCACCCCTTACAGGGCTTCCATATCCGGCCTATCAACCCAGTCGTCTACTGGGAGCCTTACCCTCTCAAGGAGGTGGGAGTGCTCATCTCGAAGCAGGCTTCCCGCTTAGATGCTTTCAGCGGTTATCCCTCCCGAACGTAGCCAACCAGCCATGCCCTTGGCAGGACAACTGGCACACCAGAGGTTCGTCCGTCCCGGTCCTCTCGTACTAGGGACAGCCCTTCTCAACACTCCTACGCGCACAGCGGATAGGGACCGAACTGTCTCACGACGTTCTAAACCCAGCTCGCGTACCGCTTTAATGGGCGAACAGCCCAACCCTTGGGACCTACTCCAGCCCCAGGATGCGACGAGCCGACATCGAGGTGCCAAACCATCCCGTCGATATGGACTCTTGGGGAAGATCAGCCTGTTATCCCCGGGGTACCTTTTATCCGTTGAGCGACGGCGCTTCCACAAGCCACCGCCGGATCACTAGTCCCTACTTTCGTACCTGCTCGACCCGTCAGTCTCACAGTCAAGCTCCCTTGTGCACTTACACTCAACACCTGATTGCCAACCAGGCTGAGGGAACCTTTGGGCGCCTCCGTTACTCTTTAGGAGGCAACCGCCCCAGTTAAACTACCCACCAGACACTGTCCCTGATCCGGATCACGGACCCAGGTTAGACATCCAGCACGACCAGAGTGGTATTTCAACGTCGACTCCACCATGACTGGCGTCACGGCTTCAAAGTCTCCCACCTATCCTACACAAGCCGAACCGAACACCAATATCAAGCTATAGTAAAGGTCCCGGGGTCTTTCCGTCCTGCTGCGCGAAACGAGCATCTTTACTCGTAATGCAATTTCACCGGGCCTGTGGTTGAGACAGTCGAGAAGTCGTTACGCCATTCGTGCAGGTCGGAACTTACCCGACAAGGAATTTCGCTACCTTAGGATGGTTATAGTTACCACCGCCGTTTACTGGCGCTTAAGTTCTCAGCTTCGCCCGACCGAAATCGGACTAACCGGTCCCCTTAACGTTCCAGCACCGGGCAGGCGTCAGTCCGTATACATCGCCTTACGGCTTCGCACGGACCTGTGTTTTTAGTAAACAGTCGCTTCTCGCTGGTCTCTGCGGCCACCCCCAGCTCAGAGTGCAAGACTCATCACCAGGAATGGCCCCCCTTCTCCCGAAGTTACGGGGGCATTTTGCCGAGTTCCTTAACCACAGTTCACCCGAACGCCTCGGTATTCTCTACCTGACCACCTGAGTCGGTTTGGGGTACGGGCCGCCATGAAACTCGCTAGAGGCTTTTCTCGACAGCATAGGATCATCCACTTCACCACAATCGGCTCGGCATCAGGTCTCAGCCTCAATGAACGGCGGATTTGCCTACCGTTCGGCCTACACCCTTACCCCGGGACTACCACCGCCCGGGCTGGACTACCTTCCTGCGTCACCCCATCGCTCACCTACTACCCCGTTGGGTCACCGGCTCCACCACGTCCCATTGTCCGAAGACTCCGGGCCGGCTTCGCGGGCTTAGCATCAAGAGGTTCGACGTTGGCGCTTCAAAGCGGGTACGGGAATATCAACCCGTTGTCCATCGACTACGCCTGTCGGCCTCGCCTTAGGTCCCGACTTACCCTGGGCAGATCAGCTTGACCCAGGAACCCTTGGTCAATCGGCGCAAGAGTTTCCCACTCTTGTATCGCTACTCATGCCTGCATTCTCACTCGTGAACCGTCCACAACTGGATTCCTCCGCTGCTTCACCCGGCACACGACGCTCCCCTACCCATCCACAGCGCCGTTGGGCGTATTCTGTGAATGACACGACTTCGGTGGTGTGCTTGAGCCCCGCTACATTGTCGGCGCGGAATCACTTGACCAGTGAGCTATTACGCACTCTTTCAAGGGTGGCTGCTTCTAAGCCAACCTCCTGGTTGTCTCTGCGACTCCACATCCTTTCCCACTTAGCACACGCTTAGGGACCTTAGTCGGTGTTCTGGGCTGTTTCCCTCTCGACCATGGAGCTTATCCCCCACAGTCTCACTGCCGCGCTCTCACTTACCGGCATTCGGAGTTTGGCTAAGGTCAGTAACCCGTTGAGGCCCATCGCCTATCCAGTGCTCTACCTCCGGCAAGAAACACACGACGCTGCACCTAAATGCATTTCGGGGAGAACCAGCTATCACGGAGTTTGATTGGCCTTTCACCCCTAACCACAGGTCATCCCCCAGGTTTTCAACCCTGGTGGGTTCGGTCCTCCACACGGTCTTACCCGCGCTTCAACCTGCCCATGGCTAGATCACTCCGCTTCGGGTCTTGGGCATGCAACTATGACCGCCCTATTCGGACTCGCTTTCGCTACGGCTACCCCACACGGGTTAACCTCGCTACACACCGCAAACTCGCAGGCTCATTCTTCAAAAGGCACGCAGTCACACCCCACAAGGAGATGCCCCCACGGCTTGTAGGCACACGGTTTCAGGTACTATTTCACTCCGCTCCCGCGGTACTTTTCACCATTCCCTCACGGTACTATCCGCTATCGGTCACCAGGGAATATTTAGGCTTAGCGGGTGGTCCCGCCAGATTCACACGGGATTTCTCGGGCCCCGTGCTACTTGGGAGAAGCTCAAGCAAGCCGTACAGATTTCGTCTACGGGGGTCTTACCCTCTACGCCGGACCTTTCGCATGTCCTTCGACTACCCATACGGTTTCTGACTCGCCCAGCCGCCGGCAGACGACTGAAGAACTTTCCCACAACCCCGTCATGGCAACCCCTGCCGGGTCTCACACCATGCCGGTTTGGCCTCATCCGGTTTCGCTCGCCACTACTCCCGGAATCACGGTTGTTTTCTCTTCCTGCGGGTACTGAGATGTTTCACTTCCCCGCGTTCCCTCCACATACCCTATGTGTTCAGGTATGGGTGACAGCCCATGACGACTGCCGGGTTTCCCCATTCGGACACCCCCGGATCAAAGCTCGGTTGACAGCTCCCCGGGGCCTATCGCGGCCTCCCACGTCCTTCATCGGTTCCTGGTGCCAAGGCATCCACCGTGCGCCCTTAAAAACTTGGCCTACAGATGCTCGCGTCCACTGTGCAGTTCTCAAACAACGACCAGACACCCACCCTCCCACACCGAACGGTGCAGTCACGTGAGGCCGGCACCCAGAGGCAACAGCCAAACGGCCGTCCCCTCAGGACCCAACAGCGTGCCCGACCCGACCGGATCACCACCACGTTCCACGCCCCGAAGAGCAGTACTAGCAGTCGTCACCGACCGTGCCGAATAGTCAACGTTCCACCCATGAGCAACCGTGCGAGACATTCGCTCGCAAGCGGCTATGTGCTCCTTAGAAAGGAGGTGATCCAGCCGCACCTTCCGGTACGGCTACCTTGTTACGACTTCGTCCCAATCGCTGGTCCCACCTTCGACGGCTCCCTCCCAAGGGTTAGGCCACCGGCTTCGGGTGTTACCGACTTTCGTGACGTGACGGGCGGTGTGTACAAGGCCCGGGAACGTATTCACCGCAGCATGCTGATCTGCGATTACTAGCAACTCCAACTTCATGGGGTCGAGTTGCAGACCCCAATCCGAACTGAGGCCGGCTTTTTGGGATTCGCTCCGCCTCGCGGCATCGCAGCCCTTTGTACCGACCATTGTAGCACGTGTGCAGCCCAAGACATAAGGGGCATGATGATTTGACGTCGTCCCCACCTTCCTCCGAGTTGACCCCGGCAGTCTCCTGTGAGTCCCCATCACCCCGAAAGGCATGCTGGCAACACAGAACAAGGGTTGCGCTCGTTGCGGGACTTAACCCAACATCTCACGACACGAGCTGACGACAACCATGCACCACCTGTACACCGACCACAAGGGGGCGCCTATCTCTAGACGTTTCCGGCGTATGTCAAGCCTTGGTAAGGTTCTTCGCGTTGCGTCGAATTAAGCCACATGCTCCGCTGCTTGTGCGGGCCCCCGTCAATTCCTTTGAGTTTTAGCCTTGCGGCCGTACTCCCCAGGCGGGGAACTTAATGCGTTAGCTGCGGCACCGACGACGTGGAATGTCGCCAACACCTAGTTCCCAACGTTTACGGCGTGGACTACCAGGGTATCTAATCCTGTTCGCTCCCCACGCTTTCGCTCCTCAGCGTCAGTAATGGCCCAGAGATCCGCCTTCGCCACCGGTGTTCCTCCTGATATCTGCGCATTTCACCGCTACACCAGGAATTCCGATCTCCCCTACCACACTCTAGCCTGCCCGTATCGAATGCAGACCCGGGGTTAAGCCCCGGGCTTTCACATCCGACGCGACAGGCCGCCTACGAGCTCTTTACGCCCAATAATTCCGGACAACGCTCGCACCCTACGTATTACCGCGGCTGCTGGCACGTAGTTAGCCGGTGCTTCTTCTGCAGGTACCGTCACTTGCGCTTCTTCCCTGCTGAAAGAGGTTTACAACCCGAAGGCCGTCATCCCTCACGCGGCGTCGCTGCATCAGGCTTTCGCCCATTGTGCAATATTCCCCACTGCTGCCTCCCGTAGGAGTCTGGGCCGTGTCTCAGTCCCAGTGTGGCCGGTCGCCCTCTCAGGCCGGCTACCCGTCGTCGCCTTGGTAGGCCATTACCCCACCAACAAGCTGATAGGCCGCGGGCCCATCCTGCACCGCCGGAGCTTTACACCGTCAACCATGCGGAAGACGGTCATATCCGGTATTAGACCCCGTTTCCAGGGCTTGTCCCAGAGTGCAGGGCAGATTGCCCACGTGTTACTCACCCGTTCGCCACTGATCCACCCCGAAGGGCTTCACCGTTCGACTTGCATGTGTTAAGCACGCCGCCAGCGTTCGTCCTGAGCCAGGATCAAACTCTCCGTGAATGATTACCCGTCATCGGGTTCACACCCGCGTTGAGCGGCACGGCAACCCCCGGAATAGGGAGCCCCGCGCACTGCGTCCTCGCTGTGTTATTTACTACAAAAGGAATCTCCAACCCCAGGAAATCCTGAGGCCGGGGATGTCAACATATCTGGCGTTGACTTTTGGCACGCTGTTGAGTTCTCAAGGAACGGACACTTCCTTCGGACCGCCTTCCAGCGGACCCTCCGGGTGTTTCGCTCTTTCGTGTTCCCAGCTTATCAGATCCGAGCTCGTGCTCTTTCCCGACTTGCTTTCGATTTCTTTCACCGGAACCGGCCTGACGGCCTGTCCGACGTTTCAAACCTTAGCCGATCCCCGCCCCGAAAAGCGAATCCGACCGCAACCCATATAAACGCGCACACCGAATTCGCACAGGGGCGCGACAAAGACACAGCCCTGCCCGGGAATCGGGAAGTGGTGGTTCAGAGGATTGGCCGCCGCGGGACCGTCCGTGCAGAGTGCGCGTCCGGTGCTCCCAGGCAGGCAGCTCGAAGAACTTTACACACCTTCCTCGTCCTGTTCAAGTGGCAGCTGGAAGGCGAGCACGGCGACGTCGTCGTCGTGCTCCGCGGTGACCCCCATCGCCCGGAGCAGGCGGGCGCAGACGACGTCCGGACCGCCGACCGCGCCGGCCAGGGTGCGGGCGAGGAGGTCCAGGCCGTGGTCGATGTCCTCGTCGCGGCGCTCGACCAGGCCGTCCGTATAGAGGACGCCCGTCGTGCCGGGCAGCAGCTTGAGGGTGTGCGACACGTGGCTGCCCTCGCCGCTGCCGGTGCCGAGCGGCGGACCGTTCTGCTCGTCGGCCTGGAGCACGCTGCCGTCCGGGCCGCGGAGCAGCAAGGGCAGGTGTCCTGCGGAGGCGTAGACGAGCGTGCCGGGCATGGGGTCCCAGACGGCGTACGTGCATGTGGCGATCTGGTTGGCGTCGATCTCCATGGCGAGGCCGTCGAGCAGGGCCATGACCTCGTGCGGGGGGAGGTCGAGGCGCGCGTACGCACGGACGGCGGTACGGAGCTGGCCCATGACGGCGGCGGCGCGGAGGCCGCGGCCCATGACGTCGCCGATGACGAGTGCCGTGCGGCCTCCGCCGAGGCGGATGACGTCGTACCAGTCGCCACCGACCGCGGCGTCCGCGCCGCCGGGCTGGTAGGTGGCGGCGACCCGCAGGTCCGCGGGCTGTTCGAGCTTCTGCGGGAGGAGGCTGCGCTGCAGGGTGACGGCGGCCTCGCGCTGCCTGCGCTCCGCCTCGCGGACCCGGCCGGCCGCCTGGACCTGGTCGGTGACCTCGGCCGCGTAGATGACGAGTCCGGCGGGCGGTCGCGGGCCGCCGGCCGCGGCACGGTCGCCGTGGGCGGCCGCGGCCGCGGGTGCGAGGGGCACGACGGCGACGTTGTAGTAGCGGCTGGCGTCGGGGCCGACGACGCAGCGGGCCTTGACGCTGCGGGGCCGCACGCTGCGCAGCGCCTGGTCCATGAGCGGGAGGACGCCGAGGGCGGCCAGCTCGGGGAGTCCTTCGGCCGCGGGCAGCCCGGTGGTGCGCTCGCCGAAGAGCTCGCGGTACGCGTCGTTGGCGTAGCCGAGCTGGTGGAGCGGGCCGTAGGTGACGGCGACCGGGGAGGGGAGGCGGTCGAGGACGTCGCGGAGTTCGTAGAGCTCGTGGACCTCGCGGAGGCCGAGGGCGGCCGCGGCGTCGTGACCGCGGGGGCCGGGCAGGGCGACGGGCTCGGTGGACGCCGGGGGCAGGGCGACACGCCGCGGGGCTCCGGCGAGCCGCGCGCTCCAGCGCATGAGGTTCAACGTCGGCCGCTTCCTCGGGGGTGTGGGGACGGGTCGGGCGTGTCGACCGGCTGTCACGCGACGTGTCCGTGGTGGCACGTGTGGTGATGGCCGCTCCGGCTGATCCTGTCAGGCGGACGTGTGGTTGCGGAAGTCGTATCGTCGCCGGCCCCGTGTTCGCTACGCGGGGTGCCCGCGTGGTCGTCAGCGGTGTTCGGGAAAGCCCGACTCGAACTCCGCCCGGGGGTGCTCCACCGCGCCGAGGGAGACGACCTCGCGGGTGAACAGGGCGCCGAGCAGCCAGTCGGTGAGCACCCGGACGCGGCGGTCCGCGCTGGGCAGCCTGCGCAGGTGGCGGGCCCGGTGCAACCACCAGGCCCGGCGGCCGGTGACGCGGCCGCGCCGGGTGTGGGCGACGCCGCGACCGATGCCGAGGGAGGTCGAGCAGTGGATGCGGTCGGGACGGTAGTCGGCGGGGGCGCGGCGGTCGAGGTCGGCGAGCAGGTTGTCGGCGAGCAGCCGGGCCTGGGCCAGCGCGTGCTGGGCGTTCGGGGCGCAGGGGGCACCGTCCGCGGTGGCGTCCGGCACGGCGGCGCTGTCCCCTGCGGCCCAGGCGCCCGCCAGCGGGGTGCCTCCGGGGCCGCGTACCTGGAGGGTCGGCAGGCAGCGGATCCGGCCGTCGGCGTCGAGCGGCAGGTCGGTGTCGCGGAGCAGGGGGGCCGGGCGGGCGCCGGCCGTCCAGACGAGGGTGCGGGCGGCGAAGCGGCTGCCGTCGGAGAGCGTCATCAGCCGGTCGGCGGCGGATTCCAGGGTGGTGCCGAGGCGCACGTCGACGCTGCGTTCGCGGAGCTCGGCGAGGGTGTGGTCGGCCAGGTCGGCGGGCTCCTCGGGGAGGATGCGGCCGGTGGCCTCGACCAGCACCCAGCGCAGGTCGTCGGCGGTGAGGTTGTGGTACCCGCGGACGGCGTGCCGGGCCATGTCCTCGAGTTCGGCCAAGGCGCCGACGCCGGCGTAGCCGCCGCCGACGAAGACGAAGGTCAGGGCGGACTGCCGGAGTTCGGGGTCGCGGGTGGAGGAGGCGAGGTCGAGCTGTTCGAGGACGTGGTTGCGGAGGGCGACGGCCTCGCCGACGGACGCGAAGCCGAGGCCGTGCTCGGCGAGTCCGGGCACCGGGTCGGTCCGGGAGACCGATCCGGGGGCCACCACGATGTGGTCGTAGGGGAGTTCGGTGACGGTGCCGGTGCCGCCGCGGGTGGCGGTGTCGACCTGGGCGGTGCGGGTGGCGTGGTCGATCCGGGTGACGCGGGCGGTGAGGACGCGGCACTGCGGGAGGAGCCGGCGCAGCGGGACGACGACGTGGCGGGGGTCGATGCTGCCGGCGGCGACCTCGGCGAGCAGCGGGCGGTAGGTCAGGTAGGGCTGGGGTTCGACGACGGTGATCTCGGCGTCCCCGGTCCTGAGACGGGCGGCCAGGGCGTGCTGGAGTCCGAGGGCGGCGGCGGTGCCGGCACATCCGCCGCCGACGATGAGAATCCTGATGGGGCACCTCCTGCCGCCCGTGGGCCGCGTCGGGGTTGTGTGACCTGATTCACGTCCGTCGAGTACGTCCCCCAATGACGCACTGTCCGGGGGGCTCTTGTCCACAGCGCGAACCGGATCCGATGGCCGGAGGCGGTGTTCGGGGCCGGATTCGGGCCGGGGCGGGGCCGGGTCCGGCCGTGCGGGGTTGCGGGGCGAGGGTGCGGCGGGTCGCGCTGCGGGGGCCGGCGGCGGCCGGTCGACCGGCCGGTCGGCGGCGAGAGGTCCACTTCTGCCACGAACTCGCCTGAACTATGGTCGGATTGTGTCCCGTCAAGGTCGCGGTCGATCGATCGGCCGGTCGACTGGTCGGCGGCGAAGTGGGGAAGGTGTAGTCCGCACCCGTGCGCGACGGACGCCGTGTGGACGCGCCGGGGGGTGCGACCGGTTGGGGGCGGGCTCCTGAAGGGGTCCGCGGGGGAGGGTGAAGTGACGGATCAGGAGCGCATGTCGGGTGGCGTGGTGTCGCCGGTGCACGGGCGGGGCGGGCCGGTTGTCGGCGCCGTGCCGGAGCAGCGCGGCCCGGCCGGTGCGGAGCTGCCGGCCGCCGGTGTCCCGGTGGTGTCCGGGCGGCCCGGCCGGTTGCGGGTGGACGCCCGGCGCAACCTGGAGAGCGTGCTGCGGGCGGCGCGTGAGGTGTTCGGCGAACTCGGCTACGACGCGCCGATGGAGGAGGTCGCACGGCGGGCCGGGGTCGGTGTCGGCACCGTGTACCGGCGTTTCCCCAGCAAGGAGGTGCTCGTCCGGCGGATCGCCGCGGAGGAGGTCGCCTGGCTGACGGGCCAGGCCCGCGAGTCGCTGTACGGCGGCGGGGCGCCGTGGCAGGCCCTGGCGGACTTCCTGGGGCGGGCGGTGGCGTCGGGCGCCGGGCGGCTGTTGCCGCCGGAGGCGTTCCGGTACGCGGCCGAGGTGGGCCGGGTGCCCGGGCAGCGGGGCGCGGACGGGCGTGGGGCGGAGGGGGCGGCGGAGCTGCCCGGGTCCGGCGCGGCGGACTCCGATCCGCGGCTGCTCCTGCAGTTGGTGGCGGCCCTGGTGGCGCGGGCCGGTGCGGCTGGCGATCTGCGTCCGGGGGTGACGGTGTCCGACGTGGTGCTCGTGCTGACGGCCGCGGTGCCGGTGCACGCGACCTCCGCCGGTGCGCAGCCGGTGCCGGACGAGGCGGCCGGGTCGCGTTCGGCGGAGTCCGCGGCGGACGCCGGGGCGGTCGGCGGTCAACCCGGCAACGCGCCGCGGGAGCGACTGCTGCAGATCCTGCTGCAGGGTCTGCAGGCGCACCGGGCACCGGAGTTGTGATCTGCCGGACCGGTCCGCGGGCTGCCCGTACGGGTGGGTCGCGGTGGTCCCGGCTACCGGCTGACGCCGTGCTATGCCATTCTTTGCCCGTGCTTGGAGCCATTGTCCCGTTGCGTGCCATTCCGGCGGCTCGCTGCCGGCGGGTGGTCGCCGGCGCCGTGGCCCCGCCTCCTGCGGTCCGGCGTCCTGCCGGGCCGGCCGGGCCCCGATCCGGGGCTGTGGCCGACGCAGTGACGGGGGGCGTGAGGTGAGCGCGGACGAGCCGGGCGAGGCCGGTTCCGGGCCTGCGCCGTCGGGCCATGTGCCCGACCAGGCGGGCGCCCCGCTGAGGGAGTCGCTGGTCGGCCGGGTGCCCGGTCAGGCCGCGGCGGGCCGGGGCGGGGTGACGCCGGAGGCGTTCGTCGGCGAGGAGCTTCCCGTACGGGCCGTGGTGCCGGCCCCGGCGGATCCGGTGGACGGAGAACGCCCGCCTTCGGATGCCGAGTTGACGGCCCGGGTGCGTGGCGGGGACGACTCCGCGTACGCGGAGATCTACCGGCGGCACGCCGAGCCGGTCCGGCGCTACGCGCGGACCTGCTGCCGGGACAGCTTCACCGCCGAGGACCTGGCGGGCGAGGTGTTCGCCCGGACCCTGCAGGCGCTGAAGGCGGGCCGCGGACCGGAGTTCGCCGTCCGCGCGTACCTTCTGACGGCGGTGCGCAACGTGGCCGCGGCCTGGGCGCGCAGTGAGCGGCGCGAACAACTCGTCGACGACTTCGGTTCGTTCACCCGGAGTGCGGGCGCCGGCATCGACTACGACCTGGCGGATCCCGGTGCGGACGCCTGGGCGATGGCGCTGGCGGACCAGCGGATGGTGATGCGGGCCTACGCGGAACTCCCCGAGGAGGACCGGGTGGTGCTGTGGCACACCGAGGTCGAACGGGAGTCGCCGAAGACCGTCGCGGTGATGCTCGGGAAGACCGCCAACGCCACGGCCGTGCAGGCGCACCGGGCGCGGGACAGGCTGGCCGCCGCCTTCCTGCAGGCGCACGTCTCCGGGAGCCAGGAGCAGGGCTGTGCGGCCTACGCGGGCCGGCTCGGCGCCTACGCGCGCGGCTCGCTGCGCAAGCGGGCCTCCGCGGAGGTCGGCCGGCACGTGCAGGGGTGCGCCCGCTGCACGGCGGCCTGCCTGGAACTGACCGACATCAACCACAGCCTGCGTGCGGTGCTGCCCGGCGGCGTGCTGGTCTGGATCGGGGCGGGGTACACGGCGGTCGCCGCGGCAGCGGTCGGTGCGGGTGCGGTGCTGGGCGGGGCCGCGGTGGCGGGGGCCGCGGCGGGTGCGACCGCGGGCGGTGCCGCCGGCGGTGCCGCTGCGGGCGGGAGCACGGGTGGCGGTACGGCCGGTGCGCTGGCCGGCGAGGGCCTGGGGGTCGCCGCGAAGGCGGGCATCGCGGCGGGTGTCGCGCTGGCGGCGGCCGCCGCCGCGGCGTACGCGCTGAGCGGTTCGGCGGCTCCGCCGCGCGTGGCCGCGGCACCCGTACCGGCGTCGGTGCCTGCTCCGGCGCGGCCGACCGTGGCTCCGCCGCCGGCCCCCGAGCCCTCCCCAGAGCCGTCGGTGAGTCCGACGCCGGGGGGCCCGCGGGTGCTGCCCGGGCCGGTGCCGAGCCGGGCACCGGCCCGGACGACGAGCCCGCCCGTGCCCGCCCGCACGGTGCCCCCGCCGGTGCCCGCGGAGCCGGTGCCCGCGCCGTCCGCGACCGCCCCGGAGCCGGAGCCCACGCCCACCCCGACGCCCCGGCCTGAGCCGAGCCCCACGGTCACGCCGCCGGAGCCGTCCGCGTTCTGGCTGGACGACCTGCCGTTCGGCGCGGCGGGCCGGCGTGACGCCGCGGACGGCACCCCGAGCATCCGCCGGGGCGGCGGGGCGCTGGCCCGGCGGTCCGTGCTGTGGATGGCCGGTCGGCGCTACCTGCACGGCCTGGCCGTGCAGGTGCCGTCCCGGGTCACCGTCGACCTCGGCCGCAGCTGCACGTCGTTCGACGCGGTGGCCGGCCCGGACGACGTCGCGGTCGGCCGGGGCGGTGTGGTCCTTCGGGTGGTGGGCGGCGACGGCACCGTGCTGTGGAGCTCGGGCACCGTCCGGACGGGTGACGCGCCGGTGCGGGTGCACGCGCCGCTCACCGGTCAGCGGTCGTTCCGGCTGGTCGCCGAACGGGCCGGCGGCTGGGCCCTGATCGACGTCGCGGACTGGGCCGAGGCCAGGCTCACCTGCTGAGGTGCTCCGGCCGCGGCACCCCGGCGGCCGGAGCCGTCACACCGCCGGAGCCGCCGCACCACCGGGACCGTCAGACCGCGCAGGCACCGTCCGCGCAGGCCTCGCCGTCGTCGGCGCCGGCGACCGGGACGAGCGCGCCGGTCTCCTCGGCGACCTGCTGCAGGACCCGTAGGAAGGTGTCGGCCTCCTGCCCGCCCTGCACCGCCCACCGGCCCTCGAAGACGAAGGTCGGCACGGCGGAGATGCCGAGCGCCTGTGCCTCGGCGAGCTGGGCACGGACCTCGTCCGCGCCCTCGTCGCCCGCGAGGTAGGCGGCGACCCGGTCGCCGTCCAGCCCGGCGGCGACGGCGACGGCGGCCAGCTGCGTCCGGTCGCCGATGTCGACGCCGTCGGAGAAGTGCGCCTTCAGCAGCCGCTCCTTGAGTTCGCCCTGCACCGCGGCGCCGTACTCCGTCTCCGCGAGGTGCAGCAGCCGGTGGCCGAGGAAGGTGTTGGCGTGCAGCGCGGTGTCGAAGTCGTACGTGATGCCCTCGGCGCGGCCGAGCTCGGTGACCCGGGCGTCCATCGCGGCGGACTGCGGGCCGTACCGCTCGGCGAGCCAGGCCCGGTGCGGGGTGGCCTGCTCGGAGGCGTCCGGGACGAGCTGGTAGGGCCGGTAGACCACCTCGACGGCGTCCTTGCCCGGGAAGCGGTCCAGCGCCTGCTCGAAGCGGCGCTTGCCGATGTAGCACCAGGGGCAGGCGATGTCGGAGTAGATCTCGACCTTCATGACGGTGGGGCTCCTGTTCGGTGGGGTCTCCCGGCCGTCCCCGGACGGGCCGGGCGCGGCTCTCGGGGTTGAACGGTCAACCGTTCGCCCCGCATTCCCCGGTGCCCCGAACCGGCCCGCACAACGGCGCCCCTGACCAGCCCCGGAGCGAGGTCCACCGGACCGCCGCGCGGCAGCCGCCGGAGGGCTCAGCCCGCGGTCGGCGCCGGGACGACCAGCACCGGGCAGTTCGCGTGGTGCACGGCGGCCGTGCTGACGGAGCCCAGCAGCAGCCGGGTGAAGCCGCCGTTGCCGCGGGTCCCGATCACCAGGGTGTGCTGGCCCGCCGTGGCGGCGAGCAGCACCTCGATGACGCTGCCCAGCACCACGTGCAGCACGAGTTCGCCGCCGTACGGCCGGGGGCGGGCCGCCTGCACGGCGTCGACCGCGCGGCGCAGCCCGTCCGCCATGCTCGCGGCCAGCAGGTCGATGCTCTGCCGGACGAGTTCGACCATGCCGGGCGGATAGCCGGTCGGCGACGGGTTGACCACCGCGAGGACGTACAGCGGCAGGCCGAACAGCTCGGCCTCGGTCATGGCCCGGTCCAGCGCCCAGAGCGAGCCGTCGGAGCCGTCGCAGGCGGCCAGGACGCCGGGGCGGACCGCCGAGGGCGGCTCGCGGAGCACGGGCAGGGGAACCATCGCGGCGGCCACCCGCCCATGATGCCCGCCGCCGTCCGCCGGACCTGCGCGGACGCGCCGGACCCCGGCCGCCGCGGGCCCGCAGCGTGCCGGGACGGCGGGCTACGTGCCGGGACGGCGGCGGGTCCGTCAGGCCGGCCGGGCGAGGGCGCGGCGCCGGGCCGGGGGCAGGCCCGTCCAGCAGGAGCCGTGGCGGCGGGCGGCGAACCGGCGCAGCCAGAGCTCGGTGGCGACGAGGTCGGCGAGCCCGGCGAGGGTGCCGGGCGGGAGGTCGGCCGCGGGTTCGGCGGCGGCGGCGAGGGTCTTGCGGACGGCGGGCAGGTCGACGAGGCCGGCTTCGGCGAGGAGCGGCCGGTCGAACAGCTCGGCGAGCCCGTCGGCGGCGAGGCGCAGGCCGCTCCGGGCGGCGCCGGTGCGGTCGGGCCGCGGGCCGCGGCCCCAGTCGGCGGGGAGGTCGGTGCGGCCCGCGCCGGTGAGGACGGACCGCAGCAGGGCGTGGCGGGCGCCGGGCTGCAGGCGGATGTCGTCGGGGAGGAGCCGGGCGGCGCGGACGACCTGGTTGTCGAGGTACGGCGCGTGCAGGCGCTGGCCGCGCTGTTCGGCGGCCTGGACGAGGGTGCGGTAGGCGGCGGCGTGGCGGTGCAGGGCGAGCCGGGCCCGGCGGGCGCCGGGCGGTTCGGCCGGGGCGGGGCCGCGGGCGGCGGTGCGCAGGCGCTGGGCGACGGTGGTCAGGGCCTCGTCGGAGAGCCAGCGGGCGGCGGGCCCGGGCACGGCCCAGGCGAGGTCGGCGGCGGAGCTGGCGCCGGCGGTGTCGTGCGGTTCGTCGAAGTGCCGGACGGTCAGCCGGACGGCGAGGTCGTCGAGGGAGTCGGCGTGGACGGCGCGGGCGAGCCGGTGGGCGGCGCGCAGCACCGTGACGGGGGTGCGGATGGTGCCGGTCAGGGGGCCGGCGAGGACGCGGTCGGCGCCGGCGAGGGCGGCGACGGGGGCGAGGAGTTCGCGGGCCCGGCCGGACCGGAAGAGGTCGGCGAGCCGGGCGGGGTGTCCGTCGAGGACCTGCCGCGCGCCGTAGCCGGTGAGGTGGTCGGAGCCGCCCGCGCGGAAGCGGGCGCAGAGGTGGGCGGCGGCGGTGAGGGCGGGGCCGGGTTCGTCGGTGAGGGGTCCGGCGAGCGGGTCGCCGGCGACCTCGGCGTAGGGCAGCCCGGCGGGGACGACCACGTGGTGGAGCCGGGGCACGTCGACGACCGGGGTGAGGCCCTCGGGGCCGGCGTGCGTGACGGCGGCGAGGGTCTCGGCGGACCGGTCGGCGGCCGGTTCGGGAAGGGCGCGGGCCCAGGAGCCCTTGACGGCGCCGGTGCGCGGCGCGGGCACGGCGGTCTGCCTGGCGGGCGGCGCGGCGGCGGCCGGGCCGGGCGGCACGGCGGCGGCGAGCAGCGCGAGGGTGGCCGAGGCGGTGCCGTACGAGAGGTCGACGCCGAGGCGGGGCCGGTCGGGGCCCTCGGGGGCGTCCGCCGCGGTGGTGCGGACCCGGCAGCGGACGGCTTCGAGCAGGGTGCGCGTGAGTTCGCGGACGGCGGGGGCGTCGTCGCGCCGGGCGGGCCCGGGGTCCTGCTCGTAGCCCGCGAGGTAGGGCCGGCCGCCGCGGATGCCGAGCGAGTGGCCGGGGGGCACGCGGAGCACGCCGGCGTACGGGGTGCCGTGGCCGAGCGCCTCGGGCGATTCGGGGCAGGCGAGGAGGGCGGCGAGGTGGCCGGTGTCGACGGGGGCGCCGATCAGGTCGGCGAGCGGGAGGGCCGCGGTGGCGTAGGCGGTGCCGCCGTGCCAGGGGGTGTGGAAGACGGGCTGCGCGCCGGCGAGGTCGGTGAGCAGCACGGTGGAGCGGGTGCCGGTGCGCAGGACGGCGGTGTAGCTGCCCGGCCAGCCGGTGAGGTGGCGGACGGCTCCGCCGCGGGCGGCCGCGAGGCCGGCGGCGAGTTCGGCGTCGGTGGCTCCGCAGCGGCCGAGGACGGCGAGGCGGGTGGTGGCGGGGGTGTCGGTGTCGGCGCCCGGGCCGTGCTGCCCGGCGGCGCCGGCGGCGGGTGCCGGGCCGGTGGTGACGACGGGGTCGGCGCCGGGGCGCAGGGTGACGAGGCGGATCTCGTCGGGGCGCCAGTCGCCGACGGCCCAGAGCGGGCCGGGTCCGTTCCAGAGCGTGGTGGCGGCGAGCGGCCGGACTCCGCCGAGGGGCGGCCCGCCGTCGCCGGTCGGTGTCCCGCTCCAGCCGGTGAGCCACCGCATCGCGCCTCCACCTGACGAGGGGTCGGGCGCACGGGTGTCGAGGGCGCCGCAGGAGACATCGTGCCACCGGTCGGGCGGGGTGTGACCCGGGTTGCGCGAGTGAATGCGGCCGGGTGGGCCGGTGACCCGGCGTCAGGTCGGCTCTCCGGGCGGCGGCGGGTCGTCGGCGTGCCGCTGTGGCGCGGCTCCGGGCCGCACCGGCGGGCACCGCACCTGCGCCGTACGTGCGCCGTTCGCGCCCTCGCGTGCCTGCCGGTGGTCCCGCGCGGCCCGCCGGCGGACGGGCCGGGCGGGCCGCGGCGGCTCCCCGGCGGACCGGGCCGCCCCCTCCGAGGCCCGGGCCGCGCCTGCGCCTCCTGGCATGGACATCAACGGATGGCCGAAAGGCGTCGCACTGCCCGGGAGGGCATCCGCATGCCCTCCCGGACCCACCGCTGCCCGCGGGGACGGCGGCAGCGGTTCCCCCGGCCCGCCGGGTCCTCGACGGCGGGCCGATCCACAGGGTCCAGCGAATCGCCGACCTGCCGCTGCGGCCAGGGGGCACGGACGGGCGCACGTCGGCACGGGACCGGAGCACGGGAGTCCGGGACCCCGCGCGGCGGAGGGGACCGTTCCGCGGCCGTGCGGACGGACCGTCGCCGACAGGCCGTTCGGGCGCGCTATCCCGCCATCCGGAATGCAGCCTCTTAACCCTCGGAACCCGTCCGACTACGCTAGGTGCAGTGGGTGGCCCCGTCGTGCGGGCCGCCTTCCGCGCACGACCTCGCCAGGGGGTGCCACCGCCACCATGACCGCCAGCTCACGAGGGCCGAACGAACGGCTCGGCGCGCTCCTCTCCCTCGCCCAGATCAGCAACGCCGGCCTGGCCCGCCGGGTCAACGACCTCGGGGCGCAGCGCGGCCTGACGCTCCGGTACGACAAGACGTCGGTGGCGCGGTGGGTCACCAAGGGCATGGTGCCGCAGCGGCCGGTGCCCCACCTGATCGCGACGGCGCTCGGCAGCAAGCTCGGCCGGCCGGTGCCGCTGGAGGAGATCGGTCTCGGCGACACCCAGCCGACCCCTGAACTGGGCCTGGAGTTCCCTCGCGAGGTGCCGGAGGCGGTGCGGTCGGCGACGGAGCTGTGGCGGGTCGACCTCGACCTGCGGCGCGGCCCGGGCGGCGGCCGCTGGAGCGACAGCCTGGCGGGCACGTTCTCGGTGTCGGCGTACGCGACGCCGGTGTCGCGCTGGCTGATCACGCCGGCCGACGGCTCGGTGGCGCGGGAGCCCGCGGTGGCCGACCGCTCGGGGTACCGGGTGGGCCACTCGGATGCGGCGAAGCTGCGCGAGGCCGCCCAGGAGGCCCGCCGGTGGGATTCCAAGTACGGCGGCGGGGACTGGCGTTCGTCGATGGTGCCGGAGTGCCTGCGGCTGGAGGCGGCGCCGCTGCTGCTCGGCTCGTACAGCGACGCGGTGGGCCGGGCGCTGTTCGGCGCGACGGCCGAACTCACCCGGCTGGCCGGGTGGATGGCGTTCGACACCGGGCAGCACGAGGCGGCGCAGCGGTACTACATCCAGGCGCTGCGGCTGGCCCGGGCGGCGGGTGACGTGCCGCTGGGCGGGTACGTGCTGGCGTCGATGAGCCTGCAGGCGGTGTACCGCAACTTCCCCGAGGAGGCGGTCGATCTCGCGCAGGCGGCGCTGGAGCGCAACCGCGGCCTGGCGACGGCGCGCACGATGAGCTTCTTCCACTTGGTGGAGGCGCGGGCACGGGCCAGGGCAGGCAACGCGGCGGCCTGCGCGACGGCGCTCGCGGCGGCGGAGGGTGCGCTCGACCGGGCCCGCCCCGGTGACGCCGACCCGACCTGGATCGACTTCTACACCTACGACCGGCTGGCCGCGGACGCCGCCGAGTGCTTCCGCGACCTGGGCATGCCGTCCAAGGTGCGGCAGTTCACCCGCGAGGCGCTGGCCCGGCCGACGGAGGGCTACGTGCGTTCGCACGCGCTGCGGCTGATCGTCTCGGCGATGGCCGAGGCCGAGGCGGGCGACCTGGACGCCGCGGTGGCGGCCGGCGAGCGGGCGGTGGAGGTGGCCGGCCGGATCTCCTCGCAGCGCAGCAGGGAGTACGTGCTGGAGATGCTGCGCAGGCTGGCGCCGTTCCAGGACGAGCGGCGGGTGCGCGAACTGACCGAGCGGGCCCGGCTGGTGCTGGCCGGCACGCAGTAGCCCGCAGGGCGCACCCGGGCACGGGCAGGGTGCGTCCGGGACGGGCAGGGTGCGTCCGGGACGGGCAGGTGCCTCCGGGTGTGCCGTGCGCGCGGCCTGGTGCGCGCGCCGTAATTCGGATGCGGCGGTGGCCGGCCGGTGGCTAACGTCGTGCCTGTCCAGGTGCGCAGGCAGGGGTTACTTCCACTGTTAATGGGCAGGTCGCGGGTTCGAGTCCCGTCACCGGCTCCGGGCCGGTGTAGCTCAGTCGGGCAGAGCAGCACACGTCACCTCCGCCGCTTCGGTTCTCTGGACACCTCATACCTGCATACGACTTGCCACCTCCCGGTGCGCAGGCTCCGGCTCCTTCCTCTCACGAATCCGCCGGCGCCGCTTTCGATCTCGGGGGGCACCGCGCCGGGGCGTCCGGTGCGCAGGCGGGGGTTCCTTCCGGTTCGGGCGGTTCCGGGTTCGAGTCCCGGCCGGTCCGTGCGCGAGCACGGCCGGTAGCTCAATCGGCAGAGCACCTGACTGTCACCTCCACCGGGGCCGGCCACCGCGCCGGCACGATCTCGGACGCCCCTGCGCGGCCTGCCTCCCCTCAGGGGGAACCACTGCCATGTCCCGTTTCAACGTCCGCCGTCCGAAGACCGCCCCGACCTCGCCCGTGACCACGACCGGGCCGCGCACCGCGAACCACGCGGGCGGCGCGGGCTTCCTGCGTGACGAGAAGTCCGAGCTGTTCCTGCTCGCCGTCGGCAACCTGGTCGGCCAGGACACCTTCTACGAGCGCGGCGGCGACCGCGACGACCGCTTCACCGCGCTCGTCCGCTCCCTCGCCGTGAGCGACCCGGAGTGGACCCTCGGCCTGCTGCGCTGGCTGCGGGACGGCGCCGCGATGCGCACGGCCTCGCTGGTCGGTGCCGCCGAGTTCACCCGCGCCCGGCTGGACGCCGGGGCCCCCGGCTTCTCCCGGCAGGCGGTCGCCGCGGTGCTGCAGCGCCCCGACGAGCCGGGCGAGCTGCTCGGTTACTGGACCTCGCGGTACGGCCGCGCGCTGCCGAAGCCGCTCAAGCGGGGTGTCGCGGACGCCGTGCAGCGGCTGTACACCGGCCGTGCGCTGCTCAAGTACGACACCGCGTCGAAGGGTTACCGCTTCGGTGACGTGCTGGAGCTGACGCACCCGTCGCCGCACGCCGAGAAGCCCTGGCAGGGGCCGCTGTTCCGGTACGCGCTGGACCGCCGGCACCACCCGGACGAGGCCGTGCCGCCGGCCGGCGACACCCTGCTCGCCGCCCACCGGGCGCTGCTGGCGCTGCCGGTGGAGGAGCGCCGTGCCGTGGTGACCGGCCCGGGCGGCGCCGAGCGGCTGGCGGCGGCCGGGATGACCTGGGAGGCGCTGGCCGGCTGGCTGCAGGGCCCGCTGGACGCGGCGGTCTGGGAGGCCGTCATCCCCTCGATGGGGCCGATGGCGCTGGTGCGCAACCTGCGCAACTTCGACCAGGCAGGTGTCGCGGACGGGGTCGCGGAGCAGGTCGCGCGGCGGATCGCCGACCCGGCCGAGGTGGCCCGCTCCCGGCAGTTCCCGTTCCGCTACCTCGCCGCGCACCGGCACGCCCCGTCGCTGCGGTGGGGCCACGCCCTGGAACAGGCGCTCGGGCACTCGCTGGCCAACGTGCCGGCGCTGCCCGGCCGCACCCTGGTGCTGGTCGACCGCTCCGGCTCGATGTTCGACCGGCCGAGCGCGCAGACCCAGCTCAACCGGGCCGACAGCGCCGCCGTGTTCGGCACCGCGCTCGCACTGCGGGCCGCCGGCGCCGACCTGGTCGAGTTCGGCTCCGCCAGCCGGACGATCCGGATCGGCCGGGCCGAGCCGGTGCTCGGTGTGCTGCAGCGCTTCTCCTCCCTCGGCGGCACCGAGACGGCGAAGGCCGTCGAGGCGCACTACCGCGGGCACGACCGCGTCGTCGTGGTCACCGACGAGCAGGCGCACGGCGGATGGGCGGGCAGGGATCCGCTCGCCGCGGTCCCGGCGCAGGTCCCGGTCTACACCTGGAACCTGGCCGGCTACCGGGCGGGCCACGCGCCCTCGGGCGGCGCCCACCGCCACACCTTCGGCGGCCTCACCGACGCCGCCTTCCGCCTGATCCCGCTGCTGGAGGCCGGCCGCGACGCCCACTGGCCGTGGGAGCAGGTCTAGGACGGCCTCCTCGACCGCCCCCGCCCGCCGTGGCACCATCGCAGCGGGCGGGGGCAGCGAACGGAGGGGCCGAAGTGCGGTACGACGTCGACGTCCTGGTGGTGGGGGGCGGCATCGTGGGGCTGTCCACGGCGTACGCGCTGACCCGGGCGCGGCCCGGCATCGCGGTGGCGGTGCTGGAGAAGGAGCCGGTCTTCGCCGCGCACCAGACCGGGCGCAACAGCGGGGTGATCCACAGCGGCGTGTACTACCGGCCGGGTTCCCTGAAGGCCCGGTACGCGACCGGCGGCGCCGCCGAGATGGTGGAGTTCTGCCGTGCGCAGGGCATCGCCCACGAGGTCACCGGCAAGCTGATCGTGGCCACCGCCGAGGCCGAACTGCCGCGGCTGGCGGTGCTCGCGGAGCGCGGCCGGGCGAACGGCATCCCGGTCGCCGAGCTCGACGCGGCGGGCATCGCCCGGTACGAGCCCGAGGTGCGCGGGGTGGCCGGGCTGCACGTCGGCACCACCGGCGTCTGCGACTTCCCGGCGGTCGCCCGGCGCTACGCGGAGCTCGCCGAGGCGAACGGTGCCGAGCTGCGTACGGGCACCGGGCTGCGGTCCGCCGCCCGCCGGGCGGACGGGGTGACGGTGCGGACGTCGGCGGGCGAACTGCGCTGCGGGGTGCTGGTGAACTGCGCCGGCCTGCACAGCGACCGGGTGGCGCGCGCGGTGGGCGACGATCCCGGGGTGCGGATCGTGCCGTTCCGCGGCGAGTACTACGAGCTGGCGGCGGACCGCCGGTCGCTGGTGCGCGGCCTGGTCTACCCGGTGCCGGACCCGGCGTTCCCGTTCCTGGGCGTGCACCTGACCCGGGGGGTGCACGGCGACGTGCACGTCGGGCCGAACGCCGTGCCCGCGCTGGCCCGCGAGGGCTACGGCTGGCGGACGGTCCGCCCGCGGGACGTGGCCGGCACGGCGGCCTTCCCGGGCACCTGGCGGATCCTGCGCCGGCACTGGCGGTACGAGGTCGGGGAGCTGCACCGCTCGCTGTCGAAGCGGGCGTTCACGGCGGCGGTGCGGCGTCTGCTGCCGGCCGTCACGGCGGCCGACCTGGTGCCGGCCGCCGCGGGTGTCCGCGCGCAGGCCGTCGCGCGGGACGGCACGCTGCTCGACGACTTCGCCTTCGCCGGCTTCGACCCGGACGACCCGGCGTCCGCCCGCCGGACCGTGCACGTGCTGAACGCCCCTTCACCGGCCGCGACGGCCTCGCTGCCGATCGGCCGGGAGGTGGCGCGGCGGGCTCTGGCGGCGCTGGAGGCGGGCGGTTGACGGCCGCCCGGGGACGAGGCCGGGACCCGCGCCCCGCCGGGGCACCGCGGGGCCCTCGTAGAATGGGGCGATTGTGACTGCCACCGCCCCCAGCCCCGAGCTGTCCCCGTCCGCCCGGCTCTCCGCGGCCCCTGCCGCGTACCCGGCGCCGATGTACCCGCACAAGGCCACCGAGGCCCAGCACCGGGAGCGGCGCATCCGCAGCTTCCAGCCGCGCCGCGGCCGGATGACCAACGCCCAGGCCGGCGCCCTGGACCGGCTGTGGGAGCGGTACGGCCTGGCGATCGACGGGAGCCCCCTCGACCTGCCGGCGCTGTTCGGCGACCTCCCGGTCACGCTGGAGATCGGCTTCGGCATGGGCGAGACGACGGCCGCGATGGCCGCCGCGGACCCTGCCACCGGCATCCTCGCCGCGGACGTGCACACGCCCGGCCACGGCAACCTGCTGCAGATGCTGGAGCAGGACGGCTCGCACAACGTCCGCCTGGCCGCCGGCGACGCGGTCATCCTGCTGCGCGACATGCTGCCGGACGCCTCGCTGGCGGGCATGCGCCTGTACTTCGCCGACCCGTGGCCCAAGCCGAAGCACCACAAGCGCCGCCTCCTGCAGCCGCACTTCCTGGAGCTGCTGCTGCCGAGGCTCGCGCCGGGCGCCCTGGTGCACTGCGCGACCGACTGGGAGCACTACGCGGAGCAGATGCTGGACGTCCTCTCGGCCGCGCCCGAGCTGGAGAACCTCCACCCGGAGGGGGACGGCAGCGGCTGGCTGGAGCCGGACGCGCGCCCGGCGGGCAGTGTGCCCGGCTACGCGCCGCGGCCGGACTGGCGCCCGCTGACGAAGTTCGAGCGCACCGGCATCGCCAAGGGCCACGTCGTGCACGACCTGCTGTTCCGGCGGCGCTGACCCGGGCCGCCGGAGCGGCCGGGAACGGACCGACGGCCCGTCACCTACGGTGATCGCCGGTCGACGGATCGTCCGGGGGGCTCCCCCCGCGGTGCACGTCTCACCTACGCTTTCGGCGTGAGCCGTCCCCCCAGCGGCATCCCGTCCCCCGGCGCCGCGGCGCACCCCGCCGCCGTGCCGCCCGCAGGCCTGCCCGCGCGCCTTCCTGCCCGCCTGGCGGCCCTCGCGGCCGGGGCGCGGGCGGGCCGCACCCGCACGCCGCCGTCCGGCGCCCTCCTGCGGGCCCTGCGCCGCGTACGGCGGCACCCGGCGGCCTCCGCCGTACCGGGGGGTCTGGCACTGGCCGGCAGCGGCGCACTGATCCTGCACCTGCTGCAGCGCCAGACCGGCACCACGGGCCTGCTGGTCGGCCTGGGGCTCGCCCTGCTGCCGCTGCCGTTCGTGCTGGGCTCGGTGGCCTGGCTCAACCAGGCCGCCCGGGTGCCGCTGCGGCACGCGCTGTTCTGCCTGGCCTGGGGGGCGTGCACGGCGACGACGGTCGCGATCCTCGCGAACGGCTGGGCCGGCGACTACCTCGCCGCCCACCACGGGACGGGCCGCGGCGAGGCGTTCGGCGCCGCGTTCGTCACCCCGCTCATCGAGGAGCTGTGCAAGGGCGGCGCACTGCTGGTGCTGCTCGTGCCCGTACGCCGCCGGCCGTCGTGCCGGACGGACCGCAGCTGCGCGCTGCTGGCAACGGGCGGCGCGGGGGCCGTGCCCCGCCCGCGCGACGGCCGGGAGGCGCCTGCCCTGGCCCGGCTCCGGCCGCACCTGCGGCCGCTGCCGTACTTCCGGCCGCCGGTGCGGCTGCCGCCGGGCGTGCCGCGGCACGCGCGGGCCCGTTCGAGCCCGCGCACCCTCGCCGCCGGCACCGTGCTGGGCGCCGTCACCGCCTGCGGCTTCGCCTTCACCGAGAACGCCCTCTACCTGGGCCGCGCCTTCACCGACGACCGGCGGGCGCGGCTGGACTCCCTCGGCCTCGGCGAGCCGCCCACGCTCCGCGACTTCGACACCACCGTGCACACCTTCGTGCTGCGCGTGCTGCTCTCGCCGTTCGCCCACCCTCTGTTCACCGCGCTCACCGGGCTCGGCATCGCGGTGGCGCTGACCAGTGGCCGCCGCCGCCTGGCCCGGCTCGCCGCCCCGGCGGGCCTGGCCGCGGCGGTCGCGCTGCATGGGGCGTGGAACGCCGCGGCGGAGCTCGGCACCGAGGGTTTCCTCCTGGTGTACGGGCTGGTCATGGTGCCCGCCTTCGCCCTGCTGGTGGCCTTCGCCGTGTGGGCCGGCACCCGCCCCGCGGGCCGGCCCGTCCCCCGCGCGCGGCCCGGCGGCCCGCCCTCCGGCGGGCCCCCCGGGTAACGGATTTCCCATCGGCGCGGCACTCCCGTAGGGTGGTGTTCACCGACGCGGGGTGGAGCAGCTCGGTAGCTCGCTGGGCTCATAACCCAGAGGTCGCAGGTTCAAATCCTGTCCCCGCTACTCAGTAGCACGAAGGCCCGGCAGATCCGTCTGCCGGGTCTTCGGCCTTTTTCATCGAAAATCCGTTGCCCCTCCGGCGGGTGCGTGCCTAAGGTGGCCGCACACTGAAAGGAGGTGATCCTGAATTGAGTTCCATCAGGATGCGTGAGGTGGCTGCTCGCTAGAGCCGCCCCTGCCTGTGGCAGTAGGAGGCCTGACGGCCTCCGGCGGCAGGCGCAGACCCAAGCAGTCACCCGGCCCGTGGGCTCACCGGTACATCCCCGGTGCCTCGCGCGTGCGGCCCCCAGGGGCGGCACGTCGAGGAGACAGCCCACGGGCCGTCTGCATGTCCGGGCCCGCTCCCACGCCGCCCCGTCCCACACCGCCCCGTCCCACGCCGCCCGTCGCGGGCCGCCGCCGGGCACGGCCTCGTCCGGCGACCTCCCGGAGTGATCGGGCGGTCCGCTACAGTCACTGCGGACCGTCGGACCGTGGGTGGGGAGTGGCTCGGTGGAGCTGGAGCACGGGGGACAGCCGGGACCGGCTGTGAGGTACGGACTGGCCGGGGTGGTCGGCGCAGGGCTGGTGGGGCTGGTGCTGCACGCGCTGGCGAGCGAACACGGTGTGCGGGCGCTCGGCGGAGGCCTGATCGTCGCGGCGACCTTCGCGGTCGGCGGCGGCCTGCTCGGCTTCCTGTTCGGCATCCCGAAACTTCTGACCAGCGGCGCGGCCGCGGACCCGGACGACCGGAGCGCGACCTCCACCGCGGGCTACGCCCCGAACACCAACCTTGAGCAGGTCTCCGACTGGCTCACCAAGATCCTCCTCGGCGCGGGCCTCACCCAGATCGGCTCCCTGCCGCACCGGCTGCGGCAGCTGGGCGACGCGCTCGCCCCCGCCGTCGGCGGCGGGTCGGGCGCTGCCGGGTTCGCCGCCTCGCTCGCCGTGTACTTCACGATCCTCGGCTTCCTGGCGGGCTGGCTGCTGACCCGGCTGCTGCTGGCCCGCGCCCTGTCGGCCGCCGACCGGCAGACGCTCGCCGACTCGGTGAACCAGACCGTGCTGGCGGCCGAGAGCCTCAACTTCAGCCCGCAGCAGGTGCGCGACCTCTTCGGCACCGGCGTGGAGGGCCTGCGGGTGCAGGCCCTCGCCCTGATCCAGGGCAAGCCGGACCCCGAGAACGTCGACCTGGTGGTGTCGGCGATCGACCGGCACCTGTCGCCGTTCGAGCTGCTGCAGGCGCTGATGGCCGCGCGGGCGATGGCGGCGCAGTCGTCGCTCTCCGCCGAGCAGCGGGCGGCGCTGCGGGCGGCGGTCGCCTACAAGGTCCGCAACACCCGGAACGTGCCGCCGTACTCGCGCCGGAAGTCGGTCGCGGACGAGATCCTGCGGGTGCTGCCGGCCGCGGCCGCGGAAACCGCCGAGCCCGTCGGGCCCGTCGAGCCCAAGGCCGGACCTGCCGGACCTCAGGCCGCCGGGACGGCGGAGACGCCCACCGGGCCGGTCGTCCCGGCCCAGGTGCAGGCGCCGGACACCACCACCACGTCCTGAGGTCCGGGGCCGCACCGGTCCCCCGTCACGACAGCGCCCCCGTCACGACAGCGCCCTCGTCACGGGCGGCGGAGGCCCGCCCGGCTGCGTACGGCCCGCAGGCGGAGGATCCGCCGGGGGCGCCCTGCCGCCCGGTGCACCTCGATCTCGCTGGCCACGCCGTGCCGTCCGAGTTCGGCCCGCAGGGCGTCCAGCTGCGGGCAGCGGCGGCCTGCGCCGTCGTGCAGCGGGTGCACCCGCACCTCGCCGGCCGGGTCGGTGACCCGGACGAGTTCCAGCAGGGCGTCGAGCCGGCCCTCCGCGGTGAAGTGCTCCGGGTGCGCGAAGAGCAGGTACGAGCTGAGCGTGAGGGCGAACACCCCGTCGGCGAACGGCAGCTGCGGCAGGGCGGCGGCGACGTACCGCTCCGGGTGGGCGGTGCGGTCGGCGGCGAAGAGCGCCCGGGCCCGGTCCCAGCTGCGCAGGTACTTCTCGGGGCGCAGCTGCGGGCGGGCCGGGTAGAGCCGCGGGCTGGTGCGCATCGCCTCGGCCATGACGTCGCGGCCGGTGCGGGCGAGGGCCAGCAGGTCGGACGGCGGCAGCGCGTAGAGGGGGTCGGCGGCGACGACCTCGCAGCCCAGGGCGCGGGCCTCGGCGGCGAGCGCGGCGGCGCCGCCCGGGCAGTCCAGCACGGGGCCGGGCAGGCTGCGCAGGGCGGCGCGGGTGAGACCGAAGAAGCCGCAGTACTCGTCGAGGGGTCTGGACGTCACCAGCACGGCGGGCTCCCTCGGCGGGCGGCGGGGGTACCGGCCCATCGGACCACGGGCCGCGGGGGTGCGCATCCGCGGCCCGGCCCGGGGTTCAGCGGGCGGCGAGGAGGCCGCGGGCGGCGGCCCGCTGCACCGCGGTCAGTCCGCGGACCAGCACCGGGGTGAGCAGGACCAGCAGCAGTCCCACGGCGGAGAGGGCCGCGATCTGGGCGGGCGAGGTGACGTAGTACCGGTGGTGGCCGCTGCCGTCGGTGAAGTCGTAGAGCTGGTAGCCCGGCCAGTCGGTGTAGCGGGCGAAGACCCAGTGGTAGAGCGGGTAGAGGGCGACCACCCAGCCGGTGACCAGGAAGGTCAGGGTGACGACGAAGGTGAGCACCGCCCACGGGAACATGAGCACGTGGTGCAGGGCGGCGCGCCAGCCGGCGCCGTCCGCGAGGCGGGCGGTGATCCCGCCCCACACCCCCGGCCGGGTCGGCCGGACGGGCTCCGGAGCGGCGAGCGGGGTGCCCAGCAGGACGCGGACGCGGTGGAGCTCGAAGGCGCCGAGGCCGCGCGCGACGATCGTCAGCAGGGCGAGGAGCGGCAGCCCGGTGACGGTGGGCAGCAGGCCGGTGCCGACGGAGAAGAGCGTCACCGTGAGGACGAACCCGGCGATCGCGAGCGGCAGCGAGCTGAGCGCGAAGCCGATCTCACGGTAGGTGGCGGCGGAGAACGGTGCCCGCAGGAAGCCGGGCCGGCGCGGGGTGCCCGTCGGGTCGGCGGCGTGGACGGGCACGGGCCGGGCTGCGGCCGGCAGTGGCTGGGCGGTCATGGCGGGGTCCCCTCGGTGGTGTCGCGGTGTGACGACGTCCACGGTGCCGGAACGGGCGGCGGGGGGTAATCCGGCCTGCTGCCGGGTCCGGGGTGGGGCTCTCCCTACCCCCGTGCTGCGGACGGCCGCACCCGCTCGTCCCCCACCCGTCCCCTAAGACCGACCGGCGGTCTCCGGGTCGCCGAACACCGGGTGGAGGGCGGCGACGTCGTCCGGGGCGGGGGCGGAACCCGCGGACGGCGAGGCGGGGGCCCTCCGGGTGCACCGTGCGGACAGGGGCCGAGGTCATGGCGGCCGACCCTGCCCCGAGGGCGGCCGACAGGGCGGCCGGGCCGCGCGGCACGGGGCGCACCGGCTACCGTACGGGGCGTGGACGACGAAGACCTGCAGCTCATCCCCCGTACCCGCACCGAGGAGCTGCTCGCCTGGGCGGAGGCCGAGGGCCTGCCCCCGGTGCCGGAGGAGGCCGTACGGGCGGTGCTGACGCTGCTCGAACTGGGCGGCGCGCCGCTGCACGACGGCTGGCCCGAGCTGGGGTCGGCGGTGGTGGAGCAGTTGCTGCACGAGCGGCTCCACCTGTACGTGCAGCCCTGGGCGGAGCCGGAGGCGTACGGGGCGGCGGTGCGGCTGCTGATCGACCGTCAGCGGGCGGCGCGGCGGCTCAACGCGAAGCGGTGGGAGCGCCTGCACGCGGAGGCGGAGTGGCAGGGCGAGCTGCTGGGCACGCTGCTGCGCCGGCCGCAGCTGCTCACCTGGCCGCGGCTGTACACCCTGCTGCTGCAGGCCGACGGGGTGGAGACCGGCGACATCGACGCGGTGCGGGACTGGCTGGACGCGTTCCGCGCGCTGGAGCCGGAGGAGCGCGTCGCGGCGTACGCGGCACTGGTGGACGCCGGCACGCTGGACGCCATGGAGGACGCGGACGGCGGGCTCGGCTGGGGGCCGGCGCACCTGCTGGCGATCGGCATGGCCACGGACGGCGCGCGGCGGCTGCTGGAGTACGGGCTGATGCGGCGCAGCTACCGCAATCTGGCCGGGCTGACCGCGCTGGGCGAGCCGATGCCGCACGAGCTGTCGGGCGGGTTCGAGGAGTTCGAGCAGGTGGCGGAGGACGGCGCGCTGTGGCTGTGCGGCGACTGGACGCTGCCGGGCCTGCCGGAGTTGCTGCTGTGGGAGTACCCGGACCTGGCGCCGGAGCCGGGCACGGCCGAGCTGCAGGCCTATGCGGACGCCGCCCGGGACGAGCCGGGCGGCGTCTAGGCGGGGGCCGTTACGGCTGGACGCCGTGCGAGCGGAGCCAGCCGAGCGGGTCGATCGGTGCGCCGCCGCCGGGCCGTACCTCCAGGTGGAGCCTGGCGGTGGTGACGGTGCCGGTGGCGCCGACCGCGCCGAGGACGGCGCCGCGCTGGGCCTGGCCGCCGGTGGCGGCAAGGCGGGAGAGGTGGCAGTACCAGATCTCGGTGCCGTCGGGCAGGGTCTGGACGACGCGGTAGCCGTACGAGCCGGCCCAGCCGGCGGAGGTGACGGTGCCGGCCGCGACGGCGGTGACCGGGGTGCCTGCGGGCGCCTCGAAGTCGAGGCCGGTGTACAGGTGGGCCCAGGTGCTGGACTGGCCGTACGAGGTGCCGAGGGTGTAGCCGGTGGTGGGCAGCGCGAGCGCGGCGTCGTCGACGGCGGCCTGGGCGGCGCGGCGGGCCTCGGCCTCCTGTGCGGCGGCGAGCCGGGCGGCCTCGTCGGCGGCGGTGCGACGGGTGTCGGCCTGCTGCTGGATGCGGGCGGCGAGGGCGAGACCGGGGTCGGCGGCGGGGTCGGCGTCGGCCGCCTCGTCGGGCGCGGACACGGCGGGTTCGGCCGCGGCGGCGGGGCCTGCGGCGGCGGCGGTCAGGCCGGCGGCGCCGAAGGTGGCGGCCATGGTGGCCGTGACGCCGAACAGCGGGCTTGCACCCCTGGTCTGACGGGGCATCCGGTGGCGGGCCTGGTCGGCCTGCTCACGCGGGTGGTCGAGGAGCTGGGTGGCTGCGGCGGTGGGCTCCGCCGAGTGCGTCGACGCCACGGAGGCGCACTCCTTTCCTTCCCTCTCGCCGACCGGGTTAGCTGACGGGTTCGGAGCAGGAAGGTCTCCTACGGCTGGGCCTGGGCCCGGCCGATTCACCCCACGGAAAGTGGTTCCCCGGCTCCCGGGCCCACCGATGAAGGCAGACCGCGGGATTGAGCGACACGCGCACGGTGCCGAGTCGGTACGGCGTTGCCGACCGCGCTGCGTTATCAAACGTTAATGCTATGCCTGCCTTGATTCCAAGCGCCTGAGCCGGTTGATTCGTTCGGTCTACGCGAGGAATGGGCGATTTACGATGGTTTGTCGGAGAGGCGGTCACGGAGGGTGAACGAGCTGCGAAGCTGAGTACCCGTACTCATGCCGGTCGGACCCGCCTCCGGGACGCTGCCGTCATGAGCGCACCGATCCAGTCCCGCACCACGGCCGCCTACTACGCGCAGGCCGTCCTCTCGTTCGCCCTCGCGACGGCCGCCCTCGCGATCGGGATCGCCTACCTGCCGGTCGACGCGTGGATGCGCGCCTTCCTGGCCGTCGCCCTGCTGTACGTGATCACCTCGGCGTTCACGCTGGCGAAGGTCGTCCGCGACCGCCAGGACGCCGGCGCGATCACCTCCCGGGTCGACCAGGCCCGGCTCGACCGGCTGCTGGCCGAGCACGACCCGTTCAAGGTCGACGGCATCTGAGCCGGCGGGCACCCCGCCGGGCCGGCGCTCAGCCGGTGGCGCCGGTGGCTCCGCCGGGGCCGGCGGCCGCCCGGGCCCGGGCGGCGAGGGTCTCGCCGCCGATCGCCCAGTTCTCGGCGGGCACCTCCTCGATGGCCACCCAGACCTTGTCCGGGGCCAGGCCGGTGGCCCGGGCGTAGGCCTCGGTGAGGGCGCGGGCGATCTCGGCGCGCTGCTCCTCGGTGCGGCCGGCCAGCTGCTTGACGGTGATGAAGGGCACGGGGCCTCCCGGTTCGGTGGTGCGGCCGGTGCCGCCCGGTGGGCGGCGGACCACCGGCCGGGCGCACGGTACCGCAGGGCCCGCCGGAACCCCGCGGACGGGCCGCCCGGACACCCGCGCGGGCCGGGCCGTGACCCCCTGCCGTGCCGCGCGTTGTGCAGGGTATGAAGAAGCGCAGCATGCTCGCCTTTGCCTCCCTCGCCGTCGGCGTCGTCGCCTCGCTGACCGCACCCAGCGCCCACGCGGACGGGCAGCAGCACCGCATCGGCGACGCCAGGGCCGTGACCGGCAGCGAACTGCCCGACAGCGGCGCCGACGACCGGGCGGACGGCGACGCCGACCTCGTCTGACCCCCTCCCGCGGGCGCCCACGCCCGCCCCGGGGCCCGCACGGCCCCCACAGCACCGAGGCCCGCGCCGCCGCGCGGGCCTCGGTGCTTTCCGGCGTCCGGGGCGCCCTGCCGGCCGGGGCGAGGGTTGACGCCGGGCCGGTCGCCGACGGAGGGTGCAGGGAGCCCCGCCCGCACCGCGCACCTGGACCGCCGCATGGAAACGCTCACCGACCGACTCCGCAGCAACCTCACCGGTCAGCCGCTGCTGGCGACCCTCGGCGTCGAGATCGTCGAGCTGGCCCGCGGCCGGGTGGTGCTCGACCTGCCCGTCCGCCCCGAGGTGACCCAGCAGAACGGATTCGTCCACGCGGGCGCGATCTCCACCCTGGCGGACGCCGCGGCGGGCGCGGCCGCGCTCTCCCTGATGCCCGAGGGCAAGGACGTGCTGAGCGTCGAGTTCAAGCTCAACCTGCTCAGTCCCGGTGTCGGCGAGCGGCTGCGGGCGACCGGCACCGTCGTGCGCAGCGGACGGACCATCACCGTCGTGGGGGCCGAGATACGGTCGGTCACCGCCGGGGTTCCGGGCAAGGAGGTCGCGCTGCTGCAGGGCACGATGATCGCGGTCGACTCCGCTCCGTGACGGCGGGCCGGACGATCCGGGCGATCGGTACCGATTCGGGTGGGTTCCGAGACCGTCCCGTCTCCGAAACGCGACAAGAATTGCAGTCCTGCGGGGTAGGTGTCGCAGGGACGACACGAGCGCGGTCCGCCTCCGGCGGCATCCGGCAGGAACACGAAGGACGTGGAGAGATGACGCAGACGGCCCGGACGGCTCCACCCGCCACCGGATTCATCCCGGGACAGCGCCCGCCGACCGAGCCTCCGTCCGCCGGGTCCGGGGCGGTCCGGGCCGACGGTGTCGGCGCGACGCTCCGCCGGGCCTTCGCGGTGGCCCGCGGGCTGCGCGGGCTGCGGCCGGTGGCGGCGCGGTCTCCGGAGCCGTACGGCGAGGTCGACGGCCAGTGAGGGCGGCCCGCGGCCGGTGACCTCCGGGCGGACCGGCGGGTTCCGGTGCAGGTGGGAGGGGTCGTCCGGCTCCGGGACGGGGTGGTTGACCCGGCGTCGGAGTGACGGTCCGCCACCTGTCGGACAGGGTCCGTTGACGCGTGCAGCTCACCAATCCTGCGATCTGTTCACACTCTCGTAGGATCATCCTCTTAGAATTCGCCGCGTGACGATGACTCAGTGGTGCGCGGCGGCAGCCGTTGTCCTCGCCGTCCTCGCGGCGCTCACCGCCGCGCGCTACCGGGCCGTCGGGCTCACACTGCGCCGACGCCAGGCGCAGCAGCAGGACGAACTCGAAACCCTGCGCGGACAGCTGGCGTCCGAACTCGCCCGCAGCAGCGCCGAGCACGCCGCCGCCCGGCAGGAACAGGACGTCACCGCCGCCACCCAGCGCGCCTTCCTCAGCGTGGCGCGCCGCATCCTCGTCATGGCCCACGACCAGCAGGCCGGCCTCGACGAGATGGAACGCACCCACGACGACCCGGCCCTGCTCGAAGGCCTCCTCAAGGCCGACCACGCCGCCGCCCAGCAGGCCCGCCTCGCCCAGACCCTCGCGGTGCTCTGCGGCGCCCGCGCCGGACGCAACTGGCCCGAGCCCGTCTCCCTGGAGGACGTGGTGCGCGGCGCGCAGTCCCGCATCCTCCCGTTCCAGCGGGTCGTGGTGCGCAGCCGGCTGGAGACCGCGGTGATCGGCGCCGCCGCCGAGGCCCTCATCCACGCCGTCGCGGAGCTCCTCGACAACGCCACCCGCTACTCCCCGCCCAGCACCCAGGTCTTCGTCACCCTGCTCCCCGTGCACAACGGCGCCGTCGTCGAGATCGACGACGCCGGCGTCGGCATGCCCGAACAGGCCGTCGAGAAGGCCGCCGCGGCCCTCGCCGGAGGCGGCGGGCTGGAGGTGTCCCGGCTCGGCGAGGTGCCGCAGCTGGGCCTCGCCGCGGTCGGCCGGCTCGCCGAGCAGTACGGCTTCCGGGTCACGCTCAGCTCCGCCCCCTCGCCGTACGGCGGCGTGCGGATCGTCGTCCTGCTGCCCAGCGCCCTCCTCACCGACCCGCTGCCCGAGATGGGCGGCCCGGGCGCCCCGGACCCGTACGCCGCGGCCCGGCCGTCCGCGGACCGTCCGCGCGCCCACCGGCCGCTGCCCGGCGACACGGCCGCCGACCGCGCCGGCACCCGGCCGGACACCGTGGCCGCGGGCACCGCGGCAGCCGACGCGGCCGACGCGGACGAGGCCGCCACCACCGCACCGGACGGCGCCCTGCCGCGCCGGTCCAACCGCCGGAACGCCGCCCCCGCGGCCCCCCGGCCGGACACCGTGTCCGCCGCCGCCCCCGAGCCGCCGCGCTCGGCGCGGGAGGCACAGGCGTTCATGGCGCTCTTCCAGGCCGGCACCGCGAGCGGACGGTCGGCCGCCCCGCACCACCAGCCCCCCGGCACACCGGCCGAGCCCCCCACCGGGCCGGCCGGCACGCTCCCCGCCTCCCCCCAACAGCCCCTGCGGGCAGGAGACCCCAATGACCACCAGCAACCCTGACCTCGGCTGGCTCCTCAAGGACATCGCCACCGTGCCCGAGGTGCGGCACGCCGTCGTGGTGTCCAACGACGGCCTGGAGATCGGCCGCAGCTCCGACATCGGCCGCGACGACGCCGAACGGCTCGCGGCCGCCTGCTCCGGCCTGCAGTCGCTCGCCCGCGGCGTGGCCCAGGGCTTCGGCGGGCACACCAGCACCACCCGGCAGATCGTCGTCGAGTACGGCGGCGGCTACCTGTTCATCGTCGCCGCCGGTGCCGGCACGCACCTCGCCGTCATCACCGGCGAGGCCGTCGACGCGGGCCTCGTCGCCTACCAGATGCAGGTGCTGGTCGAGCGGATCGGCGCCCACCTGACGAGCCCGCCCCGGGTGGAGCAGCCGGCCGGGGACGTGCGATGAGCGGCCCCGTCCGGCCGTACGTCATCACCGGCGGCCGGAGCCGGCCCAGCCGCAACGTGCTCGCCCTGGAGAGCCTGGTCTCCACCGTGCCCGGCGCCGACACCGCCGGCGCCGAACTCAACCGCGAGCACCGGCGCATCCTCGCGCTCTGCGGCCGACTGCTGGCCGTCGCCGAGATCTCCGCGCACCTGCACCTGCCGCTCAGCGTCGTGAAGGTGCTGGTCGGCGACCTCTGGGACCTCGGCGCCGTGCACGTCCTGCCCCCGGCGACCGCCGTCCACCGGTCGCCGGACGTCCCGCGGGCCGAGCGCCTGCCCACCGCACTCCTCGAGGAGGTGCTCGTTGGCCTCCGTCAACTCCGCTGAGCCGTCGTACCTGCCCGCCACCGTGCAGGGCGCCGTCAAGGTGCTGGTCACCGGCCCGTTCGGGGTCGGCAAGACCACCCTCGTCGGCTCGCTCAGCGAGATCGCCCCGCTGCGCACCGAGGAGACCATGACGGCGGCGGGCGCCAGCATCGACGACCTCACCGGCCGCGCGGGCAAGACCACGACGACCGTCGCCCTCGACTTCGGCCGGATCACGCTCAACCCGAAGCTCGCGCTCTACCTCTTCGGCACGCCGGGGCAGCAGCGGTTCTGGCCGCTGTGGGAGGACCTGTCCCGCGGGGCGCTCGGCGCCCTCGCCATCGTCGACAGCCGCCGGATCGACGAGAGCTTCGACGTGCTCGGGCAGTTGGAGGAGCAGGGCATCCCGTTCGCGGTGGTCGTCAACCTCTTCCCCGACTCCCCGCAGCACCCCGAGGACGAGCTGCGCACCGCGCTCGACCTGCTGCCCGGCGTGCCGATCCTGCACTGCGACGTCCGTGACCGGCAGGCCGCGTACGACGTGCTGATCGACTTCGTCGCCCACCTGCACTCCACGTCCGTCCTGGAGCTCCAGACATGACCACGCCCCTGCCCGACGCCGGTACGACCCCGCCGCCCGGCTGCCCGATGCACCGGGGCGCGGCGGCGCCGCTCTTCGGACCCGCCGTCGCCGACGACCCGCACGGGCTGTACGCCCGGCTCCGCGCGGAGCACGGGCCGGTCGCCCCGATCGAACTCGAACCCGGCGTCGAGGCCTGGCTCGTGCTCGGCTACCCGGAACTGCTCGAACTCACCCGCAACGAGCAGCTGTTCTCCAAGGACTCGCGGCGCTGGCGGGTGCCGAAGGAGGGCCGGCTCGCCGCCGACTCCCGGCTGCTGCCGATGACCTCCTGGCGGCCCACCCTGCTCAACCTGGACGGCGCCGAGCACCAGCGGCTGCGCGCCGCCGTGGCGGACACCCTGGCCCGGATCGACCACCGGCAGCTGCGCGCCACCACGGAGGCCGCCGCCGACGCGCTGATCGACAGCTGGGGGCCGGACGGCACCGCCGACCTCATCGCGCAGTACGCCCGGCGGCTGCCGCTGCTCGTCTTCACCCAGCTGCTCGGCCTGCCCGCCGAGGCCGGGCCCCATCTCATCGAGCTGATCAGCCACTTCGTCGACAGCAGCGAGAAGTCCGTCCGGGCGAACGCGGAGTTCCAGGCGATCCTGGTCGACCTCGTGCGCAGCCGCCGGGAGGAGCCCGGCGCCGACCTGACCTCGTGGCTGCTCGCGCACGACGCGGGTTTGAGCGACGAGGAGGCGGTGCACCATCTCGTGGTGATCCTCGTCGCCGGCAACGAGACGACCATCAACTGGACGGGCAACACCCTGCGGCTGCTGCTGACCGACCGGCGCTTCCGCAACACGCTGGCGGGTGGCCGGCTCAGCGTCTCCGACGCGCTCGACGAGGTGCTGTGGCGCGACCCGCCCACACAGAACTTCCCCGGCCGGTGGGCGACGGGCGACACCGTGCTCGGCGGCCAGTACATCACCGCCGGCGACATGCTGGTGCTCGGCCTGGCCGGCGCCAACGCCGACCCCTCCGTACACGGGCCGGACGGCATCGGCGGCAACCGCGCACACCTCGCGTGGGGCGCCGGGCGGCACGTCTGCCCGGCCCAGCACCCGGCCCGGCTGATCGTCGAGACGGCGGTCGAGACCCTGCTGCACCGACTGCCCGACCTCCAGCTCGCCGTGCCGGCCCCCGAGTTGGCGTGGCGTCCGTCTCCGTGGTCGCGTGCCCTGGTCGATCTGCCGGTGCTGTACAGCGCGTTCACCCCGCCCCGCCCCACCGCCCCGCACGAAAGGCCGACATGGACACCGCCGCCCGTCCTGCCCCCGTCATCCTCGACCCCTTCGGCCGCGACCAGCACGGGGAGAACGCGCGGCTCCGCGAGGCCGGCCCTGCGGTCCTGGTGGAACTCCCTGGCGGGGTGGTGGTCTGGGCGATAACCCACCACGACACCCTGCAGGAGCTGCTGGCCGACCCGCGGGTCGGCAAGAACCCGCAGCTCTGGGAGACGTTCCGGGAGGGCCGGCTGCCCGAGGGCTGGCCGCTGATCAACTTCGTGACGGTGCCCGGCATGATCACGGTGGACGGCGCCGACCACCGGCGGCTGCGCGCCCTCGTCACGCAGGCGTTCACCCCGCGCCGGATCGCCGAGCTCGCCCCCGCGATCCAGGCCCGCACCGCCCGCCTCCTCGACGGTCTCGCCCTGCTGGAGGGCGAGTTCGACCTGCGTGAGCACTTCGCGTACCCGCTGCCGATGCAGGTCATCGGCGAGCTCCTCGGCCTGGAGGCCGCCCAGCAGGACGAGTTGCACGCGCTCTCCGACACGCTCGTCAGCAGCTCGGCCACCCCGGAGGCCGCGGTCGCCGCGCAGCAGGGGCTGTTCGCCCTGCTCGGCTCGGTGATCGCCGCGAAGCGGGAGCGTCCCGGTGACGATCTCACCACCGACCTCATCGCCGCCCGTGAGGCCGACGACCGGCTCACCGAGCAGGAGCTGGTCGGCACGCTGCTGCTGATGCTCGTCGCCGGCCACGAGACCACGCTCAACCTGATCACCAACGCGGTGCGCGCGCTGCTCGCCCACCCGGAGCAGCTGGAGCTCGTCCGGGACGGCAGGGCGACCTGGTCGGCGGTGGTCGAGGAGACCCTGCGGTACGACTCGCCCGTCGGGCAGTTCCCGCTGCGCTACGCCGTCGAGGACATCGCGGTCGGCGACGTGGTGATCCGCCGCGGCGAGGCCCTGCTCGCCTCGTACGCCTCCGCCGGGCGGGACACCGGGCACTTCGCGGACGCGGACCGCTTCGACGTCACCCGGCACGCGGGCCGGCACCTGTCGTTCGGCCACGGCCCGCACTTCTGCCTCGGCGCGGGACTGGCCCGGATGGAGGCGGAGACCGCGCTGAGCGGCCTGTTCGGCCGCTACCCGACCCTGGCCGCCGCGGACGGGCCCGCCCCGGAGCCGATCGCCTCGTTCATCTCCAACAGCGTGCGGACGCTGCCGGTGCGGATCGCCTGACCGCTCCCGGCCACGGCCCGGCGGCGCGTTCGGCCACCGGGCCGGGCCGGGCCGCCGGGCCGCCGGTCGATCAGGCCGGGCCGGGCGATCAGGCCGGGGTGATCCGGCCGTGCACCAGCCGGACGAGCGCCGCGTGCACGTCGTCCGCGGTGCGCTCCGGCTGGAAGGCCAGCCAGTCGAGGGCGACCACCAGCACCATGCCGAACAGCGCGGACGCGGTGAGCTGGGTGTCCAGGTCCGCGGAGAGCTGCCCGGCCCGGACGGCCTCGTCGAGCACCTCCGCGACCACCGCGACCGCGCCGTCCCGCATCAGCCGCAGCGAGTCGTGCCAGGTGCGGTTGGTGCGCCACGTCTCGGCGACGAAGAGCTGCGCGAACGCCGGGTAGGCGGCGATGAAGTCGAGGCCGGCCCGCATCATCGCGTCGACGCCCTCGATCGGCGGCCTGCCCTCGGCGGCCTTCCGCAGCGAGTCGGTGAGCAGTCCGGTGCCGTGCCGCAGCAGGCCCTCGAACAGCTCGGTCTTGCTGGCGAAGTTGTAGTAGACCGTGCCCTTGGCGACCTGCGCGCGCTCGGCGATCTCGTCCACGGTGGTGGCCGAGAACCCCTGTTCGGCGATGAGGGTGACGGCGGCCTCGTACAGCTTCTGCCGGGTCGCGCTGCGGCGATCGCTCATGGGTGCTTCCGGGTGGGTGGGGGGATCGGGCCGGGCGGGCGGATCGTACCGCGCACCCGCCGCTGCGGCCCGGCGGGCCGCAGCGGGCGGACGGGCCGCAGCGGGCGGACGGGCCGCAGCGGGCGGACGGGCCGCAGCGGGCGGACGGGCCGTCAGAGGGACAGCTCGGGGTGCAGGCGGGAGACCGTCCAGACCTGGCGGCCGCGGGCGGTCAGCACGGTGAGGGCCAGCGCGCCCGCCCAGAACGCCAGCAGGACGAGGCTGCCGGTGCGGACCACCGCGAGGTCGCCGCCGCTGATCAGCCGCCGCAGCCCGGCGACGACGTACGTCATCGGCAGGTAGGGGTGGATCGCGTTGAAGAAGCCCGGGCTGGACTCCACCGGGTAGGTGCCGCCCGCGGAGGTGAGCTGCAGCATCAGCAGGGCCAGCGCGAGCAGTCGGCCCGCCGGGCCGAACCGGGCGTTGATCCACTGCATGACGGCGGTGAAGGCGAGCACGGTGAGCGCCAGGTAGGCCGCCACCCCGGCGGGGCGGGCCGTCTCCAGGCCGAGGCCGAAGTGCAGCACCGCGAGCAGCGCGGCGGCCTGCCCGAGCCCGAGTGCCGCCGCGGGCAGCCAGCCGGCGAACGCCACCCGCCAGGCGGGCCCGTTGGCGGCCAGGCCGCGCGGCGAGAGCGGCCGCAGCAGCATGTACGTGACCATGGCGCCGACCCACAGGGCGAGCGGGACGAAGTACGGGGCGAAGCCGGTGCCGTAGTCGGGGGCCTTGTTGAGCTCCTGGCGGGCGAGGGCGACGGGGTCGCTCATGGCGGCGGCCCGGGCGGCCCGCTGGCCGTCGGTGTAGTCGGGGATCGCGTCCGCGCCGTCGCGCAGCCCGGCGGCGAGCCGGTCGGCACCGCCGGCGAGTTCGCCGAGGCCGTCGTCGAGGCCGGCCGCGCCGGTGGCGAGGCGTCCGGCGGCGGAGTCGAGGGTGTCGGCGCCGTCGGAGAGCCGGTGGAGGCCGCCGGTGAGGCTGTGGGCGCCGGTGTCGAGCCGGCCGAGGCCGGTGTCGAGGGTGCGCACGCCGGTGAGGGCCTGCGCGGTGCCCTGCTTGAGCCGGTCGGCGCCGTCGGCGACCTGGTGGGCGCCGTCGTCGAGCCGGTGGACCGCGGCGACCCGGGCGTCGAACTCCGCCGCGAGGTCGAGGCCGGCGAGCTGCCGGGCGAGCTTCTCGACGGTGGCGGCGTCGGCGGCCAGGCCGTCGAGCGCGGGTGCCACCTGGCGGACGAGGGCGTCGGCGTGTTCGGCGGTGGTGACGAGCCGGTGTCCCAGGTCGGAGAGGGCGGCGGCCGACCGGCAGTCGACGGCGCTGCCGCCCGGGGCCGGGGCACCGCCGGGGCAGGCCCGCTCGTACGCCGTGTCGATCCGGGCGGAGAGGGCGCGGGCGTCGGCGAGGACGGCCGCGGACCGGCCCGGCAGGTCCTTCAGGCCGAGGGAGACCTCGTGGGCGGCGTCCGCGGTGGCCCGGGCGGCAGCGCGGATCTGCTCGGGGTAGGCGTGCAGCAGCGGCGAGAGCCGACGGGCCAGCGGGTCGACCTGGTCGGTCAGCTGCCGGGTGCCGTCGGCGACCTGCCGGGCGCCGGTGGAGAGCCGGGCGAGGTTCTCGTCGATGCGGGTGACGCCGTCGGCGAGGTCGCCGCTGCCCTCCTTGGCGCGGTCGAGCCCGGCGGAGAGTTCGGCGGCGCCGGCGCCCGCCTGCCGCGTGCCGGTGGCGAGCTGCCCGGTGCCCGCCTTGGCTCGGGCGCTGCCGTCGGCGAGGGCGGCGGCGCCGTCCTTGGCGCGGGCGGCCCCGGCGTCCAGCCGGCCGGCGCCGTCGGCGGCCTCCCGGGTGCGGTCGTGGAGGTCGGAGAAGCCGAGGAAGATGCGGTCGTAGAACGCGGCGGACGCCTTGGCGGAGGCGGCGGCGCGCACCTCGGCGAAGACGGTGCGGGAGATGGAGCCGACGATGTAGTTGTTGGAGTCGTTGGTGCGCACCTGCAGCGTGCCGTGCTCGGGGTGGTCGCCGTCGCTGCCGGCGATGGCGGCGCTGAAGTCGGCGGGCACGGTGAGCGTGAGGTAGTACCGGCCGGTGGCGAGGCCCTTCGCGGCGTCGTCCGCGGTGGTCTCCTGCCAGCCGAACGCGTGGCTCTGCTTCAGTTTCGCGGCGAGTTCGTGCCCGGCGTCGACCCTGGTGCCCTGCGCGGTGACGGCGCGGTCCTCGACGACGAGGGCGACGGGCAGCCGGTCGAGGCGTCCGTACGGGTCCCAGAACGACCAGAGGTAGAGCGCGCCGTAGAGGAGCGGCAGGAGGAGGAGGGCGGCCATCGCGGCGCGCGGCAGCCGGCCGCGGGCGAAGCGGCCGAGCTCCAGTCGGGCCAGGTCAAGCGTGCGCATCGGTGGTCTCCTCCTCGGACGCCGCGGGCTCGTCGGGCCGGTCGCCGGCCGGGTCGCCGGCGCCGGGTACGGGCGCGGCCCCGGGCGCGGTGTGCACGGTCAGGTCGGCCCGGTCGGCGGCGTGTGCGGTGTCGGTGGTGGCGACGACCACTGTGGTGCCGGTGTCGGCGACGGTGCGCAGGAGCTGCCAGGCGGCGTCGCGGTCTGCGCCGTGCAGGCGGTCGTCGACGTCGTCGGTGCAGATCAGACGTGGTTCGCCGAGCAGGGCGAGGGCGAGGCCCAGGCGGAGCCGGTCGAGGGCGTCCAGCTCCTCCACGGGGGTGCGGAGGCCGTGCGGGAGCCGGTCGGCGGGCAGCCCTGCGGTGGCGAGGGCGCGGTTCGTGCGGTCGGCCGTGTCGCGGCGTGCGGGCCGAGCGAAGAGGCGTCCGTGCAGGTGGATCCGTTCGCGCAGGTGGGCGCCGACGTCGAGCACGGGGTCGGGGTCGTTGACGCCGGGCACCGGTCCGAGGGCGGCGATCCGGCGGACGGCGGCGGCCCGGCCCGGCAGGGCGAGGCCGTCGATCTCGGCGCGGCCGCTGCCGGGGCGCATTCTTCCGGCGAGGGTGAGCAGGAGCGAGGTGCGGCCGGATCCGGCGGGCCCGGCGACGGCGACGAGCGCGCCCGGGGCGGCCTCGAAGCCGATGTCGCGGTAGACGGGGCCGCGTGGGCCGCGCAGTGACAGTGCGTCGGCGCGGACCGCGGCTCCCGCGTTCCGTTCCCCCATGACGCCTCCCCTTTTTAGACTGACCAGTCAGTCCAAAGAATAGGGCGGGAACGCGGCGCGGCCCGGCCGAACCGGCCGGGCCGCGCTGTGAGATGGGTTACGCCGGGTCCGCCTGACCCCGCATCAGCGCGTTCGCCTCCCCGTACGTCAGCGAGGTCGCCAACCCCACGTACCCGCCGGTGCGGTAGAGCTCGCCCGCCGCCTCGCGCAGCGTGCCGTACGCGGCCAGCGCCGCCGCCGGGCCGAACGAGATCCGGGCCACCCCGGCCGCGGCCAGCTCCGCCACGGACGGCGCACCGGGCCCGGCCATCACGTTGAGCGGCGCCGGGATGGCGGCGGCGAGCGCCGCCACGGTCGCGATGTCGCGCACCCCCGGGACGAAGACGCCGTCGGCCCCCGCCGCCAGGTACTCCTTCGCCCGGCGGACGGCCTCGTCGAACCGCTCCTCCGGCGCGCCCAGGCCCAGCAGATGACCGTCGGTGCGCGCGTTGACGTAGAGCGCCGTACCGGCCGCGTCGGCGGCGGCGCGGGCCGCGGCGATCCGCTCGGCGTGCTCGGCCGAACTGCGGGTGCCGTCCTCCAGGTTGACGCCCACCGCGCCCGCCGCGAGCACGGCCGCGACCGTCTCCCCGACCTCGGCGGCGGTCCCGCCGTACCCGCTCTCGACGTCCGCGGTGACCGGCACCGCGACCGCCCGCGCGACCCGGGCGACCAGGGCCACCGCGGCGTCCCGGTCGAGCCCCTCGCCGTCGGGCACGCCGAGCGTCCAGGAGGCGGAGGCACTGGCCGTGGCCACCGCCGGGGCGCCGGCCTCCGCCACCAGGCGGGCGCCGAACGCGTCCCACACGTTCGCGAGCACCAGCGGCGTACCGGGGCGGTGGAGGTCGTGGAACCGGCGGGCGAGATCCTGCTGCGTCGTCATGGGTACCAGCCTGTCGAAGGACGGACCGCCGGACCGGCGGGTTACGGACACGGACGGGAGGCGGGCCTCAGCCCTGCTTCGGGGCCGGGCTCATGCGGGAGGTGATGGCGATCCGGTTCCAGGAGTTGATCGAGATGATCAGGGCGATCAGCTGGGCGAGCTCCTGCTGCGCGAACTGCTTGGCGGCCTCCTCGTAGACCGCGTCCGGCACGTGGCCGGCGGTGATCAGGGTGACGGCCTCGGTGAGCGCCAGGGCGGCCCGCTCGCGGGCGGTGAACCACGGGGTCTCCCGCCAGGCGGGCAGGGTGGCGAGGCGGTGGTCCTGCTCGCCGAGCCGGCGCGCGTCGGTGGTGTGCATGTCGAGGCAGAACGCGCAGCCGTTGAGCGCGGAGGCGTGGATGCGGACGAGTTCGGCCAGGACCGGGTCGATCCCCGCGCGGGCGGCGCGGTCGAGCTCGACCTGCGCGCGGTAGTACTCGGCGGCCTGCTCGGGCATCGAGAGGCGCTGGACGGGGGCGGGGACGTAGGCGGTGTCGTTCGTCGTCATACCGCCACCCTAGGAGCGAAGTGGCCCCTGCCCGTGGTTCATTGGGGGCATGGATTCCTGGGCCACTTTCGGCGGCGACCTGCACCTCGACCTGACCGCGGGCCGCACCCGCGGCCTCGGCCTGCGGGCCGCGCTGAAGGACGCGCTGCGCGAGGCCGTCCGGACGGGCCGGCTGGCCCGGGGCACCCGGCTGCCGTCCTCGCGGGAGCTCTCCCGCGATCTCGGCATCGCCCGCAACACCGTCGCCGAGGCGTACGCCCAGCTCGTCGCCGAGGGCTGGCTGGCCTCCCGCCAGGGCTCCGGCACGGTCGTGGCCGACCGCGGCACGCCGTCCGATCCGGCGCCCCGGCCGGTCGCACCGCGCGGCCCCGCCGTCCGCCACGACCTGCTGCCGGGGCGGCCGGACCTCTCGCGGTTCCCGCGGTCCGCCTGGCTGGCCGCCGCCCGCCGGGCGCTGGCCTCCGCACCGCACGAGGCGTTCGGCTACACCGACCCGCGCGGCCGGATCGAACTGCGCCGGGCCCTCGCCGACTACCTGGCCCGGGTCCGCGGCGTGCGGACCGACCCGGACCGGCTGGTGGTCTGCTCGGGGTACACGCAGGGCCTCGGCCTGCTGTGCGAGGTGCTGCGGACGCAGGACCACGGCAGGGTCGCGGTCGAGGAGTACGGGCTGCCGCCGCAGCAGGCGGTGATCGACGCCAAGGGCCTCACCGTGGTCCCCCTGTCCCTGGACGGCGCCGGGGCCCGCACCGACCTGCTGCCCGGCACGGGCGCGGCGGCGGCCGTGCTCACGCCCGCGCACCAGTTCCCGACCGGAGTCGCGCTGCGGGCGGACCGCCGGGCGGCGGCGGTCGCCTGGGCCCGGGAGAGCGGCGGTCTGGTCGTCGAGGACGACTACGACGGCGAGTTCCGCTACGACCGCCAGCCCGTCGGGGCGCTGCAGGCCCTCGACCCCGAGCGGGTCGTCTACGCGGGCACCGCCAGCAAGAGCCTCGCCCCGGGGCTGCGGCTGGGCTGGCTGGCGCTGCCGGGCTCCCTGGTCGGCCCGGTGGTCCGGCAGAAGGAACTCGCCGACGGGCAGCACGCGGTGATCGACCAGCTCACGCTGGCCGAGCTGATCACGTCCGGGGCGTACGACCGGCATGTGCGGCGGAGCCGGCTGGTGTACCGGCGCCGCCGGGACCGCCTGGTGGCGGTGCTCGCCGAGCGGGCGCCCGAGGTGCGGGTCACCGGCATCTCCGCGGGACTGCACGCCGTGCTGGAGCTGCCGCCCGGCTCCCTCGACGAGGAGGAGCTGGTGCGGCAGGCCGCGTGGCTCGGGCTGTCCCTGAACTCCGTGGGCTGGTGCCGCACACCGGCGGCCGGCCCGGAGCAGGAGCGCCCGGCGTCCCTGGTGATCGGGTACGCCACCCCGCCGGACCACGGCTTCGAGGCCGCGCTGGACGCCCTGTGCACGCTCGTCCGGCTGTGAGGACGGGCGGCCCGGGCGGCGGGGCGTTCAGGTGTTCGGCAGTTCAGCAGTTCAGGCGTTCAGGCGTTCAGGCGTTCAGCCGTTCAGCCGTTCAGCCGTTCTTCCGGGCGCCGATCTCGAAGAGCAGGATCACGAAGCCCGCGAAGGCGTGGGTGGCGACCATGTAGATCGCGACACGGATCCAGACCCGGCGGTCGGTGCGGCGGCCGGCGTCGGTGGTGGTGGCGGTGGGCTGGGCCATGTCCGTCTCCTGGGTGCGTCGGGTCAGATGCGGGGGGTGTCGCCGAGGCAGAGCGCGCCGCCGGGGCTCTGCAGCAGCGTGTGCAGGAAGAGCAGCTCGACCCCGCCGGGCGGTTCGGCGGCGATGCAGTGCGGGGTGAGCGAGTCGAAGTGCGCGGAGTCGCCCGCGTCGAGCAGGTGGGTGCGGTCGCCGAGGGTGAGCCGCAGCCGTCCGTCCAGCACGTACAGCCACTCCTCGCCGGGGTGCACCCGGACGACGGCGTCCTGCACGGCGGGCGGCACCTGCACCCGCAGGGCCTGCAGGGCCCGTCCCTGCGCCCCGGCACGCCGGTATCCCCAGCCCCCCGCGACGCCGGGCTCGATCGCGCCGCCGCGCACCACCGGGTCGGGTTCGCCGGGCTGTTCGCCGAGCAGCCCGGCGACGGTGGTGCCGTACGCGCGGGCGAGGCCGAGCAGCACGGGCAGCGAGGGCTGCCGCGCCCCGGTCTCCAGGCGGGACAGATACGCTGGGGAGAGGCCCACCCGGGCCGCCGCGCCCTCCAGCGTGAGCCGCCCGGCGAGCCGGTGCTCCCGCAGTCTCGCGGCGAGGCCCGCGACCTCCTGGTCGTCCGTCATGCGACCAGTGCACACCCGGCTCTGCCCGAGCGGCAAGCTCCTTGCCTCAGAGGCAAGGAGTCACGGCCGCGGGATGTTGCGCAGGTTGCTGCGGGCGAGGTCGATCATGCGGCCCACGCCCCCGGAGAGCACGGTGCGGCCGGCGGCGAGGGCGAAGCCCTTGAGCTGGGCGGCGGTGATGTGCGGCGGGATGGAGAGCGCGTTCGGGTCGGTGACGACGTCGATCAGCGCCGGCCCGGGCCGCTCCAGCGCCTCGGCGAGCACCTCGCGGACCCGGGTGGGTTCGGTGACCCGCTTGGCGGGGATGCCCGCGGCCCGGGCGATCGCGGCGTAGTCGACGTCGCCGTTGTCGATCCCCCACTCCGGGTAGCCGCTGACCAGCATCTCCAGCTTGATCATGCCGAGGGCGCCGTTGTTGAAGACCACGGTCTTGACCGGCAGCCGGTGCTTGGCCACGGTCAGCAGCTCGCCGAGCAGCATGCCGAGCCCGCCGTCACCCGACATGGAGACGACCTGCCGTCCGGGGAAGGCCAGTTGGGCGCCGATGGCGTGCGGCAGCGCGTTCGCCATCGAGCCGTGCAGGAACGAGCCGATCACCCGGCGGCGCCCGTTCGGCGTGAGGTAGCGGGCCGCCCACACGTTGCACATGCCGGTGTCGACGGTGAACACCGCGTCGTCGGCGGCGACGTCGTCGAGCACCGCGGCGACGTACTCGGGGTGGATCGGCGTGTGCTTCTCGATGTCCCGGGTGTACGCGCCGACGACGGTCTCCAGCGCGCGGGCGTGCCGGGCCAGCATGCCGTCCAGGAACGACCGTTCCGTGCGCCTGGTGAGCAGCGGCAGAACCGCCCGCAGCGTGGCGGAGACGTCGCCGTGCACGGCGAGTTCGAGCGGCACGCGCCGCCCGAGCCGGGTGGCGTCGTGGTCGACCTGCACGACGCGGCGGGTCGGCAGGAACGAGTCGTACGGGAAGTCCGTGCCCAGCATCAGCACCAACTCGGCCTCGTGCAGCGCCTCGTGGCAGGCGCCGTAGCCGAGCAGCCCGCTCATCCCGACGTCGTACGGGTTGTCGTACTGGATGTGCTCCTTGCCCCGCAGCGAGTGCCCGACCGGGGCCTGCAGGGTGTCGGCGAGCCGCATGACCTCCTCGTGCGCACCGCGCACCCCCGCGCCGCAGAACAGCGCGACGGTGGAGGCGGATCCGAGGGCCTCGGCGAGCGCCTGCACCTGGCTCCAGGGCGGTGCGGCGACGGCCTGCTCGGTGAGGAACCGGCCGGTGCCGGTCGGCCCCGCCGCGGGCAGCGCGGCGACGTCGCCGGGGAGGACCAGCACCGCCACCCCGGGCGACCCCAGCGCGTGCTGCACGGCGGTGCGCAGCAGCCGGGGCAGCTGGGCCGGGGTGGAGACCATCTCGCAGAAGCCGCTGCAGTCGGTGAACACCCGCTCGGGGTGGGTCTCCTGGAAGAACCCGGAGCCGATCTGCGCGGACGGGATGTGCGAGGCGAGCGCGAGTACGGGCACCCCGCTGCGCTGCGCGTCGTACAGGCCCTGGATCAGGTGGGTGTTGCCTGGGCCGCAGGAGCCGGCGCACACCGCGAGGCGGCCGGTGAGTTCGGCCTCCGCGGCCGCCGCGAACGCGCCGGCCTCCTCGTTGCGGACGTGCACCCAGGAGATGCCCTCGGCCCGGCGGATCGCGTCGACCACCGGGTTGAGGCTGTCGCCGACCACGCCGTAGACCCGCTCCACCCCGGCCTGCCGGAGCACCTCCACCACCTGCTCGGCCACGCTGCCCACGAGCCACCGCCTTCCGCCGCCGGTCACACCTCACGGCCACCCTGCGGGACGGCCCCGCGGCGGGCCTCCCGGCGGCGGCGAACGGGTGGCGGCTCCCGGCCGCGGGCCCGCACCCCGCGGACGACACCCTGCGGACGGCACCCCCCGCGGGTCTCGCCCGGCCGCGAGGTGTCACTCGGCCGCCAGGTGCTCCACGGGCGCGGCGTGCACACCGGCCTGCGGGTGCCGGCGGGCGGGCTCGCGTCCGGGCGGCTGCACGCACCGCTCGGACGGCATCTCGGCGACCGTGGTGGGCCTGCGGACGGGCGCACCGGCCTCGACGTCCAGCACCTCGCCGTCGTGCAGCACCTGGAGGCTGCTCCCGCGCTTCAGGGAGTAGCCGGTGGTGGCGTGCGTGATCTCGACCCGCAGCAGGCTGTCGCGGACGGTCAGTGCGAACGACAGACGGCGCAGCCCGGAGGGCAGTCTCGGCCGGAAGGAGAGCCGGCCGCCGCGGTCGCGGAGCCCGCCGAAGCCGGCCACCAGGGCGATGCAGGCGCCCGCGAGGGAGGCCATGTGGAGGCCGTCGCGGGTGTTGCCGCCGAGGTCGTGGAGGTCCATGAGGGCGGCTTCGGCGGTGTAGTCGTAGGCGAGGTCGAGCTGGCCGACCTCGGCGGCGATGACCGCCTGGGTGCACGCGGAGAGCGAGGAGTCGCGGACGGTGAGGCGCTCGTAGTACGCGAAGTTGCGGGCTTTCTGCTCGGCCGTGAACGCGTCGCCGCGCACCTGCATGGCGAGCACCAGGTCGGCCTGCTTCACGACCTGCTTGCGGTAGAGGTCGAAGTACGGATAGTGCAGCAGCAGCGGGTAGTTCTCGCCCGGCGTGCTGTCGAAGTCCCACAGCTGGTGGTCGGTGAAGCCGTCGGCCTGCGGGTGCACGCCGAGGTTCTCGTCGTACGGGACGAACATCGCGGAGGCGGCGTCGCGCCAGGCGGCGGCCTCCTCGGTGTCGACGCCGAGCGCGGAGGCCTCCAGCGGGTGCCGGGTGGCGGCCTCGGCGGCGGCCCGGAGGTTCGTCTGGGCCATCAGGTTGGTGTAGACGTTGTTGTCGGCGACGGCGCTGTACTCGTCGGGGCCGGTCACCCCCTCGATGCGGAACCGGCCGACGGCGTCGTGGTGGCCGAGCGAGCGCCACATCCGGGCGGTCTCCACGAGCAGTTCGAGGCCGTAGGAGCGCTCGAACTCCTGGTCGCCGGTGGCCTGCACGTAGCGGACCACGGCGGCGGCGATGTCGGCGCCGATGTGGAAGGCGGCGGTGCCCGCAGGCCAGTAGCCGGAGCACTCCTCGCCGCGGATGGTGCGCCAGGGGAACACCGCGCCGGCCAGGCCCAGCTGGGTGGCCCGTTCACGGGCCATCGGCAGCGTGGTGTGCCGCCAGCGCAGCGCCTGGTCGACGGCGGACGGCAGGCAGTAGGTGAGCACCGGCAGCACGAAGGTCTCGGTGTCCCAGAAGCTGTGGCCGTCGTAACCGGGGCCGGTCAGGCCCTTCGCGGGGATGGCGCGCTCCTCGCTGCGGGCGCCGGCCTGCAGGACGTGGAACAGCGCGAACCGTACGGCCTGCTGGAGTTCGACGTCGCCCTCGACCTCGATGTCGCTGGCGGCCCAGAAGTCCGACAGGTACGTCTTCTGCTCCGCGACCAGGCCGTCCCACCCGGTGTAGCGGGCCGCGGTGAGCGCCGCCTCCACCTGGTCGCGGACGGCGGGCAGCGAGCGGGTGGCCGACCAGCCGTACGCCATGAACTTCACCAGGCGCAGCTTCTCGCCCGGGCGGAGCACGGTGGTGACGCTGATCCGGCACTGCTGCTCGGACGCCTCGGCGGTGGCCTCGAAGCGTTCCGGGCCCTCGATGAGGTGGTCCATGCCGGCGGCGACCCGCAGGCCGCTGTAGCGGGTGCGGTGCACGAGGACGGCCTTGGTGCCGGCGGCCTCGTGCGCCTCGGGCATCAGCGGCGCCTCCAGGACGGCGGCCGCCCGGGGATCGCGCTCGCCGTCGGGGAGCTGCTCGTTGGCGACGAGTTCGGACTGCACCACGATGCGGACGGGCCCGTCGACCGCCTCGATCGTGTAGTCGATGGCCGCGACGGCGCGCTGGGTGAGGGAGACCAGCCGGGCGGAGGAGATCCGGATGGTGCGGCCCGCCGGGGAGGTCCACTCGGCCTGGCGCCGCAGCAGTCCGTCGCGGAAGTCCAGGCTCCGCTGGTGGCTGCGGAGTTCGCCGTAGCGCAGGTCGAGCGGCTCGTCGTCGACCAGCAGCCGGATGATCTTGCCGTTGGTGACGTTGATGACGCTCTGCCCGGACTCCGGGTAGCCGTAGCCGCTCTCGGCGTACGGCAGCGGGCGGAGTTCGAAGACGCCGTTGAGGTAGGTGCCGGGCAGGCCGTGCGGCTCGCCCTCGTCGAGGTTGGCGCGCAGCCCGATGTGGCCGTTGGAGAGGGCGAAGACGGACTCCCCGCGGGCCTGGCCGGCCAGATCGAGGCCGTGCTCGACGACCCCCCAGGGGTCGATGGCGAAGGTGTCCTGGCTGGTCACGGCGTCTCCCCGGCGAGGAGGTCGGCGAGGTCGCGGACGACCGTGTCGGCACCGTGCGCACGGAGTTCGCCGGCCTGCCCGACCCGGTCGACCCCGACGACGCAGCCGAAGCCGCCGGCCCGTCCGGAGGCGACCCCGGCGAGGGCGTCCTCGAAGACCGCCGTGTGCGCGGGCTCCACGCCGAGCAGGCGGGCGGCCGCGAGGTAGGTGTCGGGCGCGGGCTTTCCGGCCAGCTTCTCCCGGTGCGCGACGACGCCGTCGACGACGACCTCGAACAGTTCGTCGATGCCGGCGGCACGCAGCACGTCACGGCAGTTGGCGCTGGAGGAGACGACGGCGCGCGGCAGCCCGGCCTCGCGCAGCCGGTGCAGGTAGGCGACCGATCCGGGGTAGGGCCGGACCCCCCGCTCCTTGATCATCGCGAGCACGGTGACGTTCTTGGCGTTGCCCAGACCGTGCACGGTGCGGGTGCCCGGGGCGTCGTCGTCGGAACCCTCCGGCAGCCGGACGCCGCGCGACGCGAGGAAGGCACGGGTGCCGTCCTGCCTCGGCCGGCCGTCCACGTAGGTGTCGTAGTCGGCGGTGGCGTCGAACGGGACGAACGGCGTGCCGTCGCGGGCCGCCTCATCGCGCAGGAAGGAGTCGAACATGTCCTTCCACGCGGCGGCGTGCACGGTCGCGGTCTGCGTCAGCACGCCGTCCAGGTCGAACAGATACGCACGGATGGTGTCCGGAAGCCCCAGCATGGATGTCAGTCTTGCCCGTGCCGCCACGGATAAGCCGCCCATTCGCGGACCGGCGTGTTGGACACCGGGCGAACGGGCGGCACCCTGCCGCGGGAGGTCAGCGGGCCGCGGTGATCATCGCGAAGACCGCGCCCTGCGGGTCGGCGACCAGGGCGATCCGGCCGACCGGGGTGTCGTACGGCGGCGCGAGCACCGTGCCGCCCCTCTTCACCAGCGCGTCGACCGTGCTGTCGGTGTCGTCGACGGCGAAGCAGACCTGCCAGTGCGAGGGGGTGCCGGGCGGGTCGTCCTCCAGGCCGACGAGCCCGCCGACCGGGCGCCCCGCCACGTGGATGCCGTGGTAGCCGGGCATGCCCTCCATGGGGGCGACCTCGATGCCGAACGCCGCGGCGTAGAACGCCGACGCGGCGGGCACGTCGGAGGTGTGCAGGTCGTTCCAGGTCAGCGCGCCCGGCTCGTTCACCACCTGCGCGCCGATGAACTCGACCGGCTGCCACACGCCGAAGACCGCGCCGGTCGGGTCGGAGGCGACCAGCATCCGGCCGGTGTCGCCGACGTCCATCACCGGCATCAGGGTGGTGCCGCCGGCCGCGCCGATCGCGGCGAGCGAGGCGTCCGCGTCGTCCGAGGCCAGGTACGTGGTCCAGACGGTCGGCGGGGCCGGCTGGCCTTCCGGGGCCATCTTCGGTGCGATGCCGGCGACCGGCCGGCCGTTCAGCGTGCACACCGCGTACCCGCCGAACTCGGCCGGGCCGACCTCGCCCTGCCAGCCGAACAGGTCACGGTAGAAGCCGAGGGCGGCCTGCTGGTCGTCGGCCATCAGATCGACCCAGCACGGGGTGCCGGGCTCGTAACGGGTGGATACCTCGGGCATCGCGCCTCCCAGGAGGTCGGGGCGGATCCCCCCGCGCCGTACGGGGGCGATCCTCGCGGCCCACCCTTCCCGCTGCCGCCACACCCCGCCACCGGAGCCGCCGGGACGGGCCGCGCCGGTGCGCAGCCGCACGCGGAGGGACGGACCGCACCGGTGCGCAGCCGCACGGGGGCGGCGCCGTCAGGTGCGGGATCCGCGGACGGCGGTGACGGCGTCGGTGTACTGCCCGGTCGTCAGGTCGTCCCCGCCGATGCCGAGGCCGGCCAGGACCGTCCGTACGACGGCCAGGGCCGCCGGGAGCCCGGCTTCGTCGGCCGCTACGGTCTCCACCTCCAGGAAGGTGCCATCGATTTCCGGGACGCGCACCAGCGTGGCGAGCAGGTCGCGGCCGTCCGCGGTGAAGGCGTAGTTCCGGCACCGCTTCTCGAAGGCGAGGCGCTCGACGAAGCCGAGGCCGCGCACGATCTCGTGAGCGGCGTCGGCGTCCTCGACGCCGGTCTCGGCCTCCGGCTTCGAGCCGGACGCCTCGTCGACCCGGGCACCCTTGTAGGTGAGGACGGTCCGGGTACTGTCCGGGCCGTGCACGGTGCGGATCCGCAGCTCACGGTCGGCGCCCATCAGGGAGCCGTCGGGCGCGTCGTAGTAGGTGTCCCGGTAGACCTCCGCCCGGCCGGGCCCGTGCGCGTCCTCCAGGCGCTGCAGCACGCCCTCCGGGTCGCGCACCACGGCCTTGAGCTCCGCCTCGATCGCCACTGATGAACCTCCGTCAGATCACGCGCTCAGCCTCGTCGACCATGGCATCAAACCCCCGTCGCCACCCGCGGTACAAGGGGCCGCTCGGCGTCGCCATCACCTTGTACGTCGCGCTCTCGCGTCCTTCCCATCCGCTGTCGAATGCGGACACGTAGAGGGTGGTGTCGAGGCGGATGATCCGCCACACGGGCAGCGTCCGGTACCGGTAGACCTCGACGTGCCCGAGTTCGGCAAGCTCGCGCAGCCGGGCCTCGGCGAGGCGGACGCCACCGGCGAGGGATTCTGCGGACTCGCCGATCTCGGAGGCCCGCGCTGCAGCAGCGGGTGAATCCGGGTCGAGCAGGAGCACGCGCAGGCGGGGCGGCTCGTCGCCGTCACGGTCGAGGTGCGGGCGGAGCAGGGAGTCGCGGAGGGCGAGCAGGCCCAGGCCGCGCACGGCGAGGACGTCGAGCTCCCGCGCGGACCGGGCGGCGCGCTGGATCTCGGCGGCGGCCGCTGCCTGGTCGGTGTAGACGCGGACGATCTCCGGGAACGCGGCGAGGTCGAACGCGGCACCGGGGACTCGGCTCTCACGGTGAGGTGCCAGGCCGAGGAGACGCCGGGCTTCTGCCGGCATGCCGAGACCGTCGGCGACGCGCTCGAAGACGTCCAGACGGTGGACCTCGCGGCGGCCGTTGATGATCTCGTTGACGCGGCCCTGAGTCATGCCGACCTGGACGGCGATGCGCGCCTGACTGGCGCCGGTGTGGTGCTGGACCCAGCGGAACAGGGCCCCGATGTTCCGGGTGCTGAGGGCTGTGCGGGCGTCGCTGTGCTGCCAGGCTGTATCCGGCAGGTTGATCGGGACGAGTGCGGTGCCCATGCGATGCTCCGGATTCATCCCACGGTGAGATCACCGGCAGGGTATCGGCTGTGACGCTGCGCTGTCCGAGGGTTGCAGTATGCAGACGACACAGCCCACCGGCGAGCGGCCGGCCGAGGGCCTGACCGACGATCAACTGCACGGCCGGGCCTGCTGGCACAGCGGCCCGCACGACGGCCCCCTCCAGCCCGACGGCCACGTCTACAGCGCCCCCGAGGAGGCTGGCGCCCTGCTCGGCTGGGCCGTGGTGGTGTGCGGCCTCCACAGCGGGCAGAGCCACAGGTCGACGCCGTGACCGACGTTCCCATCCCGCCCGTCGCGTCGTTCCCTCCGCACAGCATGGAGATCCGGCTCATTCTCATCCCCGGCCGGTACGTCTCCGCGGAGTGCCAGAACCAGGCTCACTGGGGGTGCCCCGGTGGGATCCGCACCCGGTACGAGGGCGGTGCCGTCGAACAGGTCCGCTGCACGTGCTCCAACCCGAACTGCTCCTGCAGCACCAAGAACAAGGCCCCGATGTGACCAGCACCCCGACCCAGCGGTACGCGCCCGTCGCCCTGCCGACCGGCGGCTACGGCGTGTGGGACCACAAGCTCGGCAAGCGCGTTGAGCAACCAGGCCTCACGGACTCGCACTGGTGGCCACGGCTCGAAGGCGCCCGGGCATGGGTCCGGAATCAGGGTGGCTCACCTTGATCGTTAGCCTTTCGGGCCAGCAGCGGGCCAGCACAGCCCGACGAACAGCCTGACACCGAACAACAGAAGGCCCCCGCTAGCGGTTAACCCGCTGGTGGGGGCCTTCTCTTTATGGGTGGGCCGCCAGGGGTTCGAACCCTGAACCTACGGATTAAAAGTCCGCAGCTCTGCCAATTGAGCTAGCGGCCCGCCGGAGTGCGAGGACGGTACCGTCCAGCGCTCACCGGGGCAGATCCTACCCGGTGATCCCCCGCACACCGCCAGGGGATTGTGCGCCGCGCCGGGCGGCCCGGCGCGGGCGGGCCGCGGTCAGGCGGCGGCCTCCAGGTGGACGGCCCGTACGCGGCGCAGCCAGGCCTCGGCGGGACGCTCGTCCGGTGCCTCCGGCAGCACGCCGGGGCGGTCGAAACGCTCCTCGGCGGTGGCCAGCAGGCCCGCCGCGTCGGCCGGGCGGCCCGCGTAGCGCTCGCCGAGCGCCCGTACCCGCTCCGGGTCGGCGAGCCGCACCGCGACCTCGCCGGTCTCGTGCAGGGCGAGACCCTGCTCGACCAGCCGCACGAGGTGACGGGCGTGCTTGGCGCTGCGCACCCGCGAGACCGGGTCGTCCGGGTCACGGGAGCTCAGCTTGCGGAACTGCTGGGTGGCGTAGCCGAGATAGGAGTTGCGGACGGCCCGCGCGCTGAGGAAGGAGCGGCGTACGGCGATCAGCTCCTCGCCGAGCGGTGTGCGGACCTCGTACAGGTCGTCGGGCAGCCAGACGAGTTCGGAGGCCGTCGGATTGCAGTTCAGGGCGAGGCGGCACCACTTGCCGGCCTCGTGGAGGGTGCGGTCGGGCGCGGTGGTGACGTGCGACTCGGAAGGCCGGTGCAAGCCGTGGAAGTCGGTGGTGGGCGCGGCGAAGAGGCCCAGGCGGTCGATGTCGGAGCCCGCGTGCGCGAGCCCGTACGCGGTGGAGCCGACGATGCCGGACAGCAGGACGTGCACGGGCGGTCTCCGTTCGTCGGGCGCATGCACCGGCCCCGGCCGGGCACTGCGGGTGGGGGCAGTCTGCCGCGCGGGCGGCGCGGCACGCGAGCGAATTGCCGGGACGTCGGTCCGCCCGGCCGCCCCGGCGCACGCCGATACTGGGCGCATGGCGAGTGGGCTCATGGCGGACAGCGCGATCCCGGCGGCGAAGCTCCGGGCCTGGTGGGCGCACCGGCAGTGGCTGGACGGCGGGCCGGAGGGCCCGCACGCGGGCGCGTCCGCCGCCGAGGTGCTGGCGGCCACCGGCTGGGCGAGATCGGTCGGCGGTGCGGCGCCGTACCTGGGCCTGTTCGCGCGGGCCGGGCTGCACCGGGCGGAGGTGGACACCGCCGTGGCCGCCTCGGAGGTGCACGAACTGCCGTCCGCCCGTGGCTGCACCTATCTCCTGCCGGCGTCCGACTTCGCGCTCGGCCTCGCGGCGGGCGCCGGCGCACCGGAGAGCGAGATCGCGTCGGCCGGCCGGCACCTCGGCGTCACCCGCGACGAGATCGAGAAGCTCTGCCTGGCGGTCACCGGGCTGCTCACCACCGAGACGCCGTTGGAGCCGACGGCGATCCGTGAGGCGGCCGGCGGGGCAGTCCGCGCGCTGGGCGACGCGGGGCGCAAGCGCGGCGTGTCCAGCACCCTGCCGCTGGCCCTCGGCCTGCTCCAGGCCCGCGGACAGGTGCGCCGGGTGCCGGTCAACGGCCGTCTCGACCAGCAGCGTTACGGCTACGTCCGGTGGGACCAGCCGGTGAAGGGCTCCGCCGCAGAGCTCGCCGAGCGCTACCTCGCCTGGGCCGCCCCGGCCTCCGTACGCCACCTGCGGTGGTTCACCGGGTTCACGGCCGCCACCGCGAAGGCCGCACTCGCCCCGCTCGACCTGGTGACCCTGCCCGGTACCGAACTCCTGCTGCCCGCCGCACTGGTGGACGAGTTCGAGGCGTTCACCGCCCCCACCGGCCCCTCGTACGCACTCGTCGCCGGGATCGACGGCATCCACCTCCTCCACCGCGACCTGCCGCGCCTGCTCGACCCCGCGGACACCGGCCGCACCCTGCCCGGCGGGCGGGCCGGTCGCAGCTTCGGCAGCGAGTCCGACCCGCAGACGCACCTCGTCGTCGACCGCGGCCGCATCGTCGGCCTGTGGGAGTACGACACCGAGCGGCGCGAGATCGTGCACCACCTGTACGTGCCGACGGACGCCGCGCTGCGGGAGGCCCTCGCGCGCACCGAGGAGTTCGTCCGCGGGGAACTCGGCGACGCCCGCGGTTTCGGCCTCGACTCGCCGAAGAGCCGCGCCCCGAAGATCGCCGCGATCCGGGCCGCCGCCGGCACGCCCTGACACCGCCCGGGACCTGTCGGGGCACCGTCCGCCGGACCTGCGGGGCGCCCCCTGCCGGAGCGCGGGGACGCGCGTCCTCCGCAGGCGTACCGATCGGCTACCGTCGGGCCCATGGACGACGTACTCGTGATCACCGGCGCGGGCCGCGGCATCGGCGCCGCCACCGCCGCGCTCGCCGCCGCCCGCGGATACCGGGTCTGCGTCAACTACCGCACCGACGAGGCCGCGGCGGCCGGGGTCGTGGCCGGCATCCGCGAGGCCGGCGGCACCGCGATCGCCGTCCGCGCGGACGTCAGCCGCAGCACGGAGGCCGCCCGGCTGTTCCGCACCGTCGACGCCGAACTCGGCCCGCTCACCGGGCTCGTGAACAACGCCGGCACCCTGGAACGGCAGTCCCGCCTGGACGGCCTCGACGAGGACCGGCTCACCCGCATCTGGGCCGCCAACATCACCGGCCCGTTCCTGTGCGCCGGCGAGGCCGTCCGCCGCATGTCGACCCGCTACGGCGGCCGCGGCGGCGTGATCGTCAACGTCGGCTCGGCCGCCTCCCGCACCGGCTCGCCCCACGAGTACGTCGACTACGCGGCGTCCAAGGGCGCCCTCGACTCGATGACCCGCGGACTCGCCCTGGAGGTCGCCGGCGAGGGCATCCGCGTCAACGCCGTCCGCCCCGGCCTCATCCACACCGGCATCCACGCGCTCGGCGGCGAACCCGGCCGCGTCGACCGCGTCGCCCCGCAGCTCCCCATGGGCCGCGGCGGCCGTCCGGACGAGGTCGCGGAGGCCGTTCTCTACCTCCTCTCACCCGCCTCCTCCTACTCGACCGGCGCGTTCCTCGACGTCGCGGGCGGCCGCTGACAAGTTCGCCGGAAAACCCGTGACCGGGCCGCCCCCAGCCCTACCGTGGGGCACATGACCGACCGCGAGTCCGACGCCGCCACCACCCCCCACGACGCCGACAGCACCGGGATCGGCCCGGTCGACGCCGCGACCCTGCCGGGCCGGCCCGGCATCGCCCACGTCGCCGTGCCGGACGTGCCCAACTTCCGCGACGCCGGCGTGGGCGGCCTCCGCACCGGACGGCTCTTCCGCTCCGGCGCCCTGAGCCTCCTCACCCCCGAAGGCGCCCAGCGCCTCAAGGCACTCGGCGTCCGCAGCGTCATCGACCTCCGCACGTCGAGCGAGCGCTCCCGCTGGCCCGACGAGCGCCACGGCCTCGACTACACCGACCACCACCACCCCGTACTCCCCGACCGCGCCGAGACCGGTACCGAATGGCCCACCACCGGCCTGGAGACGTACGTCTTCATGGCCGAGACCGGCGGCCACGCCATCACCGGCGCCGTCCGCCGGATCGCCGCACCCGGCGGGCTGCCCGCGATCGTCCACTGCGCCGTCGGCAAGGACCGCACCGGCATCACCATCGCCGTCCTCCACCACCTCGCCGGTCTGCCCGACGACGAGATCGTCACCGACTTCCTGCGCTCGAACGCCCACCTCGGCCTCGACCGCGGCCCGGTCACCTACCTCGACGAGAACGGCGAGGAACAGCTCTCCCACCCCGTCGAGACCGTCAACCTCCTCGCCGCCCTCGACCGCATGCGCGAACTCCACGGCAGCATCGAGGGCTACCTCCTCGCCCACGGCGCCACCCGGGCCGACCTCGACACCGTCCGGGCGGCGCTGACCCCGTGACCCCGCGGCGGTCGGCCCCGACCGGGCCCGCCGATCTGCTCGACGCGCTGCGATCGCCACGACAGGCCACCGTCGCCGGGCGGCGGGCCCCGCCCTTCGGGACCGGGTCTCCGCCGTCCACCGGGTGCTCCCGCACCCGCCGGACCGCCCTCGGACCTCGGTCGACGCCGTCACCGCCGGGTGGTGCGGCGCTCCTCGTAGGCGAAGGTGAGGGCGAGGAGACCGGCGATCACCGCGAGTTGGGTGATCGCCGGCAGCGAGGTGCCGAGCGGGACGGTGGCGGCGATGAGGGCCGCGGCGGCCAGGCGGGGGAGGACGGGGCCCTGGTCGAAGGCCCGGCGGATGCCGGCGTTCGCGGCGAGGAAGAGGGCCGGCCCGGCGGCGAGGACGGCGGCCTGCGGCAGGGTCACGGTGTGGGTCGGATGGGCGACCGCGGACTCGGCACCGGCGGCGAGGAGGATCACGCCGAGCAGCAGCGCGTAGTGACCGAGGTTGTGGACGCGGATGGCGAGGCGGTTGCGCCGCTCGTCGTCGAGGGCTGCCATCCGATCGGCGGCGACCTCGTCGTCGTCGTGGCCGAAGTACGCCCACCAGAGGCCGACGCAGACGGCCAGGGCGCAGACGGCTGCGAGCACCGGGGCAGGGGTGAGTTCGGTGTGCTCGGAGGCGCCCACGCCGAGGGCGACCACGGACTCGCCGAAGGCGACGATGACGATCAGGCCGTGGCGTTCGACGAAGTGGTGCGCCCGCAGGTGGAACTGCGGCAGGTCGACGAGGTACGGGATGGCGAACTGCACGCCCAGCGAGGCCGTCCACAGGACGAGTTGGACGGTGCCCTCCTGGTAACCGCCGATCACCACGAGCAGCGCGATGAGCAGGTTGAGTCCGCCCATCCGGAGCACCGGCCCGCGCGCCACCCCCGCGGCGGCGAACATGCCGGTGTGCACGGCGATGACCACGAGGTACGCCCAGCCGAACGCGGCGCCGCTGCCGTCGAAGGCGTGCGGCACCGCGAGTGAGATCACGAGGAACGCGGCCATCCCGGTGAGCAGGAAGCCGCGGCGGGGGTGGGTGGAGGGCGGCATGGCGTTGGTGAGCCAGATGAACGCGTCGTACATCCACCAGATGACGGCGAGCATCACCAGCACCCGTACGAGCCCGCCGACGTCGAGGTGGTGGGTGAGGCTGGCGGTCAGCTGGGTGACGGTGAAGACGAAGACGAGGTCGAAGAAGAGTTCCAGCGGGCTGACGCGCAGTTCGGCCTCGCCGCCCGCGGCCGGGCTCCGGGTGTCAGTACTCACGGGCGTGAGTATGGATCACGACGGACCGCGGAGGACGGGTTTCAGCACCTCGGTGATCAAAAAGCGACCAGGACCGGCGGCAGGACCGGCAGCGGCCGGGGTTATCGTCGGAGCACGGCCCGGCCCGGCCGACGAGCAGGCAGTGGCGCGGGGCCGGGCGCAGGCGGTCCGGACGCGCGCGAGCCGGGCCCGGTGTCGGAGGAGAGCAGCATGGCGGGTGTCCCGAGCACGGCGGTCGCGGCGGCGGGGCTGATCGGCGGTTACGGCGCGGCGCGCTGGAGCGGCCGGCGCGAGCTGGGCGGTGCCGTGCTGGCGGCTGCCGGTGCGACCGCTGCGGTGCAGTGGCGGCGGCAGGCCGGTACGGGCACCGCCGTCGCGCTGACGGGTCTGTACGTCGTGGCGTTCGGCGCCTCGCATCCGCTGGCGAAGCGGATCGGGGCGTGGCCGTCCGTGTTCGCGGTGTCGGGCGTCGTCGCGGCCGCCTCGGCGCTGGCGACCCGCGACCGCTGACGCCCGCGCCACGGAGCCCGGCACCGGACGCGGGTGCAGTGGGCACGGTGCGGCCAGGAGGCACTCCGCCGGCCGGACGTACGGTCAGGCCTCCGCCCCGGCCCCGAAGCGTTCCTCGAACGCCGTGCGGTTCGCGGAGACCGGCGACCTGTCCCAGACCGCGAAGACGATCTTCGTGAAGGCGGCGCCGTCCTCCGCCAGGGCGTGCGCGAAGGCGTCCGCCACGACCGCCGGGTCGTTGCGGAACACACCGCACCCCCAGGCGCCGAGCACGAGTTCCCGGACGCCGTGCCGGGCGGCCACCGCCAGCACGCGTCCGGCGCGTTCGGCGAGCACCGCGGCGACGTCCACCGGTCGGCCCTCCGAACGCAGCGCGAGCTGGCCCGCGTTGGGCGCGGGCGAGGTGAGGAACGAGAGCGGGTACGGCTGCGCGAGGAGTCCACCTTCCCCGCGGACGACCGGGACGTGCGGCGACCAGATGACCCGGTGGCTGTACCGGAGGTCGGCGGAGGCCCGGTGCGCGGCGTAGTAGTCGGGGGCCTCCAGCAGGCTGCGGTAGAGCAGCGCGCTGCGGCAGAGGTCCTCCTCCTGGGCCTTGGCGCCGCGCAGGTAGCCGCCGCCGGGGTTGCGCGCCGAGGCGAAGTTGAGCACGGCCACGTGCTCGCCGCCGGCGGCGGTCAGCCGCGCACCGGCCTGGATGCTGCCCTCCGCGGTGACCTCGACCGTCCCGGTGCTCGGCCCCGCGGGTACGTGGCCGGGCAGCGGTCCGGGCCCGTACGAGACCGTGCCCGCCCGTGCGGCCGCGAGCTGCGGGCCGATCTCCACGGCCACGCCCTCCCGGGTGCGGTAGCTCCCCCGGTCGGCGATCTCCTCGTTCTCGACCGCCAGCTGATGCATACGACTCATGCCGCCGACGGTACGCGCCGGCGGCCGTCCTCCGCCACCGGTTATTCTCCTTCCGAGAAAAACCGCGCCGAGGGCCGGGTACGCGGACGGGCCCGCCCCACCGAAGTGGAGCGGGCCCGTCCGGACGACTGTCAGGCGTCAGTTCTTCCAGCGCGGCTTGCGGTCGGCGCCGCCGTTGAAGCCACCGCGGTCGTCGCGGTCACGGTTGAACGCGGGACGCTCGCGGTCGCCACCGAAGGAACGGCCACCACGGTCGTCACGGTTGAAGCCCTGGCCCTGCGGGCGGCCACCGGAGCGGTGGTCGTCACGGCGGGCGAACGGACGGCTGCTGCCGCCGGCGCTGCGGTCGCGGTCGCCGCCGAAGGACGGGCGGTCGCCGAACGAGCGGGCCGGACGCTCGCGGTCGCCGCCGAAGGAGCGGCCGCCACGGTCGTCACGGTCGCGGTTGAACGCGGGACGCTCACGGTCGCCGCCGAAGGAACGGCCACCACGGTCGTCACGGTTGAAGCCCTGGCCCTGCGGGCGGCCACCGCGGTCGTCACGGTCGCGGTTGAACGCGGGACGCTCACGGTCGCCACCGAAGGAACGGCCGCCACGGTCGTCACGGTCACGGTTGAAGCCCTGGCCCTGCGGGCGGCCGCCACGGTCGTCGCGGTTGAAGCCGCCGCGCTCACGGTCGCCGCCGAAGGAACGGCCGCCACGGTCGTCACGGTTGAACGGACGGCCACCGCGGTCGTCACGGTCGCGGTTGAACGACGGGCGCTCGCGGTCACGGTCGCGGTTGAACGCGGGGCGCTCGCTGCGGTTGTCGCGGTACGGCGCACGCTCGGTCTCGACGGCCGGGGCCTCGGTCTCGACGGCCGGGGCCTCGACGACGGCGGTCTCGGTGCCGTCGGTCTCGACGGCCTCCACGACCTCGTCCTCGATGCCGAGGGCGGCACGCTCGCGGGCGGCGCGGGCGGCCAGGCGGTCGGCCTCCTCGCGGAGCTCGGTGGCGCGGCGCTGCGCGCGCTCCAGGTGGCGGGACATGTCGGCGACCTCGCGCTCGGCGGCACCGGCGATGCCGGCCGCCGACTCGGCCTGGACCTCGACGAGCGAGCGGGCGCCGGTGATCTTGGCGACCTCGGCGTCGAAGGCGTGGTCGAGGATGTGGCGCGAGGCGTCGACGCCCGCGTCCTCCATCAGGCGGAAGACGCCGCGGCGCTGGTGCGGCAGCACCAGGGTGACGACGATGCCGGAGCGGCCGGCGCGGGCGGTACGGCCCGAGCGGTGCAGGTAGTCCTTGTGGTCGCCGGCCGGGTCGACGTTGAGCACGAGGTCGATGCCGTCGACGTGGATGCCGCGGGCGGCGACGTCGGTGGCGACGACGACGTTGACGTAGCCGTCCTTGAAGTCGCCGAGCACGCGGGTACGGGCGCCCTGGGTCATGCCGCCGTGCAGGGCGTCGGCCTTCACACCGGCCTCGACGAGCTGCTCGGCGACGCGGTCGGCACCCATCTGGGTGCGGACGAAGATGATCGTCCGGCCCTTGCGGGCGGCGATGGCGTTGGTGATCGGCGCCTTGTCCTTCGGCTTCACCACGAGGATGTGGTGGGTCATCGTGGTGACCGCGCCGGCGGACGGGTCGACCTCGTGGGTGACCGGGTTGCTCAGGTACCGCTTGACCAGGGTGTCGATCTCGTTCTCCAGCGTGGCGGAGAACAGGAGGCGCTGGCCGCCGGCCGGCACCAGGTCGAGGATCTCGGTGACCTCGGGCAGGAAGCCCATGTCGGCCATCTGGTCGGCCTCGTCGAGGACGGCGATCTGCACGTCGTCCATCTTGGCGGCGCCGCGGTTGATCAGGTCACGCAGGCGGCCCGGAGTGGCGACGAGGACGTCGACGCCGCGCTCCAGCGCGTAGATCTGGTTCGACATCGAGGTGCCGCCGCAGACGACCTTGAGCTTGAGGCCGAGCACCGAGCCGAACGGCTCCAGGGCGTCGGCGACCTGCATGGCCAGCTCGCGGGTCGGGACGAGGATGAGGCCGCGCGGGTGCTTGGCGCGGGTGCGCTCGCCGTCGGCGAGGCGGGTCAGCAGCGGCAGGCCGAAGCTGAGGGTCTTGCCGGAGCCGGTGCGGCCACGGCCGAGGACGTCCTTGCCGGCCAGGGCGTCCGGGATGGTCGCGGCCTGGATCGGGAACGGCGTGGTGACGCCCCGCTTGGCGAGGGCGCGCACGACGTCGTCGTGCAGGCCGAGGTCGCCGAAGGTGAGGGTGGGCTCGTCGGTGCCGGTGTCGCCCTCGGCGATGTCGGCGGTGTCGGTGAGCTCCGAGGCGTCGTCCTCGAGGAGCTCTGCGGGGTCGATGGTGTCGGCGGCGTCGAGACCGTTCGCGGGCATGGCGAAGCGGGCGTCGTCAACGAGAGACATGCAAAACCTTCCGGAAGTGGCACGCGCCAAAGTCCGGGGTTCTGTTACACAACCGCCTCTATGCGGTCAGCCACGGATCGCCGGAACGCGCCAAGGGCGCCAGATGGGAATAGGGCGCCAATCAAATGAATCAAACGAACGATCTACCACCATAGACGAGCCTGGGGATCAGAGGCAAATGCCCTGGCCAGCCCGTCAATGCTCCGGCGATCCGCCGTCGGAGCCCGCCGATCCCGGCAGGCTCGGGAACGGCCCCGGGCCGTCCGGTGCCGCAGGCCCGCTGGGGGAGGCCCCCGGCTCCGGCGTGGCGGCCCGACTGGGCTCGACCGGCACGGGCGACGGGTACGGCTGCCCGGGCGTCTCCGCGGAGCGGTTGGACGGCACGGAGGGGGACGGTGTGGCCTCGGGCACACCCGGCCCGGGGGCCGCGGACTCCGCACCGCCGTCCGCCGCCCCGCCGGACGGCTGCGCACCGGCGCTCCCGGCCTCCGCGGCGGGCACCGTCACGCCCTTGCCCCCGCGGTGCCGGCCGGACACCTGCACCGCTTCCGGCCCGCCGGAGGCCTCCGCGGCGCCGTCCGGGCCCGCCCGCAGCCCGCTGCTCCCCGATCCCGTCGCGCCGGGGCCCACCGCCATGCACCCGCCGAGCCCCAGCCCGGCCAGGGCCATCAGTGCGGCACCCGCCGCCGCGCGCCGCCGCGTACCGACCGCCATCACCCGCGCTCTCACCCGAGCCACCTCCCGCGCCGCCCACCCGGGCCCACCGCCCTCCGGTGCCCAACGCGCGGCACGGCCCGCGGACACGGCCGACGGCACGCCGACCGGCCGACCGGGTCACCCCCAGAACGCCTGTGCCAGCGCCGTCCCGGCGTACGCGGCGCCGAGGCCCGCGAAGACGCTGCCCGCGACGTTCGCCAGGGCGAGGAAGCGCACCCCGCCCTGGGCGAGCCGGAGCGTCTCGTACGAGAACGTCGAATACGTCGTCAGAGCCCCGCACAGGCCGGTGCCGACCAACAGCTGGAGCTCCGGGGAGGCCGCACCGGCGGATGCCGCACCCGCCAACAGGCCGAGCACCAGGCAGCCCACCGTGTTGACGGTGAACGTGCCCCAGGGGAACACCGAATCGTGCCGCGCCTGCACCGCCCGGTCGGTCAGATAGCGCAGCGGCGCACCGGCCATGGCGCCGACCACCACCAGCAGCCAGTTCACCGGACCTCCTCCGGCCCGCCGGGCGCCTCCCCGGTCGCCTCGCCCGGCCCCCGGACGACCTCGCACTCGTCGAGGAGCACCGGGCCCAGCCCGGTCAGCTCCTCCAGACGGGGAAGGAACGCCCGGACCCGCTCCGCCGTGTCCACCACGACGACCGCCACCGGCAGGCCCTCCGCGAGCGAGAGCAGCCGGGAGGTGTGCACGACCGACGACGCGCCGAAGCCCTCGATCCCCCGGAACACGCTCGCCCCGGCCAGCCCCGCCTCGTGCGCCCGGTGCACGACCTCGGTGTACAGCGGCCGGCCGTGGTGCCTCTCGTCCTCGCCCACCAGCACGGTGAGCCGCAGCGCCGTACCGCGCGGCCTGCTCATGCCGGCCGCCCGACCAGCCGCCGGGTCGACCCGGCCGCCACCCAGACCGCGGTGAGCGCGGCGAGCACGGTCGCCGCGAGGTACGCCAGGCCGCGGGCCGGCGCCCCGTGGTCGACCAGCCGCTGGACGTCCACGGTCGCGGTCGAGAACGTGGTGAAGCCGCCCAGCACGCCCGTACCGACGAAGGGGCGCCACAGCGGGTGCGGCGACCCGGTCTCGGTGAGGAGCACCAGGAAGATCCCGATCAGCGCGCAGCCCAGGGTGTTCACGAAGAGGGTCGTCCAGGGGAAGGCGTCGCGGCCGGTGGGCCAGGCCAGCGCCGCGCCGTACCGCGCGGACGCGCCCAGGGCGCCGCCCACCGCCACCACGGCCACCGCCGCCCCCTGCCCGTGCAGGACCTGCCGCACGCCGCCCGAGGACTTTCCGGCGGGCGCCGTCACCTCACCTGTGCCGTCCGAACGCATACTCCAGTGAATCACCCGCGCCGATCACCTGGCACACCGTCACCGCACACCCGACAATGAGGCGGTGGAGATGACCCGGGACGAGTTCGAGACGCTGGTCGCCGACGCGCTCGACCAGATTCCGCCGCAGCTCGCGGCGATGATGGACAACGTCGCGATCTTCGTCGAGGACGAACCCGACCCGTCCTCCCCCGACCTGCTCGGCCTCTACGAGGGCACGCCGCTCACCGAGCGCGGCGAGTGGTACGCCGGGGTCCTGCCCGACCGGATCCTGATCTACATGGGCCCCACGCTGCGCTACTGCGAGACGTTCGAGCAGATCGTCGACGAGGTCCGCACCACGGTGGTCCACGAGGTCGCACACCACTTCGGCTTCGACGACGACGAGCTCCACGAACTCGGCTGGTCGTGACGGTGCGCCGGAGCGCTCCGGCGACACCCCGCAGCGGCCCCCGAAACCGTTTTGGCGTTCCCGCCCGGATCCCATATGCTTCTCGACGACCCCGAACGCTGGAAACAGCAGGGGGGCCGCAAGCCCTCATCGTCTAGTGGCCCAGGACGCCGCCCTTTCAAGGCGGTAGCACGGGTTCGAATCCCGTTGGGGGTACGCGTTACCGTAGTACAGCAGTGCCGCAAGGCCTGAGCGGATTTCCGCACCAGGTCCCGTGGAGCAGTTGGTTAGCTCGCCACCCTGTCAAGGTGGAGGTCGCGGGTTCAAGTCCCGTCGGGATCGCCCGTCTCGCAAGAGGCGATGCAGTACGGCCAGGTAGCTCAGTTGGTACGAGCGTCCGCCTGAAAAGCGGAAGGTCGCCGGTTCGACCCCGGCCCTGGCCACACAGCCTTACCAGGCACGATGCCCTCGAAGCAGTTCGCTTCGGGGGCATTTTCGTGCCGTTCGACACCAACGGGACGGCGGACGGTCAGCCGCCGGAGCGATCGAGGCCCCGCGACGGTCCGGAGAACGGGCTCCACGGCAAGCACCGCGCACGAGCGCTGTCGGCCCCGGCGCCGGACTACTCTGAGGATGCTGCCCGGCACACCCCAGGAGACACCGCGCATGAACCCGGAGCACTTCGCACTCCTCGAAGAAGCCCGACGGAGCCTGCCCGACGGATTCAAGGTGGAAATCTCGGGCGACACCATCGTCATGATGGTCAGCCCCTCGGGCATCCACCAGCGAAACCTGCTGCTGGTCCGCCGCCAGTTCGACAGACACGCCCCGGTCGATCTGCTGCCGAGCGAGAACACCGACCTGGTGTCGCCCAACGTCGGCAAGAGCCGCAACCCGGACCTGACATACCTTCCGAGCGAGGCGTTGGAGACGTCCGACAACCAGGTCCCATCCGAGTTCGCCACTGTCGCCGTCGAGCTTGTCTCCCCCTCGAACCCGGAGAACGACTGGGTGGGGAAGGTCCGCGACTACCCGTTGATGGGCATCCCGCTGTACTTGCTGGTCGACGCCAGGCAGAAGACCGTCACCCTGTTCAGTCGGCCCGACGGTACGAAGTACCACCGCCGCGAGGACATCGAGTTCGGCGAGACGCTGCACATCCCCGAGCCGTTCGGCTTCGACCTGATCACGAGCGACCTGCTGCCGCACTGACCCACGCCGGCTCGCACGACCCGCCACCGGTGAGCCGGACGCCGAGCAGCCCCACGGCGGGCCGGGAGCCGCGCACGCGACGCCGGCCCGGGCGCCGGCGTCGACCCGCACGCCGGTGTCCGACGGCGTCCGGCTCACCGGCGGCCTGCGAGGGCGCGGTGGGGGCGGGGCTGCAGGGCGGCGCGGAGGGTCGGGGCGAGGATCCGGTGGAGGTCGGCGGAGGCGAGGCGGGCCGAGGTGGGCAGCGGGTTCATGTAACGGGTGAAGATCAGCCCGCCGATGACGGTGACGGCTGCGAGGGCGCGTTCGGTCGCGTCGTGGCCGCCGAGATATTCAGCGATGCGCCGGAGCACCTCGTTGTCCAGGTATTCGCGGAAGACCCGCATCACGTCGTCGTTCTGCATCGCGAGCCGGTTGAACCCGACGTCGTCCCAGAGGTCGGTGACGGCCTGCAGGAGCCGCTCGGGGACGCCCGCGGGATCGCCGTCCAGGGCCTGGGCGAGCGCGAGCGACTGGGCGCAGTGCAGCTGCGTGACCTCGCCGAACAGGCCCTGCTTGGAACCGAAGTGGTAGCTGACGAGCGCCTGGTCGACGCCGGCCTCGGCCGCGACCGCGCGCAGGGTGGTGCCGCGGTACCCGTGCCGGAGGAAGAGGCCGAGGGCGGCCTCGGCGATGCGGGCCCGGGTGGGCGGGTTGCCGCGGGGGCGGCCGCGCGTTTTATTCATCAGCGTTGAATATCGTGACCGGCGGACGGCACTGTCAAGGGGTTCACCGCTGCGGGCAGGCCGGGGCGGAGCGAAGGAGCTGACCCATGCGCATCGTCGTCCTCGGCGCGACCGGCCCGACCGGCCGTCGCCTGACCGAACAGGCCCTGGCCGCAGGCCACCGGGTCACCGCCGTGGCCCGCCGAGCGGGCTCCCTCCCCGGGCAGGACGGCCTCACCGCGGTCGGCGCCGACGTCACGGACGCGGCAGCGGTCGACGCGGCCGTCTCCGGCGCCGACGCCGTGCTGTCGGCCCTGGGGGCGCCGCCCGGGCGGGGGCCGGTGGACCTCTACTCGACCGGGATGCGGCACGTCCTCGCGGCGATGGAGCGGCAGGGCGTGAAGCGGCTGGTGGCGGTGAGCTCCAGCGTGCTCGACCCCGCGTGGCGGCCCAGCGGCGCGTTCTTCTTCAACCACGTGCTGGACCCGTACGTGAACCGGGTGGTCGCGCGGGCGGCACACGCGGACATGCGCCGGATGGAGGCACTCGTCCGGCGGAGCGCGGTGGACTGGACGATCGCCCGCCCCTCCGGGCTGTTCGACCATCCGGAGGTGACGGACTTCGGGCTGGCCGAGGACAGTGCCGACGGCGTGTTCACCTCCCGGGCCGACCTCGCCGCCGCGATGCTCGGGCAGCTGACCGACGACCGGTACGTGCGCCGGGCGATGGGTGTGGTCACCACGGACGTCAGGCCCCGCATCCCGCGGATGATCTGGCGCGAGGTCACCCGGAAGCGTTAGCCCCGGAAGCGGCGGCCGGGGCCGGGCCGGGGCCGGGCGCCGCGGCGGGACCCCGGGAAAGCCGAAGGCCTGCACCGCGACGGACGCGGTGCAGGCCTTCATGCCGCAGAACTGGCCTGCGGCGGGAAAAGCAGAGCGGCGAATGCTCAGACGGGGCGAATGTTCTCCGCCTGCGGGCCCTTCTGGCCCTGCGTGACGTCGAACTCGACCTTCTGGCCCTCGAGCAGCTCACGGAAGCCGTTGGCCTGGATGTTCGAGTAGTGGGCGAAGACGTCGGGGCCGCCGCCATCCTGCTCGATGAAGCCGAAGCCCTTTTCCGAGTTGAACCACTTCACGGTGCCGTTAGCCATTTGAAAATCTCCTTGAACGGGCATTCTGAAACTCGCAACTCACGAGTTTCTCGTCGCCGCGATGGATGACCCGCCCCGGGATTTTCCGGGAAAACAAAAATGCACCTGCTGTTACAACCAGCAGGCGCACACAAAGTTCATGGGGACCACAACTGCAACTACCACGACTGTAGCAGGGTCCGGTCCCGAACGGGGGTTCTCGGCGCACCGGTCTTCGCGCGGGTCCCGCCCGCCCGCGAACGACCCCGCCCCCGCGCGGTGCCGGACCCGCGCGGCCACGCCCGACACGCCCCCGCGCACGCCGCCCGCGGGCGGGCCGGACGGGTGCCGAACGGGTATCGGACGAGCCGGCCCGGCGACCGCCCGGCACCCGGCGGGCACGCAGCGTGGAGGCCCGGTGACGCTGGCGCACCTGCGCGCCCGCCACGGGCCCGGCCCGGCCCGCCGGGCCCTCGGCCCAGGCCACGATCCGGAGAATTCGGCGTTACGGACGACCCCGGCACGTCGGATCAGGCGCATACTGGCATCGATGACGAATTCAGCTGCGCCCCGGCGCCATCTCCCCACCAGCCCGTTCCGAGCTGCGACTCCGCCTCCGCCGAAGCGATTCGCCACCGGAGACCGGGTGAGCCACGACGAGTACGGCCTCGGCCGGGTCACGGAGGTCGAAGGCGACGGCAAGATCGCGGTCGTGGTCGACTTCGGGTCCCGTCAGGAGCGGCTCCCGGCCCCCTTCGCCAAGCTGTTCCTGCTCTGACCCGAACGACTGCGGCGGTCCTGTCGGCCGCCCGGCCCCGGCGTCGCCCGTGTGCGGCGCCCTGCCGGTCGGTCCGATCGGCGTGCCCGGCCGGGCCGGCCGGGCGGGCCGTGACGTCCGGTGGCCCCGTACGCGGTACTGCACGCCCCGGCGTGCAGCCACGCCCGCGCGCCGGCTGACGCCCGGGCGGGTGCGGTCGCGCGTCCGGCCGCCTCAGGCCGCGCCGCGGGCCACGGGCCGGTCCGAGGGCTGCCCCCACTCGCTCCACGACCCGTCGTAGACGGCGAGGTCACGGTAGCCCGCCAGGTCCGCCGCGAGGGCGAGCACGCACGCGGTGACCCCGGAACCGCAGCTGAGCACGAGGCGTTCGCGCGGCCCGGCCACCGCTGCGAGGAGGACGCGCAGCTCGGCCTCCGGCCGCATCAGGCCGTCCGCCTGCACCTCGGTGAAGGGCAGGTTGACCGATCCGGGCATGTGCCCGCGCCGCAGCCCGGGCCGCGGCTCCTCGACCGTCCCGGTGAAGCGCTCCCGGGACCGGGCGTCGACCACCGCGACCGCGTCGTCCGCGAGGGCCGCCGTGACGGCGTCGAGGCCGACGATCAGGTCGGGGCGGGGCCTGGCCGTGAACGAGCCGGGCCGCGGCGCGGCCACCGCGTCGGCGGGCTCCGTGGGCAGCCCGGCCGCTGTCCAGGCGGGGAGGCCGCCGTCGAGCACGGCCGCCCGGTCGAAGCCCATGGCACGGAGCATCCACCAGGCGCGGGCACCGGAGTGAAGGCCCGCGGCGTCGTGGACGACCACGGTGCTGCGGTCGTCCACCCCCAGGGCCCGCATGCCGCGGGCGAACTGCTCCGGGCCCGGCAGGGTGTGGGGCAGCGGGTCGGCCCGGTCGGACATCGCGCCGTCGAGGTCGAAGACCCGGGCGCCCGGGATGCGCCGCGCGGCCCCGCGGTGCGGTCCGACACTCGCGTCGAGCACGACGAGATCCGGATGGCCGAGCCGCGCCGCCAGTGCGTCGGCTCCGACCAGGGGACCGGGAGGGAACAGCTGGCTCATCGGGCACCGTCTCCGCCTCGGCGACCACGTGCCGGGCCGCCGTCCGCGGCCCGCACAGAGGTGATCGGGTGTGCGGGCCCGACGGTAGTGCAGCAGCACCGCCCGTCGGGCCGGCCGCCGTTGCCCACCCCCGTGAGGCAGCGGCGGTCCGGAGTCCGAGGAACCGGGGGTACTGCGCGGCCGTCCGTGCGCGGACGGGCCTGTGCGGTCGATCCTGCTCGGTGCGTGACGAGGTGTCAACTATGGTGGATCGGTGGTCGGCGGAATCCCGGACACTGCCACGAAAGGGCCACCCGCCCCGCACTTCTCCGTCAACGATCGTGCAGGCGGGTGCGCCGAAGCGATACTGGCGGAGCATCAGATCGTTCTATGATCCGCCCATGCCCACCGAATCCGCCCGTCCGCAGCCGCCGGACCGGCCGGCCGGCGACGGTACCGTGCCGCCGGACTCCCCCGACTTCGCGGCCCGCTTCCGGCGCCTGATCAAGGTGATCTACCCGAAGGAGCTCGGCCGCCCCTGGCGGGACTCGGAGATCGCGGCCGGCACCGGTCTGAGCGGCACCTACATCGGCAACCTCCGCAAGGGCACCCAGAAGCCGAGCCTGGAGAACGCGGTCAAGATCGCCCGGCACTTCGGGGTGCCGCTCGACTACTTCAGCGACTCCGCCACCGCGCAGGCGGTGGAGCGCGACCTGCAGCAGATCGAGGCCCTTCGCGACGCCCGGGTCGAGCGGATCGCCATGCGCGCGGCCGGCCTTCCGCCCGAGATGCAGGACGCCGCCCTGACCGTCGTGGAACAGTTGCGCCGGGCGGTCGGACTGCCCGACGACGACCCGGTGACGTGACCGGGCAGCAGCAGACGCCGCTGGGGCACTGGCGGCCGTCCGAGGGGGAGAACGTGCGAGGTGTGGGGCGTACCCGCCGCCGGATGCGGGCCGTGGCCAGACGTCTGGGACTGCCGCCGCTCAGCACCGTGGAGGAGCTGTGCACGGCGGTCGCCGAGCGCTCCGGCCGCCCGGTGCGGCTGGCGCCGCGGCGGATGCGGGTGGGTGAGCCCTCCGGCTTCGTGGAACGGCTCGCCGACGCGGACGTCATCCACTTCGAGCAGGAGACCTCCGACCTGCACCGCGCCCACATCATCTGCCACGAGCTCGCCCACCTGCTCTGCGGGCACCTCGCCGAGGCGCCGCGGCCGGGCGAGGACACCGCCTCCGTCGAACTCCCCACCATCTCCCCCGAGATGCTGCGGCTCGTCCTCGGCCGCTCGCACTACGACGACGTCGCGGAGGAGGAGGCCGAGGTGCTGGGCGCCGAACTGCTGCGGATCCTGGTGCTGGCCCCCGGGCTCGGCACGACCTCGCAGCTCGCACCCGCGCTGGAGCACCGCAAGGGCCAGCATGTCTGAACCGCACACCGCCCTGGGGGCGGCCGCCGCGGTCTCCGAACTCCCCTTCGACGCGGTCTACCTCGCGATCGGCGCGGCCGCCTGGACGGTGGCGGGGCTGAAGCTCCGGGCCTGGCGGCGCGACCCCTCGTCCGGCCTGCTGGTGGTGGCGCTGGCGATCGCCGCACCGGCCTCCTCCTTCCTGGTGGCCGCGCCCGTCGTGTACCGCCTCGTCGACCGGGTCGCGCACGTCGGCAACCTCGCCACCCTGCTGGTCTACCTGGGCATCACCGGTTTCTCGGCCGCCGCCGTGGTGCTGGCGCTGATCTGGACACCGCCCGAGGAGCGGACCGCGGACCGCGTCTGGGACGCCTCGCGGGCCGGCATCCGGCGGCGCGTCCGGACGCGCCTCGCGGTCTTCGGAGTGCTGGCGCCGCTGATGGCGGTGCTCTTCGCGGTCGGCGGTGCGGGGAGCCCGGAGACGCCGCTGACCTTCGACACGACGTTCGCGCGGGTGCCCGCGATCGCCGGCTTCCTCGCGCTCTACCAGGGCGCGTTCGCGTTCGCCCTGATCGACATCGGCCGGGTCTGCCACGGCCACGCCGGACGGCTGCCCGCGGGCTGGCTGCGGCGCGGCATCCGGCTGCTGGCGTACGGCTCGGTGACGGCCTGCGGCTACGTGCTCTGCAAGATCGCCGCGATCGGGGCCGCCGCCGCCGGGATCGGCGGCCTGGAGTGGCTCAGCACCGCCGCCGGACCGGCGTTCGCGGCGGCGGGCGCGCTGCTGATCACCGCGGGGTTCGCCGGCCCGGCGGCCGCGGCCTGGGCCCGGCGCCGCCGCGACTACCGGGCGCTGCGACCGCTCTGGGACCTCGTCTACCGGGCCGACCGGCGGCTCGCCCTGGAGGCCCCGGCCACCCCGTGGACGGAGCGGATCGCCCTGCGCGACCTGGAGTGGCGCACCACCCGGCGGGGCCTGGAGATCCGCGACGGCCAGCTGACGCTGCGGCCGTGGGTCGACCCCGCGGCGGTGGCCTCCGGCACCCGGGTGGCCGAGCGGGCCGGCCTCGGCGACGCCGAGCGGGCCGCCCTGGTGGTGGCCGTCGCACTGCGGTCCGCGGTCGACGCGCTGGCCTCCGGACGCCCGCCCCGCCCGCGCGAGGAGCAGGCCGCCCTGCCCGGCCTGGACGCAGACCCCGCCGAGGAGCGCGCCCACCTGGTGCGGGTCTCCCTCGGCCTGGACGGCCCGCTCACCGCCGAGGCCCTGGCCGCGGCCGGCGGCCCGGGGCCCGCGTGACCGGGTACCGCGACCCGTACGCCCGGCTGGTGCTGGCGGCCATGCCGGGGGAGGCGAAGGTCGGCCTGACCCTCGGCTTCGTCCGGACGTTCGCCGTGCCGGAGATCGCCGCCGTGCTGCACGCCACCGGCCGGATGACCGGCCGGCCCGCGGACCGGGCCAAGGCCACCGGCGCCGCGATGTTCACCCTGATCGGGCTGGGGCCGCACAGCCCCGAGGGGCGCGCCGTGGTCGCGGGGCTGCGCAGCGTCCACGACCGGCCGGGGATCACGCCGGACCTCATGCTGTACGTGCTGGCGTGCTTCACGGTCTGTCCGCTGGCCTTCGTCGACGCCCACGGCCCCCGGCCGTCGACGCCGGAGGAGCGGACCGCCGCGCTCGCCTTCCACCGCGAGCTGGCGGACGCACTCGACCTGCCGGAACCGCCCGGCGCCGACCTGGCCGGGGTGGCCGCGTGGATGCGGGCCTGGGAGGCCGACCGCTTCGCTCCCTCCGCCGAGGGACGGGAGCTGTGGCGGGCCACCCGCGGCCTGCTGGCGGCCCGGTTGCCCGCGCCGCTCGCCCCGCTGGGCCCGGCCCTGGCCGCCGCCCTGCTCGACGCCCCGCTGCGCAGCGCCCTCGGGGTCCGCGGGCCGGCGGCGGCGCTCCGCGCGCCGCTCGCGCTCGCCCTGCGCGTCCGGACACGCCGCCGCCCCGCGGTCTGACGCCGTGGCCCGGGGCGGGGCGCCGCACCGTGGCCCGTCCGCCCGGCGCGGCGGCCCGGCCCACCGCCGGCGGGCGCACACTGGTAACTGCAACCGCATGCCGGGCGGACGGCGACCGCCGGTCCCGCGTACCGGCCCTGCCGGGAGGTGACCGTGCCCGCTGTGCCCGCGACTCCCCGGCCGACCGTGCTGCGGCGGCTGGCGCACCGGCTCGGCCACGCGGGACCGCCGCGAGCGCTGCCGCCCGGGCCGCCGCCGGAGGGCGGGCCCGACACCCAGCGGGCGGCGCTGCTGGCCGTGCTGGACGCCGCGGTGGCGGAGCAGGCCCGGTCCGACCGGGCGATCGCGGCCTGCGGCGAGCCCGGCCCCGTCCCGGCGGAGCTGGCGCAGCTGCTGGCCCGGCAGTCCGTGCGGTACGCGCGGTTCGCGGGCTGGCTGCGGGTGCTGCCGGCCGACGGAGAGCTGGTGGGCGCCCGCGACCTGGCGATCCGGCTGGTGAGCTACCACCAGTGGATGCTGCACCAGTCGGCGAACCTGGCGTTCGCGGCGCACCGCCGTCCGGGCAGTGAGGCCGCGCGGCGGTCGATCAACGGCCTCGGCGCGCCCGCCGACCGGCTGCGGCGCCTGCGCGACGGGCTGCAGGCGAACGACGCGGCATGAGTCGGCGTCAGCCGGTGGGACGGCAACTAGTAGGCTCCAGCGCGCAATCGCGGCCGTTCGTGTGCCGTGGCGGCCGGGAGGGCGGCGCGCCGCGGTGGGGCGGTGGCCGCGCGACAGCTATCCAGGGGGAGTTCTCACATGCGTATCCGTCCTGCCGCGATCGCCGCGCTGCTGGTCGCCGTCTCGTTCGGCGCGGCCGCGTGCGGCCCGGAGTCGTCCGGGGACGGCGCGGTGGCCGCCGGGTCGAGCCCGACGGCGGCCGTGCCGTCGGCGGCCGTGAGCGAGCCGGTGGCCGACCCGGCGACGTCCGCCGCGGGCACGCCCGCCGACGACGCGGCCTCCGCGTCACCGGCCGCGAGTGCCGAGCCCGACAACGGCGGCCGGGGGCCGAACTGCAAGACGTACTTCAAGACCCACAAGGTCATCCACGTGAAGAGCGTCGACAGCGGCCTCGGCAAGCTGACCGCCGACATCGCGGAGCCCAACTGCAGCCCGAACGGCCTGTTCCTCAACCCGACGGAGAAGTTCAGGTCGTACACCGTCTCGCCCGACGCCAAGGTGACCGTCTTCACCACCGAGGAGCTGGCGACGAAGACCGTGACCGTGAAGACGGGCACGGCCAAGGACGGCCTGGCGCACGTGAAGACGTGCGCCGAGACCAAGTTCGTGGACGGTTCGGAGGAGCTGCCGGCCGGCTACTTCTGCTACCAGAACACGTACGAGTTCACCGTGGACGCGAAGGGCGCCATCACCTCGCTGAAGGAGACCTGGAGCTCCTGACCCGCGCCTCCGGCGGGGGGCGCGGCCCCCCGCCGGAGAGGCGTCCGGCCTACATGCCGTTCTTGCGGATGGCCGTGTAGGCGGCGAAGGCGCCGACCGAGGTCTCCCGCGAGACGCAGCCCTTGCTGCCGCTGTCCTCCAGGATGATCATCCTGGTGTGCTCCTTGTTGGCCCAGCCGCCGAAGAGCACGACGTGCTGGTTCATGTCACCGCCGGTGTGGTGGACGACCATGGCGTCACCGGGCTGCATGTCGCCCTTGGCGATGTGGTGGGCGATGCCCGAGCTCTCGCTGATCAGCGGGCCGGTGGTCGTGCCGGGGTGGCTGAGGCCCCAGGCGGCCGAGACGAAGCCGGAGCAGTCGACGCGGTAGCCGTTGGTCTCGGCGCCCTGGCTGTAGCCGAGCTTCCGCTCGACGCGCTCCATCGCGCGGTCGACCATGGCCCGGCGCTCGTCCGAGGCGCCGTCGAGGTTCGGCTTGTCGAGCACGCCCGCACCCTGGCCGTTGCGCGGGTGCCACTTGTGGCTCGGGCTCCAGTCGTCCCAGCCCTTCCCGTTGATCATGCGGGTCTTCCAGTCGCCGTCGCTGCGGTCCTTGATCTTGGGACCATCGTGCTTGCCGCCCGGCCGGGTGGTGATGCCGCTGCCGTCGTTGCCGCTGGTGTCCGAACCGCCGGTGTGCGGGGAGCCCGGGGTGGTGTGGCCTCCGCCGTTGCCGCCACCGCCGTTGCTGCCACCGTTGTTGCCGCCGTTGCCGGCGCCGTCGATCCCGGTGTGGGGCGACTTCGGGTCCTTCTCCCCACCGCCGCCGATCTTGCCGAGGCCCTCCTTGAGCTTCTTCTCGGCGGCCTCGTACTCGGCGATGACGAGCTTGATCTTCCGGGCGTCCTCGGCGATGTCCCGGGTGAGCTGCTTCTTGGTCTCCTCCAGGGCCTGGGCCTTGTCCGCGATCGCGTTGACCTTGGAGGCGACCTGGGCGGCGACCGCGAAGAAGTTGGCGATGCCGAGCAGGCCGCCGGCGGTGAGGTCGGTCGCCGCGGCCTCGGCGACCGCGGACTTGATGGCCTCGACCCTCTGGCCCATCTTCTGCATGCGGTCGTTGATCTTGTGGAAGTCGTTCTGGATCTTGGCCAGCTCCTGCAGCTGGACACCGAACTGGTCGGCCATGGCGCGTTCTCCCTCGTGCCTGGATTGGTGGACGGTGCGACGGCGCGCGGCGCGCGGCGCGCGGCGTCAGAAGGCGTCCGCGAGGCCCTTGATCGCCGAGCCCAGATCGTCGAGCTCGTCGGCGACGGTGTTCAGTTCCTTGATCCGCTTCCGGGCGTGCTCGATGAACGCGTCCGCGGCGGCACCGTGCCAGGTGAGGTGGCCGAGAGCGGTGTCGATCTCCTTGCCGAACGCCTCCACCTCGGTGCTCATCTGGTGGAGTTCGGCCGCGTACCTCTCCAGTTCGGCGTCAGGGTCGCCGAACATCTTGGTGAGCACCCAGTGCGCGATCTTGGTGGGCGCCCAGAAGACGTCCTCGGCGACGTGCACCGCCGCGCTGCCAAGATCTTTGACGTCGTCCCACAGTCCCACAGCAGCTCCCCCGATTTCATTCCTACGACAGGCTGACAAGCGGTCAAAAGGCTAGCCCACCGGTCCCCGCACGGGCAGTTGGCACCGGCTCAATTGCGGCCCACCGCGAGCACCGCCGCCGCGGGCAGGGCCAGCAGGCCGTCCGCGTCGGCCTGCCCGGCGGCCAGCCGGTCGTAGTGCCGCTTGATCAGCGCGACGGTCTCCGGCGGCTGCGCCGTCACCAGCAGGCCGACGTTGGCGACGCCGCCAGCCGGGCCCTGCCAGTAGTCCTCGGCGGTGGCGCGGTGCGTCCAGCGCAGTGCGCGCCCGGCGGTCCCGCTCCAGCCGGCCTCGGCCAGCAGGCCCGCGAGGCCCTCGGGCGTCCGGGCGAAGTCGACGGGCAGGGTGGGGAAGACCGGCCGCTCGACCGCGGCCGCGTCCAGCGCCCCGGCGAAAACCGCCATCGCCCCGTTGCCCTCCGCCGCCCAGACGGTGGCCGCGATCCGCCCGCCCTGGCGGGTCACCCGGCGCAGCTCGGCCAGTGCGGCGACCGGGTCCTCGACGTGGTTGATCACGAAGTTGGCCACCACCGCGTCGAAGGAGCCGTCCGCGAAGGGCAGGTCCGGGAGGACGGCGTGGCGCACCGCGGCCTCCGGCACGTTCGCGGCGGCCAGCGCCACCATGTCCGGCTCGGCGTCGACCGCGGTTACCGCGGCGCCCAGCCGCACCGCGGCGGCGGCCGCCGTGCCCGGCCCGGTGCCGACGTCCAGCACGGCCGTACCCGGGCCGGCCCCGGCCGCCGCAACCAGCTCCGGCACCGTGGCACCGCACAGGTGTGCGAAACTCCGCGCGTACGCGGCCGCGGTCCCCTTCCACATGCTCCGCTCGTGCGCGTCGAACTCGCCGGCCATCGCTCCCCCACGATCTCTCGTCGAACGTCCGCGCGGCAGCCTAGCCAGCGGCCGGGCGGTGCCCGGCGTGCGGGGACGACGACGGGGACTGCGGCGGACGGGCAGGGCACGGGTGCCGTCCGTGCCCGCCCCCCGCGGTTCGCGCAGGCCGTTCGCCGTTCGCCGCCCCGGGCTGTGACACTGGAGGCGCTCGAAAACCGAGGTGCGCGTGCCCGTGCCTCCTTGCGAACCTAGAGGGATGCCCGCAGTGAGTTCTCCCGTATCCCAGCCCGTCGATGCCCCCACCGTCGGAGGTCTGGCCGCCCGGCTTCCCGAGCTGATGCTCCGCGACCAGCAGCGGATCGGCCGACGGCTGGACGGCGCTCGGAGGGTGCGCAAGCCGGAGGCGCGCCAGAAGATCGCCGAGGAGCTGGCCGCCGAGATCGCGAAGGCCGAGCTGCGCGTCGAGCGGCGGCGGGCCGCGGTACCGGCCATCACGTACCCGCAGGAGCTGCCGGTCAGCCAGAAGAAGGACGACATCCTGGCGGCGATCCGCGACCACCAGGTCGTGATCGTCGCGGGCGAGACAGGGTCCGGCAAGACCACGCAGATCCCGAAGATCTGCCTGGAGCTGGGCCGCGGCGTGAAGGGCCTGGTCGGGCACACCCAGCCCCGCCGGATCGCCGCCCGCACCGTCGCCGAGCGCGTCGCGGAGGAGATGGCGACGCCGCTGGGCGAGGCGGTCGGCTGGAAGGTCCGGTTCACGGACCAGGTCGGCCCGGACACCCTGGTCAAGCTGATGACGGACGGCATCCTGCTGGCCGAGATCCAGACCGACCGCGAGCTGCGGCAGTACGACACCCTGATCATCGACGAGGCGCACGAGCGCAGCCTCAACATCGACTTCCTGCTCGGCTACCTCAAGCAGCTGCTGCCGCGCCGCCCCGACCTGAAGGTCGTCATCACCTCGGCGACGATCGACCCGGAGCGGTTCGCCGCGCACTTCGAGGACGCGCCGATCGTCGAGGTGTCCGGCCGCACCTATCCCGTCGAGGTGCGGTACCGGCCGATCCTGGAGGAGGGCGCGGAGGACGAGGACGGCGAGCGCGAGGCCGACCGCGACCGCGACCAGGTGCAGGCGATCTGCGAGGCCGTCGAGGAGCTGCAGGCCGAGGGCCCGGGCGACATCCTGGTCTTCCTCTCCGGCGAGCGGGAGATCCGCGACACCGCGGACGCCCTGAACCGCATGAAGCTGAAGTTCACCGAGGTGCTGCCGCTGTACGCACGGCTGTCCTCCGCCGAGCAGCACCGGGTCTTCCAGCGGTCGAACTCCCGCCGGGTGGTGCTCGCCACCAACGTCGCCGAGACCTCGCTCACCGTGCCGGGCATCAAGTACGTGGTCGACCCGGGCACCGCCCGGATCTCCCGCTACAGCCACCGCACGAAGGTGCAGCGCCTGCCGATCGAGGCGGTCAGCCAGGCGAGCGCCAACCAGCGCAAGGGCCGCTGCGGCCGCACCTCGGACGGCATCTGCATCCGGCTGTACTCGGAGGAGGACTTCCTCTCCCGGCCGGAGTTCACCGACGCGGAGATCCTGCGCACCAGCCTGGCCTCCGTCATCCTCCAGATGACCGCCGCCGGGCTGGGCGACATCGCCGCGTTCCCGTTCCTCGACCCGCCGGACTCCCGCAACATCAAGGACGGCGTCAACCTGCTGCACGAGCTGGGGGCGCTCGATCCGGCGGAGAAGGACCACCGCAAGCGGCTCACCCCGCTCGGCCGCAAGCTGGCCCAGCTGCCGGTCGACCCGCGGATGGCCCGCATGGTGCTGGAGGCGGACCGGCTCGGCTGCGTCCGCGACGTCATGGTGATCGCCGCCGCTCTCTCCATCCAGGACCCGCGCGAACGCCCCGCGGAGAAGCGCCAGGCCGCCGACGACCGGCACCGCCGCTTCACGTCCGAGACGTCGGACTTCCTCTCCTTCCTCTCCATGTGGCGGTACGTCAGGGAGCAGCAGCGGGACCTCTCCTCCTCGGCCTTCCGCCGGATGTGCAAGTCGGAGTTCCTGAACTACCTGCGGATACGCGAGTGGCAGGACGTCTACGTGCAGCTGCGGACGGTCGCCAAGCAGCTCGGGGTGACGATCGACGAGGGTCCGCACGGGGCCGACGACGACACCGAGCCGGACGCCGACCGCATCCACCAGGCGCTGCTGTCGGGCCTGCTCTCGCACATCGGCCTGTTCGACGTGGAGAAGCGCGAGTACGGCGGTGCGCGGGGCGCCCGGTTCGCGGTGTTCCCCGGGTCGGGGCTGTTCAAGAAGCCGCCGCGCTGGGTGATGTCCGCCGAGCTGGTGGAGACCTCGCGGCTGTGGGCGCGGATCAACGCGAAGATCGAGCCGGAGTGGGTCGAGCCGCTGGCGGGCCACCTGATCAAGCGGTCGTACAGCGAGCCGCACTGGGAGAAGAAGGCCGGCGCGGTGCTGGCGTACGAGAAGGTCACCCTCTACGGGATGCCGGTCGTCGCGCAGCGCAAGGTGAACTACGGGCGGATCGACGCGGAGCTCTGCCGCGAGCTGTTCATCCGCAACGCGCTGGTGGAGGGCGACTGGGAGACCCACCACCGGTTCTTCGCGGAGAACCGGAAGCTGCTCGGCGAGGTCGAGGAGCTGGAGAACCGGGCCCGGCGCCGCGACATCATGGTCGACGACCAGACGCTGTTCGACTTCTACGACGCCCGGCTGCCCGAGGACGTTGTCTCGACCCGGCACTTCGACGCCTGGTGGAAGCAGGCCCGGCGCGAGCAGCCGGACCTGCTGAACTTCGAGAAGTCGATGCTGATCAACGAGTCGGCGGACGGCATCACGGAGGCCGACTACCCGGACACCTGGCAGCAGGGCAAGCTGCGTTTCACGCTGACGTACCAGTTCGAGCCGGGCAGCAACGCGGACGGCGTCACCGTGCACATTCCGCTGCCGGTGCTCAACCAGGTCACCGCGGAGGGCTTCGACTGGCAGATCCCCGGCCTGCGGGCGGAGCTGGTGACCGCGCACATCCGGTCGCTGCCCAAGGCGATCCGCCGCAACTTCGTGCCGGCGCCGGACTTCGCGGCGGCGGCGCTGCGGGAGATGCAGGACCGGCAGGAGCCGCTGCTGCCCACGCTCGAACGCGTGCTGCACCGGATGTCGGCCGTCCCGGTGCCGCCGGAGGCCTGGGACGAGGAGCGGGTGCCGGACCACCTCAAGGTCACCTTCCGGGTGGTGGACGGCAAGAAGAAGCTCGCCGAGTCGAAGGACCTGGAGGAGCTGCGCCGCACGCTCCAGCCGAAGCTGTCGGAGACGCTGTCCAGCGCCGCGTCGGGCCGGGGCATCGAGCAGAGCGGGCTGACGGCCTGGCCGGCCGGGCTGCCGGTGCTGCAGCGCACCTTCGAGCAGCGCTCGCGCGGCCACGCCCTGCGGGCCTACCCGGCCCTGGTGGACGAGGGCTCGTCGGTGGCGATCCGGCTGTTCGACACGCCGGAGGGGCAGGAGCAGGCCATGTGGGCGGGCACCCGCCGGCTGCTGATGCTCCAGGTGAACTCGCCGGCGAAGGCGATCCAGGGCCGGCTGGGCAACCAGGCGAAGCTCGCCCTGTCGTACAACCCGCACGGCTCGGTCCCGGCGCTGTTCGAGGACATCGTGACGGCCGCGGTCGACCGCCTGATGACGGTCAACGGCGGTCCGGTGTGGGACGAGGCGGCGTTCACCGTGCTGTACGACAAGGTGCGCGCCGACCTGTACGACCTGGCGGCGGACACGACCCTGAAGGCGGCGACCGCGCTCATCGCCTTCCACCGGGCCTCGAACCGGCTGAAGGCGGTCAGCAGCCCGGTGCTGCTGACGGCGGTCAACGACGTGCGGCTGCACCTGAGCTCGCTCGTGTTCCCGGGCTTCGTGGCGGCCACCGGCTGGCAGCGGCTGCCGGACCTGAAGCGCTATCTGCTGGCCGTGGACCGGCGGCTGGAGGCGCTGCCCGACCATCCGCAGCGCGACCTGGCGAACCTGCAGAAGGTGCAGGCGGTCCAGCACGCGTACGGGGAGGAGCTGGCCCGGGTGCCGGCCGGCCGGGAGCCGTCTCCGGAGCTGCGGGCGGTCCGCTGGATGATCGAGGAGCTGCGGGTGAGCTTCTTCGCGCAGGGGCTGGGCACGCCCTCCCCGGTGTCGGAGAAGCGCATCCTGCGCGCGCTGGACGCGGCGGTGCGCTGAGCCGTCGCGGGGCCCCGGGGCGCACCGGTTCCGGCCGATCGGAGCCGGTTCGACCTGGGGCCCCGCGATGCAGTAGGGTCTGTCTTGTTCGCAGGCGAGAGCAGGCGAACGGATCAGAAACATCTGGTCCCGTGGAGCAGTTGGTTAGCTCGCCACCCTGTCAAGGTGGAGGTCGCGGGTTCAAGTCCCGTCGGGATCGCAGTACAGGAGAGGCCCGGAACCGTCAGGTTCCGGGCCTCTCCGTGTTCCCGGCGCGGCGGGACCGATGCCGTGTCAGCACTCCTCTACACCGAGTCAGGTCTAGACCTCAAGGTAACGAGTCTGTGACGGTCATCACTTATCCATCCTTGAGATCGGACACTTGAGCCCCCTCCCGGGCCCCCCGGAATTTAATATGTAAAATTGCACATGCATTACCGGTAATTCCCCCCACCCCCAGGGGCCCCACCAGGAATCCTGCGCACGGCATGCCGAAGGGCCGCACACCCGACCCGGCGGAGTCAGGGGTGCGGCCCTCGGGAAAAGCTTCCGAAGCCCCTCAGGCCTCGGTGCGCTGGGCCGGAATACCGGCCAGCAGAGCACGTACCTCCGCCTCACGGTAGCGGCGGTGGCCGCCCAGTGTGCGGATGGACGTCAGCTTGCCCGCCTTGGCCCAACGGGTCACCGTCTTGGGGTCCACGCGGAACATGGTGGCGACCTCTGCCGGCGTCAGCAGAGGTTCGGCGTCAGGGGTACGAGCGGTCATGAGCGGCCTCCTCGGGAGAACCGAACCAGGGCGGTTCTATCCTTCAAATTCTGCACCTTGACCCGCGATGCCCGAAATGGCACAGACGGGCCGAGTCGGTAATAGGACGAACGGCTTGTCCTGATGTCTACAACTACACCATCCGTCCAGCCCCATCGGCCAAACCGCCTAAATTGCCCCCTGGTGGGTCAAGTGTGACGGACAGCCATGGACCATCTCATAACGGACAGTCACGAAATCATGACATTCGGCTACGCGATGACCAGACCCTCCGTTTCACCGCAAAGTACGCACCACCGTCAGATGCGCCCAGAAGTGGACACACCGGGTTGAACTTGGGCTGGTTGTCCCATTTTTGCATATAGGGGTAAGTTCGCGTCAACGGTGAGTAGTGTCACGTTCGACAGGTATTGACCGAACCCGGACCATCGTCCTTCGGACAGGGTCGAAGGTCCCTACCGTTCCTACCCCTGTTCACCGGTACTCTCACCCCGCACGGCTGACCTCGTGTCAGCTCGCCTGCCGCAGGGCCAGCACCCGCCGCCAACGGGCGGTCACCGCCTCGTACGCGCGCACCGCCGCCTCGGTGTCCCCGGCCCGCAGCGCGCCGATGCCCGACTCGACCTCCCCGACCGAGCTCTCGGCGGCCAGCCCCTCGGCCCCGAGCAGGTGCACCAGGCCCCCGTAGTCGAGCTCGACCAGCGACCGCGGGTGGAACTCCTCCAGCCACCGGCCGACCTGTTCCACGCCGAGGACGAGGGCGCCGCCGGGTCCGCGCCGCGTCCCCGGCACGGAGGTCCGCAGCGCCCGGTAGCCGCGCGCCACGCGGCGGCGGGCCTGCGCCATCGGCGTCAGGTAGAAGAGGGCCGCAGGGGCCGCCGCACGCCCGTCCTCGGCCGGCCCGGCGGGCACGAAGCGGCGGTCCTCCTCCCCGAAGGGCAGGCACCAGCGCACCGGCACCTCCCAGCGGCTGGTGAGCACCCACGGACGGGCGTCCGGATGGTCGGCCCGCCACCGGGCGTGGTCCGCCTCCGCGGCCGCCCGGACGGCCGGCGGGAGCACGGTGTCGAGGAGGAACGCGGGCAGCGCCCCGCGCAGCTCGTCCAGGGCCTGCCAGCTCCGCAGCCGGTCCGTCCACGGGCAGACGTAGGTGACCCCGTCGACCAGCCGGACGAGGGCCCGCCCGCCCTCCCGGTCGGGCAGGGCGCCCGGGGTCCGGCCCGCGAGCTCCGCCAGGGCGCGGCGCTGCTCGGCCAGGGCGGCGGCGGCGACCGCCCCGTCCAGCCCCTCGGCGTCCGGGCCGTGCTCCGCCGCATAGGCCTGCCAGCGGCTCCGCTCGGGCTCCGGATAGGCGGCGAGCGGCTCGTAGACCCGCAGCTGGGCGGCGTAGGGCGGGAGCACCGAAGTGCGCACGGCGGTCACACCCGGCATCGTCGCACGCACCGGCGGCCGCCGGGGAGGGTGCCGTGGACGGCTTCCGGTCGTTATGCCCGTGGGACCGTCAGAGGGCAGATCCGGTGGCGGACCCGGGGCTAGGCTTCGATCAGACGCCCGCACCACAGCCGCGGGCCCGCAGATACTGGAGTCACCACAGTGACCGACGTACACACCGCATCCGCCGCGCACCCCGCACCAGGAGTGCTCAGCAGGATCTTCGCGACCGGGCCGGACGCCGCGCCCGGGGACGGCCACGAGCAGGTCGTCCTCTGCCACGACCGGTCCACCGGTCTGAAGGCCGTCATCGCCATCCACTCCACCGCCCTGGGCCCGGCCCTCGGCGGCACCCGCTTCCACCGGTACGACACCGAGGAGGAGGCGCTGGAGGACGCGCTGCGGCTCTCCCGCGGCATGAGCTACAAGAACGCCCTGGCCGGGCTCGACCTGGGCGGCGGCAAGGCCGTCATCATCGGCGACCCCGCCCCGTCCGCCGAGGGCGGCGACAAGAACGAGGCGCTGCTCCGGGCCTACGGCCGCTTCGTGGAGTCGCTGGCCGGCCGCTACGTCACCGCGTGCGACGTGGGCACGTACGTCCAGGACATGGACGTCGTGGCCCGCGAGACCCGCTTCGTGACCGGCCGCTCCCCCGAGTACGGCGGCGCGGGCGACTCCTCCGTGCTCACCGCCTTCGGCGTCTTCCAGGGCATGCGCGCCTCCGCGCAGGCCCGCTGGGGCCAGCCCACGCTGCGCGGCCGCCGGGTCGGCGTCGCGGGCGTCGGCAAGGTCGGCCACTACCTGGTCGGCCACCTCGTCGCGGACGGCGCCACCGTGGTCGTCACGGACGTCTCCGAGGCGGCCGTCAACCGCGTGCGCGCCGCCCACCCCGGGGTGGAGGTCGTCGCCGACACCGCGGCCCTGCTGGGGGCCTCCCTGGACGTGTACGCGCCCTGCGCGCTCGGCGGTGCGCTCGACGACGCCACGGTCGGGGTGCTCGGCACCGCCGGCACCGTGATCGTCTGCGGCGCGGCGAACAACCAGCTCGCCCACGCCGGCGTGGAGAAGGACCTCGCGGACCGGGGCATCCTCTACGCCCCCGACTACCTGGTGAACTCCGGCGGCGTGATCCAGGTCGCGGACGAGATCGAGGGCTTCAACTTCGACCGCGCCAAGAACAAGGCCACGAAGATCTTCGACACCACGCTGGAGATCTTCACCCGGGCCGCCGCCGACGGGGTGCCGCCGGCCGTGGCGGCCGACCGCCTCGCGGAGAAGCGGATGCGGGAGGTGAGCGCGCTGCGCTCGATCCTGCTCCCGGGCGCCCGCCGCTCCTGATCCGCGCCGCGTGCCGCCGGCGGGGGGCGGGAGCCCGCCCCCCGCCGGTCACAATGTGGAACCGGATTCTCACTTGCTAGCCCGATCGGGCGATGCCCGCTCCTCCGGCGGGGGATAATCGGCAGTGGAACGACAAGCCCGGGAATGCTCCCGGGAGCCTGCAGAAGCCGAACAAACCTCCCGTGACCTGGAAAGACCTGGTTTCGGAGGCTGTGAGTGCGCGCCACGTCACACCCGTGACGTACCGTCCGGCGGCGGAAACAGGTACCGTTAATGCTCCAAGGGACGGCTATCCCACTCCGGGCAGGCCGCTCCTGATCATGAACACGTGTCAGACTCGGGGCCGTGAGCCCCATCGTTGAGGGGGTCGACCCATGGGGCGCGGCCGGGCCAAGGCCAAGCAGACGAAGGTCGCCCGCGAGCTGAAGTACAACAGCGGCGGGTTCGACGCGAATCGTCTGTCTCATGAGCTGGGTGTATCTCCGTCCACCGCGATCGAGCCTGAGCCGATCGAGGACGACGACGAGGACGACCCCTACGCGGCGTACGCGGATCTGTACGCCGACGAGGACGACGACGAGGACAGCGCCGACAACGGCAACTCCCGCCGCCGCGCCTGACAGCCGACCGAGACCGGTCCGGTACTCCACGAGTGCCGGACCGGTCTTCGGCGTGTCCGCTGCCCGACGCACGGTCGCGGCCCGGTGCGCCGCCGCGGAGCGGCACGCGGCTGCGGTCGGCGTCCGTCCGCACTCCGGCCGGGCGGGGCTCCTGCACGGCCGGGGCCGCCCCCGAGGGAGGCGGCCACGGACCGGTGTCAGGCGAGGGTGAAGCCCTCGTACGCGTTGTAGAGCGTCGCGGCAGCGTCGTGCTCGTCCGCGCGGTCGACGACGTCGCCGAGCAGCCAGGCCTCGACGCCGCGGTCCTCCAGGATCGCGAGGACGACGTCGACGGAGGCCGGCGGCACGACCGCGACCATGCCGATGCCCATGTTGAGGGTCTTCTCGATCTCCAGGGTCTGCATGCGGCCGACCTGCGCGACGGTCTGGAAGACCGGCAGCGGCGTCCAGGTGCCGCGGTCCAGGCGGGCGTGCAGGCCCTCCGGGATGACCCGGGCCAGGTTGGCGGCCAGGCCGCCGCCGGTGACGTGCGAGAAGGCGTGGATCTCGGTGGCGCGGGTGAGCGCCAGGCAGTCCAGCGAGTAGATCCGGGTCGGCTCCAGCAGCTCCTCGCCGAGGGTGCGGCCGAACTCCTCGACCTCGCGGTCGAGCTTCCAGCCGGCCTCGTTGAGCAGTACGTGGCGGACGAGCGAGTAGCCGTTCGAGTGCAGGCCGGAGGCGGCCATCGCGATGACGACGTCGCCCGCGCGGACCCGCTCGGCGCCGAGCAGCGCGTCGGCCTCCACCACGCCGGTGCCGGCGCCGGCCACGTCGTACTCGTCCGGGCCGAGCAGGCCCGGGTGCTCGGCGGTCTCGCCGCCGATCAGGGCGCAGCCGGCCAGGGCGCAGCCCTCGGCGATGCCCTTGACGATCTGGGCGACGCGCTCGGGGACGACCTTGCCGACGCAGATGTAGTCGGTCATGAAGAGCGGCTCGGCGCCGCACACCACGAGGTCGTCGACGACCATGCCGACCAGGTCGTGGCCGATGGTGTCGTGCTTGTCCAGGGCCGCGGCCAGCGCGACCTTGGTGCCCACGCCGTCGGTGGCGGTGGCCAGCAGCGGACGCTCGTAGCGCTTGAAGGCGGAGGCGTCGAAGAGCCCGGCGAAGCCGCCGAGGCCGCCGACGACCTCCGGGCGGTTCGCCTTCTTCACCCACTGCTTCATGAGCTCGACGGCGCGGTCGCCCGCCTCGATGTCGACACCTGCGGCGGCGTAGGTGGCACCGCTCTCGTTGCTGGTCACGTGCTGCGGCCCTCTCGGGTCATGGGGGTGGAAAAACAGCCGCAGGGCCCCGGTCGGGGCCCTGCGGCCTGGGCACTAGGGGCGGCGCAGCGCGTCGGCCGCGCCGTGACCGCCGAGCAGCGACTGGACGCCGTCCAGGTCGCTGGTGGGCTTGCCGCGGACGGCCGGGGGCTGCTGGCTGCCGGCGATCTCGGCCTCCAGGAGCAGCTTGCCCAGCAGCGCCGGGTCGGGCAGCTCCATCGGGTAGACCCCGTCGAAGCAGGCCCGGCAGAGCTTGTCCTTGGGCTGCGCGGTGGCCTCGATCATGCCGTCGATCGAGATGTAGGCGAGCGAGTCGGCGCCGAGTGTCCGGCCGATCTCCTCGATGGTCATGCCGTTGGCGATCAGCTCCGCGCGGGTGGCGAAGTCGATGCCGAAGAAGCAGGGCCACTTGACCGGCGGGGAGGAGATCCGGATGTGCACCTCGGCGGCGCCCGCCTCGCGGAGCATCTTCACCAGCGCGCGCTGGGTGTTGCCGCGGACGATGGAGTCGTCCACCACCACCAGGCGCTTGCCGCGGATGACTTCCTTGAGCGGGTTGAGCTTGAGCCGGATGCCGAGCTGCCGGATGGTCTGGCTGGGCTGGATGAAGGTGCGGCCGACGTAGGCGTTCTTCACCAGGCCGGAGCCGTACGGGATGCCGCTGGCCTCGGCGTAGCCGATGGCCGCGGGCGTGCCGGACTCCGGGGTCGCGATCACCAGGTCGGCCTCGGCGGGCGCCTCGGCGGCCAGCTTGCGGCCCATCTCCACGCGGGAGAGGTGCACGTTGCGGCCGGCGATGGACGTGTCCGGGCGGGCCAGGTACACGTACTCGAAGACGCAGCCCTTGGGCTTGGCCTCGGCGAACCGCGAGGTGCGCATGCCCTGCTCGTCGATGGCGATGAGCTCGCCGGGCTCGACCTCGCGGATGAAGGAGGCGCCGCAGATGTCGAGGGCGGCGGTCTCGGAGGCCACCACCCAGCCGCGCTCCAGGCGGCCGAGCACCAGCGGGCGGATGCCCTGCGGGTCGCGGGCCGCGTACAGGGTGTTCTCGTCCATGAAGACGAGGGAGAAGGCGCCCTTGACCTTGGGCAGGATCTGCCGGGCGGTGTCCTCGATGGACAGCTCGGGGTAGCCCGCGAGGAGGGCGGTCACCAGGTCGGTGTCGTTGGTCGCCGCGGAACGGCCGGAGCGGGAGACGTGCTCCTCGCCGGGCAGCTCGGCGACCATGGCCGCCAGTTCGGCGGTGTTCACCAGGTTTCCGTTGTGCCCGAGGGCCAGCGAACCGTGCACGGTCGCCCGGAAGGTCGGCTGGGCGTTCTCCCAGACCGACGAACCTGTTGTCGAGTAGCGGGCATGTCCGACGGCGATATGCCCGTGCAACGACCCCAGGGAGGTCTCGTCGAAGACCTGGGACACGAGGCCCATGTCCTTGAAGACGAGAATCTGGGAGCCGTTGCTCACTGCGATGCCCGCGGATTCCTGTCCGCGGTGCTGCAGGGCATAGAGGCCGAAGTACGTGAGCTTGGCGACCTCCTCGCCGGGAGCCCAGACACCGAAGACGCCGCAAGCGTCCTGGGGGCCTTTCTCGCCGGGAAGAAGATCGTGGTTGAGTCGTCCGTCACCACGTGGCACGTCTTCGAGTCTAGGCCAGTTCCGTGCGCCTTCCCGAACAGGGGAGGGCCGGATCGTTGGACGAAACGGTGGCAACGCGCGTAGAGAAGGCCCCTTACACGCTGCGGACCCGCTGCGGCGGGCATCCGGCCCGGGCGCGCACTTCCCTTGTCACACGTGCTCTGCGGAGCGGCCGGGCGGCTGACGGTCCGTCGACGGCCGGGTCCGGGCGTGATCCTGCTCACCCGGTGGGGAGCATCAGCCCCCAGGCCCCCGGGTGCACCGTCCACGTCCGGTGCCGGACGGGGCCGACGGCGCAGCCGTCCGCGGTGTAGCCGAAGCCGCGGCCCGCCACGCTGAGGGTGCCCGCGCGCAGCCGGCGGGACGACCCGCCCACCGCGATGTCCAGGACGAGTTCGCCGCCGGCGGCGCTCGCGGCGAGCAGCCGGACCTTCTCGTGGACGTCGGCGAGCAGCCGCCCGTCCGCCTCGACCCGCAGCCGGGTGCCGTCCGGGTCGGAGGCGGTCCCCTGCTCGGGCGCAGCCAGTTTCGCCCATAGCGAACGCAGGGACATCGGACCCCGGCGGTGCTCCCCGACCACGCGCAGTTCGGCGAGCACCACCCCGCCGCCGTCGTCGACCACCAGGTCGAGCTTGCGGGGCGCGCCCGCGAGCACCGCCCTGGCCGCGGCCACCGGCTCGGCGGGCACCCCCAGGGCGCGGCAGGCGGTGGTCGCCCCGGCCGGGCCCACCGGCACCACGCCGACCGGGTCCGCGCCCAGGTCACGCTGCCGGTGGAGGGCCTGCAGCACCCGCTGCACAGCCTGGTCGGAACCGATCACGACCGGTCGGCGGCGGCCGCGGTGCGACAGGATCCGGTCGAGTTCGGACGGGCTCTCGGGCAGGGCCACCTTGGTGTCCGCGCCCCCGCGGAGGACGTCCCGGGCGATCCGCACCGACTCGCCGTCCGCCCGGGCGGCCGCCGGGTCGACCAGCACCAGCAGCGGATCCCTCCCGCGCGGCTCGTCGGGGCGGGACGCAGGCGTGGACTGCGACGACACGACCGGTCCTTCCTCAGGTAATCTCTCGGTGCAAGAGCCCCTTGCGCTATTGCGCCAGGGGCTTCGTCTATCTCGGGGCAGACTGCGGCCTTCCGCAGGATGCCCCAACCGGAAGGGGTGTACGCCTGTGCCGGCACTCGTGCTCGTTGGCGCCCAGTGGGGAGACGAGGGCAAGGGGAAGGCGACTGACCTCCTCGGTGGCTCCGTCGACTACGTCGTCCGCTACCAGGGCGGCAACAACGCCGGTCACACGGTGGTCATCGGCGACCAGAAGTATGCCCTGCACCTGCTCCCTTCCGGCATCCTCAGCCCGAACGTGACGCCGGTGATCGGCAACGGCGTCGTCATCGACCCGGGCGTGCTGCTCTCCGAGCTGAAGGGCCTGGACGACCGCGGCATCGACACCTCGAAGCTGCTGATCTCCGGCAACGCCCACCTGATCACGCCGTACCACCGCACCCTGGACAAGGTCACCGAGCGCTTCCTCGGCAAGCGCCGGATCGGCACCACCGGCCGCGGCATCGGTCCCGCCTACGCGGACAAGATCAACCGTGTCGGCATCCGCGTGCAGGACCTCTTCGACGAGTCGATCCTGCGGCAGAAGATCGAAGCGGCGCTGCACGACAAGAACCAGCTGCTGGTCAAGCTCTACAACCGCCGCGCCATCCCGGTGGAGCTGGTGCTGGAGGAGTACCTCGGCTACGCCGACAAGATCCGCCCGTACCTCGCCGACACCACCCTCGTCCTCGACGAGGCGCTCAAGGCCGGCAAGGTCGTCCTGCTGGAGGGCGGCCAGGGCACCCTGCTGGACGTCGACCACGGCACGTACCCCTTCGTGACCTCGTCGAACCCGACCTCCGGCGGCGCCTGCACCGGCTCCGGCATCGGCCCGACCAAGATCGACCGGGTCATCGGCATCCTGAAGGCGTACACCACCCGCGTCGGCTCGGGCCCGTTCCCGACCGAGCTGCTGGACGCCGACGGCGACGCCCTGCGCCGGATCGGCGGGGAGCGCGGCGTCACCACCGGCCGCGACCGCCGCTGCGGCTGGTTCGACGCCGTGATCGCCCGCTACGCGACCCGGGTCAACGGCCTGACCGACTTCTTCCTCACCAAGCTCGACGTGCTCACCGGCTGGGAGCAGATCCCGGTCTGCGTGGCCTACGAGATCGACGGCAAGCGCGTCGAGGAGCTGCCGTACAACCAGTCCGACTTCCACCACGCCAAGCCGGTCTACGAGTCGCTTCCGGGCTGGTCCGAGGACATCAGCAAGGCGCAGACCTTCGACGAGCTGCCGAAGAACGCGAAGGCGTACGTGAAGGCGCTGGAGGAGATGTCGGGCGCACCGATCTCCGCGATCGGCGTCGGCCCCGGCCGCACCGAGACCATCCAGATCAACTCCTTCCTGTAGGACGCACCTCCGAAGGGCCCCGCACCGGCGTGCGGGGCCCTTCGGCATGCCCGGGTCCCCACGATTGCACTAGTGCAAATATGGATTGCATCTAGTGCAACAGCGCCCTACAGTCGGCGGCATGACCGCGAAGCAGCCCGCACCCACCGTCCTCACCGGCCGCCACGTCCGCCTCGAACCGCTCCGCGCCGACCACGCCCCCGACCTGTTCGCCGCGGCCGGCGGCGACGAGGAGGTCTGGCGCTGGCTGACGCACCCGGTGCCCCGCACCGGGGAGGCGATGGCCGCGATCGTCGACTCCGTGCTCACCGAGGCCGCCGCCGGCGCGTCCGTGCCGTTCGCCGTCGTCACCCCCGGCACCGGCCGGGCCGTCGGCGTCACCTGCTACCTCGACCTCGACGCCGCGCACGAACGGGTCGAGATCGGCGGCACCTGGTACGCCCGCGCCGTGTGGCGCACCGCCGTGAACACCGAGGCCAAGCTGCTGCTGCTCACCCACGCCTTCGACGACCTCGGCATGGGACGGGTCAGCTGGAAGACCGACCACCTCAACGAGCGCTCGCAGAACGCCATCCGCCGCCTCGGCGCCCTGTACGAGGGCACCCTGCGCCGCCACCGCCGCCGCCCCGACGGCACCTGGCGCGACACCGTCTACTTCTCCATGCTGCACGACGAATGGCCCGCGGCCAGGGCTCGTCTGACAGAGCGCCTGGCCGCGGGCCGGTAGGTCACGGAGGGGGAGACGGGTCAGGCGATCGAAGCCGCCACGATCGCCGCCACCGACAGGTTGCAGGCGGCCGTCACCCACACCGCGGGGTGCGGCTCGGGGTCGACCAGCACCTCGCCGAGCCTGCCCGGCGTCAGCAGGTCGATCAGCCAGAACGCGGCCGCCATCAGCACCAGGCCGAGAAGGCCGAACGTGGCGGTCGCCGCCAGGCCCTTACCGAACTCGTCGTAGGTGTACATGATCGCCGTGAAGACGATGCCGCCGATCCCCAGCAGCGCGGAGCTCAGCACCACGGCGGCGTTCCGGTTGCGTTCCACCCAGATCTGGCGGCCCAGCTTGCCCGGCGTCAGCACGTCGACCAGACCCACGCCCAGCAGCAGCAGCACCAGGCCCAACGCGCCGAACGCGGCGGCGACGCCCAGGCCGTGGACGATGTCGTTCATGGTGTTCCCCCGTGGCGACGAGTCAAGGACCGGCAAAAGATATCCCATGGCCCCGGCCCGGGGGACCCCCAAGTACCATCACCCGTCATGACCCCCACCGACACCGCTCCCGCCCGCCGTCGCTCCGGCGTCGTCGCCCTCGGCATGGTGGGCACCCTGGCCCTGGCCCTCACCGGCTGCGCCACCGGCAGCGGCGGCGGCAGCGCCCCGCGGCGCTGCGTCGACCCCGGCACCCTCAAGGTGCTGGAGGACCACTCCTGCAGCGGCGGCACGGCCGCCTCCGCCGGCCGCTGGTACTACTGCGGCTCCGGCGCGCTGACCGCCGGCGGCGGCACCTTCGACAAGGCCGCCACCAAGCGCGGCGGCTTCGGCTGCCCCACCGGCAGCACCTCGGGCTCGGGCGGGGGCTGACCGGCATGCGCCGCCACACCGTCGAACCCCGGCCCGGCTGGCAGGCGGCCGTCGAGTCGCAGGGCCTCATCTACGCCGTCTGCGAGGACCCCCGCGACCCCGGCACCGAGTACGCCTACTGGGACGAGAGCGCCTACTACTCCTTCCGCCCGGCCGAGGTCGAGGCGCTGGAGGAGGTCGTCGACGAGCTGCACGAGCTCTGCCTGGAGGCCGCCGACCACGTGGTGCGCACCGGCCGCCTCGCCGACTACGGCATCACGGACCCGCGCCTGGCCGAGGTCGTCAGCACCTCCTGGCGCCGCCGCGAGGAACAGCCCTCGCTGTACGGCCGCTTCGACCTCGCGTACGACGGCACCGGGCCGGCCAAGCTCTTCGAGTACAACGCCGACACCCCCACCTCGCTGATCGAGGCGGCGAGCCCGCAGTGGTTCTGGATGGAGGAGCGCTTCCCCGAGGCCGACCAGTGGAACTCCCTCCACGAGCGGCTGGTCGAGGCGTGGGGCCGGCAGAAGGACCTGCTGCCCCCCGGCCCGGTGCACTTCGCGCACTCGCGCGGCGACACCGAGGGCGAGGACTGGATGACCACCCTCTACCTGCAGGAGACCGCCGGACAGGCCGGCCTGGAGACCGTCTCCATCGCGATGGAGGACATCGGCCTCGACGGCATCTCCGGCCGCTTCGTCGACCTGGAGCAGCGCTACATCCGCTCGGCGTTCAAGCTCTACCCCTGGGAGTGGCTCGCCGACGACGAGTTCGGCGAGCAGCTGCTGGCCGGCATCGACCTGGGCGGCTCCACCGGCTCCACCCTGTGGATCGAGCCGCCGTGGAAGATGCTGCTCTCCAACAAGGCCCTGCTCGCGGTGCTCTGGGAGCTCTTCCCCGGCCACCCCAACCTGCTGCCCGCCTACCTGGACGGGCCGCGCGACCTCACCGCCACCGGCTACGCGGCCAAGCCGCTGCTCGGCCGCGAGGGCGCCGGCGTGCGGATCGTCGAACCCGACGGCGCCCAGACCCTGCTCCCCGCCTGGGCCGGCGATCCCGACCGGTACGGCACCGAGGGCTTCTGCTACCAGCAGCTCTGCCCACTGCCGGACTTCGACGGCAACCACCCCGTGCTCGGCGCCTGGGTCGTGGACGGCGAGGCCGCCGGCCTCGGCATCCGCGAGACCCACGACTCGCCGATCACCCACCAGGGCGCCCGGTTCCTGCCGCACGTCATCCTCTGACGGCCCGGCCCGGCCACGCCGACGGCGGCACCGCCGCCCCGCTCGCGGCCACCGGCCGGTTCGCGGGGCGGCACCGGGCCCGGTCAGTCGTTGTGCTCGACCATCCGGTCCAGGCAGACGGCCACGGCGAGCAGCAGCGGCACGTCCGCGCCCCCGGCGATCTCGACGCCGTACGTGTCGCGGATCCGGAACCACTTGCGGGAGATCTCGGCGACGGTGTCGCCGTCCGACTCGACCTTGTACTCCTTGTCGATCAGGTCGCCGTGGACCTCCAGCTCCCCGCCGCCCTCCAGCTCCACGTGGTACTTGTCGCGGAACGGCGTGAACAGCTTCTTGCGGACGGTCGCGACGGTGTCGCCGTCGGCGTTCTCGATCCTCATCGCGTCCCGGACGGTGAGCACCTTCTCCTTGATCACCGCGACCACCGCACCCGTGGTGTCCTGCAGCTCGAAGGTGTCGCGCAGCCGCAGCACCTTGCCGTCCACCAGGAACGCCTTCTCGCCGTCGCCGTCCTCGATCCAGTAGTCGTCGCCGACCGCGAACAGCCGCTCCTTGACCACGTACTTCATGCCGCACCCGTTTTCCGTCGAGTCGGATGGAATCCTGCCGAGCACATCGTGCCGGACATCCTCCCCGCGAGGTCCGCCGACGGGCCGCGGGTCTCCCCGGGCACGGGCCACGGGACGGCGGCCGGGGCGTCGGCGGCCGGGGTGTCGGGGGCGGGGCCCCGGGGCCGGGCGGTCAGGCCGCGGACGGGCGGGCGCGCAGGCGCCGCAGCATCCGGGCGTCCAGGAACCCCACCGCGCGGGCCGCCGACTCGACCGTCGACCCCTGCCCGATCAGGTGCTCCGCGTGCTCCAGCCGCAGCTCCTGCTGGTAGCGCAACGGCGTGCAGCCGGTGGCCCGCACGAACCGCCGGGTGAGGGTCCGCTCGCTCACCCCCGCCGCCTCCGCGAGCCCGGCCAGCAGCAGCGGGTCGGTGAACCGGGCGTCGATGACGTCCTGCACCCGGTGCACCACGTCGCTCAGGTGCGCGCGGTGCCGCAGCATCGCGCTCTCCTGCCGCTGGTCGCCGTTGCGGCGGGTGTGCACCACCATCGTGCGCGCCACCCGCGCCGCGGCGTACGGCCCGTGGCGCACCGCCAGCAGGTGCAGCGCCAGGTCGATGCCGCTGGCGATGCCCGCGGACGTGACCACGCCGCGGTCCTCCACGAACAGCACGTCCGGCACGACGGCCGCCCGCGGATAGCGGAGCGCCAGCTCGTCCTGCAGGTCGTGGTGGGTCGTGCAGCGCCGCCCGTCGAGCAGCCCGGCCCGGCCCAGCGCGTCGGCCCCGGAGCAGACGCTCGCCACCGTGCCGCCGGCCTCCCGGTGCGCGACCAGGCGCTCCAGCGTCGCGCGGCCGAACACCGGACCGCGGGGCAGCACCGGGGAGCGCCAGCCCGGCACGACCACCAGATCGTCCGCGGAGGGCGCGGGCCAGGACGTCCCGGCCCGCAGGCCGATCCCCTGCGCCGTGGGGATGTCCTCCTGCTCGCCCACGTACACCGTCTCGTAGCGGTGGCCGATGTCGGCGGCCGACGAGAAGACCTGCGCCGGACCGGCCAGGTCCAGCAGGTGCACCCGCGGCGCGAGCAGAAAGACCACCCTGGTCACGATCCGGTCAGCTCCTCGACGCTGGCGATCCGGGCGAAACGGCCCGCGAGCACGTACTCGGTACGGGCGGTGATCTCCCGCGTCGACAGCGTACGCGGGTCGGCGAGGATCTCCTCCTGGCTGCGGCCGGCCGGGGCCTCCCAGTGCTCGATGGGGTGGGTCGCGGTGGCGTCGGTGACGAAGACGACGTCGTACCCGAGGTCGGAGCCGACCCGTGCCGTCGTCTCGCAGCACTGCTCGGTACGGATGCCGCTGATCACGAGCTCCCCCACCCCGTGCCGGGTGAGCAGCTGCTGCAGGTTGGTGGTGGTGAAGGCGTTGTGCGAGGTCTTGGTGACGACGGGCTCGCCCTCGGCGGGCTCCAGCCCCTCGATCGGGTGCACGAACCCGAGCGCCGGGTCGAAGACCGTGCCCGACCCGGGCTCGCTGTGGAGCACCCAGACGACGAGCTGCCCCTTCTCCCGGGCGGCGTCCACCAGCCGGCCCACCTGCTTCACGATCTGCGGGTTCGAGACGGACGCCCAGTTGGGGCGGCGACGGAAGGACTCCTGGACGTCGATGACGACGAGTGCGGTCTGCATGCCTCCATGCTGGCCCCGGCCCCCGCCGCCCGCCCAGGCATGATCCCGACCGGCACCGGACCGATCCGGTCATCCGGAGCGGGCTGCCCGTCCTACCCGGTCCGCACGTCCTGCGTGCGCTGGGTGCCCTGCCCGCCCTGCCCGCCCTCCGCGAGACGCCGGGCGACGAAGTCGATGCGGGCACTGTGCGGCCCCACCGACCTGGCCGCGGCCAGTGCCTTGCGGGCCTCCGCCGCACGCCCAACGCGGTCGAGGGCCAGGGCCAGGGTGCAGTACGTCATCGAGCGGCGGAGCGGCGCACTGCCCACCCGGGCGGCGGACCGGGCCTCGTCGACCGCCCGCCCCACATCGCCCTCGACGAGATGGTGGAGCGCCTTCAGGTCGCTCCCGGAGGTCAGCGGCGCCGGGGCCCGGCGCAGCCTGCCGTACAGGGCGAGGAAGCGTTCACGCGCGCCCGGCTCGGGATCCTCCCGTTCCATGGCGTACACCAGCGCCCGGGCGCACGTCAGCTCGATGCTCGCCCGCTGCTCCGCCGGCAGGCCCGGGTCGCGGGCGAGCAGCTCCGCCAGGGCGACCGTCTCGCGGTAGCGGCCCTCGCCGACGAGCACCAGCAGTTCGGCCGTCCTGCCGCCGACCGACTCCAGCAGCGCCTGGTCCGACCATGTCCCGATGAGCCGTCGGGCCTCCGCCACGTCCTTCTGGACGGCCGCCATCACCCGGGTCACCGCAGCATCGCCGGCACCCGCCCCGGCGGTGCCCACCCGGACGGAGGCGTGCACGGTCGCACCGAGCCGGATCACGGCCGCCCCCATGCAGGTCACACCGGCCACCGTGCCGAACGCCGGGCCCATCTGGAGGAGCGCCCATCCTGCGAGCACCTGGACGGCCAGGGCCACGATCGCGCCGACCACCACCTTCCACCGGACGACCGGGCCCGGGCCCACCCCCGGCAGGACGTCGACGACGGGAACGGGCACCCGCCGCACGACGACGATCCGGCCGGTGCCGATCGAGGTCCGCAGCGCGGGCCCCGCCCCGATCAGGACGATCCGGGCCATCAGTCCGCACCACGGTCCCAGCAGCAGCACCATGAGGGACCACGCCCACAGGGCCGACGCCAGCCCGACGAAGGCGCCTCCCGCCGCCGCGGCCATCCGCGGCAGCGTCGGCGGGCCCTGGATCAGGACGATCATGTACGCAGTCCCGGCGACCGCGCCCACCAGGACGCGGGGGATGACCGGTACGTAGGAGCGGGATCCGACAGCCATGCCCGGGATCATCCCAGGACGGCCTCCCGACGCCCCCGCCGGGGTGGGCGGGCCCGGGTCGCGGCCCGCCCACTGCCCACACCGGCCGACCACCGGCGCCGACCGCGTCCCGCCGTCCCGTGCCGCCGGTCCGGAATGCGGATGCCCGTGGTGCGGTTTGATGGGGTTATGGCTTCTCGTGCACGCGTACGCGCCCCCGAACTGGCGGGCAAGGGCGGATGGCTCAACACCGGCGGCAAGGACCTGTCGCTGGCGGACCTCCGCGGCAAGATCGTCATTGCCGACTTCTGGACCTTCTGCTGCATCAACTGCCTCCACGTCCTGGACGAACTCCGGGAGCTGGAGGAGAAGCACCGCGACACCGTGGTGATCATCGGCGTGCACTCGCCGAAGTTCGTCCACGAGGCCGACCACCAGGCCGTGGTGGACGCGGTCGCCCGGTACGAGGTGCACCATCCGGTGCTCGACGACCCGGAGCTCGCGACGTGGAAGCAGTACGCGGTGCGGGCCTGGCCGACGCTGGTGGTGATCGACCCGGAGGGGTACGTCGTCGGGCAGCACGCCGGCGAGGGACACGCACACGCGATCGCCGCGCTGGTCGAGGAGCTGGAGGCGGAGCACGCCGCGAAGGGCACGCTGCGGCGCGGTGACGGCCCGTACGTGGCGCCGGAGCCGCAGGCCGGCGACCTGAAGTTCCCCGGCAAGGCGGTGCGGCTGCCCGACGGCCACTTCCTGGTCGCGGACTCCGGGCACCACTCGCTGGTGGAGCTGGCCGAGGACGGCGAGACGGTGGTGCGCCGGATCGGCGACGGCGAGCGCGGGCTGGTCGACGGCACCGCGCCGCGGTTCAGCGAGCCGCAGGGCCTCGCGCTGGTGCCGGAGGGCCTGGGCTTCGACGTGGTGGTGGCCGACACCGTGAACCACGCGCTGCGCGGTGTGCGGCTGTCGGACGGCGGTGTCACGACGCTGGCCGGCACCGGCCGGCAGTGGTGGCAGGGCTCGCCGACCGACGGCGCGGCGCGCGAGGTGGACCTCTCCTCGCCGTGGGACGTCGCGTGGTTCGACGGCCGGGTGTGGATCGCGATGGCCGGTGTGCACCAGCTGTGGGCGTACGACCCGGCGGCCGGCACGGTCGGCGTGGCGGCGGGCACCACGAACGAGGGCCTGGTCGACGGGCCGCCGGCGGAGGCGTGGTTCGCGCAGCCGTCGGGGCTGGCCGTCTCGGCGGACGGCGAGCGGCTCTGGGTCGCGGACTCGGAGACCTCGGCGGTGCGCTGGGTTTCACGTGAAACGCGGAGCGTGCACACCGCCGTGGGCACCGGTCTCTTCGACTTCGGGCACCGCGACGGCGCCGCCGGGCAGGCGCTGCTGCAGCACCCGCTCGGGGTGACCGCGCTGCCGGACGGCTCGGTGGCGATCTCCGACACCTACAACCACGCGCTGCGCCGGTTCGACCCGGCCACCGGCGAGGTCTCCACCCTGGCGACCGACCTGCGGGAGCCGTCCGGAGCGGTGCTGGTGGGCGACGACATCGTGGTGGTGGAGTCGGCCCGGCACCGGCTGACGCGGCTGCGGCTGCCCGAGGAGGCCGTGCAGGTCGAGTCGGTGGCGCACCGGACGCAGCGGGCGGCGACGGAGGTCGCACCCGGCGCCCTGCAGCTGGACGTGGTGTTCCAGGCCCCGTCCGGGCAGAAGCTGGACGAGCGCTACGGCCCGTCGACGCGGCTGCTGGTGAGCGCGACCCCGCCGGAGCTGCTGCTCTCCGGTGCGGGCCCCGACACCGACCTCTCTCGGGAGCTCGTGCTGAACGAGGCGGTCGCCGAGGGCGTGCTGCACGTCTCGGCGATGGCGGCGTCCTGCGACGACGACCCGGCGATCGAGTACCCGGCGTGCCACGTCCACCAGCAGGACTGGGGCGTGCCGGTGCGGCTGACGGTCGGCGGCGCGAGCCGTCTGCCGCTGGTGCTGGCGGGCATGGAGTGACCGGCGCCGGCTGAGCACGGACGCACGACGAGGGGGCCGCCCGGCCGGGCGGCCCCCTCGTCGTGCCGGAGCCTCGGCCTGCGGCCCTCTCCTGCCCGTGCGGACCGCGGGTCAGCCCTCCATGAACGCCTTGAGGGCGCCGGCGAGGAGGTACGGGTCGTCCGCGCCGCAGAGCTCGCGCGCGGAGTGCATGGAGAGGGCGGCGATACCGCAGTCGACGGTGGTGATGCCGAGCCGGGCGGCCGTGATCGGGCCGATGGTGGTGCCGCAGGGCATGGCGTTGTTGGAGACGAAGGTCTGCCACGGCACGCCGGCCTTCTCGCAGGCGGCGGCGAAGACGGCCCGGCCGAGGCCGTCGGTGGCGTAGCGGTTGTTGACGTTGACCTTGAGGATCGGGCCGCCGTTGGGCATCGGGCGGTGGCCCGGTTCGTGCCGCTCGCTGTAGTTGGGGTGGACGGCGTGGCCCATGTCGGAGGAGAGGCAGACGGTGCCGGCGAGCGCCCGGGCGCGGTCCTCGACGGTGCCGCCACGCGCGTAGACGCTGCGCTCCAGCACGTTGCCGAGCAGCGGGCTCTGCGCGCCGGTGTCGGACTCGCTGCCGGTCTCCTCGTGGTCGAAGGCGGCCAGCACCGGGATGTGGGGCAGTCCGGCGCCGCCCTCGGTGGCGACGGCGGCGAGCGCGGCGGTGCCCGCGTGCACGGAGAGCAGGTTGTCGAGGCGCGGACCGGCGAGCAGCTCGCGGTCCTTGCCGAGGTAGCAGGGCGGCTGCACGTCGTGCGTCATGAGGTCCCAGCCGACGACGTCCTCGGCCGGGACGCCCGCCCGCTCGGCGACGTACGCGACGAGGGATCCCTCGGTGACCTCGCCGATCCCCCAGATCGGGGTGAGGTGGCGCTGCTTGTCGAGTTTGAGGCCCTCGTTGACCGCGCGGTCGAGGTGGATGGCGAGCTGCGGGACGCGCAGCAGGGCCTCGTCGATCAGGACGAGGCGGGCGGTGCCGTCGCGCAGGGCGAGGCGGCCGGAGATGCCGAGGTCGCGGTCGAGCCAGGTGTTGAGGGGCACGCCGCCGTAGATCTCGACGGCGACCTGCCGCCAGCCGGCCGCGCCGGTGTCGGGGATGGGCTTGACGCGGAGGTTCGGCGAGTCGGTGTGGGTGCCGACCACGCGGAACGGCGTCTCGGGCCCCGCCCCCGCGGGGACGTACCAGGCGATCAGCGCGCCGCCCCGGACGACGTAGCGGCCGCCGGCCTCCGCCCCCCAGGCGTCGGTCTCCCTGACCTGCCGAAAGCCCGCCTTCTCCAGCCGCTCGGCGGACGCGGCGACGGCGTGGTACGGCGACGGCGCGGCGCTGAGGTAGGCGATCAGATCGTCGGTGTGCGTCCGGTCGAAGTAGGCCGGGCGGGCGGCGGTCGACATGCTGCTCCTGGGTTGAGGGAGGTCGGGACGCCGGATGGGGGTCCCGGCTCCGCCTCTGAGCATATGCCCGTACACGGACATGACACGGGGAACTCAAAAACGGTGACCCAATGGTGAGGACACCAGGACGGGAACCGTACGGTCCGCTCGCCGACCTGCCCGGGTGAGGGCCGCCGACCGGCCGTTGGTGCGTGAACTCGGCCGGGTGCGAAGGGTGTTGCCGTGAAGGCGGTGGCCGGGACGGGAGGCCGGCGGGGCGGGTCCGACCGGTCCCGGAGCATGGCGAAGCGGGGCCCGGCAGTGCCGGACCCCGCTTCGCCGAGGGTGTGTCAGGTGGACTTCAGGGGCCTCAGAAGGCCTCCTCCGCGAGCTCCATGATCCCGTTGTCCACGGCCTCGGCGATGAGTCGCTGCGGGGCGGTGGTGGGGAGGATGTTGCGGGCGAAGAAGCGGGCCGCGGCGACCTTGCCCTGGTAGAAGGGGATGTCCTTCTCCGAGGCGCCGGCCTCCAGCTTGGCGAGCGCGACGGCGGCCTGGCGGAGCAGCAGCCAGCCGATCACGACGTCGCCGGAGACCATGAGCAGGCGGGTGGTGTTGAGACCCACCTTGTACATGTTCTTGGTGTCCTCCTGCACGGAGGTGAGGTCGGCGAGCAGCTTGCCGACGATGGCCTCCAGGTCGCCGGCGGAGGTGCCGAGCAGGGCGCGCTCGGCCGCCAGGGCGTCGCCGCCCTCGCCGCCGGCGATGAACTTCTGGATCTGCTCGGAGACGGCCGTGAGGGCCTGGCCGCCGTCCTTGACGATCTTGCGGAAGAAGAAGTCCTGGCCCTGGATGGCCGTGGTGCCCTCGTAGAGGGTGTCGATCTTGGCGTCCCGGATGTACTGCTCGATCGGGTACTCCTGCAGGTAGCCGGAGCCGCCGAAGATCTGCAGGGACTGCGCGAGCTGCTCGTAGGACTTCTCGGAGCCGTAGCCCTTGACGATCGGCAGGAGCAGGTCGTTGAGGCCCTCGGCGGCCTTGTCCTCCTCGCCGCGCAGGCGGGCGGCGAGCAGGTCGTCCTGGACGGAGGCGGTGTAGAGCACCAGGGCGCGCATGCCCTCGGCGTACGCCTTCTGCTGGAGCAGCGAGCGGCGGACGTCGGGGTGGTTGGTGATGGTGACGCGGGGGGCGGTCTTGTCCATGAAGTTGGAGATGTCCGCGCCCTGCACGCGCTCCTTGGCGTACTCCAGGGCGTTGAGGTAGCCGGTGGAGAGGGTGGCGATGGCCTTCGTGCCGACCATCATGCGGGCGAACTCGATGATCTTGAACATCTGGCGGATGCCGTCGACGGTCTCGCCGAGCAGCCAGCCCTTGGCGGGGTGCTTGGCGCCGAAGGTCATCTCGCAGGTGTTCGAGGCCTTGAGGCCCATCTTGTGCTCGACGTTGGTGGCGTAGGCGCCGTTGCGCTCGCCGAGCTCGCCGGTCTCCCAGTCGAAGTCGTACTTCGGCACGATGTAGAGGCCGAGGCCCTTGGTGCCCGGCTTGCCGCCCTCGGGGCGGGCGAGCACCAGGTGGATGATGTTGTCGGACATGTCGTGCTCACCGGAGGTGATGAAGCGCTTCACGCCCTCGATGTGCCAGGAGCCGTCCTCCTGCTTGATCGCCTTGGTGCGGCCGGCGCCGACGTCCGAGCCCGCGTCGGGCTCGGTCAGCACCATGGTGGCGCCCCAGAGGCCCTCGACCATGCGCTGGGCGACCTTCTGCTGCTCCTCGGTGCCCTCGTCGTAGACGACGCCGGCGAAGGCCGGGCCGGAGGAGTACATCCAGATCGCCGGGTTGGAGCCCAGCACCTGCTCGGCGTAGGCCCAGACGAGGGAGGACGGGGTGACCTGGCCGCCGATGCCCTCCGGGATGCCCAGGCGCCACCACTCGGCGTCCATGAAGGTCTGGTAGCTCTTCCGGAACGCGGCGGGGACCGGTGCCGTGTTGGTCTCCGGGTCGAAGACCGGCGGGGTGCGGTCCGTCTCGGTGAACGACGCGGCGAGGTCGTTCTCCGCGAGGCGCGAGATCTCGCTGAGGATGTTCTTCGCGGTGTCGACGTCCATGTCGGCGAACGGACCGGTGCCGTACACCTGGTCGCGGCCGAACACCTCGAACAGGTTGAACTCCACGTCCCGCAGGTTGGACTTGTAGTGACCCATGACCGTTTCTCCGGTTCGTCTGCTTGCCGTGGGCCCGCCGTTCGAGCGCCCCACTTACCCACCAGTACGCACCATGATGCTACCCGGCGGTAACTTTGTTCAAGCCCTCTCACGGCAAAGCCTTATGAAGGTGGTCACGTCCCACAACCGCAGCGGCACCCGGATTGTGCGATACGCCTCCCCTGCGAGGCCGTCCCGCCCGCTAGCCTTGACCCGTGTACGGCTACGAGCAGACCGCATACCAGGACCCCTACCAGCAGCAGGCGGGGATGAACGGCATGCCCGGCCCCGGCCCGTACGGCGACCCCCAGCAGGCCGGCGCCCAGCAGTCGCTCTACCCCGAGCCCTCGCCGCCGTCGCTCGCGGACGCGGTCCGGGCGTTCACCACCGGATCGATGCCGGTCGAGGACTTCCAGGCGATCTTCATCACCTCCAAGGTGCACTGCCCGCGCGGCGAGCGCCCCGGCTTCCTCGCGCTGCACAACACCCCGACGCCGGTGATCCCGATGTTCAGCTCGCTCAAGGAGCTGCGGCGGTACGCCGGCAAGGAGTCCAAGCACTTCAGCGTCACCGGCGCCGAGGTGCTAGACCTGCTGCCGACCGGCTACGGCTTCGCCCTCGACATGGAGGGCGAGCACCGGATGGTCTTCGACGCGAAGGCCGTCGAACAGATGGTCGACTTCACCATGCGCCGGATGTACGGCTGACCGACGCCCCGGAGGGCGGCCGCCCCGACCCCTCACCACATAGTTCAATATTCAACTTGCATGTGGTTGAGGATTGAACTAATCTTCAGGACGTAGGCCAGAAACCCCGAAGGAGGCCGACATGCCCGCCGTGACCGTCGAGAACCCGCTGACCCTCCCGCGCGTCGCCACCCCCGACCCCGCCACCACGGCGGGTCGGCCGGTGCTGACGGTCGTCACCGCGCCCGAGGGCTTCGAGGGCGAGGGATTCCCCGTCCGCCGCGCCTTCGCCAAGATCAACACGAAGTTCCTCGACCCGTTCATCATGATGGACCAGATGGGCGAGGTGGAGTACGCCGCCGGGGAGCCCAAGGGCACCCCGTGGCATCCGCACCGCGGCTTCGAGACCGTCACCTACCTGATCGACGGCGAGTTCATCCACAAGGACTCGCACGGCGGCGGCGGCCACCTCGGCGGCGGCGACACCCAGTGGATGACCGCCGGCTCCGGCATCCTCCACATCGAGACCCCGCCGGAGTCGCTGGTGCTCAGCGGCGGCCTGTTCCACGGCATCCAGCTGTGGGTCAACCTGCCGGCCAGCGACAAGATGACCCGGCCCCGCTACCAGGACATCCACGGCGGCCACGTCAAGCTCCTCTCCAGCCCGGACGGCGGCGCGATCCTGCGGCTGATCGCCGGCGAGCTCGACGGCCACCAGGGCCCCGGCGCGACGCACACCCCGATCACCCTGCTGCACGCCAGCCTCACCCCCGGTGCCGAGATCACCATCCCGTGGCGGCCCGACTTCAACGCGCTGGTCTACGTGCTCAACGGCGACGGCACCGTCGGCGCCGAGCGCCGCCCGGTGCACACCGGCCAGGCCGCCGTCTTCGGCGAGGGCGACACCCTCACCCTCTCCGCCGACGCCGTGCAGGACTCGCGCCACCCCAACCTGGACGTGATCGTCCTGGGCGGGCAGCCCATCCGGGAGCCCGTCGCCTGGTACGGCCCGTTCGTGATGAACAGCCACCGCGAGCTGGAGCAGGCCATGAAGGACTTCCAGTCCGGCTCGTTCGGGCACCCGATCGCCTGACCGGGCACCGGCCGCGGGGTCAGAGCCGGGCGTACACGGCGAACGCGTCGTCCGAGCGCTTGCCCCGCGGCCAGCGCGTGCAGTCGGCGTCGGCCGCCTCGACCGCCCGCACCTGGGCGATCAGCTCGGCCGGCCCCGACTCCGCGAGCAGCCGCAGCACGTCCGACCAGCTGCCGAGGCCGAACCGCTCCGTGTAGCGGGCGGCGCCGTCGGTCAGCGCCGCCACGCCCCGCAGCTCGTCCAGCGCCACGAAGCCGGTCTCGGCGTGCGCGGCGGCCTGCGGTGCGGCGGCCGCGATCCACGGGCCGTGGCCGGAGTTGCGGGCGGCCCGCACGGCCTGCGCGTACGCGAGGTACAGGGCGGCCCGCTCCGCGCTGCCGGGGACGGTCGTCCAGATCTGCCGACGCAGCAGTTCGCCGCCGGGGAAGCGCTGGTTGTCTCCGATGACCCGCGGTGCGCCGCCGTTGCGCGGGTGCAGCACGAGCAGCGAGTCGCCGAGCACGAGGTATTCGAGCGAGCCGCCGGACAGGCGGGCGGCGACGACCATCGCCGCCGGGGTGTTGGGGTTGGCGAGGTCGCAGCGGCCGCCGTGCAGGGCGGCCGTCTCGGCGATGGCGTCGGCCAGGCACTGCGCGATCGTCCGGTCGGCGCGGTCGGTGAGCCGGGCGAGGAGGTGCACACCGAGCCTTCTGGCGTACCAGGCGGTGCCGTGGCGGCACCCGGACTCCAGGGTCTCCGGCATGCTGGACCCGTCCAGCAGCACCATGGCTTCGGCAGAGGCGGCGGCGAAGTCCTCGCTCTCGCGGCCCGGCCCGTACGGTTCTCCGGCGAGCTGTACCTGCATCCGCCCAGTCTGCGGTCGGCAGCCCGCCCCGAACAGGGGTCGGACCGGCCTTCGCGGTCGGACCGGCGTGCGCCCCGGCGCGCGGTGGCGACCGCCCGGGGCCGGGCATACCGTCGGGGGATCAGCCGGTCCCGTTCCCTGGAGTGCCGTGATGGTCTGGCAGTTCTTCGTCCTCGTGATCGCGTCGTTCTTCTTCCCGACGCTGGCCCTGCTCTACCTGATCGGCGGGCCGCGGTTCCCCGACGAACGGAAATGAGTGACCTCGGGTGCCTCCCGGCATGGCAGGGTGTGCACTGCACACGGCTCCGCTCCCGGGGCCCCGTACCGGAGGTCGCGTCATGAGCAAGGAAGCAGCCCCAACCGCCGAGCAGCCGGAGTCCGAGGCCGCCCAGGTCGACGCACCGGCGGCCGAGGCGGCGCCCGACGACGTCAAGGCGAAGTTCCTCGCAGCGCTGGAGCGCAAGCACGGCGGCGGCGGCAACGCCGGCGGCGGGCCGGGCGGGGAGTCCAAGATCCACGGGACGCACGGCGCCGCGGGCGGCAAGCGCACCTTCCGTCGCAAGAGCGGCGGCTGACAGCACGTTCGCACGGCGGCGGGCAGGCTCCCCCCCGGGGCCTGCCCGCCGCCGTGCGTCCGTCGCCCTGTCCGGCGACAGGGCGGTCAGGCGGCCGGAGGGGCCGGCGGCCCGGCGGGCAGCCGGTGCGGCGCGGCCGCGGCGGCGGGCAGCAGCACCTGCGCGGGGCCCGGCGGCGGCTCGGCGAGGAAGCCCAAGGCGTTGTCGAGCACGCCGGGCTCGGTGAGGATCCGGCGGTGGCCTAGCCCGCGGGTGGTGAGCAGGTCCAGCCGGTCGCCGTACGCGGCCTTCAGCCGGTGCGCCTGGCCGATCGGCACGACGTCGTCGTCCTCGTCGTGCACGACCAGGATGCGCGGGGTGATCTCCGCCGGGCGGTGGGTGGCGTCGAACCGCTCCCACAGCGCCTCCTCCGCGGGGAACAGCACGCGCTCGATCCGGCGGGTGAGTTCGCGCTCCAGGCGGTCGCCGAGGCCCAGCTGCTGCCGGAAGCCGTCGACCAGGAAGCGGAACTCGGCGACGCCGGAGATCGCCACCAGACGGCCCGCCGGCACTCCCTCGCGCAGCGCGAGGAAGGCGGCGCTGACGCCGAAGGAGTGCGCGACGACGGCTTCGAAGGGCCCGTGGCCCGCGTGCAGGCGGGCGATGATCTCGCGGTACTCCAGGATCGTCGTGGCCCGGCCGCCGGAGTCGCCGTGGCCGGGGGCGTCGAAGGCGACCGGGCTGAGGCCGAGGTCGAGCAGCCGCGGGACGAAGCCGGCGAAACGCGAGGCGCGGGACCGCCACCCGTGCACGAGCAGGACGGGCCGGGTGCCGTCGCCCCACCGGTAGACCGTGACCGGGCTGCCGCCGACGCCGAGCACGGACAGCCGGGCCCGGTCGTGGACCTCGCGTTCCGTGCTGCGGACGCGGCTGCGCCGGATCGGGTGCCGGAAGAGTTCGAAGGCGGCCCGGCCGGCGAGGGGCGGGGCGATCAGGGCGGTGCCGTTGAGAGCCCTGCCGAGCAGGGCGGTGGAGCGGTCCATGGTGACTCCCCGGAACGTGGCGGACCCGTGGAGCAAAATTTAGCACGACCGTTCGTGCAGTTTCACGGCCAGGCGCCGAAGGCCCGCCCGGAGGCCCGGGGGCGTCAGGCCGCGGCGGCCCCGCGCAGCAGTGCCGCCACACCGGCCGCCGCGAGGTCGTACCGCGTGTCGTCGCCGTACAGCAGCGCCTGCGCGTTCGCCGCCTCCAGCAACCCGATCAGGCCGAAGACCAGCAGCTCCGCGTCGGTCCCCGCCGACAGGTCACCCGCCGCGCGCGCCGCCCGCACCATGTCCCGCAGGTGCTCCTCCCAGGCCCGCCCGGACGCCGCCAGGGCGTCCCGCAGCTGACCCGGCCGGGCGTCGTACTCGGCCGACACCGCGTAGAAGAAGCAGCCCCCCGGGAAGACCCGGCCGCGCGAGTACGTCAGCCAGGAGTCGCAGAGCGCGTGCAGCCGGGCCAGGCCCGGAGCTGGTGCCACGGCGTCCACCGGGGCGATCACCGCGTCGTGGAAGATCCGCTGCGCCGCCCGGACGGCCGCCAGCTGCAGCTCCTCCTTGGAACCGAAGCTCGCGAACACGCCACTCTTGCTCAGCCCCAGATCGCCCGCCAGCCGCCCGATCGACAGCGCGTCGAGGCCCTCCACCGAGGCCACCTCCACCGCCCGCAGCAGCACCGCGCGGCGGGTCTCGTTGCCCCGCTGGACCCGCCCGTCCGTGGTCGCCGTCACCGCGTCCTCCGGTCCCTGTCCGCCTCGCCGTCGGCGGCCAGCCTACGCCGCCAGGCACCCCTCGATCACGGCCGCGTGGGCGAGCAGCCGCTCGTCGCCGCCCTCCGCGCCGACGCACTGCAGGCCCAGCGGCAGACCCTCCAGCCGCCCGGCGGGCAGCGACACCGCCGGCAGCCCGGCAAGGCTCCACGGCAGCGACATCACCGCACTGCCGGTGGAGTCCAGACCGCGCGGGGCCGGGCCGGTCGCCGCCGGGGTGACCCACACGTCGACGCCCCGGGCCGCGGTGACCCCGGCCAGCCTGCGGCGGAAGTCGGCACGGGCCGCGAGCGCCGCCGCGTGGTCGGCGCGGTCGATCCCGCGGCCCTGCCGGATCGCCGCCACCGTCTCCGGCCGGTACAGGCCGCCGAACCGGGCGAAGAGATCGGCGTGCCCCTGCGCCAGCTCGTACCGGATGATCGTGAGCAGGTGGTGGCGGACGGCCTCGAAGTCGCCGAACGGATCGACCCGGCGCACCGGCAGGCCGAGCCCCGCGACGGTGCGCTCGAAGGCCGCCAGCGCCTCCGGCCGGACCTCCGCGAGGTACGGGCCGACCGGCACGCCCAGCACCGGGGCACCCGGCGCACCGGCCGGACGCCAGTCGTCGCACAGCACGGAGGCGGCGAGCACCACCCCCGCGACGTCCGAGGCGTAGCAGCCCGTCGTGTCGAGCGTCGGCGCGTGCGCGATCACCCCGTCCACCGGCATCCGCCCGTACGTCGGACGGAACCCCACCACCCCGCAGTACGCGGCGGGCCGGATCATCGACCCCACCGTCTGGGTGCCGATCGCCAGCGGCACCAGGCCGGCCGCGACGGCCGCCGCCGAACCGCTGCTCGAACCGCCCGGGGAGTGCGCCAGGTCGTGCGGGTTGCGGGTCTGACCGGGCGCGAGCACCGCGAACTCCGCCGTCACCGTCTTGCCCGCCACCAGGGCGCCCGCCGCCCGCAGCCGAGCCATCAGCGCACCCTCCGGGCCCGCCAGCGCCCCGGGCGGCAGCGCCGACCCGGCGTGCGTGGGCAGGCCGTCGACGTGCACCACGTCCTTCACGCCCACCGCGACGCCGTACAGCGGCGGGCGCCCCGCCGCCACCGGGTGGCGGGCCGCCAGTGCCCGGGCGTCCGCCGTGAGCCGGTCGTGGCGCCCCGGCTCCGGCACGAACGCACGGACCCCGGGATCGACCCGGTCGATACGGGTGCAGAGCCGCTCGACGTGCTCGTCGAGCGGCGGATCGCCCGCCCGCAGACGGGCGGCTGCGGGCACGAGCGGCGTCATCGGCTCCATGCCGCCCACGCTACGACGCGGGCCACCCCTCTTCGTGCTCGCCCGGCACGTACGGCGCCTCCCGCAGGAAGACCGCCCCGCACGTGTGGCAGTTGAGGCTCGGCGTGCGGTCCCAGAGGCCCGGGTCGCGCTGCGGTGCGGACATGTCGAGTTCGCGCCCGCACAGGCCGACCGCAGCGCCCTCGCGGACGATGTGCCAGGTCTTCACCCCGCCGGCAGGGCCGGAGGGGCCGTACTCCGCAAGCATCCGGTGCATCATGCCGCCCATGCTCCGCCGAGCCCGCACACCCGGCAATCCGGACGGCGGTGACCGCCGGTGACCGGACCTGGACCTTCCCGCCCGCCCGGGACGGCGGCTAGCATGCGAGACCGGCACCGAAGGCCAGGGGGAGCGGTGGACGAAGCGTCAGATGCACCTGCCCGCACGCCGGAAGGCGTCCCGGCCGGCGGCGCCGTGGACCTCTCGAACGTGTGCTGGTCCGCGCGGATCCCGCCGCTCGGCGCCGGGATCCCCCGGCTCGCCCGGCTCGACGCCGTGCAGGACGCGTGGCGGCGCCGCTTCGGCCCCCACGCGCCGCTGACCGTCATCGCCGACCGCTCGCTCCGGCACCAGATCGGCCGGGCCGAACGGTCCCGCTTCGACGCCCTGCTCGCCTCCGGCGCGATGACCCTCGCCCCGACCGCCGACCCCGAACTGCTGCGCCTCGCCCGGGACCGGCGGTGGTACGTCGTCAGCGGCGACCAGTTCCTCGACCTGCGCCGGGACCACCCCTGGATCCCCGGCGCGGCCGAACGGTTCCTCGGCTGGGACCTCCGCGGCGGCCGGCTCGTCCTGCGACCCAGCGGCATCCGCGAGGTCCCCGACCAGCAGATCTCCCGCGCCGTGGAGGCCAAGAGCCTCAAGTGGCCGCACCGGATCGACGTCCGCGACCCCGCCCACCTGCGGGTGCTGCGCAGCCACTGGCGCTGCAGCGGCCCCCGCTGCCTGCGGGCCCTGCTCTGGCCCGACCACCTGCTGGACTGGCCCACGCTGACCGCGCAGGGCGCCGTGCTCTGCCCGGCCTGCAACAGCCCGCTCACCGAGGCCGGCCCGCGCGGCGCCGTACGCTCGCTGGTCGTCTCGGACGCGGCGAGCGGCACCGAGCTCGTCCGCTTCCCGCTGTGCCAGGACACCCCCGTGCTGCTCGGCCGCGGCCGGCTGGCGCACGGCATCAACCTGGAGGCCCCGGAGCTGCGGCAGTCGCCCGCGATCGGCCGGGTCAGCCGGCGCCACCTGATGCTGAACCTCACCGCCGCACCGGGCGGGCCCCGCATCACCGCGGTCGACCTCGGCTCCGGCAACGGCACCGTCGTCGAGCGCGGGGAGCAGGGCGCCGTGCCACGCGCCCTCGAACCCGGCGGCGAGGTCGTGCTGGGCGAGCGCGACGCCCTGCGCCTGGGCGACGCGGTGACCGTCCGGGTCTCCGGGCGCCGCTGGTTCGCCGACGAGGACCTCGCCCTGCCGGTGCTCGCCCAGACCGACGGGGCCGAACCGACCCGGCTGTTCACCTGACCTGCGGGACTCCGCACCGGGCCGCAAGTCCACTCCCGAAAAGCCCATGTGATGATCAGTCATTCCCGTCGGACCGGGCAGGTGGACGGGCTAGGCTGGCGGCGTGTTGGTGAGTCTGACCAGAGTGGGGGCCTCGCGGCAGTCCCTCACCAAGACGCTCGCGGTCACCGGTGCCGACGTGCACCACGTCCTCGGGTCCGTCGCCCTGCCCGCGCCACCGCCGCACCTGCCCGCGGCCCGGATCGCGGCGGACGAACGGACCCCCGGCCTGCTCGGCGTCTCGGTCGACGCCGCCTGGCTCGGCACCCCCGCCGCCCGCGACGAACTCTTCCCCCACCTCGGCACGGTGTTCGCCGCACTCGCCCACGGCGCCCACGCGCTCGGCGGCGTCCTGCACCCGCCCGGCACCCGGATCGCACCCGACCTGCAGCCACCCCTCGGCGGCGACACCCACGAACTCCTCACCCTCGACACCGTCGAGCAGGAGGTGCTCGCCAACCTGCTGCGCCGGCACAGCCCGGTGCTCATCGCACTCGGCGGCCACGGACTCATCGGCGGCGGCCCCGACCGGGTGGGCTCCCGCCGCCTCGCCGACTCCCGCGAACACCTGGCGGCCCGCCACCTCGCCTCCGCGGACCCCCGCCACCTGCACCGGGTACGGGCCGAGATCCGCCGCCGCGACGGCATCGCCGACCTCACCCGGATGGACATAGCCCCCGTCGGCGACACCGACGGCACCACCCCTCGCGTGCTCGTCCGCTGCCTCGACTCCCAGCCCTCGCTCGCCGACCTCCGCGCCCACGCCCTGCTCCTCGCCGCCCTCGCACTGCACGCCCGGCGGATGGTCAGGAACGGCAGCCGCGAGGGCAGCACCCCGCAGCGGCTCGTCGAGGAGAACCGCGCCCGCGCGGTCATCCACGGTCTCCGCGCCCGCTTCGTCCCCTCCGGCGGCACCCGCGGCCGCACCGGCGAGCCCGTACCCGCCCGCGAGGCCGCCCGCCGGCTCCTCGACGACCTGCTGCCCGAGCTCTCCCTCCTCGACGCCACCGCCGAGGAGCTCTTCCCGCTGCTGGCCCCGCTGGAGCTGCCCGGCCTCGGACTGCCCCCGCAGCGCTCCCAGGACCTGCTGGTGCGGGCCGCCCGGGACGGCCGTGCGGCGCTCGTCGACGTGATCGGCCGGCACCTCACCGACCCCCGGCCCGGCGGACTGCTGCTCCGGTCCGTCCGGGAGGGGTCCCCCGGCCGGGTCGACCTGCTGCTGGACACCTGGCAGGCCGCCCTCACCGAGGGCGTCTCCCCCCGGGCGGCCGGGACCGCGGCCGCGCCGCAGGCCACCCGGCCCCGCGACGACCGGCCCCGCGACGGCCGGCCCCGCGACGGCCGAACGGGCAGCGACCGGGCGGGCAGCGACCGGGCACGCGGGCGACGGTCCCGGGACGGCGGGCAGGGCGGCAACGGGCAGGGCGGCAGCGGCGGGCAGCGCGCCGACGGGCCGGAACGGTCAGGCCGGCAGGGCGGCGGCCGGCCGCGCGGCGAACGCCACCCCGGCGGCGACGGGCCACGGCAGGGGGACCGGCGCAGCGCCCGGCCCCCGCGGGAGGGCGACACGTGAACGACCAGCAGCCCCGCCACCCCGCCGGGCAGGTGGAAGCCGTCCTCGACCTGCGCGGCTGGGCCCCCGGCGGCGGCGGACGCGACGACCTCCTCGCCCTCTGGAACGAGTTGGAACCCGCCCTGCACGGACGGCCGCTGCACGGCGGCTCCGTGCACTCCTGGGACGCCGCCCACGGCACGATCGTGCTGGAGATCGTGCGGGTGGCCCCCGGGATCACCACCGCGGGCCCGGAGACGCTCTTCGACCTCGTCGCCGTCCGCGAGCGTCCCCGGATCGTCCACCGCTGCGCCGACTGCGACGCCCTCGGCCGCGAGGGGTACGGCTGCTTCCGGTGCCGCTGGTGCGCCGACGAGGGCCGGCCGGAGCGGGTCTGCGTCGAGCACGCGGTGCTGCTGGACGGCGCGCTGACGCCGTCCTGCGGCCGGCACCACCCCGCCTGCACGGACTGCGGCGCACCCGCGTCGTTCTGGTGCGGCGGGCAGAACTGCCGTTCGGGCAAGGCCTGGTGCGAGCAGCACCGGCGGCGGCACCCGCAGGATCCGGACACCGACTACTGCCCGCCCTGCCACCGGCTGGCCTTCCCGGTGTGCGAGGAGCCCGGCTGCACGGCCAGCGGCACCGTCGTGTGCGACTGGCTCGACCTCGCCGGCACGCCCTGCGGCCGGCAGGCCTGCGGGCGGCACGCCCACCGCTGGCAGGTCTTCGGCGCCGAACGCGTCGGCCTCGGCCTGTGCCGGGCGCACAGCCGGGTCAAGGGGGCCCCGGTGGAGTCGCTGCTCTTCCAGATCTGCTGCGGCGCGGCCCGGCGGACCGGTGTGCGGATGCCGTCGCTCGCGGCCTTCAGCCACAACCTGCGCAACTGCGACCACCGCGAACTCGCCCTGGACCACCGGGCGGTGCGGGCCGCGCTGACCGGCCTCGACGGGCACCTGCGGCGCAGCGGTCCGCAGCGGTTCGTCAGGCCGGTGGAGCGGGCCGGCGCCGACTGGGACAAGGAACTGACCCGGCTGCGCGGCCACAGCGACCACGGCGAGCAGCTGGTCGCCGAGCTCCGGGCGCTGGTCCGCGAGCAGGACGCGCGCTGGGGCGAGGCGATCGCCGCCGCGCTGCGGCTCGCCGAGTACAAGCCGGCCCGCACCGGCGGCCCCGGCGGCGAACGGCCCGCCGTGCTGTGGGTGCACCTGCCGCCGGAGCTGCGCGGGCCGTTCATCGGCCCGCAGGGCTCGCGGGTGGCCGCCTACCGGCAGCAGTTGGGCATGGACGTGAGGATCGAGGGCGGCAACCGGGGAGGCCGGCGGTGAGCGAGGCGCTGATGACGTCGCACAGCCACCGCCTGCGGACGGTGCCGGTCGGCGGGCCGCTGTACGGCCAGCGGATCGGCGTGGCCCCGGCCGGGCTCCCGCCGGGCACCGGCCCGGACGGCCTGCCGGCCCTGCTCGGGCTGGCCGGGGCCGGCGAGAGCTTCCAGGCGGCCGTCCGGCTGGTGCCGGTCGCGGAGGTGCCGCCCGGTGTGCTGGCCGTCAACGCGGCGCTGGCCGCCGAGCTCGACCTCACCGGGGACGGCCCGGAGCCGCCGTGGCGGCTGGACGCCGTGCCGGTCGTGCCGGCCGCCCGGATCCGCCTGGAGGCGCCGACCGAGGCGCCGCTGGAGACGGCGCTGCGGGACGTCTCCGACGCGGGTCTGCCCGGCCGCCTCGTCTGGGTGCCGCCGGGCGGTGCCGGGGACCTCTGGCTGGACGTCGGCGGGCTGCCCTACCGGATCCAGCAGTTGGACACCGGGACCGGGGGCCCGGTGCTCGCCGAGATCGGTACCGGCACGGAGGCGGAGCTGTTCGCCCCGGGTGCCCGGACCGGCGTCGACATCGTCGTGCTCGCCGACTGCAGCGGCTCGATGGGCGTCGACGACATCCCGGCGGCCGGCGAGACCGGCGGGCTGCGCGGGCTCTTCGGCCGCGGTGCGCGGGCGCCCGTGCAGCGGCGGGACGCCGCGCTCCGCGACGCCCTCCAGCACCTGCTGGCGATGCGGTTGCAGATCAGCGGGCGGGTCTCCCGGCTGGCCCTCGTCGCGTTCACGCACACCACCCGCCAGGTCTTCCCGCGGGGCGGCGGCATGGCGGAGCTCGACGCGGGCAGCGTCGCCACGGCCGACGAGTTCCGGATGGCGGTGTCGCTGCTGCGGCCCGAGAACGCCGGCACCGACATCGGCAACGCGCTGCACGAGGCCGCCAACCTGCTCTACCGGCACGGCAGGCCCGGCAACGAGAAGCTGATCGTGCTCGTCAGCGACGGCGCGCACTGGGCCCCCCGCGGCGACCAGGGCCTCGGCGAGGTCGTGTACGCCGCGCAGGAACCGGTCAGCCTCATGGAGCACCTGCACCGGGACACCGGGGTGCGCCTCCACGCGCTCGGCATCAGCACCCCGCAGCTCTACCGGCAGTGGCTGCACCGCGGCGGCCAGGACGGCTTCGGCCTCGAACCCAACCACACACTGCTGGAACAGCTCGTGCGGGTGGGCGGCGGCGGCGCGGCGGCGGTGGGCGGCTTCGACGTACTCGCCGAGTACTTCACGGGCCTGGGCGCGGGGATCGCCCAGCGGGTGCAGCTGCGTCACCCGTCGGCGCAGCACGGGCCGCTGCCGCCCGCGAGCGTGGCGACCCTGCAGGCGCTGCGGGTGCAGCAGGACCGGGTCGGCCCGGCCGGCGCGCCGGGGGCGGCCGCCGCGTGGGACGTCCTCGCCGACCGGCTGCTGGACGCCGCCGGGCTCTGCAACCGCGAGGCCCGGCGGGTCTGCGGGGCGGGCCTGTTCACCGCGGACCACGTCCGGACGGCCGTCTCGCGGTCGGTCCGCACCGGTGCCGCCCGGCCGGACGCCCGCGCCTTCGTGCGGGACGTGGCGGCGGCGTTCCGCCCGCGCCGTCCCGCCCGGACACCGGACCTGCCCGGGCGGCGGATCACCGCCGTGGAGGGTCTGCTCGACCGGCTGCGGGAGCCGGGTGCCCGGCCGGAGGACGACGCCTGGCGGCTCGAGTGGCTGGGCCGCCTCGCCGACGCGCTGGACGAACTGGCCGGGCGGCTCGCCGACTCGGCCGCCGCGGCCCCGGTGCCGCCCCCGCCCGCGGTGCGCCCCGCCGTGCCGCCGACGGCGCCCGCGACCGCCCCGGACACGGCGTACGGCGTGCCGCAGGGCGGCGCGGCCGCGACCGAGACGGGCCCGGTCGCCGCCGGGACCGGCCCGGCGGCGACGGACCTCGCCCCGGCCGCTGCGGCACCGACCGCCGCACCGGTGCCGGTGTCCGCGGTGTCGACAACGGGCGGCGGGTTCGGGCTGCGCTACCGGGGCGACGAGTGAGGGGCTCCGGGTGACGTCGGGCTCGCGGTGGACGGCGGGCATGCGGCTGGGCCCGTCGCACGACCCCGACCAGTACCGGCTGATCGCGCACCGGCACAGCGGGCTGGAGGGCGAGCTGTGGCAGGCCGAGCGGATCGACCGTGACGGCTGGGCCCACACCTGCGCGGTGAAGATCCTCACCCTGCTGCCGCCGCACGACACCGCGGAGGGCCGCCGGCACTGGCTGAGCCGGTGGGAGGACAGCATCCACCGCGCGGCGCGGCTCCAGCTGCCCGACCTGGTGGTGCCGGTGGCGTGCTTCGTGGGCGCCGAACCGCACCTGCCGGCCGCGGCGGGGCGGCAGGGCGTCCCGTACCTGGTGTCGCCGTGGCTGGAGGCGGCGCCGGTCGGCGAGTGGGCGCGGCGGTCGGCGGGCGACGCCGAGCGGGCCGACCTGCTGGTGCGGCTCTGCCGCGTCGTCGACGACCTGCACCGCTGCGGGTGGGTGCACCGCGACATCTCCCCCGGCAACGTGCTCGTGGACGCGGCGGGGGCGCCGAAGCTCATCGACCTCGCGTTCCTGGCGCCGCTCGACCGGCCGCTGACGGCGGTCGTCGCGACGCCCGGCTTCGCGATCGTCGAGGAGGAGTCGCACGGCGGCCGGCCCAGCGAGGCGAAGGACCGCTTCGCGGTGGGCGCGCTGGCCCGGATGCTGCTGATGCCGGACGCCCCGCGGCTCCCGGATTTCGACGCGGCGCGCGTGACGGAGCAGCAGCTGCTGCGGGCGGGGTACTCCGCGGACGTCGCGGCGCTGCTGGTGCAGGCCCTGGACGCCCGGCCGGACCGCCGGCCCGCGCCGCTGGAACCGTGGGCGGAGCAGCTGCGGCGGTCGCTCGCCGAGACGGCGCGGCGCGCGGAGCACGTGTGCGTGGCGGTGCTGGCCGACGGCCGTTCGCCGAGTCTCGTGGTCACCGGCGGGCGCCGCGGGGTGTCCTGGTACGGGCCGGAGCCGGACACCGCGGCGGGGCTCGCGCCGGCCGCCGGGGCCCCCCGGGACGTCCGGGAGGTCGCGGCGGTCCGCGGCGGCCTGGGCGAGCCGCTGGTGGCCGCGGTGGACGGCGCGGCGACGCTCTGGCTGGGCGACGGCGCCGGGTGGGTGCGGGCGGGTGAGGGTGCGGCCGGGCTGGCGGTGCTGGCCTCCCCGGGCGGCGGGGTGCTGGTGTGGACGGGCCGGGACACCGGCCTGCGGCTGACCCGGTGGTCGCCCGGCGGCGGCACGGAGGAGTCGGTGCAGCCGGGTTTCCGGCAGGCGCGGGTGCTGGCCGCGGCCTGGGGGCCGGAGATGGGCGTGCCGGTGGTGCTGGTCGCGGAGCCGGACCGCCTGCTGAGCGTGACCTGGCCGCAGGGCGGCGGGGGTCCGTCGGAGCGCGAGACCGTGCTGGAGGGCGTGGTGGTGCGGGCGGCGCTGGCCGTGGGACGGGCCGGGGAGACGGAGGTGCGGGCGGTGTCCGCGGACGGCGGGGTGCGGGCGTTCCGGCAGCACTTCTCCGGGGAGTGGCTGGCGGACCGTACGGCGTCCGGAACCGGGTCCGGCGCGGACGTCGCGATGGCCGGGCTGCGCGGCGGACCGGCCGTCGTGACCGCCGGGCCCGCCGGTGCGGCGGCGGAGCTGTCGTCGCCGGACGGCGGGCACCCCGCGGTGACGGTGCTGGGGGTGCCGCAGGCCGTCCGGGTGGCGGTCGAGCTGGGTGCCGACCGGCGGCTCCGCGTCGCGGCCCTGGCGGGCGGGCGGCCCGCGCTGTGGGCGGAGGACTGGGACGGCGCCTGGTGGGAGCAGGAGCTGGAGGAGCTCCGGGTGTCCGCGGGCGGCGGGTTCTGAGCGGGGCGGTGGCCGGCCGTGAGGCGGCGGCCGGGAGGCGGCGGTCGGGAGGCGGCGGTCGGGGCACCGTCAGGAGGCGGCGCGCAGCAGGGCGTCGTCCTGCCACTTGAGGATCTTGTCGAAGCTGACGATCGCTCCCCGCAGGGGGTGGTTGCGCAGCTGGACGTGGTCGGTGAGGGCGTGGATGAGGAAGAGTCCGCGGCCGGACTCCGCGCCGAGGTCGGGCAGCACGTCCGGGTCGGGTGCGCGGACGGTGGCGGGCCGGCCGACGGGCAGCACGTGGGTGTCGTAGGGCGCGGGCCCGTCGGTGCGGCGCGGGCGGTGACCGACGAGCAGCGGGGCGGGCAGGGTGGCGCGGCCGCGGCGGGTGCGGCAGCGGCGGCCGGCCGGGCGGGCCTGCGCGGGGGAGGGCGGCCCGGTGCGGCGCAGCGGCGGGACGGCGGCGGGCAGCGGCACGCCGACGGGCGGCAGGCCGGGCCCCGAGTCGATCACCTCGATGCGCAGCCGGTCGCCGGCGATGGACGCGGTGACCTGGAAGCCCTCGTCGGGGCGGGCCGTGACGGCGTGCTCGACGGCGTTCGCGCAGGCCTCGGTGAGGGCGACCCCGAGGTCGTACGCGATCTGCGGGTCGACCCCGGCGGAGTCCATGGCGCCGAGCAGGATGCGGCGTGCGAGCGGCACGCTGGCCGGGTCGCGCTTGAGGTGCAGAGTCCACCAGATGTCCACGGGAGGTCCCTCCTGGCTGCGGCTCCACATACAACTAGGTATCTCCGGGCGTTTCCGCGATGAACCGTCGCCGCGGCCACGGACCGCCCGTTCGGGGGATGGACTGACGCGGAAGTGTGTGCCGCGCGGCGCACGGCGGGGCGTCCGCGCCGGGGCCGAAAGGGTCATCCGTCATATTTGCCACCCTGCCCCGGTCGGCGGTGTGAACGGTGAGATGATGGCCCGGCCATGACCGACCGTCCCGTCGCCCCGTTCGCAGGCGCCGCCGCACCCACCGACGGGGTGCCGGCCGCGGCCTGGGACTTCAGGGTGGCGCGGGCCGTACCGTTCGCACTGGTGTGCACGCTGATCGCGGCGGCCGGGCACGCGTGGGTCGGCGGCGGGGACGTCGCCCTGCCCGCGCTGGCGGCGGGTTTCACCGCCGTGCTGCTGCTCGCGGCGTCGCTGGGCGGCCGGGAGCGGTCGCTCGGCGCGATCACCGGGGCCCTGGCGGCGGGTCAACTCGCCCTGCACGTCGTGTTCCACACCGTCACCCCGGCCACCGGCGGCCACCACATGGCCGGCATGTCGATGCCGGAGGCCGCCGGGCGGCTGCTCTGCGACGACGTCGCGGGCAACGGCGTGACCGCCCTGCCCGCGGGCACCAGCCCCGAACAGCTCATCAGCGCGGCGGGCCTGGACCCGCACGCGTACGCCGCCGCGGGCGCCGGCCATGCCGGCGGCCTGCTCGGCACGAGCCCCGCGATGCTGCTCGGCCACCTCGTCGCGGCCGTCGCCGCGGGCTGGTGGCTGCGCCGCGGCGAGGCCGCGCTCTGGCGGCTGCTGCGGCTGACCGCGGCCGCGGCCCGGGAGCTGGCACCGCCGCTGCACACGCTTTTGGGGCTGCTGGCCGCACTGCTCACCGGCGGCCCCGTGCCGGCGCGCCCGGTGCGGCCGTACGGCGGGCGGGCGGAGGACTGGCGGCTGCCGGTGGCGGCCGTCCTGCGGCACAGCGTGGTCCGGCGGGGGCCGCCGGCGGGGGCGTTCGCGCGCTGACGGGCCGAGGGCCCGTGGCGTGCGCGACCGGCCGTGCGCGCGTGAGCGGACGGCCCGCACCTGCCCCACCACAGCCCCGGTGCACGCCTGCGGCCGCGAGCCGCCGTGCGCCCCCTCTCCCCTTGGAGACCCCATCATGCGTTCCACTCCCGCCCGCCGGACCGCCCTCGCCGCCGCCGTGGCCGGCGCCGCCCTCCTCACGCTGGCCGGGCCCGCCGCGGCCCACGTGACCGTGCAGCCGGGCAGCGTCCCGCAGGGCGGCTACAGCGTCGTGGCGTTCCGGGTGCCGGACGAGAGCGACACCGCGTCCACCGTGAAGCTGGAGGTCAGCCTGCCCGCCGACCACCCGATGGCCTCGGTGCGGGTGCAGCCCCTGACCGGCTGGACGGCCGTCCTGGAGAAGTCCAAGCTCGCCACGCCGCTGAAGTCGCACGGCAAGGACATCACCGAGGCCGTCACGAAGATCACCTGGACCGCCGACGCGACCGCCAAGATCGCGCCCGGCCAGTTCCAGGAGTTCCGCGTGTCGCTCGGCGCCCTGCCGACCGACACCGACACGCTGACCTTCAAGGCCCTGCAGACGTACGACAACGGCGAGGTCGTCCGCTGGATCGAGGAGGCCAAGGAGGGCCAGGCCGAACCCGAGAAGCCCGCGCCCGTGCTCACCCTGACCAAGGCCGCCGCGGCGTCCGCGTCCGCCGCCCCGGCCGCCGACCACCACGCCTCGCAGGACACCGCGACGGCCTCCGCCGGCAGCGCGGGTGACGACTCCACGGCGCGCACGCTCGGCGTCGTCGGCATCGTCGTCGGCGTGGTCGGCGCCGCCCTCGGCGCCGTCGGTCTCCGCCGCCGCAGCGGTTCCGCCTCCTGACCCGTGGCCCGGCGGGCCGCACCTCCGCGGTGCGGCCCGCCGGGCCGGCCCGCCCGCCCCGCGCACGATCGGAACACCGTCACCATGTCCCACACCCCCCGTCCGATGACGCGGCTGCTCGCCGTGGCCGCCCTGGCCCTGGCCGGCTCGCTCGCGCTCACCTCCTGCTCGTCCGGCGGCAGCAGCGGCGGCGGCGCCGCCACGGTGCACAAGGAGGGCGGCAGCTCCGTCTACCAGGGCAGCGTGCTGAGCAAGCACTTCGCCAAGCCCGACCTCGTGCTGACCGACACCTCCGGGCAGCCCTTCGACCTGCGCAAGCGGACCGCGGGCCGCTCCGTGCTCCTCTTCTTCGGCTACACCAGCTGCCCGGACGTCTGCCCGACCACCATGGGCGACATCGGGGTGGCCATGGCCAAGCTCCCGGCCGAGGAGCAGAAGAAGATCGACGTCGTCTTCGTCTCCACCGACCCCGAGCGCGACACCCCCAAGGTGCTCCGCACCTGGCTCGACTCCATGGGCACCGGCTTCATCGGCCTCACCGGCGACCTCGCCAGGGTGAAGACCGCCGCGCTCGGCGTGGGCGTCGCCGTGCAGGACCCGGTCGTCAACGCGGACGGCACGGTCACCTCCGCGCACGGCGCCCAGGTGCTGGCCTTCCTGCCCTCCGACGACAAGGCGCACGTGCTCTACCTCGGAGACAGCTCCGTCGCGACGTACACCCACGACCTGCCGCTGCTCGCCCGGGGGGTGGCGGCGTGAGCCTCGGGTTCCGCCGCTCCGCCCTGGTCGGCGCCGGGCTGGCCACCGCGCTGACCGGCGGCCTGATACTCGTCTCCTGCGGGTCCGGCTCCGGGGACGACGCGGTGCTGCGCGTCAGCGACAGCTACGTCCCGCTACCCGCCCTGCCGGGCGGCATGGGGGCGGGCTACCTGACCGTCCGCAACGACGGCGGGTCGGGCGACCGGCTCGTCGCCGTGACCAGCCCGAACGCCGGCTCGGTCACCATGCACACCTCCGGCACCACCACCATGACCTCGGTCGAGAGCCTGCCGGTGCCCGCGCACGGCGAGCTGGAACTGGCCCGCGGCGGCAACCACCTCATGATCATGGGATGGCAGAAGCAGCCCGCCGTCGGCGACGTACTCGAACTCGACCTCACCTTCGCCAGGAGCGGCACCATCACGGTCACCGTGCCGGTCAAGCCGCTCACCTACCGGCCCGGGAGCTGACACCCATGCTGAGGAGAGCCGCCGCGCTGCTCGCCGTCCTCGCCGCGGCCGCGGCCGTGCTGCTGGGCGGTGCCAGCACCGCCGCCGCGCACGCCGCCCTGGTCGCCACCGACCCGGCCCAGGGCGCGGTGACCGCCACCGCTCCCGCCGCCGTCACCCTCACCTTCAGCGAGGGCGTCTCGCTCACCACCGACTCGGTGCGGGTGCTCGACCCCGCCGGGCAGCCGGTGGACAACGGCGACGCCGCCCACGCCGACGGCAAGGACGCCACCGCCCGGGTCACCCTCCGCGCCGGTCTGGGCAACGGCACCTACACCGTCGCCTGGCGGGCCGTCTCGGAGGACTCCCACCCCGTCGGCGGCGCGTTCACCTTCTCCGTCGGCGCCCCCTCCGCCACCAGCGTCTCCGCCTCCGCCGTGCAGGGTGCCGAGCCCGACGCCGTGGTCGCCGCGGCGTACGGCACCGCCCGCACGGTCGCGTACGCCGCGTTCGCGCTGCTGGTCGGCTCCGCCGTCTTCGTGCTGGCCTGCTGGCCACGGGGCGCGGCCGTGCACACCGTGCAGCGGCTGCTGATGACCGGCTGGATCGCCCTGCTGGTCTCCACCGTGGCGGTGCTGCTGCTGCGCGGCCCGTACGAGCGGGGCACCGGCCTCGGGCAGGCCTTCGACCTGACGCTGGTGCGCGCCACCCTCGACGAGCGGATCGGCACCGCGCTCGCCGCCCGGCTGCTGCTCCTCGCCGCGGGCGGCGTCTTCCTGTCGCTGCTGGTCGGCCGGCTCGGCCAGGAGGAGCCCGAGGAGGACCCGGCGGACACCGGAGCGGGCACCGCCCCCGCGGGCGGCGAGGAGGACGAGCTGCGCGCGCTGGAGCGCCGCGCCGCCGAACGCCCGCTGCGTGACGCCCGCATCGGACTGGGGGTCGCCGGAGGGGTGCTGGCCGTCGCCCTGACCGCGACCTGGGTCGGCGCCGACCACTCCTCGGTGGGCATCCAGGTGCCGCTGGCCCTGCCGACCGCCGCCCTGCACCTGCTGGCGACGGCGGTCTGGCTCGGCGGCCTGGCCACCCTGCTCGTGGGGCTGCGGCACGGGGTGCCGACGGCGGCCGTCGAGCGGTTCTCCAAGCTGGCGCTGGCCGCCGTCACGGTGCTCACCGCCACCGGCGTCTACCAGGCCTGGCGCGGCCTCGGCAGCTGGAGCGCCCTGGTCGACACCGAGTACGGGCGGCTGCTGCTGATCAAGGTCGGCTGCGTGGCCGCGATGGTCGGGCTGGCGTGGATCTCCCGTGCGTGGGTCGCCCGGCTCCGGGCCGCCCCGGCGGGGACCACTGCGGACGCCGTCGCGGAAACGGCGGCGGAAACGGCGGCGGAGACCGCCGCGAACGGCTCCACGGCGGTCTCCGCGAAGGGCTCTGCGAAGGGCTCCGCGAAGGGCTCCGGCGGCGACGGGGCCGGGGACGACCCCGTGCGGCGCGCGCAGCTCCGGCGGCAGCAGGCCGCCCGGGCCGCCGCCGGCGAGCGGCGCGGGCGGGACGGCGGTCCGGCACGGGCCGGGCTGCGCCGCACCGTGCTGGTGGAGAGCGTGGTGGCGGTCGCCGTGCTGGTCGTCACCACGATGCTGACCAACGCGCCGCCCGGGCGGGTCGCGGAGGCCGTCGCCGCCACCGCGCGGACACCGGCCGCGCCCGGGGCGAGCACCGTGCCGGGCCGCACCGCGGAACTGAAGCTGCCCTACGACACCGGCGGCAGCACCCCCAACGCCAAGGGCACCGCGACGGTGACGGTCAACCCGGTCGCCACCGGCCCCAACCAGGTGACGCTGAAGCTCGACGACAGCACGGGTGCACCGGCGACGGTGCCGGAGGTGCAGCTCGCCTTCACCCTGCCCGACCGCGACCTCGGCCCGCTGCCGGTGACGCTCGCCGCGCAGGGCCCGGGACGCTGGACGGGTACCGCGCAACTCCCATTGGCCGGAGACTGGGTGGTGTCGGTGACGGTGCGCTCCTCCGACATCGACCAGTCCACGGCGACGGAGCAGCTGAAGGTCGGCTGACCCCGCTCCCCCGGCCCGGTGCGCGGGCGGCGGGCCGGGGGCGGAGGACCAGCAGGCGGGACGGCGCCCGGCCGGGCGCCGGGAGTGACTATCGTGGCAGGCCGAGTCCTGCTCAGCACCACCCTTGCGTACGGAGGCGGCATGTCGGCGACCCGCTACACCTATCTCGGGCCGGAAGGCACGTTCACCGAGGCCGCCCTGCGCACCCTGCCGGAGGCGGCGACCCGCGAGCTCGTGCCGCTGGCGTCCGTGCCGGCGGCGCTGGACGCGGTGCGGGCCGGCGAGGCCGCGGGCGCGTTCGTGCCGGTGGAGAACTCGGTGGAGGGCGCGGTCACGGCGACCAGCGACGAGCTGGCCTCCGGCGCGCCGCTGATGGTCTACCGCGAGGTGCTGCTGCCGATCACCTTCGCGCTGCTGGTGCGTCCCGGCACCACGCTGGCGGACGTGAAGACCGTGACGAGCCACCCGGTGGCCCAGCCGCAGGTGCGCCGGTGGCTGGCGGCCAACCTCCCGGAGGCCCAGTGGGAGGCGGCGGCGTCCAACGCGGACGGCGCCCGGCTCGTGCAGGAGGGCCGGTTCGACGGCGCGTTCGCGGGCGAGTTCGCGGCGCCGCTGTACGGGCTGGAGCCGCTGGTGCTCGACATCCACGACGCCGCGAACGCCACGACCCGCTTCCTGCTGGTCGGCCGGCCGGGCCGGGTGTCGTCGCCGACCGGGCTGGACAAGACCTCGATGGTGGTCTGGCTGCCGGACGACCACCCGGGTGCGCTGCTGGAGCTGCTGCAGGAGTTCGCGGTGCGCGGCATCAACCTGATGCGCATCGAGTCGCGGCCGACCGGCGAGGGCATGGGCAACTACTGCTTCCTGATCGACTGCGAGGGGCACCTCAGCGAGCGCCGGGTGAGCGAGGCGCTGATGGGCCTGAAGCGGATCTGCCCGCAGGTGCGATTCCTCGGCTCGTACCCGCGGGCGGACGCCGGACCGCAGCGGTCGGTGCGGCCCGGCACGACCGATGCGGACTTCTCGGAGGCGGCGGACTGGCTGTCCCGCTGCCTGGACGGCCGCGGGGAGATCTGACCGCTTCCGGTGGGGACGGGCGGCCGTGGGGCCGCCCGTTCATCCACAGGGCCGGGGCTTCGTCCACAGGCTTCGGTGCCGCGGAGGTTATCCACAAGGAGCGGCCCGAGTCGACAAAGCGGTATAGCCACTGGCAAGACGGGTCGGATCATCGCACTCACCCACAGAGGTGACTAATCGGACCAGAGTCACCCTTCTGCCATCGAATCACCTGTGCGAGTGAGCGAATTCCCTCACCCGGGAAGGCCCATCCGGGTTTAAAACCTCAATTCTCTTGCGATTCGCCTCACCGCTCTTCGCTTTCCGGTCGTCCACAGGATCCGGGCGATGCCTGTGGACAAGCAGGACGGGCGCCCTTTTCCCCCGGGGTTATCCACAGGCGGGGGCGGGGTTATCCCCAGGGTCTCTCCGGCCCGCCGCACCGTGCGGCGGCCCGGGCCGGGAAGGCTCCCCGACGGGCCGCAGCACGGCTTCCGCGCCGCCCGCACCCGTCGATCCCGGACACTATCGGACACTACCGGACAAGAAGTTCCATAACCGTCCGATCTTGCCGCCCGGTCTCAATGCGGTGAATACCGGATGGAAAACGACGGACCGTCAGTCCGGCCCCCGCGGATCCCCCCGCCGGATCCGCTGCCGAATCCAGGGGAATCCGGTTCCGGTCCGGGCCCCGCTCCCCGGTAGGCTGGCCCCGTGATTGACCTTCGCCTGCTCCGTGAGGACCCCGACCGAGTGCGCGCCTCGCAGCGCGTCCGTGGTGAGGACGTCGACCTCGTCGACGCCCTCCTCTCCGCCGACGAACGGCGCCGGTCCTCGGGCAGTCGCTTCGACGAGCTCCGCAACGAACAGAGGACCCTCGGCAAGCAGGTCGCCAAGGCCCAGGGCGACGAGAAGGCCGCCCTGCTCCTGCGCACCAAGGAGCTCGCCGCCGAGGTGAAGGCCGCCGACGCCGCGCAGAGCGAGGCCAAGGACGAGGCCGACCGGCTGCTGCGCTCGCTCGCCAACCTCATCGACCCGGCCGCACCGGTCGGCGGCGAGGAGGACTTCGTCACGCTGGAGGAGATCGGCACCCCGCGCGACTTCGCCGCGGAGGGCTTCGAGCCCCGCGACCACGTCGAGCTCGGCCGCATCCTCGGCGCGATCGACACCGAGCGCGGCGCCAAGGTCGCCGGCGCCCGCTCCTACTACCTGACCGGCGTCGGCGCGCTGCTGGAGCTCGCCCTCGTCAACATGGCGATGGCGCAGGCCACCGCGGCCGGCTTCACCGCGATGATCACCCCGGCCCTCGTCCGCCCGGCCGCCATGGACGGCACCGGCTTCCTCGGCCAGGCCGCCGAGAACGTGTACTACCTCGCCGAGGAGGAGCGCTACCTCGTCGGCACCAGCGAGGTGCCGCTGGCGGCGTACCACATGGACGAGATCCTCGACGGCGACCAGCTGCCGCTGCGCTACGCGGGCTTCTCCTCCTGCTTCCGCCGCGAGGCGGGCACCTACGGCAAGGACACCCGCGGCATCATCCGGGTGCACCAGTTCGAGAAGGTGGAGATGTTCGTCTTCACCACGCCGGAGGAGGCCGAGGCCGAGCACCGCCGCCTGCTCCAGTGGGAGAAGGACTTCCTCAACGCGCTGGAGCTGCCGTACCGGGTCATCGACGTCGCCTCCGGCGACCTCGGCTCCTCGGCCGCGCGCAAGTTCGACATCGAGGCGTGGATCCCCACCCAGGGCAAGTACCGCGAGGTCACGTCGACCTCCAACACCACCGAGTACCAGTCGCGCCGGCTCTCCATCCGGGTCCGCGAGGAGGGCAAGGTGCGCCCGCTGGCGACGCTGAACGGCACCCTGGTCGCCGTACCGCGCACCATCGTGGCGATCCTGGAGAACCACCAGCAGGCGGACGGCTCCGTCGTGGTGCCGCAGGCGCTGCGCCCGTTCCTCGGCGGCCGCTCGGTGATCGAGCCCGTCGCCAAGTGAGCGCCTCCCCCGGTGGCGGCCTGCCGTTCCGGCTGGTCGCCACCGACCTCGACGGCACCCTGCTGACCTCGGCCGAGACGGTCTCCGACCGCACCCGTGCGGCCCTCGCCGGGGTGGTCGCCGCCGGGGCGCAGCACATCGTCGTCACCGGGCGGTCGGCCGCCTGGGCGCGCCCGGTCTTCGACGAGATCGGCTACACCGGCATAGCGGTCTGCGGCCAGGGCGCGCAGGTGTACGACGCCGGTGCGCACCGGCTGCTGACCTCGCTCACGCTCGACCGGCGGGTCGCCGCGACGGCGCTGGCCAAGATCGAGGCCGAGACCGGCCCGCTGGCCGTGGCCGCCAACCAGGACGGGCTGGACGGCCGGGTGCTGGCCGGGCCGGGTTTCCGCCTGCAGATCGGCAGCGAGCTGCCGATCGTCCGGGTCGGCGCGGACGAGCTGCTGTCCGGCCCGCTCGCGAAGCTGTACGTCCAGCACCCGGTGCTGACCGACGACGAGCTGGCGGACGCCGCACTGCGCGCGGCCGGCGACCTGGTCGGTGTCGTGATGGCGGGGCCCGGCGTCGTCGAGCTGCTGCCGCCCGGGCTGTCCAAGGCGACCGGCCTCGCGGTGGCGTCGCTGCGGCTCGGGGTCAAGCGCACCGAGGCGATCGCGTTCGGCGACATGCCGAACGACCTCCCGATGTTCGCCTGGGCCGCGTACGGCGTCGCGATGGCGGGCGCCCACGAGCGGCTCCGCGCCGTCGCCGACGAGGTGACGGCGGGCAACGACGAGGACGGCGTGGCCCTGGTGCTGGAGCGGGTCTTCGGCCTGGTCTGACCGGCCGCCGTCCGGAGTCCCCGGCCCGGTGGGCCGGGGACTCCGGCTTCTCAGCCGTAGGAGACGTTCGAGCAGGGGTCGTCGTCCGCGGACCGCGCGTCGCCGGCGATGCTGGACGGCAGGGCGGTCGGGACGGCGGCGGCGGTGCTGCCGGAGGCGTAGTCCTTGCCGAGGACGAGGCTGATGCCCGCCTTGGTGGAGGACTGGAGGGTCGCGCCCGGGAAGAGCTGGGCGACCTTCTCGGCGGAGGCCTTCTGGCCGGGGCCGTACTGGACGAGCGTGGTCGCGTGGTTCTGCGTGGCGGCGTTGCCCCGGCCGGTGACGGTGAAGTCGGAGCCGGTGAGGGTCGACGCGGCCTTGGTGGTCAGGCCGCTGGTGAGGGTGCCGTTGTAGACGCCGACCTTGATGCCGGTGCCGTCGACCGTGGCCGGCACGGTCGGGGTGGGGCTCGCCGCGGCGCCGGGGCTCGCGTCGGCGCCGGCGCTCGCGTCCTGGCCGTCGAGGGTGCGGTCGGCCTTGAGGGCCGCCCAGAGGGCGTCGACGTCCGGGTGGACGAGGTCGATCCGCGAGCCGGCGAACTTCCACGGCGTCGTGAGGAACTTGATGTTGTGCAGGTCGATGTTCTTCATCTGCATGGCGAAGGAGATCAGCTTGGTCGGGGAGTCTAGCCCCGGGTCGACGATCATCGACTTCGTGGCGGCGTCGGCGAGCGGGAGCAGCGTGGTCGGGTCCATGCCCTTGCTCTTGACGCTCTTGATGAGGGAGGCCATGAAGGCCTGCTGGCGTTTCATCCGGCCGACGTCGGAGCCGTCGCCGATGCCGTGCCGCAGCCGTACGTAGTCGAGCGCCGCCTTGCCCTCGACCTTCTGCTCGCCCTTGGGGTAGAGCTGCTTGCCCTTCTTGCCCAGGTTGGGGTTGAGGTCGCCCTCGTAGATCGCGTTCGGCAGGCAGACGTTGACGCCGCCGACGGCGCTGGTCATCGCGGAGAAGCCCTCGAAGTTGACGACCATCGTGTGGTCGACGCGTATGTTCGTCAGCGCCTCCACGGTGTTCTGGGTACAGGCCGGGTTGCCCGTCTCGGTGTTGCCGACCGAGAAGGCGCTGTTGAACATGACGTCGGTCTTCTTCTTCGTCCACGAGCCGTCGGGCAGCTTGCACGGCGGTACGTCGACCAGCGCGTCGCGGGGGAAGGAGACGCCGACCGCGTGCTTGTGGTCGGCGTAGACGTGCAGCAGGATCGTCGTGTCCGAGCGGGCGCCGCCGTCCTCGCCGCCGCCCAGGCTCTTGTTGTCGCCGCTGCGCGTGTCGGAGCCGATCAGCAGGACGTTGATCGGGGTGTGGCCGTCGGCGTCCGGCGTCGCGGCGTCCGGGCGGTTCTTGCTGACGCCGTCGCCGTCGAAGGACTGGATGTTGCCGCCGAGCTTCAGGTAGAGCGCGCCGCCGGCCGCGGTGATCAGGCCGAGCGTGGCGACGGCCACCCACACGACGATCTTCTTGCGGCTGCGGGGGCGCTGCCGTGCCCGGCGGGCGTCGGCGCGGCCGACACCGCTGCCGTCGTCGTCGCCCGGGGCGGGACGGCCGCGGCGGGCGTCGGCCCGGCCGCCCTGCCGGGGCAGTGCGGACTCGTCCGGGGCGGCGCGGCGGGGGCGCGGCACGGCTTCCTCGCCGTACGGCGCGTAGGCGTCGTCCCCACGGCGGCCGCGGTAGCCGTCGTCCCGGTAGCCGTCGTCGCGGTAGCCGTCGTCGCGGCGGGCGGGCTCGGCGTAGCCGTCGTTGCGGCGGCCTCCGCCGCCTCCGCCGTGGCCCTGGCGGAGGCCGTGGCCGCCGTACGCGTCATGGCCGTCGGCGCGGTGCCCGGCGTTCGGCCGGCCGTCCCGGCCGTAGCCCTGGCCGCCGTTGCCGTAGCCGTCCTGGAAGGAGGCGTCGTTCTGCCACCAGCCGGCGTCGTGATCCGACGCTCCCGCCCTCTGGCCTGACATTCGTACACCTTCCACCGGCACAGCCCAACACGAGCCTCAGCAACGCACCCCGGTGGGGTCCTGCCGCGTGAGCTTCTGCGGAGCATATAAAGGCATCATTGAAGAGTCACGGCCCGGGCCGCTGGTTGCACGATCGGACAATCTCCGGCGACGGCCGGGAGCGCTCCCGCGCCGAGCCGACGGGCACCGGCTCACGCGTCCGGACATTGTAGGATGAGGGTAGTTGTAGGATGACCGGGCAAGCCCACCATCGGGCCACCCGCGTCACGGCGCAGGGGACCACGAGCACGCGAAGGGAGCGCCCATGGCCGGCCGGACCGACGGACTGCACGCCGCCGGGCGCCGCTCCCTGGTCGACGAGACCATCGACCAGCTGCGCGAACAGCTCGGCGCCGGCACCTGGCAGGTGGGGGAGCGCATCCCCACCGAGCACGAGCTCGCCGAGCGGCTGCACGTGGGACGCAACACCGTGCGCGAGGCGATCCGGGTGCTCGTCCACGCCGGCATGCTCGTCTCCCGCCAGGGCGAGGGCACCTTCGTCCGCTCCACCAGCGACCCGGCCGCCGTGCTGCGCGGCGTGCAGCGCTCCGACGTCCGCGACGTCCTGGAGGTCCGCGCCGCCCTGGAGGCGGAGGCCGCGCGGCTCGCCGCCGTCCGGCACACCCCGCACGACATCGCCCGGATGCGGGCGGCGCTCGCCCGCGAGGCCGAGATCATGGCCGCCCACCCCGAGCGGGCCGGACGCGAGGCCACGGTCGAACACGACCTGGAGTTCCACACCGCCGTCGTCGAGGCCGCCCACAACCCGGCGCTCGCCGAGCTGTACCGCTACTTCGGCGCCTCGGTCCGCGAGGCGATGCACACCGCCTTCGGCGACCACGGCATGCCCGAGGTCGTCCTCGCGACCCACGAAGCCCTGGTCGACGCCGTCGAGAGCGGCGACCCCGACCGCGCCGAGGCGGCCTGCCGCGCCCTGCTGGCCGGGCCGACCGCCGCCGTCGAGCAGCTGATCGCCGCCGTCGCGGCCCGGAAGTGACGCGGGCACCGCCCGCTCCTCCCCCCTCCCCGCACGCACCGTCCGGAAAGAAGCCCCTCCCGTCATGGCGGTCACCCGCACCCCGCAGTCCCCCGCCGTCACGGCCGTCCGTACGCGCACCTCCCTCGGCCACCCCGCGCTGATGCTCGCCGGGATCCTGCTGGTCGCCCTCAACATGCGGGCCTGCCTGGCGGCGATCTCCCCGCTCGTCGGCGAGATCCAGCGCACGCTCGGACTCTCCGCCACCGCGAGCGGCCTCATCACCACCGTGCCCGTGCTGTTCCAGGGCGTCGGGGCACCCCTCACCCCGAGGCTGACCCGCCGGTTCGGCGCGGAGCGGGTGGTGCTCGGCGCGGTGCTGACCCTCGGCGCGGGCGTGCTGGTGCGCGTGCTGCCCTCGGCGGCCGCGCTCTACGCCGGCTGCGTGGTGATCGGCGTGGCGATCGCCGTCCTGAACGTCTCCATGCCGTCCCTGGTCAAGCGGGAGTTCCCGGACCGCGCCGCCACCATGACCGGCGTGTACTCCACCACCATGCTGGTCGGCGCCACCCTCGCGGCGGGCGTGTCCGTGCCGCTGGAGCACGCGCTCGGCGGCGGCTGGCGGGCCTCGCTGGGCGCCTGGTCGCTGCTCACGCTGGTGGCCGCCCTCGCGTGGCTGCCGCAACTGCTGCACGCCCGGCGTCCGCGGCCCCCGGCCGTCCCGGCGGCGGACGGGGCCACCGGCGCGGCGGCCGGCGGGAGCCCGTGGCGCTCCCCGCTGGCGTGGCAGATCAGCGCGTTCATGGGCATCTCGTCGCTGCTGGTCTACAGCCTGGTCGCCTGGATGCCCACGGTGCTCGCCGACCACGGCATGGACCGCGGCGAGGCCGGCCTGGTCTTCGCGTTCTCCAACCTCGTGCAGGTGGCCGGCGCCTTCCTCGTGCCGCTCCTGGCCGGGCGGATGGGCCGGCAGCGGGCCCTCGCCGCGACCATGGCCGTCCTGAACGCCACCGGCATCGCGGTGCTGCTGCTCGCCCCGGTCGGTGGCGCCTGGGCGGCGGCCACCGTCCTCGGCGTGGCCCAGGGCGGATCGCTCGGACTCGCGCTCGCCTTCATCGTGCTGCGCACCGGCAGCCCCGCGGGCGCGGCCCGGCTGAGCGGCATGTCGCAGTCGGTCGGCTACCTGCTCGCGGCGGCCGGCCCGGTGGGCGCCGGGGCACTGCACCAGCTGACCGGCGGCTGGGACCTCCCGCTCGCCCTGCTGCTGGTGCTGGCCCTGGCGGCGGCCGCGGCGGGCTGGGGCGCGGGCCGCGACCGTACGGTCTGACGCGGCGCGCCGCACCGGGGGCCCGGGCGGTGTGCCTCGGGCCCGGGCGGTGGCGGCTACTCCTCGCCGGCGAGCGTGAGCCCGCCCAGCCGGAACGCCGCCAGCGCGGTGGCCGCCACGGCGACCACCAGCAGGAGCGGTACGGCGACCGAGAGCGAGACGTCGGCGGTGACGGCACCCTCCGCCGCGAGGGACCTCGCCACCGACAGGCCCCACTGCTGGACGCTGAGCGTGCGGGCACCGGGCACGAAGTTGCCGACCAGGCTCTCCCACACCAGCGCGTAGCCGAGGCCCGCCACCACGGCGTGCCGGGTGACGACGCCGAGCAGCAGGAACAGCGCGCTGTACGCGGCGCCGGCGACCAGCGCCCCGACGGTGTAGCCGACGGCGACGCCGTCCTCGGTGCCGTAGAGGATCAGCCCGGCCAGCAGGATCGGCACACCCGAGAGCAGCCAGGTCGCCGCGACCGCCACCGACAGCTTGGTGGTGACGATCTGCCAGCGCGGCAGCGGCTTGGCCAGCAGGTAGACGATCGAGCCGTCCTCGATCTCGGTGGCGATCACCCCGGTGCCCACGACGAGCGCGAGGATCGGCAGCAGCGTGCCGGCACCGAGCCCGCCGATCACGGTGGCGCCCAGCCCCCGCGGGTCGTCGGCGGTCAGCCGGGCGATGACGGCGATGAGCAGCAGCAGCGCGGGCACGACCAGCAGCAGGATGCCGCGGCGGCGCCCCAGCAGGCCGCGCGCGGTCAGCCTGGCGACGGTCACGTTCACGGGTTCGGCCTTCCTTCGGGCGGTGGTTCGGGGGGTGGGTCAGGAGGCGACGAGGTAGGAGAAGACGCTCTCCAGCGACTCGTCGGCCGGGGAGACGGTGTACAGCCGGATGCCGGCGTCCTTCGCGACCCGCGGCAGCAGGGTGGTGAAGCCCTGGAAGTCCACCGCCTGGATGCGCAGCGCGCGCTCCGCGGCGTCGAACTCGATGCCCGTCGTGGAGCCGTCGGCGATCAGCGCGGCGGCGAGGCCGCGGTCGTCGCTGGAGCGCACGAGGTAGCGGTGCGGGCGGTTGGTCATCAGCCGGCGGATCCGCCGGAAGTCGCCGGACGCCGCGTGGCGGCCGGCCACGACGACCTCGATGTGTCGGGCCAGCTGCTCGACCTCCTCCAGGATGTGCGAGGAGAAGAGCACCGTGCGGCCCTCGGCGCCGAAGCGGCGCAGCAGCTCCATCAGCTGGAGCCGCTGGCGCGGGTCCATGCCGTTGAAGGGCTCGTCGAGCAGCAGCACGGCCGGGTCGTGGACGAGCGCGGACGCCATCTTGACCCGCTGCTTCATGCCCTTGGAGTACGTACCGGTCCGCCGGTCCTGGGCGTACTCCATCTCGACCAGGGCCAGGGCCCGCCGGGCGGCCGCGGCCGGTTCGGCGAGGCCGTGCAGCTCGGCGTTGGCGAGCACGAACTCCCAGCCCGTCAGGTAGTCGTACATCGACTCCCGCTCGGGCACCAGGCCGATGGCCCGGTACGCCTCCTGGTTGCGCCAGATCGGTACGCCGTCCAGCGCGACCTGGCCGGCGGAGGGCGGCAGGAAGCCGCTCATCATGTGGATCAGAGTCGACTTGCCGGCGCCGTTCGGGCCGAGCAGGCCGGTGACGCCGGGGCCGATCTGCATGGAGACGTCGTTGACGGCGACGACGTTGCCGAACCAGCGGGAGACCCGGTCGATGGTGATGACGGCCATGGCGAGCTCTCAGATCTTCCGGTAGCGGCGGTCGGTGAACCAGTAGCAGGCGACGGTCAGCAGCACGATCTCGGCGGCGAACAGCAGCGCCGCCCCGGCGCCGGGGGCGTGCACCACGTTCGGGTGCACGACCAGGCCGAACACCTGGTTGACGAAGCCGGCCACGAGCATGCCCGGGGCGAGCATCGCGGCCCAGTTGGCGCTCTCCGGCGGCGACTCGAACTCGCCGCCCGCGATGCCGTACACGATGCCGGCGACGATGCTGCTGACCACCAGGACGCCCATGATCGACGCCACGCCGAAGCCCCGGCGCGGCGTGCTCGCGGCGATCAGCATCGCGATCGCCGCCTCCAGCACCGCGTACAGCACCGCGGCGGCCAGCCCGATCAGGAAGTGCGCGGTGTGGTGGCCGAAGGGCAGCCGGCCGAGCAGCGCGCCCAGGTAGAGGACCAGCAGCGGCACGGCCATCACGATGAAGAGTGCACTGGCCAGCGCGGCGAACTTCGCCCGCACGTAGTCGGCCCGGGTGATCGGGCGGGAGAAGTACAGCGGCACCGTGTGGTGGCGGAGGTCCCGCGAGAACAGCACCGGCGCCTGCGCCGCCAGGAAGATCCAGACCAGCGTGCCGGTGTTCTGGATGAAGTCGGCGTAGTCGACGATCGGCTTCTTCACGCCGGTGAAGATCTGGATGGCGACCATCACGGCCGCGATCACCACCGGCAGGCCGAACATCGCCATCGGCAGCACCTTGGACTTGCCGGACCGGCCCAGGCCGAACGCGGCGCGCAGGCTCTGCACGTACAGCGAACGGGTCGCGTAGGCGCGCCCGAGCCGGGGGCCCTCGTAGCCGCGGTAGCCGATGTTGTGGATGACACCGGTGTCGGCGTCGGTGCGGGCGTCAGGAGACGGCGGCATCGGCGGAACCTCCCGTCGGCTGGGTGGGGTGCGGCAGGCCGCTCGTCGCGCGGTCGCCCGCGGCCTGCTCGGTGAAGATCTCGGCGACCCGGTGGCGGCGCTGCTCCAGGCGCACCAGCCCCAGGCCGAGGTCGGCCACGGCGTCGCGGACGAGGTCGTACGTGTCCTCGTCGCCGATCTCGACGAGCAGCACGTGCGAGCCGTCGGGACGCACCGTCAGCCCTGCGGCGGTCAGCCGCGCGGCGACCGCGGCGCCCGGCTCGGGCACGGCGTCCTGCGGATGGTCGGTGACCTCGACCGCGAGCATGCGGGTGGCCTCGGTGAAGGAGGCGGTGGAGGACGAGCGCAGCAGCCGTCCGCCGTCGATGACGACGAGGTGGTCGCAGGTGCGCTCCAGCTCGCCGAGCAGGTGCGTGGTGACGAGCACCGAGATGCCGAAGTCCGAGTGGATCCGGCGGATCAGGGCGAGCATCTCGTCGCGGCCGGCCGGGTCGAGGCCGTTGGTCGGCTCGTCCAGCAGCACCAGCTGCGGGTCGTGCGCGAGCGCCTGGGCCAGCTTCACCCGCTGCTTCATGCCCGTCGAGTAGCCGCCCATCGGGCGGTAGCGCTCCTCGTACAGGCCGACGTGGCGCAGGATGTCGGCGGTGCGCTCACGGGCGGCGGCGGCCGGCAGGCCGCTCATCCGGGCCATGTGCACCACGAACTCCGTCGCGGACACGTCGGGCGGCAGGCAGTCGTGCTCGGGCATGTAGCCGACCCGTTCACGGATCTCGGCACCCTGGGTCGCGATGTCGAGGCCGAGCACCCGCCCGGTGCCGGAGGTCGCGGGCGCCAGCCCGAGGAGGATCTTGATCAGTGTGGACTTGCCCGCTCCGTTGGCGCCCACCAGGCCGACCACCCCGGGCTGCACCTCTACGGTCAGCTGGTCCAGGGCGGTGACCCGCGGGAACCTCTTCGTGAGGCCGTCCGTTGCGATGACTGTGGACACGCCCTCAACGTAGTGGTGGCGGGCGCCCACGGGAATGAGCTGGGATGACGAGCCTGTGCTGATCCTTCGGGATGACGCGGAGGACGCATCCCCTAGGGGGTGCGCCCTCCGCCGCCGGTCCGTCAGCCGAGCAGCTGGGCCTGCAACAGGGTGACCTGCCGGTAGGCCTGCACGGGCACCCCGTGCGCGTTGGTCATCACGACGGAGGCGATCACGTCCCCGTACTGCAGGTACGACGCCCGGGCGACCGGCTCGCCGCCCGCCTTCGTGTCCGAGGCCCGCGCGATCAGCACCCCGGAGTTCAGCGACGCGTCGACGTCGATGTCGCTGTAGCGCAGCGCCGGCACGTCCCTCGGCGCCGAGAAGTTGAGCTGGCCGAACAGGCCGGACGCCTCGCTCCGCGAACCGAACCGGAACAGCCAGATGTCGGTGCGGGTGCCGTCGGCAGCCGTCCACGTCCGGCGGGTGGCGGCCCGGCAGGCGTACTCCGCCAGCGTGGCGTCGAGCTTGTCACGGATGCCGTTGCCCACCGAGTAGTCGGTGCACGGCACCCACGGCACGGCGGCGTACGGTGCGGCGGCCGCCGAAGGGACGGCCGAGCCGCCCGCCGCGGCGGACGCGGACGCCGCGGGCGCCGCCGAAGCGGCGGCCGACGGGACGGCCGACGGGGCGGCCGAGGCACCGGCCGTCAGCTCCACCGAGGCCCCCGCGGGCGCCGGCAGCAGCAGGCCGCGCAGGTCGGCGTAGTGCCGCCCGGAGGAGGCCGCCTGCCCGGGGTCCGGACGGCCGGACGGCAGGGCGGGCAGCGACAGCGGCGGGAACACGTACCGGCCGTCGGCCGGCGTGGCCAGCCCCGGGATGTCGGTGCGGTCCGGCGCGGTCACGGCCAGCGCCGTTCCCGCGGCCGCCAGCAGCAGGACGAGCGCCGCCGCGCCGCGGCGCAGCACGGCCGGCCGGCGCAGCAGCGCGAGGCGATCGCCGCGGCCGGCGGACGCCTCCACCAGCTCCGGCGGAACGGCCCAGACGTCGGGGAACGCCGCGCCGGCGGGTCCGCCCGGCAGCACCGGTACGGGCGGGGCCGCGGGGGGAGCCGGGGCAACCGCGGGAGCGGCGGGAGCGGCCGTGGAATCGGTGGTGCCGGTGGTGTCTGTGGTGCCAGTGGTGTCGGTCATGCGGACGCTCCGGGAAGGGCCAGCCGGTCGAGCTGCTGGGCGAACAGGGTGACGAGGCGGTCCTTGGGCAGCGGCACGACACCCTCGCTGTTGAAGACCACCCGCAGATCGCCGACGGCGGCGGAGCAGTGCATGCTGTCGATCTCGGCACCGGGGTCGAGCGCCGGCAGGTAGCAGTGCGCCTCGGAGTGGCCGGGCACCTGCGGACCGAGCCGGAAGAGCCCGGTGTCCGAACCCAGCGCCGACACCCACGCGTCGTCGGCCTTCACCGCCTCCTGGTGGTACTGCAGCAGCCAGACGGTCGCCGTCACGGCGTCGGAGTCGTTCGCGGTGAAGCTGCGGACACCGCCGCCCTTGAGCGGGTACTGCTGCCAGTCCTTGCGGAGCGCGTCCTGGAGCTTCGAGGGCAGGCCCCGCACCTCGTCCTCGACCCACGCCTTGCGCTGGGCCTCCGACAGTTCGGTGTCGTTGCCGTACGCACCGGAGTCCGGGCCGGGCCGGTAACCGGCCGGCAGCGGCACCAGCAGGTCGCGCATCGACCCGAAGTGGGTGCCGTTCGCCTTCGCGCCGTACGACGGGCCGGCACCGGTCGCACCGGTCGCACCGGCGGACGGCGCGGCGGGAGCGGCCGCGGCCACGGGCTCGTCGTCGTAGCGCACCTGGAGGACGCCGAACCCGATGCCCACGCCCAGCAGCGCCGCGGCCACCACCGCGGCGGCGGCCCGCGCGGCCGGGCCGGGCCGGGCGGCGCGCGGCACGACGGGGCCGTCGACGACGGGGGCGGTGTCGGGGCCGGCGGGGAGCTCCGCGGCAGCAGTGAGCTCGGGGGCGACGGGCTCGGAGCCGGCGGGAAGGTCGACGGGGAGACCGGCGGAGGGCTCGGGCGCCGCCTCAGGAGCGGGCGGCATGCCGGGCTCGGCCTTCTTCATCATGCTGTCGCTCACTTCAGACGCTCCCACTGACGCTTCGACAGGTCCTTGATCTCGTTGGCATCGAACGGCTTCGGCGAGAAGATCTTGATCTGCATGAGGACGTTGCCGCGGATGGCGCTGGCCCTTGCGGAGTAGTACTGCTGGGTGCTCTCGTTGTAGTGCTGCGGCTGCTTGTACGTCACGTAGACCCCGCGTGACGTGCCGTCGATCGTCCCGCCCGCGTCGTTGTCGGAGCGGGCGTCGAGCGACCATTCGACGGAGGCCGAGCTGCTGTCGTCCTCACCGAACTGCATCAGTTCGATGCGGTATTCGAGGTCGCCGCGCTGGTAGTCCAGCACCGCGTCACGCCGGAAGTGGTTCCGCAGCAGGTTCTTGAACTCCTTCTCGGAGTCGCCGAACAGCGCCGCTCGCTCGCCCGCGGTCAGCCACCCGGTGCCGCCGTCGAGGTCGAGCGCCTTCGCGTCGGCCGGCCGGTCGACCAGCAGCTTGCGCAGGTCGCCGTCGATGTTGATCGGCTTCCCCTGCGCGGCGGCGCCGGCCGCCGCGTCGAGCGGTTCGGCCGGGTAGTGCAGCGGGCCGACGCCGAGCGGCGGCAGCGGGGTCGCGGGACGGGCGGCCTGGACGGCGTACCCGATGCCGCCGCCCAGCAGCGGCCCCAGCAGCAGGGCGGCGACGAGCAACCGCGCCGTCCGCGGCTTCCGGACGGCCGGGGCCTGCACGGAGTCCTCGGGCACCTGCTCGGTGCTGCCGGTGTCGTCAGTGCTGCCGGTGCCGTTCGCGTCGCCGACGGGCGGCGCGGCGGGCGGGTCCGACGGCGCCGGTGGCACGGAGGGCAGCGTCGGCGGCGCGGCCTCGACGGGCGCCGAGGGCTCCTCGGGAACGGCGGTCACGGGGTGCTCCAGGTCGGGGAGGGAAGGGGCCGGCTCGTGGTCCGGCGTGGGCTCAGCCACCGGAGGCCAGCCGTTCGCGCTGGCGCTTCATGGCGTCGACCAGCAGCGCCTTGTCGGGGGTGCCCTTGACCAGCACGGTGACCTCGTACTCGATGTCGCCGGAGAAGGAGACGCCGGTCATCTCGCCGGTCCAGGCCTCCTGCTCGGGCTTGAGCATGATGCCCCGGGCGTTGCCGTCCCCGGCGATGCGGAAGGATTCGCCCGACCCGAAGGTCATGCCGGATGCGAACTCCTGCGCGTTCGAGCGGCTGGAGAAGCGCAGCAGGCGCACGTGCACCTCCTGGCTGCCGTCGGCGGTGCGGTAGCGGCGCTCGGCGGCGTCGTTCTTGTAGCCGTACGAGCGGAGGATCTCCGGCATCTCGTCGGAGTTGCCGAACTCGTCCGCCACGTCGCCGGTGCTCAGCTTGGTGCCGTCGGCGGAGCCGTACGGCTCGGCGCCCCCGGGCATCGGGAGCAGGAAGAAACGGATGTCGCCGCCGTGCGTGGAGCCGTGGACGGTGCCGTGCACGGTGCTGGCCGGCGTGGGCGTCGGCGTGGGCACGGGGGCGGCCGACGAGGGCGCCGCGGACGGCGGGGCGGAGGCCGAGGACAGGGGCGAGGCGCTGCCCGCGACGGCCGGGGCGGCGGCCTGCGGCGTGCCGTCCGGCCGGCCGACCGCCACGGTGACGGTGGCGCTGGTCGCGGTCACGGCGAGCAGCCCGACCGCCACGAGGGTGACCCGCAGCGCCCGCGGCAGACCGCGGAGCCCAGCGACGGGTGCCGGGGCGGGTGCCGCGACGGGTGCCGGGGCGGCGTCCGCGTCCGGGGCGGTCCCGGGCCGGTCGGCCGCCGCCGCGAGGGCGGTGTCGACGGCCGACGGCTCGGCAGGCACTGCGACCTCGGCGGACTCGGGCGGCGCGTTCTCGGGCGCGGACAAGTGACTCCCCCTGGAAGGCGAACGGATGTCGTCCGTGCGGACCGGGACGGGTCACCCCCGCTCGCCGTCGATCCAGGTCTGATCGCACGTACGAGAATTATGAGAGCGATCAGTTCCGGCCATCAACACAGTTGTTCAGGACAATCCACACGACGCCCGCCCAAGTCGGACACGTCGTGATCGAACCGCAACGGCGCCGCGGGCAGCCGCGGTCTCAGCCCGCGGCGGGTCCGGCGCCGGGCGCGGGATCGGCGTCCGCAGGACGGTCCGACGCGGCATCGGCGGGCGCGTCTGACGTCACGTCCGGTGACGGTGCGGCGGACGGCTGCGCGGGGACCGACGGCGCGGGCACCGGAGCGTCCGCGGGCGGGGTGGCGGCAGCGGCGGGCGGGCCGGCCGTGGGCGGCCACGGCGCGATGCCGGCCGCGGCGGCCAGCGCGACGTCGAGGCTCTCCCGGCGGATACGGCGGTCGATGTACAGCAGGCCGTTGGTGAGCGGGGTCAGCGGCGCCGTGACCATCATCGTCACGAGCGAGCCGACGGCCATGCAGACGGCGAAGCCCGCGATCCCGGCCACGCTCGGGACGCTCTCCGCCCCGTACGTGTCGGGCGTGTGCGACGAGGAGATCAGCACGATCACGCCCACGACGACGAAGGGCACCAGTGCGAACTGGGCGACGGCCGAGCCGATCAGATTGACGAGGTACGGGATACCGAGGCTCCGCCACCAGGCGCCCTCGTTGAGCCGCCATGCCCGCCGGAGCGCCGCGGTCGCCGACATGTCCTCCAGGACGACGACCGGCACCTCCAGCACCAGCCGCACCTGGACGTACGTCGCGAACAGCCAGCCGGGCACCATCAGGAGCATCGCGATCACGGTCAGCGGGGTGCCGCCGGTGGCGATGCCGAGCAGCAGCGCCGGGAGGGCGGAGACCAGCATGATGCCGGCCACGATCGCGCTCACCAGGAAGACGGACGCGACGATCCGTCCGATGACCGGGCGCGACTCCGCCCAGATCTGCCGTGCCGAGGCCTTCCGGCCGATCACGGCGTGACGCAGCACCGCGGTGGAGGTGGCGGTGGCGACCACGTGGGCCGCCGTCAGGGCGACGATCAGCAGCAGGGCTCCGCCGACCGCCGCACCGGTCAGCAGGACCCGGTGCTCGTCGGTGAGCCCGCTACCGGCGTCGATGTCGTCGGCCACGTCGTGCAGCAGGGAGACGGCCACGGCGGCGTACACGCTGAGGGCAGCCGCGGATCCCAGGGCCACCCACGCCAGCGGCACGAACAGCGCGGCGGTGTAGCGCTGCAGGGCGGTGAACACCCCGGAGACGATGTTGCCGACGGTCAGCGGCGCCAGGGGCACCACCCCGGGCTTGGGCACCTGCGGCACGTACGCCCACGGCGGCACCGGACCCGCCCCCGGCCCGTACCCGGGCATCGGCCCGCCTCCGCTGCTGCTCATGTGCTGCCCCTCCCCATCGACCGCCGCGGCACCCGCGACGCGAAGACCGAAGCGTAGGGGGTGCCGCGGACGGTGGTGGCCGGGGGGTAGGTGGTGGGCGATCGGAGTCCGGCCGTCCGTGACTCAGCGGGGTGTGCTGCGGATGTGGTCGACGGTGGCGAGGAAGAGGAAGAAGTTGGGGATCTTCGCGACCGGGGTGTTCGACCAGGCCATGAGCTTGCCGGCCCGGCCGACGAAGACGGTGCCGTTCTTGATCTCGACGCTCTGGATCTCGTTCCACGCGACCGCGCCGCGCTTCTTGGTGGCGATCCCGCCCCCGGTGACCGCGAGGTCGCCGAACCGCACGGTCTCGCCGCGCTGCAGCGCGGCGACGACGCCGGTCAGCTGCCACGCCGTGATCTCCTGCTGCAGGATCGATCCCCAGCGCTCCGGCTCGGCGTAGAAGCCGGTCAGCTTGAGGGGGGTGCCGTCCTGCTTGTAGAGCGTGTAGACGTACGTCGTGCCGACGTAGATGCCGTTGGCGTAGCGCTGGGTGATCTCCTGCAGCACGGCCATCGAGTCCCAGCGGAACACGCCGACCGGCCCGGTGTGGTCGGCCACGACCATGCCGTGCTCGAAGTAGTGCAGTCGCTTGGCCGCCTGCTTGCGCGAGACGTTGGGGGTCTGCAGGAGGATCCGGACGAAGACCAGGCCGGGGAGGACGAAGCACGCCAGGCCGAGCAGGGTGAACAGCACCAGCCCGGCCATCCGCGCCACGCCGTGCCGCTTGGGCAGGAACGTCTCCCGGTGCTCCCCGAGCCGTGCGGCCGCTGCGGCGGCCGCGACGGCCTCCGGAACGGGCGGGGCGACAGGGGAAACGGCAGGTGCAGCCATGGTTCGTCTCTTTCGGCAGGGCCCGGAACCCCCGGCGGGCGGTCGATCGGCTGCCGGATCATATGACAGGCCGATCGCCCCGACGCCGACCGGTCACCACCGGCACCCGGCACCCCGCACCCGGCACCCGGCACCCGCCCGCCGCCGCTCAGCCCAGCTGGGCCAGGCCCTCCGTCGCGATCCGCTCGAAGACGGCGAGGTCGTTCTCGAAGACCGAGTCCGGCACGGGCCAGTGGATCACCACCTCGGTGATCCCGAGGTCCCGGTACCGCCCGGCCCAGTCGACGAACGCGTCGAGCGAGGAGAGCGGCCGCTCCGCGGTCGAACCCTGCAGCAACACCTTCTCCAGCTCGGCCACGTCCCGGCCCTGCGCCTCGCAGGCCGCGGTGAGCTTGGCCATCTGCGCCGCGATCACGGCCGGCGCCTGCTCCACGGGCACGTCCGCCGGACCCCGCGGGTCGCCGTACGTCACCCAGCCCTGCCCGTGCTCGGCCGCCAGCCGCAGCCCGCGCGGCCCGGTCGCCGCCACGTAGAACGGCACCCGCGGCCGCTGCACGCACCCGGGGACGTTCCGCGCCTCGACCGCCGCGTAGTGCTCACCCTGCTCGGTGGTGGAGTCCTGCGTCAGCAGCTTGTCCAGCAGCGGCAGGAACTCCCCGAACCGGTCGGCCCGCTCCTTCGGCGACCACGCGTCCTGGCCCATCGCCGTCGCGTCGAACCCGACCCCGCCCGCGCCGATCCCGACCGTCAGCCGCCCGCCGGAGACGTCGTCGACCGTGATGAGCTCCTTCGCGAGCGTCACGGGATGACGGAAGTTCGGCGAGGTGACGAGAGTGCCGAGGCGGATCCGCTCGGTGGCGGTCGCGGCGGCCGTCAGCGTGGGAACGGCCCCGAACCAGGGCTCCTCGCGGAAGCTCCGCCAGGAGAGGTGGTCGTAGGTGTAGGCGGCGTGGAAGCCGAGGTCCTCGGCCCGCCGCCAGACTTTCTGCCCCTCGCTCCACCGGTGGATGGGGAGGATAACGGTACTCAAGCGCATGCAGCGACGATACGCGCGCAAATCGGCGGTGCTTCGAACCGCCCGTGAGACGGCACGGGCAGGTCGGCTAGCGTGGCGCCATGGGCACGTTGAGCAGGCGAGAACTGGCCGCGTTGGTCGATGTGGCGACGGTCGACACCTACGACGAGCACGAGCAGGTGTCGGCTCTGTTCACCGCCGTCGAGGAGAACCTGGCGGTGCCGTTCGGCACTTTGGTGCTGGGCGTCGAGGTGACCGTGGGCGGCGTCGACCTGTCGCGGGACGGAAGGATCGTCGCCCTGTGCACCCGTGACGGATTCCGGCAGACGATCGGGCTGCTGGACCTTCCACTGCCGGACCCGGCTCCGGCCGGAGCGGAGTGGGTCGAGGCATATCGCTACTACTGGGCGCAGTGAGCGTCGGCACCTTCAAGACCGAGAGGGCTCGCATGACTGCTGCTGTACGGAGCGAGGACGAGGCGTCGTTGCGAGGCCTGATCGAGCGATGTTCCGAGCTGAAGGGCGAACTCGTCGCCTTCGCGCGGAGCGCGCGCTTCGACCGGTGGTTGACTCCCCTCCTGCTGGAGGGCGCGGGCCCTGAGCGGCTGCTGGATGAGGGTGAGGCAATCCGGATCACCGACCATTTCATCCTGCGGTACCGCTTGCCGGACGGTTCGACCGTGGTGGACCGGTTCGTCGCCGGGCGGCGGGACCTGACCGAAGCCGATCGGGCGATGCTGCTCGGCTGGCGTGCCCCCATCGAAGGCATCTTCGAGATCCAGCGCAAGGACGGGGACGCCGTCGTCCTGCTGAACCTGGTCGACGACCTGGAGTACCGAACGTACTCGAACGTCGGGCGGGCGGCCTTTCGCGGAGTGTCCGCCGGAGGATTTCTCCTCGCCTGCCTGGTGCCCGTCCACTCGGCCGAGGGGGCGTGGCTGATCTCAGGTGCGATGTCGTCCTACCCGAAATCCAGCGCCGGCGAGATCGCCCGGGCAGCACTCCAGCTGGCCACCAGCCACCCTGAACTGGTCTTCCGCAACCCCGAGAAGATCGTGCAGGGATGGGAGTCGATGCGGGAGGACCGGGCCGCGTTCATCCAGTTTTGCGGCAGCGACGAACTGGTCCTCCACCCTGCCGAAGCCGAGGACCGGCTCAACGCCTACTACCGGCACCGGCAGGAGGCCACCGCCGCCGAGCGGCCCGACCGGGCCCGGGGCAGGCAGCTGCCCGGCCTGGCCTTCCCGGCCTTCGAACTGCCGCAGGCCCTCGCGGACTCGGACACCATCGGCGTCATCTACGACGAGGTCGACGGACTCAACTTCTACGCTGACTACGGGATGCTGCGGGATCTCTTCGCAGACCCGACCCTCGCCGGCCGCAGGCATTACCAGGACGCGCTGCGCGCATACCTGCGCGAGGAGTCGATCGCGCCGCTGCCGATCCGCCGCCTGGCCGCCGCCTACCCGGAGACGGTCGACGCGGTGTTCCGGAAGCTGCTGCGGAAGCCCGGATTCACCTGGGCCGAGCACGGTGAGGAACTGCTGCGCCGGCGCAAGCCCTGGTACTACGCGCAGGAGCCCCGACCGGGCGTATCCGTGATCGGCGAGCGACTGAGCGAGCTCACGGCCGGCAACCGACGGCGAAAGCTCACGAGGGCGCGGCGCGTCTCGGCGGCCTCATCCGGGTGAAATGCTGGCGAGCCTGATGCCCGTACGGGACGATGAAGTAGCGTCGGATCGTCGTCTGGAGCCGAGGAGGTGCCGCATGTCGTACGAGCCCAAACTGGCTGCCGCGTTGTCCGGTGCAACTCTGCGGCAGCTGTCGCACTGGCGGCGGGCCACCGGCGAGCGCGGCGCTGTCCTGGTGCCGGAGATCTCGGCGTCCCGTCCGATCCTCTACTCCTTTCGCGACGTGGTCGCTCTCCGAGCCTGTGTCCGTCTTCGCGAGGAGGCGTCTCTCCAGAAGATCAGGCGGGCACTGAGCACGCTACGCGAGGGCCTCGACGAACGGGAACACCTCTCGGCCTACCGGCTGGTCGCGGGCGGTGACACGATCTACCTGGCAGACCCCGACCACGCAGTGGACCTCGTGCGGAGCAAGGGCAATGTCGTCATCCACGACATGGTGGACGTGCTCGCACCCTTCTATCGTGGGGGTCGACGCATCCCGGACCTCCTTGAACCCCGGCCGCACGTGTCTATCGACCCTGCCGTGCGAGGCGGCGAGCCCGTCGTCGAAGGGACACGCATCCCGGCGACAGAGGTCGCCGCTCTCCTACGGGACGGCGTGCCACCTGAGCAGATCGGCGACTACTACCCGGGCGTCACAGCAGAGGCAGCACGCGACGCTGCGGACTTCGCCGACTATGTCGACAGTTACGAGGATGCGGAAATCCGGCAGGCGGCGTCTTGAAGCTGCTGCTCGACGAGAATGTGCCGCTTCCCATGGCGCGGATCGTGCGGCTCCTTCTGAAGCACCACGTCGTCGAGCACGTAGCCGAACTCAGCGGCTGGGCGGGAACCAGGGACGTCGACCTCTATGCGCGTGCGGCAGCGGACGGCTTTCAGATCGTTGTCACGAATGACACGAAGCAACTGAGCCGCCCGCTCGAAGTAGTCGCCATCGCAGAGTCGAGCCTGCATCGCATCGAGTACCGCCAGAATCACAAGCACGGCGGGTTGGTGGGTCTCGGTGCAGCTACCGCCACTGTGTGCGCCGGCCTGCCCCATGCCTTGGCCGAACTCGGCCAGGCGGACAGCCAGCGCCTGATCTCGCTGAATGCGGTCGACCCGTCCCAGCAGAGCCGCTTGCGGATCGTCGATCCTGCCAGCGCCCCGCCCAAGTTCTGGCCCACCGACTCACAGGGGTAGTGGCATCAGGGTGAACCGGCGGAACATCGCAGGTCAGAACGTGATGGGTCAAAAAGGATTGACCGACGTCACGAGCGTCCCCAGCCGGATCCGCTCGGTGGCCGTCGCGGCCGCCGTCAGCGTGGGGACCGCCCCGAACCACGGCGCGTCCCGGAACGTCCGCCAGGACAGGTGGTCGTAGGTGTAGGCCGCGTGGAAGCCGAGGTCCTCGGCCCGCCGCCAGATCTTCTGCCCCTCGCTCCACCGGTGGATGGGGAGGATCACCGTGCTCAGACGCATGGCTCCGACCCTACGGGAGGGATGCCCGCTGCTCCAGGAACGGCGGCGGGAGACGGCCACTACTGTTCACACAGGGTGTACTACACATGTGACATGGACGCTCCCCGCCCCGGCAAGACCCGTGTCACCAACGTCTCCCTGCGTACCGAGACTCTGGAGGCGATCCGCGCCCGCGCTGGCAAGCAGGGGGTCTCGTCGTACATCGAAGAGGCCGCGCAGAGGCAGCTCCAGCGCGAAGCCGTCGACGAGTACATCGCTGCGGCCGAAGCCGAGCACAGCCCCGTTGATCAGGCCGAAGTGGCAGTCAGGGCCGAGCGCATCCGTGCGCACCACACCGCTCTCCGCGGAGATGTGCCTGCGGCCGACGCCGCGTGAGCGGCACACGGCATCGCGATATGACCGTGTGGCTGGATGTCGCCCGTACGCTGGACCTCCTGATCGTGACGAGCGCGGCCACGCTGGTGGAGGCGCGCGATCCCAAAGTGCCACAAGCGGCGTTCCACCACGCTGTCTCCCTGGTCAAGGTGCGGCCCATCACAGAAGAGGTCGCACGCACTGCGAGCAAGTTGTTCGCAGCCGAGGTACTTCACGGCCGCAAGTACGCCGTCGACGCCATGCTCGCCGCCACCGCCCACCTGGAACATGGCGACGTGACCGTCGTGACCAGCGATGTCGACGACCGGCGCCGACTGTGCCGGCCGCGCATCGCGGTCGAGCCGATCTGACGCGTCCCCCGCGTCCTCGCGTCCCTCTCGGCCCTGTACCACGTTGCCGCAGGTCGGGCCGTGATGGCTGAACAAGGCTTGACCGAGGTGACGAGGGTGCCGAGCCGGATCCGCTCGGTCGCCGTCGCGGCAGCGGTCGACGCGGGGACCGCCCCCGAGTCAGGGCTCGCCCCGGCAGCTCCGCCAGGACAGGTTGTCGTAGGTACAGACCGCATGAAAGCCGAGGTCATCGGCCCGCCGTCGGAACTTCTGCCCCTCGCCCCACCGGTGGATGGGGAGGACCCCACCGTGCTCAGTCACATGCCGTCGATCCCAGCTCCCTCCACCGCCACGTCGGCGCCCCAGGCGCCAGGTGTCGCCTACTCAGCGGCGACACTCATTGCGAAGCTAGCTTCGCGAACCTTCGATGTGTACTATTCGAGTATCGAAGTTCGGGCGTGCTCGGGCTGTGTGCGTGGTGGCGGGGTTGAAGAGGTGTGTCGCTTCGGTCCGGTACCGCAGGCAAGACCGCCTGACCAATAACCGCCGCACCACCCCGCATGGTTTGCAGGCCCGACAGGGCGGTGCGGCTATACCGTTCCCACGCAGTGCGCGGGACAGGAAGGACAACCCGATGAGGATCATCAACGTCCATCATGCATGGTCGCTGCCGCCCCGGGCCAGGAGGACCGTGCTCGTTCTCCTTGGGATCATCGTGCTGGCGGTGGCGTGCGCGTCGTTCACGGGACATGGCACGGCCGCACTGGTTGCCGTCGCCACCGCCCTGCTGACCGTCGCGGCGGAAGAGCTGGTGCGGACCGCGATGCGGGCCTGGCTGCGTACTGCCTGACCGGCAGGGGATGGTAGGTGGGGGGAGCTAGACGCGAACAGCTCCCCCCACTCACAGCAGAGCGAGGCTTGGTATGCCGAGGCGAAGGGTGGAGGAGTTGTGCGAGTAGATAACACATCCCAGGCTCACGCTGAACAGATTCCGCTCGGGAGTCTCTGCGAGATGACAGCCGGCCCCTCCGGGTCGCTGCTGGACAGCCTCAACGACGGGCCCAACGGGGTGCCGGTGCTCTCACCACCGGACCTGGCCGATGACCACACGGTGGACACCCGCCGGCTGCGGCGGGTGCCGCAGAGCGAAGCGCACAGGCTTGCCCGGTTCGCTCTGCGGGAAGGCGATGTCCTGATTGTTCGCCAAGGGACCCTCGGGCGCCTAGCGCTCATCGAGAAGGCGCATGCCGGATGGCTCTATGGATCGTCCTGCCTGCGCATCAGGCCCATGCGTGATCGCATTGCGCCTGCATATCTGGTGGCGTATCTGTCACACCCGCCGGTGCAACGACTCATGCTGAGCCAGGCCCTGCCAGGTACGGTACCCTCGCTCAACTCGGCGATCCTGAGGGAATTTTTGGTCGCTGTGCCATCACTGGACCGCCAGTACGCGGTCGCCGAAGTTCTCAGGGATATCGACGCCCAGATCAAAATCCAGCGGCAGATGGCCGACCAGCTGGATGCACTACGGCCGGCCATCTTCGGAGAACTGATCCAGGGGACTGGGGACACATGGCGCTCATGACTGTCACTCGACTGACACAGGAACTTATCGGGGCAGCCGACATCCTGCGCCGTAGAGTGGACGTGTCGGAGTACGTCGACATTGTCTCCGGAATTCTGCTCCTCAAGCGCGTTTCGGACCAGCCCGGTATCCTCCATGTATCCGACCGGGCGTGTTGGCAGCACATCATCCATTATGGAACCAAGGCACCAGGACATGCACTCAACGAAGCACTCTGGGAGCTGGAGCGGGACAATCCAGATGCGCTCGGCGGAGTGTTTGAGACCGTCGACTTTGACAGAAGGCTGGGTCGCGCGGAGCTGAAAGCGCTGATCGATCATTTCGATCGAATTCCGCTGGGTGACGACGATCTTGAGTTCAGCGATGTGGTCGGCCGCGCGTACGACGAAGTCCTGGGCTGGTTCGCCGATCAGGCCGGAAAGAAGGGCACGGAGTTCTACACGCCTCGGTCGGTTGTTCGACTGATGGTAGAAATGGCACGCCCCAAAGAAGGCATGTCTGTATATGACCCGTTCTTGGGCTCGGGTGGAATGCTCATCCAGGCCAAAGAGTATGTCGAGGAGCACGATGGAGATAGCGCCGACCTGAGCCTCTTCGGGCAGGAAGTGAACGTGGCGACATGGTCCACTGCCCGCCTGAATCTTCTGCTGCACGGTATCGCGGACGCCTCGGTGCTCCGCGGTGACACCTTGGCCGAGCCGCTCCACATTCTGGGCAACGAGCAGCTCAGACACTTCGACCGCGTGCTGGCCAACCCTCCATTCTCGATGAACTACATCAAAAAGGATGTGCATCATCCGGAGAGAATGAAGTACGGCTGGACGCCAGAGCAGGGCAAAAAATCCGACTTGATGACTGTCCAACACGTACTTTCCGTGCTGCGTCCAGACGGCATGGGGGCAGTGGTCACTCCGTATGGTGTGCTGTTCCGGGGAGGTGCGGAGGCAGAGATTCGCCGGGGGATCGTCGATGACGGCCGACTTGAAGCGGTGATCGGCATTGGGCCGAATGTCTTCTATGGAACATCCATCCCCGCATGCATCCTGGTTCTGCGAGGCGATGGCGAAACGCCGGCAGATGAGCGCGACAACGTGCTGTTCATCAACGCCGAGCGCGAAGTGGTAACCGGGCGGACGCAGAACCGGCTGGAGCCTCAAAACGTCGAGAAGATCGTGGGTGCCTTCCGGGAACGGGCGGACATCCCAGGCTTCTCGCGGGCTGTCACACGGCACGAGATCGCGGACAATGACTTCAATCTCAGCATCCGACGCTATGTCGATGCCACTCCGCCTGCTGCGCCGATGCTAGACGTCCGTGCCGCCCTGTTCGGTGGCGTCCCCAGACAGGAGGTCGAGGAGGAAGGGCACAGGTTCAGTGCTTTCGGGATCGCCCCTGCCGACCTCTTCGTGCAGAAGGACCTCGACTACTTCAGCTTTCCAGCCGACGGGTACGAGGCGGCTGCCGAGCGCATCCATGACCTCGCGGCTCCCAGCGAGCAGCGGTTTGTCGGTCACTGCCACTGGTGGTGGGAGGAGGCAGGAGCACGAATCGCTGACCTGGCGGGCACAAGGCGACTCTTCATGCTCCGCTCCCGTCTGATGGCCTCGTTCCGTGAGCGTCTTCTGCCATTGGAGATCTTGGACCAGTATCAGCTGACCGGTATCTTCGCTGCCTGGTGGGCCGGTAGGCAGGACGACCTGAGGAGCTTGGATCACCGGGGATTTCTCGGCGTGATCGACCGGTGGGCCGTCGCAGACGGCGGAGCTTCGGATTTCACCGATGCTCTGGCGCGCGAACAAGTACTTGAGGTTCTCGGTGAGGATCTCCGCTCACGAGTGGAACAGCTTGTGGCTGCAGAACGACAGGGGCTGGTTGATCTCTACCGCTCATGGGGCGATCGATACGCGACCTCCCTCGTTGATCTGGAGAGGCAGAATGAAGCCGCAGCAGCCAGGCTCAGGTTCCGTCTGAGGGAGCTCGGTTACACCTAACCTTGTCCCGCGCCATACCAACGCATGGATTCCAGTGGGAACCGTACTGACGGTGGAAAAATCCCCTCGCCAGCCTCGGAGTCTGCCCTGGTCAGAACCCGATAGGTGAACGAGGCTTGACCGACGTCACGAGCGTCCCCAGCCGGATCCGCTCGGTGGCCGTCGCGGCCGCCGTCAGCGTGGGGACCGCCCCGAACCACGGCGCGTCCCGGAACGTCCGCCAGGACAGGTGGTCATAGGTGTAGGCCGCGTGGAAGCCGAGGTCCTCGGCCCGCCGCCAGATCTTCTGCCCCTCGCTCCACCGGTGGATGGGGAGGATCACCGTGCTCAGTCGCATGGGAACGACCCTACGTCCCGAATGGCCCGCCACTCCGGCGCATACCGCAGTATGCTCTCCTCATGGCAGCAACCACGCGCATCACCGTCACTCTCCCGACGGAACAGGTGGACGAGCTGAGAAAGCTCACGGACAATGTCTCCGGGTATGTCGCGGAGGCGGTCGCCCGCCAGATTCGGCACCAGCTGCTCGCGGACGACCTTCGCCGCTACCAGGACGAGCAGGGCCCGTTCAGCGATGAGGAGTTGTCCGAGGCGCACGCCAGGATCTTCGGTTCCGCCGGGTCGGCGGGCTCGGCGAGCGCCGCGTGACCGAGCGCTTCGAGACGGTCGTGCTGGACTCGCAAGGACTCTCCTCGTGGATCACCCAGGACCGCGGCGTGCTGGCGATGCTTCAGGTGTTCCACGCGATGGGGGCCGACTTCGTCGTCGGCGCGAACACCATCGTGGAGGTCACGCACGCGCGCGTGAACGAGGCCCGGCTGAACTGGACGCTCTCCCGGGTCAAGGTGGAGCCGGTCACCGATCAGGCCGCCAGAGCCTCGGCCAAGGTGCTGAAGGAGGCCGGCCTGCATGGCCACAAGTACGCGATCGACGCGACCGTGGCAGAGATGGCGCTGCGGCAGCCGGGGCCGGTGGCCATGCTCACCTCGGACATCGACGACATGGCCAAGCTCTGCGGCACCCGCGTCCGGCTCATCGCCATCTGAGCCCGAGCGGGACCCGAACATTCTCGGCAAGCGTTCCCGCAGGTCAGCATGTGATAGGTGAAAAAGGATTGACCGAGGTGACGAGCGTCCCGAGCCGGATTCGCTCGGTGGCCGTCGCGGCGGCCGTCAGCGCCGGAACGGCCCCGAACCAGGGCTCCTCGCGGAAGCTCCGCCAGGAGAGGTGGTCGTAGGTGTAGGCGGCGTGGAAACCGAGGTCCTCGGCCCGCCGCCAGATCTTCTGCCCCTCGCTCCACCGGTGGATGGGGAGGATCACTGTGCTCAGACGCATGATCCCGACCTTACGCGAGCCCCGTCCGCCTCTTCAGGAACGGAGCCAAGAAAGACCCTCGTAGCTCACACACGATGTAATACACTTCTGTTATGGACACTCCGCGCCCTGGCAAAACGAGAGTCACCAGCGTCTCCCTGCGCGCCGAGACCCTGGAGGCGATCCGTGCACGCGCGGGAAAGCAGGGCGTCTCCTCCTATATCGAGGAAGCCGTGCAGAGACAACTCCAGCGCGAAGCCATCGACGAGTACATCGCGGTCGCGGAAGCCGAACACGGGCCGGTCGAGCCGGCCGAGGTGTCGGCCAAGGCCGAGCGCATCCGCGCGCACCACGCCGCTCACCGTGGAGACGCCGCTCCGGCGGACGCCGCATGAGCGGCACCCTCGTTCTCGACAGCGAGGCACTCTCCAAGCTCTCCCGGCGGCACCGCGACATGACCGTGTGGCTGGACGTCGCCCGCACGCTGGACCTCCTGGTCGTGACGAGCGCGGCCACGCTGGTGGAGGCCCGCGATCCCAAGGTGCCGCAGGCTGCGTTCGACCACGCCGTGTCCCTGACCAAGGTGCGGCCCATCACAGAAGAGATCGCTCGTGCTGCAAGCAAGTTGCTGGTGTCCGAAGGCCTGCACGGGCACAAGTACGCCATCGACGCGATGCTTGCCGCCACCGCCCATCTGGAACACGGTGACGTGACAGTCGTGACGAGCGACCTCGATGATCTGCGGCGGCTGTGTCACCCGCGCGTCGCAGTCGAGCTGATCTGACTCGCCCGCCGCTTGCCTCGTTTTCGCAGCTCAGGGCGTGATAGGTGAACGAGGATTGACCGACGTCACGAGCGTCCCCAGCCGGATCCGCTCGGTGGCCGTCGCGGCCGCCGTCAGCGTGGGGACCGCCCCGAACCACGGCGCGTCCCGGAACGTCCGCCAGGACAGGTGGTCGTAGGTGTAGGCCGCGTGGAAACCGAGGTCCTCGGCCCGCCGCCAGATCTTCTGGCCCTCGCTCCGCCGGTGGATGGGGAGGATCACCGTGCTCAGTCGCATACGGGCGACCCTACGGGAGCGATCGTCGTGAGCCCTGGTCATCGAGGCGGGCCGGACCGGAGGATCAGTAGCGGCTCATGTGCGGCATCGCCTTCTCGGCAAGGTCGATGATCGCCTGTGCCTTCGGCAGATCGCCGTTCACCTCGTCGGGCGTGATTGCTGGAGCTTCGGCAGACCGGTACTCGCTCTCGTTGCGACGGATCCTCATCCGGCTGAACGGTCGCAGGACTCCGCCCAATGGCGGGTCGAGCTGCGCCTTCACCGTCTCGTACACGGCGACATGGCCACCCCTGCTCGTGGCACGGAGACCCTGGTTCATCAAGACCGCCGCAAGCGCCTTGCGCGCGGCGTCGTACGCGAGGCTGTACGCGCCGACCGGGTCGACGTCGAGGAGCAGCTTCGCGGAGGCCAGGTGCTGCCGTGCCTGAGCCAGCTCCGCCTGGGCATGCTCCGCAGACGCCGGCACCCTCTCGACCTCACGTCGTTGGATCAGGTCGTCAACTGTCGCACGGCCCTGTTCCCAGCGGTTCATGCGCCACTCTCCTTGTGCAGCGTCAGGCGGACCAGCGGTCGCTCGCGGACCGAGGTAAGGAACGGTTCGGCGCTCTCCGAGGCCCAGGCCAGTGGGGAGATACGGTGGACGTTGACCTCCCGGTGCAGCTCTCGCGACGCCTGCTCGGCGACGTCGAAAAGCTCGTCCGGGTCGGGCTGCCCGACGACCAGGACATCGACATCTCCTGGGATCGGACCGGGCTCCCCCTCGTAGCGGGCCGCCCACGAGCCGTAGATGTATGCCTCCTCGACTCCGTCGAGAATCGAGAGGGTCATCGTGAGTCGAGGCACTGGCCCGTATGTCACGAGCAGCAGGTCGCACAGCGGTCGATACAGCAGGGTGTCCGTTCGAGCGCTGATGATTCGGGTGCGGCCGAGCCGCTTCCCCGCGAGGATCTCAGCACCGATCAGCCTGTTCGCCTCTCTGAGCACTGCCGTGTGCGAGACGTCCAGCGCCTTGGCCAGTTCGCTGAGTGTCCAACTGCGTTCCGGGCTTAGCAGAGTGAGCGCCAACAGGTCCCCCTGCAGCTGAGACCGGAACAGGGGGAGCAGAGAGGGTGCAGAAGGCTTCATTACGCGCAGAATATCATGCGCTTAATGCATATGTTGCCTGACAGTCGGAGAGTGATCACGCTGCGTAAGGCAGCGGAGTGGGCAAGCTCGCGCAGTGACCGCTACCCACCCGGCTGCCCCACAGGCCGCTGGCGAGACACCCCTCCCGCACCTGCGCGAGTACCTGCTGCGGTCCCCCAACCCGGTCTTCACCCGAGGCTGCGGCGCAGCCTCCTCACCGATCAAAACCCGATCGAGCGTAGTACTCCTGATCCGCCGCCACGGTCCGGGGCGATGGCGATGGCGATGGCCTGCCCCGCAGTACAGCGTCATCTGTTCTCCGCGAAGGTCCGCCATGTCACCCGTGTCCCGCAACGGCAGGTCGAACACCAAGAAGCAGCAGGGCAACAAGAAGCGTTCGGGCAACCCGGCGTCCCCGAAGAACATCCCCACCCCGCGCGAGCGGCTGGATCTGTCGGACCTCCGCACCGGCAATCCCTTCGGGGATCCATCCGGCCTGTCGTTCCTGCAGCGGCTCGCGGGCGGGCGGTCCGCGCGACCCGACTGGTTCGGGCCGTCCGTCGAAGGGCTCCTCGACGACGCCGAGGTGTTGCTCGACGCCCAGGGCCCCCGTCAGCTGGAGGACATGACAGCTCGCCTGCTGGGAGCACACGTCCACAAGGCCGTCCAGGGCGAGCACTCCCTCTTCCTCGGCGACTGGGTCGAGGAACTGATCGACGTGGCGGAGCGACGGGCCCGGGAACGGCCGGTCGCCGGGGCGCCCGGCAGCCGGGCCGCCAACCTGCTCCTGCAAGGCCTGACTTCGGTCGGCTCACCCGCGATCGCGCACACGGCGGATGCGGCACTGTCCCGGCTGCACCCGGTCGTGCACGGCGCGGACATCGGGAGGGACTCGGCGGACCGGCTCGGCTCGGCAGCGAAACCGCTGATGACCGGAGACGTGTGGACTATGCGCGACGTGTACGGCAGCCGGCTGGGCGTCATCGCGGCCACCAGCTACCCGAACGGCACCGACCCGGCTGTCTGCCTCTTCGACATCGACGCCTGAGGCTTCGTCGTGCTCGCCGGAGGCGGCACCTTCGACGACGTCCAGCAGGCTGCCGCAGCCTGGCGCACCGCCGTCGGCGCGGCCGCCGCCGACAGCGTCCCGCAACCACTCGACAAGGCCCACACGGAAGCACTGCGCTGCCTCGTCGAGGTGGACCTGAGTGAGATCACCATCCGCGGAACTGAGTCGCGGGCGGTGTGGGACGAGTGGTTCCGTGCCCTGCGGCGCATCCACGACCTGTCCAACGCCCTGCAGCGGCACGGCAGCTCACTGCCGACGCCCCTCAACCTCTACCAGGACATCGACATCACGCCGACCGTGGAGGCGTTCTCCGCCTGGCTGCGACAGGAGCACGGCGAGGAACCCGATCCGGAGGCCGTGGACGCACTGGTCGGCGAGTGGCTGGAGGGCGCCCTGCCCGACACCGCCGACTCGGTGTCACCACATCGGATCGAGCACCAACTCGGCCTGATCAACGACTGGATGCCCGACCATCCGACCACCATCGGGGCCAAGCGGCTACTGCCGCACTGGGTGCGGTTCCTCGCCCAACGGACGGACCTCCCCGACACTGCGGCCGCCGCCGCCCTCGCAACGCTGGCCACCTTGTCCGAGGGTGGCCACCGGGCCGCCGAACACTGCCGCGACGTCCACTGATCGCGCTCCCGACGCAGGACAGGTCGAGCCGATCTGACGCCTTCATCGCGTCTCCTCGGCCCCTACGTCGCGTTCTCGCAGGTCAGGCCGTGATGGGTGAAAAAGGATTGACCGACGTCACGAGCGTCCCCAGCCGGATCCGCTCGGTGGCCGTCGCGGCCGCCGTCAGCGTGGGGACCGCCCCGAACCACGGCGCGTCCCGGAACGTCCGCCAGGACAGGTGGTCGTAGGTGTAGGCCGCGTGGAAGCCGAGGTCCTCGGCCCGCCGCCAGATCTTCTGCCCCTCGGCCCACCGGTGGATGGGGAGGATCACGGTACTCAGACGCATGCTGCCGACCTTATGTGGCGAAGCCTGACGAAGCCGGCGCATACCAGCGGTATGCTTGCCCCATGGCAGCCACCACGCGCATTACGGTCACCCTGCCCACTGAGCAGGTGGCCGAGTTGAAGAAGCTTACGGACAACGTCTCCGGCTACGTCGCCGAAGCGGTCGCCCGACAGATCAGGCACCAGTTGCTCGGCGAAGAGCTCCGCCGGTACGAGGAGGAGCACGGTGCGTTCACGGAAGAGGAGCTCGCTGCCGCGCACGCGAGGATCTTCGGTTCGTCCGAGCCCGGCAGTGTGGCGAACGCCGCGTGAGCGAGCGCATTGAGACCGTCGTGCTGGACTCCCAGGGAGTGTCTGCCTGGATTTCACAAGACCGCGACGTGCTTGCGATGATCAGGTCTTTTCACTCCATGGCGGCCGGCCTGGTGGTCGGAGCGAACACCATCGTGGAGATCTCGCACGCACGGGTGAATTCAGCTCGGCTGAACTGGGTGCTGTCGCAGGTCAAGATCGAGGCCGTCACCGAACAGGCCGCCAGGACCTCCGCAGCATTGCTCAAGCACACCGGCCTGCATGGCCACAAGTACGCGATTGACGCGACCGTCGCCGAGATGGCGCTGCGTCAGCCGGGACCGGTGGCCATGCTCACCTCGGACATCGACGACATGGCGAAGCTCTGCGGCGACCGCGTCCGGCTCATCGCGGTCTGAGGCCCGGCGTAGCGGAGCCTGGCTGTTCCGCTGGCTTCCCGCAGGTCAGACCGTGATGGGTGAAAAAGGATTGACCGAGGTCACGAGCGTCCCGAGCCGGATCCGCTCGGTGGCGGTCGCGGCGGCCGTCAGGGTGGGGACCGCCCCGAACCACGGCTCGTCCCGGAACGACCGCCAGGAGAGGTGGTCGTAGGTGTAGGCCACGTGGAAGCCGAGGTCCTCGGCCCGCCGCCAGATCTTCTGCCCCTCGGCCCACCGGTGGATGGGGAGGATCACGGTGCTCAAGCGCATGCTGCCGACCTTGCGTGTGTTTCCGGGCCGATCGCCGACACCTTCACACACCGTGTACTACAGTTTTTCCATGGATACGCCGCGTCCTGGCAAGACCCGAGTCACCAGCGTCTCCCTGCGCGCCGAGACGCTGGAAGCGATTCGCGCCCGTGCGGGCAAGCAGGGTGTCTCCTCCTACATCGAGGAGGCCGTGCAACGACAGCTCCAGCGCGAAGCCATCGACGAGTACATCGAGGCCGCCGAAAGTGATCATGGCCCGGTGGATCCGGCCGAGGCGGCTGCCAAGGCCGAGCGCATCCGCGCGCACCACGCCGCCCACCGCGGAGGATCCACCCCGGCGAATGCCGCGTGAGCGGCACGCTCGTTCTCGACAGCGAGGCCCTCTCCAAGCTGTCCCGGCGACATCGCGACATGACCGTGTGGCTGGACGTCGCCCGCACGCTGGATCTTCTGGTGGTGACGAGTGCGGCCATCCTGGTGGAGGCGCGCGACCCCAAGGTGCCGCAAGCGGCGTTCGACCACGCGGTCTCCCTCGCCAAGGTGCGCCCCGTCACGGAGGAGATCGCACGGGCGGCAAGCAAGCTGCTGACAGCTGAGGAGCTGCACGGCCACACGTACGCCATCGACGCGATGCTCGCGGCCACCGCGCACGCGGAGCACGGCGACGTGACCGTTGTGACCAGCGATGTCGACGATCTGCGCCGCCTCTGTCACCGCCGCATCGCGATCGAGCCGATCTGACCGACTCGGCGTGCCGTAGCGGCTCTTTAGCGCGTTCTCGCGGGTCGGGCTGCGATAGGTGAAAGAGGATCGGCCGAGGTCACCAGGGTGCCCAGCCGGATCCGCTCGGTCGCGGTGGCGGCGGCGGACGGCTTGCGGATCGTCGTCACCAACGACACGAAGCGACTCAGCCGCCCACCTGAGGGTGGTCGCCGTCGCCGAATCCGGCCTGCATCGCATCGAGTGCCGCCAGAACCACGGGCGGACCGGGCGCGTCCGCTGCCGGGAAGCACCCCGCCGGACCAGTCGGACCCCGTCGGACCCCGTCGCGGCCCGTCCGGGACACGGGGGGCCGTCCCGCACCTCTCCCGGGCGTCGGCCCGGTGCGCGAAGATGGAGCGGTGACCGCCACCCCGCACCGCAGCACCCCGCACCGTGCCCGCCTGATCGCCACCGACCTGGACGGCACGCTGCTGTGCCGGGGCGGCACGGTCTCCGACCGGACGGCGGCGGCGCTGGTCGCCGCCGAGCGGGCGGGCCTCCGGGTGGTCTTCGTGACCGGGCGGCCGCCGCGCTGGATGGCGCAGCTGAGCGGGCACATCGGCGGTCACGGTGTCGCGATCTGTTCGAACGGCGGTGCGGTGGTCGACGTGCACCGCGGGGAGCTGCTGGAGTCGTTCCCGCTGGCCTCGGAGCAGGCGCTGGCGGTCGTCCGGCTGTTGCGCGAGCGGCTGCCGGGGACGGCGTTCGCCTTCGAGTTCCCCGGGGGGTTCGCCCGCGAACCGGAGTACGACCTGGTGATGTGGGAGTCGGACAAGGACCACCCGGTCGCGTCGGCCGAGGAGCTGATCACGGAGGGCCGGGTGGACGGCCTGTTCAAGGTGCTCGCGAAGCACCCGGCGCTCGCCCCGGACCTCTTCCTCGGCCTCGCCAGGGAGGCGGCCGGGCATCTGGCCGAGATCACCCGGTCGAGCCCGGTCAGCCTGCTGGAGATCAGTGCGGCGGGCGTGACGAAGGCGAGCACGCTGGCCCGCTGGTGCACCGCACAGGGCATCGACCGTTCCGAGGTGGTGGCGTTCGGCGACATGCCGAACGACCTGGAGATGCTGGCGTGGGCCGGTGACTCGTACGCGGTCGCGAACGCGCACCCGGACGTGCTCGCGGCGGTCGCCCGGCACACGGTCAGCAACGAGGACGACGGTGTGGCGGCGGTCATCGAGACGCTGTTCTGATCCTGTGCCGATCCGGGGGCTCCCGGGCCACCGGGCTTGCCCGGTGGGTAGATTGGATGCCCGTCAGATGCGGCCGGTCGGCCGCGCACCGACGGGGGGATCCACCATCGTGACCACGCACCGAGCCGTCCGGGTCGTCGCCGCCGCCGTGGCGGTGACCGCCGCGCTGTCGCTCACCGCCTGCGGGACGGGCAGCGGCAAGTCCAAGCACAGGTCCGGTTCGCACAAGACCGGGTCGACCTCGCACCCGACGTCGACCAGGACGTCCACCGCGACGGCGTCCCCGACGAGGTCGTGCCGCGCGTCGGTGGTGCCGAGCGGCCACCGGATGGTGGCGGTCGAGCGCAGGCCGGCGTCGGCGACGCAGCTCACCGCACGGGACGCGGTGTACGCGTGCGGGCGCGGCTGGCAGCCGAGCGGACAGGAGCGGACGTACACCGTCGCGGCGGGTGCCGCCGCGACGCTGGCCGGTGCCGGCGCCCCTCAGCAGGTCGCGGTCACCCGCCTCGTCGAGCACCTCGGCACCTGCCTCGCAGGCCGGCCGGACACGCCGGCCTGCCTCTCCGGGAGCACCTGGGAGCTGACCCTCGACCAGGCCGGCCGGGTGACGGCGATCGCCGAGCGTCCCGGTTCCTGACCGGTCGGCGGCCCGGCCCGCCGGTCAGAGCCGGGCCGTCCAGCGGACGGTGGTGCCGCGGCCGCGCGGGCCCGGTTCGTGCCAGGTGTCGCCGCCGAGGGCCTCGGCGCGCCGGCTGAGGTTGCGCAGGCCGCTGCGGCGGCCGCCCTCCGGGATGCCGACCCCGTCGTCGGTGACGGTGAGCAGCACCCCGGGCCTGCCGCCCTCCTCCGCGGCCGGACCGTCGGTGATCGGACCGTCGGTGATCGGACCGCCGGTGATCGGACCGCTGGTGATCGGACCGTCGACTGCCGGGCCGTCGGTGATCGGACGGCCCTCGTCGTCGAGGTGGACGGGGGCGGCGAGCCCGACCGTCACCCGGGAGGCCCGGGCGTGCCGGGCCGCGTTGGAGAGCATCTCGCGCAGTGCGGCGAGCAGTTGGCGGGCCGTGGGGTCGTCGACGAGGCTCTCGACCGGGCCGGTGAAGCCGACGGAGGGCTTGAAGCCGAGGGCGGCGGCGGCCTGGCTGGCCTCGCGCAGGACCCGGGTGCGCAGCGTGTCGGGTTCGTCCCCGGTGTCGTGCTGCAGGGCGTAGATGGTGGTGCGGACCTCCTGGATGGTGGCGTCGAGTTCGTCGACGGCCTTGCCGATGCCGTCCTGCACCTCGGGGACGACGGCCCGCCGGGCGGCGCCCTCCAGCATCATGCCGGTCGCGAACAGCCTCTGGATGACGAGGTCGTGGAGGTCGCGGGCGATGCGGTCGCGGTCCTGGAAGACGGCGAGGCGCTGCTGGTCGCGCTGGCCCTCGGCGAGCCGGAGCGCGAGGGCGGCCTGCGAGGCGAAGGTCTGGGCGAGCTGTTTCTCGCTCTCGCTGAACGGCACGGTGCCGCGGTTGCGCCAGATCGCCAGGCCGCCGAGCACCCGCCCGGCGGAGACCATCGGCACCGCCAGCGACGGGCCGAAGCGGCGGGCGAGCCGGATCACCACACCCGGGTGGGTGGACATGTCCTCGAAGTGGACGCTCTCGCCGGCCAGCAGGCGTCCGGCGAAGCTGCCCTCCGGCATGAGCTCGCCGCGGACGTACTCGGCGGCCTCGCCGGAGGCGTGGGCGACCCGCATCTGGCCGCTGCCGGCGGGCAGCAGGATCATGCCGAGCGCGCCGTCGGCGAGTTCGCGGACCTGCTCGGCGGCGACGGTGAGCGCCACCTCGGCCTCGTCGGCGGAGAGCAGGGCGGTGGTGACGGCGGCCGCACCGGCGATCCACCGTTCGCGCCGGCGGCCCGCCTCGTAGAGTCGGGCGTTCTCGATGGCGACGCCGGCGGCGGTGGCGAGGGCCAGCACCACCTGCTCGTCCTCGGGGGTGAAGGCGCCGCCGCCCTGCTTCTCGGTGAGGTAGAGGTTGCCGAAGACCTCACCGCGCACCCGGATCGGCACGCCGAGGAACGAGGTCATCGGCGGGTGGTGCGGCGGGAAGCCGGAGGAGCGCGGGTCGTCGCGGAGGTCGGTCAGCCGGAGGGGTTCGGGGCGGTCGATGAGGGCGCCGAGGATGCCGCGGCCGGAGGGGAGCCCGCCGATCCGGTCGGCGGTGGTGTCGTCGATGCCGACGTGGATGAAGTCGGAGAGTCCGGTGCCGTGCGGGGAGACGACGCCGAGGGCGGCGTAGTCGGCGTCGACGAGTTCGGCGGCGCCGGCGGCGATGCGTTCCAGGGTGGCGTGCAGGTCGAGGCCGGAGCCGACCGAGACGACGGCCTCCAGCAGGCGCTGCATCCGGTCGGTGACGGCCGCCGCGGACTGCAGGCGTTCGGAGACCTCGGTGACGAGCGTGTCCAGCCCGAGCGAGGCGATCTCCGGCACGCGGTGCGAGGCCCGGACGGCCGGCGGTCCGTTTTCGGCTGACGGCTCCATGAGGCCGAGCCTAGGCCCGGTGGCCGGCTCGTGCCCGGGGCCGAGGGGCAGGGGCCGAGGGGCAGGCGCCCCCGGTGCGTCCCGACCGCGGCGGCCGGTCGGCGGTGCAGGTCGGCCGGGTGGCGGAGCGGGCCCGTCGGCCGGGGTCACGCGGTGAGGGCCGGGGCGGGTACGGCGAGGAGGTCGGCGGCCTGTTCGCGGTGGTGGAGGGCGGCGAGCAGGCCGTCCCGGCGTGCGGTCAGTTCCGACCAGCGGCCGCGTTCGGCGACGCGGCCGCCGTCGAGCACGATCACCTCGTCGACGGTGTCGTCGTCGAGCCCGGCGAGGCGGTGGGTGACGAGCAGGGTGGTGCGGCCCGCGGTGGCGGCGAGGAGGTCGGCGGTGAGGGCGTCGGCGGTGGGCAGGTCGAGGTGTTCGGCGGGCTCGTCGAGGACGAGGACGGGGAAGTCGGCGAGGAGGGCGCGGGCGAGGGCGAGGCGCTGCCGCTGGCCGCCGGAGAGGCGGGCGCCGTGTTCTCCGACCATGGTGTCGAGGCCGTCGGGCAGGGTGTCCGTCCAGTCGAGGAGCCGGGCGGCGGCGAGGGCTCCGCGCAGGTCCGACTCGTCGGCGTCGGGGCGGGCGAGGCGCAGGTTCTCCCGGAGCGAGCTGTCGAAGACGTGGGCGTCCTGGGCGCAGAGGCCGATGACGCGGCGGACGTCGTCGCCGTCGAGGGTGCGGGTGTCGACGGCGTCCGGGCCGAGGGTGACGGTGCCGGCGTGCTGGTCGAGCAGGCGGAGCAGGGCGTGGGCGAGGGTGGTCTTGCCGGAGCCGGACGGGCCGACGACGGCGATCCGGCGGCCGGCGGTGAGGTCGAGGTCGATGCCGTGGAGGGCGTCCCGCTGCTGCCCGGGCCAGCGGGCGGCGAGGCCGCGGACGGTGACGGGCAGCACCTCGTCGGGCAGTGGGGCGGGGGCGTCCGGCTCCGCGACGGGCACGGGGGCGGCGAGCACCTCGTCCAGCCGGGCGCGGGCCGTGCGGCTGCGCTCGCGGTACCGGACGGCGGTGGGCATGCCGGCGACCGCCTCGAACGCGGCGAGCGGGGTGAGGACCACGACGGCCAGGCACACCCCGGGCAGGGCACCGGTGGCCACGCCGTGCACACCGGCGGCGGCGCTCGCGACGAGGGTCGCGCCGGTGACGAGCGCGGTGAGGCCGGCGCCGAGGGCGGCACCGGCGGCGGAGCGGGCGTCGAGGGCGGTGAGGCGCGCGTCCGCGGCACGGGCGGCGGCGAGCCGCCGGGGCAGGGCGCCGGCGACGGTGAGCTCGGCGGTGCCCGTGAGGGTGTCGACGACGGCGGTGGCGAGCTCGCCGCGGGCGGTGGCGCGGCGGCGGTCGGCGCGGCCGGAGAGCCGGGTCGCGAGCGCGGGGACGGCGGCGCCGCCGAGCAGCAGCCCGACGGCGAGGACCGCCCCGGCGGCGGGCAGCAGCAGGCCGAGGGCGGCGGCCGAGCCCGCCGACACGAGCAGGGCGACGGCGGCGGGCAGCCGCCAGCGCAGGTGGTGGTCCTGGACGGCGTCGACGTCGGCGACCAGCCGGGCGAGCAGGTCGCCGCGGCGGAACGCGGGCAGGCCGGCCGGGGCGAGGCGTTCGAGGCGGCGGTGGACGTCGGTGCGGATGCCGGCGAGCGCCCTCAGGACGGCGTCGTGGGAGACCAGCCGTTCGGCGTACCGGAAGACGGAACGGCCGATGCCGAAGGCGCGCACGGAGGTGACGGCGACCATGAGGTACAGCACGGGCGGCATCTGGGAGGCGCGCGAGATCAGCCAGCCGGAGGTGCCGAGCAGCGCGACCGCGCAGCCGAGGGCGAGGGTGCCGAGCAGCACCGCCGAGGCCAGCCGGGGCCGGGTGGCGGGGGCCGGTCCGGTCTCCGCCGGCCCGGCGGGGACGGCGGGCCGGGGCCGTACGGCGGCGGGGGTGCGGGCGGCGGGGACGTCGGCGTGCGGGGCGGCCGGCGCGGGTGCGGCCGGGCCGGGCAGGTGGTGCCGGTGGTCGGCGGCGGCCAGCAGCGCGGGCCGGTGGGCGACGAGCAGCACGGTGCGGGTGCCGCGCAGGGCGCGGACGGCCTCGACGACCGCGGCCTCGCTCGCACCGTCGAGGTGGGCGGTGGGCTCGTCGAGCAGCAGCAGCGGCCGGTCGGCGAGCAGGGCGCGGGCGAGGGCGAGGCGCTGCCGCTGGCCGGCGGAGAGCCCGGCGCCGCCCTCGCCGACGGTCGCGGCGGGGTCGGCGAAGTCGAGGGCGTGGGCGGCGGCGAGGGCGGCGTGGACCTCGGCGTCGGTGGCCTCCGGCCGGGCGAGCCGGACGTTGTCGGCGACGGTGCCGGCGAAGAGGTGCGGGTGCTGGGGCACCCAGGCGATCTGCTGACGCCAGGTGGCGGGGTCGAGGTCGGCGAGGTCGTGCCCGGCGACGCGGACGGTGCCGGCGTCGGGCGGGGTCAGGCCGAGGAGGACGGCGAGCAGGGTGGACTTCCCGGCGCCGCTGGGGCCGGTGAGGGCGGTGGTGGTGCCGGGCAGCAGGGTGAGGGTGGCGCCGTCGGGCGCGGGCGCGGCCCGGCCGGGCCGGGTGACGGTGACGCCGTCGAGGGTGATCACGGCGGTGCCGAGGGCGGGGGCGGGCCGGCGGCCGGCGGCGGGCAGCGGGGTCTCCAGCACCTCGAAGACCTGTCCGGCGGCGGTGAGGCCCTCGGCGCTGGAGTGGTAGAGCGCGCCGACCTGGCGGAGCGGCAGGTACACCTCGGGGGCGAGGACGAGCACCAGCAGGCCGGTCTCCAGGCCGAGGGTGCCGTCGACGAGCCGGAAACCGATGCCGACGGCGACCAGGGCGACGGAGAGCGTGGAGAGCAGCTCCAGGGCGAAGGAGGAGACGAAGGCGATCCGCAGGGTGCGCATCGTCGCGCGGCGGTGGTCGTCGGTGATCCGCGCGATGGTGCGGGCCTGGGCCTTGGCGCGGCCGAACACCTTGAGGGTGGGCAGGCCCGCGACGACGTCGAGGAAGTGGTGGGAGAGCCGGGCGAGGTGGTCCCACTGGCGGTCCATCCGGGACTGCGTGGCGAGGCCGATCAGCACCATGAACAGCGGGATCAGCGGCAGGGTGCCGGCGATGATCGCGGCCGAGGCCCAGTCGGCGCCGAGGATGCGGGCGAGCACCACGGCGGGCACGACGACGGCGAGGGCCAGCTGCGGGAGGTAGCGGGCGAAGTAGTCGTCGAGCGCGTCGATGCCGCGGGTGGCGAGGGTGGCGAGCTCCCCGGTGCGGCGGGCGTCGAGGCGGTCGGGGCCGAGGGCGGTGGCGTGCGCCAGCAGCCGGCCGCGCAGCTCGGACTTGACCCGGGCGACCGAGCGGTGGGCGGTCAGTTCGGTCAGCCAGGCCACCGCGGCCCGTCCGGCTGCGGTGGCGGCGAGGGCGAGCAGCGGACCGGTGAGGCCGTACGCGTGCTGCTGGAAGGCGCGGACGACGATCTCGGCGATCAGGCCGGCCTGGACGACGGTGAGGACGGCGCCGGCCCCGCCGAGCAGGACGGAGCCGGCGAGGAAGGCGCGGGTGGCGGCGGCGTACCGCAGCAGCCGGGGGTCGACGGGCTTCATCAGTGCTGCACGGCCGCGGGGATGTGCTGGACACCGATCCGCTTGCGGAACACCCAGTACGTCCACGCCTGGTAGAGCAGGACGATCGGGGTGAAGACGAGCGCGACGACCGTCATGACCTTGAGGGTGTAGGGCGAGGAGGCGGAGTTGGTGACGGTGAGGCTCCACGCCGGGTCGAGGGTGGAGGGCATGACGTCGGGGAAGAGCGCGAGGAAGAGCATCGCGACCGTGGCGGCGATCGTCGCACCGGACAGTCCGAACGCCCATCCCTCGCGGCCGGCCTGGTTGGCCGCCAGGGCGCCGAGCAGGGCGGCCACGGCGACGACGAGGGCGGCGAGGCTCCAGGCGTCGCCGGAGTGCGCCTGGGTCCAGATCAGGAACGCCGCGGCGAGGACGGCGGCGCCGAGCCCGAGCTGGAGCGCCAGGGCGCGGGCCCGGGTGCGGATGTCGCCGACCGTCTTGAGCGCGGCGAAGACCGCGCCGTGGAAGGTGAACAGCACGAGGGTGGTGAGGCCGCCGAGGATCGCGTACGGGCCGAGGAGGTCCCAGAAGGTGCCGGTGTAGTTCTTCTGCGCGTCGATGTCGACGCCGTGGACGATGTTGGCGAAGGCGACGCCCCACAGGAAGGCGGGGAGGAGGGAGGTCCAGAAGATGGCCTGCTCCCAGTTCCGCTGCCAGCGCTCCTCGGTGCGCTTGGCCCGGTACTCGAAGGCGACGCCGCGGACGATCAGGCAGACCAGGATGACCAGCAGCGGCAGGTAGAAGCCGCTGAACAGCGTGGCGTACCAGTCGGGGAAGGCCGCGAAGGTGGCGCCGCCCGCGGTGAGCAGCCAGACCTCGTTGCCGTCCCAGACCGGGCCGATGGTGTTGATGAGGACGCGCCGCTCGGTGGTGCCGCGGGCGAGCAGCCGGGTGAGGATGCCGATGCCGAAGTCGAAGCCTTCGAGGAAGAAGTAGCCGGTCCAGAGGACGGCGATGAGGATGAACCAGAGGTCGTGGAGGTGCATGCCGTTTCCGTCCTCAGTAGGCGAAGGCGAGGGGCTTGTCGGCGTCGTCGCCGCCGGACGGGCCGCGGAGGACGGGGTCCTGCGCGGGCGGCCGCTCGGACGTGTCCGGGCCGGGCTTGGCGTACTTGACGAGCAGTCCGACCTCGATGACCGCGAGGATCGCGTACAGCGCGGTGAGGGTGACCAGGCCGGCGGTCTGCATCCCGACGCCGACGCTGGGGGAGGATGCGTCCGCGGTCTTCATGAGGCCGAAGACGACCCACGGCTGCCGGCCCATCTCGGTGAAGATCCAGCCGAAGCTGTTGGCGATCAGCGGGAAGCCCATGGTGAGGATGCCGATCCGCCAGCTCCACCGGGTGAAGAAGGTGCTCATCTCCCGGTGCTTCGTCAGCATCAGGCGGGGTGCCTCCTCCTCGCCGGTGCGGTACTCCTCGGCGAGCCAGAACTTCCGCCGGGTGGTCCACAGGCCGATCAGCGCGGCGACGAAGGAGGACATCCCGAAGCCGATCATGAGGCGGAAGCCCCAGTAGGTGACGAAGATGCTGGGGATGTAGTCCTCGGGCTGCCCGCCGTACTTCGCGGCCTCGGCGGCGGCGGTGTCGTTGATGCCGGGGACGGCGGTGGAGAAGTCGCTGTGGGCGAGGAAGGACAGTATCCCCGGGATCTCCAGCTCGACCGAGTTGTGACCCTCGGAGACGTCGCCGACCGCGAAGATCGAGAACGGGGCGGGCGCCTGGGTGTCCCACAGGGCCTCGGCGGCTGCCATCTTCATCGGCTGCTGCTCGAACATCACCTTGGCGAGGGAGTCGCCGCTGACGGCGGTGCCGAGGCCGGCGACGACGGCCATGGCCAGGCCGACCCGCAGCGAGGTGCGCATGGCCGCGGTCTTCCGGCCGTCCGGCACCTTGCCGCGCTTGGACCGCCAGAGGTGGTACGAGGCGATGCCGACGACGAAGGCCGCTCCGGTGAGGAAGGCCGCGGTCAGGGTGTGGGAGACCTGGACGAGCGTGGTGTTCTGGAACAGCACCCGGCCGATGTCGGTGAGCCGGGCCTTGCCGGTGGCCGGGTCGACCCGGTAGCCGACGGGGTGCTGCATCCAGGAGTTGGCCGCGAGGATGAAGTACGCGGAGAGCGCGGTGCCGATCGCGACCATCCAGATGCAGGCGCAGTGGATCTTCTTGGGCAGCCGGTCCCAGCCGAAGATCCACAGGCCGATGAAGGTCGACTCGAAGAAGAAGGCGATCAGCGCCTCCATCGCGAGCGGGGCGCCGAAGACGTCGCCGACGAAGCGCGAGTAGTCGGACCAGTTCATGCCGAACTGGAACTCCTGGACGATGCCGGTGACCACGCCCATGGCGATGTTGATCAGGAAGAGCTTGCCCCAGAACTTGGTGGCGTGGAAGTACTTCTCCCGCCCGGTGCGCACCCAGGCCGTCTCCAGGCCCGCGACGAAGGCGGCCAGGCTGATGGTCAGGGGCACGAAGAGGAAGTGGTAGACGGTGGTGATGCCGAACTGCCATCGCGCAACGGTCTCGTGTGCGATTGCTAGGTCCACTGCACCCGCTCCTGTCGAAATCGCTCGTGTCGGACAAAACCGTCCTTAGCACGCATCCGTACCGAACCATGCCAAGCTTGCCCGCTTGTGAAAGTGAACACGTTCACAAGCGCAGTATGCACCATGCCTACGGAGGCCGAATCGGCGGGGTGTGCTTTTCGGACCGGCGGATATCCCTGCTGGTCCGCCTGTCGGATGATCCGATGAGACGGTCGGGGGTCACAAGCAACGCGTCGGCACGGCCCTTCGACGCCACGGCACTTGACAGCCGCCACCCGGCGCTGCCACGGCGGCCGCACCACGGGCCCGCCGCGGGCCGACCGCCCTGGGCGCGGGCCGAGCGCAGGCCGGGCGCGGGTCGCTGTGGGTCAGACCTGGCGCGGCAGGCGCACCCGGAAGGCCGCACCGGCGCCCGGGGCGGTGTCCAGGGTCAGGGTGCCGCCGTGCGCGTGCACCAGGGCCGAGGCGATGGCGAGGCCGAGCCCCGCTCCCCCGCCCTCCCGGCGCGTCCGCGAGGCGTCCACCCGGTAGAACCGCTCGAAGACCTGGAGCGCCTGATGCTCCGCCAGGCCCGGTCCGCGGTCGGCGACCTCCAGCAGGCAGCCGCCGTCGACCGAGCCGACGCCGATCCGCACCGCGGTGCCCGAGGGCGTGTGCTTGACCGCGTTGCCCACCAGGTTGGTCACCACCTGCCGCAGCCGGGCCTCGTCGCCCAGCACCGGCGCGGCCTGCGGGGCGCCGGTGCCGTCCGGCCCGGTCAGCGAGACCGGGCGGCCCGGGTCGAGCGCCGTCAGGTCGTGCAGGGCGTCGGCTGCGAGGGTGCGCAGGTCCATCGGCGCGAGGTCGAGCGGGCGCTCCTCGTCGAGGCGGGCCAGCATCAGCAGGTCCTCGACGAGCCCGCCCATCCGCACGGCCTCGGCCTCGATCCGGTCCATCGCCCGGTCGGTGTCCGGCAGCGCGCCCATCCGGTGCAGCTCGGCGAAGCCCCTGATGCCCGCCAGCGGGGTGCGCAGCTCGTGCGAGGCGTCCGCGACGAACCGGCGCATCCGCGCCTCCGACTCCGCGCGCACCGCGAACGCCGCCTCGATCTGCGCCAGCATGCCGTTCAGTGCCGCCGACAGCCGGCCGACCTCCGTACCGGCGGCCAGCTCCGGCATGCGGTGCGAGAGTTCGCCCGCGGCGATCCGGGCGGCGCCCTCCTCGATCCGGCGCAGCGGGGCCAGCCCGGCGCGTACGGCGAACAGGCCGAGCACGGCGATGAGCAGCAGCACGGCGCCGCCGATCGCGAGGAAGGCGGTGCGCAGGTGGTCGACGGTCTCCTCGACGTCGTCCAGCGAGACCGCGACCAGCACGTACGAGGGCAGCGGGGCGGTGGTGGCCGCGGTGCCGGTCGCCGCGGCGGCCGGGTCGACGGGCAGCACCAGGACCCGCCAGGTGCCCGAGCCGTGCTCGGCCGGGACGTCGAAGGCGGTCCGCTGACGGGCCGCCAGGGTGGCGCCGCTCAGCCGGCCGAGGGCGGGCGCCGCGTCGGACTCCGAGATCGGCTGGCGGAGCACCACCTGCAGGCCGCCGTCGGCCGCGAGGTAGTGGACGACGTACTGGCTGGGCAGGAACTGCGTGATGCGCCGTCCGGCGCCCTGGCCGGTACCCGCGCCGGCGGCCGTGCCCGTACCCGCCGCCTGACCCGTGCCCGTACCCATGCCCGTGCCCGTGCCCGCGGTCTGACCGGCCGTCGCCGCCGGGCGGCCGGGGACGCGCCGGGACAGCGGCTCGCCGTAGCGTGCCAGCTGCTGGTCGGTGCGGTCCACCAGCTGGGACTCCACCGTGCCGATCACGAGGGTGTCGCTGACCACCAGGCCGGTGGTGACGAGCAGCAGGGCCAGCACGAGGAGTCGGACCCGCAGCGAGAGCCGGGCCATCCGTCAGCCCTGCGGCGGGCGGCGCAGGGCGTAGCCGATGCCCCGCACGGTGTGGATCAGCTTGGGGCCGTGCACGGGGGTGCCGGAGTCGAGCTTGCGGCGCAGGTAGGAGATGTACGACTCGACGATGGAGAGGTCGCCGCCGAAGTCGTAGGCCCACACGTGGTCGAGGATCTGCGCCTTGGAGACCACCCGGCCGACGTTGGCCATGAGGTAGTGCAGCAGCTTGAACTCGGTGGGGGAGAGCGAGACCGTCCGGCCGGCCCGGGTGACCTCGTGCGCGACGGGGTCGAGCGTGAGGTCGGCGACGATGAGGCGGCCGTCCTCGCTCGGGCCGCCGGCGCGGCGCAGGATGGCCCGGATGCGGGCGATCAGCTCTTCCAGGCTGAACGGCTTGGTGACGTAGTCGTCCGCGCCGAGGGCGAGGCCCTGCACCTTGTCGCCGGTGCCGTCCCGGGCGGTGAGCAGGAGCACCGGAACGTGCTCGCCGGCGGTGGGCCACTGCGTCTGGTCGCGGAGCCGCTCGACGACGGTGAAGCCGTCGAGGTCGGGGAGCATCACGTCGAGCACCACGAGGTCGGGCCGTTCGGCGGCGACGGCGGCGAGCGCCTCCTCGCCGGTGGCGGCCGAGGCGACCCTGAAGCCGGAGAACCGCAGGCTGGCGGAGAGCAGCTCGCGGATGTTCGGTTCGTCGTCGACGACCAGCAGGAACGCCTCACCGGGCGCGGCGGTCGCACCGCCCGCGATCTGCACTGTCCCTGACACGAGTCCTGAGCCTCCCGGTCCTCACGATTTCTTCTCATCGGACGATAGCCCGGGAAGGCTATGCGGGGTTGATGAAAGTTGGATGATTGTGGCTTTCATCATGGTATGCCGCGTGTCGCGCTCTCCCGACCGGCCCCGCCCGCCTCCACGGCCCGCCTCCATGGGCCGCCTCCACCGGCCGCTGCTCCGGCCCGCTCCGGCCCGCTCCGGCGGCGGAACGGCGGCGGAACGGCAGAAGCGGGCCCGGTCCACCGAACCGGGCCCGCTCGTTCCTGGGGTCAGCCGTTGCCGGCGCCCGGAGCGCCACCGGGAGCCGCACCCGCGCCACCGGCCGCGGCACCGCGGGCCCCGCCGAACCCGCCCGCCGCCGCGCCCTCGGAGAGCTGGGTGGCGGTGTAGGTGCCGTCACTGCCCTTCTGCCCGATGACGGTCACGGTCTGGCCCGGCTGGAGGTCGGCGACCTTGCCGTCCTTGTTGAGGGTGACCTTCGTGGTGTCGCCGGTGGTCACCTTGACGGTGTTGCCGGAGGCGTCGGTCAGGTAGACGGTGGTGCCGTCCACCGAGGTGACGGTGCCGCGGGTGAAGCCGGCGCCCGCCGCGTTGCCGGTGCCGCCGGCGGCGTTGCCGGTGCCGCCGGCCCGGCCGCCGTAGCCGCCCGCCGCGCCGAAGCCGCCGTAGCCGCCCATCCCTCCCGGGGCCTGCCCGCGCCCGCCGGCGGCCTGCTGGCCGCCGCCCGTGCCGCTGTCGTTCTGGTACCAGGCGCCGCCCGCGAAGGACAGCACCGCGATCACCGCGCCGGCCAGGGCCAGCGTCGGCCAGGGCAGCTTGCGGCGGGGCGGGGCGGCGATCTCCGCGCTGATGTCGCGGACGTCGGGCCCCGAGGCCAGCAGCTCGGCGGGCTCCTGCGCGCCCGCCGTCAGGCCGGGGTCGTTGTGGCTGGTCATGGCTGGCGTCTCCTGGTCACTCGTGGCGAAGGGCTTCGATCGGGCGCAGCGACGCGGCCCGGCCGGCGGGGTAGCTGCCGAAGAACAGTCCGATGGCCACGGCGATGCCGAACGCGCCGAGGACGGACTCCGGGATGATCACCGGCTTGATGCCGACGATCGAGAAGTGCGAGCCGATCATTCCGGCGGCGACGCCGAGGCCGGCGCCGATCACCGAGAGCAGGGTGGACTCGGTGAGGAACTGCCCGAGGATGACGCCGCGAGGGGCGCCGAGCGCCTTGCGGATGCCGATCTCCCGGGTCCGCTCGGCGACGGTGACGAGCATGATGTTGGTGATGCCGATGCCGCCGACCAGCAGCGAGATCGCGGCCACCGCGCCGAGCAGCACGGTGAACGTCTTGCTGGTGGACTCGCGGGCGGTGAGCAGCGACGCCTGGTTGCTGATCCGGAAGTCGACCTTGGTGGCGTCGGTGATGGCGTGCGTGCCCATCAGGATCCGGGTGATGTCGCTCTGCGCCTCGGTGGTGGACTCGGCCGAGGCGGCCTGCACCAGGATCTGGCTGACCGAGCCGAAGCCGGTGAAGGCGTTCTGCACGGTCGGCAGCGGGGCGATGACGACGTCGTCGGGGTCGTTGAATCCGGTGGAGCCCTTGGCGGCGAGCACGCCGACCACGGTGAAGGGGGTGCCGCCGATGACGATCCGCTTGCCGACCGGTTCCTCGGTGGCGAAGAGCTGGGTGGCGGTGGTGGAGCCGATCACCGCCACCTTGCGGGAGTTGAGCACGTCGTCGTTGGAGAAGTAGTCGCCGTCCTTCACCTTCTGGTTGGCGGTCTCGAAGTACGCCGGGTAGGTGCCGACGATCGAGCCCGGCTGGTACGAGATGTCGCCGTACAGCGCGGTGCCACTGGTGGTGACCACGGGTGCGACGGACTTGATCGTGGTGCTGTCGGCGTCCGTGGCGAGGGCCTTGGCGTCGGCGACGGTCAGGGCCTTCGCGCTGCCGGAGGAGCCGCGCAGGCTGCTGGAGGAGACGGTCAGCGAGTTGGTGCCGAGCGAGGTGATGGAGTCCTTCACCGCGGCGGACGAGCCGTTGCCGACCGCCAGCAGCAGGATCACCGAGGCGACGCCGATGAGGACGCCGAGCATCGTGAGCGCGGACCGCACCTTGTTGGCGGCCAGGCCGCCGACCGCGAAGCGGATCATCTGCCAGAAGATCATGCGCGCACCCCCACGGCGACGGCGGGCGGCGGGCCGCCCACCGGGGCCTGGCGGACGTCGTGCACGATCTCGCCGTCGACGAGCCGCACGACGCGCTTGGCGTGCCGGGCGACCTCGTCCTCGTGGGTGATCACGACGACCGTGCGGCCGGATGCGTTGAGGCCGTCGATGATGGCCAGCACCTCCTCGGTGGAGCGGGAGTCGAGGTTGCCGGTCGGCTCGTCGGCGAGCAGCATCGCGGGCGAGGTGACCAGGGCGCGGGCCACCGCGACACGCTGCTGCTGGCCGCCGGAGAGCTGGTTGGGCTTGTGCCCGGCCCGGTCGGCGAGGCCGACCAGGGCCAGGGCGGCGAGCGCGCGTCTGCGGCGCTCGGCGGACCGGACGCCGGCGTAGGCGAGCGGCAGCTCGACCTGGGCGAGCGCGGTGGTGCGCGGCACGAGGTTGAACGACTGGAAGACGAAGCCGATCTTTCGGTTGCGCACCAGCGACAGCTGACCCTCGTCGAGGTGGCCGACGTCGATGCCGTCGAGCAGGTAGCGGCCGGAGGTCGGCACGTCGAGGCAGCCGAGGATGTTCATGAGCGTGGACTTGCCGGAGCCCGAACTGCCCATCACCGCGACGTAGTCGCCCTCGTCGATGTCGATGCTGACCCCGAGCGGCGTACCGGTGCCCGGCGCGGACGGACCGCGCAGGGCGTGCACGGTGGCGTCGCCGTGGCCGTAGGACTTGGTGACCCGGCGGATCTGGATCACCGGGGGCTTCGTGGCGGTCATCAGCGCGTGCCGCCCCCCGTGCGGGCGCCGCCGCCGGTGCCGCCGGCCGCACCGCCGCCGAACCCTCCGGCCGCACCGCCCGTGCCACCGGCACCGGGGAAGTTGCCGCTCGGGAAGCCGTTGTTGGTGGTGGCGGTGGTGGTGGCCAGCTGCACCTTGTCGCCCTCGGCGAGGCCGTCGACGACCTGCACGGTGGTGTCGCCCTCGATGCCGACGGTCACGGTGATCCGCTCGCTGGTGCCGTCGTCGTGCACGACGGTGGCGGTGCGGCTGGTGCCGGTGCCCGACAGGGCGGCGGTCGGCACGGAGAGCGCGTTGTCGGCCTCGCCGACCGTCACGGAGATGGTGGCGCTCAGGCCGGTGCGCAGCTTGCTGGTGTCGCTGCTGATCCGCAGCACCGCGCCGTACTGGACGGCGGTGCTGTTGCCGCTCGACGAGCTGGGCAGCGAGCTGACCGACAGCACGGTGGCGTTGAGCTTGGTGTCGGACTGCGCGTTGAGCGTGACGGTCGCCGACTGGCCCTTCTTGAGCTTGAGCGAGTCGAGCTCGGAGAAGTTGGCGGTGACCTGCATGCCGGACGGGTTGGTGAGCACGACGAAGCCGCTGGGCGCGGAGGAGGTCGTGCTGCTGCCCGTGGTGCCGGTGCTGCTCGTCTTGCTGCTGCTGCCGGAGCCGCTGGTGGTACCGGTGCCGCTCACCGTGTCGCCGGTCTTCCCGCCGATCGAGGCGACGGTGCCGTCGGCCGAGGCGGTCAGGGTGGTACCGGCCAGGGCGGCCTCGGAGTTGGTGAGCGTGGTCTCGGCGGTGTCGACCTGCTGCTGGGCCTGGGCGACCTGCGCGGCGTCGACCTTGGTGGTCGTGGTCGTGGTGGTGGCGGGCGCGCTGCTGCCGGTCCGGCTGCCGGACGAGCCACCCGACGCGGAGCCGGACGACGCGGTGGTGGTCACCGTCTCGCCTGCCTTCGCCTTGGTGAGGTTGGCCTTGGCCGTGGTCAGGGCGGCCTCGGCGGCGTCGACGTCCTGCTGGGCCGCGGTGGTGTCGACGGTGGCGAGCACCTGGCCCTTCTTGACCGTGTCACCGACCTCGACCTTGACCGAGGTCACCTTGCCGCCGGTCACGAAGTCCTGACCGGAGTCGGAGGGGGAAGCCAGAGTGCCCGAACCGGACACCGTGGCCAGGACCGTGCCTTTCGCCACGGTCGCGGTCCGGGTACGAGCCGTGCTCGCGGCGGAGCTCGTTCCGGAATCCAGGGTGGTGTACGCCAGGGCGGCCCCGCCCAACAGGGCCACGCCGAGCGCAAAGTTGACGAGTACGGCACCACGCCGTCGCGGGAGCACCTTCATGGCGGACAGCTTCGCCCGGTGCTCTTGCACCTTCCTGGCCCCCGGCTGGGAGTCGGCTGAACCCAGCAATACGGACAATCCGCCCGTTCCGGGTCAGGAGGGGGGCTCCCGATACCTCGTTCTGATGAGCCGTTGATCAACCTCCCAGGGAGTTCCCAGGATTTACGGCCGCTTTCTGAATCTCGGCCCGCCCGGCGGGCGGCCCCGACCACCGCGGACCGCCGCAGGGGCCCGCCGCCGTCGCCGGCCGCGGGCCCCTGCTCGGGTCCGGGGGTCCTACAGCTCCTTGCGGAAGGCCTCGGCGGTCACCAGGAAGAGGTCGTTGCCCTCGGCCTCGCCGATCGACACGCGCACGCCCTCGCCGGGAAACGGCCGGACGACGACACCGGCGGCGGCGCACGCGGCGGCGAAGTCGAGGGTGCGCGCGCCCAGCCGCAGCCAGACGAAGTTGGCCTGCGAGTCGACGACCGTCCAGCCCTGGGCGCGGAGCCCGGCCAGCACCCGGCCACGCTCGGCGACCAGCGCCTCGACGCGCTCCAGCAGCGCCTCCTCGGCGCGCAGCGAGGCGACCGCCGCGTCCTGGGCGAGCTGGCTGACGCCGAAGGGCACGGCGGTCTTGCGCAGCGCGGAGGCCACCGGCTCGTGCGCGACGGCGAAGCCGACCCGCAGGCCGGCCAGGCCGTACGCCTTGGAGAAGGTGCGGAGCACGCAGACGTTCGGGCGGTCGCGGTAGAGGTCGATGCCGTTCGGCACCTCGGCGTCACGGATGAACTCGATGTACGCCTCGTCGACGACGACGAGCACGTCGGCGGGCACCGCGTCGAGGAAGCGCTCCAGCTCGGCGCCGTGGATGACCGCGCCGGTGGGGTTGTTCGGGTTGCAGACGAAGATCAGGCGGGTGCGGTCGGTGATCGCGGCGAGCATCGCGTCGAGGTCGTGCCGCTCGTCGGCGGTGAGCGGGACGGGCACCGGGGTGGCGCCGGCGACCTGCACGATGATCGGGTAGGCCTCGAAGGAGCGCCAGGCGAAGATCACCTCGTCGCCGGGGCCCGCCGCGGCGAGCACCAGGGACTGCGCGACGCCGACCGAGCCGGTGCCGGTGGCGATGTGCTCGGCCGGTACGCCGAACCGGCTGGCGAGCTCCTCGGTGAGGCCGGTGACGGCCATGTCCGGGTACCGGTTGAACGAGCCGGCGGCGGCGGTGGCCGCCTCCAGCACGCCGGGCAGCGGGGGGTACGGGTTCTCGTTGGAGGACAGCTTGTAGGAGTCGGCACCGGCCGGCTTGCCCGGCTTGTAGGTGGGGATGCCGTCCAGGGACGGCCTCAGCCGGGGTCCCTGCGCTGCGGTACCGCTCACGGTCGTTCTCCTTCTGTGCTGGGCCCCGGGGGTCTGCCCGGGTGGCGCGCCATGGGGCCCGGGGGTCGTGCGCCACCCGCGCGCCACCCCGGTCGGGTGCCCCGAACGATACCGACCGGGCTCACCCATGCGGGTGAGTTGCTCGTTCGGATGACAGATGCAGATCAGCCATTCTGCCGCGTTCCTACGGCACATGTCAGAGGTAACAGGCCCGAATCTGTGGCGACATCGAAGGAAGCGATCCCTGCAAGCTCTTGGAGAAACGTATCTTCACGGCGATGGCCTGCGCCGGTCACAGCCCCGGGCGGCGCGCCATACGATCGATCCGCCATGACAGCAGCAGCCAACCAGAGCGGTCGGCGACCCACCTCTCGGCGTCTGGAGCGGGCCGGCATCCGGGACGTGGCGGCAGCCGCCGGAGTGTCGATCACCACGGTCTCCGACGCCCTGAACGGAAAGGGCCGTCTTCCCGACGACACCAGAAGCCGGGTGCGCGAGGTCGCCGAGCGCCTGGGCTACCGCCCCTCAGCCGCGGCCCGCACCCTGCGCACCGGCCGCTCGGGCCTCATCGGCCTGACGGTCACCACCTACGGCGAGGAGCCCTTCACCTTCACCGAGTTCGCCTACTTCGCCGAGATGGCGCGGGCCGCCACCAGCGCGGCGCTCAGCCGCGGCTTCGCACTCGTCGTCCTGCCCGCCTCCTCCCGGCACGACGTCTGGGGCAACATCGCCCTCGACGGCACCGTCGTCATCGACCCACCCGACCAGGACCCCCTCGTCACCGAGCTCTACCGGTCCGGCGTGCCGGTCGTCAGCGACGGCAAGCCCGGCAACTGCCCCGTCACCGCCTGGGTCGACAACGACCACGAGGCGGCCGTCCTCGACATCCTCGACCACCTCTCCGAGGCCGGCGCCCGCCGCATCGGCCTGCTCACCGGCACCAGCACCGACACCTACACCCGGCTCTCCACCGACGCCTACCTCGGCTGGTGCGCCCGCGTCGGCCAGGACCCGGTGTACGAGACCTACCCCGCCCACGACCCCGCCGCCGGCGCCGTCGCCGCCGACCGGCTCCTCGCCCGCCCCGACCGCCCCGACGCGGTCTACGGACTCTTCGACCCCAACGGCACCGACCTGCTCGCCGCGGCCCGGCGCTACGGCCTGCGCGTCCCCGACGACCTGCTGCTCGTCTGCTGCAGCGAGAGCGACGTGTACGCCGGCACCGAACCCCCGATCACCACCCTCTCCCTCAAGCCCCGCAAGATCGGCACCACCGTGGTCAACCTCCTGATCGACGCCATCGAGGGAGTCGACCCCGGCGGCGGCACCGACACCAACCGGCTCTTCCCGCCCCGCTTCCGCACCGCCGGCACCGGCCCGCCGCCCGGCACCCTCATGCCCACCGAACTGTTCGTCCGGGCGTCCTCGCAACGCCGCAGCCCCCGCACCACGGTCAGCCCGCCCCGGACCCCCGGCGACGAGTAGCGGGAGCACCCCGCACGGTCACGGGGGCCGGACCACCACAGACCGGGTCGGACCGGACCCTCCGGCCCGGCCCGGTGACGCTCCGAAGGATTGGATGCCCACCAGGTGAGGACGCCGGGAGAGCGGGCTTCCTATGATGGTCGAATGACACCCGAGGACCGCTTCCCCGGGCCTGAACAGCCCCACTCAGGCCCCCGCCACCACCAGGACCTCGACGTGCTCCCGTACGGCTCCTACTACGAACCCGCGGAGCCCTCCGCCGGCTACGGCTACGACGAGACCTACAGCGGCTACGGCGGCGCCCACTACCTCGAACAGCACTGGCACGCCGCCGAACCGCAGGACCTCCCCGGCAGCGAGCCGACCGTGCAGCTCGGCACCCTCCGGCAGGACGCCCAGGACCTTCCCACCGGGGCCGACGCCCCCGCGCCGGCCGTCCAGCGCGAGGACCCGCCCACCATCGAGCTCGGCATCCCGCTGACCGAGACGGTCAACTTCCCGTACCCCCAGCCGGAACCCGGCGAGGCCCCCGGGCCCCTCTACGTCATCGGCGACGTCCACGGCTACCTCGACGAACTGCACGCCGCCCTCCGGCAGGCGTCCCTCATCGACGCCGACGGCCACTGGGCGGCCGGCCGCTCCCGGGTCTGGTTCCTCGGCGACTTCACCGACCGCGGCCCCGACGGCATCGGCGTCATCGACCTCGTCATGCAGCTCGCCGCCGAGGCCGCCGCCGCCGGCGGCTACTGCCGCGCCCTGATGGGCAACCACGAGCTGCTCTTCCTCGGCGCCGCCCGCTACGGCGACGAGCCCGTGCAGTCCACCGCCGGCACCGCCTCCTTCCTCGCCGCCTGGCGGCTCAACGGCGGCCAGCAGCACGACCTGGACCGCCTGGAGTCGCACCACGTCAGCTGGCTCTCCCGGCTGCCCGCCATGGCGCTGGAGGACGGCCACCTGCTGCTGCACTCCGACACGACCGCCTACCTCGAGTACGGCACCTCCATCGCCGACGTCAACGACGCCGTGCACCAGCTCCTCGCCGACGAGGGCGCCGACGAGTGGTGGGACTGCTTCCGCCGCTTCACCAAGCGCTTCGCCTTCCGCGGCGACACCGGCCCGGCCACCGTCCACGAGCTGCTCGCCGCCTTCGGCGGCTACCGCGTCGTCCACGGCCACAGCCCCATCCCGTACCTCACCGGCGCCGTGCACGCCGACGACGGCGCGCCCCCGCTCGTCCCCGGCCCGTACATCTACGCCGACGAGCTGGCCATCGCCATGGACGGCGGCGTCACCATGGAGGGCCGCCTCCTGATCGCCAGGCTGCCGCTCAACTGAGCCGCCCCGGGACGGCGTGCCGCCGGCTGCCCGCGCAGCCCGCCGCGCGGCCCGCCGTCCGACACGCCCCCCGCCTGACCCAGCGTCCACCGGACCTGACAGAGCGTCGAGAAACCGGCTGAACTGCCGCTGACCGCGCACTGACCCGACCCTGACGGTACGGAAAATCCGGAAAGCGACTGTCTGCGCATCGGTCCCCGCCCCTACCATCAAGGCACCGCGCGTCCGCCCGCCCGCCACCGGGCCGCCGCGCCCACACAAGTCCACCTCCGTGAAAAGCGGAACGGGGTCCCCATGACCGATGCCCCGCACCTGCTCGCCGAGGACCGCCCGGACTACGAGCGCATCCTCGACGAAGCACTGCGCGACACCACCATCCTCGACGCACTGCGCACACCCGAACACCACCTCAACGCCGAACAGCTGCGCACCAAGGCGATGCTCGCCGCGGACACCGTGGCCGCCGCGGCCGGCCCCGAGTACCGGCACTACCTCGGCCTCCGCGACGACCTCGCCCGCTCCGGCCGCCCCGACCGCGCCGCCGGCGGACTCGGCAGCGAGCTCTCCGGACGGCTCCGCGCCGACGAGGGCGCCGGGCTCTTCCCGGTGCTGACCGTGCTCGCCCCGATCCTGTCGTGGGCCGCCGCAGCCCTGCTGCTGCTCATCGGCTACCTGCTGCGGGCCGCCCGGCCCGCACTCCCCCTCGGCCGCAGCGTCGTCACCGCAGGCTGGGCCGCCATCGCCATCGGCATCGCCGCCATGGCGGTGGGCATCGTCGGCCTGCTCCTCACCGCCCTGCGGGACAGCTCCGCCGGCCCGGCCGGACAGGACCCGCAGCTCGCCGCCGACGTCGCCGAGGCACGCCGCGCCTGGCACACCGCCCTGCTCGAACGCGCCCTGCTGCCCTACCTGCACGCCAACCTCGGCTCCGACCCGGCGCTCTCCACCCACCCCGCCGGACGGCCCGTACCGCCCGAGATGCTCAGCCCCGGCTACAGCCGGCCCGGCTACAGCAGCGCGAGCTTCACCAGCCCCGGCGTGGAGGGCCTCACCGACCCCGAGGGCCGGGAGCCCCGCACCGCCGAGTTCACCGGCCCCGGCTACACGGCGCCCGGCTTCACCGGACCGGACGAGGTCTGAGACCCGTCCGGCCGGACCCGCCACGCCCCGGAGCGGACCGGAGAGCCGAGGAGGACCGGACCCGGACGGGGCCGGCCGGCCGGTCCGTCAGCCGCGCACCGACACGTTCACCCCGACGGGCGGAGATCCTGACCCGAGCGGACCATCCTCACGGGAGGGGCCGCGGATCGGCCCGCCCACCGGCCCATCATCCCGGGCATGGAGACCCCGCAGCGGACCCCCCGGACCACCCGGACCACCTCCGCCTCCCGGGCCGCGACGGTACTCGCCGCCACCCTGGTGATCACCGCGTTCGTCCTGCCCGTCGACAGCGTTCGCACCGCGACCGCCGGGCCGGACGCACCGCCCTGCCCCGCACCCGCCGTCGCCGGCCACCGCGGCGCACCGCGCACCGCCCCCGAGAACACCATGGCCGCCTTCCGCGCCGCCCTCGACGGCGGAGCGGACTGGCTGGAGACCGACGTCCGCACCACCCGCGACGGCGTCCCCGTCCTCATGCACGACGACACCGTCGACCGCGTCACCGACGGCCACGGCGGCGTCGCCGACCTGACGTACGAGCAGATCGCCTCACTGCGGGTCACCGCCGGGCCCGGCCCCGCGCAGCCCGTGCCCACCCTGCAGGAGCTGCTCGACACCCTGGCCGGCACCGGCACCCGCCTGCTCATGGAGATCAAGGAGCAGCGCGACCCCGAGGACGCCGCCCGGATCGCCCGCACCGCCGCCGCGAGCGGCGCGGACGTCGTGCTCTACTCCTTCTTCCCCGACCACCTCCGCGAGGCCCACCGCGCCGCGCCCGGACTGCCCGTCGTCCTGCTGCAGGGCCGCTTCCTCGCCCGGGAACCGGACGGCCTACGGCTCGACGGCATCGCCCTCGACGAACCCCTCGCCACCGCCGACCGGATCGCCGCCGAGCACGCCGCCGGGCACCAGGTCTACGTGTGGACGCTCGACGACGACACCGCCTGGCGCACCATGGCCGACCGCCACGCCGACGCCCTCGTCACCGACACCCCCGCCGACGCCCGCCGGTGGGCCGACCGGCAGTGCGGCCGGACACCGTGACAGGGCGCCGTGACAGGGCGTCGGGGGGCCCACCCGGCGGCACCGCCCGGCGTCAGTGCAGGATGCCCGCCGCCCGGGCCGCCTTCAGCCACTGCGGGAACTCGGTGAGCAGCCGGTCGTACAGCTCCGGGTCCGAGAGCACCTCGATGTCGTCCACCGCGAAGAAGCCCACGTTGTCGACCCGGCGCCCCGGCAGCGTGTCGAACCGCTCCAGCACGCCGTAGTCGGACTGCCCCAGCCCGACGAACTGCCAGAACACCGGCTCCTCGACGGCCTCCCGCAGCTCCCGCTCGATCTCCGCGTTGCGGTACACCCCGCCGTCCGAGAAGAAGAGCACCAGCGTCGGCACGGGCGCCGGGTACGCCCGCACGTACGCGCGGACCTCCGCGATGACCCGCTGCTCCTCGTTCTGGATGCCGACCATCCGCATGTCCACCTGGCCCGGCAGCAGCCCCTTGCGGGGCTTCTTCGGCCGGCCGAACAGCGAGATCTCCCCCACCCGGACGTGCACCTGCAGCCACTCCAGCAGGCCCCCGAGCACGAGGTCCGGCAGCCGGGCCGGGTACGAGGCGAACGTCCAGGCGGGCATCGGCCGGTCCTCGCCGAGCTGCGCGGCCACCGCGGCCATCCGCTCCACCACGCCCGACACGGTGCCCTTGCGGTACAGGCCCGCCATGGAGCCCGACGCGTCCAGCACCAGCACCACCCGGGCCGCGACACCCGCCGCACCGTGCTTCGCCAGGCTCACCGCCACCTGCTGCTTGCGCAGCGACAGCCGCTTGCCCATGTCGACCGGCAGCGACGGCACGGGGATCCCGGCCGGCGGCGTGCCCTGGTACGGCCCGGGATGCCCCACGGGCGGAACCCCGGGCGGGGTCACCGGAGGCACGTACGGCGGGGCCGCCGCGTCGGCGCCACCGGGAGGACCGGACGGCGGCATCCGCAGGTGCACGGTCGACGGCGGGGGCGGCGGTGTCGGCGAGGGCTCGGCCGCCGGGCCGGGCGGCGTGGTCGGGGCAGGACCGGGCGGTGCGGCCGGTGCGGGAGGCATCCGCAGGTGCACGGTCGACGGCGGGGGCTCGGTGGCTGCGGGGAGCGCGGGAGGGAGCACCCAGTCGGGCTCGGCGGGCTCGGCCGCGGCAGGCGCGACCGGGGCAGGCACGACCGGGGCAGGCACGACCGCGGCGGGGGCGGGAGCAGCCGGCGCAGGCGCGGCATCGGCGGGCGCGGCGGCCTCGACCGGTTCGACGGCGCCGAAGTCCGCGGTCAGGCCGGCCCAGCCCGTCGCGTAGCCCTGGCCCACCGCACGGAAGCGCCACTGGCCGGCCCTGCGGTAGAGCTCGCCGCCGACGAGGGCGGTCTCCGTGGTCGCGGCGATGGCGAACTCTGCGACGGGCGCGCCGTCCCGGGCATCGGTCAGGAGGAGTTCCAGACCGCCGAGGCCGCCGAACGTCCCGCCCTCGGCCGTGGCGCAGAGGAGCACCCGGTCGGTCTCCGGCGAGAGCGCGGCGAGCCGCACCTCGACGGGCCCGTCGGGCCGGGTCTCCACCGGCTCCGCGGCGTGCTGCGGCTGCGGGCCGCCGACGACACCGTCGGCCCGTACCCGGCCGTCCGGGCCGACCAGCAGGGCCCACACGTGCACCCGGGGCGCACCCGGGCCGCCGGACCAGCCGAACACCGCCCGCACGGAGTCCGCGGCGACCGGCAGATTGGCACCCTTGCCCAGAGATTTCGACGTCACACGGACAGTCTGCCAAGCCCCGCGGCCGGACGGCAGCCCCGCCCGGCCCCCGGGGGGCACCGCCGGGTCGGGGCGGGGCGGTGCGGAGCCGTGTCAGGCGAGGTCGGGCAGGGCCAGCCACTCCTTCCAGGACAGGTCGTGGCCGATGAGGCAGGGGCGTTCGAAGGGCCAGTCCTCGGCGATCCACCGCGGCACGAGCACGTCGAGCGCCGCCTCCAGCGGGGTGCCGACCCGCTCGTCCACCACCCACCAGGAGATGTCGGCGTCGAAGCCCGCCTTGCGCGGCGGGTCGATGTACACGCAACCCAGCAGGGCCGTCCCGGCGTCGTCGAGGAGCGCGTAGTTGAACGACTCGTGCGCCACCATCTCCTCGGCGTGCCGCACCAGGTCGGCCCGGTCGGCCTCGACCGTCAGCGTCGCCGAGGGCCAGCCCCAGGCCTCGCCGTAGATCGACCAGAGGCGCTCGCGCGAGCCCATCACGGCCGGGTGGTCGAGCTCGGTGTCGTCCCCCGTGATGGGCCGCAGGTGATGACCGTCGGGCAGCACGACACGGAGAGGGTGCACGAAGTCGTCCGGAAGCCAGGTCATGCGCCGGAGGTTAATCCACACCCACCGCTCCCGCACCGGGATATGCCCGCACCCGCCCGCACCCGCGCCGGGCCCGGGCGGCCGGCCTCCCCGGGCCGGGCCGCCCGGGCCCGCGTGCCGTGGAGCCGGCGGCCCGGCGGTCAGGCGCGGGCGCGCGTGTTCGTCCCGTTCAGGCAGAGCGCGATGTTGCGTACCGCGGCGGTGAGTTCCTCGATCACCCGGGCGGCCTGCTCCGCGTCGTGGAAGGCCGGGCGGTCGGCCATGGCGAGGTCGAGGGCTCCCGTGAGACGGAGCACCGCGTCGATGTCCTCCGCGGGGGCCGAGGAGGCGAAGGACTGCACGGGAGCCACGGAAGGCTGCTGATGAACGATCTGAGCCGGCTGGGCGGCCTGGGCCTGGTGGGCGGAGGGCTGCTGGTGGGCAGCCTGCTGCTGGTGGGCGACCGGGGCGGCCGGCTGCTGGTGGGTGACTGACTGCTGGTGGGCGGAAGGCTGCTGGTGGGCGGCCTGCACCTGGTGGGCGGCCTGGGCGGCCGGCTGCTGGTGGGTGACTGACTGCTGATGGGCGGCCTGGGCCTGGTGGGTGGAAGGCTGCTGGTGGGCGGCCTGCACCTGGTGGGCGACCTGGGCGGCCGGCTGCTGGTGGGCGGAAGGCTGCTGGAACTCCGGCAGCATGACGGTGGTGACCGGCGGAAGATTCCCATGGGGTGCCGGGAACATCGCGTGCGTCGCGGGGGAGAAACCGTTCGGCACCGAAAGATCCTGGGTCGGCTGCGCGTGATCCGATGCGAGTCTCGTCCGCGGCAGCGTGAAGTTCTCCCCGTCCGGGAAAAACAGGTCGGGAGACGACTGGGGATTGCGCGCGGTGTACTCGGACCGCCACTGCATGCGGTAGCAGTCGACCTGGTCGGCGCAGGCGGTCCGGGCGTGGAAGACGGCACTTCCGTAGCCCAGGTCGGGATACCAGAGGTTCGGTCCGGGAAAACGCACCGTGCGCACCCGGGGCCTGATCAGTTCCGCACAGCCCATGCAGCAGCCGGGCGGGACGATGAGGCCGATGCCCCCGTTGTGCTCGGCTTTCCGGGGACCGCCGTTCCAGCGGTACTCCCCGTTGTGGCAGGGCGGCAGCTCGCCGCAGGTGCGGCAGACGGCGTAGTGCTCCGGGAGGACCTGCCAGTCGTGGCTGGCCGGTGCGCACCAGTGTTTCGGCGCGGAACGGGGAAAGTTCTCGTTCCGCAGGACAAGGATCATGGGCCGTTTGTAGAAGTCGGCCCGGTCGGGCTGCAGCAACCCCGCTGCCCCGCCCGAACTGTAGAGATTCTCGGAGTGCCTCCACAGCTCGGTGTGCTCGTTCCAGGCTTTCCGGTAGGCCTCGGGCCACTCGCGGTCGGGGTGCTCGTGGATCTCCAGAATCTGCCATGGCTGCCGGTCCAGGACGACGGTCCGACCTGCTTCCAGGTGAATATGAGTTCCGTCGTTGTTGCGCTCGGGCCAATCGATACGGCCGATGCGGACAGGCTGATCGGGGAGCCATTCACGAGCATGCATGACTCACGCTCCTCGACATCGTGACAACCGTGGTCATCACTTGGATAGTTCCTGACATTCTGAAGCATTTCGGGCGGCCGACTACTCTGACACGCGCGCGGAGCGGCTGTGGACGCCATACAGCCCAATGCCCATCGGACTTCCGCCACCGGAGGGCCATCCCCGGACACACCAGGGCACGGGGACAGCACAGTTCGGAACCAGTGAATCGGATGATCCGTCAAGTAGTCGTGCAGGTAACCAGATGAGCAACCGACACCGGGGAGGTTTCGGGCCGAACCGCCGTCCACCCGGAGCATCGGCGGCCATCCGGAACGGGCATCACCTCGCGCGGTTCCGTCCGGGCCCCACCGCCGGACACCCGGCTCCGGCCTGTCGGCGGACGGAACGAACTATCCGCTCCCGCCCGGTCCGAGAGCCGGAGGACCCGGCCGACGAGCGGAAGGACGACACGGCGGGAAGTGATACGCCCGCACGACACGGACATCGGCGACAGGTCCACCGGGCAGCGACCCGCGCTCTTCCGGGAGCTCTCATCGAGCGGAGATTCAGCCCGGAGCCGCCAGGCCCGTGCCCGCTCCCGGGCAGGTGCCGACCTGGCCGGCGCGACGGGCCGGACGGCACCAGCCCTCAGTACGGAAGCAGAACCGCGGTGTCGAGCGTGAAGCCGAAGGGCTCGGGGATGTGCACGGTCTCCCCGAAGGCGGCGTCCTCCCTCATCCGGTAGCGACCGCCCTCGGGCTCCCGGAAGAGGGTGACGGTCTTCTGCGAGGCATCCACCAGGAGGTAGAGCGGGATCTGCATCACCGGGTAGTCACGGAGCTTGCCGACCCGGTCGTTCTCCGGATTCGACGGCGAGACGATCTCGACGGCGACGAGGGCCGGCTCGGCCGGAACCGAGTTCGCCGTACTGGCCATGGCGCCCTCCGGGAGATACGTCAGATCCGGGATCCGCAGTTTCGCTGCCTGAGGGGACGCGAGGTCCATGTTCCCCGTGGAGAGGTAACCGGCCGGAGCGTGCGCCTCGAACTGCCGGCGGACGACGGAGAGGTTCCGCTCGTGGACGGCCGAGGGCGACGCCTGCACGATGATGACGTCACCCGAGAGTTCGATCTTGAAGTTGGACGGGGTGAACCGGCGGAATTCCTCCATCAGGGCGAGATGGTCGGGGTTCATCCGTCCTCCAGGAGTGCGAACCCGCATCACGCTACCGGTTTGCCGTCAGGGCGCAGCGGTACCCGTGAAGCGCGGACGCGCATGCGGGAGCCGCCGCACCGGGAAGACCTTCCCGCCCCCGGTGCGGCGCCTCTGCGGGCCGTGTCGTCAGTCCGCGAGCGGCAGGTAGACCCGGTTGCCGTGGGCCGCGAACTCCTCGGACTTGGCCTGCATGCCGGCCAGGGCGTCCGCGTCGACGGCCGGGGCGACGGCGGTGGAGCCGTCGCCGTGCTCGTCGCGGATCTTCTGGGAGATCTTCATCGAGCAGAACTTCGGCCCGCACATCGAGCAGAAGTGCGCGGTCTTCGCCGGCTCGGCGGGGAGCGTCTCGTCGTGGAAGGCGCGGGCGGTCTCCGGGTCGAGGGCCAGGTTGAACTGGTCCTCCCAGCGGAACTCGAACCGGGCGTCGGAGAGGGCGTCGTCCCAGGCCTGGGCGCCGGGGTGGCCCTTCGCCAGGTCGGCGGCGTGCGCGGCGATCTTGTACGTGATGACGCCGGTCTTCACGTCGTCGCGGTTCGGCAGGCCGAGGTGCTCCTTCGGCGTGACGTAGCAGAGCATCGCCGTGCCCCACCAGGCGATCATGGCGGCGCCGATGCCGGAGGTGATGTGGTCGTAGCCGGGGGCGACGTCCGTGGTGAGCGGGCCGAGCGTGTAGAAGGGAGCCTCGTCGCAGATCTCCTTCTGCAGCTCCATGTTCTCCCTGATCTTGTGCATCGGGACGTGGCCCGGGCCCTCGATCATCACCTGGACGTCGCGCGCGCGGGCGACCCGGCCGAGCTCGCCGAGGGTCTGCAGTTCGGCGAACTGGGCCTCGTCGTTGGCGTCCGCGATGGAGCCGGGCCGCAGGCCGTCACCGAGCGAGAAGGTGACGTCGTACGCGGCGAGGATGTCGCAGAGTTCCTCGAAGTTCGTGTAGAGGAAGTTCTCCTCGTGGTGGGCGAGGCACCAGGCGGCCATGATCGAGCCGCCGCGCGAGACGATGCCGGTCTTGCGGCGGGCGGTCATCGGCACGTACCGCAGCAGCACGCCGGCGTGCACGGTCATGTAGTCGACGCCCTGCTCGCACTGCTCGACGACCGTGTCGCGGTAGACGGCCCAACTGAGCTCCTCGGCACGGCCGTCGACCTTCTCCAGGGCCTGGTAGAGCGGCACGGTGCCGATCGGCACGGGGGAGTTCCGCAGGATCCACTCGCGGGTGGTGTGGATGTTGCGGCCGGTGGAGAGGTCCATGACGGTGTCGGCGCCCCAGCGGGTGGCCCACGTCATCTTCTCCACCTCCTCCTCGATGGAGGAGGTGACGGCGGAGTTGCCGATGTTGGCGTTGATCTTCACCAGGAAGTTGGTGCCGATGATCGCCGGCTCGACCTCCGGGTGGTTGACGTTCACCGGGATGACGGCCCGCCCGCGGGCGACCTCGTCGCGCACGAACTCCGGCGCCAGGCCCTCCCGCAGGGCCACGAACTCCATCTCCGGGGTGACCGTCCCCCGCTTCGCGTAGGCGAGCTGGGTGACGGCGGCTCCGTGACGGCCGCGCAGCGGGCGGCGCGGCCGGCCGGGGAAGACCGCGTCGAGGTTGCGCAGGTTGCCGCCGCGCGGCGCGGTGTGCTTGATGCCGTCGTCCTCGGGGCGCGCCTCGCGGCCGTCGTACTCCTCGACGTCACCGCGCCGGCGGATCCACGGGTCGCGCAGGGCGGGCAGGCCGCGCCGCACGTCGGAGGTGTGGCCGGGGTCGGTGTACGGGCCGGAGGTGTCGTACAGCGGCACGCTGCGGCCGTCGGTGAGGACGACCTCGCGGTACGGCACCTGCAGGTCGGGGCTGCTGCCCTGGTGGTAGGCCTTGCGCCAGGCCGGGGTCGGATAGCCGGTGGACGTGCTGTCGGCCGTCCGGCCGGAGGCAGACGTCGGCTGTGCTTCGAACGTGGTCATGAGACCTCTTACTCCCTACGCCGGCATTACCCGGTCAGGTTCCTGCGGTCGGCGCAGCGGTCGGTTCGCACACCTGCGAACCCTTCAGCGCCCTCTCAGCCCGGTGCTCCGAGCTCCCGTTGGTTGCGGACGGGCGTCCGCAACAAGACGTCAACACCGTAGCGGGCGGCCCGGGACCGGTCCAGACGGGTTCCGGCCAGTGGGCCGGGGGAGCACACTGTCGGCATGGTGGGCAGCACGGGCCGGGTGACCGGCAGGGTCGGGACGGGGCTGGTCGGCGAGGTGCTGGTGCACGTCGCGGAACGGCAGGGCACGGAGGCGTTCCTCGCGTACCCGGCGGTGCCGGGCGAGGGTTTCGCGCCGGGTACGCCGGTGCTGGTGGTCGAGTACCAGCCGCCGCGGACGGTGTACGTGGCGGCGCTTTGACGGAATCTTGACGCGTTCGTGGGCGGATCGAGGGCCGCAGGCTCTTCCGCGGAGATCACGGCAGGCGCAGAATCTCCTGCTGCCGCCGGCTTCCGCGCCTTCCTGCACACCAGAGCGCAGCCACGGGACGCCGGCGTGCCCTGAAGGGGGAATCAGCCGATGCTCATCGGCATCGCCGGGGCCGTCGTGGCCTCGATCATCGTCCTGATCGTGCTGTTCAAGCTCATGTGGCGGGTCGCCGAGCCGAACGAGGCACTGATCATCTCCGGTTCGAAGCACCGGTCCGAGGGGGTCGCGGAGGGACTCGGATTCCGGATCGTCACCGGGCGCGGCACGCTGGTGACGCCGGGCGTCCAGGTCGTCCGCAGGCTCTCGCTCGATCTCAACGAGGCCGACCTGGACGTGGAGTGCGTGACGTCGCAGGGGATCCCGGTGCACGTGAAGGGCGTGGTGATCTTCAAGGTGGGCGACGACCCGGTGTCGATCGCCAACGCCGCGCGCCGCTTCCTCGACCAGCAGAAGATGATGGGCCACCGGGTGCACAACGTCTTCGCCGGTCATCTCCGCTCCATCGTCGGCGGGTTGACGGTCGAGGACATGATCCGCGACCGCGAGCGGATGACCGGGGAGACCCGGGCCGCGTCGGGCAGCGAGATGGAGAAGCTCGGCCTGATCATCGACTCGCTGCAGATCCAGGAGATCCTGGACCCGACCGGCTACATCCGGAACCTCGCCGCACCGCACGCGGCCGCCGTGCAGCGCGACGCCCGGATCGCCGCCGCCGAGGCGGACCGGCGGGCCACGGAGGCCGAGCAGGAGGCGTTCGCCCGCAAGGCCGAGGCCACCCGCAACTCCGGCATCCAGCAGGCCGGGTACCAGGCCGAGCTGGAGACGGCGACGGCCCGCGCGATGCAGGCCGGTCCGCTGGCGCAGGCCGCCTCCCGGCAGGAGGTGGTCGTGCAGGAGACGAAGGTCGCCGAGCTGGAGGCGCACCGCAAGGAGCAGCAGCTCCAGGCGGACGTCCGCAAGCCGGCCGACGCCCGCGCGTACGAGACGCGGACGAAGGCGCAGGCCGACCGCGACGCCCGGATCTCCGCGGCGGAGGCGCTGGCCCGGGAGACCGAGCTGAACGCGACGGCGGAGGCGAACCGGGTGAAGGTCGCGGCCACCGCGGACGCGGAGGCGACCCGGGCCCGCGGCCTCGCGTCGGCGGAGGCCACCAAGGCGACCGGCCTGGCCGAGGCGGCGGCGGCAGAGGCGAAGGGTCTGGCGGCCGCCGAGGCGGCGCGGGCCCTGGGCCTCGCCGAGGCGGAGGCGATCAAGGCGCGGGCGGCGGCCCTGGCGGAGAACCAGGAGGCGGTGGTCGCGCAGCAGTTGGCCGAGAACTGGCCGGAGATCGTGCGGGCCGGCGCGGAGGCGTTCGGCAACGTCGAGCACATGGTGCTGCTGAACGGCGCCGAGGGCATGGGCGACGTGTTCGCGAAGGCCCTGGCCATGGGCGGCACCGGTCTCGGCCTGGCGCGGCAGCTGCTCTCGGCGATGGGCCCGCAGCAGGGCCCGGACGGGACGGCGGCCGGACCGTCCGCGCACCCTGCGGCGGGGCAGCCGGTCCCGGTGCGGATCCCGGTGCAGGACGGCGCCGCGGGCTGAGCCCGGAACGCCGGACGCCCGTCCACCGCCGGTGCGGTGGACGGGCGTCCGGTCCCCGGGGGCCCGGTGCGGTCACGCCTCCTCGGCGACGACCAGCTCGGCCATGCGGCTCGCGAAGACGTTGCCGACGAGGACGCCGAGGGCGATCGCCGCGCCCAGGAGGACCGTGCCGAGCCAGACCATCGTCTCCACCGGCAGCGTGTAGGCGCCGACGACCTTGGCCGCGCACTCGGCGACCAGCACGGTGCCCCAGGTGAGCGTGAAGTTCCGCTCGTGGCGGCGGAATTCCGCCGATCCGGCGGCGAGCCGCTGCCAGGCGGCCTCGCGGGCGGCGCGGCCCTTCACGACGAACGGCCGCAGGCCCGCCGTCATCAGGGGCTTCCCCGCGAGCACCGAGACGATCATCGAGCCGCCGATGACGCTGCTGAGCGCGCCGTCCTTGGCGATCATCAGCCGCGGGTCGCCGGCGACCGCGGAGAGGGCGATGCCGACGACGTTGACCACCAGCACGACCAGGGCGAAGGTGTTGACGTGGCGGTCCCGCAGCAGCCCGGCGGCGGTCCGGACGGCCGGCACCGCACTGCCCAGGGTCAGCGAGGCGGCCAGGCCGAGGCCGGCGAGGCCGTGGGCCGCGTAGTACACGGCGATCGGCACGGCGACGTCGATCGCGAGCGGCTTCAGCGCCGCGGCCCTCGACTCGCCCTGCTCCGCCGTCGCGCTCGTGGTGATGACCGCCATGGTGTCCGCTCCCCGTCCGGTGGTGCCCGCCGCCGGGGCTGCCCCGGTGCTACGAGAATCCCGTGCCGGGCGGGTGCACCGGCAGTGCCGTCAGCACCGGGAACCGCATGACGGATGTCACGGCCGCGGCCCGCACCCGGTCACCGGCCGGGGCGCCCGCACGGCTGAGTACGGGTACTCAAGCCCGGGACGGCCCCGCACCGGCAGCATGGCGGGCATGAACCTCCCATCCCCGAGAGTGGGTATCACCGCGGTCGGCGCCGGGCTGCCCGCCCGTGTGCTGACGTCGCAGGAGTTGCAGGACGAGGTGGTCGCCGGCAGCGGACTCCGCCTGCCGGAGCGGATGTTCGAGAAGGCGACCGGCATCGCGACCCGCCGTTTCGCCGCGGAGGGCGAGTACGCGTCGACGCTGGCCCTGGCGGCGGCCCGCCGGGCGCTCGACGCCGCGGGCCACGACCCGCTCGACATCGACCTGCTGGTGTACGCCTCGGCGACCCGGGACGTCTGCGAGCCCGCCACCGCGCACCTCGTGCAGGCCGGACTCGGCTCCCGTGCGCACGCGTTCGACGTCTCCAACGCCTGCAACAGCTTCCTCAACGGCATCGACGTGGCGCGGGCGATGATCCTCGCCGGCCGGGCCCGGCGGGCGCTCGTCGTCACCGGCGAGACTCCGAGCCGGGCGATGCGCCGGGACCCGTCCGGCCTCGCGGACTTCCGGGACGGCTTCGCCGGGTACACCTTCGGCGACGCCGGCGCGGCGGTGGTCGTCGAGCCGGTCCCGCGCGGCGGCATCCTCGACGTGGAGACCGAGACCGCGTCCGAGCACTGGGCGGTCGGCGGCATACCGGGCGGCGGGTCCCGGCACCCGCGCGGCGACGAGTACAGCTACTTCCGCGGCGGCGGCAAGGAGTTGCGCGGTGTCTTCGAGAAGATCGGCGGCGACATCCTGACCCGGGTCGCCGCCCGCACCGGCTTCGGCTGGGACGCGTACGCCCGGGTGCTGGTGCACCAGGTGACGCTGCCGTACCTGGAGCGGTTCGTCGAACTGACCGGGGTGCCGGCGGAGAAGCTCGTGCTGACGGTGCCGGAGCTCGGCAACGTCGCCAGCGCCACCCTCGGCGTGCAGCTCGACCGCGTGCACGGCGAACTCGCCTCCGGGGACCGGGTGCTCATGGTCGGACTCGGCGGCGGCGTCAGCCTCATGACCATGGTGTGGGAGGTGCCGTGACCGCCCTGTGGGTGATCGTGCCCGCCTACCGCGAGGAGGCCAGGATCGGCGGCACCCTGCGGGCCCTCGCCGCGCAGCAGGACACCGACTTCACCCTGCTGGTCGTCGACAACGGCTCCGACGACCGCACCGCCGGGATCGCCCGGGAGTTCGCCGCCGGGGCGCCGTTCCCCGTCGAGGTGCTGGTCGAGCCGGAGAAGGGCGTCGGCTGCGCCGTCGACACCGGCTTCCGGCACGCCATCGCGCACGGCGCCGCCCTCCTCGCCCGCACGGACGCCGACTGCCTGCCGGAGCCCGGCTGGACGGCCGCCGCCCGCGCCGGGCTGCTCGCCTCCGGCGGGCTCGTCTGCGGGCACATCACGGCCCGCACCGACGAGCACGGGCCCGTCGGCCGCCGGCTGTTCCGCGGCCTCGTGGTGACCGGCGCGTTCTTCGGCCGCATCAGGCCCGCCCACCGCCGCTGGCACGGCTACCTCACCCCGTACCGCATGCACGCGGGCAACAACATGGCGATCACCGCCGAGCTGTACGAGGCCGTCGGCGGCATGCCGCGCCGCCCGTCGCCGACCGACCGCACCTTCGTCAACCGGGTGCGCCGCCGCACCACCGCCATCGTGCGGCGCCGCGACATGGTGGTGCAGAACTCCACCCGCCGCATCCGCGCGTACGGTGTCGTCGGCACCGCCCGCTGGTACCTGGACCGCGGCGCGGGCGGCCGCGGCGTCGACCCCCGATGACGGAGCGAACCGTGCTCGACCACCTCACCCGCGTCCTCCGCGACGGCGCCGACCGGCCCGCCGTACTCGGCTGCACCCGCGGCGGCGCCGTCCGCGTGCGCGCCCGCAGCGGCGACCTCGCCGGCCTCGCCGACACCTACGCGGCGGCCCTGCACCACGGCCACGGACTCACCGCGGGCGACACCCTCGGCGTCGCCGTGCGCCCCGGCCCGCGCGCCCTCGCCCTGATGCTGGCCGCACACCGGCTGGGCCTGCGGGCCGCCGTCCTCGACCCGTCCGCCGGACCCGACGTGCTGCTCGCCCGGCTCCGGCTCGCCCGCCCGGCGCTGGTCGTCGCCGACGCCGCCGCCCAGGCCGTCGCCGGCTGGGCCCGCCGGATCGCCCGCCGCGCCGACCTCGCCCTGCCCCGGCTGGACGCCCTCGGCCCGGTCGCCACCGCCGGCCCGCGCCGCCCCGGCTGCGCGCCCGCGCTGCGCACCCCCGGCGGCCGCCCGCCCGCCCCCTACGACGGCGACGGCGACGCGGTGATCGTCTTCACCTCCGGCACCACCTCCGCGCCCCGCGCCGTCGTGCACACCCGGGCCGGACTCGCCGCCGGCCTGCGCGCCGTCGACGGCCTGGTGCGCCCGCAGGCCGGACAGGCCGTGCTGGGCGGCACGTTCTTCGTCCTCGTGCCGTCGCTGGCCGCGGGTGCCACCGTCGCCCTGCCCGCCCGCACGCCCGCGGTGCTCGGCCGGCAGATCCGCCGCCTCGCGCCGTCCGAGACCTATCTGACGCCGCCGCAGCTGCGCTCCGTCGACCACTTCACCGGCCGCGTCTGGACGGGCTCCGCGCCCGCCTCCGCCGAGTTGCTGCGCCGCGTCAAGCGCGCGGGCGCCACCGAGGCGTGGGGCGTGTACGCGCTGACCGAGCTCTTCCCCGCGGCGGCCGTCGAGGAGGCCGACAAGTCCGCGTTCGACGGCGACGGCGACCTCCTCGGCCACCCACTGCCCGGGGTCCGCACCCGGCTCACCGACGACGGCGAACTCCTGCTCGCCGGCCCCGCCGCCCGCGACCGCTACCTCGGCGACCACCCCGACCCGTGGGTGCGCACCGGCGACCGCGCCGCACTCACCCCGGACGGACGGATCGTGCTCGCCGGCCGCTGCAAGGACATGGTGCTGCGGCGGGCCGAGAACATCTACCCCGGCCTGTACGAACCCGCCCTCCACCTGCCCGGCGTCGAACTCGCCGTGCTCGTCGGCGTGCCCGCGGGCGACGGCGACGAGCGGCTCGTCGCCCTCGTGCAGCCCCGCCGCGGCACCGACCGGCAGCGGCTGCGCGCCGACCTGGAACGCCCGCTGGCCCGCATGGGCGGCGCCCGTCCCGACGCCGTGCTGCTCGGCGAGGTCCCGCTGGCCGGCCGCTCCCGCAAGCCCGACCGGGCCGCCGCCGCCCGCCTCTGCGCCCGGGAGCTCGCCCGATGACCGGCACCGTCGACGGCACCGCCCGCACCCACCGCCGGGCCCGCCGGCTCGACCGGCGGGTCTACCTGCGCAGCCACCCGGTGCTGTTCGCCCTGCTCGCCGCCACCCGCCGACGGCCCGTCGTCCGGCTCGGCCGGACCGTCCTCGTGCACGGCCCCGAGGCGTACCGCGAGGTGCTCACCCGGGTGCCGCTCGACCGCACCGCCGAGGGCACCACCGGCGGCGCCGCCGCCCGGCGCACCGACGGCGGCCTGCTCTTCGACCAGGACGGCGGCGCCCACCGCACCGCCCGCCGCGACGTCACCGAGCTGCTCGGCGCGCACGGCACCGCACGGCTCGGACCGGTGTGGCAGGCCGTCCTCGACCGGCACCTCACCGAACTCCCCGGCACGATCGACCTGGTGGACGTCGTCCGGGAGGTCGCCGGGGTCACCGCCGCCGCACTGACCGGCAGCACCGCCGACCCCGTCGCCCTCGCCCGGGCCTGCAGCGCCGCCGCCGCCGAGGCCGCCCGCGAGCACCTCCCCGGCCTGCCCCGACGGGCCTCCACGGCGGCCGCCGACCACCTCAACTCCCTGCTGCCGCAGGCCCGGGACGCGATGCTCGCGGTCGCCGCGGTGAACACCACGCTCGCCGCCCTCCCCCGCGCCGCCGCCTGGTGCGCCCGGGCCGGCCTGTGGCACCAGGTCTCCCCCGAACTCACCGCCGAGCTGCTCCGGTTGACCGCGGCCTCGCCGATCCTGCCGCGGGTCGCGGCCGCCGACGCCACCGCCGCCGGCTGCCCGGTCGGCCGCGGCGACCGGCTCGTGCTCGTCGCCCGGCACGCCGCCGGCGCCCATCGCACCGCGCCCGCCGGGCCGCAGGCCGCGCAGGCGGTCTTCGGCGCCGGACCGCACGCCTGCCCGGGCGCGCCGCTGGCACGTGCCCAGCTCACCGGCCTGCTGACCGCCCTGGCCCCGCACCGGCCGGTCGTCGTGCGGGCCAGGGCCGACCGCCGCGCCGCCCTGCCCGGCTACGCCTCCCTGCTCGTACGGAAGGGCTGACCCGCATGCTCCGGATCGCCGTCACCGGTGCGAGCGGCTTCTGCGGCTCCCACCTGGCCCGTACGGCCGCCGCCCGCGGCGCCGAGGTGCTGTGCCTCGGCCGCCGCCCCGGCCCGACCGGCACGCACGTGCCGTGGGACGCCGCCGCGCACCCTCCCGACCTGCGCGGGGCGGACCTCGTCGTGCACTGCGCCGCCGCCGTCGGCGACCACCCGCCCGGCTCTCCCGCGGAGGCCGGGCAGCGCGCCGTCAACGTCGACGGCACCGCCCGACTGCTGGAGGCCGCCGCCGGGCGGCCGGTCGTGTTCGTCTCCAGCGCCAGCGTCTACGACCCGCGCGCCGACCGCTCGCTCGTGACCGAGGACCACGCCACCGCCGACGGGCACCGCAACGCCTACGGCCGCACGAAGGCCGCCGCCGACCGGCTCGCCCTCGCCGCGGGCGCCGTCGTGCTCCGGCCGCGCGCCGTGTACGGGCCCGGCGACCCGCACCTGCTGCCGCGCCTGCTGGAGCGCGTCCGCGGCGGCCTCCTGCTGCTGCCGGGCGCCGACGTGCCGCTCAGCCTGACGGCGGTGCAGAACCTCGCCGACGCCTGCCTCGCCGCCGCCGACTGGCCGCCCGGCGCGTACAACATCACCGACGCGGCACCGTACCGGCGTGATGCGGCGGTACGGGCCGTACTCGCCGCGCACGGCGTCCGTGTCCGGATCGGCCATGTGCCGGTCGGCCTGGCCGAGTTCGCCGCCCGACGGCGCCTGGTGCCGGGCCTGACCCCGTACGCCGTCGACCAGCTCGCCCGGCCGGTCGTACTCGACACCGCCAGGGCCCGCGCCCTGGGCTGGAATCCGGCGTACGGACTGACCGGGGGCGGGGGGACATTCGACGCCATCGGGGACATGTCCGTGCACAACTGACCGTGCGGGGAAGGATTCCGGCCACCCCGGCGCGGGCCGTCCGGGTGCGGAGCAGTACGGTGCTGCCCGCACCGATCGAATCCGGCCCGCACGGCCGGAAGCAGCCCCTGGGGGACCAGCACGTGCACAGACATCGCGTCGTCGGCCTGACGGTAGCCGGTCTCACCGGCGTCCTCGGACTGGCGGCACCGGCGTGGGCCGAGACGCCCACCACCCTCTACGTGAACAACGGCGTCGGCACAAGCTGCTCCGACACGGGGCCGGGAACGCAGGCCGTACCGTTCTGCTCGATCGCCGCGGCCGCCGCCGTAGCCGAGCCCGGCCAGACCGTGGAGATCATTTCCTCCTCGTACCCCTACGTCGGGCAGGTGGTCGTCACCCGATCCGGCGAGCCGGGGCGGCCGATCACCTTCCACACGCAGTACATGTCCACCCCCATCCAGGCGGCCGCGGCGACCGGTGGACCCGCTTTCGTGTTGTCCGGTGTCCACGACGTCGTCCTGACGAACCTCACCGCGGTCAACGGCGTGTCGATCACCGGCTCCGACCGGATCACCCTCGACCGGATGTTCGCCGTCGGCAAGACGACGCGGCCCGGTGTTGAGGTCAGTGGTTCCAGCCACGACGTCGCGGTGACCCGCAGCTTCGTCCGTGCGGAACGTCCCACGCCCGCGGTGCGGATCACCGGGGCGAGCAGGACCCTCGTCGGCCGGGTCCAGGGCGGCAACCTCGGCGAGGGGCCCCTGGTCGCCATGACGGACGCCCCCGGCACCACCGTCGTCAACAGCAACGGGACGGCCAGCTGCGGCTCGGCCGTCACCGTCGCCGGCGACTCCGCCGGTGTCACGCTGGCCAACAACGTCTTCACCGACACGACTTCCACCGCGTGCACGGCGGCGAGCAGGGGTCCGCTCGTCTCGGTCGCCGCATCCGCAGCCGCCGGCACGCACACCCGGTACAACCTTCTCCGGTCCGACACGGGGTCGCCGCTGTACTCGTGGGCGGGCAGCGAGTACACCACGCTGGCCGCCTTCGGCGATGCCACCGGCGAGGGCACCGCGGACCGGGTCGCACCCGCAGGGCCGTTCCCCACCGGCGCGAACTCCCTCACGGTGGACTCCGCCGACGCGTCCGTGCCGGGCATCCCCGACACGGACCGTTCGGGCGGGGCCCCGGCGGACGACCCGCGGGTCGCCAACACCGGTACGGGGCACGGCTACCTCGACCGTGGTGCACTGGAAGCGCAGGAGACCTTCAGTGCGGTGGCCGTCACCGTCGACCGGACGTGGGCGCCGTACGGGACCACCGTCACCGCGACCGCCACACCGGAGACCACCTGGCCGGGCGCCCCGAAGACGTACGTCTTCGACTTCGGCGACGGTGCGGTCGTCACCACGACGGAACCCACGGCCACCCACGTCTACGCCAGGGTGTGCAGTTGCACGGTCCAGGTCAAGGCGACCAACGGTGCGCAGGTCTCACGCTCCAGCGGCTCGGTACGCGTCGAGGCCACCGAGCCGGGTGAGCTCCGGGCCGACGTTTTCGTCAGCCGGCCCATGATGTGGGCCAGCGAGGAAATGCCCACCCTGTCGGTGGAAGCCAACGCGATGAACAGCGTCACCCCGTGGCTGCTCGCCGACATCACCTACGACTTCGGTGACGGCAGCCCGGCGCAGAGCTCCGAATCCACGTGGCAGCCGGTCAGACATGCGTACACGACCCCCGGCGACCACACGGTCACGGTGACCCTGCGCGACGTCACCGGTGCCGTTTCCACCTCCTCCAGGACGTACCGGGCGGCGTACACGCCCACCCGGTACACCGCGGTCAGCCCGTTCCGCATGCTGGACACCCGGATCAGCGGTAACGCGCTGAACGGCGGATCGACGATGACGCTCGACGTGTCGAAGGGCTACCCGCAGCCGGACGGCGGGAAGACCTCGCTGAGCCCCGATGCGGTCGTGCTCAACGTGACCGCGACCAAGGCCACCGGCGACACCTTCATCGAGCTCTGGCCGACCGGCCGGCCCCGGCCGACCGCGTCCCACCTGAACGTGAAGGCCGGCCGGACGGTCGCCAACCTGGTCACGGTGCCGGTGGGCAGGGACGGCACCGTCCAGCTCTACAACCACGGCGGCCGGACCGACGTGATCGTGGACTTCGTGGGCGTCTACGAGTCCTTCGGTCCCGGAAAGCTGTTCACCCCCACCGCCCCCACCCGGATCTCCGACGCCGGCCTGGCGGGCAACGCCACCCGCACGCTCAAGGTCACGGGCAAGGCGGGGATCCCGGCGGACGCCACCGCCGTGGTCGTCAACCTGACGGCGGCCTCCCCGACCGCCGCCGGGTTCCTGATCGCCTACCCGCACGGCACCGCCCGTCCGGGCGTCTCGAACCTCAACTTCGGCCCCGGGGACGTCGTCGCCAACCAGGCGATCGTGCCGGTCGGTGCGGACGGCTCGATCGACGTCTACAACTTCGCCGGCACCACGCGGATCGTCGTCGACGTCTTCGGCTACTACAGCCCCGGCAGCAAGGGCTGGTTCACCCCGGCCGGGCCCGTCCGGCTCGCCGACACCCGGGCGGACGGCACGAGGTCGCCGGTCGCCGGGGGGACGTCGCTGTCGGTGCCGGTCGCCGGGACCAACGGCGTGCCGGCGGACGCCACCGCGGCGGTCCTCAACGTCACGGCCACCGCGCCCACGGCCTCCGGCTTCCTCACGGTGTGGCCGCACGGCACGCCCCGCCCGGGCACCAGCAACCTCAACTTCGTCCCGGGGCTCACCGTCCCCAACCACGTGATCACCCGGCTCGGCGAGGGGGGCCGGGTCGACGTCCAGAACTTCGCCGGCAGCACCCACGTCCTCGCCGACCTCGCCGGCTGGTTCACCGACCACAACTGACCCGGCACCACGCCGAAGGGCCTGTACTCCCGCTCGGGAGTACAGGCCCTTCGGCGTCGCAGGTCAGTTCTTGGCGGCCTTCTTGACCAGGATGACCACGGCGGCGGCGATGCCGACCAGCAGCAGCACGTTGATCAGGAACCCGATCAGCGAGCTGACCACGCCGACGACGACCCACAGCAGCTTCCAGGCGACGATCAGCGCCAGGATCGGGACGACGATGTTGCGCACCCACGAGGGCAGCGACTTCCAGAGCTCGGCCATGTCCGTTCCTTCTCTCCCCTCGGGTTCGGCGCCGGTCTCGTCCGCCGCTTCCCGTTGTCTCGGTGCTTCGATCCTAGGACGCCGTCCGCACCGGAACGAGGGCCTGCGCCCCGGAGAGAACCCGGAGATCACCCCGAGAGGGACGCCGGGGCCACCCCCGACAGGGCGGCCCCGGGGAGGCCCCGTCGGGATCACACCGGCCAGGTCTCACCGCGCCAGGCGGCGTCCCAGAACATCCACTCGTAGCGCGAGGTGGTGGTGAAGTGCTCGATCACACGGCGGCGTTCGGCGGGGGAGATCTCCTCGCCGAGCCGGTCGGTGAGCGCCAGCACCCGGCGGACGACGGACTGGAACGCCTCGTCGCCGTAGGTGGAGATCCACTTCGCGTACAGCGGCTCGGGCGACGACTTCGCGAGCAGCTCGCCACCGACCCGGGCGTAGATCCAGTAGCAGGGCAGCACCGCGCCGACCGCCTCGGCGAAGGAGCCGCCGTACACGGTGGCCAGCAGGTAGCTGGTGTAGGCGCGGGTGGTGGGCAGCACGGGCTCGGCGGCCGCGTCGGCGGCGTTCCCGCCGAAGGCGGTGAGGAATTCGGCGTGCATGCCCTGCTCCGCGGCCAGCGCACCGACGGCGTCGTCGGCGAACGCGCGCACGTCGTCCTCGTCCGGCGCCTTGGCGGCGCAGACGGCCAGCGCCCGGGCGTAGTCGCGCAGGTAGTGGGAGTCCTGGACGACGAAGTGGCGGAACGCCTGCCGGGGCAGGGTGCCGTCGGTGAGACCGGTCAGGAAGGGGTGGGCGAGGATCTCGTCGTAGACCGGCTCGATCGCCGACCAGAGTTCGTCGGTCAGGGCCACGGCAGTTGCTCCTCGTCTCCGGGGTGGTCGCCCGGCCGACCCTACCCGGCGGCCCCGGCGGCCCGGACGGCCCGGGCGGCCCGGGCGGCGGCCATGCCCCCGCCGGGCCGGTCAGTCCTCCGGCGGCGAGAAGATCACCAGGACGCGCAGTTCCTCGGTGATGTGGTGGAAGCGGTGCGGCACCCCGGCCGGCACGTACACGACGCTGCCGCGGCCGACGGTGGTGGTCTCCCGTCCGACGGTGAGCTCGGCGCGGCCGCTGATCACCTGGTAGATCTCGTCCTGGGCGTGCGGCTGCTGGGTGTCGGTGTCGCCGGGCGAGAGCGCGTAGAGCCCGGCGGACATGTGCCGTTCCCTGAGGAACTGCAGGTACGCGCCCTGGTTGGCGGCCCGCTCCGTGTCCAGCTCGTCCAGCCGGAAGACCTTCATGGTCCTGCTCCTCCCCTGGCCCCGGGCGGGCCGGAGCCCATTGAACACCGACGACCTGCGCGACGTACCCGCCGAGAGCTTCCCAGCGGGCGGGCGGCCTGCCACCATCCGGTGGCATGAAGAGTTTCGTGATCAAAACGCTCATCAACGCGGTGGCCATCTGGATCGCCGCCTGGATCGTCGACGGCATCACCCTCTCCGACGGCAGCTGGGGCCACCAGGCCCTGACCGTGATCGCGGTGGCGCTGGTCTTCGGGGTGGTGAACTTCCTGATCAAACCGCTGGTGAAGCTGCTCTCGCTGCCGCTGTTCGTGCTCACCCTGGGCCTGATCACCTTCGTGGTGAACGCCCTGATGCTCTGGCTGACCTCGTGGGCGTCCGACGTGCTCGACCTGGACTTCCACGTCGAGGGCTTCTGGGCGGCGCTGCTCGGTGCCCTGATCATCAGCCTGGTGTCGTGGGGCCTCAGTCTGGCCCTCGGCGACGACGACTGAACCGGACGCACCGCGGGAGCAGGGCAGCGGTCGGCGCCGCGGCCGCGGGGACTCCGGTCAGCCCGTGCTCTCGCAGCCGCCGCTGAGGATCAGGTCGAGCTGGGCCTCCAGTTCGACCTGGCTCTCCTCCTTGCCCATCGGGACGAGCCGGTCCGTCCGGGCGAGGAAGGCGATCAGCGGCGGGGCGGGTGCGCGGAGCGTCGCGTCGCCGTCGGGGGAGCGCAGCACCACGCAGACCTCGGTCAGGTCCTCGCCGACCGGGTGGAGGTGCACGTCGCCCTCGCCGGCGGGTCTGCTGATGCCCTCGACGAGTAGTTCCCTGGCGAAGTACCAGGTCACGGGGGTGTCGCCGGGGAGGTGGAAGGTGAAGCGCACCGCGTACGGGTCCTCGGGGTCGTACCCGAGGTCGACCGCGATGCGGAGGGAGAGTTCGCCGGCCGCCACGAGGTGCATCACCACATGGCCCTGGACTGTGCTGCTGTGCATGCGCCCTACCTCCGCGATCCGTTGGTGTCGGCCTGCCCGGCGGACATTGCAGCACAGGGCCCACTCGGCTTCAATCATGACGCCGGGCGAAGAGCGCGATTGCTCTTCGATTCGATGATCAAAAGGTGTCTACGCCTATGTGTTCGATGACCGGTTCGCAGACGACCTCGGAATGGAAGATCGAATCCCCCGCCCGGCCGAGCACGGGCGAACACGCAGCGGCGCGCGGAATCAGCCGTTCGGACCATCGTTTTCCTCCTCTTCGCCCATCTGTGCGAGTTTCGTTCCGGCCCGTGTGCGGGAGAATCCCGCACAACTCCCGCGCCCCGGAGGTGGCCATGGCCGTCCCCGTCCGTCCCGTCGTCAAGCGCACCGCGCGGGCGATCCTGCTGGAGGCCGACCCGGACGACCCGTACGGCCCGGCCACCATCGTGCTGATCAGGCGCGTCCGGCCGGGTGCCGCGCACCCGTACTGGATCACGCCCGGCGGCGGGGTCGAACCCGGCGACCGCACCGTGCTGGACGCGCTCCACCGCGAGATCGACGAGGAGCTCGGCGGCAAGGTCACGGACGTCGTCCACGCCTTCGTCGACACCGTCGCGCACGCGCATCACGACGACGGCACCCCGGCCCACCCGCACGGGGTCAAGGTGCAGCACTTCTTCGTCTGCCGGCTCGCCTCCATGGACCCGGACCGCCGGCACGGCCCGGAGATCGACGAGCCCAACGGCGAGTACGAGATCGTCCGGCTGCCCTTCACCCGCGAGGGCGTCACCTCGGTCAACGTCGTGCCGCCGAGCCTGCGCGCCTACCTCGCCGCCAACATCGAGGGAGTCCGCGCGCTCCTCGCCCACGACCTGGCCTGAGCCCGCCCGCCGGAGCCGCCCCCGGCCGAACGACCCGGCACATCACGCGGGACCGGCCGACCCGGTCAGCCCGCCGCATCGCCGACCGGGTCGTGATGGATCCGGCCCGCCTCCACCCCCGACCGCTGCAGCACGCCCACGGCCCGGCGCACCATCGCCGCGGGCCCGCTCACGTACGCGTCGTGGCCGTGCCAGGGCGCGTACCGGGAGACGACCTCCGGCAGCTCGCCGGTGGCCGCGCCGCCCGGCGGCACCCCCTGCTCCGACACCACCGGGTGCACCGCCAGCCACGGGTGCCGGCGGGCGAGGTCCTGCAGCGTCTCCAGCGCGTAGAGCTCGGCCGGGCAGCGGGCGCCGTAGAAGACGTCGACCGACCGGCTGCCCGCCCCGTACTCGGCGACCTCCTCCACCATGGCCGTGACCGGGGCGATGCCCGTGCCGCCGCCCAGGCAGAGCAGGTCGGCGCCGCGGGCGTGGTCGAGCACCATGCCCCCGGCGGCCGGACCGAGGCGCAGCACGTCGCCGGGCGAGGCCCGGCGGACGAGCGCGGTGCTCACCCAGCCGGCCTGCACCGCCTTGACGTGCAGGGTCAGCAGACCGTCCGGCCGGGGCGCGGTGGCGAACGAGAAGGACCGCCAGACCCGCGGCCACCAGGGCGTCTCGACGGCCGCGTACTGCCCGGCGCGGTAGGGGTAGGCCTGGTCGGGCCGGAGCGTCAGCACGGCGACGTCGCGGGAGCGCCGCTCGTGGCTCACGACCTCGCCCTGCCACCAGGCGGGCGAGGTGCGGGCGGCCCGGGCGGCCGCGTCGATCATGATCCGGGAGACCAGGCCGTAGACCCGGCGCCAGGCGAGCTCGGCCTCGGCGTCCCAGTGGCTGCCGCAGTACTTGGCGACGGCGGCGATCAGGCACTCGCCCACCGGGCCGTAGTGGCCCTCCAGCGTGCCGTACTTGCGGTGACCCCGGCCGAGGGCGGAGAGGTACTCGGTGAGCCCGGCGGGGTCGTGGGCGCTGCGGGCGGCCATCAGCAGGGCGTGGAACAGCCGGTCGCGCTGGACGTCCATCGCCGCGGGGAACAGCGCCCGCACCTCGGGGTGGTGCACGAAGAGCAGCGCGTAGAAGTGGGCGGTCGCGCGGTCGGCGACGGGCTCGACCACGGCGAGGGTGTCGCGGATCAGTGCGAGGTCGCGCGGGGTGGGCGGCCGGTCGGCCGACTCGGAGGGCGCGGTCTGCGGCAGGGGTGCCGGCGGCGGGAGGGCGGGCAGCCCGTCCGACCAGGCGCGGCTCCAGCGGTCCCCCGGGCCGGCCCAGTTGAGGCCGGGGGCGTCGGCGTGGAACGGGCGGTGCGACGGCGCGGGCGGCACGGCGGCACGGCCGGGCACGGCGTCGGCCGGGCGGCTCGGCGCGGGGATCCTCGGCGGCACGGTCGGCGGCGCGGGGATGACCGGGGGCGGCGCGGCGGCGGGCACCGGGACGGGCGTGTGCGGGCCCGGCTCCGCGGCGACGGCGACGGCCACGGGGGCGGGGACGGTCTCGGGGACGGGGGCGGCCACGCCGGCCGTCGGGGCTGCGGTGACCTCCGGGACGGCGAAGTCCGGACGGCCGGCCGCGGGAACGGCTGCTTCGGCCGCCGCGACCGTCTCGGGGACGGCGGCCGCCTGAGCCGGTACGGCGGCCGCGGCACCGGCCGGTACGGCGCTCGTGGCGGACGGGCCGTCGGAGGCGGTCGGCTCCACCGGGGGGAGTCCCGGCACGGCGGCCGGTCCGGTGGAGCCCGCTCCGGCCCTGACCCTCAGTGGACGTGTCTTCAACGCGACATGACGAGTACCCAAGAGAATCGTTTCGCTTCCGGTCGCCCGGCCAGCCGCACCCGGCTGGCTCGTCTCTGCTGACGCCCTCAGCAGACTGGCACCCGCCGGAGTACTCATCCCACGAATCATCGGAACCCCGGACACATGCCCGGCGTACGCGCTAGTCTCACGCAACTCGCGCCCCCGACCCGGGGCGCACGCCCTCCCGCCGTCCTGCGGGCTGCCGGGGCGGCCCGCAGGAGCCGTGGTCAGAGCCTGCGCAGCAGCATCCCCGGCTGCTCGACGCAGTCGGCGACGAACCGCAGGAAGCCTCCCGCGGCGCCGCCGTCGCACACCCGGTGGTCGAAGGTGAACGACAGCTGGGTGACCTGCCGGACGGCGAGTCCGCCCTCGTGCACCCACGGCTTGGGGGTGATCCGGCCGACCCCCAGCATCGCCGCCTCGGGGTGGTTGAGGATCGGGGTGGACCCGTCCACGCCGAAGACCCCGTAGTTGTTGAGCGTGAAGGTACCGCCGGTGAGTTCCGCCGGGGTGAGCGAACCGGATCGCGCCGACTCCGTCAACCGGGCGAGCTCGCCGGTGAGTTGCTCGGTGCCGAGCAGCTGCGCGTCACGCACGACCGGCACGACCAGGCCGCGGTCGCTCTGCGCGGCGAAGCCGAGGTGCACGGCGCGGTGCCGGATGATCTGCGAACCGTCCTCGGAGACGCTGGAGTTGAGCTCCGGATAGCGGTCGAGGGCGGCCGTGCAGATCCGGGCCAGCAGGGCGAGCACGCTCACCTTGGGCCCGGGCGCTCGGTTCAGCTGCGCACGCAGCTCCATGAGTCCGGTGGCGTCGGCGTCGACCCAGCAGGTGGCCGCCGGGATCTCCCGGTGGCTCCGGCCGAGCTTCTCCGCGATCGTCCGGCGCAGCCCGCGCAGCGGGATCACCTCGGCGTCGGCCAGGGCGACCGGGGCGGCGGGCGCGGCGGGCGCCGGGGCGGCGGCGGCCCCGACGGCGCGCTGCACGTCGGCCCGCAGGATGAGCCCGTCCGGGCCGCTGCCGGTGAGCCGGGCCAGGTCGATGCCGTGCTCCCGGGCCATCCGCCGCACCAGCGGCGAGATGACCGGCACCACGGCGGGCCCTGCGGAGGGCACGGCTACGGGCGCGGGCACGGCGGGTACGGGTGCGACGGCGGGTGCAGGTGTCGCGGCGGGCGCGGGTGCCGCCGTGGCGCCGACCCGGACCCGGCCGCGCCGGGCGCCGCGCGGGGTGTCCGCCACGCCGTAGCCGACCAGCGGCCGCTCGACGGGTTCGGCCGGGCCGCCGGTGCCGCCGGAGGCCGGGGCGCCGCCGTCCGGCGCGGAGACGGCCACGGTCACCAGCGGGGCCCCGACCGGCACCTCCTCGCCGACGGCGCCGAAGAGCGCGGTGACCACCCCGCCGTACGGGCAGGGCACCTCCACCACGGCCTTGGCGGTCTCGACCTCGACCACCGGCTGGTCGACGGCGATGACCTCGCCGACCTCGACCATCCACCGCACCACCTCGGCCCCGGTGAGTCCCTCACCGAGGTCGGGCAGGGTGAACTCGCGGACGACGGGCATCTTCACTCCTCCCACTGCAGCCGGGCGACCGCGTCGAGGATGCGGTCCACACCGGGCAGGTGGTGGTGCTCCAGCATGGGTGCCGGGTACGGGATGTCGAAGCCGGTGACCCGCAGCACGGGGGCGGCCAGGTGGTGGAAGCACTTCTCGGTGAGCCGGGCGGCGATCTCCGCGCCGGGTCCGGCGAAGCCGGTCGCCTCGTGGACGACGACGGCCCGGCCGACCGAGCGGACGACCTCGCAGGCCGTCTCCTCGTCGAACGGCACCAGGGAGCGCAGGTCGAGCACGGCGAGGTCGAGGCCCTCGGCCTTCGCCGCCTCGGCGGCCTCCAGGCAGACGGGCAGCGACGGGCCGTAGGTGACGAGCACGGCGGAGCGGCCGGTGCGCCGCAGCACGGCCCTGCCGATGGGTTCGACCGGCTCGGCCGGGTCCCACGCGGACTTGCCCCAGTAGAGCCGCTTGGGCTCCAGGAACACCACCGGGTCGTCGGAGGCGATCGACGCGCGCAGCAGGCCGTACGCGTCGGCGACGGTGGCCGGGGTGACCACGTGCAGGCCGGGCGTCTGGGCGTAGTACGCCTCGGAGGAGTCGCTGTGGTGCTCGACGCCGCCGATGCCGCCGCCGTACGGGACGCGCACGGTGATGGGCAGCGGCAGTCTGCCGCCGGTGCGGTTGCGCATCTTGGCGACGTGCGAGAAGAGCTGCTCCAGCGCCGGGTAGGCGAAGGCGTCGAACTGCATCTCGACAACCGGGCGCAGGCCGTACATGGCCATGCCGACGGCGGTGCCGAGGATGCCGGCCTCGGCGAGCGGCGTGTCGAGGCAGCGGTCGGGGCCGAACTCCGCGGTCAGGCCGTCGGTGATGCGGAAGACGCCGCCGAGCCGGCCGACGTCCTCGCCGAGGACGTGCACGGTCGGGTCGGCGTCCATGGCGTCGCGGAGGGCGGTGTTGAGCGCCTGCGCCATGGTGGCGGTGCGGGTCGGTGCGGCCGTCGTCATGGGTGGTGCACCTCGGCCTCGGCGGCCAGTTCGGCGGCGAGCTGGGCGGCCTGCTCGCGCAGCTGCGGCGTGGGCTCGGCGTAGACGTGGGCGAAGAGCGCCATGGGGTCGAGCACCGGGTCGGTGTGGAACTCGGCGCGCATCCGGGCGGCGAGCGCCTCGGCCTCGTCGGCGGCCTCCTGGACGAGCGCGTCGTCGAGCAGGCCGAGCGGGCGCAGGTGGCGCTCCATGAGGAGGATCGGGTCGTGCTCGCGCCAGGCGGCGACCTCGTCGTCCTGCCGGTAGCGGGTGGCGTCGTCGGCGTTGGTGTGGGCCTCGACGCGGTAGGTGAGGGCCTCGACGAGGGTGGGGCCGCCGCCGCCGCGGGCGCGGTCGAAGGCCTCGGTGAGCACGGCGTGCACGGCGGGGGCGTCGTTGCCGTCGACCAGCCGGCCGGGGATGCCGTAGCCGACGGCCTTGTGGGCGAGCGTCGGCGCGGCGGACTGCCGGGTGAGGGGGACGGAGATGGCGTACCCGTTGTTCTGCACCAGGAAGACGACGGGGGCGTGCAGCACGGCGGCGAAGTTCAGCGCCTCGTGGAAGTCCCCCTCGCTGGTGCCGCCGTCGCCGAGCAGGGCGAGCGCGACGAGCGGCTCGCCGGCCAGCCGGGCGGCGTGGGCGAGGCCGACGGCGTGCGGGGCCTGGGTGGCGAGCGGGGTGGAGAGCGGGGCCGTCCGGGTGACGCGCGGGTCGTAGCCGGTGTGGGCGTTGCCGCGGAGCAGGGTGAGGGCCTCCAGCGGGTCGACGCCGCGGGCGACGACGGCGAGGGTGTCGCGGTAGCTGGGGAACAGCCAGTCGCGGTCCTGGAGGGCCATCGCCGCGGCGACCTGGCAGGCCTCCTGGCCGGTGGAGGCCGGGTAGACGGCGAGGCGTCCCTGCTTGGTGAGGGTGGTCGCCTGCTGGTTGTAGCGGCGGCCGACGACCAGGCGCCGGTACAGCTCGCGCAGCAGCGCCGGGTCGGTCTTCTCCAGGGCGGGGGTGCCGAGCACGCGGACGGGCGCGGTGTCCGGCAGGAGCGGTCCGGGGTCGGTCCGCGGGCGGGTGGCACCGGGCAGCCAGCCGGGTACGGCGGCGGTCTGGTGTCGGTGGTCGAGAACGGTCATCTCGGGCACCTCCGGGGTGATGGGGGCTCCCTACCGATTGTTCGGTTGTCTGTTCATCTTGACCAGATCTACGACAGGGTGGTGGACAATCGGCCCGAACGGCGGTCGACTGGAAGCAGTGCGTCCAAACAGGGAGGGCGGGGGGCCATGTCGGCTGAACAGACGTCCAGGCTCGACCGGGTCGACCGCGCGATCCTCCGGCTGCTGCGGCAGGACGGCCGCGCCTCGATCCGCTCGGTGGCCGAGCGGGTGCACGTCTCCCGGGCCAACGCGTACGCCCGGATCTCCAGGATGGTCGAGGACGGCGTGATCCGCGGGTTCACCGCCCGCGTCGACCACGAGAAGGCGGGCCAGGCGGCGTCCGCGTACATCACGCTGAAGATCGTGCAGAACTCCTGGCGGGCCGTCCGCGAGCAGCTGCTGGAGCTGCCGGGGGTCGCGCACATCGCCCTGGTCGGCGGCGAGTTCGACGTGCTGATGCTGGTGCACACGGCCGACAACCGGGCGCTGCGCGAGCTCGTCCTCGGGCGCATCCAGTCGATCCCGGACGTGCTCGGCACCCAGACGCTGCTGGTCTTCGAGGAGACCGACCAGGTGCCGCCGGACGCGTGAACGGGCGCCCGCGCGGCCCGGCGGGTCAGCGGGTCAGCGGGTCAGCGGGTCAGCGGGTCAGCAGGTCAGCAGGTCAGCAGGTCAGCGGGTCAGCCCGCGCGCAGCCCGTCGAAGGCGATGTGCGCGATGGCCTCGGCGACCCCGTCGGCGCCGCGGGAGTCGGGCCGGTACCACTCCACGATCGAGTTGATCATGCCGAAGAGCAGCCGGGTGGCCAGCCGCGGGTCGACGTCCGCGCGCAGCTCGCCCTCGGCGACGGCGGCCCGCAGCAGCTCGGCGACCCGGTGGTCGAACTCCCGGCGCCGCTCCAGCGCCCACAGCTCGGTGGCCGTGTTGCCGCGCACCCGCAGCAGCAGCGTCACGTACGGGAGCTCGCCGAGCAGGGTGACGGCGGTGCGGCGCACCACGTGCTCCAGGCGGTCGACCGGGCGGCCGGTGACGGCGGCCGGCTCGTCGAGGATGGCGAACAGCGCGTCCAGCGCCCGGCCCACGGCGAGCCGCAGCAGTTCCTCCTTGCCGCGGACGTGGTGGTAGATCGAGGACTTCGAGATCCCGGCGGCGCGGGAGAGGTCCTCCATCGAGGTGCCGTCGTACCCGCGCTCGTTGAACACCTGCACCGTGACGGCGAGCAGCGAGTCGACGGTGTAGGCGGTACGGGCGGTGTTGTCGGCCATGTGCACGAGTATCCCCGGCCGCACGTGACCGCATCCGGCCGGGGGGCGGGCGGGGCCTGCCGGGCGGTGCGGACGCGGACGGTAGAATCCGCGCGCCACCCGCATGCGGTGGGGTGACCGGCGACCGAGGGGCCCGACGTCCATGAGCGCGATACCTGACACGGTGGTGCCCCGGCCGCGGCCGGCCGGCGGCCCGGCCGGCGACGAGGCGCGGCTGCCGCCGCCGGAGCCGGGGGGTTTCCGCGGGGCGGCCGAGGCGGCCGCCCGGCGGTTCGGGCCCGCGCTCGGCCTCTTCGGCGCGGTCAAGCTGATCGGCTTCAGCGTCTTCATGATGCTGCTGGAGTCGTCGGGCAAGTTCCGCACGAACAACCCGCGGTACGGCGGCGGCACCCATCCGTGGGACGTGCTCGGCAGCTGGGACGGCTGGTGGTACCAGAACGTCGCGCAGGTCGGCTACGACCCGAAGCTGCTGCCCGACACCGGCGGCTTCTTCACCATCCAGCAGAACTCCTCGGCGTTCTTCCCGCTCTACCCGGGCCTCGTGCGGCTGGTCTCCGACGGCACCGGCCTGGGCCTGTACGGCGCGGGCATGCTGGTGTCGGTGGTGTCGTCGTTCGCGGCCGCGGCGGGTGTCTACGCGGTGGTCGCCCATCTCGGCGGGCACCGGGCCGGTGTGATCGCCGCGGCGGTGTGGGGCGCGTTCCCGGGGGCGGGCGTCGCGTGGGCGGTCTACACGGAGTCGCTGTTCGTCGCGCTGGCCGCCTGGGCCTGCTACTTCACGATGACCCGGCAGTGGCCGAACGCCGCGCTGGTGGCGTTCACCGCCGGTCTGAGCCGTCCCGCCTCGATGACGCTGATCGCGGGGGTGGCGCTGGCCGCGGCGGGGGCCCTGTACAGACGGCGGGACGGCGTGGCCGGCCCGCTCGCGGCGATCCTGCTGCCTCCGCTCGCCTTCTTCGGCTACACCGGCTGGGTCGGCTGGCGGATGGGCCACTGGGACGGCTACCTGACCCTGCAGCGCGGCGGCTGGCTGCACTTCTTCGACTGGGGCGGCTACACCTCGACCGCGGTGTCGAACATCCTGGTCGGCGAGACGAACTACCTGTACCCGTACCCGACCGAGGACCTCATCGCGGTCGTCGTGCTGTTCGCACTGCCGGTGCTGCTGGTGCCGTTCCTCGCCCGGCGGCCGCCGCTGGTGCTGGTCGTCTACACGGTGGGCTCGCTGATCGTGACGCTCGGCAGCCAGCAGATGTTCGGCACGCTCTCCCGCTTCGTGCTGCCGGTCTTCCCGCTCACCCTGCCGATCGCCCTCGGCCTGAACCGGCTGTCGCGGCCGGTGCTGGCGGCCGTGCTCGGCACCGCCGCGGTCGCCTCGGGCTGGTACGCGGGCTTCGTGATCTTCGAGCTCGGCATCCCGTAGACCGGCGGCCCGCGCCCGGCACCGCTCCCCGACGCCGTCGCGCGGGGAGCCGCGGGGGCTTGCCCCGACCGATCGTTCGGTTACTCTGTGGGGTGTCCCGCCCGCCCTCCCGAGGAGCGCACCATGGCCGCTGCGACCCCCGCCCAGCCGATCACCGACCTGATCGGACGGCACCAGGACACCCTCGACCGGGCGCTCACCGCGCTCGCCGACCGCGACTACTGGTCGCCGTACCCCGAGTTCCCCAAGGCGTACGGCGAGACCGGCGCCGAGGACGGCAAGGCCGCCTTCGACGCGCTGCTCGGCACGGTCTTCACGGTCGACGGCCAGCCCACCGACGGCGACCTGGTGAACGGCGAGGCCTCGCCCTACGGCATCGAGCTGGGCGTCAGCTACCCCCACACCGAGCCCGACGCGCTGATCGGCGCGCTGGAGGCGGCCCGCCCGGCGTGGGCGGCGGCCGGCCCGGCGGCGCGTGCGGCGGTCTGCCTGGAGATCCTCGCCCGGATCAACGCCCGCTCGCACGAGTTCGCGCACGCCGTCATGCACACCACCGGCCAGGCCTTCGGCATGGCCTTCCAGGCGGGCGGCCCGCACGCCCAGGACCGCGGCCTGGAGGCCGTCGCGTACGCCTACGCCGAGCAGACCCGCCTGCCGCAGAGCGCGGGCTGGACGAAGCCGCAGGGCAAGCGCGAACCCCTGGAGATGGTGAAGGAGTTCACCGTGGTGCCGCGCGGCACCGCGCTGCTGATCGGCTGCAACACCTTCCCGACGTGGAACGGCTACCCGGGCCTGTTCGCCTCGCTGGCCACCGGCAACGCCGTCCTGGTGAAGCCGCACCCGCGGGCCGTACTGCCCCTCGCGATGACCGTCCGGGTCGCCCGCGAGGTGCTCGCCGGGGCCGGCTTCGACCCGAACCTCGTCTGTCTCGCCGCCGAGCACGAGGGCGGCACCGCCGCGCAGGCCCTCGCCGTCCGGCCCGAGGTCAAGGTCATCGACTACACGGGCTCCACGGCATTCGGCGACTGGCTGGAGGACAACGCCCGCCAGGCGCTCGTCTACACGGAGAAGGCCGGGGTCAACACCGTCCTGATCGACTCCACCGACGACTACCGCGGCATGCTCGGCAACCTGGCCTTCTCGCTCTCGCTCTACAGCGGCCAGATGTGCACCACCCCGCAGAACCTCCTCGTGCCGCGCACCGGCATCACCACCGACCAGGGCGAGAAGACGTACGACGAGGTCGTCGCCGACCTGTCGGCCGCCATCAGCGGCCTGCTCGCGGACGACGCCCGGGCCGCCGCCATCCTCGGCGCCGTGGTCAACCCCGGGGTGCTGCAGCGCACCACGCAGGCCGCCGGCGGCGAGTACGGCGAACTCGCCCTCGCACCGCGCCCGGTGGAGTCGGCCGAGTTCCCCGGGGCGGTCATCCGCACGCCCGCGCTGATCAAGGCCGACGCCGACAAGCCGGACGACCGGGCGGCGTTCCTCGGCGAGCAGTTCGGCCCGATCGCCTTCGCCGTCGCGGTCGAGTCCACCGCCGCCGGAATCGAACTGCTGCGGCGCAGCGTGCGCGAGCAGGGTGCCATGACGGTCGGCGGCTACACCTCCTCCCCCGAGGTCGAGCAGGCCCTCGTCGAGGCCTGCCTGGACGCCGGTGTCTCGCTCTCGCTCAACCTCACCGGCGGCGTCTTCGTGAACCAGACCGCGGCCTTCTCCGACCTGCACGGCACCGGGGCCAACCCGGCCGCCAACTCCGCCTACTGCGACGGCGCGTTCGTCGCCGGCCGGTTCCGCACGGTCGAGGTCCGCCGGCACCGCTGAGCCGGCCCGGTACACCCACATGGCGGCGGCCCGCTCCCGTGCCGGGAGCGGGCCGCCGCCGTCGTGCGGTCGGGCACTCAGCCGCAGCGGTACAGCTGCTCGGCCGAACCGGCCGCGGCCGCGGTGCCGGTCGTCGTGGTGCCGGTCGTCGCGGTGCCGTAGTCCGAGGCCGGTACCGCGGTGCAGTCGGCCGTCACGTACGACTGCAGCGAGGCACCGTCGGCGCCCGCCGAGCCGCCGCCCATGCCGCCGCCCATGCCTCCGCCCATGCCTCCGCCCATGCCTCCGCCGAGCAGGATGTAGTGCAGTTTTCCGGCCTTCACCAGGGCGGTGAAGGAGTCGACGGTCATCGCCGGGTCGGAGCCGGAGAAGCCGCCGGTCGCGATGGCGGGCTTGCCGGTCTGCAGGATGACCGAGGCCGCGGTGCTCGCCCGCGAGGTCGCCACCAGCCAGGTCGCGCCGTCCTGGTGCTGCTGCAGGTAGGTGAGCACGGCGCTGCCGACGCCCCCGCCCATGCCCCCGCCCATGCCGCCGCCCGGGCCGCCTGCGCCGCCGCCGGCCCCCGACGGGGGCTCGCCGCCGCCCGGGAAGCCCTCGCCCGTCGGCATGCCCTGCCCGTCGCCGGCCGGGGATTCACCGCCCCCCGGGAAGCCCGCACCGGTGCGGTCGCCGTCCCGCGTGCCGCCGAAAGCGCCGCCCCGGCCGCCCGCGCCGCCCATGCCGCCGGTGGACGGCCCCGCGGTCGGGTTGCCGCCTTCCGTCCGCCCGGCGGCCATGGGTGCCGCCGCGTACGCCGCCGGCCCGGCCAGCAGGGCGACGAGCGCCGCCCCGGCGCCCACGCCGTACAGCCGCCGGTGCAGGGCCGCACCGCCCGTCCGGGAGACCAGCAGCGCCGCCACCGCGCCGACCGCGAGCACCGCGACCGGCACCCACAGGCCGGCCCGGAAGGAGTCGTTGCGGCGCAGCAGCACGACCGCCCACAGCGCGCTCACACCGACCGCGAGCGGCAGCACCGCGAGCGACCAGCGCGGCCGCCCGGACCGGAAGGCCTGGAGCAGCAGCACTCCGCCGCCGCCGACCGTGCCGGCGATTCCGGGCGCGAGCGCCGTCGTGTAGTACGGGTGGAATCCGCCGCTGCCGAAGCTGAAGACCACGAGGTGGACGACCGTCCAGCCGCCCCAGACCAGCAGCCCGGCCCGCGGCCCGTCGGTGCGCGGCAGCCGGCCGCGCAGCGCGAGCCCGGCCACCAGGGCGATCAGGGCGAACGGGATCAGCCAGGAGATCTGGGTGCCGAGGATGTCGTTGCCCATCCGCAGCAGGCCCGGGTCGCCGCCGAAGTTGGCGCCGCCCATGCCGGTGGGGGAGTCCGAGCCGAGCACCCGGCCGAGGCCGTTGTAGCCGATGACGAGGTCCCACACCGTGTTGTCGGAGCTGCTGCCGATGAACGGCCGGGAGCCGGCCGGCACCAGTGCGACGATCGCCATCCACCAGCCGCTGGCCACGACGAGGGCGGCACCGGCCAGGGCGAGGTTGCGCAGCCGGCGTCCGAGCGGGATCCGGGCGGCGTACGCGTAGGCGAGGACGAGCGCGGGGAGCGCGACGTAGCCCTGCAGCATCTTGGTGTTGAAGGCGAGGCCGGTCGCGGTCGCCGACCAGACCAGCGGCAGCAGCCGGCCGGTGCGGATCGCCTCCAGGCAGAACCACGCGCCGAGGGCCATGAGCAGCACCAGCACCGGGTCGGGGTTGTTGTCCCGGTTGATCGCCGCACTGATCGGGGTGAGCGCGGCGACCAGCGCGGCCGCGGTGGCCGCCCAGTGGCCGAAGCTGCGGCGCACCGCGCTGTGGACGACGCCGACGGTGGCGACCCCGCACAGGGCCACGGGCAGCAGCATCGGCAGGGTGCCGAAGCCGAAGATCCGGCAGGAGGCGCTCATCAGCCAGAGTGCCACCGGCGGCTTGTCGACGGTGATGAAGTTGCCCGCGTCGAGCGAGCCGAAGAACATCGCCGACCAGCTCTTGCTGCCGCTCAGCACGGCGGCGGCGTAGTACTCGTTGGCGTTGCCCGAGCCGCTCAGGTTCCAGCAGTAGAGCACGGTGGCCAGCGCCAGCACGGCCCAGAGCGCGGGGCGGGCCCAGCGCGGGTCGTGCGGTCCGCCGCGGAGGGCCCGCAGCGCCCGCTCCCCCGTCGATGTCACGAGGGTCACCGGCCGCCCGCCCGCTTCGGGTTGAAGACCCAGACCCGCAGCAGCAGGAAGCGGATCAGGGTGGCGAGCGCGTTGGCGGCCACCAGGGTGGCGAGTTCTGCGGAGTGCCCGGCGGACGGGCTGGCGGCGCCGAGCATCGCGATCGCGCCGCTGGAGAGCAGGAGCCCGATGACGAAGGCGATGCCGCCCTCGATCTGGTGCTTGAGGGCGTCCCGGCGTCCGGTGACGCCGAAGGTGAAGCGCCGGTTCGCGGCGGTGTTGAAGACGGCGGTGACGCCGAGCGCGAGGAAGTTGGCGAGCAGCGCCGGGACGATCTGGCGCATGCCCAGGTAGAGGAGCACGTAGGCAAGGGTGGAGAGGGTGCCGACGACGGCGAAGCTGGCGAGCTGCCAGCCGAGGCCGGGCGGCATCTGGGCCTGCCTGACGCGTTCGGGCACCTCGATGTCGGCGGCGCCGGCGAGCGAGCGGCGGGCGACGCGGGCCATTCCCCTGAGGTCGTCGAGGGCGGTGCGGACGATGTCGACCCGGCTGTCCGGGTCGTCGACCCAGTCGACGGGCACCTCGTGGATGCGCATGCCGGAGCGTTCGGCGAGCAGCAGCAGCTCGGTGTCGAAGAACCACGCGTTGTCCTCGACCTCGCCGAGGAGCTCCTTCACGACGGACGTGCGGCCGGCCTTGAAGCCGCACTGGGCGTCGGAGAACTTCGCGGCCATGGTGGCGCGCAGCAGCATGTTGTAGGTGCGGGAGATGAACTCCCGTTTGGGTCCGCGGACGACGGCCGAGCCGCGGTGCAGGCGGCTGCCGATGGCGAGGTCGCTGTGGCCGGAGAGCAGCGGCGCGACCAGCGGGAGGAAGGCCTCCAGGCCGGTGGAGAGGTCGACGTCCATGTAGGCGACGACGTCGGCGTCGCTGTCGCCCCAGACCTGGCGCAGCGCCCGGCCGCGGCCCTTGAGGTCGAGGTGGACGGCGGTGACCTGCGGGATCTCCGTCGCCAGGGCCGTCGCGACCTGCCAGGTGGCGTCGGTGGAGGCGTTGTCGGCGATGGTGATCCGGTAGGGGTAGGGAAAGGTCTCGGCGAGGTAGGCGTGCAGTCGGCGGACGCACCGCTCGACCGTGTGCTCCTCGTTGTAGACGGGGACGACCACCTCGACCAGGCTCGTCCGTACCTTGTCCGCGGCTGGAAGGGTGCCGGCCAGGATCGTTGCGGGCTCTGTCATGGCAAAGAGGCTCACAGCGGCTGATGGGGCCGGGATGATGGCAGTCTGAGAGCGGACTGAGAACCGTTCGGCCCGCTCGTCGGCACGACCAACGGGAGATGACGCATGGCTGACAGGCAGTTCGACGCGGATGTGGTGGTGGTCGGTGCGGGGCCCACCGGCCTGCTGCTCGCCGGCGACCTGGCGGCGGCGGGGCTGCGGGTGACGGTGCTGGAGAAGCGGGGCACGGAGTCGAACCTGACCCGGGCGTTCGCCGTGCACGCCCGCACCCTGGAGCAGCTGGACGCCCGCGGTCTGGCGGACGACCTCGTCGCCACCGGGCGGCCGGTCTCGTCGCTGCGGCTGTTCGGCCGGCTGGCGGTCGACCTGGGCTCGCTGCCGTCGCGCTTCCCGTTCGTGCTGGTCACGCCGCAGTCGCACACCGAGCGGCTGCTCCAGGAGCGGGCGACGAAGGCGGGGGCGGTGATCCGGCGGGGCGCCGAGGTCGTGGGCCTGCGGCAGGACGCGGCGGGGGTGCGGCTGGACGTCCGCGAGGGCGACGCGGAGTCCTCCGTCCGTGCGGTGTACGCGGTCGGTACGGACGGCGTGCACAGCACCGTCCGCGACCTGCTGGGCATCCCGTTCCCGGGGGAGTCGGTGGTCGAGTCGGTGATGCTGGCCGACGTGCGGCTGGAGCGGGAGCCGGAGGACGCGCTGACGGTCGGCGCCGGCGAGGACGGCTTCGCGCTCCTCGCCCCGTTCGGCGACGGCTGGTACCGGGTGGTGGCGTGGGACCGCAACCACCCGGCGCCCGACGGCACCCCGGTGGACACGGACGCGCTGGCGGCGCTGATGACGTCCGTGCTGGGCACCGACCACGGCCCGCACGACGCGCGCTGGACCTCGCGCTTCCACAGTGACGAACGGCAGGTGCCCACGTACCGCTCGGGGCGGGTGTTCCTCGCGGGCGACGCGGCGCACTGCCACTCGCCGGCGGGCGGCCAGGGCATGAACACCGGCCTGCAGGACGCCGCGAACCTCGGCTGGAAGCTGGTCGGCGCGGTGCGGGGCTGGGCGCCGGACGCGCTGCTCGACACCTACCAGACGGAGCGTCACCCGGTGGGCCGGGCGGTGCTGCGCAGCTCGGGGGCGCTGATCCGGGTGGCGCTGGCGCAGTCGCTGCCGGCCCGGCTCGCCGGGGGCGTGCTGACGGCGGCCGCCGACCGGCTGGGCCCGGTGACGCGGTTCGGCGCCCGCACGGTGTCGGGCGTCTCCGTGGCGTACCCGCCGGCCGTCCCGGGGCATCCGCTGGTCGGCCGGCGCATCCCGGACCTGCGGCTGGCCGTGGACGAGCCGGGCGCGCCGTCGCGGCTGTACGAGGCGCTGCGCGCGGGCCGGTCGGTGCTGGTGAGCAACGACGAGCTGACGGTCGCCGAGCCGTGGGCGGACCGGCTGGTCACGGCGGCGCCGGCGAACCCGCACGGCAAGCTGCGCGACACCGTGCTGCTCGTCCGCCCGGACGGTTACGCGGCCTGGGCCGCCGTCGACCCGAGCGGCACGGAGGTGCGGGCCGCGCTGACGGCGTGGCTGGGACGGCCGTCGGTCTGACCGGCCGGGGCGGGGCCGCCGGGCGGGATCAGCGGCCGGCGGATTCCGTCCGGGCGGTCCGCTCGTAATGACGGGCCGCTTTCGAGCGGTTTCCGCAGACGGCCATGGAACACCAGCGGCGGCGGCCGTTCTGCGACGTGTCGAAGAAGTGGAGAATGCACGCCGGGTGGGCGCAGCGCTTGATGCGGTGCGCGTCCCGGCGGAGCAGCCCGAGGTAGTCGTCGGCGGCGAGCCAGGCGGCGAGCTGCTCCGGGCCGTCGGTCCGCACGATGTCGGCGGGGCCGTCGGCGGTGAGGGTGCGGTGGACGCCGCCGTGCGCGAGGACGGCGTTCAGGGCGTTCCGGCCCGCGGCGGAGCCGGGGGTGTCGACCAGGGCCTCCAGGGCGCTGCGGGCCTCCCGGGCAGCGGCCAGACCTGCGCGGTCGGCGGTGCAGCGGTCGGCGAGGCCGGCGGAGGAGAGCCAGAGGCGGTAGCCGTCGAGGTCGGCGAGGAGGTCGTGCTCGCCTGCGTCGCGCCAGCGGGTGTTGAGCAGGTCGAGGGCGAGGGGCTCGCCGGTCAGCGGGCGCGGGTCGCGGGGGTCGGCCATGCCGCCGAGTGTAGTGCGGGCGGGTCGGGCGCTGTTCACCGTATGAATTCATCTCCATTCTGTCGATGAATCCGGCCGGCCCGTCCGAATGCATTTCCGGCGCGTCCCGCGCAGCCCCGCGGCGGCCGTTCCTGGGTGGTTTCTGTGAGCCTGCCGAATGTCTGCCGAGAGCCGTCCCGGTCGTCGGCGGGGGCTTCTTCGGGGCCTCCGCGGGCCGTCCGGGGCTCTGTTGCGGACGTGTTGCGATCTGCCCTGAACTGGGACTTCTTTGTCGTGACCACTGTCATATGTCCGAGTTGATGACGTAGCCTCTCGACGGTGCGTAGGGTGCCCCACAGCTCGGTGTGGCAACCCCCGAACGAGTGGAACGCTGGGCCGATGCCGCCGAACTCGCCTGGTGGGGGAGGTTTCCGGATGGGGTCACAGCAACCGCAGCACGCCGGCCGGCTCAGACTGGTCGGTCTGCGCGACCAGAGTCCTGCGCCAGGAAGGCCGCAACCGTCCGGAGAGCGCATTCCGGCCGACCGGCCCGTCGCACCGCCGCCGGCCCGGGCTCCCGCCGCGCCCGCCGGTCCGGCCGCACGGCCGCCCGCGGAGGGCGCGGGAGGGCGCGGACACGACGGCGGCGCCCGGGGCGCGGCCGACCACGGCGCCGGAGGGCACGGCCTGGGCTTCGCGGAGACCCTCAACGCGGCGATCGAGGCGAGCGGCCTCAGCCTGGACCGGATCAGGTCGTCCCTCGCCCACCAGGGCGTCAGGATCAGTGTGACGACGCTCAGTTACTGGCGCCGCGGCCGCAGCCAGCCGGAGCGGGCCGCGTCGCTGCGCGCCGTCCACCTGCTGGAGGAGCTGCTCGCGCTGCGCCGCGGCACGCTCTCCTCGCTGCTCGGCCCGCCGCGCCCGCGCGGCCGGTGGATCACGCCGACCACGCACGACGCGCTGCGGGTGGAGGAGGTCTGGCCGGGCGAGGCGGAGATCGCGGAGGTCTTCGCGGAGCTGGACGCGCCGCCGACCGGCGATCTGGAGCGGCTGTCCATCCACGACGCGTACTTCGTGGACGCGAAGCGCCGCGGCCACCTGCTGCGGATGCGGCAGGTGGTGCGGGCGACCGTCGGCGGGGTGGCGCGGTGCGTGGTGGTGCACAAGGCGGACGACGGGGCGGTCGGCTGTCCGGAGATCACCTCGGTGCGGCACGCCCGGCTGGGCCGGGTGCGGCGGCGGCCGGAGAGCGGGCTGCTGATCGCCGAGCTGCTGCTGGACCGGCCGCTGGCGCTGGGCGACTCCACGGTCTTCGAGTACGAGGTGGGCATCCCCGACACCGGGCCGACGACCGACTACGGCCGGTTCTTCGCGGTGCCGGTGCGGGAGTACGTGCTGCAGGTGCACTTCGATCCGGTGGCCGTGCCGGCGCACTGCGAGCGCTTCGAGCGGGATCCGGGCGCGGAGGTGGACCGCAAGCGGGAGCAGCTGTGGATCGGGGCGTCGGCGAGCGCCCACGTGCTCGCCCCGGACCAGACGCCCGGGCAGGTCGGCATCCGCTGGCAGTGGGAGTAGGGCGACCATCTAACCATTACACCGCGCCGTACCGGTTTGCGCCCCGATTCCCTAACCCGTAGTGTCGATCTCACCGGTTAGGCAACCGGGTCGTCCCCACTTTCCGGGAGTGATGCGCCGTGTCCACCGCCACCCGCGCCCCGAGCACCCTGCAGACCGGCCACGTCGGGCTCAACGTCACCGACCTGGCGCGTTCCGTCGCGTTCTACCAACGCCTCCTCGGCCTGGAGGTCACGGCCGAGGGCACCGACCCCGACCGCCGCTTCGCCCTGCTCGGGCGCGACGGCACGCTGGTGCTCACGCTCTGGCAGCAGAGCAGCGGCACCTTCGCCACCGGCACCCCCGGGCTGCACCACCTCTCCTTCCAGGTCGCCACCGTCGAGGAGGTCCGCGCCGCCGAGGCACTCCTGACCGGCCTGGGCGCGGAGTTCGCGTACGAGGGCGTGGTGCCGCACAGCGAGGGCGGCACCTCGGGCGGGATCTTCTTCACCGACCCGGACGGCATCCGGCTGGAGGTCTTCACCCTCGCCGGGGTCGAGGCCACCGGCGCCACCGCTCCGGATCCCGCCGCCCCGACCTGCGGCTTCTTCTAGGAGGGGCGATGTGGCACGCAGGTGAGCGGGCCGTCCAGGCCCGCACCGGGCAGCAGGAGCGGGCCGACCACACCGGGCGGTCGATCGGCCGCACCGTGCCGCCGGTCGCGGCGGAGTTCCTGACCGCGCGGCGCACCCTGGTGGTCGGCGCGGCCGACGCGGAGGGCCGGCTCTGGGCCACCCAGCTCGCGGGCCCGGCCGGTTTCGTCCGCGCCGCCGACCCGCACACGCTGGCCGTCGCCGCCCGGCCCGCACCGGGCGACCCGCTCGCCGGGGTGCTGGCCGGACCGGCCGAGGTCGGCACCATCGCCCTGGACGCGGCCGGCCGGCGCCGGATGCGGGTCAACGGCCGGTCCGTACCGGACGGGCCGGGCGGCCTGCGGATCACCGCCGACCAGGTGTACGCCAACTGCCCGAAGTACATCCAGCGGCGCACACCGGCGGACGCCCCCGCGGACGCCCCGACGGCCGCGCCGTCGGCGACCTCGGCCGACCGGCTGACACTGCGCCAGCAGCTCGCGGTGGCGAACGCCGACACCTTCTTCGTCGCCACCGCGGGCCCGGACGGCCGGGTGGACGCCTCGCACCGCGGCGGATTCCCCGGGTTCGTCGAGGCGACGGCCCCGGACCGGCTGCGGTGGCCCGAGTACCCCGGCAACAGCATGTTCATGACCCTGGGCAACCTCGAGCTGTCACCGGCCACCGGCCTGCTCTTCCCCGACTGGGAGACCGGCGGCGCCCTGCTGGTCAGCGGGCGGGCCGTGGTGGACTGGTCGGACCCGGCCGCGCCGGTGGTCGCGTGCACCGTGCTGCGGGTGGTGGAGCTCGCCCACGCCACGGCGCTGACCTGGACCGACCCCGAGTACTCGCCCGCCAACCCGGCGCCGGGCCGTCGCGGGACGCCTGCGGCGGCACCGCCGGGCGCCTAGCGAAGGACACCGGCCAGCACGTCGGCTGACGGTCCGCAAGCTCACGCACATTCATAATATTTTGACACTTATCAGGTGATATTTAGTCGGTTCCGGGTGGAACACATCCCTCTCCGCACCACGAGAAGGGATCCCACCGTGCTGATGGAGTTCACCGAGGTCGAGCCGGACGGCGCGTGCGCCTGCCCCGGCTGCGGCGCCCGCCGCCTCGCACGGCTGCACGCCGCCCGGCCCGCCGACGGCGGCCACCCCTCCGCCCGCGGCGCCCGCCGCGCCGCCGTCCTGGTGGCCGCCGTCGGCACCGTGCTCGGCGGCACCGCCGGCTCGATAGCCGCCGCCCCCCTGACCGTCACCGCGGACGCCCCCGCACCCGGCACCCCCCAGGGCGAGGTCGCCGGACCCTTCGGCGGCCCGACCCTGCAGTCCCGCGCGCTGCAGCCCGCCACCACGCGCGAGGAGATCGTCGCCCGCGCCCAGAGCTGGGTGAACCAGAAGGTGCCCTACTCGATGAGCCGCTACTGGAGCGACGGCTACCGGCAGGACTGCTCCGGCTTCGTCTCGATGGCCTGGGGCCTGGGCAGCAGCCAGACCACCTGGACCCTGCCCAACTTCGCCGACCGCATCACCAAGGCCGAGCTGCAGCCCGGCGACGCGCTCGTCTACAACGACTCGGCGAACCCGCAGAGCGGCTCGCACGTCGTCCTCTTCGGCGGCTGGGTCGACACCGCGCACACCCGCTACACCGCGTACGAGCAGACCAGCCCCACCACGATCAAGCGCAGCACCCCCTACGCGTACTGGAGCCACGCCGGCTCCTACGTGCCGTACCGCTACCGCGGCCTGACGGCCACCACCTCGCAGACCGCCTTCCCCGGCCTCGGCTACTTCGCCCCCGGCCAGAAGAACGCGTACGTGACCCGGCTCGGCGAGATGCTGGTCGAGCGCGGCGCCGGACGCTTCTACCCGGACGGCCCGGGCCAGGCCTGGGACGACGCCGACCGGCAGGCCACCGAGGCGTTCCAGCGGGCCCAGGGGTGGGCCGACGGAGAGGCCGACGGCTACCCCGGCAAGGACACCTGGGCGATGCTCGTCGCGGGCAAGGGCCGGGACATCCCCGCCCCCGCCCCGCCGCCGGCGCCCGTACCGCCCGTGCCTCCGGCCCCGCCGGTGCCTCCCCCGCCCCCGGTACCGCCGACACCGACGGTGCCGACGGTGCCGACGGTGCCGGTCACCGCGTACCCCGGCGCGGACGCCTTCGGCCCGGGCCGGAGCAACGCCTTCGTCCGGCTGCTGGGCGAGCAGCTCGTCCGCAAGGGCTTCGGGGCGTACTACGCCGTCGGCCCCGGCCCCGACTGGAGCGAGAACGACCGGCTGAACGTCGAGGCGTTCCAGCGGGCCCAGGGGTGGACCGGCGCGGAGGCGGACGGCTACCCCGGACCGCACACCTGGCGGCTGCTCCTCGGGTGACCCGCCCCGCCGGTCGGCCGACCGGCGTCAGCCGACCGGGCGGCCGACGCCGTCGCCGTGCAGCCGCACCCAGGCGTGCATGGCGATGGCGGCGGCCGCCCCGGCGTTGATCGACCGGGTCGAGCCGAACTGCGCGATCGAGCAGACCGCCGACGCGTGCTCCCAGGCCTCCTCGGTCAGCCCCGGACCCTCCTGCCCGAACAGCAGCACGCACCGCGCGGGCAGCTCGTACGTCTCCAGCGGGACGGCGCCCGGCAGGTTGTCGATGCCGATCAGCGGCAGGCCCTCCGCCGCGGCGAAGGCCGCCAGCGAGGCCACCGACCCGTGGTGCCGCACGTGCTGGTAGCGGTCGGTCACCATGGCGCCGCGGCGGTTCCAGCGGCGGCGGCCGACGATGTGCACCTGCTCCGCCAGGAACGCGTTGGCCGTGCGCACCACCGAGCCGATGTTGAAGTCGTGCTGCCAGTTCTCCACCGCGACGTGGAAGCCGTGCCGCCGGGTGTCGAGGTCGGCGACGATCGCCTCGCGGGTCCAGTAGCGGTAGCGGTCGACCACGTTGCGCCGGTCGCCCGCGGCGAGCAGCTCGCCGTCCCAGTGGTCGCCCTCGGGCCAGGGCACCGGGTGCGGGCCGACCCCGATCTCCCGGTCACCCGGCTGGAAGGCGTCGTCGTACTGCTCGCCCTCGTGGGGCACTCCGGTCTCGCTCACGCCCCCGAGGGTACGCGGCGCCGCCGTACGGCCTTCTCCAGGTCCGCGGCGGCCTGCAGCATCAGCAGCGCCCCGGCGTGGGCGAGCGCGCCGGCGTCCGCCGGGCCGGGGGCGGACCGCCCGTCCGTCCCGTCGGTCCAGCGGGCGTACGCCTCCCGGAGTCCGGAGAAGTCGACCGGCTCGCCGATCAGCACCGCCGCGGCGGCGATCGCGGTGGCGTCGCGCAGCTCCTCGGCGAACTCCGCGGCGCCGGGCACCGCCGGGCTGCCGGCGTCCGGCAGGTGGGCCTCCAGCAGCGTCGCACTGCGCGCCAGCACGCCGACCGCGGTGCGGGCGCGGTCGAGCTGCTTGCGGGAGAGGTCGGGCAGCCGGTCGGCGTGCCGGACGGGCTCGGCATCGGCCCGCGCCATCGCCTCCAGCAGCTCGGAACGCGCCTCCCGGGCGTCCAGCAGGGCGTCGCGCACCGCCCGGTCGCCGCGGCCGGCCGGTGCGCCGAACGCGCCGATCACCGCCGAGCCGTAGCGGCCCGCCGAGGCCAGCCACTCCGCGAGCCGCTCCGCCAGCCGGGCCGTCTGCCAGGTCGGGAACAGCGCGTACGCGCCGAGCGCGACCGCACCGCCCAGCAGGGTCAGCAGCACCCGCTCCGCCGCCGTCTGCAGCGGGTCGCCCGCCTGCAGCCCGAGCAGGAACACCACGTACGAGGAGACGCAGGCCGTCGTCACCGCGTAGCCCGTACGGATCGTCAGGTACGCGCCGGCGATGCACACCACGGCGAGCGCCGCGGACACCCACGCGTTCGGGTCCAGCAGCTGGACGACGGCGGTGGTGAACGCCACCCCGGCCACCGTGCCCGCGAGGCGGGCCACACCGCGGCTGAAGGTCTGCGCGAAGTCCGGACGCATCACCATGGCCGCCGTCAGCGGCGCCCAGTAGCCGTGGTGCAGCCCGAGCGGACGGGACGCGAGGTAGGCGACGGTCACGACCCCGGAGAGCCGCACCGCGTGCTGGAACACCGCCGACCGCGGCTGCAGCTGACGGCGGACGGCCTGCGCGGCCTGGGCCGCCTGCGGGCGGAGCGACGGCCGCCCGCCGTGCGGGCGCCCGTCCTCCGGCTCGACGACGGCCCCCCGGGCCTGCCGGTCGAGCGTGTCCGCCGCCCGGCCGAGCTGCGAGGCCAGCCGCCGGGCCGAGCGCCGGGCCGCCCCGGTGAGGCGGCCGCCCTCGGCCGCGGTCGCCAGGGTCAGGGCCGGTGTGCTCGACGGCGGCCGGACGGGCTCGCCCGTCCGGATCGCCCGGGCCAGGGCGTCCAGCGACTCCGCGGCGGCGGCCAGGATCTCGCGGGCCCGGTCACGGCCGGGGCCCTCCGCGGGGGCGCCGACCCCCGGGTGGGCGAGCGCCGCCAGCGTGGGACGGATGTGCTCGGCGATGCCACGCAGGCCGCTCAGCTCGCGCGGCCGCCGGCGCTCCTGCCGGACGGTCAGGTCGGCGGCCCGCCGCGCGGTGATGAACGGCTCCGGGTCGAGGTGGGCGGTCGGGTCGTGGCGGAGCCGGCGGGCGTGGTCGGCGAGTTCGGCGTAGGTGTCGGCGAGTGCGTCGCGGTGGCCGCGCCAGCGGTCGACCGGCCAGACGGCCACGAGCAGGGCCTGCACGCCGCCGCCGAGCGCGCAGAGCAGTCCGTGGCCGAGGGCGGTGGCGAGGCTGACGGGCAGCTGGACGACGACCAGCATCACCGAGACGGTGGTCGCGGCGACCGTGCCGGCGGTCGGGCCGACCGCCCACACCATGCCCGCCCCGAAGGACCAGACGGCCAGGAGCACCGGGAAGGCCCCCGGCACGCCGACCGCGGCGTAGCCGAGGAAGGTGCTGGCGCCGAGGGCGATGCCGGCGGCGGCGGCGAGCGAGGCCCGGGAGCGGAAGGTGCGCTGGAACGTCGCGGTGCCCGCGATGAAGGCGCCCATCGCCGCGGAGGTGGCGGGGCCCGGCCCGGCGAGGGCGAGCACCGGGAACACCACGAGGGCCACCGCGAGCGCGCCGCGCACCGCCCGGCGCGGGTCGTTGACGGCGCGGTCCGGCACGAGCCCCGCCTTCGCGGTGTCACGAAGCGCAACGGACCAGGGCATAACGGGCAGTCTAGGTGGTCTCCGGCCCCCCGGCCGGACGGCGCGGGAGCACCCCCCGCAGGGTGCCCGGGCGCAGCGCGCCGACCTGCAGCAGGAACGCCGTCGGCAGGAAGACCGCGTCGGCGGCGATCATCGCCAGTGAGAAGAACGGCAGCCCGAGGAGGACCGCGATGCCGGCGTGCTCCGCGATCATCAGGGCGAGCAGCACGTTCTTCAGCCGGCGGTTCAGCAGCGTGAAGGGGAAGCCGACCTGGAGGATCACGGTGCCGTAGCTGAGCGCGAAGGTGAGCAGGAGGCTGGAGCCGAGCAGGGCGGAGAGACCCGGCCAGGGGGTGAAGTAGTCGAGGTGCAGCGGATAGTGCAGCGCGGTGCCGTCCTGCCAGCGGGAGCCCTGCACCTTGTACCAGCCGGCGGTGGAGTAGATCAGCACCACCTGCACGGCGATGATCAGCATGCCGCAGTTGTGCAGCATCGTGGCCAGGGCGTCGGCGACCGCCCGCACCTCGCCGGTCGGGCCCGCGGCCGCCCGGCGGGCCCGGCGCCGGGCGTCCAGCGACCAGACCCGGCCGCACCGGACGAGCACCAGGTACAGCGCCATCAGGTGGACGACGTTGTCGCCGCCGTCGCCGACCAGCACGTTGCGGTTCTGCAGCGACAGCACCGTCACCGCGAACAGCACCGCGGACGCGCGCGTCCGCCAGCCGAGCACCATGAGCACGGCGGCGGCGATCGCCAGGTGGTAGACGGTCTCGAACCACAGCCGGCCGTCCGACCAGGTGAGCACGGTGAAGGCGTGGGTCGCCGACAGCAGCGTGTCGGCGAGCTCCGGCGACCACGGTGAGCGGTCGCCGTACAGCACCCGCCGTTCGGGCCACTCCCGGAGCAGGTAGCCCAGCCAGGCCAGGCCGAAGCCGATCCGCACCACCGCCGCCTGGTGGCGGCCGACGGTGACGGTGGTGAAGGCGTCGAAGAGCCGCTCGAACCGGGTGGGCGGCAGCGCCGCCGGGTCCGCGGCCTCGCGGGAGGCCTGCCCGGGCAGGGCCGCCGTCCCCGACGGCGGGGCGTCGTGGCTCACAGCAGCCCCTCGAAGTCGTGGGCGTCGACCGGCCACCAGGGCAGCTCCCGGTGCCCGGCGTCCTCGGCGGGCTGCCCGGGGCTCCACGCGGGCGGGGCGACGGCCGTCGCCGTGGACCGGAACTGGATCTGCAGGACGCGCTCGCCGCCGGGTGTCCGGCCGAGCCGCTGCAGGGCGATCCGCTTCAGGTACTCCTCGGCGAGCTTGCCGCGCCGGCCGTCGGCGACGGCCCCGTCGCCCTCCGGGTGGGACGACTCGTAGAAGTCCCAGGCCCGGCGCAGCATGTTCTGGTCGACATGGCTGGGCGCCGGGTTGTGCCGGATCGCCGCGATGTCCCGGGCGGTCAGGCCGACCCAGTCACGGGTGTGCACCCCGCCGTCGTCGGCCACGGTCTGCACCCGGACGTCGACGGAGACGTTCTCCTGCAGCGGGTTCGGGGCGAAGAGCTTCCAGTTCTGCTCCAGCTCGGGGAAGACGATGCCGTCCACCTGCTGCTGGTAACGCTGCGAGACCGCGTTGGACGGCGCCACGTGCAGGAACACGGCACCCAGCAGGATGCCGGTGGCGCCGATCATGCCCGCGCCGGAGAGGCACAGCACGGTCAGCGCCGGCGTCGACCAGGTGCGCACGGCGGTCTCCTCCCCCAGCGGCGCGGTTGCCCGGTCATCCTGCCGCACCCGGGCCGCGGGGGACAGCGCCTGCGCGGGGCGGCCGTCAGAGGACGAAGGGGTCCCGGCCGTCGCTGCTCACCATCGGGCGGCCGGCGGCCTCCCAGGCGAACATGCCGCCGTCGACGTTGACCGCGTCGCGGCCCTGCGCCACCAGGTACTGCACGACCTGCGCGGAGCGGCCGCCGACCCGGCAGAGCACGTACAGCCGGTCGTCGGGCAGCTCGTCGAGGCGGGCGACGACCTGGCCGATCGGGATGTGCCGGGCTCCGTCCACGTGGCCGGCGTCCCACTCGTCCTGCTCCCGGACGTCGAGCAGCGCGGCCCCGGCGGGCACGGACGCGGCGTCGGTGGTGGGCAGCGCTTGGGCGAACATCGTCCGGGTCTCCTGGGGATCGGGGTGCGAGGAGGGGTCCTCGCCTCCATTGTGCCGACTCGGACCGGCCTCGGGGTGCTCCGCGTCGGACAGCAGCCGCTCCAGTTCGGCGCGGCGCTCGGAGGCGCGGCCGAGGAGCTGCTCCGCGAGTTCCTCCAGCAGCCGCTCCGGCTCCTGCGGGGCCAGCAGCAGGAGTTCGCCCATGGGCGTGCGCTCCAGCCGCACCTGCTCGGTGGCGAGCTGCCCGATCCGGGCGGTCAGCCACTCCAGGCGGCGCAGCAGCCAGGCGGGCCGCTCGTCGGAGCCGGGGTCTGGCGCGCTCTCCGGCGCGGTCGACCACTCCCCGGCGAGCTCCTCCAGGGCGACGGCGTCGCCGTGGGCGTACGCCTCGTTGACGCGGGAGATGAACGCGGAGCGGCGCTCCTGCTCGGCCGGGTCGGTGGTGAGGTCGGGGTGGGCGCGCCGGGCGAGGTCGCGGTAGATCCGCTGGGCTTCCCGGTCGGGGCGGACCTTCGCGGCGGCGGGCGGCTCGGGGGCGAGGTCGGCGGTGGCGGGGTCGTCCGGCTCGGCGACCCGGCTGCGGGCCTCGGCGGCGAGGCGCAGCGCCTCGGGGTCGCCGGTGCGGGCGGCCACGGTCTCCGCGATCAGCGCGTCCAGCTCGTCGAGCCGGGCGTAGATCGGGCCGAGCAGCCGGTGGTGGACGAGCGCGAAGTTGTCGATCTCGACGCGGAGGGTCTCGACGTCGACGTCGAGGGTCAGCCAGGCCAGCTCGGTCGCGGCCACCCGCTCCTCCAGCTGCAGCCGCTCCTGCTCGCTCCACTGCGCGGGGCTCTCCGCACTCACCCGTGCCTCCCGCAAGCAGCCGGTCGTCCGGCCTGCCACCCTACCGGTGCCCTGCGGTCATCCCGACGGGCCGCGCTCCCCTGGCCCGTTCGGCTGAACTCGCAGCGTCCGGAGGCGCACACTGAGTGACACGCAACCGATACCGACGAATCTCACCGATTCGCTGTCGAAGGCGCCCCCGCACGTGCTTCGCTGGAAGACGCGCCGAAGCGGCACCGCATGCCTGCCCGAGTGCCGCACGGGTAGAGGCGTACAACAGAGGGGGACAACGCAGGAGCGGCCGCACGACGAGGAGCCCACGACGCCGCCCCCACACGAGGGCCGCCCGCGCGGCCAGGCGGGAGCAGACCTACATCCATGGTGGACGAGCCAGACTCCGGACCGGCACCGGCCGACGACGCGGGTGGCCCTCCCTCGGGAGTGGTCGCCCTGCTGCGCGTCGCCTCGGTGCTGGTCGACGCGGACGGCCGGATCGCCCTGTGGAACCGCGCCGCGGAGGAGCTCTTCGGCCACCGCGCCGAGGTCGCCTGCGGCCGCACCGCCTCCGGCCTGCTGCCCGCCGTGGAGCCCCGTCCCGAGACCGGCACGCCCCGGCCCGGCGTCCCGGCCCTGCGCTGCGACGCCCTCGACACGCTCGACGACCTCACCCGGCACGATGCCGCCTGGGCCGGCTCGATGTCCGTGGTCGACCGCGAGGAGCGGCTGCGGGACATCGTCTGGTGGGCCTACCCCCTGATCGAGCCGGGCGGCCGCAGCCTGCTGGCGCTGGCCGCCGACGCCCGCCCGCTGCGGTCCACCGGGCCGCGGATCGCCCTCGGCGAGCGGCTCCTCCCGTACGCGGCGACGCCCACCGGCGGCAGTGCCTTCCACCGGGTCGCGCCGGCCTTCGCGCCCGCCGGCCCGGCCGGTGCCGCGCCCCTGGCCGACCTGCTGCCACTGGGCTCCGGCCAGCGCCGCACCCGACTGCTCGCCCAGCTGGCCGCCGCCGGCCTGCCCGCCCTGTGGGTGGACGCGGCGACCCGGCTGCCCGTGCTCCCGTACGAGCCCGCCGGAAGCGGCGCGGCCCGTGTCGCCGGCCTGACCCGCCGCTACCCCACACCGCAGCAGCGCGCGGAACGCCCCCGGGCCGCGCGCCGCCCCGCCGAGCCGCCGTCCGTCGGCGGACGCGCCACGATCGGCCTGCGGGTCGTCCCGGCCGGTCCGGCCCCGGGCGCCGACGGCCGGCCCCTCCTCGGCACCACCCTCCCCGGGCAGCGCGAGTCCGGGGCCGCCACCGCGAACGGCCAGAGCCAGGGAGGCACCGCCATCGAGTCCATCGCCAACGGCACCGCGAGCGTCCGGCCGGACGCCCTGTCCGCCGTCCCGGCACCGCCCGCACCGCCGTCCGTGGAGGTGCTGACGGGCAGCCAGGCAGGGGAACAGCTCGCCCTGCTGAGCGAGTTCGGCAGCCGGGTCGGCACCACCCTGGACCTCGACACCACCGCGCGCGAGCTGTGCGACGTCCTCGTGCCGCGGGTCGCCGACTTCGCCTGCGTCGACCTGCTCGACGAGCTGATCTCCGACTCCGAACTGCCGAAGGACCGGCCCGACGACCGCACGATGCTGCGCCGGGTCGCCCGCGCGGTGAACGCCTCCCCCGGCCACTGGGACCACGTCCTGGACGAGGGTTCGCTGCTCGCCATGCCGCGCTCCACCCCTCCCGGCCTCGCCCTGCAGGAGAACCAGCCGGTGCTGGTGCCGGTGATAGACCCCGACGTCGCGGTCGACTACGCCGCGTCGCTCGGCGGCGGCCCCGACCTCGTGCCGGTGGTGATCGGCCGGTCGATGCTGGTGCTGCCGCTGTCCGCTCGCGGCACGGTGCTCGGCATCCTCAAGCTGCTGCGGCTGCCGGACCGCGCGCCGTTCGACAAGAACGACGCGGCCACCCTGAAGGAGCTGGCCGCGCGCGCCGCGCTCTCGCTCGACAACGCCCGGCTGCACCGCGCCGAGTCGCGGGTGGCCACGACCCTGCAGCGGTCGATGATCCCGACCCGTCCGCCGAGGATCCCGGGCGTACAGATCGCCCACCGCTACCTGCCCGGCGACTCCCGGGCCGAGGTCGGCGGCGACTGGTTCGACGCCATCCAGCTGCCCGGCAGCCGGGTCGCGCTGGTCGTCGGCGACGTCATGGGCCACGGCCTGCACTCGGCCGCCGCGATGGGCCGTTTCCGCACCGCCATGCAGACCCTCGCCGCCCTCGACCTGCCGCCCGGCCAGCTGCTGCGGCACCTCGACAACCTGGCCCACAAGCTGGGCGACGACCACCTCGCGACCTGCCTCTACGCGGTGTACGACCCGATCAACCGCACCTGCGAGCTGGCCAGCGCCGGGCACGTGCCGCCGGTGCTGGTGCACCCGGACGGCCGGGGCGAGCTGCTGGAGATCCCGGAGGGCGCGCCGATCGGCGTCGGCGGGGTGGCGTTCGTCGCCAAGAAGATCGACGTCTCGGACGGCTCGATGCTGGTGCTGTGCACCGACGGCCTGGTCGAGGTGCGGGGCGGCGACATAGGGGAGGGCCTCGCCGCGCTCTGCGGCAACCTGATCGACCCCAAGCAGACCCCCGACGAGGCCTGCGACACCGTGCTGGACAGGCTGCACTCGGACGACCGGGCCGACGACGTCGCCCTGCTGGTCGCCCGCTTCGACGGCGTGCCGCCGAGCGAGGTCGCGACCTGGGAGCTCGGCACCTCCGACGGCGAGGTGCGGCGGGCCCGCGCCCTCGTCCGCGAGCAGCTCGGCACCTGGGGACTGACCGGCCTCACCGACACCGCGGAGCTGCTGGTCAGCGAGCTGGTGACGAACGCCGTCCGGGTCGCCCGCGACCACGTGCAGCTGCAGCTCATCCGGGTCGACAAGCTGCTCGTCGAGGTCAGCGACGACAACCACAACCTGCCGTCGCTGGAGCCCGCCGAGTCCCTCGACGAGCACGGCCGCGGCCTGCAGCTGGTCAGCAAGCTCGCCGAGCGCTGGGGCACCGCCCGCAAGGCGGTCGGCAAGGTCGTCTGGTTCGAGCTGCCGCTGCCCCGGTCCTGAAGGCCCGGCCCGCCGAGCGGGCCGGGACAGGACGGCCGGGACAGGACGGCCGGGACAGGACGGCCGGGCCGGGGCAGGACGGGCGGCCGACGGAGCAGCTCAGCGCAGGGCCGTCCGGGCCGGGACCGCCACCCGGACCGGCGGCGCGGCCCGGAGCCGGTCGAGCGCCTCCAGCGCTCCGGCGATCAGCAGCGCCGCCGCCACCGCCACCACGTGTTCCAGCCCGGCCAGGTTGGGCAGCAGCACGGCCTCCACCACCATCGCCGCGGCGACCGCGCCACCCGTCCACCAGGCCCGGCACCGGACGGCCGTGCAGACCGCGAGCGCCACCACGGCGGCCGACGGCCCGGTGTCCCGTACGTGCGCCACCACGCCGGGCAGCCCCAGCAGGTGCTCCGGTCCGAGTTCCACGGCGACCCGGGCGAAGACCGTCCCGGCGAGCGTCCCGGCGTACGCGACGGCGAGCGTCAGCCGACGGCCGAGCACGATCTCGGCGGCCCCGAACGCCAGCAGGACCTGCACCAGCGCGCCCCACACCGGCAGGTCGGGCGCCGGCACGTACAGCGAGAGCGGGGTCCGCAGCAGCGACTCGCCGAGCGGCAGCGCCGCCCGCACCACCCCGAGCCGTCCGACGACCGTCTCACCGCCCGGCAGGTGCTGCACGACGGAGAAGACCAGCACCAGCAGAGCCGCCCCGACGGCCAGCGGCGCGGACGCCCACCGATGCCGCCGCACGTGGTCGCGGACGGCCTTCGCCAGCACCCCCCACTCGGCGCGGGCGGCCCGGACCACCCCCGGCCCGAACCGTTCCCTCCCGGCCCCCGCACGACCGGCCCCCGCACTCCCGGCTCCCGTGCGCCCGACCCCCGCACGCCCTGTCAGCGCCACCGCCGAATCCCCCGCCCGTGTTTCCGGCGCGCCCCGGGCGCCGCCGTGGATGTCGTTCCCGGGGCATTTCCCGGACGGCGCGCATCAGCGGGCCGCGATATCCACGGTAAGCAGGGGAAATCCCCCGGACGTCAGCTTGCGAGGCGAATTCCGGGTCATCCTCCAGGGGGAGGAAATGCGCTCCTCCCCCTGGGGCAACCCCCCGATCGGCTGCCCTCCGCCCCCCGGCGGAGGGACTAGCCCTTCCCGGACCGCGATTCGGCCGAGGCCTGGCCGGGCAGCCCCTGAACGGCTTCCCGGACATGACGGCGGCGGAACAGTGCGGGGAGACTCGGCACCGTGATGAAACCCTCGGCGCGTGCGCTGGCGATGCCGATCCGCGGAATCTCGCTGCTCTTCTGGAAGAGCAGGTAACGCGGCTCCCAGATCGGCCGGTATTTGGCGTTCGCCCGGTACAGGGATTCGATCTGCCACCAGCGGGAGAAGAATCCGAGGACGGCCCGCCAGAGCCTCAGCACGGGCCCCGCACCCAGCCGCGAGCCGCGGTCGAAGACGGAACGGAACATCGCGAAGTTCAGCGAGACCCGTTCGAGCCCGACCTCGTCGGCGCGCTGCAGCAGCTCGATGACCATGAACTCCATCAGACCGTTCTCGCTGTCCCGGTCCCGGCGCATGAGGTCCAGCGAGAGCCCGCTCCGGCCCCAGGGGACGAAGCTGAGCAGGGCCCGCAGCTCGCCGGAACCGTCGTGGCACTCCAGCATCACGCAGCGGCCGTCGTCCGGGTCTCCGAGCCGGCCGAGCGCCATCGAGAAGCCGCGCTCGGTCTGACCGTCCCGCCAGTGGTCGGCCCGGTCGAGCAGGGCGGCCATCTCCCCCTCCGGGATGTCCTCGTGCCGGCGGATCCGCACGGTGTACCCGGCCCGCTTGACCCGGTTGTACGCCTGCCGGACGACCCGCATGGCCCGCCCGTCCAGCGAGAACTCGTCGATCTCGACGATCGCCTCGTCGCCGAGCTCCAGCGCGTCGAGTCCGTGGCGGGCGTAGATCACGCCCGCCTCCTCGGACGCCCCCATCACCGCGGGCACCCAGGCGTGCTCGCGTGCCTCGTCCAGCCACGCCTCGATCGCCCCGGGCCACGCCTCCGGATCCCCGATCGGGTCGCCCGAGGCCAGCGACACCCCGCCGACCACGCGATAGGTGACGGCCGCCTTGCCGGAGGCGGAGAAGATCGCCGCCTTGTCGCGGCGCAGCGCGAAGTAGCCGAGCGAGTCCCGCCCGCCCTCGCGGTCGAGCAGCTCGCGCAGCCGCACCTCGTCGTCGCCGCTCAGCAGCTCCTGGCCGCGGGGGCTGCGGAACGCCAGGTACACCACGACCAGGAACAGCACCGCACCCATGGCGTTGATGATCGCGTTCACCCAGGTCGGCACCACGATCACCTCGGCCACCCGGCCGGACGGGGTGATGGTGACCATGCGGGCCACCGCGTAGCCGAAGCGGTAGCCGAAGCCGGCCCCGGACAGCGTGTTGGTCAGCTGCACCAGGGCGGCCCCGACCACCCCGCCCAGGAGCAGGCCCGCGATGAAGGTCGCCACCCCGGTCTTCGGGTTGGAGCGGTCGCCCTTGGAGGTGAACTCGCGGCGTGCGACCAGCAGCGCCAGGAAGAAGCCGACCGTCAGCGCCGTCGACACGTAGTTCAGCGGATGGTCGGCGAAGCGGCCGTCCGGCACCAGCAGCAACAGCACGTACAGCAGGGAGAAGAGCCCGGACACCACGGCGTTGAAGATCCACGCCGCCCGTTTCCGCCGGCGCATCGCCACGGCGAGGAACAGCGAGAGCAGCACGGTCGTCAGACCCGCCGTCAGCAGGTACGGGGTGAAGTACTCACCCTCGTTGTGCTCCTGCACCTGGTCGCGGAAGGGCACGGCGAGCACGGCGGCCAGGTTGAGGAGGGCGAGGAGCCGCAGGTACCAGACCGTCGCGGCGGCGGCGCGGGGCCGCCATCGGGCGAACAGCACCGGGAGGGCTCCGGCATGCGCGGCAGGGACGGCGGTGGGCGCCGGCTTCACAGTGGACACAGCTCCAATTCCAGACGATCAACGTGGGGCCCGCATCCGTACGACACCCGCGGGGGGAACGGAACGGCCCGCGTCTCCGGTCCGCGAGCGGCGGGGACCCGCCGTGGGGCCCGTGTTCCATGGTTCCCCAGTCCGGATGAGAATTGCGTGGATCCGGTAGCCGATTCCGACCCCCGCCGATCGGCGGGGGTACCCGCCTCGCCGGAGGACCGGGCAGCCGTCCGGAGGCGCCTAGGCTCGGAACGAGCCACGCACGACCGAGGAGAACCATGCCAACGATCCGCGTCCTGATCGTGGACGACGAGGTGCTCGTCCGGTCCGGCCTCGCCCTGATCGTCGGCTCCGCACCCGACCTGGAGGTCGTCGGCGGCTGCTCCGGCGGCCTGGCCGAACAGCTGACCGTCGACCTCCGCCCGCAGGTCGTCCTGCTCGACATCCGGATGCCCGACCTCGACGGCATCAGCGTGCTCCGCCGACTGCGCGCCCTGCCCGACCCGCCGGCGGTGGCGATGCTGACCACCTTCGACACCGACGAGTACATCGGCACCGCGCTGCGGGCCGGCGCCGCCGGGTTCCTGCTGAAGGACACCGCGCCCGACCAGCTCGTGCACGCCGTCCGGGTGCTCGCCGCCGGCGGCAGCACCCTCTCCCCGGCCGTCGCCCGCACCGTGATCAGCGGGTACGTCGACGGCGGCGGCCCCGACGCGGACGCCGCCGCCCTCACCCGCCACCTCACCACCCGCGAGCTCGACGTGCTCGCCCTCCTCGGCGAGGGCCTCTCCAACGCCGACATCGCCGACCGCCTCTACCTGGGCACCGGCACCGTCAAGGACCACATCAGCGCGATCCTCGCCAAGCTCGGCGCCGCCAACCGCGTCCAGGCAGCCGTCGTCGCCCACCGGGCCGGCCTGGTCCGCGGCCCCGGGAAACCCGGCGCATGAGCGGCACCCGCACCCCCGGCCGGAGACTGCCCGACTGGTGCACCTCGACCTGGCTCATGCTGGCCCTGCCGGTGCTGATCGCCCTCCTCGACGCCGCCCTCGTCTCCAAGGGCGCCCGCTGGTGGGAGGCCGCCCTGTCCGTCCTGGCCGCCGTGGCGCTGCTGCTCCGCCGCAGGCTGCCGGTGACCGTGCTGCTGCTGACCCTGCCCGGCGCGTTCGTGAACTACATCTGGCTCGCTCCGATGACGGCCGTCTACTCGGTCGCCGCGCACCGGTCCGCGCTGCGCGTCCCGGCGCTCTGCGCGACCGCCTTCGCCCTCGTCGAGTTCTTCCACTGGCCGCTCGCCGACCACCCGCTCGCCCTCGACCGCGACAACGCGCTGTACGCCATCCAGTGCCTGATGCTCGCCGCCGGCCCGGCCGCCCTCGGGCTCCTCGCCCGGACCCGCCGCGAGCTCGCCGCCCGGCTGGACGAGCTGACCCGGGGCCAGCAGCGCGAGAGCCGGCTGCTCGCCGAACGCGTCCTCGCCACCGAGCGCGCCCGGCTGGCCCGGGAGATGCACGACGTGGTGTCGCACCAGGTCAGCCTGATCTCGATCCAGGCCGGCGCGCTGCAGGTCTCCACCGGCGAACCCGCCGCCCGGGACACCGCCGCCACCATCCGCGAGCTGGCCGTCCGCACGCTGGAGGAGCTCCGCCAGATGGTCGGGGTGCTCCGGGCCGCCGGCGTCCGGCGCGACGAGCCGCTCGCACCGCAGCCCCGGCTCGCCGACCTCCCGGCGCTGATCGGCGGCTCCGGCCTGTCGGTCACCCCGCACCTCGCGCCCGGCGGCCGGCCCTGGCCGGAGGCCGTCGAGCGGGCCGCGTACCGGACGGTCCAGGAGGCGCTGACCAACATCACCAAGCACGCCCCGGGCGCCGCGGTGACCGTCCGGGTCACGGGCGCGGGCTCCCGGCTGGTCGTCGAGGTGCACAACGCCCCGCCGTCGCACCGCACCGACGCGCCCGCCCCGCTGCCCGGCGGCGGGCACGGCCTGGTCGGGCTGCGGGAGCGCGCCCAGCTGCTGGGCGGCACCCTCGTCACCGGCCCCACCCCGGACGGCGGCTTCACCGTCCGCGCCTGCCTGCCCGCCGCCGCGGACTGACCCCGGGCAACGCGAAGGCGGCGCCCTCCCCGCGAGGGGAGGACGCCGCCCTTGTCACCCGCGGGTGATCAGCTCGCGCTGTAGTAACCCATGACGTCGACGATGACGTCGGTCGGGCTGTTCGACTCGATGTCGACCCAGCCGTTCTGGATCGGCACGATCACCGAGTTGGCGATCGTCTGGCTGCCCGCGGTCCAGTTGAGGTTGGACGAGGACGGACGGGCGGTGCCGTCCGCCCAGGCGTTCAGGACGCCGGACCAGTGGGTCCCGGTCACCGTGACGTTGAGCACGACCGAGGTCGCGCCGGCGAGCACGCCGTCGTCGTTCAGGTTGACCCGGAGCACGGTGCCGTCGTTGATCTGACCGGCCGCCGGAACGCCCTTGCCCCAGCGGGTGTCGACGAGCCGGGCCGGGCCCGCGGAGTGGAACGTGGCGCCCGAGCCGTCGGCGGTGAAGTAGCCGAAGACGTCGGCGAGCACGTCGACCGTGCCGTCCATGGCGTTGTAGAAGCTCACCTTGCCGTCCGCGCCGATGGGCACGATGACGAGGTTGGGCACGGTCTGGGCGTCGGTCCAGTTGAGGTTGGACGCGGTCGGCACGGGGCTGACGCCGGTCGGAAAGACCGTCATCCAGCCGTTGCCCTTGCCCCTGGTGACGGTGGTGTTCAGCACGACCGCGGTGACGCCGGTGGCCGGCACCCCGAGCGGGGCGCCCTTGGCGCTGACGCCGCCGGCGATCTTCACGTCGATCTGCTTCTTGCCGCCGATCTGGCCCTGGGCCACGTTCGCGTCACCCGCGTAGCGGGTGTCGAAGACGCGGGTGGGCGTGAGCGGCTTGAACTTCGCGCCGGCCGTGTCCGGCGTGTAGTAGCCGAACACGTCGACGACCATGCGGATCGAACCGGTCCAGCTGCCGTTGAACAGGCTGACCTTGCCGTCCGTGCCGACCGGCACGGTGACCAGGTTCGGGACGGCGACGCTGCCCTGCATCCAGTTGAGGTTGGACGAGACCGGCATCGGCGTGCCCGTCGGCCAGGCCGTCAGGAAGCCCGGACCGTTGGAGTTCGCCGCGGTGACGTTCAGCACGACCGTGCTGGCGTTGGCCGGAACCCCGCTGACGCCGTCACCGGCGATCTTCAGGGTGGTGGCGGTGCGCGAGGCGATACCCGGGGTGCGGGTGTCGAGCAGGCGCTTCGGCTGGAGGCTGGTGTAGGTGCCGGCCGGCTGGGACGGCAGCTGGTGGCAGAGGGCGGCGATCAGACCGCGGCCCTTGGGGGAGCCGAGGCCGGTCGCGAGGTCGTAGCCCGAGGTGGCGTTGTAACCGCTGCCGTAGCCGACGACGTTGCCGTTGTTGTCGTACCCGGTCAGGGCGTTGTTGCCCGCGGTCACGTCACCGAAGACCGCGCTGTTGCCGGCCAGCTTGTACAGGGCCGGGTTCAGGAAGCCGACCGGACCGTTGGCGGCGCACTGGGTGGAGACGTTCGCCGTGGCGACGATCGCCGCCCACAGCGGTGCGGCGGCGCTGGTGCCGCCCCAGATGTTCCAGTCCTCGTCGTCGCGGCCGCCGATGACGAAGTACCCGGTGTTCGGGTCGGCCAGCGCGGCCACGTCCGGCACCTGACGGCAGCTCTGACCGGCTCCGGCGTTGCAGACCTGGCCGTTGTAGCCGGGCGCGTGCAGCGAACCGGCCGGGTTGACGGTGTCGTCCAGCCGCCACCACTTGGACACGCCGCCGCCGGAGGCGCCGCCGTACCTGTTCCACACCGACTGGTAGGGGAACTGGCTGATGCCGGTGTGCGAGGTGCCGCCGACGCCGGTGGCGTACGGCAGGGAGGCCGGGTTGTCGGTGACCGTGGCCAGGCTGCCGTTGGAGTTGTAGCAACCGGAGGCACCGGAGTCACCGGAGGCCGCGACGACCGACTGCCCCTGGGCCGCGGCCTGCTGCAGGACGAGGTTGATGGCCGAGTCGGAGGTGGAGGCCTCGCAGCGGCCCCAGCTGATCGAGACGACCGAGGCCCGGTTCTCGTTCACGATGCGCTGGTAGGTCGCCAGCACACCCGCCTCGGTGGTGTTGCCCTGGTACACCAGGATGTTCGATCCGGGGGCCATGCCGGCCACCATCTCGATGTCGAGGGCGGTCTCCCAGCCCTCGTTGGGGTAGCCCTGCGCGTCGTACAGCTTCGGCGCCGCATCGGTGCCGTAGGCCCGGACGTTGCTGACGTTGGCCTTGGTGCCGGTGCAGCCCTGCCAGCGGCTGACGGCTGCCGAGTCGTAGTTCTCCAGCGACAGGATCGCCACGGTCGCGCCCGAGCCGCCGTCCGGCATGTCGTTCATGTCGTAGGCGGTGGCGAGCGAGGCGGGACTGTAGTAGTCGCGCCCTTCGAGGAACGCGTAGGTGTAGTCGTTGGCCAGCTTGTTGCTCCACACCGAACACATCTGCCGGTTCGCACCGATGTTCCGCGCCGACATGGGGGTGCCCGTCGAGGCGGCGTCGCTCTTCGGCTTCGCCTTCTCCTTCGGCACCGCGCGCGACACGGCCTTGACGGTCGTGTTCAGACCGGAGACCGAGGCGATCCGGCCCGCCAGGTCGCCGCGGATCGCGGGAGCCTTGGTGTTGGCGAGGGCCGGAGTGCCGTCGGCCAGCGTGTAGCCGGCGAAGTCGGTGTCGAACGCCTTCTCCGCCTCGGCCACGGTGGCCTTGACCGGGATGGTCAGGCCGTTGGCACCGACCTCGCCCGGGTGGAGGCCCGCCGCGGTGAGCGCCGCGCGGACGCTCGCCACGGTCGCCGGGTCGGCACCGAAGCGCTTCCCGAACTCGCCGGTGCCCAGGTAGTGCTTGTAGAGCGGCGAGCCGGGGGTGGAGACGCCGGTGACGAAGGTCGTCAGCGCGGCCTGGTCCCTCGGCTCCAGGGTGATGCCGAGGTCGAGCTGGGTGTCGGCGTCCGGTGCGGCCGCCTTGACGGCATCGCGCGGCGCCACGGGCGCGGAGCCGATGCGCTTCGGCGCGACGGACTCCGCACTGGCGGTCGCGAGGACCGGCAGGCCGGCCCCCGAGACCAGAGCGGCGGTGACGACGGCGAGAGTGGTCGCCCGTCCGGCCCCCCTTATTCGCGTCCTGACCGGACCCGATGGGTCGAGCATCCGCGTTCTCCTTGGGATGACAATGCTGCGGATATGAGGGGAATTCCGGACAGAACGCCGCGTTCGACCGCGGCAGGACAAGTGGCAGGGCAGGCCGCGTATCGGTGTGTGCCCAGCTCAACCCCCACGTACAACCCCCCGTGGAGACGCCCCAGTTGGCATCATCAACACCAAAACGGACATTTTCTCGAACTGTCGAACAGAATTCCCGGGGGATGTTCTATCAGTCCGCTCCGACAGAATTCGTTCGGGGTCGCCTGTTGTTACCGGGCAGAGACCTGAAAGGGCTTCCCCCGCACGGGGAAGGCGGCCCCCGGAACGTCACGGGGGCACGAGAAAGCCCCGCAGATCCGAAGATCTGCGGGGCTTCGCTGTGCGCGAGGGGGGAGTTGAACCCCCACGCCCTTTCGGGCACTGGAACCTGAATCCAGCGCGTCTGCCTATTCCGCCACCCGCGCAAGGGTGTCGCCCTCAGGACTTGCGGCCCTTCCGGCTCGGAGAGGATCTTACCGCATCCTCACCGGTCTTCCGTTCGGCTCCCTCTCGGGCGCCCCTTCCGACGTGGAAAACATTAGCACGCCGTCCCGGGTACCTCCGAATCCGTTTCCCTGCCACCCGGGGACCCCGCCGCAGGTCCCCGGGGACGAACGGGTGACCGAGGGATGAGCCGGCCCGTCCGCGGGTACCCCCCGCATGCCGGCACGGCTCCGTCCGTACGCGCCCGCGGCCCCGCCGGGCCCCGCGGAAGACCCCGCGGGCCCGTGTGCGCGGTCTCACGCCCGGGGACCACGTTCCCGGGGAACCGTACGGATGGGCCCGACGTGGATACGATCAGTACGGAAAACCGCAACCCGGCCCGCGACCGCGGACCGGCCCGACGCCCTGGAAGGGGGTGCCCCGTGGGAGTCCTGAAGAAGTTCGAGCAGAGGCTCGAGGGTCTCGTGAACGGCACCTTCGCCAAGGTGTTCAAGTCCGAGGTCCAGCCGGTGGAGATCGCGGGCGCGCTGCAGCGCGAGTGCGACAACAACGCCACCATCTGGAACCGCGACCGCACGGTCGTCCCGAACGACTTCATCGTCGAACTCAGCCCGCACGACCACGAGCGGCTCAGCCCGTACGCCCGCCAGCTCGGCATCGAGCTCGCCAACATGGTCCGCGAGTACGCCGAGGCGCAGCGCTACGCCTTCATGGGTCCGCTGAACGTGTCGCTGGAGAAGGCCGACGAACTCGACACCGGCAACTACCGGGTGCGCAGCCGCACCCTCGCCGGCGAGGACCCCGCCCAACAGCAGCAGGCCGCCCCGGGCGGCTACGAGCGGCGCCCGACCGCGCCCGCGCCCGGCGCACCGTGGCAGCAGCCCGGCGCGGCGCCCTACGGCGCTCCGCCGCCGCCGCCCGGCCCGCCGGCGATGCCCCCCGGCCCCCCGGCCGCGGGCGGCAACGTCCGGCCGTTCCCCGGGGCGGGCCACGGCGGCACCGACACCCGGCGCTGGCTTGAGGTCAACGGCACCCGGCACCAGATCACGGGCAACGCGTGCGTGCTCGGCCGCTCCACCGAGGCGGACATCCGCATCGACGACCCCGGGGTCAGCCGCAAGCACGCGGAGATCCGTCCGGGCACACCGGCGATGGTGCTCGACCTCGGGTCCACCAACGGCATCGTGGTGGACGGCCAGCACACGCAGCGCGCTACGCTCCGCGACGGCTCCCGAATCGTCCTCGGGTCCACCACCATCGTCTACCGACAGGTCGAAGGGTAGAGCGGGCCACTCATGTCAGAACTGACCCTGACGGTCATGCGGCTGGGCTTCCTCGCCGTGCTGTGGCTGTTCGTCATCGTCGCGGTGCAGGTCATCCGCAGCGACCTGTTCGGGACCAAGGTGAATCCGCGCACCGCGCGGCGCACCGCCCCGGCCGCTGCCGCGTCGCCGGCCAGGCCGCCCCAGCAGGGCGGTGCGGCCGCCCCGCCGCAGCCGCGGCAGCGCCGCGGTGCGCCGACCCACCTGTACGTGGTGCAGGGGTCGCTGGCCGGCACCACGGTCGCCCTGCAGGGGCAGACGATCACGCTGGGCCGCGCGCACGACTCCACGATCGTGCTGGACGACGACTACGCCTCGTCGCGTCATGCCAGGATCTACCCGGATCAGACTGGGCAGTGGACGGTGGAGGATCTAGGCTCCACCAACGGCACCTATCTGGACCGGCAGCGGCTCACCGCGCCGATGCCGCTCCAGCCGGGCATGCCGATCCGTATCGGCCGGACCGTCATCGAACTGCGGAAGTAGCGGCGCATGAGGGACACCATCCCGTTCAGGACCAGCCGGGAGCGCGCACGCCGCGCTGCCGCTGCCGCGCGCGCCCGCGGCCCGGTCACGGCCGCCCGACCCGGGAAGGGGGCGGCGGCCGCATGAGCCTCGTGCTGCGGTTCGCCGCCGGCTCGCACAAGGGCCTGATCCGGGAGGGCAACGAGGACTCCGGCTATGCCGGCCCGCGGCTGCTCGCGGTGGCCGACGGCATGGGCGGGGCGGCGGCCGGCGAGGTCGCGTCCTCCGAGGTGCTGGGTTCGATCGTCCGGCTCGACGAGGACGTCCCCGGTGCCGACCTGCTGACGCTGCTCGGCGAGGCCGTGCAGGGTGCGAACGACCGGCTCCGGCAGATGGTCGAGGAGGATCCGCAGCTGGAGGGCATGGGCTGCACGCTCACCGCCATGCTGTGGACGGGCCAGCGGATGGGCATGGTGCACATCGGGGACTCCCGGGCGTACCTGCTGCGCGACGGCTCGCTGACCCAGATCACGCAGGACCACACCTGGGTGCAGCGGCTGGTCGACGAGGGCCGGATCACGCCCGAGGAGGCCGAGACCCATCCGCAGCGTTCGCTGCTGATGCGCGCGCTGGACGGCCGCGGCCAGGTCGAGCCCGACCTGTCGATCCGCGAGGTCCGCGCGGGCGACCGCTACCTCATCTGCTCCGACGGCCTGTCGGGACCGGTCAGCCACCAGACGCTGGAGGCCACGCTCGGGAGCTACTACGCACCGGAGCAGACCGTCCAGGAGCTCATCCAGCTCGCCCTGCGCGGTGGCGGGCCGGACAACATCACCTGCATCGTGGCGGACGTCATCGACGTCGGCGCCACCGACACGCTGAGCGGCCGCCTCGTCGACATCCCCGTGGTGGTCGGCGCGGTCGCCGACGCGCAGCCGCACCAGAGCGACCCCGGCCTGCTCGACACCCCGGCCGGCCGCGCCGCCGGCCTCGGCCGCCCGCAGCCCCCGCAGGGGGCGTTCGGCCCGGCCGACGGCTACGAGGGCGGGGCCGCGGGCTTCGGCCCGGCCGAGGGCTACCCGGACGACGAGTACGCCGAGCAGGGCTACGGCGGCGACGCGCGGTCGTACGACGGCGACGAGGAGCGGCCCTCCCGGCGGCGGCGCAAGGGCCGCAAGCTGAAGGTCTCGCTGGCCGTGCTGGCCGTGCTCGGCCTGCTGGGCGGCGGCGGCTACGTCGGCTGGCGGTGGACGCAGGGCCAGTACTACGTGGGTGCGGACGGCGACGGCGTGGCCGTCTACCGCGGGCTCAACCAGTCCCTGGCGGGGCTGAGCCTGTCCTCGGTGTACGAGGCGCACGCGGACGTCGAGCTCAAGTTCCTGCCCACGTACCAGCGGACGCAGGTCGCGAAGACCATCCAGGCCAAGAGCCTCGCCGACGCCCGCGAGCAGGTCCGCAACCTCTCCACGCAGGCCGCCGTCTGCAAGAAGGTGGCCCAGGGCGCCGCGACCGGCACGACGGGGACGGAGGGGTCCGTCCCGGACCCCGGCGCGAGCCCGGGCCCGTCGCCCAGCCCGAGCGCCGGCACGCTGACCACCGCCGCCCTCCGCACCGAGGGCACGGCGAGTCCGAGCCCGTCCACCGACACCCTGAGCACCGGCAACCCCGGCACCACACCCGAACTCACCGAGCAGGAGAAGCAGCTGGCGACCTCCTGCCCGGCCCAGTAGCACCACCCCTCGCCAGGGGCCTCAGCCGTCGGGGAGCGGCCTACACGTGAGCACCTTTGACCTGAGCAACAACACCACCGACCGCGGCGGACAGCGCCGCGGCAACACGACGATCACTCCGCAGAACGCGCCGAACCGCCGGAACACCGAGCTCGCCATGCTGGCGTTCGCGGTGCTGCTGCCGATGTTCGCCTACGCCAACGTGGGCCTGGCGATGGACGGCACGCTGCCGGCCGGCATGCTGGCGTACGGCCTCGGCATGGGCGCGCTGGCCCTGGTCGCGCACCTGCTGATGCGCCGCTTCGCGCCGTACGCCGACCCGCTGCTGCTGCCGCTGGCGACCCTGCTGAACGGGCTCGGGCTGGTGATGATCTGGCGGCTCGACAAGGCCGGCAAGCTCCTCGCCTCCAACTACCCGGCGGCCGCCAACCAGCTGATGTGGTCGGGCCTGGGCATCGCGTTCTTCACCGCCGTGATCGTGCTGCTGAAGGACCACCGGATCCTCCAGCGGTACACCTACATCTCGATGGCGGTGGCCCTGGTGCTGCTCGCGGCGCCGGCCTTCTTCCCGGCCCGGGCGGGCGACTTCGGCGCCAAGATCTGGATCCACATCGGCAGCTTCTCCATCCAGCCCGGCGAGTTCGCCAAGATCATCCTGACGGTGTTCTTCTCCGGCTACCTGATGGTCAAGCGCGACGCGCTGGCGCTCGCCAGCCGCCGCTTCATGGGCCTCTACCTGCCGCGCGGCCGCGACCTCGGCCCGATCATCGTGGTCTGGCTGCTGTCGATCCTCATCCTCGTCTTCGAGACCGACCTCGGCTCCTCGTTCCTCTTCTTCGGCCTCTTCGTGGTGATGCTGTACGTCGCCACCGAGCGCACCAGCTGGATCGTCTTCGGCCTGGTGATGTCGATCGGCGGCGCGACCGTCGTCGCCATGGCGGAGCCGCACGTCAAGATCCGCATCAACTCCTGGCTCGACCCGATGGCCGCCTTCGCGGACCCGCCGCCGCCCGGCACGAGCGAGCAGATCGGCCAGACCCTGATGGCGTTCGGCTCCGGCGGCGTCACCGGCACCGGCCTCGGCCAGGGCCGGTCCTGGCTGATCCAGTTCGCCGCCAAGAGCGACTTCATCCTCGGCTCGTTCGGCGAGGAGATGGGCCTGACCGGCATGATGGCGATCTTCCTGCTGTACGGCCTGATCGTGCAGCGCGGCCTGCGCACCGCCGTCGCGGCCCGTGACCCGTTCGGGAAGCTGCTCGCCGTCGGACTCTCCTCGGCCTTCGCCCTGCAGGTCTTCGTCGTCGCAGGCGGCGTCACCGGCCTGATCCCGCTCACCGGCATGACGATGCCGTTCCTCGCCCAGGGCGGTTCGTCGGTCGTCGCCAACTGGGCTCTGATCGCCATCCTCCTCAAGATCAGCGACAGCGCCCGACGACCGGCCGCCGACCCGGAACCGGCCACCGCGCCGGCCTCGGCCTGAAAGGGACCCGACACGTGAACAAGCCCATCCGCCGGGTCTCCGTCTTCTGCCTGGTCCTCGTCCTCGCCCTCATGGTGCGCACCAACTGGGTGCAGGGGGTCCAGGCCCACGCCTGGGCCACCAACAAGGAGAACGACCGCAACAAGTACGACCGGTACGCCTACCCGCGCGGCAACATCATCGTCGGCGGCGCCCCGGTCACGAACTCCGACAACGTCAACGGCCTGCGCTACAAGTACAAGCGCAGCTGGGTCGACGGCCCGATGTACGCGCCGGTCACCGGGTACTCCTCGCAGTCGTTCGGCACCAGCCAGCTGGAGTCGCTGGAGGACGGCATCCTCTCCGGCACCGACTCGCGGCTGTTCTTCCGCAACACCCTCGACATGCTGACGGGCGACGACAAGAAGGGCGGCGACGTCGTCACGACGATCGACCCCAAGGCCCAGAAGGCCGCCTTCGAGGCGCTCGGCAACAAGAAGGGCGCGGCCGTCGCCATCGACCCGCGCACCGGCGCGATCCTCGCGCTCGTCTCCACCCCGTCGTACGACCCCGGCACCTTCGCTGGCAGCTCCGACGCCGACGCCAAGGCCTGGACGAACCTCAACGCCGACCCGAACAAGCCGATGCTCAACCGGGCGCTGCGCGAGACGTACCCGCCCGGTTCGACGTTCAAGCTGGTCACCGCGGCGGCGGCGTTCGAGGACGGCAAGTTCCAGACCCCCGAGGACACCACGGAGACCCCGGAGAAGTACATCCTGCCGGGCACCAGCACCGAGCTGAAGAACGCCTCCAAGACCGAGCCGTGCACGAACGCCACGCTGCTGGTCGCCATGGACTACTCGTGCAACACCGTCTTCGGCAAGATCGGCGCGGAACTCGGCAAGGACAAGCTGCGGGCGCAGGCCGAGAAGTTCGGCTTCAACAACGCCAAGGTCGAGGTCCCGATCCGGGCGTCGGCCAGCGTCTTCCCGAAGAGCTCCTCCCCCGACGGCACCGCCATGGACGCCATCGGCCAGCACGACACCCGGGCCACCCCGCTGCAGATGGCCATGGTCGCCGCGGCGATCGCCAACAACGGCACGCTGATGGAGCCGTACCTCGTCGACCAGGAGCGGTCGAGCACGCTCGCCGTCGTCTCCAAGCACTCGGAGAAGGAGATGGGCCGGCCCGTCTCCCCGACCACCGCGCAGAAGCTCCAGCAGCTCATGGAGTCCGTGGTGAAGAACGGCACCGGAGAGAAGGCCCAGATCAAGGGCGTGACCGTCGGCGGCAAGACCGGCACCGCGCAGCACGGCCAGGACAACAGCGGCCTGCCGTTCGCCTGGTTCATGTCCTACGCCAAGGGCGCGAACGACAAGCAGGTCGCCGTGGCGGTCGTCGTCGAGGACGGCGCCGCCGAGAGCGCCGAGATCAGCGGCGGCTCGATCGCCGCGCCGATCGCCCGGAAGGTCATGGAAGCCGTGGTCGGGACCAAGTAACAGCCGGTGGAGGGCCTGAGGCGATGGTCACAGTTGAGCCGTTCCGGTGCATACCGGTCTGGTCTCAGGTGGCAGGCTGGTCGGGTCGTCTCAGCTTCGCCCGGTAGCGTATCCGCCAGCAGCGGGTCTACCCACTGCTCACCTGCGGAACCGGCGCCACGCGAACGGTGTGGCGGCGGCGCCGTCGGACAGTGCGTGCGGGGACACCTACGTCACATCCTCACCGGCCGGTGAGGGAGAGGGTCGGAACTATGGAAGAGCCTCGTCGCCTCGGCGGCAGGTACGAGCTCGGCGGCGTCCTCGGGCGCGGCGGCATGGCCGAGGTCTACCTGGGCCATGACACCCGGCTCGGCCGCCAGGTCGCCGTGAAGACCCTCCGTGCCGACATGGCCCGCGACCCCTCCTTCCAGGCGCGGTTCCGCCGTGAGGCGCAGTCCGCGGCCTCGCTCAACCACCCCGCCATCGTCGCCGTGTACGACACCGGCGAGGACTACATCGACGGCATCTCCATCCCGTACATCGTGATGGAGTACGTCGAGGGCTCGACCCTCCGCGAGCTGCTGCACTCCGGCCGCCGGCTGCTGCCGGAGCGCGCGCTGGAGATGACGATCGGCATCCTGCAGGCGCTGGAGTACTCGCACCGCGCAGGCATCGTCCACCGCGACATCAAGCCCGCCAACGTCATGCTCACCCGGCAGGGCAACGTCAAGGTCATGGACTTCGGCATCGCCCGCGCCATGGGCGACGCCGGCATGACGATGACCCAGACCTCCGCGGTCATCGGCACCGCGCAGTACCTCTCCCCCGAGCAGGCCAAGGGCGAGACCGTCGACGCCCGTTCCGACCTGTACTCCACCGGATGCCTGCTGTACGAGCTGCTGACCGTGCGTCCGCCGTTCATCGGCGACTCCCCGGTCGCGGTGGCCTACCAGCACGTCCGCGAGGAGGCCCAGCCGCCGTCCGCGTTCGACCCCGAGGTCCGCCCCGAGATCGACGCGATCGTGCTGAAGGCCCTCGCCAAGGAGCGCGACTACCGCTACCAGAGCGCCGACGAGATGCGCGACGACATCGAGCGCTTCCTCGACGGCCTCCCGGTCGCCGCCGCCCAGCAGGCCGCGGCGTTCGGCATGGGCGGCTACGGCTACGACCAGGGCGGCCAGGCGCAGTACGACCCGTACGGCCAGACCAACCTGCTGCCCCAGCAGGGCGCGGCCGGCCCGACGACCATGCTCCCGCAGGTCGGCTCCCCGCAGTCCGGCTACGGCTACCCGCCCCAGGCCCGCGACGACGGCTACGGCGGCGGCCAGGGCGGCGGCTACGACGACGAGGGCTTCAGCCGCAGCAGCCGCCGGCAGAGCCAGCAGAAGAAGAACAACACCTCGTGGATCGTGCTCGCCGTGGCGGCCGTCCTCGTGCTGGTCGGTGCGTTCTTCGTCGTCCAGGCGATGCTCAGCGGCGGGGGCGGCGCGGCCAAGACCACCTCGCCCACCCTGGTCGGTCTCAGCCTGACCGACGCCCAGACCAAGGCGAAGACGCAGAACGAGAAGCTCCAGGTGCAGGCGGGCGCCCCGATCGCCTGCCCCGACGCGAAGATCCAGAAGGATCAGGTCTGCACCCAGGATCCGGCCGCCAACACGCAGATCGACGTCAACAGCGTCATCACCGTGCACCTCTCCTCCGGCCCGGTCGAGACGGAGATCCCCGACGTCTCCGGACAGCCCTCCGACACCGCCACCGCGAAGCTCCAGGGCGCCGGGTTCACGGTGAAGACCGAACTGAAGGACGACGACACCGTCGATCAGGACAAGGTCATCTCCTTCAGCCCGACCGGCAAGGCCGCGGCGGGCACCGAGATCACCATCGTGGTCTCGGGCGGCGCGGGCAAGGTCGCGGTGCCGTCCGTCACGGGCAAGACCCAGGACGAGGCCACCCAGGCGATCACCGACGCCAAGCTCCAGGTGAAGGTCGTCACCCAGGCGGTCACCGACGCGGCCAAGATCGGCTTCGTGGTCGACCAGAGCCCCAAGAGCGGCCAGCTCAAGAAGAACGCCACGGTCACCATCACGGTCGGCAAGGAGGCGGAGAAGGGCACCGTGCCCCCGCTGACGAACGTGACGCTCAAGGACGCGATCAAGCTGCTCACGGCGCAGAACCTGGGCTACACGATCATTGCCGGTCCCGCCGACCCCAACGCGATCGTGGTGACCACCGACCAGCCCGCCGGCACCCAGCTGGACCCGGGCACGAAGGTGAACCTCGTCACCAGGAATCCCGACCCGGGGCACTGACCACGTACCGCACCGGAGGGGCCGCGCACACCGCGCGGCCCCTCCGTCGTTCCCGGCCGTCCCTGACCGCTGAGCACTGATCCCTGACCGCTGACCGCTGTGACGCCGCCGTCCGTCCACAGCCTGTGGACGGACGTCCGCCGTTCACAGCAGCCGGCGCCCGATGTCCTGCAGCACCAGTTGCCGCATGATCACCACACCCTGCGGCAGGGCCATCGGCTGGTGGTGGTGGACGGTCGGCCAGCCGTGCAGCGCGCCGCTGGTGCGGCGCACCAGAAACAGCGACGCCAGCCTCGGGTCCGTCAGCGAGTGACCGCCGTACGGCGGCGGCAGCTGCCTCAGCAGCCCGGCGTCGCACGCCGTCGCGTACAGCTGACCGCGGCTCAGGCCCGGCCGTCCGAGCTCGACGGCGAGGAGTTCGGCGAGCGTGTCGAAGGGCAGGGCCTCCTCGGGGATGCCGGCGTGCCAGATCGGCTCCTCCGGCCCTCCGTCCGCGCCCGCTCCCCCGCCCGAGCCCGGGCTCTTGGCGTCCGGGCTCTTGGCGTCCGGGCCGGACGGCTGGGCCGGCAGCCGTGCCGCCACCGTCGCCAGGACCTCCGCGAGGTCCGCGATCCGGCCGTTGAGGCCCTCCACCGCACGGGTGGTGCCGTCCATTGCGGCGGCCGTCCGGCCCGCGTGCACGAGTGCCTCCGCGGACGCCCCGGCGATCAGCCGCAGGAAATCCGCCATCGCCGACGGCACGTCCTGCTGCCGGCTGTCCGCCACCGCGTACCGGCCGGTCCGCCGGATCCGCGGGATCACCTCGTGCGTGACCCACCGCTTGAAGGCCTTCGCCTGCGGCTTCCGCGAGCGCAGCACCAGGGAGTAGAGGCCCGGCTCGTTGATGACGGAAACCTGCTGGTCACCGCCAGGGGTGTAGACAGTGGCGACACCCCTCTCGTCGTCGTCGAGCACCTTGCGCAGGGCGTCCCGCGGGTTGGCGATCTCCAGCACCGCGCACACGTCCGCCGCCACCCACCAGGGTTCGCCGTCGCGGGTGATCACCCGCACCTCCCGGCCGTGGAAGTCGAACAGGGCCGGGGTGTCGTTCGTCGTCATACCGGCACCAACGACTCACCCGGACGGCGGCAACCCCTCACCGTCCGACCCGCAGCTCCACCGGCGGCGTACGGCGCGCGTCCACCGTTTCGATCCGTGCGAGGCTCCCCCACACCACCAGCCGGTACAGCGAGGTGTAGACGGGCGTACAGGTCGTCAGGGTGATGTACCGGCCGGGCCGGTCGTACGGCGAGTCCGCCGGGACGGGGGCGATGACGCCGACGTTCTCCGGGGAGGTCTCGGGGAGCACGCCGTCCACGCGGTAGACGTACCAGCGGTCGGCGGTCTCGACGACGACGGCGGAGCCGGGGCCCACCCGGTCGAGGTCGTGGAACGCGGCGCCGTGCCCGTCGCGGTGGGCGGCGAGGGTGACGTTGCCCTCGGCGTCCCACGGCATGGCGGACGGGTAGGGCTGCTCGTAGAGTCCGGCGACGCCCTCGTCGAGGACCGCGGGCCCGGTGCCGCGCCGGACGAGCACCTGGCCGCGGCCCATGGCGGGGACGTGCAGGAAGCCGACGGCGCCGTCGGCGAGGGCCGCCGGGGGAGCGGCGTGCGCCGTGGCGCTCCAGCTCTGCCGGAGATGGCCGGCGGCGGCGGACGCCTGACGGGCCGCCACCACGTCCGTCCACCAGAGCGAGTAGGCGGCGAAGAGCGCGAACACCACGCCGAGTGTGATCATCAGCTCGCCGACGGCCCCGGCCGCCGCCCTGATCCGGTTGCTGGCGACAGGGCTCACGGCGGGCCTCCCGGCGGTGCGGTGGTCAGCCGGTGAGCGCGGCGGGCTTGCCCTGGCTCCTCGGCCGTTCCTCGACCATCTTGCCGAACACGATGAGCCGACCCCTGGCACTGAACTCGGGTGTGCACGTCGTCAGGGTGATGTAACGACCCGCCTGGGTGAACGGCGAGCCCTTGGGCACCGGCTGAATGACCGTCACGTTGGTCGGCGGCGTCTCAGGGATGCCCCCGGCGACCTCGTAGGTGTAGTAGGCGGTCGCCGTCTCCACGACGATCCTGTCCCCCGGCTTCAGCTGCCCGATCTTCCGGAACGGCTGGCCGTGCGTCGTGCGGTGCGCCGCGACGGCGAAGTTCCCGGTCCTGTCGGACGGCATCGCCGTGCCGGTGTAGTGCCCGACGAGGCCCTTGTCGAGCACCTGCTGCTTCTGGGTGCCCTCCGCCACCGGGTACTTGAGGCCGAGCGCGGGGATGTGGATCAGGGCGAATCCCCTGCCGGGCTCGAACGCCCCCGCGGCGGGCGCGCCCGGGGAGGCCGGCCCGGTCGGCGCGGGCGCGCTGTTCCACTGCTGCTCCAGCTTCGCCCCGGCGGCGTCTGCGGAGGCGTCGGCCTGCACGTTGGTCCACCACAGCTGGTACGCCACGAAGAGCAGCATCACCGTGCCGAGCGTGATGAAGAGTTCGCCGACCATCCGCGCGGCGACCACCCTGCGGCGCTCCCTGGGGCGTGCCGCGGAGGCCGTGGAACGGCCCACGGCCCGTCGGCGGCCCGTGCCGGGGGCTGCGAGCCCGGCAGCCACCCTGCGGCGCTCGGCGCGGCCTCCAGGAGCCTCGCCGGGCGCCTGCGCCGGCACGGCCGGCTCAGACGGTGCCACGGGCACCACGGGCGGCGCCACGGGCCTGGGCGGCGGCGCGGCGGCAGGCTCCACCGGGCGCACGTCCCGTACCGCCCTCAGCTGCACCGTCCGGTCGTCGAAGGGCTGCGGGGGCTGCGCCGGCCGCCCGGAGGAGGAGGGGGCCGCGGCCTCGTACACGCCCCAGTCGTCCGCCCCCGGGGCCGTCCCGTCCTCCGGCCTCACCGCTGTCACCTGGTCAGCTCCGGCCGATCACCGGGGCGAGCCCGCGTGAGCGCCCGACCGCCTCGGGGTACCCGCACGCGGCCAGCCAGTTGGCGAGCATCCGGTGGCCGCCCTCGGTCAGCACCGACTCGGGGTGGAACTGCACCCCTTCCACCGGCAGTTCGCGGTGGCGCAGGCCCATGATGACGCCGCTGCCCGTCCGCGCGGTGACGACCAGCTCGTCCGGGACGGTGCCGGGCTCGACCGCCAGCGAGTGGTAGCGGGTGGCGGTCAGCGGCGAGGGCAGCCCCTCGAAGACGCCGCCGTCCTCGTGCTCGACCGGGGAGGTCTTGCCGTGCAGCAGCTCGGGGGCGCGGCCCACCACGGCGCCGTACGCGACGGCGATCGACTGCAGTCCGAGGCAGACGCCGAAGACGGGCAGCCCGGCGGCGGCGCAGTGGTGCACCATCTCCACGCAGACGCCGGCCTCCTCGGGGGTGCCGGGGCCGGGGGAGAGCAGCACCCCGTCGAAGCCCTCGTCGCCCGCCCGCCGCACGGCGTGCCCGACGGTCACCTCGTCGTTGCGCACCACCTCGCAGGTGGCGCCCAGCTGGTAGAGGTACTGGACGAGGTTGAAGACGAAGCTGTCGTAGTTGTCGACCACGAGGATCCGGGGCGAGCCGACGGAGCTCATGCGCGCTACTCCTGGGGTGCGGGTCCGCGGTGCGGAGGTGACGGATGCCGGGGGGAGCGGGGGCCGGGTCAGCCGGCGCCGCCGTCCTCCACCGTGACGTCGCCGAAGGGCAGCAGCGGCTCGGCCCACGGGAAGACGTACTGGAACAGGACGTAGACCGCCCCGAGGACCAGCAGCAGCGAGACGAGCGCCCGGACCAGGGTGTTCCCCGGCAGATGGCGCCAGATCCAGCCGTACATGGTGCTCCTCGGGTTCGCGTCGGGGTCCAGACTAGACGCCGCGCCGCCCGTGTACGGCGCCTACGCCGTCCTGCCGCCCGTCCGTGGTCAGCGCGTGCCCGCTGCGCCGAGGTCGACCGAGCCCTCGTAGCCGGGCACGGTGAGCTCGCCGGCCTCCTGGACCTTCCAGCCGAGCCCGTACGCGGCGACGTACTGCAGGTAGTTCCGGATCGTCGGGTCGGCGTCGACCGCCGAGCGCAGCCGGTCGGTGCGTCCCACGGCCCTGATGACGTACGGCGGGGAGTAGACGCGGCCCTGCAGCAGCAGGGTGTTGCCGACGCAGCGGACGGCGCTGGTGGCGATGAGGCGCTGGTCCATGACCTGGATGCCCTCGGCACCGCCCCGCCAGAGGGCGTTGACCACGGCCTGGATGTCCTGCTGGTGGATGACCAGGTCGTTGACGCCCGGCTCGGGCACACCGGGGATGCGGGCGGTGGCGTTGGGCGGGGCGTCGTCGAGGGTCACGGTGAGGCCGGGGCCGCGGAGCGCCTGCAGGCCGGCCGAGCGTTCCAGCACGTCGGCGCGGGCGGTGTCGGACGGGCTCTGGCTCTGCACCCCGGCGAGGCCGTCGACCCGGTCGTGGAGGCCGCCGATCTGGGCCTGGATCTGCTGGTTCTGGGCACTGCGCTGCTGTATGACGTCGCCGAGGCGCAGCAGGGAGTCGTCGGTGCGCAGATCGGTGCCCTGCGCGGTGCGGGCGCTGATGTAGAAGAGCAGGCCGGCCAGCACGAACACGGCGCATGTCAGGGCACGGCCGACAATTCGGGTGCGCGAGGGGCGCCGGGAGCCCCGGGGATGGGGAATCATGGAATTAGGCACCGTACCCTTATCTCCTCTAGACCCGGCGAACCACTACGCTAACGGACGCCGGTGGCACGTGCGGAGCTCGAACCGTACGGACCGGCCCCCCACAGCCGCCCCGCTCCGCTGCACACCGCGCGGTCACAGCGCATCGACAGGAGAGCCTCTCGTGCCGAAGTCCCGAGTCCGCAAGAAGGCCGACTACACGCCGCCGACCGCCACGACGGCGGTGAAGCTCAGCTCCGGCAGGAGTTGGGTGGCGCCGCTGATGCTGGCGTTCTTCCTCATCGGCCTGGTGTGGATCGTCACCTATTACGTGACGAGTGGCGACTGGCCGGTGAGCAGTTGGGGCAACTGGAACATCCTGGCCGGTTTCGGCTTCATCGCCGCAGGGTTCGGCGTCTCCACGCAGTGGAAGTAGCGTCGCCCGGCTCCTGAACGGCCGCCGCCGCCCCGGCTCAGCCCGGGGCGGCGTTTCGCTGCCCTTTCCGACGACTGCTCGTACGTTTATCCACACGGTTATCCACACTGGGGAAAACTCCCCCCACCCTGTGGATAACCCGCTCGCAGGCTCGTGTCGCACGCCCCCGGCCAGGCCCGCGCCCGTCGGCATTCCCCCAGCAGGACACGCGTAGCGACGCCGTTCGGCGGCGCACGGTCGCACGTGCTGTGCACAACCCTGCGCACGCTGTGGACAACAGCCGGTCGCGGCGCCCCGGTCAGCCCGCCAGCAGGGCCGTCTGCACCGCCACCATCAGCACCACCGCGCCCAGCACACCGGCCACGGTCAGCCCCTGCACGAGGTTCCGGCGGGCCGGCGGGGCGTACATCAGGCCCGCCGCGGTGACGGCACCGGCGACCAGGCCGCCGATGTGCGCCCGCCAGTCGATGGCCGACACCGAGAACGTGATCACCAGGTTGAACACCAGCAGCGCCATCACCGGGCCGAGCGGCGCCCGGTTCGCCCGGAACAGCACCGCCGTCGCCCCGAGCAGGCCGAAGATCGCCCCGGACGCGCCGACCGAGTAGACGGTGCCGCCGGTCACCACGTACGCGAAGGCGTTCCCCGCGAGCCCCGACACCAGGTACAGCGCCAGGAAGCGCGACCGCCCCAGCACCCGTTCCAGCTGCGGCCCCAGCACCCACAGCGACACCATGTTCATCAGCACGTGGAACGGCCCGGCGTGGACGAAGACCGCGGTGGCGATCCGGTACCACTCCTCCGGACCGGCGGCCACGCCGTAGCGCACGGGCACGCCGCCGAAGCTCGTCCCGCTCAGCATCGCCAGCCGCACGCCCCACGCCTGGCTGACGTACTCGGTGAGCACGAAGACCAGCAGGTTCAGCCCGATCAGCACCTTGGTGACCAGCGCGCCGTCACCCACCGGGAGCCCGCCGAAGCGCGTCCGGGCAGGACGTGCCGGACCTGCCGCCGAACCCTCGCCGGCCACGCACGCCGGGCAGTGGAAGCCGACCGACGCGCTCACCATGCACGCGGGGCAGATCGGCCGCCCGCACCGCGAGCAGCCCACGCCGGTCTCCCGCTCGGGGTGCCGGTAGCAGCCCGGCAGCTGCACCGGGCCCTCGGGCTGCGGACGTACGGGCTCGTCCGGAAGCATCCGGGATTCCCTCCTCACGACGGATCCCGGTGGCACCCCGTCCGAGGGTGCTCCACCGGGACCGTCCAGGCTACTGCGGCGGGGGTCAGCCGCGGGTGATCTCGACCGACTCGATCACCACGGGCTTCAGCGGGCGGTCGTCGTCGTCGGTCGCCGTGGCGACGATCTTCTTCACCACGTCCCGGGACGCGGCATCGGTGACCTCGCCGAAGATGGTGTGCTTGCGGGTCAGCCAGGGCGCCGGCTCGACCGTGACGAAGAACTGCGAGCCGTTGGTGCCCGGGCCGGAGTTCGCCATCGCCAGCAGGAACGGCTTGGTGAAGGCGAGCTCCGGGTGGAACTCGTCGGCGAACGCGTAGCCCGGACCGCCGGTGCCGTTGCCGAGCGGGTCGCCGCCCTGGATCATGAACCCCTTGATCACCCGGTGGAAGACCGTGCCGTCGTACAGCGGCCTGGCGGCCTTCTCCCCCGTCGACGGGTCCGTCCACTCACGGGTGCCCTCGGCCAGCTCCACGAAGTTCGCCACCGTCTTCGGCGCGTGGAACGGCAACAGCGCGACCACGACGTCGCCGTGGTCCGTCCTCAGGGTGGCAGTCAGCCGGGCCACAGGGCCTCTCCTTCGTTCCGCTCGCTCGACCCCGGAATCATCCCACGGTTCGCGGACGGCTCAGCCTGACGTGCCCTCCCGAAAGAGCAGATGCATGATCTCGAAAGAGGTGGAAATGTGCATATCGGACGCCACCGAGGAGGAGAAGCCCGTGACCCGCCTGGACTCAGCGCGCGACACCGCCAGCCGCACCAAGGACGCCGTCGCGCCCTACGCCGCCAACGCCAAGGAGACCGCCCTCTACTACGCGGACGAGGCCAGGCAGAGGTTCGGCCCCGCCATCGAGGCCCTCGGCCCCAAGGCCGCCGCCGCGGGCGCGCAGGCCCGCAGCACCGCCGCCGGAGCCGCGCAGACCGCCCGCATCCAGTACACCAAGCACGTCGTCCCGCAACTGGAGAGCGCCTTCGCGGCGCTCCCGCCGCAGACCCAGCAGAGCACGCTGAAGGCCGTCCACCGGGCGCAGGAGGCGGCCCTCGCCGCCAAGCTGTCCGCCGAGAAGGCCGCCGAGCAGGCCCGGGCGGCCATCGCCCCCAAGGTCGGCGAGGCCGTGGCCGGCGCGAGGGCCACCGTCGTACCGGCGGCGCAGGAGGCCCAGATCCGCGGCGCCGCGGCGATCACCGCACTGCACGGCCACGTGACCTCCGCCGAGATCGGCGAACTCGCGGCCAAGAACATCAGGAGGGAGAACCGCAACGGCTGGGCCACCGGCCTCGCCGTCACCGGCGCCGTCGCGCTCGGCGCCGGAGTCGTCGCCTGGCAGTGGTACCGCAAGCAGAACAACCCGGAGTGGCTCACCGAACCGCCGACCGGCACCGCCGGCACCCCGGCACAGAACGGCACCGGCGCCCACCCGACGGGCACGACGGCCTCCACCGCCACCACTCCTCCGACCGCACCCCCCGCGGCCGCCGAGGGCCCGGTGAACGGCTCCGTGCCGCGCGACCTTCCCTCCGACGGCACCGCCGCCGCCGGCACGAACCACGCCACCGGTACGGATCACGCAGCCGGTACGGATCACGTAGCCGGTACGGATCACGCCGCGGACACCGACTCCGACCGGCCGAAGCCGCACGACCCGCGCAAGCCGCACTGACAGCCGACGGCCCGCCCCGCGGGCCGTGGTGGGACGCCGGCCAGGACCCACGGCCACGGGACGGGAACGGGCTCCCGGGCAGGACACGGGACGGAGAACCGGAGCCGGCACGCACCACCGCCGGAACGACGATCGGCCGCCGACCTGATCACAGGTCAGCGGCCGATCCGCGCGTGTGGAGCTTAGGAGATTCGAACTCCTGACATCTGCCATGCAAAGACAGCGCTCTACCAACTGAGCTAAAGCCCCGCGGCAGCACACGGTGTACGTGCGCTGCGCACTAGCGTACCCGCTCCGGAGGAGAATCCTGAGCGGGCCGCCCGCCGACCGCCTCCCGGTGCACCGGGCAGGGGGCCGGCAACGATCGTGCAGGTCTCAGCGACCGGCCGGAACCGGGTCCGTGGCCTCGGTCCACAGGTCCTGCTCGGCACGGTCCGCCTGGACCTGACGGTAGACAAAGAAGCCGCCGAGGGCGACCAGGGCGACCAGGAGAAGCTTCTTCACCGCGGGACCTCGTCCTTCTTGCAGTTCGGATGTACGAGCATCGACGAGCGGTCGGGCCGACAGACCGCCCTGCGGCCGATGATACACACCGGTAACCCGCTTCCGGACGGCCCGCCACCACGGTCAACCGGGCCCTCCACCCGCCCGGTTGACGCCACACCCCCGAACACCTGCCCGCCCGGCCTCCGCCCGGTCCCGCCGCGCGGGCACCACGGCGGTACCGCGGCGCAGGTCGACACCACCGCGGGGAGGCGCGCCCTCGCCCTCCTCGTCCCGGAGCATCAGCGTGGTGGTGCGCTGCTCCAGCTCGTGCTGCTTGCCCGCCGCGAACTGCGCGTGCAACTGCTCGAAGCCGGTCGCCGAGATCTGGCCCTCCCGGCCCGTACCCCGCCACGGCAGGAATCGCGACCGCCGGGCCCGCAGGGCCAGTTGGTCGGCCACGGCCAGCACCAGCAGGGCGCACACCAGCCCCGGCAGGCTCATCGCCCAGAACACCGCCACCGCGACGCCGCCTTCCGTCCCGCGGCCGGCGGGGACCACCGGCCGTCCCGCACCAGCGTGCCGCCCGCCGGACGGAAGGTCCAGGGTCATCGGCCGCCGATTCCCCATCGCCGCGGCCCGCGCGGCGCGGCGAGCCTGCCCAGCCCGCGGCGGAGCGCGGCGACGTCCTCGCGCAGCTCCCGGAGATCGTCCGCCGCTTCGCACAGCCGCGCGCTCATCGCCCGCACCAGCGCCCGGTCGGCGAGGAGCATCCGCTCGCAGGCGGCGAGCCGCGCACCGGCCTCCCCGGCCGGCACCCGACGCTCCACGGCGTCGAACAGCCCGTCGAGGTCGAGATGCCCCGCCGGGGGCCGCTCCGCGGCGTCGAGGAGGTGGCGGCGCACGCTCCGGGCGACCTCGCTGTCGCGCAGCAGCATCGCGATGTTGAGGACCGCCCGGCGGGGGTAGAGGGCCAGGCGCTGTCCCCCGATCGGGCTAAGCTGCACGTTGCAGCCAGGGCTGACCTGCACCTTTGCCGACCTGTGGACAACTGCGAAGCCGCTGGCCTCGAGCTCGGCACGGTGCCGGTGGATCACCGCGTTGACGGCCCGCTCCCCGACCTCGAAGTAGTCCGCCACCATGCGGGTGGTGACGTGCAGGCCGTCGGGCAGCAGGACGAGGGCCTTCACCTTGTCGAGCACCTCGACGCGCCCGCACAGGCTGTGGCGCAGCGTCCGGGATTCGAGCAGGGCAGCTTCCATGGACATGGGAATGCCTCCGTGGCAGTGCGATCGGTGGACCGCCCGTTCACCCCGGGCCGGGGGCATGGTCTTCCGCCAGCAGGAGCGGAGGCGCATCACGTCCACGGATCCCATGACCGGTTCTCTCGCCCGGCTATCCCCGACTTCACAGCAGTTTCGAGTCGTCCAGCCCCACGTGCCTCCGCGCAACCGGTCCAACGAGCCGCCGGCCGGGCCGGTTACGCAGCAGATGTGCGCGGACAAGCGAAAGGCCCGGACGGTGACCGTCCGGGCCTTTCAACTTCGGTGGGGCTAACAGGACTTGAACCTGTGGCCTCTTCCTTATCAGGGAAGCGCTCTAACCGTCTGAGCTATAGCCCCTTGCCGCACTGAAAGATTAGCGGACCGACGGCCGATCCCCCAAATCCGTATCGGCGACCGCGGCGGGTCGGGGCTGGTCGGGGGTCTGCGGGGTCCTGGCGAGCCACTGCTCGCGGGTGGCGGGGAGGCCGCTGGCGCCCGTGTCGGTGGTGCGGACGGCGAGCACCTGGTTGATGCCGATGCGGTTCTCCTCGAAGGCCACGGCGGAGGCGGCCATGTAGAGCCGCCAGACGCGGGCGCGGCCCCGCCCGGCGAGGGAGACGGCTTCCGGCCAGTGGGCCTCCAGGTTGGCGACCCACTCGCGCAGGGTGAGGGCGTAGTGCTCGCGCAGCGACTCGACGTCGCGGACCTCGAAGCCGGCCTCCTCCAGGAGCGAGACGGTGCTGCCGACGGGTGCGAGCTCGCCGTCGGGGAACACGTAGCGGTCGATGAAGGGGCTGAGGGCGTACGGCTCGCCGGGGCGGTCGGGGCGGCGGGAGATCTGGTGGTTGAGGAGCCGGCCGCCGGGCGTGAGCAGGCGGTGGAGGCCTTCGGCGTACGTCAGGTACTGGACGGAGCCGACGTGCTCGGCCATGCCGACGCTGGAGATGGCGTCGAAGGGGCCGTCCGGGATCTCGCGGTAGTCCTGGAGGCGGACCTCCACGCGGTCGTCGAGGCCGGCCTCGGCGACGCGGGCGCGGGCGAGGGCCACCTGTTCGGCGGAGATCGAGACGCCGACCGCGGTCACCCCGTAGTGGCGGGCGGCGTGGAGGAGCAGGGAGCCCCAGCCGCAGCCGACGTCGAGGAGGCGCAGGCCGGGCCGGAGGCCGAGCTTGCGGCAGATCAGGTCGAGCTTGGCCTCCTGGGCGGCCTCCAGACTCTTGGCGCCGGGCTCCCAGTACGCGCAGGAGTACACCATGCTGGGGCCCAGGACGAGCCCGTAGAAGTCGTTGCCGACGTCGTAGTGGTGGCTGATCGCCGCGCGGTCGCGCTGACGGCTGTGGAGGCGGCCGGTGTGGCGCCGGACCTCCTCCGGCGGGGGAGCGGGCTCCGGGCCGACGGCGCCCGCGCGGAAGGCCGTGGCGAGCGCGTGGCGGCCGACGGGGCCGAGGACGTCGCGGAGGCCGGGCCGGTGGAGGTCGGTCCGTTCGGAGAAGCGGCCGACCGCCGAGAGGACCTCGTAGAGGTCGGTGTCGGGGGCCGTGTCGAGGTCGCCGGCGACGTAGGCGCGGGCGAGGCCGAGCTCGCCGGGCTGCCAGAGCAGGCGGCGCAGGGCGCGGCGGTTGCGCAGGACGACCGCGGGGGCGCCCGGCGGTCCGGCCGTACTGCCGTCCCACGCCTGCAGCCGTACGGGCAGGCGGGCGCCGAGCAGCGCCTCCGCCGCGTTGACCAGTTCTGTTGCGACCTCGGCCATCACACACCTCCGGGCAGCCGTACCGACCGACCGGGCCGCTCCCGGCACCGGCACAGCCAACCCCCGCCGGTGGCCGGAGGTTCGTCCGGCTCGCCGGGGCGGTGCGGCTGTCACTCGGATGCCAGCGGGCCCCCACGGCTCCAACAGCCGTGAGGGCCCAAGTGTTCCCGAAGTTGACCGGGTGTCAGTGGCGCATCGGAGGTGTCGATCAATCCTCTTCGGCGAGGGTGAGTTCGACACCGCCGGCGAAGCCCGCGGCCGTGTTGTAGATGAACGCCCCGAGCGTGGCGAGCGCGGTCATCAGCACGACGTCGATGACGGCGATCAGCGTGGTGAACATCAGCACCCGGCCGAAGCCGAGGTAGTCCATGAGGTCGAACCCGCCGGAGGTGTCCGAGCTGGTGACGTCCTTCAGCGTGCTGGTCAGCGAGTCGAAGACGCCGAGGCCGTTGAGGACGATCCACAGCACGGCGGACGCGACGATGATGATCACGCCGATGGCCAGCGACAGCAGGAAGCTGACCTTCATGACCGACCAGGGGTCGGCCTTCACGATGCGGAGCCGTGCCTTCCGGACCCGGCCGGCCGCCGGGCCGCCGCCGGCCGCGCCCGCGGCGGGCCGCCGGGCCGCGCCGCCGGACTGTGCCGCTCCGGGCACGCGGGTGCCGCGCGCGGGCGTGGGCTGGCCCTTGCTGTAGGTGGTCGGCTGGGAGTACCCGCCGGCCGGCGGGGTGGCGGGGGCCGGCGGGATGCCGGGCGCACCGTGGCCCGCACCGCCGGGGCCTGCCGCGCCCACGGGGGGCATCAGCGAGGTGGATGCGGCCGGGTGCTCGGCCGGAGGCTTGGGCGCACCGCCGTAGGGCGTTCCGCCCTGCGCGGCGCCCGGCGCTCCGCCCGCGGCACCTGCCGCACCGCCCGTGGCTCCACTCACCCTGGTCCTCCAGCTGTTCCCGCCCGGCTGGCCGCCGCCGCCCGGTCATCGTTCGTCTCCGGCGGCCGGCCAGGTGGCCGGTGCCGGTCGGCGACCGCCGCACACGCCCCCGGGGGGTGTGTGCGGCGGCCGCCGGACGTGCGGTCAGGCCTGGTCGGCCGTGCCGTCCGCCGTCGTTCCGTCCGCGAGGGCCAGGGCCTCGTCGGCCTCGTCCTCCACGGTCTCCTCGTCCTCCGCCTCCGCGTTGCGGGCCATGCCCACGACCGCGTCGCGCTTTCCGAGGTTGATCAGTTGGACGCCCATCGTGTCACGTCCGGTTTCACGAACCTCGGAAACCCTGGTCCGGATGACGCCGCCCGAGAGGGTGATGGCCATGATCTCGTCGGTCTCCTCGACCACGAGGGCGCCGACCAGGGAGCCACGGCCCTCGACGATCTTCGCCGCCTTGATACCGAAACCTCCCCGGCCCTGCACACGGTACTCGGCCACGGGCGTGCGCTTCGCATACCCGCCGTCCGTCGCGGTGAACACGTACGTGCTCGGCCGGATGACGTTCATGGACAGCAGCTCGTCGTCCTCGCGGAAGGCCATGCCCTTCACGCCCGAGGTCGCGCGGCTCATCGGCCGCAGGGCGTCGTCGGTGGCCGTGAAGCGGATCGACTGGGCCTTCTTGGAGATCAGCAGCAGGTCGTCGTCGGCGGAGACCAGCTCGGCGCCGATCAGCTCGTCGTCCCGGCCCTCCTCGTCCTGGCGCAGGTTGATCGCGATCAGGCCGCCGGAGCGCGGCGAGTCGTAGTCCTTGAGCAGGGACTTCTTCACCAGGCCGTTGCGGGTGGCGAGCACCAGGTACGGCTTGTCCTCGTAGGTGCGCACCGCCATGACCTGCGCGATGTGCTCCTCCGGCTGGAAGGCCAGGAGGTTCGCGACGTGCTGGCCGCGGGCGTCGCGGCCGGCGTCGGGCAGCTCGTAGCCCTTGGCCCGGTAGACCCGGCCCTTGTTGGTGAAGAACAGGATCCAGTTGTGCGTCGTCGTCACGAAGAAGTGGTCGACGATGTCGTCCTGCTTGAGCTGCGCACCGCGGACGCCCTTGCCGCCGCGCTTCTGCGAGCGGTAGAGGTCGGAGCGGGTGCGCTTGACGTAGCCGCCCCGGGTGATCGTGACGACGATGTCCTCCTCGGCGATGAGGTCCTCGATGGAGAGGTCGCCGTCGGAGGGGATGAGGGTGGAGCGCCGCTCGTCGCCGTACTTCTCGACGATGGCGGTGAGCTCCTCCGAGACGATGCCGCGCTGGCGCTCGGGGGAGGCGAGGATGGCGTTGTACTCGCTGATCTTCGCCTGCAGCTCGTCGTGCTCGCTGAGGATGCGGGCGCTCTCCAGGGCGGCGAGGCGGCGCAGCTGCATCTCGAGGATGGCGTTGGCCTGGAGCTCGTCGATGTCGAGTAGGCCCATGAGGCCGGTGCGGGCGGCGTCGGCGCTCTCGGAGGCCCGGATGAGGGCGATGACCGCGTCGATCTGGTCCAGGGCCTTGAGCAGGGCGCGCAGGATGTGCGCGCGCTCCTCGGCCTTGCGGAGCCGGAAGGTGGTGCGGCGGACGATGACCTCGATCTGGTGCGCCACCCAGTGCCGGATGAAGGCGTCGAGCGAGAGCGTCCGGGGCACGCCGTCGACCAGGGCGAGCATGTTGGCGCCGAAGTTGGTCTGCAGGTCGGTGTGCTTGTAGAGGTTGTTCAGCACGACCTTGGCGACGGCGTCGCGCTTGAGCACGATGACCAGGCGCTGGCCGGTCCGGGAGGAGGACTCGTCGCGGACGTCGGCGATGCCGGCGATCTTGCCGTCCTTCACCAGGTCGGCGATCTTCAGCGCGAGGTTGTCCGGGTTGACCTGGTAGGGGAGCTCGGTGATGACCAGGCACTGGCGGCCCTGGATCTCCTCGACCTCGACGACCGCGCGCATGGTGATCGAGCCGCGGCCGGTGCGGTACGCGTCGTCGATGCCGCGGCGGCCGACGATCAGCGCGCCGGTGGGGAAGTCGGGGCCCTTGATCCGCTCGATGAGCGCGTCGAGGAGCTCCTCGTTGGTGGCCTCGGGGTGGTCGAGCGCCCAGAGGGCGCCCGAGGCGACCTCGCGCAGGTTGTGCGGGGGGATGTTGGTGGCCATGCCGACCGCGATGCCGGTGGCGCCGTTGATCAGCAGGTTGGGGATGCGGGCCGGGAGGACGGTCGGCTCCTGCGAGCGGCCGTCGTAGTTGGAGGCGAAGTCGACGGTCTCCTCGTCGATGTCGCGCATCATCTCCATGGCCAGCGGCATCATCTTGCACTCGGTGTAGCGCATGGCCGCCGCCGGGTCGTTGCCCGGGGAACCGAAGTTGCCATTGCCGTCCACGAGCGGCATCCGCAGCGACCACGTCTGGGCCAGGCGGACGACGGTGTCGTAGATCGAGGTGTCGCCGTGCGGGTGGTAGTTGCCCATCACGTCGCCGACGACGCGGGCGCACTTGTAGTAGCCCTTCTCGGGCCGGTACCCGCCGTCGTACATCGCGTACAGCACGCGCCGGTGCACCGGCTTGAGGCCGTCGCGGACCTCGGGCAGCGCGCGGCTCACGATCACGCTCATCGCGTAGTCGAGGTAGGAGCGCTGCATCTCGGTCTCGAGCTCGATCGGCTCGACCCGGGACACGAACGTGTCGGTGGCGGTGCTCTCGGCCTGCTGCGGCTGCATGTCGCCGTCGGGACGGTTGTCGTCGACCACTGGTGGTCAGTTTCCTTTCACGCGTGACTGGACGGTGCTGGCGGGGTTCGGCCCCGTCAGACGTCCAGGAAGCGGACGTCCTTGGCGTTGCGCTGGATGAAGGAGCGGCGGGCCTCGACGTCCTCGCCCATGAGGACGGAGAAGAGGTCGTCGGCGCGGGCCGCGTCCTCCAGGGTGATCTGCTGCAGCAGCCGGTGCGCCTGGTCCATGGTGGTGATGCGGAGTTCCTCGGCGTTCATCTCGCCGAGGCCCTTGAAGCGCTGGATCGCGTCGTCCTTGGGCAGTCGGCGCCCGGCCGCGACGCCCGCGGCGATGACGGAGTCGCGCTCGCGGTCGGAGTAGACGTACTCGAAGTCGTCCTTGCCCCACTTGATCTTGTACAGCGGGGGCATGGCGAGGTAGACGTACCCGGACTCGACCAGCGGCCGCATGAAGCGGAAGAGCAGGGTGAGCAGCAGGGTGCGGATGTGCTGTCCGTCGACGTCGGCGTCCGCCATCAGGACGATCTTGTGATAGCGGAGCTTCGACTCGTCGTAGTCCTCCTGGATGCCGCAGCCGAACGCCGAGATCAGCGCCTGGACCTCGGTGTTCTGGAGCACCTTGTCGATGCGGGCCTTCTCGACGTTCAGGATCTTGCCGCGGATCGGGAGGATCGCCTGGATGCGCGGGTCGCGGCCCTGCTTGGCGGAGCCGCCGGCCGAGTCGCCCTCGACGATGAAGATCTCGCACTCCGCCGGGTCCTTGGACTGGCAGTCGGAGAGCTTGCCGGGCAGCGAGGCCGTCTCCAGCAGGCCCTTGCGGCGCGTGAGGTCGCGGGCCTTGCGGGCGGCGACGCGCGCGCTGGCGGCCTGGATGGACTTGCGGATGATGTCCGCGGCCTCGACGGGGTTGCGGTCCAGCCAGTCGGCGAAGTGCTCGTTGACGACCTTCTGCACGAAGGTCTTCGCCTCGGTGTTGCCGAGCTTGTCCTTGGTCTGGCCCTCGAACTGCGGCTCGCCGAGCTTGATCGAGATGATCGCGGTCAGGCCCTCGCGGATGTCCTCGCCGGAGAGGTTGTCGTCCTTCTCGCGGAGGATCTTCTTGTCGCGCGCGTACCGGTTCATCAGGCCGGTGAGCGCGGCGCGGAAGCCCTCCTCGTGGGTGCCGCCGCCGTGGGTGTGGATGGTGTTGGCGAAGGAGTAGACGCCCTCGGTGTACGAGCTGTTCCACTGCATGGCGATCTCGACGGAGATCGTCCGGTCCTTGTCCTCGGCCTCGAAGTCGATGACGGACGGGTGGACGGGCTCGCCCTTGCGGGAGTTGAGGTGGGCGACGAAGTCCGCGATGCCGCCGTCGTACCGGTAGCTGACGGTGAGCGGGTTGCCCTCGTCGTCGTAGTGCTCGGGGCGCTCGTCGGTCAGCGAGATGGTGAGGCCCTTGTTGAGGAACGCCATCTCCTGGAAGCGCCGCGACAGCGTCTCGAAGGAGTAGACCGTGGTCTCGAAGATGTCCGGGTCGGCCCAGAAGGTGACGCTGGTGCCGGTGCGGTCGGTCGTCTCGTGCCGGTCGAGCGGCGCGGTCGGCGCGCCCATCTTGTAGTCCTGGGTCCAGCGGTGACCGTCGGTGTGGATCTCGACGGAGAGCCGGGTGGAGAGGGCGTTCACCACCGAGACGCCGACACCGTGCAGACCACCGGAGACGGCGTAGCCGCCGCCGCCGAACTTGCCGCCGGCGTGGAGCACGGTCAGCACGACCTCGACCGCCGGCTTCTCCTGACCCGGGACGTTGCCCACCGGGATGCCGCGGCCGTTGTCGACGACCCGCACGGCGCCGTCGGCCAGGATCGTCACGCCGATGGTGTCCGCGTGCCCGGCCATCGCCTCGTCGACGGAGTTGTCCACGACCTCCTGCACCAGGTGGTGCAGGCCCCGCTCGCCGGTGGATCCGATGTACATGCCGGGGCGCTTGCGAACGGCGTCGAGGCCCTCCAACACCTGGATGGCGTTGGCGTCGTAGGACTTCCCGGTCGCCGGGTCGATGGGTTCATTGGTCTGGCTGGGGTTGCCGGAATCGGCCACGAAGCGCCCTCTCTGGCACAGTGCGGGCCGCACCCCCGCCCCCGTCTCGGGCGGGTCTGCGACCACGGCGTTTCGACTCGGTTGCTACGAGCAACTGTGTTTGCGTTCCAGTCTACCGGTACGACTGACAGAGATGGGCGTTTGGCAGCCCCTGAGGGCAGATGTGCCGCCCTGAATCCCCTCCGCACATGTCCCGATACTCGGCCGGGGGTTTCAGTGCCCCTACGCGGGCCGTCAGCCGTTCCGGAACGGTTCACTCCGGGTGACGTGCTCAGCCCCAGGTGTCGCCCGGGCCCCTGCTCCCCGGTGCCCGCAGCCGGCCGTAGCCGCGCTTGGGGGCGTCCGGCCCGAGCACCTTGATCACCCGGACCGTGCCGTGCCCGAGCTCGTGGTTCAGCCGTGCCACCAACTGTCTTGCCAGAAGTCTGAGTTGGGTGGCCCACGCGGTGGAGTCGCACTGCACGGTGAGCACCGCCTCGGCCTCCACGAACTGCACCGGCACACAGTGCGCCGCGATGTCGGGCCCGACGATCTGCGGCCACCGGCCCATCACCCCGCCGACCGCCGCCGGCGCCTCCCAACCCCGCTCCGTGATCAAACGATTCAGCGCCGCCCCCAGCGGCACCGGGTCACGGCCGTCCGCACGCGCCCCGCTGCGCAGCCCGTGCCGCTTCGCCTCACGCTTCTCCCGGACCTGCTCGCCGCGCTGCCGCGCCTGCTCCTTGGCCGCCCGCAGCGCGACCCGGGCCAGGTCGACCCCCGACGTGCCCGCCGCCGATGCCCCCGCCCCCGCAGGTTCCGACGCACCCGACGCACCCGCACCCGACGGCTCCGGCGTCTCGCTCATGGCGCGGTGCTCCTTGGTCCCGGCGACGGATGAGCCTTCCAGCGTACGGAACCCACGGGACTCACGCGTCCAGACGGTCCACCGTGCCGTCGGAGACGCCGTAGCGCACTCCCGCGAGGGCCTTCGGCACGTCCTCCGCCACCGCGGCCGTCACGAGCACCTGCTCGCCGCCGGCCACGAGCTCGGCCAGCCGGTCCCGGCGCCGGGCGTCCAGCTCGGCGAAGACGTCGTCGAGGATGAGCACCGGCTCGCCGCCGTCCGCCTTCAGCAGTTCGTACGAGGCGAGCCGCAGCGCCAGCGCGAACGACCAGCTCTCGCCGTGGCTCGCGTACCCCTTGGCCGGGAGCGGGCCGAGCCGCAGCACCACCTCGTCACGGTGCGGGCCGACGAGGGTCAGCCCCCGCTCGATCTCCTGCTTGCGGGCGGCCTGCATCGCGGCCAGCAGCTGCTCCTCCGCCTCCTCGCGGCTGGTCGGCAACGCGCCCTCGAAGGAACTGCGGTACTCCAGCACGGGCTCGCCGCCGCCCGGGGCCAACTGCCGGTACGCCTCCGCGGTGAGCGGCTGCAGGGTGGCGACCAGCTGCAGCCGGAAGGCGGTGAGTTCGGCACCGGCCCGGGCCAGGTGGCCGTCCCAGATCTCCAGGGTGGAGAGGTCCGCGCCCTTGCCGCCGCCCGCCCGGCGGGCCATCGCCGCGGTCTTCAGCAGGGCGTTCCGCTGCTTGAGCACCCGCTCGTAGTCCTGCCGCACGCCCGCGAGGCGGGGTGCGCGCGCGGTCAGCAGCTCGTCGAGGAAGCGGCGGCGCTCACCGGGATCGCCCTTCACCAGGGCCAGGTCCTCGGGGGCGAAGAGCACCGTCCTCAGCAGCCCGAGGACGTCCCGCGGGCGCACGTTGTCCGAGCGGTTGATCCGGGCCCGGTTGGCCTTGCCCGCGGTGATCTCCAGCTCGACCAGGGTCGTCCGCCGGTCCCGGACGACCGAGCAGCGCACCACGGCCCGCTCGGTGCCGAGACGGATCAGCGGGGCATCCGTGGCCACCCGGTGGCTGCCCAGCGTGGCGACGTAACCGACCGCCTCGACGAGGTTGGTCTTGCCCTGGCCGTTGGGCCCCACGAACGCCGTGACGCCCGGGTCGAGGGGCACCTCGACCCGGGCGTACGAACGGAAGTCGGCGAGCGACAGGTGCGCGACATGCATGTGGGGGCTGCGCCCGCCTTCTGTGGGTTACTTCGACTCGACCGCGTGGCCGCCGAACTGGTTGCGCAGTGCGGCGATCATCTTCATCTGGGGGGAGTCGTCCTGGCGGGAGGCGAAGCGGGCGAAGAGGGAGGCGGTGATGGCGGGGAGGGGGACGGCGTGGTCGATGGCGGCTTCGACGGTCCAGCGGCCTTCGCCGGAGTCGGCGGCCCAGCCCTTGAGCTTTGCGAGGTGTTCGTCGTCGTCGAGGGCGCGGACGGCGAGGTCGAGGAGCCAGGAGCGGATGACGGTGCCTTCCTGCCAGGAGCGGAAGACCTCGCGGACGTCGGTGACCTCGGGGGCGGCTTCGAGGAGTTCCCAGCCTTCGGCGAAGGCCTGCATCATGGCGTACTCGATGCCGTTGTGGACCATCTTGGCGAAGTGGCCGGCGCCGACCTTGCCGGCGTGGACGGCGCCGGAGTCGCCTTCGGGCTTGAGGGCGTCGAAGACGGGCTGGACGGTGGCGACGTGGGCGGCGTCGCCGCCGTACATGAGGGCGTAGCCGTTCTCCAGGCCCCAGACGCCGCCGGAGACGCCGCAGTCGACGAAGCCGATGCCCTGGGCGGCGAGGGTTTCGGCGTGCTTGACGTCGTCGGTCCAGCGGGAGTTGCCGCCGTCGACGACGACGTCGCCGGGGGCGAGGAGGTCGGCGAGTTCGTCGACGGTGTCCTGGGTCGGGCCTCCGGCGGGGACCATCACCCAGACGACGCGGGGGCTCTGGAGCTTGCTGACGAGCTCCTGGAGGCTGTTCACGTCCGCGAGGTCGGGGTTGCGGTCGTAGCCGATGACGGTGTGGCCGGCGCGGCGGATGCGCTCGCGCATGTTGCCGCCCATCTTGCCGAGACCGATGAGGCCGAGCTCCATGACAAGTCCTTCACTGTGGTTTCGTGCCGAGACGGCGGCGCCGTTGCCGCACAGGCTGAGCCTACGCCGCCCAGCGGCGAGGCCCCGCGCGGTCGCAGCCGACCGGACGAGGCCTCGTGTCCACAGTCTGTGGACGGTGCCGTGGATGCACGACCCGGTGCGGCCGCGACCGCGCGGGGCCGGCGAGCGGGCTCGCGGCGGCGCCCCTCGTCAGCCCGAGAGCCGCACCGGCATGATCAGGTACTGGTACGCCTCGTCGGCCTCGGCGTCGACGGCGGGCTTGCCGCTGAGCAGGGCCGGCTTGGTGGGCGTGGTGAAGCTCAGCTGGGCGTAGGCGGAGTCGATGGCCTTGAGGCCCTCCTCCAGGTAGCCCGGGTTGAACGCGATCGAGATGTCGTCGCCTTCGAGGTCGGCGTCGACCCGCTCGGTGGCCTGGGCGTCGTCGCCGGACCCGGCCTCCAGGGTGAGCACTCCCTGCTCGAAGCTGAGCCGCACCGGGGTGTTGCGCTCGGCCACCAGGGAGACGCGCTTGAGCGCCTCCAGGAAGGGCTGGGTCTGGATCGCCGCGACCGCCGAGAACTCGGTCGGGAACAGGCTGCGGAACTTCGGGAACTCGCCCTCCAGCAGCCGGGTGGTCGTCCGGCGGCCCGCGCCCTCGAAGCCGATCAGGCCCTCACCGGCGCCGCCGGAGGCGAGCGCGATGGAGACCGTGTCACCGCTGCCGAGGGACTTGGCGATGTCCTGCAGGGTCTTGGCGGGCACCAGGGCGACCGCGCTGATGTCCGGCTGCTCGGGCTTCCAGAGCAGCTCGCGGACGGCGAAGCGGTACCGGTCCGTGGCGGCCAGGGTGATCCGGTCGCCCTCGATCTCGACCCGGACGCCGGTGAGCACCGGCAGGGTGTCGTCGCGGCCCGCGGCCACCGCGGCCTGGCTGACGGCGGAGGCGAACACGTCGCCGGAGACCGTGCCGGTGGCGGTCGGCATCTGCGGCAGGGCCGGGTACTCGTCGACCGGCAGCGTCGGGAGGGTGAACCGGGAGCTGCCGCAGACCAGGCTGACCCGCATGCCGTCGGTGGAGATCTCCACCGGCCGGTTCGGCAGGTTGCGCGAGATGTCGTTGAGCAGGCGGCCGGAGACCAGCACCGTACCCGCTTCCTCGACGTCCGCCTCCAGCTCGACCCTGGCCGAGACCTCGTAGTCGAACCCGGAGAGCGCCAGAGCACCCTCCTGGGCCGTCAGCAGCAGGCCGGCCAGCACCGGCACCGGCGGCCGCGCCGGGAGGCTGCGAGCAGCCCAGGCCACCGCCTCCGCGAGGACATCACGCTCCACCCGGAACTTCACCGGTAACCGCCTCCTGGCTCACTGCCGTCGCTTCCGCGATCGATCGTCTTCGTGCACTGGGCCGGCCGGAGCAACCACTCCGGCTTCCAGTTGCCGAGAACAGTCTGACGTACTCCACGGACACTCGGGGCAGATGGGCACCGCGAACCCGAACAGATGTCGGGGAGCGGTTGTCCACAGATTTCGGCCCGCCCCACTGTTGATCAAGCTTCCAGGTCTCTATGTGTAGTGGTAGTAGTAGGGCCTGTGGATACCGTGGATAACCCCGTTTCCACAGGTCAGACCCCGGATTTTGTCCACAGCGCCTGTGGACCGCGACTGTGGACAACCAGGCCCTGCTGTGGACAACCGAGAGTTACCCACAGGGCACGCTGAGTATCCACAGGTTATCCCCAGGTCCGTCCCCAGATGATGCCCCGGTTATCCACGGGCGTCGAGCAACATCACGTGACGCCTTTCACACCTGGGGGTGAACAGTAGCGGCATGTTGCCGAACTGTGGATACAGCTGTGGAGAACCTGGGGATAAGCCCAGACTTCCTGGGGACAGTCGGTGGACAACCCGACCACCCGACTGGCGGAGCGTCAACTGTCCACAGCCTGTGGATAACTGTTGTGCACAAGTCCACAGGCACCTGACCTGCACGGACGAGCGTAACCCGGGCGGCCCTGTGGAGGAATTCTGGATAACTCCGCCCCGCAGCGGCTGTGGACGGGGAAAACCACCCGTTCCTGTGGATTACGGCGCCGCCGACCTGCCCCGTTCGAATGAACGGTCAGATGTTCCATCGGGCGCTTTCCGCCCGTTCACGCCCCCGGGAGGAATGCTGCCCCGCTCCTGCCGTCGCACACCCGCCCCGCGTCCGGCCCGCGCCCGGCCGGCCACATCGGCCCGCACCCGCCGCACACCCGGCCCGCAGGCATGCGAAAAGGCCCCGCCGACGGTGGCCGACGAGGCCCTGGAGGTGTCCGCAGCGCCGTCAGGGGCGCTGTCGCAGCTAGCTCTTGATCCGGTTGGTCAGCTCGGTCACCTGGTTGTAGATGGACCGCCGCTCGGCCATCAACGACCGGATCTTCCGGTCGGCGTGCATGACGGTCGTGTGGTCCCGCCCGCCGAACTGGGCGCCGATCTTCGGCAGCGACAGGTCCGTGAGCTCCCGGCACAGGTACATGGCGATCTGGCGTGCCGTCACCAGGACACGGCTGCGGGACGACCCGCAGAGGTCCTCGACACCGAGGCCGAAGTACGCCGCCGTCTGCTGCATGATCACCTGCGCGGTGATCTCGGGGCCCGCGTCCTCGTCGCCCCCGGGGATCAGGTCCTTGAGGACGATCGCGGCCAGCTCCAGGTCGACCGGCGCCCGGTTGAGGTTCGCGAAGGCGGTGACCCGGATCAGGGCCCCCTCCAGCTCGCGGATGTTGCGGGTGATCCGGGAGGCGATGAACTCCAGCACGTCCGCCGGGGCGTTGAGCTGCTCCTGGATCGCCTTCTTGCGCAGGATCGCGATCCGGGTCTCCAGCTCCGGCGGGGTGACGTCGGTGATGAGTCCCCACTCGAAGCGGTTCCGCAGCCGGTCCTCCAGCGTGATCAGCTGTTTGGGCGGCCGGTCCGAGGAGAGCACGATCTGCTTGTTCGCGTTGTGCAGCGTGTTGAAGGTGTGGAAGAACTCCTCCTGCGTGGACTCCTTGCTCGCCAGGAACTGGACGTCGTCCACCAGCAGGATGTCCATGTCCCGGTACCGCTTGCGGAACGCGTCCGCCTTGCCGTCCCGGATCGAGTTGATGAACTCGTTGGTGAACTCCTCCGAGCTCACGTACCGCACCCGGGTGCCCGGGAAGAGGCTCCGCGAGTAGTGGCCGATCGCGTGCAGCAGGTGCGTCTTGCCGAGCCCGGACTCGCCGTAGATGAACAGCGGGTTGTACGCCTTCGCCGGGGCCTCGGCCACGGCGACCGCCGCCGCGTGCGCGAAGCGGTTGCTCGCGCCGATCACGAAGGTGTCGAACAGGTACTTGGGGTTCAGCCGGGCCGCCGGCTCGTCCTTGCGGGAGCCGCCGGCCGGCGGGGCGCCGGGCGGGGCCGGCACACCGGGCGTCCGCTCGGGCAGGGCCGGACCGGTCGGGTGCTGGTGGGCCGGGCGGTGCGCGGCCGCGCGGCGCGCGGGGCCGCCGGGCCGCGGCCGGGCCTCCCCGGGGTCGGGGCCGAGGACGCCGCCGAAGAGGTCGCCCTGGGCGGGCGTCGCCGCCGGGAGGCCCTTCGGCCGGGCTTGCTCCGGGCGCCGTCCGGCGCCCGGGCCGGGCTGCTCGTACGGCGCCTGCTCCCAGACCGACGGCCCGCCCTGCTGCTCCGCCCAGGAGGGCTGCTCGTCCTGGTACGGGGGTTGCTGCGGCTGCTCGTAGCGAGGGCTCTCGTACCGGTCCTGGCGGGGCCCGTACGGCTGCTGCTGCTCGTAGGCGGGCGCCCCGTACTCCTGCTCGCCGTGGTACGGCTGGGCCGGCCACTCCTGGCCGGGAGGCAGCCGGGACGGCTCGGCGGGGGGCTCCGGCGCGGACGCCGGGGTGGGCATCGCGTTGGCGTCCACCATGACGGCGATCCGCACGGGGCGGGCGAACTCGTAGGTGAGCGCCTCGGTGAGCTGGGGGAGGAGCCGGCCCTCCAGCACCTGCTTGGCCCGCTCGTTGGGGGCCGCCAGCAGGGCGGTGTCGTGCATCATCCACATGGGTTGCGTGCGGCGGAGCCACATCTTGTCGCTGTCCCCGACGTCAGCGTCGTTGACCAGCCGCTCGACGACCTTCGCCCAGAGCGGGACGAGATCGCTGTTGACATCAGCCACTGGTGCACGCTTTCTCGTTCTGCCCCCAGCCTTCGGCCGGGGATGCCCCCGGCTCGGGGTGGTGTCAGATGGACTCGGAGTGCCGGTCCGATCGATGAACAAACCCGACAAGTCCTGCAACGGTAGTCAGCGGGCAGAGTGGATTCAAGTTGTTGTCCACAGGCTGTGGGCGACGGGCGCGGAGGCTGCCGGTTTGACCCCTCGGTGCGCTGCCGCGTACCGTAACCAGGTCGAGTTGTCGATGGCCGCTGCCGCATGCCCGCGGGTCCACCCGCTTCCACAAGGCGCGCAGCACGGGCGCCGTGTGCATTGCCCCAACCCCAGCAGACCTGGTGGTTGAGGTCGGATTTCCCGCCCAGGGAAGATCGCGCGGACGCACGGTGACGGCCAGGCGACGCCCCGTCATCCTACGATTCACCTCAGGAGCCCCCGAGTGAGCAAGCGCACCTTCCAGCCGAACAACCGTCGTCGCGCCAAGACCCACGGCTTCCGGCTGCGGATGCGTACCCGCGCCGGCCGCGCCATCCTGGCCAACCGCCGTGGCAAGGGCCGCACCAACCTGTCCGCCTGATCAGCGCACGGGTTCCGACGTGCTGCCCTCCGAGAATCGGCTGCGGCGGCGCCAGGACTTCTCGACCGCGGTGAAACGCGGTCGCCGGGCCGGCAAGCCCCTGCTGGTCGTCCATCTCGACAGAGAGGGCGGCAGGCCGGGGCAGGCGGACCGGGAGAGCGACTGTGGCCCGCACGCGGCCGAAGGTCTTCCTTCGGTGCGTGCGGGTTTCGTCGTGAGCAAGGCCGTGGGTCCCGCGGTCGTGCGCAATCTCGTGAAGCGTCGGCTTCGTCACTTGGTCCGTGAGCGTCTGCCCAGGCTGCCCGCAGGTAGCCTGATAGTGGTACGCGCGCTGCCCCCTGCGGGGACGGCGTCGTATCTCGATCTCGAACGTGACCTGGATGCGGCGCTGCGGCGACTGCTCCGGGCAGAACCGACCGGCACCGCGCCGACGGGAGCAGGGCGATGAAGTACCTGCTGATGGGGCTGATCAGGCTCTACCAGTGGACGATCAGTCCGCTGCTCGGACCGGTGTGCCGTTACTACCCCTCGTGCTCGCACTACGGGTACGACGCGGTGCACCTGCACGGTGCGGTCAAGGGGAGCGCTCTGACCGCGTGGCGCATCCTGCGCTGCAACCCCTGGTCGCCGGGCGGGGTCGATCACGTGCCACCGCGCAAGCATCCGGTGTGGCACCGCCGGGTGCGCAATCTGCTGAGCCCGAAGAGTGGAACCGCCGGGCCGGAGCCGGTGGCCAATCCTGATGTCCAAGGAGCCTGACCGGTGACCTTCTCCTTCCTGAATCCCCTCTACACAGCGGTGTCCTGGATCATCGTCCAGTTCCACTCGCTGTACAGCCACGTCTTCGATCCGGACGGCGGCTGGGCCTGGGGTCTGTCCATCGTTTCGATGGTGATCGTCATCCGGATCTGCCTGATCCCGCTCTTCGTGAAGCAGATCAAGGCGACCCGCGCGATGCAGGCCATTCAGCCGAAGATGAAGGCCATCCAGGAGCGCTACAAGAACGACCGGCAGCGCCAGTCCGAAGAGATGATGAAGCTCTACAAGGAGGCGGGTACCAACCCCTTCTCGAGCTGTCTCCCGATCCTGGTCCAGGCCCCGTTCTTCACCGCCCTCTACGGTGTGCTGGCCTCGGTGGCCAACGACAAGACGATCGGCGTCATCAACAGCGACCTGCTGAACAGCGCGCAGCAGGCGCACATCTTCGGCGCCCCGCTGTCCGCGACCTTCCTGGGCTCGGACGAGGTCAGCGTCAAGATCGTCGTCGCGATCATGATCGTGCTGATGTCGCTGTCGCAGTTCATCACCCAGCGCCAGCTGATGACCAAGAACATGGACCTGACGGTCAAGACGCCGTTCATGCAGCAGCAGAAGATGCTGATGTACGTCTTCCCGATCATGTTCGCCGTGATGGGCATCAACTTCCCGGTCGGTGTCCTCGTCTACTGGCTGACCACCAACGTGTGGTCGATGGGCCAGCAGCTGATCGTCATCCGCAACAACCCGACGCCCGGCTCGAAGGCCTGGGACGAGCGCCAGACCCGCCTCAAGAAGGCCGGCCGGCTCAACCCCGACGGTTCCGTCAAGAAGGTCGGCCTGCTCGCCACGCTGAGCGGTGGCGGCGGCAAGCCGGCGGCGACCAGCGCGGCCGCGGTCGTCGAGGAGACCGTGCAGGTGCGCCGGCAGCAGCCGCGCAAGCAGTCCAAGGCGCAGCGGCAGCACGCGAGCGGCCAGCCGGTCGTGGGCGAGCCGGGCCAGGACCAGGCCGCCGCGGACGCGCCGCAGACCGACCTGACCAAGCACGACGCGGTGCCGGCAGGCAGTCCCGTGTCCAAGCAGCCGGTCGGCAAGGCCGGAACCCGGCAGCAGCCCAAGCGCGGCGGCCAGCGGCCGAAGAAGAAGCCCTGACCGGTCGGAGTCGGCCCGAACGGCCGCAGATCTTCGTTCCCGGCCCCACCCGGGGGCCCATCCCCGAAGGAGTCCATCAGTGACGGAAGGCACCACCTCCGCCGTCGAGGTCGACGTCGAGCCCGGCGCGGAGTCCGGCGAGGGCCTCGTGGCCCGGCTGGAGCGCGAGGGCGACATTGCCGCCGACTACCTGGAGGGTCTGCTGGACATCGCGGACCTCGACGGTGACATCGACATGGACGTCGAAGGCGACCGGGCGCTGGTCTCGATCGTCGGAGAAGGCAACGACCGGACGCTCCAGCGCCTGGTCGGCCAGGACGGCGAGGTGCTGGAGGCACTGCAGGAGCTGACGCGTCTGGCCGTGCACCGGGAGACCGGTGAGCGCAGTCGGCTGATGCTCGACGTCGCAGGTTTCCGGGCGCGCAAGCGGTCGGAGCTGGCGGCGCTCGGCGCCGAGGCCGCCGAGCAGGTCCGGAGCAGTGGCGAGCAGGTCAAGCTCCGGCCGATGACGCCCTTCGAGCGCAAGGTCGTGCACGACGCCGTGGCCGCTGCGGGTCTGCGCAGCGAGTCGGAGGGCGAGGAGCCCGAGCGGTGCGTGGTCGTGCTGCCGAGCTGACGTCGGTGCTGTACCGAGCGACCCCGTCCGCCCTGTGCGGGCGGGGTCGTCGTTCCTTCCGGGCAGGTGGTGCGGGTCCCGGTTGCGCGCGGGGTGGGGGCTCGCGTGAGGATGGTCCCTGATGTGGGGTGGATACGGTGAGCGGAGAGGCTGACATGGAGACGGACGGCGTGGCGACCGAGGGCGGGCCGTCGGAGGATGTGCCCGGCCGGGACGCTGCCGAGCGGCACGTCCCGGCGGACGGCGCACCCGCCGAGGGTCCGGGCGATGCTCCCGAGGCGGCGCGGGCGATCTTCGGTGAGCGGCTGGCCGTCGCGGAGCGGTACACCGGGTTGCTGGCGACGGCGGGTGTGCAGCGCGGGCTGATCGGGCCGCGTGAGGTGCCGCGGCTGTGGGACCGCCATGTGCTGAACTGCGCCGTGCTGGCCGAGCTGCTGCCGCAGCACGCCTCGCTGTGCGACGTGGGCTCGGGTGCGGGCCTGCCGGGCATCCCGGTGGCGATGGCGCGTCCCGACGTGTCGGTGACCCTGCTGGAGCCCCTGCTGCGGCGTACGACCTTCCTGGAGGAGGTGGTGCGGGAGCTGGGGCTGGACAACGTCACGGTGCTGCGCGGCCGGGCCGAGGAGATGATCGGCAAGGTGGCGGTGGACGTCGTCACGGCACGCGCGGTGGCGCCGCTCGACCGGCTGGCGGGCTGGGGCATGCCGCTGCTGCGGCCGTACGGGCAGATGCTGGCGCTCAAGGGCGACACCGCGGAGCAGGAGCTGGCGGACTCGCGGTCGGCGCTGACGCGGCTCGGTGCGGTCGGTTGGTCGGTGATCTCGGTCGGTGAGGGCACGCTGGAGACGTCGACGAAGGTGGTGCGGGTCGAGGCGGGCGAGAGCCCCGGCGGTGTGAAGGCCGCCACCCGGCGCGCGAAGGCCGCGCGGGCCGGCCGCGGGACGCGCGAGGGCGGCCGGGGCGGTTCGCGCCGGAGGCGTTGACACCTGACGGTGTCGGGGCGGGGAGAGAGAGCGGGTGGCCCGGTGGCCGCCCGCTCTCGGCGTTCCGGCGTTCCGGGCGGGTGTGTGCGGGCCGGGCGGGTGCGCGCGGACTGGGCCGGTCGGGGCAGGTGGGCCCGACACGGAGTGTCGCACCATCAGATTTGCGACAATCCGGGCATGGTGTTTCACGTGAAACGTCGCTCACTGCTCCCCGGAATCCTCGACCGTGCCATGGCGGTGACTGTTGCCGCTCCGGTTTCACGTGAAACACTGACCCCCATGCAGGACTCGGAGACCATCCACCAGATCGACGACACGCCCATCGGGCGCGCCGCTCAGGCGGCGGTACAGGCCATCGGGCGGGCCGGTGAGGGCCTTCCCAGGCCTGCCGCGACCCGGGTGATCGTGGTGGCCAACCAGAAGGGCGGGGTGGGCAAGACCACCACCACCGTCAACCTGGCCGCCGGACTGGCACTGCACGGGCTGCGGGTGCTGGTCGTCGACCTCGACCCCCAGGGCAACGCCTCGACGGCGCTCGGTATCGACCACCACGCCGAGGTGCCGTCGATCTACGACGTCCTGGTCGAGGGCAAGCCGCTCGCCGACGTCGTCCAGCCGGTCGTGGACGTGGAGGGGCTGTTCTGCTGCCCGGCCACCATCGACCTGGCCGGCGCCGAGATCGAGCTCGTCTCGCTGGTGGCACGCGAGAGCCGGCTGCAGCGCGCGATCGCCGCGTACGAGCAGCCGCTCGACTACATCCTGATCGACTGCCCGCCGTCGCTCGGCCTGCTGACCGTCAATGCTCTGGTCGCGGGCGCGGAGGTGCTGATCCCGATCCAGTGCGAGTACTACGCGCTGGAGGGCCTCGGCCAGCTGCTGCGGAACGTCGAGCTGGTGCGGGCGCACCTGAACCCGGCGCTGCACGTCTCGACCATCCTGCTCACGATGTACGACGCCCGTACCCGGCTGGCCGCCCAGGTCGCGGAGGAGGTCCGGACCCACTTCGAACGAGAGGTGCTGCGGACGGCGATCCCGCGCTCGGTCCGGATCTCCGAGGCGCCCAGCTACGGTCAGACGGTCCTCACCTACGACCCCGGCTCGACGGGTGCGCTCTCCTACCTGGAGGCGGCCCGGGAACTCGCCCTGCGGGCCGTCACGGCCGAGCAGCCGGTGGAGACCGGCGCGGGCTACGGTGCGGTCGGGCAGCAGCGGACCGCCGACGCGACGCACGGCGTCGGCGCGGCACAGCACGGCACGATGGAGGGCAACCGGTGAGTGGTGGGCGCAGAGGGCTGGGACGGGGGCTCGGGGCGCTGATCCCCGCGGCCACTCCGGCGACGGGGACGTCGGCGGCACCGCCGACCGCGCCGACGGGAGTGGTGGTGCCTCCGGCGGCCGTGCCCTTGCTTCCGACCGGGCGCGGCACGGTGGCGGCCAAGGCGGCCGCGGACAGCCTGCGGGAACTGGCGGGGGATCCGCACCCGCGGAGCGTCCTGGAAGCGGCCCTGGCCCCCGTGGAGGGGGCCCGCTTCGCCGAGCTCCCGCTGGACTCGATCACGCCGAACCCGCGGCAGCCCCGTGAGGTGTTCGACGAGAGCAAGCTCGCGGAGTTGGTCGCCTCCATCAAGGAGGTCGGCCTGCTCCAGCCCGTGGTGGTGCGCCAGGTCGGTGCGGACCGCTTCGAGCTGATCATGGGCGAGCGCCGCTGGCGCGCGTCCCGCGAGGCGGGCCTGGAGCTGATCCCCGCGATCGTCCGGGCCACCGATGACGACAAGCTTCTGCTGGACGCCCTCCTGGAGAACCTGCACCGGGCCGAGCTGAACCCCCTGGAGGAGGCGGCGGCGTACGACCAGCTGCTGCGTGACTTCTCCTGCACGCACGACGAGCTGGCGGACCGGATCGGCCGCTCGCGGTCGCACGTCTCCAACACGCTCCGCCTGCTGAAGCTGTCGCCGGCCGTGCAGCGGCGGGTGGCCGCGGGTGTGCTGACGGCCGGGCACGCCAGGGCCCTGCTCGGTGTGCCGGATGCGGAACGTCAGGACGGCCTCGCCCACCGGATCATCGCGGAGGGTCTCTCGGTGCGGACCACCGAGGAGATCGTGGCGCTGATGGACCGGGACGAGAAGCCGCAGCGGGCCACCGGGCCCAAGGCGGGGAAGATCCTCTCCCCGGCCTTCAACGATCTCGCCGGGCGGCTGTCCGACCGGTTCGAGACCCGGGTGAAGGTCGAGGTGTCACAGCGCAACGGCAAGCTGGGCAAGGGCAAGGTGGTGCTGGAGTTCGCTTCGGTGGACGACCTGAACCGGATCCTGGACAGCCTGGCGCCGGGCGAGGATGGTCTGAAGCTCTCCTCGGGCTGACCGACACGGCGGGAACGGAACGAGCGGGTGCATGTTTCACGTGAAACGTGCACCCCTCGTGCTTTTCGGAGCAAGCTCGTGGTGTGGGTCCGAGCTGGAGGAGGTGTGGGGGTGTGGGTCGAAGGCTCGCTCCACTGACGCTGGACAACCTGGTCGATCTGCCGGACGGCTGCCGTTCGTGCGTGTTCTGGGAGCTGGACCCGGTGAGTGCCCGGGCCGCGGTGGAGGACGGCAAGGCGGAGCTGGAGAAGGAGGGCTGGATCTCCGCGGTGCTCCTGGAGTGGGGCTCGTGCGGGCGCATCGCCTACGTCGACGACGTTCCCGCCGGGTTCGTGCTCTATGCGCCGCCGGCGTACGTGCCCCGGTCGCTGGCGTTCCCGACGAGTCCGGTCTCGCCGGACGCCGTCCAGCTGATGGTGAGCCGGGTGCAGCCGGGCTACCAGCGGCAGGGTCTGGGACGGGTGCTGGTGCAGACGGTGGTGAAGGACCTGATGCATCGCGGGGTCCGGGCGATCGAGGCCTTCGGTGCGGTCGGCCGGCCCACGCCCAGCTGTGTGCTGCCCGTCGACCACCTGCTGGCGGTCGGCTTCAAGACGGTGCGCCCGCACCACCGGTACCCGCGGCTGCGGCTGGAGTCGCGGACCACGGTCACCTGGCGCAGCGACGTCGAGGGTGCGTTGGAGCGCCTCCTCGGCGGGGCGCGGAAGGAGCCGGTGCTGCGACCGTTCTGACCCGGGTGCCAGCCCGGCGACGGCCCGGGCGACAGCCGCGGATCGGGCACGGCGGGCCGGACCGGGAACGCGTCGAGGGCCCCGGGTTGACCCGGGGCCCTCGACATTTGCCGGACGGCGGACGACCTAGATGAAGTCGGCCAGCTCGCGCAGCAGCGCCGCCTTCGGGCGGGCGCCGGTGATGGTCTTCACCAGCTCGCCGTTCTGGTAGACGTTCAGCGTCGGGATCGAGATGACGTTGTAGGCGGCAGCGGTCTCCTGGTTGTTGTCGACATCGAGCTTCGCGATGGTCAGCTTGTCGCTGTGCTCGGTGGCGATCTCTTCCAGGATCGGGGCGACCTGGCGGCACGGGCCGCACCAGGTGGCCCAGAAGTCGACCAGGACGGGCTTGTCGCTCTTGAGTACCTCGGCGTCGAAGGTCGCGTCGGTCACGGTGATGGTGGCGCCGGCCACGGAGCACTCCTTGGGGTCACGGGAGAGGCGGTGCAGGACGGCGGGAGAGCCGTCCGGCACCTTCGAAGGGTTCAACAACCGCGAGGGCGGTTCTGTTTCCCGGGGTGTGGTCAGACCGCGACGACGGCGGCGGCCTGGGCCTCCAGGTCGGCCAGCGAGGCGAGGTAGCGCTCGGCGTCCAGGGCCGCGGAGCAGCCGGTGCCGGCGGCGGTGATCGCCTGACGGTACGTGTGGTCGACGACGTCTCCGCAGCCGAACACACCGGGGATGTTGGTGCGGGTGCCGGGCGCCTCGACCTTGAGGTAGCCCTCGGCGTCGAGGTCGAGCTGGCCGGTGAAGAGCTCGGTGCGCGGGTCGTGGCCGATGGCGATGAACAGGCCGGTGACGGCCAGCTCGCGGGTCTCGCCGGTGGTGGTGTCGCGCAGGGTGAGGCCGGTCAGCTTGGGGTCGCCGTGGATGCCCTCGACGGCGCTGTCCCAGGCGAAGGTGATCTTGGGGTCGGCGAACGCGCGCTCCTGCATGGCCTTGGAGGCACGCAGCGAGTCGCGGCGGTGGACGACGGTGACGGAGCGGGCGAAGCGCGAGAGGAAGGTGGCTTCCTCCAGCGCGGTGTCGCCGCCGCCGACGACGGCGATGTCCTGGTCGCGGAAGAAGAAGCCGTCGCAGGTGGCGCACCAGGAGACGCCGCGGCCGGAGAGCACGTCCTCGCGGGGGAGGCCGAGCTTGCGGTGCTGGGAGCCGGTGGCCACGATGACGGCGCGGGCGCGGTGCACGGTGCCCTCGGAGTCGGTGACGGTCTTGACGTCGCCGGTGAGGTCGACGGAGACGATGTCGTCCGGGACGAGTTCGGCACCGAAGCGCTCGGCCTGGGCCCGCATGTTGTCCATGAGCTCGGGGCCCATGATGCCGTCGCGGTAGCCGGGGAAGTTCTCGACCTCGGTGGTGTTCATCAGCGCACCGCCCGCGGTGACCGCGCCTTCGAAGACCAGCGGCTTCAGGGAAGCACGCGCGGTGTACAGCGCAGCGGTGTATCCGGCAGGGCCGGACCCGATGATGATCACGTTTCGGACGTCGCTCACTGCATCTCCTGGTTCGCTTCGCGACCCGCGTTGGTGCGGGGAGGGCGGTCCTGCTCCGCCGCCCGGGACAACGACTGCCCAGTCTCCCGCATTCCCGGGGCGGGCAGTACCACGCGCCCGCACTGTGGGAGCGGAGGTTCCGATGGGTGGGCGTTCCGCGGCGCCGTGGTGCGGCGGCGGAGCGGCGCTCCCGAGGGGCCAGGAGTCAGGGGTCAGGAGCCGGGAGTCAGGGGCAGGCGTCAGGGGGCCGGGACGGTGCGGTGGAGGAGGATTCCGGGGGCCGCGCAGTCCGGGGTGATCAGGTAGACGTCGAGCGAGGCGTCCTGTCCGGGGACGGCGTAGACCAGCGCGGTGACGGGCGACGCGTGGTAGCTGCCGGGGGCGGCGGTGACGAGGGCGCCCGGTTCCCGGCCGGTGAGTGCGGCGGCGCAGGGCGGTGCCGCGGTCGCGGACCCGCCGGGCGGGGTGCCTTCGGGTGCCTGCAGGCCGGGGGCGCCGGGTGCGGTGGAGGCGTCGGGTCCGGCCGCGGCGGGGCTGCTCGTGGCGGACCGGACGAGCTGCCCGATCCGGTCCGCGAGCGTGGCCTCGTCGAAGTCGGTGCCGGCCTTGGTGTCGGGCTTCTGGGCTCCCGCGGCCGGTCGGGCGGCGCTGTCCGCGGTGGAGCCGCCGTCGGTGGTGCGGGCGGTGAGCGGGACGAGCAGGGCGCCCAGGCCGAGGGCGACGCCCGCCACGGCGGCCAGGACGGCACGCCTGCGGCCGCGCCCCCGGCGGCCCGGGCCGCCGGGGCCCGGGCGTGCGGCCGGGCCGGAAGCGGGGCCGGAGGCGGATCCCGGGCCGGATGTGGTGGGTACGGCGTGCCGACCGTGGCCGTCGACTGCGGTGCGGCCGGCCTCGGTCGGCTCAGGGGCGGGGGCGGCAGGGGTCCGGGCGGCGGCGAGCGCGGTGTCGATGCGCCGGGCCACGTCGTCCGGCATCGGCGGTGTGTCGACGGCGCCCAGGAGATCCTGCACGTCGGAGAGCGCCGCGAGGGTGTCGGCGCAGGAGGCGCAGGCGGCGAGGTGGGCGCGCAGCGCGGGCTCGGCTGCCGGATCGGTGAGGCCTTCGGCGAGGTCGGCGATCGCGTCGATGTCCGGGTGTGCGGGTTCGGCTGCGGAAGGCGTGTGCGGCGTCATCGCGTGGTCGCATCTCCTTCCCGGGAGGTGCGGCGTCCGGCCGCGCCCGTATCTGGGACGGGGGAGGGGGCGGACGGGTTCCCGTCGACGGACTCGGTTTCACGTGAAACGCGGCCGGGCGTTCCGCTGCCGGTGGTTCGGCTCCCGGTCGCGCCGGTGCCGACGGCGGGGTCGGTCCTGGCCCGGGCGGAACCTCCGCCGGGAGCGGGGCCCCCGGCGGGCGGTGTTTCACGTGAAACGTCCCCGCCGCGCAGGTGGCGGACGAGGGGTAGCAGGCGGGCCCGTCCGCGGGCGCAGCGGCTCTTGACCGTGCCGACCGGAACACCGAGCAGCTCGGCCGTCTCCGCGACCGAGTAGCCCTGCATGTCGACGAGGACGAGGGCGGCGCGCTGCTCGATCGGGAGGGTGTGGAGGGCGTCGCCGATCTCGCGGCGGAGCTCGGCCCGGACGACGAGCAGGTCGGTGGGCTCGGCGTTGCCCAGGGCGGCGTCGAGGTCGCGGGGGTGGTCGTCGAGCGGCGCGGCCCGGCGGGTGGCGGCCCGGCGGGCCCGGTCGAGGCAGGCGTTGACCACGATCCGGTGCAGCCAGGTGGTGACCTGGGAGCGGCCCTCGAAGGTGTGCGCGGCGCGCAGGGCGGACACCAGGGCGTCCTGGAGGGCGTCGGCGGCCTCCTCGTGGTCGCCGAGGGTCCGCAGGGCGACGGCCCAGAGGCGGTCGCGGTGGCGCTGCACGAGGAGGCCGAAGGCGTCGGGGTCGCCGCTCACGTGCCGGGCGAGCAGGTCGGCGTCGGACGGTTCGTCCGCCATGCCTCCCACCTCCTGCCCGTCGTGGCTCAGCCGTTCACCGTGACCTCGGCGACCTGGCCGCGGTAGCTGCCACCATCGTTGGGGATGGCGGTCAGCCAGATCAAGAGGTAGCGGGTGGTGATCGGCTTCGCCGGCTTGAGCCGGAGGTCGGTGCCGCTGCCGGAGGCGGTGGGCCCGCCGAAGACCTGGAACCCGGACTCGCTGACGAGGGGCGCGCTCGTGGTGGCGGCGGGGGCTGCCCTGAGTTCGACGGTGTGGGAGCCGCCGACGAGCTGGACGGAGACCGAGCCGACCGTGCGGGCGGTGCCGAGGTCGAGCAGGATGCCGGTGCCGGGCCGGTAGCCGGAGCCGAAGGGGTCCTGGTAGGTCTGCGTGGTCCAGGTGGTGCCGGGCTTGCCGTCGCTGATGTTGGGGAGCGAGGTCGCGTGCTCGGCCTTCTCGGAGCCGAAGGCGTTGAACGAGGTGGGGGCGTAGGCGAGCGTCACGCCTTCGAGCGGGGCGGAGGAGCCACCCTGGCCGCCGGGGGCTGTCGGCTGGAGGACGGAGGGCAGCGCGGCGGAGTTCGGGCGCGGCTTGTGGAGGTACTCGACGGCCTGCCAGGAGCCGACCACGATCGCGGTGAGGGCGATCAGCGAGGCGGTCGCCCGCAGGGCGGAGCGCAGCAGTCGGCGGCGCCTGCGGGGCGGCCGCGGGGCGGCGGCGGTGGTGTCCGGGTACGCGGTGTGGTGCTGGGCCGGGCGCGGCTCCGACGCCGTCGGCCGGGCGGTGTGGTGGGCGGTCTGCGGCGCGGGTGCGGGCTTGGGCGTGCGGGGGGTGAAGGTGGGCGCGGGCGTCTCCGGCTGACGGATCTTCGGCATCAGCGCGATCGCCTTGGAGAGTTCCTCGGGGCTGTCGATCGCCGGCTTGTGGTGCGGCGGACTGGTGCACAGCGTCCGTGCGGCGAGCTCGGAGAGGCCCTTGTGCACGCCGGCCCGTACCTGGTCGGGCGGCACGCAGCCGAGGTCCTTCGGCATGCCGCGGAGGTCGTAGCGGTCCTCGGGGTAGGGCCAGCGGTGGGTGAGGGCGGCGAAGAGCAGGGCACCGATGGCGCGGGTGTCGGTGAGCTCGGCGTCGTCGGTGGGAAGGCCGCGCAGTGCGGCATCCACGGCGATGCCGTTGATCCGGTACTGGCCGGTGTCGGTCCGCAGGACGCAGCGCGGGGTGAGCCGGAGGTGCGCCTGTCCGCGGCGGTGGGCGGCCGCTACCGCCTCGGTGACCTGACGGACCATCTGGTAGGCGTCGTACGGTTCCATCGGGCCGTCGGCGAGCAGGTGTGCCAGGTCCGACGCGCCGGGCAGCCACTCGCGGATGACGTAGACGAGGTCGCCCTCCTGGACGGCGTCGAGCACCTGGACGAAGCGGGGGTCGCCGAGCAGTGCGGCCGAGCGGGCCGCGGTCAGCACGGCCTTGGCCCGGCGGTGGCCGGCTGCCATCAGGTGGACGCCGACGGCGCGGCGGAGCTTCTCGTCGACGGCCCGCCAGCTGCTGAACGTCTCCGTCTGGGTGATGCACTCCTCCAGCCGGTAGCGGCCGCCGATCTTGTCGCCGCTGTGGCGCAGCGGGACGGGGCGGGAGGCGGGGAGGGTACCGGTGTCGGCGTCCAGGGTCTCGGTGCTGACGGCCGGGCGGGTGGCGGGGTCCGCGTCGCGGTCGGTCTTCGGGGCGGCCGTGCGGGCGGCCGTGCGGGTGGCCGGACGGCGGTCGGCGGAGGCGGTGCGGGAGGGCTTGCGGCCTGCGGCCCGGGCCGCGCCGCCCGCGGCGAGTTCGGCGGCGATCTCGCCGGCCGACAGCTGGGCGGTGGACTCGGACAGGTCCGCCGGGGCGGTGGCGGCGGGCTCGACGGTGGGTGCGACGGTGGGGGCGGCCGCATCCCGGTCGGGCTCGGCCGCGGCGGCGGGGCCTGTGTCCGCGTCCGCGTCGGAGTCGGCGTCAGAGCCGGTCTCGGCGCCGGCTTCGGCCTCGGGGCCGGACTCTGGCCTGCGGGCCGTCACAGCGTCCTCCACGGCGGCTGCAGCGGCCTTCTCGGTCGGGGTGGGCCTCCGGGTGGGTGCCGGGCTCCCCACGGCCTCAGGGGCGCCCTCGGCGCCCTCGGCGGAGGCGGGGTCGCGGGTGGCGGCCGCGGTGGAGTCCCCGGCCTCGTCCCGGTCGGCGTCGACGGCGTCGGGGCCGGTGGCAGAGTCGTCGTCAGCGGCGTCCGAGGCCGCGTCAGGAAGGTCGCCGGACCGCGCCCCGCCGTCCGCCGCGTGCGTCGCCGCGAAGTCCTCGACTGCCATGGCCAGCGCCGTCTCGTCCGCCACGGACGCGTCGACGACCGACTTGGTGCCATCAGCCACCGTGGTCCTGCCTCCCCTTGTATCGGCCCGGCCCCGGAGGGCCGGCTGTCCCGGCCGTTCGGGCGCCGGGTGCCAGGACAATTGTGCCCACTGTTCTCCCCGGGGTACGACCGCTGGGCCGCCCTCCCGGTTGCGTCATCGACACAATCCGGGTGGACGGCCCAGCGGCGGCGTTCCGCCGGGGCGGCCACGGGGGCCGCACCGGGTTGACGTCATGTCATCGGTCAGCGACCGATACGGCTGCGCACCATGCCGAGCATCGCGTTCAGCTCCTCGATCCGCATCTTCCGGGCGATCACCAGGAATACCGCGACCTGGACCGTTCCCGCTACCGCCAGCGTCAGAACGTTGCCCAGCCAACTGTCCAGGAGCGCGAGCATCAGCACCTCGACGGCCAGCCCGAGGGCGGCCGCCGGCAGGGAGGCGATCGCGAGCCGCACGTACGTCTTGGCGATCCGGCCGGTGTCGAGGCCGCCGGTCCGCACCTTGAGCCGGGGGACGGCCACGGCCACGCCGACCGCGTACGCGGCGCCGTAGCCGAGTGCCATGCCGGTGACGGCCCACTGCGCGGGGAGGACCAGCCAGCACAGCACCGCGGTGGCGGCCTGGCAGACGGCCACCCAGAGGGTGTTGGAGAACGGGGTCCGGGTGTCCTCGTACGCGTAGAAACCGCGCAGCAGCACGTACTGCACGGAGTACGGGATCAGGCCCAGGGCGAAGGCGGAGAGCATGTAGCCGATCGACCGGGCGCCGTGCGAGGCGTCGCCGCCGTTGCCGAGGCCGTAGATCGCGGAGCCGATGACCGGGCCGAGCGAGAGGAAGAGGAAGGCGGCGGGCACGATGGCGACGGCCGAGGTGCGCAGCCCGTACGAGAGGTCGTCGCGGACGGCCCCGGCGTCGTGGTCGGCGGCGGCCCGGGAGAGCCGGGGGAGGACGGCGCTCATCACCGACACCGTGACCACGGCCATCGGCAGCTGCCAGATCAGCAGCGCGTTGGAGTAGGCGGCGAGGCCGACGCCGAGGTGACCGTCGGACTCGGCGGCGATGCCCGCGGCGGTGGCGAGCTGGGTGACGACGAGGAAGCCGGCCTGGTTGGCGAGGACGAACAGGAAGGTCCACTTGGCGAGCCGTGCGGCCTTGCCGAGGCCGTGGCCCCGCCAGTCGAAGCGCGGCCTGAACGCGAACCCGGACGCCCGCAGGTAGGGCACCATCGCCAGGGCCTGGACGGCGAGGCCGAGCAGGGTGCCGAGGCCGAGCAGCCGGATGCCCTCCGGGGCGATGGTCTGCGGGGTGACCCCGCTGTGCTGGAACGTGCCGTAGACCCAGAGGTACATCCCGAAGGTGAAGATCACCACGAGGTTGTTGAGGACCGGGGTCCACATCATGGCGCCGAACCGGCCGCGGGCGTTGAGGATCTGGCCCATCACCACGTGCACGCCCATGAAGAAGATCGTGGGCAGGCAGTACCGGGCCAGCGCGACCGTGGTGTCGGCACTCGCCTGGTCGCGCATCAGGGAGTGCGAGATCAGCTGGACGAGGAGCGGCGCGGCGAGGACCGCGACGAAGGCGACGCCCGCGAGACCGGTCATCACGAGGGTGAGGAGGCGGTTGGCGTACGCGGTGCCGCCGTCCTCGTCGTTCTTCATGCTGCGGACCAGCTGCGGCACGAACACGGCGTTCAGCGCGCCGCCGCCGATGAGGATGTACAGCAGCGTCGGCAGCGTGTTGGCGGCGTTGTACGAGTCGCCCATGGTGGCGACGCCGATCGCGGCGGCGATCACCATCGTGCGCAGGAAGCCGGTGCCGCGGGAGACGAGGGTGCCGGTGGCCATGATCGCGCTGGAGTTCACCAGGCTCGCGACCCGGCCGCCGACGGACGGACCGGCGGGCACCGGCGCCGGTGCGGCGAGGGGCGGCGGGGTCGGCGGTGACGCGGGCGGCGTCGCTGCGGCCTTCCCGGCCTTGTCGGCCTTCCCGGCCTTGCCGGGCGCGGTTCCGGGCGCGGCCGGGGGCGCGACGCCGTCGGTGAAGGAGGCGTGCAGTCCGGCCTCCTCCGGGGTGAGCGGCGGGTCGAACTCGATGGCCGGGACGAAGGGCTGCGGCTCGGGTGCGCTGTGGTCGCCGCTGAAGAGCGCGTCGACCCCGAGGTAGTCCGCCGCCTCGTCCTCCTCGGTCCGGACGGTACCGGGGGCGGGCGGGGACGGGCTGGGGGGCGGCGTGACCGTGCCCCGGCCGGCGGCGCCGTCGGCGTCGGGGGAGGACGGGTCCTCGGCAGGGGTGTCGCCGGTGTCGTCGGTGTCGTCGGGGGCGTCCTCGTCCGCGGGCTCCCGGGCGGGCGCCGCCGCGGGACCGGCCGTCCGCGCGTCCGGGTCGTCCCCGTCGGCGTGCCCGCCGCCGGGTGCGCCGGGGCCCTCCGGCGCGTCCGTGTCCCCGGGCCCGTCGGCGGTGAGCACGTCGGTCCCGGGCCAGCGGGGCGCCGGGGTGGCCAGCAGCGGCGGCTCGACGGACACCGCCGCGGGGTGCCGCACCGGCAGGGCGGCGGCCTCGGCGGCGCGCAGCCCGTACGGATCCTGGTCGTCGGCGCTGCCGAACGGGTCGCCCGCGTAGGGGTCGTGGGCGTAGGTGTCGGCGACGTACCGGTCGGAGTCGGTGGGATCTGCGGGCGCCTGCGGGCCCGCGCTACCGGCGCCGCCCCGGCCCTGTGCTCGCTCCTCGCGCGGACCGCTGCTCATGCCACCTCTTCGCTGGTCGGTGGAGCCCGGACGGGGTTCCCTCAGTGACCAACCTTCTCATCACCGGTGGCCCGATCCCGGGCATCTGGGGCGGATGTGGGCGCGGTGCCGGGGCCGTCCGGGGCAGGGTCCGCGGGGACCCCGGCGGCCGGTGCGGCGTCCGCCGTGCCGGGGCCGGCGGTGGGTGCCTCGGCGGCGTCGCGGTCGTCGTCGTCCAGCAGCCGCTCGGGGTCGAGGTCGGTCTCGCCCGCCGCGGAGCGCTTCTTGCGCTGCAGGGAGAACCGGACACCCGCGAGGGCCATGAGCACCACGCCGCCGCCGATCACGTACATGACGCCGCTCGCGACCGAGGTCACCTCGACGGTGAAGGTCACCGGTTCGCCGTACCGGCGCGGGTTCGGGCCGGTCGTCCACAGCTGGGCGGTCATCTGCACCGGGCCGTTGACCTGGGCCTCGGCGGGGAAGCGGAAGGTACGGCTGGTCGTGCCGTCGAGCACCACCGTCTCCGGGTCGCCGACGTTGAGGCGGTTGACCTGCGTCGAGGAGACGCGCAGCTGCAGGTTGCCGACGGCCTGGTTGAGGTCGTTCTTCACGCTGATCAGCAGGGTGGCGTTGTCACCCGGCAGCGTGATCAGGCTCTTCGCGGGCACCCGGACGGCCGCGGTGAGGTTGACGAGGTAGCTCTGCACGCCGTCCCGGTAGGCCGTGCCCTCCTCGGCGTGGTCGCGCCACTGGGTCGACACCGACCGGACCATCGCGGCGTTGAAGGGCCCCCTGACGCGCTGCGGCTGGGTCAGGATGACCAGCAGCTGGTCCAGGCCCTTCTGGACGCCCATGACGGCGTTCAGCGAGGCGCCGTTCAGCTCGGAGCCGCGCAGTTCGTCCGGGTAGGAGCCGGGGACGGAGGAGTTGGCGGCCGGGTCCGCCGGTGCCGCGGCGACCGTGTCGAGCCGGGTCGGCGCGACCCAGCCGTTCGGCTGCGAGGCGGCGGTCAGCGCGCCCGCCAGCGCCTCGGCGGTGCCGACGGTCATCGTCCGCGAGGGCATCACCAGCAGGTTCCGCTGGTTGTCGGGGCGCTGGCCGGTGATCGTCAGGGTCTCGGCGAGGAAGCGCTGCGTGGCGAGGCTCTGCGCCGCGTCGGTGTTCAGGTCGCCCTGGAAGAGCGAGGACAGCGTGGCGTCGGCGACCACGGCGGTCTGCCCGTTGCCGATGGGCCGGGCAGCGTTCGGCGTGTAGGGGAGCGACCGGGGCTCCGGCATGCTGTCGCCGCCGACCAGCACCAGGTCGGCGCCGGCGGTACGGCCGACGGCGGCGGTGGCCTCGTCGAGCCGTCCCCGGTAGGGCCACGCCACGCCGCCGCGGACGTCGACGGCCAGCCGGCCCTCCGCGGTCACCTTGCCGGCCGTCGCGGCCTTGCGCAGCGCGGTGTCCATGCCGGCGAGACCGGCGCCGTTGTGCGCGATCGAGGCGAGGTCGGGGTCGGCGTACGGCAGGGCCACGACCTGCGAGCCGCCCGTCGCCACGGCCGTCCGCAGCTGGGCCAGCCAGTCGGCGGCCACCCGCTGACCGGTGCCGGCGACGGTGTTCTCCTCCTTCGCCGACTCGCCGGCCGTGCCGGGCTTCTGCACCCGGTACGGCTTGGTCATCGCGAAGACGGTGTCCAGGAGGTCCGGATCGACCATCCACGTGAGGTTCGGCAGGGTCTGGCCGATGGCGACCAGGCGGCCGAGGCGGCCGTTCGGGGCGAGCTCGGCGGCGAGGCCGTCGTCGCGCAGCACCGGCATCTGGTCGTTGTCGGGCATGGTCTGGGCGACCAGCTCGGCGGTGTGCGTGATCGGCCACAGCGTGGCGATCTGCGTCTGCCTGGCGCCCGGCTCCGTGTTGTAGGGGAGGAAGGTGCGGGCGATGCCGAGCGCGTGCTCGTCGTCCGCGTCGCGGACGTCCACCGCCAGCTCGTACACGCCGGCCGACTTGAGACCCAGCTCGGAGGCGGTGACCTGCAGGGAGTACGCGCGGGACTGGCCGGGCGCCAGGTCGCCGAGGTCGGCCGTCGGGTGGTCGAGGTCGATGCCGTCCTTGCCGCTCGGGGCGGTGCGCCCGGCGACGGAGTTGATCTCGCTGCGGGTGTCCAGCTCCTCCTTGGAGGAGCGGACCGCCGCGTGCGCGGACCGCAGCGTGGACGACCCGGAGTTGGTCACCGTGCCGGTGATCACGATCGGGGTGCCGTCGGACACCACCGGTGCGGAGAGCGCGTTGATCACGACCGTCGCCGGATACTCCGAGGACGCCGCGACGAAGGCGGGGGCGGCGGCGAGCCCCACGGCCGCGCCGGGTGACGCCAGGGCCGCCGGCGCGGTGGACAGCAGAACGGTGCCGCCGGCCAGCACCGCGCCCAGGCGGAAGGCCGCCCGTCGGACGCGTCCGTACGCTGTCAGGCCGTGCCGCGCCTCGCCCACGTGCTGTGCCCTCGCCGTTCCTCGATCGAATTCCTGGATGGCCGTGCCCACCGGCAGCCCGGTCCCGCCTGCCGCCGACGCCTGCCGCCCCGACGGCGCGCCCGTGCGGGCCACGACCGCTGTCGGGTCCCCCCGCATGGTAACGACGCATCCGGGCGGCCGGTGGTTCGGGCCGCCGCCTGCCGGCCCCGGCCACCGTGCGGCGGCCCGGCGCGGGCTGCGGCGGCGGGAGACGGGCGGCGGGAAACGGACGGGCGGCGGGCCCTGCCGGGCACGTACCCTAGGGAGCCGTGTCCACTGCCAATGAGTCCAGCGTCCATCATTCCAGCTCCGCCGCGCCGACCGCCCTCCCCGGGCTGAGCGAGGCGCAGACCCTCGGTCTGCAGGAGCTGCTCCGGGTCTCCCCGGTCGCCGACGAGATCGCCCGCCGCTTCCGGACCGCCGGTTTCCGGCTGGCCCTGGTCGGCGGATCCGTCCGGGACGCGCTGCTCGGCAGGCTCGGCAACGACCTCGACTTCACCACCGACGCCCGCCCGCACGACGTGCTCAAGCTGGTCAAGGGCTGGGCCGACGCCGTCTGGGACGTCGGCATCGCCTTCGGCACCGTCGGTGCGCGCAAGGACACCGAGGACGGCTCCTTCCTCATCGAGATCACCACCTACCGCTCCGAGGCGTACGACCGCACCTCGCGCAAGCCCGAGGTCACCTACGGCGACACCATCGACCAGGACCTCGTGCGCCGCGACTTCACCGTCAACGCGATGGCCGTCGACCTCCCCGACCGCGGCTTCGTCGACCCCCACCGCGGCCTCGACGACCTGGAGGCCCGGGTGCTGCGCACCCCCGCCACCCCCGAGGAGTCCTTCTCCGACGACCCGCTGCGGATGATGCGCGCCGCCCGGTTCGCCGCGCAGCTCGACTTCACGCCCGCGCCGGAGGTCGTCGCGGCGATGACCGCCATGGCCGAGCGGATCACCATCGTCTCCGCCGAACGCGTCCAGGCCGAGCTCAACAAGCTGCTGCTCGCCGACCACCCGGTGAAGGGCCTGCGCCTGCTCGTCGACACCGGCCTCGCCGACCACGTCCTCCCGGAGCTGCCCGCCCTGCGCCTGGAGAGCGACGAGCACCACCGGCACAAGGACGTCTACGAGCACTCGCTGACCGTCCTGGAGCAGGCCATCGCCCTGGAGACCGCCGGCCCCGACCTCCCGCTGCGGCTCGCCGCGCTGCTGCACGACATCGGCAAGCCGCGCACCCGCCGCTTCGAGCCGGACGGCCGGGTCTCCTTCCACCACCACGAAGTCGTCGGCGCCAAGATGACCCGCAAGCGGATGCGCGCCCTCAAGTACTCCAACGACCTCGTCGACGAGGTCTCCCGCCTCGTCGAGCTGCACCTGCGCTTCCACGGCTACGGGGGCGGCGAGTGGACGGACTCCGCGGTGCGCCGGTACGTCACCGACGCCGGACCGCTGCTGGAGCGCCTGCACAAGCTCACCCGCTCCGACTGCACCACCCGCAACCGCAAGAAGGCCGCCGCCCTCGCCCGCACCTACGACTCCCTGGAGGAGCGCATCACGCTCCTCCAGGAGCGGGAGGAACTCGACGCCATCCGGCCCGCCCTCGACGGCAACCAGATCATGGAACTGCTCGGCATCCGGCCCGGCCCCCAGGTCGGACAGGCCTACAAGCACATGCTGGAACTCCGCCTGGAGCACGGGCCGATGGACCACGAGGCGGCCGTCGCCGCCCTGCGGGAGTGGTGGACCGCACAGCAGTGACGGCCGGCTCGGGCAGCGGCCGGAGGGCTTGAGCGAATCCGCCCGATCGTGTGTATCCGGCCGTTCCGTGCGACCGTCCGACCGGCGGCCGCGTTGCTCCGTCCGAGGGAGGGGAACGCCCCCTCCCGGGGAGGGAGGCACGGCCATGGCTGTGGACGCGGTGCTGCTGGAGTCGCCGACCATGCGGGCGACCGTCGCCGGACGGGTCGAGGCGCTCGACCGGGTCGGCGCGCTGAGCGTGCTGCCGGACGACGTGCACGTCACGACGGAGGGCGTGGCGGCGTACTTCGGGGTCGCCCCGACGGTGATCAAGGGGGTCGTCTTCGACCACCGGCAGGAACTGACGGCCAACGGCTACCGGGTGGTGAGCGGAGCCGAACTGGGTTACTTCAAGCAACTCAGTGGAACCCAGTCGCGTGCCCGCTCGCTCGCGCTGTTCACCCGGCGGGCCGTGCTCAACGTCGCGATGCTCCTGCGCGACAGCGAGACGGCGCGCCGGGTGCGCTGCCACCTGTTGGACGCCGAGGAGCGGAGCCGTCGGGCCGACCCGGTCGGCCGCGCGGTGACCGAACGGCCGCAGCCGCCGGAAGGGTCGCTGGACGCGGCGGTGGCCAGGGTCGCCGAGCGGGTGGTGCGCGATGTCGTCGGCACGGCCGTGGTGCCGCTGCTCACCGCACTGGCGGTCGAGGTCGGCCGCAGCGGCAGCAAGCTCGACGCGCTGGCCGACCGGGTCGACCGGTTGGAGCGCCTCGTGCTGGACGACGACGAGCGCACCGTCGCGCGGCGCCGTCGCCGGCTGCTCGCCGCGATCGACGCGGGAGCGGGCCAGGAGGAACTGGACGCCCTGCTGGGGTGACCGGCGGCCCGGGCCGGTGTCGGCGGATCCACGCGATCCACCGGCACCGGACCGGAGCGGACCTGTCGGTCCGTAGGCCTGCGGTCCTGTCGGGGCGGGCGGTCTCAGAAGGACTTCGGCGAGGACGTCCCGCCGGGGGTGGTGGCCGAGCCGCCGGTGAGCGGGCCGAGGCACAGCACGTAGTGCTTCTTGCGCCAGCGCCGTCCGGTGCTGCCGCTGAAGGTCGCCGTGGTGCCGGGCGTCCCGTCGCAGGCGGCGGGTTCGCCGCCGCTGATGTTCCGCAGCACCTTGTAGGTCGCCTTCGGGTCGGTGCAGGCGATCTTGGAGACCGACTTGTAGCCGGTCTTCTCCACGCATTCGCCGGCCTTCGCCGAGGAGGGCGAGCTGTCGGCGACGAAGAAGCTGACGATCAGCAGGATGCCGCCGAGCACCACCACGCCCGCGCGGAACCAGAAGCGCAGCGGTCGCTTCGGCCTGGAGGCGTTCGGGGGCACGGGGACCGGCTGCTGCTGCCCGGGGTGGCCGCCGGGCGCTCCCTGGCCGGGACCGCCGCCGTACGGGGGCTGCGGTGCGCTGCCGTACGGGCCCGGTGCGGCCGCCGGGCCCGGGTAGCCGTACCCCGGGGGAGCGGGCGGGGGCTGCTGGCCGTAGGCGGGCGGCTGCCCGTACGGCGGCGGGGGCTGCTGCCCGTACGCCGGGGGCTGGCCGTAGGCGGGCGGCTGCTGTGCCGGGCCGGGGTAGCCGTAGGCGGGCGGCTGCCCGTACCCGGGCGGGGGCTGCGGGGCTCCGTAGGCGGGGCCGCCCTGGGGCGCGCCGCCCTGCTGAGGTGTGCCGTACGGATTCTGCGGTGTGCTCATCGATCCCCCCGTGGGCAACTGAGGTGGCGCTGGTGCGCGGACGTACCTTAGCGAGTCGCTGCCGGCGGACGGGGCGTCAGTGTGCCGACGCGCGGTCGAGCCTGGCCGCGCGGGCATAGAGCACCGCACCCGCCGCATAGGCCAGCGCGACCCCTCCGACGACCGCCGCGGAGCGGCCGTTCACCGGCAGGACCAGCGCGGTCACCCCGGCCGCCGCCACGAACGAGATGTTGAACAGTACGTCGTAGACGGCGAAGACCCGCCCCCGGTAGGCGTCCTCGACGGATTCCTGGACGAGGGTGTCGGCGCAGATCTTCGCGCCCTGGGTGACCACGCCGAGCAGCAACGCCGCGGCCAGGCCCGGTGCTTCACGGAACGACAGGCCGAGGGCGGGCACGAACACGGCGGCGGAGGCCAGGCATGCGACCATCCAGCCGGTGAGGCCGAGTCGGCGGGTGCACCAGGGGCTCACCACGGCGGCGACGAAGAAGCCGACGGCGGAGAAGCCGACGGCCCGGCCCAGGCTGGCGAGTCCCGCCGCCGAGTCCTCCGGGCGGTTGAAGGTGTAGCGGGAGAGCATGAGCACCACGACGATCAGGACGCCGTAGCAGAACCGGGCCAGGGTCACCGCGGCCAGGGCGTGCACGGCGGGGCGGCAGTCGCGTACGAGGTGCCGCAGGGCGCGGCCGAGGTCCCGGCCCGCCGTGGTGAGGGCCCGGCGCAGCGGCGGCCGGTCCGGGTGGTGGGTGGGGCCGAGCAGGTCGCGGTCGATCCGCTGGGCGGCGAGTGCGGCGCACAGGTAGAGGAGCGCGGCCAGCGTGACCAGCCCGGCGTCGGCCCGCGGGCCGGGCGGCAGGACCTGGTGGACGAGGAAGCCCAGCACGCCGCCGATGGTGGCGGCGACGGTGCCGAGGGTGGGGGAGGCGGCGTTGGCCGTCACGAGCTGGTCCGGCTCCACGACCCGGGGGAGCGCGGCGGACAGGCCCGCCAGGATGAACCGGTTGAGGGCGGTGACCAGCAGGGCGGAGGCGAAGTACATCCAGTCCGGGGCGCGTCCCAGCAGCAGGGCCGCCGTCACCAGTCCGAGGCCGAACCGGGCGAGGTTGCCGACGAGGAGCACCTGCCGGCGGCGCCAGCGGTCGAGCAGCACGCCCGCGAACGGGCCGACGACGGAGAAGGGCAGCAGCATGACCGCCAGCACGGCGGCGATGTCCTCGGGGGACGACTGCCGTTCCGGGGAGAAGATCACGTAGGCGGCGAGCGAGACCTGGAAGACCCCGTCCGAGAGCTGGCTGAGCATGCGGACGGCCAGCAGCTGCCGGAAGCCGCGCCCGCGCGCCAGCCCGCGGAGCGTGGCCCGGTGGGGTGTCTGCATGATGCCGTCCTCGGTGATCGCCACCCGGACAGGTTGCCATGCCTGGCCGGACGGTTTCACGTGAAACATCGCCGGGTCCCGGCGCCGGGAACGCCGCAGGGGCTCCGGTCATCGACCGGAGCCCCTGGTGAGGCAGGCTGTGCGCGCTCGGCGCGCTGCCGTCGCAACGGCTCTCGCGGGGTTCGGCGCCTCAGCGCCGTTCCGTCGCCGGCTCCGCTGCGGGCGGCGCTCGGTGCGCTACGGCCGCGGGCCTCGTCGGACTCAGCGCTCGACCTCGCCGGCGATGAACTTCTCGACGTTCTCGCGGGCCTCGTCGTCGAAGTACTGCACCGGCGGGGACTTCATGAAGTACGAGGACGCCGACAGGATCGGGCCGCCGATGCCGCGGTCCTTGGCGATCTTCGCGGCGCGCACGGCGTCGATGATGACACCGGCCGAGTTCGGGGAGTCCCAGACCTCGAGCTTGTACTCGAGGTTCAGCGGGACGTCGCCGAAGGCGCGGCCTTCGAGGCGGACGTACGCCCACTTGCGGTCGTCGAGCCACGCGACGTAGTCGGACGGGCCGATGTGGACGTTGCGGGCACCGAGCTCGCGGTCGCGGATCTGCGAGGTGACGGCCTGCGTCTTCGAGATCTTCTTGGACTCCAGGCGCTCGCGCTCGAGCATGTTCTTGAAGTCCATGTTGCCGCCGACGTTCAGCTGCATGGTGCGCTCGAGGATGACACCGCGGTCCTCGAAGAGCTTCGCCATCACGCGGTGCGTGATGGTGGCGCCGACCTGCGACTTGATGTCGTCGCCGACGATCGGCACGCCGGCCTCGGTGAACTTGTCGGCCCACTCCTTGGTGCCGGCGATGAACACCGGGAGGGCGTTCACGAAGGCGACCTTGGCGTCGATGGCGCACTGGGCGTAGAACTTCGCGGCGTTCTCGGAGCCCACCGGCAGGTAGCAGACGAGGACGTCGACCTGGCGGTCCTTGAGGATCGTGACGACGTCGACCGGGGCCTCGTCGGACTCCTCGATGGTCTCCCGGTAGTACTTGCCGAGGCCGTCCAGCGTGTGGCCGCGCTGCACGGTGACGCCGGACGGCGGCACGTCGCAGATCTTGATGGTGTTGTTCTCGCTGTTGCCGATGGCGTCGGCGAGGTCGAAGCCGACCTTCTTGGCGTCGACGTCGAACGCGGCGACGAACTCCACGTCACTGACGTGGTAGTCGCCGAACTGCACGTGCATCAGCCCGGGGACCTTGCCGGCCGGGTCGGCGTCCTTGTAGTACTCGACACCCTGCACCAGCGAGGCGGCGCAGTTGCCCACGCCGACGATGGCTACGCGAACCGAACCCATTCCGGTTGCTCCCTGTTCTCGTGAGCCCCGCCGTCACGGCGGCGCTCATTCCTACTCAAATGACTGTCTGACGGGCGCGATGCGCCCACTCCTCCCACGGACCGGCGCTACGGGAGCGCCGGAAGCCGCGGGTCTCAGCGCTCCTGTGAGGAGCGCCCCGGGCGGTCGTGCGGTGGCCTCGGCGGGTCCGAGGACCCGGCCTCCTGGCCACGGCCGTCCGAAGTCTGTGGTGGTGCACCGGTCGGCGTGGTGCCGCGCCCGGTGCGGTTGGCCCGTTCCGTCTCGATGAGCTCGTTGAGCCAGCGGACCTCGCGCTCCACCGATTCGAGGCCGTGCCGCTGGAGTTCGAGCGTGTAGTCGTCGAAGCGCTCGCGGGTGCGGGCGATCGACGTCCGCATCCGTTCGAGGCGCTCCTCCAGCCGGCTGCGACGGCCCTCCAGCACGCGCATCCGCACGGCCCTGTCGGTCCGGGCGAAGAACGCGAAGTGGACGCCGAAGTGCTCGTCCTCCCAGGCGTCGGGGCCGGAGTCGGCGAGCAGCTCCTCGAAGCGGTGCTTGCCCTCGGCCGACAGCCGGTAGACGATCTTCGACCGCTTGCCGTTGAGCGCCGTGGCCGGGACGTACTCCAGGTCCGGGTTGTCCTCGACCAGGAAGCCCTGGGCGACCAGGTTCTTCAGGCAGGGGTAGAGCGTGCCGTAGGAGAAGGCGCGGAACGATCCGAGCAGGACGTTGAGCCGCTTGCGCAGCTCGTAGCCGTGCATCGGGGCGTCGTGCAGCAGGCCGAGGACGGCGAACTCCAGCACGCCGGAACGCCTGCTCACCCTGCCGCCTCCTCTCCCCGTCGTCGTGGAACGGGCCGGTGCACACGGGTGGCTTATGCCGTCCCGATGTATCGGCTCGATATATCGAGAACAGTAAACCCGGGTCACGATGCGAGCAAGGGGGCCACGCGTGAACGTGATCACAGGGCATTCGGTGGTACTCGGAGCGGTCCGCGTCAAGGGCGACGCGGTGGCGAAGGCAACGGGCCTGTAATGATCTGACGCCAATTTGAGTTATTTGATGCATAATGTCGGATTTGAGGAAGTTCAAGGGTGCGTACGCTGTCGCGTGTGCACGAGGACCACCTCCGGGGTTAAGGCGGTTGCGGGCATCGGATGTGAACCCTGCCTTCGGGCCCGAAGAGCCCGACCGAGGAGTTGCTGAGAGATGAGCGAACACCGGCGCAGGTCGCCCAACGCGGGCGGCGAGCCCTCGGGCCGTCGGGGCGACGGCCGACAGCCCGACGGCCGCCCCCACGCGTACGGCGCGCCGGCGGAGGGGGCCCCTTCCTACGGGCCCCCCGCGCCGGACGAGCTGCGTGCGGACGGGCTGCGCCGCGCCCGGGCCGCCGCCCCCCGGGAGACGGCGCAGCAGCCCCGGCTGACCCGTGCCGAGATGCGCAAGCAGGGCCAGAAGGGCGGCCGCCGTGGTGCGCCCGCCGGCGGCGGTGGCCGGGGCAGCGCCGGCGGCCCGCCCGGCAAGAAGCGCTTCATCGACTACCCGCGGCACGGCAGGGACGGGTTCCGTCGCTGGCTGCCGTCGTGGAAGCAGCTCCTGACGCTGTTCCTCGTCTTCTTCGGCGGCGGTGTCGCGGTGGTCGGTGCGGCCTTCGCCGTCACGGAGGTGCCGGACCCCAACAAGGTCTTCGACGAGCAGAACAACATCTACTACTGGGCCGACAATTCGGAGATGACCCGCAAGGGCACCACCAACCGGCAGATCGTCCAGCTCGGTGACATCAGCCGTGCCGCGCAGGACGCGACCATCGCGGCCGAGAACGAGACGTTCCGCACCGACAGCGGCATCGACCCGAAGGGCATCGCCCGCGCCGTCTACAAGATGGCCACCGGCGGTGAGACCCAGGGTGGTTCGACGATCACCCAGCAGTACGTGAAGAACTACTACCTGAGCCAGGATCAGACCCTGACCCGCAAGGCGAAGGAAATGATCATCACGCTGAAGATCGCCGGCGAGAAGGACGAGGTGCTCAAGGGCTACCTCAACACCAGCTGGTACGGACGGAGTTCGACCGGCATCCAGGCGGCGGCCCAGGCCTACTACGGCGTCGACGCCAAGGACCTCGACGCCTGCAAGGGCGCGATGCTGGCCGGCCTCCTGAAGGGTGCCGGGCTCTACGACCCGTCGCTGAACCCCGAGAACAAGAAGCGCATGCAGGAGCGCTGGGAGTACGTGCTGACGCGGATGGTCGCCGCCGGCTTCATCTCCCAGGCGGACCGCACCGCGTGCGGCGCGACGTTCCCCACGCCGATCGACCCCAAGCCCGCGGCCAACATGACCGGTGAGATCAGCTACCTGGTCGACACCGCGAACAAGTACCTGATGGCGAAGGACCCGACCATCAACCAGGCCAGCCTCCAGCGGGGCGGCTACAAGATCTACACCACGTTCGACAAGGCCAAGGTCGACGCCCTGAAGAAGTCCGTCGAGGGCTTCGAGGCGGACAACCTCAACCCGGAGAAGCGCGACGAGGACAAGTTCGTCCAGATGGGCGCGGCCTCGATCGTGCCCAACGACGGTGCGATCGTGGCGCTCTACGGCGGCTCCGGCATCGAGAACGGGCACTACACCAACAACGCCGACGCCGCCGGCATCCCGGTCGGCTCGACCTTCAAGCCGTTCGTCCTGGCCGCCGCCATGCAGATGGGCGTGCAGACCACGATGGACGAGGACGGCAAGCCGACCCGGATCAGCACCGACAGCCGGTACGAGGCCGACAACCTCTCCGAGATCTTCAAGTCGGACGGCAGCCCGGTCATAGGGGACAACGGCCAGCCGTACAAGCAGCGCAACGACAGCACCTCGAAGCCCGGGTACGTCACGCTCAAGGAGGCCATGCGGAACTCCTACAACGTGCCCTTCGTGCAGCTCAACCAGGACGTCGGCGGCAAGAACGTCGAGGCCCTCGTGAAGCAGATGGGCCTGCGCAAGGAGAGCCTCGCGCCCTCCAGCACCATCACCTTCCCGCTCGGCACCTCGACCCCCAGCGCGATCCGGATGGCCTCCGCCTACTCGGTGTTCGCCGCCAGTGGGCAGCAGGCCGACCCGTACTCGGTGACGAAGGTGCTGAAGGACGGCGTGGAGATGCCGAACTTCACCAAGCCGGCGGTGAAGAAGGTGCTGGACGCCGCGGTCGCCAACGACGTCACGGACGTGCTGGAGAACGTGGCCAAGGCCGGTACCGGCAAGAAGACCAACGAGCTGGGCTTCCCGGTGGCGGGCAAGACCGGTACCACCGACGCCGGTACCTCGGCCTGGTGGGTCGGCTACACCACGAGCCTCTCGACCGCGGTCGGCATGTGGCGCGAGGAGCCGGGCAAGCCCGGCCTGCTCTCGCTCGACGGCACCGCGGGCAAGAAGGAGATCCACGGTGGTGACTTCCCGACCGACGTCTTCACCCGCTACATGAAGATCATCGGCCCCGGCAAGCCGAAGTCCTTCCCGGAGCCCGGTGATTCCGGCGTGAAGCTCGACTCCTCGGGTGCGCCGTCCACCGCCTCGCCCTCGCCCTCCGCCTCGGCCTCGCCGAGCGCGTCCGACTCGGCCTCGCCGTCGGCCTCGCCGACCGCGACCGGGCCCAGCCCGGGAAGCAGCCCGTCGCCCACGGCGACGGACAGCTGCCTCATCCTGTGCCCGCCGACCAGGACGCCCACCCGGCCGGGCAAACCGTCGCCCACGGCGACCGACACCAGCAGTCCGCAAGCCGGCCAGTAGAGCAGCGGCACCACTCCGGCGCCGGCCCACCCTTCGGGGCGGGCCGGCGCCGGAGTGTTTGCCGGGGTCTCCTCGTCCTCCGAGCGGTGGTGCGGCAGGATGTGCGCCATGACGCCCAGCACCCGTGACGACAGCGCCGCGGCCCCACCCGCCCCGGCCGCCGGCCCGCTGCCCAACACCGTCGTCGTCCCGGCGGACGAGGACCCGGTTGCCGCGGCCGGCAGTGAGTTCCTCGGAGGCCCGCCCGGCCGCCGCGCCCTGCTCGGGACGTCCTGGTGGACCCCGGCCCGTTTCCTGGCGCTGGTCGTCATCGTCACGTACGTGCTGGGGCTCGCCCAGAAGATCCCGTGCTACGAGGGCGGGTGGTTCCAGGGCGCCACCACGCAGTACACGCACGCCTGTTACAGCGACATCCCGCACCTCTTCTCGGGCCGCGGCTTCGACACCGGACGCCACCCGTACCTGGACCAGCTGCCGTCGCCCTCGGCCGACATGCAGTACCTGGAGTACCCGGTGCTGACCGGCCTGTTCATGCAGGTCGCGGCATGGATGACGAAGTCCGGCGGGGCCCTGCAGGAGCGCGAGCAGTGGTTCTGGATGGTCAACGCGGGCATGCTGATGATCTGCGCGGTCGTCACGGTCGTCGCGCTGACCCGCACGCACCGCCGCCGCCCCTGGGACGCGCTGCTGTTCGCGCTGGCACCCTGCCTGGCGCTCGACTCCACGATCAACTGGGACATGCTCGCCGTCGCGCTGGCGGCCGTCGCGATGGCGTACTGGGCCAACTCCCGTCCCACGGCGGCCGGTGTCTTCATCGGGCTGGCCACCGCCGCCAAGCTCTATCCCGTGCTGCTGCTCGGTCCGCTCCTGGTGCTGTGCTGGCGGGCCGGGCGCTGGCGGGCGTTCGGGCAGGCGCTCGGGGGTGCGGCCGCGGCCTGGCTGCTGGTGAACCTTCCGGTGATGATCGCCAACTTCAAGGGCTGGGCGACGTTCTACACCTTCAGCCAGGTGCGCAAGGAGGACTTCGGCTCGTTCTGGCTGATCCTCATGCAGAACCGCAACGAGCAGCTGCCCACCCTCAACACCTGGATCTCGGTGCTGCTGGTGCTCTGCTGCCTGGGCGTCGGCTGGCTGGCGCTGTCGGTGGCGCGCCGCCCGCGCTTCGCGCAGCTGGCGTTCCTGGTGGTGGCAGCGTTCGTGCTCACCAACAAGGTCTACTCGCCGCAGTACGTGCTCTGGCTGATCCCGCTCGCGGTGCTGGCCCGTCCGCGCTGGCGCGACTTCCTGATCTGGCAGACCTGCGAGGTGCTGTACTTCCTCGGGGTGTGGTCCTACCTCGCCTACACGGGCGACTCCAAGCAGCACGGCATCGGCCAGGACTGGTACCACCTGGCGATCGCGGTGCACCTGCTCGGCACGCTCTACCTCTGCGTGATGGTGATCCGCGACATGCTCCACCCGGAGGTCGACCCGGTGCGCTGGGACGGCAGCGACGACCCGTCCGGCGGTGTGCTGGACGGCGCCCCCGACGTGTTCGTGCTCGGCACCGCCCGGCGCCTGCGGGAGGAGGCGACGTACAGCGCGTTCGCGCCGCAGCCGCAGACCGACTGGCTCGCGGACGTCGCCGAGGCCCGCCACGACGTGCTCGGTGCGGACGCGGACCCGGACGGCGACCCGGACGGCGAACCGGGCGGGGACGCGGCCGCCGGGCACGCGCAGCCGGTCGGGCCGGTCGGGCCGGCGCCGGAGCCCGAGCGCCCGTAGTGCCGCGTGACCGGTGGACCGGACCTGCCCGGACGGACGGACAGACGGACGGACGGACGGACGGGCCCGGGCACGGCAGGGCCTACCGGTCGACCACCCGGTCGAAGTGGGTCGTGGTGTGACGGATGTTCAGGGCGAGCTCGTCGCCGATCACCGGCGGCTTGACGTCGCCCGGCAGGAAGAGGATCGACACCTGCATGTGGGGCGGTTCGGCGAACCAGAGCTGCCGACCGTCCCACACGTAGGGGGAGAGGGTGCGGTTCACCGTGGCGAGGCCCGCCCGGGCCAGTCCCTTGGCCCGCGGCAGCATGCCGTGCAGGTACTTGGGGGCCTCCAGGCCGACGCCGTGGGCGGTGCCCCCCGTCACCACGAGGAGATGGCCGTCGGACGGCGCCTTGTGCTGGCGGTAGCCGTACCGGTCGCCCTTGGCGACGGTGGTGACGTCGAGGACGGAGGCCGCGGCGTGCAGGGCCTGGACGTCGCCGAGCCAGAGCCGGGTGCCGATCCGGGAGCGGAACACCGTGTCGGGGAAGAGGGCGCCGAGGCGGGTCACGTCCGGGGCCGCCAGGTGGCTCAGGTAGACCGTGGCGGGAGGCGGCCCGGCGGCGGAGACCGCCCGCACCCAGTCGGCAACCTCCTCCACCGGGTCGGAGCCGTCCGGCCGGTCCAGCGGCAGGTGCAGCGCGAAGCCCTCCACGACCGGCCCGTCGGCGGGCAGCTTCGGCAGGTCGGTCCGGGCGATGCCGTGCCGGCGCATCGAGGTCATGCACTCGACCACCACCCGGGTGCCGGCGGGCAGGGCCCGCAGCACGTCCGCGTGGGCCACCGTGCGGACGGTCCGGGCCGGGAGGCCCGGCACGTCCTCGCCGGCCCGGCAGGGGGTGAGCACCAGGACGTCCCCGGGGAAGTCGACGGCGGCGGCCTCGCGGGCGGTGCCGACCGCGAGGACGCCCGTGCCGAGCCGGGCCGCCTCCTCGGCGAGGCGGGTGACGCCCAGCCCGTAGCCGTTGCCCTTGGCGACCGGCACCAGACCGGGGAAATCCGCCAGCACCGCCTGCTGGTGCGCCCGCCAGCGGGCGGTGTCCACGTACAGCGACAGGGTCATCGGTCACTCCCCGAGGATGTGGTGAGCGCGCCTCAGCGGCGCGACATGTAGAGGTCGAGTGCCTTGTGCAGGAGCTTGTTCAGCGGGAAGTCCCACTCGCCGAGGTACTCGGCGGCCTGGCCGCCGGTGCCCACCTTGAACTGGATCAGGCCGAAGAGGTGGTCGTCCTCCTGCAGCGTGTCGCTGATGCCGCGCAGGTCGTAGACGGCGGCGCCGAGCGCGTACGAGTCGCGCATCATCCGCCACTGGACGGCGTTCGACGGCTTGACCTCGCGCTTGTGGTCGGCGGAGGCGCCGTAGGAGTACCAGACGTGCTCGCCGACCACGAGCATCGTCGTCGCCGCCAGCGGCTCGCCCTCGTGGTAGGCGATGTAGAGGCGCATCCGGTTCGGGTCCTCGTCGGTCAGCGCGCGCCACATGCGCTGGAAGTACGAGAGCGGACGCGGCGTGAAGTGGTCCCGCTCCGCGGTGACGAGGTAGAGCTGGTGGAAGACCGGGAGGTCCTCGTAGCCGCCCTGGACGACCTCGACGCCGCTCTTCTCGGCCTTCTTGATGTTGCGCCGCCAGAGCTGGTTGAAGCCGCGCTGCACGTCGTCGAGCGAGCGGTCGGCGAGCGGCACCTGGAAGACGTACCGGGGCTGGACGTCGCCGAAGCCCGCACCGCCGTCCTCGCCCTGCAGCCAGCCGGCCTTGCGCAGCCGGTCGGCGATCTCGAAGGCCCGCGGCTCGTACCAGTCGGGTTCGACGTCGCGCAGCCGCTTGGCCTGCGGGTCGGCCATCGCGGCCTTGATCGTGCCGGCGTCCCACCGGCGGACGACCACCGGCGGGCCCATCTTCACCGAGAACGCGCCCTGCGCCTTGAGGTGCGCGAGCATCGGCTGGAGCCAGCCGTCGAGGTCGCGGTCGAACCAGTCGATCACCGGGCCCTCCGGCAGGTAGGCCAGGTAGCGCTTCACCTTCGGCAGCTGGCGGTAGAGCACCAGCCCGGCGCCGACGATCGTGCCGGTGCTGTCGAACCAGCCGAGGCTCTCGGAGCGCCACTCCGCCTTGACGTCCGACCAGGACGGCACCTGCATGTGGCTGGCGGAGGGACGGGACTGGATGAAGGCCAGGTGTTCCTTGCGGGTGATCGTCCTCATGCGCAGGCTCATGCGGGGCTGCTCCTCCTCGGTCGGGCGGTCCAGGGGTGAGATCACGGCGACCCTATCGCCCGGAATGGTCCGTTTCGGTGGGGCTGGGCCGACGTGCCGGAGCCCTCCCCGCATACCTGTGCACAGGTAAGGACGCGGGGAGGGCGCCGGAGGTCACGCAGAATTCCGGCGCGCGGTCGTCGTTACACGCCCCCGAAGAACCCGCCGTGGGAAAGGCCCAGGTAGAAGCCGAAGCCCGCCAGGCCCACGGAGATGATGAGGACGAAGCGCTCGGCGGTGGTGACCGAGATGAACTGCCCCCACATGCCGGCCACGATCCCGAAGAGTCCGGTCCACGAGGTCATGATGTGGAGGCTGTCGAAGAACGAGCTGACGAACGCCAGCACGCCCAGGACGGCCGCCGCCGCGGCGAGGGAGTTCTCGCGCGGGTGCGTGTGTCCGTCGGTGTTGAGGGTGACGGCCGGAAATCGGCGAAGGGTCTGTGCCATGGAGCCCACCTCCCGGGGTGGATCGGGGCGATCCGCACGGCGCGCGTCGGAGACGTGCCGTTCTGTCCAGATTGATGGTGATATGCCCAGGATCACAACCGGTAGGCATTTTGGTCCGCCGCACCCGGGCAGGTAGGCTGTGCGGTCTGCACTGGTGTAGATGTGCACCCGTGTGCCCTTCGCCGGGCACCGGTTGTCAGACCCCGCCACTACGGTGGTCGGAGTCGTCGCTGCACCGGTGCGACGCTGCACAACCCTCCTGCCACGGAGAGACCGTGGCCGTTGAGCCCAAAGGAGGTGGGTTACCCATGCGTCACTACGAGGTGATGGTGATCCTCGACCCGTCGGTCGAGGAGCGCGCTGTCTCCCCCCTGATCGAGAACTTCCTCAACGTTGTCCGCACTGGTGGCGGCAAGGTCGAGAAGATCGACACCTGGGGCCGTCGCCGTCTGGCCTACGAGATCAACAAGCAGTCCGAGGGCATCTACTCGGTCATCGACCTGAAGGCCACGCCTGAGGTCGTCAAGGAGCTCGACCGCCAGCTCGGCCTGAGCGAGTCGGTCCTGCGGACCAAGGTCCTGCGCCCGGACACCCACTGAGCCACTGCTGACACCTCCGGGTGTCGGGAGGCTCACGTCCGGTGTTTCACGTGAAACACCGAGCGAGCACCGCAGAACTCCTTTTCCGAGAGGTCACCACCACCATGGCAGGCGAGACCGTCATCACCCTCGTCGGCAATCTCGTCGACGACCCCGAGCTGCGCTTCACCCCGTCGGGTGCGGCGGTCGCGAAGTTCCGTATCGCGTCCACCCCGCGCACCTTCGATCGTCAGACGAACGAGTGGAAGGACGGCGAGAGCCTCTTCCTCACGTGCAACGTCTGGCGTCAGCCGGCGGAGAACGTGGCCGAGTCGCTGCAGCGCGGCATGCGCGTCATCGTGCAGGGCCGACTGCGCCAGCGGTCTTACGAGACCAAGGAAGGCGAGAAGCGGACGGTCTTCGAGGTCGAGGTCGACGAAGTCGGCCCGAGCCTGCGGTCGGCGACCGCCAAGGTCACCCGGGCCAACCGGTCCGGCGGCCAGGGCGGTGGCGGCAGCTTCGGCGGCCAGCAGGGCGGCGCGCCGTCCGGTGGCAACTGGAGCGGCGGCGGCCAGCAGGGCGGCAGCGGTGGCGGCAACTGGGGTGGAAACTCCGGCGGCGGCCAGTCCGGCCCGTCCGACGACCCGTGGGCCTCTTCGGCTCCCTCTGGTGGAAACCAGGGCGGCAGCTGGGGCGGCAACTCGGGCGGCGGCTTCTCGGAGGAGCCCCCGTTCTAAAGCGGTGCGCGCCGGGCACGGTCCTCGGACCGGGCCCAGGCATGCTGAGAGATTTCGTGCGGTCCGACGTCCACCGTGTCGACGGACCGTCCATTCCCAATGGAGCACATGATGGCGAAGCCGCCTGCTCGCAAGCCGAAGAAGAAGGTTTGCGTCTTCTGCAAGGACAAGGTCAACTACGTTGACTACAAGGACACGAACCTGCTGCGGAAGTTCATCTCCGACCGCGGCAAGATCCGTGCCCGCCGGGTCACCGGCAACTGCACCCAGCACCAGCGCGACGTCGCCACGGCTGTGAAGAACAGCCGTGAGATGGCGCTGCTGCCCTACACCTCCACCACGCGCTAAGAGAGGGTGACCGAAGAATGAAGATCATCCTCACTCACGAGGTCCCCGGCCTCGGCAGCGCCGGTGAGGTCGTCGAGGTCAAGGACGGCTACGCCCGCAACTTCCTGGTCCCGCGTGGCTTTGCCATCCGCTGGACCAAGGGCGGCCAGAAGGACGTCGACGCGATCCGTCGCGCCCGCAAGATCCACGAGATCCAGACCCTCGAAGCCGCCACCTCGGTGAAGGCGAAGCTCGAGGGCCTGCAGGTCAAGCTGGCCGTTCGCTCCGGCGACGCCGGCCGCCTGTTCGGCTCCGTGACCCAGGCCGACGTCGTCGCCGCCATCAAGGCTGCCGACGGCCCGGTCGTGGACAAGCGCGCCGTCGCGATCGCCTCGCCGATCAAGACCGTGGGCACCCACAAGGTCTCGGTCAAGCTGCACTCCGACGTGCTGGCCAACCTCGACGTCGACGTCGTGGCCGGCTGACTGCCGTAGTCGTGGCCCGAGGGCCGGTCTCCCCCCGGGGAGGCCGGCCCTCGGTCGTGTCCGGCGCCCGTGCCCTCCCGGCGCGGGCGCCGGCTCCGTTCAGGTCCGCACCGCGCCGGTGACCAGCCACCGCCCGGTGCGCACCCGCAGGACGAGGAACGCCGTCCGGGTGAGCATGAAGAGGTTCATCGCCCACCACAGGCCGGCCAGCCCGCCGCCGAGCAGCGGCACGGCGACCGCCGCGGGAACGAACACCAGCAGCGTGCCCAGCATCGCCCGCGCGAGGTAGCCGCCGTCCCCGGCGCCCATCAGGACACCGTCCAGGACGAAGACGATCCCGCCCGCCGGCTGGGTCAGGGCGGCCAGCAGCAGCGCGGTCGACAGCAGGCCCCGCACGGCCGGGTCGGCGGTGAACATCGGCACGTACAGCGGTCCGGCCGCCACCATCAGCAGGCCGAGCACCACCCCGGTGCCCAGGCCCCACCGGAGCATCCGCCGGGTCGCCGCCCGGGCCCCCGGCACGTCGTCGGCCCCCAGGTGGCGGGCGACGATCGCCTGGCCGGCGATGGCGATCGCGTCCAGCGCGAAGGCGGTGAACACCCAGATGGTCAGCGTGATCTGGTGCGCCGCGATCTCGGCGTCGCCGAGGTTGGCCGCCACGGCGGTGGCGATCAGCAGGACCGCGCGCAGGCTGAGGGTGCGCACCATCAGCGGCCCGCCGGCCCGGGCGCAGGCCCGGATGCCGGTTGGGTCCGGGCGCAGGCTCGCGCCCTCGCGGCGGGCCCCCCGCACCACCACCAGCAGGTACGTCGCGGCCATGCCGTTCTGCGCCAGCACGGTGCCCCACGCGGAGCCCGCCACGCCGAGCCCGGCGCCGTACACCAGGCCGAGGTTGAGCCCGGCGTTGGCGGCGAACCCGGCCACCGCCACCAGCAGCGGGGTGCGGGTGTCCTGGAGGCCGCGGAGCACGCCGGTGGCCGCCAGCACCACCAGCATCGCCGGTATGCCGAGGGCGCTGATCCGCAGGTAGGTGACGGCGTACGGGGCGGCCGTGGGGGAGGCGCCCAGGAGCGCGGCGGCCTGGGGGGCGAGCGCGAGGGTGAGCACCGTCAGCCCGGCGGAGAGCAGCAGGGCGAGCCAGAGGCCGTCCACGCCCTGCTGGACGGCGGCGCGGCGGTCGCCCGCGCCGATGCGGCGGGCCACGGCGGCGGTGGTGGCGTACGCGAGGAAGACGAAGACGCCGATGGCGGTGGTGAGGGCGGCCGAGGCGATGCCGAGGCCGGCCAGCTGGGCGGTGCCGAGGCGGCCGACGATGGCGGAGTCGGCCAGCAGGAAGAGCGGTTCGGCGACCAGGGCGCCGAAGGCCGGTACGGCGAGGGCGAGGATCTCGCGGTCGTGGCGGCGGCGGGTGGACGGCGTGGTCATGTGAGCCAGCCTACTCATCCACAGGTAAGGGATGTGGGTGGACTGCATCACTTACTCGAAATCCTGATCGAGATCCACCCCGGGCCCGGTCCGTGCGGTGGACGCAGTGGATACCCGGCCGTGTGAAGTATTTCTCATGCACAGCCGTCCGAGGAGGGAGGCGCAGGTCAGGAGGTTGACGGTAGGGGGGTCGTGCGGTTATCCACAGAGCCGTCCACAGGGTTGTGCACAGGTTTGCGGCACTTCTCCACAGCCCGGCGCCCGTCGTCCACACCCCCTGTGGATAACCATCTTGGCCGAACGGCCCCCGGCGCCGTAGCGTGGGCCCCGACCCGACCTCCCGGCCCTCCGCCCCCGTACCGCGGCGGACCGCGCCCGCACCGTGCGACACCTGGTGCCCGGCGCCGGAAATGTCGGCCCGGTGGCGTAGGAAGGAGCCGCGCCACCGGCAAGGCTCGCACCACTCGCACGACTCGCTGATCGGGGAACACGCGTTGACCGGCCCCCAGTACGACGACCACGACGTCCCCCCGCCGCCGGAGGACGACTGGCAGCCGTCCGACGACGCCTTCGCCCCGGGGGCCTCGTTCCCCGACACCCCCAGCGACCGCCTGCCGGTCTCCCGGGGCCGCGGCGAGGTCGGCGGCCGCGACGGTGCGGGCAAGGGGACGTTCCAGCGGGGCGAGGGCTCGTACCAGAAGGGCGACCGGCGCCGCCGCGACGACCGCGACGGCGGCGCGTCCGAGGACCGCAGCCCCTCCGGCGAGAGCTTCGAGCGGGTGCCGCCGCAGGACCTCGCGGCCGAGCAGTCCGTGCTGGGCGGCATGCTGCTGTCCAAGGACGCCATCGCCGACGTCGTCGAGGTGCTCAAGCCCGCCGACTACTACCGGCCCGCCCACGAGATGATCCACGGCGCGATCCTCGACCTGTACGCCCGGGGCGAGCCGGCCGACCCGATCACCGTCGCCGGCGAGCTGACCAAGCGCGGCGAGCTGGCCCGCGTCGGCGGCCCCGGCTACCTCCACACCCTCGTCAACTCCGTTCCCACCGCGGCCAACGCCGAGTACTACGCCGAGATCGTCCACGAGCGGGCGGTGCTGCGGCGGCTCGTCGAGGCCGGCACCCGGATCGCGGGCATGGGTTACGCCGGCGAGGGCGACGTCGACGAGATCGTCAACGCCGCCCAGGCCGAGATCTACGCCGTCACCGAGCAGCGCACCAGCGAGGACTACGCGCCGCTGGCCGACATCATGGAGGGCGCCCTCGACGAGATCGAGGCGATCGGCTCCCGGGCCGGCCAGATGTCCGGCGTGCCCACCGGATTCGCCGACTTCGACGCCCTCACCAACGGCCTCCACCCCGGGCAGATGATCGTCATCGCGGCCCGTCCCGCGATGGGCAAGTCGACCCTCGCCCTGGACTTCGCCCGGGCCTGCTCCATCCACAACAACCTGCCGAGCGTGATCTTCTCGCTCGAAATGGGCCGCAACGAGATCGCGATGCGCCTCCTCTCGGCCGAGGCGCGGGTCGCCCTGCACCACATGCGGTCCGGCAACATGACCGACGACGACTGGACGCGCGTCGCGCGCCGCATGCCCGACGTCACCAACGCGCCCCTCTACATCGACGACTCGCCGAACCTGTCGATGATGGAGATCCGCGCCAAGTGCCGCCGCCTCAAGCAGCGCAACGACCTCAAGCTCGTCGTCATCGACTACCTCCAGCTGATGCAGGCGGGCGGCTCGCGCCGCGCCGAGAGCCGCCAGCAGGAGGTCTCGGACATGTCCCGTAACCTCAAGCTCCTCGCGAAGGAGCTGGAGGTGCCGGTCATCGCGCTCTCCCAGCTGAACCGTGGCCCCGAGCAGCGCACCGACAAGAAGCCGATGGTCTCCGACCTCCGCGAGTCGGGCTCCATCGAGCAGGACGCCGACATGGTCGTCCTGCTGCACCGCGAGGACGCCTACGAGAAGGAGTCGCCCCGCGCGGGCGAGGCCGACCTGATCGTCGCCAAGCACCGTAACGGCCCCACCGCGACCATCACCGTGGCCTTCCAGGGCCATTACTCGCGCTTCGTCGACATGACCCGCGACGTCACCTGAGCCGGCCGCCCGCGGAGCCGTCCGTCGCGGGGAGGGCGGCAGGGGGCGGGCGCCGGGCGGGGTCAGGCCTGCGGGAGCCGTAGCGCCGGGCTGCGGAATTGTCTGATGACACCTCAGAGTGGTTCGGGTACCCTCGCCGAGGCCGGGCCGCCGATCGCCGTACGAGCGGGTCGCCAGCTCCTTCCCCTGCGCGCGGCCGTGGCCGCGGCACGCAGTCCTTCCCTACCGGAGAGAGTTCTCTTGAAGATTCGCAGTGCGCTCGTGGCCGTCGTGATGGCGCCCGTTGCGCTGCTCGCCGTCGTTCCTTCCTTCGCCGAGGCGACGCCGGTGGCCCACACCCGGACGGCGCCGACCCTGGCCGAGCTGGAGCAGGCGGCCGCCGACGCCCAGCAGGCCTACGACGCGGCGGTCGCCGCCGCGGCTGCCGCGTACAAGGTGATGGACGACTTCCTCAGCAAGCCCAACGAGCTGAGCCGCAAGGCCGAGGAGGCCCGGCAGGCGGCGATCGCCGCGGCCGCCGCGGCGAAGGCCGCCGACCGGGCACTCGCCGACGCGAAGGCCGCGCTGGACGCCCTCCCGGAGAGCGCCGGAGCGCAGGACCGGGCGGACGCCGAGCAGGCCGTGACCGACGCGAAGGCGGCGGCCGAGGCCGCCGCTGCCGCCAAGGCCGTGGCCGCCGCCGCGTCCGCCGCGGCCCACGACGAGCTGGCGGACGCCCAGGTGAAGATCATCCAGGAGTACAGCGCGGCGGAGCGGGCCATGAAGGCGGCACTGGTCGTCAAGCAGGCCGCGGACAAGGCGCTGGCCGACGCCAGGGCGGCTGCCAGCGCCTCGCCGACCGGGAGCACCACCCCCACCACCGGTACGGGTTCCGCACCCTCCGCGAGCGCGAGCGCGTCCGCGACGGTGCCGGCCCCGGGTGCGTCGGCGGCGCCATCCGCCACGGCCGCCCCGGGGGCCCTCGCCGCCACCGGTTCCTCGCCGGCCACCGCCGGGATCGCCCTCGTGGGCGGCGCCGCGGTGCTGGTCGGGGCCGGTGTCGTGGTGGCGGTGCGCCGGCGGACGTCCGGCGTCTGATCGGGCCGCTGCCGGTCGGCCGCCGCGGGGCCCGCATCCCTTCCGGGGTGCGGGCCCCGTGGCATGTCCGGGGTCGGCACCGCCTCACAACGCGAGGACGGCAACCCGGGCCACCGCACGGTGAGCCGGCCCCCTACGGTGAGCCGGCCCGACGCCACGGGGGCGGACAGCTCCGCGAGGCGGGGGCGAGCGGGGTGGGCCGGGTCAGAGCGTGACGGTGGCGCGGAAGACGGTGGCGCCGGGGCCGGCCAGGGTGGTGGCGGTGCCGTCCGCGGGGAGGTAGGCGGACCGGCCGGGGGAGAGGTCCAGCGTGCTGCCGTCGCGGGCGGTGAGGCGTACGGTGCCGGCGGTGCACAGCAGGATCTGCGGGGCGTCGCCGGGGACGACCGCGGGCTGCGCGCCGAGGGCGTAGCGGGAGAGCCGGAACTCGTCGATCGGCACGGGGTAGTGGTGCTCGCCGTCGGCTGCGGCGGCGGGTCGCAGGACGTCCGGCTCGGAGGCCTCGAACACGACGACCCGCATCAGCTCCGGCACGTCGACGTGCTTGGGCGTGAGCCCGCAGCGCAGCACGTTGTCGGAGTTGGCCATGATCTCGACGCCGGTGCCGCGCAGGTAGGCGTGCGGCATCCCGGCGCCCAGGTAGAGGGCCTCGCCGGGCTGCAGGCGGACGAAGTTGAGGAGCAGGGCGGCGACGAGGCCGGTGTCGCCGGGGAACTCCCGTGCGGCGAAGGCGTATCCGGCGAGTGCGCCGGTCGGGTCGGCCGGTGCGGCGGCGGTGACGGCGCGGGCGACGTCGGCGACCGTCCGGGCCGCGTGGTCGCCGGTCATCGAGAGGATGGCGGCGAGTGCGTCGGCGAGGGCCTCGGCCTCGGGCTTGCTGCGCAGGGTGTCGATGAGCGGGGCGAGCCCGGGGACGTCGAGGGAGGCCATCAGGCGGGCGGCGTCGGCGGGTGTGCGGAAGCCGCAGAGTCCTTCGAACTCGTCGAGTGCGCAGATGAGTTCGGGCTTGTGGTTGGCGTCCTTGTAGTTGCGCCGGGGGGCGTCGAGGGGGATGCCGGCGGCGTTCTCGGCGGCGAAGCCGGACCGGGCCTGGGCGAGGGTGGGGTGGGCCTGGATGGAGAGCGGCAGGCCGGCGGCGAGGACCTTGAGCAGGAAGGGCAGGGCGGGGCCGAACCGGGCAGCGGCGGCGCCGAGCTCGCGCTCGGGATCGGCGGCGACGACCTGGTCGAGCGTGGTCGTGGCGCCGTTCCGCTCCAGCCGGGACGGTGCACCGGGGTGGGCGCCGATCCACATCTCGGCCTGCGGTTCACCGGTGGGCTCCTCGCCCAGCAGGGCGGGGATGGCGGTGGTGGATCCCCAGGCGTAGGGGCGGACGGTGTTGTGCAGCCTGTCCATCGGCTCGGTTCCTCGCTGGCGTGCAGGGTGGTCGGTCGGGACGGACGACTCTAGCCGAGCGTGGTGTACGGGCGGTGTCCCGCGCGGCGGCCCGTGGTGGGCCGCCGCGTGGGGTGGGGTCAGGCGCGGACGAGGGCGAGGACGGCGTCGCGGAGCTCGGCCATCCGCGCCGGGTCCTTCGCCTCCACGTTCAACCGCAGCAACGGCTCGGTGTTCGACGCCCGCAGGTTGAACCACCAGTCGTCCCCCGCGACCGTCAACCCGTCCAGCTCGTCCGTCGACACCCCCTCCAGAACCCCGTACACCGCCCGCACCGCAGCCGTACGCCCCACCTGGTCCGCCACCGTCGAGTTGATCTCCCCCGACGCCGCATACCGGTCGTAACGCTCGCACAGCGACGACAACGGCCGCTCCTGCCCGCCCAGCGCCGCCAGCACGTGCAACGCCGCCAGCATCCCCGTGTCCGCCCGCCAGAAATCCCGGAAGTAGTAGTGCGCCGAGTGCTCACCCCCGAACACCGCGTCCGTCCGCGCCATCTCCTGCTTGATGAACGAATGCCCCACCCGGGTACGCACCGCCACCGCACCCGCGTCCGCCACCACCTGCGGCACCGTCCACGACGTGATCAGATTGTGGATCACCGTCGGACGCTCCTCACCCCCCGCCCGCGCCCGCGCGATCTCCCGCTCCGCGACCAGCGCCGTGATCGCCGACGGCGACACCGGCTCACCCCGCTCGTCGATCACGAAACACCGGTCCGCATCCCCGTCGAACGCCAGCCCGATGTCCGCACCCTCCACCCTCACCCGCGCCTGCAGATCCACCAGGTTCGCCGGATCCAGCGGATTCGCCTCATGGTTGGGGAACGTGCCGTCCAGCTCGAAGTACATCGGCACCACCTCCAGCGGCAACCCCGCCAGCACCGTCGGCACCGTGTGACCGCCCATCCCGTTCCCGGCGTCCACCACCACCCTCAACGGCCGGATCCCCGACAGGTCCACCAGCCCCCGCAGATACGACGCGTACCCCTCCAGCGTCTCCCGCGACGACAGCGAACCCACCACCGTCCCCACCGCGGCCGCCGGCACCACCACACCACCGTCCGCACCCGTGCACCACGACTCCACCAGCGCCCGGACCTCCGACAACCCCGTGTCCTGACCCACCGGCGCCGCCCCCGCCCGGCACAACTTGATCCCGTTGTACTCCGCCGGATTGTGCGACGCCGTGAACATCGCCCCCGGCAGATCCATCGACCCCGACGCGTAGTACAGCTGATCCGTCGAACACAGACCGATCTCCACCACATCCGCCCCGAACGCCGCCGCACCCTCCGCGAACGCCCGCGACAACCCCGGCGACGACGGCCGCATGTCATGCCCCACCACCACCGCCGACGCCCCCACCACCCGCACGAACGCCGCACCGAACGCCCACGCCAGCGACCCGTCCCACTGATCCGGCACCACACCCCGGACGTCGTACGCCTTCACCAGCTGACTCAGATCCCGCATGGGGGGCTCCACCCTGTTCGGTGCGGTCGGTCCGCACGCTGTCGCTCGACACCCGGCGCGGGCTCCGGCACCGCGGCCCGCCGGGAGCGGTGCTGCCGGGGGCGGGTGCCGGGTGCGAGCGACCGGCTGCTGCGCGACCCACGGGTGTTCAGGTTGACCTGAGGCTACCTGCCCGCCGGGGGCGGTCCGGCCCGGCCGGACACCGGGTGGACGCGACGTTGTACGATCCGCTTTCCGGGTTCCTTGCCCGGTGCTTACCCGGGCCCTGTCTCGATGACGTGCGCTGTCGATCCCCACCTCCGGCTGCGGGCTCGCCGCATTGTCCCCCTTGTTCGAAAGGCTCTGACGTGACTGCCCCTGAGGAGAGCACCTTCGCCGATCTCGGCCAGGTGCTGGTGATCATCCCGACCTACAACGAGGCCGAGAACATCGAGCGGATCGTCTCCCGGGTCCGCGCCGCGGTCCCCGAGGTCCACGTTCTGGTCGCCGACGACAACAGCCCCGACGGCACCGGCGACCTCGCCGACAAGCTCGCCGCCGACGACGACCACGTCCGCGTCCTGCACCGCAAGGGCAAGGAAGGCCTCGGCGCCGCCTACCTCGCCGGCTTCCGCTGGGGCATCGACAACGGCTACGACGTCCTCGTCGAAATGGACGCCGACGGCTCCCACCAGCCCGAGGAACTCCACCGCCTGCTCACCGGCCTGCGCACCGCCGACCTCGTCCTCGGCTCCCGCTGGGTTCCCGGCGGCAAGGTCGTCAACTGGCCCAGGTCCCGCCTGCTCCTCTCCCGCGGCGGCTCCACCTACTCCCGCCTCATGCTCGACGTCCCCATCAGGGACGTCACCGGCGGCTACCGGGCCTTCCGCAAGGAGACCCTCCTCGGCCTCGGCATGGACCAGGTCGCCTCCGCCGGCTACTGCTTCCAGGTCGACCTCGCCTGGCGCACCGTCAAGGCCGGCTACAAGGTCGCCGAGGTCCCCATCACCTTCGTCGAACGCGAACACGGCGCCTCCAAGATGAGCCGCAACATCGTCGTCGAAGCCCTCTGGCGCGTCACCGCCTGGGGCGTCCGCGCCCGCATCGACAAGCTCACCCGCAAGAACCGCACCACCTGACCCCCAGCACACCCGGGAACGCCCCGGCGCTGCAGGACGACGATTCCGTCGGCCCGCGGCGCCGGGGCGTTCTGCGTGTCCGGGCGTTCTGCGTGTCCGGGGGTCAGCAGACGCCGGGGGGCGTCGGCGGCAGGTACTGCTCGGCCCAGCTGCGCAGCTCCGTCATGGCGGGGCCGAGGGCGCAGCCGGATTCGGTGAGGCGGTAGCGGACGCGCAGCGGCGGGCCCGCCTCGACCTCGCGGACGACGAGGCCGGCTTCGGCGAGTTCGGTGAGGCGGTCGGAGAGCATCCGTTCGCTGATGCCGGGGATGGCGCGGCGGAGCTCGGAGAAGTGGCCGGGGCCGTGCGCGAGGACGGCGACGACGAGGCCGGTCCAGCGTTTGCCGAGGAGTGCGAAGACCCGGGTGATGGTGACGTCCACCCCGGTGCACGCGGGGTGCGGCGGTGCCGATTCCTGGGTCATGGGTCCAGGGTACTGCCCCGGCGCCAGTGACTATAGAAAAGTAAGCTGCTACTGTTTTGACAGCTGCAGAGAATATTGCAGCGACTATCGAAAGGGAGGCTCCCATGCCCACGCTGCTGCACATCGACTCGTCCGCGCTCTCCGAGGGTTCCGTCTCCCGTGAGGTCAGCGCCGCCTACCGGGCCGCCTGGGAGGCCGCCAACCCCGGCGCCACCGTGATCTACCGCGACCTCGCCGCCGAGCCCCTGCCGCACCTCGACGCCGCCGGGATCACCGCGGGCTTCGTCCCGGCCGAGCACCGCAGCCCCGAGCAGCAGGAGGCGCACGACCTCCGCGACCGCCTGATCTCCGAGCTGGAGCAGGCCGACGCCGTGGTGATCGGCACCCCGATGTACAACTTCACGATCCCCTCCAGCCTCAAGGCGTGGCTGGACCAGGTGATCCTCATGGGCCGCAGCGCCGGCGAGCAGCCCTCGGCGGCCGGCACCCCGGTCACCGTGGTCTCCTCCCGCGGCGGCGCGTACGGGCCGGGCACGCCCCGCGAGAGCTTCGAGTTCGTCACCACGTACCTGGAGAAGGTGCTGACCGGCATGCTCGGCCTGGAGGTCGACTTCGTGGTGCCCGAGTTCACGCTGGCCCGCGTCAACCCGGCGATGGCCGAGTTCACCGACCTGGCCGACGCCTCCAAGGCACAGGCGCTCGTCGACGCCGCCGCCCGTGCCCAGGCCGTCGGCGCAGGCGTCCCGGCCTGACCGGAGGCCCGTGGTGCGGGGGCGAACCGGTCGCGCCCGGGCGGTGGCCGAGGCCACCCTCCCGGGCGCGCCTGACCGGCGATCCGGCTCTCCACCGCCCAAGCTGGTGCGCACGAGCGGCCCGCCCGGGCCCGCCGCGCCGACGAGGGAGCCGACGTGACGCCCAACCCGCCCGACGAGACCGCCGGACCCGACCGCGCGGCCCCCGGGCCGGGCCACCCGCCGCCCCCGCTGGAGATCGACGTCTTCACCGGGCCGGAGAGCGCCTTCTTCGCCACCTCCACGCTGATCATGGGCGGGAGCACCGCGATCCTCGTCGACGCCCAGCTCACCCGCAGCGCCGGCCGCGAACTCGCCGAGTGGATCGCCGGCAAGGGACGTACGCTCCTCGCGATCGTCGTCACCCACCGCCACCCGGACCACTACTTCGGGGCCGAGGAGGTGCTGCGCCTCTTCCCCGGGGCGCGGCTGCTGGCCGCCCCGGGCGTGGTGGACGGCATCGCCCGCACCGGCGCCGCCAAGGTCGCCGAGTGGAAGCCGGTCTACGGCGACGACATCCCCGACCAGCCGCTGCTGCCGGCCCCGCTGCTGCCGCAGCCGCTGATGGTCGACCAGCAGCTGATCCACGTGCTGCCGCTCGGCCAGGGCGACTGCGAGGACTCCACGGTCGTGCACATCCCGGGCATCCGCACCGTGCTGGCGGGCGACTTCGTCTACAACGGCACCCACGTGTGGACGGCCGACACCGACCCGTACCGGCGGATCGACTGGGCCCACAACCTCGCCAGGATCGCCGACCTCGGCGTCGACCGGGTCGTCGCCGGGCACCGCGCCCCGGGCGCCGACGACGACGCCCTGCGGGTGCTCTCCTTCACCGGCGAGTACCTCCAGGACTTCGACCGGGCGCTCGCCGCGCACCCGCACGACGCCGAGGCGTTCGCCGCGGCCATGAACGAGCGCTACGGCGCCCTCACGCTGCCCGCCATCCTGGAGCTCGGCGCCGCCGCCAACACGGCCCCGCCCGAGGACGGCGAGATCGTCGACGCGGAGATCGTCGACGAGGACTGAGGACCGGACGGGCCCCGCCGCACCGGCGGATACTGGCCGCATGACGGTCTTCGACGTGATCGTGCCCGCCGGGGGCGCCGCAGGACGGCTCGGCGGTGCCGACAAGCCCGGCCTGGAGGTCGGCGGCCGCACGCTGCTCGACCGGGTGCTCGACGCATGCGCCGGTGCCCGCACCACCGTGGTGGTCGGCCCCGCCCGCGCGGTCGCCCGGCCCGGCGTGCGGTGGGCCCGCGAGGAACCGGCGGGCGGCGGGCCGGTCGCCGCGGTCGCCGCCGGCCTGGCCGGGGTGACCGCCGGACGGGTGCTGCTGCTCGCCGCCGACCTGCCCTTCCTCGACCCCGCGACCCTGCAGCGGCTGCTCACCGCGCTCGACGACGACCCGCAGGCGCAGGCCGCCGTGCTGGTCGACGCGGACGGCCGCGACCAGCCCCTCACCGCCGCCTACCGGACGGACGCCCTCCGGGATGCCCTGGCCGCGCTCGGCACCCCCGCGAACCGCCCCCTGCGCCGGCTGACCGGTGGACTGCGGACCGTCCGGGTGCCCGACACCGGCGCGGTGGCCCTCGACTGCGACACCTGGGACGACCTCGCGCTCGCCCGGGCCCGCGCCGCCCGGCCCTGAGCCCGCCGCGCTGAGGCAGCCGCGCTGAGCCCGCCCGGCCCTGAGCCCGCCGCGCTGAGCCCGCCAAGCGCTGAGGCAGCCCGCGCTGAGCCCGCCGGGCCTGCACGGACCTGGTGCGCGGCCCCTGCTCACCGCGGTCGGCGCCCGGCGGTGAGCGAAACGAAGTGACCCGCTCACGGTGGTGCCACCGCCCGCGGAACGGCCATCGGGCAGCATGGGGCCATGGAGCGCACGCTGGATGACTGGATCACCGAGGTCTGCACCGAGTTGGGCATCGACCTCGACGTCGACGTACCGGGTCTGCTCGACCTGGCCCGGGTGGTCGCGCACGGGGTCGCCCGGCCCGGTGCGCCGCTGACCGCCTTCCTGGTGGGGTACGCGGCCGCGGCCCGCGGCGGCGGCGCCGAGGCCGTCGCCGAGGCCTCCGACCGGGCCCGGGCCCTCGCCGACCGCTGGGTGGCCGCCGCCCCGCCGGAGGGGCCGTGAACGGCGGCCTGACCCGCGTGGACGGCCCCGCCGCCGCGACCGGCGCACCCGGCCCCGCCCGTGACCGTCCGTGGCCGGAGGCCCGCCGGGAGGCCCGCCGGGCCGCCCCGGCTCCTGTCCCGGCCGAGCAGGTGGAGCCGGCGGCCGCCCTCGGCCGCACCCTCGCCGAACCGCTCACCGCCGTCACCGACCTGCCGGGCTTCGACACCTCCGCCATGGACGGCTGGGCCGTCGCCGGCCCCGGGCCGTGGCGGCCGGCAGGGCGCCTGCTGGCCGGCAGCACACCCGCACCGCTGGCCGACGGCCGCGCGGTGGAGATCGCCACCGGCGCGCAGCTGCCGACCGGCGCGACCGGCGTGCTGCGCCGCGAGCACGGGCGGCTCGCGCACGGCCTGTTGCACGGGCAGGTCGGGCCGGGGCAGGACGTCCGGCCGCGCGGTCAGGAGTGCCGCCGCGGCGAGGTGCTGCTGCCCGCCGGCACTCCCGTGACCGCGGCGGTTCTCGGCCTGGCCGCCGCCGCGGGCCACGACCGGCTGACGGTGCGCCGTCGGCCGACCGTCGAGCTGCTCCTCCTCGGCGACGAGCTCCAGGACTCCGGGGTGCCGGGCCCCGGCCGGGTGCGGGACGCCCTGGGCCCGCTGCTGCCGCCGTGGCTGGCCGCCGCGGGGGCCGAGGTCACCGGCTGCCGCCGGATCGGCGACGACCGGGCGGTGCTGCGCGACGCCGTCCGGCACGCGTCCGCCGACGTGGTCGTCACCACCGGCGGCACGGCCTCCGGCCCGGCGGACTTCCTGCACCCCGTGCTGGCCGGGGAGGGGGCCCGGCTGCTGGTCGACGGTGTCGCCGTGCGGCCCGGGCACCCCATGCTGCTCGCGGCGCTGCCCGGTGGCGGCCACCTGGTCGGGCTGCCCGGCAACCCGCTGGCCGCCGCGGCCGGGGCGCTCACCCTGGCGCTGCCCCTGCTGCACGCGCTGTCCGGGCGCCCGGCGCCGCGCCGCCGCACCGAGAGCGCCGCCGTCGACCTGCCGGGGCATCCCGCGGACACCCGGCTGGTGCCGGTGGTGCGGACCGCCGACGGCCTGGTGCCGCTGCCGTTCGACGGCCCGGCGATGCTGCGCGGCCTCGCGGTCGCGGAGGCCGTCGCCGTGGTGCCGCCGGGCGGTGTCCGGGCGGGCGGCCCGGCGGAGGTGCTCGCCCTGCCGTGACCCGGCCGGCCGCCGTCAGACCTGGTGGTGGACGGCGTCGCGGATGACGATCAGCCGGTCGGTGGGGCGCAGCGCCGCCGCGTCCGGGTCGGTGTAGGCGAGCACCTGCCGCCCGCGGACGACCGCGACGACGAGGTCCTCGCACTCCCGGGGGCTGCGCCCCGCCTCGGCCGCCGTGACCGGCCGCTCCGACACGTCGAGGCCGCTGCCGTACGTCAGCAGGTCCTCCATGACGGCGCCCGCGTGCGGGCTGAGGATCGACATGCCGAGCAGGCGTCCCGCCGAACTCGAACTCGTGACGACGACGTTGGCGCCGCTCTGGCGCAGCAGCGGCGCGTTCTCGTCCTCGCGGACGGCGGCGACGACGGTGGCGGCCTTGTTGAGCTGGCGGGCGGTGAGGGTGACGAGCACCGCGGTGTCGTCGCGTTCGGGTGCGACCACGATGCGGGCGGCGCGGGGGAGTTCGGCGCGCTGCAGGGTCTCGCTGCGGGTACCGTCCCCGACGACGCCGACCAGCCCGTCCAGGGAGGCCTGGTCGACGACCTTCTGCTGCGGGTCGACGACCACGATCGACTCCTTGTGGACGCCCTGGCCGAGCAGCGCGGTGACCGCGGCGCGGCCCTTGGTGCCGTACCCGATCACCACGGTGTGGTCGCTGACGGTCGAGCGCCAGCGTCCGATCCGCCACTGCTGGCGGGTGCGTTCGGTGAGCACCTCCAGGGTGGTGCCGACCAGGATGATCAGGAAGAGCACCCGCAGCGGCGTGATCACGAGAATGTTGATCAGCCGGGCGCTGTCGCTGACCGGGGTGATGTCGCCGTAGCCCGTGGTCGAGAGGGTGACGGTGGCGTAGTAGGCGGCGTCGAGGAAGTCGACCGTGGAGTCGGCGCTGTCCTTGTAGCCGCCGCGGTCGAGCCAGACCGTCAGGGTGGTCGCGACCAGCACGGCCAGGGCGAGCAGCAGCCGTCGCGACACCTGGCGCATGGGTGGGGGAGGGGTGCGGGTGGGCAGCGACACCCGGCCGCCCGACTCCACCCCGCTCTCCTCGTGCCGCTCCGCGCGGCGGCGGCGCCGCGGGATCCTGCCGTGCGTTCCGGAGGGCTCTGTACCGTGATTCACGCGGACCAGCATGGCGGGGCGCGCCCTCGGGGGCCACCGCCACACGCGGGTCGCGCGGGTCGGCGGCGGGTAGGGTCGGCTCCCGGCGGCGCCGTGTCGTCCGGGTCGGGCAGAGCGCTGGAGGCGTCCGTGCGGGAGCACACCGTCGTCGTCGGGTACGGCACCAAGGGCCGTGCCGCGGTCACCGCGTTGCTCGGCCAGGGGGTCCGCAAGGAGTCGATCGTGGTCGTCGACCCGCAGCGCAAGGCGATCGACCACGCCAACCGGGACGGTCTGTCCGGGGTGCTGGGAGACGCCACCCGCACCGACACGCTGCTCCGGGCCGAACTGCCGCGTGCGGAGAAGGTGGTGATCGCCCCGGACCGCGACGACACCGCGGTGCTGGTCGCCCTGACGGCCCGTCAGTTGAATTCCGCGGCGGTGCTGGTCGCGGCCGTCCGGGAGGACGAGAACGCGCCGCTGCTGCGGCAGAGCGGCGCGGACGTCGTCGTGACGAGTTCGAGTTCGGCGGGACGCCTGCTCGGCATGTCGATCCTCAGCCCGCACGCGGGCGCCGTCATGGAGGACCTGCTGACCGTCGGCCGCAGCCTCGACCTGGTCGAACGCCCGGTCACGCGGGCGGAGGCGGGGCACAGCCCGCGGGCGTGCGAGGACCTCGTGGTGGCGGTCGTCCGCGGCCGGCGGGTGCTCAACTACACGAACCCCGAGGCCGCGGTGCTGCAGATCACCGACCGCGTCATCGCCATCCAGCGGTCGGTCGGCGGCGGCTGACGGGGCGGGTGCCCGGCGGGCCGCCCGCCGTCGGCGGGGGCGGCGCGCGTAGCGTGGCGGCATGCGAGCCATCACCATTTCCCGGCCGGGCGGTCCCGAGGTACTGACCTGGGCCGAGGTGCCCGACCCGGAGCCGGGTGCGGGCGAGGTCCTCGTCGAGGTCGCGGCCAGTGCGGTCAACCGCGCCGACCTGCTCCAGCGGCAGGGCTTCTACGAGCCCCCGCCCGGCTCCTCGCCCTACCCGGGCCTGGAGTGCGCGGGCCGGATCGCCGCCGTCGGCCCGAACGTCGCGGGCTGGGCGGTGGGCGACGAGGTGTGCGCGCTGCTCACCGGCGGCGGTTACGCGCAGCGCGTGGTCGTGCCGACGGGCCAACTGCTGCCGAGGCCCGCCGGCCTGAGCGCGGAGCAGGCCGCGGCGCTGCCCGAGGTGGCGTGCACGGTCTGGTCGAACGTCTTCATGCTGGCGCAGCTGCGCCCCGGTGAGACGCTGCTGGTGCACGGCGGTGCCAGCGGCATCGGCACGATGGCGATCCAGCTCGCGAAGGCGGTCGGGGCGCGGGTGGCGGTGACGGCGGGCAGCCGGGAGAAGCTGGCTCGGTGCGCCGGGCTCGGTGCGGACGTGCTGATCGACTACCGGGAGCAGGACTTCGTGGAGGCCCTGAGGGAGGCCACCGACGGGGGCGGCGCGGACGTGATCCTCGACATCATGGGCGCCCGGTACCTGCAGCGGAACGTGGACGCGCTGGCGGTCAACGGGCGTCTGGTGATCATCGGCCTGCAGGGTGGTGTCAAGGGCGAGATCGACCTCAACTCGCTGCTGCGCAAGCGGGGTGCGGTGGTGGCGACCAACCTGCGCGGGCGCCCGCTGGAGGAGAAGGCGGCGATCGTCGCCGCGGTGCGCGAGCACGTGTGGCCGCTGGTGGAGTCCGGTGTGGTGCGGCCGGTGGTGCACGAGGTGGTGCCGGTCGAGGACGCGGCCGAGGCGCACCGGCTGGTCGAGCGGAGCGGTCACGTCGGCAAGGTCGTGCTGCGGGTGGGCTGATCGCCCGGGCGGGTGCTTCCGGTGGTGCGGCGGGTGCGGGGGTTGGGCCGACGGTGGCGGCGGCGTGCGGCGTCGCGGAGCGTGGGCGTACGAAATGCCCGGATTGTCGGATTGTGTGACCCTGGTGCGGAGCTGTCCCGCCGCCGGTCGTGCCCCCGTGCGACCGCTCGTCGGAAGGACTTCCCGCTGTGGCTGCACTTCCGCACGTGTTCCGCGCCCTCTCCTCCGCGCTCCCCTCGTCCTGCCGCTGGGCCGCCGTCGCCGGTGCGGGCATCGCCCTGCCGCTGCTGCTGGCGGCGCCCGCCCCGGCCGGCCAGGCCGGTCCGCCGCCCGGCCCGCACCCGCCGTCGCGGACCGTCCCGCACGAGGTGCACGAAGCCGTCGAAGGGGCCGTCCAGCAGGCGGCGTCCGCCCTCCCCGGGCCCGGTGCGGCCGCCGCCGGCGAGGCCGGCCACGGCGTACCGGACCCGGACGCGCCCGGCCTCGGCATACCCGGCGGCATACCCGGCCTCGGCCTGCCCGGGCCGTTCCCGTCGCCGTCGGGGGGTTCCGGCATGTCCGGCCCCCTCTCCGGGCCGCGCCCGCACTCGCCGGCCACCGTGCCGGAGCCCGGCTCCGTCCCCGACCAGGGGCCGGCACAGCACCCGGGGGCCGGGCCGGCCTCCGGCGCCGCCCAGCAGCCGGCGGAGGAGCCCGCCGGACATCCGGACCCCGCCGGCACCGGTGCCGCCGCGACGGGGGCTCCCGCCGAGGAGCCCTGCGACGACGAGGCGGAGGCGTCCGCGACACCCGCCGCCCCGTCCTCGGCCGCCGTCGCCGTCCGGCCCGGGGCCGCGCACTCCGCCGCCGGCCCGCACGGCCGGAGCGGGCCCGCCGCGGCGCTCGACCGGCGCGAGCCCGCACCGGCCGCCGAGACCCCCGCCGCCGCTGTCCCCGCCGCCCCCGGCACCCCCGCCGAGCAGCCCGGCGCGACCGGCGCGACCGTCGCCGCGGACGCCGTGCCGCCGGCCGCGACCGAGCTCGCCGCGCCGCTGCGCTGGTCCGACGCGTCCACCCGGCAGTTGCCGCTCGGCGCGGGGCTGACCCTCATCGGCTGCGGACTCGCGCTCGTCGGCCTGCGGCTGCGCCGGGGCTGACCGGGCCCGCCGGGCGGCCTGTTCCGGCCCGGCAAGATCCCCGGGACCTCCCGGCGCCACGCCCGGTGGGGGAGAATGCCTGGCATGACGAACCCGATGAACGAGCGCTCTCCGCAGCAGGCCTACGAGGCGTCGGACGGGCAGCCGGACGACAACCCGAAGGTGCTGATCGTCGGCCCCGACGGCATGCCCGTCGGGGCCGTTCCGGGAGGCTTCGGCCGCAGTGGCGACCAGTTCGAGCCGCGCGAACTGCCGGTGACCGAGATGGTCGAGCAGCCGGCCAAGGTCATGCGGATCGGCAGCATGATCAAGCAACTGCTGGAGGAGGTCCGGGCGGCTCCTCTCGACGAGGCCAGCCGTGCCCGGCTCAAGGACATCCACGCGAGCTCGATCAAGGAGTTGGAGCTCGGGCTCGCCCCCGAGCTGGTGGAGGAGCTCGAACGCCTCTCCCTGCCCTTCACCGAGGACACCATCCCCACCGAGGCCGAGCTGCGCATCGCCCAGGCCCAGCTGGTCGGCTGGCTGGAGGGGCTGTTCCACGGCATCCAGACCGCGCTCTTCGCCCAGCAGATGGCGGCCCGGGCGCAGTTGGAGCAGATGAGGCGGGCCCTGCCGCCCGGTCTGCAGGGCGCCGAACCGGGCGAGGAGGAGACCGGGCCGGGCCGCGGAATCCGTTCGGGCCCGTACCTGTAACCCCTGTGTGTCGCAGGTGTTCGGCAACCGCGTTGCAGGCCGGACACAGCTGTGCCCCTGCACCCGATGACGTCGGTGCGAGCCGATACCCTGGGCCCCTGCCGTGCGGCCGCCGCGCCACCGGCGGGGGCCGGCGGTCCGCGGGACCGCGGGACCGGCATGCCGGACGACACCTGGAAGCAGGGGGACATGAGCGAGGACGCCACCACGGCCGAGGGCCACGCCCTGGGCAACGGTCGGTACGTGCTGCAGCGCCTGCTCGGGCAGGGCGGCATGGCCTCCGTGCACCTGGCGTACGACACCGTGCTGGACCGTCAGGTCGCCGTGAAGACCCTGCACACCGAACTCGGCCGGGAGGCCTCGTTCAAGGAGCGCTTCCGCCGCGAGGCGCAGGCCGTCGCCCGGCTCCAGCACGTCAACATCGTGCAGGTGTACGACAGTGGCGAGGACGTGGCCGCCGACGGCGCGGCCACGCCGTACATCGTCATGGAGTACGTCGAGGGCAAGGCCCTGCGCGACGTGCTCAACGAGGCGGTCGCCCAGCACGGCGCGATGCCGACCGACCGGGCGCTGAAGATCACCGCGGCGGTGCTGTCGGCGCTGGAGGCCTCGCACGACCAGGGCCTCGTGCACCGCGACATCAAGCCGGGCAACGTCATGGTCAACACCAAGGGCGTCGTCAAGGTCATGGACTTCGGCATCGCCCGCGCCCTGCAGTCCGGCGTCACGTCGATGACGCAGACCGGCATGGTCGTCGGCACCCCGCAGTACCTCTCGCCGGAGCAGGCGCTCGGCAAGAGCGTCGACGCCCGCTCCGACCTGTACTCGGTGGGCTGCATGCTCTTCGAGCTGCTCACCGGCGGGCTGCCGTTCGACGGCGACTCGGCCTTCTCGATCGCGTACAAGCACGTGCAGGAGCCGCCGCCGGCGCCGTCCACGATCAACCGGGCGGTGACCCCCGCGGTCGACGCCCTGGTCGAGCGCGCGCTGCGCAAGGACCCGGCGCACCGCTTCCCGACCGCGGAGGCGATGCGCGACGAGGTCGAGCGGGTCAACTCCGCCACGCAGGCCGGTGGCGCACCCCTGCAGGCGTCCACCCCGCTGGTGATCGGCGAGGGCCCGCGCTCGGTGAGCGCCGCGCCGTCGCTGACCAACTTCCCGCAGGTGAGCGGCGACATCCGGACACCCGCGCCGCAGATCCAGCAGCCCTACCAGCCGCAGGCGAGCACGCCGCAGCCGTTCCCGCAGCCGCCGCACACGCCGCAGCCGTTCCCGCAGCCGCCGCACACGCCGCAGCCCTTCCCGCAGGCGCACACGCCGCAGCCGTTCCCGCAGCCGCTGCAGACGCCGCGGCCCTTCCCGCAGCAGGCCCACCCGACCGGTCCGATGCCCTCGCAGCAGCGCCCGTTCGTGGCCAAGCCGCAGGCGCCGAACAACAACGCGGGGTGCTCGACGGCCCTCGTCGTGGTCGGTGTGATTTTCGGCGTGATCCTGCTCGCCGGCATCATCGTGATGATTGCGGCGGTCAAGGGCGAGCAGAACAAGGGGACCGACTACGGCAGCAGTTCGTCGTCGGCACGCTCCGCGACCGTCGCAGGGGAACTCCCCGGGGACGGCCGGCACTGAGGCATCGGCCCGGACTCCCCGTTCCACGGTGACCGGGCCGAAGCGGTAGCGTTTCACAGGACGTAACCGACAGGGCGACTACGCGCCGAGCGAGGGCCCGGGGCGAGGAGCGATGGCACAGACCGATCGGCCCGACGACGGCGACGAACCGGACGTCGACGCCTCCACCGAGGACGCGGCGGACACCGGGCCCGAGCCCGCGGGGACCGCAGAGACGAAGGTGCTGTCGGGCCGGTCCGGGCAGACGCCGTTCCGCGGCACGAAGGCCGCGCTCGGCACGCTCGGCGACGGTCGCTACCAGATCACCGGCCGGCTCGGCCGCGGCGGCATGGCCGAGGTCTTCGCCGCCCAGGACGTCCGCCTCGGCCGCACCGTGGCGGTGAAGCTCCTCCGCGCCGACCTCGCCGAGGACGACATCGCCCGGCTCCGCTTCACGCGCGAGGCCCACGCGGTCGCCGCCCTCAACCACCACTCGATCGTGGCGGTCTACGACACCGGCGAGGAAGTGCTGGACGGCGAGTCCACGCCGTACATCGTCATGGAGCTGGTCGAGGGCCGTACGGTCCGCGAACTCCTCGTCGACGAGGAGGCACCGCCGGTCGACCAGGCGCTGATCATCATCGCCGGCGTGCTGGAGGCCCTCGCCTACAGCCACCGGCACGGCATCGTCCACCGCGACATCAAGCCCGCCAACGTGATCATCACGACGGGCGGCGCCGTCAAGGTGATGGACTTCGGCATCGCCCGCGCGCTCACCGGCGCCGCGAGCACCATGACGCAGACCGGCATGGTCATGGGCACCCCGCAGTACCTGTCGCCCGAGCAGGCACTCGGCCGCTCCGTCGACCACCGGTCCGACCTGTACGCGGCCGGCTGCATGCTGTACGAACTGCTGGCGCTGCGCCCGCCGTTCACCGGGGAGACGCCGCTGTCGGTCGTCTACCAGCACGTCCAGGACATGCCGGTGCCGCCGTCCCGCGCCAACGGCCGGGTACCGGTCGGGCTCGACGACCTCGTGCTGCGCTCGCTCGCCAAGAACCCCGACGACCGCTTCCAGACCGCGGACGAGTTCCGCGCGCACCTCCAGCACGCCCTGCGCACCATGCACGGCGCACAGGGCGCCGGCTACACGGCCGGATCCGCCGCCGCGGCCGCCGCGGCGGCCGGGCTCGCCGCCGCCGGACAGGGCGGCAACGGCGGCACCGCCGGATACCCGGGCACGCCCAGCGGCGGCACCGCGATGACCGAGCCGGTCGGCCGGGCCGCCCCGGCCGACCCGACCACGGCCCTGCCGTACCAGGTCACCACGCCGTACTCGACGCCGTCCGGCGGCTACCCGCCGGTCGGTCCGGGCTACGGAGGGGGCGGCGACGGCCCGGACGACTACGAGCCGGAGCCGGGGCGCAGCCCGTGGCGCTGGGTGCTGGGCGTCCTTGCGGTGCTGGTGGCCGCGTCCATCGGGATCGCCCTGGCGCTGCACAACAACGGCGGCGGCAACGACCCCGGCCCGAACCCGACCCAGAGCACCGCGCCGGTCGACACCGGCGGGCCGACCGACCAGCCGACCCTGCCGACCAGCACGCCCTCGCAGGTCGACACCTCCCGGCCGAGCGAGACGTTCAGCGGTTCGCGTCAGCCGTCCGGCAGCCCGAGCGCCTCGGCCTCGCCGTCGCCCTCGGCCTCGGCCTCGCCCACGGCCACCGCGTCGCCGTCGCCCACGCCGACCGAGACGAAGACGACGCCGCCGCCGACGGACACCCCGACCCCGACCCCGACGCCCGGCGAGTCCGCCGGCTGACCGGGGGACCGGTCAGTTGGTGAAGGCGTCGAGCACCTGCTCGTACTCCTCGCACCACCAGCGCAGTTGGCCGGCGGCCGCGGGGAAGAGCTGGTCCGCCCGGTGGTCCCCGCGCTGGTAGTGCCACTGGAGCATCCAGAGGTCGTTCAGCCGCTCCCACCAGACCCGGCGCACGGCGGCGGCGAGCACCGGCGGCCCGGCCGCCGCCTCCGCGCGGTAGGCCCGCGCGTAGGCCCGCACCCGGCAGAGGTCGAGCACCCCGGTGGTGCGGTCGTTGAAGACCAGGGTGGCGGCGCGCACCGCCTCCTCGGCGGTGGGGTGCAGGCCGAGCTTGTCCCAGTCGAGGACGGCTGTGACGCGCCCGTCCCGGTGGAGCAGGTTGAGCCCGTGGAAGTCGCCGTGCGTCCAGCCGGTGGGCGGTGCCTCGTCCGGCGCCGGCCGGCGCCGGCCGTGCTGCGCGAGCAGGTCGAGGCGTTCGGCGAGGTGCTCCGCGGCGAGCGCGTCGAAGGACCCCGGCACCGGCCGCGGCCCGATGCGCCGGCGCAGGTCGGCGACCAGCGCGCCGGTCTCCTCCGGATCGGCGGCGAGCCGCCCGGCGGGCTGCCGGACGGGTCCGCAGGCCTCGGCGAGGGCGCCGTGCAGCCGGCCCAGCAGGATGCCCAGGTCGGCGCAGTGCGGGTGGTCGAGCGCGTCGCCGTGCCGGTGGTCGCCCTCCACCCAGGGGTACAGCGCGAAGAGCCGGCCGCGGCGGGTGGTCACGGTGCAGCCGTCCCGGCCCGCCAGCGGCGGCGTCACGGGCAGTCCGCGGGCGTGCAGCGCGGCGGTCGCGCGGTGCTGGGCGGTCACGGCCGTCCGGGAGGCGGTCGCGCGGTCGACGTAGCACTTGAGGAAGTAGCGGGCGTCCGCCGTGGTGACCAGGTAGCCGCGGTTGAGCAGGCCCTCGGCCACCGGTCGGACGGAGACGGGCGGAGCCGTCCGGTACGAGCCGAGCACCGCGGCCAGCACGGCGGGCGGCACGGGCGGGCTGAGCGTGCCGAGCGGCGGTGCGGTCGGGTCGGGCCGGGCCGGGGCGCCGGCCGGGCGGGGACGCCGGACGGTCCTGGCGGACCGTGCGGCGGGGACGGCATGGGTGCGGACGAGGGTCGTACCGTCCCTGCGGACGTGGGGCGGGGACGCCGGGCTGGGGATCACGGAGTGAGCGTAGTGTTGTCCGGAAGGGGTGCTTGACAGATCGTCAGCGATCTGCTCGGCGGTCGGGCGGACGGCTCCGCGCCACGTACGCGGCAGCCTGGGTGCGGCGCTCCATGCCCATCTTGGCGAGCAGGCTGGACACGTAGTTCTTCACCGTCTTCTCGGCCAGGTGGAGTTCGTTGCCGATCTGCCGGTTGGTCATCCCCTCGCCGATCAGGTCGAGGATGCGCCGCTCCTGCTTCGTCAGCCGGGCGAGGCGCTCGTCCTCCTTGCCGCCGCCCTCGCGGAGGCGCTCCAGCACGCGGCTGGTGGCGACCGGGTCGAGCAGCGACCGGCCGGCGGCGACGTCGCGGACGGCGGTGATCAGGTCCGTCCCGCGGATCGCCTTCAGGACGTACCCGGAGGCCCCGGCCATGATCGAGTCGAAGAGCGCCTCGTCGTCCGAGAACGAGGTCAGCATCAGGCAGCGCACCTCGGGACTTCGGGAGCGCACCTCACGGCACACCTCCACGCCGTTGCCGTCCGGCAGCCGGACGTCCAGGACGGCCACGTCCGGCGTGACGGCCGGGATGCGGGCGAGGGCCTCGGCCGCCGTACCGGCCTCGCCGACCACCTCGATGTCGTCCTCGGTGGAGAGCAGGTCGTGCACGCCCCGGCGGACCACCTCGTGGTCGTCGAGGAGAAAAACCCTGATATGTCCGTTTCCAGTCATGGTCGAATCCTTCCACGCCACCAGGCCGACCTGCCTGTGCCCGGCCGGGCCCCGGAGGGCGGTCCGGACGAACGCCCGCATCGCGGACACCGAATCGATGCCGGTTACCCCCTTACGCGGAGAGCTCTGCCCGGATACCGTGCGCTGGTGTCCTGACGGCGCCGAGCGTGAGACCCGTACCACATCCGCGGCTCTCGCACGGAACAAGTAGGACGTCCTAGCGCAGGCGCACCACGGGGCGGCGCTGGGTAACGTTCTCGTGAGGGACGCCGTCGGAAAAGGATCACCACCTGCCGTGCAGCCGGTGCGCACACCCAGCGCGCCTTGCCCGGAGGTGACCGGACCGGTCACCGGCGACCCCGGGCGGCCGGACAGACCGAGGAGTGAACGTGACCGTCAAAAGCACGGCGAGGGCGCGCAAGAAGGCCGCCCCCGGCGTCCCTGACAACCTCCGCGCAGGCTCGGACGCCGCGCCGGAACTCGTACAGCTGCTCACGCCGGAGGGCGACCGGGTCGAGCACCCGGAGTTCCCGCTGACCGTCGACGCCGACGAGCTCCGCGCGCTCTACCGCGACCTGGTGCTGGTCCGGCGCTTCGACGCCGAGGCGACCTCCCTGCAGCGGCAGGGCGAGCTCGGCCTGTGGGCCTCGCTGCTCGGTCAGGAGGCGGCCCAGGTCGGCTCGGGCCGGGCCATGCGCCCCGGCGACTACGCCTTCCCGACCTACCGGGAGCACGGCGTCGCCTGGTGCCGCGACGTCGACCCGCTGAACCTGCTCGGCATGTTCCGCGGCGTGAACCACGGCGGCTGGGACCCGAACGAGAAGAACTTCCACCTCTACACCATCGTCATCGGCTCGCAGACCCTGCACGCGACCGGCTACGCGATGGGCATCACCAAGGACGGCACGGACGACGCGGTGATCGCCTACTTCGGCGACGGCGCCTCCAGCCAGGGCGACGTCAGCGAGGCGTTCACCTTCGCCGCGGTCTACAACTCGCCTGTGGTGTTCTTCTGCCAGAACAACCAGTGGGCGATCTCCGAGCCCACCACCAACCAGACCCGCATCCCGCTCTACCGCCGCGCCTCCGGCTTCGGCTTCCCCGGCGTGCGGGTGGACGGCAACGACGTGCTGGCCTGTCTCGCCGTGACCCGCTGGGCGCTCGACCACGCCCGCAGCGGCAACGGCCCGGTGCTCGTCGAGGCGTTCACCTACCGCATGGGCGCGCACACCACCTCCGACGACCCGACCCGCTACCGGCTCGCGGAGGAGACCGAGGCCTGGAAGGCCAAGGACCCGATCACCCGCCTCAAGGCCCACCTCGACAAGGAGGGCTTCGCCGACGAGGCGTTCTTCGCGGGCGTCGAGGCCGAGAGCGAGGCGCTCGGCCTGCGGGTCCGCGAGGGCGTGCGCTCCATGCCCGACCCGGATCCGACACTGATCTTCGACCACGTCTACGCGGAGCCGCACGGCCTGGTGGACGAGGAGCGGGCCGAGTACGTGGCCTACGCGGCCTCTTTCGAGGGCGGGGAGAACCACTGATGGCAGAGCGGCTCAGCATCGCGAAGGCGCTCAACGAGGCCCTGCGCCGGTCGCTGGAGAGCGACCCGAAGACCCTCCTCATGGGCGAGGACATCGGCAAGCTCGGCGGCGTCTTCCGCATCACGGACGGCCTGCAGAAGGACTTCGGCGAGGACCGGGTCATCGACAGCCCGCTCGCCGAGTCCGGCATCATGGGCACCGCCATCGGCCTGGCCCTGCGCGGCTACCGCCCCGTGGTGGAGATCCAGTTCGACGGCTTCGTCTACCCGGCCTTCGACCAGATCGTCTCGCAGCTCGCCAAGATGCACGCCCGCTCGCTCGGGCACGTGAAGCTCCCGATCACCGTCCGCATGCCCTACGGCGGCGGCATCGGTGCGGTGGAGCACCACAGCGAGTCCCACGAGGCGTACTTCGCGCACACCGCCGGCCTCAAGGTCGTCACCCCGTCCAACGCGCACGACGCGCACTGGATGCTGCGCGAGGCCGTGGCCTCCGACGACCCGGTGGTCTTCCTGGAGCCCAAGCGGCGCTACTGGGACAAGGGCGACGTCGGCGACGCCTCCGACCTGCCCCTGCACTCCGCGCGCATCGTGCGCCCCGGCACCGACGCCACGCTGATCACGTACGGCCCGATGGTGAAGGTCTGCCAGGAGGCCGCCTCGGCCGCCCAGGAGGACGGCCGCAGCCTGGAGGTCGTCGACCTGCGCTCGCTCTCCCCGGTCGACTTCGCCACGCTGGAGGAGTCGGTCAAGCGGACCGGCCGCGGCATCGTCGTGCACGAGGCGCCGGTCTTCCTGGGCATGGGCGCCGAACTCGCCGCCCGGCTCACCGAGCGGTGCTTCTACCACCTGGAGGCGCCGGTCCTGCGGGTCGGCGGCTACTTCGCGCCGTACCCGCCGTCCCGTGTCGAGGAGGCGTTCCTGCCCGACCTCGACCGGGTGCTCGACGCCGTCGACCGCGCGCTCGCGTACTGAGAGGGGCGACGCCATGACCACCGAAGTACGCTCGCTCCGCGAGTTCCGCATGCCCGACGTGGGCGAGGGCCTCACCGAGGCCGAGATCCTCTCCTGGTACGTCAAGCCGGGCGACACCGTCACCGACGGGCAGGTCGTCTGCGAGGTCGAGACCGCCAAGGCGGCGGTCGAGCTGCCGATCCCCTTCACCGGGATCGTCGAAGCGCTCTTCTTCCCGGAGGGCTCCACCGTCGACGTCGGCACCGCGATCATCGCGATCGCCGTCGCGGGCGCCGCACCGGCCGCACCCGCCGCCGCAGCACCCGCGGCCGCGGCCACGGCTGCCGCCGAGGCGGAGGTCGTGCCGGAGCGCCGCGAGGTGCTCGTCGGCTACGGGCCGCGCACCGGCGGCACCCAGCGCCGGGCCCGCCGCGCGCCGGCCGCCCCCGCGGCGGCGCCGGTTTCACGTGAAACATCGCCTGCCCCGGTCGCCCCGGTGGCCCCCGCCCCGGTCGCTCCGGTCGTGGCGGCCCCGGCTCCGGTCGCGGCGGCTCCGGCCGTCCTGCCCGCCCAGGCGGGGGAGCGGCCGCTCGCCAAGCCGCCGGTCCGCAAGCTCGCCAAGGACCTCGGCGTCGACCTGCGGACGGTCGTCCCGACCGGTCCCGCCGGGGTGATCACCCGGGAGGACGTGCACGCCGCGGTCGCCCCGGTGCAGGCGCCGGTCGAGGCCGTCGAGCCTGCCGCCGCCGCGTCCGTCGACACCGCGTCCGTCGACACCGCTCCCGTGGCCGCCCTCCCGGTCGCCGTCGCGAGCGGCGCGGAGGACGTCCGCATCCCCGTGAAGGGGGTGCGCAAAGCGATCGCGTCCGCGATGGTCTCGTCGGCCTTCACCGCTCCGCACGTCACGGAGTTCGTCCAGGTCGACGTGACGCGCACGATGAAGCTCGTCCGGCGGCTCAAGGAGAGCGGTGAGCTCGGCCCCGGCGTCCGGGTCAGCCCGCTGCTGCTCGTCGCCAGGGCGCTCCTCACCGCGGTCAAGCGGCACCCCGCGGTCAACGCCAGCTGGGACGAGGCCGCCCAGGAGATCGTCCTCAAGGGCCGGATCAACCTCGGCATCGCGGCCGCCACGCCGCGCGGCCTGATCGTGCCCAACATCAAGGACGCGGGCGCGCGGAGCCTCACCCAGCTCGCGGTCGCGCTCGGCGAACTCGTCGACACCGCCCGCGAAGGCAGGACGGCGCCCGCGGACATGCAGGGCGGCTCGATCACCATCACCAACGTCGGCGTCTTCGGCGTCGACACCGGCACGCCCATCCTCAACCCCGGCGAGGCGGCCATCCTCGCCTTCGGCGCGGTCCGGGCGATGCCGTGGGTGCACAAGGGCAAGGTGGTGCCGCGCCAGGTCACCACCCTCGCGCTCTCCTTCGACCACCGCCTGGTCGACGGCGAGCTCGGCTCCCGGGTGCTCGCGGACACCGCCGCGATCCTGGAACACCCCAAGCGCCTCATCACCTGGGGCTGACCGCCCCGGGAACGCCGCAGCCCCGCCCCTCGGACCGCGAGGGGCGGGGCTGCGGCGTTCCTCCCGCTCAGCGGCGCCGGGAACGCCGCACCAGCAGGGCTCCGGACCCGGCGGCGAGCACCGCCGACCCGGCGACGACGCCGAACCCGGCCAGGGAGGGCGCCGCCGCGGTACCGGTCACCGACGCGACCGGCGCCGTGCCGACCGGCACCGCCCCGGCCGCCGCGGACCGTTCGACCGCGAGGGTGAACGACGCGGTGCCGCCCTCGACGCCAGGCCCGCCGAGGACGTCGATCCGCGTCAGCTCCGCCGGCAGCGACGCCGTGAGCGCCAGCCGGAAGAGATAGCGGTGGGCCTGCCCGTCCGGCACCGGTTCGGCGACGGACGAGGTGTCGACGGTCAGCGTCGGGTCGCACCCCGGGTGCACCGGCAGCGGCTGCCACGCACCCTGCCGCATGACCTCGACCGCGACGTCCTCCGGCTGCAGGTTCACCAGCCGGCCCGGCTCCGCCGAGGGCTCCGAGGCGAACAGCGCGAGCTGCGGCGCCAGCCGCTCGTACGGTGCGCCGGTGAAGTTCGCCTGCTCCAGCGCGATCTCCACGGCGGGGCCGCCCGGCGCGACGGTCTCCGGCAGCGGTGGGACGAAACCCGACACGGGATCCGTGGCGTGCCGCGCTGCGGGGGAGGCCGCCGCGGGCGGCGCGTCACCGCAGGCGGCCCGGGCGGTGCCGGCGGAGAGGACGGGCAGGACCGCGCCGACGGTCAGCGCGGCCGCTGCGAGGGCGGCGGCACGGCGGGCGGGGCGGGAGACGGCGGACGTTCGCATGGCAGCCCCCAGGGCATGGTGCGGCACTGTGCAGGCGAAGGTGTCCGGTGCAGCGGCCCCGGCCTCCCGCGCCGAGCCTTCACCCCATTGACGCACGATCCGGCCGGTCACGGGGGGAGCGCGGGCAAGATGTCGCCCTGACCCGCGGATCGCGCCTCCGCCGCGCTCCCCGCGCCCGTACCGGTCCGTCCCGTCCGGCCGCGCTCAGCGCCGGGAGATCCGCGCGGCGCCGTACAGGACGGCCCCACCGAGCGCGAGCGCCACGGCGCCCGAGACGAGCAGGAAGGCCGCCGGAGTGGACGGTCCCGTCTCGGCGAGCTCCGCGGTGGCGGGAGCGGACGCGGCCGGCGTGGGCGTACGGGTGGCGGTCGGGGTTGCCGTGGGCGTGCCGGTCGCGGTGATCGGGGCGGGCCCGGTGGGGGAGGGCGTGGCCGTCGAGGTCTTCGGGTGCTGCACGGCGAGGGAGAGCGTGGCCACGCCGCTCCTGCCGTCGGATCCGCCGTAGACGTCGACCTTCTTGAGCTGCGCGGGCGTCTTGGCCGACAGCGCCAGCCGGAACACGTAGCGGTGGGCCCGGCCGTCCTGCACCGGTTCGGCGATCGACGAGGTGTCGGCGAACAGGGTCGGGTCGCAGCCGTGGCGGAGGGACAGCCGCTTCCAGTGGCCGTGGAACATGACGTCGAGCGTGACGTCCTCGGGCTGCAGGTTCACCAGCTTGTCCGTGCCCGGGATCGGCTCGGAGGCGAACAGGGAGAACTCCGGCGCCAGCCGGTCCACCGGCGCGCCGGTGAGGTTCACCTGCTCCAGGCCGATCTCCACGGCGGCGCCACCGGCGGTGACGCTCGTCGGCACCGGGGCGATGAATCCGGAGGCGGTGTTCCCGGTGTTCGCCGGGGTGGCCGTCGTGGGGGCAGGCGCCGTGGGGGCGTCCCCGCACGCCCAGGCGTCTCCCGCGGTGAGCAGCGGCAGGCCGGCGCCGAGCACGGCGGTGGCGGCGGTGGCGACGGCGGCGTTACGGACGAATCGGGTGATAACGGTCAGGAGCATGGCAGGTCCCCCCAGGGAGCTGTGCTGACGGTGCGAGGCGAAGGCCGTCCGGTGCGACCGTCCCCCGGGTCTGTCACCGGGTTCGTTCGTTGTCGGCCTTCATCGCTATGGACGCGTTTCCCGGCGAACGGTTGCAGGTTCTCCCGGGATATTCCTCCGGGGTTCGGGCGGTCCTCCGCGATACTGCTCGGCATGTCCGATCATCAGACGGCGGTGCAGGTCGAGGCCTCCGCCACCCCGTCCGCGTACTCGCCGTCGCTCCGGCGCGACGCCTCGCTGCCCGCCCTGCTCGCCGGGCTCGTCTGCATCGCCGTGTCGTTCTCCGGTCCGCTGGTGGTGGTGCTCGCGGCGGCGGCCGCCGGCCGGCTCGACCAGGCACACACCGCGTCGTGGATCTGGGCGGTGTCGATCGGCAGCGGCCTCACCTGTCTCCTCCTCAGCTGGTGGACCCGGACCCCGGTGATCACCGCCTGGTCCACCCCCGGTGCGGCGCTCCTGGTGGGCAGCCTCGGGGCGTACCCGTACCGGGAGGCGGTCGGGGCCTTCCTGCTGAGCTCGGCCGCGGTGGCGGTGTTCGGTGCCACCGGGCTGTTCGGCCGGCTCGTTCGCGCCGTCCCGGTCGGGATCGTCAACGCCATGCTGGCCGGCATCCTCTTCACCTTCGGGGCCGGCATCTTCACCGAGCTGCGCGGCGCCCCCGTGCTGGTGCTCGGCGCCTTCGCCGCGTTCCTGTGCGCCAAGCGGTTCGTCCCCCGGTACGCCGTGCCGCTGGCCCTGGTGGCCGGCGCCGTGCTCGCGGCCGCGACCGTCGGGCTGCCGCTGCACGTCGGATCGGGCGGCCCCACCCGGCCGGTGCTCACCGTGCCCGCCTTCTCCTGGGCGGCGACCGTGGGCCTGGCGCTGCCGCTCACCATCGTGGCGCTGGCCTCGCAGAACGCCCCCGGCCTCGGCATCATGCGGGCCTCGGGCTACCGGCCGGACGACCGGCTGCTGGTCGGCGCGACCGGCGGGCTGTCGGTGCTCCTCGCCCCGTTCGGCTCGCCGGGGGTCAACCTGGCGGCGATCACCGCCGCGATCTGCACCAGCGAGGAGAGCCACCCCGACCCGCGCCGCCGGTACGTCGCCGGGATGTCCGCCGGCGTGCTGTACCTGGTGGTGGGCAGCTTCGGCGGGGTGCTGGTCAGCCTCTTCACCGGGCTTCCGCACGTGCTGATCGCGGTGATCGCCGGAGTGGCCCTGCTCGCCTCCTTCCAGGGCAGCCTGGCCGCGGCGGTCGCCGACGAGCGCGGCCGGGACGGCGCGGTCGTCACCTTCCTGGCGACCGCCTCGGGCATGACGCTGTTCGGCATCGGCGCACCCTTCTGGGGGCTGCTGCTCGGCGTGGCCACGCACGCCGTCCTGACCTTCCGGCGGCGCTGAGGCCGGACCCGGCCCGGTACCGCCCCCGCCCGTGAGGCGCCGGGCCGGACGCGCCCGGCACACCGCCCGGCGGAGTGACCCGAATGGTGGAATTCCCTGCGGGAGACGGGTGCTCGGGCCGGATTCGGCGCTGTCGCACCACGGGGGGCGACGGGCCCCGTGCGACGCTGGGGCGGCTCGGCCCGGCTGCGGTGGGGAAGGCGCATCAATCGCTCCGGTGCACGTGGAAATCCGTCCGACGAGCGGCGGTGAACGGCTGGGGACTGGCGTTGAGCGACCTGATCAGTGAACCGGAGCAGGAATTCGACCCGGACGAGCCGGAGGACACCGCGCCCGCCGGCCGGTCGCCGACGACCCGGCGCCGCCGCGCGCTCCTCGCGGTGGCGGCGTCCGCCGGGCTGGTGGCCTGCGGGGTCGTCGCCGCCGCCGCGTTCGTCACCTCGCCCGCCGAGCGGGCCGCCGGCGCCGCCGCGCCGCCGGACACCCTGCTGACGGCGCAGGCGACGATGCAGGTGCTGACCAGGTCCACCGTCGCCCGCGGCCAGGTCTACCCGCCCACCCGCTACGACGTCACCCCGGTGCCGACCTCGGCCGAGATCACCCAGCTCTACGTCTCCGCGCTCGCCGTGAAGGCCGGCGACCGGGTGGACAACGGGCAGCTGCTCGCGGAGGTCTCCGGCCGGCCGCTCGTCGTGCTGCGCGGCGCCGTCCCGGCCTACCGGGACCTCAGGCCCGGCAGCAGCGGGCCGGACGTGGCCCAACTGCAGGCCGCGCTCGCCGACCTCGGGCACGGGCGCGGCACGGACGACGAGGGCGACTACGGGCCGGGCACGGCCGCGGCGGTGACCGCCTACTACCGCGGGCTCGGCCGCCAGGCGCCGACCGCGGGCCCGGCGGCCCGCCAGGCGGTCGACGCCGCCCGGCAGGCGGTGGAGGCGGACCAGCGCCAGATCGACCTGCTGACGGCACAGCAGGCCGCCGCCGCACCGGTGGGGCCGGCCGAGGGCGCCGCCGTGGCGCCCCCCGAGCCGCTCGCGGAGGCCCGCGCGCGACTGGCCGAGGACACGGCGGCGCTGGCCGAGGCGCAGGCGCTCGACGGGCCGACGGTGCCGGCCGGCGAGGTGGTGTTCGTGCCCGCCCTGCCCGCCGTCGTCACCACGGTCAACGCGCCGGTCGGTGCGCCGGTGGCCGGCGCCCTGCTCTCGCTGGCCAGCGGTGACCTGGTGGTCACCGGGGAGCTGCCCCCGGGCCAGGCGCCGGGGATCCGGGCGGGCATGGCGGTGGAGATCCTCTCCGAGGCGACCGGCACCACGGTCAAGGGCCGGGTCGCCGAGGTGGGCACCCCGACCACCGCACCGCCCGCAGCCCGGGTGATCCCGATCGGCGGGGCCGCGGCCGCCCCGGCCGCGGGCGGTACGGCCGGGGCCTCCCCGGGGCCGGGCCCGCAGGTCTCCGCGTACGTGCCGCTGCGGATCGAACCGGCCGAGCCGCTGCCGGCCGCGTTCGACGGGCAGAACGTGCGGATCACGGTGGTGCGCAGCGCCACCGCCGAACCGGTGCTCAGCGTGCCGGTCGCCGCCGTCTTCACCGACGCCTCCGGGCGTACCGCGGTCACCCGGATCGACTCCCTCGGCCGCCGGATCACCGTGCCGGTGACGACCGGCGTCAACGCCGACGGCCAGGTGGCGGTGACCCCGGTGCAGTCCGCGCAGCTCCAGGCGAACGACCCGGTGGTGGTGGGCCGGTGAGCGAGGTGATCCGGCTCGACGGCATCGGCCGCACCTTCGCGGGCCCGCCGCCGGTCACCGCGCTCCACCCGTGCGACCTGGCGGTGCGGCAGGGCGAGTACGTGGCGGTCACCGGGCCGTCCGGCTCGGGCAAGTCGACGCTGCTGCACCTGCTGGGCCTGCTCGACACCCCGAGCTGTGGCCGCTACCTGCTGGACGGCATCGACACCGGCGGCATGTCCGACCGGGACCGCTCCACCCTGCGCGGGAGCCGGATCGGCTTCGTCCTCCGGTCGTTCCATCTGCTGCCGCACCGCACCGCGGAGGAGAACGTGCTGCTCGCCCAGGTCTACAACCGCACCCCGTGGCCGGACCGCGGACCGGCGGCCCGCGCGGCGCTGCGCCGTGTCGGCCTGGGCCACCGGCTGGACGCGCTGCCCACCACGCTCTCCGGCGGCGAGCGGCAGCGGGTCGCCGTCGCCCGGGCGCTGGTCAACCGGCCGAGCCTGCTGCTGTGCGACGAGCCGACCGGCAACCTGGACTCCGCCGCCGCCGCGGTGGTGCTGGAGCTCCTGGCGGGCCTGCACGACGACGGCCACACCCTGGTCGTGATCACCCACGACCCGGCGGTGGCCTCCCGGGCCGGGCGGGTGGTGCACATCGGCGACGGCCGTCTCGCCGAGCCGGCGGCCGCCTGATGGCCAGGACGGCGCTGCCCGGGCCGCCCTCCCGGTTCGGCCCGCGCGACATCGTGTCCGAGGCCCTGGCGGGGGTGGTCCGGCGGCCGGGGCGTTCGGCCCTCACGATGCTCGGCACCGTGCTGGGCATCGGTGCGTCCGTCGCCGTGCTGGGGCTGGCGGCGACCGTGTCCGGGCAGATCGGCGCCCGGTTCGACCCGACGGAGGCGACCACCGTCACCGTGGCCGACCATCCGGTGAAGGACGGCGTGCCGCCCGGGGCCAACCCGCAGTCCGGCTTCCCGACCGACGCCGACGCCCGGGCCGCCCGGATCAAGGGGGTGACCGCGGCCGGCGTGTGGTGGCGGATCCCGGCGGAGCACCTGCGGATCTCCGCCTCGCCGGGCGGCGGCCCCGCGGGGCCGGACCTGACGCTGATCGCGGCCAGCCCGGGCGCGGTCGCCGCGATGGATCCCGCGCTGACCGCCGGGGTGACCCTCGACCGGTACGCGCAGTCGGCCGAACTGCCGGTCGTGCTGCTCAGCACGGAGGCCGCCACCCGCCTGGGGGTGCACCGGCTGGACGCGCGGCCCGCGATCTTCATCGACGGGCTGCCCTACACCGTGGTCGGCGTGTACGAGGACGCCGCACGGCTGCCCGACCCCCGGCCCGGGCTGATCATCCCCGGCTCGACGGCGCTGGCCCGTTTCGGCAACCCGGGCCCCGGCGGCGACCGGGCCGCCCGGCTGCTCGTCGCCACCCGGGCCGGTGCGGCCGCGGTGGTCGCCGACCAGCTGGCCGTGGCGCTGCGCCCGGACGCCCCCGACCGGTTCACCGTCACCGCCCCGCCGGACCCGCGCACCCTGCGCGACCCCCGCACGGCCGGCCCGAACGGACTCCTCCTGGCGCTCGCCGCGACCTGCCTGGCCGTGGGCGCGGCGGTCATCACCGGCACCACCCTGGTGGCGGTGGTGGAGCGCACCCCGGAGATCGGGCTGCGCCGCGCCCTGGGCGCGCGTACGCACCACATCGCCGCGCAGTTCCTCACCGAGTCGGCGGTGCTCGGCGCGCTCGGCGGCCTCGTCGGCACCTGCGCCGGGGTGCTGACCGTGCTGGCCGTGGCCGCCGCCCGGGACTGGACGGCCGTGCTGCAGCCGTGGGCGACCCTGCCGGCGCCGCTGGCCGGTGCCGCGGTCGGCGCGCTCGCCGGTCTCCACCCGGCCGTCCGGGCGGCCCGGACGGACCCGGTCGCCGCGCTGCGCAGCGGCTGATCGGCGGCTGATCGGCGGGTGCCGGGGCCGCCGCGGCCGCCGGCGCCAGCCGACACGCCGGACGGGCGTTGGTCCGGTCCGGCGAACTTCGGGCTCGACCGGTGGGCCGGGTGCACCGCCGTGGGTACGTCTGTGCGACCCCCACCCGAGCCCCCGCCGGGTGACCGGAGCCCGGAGGACGCACCCGCATGCCGCCTGGCAACCCTGGCCGGATCGTCCGGAGTCTCGCCGCCCTCGTGCTGATGTCGGCCGCCGTGCTGCCCGCCGCCCTGGAGGTGGCGTCACCCGCACCGTCCGCGGTGATAGGGCCGCCCGTCGGCCCGCTGCCCGACCGGGTGGCACCGCCCGCCCCGCACCGGCTCGACCTGCGGGCCCCCGGCGCCGCCCCCAGCGTCGACGTCCGCCGCGCCGGAGACCCGGCCAACCGCATCACCCTGGTGCTGCTCGGCGACGGCTACACCCTCGGCCAGCAGGCGCTCTTCCGGGAGCAGGCCGACCGGGCCTGGCGGGCCCTGATGGAGATCGAGCCGTTCCGGACGTACCAGAACTTCTTCAACATACGGCGGGTCGAGGTCGTCTCCCCGGCCGCCGGCATCGCCGAGTCGGAGGACGGCGAAGCCGCCGACACCCCGCTCGGCATGCACTTCTGGTGCGAGGGGACGGCGCGGCTGCTCTGCGCCGACGAGGACGCCACCGCCCGCTACGCCGGCCCGGACGCCGGGCCGCAGTACCTGATAGCGCTCGCCAACTCCGCCGAGTACGGAGGCGCGGGCGGCACCGGGGTCACCACGCTCGCGGGCGGCAGCCCGGACGCCGGACGGATCATCCAGCACGAGATCGGCCACACGGTCGGCGACCTCGGCGACGAGTACGACAGCGCCCCCACCGACCCGGCCTACGCCAACCTCTCGGCCGTCGACGCCGCCGAGATGCTGCGGACCCGCACCAAGTGGTGGCGGTGGCTGGGCGCCACCTCGCCGGACGGCGGGGGCACGGTCGGCGCGTACCGCAGCGCGAACGGCCTCTACCGGCCCACCCCAGACTCCGTGATGCGGACCCTCGGCGGCTCGTACAACCTGCCGTCGCGCGAGGCGATCGTCGAGCAGATCTACCGCCGGGTGCAGCCGTTGGACGGGACGGTGCCCGCCGCCGGACCGGTCAGCGGGCGCCCCCGGCTGCAGGTGTCCGCGCTGCCGCTGGACGGGCCGCGCCAGCTGCACGTCGACTGGACGGTGGACGGGAAGCCGGTGCCGCCCACCGCCGCAGGCGGCAGCTGGCTGGACACCGCCACCCTCGGCCTGCCCGCGGGAGCCCGTGCCACCGTCACCGCGACCGTCCGGGACACCACGGACTGGGTCCGTGACGAGGCCTTCCGCGACCGCTACATGACCCGCACCGTGAGCTGGACGCTGACGGGCTGACGGGCGGCCGCGCCCGGCGGCCGCCCGTACGGGTCCGGAGGGCCGGGCACGGTCGGCCGGACCCTGCCTGATTGGTCAGGTCATGGGATGACTAGGCTCGCGCCATGAGCGCGGACCCTGCCGGCACGACCACCCCCCTGCCCGGGGCCCGCCCGGCACCCGCGCCCCGCACCGACCCTCCCGGCGGTCGCGCCGCCTGGACGGCCTGGACCGTGGGCGCCTCCGTCTACCTCCTCGCCGTGGTCCACCGCACCAGCCTGGGCGTCGCCGGTCTCGACGCCGCCGCGCGGTTCGGCATCGGGGCGTCCGCGCTCTCCACCTTCGCGGTCCTCCAGGTGCTGGTCTACGCGGCCATGCAGATACCCGTCGGCCTGCTCGTCGACCGGCTCGGCGCCCGCAGGGTCCTGCTGCTGGGCGTCCTGCTGATGAGCGCCGGGCAGCTCGCCTTCGCGTTCGCGGCCTCGTTCGGCCCGGCCCTCGCCGCCCGTGCCGTGATCGGCTGCGGCGACGCCATGACCTTCATCAGTGTGCTGCGGGTCGCCGCGCACTGGTTCCCCGCCGCCCGGAACCCGCTGATCGCCCAGCTCACCGGCCTCGTCGGCGTGGTCGGCAACCTGTTCACCACCGTCGTCCTCGCCCAGGCACTGCACAGCCGCGGCTGGACCGTCACCTTCGCCGCCATCGGTGCCGCCGGCGCAGCCGTCTTCGCACTCGTCGCCCTCACCCTGCGGGAGGGGCCGGAGCACGGGCGGGGCCGCCCCCCGGCCGCGGCACCGATCCGGGTCGGCGCCCAGATCCGGGCGGCCTGGGCCGAACCCGGCACCCGGCTCGGCCTGTGGGTGCACTTCACCACCGCCTTCCCCGCCGCCGCCTTCGGCCTGCTCTGGGGCATGCCCTACCTCGTCGAGGGCCAGGGCATGAGCCGCGCCGCCGCCGGCGGCATGCTCACCGTCCTCGTGGCCGGCACGATGGTCTTCTCCCTGGTCTTCGGCCGGGTCGTCTCCCGCAGCCCGCAGAGCCGCATGCCGCTCACCCTCGCGGTGATCGGCGCCACCGCGGGCAGCTGGGCCGCCGCCCTCGCCTGGCCCGGCGGGCGCCCGCCCCTCTGGCTGCTCCTCGTGCTCGTGCTCGTCATGGGAAGCAACGGACCGGCCTCGCTGATCGGCCTCGACCACGCCCGTTCGGCCAACCCCCGCGAACGGCTCGGCACCGCCTCGGGCATCGCCAACATGGGCGGCTTCGTCGGGACGGTCGTCACCCTGCTCGGCGTGGGCGTCCTGCTCGACGCCCTCGCCGGGCCCGGCGGCGCGTACACCGCCGAGACGTACAGGTGGGCCCTCTGCTGGCAGTTCCTGCCGCTGGCCGCCGGCACCGCGATGATCCTGCGCCTGCGCCGCAAGGTCGCACCCGCCGGCTGACCGGCCCGACGGCGGACGCCGCCCCCCCCGGCCGCGGGGGGACGGCGACCCCGCGTCAGGCCTCGCCGAGCTCCCGCAGCAGGTCGGCGATGTCGGGCACGGCGCCGGACAGCCGGGCGCGTCCCAGCTCGCAGGAGAGCGCGCCGCCGGCGGAGGGCCGTACGGTCGGCGCCGCCAGCCGGCGGATCAGCTCCACCAGCTTGAGCCGCGGGCAGCGCGGGACGGCGACACTGCCCCGGATGCCCACGTGCTCCACGCTCGGGCAGCCGAAGTACCCGCCGAAGGGCGGGCCGCTGTCCTCCTCCCGGCCGGGCACCCGGAACACCATCTCGCCGTGCCGGCAGTGCACCGTGCCGTCCGAGTGCACGAGCACGCCCAGTCCGTCACCCCGCGTGACCTCGGCGACGATGTCGATCCGGCTGCCGACCGCCTCGGCGAGGGTCTCGGCCATCCGCTCCCGGTGGTGCCCGAGGTCGAACGCGCCGGCCCGGATCCCGGGCAGCAGCTCGTCGGTCACCCACGCCTGGAAGGGTGCCGCGGACCGCTTGTGGGAGCGCATGATCAGCCGGTACAGCCCGGCCTCGCTCAGCACGCCGACCACCGGATTGCCCCGCCCGTAGGGTTTTCCACCTGCGGAAACGTCAATACCCTCGCCTGAGGCTAGAGTTACGGACCGCAGGTCCACCTGCCCGGTGTGTCCCGGGGCGAGGCCTTTCACGGCGTCGCTGGGGTTGTTCCTGCCGAGGATCCTGCACACGTCCGCGGTGACGAACCACGGCTCGCCGTCGATCATCACCACCCTGATCGCCTCCCCGGTGACCGGGAACTCCGACGGCACCAGCACCATGCCGGTCTCGTCGTCCATGCCGCCCCTCCTTCACTCTCGGTGATGGGTCTGCACGCATCAACGAGGGCCGAACGGGTGACGTGACGGCCGCCCGGGAATGTCCGGGGGGTCAGCGGTGCACGCCACCCGCGTACGGGGGCGCGCGCCGCGGCGCCTGCGCCGGGCCTGCCGGGAGCGTCAGGGGGTGACGGCGAAGTGGGCGATGACCCGCGCGGCCAGCTCGGTGTCGCCGTCGACCCGGATGCCCGCCGCGGCGGTCTCCGGGCGGACGCGCCCGCAGGCGAGCCGCACGTACGTCTCCCAGTCGAGGTGGAGCTGGACGTCGGGGGCGAGGCCCACCGAGGCGTCGACGCTGCCCTGCCCCATCGCGTCGACGCGGACGGTGCGCAGGAACTCCACCGGGCCGGTCACGTCGAGGACGACCGTCGAACCGGCCGGTGCGCCCGCCAGCTTGGCGACCACCTTGGGCAGCGCCTGGACCAGCAGGTCGCGGGCGACCAGGGCGCCGGGCGAGTCGAGGTTGCCGGGCACCCGCAGGGCGCGGCGCAGGTCCTGCTCGTGCACCCACACGTCGAAGGCGCGGTTGCGCAGCAGCTCGGTGTAGGGGATGTCGCGGGAGAGCGGGCCGGCCGGCCAGCGGACGAGGTCCTGCGGCTCCTGCCGGGCGTTGCGCAGGGCCCGGGAGCGGCGGATCACCGTGTACTCCAGCTCGCTGGTGATCTCGACCGGCGTGTGGCAGCGCCGCTTGTCGACCGGCAGCTCGATGTACCGGGCGAACTCGCTGGTGACGTGCCGCAGGTCGCGGGGGAGCGAGTGGATCGGTCGCGGGTCGCCGAGCAGCTCGGACTCGACGGCGATGATGTGCGAGACGACGTCGCGCACCGACCAGCCGGGGCAGTCGGTGGGCCGGTTCCACGAGTCGGTGGGCAGCGGGGCCAGCAGCTCCGCGACCGACTCGATGGACTGCGTCCACGCGTCGGTGTAGGCCTGCACGGTCTGGTTGTCCGTCACGGGAATCTCCGGCCCTCCGTCAGCTTCCGACACCCGCCGCCGCTGTCGCCGAGACCTGGGGGCGCAAGTGCTACCCGCACGTTACGCTGTCGGGTCACAGCAGGGCAGTGCTTTCGGGTGATGATCGTAGGACTCTTGCCGTGGACGGTGGTACTGTGCGCGCTTCATTGATCCAACTCGCGGTCTCCGACGCCGAACCGCCGGCCGAGCGGAGGTCGCGCGCGGCCGCGCTGGTCCGCGCCCAGGACGGGGCGGACCTCGTCGTCCTGCCCGAGCTCTGGGCACTCGGCGGCTTCGCGTACGACGCCTGGTCCGCCGGCGCCGAGCCGCTCGACGGGCCGACCGCCGAGACCATGGCCGCCGCCGCCCGGGCCGCCGGCGTCTGGCTGCACGCCGGCTCCATCGTGGAGCGCGACCCCGACGGGCCGATCTACAACACCTCGCTGCTCTTCGCGCCGGACGGCACGCTGACGCACACCTACCGCAAGATCCATCGCTTCGGCTTCGACAGCGGCGAGGCCGTCGCGATGGGCGCAGGCCAGGAGATCGTCACCGCCGACACCGGCGTCGGCCGGCTCGGCCTCGCCACCTGCTACGACCTGAGGTTCCCCGAACTGTTCCGGGCCCTGCTCGACGACGGCGCCGAACTGCTGGTCGTCCCCGCCGCCTGGCCGGCCCGCCGACGCGAGCACTGGACGTTGCTGGCCCGGGCGCGCGCGGTCGAGGAGCAGGCCTACGTGCTCGCCTGCAACACCGCCGGCACCCACGGCGGGGTGCCGCAGGCCGGGCACAGCCTGGTCGTCGACCCCTGGGGCCGGGTGCTCGGGGAGGCGGGGGCCGAGGAGGAGGTGCTCACCGTCGACCTCGACCCGGCGGAGGTGGCCAAGGCGCGGGCGGAGTTCCCGGTGCACCGCGACCGGCTGCTGGGCATCCCGGCGCCGGTCCAGCGCTGACCGGCGGACCGGCCGCGCCGCTGTCCGCTTATGGGCGGGGTTGGGTGCGTGTGTACCCGGGGGCGTCTCTTTGAGAAGATGAGCCGCCATCGCGTTCCGCGGTGGTTCCCCGACCGCCGAGAGGAGGGGTGGCCCGCATGAACGGCACCGGTGCCGCCCGTCCGCCGATCCAGCGCAACAGCCTGCGGGAACAGATCGCCGACGCCCTCCGCGAGGAGATGATGGCCGGGCGCCTCCCGGCCGGCCGGAACTTCACCGTCAAGGAGGTCGCCGACCTGTACGGGGTCTCCGCGACCCCCGCCCGGGAGGCGATGGTCGACCTCGCGGCCCAGGGCCTGCTGCGCACCGAGCACAACCGCGGCTTCACCGTGCCCGCCTTCACCTGGCGGGACTTCCTGGAGATCTTCGAGGCCCGCACCCTGCTCACCGACAGCGCGCTGCGCCGCCTCACGGCCGGCCCGTCCCGCCGGTTCGACTGGTCGCGGCTGCCCTCGCTGCGCCGCCGGGCGGACGCGGCGGCCCGGGCGTCCCGGTCCGGGCAGCTCGACGTGCTCGTCGGCTGCGACCTGCGGTTCTGGGAGGAGGCGTCCGGGCTGCTCGGCAACGCCCGGATCTCCGAGTACCTGGGCTGGCTGCGGGTGCAGTCCTGGATGTTCGCCGCGCCGTTCCTGCGGCCCGCCGAGAACCTCGGAGGGCTGTGCTGGGACCGCCACGGCGAGCTCGTCGACCGCATCGAGGCCCGCGACCTCCCCGGCGCCCACCAGACGGTGAACGACTACAACCTGCACACCCTCGCACTCCTCGCCCGGCTGTCCGGCGAGGACCTCGACAGCGTGCCGGTGGTCGGCCTGCTGCGGGCGCCGGTGGCGCGTCCGGCCGCGGCGCCCGTCGTCGAGGACGCGAACCGGGTGCCGCTGCCGCGGTCCGTCCCGCCGGGCCGGTTCGGCCGGCCGGTGCGCCCGGTGGCCTCCGCGGGCGGCGAGGCGGCCTCGCCCTGACCGGTGGGCACCCGCCCGCGGGACGGGTCCGGGTGGCCCGAGGAGGTCGACGGGCGCGAGGACCCGGCCGGTAGGGTGGGCGGTCGTTCCCCACCAACGCCGGCGGCCGCACCCGGCGCCCGACCACCGGAGAGGGTGAGCCGGCCCATGGCCTGCGACCTCTGGCTCGTCCCGCTCGTGGACGTCCTCACGTACAGCCCCGAGAACCCCTTCCGCGAGGACCTGGCCCGCTACAACGCGGTACTGGCAGGCCACGGGCTGCCCGAGGTCCCGGTGCACAGCTACGCGCCCGGCATCAGCGGCGACGTCGAGCCGATAGCCGCGTTCGACTACGACTCGCTGCACTTCCTGCGCCGCGCCTACCTGCTGGGCATCACCGGCTTCGCGATCACCCCGGTGGACGCGCTCGGCGGTGACTACGAGCAGCTGCTGGAGATGTTCGAGTCGACCGCCGAACAGTCGCACCTGGTCTGGCACTTCGACCATGCAGGGGCGTACGTGCCGGTCGAGTTCGGTGTGCCGCTGGTGGACGACGCGCTGCTCGCGACCGGCGGACCGCTCGGCTCCTCGTACGGGCTGCTGCGTGAACTGCAGTTGGTGGCACCGGTGTTGGGCATCGATGTGCTCGATCCGCCGTCGCCGACCAGGCCGCTCGCCCCGACCGGGCTGGAGCAGCCGTTCGCGCCGCCGCTCGACGACGTCCACCCGTACGCCCGCGAGCGGCACGCCTGGGCCGGGCTGTACGCGGCGGCCACTCGCAGCGTCACCCAGGGCTCGATGATCGTCTTCGCCTGACCGGTTCCGGTCGTTCCCGCGGCGCCCGGCCGGGTAACGGCCGGAGGGGCGGCCCCGCGGGACCGCCCCTCCGTCGCACGCGCGGTGCGCACCGTCAGCGCAGCGGGCCCTCCGGGGGGCGCTGGCGCGGCATCGTGGGCCGGGTGCCCGGCGACGGCAGCACCCGCACCTGGGCGCCGATGCCGCCCTCGCTGCGGCCGCCCCAGGTGCCGGGCGCCTGGGTGGGCAGCTGGGTCATCGAGGCGCGGAACTCCAGCATCCACTCCGAGGTCTCCGTGCGGACCATGTCGGAGACGTCCTCGCAGAACCGCCGCAGCACGCCGAGGCACCGCTCGGCCGCCTCGCCCGCGGTGCCCTCGGTGGGGCCCAGCACCTCGCGCACGCACTCCGAGGCCCAGTCGAACTGGAAGGCCTCCAGGCGGCGCTGCAGCGCCTGCGCGGTGGACACGTCCCGCATCCAGCCCGAGGTCAGGCCGAACGCGCGGTCGGTGAGCAGGCAGGCCGCCGCCAGGGCGAGGCCGACGTAGCCCCAGCCCGCGGCCCGCTCCAGCACGCCGGTCAGGCCGACCAGCGGGGCGCTCGCGCCGCCCACCGCGGAGACCGCCGCACCGAAGCGCAGCAGCCGGGCCCAGCGGCGCTTCCAGACGCGGTCGCGGCGGTACCAGTCGATCGCCTCCACGGCCCGCTCCTCGGACCAGCGGTACAGCTCCTCCAGGCGCTCGGCGGGCTCGCCCCAGTCGCCCAGCGGGAACTGGCGGGCGCTCAGGTCGGCGCGGCGCCGGGTGGGGGTCCGGCCGGGCGCGGTCGTCGACGGCTGGTCCTCCTCACCGACGTCCTTGCCCCAGGGGCTCTCCTCGGGTTGCATTTCCGGCTGGCTCACCTTTGGGGCTCCCTGTGGCGGGGTGACAGTGCAGTCCTTGGCTGGACACGTGGCTGGCGGCGCGTCGAACCGGTACGCCGTCGCACATGGCTCCGTGCTGGGGGTGTGAGCCGCCCATGGTGCCGTGCCCCGGCGGTCGCCGGTTCTCGTCCAACAGCATGTCTTACCCCCAAATGGCTTACCGTGGGGCGGCTTCGGCTGTGATCGTTATCCGAATTCGGGTCCGGAAGCCGAGGTGGGAGGGTTTCGCCGGGCGGCGGGATTTCACTCTTCCGGGTCACGCCCGCAGGCCCCCCGGGCATGACCCGGCCCGGCGGACCGGCCCCACGGTCTCCCGGCTTGGACGATCCTCCGAAGCGGATGCGGCGAAAAGCGGCACCATTGGAGGTTTCGCCACCACCAGGGAGAGAACGGAACAGGCCACCGACTAGGCTCTCGGAGCGTGAAGGTCCTCGTAATCGGCGGCGGCGCCCGCGAACACGCCCTGTGCCGCTCCCTGTCCCTTGATCCCGCCGTCACCGAGCTGCACTGCGCCCCGGGCAACGCCGGGATCGCGCAGGTCGCGACGGTGCACCCGGTCGACCAGCTGGACGGTGCGGCCGTCACCGCCCTGGCCCGCGTGCTGGAGTCCGACCTCGTGGTGGTCGGTCCCGAGGCGCCGCTGGTCGCCGGCGTCGCCGACCCGCTGCGCGAGGCGGGCATCCCCGTCTTCGGCCCGTCCGGCGAGGCCGCCCAGCTGGAGGGCTCGAAGGCGTTCGCCAAGGACGTGATGGCCGGCGCGGGCGTGCCGACCGCGCGCTCCTACGTCTGCACCACTCCCGACGAGGCCGCCGCCGCGCTGGACGCCTTCGGCGCGCCGTACGTCGTCAAGGACGACGGCCTGGCCGCCGGCAAGGGCGTCGTCGTCACCTCCGACCGCGAGGCCGCGCTGGCGCACGCCGCGTCCTGCGACCGCGTGGTCATCGAGGAGTACCTCGACGGCCCCGAGGTGTCGCTCTTCGCGATCACCGACGGCACCACCGTGCTGCCGCTCGTCCCCGCGCAGGACTTCAAGCGCGCCCTGGACGGCGACGAGGGCCCCAACACCGGCGGCATGGGCGCGTACTCCCCGCTGCCGTGGGCCCCCGAGGGCCTCGTCGACGAGGTCATGGCCACCGTCCTGCAGCCCACCGTCGACGAGCTGCGCCGCCGCGGCACGCCGTTCTCCGGCCTGCTGTACGCGGGGCTCGCGCTGACCTCGCGCGGCACCCGGGTGATCGAGTTCAACGCCCGGTTCGGCGACCCGGAGACCCAGGTCGTGCTGGCCCGCCTCCGCACCCCGCTGGCCGGCGTGCTGCTGGCCGCGGCCAGGGGCACGCTCGGCCAGCTGGAGCCGCTGCGCTGGGACGACGGCGCCGCCGTCACCGTGGTCATCGCCTCCGAGGGCTACCCGGCGGCACCGCGGACCGGCGACGTCATCGAGGGCCTGGACGACGTGGCCGACGCGACCACGTACGTGCTGCACGCGGGCACCCGCAGCGGCGAGGGCGGCGAGGTGCTCAGCGCCGGCGGCCGCGTGCTCTCGGTCACCGCGACCGGCACGGACATCGCCGAGGCCCGCGAGCGCGCCTACCGCGGCATCGCGCGGATCTCCCTGAAGGGCGCGCAGCACCGCACCGACATCGCGCTGAAGGCGGCGCGCTAGCAGGACCCGCACCGAGGGCGCCGCACACCGTGGGACAACCCCCATGGGTGCAGCGCCCTCGGGCGTTTCGCGGGCCCGGCCGGAGCCGCCGCGAGGGCCGCCGCGGGGTGCACCCCGCCCGGAATCCAGCCCTTCGGGTGACTGATCGGACATCCGGCTGACGCAGCCCCGGCCACGGTCGTAGGGTGCGCTGGATCGCGCCCGCCCGTGGCCCTGCCGTGATGGCTGCCACCGGGTGGCGCGTCGCTCCCGGGGGGATGCTGGGGGCGTCCGGAACGCGCGCGCCGTCATCAGGACGGGTGGAATGCGGAGCGATCCGGAACACCCATCTGCACGAGGGCGTCAAAACTGTCAGAAGAGCCATGAAGGATGCACACCCGGGGGCGGCTGCCGCCGTTTCCCGGCCGGATACTGATCATTTCGAGTCGGCTCGGACGTCCCGACCGCCGGATCCCCCGATCTCCGGTCACCCACCGCCCGACCGCTCCGAAGGGGGTGCCGCGCCGAATGGCCGCTGTCGACGCCGCACGCGCGCATGCCCGGGCCGTGCTGCGAATCCGTGGCTGGGCCCTGGCTGCCACCGTCCTGCCCGCCGCCCTGTCCGTCGTGCTGCTGGCGGGCCGTCTCACCGGCCGGATCGGCGCGCCCGGCGCGCCGGACGCCGCCGGATGGGACGCCGCCCGCTGGGCGGTCACCGCCGTCGCCGTCGTGGCTCTGCTGGTCGGCTGGTTCGTCCGCCGGTCGCACCGCACCGCCGTGCCGCCGGTCACCCCGGCCGTGCCGGTCGCCCCCGCGGAGGCGCCCGAGCTGCACCGCCTGATCGCCGAACTGGCCGACCGCCTGGAGGTGCCCGCCCCGGCGGGCATCTCCCTCACCCCCGACTGCGACAGCTGGCTGGAGGAGTCACCCGCCGACGCCCGGCGCGGAGCCGGGCGGGCGGGCCAGGTGCTCGTGATCGGCTCGCCGTTCCTGTGGTGGATGCGGGCCGGTGAACTGCGGGCCCTGCTCGCGCCCGTGGTGGCGGGCACCGCCGCCGCGGCCGACCCGGACATCGCCGCCGCCCGGCGCTTCGTCCGCAGCCTCGACGCGGCCCTGGGCGAGCGGCGGCGCGGCCCGGCCGCCCTGGTCGACCGGATCAACCGGTCGCTGCTCGGCGCCTGCCGGGAGCACTCCGCCGAGCTGGAGCGTTCGGCCGCCGCCTGGTCGTCCGAGCAGGCCCGGGCCGTCGACTACGGGCTGCGGATCGCAGCCCAGGAGCAGGTCGGCCTGGCGTACGCGGGGTGGGACCGCCTGCTCACCCGGGTCGCGATGCCCGCGTGGCGGCTCGGCCGGCACCCCGAGCACCTGAACGCCGGGGTGGTGGCCGCGCTCACCGAGCTCGCCCGCCGCGACCGGCTGGCCGACGGCTACGAGACCCGCCTCGGCGACCGCCCCGCCTGCGACCTGCTCGAGGAGCCCGGCCGGGTGGACGCCGAGGTCTCGCTGCTCGCCGCCGAGCTGCTGCACGCACCGCCGCCCGGCGGCTGGCGGCAGCTCGACTGGGACGCCTACCCGGCGGACGTCGTCGACCGCGGCTGGCGCGAGCGGGCCGCCGTGCTGCGGGCCGCGCTCGACGGGGGCTCCGCCCCGCGGTCCGCGGAGCCGCCGCTCTGCCGGCTGCTCGCCCGGCTCGCCGGGGGCGGCAGCGAGGAGCTCGCCGCCGCCCTGGGCGCGGAGCTGTCCCGGTCCGCACCGCACGGGGCACCCGCCCGCGGCGGACGCGACCTGCTGGCGGAGCACGTCACCGCGATGGTCTGCTGCGCGGTGGTCGACGCCGGTGCCGGAGTGCCGGGGCTGGACTGGCTGGACGGGCCGGTGCTCCTCATGGGCGGGGTGCGGCGGGCCGACCTGGGCGCGGTGGTCGCCCAGGCCGTCGAGCTCGGCAAGGACGCGCCGCTGCGCGGCTGGCTGGAGGCGGCGGGCGTGCGAGCCGCGCGCCCCGTCCGCAGCTGGTGACAAAGAGGATGAAATCGGGCGCCTTGCCTACGATTTGCCACCACGGGGTGACGCAGTGCCAGCGACGTGTGGTGTGCTGGTCCGCACGCACATCCGTGTGGCACATGCCAGCCGCGGATGGGCAGGGCGCCGGCGACCGTGGGAGGGGCGCGTGGGGACGGAACTCAACCACCGCTGGGAGTCCGGCACGCTGGCACACGGCGTGTCCGACCCCTTCGGGCAGGGACCGCTGCCGTGGCTGCGCAGCGCCGACCACTACCTGGCCGACGGCGCGATGCCCTGGTACGTCAGCGTCGACGCGCCCGGGCAGCAGCCCCTGACCGTGCCGCGGCCCGCGTCCCCGGTGAACACGCCGGCCAACGCGGACGACGTCGCCCAGCAGATCAAGGGCTTCGCCTCGGCCGGCGTCGTCCGGCCCGGCGGCTCGGTCGACTTCCGGGTCACGGTCAACCCGCCCCGCGAGTTCACCGTCGACGTCTACCGCATCGGCCACTACGGCGGCGACGGCGCCCGCCAGACGGCCTCCAGCCCGCTGCTCTCCGGCCTCGTCCAGCCCGCCCCGCTCGTCGTCGGACGGACGGTCTCCTGCCACCACTGGTGGCAGTCCTGGCGGCTGCACGTCCCCGCCCACTGGCAGCCCGGCGCGTACGTCGCCGTGCTCACCACCGCCGACAACCGGCACCGCAGCCACGTGCCCTTCACCGTGCGGGACGCCGACCCGCAGCAGACCGCCGACCTGCTGCTCGTGCTGCCCGACGTGACCTGGCAGGCCTACAACCTCTTCCCGGAGGACGGCCGGAGCGGAGCCAGCCTCTACCACGCCTGGGACGGCGGGGGACGGCTGGTGGGGGAGTCCGAGGCGGCCGTCACCGTCTCCTTCGACCGGCCGCACGCCGGTGCCGGACTGCCCCTGCACGTCGGGCACGCGTACGACTTCATCCGCTGGGCCGAGCGGTACGGCTACGACCTCGCCTACGCCACCGCCACCGACCTGCACGCCGGGCTGGTCGAACCGCACCGGCACCGGGCGATGATCTTCCCCGGGCACGACGAGTACTGGTCGGAGCCCATGCGGCGCTGCGCCGAGCGGGCCCGGGACGGCGGCACCTCGCTGGTCTTCCTCTCCGCCAACACCATGTACTGGCGGGTCGACCTCTCGGCCGCGCCGTCCGGCGAGCCGCACCGGCTGCTCAGCTGCCGCAAGCGCCAGCGGGTGCCCGCGGGCACTCCCGCCGCCGGTCTCCCCGGCACCGCCGGCGCGCTCTGGCGGGAGGCCGGCGAGCCCGAGCAGGAACTGCTGGGAGTGCAGTACGCGGGCCGGGTGCCCGAGCCCGTCCCGATGATCGCGCGCAACACCGACCACTGGCTGTGGGCGGGCACCGGGCTGCACGAGGCGGACCCGCTGCCCGGCCTGGTCGCCGGCGAGGCCGACCACTACCACCCGCGGGTGCCGCTGCCCGCGCACACCGAGCGGATCCTCCTCGCGCACTCCCCGTACCGCGACGGCGCGGGCCGCCGGCGGCACCAGCAGAGCTCCCTCTACCGGGCGCCGAGCGGCGCGTACGTCTTCGCCGCGGGCACCTTCGCCTGGTCGCCGGCGCTCGACCGGCCGGGCCACACCGACGAGCGGATCCAGCGGGCGACGGCCAACCTCCTCGACCACCTGTGCAAGGACGCCTGACGCGCTCGTGAAAGACTCGGACCGTCAGCCCCCTTCCCTGAGGACGAGACGACCTTGAGCGGATTTGTCACCAAGCCCGAGCCCGTCCAGGTACCCGGCCTGGTCCACCTGCACACCGGTAAGGTGCGCGACCTGTACCGCGCCGCCGACGGCGACCTGGTGATGGTGGCGAGCGACCGCACCTCCGCCTTCGACTGGGTGCTGCCCAACGAGGTGCCCGACAAGGGCCGGATCCTCACCCAGCTGTCGCTGTGGTGGTTCGAGCGCATCGCCGACATCGTGCCCAACCACGTGATCTCCACCGAACTGCCGGCCGGCGCCCCCGCCGACTGGAAGGGCCGCACGCTCGTCTGCCGCAGCCTGGACATGGTGCCGGTCGAGTGCGTGGCCCGCGGCTACCTCGCCGGATCCGGCCTGATCGAGTACCGCACCGACCGGACGGTCTGCGGCATCGCCCTCCCCGAGGGCCTCGACAACGGCTCCGAGCTGCCCGCCCCCATCTACACCCCGGCGCTCAAGGCCGAGGTCGGCGAGCACGACGAGAACGTGCCGTACGAGGAGACCGCCCGCCGGATCGGCGCCGAACTCGCGGCCACCCTGCGGCAGACCACCCTGGCGGTCTACGGCCGGGCGCGGGACATCGCCCGGGAGCGCGGCATCATCCTGGCCGACACGAAGTTCGAGTTCGGCCTGGCCGACGGCGAGCTCGTGATCGGCGACGAGGTGCTGACCCCGGACTCCTCCCGTTTCTGGCCCGCCGACCAGTGGCAGCCGGGACGCGACCAGCCGTCCTACGACAAGCAGTTCATCCGCGACTGGCTCGCCTCGCCGGCCTCCGGCTGGGACCGGAAGGGCGAGGAGCCGCCGCCGGCGCTGCCCGCCGAGGTCGTCGAGCGCAGCCGGGCCAAGTACATCGAGGCGTACGAGCGCCTGACCGGCACCTCCTGGGTCTGACCGGCCCGCCGCGCGGGCGCACCCCCCGGTGCACCCGCGCGGCCGCCGCTCAGATCCAGCCGTGCTCGCGGGCGATCCGCACGGCCGCGTGCCGGTTCTCCGCGCCGAGCTTCCCCGCCGCCGCGGACAGGTAGTTGCGGACGGTGCCGGGGGAGAGCGCGGCCCGCTCGGCGATCTCGGCGATCGAGGTGCCGTGCGCGGCCAGCTCCAGCACGTCCGTCTCGCGCGGGGTGAGCGGGCTGTCGCCCGCGCTGATCGCGTCGGCCGCGAGCTCCGGGTCGACGTACCGCCCGCCGGCCAGCACGGTGCGGATGATCCCGGCGAGGTCGGAGGCGGAGACGGTCTTCGGCAGGAAGCCGCGCACCCCGACCTCCAGGGCCCGCTTCAGGTAGCCCGGGCGGCCGTGCCCCGTGACGATCATCGTGCGGCAGTCCGGCAGGACGTGCCGAAGCTCCGCGGCGACCTCGATGCCGTTCAGGCCGGGCATCTGGAGGTCCAGGACGGCGATGTCGGGCCGGTGCGCGAGGGCCATCGCCAGCGCCTCGGGCCCGGACGCGGCCTCGGCCACCACCTGGATGTCGTCCTCCAGGCCGAGCAGGGTGGCGAGGGCGCCGCGGATGAGGTGCTCGTCGTCGGCGAGCAGGACACGGACGGGTGCGGTCACGGGACGGCCACCTCCAGGGCCGGAAGATCGAGCGGGAGCGAGGCGGTGAGCCGGAAGCGGCCCGGGCCGGCGGCCGGGAGGTCGAGGGCGCCGCCGTGCGCGGCGAGCCGCTCCCGCAGACCGACCAGTCCCGTACCGGACGGTCCGGTCCCGGTGCGCGGCGTGACGCCGTCGTTCTCCACCTCCAGGCGGGCGTGGCGCCCCTCCAGGCGCAGCCGGACGCTGCAGTGCCCGGCCTCGCTGTGCCGGAGCACGTTCGTGGCGGCCTCGCGGACCACCCAGCCGAGCACGGACTGGACGACCGGCGGCAGCCTGCCCGCCCCCGGGCCGAGGTCGATGTCGCAGGTGACCCCCGCCGCGCGCAGCACCGAACGGGCCCCCGCGGCCTCCGCCGCGAGGTCGGCGGTGCGGTAGCCGCGGACGACCTCCCGCACCTCGCGCTGCGACTCCTGCGCGATCCGCTGCACCTCCACCATCTGGTCGGCGGCCTCGGCCCGCCCGCGGCGGGCGAGCTGCACGGCGAGCTCGCTCTTGAGCGCGATCGTCGTGAGGTTGCGGCCGAGCACGTCGTGCAGGTCGCGCGAGAAGCGCAGCCGCTCCTCGGCGACGGCCAGCCGGGCCTGCGCCTCCCGTGCGGCGTCGAGCTCCCAGACCACGGCGAGGATCCAGGCGCTGCCGCGCCAGGTGGCGCCGACCAGCGCCATCGACACGGCGCCGCCGGTGAGCAGCCCGAGCGTCGTGGAGAGCTCGAGTCCGGCGGCCGTCGCCGCCGGGGCGCACAGCAGCAGTCCCAGCAGGCCGAAGGGCGCCGACCACCGCAGCGGCAGGACGGTGGCGAGCGGCGCGAACCAGAACACCAGCATCCAGGTCGTCGCCCCGACGGCGGCCGGCAGCGGGTCGGCACCGTGCGGGCGGCTGCTCAGCGTGACGAGCCAGTAGCCGCCGAGCATGGTGGCGCTGAAGAGCAGCAGCCAGCCGGTGGGCCGGGCCCGTCGTCCCAGGTAGTGCGCCAGCCCGGTCCGGCAGCAGACGACGAACAGGACGGTCGAGGCCGCCGAGGCCGCCGCGATGCCGATCCGGGACGCGTCGGACAGATCGCGCCCGGCGGTGCCGGTGATCGCGCCGAGGGTGAGCAGCGGCTGCAGCAGGCCCGTCAGGTAGAGGGACCAGCGGATGAAGATCTCGGTGCGCTTCGGCTTGCCCTGGGCCCGCCAGCGCCGGGACGGCCCGGCCATGTCCACGTCGTCCCCTCCCGGTGGATGCACGGTCGTCAGATCCTCCCACCCGGTGCCGGTCGGGCCGTCAGCGCCGGGGCTCCCAGCGGAACCAGCGGCGGGCGGCCCACACCGAGACGGCCAGCCAGGCCGCGCCGAGGGCGAGGTGCGGCAGCGCCTCCGGCCAGGTGCCCAGGAAGCCGGCGGGCGGTTCGGAGCCGTCGGTGCCGAACCAGCCGAGCCGCAGCAGCTGGAAGGCCGGGGTGGTCGGCAGCGCGCGGCAGGCCGCCGCCAGGCCGTCCGGCATGGTCTCCAGCGGGATCAGCAGTCCGGAGCCGAGCTGGGCGAACAGCAGCAGCGGCAGGGTGGTGATGCCGGCGGTCTCCACCGTCTTCGTGACGGCGCTGGTGACGGCGGCCAGCGCGATCAGCAGGCCGATGCCGAGCAGCAGTCCGGCGGCCATCAGCAGCGGGTTGACCGGGGCGGGCAGGTCCAGCCGGGTGGCGCCCGCGACGCCGACCACCGTGCACTCCAGCAGGCCGAGCACGACGGACGGCAGGGCCGTGCCGCCGAGGATCTCCAGGTCGCGGGCCTCGCCGGTGCGCAGCCGCTTGAGCACCAGGTCGCCGCGGCGGGCGACGTACGCGGTGGTCAGGTTGTAGTAGACGACGAAGAGCAGGATCATCCCGGCCACGCCGTTGACCAGGTTGGCGTGCAGGTCGAGGTCGGGGTGGTCGGTGGCCTGCTGGTCGAGGATGCCCTTCAGCGACACCATCAGCACCAGCGGCATCGCGACGGCCATGAACAGTGCCGTGCGGTTGCGCAGCAGCAGGGTGGCCTCGGTGCGGCCGAGGGCGAGCAGTCGGCCCGCGGTCGTGGTGGTGGCGCCCTGCGGGGCGGGAGCGGCAGGAGCGGTGGCGGCCTGGGTGGCGGATGCGGGCGCGGTCATCGGGGGCTGCCGATCGTCTCGGGGGTGGCGGCCGCCTCGGCGGCAATGGCGAGGAAGGCCTCCTCCAGCGTGGCGCTGCGGGCGTCGAGGCCGGTGAGCACGACGTCGTGCGCGGCGGCCCAGCCGAGGACCGCGGTGAGGTCGGCCTGCAGCCGCGGGGTGCGGACGGTGATCCGGCGGCCGTCCGCGGTGACCTCGGCCCCCGGCAGCGGCGGCAGGCCCAGGGCCTCGTACGGGCCGCACCGCTCGGGCAGCTCGAAGCCGATCCGGGCGGGGCGTCCGGCGATGACCTCGGCGACGGTGCCGGAGGCGGCGATCCGGCCGTCGTGCATGACGGCGAGCCGGTCGGCCAGCTCCTCGGCCTCCTCCAGGTAGTGCGTGGTGAGGAGCACGGTGGTGCCCTGTGCCCGCAGGTCGCGGACCAGCCGCCAGACGGCGGCGCGGGCCTCCGGGTCGAGGCCGGTGCTGGGCTCGTCCAGGAACAGCACCTCGGGGCGGCCGAGCAGGGCGACGGCGAGGTCGAGGCGGCGGCGCTCGCCGCCGGACAGCTGCTTGACCCGGACGCCGCGCCGGCCGAGCAGGCCGACCAGGTCGAGGGCCTCGTCGACGGGCCGGGCGCCGCTGGTGAGACCGGCCCAGCCGCGGCAGGTCTCGGCGACCGTGAGGTCGCCGGGGAATCCGCCCTCCTGCAGCATGATGCCGATGCGCGGCCGGACGGCGGCCCGTTCGTGGTACGGGTCGTGGCCGAGCACCCGGACCTGCCCGGCGGAGGGCGCGGCCAGGCCCTCGAGCAGCTCCATGGTGGAGGTCTTGCCGGCCCCGTTGGTGCCGAGCAGGGCGAAGAGCTCGCCGCGGTGCACGGTGAGGTCGAGCCCGCGGACGGCGTCGAAGCCGGTCGGGCCGGCGGCCCCGTAGCGGCGGTGCAGGGCCGCGGCCTCGATGACGGGCCCCGGGCGGCTGGTGGCGTTCATGGATCCAGTCTTCCGGCGCACCGCGGGCGTGGTCAGTGCGTGCCGTCATCGGATGCCCGTGCCGATGCACGGGTCGGCGGTGACAAATGTCATGCCGGTGGCGGGCGTGTCGGTAAGGGGGAGGGCCGTGCCGTGGAACGTCCGGACCGCGTCGTGCCGGAACTACGGAAATCGGGGGCCGGGAAACGCCGAAGGCCCCCTCGGGAGAGGGGGCCTTCGGTATTCGGAGCGGACGACGAGATTCGAACTCGCGACCCTCACCTTGGCAAGGTGATGCTCTACCAACTGAGCCACGTCCGCATGATGTTGAGTTGTCCTGCTGTACTGCCGTTACTGCGAGCGGACGACGAGATTCGAACTCGCGACCCTCACCTTGGCAAGGTGATGCTCTACCAACTGAGCCACGTCCGCAAGGTGCCGGTGGCACCTGCCGCCCCGCCCGGCGCTTTCGGCTCCGGTTGCGGCGACGAGAAATACTCTACCCCATCGGTCGGAGTGCTCGCCCCACCCTTTCCCCTGCGGGTACCGGGGCGGGGCGCAGGCCGATCAGTTGGCCTCGGCGAACTGCTCGTAGACCACCTTGGGGATGCGGCCGCGGGCCGGCAGCTCCATGCCGTGCGACTGCGCCCAGGCGCGGACGGCGGCCGGGTCGGGCGTCAGGGCGGTGCGGCGGAACGACTTGCCGCTGCGGCTCTGGCGGCGGCCGGCCGCGACGAACGGGGCGAGGGCCTCCCGCAGCTTCTCCGCGTTCTCCACGGACAGGTCGATCTCGTACGACTTCCCGTCGACACCGAAGTGGACGGTTTCCGCCGCGGCGCCGCCGTCCAGGTCGTCGGAGAGCGTGACAACTACACGCTGAGCCATGGGTGTCAATCCTCTCGGGCAATTCGGCCGCCGGATGCTGGTGCCCGGTGGCCCGTCCGCCGGTGCGCGGGCATGACGGCATGCGGACGTGCCACGCCGAAAGACAGCAGCTCACTGTCACCGGTCGCCCTATTCTGCACCCAAAGAGGCCGGAAATCGAAGGGTCTGGCATTCCTTTTTTCCGGATATTCACGAGGCTTCACGCGCTGCCGGATAGTGCCGGATACGTGGGTGGTCGATCTGTCCGGAGTGCCGGTATTCGGGTGTTCTCGGCCCGGACCGGCCGGCGGCATTGAATCCGGTGGAATGGGGCGGCCGGCGGCCCGCCGGGGAGGGTTGTGCAGGCCCGGGGCCCTTGCGGCGTAAGGGGCGGAGGTCTACGCGCGTCACCGGTCGGGGCCGCTGGAGGGCCCGAAATCCCGGGTAGTCTGAAGGTCCCCCCGCCTTCACGCAATCACCACCGGGAGTGCCAGTGGCACGCGTCGTAGTCGACGTCATGCTCAAGCCGGAGATCCTCGACCCGCAGGGACAGGCGGTGCAGCGTGCACTGCCGCGTCTCGGATTCGCCGGGATCGCCGACGTCCGTCAGGGCAAGCGTTTCGAGCTGGAGCTGGAAGGGCCGGTCGACGACGCCGCGCTTGCCCGCATCCGCGAGGCCGCCGAGACCTTCCTCGCCAACACCGTGATCGAGGACTTCGTCGTCCGGGTCGAGGAGGAGGCGAAGTGACCACCCGCGTCGGCGTCGTCACTTTCCCCGGTTCCCTCGACGACCGCGACGCCCAGCGCGCGGTCCGCCTCGCCGGCGCCGAGCCGGTCGCACTCTGGCACCGCGACAAGGACCTCCACCAGGTCGACGCCGTCGTGCTGCCCGGCGGATTCTCCTACGGCGACTATCTCCGCTGCGGGGCCATCTCCCGCTTCTCGCCCGTGATGGAGACCGTCATCGAGCAGGCCCGCCTGGGAATGCCCGTCCTCGGTATCTGCAACGGCTTCCAGGTGCTCTGCGAATCGCACCTCCTGCCCGGTGCACTCACGCGCAACGACTCGCTGCACTTCATCTGCCGCGACCAGAAGCTGCGCATCGAGAACGACAACACCGCGTGGACGTCCGATTACTCGGCCGGCCAGGAAATCGTCGTCCCGCTGAAGAACGGTGAAGGCCGCTTCGTCGCCGACGCACACGTCCTGGACGCCCTGGAGGCGGAAGGCCGCGTGGTCGCCCGCTACGTCGACGTGAACCCCAACGGTTCGTACCGCGACATCGCCGGCATCACCAACGCGGCCGGCAACGTCGTCGGTCTCATGCCGCACCCCGAGCACGCCGTGGAGCCGCTCACCGGTCCGACCACCGAGGGCCTGGGCTTCTTCACCTCCGTCCTGAAGCAGCTGGTGAACGCCTGATGAGCCTCGACACCGTCAAGAACGCCGAGCAGACCCCCGAGGCCGGCCAGCCCTGGGCCGAACTCGGCCTCAAGCAGGACGAGTACACCCGGATCCGGGAGATCCTCGGCCGCCGCCCGACCGGCGCCGAGCTCGCGATGTACTCCGTCATGTGGTCGGAGCACTGTTCGTACAAGAGCTCCAAGGTGCACCTGAAGCAGTTCGGCGAGAAGGCCCCCGAGAACGACGCCATGCTCGTCGGCATCGGCGAGAACGCCGGCGTCGTCGACGTCGGCCAGGGCTACGCCGTCACCTTCAAGGTCGAGTCGCACAACCACCCGTCGTACATCGAGCCCTACCAGGGCGCGGCCACCGGCATCGGCGGCATCGTGCGCGACATCCTCGCCATGGGCGCCCGCCCGGTCGCCGTCATGGACCCGCTGCGCTTCGGCGCGGCCGACCACCCCGACACCCGGCGCGTGCTGCCCGGCATCGTCGCGGGCATCGGCGGCTACGGCAACTGCCTCGGCCTGCCCAACATCGGCGGCGAGGTCGTCTTCGACCCCTGCTACCAGGGCAACCCGCTCGTCAACGCGCTCTGCGTCGGCGTCATGAAGCACGAGGACATCCACCTCGCCCAGGCCTCCGGCCCCGGCAACAAGGTCATCCTCTACGGCGCCCGCACCGGCGGCGACGGCATCGGCGGCGTCTCCGTGCTCGCCTCCGAGACCTTCGACGAGACCGGCCCGGCCAAGCGCCCCGCCGTGCAGGTCGGCGACCCCTTCCAGGAGAAGCTCCTCATCGAGTGCACCCTGGAGATCTTCAAGGAAGACCTCGTCGCCGGCATCCAGGACCTCGGTGGCGCCGGCCTCTCCTGCGCCACCAGCGAGCTCGCGAGCGCCGGCACCGGCGGCATGCGGATCGAGCTCGACACCGTGCCGCTGCGCGACAACACGCTCTCGCCCGAGGAGATCCTCATGAGCGAGTCGCAGGAGCGCATGTGCGCCATCGTCGAGCCCGGCAAGGTCGACCGCTTCCTGGAGATCTGCGAGAAGTGGGACGTCATCGCCACCGTCATCGGTGAGGTGACCGACGGCGAGCGCCTGGAGATCTTCTGGCACGGCGAGCTGGTCGTCGACGTGCCGCCGCGCACCGTCGCCCACGAGGGCCCGACCTACAACCGGCCCTACGCCCGCCCGAGCTGGCAGGACGCGCTGCAGGCCGACGCCCCCACCGCCGAGCGGCTCGCCCGCCCGGCCACCGGCGCCGAGCTGAAGGACGCCCTGCTCAAGGTCGCCGGCTCGCCGAACCAGGCCTCCAAGGCCTGGATCACCGACCAGTACGACCGCTACGTGCTCGGCAACACGGTGCTCTCGGTGCCCGAGGACTCCGGCATGATCCGGATCGACGAGGAGACCAACCTCGGCGTCTCGGTCGCCACCGACGGCAACGGCCGCTACGCCAAGCTCGACCCGTACGCCGGCGCCCAGCTGGCCCTCGCCGAGGCGTACCGCAACGTCGCCGCCGGCGGAGCCAAGCCGCTCGCCGTCTCCGACTGCCTCAACTTCGGCTCCCCCGAGGACCCGGACGTCATGTGGCAGTTCGCCGAGGCGACCCGCGGCCTCGCCGACGCCTGCCTGGTGCTCGGCACCCCGGTCACCGGCGGCAACGTCTCGCTGTACAACCAGACCGGCGACGTCGCCATCCACCCGACCCCGGTCGTCGCGGTGCTCGGCGTCATCGACGACGTCACCCGCCGCACCCCGATCGGCTTCGGCGAGCAGGGCCAGTTGCTCTACCTGCTCGGCGACACCGCGGACGAGCTCGGCGGCTCCGCGTGGTCCCAGGTCGCGCACGACCACCTCGGCGGCCTGCCGCCCAAGGTCGACCTGGAGCGCGAGCGGCTGCTCGGCGACATCCTCATCGCGGCCTCCCGCGACGGCATGATCGACGCCGCGCACGACCTCTCCGACGGCGGCCTCGCCCAGGCCCTGGTCGAGAGCTGCCTCAAGGGCGGCAACGGCGCCCGCGTCGTCGTGCCGGAGAGCCTGGACGCCTTCGTGTTCCTGTTCTCCGAGTCGGCCGGCCGCGCCGTGGTCTCCGTGCCGCGCAGCGAGGAGGTCCGCTTCAACGACATGTGCGGCGCGCGCGGCCTGCCTGTCGCCCGCATCGGCGTCGTGGACGGCGACACCCTCGACGTCCAGGGACAGTTCACCGTCTCGCTGGCGGAGCTGAAGGACGCCCACACCGGCGTCATCGAGGCCCTGCTCGCCTGACGTCCCGCAGCGGTGCCCGAGGGGCGGCCGGTTCTCCCGAACCGGCCGCCCCTCGGCGTACCCTGGCCGGCATGCCGCCCAAGAGCCGTTCGTACGACCCCGTGAAGGTGCGCGCCGCGCTGGCCGCGCAGACCGGGGCGCTCCGTGCCGCCGTCCACGCGCTGACGGCGGAGGACCTCGCCCGGCCGACCCGGCTCGGCGACTGGACGGTGCGCGAACTCGTCGCCCACCTCGCCCTGCAGATCGGCTGGGTGCCCCGGCACATCGACGGACCGCTCGAAGGCCGGGCCGAGTTGAGCCTCCTGCAGTGGGTCGCCGGGGTCGGCGGCCTCGCCCCGCTGCTCGACGCCGGCACCCGCGAGCACACCGCCGAGGCCTTCGACGGGCCGCCCGCCGAGGTCGCCGAGGCCTTCGCCGACGAGACCGCGCTGCTGACGGACTTCCTCGCCGGCGCCGAAGCCGCGGACCCCGCACGGCGGTTCGAGATCCGGCTGGGCTCCATGACGCTCGCCGACATGCTGGTGACCCGGCTCGTGGAGACCGTCGTGCACGCCGACGACCTCGCCCACGCCCTCGGCCTCACCGACTTCCCGCACGACCGGCAGGCCGTCGCGGCCGTCACCCGGCTGCTCGCCGACGCCTTCGCCGACCGCGCGCCGGGCGGGGCCGTCGAGCTGCGCGTCCCGCCGTACGCCGTCGTCCAGGCCGTCGAGGGCCCCCGGCACACCCGCGGCACCCCGCCGAACGTCGTCGAGACGGACCCGCTCACCTGGATCCGCCTCGCCGCCGGACGGGCCGGCTGGGCCGACGCCGTCGACACGGCCGCGGTCACCGCGAGCGGCGAGCGCAGCGACATCGGCGGCCTCCTTCCGGTGCTGCACTGACCGGGACGGTGGCGGGTACGCTCCGTCCCATGTCGATCACCGAGGAAGTTCCCTACCGGCACGACCCGTTGGCCACCCGTACCGCGCTGGCCGCGCAGACCGGGGCGCTCCGTGCCGCCGTCCACGCGCTGACGGCGGAGGACCTCGCCCGGCCGACCCGGCTCGGCGACTGGACGGTGCGCGAACTCGTCGCCCACCTCGGCATCGTGCTCGACTGGGTGCCGCGCCACCTCGACGAGCCCGTGCCCGACGGCGAGCCGCTCACCCTGACCGGGTGGGTGGCCGTCACCAGGACGGCCGCCGCCGCCATCGCCGCCGGGGTACGCGAATACGCCGCGGACGCCTTCGCCGGACCCCCGGCCGCGGTGGCCGCGGAGTTCGACACCGCGGCCGACGCCCTGCTGGCCGTCCTGCACGGGCCGTCCGCGGCCGACCCGAACCGGTCGATCGCCATGCGCTTCGGCCCGATGCTCCTCACCGACTTCCTGGTGACCCGGCTCGTGGAGACCGTCGTGCACGCCGACGACCTCGCCCACGCCCTCGGCCGCACCGACTTCCCGCACGACCGGCAGGCCGTCGGCACCGTCGCCGGACTCCTGACCGCGGTGGCCGCCGGACGGAGCCCCGCCGGGGGTGCCCCGGACACGTCCCGGCTGGACGCCCTGACCTGGATCGGGCTCGCCACCGGGCGGACGGCCTGGACCGACGACCACGACGTGCCCGCCGGGCTGGGCGCGCTGCTGCCGCTGATGGGCTGAGCCGTCGGCCGTCGGCCGTCGGCTGTCGGCCTGTGCCGTGGCACGGTCCGACGGCCGGGGGCCAGGGCGGCCTCGGCGGTGGACGGCCGGCGGGTGCGGGTGCCGCGGGTGCGGGTGCCGCGGGGGCGGACGGTCCGCGGGGTGACGGGCGGTAAGTAAGCTCGGAGGTCGTTCGTCGGGCTACGAGGGGACCAGGGCATGAGTGACGAGGCGCGTCGGATACCGCCGCTCCGGGCGGGCCGCCGACCGGCCGGACTGGCTCTCCTGGGCTGGCTCGCGGACGACCGCGCGCCGCGGCTCTGCCGGGTGTCCGGTTCGGCGGGTTCGGGCAAGACGCACCTGCTCCGATGGCTCGCCGACGGCTGTTCCGGCGAGGACCTGCCCGAGCACCGGCGGGTGCACGCCCTGCTCGACGGCGAGCGGCTCACCGTGCCCGCCGCGCTGTGGCTGCTCGGCCGCCGGCTCGGCCACCCGGCCCACAGCCCCGACGAGCTGTTCTCCGCGCTCGCGGACGACGGCCGACGGGCCGTCATCTGCGTGCCGGACCTCGGACGGGCCGTGCACCCATCCCAGCTGATCGCCCAACTGCTCGCCCCTCTGGTGGAGTTGCCGAACATCCGGCTGGTGGTCGAGGCGCCGGACGGCGGCGTCGCGGCGGCCGCCTTCGGTCTCGCCGTGGAGCATCCCGCCGTGCTGGACCTCGACCACGAGCAGTGGACCGACCGGGAGCGGTTCGCCTCCTGGGCGGTCCGTGCGGGCGGCGACCCCGCGGCCTACCCGCACCCGTCCGTCGCGCTCGGCCGGGCGGTCGACGGGCCGCCGGAGTCCGGCGCCGACCTGATCGCCCGTATCCCGCGCCATCCGGACGGCAGCCCCGACCTCGCCGCCGCCGACGAGGCACTGCTCTCCGACCTGTGGACCGCCGCCGCCCGGGACGGCTCCGCGGCCGGGCTCCTCGCCGACCCCCAACTCCTGACCCGTGCGCACCCGGTGGCCGTCACCGCGGCGCTGGAGGGCCTGGACGGGGCACTGCCCGCCGCCTGGGCGACGGCTGGTCCCGCGCTGGCGGGCGAGCCCGATCCGGGGGTCCGTGCCGCCGTGCTCCGCACCCGCCTGATCGGCATGGACGACGCGGCCGCAGGCCGGCTCGCCGAGGTGCCCGCACCCTGGCAGGCGGCCTGGGCGATGTGGCCGGGGTCGTCGGCCGGCTGGCCGGGAGCGGTGGCCGGGCTCGCCGTCGGCGCCGGACCCACCGCGGGTCAGCTGCTGCTGGCCGACCCGGGCGGCACGATCCGCACCGTCGAGGCGGGCACCGGCCGCCCGCTCGCCCGGGTGGAACGGCCCGGGACGGGCCCGCTCCGGGCGCTCGCGGTGACGCCCGACGGCACGGTCGTCGTCCTGGACGCGCAGGGTGTCCCGGGGGTGGTGCCCGCCGAGGACGCCCCGACCGGCGCGGCCGCCGTGCGGCAGGCGCTCGACGTCTTGGGCGCGGACGCCCGGGGCGGGCCGAGCGCGCTGGCCGCGGTCGGTCCGGAGGGGGTTCCCGCGCTCGCCGACGGCGACGGCACGGTGCGCCGCCTCCATGGTGGTGCGGTGGTGGCCGAGCACCTGCACGAGGGGCCGGTGACGGCCCTGGCCGGCAGTACGACCCTGCTGGTCAGCGGCGGTTTCGACGGTGCCGTCCGGCTGTGGGGGGCGGCGGCCGGCACGGCGGCGCCCGACCCGCTCGACCGCCGTACGGGTGCGGTCAGCGCCGTCGCGGCGGCCGACACCCCGGCGGGACCGGTGGTCGCGGCGGCCTGGGCGGACGGCCTGGTGCGGCTGTGGCGGCCGGGTGCCGACGGCCCGCTCGACCTCCGGCTCGGTTCGCCGGTCTGGGCGCTCGCCCTGGCCGACGGGCTGCTCGTGGCCGGCACCGCGGAGGGCGTCGCGGCGGTCCGGTACTGACCGCGGGGCCCGCCCGGCGGTGGGCCCCGCCGGCTGCCGGGCGGGGGCGCGCGGCGGGCGCTACGGGACGCTCGGCCCGCTGATGTAGGTGCCGCTCGCGGTGTACGGCCAGGCGTTGGAACGGCAGCCGTCGAGGCCGTAGATCTGCTGCATCATGGCGGGCGCGAGCTTGCCCTTGCCGGGGCAGCCCTCGTGGCCGTGGCCGATCCGGTGGCCGACCTCGTGGTTGATGATGAGCGCCCGGTAGTCGTCGAGCGTGCCGCTGAACTGCGGTGAACCGGTCAGCCAGCGCTTGGAGTTGACCACGACCTGTTTGCCGACGTCGCAGTTGACCTCGCCCTTGGTGTCGAGGCCGGCCGAGCCGCAGATCCGGTCGACGGTGTCCGGCGAGGCCACCTTGACGGTGAAGTCGTAGACGCCGTCGGAGACGAGCTTGAAGCCGTTCTTCCCGTCCGCCGTCCAACTGCGCCGGTCGCTGAGGATCGCGTGCACCTGCTCCGCGGCGGCGCGGGGGTCGATGCCGATGCCGTCCTCGACCTCGACCCGGTAGCGGCGGACGGTGCCCTTGCCCACGGCACTGCCGGAGGCGGTGGCGACGGTGAAGGTGCCCTTGCCCTTCTCGGTGACCTGGGTGGGGCTGGGGCTGGGCGTCGACGTCGGTGTCGGGCTGGGGGAGGGGCTCGGCGACGGGGCCGCCTTGGTCGTCACCGCGTTGCCGGTCAGCGGCGGGATCGGCCGGGCCTGCGAGGTCTGGCCGTTGCCGGTCTCGCCGTCGTCGCCGAGCATCATGAAGGCGGTCGCGCCCAGCACGGAGAGCGAGCAGAGCAGACCTATACCGAAGGCCGTCCGCCGTCGCGCCCGCCGCCGACGCTGCTGCCGGGCCCGGCGTCTGCTGGGCGCGGGTGCGTTCCTGTGGGCGGAGGCTGATCGCACGGGTGGCTCTCTGGTAGGGGACACGATCTGACGGAGCGTCATGGCGATGCACGATCGATACCGGCGATCCACCCTCGCACGCAACCGGGCCGGGTGTCCACATACCCGGTATGCACCCGCGGTGGCGCCCGGTGGCCGGACGGTCCGGACCACCTGCTCACCGGCTACGGACGCGGAGCCCGGAGCGGCGGTTCCGGTCCGGATCGGGAGCGGTCGCGGCGCCGGTCAGGCCGTGGCGGGAAGGTCCGGCTCCTCCGCGCACTCGGCGCAGAGCCGGGGCTCGGCCGCCCGGAAGGCGCGCTCGCAGCCGTCGCAGGTCTGCATTGGAAGGACGTGGTCGGCCCGCACGGTGCCCGGCGGGGGCGGCTCCGGGGGCGTCAGCGCCCGCAGGCGGTAGCCGAGGATCCGTACGGGCCGGTGGCTGAACTCGGTCGGCAGGCCCTCGGTGACGGCCGTGATGATCTGCTTCGGTGTCGCGGCCCTGCTCAGCCACGTCCTGACGAAGGGGGCGAGCTGGCGGATCTCTCCCTCGGAGAGCAGCAGCCGGCTGTCGTGCTGGTGCAGGGAGGCCAGGATCAGGGCCGCCTGCGGGTCGACCGGATCGTCGTCGTCGGCCGCCGGCCGGCCGAACGGGACGACCGGCGCGGCGGGCGGGGCAGTGGTCCGGGGAGGCCGCCCGGCGGTGCCGGGAGCCGTAGGCCGCCCCGGCTTCCCGGGCGGGCGCGATGCGGCGGGACGGCGACCCGGGGCCGTCGCCGGTACCGGCTGTGCCGCCTCCACCGCCTCCACCGCCTCTGCCGCCGGAACCGGCCGTACGGGCTGTACCGCGTGCGCCCCGCAGCAGGGTGCGGCAGGAGGGGGTGCGGGGTCCGCGGTGTCCGGGGTGGGCGGGCGAGCCGCGCTGCCCTCCCGTCGGCGCGTGCGGGCGCGCATCTTCCAGCTGCGCCAGGACGGTGCGGCCACGGAGTCGGACGGGTGGCCGACCGGCAGGGGGACGGGCGGGGCGGCCGCCGGCCCGAGGGCGAGGGCCGGAGGGACGGGCGGTGGGGGCGCCGGCGCATGTGCCGGCGCGGTCCGTCCGACGGGGGCGTCGTGGAGCAGCGTGCGGGTGAAGACCCGGCCGTTGTCCAGGCGGGACATGCTGCGGACCAGCCAGCCCTCGTCCACCAGGACGTTCAGGGCCTTGGCGGTGGAGATCTCGCCCTCGCAGAAGTGCTGGGCCAGTGCCTTGATGGTGACCGGTGTGCCCTCGGGCACCGCCGTGAGGTAGGCCGCGAGGCCGATGGCGAGTGCGCTCCTGGTGGTGAGCACGAGGTCCTCGGAGATTCCGAGCTTCGGACCGGCGTGTCCGGTGCGGATGTGCGTGACTCCCGAGCGGGAGCCGGTACGCTGACGATCAGTCATCGGGAAGTGGTTTGGGCTTCCTGTGTGGTCAGGCCTCCGGTCGGGGTATCACCCGTGCCGGGGGCCGCTCTCGTTCTCGGACGAGGTGACTCTATCCGGCGGAAAACACGATCCGTACGCGTTTCACTCTCGTGAGTGACGGCCGGTTTTCTGCTGGTGGGTTTTCTCTGGTGGGTGTGTAGGTGGGAAGCCATCTCCTCCAAAGAAGAGTGAGAATAACCACCCACCTACCTACCAGCGGCGGGCGACACCGCAGCGCGGCAGGCCGTGTCCCGGTGTCGACGACCTGCGGCGGAAGCATCCATCTCCCTTGTGCAGCAAGGATGTTGAGGATTCCTGCCGGGTCGTGCGAACCGGCCCTCCGGTCGGGTGCGCGGAACTCCGCCGGAACGCCGCACGCCACGTGCCGGTCGCGGTCGCGCCGGACGCGGGGAGAGGACGGGTCTCCGTGCGGCCGTCGGAACCGCCCGGGGCCGGGCACCCCAAGGGAAATGCACTCCGGCAATGCCGGGAATCGCCGGTATTCACCGCGGGTGCCGCACGGTCGTGCGGCCGGGGGACTTCTCCGGACGTGCGAGTGCATTGCGGCGGCGTGAACGGGAACGGGCGGCGCGAATTCCACCGATGGGGCGTGCGCATGCGTACGGGGCGCGCGCAGAAAGAAAGGCGCCCCCGCGACCGGTCGCGGGGGCGCCAGGAGGCGTGGCGGGTCAGCCGAGGGTGTCGGCGGCGGTGACCGAGCTGTCGCGCAGGAACTGCGCGCAGCGCTCGGCCTCGCCCTTCTCCTCGATCGAGGCGGCCGCCCGGCCCAGGGCGTGGAGGGCGCGCAGGAAGCCGCGGTTGGGCTCGTGCTCCCACGGCACGGGGCCGTGGCCCTTCCAGCCGGAGCGGCGCAGCGCGTCCAGGCCGCGGTGGTAGCCGGTGCGGGCGTAGGCGTAGGACTCGACGACCCGGCCTGCGGCGAAGGCGTCGTCGGCCAGCTGCGCCCAGGCGAGCGAGGAGGTCGGGAACGTCGCCGCGACCTCGGTGGGCGAGGCGCCCTGGGCCAGCGCCTCCAGCGGACCGGGCTCGGCCGGCAGGTGGGTCGGCGGGGGGCCGCCGAGCAGGTTCTCGTGAATGCTCATGTTCTCCAGTCAACCACTGTCCGCGGACGTGCCCGGGCACCGGCGGTCGGGCCGGCCCGGGCGCGTGCCGCGGGTGGGTGCGGAGGATCAGGCCACGCGGGTCAGGGTGGCGCTGTGCAGCTGGCCGAGGCGGGTGCCGGAGGCGGTGGCGAAGGTGAAGTACACCTGCACCGTCCGGTTGGCGAAGTTGAGCACGTGGCTGACGGTCACGCCGTTGGGCTCGACCCAGTTGCTGAACCAGAGGCCGAGGCCGACCTGGGTGTTGGCGAGGGTCGCGTCGAAGACCTCGCCCACGCCGGTGCCCTGGACGGTCTCCGAGTGCAGCGAGGTGCCGTCCGCCGAGTAGGTGTTGCGGTAGACGTTGCCGTTGTCGACGGTGATCAGGAACGTCTTGCCGGCGAACGGCGGCAGGGAGCTGTACGCGGCGCCGGCGGCCACGGCCGCGGTGCCGTCGTCCGCGGACGCCTGGGTGGCGACGAGGGTGGCGCCGGAGGCGGAGATGGCGAGGGCGGCTGCGAGGGCGACGAGGCGGCGCTTCATGGTGCTGGTCCTTCCACGGAGGGGCTGTGAGCGGGGTTCTGGCGGCGAAGGGTGGTGCCCGGCTGAAGCTACTGAGGCCGCGTGCGGCGGTGTTGCCGGTGCGCGCACCGGCCGTCGTGGATCCGCGCACGTCGGGTATCGGTGCAGGTGGGGGCGGGCGGAGGGCTCGCGGGCCGCCCTCCGGGGAGTCGTGCGGATGTACATCGGAGCTGCCGATGTCTATTGATACCTTCTCGAAGGTTTGTTTCCATCGTGGGGGTGTCCCCCCGACGCGTGCCCGCGCATTCGGCGGCGACCGCGTGCAGCAGTAAGAGCCCGACCTTCCCCAGCGCGAACCGCCGGGCAGGTGTTCCGGCGCCCCAATCGATGGACGAACCAGACGGGCCAACTCCAGCCCAATGGAACGGAGTTAGAGATGATCAAGCTGCAAGACGCCCTGCGGCACGCCACTGAACGGCCGGACCATGTCGCCCTGGTGGACGGCGGACGCCGGATCACCTGGTCCGAACTGGCCGACGAGATCGCGAAGGTGGCCGGCGGCCTCGCCACGGTCCTGCCCGAGGGCCGACCCGCCCGCGCCGCCTTCCTGTGCTGCAACGGCTGGGAACTCGTCATCACCACGGCCGCCTTCGAGACCCTCGGGGTGCCGGTGACCGGACTCGACTTCGAGGCGTCCCCGGAAGCCACCGCCGACGCACTGGAACAGCTCAGGCCCACCGTGGTCGTCAGCAGCAAGCTGCACCGGCCGTTGCTCATCGCCACCGGCTGGGACGACCGCGAGGGCGTCCTGCAGGTCCACCTGCACGGCGTGGGCGAGGAGTTGGCGGCCCCGGAGCCGATCGTCGCCGACCCGCAGGCCGGCGAGCCGGTCGCGTACTCGACGCTCGCCGCCGCGCTCACCCCGGTCACCGCCCCGGTCTCCCAGCCCTACGAGTCGTTCGCGGTCGGCTACGACGCGGCCGGCGCGTCCCGGCTGGTCGTGCGCCGCCGTTCCTTCGAGGCCCGCCGACTCGCCGAACTCGTCGACGAGTTCGCCTTCGACGAGGACGACACCTACCTCGTCACCGTGCCGATGTACCACGCCTCCGGCCCCGGCTGGGCCCGGGTGTTCTTCGCGCTCGGCGGCACCGTCGTGCTCGGCCCCTACCACGACCTCGGCGAGATGTGCCGGCTGATCACCGACGAGGGCGTCACCGCCACCCTGATGGTGCCGCCGGTGCTGTCGCGGCTGCTCGCGCACCCGGCCTCCGCGGCGCTCCGCGAGACCTCCAGGCTGCGCTTCCTGCTCACCGGCGGCCAGCACCTCAACCGCTGGATCGTGAACGAGGCGTGGGACCGCTTCGGCCCCGTGCTGCACCACTACTACGGGCCCACCGAGACCGGTCTGGTCACCGTGCTCGGCCCCGAGGAGCTCGCGCTCTCTCCCTGCCGCTCGGGTCGCGCGATGCCCGGCATCGGCATCGCCGTCCTCGACGCCGAGCACCGGCCGCTGCCGCCCGGCGTCCGCGGCCGGGTCGCCGTCGCGAGCTACCAGCTGATGGACTCGTACGGCGACGCCCCCGCGCCGTCGGTGCTGGTCGACCTGGCGGACGGCCAGGGCCCGCGCCCGTTCCTGCTGACCGGGGACGACGGCGTCCTCGACTACGAGGGACGGCTCGAACTGACCGGCCGCACGGCCGGCGCCGTCCGGGCCCGTGCGGCGGGCGAACAGGACACCGCCTTCTTCGGGCTGGAGACCGAACTGCTCGACCAGCCCGCGGTGCACGACCTGGCCGTGCTCCGGGTGAACGTGCCCGACCACGGGCCGGTGCTCGCCGTGCCGTTCGTGCCGGTCGGCCGTGACGTGGAGACCGCGGCGTACCGCGCCGTCAGCGCCGTCTGCGCCCGACGGGTGCCGTGGATCACGGCCCACGTCATCGCGGTCGAGGCCATCCCCTACAGCCCCACCGGCACCATCCGGTCCGCCGAACTCCTGACCGAGATCATGCCGTTGGTCAACCTCTACATCCACCTGGACAAGCAGTCAGCTACGGAGATCCCCGCATGACCACGCCTGTTCCGCCGCAGACCTCCGACGAACTGCACGAGGACGACATCGAGTCCCGGCTGCTCCTGCTGGAGCGGGCCCTCTCCGAACTGCCGGCCTCCCGGCAGACCGCCGTCCTGATCGGTGAACTGCCCGCCCACGGGGACCTGCTCCTCGTGGCCTTCGTGCCCGCCGACGCGGAGCGCGAGGAGTCCACGCAGCGGGCCGCCCGGGCCGCCTGCGCCCGGCTCGTCCCGACGCTGCCCGCGCTGGTCGTGCCGGTCGACGACATCCCCTACACGCTGGACGGCGAGCTGTGCGGCCAGCAGCTCTTCGACGAGATGCTGCCGCAGATCGCCCGCGACCTGCTGCTGCCCACCGAGATGTCGGCCTGAACCGCCGCCTCCTGCCCCGGGCGCACCCGCCCGGGTCGGGAGGCGGCGGCCGGCCGCCCGGCAGCGGCGCACTGCCCCCGGCGGCCTCCACGGCCCGCAGCGGACGGCCCCGGTACGGATTCCTCCGTACCGGGGCCGTCCGCCGTCCCGGTGCCGTGCCGGGCCGGTCAGCGTGCGAAGGCGGGCAGCTCCGTCCGGGTGTACTCGGCGGCCGCGGCCTCCCAGTTGAGGGCGCCGTGCGCGGCCAGCGTGTGGACGTCGCGCCAGGCGCGCTGGACGGCGGAGTTCTGCTCCTGGGCGGCGATGCCGCCGGCCCGGTAGAGGCGCTCCACGGCGGCCACCGTCTGCTCGACGGCGAGGGCGACGTCCCGCAGGTTGCGGCCCACCGCCTGCTCGGTGACCGGGCCCTGGTCGGCGCGGGCGGCCGCGCCGGCGAGCAGCGACTCCGCGATCTCGATCTCCGCCGACGCCCGCGCGAGCACCTCGCACCGGGCCGGGCTGACCTGGGCGGCCCCCGGGCCCGTCCGGGCGTCGGCCAGTGGTGCCGCCCACGCCCGGAGCGCCCCGCGGGCCGCGCCGATGGCGGGCGCGGCGAACGCCAGGCCGGCGACGAGCCGGGGCGGCACGCCGTGACAGCGGGCGACGTCGGTGCGGGCGGACTGCCGCAGGACGTCCGTGAAACCCATGCACCGGCGGGCGGGCACGGCGAGCGGCTCCGTGAGCGCGATGTCGTGGCTGCCGGTGCCGCGCAGGCCCGCGCTGTGCCAGGTGTCGTGCACGGTGACGTCGGCGCGCGGCACGGCGACCACGAGGAAGTCGCCCGGCCGTGCGGCCGGGTCGGGCACCGCCAGGAGCACCCACGCGGCGTGCTCGACCCCGCTCACGCACCTCCAGCGGCCCTCGACGCGTGCGCCGCCGTCGGGCGTCCTGGTCATCCGGCCGGCGGGCGGCACCACGGCGGCGGCGATCGGCACGTCCGCGGAGCCGCTCCAGATCTCGGCCCGGCCCGCCTCCGGGAAGTACGCGGCGAGGCGCCCGTGCGCGGCCTGGAGGGCCGCCCACCACGCCGCGGAGGTACAGCCCTCGGCGAGCAGCGCGGTGGCGGTCACCAGGTCGGTGAAGGTGCCTTCGGAGCCGCCCCGGTCGGCGGGCACGAAGTGCCGGGCGAAGCCCGCCTCGACGAGGCGCGCGGCCAGCCCGGGGGCGAGGGTGCGCTCGCGGTCCGCCTCCGCGGCGCCGTCGAAGGCGGTGGCGGGCAGGGCGCGGGCCGCCGCGGTGAGCGGTCCGCCGAGGGTGGCGAGGACGCCCTCGGAGAGCGGGGCGGCGGGCACGGGGCGTGGACGGTCGACGGTGGTCACAGCTGTTGTCCCCCTGGATCGTTGACGGTGTTCTCCGGGAGGCGCCGGTGCGCCCGGTGGGTGCGGTGCGTCCGGTGCGTACGGTGCCTCGGGTGGTTCAGGCGGGCCGGCCCGCCGGGGCCCGGTCGACGCCGGGCAGCCGCCGCCAGCCGAACCGTTCGGCGCGGCGGCGGAGTTCGGGATCGTCGCCGACCACGACGGGGCGCCCCACGGTGTGGAGCAGCGGCAGGTCGGTGGCGTCGTCGGCGTACGCGGTGGCGTCCTCGGCCCGGGCGCCGAGGCGGTCGAGCAGGGCGCGTGCGGCCAGGGCCTTGCCGGCGCCGATCAGGGGCTGCCCGGTCTCGCCGGTGAGCTGCGGGTCGGGGCCGCCGGTGGTGCGGAGTTCGGTGCCGAGGACGTACGTGATGCCCAGGTGGTCGGCGATCGGGCGGATGCAGGCCTCGCAGGAGCCGGAGATGAGCACCGGGACGTCGCCGTCGCGCTGGTGCCGCCGCACGGCCTCGACGGCGGGCGGGTGGAACAGCCCGCCGTCCCGTACCTCCGCGAACCAACGCGTCCCGCTCTCCTGCAGCCGGTGCAGCGGGCTGCCCGCGAGATGGCGGAAAAACGCACGGTTGAGCGTCTCCCGGGGCGTGCCGGCGGCCACCATGGCCCAGAGTTCGCGCAGGATCCGGTCGGTCTCGTCGGCCGGATGCCCGGAGTCCGTACGGTGGCGCACGAAGAAGCCGGCGAGGCTCTTGACGGTGATCAGGGTCTCGTCGACGTCGAAGAATGCCAGCCTGGGACCGCTCACGGTCTCCCCCTCGGTACTGTCGTCGGGTGCCGCCGGACGTCCTCCGGCGGGCTGGTGCCGTGCCGTGCGGGCTGCCGGGACGCCGCGCTCCGCGGGTTCGTCCGGTCGTGCGCTGTCGGAACATACCTTCGTGACGTTATGCTTTGCGCGCACCGCCGGCACGATGCGGGCCCCGCGCCCCTCTGGAGGGTTGAGAGATGACCACACCGAAACCAGGGGGAGCCGTTGCCCGGAGGGCCGCCGAGCGGGCGCCCGGGCCCCGGCAGGCCCGCGCCGTCCGCACCCGGGCGCTCGTCCTGGAGGCGGCCGCCCAGCTGTTCGCCCGGCGCGGCTTCCAGTCCGTCACCATCCAGGACATCGCCGAACTCGCCGGCGCCACCAAGGGCGCCGTGTACTTCCACTTCGCCAACAAGGAGGCGATGGCGGTCGAGCTGGTGCACTCCTTCTACACCGCCGCCACCCGCCAGGCCTCCGAGCTGGTGGACCCGAAGCTGGAGCCGCTGGAAGCCGTGCGCGAGCTGACCCGCGCCACCGGCCGGAGCCTGCGGGACGAGCCCGTGGCCCAGGCCGCGGTGCGGCTGCAGGCGGAGCGCGTCAGCATCGACGTGGACCTGCCGCTGCCGTTCGTCGACTACATCGCCTTCATCAGCCTGCTGCTCACCCGGGCCGCCGACGCCGGCCTGCTGCCGCCCCACGTCGAACCGGCCACGCTGGCAAGGACGCTGGTGAGTTCGTTCTTCGGTGTCCAGCATGTCTCGTGGATCCTCAACGATCGGACGGACGTCGTCGAGAGGATCGACGAGCTTCTCGATCTGCTGCTTCCCTCGTAGCGAGGGGGAGCGCCGGAGCCCGTGCCGCATCTGCGGCGCGGGCTCTCTGTGTTTTCTGTGGAGGTCCTGTGGTGGTCTCGTTACAGATCTCGACCCCTCCGTCACTCTACAGCGAGCAACAGGCTTGGCAACATACCTTCTCGTAGGTATATTTTTTCGCAGTCCGAGCCCTGGACTTCGGCTAGAGCCACGTTGTTCACAGCCCTGCGGGGGAGGCTTGCGATGAACACACTTGCACCAGCCCACCGGATCGCCGCTGCGGATGCCGTACCGGCACCGCGAGCGGCCGCACAACTCGACTTCCACCGGACGGTATCGCGGAAGCTGGTCCACAAGTCGGCAGTCTCGGAGGTTTTTCTGACCGACTCCGAGCGGGCCGCGGGCGACCGCTTCCTGCTCGCCGCCCAATGGCCGCGTGATCACGCGGTCTTCCAGCCGGGCCCGGGAGGGCTCACCGACAGCATGGTCGTGGTGGAGACCGCGAGACAGGCGTCCATATTCGTCTTCCACCGCTATTACGGTGTGCCGTTGGACGTCCCGTTCCTCGTGCGTTCCATGGACTTCGCCATCACCGATCTCGACGCCCTGGCGGGCTCCGCCGGGCCCCAGGAGGTCACCCTCGACCTCACCGTCGAACTGCCCGCCGGGCGGTCGGCGTCGAGGATGCCGGTGCTCACCCGTGCGGTGGTGCGCACCGCCGACGGGCGGCCCTGCGCCGAGGTGTCCATGGCCGGTGACATCCTCGACCGAAGGATTTACCAGCGGATCCGCAGCAGGCGCGCCGTGCCGTCCGCGGACCGCGCCACGGCCCGTCCGGACGGGCCGTGCACCGTCGAGGTGCCGCCCGCGGCCGTCGGCCGCCGTCGCCCCGGCGACGTCGTGCTCGTACCGGCCGGTGACGACCGCTGGCGTTTACGCGTCGACCAGCACCACCCGACCTTCTTCGACCACTCGTCCGACCACGTCCAGGCGGTGCTGCTGCTGGAGGCACTGCGGCAGTACGGCATGCTCACCGCGGAGGTCAGGTCCACCAGGCCGTCCGACGTCCTGTGCGGCCTGAGCGTTCAGTTCCGCGGCTACGCCGAACTCGACTCCGACATCCTGCTCGACCCCGGTCCGGCCGCGATCGCCGAGCGCAGCACGGAGGAGCGGGTCGTACGGGTCCGTGCCACGCAGGACGGCGCCGTCATCCTCAGCGCGCGGCTCGCCTTCAGATCGGCCTGGCAGCACGTATCCGAGGAGATCTGATGGAACTGCAGCACCTGCGCTCGTTCCTCGAGGTGTCGAGCGAACTGAGCTTCACCCGGGCCGCCAAGAAGCTGAACTACGCGCAGTCCAGCGTGACCGCCCAGATCCAGCACCTGGAGGCCTCGCTCGGCGCGGTGCTCTTCGACCGGCGCGGGCGGCGGATCGCCCTCACCGAGAGCGGCATGCGGCTGCGGCCGGTGGCCGAGCGGATCGTCGCCCTCGCCGACCTGGCCCACCGCGAGGTGGCCGGCGCCGAGGGGCGGCCGGGCGGCCCGCACGCGGGGCGCCACGGCACCCGCGACGCCGCCCTGGAGCGCATCGCCGACCGGCGGCCCGAGCGCCTCCCCGAGGGCGCCCTGGGACGGGTGGGTCCGGCCGGGCGGCCGGGCCCATCGCTCCCGTCCCGGCGGGTCGCCGTTCAGCTCACCCAGCGGGCGCCCAGCGCCGGCAGCAGGACGTCCCAGGACGACCTGACCCGGGTGATGAGGTCCAGCTCCTCGCGGACCGAACCGAGGTAGTGCGCACCGAAGATCACGGTGGTCATCAGCTGCGCCACCGGCTCCGCCGGGTAGCCGGCGTCCATCTCGCCCGACTGCTGCGCCTGCACCACGAGGCGCAGCAGTGTGCGTTCCACGTCCGACACGAAGGCCGGCGTGCGCTTGGTCGACTGCGCCTCCTCCAGCAGCAGCCGCAGGGCGGCGTTCACCCTGATGTCGCGGTGCAGCCGGGCGACCAGTGCGCAGGTGACGTGCTTGAGGGTCTCGACGGGTGAGTCGGGGTGCTCCCCGACGCCGTCCTCGATCAGTTTCCAGGCCTCGTCGAGGTGTTGGACGAGAGCTGCGGCCAGTTCCTCCTTGGAGGCGAAGTGGCCGTACAGGGCCCCCTTGGTCACGCCGGTGCTCGATGCGACGTGGCCGAGGTTGGTGTTGGCGTAGCCGTGCGCGGCGAATTCCCGGGCGGCGGCGTCCAGTACCGCCTCGTACGTCCTGCGGGCCCGCTCCTGTTGTGCCATCGGCTTCCTCTCGCTCAGCCCAAGTGGCCATGAACTCAGGTACCGCACTTCATGGTTCGAGGGCAAACCCCGCTGCGGCCGCACGGCCGGGCCGTGCGGCCGGATCCCCGTGGAACACGGCGAGCGGCCCTCGGCCGGTTCGGAGTCCGGACCGGGGGCCGCTCGTGCCGTGCGACGGGGGCCGGGTCAGGCCCGGGCCGCCGGTCCGGCGGCGCCGGCCGCCTCGTGGCGCTTGCGGAGCTCCGCCCGGCGGAGCTTGCCGATGCCGGTCTTCGGCACGTCCTCGCGGGCGATCGCGACGACCGCGCCGAGCCGGATGCCGTAGCGCTCGGTGACGAGGTCGCGGATGCGGCGGTCGGCCTCGTCGGCGCTCTCGGGGCCCCGGGGGTGGTAGAAGACCACGAGCTCCTCCCCGCCGGCGGGCGAGGTGCAGGGCGAGACGATGGTGAAGGACGGCTCGACGAAGGGGAGTTCCTCGACGAGGGCCTCGATCTCGTGGCCGTGGTACTCGGCGCCGTTCAGCCGGATCAGGTCGTCGACCCGGCCGGTGACGGTGAGGATGCCGTCCTCGATGACGGCGAGGTCGCCGGAGCGGAACCAGCCGTCGTCGGTGAACGACTTCGCGTTCTGCGCGGGGTTGTCGTAGTAGCCGGAGAACACCGGGGCGCCGGTGACGTGCAGCCGTCCGACGGTGCCCGCGGGCAGCACGTTCTCGTGCTCGTCGACGACGCGCAGCGAGACGCCGGGGTGCGGGCGGCCGACCGGCACGAAGCGCTCGTCGCCCATGGTCTCGGGGTCGAAGACGAAGTCGACGACGCCGGCGGACGTCTCCGACATGCCCCAGCCCGGGTGCATGGAGGTGCGGGGCAGGCCGAACGGCGCCAGCAGGTCGAGGAACCGGCGGATGACACGGGCCTTGACCGACTCGCCGCCGTTCATGATGTAGCGGAGGCTGCGCAGGTCCCAGTCGCGGCCGGCGATCTCGGCGGCACGGTCGTTGACCAGGTTGAACGCGAAGTTCGGTGCCCACGTGGTGTCGCAGCGGTGCCGGGAGATCTGGTCGAACCAGCGGGTCGGGTCCTCCAGGATCCAGTCGGTGCCCGCGTGCACCTGGGTGCAGGCGAGCAGCACGTCCCGGGCGTGGAACATCACCAGGCCGCCGATGTGGTCCAGCGGCATCCAGTTGAAGGAGCGGCTGGTGGCGTCGAGGCGGCGCACGGCGGCGGTGGCCGTCGAGCGGGCCAGGATGTTGCGGTGGGTGAGGGCGACGGCCTTGGGCACGCCGGTGCTGCCGGAGGTGAGCAGCAGCACGGCGAGGTCGTCCGGTGCGGCCCGGTGCAGGTCGGCGGCGGGCTCGTTGGTGCGGAGCTCGCCGGTGCGGCCGAGCCAGCGGCCGGTCCCGGCCATCGCGGGGCCGGGGGCGGCGCCGTCGTCGCCGACGACGACCCAGGGGCGCTGGTAGCCGGACCAGATCCACTCCAGTTGCTGGGCGGCGGCCTCGGGGGCGTCGGCGCGGCCGGGCGGTACGGGGATCGGCACGAGGCCGCCGAGCACCGCGGCCCAGAACGCGGCCAACTGGTCCGGGGCGTTCCGGATCTGGAGCAGCACCCGGTCGCCGGGGCGGGCGCCGCCGGCCCGCAGGCCGGTGAGGATGCGCCGGGCGGCGTCGAGGAGGTCGGGGTAGCCGAGGTCGACGGCGGAGCCGTCCGGGCGGACGAAGTGCAGGCGTCCGGCGTCGGGCCGGCCGGCGGCGCGCACGAGTGCGGAGCCGAGGTCGGGCACCGGGAACTCGGGTGCGGGGCCGCCGTCCAGGAGGGCGAGCGGCAGGGTGCGGGTGACGGCGGGCGCGGTCATGCGGCGGCCTCCTGGCCGGTCGTGGCGGAGCGGGCGACGAACAGCAGCGGGCCGCGGCCTATGCGCGGACCGGGCTCCTTGCGGAAGCCGCCGTACTCGGCGACCACCTCGAAGCCGGCGTCGAGGAGCAGGTCGCGCACCTCGGGGGCGGTGAAGACCGTCTGGTCGAAGAAGTTGGCGTACATCGAGACGGTGCCGTCGCCGCCGCGGGCGATGATGGTCTCCTCGTTGCGCCACACGGCGCGGTGCGCGTGCACCGACTGCCGGGCGAGGCGGGTGACGAGGAGGCCGTCGCCCTGGTGGTGGGCGATGATGTGCGGCTGGTAGCCGTCGACGAAGTTGAGCAGGTGGCCGATGTCGATGACGACGTGGCCGCCGGGCGCGAGCCAGCCGTGGACGGACTCCAGGAGCTGCCGGAGCTCGGCCCTGGTCAGCTGGTTGAGGGTGCTGAAGAGGCTGTACACCAGGTCGTAGCGGTGCTCGGTGGTGTGGTCCTCGGCGCGGGTGTGCACGTACTCGACCTCGGCCGAGCCCGGTTCGGTGGCGGCCGCGGCGGCGTAGGCGGTGAACGAGGCGCTCTGGTCCAGGCCGGTGCCGGGGTGGCCGAGCGCGGCGAGTGCCCGCAGGTTGCCGCCGGTGGCGCTGCCGATGTCGAGCACCCGGCCGCCGGGCGGCAGGTAGGAGGCGAGGAACTCGGTCTCCGCGGCGAGGTCGCGGAAATCCTTGCGGATCACCTCGTAGAACTCGCCGGGGTATTCGAAGCTGGACAAGGAGGGGCCTTTCGGTCGGGACCGGGCGGCGCCGGTCGTCCCGGGTGGATCCGTCGGGGCGTGCGTCGGTACGGCCTGCGTCGGTCCGGCGATGCGTCGGTACCGGCCGGGCATGCGGAGCGGCCGCCTGGTGCGGGGTGCGGCGGTGCGTCAGGCGGCCTCGTCCAGGGCGGTGTGGTCGCGCCGGTACGCGCGCGGCGAGATGCCGTAGCGGTCCCGGAACAGCCGGCTGAAGTGCGAGGCGCCGTACAGGCCGGAGCGCTCGCCGATCATGGCGATGGTGAGGTGCGCGAGCCGCGGGTCGCGCAGCTCGGTGCGGCAGCGGTGGAGCCGTTCGTCGCGGATCCAGCTGGCGGGGCTCTCGCCGTGCTCCTGGAAGAGCTTCTGCAGGTAGCGCAGCGAGATGTGGTGGTGCTGGGCGAGCATCTCGGGCTTCAGCTCGGGGTCGGCGAGCCGGCTGCGCGCGAAGTGCTTGACGCGCTGCAGCATGGCGCGGCGGGCGAGGCCCGAACTCCGGGCCACCGCGGGGCTCTGCGGGCCGCGGTCCATGTAGTCGGCGCAGGCCTGCGCGACGAGTCCGCTGATGCCGCGGGCGAGCAGCTCGGCGGTGCGGTCGGCGGGTAGGGCGCCCTGGTCGGCGAGTTGGCGGAGCAGCTCGGGCACGGCGAAGGGGTCGGCGAGCGGGCAGCTGACCCTGAGGTAGGCCTCGCCGGCGCGGATGCGCTGCGGCGGCAGCCGTACGTCGTCGCCGGGGGCGTCCTGCGGGCTGCCCTCGACGATCGTGATCCGGACGCGTCCGAGGCTGACCTCGCTGACGTGCTCGGCCGGAGGCTGCAGGAGGATCCGGTCGGGTGGCTGGGTCTCGGTGCGCACAACATCCATGGCTCCCCCGTGGGACGTGAGGCCGATCGCTGACACCCGGTCCGCTCCGGGAGGGCGGACCCCTCCATCATGAAAACATACCTTCTCGAAGGTATCCGGGTTTGATCGGCAGTACTGATGCGGCTGCCGGGTGGGAAGCCGCCAGGGCGGATCATGCGTCAACTCGCAACAAGCCATGCGCGAATCGGCAAGATCGCGCCCCGGCGCCCGCCTAGCGTCGGCGGTACAGATCAGTGCCGGGCGCGCGGATCACCGGCGCTGCGCGCGCTCCCTGTGCACCCACCAGAAGGGGCCCCACCCGTGGCAATCAAGGTAGGCATCAACGGATTCGGCCGGATCGGCCGCAGCTTCCTCCGCGCCGCACTTGAGCAGAACGCCGACATCGAGATCGTGGCGATCAACGATCTGACCGACGCTGCGACCCTGGCCCACCTCCTGAAGTACGACAGCACGCTGGGCAAGCTCCCGGTGCCGGTGACCGCCGGCACGGGCGAGATCGTCGTGGACGGCCGCACCATCCGCGTGACCGCCGAGCGCAACCCCGCCGACCTGCCCTGGGGCAAGCTCGGAGTGGACGTCGTGGTCGAGTCGACCGGCGTGTTCACCGACGCGGAGAAGGCCAAGGCGCACCTCGCCGCCGGCGCCCGCAAGGTGATCATCTCGGCCCCGGCCACCAACCAGGACCTCACCATCGCCTTCGGCGTCAACGACGAGGCGTACGACGAGAACGTGCACACCATCGTCTCCAACGCCTCCTGCACCACCAACTGCCTCGCCCCGCTGGCGAAGGTGCTCAACGACGCGCTGGGCATCGAGCACGGTCTGATGACCACCGTGCACGCCTACACGCAGGACCAGAACCTCCAGGACGGTCCGCACAAGGACCTCCGCCGGGCCCGCGCCGCCGCCGACAACATCGTGCCCACCAGCACGGGTGCCGCGAAGGCCATCGGCCAGGTGCTGCCCGAGCTCAACGGCAAGCTCGACGGCTACGCCCTGCGCGTGCCCGTCACCGTCGGCTCGGTCACCGACCTCACCGTCACCGTCGGCCGCGACACCACGGTCGAGGAGGTCAACGCGCTGTTCGCGGCGGCCGCCGAGGGGCCGCTCGCCGGCATCCTGCGCTACACCGACGAGCCGCTCGTCTCCGCGGACATCGTCACCGACCCCGCCTCCTGCATCTACGACTCCGGCCTCACCAAGGTCATCGGCGGTCGCCAGGTGAAGGTCGCGGGCTGGTACGACAACGAGTGGGGCTTCTCCAACCGGGTCGTCGACACCGTGCTGCTGATCGGCAAGCACGCCTGACCGACGGCGCCGACCGCACACCGCGGGCCGGGTCCGGGGCGATCCCCCCGGACCCGGCCCGCGGCCGTGACCGGGGAGCCGTCCCGACACGAACCCCGGCACCCGCCCGGACATCCGTCGGGTACGAACACCCCCGGCACCCCGAACACCCCTGACGCCCCGAACACCACGAAACCCCGAACACCCGCACAGAGAGGGCCGACCGATGGTCAAGACGCCGTACCACGAAGGTGAGCAGGCGGTGCAGCGGCGGGCCGGCGAGGGCAACCCCGGCTGGGGCTCGCCGATGTTCGACTCCGCGATCCCGCCCCAGTTCGACATGTTCCTGCGCCGCCAGCGGATGATCGTGATCGGCGGGGTGGACGGCGCGGGCGCGGCCTGGTCGACCGTCCTCACCGGCCCGCGCGGCTTCACCGGCGCCGTGGACACCCACACCATCCACGTCAAGGCCCTTCCGGTGCCAGGCGATCCGCTGGATACCGTCTTCGACGGGCGGCGCGACATCGGGATGCTCGCGATCGAGCCGCAGACCAGCCAGCGCATCCGCATCAACGGCACCGCCGAGCGCGACGGCGACGTCCTCGTCGTCACCACCGAGCAGGTGCTCGGCAACTGCCCCAAGTACCTCCAGCAGCGCGTGCTGCGCCCGGACCGTCCCGGCCCCCTCACGCCGCAGGTCCGCCGCTCCACCGTGCTCGACGCCGGCCAGCAGGCCTGGATCACCGGCGCCGACACCTTCTTCATCGCCAGCCGGGCCCCCGAGCACGGCGCCGACGCCTCGCACCGCGGCGGCGCCCCGGGCTTCGTCCAGGTCACCGCACCCGACCGGATCGTCTGGCCCGACTACTTCGGCAACTCCTTCTACATGACCCTCGGCAACCTCCAGCTCGACCCCGCCTGCGGCCTGACCTTCCTCGACTGGGAGTCCGGCCACGCGCTGCACGTCTCCGGCACGGCCCGCATCGACTGGGACGAGGGCCGCACCAAGGCCGTCCAGGGCGCCCTGCGGCTGGTCGAGTTCGCCGTCGAGCAGGTGGTCGAGGTCCGCGACTTCACCACCCTGCGCTGGAAGTTCGCCGCACCCTCGCCCTTCAACCCGACCTGATCGGACCCCGACCGCAGGAGGCAACCGCCATGAGCAGCTACGACGCCCCCCGGCTCAGAGCCGCCCTGGCCGCCGTGCCGGAGTACGTGCCCGGCCGCGTGCCCCGCCAGGGCTGCGAGAACCTCAAGCTCTCGTCCAACGAGAACCCGTACCCGCCGCTGCCCGCCGTGGTCGCCGCCGTCCGCCGCCAGGCCGGCCGCATCAACCGCTACCCCGACCCGGCCTGCACCGCGCTCGGCGAGGCCCTCGCCGAGCGCCTCGCGGTACCCGCCGACCGGCTCGTCTTCGGCACCGGCTCGGTGGCCGTCGGCCGGCTGCTCGTCCGGGCCGCCGCCGGTCCCGGTGACGAAGTGCTGTACGCCTGGCGGTCGTTCGAGGCCTATCCGATCATGGCGGACGTCTGCGGAGCCACGTCCGTGCGGGTGCCGCTGCGCGCCGACGAGACGCACGACCTCGACGCCATGGCCGACGCCGTCACCGACCGCACCCGCATCATCTTCCTCTGCACCCCCAACAACCCCACCGGCACGGTCGTCCGCCGCGCCGAACTCGCCCGCTTCCTCGACCGCGTGCCCGCCGACGTCCTCGTCGTCCTCGACGAGGCGTACATCGAGTTCGTCCGCGACCCGGAGGCCGCCGACGGCATGGAGTTCCAGCGCACCCACGGCAACGTCGTCGTGCTGCGCACCTTCTCCAAGGCGTACGGTCTCGCCGGCCTGCGCATCGGCTACGCCGTCGCGCACCCCGACGTGGCCGCCGTGCTCCGCAAGGTCGGCCTGCCGTTCGGCGTCAGCCAGCTCGCCCAGGACGCCGCGACGGCCTCGCTGGCCGCCGAGGACGAACTCCTGTGCCGGGTCGAGCTGCTGGTGAAGGAGCGGGACCGGGTCACGGCCGCACTGCGCGAGCTCGGCTTCGGCCTGCCCGACAGCGACGCCAACTTCGTCTGGCTGCGCCTCGGCGACCGCACCGCCGAGTTCACCGAGGCGTGCGCCGTGCTCGGCGCGGCCGTCCGGCCGTACGGCGCCGACGGCGTACGGATCACCGTCGGCGAGCCGTCCGCCAACGACACCGTGCTCCGCGCCGCCGCCGCCTGGCGGCACTGACAGCGTGCACGAGGGGGCGCCACCCGTCACGGGTGGCGCCCCCTCGCACGTGCGGATGCGGCCGTGCCGTCAGCCGAAGAGCCGGCCGAACTCCGCGTGGAACTCCGGGAAGGTCTTGCCCACGCACGCCGGGTCGTCCAGCGTGATGCCCGGCACCCGCAGGCCCAGCACCGAGAAGGACATCGCGATCCGGTGGTCGCGGTGGCAGGCGATCAGCCCCGGACGGACGGGCCCCGGGTGCACGGTGAGCCGGTCCGGCCCCTCGGTCACCTCGACGCCCAGCGTGCGCAGGTTGCCGGCCACGGCGGCGATCCGGTCGGACTCCTTCCACCGGGCGTGCGCGATGCCGTGCACGGTGATCGGCGCGTCCGCCAGCGGGGCGATCGCGGCGAGCGTCATGAAGGTGTCCGAGATGTCGCCCATGTCGACGTCGAAACCGCCGCGCAGCGGCCCGGTGCCGGTCACCGTGGTGTCCTCGGCGCCGATGTCCACCCGGGCACCCGCCCGGCGCAGCACCTCCACGAAGCGCAGGTCGCCCTGCAGGCTGTCGCGGCCCAGGCCGGGCACGGTCACCGACCGGCCGGTGACGGCGGCCGCCGCGAACACGTACGACGCGGTGGAGGCGTCGGGTTCGATCCGCAGGTCGGTCGCCCGGTAGGAGCCGCTCACCCGCAGGCTCCCGCCCGGGCCCTCCTCGACGGTGGCGCCGAAACGGCGCATCAGCGCGACCGTCATGTCGATGTAGGGACGGCTGACCAGGCCCGCCGCGTGCACCGTCAGCGGGGTGCGCATCAGCGGGGCGGAGAGCAGCAGGCCGGTCAGGTACTGGCTGCTCGTGGTGGAGTCCAGGGCGATCTCGCCGCCCTGCAGGCCGGTGGTGGTGATCACCAGCGGCAGCCCGCCGTCGGGCCCGGCGGTGACGTCGGCGCCGAGCCGCACCAGCGCGTCGGCGAGCGGCCCGAGCGGACGGGCCCGCAGCTGCGGGGTGCCGTCCACCTCGAACCGGCCCGCCCCGGCCGCCGCCAGCACCGGCAGGAACCGGGCCGCGGTGCCGGCGTCCTCGCACCAGATCCGGGCCCGGCCGTGCGGGCCGCGGCCGGTGCCGTCCACCCGCCAGCCGTCGTCCTGCTCGGCCACCGGCACGCCGAGCGCCTCCAGGGCCTGCCGGAACGCCACCGTGTCGTCGCTGACCAGCGGCGCCCGCAGCAGGCTCGGGCCGAGGGCGGCCGCGGCCAGCAGCAGCGCCCGGTTGGTGATGCTCTTCGACCCCGGGATGCGGGCCGTCGCCCCTCGGGCGGTGGTGGTCACGCGCTGGCTCCTTGACGCTCCTGATGGGGGGCGCCCGCCCCGGCGAGGCGGGCGACGGCGTGCAGGCCGAGCCGGTAGGAGTCCGGCCCGAGGCCGGTCACGGTGCCGTCGACCACGTCGGACAGCACCGAGATCCGCCGGAACGGCTCACGCGCGTACGGGTTGCACAGGTGCACCTCGACCGCCGGCGACCGGCGCAGCGCGAGGGCGTCCCGCACCGGGTACGAGCAGTGGGTGAGGGCCGCCGGGTTGAGCACCAGCGGTGCGCGCTCCGCCGCCACCCGGTGCAGCCAGCCGACGAGTTCGGCCTCGCTCTCGGTCCGCAGCACCACGGCGCGCAGGCCGAGGGCCTCGGCGGTGTCCTGGCAGAGCCGGACGAGCGCGGCGTAGGCGCCGGGGCCGTCCGGGCCGTCCGGGCCGTCCGCGGCGAGGCCGAGCCGGTCGAGGTTGGGTCCGCTGAGGACGTAGACCAGGGTCATCTCCGGCCCTCCGTCAGCCCGGCACGGAGAGCCGGGCCGGCCTCTCGTGCTCCGGGCCGCCGTACGGCTGCGCGGCCGCGGTCGGGTAGACCGGGCGGATCCGCTGCACGGTCCAGTTCGCGGCCAGCAGCCGGTCGGCGAGCAGGCCGGCCGTGTCGGTCGACACGACGAGCTCGACCAGGCCGCTCGGCCGGCCGGTGGAGTGGTCGATGGAGACGTCCTCGACGTTGATGCCCGTCTCGTGCACGGCGGCGAACAGCCGCGCCAGCTCGCCCGGACGGTCGCCGATCACCACGGGCACCAAGGCGCCGCCCGCCGCACCGGGCTTGCCGGGCAGGCGGGCCCGGCCGGCGTTGCCGCGGCCGAGCAGGTCGATCACGCGGGTCATCTCCTCGGCCCGCCTGGCGGCGTCGACCTCGGCGAGGCTGCGCAGCGCGGTCACGGTCATGGCGAGGTCGTCGGCGAACTCCGCGAGCACGTCCGCGACCGCGGTGGCGTTGGCCTCCAGGATGTCGCCCCACAGGCCGGGGTCGCCGCCCGCGATCCGGGTCATGTCGCGCACGCCCTGCCCGGCCAGCCGGGACGCCTCCTCGGGCGCGTGCTCCAGCCGGGCCGCCATCAGCGCCGCCACCACGTGCGGGGCGTGCGAGACCAGGGCGACGGCCCGGTCGTGCGCGGTGGACTCCATGACCACCGGTACGGCCCCGCACATCGCCACGACGGCCAGGGCCCGGTTGAGCGTCTCGCGGGAGGTGTGCGAGCACGTGGTGAGCACCCAGGTGCGGCCCTCGAAGAGGTTGGCGCACGCCGCCAGCGGCCCGGAGCGCTCGCCGCCGGCCATCGGGTGGCCGCCCACGAAGCTGGTCGGGTCGGGAGCCGCGTCGAGCACGGCCAGCTCGGGCTCGTGCTTGACGCTGGCCACGTCGGTGTAGGTGTGGGCGAGCCCGCGGCGCTGCTGCTCGGCGAGCACCCGGCCGATCGAGCTCGGCGGCACCGCCAGCACGGCGATGTCGACCGGTTGTTCCGGCGCGCAGTCCACGCCGCCGCCGAGGGCGACGGCGGTGCGGACGGCGTCCGCGTCGGTGTCGATGAGGTGCACCAGCACCCCGCGTCTGCTCAGTGCCAGCGCGACCGAGGTGCCGATCAGGCCCGCCCCGACCACGGCGGCGGTACGGATCACCTGGCACCTGCCATGCGGTCCGTCAGGTCGGGCCGCAGGGCGCGGGCGCCGCCGAGGTAGACGTGGCGGACGCGGTCGCGGGGGAGCGGGGTCTCGGCGGTCACCAGCACCCGGACGGTGCGCGGCAGGCCGCCGTCGATGTCGAGCTCCTGGGCGCACATCAGCGGCACGTCGGTGAGACCGAGGTCGCGGGCGGCGCGGGCGGGGAACCCGCTGCGCAGGTCGGGGGTGGCGGTGAAGAAGATGGAGACCAGGTCGTCGTGGACGAGCGAGTTGGCCGCCATGATCTCCTCCAGCAGCAGCCGGGTGGCTTCCATGACCTCGCCCGGGTCGTCCCGGTCGACCTGGATGGCCCCGCGGACGGCCCGCATCAGCGCACCGTCCGGCTGCTCGACGAGGTGCCGCGGCCGCGGTACATCTCGGCGACGAGGAAGGCGAGGTCGAGCGACTGGCTGCGGTTGAGGCGCGGGTCGCAGGCCGACTCGTAGCGCTGGTGGAGGTCCTCGGCGACCAGGCCGAAGCCGCCGCCGACGCACTCGGTGACGTCGTCGCCGGTGATCTCCACATGGATGCCGCCCGGGTGGGTGCCGAGGCTGCGGTGCACGTCGAAGAAGCCGCCGACCTCGTCCAGCACCGCGTCGAAGCTGCGGGTCTTGTGCCCGGTGGACGCGGTGAAGGTGTTGCCGTGCATCGGGTCGCAGACCCAGGCGACCTGGGCGCCCGCGGCGGTGACCTTCTCGACCAGGTCGGGCAGCAGGTCGCGGATCTTCTCCGCACCCATGCGGGTGATGAAGGTCAGCCGGCCGGGGACGCGCTTCGGGTCGAGCCGGTCGATCAGGGTGAGGGCCTCGTCGACGGTGGTGGTCGGGCCCAGCTTCACCCCGATCGGGTTCCGCACCTTGGAAGCGAACTCCAGGTGCGCGCCGTCGAGTTGACGGGTGCGCTCACCGATCCAGATCATGTGCCCGGAGACGTCGTACCGCTCGTTGGAGCGGCTGTCGAGCCGCGAGAGCGCGCACTCGTAGTCGAGGATCAGCGCCTCGTGGCTGGTGTAGAACTCGGTGCGGTGCAGCTCGGTCGGGTCGACGCCGCACGCCCGCATGAACGACAGGGCGGAGTCGATCTCCTCGGCGAGCTGCTCGTACCGCTGGCCGGCCGGCGAGGTGCGCACGAAGTCCTGGTTCCAGGAGTGCACTTCGCGCAGGTCGGCGTAGCCGCCGGAGATGAAGGCCCGCACCAGGTTGAGGGTGGCCGCGGAGTGGTGGTACATCCGCAGCAGCCGCTTCGGGTCCGGCGTGCGGGCCTCCGCCGAGAACGCCAGGCCGTTCACCGAGTCGCCGCGGTACGTGGGCAGGGTGACGCCGTCGCGGGTCTCGGTCGGCTGCGAACGGGGCTTGGAGTACTGGCCGGCGATCCGGCCGACCTTCACCACCGGCACCGAGGCACCGAAGGTGAGCACGGCGGCCATCTGCAGCATGGTCTTCAGCTTGGAACGGATCTGGTCGGCGGAGACGCCGTCGAAGGTCTCCGCGCAGTCGCCGCCCTGCAGCAGGAACGCCTCGCCCCGCGCGACGGCGGCCAGGCGCGCGGTGAGGTTGTCGCACTCGCCGGCGAAGACCAGCGGCGGGTAGGTGCGCAGCTCGTCGTAGACCTCCTCCAGCGCCTCTGGATCGGGCCACTCGGGCTGCTGGGCGGCGGGCAGGGTCCGCCAGGACTCCTCCCGGGGCAGGGTCTGGGTCGAGGTTCCGAACGGCATGGCGATCTCCGGCTCGTGAAGTGGAAACGTGCGGCTGGGCGTTGACGGCAACCGAGGGGAGCGGTGTTCCGTGGTTCCGGGGCATGACGGGGCACGGCAGGCATGACGGGTCACGGCAGGGCGCTGCGGGCGCTGCGGCACGGCAGGGCACTGCGGTGCGGGGAGGAGACGGCGGTGCGGGGAGGAGGGGTGCGGCCGCCCCGCCGGGCGGGTGCCGGGCGGGGCGGCCGGGGAGGATCAGGCGTGCGCGGCCTGTTCGGCGACGGACTCCGGCACACCGGCGGCCGCCGGGGCGGCCTGGGCGGACGCGCCGCGGGTCAGCGCCGTGAACGAGCCGAGGGCACCGACGCCGAGCACCGCGATGACGATGCCCATCGGCACCGCCGTGCCCTCGCCGGCGAGACCGACCAGCGGCACCACGGCGGCACCGATGACGTGCTGCGACAGGCCGAGCAGCGCGGCCGCCGAACCCGCCGAGTCGCCGTGGTCCTGGAGGGCCAGCGCGGTCGCGGTCGGCATGACGAGGCCGACGCTGGAGACGACCACGAACAGCGCGACGAGCAGCGGCACGAGACCGCCGTCGGCGAGCACCGTGACCAGCAGACCGAGGCCGCCGATCGCGGAGCCGGAGAGACCGGTGGCCAGCAGCGCGCGCGGGCCCGTGCGGTGCACGATCCGGCCGCAGATCTGCGCGGCGATCACCAGGCCGGCGGCGTTGACCGCGAAGACCGCGCTGAAGCCCTGCGGCGACATGCCGTGGATGTCCTGCAGCACGAACGGCGAGCCGGCGATGTAGGCGAACATCGCCGCGAACGCCAGGCCGCAGGCCAGGTTGTAGCCGACGAACACGCGGTCCGACAGCAGCTTCCGGAAGACCGGGCCGGTGGCCCGCAGGCCGCCGGTGCGGCGCCTCGCGACCGGGTGGGTCTCCGGCAGGGCGACGGCGACGACGGCGAGCATGAGCGCACCGAGGATGCCGAGCAGGGTGAAGATGCCGTGCCACGAGGTGAAGCGCAGCAGCTGGCCGCCGGCCACCGGGGCGAGCACCGGCGCCAGGCCGGTGATCAGCATCAGCAGGGCGAAGTACTTGGCGGCCGCGGCGCCTTCGTGCTTGTCACGGACGATCGCGGCGGCGATGACGATGCCGACCGCGCCGCCGAGGCCCTGCACCGCGCGCAGCGCGACGAGCAGCCAGATGTTCGGCGCGACGGCGCAGAGCAGGGCCGCCACGGTGTAGACGGCCAGGCCCCACAGCAGCGGCTTGCGGCGTCCGGCGGCGTCCGAGATCGGGCCGGCGAAGAGCTGCCCGAAGCCGAGGCCGAGCAGGCAGGCGGTGAGGCTGAGCTGCCCCGCGGAGGCGCTGGCGTTCAGGTCGTGGGTGAGGTCGGGCAGGCCGGGCAGGTAGGTGTCGTTGGACAGCGGGCCGAGCGCGGTGAGTGCGCCGAGGATGGCGACGACCGCGCCCCCGCCCTTGGCCCTGGCGTCGGTGGATGACATGGTGTTCGGTTCCCTCCGGATGGTGGCCCGCCGGGCGCCGGGTGGGGCCGGCGCCCGTACGGGCCGATGGTGCCGATTCGAGGTGCGGACCGCCGGGTGGGGGCCGGCGGGCCGCGGTACGCGGGGGCGGGTCGCCCGTCAGTAGGCGACGGACACCCTGGTCCGCAGGGCCTGCCCGCCTTCGATCTGGTCGGCGAAGGCGACCGCGTAGTCCGGGATGCTGATCCGGGTCCGGCCCTCCGCGTCGACGAGCAGGTCGTCGCCGCTGAGCCGGTAGACCCCGGTGCGCTCGCCGGGCTCGATCAGCTTGGCCGGCGAGATGTACGTCCAGTCGAGGTCGTCCGCCGCGCGGTAGCGGTCGAGCGCCTCGATCTGGGCGAGGGCGTTGGCCTTCCACAGCTCGGGGAAGTGCGGGTCGTCGACGACCCGGGTGCCGTCGGCGGCGCGCAGGCTGCCGGCGCCGCCGAGCACCACGAGGCGCCGCAGGCCGGCCTTGCGCAGGCCGCCGATCAGGCCGTCGGCGGCGCCGAGGATGATGGTGCGGTCGTCGTCGGCGCCGATCCGCGGGCCGACCGCCGAGGCGACCACGTCGTGGCCCTGGGCGAGCTCGGCCACCTGCTCGGCGTCGGCGACGTCACCGGCGACCAGCGGGACGGCCGAGCCGGTGCCGACGCCTGCGGAGCGGGTCACGCCGGTGACCTCGTGCCCACGGGCGGCCAGTTCGGCGGCGATGGCACGGCCGATGTTGCCGGTGGCGCCGAACAGCAGAACCTTCATGACCACTCCTCCGTGTCGTGTGCGTGCGCGGATGCCCGACGGGTCGTCACTCGTCGAGCAGGTCGGGCTGCTCGTGGACGATCTCGTCCCAGAGCAGCTGGAAGCTGAAGCGGCCGAGCTGCGCGTCGCCGAAGCCGGCGCCCGCCGAGAGGGCCTGCTCGTGGGTGAAGCTCTCCGGGGTGCCCGCGGCGAGGGCGAGCAGCTGCACCTCGGCGCAGCTGTCGAAGGTGAAGAACCAGTGCACGGCCTCCTCCAGCGACCCGCCGACCGTGATCAGGCCGTGGTGGCGCAGCAGGATCGCCCGGTTGTCGCCGAGCTTCTCGGCGATGTCGCGGCCCTGTTCGACCGCGACCGAGGGGCCCTCGTACTCGCCGTACAGCACCTGCTTGCCGTAGAACGCCGCCGACTCCTGGTCGATCGGGTCCAGCAGCCGGCCGAGCGACCCCAGGGCCCGGGAGTGCGCGGTGTGGCCGTGTGCGGCGGCCTCCGCGTCCGGGTTGAGGTCGTGGATGGCGGAGTGGATGACGAAGGCGCTCGGGTTGACCTTGTGCCGGCCCTCGACCACGGCGCCGGTGGAGTCGACCAGGATGAGGTCGCCGACGGTCACCCGCTTGAAGGAGACGCCGAACGGGTTGACCCAGAAGTGGCCGGGCAGCTCCGGGTCCCGGACGGATATGTGGCCCGAGATGCCCTCGCCGAAGCCGTACTTGCCGAAGAGGCGCAGCGAGGCGGCGAGCCGCTGCTTGCGGTGCCTGCGCTCCTCGGCCGGGCTCGCGAACGCGGCGTCGCCGGGCAGCGGCAGGCCTGTGGCGGTGTCCGCGAGGTAGCTCGGGGTGGTCGTGGTCACGGGGGTGCTCTCCTTCGGCTGTGGCTCGTGCGGGTGCGGGTGCTCTCGTGCGGGTGCGGTGGGCCGCGGGTGTCAGGCGTGCTGCAGGACGCGTTCGGCGCGCAGGCCGGCGATCCGGTCGGAGTGGGCGAGGACGGCGCGGACGATGTCCTGGCTGCGGTCGACCAGCGAGGGGATGCCGAAGGTGAAGAACAGCGTGCCGGCGGCGATGTTGCCGAGCGCGTACCACCGGGGCTCGGGCCGGCCCTCGACCGCGAGGCGGCTGGTGGCGCGGGCTATGTGCAGGCCGCCGTGCGGGTGGCGGTCCGCGAGCCGGTTGCGGGTCAGGGAGTTGACCAGCGGTGCGGCGGCGTTCGGGATCTTGCCCTCGGAGGCGTTGACGGCGTTGATGACGACGTCCGCGCGGAACGCCTCCTGCTCGGAGGTCTCGACGGTGAAGCCGCCGTCGGGGGCCGCGGAGATGTCCTGCAGGCCGGAGATGATGGAGAGCCGGCCCTCGTCGGCCAGGCGCAGCAGCTCGTTGGCGCTGCTCGGCGGCATCGGGCAGCAGAGGCTCATGATGGTGCGGTAGTGGGTGCGCAGCAGCTCGACCTTGTCGCGCTCGGAGAGCAGCGGCCAGATGTCGGGGCCGGTGTCGGGCACGGCCCGCTGCAGGATGCGCAGGCCGAGGTCGGGCGAGTCGACCTCGGACAGCTGGCGGCGCAGCCGCTCCACCGGGTCCTCGCGGTGGGCGCCGGTGATCTCCTCGATCACGGCGCTCAGGTCGGCGCCGGCCTCGGCGAACTCCTTGCCGATGAGGTCGGCGATCTCGGCGATCCGCAGGCTCGTCTGGCGCTTCGACAGCCGCTGCATCCGCTCCGGCGTGACGTGCTTCAGGTCGAAGTGCACCGGCTTCTGGCGGACGCCCGGCAGCATGCCGCGGCGGGAGAGCAGGCTGATCCGGCCGCGGTGGCCGCGGGAGGCCAGCGAGATGATGATGTCGACGGAGGTCAGGCCGCTGCCGACCACCGCGACGTGCTGGTCGGGTCCGACGGCCTGCAGCTTCTGGGTGATCGGGTACGGGTCGGCGACGAATCCCTGGTTGCCGTTGAGCCCGTACACGTCCTTGGGGCTGTCGCCGCCGACGCAGAGCACCGCGTAGTCGAAGGCGCGGACCCGGCCCTCGTTGGTGCGCAGCATGGCGCGCCCGGCGGCGAGGTTCGCCGAGGTCACGGACTCGCTCACCAGGTCGACCCGCCAGCCGCGCAGCCGCAGCTTGGCGAGTGCCGCGTGCGCGGTCTGCTCCAGGTACTCCCCGTACTCGGTGCGCGGTGCGAAGCGGGCGCCGGCCTTCGGGTCGAGTCCGGTGGTGCCCTCGGGGAGCCCGAGGATGCGGTCGCGGGTCATGAGCCAGCGCTCGAAGTGCCGTAAGTCCCCGGCCCGGACCGACATGTCGTCGGGGGTCGCGTTGACCCGGACCGTCGTGGTGTCGGACTGGTACGCCCGGCCCCGCCACAGGTGCGGCGAGGGCTCGAAGACCGTGATGCTGCCCGGGGCGGTGTCCCGCTGGGCCAGGGCATCGATCAGGCAGACCGCCGAGGCCCCGCCTCCGATGACTGCGAGTGAGATCGCCGATGACATGTCAGATTCCTGCCACTCGTGGATGTCCGGCGCCGTCCATGCGCTCTCCTCCGAGTATCCGAACGGCCTGTGGGTGTGGCCCGGCACCGGGAGCGGGGGTGTCCCCCGGGTGCCGGGCCTGTGGCAGGACGGGGGAGAGCCCTGCCGGTGGGATGGCTCAGCTGTGCTGGTAGTTCTCCATCGAGACGGTGAAGTCGCCGCGGTTGGCCCGGTACTTGATGCAGTAGTTCTTCGGGTAGTACCCGGAGACCTGCCAGGCCTGCGGCTGGGGTATCGGGAAGCACGCGTTCGGGTTGGTGCCGGAGACCAGGCCGTCGAAGTACGCCTTCGTGATCATCGGCTCCAGGAAGCTGATCTTCGCGTCGTAGGCGCCGTAGATGAACGTCTGGGTGAACGGCGTGCCGTGCCACTCCGGCGAGCTCTGGTCGATCAGGTGGTTGCCCATCGCGACCTCGGCCACGCCGTTGTCGACGTAGCCGGCCGGCAGGTACGGCGCCGGGACCGGCTCCGTCGCCGTGGCGAAGTCCTCGCAGTTGATCGCGAGCGCGCACGGTCCGGGGCGGATCGCGTCCCGCTCGGCCTTCGGCTGCACGTAGAAGTGGAAGTCGAAGTGCGGGGTGTCGTAGATGCCCTCGGGGCCGTGGCCCATCGAGTTGAAGTTCAGCAGCGCCCACTTGTACGGGATGCCCGAGGAGCCGGTGAGCGCGGCCGGCAGGTCGAGGGGACGCTCGTGGCCGCCCATGCACTCGGTGTGCTCGTCGATGACGCCGTTGCCGTTGATGTCGAAGCAGTGGTGCTGGTCCGTCATCGTGGTCGGCAGGTTCTGCAGGGTGGTCTTCGGGAAGACGAACCCGATCGAGAGCGGCTTGCCGGTCGCGTCCTGCTGGGCGTACGTCCGCACGTTGCCGTTGCCCAGCGCGCTCGGCGTGCCGTACGCGGCGCACGGGCCGAGGTACGACGGGGTCGACTGGAGCACCGGCTCGACCGCGACCTTCGGCAGCGTGACGTTGACCTCGTTCGTGGTGCTCGTGGTGCCGGTCAGACAGACCTTCACCGGCGTGGTGTCGACCGCGGCGTTGGCAGAGGTCGCGGTCGGGGCCACCAGGGCGGCGGTCCCGAGCAGCGCGGCCGCGGCCGACGAGGCGATCAGGGGTCTCTTGTAGCGGTTCTTGCTCATGGTGGTGCGATCTCCGTAGATCAGGAACGGGTGAGTTCGAGGGTGTGGAATCCGCCCTGCAGGAAGATGAGCGGCGCGGTGGAGTCGGCGGCGCCGAGCCGCACGACCTCGCCGATCACCATCACGTGGTCGCCGATGACGAGCTCGTCGCGGTACGCGACCTCCATCCAGCCGGCCGCCTCCAGCAGCAGCACGCCGGTGGCCTCGCCGAAGCTGTGCGCGGCGGAGGCCATCGAGGTCTGCCGGGAGTCCGGGTCCTTGGCGAACGCCCGTGCGTGGCCCTCGGACTCGCGGTCGAGGATCGACACGCCCCACACCCCGGCCGTCCGGAGGTCGGCGAGGAAGCGGGAGTCGTGCCGGAAGCAGAGGGTGATGATCGCCGGGTCCAGCGAGACCGAGGTCAGCGAGTTGACCGTGATGGCGTCGTGCCGGCGCCCTTCGGCGCCGTCCGTGTAGGTGCTGACGACGCAGACACCGGTCGCGAAGTGACGCATGACAGTGCGTAGATCGTGGTTCATTACCGCCTCCTGTGAGCGAGGCGGGCGGCCGCCGGAGCGGCCGCCCGCACCGGCCGGATCAGTCGGTCTCGGCCCAGCGGCCGTTGCGCCAGCCGTCGAGGTCGTAGTCGTCCATGGCCTTCTGCACGAAGTCGCCGTACTGGTCGAGCAGTCCGGCCGCGCGGGTCCAGTTCAGGGTGTCGAGGCGCACCTGGTCCGGGCCGCCCGCGTAGTTGAGCTCGTACAGCTCGTGGCGGGCGCCGAACTCGGAGCCGACCGCGTCCCAGGCCAGCTTGAACAGCTTGGCGCGCTCCTCCGCCGTGGTGCCCGAGCCGCGGTAGTAGCGGTCGAACAGCGGGCGCAGCTCGGGGTTCTGCAGGTCGAGGTGGCTGGAGGGCGTCATCAGCAGCGCGCCCGCCAGGTGCTCCTCGAAGAACTTGTGGGTGCGGTCCCAGCTGATCGGGGCGAGTGCCCGGTAGCCGGCCGAGTAGTCCATGCGCGGCAGCACGGTGCCGCCCTCGCCCGCCTCCGGGTCCATCGCCATGGCCGTGGTGACGGCCCAGGTCTGGTGGCGCCAGGCGAGCAGCTCGCCGAGACCGGCCTGCACGCCGCGGAACTTGTCCGTGCCGTTGAGGCGGGTGCCGCGGTCGAGGATGCCGGCCATGAACTCCAGCTTCACGGCCATCCGGATCGCGCCCTGGAAGAAGCCGCGGCTGAGCAGGCCGGACCGCGGGAAGTACTGGTGGATCTTCTCGGTGTCCCGGTAGATCAGCACGTTCTCCCACGGGATGAACGCCTTGTCGAAGACCAGGACGGCGTCGTTCTCGTCGAACCGGCTGGAGAGCGGGTTGTCGAACGGGCTGTTGGCCTTCTTCTCGTACGACGGCCGGCAGATCACCTTCATGCCGGGCGTGTTGAGCGGCGCCATGAAGGCCAGGGCCATGTCCTCGGCCTTGCCCTTCTCAAGGTTGGCGAGGTGGATCTGGCCGACGAACGCCACGTGGGTGAGGGCCGAGGCGGTCGCCATCAGCTTGGCGCCCTCGACGACGATGCCGTCGTCGCGCTCCTCGACGACCTTCAGGTAGACGTCCGGGATGTCGTGCGCGGCCTTGTGACGGTCGACCGGCGGGTTGACGATCGCGTGGCTGATCGAGAGGCCCTGGCGGGCGTACTTCTCGTACCAGGCGCGGGCGTTGTCGCCGAAGGGCTCGTAGAACGAGTGCGTCACGGCCAGGCCGGCCATGAAGGAGGCCTTGTAGTCCGGCGTCCGGTTCATGAAGCCGAAGCTCAGGCGGGCCCAGTGCTCGATCGCGTCACGGGCCTTGACCAGGTCGTCCGCGGAGTGGGCCGGGGTGAAGAACCGGTGCACCCGGGCGCCGGTGTACCGGTCGACCGTGGTCATCATGTCCTTGGTGTCCGGGTGGTGCAGCGCGTCGTAGAGGTGCGCCATCGAGCGGGCCGCGTTGCGGAACGCCGGGTGCTCCGTGACGTCCTTGACCAGCTCGCCGTCGATGTACACCTGGCGCCCGTCACGCAGGCTCTCCAGGTAGGCATCGCCGGTCAGAAGGTCGTTGGGCGCCTCGGCGCCCGGCTGTGCCAGGTCAGATTCGGCCTGAGCCATCGTGCTTCACTCTCCCCATCGGGCGTTCGGATCTGCGTGTCCGGGTCTGGCACCTCCGAAGCTAGAAAAGATTCCCGCCGGTCAGTTATGGAGGCGCGCACGGCCTCTGACCGTTGCGCGCACACCGGGCGTGCGGACGTTCCGGGCCGCGGGGGCCCGGCGCCAGACTGGCCGGGAGCCGCCGCACTGCGCGTGCAGTGCCCGCCCGGAGGGTCCGGGCCGGCGGCCCGGCCGGCCGGGGGAGTCCATGCGCGCGCACGGCACACCGCTCACGGCCCTGGCGGACGCCCGGGTCACCCTGCTCGACCTCGCGCTCGGCGCGGGACGACCGGAGGCGCGCTGGCACGGCCCGGCGGGCGCCGCCGTCCGCGCCTGCGACCCGGCGGACCGCCGCCCCCTGCCCGGCGAACCCCTCGCCCTCGACCTGCTCAACACCCGCTGGGACGCCGCCGCGGGCCCGGCCGACCTGCTCGACGGCCTCGACGGCTACCGCGTCTGGCTGTCGTCGGCGGGCCTCACCGGGCTGTGCCCGGCCGACGGCACCGCGCTGGCCGCGACCCGGCACGTCCGCGAGGTGCTGCTCTCCGCCGTCGCCCCGTCCGGCGGACGGCCGCACCCGGGGGAGGCCGCCGCCGGCCCGGACGCCGTGCGCGAGGTCAACCGGCTGCTCGGCCGGGGCACCCTGCGCTACCGGCTCACCGAGGCCGGCCCGGCCACCACGGTGGAGGTCGACGACCCGGCGTGGCTCGCGGGCTGGCTCGCGCTCGACGACTACCTGCAGCTGCTCGGCACCGCCCCGGACCGCATCCGCAGCTGCGCGGGCCCGCACCACCACCCGCTGTGGTTCCTGGACACCTCGCGCAACGGCATGCGCCGCTGGTGCTCGATGGCCGGGTGCGGCAACCGGGCGAAGGCCGCCCGGCACTACCGGCGGGCCCGCGGCGAGCCCGCCGCGCCGGGCGGCGGCGCCCGGGTCGCGGTCGGCTGACCCGCGCCGGAACACGACGACGGCCGTGCCCCCGGGAGAGGTCTCCCGGGGGCACGGCCGTCAGGTCGTGCGCGGCCCGCGCGGAGCGGGCCGGTGGTGCTGGGCCGGTGGTGCCGGGCCGTGGTACTGAGCCGGTGGTACTGGGCCCTACTTGAGGCGGGTGCCCGCCGAGCGCAGCTGCTGCGCGGCCTCGGTCACGCGGGCGGCCATGCCGGCCTCGGCCAGCTTGCCCCAGGTGCGCGGGTCGTAGGTGTTCTTCTTGCCGACCTCGCCGTCGACCTTCAGCACACCGTCGTAGTTGCGGAAGACGTGGTCCACGACCGGGCGGGTGAAGGCGTACTGGGTGTCGGTGTCGAGGTTCATCTTCACGACGCCGTTCTCCAGCGCGGTGGCGATCTCCTCCGCGGTGGAGCCCGAGCCGCCGTGGAAGACGAAGTCGAACGGGTCGGTCTTGCCGTACTGCTTGCCGAGCTCGTCCTGCAGCTCGCGCAGGAGCTCCGGCTTCAGCACGACGTTGCCCGGCTTGTAGACGCCGTGCACGTTGCCGAAGGACGCGGCGAGCAGGTAGCGGCCCTGCTCGCCCAGGCCCAGGGCCTCGGCGGTGCGGACGGCGTCGTTGACGGTGGTGTACAGCTCGTCGTTGATCTCGTGCGAGACACCGTCCTCCTCGCCGCCGGTCGGGGTGATCTCGACCTCAAGGATGATCTTGGCGGCGCGCGCCTGGGCCAGCAGCTCCTTGCCGATCGCCAGGTTGTCGGCGAGGGTCTCGGCGGAGCCGTCCCACATGTGCGACTGGAAGAGCGGGTTCAGGCCCTTCGCGACGCGCTCGGCGGAGATCGCCAGCAGCGGGCGGACGTAGCCGTCCAGCTTGTCCTTCGGGCAGTGGTCGGTGTGCAGCGCGACGGTGATGTCGTACTTGGCGGCCACGATGTGCGCGAACTCGGCGAGCGCGACGGCGCCGGTCACCATGTCCTTGCTGTACTGACCGCCCAGGAACTCCGCGCCACCCGTGGAGATCTGGATGATGCCGTCGCTCTCGGCCTCGGCGAAGCCGCGCAGCGCGGCGTGCAGGGTCTGGGTCGAGGTCACGTTGATGGCCGGGTAGGCGAACTTGCCCGCCTTGGCCCGGTCAAGCATCTCGTTGTAGACCTCGGGAGTTGCGATGGGCATGCGAATCCGCTCCTGTCGGTGTGGGGCGATCGGACGACGCTGTCCGATGCTCGATACGCCTCTGGCTCACGGCGTGCATCGCGGTACGAGAAGAGGGTGGTCCTCGACCGCGGGCCGGACACCTGGGCCATCTTCCCAGACTCGTCCGCCGGGGTCACCCACGGCCCGCCAGTCGGGACGGCGGGCCCCCTCCGGAGCCGCGGGCCGGGGCCGGGAGGGCCGGTCCCTTTAGGCTCCTCTCAACCTCGGAGCGCTATCCTGCGCCCGTGGACTACAACCAGCTCGCCGTCAATCTCCTTGACGCAAAATCGCTGATCGCGTCACTGGGCGCCATCGGCCTCCTCGCGATCATCTTCGCCGAGACCGGCCTGCTGGTCGGGTTCTTCTTCCCCGGCGACTCACTGCTCATCCTGGCCGGCGTGGCCGCCTCCGGCGCCGCCTCCTCGGTGCTCGGGGAGGGCGCCAAGCTGCCGATCGCCGTCCTGCTGATCGGTGCGCCGATCTGCGCGATCGCCGGCGCCCAGCTGGGGCACTTCATCGGCGCCCGGATCGGGCCCCGGATGTTCGACAAGCCGGAGTCGAAGATCTTCCGCCGCGAGTACGTGCTGAAGGCGGAGGAGTACTTCGACAAGTTCGGCCCGGGCAAGGCCGTGGTGATCGCCCGCTTCATCCCGATCGTCCGGACGTTCCTCAACCCCGTCGCCGGCACCCTGGAGATGCCCGCGAGGACCTTCTTCGTGTGGAACGTCGTCGGCGGCGTGCTCTGGACGGAGTCGATGCTGCTCATCGGCTACTTCTTCGGCGACGCGATGGCCCCGGTCATCGACAAGTACCTGATCCCCGCGATGGCGCTGATCATCCTCGTCTCCGTCTCCCCGATCCTCGTCGAGATCGTGCGCGAGCGGAAGAAGAAGAAGGCCGGCGGCGAGGCGTCCACCCCGGTCGAGCCGGTCGCCGGCGGCCGCCACCGCAAGGGCTGACCCACCACCGCCCACCCGGACACACCGACGGCCGGTGCCCCGCGACGAACGCGGAGGACACCGGCCGTCGCCGTGTCCGGAGCCGTACGGCCCGGCGGGCCGGAGCCCTCGGGGGCCCGGCGTCACACCGGGCTCACAGGCCCAGGTCGTCCAGGGTGTAGGCGGTCACGTACGGCAGGCCCGCCGCCTCGATCGCCGGGGCCGCGCCGCGCTCCACGATCACGGCCACGCCCACGACCTCGGCACCGGCCTCGCGCAGCGCCTCCACGGCGGTCAGCACGGAGCCGCCCGTGGTGGAGGTGTCCTCGACGGCCAGCACCCGGCGGCCCTTCACGTCCGGGCCCTCGATCCGGCGCTGCAGGCCGTGCGCCTTGCCCGCCTTGCGGACCACGAAGGCGTCCAGCGTGCGGCCGCGGGCCGCGGCCGCGTGCAGCATCGCGGCGGCCACCGGGTCGGCGCCCAGGGTCAGACCGCCGACCGCGTCGTAGTCCAGCTCCGCGGTCGCGTCCAGCATCACCCTGCCGACCAGCGGCGCCGCCACGGCGTCCAGCGTGATGCGGCGCAGGTCGACGTAGTAGTCGGCCTCCAGACCGGAGGAGAGGGTGACCTTGCCGTGCACGACGGCCTTGTCCTTGATCTGCGCCAGCAGGGCGTCGCGGTCCTCAGTGCTCATGAGCAGCCAGTCTAGGGCTTGTCCGACAACGCCCGCCGCGCGCGCGACGCCGGGCGCCCAGCTGGAAGCACCGCCGAATCGGCCGCGTACGGCCGGTGCGAGAACGCTCCGGCGGCACGCCCGGCCGGGCGCCCGACGCCGCGCGCCGATGCGACGCGCACGGTCGGACGGGCCCCGGGGCCGCGCGGTGCGCCTCAGCGCCGCCGCAGCGCCCGCACCAGCACGACCGCACCGCCCAGCAGGGCCACGCCGCCGCCGATCACCCACGGCATCGCGTTGCGCTCGCCGCCGCCTCCGGTGAGCAGGGTGGGCTCAGCGCCGCCCCAGCGACTCGCCGCCCGGGCCCGGGCGCTGCGCGACGGCGGGGTGGGGGCGTACCGCCCGTGCGGCGGCGCGTGGTCCACCTCCTCGGCGGAACGGCCGACGATCGACCGCCGCACCGGGCCGCTCAGCGCCGGGTCCGGCTGGTAGCCGTACGCGGCGGCGGCGGGCTCCGGCTCGGGGGCCGGCAGGCGGTCGCCGTCGTTGCCGCCTGCGTGGTCCGGGTCCGGGTCGTGGTCGTGGTCGTCGCCGGAGAAGGCGATCAGGTCGGAGAGGTCGTCGTCGAGGTCGCGGGCGGCGTGGTCCTCCAGGTACACGACGGTGGCCTCGGCGCCGTCCGGGTTCTCCGGACCGTCCTCGTCCTCCTCGCCCTCCTCGTCCTCCGTGTCCGAGTCCTCCTCGCCCGCGGGTCCGTCCGGCGTCCCGTCCGTGTCGCCGTCCCGCTGCTCGTCGGCAGGGCTCTCGTCCTCGGCCGCCGCGTCGTTATCAGCCGTTGCGTCGTCCTCGGCCGCTGCGTCGGTCCCGGTCTCGGCGTCCACCTCGACCGGTGTCTCGGCGACCACGTCGACGTCCACCTCGACGGGTGCCTCGTCGGCGTCCCCGGCCTGGGCGGTGTCGCCCGTGAGTTCGCCCGCGAGGTCCGCGGCGAAGCGGTCGAGCAGCCGGCGGCCGGCCGCGTCCAGGTTCTCACCGGGCAGTTCGGCGAGCCTGCCGTCGGCACTCAGGTCGGCGGAGAAGCGCAGCAGGCTGCCGTCGGCGTGCTCCTGCACGCCCAGCCGCACGGTCGCGGTGACCTCGCCGCTGCCGCGGGCCTCCTGCCCCTCGGCGAGGGCGGTCAGCACGCCCTCGCGGCCCTCGATCAGGGAGAGCGAGCCGCGGTAGGTGATGGTGGAGCCGCCGATGCGCAGCTTCAGCCGTCCGTCGATCTGCCCGTCCGGGGCGCCCGTCGTGGCCGCGTCCGTGCTGAGCCCGGGAATGCACCGGGCCAGCAGCTCGCGGTCCTGCAGGGCCTGCCGGACGACGGTGGCCGGCAGCGGGACGACAACCTCATGCTCCATACGGCGAGCCTACCCACCCGGCCCCCCGCTGCGGAGGGTTGGCGTCGGGTCGATCGGCCCTCCCCCCGAGCTGTACACGGACGGCCCCGCGGTGTCCGGCGCCCGGCCGGCCCGCTGCCCGCCCCACCGCCCCGCCCCCGGCGCGGGCCCGGTGGCGGCGTGCCGGGCAGCGGGCCGGCCGCGGGTACGGGCCGCGCCCGCACGGCCTCAGCCGAGCAGCCGGTACGGCTCCGGCGGGTGCGCGGGCCGCCGTGCCGCGAGCCGGGCGGCGGACTCCTGCAGGCCGGCGGCGGTCAGCGAGCGGGGCGGCGGCGCGTCGGTGCCGAGCGACAGCCGGGGCTGGGCGCGGGCGGCGAGCAGGAAGGCCGGCCGGCGGTCCGCCGGGTCCGCGGCGGCGGGGGCGCCGGACCGGCCGCGGGCCGCGCGGGTGCCCGGGCAGGCCCGGCCCACGGGTCCGGCGGCCTGGTAGGCGACCGTTCGGAGGCCGTCCGCGCGCAGGCCGGCCTCGGCGGCCCACAGGCCGGTGGCCACCGGGCCGCCGCGGACGGCGAGCCGTCCGCCGGGGGCCAGCCGCCGGGCCGCCATGCCGAAGAACTCGCGGGTGTGCGCGCTGCGGCCGTCGTCCCCGAGCGGCGCGGGCAGGTCGGAGACGATCACGTCGTAGGGGCGTGCGCCGCCGTCGTCCGCGGCGCGGTGCAGCCAGGCCAGCGGGTCGGCCTCGACGCGCCGCACCCGGGGATCGTCGTAGGCGTGCGCGGTGAGCTCCGCGAGGGCGGTGTCGCCGCGGACGACCCCGGTGAGCACCGGGTCGGGATCGACCACGAGCACCTCGCGGACGCCGGTGTGCCGGAGCACCTCGCGCAGGGCCATGCCCTGGCCGCCGAGCACCAGGACCCGCCCGCCGGGGCCGCCGCCGAACGCCGGATGCACCAGGGCCTCGTGCTCGCGGTACTCGTCGGGGCCGCAGACGGCGAGCCGGCCGTCCAGGAAGACCTCCAGCGGGTGCGCCCCGCCGGGTGCGCCGCCCGCCACGACGATCTCCTCCGCGCGGCCCTGCACGGCGAGCCGCACCTGGGCGCCGTACAGCGCCTGCCGGGCGGCCCGCTCGATCACCCCGGTGAACGCGGCGGCGCCGGCCAGTACGGCCAGCACCAGCGCGCAGCACGTCCACAGCAGCAGGCGGGCGCGGGGCGTCGGCTCCTCGCGGAACAGCCAGAGCACCACGGCCGCGCCGGCCGCCGCGTTGACGGCCCCGGTGGCGAGTGCCCCGGTGGCCGGGCCGAGGGCGGGCAGCAGCAGGAACGGGAACGCCAGGCCGCCGACCAGCGCGCCCACGTAGTCGGCGGCGAAGAGGTCGGCGACGGCCCGGCCGGCGTGCTCCCGGCGGATCCGCTGGATCAGCGTCATCAGCAGCGGGATCTCCGCACCGATGAGCAGGCCGATCAGGAAGGTGGTGCAGGTCAGGCCGACGGTGACCGCCCGCTGGCCGCCGAGCCAGGCCCAGGCGGAGTGCAGGGCCAGCACCGACAGGCCGCCGGTCAGCGCGAGCGCGCTCTCCACCAGGGCGAACGAGGCCGCGGGCCGCCGTGCGAGCCGCTTCGCGAGCAGCGAGCCGACGCCCATCGCGAAGACCATGACCGACAGCACCACCGAGGTCTGGGTGACGGAGTCGCCCAGCAGGGCCTGCCCGACGGCGACCAGCTCCAGCTCGTACACCAGGCCGCACGCGGCGCAGACGAACGCGGCCAGCAGCACCAGCGGCCGGGCCACCCGCCGGCGCAGCCCCGGGGGTGTTGCACCGCCGCTCCACGGCCTGGCCGACGCGTGCACGCGCGGTGCTCCGGCCCGGTGGTCGAGACCCGGCTGGGCGGGCGGACCCGCCGGACGGTTGATCATGCACAAACGCTAGCGACATCGGCGCGCCACGGCCGCATCCGTCCGGCGGACACTGCGGGGGGCGTATTTGACGGGTCGTCGGTGTGTGCGAAGCCGTTCACCCGCACGGGTCAGTCGTGTGTCCCGGACCCGGCCGGGCCCTGCAGCACCAGCGACGACCGGGTGCACACCAGCCGTCCCTCCTGCGGGTAGGCGTGCCAGGTGCGCCACAGCACCCGGTGCTCCTCGCACTGCGCCACCATCGCGGTGAAGGCGCACGGGTCACCGGGGAAGATCCCCGCGAGGCCGCGCGGATGCTCGGCCACCAGCGCCAGCAGTTCCTGGGCGCGCGCCGCGAACGTGTGCGCCGGCAGCGCCTCGATCCGCGCGGCGAACTCGTACTCCCACCCCGCGACCCGCTCGGCGACCCGGGCCGGCAGCGGTGTCCGGCGGCCCGGCAGGCAGGCCACCGTCTCCAGGCAGTCGCCCGGGCCCGCGGCCAGCACCACCTGGTGCGAGGCACCGAGCAGGCGCAGCTGCAGCGTGGCACCCGTCCGGCCGCCCCCGTCGGGTCCGGGGCCGTCGAAGCTGAGCTCCCGCACCGCGAGCGCGGGCAGCGGCTCGCCGCCCAGCCGCCAGGCGAGGTCGCCGGCCCGGGTGTCGGTGTAGGAGGTCTGCAGTGTGGTGAGCATGCTGGCTCCGCGTTTCGAACTCCGTAGCGCACCCCTGCCGGCAGCGTCCGACCCACCGATGGGCTGTTCGAGGCTGTGCGGTCCAGGACGCGGCCGACCGTGGAAGGAGGGATTCCGGCTGGAGACTCAGCAGCAGCGAAGCACGAATTCTCCGGGTCCGTCGGGGATTTACCCATCCGCGCCCCGCATTCACCGTTCCGGGTGCAAGCGTCGACGCGGCCCGGTCAGTCGGGGTGTCGACTCTGCGAACCGTGTTCCCATGCACCCGCGCACGCGCCGCCCACGCCGGTGGTGCGCCCCCGTGCTCCCCCCACCCGGGCGGGCCGGGCGCGCGGGTGCGGTCGGGTCAGAGCCGCTGGAGACGGGCCGCGGCTTCGGCGAGGACGTCGTCGCGCTTGCAGAAGGCGAAGCGCACCAGGCTCCGGCCGGCCTCGGTGTCGTCGTAGAAGACCACGTTGGGGATGGCCACCACGCCGCAGCGGGCGGGGAGGGAGCGGCAGAACTCCAGGCCGTCCTTCTCGCCGAGGGGGGTGATGTCGGTGGTGACGAAGTAGGTGCCCTCGGGGTTGAACACCCGGAACCCGGCGGCCGCCAGGCCGTCGGCGAGCAGGTCGCGCTTGCGGAGCAGGTCGGCGCGGAGGGTGTCGAAGTAGGCGTCGGGGAGACGGAGGGCCTCGGCGACGGCGTACTGGAAGGGGCCGGCACTGACGTACGTCAGGTACTGCTTCGCGGTGCGGACCGCCGCGACCAGGTCGGGGCTCGCCGTCACCCAGCCGACCTTCCAGCCGGTGAAGGAGAAGGTCTTGCCGGCGGAGGAGATCGAGACGGTGCGCTCCCTCATGCCGGGCAGGGCGGCGATCGGGTGGTGGGCGCCGGTGTACACGAGGTGCTCGTAGACCTCGTCGGCGACGACCAGCAGGTCGTGTTCGACGGCGAGCGCGGCGATGGCGGCGAGCTCCTCCGGGGTGAGCACGGTGCCGGTCGGGTTGTGCGGGGTGTTGATCAGGAGCAGGCGGGTGCGCGGGGTGATCAGCGCGCGGAGTTCGTCGAGGTCCGGGCGGAACGACGGTGCCCGGAGGGTGAGCGGCACGCGGACGGCGCCGGCCATGGCGATGCAGGCGGCGTACGAGTCGTAGAACGGTTCGAAGGCGATCACCTCGTCGCCCGGCTCCAGCAGGGCGAGCAGGGCAGCGGCGATGGCCTCGGTGGCGCCGGCGGTGACGAGCACCTCGGTGTCGGGGTCGTACGCCAGGCCGTGGAAGCGCTGCTGGTGCTCGGCGACCGCGGTGCGCAGCTCGGGGATGCCGGGGCCGGGCGGGTACTGGTTGCCGTGGCCGTCGAGGACGGCCCGGGCGGCGGCCTCGGCGATCTCGCGCGGCCCGTCGGTGTCCGGGAAGCCCTGCCCGAGGTTGATCGACCCGGTCGCGGTGGCCAGCGCGGACATCTCGGCGAAGATCGTCGTGCCGAGGCCCTCCAGGCGGCGGTTGAGCAGCGGCCGGGCGTCCATGGGCGTCTCCAGGGTCTCGACGGATGGGCTCACGGTAGTGCCGCCGCGCGTCCGCGGTCACCCGTCCGCGGTCACCCGTCCGTGTGGAGGCCGCCGGAGGGCGGACAGCCGTCGGGCCCGCCCCCGTCGGCGGAGGCGGGCCCGCTCGGGGTCACGCGGGGCTCAGGACTCGTCGCCCTCGGGGGCGTCGCCGCCCTCCTCGTCCTCGATCTCGCTCTGGAGGCCGAGGCGCTCGACGATCCACTGCTCGAAGCCGACCGAGGCCTGCGTCCAGTTGGCGGTGGTGGTGACGAAGTACTCCAGGCTGACACCGGTGCCGATGATCATCTGGGACTCGCCGATCAGGCGGACCACGCCGTCCTCGTGCGTGTGGGTGTAGACCTTCGGCCAGAGGGTCTCGCGGTTCCACTCGTCGATGAGGTCGAGGATCTCGCCCTTCTTCTCGAGCGGGTAGGAGCGGTCGTAGAAGGCGCGGACCGCGAAGAGCTCCTTGTTGTCACCGCGGAACATGTAGTAGACGCGGAAGCCCTCCCACGGGGCCGTGAGGTCGCCCTCCTCGTCGACCACGTGCTTCAGCTGCATCTGGTCGAGCAGCTGGGCCACCAGGTTCTGGTCCGGCACGACCACCGGCGGCGGGCCGGCGGGCGAGCCGCCGGGCTGGCCGCCCGCGGGCTGCGCGCCGAACGACGGGATGGACGACGGGTCGATGCTCATGGTGGTCCTCAATCTCACAGCACGGGGTGGTCGGCAATGAGAGGCCGCCCTTCCATGTCCCATCCTGCCTCATCCCGGCGCCATGGCACAGGGTGTCCCGGGCCGGGCCGCGGAAGGCCGCGCCGGAGCGCCGCGGGGCGGGCCGGACGCGCCGGGCCGGTCAGCGGCCGGCGGGGGTGACGGCTGCGGTGCGGGCCGCTGTGCCGGTCGTTCTCCCAGGTCCGCGGGTGCGCGGGGCGGTGGTGCGGTGGTGCCGGACCGCCGTCCGCCGGACAAGGTGCACGGCGGGGGCGGACGGGCCCGCGGGCCGTCCGCCCCCGCCTGGCGGTCACTTCGTGAGCGGGGTCCGCGTGCCGACCGAGAGGCGGTCGTGCACCTCGTCCCGGTCGACGACCACGGTGTCGCCGTCGTGCACCCGGCCGGAGAGGATCTCCTTCGCCAGCTGGTCGCCGATGGCCGACTGCACCAGCCGCCGCAGCGGCCGTGCACCGTACGCGGGGTCGTAGCCGGTGAGCGCCAGCCAGTCGCGGGCGGCCTCCGTGACCTCCAGGGTGAGCCGGCGGTCGCGCAGCCGGCCGGCGAGTCCGGCGACCTGCAGGTCGACGATGCGGCTCAGCTCGGCGGTGCCCAGCGGTTCGAAGACCACGATGTCGTCGAGCCGGTTCAGGAATTCGGGCTTGAAGGCGGAGCGCACCGTCTCCAGCACGAGCTCCTTCTTCCGCTCCTCCGGGATGGACGGGTCGACGAGGTACTGGCTGCCCAGGTTGGAGGTCAGGAGGAGGATCGCGTTGCGGAAGTCCACGGTGCGCCCCTGGCCGTCGGTGAGCCGGCCGTCGTCCAGCACCTGGAGCAGCACGTCGAAGACCTCCGGGTGGGCCTTCTCGACCTCGTCGAGCAGCACGACGCTGTACGGGCGGCGCCGGACGGCCTCGGTGAGCTGGCCGCCCTCCTCGTAGCCGACGTACCCGGGCGGGGCGCCGACCAGCCGGGAGACGGAGTGCTTCTCGCCGTACTCGCTCATGTCGATGCGGACCATCGCCCGCTCGTCGTCGAAGAGGAAGTCGGCCAGTGCCTTGGCGAGTTCGGTCTTGCCCACACCGGTGGGGCCGAGGAAGAGGAACGAGCCGGTCGGGCGGTCCGGGTCGGCGATGCCGGAGCGTGTCCGCCGCACCGCGTCGGACACGGCCCGGACGGCCTCGGTCTGGCCGATCAGGCGGCGGCCGATCTCGTCCTCCATGCGCAGCAGCTTGGCGCTCTCGCCCTCCAGCAGCCGGCCGGCCGGGATGCCCGTCCAGGAGCCGACCACGTCGGCGATGTCGTCGGGGCCGACGTGCTCCTTGACCATGGTGGCGGTCGGCGCGTCGGCGGCCCGGTCCTGGGCCTCGGCGAGTTCGTGTTCCGCGGCCGGGACCTCGGCGTACATCAGCTTGGAGGCGCGCTCGAAGTCGCCGTCGCGCTGGGCGCGTTCGAGGGCGCCGTGGAGGTCGTCGAGGCGCTCCTTGAGCTCGCCGACCCGGTTGAGCGACTTCTTCTCCTGCTCCCAGCGGGCCGTGAGCACGCTCAGGTGCTCCTGCTTGTCGGCGAGGTCGCGGCGCAGCCGGGCGAGCCGGTCGACCGACGCCGGGTCGGACTCCTTCTCCAGCGCGAGCTCCTCCATCCGCAGCCGGTCGACGGAGCGCTGGAGTTCGTCGATCTCGACCGGCGAGGAGTCGATCTCCATGCGCAGCCGGGAGGCGGCCTCGTCGACGAGGTCGATCGCCTTGTCGGGCAGGAAGCGGGCGGTGATGTAGCGGTTGGAGAGGGTGGCGGCGGCGACCAGTGCGGCGTCCGAGATCTCGACCTTGTGGTGTGCCTCGTAGCGGCCCTTCAGACCGCGCAGGATGGCGATGGTGTCCTCGACCGAGGGCTCGCCGACCAGCACCTGCTGGAAGCGGCGCTCCAGCGCCGGGTCCTTCTCGATGTGCTCGCGGTACTCGTCGAGGGTGGTGGCGCCGACCATGCGCAGCTCGCCGCGGGCGAGCATCGGCTTGAGCATGTTGCCGGCGTCCATCGCGGAGTCGCCGCCCGCGCCCGCGCCGACCATGGTGTGCAGCTCGTCGATGAAGGTGACGACCTGGCCGTCGCTGTCCTTGATGTCGGCGAGGACGGCCTTCAGGCGCTCCTCGAACTCGCCGCGGAACTTCGCGCCCGCGACCATCGCCGAGAGGTCCAGGGAGACCAGCCGCTTGCCGCGCAGCGACTCCGGGACGTCGCCCGCGACGATGCGCTGCGCCAGCCCTTCGACGACGGCGGTCTTGCCGACGCCGGGCTCGCCGATCAGCACCGGGTTGTTCTTCGTCCGGCGGGAGAGCACCTGGACGACCCGGCGGATCTCGGTGTCGCGTCCGATCACCGGGTCGAGCTTGCCGTCGCGGGCCGCCTGGGTGAGGTCGGTGCCGTACTTCTCCAGCGCCTTGTAGGTGCCCTCCGGGTCGGCGGAGGTCACCTTCGCGCTGCCGCGGACGTCCTTGAACGCCGCGAGGAGCGCCTTCGGGGTGGCGCCCTGCTGCACGAGGAGACCGGCGACGGTGCCGCCCTCGGCGGCGAGGCCGACCATCAGGTGCTCGGTGGAGAGGTACTGGTCGTCGAGGTCGGCGGCGCGCCGCCCGGCCTCCTCCAGCACCGCGAGGGTGTCGCGGGCGAGCTGGGGCGCGGCGACCGTGGAGCCCTGGGCGGCGGGCAGGGCGGCGGCCTGCTGCCGGGCCGCGGCGAGGGTGCGCGCGGTGTCCGCGCCGACCGCCTCCAGGAGCGGGCGGGCGATGCCGTCGGTCTGCTCCAGCAGGGCCAGCAGGATGTGCACCGGCTTGACGTCCGGGTTTCCTGCGGCGCTGGCCTTGCGGATCGCGGCGGACAGGGCGTCCTGAGTCCTGCTGGTGAACTTTCCTGCATCCACGGCTGAGGGGCTCCTCTCGTGCGGTCGTCAGTGTCGGGACACCCCAGGAGTGGGGTTGCCTCGTTCAGCATTCGTTAAGTTGAGTCTATTCCGCTCAACTTTCCGAGTCCAGTGGATCCGGGTCACGGCGCCCGCTGTTCACCCGGGCCGCGCGGGCTCCCGGGTCAGCCCCAGCAGCAGCCGGGCCGGGCCGGCCGGCCGGCGCCCCACCGGCCACACCGCGCGCAGCGGCCGCTGCAGGTCGAGACCCTCCACCCGCACCTCCACCAGGCGGCGCGTCGACAGCTCCTCCACCACCGCGAGCTCCGAGAGGCAGACCGGCCCGGCGCCCGTCATCGCCGCCGCCTTCAGCGCCGTCGAGGAGGCGAGCTCCAGCCGGGGAGGCGCCGTGCCGCCGTACGGTGCCAGGGCCTGGTCCAGCACGTCGCGCGTGCCCGAGCCGTGCTCGCGGAGCACCAGCGGGGTGGCCGCCAGCTCCGCCGGGGTCAGCGGCGCCCGGCGCCGCGCCCAGGGGTGCTCCGGGGCGACGACGACCACCAGCCGGTCGGACGCCACCACCGCCCCCGCCAGCCCGGCCGGTGCTCCGGGGCCCTCGACGAAGCCGAGGTCCGCGTCCCCGGCCAGCACGTGCGCCGCCACGTCGGCCGAGTTGGCCGTGCGCAGGGTCACCGCCGTCTCCGGGCTCACCCGGTTCAGCGCCAGCAGCCAGCCCGGCATCAGGTACTCCGCCACCGTCAGGCTCGCCACCACCACCAGCCGGGCGTCCCTGCGGCCGCGCAGCGCGTCGATCCCCGCGTCCAGCGCCTGCGCCGCCTCCACCACGCTGCGCGCCCACTCGACCACGAGCAGTCCGGCCTCGGTCGGTCGCGAACCCCGTGGCGAGCGCTCCAGCAGCCCCACCCCGAGCTGCCGCTCCATGCCGCGGATGCGGGCGCTCGCCGCCGGCTGACTCACCCCGAGCTCCGCCGCCGCACGCCCCACACTGCCCAGCCGGGCGACCGCCAGCAGCAGTTCCAGGGCGCGGATGTCGGGGACCCGCGGGGAGAGAGGCATACAGGCAGGTTATGTCCCCATAGACAGGGCGCCGCTACCGCCCGCCCGGGCCCGCCGTCAGGCTTGTGCCATGTCCGCGTCCGCCCCGGCCCCTTCCGCCGCCCCGCCCGCCGCCGCCCCGCCCGCCGCCGTTCGGCCCGCCGCGCCGGAGGTCCCGGCCGCCGCCGGACCTGCCGGTGCCGCACCTCCGCCGTCCCGCCGGTCCGGCCCGCACGGATCCCACCGGCCGCTCGGACCGCCCGGGCCGAGCTGGTACGCCGCCGTCATGGGCACCGCGATCGTCGCCACCGGCGCCGCCGCCGTCCGGCCCGGCGTCCCGGGCGTGCCCGGCCTCGTCGGCCTCGCCGAGGCCGCCTGGCTGCTCGCCGTCCTCGCCCTGGCGGCCCTGGGTGCGGCCTCCGCCGTCCGGCTGCTGCATCGCCGCCGGAGTCCGCGGCCCGCCCGCGACCCCGCCGCGGCCGTGTTCCACGGCTGCCCGCCGATGGCGCTGATCTCGGTCGGGTCCGCCACCCTGTCCGTCGGCGCGCGGCTGGTCGGTGCCGGTCCGGCGGCCGTGGCGGGCCTCGCGCTGTGGGCGGTCGGCACGCTCCACGCGCTGGCGGTCGCCGCAGCCGTGCCGTACCTGATGATCACCCGCCGGGCGCCCGGCGCCCCGGTGCGGGCCGACCCGACCTGGCTGCTGCCCGTGGTGGCCCCCCTGGTGGCCGCGGCGGCGGGTCCGGCGCTGCTCCCGCACCTGCCGGCGCTCTGGCGGCCGACGGCGCTGCTGGGCTGCTGCGCGCTGTTCGGCGCAGGGCTGCTGGGGGTGCTGCTCGTGCTGCCCGCGGTCGTCGGCGGGCTGTGGCAGGGCGGCCTGCCGCAGGGGCTCACGCCGTCGCTGTTCCTCGTGCTCGGCCCGCTGGGGCAGTCCGCGACCGCGGCCGGCGCGCTGGCCGACGTCGTGGGCCCCGCGGCGGCCGGGCCCGCCCGCCGCCTCTCGGTGGCGTACGGGGTGGCGGTGCTGGGCTTCGCCCTGCTGTGGCTGTGCGTGGCGGGCGGGGCCAACCTGCGGGCCGTCCGGGCCGGGATGCCGTTCGCCATGACGTGGTGGGCCTGGACGTTCCCGGTGGGCACGCTGGTCACCGGCACCGCCGCGCTGGCCCGGCACACCGGTCTCGCGGCCTTCACCGGGGCGGCCGTGCTGCTGTACGTCCTGCTGCTCGCCGCCTGGGGTGTCGCCGGGACGCGCACCCTCGCCGCCCTGGCGGCGTCCGGCGTCCGGGGCTGACCGCCCGGCCGGTCGCGCGCCGCGGGAGGCGCGCCGGGCCGGATGCCGGGGGGAACGCCGGCATCCGGTTCGCCTCCCCGGCCGGACGGTCCTTCCGGCCGGGGCGGAAATGTGGCGAAGGACACACCGGGCCGGGTGCCGGGCTTTCCCGGCCCGGCCTTCCCCCGGCGGGGGACCGCCGGAATGCGGGACGCCGACGAGAATTCGGCCGCGGGCGCGCGCGCCGATTCCGCGGGCCTCGCGGCCGGACTGCGGCGGACCCCGGCAGGCCGGACGTCACCGCAGGTCGGAGCGGTTCGGGTGGTCGCGCCGGTCCGCCCGACCGGACGGCCGCGGGGATGCCCCTCCGGCCTCCGGTCGGATTTCCGGGAAGGGGGGGATCCGAAATGTGGAGGGCCTGCGGGTGACGAATGAACGTTTGGTAGGTGGCGCACCCCGGCCGGACACCCGGAACTCCTGCGCCGGGACATTTCGGAGCCCTTCCCCGCGCCGCCCGGTTTGCGCGTTCCTGCACTTGCGGAAACCTGCAGCCGGTGGCCACTTGTGACCCGGCCGTCACGCTGTGAGGGTGGAGCTACGCCAGCCGTCCGGGCAACCGCAGCCCGATGACGGCGACTTGCTCTTCAGTGTGGGTGGCCGGTGCGTCAGCACCGCCACCACGGGGGGAAGAGCGCCGGCCGGGACGCCATGTGTGGTGATGGCCCCCGACACCGGATCCTGCGAGGCGTTGCTGCTCCGCCTCGCGGGAAGCGCCATCGGCACGGCGTGTCACGACGGGCCCCCGGGTCCGGCGCGCATCTGCGCGCCGGACCGGGGGCGCGTCAAACGGGGTACCGAATCCCTCCCGATCCGAACTTGTTGAGATCATGATCTGACACCGAGGGGAAAGTTCGGCAGGGAGAGTGCGAGGTGGCTGCGGAACCGATGGCCGACCGTGGCGCCGGCCTGCCCGACGAGGCGGGGCGCGAGCTCTATCTGGCCGTCCTGGCCCAGGGCGGCCGCGTTCCGTTGTCCGCGGTCGGCCCGGCCGACCACGAGGCGGTCGACCAGCTCGTCGCCCTCGGCCTGCTCATCCCCAACCTGATCGACGGCGCCTACGTCGCCGTCAGCCCCCGCGCCGTCGGGGAACGCATCGGCTCGGAGATGCGCTCGGCCGCGGCCGACCTGCTCTCCCGCGCGGAACGCCTCCCCACCGCGCTCGACCCGCTCACCCGCGCGTACGACGCCCTGCCCCGGCACAGCGACGACCCGCAGCGCGCCACGTACGTCGACGGCCGCGACCGCATCCGGCACCGCATCGCCGAGCTCGTCTCCGAGTGCAAGCAGGAGCTGCTCACCGCCCAGCCGGGCCCCCGGCAGCCCGCCACGATCACGCTGGCCCGCTTCCAGGACCTGGCGCTCGTCCAGCGTGGCGCCCGGATGCGCACGCTCTACCAGCCGTCCGTCCTCGGCGAGCCGTGGACGATCGGCTACGCCGCCGAACTCACCGGCGAGGGGGCCGGGCTGCGCATCCTCGACGAGTCCTTCGAGCGGATGCTGATCATCGACCGGTCCGTCGCGGTGGTGCCCGCCGCGGACGACTACAGCCGGGCCGCCTTCATCTCGGACCCGGCCGCCGTGGCCTTCCTCGTGAAGATCTTCGAGCGGGACTGGGTCCGGGCCGACGTCGTCCAGTGGGCCGAGGTCGACGTCCCCGGCGTCTCCGCCTCCGTCGGCAACCGGGTCGGCCGGCTGCTGGCGCAGGGCCTGACGCAGCGCGCCGTCGCCACCCGTCTCGGGCTGAGCGAACGCACCGTGGCCGCCCACATCTCCCGCCTGCGCGACCGGTACGGCGCCCAGACGCTGTTCCAGCTCGGCTGGCTGATGCGCGGGAGCCGCCATGACTGAGCCCCCGGCCGACGGGACGTTCCCCCCGCTGCCCGACGAAGGGGCCCGGCAGCTCTACCAGCGCCTGCTCGACGAGGGCGGCCGCGTTCCCGCCGACTCCGTCCCGGCCGACGACCGGGCGGCCCTCGACCGGCTCCTGCTGGTCGGGCTCGTCACCCGGACGGAGGGCTCGTACTGCGTCGTCAGCCCGCGGGCCGTCAGCGGCCGGCTCGGCGACGAGCTCCGGACCGCCGCCACCCGCCTGCTCGTCCGGGCGGAGAGCCTGCCGGAGATGCTCGACGGGCTCACGAAGGCCTACGACGGTGCCCTGCCCCGGCCCCAGCCCTCACCCGGGGGAGGCCTCCAGGTCGTCGGGCGGGAGCAGATCCGCCAGCAGATCGTCCGGCTCGCCAACGACTGCCGGGACGAGATCCTCACCGCGCAGCCCGGTCCCCGGCCGGCCGAGACGCTCGCCCAGGCGCTCCGGGTGGAGCGGCCCGTCCTGGAGCGCGGCTGCCGCATGCGCACGCTCTACCAGCCCTCGGCGCTGACCGAGCCGGCGGCCGTCGCGTACGCCACGGCCGTCACGGCCCTCGGGGCCCGTGCCAGGGTCCTCGACGCGCCGTTCCAGCGGATGCTCGCCTTCGACCGCAGCACGGCCGTCATCTCGGCCGCCGAGGACCACGGCGCGGCGGTCGTCGTCACGGACGTCGCGGTGGTCTCCTACCTGGTCGCCGTGTTCGAGCGCGACTGGGCCGGCGCCGACGTCGTCCAGTGGGCCGACCTCGGCCGCCCGCACCGCGGCTCCCCCGCGGCGGGCGAGCGGGTCGGCCGCCTGCTGGCGCAGGGCCTCACACAGCGCGCCGTCGCCACCCGCCTCGGGCTGAGCGAGCGCACCGTGGCCGGCCACATCTCCCAGCTCCGCGAGCGCTACGGCGCCCGGACGCTGTTCCAGCTCGGCTGGCTGATGCGCGGGAGCCGCCGTGACTGACCCCGCCGGTGCCGTCCCCGCCGAATTCACCGCCGGACGCGGTGCGTGGATTCACGCAATCCACGCGGTGGAGCGGCCGATTCCGAATTCCGGAGGCCGGGAAACGGCTTTTCCCGCGGCCGGAGGACGTTTTTCGGCGGCCATTGCCGGAGATTCCGTGGAAACCGCGGTGCCGGGCGCGGCCGTGGCGCCCGGCACCGGCAGCCCCGGATCCGTGCGGCCGCCGCACGCAGGGGGGCGGCGATGAGCGGCCCGCCGCTGGACGAGTCGCTGGCCCCGATGCCGGACGAAGCCGAGCAGGCGCTGTACCTCCGGCTGCTCTCCGACGGCGGACGGCTCCCGGCCGACGCCGTCCCGGCCGACGACCGGGCCGTGCTCGACCGGCTCGTCCGCGTCGGCCTGGTCACCCGCACCGACGACTCCTACGCCGCCGTCAGCCCGCGCGCCCTGAGCGGCCGCCTCAGCGCCGAACTCCGTTCGCAGGCCACCCGGCTCCTGGTCCGCGCGGAGAGCCTGCCGGACCTGCTCGGCGGCCTCACCCAGGCGTACGACACCGCGCTGCCCGCCCCGGCCTCGGCCGGACCGGTGGAGGTGCTGCACGACCGCACGGAGATCCAGCACCGCATCGCCCGGCTGCTGTCGGAGAGCCGGCACGAGATGCTGACCGCGCAGCCCGACCCGCGGCCGGAGGCCGGCCTGCGCCTCGCCCTTCAGCAGGACCTGCCGTTCCTGCGGCGCGGCGGCGACATCCGCACGCTGTACCGGGGCACCGCCCTCGACGAGCCCGGCACCGTGGCCTACGCCGCGGAGGTCACCCGGCACGGCGGCCAGGTGAGGATCCTCGACGAGCCGTTCCGCCGGATGCTCGTCTTCGACCGGCACACCGCCGTCATCCAGGCGGGCCCGGACCGCTTCAGCGCGGCGTTCGTCAGCGAGCCGGCGATGGTCGACCACCTGGTCTCCTCCTTCGAGCGCGACTGGCGGCACGCGGAGGCGGTGGGCTGGGCGGAGCCCGGTCCGGCCGACCGGGTGCCCGAGCGTATCGGCCGCCTGTTGGCGCAGGGCCTGACGCAGCGTTCCGTGGCGACCCGTCTCGGGCTGAGCGAGCGCACCGTCGCGGCCCACATCTCGCGCCTGCGCGACCGGTACGGCGCCCGCACGCTGTTCCAGCTGGGCTGGCTGATGCGCGGGGGCCCGCGCGGCTGAGGGGCGCCGGCCCGGTGCTCCCGGCCTCCCGGCCTCCCGGACGGAGGGGGGCGCCGCCGCTCGCCCGGGGGCTGGACCGGCGGACGGCCGCGGGGCCGGCCCGGGCCGCGCTGGACCGGCGGGCGAGGGCGTGCGGGCGACGGCGGGCGTGCGGGCTGTGGCGGGCGGACGGGTGGCGGGGTACATCTCACGCCTTCGGGAGATGTACGGCGCCGACACGCTCTTCCGGCTCGGCCGGTGGTCGCGAGGGAACGGGGGTGATCCCACGCGGGGTGATCCGGTGTCAGCCGGTGGCGATCTCCGAGGACCAGAAGCCGAACGAGTCACCGCTCGACTGCCGGGGCATCGGGAACTGCTCGCCGGGAGCCGTCCAGAAGCCCTCGCGCAGCGACAGGGCCATGCCCGCCCAGTCCAGCGCGGTCTCCACGGTGTGCTGCAGGGCGTCCTGCGACCAGGTGTCGTCGAAGACGAGCGGCAGCACGGGTGCGACCTGCTCGATCGTCGCGATCAGCGGGTTGTGGGTGATCGCCTCGTCGACGAGCAGCACGATCGGCTTCCGCAGCGCCGACGCCCAGCCGAGTTCGAGGCTCACGCCCGCCGACAGCGGCGCGCCGATGTAGGCGAAGACCAGGTCCGAGGTCTGCAGCGCGCGGAAGTCGGACGGCACGCGCGGCTCGGGGGACCGGCCGGCCACCGTCCAGGCGTCGCTGTGGTGGGCGCTGTACACGGCCGCGCCGCTGCGGAGGAGGGTGCTCCGCAGCGTCGTGAGGCGGGTGCGGCTGGCCATGGTGACGACGCTGTCGGCCGGTCCGGTCAGTCGCATCAGCGGCGCGGCCAGGAAGACCCGTGCACGTCGGCCCTCGGGGGATTGGGCGGTGCGATGGCGCAGGTAGGGCTCACTCATGACGACTCCGGGGGAAAGGCCGACCGAAGGAGCATCGGGATCTCTGTGGGCGGCGGGGATCTTTGCTGGTAGATCGGGTCATTCGTGCATTGCGGAGCGCGGTGCCGAATTCTTGAAGGTGCACCGGCAAGTGTGGTGTTCGAGCCGATACCCATTGCGAGCAAACTGATCGTCTACCGCTGCGACGGCCTGCGTCCACAGCTTCGAGGTGTCATCTGGCTGCCTGGCAGGGAGATGACGCACTTCCGCCAGCGGCGCGATCGTGACACGCGAGTGCTATATACGGCATCATGTGGACGATTGTGCGAGTCGAAGTGATTTGTTCGCCCGTATCGAGAGCTCACAGACAGGGAGTGGTTGCATGTCCCGCGTGCGCCGTTTCGTTCGTATCACGGTCGTGGCGCTGGCTGTTGGCGCTGCCGCACTGATCGGCGTCAGCACGTCCTCGCCGGCGGATCCGCCGGCAGTCGCCACGGTGACGGCCTTCGACACTTCGTGGTCCTGAGCTCAGGAGCTGCGATGTCGTCCACGGGGGAGTGCCGTCCGGAGTCCGGTAGCGCCGGCGCCTGACGGTCCGTCCGTGACAGTGGTCACACGAGATCGTCAGGCGCCGGCGGCGGGTCCATGGTGGTGCGGGCCAGCACGTAGCCGAGCTGGAAGAGCGACTCGACGTTGTGCTCCTCGCGCATCTCGGCGATGTGGCGGGCCAGGGTGCGCTCGCTGATGCCGAGCTTCCGGGCGATCACCCGGTGGTTCGTGCCCTTGAGCAGAAGATCGATGATGGCCTGGCGGAGGCCGGAGACCACCTCCTGGGGAACGGCGTTCGAGCCGTCGAAGTCCAGGCCGCGGTTCCAGTTCCGTTCGAAGACCTCGTCGATGAGGTAGTTGACCACTGCCTCGTCATGGACGAAGGCCGCCACGTTGAGGTCCCCGGCGACCGGGATGACCGCCGTGCGCCGGTCGATGACGATCAGCCGCGTGTAGGAGTCGTCCAGCGTGCGGACGCGTGCCCCGCCACTGGTGATCGCCGCGACGAACTCCCTGCTGGGCGCGTGGTAGCGGGTGCTCGGGTGGTAGAGCAGGCGGAGCTTCACGCCGCGGCGCAGTGCCTCCAGGTCGCGGTCGATGACGCCGGCGAGGGCGTCCGGAGGGCGCGGGCCGCCCGGCTGGGCGGTGAGGATCTCCGTCGCGCAGCCCGCCACGAGTTGTTCCAATTGCTGATTGATCAGAACTTTTCCGCGTACGTACTGGATGGTCCCGCCGACCTGTTCCGGCGTGTTGAACGCCTCGGCCAGTTCCTGCAGGTCCGACGGAAGGGCGATCGCCCGGGTCAGCAGGTCGAGCGCCCGGCGCTGCCACGCGGCGCTCAGCGACGCCGAGAGGCGCTGGGGATCGACGGCTATCAGGAGGGTGGAGTCGTCGGTGTCGGGCACGAGGAGCCCGATCTCCTGCAGTTCCTTCAGCGGGGCGGAGTCGGTCGCCGTGCCGTCCGAGGCCGGCAGCCGGCCGCCGCAGCCGATGATCGCGCGGTACAGCACGCGTGCCTCGTCGGAGAGCACGCCGGGGCCGCCGGAGGTGACGCCGGACTCGGCTGTCTCACTCATGTGCGGCTCCCGGGGCGGACTGGACTCGGCGTGACCCTGTGGTCGGCGGTGTCGTACAGCCGCCGGTTGCGATTTTAGGCCGTGACAAGCACCCTGCGGCTGTTGTTTACACCCGGTCTCCCGGTGGATTCACCCCGCACTCTCTCACCAACGCCGAGCCGCCGGCACCCCCCTGTCGGAGGGAACCGGCGGCTGCGCGCGGCGGGCGGTCGCGGTTGCGGCCGGTCAGCGCTTCGGGCGCCAGACGACCAGGGCGCTCGACTGCTGCACCTGCTGGTAGGGAACGAGGTCGCGGCGGTAGGAGGCGTGCACGGCGGCCTCCCGTTGCTGGAGGGCGGAGGCGGCGCCGTCGAGGGCGTCGGCCAGCTCGGAGATCCGCGACTGGAGGGCGGCGACCTGGTTCTCCAGCTCGATGATCCGCTTGATGCCGGCGAGGTTGATGCCCTCGTCCTGGGAGAGCCGCTGCACCTCGCGGAGCTGCTGGATGTCCCGGGCGGAGTACCGCCGGCCGCGGCCCGCGGTGCGGTCCGGGCAGACCAGGCCGAGCCGGTCGTACTGCCGCAGGGTCTGCGGGTGCAGGCCGGAGAGTTCGGCGGCGACCGAGATGACGTAGACGGGCGTGTCCTCGGTCAGGACGTAGTGCGGCGCCGGGGCGGTGCGCGCGGCGGACGGCCGGCGGCCGGGGCCGCCGGGGAGTCCTTCGCCGATGCCCGGGCCGATCGGGCTGTCAGGGGTCGTCGTCATCTGGTCACGCTCCCTCCGCCGCCTCGAAGAGGGCGGCTCGCGGGTCGTCGGAGGCGGTGGCCTCGCGGTACTGCTCCAGTGCGGTCAGCGCGTCGCCGGTGACGTGCTTGGGGACGACGACCTCGACGGTGACCAGGAGGTCGCCGCGGGTCCCGTCCTTGCGGGTGGCGCCCTTGCCCCGGGCCCGGAGGGTGAGGCCGTTGGCGCTGCCGGACGGCAGCTTCAGTCGCACCGCCGGGCCGTTGAGGGTCGGGACCTCGATGGTCCCGCCGAGGGCGGCTTCGGGGAAGGTCACCGGCACGGTCACGGTGAGGTTGTCGGCCTTCCGGCCGAACACCGGGTGGTCGTCGACGTGCACGCTGACGTAGAGGTCGCCCGGCTGGCCGCCGCGCTCGCCCTGGGCGCCCTTGCCCTTGAGACGGATCCGCTGGCCGTCCTGGACGCCCGCGGGGATGCGCACCTGCATGGTGCGGGCGGACGAGGCGCGGCCGCTGCCGTGGCACACGGTGCACGGGTCGTCGACGAGCATGCCGCGGCCCTTGCAGTCGCGGCAGGGCTCGGACAGCGCGAACGCGCCCTGGCCCCGGCTGACGGTGCCCGCGCCGACGCAGGTCGGGCAGACCCGCGGGGTGGTGCCGGCCTTGGCGCCGGTGCCCGCGCAGGTGCGGCACGGGGCCTGGCTGGTCATCCGCAGGGGCACGGTGGCGCCGTCGACGGCCTCGACGAACGCCAGCGTCACCTCGGTCTCGACGTCGGCGCCGCGCCGCGGCTGGGCCTGCCGGCCGCCGCGGTTGAACAGCCCGCCGAAGACGTCGCCGAGGCCTCCCCCGCCGCCCCCGCCCCCGCCGCCGGACCCGGCGAAGAGGTCGCCGAAGTCGAAGTTGTAGTTGCCGCCGCCGTTCGGGCCGCCGGACCGGAAACCGCCGGTGCCGAAGAGGCTGCGGGCCTCGTCGTACTCCTTGCGGCGCTTCTCGTCCGAGAGCACGTCGTACGCCTCGGAGATGTCCTTGAACCGCTCCTCGGCCTTCGCGTCACCCTTGTTGGCGTCGGGGTGGAACTCGCGGGCGAGCTTGCGGTAGGTCTTCTTGATCTCTGCGGGTGTGGCGTCCTTGGGCACGCCGAGGACCTTGTAGTAGTCCTTCTCCACGTAGTCCTTGGTGCTCATGGCTGCCGCCACCTCCCGAAATGTGTCCAAACGGCGCTGCGGAGTCGTACCCGACGACGTCGGTGGTACGACTCCGCAGCGCACAGATTGTCAGCTGTCCGCCGCGCCGTCACCCTTGTCGGACTCCGCCTTGTCGGCGGCGTCCGGGGCGGACGTGGTCTGGGTGCCCGGCTGGGGCTCCGCGACGGCGACCATCGCCGGGCGGATGATCCGCTCGCCGATCCGGTAACCCGGCTGCAGGATCTGCACACAGGTGTCCTCGGTGACGTCCGAGGAGTAACTGTGCATCAGCGCCTCGTGCAGGGTCGGGTCGAAGGGCTCGCCCTCCTTGCCGAACTGCTGCAGGCCCAGCTTGGCGACCACCGTCTCCAGGTTGTCGGAGACGGACTTGAAGCCGCCCGTCACCTCACCGTGGTCGCGGGCGCGGCCGATGTCGTCCAGCACCGGGATCAGCGCCTCCAGGATGTTGGAGACGGCGATCTCGCGGACCGTCAGACGGTCGCGCTCGACCCGCTTGCGGTAGTTCTGGTACTCCGCCTGCAGACGCTGCAGGTCGGCGGTGCGCTCGCTCGCCTCACGCTTGGCGGCGGCGAGCTCGTCGGCGCCGGACCCGGCGACGGCTTCCTCGGCGGCCTTGAGAACGGCCTCCTCGGCGGCGGAGTCGTCGCCGGGCTTGCCGCCCTGCGGCTTCTCCGTCATGCGGCACCGCCCTTGGGCTTCTCGTCGTCGATGATCTCCGCGTCGACCACGTCGTCGTCCTTGGCGCCCGCGTCGGCACCCGCACCGGCCGCACCCGCGGCGTCGGCCTGCGCGTACAGCGCGGCGCCGAGCTTCTGGGCGGTGGTGGAGACCTTCTCGGTGGCCTCGCGGATCGTGGCGATGTCCTCGCCCTTCAGCGCTTCCTTGAGCTCGCCGATCGCGGTCTCGACCTCGGTCTTGACGTCGGCGGGGAGCTTGTCGGAGTTGTCCGCGATGAACTTCTCGGTCGAGTAGACGAGCTGCTCGCCCTGGTTGCGGGTCTCCACGGCCTCGCGGCGCTTGGTGTCCTCCTCCGCGTACTGCTCGGCCTCGCGGCGCATGCGGTCGACCTCGTCCTTCGGCAGCGAGGAGCCGCCGGTGACGGTCATCCGCTGCTCCTTGCCGGTGCCGAGGTCCTTCGCGCCGACGTGCATGATGCCGTTGGCGTCGATGTCGAAGGTGACCTCGATCTGCGGCAGGCCGCGGGGGGCCGGCGGGAGACCGGTCAGCTCGAACATGCCGAGCTTCTTGTTGTACGCCGCGATCTCGCGCTCGCCCTGGTAGACCTGGATCTGCACGGACGGCTGGTTGTCCTCGGCCGTCGTGAAGATCTCGGAGCGCTTGGTCGGGATCGTCGTGTTGCGCTCGATCAGCTTGGTCATGATGCCGCCCTTGGTCTCGATGCCGAGGGACAGCGGGGTGACGTCGAGCAGCAGGACGTCCTTGACCTCGCCCTTGAGGACACCGGCCTGCAGGGCGGCGCCGATGGCGACGACCTCGTCCGGGTTCACGCCCTTGTTGGCGTCCTGGCCGCCGGTCAGCTCCTTGACGAGCTCGGCGACGGCCGGCATGCGGGTGGAGCCGCCGACCAGGACCACGTGGTCGATCTCGGACAGCGCGATGCCGGCGTCCTTGATGACGTTGTGGAACGGGTGCTTGCAGCGGTCCAGGAGGTCCGCGGTGAGCTGCTGGAACTGGGCGCGGGAGAGCTTCTCGTCCAGGTGCAGCGGGCCCTCGGCGGAGGCCGTGATGTAGGGCAGGTTGATCGAGGTCTCGGAGGACGAGGACAGCTCGATCTTGGCCTTCTCCGACGCCTCGCGGAGGCGCTGGAGGGCCATCTTGTCCTTGGAGAGGTCGACCCCGTGACCGGAGTGGAAGACCTTCACCAGGTGGTCGACGACGCGCTGGTCCCAGTCGTCGCCGCCGAGGTGGTTGTCGCCGTTGGTCGCCTTCACCTCGACGACGCCGTCGCCGATCTCCAGCAGGGAGACGTCGAAGGTGCCACCGCCGAGGTCGAAGACCAGGATGGTCTGGTCGTCCTTGTCGAGGCCGTAGGCCAGGGCGGCGGCGGTCGGCTCGTTGACGATGCGCAGGACGTTGAGGCCCGCGATCTCACCGGCCTCCTTGGTCGCCTGGCGCTCGGAGTCGTTGAAGTACGCCGGGACGGTGATGACGGCGTCGGTGACCGTCTCGCCCAGGTACGACTCGGCGTCCCGCTTGAGCTTCTGCAGGATGAAGGCGGAGATCTGCTGGGGGTTGAAGTCCTTCCCGTCCAGGTTGATCTTCCAGTCGGTGCCCATGTGGCGCTTGACCGACCGGATGGTCCTGTCGACGTTCGTGACCGCCTGGCGCTTGGCGACCTCGCCCACCAGGACCTCGCCGTTCTTGGCGAAAGCGACGACGGACGGCGTGGTCCGAGCGCCCTCGGCGTTGGTGATGACCGTGGGCTCACCGCCCTCAAGAACGCTGACGACGGAGTTCGTCGTACCGAGGTCGATGCCGACCGCGCGTGCCATCGTAAATACCTCCACGAAGAGTTGAGTGGTACGCGCTCAAGCATGCACGACCGATCGTGGACCGTCAACAGGCCTGAGCCGGTGGCGCTCAACTTTGCTGCGCGACGGATGCTCCGTCCGAGTGGGAGTGCCGTGCGGCATGCGGCACCGCCCGGTGGGTGAGTATGTCCTTAGTGACAGTCGCCATATCTTGAGCACCTTCTGATGGAGTGCTACGGGACGGTAATGTCCGGGCGTTGGGTCGATAAGTTACCGACCAGTACACTCAAGGGGACCACCCTTGACTCAGCCGCTGGAGACGGAGAGCCGATGCAGCTAGCAGCGATCGTCATCTCGCTGGTCACCACTGTGATCGGCACCGCGCTCGCCGCACGCGCGGCCGCGTACATCTACAACGTGGTGAGGACCGGCCAGCCGGACCCCACCCGTACGGGACAGCCCGTGCAGCGGGTGAGGACGGTCGCGGTCGAGTTCCTCGGCCACACCCGGATGAACCGCTGGGGCGTCGTCGGCGTCGCCCACTGGTTCGTCGCGGTCGGCTTCTTCTCGCTCGTGCTGACCCTGGTCAACGCCTTCGGCCAGCTCTTCGACGCCGAGTGGGTGCTGCCGGTCATCGGCCACTGGCTGCCGTTCGAGGTCTTCACCGAGCTCATCGGCACCCTGACCACCCTCGGCATCGCCGCCCTCATCGTGATCCGGCTGCTGAGCCTGCCCTCCCGCGCCGGCCGCAAGTCCCGCTTCGCCGGCTCGATCGCCTGGCAGGCCTTCTACGTCGAGTACACGATCCTCGGCATCGGCCTCTGCATCATGATCCTCCGCGGCCTGGAGGGCGCGCTCGCCGGCGTCGAGTCGTACGACCCGGCCTACCTGATCTCCTACCCGCTGGTCGCGGCCTTCCGGGGCCTGTCGCACGGCACCCTGGAGAACCTCGTCTACCTCTTCGCGATGCTGAAGATCTGCATCTCCTTCGCGTGGGCGATCACCATCGGCGTCAACCCCTCGATGGGCGTCGCCTGGCACCGGTTCCTCGCGTTCTTCAACATCTACTTCAAGCGCGAGGACGACGGCGGCACCGCCCTCGGCGCCCTCCGCCCGATGACGAGCGGCGGCACGCCGATCGACTTCGAGGACCCGGCCGACGACGCCGTCTTCGGCGCCTCCCAGGTCGAGCACTTCTCCTGGAAGGGCATCCTCGACTTCTCCACCTGCACCGAGTGCGGCCGCTGCCAGTCGCAGTGCCCCGCGTGGAACACCGGCAAGCCGCTCTCCCCGAAGCTCCTCATCATGAGCCTCCGCGAGCACGCCTTCGCCAAGGCCCCCTACCTCCTCGCCGGCGGCGGCAAGGACATGGAGGGCGAGGAGCGGGCCACCGCCGAGCAGCTCGCCGGCGTGCCCGCCGCGGCCCTCGCCGAGGCCGAGCGCCCGCTCGTCGGCACCGCCGAGGAGGGCGGTGTCATCGACCCCGACGTCCTCTGGTCCTGCACCACCTGCGGCGCCTGCGTCGAGCAGTGCCCGGTCGACATCGAGCACATCGACCACATCGTCGACATGCGCCGCTACCAGGTCATGATCGAGAGCTCCTTCCCGACCGAGGCCGGGACGATGCTCAAGAACCTGGAGAACAAGGGCAACCCGTGGGGCATGGCCACCAAGGCCCGCCTCGACTGGGTCAAGGAGCTCAAGAAGGAGACCGGCATCGAGGTGCCGGTGATCGGTGAGGACATCGACCCCGCCGAGGTCGAGTACCTCTACTGGGTCGGCTGCGCCGGGGCCCTGGAGGACCGGGCCAAGAAGACCACCAAGGCCTTCGCCGAGCTCCTGCACACCGCGGGCGTGGCGTTCGCGATCCTCGGCAAGGAGGAGTCCTGCACCGGTGACTCCGCCCGCCGCCTGGGCAACGAGTTCCTCTTCCAGATGCTCGGCGCGCAGAACGTCGAGACGCTGAACGCCGCGCTGGAGGACGCCCCGGTCAAGCGGATCGTCGCCACCTGCCCGCACTGCTTCAACACCATCGCCAACGAGTACCCCCAGCTGGGCGGTCACTTCGAGGTCATCCACCACACCCAGCTGCTGCAACACCTCATCGACGAGGGCAAGCTCGTCCCGGTCAACCCCGTCGAGGGCCTGATCACCTACCACGACCCCTGCTACCTGGGCCGCCACAACAAGGTCTACAGCCCGCCGCGCGAGATCATGGACAAGGTCCCGGGCCTCCGCCAGCAGGAGATGCACCGCCACAAGGAGCGCGGCTTCTGCTGCGGCGCCGGCGGCGCGCGGATGTGGATGGAGGAGCGGATCGGCAAGCGCATCAACACCGAGCGCGTGGACGAGGCGCTGTCCCTCAACCCGGACATCGTCTCCACCGCGTGCCCGTTCTGCCTCGTCATGCTCTCCGACTCGGTCAACGGCAAGAAGAACGAGGGCGCGGCCAAGGAGCACCTGAAGGTCGTCGACGTGGCGCAGCTGCTGCTCGACTCCGTCAAGGCCCAGCCGGTCGAGCCCGAGCCCGACCCGGAGCCCGTCGACGCCTGACGGCCCGGCCGCCGGCTCCACCGGCCACACCGGCCCCGTACGCCCCGGTGGCGCACGGGGCCGGTGCCGTCCGGGCGGTGGCGGCACGAGGCGGGCCCGGGCGCGGCGACAGGCGGTGCCGGGGCCCGCTGCGCCCCGGACCTGGCCGGGGTGCGCGCGCAGGGCACCGCACGCCGGTGGAGGAGACAACGGGGGAGCCTCGGGAACGAGGGCGCCCGGGAGCAAATACAGTAGGCGCTGGACGCGCGGTCTGCGGGTCTGCTGGCGGAGGGCCGGAGGGGCCCGGAGCCAGCCACGCCGTCGAACACGGCACCGGTCGCCGATGACGAAGACCGGGCCTGTACCGGAACTAGGGGAGAAGCTCACACCATGACCGAAGCGATCATGCTGGTCGGTGGCAAGGGCACCCGGCTGCGCCCGCTGACCACCCACACGCCGAAGCCGATGCTGCCCGTCGCCGGGGTGCCCTTCATCGCGCACCAGCTGGCCCGCGCCGCCGCGGCCGGCGTCACCCGGGTCGTGCTGGCCACCTCCTACCTGGCCGAGGTCTTCGAGGACCACTTCCAGGACGGCAGCCCCTACGGCATCGAGCTCGTCTACTTCACCGAGAAGGAGCCGCTCGGCACCGGCGGCGCCATCCGCAACGCCGCCGAGGGCCTCACCTGCGGCCCCGACGAGCCGGTCCTCGTCTTCAACGGCGACATCCTCTCCGGCCTCGACATCGCGGCGCTGCGGGACGGCCACGTCGCCGCGGGCGCCGACGTCACCCTGCACCTGACCCGGGTCGAGGACCCGCGCGCCTTCGGCCTGGTGCCGACCGACGCCGACGGCCGGGTGCTGGAGTTCCTGGAGAAGCCCGAGACGCCCGAGCAGATCGTCACCGACCAGGTGAACGCCGGCTGCTACGTCTTCACCCGTTCGGTGATCGACCGCATCCCGGCGGGCCGCGAGGTCTCCGTCGAGCGCGAGACCTTCCCGGAGCTGCTCTCCACCGGGGCGCACCTCCGCGGCGTCGTCGACACCTCGTACTGGCTGGACCTCGGGACGCCCGCCGCGTTCGTCCGCGGCTCCGCCGACCTCGTCCTCGGCAAGGTCGACTCCCCGGCCGTCCCCGGCCCGACCGGTGAGGCGCTGCTCCTGCCCGGCGCCCAGGTCGACCCGGGCGCGGTGCTCGGCAACGGCACCGTCGTCTCCGAGGGTGCCGAGATCGAGGCCGGCGCGATCGTCGAGGGCAGCGTCGTCCTGCCCGGCGCGGTGATCGGCGCGGACGCGTTCGTGAAGGACTCCATCGTCGGCGCGTACGCCGTCATCGGCGCCCGCACCTCGCTGGACGGCGCCGTCATCGGCGACGGCGCCACCGTCGAGTCCGACAACGAGCTGCCGAGCGGCCTCCGCATCGCCTGCGGCACCCTGCTGCCGGTCGGCGCCGTGCGCACCACCGCGGGCCCCGGCGGCTGCCCGGCCGGCGAGTCCGCCGCCGCCGCCGTGCACGGGCCGGCCATCGGCGCCCAGCGCTGACCCCCGGGCCGCCTGCCGGGCTCCCGGCAGGCGGCCCGGTCGTCACAGGACGGCTGCAATCCGGCGCCCGCCCCGCGCTCGGCCGACGGCCGGTCAGCCCGAGCGGGTACCGTCGAGGCGTGGCTGGCAATCGATACGACAACGGGCAGGGCGCCGATCCCCGACGGGGATGGTCCGCGCCCGCCGACCCGTCGCCGCGGCAGCAGTCCGCCGGCGGGCCCACCGGGGAGCCCGAGTACTTCACGGCGCCCTACCAGGGGTACCCCGGACCGAACACCCCGCAGGGACCCGACGGACCGCCCCCCGGGGCCGGCGAGCCGTACCCGGGCGGGCCGGTGTACCCCGGCGTTCCCGCGGACGGCTACGGCGCGGACCAGCAGGGCTACACCCGGGCCTTCCCCGTCGCCGGGGACCACGGCTACCAGGACGAGCCGTACCCGGCCGCCCAGGACAACGTCGGCGTCTACCGGGCCGGCGGGCAGGTCGCCCCGCGCATCGCCGGGCCCCGGCCGGGCTGGAAGGAACTGCTCGTCGGCATCTACCGCGAGCCGGCCCGCACCTTCGACCGCATGCGCGACCACCAGGCGTGGCTCCCGGCCCTGGTCGTGTCCCTGGTCTACGGCGTGCTCGCGGTGTTCGGCATGGGCTCCACCCGCGACGACATCGTCAACTCCACCTTCTCGGTCGCCGCGTGGGCGCTCGTCGCCGCCGCGATCGGGTTCGCGCTCGCCGGGGCGATGCTCGGCGGGGTCACGTACGCCCTCGCCCGGCAGCTCGGCGGGGACGGCCCGTGGCAGTCGACCGTCGGCCTGGCCGTGCTGATCGGCTGGACGAGCGACGTGCCGCGCCTGCTCCTGGCGCTCTTCCTGCCCGGCGACAACGTGGTCGTGCAGGTGGTCGGCTGGGTGACCTGGCTGGTCTGCGCCGTGCTGCTGACCACGATGGTCCGCCGGGTGCACGACCTGCCCTGGGGCAAGGCGGCCGGAGCCTCCGCACTGCAGCTGCTTGCACTGCTCGTCCTGATCAAGCTGCCGACGCTCAGCTGACGCCGTACCGCGGCCTCCCGGCCCGGCCGGAACGCACCCCGGCCCGGTCGGCCGCCGCGGACCGCAGGGGGCCCGGGCCGCGGCGATAGGGTGGACGGTCCGTCCACGTCCCTCCCACGCCGCTGCCCGGAGCACCCTCATGACCCTCCCCACCACCCACGTCACCTTCCCGTCCGGCGCGGTGAGCGGCGACTCCCCGGTGCTCGCCGTGCACCCGCTGGAGGGCGGCCGGTACGCCGTCGTCACCGCGGCGACGCCCTTCCACCCGCTCGACCACACCTGGCCCGACCAGCCCGCCGACCTCGGCACGCTCACCGTCGCCGGTGTCGCGCACCCCGTGGTCGACTGCCTCACCGGCGCCGTCGGGCCCGACGGCGGCGGCCTGCTGGTCGGCGCCGACATCCCGGTGCGCCGCGGCGACGAGGCGTGGTCCTGGCTGGTGCTGCACGTCGTCGAGGGCGAGCCCGCGGACGCCGTCGGCAGCACCGCGGAGCTGCGGGTCGACGCCGGACGCCGCGCCCTGCTCTCCGCCGCGCACAGCGGCTGCCACCTGCTCGCCCTCGCCCTCAACGCCGCGCTCGCCCCGCGCTGGCGCAAGGACCCGGGCCGCCGCGACGCCTTCGGCAACCCCGACTTCGACAGCCTCGCCATGGCGTCCTCGGTGATGGACACCGAGGCCAGCACCGACACCTACCGGCTCGGCAAGTCGCTCCGGAAGAAGGGCTTCACCACCGAGGCCGGAGACGGTCTCGCCGCCCTCGCGGACGACCTGCAGGCCGTCACGGAGGCGGTCGACGCGCAACTCGCCGCCTGGATCGCGGCCGACGCCGCCGTCCGGATCGACGTGCCGGGGCCCGAGCTGACCGCCCGCCGGCGCTGGCAGTGCGAGCTGCCCGCCGGCCGCGCGGAGATCTTCTGCGGCGGCACCCACCTGCACAACCTCGGGGAGCTCTCCGAGCTGCGCACCGAGCTGAGCCTCTCCGCCGACGGCAGCGAGCTGGTGGCCGTCACCCGGCCGAAGCGGGCCTGAACTCACCGAAACGGCAAGAAGTTCCGGTATTTGTCCGAATTCGGCGTTGCAGATCCATAACGTAGTACAGTAATGCGGCATTTGATCGAATTGCGTGGCCCGGCCCGGTGGTGCCCGTCGGTAGCGTTCGCCTGCAATCCGCCAGAAGCCGACCCGCTCACCGCCGAGGATCACCATGACTTCCCCGCAGCCGCCCTACGGCCAGCCCGCCGCCGACCCGTCGGCTCAGGGGGCCTACGGTCAGCCCGCCCCCGGTCAGCCGGCACCCGGCTACGCCTCGCCCGGCCAGCTGCCCGGCGGGTACGCCCAGGCCGTCCCGCCGGCCGCCCCGAAGAAGGGCAAGGCGAAGAAGATCATCGCCGGTGTGATCACGTTCGTGGTCATCATCGGTGTGAAGGTCGCCGTCGGCGACCTCCTCTCGGACGACCCGGTGCACGCCAAGCCCGGCCAGTGCGTGAAGGTCAGCGGCAGCGACAACAACCCGGACGTCAAGACCCTCGACTGCGGCGACGCCGCCGCCAACTACAAGGTGCTGTCGGTCGTCGACAACAGCTTCGACCCCCAGGCCTGCGAGTCCGTCGAGGGCTACACCGCCGGCCTCGCCCAGCAGCTGGGCAGCGAGAAGTTCGTGCTCTGCCTGACCGACGCCAAGTAACGGGCCAAGTAACGGGCCGAGCAGCGGCGCCGAGCAACGGCGCCGAGTAGGGCACCCGCACGACAGCGGGCCGCCGATCACCGATCGGCGGCCCGCTGTCGCGTGCGTGGGTGCGTGGGTTGCGCGGGTGAAGACCCCGGTCAGACGTCCGTGCGGTGGAAGTTCAGGTACGACCGCGACGGCGTCGGGCCGCGCTGGCCCTGGTAGCGCGAGCCGTACCGCGCCGAGCCGTACGGGTGCTCGGACGGCGACGACAGGCGGAACAGGCAGAGCTGCCCGATCTTCATGCCCGGGTAGAGCTTGATCGGCAGCGTCGCGACGTTCGACAGCTCCAGCGTGACGTGACCGCTGAAGCCCGGGTCGATGAAGCCCGCCGTGGAGTGCGTGAGCAGGCCCAGCCGGCCCAGGCTCGACTTGCCCTCCAGCCGCGAGGCCACGTCGTCGGGCAGCGTGATCACCTCGTACGTCGAGGCCAGCACGAACTCGCCCGGGTGCAGGATGAACGCCTCGTCCCCGTCCGGCTCGACGAGCCTGGTCAGGTCGGGCTGCTCCTCGCGCGGGTCGATGTGCGGGTACCGGTGGTTCTCGAACACCCGGAAGAAGCGGTCGAGCCGGACGTCGATGCTGGACGGCTGGACCATCTCAGGCTCGAACGGGTCGACGACGACCCGACCCTTGTCGATTTCGGTCCGGATGTCCTTGTCAGAGAGCAGCACGCAGTCGAGGTTACGGGCAACGAAGGGCCCCGGACGAATCAGGATCCGACCGCCCGGGGCCCACCGCCGCTGTCCGACCGCCCTCAGGCGAGGAACTCCACGGCCTCCAGCCGCATCGCGCGCGCCAGTTGCGCTCCCGACAGCTCGCTCACGTCCGCCGGCACCGAACTCCGCAGCCGTCCGCACTGCGGACACCTGATGAGCCGGCCCGGCCCCAGCCGCGCGGGCCCGAGATTCTGCATCGGGAACGTGGTGGTGCTGAACAGGTGCCCCTCGGCACAACGAACGACGGTGCGCTGCTCCATCGATCCCCTTCCCATACTTCCCCGTGTTCCCCGTCCGCCTCACGCCCCGGCGCGGCCGTCGGCCCGGGCCTGGTCCGCGCCGCGAGCGCAGCGTCACATTAGGGGATGTTCCGGACATTCCACGGAGCGGCTCGCCGCCGCCCGTCACGGGAACGGCCCACACAGTACGCCCCCCGGCCACCCGCCCGCACGGCCCCGCGGCGCGTCCGCGGGGGACGCCGTGCCGCTCGCCGGATGGGGTACAGTGGTGATCGATCGAGCGGTCGCTGACGGCTCGTCAGATGCGGGCGTAGTTTAATGGTAGAACATGAGCTTCCCAAGCTTATAGCGCGAGTTCGATTCTCGTCGCCCGCTCAGAGGTGAAGCCCCAGGCCAATGGCCTGGGGCTCTCTTGTTGTCCGGACCAATTCCGAGACTCACGCCATTGGCGCACCGGTGGTCGCAGCTGCTGGCGGTGCAGGGCTGTCAGCCGCCGTATGGTCGCCATCGGTCCTCGATCAACTGGTCTGAGCTATGAGCCTTTTGGGTTGCCGTTGCAGGCCGGCTCGATTGCGGGGACCGCAGGTGCAGGAATCCTGCGGGCGGCGCACGCGGTCGACGATCCGGTTGGTCGGCCCTGTGAACTCTCGTGGCATCCGACCTGGTTCGCAGTTGCCAATCCTGGAGATCTCGGCGTGGGGGAGAGTTCCGCCGTTGGCCGGAGCCTTGCGAATCGCACGCGCGTGCGCCCGGCCATCATCGCGGTCGAGGCGTGTCAGAGCCTCGTTTGGCGTGGCGGCTGTCCAGCCCAGATGTTGTCGGCTCTTCCTCTCCGTGTCCACGCGCCGGGACTGCCCGGACCGCCGAGCGCGGTTGAGCTGGTTGCGGATAGCGCAGCATGCGCGGCGCAGGTCGAATCAAGTACGTGACGTACTTGACGTACGTAGGTCTCTGAGGGACTCTGAAGGAGATCCGAGGAGATGTGTCATGTCGGCAGTGCACTACGAGAGCTACACGGAAGCGCGCTCGCATCTGAAGGACCTCCTGGACGCGGCGGAGCAGGGGCGGGTTGCCACGGTGCGGCGGGACGCGGGCAGAGCGGCGGTGGTGGACGTCGAGCGGCTGCGGCACTTCCTCTCCACGGTGTGCGTGTCGCGAGCCCAGGTGGTTGCGGAGGGCGGCGGCTGGTCCGTTTTCATTCCGGGACTGCCGGTCGCTGCGGACGGGGCGACCTTCGACGAGGCGATCGGCGAGATGCTCGACGCGCTGCGGGAGTACGCCGAGGACTGGCAGGAGCGGCTGCAAAGCGCGCCGAATCATCGGGACAACTGGGGGTTGGTGCAGTTGATCAGTCTCAGCGACGATGATCAGCTGCGCGACTGGCTGGTCGGAGCGGCCCGATGACCTGGCCCCAGCCGACCCGCGAGCGCCACGACCAGTTCTGCCGGGTCGAAGACTGGGAGCGCGTCAGGGATGCGCGAGGGCGTACGGGTACGCACCACGTCACCTACGAACTCGGCCTGTTCGACGGTCGGATCCTGCGCACTCGGATTTCGCACCCTGTGAACCGGACCGCTTACGGCGGTGGCATCTGGGGGCACATTATCCGCGACCAACTGGAGGTGGCGGAAGGAGAGTTCTGGGCCTGTGTACTGGACGGGGAACTACCCGACCGAGGCTCGCCCGAGCCCTCCTCCGAGGCTCTCCCGGCAGATCTGGTCCATCTGCTGATCAACCGGGTCGGTCTTGCCGAGAATCTGGTCGCCAAGATGGACAAGAACGAAGCGGTGGTGCGGCTCCAGCGCTACTGGACGGACGGGGAGTAGCAGGCCCGTGTCCGCAGAGGGGCTTGCACGGCTCATGCACACGGCTGCTTCAGCGCCGTGGTACTTCAAGCGCACCAGTCCGCACGGTAAAGCGCACCAGTCCGCACGGTAAACAGCGGTTAGCCGCGGTTGCAAGTGTGGCACCAGCCGCGCGTGTCGAGCGCGAACCGACTCAATTCGCTCGTTCAGCACCATTGGGCCCGCCAAGGTGACTGGCTGTTCTGACCCGTGAGGTTGGGGACGTGGCTGGCGGGTGGCTTGCCGACGAGTGCGGTGTGTCCGCGGTGGTGATTGTAGGTGTGGAGCCAGGCGGGGTAGGCGTCGCGGCGTTCCTGCTCGGTGCGGTAGGCCTGCGTGGAGGCCCATTCGTCGAGCAGGGTGCGGTTGAAGCGTTCGACTTTGCCGTGGGTCTGGGGCCGGTAGGGCCGGGTTCGCTTGTGGGCGATCCCGGCCGAGGCCAGGACATCGCGCCAGAGGTGGGACTTGTAGTAGGAGCCGTTGTCGGTCGGCACGCGCTGGACGGTGATCCCGGCCTGGGCGAAGAAGTCCTGGGCGCGGGTCCAGAACGCGGTGGCGGTCTCCTTGCGCTCGTCGGTCAGGATCTCGCTGCAGGCCGGGCGGGAGTGGTCGTCGACGGCGTTGTGGAGGTAGCTGTAGCCGGCGCCGGAGCGGTTCTTGCGGCCGGCCGCTCTGCCGAGGGCCTGGTGGCCGCCGCCGTCGGGGATGTTGCCGGGCTTCTTGATGTCGACGTGGACCAGGTCGCCCGGCGCGGCGTGTTCGTAGCGCCGGATGACGCGTCCGGTGGCACGGTCCAGGTGCGTGAGACGGGCGAGGCGGTAGCGGGTCGGGACGCGGTGCACGGTGGCCGGGTTGAGCTTCAGCGGGTGGGCGATGCGGGCTGGTCCCCGGCGTCGCAGGACGCGGACCCTGATGATCCGCCGCTCGGTGCGGGTCGGGGTCCGGCGGGGGCTGCGGTGCGGGCGGGAGGAGTGGTCGCTCATGCCGGCCTCGCCCAAGGCGCGGTAGCGGTCCGCCCGGCGCTTGGCGGTGGTCGGTGAGACCTGGAAGCGCTCGGCAGCCCATCGCAGTGGCCGGCCGTCCTCGACCACGCTAGTGGGCCAGGCGCAGGCGTCCGGTCTCGGTCAGCGGTGCGTTGCGGTGTGGCATGAGGGCCTTTCCGGGAGCCGGTGCAGATGTCGCAATCCACACCGGGCCAGAAGGCCCTCACTCATTTCAAGATCACCACGCCGTGAGCCCTGTCACCAACCTCCGTGGTCAGTACACCTAGGCCGCGTGGCGTTCCGCGGCGCGGGTGCCGGTGGGCGGCAGCAGGGCCGCGGCGAGGGTGGCGCGGTGCGGCAGGGGGACGCCGACGGCGGTGAGGGCGCTCGCGACGGTGACGGCGGCGTCCGAGGGCAGGGCGGTGCGGCGGCGCAGGGCGGGCAGCAGGAGGAGCAGGCGGGCGTGCCGGCCGGTGATGCCGTGGCCGTCGCCGGTGCGGCGGGCCGCGGTGGTGAGCGCCTGCCAGCTCAGGCCGGGGCCGTCGGCGGCGTCCCCCGTGCGGGCGAGCCGGTTCGGGTACCTGCGGCGGGGCCGGCTCAGCAGGATGTCGGTGCCGGTGCGGGCGGTGGCGTTGCGGTGGACGACCAGGATGGTGCAGCCGTGCGGCAGGGGGAGGCGCAGCACGGGCCAGGCGGTCGGGTCGGTGAGCGCGGCCAGCGCAGCCTCGGAGTCCGCGTCGGCGGGGCCGTGGTCGGGGCAGGGGCCGTCGTCCGGTGCGAGCCGTCGCAGGTGGGCGGTCCAGAATCCGGGGCGCGCCGGCAGGTCGTCGCCCGGGGTGAGGGGGGCGTCCTCGTATCCAGGGATCAGCACGTGGGCATGGTGCCACCGGGCACCGACAACCGCTACGGGTCAGGGGCCGGCGAGTCGGAGCACCTGGCCCGGCAGGAGGAGGTCGGGGTCGTCGCCGAGGGTGTCGCGGTTGAGGTCGTGGAGGGCCGGCCAGCCGCCGGGGATGCGGTGCGCCTCGGCGACCGCGTCGAGGGTGTCGCCCTCCTGGACGGTCCAGCGTGCCGCCCCGGCGTGGTCGGTGTTCGCGGGCGGGGGCTGCTCGACCGTCCGGGCCGCGCGGGCGCCGCACACCGGCCAGGGGGCGAGGCCGCGCAGGGCGGCGAGGTGCTCGGCGACGGCGATCTGCTGCTCGCGGGTGGCGAGGTCGGCGCGCGGTGCGTGGCGGAGGCCGCCGTGCTCGCGCCAGGTGGCCCGGTCGAACTGCAGGCCGCCGAAGTAGCCGTTGCCGGTGTCGATGTGCCACCGGCCGCCGCTCTCGCACCGGGCCAGGGCGTCCCAGTCGACACCGGCCGAGGCGGGTGCCGCGGCGGGGGCGGGCCGTGCGGTGGCCGCCGCGGCCTGGCCTGGCAGGGCGGACAGGCCGGAGACGCACAGCAGGAGCAGCAGGAGTTTCGGCACGCTGCGGGGCAGCGGCGGGCGGACCGGCACGGGCACCTCATGGCGTCGGGGACGGGGGACGGACGCCCGGGGGCGCCGCGTTCCACCCATGCACGCCGCCGTGCCGGGCGGGCGGCAGGCGGGTCCGTCGGCTCACCCGTCCGGCCGCCGCGGTCCACCCGGGTGGCGGCGGGGCCCTGGTAGGGTCCGTGTGCACCAGTCGGTGACCAGTCGAGGAGGTGAGTCCGATCAACGCACGTGCAGGTCGGGTGTCCCCCTCCGGTGGCCTTCTGTAGGTGGGCCGTGGGACACCTGTCGGTTGTCCCCGAGAGGCTCTCATGTCTGTTTTCTTCTCCGCCCGGGTCGTCTCCGCCGTCGTCGGACGGCTGCGTGCCGCGGGCTGTGTCTTCGCCGAGGACGAGGCGGAACTGCTCGTCTCCGCGGCGCGTACCCCCGAGGAGCTCGACGCCCTGGTGGCGCGGCGGGCCGAGGGCGGTCTTCCGCTCGAACACGTCCTCGGCTGGGCCGAGTTCGGCGGTCTGCGGATCGAGGTCCGGGAGGGTGTGTTCGTGCCGCGGCGGCGGACGGAGTTCCTGGTCGCCCAGGCGGTCGAGGCGGTCGGCGGGGTGCCGTCGCCCGCGGTCGTGGTGGATCTGTGCTGCGGGGCCGGGGCGGTGGGCGCGGCGGTGGCGTCGGCGCTGGGCCGGGCCGAGCTGTACGCGGCGGACATCGACCCGGTGGCGGTGGACTGCGCCCGGCGCAACGTCGGGCCGTTCGGCGGCGCGGTGTACGTGGGCGACCTCTACGAGCCGCTGCCGTCGTCGTTGCGCGGCCGGGTCGACCTGCTGGTCGTGAACGCGCCGTACGTGCCGACCGCGGCCCTCGCGCTGCTGCCCGCGGAGGCCCGGGACCACGAGCCGCCGGTCGCCCTGGACGGCGGCGCCGACGGCCTGGACGTCCAGCGGCGGGTGGCCGCGGGGGCGCCGGAGTGGCTGGCGCCGGCCGGCCGACTGCTGATCGAGACGAGCGGCCGCCAGGCGGCCGGCACGGTGGCGGCCTTCACCGCGGCCGGGCTGGCCTCCCGGGTGGTGGTCTGCGAGGACCTGGAGGCGACGGTGGTGGTCGGTACTCTCGTCGGCCGAGCGGACCGAGCGGACCGAGCGGACTGAGCCGCTCGTCCCCACGGGCCGGGGTCATACCGGGCAGGTGAGTGCCAGCCGGATGGCGTCGGCGAGGCCCTGGCGGTGGCTGTCGCGGATCTCCTTGCCGCGGGCGGCGAGAAGCGAGACCGTCCACTGCATCCGCGGTACGCCGGGGATCGGCGCGAGGCCGGCCCCGTCGGCGGAGCCGGCCAGGCCGGACGGCAGCATGGCGCAGCCGAGGCCGCCCTGCACGGTGGCGTGGACGCCGTCCATGGAGCCGAGTTCGAGGCTCTCGGGCGTCTCGCCGCCGCGCAGGCGCAGGAATTCGGGGAGCCAGCGCTGCGAGGGGCAGTCGGGGTCGGCGACGACGACCTGCCGGCAGGTGCCGGTGATCCGTCCGACGGCCCGGGTGCTGGGCGTGAACTCCAGCTCCTGGACGTCGATCTCGGCCTGGGGCCCGTCCGTGCGACCGGGTGCGGCGGAGGCGCGCCGGGCGAGGACGGCGGTCCGCGCCTCGGCGTCGGCCCGGCCGGCCGTGGCGGGCACCGCAGTGGCCAACGCCGGTGCGGCGGGGCGGTGGTGGTCGCGTCCGGTGAGGAGGATGGCGCCGTCGAGGGTGCCCGTCCGGAGGGCCGCGTGGATCTCGGCGGTGCCCATCACCCGGAGGGCGAGCTGGACGTCCGGCAGCAGCCGGCGGCCGAACCGGGCGATCCTGGCGAGCTGTTCGCCGTAGGCGAGGGCGGGTGCCAGACCGACCTTGAGCCGTGGGACGGGAGCGGTCGGGCCGCGCAGGGCGTGCTCCATCTCGCCTACCAGAGTGAGGAGTTGGCCTGCGTAGCCGCGGAGTGTGGAACCGGCGGGGGTGAGGCGCACGCCGTTGGGCAGCCGCAGGAAGACGGGTTCGCCGACCTGTCTCTCCAGGGCGCGCATCTGGGCGGTCACGCTCGACTGCGAGTAGCCGAGCCGCTGGGCGGCACTCGTGAACGAGCCGGTTCTGATGACCTCGCAGAACGTTCTCAGGGTCTTGATGTCGATGTCCACTGCTGCTCCCGCGTGCCGCCCGTGTGGTGCCCGTGGTGTGGTGGGGTGACGGCTGTCGGTGGGCGGCGGGGCCGGAGTGCTGAGGTCCGGCCCCGCGCCGCGGCCCGTCAGTCCAGGGTGTGGGCGTCGACCAGCGGGAAGTCGAGCTCCGGCTCGGCGACGTGGTTGAAGAAGTTGGAGAGCACGTTCAGGGCGACGTGGCCCACGATCTCGGCGATCTCGGCGTCCGTGACGCCGGCGGCGCGGGCCTCGGCGAGGGCGGTGTCGCTCACCCGTCCGCCGCTGGCCATGACCTCGCCGGTCAGCTTGAGCACCTGGTCCATGTGCGGGTCGGTGTCGGTGCCGCGGCGGGTGGCGAGCAGCTGGTCCTCGCTCAGGCCGACGCGGCCGCCGCGCATGGTGTGCGCGGAGACGCAGTAGGTGCAGCTGTTGCGCTGGGCGATGAAGAGGGCGAGCTGCTCGCGCTGCTTGGTGCTGAACGTGCCGCCGACCAGGGCCTCCCGCATGGCCAGGTAGCCGCGCAGCGCGGCGGGGCCGTTGGCGAGGGCCGCGTACAGGTTCGGCACCTTGCCGAGCTGCTTGAGGGTGCTCTCCAGGAGTTCGCGCTGCTCCTCGTTGGCGGTCTCGGCGGTGAGCTGGGGCAGACGGGACATGGTGTCTCCTCGGTGGCGGCGAAAGATGGAACCGAGCGGTACCGAACACCAAGGACGGTACCGATCGGTACCGACATGCGTCAACGTCCATCGGAGAATCAGAACCGAGTGGTACCGTTTTCGGATGCCGAGCAATGCGAGAGAACGCCTCCTCACCGCGGCTGACCGGCTGTTCTACGAGGAGGGCATCCGCGCGGTCGGGATCGAACGCATCCTGAGCGACTCCGGGGTCGGCCGCGCCTCCTTCTACCGGCACTTCCCCGGCAAGGACGACCTGGTCGTGGAGGTGCTGCGGCGCCGCGACGCCGCCTGGCGCGCCTGGCTCGCCGACACCGTCGACACCAGCCCCCGCCCGCCCGGCGACCTGCCGCTCGCCCTCTTCGACGGCCTCGCACAGCGCTTCGCCGCGGCGGACTTCCGCGGCTGCGCCTTCATCAACACCATGGTCGAGGAGGCCGACCCGCAGAGCCCCGCGCACCGGGTCGCCGCCGAGCACAAGCAGAAGGTCGTCGACTACCTGGACACCCTGCTGGCCGCCGCCGGGTACCGCGGCCACCTCGACCTCGCCCGGCAGCTCGCCCTGCTCGGCGACGGCGCCATCATCACCGCCCTGCGCGAACGCACCGTCGACGCGGCCCCGCGGGCCCGTGCCGTCGCCGAGGCCCTGCTCTCCACCGCCGACCGCGGCGCGGCGCCGACGGCCGGCCACGACCGGACGCCGCCCGGCTGACCACGCCCGCCCGCCTGCCCGCCACGCAGTCGGCGCCCGTCGGTCGCGCCCGTCCGTCGGCGGCGAGCCGGCAGGGCCGGCAGGGCAGGGGCGGTCAGCCGCCCGCGAACCGCGCGGCCAGCTCCGACCGGCGCACCTTGCCCGACCGGGTCCGCGGCAGGTCGGCCGCGAACTCCAGCCCGCGCGGGACGAACATCGGCGCGAGCCGTTCGGCGGCCCTCGCCAGCAGCTCGCCGCGCAGCCGGGCCGCACCCGGGCCCTGCGGGGGCTCCCGGTGCGTCGCCACCACCGCGTACGGCACCAGCCCGCCCGCCGGGTCGGGCCGCGGCACGACCGCGGCGTCCGCCACCTCGGGGTGGCTGCGGAGCACCGCCTCGATCTCCACCGGCGACACCCGGTGCCCGAACGACTTGAACACCTCGTCGAGGCGGCCGAGCAGACGGATCGAGCCGTCCGCGCACCGCTCGCCGACGTCGCCGGTGCGGTACAGGCCGTCGGCGAGGGCGGCGGCGGTCCGGGCCGGGTCGTCCGCGTAACCGGCCATCAGGCCGACCGGGTGATCGGACAGGTCGAGGCAGACCTCGCCGGAGTCGCCGGTCAGACCGGTCGCCGGATCCCGCAGCACCACCGTCCAGCCGGGCAGCGGGTGGCCCAGCGGGGAGTCCGGTGCGGGACCGCCCGGGGTGCGGCCGATCAGCGCGGTCGCCTCGGTCTGCCCGTAGCCGTCCCGGACCTGCACGTCCCAGGCGGCGGCGACCGCGGCGGACACCTCCTCCGTCAGCGGCTCGCCGGCCGCCGTGGCCTCCCGCAGCCGGACGGCCGCACCGCCCGTACGGTGCAGGTGCGGGAGCATCGCCCGCCAGGCGCTGGGCGGTGCGCAGAAGCTGTCGACGGCGTGCTCCGCGAGCACGCCCGGCAGCACCTCCGGCGCGAGGCCGCCGTCGGGCGGGGCCAGCACCGTGGCACCGGCCGTCCAGGGCACGAAGAAGCTGCTCCACGAGTGCTTCGCCCAGCCGGGGGCGGAGAGGTTGAGGTGCCGGTCGCCGGGCCGGAGGCCGTTCCAGTAGAGGCTGGAGAGGTGGCCGACCGGGTAGCTGGTGTGGGTGTGCTCGACCAGCTTCGGCAGCGAGGTCGTGCCGGAGGTGAAGTAGCAGAAGGCCGGGTCGTCCGCAGGCGTGGGGCCGTCCGGCAGGAAGGGCCGGTGCACCGAGCGGGTGTCGGGGTACGCGTCCCAGCCGGGCCCGGGCCGGTCGCCCAGGGTGATCCGGCGGCCCGGCACCGGCAGGCCGTCGACCAGGGCGGCCGTGTCCGCGGAGCAGAGCACGTGCCGGATCCGGCCGCGGACGATGCGGTCGGCGGCCTCCTCCCGGGTCACGTCCTGGTACGACGGCACCACCACCGCACCGAGCTTGAGGCAGCCGAGCAGGCTCTCCCAGAGCTCGGTGCGGGTGCCGAGCAGCAGCAGCACACGGTCGCCGCGGGCCACGCCCAGCGCGGTCAGTGCGACCGCCAGGGTGTCGGACCGCGCCGAGAGTTCGGCCCAGCCGGTCTCCTCGGCGACGGCCGCCCGGCCGTCCGGGCCGGCGGGCGCCAGCAGTTGCAGGGCCGGGCCCGCGGCGTCGGCCGCCACGACGTCGAACCACTCCAGGGCCCAGTTGAACGCGGCGGGCCGGGGCGGCCGGTGGGCGGCGCGGGCCGCCGCCAGGTCGTCGCGCAGGTCGAGCAGCCGGTCGCGGGCCTCGCGGAACGCGAGGTGCGCCGCCGTCCTGCGGTGCGTCCAGTAGCCGGCGGGGAGTTCTCCGGTCACCGGCCCGCCCTCCCGGCCGGGACCGCGGCCGCCACCTCGGCGGCCGGCGTCCCCGCCCCCGCCAGCAGCGACTCGGCGATGGCGTCGGCGTCCCGGGTGAACGCGCCCCACGGCCCCGGACGGCCGCTGCCGACCTGGGTGAACCAGCGGGTGTGCTCGCTCGGGATGCCCAGCACGTACATGCTGCGCTCGATCGCGCCGTCGGCCCGCACCGGGTGGAACGGCGTGTCGGTGGTGGCCATGCCGCCGGTGTCGAAGGCGCCGCCCGCCCAGGAGTTGACGAAGGTGCGGATCACGCCGTCGGCGAGCAGCCCGCGGATCAGCGGATCGCGGTCGGAGCGCAGGTCGGTGCTGGGCACCCGGGCGTCGATCAGGGCGCCGAGCCGTACCCGGGAGTCCTCGACCTGGCCCGACTCGACGGTGAAGCAGCCGAGTTCGCGGTCGGTGCGGAAGCGTGCGGCCGGGCCGGCCGGTGCCAGCACGCCCGCTTCGAGCAGGGCGAGGAACTGCTCGGTGCGCTGCGCGGGCGGCCCGGTGGAGATCACCGCGGCGACCGGGTTGAAGTCGGCGAGGAAGCGCCGGTGCGAGTCGGGGGTGAGCCCGGCGAAGTCGACGACCGACCGGATCGTCGCGCGGACGTCGCGCAGCACGTCGCTCGCCGCCTTCACCGGGCCGTCGACGTTGCCGCGCAGCGCCTCGGCGCAGTCCTCGCGGAGCCAGGCGGTGAGGGCCCGCCGGTAGTCCGCCGGGTTGGCGAAACGCTGTCCGGCGAACGGCCGGGAGAGCCGCCAGAGCGCCCCGAGGGGTTCCCCGGCGTCGCCGAAACCGCTTGCCAGAACGCCGAGTTCGGCCGGGCTGGGCGGCTCCTCGCGGAAGGTCGCCGCGGCGAGGTCGCCGAACTCCCGCTCCGCGTCCGGGCCGGTGCTGTGCCGCAGCCGCGTGCCGAGGAGCACGAGGTTCATCTCGGCCAGCAGCCAGGGCAGCACCTGCGACTGGAAGTCCACCGGTCCGGCGGCGCGCACGGCGCCCATCCGCTGCGCGGTGAACAGCCGTGCGCGGTAACGGAAGTCGGCGCTCTTCTGGTTGCGTCCGCGGGTCAGCAGCGGGATGCCGCTGCGTGAGGCGGGCACGATCAGCGGCTCCTGCCCGCTGGGCAGGTAGCGCAGGCCGCCCCCCTCGGCGGGCGTGAACCGGCCGCCGCGGCCGAGCGTGAGCGCGGCGACGACGTCGTAGAACGTCAGGCCCATGCCGAGGATGCCCGTCGTGGTGCCCGGCGGGATGGTGTCGAGCGGCATCTCGGCGGCGGAGTCGCCGGTCACGTACCGCAGCGGCGGACGCTCCTCGGCGAAGGCCTGCCACTCGGTCTGCTGCTCGTCGAGCTCGTTGGTGGGGTGGCCGGAGGCGAGCACCAGCCGGTCGACGGTGATGACGTCGCCGCGCTCCAGCCGCAGCCGGTGCACCGGCTCGCCGAGCGCGTTCGGGCCGTGGCCGCGGTCGGCGGTCAGCACCCGCGACCGCACCGCACGGATCGTCAGGCCGGGTGCCTGCGCGTTCATCACCAGCCCGAGGACGAACCGCAGGTACCGGCCGTAGACGACGCGCGGCGCGTAGCCCTCGGGCTCGGCGTGCTCGGGGTCGTCGGCCTCCCACCACTCGGCGAGCGTCGGACCGGCGCCGGGCCGGGCCGGGCCGCCGTCGGACGGCCCCGAGAACATCGTGACCTCCCGCGCCGGGGTGTTCATCAGGAACCACCGGGACTGCTCCGGCCGCCAGATCCGGCCGACACCGATGCAGTACGGGTCGATCGCGGTGACCTCCACCGGCCGGGCCGGCGGCTGCTCGTGGCAGCGGGCGACGAGCCGCTCCAGCACCGACAGGCCGCGCGGCCCGCCGCCGACCAGGCCGATCCGCAGCGGCGCCGGCTCGGTGTGGACGGCCTCCGGCTCCGGGGCCTGCCGGGCGGCCTCGCGGTCGTGCTGCTCGGCGACCCGGCGCAGCATCTGCGACAGCCGGGCGGACGTCATCGCGCCGGACCGGCCGACCGTGGCGAGCAGCGGCATCGCACCGACCTCGGACCAGCGCAGCCGGCCGTCGTCGGTGATGGTGCCGCGTGCCGCACCCCGGTTGTCGGGATGCAGGCAGTACGGGATGTCGAGGATGCCGCGGTGGAACGCGCGCAGCAGCGCCGTGCCGACGTCGTCCGAGAGGGAGAGGACGGCGGTGATGAGCGCCCGCGCCTCCAGCAGCACCTCGGTGGCCTCGCCGCCCGGTTCGCGCGGGGAGTCGGCGAGTTCGCGGCGGGCGCGACGGGCCTGGGCGGCGGCGGTGCGCAGCGCGGTGAGGTTCTCGGCGACCGTGGGGATGCGGTGCGCCTCGGTCTCGGTCTTCACGATGAGGCGCTCGGCGCCGCCGCGGACGGCGAGTTCGGCGCTGCGGGCGAGCAGCAGGCCGGCCCCGGGCACGCTGCGCGGGAAGACGCCCATGTAGGTGTACAGCACCACGTGGCGGTCGACACCGGGTGGCAGGAGTTCCTCCGCGAGCAGGCGGAGGGCGGCCAGCGCCTCGACGTCCTGCTGCGGACTGGTCTGCTGCGCGTAGCTGAGGGAGACGCTCGTCATGCCGTTCTGGGCGAAGAACAGGCACTCCAGGACCGACATCGCGACCAGCAGCGACGGCGGGCACAGCTGCCCGAGCAGGCAGCCGCCGAACGACTCCAGGTGGGCCCGGATGCCGTGCGCCCGGCTCTCCTCGGCGAGGGTGCGGACGGCCTCGCGCCAGGCGGCGACCGACTCCGCGAGCGGGGTCCGCCCGTAGGGCAGGCAGTACGAGACGGGGCCGCCCTCGCTGGTGCCGAGGCCGGCGGCGGCCATCGTGCGGAAGATCGCGCGGGGGTCGGCGGAGCCGTGCCTCACCTGGACGGGGGTGTGGCGTCCGGCGGCGGCGGCCACCTTGGCGGTCGTCCGCGGGCCGTGGCCGACCAGCGGGAAGCCGTTGAGCGGCTTGCCGGCGCGGACGGCGGCGACGGCGGCACTGTGGTCGCCGACCCGGGTGTAGCTGTCGAGCGTGATGGTGGCGACGGTGCGCTCGGCCAGGCCCGCGACCGCGGTGAGTCCGGCGGCCATCTCGCTCGGGACGGCCATGCCCATGCGGGGCTGGACGACGAGTTCGCCGGCGGTGGCGGCGGCGCGGACGTAACTGCCGAGGTCCGGTGGGGATGCGGGGGAGCGGCTCACGCGGCGGCCCGCTCGGTACACAGGACGGGCAGGTCGGCGAGGAAGGCGAGCAGCACGGACGGGTCGGTGCCGTCCGGGTGCACCTGGTCGAAACCGGCCGCGAGGAGTTCGGCGGTGCGCTGCTCCGCGCCCTCGGGGGAGATGCCGAGCAGGCCGCCGATGACCATGGGGATGTCCCGGGTGGTGCGGTCGGCGCGCAGGGCACGGGCGGCGCGCAGCCCGTCGAGGTGCCCGTGGCCGTTGACCGAGCTGAGCACGACCAGGTCGGGCCGGGTCAGCTGCGCGGTGTCGACGAGCAGCTGCTCGGGCACGCAGGGGCCGAGGTTGAGCACCGAGTGGCCGTGCTCCTCCAGCAGCAGCTGCAGGTGCACGAGGTTCCAGGTGTGCGCGTCGGACGAGCCGGTGGTGAGAAGCACGCGGCGGCTCTCGGCCGGCTCCAGCGGTGCGGCCGGGCGCAGCGCGTGCGGCGTGGCGGTTCGGGAAGGCGACATGGCTACTCCTCGGATGGCGGCGGGGCGGCGCAGGGCCGGGGTGGTGCCGGCGGCGTCCGGTGGTGCCGGGCGCGCCCGGTCGGGGGCGCCCGTCGTGCGGCCGGGCACCGGGCGCGGCGTGGTGGTGCGCGCCCGGTGCCCGGCCCGTGCCGGGCGTACGGTCAGGAGGCGGCTGCGCCGACCCCGGTGGTGATCTCGCCGTCCTCGGGGCGGCGGGCTGCGGCCGGGCGGGCGCGGACGGCGAGCACCGTGCACCCGTCGGAGCTGGACATCTGGTGCCGGGTGCCCGGGTCCTCGACGACGAGGTCGCCGCGGTGGAAGCTGCGGCCGTCGCTGTGGTCGAGCACGCCGTCGAGCACCAGCATCAGCTCGTGGCCGAGGTGTTCGTGGAAGTCGCCGTGCGCGCCGGGCGGGAAGCGCAGCAGCAGCGCGGCGGAGTCCTCCCCCTCGGCGGCGTCGGGGCCCCACAGCACGACGAACTCGACGCCGACACGGCCGGGTTCGGTCCAGGGGACCCACGGCAGGTCGGTCATGTCGAAGCCGTTGCGCAGCACGTCGCGCATGACGGTAACGTCAGGCATGGGAGACCTCCGCGGCCCGGACCACGCCCCAGGGGAGCGGGCCGGCGACGATGGGTGCCGCCACCAGGGAGCCGAACTCCCGCCAGGCGCCGTCGTAGTTGGCGACGCCGTCGCGGCCGAGCAGCTCGTGCAGCACGAACCAGCTGTGCGCGGAGCGCCAGCCGATGCGGCAGTACACGACGGTGGGCGCGGCCTCGTCGAGCTGCGAGTAGAGCGCCTCCAGCTCCTCCCGGTCACGGAAGGTGCCGTCCGGGCGGACGGTGGCGCTCCACGGGATGTGCTGCGCCGACTCCGCGTGACCGGGGCGCACGCCCTGGTCGTCCGGTACGCCGGGCGGCGCTGTGCGCTCGCCGAGGTACTCCTCCAGCGAGCGGCAGTCGACGAGGTTGATCGCCCCGATGCCGTCGATGACGGTGTCGCGGCGGGCGCGCAGCGCCTCGTCGGCGGGCCGCACGGGGTACTCGACGGGGGTGCGGGTGGGTGCCTCGACGGTCAGGTCGCCGCCGAGCGCCTCCCACCGGGCCCGGCCGCCGTCGAGCAGGCGCAGCTCACGGTGGCCGTGCAGGCGGAACTGCCAGAAGCCTGCGGCGGCCCACCAGTTGCTGTTTCCGCTGTAGAGGACGACGGTGTCGTCCGGGCCGATGCCGTGGCGGCCGAGCAGTGCGGCGAACGCCTCCGGGCCGACGAGGTCACGGCGGACGCGGTCCTGGAGGTCGGTGGTCCAGTCGAGGCTCACCGCGCCGGGTATGCGGCCGGCGGGGTTGGCGCCGCCGTCGGTGATCTCGACGATGACGACGCCCTCGTCGGAGCCGTGGGCCCTGACCCAGTCGCAGTCGACCAGGGTGCTGTGCCGGTCCATCGGTTCTCCTTTCCTGTCGGTGTCTCAGCTGTCTCGGGTGGGTCCGGCGGGGCCGGTCGGTGCGGGTGGGCCGTCGCCGCACGGCGGGCCGGGTCGGCCCGCCGCGGGTGCGGTCACCACCAGTAGGTGGGGTACTTGCCGATCGCGCCGATCCGGGAGGCCGCGAGGCCGACGAGGATCAGCAGGACGCTGCCTGCCGCGAGCAGCAGCAGGAAGCGGACGGGCGCCGGGTGCTGCACGACGACCAGCACCGCGGTGGCGGCGGCGGGCGCGTGCACGGCCCGGAGCAGGCCCATCAGTCCGACGGAGAGGCCTGCGGCGACGGCCGCCGTCCACAGCGAGTGGCCCGCGACGGCTGCCGCCGCGTAGCCGATCAGGGCCGAGCCGAGCTGGCCGAGCAGCACCCCGCGGGGCTGGGCGGGCGGCAGGGCCGGGCTGGCGCAGATGATCATCGCGGTGGCGGCCAGCGGCGCGATCAGCAGCAGCGAGCCGGTGGCCTTGCCGAGCCCGGCCAGCACCAGCAGCGACACGATGGTGGTCAGCGTGCCGGCCACGGTGGCGCGGGTGCCGGCGAAGGCCGGGGCGCGGCCGCCGCCGGTCCGGGCGGCCGGGGCGGGTGCGGCGGCCGGCCGGTTGGTGGTCTGGTTCGTCATGGTCGGTCAGCTCCCGTGGTGGCGGAGTCAGGTGTTCGAGCCGTGGAGGAGGTCCTGGGCCTTCCGGTGGACGACTCGGCCGATCTTGTGGCCCATCTCCAGCCCGGGGCCGTTGTCGAAGCTCCAGTGCATGCCGCCGTAGAGGCGGGAGATGCCGGCCTGCTCGGCGGCGGCGGTGAAGGTCGGCCAGGTCAGGGTGACGTCCACGGCGGGGGTGAGGCCGGGCTCGATGGTGGAGGTGCCGGCCTTGAAGAGGTACGAGTCGCCGAAGGAGTCGGTGCCGGTGAAGCGGCGCAGGAACTCGGCGGCCGCGCCGGAGAAGGTGGAGTGGCCGGAGACGGTCGCCGGGAACGGCGGCACCGGCACGTACGCGCGCCAGTGGATGCCGTCCATGGTGACGGTGCCCTGGCCGGGCCCGCCCCAGGAGCGGATCTGCTGGCCGCGCCGGTCGTAGGGGATCAGGGTGGACGGCCGGGCGAAGTCGAACTGCCGCTTGATCGCCCAGGAGCCGATCGCGGCGTCGCACTCGGCCATGTTGAGGCCGAAGAAGAGCGGCGCGTCCTCGTCGACGCCGTAGCAGTCGCGGGCGGAGACGAAGCGGCCCCACAGCTGCTGGGCGCCGGGCGGGGTGACGTCCGCGTTGAGCCAGAACTCCGCGATGGCCTTGCGCTCGTCGGTGAGGTTCCCGCTGATCTCCAGCAGTTCCTCGATGGCGTCCGAGAGCCGGGTCGACGGGTAGGCGGGCGGCGCGGGCACGGAGAACTGGTCGGGCCGGGTCAGCGCGAACGGCGTCATCACGGAGAACTGCGGGGTGAGGAACTTCTGGGTCTTGCCGTTGACGACCATCGGCAGCCAGTGCTCGGGCGCGGTGACCAGCGCCGGGTCGAACGCGGAGACCGCCTGCGGCTGGTTGCGGGCGACGTAGCCGGTGGTGTCGCCGTAGGCGGGCGTGCCGACCTGGTTGGCGCCGTCCTGGTGGCGGAAGTCGAGCACGGCCTGCGCGGTGCGGCGGCCGATGCCGGCGGGGGTGTCGGGGCCGGCGACCGCGTCGGGCTCGTAGCCGAGGCTGCGGAGGAAGGAGTCGGCGGCGGGGGCCTGGTTCGGGAAGAGGTCGCGCATCGCGGTGTGCGCCGCGTAGCTGATCGCCTCGTTCTTGTTGGCCAGGGTGCGCTCGCGGCGCGGCCGGCGCAGCGCGCCGCCGAAGCGGGTGCCGACCGCGCGGGCGTCGTAGCAGGCCCAGGCGTCGAAGACGGCGTTGTGGACGACCGCCAGGGCGCGGGCGTTGACGGTGGCCGGGCCGAAGACGGTGCCGGCGATCTTGTACTCCGCGAGGATCGCGTCCATCACGGCCTGGTTCCAGCGGACCACGATGCTGACCTGGTGGGTGCCGGGCGCGCGGCGGCCGGTGCGGGTCTCCGCGGCCCAGGCGCCGGTGGTGGGCAGCAGCCCGGTCGCGGGCAGGGCGAGTGCGCCCGCGGCGCCGAGGCCGGCGGCGATGACCCGGCGGCGGGTGGTGCGGGGGTGGGATATGGGCTGAGTCATCGGTGCGTCGTCCTTCTCGCGTACGGGCCGGAAGCGGGGAAGCGGCTTTTTGCGGAAGGTATGTGACGGCTCGTGGCATGCACGTTGCAGCAGCATTGCACCGTGTTGCGTGAGGGTGACCGTGTCCCGTCAAACATTTGTTCGGGCCGGAATCGACGCTGCTCATGCGATCGGCCCGCGCCACCCGGCCGATCGGCTTCTTCTATGGCTCCCATGCAATGCGGCGATGGCGCTCGCAGCCGTGGACATCCGGTCGTTAGCGTGGAAAGCAGGTGAAGGACACGGGGGCAAGCCATGATCCAAGCACTGCCAGGAGGCGTCGGCATGCGAGCCGTCGCCACCGCGGGCCCGGCGCGCCGGAGCGCCGCCGACCGCACGCCACAACGACCACGCGCCCTGCGCGCCGCCGACGGCACCGACGGACACCGTCCGTGCCCCGCCGACCGCGCCGGCACCGGAGTACGGCTCGACCTGCTCGGCGGCTTCGCCCTGCAGATCGACGGCGAGGAGGCGCAACCGGGCATCGGCGCCCGCCGCCTGCTGGCCCTGCTGGCCGTCGAACCCGGCGGCCTCACCCGCACCAGGGCCGCCGCCGTGCTCTGGCCCGGCCTCGACCAGGGCCGCGCCGGTGCCGCCCTGCGCACCGCCCTGCACCGCCTGCCGGGCAGCCGCACCGACCTGCTCCACGAGGGCCGGGAACGCCTCCGGCTCGCCCCGGAGGTCACCACCGACCTCACCCCGCTGCGCGACACGGCGGCCCGGGTGCTCAACCTCGCGCTCCCCCTGGACGCCGAGGAGCTCGGCCGGGCCGCGGGCTGCGACTTCGGCCACGACCTGCTGCCCGACTGGGAGGAGGACTGGCTCGACCACCACCGCCTCCGCTGGCGCGAACAGCGCCTGCACACCCTGGAGGCACTCTCCTTCCGGCTGGTCCAGGCCGGCTGGGTGGGGGCCGCCGTCGACGCGGCACTCGTCGCGATCCAGGCCGACAACCTGCGCGAGAGCGCCCACGAGACGCTCGTCGCCGCCTACCTGGCGGCGGGCAACCGGATCGCCGCCCAGGCCTACCGGACGTCCTACCGGGAACTGCTCCGCCGGGAGCTCGCCGGCCGTGACGGCGGCGGCCGCGACACCGCAGGCCGTACCGGCGGCCCTTACGGGGACCGGCCGGAGACCGTCCGCAGCCTGCGCAGCCTGCACCGGCCGGCGGGGATCCGCCAGGACGGCACCTGACCGTCCCGCGGACCGATCCGCGCCCGACCCGCACCACCGCCCGTACGTCACCGTGCCCGCCGTCACCCGCCGCACCCCGTGTGCCGCCCCGTGCGGCCCGGCGCTGCCCTGTGACGCCCCGCTCCGCCGCCCGCGTGCTCCGCCGTCCTGGTGCGGGCCCGGCGGCCGCAGCCCGCCCCGCACCACCGTCAGCCGTGTTCTGGAGGGACGCCGCCGTGACCGTGATCCCCGATTTCCGCCCGCTGCCCGCCGTCGTGCCCGCACCGGAGTCCCGTACCGACCGCCTGCTCCCCGGCCTGCACCGGTGGGGCCTCACCCTGCTCAGGGCCGGCCTCGGCCTGCTCTACGTCTGGTTCGGCATCCTGAAGGTGATGGAGCGCAGTCCCGCCGCCGTGCTGGTGACGGGCACCGTGCCCGGCCACCCCGGCAGCTGGATCGTGCCCGCGCTGGGCTGGTTCGAGGTCGCGCTCGGCCTCTGGCTGCTGACCGGCCGCGTGCTGGTGCTCGCGCTGCCCGTGCTCGGCGCGCACCTGTGCGGCACCTTCGGCGTGCTCGTGCTGATGCCCGGCACCGCCTTCGCCGGCGGCAACCCGCTGATGCTCACCCTGGTGGGCGAGTTCGTGGTGAAGAACCTGGTGCTGCTCGCCGCCGTGCTGGTGGTGACGACCGGCTCCGCCCGGCGCCCGGTGGAGGCGGTGGCCGCCGCGGGCTGAGCCCGGCCGAGGGGCGGGCCGGCGCAAACCGGTTGCAGCCGGGCCCGGCGCCGCCTACGGTCACCGGGCCGTCCACCGCCTCAGCCTGGAGCCCCCGTGCCGATCCGCCTCACCGCCCTGACCGATCCCGCCGCCGCCCCCGGTGCCCGCCGCGAGGTGTGGCTGGCCGAGGAGGACGGCGTGCCGGTCGGCTCGGCGTACCTGCGGACGTCCGACCGGGACGACCGCCGGCACCTGGCCGAGCTGGAGCTGACCGTCCACCCGGCCGAGCGGCGCCGCGGCACCGGCGGCCTCCTGCTCGACGCGGCGGCGGCCGCGGCCCGGGCGGCGGACCGGAGCGTCCTGCTCGCCGGGACGGACGAGGGCGGGCCCGGCGAGGCGTTCCTCGCCGCGCGGGGGCTGCGCCGCGTGCTGGTGCTGGCGGCCGCCCGGCTCCCGCTGGCGGAGGCCGACGAGGCCGCCCTGACCGCTCTCGCGGAGCGGCCGCACCCCGGCTACCGGCTGGTCTCGTGGGACGGCACGGTACCGGACGACCTGCTCGACCGGTACGTCGCGGCTCGCCCGGCGATGGACGACATGCCGGTGGGGGACACCGGCTTCGGCGCCGTCCGGTGGGACGCGGACCGGCTGCGGTCCGCCGCGGCCGCCGTCGCGGCGCGCGGCGACCACCTCACCACCACGGCGGTCCTGGCGGACGGCCCGGCCGGGGAGGGCGGCGGGATGGTCGCCTTCACCGAGCTGGTCGTGCCCGGGGACGGCACCGGGGACGCCCAGCACTACGGCACCGGCGTGCTGCCCGGACACCGGGGCCGCGGCCTGGCCGGGTGGATGAAGGCGGAGCAGATCCGGGCCGTGCGGCGCCGCCACCCCGCACTGGCCGGTCTGCTGACCGACACCGCGGAGCACAACGTGCCGATGCGGCGCGTCAACGAGGCCCTGGGCTACCGTCCGACGCACCGCACCTGCCACTACCGGCTGGACCTCTAGTGTCCTGACTCAGGACACTAGAGGTCAGACGTTGACGCCGTAGTCGAGGGCGATACCGCGCAGCCCGGAGGCGTAGCCCTGGCCGATGGCGCGGAACTTCCAGTCGGCGCCGTGCCGGTAGAGCTCGCCGAAGACCATCGCGGTCTCGTTGGACGCGTCCTCGGTGAGGTCGTAGCGGGCGACCTCGCGGCCGGTGGCCTGGTCGACGACGCGGATGAAGGCGTTGCGGACCTGGCCGAAGTTCTGCTGGCGGTTGTCGGCGTCGTAGATCGACACCGGGAAGACGACGTTGGTGATCGTCGGCGGCACGGTGGCGAGGTCGACCTTGATCTGCTCGTCGTCCCCGTCGCCGCCGCCGGTGAGGTTGTCACCGCTGTGCTCGACCGAACCGTCAGGGCTGGTGAGGTTGTTGTAGAAGACGAAGTGCTCGTCGGAGACCACCCGGCCGCCGGCGTCGCACAGCAGGGCGCTGGCGTCGAGGTCGAAGTCGGCTCCGGTGGTGGCGCGGACGTCCCAGCCGAGACCGACGATGACCGCGGTCAGGCCCGGGGCCTCCTTGCTCAGCGAGACGTTGCCGCCCTTGGCCAGCGAGACTCCCATGGCTTTCCCTCCCGGAGGCGCGCGCCGGGCCCGTGCGCCCGGCCGACTTCGATCACTGCGAGCCATGAATCTACAGCACTGTAGAGCTGGTGGTGCTGCCCGGAACGGACCCTGACGACGCATCGGTCCGACCTCCCGCCGGAGGACCGCTCAGTAGGATGACCCGCGCACCGCCCGCCCGGCGGACGGGCCGCCGGGAGGGCGCCGCCCCCGCCCGCACGGACAGGAAGGCGCCGCCATGGCCCACGAACGACCCGCCCCCGGCGGGGGCTTCCGGGCCCGCCGCCGCGGCCAGGGCGAGCTGGAGGCCCAGGTGCTGGCCGTCCTGCGGCAGGCCCCCGGGCCGGCCACCGCCGGCTGGGTGCAGGAGCACCTCGACGGCGTCCTCGCCTACACCACCGTGGTCACCATCCTCTCCCGGCTGCACGCCAAGAACGCGGTCTCCCGGACGCGTTCCGGCCGCTCCTACCTCTGGCTCGCCGCCGCGGACGCCGCCGGGCTGGCCGCCCTGCGCATGCGCCGCCTGCTGGACGGCGAACGCGACCGGGACGCGGTGCTGGCGAGCTTCGTCACCGCCCTCCTCCCACACGACGAACTGCTGCTTCGCGCGCTGCTCGACGCCGTCCCGGCCGCGCCGACCGTCCCAGCCGCGCAGACCGGGCCCCCGGCCGCCGGGCACGCCGAGACCGGCCGTCCGGAGACCGGTCGTCCGACAGCCGGGGCCGCCGCGCCGGACGGCCGTGAGGGCTGAGGCCGGGCGATGGGCGTCTTCGTCTTCCTCCCGCTCGTCCTGCCGCTGACCGTGCTGCCGATCGCCCGGCTCGCCGAGCAGCACCTGCACCCGCGCGCCGCGACCCGGCTGCTCACCGGCTTCAGCCTCGCCATGGCAGGCTGCAGCGCCCTCTGCCTCGGCCTGCTCGGCGTGCTCGGCACCGCCCGGATCCCGGGCAACCCGCTGCCGGACGGCTGGTCCGGCCCCGAGGTGCGCGACCTCGTGCCCTTCCCCGTGGAGACGGACGCCTGCGCCGCCGTGATGCTCGCGGCGGTGGCCGCCGCGGTCGTCCGCACGCTGGTGCGCCACGTGCGGGTGCGCACCCGGGCCCACCGGGCGGTCGGCGGGCTGCCGTCCGGCGACGGCGTCGCGGTGCTGCCCGACGAACTGCCGTACGCGTACGCGCTGCCCGGCGGGCCGGGCCGCGTCGTCGTCTCCTCCGGCATGCTGGCGCACCTGACCGGTGACGAGCGGGCCGCGCTGCTGGCCCACGAGCGGGCGCACCTGGCGCACCGGCACCACCGCTACCTGCTGGCGACCCGGCTGGCGGGCTGCGTCAACCCGTTCCTGCGGCCGCTGCACCGGGCGGTGGCGTACGGCGCGGAGCGGTGGGCCGACGAGGAGGCCGCCGGTGCGGTGGGCGACCGCCGGGTGGCGGCGCGGGCGGTCGCCAGGGCGGCGCTGGTGAGCCGCGGCGCCGCGGGGCCGGACCTGCCGGCGTTCGCCGGCCCGGCGCCCGGCCCGGTGCCGCGGCGGGTGGCGGCGCTGCTCGGCCCGGTGCCGCCGGGGCGGTCCTGGCCGCCCGCGCACAGTCCGGCCGGCCGGGCGGCGATGCTCGCGGCTGCGGGCACGGCGGCCTCGGCACTGTCCGCGCTGAACGCGGCGACGGCGTTGCTGCTGGTCCTGAAGGCCGTCACGCCCTGGTAGGCCGCCGGCCGGGTGCCCCTCGGCCCGGGTGGCCGCGGAGGGGCGAAGTACGATCGAGCGCCTCACCCCCCGTGACTCCCAAGGAGTGCATCCGATGGTGTTCAAGCGGCTTCTCGGCGCTCTCGGCGTCGGCGGACCCACCGTGGACACGGTGCTGTCCACGCCGACCGTCCGCCCCGGCGGCTCGGTCTTCGGCCAGGTCAACCTGGTCGGCGGCGAGCGCGAGGCCGAGATCAACGGCATCACGCTCAGCCTGATCGCCCGTGTCGAGGTCGAGTACGAGGACCACGAGGGCCACACCGACCGCACCTTCGCGTCCGCGGTGGTCAGCGGGCCGCTGCGGCTGGCGGCGGGCGAGCACCGCGCGGTGCCGTTCTCGTTCCCGGTGCCGTTCGAGACCCCGGCGACCGCGATCGGCGGGCAGCACCTCTCCGGCATGGTGCTCGGCGTGCGGACCGAGGTCGACATCGCGGGCCAGCTCGACAAGGGCGACGTCGACCCGCTCGCGGTGGAGGCGCTGCCGGTGCAGCAGCGGGTCCTCGACGGGCTGCTGGCCCTCGGTTTCCGCTTCTCCCGGGCCGACCTGGAGGCCGGGCACATCCGCGGCACCCGGCAGACGCTGCCCTTCTACCAGGAGATCGAGTTCAAGGCGGCGCCGCAGTACGCGCACCGCTGCAACGAGATCGAGGTGACCTTCATCGCCGACGCGTACGGCGTCGAGGTGGTGCTGGAGTTCGACAAGCGCGGCTTCCTGAGCAGCGGCGACGCGGTGCGCACCTACCGCCTGGAGCACGCGGCGGCGCAGCAGGACCTGACCGCCGTGGTCGACGGCTGGATCCGCGCCGCGCTGTAGGCGGCGGGCGGCGGCCCACGCGTGACGGAACGGCGGACGGCCGGGGCGCAGTGCGCGCCCCGGCCGTCCGCCGTTCCCGTCGCCCCGGAGGGTCACTCGACGACGAGCTCCACCGGGATGTTGCCGCGGGTGGCCCTGGAGTAGGGGCACACCTCGTGCGCCTGCTTGACCAGCAGCTGACCGGTCTCGCCGGAGAGCGCCTCGGGCACCTCGACGCGCAGCACGACGGAGAGGCCGAAGCCCGCGCCGTCCTTGCCGATGCCGACCTCGGCGGTCACCGAGACCTCGCCGGTGTCGACCCCGGCCTGCCGGCCGACCAGGCCCAGGGCGCTGGCGAAGCACGCCGCGTAGCCGGCCGCGAAGAGCTGCTCGGGGTTGGTGCCCTGCCCGTTGCCGCCGAGCGCGGGGGGCATGGCCAGCGGCAGGTCGATCTGCCCGTCGGAGCTGACGGCCCGGCCCTCGCGGCCGTTGGCGGTGGCGACAGCGGTGTACAGCGCGTCCATGGTGAACCCGTCCCTTGCTCGGAGCCGCTCGGCGGCCGGAAGCCCGGGCCGCCCTTCCCCATAAGTAGAGCACGCAATTCAATTGCGCACAACTCACATGCCCGCGGCGCGGCTATCCTGGAGCCATGACCACACCGCCCCCGGTGCCGGACGAGCAGCTGCTCCGCCTCGACCACCAGATCTGCTTCTCGCTGCACGCCGCATCCCGCGCCTTCAACGGCGTCTACCGGGTCGTCCTGAAGGACCTCGACCTGACCTACCCGCAGTACCTGGTGATGCTCGTGCTCTGGGAGCACGGCGACCTGCCCGTCAAGCAGCTCGGCGAGCGGCTGCGCCTCGACTCCGGCACTCTCTCCCCGCTGGTCAAGCGACTGGAGGCGGCCGGCCGGGTGCGCCGCGAGCGCAGCACCGAGGACGAGCGCTCCGTCACCGTCCGGCTCACCGCCGACGGCGCCGCCCTGCGCGAGCGCGCCGCCGACGTGCCGCGGCGCATCCTCGCCGCCTCCGGGGTGTCGGTGGAGGAGCTCACCGGCCTGCAGCAGCTGCTCGGCCGCGTCACGACGGCACTCGACGCCGCCGCCTCCGCGGGCTGACCGCCGGACGCCCCCGAACGAGTCGGATAATCTGACGGGTCCACAGGAGTCGACCGTCCGGGGGGACCGGTGACCAGTACACCGACCGGTGACCGGCCCGCGGCACCCTGCGGGATCACCAGCACCCTGCTCGCCGCCGGCACCTGCGACACCGGCATCACCGCCCGCGTCGGCGGCCGCGCCGAGGTGACCGTCCAGGAGGTCACCCTCGCCCCCGGCGCCTCCACGGACTGGCACTACCACCCGGGCCCCCTGATCGTCGTGGTGCGCTCCGGCACCCTCACCCGCACCCTCCACGACCGCACCCGGCTCACCCAGGCCGCGGGCAGCGCCTTCGTCGAGCCCGCCGGCCCGCACCGCGTGCACCTCGGCAGCAACCTCGGCACCGACCCCGTCGTCCTGCTGATCACGTACGTCCTGCCGGTCGGCAGCCCGCTCGCCCGACCCGTCCCCTGCCCGTTCCCGGGGCCGGGCTGGCGTTGACGTCCGCGGCAAGGTCTACCGTCGGAGACATGCGGATCGGCGAACTGGCCCGGCGGGCGGGCACCACCACACGGGCGCTGCGGTACTACGAATCGCGCGGGCTGCTGCCCGCCCGGCGCAACGGCAACGGCTACCGGGAGTACGACGAGGAGGACCTCCGGCTGCTCCGGCAGATCCGGACCCTCCAGGACTTCGGCTTCGAACTGGAGGAGACCAGGCCGTTCGTCGAGTGCCTGCAGGCCGGGCACCCGGCCGGCGACACCTGCCCCGCCTCGCTCGACGTCTACCGCGCCAAGCTCGCCGAGCTCGACGACGTCATCGCCCGCCTCGCCACCGTCCGCGACGAGGTCGCCGCCCAGCTCGCCCGCGCCGAACTCGAAGCCGGCGCCGACCTTCCCGGCGGCCCCGAACCACGCTGCGAGCTCGCCCCGCACCCCGCCACCCCGCACCCCGCCACCCGCCACCACGCCTGAGGAGACAGCATGGCCGTCGCACAGATCGAAGGAGTCGCCGAGGTCACCGACGCGACCTTCGCCGCCGAGGTGCTCGCCGCCGACGGGCCCGTCCTGGTCGAGTTCACCGCCGACTGGTGCCCGCCCTGCCGCATGCTCGCCCCGGTGCTCGCCGCCGTCGCCCGTGAGGAGGCCGACCGGATCCGCATCGTCCAGGTCGACGTCGACACCAACCCGGAGACCCAGGCCCGCTACGGCGTGCTCTCCATGCCGACCCTCGTGGTCTTCCGCGACGGCGAGCCGGTGAAGACCATGGTCGGCGCCCGCGCCAAGGCCCGGCTCCTCCGCGAGCTCGCCGACGTCCTCCCCGCCGTCCCCGGAGCCTGACCTTCCGTCACCGATCCGACCCCACGAGGTGTTCCGCTGCCGCCGCAGGGCGGGTACGCTCACCCACGGTGTGCCGGGAAGTCTGGTCGGCGAGTTGTCCGACCCTGCCCCGGAGGCCCCCCGTGGACCGTACCCGCCCCGCTGCCGCACCCGCTCCGCTCGACGACTCCGTGTGGTCCGCCACCGGCCGCCAGCAGGGAGTGCGGCGGTGAGCACCCAGGCCGTCCTGTTCCTCGCGTACTCCGCCGTCATGCTGCCGCTCCCCGCCGCGCTGCTCGCCGGCTGGACACCGCCGCGGTGGCGCGACCGCCCGGGCGCCCGCCGGCCGCTCGCCGTCGCCGTGCTGCTGATCTGGGCCTCGGGAGCCGTCAACGCCGGCGCCCGGCTGCTCGGGGCGCCCCCCGCGGCGCTCCCGGCCGTCACCGTGGCCGGGCTGCTCCTGACGACGGCCGGGCTCGCCCTGCTCTTCCGGACCGTACGCCGGCACTGACCGCACCACCGGCCCCGGCGCGGCGCAGCGGCCCGGCCGCCCCCCGACGCGAGGATGGACGCCATGACCCGGATGACCGAGCCCGAGTGGCGCTCCTTCCTCAGCCACGGCACCCGCACCGCCAAACTCGCCACCACCCGCGCCGACGGCCGGCCGCACGTCGCGCCGGTCTGGTTCCTGGTGGACGGCGGCGACCTCGTGCTCAACACGGGCAAGGACACCGTCAAGGGCCGCACCCTCGCCCGCGACCCCCGCGTCATGCTCTGCGTGGACGACGAGCGCCCGCCGTTCTCCTTCGTGCTGGTGCAGGGCACCGCCACGCTCTCCGAGGACCCGGCCGAACTCCGGCACTGGGCCACGCGCATCGCCGCCCGCTACATGGGCGAGCACCGCGCCGAGGAGTTCGGCGCCCGCAACGGCGTCCCCGGCGAACTCCTCGTCCGCATCCGCATCGACCAGGTCAACGCGCAGGGCGGCATCTCGGACTGACCGGCCCGGGCCCGGGGGGAAGAACCACGGCGCTGCCCGTTGTTGCACGCGTACGCGGGACACCGTCCCGGCCACGCCCGCCGCGACCTCCGGAGCCCCCATGGCCGACCAGGCCCAGCGCCGCCTCCTCTTCCTGCTCGGCTCGACCCGACCCGACGGCAACGCCGAACTCCTCGCCCGCCGCGCCGCCGAACACCTCCCCGAGGGCTCCGAGCAGCGCTGGCTCGGCCTCGACGGCCTCCCGCCCTTCACCGACCACCGCCACGACGGCAGCGCCTACCCCGAGCCGACCGGCCAGGCCCGCACCCTGCTCGACGCCACCCTCGACGCCACCGACCTCGTCATCGTCTCCCCGCTGTACTGGTACAGCGTCAGCGCCCCGGTGAAGCTCTACCTCGACCACTGGTCCGGCTGGATGCGCCTGCCCGGCACCGACTTCAAGCCCCGCATGGCCGGCCGCACCCTCTACGGCGTCAGCGCCTACGCCGGCACCGACCCCTCCGACGCGGACCCCCTCGTCGGCACCCTGCGCCGCTCCGCCGACTACCTCGGGATGCGCTGGGGCGGCGTGCTCCTGGGCAGCGGCAACCGGCCCGGCGACGTGCTCGCCGACGAGGACGCCCTGCTCCGCGCGAAGTCCTTCCTGGCGACCTGACCCGCCCGCGGCGTCCGCAGGAGCAGCCCGCCCGAGGCCAGGCCCAGCACCGCACCCGCGGTCTGCGCCACCACGAACCCCGGCACCGACCCCGGTGCGATCCCCGCGTACGTGTCGCTCAGCGACCGCGCCGCGGTCAGCGCCGGGTTCGCGAAACCCCCCGAGGACGTCGCCCAGCAGGCCGCCCCCACCCAGCCCGCCGCCACCAGCGGCACCGACCCGGCCCGGCCGTCCCGCACCGGGGCGGACACCAGCAGCACCAGCACCCCGGTCGCCACCGCCTCCGACAGCCACAGCGCACCACCCGTCCGCCGTTGCGCCGCGGCCTCCAGCAGCGGGCGGCCGTACATCGCGTTCGCCAGGGCCGCACCCGCCACCGCCCCGGTGAGCTGCGCGGCGGCGTAGGCGGGCAGCTCCCGGCCGGGCAGGCCACCGCCGCCCCGGCGGCGGCCGGTCCACCACGCCGCCAGGCTCACCAGCGGGTTCAGGTGGCCGCCGGACACCGGGCCCAGCACGGTCAGCAGCACGGCCAGGGCGAGCACCGAGGGCAGCACGTTCGCCACGAGCCCGACCCCGGCGTCGCCGCTCAGCGCGGCCGCCCGCACACCGGAGCCGATCAGCACGGCGGCCAGCACCGCGGTGCCGAACGCCTCCGCCGCCAGCCGGCCCACCAGGGGTCTCGTCGTCATGCCGCCATCGTGTCCGGCCCGCCGTGCGGCGACAATTGTCCGGTGCGCCCAACCCCGGCCCGCCCGCGGCACCGCCGGTCGGAGACTCGTACGGGCCCGCGCTTGACCCTCACGCACCGTGAGGCCCGAGGCTGGAGGCCACGAGGAGGGAACGACCCGATGGGCGGACACACCGTGGGCCAGGTGGCCGGGCTGGCCGGCGTCACCGTGCGCACCCTGCACCACTACGACGCGATCGGCCTGCTCTCTCCCGGCGGCCGCACCCCCGCCGGCTACCGCCGGTACGAGGACGCGGACCTCGACCGGCTGCAGCAGATCCTGTTCTACCGCGCACTCGGCTTCCCCCTCGAAGAGATCGCGACGATCCTGGACGACCGCACCCTCTCGCCGAACGAGCACCTGCGCCGCCAGCGCCGGCTTGTCGGGGAGCGGATCGGCCACCTCCAGGAGCTCGCCGCGGCCGTCGAACGAGCCATGGAGGCACAGAAGATGGGAATCCGGCTGACACCCGAGGAGAAGTTCGAGGTGTTCGGGAGCGACTACCGGGAGAGCTGGGAGGACGAGGCCGGGGAACGCTGGGGCGGCACCGACCCCTGGAAGGAGTCGCAGCGCCGCACCGGCGGCTACACGAAGGCCGACTGGCAGCGCGTCAGGGCCGCCGCGGACGCCCTCGACTCCCGCCTCGCCGAGGCGTTCACGGCCGGCGTGCCGGCCGGCTCGGAGCAGGCCGCGGCCCTCGCCGAGGAGCACCGCGGACACATCACCCGGCACTTCTACACGTGCCACCACGCCATCCACCGCGGGCTCGCCGAGATGTACGTCGCCGACCCGCGCTTCACCGCCGCCTACGACCGGCTCGCCCCCGGCCTGGCCCGATGGCTCCACGACGCCATCCTCGCCAACGCCGAGCGCCACGGCGCGTAGCGGTCACCGGGTGGGGGCGGGGCGGTGCGTCAGGCCACGCCCCGGCAGAAGGCGCGGCGGTACGCCGTGGGGGAGGTCCGCATGGTGCGGCCGAAGTGGTGGCGGAAGGTCGCGGCGCTCTCGAAGCCGACGGCCGCGGCGACCTCCTCGACCGTGCCGGTGCCCGCCTCCAGCAGGGGCAGGCTGGCCGCGATGCGCTGGGTGGTGACCCAGCGCATCGGGCTGGTGCCGTTGCGGGCGGTGAAGTGCCGCAGGTAGGACCGGTCGGACATGCGCGCCGCGCGGGCCAGCAGCGGCACGGTGAGCGGCCGGGCGAGGCGGTCGAGCGCCCACTGCATGGAGCGGGCGACGCCGTCGTCCTCGTCGGCGACGGGCTTCACCGCGGCCTCGATGAACTGCGCCTGACCGCCGTCCCGGTGGGGTGGCACGACGAAGCGGCGGGCCACGGTGTTGGCGACCCTGGCGCCGTGGTCGCGCCGCACCAGGTGCAGGCAGAGGTCGATGCCGGCGGCGCTTCCGGCGCTGGTCAGCACGGAACCGTTGTCGACGTACAGCACGTCGGGGTTGACCCGGACGTCCGGGTGGCGGCGCTGCAGCAGTTCGGCGTAGCGCCAGTGGGTGGTGGCCTCCAGGCCGTCGAGCAGGCCGGCCGCGGCGAGGGCGAACGCGCCGGAGCAGATGGAGACGACGCGGGCGCCGCGCCGGTGCGCGGTCCGCAGGGCGGAGACCAGGCCCGGGGAGACCTCACCACTGAAGGCGTTGGGTACGCCGACGACCATCACCGTGTCGGCGGCGGCGAGTTCGTCCAGGCCGTGGCGGGCGGTCAGGCCGAAACCGCCGACGGCGTTCAGCGGTGTCCCCGGCTCGTCGGCGCACACCACGACCGTGTACCAGGGGGCGGTCAGCAGACTGCCCAGCTCGGGCCGCGCCAGGCCGAACACCTCGACCACCACGCCGAGTTCGAACGGCGACATGCCGTCGAAGGCGTACACGGCGACGGTGTGCACGGGCTCGGGACGGCGGCCGACGGTGACGGGCACCGGGCCGCTCGACGGCTGCGCGGGCATGCTGCTTCCCCTCGTCCGGACTGGCGGGATCTCGGCGAGTGTAGTCGTCCACGCCACTGTCCGCGGGCGAGGGCCGGGCGCGAGGATCGGAGTCGTCGCCGTGTACTGCTGGGGCCCGGCCTGCAACGGCTCCACCAGGGGCGCGATGAAGCTCGCCGCCCTGGGCCGCGAGGTCAAGGAGATGATCGGCGGCCTGGAGTACTGGGTGCGGGAGGGCCGGCCCACCGAGGGGCGCCGCCCGATCGACCCGGAGACCGCCACCCCTGCCGATCTCGGCCTGGTCCGCTGAGGTCCGGCCGGGCCCCGGGGCGGCCGGATTGTCAGTGCCCGGCCGTAGTCTGAGGGTGTGTCCAGGGGTCGGCGCCGGCCCACGGCGGGGTTGTGAAAAAGCAGTGGGAGGCGACTGCACCCGTCCGGGAGGATACAGGCACGCCACGACGAGGGTTCGGGGGAACGACGCCGGTCCGGCAGGGCCGACCGGCGGGCCTCGTCGCACGCCCATCACCACACCCGCAGTGATCTCTTGGGGGGTCTTGCCATGCGTGCGTCCGTTTTCACCACCTATGCGAAGAACACCACCACGCCGACCCGCATGTCCGGCTGGGGCCGGCGCGGCGCCCGCCGCTGACACACCGCACGGCGCCCGGAGCCCGGGCGCCGCATCCCGATCCGCGCCGTCGTGCTCCTGTTCCGCCGGCCGGACCCCGGTCGGGGCTTAGCCGTCCACCCCCGCCGCCTGCGCCGGACGGCCGGGCCCCGACCGGGGCCCGGCCGTCCGGCGCAGGCGTGCGGTGCCGTGCGGGTCAGCCCGCGAGGCCCGCCATCCACGACTCGACGTCCTCGGCGCGGCGGGGGAGGCCGGCCGACAGGTTCTCGTTGCCGTCGGCGGTGACGAGGATGTCGTCCTCGATGCGCACGCCGATGCCGCGGTACTCCTCGGGCACGGTCAGGTCGTCCTGCTGGAAGTACAGGCCGGGCTCGACCGTCAGCACCATGCCGGGCTCCAGCACCGCGTCCACGTACTGCTCGCGGCGGGCGTGCGCGCAGTCGTGCACGTCGAGGCCGAGCATGTGGCCGGTGCCGTGGAGGGTCCAGCGGCGCTGCAGGCCGAGCTCCAGGACCTTCTCGACGTCGTACACCGACGCGTCGAGCAGGCCCCAGGCGAGCAGGCGCTCGGCGAGGACGCGCTGCGCGGCGTCGTGGAAGTCGCGGAAGCGTCCGCCCGGCTTCACCGCGGCGATGCCGGCCTCCTGCGCGTCGTACACCGCCTCGTAGATCTTCTTCTGGAGGGCGTCGAACCGGCCGTTGATCGGCAGGGTGCGGGTGACGTCCGCGGTGTAGAGGGTGTCCGTCTCGACGCCGGCGTCGAGCAGGAGCAGCTCGCCGGGGCGGACGTCGCCGTCGTTGCGCACCCAGTGCAGCGTGGTGGCGTGCGGGCCGGCGGCGCAGATGGAGCCGTAGCCGACGTCGTTGCCCTCGACGCGGGCGCGGCGCCAGAAGGTGCCCTCGATCCAGCGCTCCGAGGTGGCGACGGCCTGGCCGAGCTCGCGGACGACGTCGGTGAAGCCGAGGACGGTCGCGTCGCAGGCGGCGCGCAGCTCGCCGATCTCCCACGCGTCCTTGACCAGGCGCAGGCCGGAGAGGAAGACCTTCAGCTCGTCGTCGTGCTCCTCGTCGAGGACGCCCGTGAGGGCCTCCTCCAGGGCGGCGTCGTAGCCGCGGACGATCCGGGTGGGCACGGCGTTCGCGGCGGCGAGCTCCTCGGCGGCCTTGCGGACGTCGCGGGCGGGCAGGCCGAGCAGGGCCTGCGCCTCCTCCAGGCTGTGGCGGCGGCCGACCCACAGCTCGCCGTGGCCGTCGAGCCAGAACTCGCCGTTCTCGCGGTTCGAGCGGGGCCGCAGGTAGAGGGAGAAGTCGTGGCCGGTGCCGTTCGGCTCGGCGACGAGCACGGCGTCCTCGGTCTGGTCGCCGGTGAGGTGCACGTACTCGCTCGCGGCACGGAAGGGGTAGTCCGTGTCGTTGGCGCGGGCCCGCAGGTTGCCGGCCGGGACCACCAGCCGCTCGCCCGGGAAACGGGCGGAGAGCTTCGCCCGGCGCTCGGCGGCGTGGCCGGCCTGGGCGATCGGGGTGAGGCCGCGGAGCCCGGTGTCGGCCCAGCCGGACTTCATCGAGGTGCCGAGCTCGTCGGAGATCTCGCCGTACAGGCCGTTCTTGCGGCCCTTGATCGGCTCGTCCTCCTCGTCGGCGGCCAGGCCCTCGGGGTTGTCGGACACAGCCGGAGTGCGGTCCTCGGTCACGTACGTCGCCTCCTTGCGCGTAATGCCGCCCCGGACATCTCGGATCGCGAGGTGCGTGGGCGGCCGTGCCCCCATGGTACGAGGGCGGCCCGAACGGGCCGTACGGGTGTCGGACATCCGTTCGGCGGCGGCCCGCGGGCCGGGCCGCGGGCCGCCGGGCCGCCGGGTCAGCCGAAGCGGAGGGCCAGCAGCACGAGGTCGTCGGTGCCGGTGGTGGCACCGCCGGTGGCCTCCAGCAGGTGGGCGCAGAGCCGGTCGGGGTCGAGCCGGGCGTCGCGCGGGGCGTCGGCGGCTGCGCGGCGCAGCACGGACTGCCCGGCGTGCAGGGTGGGGCCGCAGCGGCGGGCCATGCCCTCGGTGTAGAGGACGAGGAGGTCGCCGGGCTCGGCGGTGAGCTCCACGCCGGGCGCCTCCCAGCAGCTGAGCACGCCGAGCGGGGCCGAGAGGGAGGTCTCGACGAAGGAGGCGCCGTCCCGGTTCACGAGGATGGGCGGGCAGTGTCCGGCGCCGGCCAGGGTGATGCGGCGCTCGGCGGGCTCCACCCAGCCGTAGACGGCGGTGGCGGTGCGGGCGGGTTCGGTGGTCTTGAGGAGCAGTTCGAGGTCGCCGAGGACGGAGACCGGGTCCTCGCCCTCCAGCACGGCGTAGGCGCGCAGCGCCGCCCGGATGCGTCCCATGGCGGCGGCCGCGCCGGGGGCGGAGGCCGGGCCGGCGCCGGGGCCGTCGCCGAAGACGCTGCCCACGGTGACGGCCAGGGTGCCGTCGGGGAGTTCGACGGCGTCGTACCAGTCGCTGCCGGTGGCGTTCTCCAGGCCGGCGGCCACGCAGCGGGCGGCCAGCCGGACGCCGTCCAGCACGGGGAGGCGGTCGGGCAGCAGGCCGCGGCGAAGGGCGTCGGTGGCGCGCCGGGTGCGGTCGGCAGCGAGCTGGCCGGCCAGGACGGGGGCGGCGAACTCGCAGTATCGGCGCACCAGTTGCTGGCGCCGCTCGCTGGGTTCGGCGGGCTCGTCGTAGAACCACGCGGCGGCGCCGAGCGGGCCGTCGTCGCCGGTGCCGAGCGGCAGTGCGAAGCAGGCGCCGAGGCCGAGATGGGCGGCCACCTCGCGGAACCGCGGTGCGACGGCGGGGTCAGCCGCGAGGTCGGCGACGAGGAGGCGGCCGCCGGTGCCGGCCCGGCCGAGCAGTCCGGCGAAGGGCCCGTGCTCGACGGGCACGGTCTCCAGGCAGCCGATGCCGCAGCGGTCGAGCCCGAGGCCGACGGGCCGTCCGGCGCCGCGGGCGGTGGTGGTGATCAGGCCGCGGCGGGCGCCGAGCAGGGCGGCCCCGGACTCCAGCACGGCGGCGAGGGCGGCGTCCAGGCCACGGGCCCGGGCGAGGAGTTCGATGTGCTCGTGCAGGCTCGTGAAATCGGACAGCCATCCGGCCAAACGGTCCTGCAGCCCCGCGGCGTCGTCCTCGCCGGGAAACTCCGTGCCGAGCAGCTCGGAGAGGGGTGCGGCCGGGGCCAGCACGCCGCCCGCGGGCGCCGGGGGGCACACCGCCGCGGCGGTCCCGCCCGCCGTCTGGGCCGTCCCGCGCGCCGCCGGGCCGGACGGCGCCCCGCCGGACACCGCCAGTCCGCTCGGCTGGGCGTCGGTCATGTCGCAACTCCCCACATACTGGTACGTGTCACGCAGGAACCCCGAGAGCCGGACCAAACGATTGCTATCTCACTAGTCGGCAGCAATCCACCACTTGTACACAGGCCGATCGGGGCATGTCCAGAAGCGTGACGAGGTCGGTGCCTCCCGCTTCCGCGGCCCGTCGCGGCAGCCGGCGGGCATGCCGGAGCAGGCCCGGGGCGGTCCTGCGCGGCCGCTTCGGCTGACGACCGGTCAACCGGTGGTCCGGATCGTATGCTTCCGCCTCCCGGCGGCCCTCCGGGCCGGGTCCGACTCACTCGTACGGTGGAACCAACGGCCCGTGGGGCGCGTCCATCCGGCCGTATGGGGGATTCTCGTTCCAGGGGCGTCGTTCCGATGACCCTCCCTCATCTCACGCCGGTCGCGGCCCCGCCGTCCGGCCGTCCCGAGCCCCACGGTCGCGGAGAGGAACGAGCGCCCATGCGTCGGATGCAGTTGCGGTGGCCGGGCGGCCGCCGCCGGGAGCAGGGCGCGCTGCTCGTGGCCGCGCTGGAGGCGGCGGAGCGGGGATGGCCGGTCGTGCCCGGCGCCCGTGCGGCCCGGGGGGTGTTCGGGCCGTGCTCCTGCGAGGACCCGCGCTGCTCGCAGCCCGGGGCCCATCCGCACGACCCCCCGCTGGCGGCGGCCACCACCGACGGGCGGATGGTCCAGTGGTGGTGGGAGAGCCGGTCGCCCGGGGCGCCGCTGCTCGTCGCCACGGGCCGTACGGTCTGCGCGGTGAGCCTGCCGGCCGCGGCGGGCGTGCGGGTGCTCGCGTACTTCGCGGAGCTGGGGGTGCCGGTCGGCCCGGTGCTGGCGACGCCCTCCCGGTGCGCGCTGCTCGTGGCGCCGTTCACGCTGGAGGAGCTCGGCGGGCTGCTGGCCGAGCGCCCCTGGGTGCCCGGTTCGCTGCGGTACCACGGGCCCGGCGGGTACGTGATGCTGCCGCCCTCGCAGGGCGGGGCCGGCGCGGTGCACTGGGTGTCACCCCCGGTGGAGGGCGGGCTGTGGCTCCCTCAGGTGGGCACGCTGCTGGAGGGGCTGATCGCGGCGAGCTCGGCCGAGCCGGACGGCAGTCGACTGCCGAACTGACGGGGTGCGGGCCCGGGCCGAGGACCGATCGTCCGGCCGGTGGGGCTCCGTGCGCCGATCGGCATGGCCGGTGGGGCCGGTGCGCGCGGCAACCGGTCGACGGGCGCGGCCGGGGAGCGCGTTCTGCACCGGACAATGGAAAATCCGGCCGCTGGCGACGGGGGATGCACCAGCGACCGGACTGTTTAAACAGTAACAAAGATCCGGCGGGGAGCCAATTTGTCCGTCCCCGGCCGACCTGGGATTCTCCGTCCTCCCGCCGCAAATGTGACGGGAGTCACATCTCCGTCAGTTCAGGGTGACCTGACGGTTCACCAGGTTCGCGCGGGACCGGCGCTCCTCGGCGCTCAGGGGAGCGCTTTCCTGCAGCGCACCCGCGAGCCGCTCCGCGAACTCCGCAGCGGGCTTCTCGCAGTCGTCCGCCGAGAACTCCACCGGGAGGTCCCACACCGGCACCGTCAGGCCGTGCGCCCGGAACGAGCCGACCAGCTTGGTGCCCTCGCCCAGCGAGGACAGGCCGGCGGCGGAGAGCCGCGCGAGCGCGTCCAGCAGCTTCTCCTCCGGCACCGTCATCACCCAGCGCAGGTGGTTCTTGTCCGGGGTGCCGCACCAGTACGCGGCGTCCACGCCGGCGACCTTCTCGGTCGGGATCGCCGAGGCGTTGGCCCGCTCCAGGGAGGCGGCCACCTCACCGGAGGCCGCCTCCGCGTCCTCCAGCCAGAACTCGAAGCCGGTGTGCACGGCCGGGTCGAACGCGGCCGCGGTGTCGAGCATGTCCTGCAGGCGGCGGCCGCCGGGCACGGTGCGGCGGGCCGGCACCGGAGTGCCCGGCTCGGTGGCGAGCGCCAGCTCCAGGGCGTCGCCCAGGTCGCGGCTCAGGTCGCCGGAGCTCGACTGCGTCTGCAGGCCCAGCAGCACCGAGCCGTCCGCGCGCCGCAGCGCCGGCCAGGCCAGCGGCAGGACGGTCGCCAGCGTCACCGAGGGCACCTCGCCGACGGCGCCGTCCGCCACCCCGGCCGCCAGCGTCAGCGGCACGGTCGCGGCGGGCACCAGCTCGCGCAGCGCGACCCAGTCGGCCTCGCCCGGCAGGCCCTCGAACGGACGGTGCACCAGCTCCTGCACGGCGTGCGCGGCCTCCCGGCCGTGACACGCCTTGTAACGGCGGCCCGAACCGCAGGGGCACTTCTCCCGCGCGCCGACGACCGGGATCTCGCCCGTGGCGGTGGAGGTGCTGGGCTCGGACGAGGACTTCGCGGCCTTCTTGGCCATGGTGGGGCTCCCGGGTACGGCGACAGTGCACCGGAAGCCTACTGAGATTCCGGGCCGCCGCCGTGCGTCCGGGCGCCCGCGGCCCGCCGGGCGCGCGCTACGCCACCGGTTCGCCGCTCTTGCCGTCGCACAGGGACAGGGCCGCCCACACGGTGACCTCCCCGGGCGCGTCGCGGACGCCCCATGCGCTGGCGAGGCGTCCCACGATGCTCAGACCGCGCCCGCCGCGCGCGGTCAGCGACGGACTGGAAGGCATCGGCCGGGTCGGTGCGCCGCCGTCGGTGACCTCCACCGTCAGCCCGTCCGCCTGGGTCCACCAGCGCACCAGGATGCCGCCGGGCCCGGGCTCGGAGATGTCGTCCGGATCCGCACGGCCGGCGTTCCGGGCGCGGTTGGTGACGGCCGATGCCAGGACGTCCGCCAGCTCCTCCGCGGCGTGTTCCTCGACGGTCCGTTCGTCGAGTTCCGCGAGCTTTCCGAGCGGCCGCGCGTACCGACAGGAATTGCTCAGCAGTTCGGAGAGGATCAACACCGCGTCGTCGATGACCGTCTCCGGTATCGCGCGATCACCGAGCTCCCGCCGCATCCGTCGCCGTGCGGCGCCGACACTGGCCGGACCGTGCGGCACCGCCAAGGTCGACGAAGTCGGCCCTACCTTCTCGGGCACAGCACGCGCCACCATCAACGCCACCCCCGGGACCTCCTTCAGCGTCTGCCGAGGGATGGATGCCCCTCCGGAATGCGTCGGAAACGAGCCCCGGGCGATCGCGCGCGGACATTTCGAGGTACCGCGACGGACGGTATTCAACCGGCGAAAAACTGCTTACGGTCCGTTGTGAAAGTCACAGGAATTGAGCGTCCGCTGACCCCCGTTCAGGAGATTGACCGCCCCGCGCACGCTGTTGTGCGCGTCCTGTACACCCGGTTCCGCCCCGCGCCCGGACGGGCACCGGACGAGGTGCCGCCGGACGCTCCCGGACACCCGCCGGACGGCCCGCTCAGCGCCCGAGCCGGGCCAGCACCTCGTGCGGCCGGTTGGTGATCAGCGCCTCCACACCCAGCTCCAGGCAGAGGTCGACGTCGGCCGGGTCGTCGACCGTCCACACGTGCACCCGGTGCCCCGCCCGGCGGAGCGCCGGGACCAGCCCCGGGCTCCGCCGCACCAGTTCGATCCCCGGACCGGCGATGCCGGCGCCGCCGGGCAGCGACCGCGTCCGGCCGAGCACCGGCCACCGGCGGTCGAGCAGGTACACCGTCGGCACCGCCGGCACCGCGCGGCGCACCCGGTGCAGGGCCAGCTCCGAGAAACTCATGATCCGCACCAGCGACTCCTCGGCCGTCCGCGGCAGCAGGCCGTAGTGGTCGAGGAGCCGGACGAGCTCGGTCTCCGTGCGGCCCGCGTGGCGGGTCGGGTGCTTGGTCTCGATCGCCAGCCGCACCGGCCGCCCGGCCCCGGCGACCAGCTCCAGCAGCTGCGCCAGCGTCAGCACCGGGCTCGGTTCCGGCGCGTCCGGCGACTTCCAGGAGCCGAAGTCCAGCGCGGCGAGCTGGTCGAGCGTCATCGTGGAGACCACGCCCCGGCCGTCCGAGGTGCGCTGCACCGTCCGGTCGTGGACGCACACCAACTGCCCGTCGGCCGTCAGCCGGACGTCGCACTCCAGGCCGTCCGCGCCCTCGTCGATCGCCCGCCGGTACGCCGCCAGGGTGTGCTCCGGCAGGGCCGCCGAGGAGCCGCGGTGCGCGACGACCTCGACGGCGCCGCGGTCGGGTGCGGGGCCGCCCGCTGCCGCGGGAACGGTCCGACGGAGTCTTCGGGTGTCCACGGCAACACCCTACGAGGGCCCGGATGTCCGGACGCACCCGCCACGGGGAACCCGCGGTGAACAGCTCCGGCGCGGCCTCCCGGCGGGCGGTGGCCTGCCGGGTCGGTCCGGGTCGGTCCGGCTGGTTCGGGTCGGTCCGGTTAGTCCTGCCGGTCGGCCGGTACGGCCGTCAGCGGGCGTCCGCCCCGGTGCCGGAGGTCCGGCCGGTCAGCGCCGTCAGGCCCCAGGTCGCGAGCGCCGCCACGAGGAAGCCGAACAGCGAGGCCGACGTCCAGGACTGCGGAGTGAAGCCCACCGCGTCCCGCAGCCGCATCCAGAAGTCCGTCCACCAGTCGGCGATGCCGGTCGGCGCCAGGAACTGGTACGCGGCGAAGCCGAGCACCCACGGCAGCAGCATCAGCGGCCGGGCCGGGGCGTCCTGCGCGGTGTTCCAGCCCTGCCGGCCGGCGCCGAAGAAGTAGTCCACCGCCAGCACCGCCAGCAGCGGCACGAAGACCGCGCCGATCAGGTAGAGGAAGTTCGCGTAGGTCTCGTAGAACTCGCCCTCCTGGATGCGCAGCGCCAGCAGCGTCACCAGCGCGCCGATCCCGCCGGTGAGCAGACGGCGGTCGACCCGCGGCAGGAGGTTGTGGACGGACATCGCCGTCGAGTACACGTTGGCGAACGACTGGTCGGTCTCGCGCACCACCAGCACCAGCAGGAACACCCAGCCGGCGGCCACCCCGGTGAAGGAGGAGAACACCTTCGACGGGTCGCCGCCCGACTGCAGCAGCGCGATCAGGCCGAGGGCGTAGCACCAGGCCTGGGCCAGCGAGTACCCGGTGAAGCTGCCCCAGAAGGCCGACGTCGCGGTGCGGGCGTGCCGGGTGTAGTCCGCGGCCAGCGGCACGAAGGAGACCGACACCGCGATGACCGCGTCGGTCGCCGTCAGGAAACCGTGCCAGTTGCCCGCGCCCGGGTCCGGGAAGCCCTGCCGGCCGAGCTGGACGGTGAAGTACACCATCGCCACGCCCACCGCGACCGCCACGTACTTGCGCAGCACCGCGATCGCGCCGAGCGGCCAGATCGTCAGCACCGTCGTGACCACGCCGGCGAGCAGCACGAACAGCCAGCGCCACCCCTGCGTGCCCGCCACCGTCTGCGCGCCGCCGGCGATCACGATCAGCTCGAACACGCCCCAGCCGATGCACTGCAGGATGTTGAGCACCGTCGGCAGGAAGGAGAGCCGGGTGCCGAACAGCCCGCGCAGCATCGCCATCGCCGGCGCGCCCGTCCGGGCGCCGATCAGCGCCGCCACGCCCAGCATCGAGGTGCCGATGACCGTGCCCGCGACGATCGCCGTCACGGCCGCGGCGAACGACAGCTCACGGCCGCCCACCACCAGCACCGTGACCGCGCTCTGGAAGCCGATCAGACTGACGCCGAGGTTGGCCCAGAGCGCGAACTGCGCCCGGAAGTCCAGCGTCCGCGGGGGAGCGGTGTCCAGCACCAGCGGCGCCTCGACACGCGCGCCGTCCGGGGCGACGGGCTCAGACCCGGTTCCAGGATCGGAAAAAGAGGCAGGCGGAACAGCCGTCATGGCCGATACTCCCTACGCCGGCATTACCCGGACAGGTTCAGGCGGTCTGCGCCACCTCGGCCCGGCCGGTCACTGCCCGGCCGGTCGATCGGCGCACTCTCAGCCTGGAAGGTCCAAGCTCCCGCGTGTTCAGATAGGACGACAGGCTATCCGGCGCAGTCCCGGAGGCCAAGGCCCGGAGGTCCGCCGTCCGGATCGCGGGACGGAGCAGAGGGCTCCGGACCAGGTCGGAGGGCGGTTCGTCGGGGACACCTAAGGATTCTTAGGCGTTCTTCAGGGGGCTCCTTACGGCAACCGAATCCGGGATGCGAAAAACTATGGTTCTAGGTCCTGTCAGCTATGGAGGTCGTCCGTGAGCACCGAGCACGCGAGTGGGTCCACCGGGCCGCAGGAGGGCCAGCCCTCCGGTGCGCCCCAGGCGGTGGGTCCGGCTCACGACACCGCGCCGGCCGCCGCGCCGCCGGTCGTCGAGTCCGCGCCCACGCTCGCCTTCGCCAAGCTGAGCGACGCCCCGGCCGCGCCACCCGCGCCCGCCGCGCCGTCCCCGTACATCGATGCCCCGCCGCCCGTCGTGCCCCAGGCCGCGCCCGCCTACCTGGACGCGCCGCCGCCCGCCGCACCCCAGGCCGCGCCCGCCTACATCGACGCGCCGCCGCCCGTCGTGCCCCAGCCGCAGGCGTCCAACCCGTACGCCGCCCCGGTCGCCGCCGACCCGTACGCCGCCCCGGCGGCTGTCCCGGTCCCGGTGGCTGCGCCGGTCCCGGCGGCTCCGGCCACCGGGTCGACCGACCCGTACGGCACGCCGGGCACCCCCGGCACCCCGCCGCCCGCCGGACCCTCCGCCCCGACCGAGGCGCACCACCCGTTCGGCGCGGGCCACCCCGTCGGCGGCTGGGGCCACCCCACCGGCGGCCCCGGGGTCCCCGGCGGACCGGCCGAGCCCGGCGGCCCCGGTTACCCGTACGCCTCCGCGGGCGGCCCCGCCCCGCGCCGCAAGCGCGGCGGGCTCATCGCCCTCGTCGCGGCCGTCGCCCTCGTCGCCGGTGTGGCCGGCGGGGCGATCGGCGTCGCCGTCTCCGACGGAGACGGCAGCGACAGCAGCGCCGGGCACTCCAGCACCACCGTCAGCGTCAGCGACAGCCGCAAGGTGACCGACCGCGCCCCCGACTCCGTGGCGGGCATCGCGGCGAAGGCGCTGCCCAGCACCGTCACCATCAAGGCGACCGGCTCCCAGGAGTCCGGCACCGGCACCGGCTTCGTCTTCGACACCGAGGGCCACATCCTCACCAACAACCACGTGGTCGCCCCCGCCGCCAACGGCGGCAAGCTCACGGTCAAGTTCTCCGACGGCTCCTCGTACGACGCGTCCGTCGTCGGCCGGGCCCAGGGCTACGACGTCGCCGTCGTCAAGCTCGACAACCCGCCCAGGGACAAGCTCAACCCGCTGCCCCTCGGCGACTCCGACAAGGCCGCCGTCGGCGACGCCACCATCGCCATCGGCGCCCCGTACGGCCTCGAAGGCACCGTCACCACCGGCATCATCAGCGCCAAGGACCGCCCCGTCGCCTCCGGCGACGAGACCGGTGCCCAGGCCTCCTACATGAACGCCCTGCAGACCGACGCCTCGATCAACCCCGGCAACTCCGGCGGCCCCCTGCTCAACGCCTCCGGCGCGGTCATCGGCATCAACTCGGCGATCCAGTCCAACACCAGCGGCTCCGGCCGGGCCGGCTCGATCGGCCTCGGCTTCGCCATCCCGATCAACCAGGCCAAGTGGGTCGCCGAGACCCTCATCAAGGACGGCACGCCCGTCTACGCGATCCTCGGCGTCCTCCGCAACGACGACTACAAGGGCGACGGCGCCCAGATCCAGACCGCCGCCGTCCAGGGCCAGGCGGCCGTCACGGCCGGCGGCCCCGCCGACCAGGCCGGCCTCAAGCCCGGGGACGTCATCACCAAGCTCGGCGGCATCCCGATCGACAGCGGCCCGACCCTCGTCTCCGAGATCTGGACGCACAAGCCCGGCGAGAAGGTCGAGGTCGAGTACACCCGCGACGGCAAGGCCGCCAAGACCACCGTCACCCTCGGCGAGCGCAAGGGCGACAGCTGACGCCCACCCGGAAACGGAGTGCACCGAGGAGGCCCCGAACCGTTAGGCTGACCCCCGCCAGGAGGGTTGCCCGAGCGGCCTAAGGGAACAGTCTTGAAAACTGTCGTGAGGTGACCCCTCACCGTGGGTTCAAATCCCACACCCTCCGCAGGTGAGGCGAAAGCCCAGCTCAGGGCGGGTACCGACGCAAGTCGGTACCCGCCCTTCGCGTTGCGTGCGCCCGGCGACCGTCCGGGGCCCGCTCGGGGGCGGACGCGCTCGGGGGTGGGTCCGGCGGTGGCGTGATCGGTGATTGTGCACCGTCCTTGCCGCGGGCGTCCGGCGGGGGCAGAGTGCAGAGCGGACGGGTGTGCGAGAGGTGGAGGCTGCCGTGGGTGATCTGGTCGACCGGTTGTTGGCGGGGCTCCCGGAGGCGGCGGTGGCCGTCGACGTGGATGTCGTGGCGGCGTACGCGCACGACATGGCGGGGTTCTGCGAGGCCGGGGTGGCGGCGGTGGTGGTGTTCCCGGAGACGGTGGAGCACGTGCAGCACGTCATGCGGACGGCGACCGAGCTGCGGGTGCCGGTGGTGCCGCAGGGGGCGCGGACCGGTCTGTCGGGCGGGGCGAACGCCGTGGACGGCTGCATCGTGCTGTCGATGGTGAAGATGAACCGCATCCTGGAGATCGACGCGGTGAACCGGATCGCGGTCGTGCAGCCGGGTGTGGTGAACGCCGAGCTGTCGCGGGCCGCGGCCGGGTACGGGCTGGCGTACCCGCCGGATCCGTCGAGCTGGGAGTCCTGCACGATCGGCGGCAACATCGGGACGGGTGCCGGCGGGCTGTGCTGCGTGAAGTACGGCGTGACCAGCGAGTACGTGCTGGGCCTGGAGGTCGTGCTGGCGGACGGGCAACTGCTGACGACCGGTCGGCGTACGGCGAAGGGTGTCGCCGGGTACGACCTGACGCGGCTGCTCGTCGGGTCGGAGGGCACGCTCGCGGTCGTGGTGGAGGCGGTGGTGGCGCTGCGTCCCGCGCCGGCCCCGCAGTTGGCGCTCGCGGCGGAGTTCCCCAGTACGGCCGCGGCGAGCGCGGCGGTCTGCTCGGTGATGGCGTCGGGCCACGTGCCGTCGCTGATGGAGCTGATGGACACGACGACCGTCCGCGCGGTGAACGCGATGGCGAAGATGGGGTTGCCGGAGTCGACGCGGGCGCTGCTGCTGGTGGCGTTCGACGGTCCGGCGAAGGAGGCGGAGCTGGCGGCGGTGGCCGAGCTGTGCCGGGCGGCGGGTGCGAGCGAGGTGGTGCCGGCCGAGGACCAGGCCGAGTCGGACATGCTGCTGGAGGCGCGCCGGCTCTCGCTGCCCGCGATGGAGCGGCTCGGCACCACGATGATCGACGACGTGGCGGTGCCGCGGTCGCGGCTCGGGGAGATGCTGGACGGCGTCGAGGAGATCGCCGCGCGGCAGCGGCTGACCATCGGCGTCGTCAGCCATGCCGGTGACGGCAACACCCACCCGGTGGTGATCTTCGACGCGGACGACCCGGACGAGACGGCCCGGGCGAAGGCCTCCTTCGACGAGATCATGGCGTTGGGACTGGATCTGGGCGGCACCGTCACGGGTGAGCACGGTGTGGGCCTGCTGAAGCGGGAGTGGCTCGCGAAGGAGCTCGGGCCGGTCGGGTCGGCGCTGCAGCGGCAGATCAAGGCGGTGTTCGATCCGCTGGGAATCCTGAATCCCGGAAAGGCCGTGTGACGTCCGGTTGTCCGACGATCCGGCCGGGGGCGCACCGCGTTCGCATCATGCGCCCCGGCGGACGGTACGGCGCACTGGGGGCGGTTTCCGGGCGCCCACGAATCGGGTGAATCCGCAGGTGGGGCCACCGTGATGGCGTTTCTCGGTTATTCCTCCGCCGCACCGGGATCACGCTAACGGGCGAAAAGGCCGGGTCGAGCTATGCCTTTGTCGATTTGTTGCGGAAGTCTTCTCCCTCGACGGCGGGCTCCGGTCCGGCGTGCTTCGATCCCCGCCACTCCCGCACGACGGAGGAACACCATGGCGCACTCCCGTCCGACGGCCCCGCCTGCCGGTCCGGCTCCGACCGCCGCTCCACCGCGGGTGGTCCGTGCGGTGGCCCCGGCCCCGGCCGGCCCATCGATCACGCCCTGACCCCGGAGGCGCGGGCCGCCTGAGGGGACCTGGCCGTTCGGCCGTCGGCGGGGGCGCCGAGCGGCGGGGTGGCAGCGACGGTCCGGCGGCCGGTGCGCGGAGAGGGCGACACCCGGGCGGGGAAAGGGTCTGCCGCAGCGGGTTCCGGCGGGCGGGTGCCGTACAGCGGCGCCCGCCCGCCCTTCGTTTCCGCGACCCCGCGCAGACCTCGCCGCCCGCGACGGCCGCCAGTAGGGGGTACGCCGGTGACGCCGGGTCAGCGGCGCGCGGTGAGGGTCGCGCCGACGCTCGCCGCGACGACGCACCCGATGCCGGCCAACTGCACGCCGCCCAGGAGCTGACCCAGGACGACGAGCCCGACCAGGGCGCTGATCGCCGGGTCGAGGCTCACCAGCACGCTGAACACCCGCTGCGGCATGCGCCGCAGGGCGGTCATCTCCAGCGCGTACGGGAGGACGGGGAAGAGCAGGGCGACTCCCGCCACGGCGAGCAGCAGCAGGGCGGGGGAGGGGGACGCGGCCAGCCCGTGCCAGGCCTGGGCCGCTCCGAACGGCGCGACGACGAGGGTGGCGACGGCGAAGGAGACGGCGAGGCCCTCGAACCCGTGGAAGGCGGCGCCCACCCGGTGGGTGAGGAGGATGTAGCCCGCGTAGCAGGCGGCCGCGCCGAAGGCGTAGCCGAGTCCGGCGGGGTCGAGTGCCGCTCCGCCGCTGCCGTGACCCACCAGGGTGAGCAGGGCGACTCCGGCGGCGGCGAGCAGGGCCCAGAGCAGGTGTCCGGCGCGGCGGGAGAACGCGAGGGCGACGGCCAGTGGTCCGAGGAACTCGATGGTGGCGGCGGTGCCCATGGCCAGCCTGCTGGTGGCGGCGGCGAAGAGGAGCGTCATCCCGGCGGAGGCGATGCCGAGCCGGGCGGCGGCGAGGAGGTCTCGGCGGCTGCGTCCGCGCAGCCGGGGGCGGGTGAGCGCGAGGAGGACGACGGCGGCGACGGCCAGGCGCAGGAAGGTCGCCCCGGCCACGCCGACGAGGCCGAACAGCGAGGTGCAGGCGGCGATGCCGAGCTGGCAGGCGGCCATGGCGGTGATGCAGAGCACGGGGGCGGGTACGCGGGCCGGGCCGTGTTCCGGGCGTCGGCCACGGGCGGAGGCCGCGACGCCGGTGGGCGCCGAGGTCCTGCTGCCCGGGCTGGTGCCGGCGGTGCTGGTGATGACAGCAGTGCTGGTGGTGCCGGCGGCGGAGCCGGTGGGCGGTGCGAAGGTGTCGGCGGCGGGCATGGCGACGAGTCTGACGTAAGGACCGCAGGGCCTGCAAATCCCTTACATGATCCCCGAAGTCCCCCACCGGCCGGGTGAATCGTGCCCGATCGGCCGCGCGCCTGACCCGGCGATCCGACGATCGGTCAGTACGACTGTGGCGTGCGTACCTTGGGAACAGCCGCGCTGGCCGCGGCCTCGACCGTCCTGCTGATCGGCGCCACCGCCGTGCCCGCGGCGGAGGCCGCCCCGCCCGGTGCCGGCCCCCGGCTGAGCCGCACCGTGCTCGACGACCCGGCAGCCGCGCCGGGAAGCCGTCTGGCCGAGGGCGAGGTCTACCAGGGCGCCGGGTTCGACGCCTGCACGGCGCCGACCCTGGCCACCATGCAGACCTGGTGGGACGACTCCCCGTACGGCGCGGTCGGCATCTACACGAGCGGCAGCCAGCGCGGCTGCACGCAGTCGCGGCTCACCGCGGACTGGGTCGCGCAGGCCCGCGCGATGGGCTGGCGGTTCGTCCCCACGCACGTCGGCCGACAGGCGCCGTGCAGCACGAGCGGCAGCAAGCCGCAGCACATCGACCCCGGCGACGCCGTGGGACAGGGCCAGCAGGAGGCGGCCGAGGCCGTCGCCTCGCTGCGTGAACTCGGCTTCGGCGCGGGCACGCCGGTCTACCTCGACATGGAGGCCTACCCGCGCGGCGACAGCACGTGCAGCCAGGCCGTCATGGACTTCACCGTCGGCTGGACCCAGGCCCTGCACGCGGCAGGGCACCGGGCGGGCTTCTACTCCTCCGCCGAGTCCGGGGTCGCCGACCTCGCGGCGGCCGCCCGGGCCGGCAGCTCCCCGCTGCCCGACGCCGTCTGGTACGCCCGCTGGGACGGCCACGCGACGGTCACCGACGGCGCCGGCGACCTCAACCCCGACCTGTGGACCGACAGCGGGCGCATCCACCAGCACCAGGGCAACGTCACCGAGTCGTACGGCGGGGTCTCCCTCTCCATCGACCGGGACGAGCTCGACTCGCCGGTGGGCTGATCCGGGCTCCGGCCTGCGCCGGAGACGCTGGTCTCAACTCGACCACGAATGCTGACACCGGGCCCGGGGCGGACAAGAATCGGCATGCCGGCCGTGGCTACCTGTGAGTAGCTCCGCCGGTGTCTGCCGCCACCCGGTCAAGGAGGACCCGCGTGTTCAGCACCATGCAGGACGTACCGCTCACCGTCTCCCGGATCCTCGCGCACGGCTCCACCGTGCACGCCGGCTCCACGGTCACCACCTGGGACGGCACCGGCCCGGTGGTCCGCAGCTACGCCGAGGTGGGCGTCCGGGCGGCCCGGCTCGCGTACGCGCTCCGCGACGAGCTCGGGGTGAACGGCGACCAGCGGGTGGCGACCCTCATGTGGAACAACGCGGAGCACCTGGAGGCGTACCTCGCGGTGCCGTCGATGGGCGCCGTGCTCCACACGCTGAACCTCCGGCTGCCGGCGCTGCAGCTCGCGTACATCATCAACCACGCCGCCGACCACGTGATCATCGTGAACGGCAGCGTGCTGCCGCTGCTGGCCGGGGTGCTCGGGCAGCTGAACGAGACCCTCCGCCACATCGTGATCAGCGGCGAGGGCGACCGCTCCCTGCTGGACGGCTTCACCGGCACCGTCCACGAGTACGAGGCACTGATCGCCGACCGCCCGGCGGTCTACCCGTGGCCCGAGCTCGACGAGCGCCGGGCCGCCGCGCTCTGCTACACCTCCGGCACCACCGGCGACCCCAAGGGCGTCGTCTACAGCCACCGCTCGGTCTACCTCCACTGTCTGCAGGTGATGGCGGCCGACAGCTTCGGCCTCACCGCGCGCGACGTCGCGCTGCCGGTCGTCCCGATGTTCCACGTCAACGCGTGGGGCGTGCCGCACACCGCCTTCATGTCGGGCGCGAGCCTGCTCATGCCCGACCGGCACCTGCAGCCCAAGCCGCTCGCCGAGATGATCGACCGGGTGAAGCCCACCGTCGGCGCGGCCGTCCCCACCATCTGGAGCGGCCTGCTCGACGAGCTCGACGCGGGCGACTACGACACCTCCACCCTCCGCATGGTGGTCATCGGCGGCTCCGCCTGCCCGCCCGCCCTCATGAAGGCGTTCGAGGAGCGGCACGGCATCAACGTCGTGCACGCCTGGGGCATGACCGAGACCTCTCCGCTCGGCACCTTCTCCCTCCCGCCGGCCGGACTGACCGCCGAGCAGGAGTGGCCGTACCGGCTCACGCAGGGCCTGTTCCCGGCCTCCGTCGAGGCCCGGCTCGTCGGCCCGGGCGGCGAGCGCATGCCGCACGACGGCGAGGCCGCGGGCGAGCTGGAGGTCCGCGGGCCCTGGATCGCGGCCGCGTACTTCGGCGGCGCCGACCGCGAGCCCGAGCGGCCCGAGGACAAGTTCAGCGAGGACGGCTGGCTGCGCACCGGCGACGTCGGCACCATCACCCCCGACGGCTACCTGACGCTCACCGACCGGGCGAAGGACGTCATCAAGTCGGGCGGCGAGTGGATCTCCTCGGTCGAGCTGGAGAACCACCTGATGGCCCACCCCGAGGTCGCGGAGGCCGCGGTCGTGGCCGTGCCGGACGAGAAGTGGGGCGAGCGGCCGCTGGCCACCGTCGTCCTGCGGCCCGGTGCCGTCGCCGGCCTGCGCGAGCTGCGGGCCTTCCTCGCCGGGCGGGTCGCCTCCTGGCAGCTGCCGGAGCGCTGGGCGCTCATCGAGTCGGTGCCGAAGACCTCGGTGGGCAAGTTCGACAAGAAGGTGATCCGGGCCGAGTACGCCGCCGACGCGCTGGACGTCACGGTGCTCGGCAAGGAGTAGCCGCCCTCCCCTCCCTCGCGGGGAATACCCCCAGGGGGTATGTGGTTCCCCTGGATGGAACCCGCGAGGGAGAGGAGCCCGCACCATGGAGCACCACCATCACCCCCGGCACCCGGCCGATCCCCACCGGCCCGCGTCCCCGTCCGCGCCCCCGTCCGCATCGGTATCCGTGTCCACCTGGGGGACCGCCGCGCTCGCCACCCTGCACTGCCTCGTCGGCTGTGCCACCGGCGAGGTGCTCGGCATGATCGTCGGCACCGCCCTGGGCCTGGGCAGCGGCGCGACCGTCGCCCTGTCGGTGGCCCTGGCCTTCGTGTTCGGCTACGCGTTCACCATGCGGGGCCTGCTGCGCTCCGGCCTCGCCCTCGGCGCGGCGCTGCGGGTCGCCCTCGCGGCCGACACCGTGTCGATCCTCGTCATGGAGCTCGTCGACAACACCGTCATGGTCACCGTGCCCGGAGTGATGGACGCAGGACTCGGCCGGGCGCTCTTCTGGGCGGCCCTGCTGCTGTCCCTCGTGGTGGCCTTCGTGCTGACCGTGCCGGTCAACCGGTGGCTGATCACCCGCGGACGCGGCCACGCCGTCGTCCACGCCCACCACTGACCACCGCCGGCACCGCGCTCGGGCCGGCCCCGGGGCCGGCCCGAGCGGTGTCAGCCGCCGACCGCCGAACCGGTCGCGGCGCCCGCGACGGCACCGCCCTCGGCGAGCGAGCCGATCCGGCCGAGCAGGTCGACGATGCGCGCCTGGACGTCGTCCGAGGTCGAACGCTCCGCGAGGAAGAGCACCGCCTCGCCCGTCCGCAGCCGCGGCAGATCCTTCGGATCGAGGTCGACCGACGTGTAGACGACGAGCGGGGTGCGGTGCAGCCGGTCGTTCGCGCGCAGCCAGTCGAGCAGGCCGACCCGGCGGCGGCGGATCTGCAGCAGGTCCATCACCACCAGGTTCGGCTGCACGCTGCTGGCCCGGGCCACCGCCTCGTTCTCGTCGGTGGTGTGCTCCACGTGCATGCCGCGGCGTTCGAGGCTGGCGATCATCGCGGCCGCGATGTCGGCGTCGGACTCGACGAGCAGCACGCGCGGCGCGTGGCTCTCGCTGTCCCGCGGGGCCAGCGCGCGCAGCAGCACGGCGGGGTCGGCCCCGTGGGCGGCGTCGCGGGCGGCCTGGCCGAGGCCCGCGGTGACCAGCACCGGCACCCGCTGGTTGAGCGCGGCGGTGCGCAGCGACTCCAGTGCGGTACGGGTGATCGGGCCCGTCAGCGGGTCGACGAAGAGCGCCGCGGGGAAGCCCGAGACCTGCGCGTCGACCTCCTCGCGCGAACGCACGATGACCGGCCGGTAGCCGCGGTCCTGGAGGGCCTGCTTCGTGGAGGCGTCCGGCTCCGGCCAGACCAGCAGCCGTCGCGGCCCGCCGTCGACGGCGGGCACGAGCACGGTCGGCTGCTCCGTCGGAGTCGGAGTCGGAGTCGGAGCGGGGGCCGGGGCCGGGGCCGGTACACCCGCCGGTGCGAGCTCGGAGAGCGGACGCGGCGGTGTCCGCTGCTCCGCCGCCGCAGGGGTCTGGTCCGCGGCGCTGCCCGGACCGGTGGCCGCGGGCAGGGCCGGCAGCTCCGCCGGGGCGGCGGGGGCGGGCTCCGCGGGCGCCGCGGGCTGCGGGAAGGCACTCGGGAAGGCGGACGCGAACGCGCTCTGCAGCGGCCGCGGCGGGCTCAGTTCGCCCAGCCCGCTGCCCACCGGCTGCGGGGCGGCCGGGGCCGCCGACGGCAGCTCGGGCGCGGCGGACCGCGTCGGTGCGAGCTCGGCCGAGGCAACCGGAGGGGCCGGGGTCGGCAGCGCGACGCCGGACTCCGGCGTCCGACCGGGCGGCAGCGCGGTGGGGCCCTCCGCCGGTGCGTGCTCCGTGACGGACTGCTCCGTGACGGACTGCTCCGGCGCGGGCGCCTCGGGCGCCGCGCTCTCCACCGGCGTGCCGGGGTCGGCGGGCACGGCGAGTCGGCGCCTGCGCCCGGTCGGCTGGACGGCGGGCGCCGCGGCGGGCGGTCCGCCGACCGGCAGTGCGTGTTCGAGGCCGGGATAGAACGGCAGGCCCGGCTCGGGAGCCCCGGGCAGCGGAACGGCGCCCGCGGGCGTCTCGTCGACGGCGGGCACACCCCGGCGCCGCCGTGACGGGCGCCCGGACTCCTGGCCGGATCCCGACGCGCCGTCAGCCGGCTGCCCCGCGGCGGGCACGCCGCCGGGCGGGGTCGACAGGTCGTCCACCGAACCGCCTGCGAAGCCCTCCGCGGGGGAGGACGGGCCGGGGCCGAGGGCGATCGGCGCGTGGGTGCGCTGTCCGGGGACGGGGGCGGGGGCGGCCGCCTCGGGCGCGGTCGTGCCGTCGGAGGACCGGCCGGACGGGCCGGACCCGCCGGGGTGCCGCTCCGCCCCGCCCTGTCCGTCGTCGGCGCCGGGCCCGTGCTCGCCCTGGTGCGGGGCCGGACCGTCGGGGACGAGGGCCTGCGGTGTCTCGACGGACGGGCCGAGGGCGATGGGTCCGCGCCGGCCGTGCTCGCCCGTGGCGGTCCCGGCCCCGGCCCGGTCGGCCGGCGTGCCGGACTGCTCGGCCGGGGCGTCCTCGCGGCGCTCGGCCGAGGGCAGCTCCGGGAGGTCCGGCAGTATCGCGGTGTCGGTTTCCTTGGGCACGCTCGGCCGGCCCACCGCGGCCGCGCGGGCCGCCGCCGGGTCGAGCGGCAGCTCCACGACGTAGGTGGTGCCGGCGCCGCCCGGCAGCTCGTGCCGCTGCAGCACGCCGCCGTGGCGTTCGACGGTGCCCCGGGCGATCGGCAGGTGCACGGGACTGCTCCGCAGGGCGGGGCCGCGCACCTCGATCCGGGCGACCTCGCCGCGCTGGGCCGCCGCCACGACGACCATCGGGGTGTCCCCGCCGGCCGGCGGCAGTGCGGGCACACCGAGCGAGGGCAGCGCGCCGGTGCCGGGCGCGTCGAGCGAGGGGCCGATGCCGCTGACGTCGGCGACCAGGTGGGCGAGGGCGCGGCCGAGCCGTTCCTTGTCGGCGGTCACCTCGACCGCGGCGGCGTGCACCGAGTAGCGCACCCGGCCGGGGCCGACGAGTTCGCCGGCGCGTTCGACGGCGCGCTGCACCACGGTGTCCAGGCCGACCGGCCGGCGCTTCAGCTGCTGCTTCCCGGTCTCCACCGAGGCTTCGAACGCCTGGTGCGCGAGCACCCCGTCGATCAGGGTGCCGAACCGGCGGCACTCGTCGGCGAGCCGGCGCAGCGTCCAGTTCGCCTCCGGCCAGAGCTGCCCGGCCGGGTCGCCGGCGAGCGCGTCGATCCGCCGGTGCAGGGCGGTGAGGGCATCGCCGAGCTCGGTCTCCAGCACGGCCGTGAGGTGCTCGTTGCGCGCGACGAGCGCGAGTTCCTTCGTACGGTCGGTGAAGGTCATCACCGCGCCGACCAGCTGCTCGCCGTCGCGCACGGGCGCCGTGGTGAGGTCGACGGTGACCGGGGTGCCGTCCTTGCGCCAGAGCACGGCGCCGCGCACCCGGTGCTTGCGGCCGGAGACCAGGGTGTCGAGCAGGGCGGAGGCCTCCAGCGCGAGCGGGGTGCCGTCGGCCTGGGAGTGCTGGATCAGCGGGTGCAGCTCGCGGCCGCCGAGCTCGCTCGCCCGGTAGTCGAGTATGTGCGCGGCGGCCGGGTTGACCAGCACGACGCGGCCCTCCAGGTCGACGCCGAGCACGCCCTCGGCCGCCGCGCGGAGGATCATCTCGGTCTGCTTGTGCTGGCGCCGCAGCTCCGCCTCGATGCCGAGGCGCCCGGTGAGGTCGCGCACCAGGAGCAGCAGCAGGTCCTGCCCGGACCCTTCGCGGTACGGGTCGTAGGGGACGTAGCCGCGGTCCTCGCCGCCGGAGCCGTCGTCGCTGAAGTCGTTGCCGGAGACCTCCACGGGGAAGGTGTCGCCGTCGGTGCGGCGGGCCGTCATCCGGACCGGCTTGTCCAGCCCCTCGCTCTCCGCCGCGGGGGGGCGCATCGAGCCGGGGATTCGGCTCGGGTCGAACTCCGGGAGGAGGTCGAGCACGCCACGCCCCACGAGCGAGGTGCCGGGCGCCTGGAGGCTCTCCACGGCGGCCTTGTTCGCGTCGACCACCGTGCCGTTGCTGTTCACCAGCAACAGCGCGTCCGGCAGGGCATCGAGTATGGCGGCGAGGCGAGCAGCGCCTCGGGTCGGCCTGCTGCTCACGTCGACAGGTCTCCTCACGGCTTCGGGCCACCGCAGCGATGGCTCGCCGGCTGGTCACGGCGGGCGCTCGCGGCTCGCGCTCTCCTCGGGCCCCGGCAGTATCTCATTGTTCTTTGCGCTGTGGACGACCCGGCTAGTAACGTTGTCGGTGGTTGGTGTCGGGCCCCTGGGCTGTGGCATCATCACTTGCGCACGGAGTGCGCCCGAGCGGTGGGGGCGCGGTCCGGTGGAGGAGGCTTCGCCTAGTCCGGTCTATGGCGCCGCACTGCTAATGCGGTTTGGGCCTTCAAGCCCATCGAGGGTTCAAATCCCTCAGCCTCCGCCATCGAGGAAGCCCCGCCGACGGAAGTCGGCGGGGCTTCCTGCATTTCCGGCGGGCCCCGCTACGCACCCGCACCGCACCCGGTACGCACCCGCACCGCCCACGCGCCGTCGCGCCTCGGTCACGCCTCCGTCGCGCCCCGCGGTCCCGGCGCGTGCGGGGTTCCCGGTGCGTCCCGGCAGGTCCCGGCGCCCGGGCGGGGCCGGGCCGGGCGCCGCGGGGCGTCCGGGATCAATCGATTTCACCCCAGGTCGACGGTCATGTAATGTTGTCCCCGCACCGCCCCGGAGGAAAGACGCCAGGGCGAGCGCTCATAGCTCAACGGATAGAGCACTTGACTACGGATCAAGAGGTTGCAGGTTCGAATCCTGCTGAGCGCACCACACCTTGCCGCGGCGGCCCCCAGGGGCCGTTCCGGCGCTCATAGCTCAACGGATAGAGCACTTGACTACGGATCAAGAGGTTGCAGGTTCGAATCCTGCTGAGCGCACCACCCGAAGGCCCCGGACACCGTCCGGGGCCTTCGTCGTTCCTCCCGGCTTCAGGCCAGTTCGGTGCGGTTGATCCAGGCGACGTCGCGCTCCTCCAGGAACCGCTCCGGGGCCGTCAGCGGGCGGGAGCGGTTGAGGGTGCGCGGCACGGGGTCGTGCCGGATCAGCTCGGGGTCCGCGCCGAGGCCGATCAGGATCTCCGTCACGGAGGGGGCGAGGTCGGGCGGCCCGCTGAGGAGCACCTCCCGGTTGGAGCAGTCGCCGAGCCGGTGCAGGCCCTCGTGGAGGAGCGCGACCGCCTCGCCGCGCGCCGATCCGTCGGCGGGTGCGGCGAGCACCACGTCGAGCCGCACGCAGTCGGCCACCATGGCGTGCACGGCGTCGAGGTCGTAGTGGTCGGCGTCGGCGCGGGCGCCGAGCATCACGGTGACGTGCCGGGTCCCGTCCCTGACGACCTGCTCGACGACGGCCTTGACCTGGGCCCAGCCCGTGCCGCCGGCGACGGCCAGCAGCGGTCGCCGGGACGTCGCGTCGAGCACGGCCTCGCCGATCGGCGGGCCGATCCGCAGCCGGTCCCCGGGCACGACGTCGTTGACGAGCACGGGGGAGAGCTGTCCGTCCGGCACCCGGCGGACGTGCACGTCGAGCGTGCCGTCCTCGCGGGGGGCGCACGCGATCGAGAACGGCCGCCAGACCTGGGGCACCCGGGGCGAACAGAGCGTGAGGTACTGGCCGGGGACGTACGGGTACGGCCGGTCGGGAGCGAGGGTCAGCACGGCGACGTCCGGTGCGGCGCGGCGGCGGCGCACCACCTCGGCCTCCCACCAGGCGGGGGTGTCGGCGGGGACGGCGGCGGCCGCGTCGATCATCGCCTGGGAGATGACGGTCCACGCCTCCGTCCAGGACTTCTCGTCCTCCACCGTCCAGGAGTGGCCGCAGACCTGCTGGAGGGCGGCGATGAGGCTGGCGCCGACGGCGGGGTAGTGCTCGGGGGCGGCGCCGAACTTGCGGTGGTCGCGGCCGAGGGCCGCGAGGTATCCGGTCAGCCGCTCGGGTTCTTCGAGGCGGCCGATCAGGTGGGTGATCGCGGCGAGCAGCCGGTCGCGCTGCTCGTCGAGCTGTTCCGGGAAGAGCGCCCGCACGCCGGGGTTGTGGGCGAAGAGGTGCGCGTAGAAATAGGTGGTCAGCTGGTCGGCGCGACGCTCGGCCACGGCGAGGCCGGCGCGGAGGACCGCGGGGTCGAAGGCCACCGGAGCGGTCTCAGTCGCGGGCCGCGGATCGGACGGCGTCCGCCAGCGCGCCGCCCATGGTGTCCGTGACGACGCCGTACACGGCGGTCCACGAGGCCTCGGTCTCCGGGGTCCACGCGTCGCCCGCGAAGTGCGCCAGGGTCGCGAGCAGGCTGCCGCCGACCGCCGGGAAGTGCTCGGGCAGCGCGCCGTACGCGGCGTGGCGGCGGCCGAGGTCCTGCAGGATCCCCACGAGGGTGTCGGTGTCCTCCAGGTGGGTGACCAGCGCGCCGAGAGCGGCGAACAGGCGGTCCTGCTGGTCGTCCATGTGTTCGGCGAAGAGGCCGCGCACAGCGGGGTGGTGTTCGAAGAGGTGGCGGTAGAAGTAGGCCGTCACCTCGGTGCCGTGGGGTTCGACGGCGGCGAAACTGCTCTTCACGAGAAGGGGGTCGATGCTCACGTGCGCCGACTCTACTGACGCACCGACAAATCGAACAGGTCCCATCGGCGAATGATCGGAAACAGGCGGGGATTTCCGATCGTGATCTCGCCGGAATGGCGGGAAACCGCCATCTCCGCAGGCATGCTGACGTTCCGCCGGGTCGGGGCCAATCGGGTGCACATGCGGACGTGTCGTCCGGTGTCGTGGTTTGACGGATTGTCCGCCGTGGTTCGCTTTTGTCGGATGTTATGGCCGCGTCATCTCTCGGCTGCGCGGCACGCCCCACGGCAGCGAAGGAGAGCCGGATGAACCGACGGTTCCGCCCGTCCGCACCGGTGTCCGGTGCCGGCCGCCGGACGGTGGAGGCGCCGCGACCCGCCCGGACGCGCCGCCCGGCCGCGGCGGCACTGGCCGCGGCGCTCCTCGCCCTGTCGGCGGGGGTCGCGGACGCGCAGCAGAGCCCGGCCGCGTGGGGTAAGGACCGCCGCGCCGTGCTGCCGTCCGGTCTCGCCGTCCAGATGGACTTCTCGCCCCTTCCCGGGGTCGCCGCGAGCGCCGCCCCCGGAACGCTCGGCCGACGTGCCGGAGCAGGCGAAGCGTACACGGACGGAATCCGGCCGGGTGATCCCGCCGAGACCTTCCGGATCGGCGGGGACAGGCCGTCCGCGGACGGTTCCTGGCGCACCCTCGGGGAGCTCCGGATCACCTTCTCCCGATCCGTGCGCAATCCCCGGCTGCACGTCAGCGGCCTGACCGCACGCGCCACCGGAGCCGCCGGCACCACCGCCACGGCGGCCCGGCTCACCGTCACCGGGGCCACCCCCACCGCACCCACCCTGGTCGGCCGGACCGCCTGGACGGGCTGGACCGCCGCCGGGAACGAACTCGCCCCGCCCGCCGACGCGAACGCCGACACCGCCGCCGACGGCACCGGCACCGTCGAACTCGCCGGCACCCTCTCCGGGGTCACCCTCCGGATCGAGCAGCGCACCACCGCCCGCAACGGCTCCACCACGCCGCCGCCCGCGCTCGTCCCCGCCCTCACCGTCACCCTCGACGAATCGCTCGGCACCGCCCCGCAGAGCTACGGCAACGCCTCGCACGTGCTCTCCGACCTCTACCTCGGCCAGGACGCCGCCGACGAGGCCCACCGGTCGCGCGCCGTGCCGCCGCCGCTGGTGCGGCCGCTCGTCCCCGCACCGCCCGCCGACGGCCCGGGTGCCGCCGTCCCGCCGGGGGGCACGTCCGCCGACCGGACGGACGCGGGCGGCCGCCCCGAGGTGCCGGCCACCCGCCCGCTGGTCGAACTCGCCCCGGGGGCCGGCGGGCGCAGCATCTGGGCCAGCCCCGTGCCGCCCCGCACCGGCCCGGGCCGGGCGCCGTACCAGGGCGCGGACCCGACGCTCGTCTTCCCGGCCGACGCGGTGACCGGCGGCACGTACGGGCTGGACGTGCCCGTCGCCACCGGCGGCGGCGCGGCCGTCCTCGCCGGCTGGGTCGACTTCGACCGCAACGGCCGGTTCGACGCGCTGGAACGCGTCCAGACCGAGGTCGCGGCCGGTGCCGACGCCGCCCGGCTGGAGTGGACCGTGCAGGGCCGGGTGGTGCCGGGCGACACCTGGGCCCGGCTGCGGATCGGGCGCGACGCCTCCCAGATGGTCGACCCCGCGGGCTTCGCCGACTCCGGACAGGTGTCCGACCAGCGCATCCGGCTCGCGCCCGGACCGGTCCGTCCGGAGATCACCCTGCCGGTGGACGGCACGGCGACCGCCGACGTCCGGCCCCAGGTCGCCGGCGCGGGGACCGCCGGTGCGGCCGTCGCCGTCACCGACGGCGCGGCCGCGGTCTGCCGGGCCACCGCGGGCCAGGACGGCACCTGGGGGTGCCGCCCCGACGCCGCTCTCGCGGAGGGCCCGCACGCGCTCGTGGCGGAGGAGTCCGCGACGGGTGGTGCGGTGCGCCGGAGCGAGCCCGTCCGGCTGACCGTCAAGACGGCGCCGCCCGCGGCTCCCGTCCTCACGCTGCCCGAGTACACCAACGACCCCGGCCTCCTGGTCACCGGCCGCGGTGAACCCGGCAGCACCGTCTCGGTGACCGAGCCGCCCGGATCCACCCGGATCGCCGGGGAGCTCTGCAGCACCGGGGTCGGCGCCGACGGCACGTGGTCCTGCCTGCCCGTCGAGCCCCTCGACGAGGGGGCCCACCGGCTCACCGCCAAGGCGGTGGACGCCGCGGGGAACACCGCCACCGGCCGGCCGACCGCCCTCACCGTGGACACGGTCGCGCCCGGGGCCCCCGCGCTGGCGTCGCCGCGGGCGGGCGAGAGCGTCCCGTCCCGGCCGCGGTTCGGCGGCCGGGCGGAGGCCGCCGCCACCGTCACCGTGACCGCGCGGACGGGCGGCGGGGAGCGGACCACCCTGTGCAGCGGGACGGCGGCGGCCGACGGGGCCTGGTCCTGCGTCGCCGACGCCCCGATGGCGGTGGGCGAGCAGGTCGTGTCGGCCACCGCCACCGACCGGGCCGGCAACGGTGCGGCGGCGGCACCGGTCGTCGTGCACGTGACGGAGGAACGGCCCGGCCCGGCGGAACCGTCCGTCGATCCCTCGGCGGTCGCGGCCGCACCGACCGGCGGCACGCCCGCTGCGGGAGCACCCCCGGTGTCCCCGTCGCCGACGGTGTCCGGGGAGCCCGGCGCACCCTCGCCCGCCGCCGTCCTGCTGGCCCACGCGATGGCCCCGCCGCCGGACCGCACGGCGCTGTCGCAGTCGGGCGGGGAGGGGCTGCACCTCGTGCTGTACGTCGCGATGCCGCTGGTCACGCTGACGGCCGGCCTGCTGCTGCGGCGCATGCTCGCCCGCGGGTCCGGGGCCCGGCGCCGCTGACCGCGCGGCCGACCGCACCGGCGGCCGGACCTCGGGTCCGTGCCGCCCGCCCGGCGGCCCCGCCCGGTCGGCGGACCACCCGTCGACACGCCCACTGCTGTCCGCTATGTCTCATTTGATGACTTGTCAACTTAGCCTGGCACCGGCGCTGCCCGTCAGATCCGGGCCCCCGTTGTGCCGCACTCGAACCCGAGGATCCGCGCATGGACGTCACCCGCGACTCGTCGCCACGACCCGCCCCCCACCCGGCCCCCCTGCCCGACCTCGCGGCGGGTGGCCCCGACGGGACCGGCGCGGCCGGATCGACCGCCGCCACCGGAAAGGCCCAGCCGCCCCGGGCGACGAGCGGAGGCCTCACCCGGCCGCTGCTCCGCAAGGCCGCCCCGTCGGCCCGGCCCGCCCCGGCCGCCCCGCCGGTCCGGCCGGACGACCAGGACGGGCCGCCCACCCGGCCGCTGACCCCGGTGCGCCCCCGCCCCGGCCCCGAGGCCGAGACGCCCGCCGCGCGCCGCCCGCCCCGCGTCGACCAGGCGGTGCGCGAGCGGCACGCCCTCACACTGCCCGGCTGGCTCGCGCTGCTGATGCTCCTCGCCGGTGCCGCCGGTGTGCTGGCGATCCTCGTCCGGGCCGGTGTGCTGCCGGAGTTCGAGGCGCTCCCCGACATCCGCACCGACGCCGTACGCCGCGGGGGCCCGGTCGGCCTCACCGCGCCCGAGATCGCCGCGGTCGCCGGGCTCGGCCTGATGCTGGTCACCGTCCTCGCCGGACTGCTCTCCAACCCCGGGGGCGAGGCCCGCGTGCTGACCCGCTGGGGCCGCTACCGCGGCACCGTCCGCCGGGCCGGTCTGCTCTGGGTCAACCCGCTGGTCCGCCGGCGGCGGGTCGACGTCCGACTGCGGCACTGGCGCAGCGACCCGGTCACCGTCACCGACCGCACCGGCACGCCCATCGTCGTCCGGCTGCTCGTCGTGTGGCGCGTCCGGGACACGGCACGCGCCGTGCTGTCCGTCGCCGAGCACGAGGCCTACCTGCGGGAGCAGATCCACGCGGTGCTCAGCCGTACCGCCAGCCGCCTCCCCTGCGACTCCAACTCCGGCCCCGGCCCCGCGCTCCGCGACGGCCAGTGGTTCGCCGACGAGCTCAGCCGCGCGCTCGCGGCGGAGGCGCACGCGGCGGGCCTGGAGGTCTACTCCGCCCAACCCCTCGCCCTCGAGTACGCGCCCGAGGTCGCCGAGTCCATGCGCCGCCGCCGTCTCGCGGACCTGGACGCGGGCCTGCGCACGGTGCTCGTCGACGACGCCGTCGAGGCCGCCGCACTGGCCGTCCGGAGGCTGGAGCGGGCCACCGCCCACGAGCTCGACGAGGCCGCCCGCAGCGCGCTCATGGAGCACCTGCTGGTGGCGTTCGTCGCCCCGGCCGGGGTGACCGCCCCGGTGCCCGCGCCCGCCGCCCGCACCGCCCGCACCGCCCGCAAGGAGGGTGCGAACCGCACCGACGGGCGGCAGGCGTGACGATAGCCGCAGGCAGCGGGCTGATCGGCTTCGCCGAGGCGGTGCCGGCCGACTGCCGCTGCGGGCCGTGCGTCGAGGCGCTGCGGGTGCGTCCGGCCGGTGGCCCGGCGGCCCGCTCCGCAGGCCGCAGGACGCTGCGCTCGGTCTGCCTGTCGGCCGCGGTGCTCGCCGGGCTCGGCGCCGGCGCCCCCGCGGCGCAGGCCTTCCCCGTGCCGGACGGTCCCGGCTGGGACGGCGCCCGCTACTGGTTCCGCAACGCCGACGGCGTCTGGCGCTACACCACCCGCCCCGGCGTGTACGAGGCCCGGCCCCGGCCGCTCGCGGCCTCCGCGTCCTCGGCCCCGGCCCGCGGCCCGGCATCATCCGCGTCCGTGTCCGCGCCGGCCGTCGCCCGGCCGGCCCTGCGGCAGGGCTGGGACGGCGCCCGCTACTGGTTCCGCAACGCCGAGGGCGCCTGGCGCTACACCGCGCACCGGTCGGTCTACCTCGACCGCACCGGCCGGTCCCAGGGTGCCGGTGCCGACGCCCGCCGCGAGAGCGCCGTGGCGTTCGCCCTCGCGCAGCTCGGCCGGCCCTACCTGTGGGGCGGCGACGGCCCCGGCGGCTTCGACTGCTCCGGCCTCGTGCAGCAGGCCTACCGCAGGGCGGGCGTCGTCCTGCCGAGGGTCGCCGACGACCAGTACGCCGCCACCACGCCGGTCGCCGCGGACCGGCTGAGCCGCGGCGACCTGCTCTTCTGGTCGGACACCGGGCGGGCCTCCGGGATCGAGCACGTCGCGCTGTACCTCGGCGACGGCCGCTACGTCGAGGCCCCGCGTCCCGGCCGGTCCGTCCGGATCGCCGTGCTCACGGCCGACCGCTACCCGACCCACTTCGGCCGGCCGTAGCCCGCCGCGGGCCTCCACGGGTCGAAAAGTTGTCCACAGGCTGTGGACGGAGGTCCGGCACCGGACTCCGTCCACAGCCTGTGGGTTTCCGCCGCGCGGGCGGTCGGGCTCAGGCCGAGGCCTCGTCGAGCAGGGCCGTCTCCTCGGGCGACAGCCGCAGGTGCACCGAGGCCAGCAGCGGCGGCAGCTGGGCCGCGGTGCGGGCGCTCGCGATCGGCGCCGCCACGGTCGGCCGGGCGGCCAGCCAGGCGAGCGCGACGGTCGACGGCTCCGTCCCGCGGGCCGCCGCCACCTTGTCGAGCGCCTCCAGCACCAGCGGGCCGCGCGGCTGCGCCAGGTAGCGGGCCGCGCCCTGGGCCCGGGCGCTGGCCACCTCCGCGCCGCCCGGCCGGTACTTGCCGGTGAGGAAGCCCGAGGCCAGCGCGTAGTACGGCACCGCGGACAGCCCGTGGCCGGCCGTCACCTCCGCCAGGTCCCCCTCGTAGGTGCCGCGGGAGACGAGGTTGTAGTGCGGCTGCACCGCGACGTACCGGGCCAGGCCCTCGCGCTCGGAGAACGCCAGCGACGCGGCGAGCCGCTCCGGGCCGATGTTGGACGCCGCGACCTCGCGGACCTTGCCCTCCCGCACCAGCTCGTCGAGGGCGGTGACGATCTCCTCGACCGGTGTCTCCGGGTCGTCGCGGTGCGTGTAGAAGAGGTCGATCCGCTCGATCCCGAGCCGCCGGAGCGACTCCTCGGCGACCCGCTTGACGTTCGCGGCCTTCAGCCCGGACGCCTCCGGGTGCATGCCCGCCTTGGTCGCGACCACGATGTCCTCGCGGTTGCCGCGGCTGCGCAGCCACGCGCCGATGACCGTCTCGGACTCGCCCCCGCTGTTGCCCGGCACCCAGGCCGAGTACGAGTCGGCGGTGTCGACGAAGTTGCCACCGGCCGCGGCGTAGGCGTCGAGGACGGCGAAGGACTCCGCCTCGTCCGCCGTCCAGCCGAAGACGTTGCCGCCGAGGGCGAGTGGGAAGACGGCGAGGTCCGAGGAGCCGAGCGTGACTCGGCGGGCGTCGTTTCGGTAAGCGCTCATGCCAGGAGTCAACCCGATCGCCGGGCGGCGTCTTCCGGCATCGGGAGGGAGTTCACACACCTGTCGCACGGGCGCCCCGCGGGCCGGTGGGGAGGGTGCGTGGAGATCACCCCGGGGAGGGGTCCGGACTGTTCCGCCGGCCGCAGGGTTGGCTAGAGTCCTCGGCATGGCTGACAACGACTACGACCCCGCCGGCAGCACCCAGATGTTCCGGGCGTTCGTCGACGAGACCCCGGCGCCCCAGGCCCCCGGCGCCGTCACCACCTACAGCAGCAACGGCGGCGGCTCCAGCCGCACCGGCGTGATCGCCGTGGCCGTGCTGGTCGCGCTCGCCGTCGTGGGCGGCGTGATCTGGCTCGCCGTCAAGTAGGGCCGCTCCCCGGTCGGCGTCCGCGCCCCGGGGCGGTCCCTAGACTGGGCGGGCCCACGCCGTACACCCCTGCCAGGAGCCGCCGCCGTGACCCAGCCCACCGAGACCGCTCGCAGCCTGGGCCTCCGAGGCGCGGTCAACGCCCGTGACCTGGGCGGGTACCGGACCTCGGACGGGCGGACGGTGCGGCCGGGCGCTGCCCTGCGCGCGGATGCGCTCAACCGTCTGACCGACGGCGACCTCGCCGTGCTGTCCGACCACGGGCTGCGGCAGATCGTCGACCTGCGCAGCCTCGACGAGGTCCGCGAGGCCGGACCGGACCGGGTCGCCGGGCTGCCCACCGCCGCGATCTCCGCCGCGGAGCTGTCGGCCACCCCGGTGACCGTCGAGCGCACCAGCCCGGACGGCATCACCCTGCACCACCTGCCGGTCTTCGCCGAGGACTTCGACATCTACGTGGCGCTGCGCAACGCGCTCGCCGACCGCGACGCCGACAAGCAGCGGGCCCTGCTCGGGGGCGGCAAGGCCGAGGCGATGATGATCGGCCTCTACCGGTGGTTCGTCACCGACGCGGTCGCGCGGGACCGCTTCGCGACCGTGGTCCGGCTGATGGCCGAGCCCGACGGCACTCCGCTGCTGTTCCACTGCTCCGCAGGCAAGGACCGCACCGGCTGGACGGCCGCGATCGTGCTCACCGCGCTCGGCGTCGACCGCGACACCGTGTACGCCGACTACCTGCTCACCAACGAGCGCTCGGCCGCGATCATCGAGCACGTCGTCGACAGCTTCGGCACCCGCGGCCTCATGGAGGAACCGGCGCTGCTCCTCCCGGTCTTCCGGGCCGACCGCCGCTACCTCGACGCCGCGTTCGAGGAGGTCGAGGCGGCCTGGCCGTCCTTCGAGGACTTCTGGCGCGACGGCCTCGGCCTCGACGACGCCGTGCTCGACGGGCTGCGGGCCAACCTGCTGGACTGACCGACCCGGCTCCCGGCCCTCCGGGACCGGCCCGCCCGGATCAGCCTTCCGAGATCAGGCCGGCGCGGAGCTGGGCGAGGGTCTTGGTGAGCAGCCGGGAGACGTGCATCTGGGAGATGCCGATCTCCTCGCCGATCTGCGACTGCGTCAGGTTGCCGAAGAAGCGCAGCATGATGATCCGCCGTTCGCGGGCGGGCAGCCGGGCCAGCAGCGGCTTGAGGGACTCGCGGTACTCGACGCCCTCCAGCGCGAGGTCCTCGTAGCCGAGCCGGTCGGCCAGCGGGCCCTCACCGTCCTCGTCGCCGGGCGCGGAGTCGAGCGAGCTCGCGGTGTACGCGTTGCCGACGGCGAGGCCCTCGACGACGTCCTCCTCGCTGACGCCGAGGCAGACGGCGAGCTCGGCGACGGTGGGGGAGCGGTCGAGCTTCTGCGCGAGTTCGTCGCCGGCCTTGGTGAGTGCCAGCCGCAGCTCCTGGAGCCGCCGGGGCACCCGCACCGACCAGCTGGTGTCGCGGAAGAACCGCTTGATCTCGCCGACGACGGTCGGCATCGCGAACGTCGGGAACTCCACCCCGCGGTCCGGGTCGAAGCGGTCGATGGCCTTGATCAGCCCGATCGTGCCGACCTGGACGATGTCCTCCATCGGCTCGTTCCGGCTGCGGAAGCGGGCCGAGGCGTAGCGCACGAGCGGCAGGTTGAGCTCGATCAGGGTGTCGCGGACGTACGTGTGCTCGTCACCGCCCGGCTCCAGGCCGGCGAGGCGGCGGAACAGCGCGCGGGAGAGCGTGCGGGTGTCCATCGGCCGGTCACCGACCACGGCCGCGTCCGGGGTGACGGACGCCCCTGCGGCACCGTCCTCCGGCGCGACGGCCTGCTCGGGGACGACCTGGTGCCCCGGCACGACCGTGCCGGGCCCCATCGGGTCCGGGAGCACCGGTACGTGGATCACCGGGTGCGGGACGTGCTGCGCGGGCAGCACCGGACCTGCGGGCCGCTCGACGGGCCCCTCTTCGACGACGACCGCACCGGCCGGCTCTGCGGACACGCGCCCACCCCCCTCGTGACTGATCGTTCAACGGACACCACCGCTGCGTGGTTCCCGTCGGCGTCCCTCCCCCCACATACCGGCACACCGCCCCCGGCAAACCCGGCCGTCGCAAGATGTCACGCAGTGGTAACGCGCGGCGATCCGCGGGTGCCGGTCACTCCTCCCAGGTGTTGCCGGTCCGCAGGCGGTTGAGGATGCGGGAGAGCAGCCGTGAGACGTGCATCTGGGACATGCCCAGCTCGGTGGAGATCTGCGACTGCGTCAGGTTGGCGAAGAAGCGCAGCATGATGATCCGCCGCTCCCGCTCCGGCAGCTGCACCAGCAGGTGGCGGACCATGTCGCGGTGCTCGACGTCGGCGAGCGCCGAGTCCTCGTAGCCGAGCCGGTCGAGCAGGGCGAGCCCGCCCTCGTGCTCCTGCGCGGCCTCCAGGGAGGCGGCGTTGTAGGCCCGGCCGGCGTCGAGGCAGGCCCGCACGTCCTCCTCCGGGATGCGCAGGCTCGCGGCGATCTCGGGCACCTTGGGGGTGCGGCCGTGGGTGACGGTGAGCTCCTCCATCGCCCCGCTGACCTGCACCCACAGCTCCTGGAGCCGCCGCGGCACGTGCATGGTGCGCACGTTGTCGCGGAAGTACCGCTTGATCTCGCCGAGGATGGTCGGCAGCGCGTACGTCGGGAACTGCACGCCGCGGCCGGGGTCGAAGCGGTCGATGGCGTTGATCAGCCCGATCGTGCCGACCTGGACGATGTCCTCCATCGGCTCGTTGCGGCTGCGGAACCGGGTGGCCGCGTACCGGACCAGCGGGATGTTGATCTCGATCAGGGCGGCCCGCACCCGTTCCCGTTCGGGGGTGTCCGGAGCCAGCTCGGTGAGCCGTTCGAACAGCACCCGGGTGAGCGTGCGGACGTCGACGGGTGTCCGGGTGCCGCTCTGGCGGTCCCTCATCTCGGCGGCCCGCAGGTCCGCGACGAGGCTCTCCGCGGGCGACCGGGGGGCCTGCGGCCCGTCCGTCCCCCGTGCGCTGTCCTGTGTCCGCACGGACACGTCACCCCTCCCAGACTCGACACCTGCGATCCGGGCCGCTGCCCGGAGGGTTCCGGCCGCGCTCACCACCTCGCCAGATCCGGCAAAACCGGTCATAGCATCACAAGTCGTCCACATCCGCGGCAAGCACCACCCTTGCGCGTGTTGGCTGACGCCGTTCGGCCCGATGGGGAACGCCACAGCCCTCCGCCGGGGTGGTGGCGAAGGGCTGCAAGGGTGGTGCGTGCACGATGTGCAGGTGTTCGGGGTCAGACCTCGATATCGGCGATCACCCAGGTGGCGAACTCCCGCCACTGCCCGGCCGCGGCCTGGTGCGCGGGGTGGGTGAGATAGGCCTGCAGCGCGTCCCGGTCCTCGACCAGGCTGTTGATCGCGTAGTCGTGGGCGATGTCGCGGACGGTCGTGTTCCAGCCGCACTCCCACTCGCGCAGCTCGGGGATCTGCGGGCCGAGCGCGGCGAACGCCGCGGCGCCGGCGACCGCCCGCGGATCCTCCGGGGAGACGCCGTCGACGAGCTTGAACAGGACCAGGTGCCGGATCACGATGCCGCTCCTTGCTGAAGGGGTGACGAACCCCGCCACGGTAGCCGTCCGGCCGCCCGCCTCAGCTCACCAGCCCCGTCATGAACGTCCCCAGCGCCTTCGCGGCGTCCGAGATCCCGACGAAGCCGGACTGCACCAGCTCCGCCGACCTGGTCGGTGACGTGATGATCGTGTAGATCACGAAGATGAGCAGGAGGTACATGCCGATCTTCTTCGCCTGCGCCATCGAACCGGCCGCCTCCCTGCCACGGGCCGCCGCCGCTCTCCCCGGGCGTCCCTGCTGTCGGGCAGCTTATCCACCGGACGGCCCATCGGGTGAGAGCGGCATTCACTCCCCGGGACGAAGGTCCCCGCGAGTGGTGGCTTTGTGCGGTCGCCCGGGCGCGGCGGGTGTCGCACGATGGAGGAGTACCGCGGGATCTGGCAGGAATCCCCGGTGCGAGGAACCGGGACTCCCCGCTGTGGGACCGGACGCCGCGGCTTCCCCCCTGACGCGGCGCCGGTAGTGGGAGCCCCGACGGGGGCGCGGCCCTTCCCCCCGAGGCCGCGCCCCCTCCGTCGTACCCACGCCACGCACGACGAAGGCCCCGACCGTCTCCGGTCGGGGCCTTCGTTCTTGCTGCTCAGTGGCGGTAGCGGTGGGATTCGAACCCACGGTGAAGTTGCCCCCACACACGCTTTCGAGGCGTGCTCCTTTGGCCGCTCGGACACGCTACCGAGGGAGACTCTACCGGACGCCCGGGGCCGTCACGAAATCCGTTTCAGCGCTGGGTGCCGAAGAACGCGAGCAGCTGGGCGGAGCACTCGTCGGCGAGGACGCCGGACACGACCTCGGGGCGGTGGTTGAGCCGGCGGTCGCGGACCACGTCGAAGAGGGAGCCCGCCGCACCGGCCTTCTCGTCGAGGGCGCCGTAGACGACCCGGTCGACCCGGGACAGCACGATCGCGCCCGCGCACATGGTGCAGGGCTCCAGCGTGACGACCAGGGTGCAGCCGCTCAGGCGCCATTCGCCGACGGCGGCGGCGGCCTCGCGGATCGCCACGACCTCGGCGTGCGCGGTGGGGTCGCCGACCGCCTCGCGCTCGTTGTGGCCGCGGCCGATGACGGCGCCGTCCGGCCCGAGCACGAGCGCCCCGACCGGCACGTCGCCGGTGGCGGTGGCCAGTGCCGCCTCGGCGATGGCGAGGCGCATCAGGTCCGTCCACCGGTCGCGTACCGGGTCGGGGCGTACGGGGGCCGGGAGGGGGGCGATGCGGGGGACGGGTGCGGACTGCATGGCACCAGTGTCGGGCACCCGCGCCGCCGCTACCGAACGGCCTCCAGCACCTCGCCCGCGCCGAGCGCGTCGGCGATCTCGGAGAGCGCGTCGCCGGGCACCGCGCCTTCGGCGGCGAGGGCCAGCAGCTCCTTGGCGGAGAGCCCGAAGTCGGCGAGCAGGTCGGCCTCGCCGAGCGGGCCGGCCTGCGGGCCGAGCGGGCCGGCGGCGGAGTCGTCACCGTCGTCGTCGACGGAGAGCGTGCCCTCCTCGTCGTCCTCGGACTCCTCGACGTCGGCCACGAGGGCGTCGAGGTCGTCGTCGAAGTCCTCGGACTCGATCAGCTCGTCGGTCAGCACCGCCCCGTACGAGCTGCGCGCCGCGGCGGCGCCGTCGGAGACGAAGATGCGCGGGTCCTCCTCGCCGTCGACGCGGACGACGGCGAACCAGGCGTCCTCCTGTTCGATGAACACCAGGACGCTGTCGTCGTCCTGGGCGGCCTCCCGGGCCAGGTCGGCGAGATCGGCAAGGGTTTCGACATCGTCGAGTTCCGTCTCGCTCACATTCCACCCGCCGTCGGTGCGGGCGAGCACTGCAGCGAAGTACGCCACCGGGGACACTCCCAAGATTGGTCTCGGCTGTAGGCGATCTCGGGCGAACGCGGTCTGGCCGCCCCCGCGCCGGAGACGGCCCGCCGGTCGGACCGTCCCTCCGGCATCGTGACAGAAAGCCCGGCGCTGCGGGGGGTGTTCGGCAGCGCGTCTTTGCAGGTCGTGTCGGAATGGCCGGCCGGGGGCCGGTCGGACGGCGTGTCCGGTCTCAGATCCGGAAAGTTCGCATCCGCATGGCTTCGCGGAGCCGCCGCTCCTTCGTGCGCCGGGGCTGCACCCGGGCCCGGAGCTCGCGTGCCTCGGCGAGCTCACGGAGGAAGAGGGCGCGGCGCTTGCGGCGCTGCGCCTCGGTCTCGGGTGCGGCGGACCTGGACTCCGTCGAGCCGGGCCCGGGGTCCGGGTTGCTCTTCATACGGTCCGACCTTCCCAGATGTGTCGGCTTGATACCACGGGGAAGGTCTCGGTTCGGCCTCCCCACCGCCCGGCCCCGGGGGGCCCGCCGCCGGGCGAGTCGTACGTCAGTGCCCTTGCCCGTTATGGTCGATACATGCGTCTCCACGTCGTCGACCACCCTCTGGTGGCCCACAAGCTCTCCACTCTGCGCGACGAGCGCACCGACTCCCCGACCTTCCGCCGGCTCACCGACGAGCTGGTCACCCTGCTGGCGTACGAGGCCACCCGGGACGTCCGGACGGACGCGGTGGAGATCACCACGCCGGTCGCCGTCACCACCGGCACCCGGCTCAGCCACCCGCGGCCGCTGGTCGTCCCGATCCTGCGCGCCGGCCTCGGCATGCTGGACGGCATGACCCGGCTGCTCCCGACCGCCGAGGTCGGCTTCCTCGGCATGGTGCGCAACGAGGAGACGCTGGAGGCGTCCACCTACGCGACCCGCATGCCCGACGACCTCTCCGGCCGTCAGGTGTACGTCCTCGACCCGATGCTGGCCACCGGCGGCACGCTGGTCGCGGCGATCCGGATGCTGCTGGAGCGCGGGGCCACGGACGTGACCGCGGTCGTGCTCCTCGCCGCCCCCGAGGGCGTCGAGCTGCTGGAGAAGGAGCTCGCCGGCCGGCCGGTCACCGTGGTCACCGCCGCGCTCGACGAGCGGCTCAACGAGCACGGCTACATCGTGCCCGGCCTCGGCGACGCCGGCGACCGGCTCTACGGCACCGCGGGCTGAGAGGCCCTTCCGCGCTTCCCGCGCCTTCCGCGCGGACGCGCGGGCACGGAGGAAGGGCCCGCACCCCCCGGGGGTGCGGGCCCTTCCTCCGTGCCGTGGCGCGGGGCCGTCAGCAGGAGCCGGGCTGCGGCGACGGTGTGGGCGAGGGCTTGGTGGCCTCGGCCAGGGCGGCCGCGGCCTGGGCGGGGTCGAGCAGGGCGGCGAAGCCGTCGCCGATCACGAAGTCGACGGTGGCGTCCGTGCGGGTGTCGGCGGTGGCGGCGGAGCTCGCCACCTGGGAGCCGAGGAGCGTCGCGGCCCCCAGCCCGCCCGGGCCGCTGATCACCTGGACGGTGCCGGTGACCTTCTTGTCCAGTGCGGCCGGCGCGTTGCCGACCTGGCCGATGGTGAAGCCGCGCTTCTTGAGCTCCTCGGCCGTCCTCGCCGCCATGCCGGACTTGTCCGTGGCGTTGAAGACGTTCACCGTCACGGTCTGCGGCTGCGGCACCGCGGTGCTGGTGGCACCGGGGGCCGGGGAGGCCGTGCCGGCCGCGGCGTCCGAGGCGGGTGCCGCGAGCGGCTTGCCGGAGGCGCCGGGTGTCGAGCAGGCCTGCGCCGAGGCGTGGCGGCCCTTGAAGATGTCGAGGAGCTGGACGCCGCCGAGGGCGATCAGCGCCAGAGCGAGCAGGGTGCCGAGGGCGGCCAGCACCTTGCGGCTCCTGCGGGGCGGTCGGCCCAGGCGGGGGTAGGAGTTCCCGGTGATCCGGTACTGCTTCCCCTTCAATCCCCGGGGGGTCAGCATGCTCACGTCGGTGTCCCCCTCGTGCCAGGACAGGCTCGGTCTCGGGTGCGGCCAAAGGGGCGTGCGCCAGAAGAATAGGCCGTTGTTCAGCAGATTAGTGCGACAGGTGCTGTGAAGGTACTAAATGATCATCATCTGGAGTACCCGGGCACCCGAAAGGATGTACCGGAGGTCTCCCGAGCCGCCCGGGAGGGCGTCCGCGGGGGGTGGTTCGACCCCGGTCAGTCCATTTCCAGCACACGTGCGTGCAGCACCTGACGCTGCTGCAGGGCGGCCCGCACCGCGCGGTGCAGGCCGTCCTCCAGGTAGAGGTCGCCGCGCCACTTCACCACGTGGGCGAAGAGGTCGCCGTAGAAGGTCGAGTCCTCCGCGAGGAGGGTTTCCAGGTCCAGCTGACCCTTGGTCGTGACCAGCTGGTCCAGCCGCACCGGACGCGGCGCGACGTCCGCCCACTGGCGGGTGCTGGTCCGGCCGTGATCCGGGTACGGCCGCCCGTTGCCGATGCGCTTGAAGATCACACGGAAAGCCTACCGTCATGCGTGCGGAGGGCGCAGCAAGCGCGGCGTTACCGAACGGCCTCCTCGTGCGGATGTTTGATGGCAGACGGCCTGTCCGCCTCGCCGCCCGGGAGCCCGCCGCGATGACCGATCCCCGTAGTTCCGCCCCCGCAGGCCCGCCCGAGGCCGTCCGGGAGATCGCCGACGGCTACGCCTTCACCGGCCCCGCCCTCGACCTCGGCGCCGTCCTGCACGACGGCACGGCGTACCCGGAGGCGCCGGTGCGCATCCCGCTCGGGGTGCTCAACCGGCACGGGCTGGTCGCCGGGGCCACCGGCACCGGCAAGACGAAGACCCTCCAGCTGATCGCCGAGCAGCTCTCCGCCCAGGGCGTGCCGGTGTTCCTCGCCGACATCAAGGGCGACGTCTCCGGCATCGCCGCGCCCGGCGTGCCCGGCGAACGGGTCTCGGCCCGCGCCGCCGAGGTCGGGCAGAGCTGGACCCCGCAGGGCAGCCCCGCCGAGTTCTACGCGCTCGGCGGGCAGGGCACGGGAATCCCCGTCCGGGCCACGGTCACGAGCTTCGGCCCGCTGCTCCTCTCCAAGGTGCTCGACCTCAACGAGACCCAGGAGGCCTCGCTCGGCCTGGTCTTCCACTACGCCGACAAGGCCGGGCTGGAGCTCTACGACCTCAAGGACCTCACGGCCGTCATCACCTTCCTCACCTCGCCCGAGGGCAAGGAGGAGCTCAAGGGCCTCGGCGGGGTGTCCGCGGCGACGGCGGGCGTCATCCTCCGCTCGCTGACGGTGCTCGCCACCGAGGGCGCGGACGCGTTCTTCGGCGAGCCCGAGTTCGACACCGCCGACCTCCTGCGCACGGCCGGGGGCCGGGGCACGGTGTCCGTGCTGGAGCTGCCCGCCGTGCAGGACCGGCCCCGGCTCTTCTCCACCTTCCTCATGTGGCTGCTCGCCGACCTCTACCAGGAGCTGCCGGAGGTCGGCGACCTCGACCGGCCGAAGCTGGTGTTCTTCTTCGACGAGGCGCACCTGCTCTTCGCCGACGCCTCCCGGGCCTTCCTGGAGGCCATCACCCGGACGGTCCGGCTGATCCGCTCCAAGGGCGTCGGGATCTTCTTCGTCACGCAGACCCCGAAGGACGTCCCCGCGGACGTGCTCGCCCAGCTCGGCAACCGGGTGCAGCACGCACTGCGCGCCTTCACCCCGGACGACGCGAAGTCCCTGAAGGCCACCGTCTCCACCTTCCCGCGGTCCTCCTACGACCTCGCGGAGGTGCTCACCGGCCTCGGCACCGGGGAGGCGGTGGTGACGGTGCTCTCGGAGGAGGGCGCGCCGACGCCGGTGGCGGCGACCCGGCTGCGGGCGCCGCAGTCGCTCATGGGCCCGCTGGACGCCGCCGCGCTCGGCGCGGCGGTGGCGTCCTCGCCGCTCGCCGCACGCTACGCGGAGGCGGTCGACCGGGAGTCCGCGTACGAGAAGCTGGCCGCCCGGCCGGCCGCCCACGAGGAGGCGCCCGCGCCGGGGCGGGAACCGGCGGCACGGCAGGCGCCCCCGCGGGAGGCCCCGGCCGGGGGCGGCGACGGCGGCGGGCTGATCGGGTCGCTGATGCGCAACCCGGCCCTGAAGTCGCTCGCGCGGTCGGCCGGCACCCAGCTCGGACGGGAGATCACCCGCAGCCTGTTCGGGACGTCCCGGCGCCGGAGGTAGGCCCCGGCCGGAGCCCGCTCAGGCGCGCAGGGCGGCGCCGATCCGGTCGAGCGAGGAGAGCCGCATCAGGCCGTAGTGGTAGAACTCCACCTCCGGCACGCCCAGCTCCCGCAGCACGCCGATCTTGGCGGCGAGGTTGGCCGGGCCGTCGCAGTCCTCGGCCATCGGCCGGAGGATCACCGCCATCGCCTCGGGGCTCACGCCGTGCAGGGCGAACGCGGCGACCTTCTCCCGCACCTCCTCGGGGGAGCGGGCGTAGCCGAGCGTCTCGACCTGGTGCGCGGCCTTGGCGAGGGCCGGGAGGTCGATGCCGGAGAGCCAGCCCTTGCCGGGCCCGGCGCCGTCCATGAAGGTGAGCCGCATGCCGTGGGCGGCGGCCGCCTCGGCGACCTCGGCGGCGAGCGAGGTGACGGTGCCGGTGACGGCGTCCAGGTAGGCGGCGAGGGCGCCGCCCGCGAGTTCGTCGAGGGCGGCCGGCTCGGCGGCCCTCCGCTCGTCGGCGAGGCGGGCGCGCAGCTCGTCCCGGACGACCTGCCGCACCTCCTCGGCGGGGACGCCGGCGGCGCGGGCGGCGGCGCGGCAGTGCGGGCAGAAGCAGATGCCGAGCAGGGCCTCCGCGACGGCGCCGAGCTCCTCGAAGTACCGCTCGTGGTGGTAGCCGTGCCGGAGGCCGTGGAAGTGCAGCGACTCGGCGCGGATCGCGTCGACGCCGTACCGGGCGAGCTCCTCGACCAGCGTCAGCGCGTAGGCCCGGACCTCGGGGTTGGCGGGGCACAGTTCGGTGAGGTGGCGGTCGCCGAAGGCGTTGGCCGGGGCGCAGTCGGGGTGCTGGAAGCCCAGCCGGTCGTTGTGGCAGAAGACCGTCCAGGCGTGCAGCTTCAGGCCGCGCCGGTCGGCCTCGGCGGCGGCCTCGGCGAACGGGTCGCGGTCGCCGATCGCGCCGGAGGGCGCCGGGACGAGCCGTCGTCCGGCCCAGCGGGCCGGGTCGGGGCGGAAGTACGCGGCGCCGGGTTCCAGGTACCGCACGACGCGGCGCGGGTTGTGCGGGAACACGTCCCGGGCCTCGTGGTAGACCGAGGCGAGGGTCAGGCCGCTCACCCCCGCCCGGTCGGTAAGGTGGCCGAAGAAGGTGTCGGCGCCCTCGTCCAGCAGGTCGGTGGCGAAGGCGAGGACGGACGACTCCACGGGGCGGCTCCGGGGCAGACGGTGCGGGTGCGCCCCCACGCTAGCCCGGCGCTCGGCATTGGTCTATACCTCATGGCTTGGGAGACGGGCGATGACGCCGCTGTACCGCGAGTTCGACCACGAGGAACTCGCCCGCGAGTACTCCCCGAGCACCTGCGTCGACGACCTGGCGGCCGAACTCGCCGCCTACGCCGACCGCAGCCGCGCCGCGTACGCCGCGCTGGAGGTCCGCACCGACCTGCCGTACGGCGCCGGGCCGCCCGAACTCCTCGACTTCTTCCCCGCCGCCCGGTCCGGCGCACCCCTGCACGTCTTCGTCCACGGCGGCTACTGGCAGGAGCTGGACAAGACCGACTCCGCCTTCGCCGCCCCCGACTTCACCGCCCTCGGCACGGCCTACGCCGCCGTCGGCTACGGCCTCGCACCCGGCTGGCCCCTGGACGCCATCGTGGCGCAGGTCCGCCGCGCGGTGCACTGGCTGCTCGACCACGCCGAGGACCTCGGCGTCGACCCGCACCGCGTGCAGCTCTCCGGCAGCTCCGCGGGCGCCCACCTCGCCGCGATGGCCCTCCTCGGCCCCGCCTCCCCGCGCGGCCGCCGCGTCGCCGACGCGGTGCTGCTCAGCGGCGTGTACGACCTGGAGCCGATCACCCTCACCTACGTCAACGACGCGCTCGGACTCGACCCGGCCGCCGCCCGCCGCAACAGCCCGCTGCTGCTCCTCGCCGACCACCCGCCGGGGGAGCCGCTGCCGCCGCTGCTGCTCGCCGTCGGCGAGCACGAGACCGGCGAGTTCGCCCGGCAGCAGGAGGAGTTCGCGGCCGCCGCGCGGAAGGCCGGGGTGCCGGTGGAGGCCGTGGTCGTCGCCGGCCGCAACCACTTCGACCTGCCGCTCGACCTCGGACGGCCGGACACTCCGCTCGGCGCGGCCGTCACCGCGAGGCTCGCTCCCTAGACTCGGAGGAGAGCCATCCGCGCGACGAAGAAGGAGAAGGTGAAGCGCCCGTGACGCTCCGTCCGCCCCTGCCGTACGACCACCTGCCGAAGGTGCCCGACTTCGACCTGACCAGCCGTGACCTCGTGGCCGGCGGCACGATGCCCGACGCGCACGTGCACGCCCACGGCAACGAGTCGCCGCACCTCGCGTGGTCCGGATTCCCCGCCGAGACCCGCGGCTTCGCCGTGACCTGCTTCGACCCGGACGCCCCCACCGGGAGTGGCTGGTGGCACTGGCTGGCGCTCGACCTGCCCGTCGGCACCACCGAACTCGCCCGCGGCGCCGGCGCCTCCGACGCGGCCCTGCCCGGCGACGGCCACCACGCCCGCAACGACTTCCCGGGCCACCGGTACGACGGCGCCGCCCCGCCGCCCGGCCCGGCGCACCGCTACGTCTTCGCCGTGCACGCGCTCGACGTGCCCACGCTCGGGCTGACGCCCGACACCCCGGCCGCGGTGGTCGGCTTCAACCTCACCTTCCACACCGTGGCGCGGGCCCTGCTCACCGTCGAGTACGCGAGCGGCTGACCGGCGCGGTACACCGCCCGGGCGGGCTCCCGGCCGACCGCCGGGAGCCCGCGGGCTCAGCCCCCGGCCTCCCCGGCCTTCTTGGCGGCCTGCTTCGCCTCCTGCTTGGTCGCCCGCACCTTCACGAGCGACTCCGGCCCGGTGATGTCCGCCACCGACCGGAACCCCGGCTCGCCGTACGCCCCGGCGGCCTCGCGCCAGCCGTCCGGGGTGACGCCGAACTGCTTGCCCAGCAGGGCGAGGAAGATCTGTGCCTTCTGCCTGCCGAAGCCGGGCAGGTCGTTGAGCCGCTTCAGCAGCTCGCGGCCGCTGGGCGCGTCCCGCCAGACCGCCTCGGCGTCGCCGTCGTAGTGCTCCACCAGGTACTGGCAGAGCTGCTGCACCCGCTTGGCCATCGAGCCCGGGTACCGGTGCACGGCAGGCTTCTCGGACAGCAGGGCGGCGAACTCCTCCGGGTCGGCGGCCGCGATCCGGTGGGCGTCCAGGTCGTCCGCGTCGAGCCGTTGCGCGATCGTGTACGGGCCGGTGAAGGCCCACTCCATGGGGATCTGCTGGTCCAGCAGCATGCCGGTGAGCGCGGCGAGCGGGCTCCGGCCGAGCAGGGCGTCGGCCTCCGGTTGCTGCGCGAGGTGGATGGTGACGCTCACGGTGCGGCCCCTGGTGCGGCGGTCGGTCAGGTCGCCCTCATCGTGGCAGCCCGGGCGCGGGTGCGCGGCGCACAACACACCGCCGCCACGGCCGCGGCCCGCGGGAAATCCGACGGAAAGCCGGGCCGGGTGATTACCCGTGAGGCGCCGGAGAAATGTCAGGCACTGTCGCGATCGGCATTTACCGGCAACCTCAAATCATCCTCAGAGAAGTGTGGTGAATTATCGGCGAGGGTTACGGAAATCCGATTCCCCCGCTACGTTCCTCCGGGTGTGCGGCACACCCCCGCCGTACCGGAGAGGCAGCAGACACCCATGAGCCCGGACACCACGACGCGCTCGGGGCAGCCGTCCCCGGCCGCCCCGCCCACCCCGCCCGGAGCAGCCGGCGACGGCCACCTCAAGGCCGGCCTGAAGGACCGGCACCTGTCGATGATCGCGATCGGCGGCGTGATCGGCGCCGGCCTGTTCGTCGGCTCCGGCGCCGGCATCGCGGCCACCGGCCCCGGCATCCTCCTGTCCTACGCGCTCGCGGGCACGATGGTCGTGATGGTCATGCGGATGCTCGGCGAGATGGCCGCCGCCGACCCGCGGAGCGGATCGTTCTCGGCCTACGCCGACCGCGCGCTGGGCCGCTGGGCGGGCTTCACCATCGGCTGGCTGTACTGGTTCTTCTGGGTCGTGGTGCTCGCCGTGGAGGCCACCGCGGGCGCGAAGATCCTGCACACCTGGGTGCCGGGCGTGCCGCAGTGGGCGTTCGCGCTGCTGGTCATGGCGGTGCTCACGGCCACCAACCTGTTCTCCGTCGCCTCGTACGGCGAGTTCGAGTTCTGGTTCGCCGGGATCAAGGTGGTCGCCATCGCGGCGTTCGTCGTCGTCGGCGGCCTCGCGGTGTTCGGCGTGCTCCCGGGCACCCACGCGGTCGGCACGGCCAACCTGCTCGACCACGGCGGCTTCCTCCCGAACGGCGTCGGCGCGGTGTTCGGCGGCATGCTGACCGTCGTCTTCGCCTTCATGGGCAGCGAGATCGTCACCCTCGCCGCCGGCGAGTCGCCCGACCCGCAGCGCGCCGTGCGCAAGGCCACGAACAGCGTGATCTGGCGCATCGGCGTCTTCTACCTGGGCTCCATCGCCGTCGTCGTCACCCTGCTGCCCTGGGACTCCGCGGACGTCCTCGACAGCCCGTACGTCGCCGTGCTGAAGCACGTCGGCATCCCCGGCGCGGCCCCGCTGATGGACGTCATCGTGCTCACCGCGGTGCTCTCCTGCCTGAACTCCGGCCTCTACACCGCCTCCCGGATGGCGTTCTCGCTCGGCCAGCGCGGCGACGCGCCGAAGGCGTTCGCCGGGGTCACCGGGCGCGGGGTGCCGCGCACCGCGATTCTCGCCTCGGTGGTCTTCGGATTCGTCGCGGTGTTCTTCAACTACGAGTTCCCGGAGACGGTCTTCAAGTTTCTGCTGAATTCCTCCGGCGCCGTCGCGCTCTTCGTCTGGCTGGTGATCTGCTTCTCGCAGCTGCGGCTGCGGAAGGTCACGGAACGGGAGGCGCCGGAGCGGCTCACCGTCCGGATGTGGCTGTACCCGTACCTCACCTGGGCCACCATCGGGATGATCGGCTTCGTCGTGGCGTACATGTTCACCACCCACGACGGCCGGATGCAGATGGTGCTCTCGCTGGTGGCCGCGGCCGTCGTGCTGGTCGCCGCCCGCGTGGTGCACGCCCGCCGTACGAGGGCCGCCGCGGACACCGCCTGACGGAGGGTCGGGTGATTGGGCCGGGCGGGCGACAGGCGGGCCTGTCGGCACCGGGTCCGCCGCGACCGGCTGCACGATGAACCGACGAGCAGATGGTCGGCCCCGGCCGGTACGGGTCTCCCGGACCGGCCGGGGCCGGTTTGCCCGCCCGCGCCCCCGCCGGGCCGCCCACCGCGGCGCCCGCCGCCGCGCGGTTCGCGCACCGCAGGCCCACGGCGGGTCCCAGGAGGCTCCGTGCACCGTTCCAGATCCCTCACGTCCGCACTCGTACCGGTCGCCGCCGCGGTCCTCGCCGTCGGCGTCCTCACCGCACCCGCCGGGGCGGCACCACCACCACCCGCCCGGGTGACCGTCGCCGACCCGGCGCAGTACGTCAACGCGTACGTCGGCACCCGGCAGGGCGAGCCGGACTTCGGCAACGGCGGCGGGGCCGGCAACACCTTCCCCGGCGCCTCGGCGCCGCTCGGCATGGTGCAGTGGAGTCCCGACACCGCCACCTACCAGCACGGCGGCTACTACTACGACGACCAGCGGATCAGCGGCTTCAGCCTCACCCACATCTCCGGTGCCGGCTGCGGCGACTACGGCACCACGCCGTTCATGCCGGTGCTCGACGGCCGCCCGACCGACCACACGGACTTCCGGCACGCCGACGAGACCATCGCCCCCGGCTCGTACGCCGTCGCCTTCGGCAACGGCCTGCGGACCGAACTCGCCGCCACCCAGCGCACCGGCATCGCCCGCTTCACGTACCCCGCGGGCCACACCGCCTCGCTGACCGTCGACGCGGGCAAGGCCTTCAACGACGCCACCGGCAGCATCAGCATCGGCGCAGACACCCTCTCCGGCTGGACCGAGAGCGGCGGCTTCTGCGGCACCGGCAACCGCTACCGCGTCTACTTCCACGCGCAGTTCGACCGGCCGTTCAGCAGCGCCGGGATCGTCCGCACCGGCGGCGCCGACGCGGGCACCGTCGACACCGCCCGCCGCACCGCCACCGGCGGCAGCGAGGGCGTGGCCCCGCAGGCCGCCCGCACCGCGCAGGACCACGGCACCGGCACCGGCGAGGACCAGCACCCCGCCCCCACCCGGGCCGCCTCCGGCGCCCAGGCCCTCGTCTCCTTCGACACCGGCACCGACCGCACCGTCACCGCCCGGGTCGGCGTCTCCTTCGTCAGCGCGGACGGCGCCCGCGCCAACCTCGCCGCCGAACAGGGCACCACCGCGTTCGACCCGCTCCGCGACGGCGCCCGCGCCACCTGGAACGACCTGCTCGGCAGGATCGCCGTCGACGGCGGCACCACCACGCAGCGCCGCATCCTCTACACCGCGCTCTACCACGCGCTGCTGCACCCCAGCGTGATCAGCGACACCGACGGCCGCTACCCGGGCTTCGACGGCGCGATCCGGACCGCCCGGCCCGGCCACGCGCAGTACGCCGACTACTCCGGCTGGGACGTCTACCGCTCGCAGGTGCAACTGCTGGCGCTGCTCGACCCCGCCCGGGCCGCCGACGTCGCGCAGTCCGTCGTCGACCAGGGCGCGAGCGCCGGCTACCTCGACCGGTGGACCCTCGCCAACGGCGGCACCGGCGTCATGGTCGGCGATCCCCTGCCGATCATCGCCGCGAGCATCCACGCCTTCGGCGGCACCGACTTCGACGCCGCGGGCCTGCTCCGCATCGCCACCGCGGGCAGCCGCGACCCCCGCCAGCGGCCCGGCCACGGCCCGTACGACACGATCGGCTACATCCCGTCCGACGCGTCCGGCATCTGGGGCTCCGCGGCGACCACCCTGGAGTACACCAGCGCCGACTTCGCCCTCGCGCAGCTCGCCGGCCGGATCGGCGACACCGCCGCCCACGACACCCTGATGCACCGCTCCGCGAACTGGCGCAACCTGCTCAACAGCGGCAGCGGCTACCTCCAGCCCCGCGGCACCGACCACGCCTGGCCCGACTTCCGGCCCGCCCAGCAGGACCACTTCGTCGAGGGCAGCGCCGCGCAGTACGCCTGGATGGTGCCCTACAACCACCGCGGACTCTTCGACGCGATGGGCGGAGACACCGCCGCCGTCGCCCGGCTCGACGGGTTCTTCGCCGAACTCAACGGCGGCCCCGACTCCGAACACGCCTACCTCGGCAACGAGCCCTCCGCCAACACCCCGTGGGCGTACGCCTACGCGGGCCGGCCGGACCGCACCCAGGACACCGTGCGGCGCGCCCTCACCGAGCTCTTCGCCGACGCCCCCGACGGCGAGCCCGGCAACGACGACCTCGGACAGATGTCCTCCTGGGTGGTGTGGGCGGCGCTCGGCATGTACCCGCAGGCGCCGGGACGATCCGAACTCGTGCTCGCCAGCCCGCTGTTCCCCGGCGTGACGGTGCGCCGAGGCAACGGAGCCGTGATCGAGGTGACCGCACCCGGCGCCTCCGAGCAGGCCCGGTACGTGCACGCCCTCGCCGTGGACGGCGCCGCCACCGGACGCCCCTGGCTGAGCGAGGAGTTCGTACGCCGCGGCGGCACCCTGGCCTTCACCCTCTCCGACGCGCCCGACCCCGCCTGGGGGCGCGCCCCGGAGGACGCGCCGCCCTCCTTCGACGTCGGCCCGGCCCGCCCGGCCACCGGCCCGGTCGTCGGCCCCGACGCCAAGTGCATGGCATCCGGGGGGAGTCAGGCGGTGAACGGCGCCGCCGCGCAGCTCGCCACGTGCGACGGAACGGCCGCCCAGCAGTGGACCACCGCTTCCGACGGCAGCATCCGGGCCCTCGGCAGGTGCCTCGACGTCGACGGGAGTTCGGTCTTCAACGGGGCGGCCGTCCAGCTGTGGGACTGCAACGGCACCGGCGCCCAGCAGTGGTGGCCGCGCGCCGACGGCTCGCTCCTCAACCCGCCGTCCGGCCGCTGCCTCGACCTGCCCGGCAGCGACACCGCCGACGGCAGCCGCCTGCAGCTGTGGGACTGCAACGGGACCGGCGCCCAGCGCTGGACCGTCCCGGTGTGACCCCGTCCCCGTACGACCGCCGCCACCCGGCCAGGAGGAGGATCATGAACACCCCGCCCGCCGCCGCCCTCCCGCGCGAGCGCGCCGACCTGCTGGAGACGCTCGGCAAGCACCGCGGGTTCCTGCGGTACACCGTCCGTGAACTCACCGACGAGCAGGCCGTGCAGCGCACCACCGCCAGCGCGCTGTGCCTCGGCGGGCTCGTCAAGCACGTCAGCGGCGTCGAGGCCCGCTGGATCCGCTTCGTGCTCGGCGGCGCCGACGCCATGCGGAGCGAACCCGTCGACTGGGAAGGCCAGTTCAGGATGGACGACGGCGAGACCCTGGCCGGCCTGCTGGCGGCCTACGAGGAGGTCGCGGCCCGCACCGACGAGCTCGTCGCCACCCTTCCCGACCTCGACGCGGCCCACCCGCTGCCCGAGGCGCCGTGGTTCGAGCCCGGCGCCACCTGGTCGGCCCGGCGCGTCCTGCTGCACATCATCGCCGAGACCGCCCAGCACGCCGGCCACGCCGACATCATCCGCGAATCCCTGGACGGGGCCAGGACAATGGGCTGACCCGGCCTGTGCTCCACCCCACCACCACCCCACCCTGCGAGAGGAAGCAGACACCATGGCAGTGCAGCCCGAAGGCACCCCCTGCTGGGCCGACGCGATGTTCACCGACCTGGAGGGCGCCAAGAACTTCTACGGCGCCGTCCTCGGCTGGACCTTCGGCGAGAGCTCCTCCGAGTACGGCAACTACACGCAGGCGTACAAGGACGGCAAGGCCGTCGCCGCCGTCGTGCCGCCGATGCCCGGCCAGGAGGCGCAGTCCGCCTGGTGCCTGTACTTCGCCTCCCCGGACGCCGCGGCCTCCGGGGAGAGGATCCGCGCGGCCGGCGGCGAGATCGTCATGGGCCCCATGCAGGTCGGTGACTTCGGCACCATGCTGATCGCCCGCGAGCCGGGCGGCGCGGCCTTCGGCATCTGGCAGGCCGACCGCCACGAGGGTTTCGAGAAGATCGGCGAGCCCGGCGGCTACGCCTGGGCCGAGCTCTGCACCCGCGACACCGCCGCCACCGACACCTTCCTCGCGGCCGCGTTCCCGTACCGGGCCCAGCAGATGGACGCCGGCGGCATGGACTACCGCGTCTACAACGTCGGCGCGGACCCGGTGCTCGGGCGGATGGAGATGGGCTCCGACTTCCCGTCCGGCCTGCCGCCGTTCATCAACGTGCACTTCGCCGTGGACGACTGCGACGCGGCCGTCGCCAGGGCCACCGAGCTCGGCGGCACCGTGCACTACGGCCCGATGGACAGCCCGTTCGGCCGCTTCGCCTCCCTCACCGACCCGCAGAACGCGGCCTTCGCGATCATCGACCTCGGCCGCACCGATGGCGAGATGCCCTCCTTCAAGGACGTCTGACCGTCCTCCCCCCGATCCCACCCGGCCCCGTCGGGGCACCCCCCACGGTGCCCCGCCGGGGCCGCGGTGCGCCCTCCCGCACCCGCGGCCGCGGGTCGTCAAGCCGATGGCAATCGGATGACAAGCCGCGCGGGGCACGCTTGTTCCGTCGACGCGAGTGCTCCGTCGACGGAAGGGGGACACCATGACAGGCAACGGCCCGCACGGACGCGGACACGCCGTCGTCGCCGGAGCGGGGATCGGCGGCCTGCTCGCCGCCCGGGTGCTCGCCGGGGTGTACGAGCGGGTCACCGTGATCGAGCGTGACGCGCTGCCCGACGACGCCGCACCGCGGCGCGGCGTACCGCAGAGCCACCACGCGCACGGCCTGCTCTCCAAGGGCTTCGAGGTCCTGGAGGACCTCTTCCCCGGTCTCGGCGACGACCTCGTCGCCCGTGGCGCCATCATCCGCGACGCCCAGAACGACGTGCGCTGGGTCAACGACGGCCACCCCCTGCTGCAGGCCGAATCCGGACTGCGCTGCCTGATGGTGAGCCGCCCCACCCTCGAACACCACCTCCGCACCCGGGTGGCGGCGCTGCCCGGTGTGGAGATCCACCAGCGGTGCGAGGTCGTCGAACCCCTCGCCGACGGCGCCACCGGACGGATCACCGGCGTCCGGCTGCTGCGCGTCAACGCCGAACCGGAGGAACTGCCCGCCGACCTCCTCGTCGACGCCACCGGCCGCGGCAACCGCGGCGCCACCTGGCTCCGCGCCCTCGGCTACGAACCCGCCCCGGAGGAGCGCGTCGACTCCGGCATCGCCTACGTCTCGCGCGAGTACCGGCGCCGTCCGGGCGACTCCGACGTCGACGCCTACGTCATCGGCGCCGAGGCGACCGCGCCGCGCGGCGGCGTCGCCCTCAGCGGGGAGGGCGACCGCTGGCTCGTCACCCTCTTCGGCATGAACGCCGACCTGCCGCCCGTCGACCCGGACGGCTACCACCGGTTCGCCGAACGGCTGCCCGTCCCCGACCTGCACCGGCTCCTGCAGCGGCTCGAACCGCTCGGCGCGCCCCGGATGATGCGCATCCCGGTCTCCATCCGGCGCCACTACGAACGGCTGACCCGCTTCCCCGAGGGCTACCTCGTCTTCGGCGACGCCCTCTGCCAGTTCAACCCCTCCTACGGGCAGGGCATGACCGTCGCCGCCTGCGAGGCCGCCGCGCTGCAGGCGTGCCTCGCGGAGGACCCCGGGGACGGACTCGCCCGGCGGTTCTTCCGCCGTGCCGCGCGCATCACCGACGTCCCGTGGGACATGTCCGTCGGCGGCGACCTGCGCTTCCCGTTCGTCGAGGGTCGCCGCACCCTCCGGGTGAGGCTGCTCAACCGCTACATCGGCCGCCTCCACCGTGCGGCCGCGGTCGACCCGGCCGTCGGACGCGCCTTCCTGAGCGTCGCCAACCTGCAGGTCCCGCCGCAGCGCCTCTTCGCCCCGGGCGTGCTCGGCAAGGTGCTGCGGCCCCGCGCCGCCCGCCCGGCCGTGGCGGCGCCGGTGGTGGCACCGGCCGGGGTGGCGGCCGATCCGGTGGCGGCCGAGCCTGCTCCGCGGTCCGTGCCGCGGGCGGCGGCCTGACGCGGACCGGTACGGCCCGGCGCGGACCGGTACGGCCCGGCGCGGACCGGTACGGCCCGGCGCGGACGGGTACGGCCCGGCGCGGACGGGTACGGCCCGGCGCCGCCGCCGTGGCGCACCGGCCGACGGTGCACGCGGTGCGCCGGGTCAGCGCGCGGCGGCCCTGACCTGGGTCTTCAGGGCGGCGTACAGCCAGGTGTGCGCGGAGCCCAGGGTCGGCTCCGCCGGGCCGGACGGCGGCGAGACGAGCTCCCCGGTGAGGTCCCAGTAGCGTTCGACGACCGGGTCCGCGGTCTGCGCGAGCATGCCCGCCAGCCCGCGGCGGAACGCCGGGGTGTCCCGCGCGCCCCGCGCCTGCGCGTGGGCGGCGACGAAGCAGTCCAGCGAGCCGCCCTCCTGCGGCGGCCGCTGCCCCCGCAGGTCGTCGGAGGCCAGCGCGTACGCCTCGCCGAGGCCCGCGTACAGGACCGCCGGGCGGAACCCGTCGTCCGGCATGCGGGACGCGGGACGGCACTCCTCCTTGCCGAACCGCACGCCGCCCACCAGGACGTGCAGCCGGGCGAAGGCCAGCACCTGGGCCGGGGTCGGGTCGGCGGGAGGCTGCGGGACGGCCGCCTCCAGGATCGCGGAGAGCAGCGGGGCCGGAAGCCGCACCGGGAGCGCCCGGCGCCAGAACCGGGCCAGCGCGTCCGAGCCGGGCGGCGTCGGGACGGCCCCGACCAGACGCAGCAGACCGGGCCGCTCCTCGGGTGCGGCGTCGCGGACCAGCTGCAGGGCGGCCTCCCGCCAGCGGAGCGCGGCGAGCTGCGAACCGACCTCCCGCAGCTGCCCGGCCACGGCGTCCTCCAGCGCACCGGCGGAGGACTCCCCGGCGGCGAGGATCCGGCCGATCTCCGGCACCGGCAGGTCGAGCGAGCGGAGCGAGCGGATCAGACGCAGCCGGTCGAGCGCCGGAGGGCCGTACCGGCGGTGCCCGCCGTAACTCCGGGCCGCCTCGGGCAGCAGGCCGCGGTCGGAGTAGAAACGGACGGTCTTGACGGTGACGCCCGCCTGGCCGGCGAGCTCCCCGATGCTCCACAGGTCGTCGGAGACCACGGCTTGAACCTCCCTCAGGGGGAGTTCCTACCGTACCCAGGAGCGCGGACGGGCTGCGAGGCCCGCACCGCGGAGCCGAGGTGTGCGAGGAGGAGACGGTCATGACGGCATTCGTCCTGGTGTCGGACGGCTACACCGGAGGCTGGGTCTGGCGGGACGTGGCGGCCCGCCTGCGGGAGTCGGGAGCCGAGGTGCACCCGGCCACGCTCACCGGGATGGGGGACCGCCGCCACCTGGCCGGGCCCGGCACCGACCTGGACACCCACATCGAGGACCTGGTGCAGCTCGTCGACCACGTCGACGCACCGGAGGTGGTGATCGTCGGCCACGGCTACGGCATCCACCCGGTGCTGGGCGCCGCCGACCGGCGTCCCGGGCGCATCGCCCGGATCGTCCACCTGGACGCCGGCCTGCCGCAGGACGGCGACACGGCCCTCGCCCTGGTGCCCGACCCGACCGTCCACGAGCGGCTGGCCCGGGACCGGGCGCCGGGCGATTCGTCCGTACCCCCGCCACCGGCCGACGGCTGGCACCGCACCGGCAGCACCGACGGCCTCACCGCGGACGCGCTGGACCGGCTGGCCCGCCTCGCCGCTCCCCAGCCCGCAGGCACCCTCACCCGGCCGCTCCGGCTCACCGGCGCAGCCGCCGCCCTGCCGACCAGCGGCGTGCTCTGCACCGCGGGCGGGATGAGCCTCGCCTTCGTCGAGGCGCTGGTGGCGTCCGGCCCGCCGCAGTACCGGGCGCTCGCCGACCCCCGGGTCGGGTTCTTCGAACTCCCCACCGGACACTGGCCGATGCTCTCCGCGCCGGACGAGCTCGCCGAGGTGCTGCTGCGCGCCGCGGCCGGCGGGGGACACCGGCTGACCGCGGCCGCGGACGAACGGCCCGCCCACCTGCGGCCGTTCCTCCTGGACACCCCCGAACGGCCGCGCGAGCGCACCGGCCGGGTCGACCTCCACCTGCCGGACGCCGACGGGCCGCGCCCCGCGGTGGTGTTCGTGCACGGCGGCCCCGTCCCCGCCGACGCACGGCCCACCCCGCGCGACTGGCCGACCCTCGTCGGCTACGCCCGGTACGCCGCCGGCCTCGGCGTGGTCGGCGCGACGGTCGACCACCGGCTGCACGCGCTCACCGACTACGCCCGCGCCGCCCGGGACGTCGCCGACGCGGTCGAACTCGTCCGTGCCGACCCGCGCGTCGACGGGCAGCGGATCGCGCTCTGGTTCCTCTCCGGCGGCGGCCTCCTGACCGCCGACTGGCTCTCGGCGCCCCCGCCGTGGCTGCGCTGCGTGGCGGCGACGTACCCGGTGCTCGCGCCGCTGCCGGGCTGGGGGATGGTGGAGCCCCGGTTCCGCCCGGTGGAGGCGGTCGCCGGCGCGCAGGGGCTGCCGATCGTGCTGACCCGCGTGGAACTGGAGCACGCCGAGATCGCGGCCACCGTCGAGGCGTTCCTCGCCGCGGCCGTGGACAGCCGTGCCGACGTGGAGGTCGTCGACGTGCCGCTGGGGCATCACGGCTTCGAGACGGTCGACCACACCGAGGCGGCGCGGCACGCGGTCGGGCAGGCCGTCCGCTCCGTGCTCGGGCACCTGAGGGCCTGAGCCCGAGTGAGGGGCCGATCGCCGTTCGGCGCCCGGTCAGTGCGCCGTGCGCTCGTCGGTGCCGGGCACCTTCGCCGTGCTCAGCGCGATGCGGTTCCAGGTGTTGATCGTGAAGATCAGGGCCAGCAGCCGGGCCAGCTCCTCCTCGGTGAACCGCGCCGCGGCCGGGCCGTAGACGGCGTCGGGCACGCCCGCCTGCCCCACGAGGGTGACCGCCTCGGTGAGCGCGAGCGCGGCCTGCTCCTGCTCGGTGAAGAAGTGCGCGGCGTCCTTCCAGACGGACACCATGTGCAGCCGCTCCTCGCTCTCACCGGCCTTGCGGGCGTCCGAGGTGTGCATGTGCAGGCAGTAGGCGCAGCCGTTGAGCTGGGACGCGCGGATCTGGACGAGCTCGACGAGGGCCGGGTCGAGACCCTCGCGGGCCGCGGCGTCGAACCCGATCAGGGCCCGGAACGCCTTCGGGGCGGCCTTGGCGAAGTTCAGGCGGGCGGTGGCTGTGGTGGCGCCGGTGTTCGTCATGACCACGAATCTAGGCCCGGAAAGACCCCCGGTAGAGTGCGCTTCCATGCCGGAATCATGGGTCAATTCGGCCGAGCGCATCGGCCTCGACCTCCACCTGGCCGTCGCCGGGCCGGGCAGCCGCCAGGCCGCCCTCACCCGGGCGCTGCGCGAGGCGGTGAGCGACGGCCGCCTCGCCCCCGGCACCCGACTGCCGCCCTACCGTTCGCTCGCCGCCGACCTCGGCATCGCCCGCAACACCGTCGCCTCCGCCTACGCCGAACTCGTCGCCGAGGGCCGGCTCACCGCCCGCCAGGGATCCGGCACCCGCGTCGCCGACCGGGCCGCCCCGCCGAAACCCGTCCGGGTGCCGGTCAAGGCGCCCGCCCGCAGGCCGGGGCCGCTGCACGACCTGCGGCAGGGACAGCCGGACGCCGCCTCCTTCCCCCGCACGGACTGGCTCGCCGCCGCCCGCCGAGCCGTCGGCTCCGCCCCCAACGACGCGTTCGGGCCCGGCGATCCGCAGGGCCGCATCGAACTCCGCCAAGCCCTCGCCGCGTACCTGGCACGGGTCCGCGGGGTGCGCACGACGCCCGACCGCATCGTCGTCTGCTCCGGATTCGCCCACGCCCTGAGGCTGTTGTTCGGCGGCACCGGGGGATCGGGCCGGGGCGTGCTGCGCGGCCCGCTGGCCGTCGAGGCGTACGGCCTCGGCTTCCACCGCGACCTGCTGGCGCAGGCCGGCGTCACCGGCGTGCCGCTGACCGTCGACGAACGCGGCGCCCGTACCGAGGAGTTGGCCGACCACCAGGCCGTCCGGGCCGCACTCCTCACCCCGGCGCACCAGTTCCCCACCGGCGGCCCCCTGCACTCCGACCGCCGTGCCGCCGCCGTCGACTGGGCCCGCACCCGGGGCGGCCTGCTCCTGGAGGACGACTACGACGGCGAGTTCCGCTACGACCGCGAACCCGTCGGCGCCGTCCAGGGGTTGGACGCCGAGCGGGTCGTCCACCTCGGATCGGTCAGCAAGAGCCTCTCGCCGGCGCTCCGCCTCGGCTGGATGGTCCTGCCCGAGCACCTCGTCGACCCCGTCCTGGCCGTCAAGGGCGAACGCGAAGCCTGGGCCGGCACCCTGGACCAGCTCACCCTGGCCGAACTCGTCACCTCCGGCCGGTACGACCGGCACGTCCGCCGGATGCGGCAGCGCTACCGCCACCGCCGCGACCGGCTCGTCGCCGCCCTCGCCGAGCACGCCCCGCACATCCGCGTCACCGGCATCGCCGCAGGCCTGCACGCCGTGCTGCGCCTCCCGGCCGGCACCGAGGCCGCGGCCCTCAAGGCCGCCGCCTGGCAGGGGCTCGCCCTCGACGGCCTCGGCGCCTTCCGGCACCCGCAGGCCGCCGGGCCGGCGCCCGACGGCCTCGTCGTGGGCTACGCCACCCCGCCCGACCACGCGTACGGCGCCGCCCTGGAGGCACTCTGCCGCGCCCTCCCGCCCGCGTGACCGCCCGGGCGGGGACGCGGGGGAGGGCCCCGACCGCCTCCCGCGGCCGGGTCTCCCCGGCCTGCCGCGTGTGCACCGGCCTGCCGCGTGCGCAGCCGGCGGCACCAGCGGTGCGCGGTGGCCGGGCCGGGTGCGCCTAGCTCAGGGTCCGCAGCGCGGCCGCGTCGTACGGCTTCAGCTCGTCGAGGCGGCCGCCCAGCACCTTCGCCGCCCACTCCGGGTCCTGCAGCAGGGCACGGCCCACCGCGACCATGTCGAACTCGTCGCGCTCCAGACGGTCGAGGAGGTTGTCGATGGCCCGGACGGGCGCGCCCTCGCCCATGAAACCGCGGATGAAGTCGCCGTCGAGGCCGACCGAGCCGACGGTGATGGTGGGCCGGTCCGTGAGCTTCCTGGTCCAGCCGGCGAGGTTCAGGTCGGAACCCTCGAACTCCGGCAGCCAGTAGCGGCGGGTGGAGGCGTGGAAGGCGTCGACGCCGGCCTCGGCGAGTGGCGTCAGGATCGCCGCCAGCTCCTCCGGTGTGTCGGCGAGGCGCGAGTCGTACGCCTCCTGCTTCCACTGCGAGTAGCGGAGGATCACCGGGAAGCCGGGCGAGACCACCGCGCGGACCGCGGCCACGATCTCGGCCGCGAACCTCGTGCGGGCCACCGGGTCGCCACCGTAGGCGTCGGTGCGGCGGTTCGTCCCGGCCCACAGGAACTGGTCGAGGAGGTAGCCGTGGGCGCCGTGCAGCTCCACCCCGTCGAAGCCGATGCGCTCGGCGGCCGCCGCGGCCTCGGCGAACGCGCCGATGACGTCGTCGAGGTCGCGCCGGGTCATCGCCCTGCCGGTGCCCTCGGTGCCGTCGACGCGGATGCCGGAGGGGCCGACGGCCGGGGCGTCGGCGAACGGCGGCTCGCCCTGCTTGCGCACCATGCCGATGTGCCACAGCTGCGGCACGATCGTGCCGCCCGCCGCGTGCACGGCCTCGGCGACCCGCGACCACCCCGCCAGCTGCTCCTCGCCGTGGAACCGCGGCACGCGGTCGCTCTGCCCGGCCGACTCGTGGCCGACGTACGTCCCCTCGGTGACGATCAGGCCCACGCCCGCGGCGGCGCGACGGGCGTAGTACGACCGCACGTCCTCACCGGGCACACCGCCGGGGGAGAACATGCGTGTCATCGGGGCCATCGCGATGCGGTTGGGCACGGTCAGGCCGTTCAGCGCGACGGGCCGGGACAGGAGAGCGGCCGCGCGGGAGGCGGGAGATGCAGTGACGGTCATGGGTGGTCCTCGCAGGTACGGACGATATGTGCACGTGCATTGAGTGCGTGAGTGCCAACCGTTCCGGCCGCCGTGGCATTTCGTCCACCCGGCGAACCGTCCTGTGATCCCGGACACGCGCCCGCGGGCGGACGGCCCCGACGGCGGGGGCCCGCCCGCCGCGGGCGGCGACGCCCTCGACTACCCCCGGGCCTCCCGGGCCTCCCGGGCCTCCCGGGCCTCCCGGGCCTCCCGGACCTCCCGGGCCGCCCGGAGGAACCGGTCGCCCCACTCGCCGATCCGGTCGAGCAGCTCGGGCGGCCCGACGACGTGGAAGTCCGCACGGACCGAGCCGAGCGCCATCATCGGCCAGTCCAGGGAGTCTGCGGTCATCCGGACCCGGCAGCTCCCCGCGTCGACCTCCTCGACCGTGCTCCACCGGCCGATCCGCCCTCGCACGGTGGCGGCCGGGGCGTCCACCACGGCCTCCACCCGGTACGGCCGGGGCATGGTCGTGAGCCCGGCGCGCACGAAGGCGGCGGCATCGGCGGCAGGCAGGGCGCGCGATCCGAACCGTATGCCGACACCCTGCGGCACGGCGAGCCGGTCGAGCCGGAACGTGCGCCAGTCGTGCCGTCCGAGGTCGTACGCGACCAGGTACCAGCGGCGGCCGAGGCAGACCAGCCGGTGCGGTTCGACGTGCCGATCCGCGTGGCGCCCGTCGGCAGCCGTGTAGGAGAAGCGGAGCTGCTCGGCGTCCCGGCAGGCCAGCGCCACCACCGTCAGCTCGTCCGGATCGACCCCCGAGCCGGCCGACCCGCCCCAGTCGGTGCGCACGGTCATCGCCCGCAGCGCGTCGACCCGGCGCCGCAACCGCGGCGGCATCACCTGCACCACCTTGGCCAGCACCCGGACCGAGGCCTCCGCGATGCCCTCCACCGGGCCCTCCGCGGCGGCCTGCAGACCGACCGCGAGCGCCACCGCCTCCTCGTCGTCGATCACCAGCGGCGGAAGCACCGCGCCCGCGGCGAGCTGGTAGCCGCCGGCGACACCGCGCTGCGCCTCGACCGGGTAGCCCAGCTCGCGGAGCCGGTCGATGTCGCGGCGCAGGGTGCGGACCGAGACGCCCAGCCGGTCGGCCAGCTCGTCGCCCGGCCAGTACCGGTGCGTCTGGAGCAGGGAGAGCAGTCGCAGCGTGCGGTTGCTGGTGTTCGCCATGGCTCGATCATCCCGGGAATTCAGGCCGGAAAGTGACCGCTATGCCTCGTAGCGTGGACTTGTCCGACGGAGCAAGAACCACGAAGGCGGAGACCATGAGCGAGACCCTGACCGTCAACGAGTCGACCACCGACGCACCGAGCACCGACGCACAGACCGCCGACGCGCAGACGGCCGACGCGCCGAGCACCGACGCGCGGACGGCGACCGGCGAGCGCGCCGACCTGCTGGTGGCCCTGGCCAAGCAGCGCCACTTCCTCCGCTTCACCACCCGTGACCTCACCGACGAGCAGGCCGCGCTGCGGACCACCGCCAGCGCGCTCTGTCTGGGCGGCCTCGTCAAGCACGTCACCTCGGTGGAGCGGGCCTGGGCCGACTTCATCCTGGACGGCCCGTCGTCGATGCCGGACTTCGCCGCCATGACCGAGGAGGACTTCGCCCGTCGCGCCGACGAGTTCCGGCTGCTGCCCGGCGAGACGCTCGCCGGTGTACTGGCCGACTACGAGGAGGCCGCCCGCCGGACCGACGACCTGGTCACCGCCCTGCCCGACCTCGGCGCCACCCAGCCGCTGCCGAAGGCCCCGTGGTTCGAGGCCGGCGCGGAGTGGTCGGCCCGCCGCGTGCTGATGCACATCGTCGCCGAGACCGCCCAGCACGCCGGCCACGCCGACATCATCCGCGAGTCCCTGGACGGCGCCAAGAGCATGGGGTGAGCCCTGCCGCCTCCTGCGTGCCGGTCCGCCGGCGTGCCGGAACGCAGGTCCCGACCCGGGCGCCGGCCCGCGGTGGACGGCGTCGGCGTCCACCGCGTTCGTACGGTCCGCGGCGCTCGTACGGTCCGTGGCGGTCCGGCGCGCTACGCGGTTGCCGGCGTGGCGTCCGACCGCAGCGTGAGCACCGTGATCTCGCTCGGTGCGAAGACCCGGAAGGGCGGCCCCCAGAAGCCCGTGCCCCGGCTGGTGTAGAGCTGGGTCCGCTCCCCGTGCCGGCTCAGGCCGTGCACCACCGGCTGGTCGATCCGGACGAGGAAGTTGAACGGCCAGATCTGGCCGCCGTGGGTGTGCCCGGAGATCTGCAGGTCGATGCCGGCGGCAGCGGCCTGCGGGACGTACTTGGGCTGGTGGGCGACCAGCAGGACCGGGCTGGCCGGGTCGGCCCCCGCCAGCGCGCCGTTCAGGTTCGCGCGGTGTCCGGCCAGGCCGGAGGACTCCGCGGTCACGTCGTCCACGCCCGCGAGTACGAGGGCGTCGCCACCGCGCTCCACCACGACATGGCGGTTGTGCAGTGGTTCCCAGCCGAGTTCCGCCATGCGGTCCAGCCAGCCCTGGGCCTCCCCGGAGTACTCGTGGTTCCCCGTGACGTAGACCTTGACCAGCCGCGACCGGATCGTCCCGAGCGGCGCGGACTGCTCCCGGCGCTGGCCGGGGGTGCCGTCGGCGATGTCGCCGGCGTGGACCACGACGTCCGCGTCGAGCGCGTTGACCGCCTCGGCGACCCGCGCCGACCAAGCCGCCCGGTCGATCGGCCCGTAGTGGGTGTCGGCCAGCACGACGACACGGGTCCCGTCCAGGCCGCCGCCGAGCCGCGGGAGGTGGACGTCCAGCCGCTTCACCCGGGGCACGCGCATGGCCTCGACATGTCCCCAGGCCAGCAGTCCGACCGAGACCACGGCGACGGACACCGCGACGGTCCTGGCCCGGTCGGCGCCGCCGACGCCGAGCCCGATCAGCACGAGGTTCACCGAGCCGCCCAGCAACGACCAGGTGAAGAGCACCCAGATCATGCCGAGGCTGGTGTCCGCGACGCGCGCGGCCCGGTCGACCCGTCGCGGCCCGTGGCCCGCGACCATCAGGAAGGGGAAGGAGACCACCCAGGCGGCGAGGACGGCCGTACCGGCCAGGACGACCGGGAGCGGCCAGTCGGCACCGGAGGCGAACAACGTCCACCAGGGCGGGAGGCACAGGACCACGAGGACGAGGACGGCCACGGTCAGCCGCCGGCCCATGGACCGCCGACGCCCTGCCCTCCCACCCTGGGCCGCGGCGCCCGCGGTTGCAGCGCCCGGGGTCGCGGCACTCGGTGCAGGTACCGCCCCGGCCTCGGGCCCGGCGGTATCCACGGCGGTCTCCGACCCGGACCCGATCGATTCACTGTCTGTCACTGCGCGCCCCTCATCTCCGCTGCCTCCATCATCCGGCACGCGGTGGCCGCCGGAGCCGCCCGGGGCCCGGCCTTGCCGAACCTGCGCCACCGGCCGGCGGCCGTCAGGCCGGGGCCGAGGCCGTCCGAAAGGCCGTGGTGGGAGCGGGAACGCAGTGGGCGGCCCGCACGGCGCGGGCCGACGCCCAGCGGGACATGCTCAGGATTCCCCGCCCCGACAGCCTGTGGATCCTCCACCGCCTCACCCAATCTCTCGTGAGGGGTTGCCCCCCCAACACGCTTCCCAATTGTTCGTTCGGCTGTCCGGAAACGGCTGCAGGCGTCCTGACCTGCGATGGATTGGTTTTCGCGGCGGGGGTCGGACAGTCCCGAAGCCCGATGAATGAGACCGGAACTGGGACCAGGAGGGGCTCAGGCCGCGTGCGGTGTGAAGGCGACGGTGGAGGTGTCGCCGTCCAGGGCGATGTTCAGAGACGCGTCCAGCGCCTTGGCGAGGCGGGCCAGCAGTGGCAGCGTGGGGACGGTGCCGCCGAGCTCGAGTTTCGAGATCTGGGGCTGGGTCATGTTGGCGCGCTTGGCGAGTTCCGTCTGGGAGATGCCCAGTGCTGTCCGGCGGTCGTAGACCGCTTGTCCGAGGTCGAAGGCCATTCGGATTTCCGTGCGCATGGCTTCGACCTCGGGCGGTTCGTTCCGGCCTTCGGTGATCGCGCGTTCGCGGGCGAGCTTCCAGCGAGTGTGGTTCATCGGGCTTCTCCCTTCGTCATGGTGCGGCTGAACTCGTCGTGTGCGGTGTGCCGTTCGCTCTCGCAGGTCTTCCTGGCCTGTTTGGCGCGATCCACCTCGGCGTCCTCGCGCATCCTGGTCTTGCGGAAGACGGTCAGGAGCACGATTCTCCGGCCCGGTGCGAGCCAGTAGGTCAGGCGAATTGCCTGACTGTCGTGGCCGAGCATGAATCGCAGCTCGCGCAGGCCGTCGCCAAGGTGGCGAGCATACGGCTCGGAGAGGGTGGTGGGGGCGTCGAGCAGCCGCTCGGCGGCATGCTCCGCCTGGAGGTAGTCACGGTCGGACAGGTTGTCCAGCCAGTGCCGGACTTCCGGTTCGATCTCGATCTCCCATCCAGCATCCATACACTCGACTGTATAGATAGTCAAGTGTATGGGCAAGCGCCCGGCAGGGGGCGGGGCGATCAGGTCGGCCCGGAGGGGGAAGGTGCTGGCATCGGGGCGCGGAGACGACGAAGGCCCGGACCGCAGATGCTGTCCGGGCCATCGATCGAGGCGGAGGATGCGAGATTCGAAGTCGTGCAGGGCTGCCCTCAACACGCTTTCCAATTCTCCCGAATCCCGTCCGCCGGGGTTCGCACTCCTCCCGACCTGCGACGGATTGGACGCATGCTCCTCGAATGAACAGGGGCGGCCGGAGCTGGACAGGACCAGGACCACTTCGCCGAGGTCGGCGGGACGGTCTGGCCGCCCCTGACGGACTCAGGAGGCGGCGCTCGGCGGGCTCTCCGGGCGGGGAGGGAACGGCCGGCTCGTGCGCAGACGTCCGGCGGCCTTGACGGTGACGCGGAGGGCGGGGCGTCCGGCGTAGCTGACGGGGACTTCGCGGATGCGGACGACCGTGGTGTGCTCGGGGTCGGCTCCGGCGGCTGTCGCGCGGGTGAGGGCCTCGGTGCGGGCGAGGGCGAGGGCTTCGCCGCGGCCGGAGTCGGCGGGGATCAGGGTTTCGTACTCGCCGCTGATCAGGGCGATGGCGGCGCCGGCCGCGTTGGCGACGCCGCCGTGGCCGGGGTGCTCGACAGTGCGTCCGGCGATGGTGCCAGGGAGGAGGTCGGCGCCGCCGCCGACAGCGACGACGGGCTGGTCGCGGCGGCCGTGGGAGACCAGCGCGACAGCGTGGGCGAGGTCGCCGTCGAAGGCGGTGATCGCCCGTTGGAACGGTTCGGCGGGCCGGTCCAGGAGACGGGAGCGCGTACCGGTGGCGCTGCGTCCGGCGTGCACGGCAGCGTCGGTGAGGGTGGGGGTGGTGCCGCCGAAGACGAGCCCGTGGCGGCGGATGGCGTGGCCGACCGATTCGGGTCCGACGCGGTCCGGGTGGATGACGGTGCCGCCGCCGTAGCCGAGGGACAGGACGTCGGGCATGGCGAGGCTGGTGGTGACCCCGCCGATGAGGCTGCCGGCGGCGCTCTCGCGGGCGAAGCCGTCGACCAGGACGCCGAGGTCGGTGGTCGTGCCGCCCACGTCGATGACGATCGCGTCCTGGTGTCCGGTCAGCAGGGCGGCGCCGCGCAGGGAGTTGGAGGGGCCCGAGCCGATGGTCAGGACGGGGAAGCGTCTGGCGTGGCCGGCCTCCATCAGGGTGCCGTCGCTCTGCGCGAGGTAGCTGGCGACGTCCAGGCCGTGTGCGCGCAGGGCCTGGTCGAGTGCGTCCGCGACCTGGGCGCCGACCGGTCCGAGGGCGGCGTTGAGCGTGGTCGCGTTCTCGCGCTCCAGCAGGCTGAGCGAGCCGAGTTCGTGGCTGAGCGAGACGGGGGTCCCGGCGCCGAGCTCGGCGCGGACGAGTTCGGCGACCACCTGCTCCTGGTCCGGGTACATCGGAGCGAACGTGCCGGTGACGGCGACCGCCTGGGCCCGGTCGGCGACCTGGTGGAGGAAGCGGCGGACCTCCTCCCGGCCGACCGGGGCGACCTGGTGCCCGTCGACGAGGTAGCCGCCGTCGACCATCACCGTCCCGGCCACGGCGGCGTCGCGCAGGTCGGCGGGCCAGGCGGTGAGCGGGGGAACGGCCGAGGTGATCCGGCGTCCGATCCGGATCACGGCGACGCGCGCCAGGTTCCGGCGTTCGACGACCGCGTTGGTCGCGTGAGTGGTCCCGAGCATCACCTGCCGCACATGGCGGGCGTCGTCCGGCCCGAGCAGGTGGAGGACGGCGTCGATGGCCGCGCGGACGCCTCGGGTGACGTCCGGGGTGGTGGGCTGCTTGGTGTGGGCGAGGATGCGGTCGTCCGTGTCGAGGGCGACCGCGTCGGTGTGGGTGCCGCCGACGTCGATGCCGATGCGCAGGTGCTCCCGGGGGTGGCCGGTGGTGGTCATCGGGCAGGCTGCCTCTCGTGCACGGCGGGGGTGGCGGAGCCGGCGGGGGCGGCAGGGGCGGTCGACTCGACCGGGACATAGGGGTGGGAGTAGCCGAAGGCGGCCGGCCCGGCGGTCTCCAGGCCGCGAGGGGTGCGCCACAGCGGGTCGCAGGGCCAGGCCAGGACGGTGACCCGCTGTCCGTAGCGCAGTGCCTCGGTCGGAATGGCGGTACCGGTCTCGGTGTCCAGCACACCGATCAGGTCGGGGACACCGGCGAGGACCGTCCCCTCCTCACGGACGACCAGGTTCTCGTTCTGCAGGTCCACGGTGAGGCTGCGCCCCTGGTCGGTGCCGTGGCCCCGGACGTGCAGCGCGCCCTTGACGAAGCCGTCACGGGTGTCGCGGACCACGTCTTCGACGGTGCCGGTGACCAGGCGGGTGGCGCCGAGTTCGGCGACCAGGGCGTCGACGGGGCGTTCGGCGGTGCGCAGCAGCCGGCCGACGCGCAGCGCGCGGGACACGGAGCCGTGGATGACGGCGTGGCCGTCGTTTCCGGTGAGTTGGTAGTCGGCGATGAGGGCGGAGGCGCCGGAGGCGACGCACAGGGCGCGTGCCCAGCGTTCGGACCAGGCGCTGTCGACGGGGCGCAGGGTCGCGGTGTTGCCCAGCGCGTCGACCATGAAGACGGTGTCGGCGGGGACGCCCATGACGTGCATGGAGACCATCTGCAGTTCGGGGAAGGCACGGCCCATGCCGTCCGCGTCGAGCAGCGGCAGGCCGAGCTGGGCGGCCCAGCCGACGGGTGCGAGGCCGTTGGCGCCGCCGATCTCCAGGGCCATCACCGCGTCGACGGGCCGGCCGGTGGCGCGTTCGACCTCGGTGCGCAGCGTGGCGGCTTCCCGGCCGCTGCCGAGCATCTCCAGGCCCGCGGTGGGCGCGCCGATCATCGACAGCGGCAGGACCAGCGAATCGGGCGACAGGTCCGCGAAGCCGATCAGCGGGACGTCGCCGTGGACGGCGAGGGCGTGGTCGGCGGCCAGGAGGTCGGCGGCGGTGTCGCCGCCCCCGCCGGTGCCGAACACGGCGCAGCCCAGAGCGAGGTCGGGCAGGTCCGACCGGGTCAGAAGGATGTCAGCCACGGTCGGCTCCCCGCTCGCTCCGGCGCCACAGCACCGCGTACACGGCCGCGGTGAGCAGCGGCCCGGACAGGAACGACAGGTCGGCGCCGCCCATCGCCCGGGAGAGCAGGCCCTGGTAGACGGTGGTGTTGACGCACAGCAGCGACGCGACGGTGCCGAGGGCGAAGGCGACGGTGCCTGCGACGTTGAAACCGGCGCGGTACCAGTGGCGGCTGGTGGGCGTCTCGTCGTGCAGGGTCACCCCGTCGTAGCGGTTGCGGCGCAGCACGATGTCGGTGACGTACAGGGCCATCGACGGGGCCAGGACCACGACGGTGACCGCGAGGATGTTGTTGAGCGAGTCGATGAAGTCGCTGACGAACAGCGCGTATCCGGCGATGCCGACGCTGAGCACGGCGTCGATCAGGACGGTGCGGGAGCGACTGGCGCGCATGCCCACCGACTGCAGGCACAGCCCGGAGGAGTAGGCGGTCAGCACGTTGTTGGTCAGCGAGCTGAAGACGACGACGAACAGGAACACCGGGTAGAACCAACCGGGCACGATCGCGGCCAGGTTGGCCTGCGGGTCGGCCATGTCGATGCTGGTGCCGGCCAACACGCCCAGGACACCGAGCAGGACCGCGGGGACGAACGCGCCGAGGGCGGTGTTGAGCAGGACCGAGCGCTTCGAGGTGGTGGCCGGCAGGTAGCGGGCGTAGTCGGCGCCGTTGGCCCAGGAGAGGGGGACGGCAGCGATCAGCGCCACGCCCAGGCAGAGCGCGGTGAGCAGCGAGGTACCGTGCAGCGGCTGCGGCGGTGCGTAGTCGGTGCGGGTGTGGCCCACCACGAACACCGCCAGGAGGACCATGGCGGCGGCGAGCAGCGCGGTGAACCAGGGGCTGACCCGCACGATCGTCGCGTGCCCGTAGACGCTGATGGCGAACGTCGCGGCGGCGATCACCAGCAGGACGGTGACCTTGACCGGTGTGGAGACCGGCAGCCCGAGGTGCGCGGCCAGGGCGAAGCCGGCCAGTGCCCCCAGCGCGAGGTTGACGGCCTCGTAGGCCACCGCGATCAGCCAGCCGATCCCGGCGGACAGCGGGCGGTTGCCGCGGACCCCGAACATCGCCCGCGTGACGACCACGCCGGGCGTGCCCGATGCGGGGCCGCTGACGGCCAGTGCCCCCACGCCCACCCAGTAGAGGTTCCCGACCACGACCACCGCGATCGACTGCCACGGGTTCAGGCCCGTCAGCAGCACGAAGCCGCCCAGTAGGAAGTACAGATAGGTGATGTTCGCGGCGAACCACACCCAGAACAGATCACGTGGACGGCCGTGCCGCTCGGCGTCGGGGACGCGGTCGATCCCGCGGACCTCGATCCGGCCCGCCCGGTTGCCGCCGTGGACGGCTTCGGCCTCGGCCTCCGGGGTGAGCTCGCGGGGAAGGCCGGGGTGCTGGGGGTGTCTGGAGTCCATGGTCTCCGCCTGACTCGTGGGGGCAGCTTTATTGGCTTAGAGGCCAACAGTCTGGAGTGCAGGAAGTGCACCATGGCCGAAAAGTGCCTGTCAATGGCTACTGGCCCCAAGGCCAACAGATCGCCGCCGAAGCTTGCCCCGCTGCTCCCGCTCGCGTAGAAGTGACCCATGACCGCCGTCGACCAGCCCCGCACCAAGCGCCTGTCGCGCGCCGAACGCCGCCACCGGATCGTTCGGGCGGCCGCGCAGGTGGCGCTCGACCAAGGGCTGGAAGAAGTGACGTACCGCAGCGTGGCCGAGGCGTCGGACTGCACCCGGGGGCTGGTCCACCACTACTTCGACAGCGTCGAAGCCCTGGAGGCCGAAGCCTTCGGCCACGCCGCCGACACCGCCCTGCGAGCCGTCTTCGCCCGCGTCGACGAAGCCGGCAGCGCGGTGGAGAGCCTGCGCACCCTGCTCCTGGCCTGGGTCTCCGACGAACCGGACCAGCACGCCCGGCTCTGGCTCGATGCCTGGTGCCGCTCCAACCGCAGCCCCGCAGTCAAGGACAGCGTCGACCGGATCATGCGGGCCGGCCACGCCCGCGTCGCCGAACTCCTCGCCCGCGGCCTGGCCGACGGCTCGTTCGCCCCGCACGACCCCGACGCCGTCGCCTGGCAACTGCTCACCGCCCTCGACGGTGTGATCATCCACGTCACTCTCGGCGTCAACCGCGGCCTGGTCGATGTCCGCCGCACCATGGCCCGCTTCGCCGAAAAGGAACTCGGCCTCCCCCCGGAAGCCCTCACCGCCGTGTTCGACGCCATCGGCACCACCGACGCCGCTCCGGGAGACACGCCCGCCTGACCCCGCACTCCTCGGCCGCCCCCGAGTCGGACAGGGCTGCGACTGTCCTGCCCCCCTGTTGCCTGTCCGCCGTGTCCTCGCCGCGCGGCGAGGACACGGCAGAACGACGAGAGCCCGGACCGCAGTTGCGGTCCGGGCCCTCGATCGAGGCGGAGGGTACGAGACTCGAACTCGTGAGGGGTTGCCCCCGACACGCTTTCCAGCTGTCCGTCCGGATGTTCACGGGTAGGCACAGGCGTCCTGACCTGCGGCGTGGCTCCTGACCCTCCGGGCTTCGGGCGGCGCCGGACAGGTGTGAATGCAGCCAGGACTGCAACCGGAGCAAGACCGCCCGGAGAGCAGGGCTTGACATTCCTACTTCTTTGATAATATGTGCCCATGACTGAGATGCCCTACAGCATCGGCGAGGGGCCGGCCACCAGGGTCAGCCTTTCTCTGCCCGAAGGTACGGCCGAGGCGATCCGCCAACGGGTGGGCAAGCGTGAGTTCTCGGCATTCATCGCTGCGGCCGTCGAGCGGGAGCTGCGCGGGCAGATCCTGGACGAGTACCTGGCCGACTATGAACGTCGGAAGGGGTCGATCTCGGCGACGGAGCAGGACCGGGCCCGTCAGGTCTTCGACGAGGTGTTCGCCGAGGAGGGCGGATGGCCCGTCGCAAGCTGAGTCACGAGGGCACCCTGGTGCTCGACTCCGAAGGCCTGTCCAAGCTGCTCGGCGACCACGAGCCCGCCGTTGCGCTGGTCGCGGAGGCCCGGAAGCGGGGCATGGAGGTGGTGATCAGCGCTCTCACCATCATCGAGGCCGTGCACAGTCGCACTGACCAGGCTCGCCTCCGCTGGATTCTGTCCGGGCTGCGGATCGTGCAGGTGGGAGACGAGGAGGCCCGAGCAGCTTCCGCGATACTGGTCGCCGCGGGTCTCCACGGACACAAGTACGCGATCGACGCGGCGGTGGCTGAGATGGCGCTGCGGCAGCAGCGGCCGGTCGTCCTGCTGACGTCGGACATCGACGACATGGCCAAGCTCTGCGGGGATCGCGTGCGGCTCGTGGCCGTCTGACCGTCGTAGTTCCACGACAGTCCGGCAGGAGGCAGGGCATCGATGAGGGTCCGTGGAGACTGCAAGTGAGACGGTCGACGATGCAGGACCCGACCGCAGTGCGGTCGGGTCCGGAGGATACGAGATTCGAACTCGTGAGGGGTTGCCCCCAACACGCTTTCCAATTCTCCTCGGCGTCGTTCAGGTGGATTCGGGCTGGTCCTGACCTGGGGCGGAGCCGGTCCCGTGGTGCTGGTTGAAGCTGGCGGACCGGCATGAATGAGACCAGAACTGAGACCGCCGCGTCACTCTTGGCGGCCTCTACGTAGCGTGCGGCCCACGTCGGGATGGGTTCTCAGGTGATCGCGGAACAGGATGTTGTCGGTCCACAGGTGGCCGCCCCGCTCGACCACGTGGACGTTGGCGGGCTGCCCGGAGCGCCGGCGGAGGTATTCACGTCCGGGTACACCGGACTGCCCCAGGTGTTCGAAGCCGAGCTCCTCGATCCGCTCCACGGCGGTGGTGACTTCGGCCGGCCGGCACCCGACCTGGACGTCGATCACAGGCTTGGCGTCAATCGAGTCCAGTTTCGTGTGCGGGATCCGAGGGTCGTCCGGGGCGAAGTGAACCCGGATCTCGGGTCCGGCCGATCCACCGATGCAGCCCGGGGCGCCGAGTGCGCCCACCTCGACGAAGGCAATCGCTTCGGCGGCCTGGCGCGGATCGCCGAAGCCTGACAGATCCACGCCGGCGTCCCGGAGTTCGGGCACCCCGTTGCGGCGCCCGAACTCGGCGATCCGCTCGCTGGCCGCCACCACCGCACTGCGACACGGTCTGGGATTGGCCCACCCCCAGAGCCGGGACCGCTCGGACAGGTCGTACGCGCCGAGGAGGCCTACCCGTATCGTGCGTCCGGCGGACCGGTCCTGACGAGCCGCCACTTGTCACCGATCAGCGGTGGCGGGGCGTCGTCGTCGCCGTGCACGGGTTCATGGCGCGAGCACCTCGCTGTGGTCCTCATCCGGAAGCGGCCTGGCGGGCTGCCGTGGTGATCGTCTGCAGGCGGCAGAGCCTCGGGCACGGGCGGCCGGAGACCCGCCGGATTGACTGTGGCGCGCGTCACGGGAACCCGCCCCGGATGCCGGACAGCCGACAGGAGTGACCACAGAGATGCGAACCCGGGTGCGGTCCGGTGACCCTGATGCCTTCGCGGAGCTGTTCGACAGCTACGCCCGCACCGTCTACAACCATGCCTTCCGGTTGACCGGCGACTGGTCCGTTGCGGAGGACGTCATGTCGGCGGCCTTCATGGAGGCATGGCGGCTGCGCTGCACGGTGGAACCCGATGGAGGCTCGCTCCGGCCGTGGCTGCTGGGGGTTGCCACCAATCTCGCCCGCAATCACTGCCGCAGCAATCGGCGGTACCGCGCCGCGGCCGCTGCCGCCGCCGCGGCGGTGGCGCCCGTACCCGACCACGCCGACGAGGTGGTCGGTCGGCTCGACGACCGGCGGCGCATCGCGGTCACGCTGGCGCAGCTGAGTACGCTGCGGCGGCCCGAGCGCGAAGTCCTCCTCCTGTGCCTGTCGGAGAACTTGGAGTACGCCGAAGCCGCCCAGGTCCTCGGGATCCCGGTCGGCACCGTCCGCTCCCGGCTGTCCCGAGCCCGCGCCAAGCTGCGCAAACTCGCTGACGCGGAACTGAAGGGGAACAGACGGGAACTCGCCGATCGCCCGCGACAGACACATGGCGACCGCGCGAACGCGGTCCGGCCCGCACCGGAAGGAATCCGATGAACGCCAACCTTTCCCAGCCCCACCCGGCCGAATGGGAGGAGACCGAGCACCTCCTGCCGCCCGTGGAGCGGGAACTGCCGGCGGGCCGCCACCAGTTCCACAAGGAGCACCTCATGACCCGGATCCACGACGACCTTCGCTCCGCCGACGCCGCCCCCACCCGGCCCACCCGCACCACGAGGCCGCGTAGCCCGTTCCTGCGCCGCGCGATCCTCCTGCCCGCGGCAGCCTGCGTCCTGGCCGGCGCGGTCGCGACCGGCGTCCACTTCCTCGACACCGTGGACGCCACGGACCACGGTCCCGGACTCGCCACCGGCCCGGTGCTGACCACCCGGATCGGTTCCGCGGACCCCATGGGGGCCCCGCAGCTCCTGGACCGCATCTCCCTGGCCGCCGCCGCCGTCCCCGGTCCGTCGCAGGTGCGGGAGAACCAGTTCATCTACATCGGTACGAAGTCGGCCGGCACGCACGTGAGGACCGTGAAAGGCAAGAGCACCCTGGTCGGCGATGAGCTGCACCTGCGCCGGACCTGGAACTCCCCGGACGGCACCGAGGGCTGGCTGATCGAGCCCGGTACCACCGGTCCCGAGGGCATCACCCTGGCGGGTCCCACCGAGACCGGCCAGATGCCGAAGGCGTACCTCAACGCGCCCACGTACAACTACCTCGCCGCTCTGCCCACCGACCCCGACGTGCTGCTGCGGAAGATCTACACGGAGACCCGGGGCCACGGCCGCACCCCCGACCAGGAAGCCTTCACCACCATCGGCGATCTGCTGCGCGAGAGCTACCCGCCGGCCGACCTGACAGTCGCGCTCTACAAGACCGCGGCGAAGATCCCCGGCGTGGTCAAGGTGGACGACGCGGTCGACGCCGCCGGTCGGCACGGGGTCGCGGTCGCCCGCCTGGACGAGACCTCGGGTCAGCGCACCGAATGGATCTTCGACAGCAACACCCTCGTGCTTCTCGGCGAGCGCACCGTCCAGGTCGAGGGAAGCTCCGGCGAGCAGGATCTGATCAAGCCCGGCACGGTGGTGTTCACCCAGGCCGTCATGACGCGTGCGGTCGTCGACCGGATCAAGGAGACGCCCGCCCAGAGCGGATGACCGCCCCGCCCGCGGGGCAATCGGTCCGTCCGACGCGAACGGGCCTGGAGACGGCCGTGAAGAAGACTCGTCCCGCCCTCACCTGCCGAGGGCGGGACGCCTTCAGCGCCGACATCCGGGACGACTGCGGCCCCCGTCGGCAGCGCGGCCGTCGGCACGTCACCCGCCGAGCCGCGGACAGGGCCCGAGCCACTGCGGCTCGGGTCTCGAACACGACGAAGGCCCGGACCACGTGAAGCGGTCCGGGCCTTTCGTCCGCACTGGCGGGCGAGGGCGGTGGATACGGGATTCGAACTCGTGAGGGGTTGCCCCCAACACGCTTTCCCATTCTCCGGAACGCTGTCCGCTGGGGTTCACGCCTGTCTTGACCTGCGGCGGAGCGAACCGTTGGGGAGGGCTGAATCTGGCCGGACAGGGGTGAACGAGACCAGAACCGAGACCACTGCGCGGTGGGCTAGTTGTCGGTGTCCTTGGGATGCCGAGTCGAGGCATGGACGAGATGGACGGTCCGGCCGGGCTCGTCGACGAGATAGCGCACGCGTCCGCCGGCGGTCACCTCGAACTCCCATTGCGGCAGCTGGCTCCCTCCGAGGGTGCGAGCCGCCAGAGACCCCCGCAGCCTGTGCTGTCGATCCGGGTCACTCATGGACATGGGGTCGGTGCGGAGGGCTTCGAAGCAGCGTCGCGCGTTCCCGGGAGCTTCGGAGCAGAGGTCGCCCCACCCCTTGGCCGCCTCGGCGGTGGCGAACCGCAGTCGCCATTCGTCGCCGATCGGTGGCGGTGGGACGTCGTCGCCGCGCTTGGGGCTCATGGTGCGGGTACCTCGCCGTGGTCGTCGCCGGGAAGCGGCTCGGTGAGCTGTGCAGCCAGTTCCGGATCCGCCAGGATCCGGGCTGTGGCGCGCCACTCGACGATCACTCTGTGCAGGTTGGCGTGGACGTCCAGCTCCACCACGTCGAGAGTGGCGTTCACGAGGTCGACGACGAACTCTCGAACCTCTTCGGCCGACAGGTGGCGGGTCCAAGGGAAGACCTCGGGGAGCGCGAGAAGAACGGCGCGAACACCCTCGTCACTGGTGATCAGCGCTGCAAACAGCCGTGCGGTGACGTCGGCGGTCTCCTCGCGCTGGCGGTCGTGACGCTCCGTGGTCAGGTACAGGTCCTCGCCGTCACGGCGTGTTACGTGAACGCGCTGGGCCTGCTCGACGGTGTCCGCGACGCGCTTGGAGTTCTTCGACAGGTCGGAGAACGACACGGTGAGAGTGGACATGGCTCGACACTACTTCGGAACGTGTTCCGAAGTCAATCAGGAGTGCTCCGGCCAACGACGAAGGCCCGGACCGCTGATGCGGTCCGGGCCTTCTGCCGGCGGAGGATACGAGATTCGAACTCGTGAGGGGTTGCCCCCAACACGCTTTCCAACTGTCCGTCCGGCCGTCCAGCGGGGGTCGCAGGCATCCTGACCTGCGGCAGGGCGGTCCGTCAGCCGGGCTCCGGACGCTGCTGGACGGGGGTGAATGCAACCAAAACTGCAACCACGGAAGGCGGCGGAGACTGGAGGCAGTACACGATGTCAGTGGTCGCCAGTGGACGGTTTCGTGGCGATTGTTACTCGAGGTAGTCAGAGTGCGTCTGTGGTGAGCTGCATCGAGTCCACGATGATGATCGCGTCAGCGGCCGGCGGCTTCGCACCTTCCCTTGCTCTGGGGCGACAGGTCCGGCTGGGTCTCTGGCCTAGCCTGCGCGTTTCACTTCGGGGCGCGTCCGGATCATGACCAGAAAAGCGAAAGTGCCTTCTGAGCTGGGACGATGAGGCTTGTCTAAGGTCTCCGTCGTACCAGCAGGAAGGCACTTTCTGCGTGCACACTACCCGGTCCCGCCCCAAGCTTGTCGTCAGTGCCGACGGGCACGGGGTCGTCAGCCACGCCGGATCACGCCTGCTGGCGGATCTGGCCGATGCCACCACACTGACCAGCGCCTTCACCGAGGCCCTTCGCCGGCTCAGACCTCGCGGGACCGGGCACGCTCCCGGTCGCGTCGCGGTCGACCTGGCGGTGATGCTCGCCGACGGCGGCGAAGCGATCCGGGACCTGGCCTTGCTGCGCGACCAGCACCAGGTGTTCGGCCCAGTCGCCTCCACCCCCACCGCCTGGCGCGTCCTGGCCGGCATCGACGCCGCAGCCCTGAGCGCACTGCGGGCCGCCCGCGCCCAAGCCCGCGAGGTCGCCTGGCTGCAAGCCGCCGAGACCAGGGACGGGATACCTCCGTCCCGCGCCGGAGGACGTCAACTGCCAGGCCTGGTCCTGGACATCGACGCCACCCTGGTTACCTGCCACTCGGAGAAGGAACAGGCCGCCGCCACCTACAAGCGCGGCTTCGGCTACCACCCGCTGCTCTGCTTCCTGGACAACACCGGCGAGGCTCTGGCCGGGCTCCTGCGACCCGGAAACGCCGGAGCGAACACCGCCGCCGACCACATCACGGTCCTCAACCAGGCTCTCGCCCAGATCCCCGACGCCCACCGGCACGGCACCCCGGTCCTCATCCGCGCCGACGGCGCGGGCGGCGCCAAGGCCTTCCTGACCCACGTGCGCGCCCTGCGACAGCGCGGCATCCAGACCACCTTCTCCGTCGGACACGCCGTCACCGCCGAATTCCGCAAAGCCATCCGGGCCCTGCCCGAGCAGGTCTGGCACCCCGCACTCGAACAGGATGGCTCCCCTCGCACCGGGGCCGAGGTCGCCGAACTGACCGGCCTGGTCCACCTCGCCGGCCACCCGGACGGCACCCGGGCCATCGTGCGGCGCGAGCGGCCCCACCCCGGAGCCCAACTCTCGCTCTTCGATCAAGACGAAGGGATGCGTCACCAGGTCTTCCTCACCGACACGCCCGTCGCCGGCGGCGGGTCACTGCAACACCTGGAGGTCCGCCACCGCGCCCACGCCAGAGTCGAGGACCACATCCGCTGCGGCAAGAGCACGGGCTTCGGGCGCTTCCCCTCCCGCCACTTCGCGATCAACGCGGCCTGGCTCGAACTGTCCCTGACCGCCGTCGACCTGCTCGTCTGGGCCCGGACCCTGCTGCTGGAGGGCGAGCTGGCCACCGCCGAGCCGAAGAAGCTCCGCTACCAGATCCTGCACGCCGCCGCCCGGATCACCCGCGCCGCACGACGCGTCCACCTGCGGATCGCCTCGACCTGGCCCTGGGGCAACGAGCTGGCCCTCGCCTTCGCCCGCCTCGCGGCGCTGCCCCGCCCGGTGACCTGACCCGGCGACGCGCCGTTGACCGCCCACGACCCGAGGACCAAGGAGCACCCGACCGCGCGTCGGGCCCTCGGCATGCCCAACCCACAGCGACAGGTCGAGCACCACCGCCCCGGAGATCACCTCGTCTCAGCCAGCCCCAACCGAAACGCGGAGGCTAGTGCACTGATCGGCGTTCGGGCAGGCAGGGGTGCCAGTGAGTGAGCCGTGCTGTTGGGCGGAGGGGGCCAGCCGGATGCTGGTCAACTTCACGCTGGCGTCATGCGGCGAAGTGCACGCGAGAGGGGGCTCGAGCGGTGGATGATGGAGAGGGCAGCACGGTGTGTACCACATGCCGTCGGCGCGGTAGTCTCATGCTCTTGCACAGCGCACATGGCGTCGCCTGGAGGGGTGCGATATATGCCGATCCCAGATTCCTTCCGAGCAACTGGCCTTCTGCCCCTTGGGCGCTACCAGTGCACTGAAACGGAAATACGCACTGAATTTGTCGAGCATCCAGATTTCTCCTCTTCAGTAACCAGGAGAAAGATTTGGAATGACTGGGAGACGGCTCGCGATACTGTCAGGTCTCTTGTGACTGTACATGCAGTGTGGATGGCTGGGAGTTTTACCACATCGAAGCTTGATCCGGGAGATGTCGATGTGGTCTTTGTAGTGAGCGGCAACGAGTACGACGCCCTTCCGCCGAACGAGCAGGCCATTGCCTCGCTGTTTGCTCAGGGGAGCGCGGGGGCGGTGCACCACAACCTTCAGGTTGACTCTTACATGATTCCCTGGCGCTGTTTCCCTATCCCAAATCCTGGGGCAGATCCGGCTCAGCAGGCTTACTTCATCAACCGAGGGTACTGGGACGATTTCTGGCTGAGAGCTCGAAGCGGCCCAAAGGGAAGCTCTCCAGTGTTCGAAGATGCAGTTCCGAAGCGCGGTTACCTGGAGGTTGGCTACGATGACTACCTCTGAAGAGAGGGCTTCTGCGCTGCGATCAAGGCTTGCTAATGCCAGGCTAGAGGGCCCTCGCGATAGCATCGAACTTGCAAACCTGAGTACTCGGGCAATGTTGCGTGACTCGGGGTACGCGGTTGCCGAGGGAGCGCCCAAGCTAGACGTCAGGCTTCATGGGCGCGCTATTCCCGGGCACGAAATTCCTGTGCGGGAGGCGACCTCTATCCTTGGTTCGCTCCAGGAGGCAGTGTCGGCTTGCGGTCAGGCAATTGCGAAAAAGGCGACTGCTGCTGGAAGCGTCCAGGCTGCCATTCTGCGGGCCACGGAGCTTCGCCTTTCGCCAGCTCTGGGGTTCGGCTCCGTCGTGTTTCATCTGGGGGGCGCTGCGGAGTCTCTGGAGGGGAGCGAGACTCCAGATGGCGTTGGTTCGGATATCTTGCTCGACCGAGTATTTCGCGATCTCTTTTCAATTCTCAACAGTGTAGAGTCGGATGATTTGGGTGAGGCGACTACTGTCGATTCACTGAAGCTCTTGGGGCCGCGCGCGGTGAGGCATCTGAACGATCTTGCCAAAGAGGTCACCGAGAGCGACATCGACATTGACCTCTCCTGGCTTAACGGATCCTGTAGCGCCAATGCTTCGCTCCATCGCAGAGGTGCATTGGCCTTGAAGGATGCTATCCAGCGCACTCGCGAAGAGGTAGAGCAGAAGAGCTTCCATGGGACGCTCTCGACTGTAAGTACGCTGGTTCACCCTCAGCTTTTGACGGACGATGGGCAGCGCATCGATATGTCCGTCAGTCCTGAAGAGGCAGCTAGTTTGGGGAACTACTTCAATAGGCGCGTGGTGGTCGAGGTCGAGCAAACGACCACCTGGTCGGTCACTACGGGCAAGGAAACCCTGCGGTACAGGTTGCTCACGATTGGTTTTGCTGAAGAGGCAGACGCCTGATCCCGAGCTAGCAGAGTTGGCTGGACAGACCTGACCCCTGCCTCGGCAATGGATGCACGGGCGGCGATGACCCGCAAGGCGGGGCCGTCGGCGCGGAGGGAGTCAAGTCGTTTCCTGTCGAATGTGTCCTGCCGCTTTCCCTGTCTGGTCCCTCCGCATGGCGGTCATGGACAGCTCAGCGAGGCGGGGGACGAAGGCCACGTCGAGCCGCTCGATCGGGTGCAGCCAGCCACGCTCGCAGGTCTCTGCCGTCCATACCGTGTGGCTGGCTCGCGGGTAGGCCGTGTTGATGCCGATCTCGCCCTTCGGGATTGTGCCGTTGAACGGGGTCGGGATGCCTTCGGTGTTCCAGTAGGCCCATGCTTCCAGCGCTTTCGCCTGCTCGAAGGCGAGGTAGAGCTGCGGGTAGCGGTCGATGATGCGCATCTCGCGGAAGACGAGCTGGCCCAGCAGGTACGGGGCGGTTTCGGCGAGGGTGTCGAAGTCCGCGTCGCGGAAGGTGAAGGACGCCGCGTCCTGGCTGGGAGCGAGCGCCACGGTGGCGAACAGGTGCGACAGGCGCTGCCTGGTGAAGCGGGCCACCTGGGATGCCAGGCCGGCCTCGATCTGTCCGACGAGTTGGAAGAGGCGTTCGTGTCCCGGGTTGAAGCGTGACAGGTCGAAGAGCTGGTCCATGCCCTGGACCGCGGAGAAGGCCAGCCGTTTGTAGAGGCGGTTGTTCATCTCTCCGAGCTGGGCGTACGCCTTGGTCTCGGGGGTCGTGGAGTTGAGCATCAGGTACTCGGACAGCACCTCGAAGTAGAGGTAGCCGAGGAATGGGAAGGCCGGCACGGTGGCGGCGAGTTGGTCGATGAACTCGGCTTCCGGTGTCGGCCTCCCGGCGGCGTTGGCGAGGAGGGTGTCGAGGAAGGGCACCGCTGCCCGGAGCCGGTCCAGCACTGCTCGGCGGAGTTGGGCGTCTTCGGCGTCGGTGAGGAAGCTTCGGTGGGTGAGGTAGGTCCGTAGGTGGATAGCGCCCAGCCGGAGGTAGTCGATTCCCTTGGGCGGCACGGGGGCGTCGGGGGTGATCTCGAAGACCAGGGTGCGGGTGTGCTTCTTGGTCTCGAGCAGGTAGGTGCCCAGGTTGTGGGGTCGTAGGCCGGCGGGCTCGGGGGTGAGGGGCGCGCAGTAGAGGGCTGCGACCAGGCAGCCAGTGGAGGCATACAGGTGTCCGCTCGCGCGGATCGCGTCCAGGGCCACGGTGGTGTGCATCAGGTGGATGGGGCGTCCGGCGGCCAGCGTCTTGGTCATGGCGTTGCCGCTCAGCAGCCAGCCGTTCGGGGTCTCGTGTGCGAGGTGGTGGCGCCAGTCGGCTTCGGTCTCGGCGAGTCCGGACGGGCCGGGGCGCGTGGCGCTGCTGGTGTGGTCGGTGTGGGCGTTGTCCCATTCGCTGTGCATGGATGGCCTCCTACTGCCGGGGGTTGAGGAGCTGGCTGGCGTGGATGAGTGCTCCGTGGTTCGTGGCGCCGTTGAGTCGGGCCTGTTCGCTGCGGACGACCAGGTCGAAGGCGACGGGGTGGAGCCATGCGGGGATGACGATGCGCAGGTGGAATGGGTCGGGCCACCAGCGGGCGAGGGGAAGCCGGTAGCGGTCCAGGCAGTCGGCTGCCTTGAGCAGGTCGATCAAGTGGGGCGCGCGCTGGTAGGCGCGGTTCTGCTGCGAGGTGAAGTCCGCGTACGGGACGTCGTGGAGGCCGATCGCTGTGGCTGCCTGCTGTGAGAGGTCCGGTGGGAGTTCTCGGCCGAGCATGGTGGTCATTGCCTGCTGGTTGCGCGTGAACCACAGTGCTGCCCGTCGGCCGTGCCCGGGGTCGTGGCGGTCGTCGCGACGCCGGCAGTCGTGGACCGCTGCGGCGGCGCACAGGGCGGCGGTGTGATCGCTGTCGAGTCCGTACTCCCGGGCGAGCAGACCGGCGAGCAGGGAGACGCGAGCGTTGTGCCGGATGCCGTGGATGGAGTCGACGAGCTGGGGCTGCGCGAACCAGGTGGCGTCCGGTACCAGCATGAGCGGCGGATGTGGCAGGGTGGGCGGCGCGGCTGAGGCTTCGGGCCGGTTTCTGGTGATCCAGGTGAGTGTGTCCTGGTCCATGACCTGATGGGCGGGAAGGCTCCGGTTCTCGGCGAGTTCTCTGAGCGACGTGGTGCTGTGCTCCGGCGTTCGTGAGGTCATCTCTGGTTCCTCGAAGGGAAGAGGTTCGGTGGGCGTCAAGCTGGGTGTGGCGATCCTGACCATGGGCACTCGGCCGAAAGAGCTGGCCGAGCTGCTGGCCTCGGTGGAGATGCAGACGGTCAAGGCCGCGAAGGTTGTGCTGGTGGGCCAGGCGTGCGTGCTGCCGGAACTGCCGTCGTGGGTAGAGGGCGTGGAGCTGACGGAGAACCTCGGGGTGACCGGCGGCCGGAACGTCGCCCTGGACCACCTGCGGGACGTCGACGTGGTGATCGACCTCGACGATGACGGCCTGCTGGTCGCGGACGACGTCCTCGCACGGATCGCCGCCCTGTACGAAGACGACCCCGGGCTGGGGATCGTCGGTTTCCGGATCGCGGACGAGACCGGCGTCACCCAGCGGCGCCACGTCCCCCGTCTGCGGGCCGGAGATCCGATGCGTGGAGGCGAGGTGACCGGCTTCCTCGGCGGCGGCCACGCGCTGTCCTCGAAGATGCTGGAGCAGGTTGGGGGCTGGCCGGACGCCTTCTTCTTCGCACACGAGGAGACCGACATGGCCTGGCGGGCGCTGGACGCCGGATGGCGGGTGCTGTACGTCCCCGAGCTGCTGCTCCAGCACCCGCGCACCAGCCCGACCCGGCACTCCTTCTTCTACCGGGTGAACGCCCGAAACCGCGTGTACCTGGCGCGCCGGCACCTGCCTGCTCTGCTGGTGCCGGTCTACCTCGGGGTGTGGGTGGCGCTCACCGTCGCCCGGACCCGGGACGCGGCCGGGCTGAAGGCGTGGTTCGCGGGCTTCGCCGAGGGCTGGCGTACACCGTGCGGCCGGCGCAAGCCGATGCGCTGGCGCACGGTGTGGACCATGACCCGGCTGGGCAGGCCGCCGATCATCTAAGCCGCTGCTGCCTGGCGCATCCAGTCGGGGATGGCGTCGGGGGTGGCCTTGAGCCAGGCCACGTAGCGGGTGACACCTTCCGCCATCGTGATGCTCGGCCTCCAGCCCAGCAGGGCCTCCATCCGCTGGACGGAGGCGTATCCGCCCTCTGGGTCGCCGGGCGGCATGGGCGTCTCGACCAGCGGCACGCCCGGGAAGTGGCTGCGGACGAGTTCGGCAACCTGCTGGATCGAAGTACCAGTCCCGGTGCCGATGTTGACGGTCTCGTTGTGAGCGCGGGGTGCGACCAGAGTGCACATCGTGCCGGTGGCGATGTCGTCCACGTGGACCATGTCGCGGATCTGCTGGCCGCCGCCGTTGAGGTGCAGCGGCAGGCCCAGCGCGGCCCGCATGGCGAACCAGGCGACCACCCAGGAGTGACTCCGCTCCTTGACGACCTGCGGCTCGCCGTAGACCGAGAAGTACCGCACCACGGCGTAGGAGATGCCGGCTCCGCCGAGCACTGCGGCGGTCTGGTACTCGCCCCACGCTTTGGTGTTGCCGTATACCGAAACCGGCTGGACCGCAGCGCTCTCCACGAACTGTGGGCTGCCGTTGCCGTACACGCTGGCGGAGGAGACGAACACCATCCTGCGCACCCGGTCGGAAGCGGCGACGGCGTCCAGGACGCGCTGGGTGCCGGTGATGTTGGTGTCGATGGCGTCCAGCGGTCGGCGGGTGCAGGCCGCCACGTCGGCCAGGGCGGCGGCGTGGATGACGTAGTCGCAGCCGGAGATCACCTTGCGCATCAGGTCCGGCTCGGCGATGTCGCCGACGATGAAGTCCGAGTCGGAGGTGTCGATGCCGAACCGCTCGCGGTACACCTCGTGCGGGTAGGCGTCGAGCTTGCACACCGAGATGGGGCGGGCTCCGATCTGACGGAGCTGGGACGTGATGCGGCTGCCGATTAGGCCACCGGCTCCGGTGACCAGGACGGTCTTTCCTGAGAGCTGTTCGAGGGACAACAGGTTCTTCCTCTCACGCGGGGTTGGCGAGGCCGCAGAAGCGCGGTAGCCCGCCGGTGATGGTCGTGTCAGCTGTCGCGGTGCTGCGGGCAGCGGCAGGTGGGCCAGGTGGCCGAGGGGTGGTAGGCGTAGGCGTCGGGTTCCGATTCCACGGTGATGACACCGGAGTCGTCGTACCGGGTGCCGTCCTTCGCGATCTTGAACGTGCGGATGTACAGGCCCTGGTGGCGGTCCTCGGGGAGCTTGAAGTCCGGGGAGTTATGAGTGCTCACGCCACCGACTCCCGGTGCCGCTTGCGGCGGCGACGACCGGCAACGAGCTGACGCAAAACCAGGGCGCGTTGGCGGGCGCGTTCCCGGTTCGGGACGAAGATGACGGTCCGGTCGCCGGCCTGGATGTGGATCTCGGCGCTGTTCACGTGGTGCTCCCGAAGCGGATGCTTCTGGTCACGTCGCAGGGCCAGAGACTCTCGCACCGGATGCACAGCCCGTCCTTGCTGCTGTGCTCGTCCAGCAGCATGCGATTGCTGGTCGCGGCGGCGCCCTCCCGCGTCGGACTCGTGGACCGGTGCCGGATCGGCCGGTTGGGGTCGACCAGCGTGGAGGTGCCGTTGAGGGTCCACGGGTGCGGTGTGCGGTCGGCAGTCGTCATCAGCGTCTCCGGGGTCGCGAGTTGGCGGGGCGGATCTCGATGCCGGACATGGCTGGAGCCGCCGCAGGCCGCCGCTCCGCAGGGATCCAGGACCCGAATCGGCCCCACCCGGCGAGCGGCATGCAGTTAGTGAACCGCCTAATCGCTACTGGGAGTACGGTGTTGGGCACGCTATGCGGTTTAAGCGGTTTAACGGCCCGTCAGGGAGGTGCGCTTTGGCGCCGACGAGGGAACCGAACGAGCGGTTGCGGAAGGTCATCGGCGAGACGAAGCTCTCCGGCGATGCAATCGCGCGCCTGGTCAGGCGGGTCGCAGCTGAGCATGACGAGCTCTTGGAGACCAACAAGTCGAGCATCACGCACTGGAAGAACGGCGGTCAGCCGGCCGGGAACGTCGGTGCCTTCCTGGCCGAGGCGTTGGGCCGCGCGCTCGGCGGACGGGTCGTGACGCTGGAGGAGATCGGCCTGATCGCGCCCGCACCTCAAAAACCCGACTGGGACGCGGATACGCTGAGCGCGCTGGCCGAACTCGGGAGAGCCGACGTGGACGTGGAACGCAGGCGGGCCCTGGGGGTGGCGGTCTACTCGGTGGCTGCGCTCTCCCTGCCCGGCGAAGACTGGTGGCAGCGCATGGCCGAACGGGGCAGTGCGCGTAGCTCTGCTGCAACCCGGCGGGTCGGCCCTGGCGACCTCGCAGCCGTCCGCGACATGACCACCCTATTCTCCCAAGTGGACCAACGGCGAGGCGGTGGTCACGCCTGGACGTCCGTGGTGCAGTACCTGGCGACCGACGTCACCGCTTACCTGCGGGGTAAGTTCACCGACGAGCGTGTTCGCCGTGATCTCTTCTCCGCAGCCAGCGAACTCGCCTACCTGGCGGGTTGGATGGCGTTCGACGGCGGCCAACACGCGACAGCGCAGCGGTACTTCGCTGAGGCGGTGAAGCTCGCGGCCGAGGCCGGTGATCCGCCGATGGCCGCTCACGTGCTGCGGGCCATGGCGCACCAGGCCATCGACCTCGGACACCACCAGCAGGCTCTCAACCTTGCCGCCGCCTCCGTCGACGGCGACCGATACGCGCTCGCCTCCCCACGGGAGCGGGCTCTCCTCGGCGTCGTCCACGCCCGGAGCCTGGCCGCCGCCGGACGTAAGAACGCCGCCGCCAAGGCACTGCTGCGGGCCGAGGACGACCTGTCCGCCGCGAGCGACGACATCGCTGAGCCGGACCGGGTGTTCTTCTTCGGTGAGGCGAGCCTGGCTCACGAGACCGCTTGCGCCCTGCGCGACATAGGAGACCTCGACGGCTCGGTGCGCGAGTTCCACCACAGCGTCCGCACCCGCAAGGCGACGAAGTTCACCCGCACCCACGCTGTGACGCTGGGATATCTCGGCTCCGTGTACGCGCAGATGAACAACATCGATCGGGCCTGTGCCACCTGGTCGCAGGCGCTCGACGCCATGGATGGCGTTCGATCCGGCCGCACCCGCCAGGCTGCCGCCGACATGCGCACCCTGCTCTCCCCCTACCGGCGGCGCGGTACCGCGGCGATCAGCGAGATCGACGCACGCGCTGCCGCATACCTGTCCGAAACAGCCTGATGAGGAGTCACTGATGGCAGACCGTGAGACGTTCGAGGTCGAGGCCCTCGGCCACGTGGTCGGCGGCCGGATCGAACCGACAGACGACTTCTGGGGCGGCACCCGGGCGATCATCCGGCTGGACGGATCCCTCTTCACCGCCGATGCGACCAAGGGGCTTGAGGACTTCTCGCACCTGGAGATCGTCTTCCGTTTCCACCTCACCGACCCGACCGACCTGAACCTCGGAGCCCGCCGGCCTCGGGACAACCCAGAGTGGCCGGAGGTCGGGATCTTCGGGCACCGCAACATGCGGCGCCTGAACTGGCTCGGAGTCTCACGCTGCCGTTTGATCAAGGTCGACGGCCTGGACCTCCACGTCGAGGACCTCGACGCTGTCGACGGCACGCCGGTCCTGGACGTGAAGCCGTGGTTCGGTGAGATGGGCCCTCGCGGAGAGCAGCGCCAGGCCGAGTGGACGACTGTCATGCTCCGCGACTACTTCGCGCCCGCAGCCAAGGACTGAGGGCAGACCGTAATTGTCCGATGGCGAGCATCGGTGGCTCCATGCCTCCCCGCTGCCGCCGGTTGGGGGCTTGCTCTCGCACCCCTGGGCGAGGGCAAGTGCGGTGGCGGGCCGTAGGACCGTCCAATGCGACAACTTGCTCCGCCAGGAGCGGGGCCGGGGGTAAGGAGTCCTTACCCCACAACTTGCTCCGGCTTCCGGTGGTCTGATCAGGATTCGGATCACGGTGATCTCTTGTTGCTGGGCCCATCTGGTCACAGCGGGCAGTGGCTTGGAGTCTCCTCGAAGGCGGGCGTTCACGGTGGGGCGTACACGCGAGCCCCCTTCTAAAGGGGGGCTCGCGCGTGAACGCTGGGTCGCGTGGACGGCGTGTACGCCTCCGTGATCGCTCTACCTGCGGTTTCCTCCCTCGACGTGGACGGTGTGAACGGCTTTCGCCGGGACCTTCGCGGAGGGGTGCGTGTACGGCCCCGTGAACGATCCGCGCCTGGTTGTCGGTGCCCGGTGGGGCTGGTGATCCGCTCACTGACCGGGCGCCCGGTGGCCCTTGGTGGGTGCCGTCCGTTGGTCGTCCGACGGTCCGGTCAGCAGGTCAGCAGGTCAGCAGGTCGGCGGGCTGCTGGCCTGCGTGGCACTCCGGTCAGTTCGGCCGGTCGGAGTGACCGGCTGACCGGAGCCTCGGTCACTGGGGTCGGTCAGTACGACGGACTGGCCGGGGGCGCGGTCACTGCGTTGCCCGCCGGTCAGTCCGGTCACCGTGGTGGCGGTTACGAGACGGCGGTGATGTGCCGGGCGGAGGGGCGGTAGCGGGCCTGCTGGCCGCCTCCGGTGCCTCCGGCGCTGCCGTCGGTCTTGACCGCGAGCCCGCTCTTGACCAGGCGGTCCAGGTGGCGGCGGGCCTTCTCGATGTCGGCGCGGTCGGGGTTGGCCTCGCCGGTCAGGGCGGTCGCCAGGTCACGGGTGGTCAGGCCGTCCGGGGCGGCGCGCAGGATGGTGACGGGGTCGAGGGTGGGCTCGACGTAGGTGGTGCCGCGCTGGTGGTCGTGGATGACCGGGAGGGGGCCGATCTCGCCGGTCACGGTCTTGAGGTGGTGGATGGTGACCGCCGGGTCGCCGGCCTCTCCGGCGATGAACAGGACACTGCCCGCTCCGGCGGTCAGCCACGTCGAGCCATACACCCGGTCCAGGGTGGGTCGCATCCCTCGTGGGGCGTCGGCTGCGGCCTTGCGCTGGTGGTGGAGCTCCATGATCTCGACGCCCGCGCGCAGGGCGCGCATGCGGGCGTTGTTGAAAGCGACGGCCAGGGAGTCGTCCACGAGGGTGCTGACCGCGTCCTTGAGGCTGTCGATGACGATGGTGTCGGCGCGGTGGGCGGCGGCGAGTTCGGCGAGGAGGTCGGGTTCCTTGTCGAGGGTGGCGGGGAGCGGTCCCTGCCACACCGCAAGCCGGTCGCGCAGGTGGGCCTCGTCGGCGGGGGTGATGCGGCGGGCCATGGCGCGGGCGATCTGCTGGGGGCGGTCCATGGCGAGGTAGAGGACGCGTTCTCCCTGGGCGACGGGCAGGTCGAGGACGGAGCGTTGCAGGCCGAGGCGGGCGAGGACGACCTGGTGGGCGATGGTGGTCTTGCCGACGCCGGGTGCGCCGACGATCATCAGGCTTTCGCCGGAGGCCCAGGCGGTCTGTTCGGGGGTGCCCCACAGGGGTTCCTTGTCCGCGCCGGTCTTGGTGACGAAGTCCCAGCCGTTGACGATGTAGCGGGACAGGCGGCTGCTGCCGGAGGCCAGGGCGCGCTCGCGCTCGGCACGGATCTCCGTCTCGATGGCTGTGCGGATTTCGTCCGGGTCGGCACCTGGGGTCAGCGCGTGGTGGACGGTGCGGATGCCGGTGGTGTGCAGGGTACGCAGTTGGGCGTCGCGGCGCACGATCTGCGCGTAGTAGTCGGCGTTGTCCGTTGAGGGCGGCGCGACGGTGACCAGCGTGTGGAGGTAGGACGAGCCCCCGACGCGGGAGAGATCTCCCTTGCACTGCAGGTGGTCCGCGAGGGCGATGGGGTCGGTCGGGGCGTCCTCGGCGCGCAGGGCGAGGATCGCGCGCCAGATGGTCTCGTGGGCGGGCCGGTAGAAGTCGCCCGCGTCCAGCGTGCCCCGGACCTGATCCACCGCTTGGTGCTTCAGCATGCAGGCGCCGAGGACCGCCTGTTCGGCGTCGATGTTGTGCGGCGGTTCCCCGGAGGTGGTGTCGACGAGCGCGGGGTGGGGCTCCGACGCGCGGTGTTCCCGTCGCCGGTCGTGGGATGACGGTCCCGGCGGCGGGGCCGTAGGCTTGTCCACAGCGGTGTCCTCACTCGGAGGATTCGGGCGGCTACCCGGTTCCTCCGTTGTCGACTGTTCCAGGGATGGGCGGTTTTCGAGGTTCTGCGTTTGGCCCTCGGCGTTCGTAGCGTCGGGGGCCTTTTGCGTTGTGGTGCCGGGCGGCTGGCCCGGCTGGCCGATGCAGCTCGGCTCAGTTGCGTTTCATCTTGCATCACGTTAACGTCGTGCTCGACGCATTGCAAATGGGCTTGATGACGATGCATGGAGGGTTGACGTGGCTGACGAGGACCGGCGACAACGGCTGGAGGGGGAGGAGAACGTTGCCCGGCGCATCAAGATGGAGCGCGAGGCGCGCGGGTGGAGCACTGCCACGCTCGCCGAGCGCCTGACCGAGGCCGGCTACCCGCTCAACCAGTCGGCGGTGTGGCGCATCGAGAGCGGCGAACCACGCCGCAGGGTCAACCTGGACGAGGCCATCGGCTTCGCCAAGGTCTTCGACATCTCCCTGGACAACCTGGTCGGACCACCCGAGATCGCCGCGAACGCCCACGTGAAACGGCTGCTGGCCGACTTCGCCGAGAGCTGGCAGAAGTCCGTTGCCGCCCGCAAGGACATGGACCGGGCCCGTGAGGCGCTCGACGCCTACGGACGCGCCCACCCGAACCTCGAAGAGCTCATCAGAGCGATGATCACCCGAGTCGTGGCGGACGCGGCCGGTGACGACTACCGCTCGCCGAAGTTCCCGTCCGGCTCGCCCGAGGCGAAGGGTCTTGCCGACCCGGGAACCGAGGCATAGCCAGAGCATCCGAGGGCAGGCCCCGGCTGCCAGAGGGCACCTGTTGCACTCAGCTGGTTCCGCACGTCAGTCCTGTCGCCGATCCGATGATGACCGGCATCATGCCGGGCCCCGGGCGGTTTGGTGCGGCCGGAATCTCCGGCTAACGTCCCGTCCCGCCGGTCCGACCACGGGCTTTGCCAGCCCGTGAACCCTCGACCAGCCATACCCCCCGCAGCCCCTCGGCGCTACGAACGCCGGGGGTCGTCACGCGGACCCGAACAACTCAAATCGCCCATCCCTGGAACATCGACAACGGCGGCGCATAGCCGAAAGCGCCGTCGGGAGAGGACACCCATGTCCGAAACTCCGTTGGAGCTCTCCCGAGTGGCTCACGCCCTCGGCACCACCGAACACCTGCACCTCCGCCTGATCGCTGATCAGAACGGCCCTGCAGTTGACCCAACACTGGTCGCGCTCACCGTCGAGGAGGCCGCCCGCCGGCTCGGTATCGGGCGCACGAAGATGTACGAGTTCGTCGTCTCCGGCGAGATCCCCTCCGTGAAGATCGGCAGCCTCCGCCGGATACCCGCTGAGGCGGTGGGAGCGTTCCTCACCAAGCGCCTCAGCGCTGCCGACCTCGCCACTGCGGCCTGAGGGGCGCGAGATGGCAACTTCACGTCAGCCCAACGGCGCCTCGTCCATTTACCAGGCCAAGGACGGCCGTTGGCACGGCTACGTCACCGTCGGCGTCAAGGACGACGGTCGTCCCGATCGCCGTCACGTCACTCGCAAGACCCGGGCCGACGTCACCAAGGCGGTTCGCGAGCTGGAACGGCAGCGCGACTCCGGCGCGGTGCGCAAGGCCGGCCAGACGTGGACGGTCAAGACCTGGCTCACCCACTGGGTTGAGAACATCGCCGCTCCGTACGTCTCCGAGAACACGATCGACGGCTACCGCGTCGCCGTGTACCACCACCTCATCCCCGGCCTCGGCGCTCACCGATTGGAGAAGTTGGAGCCGGAACACCTGGAACGCTTCTACAAGAAGATGCGGGACAACGGCAGTGCCGCCGGCACCGCTCACCAGGTCCACCGCACGGTGCGCGCGGCGCTCAACGAGGCGAAGCGCCGTCGGCACATCACCGAGAACCCGGCGACGGTCGCAAAGGCCCCGCGGTTGGAGGAAGAGGAAGTCGAGCCGTACTCGGTCGAGGAGGTGCAGCGGCTCCTTCTCGAAGCGGAGCGGCAGCGGAACACCGCCCGGTGGGTGATCGCCCTGGCCCTGGGTCTTCGGCAGGGCGAGGTGCTGGGCCTGCAGTGGACCGACGTGGACTTCGAGGCCAGCGTCATCCGGGTGCGGCGTGGCCGGTTGCGGCCCCGCTACCAGCACGGCTGCGGTGACCGCTGCGGGCGTAAGCCGGGCTACTGCCCGCAGAAGATCAGCATCCGTCGCGAGACCAAGGACACCAAGTCCCGGGCGGGTAGGCGCCCGATCGGTGTCCCCGACGAGTTGATGACGCAGCTTGCGCGGCACAAGGTCGAGCAGGACCGTGAGCGGCGGCTCGCCCGCGACCTGTGGGAGGAGAAGGGGTACGTCTTCACGTCTCCGACTGGCCAGCCGCTGAACCCCAACACCGATTACCACCGGTGGAAAGACCTCCTGAAGGCGGCGAACGTCCGCGATGGGCGGCTTCACGATGCCCGGCACACTGCCGCGACCGTCCTGCTTATCCTGGGCGTCCCCGACGCGGTCGTCGACGCGATCATGGGGTGGGAGCCCGGCAAGTCCGCACGGATGCGTCGGCGGTACCAGCACCTGACGGGTCCTGTCCTCAAGGACACCGCCAACAAGATCGGCGGCTTGCTCTGGTCCGGTGTCTCCGGGACCACTGAATAGAGCCGACCGAAGCGGATCCGTGCCCTTGGCTGATGTCCAGTCGAGGGCACGGCCCCGGTTTAAGGTCCGTTTGGCGCTATCGCAGACCGCGCGGCGTGGTCGCTGACGCGGAGTTGTCGCTCCCGCCGGGGCCTGTCGCCGGGATGTCGCCTGCCAGGTCAGCTGACCCAGATGCCGTCGGGCGAGATCCGGCGTGCGAGGCGCCGGCCGGCGGCGCTGACGGGGGTTGACCACGACACATCGGTGGTCTGGCACCCGGAGTCATCGGCGAGGGTCTGTACGAGCGTCGCGCCAACGCCCTTTCGCGGTAGGAGTCTGCGACCCAGATCAGGTCGATGCACGGACGTAGGGTGTCGTCCTGATCGCCGTACTCCGACTCGTCGAGCAGATCCCAGCGGCGGTGCTCGCTGACGTCGTGGGTCGCGAGGTAGCCGATGACGTATCCGTTGGCCTGCAGCAGGTATGCGCGCACGTTGTCCGGGGTCTGCTCAGGCTCACCAAGGTGAGTCCACGAGTTGACGTCGTAGTGGTTCTCCCTCTGTGGCATCCGCCCCACCCGGTGAGCCAGCCTCCGCCAGGCGATGGGCGATTCGGTGGTCACCACCGCTAGGTCGCTCCACCACTCCAAGTTCCTGGGCGCCTGAACGCCGATCACCCACATCGCATGGTGGGCGGCGTGTTCATTCCCGCCGTCCTCAGGGGCTCGCAGGGTCATTCCGCAGGGGCATTGGCCGCCACTCGGCGCCTGGACATGGCGGAACTGGACAGGGGCCGCTCGGTGACTGAGGTTCTGCCCTCTGCCACCCACCCATGGCCGCTCAGGCGCGTCCTCCGGTTCAACGTATCCGGTCCATCGGTCCACCCAGCCGGGGTGCTGCTCGGGAAACAGCTCCCGCTTCTGCTTTTCGGCGAGCGGCAGTGTCGGGCGAATCCACACACTGGCCAGGGTTGCCCGGCCGTTGAGGCGTACTCCGTGCTGCTTGGCCTTGCCACGCAGAAACCGCAGAAACACGCCAGGTGGTGCGGAAAGTCGACGCCGCGGACCAGCTCCCGCTCGCCGGGGGCGAGCCAGTCCTCGATGGGAAGTGCCAGTCGGTTCGCGAGGGCGTGAAGTCCGATGTAGTCGTGCCTGAGCTCGGCACCGCGCAGTGCTTCGACAGCAGCTCCGACATGAGCGAACGGAACAGTCAGGCTGACCCAGCTTGGTCCGCTGCTCCACGAGAGCATGCCGAGGTACCCGTCGTACCGGAGTCGATCGACAGATGAGTTCTGCGCCCTGGTGACGGCCTCCGAGTAGGCGGCGGGCAGTTCCGGGGAGTCTCCCCGCCGCTTCGCGGCATCGACGTACCCGTCGCGGTCGAGCTCGACGGTGACGTACCAACGGTGGGCCCGGATATTGATCTTCCGAGAGCTGGAGGCGTGTCGATCAGCGTCGAGGTAGATCCTTCGCTCAGTCATGCGCGCTGCTCCTCGTCATGTACTCCCGCGCTGGGTTGCTTGCTGGGATAGGGCCTGCCGTTCTCGTCCGTGATCGTGGCGAGCAACGCTGGCTGGACCTCGACGCGGAGCATGGGCCAAGCCATGCCCTCCTGGCCGGAGCCGTCGATCAAGAGCATGTGGCGTACGAAGGCGCCCACCAGGAAGTTGTGCTCGGCGAGCTTGCTCAGGTAGCTCTGCAACACCTTCTCGGCGTCGCGGTTCTCGCGCACACTGTGAAGATCAGCTGCGATGTCGTAGTAGTCCTGGACCAAGCCCAGGAACTCCAGGATGAGGTCTTCATCCTCTTCAGGGAGACCGTCTGGCAGCGCGTACTCGAAGGTGACGCTGGACTTGATCATGTTCCACAGCGGGTTGCCGCGGGTGATCAGCTTCAGGATCCGAGGCTGTGGGAACCCGGGGTCGGGCACCAACTTCAGCCGACCTGGCGTTGCCTCGCCGAGCGAGCGCACCCACGCGGCGTGCTTGGCTTTGATCTCGAGCAGCCGATCCACCGTGAAGTGACCTGGCTGGTCATCGATCTGTTTGTGGTGCTTGCTGCACAGCAGGACCAGGTTCGTATGGCTGTCGATGGATGCGTCGTCCAGCAAGCCGGCTCTCGGTCCGCCCTTCGAGCGGGCGACTATGTGGGCCTCCTCGCCGAAGACCGAGGGGTCGTCGCAGTCAGTCCCGGGTGTCACCACCTGCGCCCGGCAGATCGCGCACCTGCCGCCTGCTTCACCCCAGATGATCTTGCGGGTCTTTTCGGACACGGCCATGGATTGCACCCTGCCAGAGGAGCAGTGCCCAGCGGGCGCGAATCCGATGGCTCGGCCAGAGAGGCCGTCAGCCGGATGCGGTTGTGTAGCCGCCCGATCCGGTGGATCCCGGCAACTGCAACCAAAACTGCAACCACGGAACGACGAAGGACCCGGCCGCAGTGCGGTCGGGTCCTTCGTTTGCCCTGGCGGGCGGGTGCGGAGGATACGAGATTCGAACTCGTGAGGGGTTGCCCCCAACACGCTTTCCAAGCGTGCGCCCTAGGCCTCTAGGCGAATCCTCCGTGGGAGAGCTTAGTACATGTCGAGGGGTGCTCGCGAACCGCTATCCCGGAGGTGTCCGCAGGTGGCTGCCTGCGGATCGGAGACCGGGGTGGGTGGCTGGCTGTGGGTCCGGGATCCGCTACTCTTGGGGCAGCCCCTCGTGCGGCGCTATCTCTCTGAACTCCCCCAGGGCCGGAAGGCAGCAAGGGTAGGAGGGCTCTGGTGGGTGCACGAGGGGTCCTTGCGTTCCCGGGGCCGGGTGCGGTCGGGCGGGTGCGTCGGGCGGGTCCGGTGGGCGGGGCGCCGCGTTTGTCGGCCGGTGCCGATAACCTCGGTGGCGTGTCCCTAGCCCTGTACCGCCGCTATCGCCCCGAGACCTTCGCGGAGGTCATCGGGCAGGAGCACGTGACCGCCCCGCTCCAGCAGGCCCTGCGCAACAACCGGGTCAATCACGCCTACCTCTTCAGCGGGCCGCGCGGCTGCGGCAAGACGACGAGTGCCCGCATCCTGGCGCGCTGTCTGAACTGTGCGGAGGGCCCGACGCCGACGCCGTGCGGCGAGTGCCAGTCGTGCCGCGACCTGGCTACGGGCGGCCCGGGTTCGATCGACGTGATCGAGATCGACGCCGCCTCGCACGGCGGTGTGGACGACGCCCGTGAGCTGCGGGAGCGCGCGTTCTTCGCGCCGGTGCACAGCCGGTACAAGATCTTCATCCTGGACGAGGCGCACATGGTGACCTCGGCCGGCTTCAACGCGCTGCTGAAGGTGGTGGAGGAGCCGCCGGAGCACCTGAAGTTCATCTTCGCCACGACGGAGCCGGAGAAGGTGATCGGGACGATCCGCTCCCGCACCCACCACTACCCGTTCCGTCTGGTGCCGCCCGGGACGCTGCGCGACTACCTCGCCGAGGTCTGCGGCCGCGAGGGCATCCGGGTCGAGGACTCGGTGTTCCCGCTGGTGGTGCGGGCGGGTGCCGGTTCGGTGCGTGACTCGATGTCGGTGATGGACCAGCTGCTGGCCGGCGCGGACGAGGGCGGCGTGACCTACCCGATGGCGACCTCGTTGCTCGGGTACACCGACTCGGCGCTGCTGGACGAGGTGGTGGACGCGTTCGCGGCGCAGGACGGCGCCACGGTCTTCCAGGTGATCGACCGTGTCGTGGAGGGCGGCCACGATCCCCGGCGTTTCGTGGCGGACCTGCTGGAGCGGCTGCGCGACCTGGTGATCCTGGCCACCGTGCCGGACGCGGGGGAGAAGGGCCTGCTCGACGCCCCGGCCGACCGGGTCGCGATCATGCAGGCGCAGGCGGACGGTTTCGGTGCGGCCGAGCTGAGCCGCGCCGCGGACCTCGTGAACACCGGCCTGACGGAGATGCGCGGCAACGCCGCGCCGCGGCTCCAGCTGGAGCTGATCTGTGCCCGGGTGATGCTGCCGGGCGCGTACAGCGACGAACTCTCGCTGCAGGCGCGGCTCGACAAGCTGGAGCGGCGCGCGGCGGCGGGCGGTTTCGCCGCGGCCGGGCCGGGCGCTCCGGCGGCACCTGCCATGGCCCCGGCCCCGGTCGCCCAGGCCCCCACGTACTCGGCCCCCGCTGTGGAGGCGCCCCCGGCGGCTCCCGCGTACCCGGCTCCCGCGTACCCGGCCCCTGCGGCCTCGCCCGCAGCAGCCTCCACGGCCTCCGCAGCCGCCCCCGCTCCGGCACCTGCGGCGGCCCCGGGCGCGTGGCCGATCCCGCGCAGTTTCCCCGCTCCGGGCGGCGCCGAGGCGTCCGCGCCCGCCGCCGGACCGGCCCCCACTCCCGTCCAGCCCGCTGCCCCCGCTCCGGTGGCCGCGGTCGCTGCGCCTCCCGTCCCCGTGGCGGCGTCGCCGGGCGGCGCGCAGCCGTCCGCGGCGGCCCAGCAGGGGGCCGTGCAGGTCCGGCAGATGTGGCCGCAGATCCTGGAGGCGGTGAAGAACCGCCGGCGCTTCACCTGGATCCTGCTCAGCCAGAACGGCCAGGTCGCCGGGTTCGACGGCAGTGTGCTGCAGGTGTCGTTCATCAACGCGGGCGCCCGCGACAGCTTCGTCGGCAGCAACAGTGAGGACGTGCTGCGGCAGGCGCTCGCCGACGCCCTCGGGGTCGACTGGCGGGTCGAGTGCATCGTCGACCCGTCCGGCGGTCCGGCGGCGGCTCCGGCCGCGCCCGCGCCGTCGGGCGGCGGCTGGGGTGCTCCGCAGGCTTCCCGTCCGGCGCCCGCCGCGGCTCCGGCGTACCAGGCTCCGGCCGCCCCGCCGGTGCAGCAGCCCGCGTCGGCGCAGCCGCAGCGTCCGGCGGGGCCGGGCTCCGCGGCGCAGCCCGTGCAGGCCGCTCCGGCGCCGGTTGCCGCGCCGTACCAGCCTCCGCAACCTCCGCCGGTGGCTCCGGAGGACGACGTGCCGGAGGACGACGATCCCGACCTCACGGAGGAGGCGTTCTCCGGTCAGGAGCTGATCATCCGCGAGCTGGGGGCGACGGTGCTGGAGGAGATCCACCACAACGGCTGACCCGGTGTGGCGTCCGGTGCCGCCGCGTAGGCTCGGTGGCGACGATGTCGTGCACAGGCAGGAGTAGAGCCGTGTTCCCTGGTGGCCAGCCCAACATGCAGCAGCTGCTGAAGCAGGCGCAGAAGATGCAGGAGGAGCTCGGCAAGGCTCAGAAGGAGCTGGCCGAGACCAAGGTGTCGGGTTCGGCCGGCGGTGGTCTGGTCGAGGCGACGGTGACCGGCGCCGGCGAGCTGGTCGCGCTGACGATCGCGCCCGCGGCGGTTGACCCGGAGGACACCGAGACGCTGGCCGACCTGGTGCTGGCCGCGGTGCGCGACGCCAACGCGGCGGCGCAGAAGATGCAGGCCGAGCGGATGGGCCCGCTGACGCAGGGCCTCGGCGGCAGCATCCCGGGGCTTCCGTTCTGACGCTGCCGACGGGTGGCGGGACGCAGCGTAGCCGTCGGGGCCGGAGCTGTGTGATTTATGGGTGAGTCGGGCGCCGGACGGTGTGTCCGGGCCCCGATTCGTTGGATGATGGCCCCGGGCGTCGGCCCCGGGGCACTGGGCTCCGGGCCGCGGCCCGGCCGAAGGAAGGCGTGACGTGTACGAGGGCGTGGTTCAGGACCTGATCGACGAACTGGGCAGGCTGCCCGGCGTCGGGCCCAAGAGCGCGCAGCGGATCGCCTTCCACGTCCTGCAGGCCGACCCGGTGGACGTCCGGCGGCTGGCGCACACGTTGATGCAGGTGAAGGAGCGGGTGCGGTTCTGCGCGGTCTGCGGCAACGTCGCGGAGGCCGAGCAGTGCCGGGTCTGCCTGGATCCGCGGCGCGATCTCGCGGTGATCTGCGTGGTCGAGGAGCCGAAGGACGTCGTGGCGGTCGAGCGGACGCGGGAGTTCCGTGGCCGGTACCACGTGCTGGGCGGCGCGATCAGCCCGATCGAGGGCGTCGGTCCGGACGATCTGCGGGTCCGCGAGCTCATGATGCGGCTCGCCGACGGCACGGTCACCGAGCTGATCCTGGCCACCGACCCCAATCTGGAGGGGGAGGCGACCGCGACCTATCTGGCCCGGCTCTGCAAGCCGATGGGCCTGAAGGTGACCCGGCTGGCGAGCGGTCTGCCCGTCGGCGGGGATCTGGAGTACGCCGACGAGGTCACCCTCGGCCGGGCCTTCGAAGGGAGACGACTGCTCGATGTCTGACCACAGTGACACCACCCGTACCAGCGAGCCCGACGACTTCGCTGTGCAGATCGCCGACTCGGTGGAGAGCTTCGTGCTCGCCGTGACCGAGGTGGCGAAGGGCGACGAGCCCGGCAGTGCGATCTCGCTGCTGCTGCTGGAGGTCTCGCAGCTGCTGCTGGCCGGCGGCCGCCTGGGGGCCGTCGACGACGTGCTGCCGGAGGACCGCTTCGAGCCGGACACCGGTCCGGAGCCGGACGGTGTCGAGCTGCGGGAGCGCCTGGCGGAGCTGCTGGCGCCGATCGACGTCTACCACGAGGTCTTCGACCCGTACGGGCCGCCGGAGAAGCCGAGCGCCTTCCGGATCTCGGACGACCTGGCGGGTGTGGTGGCCGAGCTGCGGCACGGGCTGGTGCACTACCGCGAGGGCCGGATCAGCGAGGCGCTGTGGTGGTGGCAGTTCTCGTACCTGTCCAACTGGGGTTCGACGTGCACGGCGGTGCTGCGCGCGCTGCAGTCGCTGATCGCGCACGTGCGGCTGGACAGCCCGATCGGGGCGGCGGTGGACGGCGCGGACACCGACGACGACGGTCTGACCGACGAGCAGCTGGGGCAGCAGGCGGGCGACCTGATGGCCGCCGAGCTGGGGCTGTGACGAAGGATTCACCAGATCTGCACAACGTGAAATCCGGGACCGGGTCGACCCCGGTCCCGGATTTTCTTCTGGCGTCCGCCGGTCCGCCCGCAGACCTGCCCGTTCCGGCTGCTCACCAGGCGATACGGTCGTCTCATCATATGGAGAGGGTCTGGCGGCGCGGCCGTGCTCGATAGACTGACGGTGACCGCACAAGGGGGCCACCACCCCCGAAACGACACAAGTCGAGGAGCGCACGTGGGCCTTGTCGTGCAGAAGTACGGCGGCTCATCCGTTGCGGATGCCGAGGGCATCAAGCGCGTCGCCCGACGGATCGTCGACACCAGGAAGGCCGGCCATGAGGTCGTCGTCGTGGTGTCCGCGATGGGAGACACGACGGACGAGCTCATCGAACTCGCGGAACAGGTGACCCCTATTCCGTCCGGCCGTGAGTTCGACATGCTGCTGACCGCTGGAGAGCGCATCTCCATGGCCCTGCTGGCCATGGCGATCCGAACGCTGGGCTTCGACGCCCAGTCCTTCACGGGCAGCCAGGCCGGGGTCATCACCGACTCCACCCACAACCGGGCGCGCATCATCGACGTCACGCCCGGCCGCATCCGCAACGCCCTCGACGAGGGCAACATCGCGATCGTGGCCGGATTCCAGGGCGTGTCGCAGGTCAGCAAGGACATCACCACCCTGGGCCGCGGCGGCTCCGACACCACGGCCGTCGCCCTGGCGGCGGCGCTCGGCGCCGAGGTCTGCGAGATCTACACCGACGTGGACGGCGTGTTCACCGCCGACCCGCGCGTGGTGAAGAAGGCCCGCAAGATCGACTGGATCGCCTTCGAGGACATGCTGGAGCTGGCGTCGTCCGGCTCCAAGGTGCTCCTCGACCGCTGTGTCGAGTACGCGCGCCGCTACAACATCCCGATCCACGTCCGCTCGTCGTTCTCCGGCCTGCCGGGGACTATCGTGAGCGGCGTCAACCCCAACAAGCCCGAAGGGGGCGAGATGGAGCAGGCCATCATCTCCGGAGTCGCCCACGACACGTCGGAGGCCAAGATCACGGTCGTCGGCGTGCCGGACAAGCCGGGCGAGGCGGCCCGCATCTTCCGCGCCATCGCGGACGCCGAGGTCAACATCGACATGGTGGTGCAGAACGTCTCCACCGCGTCGACCGGCCTCACCGACATCTCCTTCACCCTGCCGAAGGCGGACGGCCAGAAGGCCATCGACGCCCTCGGCCGGGTCAAGGACGGCATCGGCTACGAGTCGCTGCGCTACGACGACGCCATCGGCAAGCTCTCGCTGGTCGGCGCCGGCATGCGCTCCAACCCGGGCGTCACCGCGACGTTCTTCGAGGCGCTCTCCGAGGCGGGGGTCAACATCGAGCTGATCTCGACCTCCGAGATCCGCATCTCGGTCGTCACCCGCTCCGAGGACATCCCGGAGGCCGTGCGCGCCGTGCACACCGCCTTCGGCCTCGACACGGACACCGACGAGGCCGTCGTCTACGGCGGCACCGGCCGCTGACGCGGCACCGGGTGGGCCGGACCGAACCGCCGTACGGCGGTTCGGTCCGGCCCACCCGTGCGTATTGCGGGGAACGGACACCGTTTCTCCCGATCCTGCCGAGACAATCCGTCAGAATCACCCGCCGTCCGCTGGAGCGTGTCCGGTCCGTACGGAAGAATGTCTCGCCGTCCGGGCAACCATGACGGGGGATCGTGTGTCCAACAGGCGTGTCGAACGTGATCGAGGCGGTGCCGAGGGTTCCGTTGTCGTTGCCGGTGCGCCGGCCGGCAGATAGTCGGATGAGCTTTTCCGCGGCGGCGGCGGACGCATCGGGTGCCAGCGTCGACCGGCTCACCGAGACCTACCAGGCCCACTACAGGTCGCTGCTTCGCCTTGCCGCCCTGCTCCTCGACGACCTCTCCTCCTGCGAGGACGTCGTGCAGGAGGCGTTCATCCGCGTCCACGCGGCGCGGCGCCGGGTCCGCGAACCCGAGAAGACCCTCGCCTACCTGCGGCAGACCGTCGTCAACCTGTCGCGGTCCACCCTGCGCCGACGGATCCTCGGCCTGCGGCTCCTCCCCAAACCCATGCCTGACATGGCCAGTGCAGAAGAAGGGGCCTACGATGCGCTGGAGCGCGATCAGCTGAGGAGCGCGCTGAAGGGGCTGCAACGCCGTCAGCGGGAGGTGCTCGTGCTGCGCTACTACGCGGACCTGACGGAGGCGCAGGTCGCCGAGGTGCTGGGCGTCTCGATCGGCTCGGTCAAGGCCTACGGCTCGCGCGGACTCGCCGCACTCCGCGTGCTGATGGAGAGCAGTCATGACTGACGGCCTGACAGGGGCCGAGCGGACCGAGCTCGCCCTCCGGGCCCGCTTCCACGACGCCGTCGTCACCCTGGAGCCCGACCCGTCCGCCCTCGGTCGGATCCGTTCCGCCGTCCCGCGCCGCCGGGCCCGCCGCCGCCAGGCCTGGGCCGGTGCCGTCGCCGTCGCCCTGCTCTCCGTCGCGGCCGTCCCCGTGCTCCACGCGGCCCGCCCCCTCGCCCTCTCCGGCGGCCCCGCCGCCGGCAGCACGGAGGCCCGCGACCCCTCCGCCGGTCCGCGGCCCAGCCCGAGCGGCCGGGGCGGCCCGCACCCCCTGCCCGTCCCCGCCGTCCCCGGCGGCGGGCCCGCCGCCACCCCGAGCGGCTCCGCCCTGCCGAGCCCCGGCACGTCCGCCACCTCCGCCGCCACGGCGAGCGTCCCCGCCTGCGTACGGGCCGACCTCGGCCGGGCCGAGGCCCACGCCGACGCCCCCGACAGCGCGGGCAACGTGTACGGCTACTTCACCGTCCGCAACGTCTCGGCGCGCAGCTGCGGCATCACCGGGCCCGGCACGGTCACCGCCGTCGCGGCCGGCGGCGCGGACCAGTCCCGGGTCAAGGTCGCCGACCACATCGCCGGGGACGCGGCCGCCGCCCTGCCCCCGCCCGGCCCCGTCTCCGGCCCGCTGCTGCTCGCCCCCGGCACGGGCTACCGCGTGCGGTTCGGATGGGTGCCCGAGGGCACCTGCCCGAGCGGCGCCGCCGAGGCACGGGCCGCCACGACGGCCGACCCGGCCGCGGGCCCCACCGAGGCCGCGGCCCCCGAGAGCCCCACCGACGGCCCCAGCCCCACCGCCACCCCGCCCGCCGCCGGGCCGAGCGTCACCGTCGCGCACACCCCCGACAGCGGCACCCCGGAGGCGGCCGGCACGGTCGTCACCGGCAGCTGCGGCGGCACGGTGTACCGCACGGCCCCGGAGCCGGTCCCGGCCGATCCCGCGCCGACCGCGCCGGCCACGGGCTGACCCGGCGCCCAGGCCCGCCCGATCGCCGGGCCACCAGACCTCCCGCCCACCAGATCGCCGGGCCGGCCTCCCCGCGGACCCACCGCGACCCTGCGGCCGGGGGCGGCGTAGGAGGTCGTTACCGTGGTGGGGTGTACCGGTTCCTCCTCACCCCGCGCTGGATCATCGCCGGCCTCGTCGCCCTGGCCGCGATCGCGGTGTGCCTGGTCCTCGGCACCTGGCAGCTCGGCCGGTTCGAGGCCCGCGTCGACAGCCACCGCGACACGGTTCGCGCCGGCAGCGCCGCCGCGGCGGCCGCCCCCGCCCCGCTCACCACGGTGCTCACCGCGGACCGCCCGCAGGTCGGCACCGACACCCTCGGCCGCCCCGTCACCGTGACCGGCAGCTACGACGGCACCCACGAACTGCTCGTCCCCGGACGCACCGTCGACGGCCGCGAGGGCTACTACGTGCTCACGCCGCTGCGCACCGCGGAGGGCCGCGCCGCCGTCGTCGTCCGCGGCTGGGCCGCCGGTTCGCCCGGTGCCGCGGCGCAGGCCGTCCCGGCGGCGCCGACCGGTCAGGTCACCGTCGTCGGACGGCTGCAGGCGTCGGAGAACAGCGGCAGCGGCGGCGCCGTCGCGGGCGGGCTGCCCGCGGGCCAGCTCGGCACCATCAGCCCGGCCACCCTCGTCAACGTGCTGCCCTACCCGGTGTACGACGGCTGGATCGCCGCCGACCCCGCCCCGGCCCCGCTGACCGCCGTGCCGACCGTCGAACCGACGGGCGGCGACGGGCTGACGCTCCGGGCGTTCCAGAACCTCGGCTACACGCTGGAGTGGTTCGTCTTCGCCGGCTTCGTGGTGTTCATGTGGTTCCGGCTGGCCCGCCGGGAGGCGGAGGCAGCCCAGGACCGGGCCCTCGGGCTGGACCCGGCCCTCTGAGCCGCTGACTCCGCAGAGCCGGATCCAGGGTCTTCACCGTCCGCGCCCGCACCGTCCGAGCCAGCGCCGTGCGCCCGTCCGGTCAAGGCGTCCGGTCAGGGTGTCCAGGTCGGCGACGGGCTCGGGGTGTACGACCCGCAGCCGTAGCCGTCCCCGCTGGTGCTGCCGCTGTGGTGGTGCACCACGGTGCGACTGCTCTTCGACTTCTTCGAGCTGCGGCCGGACTTCGAGCCGCTGCGGCTCTTCGCCATCAGCTGCGCCCCGGCCTCGCCGAGGACCGACCCGCCGGGCAGCAGCGCGCCCGGGCGGATCGAGAGACCTGCGGGAGCGCCGTCCGGCAGCGCGTCGTCCGCGTCGTCCGCGCCGCCCGGGAGCGTCACGTCCGGGAGCGTCACGGCCGGACGACCCGCCGCGTCGTCACAGGGGTCGTCGCTCTCGTCGGAGCAGCCCGTCGCGGTCAGCAGGACGGTCAGGACCGCCACCGCGGCCAGGGCACTGCGTCTTCTCATCCGTCGTTCCCCCCGTGCGCCGGACGGCCCAGGTGCCGCTGCGCGAAGTCGATCTCCAGCTTCAGCTGCCTGATCCGCTCCTCCACCACGAGCGAGCCGTGCCCGGCGTCGTAGCGGTAGACCTCGTGCACCTTACCCAGCCCGTCCAGCCGGGCGACATAGTTCTCGATCTGCCGGATCGGGCAGCGCGGGTCGTTCACCCCGGCGCTGATGTAGACCGGAGCCTTCACCTGCTCGACGTACGTCAGCGGTGAGGACGCCCGCCAGCGGTCCGGCACCTCCTCGGGGGTGCCGCCGAAGAGCGTGCGGTCGAGCGACTTCAGCGCCTCCATCTCGTCCGCGTACGCGGTGAGGTAGTCGGCGACCGGCACGGCGGCCAGGCCGAGCGTCCAGTCGTCCGGCTGCACGCCCAGGCCCAGCAGCGTGAGGTAGCCGCCCCAGGAACCGCCGGAGAGCACCAGCTGCGCGGGGTCGGCCAGGCCGGAGTCCACCGCCCAGGCGCGGACCGCGCCGATGTCCTCCAGCTCGATCAGGCCGACCCGCTCGCGCAGCGCGTCCGTCCAGGCCTGGCCGTAGCCGGTGGAGCCGCGGTAGTTGACCCGGACGACGGCGTAGCCGTGGTCGAGCCAGGCGGCCGGGCCGGCCGCGAAGGAGTCGCTGTCGTGGTGGGTCGGGCCGCCGTGCACCTCGAAGACCGTCGGGAACGGTCCCTCGCCGGCCGGCCGCTGCACCAGCGCGTGCACCCGGCCGCCGGGCCCCTCCACCCAGACGTCCTCGACCGGCACCGACCCGGGCGGCACCGGGCCGGGCGCCCGCAGCACCACGGTGCCCGCCGTGGACCGGACGGCCGACGGCTCCGCCGCCGACGACCACAGGAACTCCACCGTGCCGTCGGGCCGCGCGGTCGCCCCCGCGACCGTGCCGCGCGGCGTGTCCAGCCTGGTCAGCACACCGGTGGCCAGCTCGTACGAGAACAGCTCGCTGCGGGCCTCGTACTCGTGCTCGACGAGCAGCGACCGCGCGCCGGGCCGCCACTGCGCGGACAGGTCGCCTGGGAACTCCAGGCCCTGCTCGTCGCGGAGCACCAGCTCGGTCTCGGTGCCCGTGGCGACGTCCCACAGCATCGGCTCCCAGCGGCCGGTGCGCTGGTGCGCGACCAGCAGCCGGGTGTCGCCGTCGGCCGGGGCGAAGCCCAGGCAGGCCACCCCGCGCGGCTCGTCGCGTCCGGTCACCTCGTCGAGCTCGGCGACCGCGGAACCGTCCGCGAGCCGCAGCACCCGGATCGCCGAGTGCATGGCGTCGCCGTGCTCGGTGTGGTCGACCGCCAGCAGCGCACCGTCGTAGGAGAGGTCGCCGATGCCGCCGTACTCGGCGTGGTGGTAGACCACCTCCACCGCTTCCGCGCCGGGGCGGCGCAGGTACAGCGTGGTGCCCTCGTCGTCGGTGGAGGTGCCCACCACCACGGTGCCGTCCCGGCCGAGCGCCAGGCCGGCCGAGTACGCGGCGGGCACACCCGGCACCGCCTCCTCGTCCGGGCCGCCCGCGAAGGGCTGGCGCCGCCACACCCCGAACTCGTCGCCGTCCGTGTCGTCGAACCACCAGACCCACGTGCCGTCCGGGCTGAGCTCGGCGTCCGTCGTGCCGTTCGGGCGGTCGGTGACCCGGCGGTGCGCGCCGGTCGTCCGGTCCCAGGCGTACACCTCGTACGTGCCGGTGCTGTTGGACACGTACAGCGCCCGCTCCGGGGCGTCCTCCGCCCAGTCGGGCAGCGACACGCGTGCCGCCCGGAACCGCTGCTCCCATGCCGGTACGGCGTTCTTCTCCTCGCTCATCCCCCCATCCAACCCGATGGCCGGCACCGGGTGGAACGCCTCGGGGAACCCGGGCCGCCGGAGGGCGCCCGGCGACGGGCGGGGTACCGGGCCGGCCCGTCCGCGCCGCCGTCCTGCGGCGACGCGCGGGCGGCACGGCCCTGGCGCGCCGCGGCGCGCGGTCCGGGTTATCAATGAGTCTGGACAAACACGGACAAAAGGAGAAGCGCCATGCCCGTCTCCAACCTGATCGTCGGCCCGCCGCCCCCACTGACCGTCACCGCGGACGGCTCCGCCCTCATCGCCGAGATCGAGGGTTACCTGGCCTCCCTCCCCCCGTCGGCCCGCACCCCCGTCCCGTACGTCTGCCCGCTGGGCCGCGCCCTCCAGCCCTGGAACGCCGACCAGCCGCTGCCCCGCCGCACCGTGCTCGACCGCCTCACCCACCGCCCACCGCAGCCGGTCCCCGTGTCGGTGGCCGGCCACCTCCAGCTGACGTCCCGCTACCTGACGGCCTTCGGCTGGCTGCAGGGCGCCCTCTGGGACTCCCGCGGACGCGTCTGCCTGCTCGGCGCCCAGGCCGCCGTCCTCGCCCACGGCTACGGCACCCCGCAGACCGTCCGCCGCGCCCGCACCCAGGTCATGGAAGTGCTGCACGCCGGCGGCATCACCGTCAGCTCCCCGGACGCCTACAACGACGCGCCGACCACCCGCCAGGCCGACATCCACCGGCTCCTCGCCGCCTCCGCGGCCCGCGCCCACGGGCTCCGCATCTGACCGGCCGCCCGTCCGGGGCTTCCGCCCCACCCGGGCCCGGCGGCAGCATGGACGACAGGACGCCGGAGGCGCCCGGCCGCCCCCGGCCGCCCGCCACGCGACACGGGAACCCGCCAGGGCCCGGGAAGGAGCGGCGGCACCATGCGGACCACCGGACCCCTCGCCCTCGTCACCGGGGCGAACCGCGGCATCGGCCGGGCGACGGCCGAACAGCTCGCCGCCCTCGGACACACCGTGCTCGTCTGCGCCCGCGACCCCGACGACGCGGCCCGAGCCGCCGCCGGGATGCCCGGCACCGCACTGCCGCGCCGCCTCGACGTCACCGACCCGGACACCGTCCGCGACCTCGCCCGCGCCGTCGGGACGGAGTTCGGACACCTCGACGTGCTCGTCAACAACGCGGCCGTCAACTACGACACCGGCGCCCGCGCCACGGACGCCGACCTCGACGACGTCCGCCGCACCCTGGAGACCAACCTCTTCGGCGCCTGGAGCGTCACCCAGGCGTTCCTCCCGCTGCTGCGCCGCTCCCCGCACCCCCGGGTGGTCAACGTGTCGAGCGAGTCGGGCTCACTCGCCGGCATGGGCGGCGGCACCCCCGCCTACGGCGTCTCCAAGGCCGCCCTCAACGCACTCACCCGCAAACTCGCCGACGAGCTCCGACCGGACGGTATTTTGGTCAACGCCGTCTGCCCGGGATGGGTCGCCACCGACATGGGCGGACCCGGCGGCCGGCCCGTCACCGAGGGCGCCGCCGGCATCGTGTGGGCAGCAACCCTCCCCGACTCCGGGCCCACCGGCGGCTTCCACCGCGACGGCCGCCCACTGGCCTGGTAGCGCCGTGGGTAGCGTGGGCGGCGTGGGCGCGAAGAGGCTCTGAGACGACGTCATGGAGCTGTCGGCCCTGCTGCGACACGTCCGGGAAGCCGTCCCTCCCGGTCGGCGCGAGGCCCGGAACGCGGCCCCGGCCGATTCCCGACGGCCGGTGTTACACGGATAGGACAGTTGACGAACAGATCAGGGATCTCCGCTTGCCATGCTTCTCGTGTCGAACAGAGCGGCAGCGGGTCGACCGGGCGGACAGTACCCCCGGGAGAGCGGTGGAGCGGCTCGTCGGACGCCAACTTCCGCACCGTCGTCCTTCCCGGGGGGGAACACCCATGTCTGCTCGTACTCGCCTCCGCACCGCCGCCATCGCCCTGGCCCTCGTCGCCACCGCAGGCAGCTCGGCCCTGCTCACCGCCTGCGGCCCCGTGGCCGACGCCGGTTCGAAGGCCGCCCCCGCCGTCCCCGCCACACCCGCCGCCCGCTCCGCGTCGCCCGGTTCGGCCGGCACCGCCGCTCCGGTCGCGCCCGTCGGCCTGGCGTCCGCGACGCCGTCCACCGCCGCCCCCGGCACCGCCGCTCCTGGCACCGCACCGGCCGTCGTCAACGGGACCGCCCACAGCGCACTGACCATCAGCAACGGCACCCGGTACGTGCTGATGAACGGCACCTCGGTCGACTTCGGCACCGTCGTCCGCGACCTCGCCTGGTCCCCCGACGGGGCCAAGGCCGCGTTCATCACCGGCACCGGCGACCTGGCGACCGCGAACCCGGACGGCAGCGGACGCGTCGTGGTGGCCAAGAACCCCGGCGGCCAGACGTGGTCGCACCCCACCTGGCAGGTCGCACCCGCCGCCGGCGAGTACCAGCTCCCCGCCAAGAACAACCTGATCTTCGCCGCGGCGAAGGACGGTGTCACCCGGCTGAAGCGCGTGACGGCCACGGCCGCCGGCGCGATCCCCGCCGACCTCGCGCTCGGAACCTACTCCGACGAGAACGCGAAGCCGCTGCCCGAGACCGGCAACACCTGGCCCAGCGCCGGCGGCACCTACGGCACCGCCGTGTACGCCAACACCGGCACCGGCGAGGTGTACATCCGCGACGAGTACCTGCGCCAGCAGGGCAGCGCGCTCACCCCCGGCTCCCAGCCCGCACTGTCCCCGGACGGCGAGGACATCGTCTTCGTCCGCGCCGTCGACGGCCACGACCACATCTTCGCCCTGACCGACCACGGCGCCCACAGCAAGGACCTCACCCCGCACGCCACCACGGACTACACCGAGCCCGCCTTCTCCCCCGACGGCCGCACCATCGCCGTCCGTACGCCGTCGGGCATCGCGACCCTCCCGGCCGACGGCTCCGCCGCGCCCACCGTCGTCTCCGGCTACCCCGGCCTGCCCGCCTACCGCGGCGGCCACCGCTGAGACCACCGGACACCGGCCCGCCCCTGATCCCCCGACCCGGGAATCAGGGGCGGGCCAGCTCCGCGCGCAGCTCGTCCAGATGCGCGTCGGCCGTCTCGTGCGGCATGAACTCGACCACGTCGAGAAAACGGAACAGCACCCTCGTCGCGGTGACCGCGTACTCGTACTCGCCGAACCCCACCACCGCGCCCGCCCCGCCCCGGGCCCGACCGCGCACCACGTGCGCCGTCAACTCGTCCGAGCCGTCGGCCGACAGACCGCGGCGCGCGTTCGGACGGGCGAGGTACGGGCACACCATCGCGGCGTACAGCATGCAGGCGCGATGCCCCGGCCCCTCCAGCGTGGGCGCGACATTGCGGTACGGCCGCCCGGCCGCGAGCGCGTCGGCGATGGCCGCGCTCTCGTCCGCACCCACCACCCGCCACACGGTGCCCCGCGGCATCACCGTGTTGCACACCGAACACAGCCGTTCGCGGGCACAGGCCGCACTGCGACCGTGGTCGGTGAGCGCGAACTGCGGTGCACCGTCCTCCCACGGGGTGATCGCGGGCACCGGATAGCCACGGGGATCATGCGGCCTGGCCTCGACGGCCGCCGGCTTGGGAACGCTCTCGAAACGCACCGCCCATACCTACCAGCCACCCCCACCCGGGGGAACCCCACCCCGGCCCGAAAAGCCTGCACGGCCAGACCCGTGTGCATGCGTCAGGCTCCAGACCGCCGGTGTTCGGCACGGGCACCTTCACCGCCACCGTCCCCGCCCGAGCTGCCCCCGGAAACGCCGGAGGCCCGGTATCTCTCACGAGATACCGGGCCTCCGGTCTTACTGGGTCGGGGTGGCGGGATTTGAACCCACGGCCTCTTCGTCCCGAACGAAGCGCGCTACCAAGCTGCGCCACACCCCGGTCCTGCTCTGTTGCCTTCCGTGTCCGGCGCAACGAGTAGAACTCTAACAGGAGGTGTGCCGAGAGACGAAATCCGATTCCCCGGGGGGCGTCGGGGCAGGTCAGCGGCCGGGTGTGAGGGTGAGCAGGGTGGCTTCGGGCGGGCAGGCGAAGCGGACCGGGGTGTAGCGGTTGGTGCCGCAGCCGGCGGAGACGTGCAGGTAGGAGCGGTGGCCGCCGGCCTTGTGGGTGGAGAGGCCCTTGACCCGGTCGGCATCGAGGTCGCAGTTGGTGACCAGGGCGCCGTAGAAGGGGATGCAGAGCTGTCCGCCGTGGGTGTGCCCGGCCAGGATGAGCGGGTACCGGTCGGCGGTGAAGGCGTCGAGCACCCGCAGGTAGGGGGCGTGCACGACGGCCAGCGACAGGTCGGCGTCGGGGGAGGGCCCGCCGGCGACCTTGGCGTACTTGTCGTGGCGGATGTGCGGGTCGTCGAGGCCGGTGAACTCGACGTCGAGGCCGCCCAGGGTGAGTCGGCCTCGGGCGTTGTTGAGGTCGAGCCAGCCGGCGTCGTCGAAGCCGTCGCGGAGCTTCTGCCAGGGGTTGTGGACGGCGCCGGTGATGCCGCGGCGGCTGGTGCCGTCGGGGTTGTTGAGGCCGTGGACGCCGCTGCGCAGGGCGCTGAGGTAGCGGGTGGGGCTCTTGCGGGCGGGGCCGTAGTAGTCGTTGGAGCCGAAGACGTACACCCCCGGGAACTCCATCAGCGGGCCGAGGGCGTCGAGGGCGGCGGGTACGCCGAGCGGGTCGGAGAGGTTGTCGCCGGTGTTGACCACCAGGTCGGGGCGGAGGCCCGCGAGGCTCTGCAGCCAGCGCTGCTTCTTCCGCTGTCCGGTCACCATGTGGATGTCGGAGACCTGCAGCACTCGGAGGGGCCGCGCGCCGCGCGGCAGGATCGGGACCTCGACGCGGCGCAGCCGGAACGAGCGGACCTCGTAGCCGGCGGAGTAGGCGAGGCAGGCGGCGCCGGTGGCGGCGATACCGAGCGGGACGGAGTACAGCGGTCGCATCGCCCCATGGTCTCAGACCCCGGATCACGCCGGGAACGGGCAGGTCACTCCTGGTGCTCGCGAACGGCGACCGCGAACGGCGACGGCGACCGCGAACGGCGACGGCACTGCGGCCGCCGGTGGGCACCGGCGGCCCGTGCGGCCTGTGCGGCCCGTGCGGCCCGTACGCGTCGGTGTCGCCCGTCGCCGTGGCCTGATCCGGGGAAGGCTGATCCGGGGACGGCTGGGACAGGAACGGCGGGGGCGGATCCGCGGGACTGCCGATATTGCCGGGCGTCCGGGGCTCGGACCTTGCAGAATGGCGGCATGACGACGCTCAAGATGCAGCTGCGGGACGACCTCACGGTTGCGATCAAGGCACGGGACGAGCTCCGCTCGTCCACCCTCCGGCTGACGCTGTCCGCGATCACCAGCGAGGAGGTGGCGGGCAAGACCAAGCGTGAGCTGTCCGACGGCGAGGTGCTGAAGGTGATCGCCCGGGAGGCGAAGAAGCGCCGGGAGGCCGCGGAGGCCTTCGACACCGCGGGACGCGCCGAGTCGGCCGCCCAGGAGCGGGCCGAGGGCGAGGTGCTGGCGCAGTACCTGCCGCAGCAGCTGTCGGACGAGGAGCTGGCCGTGATCGTGGCCGCCGCCGTCGCGGAGAGCGGTGCGTCGGGGCCGCAGGCGATGGGCGCGGTGATGAAGCTGGTCCGTCCGAAGGTGGGGGACCGGGCCGAGGGCGGCCGGGTGGCCGCCGCGATCAAGGCGGCGCTGGCCGGCTGACCCGGCCGCCGCAGCGCACGCGGACGGACACCCGGCACGGACGGTCCGGACGGGCCCCGCGTACGAGGACGCGTACGGGCCGCGTACGGGACGCCGGAGGGCGGCCACCCTGTTCGGGTGGCCGCCCTCCGGTCGTTCGCGGGCTCAGCGGTGTCCGGGCCTGCCGGAGTTGCCGCCGATGACGCCGGGCGGCAGGGTGAACCCGCCGTTGATGACGCCGGTGTCGCCGGTCGGCGGCGGGGCCTGGGTGGTGGGCGTCTCGGACGGCTTCGGGGCCGTCTCCGGCAGCTCGACGGTCTTGAAGTTGGTCCGCTTGGTGCCGACCAGCACCTCGTTCATGGCCTTCTGCCAGATCGGGCCGGGGCCGGTGGCGCCGTACACCGCGTCGAAGCGGGTGCCGCCGATGGTGATGTTGCGCATCGAGGTGTTCTTGGTGGGGCCGCCGAGCCAGACCGAGGTGGCGAGCTCCGGGGTGTAGCCGGTGAACCAGGCGGCGTACCGGTTGTCGGTGGTGCCGGTCTTGCCGGCGATCTGGCGGCCGTCCGAGATGTGGATCCCGGAGGCGGTGCCCTTCTCGGTCACGCCGAGGAGGAGGGTGTTGATGCCGTCCGCGGTGGTCTCGGACATCGCCTGGGTGCAGTCGGCCTTCGGCACGGCGAGCTTCTTGTTGTCGGTGCCGACGACCGAGGTGATGGCGACGGGCTTGCAGTACTTGCCGCGGGCGGCGAAGGCGGCGTAGGCGCTGGCCATGGTCAGCGGGCTGACCTCCTGGGTGCCGAGCACCATGGAGGGCACCTGCTTGATCGGGCTGCCGTTGGCGAGCTTGCCGATGCCGAGCTTGGTCGCCATCTGCTTCATCGCGCAGAGGCCGACCTCCTCCTCCATCTGCACGAAGTAGGTGTTGACCGAGCTCGCCATGGCCTCCTTGAGAGCGTAGGGGCCCTTCTCCTTCTCGCTCTCGTTCTCGACCGGCACGCCCTTCTCGTTCCAGGTGCCGTCACAGGTGGACATCCTGGGGTAGTCCATGTCGTGGGGCGAGGGGTACTGCTGGTCTATCGGGATGCCCGACTCCAGGGCGGCGGCGGCGAGGATCGGCTTGAAGGTCGAGCCGGGGGCGAAGCCGTTGCCGCCGCCCATCGCCGCGTCGACGTTGAGGTTGAGCACGGTCTCGTGCTGGTCGGAGTTGAGACCGTACGGGCGGGTCTGCGCCATGCCCACGATCTTGCCGGTGCCGGGCTCGACCATGGTCATCGCGGCCGACACGCTGTCGGTGACGTGGACCTTGGTGGTGACGGCCTTGTAGGCCGCCTTCTGCTTGGCCGGGTCGATGGTGGTGTAGATCTTGAGGCCGCCCTGGGTCCAGAGCTTCTGGCGGTCGGCCGCGGTCTTTCCGAAGACCGGGTCCTGCTTCACGACGTGGCGGACGTAGTCGCAGAAGAAGCCCATGCCGGAGTCGGCGGTGATGCAGCCGTTCAGCGGTTCCTTGTAGTGGATGCCGAGCGGCGCGGCCTTGGCCTCCTTGGCCTGCTCCGCCGAGATGTGCTTGTTCTCCAGCATCTTGTCGATCACGGTGTCGCGGCGGATCTGCGCGGCCCGCGGGTGCAGGATCGGGTCGTAGGCCGAGGGGTTCTGCACGAGGCCGGCGAGCGTCGCGGCCTCGGGCAGGGTGAGGTCCTTGGCGCTCTTGCTGAAGTAGCGCGTCGACGCGGCCTCGATGCCGTACGCCTGGTGCCCGTAGAACGTGATGTTCAGGTAGTTGGTGAGGATCTGGTCCTTCGTCAGGTCCTCTTCCAGCTTGATCGCGAACTTCAGCTCCTGGACCTTGCGGCCGAGGCTCTTCCGGGTGGCGTCCAGGAAGGCCTGCTGGTCGTCGCCGGCCTGTTCGACGAAGACGTTCTTCACGTACTGCTGGGTCAGCGTCGACGCGCCCTGGGTCGCGGCGCCGGCCTCGGCGTTCTTGGTGATCGCGCGCAGCACGCCCTTGAGGTCGACCGCGCCGTGCTCGTAGAAACGGGCATCCTCGATGTCGACCTGGGCCTGCCGGATGACGGGCGCCATCTGCTCCTGGGTGAGGATGGTGCGGTCGCGGTCGTAGACCTTGGCGATCACGCCGCCCTTGGCGTCGTAGATGGTCGAAGCCTGGGAGAGGGCGGGCGTCTTGAAGTCGTCCGGGATGTTGTCGAAGCTGTCGGCGGTGTCCTTGGCGGTCAGCCCGAACGCTCCGACGGCAGGCAGGGCCACACCGGCCACCAGGATCCCGGCCAGGACGCTGGTGCCGAGGAGCTTGATGCCGAGACCTGCCTTGTCGAGCACGGATCCCGCGGGTCGCTGAGTCGCCATGGGGAGAACACTACGTCGCAGATTCCCGTACAGGGGGGCAGGTGTTCGCCTACGCTTGTCACAAGACTGCGACAGCTTCTCTCTGTTCATCATCGTCACTCTTGTGAGTGATGAGCTTTGCCCGATTTGAACCATTCAATGATGGTCTGTCCAGGTGTGCTGGCTGATGTTCAGTGGCACAGAGTGACGAAAGTGGTCGAACAGCTCCTGGCAAGGCTTGCGACCTGCGATCACTCCAACGAGTGAGGTACTGAGCACCCATAGTCCGATCGGGCCATTCGAGATTGGGCCCGAAGGGGCTGTTGCTCGCTGCCGTTCTTCCGTAACGTCCTCAACTGGCAGCGGTGAATATGCCGTTGCCGCCGTGGGGGAGCCCCGATTCGGGAGAGGACGGCGCCGAGATGGGCTGGGTGGACGACTGGAGTGCGCAGGCGGCCTGTCGCACGAGTGACCCGGACGAGCTCTTCGTCCAGGGGGCGGCGCAGAACCGCGCCAAGGCCGTGTGCAGTGGGTGTCCTGTGCGTACGGAGTGTCTCGCGGACGCTCTGGACAACCGGGTGGAGTTCGGCGTCTGGGGCGGGATGACCGAGCGTGAACGCAGGGCGCTGCTGCGCCGCAGGCCGACCGTGATCTCGTGGCGCCGGCTGCTGGAGACCGCCCGCACCGAGTACGAGACCTCGCTGGCCACCGGTGTGGTGCTGACGGACTACGCCCAGGCGGGATGACGGGGCGGCGGGCAGGGGGCCCGCCGCCGACTGTCCGACCGGCCGGCAGGACGAGCCGCCCGCAGGACGAGCCTCCCGCGGCCGTCGGACCGTCAGTCCACGTCGCCTGCGGGGCCGGTGGATCCCAGCTGCTCGCCGATGGCCCGTAGTCCGTCGAGGTCGTGCACGTCACCGGCGAGGGCGGCCACCTCGACGATGGGCACGTCCGGGTAGACCGAGACGAACCTGTCCCGGGTGCGCCGCTCGCGCCCCATCACCTGCACCCGTTCCGCGTGCAGCCGCAGCAGGCCCGCCGCCAGCGTCTCGGCGGCCACCGACGAGGTCTGCGACCCGTTCTCCTCCAGCGCCTCGGCCGCTGCCAGCGCGCGCTCGGCCGTGAGCTGCGGGGCCCCCGTCGAGTGCACCCGGTTGAGGACCAGGCCGGCCAGCGGCATCTCGTCCGCGGCCAGCCGGTCGACGAAGTACGCGGCCTCGCGCAGCGCGTCCCGCTCCGGTGCGGCCACCACGAGGAACGCGGTGCCCGGCGCCTTCAGCAGCTGGTAGGTGCGGTCGGCCCGCTCGCGGAAACCGCCGAACATCGAGTCCGTCGCGGAGATGAACGTCTGGATGTCGGTCAGCAGCTGCGCGCCGAAGATCTTGCCGAGGGTGCCGGTGATCAGCCCCATGCCGACGTTCAGGAACTTCATCGCGCTGCGGCCGCCGACCTTCGCCGGCGCGGTCAGCAGCCGGATCACCTTGCCGTCGAGGAACGACCCGAGCCGGCTCGGCGCGTCCAGGAAGTCCAGCGCCGACCGGGACGGCGGGGTGTCCACCACGATGAGGTCCCAGCGGTCCTCGGCCCGCAGCTGGCCGAGCTTCTCCATCGCCATGTACTCCTGCGTCCCCGCGAAGCCCGCCGACAGCGACTGGTAGAACGGGTTCGCCAGGATCGCCTTCGCGCGCTCGGGCTCGGCGTGGGCCAGCACGACCTCGTCGAAGGTCCGCTTCATGTCGAGCATCATGGCCTGCAGCTCGCCCGTGCCGTCGGCGCCCTTCACCACCCGCGGGGTGTTGTCCAGCTCGGTCAGGCCCATCGACTGCGCCAGCCGGCGGGCCGGGTCGATCGTCAGCACGACGACCTTCCGCCCCCGCTCCGCCGCCCGCAGGCCGATCGCCGCCGCCGTGGTGGTCTTGCCGACCCCGCCGGAACCGCAGCAGACGACGATCCGGGTGCCCGGGTCGTCGATCAGCGCGTCCACGTCCAGCGCCGAGGCCGGCCGGGCCTTGCGGGGCTGTGCCCCTCGCGCGCCCGCCGCCGTCATGCCGCCCCCTGCCGCTTCAGCTCGCCGGCGAGCCGGTACAGCCCGCCGAGGTCGACGCCCTCGCCGAGCAGCGGCAGCTCGTACGTGGGGCGCTCCACCCGCTGCAGGTCCAGGCGCTGCTCGCGCTCCAGCTCGACCCGCTCCGCGTGCTCCCGGGCCTGCGCCAGCAGCGGGCCGAGCAGCGGCTCCACGGCGGCCCGCACGGTCTCCGGCTTGCGTGAACGCCCGCCCAGCCCGGCCTCGCCGAGGGCCACGGCGACCTCCTCCCGGTGATCGCCGTCGACGGCGTCCAGCGCCGCCGCGTCCAGCACCGGCGGACGCACCATGTTGACCATCACCCCGCCCACGGGCAGCTGGGCGGCCCGCAGGTCCGCGATGCCGTCCACGGTTTCCTGCACCGGCATCTCCTCCAGCAGCGTGACGAAGTGCACCGCCGTCTCGGGCGACTTCAGCACCCGCATGACCGCCTGCGCCTGACCGTGGATCGGCCCGAACCTGGCCAGCCCGGCGACCTCCTCGTTGACGTTCAGGAAGCGCGTCAGGCGACCGGTCGGCGGGGCGTCCATCACGATCGCGTCGTACGCGCGCCGGCCGTTGGGAGCCTTGCGGCGGGCCGCCTCGCAGGCCTTGCCCGTCAGCAGCACGTCGCGCACGCCGGGGGCGATGGTGGTGGCGAAGTCGACGAAGCCGACCTTCTGCAGCGCCTTGCCGGCCCGGCCCAGCTTGTAGAACATCTCCAGGTACTCCAGCAGCGCCAGCTCGGTGTCGATCGCCAGCGCGTACACCTCGCCCTGCCCGGTGCCCGGGAGTCCCAGCCGCGCGGGGGAGACCGTGGCGACCTTGCGCTCCTCGTACGGCAGCGCGGCCATGCCGAACAGCTCGGCGATGCCCTGCCGGCCCTCCACCTCGATCAGCAGGGTCCGTCCGCCGTCGGCCGCGAGCGCCAGCGCCAGCGCCGCCGCCACGGTGGTCTTTCCGGTGCCGCCCTTGCCGCTGACGACGTGCAGCCGGACGCCTTCCCAGTCGGGGTCGGCCTGCGCCGGTGGGCCGGGAGTGCTCGCCACGCTCCGTCTCCGTCCTGCGTCGACCCGGCACCGCACCGGGTGCCCTTCCTGGCGAGGGTAACCAGCGAGCGCCGCCGATGGCGGGACCATCGGGTCGCCCGAGGGGAATCATGCCCTCTTTGTGTCCCACCTCACACCGGCGCGGTTGGCTAGAGTCAGCCCCATGACCAAGTGGGAATACGTCACCGTGCCGCTCCTCGTCCACGCCACCAAGCAGATCCTGGACACCTGGGGCGAGGACGGCTGGGAGCTCGTCCAGGTGGTGCCGGGGCCGAACAACCCCGAGCAGCTGGTTGCCTACCTCAAGCGGGAGAAGAGCTGATGAGCAAGGTTGAGGAGAGGCTGGCCGCGCTCGGCCTGAGCCTCCCCGACGTGGCGCCGCCGGTCGCCGCGTACGTGCCCGCGGTGCAGACCGGGCACCACGTGCTGACCTCGGGCCAGCTCCCGATGGTCGCCGGCAAGCTGCAGTACACCGGCAAGGTCGGCGCCGAGGTCACCCCGGAACAGGCCAAGGACCTCGCCCGGATCTGCGCGCTCAACGCGCTCGCCGCCGTGAAGTCCCTGGTCGGCGACCTCGACCGGGTCGTCCAGGTCGTCAAGGTCGTCGGCTTCGTCGCCTCCGCGTCCGACTTCACCGGCCAGCCCGCCGTGCTCAACGGCGCCAGCGAGCTGTTCGGCGAGGTGTTCGGCGAGGCCGGTGTGCACGCCCGCAGCGCCGTCGGCGTCGCGGTCCTGCCGCTGGACGCCCCGGTGGAGGTCGAGATCATGGTCCGGGTCACCGACCCGTCCTGACCCGCCGTACGCGCGGGGGTGCGGCAGGCCCTGTCCAAGCCCGCCCCCGCGCGTCTAGCATCCGGTCATGAACGATCGCGCACCGTCGGCACCGATGCCGCCCGGCTGGCCCGCCCGCATCCGGGCGGTCGCCGCGGGCGAGCTGACCCCGGCCGCACCGAAGCCCTCCGCGACGGTCGTCCTGCTCCGCGACACCCACGACGGCCCCGAGGCCTACCTGCTGCGCCGCCGCAGCTCGATGGCGTTCGCCGCCGGCATGTACGCCTACCCGGGGGGCGGCGTCGACCCGCGCGACGCCGACGCCGAGCTCGACTGGGCCGGCCCCACCCCCGCCGAGTGGGCCGCCCGCCTCGGCGTCGACGAGCCCACCGCCCAGGCCGTGGTCTGCGCCGCCGTCCGGGAGACCTTCGAGGAGGCCGGCGTCCTGCTGGCCGGCCCGGACGCGCACTCCACCGCCGAGCCCCGCGACTGGGCCCCCGAACGGGCCGCGCTGGAGGCCCACGAGCTCTCCTTCGCCGCGTTCCTCCGCTCCCACGGCCTCGTGCTGCGCAGCGACCTGCTCGGCGGCTGGGCCCGCTGGGTGACGCCCGAGTTCGAGGAGCGCCGCTACGACACGTGGTTCTTCGTCGCCGCGCTGCCGACCGGGCAGTCCGCCGCGCTGGAGGTCGGCGAGGCCGACCGCGTCGCCTGGCTCACCCCGGCCGACGCCGTCGCCGGCCACGACGCCGGCCGCTACGGCATGCTGCCGCCGACCGTCACCGTGCTGCGCGAGCTGCTGCCCGTACGCTCCGCCGCCGAGGCGCTCGCCGCGGCCGGTCACCGCACGGTCGAGCCCGTGCTGGGCCGGGCCGAGACGGCGGGCGACCGAATGACCGTCCGCTGGGACGGGTATGACGAGCTGACCATCCACGGAGAATTCCCGGCGTGATCCGCACGCCGCGGTGCACCAGGAGAACACGGAAGGAAACCCAGCCGATGACCCACAACGACGTGGCTCGCCGGACGGCGCACACCCTGCCCGGCCGCAGCCTCACCCCGCGTACCGTCGCCTGCGACGGCGAGATCCCGGACCGCCGGGCCCCGCGAGCCCTTCAGCGGCCGCTCCCGGCCCGCGGACCCGTGCACGGCGAGGGCGGCCGGTGAGCGGTCTCCTCCCGGGTGACCCCGCCGCCACCGTCGGCGGCGGGGCCACCCCGCGGGCGCTCTGCGTACTGGCGCCCAACCCGTCCCCGATGACGCTGGACGGCACCAACACCTGGCTGCTGTCCGAACCCGGCTCGGACCTCGCCGTGGTCGTCGACCCGGGCCCCCTCGACGAGGGCCACCTGCGGCGCGTCGTCGACACCGCCGCGCAGCAGGGCAAGCGGATCGCGCTGACCCTGCTCACCCACGGCCACCACGACCACGCCGAAGGCGCCGCCCGCTTCGCCGAGCTCACCGGCACCCACGTGCGCGCCCTCGACCCGGCGATGCGCCTCGGCGACGAGGGCCTGCAGCACGGCCAGGGGCTGGACGTCGGCGGCCTGGAGATCCGGGTCGTCGGCACGCCCGGGCACACCGCCGACTCGCTCACCTTCCACCTGCCGGCCGACGGCGCGATCCTCACCGGCGACACCGTGCTCGGCCGCGGCACCACGATGGTCGCCCACCCCGACGGCCGCCTCGGCGACTACCTCGACTCGCTGCGCCACCTGCACACGATGGCCGCCGAGCACGGCGTACGGACGGTGCTGCCCGGCCACGGGCCGGTGCTCGCGGACGCCCTCGGGGCGGTCGACTACTACCTCGCGCACCGCGCGGCCCGCCTCGCGCAGGTGGAGACGGCGGTGGAGTCCGGCTGCCGCACCGCCGCCGACGTGGTGGCGCGGGTGTACGCGGACGTCGACAAGGCGCTCTGGCCGGCCGCGGAGCTGTCCGTGCGGGCCCAGATCAGCTACCTGGAGGAGCACGGCCTCATCTAGGCCGCCCGGGCCGTCCGGGCGGCCTGCCGCCCGGTCCCCCGGGCCGCGGCGGCCGTGACAGGGTTCCTTCGCCCGGGTACGCCGAAAGGGGGCGCGGGGAGGTCCCCGCGCCCCCTTTCGGCGGGCCGGTCAGCGCGAGCGGCGCGAGAGGCGCTCGACGTCCAGCAGGACGACCGCGCGGGCCTCCAGCTTCAGCCAGCCGCGGCCGGCGAAGTCGGCCAGTGCCTTGTTGACCGTCTCGCGGGAGGCGCCGACCAGCTGGGCCAGCTCCTCCTGGGTGAGGTCGTGGGAGACGTGGATGCCCTCCTCCGACTGCACGCCGAAGCGGCGGGAGAGGTCGAGCAGCGCCTTGGCGACACGGCCGGGGACGTCCGAGAAGACCAGGTCGGACATGACGTCGTTGGTGCGGCGCAGCCGGCGGGCGATGGCGCGCAGCAGCGCGATCGACACCTCGGGGCGGGCGTGCAGCAGCGGCAGCAGGTCGCCGTGGCCGAGGCCGAGGAGCTTGACCTCGGTCAGTGCGGTGGCGGTGGCGGTGCGCGGGCCCGGGTCGAAGAGCGAGAGCTCGCCGATCATCTCGCTGGGGCCGAGTACGGCGAGCATGTTCTCCCGGCCGTCCGGCGAGGCGCGGTGCAGCTTGACCTTGCCTTCGACGACCACGTACAGCCGGTCACCCGGGTCGCCCTCGTGGAACAGCGATTCGCTGCGGGCGAGGGTCACCTCGGTCATGGAAGCGCGCAGCTCGGCAGCCTGGTCGTCGTCGAGGGCCGCGAACAGCGCGGCGCGGCGAAGAACGTCGTCCACGTGCTTCCTCCTGCATCGTCCGGTGGTGTTTCTCACCACCAAGGATGGCGCATGTCGCTCCGATCATATGAGGAGGGGTCGGTCGCCGAGTGTGCTAGGCCGCCATTCGTACCCGTCCGTGGTACCCGGGGCGTGTTCGGGACACGGCCGGAACCAGCAGGTCGGGGCGGTGCGCGGGTCAGTGGTGGAGCACGGCGCTGGCGTGGCGGGGGTGGATCCGGGCGTCCCTGCGGCGCAGGCGTGCGCTGTCGGCGCGGGCCCGCCGTTCGGCGGCGGTCACCGCGTCCTGCAGCGTGGTGCCGCGGACGACGAAGCTCTGGGTGCCCCGGCGGCCGTCGTGGGTGGTGGTGGGCATGGTGACCAGCCACAGGGGCCGGTCGTAGGGGCTGGGGTCGGGGGCGGGCGGGGCCCGGTGGGTGGTGCCGGGGCGGTGGCCGATGGTCATGGGGCGTCCTCCTGGACGGCGCGGGGCGGTCGCGTGGGGGAGCGACGGCCGCGGATGGGGCGGCGTGCCTGGGCGGGTGGCGCAGGAGGCGGGACCGCGCGGGGTGGTGGCGGCGTGCTCCGACGATGCTCCGGGGCTGCGGAGGGTGTCAAGGTTACTCGCGAGTATGAATGTAACTTTCTGCAAGTTCTTGCCGTGCTGAGCGGCCCGAACCTCGGAAGTGCGCGTACCGGCCGGAAATCGGGGCGCTCACCGTCTCTTTACGCGCCTGTCATCGCCGAGTAGCCTCCCTGGAAGCCTTGCAGAAACTTTCACAGGCAGGCGGCCGGCCCGGCCGCAGTCGAGCCCGATCGCCGCACCCTGGGGACCCCGGTACCACCCCTGCCGGGAGGGTGACGAGGGGCCACGGCACCCACCGGGACCTCCGTCACCCCCACCCGTCACGAGCCGACCGGGCAGCGCTGCTCCCGCCGTCCCCGCACCGCCGACCACGCTCCTCGGTCCCGGCCCCCACACGCCCGGACCGCGCGACGCGTGGCCGGTCGCACCCGTGCCCGGCGGCTCGCCGTCCAAGGAGCCCTCCTTGAACACGCGTCCACGATCGCGAACCCGCTCGCCGCTGAGGCGGCGGCCTGCCGCTCTCGTCCTCGCCACCGTGACCGGCCTGGTCACGACCCTGCTCTCGACCACCTCGCTGGGCGGGGCGGCAAGCGCCGCCGAGACCGCCACCACCAGCAACACGGCGACGGTCTTCTACTACACCAAGACCCGCAACTGGGCGGCCTACAACCTGCACTGGGCGCCGGACGGCGGCAGTTGGACCACCGTGCCGGGCACCGCCATGCAGCCGGCGTGCACCGACTGGGTGAAGAAGACGGTCGACCTCGGCACCGCCACCGGTCTGAAGGCCACCTTCAACAACGGCTCCGGCACCTGGGACAACAACGGTGGCAACAACTACGCCCTGGGTACCGGCACGGTCGTCGTGAAGGACGGCGTGGTCGCGCACAGCGACCCGTGCGGCACCACCGGCACCACCGCCTCGCCCTCGGCGAGCGCCGCCACCGGCACCACGCCCGCCGCCACCGGCACCTCGGCCACCGTGTACTACTACACGAAGACCCGTAACTGGTCGGCGTACAAGCTGCACTGGGCGCCGACCGGCGGCACCTGGACCACCGCGCCAGGCGTCACGATGGACACGGCGTGCACCGACTGGGTGAAGAAGACGGTCGACCTCGGCACGGCCACCGGTCTGCAGGCCACCTTCAACAACGGCTCCGGCACCTGGGACAACAACAACGGCGCCAACTACGCCCTGGGCACCGGCACCGTGACGGTCAAGGACGGCGTGATCGGCAGCGCCGACCCGTGCGCCACCGCGAGCCCGTCCGCGAGTGCGTCGGCAAGCGCCTCGGCGAGCGCGTCGGCCGGCGCGAGCGCCTCCGCCTCGGCGAGCCCCAGCAGTTCGCCCACCGGCACGGGCAACAGCGCCACGGTCTACTACTCGACGGCGGTCGTCGGGTGGACCATCGTCAACCTGCACTACGCCCCCGCCGGAGCCGCCTGGACGGTCGCACCGGGTGTCGGCATGGAACTCGCCTGCACCGGCTGGTTCAAGAAGACCGTGTCGCTCGGCACCGCGTCGAGCATGGCCGCGACCTTCAACAACGGCAACGGCACCTGGGACAACAACAACGGCGCCAACTACGTGGTGCCGTCCGGCATCAGCACCGTCAAGGCCGGTGCGGTGACCGCCAACGCGGCCGACCCGTGCGCCGCCGTGGTGCCCGACACCACCGCGCCCACCGTGCCGTCGAACGTCTCCGCGTCGGCGACCAACACCTCGATCGTGCTCACCTGGAACCCGTCGACCGACGCCACGGGTGTGACGAGCTACCAGGTCAACCGCACGGGCGGCACCAAGGGTTCGATGGTCGTCAACGTCGGCTCCACCGTGTACTCCGACGCCAACCTGGAGGAGAACACGGTCTACACCTACACGGTGAAGGCCCAGGACGCGGCCGGCAACGTCTCCGCGGCCTCCGCCGCGGCCGTCGCCACCACGACCACCGCCCCTCCGGTGGCCACCTCCGGCGAGATGCTCGGCACCGACCCGCGCAAGGACCCGATCTACTTCGTCCTCACCGCGCGCTTCTACGACGGTGACAGCACCAACGACCGCGGCGGCAGCCAGGACGTGAAGTCGGGCAACGCGGCCAACAACGACCCGATGTTCCGCGGCGACTTCAAGGGCCTCGTCCAGAAGCTCGACTACGTCAAGGGCCTCGGCTTCTCGGCGATCTGGATCACCCCGGTGGTGCTCAACCGCTCCGACTACGACTACCACGGCTACCACGGCTACGACTTCTACAAGGTCGACCCGCGGCTGGAGTCCGCCGGCGCCTCGTACCAGGACCTGATCAACGCCGCGCACGCCAAGGGCATCAAGATCTACCAGGACGTCGTCTACAACCACAGCTCCCGCTGGGGCGCCAAGGGCCTGTACGTGCCGACCGTCTACGGTGTCCGGGACTCCCAGTGGTCCTGGTACTACGACGAGAAGCAGGCCGGTTTCGAGTACGACGGCCTGACCGTCGACACCAAGAGCGGCAAGTCGTACTACAACGGCGACCTCTGGTCGACGACCCAGCCCGCCGACTCCACCTGTGTCGGCTGGGGCACGCCCACCGGCTTCAAGAGCGCCGAGGGCTACACCGTCTACAACTGCCAGTGGCCGTCTCCGACGTCGAAGATGTTCCCGTCGAAGTACTTCCACCAGTGCTGGATCGGCAACTGGGAGGGCGAGGACTCGCGCTCCTGCTGGCTGCACGAAGACCTGGCTGACTTCAACACCGAGAACGCCGAGGTGCAGAACTACCTGATCGGCGCCTACAACAAGTACATCGACATGGGCGTCGACGGCTTCCGGGTCGACACCGCCGTGCACGTGCCCCGCGTGACGTGGAACCGCCGGTTCCTGCCGGCGATCCAGCAGCGCGTCACCCAGGACTGGGGTGCCGCCAAGGCGCAGAACTTCTTCGTGTTCGGCGAGGTCGGCGCGTTCGTCAACGACAAGTGGAACCGCGGGTCGGTCAACCACTCGGCGCAGTTCTTCACGTGGAAGGAGCGCCGCGAGTACGTCGCGGACGACGTGCAGGCCGCCCTGGACCAGTTCAACTACGAGAACACCATGGGCACCGGCAACCAGCCGACGTCGACCAACGCCTTCCTGAGCGGGAACGCCTACCACACGCCCGACCACTCGCAGTTCTCCGGCATGAACATCATCGACATGCGCATGCACATGAACTTCGGCGACGCGCACAACGCGTTCTCCAACGGCAAGGACTCGGACGACTCGACGAACGACGCCACGTACAACGTGGTCTACGTCGACAGCCACGACTTCGGGCCGAACAAGTCGTCCACCCGGTACTCGGGCGGCACGGACGCGTGGGCCGAGAACATGGCCCTGATGTGGACCTTCCGCGGCATCCCGACGCTGTACTACGGCTCGGAGATCGAGTTCCAGGCCGGCAAGCAGATCGACTGCGGCCCGACCTGCCCGCTCGCCACCACCGGCCGCGCCTACTACGGCGCCGCCGTCGAGGGCAGCGTCACCGCGTCGGACTTCGGCAAGGTCAGCTCCGCGAGCGGAGCGGTCGCCACCACCCTGCAGCAGCCCCTGGTCAAGCAGCTCCAGCGCCTCAACCAGATCCGCCGGGCCGTCCCGGCGCTGCAGATGGGCCAGTACTCGACCGACGGCGTGACCGGCGGCATGTCGTTCAAGCGCCGCTACACGGACGCCGCGAGCGGGGTGGACAGCTTCGCGCTGGTCACCGTGACCGACGCCGCCACGTTCACCGGCATCCCGAACGGCACCTACAAGGACGTCGTCACCGGTGACGTCAAGACCGTCTCCAACGGCACGCTCGCGATCTCCGCGCCCGGCAAGGGCAACCTGCGGGTCTACGTCCTCGACCTCGGCGGCAGGAACGCGGCCCCGGGCAAGATCGGCACGGACGGCCCGTACCTGAAGTAGCAGCTCCTCGCACCGTCAGCGGTCCGGCGGCGGCGGCTCTCCCACGGGAGGCCGCCGCCGTCGGCGTCACCCCGGCGGCCGGGGGCAGCGGCGGCCGCGGGCGTCCGAAAGTTGTCGAAAACATTCCGAAGTATGCATCGATCATTTTCGGCGATGCAAGACCCGCGCGCCGAGCGCCTCCGGGCCTGCCGGAGTGGGCGGCCGCCGGGCGCACCCGTGCGGAATCCGGCTCTGCGCAGGTCGGAGGCGTGCCCGGACCGGGACAGGGCGGGCCGGTGGCGGGGCGGACGGCAGGGCGGGCCGGAGGCCGGAGGCCGGGCGGCCGGCCGGGAGTGCGGCCGGGTGCTCCGTCAGGCGCTCTTCGGGGGACCGGTGCTCGCGCGGACCACCAGGCTGGTGGAGAGCTCCAGCCGCGTCGCCGTCGACTCCTCGGCCCGCAGCCGCAGCAGCATCTGCGCCGCCTCCTCGGCCATCTGCCGGAGCGGCTGGTGCACGGTGGTCAGCGCCGGACTGGCCCACCGGGCGATGGCGACGTCGTCGTAGCCGACCACCGAGAGGTCGTCCGGCACCTTGAGCCCGTGCACCCGGGCGGCTTCCAGCACGCCGAGGGCCTGCAGGTCGCTGCCGGCGAAGATCGCGGTGGGCCGGTCGGGCCGGCCGAGCATCTCCATCGCCTTGAGCCGGCCGCCCTCGACGTGGAAGTCACCGAAGGTGACGAGCGAGGGGTCGACCGGGAGGCCGGCCATGCCCATCGCGGAGCGGAAGCCGTCGAGCCGGGCCAGCGAGCAGAGCATGTCCTCGGGGCCGGTGATGATGGCGATCCGCCGGTGCCCGCACTCGATGAGGTGGCGGGTCGCGGCGAGGCCGCCGGACCAGTTGGCGGAGCCGACCGACGGGACGTCCGGCTCGGGGTCGCCGGCCGGGTCGATGATCACGAACGGGATGGCCCGCGAGCGGAGTTGCTGCTTGAACTCGGGCGGCAGGCTGGAGAACACGAGCACCACGCCGAGCGGCCGCCGGCGCAGCACGCCCTCGATCCAGCCGGGGTCGGGGGAGTGCCGGGTGCCGCTCTCGGTCAGCACCACGCTGGCGTCGTGCTCCTTCGCGACGTTCTCGATGCCGCGGATCAGCTCCATCGCCCAGATGCTGTCGAGCTCGTGGAAGACGATCTCGATGAGAGGCGCCTCCCAGGCCGATTTGGGCGTGCGCTGGTAGCCGTGGAGCTCCAGCAGACGCTCGACCTTGACCCGGGTCGGGCGGGACACGTCCTGCCGGCCGTTGAGAACTTTCGAAACCGTTGAGACGGAGACGCCTGCCTCTTCGGCCACCTGGGCCAGGGTGACGCGCCCGGCCTCCTCCTCTTCGCGCATGCCGTGCAGCATAGGGCACCCGGTCGAGGTCACGTTCGGGTAACTGCCCTACCGGGGGTTGACCCCTCCCGGCAGGGGGTCTTAGCGTCGCAGCGCGCCATAGATTTCGGTAATGATGCCGAAAGATTTCGAAAGGCAATCTGCGATGAGAAGAAACGCCTGGCTCCCCCGCACCCTGGCCGGCGGTGCCGCCATCGCCCTGAGCCTCACGCTCACGGCCTGCGGTTCCGGCTCCGGATCCTCCGCCGACAGCGGCTCCGGCGAGATCCACGTGCTGGTCTACGGCGACGCCACGAACAAGGTCGAGAAGCAGCTCGTCGAGACCTTCAACAAGACCTCCAAGGTGAAGGCCGTCCTGGACACCATCCCGGGCGCCGACTACCAGCAGAAGCTCCAGACGATCATCAACACCAAGCAGGCCCCCGACGTCTTCTTCAACTGGGGCGGCGGCAGCATCAAGCCCTTCGTCGACGCCGGCCTGCTCCAGCCGCTCGACGACATGATCGCCAAGGATCCCGGCCTCAAGGCCAACTTCCTCCCGTCGGTCTTCAACACCGCCGTCATCGACGGCAAGTCGTACGGCGTCCCGATGCGCGGCACCCAGCCCGTGCTGATGTTCAGCAACAAGAAGGTCCTCGCCGACGCCGGCATCACCGCCCCCAAGACCTTCGACGAGCTGCTCACCGCCGTGCAGACCCTCAAGGGCAAGGGCGTCACCCCCATCGCGCTCGGCGGCGGCGACCAGTGGCCCACCCTGATGTGGTTCGAGTACCTCTACGACCGCGTCGCCGGCCCCGGCCTGTTCGAGAAGGCCCTCGGCGGCGACAAGGCCGCCTGGGCGAGCGACGACAGCAAGAAGGCCCTCGGCCTGCTCAAGCAGCTCGTCGACGCCGGCGCGTTCGGCACCAACTTCGACTCGGTGAAGTTCACCGACGGCGGCTCCCCCGCGCTCCTCGCCCGCGGCAAGGCGGCCTTCGAACTCATGGGTTCCTGGGAGTACTCCACCCAGCAGGACGCCAACCCGGACTTCACCAAGACCGACCTCGGCTACGGCTCGTTCCCGACCGTCGCCGGCGGCAAGGGCGACCCGACGAACGTCGTCGGCAACACCAACAACTTCTACTCCGTGCTGAAGAAGACCAAGCACCCCGAGGCCGTCGCGGAGTTCCTCAAGCTCCAGTACTCCGACGAGTTCGTGCAGGCCCAGCTGGCCATCGGCAACCTGCCGACCACCACCACCACGGAGAAGTTCCTCAACACCGCCGCCAACCCGGCGTACTCCACCTTCCAGTTCGACCTGGTCAAGACCGCACCGTCGTTCCAGCTCTCCTGGGACCAGGCCTACCCGCCGGCGGCGATCACCCCCATCCACCAGGCCGTCCAGCAGTTCCTCAACGGCCAGATCGACGAGGGCGGCTTCATCAAGGCCATGCAGGCCCTGCCGACCTCCTGACACGGAGACAGGTCGCACCATGACCACCACCATCGCCACCACCAAGGCAGTGGAGGGGCGCCGGGCCGACAACCGGACCGGCGCCACGGTGAGCCGCCCGGGCTTCGTCTGGGCGGTCCCCGCCACCCTCTTCTTCGTCCTCTTCGCGATCGTCCCGCTCCTCCTCGTCGCCGTGCTCTCGTTCACCAAGTGGAACGGGCTCGGCTCGCCCGAATTCGCCGGGCTCGACAACTGGACCGGGCTCTTCGACGACCCCGTCATGATCAAGAGTCTCTGGCTCAGCCTGCTGCTCACCCTGCTCGGCGTCGCCGTGCAGACCCCGATCAGCATCCTGCTGGGCGTGTGGGCCGCCGGACAGCAGCGCAACCGCGCCGTGCTGTCCGCCATCTACTTCGTCCCGCTGCTGCTCTCGGCGACCGCGGTCTCCGTGCTGTGGCGGGCCCTGCTCGACCCCAACTTCGGAGTGCCCGCGGAGATGCAGTGGCTCTTCGGCGACGGCAACCTCTTCGGCTCCCGGAACAGCGCCATCGGCGTGCTCGTCTTCGTCGGGGCCTGGCAGTTCACGCCGTTCCACACGCTGATCTACCAGGGTGCGGCGCGCGCCGTGCCGCCCGTGCTCTACCAGGCGGCGGCGATCGACGGCGCCGGACGCATCCGGCAGTTCTTCCACATCACGCTGCCGCAGCTGCGCAACGCGGTCATCACCTCGGTGATCCTCATGGTCGTCGGCGGCCTCACCACCTTCGACACCGTGCTGATCCTCACCCAGGGCGGACCGGGCACGGACACCACCATCAGCGCCTACTACATGTACCAGAAGGCCTTCAAGGGCTTCGACTTCGGCGCCGGCTCGGCCATCGCGCTGCTGCTCGTGCTCGTCGCGACCGTCATCTCGCTCCTCGTCGTGCGTCTCTCCGGCTACGACAAGATGCGCAGCACCTCGGAGGGCCTGTGATGAGGCGCCGTCCCAACTTCCTGGCCGGTCTCGGCTCGCTCGTCTGGCTGGCCGTCGTCGGCCTGCCGCTGTACGTGCTGCTCGCCGCGACCCTGCAGACCCGCTCCGACTACGCCGCGGCCGGCCCGCTCGGCCTGCCGAAGCACCTGACCCTGCAGAACTACATCGACGACCTCAGCGGCGGCTTCGGCCAGTACTTCCTCAACACGCTGATCGTCACCGTGAGCGTGGTCGCCATCGTGCTGCTGGTGGTGCCGCCGCTGTCGTACGCCATCGTGCGCAGCCGCGGCCGCACCACGACCGCCGTCTTCCGGCTGTTCCTGCTCGGCCTGGCGATCCCTGCGCAGGCGGTGATCGTGCCGATGTTCTACGTCATCAGCAAGGCCGGCCTGTACGACAACCTCATCGGCGTGATCCTGCCGACCGCGGCGTTCTCGCTGCCGGTCTGCGCGCTCATCCTCACCGGCACCATGCGCGACATCACCTCCGAGCTGTACGAGGCGATGGCGATGGACGGCGCCGCCCCCTGGCGGGTCTTCCTCCAGCTGGTGCTGCCGCTCTCCAAGGGCGGGCTCTCCACCATCACGGTCTTCTCCGCCCTTCAGGCGTGGAACGGCTTCCTCTTCCCGCTGGTCCTGACCCAGTCGAACGAGACGAAGGTCGTCACCCTCGGCCTCTACGACTTCCAGACCCAGTACGGCATCAACGTGCCCGGCCTGCTGGCCGCCGTCGTGCTCTCCATGATCCCCATCCTGCTCGTCTACCTGTTCGCCCGCCGCGCCCTCGTCCAGGGGCTCATGGGCGTCGGAGGAAAGTGACCGACGTGAACCTGGCCGTAGAGACCGCACCCGCCACGCCCGCCTGGCACGACACCACTCTCGACGCCCGGGCCCGCGCCGACGCGCTGATCGCCGCGATGACCCTGCGCGAGAAGATCGCCCAGCTGTTCGGCGTCTGGGTCGGCGCGTCCGACGACGGCGCCGAAGTGGCGCCGTACCAGAACGAGATGGACCCGGCGGCAGACCTCGAAGAGCTCCTGCCGCACGGCCTCGGCCAGCTCACCCGGCCGTTCGGCACCGCCCCCGTCGACCCGGCGATCGGCGCCCTCTCCCTGCTCCGCACCCAGCGCCGGATCACCGCCGCCAACCGCTTCGGCATCCCCGCGCTCGCCCACGAGGAGTGCCTGGCCGGCTTCGCCGCCTGGCGCGCCACCGCCTACCCGGTGCCGCTCTCCTGGGGAGCCACCTTCAACCCGGGGATCGTCCGCGAGATGGCCGCCGCGATCGGCCGCGACATGCGCGCCGTCGGCGTGCACCAGGGCCTCGCGCCCGTGCTGGACGTCGTCCGCGACGCCCGCTGGGGCCGGGTCGAGGAGACCATCGGCGAGGACCCGTACCTCGTCGGCACGGTCGGCACGGCGTACGTGCAGGGCCTGGAGTCCACCGGGATCGTCGCCACCCTCAAGCACTTCGCCGGGTACTCGGCCTCCCGCGCCGGCCGCAACCACGCCCCCGTCGGCATGGGCCCCCGCGAGCGCGCCGACGTCATCCTCCCGCCGTTCGAGATGGCCGTCCGCGAGGGCGGCGTGCGGTCGGTCATGCACGCCTACACCGACACCGACGGCGTGCCGTCCGCCGTCGACGAGCGCCTGCTCACCGAACTCCTCCGCGACACCTGGGGGTTCGACGGCACCGTCGTCGCCGACTACTTCGGCATCGGCTTCCTCAAGACCCTGCACGGCGTCGCCGGCAGCTGGGCCGACGCCGCGGCCGCCGCCCTCGCCGCAGGCGTCGACGTCGAGCTGCCCACCGTCAAGACGTTCGGCGAGCCCCTCGTCGAAGCCGTCACCGCAGGCCGGGTCCCGGAGGCGCTGATCGACCGGGCCCTGCGCCGGGTGCTCACGCAGAAGGCCGAACTCGGCCTGCTCGACCCCGACTGGAGCCCCGTCCCGGCCGTACTCGCCGACGCCGACCTCACCGACGCCGCCGCCCTGCGCGGCACCGTCGACCTCGACCCGGCCGCCAACCGGGCCCTCGCCCGCGAGATCGCCGAGCAGGCCGTCGTCCTCCTCCGCAACGACGGCACCCTGCCGCTCGCCCGGCCGGCCCGCATCGCCCTCATCGGCCCCAACGCCGAGGCCGCGACCGCCGTCCTCGGCTGCTACGCCTTCCCCGTGCACGTCGGATCGCAGCACCCCGAGACCCCGCTCGGCGTCGAACTCCCCACCCTGCGCCAGGCGCTGGCCACGGAGTTCGAAGGCAGCGAGATCGTCACCGTCCGGGGCGCCGACATCGACACCACCGACACCACGGGCATCGCCGAGGCCGTCGCCACCGCCCGCGGCGCCGACGTCGTCGTCCTCGCGCTCGGCGACCGCGCCGGACTCTTCGGCCGCGGCACCAGCGGCGAGGGCTGCGACGTCGAGTCGCTCGAACTCCCCGGCGTGCAGCAGCAGCTGCTCGACGCCCTGCTCGACTCCGGCACCCCCGTCGTCGTCACCCTGCTCGCCGGACGGCCGTACGCCCTCGGCCGCGCCGTGGACGAGGCCGCCGCGATCGTGCAGGCCTTCTTCCCCGGGGAGGAGGGCACCGGCGCCGTCGCCGGCGTGCTCAGCGGGCGGCTCAACCCGTCCGGCCGGCTGCCGGTCAGCGTGCCGCGCCGGCCCGGCGTGCAGCCGTCCACCTACCTCGCGGCCCGCCTCGGCGAGGCCACCGACGTCTCCAGCACCGACCCCACCCCGGCGTACGGCTTCGGCCACGGCCTGAGCTACACCACCTTCGCGTGGTCCGACCTCATGGCCGAAGCCGGACAGGCCGACACGGCGGACGAATTCAGGTTCGCCCTGACCGTCCGCAACACCGGCCCGCGGGACGGCGTCGAGATCGTGCAGCTCTACCTGCACGACCCGGTGGCGTCCGTCGTCCAGCCCGTGCAGCGGCTCATCGGCTACCACCGGCTGCCGCTCGCCGCCGGGGAGTCCCGCCGGATCACCGTCACCGTGCCCGCCGACCTGGCCTCCTTCACCGGCCGCGACGGCCGCCGCATCGTCGAACCCGGCGCGCTGGAGCTGCGGTTCGCCGCCTCCAGCACCGACCACCGGCTGACCGCGCAGGTCGGACTCACCGGTCCCGTCCGCCCGCTCGACCACACCCGCCGGCTGCACGCGTCGTTCGACGCGGGCTGACCGGACCCGAGACTCCACCTGTTCCGGCCTCCCGCGCCCGGTACCCCGCTTCGCCGGGAGCGGCGGCAGGGGCCGGGACAGGTGGACCGCTCCGACTACGGTGGGGCGGAGATCCTTTCCGCCGAGGCCGAAGGAGCCAGCGGTGCACACCGACCTTCCCGAGGACCAGCTCCGCACCTACCGCAGCGCCCAGAAGGACCCGGAGGACTTCGACGCGTTCTGGGCCGCCACCCTCGCCGAATCCCGCGCCGCGGGCGGCGAGGTCACCGTCACCCCCGTCGACACCGGACTCCGGACGGTCGACGTCTTCGACGTCGCCTTCCCCGGCTTCCGCGGCGAGCCCGTCCGGGCCTGGCTGCGCGTCCCGCACGGCGCCGAGGGCCCGCTGCCCGCCGTCGTCCAGTACGTCGGCTACGGCGGCGGCCGCGGCGACGCCCTGGAGAACCTGCTCTGGGCGTCCGCCGGCTTCGCCCACCTCCAGATGGACACCCGCGGCCAGGGCTCCGTCTGGAGCCGCGGCGCGACACCCGACTCCGGCCCGGCCGGACCCCAGGTGCCCGGCGTCATGACCCGGGGCATCGAGGACCCCCACGACTACTACTACCGAAGGCTGTTCACCGACGCCGTCCGCGCCGTCGACGCCGTCCGCGGCCTGCCCGCCGTCGACGCCGCCCGGGTGGCCGTGCTCGGCAGCAGCCAGGGCGGCGGCACCGCCCTCGCCGTGGCCGGACTCGTGCCCGACCTGGCGGCCGTGGTCGCGCACGTGCCGTTCCTCTGCGACTTCCCGCGGGCCGTGGTCGTCACCGACAGCCACCCGTTCCGCGAGATCGCCGAGTACCTCGCCGTCCACCGCGGCAGCGAGGACGCCGTGCACCGCACCCTCGCGTACGTCGACGGCGTCAACTTCGCCCGCCGTGCCGCCGTGCCCGCCCGCTTCTCGGTGGCGCTGATGGACCAGATCGTCCCGCCGTCCACCGTCTTCGCCGCGCACAACGCCTACGCCGGTCCGAAGGAGATCGACGTGTGGCGCTACAACGGGCACGAGGGCGGCGGACCCGAGGACGAGCGCGCCGCCCTCGCGTTCCTGCGCCGCCACCTCTGACGGGCCGCCGGGCACGGGTACGGCACGGCACGGCACGTGCCCGGGCACGGCAGACGGCCGGTGCGGCGACGGAACTCCCGTCGCCGCACCGGCCGTTGCACGCGCCGTTCCCGTCCCTCAGGCCGGGGAGGCGGCCGCTTCCGGTGCGGGTACCGCGGCGGGCCGCGGGACCAGCAGCCGCTCGGCGAGGTGGCCGAAGAGCAGGCCGAACGACACCCAGAGGGTCGTCTGCACCGCCAGCGTCGCCAGGCGGAACTGCCAGAGCAGCGTCGCCGAGAAGTCCGCGGGCACCTCGTCGAAGGACGGCAGGAAGGCGTACGCCAGGCCGACGGCCAGGACGAACCCGGCGACCGCCACCACCGTGGCGTTCCAGGCGCCGAGCCGCGGCGCGAGCCGCTTGCCGGCGACGGTCGCCGCCAGCGCCAGCAGCACGCCGAGCAGCATCATCAGGAAGTACAGCGTGGTCCGCTGCCCGATGGTCTCCGGGTCGCCCACCGCAGGCGGGTTCGCCGGATACTTGAGGAACGGCACGACGTACACGGCCACCAGGCCGACACCGGCGACCAGCGCCGCCGTCGCCCGCGGGCCGAACCGGCCGACCCGGCCCAGCGCGAAGCAGTACGCCACGGCCAGGATGCCGCCCAGGGCGACACCGAACACGAGGAGCCCGGTGGCCAGGCCCGCCGTCGACTGCAGCGAACGGCTCACCGCCTCCACCCCGTGCTCGTGGGTGTGCGGTTGTGCCTCCTCGTAGGCGATGGCGGCGTCGACCCGGGGCTCACCGAACAGGTAGGCGACCAGGAGTGCGGGCACGGCGGCGGCGAGGCCCGAGAGCATGCCGCGGACGAGCAGGGGTCTGACGGATGTGGAGTTCACGGTGCGGCTTCCCCTCAGTGGCAGGGGAAGCCGAGCAGGTGGCGACCGTCGTGCACCCACTCGTGCACGTTCTCGCCGGAGATGAGGGAGACGGCGCCCTGCTCGGCGCCGACGAAGTAGATCAGCGTCATCATCAGGACGCCGAAGAACACCGCCCACGGCAGCACGGCCTTGACGGAGAGCGGAGCAGTGGGCTGGCCGACGGGGGCGACGGCCGCAGGTGCGGCGGACAGAGCCATGGCAGGACCTCCTCGGGAACTCGCGTCCCGCTAGATGGTGCACAGGCGACGGCAGTGGGTCTGACTCACCGAAGGCGCTCCCCCGCAAGGAGGCCGGGCCCTCGGCACACAGTGGCGCGACCGTGCCGGAGTCTCACCGGGCTTCCGTCGTGCCGTCGCACATCGGATCGACGGTACCGTCAACGGCAGGGCCCGCCAAGGGCGTGCGGACGGCGCACCCGCGCCGCCCGCAAGCCGTACGTGCCGGTACGGCCCCGTCGAAGGCGGCGTGCCGGCCGCCGACCGGGGCGGTGTTCACGAAAGGAGATGCCGTGCACGTGACATTGGTCTCAGCCGCGATGAGCGAGTCCGCCCGCACCGCCCGCTTCGACGACGGGCGCCCGCTCGACGCCCTCGGCCTCCGCACCGCGACCGCCGCCCGCGGCACCCTCCGGCCCGCCGGACGCGTCCTCCGCTCGCCCACCCCGCGCTGCCGGCAGACCGCCGACGCCCTCGGGCTCTCGCCGCACGCCGACGACGAACCCGCCCTCGCCCCCTGCGCCATGGGCCGCTGGCGGGGCCGCACCCTCGACGAGGTGGCCGCCGCCGAGCCCGACGCCGTCGGCCGCTGGCTCACCGACCCCGACGCCGCACCGCACGGCGGCGAACCCCTGCGGAGCCTGCTCGACCGGGTGGCCGGCTGGCTCGACGCTCTCGCCCTCCGCGACGGCGGGAGCGACGGCGACGGCCCGGCCCGGCTGATCGCCGTCGTCGAACCCGAGGTCGTCCGCGCCGCCGCGCTGCACGCCCTCGGCGCCCCCGCCTCCGCCTTCCGGCGCCTGGACGTCGCGCCGCTCACCGCCACCGAGTTCAGCGGCCGCGCCGGGCGCTGGAACGTCCGCTGCGGCACCCCGCTCGGAGGGCCGGCCGGTCAGGGAGACCTCGCCCACCCCGGGCACCGCGCGCAGGACCCCGGGGCGGCACCCCTGCCCGCTCCGCAGGGGTAGCACCGCCTGCAGGACGGGCGTGTACCGGCGGCCGGCCCCGACGGGGAGCGCCGAACTCGGCCCTCCCCGGGGCCGCTTGCGCCCGACCCCGCCGCGCGGACACGGGTCGGCGAATCGGCGGGGCGGACACGGAACGCACGCTGACGTTCCATCCGAAGGTCCAGCGGATCCTTCCGGTGATCCCCGGATCGACGATGTCCCTGGTGTGCACGCGCGGGCTCGGCCGGGGACCTGTGGGCTCCCAGACCCTCTCCGTGGTCCTCACGTCCGGCGCGCTGCTGTTCACCTGCCCTCGGCGCGCGCGTGGGCGCGACCGTCGGGCCGCGCCCACGGCACCGGGTCAGGTGACCGGAACCCCCGGGCGACCCGTCGGAGGACCCGCACCGGTGCCGTCGTCGGCAGGCGTCCCCGCCGGGCCGCGCGGCGGCACCCGCAGCACACCTGCGGACCGATCACGACGGCCGACGTGCAGGCATGGGGAAGCACGGCCGCCGGAGCGGTACTTCGGCGTAGCCTTCGTGCATGGCAGAGAGCAAGGCCCGGAAGACCGCGACCAAGGCCCCGGCCCGGGCGGTGGCGGCACCGGCCGTGAAACCGAGGAAGCCGGAGACCCACCTCGGGATGGTGCGGCGGGCCCGGAAGATCAACCGTGCGCTGGCGGAGCTGTACCCCTACGCGCATCCCGAGCTGGACTTCGACGGCCCGTTCCAACTACTGGTGGCGACGGTGCTGTCGGCGCAGACGACGGACCTGCGGGTCAACCAGACGACACCCGCGCTGTTCGCGAAGTACCCCACCCCGGAGGACATGGCGGTGGCCGTGCCGGAGGAGCTGGAGGAGCTGATCCGTCCGACCGGCTTCTTCCGCAACAAGGCGAAGTCCCTGCTCGGCCTCTCCGCCGCGCTGCGCGACCGGTACGACGGCGAGGTGCCCGGGCGGCTCGCCGACCTCGTCACGCTGCCCGGCGTCGGACGCAAGACCGCCAACGTGGTGCTCGGCAACGCTTTCGGGGTGCCCGGCATCACCGTCGACACGCACTTCGGCCGGCTGTCCCGCAGGTTCGGCTGGACGGAGCAGGAGGACCCGGAGAAGGTCGAGGCCGTGGTGGCCGAGATCTTCCCGAAGTCCGAGTGGACGATGCTCTCGCACCGCGTGGTCTTCCACGGCCGCCGCGTCTGCCACTCCCGCCGCCCGGCCTGCGGAGCCTGCCCCATCGCGCCGCTCTGCCCGTCGTACGGCACCGGCGAGACCGACCCGGAGAAGGCGCAGAAGCTCCTCAAGTACGAGCTCGGCGGCCAGCCGGGCCAGCGGCTGCGGCCGCCCGCCGACTACCCGGGCCTGTCGGCCACCGCCTCCACGCCCTCCACCCCGCCGACCTCCGACGCGACCGGCGCCCCCGACGCGACCGACGCCCCCGACACGGCCGGGCCCGACGCCGGGGACGCCTCGTGACGGCCCGCATCGAGCGGGACGCCCTCCCCGACTGGCTGCTGCCGGTCCGCGCGGCGGCGGAGGCGGCGCGCCCGGAGCAGCTCAGCCGGTTCCTGCCGCCGGCTACGGGAGGGCGGCCCTCGGCGGTGCTGATGCTGTTCGGCGACGGCCCGTCCGGCCCGGACCTGCTGCTGATCGAGCGGGCCCGCTCGCTGCGGGCGCACGCGGGCCAGCCGTCCTTCCCGGGCGGCGCACTCGACCCGGAGGACGGCGATCCGGCGGGGCCGGGGCCGGTCGCCGCCGCCCTGCGGGAGGCCCGGGAGGAGACCGGGCTCGACCCGGCGGGCGTCCAGGTGTTCGCGACGCTGCCGGCGCTGTACATCCCGGTGTCCGGTTTCGTGGTGACCACGGTGCTCGGGTGGTGGCGCCGGGAGACGCCGGTCGCGCCGGTCGACCCGGCCGAGACGGGCGCGGTGTTCCGGGTGCCGCTGTCGGAGCTGACCGACCCGGCGAACCGCGCGCGGCTGCGCCATCCGTCCGGCCACGTCGGCCCGGCGTTCGCCGTGGCCGACCGCCTGGTCTGGGGCTTCACGGCGGGGGTGATCGACCGGGTCCTGCACTTCAGCGGCCTGGAACGGCCCTGGGACGCCGGCCGCACCCTGGAACTCTCCGAGGAGGCCGTCGGCCTCTCCTCCCGTGATCGCGACCGGGACCGCGACCGGGACCGCGACCGGGACCGCTCGGCCCGCTGACCGCCGGGCGGCCGTCCCGCCGGTCGGCCGGTCCGGGGTGTCCGGCTTCGTGCCGCGGGGCCCGCGCGGGCGCCGTCCACAGGTGCGTCCCGAGGCGGGACCGGTCCATGGGAGGGTATCGGGGTGAATGTCCTGGATCTGCTGCTGATCGCCGCCGCGGTGGGCTTCGCCGTGTCGGGGTACCGGCAGGGCTTCGTGGTGGGCGTGCTCTCGGTGCTCGGCTTCCTCGGCGGCGGCCTGATCGCGGTGCAGCTGCTGCCGTTCCTGCTGCACCGGCTCGGGCCCGGCACCACGGCCTCGGTGGTCGCGGTGGTGGTGGTGATCGTCTTCGCGGCGGTCGGCCAGGCCGTGACGACGCACTTCGGCTGGAAGCTGCGCGGCCGGATCGGGCGCCGCCGGGCGAAGACCCTCGACGCCGTCGGCGGTTCTCTGGTCAACGTGATCTCGATGCTCCTGGTGGCCTGGCTGATCGGCTCCGCGCTGGCCGGGACGTCCCTGCCGACGGTCTCCAAGCAGGTGCGGACGTCGACGGTGCTCTCGACCGTGCAGGACACCCTGCCGGCGGACGCCCCGAACTGGTTCTCCGACTTCAGCCGGGAGCTCGCCCGCAACGGCTTCCCACAGGTCTTCAACCCCTTCGAGCACGAGCCGATCACCGAGGTCGAGGCCCCGGACCCGGCCATCGCGGGCACCGAGGCCGTCCAGCGGGCCCGGCAGAGCCTGGTGAAGGTGGTGGGCACGGCCTCCTCCTGCGGCAAGACGCTGGAGGGCAGCGGGTTCGTCTTCGCGCCGCACCGGGTCATGACGAACGCCCACGTGGTGGGCGGGGTGGACGAGCCGACCGTGCAGGTCGGCGGCACCGGCAGGGTGTACGACGCGACGGTGGTCACCTACGACTGGCAGCGCGACATCGCCGTCCTGGACGTGCCCAAGCTGAACGCTCCCGCACTGCCGTTCGCCGGCGACGCACGCACCAACGACAGCGCGATCGTCGCGGGCTTTCCGGAGAACGGGGCCTTCAACGTGCAGCCCGCCCGGATCCGCGGCCGGATCCAGGCGAACGGCCCGGACATCTACCACCGCGGCCAGGTCGTCCGTGACGTCTACTCGGTCCGTTCGCTCGTGCGCCAGGGCAACAGCGGCGGCCCGCTCCTCACCCCGTCCGGCGAGGTGTACGGGGTGGTGTTCGCGAAGTCGCTGGACAGCTCGGACACCGGCTACGTGCTGACCGCCGCCGAGGTGGCCGGAGACGCGACGCTCGGCGCGAGCGCGACGGCGCGGGTCGACACCGAGGGCTGCGCGCTCTGACCCCGGCGGCGCCAGGAGCAGGAGCAGGAGCTGGGCCGGGGCAGGGAGCGGGGCCCGGGGCGGGCCTCGCCGCTGCGTCGGCCCGCGCCGTGCGCGGCGCTCTGCCGGCCCTCAGCCCTCGCGGCGGAGCCGGGCCCCCACCCAGCGGGCGCGGCGGCCGAGGATGCGTGGGATGCCGAGCCGGTGCGCCTCCTGGCCTTCCGTCCGCCCCGGCGAGGCCCCGTAGGACCAGTCCGACTCGTGCGTGAGGTGCTGCGAGTTGCGGCTTCCACGGCGGCGTCGGCGCGGGGCTGCATCGCGATCGGGCATCCAGGTCATAAAGGATGGATGCCCGTGGGCCGTGAAGGGTAATCGCTTCCGGGCTGCCCACCTGGCTTATGCGACTGTCATATGAGTGATGGTCAGACTTTCCAGGCTCGCGGGGCCCGTGTCACTCCTTGTGCTGCCGCACCCACGCGATCAGCTCCTCCGAGAACTGCTCCGGCGCCTCCTCGTGCGGGAAGTGCCCGACCTCCGGCAGCAGCCGCCACCGGTACGGCGCCTCCACGTACTCGCCCGCCCCGAGCGCGGTGTGTGCCAGCATCACCGGGTCCGCGGCGCCCTGCACGTGCAGGGTCGGCGCGGTGATCGGCCGCTTCATCCGCCGTGCGAACTGGATGCCGTCCGGCCGGGCCAGCGAGCGCAGCAGCCAGCGGTACGGCTCGATCGAGCAGTGCGCGGTCGACGGGATGCGGATGGCCTGCCGGTACGCGTCGACCGCGGCCGGCTCCAGCTTCTGCGGTCCCGTCCAGGCGTCGAGGTACTCGGCGAGCACCGCCGCGTCGTCCGCGACCAGCCGGCGCTCGGGGATCCACGGCCGCTGGAACCCCAGCACGTGATCGAAGGCCGCGATCTGGCGCCGGTCGGTCAGCAGCGCCCGCCGCAGGTGGCGCGGGTGCGCCGCCGAGACGACCGTCAGACTGCGGATGACCGAGGGACGCATGACGGCGGCCACCCAGGCCAGCGCGCCACCGGAGCCGTGCCCGACGAGATGCGCACGCCGCTCGCCGAGCGAGCGGATCACGCCGGTGATGTCGAGCGCCAGGTTGCCGGGGTCGTAACCGCGGGGGGTGCGGTCGCTGCCGCCGACGCCGCGCAGGTCGAGGGCGACGGCCCGGAAGCCGGCCTCGGCCAGCGCCGTCATCTGGTGGCGCCAGGCCCACCAGTACTCCGGCCAGCCGTGCACCAGCAGGACGAGCGGGCCCTCGCCGACCTCGGCGACGTGGAACCGTGCACCGTTCGCCGCGACGTCGCGGTGCGTCCAGGGGCCGGGCCCGCGCACGCTCCAGGGGGCCGTCTCGGCCGCCCGGCCGCTCCCGGCGGCGGGTACGGGCCCGTTCTCGGCGGTCCGGGCCGTCCCCGGCAGGGACTCGGCGGGCTTCGCGGGTACGGGCTTCTGGTCCAACGGCATACCGAGAGCCTGTCATACCCGTGCTACGAACACGTCTCCGGCACTCGCGCAGCTCGGCAACGATCGGGTACGCGCGAGGTCAGGAGATCCGGCCGAGCGCCCGGTCGATCTCCTCCTTGGTGGCGGGCCGCGGACGCGCGTTCTTCAGCACGTCGGCGGTGGCCTGGGCCCCCTCGATCGTCCGGTGCGGCTTCTCGATCTTCTTGAAGGAGCGCATCGCGAGCAGTCCGAGCAGGGCCGCCAGCAGCAGGTAGGCCCCGCCGACGATCAGGAACGACCAGCCCAGCGTCAGGCCGAGCGCCTGCAGGCCGTACGCGGCGGCGAAGCTCAGCATCGGGACGGCGGCCAGCGCGACCACACCGGCGACCGTCAGCGACACCCCGCCGGTGACGCCGCGCTTCACGTCCGCGCGGATCTCGGCCTTCGCCAGGGCGATCTCGTCGTGCACGAGCGCCGACAGGTCCGCAGAGGCCGCGGCGAACAGCTGCCCGACGGAACGCTCACCCTCGTACGGGGCCCGGCCGGTGCTGTACGGATCTGCGGTTCCTGCGGGCATCAGCGGTTCTCCTTCGCGGCGGCATCACTCGATCGACAGCTCAGCATCATGCCCCCCTCGGTCCGTCGGACACCACTCCGGGCACCCGCAGGCGGCGTGTCAGGCGACGGACCGTCACGCCGGGCGCTGGTACACGTCGGGGACGCCGTCGTCGTCCGCGTCGACGTTCTCCGCGTCGTACAGCTCGCGGTAGTGGCGGTTGCGGAGCTTCAGCAGCACCGTCGCCAGCAGCGCGCACAGCACCGAGCCCACCAGCACGGCGGCCTTCGACAGGTCGGCCAGCGCATGGTCGTCGGGGAACGCCAGCTCGCTGATCAGCAGCGACACCGTGAAGCCGATGCCCGCCAGCGTCGACACCGCGAAGAGGTCGGCCCACCTGAGCTGCGGATTCAGCTCGGCCCGCGTGAAGCGCGCCGCCAGCCAGGTGCCGCCGAAGATGCCCACCGTCTTGCCGACCACCAGGCCCAGCACCACGCCCAGCGGCGTCGCCTCGCTGAACACGTCGCCGAGCGCCGACAGGGACACCGAGACGCCGGCCGCGAAGAGCGCGAACACCGGCACCGCCACACCGGCCGACAGCGGACGCACCAGGTGCTCGATGTGCTCACCGGGCGAGTGCTCCTCGCCCGGACGCGTCGTGCAGCGCAGCATCAGACCCATCGCCACACCCGACACCGTGGCGTGCACACCGCTCTCGTGCATCAGCGCCCACGTCACCAGCGCCAGCGGCACGTACAGGTACCAGCCGTGCACACCCGCCCGGTTGAGCAGCCAGAACAGCAGCAGACCGGCGAGGGACAGCCCCAGCGCCCACAGCTTGATGCCCGAGCTGTAGAAGATCGCGATGATCAGGATGGCGATCAGGTCGTCGACCACCGCCAGCGTCAGCAGGAACGCCCGCAGCGCGGAAGGCAGGTGAGTGCCCACCACGGCGAGCACGCCCAGCGCGAAGGCGATGTCGGTGGCTGTCGGGATGGCCCAGCCGGCCGGGTGCCCCCCGGAGCCGCTGTTGACGACGGTGAACACGACGGCGGGCAGCACGACGCCGCAGACCGCGGCCACCACCGGCAGCGCCGCCGCGCTCGGCGACCGCAACTCGCCCGCCGTGAACTCCCGCTTCAGTTCGATGCCCGCCACGAAGAAGAAGACGGTCAGCAGGCCGTCCTCGGCCCAGGCCTCCACCGACAGGTCCAGGTGCAGCGGCTTCGACGGGCCGAACGTGAACCCGCTGACCGTGGCGTACGACGCCGGCCAGCCGTTCGCCCAGATCAGTGCGGCGACCGCGGCGAGCAGCAGCAGGACGCCACCCACGGTCTCGGTGCGCAGCGCATCGGTGACGAAGCGTCGCTCGGGCAGCGGCAGCAGGCCGAGGAAGATGCGGCGCTGGTCGGGCGCGGGCGGCGTAGCCACGGCGGGGACCTCCTAGGGCGGGGCGGCGGACTGCCTGCTGGTGCACGGGGACACCGGCGGTGCAGTGCCGACCAGTCTTCCCGGCGCGCCTTGGAGTGTGATGGTGCCGGAATTCTACGGGGCGCGGCCGCACGGCATCGGGCCTGGCGCAGTTTACGCAGCCCACCGGCGGATTCCCGGTCGCGAAATGCCCTGCGCCACGGGCCCGCGGCACGCTCCCCTGGACGGTCTGCGACCAGATGGGTGAATGTCGGGTCGCCCCTGTGGCCCGCCGGGCGATCGGTGCCATGAGGCCGGCTGCTCCTGAACGGGGCGGCCGAAACGGAGGAGCGGCAGGTCCGCGACGGGCCCGCTAGGGGCTCGGTGGACGGCGGCGCGCCCGGTCACAGGGACCGGGCGCGCCGCCGTCCACCGACCTGCGGGCCGCCGCCCGCAGGTCGGTGGTGGTCAGTCCTGGGGGGTGGTGGGGAGTTGGGCTTGGATGAGGTTCATGACGGAGGAGTCGGCGAGGGTGGTGGTGTCGCCGATCTCGCGGTTTTCGGCGATGTCGCGCAGGAGGCGGCGCATGATTTTGCCGGAGCGGGTCTTGGGGAGTTCGTTGACGACGAGGATGCGCTTGGGTTTGGCGATGGGGCCGAGGGTGCGGGCGACGTGGGTGCGGAGTTCGTCGACGAGGGCGGCGTCGGTGGTGTCGGTGTTGGTGGGGTTGGTGGGGTTGGTGGTGGTGCGGAGGATGACGAAGGCGACGATGGCCTGGCCGGTGGTGGGGTCGGTGGCGCCGACGACGGCGGATTCGGCGACCTTGGGGTGGCCGACGAGGGCGGATTCGACTTCGGTGGTGGAGATGTTGTGGCCGGAGACGAGCATGACGTCGTCGACGCGGCCGAGGAGCCAGATGTCGCCGTCGTCGTCCTTCTTGGCGCCGTCGCCGGCGAAGTAGCGGCCGGGGAAGCGGGACCAGTAGGTGTCGATGTAGCGCTGGTCGTCGCCCCAGATGGTGCGGAGCATGGAGGGCCAGGGTTCGGTGAGGACGAGGTAGCCGCCGGCGCCGTCGGGTACTTCGTTGGCGTCGTCGTCGACGACGGTGGCGGTGATGCCGGGCAGGGCGCGCTGGGCGGAGCCGGGTTTGGTGGTGGTGACGCCGGGCAGGGGGCTGATCATCATTGCGCCGGTCTCGGTCTGCCACCAGGTGTCGACGATGGGGGTCTTGCCGGCGCCGATGTGTTCCCGGTACCAGATCCATGCTTCGGGGTTGATGGGTTCTCCGACCGATCCCAGGACGCGCAGGCTGGAGAGGTCGTACTTGGCGGGGATGTCGTCGCCCCACTTCATGAAGGTGCGGATCGCGGTGGGGGCGGTGTAGAGGATGGTGACGCCGTATTTCTGGATGATTTCCCAGAAGCGGCCCTGGTGGGGGGTGTCGGGGGTGCCTTCGTAGATGACCTGGGTGGCGCCGTTGGCGAGGGGGCCGTAGACGATGTAGGAGTGTCCGGTGACCCAGCCGATGTCCGCGGTGCACCAGTAGACGTCGGTGTCGGGTTTGAGGTCGAAGACGGCGTGGTGGGTGTAGGCGGTCTGGGTGAGGTAGCCGCCGGTGGTGTGGAGGATGCCCTTGGGTTTTCCGGTGGTGCCGCTGGTGTAGAGGATGAAGAGGGGGTGTTCGGCTTCGTGGGGCTGGGGGGTGTGGTGGGTGGGCTGGCGGTCGACGGTTTCGTGCCACCAGAGGTCGCGGCCCTCGGTCCATGCGGTGTCCTGGCCGGTGCGGCGTACGACCAGGACGTGTTCGACGTGGGGGCAGGTGGTGAGTGCTTCGTCGATGGCGGGTTTGAGGGCGGTGGGCTTGCCCCGGCGGTGGCCGCCGTCGGCGGTGATGACGAGGGTGGCGTCGGCGTCCTGGATGCGGGAGGCGACGGCGTCGGCGGAGAAGCCGCCGAAGACGACGGAGTGGGTGGCGCCGATGCGGGCGCAGGCGAGCATGGCGATGACGGCTTCGGGGATCATGGGGAGGTAGATCGCGACGCGGTCGCCCTTGCGGATGCCGAGTTCGAGCAGGGCGTTGGCGGCGCGGGAGACCTCGTCCTTGAGCTGGGCGTAGGTGATGGCGCGGCTGTCGCCGGGTTCGCCCTCGAAGTGGAGGGCGACGCGGTCGCCGTTGCCTGCTTCGACGTGGCGGTCGACGCAGTTGTAGGCGACGTTCAGGGTGCCGTCGGCGAACCAGGTGGCGAACGGCGGGTTCGACCAGTCCAGGGTCCGGGTCGGTTCGGTGGACCAGGTGAGGCGGCGTGCCTGCTCCGCCCAGAAGGCCAGCCGGTCCTCCGAAGCCTGCCGGTAGGCATCCGCGGTCACGTTGGCCGCCGAGGCGAGCTCCGCGGGAGGCGCGAAGCGGCGCTCCTCCTTGAGCAGGTTGGCCAGGCTCTCGTTGCTCAACGCGCACTCCTCATCGACTCTGATGTACCGGGAGATCCCGTGCGGTGGGATTGTCCCGTGTGTCCCAGCACACAGCTCACCAGGCGAACGGGCGTGTTGACAAGAGCCTCCCGAAAATTGGTGTAGACCTTTGATGTGTGAGGGGCCCGGACCGCCAGACCGTCCTGAGCCGCCCGTCGATGGCGGTGCCGTACCCCTCGCGCTCCGGGCGGCGTGATCGGATACGGGGCTGCCGCCGGTCGTTGTGTCGGCTCGTCCCTCAGCCCGGGCGCCTCGCGGACACCCACCCCACCCTCGACGCCGCTCCCGTCCGAATCGCCTGTCCGACCGCCTGCCCGAACCGTCCAGCCCGTCGGAATCACCTGTCCGACCGCCTGTCCGAGCCGGTTCCTTGGCGTCGTACCGTCGGGGCGCATTCCTCCCGCTGCCGGCCGCGGACGCTGCCGCCCGCGTTCTGGTGCGCGAGTACTTGACGGTCCGGCGGATCGGTACTCCACTGACCAGGCGGGCCTGTGGTCATCGCCGCAGGCCCGACCATCGGAACCCTTCCTTGCGACGGAGGTCCGAGCCGTGACGCAGACATCCCTCTCCTCCACCTCACCGCCTTCCGCCGCGGCCCTCCCGGGCGATTTCGCGGTCGTCCGGATGGACGGCCGGGTCGGCCGTCTCATCCGGATCGGACAGTGGCTCAACGGCGACGGATTCGCCGACTACGAGCACGCCTTCATCTACGTCGGGGACGGGCAGCTGGTCGAGGCGCAGCCCGGCGGTGCCGAGCTGCGTCCCGTCTCCGTGTACGACGGGCATCCCGCCCTCTGGTCCACCGGCCGGTACACCCTGACGGACGGACAGCGTGCGGCCCTGGTGACCGCGGCGCGCGGCTACGTGGGCGTGCCCTACAGCGTCGCCGACTACTTCGCGCTGGCCGCGCACCGCTTCCGTCTGCCCTTCAGTCCGCTCCTCAAGGGGTACGTGGCGGACAGTCGTCACATGATCTGCTCCCAGCTCGTCGACCAGTGCTACCTGGACGCAGGGGTCCACCTCTTCTCGGACGGCCGGTGGCCCGGGTACGTGACCCCGGCCGATCTGTGGAGTCTGCTGCGGAGCTGACGGTGGTGTCCCGGGGGCTTCCCGGACCGTCCTTGCGGGTGGTCGGGGGATCTCCCGGTCCGTCAGGCGGTGACCGCCGTCCGCTCGGGGCGGAGTGCCTCGTGGAGCTCGGCCGACACGGGGGAGAAGCGCCCGCTCGGGCCGTCCAGGACGTAGGCCTGGGCCGTCGCGAAGTCGAAGTACATGCCGACCAGGCGCAGGCTTCCCTCGGCGACCCGGCGTTCCACCGCCGGGTTGGCGAGGAGCTGGTCCAACTGCTGGACGACGTTGGTGATGCAGAGCTCCTCGACCTGGTCGGCGGCCGGACGGTCGGCGAACCGGGCCGGGGCACGCCTGAGTCGTGCCAGCGACCCCCGCCCGTTGCGCAGCCAGCGACTGAGCGGCGTGGGGGCGCCGGGTTGCTCGTGGAGACCGTCCAGCAAGGCCTTCATCGCGCCGCAGCCGGAGTGACCGCAGACCGTGATGGAGCGGACCTCCAGGACGTCGACCGCGTACTGCACCGCCGCGGCCACCGAGTCGTCGGCGGCGCCGGGCTCGTGCGGTGCGGGCACGAGGTTCCCGACGTTCCGTACGGTGAACAGGTCGCCCGGGCCGCTACTGGTGATCATGCTCGTGACCATCCGTGAGTCGGCACAGGTCAGGAAGAGCTGGGAGGGGGTCTGGCCCTCCCTCGCCAGGCGCGCGAGTTCGTCACGGACGAGGGGCGCCGTGTGCTGCTGGAAGCCGCGCACACCGTCGAGCAGGCGACCGTGCGGGTCGTCGGGGTCCTGGTCGATGCAGTGGTGGCCCATCCAGGGCGTCCACGCCCGGCAGTGGTGGAGGCCCGCGGTCGCGTCGTGGCGCACGATGCCGTCGGGATCCAGGGGTTCCGCCGTGCGGTGCTCCGTCACCAGCGAGACCCGCCCGCCTGCGGTCTGGTACATCGCGCGCCAGGTGTGCAGCGCCTCGTACGCGGCGTGGTCGAGGAATGATCCGTCGTGGTGGACGGTCACCGCGGCGCCGGCGGGGATCTGTGCCAGGGTCCGGCTGAGGGTGGGCACGGCGGCGAAGGTCAGCGGCCCGTACGTCCGGACGTGGTGCGAGCCGTCCGGGTCGGTGCTCGCGTCGACGTGGGCCCGGGTCAGCCGGTGCAGTGCGAGGAGGGCGGCGACGGTGCCGCCGAGGGCGACGCCCAGCGGGACGCCCAGGGCGACGACGCCGACCACGGTCGCCAGGTAGACGGGGAACTCGCGGTGGCGGTGGATGCGCCTGATGTGCGCGAAGCTGACCATCTGGATGCCGACCACGAGCACGAGGGCTGCCAGCGCGGCGAGCGGGATACGGCTCAGCCCGCCCGCCAGCGCGAGCGCGGCGAGCACCACCCAGCATCCGTGCAGCACGGCGGACCACCGGGACGCGGCCCCGGCCTTCACGTTGGCGGTGCTCCGCACCGCGCCGCCCGCCACGGGCAGGCCGCCGAGGATGCCGGACACCATGTTCGCGAGGCCCTGGCCGCGGAGCTCCCGGTCGAGGTCGCTGGTCGTGTGGGTCATCCGGTCGACCGCGACGGAGGACAGCAGGGACTCGACGCCGGCCACCGCGGTGACGGTCAGTACGAGGGCGAGGAGTTCCGGCCACCGGGCCGCGAACAGTTGTCCGGTGGGTGCCTCGGCGAGGGCGTGGTGCTGCCAGCCGGGCAGTTCGACGCGGGCGAGCCGCAGTCCGAGGCCGAGCGAGAGCGTCGTCCCGGCGGCCACGGCGACCAGCGCGGCCGGAATCCGGGCGAGCCGGTGACCGACGCGCCCGGCGGCCCCGGGGAGCCGGCCGAGCCGCGGCCAGGCGACGAGTACGGCCACCGCGAGCGCGCCGACCGCCAGTGCGGGCAGGTACGGGCCGGCGGCCTGGCCGGGGAGCGCGATCAGGTTGGCGAGTGCCGAGCTCTGCGGGGCGCCGCCGAGCACGACGTGCAGCTGTGCGAGGGCGATGGTGAGGCCGACACCGGCGAGCATGCCGTGGACGACGGCGGGGGAGACGGCCAGAGCGGCGCGGGCGACGCGGAGCGAGCCGAGCAGGAGTTGCAGCAGCCCGGCGGCGACGGTCACGGTGCAGGCGATCCGCCAGCCGTACTGCGCGACGATGCCTGCGGTGATGACGGTCAGCGCTGCGGACGGCCCGCTGACCTGGAGCGGGGTGCCGCCGAGGAGCCCGGCCACGAGGCCGCCGGCGGCGGCGGTGACGAGCCCTGCGGTCAGCGGCGCTCCGGTGGCGAGTGCGATGCCGAGCGAGAAGGGCACGGCGATCAGGAAGACCGCCAGCGATGCGGGCAGGTCGTGGAGGAGGTGCGCGTGGCGGCGGCCGCGGCGACCGGGCCGCGGCGGTGGCGCGTGGTCCGTGGTGTCCGAGGCGATGGGTGCGGCGGAGATGTCGAGGGTCATGGTGTCCCGTCTGTCCGGGGGAACGAAAGCAGTCAGGTCCGGCTTGTGAAGGCACACGGGCGGATCGGCTGTGTGGATCGCGACGGCTGGGCGGGATGGTGAGGACGCGGCGGTTGATTCCCGCGGGGACCTAGGACCATCTGGAAGCCGGTATGCCAAGAGTCGGTAAACCGAGAGTAATGGAATCTTTGCACGACGTGACGGCGGGCGGCGCGCCGGAGCGGTGGATTCACCTTTACGGGTGGAGGTGCGCCACGCGGGGAACTCGCAACGGGCAGGGCCGGTGAACGCCCAGGTGGGAGCGTTCACCGGCCCTGTCGGCCGCTGCGCGGCCGGCTGCCCGGGAGGGGTCAGGCGTGCGCGGAGTCCAGGTCGTCCGCGCCGAGCACGAAGCCCGCGTCGACCTGCGTGGCGAGATCGCGCCCCGTCTTGGCGTTGCCCCAGCTCTCCGCGTTGCGGAGGTGGAAGTGGACGGCCTGCGCGGTGTACTTCCGCGGATCGCGGAGCGCGTGGGCGGCGTCCGCCTCGGCCTCCAGCCGGGCCAGCACCGTGCGGTTGGCGGGCTCCAGCGCGCTCAGCGCGGGCTCGGAGCCCTGCTCCAGCCGCCGCACCCAGTCGGACTGGCCGAAGGCCGCCAGGAGGTCCTCGCCGACCTCGCGGCGGAGGAAGGCGAGGTCCTCCGCCCCCTGCACCTTGTTGCCGACCACCCGCAGGGCGACGCCGAAGTCCCGCGCGTACTCCTTGTACTGCCGGTACACCGAGACGCCCTTGCGGGTCGGCTCGGCCACGAGGAAGGTCAGGTCGAACCGGGTGAAGAGTCCGGAGGCGAAGGAGTCCGAACCCGCCGTCATGTCGGTGACCACGTACTCGTCGCGGCCGTCGACCAGGTGGTTGAGCAGGAGTTCGACCGCACCGACCTTGGAGTGGTAGCACGCGACGCCGAGGTCCTCCTCGGTGAAGGCCCCGGTGGCCATGAGCCGGACCGATCCCTCGTCCAGGGCGATCGGGCGGGCGCACGCGCCGTAGACCGGGTTCTCCTCGACGATCCGCAGCAGGCGTGAGCCGCGGCCGGGGGGAGTGGTTTTGATCATTTCGTCGGAGGAGCCGATCAGCGGGTTGTCGCCGCGGAGGTACTCCTTGATGTCCGGCAGGTGGGCGCCGAGGGCCGGCAGCCGGGCTGCCTGGTCATCCGTCAGGCCGAGTGCCGGGCCGAGGTGTTGGTTGATGTCGGCGTCGACGGCGATCACCGGGCGGCCGACGGCGGCCAGGTGGCGGATGAACAGTGCGGACAGCGTCGTCTTGCCGCTGCCGCCCTTGCCGACGAAGGCGATCTTCATCTGAGGCTCCGGCTCCCGCCGCGGCGGCCCCCGGCCGCTCGGCTGTGTTGGAAATCGTTATCGTCACCGATTAGCGGTCATGCTAGCGGTGGTTTGACGGCTGGCACATGCGGGAAAGGCGGATTGCCTCGATCGGGTGACACCGGGGTTGCTGTGCCGAGGGTGCGGAGGGAGTCATTACCCTCTGGTAGGTGAGCACTGGAACTGATCCCCTCGCCTCGCTGGCCGAACTGCCCGGGGTGCCCGAGGCCGTCGCCGAGGTACGCAAGGCCGTCGACCGCCTCTACGGGCACCGGGTGATGCGCCGGCGGGCCGGCGAGGTCACCTCCGAGGCCGCCCTGCGCGGCGCCAGGGCCTCCGCGGCCCTGGACGGCGCCGACTGGCCGCTGGAGGAGATCCGGCGGCGCAGTGACTTCAGCGGCGACGAACAGGCCCGCGCGGTCGGCGGCGCCCTGCGGATCTCGGCCGAGGCCGGGCAGTTGCTCGGCGTGTGGCGGCACTCCCCGCTGCAGGTCCTGGCGCGGCTGCACCTGCTCGCGACGGGTGACGCCGACGCCACCACGGGCCGACCCCGCCGGGGCGACGAGACCGCTGCGCCGCTCTTCCCGCTGGTGATCGCCGCGGCGGAGGGTTTCGACCGGTCGGCGAAGGGGCTGGAACTTCCCGCCGCCCCGGGCGCCGACGAGGCCGCGGCGCGCCTCGACCAGCTCGCCCGACTGCTGGCCGGCCGGGCGGAAGGCGCGGCGAGCGGCACACCCGCTCTCGTGGTGGCCGCGGTGGTGCACGGCGAGCTGCTCGCGCTTCGCCCCTTCGCCTCGCACAACGGCGTCATCGCGCGGGCCGCCCAGCGGATCGTGCTGATCGCGGAGGGCCTCGACCCCAAGGCCATCTGCCCGGCCGAGGTCGGCCTCGCGGAACTCGGGACCGCCGCCTACCGGGACGCCCTGGCGGGCTACCTCGGCGGCACCGGCGAGGGCATGGCCCGCTGGATCGCGCACTGCGCCGAGGCCCTGCGGCTGGGCGTCCGCGAGAGCACCGCGGTGTGCGAGGCCATGCAGCGCGGCATGGTCTGACAGCGCGGGGGAGAGCGCAGATGCGGCGGCACCCGATCCTGCCGGGTGCCGCCGCTGGTACAGGTGCCGGGTTACCAGAGCATGCACCGGAAGTGCCCATCAGGTGGGGATCTGGCCCGTTCACCTGGTGCGGCGGCCCGTCAGCGGGTCGGCTGCATGTGGGTGCTCGACTATCTGTACGCGGTCCGTGGGCCTTAACTGCGTTGTCGGATCGACCCCTTAGGGTCCTGACCGGGTCTCGCGGGCCGTACGTCCTTTCTATCGCGGATCGCTGCAAAGCGGAACCCGAAAGGGGAAGTTTTTCCCGCTTGTCCGATTCGGCGAGATGTGCAGGTCCGGCCGTCAGGCGGCCGGGCGGCGCTGCTTCGCCGCGTACCAGAGCAGGCCGGCGGTGACGGCCGCGGTGCCGAGTGCCACGCCCAGCAGGACCGTCCTGCTGGGGGCGGAGAACTCCGGTAGCCGGCTGCGGAGTTCGACCGGGCGGTTGAACACGAGCACCGGCCACTCGCGGGCCACGGCCTCCTTGCGGAGGGCCCGGTCGGGGTTCACGGCGGACGGATGGCCGACGGCCTCCAGCAGGGGCAGATCGGTCGACGAGTCGCTGTAGGCGTAGCAGTCGGCCAGGTCGTAGCCCTGCTCCGCGGCGAGCTCGCGGATCGCGGCCGCCTTGTTCTCGGCGTACGCGTAGTACTCGATCTCGCCGGTGTAGCGCCCGTCCTCCACCTTCAGCCGGGTGGCGATGACGTGATCGGCGCCGAGCAGGCGGCCGATCGGCTCCACCACCTCCGAGCCGGAGCTGCTGACGATCACGACGTCGCGCCCGGCGGTGTGGTGCTGCTCGATCAGCGAGGCGGCCTCGTCGTAGATGATCGGGTCGATCAGCTCGTGCAGGGTCTCCGCGACGATCTCGCGGACCTGCTGCACGTTCCAGCCCCGGGTGAGGGCGGACAGGTACTGCCTCAGCTTCTCCATCTGGTCGTGGTCGGCGCCGCCCAGCAGGAAGACGAACTGCGCGTACGCGCTCTTCAGCACGGCCCGACGGTTGATCAGGCCGCCCTGGTAGAAGGGCCGGCTGAACGCGAGGGCGCTCGACTTGGCGATGATGGTCTTGTCGAGGTCGAAGAAGGCCGCCGTGCGCGGTCCGCCGGGCGGACGGACGAGGGCGGACCCGAGGGCGACCGGCTCCGCGGCGGGGGTCTCGCCGGACGCGGGCCGGCCGGCGCCGGGGAACGGCTCGGCGGACTGCCCGGAGGCGGGTGCCGCGGGCCCCTCCGTACCGGTTCCGCTCGCTGGATCGGCGTCGGGGCCGACGGTGTCGGAGTTCTCGGTGCTGTCCACGGGACCGAGGATAGAGGGCGGGGTAATGCCCGCCGCCATTCGGTGTACGCGAGGGCGCGCGGGTTTGTGTTTCTGGCCGCTCGGGTACACCATGGAAGTCACGGATCGTTCGCGACCGTGCTAACCCGGTCCGGCTCCTCCCCCCCGAGTCGGACCGTGGATAGACGACCCCCGCTCTCCCCCCCGGCGGGGGTCGTCGCACGTCCGGGCCCGTTTCGAGGGCCCGTTGACACGTTCGGTGGCCGTTCGGCGCGATTCCGTCACCAGGATTGCGCACGGCATCCCCATCATCACCACGACTGCACTTCTGTCACTCTCGGTGACTGCGTCCTCGGTGGAAAACCGGCCTGTTTCACGGCCCCGTGAATGGCCCGCCGCCCGCTGTGAACGTCAATTCCCCGATGCAATACCCCCCGGTCGGGTGAAGAAGTTATCCACAGCCCCCCAGTTGTCCACAGGTATTCCGCAGCCCTCCGGGCCGGCGTCCCCGGATCCGCAGTCTGGTGACCGGGCAGCCGACCTCCGGGCCACCGGAAGGAGCGGAACGCCCTGCCGACCTGCGCCAGGCCGAACCTGCCCGGCCTTCTCGGCACCACACCGGACAGCGACCCCTGGGGGAGACCGCCATGTCGACACCCACCACCGACTCCCAGCCGACCGGCCGGCCGGCACAGCCCCGCCCCCTCATCGTGACCGGCGACGCGTCCGTCGCCGAACACCTCACCCGGATCTGCGCCGCCGCCGGGGCCGAACCCGACGTCCTCGGCGACGCGCCACCCAGGGCGACCTGGGAGAACGCGCCGCTCGTCCTGATCGGTGACGACCTCGCCGAGCGGTGCAGCGGGCTTCCCCGCCGACCGGGCGTCCTCCTCCTCGGCATCGACCTCGACGACGGCAGCGTGTGGGTCCGCGCCGTGCGGGTCGGCGCCGAGCACGTCCTCTTCCTGCCGGACGCCCAGGCCTGGCTGCTGGACCGGATCGCCGACGCCACCGAGGGCGTCGGGCCGTCCGCGCTCACGGTCGGCGTGCTGGGCGGCCGCGGCGGGGCCGGTGCCTCCACGCTCGCCTGCGCGCTGGCCGTGACCGCGGCACGCGCCGGACACCGCACGATGCTCGTCGACGCCGACCCGCTCGGCGGCGGCCTCGACGTCCTCCTCGGCGGTGAGACGTCGGACGGGCTCCGCTGGCCCGACCTCGCGGCCTCCCGGGGCCGGCTGAGCGGCGCCGAACTCGCCAAGGCGCTGCCGGAGCTCCGAGGACTCAGCGCGCTCTCCTGGGACCGCAGCGACTGCCTGACCATCCCGCCGGAGGCGATGCAGAGCGTGCTCGCCGCCGCCAGGCGACGCGGGGGCCTCGTCGTCGTCGATCTGCCCAGGCAGCTCGACGCGGCCGCTGCGCAGGCCCTGGAGCAGGTCGACACCGGACTGCTGGTGGTGCCCGCGGAACTGCGCGCGCTCGCCGCGGCCGACCGTGTGGCCGCCGCCGCCAGAATGCGCATGACCGACCTGCGGGCCGTCGTCCGCACACCCGGCCCGGTCGGGCTGACGGCCGTCGAGATCGCCCGCAACCTCGGACTGGCCTTCGCCGGTGAACTCCCGCCCGAGCCCGGGCTCGGTCTCGACGTCGAACGCGGGCTGCCGCCCGGCGTCCGCGAGCGCGGCCCGCTGGCGCGGTTCTGCAGCGGCTTCCTGGACGAGGTCATGCCGCCGGTCGCGGCGGCCGGCGGCGGTGCGCTGTGACGGGCCGCCTCATCTTGCGAGGACGGCGGTCCGGTGCCGGACCCGCCGCCGCACCCCGGCGGGGCAGGACCGGGGAAACGGCCGTCCGGACCGTCCGGGAGAGCCGACGCCACCGCGACTCCGAAGCGCCGCCGCCCGGGCCGCCGCCCGGCAACCGAGACGCGCCCCGGGCGGCGTCCCCGGGCCGGGCCGGCGACGTCCCGCAGCAACCCGTCGCGCTGCTCGACGCCGTCCGGCTCCGGCTGGCGGAGACCGGCACCCCGCCCACCACCGGGTCCGTCGCCGCCGCGCTCCGGGCCAGCCGGCCCACCCTGGGCGGCGGCGACGTCCTCGACACGGTCCGGGCCATCCAGGCCGAGCTGATCGGGACGGGCCCGCTCCACCAGCTCCTCGAACGTCCCGACGTGACGGACGTCCTCGTCAACGCGCCGGACGAGGTGTGGATCGACTGCGGCCGCGGGCTGCAGCGGGTGCCCGAGGTCCGGTTCCCCGGCCCCGACGCCGTACGGCACCTGGCCCACCGGCTGGCGACCTCCGCCGGCCGCCGACTCGACGACGCCATGCCATGGGTGGACGCCCGGCTCCCGGACGGGACGCGCCTGCACGCCGTCCTCCCCCCGATCGCGACCGGCTGCACCCACATCTCGCTGCGCATCTGCCGATCCAGCCCGTTCACCCTCGACGAGCTCACCCGCGGCGGCACGGTCTCCGCGTCCGGTGCGGAACTGCTCGCCGGTGTGGTGAAGGCCAGGCTCTCACTGCTCGTCAGCGGGGGAACGGGCTCGGGGAAGACCACCCTCCTCTGCAGCCTGCTCGGCCTGGTCGACCCCCGGGAGCGCATCGTCGTGGCCGAGGACTCGGCGGAACTCCGCCCCGACCACCCGCACGTCGTGCGCCTCCAGAGCCGGCCGCCGAACCAGGAAGGCCTCGGCGAACTGACCCTCCGCGAACTCGTACGGCAGGCGCTGCGCATGCGCCCCGACCGGCTCGTCGTAGGCGAGGTCCGCGGTGCCGAGGTGGTGGACCTGCTCGCAGCACTGAACACCGGCCACGAGGGCGGGTGCGGCACCGTGCACGCGAACGCGGCGGCGGACGTCCCGGCCAGGCTGGAGGCGCTCGGGTCGCTCGCCGGCCTCGACCGATTCTCGCTGCACAGCCAGCTCCGTGCAGCCCTCGACGTGGTGGTCCACCTCGTCCGCGACCCGCAGACCGGGCAGCGCCGCGTCGCCGAACTCCACATCGTGGAGGGGGACAGCCGGGGGCTGGCCACCACCCGCCCCGCCGTCCGCTTCGGCGCCGGCCGGTCCGAGACCGGCCCCGGCTGGCCGACACTCCAGCGGACATGCGCGGAACGCGGCGTGATCCTCCCGGGGAGGTTCGCATGACGCTCGGTCAGTTCGAGCTGATCTGGGCCCTGGCCCTGTGCGGTGCTGCAGCCCTCGCCTGGTGGCTGCTGGAGTACGCCGGCCGGCCGCCGAAGGACCGCGGCACCGGTGACGGCCAGGGAGGCACGTCGTGAGCGTGTACCTGATGCCCTGGGCCGGGATGTTCGGCGGGCTGTCGGCAGGCCTGCTGCTCGGGCACCTGCGGCGCAGGCGGTCCGGCGGACGGGCCTCGGCCGTGCTCCACGGCACCGCCCGCGGCGGCCGTCCACGCGGGTGCGGAACGGCGCCCGCGGCTCGGGGCACCCGATGTCGGGGGACCCGATGGAGGAACCGCCTGCCGAGACCCGTGCCCGAGCTCGCCCTGCTGCCCGTCGGGCTGCTGGCGGCGCACGCCGTCGACTCCCCGGTGCCGGTCCTCGCGGCAGCCGTCGGCGTCGTCCCGCTCCTCAGGTGGCGCGCCCGTCGCCGCACCGCGGAGCAGGCGCGGCGACGGGCCGCCGCCGTGATCGACCTCTGCACCGGTCTGGTGGGCGAACTGCGCAGCGGGGCCACCCCGGAACAGGCCCTCCACATGGTCATGGGCAGGGAGGCGGCGTTCCGCAGCGACCTCGGGTTGGAGGCCTCGGCCAGGCTCGCGGCAGCGCCGTACGGGGCGAACGTCCCCGCGGCCCTCCGGCTGGTCGCCGAGCTGCCCGGCGGCCGCGGCGCGGCCGCCCTGGCCGCGTGCTGGCAGGTCGGCAGCGACAGCGGCACCGGTCTCGCACACGGACTGGACCGGCTCGCCGATGCGCTGCGGGCCGAGCGCGCCCTGGCGGAGGAGATCGCCGGCGAGCTCGCCGGCTGCCGGGCGACCACCGCACTGCTCGCGGTGCTCCCGGTGCTCGCCCTGCTGCTCGGCGCCGCTCTGGGGGCGCACCCGCTCACCACGCTGCTGCACACCCCGGCCGGTCTCGGCTGCCTGGCGGCGGGCGTGCTGCTCGAAGCGGCCGGACTGGCCTGGACGTCGCGGATCGTCAGGGACGCCGAGGGCGGCCCCCGGAAGCGCCAGGAGCGCGCCGTGCTCTCCGGCTCCTGCGGACTGACCCGGCGTCGGGACACCCGACGGGATCCGGTCGGCAGCGGCGGCCGACCGGGCCACGGACACGCCGGGGCGGAACGGTGAACGCCACCCCGGCCGTGCTGTCGGCGCTGGCCGTGCTCGGCGCCCTGCTGCCGGGGCCGGTCGGGCGCAGGACGGTCAGACGCCGACTCCGGGGCCTCCGCGCGGCGGCCTGTCGCGACCCCCGGTACGGACCGGGCGCGCGCCGCGTAGGTCCGCCGCGCAACCGCCTACGGGCCAGGGTCTGGCTGCTGCCGGCCGCGGCCGGGCTGGCCGTGGCTGCCCTGACCGGTGGGGCGGTCGGACTGGTCGCCGGATCGCTCGCCGCCGCACTGGCGTACCACCGGCTACCGCGTCCGCCACTCCCGCAGGACGCACGGGCGGCGCGGGAGCAGGAGCATCTGCTGCGCCAGCTCCCACTCGCGGCTGAACTCCTGGCCGCTTTCCTGACCGTCTCGTCGTCGCCCGGCCGAGCCGCGGCGGCCGTCGCGGCGAGCCTTGAACCGCCCATGCGTGAGCGCCTCGACGCGGTCGCCGCCCACCTGGCGCTGGGGGCCCCGCCGGATGCCTGCTGGGAGCAGCTCGCAGCAGACAGTCCGTCACTCGCACCGCTGGCGCGCTGCCTGGCGCGTACGAGCCTCGGCGGGGCGCCGCCGTCCGCGGCCCTGGCCGGTCTGGCCCAGGCGCAGCGGGCCGCCGCCGTACGGGCCGCACACGCCAGGGTGCGCCGGGCCGGTGTCCTCGCCACCGCGCCGCTCGGCCTCTGCTTCCTGCCCGCCTTCGTCCTGATCGGCGTGGTGCCGGTGGTCATGGGCCTCACCGCCGCGTACCTCCGGAACGCCTGAACCGTTCCCCTTCGCGCTCCTCGTCCCGTCTTCCTCGTCCTGACCGTCCCGTGTTCCTCGTCCGAAGGAGTACTTCCATGTCTCTGCCCACTGCCCGCGCCACCACCCAGCTCCCGACCGGACGTCCGTGGCACCGGCGCTGCTCCGACAGGCCGCCGGGGCGTCCCGCCCGCCGGCTGTCCTGGAGGCTGCGACGCCTCACCGTGGGCCCGCCGGACGCCGGCATGACGACCGCCGAGTACGCCATCGGCACGGTCGCCGCGTGCGGGTTCGCGGCTGTCCTCTACCGGGTCGTCACGAGCGCCGCCGTGTCCGGGGCCCTCGGTGAGGTGCTCGACCGGGCCCTTCATGCGGTGTGAGGACGGGCGCCGCCGTCCGGGGCGGCGCCGCGACGGGTGCGGGGACGCGGGCATGGTGACGGCGGAGACCGCGGTGGCGCTGCCCGCCATGGTGCTCCTGGCGGCCCTGCTGACCTGGGGCGTCCTCGGCACGGTGGCGCAGATCCGCTGTGTCGACGCCGCGCGGGTGGGTGCCCGGGCGGCCGCACGGGGCGAGACCGATCCGGCGACCTCGGCCCGGGCAGCCGCTCCGCCGGGAGCGGTTGTCCAGGTCCTGCGGGAGGCCGACACCGTCCGGGTGACCGTCGAGTCGCCCTACCCCGGACCCGGCCGGTTCGGTGCCGTGCTGGCGGTGCGGCTCACCGCCTCGGCGGTCGCCGCGCGCGAGGACGCCGTGGGCCCGGAAGGAGGAACGCCATGGCCGTCCTGAACGGGCCCCCGCGACCCGGGCCGCCGGACCGCGGCTCCGCCACCGTGTGGCTGCTCGCCCTGGGCATGGTCACCTGCGTCGTCTTCACGGCCGGCCTGGTGATGGGCACGGCGGTGGCCGCGCGGCACCGTGCGGAGTCGGCGGCGGACCTTGCCGCGCTCGCAGCGGCCGAGCGGCTGCTGGTCGATCCCGACGGGGGCTGCGGGCGTGCGGGCCGGATCGCCGTGGCTCAGGAGGCGTCGCTGGTCTCCTGCACGCCTGTGCCGTCCGAGGACGCCGTCGAGGTCGTGGTGGAGGTCCGCGCGGGCGCGGTCGTCACCCGGCTTCCGCTGCCGACCGGGCCGGCCAGGGCCAGGGCCCGGGCCGGCCCGGTGTGGGCCGGGGGCGACGTCGCACCCGAGTCGGTCCGCGGCCGGGTCTCCCTAGCGGGGTTCGTCGCCGTCCCCCGGGTCCGGCCGTCCGGCGTCCGCCGGGGCCCCGGCGAGCAGGGCGTCCAGCAGCCGCACCGCCGAGGCCTTGTCGAGCGGGTCGTTCCCGTTCCCGCACTTGGGGGACTGCACGCAGGAGGGGCAGCCGCGTTCGCACTCGCATGCGGCGATGGCGTCCCGTGTGGCGGTGAGCCACTGGCGCGCACGGCGGAAGCCCCGCTCGGCGAAGCCGGCGCCGCCGGAGTGCCCGTCGTAGACGAACACCGTCGGCAGCCCGGTGTCGGGGTGCAGGGGCACCGACACGCCACCGATGTCCCAGCGGTCGCAGGTGGCGAACAGCGGCAGCAGCCCGATCGAGGCGTGCTCGGCGGCATGGGCGGCACCGGGCAGCCGGTCGAACGGAATGTCCGCGTCGAGCAGTTGGTCCTCCGTCACCGACCACCACACGGCGCGCGTCCGCAGCGTCCGGGGCGGGAGGTCCAGCTTGGTCTCGCCGAGCACCTCGCCGGTCGCGATCCGCTTGCGCAGGAATCCCACGACCTGGTTCACGACCTCGACCGCGCCGAAGTTCATCCGGGCCTCGCCCCATGCCTCGGTGATGTCGGTGGACAGTACGGAGATCGAGGTGATGTCGCGGGCGGCCGTCGTGTACGGCGGATCGGCTGCCTCGACCAGGGCGACCGAGGTCTCCAGGTCGAGGTCCCGGACGAGGTAGGTGCGCCCCTGGTGCAGATGGACGGCGCCGGTGTGCACGGTCGTGTGGGACGCGGCCGCGTCCACGGTGCCAAGCAGCCGCCCGGTCGAGGCCTCGACGATCTGGACGGGATCGCCCCCGCCGCCGCGCAGGTCGACCCGGTCGGCGGCGCGCTCCCGCCGGGTCCAGTACCAGGCACCGTCCGCCCGCTGACGGAGCAGTCCGCGGCGCTCCAGCACCGGCAGCAGCGCCGCGGCGGACGGACCGAACAGGCTCAGGTCGGCCTCGGCGATCGGCAGCTCGGCCGCGGCCGCGCACAGGTGCGGGGCCAGGACGTGCGGGTTGTCGGGGTCGAGCACGGTCGCCTCGACGGGGTTGTCGAACAGCGCCTCGGGATGGTGCACGAGGTAGGTGTCCAGCGGGTCGTCCCGGGCGATCAGGACGGCCAGGGCTCCCTGGGCCTCGCGTCCGGCCCGTCCGGCCTGCTGCCAGAGCGAGGCCCGGGTGCCCGGGTATCCGGCGATCAGGACGGCGTCCAGGCCCGACACGTCGACCCCCAGCTCCAGGGCCGAGGTGGAGGCGAGCCCCAGCAGCCGGCCGGAGTGCAGGTCGCGCTCCAGCGCCCTGCGCTCGTCCGCGAGATAGCCGCCGCGGTAGGCCGCGACCCGCCCGGCGAGCGGGCTGCCCAGCAGGTCCTGGGCCTGGAGGGCGACGAGTTCGGCACCGCGGCGGGACCGGACGAAGGCCACCGTGCGGATGCCGGCGGAGACCAGGTCGGTCAGCAGATATCCGGTCTCCGCCGTCGCCGTGCGGCGTACGGGCGCGCCCTGCTCGCCGACGTGTTCGGTGAGCGGGGGCTCCCACAGGGCGAACACCAGCGGGCCGCGCGGGGAGGCGTCCTCCGTCACCGCGACCGCCGGGAGGCCGGTGAGGCGGCGCGCGGTGACGGCCGGTTCCGCAGTGGTGGCCGAGGCCAGCAGGAACGTCGGCTCCGCGCCGTACCGGGCGCACAATCGCCGCAGGCGCCGCAGCACCTGGGCGACGTGCGAGCCGAACACCCCGCGGTAGCTGTGGCACTCGTCGATCACGACGTAGCGCAGGGTCTTCAGGAAGGTCGACCAGCGCGCGTGGGCCGGCAGGATGCCGCGGTGCAGCATGTCCGGGTTGGTCAGCACGTAGGAGGCGTACTGGCGGACCCACTCGCGCTCCTCGACCGGGGTGTCGCCGTCGTAGAGCGCGACCCGGACACGTGGCGGTACGAGTTCGGCGGCGCGCCTGCGCTGGTCGGCGGCCAAGGCCTTCGTCGGGGCGAGGTAGAGCGCGGTGGCACCGCGGCCGTTGCGGGCCTCCGTGCCGTCGAGCAGATCGCTGAGCACCGGCGCCAGGTAGCCGAGGGACTTGCCGGAGGCCGTACCGGTGGCGATCACGACACTCCGACCGCTTTTCGCCAACTCCATCGCGGTGGCCTGATGGGCCCACGGCTCGTCCACGCCGAGCTCACGCGCGGCCTCCCGGATTTCCGGACGGATTCCTTCCGGCCAGGAGGCGTGGCGTGCGGGACGCGCGGGAAGATGCTCCGTATGGGTGAGGCGGTCCGACCGGCCCCGGCTGGTGGACAGGGTCTCGAGCAGGGCCTCGGGCGAGTGATGACGGGGCGGCATGGGGACCCAGTGTGTCACTGGCGTGACGGAGAATCGCTGCAAGCCATCGTGCGGGCATGGCCGCAGGTGGTTGAATGAGCCCGTGACGGCCGCACGGCCGAGGGTCGCACGCCGAGGCTCGTCTGCACCGGCTTGCCTCGCCCGGCCTGCGACCACGCGGTGACGGCCACCCGGCCGAGGATCGCAATGACGTAGCAAGGCAAGGTGCTGGAGGTTCCGTGGACCTGTCCCTGTCGACCCGTACGGTTGGCGATCGCACGGTCGTCGAAGTCGGCGGCGAGATCGATGTGTACACCGCCCCCAAGCTGCGCGAGCAGCTTGTCGAGCTCGTCAACGATGGCAACTACCACCTCGTTGTCGACATGGAGGGCGTGGACTTCCTCGACTCCACCGGCCTCGGCGTGCTCGTGGGCGGGCTCAAGCGGGTTCGTGCGCACGAGGGCTCGCTCCGCCTGGTCTGCAACCAGGAGCGCATTCTGAAGATTTTCCGGATCACCGGTCTGACCAAGGTCTTCCCGATCCACACGTCGGTGGACGACGCGGTCGCTTCCACCGACTGATCCGACGTCCCGTACCGGCGTGGCCGTTGATGCGGCCCCGCCGGTCGGGCGGGTCCTGTACGGGCCCGTCCTCCGGGCGCGTCAGCGCCCGGCCGAGCCAGGGAGCAACCCCGGAGGGGGAGGAATGGCAACCGTCGAACTTCGATTCAGCGCGCTTCCCGAGCACGTGCGTACGGCCCGTCTCGTGGCCGCCGCAGTCGCCAGACGCGCCGGGGTCGACGAGTCGGTGCTCGACGAGGTCCGACTCGCGGTCGGCGAGGCATGCTCCCGCGCGGTCGGTCTGCACCAGCGCGGCGACGCCCACGGGGCGATCCGCGTCGCTCTCACCGAGCAGGAGAAGCGTTTCCTCATCGAGGTCGCCGACGAAGCCGGCCCGACCATGGTGCCGGCCCCCGCCGGGGGCGGCGGCACGGACAGCGCCGACGACGACATGCTGGGCCTTGCCGTGATCACCGGGCTCGTGGAGGACGTCGAGGTCAGCAGCAGTCTCGAAGGCGGCGTCATCCGGATGAGCTGGCCGGTCTCCACCGCGCCCGTCGCGGTCTGAAGCCCACGCCGCCCTCGCGCTGAAGGCCCACGCCGGCTGCCTGTCCCGGCCGGTCCTTCCACGGCGGCGGCGGTCCGACGGGGTGGCGCCGCCCGGATCCGAGGCCGGTGAGCGCGTCGGCCCTGTGCAGGGCAGACCTCGGGTGTTCCGGTGGCGGTGCCACCGGCGGGAGCCCGTCCGGCGGGCAGCCGTGTAGGTTCGCAGATCGACGTCCGCGACCGAAAGGCCACCCGGTGAACAAGCGACTGCTGACCGTACCCGCGCTCGGCGCGCTGCTCGCGTTCGGCCTCGTCGCCTGCAGCGACGACAACACCGCGCAGCTCGACACGTGGGCGAAGAGCGTCTGCGACGCCGCCAAGGGCCCGATAGCTCAGTCGCGCGCAGCCCTGGCCGACACCGAGAAGATCATCCCCGGTGAGGTTCCGGTCGATCTGCAGAAGAGGCTGTCGGCCGACCTGGCGACTCTCGCCGGTGCCAACAGCGGTCTGGCGGACGCCGTCGCCAAGGTCGAGGCCCCGAAGTCGGAGGACGGCGCCGCGTCCCAGACCGCCGCGGTCAACGAGCTCCGGCAGGCGGGGCAGGGTTATCTGGACGCGCAGAAGAAGCTGGACGCCCTGACCACGACGGACCAGGCACGGTTCGCGGACGGTCTGCGCAGTGTCGGCGACCAGGTCCAGCAGCTCGCGCAGCTGTCCACCCAGGGCCTGAACCGGCTCCAGACCGGCGAGGCGGGCGATGCGATGAAGCGCCAGCCGGGGTGCAAGGCGAATGCCGCGGCGCGGCCGTCCGAGGCCACCGCCTCGGCGGTCGAAGGCCAGGCCACCGAGACCGGGGGCGCGTCGGCCGCGCCGTCGGTGAAGCCGTCCGGGGGCAAGACCTCGTCGGCGCCCTCGGGCCGTGCGTCGGGTTCGGCGACCGCCACCTCGGAGGAGCCCGCCGCCGACGGGTCCGCGGAGGCATCCCCGAGCGAGTCCTCGGGCTGACCTGGCGACCACCACCGGTGTGCCCGCGCCGGGCATGCCTGCCCGCGCCCGCATGCCTGCCCTTGCCGGCACGCCTGCCCCGCGCCGGGCGCCCGCGTCCGGTGCTCGCGCCGGACGGATGCGGCGGCACGTCCCGGCCGCGGGACAATGGCGTCGTGACCAAGAGCCCAGTCCCGGACCCCACCCGCCTCGCCGCCTTCCGTGAGGCGCTGCTCGCCGCCCAGTACACGGCGGACGGCTGCCTCGACCTGCTCGGCCCCACCGCCTACGCGGCGCTCGCGCGCAGCGAGACCGTGCCCGCCCTGCGGGCGACCCGCGGCGGCAGTCCGATCGAGACCCTGGTGCGGCTCTTCCTGCTGCAGGAGACCGTCCCGGAGGCCGCCGCCGCTGCGGCGCTGCCGGTCGACGACTGCCTGGTCGACGGGTGGCTCGTCCGGGACGGCGACGGGGTACGTGCGACGGTGGACGTGCGGCCGTACGCCAACGAGGTCGCCGGTCTGCCGAGCGCGGACGCCTGGGTCGTGTCGGACCTCGGCTGTGCGGTGGGCGGTGCGGGCGGCATCGGGTCGGGCGAGAGTTCGGGCGGTGTCGCGCGCAAGGACCTGGTGCTCGGTGTCGGCGGTGCGTCGACCACGCTGGCCAACCTGGCGGTGCGGCGCCCCGCGCGGGCCGTGCTCGACCTCGGCGCGGGTTCCGGGGTGCAGGCGCTGCACGCTGCCCGGCACGCCCAGCAGGTGACCGCGACCGACCTGAATCCGCGGGCCCTGCAGTTCAGCAGGCTCACGCTGGCGCTGTCCGGCTTCGACCACGTCGACACGGCGGAGGGCAGCCTGTTCGAGCCGGTGGCGGGCCGCCGGTTCGACCTGATCGTGTCCAACCCGCCGTTCGTGATCTCCCCTGACAGCCGTTTCGTCTACCGGGACGGCGGGATGGCCGGCGACGACCTGTGCCGCAGCATCGTCCGCGGTGCCGCGGCGCACCTGGAGCCGGGCGGCTACTGCCAGTTGCTGGCGAACTGGCAGCACGTCAAGGGCGAGGACTGGCACGAGCGCCTGGCCGGCTGGGTGGCCGGGACCGGCCTCGACGCCTGGGTGGTGCAGCGTCAGGTGCAGGACATCGCCGAGTACGCGGAGCTGTGGCTGCGTGACGGCGGCGACCACCTCGGTCGGGGCGCGGACTACCGGGCCCGCTACGGCGAGTGGCTGGACGCGTTCGAGGCGGCGGGTGTCGAGGGTGTCGGCTTCGGCTGGATCACGCTGCGCGCGGGCGGTGCGGCGGAGCCGACCGTCCGGATCGAGGACTGGCCGCACCCGGTCGAGCAGCCCCTCGGGCCGCACATCGAGGAGTGGTTCGCACGGCAGGACTTCCTGCGGGCGCACGACGACGCCGCCCTGCTGTCGGCCCGCTACGTGCTGGCCGACGAGGTGGTGCAGGAGCAGATCGGTGCGCCGGGCGCGGAGGACCCGGAGCACGTGATTCTGCGTCACAACCGCGGGATGCGGCGGGCGACGAAGGTGGACACCGTGGCCGCGGGCTTCGTCGGCGCCTGTGACGGGACGCTGGCGGCCGGCGACATCGTCGACGCGATCGCGCAGCTGCTGGACGAGGAGCGGGTGGTCCTCCGGGACCGGGTGCCCGAGTCCTTGCGGCTGCTCACCGAGCAGGGGTTCGTCGCCCCGATCGTGGGCTGACCGGGCTGACCGGGCTGACCGGGCTGACCGGGCTGACCGGGCTGGCCGGGCTGACGGAGCAGACGGGGCTGACCGGCGGGCCCGGCCCGAGCCGGCGGCCGGCCCCGCCGGGCCCCCGGCGCTCCCCGGTCACGGGTGGAAGAGCTCGCTGACGGCGGTGATGCGACCGGCCGAGTCGGTGGTGATGTCGTAGAAGCCGCCGTAGCAGGCGTACGGCTCGGCGACCGTGGTGTTGTGCGCGCATGCTTCGGCGTGCGCGGCGAAGTCGGCGAGCGGGACCCGCTGCGGGGCCATGATGCCGCCCATCGCGAAGAGCTCGGCGGTGGCGCCGGGGGCGAACGTGTAGCCACGGGCGGTGCCCGCGGTGGCGTAGTAGCCGTCGTTCTCGATGTCCGCCCCGCAGACGAAACGGGTCGGCGTGGCGGAGACGCCGGTGGCGGTCGCGGCGACGACGCCGACGACCTTGTGCCCGGGGTGCTGGGCCGCGGTGGTGCAGTTCGCGGTGGGCGTGCCCGTGCCGGACGGCTTGGCGCCGGTGCTGCGGGTGGCACCCGGTTTCACGGTGGCCTTGGCGGACGGGGTGCCGCTCGGGGTGGTGCCGGTGGTGGAGGCGGCGGGGGAGACCGGCACCGGGGCGGTCGTCGAGGCCGTCGCCCCCGCCGCGGGTGCGGCGGCGTCCGTGCCGGTGCCGTCCGGGTCGCAGGCGGTGAGCGCCAGGGTGGCGGCGGCGAGCAGGGCGGCGGTGGCGAGCAGACGGTGTGCGGACATGGTGGCCCCCCGGGGATGTGGCCGGTCAGGTGCCGGCCTGGTGTCTTCCTCCGGTCTACCGGTCGCCGCGGGCCGTCGGGCCTGCCGTAGCGGGGCTGTGACACCACGTCCCGGAGCCGTTACGTGCGGGTCGGGGCGGTGACGTGGGGACCGGCCACCCGGGCGTCCGGACGGACCCTCCGCACGGACCCTCCGGTCGGCGCTTCCGGACGACCCCTCCGGACGGTCCCTGCCGCAGGTCGCCGCCCGCCGTGCGGACCCGGCAGCGGGTCGTTCACCTTCCCGTATCCCGGTCGTTCCCCGGTGTACGTCGAGCGTCGGTCCGGGGTTGTCCGCAGCCTGCCACGCTCCCGTCCACAGGCTGTGGGCGGGGCGGAGCAGACAGGGGGCGGGAGCGGTGGAGACGCCGACGGCGGTTGCGGCAGGGGTGGTTCTGACACTTTTCGGCAGCGCGTTGCTGCTGTGGTGCGCCGCCGAGTTGCGCCTTCGCCACCACCTGCGCCGCCACGGCATACCGGCGACCGCCCGGGTGGTCGCCGACGGCGAGCCCTTCGGCGAGCCGTACGGCGACACGTACGGCGAGCTCGACAGCGCGCCGCTGCTCTCCTACACCGTGCTTCCCGCGGTCGGGATCGTGCCGGTGCACGACGTCTCGGACGGCGGCGGCACCCACCTGGTGCGGGCCGCCGAGGCCGTGCTGGCCCGCCCGCGGGGCACCACGCCGCTGCGCCGCCCCGCACGTCTGGTGCCGGGTGCGATCGTGCAGGTCAGGTATGACGCGCGGCGCCCCAGCCGGGTGGTGCTCGCGGGCACGGAGATCCTCCCCGCGATGGGGAGCGACATCTTCTGGGCGCTGCTCGGCACGGGCGCGCTCGCGGGCGGGCTGAGCCTCTTCGCCTCGCTGCTGGCGCACTGACCGGCCCTTCGGCGGCGGCGCCGTTCGAGGCGGGCCGACCGGTGCGCGGGTGCGCCCGCCGGGGTGCTCCGGACGGTGTGCCGTGCCCCGCGCGTACGGCGGACTGCGCCGTGTGCAGTGCCGCACGGGTGGCGCGTTTCCGCCCCTGAGCCGCCCCTGACCGGCCTCGCGTGTGCCCCGGATCCGGTTCCCGTCCGTTCCGGATCCGGCCGGGATCGGCTGCGGAGCCGCTCCGCGAGGCCGGTCCGGAGGCATCGCTGCAGGTACGGTACGGGTGCGCAGGAGTGCCGGACGGCGGGAATTCCGTCCACGGCGCGTCCGGATTCGGCCTCGGCGGGCGTCCGGAGCCCCCTCCACGGGGCGCGCGGCCGCGTCGTCGGGTTACCGTTCGAGTGGCGTAGGTCGGCCTTGCCGGTGAAAAAGCAAGAACCGTCCGTTTGACAAGGGTGGCCAGGGTACGGTCACACTCCGCTGGTGGGCTCGTCGCGCAGCGACAGCCAGGACGGCGGACGGGACAGGCGGATCGCCTCCCCCGCTGCCCGCGCCGCCAGCACACGTAACGACCGGGAGAGAAGAGCGAAGGTGTCCCCGAGCAGCGAGACCGCGCACGGCATGCGACTCGTCATTGTCGAGTCGCCGGCCAAGGCGAAGACGATCAAGGGCTACCTTGGCCCCGGCTACATCGTCGAGGCGAGCGTCGGGCACATCCGCGACCTGCCCGGCACGGCGGCCGAGGTCCCCGACGAGTACACCGGCGAGGTGCGTCGCCTCGGCGTCGACGTCGACCACGACTTCGCACCGATCTACGTGGTGAACGCGGACAAGAAGTCGCAGGTCACCAAGTTGAAGTCGCTGCTCAAGGAGTCCGACGAGCTCTTCCTCGCCACCGATGAGGACCGCGAGGGCGAGGCCATCGCGTGGCACCTGCAGCAGGTGCTGAAGCCCAAGGTGCCGGTGCACCGCATGGTGTTCCACGAGATCACGAAGGACGCCATCCAGGAGGCCGTCCGCAACCCGCGCGACCTCAACCAGCGCCTGGTCGACGCCCAGGAGACCCGCCGCATCCTCGACCGCCTCTACGGCTACGAGGTCTCGCCGGTGCTGTGGAAGAAGGTCATGCCGAAGCTGTCGGCGGGCCGCGTGCAGTCCGTCGCGACCAGGCTCGTCGTCGAGCGGGAGCGGGAGCGGATCGCGTTCCGCTCGGCCTCGTACTGGGACCTGGTCGGCACCTTCTCGACCGGGCGCGCCGCCGCGGACGCCGCCAACCCGGAGAGCTTCGGGGCCCGGCTGTCGGCCGTCGACGGCAAGCGGATCGCGACCGGCCGCGACTTCGGCGCCGACGGGCAGCTGAAGACCGCCAACACGCTGCACCTCGACGAGCAGGCCGCCCGCGCGCTGGCCGCCGGCCTGGCGCAGACGTCGTTCGCGGTGCGGAGCGTCGAGTCGAAGCCGTACCGCCGCTCGCCGTACGCGCCGTTCCGCACCACCACGCTCCAGCAGGAGGCCAGCCGCAAGCTGGGCTTCGGCGCGAAGCGCACCATGCAGGTGGCGCAGAAGCTGTACGAGAACGGCTTCATCACCTATATGCGTACCGACTCCACGACGCTGTCGGAGACGGCCGTCACGGCGGCCCGCGCGCAGGTCACGCAGCTCTACGGCGCCGACTACCTGCCCGACGCGCCGCGGGTCTACGCGAGCAAGGTCAAGAACGCGCAGGAGGCGCACGAGGCGATCCGTCCGTCGGGCGACCGCTTCCGCACCCCCGCCGAGACCGGCCTGGCGGGTGACGACTTCCGGCTGTACGAGCTGATCTGGATGCGCACCGTCGCGTCCCAGATGAAGGACGCCGTCGGCCAGTCGGTGACCGTCAAGGTCGGCGGCCGGTCGGCCGACGGCCGGGACGCCGAGTTCTCCGCCTCCGGCAAGATCATCACCTTCCACGGCTTCCTCAAGGCCTACGTCGAGGGCGCCGACGACCCGAACGCCGAGCTCGACGACCGCGAGCGCCGGCTGCCGCAGGTCACCCAGGGTGACCCGCTGGCCGCCGAGCGGCTGAACCCGGAGGGCCACGCCACCAAGCCGCCGGCCCGCTACACCGAGGCGTCGCTCGTGAAGGAGCTGGAGGAGCGCGAGATCGGCCGCCCCTCCACCTACGCGTCGATCATCGACACGATCATCGCGCGCAAGTACGTCTTCAAGAAGGGCACGGCGCTCGTCCCGTCGTTCCTCTCCTTCGCGGTGGTCAACCTGCTGGAGAAGCACTTCGGCCGACTGGTCGACTACGACTTCACCGCCAGGATGGAGGACGACCTCGACCGGATCGCGGCCGGCCAGGCCGAGTCCGTGCCGTGGCTGAAGCGCTTCTACTTCGGTGCGGGCGAGGGCGCGGCCGTCGCCGGCAGCGCCGCCGAGGCCGGTAACGGCGACGGCGACCACCTCGGCGGCCTCAAGGAGCTCGTCACCGACCTCGGCGCGATCGACGCCCGCGAGATCAGCTCCTTCCCGCTCAGCCAGGACATCACGCTGCGCGTCGGCCGCTACGGCCCGTACGTCGAGAAGGCCTCGACCGTCGAGGGCGAGCCCGGCCAGCGCGCCGACGTCCCCGACGAGCTGCCGCCGGACGAGCTCACCGTCGAGCTCGCGGAGGAGCTCCTCGCCAAGCCCAGCGGCGAGATCGCCCTCGGCACCGACCCGGAGAGCGGCAACCCGCTGATCGCCAAGGACGGCCGCTACGGCCCGTACGTCACCGAGGTGCTCCCGGAGGGCACCCCGAAGACCGGCAAGAACGCGGTCAAGCCGCGTACGGCGTCGCTCTTCAAGACGATGGCGATCGACACCGTCACCCTGGAGGACGCGCTGCGGCTGCTCTCGCTGCCCCGCGTGGTCGGCAACGACGCCGAGGGCGCCGAGATCACCGCGCAGAACGGCCGCTACGGCCCGTACCTCAAGCGCGGCACCGACTCGCGGTCGCTCACCAGCGAGGACCAGCTGCTCACGATCACCCTCGACGAGGCGCTGGCCATCTACGCCCAGCCCAAGCAGCGCGGCCGCGCCGCTGCCGCCCCCCCGCTCAAGGAACTCGGCAACGACCCGGTCAGCGAGCGTCCCGTCGTCGTCAAGGAGGGCCGCTTCGGCCCGTACGTGACCGACGGCGAGACCAACGCGACGCTCCGCAAGGACGACGAGGTCGACACCATCACCCCGGAGCGCGGCTACGAGCTGCTCGCCGAGAAGCGCGCCCGCGGGCCGGTGAAGAAGACGGCCAAGAAGGCGCCCGCGAAGAAGGCGCCGGCCAAGACGGCCGCGGCCAAGAAGACGGTGGCGAAGAAGACGGTCGCCAAGAAGACGGCGACCGCCAAGACCGCCGCCACCGCGACGGCGGCGAAGAAGACCACCGTGCGGAAGACCGCCGCGGGCAAGGCCGCCGCATCCGCGCCCGAGGAGGGCTGAGCCGGACACCCGTCGCGGGCCCGTTTCCCCTCGGGGTGCGGGCCCGCGGTGCGTCACAACCGTGTCATGACAGGCTTCAGGAACCCCACTCGTCCCTTTGGGCGTAGCGCCCGACCGCTACGCTGACCGTATGACGAGTGAGGAGCAGCCCACCGGCACGAGCACCGCCCCGTCCGAGCGCCCGGAGGTGCCGCCGGCCGGGACACCGGGTGAGCGGGCCCGGACACTGCTCGGCCTGCGACCCTACCGACGGTTGTGGACGGCGCAGCTCGTCGGCGGCACCGCGGACCGCCTGGCGCTGCTGGTGCTCGTCCCGCTGACGGTCGTCGCCGCGGTGCTGGGCGGCCAGTTCGGCGCGGGCTACCGCGCCCTGGCCTTCGCCGTCGCCGCGGTCTTCGCGGCCCGGCTGCTCGCCACCGTGATCTTCGGCGCCGTCCTGCTGGGGCCCGTCCACGCCCTGGTCGGCGGCCGTCTCGACCGTCGCTGGACCATGATCGGCGCGGACGTGCTGCGCGCGGCGCTGATCGCCGCCGCACCCTGGTGGACCACCTGGACCGCCGACGCGGCCACCTGGGCCCTCCTCGGCACGGTCTTCCTGGCCGGTGCCGCCGAGCGGGTCTGGACGGTGGCCAAGGCGGCGGCCGTCCCCGCGCTGCTGCCGGCCGCCGCCCCCTACGCCCCCGCGGAGAAGCGCCGACCGGCGCCCGCGAGCCTGGACGCCGTCCGCACCCTCGACGCCCGGACGGGCTGGGGCACGGTGCCCCTCGCCGCGACCGCCCTCGTCGCCTTCACCCTGGTCAACAACGTCGCCGCGGCCGTCGGCTCCGACTGGCTGCGCGGCCACCAGGTGACCGCGGCCGCCGTCGGGTCCGGCCTGCTGTTCGCCGCCTCCGCGGTCCTCCTCTTCCTCCAGGAGCTCCCCGCCGGCACCGCCACCGCGCCGCACTCCCCGCTGCAGGGCCTGCGCGCGCCGGTCGACGCCGCACCCGGCCCGGCGCTGACGAAGGGCCGCACCGGCTCCGCCCCGTACTTCACCTTCGCGGTGGCCGCCGCCTACGCCGCGATGGCCGGGGTGGCCTCGCTCGGCCTGCTCACGGCCGCCGAGCACCGGGCCGGTCCGATCGGCTACGGCACGATCGTCCTGGCCGCCGCACTCGCGCCCGCCGCGGGCATCCGGCTCACCCGGGCGACCCTGCCGGCCTTCCCGCGACGCAGGCTCCTGGCCCTCGCCCTCCTCGTGCAGGGCGTGGCACTGATCCTGGCCGGGCTCGTCCTGGACTTCGTCCTCGTGCTGCTGCTCACCGTGCTGGCCGGCCTCGCCGCCGGCCTCGCGATCTCGGTGGGCCGCGCCCTCCTCGCCCAGGAGGTCGAGGAGGCGCGCCTGCCCAAGGTCACCGAGCACCTGTACGCCGTGCTCCGCGTCGTGGTCGGCGCCGCCCTGATCGGGGTGCCGCTGATCGCCGCCGCGTACGGCGAGGTCGAGCTCGGTGAGGTCGAGCCCGGCAGCTTCACCTTCATCCACGGCGGTGCGGCGCTCGCCGTCTCCACCGCCGGCCTGCTCACCCTGGTGCTGGCCGCGGTCGTCCTGCTGCGCACGGACGACCGGCGGGGTGTCGCGCCGTTCGGCAAGGAGCTCTACCAGGCGCTCCGGACCGGCGCGGAGCCCGCGCAGCACCGCACCGGCACCGGCTACTTCATCGCCCTGGAGGGCGGCGACGGCGCCGGGAAGTCGACCCAGGCCCAGGCCCTCGCCGAGTGGATCCGCTCCAAGGGCCACGAGGTGGTGCTCACCCGCGAGCCCGGCGGCAGTCCCGTCGGCCAGCGGCTGCGGGGTCTCGTGCTCGACGTCGGCAACACCGGCCTGTCGCACCGCGCCGAGGCGCTGATCTACGCCGCCGACCGCGCCGAGCACGTCGAGAACGTCATCCGCCCCGCGCTGGCCCGCGGCGCCGTGGTGATCACCGACCGCTACATGGACTCCTCGATCGCCTACCAGGGCGCCGGCCGCGACCTCGCCGCCACCGAGATCGCCCGGATCTCCCGCTGGGCGACCGGCGGCCTCGTCCCCGACCTGACGGTCGTGCTGGACGTCGACCCGGCCGCGGCCCGCGAGCGCTTCACCGAGGCGCTCGACCGCCTGGAGTCCGAGCCCACCGAGTTCCACGTCCGGGTGCGTTCCGGATTCCTGGCTCTCGCCGCCGCCGACCCGGCCCGCTACCTCGTGGTCGACGCCGCCCGCCAGCCCGAGCAGGTCACCACGGCGATCCGGCACCGCCTCGACCGCGAGCTGCCGCTCTCCGTGCAGGAGCGGACCGCCCAGGCCGACCAGGACCGCCTCGCCCGCGAGGCCGCCGAGCGCCGTGTCGCCGAGGAGGCCCGCAAGGCCGCCGAGGCCGCCGAGGCCGACCGCAAGCGGCAGGCACTCCTGGAGGAGCTGCGCGCCGAGCAGGCCGAGAAGGACCGCCTCGCACGGCTGGAGGCCGAACGGGCCGCCGCCGAGGAGGCGCGGAAGGCCGCCGAGGAGGCGCGGCTCCGGGCCGATGCCGAGGCCGCCCGCCGGGCCGAGGAGGAGGCCGCCCGCAGCCGGGCGGAGGAGGCCCGGCTGCGCGCCGAGGCCGTCGCGCGGGAGCGCCTGGAGGCGGAGAACGCCGCACAGGCCGAGCTCCAGCGTCAGCGTGAACTCCAGCGGGCCGAGCAGCGGCGCCGTGCGGAGGAGGCGCTCCAGCGGGCCGAGGAGGCGCGGCTGCAGGCCGAGTCGGAGGCCGCCGCTGCTGCCACTGCGGCTTCCGCCGCGGCCGCGGCCGCGGCCCACGCACCCACCGCGGAGCTTCCGCAGGTGCCGGACGAGGAGACCACGCAGGAGATCTCCGAGCGGGAGCGCCGGGAGGCCGTTCGCACGGCTGAGACCGCGGTGCTGCCGACCGTCCCGGCTGCCGACGAGACCGCAGTGCTGCCGACCGTCCCGGCCGCCGACGAGACCGCGGTGCTGCCGAAGGCGGAGCCGGCGCCGCGGAAGGCCCCGGCCCGGCCGGACGAGACGGCGTTGCTGCCCGCCGTCGACGAGACCGCGGTGATGCCGCCGGTAGCCCCCACCGCCCCCACCGCCCCCACCGCCCCGACCACGGGCCACCGGGTGGCGCCGGGCCTGTGGCGGGAGGAGCCGCCCGCCGACACGACCCGCGAGCTGACGCCCGTCGACCGTCCGCGCCCCGCCTGGGCGGAGGAGACGCCGATGGACGACCTGCCGAGCCTGACCGACAGCCTGCTCGGGTCCCGCGACGAGTGGGCCAGCTGGGAGTCGGCCGAGGACGAGGGCGAGGGCGAGGCCGGCACCGAGGGCGAGGGCCAGCGGGGTCAGCGCGGTTGGGGACGCAAGCGCCGACGCGACTGACACACCCTGCCGGGCGCCTTGCGGCGCAAGGGCCGTTCGTCTGCTGACAGCACGTCGTCCGACGTGTCGTCAGATCGGGTGGCGCATACCGGAGCGATGGGCGGGCACCGTGGTCTGAGAGACTGCGGTGCCCGTCCGCCGTCCGCCAGCCTGCCCGAGGGAAGCCCGCACCCGTGACCGTCGTCGCCACCGCCCCGCCCGTCGCCGCCCCGCCGGCCGCCCGTGCCCCCGGTGGCCGGCTGCCGGTGCTGGACGGGCTGCGCTTCGTCGCGGTGCTGCTGGTCGTCGTCTACCACTACGTGGCGTTCGGCTCCGACTGGGGCCGGCCCCGCGGGGAGATATTCCCGGTGCTGTACCGGCCGGCCGCCTACGGCTGGATGGGCGTGCAGTTGTTCTTCCTGATCAGCGGCTTCGTCATCTGCCTGAGCTGCTGGGGCCGCTCCACGTCGGACTTCCTCAGCTCGCGCGTGGTGCGGCTGTTCCCCGCGTACTGGTTCGGGGTGCTCGCCACGACGGCGGTGGTCGCCGCCGTGCCCGGGGGCACCGAGCCGCGGGCGCTGCGGGACGTCCTCACCAACCTCACGATGATGGAGTACCCGTTCGGGGCGCCGTACGTCGACGGGGTGTACTGGAGCCTCTGGGTCGAGGGCCGCTTCTACCTGATCTTCGCGGTGGTCGTCGCCCTCGGCCTCACCTACCGCCGGGTGCTCGCCTTCTGCCTGCTGTGGGCGGCGGCCGGCGTGCTCGCCGAGGCGGCGCCGGGCGAGCAGCTGCTGCAGGTGCTGGCGATGCCCGAGTACTGCTGGTTCTTCATCGGCGGCCTGGCGTACTACCTGATGCGCCGCTTCGGCCCCAACCTGATGCTCTGGCTCCTGGTCGGGTTCACCTTCCTGGCGGGCTGCCGGGCCGTGCTGCCGACGTACCGCTTCGTCGCCGCGCAGGCCGGCTACCCGGTGCCGGAGTGGGGCCTGGTGGCCGTCCTCGCCGTGTTCTACCTGCTGATGGCGGGCGTCGCCCTCGACTGGTTCCGCGGAGTGGACTGGCGCTGGCTTCCCACCGCCGGCGCCGTCACCTACCCGCTGTACCTCCTGCACGAGTACATCGGCTGGGAGATGATCACCCGGTTCGGGCACCGGGTCGACCCCTGGCTGCTGGCGGGCGGGCTGCTCGTCGCCATGATCGGCGCCTCCTGGCTGGTCCACCGGTACGTGGAGCGGCCGGCCGCGCGGTGGATGAAGCCCCGGCTGGCGGCCTCGTTCGCCGAGGTCCGGCTGCACCTGCCGTCCCCGCGGAACGCCGCCGCCCACGACGCCACCGCCCACGACGCCGCCGGCCACGACCCCGCCGCCCGGGCGAGCGCGAACCCCGACGGCCCGGGCGGTACCGCCGGCAGCCCCGACGGCCCGGTCACCGCGGACCGGGGCGGAGCCGTCCGCGAGCCGTCCCGTGCGCCCGTCCGCGAGCCGTTGTCCGGCCGTGGTGTCGGCGTGGGGCGTTAGGCTCGACGACGGACCCGGCGTACGGCCCCGGGCCGGACGCGGGCCCGCACGGGCAGGGCAGGGAGTACGGCGTGAGCGTGTGGGACGACATGGTCGGCCAGGACCGCGTGGTCGAGCAGCTGTCCGCGGCCGCCGTCGCCGCCCACGCCATCGCCGCCGCGGGCCGCGAAGGAGCGGCCGCACCCGGCGGCAACGCCTCCCTGATGACCCACGCCTGGCTGTTCACCGGCCCGCCCGGTGCCGGCCAGATCACCGCCGCCCGCTCCTTCGCCGCCGCCCTGCAGTGCACCAGCCCCGACCTGGCGATGGGCGGCACCCCCGGCTGCGGCTTCTGCGACGGCTGCCACACCGTGCTCTCCGGCAGCCACGCGGACGTGAAGTACGTCCGCACCGACGGCCTCTCCATCGGCGTCGGCGACATGCGCGCCCTGGTGCTGCGCGCCGCGAGCTACCCCACCGGCGGACGCTGGTCGGTGATCCTCGTCGACGCCGCGCACCGGCTCACCGAGGCCGCCGCCAACGCGCTGCTCAAGGGCGTCGAGGAGCCGTCGCCGCGCACCGTGTGGCTGCTCTGCGCGCCCTCCGTGCAGGACGTGCTGCCCACCATCCGCTCCCGCTGCCGGCTGCTGGTGCTGCGGACGCCCTCCGCGGAGGCCGTCGCCGACATGCTGGTGCGCCGCGACGGCGTCGAACCGGCCGCCGCCCACCTCGCCGCCCTGGCCGGGCAGGGCGACATCGGACGCGCCCGGCGCCTCGCCGTCGACGAGGAAGCCCGCACCCGCCGCGCCGACGTGCTGCGCATCCCGCTGGAGGTCGCCGACGTGGGCGGCTGCCTGTCCGCCGCCCAGCGGCTCGTCGACACGGCCAAGGCCGACGCCGAGGCGCTCGCCGAGACCCAGGACGCCAAGGAGACCGACGACCTCCGGGCCGCGTACGGCGCCTCCGAGGGCACCCGCGCCCCGCGCGGCATGGCCGGTGCGGTCAAGGAGCTGGAGAAGCGCCAGAAGAGCCGCGCCACCCGCACCCGCCGCGAGACCCTGAACGTCGCCCTGCTCGACCTGCTCGGGTTCTACCGCGACGTGCTCGCCCTGCAACTCGGCTCCGCCGGCCGCCTCGCCAACCAGGACCAGCGCCCCGCCCTCGACCGGATCGCCGCCGCCGGGCCCGCCGAGTCGACCCTGCGCCGCATCGAAGCCGTGCTGGCCTGCCGCGAGGCGCTGGACCGCAACGTCGACCCGCTGCTCGCCGTCGAGGCCATGACCCTCGCGCTCCGGGCCGGCTGACCCCGCGTCACCTCGCTCGTTCGAGTGAACGTCGGCCCGTGCCCGCCCGGCCCGCGCCACCCCGCACGGCCCGTTGTGCACCCTGTGGACGGTCGGTCCGAACGCCGTGGTCCGGCGACCGTACTCCTCCCGAGGTGGTGCGCCCATGCCCCGTCCGCTCCTCGTCGTACCCCTGTTGACGGCCGCTGCGGCCGGGCTGTGGCTCGGCCGCTCCGCGCTCACCCACTGGCGCGACGTGCGGGCCGCCCGCACCTACGAGCTCGCCGCGCCCCACCGGCCCGTGCTGGTCAGGGCGGGGGCCTCGGCGCTCTGCCTCGCCCTCGCCGCGGCCCTGGCCGCCGCCCTCGCCGCGGCGACCCTGCCGTACCGGCACGCGGTCGACCGGGTGCTCGGTGCCCGACCCGCAGGGGCCGCCGTCGACACGCTGCCGTCGCCGTCCGCGGCCCCGTCCCCGGCCGCCGTCGCCCCGCAGGCCGCACCCGAGACCTCGTCCTCACCGACGGACGCCCGGGCCCTGCCGCCCGTCGTCACCGCCTTCACCTCCATCGGCCACCCCGCCGACGGCGACCTCCTGGAGGCCCAGGTGGCCGGCCCGGACGGCCGTCCGCGCACCGTCCGGGTCTGGCTGCCCGCGCAGTACCGCACCGACCGGCAGGCCAGGTTCCCCGTGATCGTGCTGCACTCCGGCACCCCCCGGAAGACCGCCGACGCCGAACTGCCCGACGTCTTCGACGGCGTGGCCTCGGCCGTCGCCCTCGGCCGGGCCCGCCCGTTCGTCGTGGTCGCACCCGAAGCGCCCAGCGGCACCGAACGACCCTGTGAGCTGGTCGCCGCCGCCCCGCAGGCCGTCGCCGACGACGCCGCGCTGCGCACCGCCGTCGAGGCCGCCTTCCGCACCCTGCCCGCGGGCCCCGGCGGCTGGGGCGTGCTCGGCATCGAGACCGGTGCGCCGTGCGCCGCCGCCGCGGGCCTCGCCCGGCCCGACCTGTACGGTGCCGCCGCCGCCGTCTCCGGCCGCTACGACGCGCCCACCCTCGCCGAGACCGGCGCGGAGGCGCCCGCCGACGCCGCGACCCGCCTGCTGCTCGCCGCGGCCAAGGCCGACGGCGCCGGCGTCACCGCCGCCAAGGGCCTCCGGGCCGCCCTGCGCGAGGGCAAGGGCCCCGCGGCCCGGGCCGACGTCCGGATCTCCGACATCGTGCAGGACTACACGCACGAGCGGGAGAGGCTGCGACTCGTCCGGGTGGCCGTCCAGTACCTCGCCGAGAGCCTCGGCCCGGCCAGGGCCGGCTGAGGGCCGGGCTCCCCCGGCCACCGCCGCCGCTCTGCCGCTGCTGCTCCGCCGTTGCCGTGCCGTCGCTGTCGCCGTTCCGCCGACGCTCTGCCGTTGCTGCTCCGCCGCCGTCGGGCGGGTGTCGCCGGGCCGGTCGGCGGGGCGGTGCCGGATACGCTGGGAACGCCCGAGCGATCACCGCCGGGCCCCGGACAGCCGCACCGCCACCCGTGCACGAGCGCCGTCCGTACCGTGCAGCGTCCGAGGGAGACCCACACCATGCGAGCCACCCGGCGGAGCCGTCCCACCACCGCCGTGCTGGCCGCCACCGCAGCGGCCGCCGTGCTCCTGGCGGGCTGCACCTCCGGCAGCTCTCCGGCAGCGGGCCCGCAGGTGTCCACCCCCTCCGCGGACGGCACCCTCCCCGTCTCGAACGCCGCCCCGCTGGAGCCGCTGCCCGCCGGAGTCCCGGCCGCGCTCGCCCCGTACTACGCGCAGAAGCTCGACTGGAAGACCTGCGACGGCGAGTTCCAGTGCGCCGAGTTCACGGTGCCACTCGACTACGAGCACCCCGGAGACGGCGACATCACCCTGACCGCCGCCCGGCAGAGCGCCACCCCCGGCGGCAAGCGGCTCGGCTCGCTGCTGCTCAACCCCGGCGGCCCCGGCGGATCCGCCGTCGACTACCTGGAGGGCGTGGCGCGCACCTACGACCCCCAGGTCCGCGCCGCCTACGACCTCGTGGGCCTCGACCCGCGCGGCGTCGGCCGCTCCACCCCCGTCAGCTGCCTGAGCGGCCCCCGCATGGACGCCTACGCCGCCGCCGACATCACCCCCGACGACCAGGCCGAGGTCGACGCGCTCGTCGCCGTCGACAAGGAGTTCGCGGCCGCCTGCAAGGACGGGTCCGGCGGGGTGCTCGCCCACGTCTCCACCGTCGAGGCAGCCCGCGACATGGACGTGCTCCGGGCCCTCCTCGGCGACGACCGGCTCCACTACCTCGGCAAGTCGTACGGCACGTTCCTCGGCGCCACCTACGCCGGCCTCTACCCGGACAAGGTTGGCCGCATGGTCCTCGACGGCGCGATGGACCCCTCGCTCGACGCCCGCGCCGGCAACCGCACCCAGGCCGGCGGCTTCGAGACCGCCTGGGCCGCCTTCGCCAAGGACTGCGCCGGCCGCGACGGCTGCCCCCTCGGCAGCACCGAGCAGGAGGTCGGCCGCCGCCTCACCGAGCTCTTCGCGTCGATCGACGCCAAGCCGCTCCCCACCGACTCCGACCGTCCGCTCACCGAGGCGCAGGCCACCACCGGCGTCATCCAGGCGATGTACGCCGAATTCCTGTGGCCGCAGCTGCGCAGTGCCCTCACCGACGCCGTCGCCGGTGACGGCACCGCGCTCCTCGCCCTCTCCGACGAGTACTACGAGCGCGCCGCGGACGGCAGCTACCCGAACCTCATCGCCGCCAACATGGCCGTCAACTGCCTCGACCTGCCCGCGCCGTTCACCGGCCCCGAGGGTGCCCGCGCCGCCGAGCAGGACTTCGCCCAGGCCTCCCCGCACTTCGGCCGCGACATGGCCTGGATGGCGCTCTCCTGCACCTACTGGTCGCACCCGCCGACCGGCGAACCCCACACCGTCCCCGCGGCGGGCGCCGCCCCTATCGTCGTCGTCGGCACCACCCGCGACCCCGCGACCCCGTACGCCTGGGCACAGTCGCTGGCCGCCCAGCTGGAGTCCGGCCGGCTGGTCACGTACGACGGCGACGGCCACACCGCGTACGGGCGGCGCAACACCTGCGTGGACGGCGCGGTCAACCGCTACCTGCTCGGCGGCGAAGCCCCGGAGAACGGGACGCACTGCGCCAAGTAATCTCCGTCGAAGACGGACGCTGCTGGCGGCTAGCATGAGTCGCCCCCCGTGTCCGCCCGTCCCGACAGGAGCGCCCCCGTGCTCGGAGTCAACGACCTGGCGACGTACGTCCTCGGCGCCCTGCTGATCGTCGTCCTGCCCGGCCCGAACTCGCTCTACGTCCTCTCCGTCGCCGCCCGCAAGGGCGTCCGCACCGGCTACCGCGCCGCCGCCGGCGTCTTCGTCGGCGACTTCACCCTCATCAGCCTCACCTCGCTCGGCGCCTCCTCCCTGCTGGAGGCCAACCCCGCGGTCTTCGCCGTGGTGAAGTTCGGCGGCGCCGCGTACCTGCTGTGGATCGGCTTCGGCATGTTCCGGTCCGCCCGGCAGCTGTGGCGCGAACGCCGCGCGGCCGACGGGCCCGCCATCGGGGCGGCCGAGGGCGCGGCCCTCCCGGAGAGCACGGAGCGGCCCTTCCGCCGGGCCCTCGTGATCAGCCTCCTCAACCCGAAGGCGATCCTCTTCCTGCTCTCCTTCTTCACCCAGTTCGTCGACCCGGCCTACGGGCAGCCGGTCTTCTCCTTCGCCCTCCTCGGCGGCATCCTGCAGTGCTTCAGCGTGCTGTACCTCTCCGTCCTGATCATGGCCGGCACCACGCTCGCCGCGGCCTTCCGCCGCCGCAAGCGCCTCTCCGCGGGCCTCACCAGCAGCGTCGCCCTGCTCTTCGCCGGCTTCGCCGCCAAGCTCGCGGTCTCCTCCGCCTGACCCGCACCGGGCCGGTACGGAGCACCCCGCGAAACTGTGTAGACTTGCCCGCGTTGCCGATGCGATCCTCGACCTCACGGTCGGGCTCCACCCGGCGACGGTGCCGCCTTAGCTCAGCTGGCCAGAGCAACGCACTCGTAATGCGTAGGTCGCGGGTTCGAATCCCGCAGGCGGCTCTGCGAAACCCCAGGACTCACTCGCCGTGACCTGGGGTTTTGTGTTCCTCGGCGTGCGGGCATGTCTCGGCGATGCGCCACAAGATCGCTTGCGTGAGCGGTGCGTGAGCGCGCTGGTTGATCTTGGTCTAGCCCTTGGCCTTCCCGGCCTTGGGCTTCGCCTTCTTCCTGGCCTTCTCGGCTTCGGACTTCCGCTCACTCGGGTCCTTCGGAGTACGGGGCACCGCCGGGCGCTGCGGTGCGCGCCCGGCGGCGAGGGCAGTTCGGTGTCACCCGAGCGGCACGGGCGTGCGACCTCGGTCGCGGAGTCGGCCCAGGTGCGCGTTGATGTCCTCGAAGAGGCGGGTGAGGGTGTCGACGGACGAGGCGGGGGCGGTGCCGTCGTCGGGGCCGTCAGGGAGACGGTCCCAGGCGACGGGGGGAGCAGAGTCGGCGTCGCCGATCCAGGCCAGCAGCTCCGCGTCGTCCGGGAGTTCGTCGGGCCCTATGATCTCGTACATCAGGGTGCTGCCGGCGATGCCGATGGCCTTGCACAGCGCGTTCAACTGGTCGCCCAATCGGGGAGCGCCGGCCGCGGCCAGGTTTTCCATGACCCGGAGCATGGCCAGTGCGGTGGGGCGGTGGTCCATGATGCCGAGGCGCAGGGCGGTGTTGAGGAAGTCCTGGTTGCCGCAGGCCGCCTCGACGGGACGGTAGTCGGCACCGTCGCGGCACATTTCGGCGGCCCACCAGAGCCGGGCGAACGCCTGGACGGAGCTGCCTCCGACGAATCGGGACGCCTGGACGACGGGAGTCCGTCGCGCGTCCTCGCCGCCTGCCGGGAGGTGCCGCCAGAGGACGTAGTCCGGGGCGACAACCATGGCGAGGTATGCCCACAGATCCTTGTCGGCAGCCTCGCTCCTGGTCAGTCGCAGGGTCGCATGCAGGCGGGGCGCGAGCCAGGCGTCGGCGTCTGCGCGGTCGCTCGCGAAGCGGGCCACGGCCTGGTCCAGCAGCTCCCGGACCGGTGCGGTGTTCCACCGCGCCGACGGGTCGGCGATCACGGTCGCGGCGCGCAGCAGAGCGACCTGGGCGGGCGGCTCGGCTCCGGACAGAACGGCCTGGTTGAGGTGACGGGTGGCCACCCCCACCGGCAGCAGAGCGAGTTGAGCGTCGGTGGCGTGCTCGAACTTCACCGGTCTTCTCCCTGGGACGAGCGGGCGGTGAGGCGCAGCGTCGTGGCGAGCTGCTTGGGTAGCTGGGCGCGCAGCGCGGCGGCGTACTGGATGCGGGACTGCAGCTCGGTCCAGCCGTAACCCTCCTCGCGTCGTGCCTGCAGTTCGATGATCGCGTCCGTGGGGGACAGCCCGGGGAGAACGTCGGAGAGCATGGTTTCGAGGACGGACTCGCGCCACCCGATGGGCATCCGCGGCTGGCCGTCCTCGTCCAACTCGACGTCGCTCATGGCCGCGTGGAACATCGTCTCCCATACGTCGCTGACGATCTGGGCGTTGACGAGAGCGGCCGTCGCCTTCTCCACGGTGCTGCTGCCGCGCAGCAGGGCGGTCAGCCCCTCGATGCCCTGGTTCAGGTAGACGGTCGGCATGTCACCGGAGGTGTCGACGAACCAGGGTGCATCCTTGAGCGGGCGCAGCCAGGCGTACGGGCCGTCGCGGAAGTCGGCCTCAACGATTCGGATCTCCTTGTCCCGGACGGGGATCTCGGTCTGGAGGTCGATCACCCAGTCGGTCTCGCTCCGCCCGATCATTCGCCCCCGGACCCCCTCGACCGCCGCCACGACCTGCACGCCGAGGGTGGCCCGGGAACGGTGCCGGGATCGGCGTAGTCGCACGGAGCCCTGCCAAGTGCCGGAGCCGCGGTCCTTGGTGAGGCGTTGAACGGTCCTGGTGTTGGTGGTCGACTCCTCCAGCACGGCCACGCAGAAGAGTTCGGACCAGGGGCCGTAGGCGATCTCCTCCTCCGGCAGCACGGCCCGGACGTCGACCACCGCTTCCTGCCAGTCGTCGCGGCCGGCGTCGTCGAGGGCGACGGTCTGCAGCGAGGGGGAGATCTTGGCGTAGTCGAGTGGACGGCTGTCGACCCGGACGCGGGTGATCTCGACCTCGACCCGTCCGCTCAGGACGGCGTAGGGGTAGATGATCCGGCTCATGGACGCGCAGCTCCTTCGACGGCCTTGCGCAGGCTCACGGTGACGTTGGTCCGGCTCGCGGTCACCGGGTGGCTGTCGACGTCGGTGACGCCGCTGAACATCGCGTACCGGACGCCCGGAGCGATGACGAGGACGTCCTTGGCGAAGGAGCAGTTCTCCACGGCGGTCAGTTCGGCCCAGCGGACCGGGCTGCCGGAGTCCGACCCGCCGGCGCCGAAGCACGCGGTCGGCGAGAGGTGCCAGGGGTCGTCCTGCTGCGGGACGGCGACGCGCACGCGCAGCGACCATGCCCCGGTGGTGTCGACCTCGCCGTCGATGTCGTCGACGGCGGGGTAACCGCGGCCACGACGGGCAACCGTCCGCCCACCGCCAGTTGCCGCGGTGAGCTTCAGCAGGCTCCGCAGCAGCTCGGGGCCGGCTCCGGCCGTGGACGTGACAGCTCGCACGCCGACGATCGCGCGTACGGCGTTGTCGGCCGCCACGCGGAACTCGTCGAGGCGCCTCTTCGCTCCGCGCACATAGGTGTCGGACAGCTCCTCCGTCCACTCCCAGCGGTTGTGCTCGGGCGGCTCCGACGCGCGAAGGAAGGCCTCGGCGCGCACGACGTCCTCCCCGTCACGGGCGGTGGCGAAGCCGGCGAGCAGAACCGCTTGGTAGGGCTCGACGCCGAGACTCAGGTCGCGCGGCCTGCGGCTGGTGATCCGCATGCGATTGCCGCGCATGGAAACGACCTGACTGTGCGTCCGGTCGCTGTCGTCCGCCGGCGTGAGCAGCAGCACCGCGTCGTGGGTGACAGACGTGGCCCCCTTGCCGTCGGTGCGCAGCGGCGGCACGGTGAGCGTGACGGCACGCTCGACCACGTCGGTCCGGCTGGTGAGCTCGGTGACGGTCTCTCCGGCCAGGTAGGCACGCAGCGCACGGGCCAGGGCGGGGCGGCGCTGCTCGGGGCTGACACGAGTCTCCGGGATCAACTCGCACCCGTTGCGCAGGGTCCGGACCGACACCTCCAGCAGCGGTGGCACCGTGTCCGTTCCGGTCATCGCGGCCCAGAAGTTCTCCGCCAGGGAGTCGCAGAGCTTGTCGTGCATGGCCTGGAGGCCCTCGTCCCCGGCCGCGACGGCGGCGGCGTCGTGGGCGCCGACCACCAGGAAGGAGGTGCCCGGGTCCTCGCCCTCACGTTCCAGATGCAGGTTCGTGGTCTCCTGCTCGACGCCCCACCAAGAACGGGAGACGTTCTCGAAGGCGCGGTCGCTGTCCGGTTCGCCGAACCAGGCCGGTCCGGCGAACGCCTCGCCGCCCACCTCGCGCCAGGGCAGGTCCAGGCGACCGATCAACCGCCTTGCCGTGCGGCCCTCGTGGGGGACCGCGAGCGTGCTGTTGATGAGGACGAGGCCGAGCCTGCTGGTGGCCCAGAGGGTCGCCTTGCCCAGGCCGTAGGAGCCACCGGCCCGGTGGTTGTCGCCCTTGTGGCTGTCGAGCTGACGTCGGACGACGGCGGCGAAGCGGCCGTCCTCGTACTCGGGTCCGGTGAGACCGTTGGCGTTGTAGTCGTCGACCCGGAGCAGCAGGAGAGAACCGGAGGCTTCCATCTCCCTCAGCCCCTCGGCGAGCGCCCGGCCGACCTTCTGGTCGGTGGTCGCGGCGGCGGCGTAGTGGGCCTTGAGTGATTCCCACCGCACGGCATCCAGGAAGCTGCGAAGATGTTCACCGGTGAGCTCGTGCAGGATGTACCGGACACGGACCGGCCGCATGGGGTCACGCCGCTCGTCGAGAGAGTTCTGCGTCGCCTCGCGAGCGAGGACACCAAGGTCCGCGTCGAAGGCGAACGCCGCCGCGTTGCCGAACTCCCGTCCACCGTCGGCGTGCGCCGGGCGGTGATACCAAGTCACCGGCCGTGCGGCGACAGCGTCGCTCGTGCGCTCGTACACGGTGGCCAGATCGGTGTCGAAGGCATCGGCGATCAGGCGCACCGTATCCGGCCGTGGCTGCGCCCGGCCAGTGATCCACGCGGACACCGCGGCCCGGGTGACGCCGACCCTGGTCGCGAGCTCGGCCTGGGTCATGTCTCGACGTCGGAGCTGCCTCCCGAGCCAGGGTCCGAAGTCTTCACTCTCATCGATCACTGCGGGCGTTCCCCTCCGCCGAGCCGTCGACCCCGTATGCCGCCGGTCATTTGTGCTGGTCAGAGGGATGCTAGCAGTGATATTTGACATCCACAATATGTCAAAGAGTCTTGTCGGCAAGCCGGTTCGGGGTGCGCCAGCAGATGATTGACGATGAATGACAGCACCTTACTCGGGAGCCCCGGACGATGCGGGCAACGGTGCGGAAGGGGTGCGAGCTGCCGACTCCTGTCGGTGCACCGTCTCCCGGGGAGGGTGTAAAACCGTCGAAAACGGGGCGATGGGGACGTGCCGGGCGACGGGTGTCTGTGGGCGGAGAATCATTGGACACGGATGAGGGTCCTGTGCCACTGTTGTGGAGCTGACGTGCCGTCGGAGTCAAGTGACAGCAAGGCAGTTGAGGAATTTGTGGGCTCTCTTTTGGCGTGCCCCTGTACGGCAAATTGCATAGATCGGGTGCCCTGTTCGGCTGTTCGTCGGACGGAGTGTCAGTCACCACTGGATGAGCCCAGCGGCGAGGCCAGCGCACCTTGTTCCTCCCTGTTCCATGCGCCGATTTTCGCTCTCGCCGTGTCCGTAGGAGGCCGCTGTGACCCTGCTTTCCCCCAGCGACGACGACATCCCGTCGTTGATCCAGGAGTACAACTCCATGGACCCGTACCTGCGTTCGGAGCTCCTCGAGGCGATGGGGATGACGCGGGAGGGCTGGAGGTCGATGGTCTCGGCCTACGAGCGGCAGCGGCGTGCGGCCGGTAGGCAGCGGGCGTCGACCAATGCGTCGCAGGCGGAGGGGAGTTCGACGTCGGGGGGCGTGGGCAACGAGTCGCCCGAGTCCAAGGCGGTGGTGGTGGCCGTTCGGCTGCCGAGGGCGACGGGCCGCGTTGAGCTCCGGTTCGATGCTGGTGGGGGCAACGACAATGCCCGTCCGCGGCCGTACAGCTCCGCTCCTCCGTCGTCCGGGTCCGCCGCCACCGGTCCGGGACGGAGCCGTTCCGGCGGCGGTCGTCGGCTCGGGTTCCGGGGGCGTTCCGATGCTTCCGTCGTCATTGTCATCATGCTGTCCGAGAATTAGGGGCGGCGGCGGTGGCCGGCTCTCCGATCTCCTGCAGGATCGGGGGGCCGGGGCCGGCCGTTGTCGCCACGGATGCCTTCGAGGGATCGACGCGCTCCGTATCTTCGGTAGGTGCACCGCTTTTCTGTTTTCCGTCGGGCTTCATCTTGATACTTGGTCCGGGGTCGCCCCGGGCAGGAAGCAGCTGGGTCGTGAGCGATCAGACGTTGTCGCAGGGTTCGGATACCTTGGTGATCCAAAAGGTGCTGGAGCAGTCGACCCGCACCCTGGAGACCTATCGCATCGATCCCGGCCTGGTGCAGGAGCACGCCAACGGCGAGCTGCGGATCACACAGGGTGGATACGGCGAGCGGCAGTTGTTCGAGCTCGTACAGAACGGCGCCGATGAGATTGCAAGTGAACCCGGCGGTCGTTTGGCCGTGGTGCTGACCGACGACACGCTCTACTGCGCCAACCAGGGCACCCCGGTCACCCCGCAGGGCGCCGACACGATTCTGCGCATGAGCGTCTCCCGTAAGCGCGGCGGCCAGATCGGCCGCTTCGGCGTCGGCGTGAAATCGGTGCTGTCGGTGACCGACGCGCCCCAGTTCTTCAGCACCAGCGGATGCTTCGGCTTCGACCGGACCTGGTCCGCCGACCGAATCGCCGAGGTTCTCGGACTCCAGCAGCCCCTCGACATGGACACTCCGGTGCTCCGGATGGCCCGTCCTCTCGAGCGTGAGGAGGAGCTCGACAAGGACGATGTACTGCGGGAGCTCCTGTCCTGGGCGACCACCGTGGTCAAGCTCCCCCTGCTGCCGGGGGCAGCCGAGCGCCTGGGCCACGACATGGCCGGCTTCAAGCACCGCGACGGTCGCGAGACCGACGCCTTCCCCTCCGGCTTTCAGATCTTCTCCTCCCACGTCGGCGAGGTGTTGCTGGAGGACCGGCGTCGGCTTCCCATTCAACGCCGCAAGCTGACGGTGCAGGTCTCCGGTGAGCGGCGGGTCATCCGCGAGGTCGGCACAGGGATCAAGGAGACTGTGAACGAGTGGAACGTCTTCACGGTCGCCCACGAGCCCACCGCGGAGGCCCGTGGCAGTGCCGGCGAGCTGCACGACCGCAGCGTCATCGACGTCTCGTGGGCGGTTCCCGCCTTCGTCGAGAAGGACGGACTGCTGACGGTACCCCTGGGGCGCGGCCAGTTCTGGTCCTACTTCCCCACCAAGTACCCGGTCTCCGTGACGGGTTACCTGAACGCGGCGTGGAAGACCAACGAGGACCGGCAGAACCTCCTCGACGGCAGCGCCTTCAACCGTGAACTGCTCCAGGTCGCGGCCCGTCTGGTGATCACCTCCCTGCCCCGGCTGTCCCGCAAGGAGGACCCCGCCGCCTTCCTGCCGCTCCTGCCCGGCCGCACCAAGGAGGCCGTGAACTGGGCGGAGGAGTACTTCATCCGCCACGTCTGGGACGCCGCAGCGCAGCTGCCGTCCCTTCCTGACCAGGACGGCGTACTCCGCGTCCCCCGTGACCTGCACATTCACCCCGAGAAGCTGCAGCCGGAGTGGCTGCGCATCTGGGCCGAGTACCCCGGGCGCCCGCGCGACTGGGTACACCCCTCGGTCGACGCCAACCCGCTGCGCCACGGCAAGATGGAGCACATCCTGCTGGCCGCCAGGAAGTCGACGGAAGACATCCGCACCTGGCTGGAGGCACTGGTCTCGGACGGCACCGCCGAGTCGTCCTGTCACGCGATCCGCATCCTCGCAGCCATGGTGGAGCACAACGGGGACAAGGAGACGCTGGAGGCCGCGCGCACCGCTCGCATCGTGCTGACCGAGGCCCACGGGATGGTCGCCCCGGTCGCGGGCAAGGTCTTCCACCGCACCGGTGCCGATGAGCTCCGCGACGACATGGTCTACGTGCACACGGCCATCTCCGAGCGGATGGAGATGCAGCGCCACCTGCACACCATCGGCATCCGTATCGCCGATGCCCATGGCCGCTTCCAGGGCGTGCTCGACCAGGGCTTCGACGGCTACACCCCGGAACTGTGGACCCAGTTCTGGATGCTGCTGCGCAGCGCGGGCGGAAATGCCCAGGTGGACCGCATCCGCGGTCGCTACCCGGATGCCCGTGCCGTGCTCCATGTCCGCACGGTCGATGGATGCTTCCGGCCCATGGCCTCGTGCCTGCTGCCCGGCGTCGTCGTGCCCAGGGACGGCAGCAGGGACGGCTCGATCGCCGTGGACACGGACTTCCACGGTGCGGACACCGCGATCTTCCGTGACCTCGGCCTGGTCGACCGGCCCGTCGTCGCCCACGACCCGAAGCGGCAGTCCTGGTTCGAGGAGTACCGGCAGGCGGTGCACGACCAGTACCTGCGACGGCTCGCCGCGGACGCCCCACGGACCAGCATCAACCGGCTCGTCCTGGAGGGAGCCGCGCCGTCCGGCCCCTTGGACCTGCTACCCCGCCTCTCCGAGGAGGGTCGCGCCGCGTTCGTCGCCGCGATTCCGGACGTCGGCGTCGTCGAGAGCTGGACCCGCGCCTACGGCACCTCAGCCAACGGCCGTACTCAAGTGGCGTCACCGCTGCGTTGGATGCTCAACAAGCACGGCTTGGTGCGCACCTCGCTGGGCCTGACCTCGGTGCGCGAGGCCGTCGGCCCACAGCTCAAGGCATACGCGGAGGTGCTGCCCGTGGCCACCGGCATCTCCGAGGACAAGGCCCGCAGGCTGCGCATGCCGACCACTCCGGAGGACGTGCCGACGAACCGCTGGCGCGCCTTGCTGGACCGGGTGTTGGTCAGCGAGGACGACGCCTTCATCGGCCGCGCCTACGCCCTGCTGATGCGTGTCGGTATGGAGTTCCCCGAGGGCATCCAGACCCGCTGCCGGGTGGGCGGATCCTGGGGGGCCCGTCCCGACGCCGAGATCGTGGTGGCGACATCCGAGGCGGACTTCGCCGAGCTCGTTCGCGAGCAGCTGCCCGCGCTCCTGGTCGCAGACCGGGCCGACTCCGCCGTCGCGGCCCAGATGATCGAGCAGTGGGGGATGCTCAAGGTCGAGGACGTCATCAGCAAGCAGGTCCGCAAGGCCGGGACGACCCGGGCGACGCTGCTCGTCGACGAGTTCCCGCCGCTACGGCAGCGCCTCGGCAAGAGCGTGGAGAACCGGAAGGTTCAGCGCTGCGGCGAGCTGGAGCAGGAGATCCGCACGCCGCGCGGTGTGGACCTGAAGCCGCTGCCCTCGGCCCGCAGCGGGTCGACCCTGCTGGTGCTCGACACGCTCTCCCCGATCGAGGTCCTGGTGGCCGCCGACCGGGAGTTCGGCTGGCAGCTCGGCCCTCAGGGCTGCAAGAGCGTGCTGGACCTCCAGGCGCGTCAGGAGCAGGACCGGGAGACCCGCGCCCGCCTGCGACAGATCGCCGAGGCCGAGAGCGTCATCGACAAGATCGCCCTGTTGATCAGCGAGGAGGAACTGCGCACCGAGCTGCCCCCGGGCCTTCTGGACAGTGAGGTCGCCGAGCGTGACGGTGAGCAGCCGGATGCCCGGCGAATCGCTGAACTGGCCTTCAACTCCCACGGCGAGGAGATTCTGCGCATCCACAGCCGGGATCTGGCTCTGGCGTTCCCCGGGATCGCGCCGAGCAGCTTCACGGGCGACGCCAAGGCGCTGAAGTTCGTCACCGACCTCGGACTGCCCGACTCCTTCGCCGGCTCCCGGGTGCCGCCGTTGGAGGCGCGCATCCAGGTCGAGGGCCCGTCCGAGTTCCCTGCCCTGCACGAGTACCAGGAACAGCTGGCACAGGCGCTCCAGCGGCTGTTGGACAATCCGATGCCGCAGCGCGGGATGATGTCCATCCCGACCGGCGCGGGCAAGACACGCGTCACCTCCGAGGCCGTGATCCGGTGGATCCGGAACCGCGGCGAGCTCCCCGGGCCGGTGCTGTGGATCGCCGAGAGCGAGGAGCTGTGCGAGCAGGCAGTGCAGAGCTGGCGCTTCGTCTGGTCAAAGGTGGGCGCGGAGATGCCGCTGGTCATCAGCCGCCTCTGGTCCTCCAACGAGGCCGCGCCGGTGACCGGTGAGCCGCATCTGGTCGTCGCCACCGATGCCAAACTGCAGAGCGTGCTCGGTAACGAGGACTACGCCTGGCTGCGGGACGCCGCCCTGGTCATCGTCGACGAGGCGCACCGGGCCACCTCCCCCCGTTACGGCGAGATCTTCGAGCACCTCGGCGTCAACCCGCCGATGACGCGTCGCCACCTGGTCGGACTGACAGCCACCCCCTACCGCAACAACGAGGACCTGACCCTGCGCCTGGTGCGCCGCTTCGGCACCCGCCTCGACCTCGACGTCTTCGCCGGCGACCAGAACGAGGCCATCCGGCAGCTCCAGGACCTCGGCGTCCTGGCCCATGTCAGGCACCGCGAGCTCCTCGGGGCCGAGATCCGGCTCAGTTCCGACGAGGTCTCCAGCTCGGAGAAGTTCGGCGTGCTGCCCAAGCGCGCCGAGCAGCGCCTCGCCGAGGACCAGGACCGCAATCAGCGCATCATCGAGGAGATCGAGAACCTGCCCGCGGACTGGCCGATCCTCGTCTTCGCCACCTCGGTCGCCCACGCCAAGTTCCTGGCCGCCAAGCTGAACGACCGACAGATACGCGCTGCGGCGATCGACTCGGCCACGCCGGTGTCCGAACGTCGCAAGCGCATCGAGGACTTCCGCAAGGGCCGCATCCAGGTGCTCACCAACTACGGAGTCCTCGCCCAGGGCTTCGACGCCCCCGCCACCCGTGCGGTCGTCGTCGCCCGTCCCACTTACAGTCCGAACGTCTATCAGCAGATGATCGGCCGCGGTCTGCGCGGACCGAAGAACAACGGCACGCCAACCTGTCTGATCCTGAACGTGCGTGACAACGTGGTCAACTACCAGGGCAAGCTGGCCTTCACCAAGTTCGACTACCTGTGGAACGGGGACAAGTGAGCGGGCCCCAGCACGCGATCACCCCGGCGCAGCAGTCCGTCGTCGACCAGCCGTGGGACGCCCGCACCCTTGTCACGGCGGGCGCCGGCGCCGGTAAGACGCACACCCTGGTCCGCCGCCTGGAAGCGCTGGTCGAACGGGAGGAGCTGGAGGCGCACGAGATCCTCGTCCTCAGCTTCTCCCGGGCCGCGGTGCGCGAGCTGCGTGAGCGGATCGAGCGCCACGCCGATGCCGCCCGTCGGGTGCGCGCCCAGACCTTCGACTCCTGGGCGGCCACCCTGCTGCGACGGGCGTATCCGGACCGCGACTGGTCGGGGACCACCTTCGATCAGCGCATCGAGGCCGCCACCGAGGCCATCGAGAGGGGCGCGGTCGAGGCGGGCGAGTTCGGCGCCCCCGCCCACGTGCTGATCGACGAGGTCCAGGACCTTGTCGGGGTGCGGCGTGAGATGGTCGAGGTGCTCCTCGACCGCTTCCAGGCGCAGAGCGGCTTCACCGTGGTCGGGGACGGCGCCCAGGCCGTCTACGGCTTCCAGGTCACGGACTCCGACCAGCGGGCGCAGGAGACGAACTACTTCTTCGACTGGATCCGTGGCTCGTTCGCCGAGGACCTGGTCGAGATCCACCTCGGCGACAACTTTCGAGCCCGCACCGAGCAGGCCCGGGTGGCCCTTCCTTACGGCCCGCGGCTCCAGGGGCTCGCCGCCGAGCGGGAGCCGGCCGAGGCGCAGGCCGAGCAGATCCACCGTGAGCTGCGACTCCTGCTCGATGAGGCCCACCACTTCGGCACGCTGGACGACCCCTTCGTCCTGGACTCGCTCCGGTACTTCGACGGACCGACCGCGATCCTGTGTCGGGACAACGGTCAGGCGCTCTCCATCAGCCAGACCCTGCACGAGGCCGGCGTGGACCACCGGCTCCAGCGCTCCGTCCGGGACCGTCCCGCTCCCGCCTGGATCGCCGGCCTGCTCGCCGCCACCGACGCGGCCGACCTCTCCGAGGCGCGCTTCGCCGAACTGGTCGCCGGCCTCGACCCCCGGCCCGACCTGGATCCGTCGGTGCTGGCGCGAGCGGTACGCCGGGTCACCGGCAACCGGCGCGGCCGGGTAGAGCTCGCCGCGCTGCGCCTGGCGGTGGCGGAGGGACGGCTTCCCGACGAGCTCACGGCGGCCGAACCGGCGTCGTTGGTCGTCTCGACGGTGCACCGCGCCAAGGGGTTGGAGTTCGACCGCGTCCTGGTTGTGGAGCCGGTGGAGCTGAGACGTCCGAAGGACGTGGCCAAGAAGAAGATCGACTACGACCCGGCCGCGGAAGCCCGGCTCCTCTACGTCGCCATGACCCGGCCTCGCGACGACCTCTACCGACTCGACCGTCCCAACACCTGGCTGGTCCGCAAGGACAGGCGTCTGGACCGTTGGTACATCGGAGGTAGCCGATCTTGGGCCCGCAACGGCATCGAGGCACTCGGCCTCGACGTCTGCCACGCACACCCCCCGGGCGTGCGCAACGTCGCCGCCGACCCCGTCGAGGTTCAGCGACAACTCGCTCACGAGGTTCACACCGGCGATGCCGTCGAGCTGGTCCTGCTCCACCGCCTGCCCGAGGGCGAGGACCAGACGCCGCCGTACGCGGTCGTTCATAACGGTCGCCCCGTCGGCGAGGTGTCGGAGGCGTTCCGTCGCGCTCTGCACCTCATGCTCAGCCGCGGCGGCAGCTGGTCCGAGTACAACGTCCCCGGCCGGATCACCGGCCTCCACATCGACTGCGTCGAAACCGTCGCGGGCAGCGACATCGCGACCGAGCGTGCCGGTCTCGGCAGCTCGGGAGCCTGGCTCGCCCCCCGCCTCAGCGGCCTCGGCCGCTTCGACTGGACCGACCCGTCCGACGACTCGAACACGGAGCGACTTTCCTCATGAGCCCCTCCATCCACGACTACTACGCCCTGCGCGACCGGCTCGGCGCCGCCCTCCGTCTGGACCTCCTCGGTCCGGTCGGTGGTGAAGAAGAGATCCTCAAGGACGACGCGCCGGTGACGATGTATCCGGTCGGTATCCTGTTCCCCCAAGAGACGCCCGAGGTCGCCCGCGGCAACCGGGACGGCGAAGAGGCCGACGGAGACGACTCTCCCGCCCTCGTCCGCGGCGGCGACGGCGAGGAGGACGCCGTCGAGCGCGGCGTCTCGCTCGCCAACATGCGGCGGCCCTCCTCCATGGGGCTCACCTTCGCCGTGGACCCGATGGTGGCGGAGCGGATCGTGCTGCACATCACGGCCGCCGTCTACCGCCCCGAGGATGCCGAGGGCAACCCCGTCGCGGCCACCCGAATCGAGGCCCGGAGCACCCAGGAACAGCGCGAGCGCTGGCGCCGGGTCCCGCTCGACCTGGCCGACGTCGAGGTGGACGTGACGACGCCGACCACGGTCGGGCATACCCTTGCAGAGGGGTTGGAACTTCGGGTCCTGGTACGCCCCAGGGGCGAGCACGGCACCGTGACCGTCACCGCCACGCTGATCAACACCCGCACGGTCGGCGCCCGGGAGCTGAAGGACGCTGCCTGCTACTACCAGCCCACCCTCCGGGTCCGGGCACTCGCGCCCGGCGCCGAGCCCTTCGTCGAGCGTCGTACCTCCTCCGGAAGCCACGACCGGGAGTTGATGCTCAGCCGGTTGCTCCACCGACACGCGCCCGGTTTCGCCACCGGTCACGGTTGCGCGGCCGTCTGGGACTGGACGCCTCCGCCGATCGGCGCCACGACCACCGGGCGCGCCGCCGTCGCCGAGGTTCGGACCGAATTCGTGCCCACCCACGAGGTGCTGCTGACCGATTCGAACCGAGCCATCGCCGTCGACGCGTTGTCCATGCGGGGTCTCGGCACCGCCGATCCGAAGACGGTGCTGGACGCGCTCGGTGCGCTCCTCGACGGTTATCGGACGTGGATCGACGAACGCAAGGCCGAGGCGGAGACCCTGGCCGGCACCGAGTACGAGGCCGCCGCGCAGGATCGGATCGAGGAGTGCGAGACGGCACTCATTCGCATGAGCACAGGCGTCGCGTTGCTCGCAGAGCCCGCGCATGCCCACGCGATGCGGGCGTTCCAGCTGGCCAACCGGGCCATGGCCGAGCAGCGCGCACGTACGTCCTGGGTCAGGGCGGGCAAGCCCGCCTGCGGACCGGACGAGAGCAAGGAATACTGGCGACCCTTCCAGATCTGCTTCATGCTGCTCTGCCTCCAGGGCATCGTCGAGGACGAGCATCCCGATCGCGGAATCGCCGACCTGCTCTGGTTCCCCACAGGTGGTGGCAAGACCGAGGCGTACCTCGGCCTGATCGCCTTCACCACCTTCCTGCGCCGTCTCAAGGACCCCGTGCACGGCGGCGGTGTCACCGTGCTGATGCGGTACACCCTGCGACTGCTGACGCTCCAGCAGTTCGAGCGCGCCACCGCACTGATCTGTGCCATGGAGCTGATCCGCTCCCGCCACGAGGAGGAGCTGGGACGGGAGGGCATCTCCATCGGCATGTGGGTGGGGAAGTCCGCGACCCCGAACGACCTGGTGACGGCTGGCGAGAAGCTGGATGCCCTGCGCGCCGGCGGCCGCTCGCTCGACAAGGAGAACCCGGTGCAGCTCCAGGCATGCCCCTGGTGCGGCAGCCGGCTCGACGCGTCGAACTACGAGGCCGCACCGGAACATGCCCGCATGTACGTCCACTGCCCGGACGCGGACTGCGCGTTCCACCGCGGCGAGGGACTGCCCGTGCACCTGGTCGACGACTCCGTCTACGCCGCGCACCCGACGCTGATCATCGCCACCGTCGACAAGTTCGCGTCCATGCCGTGGCGGGAGCGGACGGCCGCGCTGTTCAACCGCGATCTGGAGGAGACCAGGCCGCCGGAGCTGATCGTCCAGGACGAGCTGCACCTCATCTCCGGCCCGCTCGGGACGCTCACCGGGCTCTACGAGACCGCGGTGGACATCCTGGCGAACCGGCCCAAGGTGATCGCGTCCACGGCGACCATCCGGCGCGCCGACGAACAGGGCCTGCACCTCTTCAACCGCGAGGTCTGCCAGTTCCCGCCGGCCGGACTCGACTCCCGTGACTCCTGGTTCGCAGTCGAGGCTTCCCGCGAGGACAAGGCCACCCGTCGGTACATCGGCCTGCTGACCTCCAGCACCAGCCAGTCCACCCTGCTGATCCGTACCTACGCCGCCCTGCTGCACCAGATTCAGCTCGGCGGCGCCGACGACGAGGTCAAGGACGCCTACTGGACCCTCGTCGGTTACTTCAACAGCCTGCGGCTGTTGTCCGCCGCCGAACTCCAGGTCCTCGACGACGTGCAGGACCGGATGGAGCAACTCGCCGCCCGCGACGGCATCGAGAAGCCCCGCCACCCCGAGGCGGTGACGGAGCTGAGCAGCCGGGCCAGCGCGAGCGACATCCCCAAGCGCCTCAAGGACATTGAGCGCAGGTTCCCGTCCCCGGACACCACCGACGTCCTGCTCGCCACGAACATGATCTCCGTCGGTGTCGACATCGACCGCCTCGGCCTGATGGCGGTCATGGGCCAGCCACAGACCACCGCAGAGTACATCCAGGCGACCAGCCGGGTCGGCCGACGTCATCCGGGCCTGGTTGCAGTCATGCTCAACTCGACCCGATCCCGGGACCGTTCGCACTACGAGAGCTTCCAGCACTTCCACTCCGCCCTCTACCGCGAGGTCGAGTCCACCAGCGTCACGCCCTTCTCGGCGCGTGCCCGCGACCGCGGCCTGCACGCCGTGATCGTGGCCCTGGCGCGGCTGATGGTCCCGGGCGCGCGCGACAACGCGGCGGCGGCCCGGATCGAGGACTTCGTCGACGAGATCCACGGCGCTGTTCGGGACGCGCTGCTGGAGCGGGTCGCGAGAGTTGCGCCCCGGGAACACGACGCCACCGCCGCCGCCTTCGACGAGTTCGTCGACTGGTGGCGCGAGGCCGCGGCCGTCGATCCGAACCTGCTCTACGAGGCCCACGCCAGGAGCGGCAGGACCACTCTCCTCAGCGCCTTCGACAACGACCTCCCGGAGGGTCGCACGGGCTGGCCCACGCTGTGGAGCCTGCGCGACGTGGACGCCTCCTCGACCTTCTTTCTGGAGAAGCGATGACCCCGCCGCCCCCTCGCAAGCGAGGAACCGTCCGACCCGGCGCGCCGATCACGCCCCTGCGCAAGCTCGGCGAGATCCGCCGCGCCCAGGCCATCACCACCTACGGCGTCGGCGCCATGATCGCGGTCGACAACGAGTCCTTCGTCATCGCGGGGCTCGACACCTGGGACGTCAGCCGGACCCGGACCCTCTGGGAGCCCCGCCTCACCAGGGTGACGGGTGCCCACGAGTTCAAACTGCCGCCCGCTGTCGATCCGGAGGAAGCCCGCGACGGGGTACGGGCCGCCCGTTTCCCGCAGTTGTACTCGTGCCCGGAGTGCCGTGAGCTGCAGTACTACTCGAAGTTCAACCCGCCGAAGGACAAGGCAGTCTGCGGTACCTGTGAGCGGGACCTCGTTCCGTCCCGCTTCGTGATGGCCTGCGTCAACGGTCACCTCGACGACTTCCCGTACTGGAAGTGGGTCCACCGTTCCTCCTCCTACGGGTCGGGCGAGGCCGGCTCGGCCAGCCTGTGCGGCGGCAAGCTGCGACTGCGCGCCGAAGGCTCCACGGCCTCCCTCCGCGGTGTCGTCATCGGCTGCACCTGTGGCGCGAAGGAGGTGTCCATGGAGGGAGCCTTCCGCAGCCAGGCGCTGCGCGACCTCGGCATCCGGTGCACCGGACGTCGCCCCTGGCTCAAGGACGCCCCCGCCCAGCAGTGCGGCGAGCCGCCGCGCACCCTCCAGCGCGGTTCCTCCACCGTGTGGTACCCGGTTGTCCACTCCGCCCTGTCCATCCCACCGTGGAGCGACGGCGTGCTCAAGGCCCTCGGCCCCCACTGGAGCAACATCCAGGACGGGGCCGAGGCCGACATCCGCACCTACCTGAGGATGGTGAAGTTCGAGGAGAAGAACCGGGGACTGACCGTCGGCGACGCGGTCGCCGCCGTGCTGCGGGTCCGCGAGGCGGAGGCAGAGCACCCGGCCGAGGAGCACGCCACACTGTCGCCGCGCGATCTTCTCTACCAGGAGGAGTACCGGACCCTCCAGCGTGAGCGTCCGGAGGGCGGGCGGGACGAACTGCAGGACTTCGTCTGCGAGCCGCCCAGCGGTGATCAGACGCCGGACGGCATCGGACAGGTCATGCTCGTCAAGCGGGTCCGTGAGATCCGCGCGTTGCACTCCTTCACCCGGGTCGAGGAGCCGGCCGTCGGCGACACCGCGAGCAGTTCCCGCCGGGCCGCGCTCGCCCTCCAGAAGCCGGACTGGCTGCCCGCCATCGAGGTCAGCGGGGAAGGCGTCTTCGTCCGCCTCGACCCGGAACGTCTCGCCGCCTGGGAGCGGCGGCCCCAGCCGCAGGAGCGCGCGGCGCGCGTTCGACGCAACCACGAAGCGTTGCTCCGGGAGCGCTACGCCAACTCCGACCGGCCCGTCCCGCCGTCCCCGATCTCCCCCCGCTACCTGGCGGTGCACACGCTCGCGCACCTGCTCATCAACGAGTGGAGCCTCGACGGCGGCTACCCGGCCGCGTCCCTGCGCGAGCGCCTGTACATCGGCGACGACATGGCCGGTTTCCTCATCTACACGGCGACCAGCGATTCCGCAGGAAGCCTCGGCGGCATTGTTGCCCAAGGCGAACCCGAGCGCCTCGCCTACTCGCTGGAGTCCGCACTGCTCCGCGCCTCCTGGTGCTCCAACGACCCCCTCTGCTCCGAGGCAGCGGCGAGCGGCGCCGACAGCGTCAACCTTGCGGCGTGCCATGCCTGTGTCCTGCTGCCCGAGACCAGTTGTGAGACGAACAACGCCTTCCTCGACCGGGTTGCTCTCGTCGGCACGCCGGACGGGGTGGTGCCCGGCCTGTTCTGACGTACCGAGGGGCATTCAGGCAGGGCCGGGAACTCCTGCCCTGCCCGGATCGGCCTGACGGTCGACGGGGTCAGTAGGTGTAGTGCTTCCGGATCGCCGCGTCGAGATCCTCCTGCGGAATGTCCAGAGCGGCGGCGAGGATGTGCATGCCGAGCCGGGGCGGCACGGCGTTTCCGATCTGCTGGGAGATGTCCTTGCCCGTCCACGTCCAGTCCGGCTCGGCGGGGAACGTCTGCAACTGTCCCATCTCGGACCAGGTGAACCGGTCGGTGGCAACGCCCTCGGGCGCCTCGACCCGGTTCCGGGACACCTTGCCGGTGACGGTCGCCGACGGCTCGTGGGAATATCGACGGCCGCGGGCCTTCGGGTCGCCGCCTGTCCCGTAGTTGGAGATCACGACGAAGGGGGCCGGTCGGTCCGGGAGCGCCGTGGCCATCGGCACGGGGCCCGTCGGACCGTGCAGGCGTGCGGCCCGGACCTTCTTCAGCGGGTTGAACGGGTCGTGCGTGGGCTGCGGCATGCCGGGAATGCCGGAAAGACGATCCGAGTCGCGTCGCCGGGCGATGAAGATCGCTCGACGGCGGGTCTGCGGCACACCGTACTCCTCGGTGCGCAGCACCTTGGGATCCGCGACCGAGTAGCCCTCCTTGTCGAGCAGTTCGGCGTACTTCTCCCACACCGGGCGGACCGCAGGGACCTGCTCAAGGACGATCACCTCGAAGGGGCGGCCGGCGTCCAGGGCCTGCAACGCCCAACGCAGCGGTTCGAGAACCAGGCCGGTGCGTTCGTCCTCCAGCGTGGAGAGGTCGGCGCGGATCGCCTCCAGCGGTTCGCGGGCCACGAAACGGTCGGCGAATTCGAGTACCTGGTCCAGGGCCTTTCGCCCGCTGCCGCTTCCGGCCACCGTGAACGTCTGGCACGGGGGACCACCCGCCAAAACGTTGGCGTGCTCGAACTGCTCGGGTCCGAAGAGGCGGACGTCGCCGTGTCTCGTGTCCAACCGGTTCGCCGCACGGGTCGCGCAGGCGCCGCCGTCCCACTCGATGCCCACGGCGGGAATGCCCAGCTGGCGCGCCGCGAGATCGAGTCCGCCGGGGCCGGCGAACAGGTCGACAATCGTGAACGGCGTGGACATGCGGATTCCTTGCTGAGCGGGGGCTGGATCGTGGCACGGGCTGGCCTTCCGGCCCCTGGACCGCAGGGCCGCGACGGACCATGCTAGCCAGCGCCGGCGGCCGTCCGGGCCACGCCGGCACGGACGGCATCGGATCAGCTGATGGTCGAAGGTGCGCCGCCGCACAGCGCAGTTGCGATCGATCGCCCCACGGCTTCTGCGACCGGTGGGGGCAGCGCGTTTCCGACCTGGCGGTAGGCGCGTGTCTTCCGTCCGTAGATCTGCCAGTTCTCCGGGATCGCCTGCAAGATCGCTGCCTGCCGCACGCTCAGCCGGGGCCTGCCGTTGACGGGGAAGTCGGTCGAGGGGCTGGCGTCGCTCAGGCTGGCCCCTTCGACGCCGATTGCCGCCCATGCCCTCTTGCTGCCGGTCGGCCCGAGATCCCCGCCACCGCGGTTGTCCGAGCCGCCGACGAGGGCGGGAGCGGGTCGGTCCGCCGCTGCCGCCCACTGCTCCGCGCCGGGCCACCCGTTGGCCCCCATCGAGGGCCCCAGCGCCTGGCCCACCGTCGGTGTCGGGGCGGTGCTCGGCTCGGGCCAGACGAATCCGTGCCTGTAGTCGTCCGCGAGGGCCACCAGGAAGCCGCTCCGCCTGTGCTGCGGCACGCCGAAGTTCGCGGCGTCCAGCACCTTCCAGAGCGGGCGATATCCAAGGTTCTGCAGCTCCGCCTCCATCCAGGACCGGTCCTCCGCATAGTCCTCGCTCTGGACCAGCCCCTCCAGGTTCTCCAGCATCAGCGCCTTCGGTTTGACGGCCATCAGCACACTGACCGCCGCCTTGAGCAGCGCACGCTCGTGATCGTCCCCACCACGGCGTGCGACCGCCGCCGCGGCCTTGATGCGCGGCATTCCTCCGCTGATGAGGTCGATGTCCAGAACCTTGCGCAGGTCCGGCTCGTCCTCGTCCAACGGGTCGAAGCTCATCAGATCTCGACAGCGGACATCCCACCCCGGGCGGTTCAGCCCGATCGTCCGGCATGCGAACTCGTTGTTGTCGATCAACATGACAGGGTCGAACCCGGCGCGCTCCAATCCGAGTGCCTGCGCGCCCGACCCGGCGCACAACTCCAGTGATGTGAACCTGGTCATTGTGCTCCCCTTGTCGTCGGCACCGGCCGCACTGGTGCGGGGCCGGTGCACCGGGTACTCCGTGCAGTGTGGGTCCCCCACTGGCAGATGACGGCGGCGGGCGCTCAGGCTGGCTTCCTCCGCACGGTCGCGATGATTGTTGCAGCGACGTCCGGGGCTGTCTCGTGCTCCCAGAACCGCAACACGGTCCATCCCCGGGCCGCGAGGTGGCGTGTCGTCTCCTCGTCGCGCTCCATGTTGCGGTTGAGCTTGGCCCGCCACCACTCTGCATTCGCCTTCGGCTCGGTCGCGTGTTCCGGACAGCCGTGCCAGAAGCAGCCATCCATGAACACCGCGACCTTCGCTCGCGGGAAGCTGATGTCCACCGTCCGGCGGGACATGTCGGGTACGGGCACGTTGACCCGATACCGGAGGCCGCTTCGGTGGAGCAACCTGCGGACCGCGAGCTCGGGTGCCGTGTCCCTGCGCGCCTGCCGGCGCATTCGTATGGTCACTGACGGCGAGGACGGGGCGGGGCGCATGATGCCATTCTCCCGGATCGCTTCCGGAAGGGAACCAATGGTTGTGAAACTCCTTCCAGCCTGCGGAAGGGGGCCACCGGCGCGATCAGACCCGTTCGACCGCGGACCGCCATGCTCTGGAGGCCGCGGGGGGACCGGACCGGAACGCTGACACCGGCTTCGACGTCCGGCTCCAGGACGTCCCGCTCACCAACCGCCGTCCGGATGTCGTCGTGTACCGGGCGGGCACGATCGACATCACGTCGACCCGCCCCGAGCACGTGCTGCTGGTCGTGGAGGTCGTCTCGCCCGGTTCGGAGACCACCGACCGGATCGTGAAGACGGAGCGCACGTGACGTGACCGAGGCTGCTCCCCTGCGGTCTCGCCGACGTACGGAGCAGGGCTGCGTTCACGCGGCCCTGTTCTTCTGAGCGCGGATCCACCGAAGCCTTTGTATCGCGAGCAGTGTTTCCGCAGCTCACGGTCATGATCTGGCCATTCAACCGCTGCACTTCCGAGGTGCAGGGGGTGATGTGGCCAACGCATCGGCGAACACTCGCAGTCGGCTGCCCCGTCTCAAGATCATCGGTGGATTCGGGCTGAGTGGCGGGCGCGGGCGGTGGTCCGGGGCGGATGCCTATCGGAGTGTGCGGGCGGGTAGGGGGTCCGGGTGTCGGGGGGCGTTCGGGTCGGGTCGTTCCCCGGACATGGCAGGGCGGTGCAGGGGTTTGCCGGCGGAGGGGAAGCCCGACCGGGCTGAGGGGGAGACGTGGAGACGGCGCAACGGGTGGTCAAACGGAGCGGGTGGTTCGCGCGGCTGCCGCTCGGGCTGGTGGCGGTGAGCATGCTGCTCCTCGTGCACAACCTGGTCAGGAAGAACCTGGCGCATCCCGCGGGGATCTGGAGGATCGAGCTGCTGGACACCCAGGCCGCGGTCGCGGTGGTGCTTGCCTCCGCGGGAGCGGTGCTGGCGCGTGCGCAGTACGCGCGTACGGTGCGGCCGGCGCTCGGCTGGTCCGGCCGTGTGGCCGCCGGTCTGGCCCCGGACGGCCGGCTTGTCTGGACCTGCCATGTCGTCAACGGGTCCCAGGACGTCGCCGTCGTCGCGGGCATCGACTACCGGCTCGCCTTCACCCTGGCTGCGAGGTCCGACGGCGCCCCGGCATCCACCCGCTGGCTGTCGCAGGAGGAGGTGTCAGCGGTTCTGACGGCGCGGGGCCTGCCGGCCGAAGGTGACTTCATGCTGAGCCTCATCGCCCCCGGTCGTCCGATCTCGGTGCAGGGGCTGATGTTCGTGGGCTGGTTCACGGAGAAGGCGATGGCGGAGATCGAGAACGTCTTCCTGCGGGTGCAGGTCGTCGACCGGGTCGGTGACACGCACGAGCGGGTGATGGCGCTGATGAAGGGGGCCATCCGGGTGCCGCGGACGCCGGACCCGCCACTGTTCTGAGCTGTTCGGGGTACGGACAGCCGTGAGGACCGGCCGGGCCCCTCGTTCGTGCTGCGGGTGACGCGGGTCGGTCGCGGGTGCCGGCCATCTCGATGGTGCGGCCGCGGGTGGTGCTCCAGGTGGAGAGGGCGGCGGCGACCATCGCGGTGGCGGCGCAGCGGGTGACGGCCTGCCAGGTGGAGCCCCGCGGGACGATGACGGGGACGTCGTCGATCGGTTCGGTGAGCGACAGCCGCTGGGTGGTGATCACGGCGGCCCCGGTAACGGCTGCGAGGAGTGCCTCGGCGGCGATGACCCGCGGGGTCCGGGCGCGGGTGGCGCCGGCGAGGTCGAGGGCGGCGAGTTCGCGGCGGCGGCCTGCTGCGGCCATCACCCGGGTGCCGGCGACGGAGATCGGCGAGTAATCGACGGAGATGCCGGGGATGACCGTCGCGGCGGTCCCGGTGTCCTCCTTGAGCCTGGACTTCAGGGTGTCGAAGTGGACGGCCACGGGGGCGACGCGGACGGCCAGGCCGGTCTGGACGATCGCGGCGGTCTTCAGCGTGGTGGAGGTGTTGTCGGGCCTCCGGACGGTGAGGGCCTGACCGGGTGTCAGGCTGTTCCCATCGCCCGTTCGACGGGCGCGTGAAGCCTCGGTGGAGCCGCCGGGACCGCGCGCGTCCGGCGGGCATGATGGCGGGCATGGATCTCCGTATCTTCACCGAGCCGCAGCAGGGCGCCTCCTACGACACGCTGCTGCGGGTGGCACAGGCCGCCGAACAGCTCGACTACGACGCCTTCTTCCGGTCCGACCACTACCTGCGGATGGGCGACGGCGACGGCCTGCCCGGCCCGACCGACGCCTGGACCACGCTCGCCGGGCTCGCCCGCGAGACGCGGCGGATCCGGTTGGGCACGCTGATGACGGCCGGCACGTTCCGGCACCCCGGGGTGCTGGCGA